>CAWKDB010000010.1:0-4894799 GCA_963848295.1 uncultured delta proteobacterium | reverse complement strand
AAAGCGAAGAGGATACACAAGAATATTCAGAAATTATTGGTGATGGTAAAGCTATGGACTATGAGTACACCGTAACTAAAGACGAAAATTTCATTCTCTTGGAAGGTTAGTTACAAAGGAGATATAACTACTATCGAAGAAAGTATCGACAATAAAGATGAATTACAAAATTTTATGATGGCTGTAAACGATAGTCAATTAATACTTTCAAAACTAATCATATCGTTATCATACTTTTTAATTGTTGCAGTCATTCTCGTTCCTCCTTTATAAGAAGAACAGAAAAACACTTAAAGATGGTGCAATTGTAATTGTTTTAGCAAGTATTATTGCATTATATATTGCCATTGATGCCTCTGTTGATTTAAGTATTGCACTACAAGATCTAAATCTTCACTATCAAAGGCTAACTAATTGAGATAATGGGGAAATCCCATAAAAATAGGGTTTCCTTTAAGTCTGCCTAATTATCAACATTTAATTTTAACAGAGCCTAGTTTTTAAAATGATTTCAAGACGTTACAGTTTCATGAACCACTTTATGGAGATAAATAATCTCAGTTAAAATTTTGTAGTCAGGAATATTCTCAAAAGCTTCTCTTGCCTCTTTTTCAATATCAAATTCAAACATTGTCCTATTGTCTTTTGAATAGACAGTGATTACCCACATGATCTTATCCCCTATTTATTAGATAAATTTTAAACCAATTAAACCTTAAAGTTTCCTTCTATTTACTAAATTAAAATCTTTTAAACTTAGCCACTACTAATTTTGTTATCTTGCTGAAGTAACTTCTTTTTTGGGATTTATCTAGTTTTCTTTTAACAACCTGTTTCCTAATTTCTTCATCCCAGGAAATTTTGATATCACCATCTGTTACAAAAGTTTGGCAGCCTAATCGATAACCTTTTTTAAGTAACTCTGCACCTAATTTCTTTTTTCTTGTGGTTTTACATTATCTATGAATTCCGCACCCTCTTCTAGCTTAAATACACAATTGCCGCAAGTACCCGCGCCACATCGATTTGGCAGTTTTCCATCATAACGAAGTGACATTCTAAGAATACTTGAATTTTCAGGTACCTCTTGGATTTTTTGACTGTTTGGGACATGGGTCAGCACCGCGGCTCTTTCTATAATCATTAAAATCGGACTTCAAAAGTTCGAGTATTATTTTATAACTATCAATATAATTTTCGTCAACAATTCTTCTCATAAGTTATTAACTGGAACGAGGTGCCTGTCCCCCATCCCCCAAAAAAAGATAAAAACTGTATCTTAAACGGAGTTTCTGCACGGTCTAGGCACCATTAAATGACGAAAAAGCATCTGCTAACGACAGGTTTTTGCGAACGAGCCATTGTCGAATTATATCTTGAAACATGGAGGCTATACTCATGTTTCAAAAGAAAATTTTGAAACGCGATTTGTCCCTTTCCTTTTACAAAAAAGTAGCTAAATTTTTACAATTCCTTATATTTCACCTAATATTTTTATGTCATAATTAATAAATTCTGAATAAAAAACATTTAGAATAACTAATTTATGTAGGAGGAAATATGATGTCAAAATCACGGTTAATCCTCAACCTGATTATTACAGCTTCTTTATTATTGGCTACTCTTCCATTAAGTGTTATGGCAGAGACGCAGTCAGGAAATCACTTAATCATCAACCAAATCTATGGCGGTGGCGGAAAAAGTGATACGCCGTTTACACACAGCTTCATTGAGCTTTATAACCCAACAGACAGCACGATTGATCTAACTGGTTACACACTTTCCTACTCTTCCAACAGAGAAAACAAGCACCTCGGATCTACAATCGACGTATCTGGAAATCTTCAAGTAGATACCTTGAATCTTACAGGCTCCATACCCGCAAAACATTCATTTTTAATTAGAGCGGCTTCAGAAACAACATCTGCGGCCTATATTAAATATTCGCTCGTAAAAAGTGACCTTGATTGGTCAACTAGAACGATTGACAATGATAAGACGATCGAATTAAAGCTTTTTAACAAAGAAGGAAAGCAAGTTGACGCAATATCAAACAGAGTAACAAATTTTACCAACATCAGTGAAGGGATTCACCAGCAACTGGAATCTCTAAACAAAAATCGCTCAGAAGAGTAAATTTTGTTGATACAAATAACAATTTGGCTGATTTCTCTCTTTTAACTTGGAATGATCCTATAGTAAATGAAGCATTTATTAAAGCTTATTATCCACGATCTTTGGCAGATGGTGAATGGACAAGCACGGATGATGGAGATGTAAATGTAACACCTCCAACTACTCCCACGTTTCCAGCGTTAAATGAAAATAGCATGAATGGGAAATTACATTACATTGCAAACTATCGTACTGGCATGAGTGACAGCGATGGCGGGATTGCCGAAATTGTTAAATACAATAAAGATAATAAAAAAATGTATATCGTAAATGGTGCAGCACAATCAGTCGATATTGTTGATATCTCAAAGATGGTTTCAACAGATAAAACAGACCTTTTGATTGAAAAGCGCATTGATATTTCTGCAATGGCAGCTGCTAACGGGTTTTTCAGTGGTGATATTACAAGTGTTGATGTAAATCCAAAGGATAATATCATTGCGATCGCTGTACAAGGTGCTACTTATAAAGATAACGGCTATATCGTCATTCTTGATTATGCTGGGAACTACATGAAGCATTTTGAAGCAGGCAATCAGCCAGATATGGTTACTTTTACACCTGACTTTAAATATATTCTGTCAGCAAATGAAGGTGAACCACGTGAAGGCTATACAGCACCTGGAGCCATTGACCCAAAAGGTACTGTAACGATCGTTGATTTACAAAAGGGTGTGAATCGAGCAGCAGTTGATACCATTGGATTTACTAAGTTTGATGATGAAAAAGCAAGAACAGCACTTGTTGCGGGGAAGGTATTATTAAAACCAAATACTGCACCATCTGTAGATTTGGAACCAGAATATATTACAGTATCAGACAACAGTAAGTATGCGTATGTTTCACTGCAAGAAGCAAATGCAATAGCGACTCTTGATTTGAAAACAAAAACCTTTGTAAGTGTTAAGGGACTCGGTTTTAAAGATCATAATCTTTCTGAAAATGCTTTGGATGCATTAAAAGACAGCCAAATTGAAATGACACCGCAGAATCTTTATGGCATTTATATGCCGGATGGGATTGCCACAATAAAACTAAAAGGTAAGCAATATATTTTTACTGCCAATGAAGGCGATGCTAGGGAATGGGGATCCAAGCCTTATAAATATGAAGATACAGGTTCCTATACATTTCCTGGAACTAAGTATAAAATCGATACCCTCTTAAATGCTGAGAGAGAAGGTCTTCAAACAGATAAAACCTATATTTATGGAGGCCGTTCTTTTTCCATCTGGGATGCAGATACAATGAATCAGGTATATGACAGTGGAAGTGATTTTGAAAAATTAACTGCCGAACTTTATCCGACCGTATTTAACTCTTCTAATAATAAATCTGAACTAGATTCGAGAAGTGGCAAAAAAGGGCCAGAACCAGAAGATATTAAAGTCATGAAAATAAAAGGAAAAACTTATGCTTTCATAGGACTTGAAAGAATCGGTGGCATCATGATGTATGATGTGACAGATGTAGAGAATGTAACATTCTACGATTATATTAATTTACGAGATTTCACTGGGAAGAGCGTGTCAACAAGCGGTTCCCTTGCACCAGAAGGTCTGAATGTCGTTGAGGCTAAAGACAGCCCTACTAGACAGCCACTTCTGATTGTTGCAAATGAAGTATCAGGAAATGTAAATATCTTTGAAATTCGTTAATCAAAAAAGGGGACGGTACCAAACGTAAGTACCTCCCCTTTTGGTCATTACTAAAAATACCCATTATTATCAAACAAATTTGCATGGCAATTCTTTTAGAAATTGCCATGCTTTTTTATGAGTCTTTCATAAATGCGTATCATTCTTTTTATTGGAGTTTTTATTATTTTAGGGCTAGTATTTTGATTTTGTTCTTAAAATTACTTCGAGTTCCCCAATGCACATCGACTTCTTGCAAACCAATAATATCTGTCTTCGAATCACGAATAACAGTAGCTACGGATTCTAAGTCATATTGATTGTTCATATTATGCTCGTAATGGATATTCTAGCTCATGACACGAAGGTTTACAGATTTCCCATCCTTACCCTCTTCTGCATAAGAAGTAGATTGTAAAGATATGAACGCAAAAACAACACCATGATTGCTAATCCTAATTTTTTTAACACCTCATTTTCCTCCTTTAATTATTTTGTTTAACTAGTTTATTGCGATTCTCACGAGACAGAAGGCTAGTCCATGTCCCATACCGCTGAAAAAAGCTAGCAAACATTCACAGGGACTATTCGCTAAATGAAAAATACAATTTTTATAAAGCCTTTGAGTATTGTTAGAGATATAGGTTGATATCAGGCATAGAAACTTGATGAAAGCCTACAACACCTTTAACTAAGAAGAGGAAAATCGCTTTTGGAAACAGGGTGTATAAAGGAGGACATGTGGAAAGCTGTTAGGAGAACACTTTGACATATGAACCATGATAATGATAGAAAAAGAAAAATTTATTAAAATACGACATTCTTGTTATATCAAAATAATTTGTACTGGTACAAAATTGGATCATATCTAGTTGTGATTCTTGCTTTTTAGAATATATATTTCTTTCTCTAATTTATTTACTTTATCAGCGATAAAATCAAAATCATCCATTCTTGATTCGTTTGTCAGTTCAATTTGACCACCAATTCCTTCAAGTTTTACTTCCACTTTATCAAAACGATTATGCATTTCTGATTTGAACTCATTCATTTCTGATTTTACGCTCTTTAATTCTTTATTCATATCTAATTTCAAGTTCTTTAATTCTTGATTCATTTCTGTGAGTAGCTCAAGAATTTGCTTATCCATTTTCTTATTTCACCCCAATTGATATTATCAGTATAAAATTGCTGTTATTAACTCAAAAAAATAGAACTGATTCCCCCTTACTATTTACCATTTCTTTCAAAGAATAGCCTTACACCAACTTACATTACTATCACTTTATCATTAATAGTGTATCAGTCAATTTATATTTTTCAGCAATATTATGTCCTTTTTGTACAAAAAAGTGGGGAGGTTATCATAGATGTTGTTAAACATCCATATACAAGTTGTGACTTAATATTTACATAATTTCCTATTTCTCTACAGTAGAAAAAGGATGTCCCAAATGAAAGTTTTGAGACATCCTTTTTTCGAGTTCGCTGCTGCTCCCTCTCCCCTGCTCTCTACCAAATCCAGGGTTCTTTTTTTAGATGGCTGTTTTCGTAAAGTTTGTTGTTAAAATCTAAAAGCCGATTTTAACGTAGTAATAGCTATTTTGCGCATTCATATTGAGTTTGCAGCCCTTTCCTCAAAAATATTAAGCTATTTCAACATAATAAAAATGACAATTAGGTTTTTCTCCCTCTAAGAGCAACAAAGTTTGAGAAAAGGGCCTTTTAGATTGTTTTTCACTTCGCCAAACTAGGTTCAGCAATATCAAACCATTCCATATTTCCTGTATCTAAGCGTAGAAGACTTAATGAGCTTTCTTTTTCTTTTTCTCGACTACATCCACAAAAATCGGATTTGAATAAAACCACATACTGGTATAATTACGGTCATTGATATTGTTAAAGCGTTCTTCATGCTGCTCTGGTGTTTGAGTTCCTTCATAATCAAAAGATTGATCCTTCAACGGCTCACCGTTACTCGTATAGCCTTCTACATCCGTACCAAGGTTTGTACCGCGCAAACGATAATATCGGTCTTTATCAGCCTTTACTTTGTAAGTAATTGTATAATAGCCATTTTTATCAGGCTTTCCCCAGTCCTTCTTAGTAAAGCGCTTGACGACTTTAGTCGTATCATTACTCTGATTACTGGCATATTGGCTTTCATCAAGCTTGCCCGTTACTTCACCAGAAATTAAATCAATATGATCGACCTTAACCTTGTTTGTAACGGAGGTTTCGTGGTCGCTTATCGGTGCATAGTTGTTGTACTCTGGACTTTTAAAGCGAATAGTAATGGTTGTTTGTTTTCCCTCATCCGCTTGTAATTGTTCTCCCATCTCAGCTTCTTTATTTTTACTTTTCACAGTGAAATCCAGTGCATTAATAAGATCCCCATATACAGAGAAGGATTTACCTGAACGCATGCCCTCAACGACGTCCTTGAAGTCATCACCATCGACCCATGTATAGTTTCTAGAGTACTCGCTTGGCCAGTAGCCGCTGGAGTATTGACGGTTGCTGCTGACTTTGAAGTGGAAGTCTGAGTTAGAAAAATTCCAGAAATGTCGACCTTCACCAAGTAACGCATCCCATACGCCTCCTACCTGAGCGACCATCACATCCACACCACCGTAGACATCAGACATCTCAGCTCGGTTATGACTGGCTGCCATCTGATTTCCCGGCATTCCCTCCATGCCAAAGACGATGTTTGGTGCAATGTCATTCATTTTACGGAGATCTTCTATCGTCACTTCTCCATCTCCCCCATTATGTCTGGACGGATGATTGGGCAATACGAAGCTCTCTGGATAGTTATCCTTCAGCCACTGAATCGCTTCAAAGGTTTTCTCTTTGTTTGGCTTCAACTCATCCTTTGTCGGTCTAGCTCCCCATAATTCGGTTTCGTTCGCATGAAATCGGTCCGCACTTGTATCATAGCTGTATTTCCATTCAAACTCATGGATTGCATCTATTGGGACAGAATTACTTTTGGAATCCATAATAGCGACAGAAGCATGGTCCAAGCCCATCATGTCCCACTCAAAACCAGGATAAATCAACTTCCCAGCATATTTTCCAGATGCCTTTAGCTCATCAATTTTAGCCTGTTGATCTTGAATCGCTTCCCACCGTGCTGTTGGCTTGTCAATCCCATCTGGATCTCTTGGGGAATTTCGCAAATGATCCGTTAGGACAAGAAAATCAAAAGGATCTCCATAGTTTAAACTAGCTGCCGATCCAAGTGGCAGTTGGTTAAGATTTTCGCGGAAGGCTCCATTTAGCACATTTTCCAGCTTCATAAAAGACTCTGACGCATCATTGGACTGTACTGTATGGACATGATACTCTCCAGTCATCCATCTGCCATCATCTCCTTTATGTTTATTTGGCGCTGCTGATACGGTCATAACACTCTGTGATAATGCGAGCACAGCTAGCGAGCCACAAATGAAAGACTTAAGTTTACTCTTCATGGTACAATCTCCTCTTTTTATCTCAATTCATTACATGTCGTTCTATAAGACAAAAATAACTATATTGGAGATTTGTAAAGAAGATTCTCTTATTTTGTAAACGAAGGGTAAATTAACTGCCAAATAAGAAAAACAGGATAATACTCCTTATACCCAAAGTCCCGTTTAGTTCGTGCAAAAGGAGATAAATGGAAAAACAGTGAAATGATACAAAATATTTCTTCTTTATTCTGTTACGCTCTTCATATTTATTTTATTCGTAATATAGCTAAAGCAAGTTGTCATAAACAAGACACCTACAACCATTATAATCATGCTGCTCATTAAATAGGCTGAATCGATAGTTAATAATACGTTATTTCTAAACCAAGATTGGAACGGCAATCCTAAGCCGAGTAAAACACCGAAGAACAATACTTTACTCTTCCACCCTTTCCCTCTCATCTTTTTAATGGAGCTATTAACAAATAATCGTAATAATCCTAAACCCATCCCAACGGCGAAGAAGATTAGTAGAAATCCTTTAACATCTTCATTCAATATAAACGCTTTCGCAATCATTCCAACGGCGATTAAAAATGTTATACCCATGATACTATTCGATTTTTTCATTTTATTCACCTTTCGTTTTATGAAATACCACTCAACAACCTGTTGAATGGGATGATATTAGTATATTTTGTTGATAAAATGAAAGCAATAAACAAAAAACATGATACTGTTCAGTAGCACGGAGGAGTTGGCATGAAATCCATATACGATGAAATGAGGGAAAAATCCAGAAGAGCTTTTTGCAGTTATTAAAGGAAAAGCCTTTCGTGAAAATATCGGTTCGAGATATTACGACAATGGCAGCGATTAACAGAGGAACTTTTTACTTGCATTATGAGGACAAATACGATCTTCTTCTAAATGGAGGAAAACTTACTTAAGAGGACTCGAATTGCATTTGTTACATCTGAAACCGGATGTTTTGCTTTTAGAAGCAGAAGACGGACAAATTTCAACATTTGCTGTTGAAGTATTTCGCTACATACAAACGAATGCAGAACGCTTTCAAGTGTTATTGGGTGAAAATAATCACTTTGGCTTTCATAAACAGCTAAAACTATTTTTTGTTAATCACTTTGGTCGAAAAAATGGTGGCAAAACAAGACGTTCTTCAGTTTACGATACAAAAGGATTATCTGTCATCATTTGCAACCTCGGCTTTTTTAGGATTGGTCGAGCAATGGCTTGAACATTCCTTAGCATCGCGACTACGATCGCTAGACGTGCGCGCGACCTCACGTCGAAGTCGTAGCACGCCGCCCCGCGCGCTATGGTGCCAGCCATGTCGACCGACGCGAAGGTGCGCGACATCCTGGAACACTCGCCGACGATGGCGGTGGTCGGCATCCATCGCGCGGCCGACAAGCCCGCGTTCTACGTGCCGGAATATCTCCACGACCACGGTTACCGCGTGCTCGGAGTCAACCCGGCGCTCGTCGGCGAGACGCTGTTTGGCGAGCCGGTGCACGCGACGCTCGCCGAGCTGACAGCGCCGATCGAACTCGTCGATGTGTTTCGCCGATCCGAAGCGATCCCGGCGCACCTCGACGACATCCTCGCGATGCGGCCGCTGCCGAAGGTGGTGTGGTTCCAGCTCGGGATCACGAACGACGCCGTGGCGGCGGTCCTCGAGCGCGCCGGAATCACGGTGATCCAGAACCGCTGCACGCTGGCCGACCATCGCAGGCTGGGGCTCGGCGCTCCGATCCGAGCCTCGGGGGCTCGATGAGGTGACGATCCGGCCGGTATCTACTCCGTGGCCGCGAAGAAGGTCCTCGTCCTCGCCGAGATGGTGCGAGGTCATGTCGCCGAGATCCGCACGCGGATCGCGGCGCACGACACGTGTGCGCAGCAAGCGGTCGAGCAAGTCGCGCACACGCTGGCCGCGGCACAAGTGATCGAGAGACTCGCGCGCCAGGCCAAGATGCTCGCGCTCAACGCGCGAATCGAGTCGGTCCGCGGTGGCGAGCAAGCGCGCGGCTTCGCGGTGATCGCCGAAGAGATGACGCGACTGTCGAGCGCGGTCGCGGCGACGAACGATACGGTGCAACGCCTCGCCGGCTCACTCGGCGCGCTGTTGCCGAAGATGGCGGCACAAGCCCACGAGCTGTCGGAGTGCGCCGACGCGTTCTCGACCGAGGCCGGCCGCCGGCTCGGCGAGCTCGATCGCCAAGTCGCGGCGTTACGCGGCAATGTCGCGTCGACGCCGACCGGCGCGAGCGATGAAGCGAGCCCGTGACCGACGTCCCGGCGCCGTGTAGGTCCCGCAGCGCGCTTCGCGTTCGAACCGCCCCCCTAGACGTCCCTGACGCGCGGCCGATTCACCAGACGGAGCGCCGATGCCTCGGATCCTGACAGTCGATGATTCGCTGACGATTCGCAGCCTGATCGCCCGGCAGATGACCGAGCTGGGCCACGAGATCGAGCACGCAGAAGACGGTCAACAAGCGCTGACCAAGCTCGAGTCGATGCCGGTCGATCTCATCCTGCTCGACGTGACGATGCCGGTGATGGATGGGCCGACGATGCTCGCGAAGCTGCGGGAGACCGGCAACCGCACGCCGGTGATCATGCTGACCAGCGAAGCGAAGCGCACGATCGTGTCGGGCGCGGTCAAGCTCGGCATCGAGGACTACATCCTCAAGCCGTTCAAGCCGGAGGAACTGCGCGCGAAGGTCTGCAAGGCGCTGCGCATCGAGATCGCGAAGCCGGTCGAGTCCGACCCGATCCCGGCCGACCCGACGGCGCCGGCCAGCGAGCCCGCCGTGGCGGCGACGCCGGCGAGCCCCGCGGCAGACATCCTCGTGATCGACGACATGGAGAACGTGCACAAGAAGTTGCGCGCGCTGCTGCCCGAAGCGATTGCCCTCGACGGCGCGACCAGCGCGAAAGATGCGCTCGCGCTCGCCCAAGAGCGCGCCTACAAGGTCGTGCTGATCGACATGGTGATCCCCGACGTCAACAGCATCGCGCTGATGAGCCAGCTGCGCCGGATCGCCCCACGCGCGGCGATGGTCGCGCTGGCGCTGCGCACCGCGAACGACCTCGCCTCGGAGGTCAAGGCCGCCGGATTCGACGACTTCGTCTTCAAGCCGTTCGCGGCCGACGCGCTCGAGGACCTGGTCGCGAAGCACTTCGATAGCAACGACCTCGTCGCGGTCGAAGCGAATGCGATGACGTGCGGTGGCTACACCGGCAAGGAAGATCGCCTCGAGCGCTACTTCACCCGGATGAAGGCGATGTGCCGCGACGCGCTCGAGCAGATCGCATCGGCGTGCTACGAGGAAGCGATCCTCGATCTCGCCGCGGTGCCGGTCCATGGCGATCGAGCGGTGCGCTTCGTGATCGAGGTCGACAAGGAAGCGAAGCGCCTCGGTATCGCGGTGCGGCTCGTCGGTGGTCAGGACGTTCGGAAGGCGATGGGCTCGATCATGGACACCGCATCGATGCCGTTCTTCGACAGCGTCGGCGAAGCACGGAGGGCAGCGTGATCGCGGCGGCGACTCTCGGCGACAAGATCCAGAAGATCGTGCTCGCGAAGATCGAGACCGGCAAGCTGTCGCTGCCGGCGATGCCTCAGGTGGCTGCGGAGTGTCTCGAGCTGCTGCGCGATCGCGACTTCAGTCACCGCAAGCTCGTCGCGCGCATCGAGACCGAGCCGTTGCTCGCCGCGGTGCTGATCCGCAACGCGTCCTCGGCCGCGTTTGCCAGCGCGGTCGCGGTGACCACGCTCGATCAGGCGGTCACGCGAATCGGCGCACAGCGGATCAAGGCGGTGATCGTCGAGTACGCTTCGCGCGAGCTATTCCAGTCGCGCGAACCGAAGATCTCGGCCGAGTGCCGCCGCGTGTGGGACCACTCGATCGCGGTCGCACAGCTCGCGCGCGATCTCGGCGCGTTGACCGGCGGTGCCGCAGGGGACACGTGTTACCTCGCCGGCTTGTTGCACGACGTCGGCAAGCCGATCGTCGCGGCGATGTTGCTCGAAGCGGAACGCGGCGTGAAGGCCGGAGCGAGCTGGATCGATCCGGCCGCGTGGACATCGACGATCGACGCCGTGCACCGCCAGGTCGGCGTCGCGGTCGCGACCCATTGGAAGCTACCGCCGGAGATCACGAGCGCGATTCGCGATTGCAACGACTATGATACCGACCAGCGCGACGGGATCGCGAACATCGTCCGGCTCGCGAACGCGCTCGCGAAACGCTCGGGCTATGCGACCGGGCCGGTCGATGAAGCCGATCTCGAGGCCCTGATCATGATCGGGCGCTCGATGATCGGGACGACCGACGATGTCATCGACCGGCTGACCGCCGGCCTCAGGGATCGGCTGACCGCGGTCGCTTGAGCTGGACCCGTTCCGGCCGATTCAACGATCGTCATGGCGACCGTCTCGTCACAGGACGAAGAAATCGTCCGCGAGTTCGTCGTCGAGGGTCACGAGAACCTCGACCGACTCGAGCGCGAGCTCGTCGCGTACGAACGCGAGGGCGCGACGGCCGAGCGGATCGCGTCGCTGTTCCGCACCGTGCACACGATCAAGGGCACTTCCGGTTTCTTCGGCTTTGCGCGAGTTCAGCGCTTGACCCACGCCGCCGAGCACGTGCTCGCGAAGATCCGAGACGGCGAGCGCGCGCTGACACCGGCAGTGGTGACCGCGCTGCTGGACGTCGTCGACGAGAGCCGGATGTTGCTCGCGTCGATCGAAGCCGTTGGCGCGGAGGACGAGCGCGACTGCGATCCGTTGATCGCCACGCTGGGCGAGCTCGCCGACGGCGGGCCCGTCGCCGCAGCCCCACGCGCGGAACCGGTCGTGACCGAGGCGCAGGTCAGCGACGCGCACGTCGACAGTACGATACGCGTCGATCTTGCCGTCGTCGATCGCCTCGTCGACCTCGCGGGCGAGCTCGTGCTCTCTCGAAATCACATCGCACGACTGAGCGCCGCGCAACAAGATCCCGCGTTGACCGCGGCGACGCAGCGGCTCGACGCCGTCGCGTCGGCTCTACAAGATTGTGTGATGCGGACGCGGATGCAGCCGATCGGCTCGGTGTGGGCCAAGTTGCCGCGGCTCGTCCGCGATCTCGCGAGCGAGCTCGGAAAGTCGGTGCGGCTCGAGCTCGCGGGTGAAGACACCGGGCTCGATCGCTCGGTGCTCGAAGCCGTGCGCGACCCACTCGTCCATCTCGTGCGCAACGCGATCGATCACGGCATCGAATCACCCGAGCATCGTGAACAGGCCGGCAAGCCGATCGAAGCGGTCATCGAGCTCCGCGCTTCGCACGAAGCGGGTCGGGTCACGATCGAGCTGCGCGATGATGGCGCCGGCATCGATCCGGCGCGCGTGCGAGCAAAGGCGATCGAGCGCGGTATGGTCACCGCCGAAGCGGCCGCGAGGCTGTCTGATGTCGACGCGATCCAGCTCGTGTTCGCTCCCGGGTTCTCTACCGCTGCGACCGTGACCCGCGTTTCGGGGCGCGGCGTCGGCATGGACGTCGTCAAGACCAATGTCGATTCGATCGGCGGCACGGTCGAGGTCGTGAGCTGCGTCGGCGCGGGCACGTGCGTGCGGATCGAGCTTCCACTGACCGTCGCGATCATCCCGGCGTTGATCGTCCACGTCGATCACGCGCGCTACGCGATTCCGCTCGCGAAGATCGTCGAGCTCGTTCGGGCTGAGCCAAACAGCCTCGCGCTCGAACGCGTGCTCGCTGCTCCGGTTCTTCGACTGCGCGGCAGCGTATTGCCCATCGTCGATCTCGGCCGGCTGTTCGGTGCCACCGGTAGGGTCGGCGACGGCGACAAGATCACGCTTGTCGTCGTGCAAGACGGCGATCGGCGGATCGCGTTCGTCGTCGATGGGGTCGCCGATACCGAGCAGGTCGTCGTCAAGCCGTGCGGCGCGAGGCTCGATCGGCTCGCGCTCTACTCGGGCGCGACGATCCTCGGCGACGGCGAGATCGCGCTGATCCTCGATGTCCGCGGCGTCACGCGCCGCGCTGGGCTCGGATGCAGTCGCGCGGCGGAGCGCGCCGCGGTGCTCGGAGCCGGTGATCCGGCGAGAGCCCCGACCGCACCGACCGCGCCGTCGAAGGTCGAGTGCCCGGCGTGGCTCGTCGCAACCTCGAGCACGGGCCGCCGGGTCGCGCTGCCGCTCGCCGAGGTCACCCGCCTCGAAGAGCTCGCGCCGTCGTCGATCGAACGCGCCGGCGACCGCGAGGTCGTGCAGTACGAAGGCCGCCTGTTACCGGTCGTGAGGCTCGACGGTCCGGACGAGCCAGGCGAGCAACTCACGCTCGTCGTCCACGCGACCCGCGTCGGGGTCATCGTTCACGCGATCGTAGAGGTCGTGGAGCAGGCGGTGATCGTGGATCGCACCACCGCAGCTCCGGGTCGATTCGGTTCGGCGATCGTCGGCGGACGCGTCGCAGATGTCCTCGATGTCGCCACGCTCGGCGCGCGGCGGGCCGCATGATCGCGCCGATATCGCGGCTGTGCGCCTTCCGCGTCGCCGATCTGTGGTTCGGCGTCGACGCGCACCACGTCCAGGAGCTGCTCCGCCCGCAGCCGGTGACGCGCGTGCCGCTCGCGCCGGCCGAGGTCGTCGGGCTCATGAACCTGCGCGGTCAGATCGCGGTCGCGATCGATGTTCGCATCGTGCTCGGCCTGCGCACGCGCGACGGTGGCGAGCCGCACATGAACGTCGTGGTGCGCGAGCGCGACCATCTAGTCGCGCTCGTGGTCGACCGGATCGACGACGTCTTCGAGGTCGACCCGGCGCTACTCGAGCCGTTGCCCGGCAGCCCGCGCGCGATCGACACGACCGCGCTGCGATTCGGCGGTGCTGATGGTCGCGCGCAGGTTCCGGCGATCGTCGCGCTCTACAAGCTTCCCGATCGGCTGTGCCACGTCATCGATGTCAGCCGCTTGCTTGCCGTAGGAGGTTCGTCATGACCGCAAGAGTCGTCCGTACGAGGGTGTTTGGTTATGCGGTCGCGCTCGCTTGCACGCCGCTCGCGGTCGTCGCGATCGTCGTCGCAGCCCACGGCGATGCGACCGGCGCGCTGCGCACGTCACTCGCCGCTGCGGTCGCCGCCGGCGCCGCGTTCGCCGTCCTGGGCGCGGCGTGGCTCGCTCGCGTCGTCGCCAAGCCGCTCGCGGCTGCGGTCGCCGACGCGGAACGATCACGCGCGACGGTCGCAAGGGCGAGCGAGCTCACCGCGAAGTTCGACGACGCGTGGTTCCAGGTCGCCCATACCGGCGATCAGGTCTGTAGCGGCGCCGAGGCGACCTCGCGCGAAGCCAGACACGTCGCGACCGCCTGGGATCAAGTCGGTCGCAGCGTCCAGACCGTCGCGACCGGCACCGAAGAGATGACGGTGACGATCCGCGAGATCGCGAAGAACGCCGCGGAAGCCGCGCGCGTCGCGACGACAGCGGTGACGAGCGTGCATCGTACGAACGAGCTCGTCGCGCGGCTCGGCGAATCGAGCCGAGACATCGGCAAGGTGTTGCGCATCATCACCTCGATCGCCGAGCAGACAAATCTATTGGCGCTCAATGCGACGATCGAAGCCGCGCGCGCGGGTGCTGCTGGCAAGGGGTTCGCGGTCGTCGCGAACGAGGTCAAGGAGCTCGCGAAAGAGACCGCGCGGGCGACCGAGGACATCGGCCGCAAGATCGGCGCGATCCAAGCCGACACCGGCGATGCGGTCGCGTCGATCGGCCAGATCACGATGGTGATCGCTCACATCAACGAGATCCAAGGTGCGATCGCGAGCGCGGTCGACCAGCAGGCCGCGACGACGAACGAGATCGGCCGCAGCTTGCACGAGCTCGCCCAGGCGTCGACCGCGATCGTCGGCAGCGTCGGCTCGGTGTCCGCGGCGGCGAAGTCGACCGCCGACTACGCCGACCAGACCCGCACGGGTGCGGTGATGCTCGCAAAGATCTCGCACGAGATCGGCGGCGTGCTCGGCGCGAGGCAGCCTGCTGGCGATCGAACGAGCAAGGCCGCGCGCTCGCCGTCGATCCCGATGCCGACGCTCGGTCAGGCGCGGTAATGACCGAGCCTGGTCGCGGAGGCACGCGATGAGCACGTCGCTGATCGGGGGCGACGCGGCGTGGGTCAGCGCGATCCGCAACGCGGCCCGCGAGGTCGCGATCTACGCGCTCGGCTACTCCAGTGCGACCGCGGGCGCGCCCGTGCGTGCCGATCGCGCCGCTGGCATGGCCGGCGCGGATGTCGCGCTCGTCGGTGCTGGCCAGCACTACGGTGTCGCGCTCGTCGCGGCCCTCCCGGCACGGGACGCGCTGGCGCGCGCGTTGCTCGGCGTGGGTCCGCGTGCCGAGCTGTCGCCAACCGATATTGCCGACGCGATCTCCGAGCTCGCGAACCAGCTCGCCGGCGTGGTCAAGCGTGGGATCGTCAAGCTCGTCGGGGAGCTCGTGCTCGGCGTTCCGATCGCGGTCGACGGCGAGCTCGGTAGGATCGACCTCGGCGCGACGAGCGCGGTGCCTATCACCCTGGGTAGCGTGTCCGCGATCGTGCTCGTCAGCCGCCGACCAACAGCCTGATCCGCTTCGCGAGCTTGGTTGCCGCGATGCCCCGCGCCGGCGCCAAGAAGATCGCATCGTCGCCGGCGATCGTGCCGAGGAGCTCCGGCAACCGCGCGCGATCGAGCGTGCTCGCGATGACTTGCGCGGCGCCCGGTGCGGTGTGGATCACGACGAGCGTTCCGTTGTCCTCGACCGAACGTACGAGGCCGCCGACGATGTCGCGCGGACGGTCACCGCCGTCGCCGAGCTCGTACGCGGTGCCACCACCTTGGACCGAGGCGCGCCGTGCTCCGATCCGCGCGAGATCGCGCGACAGCGTCGCTTGCGTGACCGAGTGGCCTGCCGTCGCGAGCAACGCACGCAGCTCCTCCTGGGTCGCGATCGCGCGACTCGCGATCAAGCGCCGGATCTCCGCGCGCCGAGTCGCCGTCCGCGTCATGGCGTGATCAGCGTCCCGACACCGCGGTCGGTGAACAGCTCGGCGATCAGGCTATGCGGAGTGCGGCCGTCGATGACGTGGACGCGACCCACGCCCGCGCCGAGCGCCTTGATGATCGCCTGGGTCTTGACCTTCATTCCGCCGGTGACCTCGCCGGTCGCGAGCTTGCGATCGAGATCCGCGATCGTCAGATCGGTGACGAGCTCGCCGTGCTCGAGAATGCCGGCGACGTCGGTCAAGTACACAAGCTTCGGCGCGCGCAACGCGATCGCGATCTCGGCGGCCGCGGAGTCCGCGTTGACGTTGTAGCTCTGGCCGTCGTCGCCGCCCGCGATCGGCGAGATCACCGGCACGTAACCTTGGCCGAGTAGCATCTCGAGCACCGCCGCGTTGACGCTCGTGATCTCGCCGACCTGGCCGAGGTCACGGCCGTGATCGGCTCTGAGCTTCTTGGCGCGCAGCAGCGCGCCGTCTTTCCCCGACACGCCCATCGCATGACCGCCATCGAGGTTGAGCAGCGTCACGAGGTGCGAGTTGATCCCGCCGAGCACCATCTCGACGATCTTGATGTCGCCCTGCTTCGTGACGCGCACGCCGTCGATGAACTCCGGTTGGCCGCCGCCGAGCTGCGCGAGCGTCTTCGAGATCTCCGGGCCGCCGCCGTGGACGACGATCGGACGCAGGCCGACCGAGCGCAGCAACTTGATGTCGTCGCAGAACGACTGCTCGAGCGCGGGCTTGGTCATCGCCGCGCCGCCGTACTTGACGACGCAGCGAGTGCCCGAGAACCGCGTGATGTACGACAGCGCTTCGACGAGCAGCGTGCGCTTGAAGCTCGGGCTGTAGTTCGTGAGGCGATCGTCCTTCGCGAGCTGGCCGTCGGCGTTCTGGACGATCAGCGACGTATAGTCCGCGTTGATCTTGACGTAGTCGTACGACAGATCACAGCCCCACGCGGTGGCGACGGCGCTCCCCGCGGCGAGCGCGACTTCGATCCGGACCTCGGGTGCGCGCATCTTCGAGCGCAGACCGGCGGCATTCGCGAGCACGGGCTCGCCGGCGTACACGGTGACGCCTTGGATCTTCACGGTCGCCGCGTGCGGATCGATCGAGTAGCCCTGGGACCCGGCGCGCGCTCCCACGGTCGCCAGGATCCGGCCCCAGTTCGGGTCGGCGCCGAAGATCGCGGCCTTGACGAGCGAGGACGCGGCGATCGACCGCGCGATGTCTCGCGCGATCGCGACGTCGGGCGCACCGGAGACCGCCACCTCGAGCGTACGCGTGGCGCCTTCGCCATCGCTCGCGACGTCGCGAGCGAGCTCGATGCACAGCTCGGACAGCGCGGCGGTAAACGCGTCGAGGTCGATGCCCGCGTCGGTGATCGGCGGGTTGCCGGCGACTCCGTTCGCGAGCGCGATGATCGAGTCGTTGGTCGACATGTCGCCGTCCACGACGAGGCAGTGAAAGCTCGGCTCGATCGCGGCGCGCAAGGCTCGGTCGAGCAGCGCGGGTGCGATCGCGGCGTCGGTCGTGATCACCGCGATCATCGTCGCGAGCTGCGGCGCGATCATCCCGGAGCCCTTCGCGATCGCCGAGATCGTGACCGCGGCGCCGCCGAGCTCGATCACGCGATACGCGAGCTTCGTGCGGGTATCGGTCGTGAGGATCGCTTCGGCCGCAGGCTCCGGTGCGGTCGCCAGCGCGGCGACCAGCCCCGGCGCGGCAGCGACGATCTTTGCGGCCGGCAGGCGCGCGCCGATCACGCCCGTCGACGCCGTGAGCACGGCATCGGCCGACGTACCGAGCGCCGCGCCAAACGCTTCGCGGATCGCGCGCACGTCGGCGAGCCCGGCGGCGCCGGTCAGCGCGTTCGCGTTGCCGCTGTTGACGACTACCGCGCGAATCGCGGGCGCGGGCACGCGCGTCTCGGCATCGACGATCGGCGCGGCCTTCGCGCGATTCACCGTGAACACCGCGGCGGCCGCCGCGGGCGGGTCGCTGACGATCAACGCGACATCGCGCCGAACCGGCTTGAGCCCGGCGTGCGCGCCGGCGAACCGAAATCCCTGCGGTGTCTTCACGGCGCACTGCTCCGTAACGTGGCGAGGCCTGCGGTCTCGGGTATTCCCAACATCAGATTTGCGTTCTGCACCGCCTGGCCGGCGGCGCCTTTGACGAGGTTATCGATCGCCGCGATCACGACGACCGCACGCCCGCACGTCGCGACCCCGAGCACGCAGCGATTCGTGCCGACGACCGCGCGCAGCGTCACCTCGTCGGGGCCTGCCGCGACCGTCACGAACGGCTCGGCGGCATAACGCTCGAACGCCGACGCGACGGCTGCTGGATCGCTGCCCGCGGCGAGCTCGGCGTGACAGGTCGCGAGGATGCCGCGGCGAACCGGCAACAGGTGAGGCACGAACACGAGGTCGCGAATCGCGAGCGCCTGCTCGATCTCCGGCACGTGCTGGTGACGCAACGCGCGATACGCGTGGACGTCTCCTTCGACCTCGGCAAAGCTCATCGCCTCGGTCGCGCGCCGGCCCGCGCCGGTGACACCCGACATCGCGTCGACGACCAGCCGGTCGCCGACCAGCCCAGCGAGCGGTGCGAGCGCGAGCTGGATCGCCGTCGCGTAGCAGCCCGGATTCGCGACGAGCCTCGCGCCGGCGATCGCCGACCGCGCGCCGAGCTCGGGTAAGCCGTAGACCGCTTCGCCGAGCAGCTGTGGATGCGCATGAGCAAAGCCGTAGTGCGCCGCGTACGCGGCGGCGTCGCGCAAGCGATACGCGCCGGACAGGTCGACGATCCGCGCCGACGAACGAGCGAGCGCGGCAACCGACGCGTGAGAGGTCTCCGCCGGCGTGGCGCAGAACACGAGATCGCAATCAGCGGCGGCCGCCAGCCCGACCTCGGGAGCGACGTAGCGCACCGCGGCGCCGGCGACACCCACGCGCTGGTCGACGCTGTCTCCGGCCCAGCGATCGCTCGACACGACCGCGAGCTCGAAGCCGGGATGCAGCGCCACGATCCGCGTCAGCTCGACGCCGGCATAACCCGAGGCCCCGAGGATCGCGATCGGGCGTTTGCCGGCATGCATAGGAAGTGCATGTTTATGCGAGTTCTATGCAGGAATACAAGAGCCGAAGCGCCGGGCTTCACCTGGCACGCCGCATGCTCCTCCTGAGTCCATGTTGGACAAGATCACCGCTCGTCAGCTCATCAAGCCGCACATGGTCATCGAGTGCTCGCCCGACGGCGAGCTCGGCACGGTCGACCATATCTCGAGCAGCGGGTCGATCGTGCTCGCTCCTGAAGACGGCGAAGCACATCAGATTCCGCTCGATTGGGTTACTTCGGTCGACCAGGTCGTCCACATCGAGTACGCCCTCGAGGACGCTCGCCGGGACTGGACGACCGCGCCAAGCCCTTCAAAGTGGTAACGCCATCGCTGCCCGCGCCGATCGATCCATTCGATCTCTTCGTAGACGAGCGCACGCGCACTCAGCCGTTCTCGTACGGCGACGCCGGTGAGCTCGCCGCGTTGCTCGACCTCCGCGACCCAGCGCTACACACGGGCGAGCGAGCCCGTGCGCTCGTGCAGCAGTTGCGGGAGCGTGGCGACACGATCGCGTGGCTCGTCGACGTGACCGATCGCGCCGAACATTGGAGCCCGGCATGACGCGCGACACCGCCGGCGGTGGCTCGCCACCCACCGGCGGCACCGGCGAATGGCGGAGCGAGACCGTCGACGCCGCGCTCGCCGCTCACGACGAGCAGCTCGCTCGCCGCAGCATCGACGTGTGGGTCGGCGCCGAGCCGACGTTCACGCGCCGCGACTCGGTCCACCCGGCGTGGTCCGCACACGTCGACGGCGACGACAAGCTCGCGCGCGCCCACGCGCTCGCGACGGCGATCGCGGATAGCTCGCCCGGTGCCGCGCTGAGCCGCGTCGTCGGCCGGCAGTTTCCCGACGAGCCGTACCCGCGGTTCGCGTTCGGCGTGCGATGGCGCGACGAGCACGGCGGCGATCCGACCGGCTCGCGGTGTGCGATCGATGCCGAGCCCGAGCCGTCTCCTGCCGACCTCGGCGGCACGCGCTGGCTGACCGTCACGCCCGATCCAGGCGTGGTCGAGGTCAACATGGCGCCGTCGGCGAACACGGTCGACTTCGCGCAGCAGGCGCGCCGCATCTGGGCGGCGGCCGAGAGCGTCGAGCTCGCGCCGAATCGCTATCGATTCAACGGCGACCCCGCCGACTCTGGCGGCGGCGGTCAGATCACGCTCGGTGGTTCGCGCCCGGAGGCGAGCCCGTTCGTGCGCTACCCGCACCTGCTACCGGCGCTGCTGCGCTACCTCAACAACCACCCCTCGCTGTCGTATTGGTTCGCGAGCGAGTGCGTGGGCTCGGCATCGCAAGGCCCGCGCCCCGACGAAGGCACGCGCGAACATTGGGACGAGCTCGAGGTCACGCTCGGTTGGCTCGAACATCGCGCCGATCACGGCCAGCTCGCGCCCGAGCAGCTGTGGCATGCGCTCGCGCCGCTGTTGACCGATCCGTCCGGCAACACGCACCGCGCCGAGGTCAACATCGAGAGGTTGTGGAACCCCCATCTCGCGAGTCATGGCGCACGCCATGGTCGGGGCGGTGTCGTCGAGCTCCGGGCGGTGCGCATGCCGGAGCGGCCCGAGATGCTCGTCGCGCTGGCCGCGTTGTTGCGGTCGATCGTCGCGCGGCTCGTCGTGTCAGACTACCGCGAGCCGCTCGTCGATTGGCACGACGAGCTCCACGATTGGTTCGCGTTGCCAGCGTCGCTCGCCCGCGACTTGCGGCTCGTGCTCGGCGATCTCGACGACCATGGCATCGGCTTGCCCGCGGACTTGCGGACCGAGCTCGAGGCGTGGCGCGCACCGGGCATCGTATGTCGGCTCGGCGATGCCACGCTCGTGGTGCGACCCGCGCTCGAGTTCTGGCCGCTCGTCGGCGACGTCGCCTCGCAAGACCGAGCCGCGACGCGCTGGGTCGATTCGTCGACGCAACGCCTCGAGCTGTCGATCGAAGGCGCCGGACCCGAACGCGTCGTCGTCGCTGGCGAATGGGTCCACCTCCGGTCGCTCGGCCATGGCGCGCGCGCGGTCGGCATTCGCCGGCGCGTGTTCGAGCCCGCGCCCGGTCTGCACGTCGGGTTACCGGTCCACGATCCGCTCGTCATCGAGTGGGCGTGGGCGGGTCGCGCGCAGACGATCGAGCTGTGGGCGTGGCGCCCGGCCGGCGGCCCCTACGAAGGGTTGCCGCGCGACGCGACCGAAGCCCTGGTCCGCCGCCAAGAACGACTCGAGTTGACGACTCGCGCCGGCGATGTCAGCGCGAATGGCTACCGCGTCGAAGTCCGGCCGTTCACCGTCGACCTGCGCCGCGACCATCGCGACACCTGAGGCCGGCAAGGACCTGCGCGGCGCACGAGCTGTTAGAGTTACTCGCCTTGCCGAACCTCCTCGCGATGTCTTTCGAGGGCGAGCTCGCGCCATCGTTCACGTTGCGATGCCTCGATGCCGGTCGCACGCTGCCCGATGGCTGGGGCCTCGGCTATTACCCGGCGGGGGAACCGTCCGCGGCGATCCTCAAGGAGCCGGCGCCGCCGCAGACGTCGATTCGCAGCCAGATCGCCAGCGCGTGGGAGCAAGTCGCGTCGTCGGTGTTCGTGCTCCACATCCGGCACGCGACCTGGGGCGCGTTATCCGATGCGAACACCCAGCCGTTCTCGCGAACGTGGGCTCGACGCGATTGGTTGATGGCGCACGCCGGCAGCCTCGATCGCAAGCTGCCCGACGTCGCGGGACCGTTCGAGCCGGTGGGATCCACTGACACCGAGCAACTGTTCTGCGTGTTGCTCAACCGGTTCGTCGTACGCGGGTGGCGCTCGGTCGCCGACATCGATCTCGACGCGATGCTCGGCTGGCTCGGCGAGGTCAACGACATCGGGGGCCTGACGATATGTCTCACCGACGGCCGAGATCTCCTCGCGTACGCCGACCGCCGCGGCGTACCCTTGTGGATCGGTGAGCTCGCGCCGCCGTACGACCGGATCGCGTTTGGCGATAACGACCTCGAAGTCGATCTCACGAAGCGGGGCGCGAAGAGCCGCAAAGGCGTGATCGCGTGCACCGAGCCGTTGTCCGCGGGCGACGGCGATGCCGGTCACGCGCTCGCGTGGCGCCAGCTCGCGCCCGGGCAGTTGCTCGTGATTCGAGAGGGCGCGGTCATCGCGGAACGCGCGAACGCGGCGGCACCCGTGTCCGCGGCGATCCGCCGGCTGCCGACCCGCAGCGAACCGCGCACGTTCGACATCGTCCACCGCACGGTCTATCGCTATGAACAAGCGATCGAGCGCTCGACCCATATGCTGCGGCTGACCCCGGTCGCGGATCGCTTGCAGCACGTGCTCCACCACCAGCTCACCGTGTCCGTGCCCGCGAAGAGCCGTGACTACGAGGACGTGTTCGGCAATCTCGTCCGCCGGATCGAGATCGAGTCGCCGTTCAACGAGATGGTGATCGAAGCGCGCAGCCGGATCGAGGTCCTCGATGTCGATCCACTCGGCTTCGGGCCGTTGCGCGTGCGCTCGTCGATCCCGCTGGTGTGGATGCCGTGGCAACGGCAGATCCTCGATCCGTATCTGTTGCCGCAAGAGCTGCCCGAGACCGAGCTCGCCGAGCTCGCCGAGTACGGGATGAGCTTCGTCAAACGCAACGACTATGACTTGCTCGACACGCTGCTCGACATCAACCAGACGATCTTCCGCGAGTACAAGTACATCCAGGGAGCGACGACGGTCTCGACCACGGCGTTCGAGGTCTACGTCAATCGCCGCGGCGTGTGCCAAGACTTCACGAATCTGATGATCTGCCTCGCCCGGCTGCTCGGCCTGCCGGCGCGGTACGCGTGCGGCTACATCTACACCGGACCCAAGGCGGCGAACCGCACGCAAAGTGAGGCATCGCACGCCTGGGTCCAGGTCTATCTGCCGCAAGTGGGGTGGAAGGGCTTCGATCCGACGAACGGCGTGCTCACGCAGACCGACCACGTGCGGGTCGCGGTGGGCCGTAACTACATCGACGCCACGCCGACGAGTGGAACGATCTTTGTCGGTGGCGGTGGCGAGGCGTTGACCGTCGAGGTCACCGTCGAACCTCACGCATAGCCGACGGGGTTTCGAGCTATCATGGGAGGGTGAGGTGGCCGGCCATGATCGCGGCGTTGGCGAGTCTGGTCGCGGGCTGCCAGAGCATCTTTCACATCGCGCGGGGACACGACCCCGACGGCGCCGCGCTCGATGAGCCGGATGTCCTGACGAACGCCGTCGCCGGCTCGTATACGGAGCTCTACGCGACGAATAACCCCGATCTGACGCCCACCACGGGCAGCTACGTGTTCGCACCGAGCGACATCACGCTGACGGTGACGCTCGACGATGGCTCGACCCCGCCGGTCGACTACAACGCCGATGGCACGTTCACGTTCGAGCTCGCGCAGCCGGGCCAGAGCTACCGGCTCGTGATCTCGAACGCGGCGGTCACGGTCCTCGAGTATCAGGCCGCCGATCCGCGGATCGCGCTGGTCACTCGGATCGCCGGCCGACCGGATCGAGTCCCGGTGACGAAGCCGACCACGATCAACTTCAGCTATAGCAACCCCGCGCCGTGCACCGTGACCACGCCGTGCTACCCGATCGTCCTGTCGACCGGGCTCTACTCGTTCACCGGCGTGCCCGGTGAATCGAACACCGGCGTGTTCCCGTACAACTGGCAGAACGCCAGCTCGCAAGGCGGCGCGCTCGGGTTGCTCGACGCGAGCCGCAGCGACGCGGTGTATCTCGAGCAGTACCAACAGACGATGGTCGGGACCGGCTACTACGATACGATCGTCGGCACGGCGACCGCGCAGATCACGCAGACCGATGGCGGGACCTCGAGCATCGGTGACGGCAACACCCGCGCGCCGATGACCGCGGTCAGCCTCAACAAGTGTGGGCACGTGATCGCGGCGTTCTACGACGAGCTGCACCGGCTCGGCACCGCGGTACCCGAGTCGGACTACGACAATGCGGCGGACGACTGGCAATTCGCCGAGGTCCCCGACGAGACGCTCGGCCCGGTCGCGGCGTCCTGGGTCGCGGTCTACAGCCAGCCGAACGGCGCGGTCGCCGACTCCGACGGCCAGTTCCAGTTTGGCAACCCGTTCGCCGGCACGCAGCTGATCGCCGGGATGCAGGTCTACGCGCAGCGCCCGATCGCCCTGCCGAGCACGACAACGCCAGGGGCGCTGACGAACCAGACGTTCGAGTGGATCGACATGCCGAAGCTCGATTCGACTTGCCCCGCGAACGTCGTGACGTTGCCGTCGGGGGGGACCGCGATCGCGTCGCTGGCCACGCTGGCCGGGGTCGTGCTCGACAGCGATTCGCAAACCGTGATGCTCGACCCCAACATGGATCCGGTCGTCACCTGGACGACCGCCGCGCCTGGTCCGCTGGATTATTCGATCGCGTGGTTGTTCGAGTTGCTCCCCGCCAACGGCACGACGACCACGGTCGAGCGCTACGTGATCATGACCCACGATCGGACCCAGGTGACATTTCCGCGGGCGCTGTTCGCGACCGGGCACGCGTACGTGATCCGGATCGACGATCACGTCGGGAACCCGAACGCGAAGTCCGGTGACTTCTCGGTGATGGCGTATCCGTTCGTGACGTCGAACACGTGGTCGCACTGGTTCTACGCATCGACGACGGGCACGTAGCGGCCCGCGTCACCACCTCCGGACGTTCGCCGCGGCGGTAGCGTGGTAGTTCTTGGTCGTGGACGTCCTGAACTTGCACGAGCTCGAGGCGCTAGCGCGCGCCCGCTTGTCGCAACTCGCGTGGGACTACTACTCGAGCGGTGCCGACGACGAGCACTGCGTCCGCCGCAACATCAGGGCGTTCGAGCCGATCCTGCTGCACTACCGGGTGCTCGTCGACGTGGCGCGGCGCGAGCTCGCGACCACCGCGCTCGGCGAGCCGATCGCTCTGCCGATCCTCGTCGCGCCGACCGCGTTCCATCGCCTCGCTCATCCCGACGGCGAGCTCGCGACCGTGCGTGGCGCGGGCGACGCGGGAACGATCTTCGTGCTCAGCACGCTGTCGAATACCGCGGTCGAACAAGTCGTCGCCGCAGCGACCGGCCCGGTGTGGTTCCAGCTCTATGTTTATCGCGACCGCGGCGCGACCGAAGCGCTCGTCGATCGCGTCGAGGCGGCGGGCTGCCGCGCGCTCGTGCTCACCGTCGACGCGCCCGTGCTCGGACGGCGCGAGCGCGATGTTCGCAACCGGTTCACCCTGCCGGCTGGGCTGCGGATCGAGAACCTGTTCGCATCGGGCTATGGCCACCTGCCCGACGTCGCGGACGAGTCCGGGCTCGCCGCGTACGTCGCGCAGCAACTCGACCCGGCGCTCACCTGGGATGCGATCACGTGGCTGCGCTCGATCACGAAGCTGCCGGTGATCGTCAAGGGCATCGTGCGCGCCGACGATGCGCGGCGCGCGATCGCGGCCGGCGCGGCGGGAATCGTCGTGTCGAATCACGGTGGCCGACAGCTCGATGCGTCGCCCGCGACGATCGATGTGCTCGCGCCGATCGCAGATGCGCTCGCCGGCCGCGGCGAGATCTTTATCGACGGCGGCATTCGGCGCGGCTCCGACATCGTCAAGGCGCTCGCGCTCGGGGCACGCGCCGTCCTCGTCGGCCGCCCCGTGTTGTGGGGGCTCGCGGCCGCCGGCCGCGAAGGCGTCGCGACCGCACTCCGCATCCTGCGCCGGGAGCTCGACGCGGCGATGGCGCTCTGCGGTTGTCCGACGATCGCCGCTATCACTCGCGATCTGGTGATGCCCGGATGATGGTCGTGCTCGGCACGCTCGCG
The DNA here is from genome assembly GCA_963848295.1 of uncultured delta proteobacterium. Taxonomy (GTDB): domain Bacteria; phylum Myxococcota_A; class Polyangia; order Haliangiales; family Haliangiaceae; genus JABFXX01. The sequence continues at coordinate 4,868,501 of CAWKDB010000010.1, read as the reverse complement.
ATCGTCGGCGTCACCATCGTCATCGGGCTGTTCGTCGACCGGAGGTTCTCCTTGCTGCCGAGGCGCGAGGCGCTCGAAGCGGCACAACGCCCCGCCCTGCCGGGCCATCTCGCAGGCGAAGCGCCGTCGACCGCGATTCGCGCACGCGAGGCTCAGCTCGCGAAGTTACGCACCGCCCAGCGCTGCCCGAGCTGTCGCCGCGACATGACGGCGCTGCCCGACGACACCGTGCGCTACGATGATCACGATCTGTACGTGCTTCGGTTTCGGTGTCCAGAGTGTCGCATCGAGCGCAGCCTGTACGTGCAGCCGGTCGAGTGATACGGCTCTGGCGATGCGTGCCCTGCTGCTCACCGCGTTGGCCATCGGCGGCGCTGCATGCGGTGACAACTCCACCCGACCGCCTTGGCTCGACCACGCCGCGGTGCTGTTCGACGGCTACGACGAGACGAACATGGACTGCCGAACCGGTCCGTGCGGCCACGACGAGAACACCGACCTCACGATCTTCGCAGGCGCGACGTACCTCGTGCACCGCACCGCCGAGAGCCAGGTCCTCGGGCCGAACAGCTCGCTACGCGTGTATCGCTCGGACGATCACGGCGACACGTTCCAGCTGCTCGCAATCATTCCCGCACCGAGCGATCGCGATCTGCGCGACCCGTGTTTCTACGTGATCGACGGCCAGCTCGCGCTCAAGGCGATCACGCGACTACCGGTGACGTCGACGCGCGACTCCAACGTCGATTCGATCACGGTCAACACGGTGTCCGACGACGGCGGCACGACGTGGTCCGCGTTGACGCCGATCGGACCGCCGATGTGGAGCTTCTGGCGCATCCGCGCCGATTCCGATGGCACGTACTACGCCGCGGCGTACGAGGACGGCGATCGAGCGGTGTCGTTGTTCTCCTCGCCCGACGGCCAGACGTGGACGATGGGCGCCTCGATCTACGACATCTCGATCGACACGCCGCTCGAGACCGAGCTCGTGTTCGAGCCCGATCGCCTGGTCGCGTTCGTGCGCATGGACGGCACCGACGACGAGCTGCTCGGCAACGTCGGGCGGCTGCGCACGAAGGTCTGCACCGCGATTCGTCCGTACTCGCAGTTCGAGTGCTCGAACGAGCTCGACGGCGTGCGGCTCGATGGCCCGGTCGCGTTCAACTTTCGCGGCCACCTGTTCATGATCGCGCGCAAGCACTTCATCGAGCCCCAAGACCGCAAACGAACCGCGCTCTACGAGATCCTCGAGAACGGGACGTCGTTCGACTGGGTCGAATACGGCGAGTTTCCGTCGGCCGGCGATACGTCCTACGCAGGGGTCGCGCCGATCGACGAAACCCACTTCGTCGTCACCTACTACTCGAGCAATTTGCACGAAGACGGCCCGTGGTCGCGCGCGATCCTCGAGCAGACCGATATCTGGCGCGCGACGATCGACCTCGGCGGCGTGTCGCAGAAATAGCAGCGTTGTCAGACCGATCCCGTATCTGGGAGGCGATGCGGATCTACTTCGTCGGCAGTCACGCGACCGGCAAGACCACCCTGTGCCGGTACGTCAGTCGTCGCTACGGTTTGCCGATGATCAGCGAGGTCGCCCGCGCGGTGCTCGCCGAGATGGAGACCGCGCTCGAGGCGCTGCGCACCGACATGGACCTCGTGGCCGAATATCAGGAGCGCGTGTTCGCGCGCCAGGTCGCGGTCGAGCACATGCACGACGGCAAGTTCGTGTCCGACCGCGCGTTCGATAACCTCGCGTATGTCGCCGAGCACACGACGAACGCCGCGGCGATGATGAACGACCAGCGGTTTCGCGACTACATGAAGTGGGTCAGCGAAGGCGTCGTGTTCTTCCTGCGCCCGCACCAATCGCTGCTCAAGGACGACGGCGTGCGCGCCGGCGTGTCGTGGGACTCGGTATTGAGGATCGACGGCATGGTCAAGCTCATGCTCGAGCAGCACGAGGTCAGCTACCTGCCGATCGAGAGCGTATCGATGCAGGAGCGGGTCCGCGCGGTCGAGTTCGTGCTCGCGCGCTGCGGCGTCAACGTGCAAGCCCCGGCGCGCCAACGGTCGCAGACGATCCCGCCGCAGCCGACACCACTCCCGGGCTCGCCTCGGATCGATGGCTGGCCGTTCGCGCTCGTCGACAACGGCGATCACGAAGCCTGAGGACAATAGTCCGAAGGCCCTCCGGCACGGAGGCCTGAACCTCGCGGATCTCCGTGGTATTGTGACGCCGCCCGGGGATGTCGGACGATACTGCCCAAACTCAGACGATCGATGATCTCGAGACGAGGGTCTCGGTGTTTCGCGCGCAGCCCGAGGCGAAGAGCTTCGCGACGCTGCGCCAGGAGCTGCGCGATGCCGGGCGCGGCGAGCTGCTCGCCGAGCTGTGCGCGACCTGGGCTCAGCAAGAGCACGATCCGGCGCGTGCCGCCGATGCGTGGTCCGAGGCCGGCGAAGCGATGGTCGTCCTCGGCGAGACCGCGACGGCGGTCGAGTATCTGCGCACCGCGCTCGAGCTCGATCCGACGAACGATCGGGCCGCCGATCGGCTGCTCGAGATCATCGAGCCGAACGATCCGGCCGCGGCGGTCGAAGTGCTCGAGACCGAGCTCGCCGAGCTCGCGAAGCGAGATGCGAAAAAGAAAGAGCACGTCGCGCGGCGCGCCGCGCAGCATCGCCGGGCCGCCGAGCTGTGGAATGACCATCTCGGCCGCGTCGATCGCGCGCTGTGGCACTTCCAGCAGGCGTGGAAGCTCGAGCCGCACAAGACCGATTCACTCGACGCCGCGCGCGGCCTGTACGCCTCGCTCGGCGACGACGCGATGGTCGGCAAGCTGTTTCAGGCCGAGCTCGATGTCATCGGCCCGAGCACCTCGCCCGCGGCGGTCGCGCGCAAAGCCGAGATCCGGCTCGAGCTCGGCCGGCTCGCGCTCCGCCACAAAGATCTCGATGCGGCGGCGAACCACCTCGAAGAGGCGGCGCGCCTCGATCCGACGTCGCACGAGATCGCCGAGACGCTCGCCGAGGTCTACGCGAGCCCGGGCTTCCGCGACGGCGGCGCCGAAGCGGCCGGTCCGTGGCGCCATAAGGCCGGCGAGCTGTTCGTCGAGCTCGGCAAGCGCCGGCTCGCGACCGCGAACGATCAAAGCGGCATCAATTATCTCCGCCGCGCCGTGGGGGTCGATCCGTACTCGAAACCGTCGAGCAACGCGTTGGAACAGGCGCTGTCCGAGACCTCGCAGTGGGACGAGCTCGAGCGCATGCTGCGCCATCGCAGCGCGGTCGTCACCGAGCCGGGCGAGCGCGCCGAGATCCTGCGCCGCCGTGCCGCGCTGTACCGCAACCAGCTGCCCGATCGCGCGAAGCTGATCGAGGTGCTCGGCGAGCTGCTCGCGTACGAGCACCCCGGGAGCAAGCCGGCGCGCGAGCTGCGCGAGCTGCTGCGCGACGACCAGGAGTGGGAGCAGCTGTCGCGGTTGATGGAAGCCGAGCTCAACGCGCTCGGGCAAAATCCCCTCACGCCGCCCGAGCAGCTCGTCGCCGAGCTGCTCGAGCTCGCGACCGTCGCGCGCGAGCACATGGGCGATCGCGATCGCGCCGCCGAGCTGCTGCACCAGGCGCTCGGCGTGATGCCGACGCACGAAGAGGCGCTCGCGCGCTACGTCGATCACTTCCGCGAGCGCCGAGACTGGCGCGGCCTGATCGACTTGATGGAGTTCGCGCTCGACAACGTGCGCGAAGCGGGCGCGCCGGCCGACGAGCTCGTTCGCCGGCTCGAGGAGATCGCGCAGCTCGCCGAGCTCCGCATGGGCGACATCCCGCGCTCGATCGACGCGTGGCAACGGATCGCGGAGCTCGAGCCGTCGTCACCGAAAGTGGCCGAGGCGCTGCGCCGGCTGACCGCGCGCTCGAAGATGTGGGAGCAGCTCGTCCACAGCCTCGAAGCCGAGGTCAACACCGCCGGCGATCCGGTCACGCGGATGAGCTCGCTCAAGAAGATGGCGCAGACGTACCGCGAGCGCCAGATGGAGCCACGCCGCGCGATCGAGCTGTACGAGCAGGTGATCACCGAGAATCCCGAGGACGACGCGACACTCAAGTCGCTCGCCGAGCTGTACGAGCGCGAAGGCGACGACGCCGGGCTCGCGTTGACGATTCGCCGCCAGCTCGATCTCGAAGCCCATCGCGTCACCCAGCACATGGCGCGCGCCGGCAAGGCTGCCGATGCGCCGAAAGAATGGCCGGTCGCGAAGCGCAGCGAGCGGCTGACCCAGCTGCGCCGCGTCGCTCAGCTATACGAGACCCGGCTCGCCGATGTCGACGGCGTCGTCTACGCGTCGAGCTCGGTGCTCGAGCTGTTGCCCGGCGATCGCGACGCGCTCGAGCGGATGGAGCGCGTGCTCGAGAAGGCCGGCGACCCGCGGCTCGAGCAAACGCTCGAGTATCACGCGTCGGCATCGACCAGCCCGGCCGAGCGCGCGAAGCTGTTGAAGCGGCTCGCGAAGCTCGCGGCCGAACGCGGCGATGACGTCACCGCGCTCGAGCGCTGGGAGCACACGCTGCGCGCGTCGCCGTCGGACCCCGATGCGCTCGCCGCGCTCGGCGTGCTGTACGAGCGCAGCGAACGCTGGGCCGAGCTCGTGTCGGTGCTCGAGCGCATCGACGGTGGCCGGCCGCTGCCGGCGCCGGCGACCCCCGAAGCCGCGGTCCGCGCCGTCGATCTCGAGCGCTACGCCGCGGTGCTCGATAGCAAGCTCAACGATGCGCCGCGCGCTGCGAAGGCGTGGCATCGACTGCTCGAGCTGACCCCGAAAAGTCGCGGCGCGCTCGAGGCGCTCGGTCGGCTCTATCGAGCGCAGAGCAAGTGGCGCGAGCTCGCCGACGTGCTCGGCCGGCAGATCGCGGTGCTCGCCGCTTCCGGGCAAGCCGATGATCGCACGCGCGCCGCCGAGATCGCGATGGAGCGCGGCGAGCTACTCGAGGAGCGCCTCGGCGCGCCGAATGAAGCGATCAAGGTGTTCGAGCACCTGCTGCGCGAGCTCGATCCGAACCACCTCGACGCCCACACCGCGCTGCGCCGCCTGCACGAAGCGCGCGGCGACTACGACGCGGCGGTGCGAGTGGCCGAGCGCGAGATGTACTTGTCGCCCGAGCCGATTCGCAAGGTCGCCCGCGGGCTGGAGATCGGCCTCATCTGTCGCGACCGCCTCGCGAACCCGACGCGCGCGCTGCAGGCGTTCCGCCGCGTGCTCGAGCTCGATCCCGATCAAGACGAGGCGCTCGCCGCCTCGGCCGACTTGCTCGCGAAGACCGGGCGGTGGAAGGACTACGTCGTGATGGTCGAGCGGATGCTCACCCGCGTGCCGTCGCGCGACGTCTCGGATGCGCCGGAGCACGCCGAGCAGCGCCGCCAACTCGTGCAACGCATCGCGATCGCGATCGCCGACAAGCTCGGCGATCCGCGCTCCGCGTTCCGCTGGTGGCGCCGCGCTCACGACGAAGCGCCCGACGAGCAATCGCTCGCCGATGTCCGGCGCGCGGCCGAGTCGTACGGCCTTTGGCGCGAGCTCTCCGAAGTGCTCGCCGACGAGCGCAAGCGGTTGGTCGCGCTCGGCGAAGGCGGCGCGCCGGCCGAGGCCGATCGCTACGTCGCGTTGTCGCGAGAGCTCGCGCAGCTGTCCGAACGCCGGCTCGGCGATAAGCCGCGCGCGGTCATGGTCTACGGCGAAGCGCTCGCGGTCGTCCCGCGCGACGGCACGCTGCTCGCCGAGCTCGAGCGGCTCGCGGGCGAGCTCGATCAACGGCCGATCTGGAAGGCGCTGCTCGATGCATTCGAGCTCGCGCTCGGCGCGACGAGCCCGGGCGAGCGCGTCGAGCTCTATCTACGCCGGTCGCGGATCCTCGACGAACGCGTCGGCGATCCGAAAGGTGCGGTCGCCGACATCCTCGCGGCGTTCTCGTGGTCGCCGGATCGCGAAGGCACGCGCGAAGCGCTCGTCGCGCTGTCCGCGAAGGCGCGGGCGTGGAATGACCTCGTCGCGGTCGATAGCGCGCTCGTCGAACGGGCCGCCACGACCGACAAACGCGTCGAGATCCTCCGCCGCAAGGCCGGCATCATCGAGGAGCAGCTCAAGGACGCCCCCCGCGCGTTCCGCACGCACCTGATCGCGCTGCTGCTCGCCCCCGACGACACCGAGACGACGTCGCACTTGTGGCGACTCGCCCGCGCGATCGGCAAGTACCGCGAGACCGACCGCGCTCCGCGCCCCGAGCCCGCGCCGGCGACGATCCAATCCGAAGCCGCGATCGCGGAGGCGGTGGCGGCATCGAATCGCTCGGTGCCGGGTCGCCCGCACATCCCGCGCCGAGCGTCGACCGAGCCGCTCGCCGACATCGACCTCACGCCAGCGACTCTCGCGGTCGGGGACTCGACTCAGCCGATCGATCTCGACGACGTCGAGCTCACGGCCCCGCCGAAGCCCCTTCGGCCCGACCCGGCGTTCGCCGCCGAGAACTCGACGATGACGCTCTCGGCGAGCGACCTCGCGCGCATGGCCGTGCCGCCGCCGCGCACGCCCGGAACGGGGCAAGCCGGCAAGATGCCGCCACCGCCATCGCCTCGCACGCCGCAGATCACGCGGTCGGCGCGCGCGAATCGCCCGAGCTCGCCGCCGCCGATGCCGCGCCTCGGCTTACCCGGCATGACCGCGCGCAAGCCGCAGCTGCCGGTGCGCCGCCCGCCGCTGCCGAGCCTGCCGAACCGCGAGTTCGATGCGCCGTGGGACGAGCTCGCGGTCGCCTACGAAGGCTTGCCCGCGCCCGATCCGGCGACGCGGCTGCGCTGGCTGTTCCGCGCAGCCGAGGTCTGGGAGACCGGCGCCAAGGACATCGTGCGCGCGTTCGATGCGCTCGCTCGCGCGTTCGACCAGGCGCGGCGTACCCCGGACGGCGATGCCGAGGTCCGCGCCCGCCTGCAACGCATCGCGTCCGAGAACAAGGCGTTCGACCGCCTCGCCGACCTCTACGAAGGGATGGCCGAGCAAGCCGAGACCGCGCAAGCCGCGGCGGATCTGCTCATGGAGGTCGCGAACATCCGCACCGAGCAGAAGCGCTGGCGCGACGCCGAGGCTCAGCTGCGCCGCGTGCTCGGGATGCTGCCGAACGATGCGACCGCGCGCGCGCGGCTCGAGGAGTTGTATCGCGCCGAAGGCCGCTGGGTCGAGCTCGCGGCCTCGCTCGAGGAGCGCACCGACCCTCGGCTCGGCACCGCGGCGCCCGAAGCGGAGCGTCCTCAGCTGCTGCGCGATCTCGCCGCGATCTATGTCGACCGACTGCATCGCGAGCACGACGCGATCGATGCGTTCGAACGCCTGCGGGTGCTCGCGCCGAGCGACATCATGGTCATGCAACGGCTCGCCGATCGCTACGGCGCGGTCGGCCGGTGGAGCAAGGTCATCGAGACCCTCGGCCGGATCGTCGAGACCGCCGAGGGCTCGCCGGAAGCGCGCGAGGCGCTGCATTCGATCGCGCGGATCCACGAGGTCGAGCTCGAGCTGCCCGATCGCGCGATCGAGTCGTACAACGCGATCGTCGCGACGTGGCCCGACGATATCGAAGCGTGGGCGGCGCTCGACGGCCTGTACCAAGCGCACGCGCGATGGAGCGACCTCGCCGACGTGTTGCGCCGACGCGCGGCACTCGCGCGCGAGCCTGCCGACCGCGCGCAACTGCTCGCCCGGCGCGCGGGCGTGCTGATCGATTGGCTCGACATGCCAGACGAAGCTGCGGCGACGCTGCGCCACGCACGCACGATCGCGCCGGACGACGCCGCACTCGCCGACGCCCTCGTCGCCGCGCTCTCGAAGGCGGGACGCGACCGCGAAGCCTCGGCGATCCTCGAGAATCGAATCGACACGCTGTCCGCGCACGCCGAGGCCGGCGGCGGCAAGGGCGAGCTCGCCGGGCTCTACATCCGGCTCGCGCAGCTCCAGGTCGACAAGCTGTCCGACCGCGACGCCGCGCGTGCCTCGATCGATCACGCGCTCGCGCTGGTGCCGGAGCACCCGACCGCGCTCGCGGTGCTCGCTCAGCTCGCGTCGCCCGACGAGGATCCGCGCGCGTTCGCCGACGCGAAGCTGCGCGAAGCCGAGAGCGCGAAGGACGAGGACGTCAAGATCGCCGCGTTGATGGCGGCCGGTGAGGTCCTGCGCTCGCGCGTCAACGATATGGCCGGCGCGCATGCCGCGTTCGAGCGCGTGCTGACGCTGCGGCCGTATCACGCCGACGCGACCTGGGCGCTCGCCGGGCTGTCCGAGCAAGGCGGCGATCCCGATGCTGCGACCCGCATTCTCGAGAAGCGGCTCGAAGCCGAGACGCTCACCCCGCCGGAGAGGGCGCGCGTGCTCACTCAGCTCGCCGCGCTGTCGCGCGCCGCCGGCATCGAATCGGCGGCCGAGCGCCGGTTGCTCGAAGCACTCGGCAGCGTGCCGGACCACTTGCCGGCGATCGTCGCGCTCGCCGACTTCTATGCCGACGCCGAGCGGTGGGCCGATCTCGAGGCGTTCCTGCGCGAGGTCCTCGATGGCACGACCCTGGCCGCCGCGCCGACCGCGCTCGTCGCGGACCTGCACCGCCGGCTCGCGACCGCGCACGAGAAGCTCGGTCGCGACGAGGACGCGTATCAGACGCTGGTCGCCGCCGATCGCATGCATCGCGGGCATCTCTTGATCAAGCTCGCGCTCGGCGAGAACCGCTACAAGGCGCGGCGCTGGCGCGAAGCGGCGTTGCATCTGTCGCCGCTCGCGACGCACGAAGACTCGGTGAAGTATCCGACCGAGGTCGCGCAGGGCCTTTATCACGCGGCGCTCGCCGAGATTCGCTCGCTCCGGCCCGAGAAGGCGGCGCCGTTGTACACGCGCGCCCTCGAGCTCAAGCCGAACTACGCGCCCGCGTTACAGGCGCTCGCCGAGATCGCGATGGAGCAAGGCGATCACCGCAAGGCGGCCGACTTGCTGACGCGGCAGGCGACCGCGACCGAAGATCCGGCCGAGCGGATGAAGCTGTTCGAGGCCCTCGGCGACATGTCGCTGCTGATGCTGCACGACGAGGAGCGCGCGTTGACCTGTTACGGCGCGGCGGTCGCGTCGGCGCAACCGCTCGAGGCCAAGCACGTCCCGCTGCTCGAGAAGCTGCTCGAGCGCCAAGACCTCGCCGGCGATCTCGCCGGTAGCGCGCGGACCGCCGAGCTGATGGCCGCGTTCGGCGCGACGCCGGCCGATCGCGCGGCCCGTCACCTGCGCGCCGCGAACGATTACCTCGCCGCCGGCGACAAGACGCGCGCTCGTGCCGCCGCCGATCGCGCCGTCGACAACGATCCATACGATGTCGATGCCGTCGATCTCGCGTCGGAGCTCGCGCTCGCCCAAGGCGATGTCGACGCCGCCGCGTCGATGCTGACCAAGCTCGTCACCGCGAAGGACGATCGGTTCTCCGCCGCGTCCGCCGCGCATCGCGCGTTGCTGTCGACCCGGCTCGGCCAAGCGCGCGCACAACGCGGCGACACCCGGCAAGCGCTACCCGCGTTCGAGCACGCGATCGCGATCGCACCCGATTCCGAGGGCGCGACCCAGGCGCGGCGTGCGCTCGTCGATCTCGGCAAGCAAGCCACGATCGACGACCCGGCGCGCAAAGAAGCGATCGCGACGCACCTCGGTGCGATCACCGCACAGACCGGGGCGCTCGCCGATCTCGTCGCGTGGGCCGACGAGCTGCGCCGCCAGAACAAGCTCGATGCCGCGCGCGCGACGCTCGAGCTCGCGATCGGCGTCGGTCACACCGCCGACGTCCATCAGAGCGCGTTCCTCCAGGTCAACAAGCCGTACGCGATTCGGGACGACGAATCGTACCCCTCGGCGGTCGACGCGACCGATCAGCTCTTGATCGCGACCGCCGACCCGGTGCTCGCGCCGATCGCGCAGACGTTGGCCGAAGCCGCCGCGCTGCTGTGGCCCGATCTCGAAGAGGCGTTCGCGCGCATGGGCTGCTCCGGCGCGCGCCTGATTCCGGCGACGACTCACGCCGCCGCGCACGCGATGTTCCCGCGGTTGACCACCGTGCTCGGCACCGGCGCGGTCATGCTGTATCAAGTCGACGAAGGCGCGGACGTCACGGTCGTCGCCGCCGCGACGCCGGTGATCGTCATCGGTCCTCGGCTCGCCGCCGAGACCTCGCCACTGCCGCACGACACGATCCGCGCCCTGCTCGCGCGCGCCGTCGAGCTCACGCGGCCCGAGCACCTCGCGTTCGCCGGCTTGCCCGCCACCGAATCGGCGCGGCTGGTCGCCTCGGTCGCGCGGCTGTTCGGCCCGCCGCTGCTGCGCGATGCGCTCGCGGCGTCGATCGCCGACGAGGACATCCAGCGCGCGCACGACGAGGTCGTCAAGGCCGCGCTGCCGGTCAAGCTGCGGACTCGGCTCGAGCAGCAGCTGCTAGCGGTCCCGCCGATGAGCCTCGACACCGCCCGTTACGCCGCCGCGTGCGAGCGCACCGCCGATCGCGCCGCCCTGCTCGTCGGCGGCGATGCGGTCACGATCGTGGCAGCGGCGAAGGCGCGCGGCGACACCGCGGAGCACTTGATACACGCGGTCGCTCTACCGGGCTGGCTCGCGCTGCGCGCCAGGCTCGGCGTCGGCATTCGCTAGAGCCTCGGCGACGCAACGAGCGTACGAGGCGGTCTCAGCTCTCGAGCTTCTCGACGATCAGCGCGATGAATTCTTTCGCGCCGAGGTCGCGATAAGAATAGCCGTCTTCGAACCACTCGACGATCGAGTCGGCCTGGCCTTCTTTCATCAGCTTCGCGACCGCCGGGCGACCGCTGATCGCGACGACGCGACCCAGCACCGCATCGGAGTTCGCGTGATCGGCGTAGCGCTTGCGCAGCCACGTGAAGATCAGATAGATGAGGGCCGGGTCGGCGTCCTCGACAAGCGCTGCCGAGTCAGCCGCGCTCATGGTGCCTTCTTCGATCCCTTCGAGGATCCGCAGGGCGGCGCGCTGCTCTTGCTCGTAGGCCATGCCGTGGTCTAGCACCGTCTCTCCCTGTTCGTCATGGTACAACCGCGCCTCGATGTACCTCGGCATCGTTAAAGGCACGGTCGTCGCGGCGCGCAAGGCCGCCGGCCTCGAGGGCAAGAAGATCCTGCTCGTCCAGCCGGTCGACGAGCACCGCGCCCCGGTCGGCGACCTCCAGGCCGCGATCGACACCGTCCAAGCCGGGGACGGCGACCTCGTCTACCTCGTCGGGTCGCGCGAAGCCGCGCTCGCTCTCGAGCCGTGGTTCGTACCGGTCGACGCCGCGATCGTGGGCATCGTCGACGGGCTCGACGCGCCGAAACGGGTGCCATGAGGTGCTGCCGGGTCGTCGGGCCGATGTGGGCCGCGGTCAAGCACCCCGCGTACGCCGGGCGCGCGCTGTTCGTCGTCCAGCCGCTCGACGAGCACGGCGGCGATGCCGGCGCGAGCTTCGTCGCGGTCGACCACGCGCAGGCGGGAGTCGGCGACAAGGTGCTCGTCCTGACCGAGGGCAACGGCGTCCGCCAGATCCTGAAACAGGGCGACATCGTGCCGATCCGGTCGCTGATCGTCGGCATCGTCGACGCGGTCGAGACCGCCCCGTGACCCCGCTGCGCCGCGAGGTCGCGAAGATCGCGCGCCAGCTCCACGCCGCTGGTTGGGTCGCGAACCACGACGGCAACGTCAGCGCGCGCGACGGCGCACGGTTCATCGCGACCCCGACCGCGACCTCGAAGCGCCTGGTCGAGGACAAGGACATCATCGAGCTCGACGCCAAGGGCAAGGTCATCGGCGCCGGCAAGGTATTCGGCGAGATCGGCTTGCACCTCGTCGTCTACGAGCGCCGGCCCGACGTCGGCGCGGTCGTCCACGCGCACCCACCTGCGGCCACCGCGATCGCTTCGAGCTCGCAGCACCCGATCGAGCGGCCGTTTATCGCGGAAGCCGTCGTGTCGCTCGGACCGAGGATCCCGAAGCTGCCCTTCACGCCGCCCGGCGACGCCGCGCGCGCCGCCCTCGCCCCGTGGTGCGAGCTTGTCGACGTCGTGCTGCTCGGCAACCACGGCGTGATCGCGTGGGGCAAGGACGCCGAGACCGCGCTGCTCCGGCTCGAGCTGGTCGAGCACCTCGCGAAGATCGCACTGGCCGCGGCCCCACTCGGTGGCCCGGTCCCGCTGCCCGAATCGGCGATGGCGCCGCTGATCGCCGCGCGCGCGAAGGCCGGCATCGGGCGCGCCGCCGACCGCGCGGTCGAGCTCTACCCGCAGCTCACCGGGGTTTCGCAGCCGGTCGTCGCGTGCGCGCCGGCGCCCCATTCGCCGGTCGCGACCGTCTCGGCGAGCGGAAAACCACACGATCTGGCGCACGTGGTGCGCGAAGAAATCGTCCGCGCCCTGCGCGGTTCGTAGTCGTCCGGATCTCGCCAGCGGAACCGGTTGCGGCTTGTCGGCATCGGCGACGGCCACGGCTGCGGCTGCGGAACCGGCTGCGGCGGCGGCTGCGGAACCGGGTACGGCGGCGGCTGCGGCTACGGCTGCGGAACCGGCTACGGCTGCGGCTGCGGAACCGGGTACGGAACCGGCTGCGGCTGCGGAACCGGGTACGGAACCGGCTGCGGCTCCGGCAAGGCTGCCGGAATCAGCGCCCGGCGCGCGCTCACCGTGTGAGCCGGAACAGCATCGCGCGCACGCGATCGAGCGGCGCATCGATCGCGGCGAAGTCGTCGGGCGTGATGTAGCCGCGCGCCTTCGCGATCATGAGCGCGGCCGACAGCTCGCGCGCGCTGCCGAACGCGCGGCGGAACATGTCGGGGCGGTCGAGGCCGGCGCGTGCGCTCGCCTCGGCGATGTTGAGCGCGACGCTCTCGGCGGCGCGGCCGATCTCGTCGGCGAGCGACTTGCGGCGAGCCCGCAGCTTCGGCTCGACCGGGGCGAGCTGTTCGAGGACGGTGAGCGATTGAGCGAGGACGTCGAGCATGGCGTGGCCTTTCGTGGATGAGCGGACGCCCGATTCGCCGGGGCCGTCTCGCCCGTCGCGCCGCACTCGCGCCGGCGCCGTGACGAGCGCGGGCACAGATCTCCGCACGCGTCGATCGATCCAACTCTGCGGCGGTCCTTCGCACGCGTCGGTGGTCCCGGCGCTCGGCACGGCGCTGGCGCGAAGCGGCGCAGGGCGACGGCCACGGCGATCGGAAGCCGCGAGTGCGAAAGGTGGCGGCATCGGCGACGGCTTCGGCTTCGGCTTCGGCTTCGGCTTCGGCGACGGCGACGGCTTCGGCTTCGGCTTCGGCTTCGGCTTCGGCTTCGGCTCCGGCTACGGCTTCGGCTACGGCTACGGCTTCGGCTTCGGCTTCGGCTTCGGCTTCGGCTTCGGCTTCGGCTTCGGCTTCGGCGACGGCGACGGCTTCGGCGACGGCTTCGGCTTCGGCGACGGCTTCGGCTTCGGCGACGGCTTCGGCTCCGGCTCCGGCGACGGCTTCGGCTACGGCTACGGCGACGGCGACGGCCTTGGAACACTCGACGCTCCTTCGCTCGCGCCGATGGATGGAACGTCTCTCTCGCCCTGCGCCGCTTCGCGCTTGTCCCGCGCCGAGCGCCGAGTGCGCCGGCGTGTGAGAGCGATCGCCGCGGAGTTGATCGGCCGGCGAGTGCGGTGGTCAGCGCCCGCGCTCGTCACGGGACCCGCGCGACTGCGGCGCGACGGGCGAGAGAGAGACGTTCCCACCCATCGGCCACTCACTTCGGAGGATCTTCATGTCGTTCTACGCCCTCGACTTCGCCCTCGCCGTCCTGCAGCAGCTCGCTTCTGTCGAGGCCAAGGTCCGCCGCACGCGCAAGTCACTCGCCGACGAGATCGTCCGCGCCGGCGAGAGCATCGCGCTCAACCTCAGCGAAGGCCGCATGCGCGTCGGTCTCGATCGCCCCGACTTTTATCGCCGCGCCGCCGGCAGCGCGAGCGAGCTCACGACCGCCCTGCTGATCGCACAGGCGCGCGGCATCATCTCCGCCGAGGACTTCGCCGCGGTCGACGAGCCGCTCGACCACGTGCGCGCCATCCTGTGGCGGCTCACGCACTAAGAACCTCGGCCGAGGCCGCCGGCGCCACGCCGGCAGCCAACCGGCGACGGCCTCGGCGCCGAATCCGAGGTCCGGTTCCTGCTCCCGATCCGAAAGTCGGCAAACGGCGAACAGCGGCCACGGCAAACGGCCACGGCCACGGCAAACGGCAACGGCGACGGCAAACGGCAACGGCAAACGGCAACGGCGACGGCAAACGGCAACGGCGCCGGCAACGGCGACGGCAAACGGCCACGGCCACGGCGACGGCAAACGGCCACGGCGACGGCGAACAGCGGCGACGGCAAACGGCAAACGGTCACGGCAACGGGTTGGACCGGGTACATGGGTTGCCGCAACGGCGACAGCTGCTGCGGCCCTCGCTGCGGATGAATCGCGGTAACCTCGCGGCCCGCTGGTTCGTACGACCACCATGCGCTCACTGATCGCCGCGGTGATCCTGCCCTTGGGCTGCTCGGTCGCGTCGGGCGAGCCGCCGGCTGCCCGCGCCGACGAGGCCCCGATCGTGATCGAGCTGTTCACGTCGCAGGGCTGTAGCTCGTGCCCGCCCGCCGACCGCCTGTTGTCGAAGCTCGCCGCCGCCAGTGAGGCCGCCGGCCGGCGGATCGCGCCGCTGTCGTTCCACGTCGACTACTGGAACGGCTTGGGCTGGGCCGATCCGTTCTCGTCGGCGGCGTGGAGTGCGCGCCAGGAGGACTACGCCGGCGCACTCGGTGATGGTCGCGCCTACACGCCCGAGCTCGTCGTGGCCGGCGCGTCGGGCGTGCTCGGCTCGAATGCGACCGCCGTCACGCGCGCGATCGCCGATGCTCCACCGCAGCGCGCGGTCAGCGCGAAGGCGAGCTGGCAGGCCAGCCACGTGACGATCGAAGCGACCGCACCGGCCGACGCCGACGTGTGGGCGGCGATCTACGAGGACGGTACGCGGACGTGGGTACCGCGCGGAGAAAACGCCGGCGAGACCCTCGCGTCGGATCGTGTCGTGCGCTCGCTCGTCAAAGTCGCGGCTGCGGGCCAGACCCACGCGGCCGAGATCGCGCTCGATCCGGCGTGGCGATCGGCGGGAGCCGTCGCGTTTGCGCAGCGCGCAGACCACCGGATCGTCGGCGCAACGCTGCTACATCGCTGAGGTCTTCGGACTGCGGTCCGAGCGTCGCGCAAGATGAGCGTCGGTGATCACGTCGCTGTTAACCGCAGGCGGGATCCTGATACAACCCGTGGCCATGCGTCCCGTCGCTCTCGCCGTCTCGGCCTTGTTGTTGGCCGGTTGCTTTCCCACCAACCCGCGCGCCCGGACGATCTCGAAATACAGCGAAGGCGGGCTCGTGCTCGGCGGGCTCGTGGTCGAGGGCCTCACCTACGGCATCACGAACTGCACGATGCCCGGCCCGGGGGAGAGCTCCGGCACGTGCTCGCCGAAGACCCCGTGGCTCGGCGATGTCGGGCTCGCGCTCATCCTCGGTGGCATCGTCGGCTTCGTCGCGACGATCTCGACCGAGCCCGAAGCGAAGACGGCGCCGACGGTCGACATCAAGGCCGATCGCGACAAGCTACCGACCCCGACGCTCCCCGGCGCGACCGCCGGTGGCGGCGATTCGTCGACCGCGGCGACCAACTCCGCGACTGGCGCGAGCGCGACCGCGCCGACCACGCCTCCGGTCGTCGTTCCCGCCGCACACTGAGCCCGATCTCTGGGCCGATGGGCCGCCGCTGAGATCGCACCGGCGCGGCCGACGACTCGGCCCTTGCGCGCGCAGATCTTGCTGCCGTCGAACACCGGCACGTGGCGCGCCCAGGCGTGGCTGCCACCGCTGCCCGAGATGCCCAGAAAGTACGCCTTGCGACCGACGAACAGGTCGAGCCGGTTGCCGTCGATGCCCCCCCCGGTATCGTCCGCGACCACGCAGCCGTCGTGAACATAGCCGCCCCACGGCGCGCGTCCTGGCATCGTCCGGCCTTCGAGCAGCGGGACGTACAGCAACGAGCCGAGCTTGATGACCTTGGGGTCGACCGCCACGGTGCGGAAAGGCTGTAGCGGCCGGCCGGAGCCACCCGTGCCCCACTGGTTTTCAGTGACCTTGAAGCATGGGGTCCGCGGGCAGTTGCAGTGGCCCCAGATGTTCAGGACGCGACCATCGCGCAGCTTGCCGGTACCCTGGAGCTGGAGCTGCATCGCGAAGTCGCGCGTGACTTCCGCGATCGGGCTGCAGTGCTCGCCGGAGTAGAGCGTCACCATCTCGGCCGCCGGTGGGGCGATTGTCGCCAGCTCGGGGTCGTGCGCGGGATCAGGCTGGTCCATCGCGCTGCCGTCGGAGGCAGTCTTGGTGTCGTTCGAGGCGATCAGCGACGCCTTGGGGACGATCTCGTCTTCGCCGATCACGTAGTAGAACGTGATGTTGAACTGGCCCAGCTCCGTGGGTCCGGTGTCGAGCTTCGGCTCCGGCGGGGGCAGCGGAACGACGAGCTTGGCGATCGCCGCCGGGCGTGGCCGAACGGGTTCGCTATCGCTGCTGCACGCGACGCCGAGACCAAGCACGAGAGGCGATAACGACTTGATACCATTAGCAATTGTCTTGAACAATTCGACGAGATAGCGCGCGCCGTCCACGAGCAGCTCGCGGGCAAATTGCATCGGCGTGAGGTCGTCGGATCCGGTCATCATCCCGAGCGATCGCCGCCCGAGCACCGAGTCTAACCACAGCTCTTGCGGCGCAACCGGGAGCGCCGCCCAAAAAGATCGAATCTGCCGCGAACGCGGTTCAGAACCGCGCTTGCAGAGTGACGTTCACCCCGAGCTGGTTCTGATTCGCGAACGTGAACTCGAACGGCTGCTGCGGACATGCCTGATCAGCCGTGCAACCGACGCGCTGGTACGTCGTGGCGTTCGGGTTGTGCATGTAGAACACCTCGGCCAGCGCGGTGTAGATCCGGCCGAAGTCGAGCTTCGCGGTCCCCTTGAGTGCGAACTGAGGGACGACCTTGGCGTTCTGCGGCAGGATCGTGATCAAGGTGTCGACGTTGTTGTTGACGAACACCGCGGTGGTCTTTCCGGTACCCCCGCCCATGCTCCCGGGGATGCCGGTCGGCGCGGTCAACGACGACGGCTGTTCGATGCCGGCGATCAGGCCTACGGTCAACAAGTCGCCGTAGTTCTGGTCGGCGCCGATCGCCGCGAAGATATCCGGGGTCGTCGAGTAGTCCGACGGGAAGTCCTCGTAAGTCGGCAGGCTCGGCACCGAGTGCAGGATGTACGCGAGGTCGCGGAAGCTGACGTCGAGGCGGAGCCGGGTCCGGTTGTACTTGACGCGGACGTTGAGGTCGGCGGCGTGGCCAGTCTGGATCTTCGTGACGCCGGTCTGTGCCGGATCCTTGAGCGTCTGGCCGATGACCTCGACCTCGCTCTGAGCGAGCCACGACAGACCGCCCGGGTACTTGTCCGGGAGGAACAAGTCGCTGACCTTCTCGCCGTTGTAGCGATAGAGCCGGTAGTCGACCGAGGACCGCAGCGGCATGCCCTTGTGGATCGACGCCTGGAACGATCCACCGAACAGCTGGACCTTCTGGTCGTTGACGTCGATCAGCTCGTTGTAGCCTCGATCGAAGTAGCCGCCGTTGACCTCGAACCGCAGCATGTCGGTCGGATCGATGCCGGCGCCGACCAACCCGGCGAGCGCCGACTTCTGCTCGGCGGTGCGCTGGTCGAGGATCACGGCGCTCTTGGCGCCGGCGAAGACGTACATGTTCTCGCTGTCGTACTGGACCTTCGCGCCTGGCGTCGCCGACGTGGCATTGCCGTACTCGGGGTTGCCACCCCACGACAGCCGATAGCTGTAGCCGAGGCGAAACCGATCGGCCGACACCGGGAACACGGTGAGCGACACGCGGGTCGGATCGCGATGCGACGGGTCCTTCCAGTTGGACAGCGTGATGTAGGAACCGTCATCCGACAGGCTCAGGTTCGAGCCAGAGATCTCGTTGATCCGGATGACGAGGCCGGCTTCGGCGTCGAAGTGCCCCTTGTGATAGTCGCGGTACATCGTCGCGTGCGACAGGGTCTCGAAGCCGCTGTAGCGCGTGTCGTAATTGTCGAAGAACAGCACGCCGAGCGAGTTCGGCGTACCGAAGCGCCAGCCGGGGACGCTCGGGATCGTCTCGCCCGGCTTGACCAACGTGTTCTCGTTCGTCAGCGTGAATGCGAGGCGCGTATCCATGAAGCCATTCGCGCCGGTGAGCGAGCCGTCGGCCGGGGTGGTCGCGGCGGGCTTGTCGGCCGCCTGATCCTTCGCGGCGCGGTCGGCCGCGTCTTGCGCGGCGCGCTCGTTGAGGATGCGCGCGACCTCGCGATCGACGAGCTCCTTGAGGTGACCTTCGTCGACACCGGGCGGCGTCGCGCTCCCGCTGCCGCTGCCGCTGCCGCTGCCCTCGCCGGCCGGCGGAGTATCGGACGGCTGTGCGAACGCGATGACCGGAGCCACGAGCACGGCGGCGACCAGAGCCAGACGGATCATTGAACTTTGCACGTAGAGTCTCCTACCGGGAGCGTGAGGTCAGCAGCCGAGCGCGGGTACACGATCCAGACGTTGAAGCTTCCGATGTTGATCGGGCGGATGATGCCGACCACTTTAGGCAGCGTCTTGCCGACGCACCCGGTCGGGTCGAACTGGATGACGCCGGCGGTGATGACGCTGATGATGTTCTTGTTGCTCGAGCAGTCACCGCCGATACCTGCGGGATCGAGCTCCCACTGGTTGAAGGTCGTGTAGTTGCTGTCGAGATTGCACACGACCGCGTTGTCGAGCTCGACCGGGCCGGACTCGTTGCGCTCGAACTCGATCCCGTTGGCGCTCGCGCCGGTTCCGAGCCCGGGGAGATCCGTCGTCGACCCAAACCAGTAGGTCGGGCTCGCCGGGTTGGTGTCGATCACCACCGGTGCAGGTTCGACCGCCGTGTTGACCACCGGCGGTGTGCTCGGGTCCTCGCCCTCGTTCACGAACGTCTGCGGGAACCCGATCTCGGTGAGCCCGTCGAACTCGTTGATGCCGCCGGCGAAGCCGTCGATGATTTCGCCTTCACTGACGAAGTGCGAGTTCTGGTCCTCGGGTGCGCTGTACGAGAACACGTCCATGTAGTCGTAGGGCGCCGATACGCATGGCGGCGTGCCGTTCGCATCCGCGCAGTTGACGTCGGCGAGCGTATAGCCTTGCGCGTACACCGACGTGATGACCAGCCGCCCGTTCGCGCCGTAGCGCGACGCATTGACCGCGACGTTCTTGTTGTCGAGCGGCGAATTGGTGAGCGCGTCGAGCGCACTCTCGTTGGGTGGCGCTTGGATGTCGGCGATCACGGGATCGCGATACCACAGCGTCTGCGACGCGCCGGTCGCGAACGTCGGCTCGGAGTCGGTGCCGTCGTCGAGCCAGATCGAGGTCGGCCCGAACACCGGTGGCAGGGTGATCGTCTGATTCATCGCTTCGCCGTTGACCATCTGGATCGTCTGGAGCGGCGGCGCGCCGAGGTACGGGCTGAGCGTCCCCAGGTACAGCACGTAGACTTGCAGCTGATTGTTGTAGGTCGTGTCGGTCTCGTCGTCTGGTCCGAGCGCCGTGACGTTGATGACGATCGTGCGATCCGTGTCGGGCAGGCGCGAGATCTGCGAGCCGGTATCCGACGGAGACACCACGTCGATCGCGAGCGACTGCGTGCCGGTGATGCCCGGGTTGTGCTTGACGCACCCACCGAGCCCGACGGCCGCGGCGACGAGCGCGGCTATCCGCGTGGCCTGACTCACTGGAACACCGGCCTGATCCGCCCATCATGCGCCTCGACCGTCTCGTCGAGGCAGGCGACGTTGCCCCACTTCTGCTGGACGGTCGCCTGCATGCACGTGCCGGTCGTCCCGGCCAAGATGCACTTCTTCGAGTAGATACAGTCGGCGTTGCTCGAGCACGACGCTGGAACATCGGTCTCGTCCGGGATGTCGGCGATCCCGACGCCGTCGCAGCTCTGTTGCTGGGCCGTGAGGTACACGGTGAGCGCCGCCGCGCAACGACACGCCGGTGTCTTGCTGCGAGGTGTTGCGCTGGAGCACGAGGAAGCCCGAGCCACCGGCGGCGATGTAGTTGTTGACCGCGACGCGATACAGACCGTCCGTTTGGAGCGCCGCGCACGGGGTCGAATTCGGATCGACCGGTTCGACTCGACTGCACGACGCCACTGTTGTCGACCGGCCGGCAATGCTCGCCGACATAGATGTGCTTCGCGCACGCGGTCGCGACGCAGCGATGCAACGTCGTATCGCAGCGATCGGCGACCGTCGTCTGGCCGCCGACCGTGCCGCCCTGCGGACAGTCGAGATCGACGGTACAGGTCGTGCTGCCGGCTTGCGGATCGATGCTGGTGCAGTGATCCGGGTTCGCCGGATCGTCGCGGCAGACCATGTCGAACGTTATGACCCGCGACCTGGAGCTGGGTGCGGCACCCGCGCGCCGCGGACTTCTGCGCGACGAAGTCGAGCGTGTCCTGGACCTCTTGGCCGGACAGGTACATCACGACGATCGTGTTCTCGAACGGGAACACGTTGTACATCTCCTCGTTGGTCAGCGGTCCGCGGCTGAAGTCATCGCGGATGCCGAGCGAGTTCGTGAACGCGAACTGCGCGTCGACACCTTGTTGCGTCTGCATCGACCGGGCGACGAGGTTGCCGAGCTGCGAGTCGCCGCCCGACGGATCGTTGCGCAGGATCACCGCGGTCGTCGGCTGCGGACCGACGTACGCGAACACGCCCTTGAGGTTGATGTCCTGCGCGAGCTTGACCGCGTACGGCCACATCAGGTTCGCGACCGCCGGGTCGTCCGGGATGAACCGCGGGTCGCTCGTCGGATACGTCACGACCGGTTGGTTGTCGTACGCGTACGACACGATCCGGCTGCGCTTCTCGGGGTCGCTGTTGTCGCTGCCGATGTGGACGACGAGATCGATCCGGCCGACGTACTTCGCGAACGCACCGGAGTGAATGAGGAGCGTCTCGCAATCCGAGGTCTTGCAGTAGTTGCTGCCGTCATCGTTCGGCAGCAGCTTCGGCGGGTTCGTCACGATGTGGAGGTGCCCGCCGAGGATCAGGTCGACACCTTGGAGCGGCAGCGCCGCGTTCGGGTCGGTGACCATCGACGCGGACAGGCCTTCATCGTTGTCGAGGCCGAGGTGGCTCGCCACCACGATGAGGTCGACCTGGCCGCGCAGCAACGCGACCTGGTTCTGGAGCGCGACGCCGGGATCGATCGGCCGGAACCCGAGCGTGTTGCCACCGTTGTAGATCGACTGCAGCGTGTCCTCGTTGCCGAGGCCGATGACGCCTACCTTGACGCCCTTGACGTCGTAGATCTCGTACGGCTGGACGACATCGCGCAGCGAACGCTGGCCGGTGTTCGTCGGATCGTCCCACGCGTAGTTCGCGACCAGGTGCGGGAACTGCGACCACTGATCGAGCTCGGTGAACAGCTGGTTCGCGCCGAGATCGAACTCGTGGTTGCCGATGACCTCGCCTTCCATGCCGGCGAGCGACAACGAGCGAATCTCTGGCTCACCTTTGAACTCGTTGAACACCGCCGCGCCTTCCCAGGCGTCGCCGGAGTCGAGCCACAGCGATCGATCCGCGCTGTTGCGGATCCGCTTCACCATCGTCGCGATGCGCGCGATACCGCCGTACGGCGCTAGCGTCGGCAACAGGCCGTATGCCTGGTCGAACTTGTTCGGGGTGAAGTTGTACGGAAACAACCGCGAGTGGATGTCCGCGGTGTGGATGATCGTGAGTCGGACATCCTGGCCGACGAGATCGGGTTGTGGACGTGTTTCCGTGCAGCTCGCCAAGCAAGCTGCGGCTGCTAGACCCACGACAGCCGTACGTAACATCGGGCGGCTTAATAACCGGGAGCCGCGGTTCTCAGCAAGGCGTTTTGAGTGTCTACTCGCGGTCGAAATGCCCCGGGCGAAGATCGTCTGCACTCTCGGACCCGCGTCCGCGTCTGCCGAGCGGGTCGGCGAGCTGATCGACGCGGGCATGAGCGTGGCGCGCCTTAACTTTTCGCACGGCACGTCACGAAGATCACGCGCGCATGTTGCAAACGGTCCGGGCCGAAGCGGATCGGCGCGGCAAGGCGATCGCCGCGTTGCTCGACCTGCAGGGCCCGAAGATTCGCGTCGGCAAGTTCGCCGCCGGCGAGATCCAGCTGCGCCAAGGCGCGGAGTTCACGATCACGACGGACACCAGCGTCGTCGGCGACGAGAAACGGGTCTCGACGAGCTACTCGCTGCTGCCCAAAGACGTGCGCCCTGGCGATCAGATCCTGCTCGACGACGGCTACCTCGCGCTCGCGGTGACCAGCGTCGACGGCCACGAAGTCCGCACCGTCGTCGTGTCGGGCGGCGTGCTGAAGAACAACAAGGGCATCAACCTGCCCGGCGTCGAGGTGTCGGCGCCCGCCCTGTCGGACAAAGACAAGACCGACATCGGCTTCGCGTTGCGCCATGGCGTCGACTACGTCGCGCTGTCATTCGTGCGCCGGCCCGAAGACATCCTCGAAGCAAAGCGCTTGCTCACGATCGACCAAGTGTCGATTCCCGGTGATCGCGAAGATCGAGAAGCCGCAAGCGCTCGAACGGCTCGGCGACATCATCGATGCCGCGGATGGCGTGATGGTCGCGCGTGGCGATCTCGGCGTCGAGCTCGGTCCCGAGAAGGTCCCGCTGTGGCAGAAGCGGATGATCGAGGAGACGAACCGGCGCGGCAAGATCGTCATCACCGCGACCCAGATGCTCGAGTCGATGATCACGCAAGCGCGACCGACGCGCGCTGAAGCCTCGGACGTCGCGAACGCAGTGCTCGATGGACCGATGCGCTGATGCTCTCGGGCGAGACCGCATCGGGCGCCCATCCCGTCGAAGCGGTGCGCACGATGGCGCGGATCATCGAGGAGATCGAAGGTTCGGCGTATTACCGCGCGAACACCGAGGTCCCGGACCTCCAGCTCGCGGTCCCGGCGAACGCGATCGCACACGCCGCGATGACCGCGGCGCACGCGATGAAGCTAAAGACGATCGTCGTGGTCTCGGACTCGGGCGGCGCGGCGCGCCTGGTCAGCGACTATCGGCCCGAAGCGAACATTGTTTGCCTCACCACGAACGAAGTGACGTATCGCCGGCTCGCGCTGTTCTGGGGCGTCACGCCCGCGCTGATCGGGCAATCGGCGACCACCGAAGAGCTGATCGATCGCGTCGAGGCTACGCTTATCGAGCGGAATCTCTCCCTGCCCGGCGACCACGTGCTGATCACGATGGCCGTGCCCGTGGGATCGGGGCTTCAGACCAACGTCTTGAAGATTCACCAGATCCAACGCTGATCGCGAGCGGCGAAAGAGATCGTTTCAGGGCCGGATGATCGCCAATAAGCCGCCTTTACCGGCGCGGTAGGCGAAAACCTACACACGACGTTCGCTTGAGACCTGGGGACCGGCAAGCTACGATTTTCAAAGCGTGGCCCAACCAGTGAACCCTGCCGAGCTCGGCGTGAGCATCGGCCAGGTATTTCTCGGCAAGTATCGCGTGGATGCGATCCTGGGCACGGGCGGGATGGGTGTGGTCGCCGAGTGTACGCACCTCGCGTTGAACGAACGGTTCGCGGTCAAGATGCTGCGCCAGGACGTGCTGCGCGATGGCGACGCGGTCCAGCGTTTCCAACGTGAAGCGCAAGCGGCGGCGAAGTTGAAGAGCGAGTACGTCGCGCGCGTGCACGACGTCGGGGTGTTCGAGACCGGCGTGCCGTTCATGGTGATGGAGTACCTCGAGGGGCTCGATCTCGGAGAGCTGCTCAAGGAGCGCGGCGTGATGCCGGTGGCGTGGGCGAGCGAGATGATGCTGCAGACCGCCGAGGCGCTCGCCGAAGCGCACTCGATCGGCATCGTCCACCGCGACATCAAGCCGACGAACCTGTTCGTGACGTGGCGGCCCGACGGCAGCGCGTTGATCAAGGTGCTCGACTTCGGCATCTCGAAGTCATCGATCGGCACCGACATGCACCTGACCCAAACGCAGTCCCTGCTCGGGACGCCGGCGTATATGTCGCCGGAGCAGATGCGGTCGGCGCGGCTCGTCGATCAGCGCAGCGACGTGTGGTCGCTCGGCACCGTGCTCTACGAATTGCTCGAGGGCCGGCGACCGTTCGAGGCCGAGAGCTTCTCGGAGATGTGCGTGAAGGTCGCGGTCGATCCGCCGACGCCGATGGTCAACACGCCACCCGCGCTCCAAGCCGTGATCCTGCGCTGCCTCGCGAAGACCGCGGACCAGCGCTACGCGAACATGGCCGAGCTCGGTCGCGACCTGATCCCGTTCGCCGCGGACCCGCATCAAGCGACGAGGCTGGTCGAGCGCATGGCTCGCATGCTGCGCCGCAGCCTCGACTGGGATGGCCAGAGCACGTCGAACGGCCAGCGCAAGCCGTACGGCGGCGAGCCCTCGCATCAGATCACCGCGCCGCAGTGGAACATCGCGGGAGCCCCGCGTCCGCAGAGCACGCCGATGCCGGTGCCGCCGCCGCGCGCTACGCCGGTGCCGATCGCACACGACGGCTCGCAACCGTACGCCGCCCAGGACCAGTCGTCGCCGATGTTGCGGCCCGAGCTCGGCGAAGAGAACACCACGCGCAGCGCTCCGACGCGCTCCCGCCTGCCGCTGATCGCGGCGATCTTCGGGTTGCTGATCGTCGGCGGCGTCGCGCTCGGCGTCGCGCTCGCGAACGGTGGCGACGACGACGGCGACGCCAAGGCCGTAGCCACACCGGCGATCACGCCGACCCAGGTGGCCGATCCGCACACCGGCCGCACGGTCGTGCCGCCGCCACCCGATACCGGCTCGGGTTCCGGCTCCGGCTCCGCCGCGAAGGTCGACGACCAGGTCCCCGCGACCGGCAGCGGCGCGAACCTCGCGCCGCCGCCGCGCGACTCGAAGACCGATCATGCGATCGCGGATCACAAGGAACGGGTCGAGACGCACAAGCCGAGCACGCACAGGCTGGCTGGAACCCACAAGGCGATCACGAAGCAGACGCCCAAGCTCGAAGACAACAAGACGACGGCCCCGCACGACGGAGCGACCGCTCCCCACGACGCGACGACCGCACCAGTGCCCGAGCAGAACGGCGATCGCTGCCCCGACGGCAGCCTGGTCTACGACCACGCGCACGGCTGCCCGGTCAGCCGGTAGCCCGGATCGTGGACGCGCGCCTGGTATCTGTAGCCCGGTCCGCCACTAACATGCATGCGACGTCGGTCGCTGATACCATTTCGCGCGATGCGCCTGCTCGTGATCGTCGCCGCCGTTGCGGCCGCGCTGCCGATCGCGGCGGCGCGCGCCGATCCGTTCGATCCGGCGAAGGCCGATGCGCTGTTCGACGCCGGCAAGAAGCTAGAGCAAGCCGGCGACCGGACCGGCGCATGCGCAAAGTACAGCGAAGCGCTGAAGTTCAATCCCGAGGCGGTCGGCACGATCATGAATGTCGGCCGGTGCAATCAAGAAGCCGGGTTATGGGCGAGCGCCGCAAAGCGATTTCGCCGCGCGCTCGATCTCGCGACCGAGCGCGATCTCGCCGCGTATCGCGCGGCCGCATCGCAGCAGCTCACCGACATCGAGCCGCGCGTCCCACACATTTCACTCGCGTTCGGGATCGCGCCGCTGCCCGATACCAAGGTCGTGGTCGCCGATGTCGTGATCCCGCTCGATGCGGTCGGTGACATCGCGGTCGATCCTGGCGAGGTGCTGATCGAGATCAGCGCCCCCCATCGCGTGCCGTTCGAGAAGCGCGTCCGGGTGGTCGAACGCCAGCACCTCGCGCTCGCGGTCCCGCCCCTGCCCGAGCCGGTCACGATCAAGCACGGCATGCGCACCGCCGGCGCGGTCACGGCAGGGATCGGCGTGGCCGCCGCGATCGCCGCCACCGTCGCCGCGCTCGTCGCGCACGAGGACTACCAGAGGCCGTACAGTGCGCAACCCGGGCCGACGACCGCGTACTGCGATGCGAGCACCGGTGAGTGCAACCCGGCCGGCTTCAGGGCACAGGTCAACGCGCACTCGCTCGGCAACGCCGCCACCGTCGTCGGCGTCGCTAGTGCAGTAGCGATCGGCGTCGGCGCGACGCTGTTCGTGCTCGGCCCGCACGACGAGCACCACATCGCACTCGTCCCGCAGCTGAACCCGAGCTCGGCCGGGCTTGCGGCGGTCGGGAGCTTCTAAAACCGCGTCTGGCTAGGGTATGATGACGGTGATGCGCGACGCGGGGGTCTGGTTCGCGACGGCGCTGGTCGTCGTCGGCATGGCGGCCGGCGCGAGCGCGGGGCCCGAGCCGAAGCTCGCGCAGGCCGACAAGCTGTTCGCCGAAGGCCGCAAGCTGATGGACGAGCACGAGGCGGCCGAGGCCTGCGACAAGTTCAGCAAGGCGATCGAGCTCGACCCGACCGCCGCCGGCACGGAGCTCAACCTCGGGCTGTGTAACGAGGCGCTCAAGAAGTACAAGACCGCGCTGTATTGGTTTCGCCGCGCCCAGGTTCGTGCGTTCGAGACCGGGCTCGCGCCGTTCGAACAGGCGGCGAAGGAACACACGGCCTCGCTAGCCGCCCTCGTCGCTTCGATCTCGATCGCTATCGCCGCGCCGGCGCCGCCAGGCGTCACGGTGATGATCGACGGCGCCACCGTGCCGGAATCTGACTACGCCCGGGTCGAGGTCGACCCGGGGCGGCATGCGCTCGACGCGCGCGCACCGGGCAACAAGGAGATCCACCAAGACTTCACGGTCGCGGGCCAAGGCGGTCAGACGCTTACCCTCGCGTTCGAAGCCGGCACCGACAGCACGCTGATCGATCCGGGCAGGAAGCGGCGCCGCATCGGGATCATCACGGCGGTCGGCGGCGGCGTCCTGATCGCGATCGCCGGCGGCATCGGCTGGCACGAACACAATGCCGAAGAGGACCTGGCGCACCCGCCAACCATTTCGATGCCGTCGACCGACCAGATCTGCGGGTACACGAAGGCGAACGGCAACAGCTGCAACCACCGCAACAGCATCGCGACGTATGGCGGAAACATCGTCTTCGGCGTCGGCCTCGCCGCGGTCGCCGCCGGTGCCTATCTCTACATCACCGCGCCCGACAAGCAGCGCGTGTCGTCGACCGCGTTCGCTCCGGTCGTGACGCCGAGCTCGTTCGGCGTGGCGCTCAGCGGTTCGTTCTGAGTCGCTGCTCTGCAGCGGCGTGCTTCGCGCGAGCGGTCTCGTCGTGGTCGGTGTCGGCGATCTTTGCGAGGTAGCGATGGGCATCGGCGCGCACCGCGGCGCCGGCGCGGATGTCGTCGACGATCTTCGCGAAGCGCGCAGGCGCTTGCGGATCGTGCTCGGCCCACAAGATGCGCGCTTCGGCGAGCGCGGCCGAGGGATCGCGCGCGGTCGCGAGCTCGCGATCGAACACGTCGCGCGCTGCGGCGGCCTCGCCCTGCTCGACGAGCACGGCGATGCGCACGTTCGCGGCGAGTGCGCGTTGCCGCTGGTTGAGCGAGCGCGCCTGGGCTGCGCGATCGAGCGCTGCGAGCGCATCGCCGTGATCGCCACGCAGCTCGAGCCCGATCGCACGATAGATCCAGAGCGCGCCCGGGCGACGCTTGCGGCCGAGCTTCGCGTCGACGATCTCCAGTAGCCGATCGGCGTCACCGACCGCGACCGCGCGAGACAGCGCGGCGTTCGTCGTCAGGAACCGGAACATCCCCCACACGACGTAGACGAGGATAAGTCCGATCGCCATCCAGCCGCGCGCGACCCAGGTCTGCGCACTGTCGTCGCTGCGCCTACTCGTGAACATCATGAAGAGGTAGGCGACGGTCATCATGACCGGCACCATCCAGCTCGAGATCACGCGCCAGAACAGACTGCGATGCCCAAAGATGCCGGGTGCGCTCATGTTGTACCTCTCACGTGGTCAGCGATCCGCATTGCCACCTCGAGCGCCTGCTCGTAGTTGAGCCGCGGATCGACGCGCGATTTGTACGCGCGCTCGAGATCGACTTCGGCCAAGCCGCGTGCGCCGCCGATACACTCGGTGACGTCTTCGCCGGTGAGCTCGATATGCGCTCCCCCGAGCCGCGATCCGAGCTGCGCGTGCAACGTGAAGCTCTGCTCGAGCTCGTCGACGATCTTGTCGAACCGTCGCGTCTTGATCCCTTGCGGCAGCGTCTCGGTGTTGCCGTGCATCGGATCGCACATCCACAAGACGGTGCGTCCGGCCGCGCGGACCGCCTCGACGAGCGGCGGCAGCTTCGAGGCGACGTGGTCGGCGCCCATGCGCGCGATCAGCGTGATCCGCCCCGGCGTGTGGTCGGCGTCGAGCGCGTCGAGCAAGCCGACCAGCCACTCGCCCGTCATCGCGGGGCCGACCTTGATGCCGAGCGGGTTGTTGATGCCACGGTGAAACTCGACGTGTGCACCGTCGAGCTGCGCGGTGCGCATGCCGATCCACGGGAAGTGGGTCGACAGGTTGTAGTGACCGTCGCGGCGCGGCACCTGGCGGGTCTGCGCTTGTTCGTACGGCAGCGCGAGCGCTTCGTGGCTCGTGTAGACGTCGACTCGCCGCAAGGCCTCGGCCTCGACGCCGGTGATCGCACTGACGAAGTCGAGCGACTCGCGGATCGAGCTGACGATCCGCTCGTAGCCGGCGGCGCGCGGCGAGCCCTTCGCGAACGACACGTCCCAATACTCGGGGTGGTGGAGATCCGCGAACCCGCCGTCGGTCAAGGCGCGGATGAAGTTGAGCGTCAGACCCGCGCGCTCGTAGGCGCGCAGCATCAGCACCGGATCGGGCGCGCGGTCGGCGGCGGTGAAGCCGTCGCGGTTGATGAGGTCCCCGCGATAGGCGGGCAGCGTGACGCCCGCTTTGGTCTCGGTGTCGGCCGAGCGCGGCTTCGCGTATTGGCCGGCGATCCGCCCGATGCGAACGACCCGCTTGCGCGTGCCATGGACGAGCACGAGGCTCATCTGCAGCAGGATCTTCAGCTTCGCCGCGATCGGCTCGGATCGGCAGTCGTCGAAGCTCTCGGCGCAATCGCCGCCTTGCAGCACGAACGCCTCACCGCGCGCCGCCCGCGCGAGCTCGGTGCGCAGTTGCTCGATCTCCCAGGACGTGACGAGCGGCGGCAGCCGGCCGATCTGTTCGACGACGCGATCGAGCGCGACCGGATCGGCGTACTCGACCTGTTGCGATGCCGCGCGTGTCTTCCAGCTCGTCGGCGACCAGGTCACGGCGACCCTCCGCACGTCACCGGGCGCGCCCCCGGGAACTCGAGCCGGCCGTGTACGCCGTCGAAGATCCGCTTCGGATCGATCGTCGCTTCCACGCCCTTGCGATGGCGCAGCAGCTCGACGATCGCTTCGCGAACGATCACGTCGGTTGGATGAAACGCATCGGCCGGTAGCTTCAGCGCCGCGAGCGCGCCATCGCCGCCGGTCGCGAGAAAATCGGTCGTCGCGACCGTGTACCGCTTCGTGTTTACCAGCGGCTTGCCGCCGACCGTGATCGCGACATCGAGCTTGCCACCGGCGCAGCGCGCCTTCACGGTCAAGCCCGACCACGACATCAGCCCGGCGTGGTTCTCGAGGTTCGAGGTTACGAGCTCGTGCAACTGCGCGCCGGTGACGTCGACGAGCGTGAACCGATTATCGAACGGCATCGCCTCGAACACCTGGCCATACGTGACCTCGCCCGCCGGCACATCCGCGCGCAACCCGCCGCCGTTGGTCAACGCGAGCTGGGCCGTCGGTTGCGCGGCGCGCATCAAGTCGGTGAACCAGTCGCCCTCGATCGATTCGGCTCGATACAGCTTCGTGATCGGCGCGGTCAGCGTGATGCCGAGCTTCTCGGTCCGCGCCGTGCCGGCGCGCGCCAGGGCGCCGTCGACGACGGCTTGGATCTTCGGGTCGCGCACGACCGGCGCACCTTCATAGTCGTCCGGTTTGCAGTCGACCGGCGGCGTCTTCTCGTCGCTCGCGCCCGGGGCCAGCGGGCACATGCGCTGCGGTGGAAAGATCTTCGAGTCGAGGATGTGGCCGTCGGCCGCGACATGCAGGTCGATCCGACCGAACGCGACCGCCGACGAGAACGACTCGATCGTGGGGATCCCGTCGAGCTCGTGCGCGATGCCAGCGTGCGTGTGACCGGCGACGATCGCGTCGACGACGCCATGCACCGCGGGCAACACCTCGAAGATCTCCTGCTTGCGGTCACACGACGAGCTGTCGCGCGGATCGTCGAACCTCGAGCACTCGCTACCGAGGTGCGCGGCGAGGATCACGAGCTCGGCGCCATGCGCGCGCAAGTCCTTCGCAGCGACCGCGATCGCCTCGGGCTTCGCGATCGCGAGGCCGGCGAAGTTCGACGGCATCGTGCTATGCGGCGTCGACTCGGTCGTCGCCCCGACGATGCCGATGCGATGACCGGCGACCGTGACGATCGTGCCCGCGCTCAGGTTCGCCCAGTGCGGCAGCTTGCCCGAGACGTCGACGAGATTCGAATCGACGAATGGAAACGTCGCTTCGCTGATCCGGGCCTTGAGCGCGCCCTGCGGGTCGTCGCCCGGACCCGGTCGCGTCGCCGGGCCGACCGGCCCGTAGTCGAACTCGTGATTGCCGATCGTCGCGGCGGTGTAGCCGAGCGCGTTGTACGCGCGGATCATGTCGACGCCCTCGCCGAGGTTCGACTCGAACGTGCCTTGAAAGATGTCGCCCGCGTCGATCAGCAAGACGCCGCCGCCATCAGCTTTGCGCGCGGTACGGACGTTCGCGACGTAGCCGGCGAACAACGGGAGCCGCGTGATCGCGCCGTGGACGTCGTTGGTGCCGATGATCG
Source organism: uncultured delta proteobacterium (assembly GCA_963848295.1). Taxonomy (GTDB): domain Bacteria; phylum Myxococcota_A; class Polyangia; order Haliangiales; family Haliangiaceae; genus JABFXX01. The sequence goes on along the minus strand of CAWKDB010000010.1, from coordinate 4,837,414 downwards.
AGATCGTGACCGGCCCGAGCTCGGCCGGCGCGAGTGGCGCGTTCCGCGCGACCGGTGCAAGCGGCGCGGACTGGCATGCGGCGACCGCGAGCAGCGCGGCAGCGACCGATCTCATCCGCCGCTTATACCCCTTTGCCGGGGCGGTGGCTTACCAGGTCCGCTGGAGCAACGGCACGTTGACCTGGACGAGATCCTGACCGCGATACGAGTCGGTCGACACGTCGACGGCTGGGACGTCGACGTGCAACATGTGGCCGGACACGCCGAGGTCGAGCTTCGCGATCATCCGCGCTTTGCCGTCGACGAAGTGCCAATCGCTATCGAACTTGAACTTGAGGAACCGGCCGTCGCCCATGCCGAAGCGCAGCCGCGCGCGACCGGCTCGCATGTCGACGTGCAGCGCGACCAGGTCGTGCGACATCTTGTCCAGATGAGCGCCCATCACGCGATTGGTCCAGTCGCTGAAGTTATCGACCATGCGATCGTCCATCGACAGCTCGTGGTCCTGCGGCAACCTCGGCCATAGTGCATCGGGATCCGCAGCGAGCCGATCGCGGATCATGAAAGTCGCCGGCTCGGCTGTCGGCGTCGCGATCCTGGGTGCCGCGGCCGCGCTGGCGCCGAGCGCTCCGAGCAGTAGACCGATCACGAGCCGATGCCGCATGTCTCGATAGTGTCGCCCGGGCGCGCCCGAGGTTCTGTGAGCGAGGCTACGATTTGCATGGTAAAGGTCCGCCCATGACGCGTCGCATGTTCGCCTACCTCATCGCGATCCTGGCCGCCGCCGCCTGTCAGAAGTCAGATCGGGCGACCGCGCCGGCCGACCAAGGCAAGACGGTGAGCTCCGCCGATCCGTGGGCCGTCAAGCCGGTGGTCAAGCACCCGCTGCCGCATCCGTTCTTCTGGTCGGTCGAGAAGGACGGCAAGACGACGTACATGCTCGGCACGATGCACGTCGGCATCGACGCCGAAGCGCAGCTTCCCCAGATCGTCTGGGACAAGCTCGACGCCGCGCGCGCGTTCGCGATGGAGACCGACATCAACGACTCGGCGCTCGGCGACCTCAAGCTACCGGCCGGCGAGACCGTGCACCAGGAGATCGGCGACGACTACTGGCACAAGCTCGAGGGCGCGCTCACGGCGCCGGTCGCGAGCCGGGTCGATCGGATGAAGCCGATGGTCGCCGCGACGATGTTGTCGATGAAAGACATACCGAAAACCGGTGCGATGGACTCGGTGCTGCTCGGCCGCGCGATCAACAACCACGAGCAGATCGTCTACCTCGAGCCGGCCGCCAAGCAGGAGAAGCTGCTCGAGAAGTGGATGGACGCGCGCGCGCTCAAGGACATGATCGACGACCTCGACACCTCCGCGGCGCGCCAGCACGAGCTGATCGATGCGTATCTCGCCGGCGACGACGCGAAGACGACGGAGCTCACAGACGAAGAGCGCGCCGATGCGAAGCGCCACGGCCACACCGACGCCGAGTACGATCAGGAGATGAACGAGATGCTCTACGATCGCAATGCATCGTGGATCCCGGAGCTCGAGCAGCTCCACGCCGATGGCGGTGGCTTCGTCGCGGTCGGTGCGATGCACCTGCTCGGAAAGCGCAGCGTGCTCGACCTGCTGGCCGCCAAAGGCTACAAGATTACGAGGATTTCTCCGTGAATTCGCTACATTAAACGCGAGTCAACAAGGGCCTATCCAAGCGAGAAGGTGTCGGGCAATACTGCGCCCGCTTAAGGGGGTTCGCATGCGCCATCTCGCTCTCGCGATTTCGTTCCTCGGTCTTGCCGCTTGCGGCAAGAACATCGGCGGCGGCGGTGGCGGTGGGCAGGGCCAGCCCGACGGCGGCGGGACCGCGGATGTTCCCCCGTTGCAAGGCACCGACTACTCGCTGCAATGGGGCCCGATCACGGTGCCCGCGGATACCGAGGACACCCAGTGCGTGATCCTCAAGCTGTCGAACCCCACCGAGATCAAAGTGCACCAGCTGCACAACGTGCTCGGCACCGGCTCGCACCACATGATCATCTACAAGGACGACCTCGACACGACCGAGCAGACCGTGCCGCAAGACTGCCAGCCGTTCACCGGCGCGCTCAACACCAGCGGCATGGTCGCCCCGTTGATGATCACGCAGAAAAAGGATGACGAGCTGACGCTGCCCGATGGCGTCGCGTACACGCTCAACGCGAACCAGATGATCCGGATCGAGCTCCATTACATCAACGCGACCGACACGCCGATCTCGCTGATGGCGACCGCGGACTTCTACGCCGCCGACCCGGCGACGATCAACAACGAGGCGTCGATCTTGTTCATCGGCTCGCCCGACATCTCGCTGCCGCCGAACGTGATGACGACGCTGCACGAATTCTTCACGCCGAGCAAGGCAGGCCTCGATCTCAGCACCGCGAAGTTCTTCGCGATCACCGGTCACGAGCACCACCTCGGCACCGATGTTCAGATCAACACCGCGCCGAGCGCGACCGGGACGCTGACACCGATCTACGCGCCGGATCCGTTCCTGTGGAGCGAGCCGGTGACCGCGACGTTCAACCCGGAGTTCACCGTGCCGACCGGCTCGGGCTTTGACTTCACATGCACGTGGTTCAACTCCGAGGCAGGCACCGTGAGTTTCGGCGAGTCGGCGAACGACGAGATGTGCTTCTTCTGGGCGTACTACTACCCGTCGAAGGGCGCCCATGTATGCATTCACACGAGCCAGTTCGCCGGCGTCGACCTGTGCTGCCCGGATGCGGGCGCGCAGCTGTGCGGCATGCTGCTGACTAATTGATTAGGAGCTATCCGGCGAGCTTCGTCAGCAGCTCGGCGGCGGCGGCGAGCACCAGCGGCGGAATCTCGTGGCCGCCGTCGAACGGCTGCCAGTCGACGATCGCGCCCGCGGCGATCAGGCGATCGCGCAGCAGCTCGGAGATCGCGAACGGCAACAGCGGATCGCGCTTGCCGTGCGACAGCTCGATCGGCACGCCCGCGAGCTTTGCGAACCGCGGTTGCCATTCGGCTTCGGCGAGCATCGTGCCGGACATCAGCACGAGCCCGGCGGGCGCGACGTCGCGATGCAGCGCCGCGTCGAGGGCGATCATCGCGCCTTGCGAGAACCCGCCGAGCACGAGCGCGGCGTTCGGGATCGCGAGCGCGGCTTGCAGCTCGGTGATGAACTGCGCGACCCGAGCGCGGACCTCGTGCAGGCCGTCGGGGACCTCGGCCCGCCGATCGCGTGGCGCGCCGCTGCGCAGCTCGCGCTCCATCTTGTCGAGATCGAGCCGAAACCATGCGCGGCCGCCACCGTACGGGCCGCCGAGCGCGATCGGCGCTTCGGGAAACACGTAACGCGCCGGCGCGTCGAGGTATTGCGACAGCGGCACGAGATCGTCGCCGGGTGCGCCGAAACCGTGCAGCAAGACGGCGGTGACCTTCGCGTCGGCCGGCCCGACCACTCGGGCATCGAGCCCCGCTAACTGGAGTCGCTCCATCGCGAAGTCATACCGCCGCGACGCGAGATCGCCTATCCTTTCACGCGGTGACTCGCACGCCTGCACCGTCTCGTCGCGACGTCCTTCGGCTCGTCGGCGTCGGTGCCGCGGGACTCGCGTTGCACAGCGCGGGTTGCGGCGACAACGACCTGCCGGAGAGCGACGACGACACGCACACCGCCGCGATGTTCGAGCCGACGACCGACGCGATCATCGTCGCTGCTTGGGCCGCGAGCGCGCGCACCGCGACCGCGCAGGTGACGACCGGCGGCGATCACGTCACCGCGGTGGCGATCGCGCTGTCCGACGACGGCGGCCACGGCGCGGTCGACGTCACCGGGCTCGAGCCCGACACGAGCTACAGCATCACGGTCGTGTTCGACGACGGCGCGCACTCCGGTCCGTTCACCGTGCGCACGGCGCCGATCGACGCCGAGCCTCGCCCGGTGCGCATCGCGTTCTCGGCCGACCTCGATCCGTCCTCCGAGTTCGACAGCGCGCTGCTCGAGCATGTCGCCGACTACGAGCCCGAGCTGTTCGTGACGATCGGCGACTTTCCGTACACCGACAACGGCCCGCCGGCGATGGATGTGGCGACCTATCGCGAGCGCCATGTCGAGCTGCGCGCCGCGCCGAAGGTCCACGCTTGGCTCAAGCTGCACGGCTTGCGCTCGATCTACGACGACCACGAGTTCCGCAACAACTGGGATGCACAGTTCGTCGCGACCGAGGCCGATCGCTACGCCGCGGCGGTGCAAGTGTGGGACGAGTTCTTCCCGCTGCGCGACGCGCCGCCCGGAATTCGCTACCGGTCGTGGCGGTGGGGTGCGCATGTCGAAGGCTTCTTGCTCGACACGCGGCGGTTTCGCAGCGCCGACGCCGCGCCCGACGACGCGAACAAGACGATGCTCGGTGCGACCCAGCTGCAATGGTTTCTCGCGGCGATCGCGCAGAGCACGGCGACGTTCAAGCTCGTGTTCACGACCATCCCGCTCGACTTCGCGACCGGCAACGACGCCTGGTCGAGCTTCACGACCGAGCGCCAGGTGATGTTCGATGCGCTCGCCACCGCCCAAATCCCCGGCCTGTTGTTTCTCTCGGGCGACCAGCACTTCTTCGCGGCGCATCGACATCAATACGGCATCCGCGAGTTCCAGGCCGGCCCGCTAGCGCGTGGCCTCGGGACGCCAGGGCCAACCGCACCGGGCGTGCTCTATCGCAACGTCCAGTACAACTTCGCGGTGCTCGACGTCGGCCCCGACACCATCTCGGTATCCGGCGTCGGCGCGGATGGCGCGGTCTTCTATAAGGAGACGCTGACCGTCGCCGACTTGACGCCGGTCGGACCGCCCCGTTCCGGGGGCCCCTCGATGTAGATTCGGCCGTCCTTGCTTCGCCGGACAGCCGATTGATCGATCCATCTCGGGGCAAAACCGGCCCTCGGGCGGCTAACCCGATAAAATTCGCCGATGGGGACCGGCCGCACCTACCTGGCGGCATTCGCAGGACTGCACGCGATCGCCGATGTCGAGGAGCGCCGCAAGGTCGCGCGCGCGGGGCTCGCCATGCTCGCGCAGATCGCCGAGCGCGAGCCGGCTCCGCTCGAAGGCATCGCCGCGGACGAGCTCCTCGTCGCCGTCCGCACCGCGCTCGGTGACGGCGTGCTCGCCGAGCTCGAGTGGTTGTCGCCCGCGGCCGCGGCGGTCGCGTTGTTCGAGCTCGCTCAGGCGTTGCCCGCCGGGCCAGAGCGACGCGAGCTCGGCCGGCGCGTGCTGCAGCGCCTGCGCACCGCCGATCGCGACACGTTCGTGCGGTTGCTCGTCGCGCTCGCGCGGTCGTCGCCGAAGCTGCTCGCGACCGATCCGGCGCTGCGAGCGCGCGCCGAGGTCGTGTTGTCCGCGCCGCTGACTGCCCCCGGCGCGACCGGCGAGCTCGCGATCGGCTTGCTCGCTCAGCCGTCGCTCGCGCACAGTTGGGTCGAAGTGCCGGCGACCGGATCGTTGCCGGGTCGGCGGCTCGCCGCGCGGATCTTGGCACATGGTGCGCGCGAGGCGCTGCGGCGCCAGCTCGGCGGCGATCGCGGCGGCGTCGCGGTGCTCGCGCGCGCGGGGGTGCGCGCGGCGTTGACGCGGCTGCTCGGCGATCGCGAGCAGCTGATCTGGCGGTTCGCCGGCATCGCGCGCGGCCTGCTCGCGCACGTCGACTCCGAGCTCGCCGATGACATCGATCGCGAGCTCCGGCCGAACGCGAACCCGACCGAGCTGCGCCGCGCCTCCGCGTCGGCGGCGGCGGCCCTCGAGCACGGCGGCGCGGCGGCGCGGTGGACGCCGATCCTCGTCGAACGCGCCGCGACCGAGCCCGGCGTCGCGCGCGGTGCGATCCTCGGCCTCGCCGGCTTGGCGATCACGTCGCCAGATGCCGCGGATGACCTCGCGACCGAGCTCGTCTCGCGAGCGCCGCTCGATGCGGCCGAAGCGCTCGCCGAGCTGCGCCGCGAAGAGGCGGCGGCGCTGTTGCCACGTGCTGCGGCGGCCGCGCACGACTGGACGCGCGCCAAGCTCGCGGTCGCGGCCACCGATGACGACGGCCGCTGGGCGCTGCTCCATGCGCTCGACGCCGAGCTCGGCGATGGCGCGCGGCCCGAAGGCCTCGCGCTGCCGATCGCTGCCGCGCGAGCGGCGCTCGATGCCGGCGATATTCCGCGCGCGTTGCACGACGCTCGCGCCGCGGTCGAAGAGGTCGTCGCCGCGGCCGATTGGCTCGAGCGCGCGAACGACGACGACCCGATCGATCGCCGCCACTCGGTGCGGTTGTTGCGGGAGCTCGATCGCGGCTTGCTCGCCGACAACGCCCTGCCGGCGGTGCTCGCGCTCGCACCCGACGGCGATCCGGCGCGCGCTCAGTTCGCGCGCGGCCTCGCGGCGATCGAGGCCGCGTTGCTCGCCCGCGAAGCGCGAGCCGAGACCGGACCGGTGCTCCACGGCGGGCTGCGCATCGCGCGGTTGCGCGCTCTGGTCCGCCTGCTCGACGGCATGCGAGCGAGTGGCGAAGCCGATGTCGGAGCTCGACTCGCGGCGGTTCGCCAACTGATGGCGCGCGCGCAGCTAGATCGCTCGCCGCTACGCCGCGCGGTGTGGGCGGCGATGACTCGCGCCGGCGATGCCCTGCTGCGCGACGGTCACGCCGAGGTCACCGACCTGTTGCTCGCGTGGACGACGAGCTTTGCCGACGAGGACTTCGCGATCGTCCGCGAGGCGTCGATGGTGCCCGAGGTCGAGGCGGTGTTCGCCGCGCACGCCGCCCTCGAGAAGGCGACGTGGGCCGCCGCCGATCCCGACGATGGCGATGCGGTGTCCGCCGTCGTCGAACGCCTCGGCGAGCTCGCCGACGCTCTCCCGCCCGAGCAATCGCCGAGAGTCGAATCGGTCCGACTCTCGCTCGCCCGACTCGGCAACCTGCTGGCTCGGATCTGCGCGAGCAGCCGGCGCGATGCGGCCGGTGTCGTCGAGAGCGTCGCGCTCGAGCTCGGCGCCCTCGCCCGCCGCGTGTTCGGCGCGCGCCAGCGCCTCGGACTCGCGGCCGACGATCGCAGCGACGAGCTCGAAGCCCATGCGCGCGACCTCGCGCAGTCGGCGGCGCGTGGAGATGACTCGCTCGACGAGCACGTCGCCGCGACCGTCGATGCCGCGCGCATGGCGTTGCCTCCGGCGCTCGCCGCGGCGACCGAGCGCGTCTTGGTCGCGCTCGCGCGCCGGCCCCTCGGCGACGCCGATCCAGCGCCGACCGCGGCCGCGGACGCGATGCTGCCGGGCTGGGTTCCATTGTCGCGCTTGCTCGGCGGCTTCTACGTTGTACGGCCGATCGGGCGCGGCGCCGGCGGATCGGTCTTGCTCGCGGTGCGCGCCGATGATCGGGCGCGGGCCGATCGCGAGCAGGTCGCGCTGAAGGTTCCGGACTACGCGGGCGAAGCCGCGCGCAGCTTGTCCGAGCAAGAGTTCGAGCGGCTGTTCCGCGAAGAGGCCTCGGCGTTGCTCGCGCTCCCGCGTCACGGCAACCTCGCGCGATTCATCACGTTCGATGCGAGCGCCCGACCCAAGCCGGTGCTCGTCATGGAGTTCGTGCGCGGTACCAATCTCGAGCGCACGCTCGAAGCGGACCAGCTCGAGATGCCGCGCGCGCTCGCGATCGTCGACGGCTTGCTCGCCGGCCTCGATGCGATGCACCACGTCCAGATCGCGCACCTCGACGTCAAACCCGCGAACGTCGTGCTGCGCGCCGGCAACGGCGACGCGGTGCTCGTCGACTTCGGGCTCGCCGGTCGCCGGATACGCGCCGGCTGCGGCAGCATTCACTACGGTGCCGCCGAGGTGTGGAGCGAGGACGGCGACCAGCACGAGCCGTTCGCCGCCGACGTCTATTCCGCCGCGTGCGTCGCCTTCGAGGTACTCACGAACCGCGTGCTGCTCCGCGGCGATACCCTGCAACAAGTCCTCGATCAACACTTCGCGGCTCAGCCAGGCGCCGACGTCCTCGCGCGGCTCGAGCGCAAGCCTCACCTCGGCTCGCTCGCGCAGCTGCTGCGCGCCGCGGTGTCGCGCGATCCGCGCAAACGGCCTACCGCCGCGCGCCTGCGCGCCGGCTTCGCCGCGATCGCGCCGGATCTGCGCACCTTGCCCTGGCCGCTCGACTGAGCGATGCCGATCGGCGCCAACCAAGACGACGAACATTGCCGCCGTTTCGAGCGGCCGTCGGCATCGATCGCGGGGCCGAGGAAGCCGAGGTCGCCCGCGATGGTCGCCGTGATCAACGCCGACGCCGCGGTCGCCCACGCCGATCGGGTCGCATCGATGACCGCGCGAGCGGCCCGGGGCGCCAGACGTGGGCTAGCTCACACGACCTACACCGCGATGCCAGCCATCGCCCGCCTCGCCTTGGCTGCGGCCGGGCGCCAACCGCCCCGCCACACCCGCAGCCAGAACAAGGCGGCTCCGATGATGATCTCGACCGCGAGCCCGATCCAGCCGCCGACCGCGCCGAGCCCGGCCTCGACGCCGAGCAGCCACGCGAGCGGAGGTGTCGTCACCCATGACGTGATGATCCCGACGATCGCGGCGTACTTCACGTCGCTCGCGCCGCGCAAGACGCCGCGCGCGATCACGCTCGCCGCGTCGGCGATCAAGAACGCGAGCCCGACGTGGAGCAGGGTCTCGGCGCGCGCCGCGAGCGCGGGATCTCCTGCGGCCATCGCGCGCGTGATCACGCCGCCGAGCAGCACGAAGCCGAGCAGGCAGGTCGCCGAGTAGCCGACGCCGATCGCGAGCGCCTTGCGCGCGATCTTCGGCACCAACGCGTCGCGATTCGCCCCGACCGCCTGTCCGACCAGCACCGCCGCCGCTTCGGCGAGCGAATGCGCCGGCAAGAACGACACGTTGATCAGGTGCAGCACGAGCTGATGCGCCGCGCCGTCGACCGCAGACGAGCGCGCGACGATCACCGTCAGGATCAAGAACGCACCGACCTCCATGACGAACTGCAGGCCGTTGGGCAAGCCTTGCTCCCACACCGCACCGAGCGCGGTGCGCGCCCAACGCATCGCGCGCAGCTGGTGCCGCATCGGCCATGCGAGCAACGACAGCTCCGTCGCGTTCGCGACGATCGTCGCGACCGCCGCGCCGGCGACGCCCCAGCCCAAGCCGAGGATCAACGTCGCATCGAGCGCGATGTTGACGCCGTTCGCGACGAGCGACGCGCGCATCGGCCGCTTCGTATCGCCCTCGCCGTAGCGCGCCTCGCGCAACGCCGCGTAGAGCAACACCAACGGCGCGCCGAGCGAGCGAATCGCGAGATACTGCGCGGCGAGCAGTCCCGCGCGCCGCGATGCCGACAACGCCGCGACGAGCGGCGCGACGGACTCGCCGACGATCACGGCGAGCGCACCGAGCCCTAGCGCGAGCGCGACCGCCGCGCCGAGCAGCTGAGGGATCTGCTCGCGCCGGCCCGCACCGATCGCCTGCGACACGAGCGTCTTGGCGCCGCGCAGCACGCCGATGCCGAAACAGATCAGCGCAAAACCGATCACCGCGCCGAGCCCGACGCCCGCGAGCTCGTCCGACCCGACCCGCGCGACGAACGCGGTCGACGCGAGCGTCATCGTCGAATAGGACAACGTACTGACCGTGATCGGCCACGCTAGACGTAGCAGCGTCCGGCCAGGTCGATCGGTCCAATCTAGGGGTAAGGCAGTCGCAGACATCGAGGATCTCCCGAGCCCCGTATCGTTTCGCCGAAACGAACAAGGGCCCCCTGGTCAACAAGGGGCCCGCGACGGTGAGGTCGGTCTCGATCAGCGCATCGAGCCTCGGCCACCGCGGGCCACGCCGCGATCGACGGCGAGACATGCCGTCGCCGGGGTGGTGTGCGTAATGCCGAAGCTCATCGTCCTGATCTCCGATTCCTTAGGTTCACTCTCGCGCGCGGCACTCGATCGGTCAAGCAACGTAAGCGCGTCGAGACAAAGTCATACGAGTCCTGACCGGGGACGGAGTCACCTTTGACACCTTCCGGACCGAGCTCGTCCGCGACCGCAAGGTGTCAAAGGTTACTCCGTCCCGAGGTAAGTGCGCGGAGTCTCTGGTGTTCACTCGGGAATGAACGACTGCGCGTCGTGGTTGACAGGGCGCGCAGGCGGCGGTTTCCTTCGCCTCGCCCAAAAAACCTATGTCAGATCGACTCACCGAAGACGTCACCAAGTTTCAAGGCCGGTTCGCAACGCTGAAGGCCGAGGTCGGCAAGGTGCTGGTCGGCCAAGACGAGCTCGCTGCATCGCCTGCTGCTCGGGCTGTTGTCGGGCGGGCACATGCTGCTCGAGGGCGTGCCCGGTCTCGCGAAGACGCTCGCGATTCGCACGCTCGCCGATGCGCTCGACGGCACTTTTTCGCGCATCCAGTTCACGCCCGACATGTTGCCCGGCGATGTGATCGGGACGCAGATCTACAATCCGCGCGAGGGTTCATACTCGATCAAGAAGGGGCCGGTGTTCGGCAACTTCATTCTCGCCGACGAGATCAATCGCGCCCCCGCGAAGGTGCAATCCGCGCTGCTCGAGGCGATGCAAGAGAACCAGGTGACGCTCGGCGATCAGACGCTCAAGCTCGCCGCGCCGTTCCTCGTGCTCGCGACCCAGAACCCGATCGAGCAGGAGGGCACGTATCCGCTGCCCGAAGCGCAGCTCGATCGGTTCATGCTCAAGATCAAGGTCGGCTATCCGACCAAGGACGAAGAGGTCAAGATCCTGGATCGGATGGCCGGCTCGACCGCCGAGCCAACCGCGACGAAGGTGATGACCTGTGACGAGATCCTCGCCGCGCGCGACGTCGTGCGCCAGATCTTCGTCGACGACAAGGTCAAGCGCTATGTCGTGGACCTCGTCGCCGCGACCCGCGATCCCAAGGCCGCCGGCATGCCTCAGCTCGCGCCGCTGATCGACAACGGCGCATCGGTGCGCGCCTCGATCGCGCTCGTCAAGGTCGCGAAGGCGCAGGCGATGCTGGCCGGGCGCAATTACATGTCGCCGCACGACGTGAAGTCGATCGCGCACGACGTGCTGCGCCATCGCATCTTGCTCAGCTACGAAGCCGAGGCGCAGGGCAAGACCGCAGACCACGTGATCGAGCAAATGTTCGAGAACCACTACGTTCCCTGAGCCCGTCCATGTTGCCCGCCGAGATCGCGCAGGCCGTCAAGCGCATCCAGTTCGTGACCGGACGCCAAGTGTCCGACGTGATGGCGGGCGCGTACCTGTCGGTGTTCAAGGGCCGCGGCATGGAGTTCGACGAGGTCCGGCCGTACGTACCGGGCGACGATATTCGCGCGATCGATTGGAATGTCACCGCGCGCACCGGCGAGCCGCACATCAAGCGCTTTGTCGAGGAGCGCGAGCTGACCGTGATGTTGCTCGTCGACGTTTCGGCGTCGCAGGATTTCGGCTCGGGCCGGCGCAGCAAGCTCGAAGCCGCGACCGAGCTGTCGGCGCTGCTCGCGATGAGCGCGGTGGAGAACGGCGACAAGGTCGGCCTGCTGCTGTTCCACGGCGCCGCCGACCTCTACATTCCGCCGCGCAAAGGCGGCAAGCACGCACTGCGCATCGTGCGCGAGGTGCTGGCTCGCGGTCAGGGCGCCGCGGCCGGCCCGTCCCCCCGCGGTGGCTGGCTCGAGATGCCGCGCGCCATCCGCGCGTGGTGGGCAAAGCTCCAGGCGAAGGTGACGCGCGAGCCGAGGCGGTCGACGTCGATCGCGGCGGCGCTCGAGCTGTGCCGGCAGGTCCTACCTCGCCGCGCCGTGCTGTTCTTGATCAGCGACTTCTTCGATGACGGCTACCTCCAGGTGCTGCGCCATGCGAATCGCAAGCACGACGTCGTCGCCGCGCTGATCACGGATCCGCGCGAGGCCGAGATGCCGCCCGCCGGGCTCGTCACGCTCGAGGACGCCGAGACCGGGAGCTCGCGGCTCGTCGATACTCGGTCGCCGGCGTTTCGCACCGAGCTCGCGCGCGGCGCCGACGAACGGGCGAGTCGGTTGCGCGATCAGCTGCGCGCGACCGGGATGGATCTCGTCGTGTTCGACGCGTCGCAATCGATGGTCGATCCGCTGCTCGCTTTCTTCCGCGAGCGCGAGAGGAGGCTGCGGCGATGAAGCGCCTGCTCGTCGTCGCCACGCTTGCCGCGTGCAGCCACGGCTCGACGCCCGACCAAGTGCCGGCGTCCGCGCTCGAGCCGCCGAAAGACGCGATCGTCAAGGTCACCGAGAACGGGCCGGTCAAGGCGACGATCAAGGTCTGGCCGGCGAAGCCGCGACTCGGCGACGAGATCTACCTGCGACTCGTGATCGACGCCGCGGCGGGTGTCGCGATCGATCCGCCGTTTCAAGAGACCGGCGCTCGCGAGCTCGGGCGGTTCGATGTTCCGGACTGGACGCATGACGTGAAGCGCTTGCCCGACGGCGGTCAACGGTTCGAGCAGACCTACACGCTCGAGGCATCCTCGAGCGGCAAGCAGCGCATCCCGCCGTTTCGGTTCGAGATGACCGATGGCCGAGCCGCGCCCGGCTCTGGCAAGGAAGTGCCGAAGCCTCAGGAGCTGCTGACCGAGGAGATTCCGATCGATATCGCCCCGGTGCCGCCGGCGGCGACCAGCGCCGAGATGCACGCAGCGAGCGGCGCGCTCGATCCCGATATCGGCGGCGTGCCGTGGACGCTCGTCATCGGCATCGCGAGCATCGCCGCGGTCATCGGCTCGGGCTCGGTGCTCGCGTTCCGCGCATGGCGTGCGCGGCGCAAGATCGCGGCGCAACGCTCGGCCTACGACGAAGCGGTCGCGAGGCTGCGCGCGCTCGGCGATCGCGGCGCTCCGGGCGAGGCGGAGGCCGACGCATGGTTCGTCGATCTCTCGGGAATCGTCCGCGCATACCTCGAGCGCCGCTACGACATCCGCGCGCCCGAGCTGACGACCGAGGAATTTCTTCAAGAAATGTCGCGCGCCGGCGAGCTCACCTCCGAGCATCGCGGCATGCTCACCGCGTTCCTCGAGCGCTGCGATCAGGTGAAGTTCGCAGGCTACCGGCCGGAGAGCTCGGAGTCGCTGGCGTCGCTCGAATCGGCGCGCGGGTTCGTCGAGGATACGCGCATGCGCGAGGCGGCCGCGGCATGAGGCTGTGGGGCAACCTCGAGCTCGCCGAACCGTGGTTCCTGACGACCGCGATCCTCGCGATTCCGGCGTACGTGTGGGCCCGCGCGAGCGCCGGCCGTGTCGTGTTCTCGTCGCTGCGCGCGTTGCCGTTCGGCGGCAAGACCTGGCGCACTCGACTCGCGTGGGTCCCCGACGCGATGCTCGCCCTCGCGGTCGTCGCGCTCGCGATCGCGTTCGCCGGGCCGCGCGCCGGCGACAAGAGCTCGCGCGTTCATCGCGACGGCATCGCGGTGATGATGGCGGTCGACGTCTCGGGCTCGATGCGCGCGCAGGATCTCGCGGGCAAGCAAGGCGCCGGTTGCGACCAAGACGCCAACGCCGAGGACCCGACCCGACTCGGCGCGGTCAAGCGCGTGTTCGACCCGGTTCGTGCTCGGTGGCGACGGCCTCGATGGCCGCGAGGACGACGCGATCGGCCTCGTCGCGTTCGCGCGCTACGCCGACACGCGCAGCCCGCTGACCCTCGACCACGGAAACCTCATCAACGCCGCGCGCCACCTCGACTTCGCGGACCAGAAAGACGATGGCACCGCGATCGGCGCCGGCCTCGAGCTCGCGGTCGAGCGGCTCAAGGCGTTCCGAGCCGCGCGCAGCAAGGTCGTCCTGTTGCTGACCGACGGTGAATCGAACGTCCACGACATCGCCGAGGATAAGGCGATCGACGAGGCGGTCGCCGCCGGCGTCAAGGTCTATACGATCGGCGCCGGCACGAACGGCGACGCCCCGATCTGCATGGACCGCGGCGACGGCCGGCCAGCCCTCGGTCACTTCCGCGTCTCGATCGACGAGACCTTGTTGCGCAAGATCGCGAGCAAGACCGGCGGCCAGTACTTCCGCGCGACCGATGCCGACAGCCTCGCGAAGATCTACAAACAGATCGACAAGCTCGAGCGCAGCACGTTCGAGGAGGAGCGGTTCACCCGGTACGCGCAGTACTACGTGTACTTCGTGCTCGCGGCGCTCGGCCTGATCACAGCGGCATTCGGCCTGCGCGGCACCGTATTGCGGAGGCTGCCGTGAATCCGTTCGATTGGCGGTTCGAAGAGGTCCAGCGCGTCCACCTCGTCTGGGCTGCACTCGCGGTCGTGATCGGACTCGGCGTCCTCGAGCTTCGTGCCCGCGGAGCGTTGTCGACGTTCCTGTCGCCGGTGATGCAGCGGCGGCTGACCGCGCAAGCGAGCCCCGGTCGGATCGCGCTCAAGCTCGGGCTCGTGCTCGCCTCGATGCTCGCCGCGATCGGCGCGCTGATGCAGCCGCAGGCTCGCGGCGAGACCGAGACGGTCACCGCTGCGAAAGCCTCGGCCGACGTCATGTTCGTCCTCGACGTCTCGCGCTCGATGCTCGCCGAGGACGCCTCGCCGAACCGCCTCGCCCGCGCGAAGGCGGAGATCTCGGATCTGGTGAAGCGCCTCAAAGGTCAGAACGTCGGGCTCGTCGTGTTCGCGGGCCGCGCCGCACCGATGTGCCCGCTCACCCCGGATCATTCGTTCTTCAACACCGTGTTGTCGATCGTCGATACCAAGAGCGCGGGCAGGGGCGGCACGAAGATCGGCGAGGCTATCAAGACCGCGCTGCGCGGTTTCCCGAGCGGCCAGGGCGCGAAGCTGATGGTGCTGATCACCGACGGCGACGATCAGGACAAGTACTCGCTCGACGCGGCGAAGAAGGCGCGCGACGCCGGCGTCAAGATCGTCGCGGTCGGGCTCGGCAGCGAGCAAGGCAGCAAGATCGAGATCACCGATCCCACCACCGGGGCGAAGTCGATCCTGACGAAGAACAACAAGCCCGATGGCCCACCGGTGATCTCGAAGCTCGATGGCGACACGCTCCGCAAGATCGCGCTGACGACCGAGGGCGCGTACATTCCGGCCGGTACCTCGGCGGTCGATCTCGACTCGATCATGCAGAGCCACGTCCAGCCGATCCTCAATGCCGCCGCCGATGCCGCGACCCGCCAGGTCCCGGTCGAGCGCTATCCCTGGCTCGTCCTCGCATCGCTGTTCTTGTTGCTGTCGGCGCTCGCGGTCGGCGCCGGCGCCGGTGGTCACGGATGGGGGCGATCGTGAGGCGCGCGCTGATCGCCGCGCTGTGGTTCGCGACGAGCTGCACCCCGTCGGAGCATCGCGCCGCGCGCGACACGTACAACCACGGAGCGGAGCTGCTCGCGAAAGGCGACTTCGAAGGTGCCGAAAAGGCATTCCTCGACTCGAGGAGCAATGCCGGCGTCGATCCCGAGCTTCGATTTCGCGCGGCCTACGATCTCGGGTGCACGTACGCAGCTCACGCCGCGAAGACGCGAGCCGGCGAGGATGCCGACCTGACCGCAGCGCTCGAGCTCGAAGAGCAAGCGGTGTCGTGGTTCACCGACGCGTCGCACCAGCGCAAGGACGACCAAGATACGATCGCGAACCTCGCGATCGCTCGGACGCGGGCGCAGGCGATGAAGGACGAGCTCGCACGCGATCAGCATACGCTCGAGGGCCAACTCGACGCGGTGATCGAGGAGCAGCGCGACGTGGTCGACGGAGCGCGCTCCGCGTGGGTCCAAGTCAAGCAGAGCGGCGGCGCCGATCCTGCCGCGCAGCAGAAGGCGCTCGTCGCGCTCGCCGACGCGGAGCGCGGCATCGGCGCCGAAGCGGGCGTGATCGGTGATCTCGCGGACGACGAGGTCGACCAGATCGGCAAGAAGCCCGAGGACAAGCGCGACGACAAAGAGAAGGTCCGACTCGTCCAGCTCAAGAACCTCGACGTCTACCTGACCCAGGGGCGCTCGCGGATCGCCGAGGCGCGCCGCAAGCTGCAGGATCTCGCCGCCGACGATGGGCTCGCTCGCAGCGAAGCGGCGATGATCGCGCTCAAGCGAGCGAGAGAGCAGCTGCTCGAGCCGATCCCGATCTTGCAAGCGGTGGGCAGCGAAGAGGTCGACTTGATCCGCGAGACCCGCGCGGTCGCCGAGGCAACCGCGCCGAAGCTGCTCGCGAACAGCGATCGCAAGCCGGTGATCCCGGTCTGGATGCAACCCGCTGCGCTCGCGGAGCGCCAGACCGGCCTGCGCGATCGCATCGACGAGGTCCGCGCGCGGCTGTCCGCGATCACCGACCACGCCGACAAGCCGGGCGCTAATGGCGAGCCGCCGAAGATGTCCGAGGACCAAGCGAAGGAGCTCGAGCGCTACACCCGAGCCGCGCCGTTCGTCACCGAGGCCAGCGCCGCGATGGAGCGCGCCCAGCATCAACTCGCCGACGGCAAGCTCGATGACGCCGGCGAGACCGAGCGCGACTCGGTCATCGCGATCGGCGAGGCAGTCGAAGAGTTCGCCGACCTCAAGCAGACGATCGAGCTCGCTGCGAACACGCAAAAGGACCTGACCGCCCTCGTCACGCCAGGGGCCACGCAGCTCGAGCCGAAGGAGCGAGCGGAGCAGGCGAAGCAGGACCTCGCGCGCAACCTCGCGCGGCTACCGAAGATCAAGACGCTGCTCGCCGAACAGGCCGCCAAGATCGACGCCGAGCAGAAGCAGGCGGAGCAGAAAGCCGTCGCACCGGCGCAAGCTGCCCAAGGCTCGGGCGCCCCACCGCCGCCGTCACCGTCGCCGGACGACATCAAGAAGCAGTTCGACGGCCTCCGCCAACAGCTCGCCGATGCCGAGCCGCTGCGCGCCGACGCCGAGAAGGCGATCGCCGAGCTCCAGACCGCGATCGCGAAGAACACCGATCCGCTCGCGCCGGCGAAGACCGCCGAGGCCAAGCTCGACGAGCTGCGCGAGCTGTTCTTCAACTTGATCGAGCACCTCCAGGACTTGATCCGCAAGCAGGGCGAGACGCGCGATCAGACGACGACCGCGAACGGCGATGATGACTTCACGCGCGCGCCGAAGCTGCCCGGCCTGGTCACGAGCGAAGACGAGCACGCGCAGATGGCGAAGGCGATCCACGACGTGCTCGCGAAGCAGGCCGACGCCGCGGGCAAGAAAGCAGGCGCGCAACCACCCGGCCCGCACGCACAGCAAGGCCCGGATCCGAAGACGCTCGCGGCCGCCGCCGATGAAGTCCAGCTCGCGCAAAACAGCATGGCCGACGCGAAGACCGGGCTCGGCAAAGCGCAAGCCGCGACGAACCAATCGGTCAGCCTCAAGCCGGCGGTCGACGCCGAGGCCAAGGCGATCGAGCATCTCCAGTCCGCGCTCAAGCTGCTGCAGCCGCCGTCGAAGAACAACAAGAAGAAGCAGGACAAGCAGCAACAAGCGCAAGGCGATAAGCAGGACCAATCGAAGAGCGGCGCCGGCCAGCGCGCGAACGACGAGGATGCGCGCCGACAGCGCGACAACGCCGAGAAAAACGACAGCAAGAACAAAGATCCGGTGGAGCAGGACTGGTGATGACTCGCCGCAACGTGCTCGTCGTCGCGGCGATGCTCGCGCTCGGGGCCGCACCCGCGCTCGCCGACGATCCGCCTCAGGCGCAATTCCAGGCGGAGCGCGATATCTACGTCGGCGTCCCGTTCACGCTGTCGCTCGTCGTCCAGGGGTTCGACGAGTCGCCCGAGCCGGCGCAGCCGACGCTGGCGATCACCGGTGCGAACGTGACCGCACTCGGTGTCCGCCCGAAGATCTCGCAGCGGTTCGAGAGCATCAACGGCAGGGAACGGCTGTGGAAGGACGTGCGTTGGGTCATGCAGTGGTCGGTCGTGCCGACCAAGGAAGGCGACCTCAAGGTACCGACCACCGCGGTCGAGCAAGGCAGCAAGAAGGCGACCGCCTCCGCCGGCAACGTCGAAGCGCGCAGCGTGCCGACCACCGACGCGATGAAGCTGTCGCTGGGCCTGCCCGACCGTCCGGTCTACGTCGGCGAGAACATCAAGCTGGTCGTGCACTGGCTGTTCCGTGCTGACCCGCAAGGCAAGCCCGAGATCACGCTGCCGCTCGGCGACGACGACTTCACGGTCGCGACGCCGCCGCCGCAGCAAGGCGACCACACGCTGTCGCTGACGATCGGGACCAAGACGCTCGATGTCCCCTACAAGGTCGACCGCACGACGCTCGACGGCGTCGCGTACAACCAGCTCCAGCTCGAGCTGTATGCGGCACCGCGCCGCGTCGGCAAGATCGAGGTCGCACCGGCGACCGTCGTCGCGAGCCTGCCCGCAGGTCAGCAAGACGCGTTCGGCGAGTTCGGGACCGCGCTGTTTCGCACCGCGGACGTCGCGCACACGCTCGAAGCCAAGCCGTTGCCCGAGACCGATAAGCCCGCGAGCTTCGCGGGCGCGGTCGGCCAACAGTTCTCGATCGCGGTCACGACGAGCCGCTCGGTCGTCTCGCTGGGCGAACCGGTCGAGCTCGCGATCACGGTCAAGAGCGATCAGCGGCTCGACACGCTGGCGCTGCCCCGGCTCGATGGCCCGGACGAGCTCCCGAAGGACAAGTTCGCCGTGCCGCAAGACGCGCCGACCGGGGAGCTGTCCGATGACGCGAAGACCAAGACGTTCAAGGTCACCGCGCAGCTGACCGCCACGACCGGCGAGATTCCGGCGCTCGCGTTCTCGTACTTCGACCCGCAGAAGGCGACGTACCAGACGATCCACAGCGACCCGATCGCGTTATCGGTCAAGGGCGGCACGGTGATCGGTGCCGACCAGGTCGTGTCCGCCGCGCCGTCGAAGAAGACGGTCTCAGCCGAGACTGTCGTGTCGCTCGGCAACGCCGATCTCGCCTTGTCGGAACCGGGCCGCACCGGCGATCGCCCGATCGCCGGCGGCACGCTGTGGCTGCTCGTCGGACTGCTCTATGCCCTGCCGCTCGCGCTGTTCGCCGGCCAGTCGTGGCGGCGTCGCACCGCCGGTCGGCGGGAGGATATCGCCGAGATCAAGGCGGCGCAGCGGCGCGCCGACGACGAGCTCGCTCGCGCCGAGCAGGCACCCGCGAGGGACGCCGCCGGACCGCTCGCCGCGGCGCTGCGCAACTTCGCGCGCGTCGCCGGACAACCTCTCGACGACGGTGGCTTGCTCGCGAAGCTGGAGACCGAGAGCTTCGCGCCCGCGGCCGGATCGCAGCCGATCTCGAACGCGCTGCGAAGCGATGCGTTGGCGCTGATCCGCAAGTGGGCGAGCGCGGCGAGGCGCAAACCACCCGCGAAGTCGGCGCTCCCGTCGATCGAACCGCGCCGCCCTTCGGCGACCCTGCCGCCGGGGGGCAAGCCCCCGTCATCGATGACCGTGCTCGGCATCGTCGTCGCGCTCGCCGGAAGTGCGCGCGTCGCGGGCGCGACGCCGGCGGCAAATCATTCGCTCGAAGATGCGCGCGATGCCTATCAGCTCGCGATGACCAAGACCGCCGCGAGCGAGCGACGGACCGCCTTCGCTCGCGCCGCGTCGCTGCTCGGTCAGGTCGCCGCTGACCAACCGGACAGTCCCGAGCTGCTGGCGGATTGGGGCAACGCCGCGCTCGGCGCTGGCGACCTCGCCACCGCGACCCTCGCGTATCGGCGCGCCCTCGCGATCGATCCGGGCAACGCCCGCGCGCAACAGAACCTCGCGTGGCTGCGCGAGCAAGTGCCGGGGGTGTTTCATCGCGCGCACGTCAGCTCGGCCGCCGACACGCTGTTCTTCTTCCATCGCTGGCCTAGCTCGCGGCGCTGGCTCGTCGGGGCCGTCGCCTTCGCGATCGCGGTACTGCTCGTCGTGCCGTGGTCCGTCAAACGCCGCCGCGGGCTGCGCGGGCTCGCGGTCCTGCCGCTAGCGGTATGGATCGCGATGCTCGTGTCGATCGTGGTCGAGGATCATCACGCCGACGATGCGGTCGTGATGGATGGCGTGGCGTTGCGCGTCGCCGACAACGATGGAGCTCCGTCCGCGCTGACCGAGCCGTTGCCTCGCGGAGCCGAGGTGACCGTGGTCGAGAGCCGCGAGTCGTGGACGAGGATCCGGATCGCGAGCGGTGCGCTGGGCTGGGTCCCGGCAAGCGCGGTCGAGCGCGTTAGCCTCGCGAAGTGACGAGCTCTCCTAGGTCGGCGCCTTCAAGTTCACGTCGAACGTGATCGTGCCTTCCTTGCCAGCGGGAAACTTGATCGCCATGTAGACCTTGCGGACACAGGCGCCGAGCGGCCCGGCGTCGAGCGCCGGCGGGATCAGCTTGACGCCCCTCGGAACGCCGGTCTTGGCCACGTCGATCGAGATCGTCGCGGTGCCGTTCGGCAGGACTGTCGGGCCGCCGTTCGCGGTCACGCAATCGGTCGTTCCGGACAGCCCGGCCCGCAGTAGCTCGTTGACCGTCTTCGGGTGGCGCGGGGGCTGTGGCGTCGGATGGGGGTTATGCGGTGTCGTGTCGTCCGGAACCGCGGGCGTCGCGCTGCCGCTGCGAAGCGCGTCGCTGCCATCGGCCAGGTTCACGCCGCTGCTGCCACTTCCGTCCTTCGTCGCGTTGTCCGGCTGGATCGGCCTCGGATCGGGGCCCTGACGAATGATCACGGGTCCCATCGGCTGGGGTTGTTGCTGCATCTGGTGCCAGACCAGAAACAGCGCGCCGCCCGCGATCAACACCATCGCGGCCGCGAGCAACGGCCACACCAGGCTGCGCCGCGGCACGACCATGATCGGCTGTGAGTGCATCGCCGGTTGGAGCACCGGCGTGCCCTGCACCGGTCGGATCATTCCGGAGTTGCTCGGGCTCGAATCCGCTCCACCAGAGAACGGCGGCGGCGTCTGGCCCTGGAAGTCGGTCCCCGACGGCGTCCGGCTCGCGCGCGAAAACGTGCTGTCGACGTCGGTCTCGACCGATGGGAACCCATCGTCATCGGTGTCTTCGGTTGGCTGGATCTCGTCGGCCTGCGCGATCAACGGCATCGTCACGCGCGCGTCGGCGCCGGACTTCGTGCGCTGGACCGCGCTCTGCACTTGCTGGCTGCGCTTGCCGATGTCATCGGCAAAATTCGCACGCACGAAGTCGCTGATCTCGCCCTGGCCCCACGGACGTTTGACCGTGCCGAACGCGTCGAGCATCGCCGTGCCGAGCTGGCGCGCATTCTCGAAGCGCTGCGACTGATCGCGATCGAGGGCGCGCGCCAAGGCCTCGGCCAAAGAATCCGGGCAGTCGGCGCGATACCGGCGAATATCCGGAATCGGCTGCTCCATCACCGCGCGGAACGTCAGGTAGTCGGTCTTGCGCTGGAACAGCCGGCGCAGCGCGATCATCTCGTACATCACGACGCCGAGCGCGAACACGTCGACTCGGCGATCGATCGCCCCGCCGCGCAGCTGCTCGGGCGCCATGTACGCGTACTTGCCCTTGACCGTGCCTTCTTGCGTGTTCGTCGACGCGCCGCGCGCCTTCGCGATGCCGAAGTCGAGGATCTTCACGATGCCCGATTCGGTCAGAAAGATGTTCGACGGCGACACGTCGCGGTGAACGAGCCCAAGCCTTCGCCATCGCGATCCTTGAGCTCGTGCGCGTAGTGGAGCGCGTCGCACGTCTGCTGCAACAGGCCGCGCGACGAATCCGAAATCGAGTGGCGTCGCTTCCTTCGATGCCTTGCGGAGCAGCGGCAGCATCGTGATGCCTTCGAGGTACTCCATCACGATGTAGAGCTGGCCGTCGGTCTCGCCGAGCTCGTAGACCTGACAGATATTCGCGTGCGACATCTTCGCCGCGATCCGCGCTTCCGCGATCAGCATCTGACGGAAGCGCGCGTCGTCCGCGAGGTGCGGCAGGATCCGCTTTACGACGTAGAGCTTCTCGAACCCGGCCGCGCCTTCGAGACGCGCCAGGAAGATCTCACCCATCCCACCGGTCGCGAGCCGAGCGAGGAGCTCGTAGCGACCGAGGCGCTGCTGAGGCAGGGCGCCCGGTATTCCCATCCGTTACGAAAGTCTAGCAGAGGCTGCACTGTGACCGCGACTCTGGCCCGGTCACGAGGCCGCCTACATCTCACTACGTCCAGGCGGGAGCGAAGGAGTCCCCGCTCGGAGCCCACGGCGCTCTCTGCGACGAGCTTTGCGCAGCTGGCGGCGCTCGTGACGTTCGCGCCGGTGCGCATCCCGCCCGGTCTCGCCCGCCAGACGGGTGACGATCTCCAGGTTGCCGAGCCGCACCGCACCGGTGATCCGCAGGATCGGGCGCGCCGGATCGGGATCGGGTGGGACGCGATGCTTCTCCTCGACCGAGCCCATGAACGAAGACACATCGACGTCGACCGCGAGCTGCGGCGGCACGATGATCTCGAGGTTGCCCATCGTCACGCTGATGTCGATCGTCGTGACGCCCGGGCCGATCGAGGCATCGCGAAAATCGAGCTCGGCGCTGGCCCAGAACACGCGCAGCGTCGTCGCCTTCGGCACGGTCCACCGACCCCGGCGCTCGACCGAGCTCATGATGACGCTGAGCTTCTTGGTCGCGGGTCGGCTCGGATCGTCGACTGCGAGCGCGCTGGATGAGACCGGCACGAGCGCGGTGGACGAGGTCGGCGCAGCGAGATCGGCGACGAGCGTCTCGAGGTCGGCGAGCGTGCTCGCGTTATGAGCGGCATCGATTCGGCGTTCGAGCTCGTCGACATCGAGCACGTCGGCCGCGTAGCACTCGGAGATCCGCGCGATCACTTGCTCGCGGCGATCTCGAACGGCGATCAAGCTGTCGGCCATGACGGATCGACCATACACCGTAACCGCGCGAGCGCATCGTCGACCGGCGCCGCAGGCCCGCCACCGAGCCACGCCGCGACCGCGGTGTCGAGCTCGCGCACGATCGCCGGGTCGGCCCCGCACGCCGCGGCATCGCTAAACGGCGCGACGACCGCCGCGCCCGCACGATGGCGACGCGCCGCGAGCTCGAGTCGGCCATACGAGCCGCGGCTGATCGCGGCGCGGCCGTAGACCCATGCGGCGGCGAGCGCGACCAACGCGACGAGGTCGCTCGGGTCGGCGACGACGTGGCTGTCGCCGGCGATCGATGACCACGCGCGCGCGACATCGCGCGCCGCCTCGGGCCACAGCTTCATCGCGGTGAACACGCAGGCAGTCGCGACGCACGCCGCACCGAGCTTCCACCGCCGCAACGTGAAGTCGACTGGCGCGCCGACCTTGGCGGCGAGATAGAGCGCGAGATCGACGGCCGCGGTCACGATCAGCGGAAACGCGAACAGCCCGACGACGTCGCTGAGCTTGCCGGTCAACCAGCCGGGCGCGGCCGAACCCTTGAGCACGCGATCATTGAGCACGAGCACCGCGATCGCGACGAGCGGTAGCGGCGCGAGCAGCTCGTGGATCGGCAAGCCGCCGCGGTCGGTGCGATCGCTGCCCGCGAGCCAGCGACGGGCACGCGCGGCGAGCACCACGTCAGCCGCCGAGGCCGGCGGCGATGCCGAACGCGAGATCGAGGAACTGGATGTGCTCGCCGAGGTCGACGTTGTCGCTGTTGTGATTCTCGAACCCGAACTCGTAGGTCAGCTCGCTGAACAGCCGCAGCTTCGGCGAGATCGCGTAGCTCGCGCCGCCGCCGAACCCGATCGTGAAGCCGTCGAACGTCGTCGAGTTGCCAAAGTAGTCCTGCCCGCCGCCGAGCGTCGTGCCCCAACCCATCGTGCCGATGCCGTAAACCCGCAGCTTCGGAATGACCTCCTTGCCGAATGCGGCGCGGAGTCGGAGGTCGAGTAGCTGCTTGGCGTCTTCGCCCCCACCGTTCTCGATCACGTTGAACACGACGCGCGGCGCGAACCCGATCGCGAGCAGCGGCATCACCTGGTACTCGAAGTCGAGACCGAGTCCGTACGCGAACTGCGTCCCGAAGCTCTGATCGTCAGAGATCCCGAGCAGCGTTCCAGAGTAGTTGATCGTACCGAGCGGATCGATCTCGGCCTGGAAGCCGATCCAGGCCTTGGGCTCATCGACGGGATCCGCGGCAGCAACCGCAGAGCTGAACAACACAATCGCGAGCAGGACGATCGTTCTTGGATTCATGGATGGGCCTCGGACGCCGATGTGGCCGGACTGTCGCATGGAACTCGATCGCGATAGGGTGCGACGTGCGATTCGAGCTGC
This sequence comes from uncultured delta proteobacterium, assembly GCA_963848295.1. Lineage (GTDB taxonomy): Bacteria > Myxococcota_A > Polyangia > Haliangiales > Haliangiaceae > JABFXX01. The sequence continues at coordinate 4,813,146 of CAWKDB010000010.1, read as the reverse complement.
ATTGCCACTCGACCTGCTCGGACGGTAGCGAACCGCCGGCTGCGGTCGCCGGCCGGGCCGATGCGCGCGGGGTGGCAGTCTTCGCCCTGACCGATCACGACACGTGCGCCGGCTCGACGTTGGCCGCGCGAGCCGGCGGCCCCACGCTGCGTGCCGTGGAGCTGTCGTGTGACGATCCCGAAACCCGACGTACGATCCACGTGCTCGCGTACGATCGCGGCGGCGACTGGGGGGCGCTCGAGGCGCGGCTCGGCGAGCTGCTCGAAGCGCGGCGCAACCGCCTCCGAGTGATGGCCGCCAAGCTCGAGCAACGCGGCATCCGGATCGAGGTCGAGCCGCTGCTCGCGGTCGCCGCAACTCGCGCGGTGGGCCGGCCGGATCTCGCCAAGGCGATGGTCGCCGCGGGCGCGGCGAGCTCGCTAAAAGATGCGTTCGCTCGCCACCTGTACGACGGCGGGCCGGTCGACGTTCCGCATCGCGCCTTGTCGCTCCCCGACGCGCTCGCGCTCGGCCACGCCGCCGGAGCCGCATTATCGCTCGCACACCCGCATCTCTACGACCGCCGAGGCGAGGCGTTGCTGCGCAAGTATCGCGGCGACGGGCTCGACGGGGTCGAGGCGTTCTACGGCAACTACGACGCGCGCGAGCGAGCGCACTGGTCCGCGATCGCCGACGAGCTCGGCCTGGTCTGCACCGGCGGCTCGGACTGGCACGGCCCGGCCGAGGCGAGCTGCGCAGTCGGCGTCGATTTTCCCGACGACCGCGCCGCGGCGCTCACCGACTGGCTCGGTGTCGGCTAGCGCTCAGCGCTCGAGCTCGCTCATCTCGCCCCGATGCTCATCACGTGGATCTGCGGCTCGCGCGAGGCGCGGTGGACGTCGTCGCAGAACCCGGTCAGGTTGACGTTGAACGAGAACCTCGGCGCGTCGCCGAGCGGGCGAAAGAAATCGTCGTAGTGGGTGGGCACGATCGCGCGCGGCTCGAGCGCGCGCACGATCCGTTCGACGTAGTCGTGAGTGAACCGCCGGCCCGAGATGCCGCACAAGAAGTAGTCGATGCCGCGATCGCGAATCTCGTCCTCGAGCAGGTCGGCAGAGCCCTGGTGGTAGAACGTCACGCCCGCGACCGCGACGTGCAGGCCCCAGACCTGGCCGCAGCGATACGCCTGCGGGTTGAGCTCGTCGACATGATCGCACGTCAGCTCGCCGGAATACGGGATGCCCAAGCCGAGCTGCAGCTTCGAATGGACGCTCGGCACGAAGTGAAACCGAAACGGCCCGACCTCGTAATCGCGATGCGGATCGACCGCGACCGCGCGCTCGGCCAAGCCATGCAGGCTCATCAAGTGCTCGAGCGAGCGCGAGCCGTAGACCGGGCAGCCGAACTTGCGCGCGATCGCCGGCACGTCGAGCGCGTGGTCGAAGTGCGTGTGGCCGACGAGCACGGCATCGGCGCGATCGATCCAGCGGTCGACCGTGCTGCTCGACGCCGGCACGACGCGCCGGCGCACGAGGTCGCCGAGCGCCAGGCGCGTCACGTACGGGTCGATCCACACGACGACGCCCTGGTATTCGAGCCGAAACCCCGCGGTGCCGATCCACTCGAGCGTCAGCCCGGCCGGCAGCGCGGCGTGCCACGCGAGCTGCTCGGCGGTTAGCAAGTCGCTCGCATGTTGGCGGCGGGCGGTCGCCAAGTAGCCGAGCGCAGCGCCGACGTGATCCAGGGGGCCTAGCACGCCCTACTTTACGCCGCTCCCGGCTCGTCGGCGCAGCCCGGCGACGGTACAACCGCAGCAACAAAGAAAGGATCCCACCATGGCTTTCACCCTGCCCGAGCTCCCGTACGCGAAGGACGCGTTGTCTCCCACGATCTCGCCGGAGACGATCGACTACCACTACGGCAAGCATCACCAAGCCTACGTCAACAACCTGAACACCCTCGTCCCCGGCACGAAGTACGAGAAGATGTCGCTCGAGGACATCGTCAAGGCGACGAACGGTCAGGCGAGCGAGAAGAAGATCTTCAACAACGCGGCGCAGGTGTGGAACCACACGTTCTACTGGCACTCGCTCGCGCCGAAGGCCGGCGGCGAACCGACCGGCCACATCAAGGCCGCGATCGACAAGTCGTTCGGCAACTTCGCCGACTTCAAGAAGAAGTTCAGCGACGCCGCGGCGGCGCAGTTCGGCTCGGGCTGGGCCTGGCTCGTCAAGGGCGGCGACGGCTCGCTCGCGATCGAGACCACGGCGAACGCCGAGACGCCGTTCGCATCGGGCAAGACCTGTGTCTTGACGATCGACGTCTGGGAGCACGCGTATTACATCGACTTCCGCAACGCGCGGCCGAAGTACATCGAGGAGTTCTGGAAGCTCGTGAACTGGAGCTTCGCGAACAAGAATTTCGGCTAGGCACGGCGTCGGCGCTCCGAGGACGCGATCGTCATGGCTTTTTGGCCGCGCGGCTCGCGGCGGCGTCGGCCATCGCGACCATGCGGTAGAACAGCGTGCACATCAGGTACAGCAGGAAGAACAGGCCGGTGAAGTAGCCACCGCGGCCGGCAACGGATCCGGAGGCGCCGGCGATCAGCACGCCGAACGCGAGCGCACCGACCGTGATGTTCGTCGCAAACAGCGAGCGCGATAGCCCGGCGTCCTTGCCGTTCTTCAAGCGGATCCGCGCCGACACGAGCGACACCAGGAGCGCGCCGATCGCGACGGCCGAGACGACGCAACATCGCCGCCACAGGCTCGACTGAAAGAGCTCCAGCGCCCCGAGCACGATCGGCAGCAGCGACAGCAACACCGACATTACGGCGGACGTGACGAGGTTGCGCACCCGAAACGAGATGACCTCGCTGGAGGCCACCGCTGCGCTGCGGTCGATGGAGGTGACGATCCCAGCGAAGCCGGCCAGTGCAATGGAGGCCGCGAGGAAACCCAGCAGCACGGCGATGTCGTCTCCGGTCATGGGCGTGCGGTCGAGCGTAGACGAATCCAGCACCGGACGTCGGAGACGTAGGCGTTTATCGCGGCTGCTCGAGCGCAGGGTCGGCGGCGGTCAGCCGATGTGGAGCGCGTGGCGGCCGAACGGCGCGAGACACGTGAACATGATCCGCTGCACGACGCGCGACGGCTTCGAGAGCTCGAACTCGGCGCGATACTCGGACAGGATCGCCGCGGCATCGGTCAGCCGAGGGCGAGTACGACCACGACCGCGCGTCGCTCTATCCATCGCGACGAAGAACTCGGCGGTGCGCAGCGCGGGTCGCGTCTCCCAGATCGCGAGCGCCTGGGCGTCGAGTGGGTTGTATGCGCAGTGGAACACGCCTCTGGCGACGTCGATCGTATCGCCCGCCGCGATGATCCGGTCTTCGTCGCCGAGGTGGAACTTCAACGCGCCTTCGACCACGATGAAGCGCTCGTCTTGCGAAGGATGGCGATGTAACGGCGGTGGGCTCGAGTGCGGCGGATAGCGCGCCTCCTGGATATGAGCTGCGCCATTGGTTTCGACCGAGGTCGCCGTGAATTTAAGGAGCACGCCGCCGGTCTCGAGCTCGACTCCGACGAGACTTGTTGTGGTCATGGACGACTATGGTCTTCGATCTGCATGTCGTCGAACCATGATGACCTCGTGGAGACTTTGGTCGCCCACCGCCGTGGGGACCGCAGTGCTGGTAGCGTTCTTGCTATTCCTGTCCTTGTTCGCGCTGACCGCGCCCGTAGCCGCAGCGAGCGGTTATGGAGCGCCGTTATCGTCGAACGTCGATGTCCCTTGGGTCTATGTGAAAGGGGGACGTGACCTAGGCCTCGCGATCATCCTGTGCGTGCTGCTGTTGACGCGACAGCGCCGCGCAGTCGGTCTGTTCGTCCTGACCAGCGCGGTCATTCCGCTTACAGATGCTCTGATCGTCGGTGGGCGCGGCGGGCGTGTGGCATACGCGCTCGCGGTCCACGGGAGCGCGGTCATCTATTGCGCCGTGCTCGGCATCGCGATCCTTGTTGGCGCTCGCTCGATGCCGAAGCTCAGCGGACCGCCGCTCACCGCAAACGATCTAGCGGCACTCGAGCCACGCTAGTCGAGGTGCAGCGGCGGCGCGACCGCGGCCACGCGGCGAAACAGCGCGTCGTTCTTGCCCGCAGCGCAACGACCGATGAGCGCGGGTCGCTACGCCGCGAACGCGATCAAGCGAGCGCGCACGCGCCGAGCCGTGCGGATGAACGGAGCGATCCGCGCGAGCACGGCGGTCGCCGCTTGTGCGATCAGCGCGGGCGGCGCGATCAGCGCCGGCCTCGGCAGCGGCGCGACGAGCGAGCGGACCGACCGCCACACCGCGGGCTCCTCGTACCGGGGCCCGTCCGATTGATCGATCGAGCTCGGGGCACCGGGCGGCAGCGCGTCGCGCCGGCGGTCGAGGCGCGCGGCCGCGGCGTCGCGTTGGTCGTCACTCGCGCGGGCGAGCGCACGCGCCAGTTGTTCGGCGGCCGAGACGATGTCGTCGGTCGGATCCTCGGGCGTGCCGGCGGCGGCGCCGCAGCTCGGGCACGCGGGGCTCGCGGCCAGGTTGTAGGCGCGCTTGCACGTCGGGCAGTGCAGATAGCTCACCGTCCCAGCCTCGGTGGCCGGCGCGACGCGGGCAAGTTTTATGGCAGGCCCGGGAACTCGATCCGATGGATCGTGCCGCGCTCGGGACACACGAGCAGTACGCCGTCGACGGCGAACGCGACGCGATATTCGAGCAGCTGGCGCCGGGTCGCGGCGGTCTCGACGCTCGGTGCCGCGGCCCCGGTCTTGACCTCGGCGACGAGGCGCTCGTCGCCGTGCTCGACGAGATAGTCCGCGCACAGCTCCATCGCGACCGGCTCGCCGTCGACCGTCGGGACCCACGCGATCCGCGCCTGGCGCGCGACGACGCGAAACCCGGCGCGGGCGAGCATCTCCGCCGCGCGATCCTCGCCGGCGAGCGCGCGCTTGGCCCGGCGCTTGGCTCGCCACGAACCGCGCACGCCGCGCAGCCAGCGCGCGATCACGAGCGCGACGATCGCCGCGGCGATCGCGACCGCGAGCAACATCGGATCGGGACTCATACGACCAGCTTCAACCGCGGGTCTGACGCCGGCGGCGCAAGCCGGCGATCACGATGCCGAACGCGACGCCGCCCCCGAGCCCTCCACCGCCGCCCGCCGCGCCGCAACCACAGCCGTTGCCCTTGCCGCCCGAGCCAGGACCCGCGTCCGAGCCCCCGGAATCGAGCGCGGTCGCGCGCAACGCATCGAACATCAGCTTCGTGTTGGTCGAGCCGGCCTCGCCGGTGTCGTCGCCGAGCAGCACGTGCTCGTCGCCGCTGCCGGTGAACGCGAAGTCGCCGAGCGCGGTCCACCCCGTGCTCGCCGATTGATCGATGACGATCACGTCGTCGATGCCGCCGTGGTGGACGACGTAGCTCGCCGACTTCGACTGGCCGAACGTCCCGCCGTCGAGGTTGACCTCGAGGTGGTAGCGACCGGAGCCTTTGATGATCCATTCGGCGAAGTTCGAGGGCGCGGCGTCGTCGGTCGTCAGGGTCCAGTCGAGCGTGCCGCCGTAGCCGGTCGTCTCGTGCCGCCAGTAGCGAGGATCGCCGCCGGCGAGGTAGCACGTGCTGCGCTCGTCGATCACGCCGTCGTCGGGCACCGCGGCGCAGCGATTCGCGGTCGCCCAGAACGCCGCGCCCATCTCGTTGTACGCGGCGATCGCGTTGTCGCGGTAGTTGTCGCCGCGGGTGATGCACGTCGGCGTTTGCGAACAGCATCCGTTGTAGCGACACGCGAGCAGGCTCGCCCATTGCTCCATCACCGGATCGCCGGCGGTCAGCGGCACGCCGTCCATCCACGCCGCGGCGCCGAGCCAGTCGGTGACCCCGGAGATGTCCATCTCGACCTTGTCGATCACGAACCACACCGCTTGTTCGGTGTTGCCGTCGAGCGTCAGGATCGCGGTGCCGTAGGTCTGGACCGTGTCGGCGTACGTCCCGGCGTCGAACTGGAACATGCCGAGGCCGCCTTGCATGTCCGCGCACGGCCCGTCGGCGCCTCCGGCGATCACCGGATCGCCGCTGCAGGACGGCGACGCCGGGCCCGGGCACGAGCTCGCCGATTCGGAGTAGCAATGCGCCAGGCCAGTCTCGCTGATCGCGATCCCCGCGAGCAGCGCCGCGTTGTGTACGCCCATCACCGCCGCGTCGTCGCGGATCGTCGTGTAGCGCGCGAGCTTGACGTCGGCGGTCAGCGGCTGGACCACGCGACTCGTCCGCGGCGAGGTGCACGCAGACACGACAAGCAGCGCCGAAACCAGCCTCCTCAACCCCTACGACTGTAACGCAGCTGGCGCCGAACGCGAACTACGGTGATTGCCACTGCCACTGCTGGACACCGTTCGGCAACACCCGGTGCTGCATGTGCTGCTGCATCTGCTGCTGCATTTGCTCTTGCTGCTGCCTTTGCAGCTGCTCCGCCGAGGTCTCGTCCGGCAGGATGCCGAGCCGCACTTTGATCGTCTGTTTGGCGCCATTCTGATGGATCAGCGCGACGTCGACCGTGGTCCCCGGCTTCTGCTTCGCGACGGTGTCGCGCAGCACGCTGCCCTCCTTGGTCTCGATGCCCGCGATCGACGTGATGACGTCGCCCTGTTCGAGACCGGCGAGCTGGCCCGGACCCCGCGGCTGCACGGCGGCGACCGCCACACCCACGGTCGTGCCGAGCTTCGCTTCGCGCGCGAGCTCCGGCGTCACGGTGATGACGTTGACGCCGAGATAGCCGCGCGTCACCTTGCCGTCCTTGATCAGCGCCTCCATGATCGGCCGCGCCATGTTCGAGGGGATCGCGAAGCCGATGCCGCTCGCGCCACCGCTCTTCGACGCGATCGCGGTGTTGACGCCGATCAGCTCGCCCTTGAGGTTGACCAGCGCGCCACCCGAGTTGCCCTGGTTGATCGCGGCATCGGTCTGCAGGAAGTTCTCGTAGTCCTCGATGTGCACGTTGTTCCGGCCCTTGGCCGAGATGATGCCCATCGACACCGATTTGCCGACCCCGAGGCCATTGCCGACCGCGAGCACGATGTCGCCGAGCCGCATCGTCGACGAGTCGCCGAACGGCAGCGGCTTGAGCACCGGAACATTGCCCTGGAGCTGGAGGACCGCGAGATCGGCGTGGCTATCTTTGCCGATGACCTTGGCGTCGAGCTTCGTGCCGTCGTTGAGCGTGACCGTGATGGTCTGCGCGTTGTTGACGACGTGGGCGTTCGTGAGGATCCGCCCCGACGCGGTGATGATCACGCCCGAGCCTTCGGCGCGTTCGTGCATCGGCGCCTCGTCCTGACCGCCCATGAACGGATCGAAGCTGGTCTCGAACGTCTGGGGCATCGTGATCGAGACGTCGACGACGCTCTCGAACGCGCGCTCGGCGACGTCCGCGATCGAGCCATCAGTCGGAAGCCCCGGCGTGGCGTACGCGCTCGAGCCGCCGCCGCGCAAAGCGGCACCTGCACCGATCAAGCCGAACGCGCCAACGACAACGAGCAGGTTGCGATAAGGTGCAGTCATCTCGATCCTCCAGGCGTTTGCAGGGCCCATTTCACGTTCGTCCGCAATATACGAACCTTGGACCGGCGAAGAGGTTGCTTGTATTCCGATAGCCTAACCCGGGGTCCGGGAAGGGCAATCAGTGCGCGCTGCCGGCGCCCGCCGCCTTCGGTGGGGCCGCGGCCGGCATCTTCGCCGGGGCCGCGGCCGGCATCTTCGCCGGGGCCGCAGCCGGCGCCTTCGGAGCCGTCTGCATCTTCACCGGGGCCGCAGCCGGTGTCGCGCCTGGCGCCGGAGCCTTCGCCGGCTTAGCGCCGCTGCCCGCACCGGGAGCCGCGCTGCCGCTCCCTGCCGGCTTGACCGGCGGGATCGGCGTGCGTGGAGCCGGCGGCAGCGCGTTCTTCGCACCCGGCCCGGTGAACGGGTTGCCCCTGGGCTCCAGTGACTTGACGCCCGAGCCAGAGCCCGCGCCAGATCCAGAGCCCGCACCGGTCTCCTCGTCGGCCTTCGCGGTGAACACCGCATCGAGATCTTGTTCGGTGCGCTGCGCCGCGTCTTTCCGGACGAGACCCGGTACCCGCGACTTCTCGGTCACGACGAAATACTCGAGCTCGCCCTTCGGCGGGTTCGCCGGATCGAGCTCGGCGCCCTCCGGCAACACGCCCGGCTTCTCGTGGCGGTACAGCGTCATCGTCCCGAGCTTGCCGCCTTTGTCGTCGCGATAGCTGAACGCGACGATCGGCGTGAGCTCGCTCATCTTGACGTCCGACTCGTACGCGGTCGGCTTGAGGTTGTTCGACGCCTCGATGTAGTTCGCGATGGTCTGGTTCGCCTTCTTCGTGTCGGCGTCGCCCCAGGTCTTGACCGGCTTGCCGTCCTCGCCCGCCTTCGTCACGCGCCGCGCGACGCGCGAATGATCGCCGGCCGTGATCGTGACCTCGTCGATCTTATCGACGGGGAAGCCGCGCGCATCGACGAGATGCAGCGTGCTCTCGCCACCTTCGAGCCCGGTGAGCAGCTCCTTCGCGAGGATGTAGATCTTGTTCGACTTCGTATCGAGCGCGTACTTGTCGGACGAACCATAGACCGGACCGCCGACGGTAAACGTCCGCGCGCCATCCTTGAACGTCACGGTCAGGCTCGACTTCGAATCGGCGAGCTTGTCTTCCTTGAGCTCTTTCTCGTTCGACGCGCCGAGGTCGCGCAGGGCGCGCGCCGCCGTGTAACGCGTGATCAGCTCGGTCGCGGCGTCCCCGAGCGGGAACTCGCTCACCTTCTTGACCTCGGTCTCGGCGGCGGCATCCGAGCCCGCCAGCGGATCGGACGGCTTCTTCTTCTCGGTCGTCGTCGTGGTCTCGGTGCCCCACCAGTACGCATCGGCACCGGTGCCCTTGTGCTCGATCTTCACTTCCCTCTTGTCGGTCTTGTACTCGATCGACAGGATGTCGCTCTCGGGACGGTCCCACAACACGACGGTGCCGATCGTCGGCTTCGTCGAGGTATCGCGCGTCCACGTGCGGTAGCCGTAGACCAACATGACGGCGAGCAGAACGCCGTGGATCAATGCGCCTCTCATGACTTCACCTCGAGCTTGCGAGTGCGCCGGCGGCGCAACCACGTGCCGATCAAACCGAACGCCACGATCGCGAGGGGCGCGCCGAAGATCGTCAGCGCGAACCAGAACGCGTCTTGGTTCTTGGTGTGATCGATCGGGACGTCATCTTCGATCTGAACATCGCCGGTCAACGCTTCGTCACCGACCAGCCACTTCATCGCATCGTCGAGCAGCGGGTCAGACACGATCTGCATCTGACGCATGCCGACGGCGTTCGAGATGATCAAGTCGCCGAATAAGTCGACGTCCGAGAACACGAGGACGCGGAACCCGTCCTTCTCCTTCGCGACTGGCTTGGGCTTGGCGGCCCTTTCTTTTTCCTTGTCCGTCTTCGCCGCGGCGACCGCCTTCGCGGCGGCCTTCTCGGCTTTCTCGGTGTCGGCCGCGATCTCTTCGGGCGTCTTGGCCACCTTCGGGCCCTCGATCGCGACGCCGAGCGTGTAGCGCTGGCGCTTCTCCTTGTTCGGATCGAACTTGAAGTGGGTCTCCACTCCGAAGCGACGCTCGTCGTCGGCATCCTCGACGTCGATCCAGCTCGAGTCCATGGACCGCAAGATCACGGTCTTCTTCGGCGCGTTCTTGGTGTCGGTGAACGGCACATCCTCGAGCGTGCCGGCGTCGATCAGCAACAGACCGCGCTTGTCCGCGGTGCGCGACAGGCCAGTCATCGACGCGTGGGCCGAGAACTGGTTGGTCAGCACGAAGAGCCGGCGATCGGCGAGGTTGCCGCGGGTCGGCCGGTAGGCGTGATCGTCGGTGAGCGGGGCCGGGTTGAACTTGACCCCGAGCTTGCCCTCGAGCGGGCCGATGCCGTTCGGATCGGCGCGCGGGTCGAGCGCGATCAGCACGCGACCGCCGTGATCGATGTAGCGCGAGAGCGCCGCCCACTCGATATCGGCGAGCGGCAGCACCGGGGCGAGCATCAGCACGGCCGCGGCGTCATCAGGCACGTCCTTCGACATGTCCATCAGGCCGAGGTCTTTGACCTCGTAGTTGAGCTCGCCGAGCCGTTTCTTGAGCAGGGTCGCCGGATGATCGAGCACCTTCTCCTTGAGATCGGCGGGCAGCGACTCGCGATCGTTGAGCTCGCCGTGGCCGACCGTCAAGTAGACCTTGCGCCTCTCGCGCACGAGCTTGAGCAGCATCGTGTTGACCTCGCGGTCGAGCGTGCGCAGGTTCTTCGTGTTGGTCGCGCGGCGCGCGGTCTCGAAGTTCGCGTCGAGCTCGAGGGTCTGCGACTTCTCGTCGGCACCCTCGCCTCGCGCGATCACGATCACGCCGTTCTTGTCGGGATCCTTCTGCGGGATCTTGTAGTGCGCGGCCAGCTCGGCATCGACGTAACGATCGTGCTCCTCGATCGTGATCTTGCCGGACGCGGAGGCGAGCTCCTCGAAGTACGCCTTGACCTGATCCTTGACCTCGTTCGGGTCCGGGAAGAACAACACGACCTTGAGCGGCTCGGACGAAGCGCTCGCGATGTTGATGCTCGACTCACCCGGGGACGACGTCTTGAAGTAGCTGACGTCCTTCTGGATGTTGCGCTCGTTCGCGACGTTGCACGTCACCATCAAGAACGACGCGGCGAGGCCGAGCGTGAGGCCCGACCAGCCGATGTCGCGAACGCGCAGCAGCTCGACGCCTTCGTCGTCGTTGCCCTTCGCGACGTCGATGCCCGTGCGGCGCGCGATGCCGAGCGACATCTCGATCATGAACAGCGGGATGAGCGAGCACAGCAGCTCGATCGACCACAGCACCGTGACGACGGTGATGAACTTCGCGGCACCCTTGGCGGACAGCCCGAGATGCTCGATGCCCCAGCGGGTCGTCAGCGCATAGAGGATGAGCGCGAGGATGCCGCCGGCCTGAAACAGCAGCAGCGTCGCTTCGACCTTGCGGCGAGCGCCTTTGCTCGCGGACATCGTCCAACCGCGCAAGGCGGTGGCGCCGAGCACGCCGGCGAGGCCGAGGCCGGTGAAGAACATGCGCACGCCGTCGAGATGACCGAACAGGCGTTCGCCAACCATGATGAACAGCAGACCCAGCCCGAACACGAGCGAGGTCCACCACGGGGATGCAGTTCTCATTGCCATCGCTTCGCCTCCAACGTCTTAACGGCGAGCAAGAGGAAGAAGTAGATCATCGCGACATACGCGACGACGTCCTTGAGGTTCAACAAGCCGCGTTCGAACCCGTTCTGGAACCGTTGCCACCACGTGTCGATCTGCTCCGCGACTTCTTTGACCGGCGAGTCGAGCCGCATCGCGAGCTGATAGACGTTGCCGAGCACGACCATGATGAACGCGGCGACGAGCAGCGCGATCAGCAGCGACTTGGTCAGCGACGAGGCGAAGATGCCGATCGCGAGGCCGAGCGCGCTGAACAAGAACAGCCCGAGGTAGCCGACGAAGATCTGGGCCGCGGTGACCTTGCCCGCCGACTTGATCGCGAACGGCATGTACAGCGAGAGCACCAGCATCACCGTGATGAACGTGAGCGCGGCGAGGAACTTGCCGATCACGATCTCGCTGTCGCGCACCGGCGACGTGTTGAGCAGCACCAGCGAGTGATTCGCTCGCTCCTCGGCGATCAGCCGGAACGACAGTAAGATGCCCGCGGTCCCGAACAGGAAGCTCGACAAGAAGAAGAACCGCTCGAGCACCTGCGCGGACAGCAGCTGGCCTTGCATCGCCCACGCTTGGAAGAAGATGCCGTCGGCGAGCAGGATCACCGCCGCGATGATCCAGCCGATCGGTTGGCGCAGATACGCGCCGATTTCGCGGCGATAGATGATGCTAATTGCCCGCATCGCTGCCTCCCACGAGACGGATGAACGTGTTCTCGAGCTCGCTGCGCGCGTAATCGAGCTTCAACAGATCGAGCTTGGCTTCGACCACCGCGCGGCTGACGTCGGCACGGCAGTCCTTGCCGGTCGACAGCGCGAACGACCACCCGCCGCCCTGCTCGTAGCCTTCGGCCACCTTGCTGACGCCGTCGATCTTCTCGAGGACCTTCGCGATCGCGCCCTTGGCGTCATCGCCCTTCGGCGCGCGGATCGTGACCGTGATCTGGCGAATCTCGCCTTCGTGCTTCGACAGCTCGACTTCGCTGCCGGCGCCGAGGATCTTGCCCTTGCCGAGCACGAGCAGCCGATCACAGGTCTGGCTGATCTCGGTCAGGATGTGCGACGAGATCAGCACCGTGTGATTCTGCTTGAGGTCGTGGATCAGGTTGCGCATCTCGACGATCTGCACCGGGTCGAGACCGCGAGTCGGCTCGTCGAGGATCAGGAACTTCGGCTGATGCACGATCGCTTGCGCGACACCGACGCGTTGCCGGTAGCCGTGCGATAGCGTGTTGATCTGGTCGTAAGCGACATCGCCGATGTCGGTGATCTCGAGGACCTCGGGCATCCGCTTCTTGACCTCGTGCGCACTCATGCCGCGCAGCTCACCAGCAAAGCTGATGTAGTCGTGCACGGTCATGTCGGCGTACAGGGGGGGGTTCTCGGGCAAGAACCCGATGCGTTTACGGACCTCGTGCGGATCGGCGACGGCATCGACGCCTCCGACCTCGACCGTGCCGGCACTCGGCCGCAGATCGCATGCGAGAATCCTCAGGGCGGTGGTCTTGCCCGCGCCGTTGAGTCCGAGAAAGCCGACGGTCTCTCCGTCTTCGATCTCGAACGACACCGGCCCGAGCGCTCGTTTGCCACCGTAGAACTTCGATAGGTTTGTTGCGCGGATCATTCGCTGTCCCGGCCCACTAGGGGCTCAAAAACGCTCGTGTTCTGTTAATTCGGCAGCGGCGGCACTGTCAAGTTGCAACGCCACCCTGCGGGGCTGCAAAACCGCCGTGGCCTGGCGCGATCTTCCCGGGGCCAAACCCGGGGAGTCTCGGAGTCTTAAGTGATGATGAAGGTCGCTATACCCCTCCAACGGGCACGATCGGTGCACACTAATGGCGCCATGAGCTCGATCCGCGCAGCCATCACCCTCAGCGCACTGACGTTCGCCGCGGCCTGCTACCCATCGGGCTCGACGTACGCGCAGGGGACGATGCCGCAACCCGTCGAGGTTGCAGGACCTCCTGGCGGCTACGACCAGGCGCCGCCGGCGCAGCCGGGCTATCCGCAGCAGGGCGCGCCCGGGGTCTACGACCCGCAGAACGGCCCGCCGCCTGGATACGATCCGACACAGGGTTATGTCCCGCAGGGTGACGGTCAGGCCCAGGACCCGGGAAATGTGCAGGGCGAGAGCGACCCGAATGGCGATCCCTACGACCCGAACGCCGTCGACCCGAACGCCGGGGCGTCCGGCGATCCGAACGACCCGAACGCGCAGGCGCAGGGCGGAGACGATCAAGGCGCGATGAACCCGGTGACCGACGCCGAGATCGACGCGACGCTCGACGGATACGGCCAATGGGACAACGAAGACGGCTACGGCCAGGTTTGGTATCCGGACGATTCGGTGGTCGGCACCGGCTTCACGCCTTACGAATCGTGCGGTTCGTGGGTGTGGAGCACGTGGGGCTGGACGTTCAACTGCGACTACAACTGGGGCTGGCTGCCGTTCCACTACGGTCGCTGGGGTTGGTTCGGCAATCGTTGGGGTTGGCAGCGCGGCTACCATTGGGGCCCGGCCTGGGTCGACTGGCGGCACGGCGGTGGCGTCGTCGGCTGGAGGCCCCGAGCGCCGATCTCGACCGATGGCCACCACGTGCTGCCCGAGCACGACTCGCACTGGCGATTCGCGGGCGAGCACGACCTCGGCGCCGGTCACATTCGCGCGCACGAGTTCGGCGACGCTGCCGAAGGGCTACGCGTGACGCGACCCGTGGGCACGCTGCCGGTGCGCGGGACGAATCCCGTGCGACCCGGTTCGCTGATGCACGCACGCTTCGCGGCAGGCGGCCGCGTCAACAGCGGCTTCAACAACCACGGGGCGCTGAGCGGCGGGGTGATTCCGCGCCAGGTCCAAGGCGGCCGCCAGCAGGGCTTTCGCCAGCCGGTCCAGACGTATCGCCAGCCGGTCCAGACCTATCGTCAGCCGGTCCAGACGTATCGTCAGCCGCAGACGTATCGCCAGCCGCAGACGTATCGTCAGCCGCAGACGTATCGTCAGACCTATCGCGCCCCGGCGCAGACGTATCGCGCGCCGATGCAGCGCTACAACGCGCCTACGCATTACAACGCGCCTACGCACTACAGCGCTCCGATGCACTCGTACAGCTCACCGTCGCACTCGAGCGGCGGCAGCAGTCACTCGTTCGGCGGCGGCGGTCACTCGTGGGGCGGAGGCGGCGGCGGCCACAGTGGCGGCGGCGGCGGCCACCGCCGATAGCGCCCGACTAGCGAATCGATAGCGTGACCTGGCCACCACACGAGGTGGCCAGCGCTCCGCTGTCGTCGATCGTCGCGCTGCACTCGCCGACATCGACGGTCTCGCACTTCCACGTGCCGGCCGGGGTCGTGCCGCAGCCGACGATCGTCTCGTCGCGTTGGTCGTCGCGGGTCGTCACGACATCGACCACGAGGCCGGCGCGCCCATCGATCTGGATGGCGCGAATCGTCGGCGCGGCATCGCTGAGGTCGGCAGATACATCCAGCGCCGGACTGACCAGCGTTGCATTGCCATGCGGGATCGCGACCACGAAGCGCCGGATGCCCTTCGGCGAGCCCGAGCGATAGAGCGCCGCGTCTCCAGCCGATGCGACGCGCTTGCAGTGATCGCCTTTCGCCGCGTTGAGCAGGTGGCACACCGGCTCGTCGGCGATCATCATCGGCTCGGTGCGCGGTGCCAGCTCGGCACGCGCCGGCGCTGCGGCCGCTGCCAGGGTGACCAACGCTGCGATGCCACGCATGTGGATGCAACGCTTGAACGGTTCGGGCTATTCAGCCGGCGCTGCGCGCGCCATCGCAGCGAGCGTGCCGACGATGATCAGGGCGGCTCCGGCTACCGTTCCCCACGTCGGCCACCTCGAGAACACCGCGAGCTCCCAGATCATCGCGAAGCAGATCTGCACGTAGCCGACGGCGGTCGCTCGCCCCGCCGGCAGCTCGGCGAGCCCGAGCGTCAGAAAGACTTGGGCAACCTGGGTCGCGATGCCAATTCCGACCATCAGCAGCCACTCGGTAGGGGTTGGCCACACCCAGCGCGCGAGCGCCCATGGCAGCGCGAGCGGGGTCGAGATGAGTGGAAAGTAGAACACGATCACATAGGGATGCTCGGTGCGAACGAGCCGGCGCACCGTGACGTACGCGACCGCCGAGATCACCGCGCCCGACAGCGCGATCGCGACGCCGGTTGGCTCGAGGCCGCCGGTCGCCGGATGCGCGACGAGCACGACCCCTCCGAGCCCGAAGCCGATCGCCACCGCCGCGCCCGCGCCGACCCGTTCGCCGAGCAACCACCACGCGAGCACGGCGGTGAACAGCGGCGTCGTGTTCTGCAACGTCGTCGCATCGGCGAGCGGCAGCAACGCGATCGCAGCGTAGTAACAGGCGAGCCCGCCGAAACCGAGCAAGCCGCGCAGCGCGAGTCGCGCTCGGTCATGGCCCCACGGCGACAACCCGAGGCGGCGCACCATCGCGTACGACAACGCGAGCGTGACGACCGCGCGCGCGAAGACGAGCTCCCCGGTCGGTAGATCAACCACGGCGAGCTTGACCTGCAAGCTCATCACCGAGAACCCGAAGGCGCTCGCCGCCATGTACAGCACGCCGCGCGAACGCATTGCCGCTATTGGATGCGAAGTCCCACCCGTTCGCTACTTGCGGTGCGACTCTCTGCGCGAGCTGCCGTCCGGATCGCTAGTCATGATGTCACGCGCATTTATGCTCGCCGCGCTCGCCGCGACGCTCTCCGGCTGTTCGAAGTCCGACGATTGCGCACGGTTCTACGACAAGCTGGTCGCCGCCGCGCGCAAGGATCAGCCGGACGACGCGAAGATCCTGGTCGACCAGAGAGCCGACAACGTCGCGAAGTGTCGCAAGAACATCGACAAGTTCGAGAAGGATCCGGGCACCAAGTGCGTGCTCGCGACCGCAGATGGCGATGCCGACGCCGTCAAGCACTGCATCATCGAAGGACGCAGAGAAGGAGAGAGACGCAGCCCGTACAGCGCGAAGCTCGACGCGGTGGTCGCGGCCGCCGAGGCGTACTACGCCGCGCACGGTGCGTTTCCGATCGGCAAGGCGAAGCTCCTGCCGGCGGCGGGCGGCGCCGCGAGCGACACCGGCTGCTGTGGTGGTCCGAAGAACGTGTGCCAGGGAACGACCGCGTGGGCGAGCGATCCGGTGTGGAGCGCACTCGGCTTCAAGCTCGACGGCGACCAAGGGTACCAGTACAGCTACGAGAGCGTCGACGGCAAGACCTATCGTGCAACCGCGGCAGGCGACACCGATTGCGACGGTGCGATCGCGACGTTCACCGCGGACGGCTCGATCGCGAACGGCAAGCCGGTCGCGACGATCACGAAGCCGCCGTCCGGTACGTTCTAGCCGACCGCGGCAGCGAGGTGGCGCGCGAGCAACGCGTGGAGCTGGATCGCCGGGCGATAGCGGGCGAGTAAGCCCGCGACGGTCACGAGCACGCGGCCGAGCAACACGAACGACGGGGGAATCGTCAGACCGTCGAGCTGCTTCGCGCGCGCGATCTGATCGGAGAACGCCGCTTGCCAATCGAGGGTCGCGACGTCGGCGCCCGGGCGCATCGCGCCGACCAACGAGCCGGCGAGCTCGACGAGCTGTGCGGGATCGTCGGCGGAGAAGCCGAGCGTCGCGAGCTCGGCTCCCGCGCCTTCGCGATTGCCCGACGCGATCGCGAGCACGAGCCGTGCGTACGCGCCGCGCTCTGCCGTCGAGAGCTCGAGCATGCAACCGAAGTCGAGGATCGCGAGCTTGCCGTCCGGTGTGACGAGGAAGTTGCCGGGATGCGGATCGGCGTGGACGAAACCGTGGACGAGGACTTGCTCCGCGACCTCCGCGACGAGGACGCCGAGGATGCGGTCGCGATCGGCGGACGCGGCGTGCTCGAGGTACGCCGCGAGCCGCTCGCCGGTGACCTTCGTCATCGTGAGGATGCGCGGCGACGATGCATGCGCGATCGGCTCGGGCACGACGACCTTCGGGCCGGCGCTCGTCGCGAACCGCTGCATCGCGTCGGCTTCGGCGGTGTAGTCGAGCTCGATCGCGAGCGCGCGCACGAGCTCTTTGGTCAGCGTTGGCAGATCGACGCCCGGGACGTCGCCGACCACGCCGGCGACCGCGCGCAGCGCCGCGATGTCGGCGGCGATGACGTCCTCGATGCCCGGGACCTGAACCTTGACGACGACGTGCGCTCCATCGGCTAGCCGCGCGGCGTGAACCTGCGCGAGCGACGCGGCGGCGAGTGGCTCATCGGAGAGCTCGGCGAACACATCGGTGATCGGCTTGCCGAGCTCGGCCTCGATCCGCTGGCGGATCGCTTCGGTCGCGACGGCCGGCACTTCGTCCTGGAGCTGCGCGAGCTCGCTCGCCCACACCGCGCCGACGAGATCCGGCCGGCACGACGCGAGCTGGCCGAGCTTCGCGATGCCACCGCGCAGCTCCGCGGCGTACGCGGTCGCCCGCTGCGCCAGATCGCGATGATCGTCTTCGCCGAGCCGGTCGTGCCCGCGCGCCGCCGCCGCGAGCCGCAACCAGCGCTGGCGCGCGAGCAATGCTGCCGCGACCTGAGCGAGGCGCGTGATCCGCGGCGTCGCGCGGGTCAACGAGGTCGCTTGTTCGCGAGCGGCGCCGGCGAACGCTTGAGCGTTGCGCGCGATCGCACCGGCATCGCGCGCGAGATCGAGCGACAAGGCATCGATCCGCGTTCCCAACCGCGCGAGCAAGCGGGCGGTCGACGCGGCGGTCGCGCGCACGGGCGCGAACAACTCGGAGAGTGCGGTCGCGATTGCAGGCTCATTCATGGGCGTCTCCTTCGGAGCTGCACGTCGCGCACCGGATCGGTCCGGTCGCGCCGCGTGCCGTGATTCCGATCGCCGCCGAGCCGCCTTTCGGCAGCACGGCGTTGCAGCGATCGCAGATCGCATTCTTCGCGAGCGACAACGCCTGCCAGCCGATCACCTCGTCGGTTGACTTCGGGCTGGCCGCGGCACGCTCGACCTCGCCGCGCGCCGCTCGCGCGATAGCGTGACTGTCCGCGACCACGTCGCCGACCAGGCCAAACGCGTGGCCGAGCACGTTGCGGACGAGGTTCGAGACCGAGATGCCAAGATCGCCGGCGCGCTTGCGCAGCTCGGTCTCGAGACTCTCCGGCACCCGCGTATGGATCACGCGCTCTTTAAGCTCGGGCTCCTCTGGATCGGGCGGCGGCTGACGTGTCACGATGTGATACGTTGTGTATCACGACGTGATACATGTCAAGTTCGGACGCCGCAAGTTGACAAAAGAGACAGCGTCACCAACACTTCCACCAACACTTCCTAAGCGATCACGAAGCGTTAGCTCGGCAGCCAGCCGGCGCAAAGTGACAATAGAGACAGCGTCCCCATGGACATCACCGAAGCCATTGGCCACACGCCACTGATCGAGCTCAAGCGGATCGCCGTCGGGCTGCCGAATCGCGTGTTCGTCAAGTGCGAGCACATGAATCCGGGTGGCAGCGTGAAGGACCGCACGGCCCGCGCGATCATCCTCGACGCCGAAGCTCGCGGCGTGTTGAAGCCGCACCAGGACCCGCCGATGACGATCATCGAGGGCACCGCCGGCAACACCGGGATGGGGCTCGCGCTCGTCGCCGCTTCACGCGGCTATCGCTGCATCTGCGTCATCCCCGAACGGGTCGCGTCCGACAAACGCGTCGCGCTGCGCCAGCTCGGCGCCGAGGTCTACATCGCGAAGCCCGGCGGCATGAAGAGCCCGGACAACTTCCGCAACGTCGCGGCGCGGCTCGCCGAAGAGCACGGCTGGTTCCTCGCGAATCAATTCCACAACCCGGCAAACCTGATCGCGCACTACGGGGGTACCGGCGTCACCGCGACCGGCCCCGAGATCTTCGAGCAGACGGGCGGCACGATCGGCGCCTTCGTCAGCGCCGCGGGCACCGGCGGCACGATCAGTGGCGTCGGTCGTTACCTGAAGGAGCGCTTGCCCGGCGCGAAGGTCGTGATGGCGGATCCGATCGGCTCGGGCTTGGGCGAATGGGTCAACACCGGCGAGCTCGGGCCCGACGGTCCGTTTGCGGTCGAGGGCATCGGCTCTGCGACCGTGCCGTCGAACCTGCACCGCGATGCGGTCGACTGGGCCGAGAAGATCTCCGACGCCGACTCGTTCGCGATGGTCGAGCGCTTGAGCCGCGAAGAGGGTCTGCCGGTCGGCGGCTCGAGTGGGACGAACGTCGTCGCCGCGTTGCGCGTCGCCGCGCGGGCCGACATCACCGGTCCGGTCGTCACGATCGCCGCGGATCTGTGGGATCGCTATCGCTCGACGCCATGGATGAAGGCATGGGAGGCGCGCGAAGCCCAAGGGCTGGTGTTCATGCAGCCCTACCTCGCGAAGACCTAGCGCTCACGTCAACGATTCATCGACGCGCGGCGCGAGCAACCTGCGCGCGGTGAACCACAGCAGAGAGGGCGCGAGCACGAGCGCGACGCCGAGGCACGTGATCTCGCCGATCATCGCGGCGAGGCCGAACGAGTTGATCCCCTTGTTCTGCGACAACAGCAGCGAGCCCCAGCCGACGATCGTCGTATAGGAGCAGATGAACACGGCGCCACCGGTGGTCGCGAGCGCGGCGCGCCCTTTGCCCGGCCCTTCTTGGCGCTCGCGGGTCGCGATGTTCACCGAGTACTCGATGCCGATACCGATCGTGATCGGCAGCGCGACGAAATCCAAGAAGTTGATCTTGAGGCCGAGTAACGCGCACGTACCCAGCATCAAGATCGTCCCGGATAGCCCGCAGATGATCGTGACGAGCCCGTGGCGGTTGCGCCCGACGACGAGCAACACGACGAGGATCGCGCCGGCGAGCGAGGCCAGCGTGGCGCGAGGACCATCGGTGAGCACCGCGTCGATCACATCTGCAAAGATGAACGATGCGCCGCCGAAATGAACGTCAGCCGGCAAGTGCAACGCGCGAACGTTGTCCGAAAACCGGACCGCATCGTGCGCGTCCCAGATCTCGTAGCCCGACCCGGCGGTCGCGAGGATCAGCTTGCCGCGCGAGTTGTCGTTCTCGGTGAACGGGGCGGCGATCGCCTCCGGCACGTCGGCGTCGGTCAGCGTGTGGAGGTCGGCGGGCGGACGCAGACGTAGCGCCTCGTCGCGATCCTTCGGGTCGAGCAGATCGAGATCCTTGTTCGAGAGCAACTCGCGAATCTCGGCGAGCACCGCGAGCTTCTTCGGCTGATCGGACGGAAGCACGTCGTCCATCGTGTAGAGCTGGGCGAACAACTTGTCGTGCGTCGCGCGCTTCAGATCCGTCCGTTTCAGCTCCGCGACCAGCGGCGCGACTTCATCGCGCCGATCGACCGCGATCACGAACGCCGAGTCGAGGCCCTCGCCGAACGCCCGATCGATCGAGTGCATCCACACCTTCTCGGCGGTGATCGTGGGGCTGTGCGAGCGCAGGTTCTTGAAGTTCGACTCGAACGGATCCTCGGCGAGGTAGCGCGCGGTGATCGCGCCCGCGAGCACGACGAGCCCGATCGTCACGATCGCGACCGCCCCGAGGCTCCTCGGCAGGAGCCTCGCGAGCCAGCCGCCGAGCGGCGACGGTTTGCCGGGCTTCATTCCGAGTCGGCGGGCGATCGAGAGCGCCGCCGGGAGCACGGTGTAGGCCGCGATCCAGCACAGCAAGATGCCGACGCCGCCGATGATCCCGAAGTGGCGGAAGCCGCGGAACACCGTGATGATCAGCGAGGCGTACGCGACGGCCGCCGTGAGCGCGGCCGCGAGCGTGCCGGCGGCGGTATGCGCGAGCGCGCCGGCGAGGGCATCGGCGCCATCGCGGCCGGCGCGCAGCTCCTCGAGGTAACGTGCGGTCACGAGGATCCCGACGTTGATGCCGTTGCCGATCACGATCGACGACAGGAACGCGGTCGCGAGGTTCAAGTAGCCGAGCGCGAGGTACGTGAACGCGAAGGTCGCGGCGGTGCCGACCGACAACCCCCACGACAGCGCGCCGACCGCGAGCACCGAGCGGAAGAACCACAGCATGCCGGCGAGCACGAGCGTGACGGTGACCGCGGTCGCGAGCACCATGCCGTTCAAGATCGAGTCGTGCTCGGCGATCTCGACCGCGACGCCGCCGGCGATCCCGATGTTGACGCCGTGAACCCGAGCGAGCACTTCGCCGCGGACTCGCTCGAGCTCGGCGAGCAGCTCGTTGTCCTTGTCGATGTCGCCCGAGAACGCGGTGTGGACGATCATCGCCTGCAGCGTCTGGTCCTTGCCGACGTACTCGCCCGGATCGTCCTTGTCGGCGTCGGCCTCGCGCAACTTGCCGCGGAGCTCGCTCGCCGCGTCTGGCTGACTCGTCGGCGGGGCCAGATCGACGAACGCCGGGTTCGCGTCGAGCTTCGCGCGGCGGATCTCGTCGGCGAGCGCGTCGCGGGCCCGCGTCAGATCGCCGAGCTTCGCGAACAGCCAGCGGTGATCCCAAGCGTACTTGTGCTCGATCGAGTGATCGAACGTGACGCCGGACACCAGATCTTTCGACAGCCCTGCGATCTTGTCGCGCATCATCAGCGCCGCGCGCCGGCGCTCCGCGGTGTGACGCGGTACGAGCGTCGCGCCGAAGCCGCTCGCGATGTAGACCGCCGACGCGTCGAGATCCTCGACCGCCACCTCGGCGCTGCCGATCACCCGCGCGCGCCGTTCGATCGCGCGCAGATCTTTCACCGAGCGCACCGACTGCGGTAGCAAGTACGAGAAGTCGGCGCGCACTTGAAGCCGCGCCGCCGCGAGCCCGGCGACCACGGTGAACGCGATCGAGCCGAGCACGATCCACCACCGGTTCCGCTCGATCCATCGGGCGTACCGATGGGCGAACGCAGCGGCTGGGATCACCGGCCGACCATGCCTTCCAAGTGCCTGGTTGTCCAGGATTTGCCGGGATTGGAGACCCCTTGACCCTGGCCACCGATCCGCTAGGTTGCGACACCTAGCCTATGGTTCTCCGTATCGACCCGCAGGGCAGACCCCTGCCCCCGCCACCGATCGTCACGGACTCGGCGGAAGCCAAGCTGCGGGTCTGCATGATGGTGACGTACGATATGGCGTCGCCGGGCGGCGGCGTGAAGCACCACGCGCAACAGCTCGCGGCCGCGCTGCGCCGCAACGGCGATGAGGTCACGGTCGTCGGGCCGTCATCCGCGCCGATCAAGGATCCGGACACCAAGACGTTCGGCGGGATCATCAACGTCCCCGCGAACGGCTCGGACAACATGCTCGGCATCTTCGTGTCGCCTTTCGCGATCGCGCGGTTCTTTCGCGAGCACGACTTCGACGTCATCCATATCCACGAGCCGCTCCAGCCGTCGCTGTCGTATTGGTCGGTGTGGATGACGACGCACGTGCCGCACGTCGCGACGTTCCACGCGTTCTCCGAGGAGGAGAGCAGAGCGCTCGGCTGGGCGCGCAAAGCGTGGAGCGCGACGATGTTTCCGTGGTTCCAGCGCGCGATCGCGGTCAGCGAGCCGGCCGCGCGTTACGCGAGCTACGTGTGGAACCGCTCGATGTCGATCATCCCGAACGGCGTACCGACCGACATCTTCACGCCGCCGACGACGAACGGCCATGCGTTCGACGCGCCGGTCAAGCTGTTGTTCGTGGGCCGACTCGGCGATCGCCGCAAGGGCGCACCTTATCTGTTCGATGCCTATCGCGGGCTGGTCGAGCGCGGCTTGCCGGTGACGCTCGACGTGATCGGCGAGCTCGGCCAGGCCGCACCTCCGCCGGCGCTTCCCGGGCTCAACTATCACGGCGCCGTCGGCTTCGACCGCCTGACCGAGCTGTACCGCGAGTGCGACGTGTTCGTCGCGCCGTCGACCGGCCAGGAATCGTTCGGCATCGTGTTGCTCGAGGCGATGGCGTCGGCCAAGCCGATCGTGTGTTCCGACATCGACGGATATCGCCAGGTCGCGATCCCCGAGGGCAGCTCGCTCGTACCGCCAGGTGATGCGCGCGCCCTCGAGCAAGCGCTTACCGATGTCATTGCTCTGGGTCCCGCCGCTCGCCATCACCGCGGCGCGCTCAACCGCCATGCCGCGGAGGCGTACGACTGGGACATCCTCGCCGGCCAGGTCCGCGCTGAATACTTTGCCGCGATCGCTGCGCACGGAGGCGCGCGTGATCGTTAGCTCACTCCAGCACGGCGCGTGGCCAGCGGCGGCGCAGCACGGGTGCGAGCAAGTTCGCGATCGTGCCGAGGGCGAGGCCCGCGAAGATGTCGACCACCCAGTGGTGGCGCAAGTACACGACCGAGATCCACAGCGAGATCACCGCGGGCACGACGATGCGGAACCACAGGCGCGGGAAGCGCGGAAACACGGCGTCGCCGAACCGGTACGAGTAGATCAGCGTGAGCAGCGCGAGGCTGCAATGCAGCGAAGGGAAGGCCGACCTCGTGCGTGCGGGATCAGCGCTGTCGAACGCCCCTTGCTGGAGCTCGAACAAGCCGAAGTACGAGTGCAGGTGCTGCGGCTCGAAGGCACCCGGGCCGCCGTGCAGCAGCGGCTCGTAGTAGCGCGGTGGGCCGGCGGGGAAGATCAGGAACAACAAGAAGCCGATGCCGAGCTGGAGCACGACCGCGGTCGACATCTCGCGAAAGTCTTCGCGCCGGCCGCGGATCGACAGCATCGTGGCGAGCACCATCGGCGTGATGAAGTACAAGCCGTACGCGAGCGACATGTAGTCGGTGAGCAGCGGTACGGCGTGCTTCGACAGCCACACGGTCGGCTCGACGCCGAACAGCCAGAGGTCCGCCCGGTACAGGTAGGTGTCGATCGACGTCTTGCGGATCACGCCGGTATACGTCTCGAGGCTCTGGAACAGCCACATGATGAGGATCAGCGGCCCCCAGTCGCGCAGGATCTTCTGAGCGGCGCGCAGGAACTCGCGGCGCGCATCGCCGATGCCGAGCACGATCGAAGGCGCGCGCCACACGAACCGGGCCGCGACCAGGATCGCGGCGATGCCGGCAGAGATCACGATCGGTCCTTCTCGCCACTTGTACGAACCGCCGTACGCGGCGACGAGCACCACGAGCACCGCGGTGAACGCGAGGACCAGCCCGAAGTCCGGCCCGATCCACGCGAGCGTGCGCCACAACGCACTGCGCGGAGCGGCCGAGGCGGACGCGGGAGTCAAGGTCACGTTCGACCGCTCGCTTATCACGCGGCTGCCCCGAACGCATGCCGATCAGACGCGACTACGTCATTCTTTATGGAGTGCCAGGCGTGAGCCGCCGACTCGCTGTCACGTTACGGATTGCCGCGATCACGGTGATCAGCGCGTGCCTGTGGTGGTTCATCCGCAAGCTCGATTGGGACAAGCTCGGCAAAGACCTCGGCCACGCGAAGGTCTGGCCGCTCGCCATCGCGGTCGGATTGAACTTCGTATGCTTGTGGGGCAAAGCGGCTTGCTGGCACGTCATGCTCGCGCCGAAGCACATCGTGAAGACGATGCGGCTGTTCCGGATCACGGTCGCGGCATTCGCGGCCTCGGCGATCACGCCCGCGCGCGCCGGTGAAGTGTTGCGCGTGTGGTCGCTCAAGCGTCGCGATGGCGTCCCGGCCGCGGACACCGCGGCAGTCGCGGTCGCCGAGAAGCTGCTCGATGGGATGACGATGTTGATCCTCGTCGCGCCGGTGCCGTGGCTGTTGCCCGGCATCCCGAGGTGGGTCGAGATCGGCATGCTGCTGTGCGCCGCGATCGCGGTCGTGTTGTTCATCGCGCTGTACATGGCGGTCGGTCGCGTCAGCGACCGGGCTGCGGGGACCGGCTCGTTCTTCACCCGGTTCATCGCCGGCATGCACGTGCTGCGCGATCCGAAGCGGTTGCTCTGGGCACTAGTGCCGCTGTTCCTCGTGTGGTTCGCCGATCTCGCCGCGGTGATGCTCGTGATGTATGCGGTCGGGATCCACGTGCCGATCGCGGCCGCACTGCTCGTGCTGTTCACGCTCAACGTGACGATCATGGTGCCGTCGACGCCGGCGCAGGTCGGCGCATTCGAGGTCGGCGCGCTGGCCGGCTGCAAGATCATCGGTATCGCCGAGGAGCCGGCGCTGGCGTTCGCGCTGCTCTATCACGTGATGCAAGTCATCCCGACGATCGCGGCGGGCCTCGCGCTCGAGATGCGCCTCGTCCTGGGCCGCGAAGGCGACGTCAAGGCCGAGTGTCCGGTCGAGACCGGCGCCGATCAGCGCCGCGCAGACCTGCCACGCGCGACCGCGTCGCCGTCTGGCGAGATCGCCGCGCGCCGGACATAGCAAAGGTGTGGCCTCGCAGCTAGGCCGACCACCAGCCTTCGCGTGCGACGAGATCGAACACTTCTCTCAGGATCGCGAGGCCGTTCATCGCGGTCGCCTCGTCGGTGGTCAGCGGCGGTTGGATGCGGAAGTGCGCGGAGTAGCTCATCGTCAACAGGCCGCGCTTGACGCACTCCAGGAAGATCCGCTCGGTCACTTTGCGCGGCAGCTCGGCCTTGCTCTGCTTGTCGCTCACCAGCTCGAGCGCCATGAACATGCCGGAGCCGCGCGCGCAGCCGACGAATGGATAGCGATCGACCCAGGTCTCGAGCTCCTTCAGCATCGCGGCGCCGACGTCGCGCGAGTTGTCGACCAGGTGCTCTTCTTCGATGATCCTGAGCGACGCCGCGCCGGCCGCGGCCGCGAGCGGATTGCCGCCGTAGCTCGACGACGAACCGGATGCGTTCGACCACGGCTTGGCCTTGCTGATCTCGTCGGTCGTGGCGAGCGCCGACAGCGGGAAGCCGCCGCCGACCGCCTTGCCGATCGTCACGATGTGCGGGATCACGCCGGTGTGGTCCGTACCCCACCATTTGCCGGTGCGGCCGAGGCCGGTGATCATCTCGTCGGCGATGAACAACGCGCCCGCTTCATCGGCGATCGACTTCATCGCCGGCAAGAATTCCTTCGGGGGGACGATGTTGCCGGCGGTACCTTGCATCGGCTCGACGATCATGCCGGCGACCGCGCCCGCGGTTGCGACCTTGACGTACTTGCGCGCGACCTCCGCGCACGCGATGCCGCACGATGGATACGACTGGCCGAGCGGACAGCGATAGCAATCCGCGTAGGGCACTTGATGGCTGCCCGGTACCATGGGCCCGAGCTTGTCCTTGAATGTGGAGCCCATCAGCGCGAGCGCGCCCATCGTCTTGCCGTGAAAGCCGCCCCAGCAGCTGATGAACTCGTACTTGCCGGTGTGCGACTTCGCCAAGCGCAGCGCGCTCTCGACCGCCTCGGCGCCGCCCGAGTACATCTGCAGCCGGTGCACGCCGTTCGCCGGCGCGTGCTTCGCGAATCGCTCGAACAGCTCGACCCGCGCTTCACTCGTCAACGAACCGACCGCCGCACGCGCGGCCTGCTTCTGGATCGCGTCGACCCAGGTCGGATGCGAGTGGCCGAGTGCGCCGACCGCGATGCCGCCGATGAAATCGAGGAACGTGTTGCCGTCGACGTCGGTGACGGTCGTGCCCTGCGCGCTATCGACGACCACTCCAGCCATCAACGCGTAACCTTGCGCGCCCGGCGCGATGTGAACGTCCTCTCGCGCGCGCAACGCGGCGCTGGTCGGGCCCGGGATCGCGGTCTTGAGCGAGCGGTTCTGGTTTGCGGGCTGCGGCATGGAAGGCGCGGTTTTACCTCAACGCGCGCGCGATTCGGACGAAGCGCTGGATCGCCGCGAAGTTGCCGACCATCGCGACCACCCCGAGCGCGACCAGCTCCAGACTGTACCAAGGCAGCGCGCTCCACTGCGCATGAAACCATGGCCCGACGAGCGGCGTGAACCCGGCGGCGGTGATGATATAAGTCGCGCGCTCGTGGCGGCGCATCAACCCGCGCGGCGGCGAGACGTGCAGCGCTTCGGCCTTCGCGCTCGCGTAGCTGACCATGAAGCACGCGAGCAGCGCGAGCAGCGCGAGGCCCATCAGTAGCACCGAGTCGCGCAGGAACACGATCAGGCCGGCGAGCATCGCGAACTCGGTATAGCGATCGATCGCCGCGTCGAGCAACTCGCCGCTATTCGAGCTCTTCTTCGTCATCCGCGCGACCTGTCCGTCGAGGATGTCGAGGAACGTCGACGCGGTCGCGAGCACGCAGCACAGGCCAAACCAACCGAACCCGACCGCGACACCAGCGCCGAGCCCGAAAACCAGCGCGCTCCAGGTGACCATGTTCGGCGTGGCGCCGATCGCCACGAGCCCGCGCACGAACGGATCGAGCACCCAGTAGGTCGTCTCCATCGCGCCTTGGCCGACCAGCGCGGTGCCGCCGATCTGCCCGACCCGGTCGCTGTGCGCGGCGCCACGCGACACCAGCCGGATCCCGTACAACACCACGACCGTCACGAGCAGGGAGCCCATGAAGTACGAGAAGTAGATGTCCTGCACGGGCCAGCGACCCGATCTTCTTCAGCCGGCCTTCGCGGTGCGCGACGGGCCGAGCTCGAGCTGGCGACCGTCGGCGCGGGCCGAGGCGTACGCCGTCTCGATCAGCTGCACGCACATCGCCGCGTCGCGCGCTTCGCGACCCACGAACGTCTTGGTATGGATCGCCGCCGCGAATTCGACCTGCAGAGCCTTGAACCATTCGGCGTGCGCGGCGTCCATCCAGTTCGACGACAGCGAGCGCTTCTCGACCTCGACCTTGCCGCCCGGACGCTTGCGGTGAATCTCGAGATCGTCGTCCTCGACCTTGATGGCGCCGTTCGCGCCGTGGATCGTGTAGATGACCTTGCGGAAGCCCGAGTTCCACGTCAACTGAGCGACCGCGATGCCGGTCGGGAACGTGACCGTGCAGGCGAAGTTGTCTTCGGTATCGAACGCCGACAGGTTCGACATCTTCGCGGTGATCGCGGTGGGCTGCGCGGCGAGCCAATCGAATGCGAGATAGAACGTATGGCTGCCGTGGTCCATCGCGATGCCGCCGCCCGACGTCGTGCGGTGACGGCGCCAGTCCGGCTGCCACTCGCCGACTCCCTTGGCGTGGGTCGTGCGGAACGTGTCCAGCGTGACCAGATGGATCGCGCCGAGCTCACCCGACTCGAGCACGCCGCGGATCGCCTTGATCACCGGCGCGTGCTTGTAATTGTGCGACGGGAAGAACACGCGCTTGACCGCGGAGGCGTGATCGAGCAACGACTTTGCATCGGCGCCGCTGGTCGCGATCGGCTTCTCGCAGAACACGTGCAGACCGTGCTCGAACGCCGCATGAGCGATGGCGGCGTGGTCGCAAGGCGGTGTCGCGACGTCCACGAAGTCGAGGTTCTTGGCCTCGGCGGAGAGCAGCGTTTTGGTATCCGGGTAGATCCGAGCTTTCGGCAAGACCTCGCGAGCCTTCGCGCGGCGCGCGGAGCAGATCTCGGCAACTGCAACGATCTCGAATGCCTCGGGCGCGGCGAGGTAAGCCGGGACGTGGCCTTTCTCGGCGATGAATCCGAATCCGATCAGAGCACCCTTAAGAGAGCGGGACATGCAGGCTACCTCGGCTGTGGAGTAGGACAATTGGGTGACAGAAGCAAGAACCGGTGCGCCCGGACCAAAGCCTCTCCCTACTCAAATAACGGGTGTGAGATCGCCGTGTTGAGTTTTTAACGACGACTCTGAACACAGGTCGTCAGGTTTTTGCCGGTTCGACCAGCGCGCCGCTGAACCGACGTTGTACAGCGCGCCGACAGGTCGGGGCAAAGCGCCTCGATTACCGCGCCGGGACGGTCGCCGAAGATCGACGCGTCGCTGCCTCGCCGGCCGCGTTGTTGATCGATCCGGCTCAATTGACTCCGCACCGCGCGAAGCGCTACTTACGTAGCCCCTCGGGACGCCGAGCTTGCGAACGTGGCGGAATTGGTAGACGCGCTAGCTTGAGGTGCTAGTGAGTAAAATCGTGGGGGTTCGAGTCCCCCCGTTCGCACGAACTGGGCCGCTGTTTGGCGGCCTTTTCGTTTTCGGGCGATCTCGCAGACGGTCTACGACTTCGACTGCGCTCCGCCGATCAGGATCTTGCGCGCCTTCGAAGCAGCGGAGAGCGGTGCCACGATCGTCAGCACGCCCTCTTGCAGACCGCTCGTCACGTGCTCGAGATCGACGTTCTCGGGCAGCGTGAACGTGCGCGTGAACTGGCCGTACTGCCGTTCCCAGGTGTGGACGTTGTCATCCTTGTTGCGCTGCTCGGCCTCGCGCTTGCCCGACACGATCAGGCGATTCCCGCTGAGGCTGATGTCGAGGTCCTCGCGCTTGACGCCGGGAACGTCCGCGAGGATCCGGATCGAGTTGTCGGTCTCGCGCACGTCGAAGTGCGGCATCCAGACGTCGCGGTCGAGCTGCGGCATCGCCATCGCGCCGCGAAACGGATCCCAGCGCATCATCTCGCGCATCATGCGGAACGGATCCCATTCGGTCATCGGATACTCGCCGCGCTTCACGATTTCATTTGCCATGACACGATCTCCTTTTCGTTGAGTGCGCTTCGACCGCCATCGATCACGCAGTCCGCGGATCAGCCCTGTCGCCTTCTTTGGTTCACTGGTCGGTTCGATAGTCGCCATTGCATCGCAACCGCAAAGCGATCTGTGTGCCAGCGCGAATCGTGTGCAAACGAGGCTGTAGCGCTTGTGAGCGGTCGCGGACGTCACAACGAGCGCGCCGACGGGCCGACGCGCACGCTCCCGCCGTCCGACGAGGATCCGGTGAGCGCGGCCTGCGGGCACGTCGGATGCAGCCGACGTAACTCATGGCCCACCCGAAGAGCGTGGCGATCAAGCTGATCGAGTCGCATCTCGTAGCAGGCGGGGAGGATCGCGGCGGCGAGATCGCGATCCGGATCGATCAGACGTTGACGCAGGACGCGACCGGGACGCTCGTGATGCTCGAGCTCGAGGCGATGGGGCTCGACCGCGTACGCACCGAGGTCTCGGCGCAGTACGTCGATCACAACTTGCTCCAGGCCGACTTCAAGAACGCCGACGATCATCTGTTCTTGCGCAGCGCGTGTCGCCGATTCGGAGTCTGGTACAGCCCACCGGGCAATGGCGTCAGCCACCCGCTGCACATGGAGCGGTTCGCCAAGCCGGGCAAGACGATGCTCGGCTCCGATAGCCACACGTGTGCAGCGGGCGCGCTCGGTATGCTCGCGATCGGTGCGGGTGGGCTCGAGGTCGCGCTCGCGATGGCCGGAGAGCCGTTCCATATCCGGATGCCGAAGATCTGGGGCGTTCGGCTCGAAGGTGCGCTGCCGGATTGGGTCAGCGCCAAGGACGTCATCCTCGAGATGTTGCGCCGCCACGGTGTGCGTGGCGGGCTCGGCCGCATCATCGAGTATCACGGCCCGGGGCTGCGCTGCTTGTCGGCGATGGACCGCCACGTGATCGCGAACATGGGGGCCGAGCTCGGAGCGACGACCTCGGTGTTCCCCGCGGACGACGAGGTGCGGCGGTTCCTGCGTGCGCAAGATCGCGAGGCCGACTTCACCGAGCTCGTCGCCGATGACGACGCGGCCTATGACGTCACCGAGACGATCGATCTGTCCGCGCTCGTGCCGATGATCGCGCTGCCGTCGAGCCCGGGCAACGTGGTGCCGGTGCGCGAGGTCGCTGGGCGCGAGATCTATCAGGCGTATATCGGCTCGTCCGCGAACCCCGGTTATCGCGACTTCGCGATCGCCGCCGAGATCGTGAAGCGCCGCCACATCCACGATCGCGTGTCGTTCGACATCAACCCGACGTCGCGTCAGATCCTCGAGACGCTGGTCGCCGGTGGCCACGCCAGCGCGCTGCTCCGTGCCGGCGCGCGGCTCCACCAAGCCGGCTGCAACGGCTGCATCGGCATGGGCCAGGCACCCGCGACCGATCGGATCAGCTTGCGGACCGTGCCGCGAAACTTCCCGGGCCGGTCCGGGACGCGCGAGGACCAAGTCTATCTCGTCAGCCCGGAGACCGCGGCCGCGTCGGCGCTGACCGGCGTGATCACCGACCCGCGAACGCTCGGCATGAGCTATCCGCACGTGCGCGATCCGGATCGGCCACGGCTCGACCTGGCGATGCTCGTCCCGCCGATGTCGGCCGAGTCGGCGCGCCGCATCCCGCTCGACAAGGGTCCGAACATCCGCGCGCTGCCGACGTTCGAGCCGCTCGCCGACGTGCTCGTCCTGCCCGTGCTGCTCGAGCTCGGCGACGACATCTCGACCGACGAGATCTTACCGGCGGGCACGCGCGTGCTGCCGTTCCGCAGCAACATCGAACAGATCAGCCGCTTCGCGTTCGAGCCGCTCGATCACACGTATCCGACGCGAGCGCTCGAAGCGCAGGCGAGCGGGCACGTGATCATCGCCGGCCGCAACTACGGTCAGGGCTCGAGTCGCGAGCACGCCGCGCTCGCACCGCGCTACCTCGGCTTGCGCGTGGTGATCGCGGTGCAGTTCGCGCGGATTCACCGCGACAACCTGATCCACTTCGGCGTCGTGCCGTTGACGTTCGCGACCGCCGCCGATCGCGAGCAGATCCATCTCGGAGACACGATCGAGCTCACCGCGCTCCACCGCGCTCTGCGCGAAGCGCAGCCGTTCGAGGTCCGCAATCAGACGCGGTCGAGCTCGCTTCGCGTCGCGCACGATCTCTCGCCGCGCGAGGTCGAGATGGTGCTCGCCGGCGGGCTCATCTCGGTGATGCGCGGCCGGCTGGGACACGCCGCATGATCGCGGTGGCGATCGTCGTAGCGCTGCTCGTCGCGATCGGGCTGGCCTACGTAGGCCGTAGCTGGTGGGCGTGGATCGCAGCGACGGCGATCGTCCTCGCGACGTGGGCGGCACGCGGCGGCGGCTGGGGATTGGCCGTCGTGCTCGTCGCGTGGACCGCGGTCGGGCTCGCGACCGGTGTCCCGATCGTTCGCAGACGCGTGATCACGCGCGCCGCATTCGCGAAGTTGGCGCCGATGCTCCCCACGATGAGCGAGACCGAGCGGGTCGCGCTCGAGGCCGGGACGGTCTGGTGGGACGCTGCGCTGTTCTCGGGCGCGCCACGCTGGGACCGCATCGTGCGGTTCGCGCCGACGCTGCTGTCCGAGCGCGAGACCGAATTTCTCGAAGGTCCGTGCGCCCAGCTGTGCCGGATGATCGACGACCACGCCGTTCGCGCCGCCGGCGATCTTCCGCCCGCGGTGTGGAGCTTCATCAAGCGCGAGCGCTTCATGGGCATGATCATCCCGGGTCACTTCGGCGGGCTCGGGTTCTCGGCGATCGCACACAGCTCCGTCGTCGCGATGCTCGCGTCGCGCAGCGCCGCCGCGTGCGTCACCGTCATGGTGCCGAACTCACTTGGCCCGGCCGAGCTGTTGCTGCGCTACGGCACCGACGAGCAGAAGCGACATTATCTCCCGCGTCTCGCGGTCGGCGACGAGGTGCCGTGCTTTGCGCTCACCGAGCCGCATGCGGGCTCGGATGCCGCCGGGATCCGCGCGACCGGGATCGTCTGCACCGGCACCTGGCAAGGTCGCGAGGTCATCGGCATTCGGCTGACCTGGGACAAGCGCTACATCACGCTCGCGCCGATCGCGACCGTGCTCGGCCTCGCGTTTCGCCTGCGAGATCCTGACCACCTGATCGGCGACAGCGTCGAGGTCGGCATCACGTGTGCGCTGATCCCGGTCCACGCGCGCGGCGTGTGGATCGGCCATCGTCACGATCCGATGTCGGTGCCGTTTCAGAACGGCCCGACGCGAGGTACCGACGTGTTCGTCCCCCTCGACCACATCATCGGCGGGCCCGAGATGGCCGGACACGGCTGGAAGATGCTGATGGAGTGCCTGTCCGCGGGGCGTTCGCTCAGCCTTCCCGCCGACGCGGTCGGCAGCGCGCAGCTCGCGACGCGCGTCGTCGGCGCATACGCGACCATTCGCGAACAGTTCGGGCTGCCGATCGGCCGGTTCGAGGGCATCGCGGCACCGCTCGGCCGGATCGCCGGCACGATGTACTGGATGAACGCGGTACGCGTCGTCACCGCCGGTGCGGTCGACGCCGGCGAGCACCCCGGTGTGATCTCGGCGATCGCGAAGTGCTGGGAGACCGAAGCCCTGCGCCGCATCGCGAACGACGCGATGGATATCGCGGGCGGCGTCGGCATCTGCAAGGGGCCGCACAACTCGTTAGCCGCGATCTACGAGGGCTCGCCGGTCGGCATCACGGTGGAGGGGGCGAACATCCTGACCCGATCGCTGATCGTGTTCGGCCAGGGCGCGATCCGCTGTCATCCGTGGGCGCTCGCCGAGATGCGCGCGGCGGAGGCACACGACCTGATCGCATTCGATCGCGCGCTGGCCGGTCACACCAGCTTCATGATCCGGAACGCCGCGCGGTCGTGGGTGCTCGCACTCA
The DNA here is from genome assembly GCA_963848295.1 of uncultured delta proteobacterium. Taxonomy (GTDB): domain Bacteria; phylum Myxococcota_A; class Polyangia; order Haliangiales; family Haliangiaceae; genus JABFXX01. The sequence goes on along the minus strand of CAWKDB010000010.1, from coordinate 4,779,385 downwards.
CCGGCGGGGCGCTCGCGCACGCTCCGGTCGCGGGCGAAGCGAAGTCGGTGATCCGCAAGCTCGCCCGGTTGTCGGCGGCGTTCGCGCTGACGACCGATGTCGCGATGGTCACGCTCGGCGGATCGCTCAAGCGCGCGGAGGCCATCGCGGGTCGGATGGCAGACGCGCTCGCGTGGTTGTACATCGCGGCGGCGACCGTGAATCGCTACGTCGCCACGGCCCAACCCGACGACGACGCGTTGTTCGAGTGGGCGACGACCGAGGCGCTGTGGCAAACGCAACAGGCGCTCGACGGCGTGATCCGGAATCTACCGAATCGCTTCGCGGCCGCCGTGCTGCGCGTGTGCATGTTCCCGCTCGGCGCGCGCCTCCGGCCACCGAGCGATCGCGTCACGGCGGCGGCGGGCCGCACGTTGCTCGACGGCACTGCGGCGCGGCTACGGCTGACCAGCGACATCTTCGTGCCCGAGGCCGACGAGCCCGGGCTCGGACAGCTAGAACATGCGCTCGAGCTCGCCGTCGCGGTCGCGCCGCTTCGCACCAAGCTGCGCGATGCCCAGCGCGCCGGGCGGCTACCTCGTCATCGCGAGCCCGAGCAGTTACTCGACGAGGCCGCCGCGCACCGGGTGCTCACCCCCGACGAGCGCGATCTCTTGCGCGAAGCCATCGCCGCTCGCGATGCCGCGATTCAGGTCGACGATTACCCGCCGAGCTCGCCGTGGCTCCCGCTCGCGTTGCCGTTCGGCGAGCTCGGTCCACCCGCGTCTCGGAACGGAGCGCTGCGGCGTGGCGAGCGGACCCCGCCGCTACGCTGACCCGCGCGATCATGGCTCACGCGGACAGCTGCGCCAGCGCGGCATCGATCTCGTCGATCTCGGCGAGCCTGCGCTCGATCGTGCCGTCGGTGAACAGCGCGAACCTGGCGGAGGTGAGGCGCTGCGCGACCAGGCGGATGAGCTCGTCGATCGCATCGAGCTCCTCGGCGGCGTGCTCGAGTTGCTCGGTGCACATGCGATGGTGACGAGCGCGACGCGATGCGATCTCCGAACACCGCCGGCTTCGTGCGTGGTCGCGCACGGAGCTCATGTCGAGGGACGGAGATAACGTCATCGTGCCCACCGTGCGCAAGGACTCCACGCAGCGCTGGTGATTCACGCTGAGGCGCACGTAGTAGTCGAGCAAGTCCTGGAGCTCGAAGCGCCGTGCCTCGCGCGGATCGGATCGCTCGATGTCTTCGACGAGCTTGGATAACGCGGCGTATTGCTCCTGGCGCGCGCCACTCGCGCGGTCCATCGCGCGCTGCCGGCGGGCCTCGCGCCTCGCTCGGGCGCTGCGCGCGGCCTGGTGGTCGATGCAGCGCTGCACCGAGCGAAACCGCAACATCCCGATACAGCCGCCGACCAGGCCGCACGCGACGAACACGGCGGTGACCACCCCGATGGAGCCGAGGCCGACGCACACCGAGAGCGGAGCAATAACCGCACAAGCGCACGCCGACACGCGCCGCAGCTGGTGCGGTTTGCCTCGGCTCGGTACGAGTGCAACAGGCGGAGCGGGCTCGACGTGCACGACCTGTTCGACACGCATGATGATCGTCTGAACAGCAATCCATGTGCCGCACCCGCGCCTCCGCGTTTTCCTCAGGACGAGCGCGTATCGGGGCATACGCACCCAGACCCGAGCGTGAGATCCGACAAGGTTGCCAGCGCCGACTTGCCGACTTCGATCCGACGTGGTTTGTTCCGCTCGTCGTGACGGCGGACGTTGGTGATTCGATGGGCGAGGCGCCCGATCTTCGGCGCGGTGTAGTCGCGATCGGCGGCGAGAGTCGCTTTGCGCTCGAGCAGGTCGTGCGCTCGTTGCCCGCGAGTACCGGTCGCGCCTACGTGATCGCGTACACCGGCGTCGATGATTTCTTGCCGTCGGCGCGCCTCGCATCGCCGCTCCCGGTCGTCGAGGTGGCGGCAGGCGAGTTGCCCCGCCCGGATCATGTCTACGTCGCGCCACCCGAGCGCGAGGTGGTGTTCGAGCGCGGCGCGTTCGGGTTCGCCGATCCGACAGTCGAGCGCCGCGCGCCGCTCGATCGCTTGTTTCGCACGCTCGCCGACGAGCTAGGTCGCGCCGCGACCGGCATCGTGCTCGCCGGCAACGGCATCGACGGCACGCTCGGCATCAAACGGATCAAGGAGGTCGGCGGGCTGACGATCGCACAGGCGCCGACCGATGCCGACTACCCGGCGATGCCGCTCGCCGCGATCGCCACCGGCATGATCGATCTGATCCTGCCCGCCGCCGAGATCGCGATCCGGCTGGGCTCGCTCGTCGACCTGGTCGACGGGCTAGATGACACGCGCTACAGTCACGACGAGCTCGCCGAGACGCTGCGCGACATCCTCACGCTCGTCCGCATCCGCACCGGCCACGACTTCACGTACTACAAGCGCGCCACGTTGTACCGGCGCCTCGCACGACGTATGCAAGTTTGTGAGGTGAGCTCGATCGCCGACTACCATCGCCATGTCCGCGAGCGTCCGAACGAGCTCATGAGCCTCGTGCATGACTTCCTGATCAGCGTCACCAACTTCTTCCGCGACCCCGAGACGTTCGAGGCGCTCGAACGCCTGGTCATCCCGAAACTGTTCGCAGGTCGCGACCGCTCCGAGCACATCCGCGTCTGGGTGTCGGGCTGCGCCAGCGGCGAGGAGGCCTACTCGATCGGCATGTTGCTACTCGAGCACGCGAGTCAGCTTCGCGAGCCGCCGGGGATCCAGATCTTCGCGACCGACATCGATGAAGGCGCCCTCGCGAATGCGCGCACCGGACGCTACTCCGAGGCGATCGCAGTCGACGTGTCACCGGAGCGGCTCGACCGCTTCTTCGTGCGCGAGGCGAGCTTCTATCGCGTGCGCAAGGAGCTGCGCGAGCTCGCGCTGTTCTCGCCGCACAACGTGCTGCGCGATCCGCCGTTCTCGCGGCTCGACCTGGTGTCGTGCCGAAATATGCTGATCTATTTCGATCGCGAAGCCCAGCAGCGGGCGCTATCGATGTTCCACTTCGGGCTGCGCAAAGACGGTTGCCTGTTCCTGGGCGCATCGGAGTCGGCGGAGAACGGCGGCGTCCTATTCACGGCGCTCGACGCGAAAGCGCGGTTGTTCACCCGCCGCCCGTCGCCGAGCCCGGTCAGCTACGATCTCGGCTTCTCCGGGCTGCGCTGGCCGATGGGGATCCCGGCTGCGATCGAAGGCGTGATGAACGGCGACCGCTCGCCGTCGTCGTTCGGCGAGCTCCACCATCGCATCGTCGAGCATTACGCGCCACCGAGCGTGTTGCTCAACGAGGATCTCGAGGTCGTCCATGTCAGCGAGCACGCCAGCCGGTTCCTCGCGTTACCCGGTGGCGAGCCCACGCGACAGATCCTGCGCCTCGTTCACCCCGGGCTGCGCCTCGAGTTGCGTAGCGCCATCTACCGCGCGCGTCAGGTCGGCCGGGCCGGCGACACGCGGGTCGTGCGATTCGACGACGATGGTCGCGCCCGCGAGATCGAGATCCGCGTGCAAACCGTCGACAAGCCCGACGTGGCCGCCCGGCTCCTGCTCGTCATGTTCGACGAACGCGACGGGCTGTCTCGCGTCGACGCCCACGATCTCGGCGGCGAGCGTGTCGCCGCTCCGGTCGTCGACGAGCTCGAGGCCGAGCTGCAACGCACTCGCGACCAGCTGCGCCAGACGATCGAGCAATACGAGACGTCGGTCGAGGAGCTCAAGGCCTCGAACGAGGAACTGCACGCGATCAACGAGGAAGTGCGCTCGGCGAGCGAGGAGCTCGAGACCTCCAAAGAGGAGCTGCAATCCGTCAACGAGGAGCTGTCCACGGTCAATCACGAGCTCAAGCTCAAGGTCGACGAGCTCGGCCGCGCGAACGGCGATCTTCAGAACCTCATGACGTCGACCGATATCGCGGTCGTGTTTCTCGATCGCACGTTGCACGTCGGGCGATTCACGCCACGCGCGCGCGATCTGTTCAACATCATCCCGAGCGACATCGGGCGCCCGTTCGCGCACCTGACCCACAAGCTCGACTGCCACGACCTCGCCGAGTCCGCGCTCGAAGTGCTCGAGCACCTCCACCACGTCGAGCGCGAGGTGCGCACGCGCGATGGCGGCCACTTTCTCGCGCGGATCCTGCCGTACCGCTCGCTCGAGGACCGCATCGAGGGCGTCGTCCTGACGTTCATCGATGTCACCGAGCTCACGCGAGCTCAGGACGCATTGCGGGCCAGCGACGGCATGCTCCACCTCGCGGAGCGCACCGCGAACATGGGGATCTGGACGATCGATGCGGCCGCTCGCCGGATCCGGATGTCCGATGAATGTGCGCGCCTCCACGGCTTCGAACCATCCGCGGAGGTCGCGCTCGACGACTGGTTCGGTCGCGTCGCCGAGACCGATCGCGAGCGCGTCCGGGGTGCGGTCGATGCCGCGGCCGGCGGCGCCGAGCTCAGCGTCGAGTATCAGCTCACCCATCCCGCGGGTCCGCGCTGGTTGTGGAGCCTGGGCCGCGCCCCTGCCGACCGCGACGTCGAAGGCACTCTCGCGGGGATCGCGATCGACGTGACGGATCGGCGACGAGCCGAACGCTCGCTCCGCGAGAGTGACCGGCGCAAGGACGAGTTCCTGGCGACGCTGTCTCACGAGCTCCGCAACCCGCTCAACCCGCTCCGGGTCGCGCTCGATCTCCAGCAGCTCCATCCAAGCGATGCCGAGGAGGTCCAGCGCACCGGCGCGATCATGGATCGTCAGGTCGATCATCTGATCAGGCTCGTCGACGACTTGCTCGACCTGTCGAGGATCACGCAGGGCAAGGTCGAGCTCGCGGTCGAATCGCTCGACGCGAGCGCGCTCGCGCTCGCCGCGGTCGAGGACACGCGGATGTTGTTCGAGAGTGCCGGCCATCACCTCGACTTGCAGATCGCAGATGGGCCGCTGCAGGTGCGCGGCGACCGCACGCGCCTGATCCAGATCCTCGTCAATCTGTTGACCAACGCCGCCAAGTACACTCCGGACGGCGGCGAGATCGCGCTCGAGGTCCGCGCCTCCGCGGGCCGCGTCGTGTTCGCGGTGCGCGACAACGGCGTTGGGATCGCCGCGGACGATCTTCCGACCGTGTTCGATCTCTATACGCAGTGTCGCGACGCCCGGGGGAGAACTCGCGGCGGCCTCGGCATCGGCTTGAACCTGGTACTCCGGATGGTCGAGCTCCACGGTGGCCGGGTTTCCGCTCGCAGCGCCGGGCTCGGATGTGGTAGCGAATTTGTTGTCGAGATCCCGATGGAGTCGTGACGATGAGCCTGAACGCTTCGCCTGTCGTTGTACCGAACCAGCCGCTTCGCGTCCTCGTCGTCGATGATTATCCCGATGCGGCGGCGATGACGTGCGAGCTCGTGCGAGCACTCGGACACACGTGCGAGCTCGCGCTCGATGGCGCCGGTGCGCTCGCACGATCGCGCGAGCTCCATCCGGATCTCGTCGTGCTCGACATCGGCCTCCCCGATGTCAGCGGCTACGACATCGCGCGCCAGCTGCGCGAGACCGAGACGGAGCATCCGCTCGTGCTCGCGGCTCTGACGGGATGGGGCCAGCCCGCCGACGTCGCTCGCGCCGCGGAGGCCGGGTTCGATCGGCACGTGCTCAAGCCGGCGACGCTCGCGAAGGTGAAGGCGCTGCTCGAGCTCGCGCAACGCCGACGCGAGACATCGATACACTGACACGAGCACGTGCCCGATGCGCGCGCTGCGGCTCGCGCACGGTGTGACAAGCGCGCGCGGTGGTCGCGCCGACCGGGACTCCGTGCGCTCGATTCACGAACGAGCGCGGGCCTCGTTCTTGCTCGATGGCGCGCTCATGCGTATCGCTTGCACCTCGGCCGGCGCATGAAGGTCGCGGCCGCCGTCCTCGCCGCCGGGAGCTCGAGCCGGCTCGGTCGTCCGAACCGGCTGGCGCGGCCCGAGTCCACCCTGGTCCGCGCGACCGCACGATGCGCGCTCGCCGCGTGTGCCCCGGTCGCCGTGGTGCTCGGCGCACATGCCGACGAGGTCGCGACCGCGCTCGACGGCCTCGTCCTCGAGCTGATCGCGAACTTCGCCTGGCGCGAAGGCATCGCCTCGTCGATCCGCGTCGCGGCATCGTGGGCTCACGGGGTCGGCGCCAATGCGCTCGCGCTGCTCGTCTGCGACCAGCCTCGACTCACGACCACGCACGTCCGCGCGCTCGTGTCGGCGCATCGCACCTCGCGGGTCACCGTCGCGTCGCTCTACGCGGGCAGGCTCGGCATCCCCGCGGTGTTCGGGCACTCGCACTTCGCGGCGTTACTCGCGCTCACCGGTGATGCGGGCGCGCGCTACCTGATCTCGCGTGACGCGTCCGCGGTCGCGCTCGCGTGGCCCGACGGCGCGATCGGCGTCGATCTACCGGGCCAGCGCTCGTCGGGCTCCGGTTAGCCCTCGCCGAACCCGATGGACACCGGCACGCTCAGCGCGACGGATAGACCGTCACGCCACGCGGCGGCTTGCGCATGACGTTGATCAGGCCGAGCGGAACGTGCAGCGTGAGCACGAGCGCTTGATCGCCCTCGCGATCACCAGAGACGCGGCGCTCGTACTCGAGACCGAACAAGGTGTAGCCGAGCACGGCTTCGATGCTGGTGCCGTGCACCGTATCGATCGGAAACACACCGAACTGGGCCCACGCGCCGACCTCGGTGCTCGCCGCTTCGACTTCGATCCCGAGCGAAGATGAATCGAGCACGCCGTACTGCGCCGCGATGCCGGCCATCAAGAACGCGGGCTCGGAGTAGCGCATGACGCCGGCGCGGATCCGGGCGAACCCCCAGCGGTTCGGATCACCGTGGCCGCTCCACAGCTTGAGGCCGCCGGACACGGTGAGGTCGAACGTCGTGCCGCTGCGCGACACGAAGCCCTCGACGAGGACTTGCTTGACTGGCGCAGGAGCCGGCGTCGGCGTCACGGCAGGTTCGGTCGGCGCGGTCGGCGCGGGCGAGTCGCTCGGAGCCGGCGTCGCTGAAACCGGGACGGGCGGCGGATCGGTGTCCGCGGCCGCGACGGTCGTGGCGATCACGAGCGTCAGCGCGGTGAGCGCGGTGCGATTCACGCCCGCGACCCGGGGCTCAGCTGCAGCGCGACCCTGTAGCTCGCGGGGTCGTCGATCGAGTGACCCTCGATCGCCTTGGCAAAACACTCGCCCCAGCTGTTGTGCGCGGTGACGTGGACGCGCTTGCCCTGGACGTCGATGTCCGCGGTGGTGACGCCGGTGAGCCCCGTACCTGCCGAAAAGCACGAAGCGCGCGCACTCGCAACGATCGTCGCGAGCGGCGCGATGTGAGAGCCCGGTTCTACGCCGGGATCGAAGGTCGCCTTCATCTGCAGCTCCGGCGACCCGGACACCGCCTTGATCACGATGCCCACCGAGTTATCGGGGGGCGTCGGCTTCGGCGGTTCCTTGGAATCCGAGCTGCTGGTGCAGCCAAGCACCGACAACAACAAGAGAGCTGCACCGCCGAGACGGGCCGGCGCAGCGGCTGCACGAGCAGCTCGCATCAACCGAACGGCGACTTACGGCGCCGTGCCGGCAGCGCAGTTCGCGAGGCCGGTCGGGGTGACATTGCAGACGTAGACAGCGCGGAGCAGACCGAACAGAAGTGAGTCGTTGCGAGCGACGACGGCCTTACCGTCGGCGGTCACGGCAACACCGCTGTACGCGCACGCGCCAGCACCCATGCTCAGAGCAAGACAAAGTCCCATCAGTCGTTTCATCAGGAATCCTCCACTTTCTGCGGCGAATCAAACATCAATCCCTGCCGCGATTCAACGTTTTGGGTCGAAATGGTGACGGAACGATCTCGATTCCTGGTCTGCGCTGCGGAGCGAGCTTCAAGGCGCTTTTCGAAGTCGTTGCACCGCGCGGCGAACGAGTTCACCATGGAGTAATGAGGCGGATCGCTACGATCGTGATGATCCTGGGAGCGTCCGCTGGCGTCGCCGTAGCCGACGAGTGCTATCGCGGCCCGGGTACGTACCTCGTGTGCGGCGTCGAGCGCCCGCATCGCGCTCATGCGGCGGCGTGGTACGAGACGACGCTCGGTTGGACTCGGTTCGACGTCGGCGGTTATCGCGCCGATGGCGAGCTGCTTCGGGTCGGGCCGCGCGTTGCGTTCGGCCCGCTGTTTTACTTCGGCGCGGAAGCCGACTTCGGTCGCGTGTCGAGCGTCAACAACACCGATGGCTCGGCTGCCAGCGCGTTCGGACGCACGGCCGCCGGCGATGGGGAGATGGCGCCCTCGTCTGGTGGCCTCGGCGGATCGTTCGGCGCGGTCAAGCTACTCGCGGGCATCCACGCCAGCGCCGGCCTGTTATCCGGCGCAGCCGAGCTCGCGGGCGGCTTGCGACTGGCCGCATTGACGTCGGAGTACACCGGCGTCGTCGCGAGCGGCGACTACGGTGTCGTCGAAGGCCGTGCGCGGCTCGATCTGTGGCTGACGCCGCGGGTCACGATCGGCGCGCTCGCAGGTGTCGATCTGACCGATCGCGACAACGTCACGGTCGCGGTCACGGTCGGGCTGCACTTCCATCGCTTCGATCGCGCGCGCTAGCGCCGGGGACGGTGTTCACTTTGTCAACCGGTCCGCTGATCGGACTGTAGGCGTGGCGCCAAGTTAGCTGGGGACGGTGTTCACTTTGTCAACCGGCCCGCCGTCGCGGTTGACAAGTTGAACACCGTCCCCAACGCGCGCGCTAGCGGTTCTCGACTCGCCCGTCGGCGTGCTTCGCGAACCGCCCGGTCTCGCGCGGATGAACCGGGTCGTCGGTGCGCCACGGCCAACCACCGAACCGCGTGCGCTGATAGTCCGCGAACGCCTGCTCGATCTCGGCGCGGGTGGTCATCACGAACGGGCCGTGCGCGACGACCGGCTCGCCGATCGGCTTGCCTTGGAGCAATAACAGCTCGGTCTCGCCATCGCCCGCCGCGATCACGACATCGGCGTCGCCGCGCAGGCGGACCGCGAGCTGGCCAACGCCCCCGTGAAGGCGAGAGGCAAGCGCGCGGCCCGCGACGGTGGCGGCGCCGCGAAACAAGTACAACGTGCGATTCGTCGTCGCGAGCGTGGCCGGCAGCGTCCACGTCGCTTGCGGCTGCATCCGGATCGACCAGATCGCGACGTCGGCTTCGCCGCGCGCGGCCCACGAATTCGGCGGCGGTGCGAGCGCGGCCTGATCGCCGAGCCGGCCGGCGATCACGGTGACCTCGGTGCCGCCGTCTTGGACGCGCGGGATGCCGTGATCCCACAGCATCGTGAAGTACGGCTCGACCATCTTGTCGGCGCGCGGCAGGTTGAGCCAGATCTGAAACAGCTCGGTCGGGTTCGGCCCGCCCTGCTCGACCAACGGGAACATCTCGCAGTGCGAGATGCCGCGACCCGCGGTCAGCCACTGGACGTCGCCGCGACCGAACCGCGCGGTGGCGCCGAGCGAATCGGAGTGATCGATCAGGCCGCGCCGCACGATCGTCACGGTCTCGAACCCGCGGTGTGGATGCTGCGGAAAGCCCGGCACGGTCTCGCCGTGATACATGCGCCAGCCGTCCTTGCCGGCGAAGTCCGATCCGAGCTGGCGCCCGGCGAGCGAGGCTTGCGGCCCCTGCACGGCGTTGCCCGCTGGATAGTTGTCGACGTGGTGGACGCAGAACAAGAACGGATCCGCGGTCTGCCACGGAAAGCCCACGGGCTCGACGGCGATGATCGGACTGGCAGCCATGGGCACATCATGACCATTGGCGGCGTTACCGGCAATTGCCCGAAGGGTTAGTGCGCCTCGCTCGGCCGGTTGGGGTCCGATGGAGATATGAAGCACTGGCTCAGTCCGTTGTTGGTCGGCGCGTTTGCAGCCACGGCTAGCGCAGGGCCGTTGCATCCGAGCCTCGAGGTCGCCGCTGGCTATCGCTCGGGCGGCGCGCAGGTCGATGGCGTCGACGCCAGTCATTTCCGCGGCGGTCACGTCGACGCCGGCGTTCGGCTGTTGCCGAGGTTGTTGCTCTACGGCGAGTACGACTTGACCGGCCTGAGGTATCCCGCGCCCGGCGACCGCGATGCCGCAGCGCGCATCGGCATCACCTCACCGACCGGCAGTGCCGGCCTGCAGCATCGGTTCGGTGCGAATGCGCGGTTCACGTTCGATCATGTCGGCGACCGCGATGGCGGGCTATCGTTCTGGACCGAAGGCGGACCGGGACTCGAGCACTACATCTGGGACAGCGGTGGGGTGTGGACGCGGCCGGACTTCGCGATCGGCATCGGCACGTCGTCGTGGTTCCGCACCGATCGCACGTACCGCGGGATGAGCTTCGCGGTGCGCGCGACGTTCGCCCCGAAGAACAACGTCGGGACGGCGGTGTCGTGCGGCGGGCCTTGCGACACCGCGACGACCGCATCGGGTTGGGATCGCAGCGTGATGTGGGACCTGTCGATGCTGTTCGGGCGGTAGTATATGCGCGATGTCGTACTCCGAGAGTCCACCGCCGCCGTTGTCGCGCGGCACGCTGGTGATCGGACTGTACGGAGGCATGGCGATCGTCGCGTTTCTGATCGCGGCCGGGCGCGGCGATCCCGATCTGTACCGGCTCGGTGGCTCGCCGGCGGCGACGATGTTGCTGCTCGGTCCCGCGCTCGGTGCTGCGCTCGGCGGCGTGATCGTCGTGCTCACCCGGATCGCGACGAAGCACTTCGAGTGGGCGCGAGACCTCCACTCGAGCTTTCGCGATCTGCTCGGTCCACTCGGCGGCGGTGAGATCGCGGTGCTCGCGCTCGCGAGCTCGATCGGCGAGGAGCTGATGTTCCGCGGCGCGTTGTTGCCGTGGCTCGGCCTCTGGGTGCAGGCGATCGTGTTCGCCCTGCTCCACGTCGGGCCGGGCCGACGGTTTCTGCCGTGGACCGCGTCGGCGCTCGTGCTCGGCGTCGCGTTCGGCGCGCTGGCGAGGTGGACCGGCAACCTCGGCGGCCCGATCGTCGCGCACTTCACGATCAACTTCGTCAACCTGCGCTACATCGTGGGCCGGACCGCGCGCCATTCATGATCGAGCATGCGGAACCACGCGGTGTCGCGGTTCCGGTCCTTGATGATGTAGTGCGCGTCGTGGATGCCTTCGAACGTGAACCCGTAGCTCAGCGCGGCGCGGCGTGACGGCTCGTTGAGGGCATCGCACTTCCATTCGGCGCGGCGATAGCCGAGGCCGAACACGTGCGCGAGCAAGAGCGCGGTCGCTTCGCGCGATGCCCCGGTGCGCTGCGCGATCGGGCCGTACCAGATGCTGCCGAGCTCGATCTTGAGGTGCGCGGGCTGGTTCGCGATCAAGCTCGCCACGCCGAGCGGGGCGCCGGTCGCGCGATCGCGCACGGTGAACGGCCGGCCGTCGCTCGCGGCTTCCTGGGCCGCGAGCCAGCGGCCGAGCGCGGCGGCATCCGCGAACGGACCGGCGGACATGTAGCGCCACACCCGCTCGTTCGGGTCGTAGCGACCGCAGCGCACGGCACCGCGGGTGACAGGCTCGCCGTTCGAGATCGCATGGAGCTCGGCGAGGTCGCGGCCGAGGTCGAGCGCCACGAGCTCCACCGCCGACCCGGTCAGGACGACCGCGGCGGGCTTCACCGGCAGCTGGTTGCGCCGGGCGAGCACGTCGTCGGGCAGCGGCGGAAGTGGTGTCATGCCAGTTTGTTGCACGCTTGGCGCTGGGCTGCCTAGCCTGGTCGCATGGTCCGCACCGGGTGTTACGCCGTCGTCGCGTTCGTGCTCGCTTTTGCGGCCGCGTTCTTCGTCACGTTTGGGGCCAGTGGCATCGCAGCCGCGGACGACACGTCGGCGACCGACAAGCTGCGGATCTTGTATTCGACCCGGTTCACGTTCACCGATGATGGCCTGCCGCTGGTCACGGTCGAGATCATGGAAGGCCGGCGCGAGGTTCACGTGCGCGACAAAGGCGGCATCGTCGTCCGCCCCGATGGCGCGGGCGGCAGCTCGGTCGAAGCCGACGCCGACGCGTGGACGGTGACGGTCGAGGACGCCAGGCCCGCCGTGATCCAGGACTGGACCGTCGTCGAGACGTTCGGGCCCGACGACGCGACCGGCATCGCCGCCGCGCTCGCGCGCTGGAAAGATCGCGGCTTCGATCCGCATTCGTTCGACATCGGCACGGTGTTCGGCACCGGCGGCGAAGTGATCGACACCCGCGAGACACGCGTCGCGATCGATCCGGTCGCGCATGGCAAGGGCGTCGCGCGCGCCGCCGAGCTCGCGCGCAAGTTCGGCGTCAGGACCGCGGTGCACGAGGAGATGGTGCGCCGGCCGTCCGGCACGATCGTCGCGAGATCGGGCGCGACCGTGATCCGCAATCCTTCGGTCCTGTGGTTCTCGACCAAGCGCGCCGCCGAGACCTTGACCGTCGCCGACGTTCCGACCAACACCGGCGGCAGCCAGCTCGACACCGGGACCGAGGATCGCCGCTACTGGGGCACGGTCTACGTCACGCTCGATCACGACGGCCAGCTGCTCGCCGCGAACGCGGTCGGCGAGGACAAGCTGCTCGCCGGCTTGGTCCCGGCCGAGATGTATCCCGACGCGCCGATGGCGGCGCTCGAAGCGCAGGCGATCGCGGCGCGGACCGAGCTGTTGCAGAAGATCGGCCGGCGCAACCTGACCGATCCGTTCCTGTTGTGCTCGACCCAGCAGTGCCAGGTCTACGCCGGCGCCGGCAAGGAGAACGCGCGATCGACCAAAGCGATCGAAGCGACCCGCGGCCTCGTGCTGCTGCGCGACGGCGGCGGGCTCGTCGACATCCGCTACAGCGCGTCGTGCGGCGGCCACACCGAGGACAACGACGCGATCTGGGGCGGCGAGCCGGACCCGTCGCTTCGCGGCCACAGCGACGACGCGAAGGCCGGGATGTCGAAGATCACCGACGGCAACCTCGACGCGTTCCTCGCCGAGACCGGCGGCGATGCGTGGTGCGCGAAGCCGAAGCTCGGCAAGAAGAACTTTCGGTGGACCGAGCGGATCGCGGCGACCGATCTCAGCGCGCGCGTCGCGACCGAGTATCCGGAGATCGGACGCGTGCGCGCGCTCGCCGCCAAGACGCGCGGCAGCTCCGGCCGGATCGAGGTGCTAACCATCACCGGCGACAAGGGGGCGGTCGATGTCACCGGCGACGTCCACATCCGCCGGCTGCTCGGCGGCCTCAAGTCGACGCTGTTCTCGATCGCGCGCGACGGCGACACGTTCGTGCTACACGGCGCCGGCTTCGGCCACGGCGTCGGCATGTGCCAGATGGGCGCGATCGGCATGGCCGAAGCCGGCAAGAGCAACGCCCAGATCCTCGGCCACTACTACCGCGGCACGCACCTACATCGGCTGTACTAGCCCGAGCCCGAGCCCGAAACCGCCTCGCATTGCGCTGCACCGGACCGGTCCGGTATCATCATTGGCGGAGGTCGGCACATGCGGCAAAACACGGGCGCTGCGATGGCGGCGCTGAGCGTGCTCGCGTTCGCGGCATGCACGAGCAACGGCGGTGGTGGCGGCGGCGGTGGTGGTGGTGGCGGCGGTGGCGGTAGCTGCGTCGAGGCCGTCGACACCTGCAGCGGCGATGAGATCTGCATCGCGGGCACGTGCGAGGACGCCTATCCCCGCGTGTACGAGATCACGGATCTTCAGATCACCGTGCCGACGACCAAGCCCGATGGGTCGGACTGGGACGTCGGCGGCGGTGCGCCAGATCTGTTCATCGTCATCTCCGTCGACGGGACCGTCGCCGAGATGACCGACGTCGTGAATGACCAGTTCTCGGCGCAGTACGACGGGCCGTACGCGGTGTCGCTGATCGCAGGGAGCGAGCTCGACCTCCACGCCTACGACCAGGACATCACGGTCAACGACGACGCGTTCGAATGCGTCGCGAACCCGATCGCGTCGGCGGATCTGCGCGGACGCACACTGTCGTGCAGCAGCGGCGGAGCCTCGTTGACCTTCAGCATCAACCCGCAGTGACCGCCCGCCGGATCACGTCAAGCGGCGGCGGCCAGCGCGGCAACATCCGTGGCCAACGCCCGAGCGACGCCGACTAGCGGTTCCTGAAATCCCGGTCAAAGCGGTTAAGGCGTTGGCAGATCCGCAGCCCGAGTTGGTTGAACGCCGAGACCTGCAGCGCCTTACGGATCGCGCGGTAGCCCCTCTCGGTGCATAGCGCGGCGATCGCCGCGGCCACTCGCAGCGTGATGTGGAGCGGCTTGGTCGGATCGAGCTCGGCACGTCGCACGTGCGTGACGCCGGCGCGCGACCCCTTCGGCTTGCGCCCTGCGCCCGGTCGCTTGCCGCCTCGACGTTGCCCGTTCTTGTCGGGCCGCGGGAGCTGCAGTTGCCGATTGCGCGAAGATGACACTACAGCCAACAGCATAGAAACCGTCGAGGATCGCGTCAATTGATTCGGCTGATATATCAACAACTCGTCCTGGGTCTAGACCGGAAATGTTGCACGGCCTGTGGACGATGCCGCTCGCGCGGACAGCCGCTCGCGGCGCCGATCGAGGCCCTCGCCATCGATCGTCCGCGGCTGCCCTCGCTCACTTGGACGGCTGCGCCGCGATCGATCGCGATGACCGCGAGGCGACCCAGGTGGCGGCGCACCCGTCCACATCGCGCCACAGGCTCTGCCACCAAGATTTTGGGTTTTTCGGGGAGAAGGGACGGAGAGTCGTCTTCCATTCGTCGATCATTCAAATCGATCCGTGGAACCAACCATCGTGGCGTCAGGGGCTGTTTGGGGCTGTTTGGATATTGAGCGACCGGGGGCGGCGGACACTTCGAGCGCGGTCGTTCACAAACGAACAGCAACGTCAACGCAGCGCCGACTCGACGTGATCCACAGGCTGCGCGATTCTTTTTAAGGTTAGCTCGATGTCTTGCCAGTACTTCGCGGCGAGCACTCAGCTCGCAAACAGCTCGACGAACTCGACGTCGAGAGCCCGAGCGATGCCCACGAGCGTCGCCACGGTCGGGTTGGTGCGCCCTGCCTCGATGTCTTGCCAATGCTTCTCGTCGAGCTTCGCGCGTTCGGCCGCGTGCTCCTGCGTAAGCTCACGCTCGAGCCGTAGCATTCGGATCCGTCGACCCAGGCGATTGAGCATGCTCGCCACGCCAGGAGCATCGCGCGCGGCGGATCGCCACGTCCCGCCTGTCGTGCGATAGCGTGCCACGGCGAGCGACACTTGAAGATCTGAGACAGGCCTACCACCGGACCCGTCCGGTTCTTGCTCTTCGTCGTTGTCGATCAGCCCGAGTCCTCGTGGGCCCCCTGTTCGTCTCGCGCCCTCGGCCGATATTCCGCTCGATGCAGCCGAGCGAAGACGGAGTAGCCGCATACAACGAGGTACTAGAGTTGCTGCAGCGCGAGATCGGCCGCCGCAAGCGGACCAAGCCGATGATGTTTCGCTACTTCTACGTCAGCCGCGCCTGGGTCATCTACTCGCGCTAGCTCGCAGCGCGCTCGATCGCCGCGAGCTCGTCGCGGTCGAGCTCGATCGCGGTCGCCGCGAGATCCTGCGCCATGTGCTGCGGATCCGAGGTGCCGGTGAGCGGCAGCATGCCGAGCCCGCGCGCGAACGCGAAGATGATCTGCGCCGGCGTCGCGCGATGGAGAGCGGCGATGTCGCGCACGACCACGCCGGTCAAGGCAGGGCGATTCGCGGTCAGCAACGAGAAGCCCTGATAGCGGATGCCGTGGCGCACACACGCCGCGCGCGCCGCGCGATCCCAGCCGCGATCGGCGTAGCAGCGATTCTGCGCGAACGCGATCGGCACGCGCGAGACCGTCGCGAGCTGATCGAGCTGCTCGGCGGTCGCGTTGCTGATCCCGATCACGCCGACCCGCTTGGCGAGCGCGAGCTGCTCCATCGCGGCCCACGCATCGCGATCGGCGCGCCCGAGCCCGTCGCGCTGCGATGGACCGTGCAACACGAGGCTGTCGATCCGGTCGAGCCCGAGGTGCTCGAGCGAGCTCTCGAACGATTGCATGACTTGCTCGGCGATCGGCGCGGCCGGATCGTACGGCAAGCGCTCGTCCTGGCCGTCGCGATACGTGAACTTGCTCTGGACGAACAGCTCGGCGCGCGCATGGCCCGCCGCGAGCCAGGTCGCGAGCGCGCGGCCGACGCCGGCTTCGTAGTAGTGCTTGCGCTGGTTCGCGGTGTCGATCGCGCGAAACCCAGCGTCGAGGGCGGCGGTGACGAGCCGCTCGGTCGCGTCTTCTTTCCACGCGGTGCCGTACATCAACGCGAGCGCCCCGGGGTCCATCACCGAGCTGTAACACTCCGCGCGGTCGACCGGCGTGGTATCTCCGAGTCATGCACCTGCTCCCGACGACGATGGTCGGTTCTTATCCGCGTCCGGCGTGGTTCACGCAACAGCTCGCGGGACGCGACGTGCTCGAGGCGTTCAAGATCGCGTCGCACGCCGAAGCGTTCCACGACGCGACGCGGGTCGTGATCAAAGATCAAGAGGACGCCGGCCTCGACATCCTGACCGACGGCCAGATGTGGTTCGACGACTACAACATGGGCATCGGCTCGTTCCTCTGGTACTGGCTCGAGCGCACGAAGGGGTTCTCGAACGAGAAGCTGCCGCACCCCGCGCGCGCCAAGGCGAAGGGCCGCGACATCTGGGCGCTCGATGAAGCGGGCGGCGTCGCGGTCGAAGGCCCGATCGAGCGCGGCCCGGCGCGGATGGCGTTGATCTACCAATGGGCGCAGCGCCACACGCACAAGCCGATCAAGGCGTGCGTCGGCGCGGGTCCGGTCCAGCTATCGACGCTCGCGTATTTTAAGTCAGGCCCGGTCAAGAACCGCTACGACTTGTCGGCCGCGCTCGCCGACGTGTTCCGCGCCGAGATCGCCGAGCTCGTCACCGCGGGCTGCAAGCACATCCAGCTCGAGGATCTCGGCGCGTGGATGCCGCACCTCACCGGCGGGGGCAAGGATTGGGACTGGGTCGCGAGCACCGTCGATCGCACGATGGCCGAGATCCCGAAAGGCGTCGAGAAGGCGTGGCACTTCTGCCTCGGCAACGTGTGGGGCAACAAGATGGAAGGCATGACCGCGGGCGGCTATCGCGAGGTCGTGCCGCATTATCACGACGTCAAGGTCGATGCGTTCGTGCTCGACTTCGCGTGCCGCGAGATGGAGGACGCGGATCTGCTGCGCAAGCTGCCGAGCGACAAGAAGATCCACGCTGGCGTGATCGATGTCCGCACGCTCGAGATCGAGCATCCAGAGCAAGTCGCCGAGCGCATTCGCAAGGTGCTCGCGCACATCGAAGCCGAGCGCGTGACGCTGACGACCGACTGCGGGCTCAAACAGCTGCCGCGCGTCGTCGCGGTGCAGAAGCTGCGCGCGCTCGCCGAGGGTGCGGCGATCGTGCGAAGCTCGCTGCGATGAAGCAATCGCTCGTCACTCGGGCTGTTCGATGAACCAGTGAAACGATCGGTAGATGCCGGTCGCCTCGGTGCGGACCTCGACCTCGTCGGCATCGAATGTGTGGTTCGGCAGGTTGAACGTGAGCTCCGAGAACGCACCGGTCGGCCGCCCCACCGTGAGCTGCCCGAGCTCGCGCTGGCGATAGAACAGCTTGAGCGAGATCGGCTTCGCGATGTCTTCGTTGTACGGCGGATACGCGCGCGCGCCGCCGGTGCGCAGGATGATCCGCGTCGGCTTCTTGAAGTCGAGCTTGATCGTGAACCGCTCGCTGCCGCCGCGGATCGTGCGGCCACCGTCGAGGATGAGGCCATTCGCGCCGACCTCGCGACCGACGACCGACCACCTGCCGGGCAGGTCGCCGACCTTGCGCCGGCCGAGCGCACCGACCCAATAGTGAGCGTGCTCGCTGTCGAGATCGGCGACGTCGACGCGGTCGACGATCGCCCAGCCGGTGTGATCGTTCATCGGCCGTTCGCCGGTCTCGATGTGATCCCAGCGCGCCGCGATCACCTGCATGTCGCCGCCGCCGACGAGCCGATCCTTCGCGAACTGCGAATGCAGCGGCGTGTGCATCAGCACCTCGCCGTAGAGCTCGTCGGTGCCGAGCCAGCCCGGGTAGTACGCGAAGTGAGTCGGCCGCTGGTCCGGCGCCATGTGCTCGAGAAACTCGAAGCGCGAGCCCGGGCCGTTGTTTGCGATCCCGGCCTGATGGTTCGTGACGAGGCCGAGCATGTCGTACACCTGCCCATCGCCGTAGTAGGCGATCGCGCCGGCGTCGTGAAACATCACGCGCGCATCGGGCAGCTTCGCATGGATGTAGCGACCGATCGCGACGACCTGCGTGTTCGTATCCATCGCGCCCTGCGCGAACAGATCCATGTCAGCGCGCAGCGCCGGCCACGCCGAGTGCGCGAACAGCGCGGCGACCGCGAGCGCGAGCGCCGACCACGCTCGCGCTGCGAGGACGCGATGTGGCATCCGCTCAGGCCACGGCAGCGGCGCGAACGCGCACGCGGCGACGAGCATGACGAGCGGTAGCGCCGGAGCGATGTAGCGATAGTGCTGGAACTTCCACATCCCGGACGCCGCGTTGACCGCGAGGATCAACACGAACGGCGCTGCAACCACGAGCGCACCGACGAGCGGGCGCTGCGACCTTGCGCGACCACATGACGACGCGCACCGCGCCGATGAGCCATGCGATCGCGACCGCGCGCGGCCACACCAATGGGCTCGTCGCATCCCAGAACAGATCGCGCAGCGCGAGCCCGGTCTGCGCGGTCACCGCCTCGACCCAGTAGGTCCAGTCGAAGCCCGGCAGATAGAAGTGGCTCTTCGCGACGCCGGTGTTCGGCATGAAGTTGCCGGCGAGCACGCGATTTGCGAGCAACCAGACGAGCGGCGGCGCGAGCGGCACGAGCCAGCGCGCGGCCACTCGCGGCGTCTTGCGCCGGCGCACGACCGCGACCGCGACGACGGCGAACACGAGCAGCATCGCCTCCGGCCGCGACAGCGAGGTCGCCGCGAGGCAGATCACGAGCAGGCGCGATGGCGGGCCGTCCGGCGGCGTCTGGGCGAGCAACAAGAACGACGCGATGATCAGCGCGGTCGCAAACGCGACCTCCATGCCGGACAACGCGCACCACGCGAACGGCGCGATCGCGACCACGCCGAGCGCGGCGATGATCGCGGCGACGTCGCCCCCGAAATCGAGCGAACCGAGCTCGCCTCGGATCGAGAGGCAGACGGTGCGGACGAACCGATAGCAGCCGATCGCGACCGCGGCGTAGAGCGCGGTGCACATCCCGAACGACACCCAGACCAGCGCGTGACCGCGCGCGCCGAGCGCCCAGAACGGCGCGAGCAGCATCGGCCACAGCACGCTCGTCGAGCCCGCCGAGTAGCCGCCGCCGGGAAAGTACGTGAACGGCTGCGCGCGGCCGAATTGCTTCGCGTAGGTCAGATAGATGTAGCTGTCGTCGAGCGGCAGCCCCATCTCGTTGGTGTGGTGCAACGTGACGTAGACGAACCCCCACGCGATCGTCGATGCGACCAGCGCGATCGCGAGCGGCACGGCGTACGGCTTGTAGCGGGTCAGGGCCATGCCGCCGCCGGCGCGCGCGGCGCGGCCAGGGCGATGTGCTGGAACCGGAACATCCGCTCGCGCTTGTAGTCGCCGATCCACTCGAGCGCGAGCTCGTTGAAGTCGCGCGACCGCGCCCATTTGAAGCCGCAGTCGGCGAGTAGGGGCACGATGTCGTCTGTGCCGAACCGGATCGGCTCGCCGAGCTCGCCGACGTACGCGCGGGTCTGCTTGTCCTTGTCGGTCAGGTTGTCGCCCTCGGCGAACTTCTTGCCGACGAAATCGAACGCGACGAGCGAACGCGGATCGAGCGAGGTCGCCAGCCGAGTCGCGGTCGCGCGCACCGCGGCCTCGGGCAAGTACGGCACGACGCCCTCCCAGATCACGAGCGCGGGCTCGCGCGGGTCGAACCCGCTGGCTCTGAGCTGATCGATCGGGTCGCCGTCGCGGCCCTCGCCGAAGACGCACGAGACGTAGCGCGCGGCGTCGACCGGATAGCCCGGCAGCTTCGCGAGCGCCGCGCGCTTCGCCACCTGGGTCGCGGGATGATCGACCTCGAAGAACCGGACCCCGGCGCGCGGCAGCCGAGCGGCGCGGGTATCGTAACCGGCGCCGAGAATGACGATCTGGCGGATCGACATCTGATCGACCGCGATTCCGACGAGCTTGTCGAGATAGGCGACGCGCAACCCGAGCCACAGCTCCATCGGGGGAAACCGCGCGTCGAGCCGGGTCGCGATCGCCTGGCCGTCGGCGCCCGCGAGCGCGTCGGCCCACGGGTCGACGAACAACGGCTTCGGCCACTTGCTGACCCGCGCGCGATACGCGCAGACCATCAACGCGGTCTTCGACGCCGAGCTCGTGTGATCCACGAGCTACTTCTTTTGTTCGTGACAGTTCAGGCAGCCGAACGCCTTCGGATCCGGCTTCTCTTCCGTGAACTCGGGCATGTTCAGCAGCTGCGCCATCTGCGGCTTGACCGTCTTGCCCATGAACTCGGCCATCTTCGGCGCCTGCTTGCCGGCCTTGAGCGCCACGAAGTCGAGCTTCGGGATGTCGCCGTTCGGCATCTTGAACTTGTTCTTCTCGGCGTTCTTGCCGTGGCAGGTCTTGCAGTTGAACTTCGCGAACTTCTTCGCGTCGAACTCCTGGAACGCCGTCTTCATCGCCGGCATCACCTTCGTCTTCATGAACGCGACGCGCGCTTTGTGATCGAGCTTCTGGAAGTCGAAGTCGTTCGCCGCCGCGCTGCCCGAGCCCGCGCCGGAACCTTCGGCCGCAGCCGACCCGCTGCCAGAGCCCGAGCCGGCCATCGCCGAGCCCGACCCCGCCATCGCCGAGCCCGAGCCCGAGCCGGCCATCGCCGAGCCGGAGCCCGCCATCTCGGCGGAGCCAGAACCCGAGCCGGCCATTGCCGCCGCAGAGCCAGAGCCGGCCATCGCCGCCGAGCCCGAGCCGGAGCCCGATCCCGCGGCGGCAGAGCCACCGCCCTTCTTCGAGCAACCGACGACCGAAATGGAAAGTAATACGAGTAGAGAAATGCGTAGCATCGCGCGCATCCTACTTCGTCTCGAGGTGCGCGAGAAGCCCGTTGTACGCCGCTGTTACGCGCATCGACAGCTCGGTCGCGGCCTTCTGACGTTGCGGATTGCCCGCGTGCATGTCGGGGTGATATTTGCGCATCAGCTGGCGATACGCCGACTTGATCTGCGGCAGCTCGGCGCCGGGCGCCAGGTCGAGGACGCGGTACCACTCGGCGAGCTTGGCATCGGCGCTACCCGGCCGCGGCGACCGCGCGCTGCCGGTCGAGCCCGACGAGCTGCTGGTCGTCGAGCCGGGCCGGCCCGCTTGGTCCTTCATCCGACGGAAAGCGTCGTCGGCGGCGGCGCGCTGGCGGGCTTGGCGCTCGTCGCGATCGCGATGGACCCGCGCCCCGCGGTCACGAGCCGCCTTCTCGCGGGCCGCCCGGGCCGCGGGATTGCCGAGCGCTTGCTTCGCGAGCGGGTTATCGAGCGGCGACTTCGGCGTGCGCGCACGCGCCGCCTTGCGGGCGGTGAGCTCGGCCTGGAGCGCGGCACTCTCGACGTGGCTCAGCGGCTCGTCATCGACGATCACGAGCGACGTCAGGCGCGACAACCCCGACTGCGCACCTTCGAGGATCCGCCGCGTGATACCCACGCGCGAACGATAGCAAACTTAGTCGGTGACGAACGTGGTGATGACTTGTTGATACGTGACGTCACCCTGGTGGTGACAACCGTCGTGGCCGTGGTCATCGCCATGACCATGGTCGTCATAGCGGCCGTAGTTGCCGCGGTGGTCATCGTAACCGCCAAAGTGGCCGCGATCGCCGTGCTCGTGACCGTGTCCGTGATCGACGACCAGCGATGCGGTCGCGTGGCAGTCGACGTAGTAGCCGTTCGAGCTGAACTCGTCGCATGCCTGCGGGTTGGGAACCGCCGGCGTGTAGTCACCGCAATAGCCGGCGTAGATGAAGCCGCATTGCGTGAACCCGGGGTTCGCCGGATCGGGCTCGGTGCAGTCGCGATCGACGAGGCCGCCGAACTCACCGGAGGCTTGGCCTTCGCCTTCGCACGCGATCCAATCGATCGGCTGATCCTCCGGCGTGAAGAAGTTGCCGTAGAACGCGCCTTCTTCGACGTCGTAGAGCGCAGCCTCGTCAGCGGAGACCGAAAGGGCGTTACTCGGGCCGCGAAGCGAGATCTCCTCTGAGGTGTCGTGGGCGTTGACCCGCGAGAACAAGCACGCGCTGATCCACCCCTTGCCGTCCTCGTCGAGTCCTTGGTCTAGCCAATGCGGCGCGAGGCCGATGCCACCGGGGAACTCGAAAACGCATTTGTTCGACGCGCACGAGCCGCTGAACGGAACTGTCGGATCGGGCAAACAATCGGAATCCGCGGTGCATGCCTGGTCGGTGTTCGCCACGAGCGTCTGGTCAGCATCGATCGCACAGCTGACGATGTAACTCAACACATCGCGTCCGTCCGCGGTGGCGATCAGATCGGCAGACCCTGCCGGATTCAGCTCCAGCTTGTTCGCCGACAGCTTGTTCGCCGACAGCTTGTTCGCCGACAGCTTGTTCGCCGACAGCTTGTTCGCCGACAGCTTGTTCGCCGATAGCTTGTTCTTCGTGGTCACGCTCTGCGAGGCGGAGCTCGTCGACGGATCGGCGGTCGTGCACGCACCGGCGAACAGCAAACCGTGGACGAGGAACAAGCTATGAATCGACCGCATCGCGTACCTCCCAAGGAAAAGAGCGACCATCACCAAGATGACGCGTCGCTCGGGTGGGATGCAAGGAACTCGTAGTCGACCGGAGCCGAATTCCGTCGGTGTGCCGCGTACCTACGTCAGCTCAGGTGCGATCCAGAAGCCGACATCAAGCGGGTAGTTGGCCCAGCCTTCGACATCGAGGGCAGGTCCATCAACGACACTGCCGCATATGGACGCACGGGTGATCCCCATCGCAACGCGCGCGCCGCCGTTTGCCACTTCGATAAGCCGTGTCCGAACGGCGGACAGATCGCGATCTCTGCCGGCGACGGCGAGCATGCTATCCGGCGCCGCAACCGCGATCGTCATCCCGGCTTCGGTCGCCGCGGCGGTGAGGCGCGCGATCTCGGAGGGCTGCGCTTCGATGTAGATCGCGACGACGTCTTGCTCGGCTCCGGCGCCGGTTGGCGCGATCACTTGGCGCAACGCTTCGGCTAGCTCGATCGCGTGCGCGAACCGACCCGCTGGATCGCTGGTCAGCGCGCGGCCGATCGGCACGTCGATCGCCGGATCGATATCGACCTTGCTCGACGGGCGCGGCCTCGGACCGCTGACTTGTAGATAGGTCTGCACGACGCCCGGGCCACCGCCGTAGGCGGGCGCCGCGGTGAGCATGTGATAGGCGAGCAGACCGAGCGCGTAGACGTCGGTGCGCGCATCGACGGGTTGTCCGCGCAGTTGCTCCGGCGCCATCGCAGCCGGCGTGCCGAGCATGTTGCGCGACGAGGTGAGGCCCGGGCCCGCTTGATCGAGCAGCTTGACGAGCCCGAAATCGAGGAGGACCGGCCGCGGGCCTTGTGCGTCGTGACCGATGATCACGTTCGACGCCTTGACATCGCGATGTACGAGCCCCTGCGCATGCGCCGCCGACAATGCTTCGCATAGCGGCTCGAGGATCGCGAGCATGTCGCGCGGAGCGAGGGCGCCGCGCTCGTTGATCACGTCGCGCAAGCTCGGACCCTCGATGTACTCGAGCACGAGGAACGGCCGGCCATCGGGCAGGGCGCCGTGATCGTACGCGCGCACGACATTGCGGTGATCGAGGCGTTCGATCGCAGACAGCTCGCGTTCGAACCTCGTCATCGCGTCGATCGATCGCACGAGCTCCGGGTGGAGTATCTTGATCGCGACGAGGCTCCCGTCCTCGCGTTCCGCGCGCCAGACTTGACCGAAGCCGCCTTCGCCGAGCATTCGCTCGATGCGATAGCCGGCCACGAACGGGGTCTCGCTTCCGATCAACGCTTGTGCTGCGCTCGTGCTTTGCTTGCGGCGACGACTGTCACTCATCGATGGTCCTTAATAGCGTAACTCTCCTTGCGTTCATGCGCGACGTATCTGAGTAGCGCCGACGTGGGTGTCGCGCACACCCCACGCGTCACGGCAGCAAGTCGGTCATCGCGTCCGTATATGCCCCATAGTGCGACCTGCCGCCCGTACCGGAGCGAGTGCTGTCTCGCGGCCTTACGTCGACACCGAAACTTCGTCAAACAGCGCTAGCTCGCGAATCCGCCGCGACCACACCGGATGCTGCTGTGCCAGGGCGAGCGCGTTGGCGCGATCATCGGCCGCGAGCGCGCCATGTGCTGCTGCGAGGTTGGCAAGCTCGACCTTGAGCGGATCGACGACGAATCGATAGGCGCGATGTATCGCGGCACTCCACGCAGCGGCGTCTCGCCGCTCGGCGGCACAACGAAGCACCGCGAAAATGGCGGATGGCTCATCGCTCAGTGCGGTGGCGTCGATCGACTCCAACAGCGAGAGAAGCTCGCGATCGTCGCCGCGTGCGGCGAGTGTCCGAGCGAGGATCAGTTGGTCGGGCCAGACCGTGCCCTCACCATGGCTTTGCTGCAAAGACAGGGCGCGGCGGGCGAGTTGGAGCGCGCCATCCAACCTTCCCTGCCACAACATCTCCTCGGCGAGGTTATAGGTCGCGATGCGCTCAAGACTAGCTTGACCATCTTCGCGCGCGAGCTGGATCACGAGTCCAAGATCAACGGCGACCCTGTCGAGCTCACCGCGCGCGGCCCATAGCCACGTGCGGTTCGCGTAGGCTGCGCCGAGATGAAAGCGATCGCCGCGCTCCGTGCACAATCGGATGACGTGCTCGAACGCGACCTCCGCTTCGGATAACCGACCTGCCTCTACGAGCGCGGGCGCGAGAAGTACCGAGGCGACGGTCTCGGTCTCGACCCGTGAGCTGTTCTTCGCGAGCTCGAGGGCCGCCTGCAAGAGCGGGACGGCGTCCGCGTACTTTGCGTTGCGGTAGACGATGCGGGCCTCCGCGAGCGCGAGCTCGGGCGCAAATGACGCAACGCCGACATCGGTGCGGCGCTGGCGAATCTCCGCTGCAATCCCGGCGGAACGCGCGTAGTCATCGCTCCAGTCGTAGGCAGTCGCTTGCTCGGTCAGGATCGCCAGCTCGAGCTCGACGTTCTGGCAGTCGGCCGCAATCGCACGGGCTGCAGCGAAGTCGTCGAGCGCATCCCGCATACGTTGTAGCCGATATCGCGCACGACCTCGGCCGAGGAGTACGCACGCACGAGCAACGCCGGCGTCGAGGTTGCGCACGGCGCCCGAAAACGCTTGGTCGGCCTCGAGAGCGCGATGCTCGCGCTCGGCGACTTCGCCGATCATGGCGAACGCTTCGGCAGCGACCGCGCGCGTACCGACCGCCTCGGCATGGGCCGCGACGCGCTCGGCGACCCCGGGCTCGACGAGCGGCCGTGTGCGGAGCAGCTCGAGCGCCGCCTCGTGGATCGCGCGGCGCTCCGCGTCGTCGGTCGTCGCGTACAGCCCGTCCTCGACGAGCGGCTGCGCGAACCGCCAACCGCCTTCGTTCGCGACTAGCACGCCGGCACCGACGAGCTCGCGGAGGCCGACGTCGAGATCCACGGTCGTCGTCGCTCCGCCACGGCGTTCGACCGCTTCGAGCACCGCGGCGAGCTCGCTGCGCCGCAGCTCGCCGCCGAGCACCGCGCACACCCGCGCGAGCGCGACGACCTCGGGTGCGAGGCCGGCGATCTGGCGCGCCGCGAGCCATGGCCCGAGCGCGATCGGCTCGAGGTCGTCGAGCGCGCTGGTGTCGAGCATGAAGCCACCGCCCGGGCGCGGCCGAATCGCGCCGCGGCCGTGGACTTCTTTGACGAGCATCGACAGGTGAAGCGGGTTGCCGTGCGCGAGGCTCGTGAGGCGGCGCAGCGCGCGCAATGGCGGATAGTCGGCGGGGCGGAGCAGCGCGGTGGCCATCGCGACCGCCGCGTCGTCGTCGAGCGGGCCCAAGACGTCGCGGCGGTGGCGATCGGCGCGCGTGCCGAGGCCGACGCGGCGCGCTTCGAGCCGCGTGCCCGCGATGCCGAGCAACCAGAACCGCAACGGCTCGCCGCCGAGCGTCGCGTACTCGAGCGCATCGAGCAGATCGTGATCGGCGTAGTGCAGATCGTCGACGATCACCGCGAGCGGTTCGCGCCGGGCGATCGCGCGCAGCGCATCGCCGACGCCGCGCACGATCGGGCCGTCCGGCGTGCCGATCAGCTCGGCGAACGCGGACGCTCCAGGCTTGCCCGATCCGGGCGCGGGGATCGCGCCGATGTGAACGCGCGCGCCGAGGTCGCGCAACCGGCGAGCGAGCTCGGTCGCGAACGCGGTCTTGCCGGCGCCCGGGTCGCCGATCGCGAGCGCGAACGCAGGACCCGGCGAGCTCCACGTCGCGGCGGCGACACCGCCGGGCGCGCGCAGCACGGCGGCGGCATCGGCGACGAGATCGGTGAGCAATGCTTCGCGCCCGAACAGTTCGGCGACCTCGCCCTGTTCGGCGAGAGCGTGGAGATCGCTGCCGAGCAAGCGCCGCGTCGGCACCTGCGCGACGCTCGCGAGCGCGCCGGTCATGACCACGCCGGTCCACGTCTCGGTCGGCAGCCAAGTCTCCGGCTGCTCGACCGGCGCGCCGTGCAACGTCGTGACCCCGGAGGTCGAGCCGACGCCGACCGCATCGAGGTGCAGCGCGACCCGAGCGCCAGCGGCGACGAGCTCGCGCGCCGCAGCGATTGCAGCCGCCGCCGGATCGGGGTGCTCGGTCGCGAGCGCACCGGCGAGCACGCGCCGGCCGCGTTGCGACGCGGTCGTCAGCTTGCGCGCGGCCAGGAGGCCGAGCAACGCGCGATCGACGCGCGGGAGCTCCGCCCACAGCAGCACGACCGGCTGCTTGCCCTCGCGGATCATCGACATCGAGTGCGTCATCTGCACCGGCGATTGCTCGTCGCGCGCCGCGATCAACCGCGCGCGGGCCGCCGCGCTCGTCGGTCGCAGCTCGGGCCGCTTCGCGAGGCAGTCCTGGCACAGCGACTCGACCACCGCCGACACGGTTGCGAGCGCGCGCGCCGGCGGTGGACGCAAGGCCTGGTGTGCACGCTCGAGCGCCGCGGCATCGCCGAGGAACGGCGGCCGGCCGGTCACGAGCTCGTACAACACGCAACCGAACGCATAGATATCGGAGCGCTCGTCGGCGGTCGCGGAATCGCGCGCTTGCTCGGGTGGCATGTACTCGAGCGAGCCGACCTGGACGCCGGCGCGCGTCGGATCGTCCGGATCGGTCGGCAGCTTGCGCGCGAGCCCGAGGTCCAGGATCACGACCGCGCCGTTCGGCGTGCGCACGAGGTTGTCCGGCTTGAGGTCGCGATGAGCGAAGCCCGCGGCGTGGATCGCGACGAGAGCGTCGAGGATCGCGATGCCGAGCTGGATCGCCTCGGCGGGTCGACACGGGCCGTTCATCGTGAGGTCGGCGAGCGTCGTGCCGGCGATCCGCTGCATCGTGATCCACGCGCGGCCATCCGAGGTGACGCCAGCATCGAACACGCGTGGCACCGCCGGCGCGCCGATCGCGACCATCGCCTCCGCTTCGCGCACCATGCGCGCGCGCTCGAGCTCGTGATTCGCGTGCGCGAGCTTGAGCACGCGCGCGGGCCCGAGATCGGAGCCCATCTCGATCTCCCACACGGCGGCGAACCCACCCGAGCCGAGACAATCGCCGAGCGCCTCGGGCCACGCCGGACGTTCCGGATCCGGCGCCGACGGCTCGCTCGCGAGCCCACCGTGGACCGGACACGGCTGTCCCGAATCGAGCCGGCGGTGACAGGTCGCGCAACGGGCCACGTCGCGAATGTAGCGCGCCGCGTGCTACGGTCACCGCTCCGTGGTCGAGTTCGTGATCGAGGCGATGGTTGACGCGGTGCTCGTCGTCGACGCCGATGGCCGCATCGCGATGGCGAACACCGCCGCGTCGCACCTCTCGGGGCATCCGCGCGAAGCGTTGAAGGGCATGCAAGTCGGCAAGTTGCTGATCGACGAGAGCTCCGGGCTGCGCACGATCGTGCGCCGCCGGATCGAAGAAGGCGACGTGTTGCGGCGCGAGGAGTCGTGGCTCGTCACGACCGGCAAGCAGCGCATCCCGGTGTCGGTCACCGGCTCGCCCGTGATGGGCGCGCGGGGCGAGCTCGTCGGGATCGTGTTGGTCGCGCGCGACATCCGCGAGATCCGCCAGCTCCTCGCCGACAAGGAGGCCGAGATCGGTGCGCGGCGCAGCGCCGAGGACGAGCTGCGCAAGGCGAAGGCCTCGATCGAGCAGCAGCTCGACGACGCGCGCAAGCAGCTGCTGCTCGCCGAGCGGCGCGCGACGTTGGGCACGCTCGCCGGCGGCGTAGGTCACGAGCTCCGCAACATCGCGCAGATCCAGGTCGCCGCGGTCGACGAGCTGCAGACCGCGCTCGCCGAGCACGAGGACATCGAAGCGCTCGCCCGCCAGATCCTGCCCGATCTCGAGCGCGTCGGCGAGCACATCAGCGCGCACGGGCAACGGCTGATGCAGCTCGCTCGACCCGGTCCGGATCACGTCGGCGAGCTCGATCTCAACACGGTCGCGCGCGACGTCGCGACGATGTTG
Source organism: uncultured delta proteobacterium (assembly GCA_963848295.1). GTDB lineage: Bacteria > Myxococcota_A > Polyangia > Haliangiales > Haliangiaceae > JABFXX01. Next base: position 4,750,490 of record CAWKDB010000010.1, on the reverse strand, counting down.
CGCGGTGCCGGCAAGCTCGGCCGGATCGAGCTCGCGATGGAGCTCGGGTCCGAGCCGCTGATCGTCACCGTCAACCGCACGCGGATCGAGCAAATTCTCGTCAACCTGCTCGTCAACGCGGTCGACGCGATCGGCGACAACGGCGCGATCACGCTGACCGTCAAGCCGAGCGGCGACGGCAAACGTGCGGTATGCGAAGTGCGCGACAACGGCAGCGGCATGTCGCCCGAGCTGCTCGCGCAGATCTTCACGCCGTTCTTCACGACAAAGAGCGAAGACCGCGGCACCGGGCTCGGCCTGCCGGTCGCGCGCGAGATCGTCGAGAGCTACGGCGGTCAGCTCAAGGTCGCGTCGCAGGTCGGCCAGGGCACGACGTTCACGTTCGACCTGCCGCGCTAGCTGCCTCGCGTGGTCCGTGGGTCATTGACGTTGACCTGAACTTCAACTTGAACGCTACCGTGGTCATCGACCTCGACGGACCGATGACTGTGATCAGTGAGCCGCTCGGGCGAGATGAGTACTCTTGCTCGATCCACGGTCACGGCTCGGACCATGACAAGGCGCTACTCTGCATCAAGTACGCGAACCAGGCCTGTCAGGGCCCCTGAAGGCACGGACGACAACGGTCAAGCGCGGTGGCGCGAAGAGTGTGGAGATCGTGATAGCTCGTCGACGTCAAACTCAACGGTGGAGTTCAGGTTCAAGTTCACGTCAATGTCGACGTTGGATCTAGCTGCCCGGGATCAGCTCGATCACGGCGTCGCCGACCTTCTTGCCGACGAGCACGCGAAAGTCCGCGCCCCATTGCTCGACGAGCACGGTGTCGTCACCCGGCGCGGAGTACAACCACCACCGGCAGCGCTCGACGTGGCCCTCGGGTCGATCCTTCTTCAGATCGCCGAGCGAACCGACATCGCCGCGCAGCTCGCAGGTCGCGGTGCCTCGCTTGTCGAGCACGTATCGGGTCGCGCCGATCACGAGGGCCTCCGGCGGATAGCTGGTGACTTGCGTCGCGTCGTCTTGGACCAGCAGCCGAATCCCGCCGCCGGCGCGCTCGATGCCGACCACGATCCATCGAACGTCGGCGCCATCGACACAACGCCCCGCGAGCCAGCGATGGCCATCTTCGTCGTACGCGATCGCACCCTCGCACACGAAGTCCTTGCCGTCGATCGTCACGACGTCATCGACGCGCAGGTCGTGGACCGTGCGCTCGAGCAGCTTGTCGCTCCCCGCGGCTAGCAACTTCGCGCCCCCGCCAGCGAGAGCCTTACGGCGATCGCCGCCCGCGATGCCGACCGCGGCGACACCGCCGATGATGGTCAGCACGACGAGCAGGATCCAGATCACTCCGGCACTTTGCACGGCAGCGAGCAGCCAAGCAAGGCGCGTGCGACACCACGCGCGACGCGCGAACGACGGCTGCGCAGCCGGTGTCAGCGCGGATTCGCGGATCGCGATGTGGCCAGCGCGATAGTTCACTCATGCGAATCACACTCGCGATCGCCGCAGCTCTCGCGTTCGGCGGAAACGCCGTCGCCGATGGTGAGGTCCACGGCTTCGTCGCCGGCGATGGTCAGCTCGCCGGCCGCGTCACCGATGGCGCAGGCCGTGCGCGAGCGGGAGCCGAGGTCCACGTCGCCTCGCGCACCACCGGCGAGCGCACCCTCAAGACCGATCGCCACGGCGACTACCGCGTCGAGGTCAGCAACGCGCCCGCGTTCGTCTACGTCTACGGCGACCTCAGGATCAGCGGCACGACCACATCGAGCGGAGCGGCGAGCACCGGCGAAGCGATCGAGCTACGTGAAGCGATCGCGCCTGCCGTGATGCCGAAGCCGGTGCACCGACCGACGATCCCGGCGTACTCGTCCGCCGCCACCGATCACAACGCGTGGCTACGTGCCTGGCTGCTGCTCGATGTCTCGACGTCCGGCGTCGTCACGCGTGTGAAGCTGCTCGATCGCCCGGGGTATGACCTCGATGCGATCGCGGTGCGCGCCGCGTTCGAGCTGACCTTCGAACCAGGTCGCGATCGCGCGAATCGCCCGGTCCGCGCGCAGGTCGTGTGGTCGCTCGACTGGCCGCCTTACTGGTGGTTGACCCGGTTTGCCAACGGCAACCTCACGACGATGCCGGACGAGGCGTGGTCGCTGCCGTGCCGCTACGACGGCGGGATGTGGACGTACCTCCGCGCGTGCACCGCGCCGACGATCGCGAATGCAGCGCAGGCGCCGTGGCTCGAGCGACCGGCGTCATGAGGCTCGCGGTCTCGCTCGCGCTTCACATGGCGGTGATCGCCGCGCTGCTCGCGCTCGTCCCGCACAGCGATCGCCCGGCGACGCCGTCGGCCTCGCCGATCGACGTGACGATCGTGCGACCTCCCGTGCGCGTCGAGCCCGAGCCCGAGCCCGAGCCCGAGCCCGAGCCCTCGGTACTGCCGCACGCTCGGCCACGCGCAGTCACGCTGTGGGGTAGCCAAGGCGTGAAAGCGCCCGTCATCCTTGACACTTCGGCGCGCAGTTCGTAACACCAACCGGCCTAAAGCTCGGAGGAGCCATGGTCGCTGTCCCTGCGCAAGACGATCTGCGTCGCGTCCTCGATGACGACGGAAAACCGTTGCCCGGCGCGAAGGTGCCGAGCATCCCGGACGCCACGCTTCAGAAGATCTTCGACAACATGATGCTGGTTCGCATCATGGACGACCGGATGATGCGGCTGCAGCGCCAAGGCCGGCTCGGGTTCTACATGAAGGCGATCGGCGAGGAGGCCAGCCACTTCGCGGTCGCAGCGTTGCGCGACAGCGACTGGATCTTCCCGAGCTATCGCGAGCAGGGCGCCTGGTTCTGGCGCGGCTATACCGTCCAACAGTTCGTCGATCAGATGTTCGGCAACGAGGACGATCCGATCAAAGGCCGGCAGATGCCGGTGCACCACTCGGCGAACTGGTTGCATCTCGTGTCGATCAGCTCGCCGGTCGGCACCCAGATCCCTCAGGCGGTCGGCGCGGCCTACGCCGCGAAGGTGCTCGGCAAGGACGACGTCGCGATGGTGTATTTCGGCGAGGGCACGTCGTCGACGGGCGAGTTCCATGTCGGGATGAACTTCGCGGGGGTATGGAAGGCGCCGGTGATCTTCATGTGCCGCAACAACGGCTGGGCGATCAGCGTGCCGAGCTCGACCCAAACCGCGGCGAAGTCGTTCGCGAGCAAGGCGGTCGGCTACGGCATGCCCGGCATCCGCGTCGACGGCAACGATCTGCTCGCGGTCTGGCAAGTCGCGAGCGAAGCGATCGACCGTGCGCGTGCCGGCGCTGGGCCGACGCTGATCGAAGCGTTGACGTATCGCGTGCAAGGTCACTCGAGCTCCGACGATCCGTCGGTGTACCGCGATCCGAACGAGCCGCTGATCTGGGAGAAGAAGGATCCGATCAATCGGTTGCGCGGCTACCTGCGGCATCGCGGGCTGTGGGCCGAGGCATGGGAGAAGGAGATCTCCGATCGCTACAACCAAGAGATCACCGATGCGCTCGCCGCGTCGGATCGCAAGCACGCGCCACCGGTCGAGTCGCTGTTCGACGATGTCTACGAACAGCTGCCGTGGAACCTCCGCGAACAACGCGACTACTTGATGGCGCAAACCCGTTCGAAGAACCCGCACCACCACGGCTGATCGGAGTCCGGCATGGCTGTCATGAACATCATCGAAGCAGTTCGCAGCGCACTGCAGACGCAGATGCGCGTGGACTCGCGCGTGGTCGTCCTCGGCGAGGACGTCGGCAAGTTCGGCGGCGTGTTCCGCGCCACGAGCGGCTTGCACGACGAGTTCGGCCCCGATCGCGTGATCGACACACCGCTCGCCGAGGCGGGCATCATCGGCACCGCGATCGGCATGGCGCTGTACGGCCTGCGACCGGTGCCGGAGATTCAATTCTCCGACTTCATCTTCCCGGCGTTCGATCAGATCGTGAACGAGCTCGCGAAGTTTCGCTACCGCTCGGGCGGTCAGTATCCGTGCCCGGTCGTGATTCGCACACCGGTCGGCGGCGGCATTCGCGGCGGTCACTATCACTCGCAGTCGCCCGAGGCCTTGTTCATCCACACCCCGGGCTTGAAGGTCGTCGCCCCGTCGAACCCGTACGACGCCAAGGGCCTGCTGCTCGCGTGCATGCGCCAGAACGATCCGGTGCTGTTCATGGAGCCGAAGCGGATCTATCGCGCGTCGAAGGGTGAGGTGCCGGAGGACGAGTACACGATCGAGCTCGGCAAGGCCGCGATCTCGGTGCCCGGCAATCAAGTCACGGTGCTCGCGTGGAGCGGCATGGTGTCGATCGCCGAGGAAGCCGCGAAGAAAGCCGCGGACGAGGGCATCTCGCTCGAGGTCGTCGACCTGCGCACGCTGATGCCGTTCGACATCGACACGATCCTCGCGAGCGTCGAGAAGACCGGGCGCTGCGTGATCGTGCACGAGGCGCCGAAGACGTGCGGGTTCGGCGCCGAGCTCGTCGCTTCGATCCAGGAGCGCGCGATGGAGCACCTCGAGGCGCCGATCTTGCGCGTCGCCGGGTTCGACACGCCGTTCCCGTATTCGCTCGAGCACGAGTACATGCCGAACGCCGATCGCGTGCTCGGCGCGGTTCGCCAAGTCTTGGAGTGGTGACATGGCATTCGACTTCTACATGCCCGACATCGGCGAAGGCGTCGTCGAGGGCGAGATCGTTGGTTGGAAGGTCAAGGAGGGCGATCAGGTCAAGCTCGACCAGCCGATCGTCGAGGTGATGACCGACAAGGCGACGGTCGAGCTGCCGTCGCCGCGCGCCGGGCGGATCGCGAAGATCAACTACAAGGACGGCGAGATCTGCCCGGTCGGTAAGGTGCTCGTCGTGATCGAAGAAGAAGCCGGCGCCGCCGCGACGCCCGCGAAGTCGGGGAACGGTCACGGCGCCAAGCCGGCGATCGAGCCCGCGCCGCGTTCGAAGGCGTCGACGCATCAAGCGATCAAGCGCGCGGTCGCCAGCTCGATCCCGCCGCCGATCGCCGGTGCGCCGATCGCGCCGGCTCCGCGTCAGATCCAGGTCGTGGATGCCTCGGTCGAGCGCACGCGCGTGCTCGCCACCCCGGCGACGCGTCGGCTCGCTCGTCAGCTCGGCATCGAGCTCGGCACCGTGCCGGCGACGGGCAAGCATGGCCGGGTCACGACCGACGACGTCAAGCAGTTCCACGAGTCACCCGCGGCGACGTCGCTCGCGGTTCGCCACGCCCCGATCTCGATCGCGCGCGCTGGCGCCGGCTACGACGAGGAGCGCGTGCCGCTGCGCGGTATTCGCAAGAAGATCGCCGAGCAGATGGCGCGCGCGGTCCACACCGCGGCGCACTTCACGTACGTCGAAGAGATCGATATGACCGAGCTCGTCGCGGTGCGCGAACGAGCGAAGGCGCGCGCCGCCGAGCGCGGCGTGAAGCTCAACTACCTGCCGTTCATCGTCAAGGCGATCGTCTCCGGCCTGAAGAAGTGGCCGTCGCTGAACGCGTCGCTCGATGAAGCGACCCAAGAGATCGTGCGCAAGCGCTATTACCACATCGGGATCGCGGCGCAGGGACCGCACGGCCTCGCGGTCTCGGTGGTTCGCGACGCCGACCACCGCTCGATCTTCGATCTGTCGCGCGAGATCGACCGGCTGGGCGAGGCGGTGCGCACCGGCACCGCGACCCGGGACGAGCTCGTCGGCTCGACGTTCACGATCAGCTCGCTCGGCAAGCTCGGCGGCGTGCTCGCGACTCCGATCATCAACTTCCCGGAGGTCGCGATCGTAGGCGTCCACAAGATCGAAGAGCGACCGGCGGTGCGCAACGGCCAGATCGTGGCGCGCCACCTGATGAACCTGTCGATCTCGGTCGATCACCGACTGGCAGATGGGTGGGATGGCGCAATGTTCTTACAAGACGTCAAGACCCTGCTCGAAGACCCGACGACCATGTTCATGGAGATGGTCTGACATCCATGTCAGGCACCCGAGCCGAACCGGTCGGCGCGCCGCGTACAAGTCGCTAGAATTATAGGCGGGCTTGGTGGCTCGCCGGTTGCGATATGTCTCGGCATGAACAAGCTCATCGCCCTGACAACCTTGACGTCCATGCTCACGTTCGCCGGCTGCGGCTGCGGCGGCTACAACGGGGGTGGCGACCGCGTGTACACCCGCAACGGCGACATGCTCGTCGTCTGCGAGAACGGCGCGTTCTCGGCTCAGCTCGCGGCCGGCAACAGCTACGAAGGCTGGCAGAGCACGGACGAGGATGCGACGGTCAACGGCGCGCTCGGCACGTCCGGCGCGAGGTTGTTCTCACTCGACGCGACGACCCTGGCGATGACCGGGATGGGCGACGGTACATGGGTGCAAGACTCGCTCGATCAGACCGGGCTCGACCACGCGGACGTGCTGTGCACCGACGCCGCGAGCCGCGCGTGGTGGAACACCCCGGTCGGCATGCTTCCAGCGCAAGCGATGTTCACCAAGCCGGGCAGCGAGTCGGGCACGATCGACACGATCACGCTCGCGGTCGACGGCTCGTTGCAGCTCTCGGTCGATGGTCAGGTCCAGACCGGCACCTACGACGCGAACGTCGGCGCGATCGACGCGACCGACTACGGCATCGACGGCGTGTTCAGCACCGACGGCACGCTCGTCACCACGAACTTCCAGGGTGACGGCAAGACGGAGACGTGGCAGCTCGTGGTCTCGACCGCCAAAGTCGCGACTGTAGCCGCTCACTAAACCGTTCCCGTTGTACGTTCGGCGCATGGCTCACGCCACCGCGCCTCGCACGACGACCGCGTACTTCGCGGGCGACGATGACGCGAAGGCGCGCGGGCTGTATCAGCTGCTGCGCGAGGACGGCACCGCGATCGACGACGGCGCGGTCGCCCACATCGATCGCGCGTTCGCCCGCCACTTGTTCGAGCAGATGCTGCGGATTCGCGTGACCGATCCGCGGATGATCGCACTGCAGCGTCAGGGCAAGATCAGCTTCTACGGCGAGATGTCCGGCCAGGAAGCGGCGATCGTCGGCTCGGCGGCGGCGACGTTGCCCGATGATTGGATCGTGCCGGCGCTGCGCGAGGCCGGCGTCGGCCTGTATCGCGGGCTGACGCTCGACTCGTACGTCGCGCAGATCTACGGCAATGCCGCAGATCCGACGAAAGGCCGGCAGATGCCGTGCCACCCGTGCGACCGCGAGCATCACTACGTCGTGATGTCGTCGTGCGTGTCGACCCAGATCCCCCACGCCGTCGGCGTCGCGATGGCGATGAAGCTCAAAGGCGATCGCGGCCGCGCGTGCTTTGGCTACATGGGCGACGGCGGGACCTCGGAAGGCGATTTCCACGTCGCGATGAACTTCGCCGGCGTCATGCGCGCGCCGGTCGTGCTGATCTGCCAGAACAACCAGTGGGCGATCTCGACGCCCGGCGGCGTGCAGACCGCGGCCGAGACGATCGCACTCAAGGCGATCGGCTATGGCATCGAGCCTCTGCGCGTGGATGGCAACGACATCTTCGCGGTGCACTCGGCGGTCAGCTACGCCGCCGACAAAGCGCGGCGTGGCGATGGCGCGACGTTCCTCGAGCTGCTGACGTATCGGGTGAGCGCGCACTCGACGTCGGACGATCCGACGCGCTATCGCGACGAAGCGGTGACCCAGATGTGGCGCACCAAGCGCGATCCGATCGGCCGGCTCGAAGCGTTCCTCTCTGCCCGCGGTTGGCTCGCGACCGGCGAGCGCGAGGCGATGGCGGCGCGGATCGAAGAACAGGTGCGCGAAGCGATCGCGCGGCAGGAGGCGCTGCCGATGCCCGCACTGTCGACGATGATCGACGATGTGTTCGAGCGCCCGACGTGGTTGCTCGAAGAGCAGCTGAGCGCGCTGCACGGCACGTGATGCGACAGCTCGATCGCGCTGCGACACGCAGGTAACCCCCGTGTCGTCAGTAGCTGGAGCTGGATCGGTCGCGCGCCGTCCGGATAGATGGCGAGATGCGCCATTCATTCGTCACGATCATCGCTCTAGGAGTCGCCGCGCCAGCGAGCGCCGATCCGCCGGCCGCTGTCCAGGCCGAGCTCGGCTTCCGCTACGGCAGCGCCTACATCAACGGCGTCGATAGCGGGCCCGGCAGCGTGCGCGGCGTCGAGGCTGCGATCGGGATCCGTCCTCGGCCGATGTTCCTGCTCTACGCCGAGTACGAGGTCGCCGCGCAATCGTATCGCGCGCCCGCGCCGCCGAACGACGCGGCCCAAGCGGGGCTGATCCCGGTCGGCGGCAGTGGTCTCGAGCAACGGCTCGGCGTCGCCGGGCGCTACACCGTCGACCGGATTGGCGATGACGAACGCCGCGAGTCCGGTTGGCTCGATGTGTGGGTCGAGGCCGGCGCGGGCGTCGAGCACTTCGATTGGGACGCCGGCGGGGTGTGGACCCGCCCGGACATCGCGCTCGGGCTCGGGCTCACCACCGAGTTTCGCATCGGACGCCATCTGCACGGGATGACGTATGCACTCCGAGCGCAGTTCGCACCGAAGCAGAGCGTCAGCAACCGGCTCGCGTGCGGCGGCCCGTGCGATGCGCCGTCGGCGGGCACGGGTTGGGACCGCAGCGTCTTGCTCGACGTCGCCTGGGCGTTCGGCCGGTGACCGCGCAGGTGCGACACCGCGAGACCGCTGCGACACCGCTACGCGACTTGAGGCGTCAGTGGCAACCGCTGGATCGATCGCGCGGCGAGCGCATAACTGAAAGCATGCGCCGCTTCTCTCTGATCGCCGCCTTGCTGTCCGGTTGTTTCTTCCACCACACGCACGTCGCGGTCGACGGCGCCGTGCTCGGGCGCGTGGTCGTGTATCGCAACGGCGTCGCGTTCTACGAGCGCGATGCGACCGTCGACGATGGCAAGCTCGCGGTTCGGGTTCCGCGCAACCGCGTCGATGACTTTCTCAAGTCGCTGACCGTCGTCGATCGCTTCACCAAGAAGCCGCTGTCCGTCACCATCCCTCGAAAGGAAGATGAAGGCGGCGACTACTTGACGATGATGCTCGAGACACCCGAGCACAAGCACGCGGACGTGCTGCTGACCTACGTCACCGAAGCGCCGGCCTGGAAGCCGACGTATCGCGTCGTCGTCGGCGACAAGGGCAAGGTGATGCTCGAAGGCTGGGCGATCGTCGATAACATGTCGGGCGAGGATTGGAAGGGCGTGCTCGTCGGCGTCGGCGCGAGCTCGGCGCTGTCGTTTCGCTACGACCTGTGGAGCGTGCGCAACGTCGATCGCGATCTGCTCGAGGGCACCGACACGTTCGCGAGTGCGCCGCCGACCGGGGTGTCGCCGTACGTGCAAGGCGCCGGTGGTGAAGAGGTCGTCGATCTCGACGCGGGCGAGATCCTACCGGCGGCGGGCAGCCAAGGAGATGACAAGGCCGTTTCGTTCTCCGGCTCGTCGAGTCTCGCGAACCAGTACGTCAGCGGCGGCACGAACACGACGAGCTCGACGGCCGGAAGCGTCCGCGGCGTCGTCACCGACAAGAAGACCGGTGAAAAGCTCGCGGGCGTGACCGTGATCGCGACCTCTCCCGCTTTGGCTCAGACCCAGACGGCGATCACCGACGAGCAAGGCGCCTACAAGATCGACGACCTTCCGCCCGGCAACTACCTCATCACGTTCTTCTACGCCGATCTCAAGGTCGAACGGAGCGGCGTGCAAGTCGCAGCGAACAAGCAGTCGAACGTCTACCAGAAGATCGATCAGAGCTCCATGAATCGCGGCGAGACGCTCCAGATCGCGGCCAAGGCGCCGATGATCGATCAAACGTCGAGCAGCCAGGGGATCACGCTCGACCGACAGTACCTCAAAAACATTCCGGCTCCGGGCCGGACGTTCGATGGGGCGCTCGGCGCTGCCGCGGGATCGCAAGGCGATGATTTCGACGCGTTCCATCACACTGCAATCGGCGGCTACGGCAACTACGACACGCCGAAGCCCGCGCCGAAGCCCGATCCCGACGCGAAGCTGCGCGGTCTCATCGGCAAGATCGTCGATTCCAAGCGCGACGTCGTGATCGAGACCCACGCGACGACCGCGGCCGACGCCCAGGCGCGAGCGAACGCGCTGCGCACCAAGCTCGTCGACCGGGGCATCTCGGCGACGAAGATCCATATCGTGCAAAAGGTCGGCAACGACGAGACCGGACACGTCCGCGTGCTCGCGGTCGCGCCGGGCGCGAAGGTCGAGCCCGCCGCGCCGGTGCTGCGCGCCCAAGGCGGACCGGATACGCCGGTCGGCGAGAGCCACTTCATGTCGGAGCGCCCGATGACCGTCAAGGCCGGGTCGAGCGCGATGGTCGCGATGGTCCACGACGAGACGCCCGGTGGCGTCGTCTATCTGTATGACCCGGTGTCGGATCGCGGTGACAAGCGCTTCGCCTTCAAAGCGGTGCGCCTCCGGAACCCGACGAGCGACACGCTCGAAGCCGGGCCGGTCACGGTCTATGGCGACGACCGGTTCATCGGCGAGGGTCTGACCGAACAGGTGCCGCCGAAGGCGTCGGTCGTCGTGCCGTTCGCGCTCGATCGCCAGATCGTCGTCGAGACCGCCGGCGCGGACAACGAGCGGATCGCAAAGCTCGTGACCGCGGAGCGCGGCGTCATCACCGCGGAGCTGCAGCATCGCCGCGCGACGACCTTCACGATCACGAGTCGGCTGACCGAGCCCACGAAGGTGTTCGTGCGCCATCGCGTCGAAACCGGCTGGACGCTCGTCGCGGCGCCGGCCGAGTCGTTGCGGGTCGGCGATTCGCAGCTGTTCGAGGTCGACATCGGCGCGGGCCAGACCAAGCACGTCACGATCGCGGAGACCACGCCGCTCGAGCGGTCGTTGCAGCTCGGCTCGACCGAGGCGCTCGACATGATGAAGGTCTACATCGACGAACCCGATGCCTCGCCGCAGCTCAAGGCTCAGATCGAAGCGGTGATCGCGACCCATCGATCGGCGGCGGACCTGATCGACAAGATCCAGACGGTGCGCGACGAGCTCGCCGACTATCGGGCGCGTGAAGGCGAGCTGCACGGCCAGATCGTGTCGCTGAAGCTCGTGCGAACGAGCGGCGACTTGATGGCATCGCTGCACGCCAAGCTCGTCGACACGTCCGAGCGGATCCAGAAGCTGACGCTGGCGCTCGTCGAGGACCAAGAGCAGCTGATGTTGATGCGGATCAAGTTCCAGAACCAGCTGATCGAGCTGCACCTCGAGAACCCCCAGGCTCCGAGCCCGGCCGCACCGAGCTCTCGGTGAGCGTCGAGGCCGCGCGGGTCCACCGCCGCGTGACGCATTCCCGGCTGGGTGGTATGACGCGGTCATGCCCGACCTACGTTTCGATGCTGTCGTGATCGGCGCCGGCCCCGGAGGGTATCCCGCCGGGATCCGTCTCGGTCAGCTCAAGGTGAAGACCGCGGTGGTCGAACGCGAGTACATGGGCGGCGTGTGCCTCAACGTCGGCTGCATCCCGTCGAAGTCGGTGATCCACGCCGCGAAGACGTTCGAGAAGATGAGCCACGCCGACGACCTCGGCATCATGCTCGCGCACAAGCCGACGCTCGATATGGGCAAGCTGCAAGCGTGGAAAGGCGGCGTCGTCGCGAAGCTGACGAGCGGAGTGCGCCAGCTGCTCAAGGCGAACGGCACCGAGGTCATCGACGGCGCCGCGAAGCTCGAGAAATCCGGGCCCGACGGCCATCGCATCACCGTGACATCCAAAACGGGCACGCAGACGATCATCGCGAAGAACGTCGTGATCGCGACCGGCTCGCGGCCGATCGAGATTCCCGGGTTCAAGATCGATCAGCAACGCATCGTCGATTCGACCGGCGCGCTCGCGTTCAGCGAAGTGCCAAAGCGGCTGATCGTGATCGGCGGCGGCTACATCGGGCTCGAGCTCGGCATGGTCTACGCGAAGTTCGGTAGCAAGGTCACGGTGGTCGAGGCACTGCCCCGCGTGCTCGCGACGATGGACAAGGACTGCGTCGCGGTCGTCGAGCGCAAGCTCAAGAAGATGGGCGTCGAGGTCATGGTCGAGACCAAGGCGAAGAGCTGGGAGGACAAGGGCGATCGCGCGGTGCTCACGGTCGAGCTCAAGGATGGCAAGACCGCGACGATCGATGCCGACAAGATCCTGCTTTCGGTCGGACGGCGCCCGAACAGCGAGAACCTCGGCCTGGATAACGTCGGCGTCGCGGTCGACAAGCGCGGCTGCATCGTAGCCGACGATCACCTGCGGACGAACGTCCCCGGCATCTACGCGATAGGCGACGTGATCGGCGGCATGATGCTCGCCCACAAGGCGACGAAGGAAGGCGAGGTCGTCGCCGAGATCATCGCCGGCCACAAGACCGCGCTGGACGTCCGCACGATCCCCGCGGTCGTCTTCACCGATCCCGAGATCGCGACGACCGGGCTGACCGAGGACGAAGCACGAGCGAAGGGCCACCCCGATCTCAAGATCGGCAAGTTCCCGTTCGCGGCGCTCGGTCGCGCGCTGTCGGTCAACGACACCGACGGCTTCGTCAAGATCGTCACCGACGCGAAGACCGGGGAGGTGCTCGGCGTCCACATCGTCGGCAACGGCGCCGCGGATCTGATCTCCGAAGGCGCGCTCGCGATCGAGATGGGCGCGGTCGCCGATGACTTGCGGCTGACCATCCACCCGCACCCGACGCTGTCCGAGGCGATGATGGAAGCGGCCGCGGCCTCCCAGGGCGAAGCGGTTCACATCATCAACCGATGAGGACGAGGGAGGTGCTACTCGCTGCGCTCGCCGCTTGCGGCGGGGCGCGCGCCCAGCCGGTCGATCGGATGCCTGTCCACGCCCCGACACCTGTGGTCGCGGATGCGGCGACGGCCAACGCCGGGCTCGGCAGCTCGGTCGACGTCAGAGGCACCGCCGGCAACGCCAAGCTCGGCGCCGTGATCACGTTGCCGGGTCTCGTCGTCTACTGCGACCGTTTGCAGCAATGGCCCGCCGAGCTCGACGGTAAGCCCGTGACTGGTCACGGCGTGCTCGAACAGAACCCCGATGCCGAAGCGAAACGGGCAGCGAACGGCGAGATCAGCCAGGGCACCGATGCTCCGATCTGGGTGCTGCGCAATTGCACCGTGAACTGAGCGGTCGCGAGCGACCGCGGCGCGAGTGAACGCGAGTCGTGATCTATTCGTAGGGGCCATTCGCGTCCGGGAGGTACTGACCCGGGCATGAAGCACCTCGCCATGATCGCTACCGCCGCCATGTTCAGCCTCGTCGCTTGCGGCAAGGCCGGCCCCGAGCTCGCGACCCAACCGATCGCCAGCTCCGGCCTCGTCGTCGATCTGCCGTCGGGCTGGACGGTCAAGACCGACTCGGACCGCTCCTACTCGCTCCAACCGGCCGGCGACGATGGGATGAGCATCCAGGTCGTCGTCCACCACAGCCCCATGCCGGCGTCGCTCGACGAGCTCGTCCAGCACTCGTTCTGCGAAGACGCGACGAAGGCGACCAAGGCGAGCCTGCCCGGCGGCGGGATGTTCGTTCAGTGCGACGTCAAGGCGGCGCGGATCAACAACAAGGACGTGATGGCGCCGAAAGTCTCGGTCGTCGTCCCGGCCGGCGACGGCACCGCGGAGTGCCGTTTCACGACCGACAAGGACATCGCGACCGTCGCTGCGATCTGCAAGACGCTGCGCAAGGCGTAGGTCCGTGGTAGCCAGAGATCGTGCAATCGTGGACCGTGCACGATCTCGGCACCGCGCCGTTTCGCGACGTGTGGGCGCGACAGCTCGCGCTCGTCACCGAGCGCCAGACCGGCGCGGTCGGCGACACGCTGCTGGTCGTCGAGCATCCGCACGTGTTCACGCTCGGCCGCAAGCGCAGCGCGCACGACAACGTGCTCGCGCCCGGGGACGTCGAAGTCGTCGAGGTCGAGCGCGGCGGCGACGTCACGTATCACGGGCCCGGCCAGCTCGTCGTCTATCCGATCGTCCAGCTCGAAGTCGGCGAGCGCGACCTCCACGCGTTCCTGCGCCATCTCGAAGACGCCGCGATCGCGACCTGCGCTCGCTTCGGCGTGATCGCGGATCGCGAACCGGGCAAGACCGGTGCGTGGACGACGACGGCGCTCGGCCGCAAGAAGCTGGCGTCGATCGGCATCGCGTGCCGCAAGTGGGTCACGTTCCACGGCATGGCGCTGAACGTCACGACGAACCTCGACTACTTCCGCCGGATCAACCCGTGCGGGTTCGAGGCGAGCGTGATGACGTCGCTCGCCGATCTCGTCGGCGAGCTCGATGTCGCCGCCGTGCGCGCCGCGCTCGTCGAAGAGCTCGGGACCGCGCTCCGCCGCGCGAGCTGACTACTCGATGACCGTGCCCGGGGTCGATGGCGCCGCGGACCACTTGAAGTTATCGATCACCGCGAGCGAGTCGAGCGCGTCGTCGCTGGTATCCCAGATCGCGATGCGCAGCTTCATGATCTCGCCCGGCGTGACGTTGCCGCTCGTCGTCAACCAACCGGTCGCGCCGCCGATCTCGTTGTCGCCGCCCGAGCAGCCGCCGCCGAGGTCGTCGGTCGCGTCCATGCCGGTGCCGGTCAGATCGGCGGTGCCGCTGCACGTGCTGATCTTGAGGTTCGACACGTCGCCGTCGCAACCGATCGTGCCGTTCTTGCACTGCGTGAACAGGCCGGTGTTACCCGCGGCGAGGTTGACGCCGACCGGGTACGTCTTCATGTCAGGTGCGGTGTAGAGCGCGAGGTTCTTGTCGGTCGGGTTCGCCGGCATCCCGTTCCACGACGAGTCGAGCAGCACGACAAAGAAGTCGTTGAACTCGGTGCACGTCCACTCGGGGAACTCCGAGCTGAAGAAGTTGATGTCCATCGAGAACGAGCTCGCGTTGGTCGGAACGCGGATCGTCAGCGTCAGCATGATCGGGTCGCCGGCGCCGCCGGTGAGGTCCGGCGGGTCGCAGCCCGGAGCGTTCGGCAGCGTGCCGTTGTTCGCGGCCAAGAAGTCGGCCGGGAAGTCCGACATCGCGCCGTTCTCGCCGTCCTCGTCGAAGTCGGGCCCCGGGTTCGTATCGCCGGTCGCCGCCGCGTTGCCGGTCGACAGCTCGATCAGGCTCGCGCCGGCGTGCGGCTTCATCGCCGCGTTCGAGCCGTAGTGCGCGCGAATCGAGTGCTGGACCGACTGCGCCGAGTCGAGTTGGCTCGAGCCGTCCGCCTTCGTGAACACCGCCGAGATCAGCCCCCACTTCTTCATCGGGTCATCCATCGTCGTCGTCTGACAGATGTCGATCGCCTTCGCATAGTCGGCCGCGGTCGACGAGTCCGACGACAAGCCGGTGTCACAAGCGGCGACCGCGTTATCGATCTGGCCGTCGCAATCGTTGTCGGCCCCGTCGCCGGGGACGTCGTACGCGCCCGGGTTGACCTGAGCGGGATTCGCGCACTCCATCGTGTTGTCGCAGCAGTCGCCGTCGCAGGTCGTCCAGCCATCGCCGTCTTCGTCGACGCAGTTGCTGCCGTTACTGCCTCCGTCCGGGCCGCCGCCATTGGGATTTCGCGCCGATGGGCCGCACGCGATCACGAAGGCGAATGCAGGGACCGCTACCCAAATGGACGGACGGAACTTCATGGACCGCACAATAGGCCCCCGGCGGCCAACTCGATCGCGCGGGCGATGACACCGCCTGACGCAGTTGTTGTGCATCGCCGTGCACAGCTCAGCCGGTGCGAACCGAAAAATCGCGGACCGAGACAATCTGCCTCGTCTCGAGGTCGGCCAAGAAGCTGCGGCCAGAGCCGATCCGGCCGTCGAACGCGAGCAGATACCAGACGTCGAGTGTCCACCGCTCGTGCTCGGTCTCGCATGGCGGAGTCCACGAGACGGCTTCGAGATCACCGAGATACGTCGGTCGCGACGGCGAGGCGGCGACCAGCTTCTGGTACTCGTCGCAACCCTGGACCAGGTTGACCGCGGCAGAGGCATCGCGGCTCGCGACCGTCCGGCGCCATGCCGAGGTCAACCGACACCGGCCGATCTGCCCGCTCGGCGACAGCTCGATCTCGTAGGCCTCGTCGGCGGCGAGCCCGTCGAAGTCGGGGACGTCGAATTCCGGATACTTGTCGCGCTCGGCGATCTGTTCGAGCCGATCGTCGACCGCCTCGTGGCCGGCCTCGAGCGTGTCGTCGCTGTAGTAGCCGTAGATGCGGAGCACGAGGTTCTGCGACGGCAGGCGGTGATCCCAATCGACGACCGAGATCGCGCCCGCGTACTCGTGGCGAAACCGAGTGAGCGGCGGCAGCGCGGCGGCGACCCGCGTGGCGGCGCCCTCCTCGGACAGCAGGCCCTGGTACGCGACCCTGGGGTGCAGCCGGATCTCCTCGGCGACGAACGGACGCAGATCGGAAGACACCGCGGCTAGATACTATACGCTCTGCCCGGTCACGGCGTGGTCGAGGGCGTCGATCAACGCGCGTAGCCGGTCGCCATCGAGCTTGAGCCGGGCCGGGTTGACCACGAGTCGACTCGAGACGTCCGCGACGGTGTCGACCTCGACGAGCCCGTTCTGGCGCAGCGTCTCGCCGGTCTGGGTGATGTCGACGATGCGCTCGCACAGGCCGGTCAACGGCCCGAGCTCGATCGCGCCCGACAGCGGGATGATCTCGGCGGTGAGGCCCTTGCGCTGGAGGTACGCGCGCGTCGTGCGCGGATACTTCGTGCCGACGCGGATATGCGCCTGGGCGCCAGCGTCGACCAGAGCATCGGCACGCTCGGCGACGACCATCCGGCACCGGCCGATGCCGAGATCGAGCGGCTCGTACAGTGTGCGGCCGTCCTCGTCGAGCACGTCGCTGCCGGCGACGCCGACATCCGCGGCGCCATGCGCGACGTAGGTCGCGACATCGGAGTTGCGCAGCACGAGCACGCGCAGCGGCCCGCAGTCGTGGACGAGCGCGCGTGAATCGCCGAACACCGGCGAGATGTCGTAGCCGGCGCGGGTCAAGACGCCGCGGAGCTCGTCGAGGATGCGGCCCTTCGGCAGCGCGATGATGATCGGCCTCATCTAGTAATAGTCGTAAGCGTACTCGGTGCCGGGCTCTCCCGCGCGTGATCCTCGCGTAGGCGGTGGCGGCTCCATGTTCGCCCACAACGCTCCGAGATCGAGCTCGATCGCGTCGAACGGCTCGGCGCGGACACGGTCTTCACCGCTGTGCACGCCGGCGAGAATCCACGCCAGCTGATGGCGCCGGAAGACCTCGAGCAGATGGGCGTGAGGATCGACGATCCACGCGTGGCTCACGCCGAACGCGGCGTAGATCGGCAACTTGCGCCCGCGATCAATCGCGGTGGTCGATGGCGACAGCACCTCGCAGATCCAATCCGGGGCGACCGTGAACGCCGGCACCTCGGGAATGACGGGCATCCGTTCGACGCGCCAACCTGCGAGATCAGGGACCAGGACCTGGTCGTCGAGGTGAAGCTCGGGTTCGCCGAGGATGACCCAGCCACCTGGCCCACCCTGCCCGCGATCGAACGGCGGACCGAGCGCGAATCCAAGCCGCGATGCCGCAACCGCGTGACTGCTCCGGGGTCGCGGCGACACCACGAGGTCGCCGTTCACGAGCTCGGCCTTGTGTCCCTCGGGCGCATCGACGAGATCTTGATAGGTCGCTCGCGGCTTCGCCGGATCCGCCATCGCAAGCAGTCTAGCAGTTGCCTATGACTTCACGCGGCGGATCTTCGCGCCGACGCCGCGCAGCTTCTTCTCGATCGTCTCGTAGCCGCGGTCGAGGTGATAGACGCGCTGCACCTCGGTCTTGCCCTGCGCGACGAGGCCCGCAAGCACGAGGCTCGCCGACGCGCGCAGATCGGTCGCCATCACCGACGCGCCGGTCAGCTTGCCACCGCCGCTGACGACCGCGACGCGGCCATCGATGTGGATGTCCGCGCCCATCCGGCCGAGCTCGGGCACGTGCATGTAGCGGTTCTCGAAGATCATCTCTTTGATCACGGATTGACCCTTCGCGAGACACGCGAGGACCATGAATTGCGCCTGCATGTCGGTCGGGAAGCCGGGATGGGGTTGCGTGACGATGTCGACCGGCTTGACGTCGCCGCCGCGCACGCGCAACCCGCCTGCCTCGGCCGAGACGTGCGCACCGGCCGCGCGCAGCTTCGCGATGATCGCCTCCATGTGCTCGGGGCGCGCGCCCTCGAGCAAGACGTCGCCCTTCGTCATCGCGGCGGCGACCGCGAACGTGCCCGCTTCGATCCGATCGGGGATGATCGCGTGCTCGATCGGATAGAGCTCGTCGACGCCGTCGATCGTGATGACCGCGGTGCCTGCGCCCTGGACCTTCGCGCCCATCTTGTTGAGCACGAGCGCGAGCTCTTCGACCTCGGGCTCGCGCGCGGCGTTCTCGAGCACGGTGCGGCCCTTCGCGAGCGCCGCGGCCATCATGATGTTCTCGCAACCGGTCACGGTCGGCATGTCGAGCACGATCGTCGCGCCGCGCAGCCGCTTTGCCTCGACATCGACGTAGCCGTGATCGAGCGTGACCTTCGCGCCCATCGCCTCGAGGCCCTTCAAGTGCTGATCGATCGGCCGGGCACCGATCGCGCACCCACCGGGCATCGACACGCGCGCACGGCCGTAGCGCGCGACGAGTGGACCGAGCACGAGCACGCTCGCGCGCATCGTCTTGACCAGATCGTACGGCGCCTCGAGCTTTGGCTTTTTCTTGCCGGTCGGCGGCGCGATCACGAGCACCTTGTCGCCTTCGACATCCCAGCCGAGCATGCGCAGGAGCTTCGCCATCGTACGCACGTCCGCGAGCTTGGGCACGTTGCGAAATGTCGACGCACCCGTCGGCAGCAACGCGGCGGCGAGCAGCGGCAAGGCTGCGTTCTTCGCGCCGCTGATCGGGATGGTGCCGCTCAGCTTCGCGCCGCTCTCGACGACGATCTTGTCCATACGTCTTAGATCGAACGACCCGGCGACGACGACTATTCAGGGCGTCGGCGGCGGGCTGGCACCGTTACCGCGGCCGGCGGTGACCATCGCGATCAGCATCCCGAGGTCGGTCTCGGTGATCGACGCGCTGACCACGAGCTCCTTGCCGGCGGTCTTGATCACGAGCGCTTTCATGAGGCCGGTCATCATCGGAGGGACCTGGCCTGATTTCATGCCGTCGTCGATCTGCTTCCGCGCTTCGCTCGCAGCCGCGGTCGCGGTCGTGGCGCTGTCGGTCACGACGTGGATCGTCGCCGAAACCGTGCCCGAGGCGACGGACGCGTCGCCATAGCCGAGCACCACCTTGCCTTTGATCGTGCCGAGGTCTTCTTGCTTGTTGACCACCGCCCACGCCGTCGCGTTGGTCTTCACCGCCGCGAGCCCGGGGGCCAACGCCGGGTCCCTCGACAGACCGCCCGCGGTCATCGCCTTGAACGAGCTCGGGTCGCCCGGCTCGGTCGTCACCATGAACGTCGACCTGTCGAGCCACTTGACCGAGAACGACTTGTCGCCGACGCCGCTATACGTCGCCATTTGACCGGCGTGTGCGATCGCCAGCTTCCCCGACTTGCTCGCCGCGAGCTTCGTCAAGCAACCCTCGACCTGGGGCTGAGTGAGGCCTTTGAGCGCGATCACGAACGCACCCTTGCCGGCGCCGTCGACCGCGACCGCGACCGAGTCGATCGAGGCGAGGGTGTCGACCTTGCACGTGGCCTTCACCGCGTCGAGTGCATCCCCCGGCGCGCCGGACTGCGCGAGCAGCGACGGCCACACCTTCTGGAACAACGGGCTCGCCCGGACGCTCGTGACATTCGCGCCGCCGACGACGAGCATGCCGCCGGGGAGCACCGACTTCGCCGCGGCCCACGCGCGATTGTCGGCGCGGGCAGCGGGGGCAACGGCGAGCGAACAAGCCAGCGCTAGGCTGGCGACCAGTGCTGGACGGGTGAGCATCGCGGCACTATGCCACGAGGTCGACCGCGATTGCATCGTCGCGCAGCAACACCCGGACGGTTCCGGTCTGGCCTTCGGCGACGCCAAACGAGCCGAACGCCACATCTTCGAGCTGGCGAGTCAGCGTCGATGCCAGCCCGCGCGCCCCGGTCTCGCGGCGCAACGCGTCGGTCACGACGTGGTCGAGCACGTCCTCGTCGATGACGAGCTCGAAGCCCTCGAGCTTGAACTCGCGCGCCATCCGGGTCACGACATCGGAGCGCAAGATGTCCTTGAGCGTCTCGGCGTCGAGCGCCTTGAACGGCACGACGCGAGTGAACCGGGCGACGAGCTCGGGCAAGAAGCCGTACGCCTGGAAGTTCGCGACGTTCTCGACCTGCTCGGCCGTGAAGTCGACCGCGATGCGCTCGGGGTCGCCGGCCGAGCCCGGTTGATCGCGGCCAAAGCCGATCGAGTCGCGCATCGCGCGGCGGTGAGCGATCTGCTGGAAGCCCGAGAACGCGCCGGCCGCGATGAACGCGATGTCGGCCGTCGACATCACGACGTGGTCGGCGTACGAGCTGTGCGTCAGATCGAGCGGTACGACGACCTCGCTCGACTCGAGCATCTTGAGTAGCTCGCGCTGCACGCCCATGCCGGTGACGTCTTTGGTGGTGCCCGCGCCCGCGAAGATCGCGTTGTTCTGGCCCGACGCGATCTTGTCGAATTCGTCGAGGCAGACGATGCCGATCGACGCCAGCATCGGGTTCTCGTCCGCGGTGTGGAGCAGCCGGGTCAGGATCGTCGACGGATCTTGGCCGACGTAGCCGGTCTCGGAGTACGTCGTGATATCGACGAGCGCGGTCGGCAGCTTCAAGATCTTGCCGAACAGGGTCTCGACGAGGAAGGTCTTGCCCGAGCCGGTCGGCCCGACGAACAAGAAGTTCGACTTGCGCGGGAGCTCGGCGCGATCGACCCCGTCGACGTAGACCCGCTTGATCCGTTTGACGTGGCGATAGGCCATCAAGCACAACGCCCGCCGCGCCTGATCCTGCCCGCGATAGCCGAGCTCGTGCAGCGCCTGGAACATCGCCTGCGGCGACGGACATGGCAGCTCGCGCACGAACTTGATGAAGTGCTCTAGCCCCTGCTTGCGGACCTTGCGATTCGGCTCCATCCGGCACCGAAATTGTAGCCGCTCGGGGCGGGTTTGACCAATCCGTGCGAACCGTGACCTAATCACCAATAGTGACGTCGGAGAGCCTGGTGCGCCCGTTCCTCGATGCCGCGCCCGCGGCGGTCAAGGCGCAGCTCGAGGCGATCGCCGACCTCGATCGCAAGCTGTGGACACTCGTCGCCGAGGGCCGCACCGCGTGGCCGGAGCTCGCGCTCGCCGCGCGCGACATCGTCGAGTTCGTCGCTCATCACGTCACCGCCGATCTCGCGGAGGCCGAGCTCGATGGCCTGCGCCCCGCCGACCTGTATCTAGCCTGTGCCTGCGCGCGGGGCATGACCGCGGCGCTCGCCGCCTTCGATCGCGACTACATGCGCGAGGTCGACATCGCGTTGGCGCGGATGCGGATCAACGGCGCACGCCTGGCCGACGTCAAGCAGCTCGTGCGACAACGCCTGTTCGTCGGCGGTGGCACGACGGGAAACCCGACGAGCACCGGCAAGATCGCCGAGTACGGCGGCCGCGGTGACCTGCGGCGGTGGGTGAGATCGGTCGCGGTCCGGACCTGCCTCAACGACATGCGCAAAGGCAAGCGCGAGATCCTCGTCGATGACGATCGGCTGATCGCGCAGCACGCGATCGCGGCCGACGATCCCGAGATCGAGTACATGAAGAAGACGTACGCGACGGAGTTTCGCGCCGCGTTCGCCACCGCGCTCGCGCAGCTCGGACCGCGCGAGCAAACGCTGTTGCGTTACCACCACGTCGACGGCCTCAACATCGACGAGATCGGCGCGATCTACCGCATTCATCGCGTCACGGCGTTTCGTTGGATCGAGAAGGCGAAGGACCAACTCGTCAAGTCGACGCTCGAGCTGCTGCGTGCACGGCTCCAGCTGCCGCCCGACGAGCTCGACAGCGTGCTGCGCATGATCCGCAGTCAGATCCACCTCTCGCTCATCCGTCATCTCGGCGGGCCGACCGATAGCGTCGCGGGCGACGAGATCGAGCTCGATCCGAGCGAGATCGAAGAAGTCGGGGAGTCGTGACGCAGCGGGGGACGGGGTGGAACGTAGCGATCGCCGCGATCGTCCTCGCCGTCGTCGCGATGCTGATCGTGCCGCTGCCGACGCCGCTGCTCGACCTGTTGCTCACGCTCAACATCGGAATCGCGGTCGCGCTGTTGATGGCGGCGCTGTTCACGACCACCCCGCTCGCGTTCTCGTCGTTCCCGACGCTGCTCGTCGTCACGACGCTGTTCCGCGTCGGGCTCGAAGTGTCGGTCACGCGGCTGATCCTCGCCAACGCCGATGCCGGTGAGGTCGTGCACGCGTTCGGCTCTTCGGTCGTCGCCGGCAACCTCGTCGTCGGCCTCGTCGTGTTCGCGGTCATCACGATCGTCCAGCTCGTCGTCGTGGCGCGCGGCTCGGAGCGCGTCGCCGAGGTCGCGGCGCGGTTCGCGCTCGATGCGATGCCTGGCAAGCAGATGGCGATCGATGCCGAGCTGCGCGCAGGTGCGATCGACGCCGATACCGCGCGCGTCCGCCGCGTCGCGCTCGAACGCGAGTCGCAGCTCTACGGTGCGATGGATGGTGCGATGCGGTTCGTCAAGGGCGACGCGATCGCGGCGATCCTGATCGTCGTCATCAACTTGATCGGCGGCCTGGTGATCGGCATCGGCATGCACGGGCTGTCCGCCGGCGAGGCGATGCACACGTACTCGCTGCTCTCGATCGGCGAAGGCCTCGTCGCGCAGATCCCGTCGCTGATCGTCGCGGTCGCGTCGGGCCTGCTCGTCACTCGGGTCGCGAGCTCGGGCGACCGCGCGCTCGGCGATGATCTCGGCGTCCAGCTCGGTGGCCAGCCCCGCGCGCTCGGTGGTGCCGCGATCCTGCTCGTCGGGTTAGGGCTCGTGCCCGGGCTGCCGCTCGCTCCGTTCGTGCTGCTCGGCGGGCTCGCCGCGGTGTTCGCGTTTGTCGCGGCCCGCCGCCTGCCGAAGCCGCGCCCTGCTCTCGACGAGCCCGGAGCGCTCGCCGTCCGCGGTATGCGGCTCGAGCTGCGCTTGTCGTCGGCGATCTACGGCAAGCTCGCGAGCCGCACCGGCGAGCTCCATGCCGTGCTCGGCGAGCTCCGCGCCGGCGTTCCCGGCGTCGCCCCACCGCCGCTCGCGATCGCGAGTGACCCGTCGCTGCCCGCCGATGAGGTCGCGCTCGCGCTCGATGGCGCGCAAGTCGCGTGGCTATCGCTCGCCGGCGGCGATCCGCTCACCGCGCTGCGCACCGCCCTGCCCGGCCCGCTCGCGCTGATCGCACCCGAATTGATCGGGATCGACCGCGTCGCGGCGCTCGTCGAACGCACCGCCGCGACCGCCCCGGTGCTCGTCCGCGAGATCGTGCCGCGTGCGATCTCGCTCGCCGTGCTCGCCGATGTCGTCCGCGCCCTCGCACGCGAGCAGGTGCCTTTCGACGATCTCACCGCGGTGCTCGAAGCGATCGCGCTCGCACCGATTCCACCCGGTGGCTTCACCGCGCGCGACGCGCCTGCGTTGATCGAGCAGATCCGCGGCTCGCTGCGCCGGCAGATCAGCGCGCGCTGGGCACCGCGCGGGCAACTCGCGGTCTACACGATCGACGGGATGATCGAAGATGCGGTGCGCGGCGCGATCGATCGCCGCGACGGCGGGCACGTCCTCGCGCTCGAGCCGGCGATCGCCCGAGATATCATCGCAGCCGTGCGCAGCACGCTCGGTACCGGACCTGCGGTCATCCTCGCGAGCGGCGATGTCCGTCGCCACCTGCGCGCGTTGCTCGAGCCCGAGCTGCCCGAGATCGCGATCGTCGCCGCGCACGAGCTACAGCCCGGCACCGCGGTGACGACCGCCGGCCGGATCGAAGTCGCGTGAAGGCGGCGGCGTTCGCGCTGCTCGCGACGGCGTCGATCGCACGCGCCGATCGGCCGTTGCACGGCGATCTCGATCTCAGCTCGACGTTCCTGCTCACCGGCGACGACGGCGACCGCACCCGCTACGACGTCTCGGCCGACGTATTCCCGTACAGTCGGTTCGGCGCGGTCGTCGCGTGGCGCGGCTGGGACAAGCGTCACCACGGCCTGCTCACCGGCGGCCTCTTGTTCGAAGCTGCCGCGGCGCGTCCGCGCTTGCACATCGATCTGCACGCCGATGCCGGCATCGATCTCGATCACACGCTGCCGCTCGTCGGTGGCGGCGTGCGCACGACGCTCGATCTTTTCGGCCCGCTCGCGATCGCGGTCGAGCTCGGCAGCTATCTCGTGGTCGGTGATGTCGCGTCGACTCGCTTCGTGCTCGCGTCGAGCGCGGCGCTAGCCGCGACGTTCTAGCCCGCCGGCCTCCGCCTCGCTTCGCCTCGCCGGGCCCCAGCTCGCCGGCTTGCAGTTGGCCCGGCGCCCGCCGTGCACTCGCGATCGCGCGCGATGGATGGAGACGCGCGGCTGGGCCAGCGCTCGGGGGCCCCTTAAACACCGCTCCGGCGGCCTACGACCTCCGCGAAGGCGCGATCGCTTCGAGCCCTCGCGGGTTGAAGGGGACGCCCTCGCTGGCCCCGCCGCGCGTTGGCGAGATCGCGGGCGAACGGGACGGGCGAACGTTCTCAACAGTTACCCGCGCCGACAGCCGTCATTGTCGAATACGAATACGAATACGAATACGAAGCAGGTCGCCAAGTCGACGCTGGCGATCCGGCCAACGGTCACCTCAACCACCGCAGAGCGCCCGGCGTTCGCGATCTCGTCGCTGAGCGCGGCGTCGCCGCGAGGGATGCCGCGGAAAGCGACGGCAGGCGCGCGATGAGACGCGCAGCCTCGCGGTCAACACGCCCACTCGCGCGCAGCGCGATCGCCGCGCAGCGGCGTCGCCGCGCGAAGACGCTGGAACGGCCACGGCCAGCGCCGTCGCCGGAGCGGGTCCGCGGCGCCCTCGCAAGGCAGCCGCGCGAAGCTCGCGTGCGTACACCGAGCAAGAACGCACGCTGGGCCCGCGGCCAACTGCGAGTTGGCGAGGCGTGGCCCCGGCGAGGCGAGCGCGGCGCTAGCGGCGACGTTCTAGTTGCGAGCGCACATCGATTCGATCTCGCCGGTCGCCGGCGACGGTTTGTCGTGTAGCCCGAACTTCCAGCCGCAGCGCTGCGCTGCGATCGCCCCGGTCGCCGGATCGAGCCGCACGACGCCGGTCTGGTAGATCGCCGCGAGCGAGCCGTCGCTCAGCCATTCGAGGCTGCGCGCGCCGAGGAGCGGTGTCGTCCAGCGCACCTTGCCGTCGAGATCGATCAGCGTGATCCCGCTCGAGCCGGACGTCGCGATGTGTTGGCCCGCACGATCCGGTTTGATCTCGACCGGCGTGGCAAACGGCAGCGATGCGAACCGCTTGCCCTGGTCGAAGATATCGAGCATGTACGTGTTGTCGGGTTTCGCGCGCCAGACGTAGACCCGACCGACCGGATCCGAAGCGATGAACGAGCCATCGACGCTGATCGTTGCCGACGCCCGATCGGGATGCGCTCGATCCGGAATCCACGACAGCTTGATGTGATCGCGGGTCGCCGCCGAGACGAGCTCGCTGCCGTGTGCGCGGTCGGGCGCGGTCGGCATCGTCAGCACCGGGTCGTACAGCGTGATCGGCAACGACGCGACCTTCTCGAGGACTTGGGTCTCGGCGTTGAAGTGCTCGATCTCGACGGACTTGTCGGTCGCGATCGATAGGATCTGCGTGCCTGGCTCGTAGTCGACGAAGCCGACGCCGTGGCCGGGCAGCGTCGCGCGCTTCGAGCTCCCGGTCGCGAGGTCGACGATCGACGGCAGCACGTCGCCGTTCACCTGGCTGATCACCGAGATCAACCAGTCGTTCCCGCCGAGCCACGACATCGCCGCGACATCGAGCTGCGCGGCAGGATGGAACGGGATCGCCGATTTCGCGACCAGGTCGCGATCGAGCAGGGCGAGCTCGTCGCCGCTCGCGACGAGCAAGCTCCCGTCGCTACCGGGCACCGCGCCCTCGATGCTCGAGATCGCGTAGCCGAGATACTGCGTCTTGAGCGGCGTGACGAGCTCGAGATCGGCGCCGCCGCCGAGCACGATCCGCCCGCTCGCGGCGGCCATTGGCACCGGGACGCGGTCACCAGGGTCCGGGGGCGGTGTCTCGCTGGCCGGCCGGGGTTTCGACTCCTCGACGGTAGGCGTGGATCTTGTCGGCACCGGGATCCAGGACGGCGTGCCGTCCGCGCCGAACATCCCGAGCTCGGTCGTGCTCGCGAACGCGAGCGTCACGCCCCGGTTGAGCGGAGTCGTCGCGAGCTTCGTACTCGTGCGGGTATCGACGATCTCGAGCGTCGATGGTGTCTCGCTGGTCGTCGCGAGCACTTCGCCATCGGGGGACAGCACCGGGTCATCGCCGACCGCACCCTCGGGCGATGCCCACGCGCCCCATGCGAGCTTGGGAGCGAGCTCGATCCAGCGCGCGCGGCGCGCCGTCGCGCCCTTATCGACGAGCTCGAGGATCGCGATCGCGCGACCGCCACCGGTCGCGAGCCCGGTGAGCCGTTGCCCCGGCTCGGTCGGCAGCCGCGCCGTCGGCTTGCCGTCGTCATCGAACAGGGTGAGCGTCTGATCGTCGCGCCACGCGAGCAACCCCGCGTCGGTCATCTCGATCTGGCGACAGCTGGGATCGCCGCCGAGGTTGACCCGCGAGGTCAGCCGACCCGCGTGGTCGAGGCGCGCGATCGCGAGCTCGCGGCCGGGGTCGATCAAGCCGACGGTGAAACCGCGGTCGCGCACGGCGAGCGCGAGCTCGCGGGGCAGCGGTAGGTCGACGACGATCGGCTCCGCGCTGCCGTCGAGCATGGGCCACAGCCGGACGCCGCCTTGGGTATCGGCGGTGACCGCCGCGGTCCCGTGCGGCTCGAGCGCGACCGTCGTGATCGTCCCGGTGTGCGGCGCGTTGACGACGCGGCTGTGCGGATCGCCGGCGACGACCGCGACGCCGCTGCGGGCGGGCGCGGGCGCAGCCGCCGGCGCAGCCGCGGGGGCCGAAGGCGTCGCGGGTGGCGTAGGAACCGGCGGCGCGCCGCACGCGGTCGCGACGAGCGCGAGCGCGGCGACCCGGTCAGTCCGCATCGCACACGGTCTCGGTCTGGCTCGATTCCGGCAGCATGTGATCCGCGAGCTGGAATGCCCAACCACAGCTTCGCATGATCGGCTTGCCGTTTTCTGGATCGAGCTCGACGAGCGCGCCCGGGTAGATGAGCGTGACCCGGCCCGGCATCCAGCCGACATCGGCGAGCTGCGCCGCCGGAACTTGCCAGCGCTGCACGCCGGCGTTCGCGTCGTAGACATCGAGCACCTCGCCGCCGACGAACGCGACCGACTCGGCATCGTCGCTCGGCCGAGGTCGCTTCGCACCTGCGCCCGCAAACCTGAGCTTCGTGCGGCCGTGCGGCCCGAGCCGATAGCGAATCGCGTCCTCGCCGTCGAGCGCGTAGACCGCGCCATCGCGATCGATCGCGGCGGGGTTGCCGTCGATCGGAAACAACGGGACCGCCGACGGTTCGCGATTCGTCGCGAGATCATCGGCGCGAACGCCGATCGCGATCGGCCCGCTCGGCGTCGTGCGGACGCCGACCGCCGCGAACCCACCCGACCGCTCGGGATCGACGATTGCGAACAACGCGACGTTCGCGATCGCGATCGGCGGACCGAGCGTTCCCGTGGTCGGATCGAACGCCAGGACTCGCGCCCCAGCAATACCGGCGATCGTTCCGGTCACCACGAGCATGTGATCGCGCGGGACGTACTGCAGCGCGACCGATTCTTGCAGATCGACCGACACGCGCTGATGGATCATCTGCGTGTCGGCGTCGAACACCTGGAGCTCGATCACCGGTTGAGCCCCCGACTGCTTGTCGATGTTCGACCTGTCTTGCTGGCTCTCCTCCGTCAACACCTGCGCCTCGCGCTGGTTCTGGCGTACGACGACGAGGTAGCGGTTATCGAGCGCCGCGAGATCCGAGACCTCGCCCTTCTGCGCCTGCAGATCGAAGACCCGCACCGGACGCAGGGCCGAGTCGAGCAACAGCGGCCGAAGATCGCCGCGACCCATCAGCACGCCCGACGCCGAGATCCGCGTCTGATTCTGATCGCGATACGCGTAGCCGAGAAACTGCGAGCGACCGGGCCGGCGCAAGGCGATCGATGTACCGATGCCCTCGACCAATCCATGGTCACCGATCGCCGTCACGTGTTGTCCGCGACCCTCGGGGTCGGTTGCGAGTTGCAGCCCGTTCGTGAACCACGCGACCATGCCTTGCTGATCGCACGCCAGCACGTGCGGTTGTAGGAATCCGATCGGCGCACCGATGCGCGGATCGGCCGCGACCTGCCCCGGGTCCGGTGGATCGCCGCACACGTTAGCGGTGGTCACCCCGGTGGCGAGCGCGACCGAGACCGTGTGGTGATCGCGAGTCGACGCCGCGATCGAGGCTCGATCCGGCGATAACACGACGGTCTTGGCGTCGACCGCGAACTCGGCCGTCGTCTCGCCCCACGCCGGCCGCTTCGCGAGCGTGATCCATCGGCCCTGCACGTGTTTGCCGCGCTCGATCAGCGCGAGCGCCGCATCGCCGCGAGTCACGAGGTTCGCGATCCGCGTGCCGGGCTCGGAGGTCAGCGAGCCGAGCACCGCGCCGCGGAGGTCGTAACCGACGATCGTCTGATCCGCGCGCAACGCGACGAACCCGTGCGACAGCGCGATGATCGCCGCGATCCCCGGATCCGGCGGGATCGCCGCCTTGCCGCGGACCTCGCCGGTCGCCGCGAGCTGGAGCACCGTGCCCCCGCCGGCGTCGTCCACGATCGCCAGCGCGAAGCCCCGACCGTCGCGCGCGAGCGCCAGCGCCTTCGCGATCGGGGCGTGCACGACGACCGGCTCGACCATGCCGTCGAGCGTCGGCCATAACCGAACACCGAACTGGTCGCCGGTCGCGGCAGCGCCACCGTCGTCGGTCGTGGAGATCACCGAGATCGCCGCGCTCGGTGCGGCGTGCACGATCAGGTCCCGCGGCCGCTTGGGCTCGGCGCGAGGTGCGGCGGGTGTCGCGATCGCGGGCGGAGTTTCACTCGGTGAGCCCGACGAGCACGCGGCCAAGATGACGATCGACAGATGCCTCATGGGTCCCTTAACAACGCGCGAGACGGGTTGATAACTCGGAACTCGGTACTGCTGGTTACCGCTGTGGTTTCAATCATTTCGCTGGCGTTGAAGATTTCCAGCACGCGGGTGGTTTTTCAGAAATTCCAGTTGAGCGGGCGCGCGGCCAGTGTTTCAACACACGTACCCACCCCGGTAGGTGGGCAAGGTGAGGAGGAGTCTACGATGGCGCTCGGTACCGTGAAGTGGTTCAACGATGCCAAGGGCTATGGCTTTATCAGCCGGGCCGATGACGGGAAGGACGTGTTCGTTCATTACTCGTCGATCACGGGTGAAGGGTTTCGCACCCTGAATCAGGGAGCACAGGTCGAGTACGAAGAAGCGGACGGACCCAAGGGGTTGTTCGCGGCACGAGTGCTCAAAGTCCTCGAGGGCTAGCTATCGCGCGATCTGCGTCGCGCGATATTCGCCCGAGCCGGTACGCGTGAGCACGACCGCGAACGTCGCTTTCTCGGTGCGCACCTGCAGCACGAGATTGCCGTCGGGGAGTCCCGCGTTCGGCGCGTACTCCTTGCCGGTCATCAACTTGTAGTCCTTGAACGGACCTGACTCGACGATCAGACCGCTGTACATCTCTTTGAGGTCGCCCGGGGTCTGCGCCGCGACCTTGCCCGCCGCATAGAACGGCACGGTCGATACCGAGACCAGCTTGTCGACTTGCGCGGTGGCATAGCCGGTGACCCATAGGTTCGCGGCGAACACGGCTTGCTTGTCGGTCACCGATGTCGCCGGCGATGCCTGTTGCTTGTCGAGACCGTCGTCGGGCGTCGCCGTGTTCTCGCCGATCGGGTGATGCTTCGGCGTGATGCGCGGCATCTTTCCGATGTTCTTCACCATCGCGCCGTCGTCGAGCACGCCGCCGTCGCTATCGGTCGGCACCGACGTGAGGATGTACGGTTCGACGTTGAACGTGCCGCACTGCCGCCAGTTGCGATAGAAGCCCCAGCGCAGGTAGATCCGGCCGTCGACGGAGCGGATCGCTTCCGGCGTCGGTTCGTACGGTCCGGCCGAGATCACGGCGTCGACCGCGGCGACATCGAACTCGGTCTTGCCCGAGGTCTTCGCGATCGTGACCTTGTGCAGCGAGCCGTCGGCGTTGACCGAGACTTCGAGGTTGACCCACAGGTTCGGATCGTTGAGCGGATAGTCCGCGCCCTTGTTGTCGAGATCCTCGAGAAAGCCGAAGCCCCACAGCTCGTGGATCCGCCGGTGCATGCGCGCGATGTACAGCGCGTACGGATGCGCGCGCGTCTTGAGCGCGGTCTGATTGCCGGTGCGGACGTCGGGGACGAAGTTCTCGAGCGAGCTCTTGACCGCGTCGAGCTTCGCCTGCCACCGGCCCTTCTTGCTCGACATCTTGCGCGCCGACACCTCGCGCTCCTCGTCCATCGCCTCCTTGCCCATCAAGCGCTCGTAGTCGTTGAACGCCATGTTCGAGTTGAGCCCCGGGAGGCCGGACTTCCCGATCTTGCGGCCGTCGTGCGCTTGGTCGGTGATCGAGCCGCGCCCGCCGATGCCGCGCATCGACAGCACACCGGGCGTGTTATCGCCGGTGCCGTTGTCGCCGTTCTGACCGCCGTCGCCGCGGATCTCGCCCTTCGCGACTTCGTCCTTGCCGGAGTGGTCGGTCGCCTTCAGGTGTTTGTCGGTCGTCGCTTTCGCGTCCTCGAGCTGGCGGATCTTGTCGTCCGGGCCGCCGATGTCCTTGCTCGTGTGATCGTCGCTCTCGCGCGAGGCCTCGGCCTGGCCGTCGGATTCCTTGTCGAGGTTCGTCTTCGTCGCGCGGGTTTCTTCGGCGACGTCGCGGTTCTTGTCGCTGATGAACTTCGCGTCGTCGGGCGCCTTGTCGACGATGTGCTTGTCCGCGACCTCGACCGCGGTCATGTTCGGCGGCGGCTGCTTCGGCGGCGGTTGTTTCTTTTGCTGGGGCGGCGGTGGCGGTGGCGGGATGACGGGCGGCGGCACCTTCGGCGGCGGCGCGATCGCAACTTGCAGCTCTTTTTCCTGCAGCTTCTCGGCGTCGATCGGCGGCGGGGGTGGCGGCGGCGTCCGCGGCTTGATCACCTTCTCGTACGCGTCGTCGAACGCGACATCGATGTGGTCGGGCGCTTTCGGGAACTCGATCGCGACGTCGGTATCGGCGGTGATCGTGAGCTGGCACTGGCTCGTGTCGCCCGCCGCCGCGGCAGCCATCGCGTCGCCCGCGAGGCAATGCGCGAGTGGATCGCCGAGCCACGGCTGGAGCGCGCTCGGCGTGCGCATCGGGTACTGGCGGTAGCCGCCGAACAGCCAGCCGTCGGCCTTGATCGCGGTGAGCGTGATCTTCGTTCCCGGCTCGACCGTGACGTCGCAACGCGGATCCGAGCAGCGCATCAGCGTCTCGGCATCGCCGTCGCGCGTGACCAGCACCTGGCCGTGCGCCGGCATGTACGCGATCGCGAGCGCGGTGTCTTCGTGCGCCTTGAGATCGACGCGTTTGGTCCACTGCCTGCCGTCCGCAGCCGTGACGTGGACGCGCAGCGTATCGTCGTGATCGGGCAGCACGAAGCGCGTCGGCTGGTCGTGGGCAAGCTCGCCGGCGAGCACCCCGCCGCGGCTGTCGACCGTCACCGTAAACTTGTCGAGCTGGCCTGCCCGGTGCGGGCTGGCATCGACCAACGTGAGTGCCGTGCCCGGATCGGGTGTCGTTTCGATCCCGGAGTCCCAGCTCGACGCCGCTTCGCCAAGTCGAATCGTCAACTGGGGTTTCGGCGGCGAACGCGTCGCATGGAACGCGAACAGCGCCGTGCCCTGCGCGGTTGCCGAGGCGGCAATCGCGGGAATCCACAGCCATCGGCTGCGATATCTGCGCGCGCGTGCCACGAGCCATGAGTTTGACACACGCGACGGCCAAAGCCGTTGCTCGAATTCGCGCGAAAGCAGCTACAGCTTGCGGTACACGCCGACGACAACCCCGATGATATCCACTGACTTGAAGTCAGCCTTGCGGACGTAGATCGGCGCCATGTTCGAGTTTGCCGGCTGGAACCGGACGCGGTCGCCCTCGGGGAAATAGCGCTTCACCGTCGCTTCTCCGTCGATCATCGCGACGACGATCTCTCCGTTGCCAGCACTCGGCGTCTTCTTGACGAACACGTAATCACCGTCGAGGATGCCGTCTTCGATCATCGATTCACCGACGATCTTGAGCCCGAACACCTCGCGATGGCCGCCCAGCAGCACGCGGTCGATCTTCACGGTATCCGACACGTTTTCGACCGCAAGGATCGGCTGCCCTGCGGCAACTCGCCCCACGATCGGGACCTCACAGAGGTCGGCGTCCACCGCGTGGACGCCGGTACCAGCGACGCCGCCGGGCCGCATCGCGACGAGCTCCCCCGAGCCGTCGGGCAGCACCGGGCGCATCGCTCGCGACTTGAGATCCTCTCGGCGAAGCACGCCCTTTTTCTCGAGCGCTTTCAGGTGGTCGTTGACTCCGTTGGTCGACCGGATGCTGAAGTGCTCGCCGATCTCGCGGAGCGTCGGCGGGAAGCCGCGCTCGACGATCGACGCCGAAATGAAGTCGAGAATCTCGCGCTGGCGTTGGGTGAGTGCGTCGGCCATGGCCACCTTTGAAGGGTACTGAACGGAATGACGGTACTGAACACATCATCACCCTGTCAATTTTTCTCTCAAAGTTTCGGCACCAAGGCACCTCGGTCGGCGACGATCTCGGGGTGAGCCCCGCCGTTCTAGCCGCCATCGCCGCCATGGTGGTCGCGTTCCGGCGAGGCGATCTCGACGAGTGCGCGCGCCAGGGTGAGCGGGCCGGGCCGGCCATGGTCGAGCGCGCGCTGGCCTCGCCCGATCGCGCGACCGTGCTCGCGGCGATCACGGCGGCGCCCGCCGTCGAAGATCGCGCAGAGCTGCTCCCCGCGCTCGCGATCGTGGCGGCCGGCTCGGACCGCCGCACCGCGATCCCCGCTGCGCTCGCGGCACGAGCGATCGCCCGTGATCTCGCGAGTCGCGCGTTGCCCGACGATCTCGCCGACGACGACATCGCGAGCTGGCGAACGAGCTGGTTCGCGCTCGCGCAACGCAGCGATCGCTGGGTCGAGCTGCGGCTCGCGGCGCTCGACACGGAGGCGACGCTCGCTCGTGCCGGCGATCCGACCGCGCCGTTCGATGCCGGCACGCTCGCGGCCGATCCGGATCCTGTGATCCGCGATGCCGCGGCGAGCCTCCAGGAACCTTAGCCCGCGGTTCGCGTTATCCCAGCCGGCGCGCCTCGCCGACGTCGCACAGCCACAGCCGATCCGCCGCGAGCCCGCGCGCAAGCCAGGACGCGCGCAGTCGCTCGGCGGGCTCGCCGACCGCCTCGTCGGTCAGCCGGAACGTGCCCCAGTGCATCGCGAGCATGTTGCGCGCGCCGAGCGCCTCGAACGCGCGCACCGCCTCGTCGGGATCGATGTGCTGCGGCTCCATGAACCAGCGCGGCGCATAGCCGCCGATCGGCAGCATCGCCCAATCGATCGGCGCGCACCGCGCGGCGATCTCCGCGAAGTGATCGCCCCACGCGGTGTCGCCCGAGTGATACGCGGTGCCTTCGGGCGCGCGCACGACGTAGCCGCCCCACAGCGTCGCGTTGCGGTTCCACGGCATGCGCATCGACCAGTGGCGCGACGGCACGAGCGTGATCTCGAGCGCGCCGAGCTCGTGGGTCTGCCACCAGTCGAGCTCGACGATCTTGTCGTGGCCGAGCTTCGCGATCCGCTCGCCGTTGCCGAGCGGCACGACGAATGTCGCGTTGCGACCGAGCGCGCGCAGCGTCGGCAGATCCATGTGATCGCGATGATCGTGGGTGACCAGCACGACGTCGACCGGTGGCAGCGCATCGAGCGCGACACCGGGCTCGACGAGCCGGGGCACGACGCCGGAGATCCGGTCCGCCCAGATCGGGTCGGTGACGATCATCGCGCCGCCGAGACGCAACGCCCAGGTCGCATGGCCGATCCACACCGCGACCGGCTGCCCGCTCGCGAGCGCCTCCGCTCCGCCTTCGCGCACCCGCGGACGAATCGCATCGAGCTCCGCGAAGTCTTCGCGCCGCGGCTCCTTGCGCCCGAGCTTCCACCTCAAGATGTCTCCGGGGCCGCGAATCGGTCGGGTCGCGCGGTCCTCGAATCGGCCAGGCATCGCTGGCACACTAGCGCGATGAGGCGTGTCTTGCTCGTGCTCGCCGTCGTGCTCGCGACTCGCCGCGCCGATGCGATGATGATGGAGCACTACGACCTCGCGGGGCTCGTGCTGCGCAGCGAGTCGATCGCGATCGTCGACCGTGTAGCACCCGGTCGGTTTCACGTCGTCGCTCGTCTGCGCGGGTCGATCGCGACCGGCATCGAGCTCGCGCTCGACGACTCGCTGTACGACTTTCCTGCCGGCACCGAGCCCCGGATGTACGCGTTCCTCGCGAAGCACGGCATCGGCTACGAGCTCGTGCCGTCGGGGCTGCGCATCGTCGTCGGTGGCAAGATCGACCGCTACGAGCAGTGGAACAATCCCGGCGGGTGGACCGCGGTGCCGCAAGGCCAAGATCCGCGCGACCAGTGGCAGCAAACCGCGCAGCTCGGTCGCGCCGATCTCGCGTTCGCGATCGGAGACGCGGTGCGCCGGGTCGCGCTGCTGCCGGTCGTGCGTGCCGAGCGCGATCTATTCAAGCGGCGCACGGCCGCGCTCGCCCTGCTCGCGCCCCGCGGCGATGCGACCGCGAGTGGCTTCTACGTCGATGCGCTCGCCGCGGAGGTTCGCGATCTGCTCGTCGCCGGCGGCGATCTCGAAGGCGCGTTGCTCGCCGACCAACGCGATCACGGCGAGCCGGACCTGCGCCCGGACTTCGCGACCGCGACCGCGCTCGTCGCCTACGCCGGCGAGCCGAGCCACCCCAGCGAGCTCCGCGTGCATGCGCTCGCCGCGGTCGCCCGCCGCCCGATGCAGGTGGTCACCAATCCGCCGCTCGCCGAGCCGGTGATCGCGCTGCTCGCCGACCCGGATCCCGCCGTCCGGGCTGCGGCGGTGCCGGTCGCGGGCCTGGTCGCGTCGATCGGCGGCGATCCCGATTCGCCCGCGACCGTCGCGAACCGCGAGACCGCGAAGACCGCACTCGCGAACCGCTATCAGGTCGAGACCGATCCCGACGCGCTCTACGCGCTCGTGCAGGGTGAGCGCAGGCGTGCGAAGCCGGCCCAAGCCGCCCCGCCCGCGGTCGCTCGCGTGAAGCTCGAGCGTGGCGCGATCGTGGTCGACGTGATCTGCCTCGCACCGAACGCACGGGCGAGCGACGCCAAGCTCACCGCGGTCACCGCCGGCGGCACCGCGGTGGCGCTCACCGCGTCCTCGATCGCGTTGCACTGCGATGGCGACCAAGCCAGCACCGTGCAACGCGGCAACGCGATGCCGCCGCCCGGCCGCTACACGCTCGCGCTCGAGCTCGACGTCGACCGCAAGCCGGTCGTCCAGCCACTCGGCACGCTCGCGATCGATGCGACCGGCGAGGTCGTGCTCAGCCGGTGAGCGCGCGCGCGACGCGATCGTAGGCTTCGCGTCGAAACGCGACGACCTCACCCGCGGCCGTCAGCTCCGCGAGCGTGCGGGTCTCGCCCGCGGGCACGAACAGGCGATCCCAACCGAGCACGTGCGGGCCGGCCGGCTTGTCGGCGATCCGGCCTTCGCACGACGCCGAGACGATCTCGATGGTGTCACCGCTCGCGCGCCGCATCGCGATGCGCAGCTCGATCCGCGCCGGCGTCTCGCGCCACCATTTGCAGAACCGGTTCTCGTTCTCGCTGTCGAGCTCCAACCGCAAGCTCTTGCCGTCCATCGTCGTCATGTCGACCGCCTCGGCGAAGCAGCCCGCCGCCACCGCGTGAGCGAGCACCTTGTCGCGCGCCTTGGCTTCGGGCTCGGCGGTCGCGGTCGCGAACCCGGTCTGCAGCGACTCGACGACGAACGCGAGCGCGGGCGCGATCTGGCGCACCTCCGCCGCCCGCAGGTCGTTGCCGTCGATGAACACCACCACGGGGCGACCCTACACCGAATAGATCGGGCCGTCGCGTTCGTCGCTGCGGTGCGCGACCGAGTATGACCTCGTGTTACCGTGGCGGCGTTGCGTCGCGCGCGGTTGACTCTGCTATGCGGCCTCGCGTCGTGCGGGCGGTTCGACTTCGGCTTCGACTCCGGCTCCACGCCCGACGCGATGCTCGATGCGGCCCCCACCACGGTCGGTTGCGCGATGCCTGCGACCGTCCACGATAGCTTCGACGTCGGGCCTCCGTGCGGCGCATGGGGCACGGCGGACACCGCGATGACGACGCTCGCGATCGCGAACGGCGAGCTGCTCGTCACTTCCGACGCCAACATCGAGACCACCCGCGGCGGCTGTTTGACCGATCCGGCGGACCCGATGCCATTCGACCCCGACGTCGGGCTGTTCATCCAGCTCGGTCAGATCGGCGACGAGGACGAGTACATCACCCTCCAGGCGATCTGGAGCGACAACGAGCTCGCCGACATGCTGCGCTGGGGCTCGCTGCCGACGCCGACGCTCGAGCTCGACCGCAAGGATCAGGTGACCGAGATGGCGACCGAGACGTTCGGCACCGTCGGCTACGACTCGGCCACCTCCGCCTGGGCACGGATGCGCCCGAGCGCCGACCGCACGGCGATCGTCGCGGAGTACTCCGCGGATGGTCAGACGTGGCATCAGTTCGCGATGGATCCCACGCCGGCGCCGACCGGCGTGCAGGTCCAGCTCTACGCCGGCACGTTCACGTCCGATCCGAGCCCGGCCGTCGTCGGGTTCGAGAGCCTCAACACCTGCCCGTAGAGCTACTCGACGGCGAGCTAGCCCGGTTCACTCGACGATCACCCGATCGCTCGCGCCGCGGCCGAACGTCTCGGGCATGTACATCTCCTCGGCCTTGGGCGGCGGCACGACGAAGTTGCCCGGCGTCGTCGCGCGCGCGACGTAATCGTACTTGTGGACGCCTTCCCATAGCAGCGAGGCAAACGCTTCGACCCGCTCGTCGCGCATGTTCTGGTGCTCGTACCAAGGGCCGTACCACCACCAGTACGCGCCGCGCTCCTTCTGCTGCTTCGGATCCTGCGGAATCGGCCCGGTCGTCGCGAGCGCCGGGTTCATCGTCTCGAACCCCGCCGGCAGCGGATCGACGAGCGCGACGTGATAGCGCCGGTTCTCGTTGACCATGTCGATCTGCACCCGCACGCGCGCGCCGGCCTTGACGTGCCACGTGCCGTCGGCCGCGCGCGTGACGTCCTTCGGATCGTCGACCGCCTCGTAGCGGCGCTCGACGACGAAGCCGTAGTCCGCCGCGGCGAGCTTGAGGCTCGCCGGCGCATAGGTCATGCCGATCCGATAGTACAGCCGACCCTTGCCGTCCTTCTGGATCGTCAGGTCTTGCTTGTCGTGGGTCGCGACGTCCTTCATCGGGATCGCGACGTTGTAGTAATCGGTCGACCGGCCCTTGAACGCGTGATCGCCGGCGTAGTCGTTGCCGAGCCACATCCGCGCGACAAAGTCCGGCGTGGTCTTCTCGTAGGTGTGGAAGTACAGGTCGAGCGCGAGCAACGCGAACGTGTTCTCCTGCGTGTTCAGCCAGCGACCCGCCGTGCGATGGGCGAGTAACCCGGTGACGAGCTTCGGGATCAGATCCGAGTCCTTCTGCTCCTGGATCAGCGCCTCCAGCATCACGCCGTCGACCCTCCGGTCGCTCGACAGGATCAAATAATTGCCGTCGCCGTAGCTCGTCGTGAAGTTCGCCGCGCCCGCGGTCTCGCTGACATGGTTGAGTGCGTAGCGGACGATTGCCTTGCGCTCGTCGGCCGCGGCCGCGTTGCCGGTGAACAGGTCGAGCAGCCAGCCGTCGGTCTCCATCGTGACCTTGTCGACGCCGCCTGCCTCGCGCAGCAGCTTCTGGCCCTTGCCGATGTCGAGGTCGCCGGTCAGCTTGCGCGTGTACAGCGCGTACGCGCTGATCGCCCAGCGCACCTCCTTCGAATAGAACCACGGGTAGTGCTGCTCGATGTTCTGGAGATACGGCTTGGCATTCGCGAACAGCGAGGCCGGCACCGCGAAGCCCTTCGCCTTCGCATGCGCGAGCGCGTTGACGACGTAGACCGACAGATACGGCTCGCTCGGATAACCGCGATCCCAGAACGCGAAGCCACCGTCGCTGTTTTGCATCTGGGTCAGATGCTCGATGTCGGTCGCGACGCTGCGCTCCATCGCCGCTTGCGACGGCATGTCCTTGGTCTTGAACGCGGTCAGGACGTCCTTGAGCGCCGCGATCGACATGATCCGCGACGACCGCTGCTCCGCGCACTCGAACGGATAGTGGACGAGGTACAGCAACGCGTCGGTCAGCGCCTGGAGGTTGGTCGACGCGGTCGTGACATCGATGCCGCCGAACTGGGTCACCACTTGTCCGGGCAACGCGACCGGTTGTCTGATCGCCCCGTTGTCGATCACGCCGTAGGTCGCGAACGCCTCGGTCGTCGCAGGCGTCCAGACCGGCAGGGCGAGCTCGGCGGCATCGGAGTACGAACCGGTCGAGCCGACGATCTGAAACCGCGCGGTACCCGCGAGCTGCGCCGCGGCCGGGAACTGGACCTCGACGCGATCGTTCGCGGGCACTTGCACCTCGCGACCGGCGCCATCGGTGATCGACGCGTTCGACGCCCGCACCGCGAGCCTGACGGTCATCGCGTTGTCGGTCTGGTTCTGGATCACGACCGGCAACCGGAACGTGTCGCCGAAATTGAGGAACCGCGGCGGGCTCGGCCGCACCATCAACGGCAACCGCGCCGTGATCGCGCTCTCGCCCTTGCCGAACTGGCGATCGCCAGCGGCGGCGATCGCGACGATGCGATAGCGCGTCAGGTTGTCCGGCATCTTGATCGCGACCGTCGCCTTGCCGTTCGCGTCGGTCATCACCGTGGGCGAGAACGCGGCGAGCGGGTTGAAGTTCGTGCGAATCGCGATCGGCGTGTTCGGCTGCTGGGGGCTCGGACCCGCCAGCTTGTTATTCGCGGCGATGGTCGTCGGCATGGCTTCGGCCATCGGCGCGGCGGCAGGTGAAGGCGGCGGCGGCGCTCCGCCTACAGCGCGTGCCTCCTCCGGCGCATCGAACATGCCATCGCCATCGCGGTCACCGCCGCCGGGGCCGCCGAAGCCGGCGCGGAACATCCGCCGGCGTGGGCCGCCGGTCGCCTGGCCGCCGCGCCTCGTGGCCTCGGGGTCGGCGAGCTTGACGTACGCGCGCTCGTAGAAGTCACGCGTATCGGCGCCGCGTTCTCCGTAGAACGTGTCGATCGGGGAGCCGAACCGATAACCGGTGAGCGACAGCACCGCCTCGTCGACGACGATCACCGCGGTCTCGGCGTTCGCGACCGGCCTGCCGTTCGCATCGGTCACGTCGATCGCGAGCTTGGTCTGCTCGCCGGGCGCCACCTTCGCCGCCGCGGGCACGACCACGACGCCGAGCGTGCGTTGTTTCGGCGGAATCGCGAGATCGATCGTGCCCACCGCGTACGCCGGGCGCTTCGGCAGCTTGGCATCGGGTGCGCCCTTATCGTCGGTGCGCGCCGCCATGCCGACGAGATCGACCTGGACGCTCAGGTTCGGCACCATCGCGTCGACGATCGGCACCTCGAGCGTCGTCGTCGGCCCGTCGAGCGTGATCCGCTCGACCTTGACGATGCCGCTGCGCCGCCAGGTCACGACACCTTCGGCCGGATAGAACGGCGCTTGGACGAGCAACTCGGCGGTGTCACCGGCCGCGAACGTCTTCGCGCTCGGGATCAGCTGCACGACCTCCTGCGAGACCTCGCGCGCGGGCGGGGTATCACCGCCGGTGACCCAGAACTCGAGTGACGACTGGTTCGCGCGACCCTTCGAGTCGATGATCGTCGCCTTGACCTGATACGTGCCGCCCTTCGCGGTCGCGAACGTGCATGGCGTCGGATTGTCGGCGGCGGTGACCTCGCACGTCTGCGGATCGACTTCCTTCGTGACGTAGCGGCCGTGCTTGTACTCCCAGTCCATCCGCACCGCCTTGACCTCGATCTTCGCGCCGGGCACCGCCTTGCCGTCGAGGTCGACGCCGATCACGTCGAGCGCAAACGGCGTGCCCTTGTCGACGAACATCCGCTTGGTCTTGAGCCCGACGTAGAGCGACGACGGGTGCACGATCAGGCTCGCCGACGCCGCGATCTGCTGGCGATTGACATCGGTCACGGTCGCGTACGCGGTCACCGCCATCGGCACCGACGGCTTGGCCGACAAGAAGTCGAAGTGCAACGTGTGCGAGCCCGTCGCGTCGGTCTTCGAGTGCAGCGACCACGTACGCGGCGGTTTGTAGCCGCGCATGCCGGAGTCGTCGTCGTCGAACGAGCGATAACTCCACCACGGTTGCCACATGCCGAACACGTAGTCGTCGCGGTTCGGCGGCGTGAACGTCGTCTGGCTCGCGGTGACGTTCCAGTTGACGTCGGCGCCGGCGAGCGGCCCACCCGCGAAGTACTTCGCGTCGACCGTGACGTCGCCGGTGCCGCCGACCATGAACGGGCCCGGCGTCGGCTTCGCGCTCGC
This sequence comes from uncultured delta proteobacterium, assembly GCA_963848295.1. Classification (GTDB taxonomy): domain Bacteria; phylum Myxococcota_A; class Polyangia; order Haliangiales; family Haliangiaceae; genus JABFXX01. The sequence continues at coordinate 4,709,432 of CAWKDB010000010.1, read as the reverse complement.
TTCGAACTCCGGCGTGCGGAACTCCTCGACCTGGAAGCCGTGCTGGAAGTGCTCGACGCGCCTGCCGCGGGTCGTGAAGTCGACGCGCGCGTAGCCGAGGTTCGGCGTCTTCGGCAACGTGAACTTCGTGTCGAAGCCACCGGCCGGGTTGACCGCGGCGCTGCCCTTGCCGATCTGGTTGTTCTGCGAATCCATGACGACGTAGTCGACGCCGGTGACCTCGCCGGCGAGCGGGCCGACATCGCCGTTCTTGCCGTAGTCGATCAGCCGCAGCCAGCCCTTGAGGCTGACCTCCTCGCCCGGCTTGTACAGTCCGCGATCGTCGACGACGTAGCTCGACAGGGTCTTGCCGCGGCTCTGCTTGAACCAGTTGCCCGTCTCGTTGTAGTAGCCGGAGTCGTCGGTGACGAACGCGACGTCGTCGCCGCGGCGGGCGACGAGATAGTGGTCGCCTTTGACGCCCGCGGCCGACAGCGGCAGCGTCGCGAGCCCCTTGTCGTCGGTCGTCGCCTTCGTGCCGAACGGCCGGATCTCGAGCTGGACGCCCGGGGCGGCCTTGCCCGTGTCGAGGTTCGTCGCGAACGCGAGCAACTGTTCGCCATCGACGTGCGCGTCGACCGCGAGCTTGGTCGACTGGACCCACGCGATCATCCGCGGCGGGTCGTACGTTTCGGTCCACGGGTACGGCTCGACGATCGCGATCGCGTGACCGAGCCCCGACTTGCCGAGCGCGGGGGCGAGATCGATCGAGGTCTGGACCAGCTCGTTCTTGTCCTTGCCGGTCGAGACCAGCTGGTCGAACACCTTCGTGCCCGGCATCGCCGGCTTGTGGTCGTGGTTCCACAGGTTCCGCATGTAGTTGCCGAACGCATCGAGGTCGCCTGGCTCGACGCGATACAGCTTCACCTTGAGCTGGCTGTAGTTGATCGTGAAGAAGTCGAGCGTCGGCTTGGTCGCGCCGGGATCGAGCACGACCATGCCCGACGGCCCGAAAAACGTCGGCGTCGCATCGCCGACCTCGAAGTCGTGGGTCTCGTCCTTGCCGAGCGTCTGGCCGAAGTCGTCGCGCAGCGAGCTCGCCACGGTCACCGTGTACTTCGTGCGCGCCGAGGTCATGCCCTGGACGAGGATGTTCTGACCCTGCGTGACGATCTTGACGTCCGGAATGTCAGGCGAGATCCGGACCTCCGAGTCGTCGAACGCGTCGACATCGAGCGGGTTGTTCATCTCGAACACGAGCGGCATGCCGGGCCGGCACTCGCTACCCCAGCCGCACTCGGCCTTGACGAGCTTGAGCGGCGGATACGTGCGGAACGCGAACTGCTGGTCGGCCTTCGTCGTGTTCGGGCCCTCCGCCGACGGCGTGCCCTTGGCGATCGTGACGTCGATGTGCGCGTCGGTCGGCAACGGCGAGGTCGTGCGAAACGCGACCCAGCGGCCGTCCTGCTCGTCCTTCTTCGCCTGCTCGACGACCGCTGCGAGCTGCTTGTCCTTCGCGATCTCGGCGGCGTCGAGCAGCCGGAGCTCCGCCGACTTGCTGTTCGCGGTCAGCTTGATGTGCGCGAGGACCTGCGCCTGATCGATCCTCTGATCGAACATCACGAACATCGGCACGTCGGTCTTCTGCGGCTCGTCACCGTTCGGCGAGCTCCACACCAGCTTCGGCGCCGGGGTCTCGAACGTGAACTTCACGCCGTCCTTGAGCACGCCGCCGTCCGCGGACTTCGTCCCGGCGGGAACTTCGACCTGGTACGTCTGCGCTTGCGGAAACCGAACGTCGGGGTCGAACAAGATCGTGCGAGTGCCGATCCACCGCCACCGGCCCTTCGGCGTCGGCGTGAGCTTGACCGGGGTCACCGCGGCGGCATCGGTCTGCGACGTCACCGCGACCATCGGTTGGCTGAACGTGACGCTCAGCTCGGGGGCGAGCGGCACCTCGCCTTCCGGCATGTAGCGCAACACGCGCAGCGCTTTCCCCGCGTCGTTCGCGATCGGCGGAAGCAGCGACGACGGCGGTGGTGGGAACTGGCCCTTGAGCGTCTGGCCGGTGCGCGGCGGCGGCTGCGAATTCGGCCGCAGCGCGAACGCTTGCTGGTCGTCCGGGTCGGTCTTGAGCGCCGGCGCGCGATCGAGCAGCTTGTTCGCGTCGGCGTCGGACAGCTTCGTCGCGGGCGCGAGCTTGGTGTGATCGAAGGCGGGCGGCCCCTCGTGACCGTTCGAGACGCGCAGGTCGAGCCCGTCGGGGATGTCCTTCGCCTGCGCCAACACCGCGTCGGCGATCGGCGATGCGCTACCGAGGGTGACGTGCGTATTACCCGCCTTGCCACCGCACGACGTAGCGACAAAAGCGAAGAGCGTAGTGGCCGCGATGCCGCGGAAGACCGGCGAGTGGTTCACGAGACGTCCTTTCATTGCGCGGATATCAACGCACCGCGGCCCCAAACGACTTACCGTGCACGTTCCCCTGAGCGAGGTTTCGGATCAAGCCAAGTGCCCGTGCCGTTTGCTCGATGGCCGGGACCTGCGCCCGGCCATCAGCACTGCCGGATGGCAGTGCGGTTGGATCGATGGCCGGGACCTGCGCCCGGCCATCAGCACTGCCGGATGGCAGTGCGGTTGGATCGATGGCCGGGACCTGCGCCCGGCCATCAGCACTGCCGGATGGCAGTGCGGTTGGATCGATGGCCGGGACATGCGCCCGGCCATCAGCACTGCCGGATGGCAGTGCGGTTGGATCGATCGGCTACGTACTCGGTTGACCCAAGCGCGCGACTCGACCGACAGTCCAAGTGATGTCAGCCGCGGATCCGCCGAGCACCGGCCCGAAGACCGTCGTGCCATACATCCCGGCGAGCAAGGTCCTGCCCGAGCTCACGGTCGGCGTGGTCGTGCTCGGCTCGCTGCTGTCGGTGATCCTCGCCGGCGCGAACGCGTACCTCGGCATGTTCGCCGGCATGACGGTCTCGGCCTCGGTGCCCGCCGCGGTGTTGTCGATGGCGATCATGCGCGCGCTGCGCACCGGCAATATTTTACAGAACAACGGCGTCCAGACCGCCGCCGCGTCCGGCGAAGGCCTCGCCGCGGGCGTGATCTTCACGCTGCCGGCGCTCGTCATCCTCGGCACGTGGTCGCGCCATCACGGCGCCGATGGCGCGCTCACCGGCAGCGCGTTTCCGTATCTCGAGACCACGCTGATCGCCGGCTTCGGCGGCTTGCTCGGCGTGTTGTTCACGATCCCGCTGCGCCGCGCGTTGATCATCGATCAGCCGCTGCAGTTCCCCGAGGGCGTCGCGACCGCCGAGGTCCTCAAGGTCGGTGCCGAAGGCGGCGGCGGAGTCGGGGTGCTCGTCCTCGCGGGGGTGGTCGGTGCGCTCGTCAAGGTCGGCGCCGCGGGCTTGGCGTTGTGGGCCGAGGTCGTCGAGTTCGGTACGTACATCGCCGGCAAGGCCGCGCTCGGCACCGCGACGGTCGGCGGTCCCACCGCGGGCGTCCCGGCCTACTTCGGGCTCAACGCGTCGCCCGCGCTACTATCGGTCGGCTACATCGTCGGCTTCAACGTGGCGGTCGTGATCTTCGCGGGTGCCGCGCTCAATCGCTGGGTCGCGCTGCCGTTGTTCGCCGCGTTCGGCGATCCGTTCTCGATCATCATCGACCCGGATGCGCACGCGCAGATGGCCCATGCCGCGCTTACGTATCCTCACGCCGCAGCGCTGTATGGCACGCTCGCCGAGGCGCTCAAGGACTCGAGCTCGGTCCACCACATCCTCGCGCTCGTCGACCCGCACCACTGGATCGATCACCGGCTGTTCGCGCTCGACCAACCGCTGCCCGACATCGATCCGGTCACGGCGGCCGGTGTCTACCACAAGTACGTCATCCGCTACCTCGGCGTCGGCGGCATGCTGGTCGGCGGGATGTGGTCGCTGTTCAAGCTGCGCAAGTCCCTGGTCGGCGGCATCAAGGCCGGACTCGACGCGTACAAGCGCGGGCGCGCCGGTGGTCCGAACACCGTGCCGCGCACGGAGCGCGACATGCCGATGAACATCATCCTCGCGTTGATCGGATTTTCGGTCGTGCCGCTGTTCTTCATCTTCTGGCACCTGCCCGACATCACCGCACCGATCGCCGCGGTGATGGCGGTCGTCATGCTCGTCGCCGGGTTCTTGTTCGCCGCGGTCGCGTCGTACATGGCGGGCCTCGTCGGGTCGTCGAACAACCCGGTCTCGGGCATCACGATCTCGACGATCCTCGTGTCCGCGTTGCTGTTGCTCGCGCTCGGTGTCGACAGTGAAGCCGGACCGGTCGCCGCGATCCTGATCGGTGCCATCGTGTGCTGCGCGGCCGCGATCGGCGGCGACAACCTGCAGGACTTGAAGTGCGGCCAGCTCGTCGGTTCGACGCCGTGGAAGCAACAGGTCATGCAGATCATCGGGGTCCTGGTCGCGGCGTTCGCGATGGCGCCGATCCTGAATCTGCTCAACAACGCGTACGGGATCGGCAGCGAGAAGCTCGCGGCGCCGCAAGCGAACCTCATGGAGACGGTCGCGAAAGGCGTGTTCGCCGGCGGCCTGCCGTGGACGTTCATCGGGATCGGTGCGGTGATCGCCGTGGTCGTGATCGCGATCGACGTCTTGCTCGACAACCGCGGCTCGAAGTTCCGCGTTCCGGTGATGGCGTTCGCGGTCGGCGCCTATCTGCCGTTCGAGCTGAACGTGCCGATCTTCTTCGGCGGCGTCGTCGCGTGGCTGGTGTCGCGCGTGCTCGACAAGACGAAGGCATCGCCCGACCGCCGCGCCTCCGTCGAGCGCAACGGCCTGCTCGCCGCCGCCGGGTTCATCACCGGCGAGGCGCTGATCGGCATCGCGCTCGCGATCCCGGTCGCGGCGACGCAGGACGACAAGGTGCTCGCGCTCGCCGGCGGCAAGTACGCCGACCTCAAGCTGCCGTCGCTCGTGTTTGTCGCGCTCGCGTTAACGATGCTTTATAAGCTCGCGCTGCGTCGCGAACCTACATCCGCCGCGCCGCCCGAGACGTAGCCCAGCTCACTCAATTCTCGGTCCGAGCGTGATCGACTTGCAGATCGGCCGCGCGCAGGGTGTACGATTATTTTGGGGATCGTTGTGCAGTCTAGGTCGAGCTGTTGAGTGCTTTGTTGTCGCCAACTTCGTTTGCAGGGATGTCCGTAATTCGTCGCGGTCTGGGTGGAGAGAGTCCCCAGGGTCTGTTGTCCCCACTGATGAAACTACGCGGATCCGTTCGCACTGTGGTCTCGCCGCGAAGACCGCCCTCGTGGCGCGCCCCTTGCTGTTAACGCCTCTATTGTCCAAGGAGCCTTCGATGATTCGCCCTAGTGCCATTCTCGCTGTGTCGGTCGTCTCCGCCCTCGCGCTGGTCGGATGCGGCAACAAGAACGGCGCGGTGAGCTTGTGCACGGAGGTCCCGCCGCCCGCGGCGTGCATGATCGCCTGCGACCCGTCACCGGGTGCCGCCGCGACCTGCCCTTCGGGTTTCTACTGCGATCCCGACGGCCACTGCGACGCACAATGCACGCAAGGCGGCGGCCAGTGCGGTGACGGCACCTGCACCGCCGACGGCGTGTGCGACCCGAACCCGGACAACGGCGATGGCGGCATCGACAGCGCGTGCCCCGACCTCCACTTCACGCCGATGGTGACGACGCCTTCGATCGATCTCGTGCTCGATCGCAGTGGCTCGATGACGATGAAAGACATCACCCCGTCGCGCTTCCAGGCGCTGCAGAACGGGTTGTTCGGCGCCGACAACGGCACCACCACCGCGACCGGTGCGGTCACCGCGACGCAGGCCAACGTCTACTTCGGCGAGATCATGTTCGCCGGCGATCAGTCGCCGTGCACCGATCCGTCGGGCAACACGCCGGGCACGCTCGGCATCACCGGTTACTCGACGGGGCGCGCGCTCAACAACTCCGCGATGCTGGCGACGCTGACCAACAACGACCAGCCCAACGGCGGCAGCACGCCGACCGCCTCGGCGATCGATATGGCGATCGCTGACTTCGCAGCGACCCCGCCGCCCTCCGGCTCGCCCCCGATCATCCTGTTGGCCACCGATGGCCAGCCAAACTCGTGCGGCGGCGGCGGCGGTAATGGCCCGTCGATCACCGCGGTAAAAGCCGCCTACACCGCTGGCATCCAGACGTTCGTGATCGGCCTCGCGGGCATCGCGAACCAGTACCTGCAGGACGTCGCGAACGCAGGTACCGGCGTGGCGACCGGTCAGAATCCGAACTGCACGGGGTGCTCGCCGTACTACACCGCGGATAATGCGGCGCAGCTGTCGACCGGTCTCGACGCGATCATCAACGGCGTGCTGTCGTGCAACCTGACGATCAGCGGCAACGTCGATCCGATGCACGCGTCCGAGGGCACGGTCACGTTCAACGGCATGATGCTGACGTACGGCACCGACTGGACCGTCAACGGCACGTCGCTCCAGCTGATCGGCCAGGCGTGCACGAACTTCAAGAATGCGACGAACCCGACGCTCGACGCGCAGTTCCCGTGCGGGGCGATCATTCAGTAGCGAGTCCTGATTTTCTGGCGGCCCAGAGAGAGTGAGCTATCTCGGCCCGAGCGGACGCGCCATCCGCAGCGCGCGCTGGCCGCGGTCGTAGGTCGCCGAGCCATCGACCACCGTGAACCCGGTCCGTGCATACAGCCGCTGCGCCCCGACGTTGTCTTCGGCGACGGTGAGGCGCAGTTGTCCGATGTGGCTCGACGGGGCAACCCGCTCGGCGACATCGATGACGTGGGCGAGCAGCTTGGAGCCGATGCCGTGGCGCTGAAACGTCGGCAGCACGGCGAGTGCCAACAAGTCCGCGATGACCTGCTGTGCGCCTGCGCCACGGTTGCCGCTGGCGTCCTCCATGTAGAAGCCGAGCATCGCGAAGCCGCGACCGCGGCCGGACGCATCGTGATCGATCCACGCGAGCACACCGGGCTGCTCGAGCCACGACGGCAGGATTCGCGTGTAGTCGCCGAGGTCGTTGTAGGCCTCGGCGCCCGTCGCGATGACCCAGGGATAGTCCGAGACTTCGGCCCTACGGATCACCGAGCGTCGCTCCCGGGGGCGCGCTAGCCGGCGTATCCGCCGCCATCGGCCTCGCGGCCGGGGCGAGCGGTACTGCTGGGCTGCGCGGCAACGGCGGGCTTGCGCGCGCCAAGAACGGGCTGCGCGCCACCGCGCAGCGCCGAGGCTGCGAGCTCGGTGGGGGCATTCTGGGCGAGCGCACGCAACGTATAGCGGCCGGGCGAGGTCCGAGCGAACAACGAGCTCTCACCGCGCTTCTTGAGATCCATCGACAGGTCGCGAGCCACGACCGTGTCTGGGGTCTTTGACTTGCTGGGAAGCCGACTACCCGCCCGTTCCACGATCTCTCGCACCGACATGGGGACGGCGGTCTCTCGAAGGATCTCTTCCACCACAGCAAGCGTGCTCATGACCGTCGTACCTCCCAAGAGAGAGCCAGAAAAAGGCGTGGACCGTGAAGACGTCGTCATCCTAGCGCCGGTGTTGCCGGGAACCAGTCTTGACATCAATTTTTTTTCTGAACGAGACACGGTCGCGCGAGATGGTGTTCGGCAGTTGATTTTTCTTGCAACTCGATGCACGACGACACGCTATGGCTCTCGGTATTGCCGACATTGTTTCGCTGATCATGGGGCTCTCGGGATTCGGGCTCCAGCCCAATCCGAAGGCGCCGACCGTCGACGCTGCGCTGCAGTACGCGATGCCCGATGCCGACGTCGTCGTCCACGTCGACGCGGTCAGCTTCGTCCCCCACAACTTCAAGGCGCTGACCCAGCTCCCCGAGCTACCGGCGATCAAGGCGTCGCCGGAGCTGTCGCGGATGGTGACCGAAGCGATCACGCAGGTCGACCAGGGCCGCAAGCTGGCGACCGCGATGTCGGGAATCGACGTCGTCGACGATATCGCCGACGCGACGGCGTTCTTCCAGATCGTGCCGAACCACGATCCGATGTTCGTCATCGCGGTCCACGGCAGGTTCTCGACCGAGACGATCGACAAGCTCGCGACGTTGACGGGGGCTCCGCCGACGAAGGTCGGCAGCGGCGAGATGACCACGAAGGGCGAGCAAGCGATCGGCGTCACCAAGGACAAGGTCCTGCTCGTCGGTAGCACGCAGCTGGTCAAGGACCGGCTCGCGGATAGCTGGAGAGCCCCGGCGCACAGGTCCGGCGCGCTCGCGGGTGCGGCCGAGGTGATCGCCGGCAAGCCGGTGTTCGCCATCATGGTCGCGATGACGCCAAGCGCGCGCTCGTACCTCACGCCGCTGATCGCGAACGGCTCGGCTGCCGCGGCCGATCTGTTCACGCGCTGCAAGGCGGCGTCGTTCGCGCTGTACCACGACGGCGTCGGCTGGTCGTGGACCGACTCGTCGAAGGACGGGTTCGACGCGATGGTCATGCTGTCCGACGGTGTGATCGATCTCATGCGCGCCTCTCAGATCGCGCCGCGTGGCATCGCGAAGATCGCGCTCGGCGCACTCGAGTCGTTCAAGAGCGATCCGCGGATCGCGGCCGTGCTGAGGCACCGCGACGACTTGCTCAAGGTCGTGACCGGGTTCACGGGCGATGGCACGTTCCGGGTCAAGGCCGACAAGGACGCCAAAGGGTTCAAGCTGACGATCCGCGCGACCGGGAAGTCGCTCAGCGAGGTGCTGCCGGTTGGATTGGTCGTTCCGGTCGCGCTCGCCGGCGCCGTATTCGCGCTGAGCGAGCGCCAACAAAGGCCGTTGCCACCGGCGATGATCGCGACGCCGCCGACGAGATCGTTGCCCCCACCGAGGCCGGCACCCGCGCCGAGGCACTGAGCGACGCGGTGCGGTGTTGTCGACGGTGACCTGACAATGTACGCACTGCCGCACAGTTAGAATTTCGAGCCGTCTACTGGAGCTCGCGGCACGTCCCACGCGACACTGGGAAGATGGGCGAACTGCGCATCGTGGTGTTGAGTGTGTCGGTGCTCGCAGGTTGCACGGATCGCGCGTCGGTGACGCCGAGCGCAGAGGTGCAACCGTACGTCTGCGCCAGCTCGACGATCGCGGCGGTGACGCCGAGTGCCGCGATCGCGATCGCGCCGGTGTCGGACGGCGAGGTCGTGCTGTGGGCGCCGCCCGGCGGCCAAGTCATGCAACAGCGCCTCGATCAGAGCGCCGCCCCGATCGGGGACCCCGAGGTCGTGTGGAAGTGGCCGGCGACGTCGCTGTCGGCCGCGCTGATCGACGACACGATGGTCGTCGGCGCGGTGTCGGGCGACGGCACCTACCTGCTGGGTGCACCGCTCGGCGTCGCGCCGTACCGCGATCTGACGATCCTCAACGGCTCGAGTGGAACGTCGCCGATCGTCGTCGCCGGCGGCGATCGGCTCGCCCCGAGCGTGTCCTATGGCGGGCTGTTGCTGACCAGCTTCGACGCCAGCTGGCAGCCGCACACGAGCGAGCTCTCCGTGCTGACCGCAGAGTCGCACGAGCTCGCCGCGACCGCACTCGACGGCGAAGCGGTCGTCGCGTGGCCGACCGCCGACGACACGTGCTACTTCGAGAGCGCGAGCGACGAGGCGACCGGCGCGACCCGATCCGCCACGCTCGCGTGCCGCGCCCCACGCTTCGCCGCGACCTCGACCGAGGTCGTCCTCGCGTTCGAGCGCGGCTACGATATCGTGACGACCCGCGGTACGCCGGCGACCATCGACATGGCCGACGCGACGACGATCGCGGGCGGCCATTCGCCGCGGCTCGTCGCGGACGGCGATCGCGTGTGGCTCAGCTACCTCGACCCGAACGGCCAGATCGTCGTCGGCGTGCTCGGCGACGACGGCTCGATGAAGGCGACGACGATCCCCGGTGACGAGCCCACCGGGCACGAGCTCGCGGTGACGAACGGCGTCGCCCAGACGTTCGCGACGACCCCGGCGGGTCTCGTCGCGACCTCGGTGTGCACCGATTAGCCCTCGGTGACGCTACCGAGCACGAGCTCGCGAATGTGCGTGAGCTCCTCGAACACTTCGTCGGACGGCTCGAAGCTGACCTCGATGATCATGCCGTCGTCGATCACGCCGAAGTCCTGGCGGCCGTCCTCGCGGCGCTGACCGACGCGACGCTCGTACCGAAACACGCGGGTATCGGCCTTGCCGTAGCGGCGATCGAGCTTGCGGCGTTCGCGCGACACCATGTCGCGCAGCTCGACGAGCGTCGTCGGCATCGGATCGAGCACGAGCAGCTGGCCGGCGCAGTTGAAGCACATCGGCTGCCAGCCCCCGAACAGCTCGACCTGCTTCAACACGCGCCGGCGCTTCTCGGTGCACGTCACGCAGCGCGCGCCGGCCCCCACCGGCCGAGCGTCGACCCAACGGGCGTAGCAGCCCCAGCAGCGTCCACGGCGTAGCTCCGAGACTTTGGCGTTGCAGACTTCGCAGCTCGACACGATGCCTCCGCCTATCCGTGGTACGGCCCGGGGCCCGAGGCGGCAAGTTTTCGGCCTGGTCGTGCCATCCGCCGCTTACTGAAGCGTCGCGCGTGATCGCTACGCCCGCGGCGGCCCCGGAGGTACAGTGGCCACGCTGTGCCGTCGACGCGCGCGCTTATCCACGCTCCGTGGTCGGCCTCCAAGGTCGCGACCGCGCTGCGTTGCCCGCGGCTGTTCCATTTTCGCTACGTCGAGAAGATCAAGGAGCCGGAGGTCATGCCGGAGACCCGGATCGGCAAGGCGATTCACGAGGCGATCGAGCTGACGCTGCAAGGCTCGACCGTCGCGGAGGCGAACGCGAAGGTCCGCGCGGCGCTGCCCAACGAGACCGAGCAACTGCGCTACGACCATCTCGCGCTGACGATCGAGCCGTTCTCGGCGCGGCTCGCGCAGTTTCGCCGCCGGCGCCGGGTGTCGCGCCAGCTCGTCGAGTATTCGCTCGCGGTGCGCGAGGATCTCTCGACCACGCAGTTCTACGCCGGCGACGCGTACTACCGCGGCATCCTCGACCTCGGCTATCTGTTCGAGGACGACTCGCTCGCGCTGGTCGATCACAAGACCGGACAGCGCATCCCCGGCAGCTCGGTCGGCGACCAGCTCGAAGGCTACGCCGTGCTCGCGGCTGCCGCGTTTCGCCACGTCCGCAAGATCTGGCTTGGTGTGCACTGGGTCGCCGAGCGCTCGGTCGAATGGAGCGCGCCGATCGCCCCCGAGGTCATCCGCGACAAGGCGGTACCCGACCTGCTCGACAATATCGAAGCGGCGGCCCTCGCGGTCGACGACGGCCCGCGACCGAATCCGGGCACGTACTGCGATCGTTGCAGCTACCGCGCGGTCTGTCCGGCGAGCCGCGAGCAGCGCTACGAGCCGGTCGAGTACTACGACGACGACGAGGACTAGGAAGCCGCGCGCAGCGGCATACGGATCACGGCGCTCGCGCCGGAGATCACGACCGAACCGTCGGCGCGGCGCGCGATCACGGTCGCGATCGACAAGTCATCTTCGCCGACCGCGGCGTCGTAGGCGACACGGAGCTCGAACGCGCCGGCCCTGGCGTCCGCCGCGAGCGAGGTGGCGCGCGCCGGAGGATCGAGCACGACGGCGAGCACGAGCTCGGCAAGCTCGCGCGCGTTGCAAGTCGTCTCGAGCGCGGGTGCGCGATCGACATCGAGCTCGAGCTGCGGAGCGACGACCCGGATCAGCTCGATCGCCGGCGCGATCGCATCCGCGACCACCGCCGGCTCGCCGAGCACCTCGATCGCCGCGGTCTTGACCCGGTCGGCGGCCCGAGCCAGCTCGCCGATCAGATCGAAGCCATCGTCGACCGGCGCCATCGCTCGGCGCGCGAGCTCGGCCGTGCCGAGCTTCACGATCTGGACGAACCCGCGCAGGTCGTGCGCGAGCGTCGACCCGCGATCGGCTTCGCGCCGCACGAGCTCGTTCGCGATCTTCGCCCGCTGCTTCGCGATCTGGCGCCACGCCGCCGGTTCATCCACGCCGTCACCATACCCGCTTCAGCGCGGGCCCCGCCAACGTTGGATGCGCGCGGGCCACGCCGGGAGGCCGTCCTCACGTTTTTTCGCGGCGGAGCGCGCGGTCAGCTTTGCGAGCACTGCCAGCTGGTGGTCGAGCTCGCCCGGCGCGCCGGTCGGCGCCAGCTCGACCGTGCCGTCGTCGCGCAGCAGCGCGGTGCTGCGGTACACCGCATCCGGCGTCGCGATCATCGCGGCATAGGTCGCGCTCGCGCCGTCATCACGTTCGCGCTCGAGTGCGAACCGAGCCCCCGCGGTCGGGCGCGCCGGATCACTCACCGAGGTCGGACGCGAAGCGGTTCGAGACGTCAGCGGCGTTGCCCCACTGCGACTTTTTCCACTCGACGTTCCATTGCCGTAGCTCGAGCATCGGATCGAGGAGCGTTCGCGCTCCGACCTCGGCCGCCTTGTCGGCCCACAGGTCCTTGTGCTCGTCGCCGTCGGTCGCGAGGTCGTACAGCTTCGGCGCGCCAGTGCCGACGAGCTTCAGCTTCCAGTGGCCGATCCGACCGGCGTGTGCGTTCTCGTACTGCGACGAGAATGACATCAGTGGATAGCCGCCGGCGCCGTTCGCGACCGGCATCAGCGTAGCGCCCTGCCACTCGGGATCGTTCGCGACGCCGAGCGCGTCGGCGAGCGTCGGCACGATGTCGATCGCCTCGGTACCTTCGAGCACCTTGCCCGCCGGAAACTGCGGCGGGTAGTGGATGAGCAGCGGCACGTGGAGCAGCGTCTCGCGCTCGCTGCCACCGTGACCGACCCGACCGTCTTCCCATTGTTCGTCGCCGTGGTCCGCGACGACGATCAGCATCGTCTGATCCCACACGCCCCACGCCTTCAGCTTCTCGACCAGCTGACCGAGCAGATCGTCTTGGTAGCTCACGTTCGAGTCGTACAGCGCGCGCACGTGATCGTGCTCGGCCTCGGACAGCCCCTTGCCATCGCTGCCGTTCGGGCCGTCGTCGCCGTATTCGGTCTGGAACCGGCCCTTGTAGCCGCCGTCGTACTTCGCCATCCACGGCTGCTTCGCGCGCCACGTCACGTGCGTGTCGATGAAGCCGAGATAGACGAACCACGGCTGGTCCTTCTTCGGCGCGATGAACGACAGCCCCTTGTCCATGATGTCGGCGCCGCGCAGCCCGAGCCCCTTCTCGATGTGGTTGACGAACACGTCCCAGCCCGAGCCAAACCCGCGCGACGGGCGGATGTAACCGTTGCCCGACGCGCCGGCGACGAACATCCCGGCTTTCTTCGCGACCTCGTCGATCGTCACCCACTTGTCGGCGAGATGATCGTGCATCTCGATCGCCTTGTGCTTCGCGAGGTAGTTCGAGCTCCAGATCGCCGCGTGCGAGACCTGGGACTCGTTGCCTTGCACGTAGGTGTTGACGAACAGCGTCGACGACTCGGCGAGCTTGTCCCAGTTCGGCGTCTCGGGTCGCGCCTTGGGGTTGAACGCACGGATGCGATCAGCGCGCAGCGCGTCCATCACGATGAACACGACGTGCTTTGGCGCCGGACCGCGCGTGAACGTCGGGGCTGGGCCCGGAATCTCGAGCCCGGCGCTCGCTAGGTGTGCTTCCGCGCACCCGGTCGCGGTCAGCTCGATGCGAGCCGGCTGGCCCGCGAGCGCCGCGAGATCGAGCGTCGCGCCAGCGCCGGATAGCTTGCCCGTCGGGCCGGCGTGGCCAGCTTCACCGACGGTGGTCACCGCGATCGTGCACCCGGCATCCGGCACGTCGGCGACGAGCTTGGCCTTGTCGGGCACCGCGACGAACCAGGTCATCGCGCCATCCTTCGGGATCACGAGGCTCTTGGAGCTCGCATCGTAGAACTTCTCCGCGCCGTCATCGGGCGGCGCGGTCTCGCCGCCGACTTGCAGCCACGCGATCTCCAAGCCGGACGACTTCGCGAACAGCGCGAGCGTGTTCTCGCCTTCGCCGAGCTGACCGGCCGGCACCGCGAGGTCGAGCGTCGACCAGCCTTTCGACAGCTTGCCGTTGATGTCTCGGTTGTCGTTGACCTTGAGGCTCAACGTCTCGTCGGCGTTCGCGAACGCGCGGATCCGGACGCTGCCCTGCTTCGCTTGCGCTTCGGTCAGCGGCACGTGGATCGAGGCGGTCTTGCCGACGATGCGCGCGACCTTGACCTCACCTTCGGTCTGGCGCAGCTCCCATCGCCGCTTCCACCCCTTCATGATGTTGCCGAGCCGTTGGTACTTCTCGAAGCCGGCCGAACCGGCCTCGACGAGCAAGCCACCGCCGCGGCTGATGTGCGCGGCGAGCCGGTTATCGATCAACGAGTAGACCTCGCGGCCGTCGCGCTTCGCGGCGGGCGGTGCCGCAGCGGCCTCGGCCGGCCCGGGAGTCGGCGATGCCGTGACCGCTTTGTTCGACGGGATCGCGGGGGGAGCCGGCGCGGTCGGCTCGACCACCTTGCCGGCGGAGTCCTTGCCGCTCTTGCCGCAGGAGACGAGGCTTGCGAACGTGACGAGCACGACGGTGGAACGAACGATCATCGACGGGAACCTATGCAGGTGCGCCCGTCGGGTCAAGTAGCCGCCACGCGTGGCTGTAGAGGTTGCACCGATCGCCACGCACGAACCCGGCCAACGCGACACCGAACCGCTCCGCCAGCTCGATCGCGAGCGAGCTCGGCGCCGACACCGACGCCACGATCGGCACGCCGAACATCACGGCTTTTTGGACTAATTCGTAACCGGCCCGTCCGCTGAGGAACAACATGTGGTCGCCGGGCGTTACGCGGGCGGCGAGCGCCCAACCCACGACCTTGTCGACCGCGTTGTGGCGGCCTACGTCCTCGCGGACGACGACGAGGTCGCCCTTGACCGTGAACAGCGCCGCGGCGTGCAGCCCACCAGTGTCCGCGAATAGCTGTTGTGCCGAGCGCAGCCGGTCGGGCAACGCGGCGAGCACCGTACGTGGCACCGCGGTGTCTACGGTGATCTCGCGTGCACGACGCTCGAGATCCGCGATCGCCACCCGCCCACACACGCCGCACGCCGCAGAAGCGAGCAACCCTCGGCCGGCGAACGCGCTCGCGGCGACATCGATCTCGACCGCGTCCTCGTCGGCCTGCGCGATCGATCCGGCCGCCACCGACTCGGCGTGCAACAACCCGCGCACGAGCTCGAGGTCCGCGCCCGGCGTGCGCATGATCGTAGCGACCGGCACCCCCCGTGCGCGCAGTTGCAGAGGCGCCTCGACGATCACTCGATCTCGATCGCGATGCCGGCTCGTACCGTCGACGCGCTCGATAACCACCTCGCGCACCGGGGACGGAGGAATCTTTGTCAACCGCACGAGGGAGCCTGACCGTAGCAAGAACGAGTGGTTACGTGGGGACGGAGGAATTCTTGTCAACCGACCCAGTGCTAGGATGCCGCGGTGAAAGACCGCGTCTTCCGCGACCCGGTGCACGGCTTGATCGAGTTCAAAGCCGACGACCGCCCGATCGCGGATCTGCTCGATACGCGCGCGATGCAGCGCCTGCGCCGGATCAAGCAGATGGGGTTCGCTTGGCTGGTCTATCCGGGCGCCGAGCACTCGCGGTTCGGTCACGCGCTCGGGGCTTTTCACATCGCACAACGGCTCGCGCGCCGGCTCGAGCTCGCGCCCGACGTCGCGCGCCACGTCAAGGTCGCGGCGCTGCTTCACGACGTCGGTCATGGCCCGTTCTCGCACGCGTGGGAGCACGTGTTCGGCGGCCACGACCACGAGCATTGGGGCGGCCGGATCGCGACCGAAGACGGCGAGCTCGCCGCGGGGCTCGACCAGCTCGAGCCCGGTCTGCCGACGACGCTGAGCAAGTTCTTCGGCAAGCAATATCACCCGCAGTTCGCGCGCAAGCTGGTGTCGTCGCAGCTCGATGCCGATCGCCTCGACTACTTGCTGCGCGATGGCCATTACTCCGGCGCCGGCTACGCGACCTACGACCTCGACTGGATCATCCACGCCCTGCAGATCGCCGAGGTCCATCCCGGCTCGACCGATCCGCACGATCTCGTCGTCGACTACCGCCGCGGCATGTACGCGGTCGAGCAGTACTTGTTCGCGCGTTCGTACATGTATGCGCAGGTCTATCACCACAAGACCGTGCGCGCGGCGGAGCACATGTTCATCAAGACGCTCGCGCGCTTCGCGCAGCTGACTCGCGCGGGCGCCGAGCCCGAAGGTCTGCCGATCGCAGGTGCGATGGCGCGCGGCGAACCGGTCGGCGTCGCCGATTATCTCGGGCTGCACGACATCTCGGTCACGACCGCGCTCGATCGCTGGGCGGGCGTGGACGGACCCGGCGCGACGGACCCGGTGTTACACGATCTGTCGGCGCGGCTCGTCAGTCGCCGGTTGTTCAAGACCCTCGAGCTCGGCGACGATCGGACGGTCGCCGACGCGTTGTGGCCGCGTGCGCTCGCGATCGCGCAACGCAAGTTCGGTGACGCCGCCGCGAGCTACCTCGAGCTCGACACCGCGAGTCAGCTCGGCTACAGCGCGGCGAACGACGAAGAGCTCCACGTCATCGGTCACCCGCGCCACGGCTCGGTCACGCTCGGCCGGCTGTTCGAAGATCTACCGCTCGGCCGGCCGGTCTCGACGCTGCGCCTGATCTACGCACCGGAGCTCGGCCCCGAGTTGCGCGCGCTGCGAGCCTAGCGCCAACGCCGCTGACGCGGCCCTCACTAGACGATCGACTGCTCGAGCTCCAGGAAGCCGTCCCACGGATCGCGCGCCAGCGACTCGAGTCGCGCCGGCAGGGTGCGCAGGGTAAACGCGGCCGGGTCGATGCCACCGGTGAGCTCGTCCCAGGTGATCGGCGTCGCGATCGGCGCGCCGGGACGCGCGCGTGGTGAGTACGGCGACACGAAGGTCGCGCCGCGCGCGTTGCGCAAGTAATCGACGAACACGCGGCCCTTCCGCCGCGCCTTCGCCATGCTCGACGTGTACGCGGCCGGCTGATCGCTCGCGAGTTGTTCGGCGATGCCCTTCGCGAACCTCTTCAGCTCGCTCCACGTCGCGCGAGCGCTAGCCATGGCGCTTGAAATATTGCACCTCGCGCTCGTGCCTCTCGGCGGCGCGGCGCGAGGTGAACGTGCCGAGGTTCTTGCGCTTGCCGGTCTTCGCATCGGTCTTGCGCGAATAGAGGCGGAACTTGCCCGACTTCAGCTGGCGGATCATGGGCATCGAGAAAGCAACTCGCATGCCGTTGCGCGGGTCGCCTCGCGCATAGCCTCCTGTCGACGACGTCGCGAAGGTGCCGTCGCGAGCGCGCTCGCGATCTCCCGACCGCGCGTCTGTGTCACCGGTGCGGTGCCGACTAGCGCTTGCGCCGCGGGGCAGCAAACCCGGCGCACCGGCGATGTGGTCGTTGGATTACACCGCGCGATCCGGCCGTTCGCTGTATGATCGACCACATGAGCAGGCGGTTTCGCGCCGCGGTGGTGGGCGCAGCTGCGATCGCGGCTTGCCAGTTCACGCGCAACCAGGCGCTGCCGCCGATCGACGGCGCGACCATCGATGCTCCGCTGCCCTTGCCCGACGCCGGCCCGTGCGTGACCGCATCGGCCGAGTGTGCAAACGCCGACGACCTGCGCGTGTGCGCTACTGCAGGCGGCTCCGCCGTCGATACGACGTGCAGCTGGGGCTGCCGGAGCGACAACGGACCGGCCCATTGCGCGCTGCTCTCGCCGTCTGGCGGGTTCGTGACGCCATCCGATACTGTCGGCTCCGACGTCGGACCGATCACGCTCGACAACGCGACGATCGATCAGTCGACCGGGGCGATCGCGAGCGGCGCGTTGACTCGAGCCGCGGTCACCGGGCTCAGCGGCGGCATCGATTTCGAGGTCCACGACGGCGTCGGCGTGTTTCGCTTCGGCGATCTGATGATCCAGGGCGGCCTCGGCTTCTCCGGCTCGGGGCCGGTCGCGCTGGTGTCGACCGGCTCGATCACCGTGACCGGCGCGGTCGACGGGCGCGGTGGCTGCACCGGGGCGGGCGGCGGCCCGGGCGGCTCTCCCGGCGGCATCGGCCACACCTCCGCGGCGGGAAGTGGCGGCGGTGGTGCGGGTACCGATGACACTCTCGGCGCTTCCGGCGGCGGCTACGGCGCGGGGGGCGGTGCGGGCGGCGACGCCGGCGGCGAGGCGGCAGTGCCCGGGGGCGCGGCGTTCGGCGATCCCACGATCGCGAAGCTGGCCGGCGGCGGCGGCGGCGGCGGCGGCAACGGCGGCAGCCCGTTCGGCGGCGGCGGCGGCGGCGCGATCCAGCTCGTCGCGAACGCGACGCTGACGATCACCACGACGGGCTCGATCAACGCCGGCGGTTGCGGCGGCACGAGCGGCGGCGCCGTGACCGACACCGGCGGTGGCGGCGGCGCCGGCGGCTCGATCCTGCTCGAGGCGCACGACATCGTGGTCAGCGGCTGGCTCGCGGTCAATGGCGGCGGCGGCGGCGGCAACTACTACGTCGCCGAGTGCACGATCTCGACCGCGCGCGGAGCCAACGGCGGGTTGAGTCGCATCCCCGCCCTCGGCGGCGTCGGCTGCGCCTCGAACGGCGGCGCAGGCGGCGCGGCCAACCTCGCCGCGGGTGCCGGCTCGAACGCGCCGTACATGGGCAACGGCGACTACGCGGCCGGCGGCGGCGGCGCGGTGGGACGCATTCGCTTCAACACGCGCAGCGGCTCGGCCGCGGTCGACAACACGCAGCTCAGCCCCGCGCTCGACGATGACCCGACGACCTGCACGGCAGGCAGCGCGACCACGCAGTAACCGGGTCGGGGCGGTGCTTCGCTCAGTCTGCGAGATCCACCACCTCGTCGATCAGTCTACGGGCGAGCTGAGGTTCGGTGATCACCCCTTGCACGGCGCCGTCTCGTAGCACCACCGCGTACGCCCGCCCGGTCCGGTGCAGCTCTGCGAGGGCGTCGACCATCCGCGTGTCTTGCGAGACTACGACCGGAGCCCCGTCGGCGAGCTCTCCGACGGTCTGCGCGGCACGCACCCGATCGCGATTCGCGACGAGCCACGGTCGCGACAACAGCCCGTCCACCGCTCCGTCGTGCATGATCGCCACATAGGGCTCGTCGCCGGTGAGCCGCGATGGCGGCGCGTCCGCAGGCACGGTCGCCGCGCGCGCGAGCTTCAAGCCGCTCACCGGGCGTACGAGAAACGCCGTGGCATGGAGCGCATTCGGGATCACGTGACCGCGACGGCTCAGCTTCATCGTGTAGATCGTGTCCCGGACCAGGCGCTGGCGCAGGCCGTGGGCGACCGCGACGGTGAGCGTCATCGGCAAGACGACGGTGTAGTCGAGGGTCATCTCGAAGATCATCACGATCGCGGTGAGCGGGGCGCCGGTCGCCCCGGCCACGACCCCTGCCATCCCGGCGAGCGCGAGAGCGCTCGGATCGAGGTGCAGGCCCGGAAACAGCGCGTCGAGCACGATGCCGTAGCCGCCGCCGAGCACCGCGCCCATGAACAGCGACGGCGAGAAGATCCCACCCGAGGCCCCGGATCCCAGGGTCAACGAGGTGACGAGGAGCTTGAGCGCAAACAGCGTCGCCAGCATCACGATGCTGGTGCGCGAATGTTCGAGCACATCGAGGATCGTCGCGTACCCGACGCCTTGCACGAAGTAATGCCCCGCGGTGATCGCCAGGGTCGTCATCACGACGCCGACCCCGAACATCCCGAGCGCGTGACGGAGGTAGTCGTTGCGAATGCGGCCCTCGCAGAAGTCTTCCATTCCATACAGCGCTCGAATGAACAGCCCCGCCGCCCCGGCGGCGATCACGCCGAGGCCGGCGTACGCGGGCAACAGCGCGACGCTCGCGACCGCAGGCATGTGGATCGTCGGGATCGCGAACGCGGGGTGGTTGCCGAACAGCCATCGACCGACGAACGTGGCGGTCGCGGTCGCGAGCGTGACCGGCACGAGCGTCCGTACGCTGACCTCGTGCATGAGGACCTCGACGGCAAACAGCACGCCGCCGATCGGTGTATTGAACGTCGCCGCGATCCCTGCGCCGCCGCCGGCGGCGACGAGCGTCGTGCGCTGCCATCGCGAGACGTGGAACAGACGACCGGCCCACGACCCGAACGCCGCGCCGATCTGGATGATCGGTCCCTCGCGGCCGACCGACCCACCGCTGCCGATCGACACGGCGGAGGCCACGGACTTGACGGCCGCGACGACCGGCCGGATCTCGCCGCCCTCGTAGTGGATCGCGTCCATGACCTCGGGAACGCCGTGTCCCTTGGCCTCCGGGGCCCAGCGCTTGACGACGAACACCACGAACAGCGCCGCGATGGCGGGAACGAGCGCGACGCCCACCCCCCACGGACTCGGTGGCGTGTGCACGTTCGTGTCGTAGGTGGCCGATAGCCGCCCGCATAACAGCAGGTTGTGAAACACGGCGATCAAGACGCGAAACACATACGCGCCGAGACCAGCGACCAATCCGAGGACGATCGCGAGCAGCGAGATCTGCCGCACCGCGAATCTTGGCCGCGGTGCGGGCGACGAACAGGCCACGCCCGACTCGATTTGCAACGGCGGTGCCGGCATCTCGATCGGTCCCACCACGCTCTCCGAACAGCGGGGCGGGCGCCGCGGTCCACCGTGCGCCCGCGCGCATTCAGCGTGATCCCAGCGCGCGGGAACGCGCGATCCGCCAAAGCTCTAGTCGGGGCGAGAGGATTCGAACCTCCGACTCCCTGGTCCCAAACCAGGTGCGCTACCAGACTGCGCTACGCCCCGTGCCTTGAGACGTAGCACAAAATCGCGACCGCGGAACCGCCGCGATCGCCGAACCCTAAGGCCGCGTTGCTACTTCGCCTTCTTCTTCGGCGCCTTCGTGGGCGGAGCCCCGGCACCATCGTCGGACGACGGCGGCGGTGGAGCGCTCGGCGTCTTCCCGCCGGCCCACGAGAAGTAGTTCCGTAGCATCTGGGTCTCGACGGTGAGGTCCCGCACCGTGCTCTTGCCCTCGCCGGCCTTGATCGCTTCGTCGAGCTTCGCTTCGCAGTTCGCGCACGGCACCTTCGCGATCTTCGGGAGCGCGAGCAGCACGCTCTCGCGCACGCCATGGTCATCGGACTTCGCTGCCTCGAGCAGCTGATCGGTCAACCCCGCCGCGGCCGTGCCACGCTTGCCGATCTCGAGCATCGCGCGCTCGACCTCGGCGTCGACCAGGGCGCCTTTCTCTTCGGCGGTCCAGTCTTTGATGTCCTTGATGTACGGCGCGCTGTCGTTCGCGGCCTGGTCAGGCGTGAGCGTGAGCGTCTTGACGTAGCAGTTGAGGTCTTGCTTGCAGCGCAGCGCGACGACGATGCGACCGACGTGGCTCTGGAACTGCCGGCCGAACGACTTGAACACCTTCGCGTTGTCGGTCGCTTGATGGAACGCGCCGGTCAGCTCGGCGTGCTTCTTCTTCTCGGCCTTGTAGTCGTCCTCGAACTTCTTGTCGGCGTCCTTCGCTTCTCTCTTCTGAGCGTCGGTCTTCGACGGATCGTGGATTAGCTTTTGCAATCCCGCCTTCGCGGCGTTGCGCTGCTGCGTCACGGTCTCGAAGTCCTTGTCGGCGGCGGTCGCCTTGTCCTTCTCCTTCGCCGCGATATCCGCGTTCTTCTTGGCAACGTCGAACTGGAGCTGCGCCATGTGCTGGAGCACGTCGATGTCCTTCGCATCTGTCGTGAGCCGAGCAAACGCAGCGGCTGCACTCGCGCGCAGACCGTTGTCGCCGGGGCTATCTGCGATCTTCGCGAGCGCGGGCGCCGCCGAGCTATCGCGCGCTAGGAACGGATAGGCATCGACGGCGAGCGTGCGGATGACGCCGCGGTCGCCACCCTCCTCGGGCGCAGCAGCCGCTGCGGGCTTCGCGCCTCGCTTCGGCGCCTTCGGGGCGGGCGCGCTGACGTCCCACATCGCGCGCACGATCGGAGCCGCCTCGGCCGAGCCGATCTTCTTGAGCGCCGAGAAAATCGCGGTGTAGTTCGTCGAGCCGCTGGGCTGATCGTCGTTGTAGTACTGCGGCAGCATCGGCCGCTTGAGCGCGGTCAGCAGATCGCCGACCGACGTCGGATCGTAGAAGTCGCCGAGCACGACCGCCGCGTAGAAGTCCTTCGCCCCGAGCGGCGAGCACTGCTCGGGCTTGTAGTCGCCGGCGTCGCCGCAGTACTTGTCGAGCTTCTTCGCGAGGAACAGGTCATTGACCGGCTTGTTCTCGCCACGCAGGATCTCGCGCATCATCTTCTCGGCACCAGGGCCGGCCGCGACGAGCGCGCGGCGACAGAACCCGAACAGATCGGGCGTCCGGAACATCGCGAGCGCGATCGCCTCGGTCGCGTCGGGCGAGCGCATGTCGCCGACCGAGTTGATCGCCGCGGCGGTCGTCTTCTGGAACATCGTGTAGGTCACGACGAGCAAGCGCTGCTTCGCCGCGTCCTTCTCGGTCCGCGGGTTCGCGGGCGGCTCGCGCTCGATGATCGTCTTCAGCGCCGCGACCGCCTTCGTCTTGTCGGCGGGCTGCGTGAAGTTGCCCATCGCGCGGATCGCCGCCATCTGGGCATCGAGCAGCTTCTCGGTCACCGGCTTCTTCGCGAGCTCCGCGAGCGCGTCAAGGCCATCGCTCAGCCCCGCTTTGCCGATCGCTTCGGCGGCTTTGGCCGCACTCTCGACCTGGCGCGGGCTCGCTTCATCGACTTCGGCAACCGCTTCGGTCAGGTACGGCAACGCCGCGGCCCAGCTCGCAGGGCGTCCGGTCGTCTGGTAGTCGGTATAGAACTCCTTCGCCGCTTGGTCGGGAGTCAGTGGCCGCGCGAGCGAGATGATGACTTGCAGCAGCCCCTCGGGACGGCCGGAGCTCTTCCACGCATCGCCGATCGCCGGAATCGCGCTCGGATCGCCGAGCTGCTCCAGCTTCTGCAGCGCGAGCGCGCCGTCCTTCGGATCATTGAGCTTCTTGGTCCAGGTGCTGGCCTTGTACTGATCATCCGGGCAGCCGGCGAGGCTCACGAGTAGGCAGGCCAGCACGACCCCGCCGAGCAGACGGTCGAGTCGAGTCATGTCGTCCCCTAGTTCTTGTTCTTGACGGCGAACAACAGGTTATCGAAACCGGAGGCTTTCGCCGTGATGACGATTTTATTGATGATACGCGCGTCGGTACCCTCGTCGGCCTGAAGGATCGCGAGGCCCTTCGGGCAGATCTTTCCGGCCGGCTGGCGTTGGTTCTTCTCGGCTTCTTCGCAGGACTTGATCAGATCCTTCGGATAATGGGTCGAGCCACCATCGACGTCCGCTTTGATCTTCTCGGCATCGGCGGTCAGCCGCTCCGACAGCGCGTCGATCTTCGGCGAATCATCTTTGAGCGCGTTCTCCACCGTCACGACGCCGACCCCCTTATAGGTGATGTCGGTCTTGGTCACGATGATGACCGGCGCCTCCTGCAACGTATCCTTCGAGTCCGCCTTCGGCAGCTCGAGGCCCTTTTGCGCTTGGAGCAGCTGACCGGACGACGAGAACACCATCAGCAAGAACGTGACGAGGATCGTCATCATGTCGACGAACGGCGTCAGGTTGAGCGCGATGTTCGACGACCGGCCGCCGGCCGCGGCCGAGCCGTGACCTTTGACCAGCTGTTTGAACTTGATCGACTTGTAGAGGCGCGGGCCTGCTGAATGTACCGGCATCTTCGCCTCCTACATGCTCGGCTTCGCCGTAAGTCCGGCGGGGTCGGTGAGTCCGACGTCGAGGAACCCCACCTTGATGGCGATGTCCATGGCGTGGATGATGTCTTGGTACTTGACCGGCTGCGCGGTCGTCGATTCAGCCGCGATCTCGAGGTCCGTGCGCTCCGTGAAGTACGACGAAGCTTTCTGTTCCTTGAGCGTCGACTCGAACTTCACCCAGTCCTGGTCCTCGCCGATCTTCGTGATCGGAAAGAACTGGTCGAGGCGAGACAGACCGATCGTGATGCGATCGGCCTGCACGAGTATCGACAGGATGACCTTGTCGTCTTCGGTGACGACCGTGGTCATGTCGCGCGACTTGCCCTTCGGCTGGATGTTGATCTGGGCGATGTTGACCCAGACCGCCGTGACCAGCAGGAAGGCGGTCAAGCAGCTCATCAGATCGATGAACGGGACGATGTTGAGCTCGACGTTGACGCTCTTCTTATCGCCTGTTCCTAATGATGCGCCCATGAGTGGTCCTCCTCGCTAGAGTTTCTAGGTTCGAGGAGTCCTTACGACTGAGGCTGCATCTGTGCGCGGTGCGTCGTCACGAGGTTGACGACCTGGACCGTCACTTCGTTGATGTCGTCGACGACGTGCGTGGTCTTGCCCTGGAGCAGCGAGAACCCGAGCAGGCCGACGAGCGACGTACCGATACCGAACGCGGTGCAGTTCAGCGCTTCCGAGATGCCGTTCGCGAGCTCGGTCGCCTGGTTGCCACCCTCTTGATTACCGACCGAGCCGAACGACTTGATCATGCCCGAGATGGTTCCCAGGAGGCCTGCCATCACGGCGAAGTTCGCGGTCATCGCCAGGTACGGCGTGCGCGCGTTGATCTTCGGTAGCTCGCGGAGCGCGGCTTCGTCCATCGCAGCCTGGACTTCATCGTCACTCTTATTGAACTTCATGAGACCGGCCTGGACGATCCGGGTCATCGGCGTCGGGTTACCCGAGCACACCTTGATGGCGCCCTGGACGTTGCCCGACATGACTTGGCTCTTGAGCAACGCGAGCAGCTTGTCTTTGTCGACCGAAGCGCGGAACAGATACACCGCGCGTTCCACGATGATCGCGATGGTCACGACCGAGGTGAAAAGGATGGGCCACATGCCCCATCCGCCTTTGTGGAACGCGGTCGAAATAGCAGTCAACATGAACGGTCCTCCAGGAGGTCTTTGGTTCGCGCACGTTGTGCAAAGCCAGATCCACGCAGCAACTCCTGAAGATGACTGAAAAGTCAGATCGCGTCACCGAGATCACCGCCGTAGCATCTCGCGCCGGATCGGGGCGAAAGGCGACGGCGCTGGTTTACCCGTGGCCCGCGGCAGCGCCGAATGTGTGCCGTTAGATCCACGGCAGTTCGCAGGAACCAAGCCGGCTTCGCTACTGTCGTAGTTGTATGCGGCTGCCGCGCTTCATCGGGATCGTCGATCTCGGAATCATCACCATCGTGTTGGTGACGGTCGTGCTCCCGGCGCGCGAGATGTTCGGTTTCTCGGTCCTGTGGGGCAAGAAGAACACGCCCGCCGCACAGTTCGAGCTCGCGCTCGCCGAGGCGCGCACGATCGCGAAGCCCGATGATGGCCGAGCGCTCGAGGACTACACCCGCAAGCTCGATGCCGCTGGGTTCAAAGACTGGGCGATCGATGTCGCGGTGCGCGGCAGCGCCCGAACGAAGCACTCGCCCACGCAATGGCGCGCGTTGCTGGCGACCAGTGTCGCGTACGTCGATCACCTCGACGTCATCCCCGCACTCGACTACGCGAACCGCGCGCTCAACGTGTGCCATGACGCGCAACGCACCGACGACCAAGCGGTGTGCCCGAGCTGGGAAGAGGTCCGCATGCAGCTCTATCAAGAGCACCTCGACGCCGGCGTGAAGTCCGGCATCGATCCGCACCGCGATCCGATCGGTTTTCGCAAGGCCGGCGAGCGTGGCCTGCGCGAGATTCGCCTCGGTGGCCACGATGTGCCACCGCCGAGCGGCAGCGGCTCGTCGGGCTCGGCCGCGCCCTAATTCGCCCCAAACGGTGCCGTGGTCGTCGAGCGGTGTCCGAGGTATGATCTAGCGATGACGCGTTACGCTGTTGTCGCTGCAGCTCTCGCGTTCAACTGCGGCGGGCCCAGCGCGAATCGCCCCGCTGCGAAGCTGTCGGCACAGGACGTGTTTCGGCACTCGAGCCCTGCCGTCGTCCTGATCGAGGCGGGGGACCAGCGGATCGGCAGTGGCTTTGTCGTCGACAAGGCCGGGTTGATCGCGACGAACCTGCACGTGATCGCCGGGACGTCCGAGATCCAAGTCCGGTTTCAAGACGGCGTCGTCTATCCGGTGACGCAGATCGCGAACATCGATCCGGGACGGGATCTCGCGCTGCTCCGGATCTCGAACAAGAAGCCGTTGCCGGCCGCGCTCACGATCGGCGACTCGGATCGGCTGAGCCCGGGAGAGCGGGTCTATGCGATCGGCAACCCGCTCGGCGGTGAATACGAGAACTCGGTGTCCGACGGCCTGATCAGCGGCATCCGTCCGTGGTGCAGCGATCACGATGTCGAGATGCGCACGCAGCTGCTCGCGAAGATGGGGCCGGACCATTCTCCCGACGAGCTGATCCGCGACCTCGAGCGCAAGCAACAGCAGGGCACGCTGAGCGAAGAGGAGTCCGAGATCGGCCGCGTGCTCGGCTGCGGCGCCGAGTTCCACGTGCTCCAGATCTCCGTCCCGATCTCGCAGGGCTCGAGTGGCGGCGCGCTGTTCAACCAGGCCGGCGAGGTCGTCGGCGTGACGATGGGTATCCAACCGCGAGGTCAGAACATCAACATCGCCGTGCCGTCGAAGTATCTCCGCGGGCTCGTCGCGCACCTCCCGGCGCCGGTCAGCGTCGAGGAGTTCGCGAAGGCGACGAAGCCCCGGACCGAGGATGAAGAAGGCGGCAGCGATGACACGACGGCGCCGCAGCGCGAGGTGCCGCACCACGAGCTCGCCGTATGGGATGGCTGCCGCGCGCAGGATATCGTCGAGACGATCCATCAGATCAACGACGCGATCGAGCTCGGCGCTCCGGTCTACAACGATCAGATCACCGGCAAAGATCCCAAGGGGTTCGAGAAGTGCTTCCGCGTCTACGAAGGTACCGCCTTGAAGCTCGAGCAAGCCGGCGCGTGCAAAGGCGTGCGCGATGCGTTCGGCAACGGCCTCCTGCGCGCGAGCTCGATCACTTCGTTCAAGGACAAGGCGTGGGCGATGCGCGACACGTTCGACGGGTTGATCGACGCGGCGGCGCGCTGCTCGCGCGATCCCAAGTGCAGTGCGAAGTAGCCCCGATCGGCCTCGCGGCGCGCTCTACCTGTTCGACATCGACGGCACGCTGCTCGATGCTCGCGGCAGCGGGCGCGCGGCGTTCGATGCGGTGATGCACGCGCAACACGGCGTCGCCGACGCGAGTCGCGGCATGCGCTACGGGGGCAAGACCGATCCCGCGTTGATCGACGAGATGTTCGTGGCGCGGCTCGGCCGGCCGGCGTCCGAGCCCGAACGCGCCGCGTTCCTCGACGCGTATCTACCGCACCTGCGCGCACGGCTCGCCGCCGGTGGGGTGCGCGTGCTCGACGGCGCGGTCGAAGCACTCGATTATCTCGAGCCGCGGACCCGACTCGGGATCGCGACCGGCAACGTGCGCGCCGGCGCCGAGGCCAAGCTCGCGGCGGCCGGGCTCGATGATCGGTTCGAGGTAGGCGGTTATGGCTGCGATTCGCGGGTGCGCGGAGAGCTGGTCGCCCGAGCGATCGAACGCGCGGGCGTGCGGGCGAACGAGGTCGTCGTGGTCGGCGATACGACGCACGACATCGCTGCCGCTCGCGCCTGCGGTGCGGTGGTGTGCGCGGTCGCGACCGGCAGCGATCCCGCCGACCGGCTCGGTCACGCCGATGGCGTGCTCGCTTCGCTGCGCGAGCTCCCGGCTTGGCACGCGGCGCGGTTCGGGTAGCGGCGCAACCGACGAAGGTCGTGCGTGTCTTCCCGCGCATGGCGTCATCTCTAGGCTCGGGCTCGAAGGGCTCCGTCAACATCGATCTCAACATCGTGCCGTTCATCGACGTGATGAGCTGCTTGACCGCGTTCTTGCTCGTCACCGCGGCATGGGTCAACGTCGCGCACCTGCGCAACGAGCCACAGAAGGGTGGCGAAGCGGCGATCAAGACCGAGCCGCCGTGGGTCGGCGTGTTGATCGAAGCCGACGATGTCCAGGTGACGTCCTACCCCGAGCGCACGATCACGCGGATCCCTCGCGGCGAGGACTACGGCTGGGCCCAGCTCGAGACGACGCTCAAAGATCTCAAGTCTGGCGATCCGGTGCCGGTGATGATCGCGGCGGTGAGCAGCGACGCGCATCCGATCGCGTATCAATCGCTGATCGCGGCAATGGACACCGCGGTCAAGGCCGGCTTTCCCGATGTCGGCGTGACCGACCCGGCCGCGCTCGCGAAGTGACTCACTCGATCTCGACGCGATAGCCCGGCGGCGCTGCGAACGCCGCGATCACCTTGCGGGCCGCGTCGCCGCCGTCACCGGCCATGCGCACGCCGACCCAGCGCTGACGATCGACGTGATAGATCGTCGCGGGCGCCAATGCGCGCGACACGCCCGCGAGCTGGTTCAGCGGCACCGCAGCGCCTCGCATCGCGTCGGGTACGTCCATGCCGCGTACCATGAGACTGCGCAATCGTTGGACCGGATCTCCTCCATCGTCGGTGGGCGCACCCACGATGAGCATGATCGGCCGGCGGTTGCCGGCGATCAGAATCTGGCCGAGGTCGATGCCATCGATCGCGGCCCCGAACGTGTCGCTGATCGCTTGCACGGGTACGCCGAGATCGGCGGCGGCCGCGCGATCGATGTGGAGCTCGAGGCGAGCCACCCCGCCATCGCCGACTCGACCGAGCGTCGCGACACCCGCGGCCTCGAGCCGCCCGGCGAGCGCGCCGGCCATGTCATGGAGCTTGGTGAGCTCGGGTCCGCGGATCGCGATGATCTTCGCATCGGCGCGAGCGACGACGAGCCCCGGCACGTCCGCGAGTCGCGCGAGCGCGGCTTGCTCGACGCTCGCCGGCCAAACGCGGATCTCGACCGCGTTCTCGGCGAGGCCGGTCCGCGGATCGCGCACGCCTTCGGCAAGCACGACGTGCTGAGCGCCCGCCGCGAGCAACGCATCGCGGACCCTGCGCAGCTGGTCGAGGCGCGCGGCGGGCGCAACGTCGGGCGCGGTCAGCCCGAGGAGCGCGGCCGGTTTGTCCTCGGGCATCACTTCGAGCACCATCCCCGATGGCAGCGTGGCGCCGACCTTCTCGATCGCGGCAAGGGCAGCCGCGCGAACGGTCCGCGGATCGATGCCGCCCTGTGCGTAGACGACGCCTTCGATCGCGGCATCGCTGTGCTCGTCGAGCGTATGGCACCGCGGCGGAGGGCCTTGATCCGAAACCAGCGCGACATCTGATAGGCGGACGACCGCGCCGCCGCGCTTCGCGACCACGATGTCTCTGAGCCCGGACAGATCGAGGATCGACATCGCGTGCGACGCCCTCAGCGCGGTCGCGAGCTCGGTCACGGTCACACCGGAGTTGGCGAGCTTCGCGGGGTCTGCGTAGATCATGAGCGCGGGGTCCGAGCCGCCACAGATGTCGAGTCCGGCGACGCCGCTCACCGCCGCGACCGGTTCGGCGATCGTCGCCGCGGCGGCCTCGCGCAATGCCGCCATCGCGAACGGACCGGCGAGCGTGTAGCGCACGACCGCCGCATCGGCGCGCCAGCCGATGCACATCACCGGGGCGTCGATCGCCGGCGGCAACGTGCGCTGCACACCCGCGATCCGGTCCTCCACCGCTGCGCTCGCGGCGGCCGGATCGGCGCTCGCGGCGAGCTCGATCGCGATCCGCGCTCGGCCGTCGCGGCTCTCGCTGCGGATGTGCTCGATGCCAGGGACGTCGGCGACCGCCGACTCGATGACGGACGCGACTCCCGACTCGACCTCGGCGGCGTCGAACCCAGGCGCGCCGACCGTGATCACGATCGGTGCGCGCTTCGCGGCGATCGTCTCGATCGCGGTGGACTTGCCGCCGCACGAGACGAGCGCGACGGCGACGAGCGCGCGATTCACGGCGTCACTTTACCAGCTTGAGCGCGGCGGCGACGTCGCCGAGCGCGGCGCGGCGCGCGGCACATCGCTCGATCTCGGCGAACGTTCGGTCGAGCACGCGTCGGCCATCGGGAATCTCCGCGACGTGCGGCTCGAATCCCGCGCGAACCTCGGCGAGCGCACCGCGATCGCACAGCTCGGCGGTCGCGCTCACGGCGGTCGCGAGCTGCGCGCCGGTCAGCCGATCGATGATCTCGGGCAAGCGCTTCGCGATCGCTTGCCAGGCCGCTTGGCGGGTCGCGCCGCGCTCGAGAAACCGCGCGATCGCAGACCACACCGCTTTGCTCGGCACCGTGCCGGCGATCAACAGGTCGATCGTGGGTGAGATCTGCTCCGGCCCGAGCTCTCCGAGCAGGCCGAACAGCTGGGCGCGGTCGTCGACGTCCGGCGTCGCGGTCGCGACACCGACGATCTGGCTGAAGATCGCAGCACCTCCGGTCGCTGCTGCAAACGCGACGGTCGCCGGCTCGAGCTCGCCGTGGTCGACCGCGTCGCGCATCGCGCGCGTGACTGCCGGCGGGAGCTGATCGGCGGTGACGAGATCGGCGATCGCCGCGCGCACGGCGAAGTCCTCAGGGCGCTGCGGCAGCCGCACGAGCTCGAGATCGCGAGCGACGACATGATCGTAGAGCCATTGCGTCCATGCCGGTCGCGCCGCCTCTGCGACGTACCGGTCGATCGCGCGCGCGATCGCGAGCGCGCCGAGCTGCGCGAACCGATCGTGCGGTCGTGCGAGCTGATCGAGCCGGCCGAGCGCGACCGCGAGCGTGGTATCGCCGCGCGTGACCGCAGCCGCGACGTCATCGCCGAACGCGACGCGCTCGCCGGGCGCGAGTTGCACGAGCGGTGGTATCGCGGCTTCGCCGCCGTGCCAGCCGACGAGGTAATACCCAGCGCCGTCGTCGCCGACGACCCACGCCGGGCACGTGGCGAGCGGAATCTCGGTGCGCTTGGCGACGAGCGCGCATGACCCGACCCGCCGGCGTCCGTACGCACAACGGGATCGCGCCACCGCTCGCGGCCTCGGCCTCGATCACCGGGGGCGTCGTGTCGCAGCGCAGCGTCAGTGCGACGACCGGTGGCCCGACATGCTCGACATAGAACTTCAACGCCGCGCCGAGCGCCGGGCTCGACACGGCGGTGACGGCCGCGACGACATCATCGACCGTCGCGGTGCCTTCGCGATGGGCGCGGACGTAGCTGCGCAGCGCGGACCGAAACCGGTCGGCGCCGAGCCAGTGCTCGAACGTCGCGAGCACGATCTCGCCCTTGTCGTAGGAGATCGCGTCGAACGCGCCTTCCGGATCGTCGGTGACGCCGCGGCGCAGCGGCCGCGCATCCGGACCGGAGTCGACCGCGAGCGCGTGCTCGCGCAGCTGGGCGCGTTGAAACGGCCGGTCGGTGCCATACGTCGCGGCGACGCGATCGCCGAGAAACGACGCGAACGCTTCGGCGAGCCACAAGTCGTCCCACCACGCCGGCGTGACCGAGTTGCCGAACCATTGGTGCGCGAGCTCGTGGCCGACGGTCCGGTCGAACTCGTCGATGTCTTCGGGCGATCCGTTGCTCGCGAGGATCGTGCGCTCGAACGTGATCAGACCGGGGTGCTCCATCGCGCCGAACAAGTGCGGCACGTCGACGAGGTCGAGCTTCGCGTTCGGCAGCGGATCGTCGAGATAGTCTTCGAGCGCGGAGACCAGCTCCGCCATATGGCCGACCGTCGCGAGCACGCGAGTCGCGATCGCCGGGCAGCACCGCGAATCGCAACGGGAGGTGCGCGCGTCCGATCGTGCCACCATCGACGAGCTCGAATGGCCCGACCGCGATCGCGACGAGGTACGGCGGCAGCGGCCGCGTCGGCATGAAGTGAACCTCGTGACGGCCGTCGGCGAGCTCGGTGTCGGTCGTCTGCGGCGCGTTCGACAACGCGACCAACCCCGCCGGCGCGCACGATCGTTACGGTCCACGGCGTCTTCCACCGCGGCTCGTCGAAGCACGGCACGATCCGGCGCGCGAAGATCGATTCGGCCTGTGAGATCAAGAACCAGCGATCCGCGAAGCTCTGGCGGAACAGGCCCTTCCACTCGTCGCCGACCCGGCCGACGTAGTCGAGCTCCATCGTGACCTCGCCTGCCGGCAGCGGCCGATCGGCGACGAGCGCGCGCACTTCGCCTGTGGCCGAGGCACGTCGTGCAGCTCGCCGACGCCGGTCGCAGCGGCGTGCTCGATGTCGAGGTCGACAGCGTGGAGCCAGATCCGATCGCTCGGCGCCGCGAGGCGGATGCGAATCGCGACGTGGCCGCGGAACGTCGGCTGATCCGGATCGACGTCGAGCCGCAGGTCGTACGCGAGCGGCACGACGCCATCGGGCAAGCGACCGGCGACCGAGCCCCGATGCGCCGCGCGCGACGGTCGCGGGAGCCGCGGGCGACGGATGCGGCGGCACGGTCGGCGCCGAGCACGAGACGAGAGCGGCGACCACGAGACCGCAGCGCGAAGCGCAAACGGTCGGCATGGCACCTACGCCGTCACGATCGCGAGCAGGCGATCGGTGTCGACCTGATCGCCGACCGCGACGTGGAGCTCGCGCACCGTGCCCGCCTCGCCCGCCCGCACGGTGTGCTCCATCTTCATCGCCTCGAGCACGACGAGCGCAGCGCCGGCGGCGACCGCCTGCCCCGGCCGCGACCAAGCACCTTGACGACTTTGCCCGGCATCGGCGCGGTCAACGCTCCGCTCACCGCCGCGACGTTCGCATCGGGGAACCGCGGGCGCTCGACGAGCGCGAGCTGCGCGCCGTCGAGCAGCACCCATGTGCGCAGCCGCATCGCCACTGACGCGCGCATGCCGGCGATGACCGCCGTGCTCGACGAACCACAGCCGATCGCCTCGACGCCGAAGCTCGAGACGTGCGTCGTCTTGCCGCCGATCGCGAGGTCGATTCCGCCCAGGCGCTGCGCCCGGCCGATAGCCGAGCTCGATCGTGTTGCCGCCGATGTCGTACGTGACCCGCTGGTCCGCGAACCGGACGTTGCGCCAGCCCGACCGGCGCCAACGCGTGCGGATCGCGGCGGCGCGCGATGCCGTAGAGCGTCGCGGCGATCGCGGCGGTGCGCAGGCGATCGAGACCCGGCGGCTTCGCCGCGAGCTCGCCGGCGTGGGTGTCGAGGAAGTGCGTGTCGAGCGCGCCGGCGAGGAATGCCGGGTGCGCGAGGATGCGCGCGAGCTGCTCGCGATTCGTCACGACCCCGGGCAGCCAGGTCTGCTCGAGTGCGCGCCGCAGTTGCTGCGCCGCCTCGGCGCGCGTCGGCGCCGACGCGATCAGCTTGCCGATCATCGAGTCGTAGTGGATGCCGACCTCGCTGCCGGCCGCGACGCCGAGCTCGGCGCGGATCTCGGTCGGA
Organism: uncultured delta proteobacterium; assembly: GCA_963848295.1. Classification (GTDB taxonomy): domain Bacteria; phylum Myxococcota_A; class Polyangia; order Haliangiales; family Haliangiaceae; genus JABFXX01. The sequence continues at coordinate 4,676,027 of CAWKDB010000010.1, read as the reverse complement.
ACATCGACGGCGAGCACGCGCCCGGTCGTCGGCAGATAGTCGCGATCGGCGTCCTCGGCGCACAGCCGGACCTCGATCGCCCAGCCGCGCTGCGGCGGGATCGTCGGGCACGCGTTCGCCACGCGCGATCCGGATCTGCTCGCGCACGAGATCGAGGCCGGTGACGAGCTCGGTGACCGGATGCTCGACCTGCAGCCGGGTATTGACCTCGAGGAAATAGAAGCGCGCCGACGCATCCAGGATGAACTCGACCGTGCCCGCGCCGACGTAGCCGACCGCTCTGCCGAGCGCGACCGCGGCGGCGCCCATCTTCGCGCGCAGCGCGTCGTCGACCGCGGGAGACGGCGATTCCTCGACGATCTTCTGGTGCCGGCGCTGGATCGAGCACTCGCGCTCGTAGACGTGCACGACGTCACCGTGCGTATCGCCGAGGATCTGGATCTCGACGTGGCGCGGCCGCTCGACGTAGCGCTCGAGCAACAGCGAGTCATCGCCGAACGCGCTCGCTGCCTCGCCACGCGCGCGCTCGAGCGCCTCGGCGAGCTCGGCGTCGCGCCGGACGATGCGCATGCCCTTGCCGCCGCCGCCGGCCGCGGCCTTGACGAGCAGCGGATAGCCGACCGCCGCCGCGTGCTTCGCGAGATCGCGATCGTCGCCGTGGTAACCCGGCACGATCGGCACACCGGCCTGCTCGGCGATCCGCTTCGCCGCTCGCTTGTTGCCGAGCGAGCGAATCACCGCCGCCGGCGGGCCGACGAACACCAAGCCGCTATCGGCTGACCGCTTCGGCGAACTGCGCGTTCTCGGCGAGAAACCCGTAGCCCGGGTGGACCGCGTCGGCGCCGGTCACGCGCGCGGCGTCGAGGATCGCGGGAATCGCCAGGTACGACTCGCGCGCCGGCGGCGGGCCCGAGCCGGACCGCTTCGTCCGCAGACCGGACAAACGGCGCATCGCGATCGGCGTCCGAGTACACCGCGACCGTCGCGATGCCCATCGCGCGCGCCGTCCGCATCACGCGCAGCGCGATCTCTCCGCGATTCGCGACGAGCAGCTTGCGCATTAGTGGCGAAACACTCCCCACGCTGTCGTGCCGTGCACCGGCGCCGAGTACGCCGCCGACAGCGCGATCGCGACGACCGTGCGGGTATCGCGCGGGTCGATGATGCCGTCGTCCCAGATCCGCGCGGTCGCGAAGTACGGATCGCTCTCCTTGTCGATCTGCTGCTCGACCATCGCCTTCACCGACCGCGAGCTTCTGCTCGTCGACCGTCTCGCCGCGCTTGGCCGCCGCGTCGCGCTGGATGATGTCGAGCACGCCGGCGAGCTGCTTCGCCGCCCATCACCGCGATGCGATGATTCGGCCACGTGAACAGGAACCGCGGCGCATAGGCTCGCCCGTTCATCGCGTAGTTCCCGGCGCCGAAGCTCGCGCCGATCATCACGGTGATCGCGGGCACCGTCGAGTTCGACACCGCGTTGATCAGCTTCGCGCCGTGCTTGATGATGCCTTCCTGCTCGTACTTCTTGCCGACCATGAAGCCGGTGATGTTCTGCAGGAACAGCAGCGGGACATCGCTCTGGTTGCACAGCTCGATGAACTGCGCGCCCTTCTGCGCTGACTCGGAGAACAGGATCCCGTTGTTCGCGAGGATGCCGACCGGGAAGCCGTGGAGATGCGCCCAGCCGCACACGAGCGTCGAGCCGTACAGCGGCTTGAACTCGGAGAACCGCGAGCCGTCGACGATTCGCGCGATCACCTCGCGAGCGTCGAACGGCACCTTGATGTCCGGCGACGCGATCGCGAGCAGCTCGTCGGCGTCGTAGCGCGGCGGCTCGACCGCGCGCGGCAACGGCTGGCCGGCCTTGCGCCAATCGAGATGCGCGACGATCTCGCGGCCGATCCGGATCGCGTCGTGCTCGTCGCGCGCGAGATAGTCCGAGACGCCCGAGATCCGCGAGTGCATCTCGGCACCGCCGAGATCTTCGTGGTTCGTGACCTCGCCGGTCGCCATCTGCACGAGCGGTGGCCCCGCGAGGTAGACCTGCGCCTGGTTCTGGACCATCACCGTGTAGTCGCTCATGCCCGGGATGTACGCGCCGCCCGCGGTCGAGCTGCCGAACACGAGGCAGATCGTCGGCACGCGCGCCGCCGAGCGCCGCGTCAGATCGCGAAACCCGCGCCCGCCGGGCACGAAGATCTTCGCCTGATTCGGCAGATCCGCGCCGGCCGACTCGATCATCGAGATCGCGGGCAGCCGGTTGTGCTCGGCGATGTCGGCGAGCCGGCCGGACTTCGCGACCGACAGCTCGTTGACCGCGCCGCCTTTGACCGTCGCCTCGCTCGCGGTGATCACGCACTCGACGCCGGAGACCTTGCCGACGCCGCCGATCACGCCGGCGCCCGGGACGTAGCCCGACACATCCGTGTCCGGCGAGCGGACACAGCTCCAGGAAATACGAATCGCGATCGAGCACGAGCTCGATGCGCTCGCGCGGCAATAGCTTGCCCGCCGCCTTGTGCTTCGCGGTGTACTTCTCGCCGCCGCCGACCGTCGCCTCGCCGAGCGCGGCGCGCAGCTTGTCGACCGCGGCGAGGTTGGTGTCGCGATTCGCGCGCGCGCTCGACCGAGCGCAGGTCGACGCGGCTCGCGATCACCGGGTACGGCTGCTCGGCTGACACCGAGCGGGAACTTAACGCGAAACGCGCAGCGCTGGTGGCGTTGTCCGATCCACGTTACACGCGTCCTTATGGCAGGCTCGACCGCGGCCGCTTGGCCGATCGATCGAACTGCGCGATACTTCGCTCGTGGTCGCGCGGGTCATTCGCATAGCAAACACATTTGCCGAGGCGGCGAATTTCGACCGCGATGACATCGCCGCACTCTCGATGGAAGAGCGAATCTCGGGCGTAGAGCGGCTCCGGAGGGCCTGGTTCGGTGAAGATCGACCTCAATCGCGACTGGAGCGAGTTCTTGTGTGCGCTGATCGCCCGACGAGTGAAGTTCGTGATGATCGGGGCGCGGCGCACGGCGAACCCCGGCTCACCGAAGACCTCGACGTCTTCGTCGAACCGTCGTTGCCAAACGCGCGACGACTCCGTGATGCGCTGATCGACTTCGGATTCGGTGCATCGGCTCCTTCGCCCGCCACGCTCGCGAAACGCGACGCATCGACATCCTCACCGGGATCGACGGCGTCTCGTTCCGTGAGGCGTGGGCGAGTCGAGTTGCCGCCGAGTTCCAAGCGACACCTCTCTTCGTGATCGGTCGCAGCGCGCTGATCAAGAACAAACGCGCTGCCGGTCGCGACAAGGACCTCGTGGACGCTACGAATCTCGAAGCGCTTCCACCGCCGTCCGCGTCGAAGCAAGGGCGGGTCAAGCGCACCTCCCATCGGCGCGGTCCGCGGAGGTAGCGTTCGGCGGGTGCCTTGCGCCGCCTCCCGCGCCCCGCGGTATGGTCGGCCCGATGGCGAACGTGATCGAAGAAGCGAAGTCAGGACGCGCGAGCTGCCGCACTTGCAAGAAGCCGATCGCGAAGGGCGAGCTCCGGCTCGGCATCGAAGCGGCGAACGCGTTCGGCGACGGCCCGAGTCTACAGTGGCACCACGTGATGTGCGCGGCCGAGAAGCTACCGGCCGAGCTCAAGGCCGCGCTCGATGGCTACGGCGGTTCGGTCGGCAATCGCGCCGAGCTCGACGCCGCGATGGCGAAGGCGATCGCCGGTGGTCACGCGAAGCCGAGTGGCACGCCGTTCGCCGATCGCGCGCCGACCGGCCGTGCGAAGTGCATGCAGTGCGAGCAGCCGATCGAGAAGGGCAGCTTGCGCGTCGCGGTCGAGCGCGAGATCACGGTAGGTGCGACCGTCCAAGCCGGCGCCGGCTATTTGCACCCCGCGTGCGCTCACTCGTACAAGAACGACGAAGGCATCGCCGATCTGATCGAGGGCTTGCGCATGAACTCGCGCTTGCCAGACGCCGACCTCGCCGAGGTTATCTCGGTCGTGCAAGGCGACTAGCGGCTACTCGGCGCTCGGTAGCCCCCATGCAACACGGCCGGCCGGCGCGAACAGCCGCGGCTGGAGCGTACTATTGCGGCGATGGTCGACGACGACGGCAGCACCGACGAGACGCTCCAACAACCGCCGGCGACGACGCTCGACGGCCACGCACCCAATCGCGCGCGCACCGATCCCGCGGTCGCGGCCACCGCGGTGGTCGACAGCGGAGTCGGCACCACGCCGCTGACCGGCGCTCGCTCGCGCGAGCACCCGCTCTCCACAGCGGCCGATGGATCGCGCTATCGGCTCGGCGAGCTGCTCGGCCGCGGCGGCATGGGTGAGGTCGTCGTCGCGTTCGACGAACAGATCGGTCGCGAGGTCGCGATCAAGCGAATCCGCGCCGACGCACCGAGCGCCGAAGAGCTCGCACGGTTCGTGCGCGAAGCTCGCGTTCAAGGGCGACTCGAGCACCCGGCGGTCGTCCCAGTCCACGATCTCGCGGTCGATCGCGACGGCAAACCATTCTTCGTGATGAAGCGTTTGCAGGGAACGGTGATGAGCGCACTCCTGCGCGGCGGCGCCGACGATGCCGGCGTGCGCCGTCGCTTGCTGCGCGCGTTCGCCGACGTCTGCCTCGCGATCGAGCTCGCCCACTCGAAGGGCATCGTCCATCGCGATCTCAAGCCGTCGAACGTCATGCTCGGCGACTTCGGCGAGGTCTACGTGCTCGATTGGGGCATCGCGCGCGCGGTGACCGAGGCCGACGACTCCGGCACGATCGCGCGCCCGAGTCAGGGCGACCTCAAGCTCGACACCGGCGACACCCAAGCCGGCACCGTACTCGGCACTCTCGGCTACATGGCGCCCGAGCAGCTCGCCGGCGAGCGCGCCGGCCCGCCGGCCGATATCTACGCGCTTGGCTGCATTCTCTACGAGATCGTCGCCGGGCAGCCGTTGCACCGCGACCACCGGCCGTTGTCGAGCATCGCGATGCCGACCGTCGACTCGCGGCCGTCGGCCTCGAACCCAGACGCCCCGCCGGAGCTCGATGCGATCTGCGTGGCCGCAACCCAGCTCGACCCCGCCGCGCGACCCTCGGCGCGCAAGCTCGGCGAAGCGGTCCAAGCATTCCTCGACGGAGACCGCGACGTCGCGATGCGCCGCGAGCTCGCCATCGCCCAGATCGCCGAGGCCCGCGACGCGATCGCCCGCGGCAACGACGAAGCGAACCGCCGCACCGCGATGCGAGCTGCCGGCCGTGCGCTCGCGCTCGATCCGACCGCGACCGAGGCGGCCGAGCTCGTCACCACGCTCGTGCTGCGCCCGCCAAACGAAATGCCCGCCGAAGTCGAGGCCGTGCTCGAGAAGGTCGACACCGAGATGGCGCGATCGCAGGGACGGTTTGCCGCGCTGTCGCTGTTCGGTTACCTCGCGTTCGTTCCGCTGTTGTTGTGGACTGGAGTTCGCGATACGACGTTCGTCGTCGCGTTTGCGGCGCTCGCGCTCGCGAGTGCGTTCCAGGTCTATCGGCTGACCCGCCGCGACCGGATCACGTCGGGCGGCATCTACTTCAACGCCTGTATCAACGCGCTGCTGATCGGACTGATCTGCCGGATGGTCGGGCCGTTCATCATCGCCCCGACGCTCGTCGCCACGACGTTGATGGGGTACGCCGCGCATCCGCGGTTCGGTCGGATCGGGATCATCGCGATGATCCTCGCCTCTTCGGTGGTCGTGCCTTGGGGCCTCGAGCTGGTCGGCGCGGTGGCTCCGACCTACAAATTCGTCGACGGCACGCTCGTGCTCGACTCGCCGATCGTCAGTTTCCACTCCGCGCCGGTGCAGGTCGCGTTCGCGGTGTTGCTCATCGCGCTCCTCGCTGTGGTGGCAGTGCTGTCGCGGATGATGGCGCAGCGGCAACGCGAGGCGAGCCGTCGGTTCGAGCTTCAAGCGTGGCATCTCCGCCAGCTCGTCCCGGCGCACGACGCGGCTTAGCGGCTACGCGAAGACCGCGGCGGTCGAATCGACGATGTCACCCTCGAGCTCGCGCGCCGCGGCGAAGAATCCGCCGGCCAGCATCGCCGATGCGAGTGCGATCGCCCCGATGACGATCGCCGGCTCGTCGCGGCCCACCGCGAACGCGACCGCTGGCACGACGACGAACGCCGCGAGCCGGCTCGCGAGCGAGTGCGCTAGTCGAGTCGCATGCCGATGCCGGGCGTAGCGCCACAACGCGAAGCCCAAGCACGCGAGCGCAAGCCCGCCGCCTAAGGCGGCGAACGGCATGGCGTCGAGTGGTCTCGACTCGCTGACGCCCCGCATCGCGATCGCGGACTGCAGCTTGCCCGCGACCGCGACGGAGAGCGCGAGCAAGTAGGCCAAGGCGATCACCGCGGCGCACGCACCGGCAAGCGCGATGTTGACAAGCAGACTAGAAATCGCCTCGTGGTGCGCTCGCCCGACCGCGCTCGCCGCAACGACGAGCACGATCGAGATGACCGCGCCGGCGACACCGAGCACGAGCGCGCCCGAGTCCCAGCTCACCAGCTGCATGACCACGCCTGCGATCGCAGCGGCTACCGCAGCCGCCCAGGTCGCGACGCCGGCGAGCCCGCTACCTCGAACCGCGCTCCGAACCCGGCGCAGACCGAGGCGCTTGCCACGCAGCCCATCGCCGACCGCGCCGAGCTGCACGAGCGCACCAGCGAGCGGCGAGAGCACGAGCGCAAGCGTGAGCCAATCCGAGCTTGTTCGCCCGTAGAACAGCGACTGAAGCGCCGGTGGCGGATGCTGAAGGAACGCAAGCCCGACCGCTGCAGCCACGAGTCCGAGGGTCAGCCGGCGCGATGTCACAGCCAACGCCGCGGCGACGATGATCACCCCCGCCGAGTTGCCGTAGCCGATCGCGGCGACCGCGATGGACGTGAACGCGGTCCCCAACGGTTTCAGGAACGTGAAGATCACCAGCCCCGCGGCCCCCACGACGAGCTGGAATAACGCCACTGCGCCGGCGACCTGCGCCGCGATCGCTCGCCAACCGGTATGAGCCCGTGCAACCTGAAACGCACCGATCGCGATCATCAGTGTGGCCGTCGCGGACGTGGCAACCTGAACGACCGACAACTGCAACCACGTCTGACGCTCGGTCACGAGCCACGAGAGGATCGACGCGACGACCAGTGCAATCGGGATCGCATAGCCGACATACAGCGCGCGCGGGACCGACCGCCACATCAGTACCCTTCGAGCTTGCCGATCACCTCGTTCATGATCTCGCGCGTGCCGCCGCCGATCGGATAGAGCCGCGCGTCGCGATAGAGCCGCTCGACGAGCGTCTCGCGCATATAGCCGTAGCCGCCGTGCAACTGGACCGCCTGGTCGCAGACGAAGCTGCACATATCGGTCGCGACGTTCTTCGCCATCGCGGCGAGCCCGGCCGGTTGCTCGCCGCGCAAGACGCGCGTTACCGCCTCGCCGACGAGCGCGCGCGCCGCCGCGATGCGGCTCACCATGTCGGCGAGCTTGTGGCGCGTGACCTGAAACCCGGCGAGCGTCTTGCCGAACGCCTTGCGCTCTCTCACGTAGGCGATCGATTCGCGATACGCGAGCTCGGCGATCGCGACGCACTGCCCGGCGAGGACCAGTCGCTCGCCCGCGAAGTTCATCATGATCATCGGGAACGCGCCGTGCTCGGGGCCGATGCGATTGCCGACCGGCACGCGGCAGCCATCGAAGTGGAGCTCGGCGGTGTCGCTCGCCCACCAGCCGGTCTTCTTCAGCTTCTTCGACACGGTGAAGCCCGGCGTGCCGCGCTCGATCACGAGCAGCGACACGCCGCCGTGGCCGTCGCCGCCGGTGCGCACCGCGGTCGTCACGAAGTCGGCGCGCGTGCCCGATGTGATGAACGTCTTCGCGCCGGAGACGACGTAGTGATCGCCGTCGCGCACGGCGCGCGTCGTCAGCGAAGCGACGTCGCTGCCGCCGCCCGGCTCGGTGATCGCGAGCGCGGCGATCTTGCCGTCGCGCAGGCACGGGGCCACGAACCGCTCGCTGCTGCTCCGGCGTACCGAACCGGATGATCGGCGGCAGCGCGATGCCGTGCGTGCCGAGCCCGACGACCGTGCCGACCGAGCGACCGGCGAGGATCAGCTCGCTCGCACGCGACCAGCACGTGGCCGAGATCGCCGCCCTGCCCGCCCAGCGTCCTCGGGATAGCCGATGCCGGTCACGCCGGCTTGCGCGGCGGTGCGATAGAGCTCGACCGGGAACTCCTCGGCCTCTTCCCACTCGGCGCCATGCGGCGCGATGTGCTGTTGCGCGAACCGGCCGCGCCGTCGCGCGGATCGCGGCGTGCTCCTCGGTCTCGAACAGGTACGCCACGGCGCGAGCATACACCGTGGTACGAACGGAGAAATGGCTACGCCGGCTCGCCTGCGCCGCTCGACCCACCTCTCGTGGTTCGCCCACATGGGCGCGGTGTACTTGTTCCACGATCTGTTCGGCTACTTGATGGAGATGAGCGCCGACATCGCCGACCTGATCGAGGCTTTTGCCGATGGCGCCGAGACCGCGCGCGTGATCGAGCGGTTCACCGGCCGATTTGAAGGCGCCGACCCGGCGCAGTTCATCGACGTGTTGATGGCGCACTCGGTGCTCAACGAGCCGGATGAAGACGAGCTCGATGCGGTGTGGCCGTTCGCGGCGATCAAAGGCAAGTGGAACGTGTGGCAGCGGCGCGGCGATCGGCTGGTGCTGTGGACCGCGTGGGGCGATCGTCCGGTCACCGAGGTCATGCTCGACGCCGAAGAGACCGCGATGTGGGACGCGTTCGACGGCGACAAGCGGCTCAACGAGCTGCGGCTGAAGTTCCCGGCCGACAAGCTCGTCGGCGCTCGTGCGCCGGCTGACGCACAGCGACGTCCAGGCGGTGAAGCTGTCGATGATGCCGGCCTCGACCTACGCGAAGCGGCCGGGCCTCGCGCCGGCATACCTCGCATCGACGATGCCCTATCGGCCGTGGCACCCGGGCTCGCCGGTGCCGGCGCCGATCGCGCTCGATGACTATTACCGCCACGAGGTCGGTGACGCCGACGCGCAGTTCGATCATCTCGAGACGACGCTGTCGCATCTGTTGCGCGTGCCGCACCCGGCGCTGCGCGGCCGGACCTACGGCGAGGCGCTCGTCGACGCGCTGGCCGCACGCGGCGCGATCCGGGAGGGCAGCGTGCGCGTGCTCGAGATCGGCGGCGGCCTGGGCTACGTCGCGCGCGACGCGATCGCGCGGTTGCGCGCCGCCGGTCGCACGGTCAGCTACACGATCCTCGAGCTCGCCCCTGCGCTCGCCGAGGCTCAGCGCGCGCGGGTCGGCAGCGCCGCGACCTGGGTGATCGGCGACGCGTTGTCCGCGCCCGTCGAAGGCACCTTCGATCTCGTGATCGCGAACGAGATGGTCGGCGATCTGACCGCGAGCCACTTCGAGCGCGGCGAGACCGCGACCGCGATCGCCGCGGAGTACGGGCTCGCGATCGACGATGCGCCCGAGTCGTTCTACTTGCAGACCGGCGCGTGGGACCTGACGAAGCGAATCGCCGACTGGCTCGCACCGGGTGGCACCGCGATCGTCACCGAGTTCGGCGACTCCGCCCAGTGGCCGCGGCTGTCGACCCAGCTCGACCATCCCGAGCTGTCGACGCACTTCGGCCACCTCCAACAGATCGCGCGCGGCAGAGGGCTCGAAGCAACCGTCGAGTTCGTGATCGATCTGCTCGACGTCGATCGCACGCAGCGCGGGCTCGCGACGACGCGCAGCCAGTGGCGGGCGCTGCGCGCGCTCGCGAGCGATGCCGGGGTCGATCTCCCGAAGATCGGCTACACGCCCGAGCTGTTCGAGGCCGCGCTCGCGGGCAAGCTCGACCTCGCCACCGTCGGCGATCTGCGCTGGGACAAGATCGAGGATCGACTGATGGGCCTCGTGCCGCACGAGTTCAAGGCGCTGATCCTGCGCAGCCCGGCCTGATCGCACACGCGAGCGCGAGCGCTACACGTGGGGCTTCGCGATCGCCGCGCTTGCACTGGCACGCGCGATGCTCGTGTGTGGGGCAAGGAGTTCGTCATGCACACCCTCGGAAGCATCATTCTCGGCGTCACGCTGATCTCCACCGCCGCCTGCAAGCCGGCGAATCAACGCCAAGCGGATCGGGCCGCGGATCGCGCGATTCACGCGATGAACAACTTCGACGACGCGCATGGCACGCACGGCTTGGTCGCGAGGTCGTTCAACATCGTGTCGGCGGTCGACCAGTTCGAGCTTCGGCGCACGGCTCGCGTCGATGCCTTGTCGGCGCAACGCTCGGTGATCGCGACTCAACCCGAGCTGATCTCGACCTTGGCCGACGCGGCACCGCTGACGACCGCCGGGCGCGAGGCGGTGGACGCGAAGGTCCAAACGCTCGACCTCCGCCTCGACGACATGGCGAACGAGCTGAACGAGCTGCGCTCGGCCCAACCAGACGATTGGCGGACGAGCGACGACGTCACCACGACCGCGATGACGCAGCTCGATGAGGCGCGCGCCGACGCCTGGCAGACACTACAGAACGCCCCACGGCTCGCCAGCCAGTCGTAGTGACCGTCGGCGCGGTGCCATGATAGCGTCCCCGCGATGGCGCCCAAGCTACTGGAGTACAACGCAACGCTGAGCGAGCGCGTCGATCTCACCGACGCGCTGACGCTGTTTCGCGTCAAGCCAGATCAGATGCCTGCGGAACGGCCGTGGTTCGTGCCCGGCCAGTACTGCGTGCTCGGGATGAACAACGAGGCGAAGCCGGAGCTCGGCTCGGTACGGCGCTCGATGTCGATCGCGTCGGCACCCGAAGACGATGGCGCGACCGAGTTCTACATCCGCTGGGTGGCCAAGCCGGAGTCGGAGAACCCTCTCACGCACCTGTTGTGGAAGCTCAAGGCCGGCGATCGGATGTACATGCGCCCGGTCGCCGCCGGCGTGTTCACCGTCAAGGACACGGTCGGCGTCGACGATCCGCGGCTCCGCGTCATGGTCGCCGCCGGTACCGGCTCGGCGCCGTTTCTCAGCATGGTGCGCAGCGAGCTGAGGCGGAATCCGAATGCGGATCTGTCGAAGTACGTCCTGCTGCACGGTGCGTCGTATCCCGCCGACCTCGGCTATCGCGACGAGCTGATGCAGATGGTCGAGCGCAACAAGCTGCATTACTGGGGCACGGTCAGCCGGCCGAAAGAGGCGCCGGCGTGGCGCGGCGATACCGGTCGCGTCGAGGCGTTCTTCGACGGCGCGCGGCTCGCGGAGTTCGAGCACCGCCTCGGGCTGCCGGCCGGCGGGTTCACGCCGGCCAACGCGATCGTGCTGATCTGCGGCCTGACCGGCACGATCACCGGCACCGTGATCCCGCTGATCGATCGCGGGTTCATCCCGGACTTCAAGCGGATCCGCGAAGCGCTCGGCGTCCCCGCGGATGCGAAAGACAGCGTGTTCTACGAGCAATACGACACCGAGCCGGTGATCAACATCAAGGATCCGGCGGTCGTCGAGCCGTTGCGCGCCCGCATGCAGGCGGCGCTGGCGAAGCTATGAGCACACGCGAGGCCGAGCGAAGGCAACCATGACCGCGTTCGTCCTCGGCGCGACCGGCTTTGTCGGCCGCGAGGTCGTCCGCCAGCTGTGCGTGCGCGGTGGCAAGCCGTACGCGCATGTCCGCCCGGATTCGAGCAAGCTCGCCGACTGGCGCGCGACGTTCACCGAGCTCGGCGCAGAGCTCGACACGACGCCGTGGGACGCGACCGCGATGGCGGCGCGATGGCGCGAGCTCGCGCCGGCGCAGATCTACATCTTGATCGGCACGACGCGCGGCAAGGCGAAGTCCGATGGCGTCGCCGGCGACATCTACGAGACCGTCGACTACGGCCTCACGAAGATCGCGGTCGACGCGGCGCGCGCCTCCGAGGTCGTGCCGCGCCTCGTCTACTTGTCCGGCCTCGGCGCGGACGCGAGCGCGCGCGGTGCGTACATGAAAGCGCGCGGCAAAGCGGAAGACGCGGTGCGCGGCTCGGGCTTGCCGTGGGTGATCGCGCGCCCGGCGATCATCACGGGTGACCGCGACGAGTCACGGATCGGCGAGCGCAGTGCCGCGATCATCGGCGACGGGTTGCTCGCGGTCGCCGGCGTGTTCAGCCGGCAGCTGCGCGCGAAATACAAATCGACGACGCCCGACGTGCTCGGCTCCGCGCTGATCCGGATCGGCGAGGGCGACGAGCACGATCGCGTGTTCGACGGCGCCGATCTGCGCTGACAGCTCTAATCGAGACGTTTTTGCGGCGGCGTCTCGACGACGACCACCTTCGCATCGGCGGCGGCGGGCACGCACTTGAGCTCGAGATCCATGCGATGGGTCTGTAACAGGTGATTGATGCGCGGACTCGTGACGTCGTCCGGTAGAGGCACGGCGCACACCGTCACCTCGCCGGGAGGTGCGGTCTTGAATTGCGCGAGCAGGTCCCCACGCTCGAGCACGCCGATCACCTCGGGGGGCGCTTTTTCCCGGCTCACGCTCGTCGCGAACTCGACCGAGGTCGCCCCGCTCTTGCGCTGGCCGAGCAGCTCGCCAAACACCTTCGCCTGAAGGTGCCCGGTGAACACCATGACCTCGGCTTGCTGCAATGTCGTCGACATGCGTGCTGCGAACGATCACGACGAGCCCGCGCGTGCTGCCGTTCACCGTGATCTTCACATCCTTCACCGGCTCGCGACCCGCAGGGACGGTCACCATCTGCACGCTCACGTCGATGTTGCCCTCCCCGACCGCGCCGATGCGAATCGCTTCGATCGGCACGCCGTCCAGCTCGAACGAGCCATCGGGCGAGACCGGCGCGACCTCGCTGTAATAACCGGCGACCTCGGAGCTTGTCGGTCGAGACCGTGATCACGAGGTTCGCCGGAGCGCCGGCGCCTAGCTCGATCCTGTCCGCTTAGCCGGCGGGTCGGCTCGAGCACGAGACGCGTCGCGGTCGTACCGAGCACCGCCGACGAGCGCTGATCGCCGATGTTGCGCGACCGCGATCGAGTCCTGGCTCGCATCCGGGATCGAGAACTTCCCGTGCTCGTCGGTGACGACCGAGCGAAAACTATCGAGGTTCTGCGGGAAGATGATGCTGGCGAGACCGACTGCAGGACTTCATCGACCGCGACGGTCGCGCCGGCGACCGGCCGCCCCGCGCTATCGACGACCGTGCCGTCTGACCTCGATCGTCGTCCGGTGGGTCGGCTTGTGATGAGGCCGGTATGCGCGCCAGGCGGCTTCGAGTTGCTTCTGTGCGCCTATCGACGTCACCCTTGATGAACGTCATGAGCACCAGCGATGCCATCGAGCTCGGCGACTGCCGCATCGAGTCCGGCGGCGATGGCGATGGGCCGCCAAGTCGCGATGTCTTTCGTGACGGTCTCGAGATCGGCGGCGGTCGCGCGCCCGAGCCGATGGCTATCGGCTCCCTCGACCGACTGGAGCGCCGACGCGATCCGGCCGCGCTCCTCGTAGCGTCGGCTCGCATCGTCGCGCAAGCGCGAGCGAAGCATCGAGCAGCCCGCGTTGTTCTGCAGCGACAGAGCGCAGCCCTTCGATCTGAGCCGACAGATCGCTCTGCAGCACGTGTTGCGCGACGCTGTCGGCTCGAACGATCGCAGCCTCGCCTTCGGATCCACCGCGTGGTTGCTGGTAGGGCTTCCAGGCTTCGGCGAGCGCGAGGTCCGCGCGCAAGCGATCGTCGCCGCAGCGATCGGCGTCGCCCGATGCGCGCTGGATGAAGTCGCGGTGCTCGCGCTCGCGGTCGTCGATCGATCGGGTCCACAACGTGATCGCCTGCGCGCACGGCTCGCTCGGCTCGTCGCCGGTCGCTGCGTGGCCGCCGAGCACCAGCTTGAACCGCTCGACGAGCGCGCCGACGATCGCGGGAGTCGGCTCGAGTGCCAGCCGCGGCGGAGGCGAGATCGCACCGCAGACGCTCGGCTCGACGAGCCAGCCGATCGCGAGATCGTCGAGATTTGCATCACCCGCGCCGCCGGCCAGCGCCGCCGCGCGTCGCACGAGATCGAGCCGCGACAGCACGCCATCGAGACACGTCAGCATCGCGTCGCGCTTCTCCGGCTCGGCCTTGCACGCCTCGGCGCGCCAGGACTTCCACGCCGCGAGATCGTGGCCGAGCACCTTGCCGAGCATGGCGTGGCCCTCGAGCGGCTGCGGCCAGATCGTCGCCGGATCGTGCGCCGGTGCGCGGCACGCGGCTACCACCGGCTCGTGGTTCCAAAAATGATCCATCCCAAACGAGATCAGCAAGGCCACCGCGATGAGCGCGAGCCTCCAGCGCAGCGCGAGCCGCCGCGGCTTTGGCGGCGCGATCGTGCGGTCGAGCGCGTCGAGCAGCGCGGTCATCGTCGGCCACCGCTTCGCCGGATCGGGATCGAGCCCGCGGGCGAGTGGTGCGCGCAACGCCTTTGGCAACTTCGAGCCGTCGAGCGCGGCCGGTCCTCGCCCGATCGCGTCTTTCAACGCCTCGAACGAGTCGCCGCGATACGGCCGCTCGCCGGCGAGCGCCTCCCACAACGCGACGCAGAACGCGAACTGATCCGCGGCCGGGCCGATCTTGCCGCCGCTCCACTGCTCCGGCGCCATGTACGCCGGCGTGCCGAGCAACGAGCCGGTCACGGTCAGCCCGGACAGCGCGCTCGGGGTGTTGCCGCCCTCGCTGGTCGCCCTCCCGAGGTCGACGGTCACCGCCATCGGATCGGCTCCCGCCTCGCGCGCGAGCCCGAAGTCGGTCACCGCGATCCGCCCGTCGCTGCGGCGCAGCACGTTGTGCGGCTTGAAGTCGCGGTGGACGAGGCCCGCGCCGTGCGCGGCGGCGAGCCCGCGACCGGCGGCGACGAACGCCGCGACGATCGCCTCGGGCGTCCGCGGCGCGGTCCGCATCCATTCCGCGAGCGTCCCGCCGTCGATCAGCTCCATCGCCACGTAGTCGCGACCGCCGACCGAGTCGGCCTCGTGCACGGTGACGACGTTGCTGTGGGTCAGCCGCGCCATCGCGCGCGCTTCGTTGAGCAAGCGGCGGTTTGCATCGCTCCCGGCGCCTCCGCCGCGCAGGACCTTGAGCGCGACGCGGCGCTCGAGCTTCGAATCGAACGCCGCGAACACGACGCCCATGCCCCCGGCGCCGAGCTCGCGTTCGAGCCGATAGCGACCGAGCGCCTCGCCCGCCGACGGCAGCGTGCCATCGCCCACCGACGCGGCCCGGCCGGGCACGGTCGCGGTGCGCGCCAGCTGGTCGTCGGTGCCGTCGGCCATTCCGCGAGCATCATAGCGCGCAACTCGCCGAGCTGCCTCGTGTCATCGAACCGATGGAAGACCTCGACGTGCGCAACCTGGGCTGGCGAGCGCTGCACATCCTGGCGGCGATCGCACTCGGTGTCGGTGGGGCGATCGGGCTCCTGATCGCGCTACCGGGCGACAACACCTGGCACCGGGGGGCGACGGTGAACCCGTTCGCGGTGTTCGCCGTCTTCATCGGGATCGCGAGCGCTTGCCACGTCGCGATCGGCGCGCTCGCCGCCCGGCTCGGGCGAGCGCGCCGCATCCGCACGCTGATTCCATGGGCCCGCGCGCTCACCCCGCGACGAACGCATCGCGCATGAACTGCGCGAGGCCGGCGCGGTGGCGATCGAGGTTCGCGGTGAATCTCGGATCGGCGACGTACATCTCGCCGAGCTTGGCGTGGATCGCAGTCGAGCACGGGTAGAACCAGCGATCGATGTGCAGGCGGTGCGCCTCGACCTGCGCCGCGACCGCCGGATCGTCGGGCGCCGCGCCGGCGGCCATCAGCGCCGCGAGTCGCGTGTAGATCGCGTCGGCCTTGCGCTTGATCTGCTCCCATTCAGGTTTGCCGTAGCGCTTGGTCCGCCGCGCCGACTCCTGGAACGAGTCGGTCTCGCCCCAGCGCTGCTGCGCTTGTTCGGCGTAGTCGTCGGGGTCGAAGCCATCGAACAGATTCTTGATGTCGTCGGGTCTCATCGTCTTGCCTTGGTTCGGAGTGGAGATCGCGGCGTCGAGTGCGACGAGCATCGCGTCGAGCCGCGCGCGCTTTGCGACCAGCACCTCGCGGTGACGGCGCAACGCATCGATCGGGTCGTAGTCGGGATCGTCGAGCACTGCGGCGATCTCGTCGAGCGGCAAGCCGAGCTCGCGGAACAGAAAGACCTGCTGTAACCGCAAGATATCGGCGTCGCCGTACAGGCGATAACCGGCTGCGCTGCGCTGCGACGGCACGACGAGGCCGAGCTCGTCGTAGTGGTGCAGTGCACGGACCGTCACGCCGGTCAGCTTCGCGAGATCGCCTACAGTGAACGCCATGACCGGGACGCTACGGCCTCACGCCGCGTGAGGGTCAAGCGGGTTTCTGCAGAACATGCAGCGACCGCCTGCGAGAAGCGCAGAGCGCGGAGCGAGCGCCGACGAGAAATCGCGGGTTTGGCGCGGCACGCCGGTTGCGATAGGTCAGCTCGACGGCGCCGGGCTTGCCCGCGCCGGCAGCACCGCCGAATGGCGGTGCGGTCTGGATCGAACCAAGGAGAAACCCATGCTGACCAAGTTGAAGATCGCTCTCGCTCTCTCGGCCTCTTTACTCGGCGGCACTGCCGCCATCTGCGCCGCTCAAGGCGGCGGCGGTCCCGACGGCCCGAACAAGGCCGCGCTACTCCAGAAATACGACGCCAACGGCGACGGCAAGCTCGACGCGTCGGAGCGCGCGGCCATGCGCGCCGACTTCAAGGCGAAGATGCTCGCGAAGTACGACACGAACAAGGACGGCAAGCTCGATGCGAGCGAGAAGGCCGTGATGCGCGACGAGCGCGCGACCGCGCGCTTCGAGAAGATGGACACGAACAAGGACGGCCAGATCAGCCTGTCCGAGTTCAAGGCCGCGCAAGCTCGCATGGGCAAGTTCGGTCATCGCCATCATCACGGCGGCTGGGGCAACCGAGGCCAAGGTGGCGCCGGTCCCGCGCCCGCGCTGTAGAGCGTGGCGTGACGTATGCTGCCGGCGATGAGCCCTGAGGACCTTCGATCGAACGGCTGTCCGCTCAGGGCGAAGGGCGGCCGATGAGGCGAAGCCCCGCGCTCGCCGGCTGGTCGATCGTGGTCGCGTTCGCGCTGATCGGCGCGGCGGTGCTCGCGACCGCGTGGTCGACGCGGTCGACCGTCGTCGAGGCGTCGTCCGCGGTACAGTCCGGACAGGCGCTCGCGGTCGAACAGAGCGTGCGCGCCGATCTCGCGGACGTCGGTCACCCGCCCACCGCCGACGATCTCGCGGCGATCCTCCGCGACCATGCCGCCGAGGGTCTGCGCTACGTCGCGTCGCTCGAGCATGGCCGGATCGAGGACGAAGCCGGCAAGGCGCTCGGCAGCGAGCTCGATCCGTCGCTCCACGGCCATGGCAGCACCGGCCCGACACGGCACGTCGCGCTCGTCGACAACCGGGTGCGAGTCGAGGTGCGCTTGCCGTTCCGCCGCGCGTGGGGTGAAGGTGGCCACGCGCTGTGGGTCGTGATGGAGATCGAGCCGGTCGAGGCGGAAGCGGTGCGCACCGCGGCGACGCGCAACCTCGAGATCGGGACGCTCGCCGCGCTCACCCTGCTCGGCGTCGCGATCGCGATGGTGCGCCGCGAGTTGAACCGCCGCGCCGAAGACAACGCGCGCGAACGCGAGCGCCGGCTCGCGAGCCTCGGCGAGATGTCGGCGGTGCTCGCGCACGAGATCAAGAACCCACTCGCCTCGCTCAAAGGCAACGCTCAGTTGCTGGTGTCGATGTTGCCGGAAGGCGAGAAGCCGAGGGCCAAAGCCGAGCGCGTCGTCGACGAGGCGCAACGGCTCGAGCGGCTGACCCAAGATCTACTGTCGTTCGCGAAGCACGGCGAGATCAAGCGCGAGGTCACCGACATCGGCGAGCTGCTCGCGAGCTGCGCGCAAGATGGCGTGACGATCGAGACGCCGCCGGGCGCGATCCGCTGGCCGATCGACCGCGAGCGCATGCACCAGGTCGTGTCGAATCTGATCTCGAACGCGGTCCACGCCGGACCGCCGGTGCGCGCGTGCGCGACGGTCGAGCGCGGCCGGCTGGTCGTCGCGGTCGCCGATCGCGGCCCCGGCGTGCCCGAGGCCGATCGCGACAAGATCTTCGAGCCGTTCTACACGAACAAGACGCACGGCACGGGCTTGGGCCTGTCGGTCGCGCGCCGGATCGTGCTGCTCCACGGCGGAACGATCGGCGTGTCGGTCGATCCGGCAGGCGGCGCGGTGTTTCGCGTCGAGATTCCGAGGTAAACGAAGCCATGGCCCGCATCCTTGTTGCCGACGACGAGCCCGGGCTGCGCGAGTTCATCACCGACGCGCTCGCGCTCGACGACCATTCGGTCGTCGCGGCGCCCGACGGCAAACAAGCCGCGAAGCTGCTCGACGAGCGCGGGTTCGACGTGCTGATCACCGATCTGAAGATGCCGGGGATGGACGGCATGGCGCTGTTGCGCAAGGTGCGCGCCGAGCAGCCGGAGATCGAGATCGTCGTGATGACCGCGCACGGCACGGTCGACACCGCAGTCGAGGCGATGAAGCTCGGCGCGTTCGAGTACCTCCAGAAACCGCTGTCCGGACCCGACGAGCTGCGCTTGCTCGTGCAGCGCGCCGCCGAGCATCGCGGCCTGCGCGACCGCGCCGACAGCGCCGAGCGCCGCACCGTGCCGGTCGGGCCGCCGTTGACCTACGGCGATCCCGCGATGGCGCCGGTCGTCGAAGCGATCGACAAGGTCGCGCGCACCGCAGCGACCGTGCTGCTGCTTGGCGAGAGCGGCACCGGCAAGGAGGTCGCCGCGCACGCGATCCACGCGAAGAGCCCGCGCGCGACGAAGCCGTTCATGGCGATCAACTGCGCCGCGCTGTCCGAGACGCTGCTCGAGAGCGAGCTGTTCGGTCACGAGAAGGGCGCGTTCACCGGCGCGACCGAGCGCAAGCGCGGCCGGCTCGAGCTCGCCGAGGGTGGCACGTTCTTCCTCGACGAGGTCGGCGAGCTCAAGCCCGAGCTCCAAGCGAAGCTGTTGCGCGTGCTGCAAGAGCGCCGGTTCGAGCGCGTCGGCGGCAGTCGCACGCTCGAAGCCGACGTGCGCTGGATCGCCGCGACGAACCGCGACCTGCGCGTGATGATCGATCGCGGCGCGTTTCGCGAGGATCTCTATCACCGGCTCGCGGTGTTCCCGATCAAGCTGCCGGCGCTGCGCGAGCGGCGCGGCGACGTGCTGCCGATCGCGAAGGCATTGCTCCAGCGCATCGCCGCAGATCTCAAGCGCAGCGTGCCGAAGCTATCGCCCGCCGCCGAAAAGCGAATCTCGGCTGCCGCGTGGCGCGGCAACGTGCGCGAGCTCGCGAACGCGCTCGAGCGCGCCGCGATCCTCGCCGACGGCGACACGATCGACGCCGAGCACCTGTGGCTCGAAGACGCCGCGCCGGCTGCGGCCGGTGGCGCGCCGCGGACCGATGGCGCGGTGCGGCCGCTCGCCGAGCTGGAGCGCGAGGCGGTGCTCCATGCGCTCGAGGTCGTCGGCGGCAACCGCCGCAAGGCGGCCGAGCTGCTCGACATCGGCGAGCGCACGCTCTACGACCGGCTCAAGAAGTACGGCGTGGACTAGCCCGCTACTGCGACCATCGCCGCTCTCATCGCGCCTCGTGAGTAACAGCCGATGGCAACAGGCAACCGCGGGCCGCGCTGGCAGGTCACGACACGCGTGATGAAACCGACACTGCTCAGCCTCGTCATCGCGATCACCGCGTGCGCCCCGTCGAGCTCGACCCCGGCTCGCTATCCCGGCGCCCCCGCGACGTTCGATCGCGCCGCCGCCGATCCGAAGGCGCTCGCGATCGCCGACAAAGCGTTCGCCGCCGCCGGTGGGCCGAACTGGGATCACGCGAAGCAGCTGCGCTGGCACGAGACGGTCATGCAGAACGACAAGGTCGCGCGCGATGGCGAAGAAGCCTGGGATCGCGTCAACGCGCGCCACTACGGCAGGCTCATGCAGCCGGGCGGCGATGTCGTCGTCGGCTACGACCTCTACGGCAGCCATGCGATGGGCTACATGCAGCACGGCGAGCATCACATGAACCTCGACGCGGACAGCCGCGCCCACGCGATCGCGGTCGCGAAAGCCGCGTTCGAGACCGACACCGCGCTGTTGACCCTGCCGTTCCTCATGCTGGAGCCCGGCACGAAGCTCGCGTACGTCGGGCCGGCCGGCGACGACGACGAGCTCGCGGTGACGTTCGGCGATCCGATGCGCACCGACGAGCTCCACGTGTTCGTCGCCCGCGCGACCAGCTTGATCTCGCGCGTCGAGATCGTGAAGCCGGGTGCGGCGCAACGCACCGGCTATGCGCTCGATGGCTGGACCGTCGTCGACGGCATGAAGTTCGCGACCACCCTAAAAGATCTCGGCGATCCCACGGTCACGACGACGATCAAAGATCTCGCGATCTCCGAGCCGACCGATTCGCTGTTCATCGCGCCGCTGTGACCTGCTCGACCAACGCCGCGATCGCCTCGATCGTCGCATCGGCCGCCGCCGTCGCATCGCCGCGCGCATACGAGCCATACAAGATGACCGTGTGGACGCCGTGCACGGTCACGAGCTCCGCGACGAGTGGTGCGAGATCCAGCATCACTCAGAACGAGCCGGTGATGCCGACCGCCGCACCGCCCGGCGCCGGCGTGATCACGACGCGCTCGACGTCGATCCGGCC
This sequence comes from uncultured delta proteobacterium, assembly GCA_963848295.1. Classification (GTDB taxonomy): domain Bacteria; phylum Myxococcota_A; class Polyangia; order Haliangiales; family Haliangiaceae; genus JABFXX01. The sequence continues at coordinate 4,655,175 of CAWKDB010000010.1, read as the reverse complement.
GTAGATGTACATCGCCACGCCGCCGAGCGCGAGCACTCCACCGGCGATGTAGCCGACGGTCGCTAGCGTGTTCGCGTCGCGGCCGTCTTGGTCGAGGCTGACATACGTCGGATCGGTCAGGTCGTGCGTCATCGCGAGCTGGGTCGCGGCTTCGGTCTTCTTGTTCCCGCCGATCACCGAGTACGTGACGCCGAGCGCGAGGCCCACCACGCCAACCGACGCCGCGGCGACCCCACCGATCCGCCAGCCACGACCGCGATCGATCTCGTGCGTGATCGGGTGAGTCGTTGCCGCGAGTTGGCGCTGGCGCTCGGCTTGTTCGCGCGCCTTCTCCTCGCGCTCGATCTGCGCGGCGTGCTCGACCGCCTCGCGCTCCTGCCGGCGCTGCTCGACGCATGGCTGCAATTCGCGCAGCCAGCCTTGCACCTTCGCCGCCGTCTTCGCGTCACCGTTCTTCGCCTGCGCGAGGTAGCGGTTGTAGTAGTCGGACGCCGCGACGCAATCGAGCGTCTTGCGGAAGCTCTGCGCGATGTTGAACAGGTAGACCGGATCGTGGACGAGCCCATAGGCGTCCTGGAACAGCTGGATCGCCGCCTGGTATTCGCCGGCCTGGAAGTGCGCTTGGCCCTTCTCGAACAGCACACCGGCCTTGGCTTGCGTCGCGGTGTCGGTGCCGTCGGCGCGCGAGACCCCGCTCGGCGCGACGACGAGCGCGACCACGACGAACAGCACCGCGCGGATCCGGTCAGTGCTTGTGCGGCGTGAGCAGCTCGTCATCATCAGGCTCGGCTCGCGAATCGGGCTTCGCGCGGTGCGCCGGCCGGCCGCCGGTCGGGTGAGGGACCGGTGCGGTCGCCGCGCTGAACGAGAATGATAACGTGTTCGTCTCGTTCGGGGCGAGATCGACGTGGCGCGCGGGAATCTGCCCGCGCCCGGGCGCCCGGACCTCGATGTCGTGCGGCCCGGGATCGAGCTCGGCTTTGAGCTCTTCGCCCCGCCCTTTCTCGACGCCGTCGATCAGGATGATCGCATCCTTCGCTCCCGAGACGTCGATCTCGACGTTCGCTTTCTTCGGGGGGCTCGGATCTGGCGTAGGCGTAGGCGCAGGCGCAGGCGCAGGCGGAGGCGATCCCGATCCCGCCGTCGTTTGCTCGTGCTCCACCCCAGCGACGAGCTTCCATGTCAGCCCACCGAGCGCGATCGCCCCGACCACCGCGATAGCCGCGATCGGCAACCTGCGCGGCGCTGGCAACGGAAGGGGCGTGCCACGCTGCGACGGATCGGCGAACACCGCACGCACGCGCGCGAGCGTCGGCCGCTTGTCAGCCGACTTGTCGAGCATGCTCATCACGCACGCTTCGAGCGCCTTCGGGACCCGCGCGAAGTCCGATAGCTTCGGCGCTGGCTCGTTGAGGTGTTTGACGACGAGATCCATCGCGGTCTCGCCTTCGAACGGCGCTCGACCTGCCAGCATCTCGAACGCCATCACGCCGAGCGAATAGATGTCCGCGCGAGGATCGACGTTGACGCCTCGCGCTTGCTCCGGCGCGATGTAGCGCGGCGTGCCGAGCATGTTGCCGGTCTGCGTGCGCTCGGTCCCGGGCGTGACGCGGACGAGCTTCGCGATGCCGAAGTCGAGCAGCTTGACGATCTGCGGTCCGTTCTCGACCTGATGCAGGAATACGTTATCGGGCTTGAGGTCGCGATGGATGATGTCTTGCGCATGCGCTGCCTCGAGCGCGCGCGAGATGCCCTCGAGGATCGTGCATGCATCGGCGACCGGCATCGGGCCATGGGCGAGCCGCGCCTTGAGGTCCTCGCCGCGCAGCCACTCCATCACCATGTAAACGCGGCCGTCGGCGAGCTCGCCAAACGAGAACACGTCGACGATGTTCGGGTGGCCGATCTTGTTGACCGCCTGGGCCTCCTGCACGAACCGATCGATCTGCGCTTGGTTCGCGCACAACTCGGGCTTCAACACCTTGATCGCGGCCTTCTTGCCGATCAGCGGATGGACCGCGTAGAACACCGTGCCCATCGCGCCTTCGCCGATCTGCGATTGCACTTCGTACTCGCCGACCGGGCTGCCTGCGGTCAGATCGATCAAGAAGCTCGGCCGGGTCACGCGCCGCTTCAGCGAAGGTCGCGACGTCGCTGGTTTCGGCGTCGACGTGTAGCGCTCCGCCACCGCGAGCTGCTCCGGATCGGCATCAACACCTTCGCCGTCCAGTGTGTGCGGACTTACCGCTCGCGATTCGGCTGACGCGGCCGCAATGCCGCTGGCCGAGCCCGCACGCGGCGGCCCCCCCTGTTCCGGCGTATCCGCCACGTCCGTCAACGATACACCTCGGCGATCAGCCATGCGACACCGGACACCCTCGGCACAGCCTCGGGGCACACATGTGGTCGGCGGTAACGCTGGCGCCGGTTCTGACGTATGCATTGGCCATGACCACCTCCAAGTCCGGTTACGACCTGACCCGGCTGTCCGATGACCGCGTCAACGCCCTCGCCGCGGCGTTCACGCCCGAGGAGCGCCACGTCATCCTGCATCAAGGTACCGAGCGGCCGTTCTGCGGGCTGTTGCTCGACAACAAGCAACCCGGCACGTACGCGTGTCGGTTGTGCGGCTTGCCGCTGTTCAGCTCGAACGCGAAGTTCGAATCGGGCACCGGCTGGCCCAGCTTCTTCCAGCCGTACGATCCCGCTCATGTCGCGACGATCGTCGACTCGAGCCATGGCATGCGCCGGGTCGAGATCCGGTGCGCGCGGTGCGATGCCCATCTCGGCCACGTGTTCGACGACGGTCCGCCGCCGACCCACCAGCGCTACTGCCTCAACTCGGTGTCGATGGAGTTCGTGCCGGAAGGCGGCCCGCTCGCACTCCGCTCGTAACTTCGCGCCGCGCCGCCGAAAACAAATTCGCACTCCCGCTGTCGATCGGCGAGCACCTCGTTCGACTGTAGGCCGTAACCAACAGGAGAACGAAGCAATGACGATCCCGACCGGCAAGTTCGTGTGGTTCGAGTACGTGGCGCCCGACGTGAAGAAGGCGCAGGGCTTTTTCGGCGAGCTGTTCAACTGGACGACCCAAGACGTGCCGATGCCGGGTGGCTCGTACACGATGATCGCCTCGGGCGGCGAGACCATCGGCGGCTACATGACCACGCCGCAAGGTGCGCCCCCGGGCGGCCATTGGCTGCCGCATCTGCAAGTCGCCGACGCGACCGCGACGTCCGCGAAGATCACCGCGGCAGGTGGCAAGATCCGCAAGGCCGCGTTCAAGCTCGGCGAGGTCGGCACGATGGCGATCGTCGCCGATCCGCTCGACGGCACGTTCGCGCTATGGCAACCGGCGCAGGCGCAGGGCACCGGCGACTACAAGGGCCGCGCCGGCACGTGGTGCTGGAACGAGCTGTACACCGCGAACCCCGAGGCGATGATCAAGTTCTACTCGGCGATCGGCGGGTTCACGTCGGACAAGATGGCGATGCCGGACGGCGACTATCACATCCTCAACTCCGACGGCAAAGGCCGCGCCGGCGTGATGAAGTCGCCGATGCCGGGCATCCCGCAGCACTGGATGCCGTACGTCCAGGTCGCGAGCACCGACGACGCGATCGCCAAGGCGAAGCGCCTCGGCAGCCAGATCATGATGGAGGGTAACGACGTGCCCGAGGTCGGCCGGCTCGGGATCTTGATCGATCCGCAGGGCGCGTCGCTCGGGGTACTGCAACCGGCGAGGTAGTCGGTTACGGTGCGGCGTGGCCGAGCTCGCTCTACCGTTTCAACCGCCGCTCGAGCCCATGCTCGCGAAGGCCGCGAGCGAGATCCCCGCAGGCGAGACCTGGCAGTACGAGCCGAAGTGGGACGGCTTTCGCGCGATCGTGTTTCGTTCCGGCGATGAGCTGTTCATCCAGAGCCGCGAGCTCAAGCCGCTGGACCGCTACTTCCCCGAGCTCGCCGGGCCATTGCGCGCGAACGTGCCGGAGCGCTGCGTGCTCGATGGCGAGATCGTGATCGCGAACGGCGAGGCGCTCGACTTCGAAGCGCTGCTGCTGCGGATTCATCCCGCCGCGACGCGCGTCAAGATGCTCGCCGAGCAACACCCGGCGTCGTTCGTCGCGTGGGACTTGCTCGCGCTCGGCGACGCCGATCTGCGCGCGCTGCCGCAAGCCGATCGCCGGGTGATGCTCGAGCGAGAGCTCGCGGGTGCGCAGCCGCCGATCCACGTCACGCCTGTCACGCGCGATCGCGCGGTCGCGGCCGACTGGTTTCAACGCTTCGAGGGTGCCGGGCTCGATGGCGTGATCGCGAAGCCGCTCGAGCTCGCGTACCTGCCGGGCAAGCGCGCGATGACCAAGATCAAGCACCAGCGCACCGCCGAGTGCGTGGTCGCCGGGTTCCGCTGGTACAAGGGCGGCAAGGGCACGCTCGTCGGCTCGCTGTTGCTCGGCCTCTACGACAGTACCGGCGTGCTGCATCACGTCGGCGTGTCGTCGGCGTTCAAGCAGGAAGTGCGGGCGCAACTCGCCGAGCAGCTCGCGCCACTGCGCGACGGCGCGAAAGACGGCCATCCGTGGAGAGACTGGGCGGAGTGGCAAGGAGCCGAGACCGATCGCCGCCTGCCCGGCGCGACCAGCCGATGGAATCGCGGCAAAGACCTGTCGTGGGAGCCGATCAAGCTCGGCTTGGTGGCCGAGGTGTCCTACGATCATCTCGAAGGCACGCGGTTCCGCCACGCGACCCACTTCAAGCGCTGGCGGCCGGACAAGTCCCCGGCGGAGTGCCGCTACGATCAGCTAGAAGTCACACCGGCGTACGAGGTCCGCGCGATCTTCGGCGTGGACGCCAAGCGATGAGGTAAGATCGCTGCGTGCGATCGGTGTTCGCGTCGATGGTGGTAATCGCGCTCGCGGGGTGCCAGCGCTTGTTCGACGTGGTCGACGCTCCGCCCGACGCATACGGCGACGCCAGCCCACCCGAGCTCGACGGTCCAACCGGCTGCATCACGGTCGGGATGAACGGCACGGGCCTCGACAGACTTTCAGTCTCGGGGTTCTACCGACGCTGCCTGTCCGACCCCGGCAAGAACCTCACGCTCGACGGTCCGTTCTCGACCTCCAGCACGATGTGCGACCGGGAAACGCTCGACAACTCGGTCTGTGCCTTGATCGCGACCAACATCGACATCCAAGGTACGGTCGAGGTCAGCGGGCCGCTGCCGCTCGTGCTCGTCGCGACCGGGCAGATCAACGTGTACGGATCGCTTATCGTGTCGAGTACCGAAGATAGTGGGGGCGCCGGTGCCGATTGGACGGCGTGTCCCACGCTCATGCTCGCTGGCGGCGGCGGCGCCGGCGGCGCCGGCGGTACGCTCGACTCGAACGTTTCGGGTGGCGCCGGCGGGCAGTCGCTGGTCCCTGGCCCGCTCGCGATGCGCCCGACCTCGCCGCCGTTTGCGTCGTTGCACGGAGGCTGCGAAGGCGGCACCGGCGCCCTCGGCGTCCTGCCGCCGACCGACGCCGGCGGAGCCGTGTACCTCATGGCCTCGGCCATAACCATTACCGGTGGGATCGAAGCGAACGGCGCGCCCGGGGCCGGCGGCGCGGTGGGCAACGGAGGCGGCTACGGCGGAGGTAGTGGCGGGATGGTCGCGCTCGACGCTCCGACGATCGACGTCACCGGTGGCATGGTGCGCGCGCTCGGCGGCGGCGGGGGTGGCGGCGGCGGCGGAAACGGCGGCGGCGCCACGGGCAGCGGCGACAAGGGCGGCACGCCTGCCGACGCGACGGCCGGCTTCGGCGGCGATGGCTATGCGATGCAGATCGAAGCGTTCCCCGGCGGCCCGGGCGGTGGCATCAGCAACGGGCCGATCGGTGGGGGCGGTGGTGGCGGTGGCGGAGGTGGCGCGATCCTCGTGTTCACCGCCGGCGCGGTTAACGGTTCCTTCGATCCGCCCGCGAATCAGTAGCCGGATCGATCGCGCGGCGGCGCGATACGCGGAGCGACGCGTGCCGAAGCTGGCATACGTGGAGAGCGCCTCACAGTCCGTACTCCGACTTCGGGTCGTAGTCGGGATCGGGTGGCTCCGCGGGCGGATGCTCGGAGGCCGGGACGTGCTGCAGGTTGATCCGCACGCGGTACCACGCGGTCGCGCGCCCGCGGTTCGTATCGACGAGCACGTCGGCCGCGTGGAGCTGCGCCGCGATCGCGGGATGGCGCGCCTTCCAGCGCTCGAGGCCCGCGAGCGCATCGACCTTGAGCTTCGCTCGTGCGATCGTGATCACGGGGAGCGGCTTACGCGCGCGAGATGGCGCGACGCGAGGCGGCTCGTCGGCCCCCTTCGCGTAGTGCGGCGGCAGCGGCGCGTCCCCCATGCCCTGGCGGTCGGCGAGCGCGAGCAGCGCATCGAGCCGGCCGACGTGGTGATCGATCTCGGCATGCGCGTCGCCATGTGCTGCGAACATCGCGGGCACGGTGCGGAGCGTGAACGCGGCGGGATCGCAGTCGAAGAAGTCGGGCCACGACAGCGGCATCGACACGCGCGCGTCGGGCGTCGGGCGCACCGAGTATGCGCTGCACGTCGTGCGGTCGCGCGCGTTCTGGTTGTAGTCGAGGAACACGCCGTGACGTTGCTCCTTCCACCACAGACTTGTCGCGATCTCGGGAGCACGCGCTTCGACCTCGCGCGCGAACGCGAGCGCGGCGCGGCGCACCTCGGTGAACGGCCACTCGGGCACGATCCGCGCCCAGATGTGCACGCCGCGCGAACCGCTGGTCTTCGGCCAACCGACGAGGCCGTGATCGTCGAGCACGCTGTTCGCGACCCGCGCGACCTCGACGATCTGTTTCCAGCCGACGCCGGGCACCGGATCGAGGTCGATGCGAAACTCGTCGGGCCGATCCATGTCTTCGGCGCGCACCGCGTGCGGGTTGAGATCGACGCAGCCGAGGTTGACGACGTAGACCAACGCGGCGGCGTCGTCGACCACGAGCTCGACCGCGGTGCGGCCCGAGGGAAACGTGAACGTCGCGGTGTGCAGCCAGTCCGGCCGCTTGTCGGGCGCGCGCTTCTGATAGAACGGCTCGGCCTCGACGCCGTTGACATAGCGCTTCAAGATCATCGGCCGGCGCGCGACGCCGCGCAGCGCACCGTCTTGGACCGCGAGGTAGTAGCGGACGAGCTGTAGCTTCGTGATACCCGCCTTCGGAAAGTACAGCTTGTCGGGGTTCGACACCGTCACGTCGCGACCGGCGACGTGCAGCACCTCGCCTCTCGCCTTCGCCATGACGGGATCCCCGCTACTGACCGAACCGACCGGCGAGCGACAGCGACGCGACGAACGCTTGGATGTCGAACGTGCCTTTGTACTCGGGCATGTCGAGATCGGCGCCGGTCGTGCGCTTCGTCGGCAGCACCCAGAGCAAGCCGAGGTGGATGTCGTAGCTCGACACCCGCATGCTGCCGCCGACCGTGACATCGTAGCGATCGACGTCGGGAAGCTGGACGGTGAGCGTGCTCGCCGGGACCGGCGTCGGATCGTAGATGAACCCGGCGCGCACCGCGGCGCCCTGCTTCGCGAACTTGTATTCGGCGCCGGCGCGCACGGTCAACGTGTCCTTGTAGTTCTCCGGCGATGACGAGATCGTCATGTCGCCGGTCGGGGTCGGCATCATGATGTCGAGCGACTTGAACGTCGACCACCCCATCCACACGAGATCGGCTTCGACATCGAACGCCGGCGTCGGCGCATAGTCCGCGCCGAACGTCACCGACTGCGGCAGCGTGACCGAGGTCTTGATGTCGCCGTCCGGGGGCAACGTCGCGCGATATGGCGGCGGCGCGTTGAAGTCGCCGGTGCCGGTGAAGTCTTCTTTGACCTCGCTCCGCCACATCGCGCCGATCGAGAGCTGGTGCAGCTTCGCCGGGCGATACATCGCGCCGACTCGCGCGCCGACGCCGAACGCGGTACCGCCGAGGCTCGCGTTGCCGCGATCGGTGCCGAAATCGATGTCCTGATGGAGCTCGACGGTCGCCGGTACGAGATCGACGCCCGCGCCGACGCTCAAGCCCGGCACGTAGCTGTCGAGATCGAGGCCGACCGACGGCGTGATGAAGTACGAGCGCAGCGATTCGCTGCTGACGACGTCGTTGGTTTCGGCGCCGGCCGGCCAGGAGAGCGCGAGCCCGAACGGCGTGTAGAACCCGAGGCCCACCGCGACGAGCTTGGTCAGCTTCGAGCTGACGAAGATGCCCGGGATGACTTGGGGGCTCGTGGTCGAGTCGGTCTTCGTGCCGGTCGTCGCGTCGGTGAACGACGCGCTCGGCGCGATCAGCGAGCCGCCGATCATGACCTGGGTGCCGGAATCGACCGCGAGCCCACCGACGTTGAAGTAGATCGACGAGGCGTCGGTGTCGGTCGCCGCTTCGGCGTCACCGCGACCGGTCGCCTTGCCGTCGAACTCGTTGAGGTTGAAGCCGTTGGCCAGCGCGGTCGTGGCGAGACCGCAGAGCGTGAACGACGTGAGGAGAGTTAGCTTGCGCATGGTCGTCCTGGCTCAGTGGTTGGCGACGAGGAAGGTGATCGCGTCGGTCTGGACGCGCACGGTGCCGAGGAAGCCGTCGGCGGCGCCGTTGGCAGGTTGGAGCAGCGATGCGTGCACGAACGTGTTGCCGGGGAAGCCGCTGGCGCCATCAGGAGGCAGCGTCGGATAGCGCACCCACTTCGTGGCCAGCGGGTCGGTCGTGATCGCCAGCGACGGTGCGCACGGGATGTTTCCACACGCGTCGGCGACCGCCGGCGTCAGGCCAGTGAGCGCGCCTTCGTCGTCGGTCGCGATGTTCGGCACGACCATGTCGCCGACGACCTCCATCAGCAAGAACCGCTTGAGCGCGAGCTTCGACGCGTAGTTCGCGCCGTCGGCGGGATCGAGCACCCAGCGCGCGATCGAGCGGAACTGTTGATAGCCGGGCTGCTGTTCCCACGCCATCGACGTGCACAGGCCGGTGCCGGCGACCGGATCGAACTTGTCGCCGACGAGGATGCCGGCGTCGATCAGCGCGTCGACGAGCGAGCAGCTGATCTCCTCGGTCTGGGTGTTCTCGAGGATATCGAGCAGGCCCATGCCGGACACGTTGAGCACCGCCGACTGGAAGATCGGATCGACCGCGTTCGTCGTCGAGCCGATGATCCCGCCGAGCGAGATGCCGGCGTACACGATGTGTGCGGGATCGACCTGGAGCGAGCTGCCGTCGGTGCCGTTACACCCGGTCGCCCCGCACGACCCGATCGCTTTTGCGACCCGCTGAAGATCGAGCACGGTCTGGCGAATCGTGTCGCGCGTGGCGCCGAGGTCGGTCGACAGGAACGGCTGGAAACACTGGATCGCCTGGGCGTACGACGGCGCGCACGAGTCGCCGGTGCCGGTGCAGTCTGCGTCGCTCGTGCAGGCGGTCGTCGTCGCGATCGCGCACGACGCGGCGCAGCCGATCGTCGGGTCGTTCGTGATCCGCACCGCGCGACTACCGGAGTCGACGAAGTCGATCGCGACCGACGCGAACCCTTGGGTCGCGAGCTGCGGCGCGAACACGAACAAGCTCTCTTTCTGCGAGCCGAGGCCGTGGCCAAACACCACGGTGGGCCAGCCACCGGCGGGCGCGGTGCCTTTCGGGACGAAGATCAACGTCTGCAAGATCGTCGCGCCCTGGGTCGACGGCTTGAGCGGATCGCTCCACTGACCGGGCACGTCGGCGGCGCCGGTGAGTGGATTCGCGCCGAGCACCTGGTAGTTCGTCGATGCGATCCCTGCGCCCATGACCTGGCCGACGTTCGCGCACCCGATCTGCGCGCAGAACGTCGCCGGATCCGCGACGCCGAGCTGGCCGAGCACCGCCTGGATGAACTGCGGAGCGGTCGCGGCCCCGGTGACCGACTGTGGAAACAACGGCGGCGCCGCCGACGTGCCCGCGGCGAGACTTCCGGTGACGCCCGGGTCGAGCGGGTCGGTCGTGGTCTGGGTCGTGAACGTCGCGGCGACGAGCAGCTGCGAACGATCGGTGACGGCGCCGGTCTGATCGAGGAACTGCAGCGCCGGCGCGTGGAGCTGCCACACGCCGTCGAGCGCGATCAGCTGAGCGAGCTGAGCCGGGTCGCTCGGATCGAGCGGCGTCTGCTCGGCGATCACCGTCCCGTCCTGGACCGTGACCGGGTCGACCGCCTGGCGGATCAGCGCCCAGGTCGACGACGGTAGGTACGGCACCGCGTCGGTCGTCGCGACCCCGTCGAGCAGCGCGACGACGTACGTGCTCTGCTCGTCGAGCGGCACCATCGGGATGATATTGACCGCGTCGATCGTCGCGGGCGTCGTGCAGTCGGTCGCCGAGAACCGCAACGTCGTCGCCTTCTGCGCGACGAACGGCACCTGGGTCGCGCCGGCCGGGTTCTCGGCGGTCGCGCCGGTCGCGATCTTGTAGAACACGATGTGGTTCGCGAACGTCGCCATATCGGGCTCGGCGTTCGCACCGGGGACGTTCGCGAACGTGACCTGTACTCCGGCCTCGAACGTGCCGAACCCGTCGAGCTGGTTGAGCGTGCCCATCCGCAGCGCGGTCTGGACCGGCGTCTCGCACGCCTGCGCCGGAAGGGCGACCTTGTGCGTCGTCGGATCGAGGACGAGGTTGTTCGGGAACGGGATCACCGCGTTCGCCGGATCGAACTCGACGGTCGGTCCGTCGAGCGCCGGCAGGTCGGAGCCCTCGCCCGGATCGGTCTTGATGCTCGGACACGCCGTGAGCGTGACCAGTGTGCAAGCTAACCACGTGCTGCGCATGGCGGCAGTATAGACACGGGGCGACCCCTGCTGGGTTCGAACCAGCGGCCTAAGCTTTAGAAGAGCTTTGCTCTAATCCAACTGAGCTAAGGGGTCGGGTTGGAGTCGCGGCAGTATACGCGGTGACGGACCGCCGAGTCGTGTTAGCGTTCGCGCCGTGATGCGCTCGCGTATTGTCATGATGAGCCTCGTCGTCGCCCTTGTTGTCGGCGCGTGCGGCAACGACCAGGCGGCGATCGAGGAGTCTCGAAAGCTCGCGGAGAAAGAGCAGAAGGCCGCGGCGACCGACACGACCGCCGCGAAGGCGGTGTCGCCGCCGGTGCCGGGTCACGGTCACGTGCCGTGCACCACGCTGCTCGACCCCACGCTGGTCCAGCAAGCGCTCGGCGAGAAGGACCCGGTCACGATCGTCGAGTCGAAGACCGAGCCCGACGCAGCCGGTTCGTGCTCGATCATGCGCGGCGGCAAGCGCCCGACCGAAGCGGAGCAGCAAGCTCAGCTCAAGACGGTCGGCCGGCTCGGCGTGATGAACGGCGACGAGATCTGCCGGATCTCGGCGTACTGCTGGACGCTCGAAGACGCCGACAGGTTCCGCGAGAAGTGCAAGGCCGACAAGACGCTCCACCTCGACGAGTCGATGGGCTTCCCGGCGTGCATCCAGATCGTCGCGACCGGCGTCGACGACGTCAAGAACTTCAAGATGTTCGACGACGATACCAAGTGCATCCTGCAAGCGGGCGGCGGTCCGAGCAACGTCGACAACGATCTGATCGCGAAGTGCGCGAAGGCGGCGCACGATCTGATCGGCCCGAACCAGATCAAGCCCGGCCCGAAGACCTAGGCCTTCGAGATCGTGAAGCCGGTGAGGCAGCGGTACTGCTTGCCCTTGTAGTCGGTCACGACGTACTCGAAGCTCACGTTATCGCCGTTGCGAAACGCGGCGAACAACAGCTGCACGCTGTTGTCGGACACCTCGCGGCCCTTGCACTGCGCGCCGCCCCAGCGGTAATTCCAGCTCGCCTTGTCGGCGTCGAGCCACACCGCGCCGTGGAACAGCCGATAGCTGGAATCGCCGGGCTCGAGCACCATGAGCTGGGCGATCGCGGTGCCCGGCGTCGTATCGGCGATCACCGGCTTGGCGAGCAGCGCGACCGCGAGGGCGGCACCGGCGAGAGAGCTGCGGATCATCGCCGTATCGTACTCCGGGATCGCGCCGGCTTGCGCTACTTGCGCTTGCGGAACACGAGGCCGAGCACGAGCAGCCCGAGGCCGCCCGGGACCCACAGGTCGCCGTTGCCGCCGCCGTGCGCGGCGCTGCAGCAACCGCCGCCGCCGCCGTCCGACTTCAAGCAGAAGCCGGCGGTGTCGCTCGCAGCGACGCAGTCGTAGCCGGTCTCGCAGCCGTCCATCACGCGCGGATCGCAATCGGTCGTGCAGGTCTGCGCGCCCGCCGGGCCTTCGCACTCGAGGCTCGTGCAGAACTGCGGATACGTGCACGAGTCGCCGAGCTGACCGCTCGGCGGCGGCCACGAGCACCGGCCGGTCGAGCAGGTCTGGCCGAGCGCGCAGTCGGTCGCCGCGTCCTGGCACGGCTGGCCGACGGTGATCGTCACCGGCGCCGAGTCGGTCTCGGTCCCGAGGTCGTCGTACGCCTTCGCGACGATGTCGATGACGCCGTTCGGCACGCCCGAGGGCCACATCATCGTGTACTGGCTCTGGGGCTGACCTTCGTTGCCGAACGCCGCGCCGGGGACGGTGCCCCACTTGAAGCCGTTGAGGTAGAGGTCGACGTTGAACACCCCGCGCTGCGCAGCGGCGGTCGCGACGACTTCAGCCGGCGCGCTCGCCAGGCCCGCGGCCGGGAACGTCACCGCCACGGTCGGCGGCGCGGTGATCGGCGTGCCCGGGCCGAGCACGTTGAGCAGCTGGGTGTGCGAGTCCTGTTGCGCGAACGAGCAGCTGTAGTCCGTCGTCGAATAGCGGCCGTCGTTCGCGACCGCGTTGCGGAAGAACTTCTCGCCGCCGCAATCGACGCGGTAGGTCATCGGATCCATGCACGCCGAGTTGTCGTTTGCCGGATACGCGCTGATGAAGCTGTACTCGTGGTCGAGGCCGAACGCGTGCGCGGTCTCTTGGGCCGCGGTCCAGCAGATGTTGTTGACCCGATCGACGTCGCCGTGATGGTTCGCGAACGCGTACACCGGCAGGTTGTCGACCGGCTGGCAAGCCGACGGCGAGACGCCGAGGATGCTGTCCGGCAAGCCGACGTCGCTCGGAACCCCGGCGACGAGCGCCTCGGTATACGTCTGGCCGCCCGGCGGCTTCGAGTCACTGACCGTGACCGCGAACGGCGAGTAGACCTCTTGCACGCACTTCACGAGCTGCGCCCACTCGGCATCGGCGACCGCGCCGGTCTGCACGCAGGTCTCGGTATCGGGGCATTGGCCGGGCGTCCCGTTGCACGCCGTGGTCGTCGTCACCGAGCACTGGCCGTTCGCGGTGGCGTACTCGCCGAGCGTGAACGTGCCGGTCGCACCGGGGATGCTCGAGATGTTGTCGCGAGCGCTGTTGTCGGTCAGGCTGCCGGTGATCGTGCAGCCGCCGGTGCAGCGGTTCAGGTAGATGAACGGCGACACCTCGGCGGGCGTCGCCGGCGGCGGAATGAGCTGCACCGCGCGCGGGCCCGGGCTGATCGAATAGTACGGAGCGGCTGCGGCGGTGCTGCCGACCGCGAGCGCGGCCGCGATGATCCACGTGAACGAACGCGACATAGCTGCGAGATACTACAAGTGGTGCCGCTCGGTCAGCAGGATTTGTCACGTCTCGCGACGACGACGGCGTCGGCCGACGAGTCCGAACATCGCGATCGCGAAGCCCGCGGGTACCCAGCCATCACCACCGTGCGCTGCACTACAGCATCCGCCCGGGGTTCCGACGAAGCAGAAGCCGACCGTCGCGCTCGCTGCGATACATTCGTAGCCGGTCGGACAGACGTTGTCCTTCGTCGGGTCGCACTGCGTCGTGCACTTCTCATCCCCGGTGGCGCCCTGACAAACGTCGCTGACGCACTCCTGCGGATACGTGCACCCGTCGCCGAGCTCGCCGGTCGGCGGGTTCCAGAAGCAACGCCCGTTCGCGCACATCTGCCCCGTAGCGCAGTCGGTCGAGGCATCTTGACACGGCGCTCCTTGCAGCACCGTGATCATCGCCGAGTCGGTCTCGACGCCGATGTCATCGTAGGCCTTCGTGACGATGTCGACGTAGCCGTTCGGGACGCCGTTCGGCCATGGATTCGTATACGACTCCGAGGTCTGCCCTTCGGGACCGAAGGGCCCGCCCGGCACCGAGTTCCAGCGGAACCCGTTGAGCCACAGCTCCACCGCGAAGATGCCGCGCTGAGCGCTCGCGGTCGATACGACTTCATGCGGCACCGCGTCGGTGGTCGGATAGGTGATCGCGACGGTCGGCGGCGCCGTGATCGGCGTGCCCGCGCCGAGCACGTCGAGCAGCTGTTGATGCGAGTTCTGTTGCGAGAACGAGCAGCTGTAGTCGGTCGTCGAGTAGCGGCCGTCGTTCGCGAGCGCGTTGCGGAAGAACTTCTCGCCGCCGCAATCGACGCGATAGGTCATCGGATCCATGCACGCCGAGTTCTGATTCTCCGGATACGCGCTGACGAAGCTGTATTCGTGGTCGAGCCCGAAGGCGTGCGCGGTCTCCTGCGCCGCGGTCCAGCAGATGTTGTTGACGCGGTCCATTGCCGGGTGGTGGTTCGCGAACGCGAACACCGGCAGGTTGTTGTGCGCGACGCACGCCGACGGTGCCACGCCGAGAAAGTCGGTATCGAGGCCGACGTCTCCGGGCTGCCCCGCAACGATCGCCTCGGTGAACGACGAGACCGTTGGCCGTTGATCGGTGACGGTCACCGCGAACGGCGAGTACACCTCCTTGACGCACTGGACGACCTGCGCCCACTCGGCATCGGCGACCGCGCCGGTCTGCACGCACGTCTCGGTGCCCGGGCATTGACCGACCCCGGTGCACGCCATCGACGTGGTCATCGAGCACTGGCCAGTCGCCGCGGCATACTCGCCGACGGTGTACGTGCCGGTCGCCGGGATGCTCGACAAGATCGGCTGTGCGGTCGCGTCGTTCCCGCCGCCGCCGCCGGTCCCGGTGACCGTGCAGCCGCCGGTGCACCGGTTGAGATAGATGTACGGCGACACGGTGTCCGCGGTCGCTGGCGGATCGATGCGCACGACGCCGAACGGCGCCGATCCGGGTACGATCTCGGACGCCGCGTTCTTCGGTGAGGCGATCGCGCGACCGGCAACCGCCACGACCAGTGCGGCGGCGGCGGCGAGGACTCGCGACATAGCTACGGGATACTTCAAGGCGGCGGCACCGTCAGCGGGATCGGTCACACGTTCCGGTTTCAGCGTAGATCGATCGTACGCGAGGAGGCGTCTCGATGGCCGACGATCCGCGCTGACATCGCGACCAAGCCGTTCGTGCCAGCCCATGCCACGTCGACCTCGATCTGGCGGATCTCGGGTGACGCCGGGTAATGGACGCGCGCGACCGCTTGCTCGGCGCACTCGCGCAGTTGGTCGTCGGGCATGCCCGAAGCGTGCGGCGAGCTGCCGAGCCCCTCCGGGCTGACCTCGAGGTTGATCTCGAGCTCGCCTTCGACCGGCGGCGCGATGCTCTTGTCGGCGACCGGATCGTAGCCCGCGCGATCGGCCCACTCGTCGAAGCAGCCTTCGACATCGTGCTGCGCCTGCCCGAGCGCGGTCGTGACCAGCGTCGATTCGGGGGGGCGCCGCGCCGGGCGATCGACGACCTGATTCTCCTTGATGTGCGTCAGCTCGACCTCGAGCTGGGTGATCTGGCCGTCCTTCTGCTCGAGCTGCGCTCGCAGATCCTCGACCTGTTGCGTCGACAGCCCCGCGCTCGCCTTGAGCGCGATCAGCTCGTCGCGCAGGTCCTTGCGTTGCCGCTCGAGCTTGTTGATCCGGTCGACGAGATCTTTGACCGTGCTGTCCTCGTTCGCGAGCGCGGTCGTCATCGCGCCCGATTGCGGTCGGATCAGCGCCGCCGCGGTCGCGCCACCGGCGATCACGACGACGAGCGCGATGAACATCGCGAGCCGCGCCGGCCTCCGCGCGGGTGAAGGCGTGAGCTCGGCGAGTAGCGCCGCCATCGTCGGGAAGCGCTTCGCGCGGTCCTTCTCGAGCCCGCGCAACACCGCGCGTCCGATCGTCGGTGGCACCTTCGCGGCCTCGGGCGGCGGTATCGCCCGCGCACCGGTCTCGAGCATCGCGACCGCGGTCCCGCCGCCGAGCGGATGCGTGCCGTACAGCGACTCGTAGAGCGCGACACAGAAGCTGAATTGATCGCTGCGCGAGTCGATGTCCGGGCCGGTGAGCTGCTCGGGCGGCATGTAGCGCGGCGTCCCGAGCACGGTGCCGGTCGCGGTGAGCTCGTCGTGCAGCGCGCTGCCGAGCGGCGGCGTCGTGCGACTCTCGATCTGGTCGGGCCCGAGCACCGAGCGTGCGAGCCCGAAGTCGGTGACGCGAACGCGACCGTCGCCGCCGACCAGCACGTTGTCGGGCTTGAAGTCGCGGTGCAAGAGGCCGACCGAGTGCGCGGCGTACAACCCGCGGCCGGCCTGGAGATAGACATCGAGGATCTCGCGCCACGTCCGCGGCCATTTCTTGAGCCATGTGGTCAGCGTGTCGCCTTCCACGAACTCCATCGCGACGTAGACATCGCCATCGTCGGTCGTACCGACGTCGTAGACCGCGACGACGTTCGGATGCGAGAGCTGGGCGATCGCCTGTGCCTCGCGCTTCAACCGCGTGCGCGCTTCGGCGGTCGTGACGCCGAGGTTGCCGCGCAACAGCTTCAACGCGACCTTGCGGTCGAGCTGCGGATCGTAGGCCGCGTAGACCACGCCCATCCCTCCGGTGCCGAGCGTCGACAGCACGAGGTAACGACCGACGCGATCGCCGATCGTGATGCGTCCGCACCGGGCGCCTGCCCGCTTGCGAGCCGGCCTCGCGCTCGCGCTTGCGGGTATCGACGTTGCTGTCGTGGTCGCCGACCACGGCGAGCGTCGCGACCAGCGCCCGGCAGTCGCGACAACCGGCTAGGTGCGTCTCGATCCGGTGGAGCCGCGGCCCGGTCGACGCGCCCGAGACGAACTCGCTCGCCGCGTTGTCATCGAGACAGTCCACCTCCGCAAGGCTAGCAGGGCCGCTCGCCCAACCGCTTGAAATGCTATGACATGGATGCGGGGACAATCGTCGCCACCGAGGCGCCGAGGTATGACACTCCCCAAATCGCCGGGTTTCGCTTGCTTCTTGAGAGCTTACACGGTAGTCACCATCCGCTTTTTCGGCTTTTTCGAAGCCGGTTTTAGGAGACGTCTCGTGCTTACCGACCTGTCCAAAGTCCGCAACATCGGAATCTCGGCTCACATCGATAGTGGCAAGACCACGCTGACCGAGCGAATCCTCTATTACACCGCGCGGATCCACGCGATCCACGAGGTCAAGGGCAAGGACGGTGTCGGCGCGAAGATGGACTCGATGGAGCTCGAGCGCGAGCGCGGCATCACGATCCAATCGGCCGCGACGTTCTGCCAGTGGCCCCCGGGCGAGAAGGCCAAGGGCGTGATGGGCGTGCCCGGCAGCCCGATCAAGGCGCAGCACCACATCAACATCATCGACACCCCCGGCCACGTCGACTTCACGATCGAGGTCGAGCGCTCGCTGCGCGTGCTCGACGGCGCGATCATGGTGCTGTGCGGCGTCGCCGGCGTGCAATCGCAGAGCTACACGGTCGATCGCCAGATGCGCCGCTACAAGGTGCCGCGCATCGCGTTCGTCAACAAGCTCGACCGCACCGGCGCGAACCCGTTCCGCGTCCGCGACCAGCTGCGCGACAAGCTCAAGCTGCACCCGGTGATGATCCAGATGCCGATCGGCCTCGAGGACAAGCTCGAAGGCGTCGTCGATCTGATCGAGATGCAGTCGTTCAAGTTCTACGGCGACAACGGCGAGACAATCGAGCGCGGCCCGATCCAGGCCGACCTCGCCGACCAGGCGCAGAAGCTGCGCGACGAGATGCTCGACAACCTGTCGCTCGTCAACGACGAGCTCGCCGAGGCGATCCTCGAAGACAAGGTCACGCCGGACTTGCTCCGCAAGTGCCTGCGCGATTCGACGATCGCGCTCAAGTGCACGCCGGTCATGCTCGGCTCGGCGCTCGGCAACAAGGGCGTCCAGCTGCTGCTCGACGGCGTCTGCAACTACTTGCCCGACCCGCGCGATGTCGAGAACGTCGCGCTCGATCTCGGCAAGGAAGAGGCGCCGGTCATCCTCGATTCGGATCCGACCAAGCCGCTCGTCATGCTCGCGTTCAAGCTCGAGGATGGTCGCTACGGCCAGCTGACGTACGTCCGGATCTACCAGGGCCAGATCAACAAGGACGACTTCGTCGTCAACTCGCGCAACTACAAGAAGGTCAAGGTCGGCCGGCTCGTCCGGATGCACTCCGACGACAAGGAAGAGATCACGAACGCCGGCGCGGGAGACATCTGCGCGATCTTCGGCGTCGACTGCAACTCGGGCGACACGTTCACCGACGGCACCGTCAACCTGGCGATGACCTCGATGTTCGTGCCGACGCCGGTGATCTCCGTCGCGATCAAAGCGAAGGACTCCGGCGCCGAGATCAACATGTCCAAGGCGCTCAACCGGTTCACCCGCGAAGACCCGACGTTCAAGTGCTGGGTCGATCCGGAATCGGCCGAGACGATCATCGCGGGCATGGGTGAGCTCCACCTCGAGGTCTACATCGAGCGCATGAAGCGCGAGTACAAGGCCGAGGTCGTCACCTCGCCGCCGCAGGTCGCGTATCGCGAGACGATCAGCAGGAAGACCGAGTTCACGTACACCCACAAGAAGCAGACCGGCGGCTCGGGCCAGTACGGCAAGGTCGGCGGCTATTGCGAGCCGTTCGAGGGCGACTTCGAGTTCGAGGATGCGATCAAGGGCGGATCGATTCCGCGCGAGTTCATCCCGTCGTGCGAGAAGGGCTTCAAGAGCATGATCATGAAGTCACCGCGCCTCGGGGTGCCGGTCGTCGGGCTGCGCGTCGTCATCAACGACGGTGCGTCACACGCGGTCGATTCGAGCGACATCGCGTTCCAGGAAGCGGCGCGCGGTGCGTTCCGCGACTTCTTCCCGCGCGCGTCGCCGAAGATCCTCGAGCCGATCATGAAGCTGTCGATCGAAGGCCCGGCGGAGTTCTCCGGCAACATCCTCGGCTTGATCATGCAGCGCCGCGGCATCGTCATGGGTTCGACCGAAGAAGACGGCAACGCCCGCGTCGACGCCGAGGTCCCGCTCGCCGAGATGTTCGGGTTCTCGACCCCGCTGCGCTCGGCGACCCAAGGCAAGGCGGAGTTCACGATGGAGTTCGCGAAGTACGCGGAGACGCCGTCGAACATCACCGAGGAGCTGCTGCAGAAAGCGGCGAAGGCCAAAGCCGAGGCCGCGAAGAAGTAGCGATGGTGGCGCTCCCGCCCCCGCTCGAACGCGAGTGGTTGTGGGCGGCACTCGCCACGTTGATCGAGCGGCGCGGCGAGGCAACCTTCCTCGATGCGCCGTTGCTGCTCCCGACCGACGCGTACTTTCCGGATCGCTGGTCGCCCGACGAACGCGGGGTCAGCGCGCTCGCGCGGCGGCTGCTCGACTACGCCGGCCTGCCGCACCTCGGGGTCCGGCTCGAGCTGTTTACGAACGAGACCGAGGTTCACGAGGTCGGGCTCGACGGCAACGCCGCGAAATCGTCGCACGCAGGTGCAGCGGCGTGGTTCGCGGGGATCTCGGGCAACGCGTGTCGGTTCGGGGTCGAGACCAGCAAGCTCGACGACGCGCTCGGCCTCGTCGCGGCGATGGCCCACGAGGTCGGTCACGCCTTTCGCCGCAGTCATCGGCTCGAGCTCCGCGACCACGATCTCGAAGAGAAGCTGACCGACGTCACGACGATCTACCTCGGCTTCGGCGTGCTCACGACCGCGGCGGCGCAGCGCTTCGTGACGAAGAGCCACGGCAACCTCGGGAGCTCGTGGAGCCACGCGCGCCAGGGCTATCTCGCGGCGCAGGAGATGGCGTTCTTGCTCGCGACCCAGCTCGTCGTTCGCGGTTACGACCCGGCGACCGCGAGGTGGCTGACCAAGCAGCTGCCTGCGAACCAAGCGGCGGTCGCGCGCGCCACGCTCGCCGAGCTCGACCGCGCGTGGGTCGCCGATGCGCTCGGGTTCGATGCGGTGCCCGAGCCGCGTGTGTCGCCGCTGCCGGTCAGTCGTTCGCTGTGGTCGCGGTTGTTCGGCTGATCACAGCGCGCACATGGGGATCGCCCACAGCGGCAGGTTCGGCGTCGCGCCGTTGCGCTCGACGTAGAACAGCACCGCGGTTCCGCCGACGTCGACGACCACGTGATCGACCTCGGTGCCGCCCGATCCGGCGACCGAGAGCTTGGCGATCGCTCCGGTGGCGTCGACGTACGCGGCGGACAGCTCGGACGCCTGCGCGACGTCGTGCCACGCGAGCCAGAACCCGGTGCCGTCGCTCGCGATCGTCGGCGCGGTACCGGAACCGAGATCGATCGGCGAGCCGAGCGGCGCGAGACTGTTGTCGGCGAGCTGCACCCACACGTCTGTGCTGGTGAGGTAGGCGATGGCATAGACGTTCGGGGTCGAGGCCCACGCGGAACGCGGCTCGAAGAAGTCGACGCTGCCGGTGAACGCGCCTGTCACCGCGGTGGGGACGAGGGTGCCATCGAACAGCTGCGCGTTGACCCCGACCGGATTTGCCGTGCTCGCGAGCCACGTGACGAGGAACGCGTTGTTCGCCGCGATCACCGAGGCCTGCTGCGCGGCGGCCACAGCCGGAAGGACCTGCTTGCTCGCCGACACGACGTCGGTGGCAGAGATCGTCTGGCCGACGACCGCACCGCTTGCGTTCACGCCCAGCCACACGGCCTCGGTCGAGCTCGCGGCGAGTGGAGATGTGATCGGCGCGATCGCCGTGGCGTTGCTCGGAGCATTGGTCGGGGCGAGCGTGCCCAGGTTGAACCACTGTTCCGAGAACGTCCCTGCCTCTATCGACGCCACGAGAGCGCCGGAGAAGGTGACGACGTGCATATCGGTGACTGTCGACGCGGCGATCTGCGTATCGGACTTGTCGACCGCAAGGTGGCCCGCCGCGCCGTTATAGGTCACGGCCCAGCCGACGCCATCGGGCGCGATATACGTGACCGCGGCGCCGGCGCCGGTCACGGTGGCCGTGATCGCGTCGACCCACGAGCCGATCGGCGCGCCGCCCGGATCGATCGCGAGGTGCTGGGCGGAGATGCCCGAGCCGCATGGCGGCGCCGTCGTCATCGCGACATCCGCTCGCGGCGCATCGCCCGTACCGCCGCCGCCACCCGCCCCGCCTCCACCCCCGCCACCGAGGCCGAAGCCAATGCGACCGCACCCGGCGAGTACGACGAGCCAAAACAACCTCATCACCGCGATCGTAGCCGGAACTCCGCGCGATGGGCAACAAGCCCACAAACCTGCGCAGCTGCTCGGTTAGCCGGTGGTAGGTTCTCGCCATGACGATGATGGATGTCGGGCTCACGATCGATCACATCGCGCGCCGCGCCGAGCAGTTCGGCGACGTCGAGATCGTCTCGCGCCGCCCCGATCGAAGCCTGCATCGCTCGACCTACGGCGCGATGATCACGCGCGCCCGCAAGCTCGCGCGCGCCCTGATCGCCGGCGGGATCCGCAAGGGCGATCGCGTCGCGTCGCTCATGTGGAACCACGTCGAGCACCTCGAGGCCTACTTCGCGATCCCGCTGGCCGGCGCCGTGACCCACACGCTCAATCTACGACTGGCGCCGCCGGAGATCGCGTTCATCGCGACCCACGGCCGCGACCGCATCGTGATCGTCGACGACGTGCTGCTGCCGTTGCTCACGAAGGTCATCGCCGCCGGCGCGAAGTTCGAGCGGATCATCGTGGTCGGCAACGCCGGCGAGCACGAGAGCTACGAAGCGCTGCTCGCTTCCGCGCGCGACGACATCGCGTTGCCGGTGCTCGCCGAGAGCGATCCGCTCGGCACCTGCTACACGAGCGGCACGACCGGCGATCCCAAAGGCGTCGTCTACACGCATCGCTCGACCGTGCTGCACACGCTGGTCGCCGCGCTGCCCGACCAACTCGGACTCGTCCGCGCCGACACGCTGTTGCCCGTGGTGCCGATGTTTCACGTCAACGCCTGGGGCCTGCCGTTCATCGCGACGATGGTCGGCGCCAAGCTCGTGTTCCCCGGGCCGTTCCTCGACCCACCGAGCCTGTTGGACCTCATGGCGAGCGAGCGCGTCACGTTTGCCGCCGGCGTCCCGACGATCTGGATCGGTATTCGCGAAGCGCTCGACGCCGCGCCCGGCAAATGGCATCTGTTGCCGAACGTGCAGATGATCGTCGGTGGTGCCGCGGTCCCGGAGCAGTTGATCCGCGACTTCGATCGGCTCGGCCTGCGTCTCGTCCATGCGTGGGGGATGACCGAGACCTCGCCGATCGGTCTGGTGTCACGGCTGTCGCCCGAGCTCGCCGCACTCGACGAGGCGATCGGCTACAAGCTGCGCGCGAAGCAAGGTGTGCCGCCTCCGCTGCTCGATCTCCGAGTGGTCGGCGACCAGGGCGACGTCGCGCACGACGATCAGAGCTCGGGCGAAGTCCTCGTCCGCGGCCCGTGGATCGCCGACGAGTACACCGGTGGTCAAACGCCGGAGCGGTGGACGAGCGATGGCTACTTTCGCACCGGCGATGTCGCGACCGTCGATCAGTACGGGTTCGTTCGCCTCGTCGACCGCGTCGCCGATCTGATCAAGAGCGGCGGTGAATGGATCGCCTCGGCGGCGATCGAGACGGCGCTGATGGATCATCCGGCGGTCCGCGAAGCGGCGGTGATCGGCGTGCCCGACGCGAAGTGGAGCGAACGGCCGCTCGCGGTCGTCGCGTTCAAGCCGGGCGCATCGGCGAGCCCCGAGGAGATGCGGGCCTTTCTCGCCGAGCGGTTCCCGAAGTTCTGGCTGCCCGACGCGTTCGAGGTGATCGACGCGATCCCGCGGACCTCGACCGGTAAGTTTCAGAAGACCGAGCTGCGCAAGCGGTATCGCGGGTAGACGTCAGTTCAGCCAGATCATCTTGCCGTTGATCCGGATCTCTTCTTTGGAGTCGACGTCGAGGTCGTCTTCGGCATGGACGCCGACCTTGCCGCCGGTGAGCTCGAGCTTCTCGCTGCCGGCGATCGCGACATGAGGCGAGGCGATCTCGATCGCCTCACTGGCCTTGAGCTGCAGCCGGGCGGCCTCGACTTGGACGACCGGCCCCTGCTCGGTGAGCTGGATGCGAATCTCGACCAGGCCGGCACCGTTGCGGATCTCGACTAGCTGATCGATCCCGGCCTCGGACACCACCAGCTTGCGGCCATCGCGCAGGTAGACCTCGCGGTCTTCGGTCAACTCCTCGCCGGTCTCGGGGTGGAGTTTTTGCTTTGGCGATCCCGACATCTTTGCAAAGGCTATCATATGGATCCGGGCGACCCTCTTAAGGGTTTGCGAGTAGGAACACGCAGGGGGCTTCGTCCGTATAAGCTCGTAACCACTAGACCATGCCGGCGCCCCAAGCCTCCGAAATGCAGCAGCTCGCGCGGGCGAAGTTCATGAGCTTCGCGCTGCGCGTGCCGACCAACTGGCAGGACCCGAGCGGCGATCCTGACGCTCAGCAATACGGCAACGCGTTCAAAGCGGACGAGAAGGCGACGTCACCCGGCAGTCCACCGCTGTTCGTCCCGGCAACGCTGAACAAGTACCACACCGATACCCAGAAGATGCTGATCTCGACGTTCGGTGGCTTCATCGACAACATCTGCTCGGCGATCTGCTCGGCGTGGTCCGACTGGCAGTCGACGTCGACGATGGTCGGCTTCGTCGTATCCGGTCCGCTCGTATCGGGCGGTCAGATCGTCGGGGTGCCCTTGATCCCGCTGATCCTGTCCGGCGGCGCGCCAATGAGTACGCCAATGCAGATAAAATACACGACGACGATCGCGACCGTAATCAGCAATGCGTGGCTGACGTTTACCGGGACGGTCAAGGCCGCCGCGCTGCCGTGGTATCCGGCGTACGCAGCCGTACCGACGCCGGTCGCGCCGCCGATGCCGAATGTCCCGACCCCGTTCGGAATGTTCGTTCAAGTGCCGGTCTCGATCAGCGCCGACGTGCTGAAGATGCAGATGGTCGCGCAGCACGGGGATCCGACCGCGCCGTTCTCGTCGCAGCTGTTCGAGTCGATCAGCTTCGCGTTCGAGCAGTGCTACAACATCTGGAAGTTGTCGACGATGGTGAACAACGTCATGGCGGTCGCCACCGGAGGCACGCCGATCACGCCGATTCCGGCGGTCGGCACCGCGATGATGTCGCCTGGAGGATTTACCTGATGCCGCCGCAATCTCGGCTCGGAGACATTTCTGTCTGCCCTTCGGATGTTCACGGGTGCCCGGGATGTGCACCGCACTCCGTCCAGGGTCCGGCGATCAAGGGCTCACCCGACGTGAACGTCAATGGCAAGCCGGCAGTCCGCGTCAGCGACAACGGCACGCACGCCGCCTGCTGCGGCCCGAACACGTGGATCGCGCAAGCGGGCAGCAGCACCGTGATGATCAACAACCTCGCAGCGCATCGCGAGGGCGATCAAGACACCCACTGCGGCGGCGTCGGCAATATGAAGCCAGGTGGTGGCTCGCCGAACGTCATCACCGGCGGCTGATCGTCTACGGCGGCAGCATGTAGCGGCCGTTCGCGAACGAGAGCTCGACCTCGGGCAGGACCTCCGCACGCGCGAGCAGCAACGAGCGGTCGACGTCGAGCTTGAAGATCACGATATAGCCCGCGAAGAAGAACACGGTGATCGCGATGAGAATATGGAGGAGCGGGAACGCGCCGACGGCGATCGCCGTCACGACGCCGCCGAGCGTGAGCACCGCGCCGGTGCGCAGGCGCTTGAGCACCGCCTTCCAGTGCATCCCGATCGGCGCGACCGACGCGTCGTAGGCAGGCTTCGTCGCGCTCGCGATGATCGCGAGGTCGGTCGTCTTCATCATCGCGGCGGTCTTGATCGCGGCGGCGACCGCTTCGAGGAACGTGGTCTTGCCACCGCGCGCCATGAGCTCGGCCTGGTTGCCGTTCGTGCGCAGCAGATGGATGATCATCGGGCGCGCCTCGAGATAACGCAGCCGACCCGCGGTGGCGGAGTACGCCCACAGGGTCATACCGAGGCCCGCGAACACGAGCAGGTAGCTGAGGGCTTCCTTCACCGTCCGTGAGGATATCGCGGGTTCACGGTGCTTGTCGCGATCGCGAAAACCCGGTACGCAAGGGAGTGGCTCGGTCGCTGCGCTCGCTGGTCAAGAACGCGCTGTTCGACCACGTGCCCGGCCTGCTCCGCCGCGGCCCGACGAGCGCGAAGCGCGTCGCCCTGACCTTCGACGACGGCCCGGACGCGATGACCCACGAGTACCTCGACCTCCTCGACAAGCTCGGCGCGCCAGCGACGTTCTTCGTCGTCGGCAGGCACGTCGAGGCTCATCCCGAGCTCGTCGGCGAGTACGTCCGCCGGGGCCACCAGATCGCCGGTCACGGCTACGATCACACCCGGTTCACGAAGCTGTCGCGCGTCCAGCTGCTCGAACAATGCGCCCGCACCGAACGCGTGCTCGGCGAGGGTCGCGGCAGCCGACCGTGGGTTCGCCCGCCGTACGGTGCGCTCGACGCGAGGTCGCTGATCTCGCTGCGCGCGGCCGGCTACGTCGTCGCTCTGTGGTCGATCGACCCAGAGGACTACCACGAGAAGGATGCGAGCACCCTCGCCGCGCGGTGCGCACCCAGTGCAGTCAACGGCGGCGACGTGCTGCTATTTCACGAGGGCCAACAGTGGACGCTCGATGCGCTCCCCACGATCGTCGGTGCGTTGCGCGCGGCGGGGTTCGAGCTCGTGACGATGCGCGAGCTCATCGCGACGTGAACAGCCGCGGCCCGAGCCAGGCGACGAGCGCCGGATACATCTCGCGCGCTGCGCGGCTGCCAACCACCGCACCGACGTGACCGCCCGCGACCTCGAGCGTCGCCGTGTCGGTCGAGCCCACGAGGTCGAGCAACGCGGTAGCCGCTGGCGGAGGGCAGATCGCGTCGCGTGACGCGGTGATCGCGAGCACCGGGCACGCGATCGCCGACAGCTCGACGGGCTTGCCACCGACGCGATGGCTGCCGGCGACGAGCTCGTTGCGTTGGTAGAGATCGCGGATGTAGCGGCGATACGCGTCGCCGGGAAACGGAATCTGATCGCTCGCCCAGGCGTCGAGCGCCGCGAAGCTCGCGCGACTCGCCGGATCGATCGCGAGCTCGGGTTGCGAGACGAGCTTGGCGAGATCCAGCGTCGGTCGCAACGCGACGAAGCCGGCTTGCATCTGCGACGGCGCGACGTTGCCCGCATCGGCGACCGCGGCGGGATCGAACCAGCTCGGATCGACCATCGCCCGCAGCATGCCACCGCGCGCGAAGTCGATCGGCGCCGCGAGCGTGACCAGCGCGGCGAGCTCGCTCGGATGCTGTGCGGCGTGGATCGCGGTGAGCGTTCCCCCCATGCAGTAGCCGAGTAGACCGAGCTGCGCCGCGCCGGTCTCGCGCCGAACCCGCCGGGTCGCGCGCCCTAGCCGCTCTAGTACCGCTTCCCAATCGAGATAGCGGTCTTCGGCTTCGGGCACGCCCCAGTCGAGACACCACACGTCGAACCCGGCGCCGACCAGCGCCTCGACGAGGCTGGCGCCGGCTCGCAGATCGAGCACGTACCAGCGATTGATCAGCGACGGCACGAGCAACAGCGGGATGCCCGGCCCGGCCGGTTGAAAGTGATAGAGCTTCGATCCGCCGTGGAGCGCGAGCTCGTCGCGCGGCGTCGGCATCAGTGCGTGCGCCGGCGCCGTGATGCCGAGGGTCGCGAGCGCGACGTCGGTCCATGCATCCGACATCGCGCGTGGCCAGCCGAGCAGCGCCTCGGTCATTCAGGCGACGCCCATCTTGCGCGCCGCATCGGCGCCGACCTTGCGTGCCTGCGCCGCCAACTGGGAGCTATAGGTGATCGCGTCTTGCGCGAGCTGCGCCCAGTGCGCGATCGCTTCGCGCGCCTTCGCGATCATCTGCGCCTCCAGCGCGACGTACTCGCCCGACAGCGCCTGAGCACGCTCGAACGCCTCGGTCATCATCTCGTGGAACGCCTGCTGGGAGGCGGCCCACGCGGCGGTCGGATCGAACGCCGCGGTCTTCGAGTCGGTCTTCGCTTCGGTTTCGGTCTTCTGAGTCGTCATAGTGAGAGTCCTTGTCAGTCGGTTGTGCTGCCACCCTAAGGACTGTGATCGCGAACGTCAAGGCGTTGATGCTGCATCGCAGCATTTATGTTAGGTATTATACCTGTTATACTAGCATGTTATGTGACGTGAACAATTTTTGTATTGCGTCGCATCATCACCTTCGATACCGATCGCCCATGGATGGAACCGCACG
Organism: uncultured delta proteobacterium; assembly: GCA_963848295.1. Classification (GTDB taxonomy): domain Bacteria; phylum Myxococcota_A; class Polyangia; order Haliangiales; family Haliangiaceae; genus JABFXX01. Next base: position 4,627,662 of record CAWKDB010000010.1, on the reverse strand, counting down.
ATGGTGGCGCGAGCCTACGCGCGCTCAATGGGCAGCGTTTGCAGCCGCGTGGGTCGGCTGGGTGCTCGACGCGTTCGACTTCACGATCTTCATCTGTGTCACCACGAGCGTGAGCAAGGAGTTCGGCGTGTCGACGACTGCGGTCGCCGGTTCGCTCACGCTGACGTTGATCGTCCGCCTCGCGGGCGGAGTGATCGCTGGTTGGATCGCGGATCGCTGGGGGCGGCGCCTGCCACTGATGTTGTCACTGCTGTGGTTCGCGGCGTTCGACGCTGCGATCTACTTCGCGCCGTCATTCGCGTGGCTGCTCGTGCTGCGCACGCTGTTCGGATTCGGCATGGGCGCGGAGTGGACCGCAGGCACCGCGCTCGCGATGGAGAGCTTGCCGCCGCGCTGCCGAGGCTTCGCGTCGGGGCTGCTGCAGGCAGGTTGGCCGATCGGCTTCTTGCTCGCGGCCGCGCTCGCGTCGTGGATCGTCCCCGCGTACGGCTGGCGCGCGATGTTCTTGATCGCGGCGGTGCCGGCGCTCGCGGTGCTGCCGATCCGCATGCTCGTTCCCGACGACGGCGCGCGCGCAAGACCGCGAGAGAAGTCGCGTGGTGCGCTCGGCGATCTCGCGGTGCCACAAGTCCGAACGATGCTCGTGCTCGGCTCGCTCGTGATGGCGCTCGGGTTTGTCGTCTACTACGGGATGACGACTTCGTACATCGGCATGCAGGTCGAGCGAGCAGGATGCGCCACGTCGGATGGGCGGTGTCTCGCAGGCGCCGCGGCCATCGGCTGGAGCGGCCTCATCTACTTCAACGTCGGCATGCTCGTCGGGGTGGTCGCCGCGGGCTGGATCGCAAATCGGTTCGGGATGATCGCCGCGCTCGTCACGCCGGCGTTGCTGATGGTGCCGGCGCTGCCGCTGTTCGTCGGCGCGTGGCCGCACGTTGCGACGCTCGGGGCATTCCTCGGCGGCGCGCTCGGCGTCGGCTATTCGGGCGTGACCCCGATGTTGACGACGAGCTTGTTCGCCGAGCCGGTGCGCGCCCGCGCGATCGGCATCGTCTATCACGTTGGCGCGCTGCTCGCCGCGTTCGTACCGACCCTGGTCCCGGCGCTCGCGCGTGCGACCGGGCTCTCGCTCGCAACGACGATCGAGATCGTCGTCGGCGCCGGTCTTGTGGGGATGTCCGGCGCGGTGCTCGCGCTGCGCAAGCGACTCGTACCCAAGCCCGAGGTGGCTATGCTTTCTTCTTCCGAGGTTTCGGCCGAAGGCCTTCGCGAATCGCTTGCTTGAGCTCGTCGAGCTCGCGCCGCATCGCAGCGACTTCGGTCACCCGCTCCGGCTCGGGCGATGGTTGCGTCGCGACCACCGGCATCGGCTCGGGAGGCGGCGGCGCAGCGTAGCCGCCGGCGTATGGTTGTTGATAGCCGCCTCCGAACGGACCGCCCATCCACATCCGGGTCAACGCGTCGGTCGCCGCCATCGGAATCTGCGTCAACGGGTTGTACGAGGCGAGCGTCTGCACGCCGCGCTTCGCCTGCAAGTAGAGATCGAGCGCACCGGTCACATAGCGGCTGAAGAACTCGGCGAGCGAATCGTCGGATAGCCGGATCATCTGCGTGAGCAGCTGCACCGGTAAGAATTTCGCGGCGTTCCCGGTCTCGAGCACGATCTGGGTGAGCGTGGCCTGCGTCAGATCTTCGCCGTTCTGTGCATCGACGACGCGCAGATCCGCGCCGCTCCGGATCTTCGTCGCGAGCTCCTCGAGCGTGACGTAGCGACTCTCCCCGGTGTCGTAGAGCCGGCGGTTGCCGTACTTCTTGATCAGGACCGCCACCGCGGGCACCTTACGGGGCCGGTTGCCGCACTGCAAGACCGTTTTTTGTTGCAGCGCAAAAACCGACTTGACAGCCGTGTTACCGGGGTCGTAGCGTGCCCGCCGATGCCACGCAGCCCGATTTCGATCTTTGCGCTGCATTGCAGCATACTGATGCTGGGCTGCGGCAACGGCGGCGGCGAGACCTGCTCGGTCGATGCCGATTGTGCATCGAAGTTTTGCCGCGCTGACCACACGTGCAGCCCGACCGACCTCGACGCGGGCGTCGCGAACGACGGCTCTGGCAGCGATGGCGCGACTGGGGTGTGCACGCCGAATCACGACGGCTCGATCGACGGCTCCGAGCTCCCGCTCGCGGCCGGCCAGAGCGCGAAGTTCCGGATCGCGACGAACGCGACGTGGAGCACCGCGGGCACCGCGAACGGCGACGGCTCGCGCACGTGGGACTTGTCCGGGCAGCTCTCGAGCGACGCGGACTCGACCGTCGCGCTCGCCTCGCCCACCGGAGCGTGGTGGGCCGCGGACTTCACCGCGGCGACCTACGCGACGCCGCTGTCGTCCTCGTCGACTCTGCTCGGCGTGTTCGAGGTCAACGCGAGTGGCGTGACCTTGCTGGGCGTCGTGTCGCCGACCGGCGGCGGCACGAAGACCGAGCTGGCCTATGACCCGCCGGCGAAGATCCTCGCGGTCCCGTTCAAAGCGGGCGACACCTGGACCTCGACTTCGACCGTCACCGGTTATGCCGACGGCGTGATCACCGGCTACAGCGAGGAATACGACTCGAGCGTCGACCAAGTCGGCACGATGACCACGCCGTACGGAGCGTTCCCGGTGCTCCGCGTCGCGACGACACTCGAACGCACCGAAGGCGTCGCGACGTTGCTGACGAACAAGACCTTCGCGTGGGTCGCGGAATGCTTCGGACCGGTCGCGACCGTGACGTCGCAGAGCTTCGAGTCCGGCACCGAGTTCTCGAACGACGCGGAAGTCGAGAGGCTCGCCCCGTGAGTCGTGCCGCGTCGGCGATCGCGGCCGTCGCGATCACGCTGGCGGTCACGGCGCTGGTCGCAGGCTGCGCCGGCTTTCACCCCGCCGCGTTGCCCGGCGCACCGAGCGACGCGACCTTCGTCGATGTCGACGGCGTCCACGTCCGTTACCGCGAAGCAGGCAGCGGCCCCGCAGTCATCCTGATCCACGGCTTCGGCGCATCGCTCGATAGTTGGGCCGGCGTGATCCCAGAGCTCGCGACGAGTCATCACGTGATCGCGATCGATCTCAAGGGCTTCGGATGGACATCGCGCCCCGCCGGCGATTACAGCCCGGCCGGCGAAGCCGAGCTCGCCTGGCACGTGCTCGACAAGCTCGGCGTCGCCGACGTCGCGATCGTCGGTCATTCATGGGGTTCGTCGGTCGCGCTGGCGATGGCGGTCGCGCATCCCGATCGCGTCCGTCAGGTCGCGCTCTACGATGCGTTCGTCTACGACGAGCAAGTCCCGAGCTTTCTCGCCTGGGCGCAACGCGGCGGGATCGGCGAGCTCTTGTTCGGCGCGTTCTATCGCGAGCGCATCGAGGATCGCGTGCCACTCGCGTACGCCGACGATCGGTTCGTCACCCAAGCGCGCATCGATCACGCGCAAGCGGAGCTCGATCGCCCAGGCACCACCGCCGCCGCTCTTGCCGTCGCGCGCGGCATGCACTTCGCGGCGTTGCATGCCAGCCTCACGGGCTTCACCAAACCGGTCTTGCTGCTGTGGGGTGAAGACGACCTCGTCACGCCGCTGAAGTTCGGCCGCCGGCTCGCAGAGGAGCTCGTGAACGCGCGGCTCGCGACCTTCGCGCACTGCGGCCACCTGCCCATGGTCGAAGCACGTCGGTCGTCGACCCGCGAGCTCGTCGGGTTTCTCGCAGCACCGACCTCCGGTTCCGGTTCCGGTTCCGGTTCCGGTTCCGGTTCCGGTTCCGGTTCCGGTCCCGGTTCCGGTTCCGGTTCCGGTTCCGGTTCCGGTTCCGGTTCCGGTTCCGATTCCGGTTCCGGTTCCGGTTCCGATTCCGGTTCCGGTTCCGGTCCCGGTCCCGCAAACGAGTCGGTGTTTGCCGCGCCGACGATTGCCGCCGCTCCGCCTACCCTGCCCCTCGGCGCAGATCTCGCCTCGATCGGATCCGAGTTAGCACCGCGCGCTTTCGCCGCCTCGCGCGATCGCGTGCAGGTCGACGTTCACGGCCAGCTCCGCACTCGAGGCGCGTATCTCTACAACCTCGATCTCGATCGCGGCCTCGACGCGAGCGGCAAGCCGCTGTTCCCGGTGCCGCTCGGCGGCGGTCAGGCTCTCGAGTCCGGCGATCTCCGCGCCCGGACCGATGTCTCGATCTACGCGCCGGGCGTCGGCATCGCCGTGCACAGTCGGATCGACTGGCTAGACGACGTCGCGCTCGGCGGCTCTCCCGATCTCGCCGGCGGCTCGCCCGCGACCAGCGGCGGCCAAAATCCGAGCGAGGTCGTCGTCAAGCGCGCGTGGGGAGAGGCGCTGACGCCCGCCGGCACCCTCGCGGTCGGTCGCATGGGCGCGCACTTCGGCTTGGGCATCGCTGCGAATGGCGGTGACTGCGAGGACTGCGATCACGGGGACGCGGCCGATCGGCTCGCCTTCGTCACGCCGATCGCCGGCCACCTGATCGCGATCGCTTACGACATCGCGTCGAGCGGGCCGTTCACGCAGTCCAAAGACGGCGGTCGGTACATCGCACTCGATCCGAGTGACAAGGCGGCCGGCCCAACGCTCGCTATTTTCAAGCTGCACACACCGGCCGCCCTCGCGCGCCGCTCGGCCTCCGGGCTCACCAGCGTCGAGTACGCCGCGTACATCAGCCATCGCACGCAACAGAACGACGTGCCCGCGTCGTATCTCGGCATCGCGCAACCGACGACGTTCACGAGCGAGGACCTCGTGGACCGCGGATTCGAAGCGACCGCGACCGGCGCGTGGCTGCGAGTGTCGAGCGCGCATTTCCGCGTCGAGGCCGAGCTCGCTTACATCGACGCGAGCGTTGCCCAGCCTTCGCTCGTTCCGGGAGCGGTGATCACCGAGCCCGTGACCTCGAGCCAGCTCGGGCTCGCGATCGAATCTGACCTCGTGGTCGGCGGTGGCAAGCTAGGACTCGACGGTGGCTATGCGAGCGGCGATCCGGCGCCAGGGTTTGGCGCGTTCCCTACCGCGGGCGCGACCGCCGCGCCGCCCGGCTCGCTCGATGGTCCGCAGGCGAACCCACCGGGCGATCGCACGGTCGACAACTTCCGATTTCACCCCGACTACCATATCGATCAGATCTTGTTCCGCGAGATCATCGGCACGATCACCGACGCGATCTACATCCGCCCGCACGCCCGCACCACGTTGCTCACCGCCGGTCCCGGCAGACTCGAAGCCGGTGCTGCGCTGATCGCCTCGTGGGCGGTCGATGCCACATCTACACCGAGCGGGTCGCGCGCCCTCGGCGTCGAGCTCGATCCCGAGCTGCGCTACGCGAGCCGCGACGGCTTCGCTGCCACGATCGACTACGGACTACTCCTGCCCGGTGCCGCATTCGACAACCCCACCGCCCACCTCGACGCCAAGCCGGCGCAGGTCATCCGCGCCCGGCTGGCTTTTGCATTCTGATGCTTCACCAACCTCGACCCGTCTCGCTACTCGTGCTCGTACTCGCTTCAGGGTGCGGGACGAACGAGACCCCGCAACCACAGCCGGTGCCGATGTTGCCGTCGTGCGTGCCGAACCGCGATGGCGAGATCACGGCCGAGGAGCTGCCGATCGCGCTCGGGGCGACGCTGTCCTATTATCAAGGTGAAAATAGAACGGTCGACCTGGTCGCGACCGACGACGTCTGGGACCTGTCGACCCAGTTGCCGGACGACACGATCGTCGCGCTCGGGCCCGTAGCGCTGTCCGGCCAGTGGTATGCGGCGAGCTTTCCCGCCGGACAATTCGTGGTCGACGCTGGCGACGGGATCGACGGCATCTATCATCAAGATGCCAGTGCGCTGTGGCTCGATGGCACGGCGTCGCACGAGGCCATGCCGAGCGCCGGCAAGACGTTGGTCGCGTATGCCGAGCCGGTCGCGGCGCTGCGGTTTCCAATCGAAGATGGCCAGACGTTCACGACGACCGCGCCGTTGGCGGCGGCGACGATCGACGGGCTGCCGTTTGTCGGGAGTGATCAGTTCGAGATCGACGTCTCGGGCGCTGGCGAGCTCGAGTTGCCGTATGTCGACTTCTCGCCGGTGCTGCGCGTCCGGACCCACCTCGTGCGCGCGCCTTCGACCGGCACGACGACGATCGGCAAGCGCACGACCGGGTTCTACTTCGAGTGTTTCGGCGAGGTCGCCCATGCGGACAGCGAGCCGAACGAGACGAACGCAGACTTCACGACCGCGGCGACGCTCAGGCGGTTTGCGCTCGGCCAGGACTGACCACCGAAACGAATGACAGAACGACCGACAGGAAGAACGAGGAGAACGCACATGATCTGGGACCTGTGGAAGCAAGGCTTCAACGCCTGGGAACAAGCGACCGCGCAGTACATGGAGAAGGTGATGACCAATCCCGCGGTGCTCGGCCCCGCGGGCGCGATGCTCACCGCCGCGATGAAGACGAAGGCGGCGACCGATCGCGCGATGACCGCGTGGTGGGCTGCGCTCGGGCTGTCGACTCGGCGCGACCAGGAGCGCGCGCTGCACAAGCTCAACATGCTCGAGAGCCGGCTCTACGACTTGGCGGAGCAGCTCGAAGCGCGGCTCGAGACGAGCAAGCGGAGCTAACATCATGGACGTCACGCCGCTGCTCACGATCCAACCGGCGCCGCGCGCGGTGTTCGATCGGCTGGCGACTCATCGCCATCGCGCCCGGTTTCAGGTTCGCGATGGTGGCGCATGGCGGCCGGTGACGTGGGGGCAATTCGCGTTACAGATCCGCGGCGTCGCGCGCTGGCTCGTCGAGCGCGAGCTCGACCCGGGCGAGCGCGTCGCGATCTTTGCACCGAACTCGGTGGCATGGGCGAGTGCGGCGCTCGGCGCGCAGACCGCGGGCGCGGTGTTCGTGCCGATCTATCCGGCGTCGACGGTCGAGCAAGTGGCCTACATCCTCGAGCATGCCGAGATCCGTTACGTGTTCGTGGCCGGAGCCGATCAAGTCTCTCGTCTCGAGCAAGCGCGACGCTGCGTGCCCCGCGCGCCGACCGTCGTCGATCTCGAGACCTGCGCCTGGCTCGCGGACGACAACGACTCGATTCGCGCGGCGTCGGATCGCGACGCTGCCGCGCCGACCTTGGTCGACGCCCGGCTCGGAGCACTCGAGCTCGATCACCCCGCGCAGATGCTCTACACGAGCGGCACGTCGGGCGATCCGAAAGGCGTTCCGCTCACGCACCGCAATGTCGGCAGTAACGGAGCCGACTGGTTGCGCAGCAACGCGCCGCTGCTCGCGGAGGGCGACCGAGATCTCTTGTGGCTGCCGATGAGCCACATCTTCGGGTTTGGCGAGCTGTGTTGCGGCAACGTGCTCGGCTGGGAGACGTATCTCGCGACTCCAGCGGACGTGCTCGACGTGTTGCCCGGGGTGGCGCCCCAGGTGTTCATGTCGGTCCCGGCATACTGGGAGAAGATCGCGCGCGCGATGCTCGCGCCACCGGGCGCGAACGCCGCCACGAGCTCGCGCGTCGCGCGCGAGGAGGCGCTGCGCCGCGTCACCGGCGGTCGACTGCGCTTCTGCCTGTCGGGCGGCGCCGGCCTGAAGCTCGAGATCAAGCAGTTGCTGCACGACGCCGGCGTCTTGATCATCGAAGGCTATGGCCTGACCGAGACGTCGCCCACGCTGACCCTCAATCGGCCGGATGCGTTTCGGTTCGATTCCGTCGGCAAGCCGTTAGCATCGCTCGAGCTCAGGCTCGACTCCGACGGTGAGATCCTCGCACGCGGCCCGAACGTGTTCGGCGGTTACTTCAAAGATCCGGAGGCGACCGCCGCGGCGTTCACGGCCGACGGCTGGTTTCGCACCGGCGACATCGGCCGGTGGACGACCGATGGGTTCCTGCAGATCATCGATCGCAAGAAGGACATCCTGGTCACCGCCGGCGGGAAGAACATCCCACCGGTCAACATCGAAGCGCGATTCGAAGGCGACCCGGTGATCGAGCGCGTCGTGGTCTACGGCGACGCGCGGCCCTACCTCGTCGCCGCGGTGTGGAGTCGCGCCGACGTCCCGGAAGGGGAGCGTGCGCGCCAGGTCGCGGCGCGGATCGACGCGATCAACGGCGGGCTCGCGCGCCACGAGACGATCAAGCGCCACTTCGTGGTCGAGGCGCCGCTCACCGTCGAAGACGGGACGCTGACCGCGGCACTCAAGCTGCGGCGCAAGATCGTATACGAGCGGCTGCGCGACCAGTTCGAGGCGCTCTATGCGTGATGCTCGTCGGCTCGGCGAGGCCGCGACTTGAAACCGTTGCGCTCACTCCTCGCCCTCGCGAAGCGTTCGACGAAGGGCCCGGCGTCGGTCGGCTCGACACCGCACACCGTGGTGTGGACCGAGAACAAGTGGCGGCTGCTGCGGTTCTCGCCGAGCGTCCGGCGCTTTCGCACGCCGATCGTGCTCGTGCCGTCGCTGATCAACCGGTGGTACGTGCTCGACCTCGGGCCCGGGCGCTCGTTCGTCGAGTGGCTCGTCGCGCACGGCCACGAGGTATTCTGCATCGACTGGGGCACGCCGACCGACGAGGATCGGTTCCTGACCTGGGATGACATCGGCGGCCGTTACCTCGGTCGCGCCGTGCGAGTCGCGGCGCGCTACGCGGCGGGCCCCGTCCACGTGCTCGGCTACTGCCTCGGCGGCACGCTCGCCGCGGCGTATGTCGCGGCGTTCCCCGAGCACGTCGCCTCGTTCGTCGCGCTCGCCGCGCCGATCGATTTCGATCACGCCGGCATCATGGCGACGTGGACGCGCACGGCCGCGTTCGACGTCCGCGCACTGACCGACGCGTTCGGCAACGTGCCGTGGCGGTTGATGCAAGCGAGCTTTCACGCGCTCAGGCCCACGCTGGCCGCCTCCAAGCTGGTCGCGGTGCTCGATCGTGCATGGGACGACGAGTTCCTCGAGGGTTTCGTCGCCACCGAGACCTGGGGCAACGACAACGTGGCGTTCCCGGGCGCGTGCTACGCGCGCTACATCGACGAGCTGTATCGCGGCAACGCGCTCGTGCGCGGCGGCTTCGCGCTCGCCGGCCGACGAGCCGACCTCGCACAGATCACGTGCCCGGTGCTCGCGCTCGCGTTCACCGACGACCACATCGTGCCGCTCGCGAGCGCGGCGCCGCTCGTCGGTGGAACCGCGCCGCCATTCGGCGCCGGTGCCGGCGCGGGGCAAGTCCGCACCTTCGGCGGCGTCGCGAGCCGCGACAAGCAACTCGTCGCGCTCGGCGGCGGCCACGTCGGCGCGGTCGTCTCGCGCAAGGCAGCCGAGCGCGTGTGGCCGACGATGGCGACGTTCTGGGCGGAGCGCGATGCAATATCCGCGGCCCGGCGCGCGTAAGCTGGGTCCGACGTGGACATCGCGCTGGTCTTGGCCTCGGCGTTCTTGCATGCGCTGTGGAATGCGCTGCTCCGGCTCGAAGCCGACAAAGACCGCGCGCTCGTCGCCGCGGTGACCGTCGCGACGGTGCTCGCCGCCGTCGTCGCCGGGGCGCGCTGGGCCGCGACCGGGGTGCCGCCGCTGCCGACGACCGCGTCGATCGCGTGGTCGCTGTCGGCTGGCGTGCTCGAGCTCGCCTACTTCGTCACGCTCGCACGCGCGCTCGACCGTGGCCCGCTCGGGCCGGTCTACACCGTGTCGCGCGGCGGCGCGATCCTCGTGATCTGGCCGCTGTCGATCGCGTGGTTCTCCGAGGTCGCGACGCCCGGAGCGATCGCAGGCAGCGTCGCGGTGCTCGCCGGTGTCGCGCTGGCCGGCCGCACGTCCGGATCGGCGTCGATGCCGCGGCGCGCGCTGCCCTGGACGATCGCCTGTGCGGGCGCGATCGCCGGCTATCACCTCGCGTACAAGGCGGCGATGGAGGCGGGCGGCAGCTCGTCGGCGGTGTTCGCGCTCGCGCTCGGGCTCGCGACCGCGATCAACTACGTGCGCCTCGGCCGCGCCGGCCGCCGCGTCGCGATCGCGTTGCTGCGTACGCGTACACTGCGGGTCGCGTTGATGGGCGTGATCTGCGGTGGTTCGTTCTTGCTGCTGATCCAGGCGCTCGCGTCGAGCGGCGCGGGGTTCGCTTTGACCGCGCGCAATACCTCGGTCCTGTTCGCGACGATGCTCGCCGCAGCGATGGGCGAGAAGCCGCGCGCACCGCAGATCGCCGGGGCCGCGTTGGTCGCGGCGGGCGCGGTCGCGATGGCGTGGCCGTGATACACCCGAGGTCGTGTCTCGCTCGGGATCGTTCAGTGCGCCGCCGGGATTTCGCGAAAGCCCGGTGCGATCGCTCGCCCAGGGCGAGGTGATCAACTCGACGTACGCGATCAAGGACGAGATCGCGCGCACCGATACCGGCGTCGTGTTCGAGGCCCGCGACATGCTGCTCGACCGCCCGGTCGCGTTCAAGCTCGCGTGGCGCGACCCCGGCACGCCGTCGCTGATCCTCGAAGCACGGCGTTGCGCCGCGGTCCGCGACCCGTGCTCGGTCCAGATGCACGGCATGGGCAACCACAACGGAGCCGAGTATGTCGTCGGCGAACGCGTCGTCGGCCAGCTGCTGCGCGACGTGCTCGACACGCCTCCACCTCCGGGCGTCTATCTCGATCGGCTGCGCACGCTGGTCGCGGCGGTCGTGCGCTCGCACGAGAGTGGCATCGCGGTCGGCGACATCTCGGGCTCGACCGTCTTGCTCTGCGCCGATGGACGGATGGTGCTCGGTCGACTCTCGCTGTCTCAGGTGCCTGCGTTCGGCCCGCACGGCCAGGTGCTCGCGCCCGAGATCGTGCTCGGCACCGCGGTCGCACACGATCCGGCCGCCGCCGAAGCGATCGATCTCTATGGCCTTGGTTGCGTCGCGATCGAGCTCGCGCGCGGCTTACCGCCGTTCGCCGACGAGGATGCGGCCAACGAGCTGCGTGGGCACGCGCACGAGCCACCACCGCGCATCGCCGATCTGCGACCCGACCTACCGAGCGAGCTGTCGGATCTGGTCGAGTGGCTGCTCGTCAAACATCCCGCCATGCGGCCGCGCTCCGCAGCCGAGGTGTTGCTCCAGCTCGAAGCGATCATCGAACGCCTCGGCGCCGCGACTCGCACGCTACGCGTGTTGATCGTGGATGACGACACCGCACGCGCACGCTGGTTGTGGAGCCTGGCGCGCCGCGCTCAGGCATCGGTCAACGTCGAGATCGCGAGCGAAGGCACCGATGCGGCTCACAAGCTCAACCGCGATCAGCCGGATCTCGTGCTCGTCGATTCGTCGTTGCGCGGCGTGATGAACGCGCTCGAGCTGATCATGTACGCGCGCGGCTTGCCCGACGGACCCAAGGGCGAGGTCTGCTTGATCGGCCAGGTGTCCGACAGCGATCGCCCGCTGTTCGATGCGGTCGGCGTGCCGTTCATCCCCGACGACGCCGAGCTCGCGCACGCGATCCTCGACAAGGTCAGGACCGCCGCGAGGGTCCCGCCGAGGTATCGCGCCCCGCGCCGCACGATCTCCGGGTAATCCGGCTCACGTTCGTTGCAGACCCCGGGTCATCGGGCTGTAACTATTCGTCGCTTCGTACGCCAGGCTCTCTATATTCACGCGCCATGAAACGGATTCTCGCAGTCGCGCTCGTGGTCTCGTGCGGCGGTGATTCGACCTCATCGACCGCGGTGTTCGATCTGAGCAGCCCGCTCGCCGATCAATCGTTCTATGACCTGCCGTTCCCGTCGGACCTCCGGCTCGACGCGAATGGCGCGCCGGACATGACCGGGTTCCTCAACGCGCGCGACGTCCCGCTCGTGGAGAACGTGCTGTCGAACGTCCCCGCGCACACGGGCTGGACGTCGATGCCCGCGGCGTACTTCCGGTTCACCGCCACGATTCCCGATCGCGCGATCGGCGATGTGATCGCACCGGGCGGCGACGTCGTGCTGATCGACATCGATCCGACCTCGCCCGAGCTCGGCACCGAGTACGCCACCGTCGCTCAGACGCTCGTACCCGACGGCTATACGCCGACGAACCTCGTCGGCATCGCGCCGCGTCCTGGCATCGTGCTTCGCCCCGCGACGACGTACGCGTACGTGCTGCGCACGTCGTTCGCACCGGGCTTCACGCAACCCGCCGCGTTCGCCGAGCTCGCCGCCGGCAAGACGCCGAGTGGCGACCGAGGGGCCGCTGCCGCAACGCTGTATGCGCCGCTGTGGCCCGCGCTCGCGTCCGCCGGGATCGCAACCGACGACGTGCTCATCGCGACCGTGTTCACGACCGGCGACGAGGTCGGCCGACTGTTCAAGCGCTCGGAAGCGATCCGCGCCGCGTATCACGTCACGGTCGACAACCTCGCGCTCACCGGCGGCGACACCTACGACGGCTTCTGCCGACTCGACGGCACGCTCACCGTGCCGCAGTTCCAGACCGGGACGCCGCCGTTCAACAGCGATGGCATCTTCGTCGTCGATGGCAACGACGTGCCGCAGATGCAGACGATGATGACCATCCCGGTCGTCATCACGCTGCCGAAGCTCGCGATGCCCGCGAACGGCTTTCCGCTCTATCAATTCTTCCACGGCTCCGGCGGACTCTCGAGCGGGCTCGTCGATCTCGGCCGCTCGCCCGACTCGAGCGACGATCCCGAGCCGGGCAAAGGTCCGGGCTATGTCGTCGCGCTGCACGGCATCGCCGCGGTGTCCTCGGCGTTGCCGCTCAACCCCGAGCGCTTCCCCGGTGCGACCGACTACGAGTACCTCAGCATCAACAACGTCGCGGCGCTGCCGTTCACGTTCCAGCAGGGCGTGTTCGAGCAACGGCTGCTCACCGACGCGCTCGAGACGCTGCAGATTCCCGCGGCGACGCTCGCCGGCTGCACCGGGATCTCGACGACGACCGGCAGCTACTCGTTCGATGCCAGCAATCGCATGGCCGGCGGCCAATCGATGGGCGGCATGTACACGAACCTGGTGGGCTCGATCGAGCCGCGATTCGGCGCGCTCGTGCCGACCGGCGCCGGCGGCTTCTGGAACCTGATGATCCTCGAGACCGCGAGCGTGCCCGGCGCGAGGGACCTGCTGACCGCGGCGCTCGGGATCGACGAGGACAGCGCGACGTTCCTGCATCCGGCGATGAACACGATCGCGCTTGGCTGGGAGATCGCCGAGCCGGTCGCGGCGATGTCGCGCCTCGGCGACCGCCCGTTGCCCGGCATGCCGATCCGCCATATCTACGAGCCGGTCGGCAAGGGCGACACGTACTTCCCGACGGACGTCTACGACGCCGCCGCACTGTCGTACGGCAACACCGAAGCCGGAGACGAGGTCTGGCCGACGATGCAGGACGCACTCGCGCTCGACGGCACCAGCGGTCTGATGACGTACCCGGTCAAGGGCAACCGCGACGGCTACACGCGCGCGGTCGTGCAGTTCAACGGCGACGGCATCATCGATCCGCACTACATCTATCGCCAGCTCGACAGCGTGAAGCACCAGTATGGTTGCTTCCTCGAGAGCTATTTGCGCGATGGCGTGCCGACGATCCCAGCGCCCGGCGGACTCACCGACCCCTGCCCGTAGGCAACGCGACTACATCGCGACCTGCTTAACTTCCTCGGGCGACGTGAGTCGAACCGGGCATGAAGCTCGTAAGTTTGATCGCCGCCTCGGTGCTCTCGCTCGCCGCACTTGGTGGGGCCGCACGCGCGGATCGTCTTGTTGGTCCGCCTCAGCAGCGCGGCGAGCTGCGCCAAGCCTTGCTCGAGCGGTTCGATCGCAACCACGACGGCCGGCTCGAGCCGAACGAACGGCGCCACGCGATCCGCGCGCTGCACCAAATCGAGCGGCGGCTCGTCCGCCAAGAGCGCCGCGCCGAACGCCGCGAGATCAACGGCGCGGTCCAGCGCTACGATCGCAACGGCGATGGTGTTGCGGGCCCGGGCGAAGTGCCGCTGCGCGAACAGCGCCGGTTGCGCCGGCTCGACCGCAACGGCGACGGCTGGGTCGACGGCAACGATCTGCGCTGATCTTGGCCGCCCGTGTAACCCGGGGCACCCGGCCGTTGTATCAGCGGCATATGCGCCACATGTTCCTCGGATTCGCACTCGGTCTCGCCTTGATCTTCGTCCCGGCTGCGGAGGCGACCCCGCTCGATCTGCACCGGATCCCCGCGGACGCCGCGGGCGTCGGCCACCTGGATGTCGATGCGTTCCGAGCGTCCAGCCTGATGAAGATGCTGGAGGCGGCGCTCGCCGCCGATAAGGACGACGCCGAGCTGGTCAAGGCCAAGCCCGTCATCGCGCAGCTCGAGAAGAATTGCTCCGCGATCACGCTGTGGCTCGCAGACTCGCCGCACCCGGCGGGCGCGAAGCCCGACGACAAGGCCGACACCCAGGGCGTCGTGATGTTCGAGTTTCCCGGGGTCGCCGCTGCGAATGATTTTGCCAATTCGATCGCGATGCTCGCTGGCCAGAAGGTGCAGGGCGGTCGCTATACGATCACGCTCGACGCCAAGCCGGTCACGGTCGCGGTGTTCGGCAACGTCGTCGGGGTGTCCGATCGCGTCGCGGACCTCGACCGCACGATCGCGGTCAGCCAAGGCAAGGCGGCGAGCCTGACCGCGAAGCAGCTGCCGGCGACGATGGACCGCGGCATGTTCCTGTTCGTGGTGCTCGGCAAGGGCATGCTCGACGACGTCCGCAAGGCAGCCGGCTCGACGCTGCTCCAGACCGAGATGTCCGCGGTGGCGCTCGACATCGGGGAGTTCGGCGGCGAGCTCCGCGCTCGTGCCACCGCGACGATGGCGACGCTCGACGGCGCGCAGAAGGTCAAGAGCGTGCTCGACGGCCTGCTCGCGCTCGCCGCACTCGCAGACGAGAACAAGCAGTTCGCCCAGATCACGAAGAACGTGAAGATCTCGATCTCCGGCACGACCACCGACGTCGCGTTCGCGATGCCGACGGCGGATCTCGTCAAGCTGCTGATCAGCAACAACGCGGTAAATGCAAAGATCAACTGATCCCGATGGACGTGTCGTTGGAAGACTTGGCGGTCCGCGCCCAGCGCGGTGATCGAGCGAGCTTCGACGAGCTCGTGACGCGAGTGAGGCCGCCGCTCGTCGCGTTCTTGGCGCGTCGCGTGGCGGCACCGTCGGATGCCGACGACGTGGCGCAAGAGACACTCGCTCGCGCATACCAGCACCTCGCGAGCTACGATCCCGCGCGCAAGTTCTCGACCTGGTTGTTCGCGATCGGCAAGAACACCGCGATCAACTACCGGATCGCCCAGCAGCGCCGCGAGCGCGTCGAAAGCGAGGGCGAGCCGGTGGTCAGCGAGGCGCCGATCGCCGACCGAGACGATGCCGTCTGGCAGACCGCGCGCCGCGTGCTGACCGAGCAGGCGTATCGCGCGCTGTGGCTGCGCTACGCCCGCGATCTCGAGGTCCGCGAGGTCGCGCGCGAGCTCGGCAAGTCGGTGGTCGGAACCAAGGTGCTTTTGTTCCGCGCTCGTGGAAAGCTAATGAAGGAGACGGTGCCATGACCTGCTTCATCGTGCGTTGGCAGCTGTCGTCGGAGCTCGACGGCGATGGGGAGCGTCGCCCTTCCGTGGCGCGTCACCTCGAGACCTGCGAGCGGTGCCGTACCGTCGCGACTCGGCTCTACGCGTTGCACGACCGGTTGACGGTGGCAGCGCCGAGGGCTCCGAGGCCGAACGCGCGTCGACCGGCGATGGTGTGGCCGGCGCTCGCGGCGACCGCGATGGCGGCCGTGTTGGTCGCGACGCTGGCGTGGCCACGCGCCGCACACGAGTCCGCGCCCTGGGCTGCGATCACCGACCATTCCACCGAGGTCATCACCGCGCCTCCGGTGACCAGCACCGGCTTCGCGTTTGCGTCGCGGTCGCGCTCGCTCGCCGGCAAGCTCGCGAGCCTCGCCGACGCCGACCCACTGCGCGTCGAGCTCGCCGCACTCAAGCGCGACGCGCTCCACGGTGCTAACGCCGCCGCGCAGATCGCCGGTCTGCGCTTCGACTAGGATCCGCCGAGGCTGCGCCATCGACTCGCGGTAGCATAGGAGGGCGATGGCCGCACCTTCCAAGCTCAAGCCCGCCACGGCTGCGGACCTCGGTGCGATCTCTGCGAACGACCGACTCGAGATCATCGGCGGGACGATCGTCGAAAAGGCCTCTCCTTCGCCCGAGCACAGTTTTGCAGAGAGCCGGCTCGGCGGTGTGTTGCACGGATTCAATCGTCGCCCCGGGAAGCGCGGCCCGGGCGGCTGGTGGATCTTGACCGAGATCCACGTCGAGTATGCGACCGGCGAAGTGTATTGCCACGATGCAGCCGGCTGGCGTCGCGATCGAACCCCCGAGCGACCGACAGGTTGGCCCGTCCGACTCCGGCCCGATTGGGTGTGCGAGATCATTTCGCCCAAGCACGAGCGCCAGGACCTGGTGGTCAAGCCAAGGATCTTGCACGCAGCGGAGGTGCCGCATTACTGGGCGCTGCATCCGGAGGAGAAGATCTTGCTCGTCCATCGGTGGGCCACCGCCGGTTACACGGTGATCGTCACCGCGACCTCCGGAGATCGCGTTCGAGCCGAACCGTTCGAAGCCATCGAGCTCGATGTCTCCGAGTTGTTCGGCGACGAGGCTGACGACTAGCGACTTGGCGGGTGCCTAGAACCGCGCCGCCGCACCACGCCGAGCACGAACATGCCGAGCACCAGCGAGCCGGCGCCGCCGCCGCTCGTCGAGCAGCACCCGCCGCCGGTCGGGATGACCTTGCACTTGTCGGTGCACGTCTCGGTCGCCGAACCGTCATCGCAGTCCTCGCCGGTGTCGACGATGCCATCGCCGCACGCCGGAGTCTTGCAATACGTGCGGCACTTGTCGGGCTCGTCCGCGTTGGCCGAGCCGTCGTCGCACTGTTCGTAGACCGACATCACGCCGTCGCCACAGATCGATTTCGGGTTCGCGACCACGCACACGTCGTCGAGCGCCCAGCCCGCGAGCTCGAGGCCGGAGTTCGCCATCAGATCCCAGCCGACGGTGAGCGTGTGGCCGGAGAAGAACTGGGTGAGCGGCACGTCCTGGAACCGCCACTCCTTGTCGATCAGATCGTCGGTGCTCGAGCCACCCATCTGGGAGTCGTAGTTGAACCACGCGCGATTGCCGTTCGCGGTGATCCGCGCTTGATCGAAGTTGCCGTCTTCGACCGCGAGCCAGCGGCGATACTGCAGGCGCACGTCGGTGTATTGCCCGACGTCGATCGGCGGCGTCGCGACGTACGAGTACGAGTCGGGCGCGTAGTCGGTGTCGAGATCCTCGACCAGCGCGTGGCTGCCGGAGAACGCGGCGTGTGGATTGCTCGCGCCGGAGGTCGGCGTCCCCCACGTCCACGGCGACGCGATCGTGCCGCTGCTGTCGACCGCGCCGGTCGTCCAGCCGTTCGCGAGCGGGTCCTCGGACTCGAAGTCGGTGCAGTACAGCGGCACCGTGTGACCCTGGTAGAGCTGATAGTCCGAGTCCGCGCGGTTGTCCGGCAAGGTTCATCTGACTGCCGTCAGAGAACGCGATCCGGGCCGAATAGAACACCGTGTCGTCGAGAGCGAGCGGGAGCTGCGCGAAGAACCGGCCGACGCCGGCGAGCGAGGCGTCGACCGATCCGGGTTTCGGCAAGAAGAAGTCTGGCGACCACGAGAACGTCGCGCTGCTGACCTGATCGCTCGGACACCGCGCGGACAGCCCGGTGACGTCGATGATCACGCCGATCGATTGCGCGGCTTCGTCGAGCGTCGCCGGCGCCTCGATGTCACCGCCGACGTCGCGCAGGCCGTGCGCGCCGAACGCCTTCCGGATCTCGCACTCGTGCGGCGTGCCGTTCGACAGATCGCCGTCGTCGTCGTCGGCCGCGAGCGTCTCGATGAAGCTGCTCGGGATGTCGACCGAGCGCCTCAGAGCACCGAGGTAGAGCTGGTTGACGAGCGCGACCCCGAACACCGGCCCGTATTGCGCGATCAGCGCCTTGCGCAGATCCCAGAACGCGCCGCTGAAGATCAGGCCGGTGTGGTGGATCTCGCCGATATCGATCGGCCACTGATACTCCATGCCGACCGGATCGATGTCGCGCAGCGCCATGTCGTTGTAGTAGAAGCCGCGGCCGACGCCCGAGTCGCTCGGTGACGCTCGCGGCGAGATAATCGGCGGCGCCTTCGCTCATCGCGCCGTCGAACGCACCGACGCCGGCGATGATCTCGGCTGTAGTGCACGTCGTGGCCGAACTCGTGGTAGCCGACGTCTTGGACGAGCGCGGTGTTCTCGCAATCGGTCGTCGCGTGGAAGAAGTTGAGCGCGGCTCCGTCGAAGAACGCGTTGCAGTCCATGTCGAGGTTGACCTTCACGGTCAACGCTGCCTCGAGGTTCGGCATGCCCGGATCGAGGTTCGCGCGGACGTACTCCTTGACGTTGTTGACGTCGATGAACGCGCTGAGCTGCGCGTCGTCCTCTTCGGTCGCCGACGCGTCCCACACGACCGAACCGCTCGGCACGAGCGTCAGCTGCGTCGAGGCCGCGAGGCCGTCGGCCGCTTCATTGACCATCGCGACGAGGTTGCCGCTCGCCGACGTCGTCACGGTCTCGGTGCCGGCCGACCACGTCACGCTGCCGTCTTGCGCGGTCGTCTGAGCGGTGCCGTCGAGCTGGACGAAGCACTGCGGCGCTGGATTGTCTTTGTAGCCTCGCGCCGGATAGCGATCGACGGTGTGATAGAGCACGTCGCCGGTCACGTAGTCGTTGAGCTGGCGGACCGCGATCACCGCCGCGCTGCTCGGATCGGTGTACGCGATGAACCGGCCGTCGCGTCCGCCGTCGATCTGATACGGCGTCACGACCCGGTAGCCGAGCACCGCGACATCACCGACGAGCGGCAGCACGACATCGTCACCGAGCGCGGTCACCGGCGCGAGCGGCAAGTTGACCGCGGTGCGAACGGTCTGGATCGCGGTCGCCACCGGCGCACGAGCCACGTACGGCGTGATCGGCAACTTCGCCGCGACGTTCGGCAGCGCCTCCGATGCGATCACGTAGAGTCGATCGCGCTTGAACCGAAAGCTGAGCTGGCCGCCGACGACGAGCGTGCCCCCGACATGTTGTACGAAGCCGATCGAGCGAATCGCGCCATCGCTCGAGTTCGACACGAGCTGAAAGTCGCTCGCCGCCGCGCCGGGGGCGAGCAGCGCGATGTGATCGGCGAGCATCTGGGTCGCGAACGCCGCCGCGATCACCGGCGAGGCGTTCGCGCCTGGCACCGGAATGCCCGGGCCCCACATCTGGCTCGGCACGCCGGTCGCGTCGTCCCACGTCGCCTGCCAGCTCGGGCCGGCAACTGCCGCGAACTCTTGCCAGGCGATCGGCGGGGTTGCCTGCACGCGGAACGAACGGTGAGTGCGCAGCGGTCTGGTCCCGGCCGCGGGCAACGCGGTCAGCGTATCGGCGACGATCGCGGGACCGTGCTTCGGCACGAAAGCGTGCGCCGACGCCGCGGCCAGTAGGCAGCCGACCACGACCGGCAGACGAACGCCCATCCGGCAATTAGAGCAGGATCCTCGGCGTTTCGTGAAGCGAAGGAACGCCATCCTGATTGTCACCGCGGGGCAGTTTTGGTGTACGCACGGGCCATGAAGTCATCCAGCTTACTTCTCGCATTCGTTGTCGGCCTCGCCGCGTGCGGCGGCGCTCAATCGACTGGCGGCGGCAGCGGTAGCGGCATGAACGGCTACGAGCTGCTCGGCCAGGTCAAGATCCAGAACACGACGGATCACGGCGTGATCGACATCGGTAGCCACGGTGGCCAGTTCGGCATCGCGATGGTCACGGTCGATCAGCCGCTCGACATGGGCGACATCGCGATCACGATGGGCGACGGCACCAAGGATTCGCCGCCGGACGTGATCAAGTTCGACGCGACCAACAAGAGCCACAAGTTCGATCTGCCGGGCGACAGCATGCAGTTCCCGCGCAAGTTCGAGTTCCGCTACCTGCACATGACGACGCCAGAGGCGACCGTCATGCTGTACGCGAAGTAGCGAGGAGCTCCGCGATCTCCGCTTTCGCGGCGCGGACCGCGAGGGCGAGCGCGAGCTGGCCGCGCGCGCGCACGAGGTTGTGAGCGCGGCGCGACGGGAACTTCGCCGGGTTCCAGCCGAAGTAGTCGTCATCGAATGCGTCGACCGCGAAGCGCGTGGCGAGCTCGATGCACACGGTCTCGAGCCCGATCGCGATCGCGGCGAGCTCGGCCGGCGTCACGATCGAATCGGCGACCGAACGAAAGCCCTCGATCGCTGCGGCGAAGATCGGCAGCTCGAACCGCGCCACCGCTTCGTCCTCGCCGCGCGGGTTGCACCACGAGCGCAGCGCGTCGCCGAGCTCGAACGCGATCACGCCCTTGCCGAGCGTATCGAGATCGAGCAACGCGACCGCGCGTAGCGGATCGCGACGGAACCGGACGTTGCTGATCTTGAGGTCCCCGTGGATGTGGCGACGTGGCAACGTCGGCAGCGCCGGTAACGCGGCAGCCGCGGCGTCGATCGCCTCGGCGACCTCGACGGCCTCGCGCAGCTCCTGCGCGGTGTAGAGCTGACGGGCCTCGCGCGCTTCGGGTGCACCGCCGGCGATCCGCGCCCGCAACTTCGCGAGGTGCGCGGCCGTGTCGTGGACGCCGGCGCGCACGAACCGGTAGTCGTACGCGAAGTCACCGAGCGCGACGTGAAACCGGCCGACTTGTTGTCCGGCGGCCCGCGCCCAGGCCGGATCGGGCACCGCATCGACCGACTCGCCGTCCACCCAGGTCAGCGCGCGCCACACGCCTGCGTGCACGAACCACGGCTCACCGGCGAGCGTGCGCAACAACCGAGGGGTCTCGAGCCCGCGCGCGGCGAGATGCGCGGTCACCGCCTCGAGGTCGAGGTTGACCTCGGCGCCGAACGCCGGATGCAGGCGCTGGACGACCGCGATCGGTCGCTCGGCGTCGCGCACGACGAACGTCGCGTTGATGAGGCCGCCGGGCAACGCGGTGGTCGCGGTCGGCGACCATCCCCACGCGGCGGCGACCTCGGCCGGAATCACTTCGTCGTCGGAGGCGTCGGCGGCGGGGCACCGGGCGGCGGCCGGTGCATCCCCGGCGGGTGCATGCCCGGCATGCCGTGCATGCCACCGTGCGGACCCTGGCCCGGCGGCGGTCCCGCCTTGATCTCGAGCAGCTCGACGTCGAACACGAGCATGCCCTGCGGCCGACCGGGCGAGCCCTTGTAGGCGAGCTCCTCGGGGATCCAGAACCGGACCTTGTCGCCCACCGACATCACCGGAATGCCGTCGGTCCAACCTGCGATCACGCCGTTGAGCGGGAACTCGGCCGGTTGGTTGCGAATCACCGACGAGTCGAACATCTTGCCGTCGGTCGTCCAGCCCGTGTAGTTGACCTTGACGGTGTCGGTCGGCGTCGGGTGCGGGCCGCCCTTGCCTGCCGAGAGCACCTTGTAGAACACGCCCTTCGCGGTCTTCTTCGCGTCGGCCGGCGGCTTCGCGACGTCGGCCGGAACCGGCGGTGGCGCGATGCCCGGGGTGATCTTCACGATCTCGACCTCGTAGCACAGCAACCCGGTCGGTGCGCCCGGCTGCGGCCGCCCGCCCCTCAGGACTTGCTCGGCCGGCGCCCAGAACCGCACGCGCTCGCCCTCGGTCATGTTCGTCAGCACTTCTTGAAACGCGGGCGACTGATGAAACGGTTGTGACGTCGCGGGGTGCTTGCGCATCTCGGTCGAGTCGAACATCCGGCCGTCGGCGTCCCAACCGCTGTAGTTGTACTCGACGGTGTCGTAGTCCTTCGCTTTGACCTTGCCGGTGCCCGGCTTCAGCACGAGCATCTTGACGCCGCTCTTGAGCGTCTCGGCCTTGTCACTCGGCTTCGTGATGTCGTCGGGGATCGGCGGCGCCGGCTGGATGTCGACGACCTCGATCTCGTAGACCAGCGTCTCCGGCGTGCCCTGCGGCTTACCTTTGTAGCCGATCGACGGCGGCACCCACAGCACGGCTTTCTCGCCCTTCTTGATCAGCTGCAACGCTTCGGTGAACGCCGGGGCCGCGTTCGCGAGCGGCAACGGCATCGGCTGGCCGCGCGTCTTGTTCGTGAAGAACGTCTCGCCGGTCGCCTGCTTCCAACCGGTGTAGTTGATCATCACCGTGTCGTTGCGCTTCGCGGCGACACCGGCGTCGTTCGTGACTTCCTTCTTGTAGATCAAGCCCGAAGCCGTCTTGATCGCGTCGCTCGGCGGGTTGTTGAGATCGAACGGCGGCGGAATCTGCTCCGGCTTGGGACGCTGCGGCATCCTGGCCGCGGCGGAGCCCGAGCCCGAGCCCGAGCCGGTCGCGGACGCGGTCTTGTTGGCGTCGCTCTTCTGGCAAGCGACGAGGGAGATGGCGAAAACGATGGCTAAACCACGCATAGGCGCGTGGAACATACGGTCCCTGGCCGTTCCGTGCAACCCGCCAGGTCCGTACGAGATGCCGCAGGTCACGGACAGGCGCGTGTCGACACGAAGATGTTCGGTGTCCCGCCGTCGCGGTCGCTCGCGAACATGATCGTCTTACCGTCGCCGCTGACCTCTGGATCGCCGCCATCGTTGCCGCCGTCGTCGGAGAGCCCCGGTACCTCCACCGGATTCGTGAAATCGGCTCCAACTTGGGGCCGCGTCGCCATGTAGATCGAGCCGTTGCCGTTGCTGCGATGCGATTCCCAGTAGATCGTGAGGTCGTTGTCGGCGAACGTCGCCCAGCCATCGGTGGAACCCGAGTTCACGTTCGCGAGTTGGCCGAGGTCCTGCCATGGAGCGCTCGTGGTCAGGCGAATCGCGATCCGCAGCGTCGCGCCGTTGCCCGAGCCTTCGTTGTAGACCATCTCGAGCCCAGTCGACGAGATCGTCGGGCCATCGACCTCCTGACCCGCGAGCTCCATCACCTCCATCGCGGGCGCGAAGGTCGTGCCGTCGTAGTTGCTCGTATAGAGGCGAAACGAATCCATCACCAAGCGATCGCTGACGAAGAACAGTTGATCGCCCGTAGGCGACCACGCCGGGCCGCCGTTGCTGTTGGCCGACGGCAAGATCATCGTGGGCGTCGCGTAGCCATCCGTCGGGTTGCCCGCCGCGGCGTAGAGCTGGTTGACGGAGGGGTCGCGCCCATACACGAGCATCTGGCCGTCTCGGCGCAACGCAGGCTCCCAGTTGGTGGTGCTCGCGTTGATCACGGTCGAGAGCTCGCTCGGCGTTGACCACGCGGTCTGCACGCATGCATCGGGGCCGGCCCCATCGCCGAGCGCAGCATCACCGCCACCGCCGCCGCCGGGCCCGAACGGATCGAAATCGATCCGGCCACAACCCACCGCAGCGAACGCGATCGCGAACATCGCAAAATGCCCCACGGTCGCTAATTGTACGATCGCCGGGCGGCCATCGCGCGTTCAGATCGCTATGCCGCCGCGAGGCCGATCGATCGATCGGGTGTCCGCCGCGTAGCAAGGACGGCCGACTCCCTGGGCCGGGGGCCCCCGTTTACGGGGCCGCGAAGGCCTCGCGGGTCAGGTTCCGGATCCCGTTGGCCTGGACCAACACGTTGTCCTCGATGCGGATTCCGCCGAACGGATGGAGCTCGTCGATCACCGCCCAATCGACGAGCCGGGCGTGCTCGCCGGCGCGCAACGGGCCGAGCAAGCCGTCGATGAAGTAACAGCCGGGCTCGATCGTGAACACCTGACCGACCTCGATCGCCGACGTGTTGCGCAGGAACTTGTTTTCGGGGCGCGGCGGCCGCGGCTTCATCCCGACGTCGTGGGTGACAATGCCGAGCGAGTGGCCGAGGCCGTGCGGTAACAACGCGCGCGTGACGCCGCGATCGACGAGCTCGTCGGCGCTGCCCTTGGCGATGCCGACCTCGCGCAGCACGACCGCGAGCAGCCGGTGCGACTCGTCGTGCAGCGCCTCGTACTGCACGCCCGGACGGATCTTCTTACACACGTCTTGTTGCAGCGTGTCCAGGCGCGCGACGAGCTCGCTGAACCGCTTCGCCGCGGCGCCCGTGCCGCGCGCGTACGTCCGCGTGATGTCGCTGTTGTAGCCGTTGCTGCGCGCGCCCGCGTCGACGAGCAACGACGTATCGCCCGCGATCTTGTCGCGCTGATACGCGATGTAGTGCAGCACCGCCGCGTGTGCCCCGAGCGCGACGATGTTCTTGTAGGGCGTGGTCGCGTCGTCCTGCTCCGACGCGGCGAGATACGCGAGGTGCAGCGCGAGCTCGGAGATCCCGCCGGCGCGAAACCTCGCCTCGGCTTCTCGGTGGCCTTTGACCGCACGCGCGGTCGCCGCGGCCAGGCACTCGAGCTCGTACGCGGTCTTCTTCGTGCGCAACAGGTCGAGCGCGGCGACGAGGTGCACCGGGTTGACCTCGCCGGGAGGCGCCGAGCCCGGATCGCGCGTGACGACCGCGACCTTGCCGCCGGGCAGGACGTCGCCCGCGTGATCCGGCTCGACCTCGACGACGTCGAACGCCGTCCAGAAGTGATCGCTCTCGGGCGGCGCCGGCGTCTCCCAGAAGTCGTCGACGACGGTGCGCACCAAGGTCGGCTTCTTGCCTGGACGGATGACGAGGAACGCGTCGGCCTCGACGAGCGGGCACCAGTGCGAGAACGTCGGGGTCGGCGACAGCGGCCACCACGCATCGTCGAAGCGATTCTTGATCGTCGGCGCGCCGCCGCAGATCACGAGCGCTTCGAGGTTGTTCGCAGCGAGCGCGGCCTCGGTTCCGGCCTGAAGCCGTGCGATGTGGTCGGGATACGTCGATGACAAGCTCACGACCACAGCCTAGCGCGGATCGACTACCGGCGTTCGGGGCCGACCGCAAACGCCGCCGCGGGTGTGCGCTCGATCGCGATCACGCGGCCCTCGACGAGATCCCCGACGAGCAAGCGCACCGCGGGGATGGCGAACGGTCCGCGCTTGACGACCGCGCCGAACCGCCGCGAGATCGCGCCGACCGCATCGCCGTCGGCGCCGCGAAATCCGGTCACCGTCTCATCGCCGGAGAACGTGCCGACCGCGCCGGCCAGCGCCTTTTTTTGCTCCGAGCTCAGGCCGTAGCCGACGAGGACCGCACCCGCCGTCGCCGGGAGCGCGAGCGCCCGGGACGTGCCGGCCGGCAGCGCGACGCCGTCCGGGACGACCGCCGCGTCCGCCTTGCCGAGCCCGACCGCCGCGAGCGCCGAGGCCGTATCGGGTGCCGCTTCGATCTTGCCGAAGAAGTCGCGACCGACTTCGCTGCCGAGCAGCACGTTGAGCACGAAGTCGGTCTCGCGGCCGACCGCCGGCACGAGCACGTGCTTGCCTTTGAGCTGAGCGATCTTGTCGGTGCCGCGCACGACGAGCTGCCAGCCGTGGCTGGTATCGCCGCCACGGACGCCCGAAGCGATCAGCGTGAACCCGCCGCCGGCGGTCGCGAGATATGCGGCGTCGACGAGCGCGACCGTGACCTCGCCCCGTTTGACCGCGGCCGCGAAGTCCGAGCCGCGGGCGTAGACCCTGCCGACACCTTTGACGCCGAGCGCGGCGCCGACCTCCTCGCCGAGGCGATTCGCGAGCTCGACGCGCGCGCCGGTCGATGGGAACGGCGAGCTCGGCGCGAACACGCCGACCGTGACGTCCGCTCGAGCCGTCGTCGCGAGCGCGATGACGATGACCAAGCTCGCCCCGAGGGCGCCTCTCGATCCGAGGTGGCTCATGGCGTACCTCCGTAGACCCGTTCCTTCGATTCGATCCAGTCGTTGAGCGGAGCGAACCGAACGCCTGCCCTCTTCGCTCGCTTCCAGGCGTCGATCGCCTTGGCCTGATCGCCCTTGCGCTCGTAGGCGATGCCGAGGTTGACGAGCGCCTCCGGCACCTTGTTCGCGAGTCGCTCGAGCTGGCCGATCGCGACGTCGACATGATTCTCGGCGAGATCGAGCGCCGCGATGTTCTGTGCGATCTCGTCGGTACCGACCCGCGCCGCCGCGCCGCGCGCGGTCGCCAGGTAGTTGTCGGCTTGCGCCAGCGCTCCGCTGCGATAGGCATCTTGGGCCGCGTTGAGCGCGACGACGCGGATCGCGGTGCCGAGGAGGTTTGCCGCGACGCCGGTCGATCTGCCGCCGAGCTGGGTCAACCGTTCGAGTGCCTTGGCGGCGCGCCTCGGGTTCAAGCCTTCGGTGAACGCGATGAGGATCGGCGCGGCTTGCCTATCGAGCGGCGGCGGGAACGGGCAACTCTGGCCGGAGATCGACCTGAGCGCGTTGATCGCACCGCCGGTTTCGCCGACGACGACTTCAGCGAGTGCGAGATCGCAGCGCGTCGCGAGCGAGGAGTCGCCCCCGCCGGTCGCAGCGCGCAACAGCTCGACGGCGCGAATGCCGTTTCCCTGGCGCAGCGCCGCGAGACCGGCGGCGTGACGCGCCTGGGCGAGCGCGGCGCGATGCCGGCTCGCGAGCGGCCCCAGCTTCGACGGGTTCGCCGTCTTCTCGAGCGCGTTGACCGCGAGCTGCGGATCACCGCCCGCGAGCTCGGAGGCAGCCCAATCGAGCGCGATCTCGGCGGTGTTGTCCTTCTCCGCGGCGAGCGCGCGTTCGTAGATCGGACGCGCGCCGATGACGTCACCCGACATCGCATGCGCGCGCGCGTCGAGCATCGCGGTGATCGGCGAGCTGTCGAGCTTGACCGCGCGATCGAGCACGGGCACGGCCTCGCTCGCCTTGCCGAGCATCAACCGCGCGATGCCGAGATCGCGCAACACCGACGGCGTCGCTTCGAGCTGATCGGCGCGTACGAGCATCGGCTCGGCCCCCGCAGCATCGTTCGCGGCGAGCTTCGTAGCAGCCGCCACGGTCAGCGCTTCGACCAGCACCTTCTTCGAACGCGGTGTTGCCTGGATCGCTTCGGCGTCATCGAGTGACTTGATCGCCGCGTCGGGCTGACCGATCGCGAGCTGCGCCGCACCGAGCACGACGCGCACGGTCGCGTTGCCCGGCAGCTCGGAAACGATCGGTCCGAGCCGAGACACGAGCGCTTGCGACTCGCCCTTCGCGAGCATCGACTCGCCGAGCTCGACCCACCAGTCGGGGTCGATCGACGGAGCGCTCGGCGGCCCGATCTCGTCGAGCTCGGCGATCGCGTCGGCCGGCTGGCCGCTGCGCCGGATCACGTACGCGAGCCGGTCGACCCAACGCCGACGATTCTTGTCGGCGGCGTGCGCCGCCTCGAGCTCGCGGCGCGCATCGGCGAAGTCGCCGCGCGACGCTTGCGCCTCGCCGACGAGCGCATGACCCGCGGCCGAGCCGTTCGGCGCGCGTGCGAGGTAGCGGCGGCCGAGCGCGAGCGCGCCGTTGCTATCGCCGAGCGCGAGCGCGCACTGGCCATCGACGAGCCACACCTCGGGGTGCTGATCGGCGATCGGCTCCAGGTCGGCGAGCAGGGGGCGAGCGCGTCGGCAGTCGGTCGCCGCGGTGGCCCAAGCGATGCCGATGCGGACGCGCAGATCGTTGCGCCGCTCGCGCCCTGCGGCCTCGAACAGCTCGAGCGCCTTCTTCGGCTCGTGATAGCGCAAGTACGCGTCGGCGAGATCGATGCGATGGCTCGCATCCTCGCGCTCGAGCTGGTCGGGGCGATGCGCGAAGTACGCTTCGAGCGCGGTGATCGCATCGGGCCAGCGGCCGACCTCGTGCCAGTGCTGGCCGAGCAGCAGCTGAGCATTGAACCGCGCCGGCTCTTTCGAGACGACCTGCTGGAGCAGCGGGACGCCCGATTCATCTCCCGACAACACGAGCAGCGAACCGAGCGACGTCAGCACGTCGAGATCGAGCGGCGCGAGCTCCAGTGCTTTACGCATCAGCACGATACCGGCTTGGTATTGCTTGCGCGCGGCATAGACCCCGGCGCGCACGACGTAGGCTTCGACCCGACGAGGGTTGAGGCTGATCGCTTGATCGAGCGCCTTCGCGGCGTCGTCGAGCTTGTTCTCCTTCAGATCCGACCGGCCCTCTTCGACCAGCGCGGCGCTGTCGTCCTCGGCCTGGTTCGCGCGCTGCGCGAACGTCGCGGTGCTCGACGCGACCACCAGCGCGATCGCGAGGCTAGTAGTTGTAGCCGAGCTTGACATAGAACTCTCTCGCCTCTCCGGGGACGACCGGGATGACGGTGGTGATCGCGTTGCCCGAAGGGTCGGTCGCCGCGATGTCGTACTCGCCGGGCGCGACGACCTGCTCCCGAGTCCCGATCAGGTTGCGCACGCCGGCGGTGAAGTCGAAGTGGTTCGCGATCTGCGGCCAGTACAGCGCCCAGTTCCAGTTGAGCCACGCCGCCGCGTTCGGAGACGTGTACGGCATCTGATCCACCATGCCCATGACGTAGGAGTCATCGAGGCCCGGGCGCGTCGGGCGCGGGCCGATGTACTGCAGCTCGGTCGAGAGATGGAATCGCCCGAACAACTTCGGCGTCGACACGCCGCCCGAGGCCGTCCACGCCGGCGCATTCGGCACGCTGCCGAACACGACCACCGGGTTGCCGCTTGCGTCGACCGCGCCGTCGGTGATCGCGCCGCAGTCGGCACACCCGACTCGGCTGTAGGTCGCACCGCCGAACGCGTACCATCCTTGGCTGTTGCGATAGCTACCCTCGGCTTCGACGCCTTCACTGACGTAGTGCGCGGCGTTTTGAAACTGCAGGATGCTCGGGAACATCACGTCGGGGGTCGTCGGCGACAGCGCCTCGATCCCGTTCGTGATGTCCCAGTAGAATCCCGACAGCCGGACCGAGAGTCCGGAGATCGGCTTGGCCCACGCGACGGCCTCGTAGCTCGTGATGACCTCGGCTTTGAGGTCCTGCGCCGGCAGGTAGCTCGTGTTGTCGTAGAAGAACGCTTCGTACGCGCTCGGGTTGCGGAAGCCTTGCGCGAACAGGAACTTCAAGCCGGCGGTGTCGGAGCGCGACAGGAACAGCGCGGCGCGCGGCGAGGCCCGAGCTTCGACCGCCGAATTATTATCGAACCGCAGGCCTGCGGTGAAGCCGAGGAACGGCAGGGGTTGGCCGTCGAGCTCGGCGTAGACGCCCTCGATGTTGAAGTTCTTCGGCACACACGCGGCGGGGAACATCGGGTTCGTGCACGTCGGTGGTGGATCGGGCGGCGTCGAATCTTGTTGCGACCGGCTATAGGTATCGTAGTAGGTCGCCTCGGCGCCGGTGGTGAGGCCGAGCTTCTTCGGGAAGATCTCGAACCGGCCGCGGACCTCGGCGCCGTACGCATATCCGTCGCCGCGATCCTCGAACGGCGCGATGCCGGCCTGCAGGATCTGGTCGGTGAACTTGTAGAGGTTCGCGTACCCGCGCGCGGTCACCGTGATCTTGTCGGTGAGCTCTTTGGTGTGCCCGGCCTCGAGCAGGACCTGCGTGTCATCTTGGACGTACGGGTTGACCTGCGTCGGATCGCCGAGGAAGGGCGCGAACGGATCGCCGCGCTCGTAGCGATAGAACCGCGCCTGGCCGAACGTCCCACCGTACGTACCGACGACCGAGCCCATGATCTGGGACGAGCCATCACCGCCGCTGAGGCTGCCATCACTGTTGTTGCCGGTGATGTTCGGAACGGTCAGCGTCTCGCCGAACCGCCCCATCGACTGGAACGTGCCGCGGATGCCCTTCTGCACCGTGCCGACCCCGAAGCCCGCAGCGCCGATCACACCGTTGATCGAGTTGACCGAGATGCGGCCCCACGCTCCCGGTGTCTCCGACGCGGAGCGCGTGACGATGTTGATGATGCCGAAGAACGCATTCGCGCCGTAGACGCTCGAGACCGGGCCTCGGATCAGCTCGATGCGCGAGATGTCGTCCATCGATACGAAGTTGTCGAATCCGATACCCGCGAAGCTGCCCCACGGATCGTTGATCGTGGCGCCGTCGACCAGGACGAGGATGCGCGTGTTGAAGTCACCGGGGATGTTGAGGCCTCGGATCCCGAGCGTGTACGACTCGCGGTTGTCGACGAGGTACGTGCCGGCGACCGACGCGAGCGCCTCGCCGATCGTGCGATAGCCGAACCGGCGGATCCGATCGCCGGACACGACGGTGACCGCCGAGGCCACGTTGCCGAGGCTCTGCTCGCGCTTCGCGGCACCCACGACCACGTCTTCTTCGGCCGACGCGGCGGCGATGACCGTGGCGGAGCTCGACGTGTCTTCTTCGGCGGCCGGCAGCGGCGGAAGGTCGGCCGGATCGACGGCCGGTGCGGGTTGCTGGGCTCGCGCGCTTCCTTGGATCCCGAACACCGCAACCGCGACCGCGACCCGCACGAACAAGCGATTCCTCATGCAACTCCCCATCGAGCTCGCGATTGCGTCGGCCGCGGATCGAACTGACACAACACCAGTGTCACGTCGTCTTGGGCGAACGTCCCCTCGGCGTATTGCTCGACCGTCCCGATGATGTGATCGCGCAGCGCGACGAGCGACTGGCCATCGTCAAGCGCTTGCCCGCTCAGCGTGCTGCGCAACCGGCGATCGCCGAACTGCTTGCCGCTCGAGTTCGCGCGCTCGACGACGCCGTCGGTGAACACGACGAACAGGTCGCCCGGCGACAGTTGCTGTTGCCCGCGCTTGATCTCGACCGCGACGTTGCGATCGCCGAGCGGGCTGCCGCTCGCCGCGATCACGTTCGCGTCTTCGAGCCGGCGCTGCGGGTTGACACGGATCACGTACGGGAAGTTCTGGCCGGCGTTCGCGTAGTGCAGCATGCCGCTCTGCGAATCGATCACCGCCGCGAACGCGGTCATCCGCACGTTCGTGTCGCCGACCATGCGGATCGCTTGATCGATCGCGCGAAGGATCTGATCGGGCTCGAGCAGTCGCTCGTCGACGCCGGCGAGCGCTTCGACCGCTCCGCGCGCGGTCGCCGCGATCATCGCCGAGTGAATGCCGTGGCCGGTCGCGTCGCCGAGCACGAGCAACAACCGGCCGTTCGGCAGCTTGCGATACATCCACCAGTCGCCGCCGCATTGCGACGCCGGCATGCAGTAGCCGACGAACTTGAGCGGCCCGTGCTGGTCGAGCTCGCCGGGCGGAATCATCGCCTGCTGGACCTGGCGCGCGAGGGCCATCTCTTTCTCGAGCGACAGCTTCGTCGCCTGCTCGTTGAGCAGCAGGACGATCTGATGGGTCATGAAGTTGAACGTGCGCGCGAGCGTGCCGAGCTCGTCGCGCCGGGTCTCGGGGACCCGACTCGCGAGGTCGCCCTCGGCGATGCGCTGCGCGACCACGGTCAGCTCCTTGATCGGTTTCGCGAGCTGGACCCCTTGCAGCGCGGCGAGCACGATGCCGATGCCGAGCACGATCAGCGACACGAGCAGCACGCGCTGGCGTGAAGCTCGCGCACGCTCGTCGGACTCGGCGAGCGAGTGCGTGAGCTCGGCGTCGAGGCTCGCGGTCGAGACCCCGACCCGGACCGAGCCGACCACCGTCGTCCCGATCTTGGTCGGCGATCCGTAGACGTAGTCCGAGCTGGCGTCGATGCGCGCGTGCACGACCTCGCCGGTCTTCGGGGCGGCGGCCAACAGCTTTTCGAATCCCGCCAGCTTGGCGCCGGCGGGCGCGCCATCGGTCGAGCCGACCACCTGGCCGCTGCCGTCGATCACGACCATCCAATTGACGCGCTTATCGCCACTCGCCTTGTCGTCGGCGAGCGCGGCATCGAGCACCGGCTTGATGTCGGGGATCCGGGTCTCGGCGACCGCGTGGGCCACGCCGTTCGCGACGCTCTGGGTGATCAGCTCGGAGTCGCGGGTGATCGACTTCTCGGCGGCGACCCGGCGAGCCGAGATCTGAGTCGCGGTCAGCTCGTCGATCGTCTTGGCGCTGAACCACGACGCGATGCCCAGGACCGCCGCCACCATCACGGATGTCGCGAACACCAACTTGGCGGAAATCGGGATTCCGGCCCGACTTTGTGCGGCCCCGCTCACTTATTACAGAGCTTAAGTCCCCCGACCTTGCCGTGGCAATCTATGGGGGGGCTTTACGACGACCGCTCCGCTCGGCCCGATCGACCGCGAGAGCGAACACGGCTTCGAGCGCCGCTGCCACCGCATCACCTTCGAGAATTCGCAGCGCGCCCGCGATCGCTTCGAGCGTCGACACCCGGCCGGGACCCGGTGCCGCACGCAGACGCGCCGCCGGCATCGGCGCGTCCGGGAGCTTGAAGATCGGCAGGCCGCGCACCGCATCGATCTTGCGAAACATGCGGCGCGCCTGTGACCAGGTCGCATCGAGCACGACGAGCGTGCCGACCTCGGGTCGACTCGAGATCGGTTCGCCGTCCACCCACAGTAGCCAGCCGCGATCGAGCGCCGGCAGCCGCGCGATGCCTTCGCGTCCACCGTGGTCGATGATCACGCTGTTCGGCAGCGCGAGATGAGCGAGCCGGCCGGAGTTCGACGATCGATGGCGCTCGAGATGATGGCGCACGATCACGATCCGCGTGCGCGTCGTGATCGCCGGCAGCTCACCGCACAGGCATGCGGGAAACAGACAGCGCGGACACTTCGTCATCTCACGAACCAAGCAGCGCGCGACCGATCACCTTGAGCGCGAGGATCGGCTTGACCCCCTCGAAGATCGGCAAGACCAGCGCGTCGGCGACGTAACGGCTGATCGGGTACTCCTCGGCGTAGCCCCAGCCGCCATGGAGGAGCTGACCGAGCTGGGTGACTTCGACCGCGACGTCGCTCGCGAACAGCTTCGCCATCGCCGCGACGGTCGCGGCTTGCCCGCGGCCGGCAGCACCGCCGAAGGGCGGTGCGGTTCGATCGAGGGTGTTGGCGTCCGAGCCCCGCGCGCCGTCGTCGCCGTCCATCGCGTGCGCCGCCGCGTAGGTGATCGCTCGAGCTGCGACGAGGCGAGAGGCCATCCGTCCCAGGTGGTAGCGGGTAAGCTCGAACTCGGCGGTCGGTCGACCGAACTGACGACGAGCCGCAACATAGCGGAGTGTGTGATCGAGCGCCGCCTGTGCGAGCCCGCACGCGCGACCGCCGGTCTGCAACCGGCCGGCGGCGAATCCGGTCATCTGCAGCGCGAAGCCGCGGCCGACGCCATCGTCACCGCCGACGACTTGGGTATCCGGCACGAGCCAGCGATCGAACGCGAGGCTGAACGAGTGCATGCCGCGATAACCGAGCGTGCGATCCGCTTTGCCGGTCAACGTGCCGCCACCCGGCTGGGTCGCGGTGAACTCGTGCCCGAGAAACCGCGGCTTGTCGACGATGAACAGCGTCAGCCCGCGCGCGCCACCGGGCCCTGTGCGAGCGAGCAGCGCGATGACGTCGGCGCGACCGGCGAACGTGCACCACGCCTTCGCGCCGGTGATCTCCCAGCCGCCGGCGACGCGCTCGGCGCGACACGCGAGCTGGGCGACATCCGAACCGACGTCGGGCTCGGTCACCGAGATCGCCGCCATCACCTCGCCCGACGCGAGGCGCGGCAACCAGGTCTGCTTCTGCGGTTCGGTGCCGCCGGCGAGCAACGCCTTCGCGAGGATCTCGGGGCGCGTGATCAGCGAGCCCGCGGCGGCGAGCGACGCGCGCGACAGCTCCTCGGTCGTGAGGATCATCGCGAGGTTGCCGAGCTCGAACCCGCCGTACTTCGCCGGGATCGACAGGCCGAAGTAGCCGAGCTTCGCCATCTCGCTGATGAACCGCTCGGGCACGAGCTCGTCGTGGCGGTGGATCTTTTCGGCGGCGGGCGCGACCTCGCGTTCCGCGAACGCACGGACGTTGCTGCGAACCTCGGTGAGCGTTTCGTCGAGAGGCCATGCCGGCATGCCCGCGAGCGCGGCGGCGCCGATCGCCTCGACCGCCGACGGCGCGACGAGCTCCGCGATCGCAGCGCGCGCGGCATCGCCATAGCGCAGTTCGCCGAGCCCAAGGGCCGGCGCGATCGGCTCCAGGCGATGACGGAGCGACGCCGCGAGCTCCGCGATCGCGACCGCGGCGGCGGGCGCGAGCTCCGCCGGCGTTGCGACGAGCTCGTCGATCACGCGCGCTTCGGTCGCGGCATACGCGACCTTCTCGACGACGACCTGACGATCGTCGGGGTCCCCGGGCAAGGCGCGAGCGGCGGCGATCGCGCGGTCGGCAAGGTCGCGAGCGGCGTGCGCGATCGTCTGGACGGTCATCCCGCGCAGACTACATCGAATGGTGACGCTGTCTCTTTTGTCAACTTACTCCCCTCTCGTCACCACGATCCAACTCGGTCGTCACCACGAATCCGTGACTTAGCCGCCTAAGTTGACAATAGAGACAGCGTCCCCACGTCTAGCCGGGCGACGCGTCGAGCTCGCCGGTCCAATACAAGTAGTCGCGCCACGCTTCGGGCACCGAGCGCAGCGAGATCCGGATCGTGATCGCGGGCACCCAGTTCGGTTGCGCGGGCTGAGCGAGCAACCGCATGCCGGCTTCCTGCGGCGTGCGCCCACCCTTCTTGCGATTGCAGATGTAGCAGCAGGTGACGATGTTCATCCAGTCGGTGAGTCCACCGCGCGACCGCGGCACGACGTGGTCGTAGGTCAGCTCGGTCAGCGACGCCTTCTTGCCGCAGTACTGGCACTTGTAGTGATCGCGCGCGTAGATGTTGACGCGGGAGAACTTCACGGGCCGCGCGTGGCGGCGAAACGCGCGCAGCAACCGGACGACCGCAGGTACTTTGATCACGAGGTTCACCGACCGGATGTCGTGGGCGTATTCCTCGATGACCTCGACCTTGCCGAGGAACAACAAGCTGATCGCGCGCTGCCACGAGATCACCTTGATCGGCTCGAACCCCTGATTGAGCAGCAATGTGTTAGCGGCGTCCACGCTCTTCGAATTTAGCATCGCGGATGGCTCGCGCGAGATTTGCGCCAGATCGTGCGATCTCGGGCACATACCCGGGCACGGAGTAACCTTTGACACCAGACACCGGGGCGCAAGGTGTCAAAGGTTACTCCGTCCCGGGCAAGGTTCTGGATTTGAAGTTGAAAACGATTTTCAAGAATGCTACCGCTGGATCATGTCGTCGCGCTCGCTCGCCGAGATCCCGCTCGGCCAGGTCGCGACGGTCCGCGCGGTCGATGGCACGCGGAGCTTTCGACGCCGCCTGCTCGAGATGGGGCTCGTTCCTGGCATCGGCGTGCGGATCGTCGCGATCGCGCCGCTCGGTGACCCGCTCCAGATCGAGGTCCGCGGCGGCCAATGGTCGATGCGACGCAGCGAAGCGGCGCAGATCCGGATCGACGACCCGTGAGCGACGCACACTGCGGCCCCGCGCCGGGCCCGATCTCGACGTCGGGCGCGCGCGCGCAGGTCTTGCTCGCCGGCAACCCAAACGTAGGCAAGACCACGCTGTTCAATGCGCTGACTGGTTCGCAGGCGCGCGTCTCGAACTACCCTGGCATTACCGTCGAGCGCCGCGCCGGCGCCTTCGCCCTCCCGGCCGGCGTCGCCGAGCTTCACGATCTGCCGGGCACGTATAGCCTCAACGCGCGCAGCGCCGAGGAGCAGATCGCGCTCGACGCGTTGCTCGGCCTGCGCGGGACGCCGAAGCCCGACGCGGTGATCGTCTGCGTCGACGCGACCCAGCTCGCGCGCTCGTTGTATCTGCTGCTCCAGGTCCAAGAGCATGGCACCCGCTGTGTCGTCGCCCTGACGATGGTCGATGAGGCCGGCGCCGCCGCGCCCGACCCGCGCCAGCTCGCCGCCGTGCTCGGCTGCGAGGTCATCGCGGTCACTGCTCGCACGCGCCGTGGCTTGCCCGAGCTGATCGCCGCCGTCGATCGCGCGGTCCGCGGCGAAGCGCGGCCGCTGTGGCGATGGCAGCCGTCCGCCGAGCTGCGCGCTCACCTCCAGATCGTCCGCGCCGCGCTCCCCGCCGATTGGCCGAGCTCCGATGCCGTGGCGTTGTGGGCGTTGACCTGTATCGAAGACGGCGACGATGCCGACGAGCTCCACGGTATTCCACCCGAGCTGCGCGCCGCGGTCGTGTCGCGCGGCTTCGGAGCGGTCCACGACGACGAGGCCGTGCTCGCCCGCTGGGCGTGGCTGGATCGCGAAGTCGCCAAGCTCGCGACGAAGCGTCCCGATCGCAGCTTGACCGAGCGCATCGATCGCGTGCTGCTGCATCGCTCGCTCGGCTTCCTCGCGTTCCTCGGAGTGATGGGCGCGCTGTTCATGGCGCTGTTCGCCGGCGCGGCACCGCTGATCGACGGCATCGATCACCTGGTCAAGGCCGGCGGCGCCGAGCTCCGCGCGCTGATCGGTCCCGGCATCTTCACCGACTTCATCGTCGACGGCGTGATCGCCGGCGTCGGTGCGGTGCTCGTGTTCTTGCCGCAGATCTTGATGCTGTTCTTGTTCCTCGGCTTCCTCGAGGACTGCGGTTATCTCGCGCGCGTCGCGTACCTGATGGATCGCGTGATGCGCGGGATGAACCTGCACGGTCGCGCGTTCGTGCCGATGCTGTTCGGCTTCGCGTGCGCGGTGCCCGCGGTCACCGCGACCCGCACGATGGAGCGCCGCCGCGACCGGATCCTGACGATGATGGTGATCCCGCTGATGACCTGCTCGGCGCGGCTGCCTATTTACACGTTGCTCATAGGCGCGCTGATCCCGGCCGCGCGCGTGACCCAGGCGTTGCTCATGGTCGGGATGTATGCGTTCAGCATGACGACGTCGCTCGCCGCGGCGTGGGTGATGTCGAAGACGGTCAAGCCGCTCAAGGCCAAGCGCCTGCCGTTCCTGATCGAGCTGCCGCCCTATCGCTGGCCGCGCCTGCCCGACGTGCTGCGCATGATGTGGATGAAGACCTCGATGTTCCTGCGCGAGGCCGGCACGATCATCCTCGCGTGCTCGATCGCGCTGTGGGCGCTGCTCTATTTCCCGCGCGACTTGCCGAAGGGCGCGCCGGACTACGCGGCGCAGATCGAACGAGCACCGAACGCCGACGTCAAGATGTCGCTCGAGGCGCGACGCGACGCCGCGCACCTCGAGGCGAGCTACGCCGGACGGCTCGGCCACGCGATCGAGCCCGCGCTGCGCCCGCTCGGGTTCGACTGGAAGATCGGCGTCGGCATCATCGGCGCGTTCGCGGCCCGCGAAGTATTCATCTCGACGCTCGGCATCGTCTACGCGGTCGGCAGCGACACCGACGCGCAATCGCAGCCGCTGCGCAACGCGTTGCAAAGTGCGAAGCGCGGAGACGGGCGCACCGCGTACACGCCGCTCGTCGCGCTGTCCCTGATGGTGTTCTTCGCGCTCGCGATGCAGTGCATGTCGACGCTCGCGGTCGTGCGTCGCGAGTCCGGCAGCTGGCGCTGGCCCGCGTTCTTGTTCACGTACATGACCGTGCTCGCGTACATCGTCAGCATGGCGGTCTATCAGGGCGGCAAGTTGCTCGGCTTCGCCGGCTGAGCGAGGAGCTCGGCGATCTCGCCGTCGAGCGCGGCGAAGTCGCCGACGCCGACTTGCTCGTAACGCACGACGCCGGAGCGATCGAGCACCATCAACGTCGGCAAGCCTTGGACGAGGTACGCGCTCGCGATCGCGTCGTCGGGATCGGTCGCGAGCGTGTAGCCGACCGGGTTCGCCTTCAAGAACTCGTTGACCGTCGCCGCGTCCTCGTCGGTGACGCCGATGATCCGCAGGCCTTTCGTCGCGTACTTCGCGGACAGTGCGTCGAGATGCGGCATCGACATCCGACATGGACCGCACCACGTCGCCCAGAAGTCGACGACGACGACGTTGCCCGCGAGGTCCGCGAGCTTCGGCGACGCGGTTCCGGAAATCCGCGCGAGCGCGAACGGCGGCGCCGGCTTGTCGACGAGGCCTTGCTGCAACGTCGCGAGCTCGGGCCGCGGAGCCGGCGCGACGTGGAGCGTGACTTCTTGGCCCGCACGTTCGACCGTGACCGCGAACGCCGCGCCGGGTCTCGACGTCGCCATCGCTTCGCGAAACTTGGTGACGTCGATCAGCTGACCGTCGAGCTTCTTGATCTCGTCGCCGGCTCGAAAGCCCGCGGTGTCGGCCGGCGAGTCTTTGTAGACGCGATCGACCGTCGCCCCGCCCGAATGAAAGCCGACGCCGATCCACTGCGGGTGCTCAGGCTCGCGTGGCGGATCGGGCGCTGGACGATCGAGCCGGCCCGACGCGATCGCGACATCGAGCTCGGGCACGTAGTGCGCCATCAGGTCGACGTCGGCCGACTCACTCGCCGAGATCCGGTCGTGCTCGGTCAGCTTGCGCACGACAAAGCTGCTCTGATCCACCCACAGGGTCCGCGCTCCGCCGTGAACGGCGCCCGCGATCTTCCAGCACGGATGTCCATCGATCGACTCGACGCCCTGAACCTGCGCGTGATCGACCTCGGTGAGCGACGCCGGCTCGTTGCGCAGCTCGCCGAGGACCAACCCGGAGATGTACTTCGTCAGGATGTTGAAGCCGCCGAACTTCTCGGAGGCTGGCTCGCTCTCGGTGTCGCCGCTGACTTGCGTCGCGGTCGCGCCGTCGGACCACAGGACGAGCGGATGGCTCATCTCGGCGCCCTGATACTCGAACCGCAACCGACCGCGCCGCTCGTGATCGGTGCGGAACGTACCGGTCGTCGTCTGCGTCTTGGCGCCCGAGCGCACGGTGGCCGCGATGTCGCCGTGGTCGACATACGTCGTCGCGGAGGCATACACATGGCGCATCGCCGCGAACACCTGTGCGGCTGTCGCCGGGGGCTTCGCCGCGACCGGGTGCGCGCACGCCGCGACCAACCCGACCACGGCGACGCGTGCGCTGCTCACGCCGTAAGCATAGCAGCGCATTCCCGCGGTCAAGGCACCGGCTGGGCGGGCGGCGGCTCGGCCGTCGAGATCGGGTGGGCGGCGACGCGAAAATGGGCGTCGTACATCAGCTTCTCCGTGTCGAGCTCGGTGCCGTCGACGCGGGTGATCACCTCGCGGACGCGATGGTCGCGCTGATCGATCCACACGTCGAAGCGCCCCGCGTTGCCGGTGACGTGCCAGCACGAGGCACCATCGCGCGGCTCCACACCGACGAGCCGCGGGTTCGTCAGGTGCATGAGCTCCGAGTCGCCTTCGGCCCACTGCTTCAACGTCAGCTGCTCGAAGTCGTCGGTCGCGAGGTTCATCGGTCGATCGACGAGCGGGATCTCGAGGCTGCCGACGACGAGGCGGCTGCGATTGCCATCAGACCACGCGATCGCGCCGCCGCTCTCCATCCGGAACGCGCCCCGCGCGACGCTCGCGGTGTGGAACTGCATGTCGCCTCGAACGTCGCCGTGAGCCTCGGCGACCGTCTTGATCGATCCGTCTTCCGCGAACGTCGCGAGGTGCGCGTACGCCGCGGCCATCCCGCGCAAGATCTGCTCCACCGACTCGGCGCTCGTCACCGCGGTCGTGTGATTCGCGACCGGCGCTGTCGCGCCCGCACCGCACGCGAACAAGAACGCGAGCACGAGCCTCATAACAATCCGGTCAGCACGTCCATCGCGTCGACCGCGAACGACGCGACTTGCTTCGTCGACTCGAACGCCTTGAGCGTCTGCTGGATATGCTCGGCAGAGTGCAGCGCCGACACCATCAAGCGAATCCGCGCCTCGCCTTCGGGCACGACCGGGTAGCACAGGCCGTGGCAGTAGATGCCGCCGTCGTAGAGGATGTTGATCGCCTCGCGCAGGATCTCGTAGCGGCCAAGCTCGACCACGAGCAGCGGATGCTCGCCGGTTCCGAGCACGCGGAAGTTGCGTTCGACCAGGCCGTCCCACAACGCCTTCACGTTGTCGCGCAGGCCGGGCAACGGCGCCTCGCCGCTCTCGAGGATCTGCAGCGCCGCCATCGCGACCGCGGCCATCGGCGGCGGCAACGCGGCGGAGAACATGTACGGCGATGACTTCTGGCGCAGCCAATCGATGATCTCGCGCGGGCCCGCCGCGAAGCCGCCGGTCGCGCCGCCGAGCGCCTTGCTGAACGTGCCGGTGACGATGTGCACGCGGTCGGTGACGCCGGCGTGACTCGCGCTGCCGCGGCCGCGATCGCCGAGCACGCCGAGGCCGAGCGCATCGTCGACGACGACGAGCGCGTCGTACTTCTCCGCGAGATCGCAGATCGCGCCGAGGTCGGACAGCCGGCCGGTGAACGGATGCACGCCGTTCGTGACGACCGCGCGGAACCGCGCCCAGCGCGAGCGCCGCAAGATGTCTTCGAGGTCATCCGGATCGTTGCTACGAAACGTGACGAGCCGCGCGCCGGCGAGTCGCGCACCTTCGGCGAGGCTCGGATGGACACCGCCGTCGCAGATGATGCAGTCCTTCGCGCCGAACAGCGGCGCGAACACGCCGATGTTCGCGTGATAGCCCGAGCCGTAGAGGATCACGTCTTCGACCTTGAGAAAGCCGCGCAGCCACTCCTCGAGCTCCTTGTGGATATCGAGCGTGCCGCACATCACCCGTTGCGACGACAAGCCGACGCCGTACTTGCGGACCGCATCGATCGCGGCTTGCTGCAGTTGTGGATCGACCGACAGCCCGAGAAAATCGTGGGTCGTGTAGTTCACGACCGGCTGGCCCTCGCGGCCGTCGACCATGCCGCCGGCGGCCATGCCGCCCGAGCGCGAGAACACGACCTCGCGCTTGTATAGACCGGCTTGCTTGAGCCGATCGGTCTCGGCGCGGACGAGATCACGCAAGGCCTGACTCATGGCGCGCCTCCTACGTACCAGACCAGCGCCGCGACGCAACGCGCGTAAGGCACGCTCGGGATGCAGTCGGTCGCGCCGGGCTCGCAGACGTGGACCGCGGCGTCTCGGTGCATGCACAGCTGGTCGATCGCGCGCGCTTCGTCGCTGCCGCCCGCGAGCACGAGCTCGGCGGCGAGCACGCCGTAGCGGCGGCGCAGCTCGGCGGCGAGCGCGACGCGATAATCGGCGCTCGAGCGCAGCAAGCGGACCCGGGTGACCTCGTCGACGAACGCATCGACCGAGCGCAAGTTCGTGGCGATCACGTCGGCGGCGGGGAGGCACGAGGCATCGCCCGCGCACTGCGCGCGAGCCGCGTCGATCAGGCACGCGATCGTCGGAGCGGCATTGTCGGAGTGACACTGCGTGCGCGCCGCCGTGTAGATCTTCGCGGCGAGCGCGTCGCGCCCGGCACCGAGCTGCTCGACCGCGGCCAGCGCACGACCGACGTACGCGGCGCGATCGGGCGCCGCTGCTGTTGTCGCGGTGAAAATAACGAGCAGCGCGAGCGCCTTCACAGTCGACCTCGTTGTGCGAGATAGCCGCGGCGAAACGTCTCGATGAACGCGTGGAGATGAGGCTCGAACGGAAACACCGGGACCAGATCGGGGCGATCGAGCGGCCACCGCGTGCCCTCGACGGTGCGGGCCTGCCCCGCGCCGTCAGCACCGCCGGATGGCGGTGCGGTTCCATAGAACGGATCCGCGAACGTGAGCGCGTCGAGGCGGGTCAGCGAGAAGTCGTCGCCGTCGAGCTCGGCCGGCGTCGGCGCGGCGCCGCGTGGTGCCGGCAAGACGGCGGTACCGCCGAGCATCGCCGCGAGCGCGAGGTAGACATCGATCGGACCGTCACCGGTCGGCTTCACCGCCGCGATGCCGACCTCGCGCACGCTGATCGTCTCGCCGTCGATCTGCACGGTCGTGCCGGTCGCCGGCTTCGCCGCGCCGACCGAGAGACACGCGAAGCTGACGATCGCATCGGCCGGCGGCGGAGCGAGCGGTGGCGTGCGGCCGAGGCGCTTCGCGAGCTCGCCGAGCTCGAGTTGACGTTTCCGGCGATCGAGCACCGCGCCGACGCTCGCCGTGGCAAATGTGGTCGGTGCCGCGCGCAACTTGGCGCACGCATCCGCCGGTGCATCCCAATGGATCGTGTAGTCGTTGCAGCTCGCGGTCGTGCCAAACCGCGTCGCGAACAACAGCTGGCCGAGCACGTGCTCGACGACGCGCGACTCGTCACCCGCGTGCCAGCTCGGCCACAGCGGGAGGCTCGCGAACCGGGTCGAGCAGCGCGGCTCGCCGGTGAAGTGCTCGATCAGCTTCGTGGGATGCGGATCGGGCAGGTTGATCCAGATGTGATGCGCCGCGTGCGGGCTGCCCTCGATCGCGGAGTGGATATCAGCGACGAGGCCGCCGAGGTAATCGATGTGGGTGCGCACGTCGGCGGCGCGATGCTCGATCCGCGCGATCGGCGACTCCGCGACGGCATCGCCGAACGCGCCGGCGAGCCGCCGCGCCGCGAAGTGCAGGAACGGCTCGTCGAGCTGACGCCGCTCGCAGACCTCGGGCTTCGTCGCGACCGGCGCGTCGGGCGTCGCCACCGCGACCTTCGGCGCACACGAGCCGAGCGTCTTCGCGTAGCCGAGCTGGAACGCGCGCTTGACGAGCGCGCAGCCTGGTTGCTCGATCGGCACCGGCGCTGGCGCAGCTTTGGCCGCGGGTGCCGCCGCGACCTTCGGCAAGCAGTAGCGCGACGGTGATGGAGACGCGAGCTCGCCGGGCAGCGCCGCGAGCTTGGCCGCCGCGTGATTGCCGAGCGCGCTGACCGCGACGCACGCGATGCCGATGAACAACAAGGCGCGCTGGGCGAACGCGGGCAGCTCGCGGGGCACCACACCCTCGATGATCGCGAGCCGGTGTGCGTGCAGCGCGATCGCGGTGCGGCTCGCGACCGCCGGGTGCCACCCTTGCATCACGAGCGCGGTGCCGAGCGCGGCGACGAGCCCGATCGTCCAGCACGCCGGCGCACCGAGATGCGCGAGATGCTCGGGCGCGAGCGCTCCGCGCACGGCCGCGATCGCGACGAGCAACCCCGCCACGACGATCGCACTCGCGCTCTTGAGCCCGAACCCGGTCATCGCGCTTGGGCAGCCGATGGTTTGGCGACCACGAGATCCTCGATCGTGATCCGCCGATTCTTGGCGCGCGCCGCTTCCTTGTCGCCGGACAGGCTCTGCGCCGGGGTGTTATCGGCGTGGGTGCACAGGATCACGTGATCGGGCAGCTCCTTCGAGTGCTTCTTGATCTCTTCGTACACCGCATACGCGCGTTGATAGCCGAGCTCGAGGTTCTTGTCTTTCGGCCCGACGTCGTCGGTGTGGCCGTGGATGACCAGCTTGCGATCGGCGAGCCCGCCTTGATCGAAGCTCAGCACACCGCTCGCCTCGTCGCCGAACAGCTTGTCGAGGATCGCCTTGCCCTCGGGCGCCATCGCGACCTGGCCGGACGCGAACAACACGTCGCCCGGCAAGTCGACCATGCGCGCGGTCTGGTCGCCCATGCCGACGCCGGTGCCGAGGTTCGGCGTCTTCAACAGCTTCGTGCCGTGCTCGACCGCCCAGACGATCACGAAGAACGCCATGATCTGCGTCATCAGATCGATGTAGATGATCGACCACAGCGCGCCGTGACTGCGCTTCCCCGACGGACGCGTCCGGCGTCTCATGCCGCGATCTCGATCTCCGCGCCGTTCTCGACCAACACGTCGAGCGAGTGCACGAGGATGTCGTAGTCGTACTCGAGCGCCTTGATCCGCTGATCGAACCGCGACGCCATGCTCATGTAGACCGACGCCAAGATCGCGCCGTACAGCGTGCACTGCAGCGAGATCGCGAGCTCCGGCGCGAGGTTCTCGACCGACGTGTTCGATCCGAGGCGATCGAACATGCCGATCAGGCCGATCACCGTGCCGATCAGGCCGAACAGCGGCATCACGTTCGCGACGAAGTCGAGGTGCGCGTGCAGGTGGTCGTAGAGCTCGCGGCAGTCGACGTAGTATTGATGTGCGACGTACTCGGCGTACTCCTTGCCCTTCTTGCGCTTGAGCACCGCTTGGATCTCGCGGACGAGCGGATTGTCGGGGAGCTTCGCTTTCGTCCCGGGCTCGATCGGGCCGACCTTGATCCAGCCGGCGTCGTCGCGCTTCATGTAGAGGAACTTGCGCAACGCGGTCACGGTGTCTTGGACGTAGGTCGCGTTGCGGATCAGGTGGCGACCGGAGAAAAACACGGTGAACGAGGCGCGCACGAGCTTGCC
The DNA here is from genome assembly GCA_963848295.1 of uncultured delta proteobacterium. Lineage (GTDB taxonomy): Bacteria > Myxococcota_A > Polyangia > Haliangiales > Haliangiaceae > JABFXX01. Next base: position 4,583,451 of record CAWKDB010000010.1, on the reverse strand, counting down.
GAGCTCGCCTCCCGCCGAATAGACGAGCAACGCGAACGACACTAGCAACATCGCGAGGAAGTAGCTCTCCGCGACGAAGAACACGATCGCGACCGCGAACACCGCCGCGGCGCCGATCAACCCGAGCGCACCGGCACCGGCGCTCTCTTCGCCGAGCGCGAGGCCATCTGCTGCCTGACTACTTTGTTTGGCCATGATCGTTACCTTCCATCCGTTGCGCGTACACGCTGCGATAGCGAACCGCGTCGACGATCGCGAACACCGCACCACCCGCGAGCGCGACCGCCGCACCAGCGAACACGAAGCGCTGCCAGCGTGGTGTACGCACCGGCGCGACGTCGGCGACCGGACGCGCGAGCTTCGCGAGCCGCGCCAAGCGTTGCCGCAGCGCGGGCTCGGTCGTCGCCGCGATCATCTCGCGCGATGCGGCCTCGAGCTCCGGCGCGTACGCGCGCGCGGTGAGCATGTCGTCGCGATGCGATGCGCGCCAGCCGAGGTACTGGACGAGATGGTGCCGCGCTCCGCCGAGCGCGGCGTGGAGATCGTCGATCGCGAGCGGTTTGCGCGCACGCTTGCGGGCGAGCAGGCGCACCGTGGCTTCGCGATCGCCGCCGCGTTGGATCGTGGCGAGCGCGGCGACGAGCGCGCCGAACAGGAAGTCGCGATCGCCGGGGTCGGTGCCGTCGTAGCCGTCGCCGGATTCCCAATCGAGCCACATCGGATCGTCGTGCGGGCGATAGCTCGTGCGCGGGTCGAGTGCGACCGGCTCGATCACACCGGCCGTCGTCGGTGGCTCGCCGAACAACTCGCGCTCGGCTTCGCCGTAGTCGGTGAGCTCGCGCGGCTGGCGTTGCTCGGCGGTCGCGAGCACGGCGTCGGCGGCAGTTGCCATCACGAGGCCGGCGTTCCATTGCGACCAGTGCAACGTCGAGACCCGCGGTGCGGCGTAGTCGTGAGGGCGACCCGCGGGAGCGAGTGCGAGCTCGAGGAGCTTCGTCGGGATCACGATGCGCGACGCGGTGGCGCCGCCGCCGTAGACCGCGAGGTCATCGCCGCCTGCGTGAAGCTCGACGCGCGCGAGCAGCGGCTCGTCGACCGGCAAGCCGTTGCGGTGCAAGTAGCCAACGAGGTAGCCGCGCACGGCGGCGGGCCAGCCGCGACCATCGGCGTCGGCATCGATCAGACGATCGTCGAGGGCGAGCGTCGCGACCGCGAGCGCATTGCGCGCGGCCGCGCGAACGACGAGCAAGGCGACCGGGACTCCGACGGCGAGCGCGTCGTCGCCGAGTGCGAAGTAAGCGATCACGCCGATCGGCGCGTAGAGCACGATCGCGAGCGCGAGCCGCCGCGCGGCGAGCACGAACCAGGCGCCGAGGATGCGGGCGAGTTCGTCGTGATCGACCCGGCCGAGCCCGACGATCGGAGGGAACGCGAACGGAACGAGCACGGCGGCGAAGCCGCCCCACGCGGCGCCACCCGCCGCAGCGACCAGCCCGCCGCGGCTCGCGATCGCGATCGCCGCGCCGCACAGGACGAGGCCGCCGATCACCGAGCGTCGCAGCGCGGGGAGCGCCAACACGCGACGGCGACCATCGCGCAATCGCCGCGCGCCTATCGCGAACGGCAACGCGAGTAGCCCGCACGCTAACAGCGCGCAGAGAGCGACACCTCCGACTCCAGGCGGCGCGATCGCCGTGTCGATCTCGCGCTCGTTCGCCGTTCGCACGAGGCGGTGCAGCTGATCGCGCAGGATGCCCGCGAGCTTCGCGCGATCGGTCGTGGGGCCAAATGCGATCGTACCTTCGACCGGCGGCGGTGCGTCCGGCCACGACGCGCGGATTTCGTAGTGCAGCGAGCTCGCGGTCAACGAGCCGTCCAGCGTGAGGTCCGCGCCGGTCGGCGCGACGCTGATCTTATCGTCCGCGAGATCGCTGCCGAGCGTCTCGGTCAGCGCCTCGCCGCGCCAGTCGCCAACGTCGTTTGAACCGAGCCTGATCGCGAGCGTGTGAGGTGGGGCCGCAGCCGCGTGCGCAGCGCCGATCATCAGCGCGATCGCGATGCCCAAGGCTTTCATCCCGCGCGATCGCTAACACGCCCCTCCCACACCGCCGGTTGACAAAGTGAACACCGTCCCCACTCAAGCTGTTGGGATGACTGCGGTTTGCAATTACTCCCGGTTGACAAAGTGAACACCGTCCCCGATGTCGATCTCGATGGCTCTCGTTCGACTGATGGGCGAAAAGGAGAACCGCGATGCAATACCTACTGCTGATCTACGCGAACGAGAAGTCGTTCGACGCCACGCCCAAAGGCGAGCTCGAGACGATGATGGGCGAGTACCGCGCGCTGACGCAGGATCTGAAGAGGACGAACGCGTATGTCGGTGGCAACCGGCTGCGCAATGTCGACACCGCGACGACGGTGCGAGTCCGCGAGGGCAAGACGCAGCTGACCGACGGGCCGTTCGCCGAGACACGCGAGCAGCTCGGCGGCTATTACCTGGTCAACGCGGCGAGCCTCGATGAAGCGACAAAGATCGCGGCGCGCATTCCGGGCGCCCGCCACGGCTCGATCGAAGTTCGCCCGCTTCACGCGGAGTAAGCTAATCGCTTGCAAGGCGCCGCCGCGATCACCGACGTGTTTCGCGCCGAGCGAGCGCGCGTGCTCGCGACCGCGATTCGCGTCAGCCACGGCGACTTCGAGCTCGCCGAGGAAGCCGTGCAAGATGCGTTCGAGGCCGCGCTCGCGCGCTGGCCGCGCGAAGGCATTCCGGCCGAGCCGCGCGGCTGGTTGATCGCGGTCGTACGCAACAAGGTGGTCGATCAGATCCGCCGTCGCGTCAAGTTGCGCGAGCTCGTCGCCGAGACACCCCCGGCCGAGCCGACGATCACCGAGGAGCCGACCGCCGTGGCGGATGATCGGCTGCGCTTGATCTACACGTGCTGCCATCCCGCGATCGCACCGGAGGCGCAAGTCGCCTTGACCCTGCGCACGCTCGGCGGGCTGACTACCGACGAGATCGCACGTGCATTTCTGACCTCACCCGCGACGATGGCGCAGCGACTCGTGCGCGCGCAGACCAAGATCCGCGACGCGAAGATCCCGTACGAAGTACCCGAGGCATCCGAGCTCGCGGCGCGCACCGATGCAGTGCTCGCGGTCGTCTACTTGGTGTTCAACGAAGGCTACGCGGCGACCGCTGGCGATGCGTGGCTGCGCAAGGACCTGTGTCGCGAAGCGATCCGACTCGGGCGCCTGCTCGTCGAGCTCGGTGCGACCGGCGACGTCATCGGCTTACTCGCGGTGATGCTGCTCCACGATTCGCGTCGCGACGCGCGTACGAACGCCGCCGGCGACCTCGTCCTGCTCGAAGATCAGGATCGCACTCGCTGGGACCGCGTCCAGATCGACGAGGCGCTCGAGCTCGTGCCGGTTTCGCTACGCACGGGCACGGGACCTTATCCGATCGAAGCGGCGATCGCTGCGCTGCACGCCACGGCCCCGCGCGCCGACGCCACGGATTGGCCGCAGATCGCCGGCTTGTTCGAAGAGCTGTATCGGCGCAAACCGTCGGCCGTCGTCGCGCTCAACCGCGCGGTCGCGGTCGCGATGGCGCGGGGCCCCGCCCCCGGACTCGCCGCGGTCGATGCGCTCGCCGGCGCGCTCGGCGACTATCACCTCTGGCATGCCGCGCGCGCCGATCTACTCCGCCGGCTCGACCGAGCTACCGAGGCGGCCGCGTCATACGAGCGGGCGCTCGAGCTTGCCGGCTCCGAGCCCGAGCGTCGGTTCCTCGCCATGCGGCTCGCCGAGATGCGCTCGCTGAAGTAGAGATGCACGTGCCACATGCACGTACACGATCCGACTCCGGACTCACCTCGGGTCCCTGCTCCCTGTTTCTGATCATCAGGTCCTCCGTCGAGGCTCCCTGTTCTGATCGTCGGGTGCTGAAGCTCTGAAACTATTCGCCCCCGCGGTGCGTTGAACTCGCATGCGAATCGCCTCCCTGCCCGCTCGCGCGCCCACCGCGGCGCTGCTCGTCTCGTCGTGTGCCACGCTCGCCGCGGTCACCGCGTGGGTGCTCGTCGCGCCCGCCACGCGCGATTCGTGCGCGTTGCCTGGCAACAGCGGCGCGCTGTCGCCGTCGGCGCAAGACTTGCTCGCAAAGCACGCGGTGGCGTGCAGTGACCTCGTCCACGAGCGGATCACGCACGAGCAGTATCTCCAGCTGGTCGGCCTGGCCGCCCCGCCGGTCGTGCCGCCGCCGATGCCCGAGACCGAGTGGGCGAGCACGGTGCGCGCCGTGTCGTCGCAATACACCAACACGAGCTGGTCGGCACAACAGGTGCTCGGTCCACCCGATGTGTTTCCTTCCGCCGGCGACAACGCGAAGGCGTGGGCGTCGCTCGCCGCCGACGGCGGCGACGAGTTCATCGAGGTCGGATTCGCGCACCCGTACCCGATCAGCGAGCTCGCGATCTACGAGACGTACAACCCGGGTGCGGTCCGCGAGATCGAGCTGATCACCGCCTCGGGGCAGCACATCGTCCACACGGCGCCGCCCGAGGCGATGATCGACGGCAAGCCGTCGACGGCATCGCACCGGCTCTCGCTCGCCCTCGACTGCGGCGAGCCGATCATCGCGGCGCGGATCACGCTAGCGTCGGGCCAGGTCCCCGGCTGGAACGAGATCGATGCGATCGGCGCGACTACCTGCACGCCCGGCCCGGTGCTAACGCTCACCGAGTGAGCTTGCGATACTCGTTGATGTGGCGAATCGCGGAGCGTGAATCGCCCGATTGATCGAACAGCGTCGCCAGGTTGTAATGCGCCTCGGCGAGCTGCGGGTCGAGCTCGAGCGCCCGCGTGTACATCGCGATCGCGTCGGTCTCTTTGCCCGCGTCCTGGGCGATGACGCCGAGGTTGTAGTACGCGGTCGCGTCGGCCGGATCGAGCTCGAGCGCGTGGCCGAAGCACTCGCGCGCGGCGTCGGCGTCGTTGCTCTCCGCGAACAGGCGGCCGAGGTTGATCCACGCTTCGGTGCACTCCGGGCGCAGGCGTAGCGAGCGACGATACGCATCGATCGCGGCGACCGGATCGCGTTCCTCGAGCTGTTGGCCACGCAGCAACCACTGATCGGCGGTCGCCGGCGGTACCGCAACCGGCACCGGCGCGTCGGGCGCGCGCGGCAGCTCGCGAAGCTCGCCGGCCGGTGGTTCGATCGCGAGCTCGAGAGGCAACGCGAGCTGACCAGCACTAGCGGGGTCACGGCTGCGGACGTGCACGCGACCGTCGCGCGCCTCGACCGTGAGCTCGACGATCGACGTGCCGGCGGGGAGGCTCCGCTGGATCCGCACGAGCTCGCGGCGAACGCGAACGAGCGGCAGCCCCGCATCGATCAGCGTCTTGACCGTGCGCAGCGCCGACAGATCGCGAAACGACAACTGCGCTGGCACCGCGCCGGGCGCACCGACCAAGCCGTCGCGGATGCAACTACGAACGACCGACTCGGGCAGCCCGATCAGCTGCGCCGCGTGTCTCGCCGAGTAGTTCGTCCACACGCCGCCATCATCGCCGCGGTCGATCGGCTGTCAAGACGTGATCGATCCAGCTAGCGATCGGATCGGCGATCTCGGCGAGCGTCACGCGTGTGAAGCCGTGATCGGCGCCGGCGAGCTCGTGCAGCGTCGCGCGGGTGCCGAGCGAGGCGACGATCGGGCGCAACAGGCGCGGCTCGGCGAGCGCATCGCGGCTACCCTGGACGAATAGCATCGGGCCGGCCGCGTGCGCGAGATGCTCGGCGCGTTCGATCGCGGGTTTGCCGTCGGGATGGAGCGGAAAGCCGACGAAGATGAGGCCGCGCAATCCAACCAGCGGTGTCGCCGCGTGTGTGCGCGATGTCATCCGGCCGCCGAACGACTTGCCACCAGCGAACGCCGGCAGCTGCTTCGGCGCCGCGGTCCATGCTTCGCGCACCGCGGCTTCGCTGATCGCCGGCGAATCGACGCGTTTTGCTCCGCGCGCCATATAGGGTAGCTCCCAGCGCAGCGTCGCGATCCCGCGCTCGCCGAGCGCCTCGGCCAGACCTGCCATGAACGGATGACGCATGCCGGCGCCGGCGCCATGCGCGAACAGATAGAGAGCGCGCGCTCCCCGCGGCCGGAGTAGCAGGCCGGGATGGCCGGCGAGATCGAGGGCGCGCGTCGTCAACCGCGAGAGCCTCACCCGATCCGAGGCGGTTGACAAAGATTCCTCCGTCCCAACGTAACGTCGCGAGATCAACACGTTCGCCCGGTCCGAGGTGGTTGACAAAGGTCCCTCCGTCCCCGGCGTTCGGGCGCTTGCAGGCGCTGGTGGTCAGACGCTACACCGTCAGCGGTGCGAGTCGCGATCATCGGCGCCGGCGCGGGCGGGCTCGGCGCGGCTCATGCGCTGCGCGGGCACGAGGTCGCGATGTTCGACGCAGCGGACCGCGCCGGCGGGCACGTGTACACAGTCGATGCGGATGGGCACGCGATCGACATGGGGTTCATCGTCTGCAACCGCGAGCGTTATCCGCGATTCTTCGCGCTGCTCGGCGAGCTCGGGGTCGCGACTCGACCGACGACGATGTCGTTTTCAGTCGCGCTGCCGGGCGAGGACTTCGAATGGGGCAGCGAGAGTCTGTCGGCGGCGTTCGCCGACCGCCGCCTGCTGCTCGATCCGCGGCACTGGCGATTTCTCGTCGAGATCGTGCGGTTTCTCAAGCGGGCGCGCAAGGATCTCGCGACCGGCGGCGCGACCGGCGAGCTCGGCGACTACCTCGCGCGCGTTCGCGTCCCGGTCGACGTGCGCGACCGGTTCATCGTGCCGCTCGCGGCTGCGCTGTGGTCGCTGGCACCGGAACGCGTCGCCGGTTTTCCTGCCGCGACGTACCTCGCGTTCCTCGATCAGCACGGGATGTTGCGGCCGTTGCGCCCACTCGCCTGGCACACGATCGTCGGCGGCAGTCGGACATACGTGACCGCCTTGCTCGCTGGCCTGCGCGCGACCGGCCGGTTCGCGCTTCACGCCGCCACGCCGGTGACGTCGATCGCGCGCGATGCACGCGGCGTTACGGTCGTCGCACTCGGTCGTGAGTATCGTTACGATCGGGTCGTGATCGCGACCCACGCGGACACCGCCCTGATGCTGCTCGCGGCACCGACCGAACGCGAGCACCACGCGCTCGCCGCCTTTCGGTACAGCCGCAACCGCACGGTGTTGCATCGCGATCGCAGGCTGTTACCGCGCCGCCCCGCCGCTCATGCGGCATGGAACTACGTCGCCGATCCCGACACCGCGCAGGTTGCCGTCACCTATTCGATGACCCGACTCCAGGGCTTGCCCGACGCGCCGTACCTCGTGACGCTCAATCCGCGCGGTTCGATCGCGGGTCCGATCCACGAGACGACGTTCGATCACCCGCAATTCGATGGCGGCGCGCTCGCCGCACAGTCGCTGTTGCCGAACGCGGGGCGCGGGGCGCGCACGTACTACGCCGGGGCCCATCTCGGCTTCGGCTTTCACGAGGACGGCATCCGCAGCGGGATCGCCGCCGCGACTCGCGCGATCGCGGACGAGCGGGCATGACGCACTCCGCGCTCTATCGCGGCGAGGTGATGCATGCGCGCCACGACGAGCTCGCCCGCCGCGCGTTTCGCTACAACGTCTATGTCGCCGCGCTCGATCTCGACGAATTGCCCGAGCTCGATCGCGCGCTCCGACTGTTCTCGCGCGCCGGCCGCACGCCATTCGGCTTTCGCGAACGCGACTACGGCGACGGCACGACCGACGATCTGCGGGCCTCGCTGCGCGCGATCTGCGCTGCGAACGGCTTACCCGCGCCGCACACGACGCGGCTGGTCACAAATCTGCGGACGTTCGGATACGTGTTCAACCCGGTGAGCTTCTTTCTCAACTACGACAGCGCCGGCGCGCTCGAGACCGTGATCGCCGAGGTCAACAACACCTACGGCGGCCGGTTCCGCTACGTGCTCGGACCGCAGCAACGCGTCGACCGCGCGGAGCGCGGCCCGGTCGCGACGTTTCGCCATGTCCGCGAGCTGTTCGTCTCGCCGTTCCTGCATGGCGACGCGAGCTACGAGTTCTCGTTCGACGCACCGCTCGACGGCGAGCGGTTGGCGATCGACATGCGCGTCGAGCAAGAGGCCGGTCGCAGCTTCACCGCCCGGCTCTCCGGCGCGCGCGGGGCGCTCACCGACCGCACGCTCGTCGCCGCGGCGGTGCGATATCCGTTCATGACGGCGCGAGTGATCGGTCTCATCCACTGGCAGGCGATCAAGCTGCGCTGGCTCGGCGTCCCCTATCGCCGGCCGGGTATCGATCATCGGCCGTTGCTCGCACAACCGAAGCGCCAGTAGATCCCGAGCCTGGCTCGATCGGCGATCGTTCTAGACGTGTGGCCGAGTGCGGGTGACGGCGTCGCGGTCTCGATCCCGCCGTGCCTGTATGCCGCGGATCTATGTTTGAGATCGGTTGTAAGTTACGTTGGGCCGTTGTCGGTCGCCGACGTTGCACACCCGCTGATCTTGCCGCTGCCACCGCTCGTGCCGCCCGCGGCGGATGCGCTGCGCTGGCTCGCGCTGCGCCAGTTGCGATCGTCCTGGGCAGGTGGGCGGCTCGATCTCGCGTTGCCGTCCGGCCAGACGGTGCGGCTCGGCGGACAAGGGGCGCCGGACGCCCGCGCCCGCATTCACGACGACCGGCTGTTCCTGCGCCTGCTGCTGCGCGGCGAGATGGGCGCCGGCGAATCGTTCGTCGCCGGCGAGTGGTCGAGCGACGATGTGGTCGGCGTGGTCCGCGCGTTCTTGCGCGCCACCGCTGCGCGCGGGGTCGAGTCGCCGCTCACCCGGCTCGCGCGGTGGCCGGCGCTTGTCCGGTATCGTCACGCTGCTAATAGCCGGACCGGCAGCGAGCGCAACGTCCATGCTCACTACGACCTGGGAAATGCGTTCTATCGACTGTTCCTCGATCCCGAGACCTTCGCGTATTCGTGCGCGATCTATCGGGACGGCGATTCGCTCGCGGATGCCCAGCGCCGCAAGCTCGATCGGCTGTGCGATCTGCTCGCGCTGTCCCCGCGCGATCACCTGCTCGAGCTCGGCTGCGGCTGGGGTGGCATGGCGATCCACGCGGCGCGGACGCGCGGTTGTCGGGTCACGGCGATCACGGTGTCGCGCGAGCAACGCGAGCTCGCGGCAGCGCGGGTGGCCGCAGCCGGGCTCGGCGATCGCATCGCGGTCGAGTATCGCGACTACCGCGACCTGACCGGCACGTTCGACAAGATCGTGTCGATCGAGATGCTCGAAGCGGTGGGGTTCGATTTCCTGCCCGAGTTCTTCGCGGTGTGCGCGCGCGCCCTCGGCCCTCGCGCGGAGGGCGGCCGGCTCGCGCTGCAAACGATCACGATGCCCGATGATCGGTTCGAGACGTATCGCAAGAACGTCGATTGGATGCAGACGTACATCTTCCCGGGCGCGTGCATCCCGTCGCTCGCCGCGATCCGCGCCGCCGCCGCGCCGTTCACACTGACCCGCAGCGATGACATCGGCCCGGACTACGCGCCGACGCTGCGCGCGTGGCGCGATCGTTTCGTCGCCGAGCTCCCCGCGGTGCGCGCACTCGGCTTCGACGAGCCGTTCATCCGCACGTGGCTGCTGTACCTCGCGTTCAGCGAGGCCGCGTTCACCGAGCGCACGCTAGGCGATCACCAGTTGTTGTTGGAAAGACGATCATGACCCATCGATCTTTCGTCGCATCGGTCATGGTTTCGCTCGTCGCTTCGGGCAGCGCGCTGGTCGCGTGCCGCGGTCACGACGCGGAGCCGGGCAAGAGCGAGCCAGCGGTGACGCCAGATCTCAAGACGCAGCTCGAGGCGGTGCGCATGGCGGAGCATCTGCCCGCGCTCGGGATGGCAGTGTGGCGCGGCGGCAAGCTGGTCGCGAGCGCGGTTACCGGCTCGCGCAAGGCGGGCGATCCGAGCCACCCCGCCACGATCGACGATCAATGGCACCTCGGTTCGGACACCAAGGCAATGACCGCGACGCTGATCGGCATCTATGTCGATCGCGGCGTGTTGCACTGGGACGATCGGCTCGACAAGCTGTTCGCCGGCGTCACGGTCGATCCCGGATACGCTGCGGTCACGCTCGATCAATTGCTCCAGCATCGAGCCGGGGCTCCGGCAGAGCTCCCGAGCGACATCACGCGGCAGGCGTTCGCTGACGGTGTCGCGCCCGAGGCGCGCAGCAAGCTGGTGGCCGCCGTGCTCGCTCACCCGCCCGCACAAGCCCCGGGCACGTTCGTCTATTCGAACGCCGGCTACGTGATCGCCGGCGCGGCACTCGAGCGCGCGACCGGCAAGACCTGGGAGCAGCTGATGCGCGACGAGCTGTTCGCACCTCTGCACATGACGTCGTGTGGTTTTGGCCCGCCCGGCGACGCGACGAAGATCGATGAACCGTGGGGCCACCGCGATCAACGCCCGGTCGCGCCGAACGATCCGCACGCGGACAATCCCCCGAGCTTCGGCCCCGCCGGCACGGTGCACTGCAGCCTCGGCGATTGGGGAAAGTTCCTCGCGATTCACGCGGCGCCGAGCACGCCGCTCGTGTCCGCCGCGACGATGGCGCACCTCCACACCGCGCCGACCGGTGACAAGCACCGCTACATGGCTGGCTGGTTGATCGCCGAGCCGCACCCCGGCGACCTCCGCCTCGGCCACGAGGGCAGCAACACGATGTGGCAGCCACGCCGCCTTCACGCAGGCCGAGGCCGCCGCGTACGAGGCGCGCCGGACGTCGACCGAGCACTTCGCGCCTTAGTCGTCGCTCACTCCGGCGGCGGCGACGGCTTGCCGACCGGCACGCGGAACTCCACGCCGATCACGTTCGGGTTGCCGGCGGCGGCTGCCGGCGGTGACCCGCTGTCGAAGAAGATCAGCTCGATCGGCCGATCGAGCTCGACATCCTGCGATGCCTCCGGCCGATCGCGGGTGTGATCGTCGATCTGCATCTTCGCGCTGTACGCCAGCACCTCGACGTTGCCGGCTTGCACCTTGACCTGCGACGCAGCTCCCGGCTGCAGCGAGCCGACTGACTTGCCGTGATCCTTCGCGCCCATCTTGTAGACGTAGATCTCGGGGATGTCGCGATCGGTCTGGTTGACGATCTTGATCGTCTGATAAGACGCGCCGCCGCACCCGGCGACGGCAGCTAACAGCAGCAAGCGGTTCAACATCGATCTACTTTCCCGCGGTGACCGTCACCGTGGTGGTGATGCCGCCGCGAACCAAGAACGTCGCCGTCACCGTGATCGAGCGCGGCTGGGTTGCCGCGACGATGTCATCACAGATCTGATTCGTGACCGCTTCGTGAAACGTGCCTTCGTTGCGATAGCTCCACAGGTAGAGCTTCAAGCTCTTGAGCTCGACGCACAGCTCGTCCGCGACATAGTCGATGTGGACGGTGGCAAAGTCCGGCTGGCCGGTGATCGGGCACAAGCAGGTGAACTCCGGGCATTCGAACGCGATGTGATAGTCGCGGCCGCGCTTGGGGTTCGGGAACGTCTCGAGCTGCTTGCTCGGCCGGGTCGTCATGCCTGCGCTAGATAGCACAGCGGCGGCGTTACTCCGGACTCTGGCGCTTGGCCTCGGCTTGCTCTACAATGGGAGGTGCGACCGGAGCTGGTCGTCGAGAACACACGCAGTGACCATTAGGACACCGCGAGCTGTGGGCTTCGTGACGGGCCGTAGTGCCCATTATGAAGGCCCGATGCCGGGAACCGCTGCAATGTTGCTGGCGGGCCGCGCCATCGGGCTGCTGGCTAATGCCAGGGGAGGACAAGACACTATGAGACGATTGAGTCATTGCTCGCCGGAGGTCTGGTCCTAACGCCTCCCTGACCTCGGGCAGCGAACCGCAGTCCGAGTAAGATGAGCAAACGGGTCCGACGATCGTCGTCGGACCCGTTCTATTTTTCGGGGCTGGGTTCGAGAAGTGCGGCGCGATCAAAATTCGATCGGCGCTGATCCGTTCGAGATCACTCGCGGATCACCCGATTCATCAGCAGATCCGATCCCTTCGTTGTCAGAGGCCGGGGGTAGGTTCGCTCGCGTCAAACGGGAGTCCAAGGCTAGTAGGTACGCCTTGACGATGCCCTACCCGTAGCGTAAGGATTTTATTATGGCCAAGAAGCAGACTCGACGGAGCATCAGTGTCAGCCGGACGACCTACGAGCGGCTAAAGGCCTTCTGCGAAGCGAACAACATCTCGATGAGCCAGTTCGTCGAGACCCGCGTCGGTGACTTCCTTGGCGAAGGCGCTGCGACGACGATCGCTCCGCCACCGGCTCCGCGACCAACGCCGTCGATGCCGCTGAAGCCGGAAACCGACCCAGCAAGAGTCGCGTCCGACTCCCGCGCCGATCGTGCCGATGACTTCGGCCGCCGCGCGCTATGCGGTCGAGCCGCCGCCGCCGATGATCAAGCGCCGGACCGAGTCCGAGGAGCAGGCCGCTCCGAAACCGGCGGAGAAGCGTCCCGAGCAGATCTTCACGTTCTAGCCCCGCTCAGGTTGACGACCTGCGCGACGACAGTTCATGTCGCAGCGCGCCCGAGCCAGTCGATGGCCTTGAGATGCGCGACCAGCTCGGCTTCGGGCGAGCCCGGTTGCGGCCCCGCGTCGTAGTCCCAACGGACGATCGGCGGCAGCGACATGAAGATCGACTCGATCCGACCGTTGGTCTTGAGCCCGAATAGCGTGCCGCGGTCGTACAATAAATTAAACTCGACGTAGCGACCGCGCCGCCGCAGCTGCCAGCCGCGCTCGACGTCACCCCACGTCGCGGGCTTGCGGCGCGCCACGATCGGCGCGTACGCGGTCGTCCACGCATCGCCGAGCTCGCGCACGAAGTCGAACACCTTCTCGGCCGGGAACTCGTGTTTGCTGCCGAGGTAATCGAAGAACACCCCGCCGACTCCGCGCGTCTCGTTGCGGTGCGGCAGGAAAAAGTAGTCATCGCACCACTTCTTGAACCGCTCGTAGTCGCCGATCGGGCGATGGCGGTCGCAGGCGTCGGCGAGCGTCCGGTGGAAATGGACCGCGTCCTCGCGGAACAGGTAATACGGCGTCAGGTCGGCCCCGCCGCCGAACCACACCGTGCCGCCCTTCTCGATGCAGCGAAAGTTCGCGTGGGTGGTCGGCACCATCGGCGACTTCGGGTGGATGACCAGCGACACCCCGCTCGCCCGGAACGCGCGTCCCTCACCCGGCATCTGCTCGGCGAGCTCGACCGGTAGTTCGCCGTCGACGCTCGACCAGTTGACTCCCGCCTTCTCGAACACCACGCCGTTTTCGAGCACGCGGGCGACCCCGCCGCCGCCGCCCGGGCGCTGCCACGCATCGGCGCCGAACAACGCCGCGCCGTCGGCATCTGCGAGTGCAGCGCAGATGTCGGTCTGCAGCTGGTGGAAGTAGCTCGCCGCACGATCGAACAGGTCGGTCACGGGCACATGCTAGCATCGAGGACAACGTCCGCAGCTAGCCTATGTCCGCCGCCATTCGACTGATCCGCGCGACGCGAGTCTTCGCGGTCATCTTCCTGAGTTACATGTGGCAGGTGGCGTGGACCCAGCTATGGCCGACGCGCTACGCGACCAAAGCGCGGTGGAAAAAGATCCATCGCCGCAACGCGCGCCGGATGTTCCGAGGCTTCGTGTCGTTGCGCGGCGTCTACATCAAGCTCGGCCAGATCTTGTCGATCATGGGCACGTTCCTGCCGCGGGAGTACGTCGAAGAGCTCGAGGCGCTGCAAGACGACGTTCCGCCCGCGACCTACAAGTCGATCGTGTCGACGTTTGTCAAAGCGTTCGGCCGGCTGCCGACCGAGGTGTTCGCGTCGTTCGAGCACGAACCGATCGCGGCGGCGTCGCTCGGCCAGGTCCACGAGGCGCGCAACGAAGCGGGCGAGCGGCTCGCGGTCAAGATCCTCTATCCGAACGTCGCGACGATCATCAAGGTCGACCTGCGCGTGCTCGGCTGGGCGTTGCGCGTCTATCGCCACTTCGTGCCGATGCAGCAGATCATGCGCGTCCACGAGCAGCTCGCCGACATGCTCGAGCGCGAAACCGATCTCGAGAACGAGGCGCGCATGATCGCGCGAATGGCGAAGAACTTCGAGAGCGATCCCGACGTGCTGTTCCCGAAAGTCTACCCCGAGTGGTCGAGCCGCACGGTGTTGACGATGTCGTTCATGGATGGCGTCAAGATCTCGAAGAAGGACGCGCTCGCGACGCTCCAGCTGGATCCATACGACGTCGCGACCAAGCTGACCAAGGTGTTCTACAAGCAGCTGTTCATCGACCGGTTCTTCCACGCCGATCCACATCCCGGAAACTTCTTCGTGCAAAAGGGGCCCGAAGGTCAGGTCCGGATCGTCGTGCTCGATCTCGGCTCGGCGACCGAGCTGCGCCAGAACCTCGCCGACGGCATGTTCGACATCCTGAGCGGCCTGATGACACGCAAGGATGATCTCGTCGTCAAGGGCATCGACGAGATGGGCTTCATGGCGCCGGGCGGCGATCGCGAGCTGCTCGAGAAGACCGTGCGCAAGTACTTCGAGAAGCTGCTCAACCTCAACATCACCGACTTCGGCAAGATCGATCCCGCGGTCGCGCAACAGCTCGCCGATCCGGACATGAAGCGCGAAGAGCTACGCGGCTTGATGAAGTCGATCGCGTACCCCGAAGGCTGGTTCTACGTCGAGCGCGCGAGCGTCATCATGTTCGGTCTGCAGGCGATGCTGGCGCCGAAGCTCAACGGCATCCAGGTCGGCTTCCCCTACGTCATGCAGTTCGTGATGGAACAGAACAAGCAGCGGCTCGCCGACCAGAGTGCGCCGAAGAAGACGACCGACACCGGCGAAACCGAAGCGCTGCTCAATTAGCGACGCGTGACCTCGACTTCGGGGACCCGGGCGGCTGGGTCCAAGGCCGTTAGTTGACAATAGAGACAGCGTCCCCAATCAGAGCGCTGGTATTTCGCGCAGTTGGGCCTGGGGCACTGGTTGACAATAGAGACAGCGTCCCCGGGTCATTGGATCGTGATCGGCGCGCAGGTCGAGACGCCGGCGCCATCGATGAAGTACTGGACGTTCGGCAGCACGACGCTGTAGGTGTTGGTCGCGCGATCGATCGCTCGGACGGTCGAGGTCCGGGTGCTGGCGGCGTCGGCGGTCGTGACGAATACGTAGAACACGCCGCCCCACTGGGCGAACGCCCAATCGGTGATCTGATCGCCGAGGCCGCTCGTCCCGAGGTTCCACACCTGGCCGACGGGGGCGCCGCTGGTCTTGTCGATCTCTTGGACGTACGCCGGCCCGGTCGTGAGCACGGGATAGAACCCGAACAGCTTCGCCTCGCTCGTGCCGGTGAGCTCCGGGCTGTAGTCCGAGGGTGCGGTCAACGTCCCGAGCACGGTCGGCGTGAGGTCCGCGAGCGTCGTATCGATGTCGGCGAGCTTGCCCATCGGCTGCGCCGATTGGCCACCGCCGGCGATGAACAGGTGCTCGGTGTTACCGCCGACCGAATCCGTCGAGAACCCCATGCCGAACAGCTCCATGCCGGCGGCGCCGATCACGTTGTCGACCGCGGTGCACGACGCGTCGGTGAGCGACACGTTGAATAGCTCGCCGCTCGCGTACAGCACCCACGCCTTGCCGTTGCGATCGATCGACATCGAGAACGGGATGACGCCTTGCGCCGGCACCTCGATCGACGTGTCGTTGTGCGGGCAATCCAGCACGCCGATCATCGTGAATGGATCGCCCGGGAGCTTGCGCGGATCGAAGCTCAAGAAGTCGTTCGACTCGTCGACGACGTAGACCAGGTCGACGCCATCGGCGGTGCACGCGTCGTTGCACGTGCCGCCGGAGCACGCGGTGCCCTCGCCGCACGTCATGATCGTCGACCCGAACGAGCCGTCGGCGTTGCACGTCACCGCGGTGTTCGCGTTGCACGTGTTGCCCGCGCTCGGATCGCAAGCGACACATCCGCCGAGCGCCGCCAAGCACGCGCCGCTGCACGTCTGCGTCGTCTCGAAGGTGCCGTCGTTACAGGTCTGGAAGTCCAGGCCGTTGCATTGCGTCTCCGTACCAATGCACGAGTTGCCGCCGGCATCGGGCCCGTCGCCATGATGCGGTGAGCAAGCCGCGAAGATCCCGAGCGCGAGACCGAGGTGCGAGCGCATGAGTCCCCCGAACCATTATCGCGCGGTTCGAACCGGTGTGCGATGTACGCGCCTGCGGTACCGTGCCCACGTGAGCTTCGATGTCGTTGTCGCGGCCGACCTCGACTGGGGGATCGGGAAATCGAATGCCCTGCCATGGCCCAAGCTGGCCGGTGACCTCGCCCACTTCCGTAAGCTGACGAGCGCCGCGTCGCCCGGGCGCCATAACGCGATCGTGATGGGACGCAAGACCTGGGAATCGGCCGAGGTTCGCGGCCGGCCGCTACCCAAGCGCACGAACATCGTCGTCACGCGTGGGACGATCGAGCTGCCGCCGAGCGTGCTCGCCGCGGGCTCGCTCGACATGGCGCTCGACCTGGCCCGCGACGCCGAGACCGCGTTTGTCGTCGGCGGCGCCGTCTTGTTCCGCGAGGCGTTCGGCCACGAGGCGCTGCGCTGGGTCTACCTGACCCGGGTGCACGGCCGGTTCGGCTGCGACGTCGAGATCCCGAACATCAAGGCGCTCGGCTTCGCGATCGTGAACTGGGACGGCGCGTGCGAAGGCGAAGACAACGGCATCCGCTACGAGATCGCGCGCTACGCGAAGCGCTGACTCAGACCGCGACCGGAAACTTGATGAACGCGTCGTGCTGGTAGCCCTCGAGCGCGATGTTGTCGTACGTCATCGCGAGCACCGGCTTGTCGGCGAGCACGAGCTTCGGCAGCGGCCGCGGCTCGCGCGCGAGCTGGATCTTCACGCCTTCGACGTGGTTCGCGTAGATGTGCGCGTCGCCGAGGGTGTGCACGAAGTAGCGCGGCTCGAGCTTGCACTCGTTCGCGATCATCGCCATCAGCAACGCGTAGCTCGCGATGTTGAACGGCACGCCGAGCGCGAGGTCGGCCGAACGCTGGTAGAGCTGACAATCCAGAGCACCACCGGCGACGTAGAACTGAAACAGCGCGTGGCACGGCGGCAGCTTCATCTTCGGGAGGTCGGCGACGTTCCAGGCCGACACGATGATCCGGCGCGAGGATGGATCGCGCTTGAGCGTGTCGAGCACCTGCTGGATCTGATCGACGCCGCCGGGCTCGCCCGGTGCGACGCCCCAATGCCGCCATTGATGACCGTAGATCGGCCCGAGGTTGCCTTCGGCGTCGGCCCACGCGTCCCAGATCGGCGTGTGCTGCGTCAGCTCGTCGTTGATGTTCGTCGAGCCGCGCAGGAACCACAGCAGCTCGTGCACGACCGCGGGAAACAGCACCTTCTTCGTCGTCACGATCGGAAAGCCCGCGCGCAGATCGTAGCGAGTCTGCACCCCGAACACCGAGATCGTCCCGGTGCCGGTGCGATCGGTGCGCTGCTCGCCGTGCTCGAGCACGTGGCGCAACAGATCGAGGTACGGGCGCATGACTGCGGTATAGCAGAGGTCTATGACGCCGCGACCGGTCGCGATCGCCGAGCTGATCGAGTGTTACGACGGCATCCTGCTCGACGCCTATGGCGTGCTCGTCGATGCTCGCGGGATCTTGCCCGGCGCGGCGGAGCTCCTCGCCGAGCTCGACCGCCGCGGCCGCGCGTGGGCGATCGTCAGCAACGACGCGTCGCGCTCGCAAGCGACGTACGCGAAGCGGTTCGCCGGCTATGGCGCGACGGTGCCGGAGGCCAATGTCGTCACGTCGGGGAGCCTGTTGCCGCCATATTTCCGCGCGCACGGCTTGGTCGGCGCGCGCACGTTCGTGCTCGGCACCGAGGACTCCGAGGCCTACGTCGTCGAAGGCGGCGGCGTGCCGGTGGCCGCGAACGACGCGACCGAGGCGATCGACGCGCTCGCGATCTGCGACGACTCGGGCTTCGATTTCTTGCCCGGCGTCGAGCGCGCGTTCAACGCGGTCGTGCGCGCGGTCGAAGCGGGCCGGATGCCCGCGTTGATCCTGCCGAACCCCGACCTCGTGTATCCGAAAGGCGATGGCGAGCTCGGGTTCACCTCGGGGACGATCGCGCTGATGATCGAAGCGGCGCTCGCCCGGCGATTTCCCGCGAAGCGGTTCGCGTTCGCGCGCCTCGGCAAGCCCGAGCCGCACCTGTTCCGCGAGGCCGCGCGCCGGCTCGCGATCGCGCCCGATCGGCTCGTGATGATCGGCGACCAGCTCGAGACCGACATCGCCGGTGCGCGCGCCGCCGGCCTGCACGCGGCGTTGCTCGCCGGGGTGTCGCGCTGGGAGCACGCGCACGAGACGTCGAGCGTCGTGCCTGACTATCTGCTCGCGACGCTCGCGCCCTGACAACGGAGTCGCGATCGCCGAGCGCGTCAATGAATCGCGCAGTGCAACGCCGCGAGATCGCTCGCGTGGACGTGGCGCGCGCGGTGCTGAAGTGCAGCGTATGACCAGCCGACTGTTTCGATCGATCGTGGTGTTCGGCGCCGGGCTCGGGGTGACCTCCGGGGTCGTCACGCTGGTGCCGGGCTGCGAGCTGTACTTCGGTCCCGACACCGGACACGGGAGCGACCACGGTAGCGATGCCTGGCCGATCATCGACATCGGAGGCGACACCTATTGGAGCCACATCGCCGACGCCGGCTGGGGAATCATCGACGCGGGTCGGCCCGACGTCTTGCCCGACGTGCCGCCCGACCCGGGCTCCAGCGCGCCTCACGCCGACGGCAGCCACGAGACCGGAGAGTCGCGATGATCGCGGCGCGTCGCCTCGCACCGCTCGCCGCGCCGACGCGCCATCCGCTGCCCGCGCACGATCCGGCGATCGCCGCGCTCACCGCCGACGAGCGTGCCGTCGTGGCCGCGGTCTGGCACGGTCGATCCGAAGCCGAGCTGCGCGCGTCGGGATCGTTCGCCTACATCGCCGATACGCTCGCCGCCGCCGGTGCGCACGGCGACCTGGTCGCGCTCGCCCGGCGCGCGGTCAGCGACGAGGTTCGCCACTCCGAGCTGTGCGCGCGCGTCGCCGCCGCCTACGCCGACGCGCCGCTGCCGGCGCCGCGCAAGCTCGAGGTCACGATCCCGCGTCACGCGGGAGCAAATCGCGCGCTGCGCCGCGTGCTGCACGTCGTCGGGATGTCGTGCTTCAACGAGACGACCGGCAGCGCCTTCCTCGAGCTGTGCCGCGAGCGAGCGACCGGTGCGCTGGTGCGCGCCGCGTTGCGCGAGCTGCTCACCGACGAGATCGATCACGCGCGGATCGGCTGGGCGTTCGTCGCAACGCTCGAGCCCGCGGCCCGGATCGCGCTCGGCCAGTGGTTGCCCGAGCTGTGCGCGCTGAACTTACGGGCGTGGCGCGACCGTCCGCAGCGGCCGATCAGCGACGCACTTCCCGCGCACGGCTGCCCGCGTTGGGACGAGGTCGATGCGACCGTCCTCGCGGCGATCAAAGACCTCGTGGTCCCCGGCTTCGCACGGCTCGGCATCGACGTCGCGCCCGCCCAGCGCTGGTTCGCGACCGCTGCTACGCTCGCGGCGTGATCCAACGGTTCTGCTTCGCGAAGCTGCGCGATCGTCACGCGGCGAGTCGCGCCGAGCTCGCCGAGGCGTTGCGCGCCGAGCTGACCGCCGCCGGCGCCGACGCGGTCGTCGGGCTGCCGGCGGATGCGAGCGCGGCGAAGTGGGACCTGTCGATCGTCATCACCGCCGCCTCGCTCGAAGCGTGGCGTGCCCTCGCCGCTCAGCCGGCGATGATCGGCGTGCTCGATCAGCTCGCCGCGCGCTGCGAGATCGTCAAGGCCTGGACGTTCGAGAGCTAGCTGGTGAGCTCGTGTCACGTGCTCGTGTCGTGTGCTCGCGCTCGTGCTCGTTCACGATCGCCGCTTACTCGTCGCTGACATTGCTCCCCGATCGGCTGAACAGACGCTTGAAGTAGCGTTCGGAAGAGCTCAGGAAGTCGCGCGTGATGCGGTAGTGCTCGGTGTCTTCGTAAGCGAGGCGTTCGATTCCGTCGGGTCCGAGGCGGTAGATCAGCGCGTCGGGGTACGCCATGAGGATCGGCGAGTGCGTGGCGATCACGAACTGCGACGCGCGCTGCTCGACGAGGTCATGGATGATCGACAAGAGGGTGAGCTGGCGTTGCGGTGACAACGCCGCTTCCGGCTCGTCGAGGATGTACAGGCCGTCGCCTCGGAACCGATGGTTAGCGAGCGCGAGAAAGGACTCGCCGTGGGACTGCTCGTGAAGCGAGACGCCGCCGTAACTGTCGATGAGCGGAGGGCCGTCGAGCCAGTGTGGGTCTTTGTCGAGTCGCTCGATCTCGGTGCCGACGTTGAAGTAACTCTCCGCGCGCAGGAAGAAGCCATCGTGCGGGCGACGATGGCCGCGGACCGGCCGCATGAATTGGTGCAGGCACGACTCGGAGCGGCGCGTGCCGAACCGGAAGTTCTTCGAGCCGCCCTCCGCGTTGAATCCTGCGAGGACCGCGATCGCTTCGATCAGCGTGGACTTCCCCGAGCCATTCTCGCCGATGAGGAACGTGACCTTGGCGTCGAGCTCGAGCTCGTCGAGAGCTTGGATGGCAGGAATCGAGAACGGATAGACGTTGAAGTCGCGAACGCTGTCGCGAACCAAACGAACCGCTCGCAGATATCCCGCCGACCGTTCCATCGCCGTCGGGGCAGGATACCGCGAGCAGAGCTCAGGCGCGCAGGCGCTCGATCCATTGCGCGAGCTCGGCCGGGAGCTCGCTCGAGAACTTCACGCGCTCGCCAGTCGCGGGATGGGTGAAGCCGAGGATCGCGGCGTGCAACGCGAGGCGCGGGGGTCGCGGAATGAACGTTCGCTCCGTCTCGCCACCGTGGGTGCGGTCGCCCGCGATCGGGTGGCCGAGACCGGCGAGATGGATGCGGATCTGATGGGTGCGTCCGGTCTCGAGCGTCACCGCGAGGAGCGTCGCGCCCGCGAGGCGTTCGATCGGCGCGACGTGAGTGACCGCGCGGCGCTGGTCGATCTCGCGATCGATGGTCTGCGCGGCGACGTCGCCGATCGCGACCGCGCGATACTCGCGGTCGACGTCATGCAGCTTGAACGCTTCGCCGAGGCGCTTGTTCGCCTCGCGCGTGCGCGCGAACACGAGCAGGCCGCTGGTCGGCAGATCGAGGCGATGGACGAGATAGACCTCGCCGTGGGCGCGGCTCATCAAGTCGAGCAAGTCACCGCGATCGGCTTCGGGCGTCGGCGCGGTGACGAGCCCGGCGGGTTTGTCGACGACGATCACGTGGTCGTCGCTGTACGCGATGCGCGGTTCGGGCCCGGGCGGCTTGCCGAGCGCATCGATCGCTCCGCCGAGCGTGACCTCGATTGTCTGGCCGGCGCGCACGGTGCGGCCGGCGATCTTGACCCGCGCACCTTGCACGAACACACCCCCGATATCGATCACGCTGCGCGCCTTGCGCCGCGACAGCCCTTCGACGTGGCGCGGGATCACTTGATCGAGCCGGAGGCCTTGCTCGTCCGGCGCGACGACGAAGCGCGTGCGATTCACGACCAGTCAGCGCGGTCCGCGATGTCGAGCGCGGCATCCGCGAGCTCGCCAGGCACTTCTTCTTGCAGGAAATGGCCGGCGCCGGTACGCACGACCTTCGCGTCCGGCCGCAGGCGCTCGAGGTGGTTGATCACGCTGCCGAGGATCGGATCGCGCTTCCCCCAGACGATCGTGATCGGCGCGGGCGTCGTGCGAAACAGCTCGTCGGTCAGCGCGAGGTCGGGCACCGAGACGTGGTCGTGCCCGTTCGGCACCATGCGAGCGAGCGCGAGCGGCGCGTTGCGGTCGGCGAGCTTGCGCAGCGGCCAGCGATACGAACGCGCGACCACGCCGCGAATCGATGACTTGTCGCCTTGCGACACATGCAACAAGCCGAGAGGGAAGCCCAAGCCGCGGAACAGCAGGTCGCTGACGACCGGCATCTGCGACAGGCGATGGAACAGCGTCGGCTTGAAGTGCGGCGCCGGCGGACTGATCGCGGTGTTGCCGAGCACCAGCCCGCGCAACCGGCTCGATCGATCGCGCATCGCGCGCAGCCCGATCGGGCCGCCCCAGTCCTGCGCCACCAGCACGAGCGGCCCGGGGACGAGCGCGTCGATCGCCGCGCCGAGCCACGCCGCGTGGTGAGCGAGCGTATGCGCCTCGCGCGCGGGCTTGCTCGATTGCCCGAGGCCGACGAGATCGACCGCGATCAAGCGATAGCGGTCACCGCCCGGCCGCGCCCGAATCGCCGCGACGACCTTGCGCCACAGATAACTCCACGTCGGGTTGCCGTGGACGAGCACGATCGCCTTGCCGTCCGCCGGTCCCCACTCGAGGACATGCATGCGCTCGTCGCCAACTGCGATGTCGCGCTCGCGGTAACCGGCGGGCAGTTGCGATGCGATCCAGTCGGGTAGCGCGCTCACGGCCGCAGCCTACCGGATCGCGCTGTGATTTCTACCAGCCGTCGCCGCCATCGCCGTCGCGCCGCCGGCCCTTCTTGCCGCGATCGCCTTCGCCGCCGCGATCGCGCTCGCGCTCTTTATCGCCGCTCTTCTTGCGCCGGCCATCACCGCCGGTCGGCGCCGCGCCGAAACCGGGACGAGGAGCGCCGAAGCCGCCGCCACCGCCCGGCCCGCTCGGGCGAGGTCCACCGAAGCCACCGCCACCACCGGGTGGACGTCCGTAGCCGCCACCGCCGCCACCGCCGCCTCCGCCGTAGCCACCACCGCCGCCGGGACCCGGACGCGGGCCGCCGAACGAGCGCGGACCACCGGGACCGGGACCGCCGGGCCCACGAGCTTCGCGTTCCCGCGCCTCGTTGATCCTCAGCATCCGACCGTCGAGATCCTGACCGTCGAGCTCCTGGAGCGCTTGCGCCGCTGCTTCCGCGGTCGCCATCTCGACGAACGCGAAGCCACGGGATCGGCCGGTCTCGCGATCGATGATGATCGACACGCTCGCGACCTCCCGACCGTTCCCCCCGAAAGCATCTCTCAGCGATTGCTCGGTCGTGTTGTAGTTCAAGTTGCCCACGTAGAGCTTCGTTCCCACGGACGGTCTCCTAGCCGGTACTGGTGCTGGCGTTGAAAAAAGCAGATCGCGTCGATCCGCTACCTGACGCCGATCGTATCACAGCGTCGTTCGCTGACGTATGGGACAACTGTCCCCGGGGAAACGCCCGTGCCGATTTGGCTTCTCGCAACTGAATCGGGTTAGAGTCACTCACCACTAAGGGGGATACCTTGAAGAAACTCGCTTTTGCTTCCAGCGCAGCTGCGCTCGGACTCGGCGCGTTGCTGGTAGCGCACACCAGCCATGCCGCCGATCACCTCGATGGGCCGGCCGCGTCCGGTAACCCGATGGCCGACATCGGCGATCTCTACGCGTGGATGACCCCGGACGCGACGAAGGTCAACCTGGTCATGACCGTCTCCCCCGGCGATGACGGCACGCGCCACTTCGGGTCGACGATCCAGTATGCGTTCCACGTCACCGCGCAGGCCGGTTACGGCATGGCGACCGGCGCGGTCGAGACCGACATCATCTGCACGTTCGCGAGCGACACCAGCGCGCAGTGCTGGGTCGGCAGCGGCACCGGCGCGAGTGGCGACTACGTCACCGGCGATGCCAGCGCCGCCGCAGGGATCACGAGCGCGGACGGCAAGCTCAAGGTATTCGCGGGCCACCGCGCCGATGCGTTCTTCTTCGATCTGTCCGGCTTCCGCGACGCGGTCTCGGCGGTAGAGACGAAGTGCGGGGATGCCCAGTGCACCGGCCTGACGTTCGACGCGGCGGGCTGTCCGACGCTCGACGGCGGCACGGCGACGGCACTCGGCAACCTGCTGAAGGAAACCTCGAGCGCGACCGCGGCCGCGCCGTGCACCGGCGCGAACAACGTCGCCGACTGCTTCGCGAGCCTCAACGTGATGGCGATCGTCGTCCAGGTCGACAAGACGTTGCTGTCGAGCTCCACCAACCCGCTGCTGGCCGTCTGGGCCAGCACGCACACGGCTCCGTGACGGCGAGGATGACCATGAAAAAACACGCCATCCTCCTCGCGATCCTCACCGTCGGCGCAGTCTCCTGCGGCGACAACCACAGCAACTCGGACGCCGGCTCGGGCAGCGACGCGGCTCAGATCCCGAACGCGCCCGCGCTCGGCGCGCAGATCGACCGCCTCGGTCGCCCCGCGATCAACACCGCGCTCAACCACGCGTTCGATCCGACCCCGGCGACGAAGAACGCGGCGAAGGACGCGTACAACGCGGAGTCCGATCCGACGACGTGGGCGTCCGATGCGAACAAGGCCCAGTTCGCAGCGAACCTCGCGATCTTCGACGCGCTCGACACCGTGTGCGGCAACCAGGTGCTGTACGACGGCAGCCCAGAAGGCGGCGGGCCGGTCACGGCCGACTCGTACTCGACGCTCACCGGCCTGCTGCTCGACGACCAGCTCTACCTCGACAGCACGCAGACGGCGTGCAACCTGTACCTCGCGGTCGAGCTCAACGTCGTCAGTCGGCGCGCAGGTGTTCAACGACTGCGGTGGTCGCTCGCCGAGCGAGGACGTGATCGACGTCACCTACAGCGCGGTCGCAGCCGGTTTCGAGCGGGTTCACGATCGCGCCCCCGTCGGCGACCCCGCTTGTCGGTGACGGCGTGGGACCGCACACCGGAACGAACGCGACGTCGGATACGACCTTCCCGTTCCTCGCTGCGCCGCACTGATGAAGCTCGCGCCGGTCGCGGCCGCCCTCGTCCTGTGGACGGCGTGCCGCGGCAAGGCGGACCATCACGCCCCTCGCGCGGTGGATCCGAAACCCGGGTCCGACCGCGCTTCGTCTTTGGTGCCGAAGTTGCCGCGTAGCGAGAGCGGCGATGACGAGCTGCGGATCATCGATCGACAGATCGAGATCCATCAGGTCAAGCCCGACGACATCGCGCAGGTCATCGAGCTGCACCTGACGCGCGCGGGGATCCGCGGCGACCTCGAGGACTACCTGGCCGCGCTCACGTTGTCCGCGACCTGGCTCGAGCACTCGCCCGACGACCTCGATGCGATGAAGATGCGCGTCCGCGCGCTGTCGCGCGTCCATCGGTTCGCCGCGGCGCGCGCCGAGCTCGCGCTGATCAAGCAGCGACCGAAGATCGACGCCGGCGAGTGGCAACCGCTCGAGACCACGATCGACGAGGCGACCGGCAAGGTCGCGCTCTCGCTGCCCGCGCGCGAGCAGATGGCGAAGGTCTGGCCGAGCCCGACGAACCTGGGCCAGCTCGGCGGCGCGCTCGGGCTCGCAGGCAGGTACGATGAAGGCCTCGCGATGATGGCGAAGGCGGCCGCCGCGGTGCGCGACAACTCGCCGGTCATGCTGAACTGGCTGCTGTTCCAGTGGGGCCGGCTGTACGAACAGAAGGGCGAGATGGCCGCGGCGCGCGAGCTCTATGCCGCCGCGCGCGATCGCATGCCGGGCTCGCTCGAGACGGTCGTGCACCTCGCGCAGACGATGATCGCGACCGGCGATAGCGCCGCCGCGAAGCCGCTCGTGCAGGCCGCGCTCGCGGCGGATCGCCACCCGGAGCTGGTGGCGCTCGAAGCGGCGCTCGATCCCGACCATAGACCGGCGCTTGATCGCGGAGGCGCGCGCCGGTTGGGAGCGCTACCTCTCGGCGCTGCCCGAGGCGTTCAGCGACCATGCCGCGCGGTTCTTCCTCGGCATCGGCGGCGACCCGGCGCGCGCGCTCGTGCTCGCGCAGGCGAACCTCGCGAACCGCGACACCGTCGAGGCCCGCGAGCTGGTCGTCGATACCGCGCTCGCCGCCGGTGACGCCGCCACCGCCTGCGCGGTCGTCGAGCCGCTGCGCGATCCGGCGCTGCCTCACGCCGCGCGGTTCAAGGCATGGCAGGCACTTTCGCGCTGCGGCCGGGCGGCCGACGCCCAGCGCCTGGCCGGCGAGCTCGGCATAAAATGACGGTTGCCGCGCGCCGCGGTTAACCGCGCGATCTCGTATTCTCGGGGCGCTACCGTGCCGCTGCCGTATCCGCACCGCGCGACCTTCCTCGCGAGCACGTTGGTCGTGCCGGCCGAGGCCGAGCGCTCGCTGCCGTACTTCGCGCGGCTGATGTCGGTGATCGTGTTCGATCATCTCGTGCGCCACCCGATGGTGACGCTCGGCGACGACGACGAGCGGATCGCGGACGAGAACGGCCGGTTGCTCGACGCGTCGCATCCGCAGATCGAGGAAAACATCGACTGGCTGTTCCGCGTGTCGCGCCGCCACGAGGTGCTGTGGCTCGAGCTCGGCATCGATCGCACGCGGCCGACGCCGACCGTGCTGCGCGCGCGCCGAGCCGGCGGTGCGCCAATCGAGGAGTGGCCCGCGACCGCCGGCCAGCCGTTGTCGCGCCAGCTCGCGGAGTGCCTGGCGAAGTGGCTGACCGCCCGGCGCTTGCCGCAGGTCGGCCCGCTCGCGGATTTCACCGCCGACGATCTGCGCAATGCCGGCGATCGCCTGGCGTTCGCCGACTCGCTGTTGCGGCAGCGCACCGGACCGCAGTTGCCGCCCGGCGTCGTCCAGCCGTTGCCGCGGCTCGCGATCCCGTACGTCCGCGTGCTCGCCGAGCTCGCTCGCGACGGCGCACGAACGCTCGATCCGGTGATCCTCGAGCTCGATCCGACCCATCCGGTCGCGCGCCGCAACGCGTACGTCGCCGCGCTGATCCGAGGCGAGACCGATCGCCGCGCGATCCTGCCGCTGATCGCGGAAGCGCCGATGTACGCGAAGCCGCACCTGTCGATCTGGGGCGAGCCGTTCGCGACGAAGGGCGAGACGGTCGGGCTCGCGCCGGCTGGGGGCGGCGGTCCGGTCGAGAACATGGGGATCCGCCATCAGGGCATCGCGGCGGGCCTGATGCCCGCGAATCCGTACGCGTGCCACAACTACTCGCTGCAGCTCGCCGACGCGGGTCGGCGCGAGGAGAGCTATCGCTGGGCCGATCGCGCGACCGTCGCCGCACCTCAGTTCGGCGCCGCCCACCTCGATTGCGTGCGGCGGTTGCGCCAGCTCGGCCGGCCGGGCCAGGCGTTCGCCGAAGCGCAGTATCGCTGCCGCGAGATCCTCGATGGCTCGACGACCGACAAGCTGTCCGCGAACGATTGGCAAGCGCCGCATCACGCGGCGCTGTTGATCGCGTTCGCGCATCTCGACATCGGCCGGCTCCAAGAGGCGATCGAGCTCGCCGACGAAGCGCTGGTCGGCGTACCCGACGAGCCGGCCGCGCAAGAGGCGTTCGCGTGGGCGGTGAAGCGGATCTCGCACTGGAAGAGTGACGCCGGCCTGCTCGCGCGCGCGTACGCGTGGGAGGGCTACCACCGCGGCGATGTCGGGCGCGCGATCGTCGGCTTGACACGCGGGCGGATCACCGACGACGACGATGCGCAGATGCTGATCGAATCGCTGGTCGCGGTCGGCCGCGAGGAGCAGGCCGAGCTCGCGGTCCATCACTGCGCCGGCATGGACGCGGGCGGCTTGCTCGCCGACGGCAAGGCGCGGCTCGCCGCTGCGAACGCGCTGATCCTGTCGGGCGATCTCGACGGCGCGCTCGATCACATCCAGACCGCCCAGCTGCGGCGCAGCCAGAGCCGGCTCGAGGCGCACATCAACCGAGCGCTGCGGCTCGCGGCGATCCGGCCGGCGAACGAATGGGAGCGCGTGATCGAGCGTCGGATCGACCGCGGCGCGGTCACGCTCGCGAAGTATGCGGCGCGCGACCTCGCCGACTTCGTGCCGAACATGGACACGTCGATCGTGCGCAAGGCGCTCGGCGAGCGCCGGCCGATCACGCTCGATCCGCTGTGGGTGTCCGAGCTGATCGCGGCCGTCCCTGCGGCGCAATCGACCGCGGGCACGATCCTCGGCCGGCTGATGCGACCGATCGAGACCACGCTGCGCGCCGCCGATGCGCTCGCCGAGGAGTGGTGGACCGTGCTCGTCCCGCCCGCGCGCGATCGCGACGCGCATGCCGGTGGCGCGGTGCTCGCGCTCGGCATCTCGCTCGCGAACTACATGGTCGCCGCGTCCGGGATCACGACGCCGCTCGCCGGCGCATATCGCCACATCGCGACCGAGGCGCTGCACCTCGTGCGGCGCGCGCGCTATCAGATCGAGCCGACCGCGATCGCGGCGTTGCTCCGGCTGATCGACCGGCTCGGCGGCGCGCCGGAGTGGCTGCTCGACACGTGGCTGTTGCGAGTCGAACGCGCGCTCGACCTCGAGGCCGAGCACGGCGGCCATCTCGACGCGATGATCGCGGGGCTGCCGACGGTCGGCCGGCTGTTGCGTGGCGACGAGCGCATCGGCTGGGAGCTGCGGATGGCGCACGACCTCGCCGCGGATGCCTCGCAGTACGAGCCGGCGGCGAACCTGTTCGAGCGCTGCTCGCGTGCAGTCGAAGGTGGAGGGACCGCGCTCGCCTGGTCGACGGCGGCGGCCGCGTTTGCTCCGCCGCACGCGCTGCTCGACGTCCACTGGCTCGCCGCGATCGCGAACCCGACGGAGATCGCGGCGCCGTGGCTGCGCGTCGCGTCGGCGCTGCTCGCGACCGGTCGCAACGACGATGGGTTCGAGGCGGCGTGCCGCGGGATGGCGGCGTCGACCCATCTCGAGCGCGATGCCGCGCGCGACGACCTCGCGCCGCGGTGGCGAGCGGCCGGGATCACGACCCCGATCGACGGCGACGCCGCGTTCAACGCCGGGCTCGCGTCGGCGTCGGAGGACCGTCTCGATATCGCGCTGCCGCACCTGAAGTGGGCGGCGGCGAGCGAGCCGGGCAACGCGAAGCGCGCCCAGAGCTATGCGGTCGCGCTCGCTCGGGTCGGCCATCCGCGCGAGGCGATCCGCGTGCTCGCCGCGCACGAGCGCAACGACGCGCCGCGGCTGATCGGCCGCGTGCTCGTCGACGCCGGCCGCGATGCCGAGGCGGTCGCGGTGCTGCGCTACGCGTCGCGGCGATTCCGCGCCGCCGACGATTGGGCGATGCTCGCGGGCGCCGCGAGTCGCGCGGACAACGCGCCGGTCGCGATCGAAGCGGGCCGCCGCGCGCTCGCGCTCGGGTCGCACGAGTCGACGCTGCTCGTCGCGCTCGCGAGCGGCCTGTACCGGCTCGGCGAGTTCGTCGAGTGCGAGCAGATCGCGAAGCAGCTGATCGCCGACCGCGATGCGCCGCGCGAGGTCCGGGTCGCCGGGCTGCATGCGATGGCGCGCGCGCTCGCGGGCCAGGGCCGGCACGTCGACGCGCACCCGTATGCAAAAGAAGCGGCGCGCCTTGGCCCGAACGGCGATGTCGCCGCCGACTTGCTCGACACGATGGATCGAATCGTCGCGCAGACCGCACCCGCGGTGCGCCCGAACGCGGAGCTCTCGATGGAGCGCAGCGCGTTCCTCGAGCTCGAGCTCGGCCGCTACGGCGCGTTGATGTCGGCGATCGGCAGCCCGTCGTTCGCGATCGCTCGCGCCGCCCTCGCCGCCTGCGAGGTCCGCACCGACGACGAGAGCGGGATCCCGGTGTCGCCGCGCGCGCTCGAGGCGGCCGTCATGATCCTCGGCCGCACCGAGGGCGCGACCCAGGCCGACGCCGTGCTCGCGCGAGTCCGCGCGCTGCGCATTCGCGACAACGCGTTCATCCAGAACGATCCGCCGCCGCCGATGGGCACGCGCTACACGCCCGAAGACTTCGAGCGCGCCTACGCCGAGCGCGACCGCCGCCCGCACCGGCCGTCCGCGGTCGGCAGCTTCGCGCGCTGACCACGATGCAGCGCGATCGAAAGCGCCTTAGAGTCGCGGCATGTGCATCTTCTCGGGCAAGGTCCGCGATGTCTCCCATACGAAGATCTTCGCCCGTCTGATCGAAGAGGAGCCGGGCTGGCAGGCGCTGGCGTACAGCATGGCGCTCGACGCGGCGGAGCCGGTGGCGATGGTGCTACCGCTGCCGATCGTGCCGGGGAGCGGCGAGGACGCGGTGCGGTTCGTCGATCTGTCGCGGCATGCGCGCATGTTCGACGATCTCGCGCAGCTGTTCGAGCGGCAGGATCTCATGCTCTTGCAGGGCCGGCCAACGCTGTCCGTGCACCGGGTCGGCTCGTTCGTCGCGTCGTACGTGCCGGCGCCGAGGGACTTCGCGCGGCTCGATCCGCAGTTTCGGGTCGGCGACGCGGTGTTCGCCGCGGTGCCGGAGTACGCCGATTACGGCTTCGCGGTGTTCCAGCTCGCGCCGGGTGTCGCGACGATCCATCCGATGGGGCTCCAGTTCGCGACCCGCGCTGCGCACGCGCTGTATTTTCCGACCGTGCACGTTCACGACGGCACGTGTCCGCTGTGGGCGGAGTTCGACCACGCGCTCTACTACCAGCATGCACGGGCGCGCGGACCGATCGCGCGGTTCGGTCCCGACCAGGTCTCGCTTCGTGGCGCAGGAACGTACGAAGGACTCGCCGAGGGTGGCGATCCCGTCGTGCGTCGGACGTTGACCGGGACACGACCGAACATGGACACCTGGATCGATCCGGCCGCGTTCTGAAGCGCGGTCCCGAGAGCTGCAAGGTACCGCGTGTTAACGTCCGAACGTGACCGCCGAAACGGACATCAAGTGCGCCGTCTGCGGAGCGTCGACGGCGGTGCGGGTCGACGCGGTGAACCAGCGTTGCGAATTTTGTGGCGCGGCGTTCATCTACCAGGCCACGCGCGCCGCCTACGCCGAAGGTGAGCAGCGGCTACGGCAGCGCATCGCGGCGATCCAGCCCGAGCTCGACGCGATCGATGCCGAGGCGATGCGCCGGGCCTCACTCGGCGACATCGCCGGCGCTCACCAGATCGCGTACGAGAGCATTCGACGGGTCGCCGTGCTTCGCGAGGAGACCGGCTACAACCGCCTGGCCGGTCTCGATACGCCCGCGCTCGTCGAGCGCAATCTGCGGTTCTTGTTCGGCATGCAGCTGCAGCGGCTCGGCATCCCGGAACCGGCGTCCCCGCCCGCACCAACCGCAGCGAAACCCGGTTACGATCAAATGGCGCGCGCCCTCCAGGCGCAGGACTTCGACGGCGCGATCGCCGGCTACACGGCGATGTGCACGGCCCAGCTCGACGCCGATCCACATTGGGCCGAGCGCGACCCGCACGAGCGCGACCAGATGCTCGTGTCCTCGGTCCGCAGCTTCGCGCTCGCGTTGCCATGGGCCAGCGATGGCGACTACGCTCGCCACCGGATCGAGCTACCGCAGCTCGAGCGCCGGCCCGACGGAACCGCCGCCGTCACCTGCACGCGCTGCGGCGCCGAGGTCGTCCTGGCACACCTCGCCGAGTCCGTGCAGTGCGCCTACTGCTCGGCCACCTTCCGCGTGCGCCTCACCGGCATCGACGTCTACCACGCGAGTGGTCACACCGACGTCACCCAAGATCAGGTCGATGACCAGCAGCTCGCGCAGGCGATGGCGCGCGGCGACCTCGGTGCGCGCGTGGCGTTCGCGCGCAAGACGGTCGCCGGGCAGGCGCCGGCCGGCTCCGACCGCGAGCGCGAGCTCACGTTCGTCTACGCCATGCAGATAGGCGTACCACTCGCCGCGAAGCAGCAGGCGGACATCGCCACCGAGCTCGGTCTCGGCACGCCGCGCACGTGCAAGTCATGCAGCTCGGCGATCGCCCTGGCGCCAAGCTCCATCAAGTGCCCTATGTGCACCACGAAGGTGTGAGCTCTTACCGCGCGATTCGCCGGCTGGACACATCACGTCGACGATGACGGTTAGACTGACCCATGCTGTGGGTCGCGGGCATCGTGATCGCGGTCGGGGCGCTCGTCGCGTGGTCGAGGACCGTGCCGAAGCGGCGCCGCGAGCTGCTGGCGACCGCGGTCCAGCCGATCGCGAGTGTCGAGGAAGGCCGGCGCGCCCATGTCGTCGGGGAGGTCAGCGCGGTGGAGGCGAGACCGCGCATGTCATCGGGCGCGCCGGTGCGGCGGACCCGCTGGCTGTCGGACCTTCGCCCGCACCCCCGAATAGCCGCTGCTAATCCGAGACGTCGGCGCGGCGACGCAGCTGTAATCTCTCTCATCGACAGCAAGTGCGGGTGACCTACATGGCTCGCCGGCTCGGCACCGCGAACACGCTGATCGGGCTGCCGCGGAGGTAGCCGACGCCGTGCATCCACGTGAGCGGCGCGGCGATCGCGGCGCGCTCGTAACCTTCGGGATAGATGCTCGTGCGCCAGCGCCGCGCAGACCAGCCGTAGAATTGGGCCCCGCTAGAGTACGGATCGATGCGACCGCGATAGAGCCCCACCGTGTTTCGGTGCTCGCCGTGCTTGCGCCAATTGTTCAAGACGTAGCTGATCGCGTGGCTCGCCTGCGTCGGCGTACCGAGGATCTCGACGTGATAGCGGTCGGAGACACGGTGCCGTGGCGGCGCAGCTCGTGGTTGAGCTGTTTCGCAGCCGAGATCTTGAAGCTCTGCATGCCGCGGGCGAGCGAGCGCTTGTCGTCGGCTTCGCAGATCAGGTGGACGTGGTTGCGCTGAACGCTGAAGTGCACGATGCGGAAGCCGAGCTGGTTAGACGCGGTGACGACGAGTGCGCGGCGGATCGCGCGATAGGTCTTCTCCGAGCGCAAAGCGGCGACTGCGGCGACAACGCGCAATGTGATGTGAAGCGGCTTGCTCGGATCGAGCTCGGCGCGCCGAGCGTGTGTCACGCCAGCGCGGGGCCCCTTCGGTTTGCGCCCCGCACCGGGATGCGGACCGACGCGTCGCTGCCCGTTCTTGTCGAAGCGGGGAACCGTCAACTGGCGTTTGTTCGAAGATGACACCACAAAGACAAGTCTCTCTTACGTCGACGATCTGTCAAATGATTCGGCATATATTGATCATTGTCCGTCTGGGGTCCAAACCCGGAAACCATCACATCTGGGGGTACAGGACGGTTCGAGGTTGCACATTCACAGGCGTCCGTGCCTACACAGGTGCAGGAAAACGAATGCTCTGGCCTGTGGACGATGACGCTCGCGCGGACAGCCGCTCGCGCTGGCGTTCCAGCGCCGCGCCAATCGATTAGTCGCGGCTGACCGCGCTCGCTTGGACGGCTGCGCCGCGATCGGCCGAGAGCACGCGGGAGGTCGGCGCGGCCGCGCACCCGTCCACATCGCTCCACAGCCCTGCTGCTACCAAGATTTTTTCGGTGGTGAGATGGAAGATCGTTTTCTCCCCGCTTATCGATCACCAAAATCGGTCGACCGACCCAACCATCGTGACGTCAGGCGCTGTTCGGCTTGTGGGCGGCCGAGCGCTTCGAGCGCGCAGGGACGCGGTCGGTCACAAACGAACAGCTCAGACACAGGTTCGGTACTGCCGGAGGCGAGATCGTGAAGAGCGGCACCTCGACGATGCGAATCGCTCGAGGCCGAGACTGCACGTCGCTGCGAACCTCGGGCTTGGTACACATGGCCACGGACGTTTAGATGATCCCGACAGAGCGAAATCCGATTCACCCTGGCGAGATTCTCCGCCGAGATTTCTCGAGCCCCGCCGCATCGCGCAGACCGCGCTTGCCGCGCACCTCAAGGTTCCGGTGCAGCGAATCAACGAGCTCATCAGTGGCAAGCGAGGTGTTACGCCTGAAACGGCGTGGTTGCTCGCATCGGCGCTCGAGACCTCGCCGGAGTTCTGGATGAACCTCCAGGTAGCGCACGACCTCGCGAAGAATCGGCTATCGCCCGCTCAAAGCGATTCGTTGAAACGTCGTTAGATCGATCAGCTGTGGTAGTCGTACACACGGCATGCGAGCTGTCGTCGTCATCGCACTTGCCGCATGTGCAGCGAGCCAGCACGCGCACGACGGCGTCACCGATGTGCTCGCGGCACCGAGCTCCGAGCGGGTCGAAGTCGCGGTTCACCTCGCCGGCGGCGACTGGTTGATCGGGCTCGATCGCGGGCTCACCCGCGTATCGCCCGACGGCGGAGTGACGCGCTGGCAGATCGCGGCTCGGTATAGCGATGCGATCGCGCTCGGCGACGGCGCGGTCGGCATCGGCTACCTGGCCGGCCGGCGAGCGGCGTACGAGATCGACCGCGATGGCCGCATCGGTTGGTCCGTCGCGAACGACACGATCACCCGCGCCGAGGGCGGACGCGTCGTGCGTGCCGGCGCGCTCACCGTGATCGCGAACGCGTACGGCGAGCTCGCGATCGACGGTCACGGCAAGGTGCGCTGGGAGCACGGCCACCTCGACAGCAGGGACGCCATCGCCGTTGCAGTCGTCGCCGGCGGCGTCGCGATCGCGACGAACGTGGATATCAACCAACCGTGCGTGATCCGCTATCTCGATCCAGACACCGGCGACGAGCGCGCGCGGGTCTCGGTCCCGGGCGGTGGCAACACGCGGCTTGGCGATCTCGTGCCCCTCGGCGATGACCGGCTGGTCATGCGCCTCGGCCTCGATCGCGACCACGTGCGGATCACGGTGCTCGACGTGCACACCGCAGCGATCCTCGACGAGTTCGATCAACCGGCCCGCGTCGCCGCGAACCGCACGAGCCTCGGCGCGACAGAGATCGCGTCTCTCGAGCCCTACGCGAACCTCGCGCAGGGCGACCGCGATCTCGGGCTGACGATCGTCGACATCGCCACGCACCGCGCTTACCGCGTGCCGGTGATCGAATTGCGCCACGTCGCGATCGGAACGGGCCTCGACTCGTTCGCGCAAGTCATGTGGACGGGGCGCACGGGCTCGACGCTCGCGTTCGGCGGCATTTTCGATGGCGAGATCCACATCGGCGCGCACCCGCTGCGCGGGCCGGTGGACTACATCGATAGCTGCGTCGCGGCGGACCACATCGAGTGCAGCGAGGGCCACGGCAAGACGATGATGTCGAGCTTCGTCGGGATGTTCGGCGTGATCGCGCTGACCCGAGGCCGCTGAGCTCCGGCCGTGCGATAACCGCGTCGCTTGTACCGGCTGTTCTACCGGCTGTTCCTGTCGCGGCTGCCCGCCGAGGCGACGCATCGCGTGTCGTTCGCGCTGCTCCGCACGGTCGCGGCGATCCCCGGCGTGCGCGCGCTGCTCGCCCGCTGGCTCGCGCCTCGCGATCCGGTGCTGCGGGTCCACGCGTTCGGCCGCGAGCTACCGGGCCCGTTGGGGCTCGCGGCCGGCTTCGACAAGGACGCGAAGGGCCCGGCGGCGCTGCTCGCGCTCGGCTTTGGCTACGTCGAGGTCGGCACGGTGACCGCCGAGGCCCAGCCGGGTAATCCCAAGCCGCGGCTGTTTCGCCTGCCGCGCGATCGCGCGCTCGTCAATCGCATGGGCTTCAACAACCACGGCGCTGCGGCCGCGGCGCGCCGGCTCGCTCGCCCTCGCACCGGTGTGATCGGCGTCAACATCGGCAAGACCAAGCGGGTCGACGAAGCCGATGCGATCCGCGACTTCAAGGCGAGCGCCGAGGAGCTCGCGCGGTTCGCCGATTACCTCGTCGTCAACGTCAGCTCGCCGAACACGCCCGGGTTGCGCGATCTCCAGGCGGTCGACAAGCTGCGGCCGCTCCTGCGCGCGGTGCGCGCCGCCTGCGAAGTGGTATCGCCGCAACGCCGCGTGCCGCTGCTCGTCAAGATCGCGCCCGATCTCGCCGACGCCGACATCGACGCGATCGCCGACCTCGCGCTCGAGCTCGGGCTCGAGGGCATCATCGCGACGAACACCACGATCTCCCGCGCCGGCCTGGCGACCGCGGAGCCGACCGTGACCGCGCTCGGCGCCGGCGGCCTGTCGGGCGCGCCGCTCGCAGCGCGCTCGCTCGACGTGCTGCGCCGGTTGCGTGCGCGCGTCGGCAGCCGGCTCGTGATCATCTCGGTCGGCGGTATCGAGTCCGCGGCCGACATCTGGCAACGCATCCGCGCCGGCGCGACGCTCGTCCAGGCGTACACCGGCTTCATCTACGGTGGCCCGCTGTGGCCGCGCCGCCTACATCGCGAGCTCGCCGCGCTCGTCCGCGCCGCCGGCCTCGCATCGCTCGAGCAGGCGATCGGCCTCGACGCGCTCGCGCCCGCCGCGTAGCTCGGTTACCGTCGAGGGATGCTCCGTCGTCATCTCCCGGCCATCGGTGTCGCGATCACCGTGCCGTCCGTCCTCGTCGCGCAGCTCGTCGCGTGCGGCGGTGGCGGCGGCGGTCACATCATGTTGCACGACTCCCCGGCGGGCGGCGGCGACATCAACACGAACGGCAACTGCACCGCGACCGCGAGCTACGGCTCGCCGACCTTGAGCACCGCGACCGCCGATGCGGAGTACCTCGGCAGCGGCTCGAGCCAGGACACCGGCTTTCTCGAGTACTACTTGAACGGGCTCAACACCGATTCGACGCCCGACTTGCTCGAGATCGATCTCTACTCCGGCTACGGCGCGTTCGAGTCCGGCACCGGGTTGGTTCGCACCGGCACGTACACGCTCGGCACCGGCGGCGAGACGATGTTCTCGACGTGCGGAGCGTGCGTCGTGATCGACACCGACCTCTCGAGCCAGAACGTCGTGACCGACTTCTACTTCGCGACCGGCGGCACGCTGACCCTGACCTCGGTCGGCACGAGCTCGCTCGCCGGCTCGCTGTCGAACGTCACGTTCGCGCACGTCGATGCCGGCAGCGACAGCACCGGCTCTCCGATCCCCGGCGACACCATCGCGGCCGACGGCTGCCAGAGCGCGATCACCGCGGCGAGCTTCACCGCGACGCCGACGATGCAGCCGAGCAACATCGCGCCGCAGACGGTCGACGGCATCCCCGTCCGCGTGCACCTCCACGACCGCAAGTAGCGCCGGGTAACTCCCCGGTCCTGCGCGAAATGCGCACGTGACGTAGCGAACGCAGGTTCGCATCGGCCGTGAGACGAGAATAGCTCGCGCACTCGATCGCCCGCCCGCGATTTCGGCTAAGTTCCGGCGTCCAAACCAAGAGGTGTCCCGTGGTCGTTCGTCGTCATCTTCCCGCGCTCGGCGTCGTTGTCACCATCCCGTCCGTCATCGTCGCGCAGCTCGTCGCGTGCGGCGGCGGCAGCAACGCGCATATCGATTCGCACATCACGCTGCACGATTCGCCGGGCGGCCAGGACACGAGCGGCGTGACCTGCACGGCGACCGCGAGCTACGGCTCGCCGACCGTCGACGATACGATGGCGGTCGACGGCTACGATGCCGCCACGGCCCAGGCCGGGTCAGACGCGTACTACATCAACGCGATCAACGCCGACGCCATGCCCGACCTCATCGACATCGAGCTGTACGCCGGCTACGGCTCGTTCACGTCGAGCTTCAAGGCCGGGACGTATACGCTCGGCACCGCCGGTTCCGATGACACGCTCATGGACTGCGGCGCGTGCATCACGATCGACACCGACTATCACGCGGTCGGTTCGGGCGGCGCTCCCACTGACTTCTACTTCCCGACGAGCGGCACGCTCACGCTCACGACGCTGAGCACGACGAAGATCGCCGGTTCGTTGTCGAACGTCATGTTCGAGCACGTGATGACGGGCAGCGACGACCAGGGCAACCCGATCCCGGTCGACGGCGTGGTCGACAGCTGCACCTCGTCGATCACGTCGCTGACGTTCGACGGAACCATCACCGCGGCGATCAAAGCGGACGGCACCCAAGTTCGCCACGTACAGATCGACGGTATCCCGCTCCACAGCCACCTCAGCCACCGCCACTAGTCAGCGGTCGCTGCGCTGACGGCGGCAACGCGTCCGATCGCAGTACGCCTACGCCGCGGCCGAGTGGCCGACGTCGACTAGTTCGGGAAGCAGAGCTTCGCGGTCGTGTTACACGTCAGGCCGGTCGGGCAGGTGGTCATGCCCGTTCCGCCGCACTCGATCACGCAGCCGAGCACGATGCCCGTGTAGCTGGTGTTCGCCTTGAGCGGGTTGTCCGCGGGGGTGGTCGCGAGGATAAGTCCGCACGCTGGCGTCGCGGCCGTGCCGCCGCTGTATGCCGTCATGCACTGAGTGCCCGGCGCCGGCGTGACGGTCGTGAGCTGCGCGCTACCGTTCGTCATGCCGCTCGCGCCGGTATCACATTCCGGCGAGCAGTAGAACGTGCTGTTCGTCGTCGAGGACAGCGCAATGCCAAGGCAGTCCGGTGCGTCCGCTGGACAATCGGGTGCATTCGAGCCGAGCGCTGCGCACTTCTGACCGAGGCCCTGAAGGCCGGGAGGGGCGTCGAGGAACACCTTCGCGTCGAGGAACACCTTCGCGTCCGGGCCGTTCCCGCCGCCGCCGCCACCACCCCCACCGCCACAGGCAACGAAAGCGGCGCTAGTGCCGAACGCGGCGAGGACGAGCGACACTTGATGTAGGCGAGACAAACGCATGGAACCTCCGGGACCCGAGCCTATGCCGTGATAGGGACCCGGCGTAAAGCCCCACGGATCGCATTCGCTGACCTCGCAGCGACGCCCGGTTCGCGCTACGTGAGCTACATTCCGATCATGGCCATCCGCAAGATCGCCCAGATCGGACACCCGGTGCTCCGACAGGTCGCGCGCGAGGTCAGCCGCGACGAGCTCGCGACCTCCGCGACCCAGCGGTTCATCGACGATCTGGTCGAGACGATGCGCGACGCCGACGGCGCCGGGCTCGCGGCGATCCAGGTCTACGAGCCGATCCGGATCGCCGCGATCGAGGTCCGCGACAACCCGCGCTACCCGTACAAGCCGCAGATTCCGTTGACCATCCTCGTCAACCCGGTGCTGACGCCGACCACCGACGAGCAGTTCGACAACTACGAGGGCTGCCTGTCGGTGCCGAACCTGCGCGGCCTGGTGAAGCGGTTCGTCCACCTCCGCGTCCAGGCATGGGACCGCCACGGCCACGCGATCGACGAGGTCGTCCACGGGCTCAAGGCCGGGACCTACCAGCACGAGGTCGATCACCTCGACGGCAAGGTGTTCGTCGACCGCGCCGATCCGACGACGTTCACGACCTGGACCGAGTTCGACCGCCATCACAAGGCGGCGTTCGTCGAGCGGATCCAGCAGCTCGTCGCGCGGGTCGGGTCGTAATGCCTCGCAAGCGCACGCCGCGCAAGACCGGCGAGGCGATCGCGATCGCGCCGAAGCGCGCCGGTCGCGGCAAGACCGCCGCCGGCCCGCTGATCGAGGTCCGCCACATGACCCGGCGCGACATCAACCGCGTGTGGGACTTCCTGAAGCTCAGCTTTCGCGAGGTCAACGCCGAGACCGTCGAGTACCAGCGCCCGCGCTCGAAGCATCGGTTCGAGGAGGTGTTCGAAGAAGACGGCATCGAGCAGCTGATCTTCGAGATCGAAGGCGAGATCGTCGCGTACGCCGAGTGCAGCTACGAGGTCACCGGCTCCGACAACTGGATCAACCCGCGCTACTTCGAGAAGCGCGACATGAACCCGTTGTTCGTCGACGAGCTCGCGGTCCATCCCGGCATGCACAGTCGCGGCGTCGGCTCGTTCGTGCTCGAGCAGCTGCATCACCTCGCGCGCGTCCACGGGCTCAATCACCTCGTGCTCGAGGTCGCCGAGAACAACGAGACCGCGCTCGAGTGGTACAAGAAGCGCACGTTCAAGAAGCTCGACGCCGCGATCTTCATGGCCGCGCCGGTCGAGACCGAGCCCGAGCTCCTGCCGCCTCGCCCGCTGCCCGCGCCGCGCGAGCCGGGGGCCGACGACGAAACCAGCGAGTAGCCGCCTTCGTCCGGTGTTCTTTCTGGTCGAGCACGAGAATGTGGTCGTCCTCGCGGTGCCCCACCAGCGCCGAGATTCAGCAGCGCACCCGGGGTAATTTCTTCGCACGAGGTCGACTCGCCAGGCGTTGCGGTTGCGCCCCGTTCGCGCGACAGTCACGCTCATGCAACGAACCTCGATCGCTATCATGCTCGTGCTCGCGCTCGCCTCGTGTAAGAAGAAGGCCAACGACGGCGCCGATAAGCCAGCCGCCGCGGACAAGGCCGCGCCCGCAGACAAGGCGGCGCCGCCGGCCGAAGCCAAGCCCGCCGAGCCGTCCTGGGTCAAGGACGCCACCGCGATGCTACCCGAGGCCGGCGTGCTGCCCGAGTGCGATGCGCTGATCGCGTCGTTCAAGAAGGGCGTCGCGTGCACGAAGTTGAACCAGGAGGGTCAGGCCAGCCTGATCGCGGCGATCAGCGGCCTCAAGGACGTGGTCGCCAGCTACAAGAGCGAGACCGACAAGGACAAGAAGGACATGTTGAAGACCGCGACGGCTGGGGCCTGTAAGGATCAGGACGCCAAGCTCGTGAAGACGCTCGCCGACGCCGGCTGCTGAACCGGAGCTGCGAGCCGCTCGATGTCGCGGGGCGCGCGAGTTACTTCAACGACGTGCAGATCTTGAGCAGCGCGGTCGCCTGCGCCTCCTCGAGGCCATTCGAGCCGCAGTCGTAGAGCGCCGCGCCGACCTTCGAGCGCACCGCGACGCCGTACGCGATCTTCGACGGATCGCTCATCCTCGGCGCGGTCCATTCGAGCGTCCACGTCGAGCCGTCCGCCGCCTTGTCCTGGACCTTCCAGTCCTTCGCGTTGGCTTGCTTCATCGTGCGATCGAGGTTGTCCGAGCTGTCGTTGACGTTCGACACGAAGAAGTTCTGCATACCGTCGAAGCTGACCGTCGCCTGGATGCCGCCCATGTCCATCTTGCCTTCATCGATGTGCGCATCGGCGGGGACCGAGATCGTGACGCCGACTTGCGCGAGCTTCTTGTCGACCGGCGGGCCGGCGGCGGGCTCGGCCGCCTTCGCGGCGGGCGCGGGCGGAGCGGCGCCGGGGGCGGATTGATCGCCACCTGCGTCCTTCTTCTTGCAAGCGGTGACGAGGGAGAGACACGCGACGATCGTGATGAGCTTGGTCATTTTCATTCCGGTGGGTGAGAAGTTGGGACGAGGTCTACGCGGTCGCGAGCGCGCGCTCGGGCTTCGCGAGGGCGAGCACGCCACCGACGACGCCGGCGATGCCGGCGACGAGCAGCAGCGTGATGCCGATGCCGGAGTCGCCCTCCGCCGCGCTCTTGAGGATCGCCGCGATGCCGAGGCCGATGAGGCCGAGCAACAGCGACAGC
The DNA here is from genome assembly GCA_963848295.1 of uncultured delta proteobacterium. Taxonomy (GTDB): domain Bacteria; phylum Myxococcota_A; class Polyangia; order Haliangiales; family Haliangiaceae; genus JABFXX01. The sequence continues at coordinate 4,542,100 of CAWKDB010000010.1, read as the reverse complement.
GTGCCCGCGCCGCGCCCGAACTTCTTGCGCGCGACGCCGAGGCCGCCGATCAGCGCGAGCAGCACCGCCGGTCCGAACACCGCCATCACGATGCCCTTCATCGCGCCGACGTCCTTCTTCGCCTCGCTGCTCGTCGCGACGTCCATCGACGCGTGGGCCTCGGCGCTGTCGACCGCGACGCTGACCGCGTCGAGGCCCTTGACGATCTGCATCGCACTGACCTTGCCGGTGAGGTTGCCGCGCGTGACCGACACGAGCGGGAGGAAGAACGCGAGGATGCCGAGGATGCCGCCGACGAGAACGATGAACTTGCTGGCCTTCATGTGATGTCTCCTTGAGCAAGAGACGGACACCCGGCCGCGGTTTTGCGATGTTTTTCGGGAACGCGGTTCAGCGCTTGCGCAGGCCGCTGGTCAGCGTGAGCTGGCTGCGCACGAGCTCGACGAGGCTGTCGAGCTCGTCGCCGCGGATCTTCTTGGCGCGCATCAACGACCGACGGATCTCGGCGACGAGCTGCAACCGCGCCTTCGCGAGCGTCCGGCTGATGTTCGACGCCGCGAGATCGAACAGCTTGCCGAGCTCGGCGACCCCGACGCCGTCGATGTAATGCTGGAGCAACATCGTGCGATCGCGATCTGCGAGCTTGCTCACCGCTTCGCGGATCGCGGCCTGCAACGTCGACCGCGCGTCCTGCTTGAGGTGCGCGAGCTCCGGGCTCTGGCCCGGGTCGATGCCGATCGCGTCGATCAGCGCGTCCTCGGTCGGGATCTCGCGGGCGCCGCGCGCCTCGTCGATCGTCATCCGCGCGATCGCCGCGCGCACCCAGCGCGACAGGTCGCCGCGGCCGGCATAGAGCGCGATCCGCGCGGGCGCGGCACCCGGCTCGTGGACGAACAAGCGCTGGCGCAGGCGCTGTTTGACGTCGTCCGAGGTCCGCGTGTCGCCGGCGAGGAACGCGAGCTCGAACGCGGTCAGCGCCTTCGGATCGCCGGCGGCGCAGGCGCACGCGAGGTAGAGGTCGGCGAGGCACAGCCCGTCGAGCGCTTGCTCGACGCTCGGCGCGGTCGCCGGGATGCGCGCGGCCACCCAGCCGAGGTAGACCGCGGGCGTGAGCTCGACCGACGGCCAGCGCCGGCGCGCGTCGGTGAGGGCCGCATCTAATCGAGTGTCTACTGCGTCCGGATCGTGGCGCAGCTCGGTCGGCAGCTGTCGTACGATCACGCGTGAGAGACGCACACGTGCATGGTAGCGTCTCGCCGCCGGCGCGATGGCGTGTCTCGGTGAAAATACGGTCACCGATCTCGTGGAGTCGCTGCTCGCGCCCGCGCAGCGCGCGGCGATCGACGCGCACACCGCGGAATGCGAAGCGTGTCGCAAGCTGATCTCGGAGCTGGTTCGCCGCTCGTTGGGGCTCGCGACCGGCACGCCGGTGCCACCGAGCGAGGTCGTCCCGCCCGCGGTCGCGGCCGGCACGCGCGTCGGCCGTTACGTCGTGAAGGAGCAGATCGGCAAGGGCGCGATGGGCGCGGTCTACGCCGCGCACGATCCCGAGCTCGATCGCACGATCGCGATCAAGCTGCTGCATCCCGGCGATGCGCATCGCGAACGGATCCAGCGCGAAGCGCGCGCGCTCGCGAGGCTGTCGCACCCGAACGTGGTCACCGCGCTCGATCTCGGCGAGCTCGACGGCGATCTCGCGCTCGCGATGGAGCTGGTCGAAGGCACGAGCCTCGACGCGTGGATCAAGGCGAGTCATTCGACCGACGAGGTGCTGGACGCGTTTCGCCAGGCCGGGCGCGGGCTCGCCGCCGCTCACGACGCCGGGCTCGTCCATCGCGACTTCAAGCCGGAGAACGTCGTGGTCGGCAACGACGGGCGAGTCCGCGTCGTCGACTTCGGGCTCGCGGCCGGGCACGACGGCGGCACCGAGCTCGTGGGCACGCCGGCGTACATGGCGCCCGAGCAGCTCGAGGATGGCGGCGCGAACGCCGCGTCGGATCAGTTCGCGTTCTGCGTGTCGCTCTACCAAGCGCTGCACGGGCTGAGGCCGTTCGCGGTGAACCTGCCCGAGGAGATGGCGTACGGACCCGCGGCCGGGCCGGCCAAGCGCAAGGTGCCGCCGTTCGCGACCGCGGTGCTCGAACGCGGCCTGCACGTCGATCCCGCGAAGCGCTTTGCATCGATGACCGCGCTGCTCGCGGCCCTGTCGCCGCGCCGGATGCGAACGCGCACGCGGATCATCATCGGCGCTTTCGCGTTCACCGCGATCGTCGGCGCCACCGCGCTCGCGACGCGTTCGATCGCGTGGCACGAGCTGCCGTGCCGCGACGCGGCGGCGACGTTCGCCGCGATCTGGAATCCGCAACGCGCCGAGGCTCTGCACGCGCGGTTCGCAGCGACCGGCGTGCCGTTCGCGGAGACGACGTGGCACGCGTTCGACGACGGGATGACGAAGTTCGGCGAGCGCTGGGTCGGCGCGCAGACCGACGCTTGCGAGGCGACTCGCGTCCGCGGCGAGCAATCGGATCACATCTTCACGCTGCGCTCCGCGTGCCTCGCCCAGGCGCTGGCCGAAGCCGACGCCCTGGTCGGCGCGTACTCGAACGTCGATCGCGAGTCGATCGGCCACGCCGCCGGCGCGACCGATACGCTGCCGTCGCTCGCCGAATGCGCGAACGTCCGTGCGCTGCTCGCACCGGTGCCGCCGCCGACCGGTCGCGACGCCGCCGCGGTCGCGGCCATCACGCAAGAGATCGCGGTAGCCCGCGCGTTTCGCGACGCCGCGATGTGGCCGCAGGCGCGAGCGGCGGCGACCAAAGCCGTCGAGTCGGCGCGCACGCTCGACCACCCGCCGACCCGGGCCGCTGCGTTGTTCGTGCGCGGCGAGGCCGAGGAAGGCATCGGGGCCGAGAACGCAGCGGAGGCGACGCTGCGCGAGGCGTACGCCGACGCCGAGGTCGGCCGAGACGACGTGTCCGCCGCGCGCATCGCGGCCGAGCTCGTGTTCGTGGTCGGCACGATGGAGACCAAGTACGCTGAAGGCCTCGAGTGGGCCTTTCAGGCCGACACCGCGCTCAAGCGCGCTGGTGGCGATCTCGAGATCGAGTCGCGGATCACCGGCGCTCGCGCCGGGATCTTCTGGAACCAGGATAAATACGAGGACGCGCGTGCGGCGTATCAAGCGGCCTACGATCTCAAGGTCAGATCGGGCGGCGCGAACAGCCGCGGTGCCGGCGAGGCGTTGGCGAACCTGTCGCGCGCCATGATGACGCTCGGCGATAATGGCAAGGCACTCGAGCTCGGCAACCATGCGAGAGCGATCCTCGAGACCGCGATCGGCGCTGACCATCCAGAGATCGCGACCGTGCTCGGCGGGATCGGAACCATCCAGTACAACCAAGGCAAATGGACCGAGGCGCTCGCGAGCTTCGATCGCGCGCTCGCGATCGCGGAGCCACGGCTCGGGCCCGACCATCTCGAGGTCGGACGCATCCTCGGCGGCCGCGGCATGGCGCTGACGATGCTCGAGCGGCCGGCCGAGGCCGTCGTCGCGCTCGACCGCGCCGTTAAGATCTTCGATCGTCCCGGTGGAGACCAGCAGCTGCTCGGCGAATTCTTGGCCGCGCTCGGCGATGCGCAGTCGCGCTCCGGGCACGCCGACGACGCGCGCGCGAGCTATCAGCGCGCGATCCAGGTCGACGAGGCCGCGGTCGGCATCGACAGCGAAGAGGTCGCCGCCGCGCACGAAGCATTCGCCGACTTCGAAGCGTCACTCCGCCATCCGCGCGAAGCGCTGGCCGAGTTCAAGATCGCGCTCGCGATCCGCGACAAGGTCGATCCGCCGGAGTACGCCGGCAAGGCTCACGCGCTCGCCGGCATCGGCGACGCCGAGCGCAGCCTCGGTGATCCCGCCGCGGCGGTCGATCCACTGCGCCACTCGGTCAAGCTGCTCGCCGGTTACGACGGCGATCCGACCACGCTCGCCGACATCCGGTTCTCGCTCGCGCGCGCGATCTGGGATTCGCACGGCGATCGCGGTGAGGCTCGCGCGCTCGCCGCGTCTGCGGTGGCCGGGCTCGCCGCGCTGAAGGCGCCAGCGGATTCCAATCCGGGCAAAGAGCTGGCAGCGGTTCAGGCGTGGCAGCGCGCTCACCCGTAGGTCAGCGCGGCAGCAGGTCGGTGAACAGCCCGACGATCGCTTCGGGCGCGTCGAGGTTGAGCCAATGGCCCGAGGCGACGTGATGGACGTGGACGTGCGCCGGCGCGCCTTCGAGCTGGAGCTGATCGTCTTGGCTGACCGCCGACTGCCGGCTCGCGATGACGAGCTCGACCTCGCCGGGCTCGGGTGCGAGCAGCTGTGGCCACAGATCGCGCGCGTAGTAGTCGTCGAGCAACGCGTGCATCGCGGCGAGATCGAGGCGCAGTCCATAGCCGCCACCCGGCTGCGGCACGACGTTCATCGCGAGCCACTGCGCGAACGGTTGCTCGAAGCCAGCGGCGACGACTGCGGCGACGAAGTCTTCGCGCTTGCCCCACGTCCTCGGTAGCCGCTCGAGCTCGGCGAGCACGCGCACGACGGTGTTCGCGGGATCGCGACGCAGATCGGGATGCGAGCTCGGCGACGCGTCGAGCATCCAGGTCTGGAGCAACGTCGCCGCCGCGAGCGCGCGCGTCGCGAGCACGACCTTGCCGCCGAAGCTATGGCCCGCGATCGCGGCGATCGCGAAGTCGCTCCACAGCGCGAGCAGATCGTGCGCGCAGGCATCGAGCGTCGGCGGGTCATCGCCTGGCTCGGACCGGCCGTGGTGCCGGAGATCGACGAGCACGACCCCCCAATCGGGCCGGCGGTCGACGAGCTTGCGCGCGATCCCGCGCCAGTTGCCGCCGGACCCGAGAAACCCGTGGGTCAGCAGCAACCAACGCGTCGGCGCCGGCGCCGCGGCCGCCCCGTGGCTCACGGTCTCGCGATGCAAACGCGCCGTCACGGTCGCGATGATGGCACAGTCGCGGCGTGGTGCCCGCTCTCACCGCCGCCGGCTTCGACATCGCGCATCGCTTCGATGCTGCGGCGGCGTCACGCGTGCTGTCGCCTCCGACCGAGGTCGAGATCGTGGATCAGGCGCGGCCGGTCGGCGTGCTCGTCGGTAACACGCGTGCGTTGTGGCCGATCTTCCTCGCAGCGCGCCGCGCCGATCCGGCGTTGCTCGCGTCACCCGATCCGGTCGAGCGCTATACCGAGCAGACGATCGACGCGATCGCGGCGGCGCACGGCGGTCGCGTGCTGTACAGCCATCGCACGTACGACGGCGCGTTCGTGCCATTTCAACGCATCGCGATGGCGGCCGGCCTCGGCTCGCTCGCGCCGACCGGGCTCGTCATCCATCCGACGTTCGGCCCGTGGTTCGCGTTGCGCGCGATCATCCTCGTCGCCGGCGAGCCACCGGTGAACCACCCCGCGCGCCCGGCCTGCACGTGTGGCGCACCGTGCACCGATGCGCTCGCTCGCGCGCTCGCGACTCCGAACGATTGGCGCGCGTGGCTCGCGGTGCGCGATGCGTGCCCGGTCGGCCGCGCGTATCGCTACGACGACGATCAGCTGCGCTACCACTACACGAAGGACCGCTCGCTACTTCGCTGACGGCAGCGGGAAGCTCACCGGCGTGACCTTGTAGCCGGCTTTGGTCAACAGGCTCGCGAGCCCCTTGTCGCCGACGATGTGATCGGCGCCGATCGCGATGAACGCACCGCCCGCGGCGAGCGCCGGCTCGAGCTCGGGCACCCACTTGCTCGTTCGATCGAACACGAGCTCGGACTCGATCGCGTCGATCTTCTTGGCGTCGTAGCCGGCGACCGCGAAGTAGTGCCGAGTCAGATCGTCGAACCCGCCGTTGCCGGGATGGCCGGCGCAATAGTCACCGAGCTCCTTGACCGTCGCGGTCTTGATCTCGTCGCGCGTCTTCGTCGCCATGATGATCGCGCGGGCGACGTCCGTGGTGAAGGTCTGGTGCAGCACCTGATCCTGGAACAATCCCGACTCGAGCCCTTTCGTCGGGACCTTCGCGTCGGTCGCCGCGTTCGCGAGCTCGTCGTCGAGCGCGTCGGTGAGATCTTCGTAGAGCGAAGGCAACAGCACCGCCGCGAACATCGGGGGCATGTGCTCGAGCTGACCCGCCTTGTCGGTGCCGATCAGCTCGCGCAAGTGGCGCCACGCCGGTGCGCCTAGCATCGCCGGCAGATCGACGACGGGATCTTTGACCGAGCCATCGTCGCCCGGCGGCGTCTCGAAGTACGCGACCTTCGCGGCTTCGATGTCGGCGACGATCTGCGGCGGGATGCGATCGATGCCGATGCCGAAATGGCGGGTGCCGAACATGTGAGAGCTCTTGCCGGCTCTCGAGATCGCGAAGTACGTCGGGTGATCGAGTCTCGGGCACGTCGCGAGCGCGAGCGCGTGCGCCTCGCTCTGCGGCACCGGATCGGCGACCAGCGACGCGACGGCTGGCGCGGCGGGTGCGGCCGTGCCCGAACCGGCCGATCCAGAACCAGCCGGCGGCGCCGCCGAGCCGGCGGATCCGGACGCGGGCGCGGCGTGCTTGCCGCAGGCAAACGAGGTCAGCCCGATGATGATCGCGGCGAGGGGATAGCGCATGGCGGCGCGAGTATATGCATGGCCGCCACCGTCCGCGCTGAGCTACGGTAGCGCGCATGTCTCGCGTTCTCGTGGTCACCCTCGCGCTCACCGCCACGGTCTCCGCGGCGCCCTACAAGGAGGCGCTGAGCAAGCCCCAGATCACCGCGATCACCACGGCGGTCCGAGCGGCCCTGCCGAAGGTCGCGCCCGACACGTCCATGTGCAGCTTGATTCTCGACGAGTACAACAAGGATCCCCAGCACGAGATCGAGCGAACCGCGCTTGCCGCGAAGTGCTTCCGCACTGCCGGCGCGCTCGGCGCGGCGATCCATAACTGGATCGTGTTCCTCAGGTACGCGCCCAAGAGCCCGAATGCGAGCGAAGCGCAGCGCGATCTCGGTAGCGCCTGCGAAGCTGCCGCGCTGTTCGATCGCGCGGCCGATGCTTACGAAACGTTCGCGAAGAACTACGCCGGCGACAAGCACGCAAAGGACCTGATGATCCGCGCGACTTGTATCCGGCGCCAACTCGGCGACACCCACGCGGACGATGACTTCGCATACCTGACCCGGTCATTCCGTCCCGCGCTCGACTCGGCGACCCTGTGCGACAGCATCCGTCCGATCGCGATGCCCGCCGCCGCGCCGTAGCGACCGAGGAGATCTCCTCATGCCGGATCGGCCGCGGTGAGGTACTCTCGGCGTCTGCATGCTCGATGTCCTCGACGGGTTTCACCCGCTCGTCGCTGGCTGGTTTCGCGACCGGTTCGGCGCGCCGACCGAGGCGCAACGCGTCGGCTGGCCGAAGATCGCCGCGCGCGAAGACGTCCTGATCGCGGCGCCGACCGGATCGGGCAAGACGCTCGCCGCGTTCTTGTCGTGCATGGATCAGCTCGTCTGCCGCGGACTCGCCGGACCGCTGCCGGATCGCACCGCGATCCTCTACGTATCGCCGCTCAAGGCGTTGTCGAACGACGTCCATCGCAACCTCGAAGCGCCGCTCGCCGAGCTCGCCGAGCGTGCCGCGAAGGACGGCGTGAAGTTCCCGCCGATCCGCGTCGCGGTCCGCACCGGTGACACGCCGGCCGGCGAGCGCGCGAAGATGGCGAAGCATCCGCCGCACATCCTGGTGACGACGCCGGAGTCGCTCTACATCTTGCTGACGAGCCAGAGCGGGCGCGCCGCGCTCGCGCACGTCGACACCGTGATCGTCGACGAGATCCACGCGGTCGCCGGCGACAAGCGCGGCTGTCACCTCGCGCTGTCGCTCGAACGGCTGGATCGGTTGGTGACGACCACGACCGGGCGAGCGCCGGTCCGCGTCGGGCTGTCGGCGACCCAGCGGCCGATCGAGCGGATCGCGCGCTTGCTCGTCGGGACGGCGCGGCCGCTGCCTCACATCGTCGACTCCGGCCATCGCCGCGAGCTCGATCTCGCGATCGAGATCACCGACGACGAGCTCGGTGCGGTCGCCTCGAACGAGCAGTTCGGCCGGGTCTACGATCGAATCGCGGAGCTCGTGACCGCGCACCGCTCGACGATCGTGTTCGTGAATACTCGACGGTTGGTGGAGCGCGTCGCCGCGGCGCTCGAGCAACGGCTCGGCGAGGAGCATGTCGTCGCGCACCACGGCTCGATGTCGCGCACGCTGCGGCTCGCCGCCGAGCAGCGGCTCAAGCATGGCCAAGTGAAGTGCGCGGTTGCGACCGCTTCGCTCGAGCTCGGCATCGACGTCGGCACCGTCGATCTCGTCGTCCAAATCGGCTCGCCGCGTTCGATCGCGACGCTGCTGCAACGCGTCGGCCGCTCGGGCCACAACCTCGGGGGAACCCCCAAGGGGCGACTGTTCGCGCTCACCCGCGATCAGCTGATGGAGTGCGCCGCGCTCGTCCGCGGTATCCGCCACGGCAACCTCGATCGCATCGCGTTGCGCGAAGCGCCGCTCGATATCCTGGCGCAGCAGATCGTCGCGATCTGCGCCGCCGAGGAGATCAGCGAGCCGGAGCTGGTCGCGCTCGTCCGCCGCGCCACGCCGTACGCCGAGCTTCCCGACGCGCAGCTCGAGCAAGTGCTCGTCATGCTCGCCGAGGGCGTGTCCGATCGCCGCGGGCGCACCGGCGCGCATGTCCATCGCGACCGCATCGCCGGCGTGCTGCGCGGACGACGCGGTGCGCGACTCGCGGCGATCACGTCGGGCGGCGCGATTCCCGATAACAACAACTACAACGTCATCCAGTGGCCCGAGGAGACCCAGGTCGGGACGGTCGACGAAGACTTCGCGATCGAGAGCTCGGCCGGCGACATCTTCCAGCTCGGCAACACGTCGTGGCGAATTCGCCGGATCGAAGCGGGCCGCGTGCTGGTCGAAGATGCGAAGGGCCAACCGCCGACGATCCCGTTCTGGTTCGGCGAAGCGCCGGCGCGCACGCGCGAGCTGTCCGACGAGGTCTCGGCGCTGCGCCAGCAACTCGACGAGCGGATCACCGCGGGCAACGATCCGCTGCTGATCTCGGCGTGGGTCGCCGCCGAATGTTCGATGTCGTTGCGCGCGGCTCAGCAGGTGGTCGCGTACATGACCGCGTCGCGCGCCGCGCTCGGTGCGTTGCCGCGCGGCGACTTGATCATCGCCGAGCGATTCTTCGACGAAGCCGGCGGCATGCAGCTCGTGTTGCACTCGCCGCTCGGCGGCCGGATCAATCGCGCGTGGGGCTTGGCGCTGCGCAAGAAGTTCTGCGTGTCGTTCGACTTCGAGCTGCAAGCGTCGGCGACCGACGACGGCATCGTGATCTCGCTCGGCCAGCCGCACAGCTTCGCACTGGACAGCGTGTTCGCGTACGTGCCGTCGGGCCAGGCGCGAGAGACGCTCGTGCAAGCGCTGCTCGATCGCCCGATGTTCGAGATTCGCTGGCGGTGGAACGTGACGCGTTCGCTCGCGGTGCTGCGTCGCAAGAACGGCAAGAAGGTGCCGCCGCATCTGATCAAGATGCGCGCCGCCGATACGTTGAGCGTCGTGTTCCCGCAAGCGCTCGCGTGCGGCGAGAACATCGTCGGACCGCGCGAAGTGCCGGACCATCCGCTCGTCTTCGAGACCGTGCGCGATTGCCTCGTCGAGGCGATGGACGTCGAGGGTCTGCGCGGCATGCTCGAGCAACTCGAGAGCGGCGCGATCCAGGTGATGACGCGCGACACGGTCGAGCCGAGCCCGTTGTCGCACGAGCTGCTCAATGCAAACCCGTATGCGTTTCTCGACGACGCGCCGCTCGAAGAGCGCCGAACGCGCGCGGTGCAATTGCGCCGCGGCTTGCCGGCCGAAGCCGTCGAAGCGTCGGGCCAGCTCGACGACGCGGCGATCGCGCTCGCCTCCGAGGAGGTCGCGCCGACCGTGCGCGACATCGACGAGCTGCACGATGCGTTGCTCGCGCTGTGGCTATTGCCCGAGCCCGCCGCCGAGGCGCTCGCACCGCGCGATTGGTTCGAGACGCTCGCGCGCGCGGGTCGCGCGTGCCGCCTGCGTTGGACGAACGGCGATAGCGATTGCGCCGCGTGGGTCGCGACTGAGCGCCTCGGTGCCGCGCGCGCGATGCTCGGCGAAGCGGTCGAATGCACGCCTGCGATCGGGACGCCGGCATGGGCCGATGTGCCCGAGCGCGAGGCCGCGATCGTCAAGCTGATCGGCTCGCACCTCGATCATCGCGGGCCGATCGGCTCGCGCGCGCTCGCCGCCGAGCTCGGGCTACCGCTGCCCGACGTGCTCGCCGCGCTGCTCGCACTCGAAGCCGATGGCGCGATCTTGCGCGGTAGCTTTTCCGCGCCGCCGCGCAGCGTGAAGCAGGCGCTCGCCGAGATCGACGATGCGCTCGCCGACGTCGAGTGGTGCAATCGCCGCGTGCTCGCGCGCATCCATCGCCTGACGCTCGCCCGGTTGCGGCGCGAGATCGAGCCGGTCAGCGCCGCGGCGTTGATGCGCTTCTTGTTGCGCTGGCAACGCGTCGCCCGCCACACGCAGGTGATCGGTGCGGACGGGCTCGCGCGCGTCGTCGAGCAGCTGCAGGGGTTCGAGACCGCGGCCGGAGCCTGGGAGCGCGAGCTCTTGCCGGCGCGCTTGCACGGCTACGATCCGAGCTGGCTCGATCAGATGTGCCTCGCTGGCCATGTCACGTGGTGTCGGCTGAGCCCGCGCAAGCCCGCGGCCGAAACCGAGCCCGAGATCGGCGACGCCAGCACGGTCGCCGACGTGGCGACCGTTCACGCGCAGCGCAAGCCAGCGGTGCCCGCAAACTCGAACGAGAACCCCGACGTCGATCTCACCGCGCTGCCACCCGGCCGGGCGCACGTCCCGGCGATCGATCTAACCGCGCCGCCCTCCGACCGTGCTGATGGCCGAGCGCGCGTCCCGGCGATCGATCTAACCGCGCCGCCCTCCGACCGTGCTGATGGCCGGGCGCGCGTCTCGACCGTCGAGACACCAGCCGTACCGGTCTCCGCGTGGGATCGTGCCGTCGCGCGCGTCGACCGCAGCGGCTCGCCCCTCGCGGGTAGCCCTACCGACGGGCCCCGCGCCTCTGTCGAAGCGACGCCCGGCGCGCCGAAGACGCGCAGTGCACCCTCTCGCTCGGCGCCGCTGACCCTGATGCTGCGCGCGGACTCGGCGTGGTTGCGTGCCGCCGCGCTGTCCGCCGAGCCACCGGCGCTCGGACCGATCGCGGCCCGTGTCCGCGACTACCTCGCGTCGACCGGTGCGTCATTCCTCGGCGATCTCGTCGCGGCGATCGATGCTCCGCCCGACGAGGTCGAGGATGCCCTGTGGGAGCTCGTCGGCGCCGGCATCGCGACCGCCGACGGCTTCGCGAGCTTGCGCGTGCTCGTCGATCGCCGCCGTGGCGAGGTCAAGAGTCACTTCGATCGCGCGTCGACTCCGCCAACCGTCCGCAAGTGGCAAGACGCGATCAAGCGAGCGCGCCATCGCGACCGCGCGCGCCCCGGACACGCGTTGCGCTCGTTGCCGACCGCATCGGGTCGCTGGTCGTTGCTCGCACCGGCGCCGATCGAAGCGATCGACGTCGAAGCGTCGGCGCGCCAGCTGCTGCGCCGCTACGGCGTCGTGTTCCGCGACTTGTTACTGCGCGAATCCGGGTTGCCGCCATGGCGCGATCTGCTCGTGGCCTTGCGTCGCCTCGAGGCGCGCGGCGAGATCCGCGGCGGCCGATTCGTTACCGGGTTCATCGGCGAGCAGTTCGCGCTACCCGAAGCGCTCGACGAATTGCGCGCGGTCCGCAACCCGGCGATCGGCGGCGGCGGCGAAGCCGTGCGCATCGCGGCGACCGATCCGCTGAACCTCGTCGGCGTGTTGTCGCCGGGCCCGCGGGTCGCCGCGATCGTCGGCAACGCGGTGTTGTATCTCGATGGCCATCCGGTCGCGTCACTCGAAGCCGGCGAGCTCGTCCACCGCGTGCCGCTGATGACCGGCGCCCGGGTCGACGAGGAGCTGACGTACTTCCCGCCGCCGCGTCCCACCGTGACCGCGCCGCAAGCCGCCTTGCCGCTGTGACCGCCACGTGGTCTCGCCGTCTCGGCACGACGCGCGCGCACCCGCCGAGAACGCGGGCGCACCCGCCGAGAGAGCGCGCGCACCCGCCGAGAACGCGGGCGCACCCGCCGAGAGCGCGCGCACCCGCTGAGAACGCGCGCGCACCCGCCGAGAGAGCGCGCGCACCCGCCGAGAACGCGGGCGCACCCGCCGAGAGCGCGCGCACCCGCTGAGAACGCGCGCGCACCGGCCGGGAACGCCCATACCCTACCTCGCCCGCGAGCGCCGGCCTGAAACGCACGCCGTAAAATGCGAACAGCGAGCGGCAAGATCGCGGCGATCCTCGATGTCTTCGACCGAGGGTGATGTAACCGTACAGCGCGCCGCAACAGTCGCGGCGATCCTTGTCGACTTGGAATCGCGCGTCATGAATCGCCAACAGCGCGCCGCAAGAATCGCGGCGATCCTCGAAGACAAGTTTCCGGAGCCGGCGATCCCGCTCGATCACGGCGACCCGTTCCAGCTGATCGTTGCAGTCGTGCTGTCCGCGCAGTGCACCGACGCGCGCGTCAACCAGGTCACACCGGCGCTGTTCGCGCGCGCGCCGACCGCCGCGGTGATGGCGCAGATGACTCCAGCGCAGATCTTGCCGTTCATCCGCACCTGCGGGCTCGCCGGCAGCAAGGCGAAGCACCTCGCGGCGCTCGCTCGCGCCGTTGTCACGGAGCACCGCGGCGAGGTGCCGCGCGACTTCGCTGCGCTCGAGGGGCTCGCCGGGGTCGGCCACAAGACCGCGAGCGTCGTGATGGCGCAGGCGTTCGGCGAACCGGCGTTCCCGGTCGACACGCATATCCATCGCCTCGCGCGCCGCTGGCAGCTATCTGCAGCGCGTAACGTCGAGCAAACCGAACGCGACCTCAAAGCGCTGTTTCCGCGCGATCGGTGGAGCGCATTGCACCTCCAGATCATCTACTTCGGCCGCACCTACTGTCCCGCACGGGGACACTCGCCGGCGGATTGTCCGATCTGCAGTTGGGCGATGTCGAAAGCCGAAGTCGCGCGTGAACAGCGCGCGCACCGGCGAGCTCCGTCAGCTCGCGCAACTCGCGCAACTCGCGCAGCTCGCGCAGGTCGGAAGTCACCGGCGCGGCGCGCCCGGCGAACGACACCCTTCCCTCGCCAGGGAACACGACGACCTCGTTCGAGGCGATGATTTCCGATAGAGGGTTCGCGATGAGCGCCTTAGCGACCGACGAACTGGCGACGTCTCCGATCACATGGCGTTGCTCGCCGATCTGTTGGCATCCCAATAACATAGAATTACTTGGATTTTCTGTGGGCGATAACAAAGATCGAAGAAACCACTTGCGCACTCGTCGCGGAATGAATATTCATTCCCTGCGATGACGGCGGCCACGAAAGGCAGCAAGACGGTCATGACCGGGCAGGTCCACGGGGCAGCCCGGGTCTACGAGTCGCCGCCGGCCAGCTTGCCGATCGCGCCGACTCGGCCCAGCCAAGGCACGATCAGCCGCGGCACCGACAAGCGGGAGGCGATCGTCTCGGCGGCGCTCGAGTTGTTTGTGGACCGCGGGTTCTATGGCACGGCCGTGCCCGAGATCGCCGACAAGGCGGGCGTCGGTGCCGGCACGATCTACCGCTACTTCGAATCTAAAGAAGCACTCGTCAACGCGATGTACCGCGAGCAGAAGACTCGGTTCGCGCATGCCGTCATCGACGATTTTCCGCCCACTCTGCCCGCCCGCGAGATGTTCCGCACGCTGTGGGATCGGATGGCCGGATTTGCGGTCGGCAACCCGAGCGCATTCGTATTTCTAGAGCTGCATCACCACGCGCGCTACCTCGATGCCGAGAGCCGCGCGGTCGAGCAGCGAATGATGGATCTGTTCACGGGCATCGTCACGGCCGCCCAAGCCAAGGGCGAGCTCAAGCGCGGTGCGCCGCGTCTGCTCATGGGCATCGTGATGGGCGCGTTCGTCGGAGTGATTCGAAGCTGTGTCGAGATCGACCAGCCGCTCGCGCAGGCGGATTGGCTGTTCGCCGGTCAGTGCATCTGGGAAGCGATTCGCAGTTAGCTGTTCTCGATGGGCAAGTAATCACTTGTCTTTTCATAGTCCTTATCGGAATGAATGTTCATTCCACAACCAGTAGGAGCCACGCCATGTCGACCTCGAAGACCGTTCTGATCACTGGAGCCACCGCGGGCATTGGCCGCAGCACTGCCCTTCACCTAGCCCGCCAAGGTCACCATGTGATCGCGAGCGGTCGCAAAGTCGTCGAGCTCGCGAAGCTCAAAGCGGAGGCGACGGAGATCGGGCTCAAGCTCGATACGCTCGTCCTCGATGTCACCTCGATCACGTCGATCGCGGACTCGGTGTCGGAAGTCAACCGCCTGACCGGCGGTCATGGCCTCGACGTCCTCGTCAACAACGCCGGCTTCGGCGTGCTCGGGCCGACGTCCGAGATCTCCGACTCGGAGACTCGACGTCAATTCGAGACCAACGTGTTCGGTCTGATCAACGTGACGCGCGCGTTTATCCCGCAGATGCGCGATCGCCGCTCCGGCCGGATCATCAACGTCTCGAGCGTCGGTGGAAAGATCACGCTGCCATTCTTCGGGGTCTACAACGCGACGAAGTACGCGGTCGAGGCGATGTCGGATGCGCTGCGCTACGAGCTGCAGCCGTTCGGGATCAGCGTCGTCTTGATCGAACCCGGCGTGATCAAGACCAACTTCGAAGCGACCGCGCTTGCGAACACCGAGCAGTTCAAGGACTCGGTCTATGGCGCATCGATGGCGAAGCAGGAGCAGATGTCGAAGATCGCGAACCGGTTCGCTGGCGAGCCGATCGTCATCGCGAAGGCGATCGCACGCGCAGTCCGCGCCCGTCGGCCATGGGCGCGCTACGTCGCGCCGCGGTTCAACGCGATGATCTTTTGGATGAGCGCGATGCTCCCGACCCGGATGTGGGACTGGGCGATGCGCAAGGCTGGGTTCCTCGGCCTCGCGGCGAAGGCCGCCACGCCGGTTAACACGACGACCGCCCCGATCGAGAGCACGGCGAGCGTCGGCGCCACGGTGACGCTGCCGAAGAAGTCGGCGCAGGAGATGCGCGTCGCGTCGAACTAGCCCGCCCGTCGCCCGAACGGCGACGCTTCCGCGCCTTGATTCCGGCAGCCTCGCAGGAACGACAGTGCTTGATTCCGGCACCCTCGCAGGAACGACAGTGCTTGATTCCAGCACCCTTGCAGGAACGACAGTGCTTGATTCCGGCACCGTTCGGCGGCGGTATGTCGCGGCGGCGACTTTGGCGGACGGACCGCGCGTCGACTGCGCGGCTCGACCTGTGACGGCGACATGATTCCACGCATCGGCGCCCCGCGCGGCCGACGATTCCAGTAGGCTGCGCGCGATGGCGGACGACGACGACGACTTTGCCGCGATGCTTGCCGAGAGCGAGCGCGGCCAACCGAAGGCAGGCAAGCGTCCGCGAGTCGGCGATCTGATCAAAGGCAAGATCGTGACGATCGGCAAGGAAGCCGTGTTCGTCGACATCGGCGGCAAAGCCGAAGGCCAGCTCGACCGCAATCAGGTGAGCGACTCCGACGACAAGCTACTCGTGAAGGTCGGCGACGTGGTCGAGGCGCGCGTCGTCAACGACCAGGGTGGCACCTTGATGCTGCGCACGAAGGTCATGCGCGGCCCGCAGCTGTCCGCGGAGCTCGCGCAAGCGGCCGAGCTCGGCTTGCCAGTGGAGGGTACGGTGACCGAGGTCATCAAGGGCGGTGTCTCGGTCGATGTCTCGGGCGTGCGCGGGTTCTGCCCGGCATCGCAGATCGAGGCGCGGTTCGTCGACGACCTCGCGGTGTACGTCGGCCAGAGGCTGACGTTTCGGATCACGCGGTACGAGCCGCGCAACCTCGTACTGTCGCGGCGCGCCTTACTCGAAGAAGACAACGCGAAGCGCGCGGCCGAGACCCGCAAGAAGCTCGTGCCGGGGGTCGTGCTGCGCGGCAAGGTCGTCGGGTTCAAGCCGTTCGGCGCGTTCGTCGATCTCGGCGGCATCGAGGGCATGCTGCACGTCAGCGAGCTCGGGTTTCAGCGCGTCGACAAACCCGAGGACGTGCTCGGACTCGGTCAGGAGATCGACGTCGCGGTCCTCAAGATCGAGCCCGGCGAGAAAGGCGAGCGGATCAGCTTGTCGCTCAAAGCGCTCGCGAACGATCCCTGGCGCGATTCGACCGCCAGCCTGCACGAAGGCTCGCGCGTCAAAGGCATGGTCACGCGGCTCCAGCCATTCGGCGCGTTCGTCGAGATCGCACCCGGCGTCGAGGGGCTCGTCCACATCAGCGAGCTCGGCGCCGGCAAACGGATCAATCATCCCAAGGAAGTCGTTGCGGTCGGACAGACGGTCGAGGCCTCCGTCGTGTCGGTCGATCACGAGCGCCGGCGCATCGGGTTGTCGCTCGCAGCGTCGAACGATGCGAGCCCCGAAGATGTCGCTGCCGCGCCGAAGGCCCCGAACAAGCTCGGTACGTTCGGCGACCTGCTCGCGAAGACGACGAAGAAGTCTTAACTCGCACGGGCGAGAGTCGACCGGCAGGCTCGACCCATGAGGCGATGGGTTGATCGCGATGATGCTTGCGAGCTGTGTTGATGGACTGCCGGACCAGGCGCAGCTCGACCGCGATTTCGAGGCGATCGTCCTGCAGCGCGCGTCGCAGGAGTTCCCGTGCGCGACCGACCAGCTCGACCTGGAGGCGCTCGGCGGCGAGGCCTATCGCGCGAGCGGCTGCGGTCGCTATGCGACGTACGAGTGCACCGTCGTCGACGTCGGCGGTGACCACCTCGAGGCCTGTGACCGCGCCACGCGTGACGGGCCATCGCTGGTCGACGCCGGCATGTGATGGTGACAGCCGTCGCTTCGATCGCCGGCTGATCGAGTTGCCGCCTGACGGAGTTGCTCCCGTAGGCCCTCGGATCCATGGGTGGGGCATTTGGCCCAGGTCGTGCGTATGCCTCGTGCCATGCGTCGTTTCCTCATCGCGCTCACCGTTGCCATCGCCGCCACCTCGTGCGCCAGCGGCGACACGTCCACGACCGAGCTCGATCCGGGCCCGCCACTGGGCAAGGAAGATTCGGTCGGTGTTCCGTCGCTGCCGGTCGACGGCGACTACTCGGCGACCCAAGCGTGGACCGTCTCGAATCAATGGGAAGACACCGACAGCGCTGCCGCGCAGGCCGCTGGTATCGCGTGGAGCGCGAACAGCGGGCTCGACTGGGATCAGAAGTTCGCGGCGTGGGTCGGCTCGCTCCAACAGATTCCGAACCTCGACGGCTCGTTCACGACCGTCACGATCTCGACGCCCTTCGGTAAGTCAGTGCCAGGTCCGAAGCTCGACTGCGCCGATCTCGCGATCATGCTGCGGATGTCGTTCTCCGCTTGGTATCACCTGCCGTTCTACATGGTCGGCTACGACGGTGCGACGCCGGTGTTTTTCGGCCACTTCGGCGTTCGCACCGCGGCCGGCAAGTGGTCGCACTCGTCGTCGTGGGCGACCGCTTATGCGGACTACTCCAACGAATCGCCGGCGCAGTACGGCGCGAGCTGGCCCGAGGACACGTCGCTGCGCACCAGCGGCATCTCGTCGGGCGACGACCTGCCGAATCTCGGCCCGGGTGCACGCCTCGGCGCATTCCTCGACGAGATCCACCTCAACAAGCGTGCCGCGCGCCTGATCATGTTCACGCAGGCGTACCTCGGCTCGCACAACATGGTCGACGGCCGCAACACGTACAACCTCGTACCTGAAGCCTTGCGCACCGGCGACGTCCTGATGTTCGCGCGCGCTCCGACCGTCGATGGCCACACGACCGTGATCACCCGCGTCACTCAGCTCGGCGGCGGCCTGATGCAAGCGGAAGCGATCTACGGCAACGATCCGCCGGCGCAGCCGGAGTGGCAGGACCCAGGCGAGACCCGCAGCTTGTTCACCACGCCCGAGGCGGGCGGTCCGGATCTCAACACCGCATACGGCGGCGACACGCCGTACTCGCACCTCAACGGCGGGCTCAAGCGCTTCCGCGTCGCCAAGGTCCACGACGGCAAGTGGATGAACACGTGGATGAACGCCGATGAAGCGAGCTGGATCAACGACACGGACTACGATGCGATCGCGGCGCGGGTCGCGAAGTTCGGCGAGATCCTCGGCGACCCCGATCCGAGAGCGGAGCGCGACCAGCTGGTCGGCGTGATCCAAGAAAAGCGCACGTACCTCGCGAGCCATCCGTCGTCGTGCGCCGCGCGCACCGATCGCGAGCAAGCGTTCGGCCAGCTCTACACGCTGATGGCCGCAAACTTCGGCATGGACCAGGTCGCGGTCGACACCCAGTACCGCACGATCGACGACTACGTGTTCGCCCCGCTCGCCTACGCCAGCTCGCGAACGTGCTGCTGGGACCACACGACCAGCGCGATGTACCAGATCATCGAGCAATACGAGACGACCCAAGCCCAAGGCGGCTGCGTCGATCCGACGGTGTTCGCGATGACGAACGGTGGCTACGATCCGTTCACGAGCTACGCGTCGTCGCTCGGCCGCTCGGGCGACTGGAACGCGTGGAGCGCCGACGAAGAGTGCGACCAGTCCGGCGCGACCAACGATGTCGTGCTGCCGGTCGCCGGCCTCACGCCATGGTGCTCGCTGCCGCAGAGCGCGAACTAGGACGCATCTCCGGAACCCGATCCGCGTCCTACGGGCCGGCGACTCGGGTACCATCGTCGCCGTGGCGGGCCAGCGCGAAGACGAGCTTCCGCTCGCCAATACGATGGCGTCGCCCGCCACGCCGGGCTCGCTCGCGCCCGACCACACGCGCGGCATCAGCGACGGCGAGACGCAGGACGCTTCGAACGCACAGCCTCCGCGGCTCGCCACCGACCCGATCGTCGAGCTGCCGGTCGGCCAGTCGATCGGCGAGCGCTATGTCGTGGCGTCGGTGCTCGGCCGCGGCGGGATGGGCACCGTGTACCTCGCCCGCGATCAACAGCTCGGTCGCGACGTCGCGGTCAAGCTCCACCCGGCGGGCACGGGTGGCGATCGGCTGTATCGCGAAGCCCTGGCGATGGCGCAGCTCGCACACCCGAACGTCGTCACCGTGTTCGAGGTCGGCAGCCTCGGCGACCGCCTGTTCGTCGCGATGGAGTACGTGCGCGGCTCGACGTTGCGCGTCTGGGCGACCGAGAAGCCGCGCGCGTGGCGAGAGATCGTCGAGATGATGTTGCTGGTCGGAGAGGGCCTGATCGCCGCGCACAAGGCCGGTATCGTTCATCGCGATTTCAAGCCGGAGAACGTGCTGGTCGACACCGACGGCCGGCCGCGCGTCAGCGACTTCGGGCTCGCCCGGGCGAATGCGGCGATCCTCTCGATCCCGCCGACCAGCGCGACGCCGGTGCCGAGCGGGCATCGATCGGGGTCGTCCCGGCCGATCTCGGTGTCGAGCTCGATGACCGAGACCGGCACCGTGCTCGGGACGCCGGCGTATATGGCGCCGGAGCAATACGCGGCCGGCGAGGTCGACGCGCGCTGTGACGAGTTCGCGTTCTGCATCGTCGTGTGGGAGCTGCTGTTCGGGATGCGGCCGTTCGCCGGCAGCACGTTGCAGGCGGTGCAACAGGCGATCGAGCGGCGCGAGCTGCGCACGCCCCCGGCGAACGAGGTCCCGGTCGCGCTGCGCAGGGTGATCGAACGCGGTCTGTCGGCGAAGCCGAGCGATCGCTATGGCGATCTGCGCGAGCTGCTCGTCGCGATCCGCACCGCGATGATTCCGCCGCGCAAGCGGGTGCTCGTTCCGGCGCTCGCGCTCGGGGCCGTGCTCGTCGCGGGTGGTGCCGGGGCGTACGTGTTGTCGAGCAGTGCTGATCAGAGCGAGGCGACCTGCGCCACCGCCGGTGACGACCTCGAGACGTACTTTCCGGCGAGCCTCGGCACGCAGGTGGTCGCTCGGCTGAATCAAGCGCCGGGCCACGTCGGCGCTCATGCGCGCTCGAACATCGAGCACTTCACCGCGGCGTATCGCGGGGTCGCGGTCGCGGCGTGCGAAGCGCACGATCAACATCACGAGTGGACCGACATCGTGTTCCAACGCAGCATCGGTTGTCGCCACGACGTCGCGGTGACCGCGGCCGCCGCGTTGCGCTCGCTGCAGGAGAACTTCGACATCACGAGCGCGGCCTCGACGATCGAGACCCTGCCCGCGCTCGGGCCATGCGGCGATCCGATCGCGCTGAACGGGATGCTCGACACGATCGGCCGGCGTGACGTCTCCGAAGCGCGCGCGGTGTTGCTCGTCGCGTTGCATCGCGCCGAGTCGGGCCACCGGGACCTGGCCCGTGCGGCCCTCGACCGGATCAGCGACTCGCCAGTGGGCAAGCACGGCGGGCTCGCAGAGCTCGTCGGGCTCGTCCGCGGAACGCTCGACGGTGAATCGGGTGAGGTCGAGCGCTCGCTGAGCGAGCTCGGCGATGCGTATTACAAAGCCCACGCCGACGGAGATCGCAGCGTCGAGCTCGCGGCGCTTGGCTCGATCCTCGATGTCGGCAGTCATAGCGAGCGATTCAAGGAGCTCGAGCCGTGGATCAAGCTCGCGCAATCCGAAGAGAGCCTGTTCGAGCGCACCGATCCGCTCGGCGCAGCGCGGATGCAGGTCACGCTCGCCCGGGTCCTCGCGGTCAGCGGGGACCTGCCCCACGCTCGCGTGCAGCTCGAGCACGCGATCTCGGTCTTGAAGGACGGTGCGTCGCCGCTCGCGCTCGCGTCCGCCGACGCCGAGTACGCCGCGATCCTCGGCGACGCGAACGATGCCAAGCACGCGATCGAGGAGTACGAGTCCGCGATCGCCACGATCACCGACACGCTCGGGCCCCAAGACGCCCGGCTCGCTCGGCTGATCTCCGGCGAAGCCCTGACCTACAAGGACCTCGGTGACAACGAGACCGCGACGAAGCTCGGGCAACACGCACTCGAGCTCGCGCGCGCCGGCAAGGGCGCTCCGGAGGACGTCGCGAACGCGCAGCTCAACCTCGGCGCTTCGCTGCTCGAAGACGATCGCGATGACGAAGCCGAGCCGTTGCTCGAGGCCGCGCGCGCGACGTTCGAGCACGAGTTCGGTCCGGATAGCTCGATGGTCGCGAGCTGCGATACGAACCTCGCGCTGATCGAGAGCGACCACGGTCACTACGACCGCGCGATCGAACGGCTGCAACGCGCGCTGACCGCCGAGGAGAAGCTACTCGGCCCGAACACCGAGTCGTTCGCGGGGCTGCTGTACAACCTGTCCGCTGACCAGCAGGCGGCCGGCAAGCTCGACGACGCGCTCGCGACCGCTCGCCGCTGCCTCGAGATCCGCAAGGCCGCGATGCCCGACAGCGACCGTCTCGCGTTCGCGTACACCCAGGTCGCGACGTGCGAAGGCCGGCTCGGCGATCGCGAGGGCGAGCTCCGCGATGCGACCGCCGCGCTGGCCGTCGCGGGCGCGCGCGCGGAGCAACAGGCGGTTGCCTGGCCCGAGCTCGAGAAGGCGCACGCCCTCGTCGAGCTGCATCGCGATCCGGTCGAAGCCAAGCGCCTGCTGTTAGCCGCTCGAGCGATCTACAGCCAAGGCGCGAAGGGCAGCCCGATGGCGAAGCGCATCGTCGAGATCGACGGCCTGCTCGGGCGCTTGCACTGATCGAGGCGCGGCTACGCGGTGGTCACGCCGGCTTCACGTAGACGAAGTCGCCGGGCAGGTTGTTGATGCCCTTCGCCGGCGGCGCGATCCAGCTCGCCATCTTGCCGGGCTCGTACACCGGGTGCATCAGCGTCTTCACGAACGCCTCGTCGGCGGCGTTCGGTAGCCACTCGCCCTTGCGCGCGTCGTAGGTCGCCTGGTCGATCATCTCGCCGGTCGGCGTGAACCGCTGCGTGCTCCACATGCCGATGTTGCGATGGAACTTCGCGGACGGCAGCGTCACGACGAAGTCGATGCCCTCGTCCTTGATCGTCTTGTTCCAGCGGTCGACGCCGCGCTGGCAGTCCTTGATGTACTCGGTGCGCAGCACCTCGTTGAGCGCGTTGCGCATCGCGATGTCTTTGTGGACGACCTTGCCTTCTTCGAGCACGTCCATCGCGAAGTGCGAGCCGATCAACTCGTGCTCGGGATAGCGGTCCTCTTTGTAGCGACCCTTGAGTCCCGACGCGAACGCATCCGCCGCGTTCGACGACACCTCGCCGCCGAACAAGTCGAGCGATAGCGAGTACCACAGGTGCAGGTACTTCTGGATCGTCGGCAGGTCGATGCCGCCGGCCGCGCGCACGTCGCCGCCCGGCGCGGTCTTCATCAGCTCGCACGCGCGCTTGACGATGCGCTGCACGCCGCTCTCGCCGACGAACATGTGATGCGCTTCTTCGGTCAGCATGAACCGGCAGGTGCGTGCGAGCGGATCGAAGCCGCTCTCCGCGAGCGCCGCGAGCTGATACTTGCCGTCGCGGTCCGTGAACATCGTGAACATGAAGAACGACAGCCAGTGCGACGTCGGCTCGTTGAACGCGCCGAGGATGCGCGGCTTGTCGACATCGCCCGACCGGCGCGCGAGCAGCTCCTCGGCTTCTTCGCGACCGTCGCGACCGAAGTACGTGTGGAGCAGGTAGACCATCGCCCACAGATGACGCCCCTCTTCGACGTTGACCTGGAACAGGTTGCGCAGATCGTAGAGTGATGGCGCGGTGTCGCCGAGCAAGCGCTGCTGCTCGACGCTCGCCGGCTCGGTGTCGCCTTGGGTCACGACGAGGCGGCGCAACATGTTGCGGAACTCGCCGGGAACTTCGTCCCACACCGGCTGGCCGGCGAAGTCGCCGAAGCCGTGCACGCGGCCTTCCTGCTTCGGCTCGAGGAAGATCCCCCAGCGATAGTCCGGCATCTTGACGTAGTTGAAGTGCGCCCAGCCGTCGGTCTCGACCGACACCGCGGTGCGCAAGTAGATGTCGCGCTCCTGCCAGCCGACCGGGCCCATCGCCTTCCACCAGTCGAGGAACTGCGGCTGCCACGCCTCGAGCGCGCGCTGCAGGCGACGATCGTCGGCGAGGTGGACGTTGTTAGGGATCTTCTCGTCGGTGAGTACGGAGGTCATGCGATTACGTCCTCTTCCACTGGAATTGCGGCCGCTCGGGGCGACCGTAGAGCGTGAGCGCGCCGTGCTCGCCGGTCGAGTTGGCGCGGGTGAAGATCCAGTTCTGCCAAGCACTGAGCCGGCCGAAGATCTTGGTCTCGAGCGTCTCCGGGCCGACGAAGCGCAGCGATGCCTCCATCCCGGTCAACGCGTCCGGTGACAGCGATGCGCGTTCTTCGACCGCGATCCGGAGCTCGTCCGCGAAGTCGATGTCGTCCGCGGCGACCGTCGCGATCCCGAGCTGCTCCGCTTGTTCCGACGTGATGAGCGGCAGGTTCTTGTTGCGCACCATCGCGCCCGCCGGGTGGCTCTCGAGGAACTTGCTCCGCGGGTCCGACTTCCCGGCGGCGATCGGCTCGACGCCGCGCTTGAGCACGTCTTGCACGCGCGCCGGCTCGCCATAGAACCGCGCCTCGAGCCGCGATAGGCCCGACGACGTGGTCATGAACCCGGCGTTCGCCACCGAAAGCGCGATCGCGATCTTCTCGTCCTTGTCGATCAACATGTAGAACCGATCGGCGCCGAGCGCGAGCTCGAGTAGCGAGCCGGCGAAGCACGAGTCCTCGCGATCTGCTACCGCGTAGAACGAGCGCGCCGTGTTGTCGAACCGCTTGAGCACACGGCGCTGCAGCAACCGCACCTCGCGCGCGAACCCGGTCGTCGCCCGGGCGAGCAGCTCGTCGTGGAGCGCGACGAGCGCGGGATCGCCGGCGGTGCGCACCGTGACGACGTTGGTCTCGGGCCAATCGAAGCGCAGCCGGAGCAACGCATCGTCGAGCTCGCGGAACGCGCGCAGGCTCCACGTGTCGGGCGACACGAGGTCGACCAGCTCGCTCGCCTCGGGCCCGCGCATCAACAGATTTGCGGTGCGGCTCGCGCGATCGAACGTGAGCTCGACGTACTTGTACGTCAGCGCGTTCGTCGTCAGCTTCGGCGCGACCGCGGGGAGCTCGACCGCCGGGCCGCGCGTCACGGTCTGGTTCGCGGCGAGCGCCTTCGCGCGTTGCGCGACGGTCTCGTCCCACTTCGTGCGGGCCACGACCTGATCGACGAGGTTCCAGTCCTTCGCTCGCTTGCCCTTGATGCCCTCGGCGGTCGTGCAGAACACGTCCGCGCGATCGCGGCGCACCTTGCGCTTGTCGACGAGCCGGGTCAGGCCGCCGGTGCCGGGCAGCACGGCGAGGAGCGGCGTCTCGGGGAACGACACCGCGGAGCTGCCGTCGTCGACCAGCATCGTCTCGTCGCATGCGAGCGCGAGCTCGTAACCGCCCCCGGCGGTCGTGCCTTTGCACGCCGCGAGCGACGCGAGCCCGCTGTTCGCGGAGGCGTCTTCGAGATAGAGCCGGGTCTCGTTCGTGAACTTGCAGAAGTTCACCTTGAACGAGTGCGTCGACTGCCCGAGCATGTAGATGTTCGCGCCGGAGCAGAACACGCGATCGAGCTCGGCGGTGATCACGAGCGCCTTGACGGCGGGATGCTCGAAGCGCAGGCGTTGGATCGCGTCGGCGAGCTCGATGTCGACCGAGAGGTCGTACGAGTTGAGCTTGAGCTCGTAGCCCGGGCGATGCGGATGATCGCCATCGACCGCCATCACGAGCTTCGCGAGCTCGCCGTCGACCGTGAGCTTCCAATGATGATAACGGCTCGGGTGCGTGTCGAAGCTGACAGGGTCGCTGGGCTGCGCGCGATCATCGGCCATGCATACTTCTATCAAGCACTTTAGTGCTTGTCACGCTCGACTTATCATGCAATATATTTCGCATGACCTTGCTCGCGTCCGTCGGTGCCGCGGTTCGCGCACGACGCGACCACCAGGGCTGGTCCCGCCGGGAGCTGGCCGAAAAGAGCGGCGTGTCGGAGCGGTTTCTCGCGCAGCTCGAGGCCGGCGACGGCAACATCTCGTTGCGCCGGTTCGCCGAGGTCGCCGCCGCGCTCGGCACGACGCCCGCTGCCTTGCTCGAGGCACCGCCGTCGGCCAAGCCGATCGCGCTGCTCGGCGTGCGCGGCGCGGGCAAGTCGGCGGTCGGCGCGGCGCTCGCGAAGAAGCTCGGTGCGCGGTTCGTCGAGGTCGATCAGGAGATCGAACAAGCGGCCGGCCTGCCGCTCGGCGAGGTGTTCTCGTTGCACGGCGAGGCCTACTACCGCCGGCTCGAGCGCGAGGTGCTGAGCCGCTTGCTCGCCGATTCCAGTCCCGCGGTGCTCGCGACCGGCGGTTCGATCGTGAACGATCCGACGAACTTCGCGTTGCTCCGGTCGCGCGCCCGGACCGTGTGGCTGCGCGCGCGCCCCGAGGACCACTGGAACCGCGTCGTCGCGCAGGGAGACCAGCGGCCGATGGCCGAGAACCCGCACGCGTTTGCGGAGCTGCGCGCGTTGCTCGCCGCGCGTACCCCGCTGTACGCGAGCGCCGACGCGACGATCGACACGTCGAAGCGGACGATCAAGCAGGTCGTCGAGGCGATCGCTGCCTGACCGTCAGTCCCCCGGACACGCGGTCGGCAACCAGCTGCACGTGTGGTCGAGCAGCTGTTCGCACGCCGGGATCTTGCTCGGATCGAACGCGTAGAGCGTGTTCGTCGTCTCCATCAGGCCACCGACCACCGCGCACTCCGTCGGGCAGACTTGGTACGTCATCGGCGCGGTCGTGTACTCGCCCGTGCTCGCCGCACCCAGGTAGTAGCCGGCGTTCTGTGGGAACGAGCTCGTGAACCAGGTCTGCGCCGCACTCTGCGCGTCGGATTGCGAGTCGGCGACGAAGCCGTGCGCTTGGGCACCACACTCGGGATCGACGACCCAAACCCAATAGGTCGTCGAGCCACCCGTCGAGGTCGCAGCGACGCACTTCTCGGTGTTCGTGTCGCACATCCCGACGCTGCACAGATTGTCCTCGCAGCACGAAGCGCCGAGTGCGTTGCCGCAGGCCTCGCATTGATACCAATCGATGTAGCCGTTATAGGCGCAGGTCGTGCCGTTGCACGTGCCCGGCCCGCCCTCGGTCTGAGTGCAGCACGCTTGATCTTGGCCACCGCATGGGAGGCATGTCCCCTCGACGCACGCGAGCCCGCCGCCGTTGCACGTGCCGGGATCGTTGCACGGCTGGCCGTAGCCGCCGAAGCCGTTGAAGTCGCTCGGGCACGCGCCGATCGCGGGCACCGTCAGATGTGAATCGCACTTCTTCTCGAACAGGGTGCACGTGCCGCCGGTACAGGCGATCAGCACGCACGCGGTGACCACGGTGAAGGAGAAATCGCGAAGTAGCTTGTGCATGGTCCTGGGTCCTTTCACAACGTGATCAGGTAGAGGTCGGCGATCCCGGCGGACGTCGTGCCGTGGACGACGACCTGATTGGTGTCGGTGATGCGCAGGGCCTGGTCGACTGACAGGCCCTTCGCGTAGTTGGTGAGCGCGACGAACCCGCGCTTCGGGATCCACACGAATCCCTGCGAGACGCTCGCGAGGCCGACCGCCGGCGACGCGTTGCCGACCGCATAGCCATAGCGATTGAGCGACGTGATCTCGAACCCGACGTAGCCGCTCGGATTGCCGAGCGCGAGGACGGTGCCGTTCGCTCCGATGATCGCGGCCCCGCTCTTCGAGTTGACCGCGATGTCGTTCAGGCGATCGACCGCGACCGGGATCGCCGGCGAGCCGCCGAGGTTCGGCAGCGTATAGGTCGTGCCGTCGACCCAGCGGTAGCCGCGGATCACGCCGTCGTTGCCGGTGAACGTCCCGATGACCTGGCCGGACGGCGAGATCCGCAGTGCGCGCGCTTCTTCGATGCCGTAAGACGACGTGAGCGCGAGGTCGGTCACCCCGCGCCCGTCGCTGAACACCGCGTGGTGGAGGCCGTTCGCGTCCGAGCGATAGCCGACGACCGTTCCGCTCGAGCCGATGTCTTCGGGGACCATCGCGCCGAGCAGCTGAGCGCCGTGCGCGCCGTAAGCGAGGTTCGCGCGGTACGCTTGCGTCACGCCGCCGACCGTCATCCGGCCCGCGATCATCCCGCTGTCGTTCAGCGCATCGGCGCCGACCGCGGTCGCCTGCGGGAACGCCTTGAGCAACGGGGACAGCGCGCCGTCGATGATCACGATCAACTGGCTACCAACCTGCGTGAGCTGCCAGTTCTCGTCGTTGAGATCGACGAACTGCGAGCACTGGGTGCAGCCCACGAGCAGCGGCGGGACATACGCCTCGTAGCCCGGTCGGCTCGCCGGCGGCTGACAATCGATCGCCGGGTCGACGACGAGCTCGGCGCTACTCGTCGCGCCACCTGCGGCCGCCGCGAGCTCGATCGAGCCGACGAAGTTCACCGGCACGGTGAACGGGACGTCGTAGCTGGTGAGCCCCTGCGGCACGATGATGCTGTTCGGCAAGCCGAAGCCGTGCGGCGCCGTCAGATCGACCCGAGTGCCGCCGCTCGGCGCGACGCCGGTGAGCGCCACGACCAGATCGCCCGGGGTCGTCGCATTCGTCGCCGAACAGAACGGATAGACCCTGCCGTGCGAATCGGTGCTCGTGGTCGGCACCACAAGGCCGTTCATCCGAGCGCGCGGCACGCCGCCGACGCCGCGAGCCGACTCGAGCGCGACCGGTTCGCTGCCCCAGGTTCCGGTCGCGGTGACCGTCGCGCCCACGAGCTCGAGCGAGACATCGCCCGGACACGAGGTGTTGTTGCAGATCGCCGACTGGGCGCCGGCGAGCGGAGCCGCGATGACGAGCAGGACGCCGCTCGCACCGGTGAGCAAGTCTCCGTTGCCGGTGATGTCCACGTCGGCGAACGCATCGTTGAATGTGAATTGGATGATGTTGCCGCCGATCGACGATCCGTTGAGGTGCAGCGTGATCGGGAGGTTCAGGCCGATCGCGCTCGCGGGCAGCGGGAAGTCGAGCGTGCCGGCCGGTTTCGCGACGACGATGCCGGCCGTGCGATACGAGTTGCCATCGAGGATCGCGTGCGCGTACTGGACAAAGATCGATGTGCCGTTCGAGACGTCGGTCACCGAGTCGGCGTGGGATGGGCGGCTCGCGAGCATCGCGGCAGCGCCGGCACTGGCAAGCACAAGCGTTCGAAGTGTCATCTGAAGGCTCCTGGGTTCGTTCGCGAGCCAAACGCCGCCGGTCGGCGATGTTCCCGACGAAAACTCCGCGGGAAGATTTGGCGAGCTCGGCGTTACAGGTTCCGGATGCCTGCGTCGACCGCCGCCTTGACCCTCGCGCGTGACGCGTGGCAGCCTGCGCGCGCGGTGACCGCGACTGGTGGCAGAGCGATGGCCGACGCGGTGCAGGCGCACGAATCGTTGCTATTCGCGACCGCGCGACGGCTGTGCCGCGACGATTCCGATGCTCACGATCTCGTCCACGACACCTACGTGCGCGCGCTGCGTAACTGGGACCGTTACGCGGACAGCGGCAACGTCAAGGCGTGGCTGATGACGATCATGCACAACCTGTTCATCGATCGCTGTCGCCGGGCGAAGCGCGCGCCTCAGATCGAGGCGCTCGATGACATCCAGATCGCGATGCCCGAGCCGGTCGCGCCGCCGGTGTGGGCCGATGTCACGTCCGAAGAGATCGCGCGAGCGCTCGCGACGATCGGCGAAGAGTTTCGCACCGTCTACGAGCTTCACACCGCGGGCCGGTCGTACGACGAGATCGCCGCCGAGCTGCGGATCGCGAAGGCGACGGTCGGAACCCGGCTGTTGCGTGCGCGCAAGAAGCTCAAGGACGCCTTCATCCGAGCACGGGGGGCGCGATGAGCGACTGTCTCGAGCTCGAGCACACGCACCTCCTCGCCGATGGCGAGCTGAGTGGCGAAGCGGCCGAAGCGGCGCGCGCCCACCTCGCGACGTGCGAGTCGTGTCAGGCCGAGCTTGCAGACCTGATGCAGCTCGCGGCCATGCCCACGCCCGCACCGGCCCGTGCGACCGACGTCATCCCTCTCGCGTGGTATCGGCGGAGAGCCGTGCAGATCGGCGGCGTCGCGCTCGCCGCGGCCGCGGGGCTGGCGATCTACCTCGGTACGAAGCCGCGTGCGTCCTCGCCGGCCTCGGTCGTCGCGCTCGCGCTCGCGAGCGATCGCCAGCTCGAAGCGCGCGTGGCATGGGGCCCGGCGGCCGGCTTCCGGCCCTATAACGTGGCGCGCGGCGAGCAAGCCTCGCACGAGGCTATTCCGTTGACGCAGCTCGCCGACGTCGAGCGCACCGGCGACCTCCAGGGCGTGGGCGTGCTCGCGCTACTCGACGGCGATCGCGCTCAAGCCGCGACCTATCTCGAGCGCGCGGCGACCTCGCCCGATGTGCTCGCCGATCGCGCCGCGCTCGCGCTCGCCGACGGTAAGCCGACCGTCGCGCTCGAGTTGACAGACCGCGCGCTCGAGCTCTCGCCGGGCCATGCGGTCGCGACGTGGAATCGCGCGCTCGCGTTGCGCGACCTCGGGCTGCGTTACACGGCGAGTGCGGCGTTTCACGCCGTGGCCGATCGTCACGAGCCAGGCTGGGCCGAAGAAGCGACGAAGCGCGCTGCCGCGCTCGATACGACCATCGACCGCGAGCTCGATGACTATCTGCGGATCGCGGGCCTCGCGTCTGGCATGGCACAGCACGGCCGCGGCCTGACGCCCGACGACGCGCGTACCGCGCCGGG
Source organism: uncultured delta proteobacterium (assembly GCA_963848295.1). Lineage (GTDB taxonomy): Bacteria > Myxococcota_A > Polyangia > Haliangiales > Haliangiaceae > JABFXX01. Next base: position 4,512,076 of record CAWKDB010000010.1, on the reverse strand, counting down.
TGTCGCTCGGATCGAGCTGTACGACGCGCTGCGCTCCGCGCCGGATCGGCAACGCGTCGAGGCGCTGCGTCCGATTGCCGCGGCGATCGATGCCGCCGATCACACCACCACGGCGATCGCCGCGGTCGATCGCGGTGCGCCGCGGCCGGAGCTCGCGGCGAGCTACCTCGCGATCCTGTCCGGTCACCCGCCGGCACGCGCGCCGTTTCTCGCCGCGTTGCGTGCCGCCCACGCCGATGACCTGCTGATCGGCGCCCTGCTCGCGCTCGGCGATGACGGCGCCGTCAAGCCCGCGGAGCTTGCCGAGTTCGCCAAGCTCACGGCCGCGTCTCCCGATCCGTGGATCCAGGTACTCGGCCTCGAGCAACAAGCCAACGCGCAACTCGCGCGCGGCGATCGTGACGGCGCCGAGGCGATGTTCATGCGCGCACGTCCGGCGTGCGCCGCAGGTGCGCCGAGCTTTCGCTGCATGAAGATCGCGCTCGGCCTCGGCGAGCTTTACCTCCACGAGCAACGGCTGGGCGACGCGCGCCGCTCACTCGACCAGGCCTGGCATCTCATGTCGCAGGTCGGCGAGTGGGAGTACGCGAGCGCGATCATTCCGGACTTCGCCGAGCTTGCCGTGCTCGCCGACGACGCCACCGGCGGCGGTTTGGCGAGCGCACGCGCGTACACCGCCGAGGCCGCCGCCCGGGCCGCGCACGAACAGCGCCGTGGCCTGCGCAGCCTCGAGCTCGGCAACGATGCTTGTGACGTCGTCCGCTGGGGCCACGAGCGGGTTGCGACCGTGCTCGTCAATCAACTGCGGTTCGCCGAAGCCGCGCACGAGCTAACCCTGGTCCCGCCATGTAGCTCGCCGCGCAGTGGCAACGCGGATGCGGCGGATGCGGCGTTCGTGCGCGCCGAGGTGATGCGCCTCGTCGGCACGCCTGCGCAACTCGACGCCGTGCGCGCGGAGATCGCCGCGGTGCGCACGGCTCCCACGATCACGCCGGTCGATCGTGCGTTGCTCGACAACGCCGAGGGCCGGCTCGCGCTCGCTCGAGATCCGGCCGCCGGCGAGGCGCTACTTCGCCGATCGATCGCGACCGCCCACGCGACGCCGGACGATCCGAACGCGCGGCACGTCGAGGGCATGGGCTATTCGATGATCGCCGTCGCAGCGGCCGAACGCGGTGATGGTGCGGACGCGTTGCGCGCGCTCAGCGAAGAGCTCGGAGTCCCGGAGCCCGAGCGCTGCGCACTCGGACTCGCCGCCGAGGACACCACGACGATCGCGGTCGCGCGCGGGTGGGATGGCGCCTATGTCGCGAGTCACCAGGCGCGCACGACGACGGCGATCGACGGCGCGACCCTCGTCCCGCGCGAGGTCGTTGCGGCGCTCGAGCACTGCGATATCGTCGACGTGATCGCACGGCCGCCGCTGCATGGCGTCGCTCGCATCCTGCCCGACGCGATCGCCTGGCGCTATCTCGGAGCGCGCAAGCGACCGGTCGCGACCGCAGGCGAGCAACGGATCGTCGTCGCGGACGTCGTGCCGCCCGCCGAGCTGCACCTGCCCCGACTGGCGACATGGTCAGCGGCCGGAGCCGAGCTGATCTCGGGCGACGCCGCCACACCCGAGCGCGTGCTCGCGGCGATCGGCGAGGCAAGCGATGTCACGATCCACGCGCACGGCATCGCCGACGTGTCGGACGCCTCGTATCTCGCGTTGTCGCCCGATGCGAACGGCCGTTATGCGTTGACCGCGGCCGAGGTCGCCGCCGCGCGGTTTCATGCCAGCCCGCTCGTGATCCTCGCGGCGTGTCGCGCGAGCCAGGCCGCACCGGTACTGCACGAGCGCTGGAGCTTGCCCGCAGCGTTCGTGTCTGCGGGCGCGCGCGCCGTGATCGCGTCTGCGTCGGCCATCCCCGACAACGACGGCGGTGCGTTCTTCGATGACGTGCGTGCCCGCATCCTGGGGAAGTCCCCAGTAGCGATCGCGCTGCGCGATGCACGCATCGCCTGGATCGCATCGCACCACGAAGAATGGGTGCGAGACGTGATCGTGTTCGAGTAGAGTCCGTCACCCAAGAGGAGCCCACCATGCGTCTCGCACTTCCGATCCTGTTCGCTGTTCTCGCCGGCTGCATCGACAACCCGACCACGTCGTCGAGCGCCTCCGAGCTGACCACTTCGGTCCCACCGCCAAGCGACGTCACCGTCGCGCTGTGGACCGCAAACCGGTTCCCGGACTTCACGGACTACGTTCCGACCGGAGCCACGAGCATTCAGGAGCTGGTGACCTACGGTGACCCAGGCGGCAAGCTGACCGACAACCTGCCGACGTCCTACCATTGGATGATCGAGGACGCGACGAAGGTGTTCGCCGTGTATCGCGTGGGACAGGACCAGGAGCACAACTTCGAGGTCAACGTGAACGCGGCGTACAACTATGCCGATGTGTATCTCGGCGTTACCGTCGACGGCGGCACCGGCGTGACGGGCGGCTATGGCCCGACTCACCCGATCGGCGTCAACCCGCACGGCGACGGCGACACGTACTTCTCGCAGAACCTCGTCGACTCCGCGGTTGCGACCGCGAACGCCGTCCACACGGCAAACATAGCGTGGCACGCGGCGAACGCGGCCGAGTGATTCGGTCGGCGGTTCGCCGACCACCGAGCCTGCCGTCGCCGGCCGCGACGACGGGCTCAGCCGCGCTCTCGAGCTTGTTCCAGACCGCTCTCGAACGCCACTTTGCTGGTATGTCTAGCTGGCTCGATTCACTTTCAGAGAGAACCGTCATGAAACAGCGCTCCGTCGCCGCCGTCATCATCCTCACGTTCATCACGTTTGGCATCTACTCGCTGGTCTGGTTCGTCAAGACCAAGAACGAGATGGTCAAGCAAGGCGCCGACATCCCGACCGCGTGGCTGTTGATCGTCCCGATCGCCGGAATCTACTGGCTCTGGATGTGGTGCGGCGGCGTCGAGAAGGTCACGAACGGCAAGCAGACGCAGACGATCGCATTCATCCTCGTGGCGTTGTTGAGCCTCATCGGGGTCGCGATCCTCCAGGACAGCTTCAACAAGGCTGCTCCGCCGCCCGCGCAGCTGCCGCAAGCGCGGATCGCCTAACCCCCGAGCAGCTCGTCGAGCGCGGCCTCGTCGATCACCGCGACGCCGTACTTCTCGGCCGCCTCGAGCTTGGTCTTGCCGGTGTCGGCACCGGCGACGAGATACGTCGTCTTCTTGCTCACCGAGCCGGCGACCTTGCCGCCCGCGGCTTCGATCGCGCGCTGGATCTCGGCGCGCGGCTTCGCGAGCGCACCGGTGACGACGAGCGTCTTGCCGGACAGCGGACCGTCGGTCGTCGCGACGACCGGCTCGTCGGGATCGACGCCGAGCTGTGCGAGCTTGTCGAGCACCGCGCCCGCATGGGGATCGCGCAGGAACGCGTGGATCGCGACCGCGATCACCTCGCCCACGCCGTCGAGCTCGCACAGCTCGGCGACGAACGCCGCCGACTCCGACGCGCGCGCGGCGGCGCGTAACGCGGACAGCTTGTGGTACTTCGCGGCGACGAGCTTCGCGACGACGCCGCCGACATGCGCGATGCCGAGCGCGGCGAGCAGGCGCGAGAACGTCGCCGCTTGCCTCGCCTTCTCGATCGCGGCGACGAGGTTCGCCGCCGACTGCGCCGCGAACCGATCGAGCCCTTCGAGCTGCTTCGCGGTGAGCGTGAAGAGGTCGGCGACGTCGTGGACGAGCCCGCCGGCTACGACCTGCGCGACGACCTTCTCGCCGAGCCCGTCGATGTTCATCTGGCCGCGCGACGCGAAGAACTCGATCGCGCCGAGCAGCTGGGCCGGGCAACCGACCCGGTTCGGGCAATACGTCGCGACCTTGCCGTCTTCGCGCGCGAGCGGCGTGCTGCATGCCGGACACACGATCGGCGGATCGAACGGCGGCGCCCCGCTCTGCTCGGTGACCGCGAGGATCTGGGGGATGATCTCCCCGGCCTTTTCGATCAGCACCCGGTCGCCCTTCGCCAGCCCGAGGCGGGCGACCTGATCCCAGTTGTGCACCGACGCACGCGACACCGTGGTGCCGGAGACGTCGACCGGCTCGAGGATCGCGACCGGCGTCACCGCACCGGTGCGGCCGATGTTGATCTCGATGTCGCGCAAGATCGTCGTGACCTGGCGCGCCGGAAACTTGTAGGCGATCGCCCAGCGCGGGAACTTTGACGTCGTGCCGAGCGCCGCGCGCTGCGCGAAGTCGTCGACCTTGACGACGAGCCCGTCGACGTCGTACGGCAGCTCGTCGCGCTTGTGCTCCCAGGTCGCGACCGCCGCCGCGAGCTCGTCCCACGTCCGCGCCGAGGCGTTGTACGGCGACACCGGCAGCCCGAGCTTGCGGATCAAGTCGAGCGACGCGAGGTGACCCGCGGCGTAGCGCTCGCCGTCGACGACCTCGTACAAGATCGTGCGCATCGGGCGCTTGGCGACCTCGCGTGGGTCCTGTTGCTTGATCGATCCGGCGGCCGTGTTGCGCGGGTTCTTGAACAGCTCCTCGCCCGCTCGCGCGCGCTCGGCGTTGATCGCCGCGAACTCGGCTTTCGTCATGTAGATCTCGCCGCGCACGACGATGTCGCGCGGCTCGCGCAGCTTGAGCGCGACACCCTTGACGCTCTTGACGTTCGCGGTGACGTCTTCGCCGATCCGGCCGTCGCCTCGCGTCGCGCCGAGCACGAGCAAGCCGCCCCGATATGTCAGCTCGATGCCGAAGCCGTCGATCTTCGGCTCGATCGAGAACGCCGGCGCGTCGCCGTCGAGGCCTTTGACCACGCGGTCGTAGAACGCGCGCAGCTCGCCCTCGTCGTAGGTGTTGTCGAGCGACAACATCGCGACCGGCCGCGTCACCTTCGGGAACTCGGACACCGGCACGTGACCCACGCGCTTGGTCGGTGACCAGTCGACCGCCCAATCGGGGTGAGCTGCCTCGAGCTCGCGCAGCTGGCGCGCGGCCTTGTCGTATTCGACGTCGCTGATCGTCGGGTTCGCGTCGACGTAGTAACGCCGATCGTGCTCGTTGATCTCGTCCACGAGCTCGAGATATGCGGCTTTGCTCTCCGCCATGCGCGGGCAGCATCCCCGGCGAGGCCACGGTGCGCAAGCCCCTACAGCTCGGCGAGCAGCTCTGAGATCCGCTTCGCGAGGTGCTCGCGCCAGCGCTTGGCCATCGCCTCGAACGCGAACTGATTCGCCGCGACGATGCGATCCGGAGCGTGACCGGACCGCGCATCCCCCCCGCACGCTGCGACGAGGCCGCACAGCTATGAATCGGATCTTCGAACGCCAGCGTCGTAATCCCGGTTGCAGTTAGAGGCAATCCGGGGACGCTCCGCCCCATCGCAACCACGAGCGAGGACGTGGTCTTACGGTTGCACGTCACTACGTTCGTGGACAGGAGGCCCGAAATGCATCAGACGATGATCATGTCCTCAGACGGCCCGAGGGCACGACCGCAGGGAGATGTGATCCAGGTGGGGACGCCGCTCGACGCGATCGTCCAGCTCGAGACACCGGAGCTCGTGAGCAGGGTGGTGCTCGTCGGCTCGTTCGCGACGAATCGAGAGCTCGCCGCATTTCTCAGCGACTCGTATCCCGCCGTCGCGATCGAGTGTGAGGCTTGACATGTGGGCAGCTGCTGATCGCATCGAGAAGACGCTTTCGGACCTGACACTAGGCACGGTGATCGTGTTCGTTCATCTCGTGATGTCGTCGCGCGACCATCGGATCGCGCAGCAACGGCTCCTCGCCCGACGGCGCAGCGTCTCCGCAGTCGCCCGCGCATAGGCCCCTTCTCAATCGTCCAGATGGGTCGGCCGCTTGCGGCCTTCGATGAACGCGTCGAGCTCTTGTTCCTCGATCGAGCCTTCGTCGATCGGCGTGTCGCCCTGCGCCTCGAGCTCTTCGACTTGTAGCTCGTCGGGATCGGCGAGCTGGACCGAGCCCGCGGCGATCTGGTGCGGTCGACGTGGCAGATCGGTATCGGCCTCTTCGTCGTAGGACGCCTCTTCGATCTGGATGTCGAGCTCCGGCGCCGCACCGGCTTCGAGCTTCTTGCCGATGATGCAGCCGGCCTTGACCGTGACCTGGAACGGGCGGCCATCGAAGTACGCGTCGATCGCTTCCTTGATGTACCAGAACACGTCCTGCATCTCTTGGCCGGCGCCCGCGATGTCCTTCCAATCGGCGAGCGGGCCGTACTCGATCACCGGCGCGAAGAAGAACTCGCGCGAGCTCTTGAATAGCAGCGTGAACTCTTCGATCACGATCTCGCCGTCGAGTCCTGCGCTCTCGATGCAGCGTTCGATGTAATCGACCGTCGGATAGCGCGCGATCTGCTTCTCGAGGCGATCGAGCGCCTCGTGCTTGTCGTGCTTGATCAGCACCTCGCGATACAGGTCGTGGAACTCCTCGAACGTGCCGATCAGCGGGAGCGTGCACCGCACCTCGCCGCCGCGCTTGGCGACGCGCGCGAAGTCGCGCAGCGCGATCTCGAGGCTCGGCATCTCGGCGAGCCCGAGATTGCACACGACGAGATCGTAGACGTCGTCGGCGAACGACAGCTTCGGCACCGGACTCTCGGTGCGAAAGAACACGCCTTTCTTGCCGAGCGGACCGAGGTCGGCCACCTTACGGCGCGCGACATCGAGCATCGCGCTCGACGCGTCGATCGCGATCAACCGGCTGCCTTCGCTCATCCGGCGCAGGATCTCGACCGTCGGATAGCCGGTGCCGCACGAGATGTCGAGCACCTGGCCGCGCGCCGGGACGCTCAGGTTTCGCAGCAACATCTTGCCGAAGCGCGTCCCCCACACGGGCGCGATCTCTTCGTCGTAGATGCGCGCTAGCTTCTCGACCTTGAGGCTGCGCTTCGGCTGGACTGTCACGGCGGCCCGCTGAGCCATTCTACCTGATCCGCGCGATCAGTGCACGCTCAGGGTTACCGAGTGTCGACGATGACCCAGGCCATGCCCGGCCGGACTCCGGGACCGCCCGGCGCCCTCGTTCAGGCGCCTGGCTTCACGTAGATCTGCGCGCCGCCGTCGCGAAATTCGGCCGCCTTTGCGGCGAGCCCAGCCTCGATCTCCTGCTTCGCGGCGAGCTCGCGGACCTCGCCGGTGATCTTCATCGAGCAGAACTTCGGGCCGCACATCGAGCAGAAGTGCGCCGACTTCGCGCCATCCGCGGGCAGCGTCTCGTCGTGGAAGTCCTTCGCGGTATCGGGATCGAGCGACAGGTGGAACTGATCCGCCCAGCGGAACTCGAACCGCGCCTTCGACAGCGCGTTGTCGCGATCCTGCGCGCCGGGATGGCCCTTAGCGAGGTCGGCGGCGTGTGCGGCGATCTTGTACGCGATCACGCCGTCCTTGACGTCGTCGCGATCGGGCAAGCCGAGGTGCTCCTTCGGCGTCACGTAGCACAGCATCGCGGTGCCGAACCAACCGATCATCGCCGCGCCGATCGCGCTCGTGATGTGGTCGTAGCCGGGCGCGATATCGGTGACGAGCGGTCCGAGCGTGTAGAACGGCGCCTCTTTGCACAGCTTCAGCTGGAGGTCCATGTTCTCTTTGATCTTGTGCATCCCGACATGGCCGGGACCCTCGATCATCGTCTGGACATCGTGCTTCCACGCGAGGTCGGTCAGCTCGCCGAGCGTCTCGAGCTCCGCGAGCTGCGCGCGATCGTTCGCGTCGGCGGTCGAGCCCGGGCGCAGGCCGTCGCCGAGCGAGAACGCGACGTCGTACTTCTTCATCACCTCGCAGATCCGCTCGAACTCGGTGTAGAGGAAGTTCTCGCGATGATGCGAGAGGCACCACTTCGCGATGATCGAGCCGCCGCGCGACACGATGCCGGTCGTGCGATTCGCGGTGTACGGGATGTACGGCAGCCGGACACCGGCGTGGATCGTGAAGTAGTCGACGCCCTGCTCGGCTTGCTCGATCAGCGTGTCGATGAACATGTCGATGTTCAGCTTCTCGGGATCGCCGCCGACCTTCTCGAGCGCCTGATAGATCGGCACCGTGCCGATCGGGACCGGCGAGTTGCGGATGATCCACTCGCGGGTCTCGTGGATGTTCTTGCCGGTCGACAGGTCCATCACCGTGTCGGCGCCCCACTTGACCGCCCAGCGCAGCTTGTCGACCTCTTCGCCGATCGTCGAGGTCACGGCGGAGTTGCCGATGTTCGCGTTGATCTTCACCAGGAAGTTGCGGCCGATGATCATCGGCTCGGACTCGGGATGGTTGATGTTCGCCGGCAGGATCGCGCGACCGCGGGCGAGCTCGTCGCGGACGAGCTCCGGCGTGACGTTCTCGCGCAGCGCGACGAACTTCATCTCCTGCGTGATGATGCCGCGTCGCGCGTAGTGCATCTGCGAGCGGTTGCCGTCGTCTCCGTCCTTTGCGCGGGCCGCGATCCACGGGGCGCGCAGCTTCGGCAGACCGTGGTGCGGGTCGTGACCTTGCGGGCCCGACGTGTCGTAGACATCGAACGGCGGCTCGCCGCCGGAGAGCTCGATCCGGCGCACCGGCACCCGCAGCTCGCCGTGCTCGAGGTAGATTTTTTGCGACGACGGGAAGCCCTCGATCGTCGGCATCACGCCCAGCGGATCGGAACCCGCGATCGGGAGGTGCTTGCCATTGCCGTTTCCGTTGCTCGTCGTCGTCATCAGGGCCTCCCTACGCCGGCATTACCCGGATCAGGTTTGTGGGGTCGCACGCTGTCGTGCCTCTCAGCCTCGGATCGAAGCTCCCCCTGGGTGGTTCTAGAGCTGGACCTTGGCGCTATCCCGAAGGGATTGCAAGCAGCTACACGACGCGGTCGAGCGATAAGAACGCGTCGTCGAGCGCCGCGAGCATCGCGGCGGCATGGGGGAACCGATCGGCGGGCTCCTTGATCAGCGCGCCCTCGATGAGCGCGATCAGCTCGGGCGTCACCCAGCGCGCGCCGGGTTCGACCTCGTCGAGGCGCGGCGGCGGCATCTTGACCTGCATCCTCATGACCTTCATCGGATCGCGCTCGTCGAACGGCGCCCGGCCGGTCAGCATCTCGAACAGCATCGTGCCGATCGAATAGAGATCGCTGCGGCCATCGATCGGCTGGCCTTGCGCTTGTTCCGGCGCCATGTACGTCGGCGTGCCGAACACGATGCCGACCGAGGTCAGCTTGCCGCCGCCGAACGCGGCCTCGGCGTCGCCGATCAGCTTGACCAGCCCGAAGTCGACGATCTTCGCGGTCTCCCACGTGTTGCCGGGTTCGCCGCGCTCGACGAGCATGATGTTGTCGGGCTTGAGATCGCGGTGGATGACACCGGCGGCGTGCGCATGGCCGGCGCCTTCGAGCACCTGGCGGGCGAGCACGAGGGCGCGCCGCGGCGCGAGCGGACCGGGCGCCATCACCTTGGTCAGCGTGCGCCCGACGACGCGCTCCATCACGAGAAACAGGTAGCCCGCCTCGACGAACACGTCGACCGCGCCGACGAGGTTTGGATGATCGAGCAGGCGCACCGCGTTCGCCTCGCGCGCGAACCGCTGCGTCACCATCGGCGGCGCCGCGACGCCGGAAGCGGGTGCCTTGAGCGCGAACCTCGTGCCGGCCTCGTCCTCGACCTCCCACACGCCGCCCATGCCGCCGCGCCCGAGCTCGCCGACCACGCGATAGCGCCCGACGCGAACGCCAGGCTCGAGCTCCGGCGGGGCTCCGGACATCACGGCAGGGACACTACACCGCTGCGCGCCGCTGCGCGCCGCGACGTTGTCGCGACGTGCGGGCGTGGTACGAGATCCCATGACCAAGCTTCCGGTCGTCGGGCAACCCGAGCTCGAGCTCGATGACGCCGAGCTCGAGAGCGAGATCCGCCGGCTCAAGGCCGAGCGCAACGCGGTGATCCTGGCGCACTACTACCAAGAGTCCGAGCTCCAGGACCTCGCCGATCACGTCGGCGATTCGCTCCAGCTCTCCCAAGCGGCGGCGAAGACGAGCGCGGATGTCATCGCGTTCTGCGGCGTCCACTTCATGGCCGAGACCGCGAAGATCTTGAACCCGAGCAAGATCGTCGTCGTCCCGGATCTCACCGCCGGCTGCTCGCTCGCCGACGGCTGCCCCGCCCCGGTGTTCGCGCGCTGGCTCGAGCAGTATCCCGGCCACACCGTCGTCAGCTACATCAACTGCTCGGCGGAGGTCAAAGCGCTGTCGGATGTGATCTGCACGTCGTCGAACGCGGTGAAGATCGTCAAGGCGCTCGCCGGCGAGAAGGTCGTTTTCGCGCCGGATCGCCACCTCGGTGCGTTCGTCCAGAAGGAAGCGCAGCGGCCGGATCTGGTCCTGTGGCAGGGCACGTGCATCGTCCACGAGACGTTCAGCGAGCGCCGGTTGCTCGAGCTGATCGCGCAGCACCCCGACGCCGAGGTCATCGCGCACCCCGAGTGCACGTCCGCGATCCTGCGCCACGCGACGTTCATCGCATCGACCAGCGGCCTGATCGAGCGCGCGCGGACGAGCGCCAAGCAGACGTTCATCGTCGCGACCGAAGCGGGAATCGCCCACAAGATGCAACAAGCGGCCCCCGGTAAGACGTTGATCATGGCGCCACCGGAAGACGAGAGCTGCTCGTGCAACATGTGCCCGTTCATGCGCAAGAACACGCTCGCGAAGCTGTATCTCGCGTTGCGCGATCTCGAGCCGCGCGTCGACGTGCCGGAGGCGGTGCGCGTCAAGGCGCTGCGGCCGATCCAGCGCATGCTCGAGATGCCGTGAAGCTCGCGCTCGTCGCCGTGATCGCGGTCGTCGCGGGGTGCAAGGCTCACGAGGAGCCGGCAGCGGGCTTGCGCAACGGGCCGTTGCTCATGGCGGCGCGGCGGCGCTCGCTCGGCGAGCGGCCGCAGCTCGTCACCGCGATCATCGACGACTGGACTTCCACCAAGGCGACTCTGCGGTTATGGCAACGCGACGGCGCGAGCTGGAAGCCGGTCGGCGACGCCTGGCCCGCCGTGATCGGCGCCGGCGGTGCGGCGTGGGGCAACGGCGCGCACGGCGATGGTGCCCCGGCCGGACGCAATGGTCCGACGAAGCGCGAAGGCGACCGCAAGAGCCCGGCCGGCGTCTACGACCTACGCGCGGCCTACGGCTACGCCGCGGCGGCCCCCGCGGGCGCGAAGCTGCCGTACACCGCGGTCACCAAGAGCTGGGAGTGCGTCGACGATCCGTTGTCGAAGCACTACGGGCAGATCCTCGATCGCTCGACGATCGCGAAGATCGATTGGATGAGCTCGGAGATGATGAAGCGCGACGACGCGCTCTACACCTGGGTGATCGACGTCGCGCACAACCCGACGCGCGTCTCGGGCGACGGCAGCTGCATCTTCTTGCACGAGTGGAGCGGGCCCGACTCTGCGACCGTCGGCTGCACGGCGATGGCGGAGCCGCAGCTCGCGCAGCTCGTGACCTCGCTCGAGCCAGGCGCCGCGTTCGTGCTGCTGCCGCGCGCCGACTACGTCGCGCTCGCACCTGCGTGGGGCCTGCCGCCGCTGTAGAGTGCGCTATGATCGACGCGTGGCGATTCGATGCGAAGCGTGTAGTCAGCCGGTGCACGAACAAGTCGTGAAGTGCCCGCACTGCGGCGAACGCACCGGCGTCGCGATCGATCCGTCGGCGGCCGCGATGGCCAGGGGGCTGGCCGAGATGTTGAAGCCGCCGCCCGCGGCGCCGGCGCCGACGTACCAGATGAACATCGTGACCTCGGTCGAGGACCAGGCGCCGGTGATCGGCGTCGCCGCGGATATGGTGGCGGCCGTCGTGCGCACCGCGGTCGGAGTCGTGCGGAGCGGCGAGGACGATGACTCCGACGACGCCGAGCCGATCGCGCGCGCGACGGCGCGTAAGCGCGACAGGTGATGCTCGCGGCGGTGCGAGGCCTGCCGCCGCTGTAGAGCGGGCTCAGTCCGGCCCCGCGCCGCTATTGATCTCCCACGGAATCCCGAACTGGTCGGTCAGCACGCCGAACCGCTTCGCCCAGAACGTCTGCTGGATCGGCATCGTCACCGTGCCATGCTCGGCGAGCGCATGAAACACGCGTTCCGCCGCCGCGACGTCGTGGACATCGAGCAGCACTGAAAACCCGCGAGGCGACTCGTAGTCCTTCGGCAGGACGTCGGCGCCGGCCACGCTCACGCCGCCGATCATGATGTTGCCGTGCACGATCTTGTCGCGCCAGTCTTCGGGCAGCTGCGCCGCCATCGGCGTGTCGCCGTACCTCGTCAACGCGATCGAGGTCTCGAATGTACCGGCGAGGCTGCGCTGGTAGAATTGAAACGCGGCTTCGCACTGGCCGCTGTACGACAGGTGGATGCTCAGGCTCATGCGTCAGGTCTCCTCGAGGGTATAGAGCACGACCGGCTCTTTGCGGCCGCGGATGGCAGCCTCCGCGAGCTTGCACACGCGCTCGGGCGCGCGCAGCTGAGCGTAGGTCGTCTCGCTGATCAGCACGTCCACGCCGTGCTCCTTGGTGAGGCCTTCGATGCGCGACGCGACATTGACCGCATCGCCGATGATCGTGTACTCGGCGAAGAGCTCGCTACCGAGCATGCCGGCCGCGACCTTGCCGGTGTGGATGCCGATGCCGATCTTCAGCGGCGCCAGCTTGTCGCGCTCGCGATGACGATTGACCTCGACGAGCACGGTGCGCATGTCGCGCGCCGCTTGCACCGCCTTCGTCGCGTGATCGTCAAGCCGATCTGGAACGCCCCAGAACGCGAGCAAGCCATCGCCGAGGAACTTGCCGATCACGCCGTCACGGCCTTTGACGACCTGGCCCATCCGGCCGAAGTAATCGTCGAGCATCGCGAGCACGTCGCGCGGCTCGAGCCCCTCGGACAGCGACGTGAACCCTCGGATGTCGCTGAACAGCACGGTGACCTCGCGCTCGACCGGAGCGAGCGCCTCGGCGCCGCTCGCGAGGACGCGGTCGGCCACCTGCTGCGGGAGGAACCGGGCGAGGTTGTCGCGCCGGCGCAGGTCTTGGAACATCCGGCCGATCGCGCGGTTGGTCAGCGACAGCACGAAGCCGAGCACCGCGAACGCGGTCACGATGAACACCGCGGCGTGGCCGACGAGCCAGCCCTGCGCGATGTCGATCACGAGCACGATCTCTGCGCACGCGACCGATAGCACGACGTGCCAGACCGATCGCCGCGCGACCGAGAACGACACGATGATCGCGAGCGCGATCGCCTGCTGGCCGGCGTTAAACACGCCGGTGAACGACACCTCGAGGGCGCCGAGCGTCGTGACCGCGGCGGTGTCGACGAGCGTCAGCGGGATCGGGACCCACAGCGCGCGCCGCGGGCTCGCCACCTTGAGCCTGCTCATGGCGTAGAGCGTGACCGCGCCGAACACCGTGTAGATCGCGCCGACGACGAACTGGCCCCAGTTGCGCGGCCCCGAGCGCACGCTGCTGACGACCGCGAACATCGCGACCATCGCGAGCCGAGCCACCGCCGCGCGCTTCTCGCCGAGCAACGACCCTTCGGACCGCACCTGCTCTTCGTTGCGCCGCGCTGCGAGGGCAGCGATCTCGGTCCCTCGCGTTGCGGAGCGCACCACGGTCGCGAGCCTAGCCGAGTTGCCGGTCCATGGCTTGCCGTTGGCGAGTCGCTCTGCGACGCTGCGGCCATGAGCTGGAAGACGATCCTCGTTCCCCATGACTTCTCGGCCTCGGCGAATCACGCGGCGGCGATCGCGCGCGACGAGGCGAAGACGCATGGCGGCAAGTTGCTGTTGCTCCATGTCATCGATCTGCCGGATCAGCTCGGCATGGATTCCGCGATCGTGCCGGCCGACACCGGTGCGCCGATCAACATCAAGACCTACGCGGTGTCGTCCGCGGAGCAGCACCTCGCCGATATCGCGTTGCGGCTCGCGAAGGACGGCACGCCGGCTTCGACCTATGTCGTGATCGGCAAGCCGGTCGAAGAGATCTTGCGGTTCGCCGACGAACACAAAGCCGAGCTGCTCGTGCTCGGCACCCACGGCCGCAGCGGGCTAACGCATCTCTTGATCGGCAGCGTGGCCGAGCGCGTCGTGCGTAGCGCGAAGGCGCCGGTGCTGACGATTCGCCATCCCGATCATCAGTAGTCGGCGGCGGCCGCCGATCGGTTCGTCGAATCAGCCGACGCGGTGCTTGAGCTCGTCGATGTCGCGCTCGCAGCGCTCGACGCGATCGCGCAGGTCGAAGCGATCGCGGAGTAGGTCGCGCACGTCGCGCATCGTGCCGGCGACGTCGGCGAGCGCGGTCGAGGTCCGGATCTCGGTCTCGGCCATGCGCGTGACCAGGTCGGAGCGCAGGTGATCGATCTTGCCTTCCAGATCGTGCCCGAGCTGGTCGAGCTGGATGTTGGTCTGATCGATTCGCGTATTCGTTGTGTCGATCCGGCCGTTGGTGTTCCGGATCTCGTCGCGGATCTCTTTCAAGATCTCGATCGTGATGTCGTTGCTGTCCATCGGCTGCTCCAGTGTAACGGGTGCTTTCGACATAGGCCAAGCACTTTGCGTGCTGCAGCTAAGCAACCGAAACGTCGAGCGACGCCGTCCAGTGTCCGGCCGACTCGCGGACGAATCCGCGCGTGCCGGACGCGCGCTAGCCGACGCCCATGCGGCCGCCGTCGCGCAGCGCGGCGGGGACGAGCGGGCTGACCTCGCCGGTCGACACGAGCCAGAGCTGATGCGCGGCGCGCGTGACGCCGATGTGCAGCAGGTGACGCGCCCAGTGCACGTCCGGATAGCTCGCGGCGTTGACGTCGACCATCACGACGTAGTCGAACTCGAGACCTTTGACGTGCGCGACGTCGGTGACGTCGACGCCGGGCTGAAAGTTGAACTCGTCGCGGCGAATCCGGCGCAGCGAAGGCACCTCGGCGCGCTTCAAGCCGTCGTAGTACGCGTCGGCTTGTTCGGCGTGGCGCGAGATCACCGCGCACGAAGCGGTCGGCTCGTGCGCCATCAGCGTGCGCAGCGCGTCGCCGAGGAACGCGATCGCCTCGCCGAGATCGCCGAACTCGTGCAGCTCGACCGGTTCGCCGGGACGCGCCGCGAGTGGCTCCTCGGGTGCGAGCTCGGGCCCGAGGATCTCGCGCGCGAGCAGCATGACCTCGGCGGTCGAGCGATACGACAGCTTCAACGGCCGAACGATGGCGGCGGCGCTGCCCGCGCCCGAGACGTAGCCGAGCAGCTCGGCCCAGGTCGTGAAGTTGTTGTCGAACACGAGGCGCTGCGCGGTGTCGCCCGCGATCGTGACCGAGCGCTTCGCCGGATCGTCGTCCGGTGCCCGGACAGCTTCGACCAGCACCTTGACCTCGAGGGCCGAGCGATCTTGCGCCTCGTCGATCGCGACGTGCTCGTAGACGAGCGCATCGTCGCCCGGCGGCGCGAGCCCACCACGCTTGAGCTGGACCAGCCGCAGCAAGATCGGATCGTCTTCGTCGTCGAACTTGCCCGCCGGATCGTCCTCGTCGATGCCCATCGGCTCGCCTTGCGAGTCGAGCACCGGGTTGCCCTCTTCGTCGACGGGCGCTTTCTCCGGTTTCGCGAGCTGGCGGCGCATCCACGTGACGACGCGCTCGATATCGCGCGCGCTGACGTCGGTACCGGCGAAGCCGTCGGCGAGCGCGGCCGGGTCGGTGAACAGCTCGGCCCAATCGAGCACGCAATCGTCGGCGCGCTTCTTCCAGCGCTTCGCGAAGCCTTCGACCGCGACGCGCACTTGCGGATCGAGCTCGCCCGACTTCTTCGCCCAGCTCGACAGCCCCGACAGCCGCGACACCAGCGTGCGGCGGACGAGCCGGTTCCATTCGACGAGCGCCACTTGCGCGATCTCGGCGAGCTCGCTCCCGATCGTCGCGGCCTGGCGCTCGACGTACGCCGCGAGCATCGCGATCACCGCGGGATGCTTCTTGACGCGCGACACTTGGTCCGGCGGCTCGACGTTGTACTTCGCCGGCGTATCCGGCAAGCAGCGCATCCGGGTCGACCGCGCCCAGCCGGTGTAGGTCAGGACCGGCACACCCTGAACGCCGAGCGCCGGCAGCACGCCACCGACGTAGCGGACGAGCGCCTGCGACGGCACGACGAACAACATGCTGCGCGCGCTGAACCGCCGGCTGTCTTGGAAATTCAAGTATGCGACGCGGTGGAGCGCGACCGTCGTCTTGCCCGAGCCCGCGCCGCCTTGGATCACGACCATCCCGCTGCCCGGCTGCGTGATCAGGTCGAACTGCTCCTTGTCGATCAACGCCGCGATCTCGGGCAACGCCTTGTCGGCGCGCGCGACGCCGTGATGGATGCCGAGCGTCCCCTTCGCGCCCGCCGCCGCGACCGGACGGGCGGCCTTGCCCATGCCGCCGTGCAGCACCGGCACGATCTGACCGACCGCCTGGACCCACGCGCCGTGGGCATCCTTGAGGTACGTGCCCTGCGGCGTACCGATCCGGCGCAGGTTGCCGCGCGCGATCGAGACGTTGCGCCGCGCTTCGACGAAGCCTTCGACCCGCTTGCCGGCGATCTCCTCTTCGTAGTCATCGCCTTCTTCGTAGCGGTAATAGATCCGCGACACCGGCGCGTTGCGCCAATCGACGATCTGCACGTTCGACGAACGGTCGATGAAGCCGCGCTTGCCGACCATCACGTCGCGCGTCTTGCCGTGCTCCTTGAGCCGGAGGTGAGCGAAGTATGGCGACGTGATATCGACCGGCAGCTGCTTGCCACCGCCGAGTCGCGCCTTGAGCGCTGCGAGGCGCGTCATCTGCTCGACTAACGGCGGCAGATCTTCGGCGCGCGCTTCGGAGATCTGATCGCGCAGTGACAACAAGTCGCTGTCGAGGTCGGACGCCCCGACGGTCGGTCGCTCGTCACCCTCTTCGCCGAGCGCGACGCGGGCTTGGACCTGGCCGAAAAGCCGCTCCTCTTCCGCGATGATCAGCGCGGCCGGACTGCTCTTCGGGACCTCGATGCCCATGGGTGGTCGGCGAATCTATCCAATTCCTTCCCCATAACAAGCTGTAAGGCAGCCTTCGCTTCGGCGGGCGTAACCACGCGAGATCCCACGCACGGGATCCGATCGCAGGACTCGCCCGTAGGTTCATACGATGAGCGCGGTCGCCGGTTACAACGCCTACGCCAGCCTCGACGAGCCGCTTGTCGAGTCCAGCCGCCCTGCGCCGACCGACGTGCCGAGCCAACTCGGCGAGTACGCGTTGGTCCGCCTGCTCGCGCAAGGCGGGATGGCCGACCTGTTCCTCGCGCGCACCGCAGACGGTCGCACCGCGGTGCTCAAAGTGCTCGCACCACGCCGCGCCGGCGATGCGGACTCGTGCGCGTTGTTTCGCGACGAAGCCAAGCTGATGGCCCTGTTCGATCACGACAACTTGCCGCGGGTCTACGCGATGGCGAGCTTCGGCGGCGTGCCCTATCTCGCGATGGAGTACGTCGACGGCGCCGACCTGCGCGAGATCGCACATGCCGCGATGCAGGCGAGCGTCGAGATCCCGTACGAAGCTGCGGTCGGCATCGTGCTCGGTGCCGCCGCCGGTCTCGATCACGCGCATCGCCGGTGCGACGCGAACGGCCGGCCGCTCCGCCTCGTGCACCGCGACGTCTCGCTGTCGAACATCATGGTCACGCACGACGGCGTCGTGAAGATCATCGACTTCGGCATCGCACAGAGCGCGCAGTCGACCGTACACACCGCGCCCGGCGTGGTTCGCGGCAAGGCGAGCTACATGTCGCCGGAGCAGTGTCTGGGCGAGCGCGTCGATCTGCGCACCGACGTGTTCGCGCTCGGGGTCGTGCTCTACGAGTTGACGACCGGTCGCCGGTGCTTTCGCGGCACCACCGACTTCGCGCGCATGCTCGCGGTCGTCCGCGGCGAGCTCGTCGCCCCGCGGGTGCTGATCGCCGACTATCCGGCCGCGCTCGAAGCGGTCGTGCTGAAAGCGCTGTCGCTCGACCCCGACCATCGCTACGCCTCGGCCGCCGCGCTGATCGACGACCTGTCACGCGCCGCGCGGCAGCTCGGCTGGGCGTGCGACCCGCGCGCGATCGCGGGCTTGATGTTCCAGCTGTTCCCCGACGCGCACGTGCCGGTGCGCGCCGACGACCTACCCGAAGACGAAGTGCCCAAGACGGTCGTCACGCGGCCGCGCCGGTTCCCCCACGGCACCGAGTCCGAGCTGCGCCGGCGCGCGCCCGACGAGGAAGACGTTCGCACCCGCGGTCGTCGCTCGCTGCCTCGGATGTCCGCGATGCGCGCCGGGTAGCGCCGAGCCGAGCTGCGAGCGTGACTCGGCGCGTGGTTCGGTCTAGGGTGACGCGATGTCGCCGCCGTCCGACGACGAGCTCGCGCGCACCGCGACCGCGGGTGGCTCGACAGCGGCAGCCGTCGCGCCGGCCAAGCTCGGCCGATTCGACGTGGTCGGAGTGCTCGGCAGCGGCGGCATGGGCATCGTGCACGAGGCGCGCGATCCCGAGCTCGATCGGCGCGTCGCGCTGAAAGTATTACACACGGGCGACAGCGCCGATGCTCGCGCTCGCCTGCTGCGCGAGGCGCGCGCGATGGCGAAGCTGTCGCATCCGAATGTCATCACGGTCTACGAGGTCGGCACCGAGGCCGGCCGCGACTACATCGCGATGGAGCTGATCGACGGCGGCTCGCTCGCCGATTGGCTCGATCGCAAACCGAGCGAGCGCGAGATCCTCGTCGCGTTCATCGCCGCAGGGCACGGCTTGGCCGCCGCGCACGCCGCCGGGATCGTGCATCGCGACTTCAAGCCCCACAACGTGCTGCGCCGGCGCGACGGCAACGTGGTGGTCACCGATTTCGGGCTCGCGTACGCCGAAGCCGTGACCGCGCTGTCGGTCGTGAACGGCGCGCTCGCGGTCGGTAAGACGATGACCGCCGGGCTGATGGGCACGCCGGCGTACATGGCGCCCGAGCAGTGGCGCAGCGAGCCAGTCACACCTGCTACCGACCAGTTCGCGTTCTGCGCCGCGCTATGGGAGGCGCTCGCGGGCGAACGGCCGTTCCGCGGCGCGACGATCGAGGCGCTGCGCGACGCGGTGCTCGGCGGCCCGAGCAAGCTCGACGACGCGTCGATTCCGCGGGCGCTGCGCCCCGTGTTGCGGCGCGGGCTCGCGCTCGAGCCTGGCAAGCGCTGGCCGAGCCTCGACGCGCTGCTCGGCCAGCTCGAGCGCGCGCTGCACCGCCGGCGCCGCGCGCTCATCGGCGGTGGCATCGCCGCCGCGGTCGCAGCTGCCGCGGTCGCGATCGTCGTCGCACGCGATACCGCGCCTCGCGCCGGCGGTGACTGCCCCGCAGCGTCGCTCGATCCGGCGGCGATCGCGAAGGCGATCCACGGACGCCCGCTGCTCGCGGGGGCGCTCGCCCGCTGGACCGACATTCGCGGCGCTGCCTGTCGGGCGGCACCGGCGGCACGGTCGCAGCAGCTCGCGTGTCTCGACGCGGTGCTCGCCCGTATCGCCGATGCCTCGACCGGGCCGAACGACGATGGCGACGAGCTCGCCGCCGAGCTCGTCGAGCCCGAGCTATGCCAGCGGCCGAGCCCACCGAAGCTGACCACGCCGATCGACGGCGACCTCGCGGCCGCATTCGCGGCGCGGCGCGCGGTGGCCGGCGAACGCCCGACCGGCGACCTCGCGCGCCTGATCGCGTCGCCGGCGCCGTGCGCGCGGGCGCTCGCGCTGGTCGTGACCCTCGCCGGCATGCACGATGCCGATGCGAGCGAGCTCGCGGCGAGGCTCGCCGACTCCGACGCGATGACCGCCGCAGCCGAGCGCTGTGGCGATGATGCGATCGTCGCCGGCGCCGAGCTGAGCAATGCCGCGGGCCAGCTCGGCCACCTGGGCCGCAGCGAGGCTGCGGTCGAGGCGTTCCCGAGCGCGTCTGCTCAGGCGGCGCTGGCCCTGCTCCACGCCGAATCGGCCGCCTACGCGAGGCAGATCGACGACGCGATCGCGCAATGCGACCGTGCGATCACGCTGCTCCGGCCGCTCCACGCTGATCGCGCGATCCTCGGCGCGGTCGTCCAGGAGGCCCGGATCCGACTCGAGCGCAGCACCGCAGCCGACCTCGCGGCGGTCGCCGCACTGCCCGAGCACTGGAAGACGATCCTGGTGAAAGCGCCGGGCACCGCGGGCGAGCTCGCGGCCGACGCGGGCGGTGCCAAGTGGCGCAGCGGCGACGTCGCCGCCGGTGACGCGGAGGTCAACCTCGGAGCGGTCCCCGACTTCTCCAAGTACGTCGACGAGCAAATCGATGCGCAGGCCGCCGAGATCGACGCAGCCGGGATCGTCGTCGACGAACGCGGCGCGCCGGTCGCCGGTGCCGAGGTCGCCGCCGCGCTCGTGTTGCAGTCCGACCGCGCGCATGTCGCCTCCCAGGTGCTCGCGCCGAGCGCCACGAGAACCACGAGCGACGCGCACGGCCGGTTCGCGTTTCGCGCACGCGGATACCTCGCGGCGAAGTCCGGCGATCGCTGGTCGTCGACCGTCGCGGTCGGCGCGGACGTGCGCCTCGTCGTGCGACCGACGAGCGAGATCACTGGCACCGTCCAGGTTCACGACACCCCGCCCGGCCTCGTCGTCGTCATCGCCCGCTACGACCAACATCATGTCCTGTTCTCGCCGGTCATGCCGGGCGGTGCGTTCACGATCGCGGGCGTACCGCGCGGCACCGCACAGGTCGCGGCGGCGTCGAGCAGCGACCTGTGGGCTGCGCTCACCGCGGCGTGGGACAACACTTCGCTGTTCACCAACGTGAAGGTCGATTCGGCACGGGTCACGGGCGTCGCGCTCGAGCTGAGCGCCCGCCGCCTGACCGTGATCGCCCGCAGCGCGACCGAAGCGGTGCCGGAGACCGCGTTCGCGTTCGTCTACAGAGGCAAGCACACGATCGCGCACCCGACGCTCCGCGCGATGGGCAAAGCCGCCGGCATGTTCGCCTCGATGGCGATGGCGACGCCCGCCGGCTCGGCCGCCAAGCCGCCGGCGGTGCCCGACGATCTCGTCGCCGAGGTCAAGTCGCCTCCGGCCGGCGACCTGACGATCTGCGCGGTCGGGTTCACGAGGCATTCGCTCGCCGCGGCGGCCACGTCCGACCGGATCCGCGCGATGATGATCGACGCCGAGGCAGGGTGCTCGACGGTCGGCCCCGAGGCGACGACGGTGATCGTCGACGTTCCGGGCGTCCTCAAGGCGCCCCCGCCCGACCACTGACGACGGTGTCGAGCGACCGCGACGGGACGCGACGCTCCGCCGCGCGATCTCGACTCGGCGGCGCAACAATCGCGCGACGGGCGCAGATCCCCATTGTGTTCCCGGAGAAATGGCCGTAATTCCAGGAGTCAGATGGCCCGCGCGAAGGCATTGCTTGCCCACGATCCGCTCCGTCGGTGGACCGCCGCCGACGCGAACGACACGTACAACATCCCGCGGTGGGGCTGCGGGTACTTCGCCGTGAACGATCACGGCAACCTGATCTGCCAGCCGCGCGGCGAGGGCCAGGGCGCGGTCGACATGAAGGAGCTGATCGACGAGCTCGTCGAGCGCGGCATCCAGCTGCCGATCTTGCTGCGGTTCTCCGACGTGCTGCGCTCGCGCATCGAGCTGCTGTGCGGCGCGTTCACCGGCGCGATCAAGGAGTACGGCTACGGTGGCCAGTACCGCGGCGTCTACCCGATCAAGGTCAACCAGAACCGCACCGTCGTCGAAGAGATCATCGAGTACGGCCGGCCGTTCCACTACGGTCTCGAAGCCGGCAGCAAGCCCGAGCTGCTCGCGATCATGGCGATCCATCAGGACGACGAAGCGCTGATCATCTGCAACGGCTACAAGGACGAGGAGTACATCGAGAACGCGCTGCTCGCGTCGAGGATGGGCAAGACCGTGATCCTCGTCGTCGAGAAGCCGAGCGAGCTCGATCAGATCCATCGGGTCAGCGAGCGCGTCAAGATCAAGCCCTCGCTCGGGATCCGCGCGCGGTTGTCGTCGCGCGGCGCCGGTCGGTGGGAGCAATCGGGCGGCGACTTCTCGAAGTTCGGCCTCACCGCCGCCGAGATGGTCGAAGCGGTCACCAAGCTCAAGGCATGGGGCGAGGTCGACACGATCAAGCTGCTGCACTTCCACCTCGGTTCGCAGATCTCCGCGATCAAGAGCGTCAAGAACGCGCTGCGCGAGGCCGGCCGCCTGTTCGTCGAGCTCCACAAGATGGGCGCGAAGGGCCTGTCGTACCTCGACGTCGGCGGCGGCCTCGGCGTCGACTACGACGGCTCGCAGACCAACTTCGCGTCGTCGATGAACTACTCGATCCAGGAGTACGCGAACGACGTCGTCTACACGATCAAGGAGATCTGCGACGCCGACTCGGTGCCGCACCCGAACATCGTCAGCGAATCGGGCCGCGCGATCGCGGCGCACCACTCCGTGCTCGTGGTCAACGTGCTCGGCGTGACCGAGTTCGACACGAACGTGCCGACCCAGCTCGCGCGTCCGGTGCCGCCGCTCGTCGCGAACATGTGGGACGCATACCAGAGCGTGTCGCAGAAGAACGTGCTCGAGAGCTATCACGACGCGGTCGAGTACAAAGACAACGTGCTCCAGCTGTTCAACCTCGGCCACCTGTCGCTCGAGCATCGCGTGCTGTGCGAAAATCTGTTCTGGGCGATCTGCGACAAGGTGCTGATGCTCGTGCGCAACCAGGCGCACGTCCCCGAGGAGCTCGAAGGCCTCGAGAAGGCGCTCAGCGACACGTACTTCTGCAACTTCTCGATGTTCCAGTCGGTGCCGGACGCGTGGGCGGTCGATCAGCTGTTCCCGATCTGCCCGATCCATCGCCTCAACGAAGAGCCGACCCGGCGCGCGACGCTCGCCGATATCACGTGTGACTCCGACGGCAAGATCGATTCGTTCATCGACCTGCGCGACGTCAAGCACGTGCTCGAGCTCCACCCGAAGCCGGACGGCGCCGACTATTACCTCGGCCTGTTCCTCGTCGGCGCGTACCAGGAGATCCTCGGCGACCTGCACAACCTGTTCGGCGATACGAACACGGTGCACGTCCAGCTCGGCCCCGATGGCGACTACGACGTCAAGGAAGTCGTCGCAGGCGACACGGTGAGCGAGGTCTTGCAGTTCGTCGACTACTCGCCCGCCGATCTGCTCAATCGGATGCGCAACAACGTCGAGCAAGCGCTGCGCAAGAAGCTGATGACGATCGAAGAGAGCCGGACCCTGATGAATCGCTTCCGTCAGGGCATGCTCGGCTATACCTACCTCGATCGCGAGTAGCTCACACTCGTTAACGCGCCCGCAGCATGCGCGCAGCGTTACCCGAGCATCGTAGCGGCATGAAGCAGCTCGCCATCATGCTCGGACTCGCGCTCGCCACGTCGTGCACCCACTACGCACAGATGCGATATGGGGTCGGATCGACCGCGGCTTCGGCCGCCCGGGTCGTCCCCGACGACGACTCGCCGAGCGACGATTCACCACCGGCGCCCGGCTACGACTGGCAAGCCGCGGAGGCGGCACGCGCCGAGGCCGACGACGATGCGCGTAGCCAGGCGCAGAGCGACGCCTACACGCAACAGGTCGAGGACTCGATCAACACCACGAGCAACGAGATGATGCAGAGCGCTTACGACAGCGCCGAGCAAGCGCTTTCGAGCTACGCGCAATCCGAGTTCGACACCGCCGGCACGCCGGCCACGCCATGATCGCCTAAGCTCGCCGCGTGAGTTTCAGCCTCCGCCGCGCCACCGTCGCCGATGTTCCCGTGTTGCTCGTCCGGACCGCCGCGCTGAACGCGCACGAGGGGATCGCCGTCGATCGCACTGCACTCGAAGCCGCGCTACGCGTCTTGCTCGCGGACCCTGGCGTCGGTGGCGCATGGCTGATCGAAGACGCCGCCGGAGCACCGGTCGGCTACGTGATGGTGACGTTCGGCTTCGATCTGGAGTTCGCCGGCCGCGATGCGTGGCTGACCGAGATCTGGGTCGACGAGGCCGCTCGCGGTCGGGGCGCCGGTGCCGCGGCCCTCGCGCTGATCGACGCCGAGGTCCGAGCGCTCGGCGTGCGCGCGTTGCACCTCCAGGTCCGGCCGGACAATCCCGCGCGCCGCCTGTACGAGCGCGCCGGCTTCGCCGCAACGCCGCGCCTCGTCATGACGCGCAAGATGTAGAATCGATCGCGATGCGCCGCCTGATCTTCGTGTTGTTAGTCGTCGCGTGCAAACGGTCGGCGCCACCGCCGACCTGCAATCAGATCATCGATCACGCCTTGGTGCTGATGGGCCAGGTCCAAGCGCAAGGACCGGCGAAGAACCACGACGAGATGGACCTGTCGAACAAGAAGGCGATGGTCCAGTTGTGCGTGCAGCGCCACCTGACCGCCGAGCAGGCGCGATGCATGTTCGAGGCGCCGACCCTCGCCGTGCTCAACACGTGTCGGCCGGTCCCGGCGGGTGCCGCCGCGAAGGCGCGCTTGCCGAACGTCGGCAGCGGCAGCGCCGCCACGCCACCTGCCGCGACAGGCTCGGGCTCGGGCTCGGCTCCGTAGCGCTGGGGCGCGTGGTAAACCGCGTCGCATGAACGACGCGATCGTGCAGGTCCCGCACCCCGTCAACGAACCGGTGCTGGGTTACGCGCCCGGGAGCCCGGAGCGCGCGACGCTCAAGGCCGCGCTCGCCGCGGTCGAACGCGAGGTCGTCGAGATCCCGTGTGTCGTCGGAGGCGAGCGGATCCGCACCGGCGTCATTCGCGAGATCTCGATGCCGCATCGCCACAAGCACGTGATCGCGCGGTTCCACGCCGCCGATGCCGATGTCGCCGAGCGCGCGATCAAGAGCTCGCTCGCCGCCCGTCGAGAGTGGTCCGCGATGCGCTGGGAAGCGCGCGCCGCCGTGTTGCTGCGCGCCGCCGAGCTGCTCGCCGGGCCGCACCGCGCGAAGGTCAACGCCGCGTCGATGGCCGGTCAGTCCAAGACCGCGCATCAGGCCGAGATCGATGCCGCGTGCGAGCTCGTCGACTTCTGGCGGTTCAACGTGATGTTCGCGCAGCAGCTCTACCAGCAGCAGCCGATCAGCGGGCCCGGCATGTGGAACATGTCCGAGCTGCGACCGCTCGAAGGCTTCGTGTTCGCGCTGACGCCGTTCAACTTCACGTCGATCGCCGGCAACCTACCGACCGCGCCTGCGCTGATGGGCAACACCGTCGTGTGGAAGCCGGCGGAGGCGGCGCTGCTGTCCGCGTGGCGCCTCTACGAGCTGCTCGAGGAGGCCGGCGTTCCGCCCGGCGTCATCAACTTCATCCCGGGGCTCGCACACGACAAGACCAACGTGATCCTCGACCACCCGGACTTCGCCGGCATGCACTTCACCGGCTCGACCGAGGTGTTCCGCGCGATGTGGAAGCGCTGCGGCGACAACCTCGCGCGCTACAAGACGTACCCGCGGCTCGTCGGCGAGACCGGCGGCAAGGACTTCATCCTCGCGCACGCGTCCGCCGATCCTCGCGCGCTCGCGACCGCGATCGTGCGCGGCGGCTACGAGTATCAGGGCCAGAAGTGCTCGGCGGCGTCGCGGATCTACGTCGCGCAATCGGTCTGGGCGCAGATGAAGGACGAGCTGGTCGCGACGATCGAGGGCATCAAGCAGGGCGACGTGGCGAAGTTCTCGAACTTCATGGGCGCGGTGATCAAGAAGGGCGCTTTCGACAAGCACGCCGCGGCGATCGCGGAGGCGAAGGGCACGACCGGGATGAAGGTCCTGGCCGGCGGCGGCTGCGACGATCGCGAGGGTTACTTCGTACGGCCGACGCTGATCACGACCGACGATCCGAGCGTGCGGCTGATGAAGGAGGAGCTGTTCGGGCCGATCGTCACGCTCCACGTCTATCCGGATCGCGCGTGGGCCGAGACGCTCGAGCTCGTCGATCGCACGTCGCCGTACGCGCTGACCGGCGCGGTGTTCGCCCGCGATCGCGCGGCGATCATGGAAGCCCAGGCCGCGCTGCGCGATGCCGCCGGCAACTTCTACATCAACGACAAGCCGACCGGCGCGGTGGTCGGCCAGCAGCCGTTCGGCGGCGCGCGGGCGTCGGGCACCGATGACAAGGCCGGCTCGGCTTTGAACCTCCTGCGCTTTGCCTCGGCGCGGACGATCAAGGAGACGTTCTCGCCCCCGACCGACTATCGCTACGCCTTTCACAGCCAGGACTGAGCGTGCTTCCACCGTCGCAGTCGCGGGAAATCGTACGTCTCAGCGCTGTCGCAGCGAAGTCGCATCTTCCGCCCGCTGATCCGGCGACTTACGGTCCCCCACGATGAATCGCAAGCTCATTGCATGGGTCGGGTTCTGCGTGATCGCGTTCGGCGCCTGGCTCTTCGCGGTCCATCGCCGCGGCGATGGCGATGCGGCGACC
The DNA here is from genome assembly GCA_963848295.1 of uncultured delta proteobacterium. Taxonomy (GTDB): domain Bacteria; phylum Myxococcota_A; class Polyangia; order Haliangiales; family Haliangiaceae; genus JABFXX01. The sequence continues at coordinate 4,485,541 of CAWKDB010000010.1, read as the reverse complement.
GCCGGTAGCGGCTCGGGGCGCACGGGCGAGATCAAGCTCGACACCGCGAAGCCGCACGACGCCGCGGCACCGCGTGGCATGGCGCCGCGCTGGGAGCTCGACATCGATCCGGAAGGCCCGCTGCGGCTCGAGGGCCAGGTCGTCGGGCCCGATGGCCAGGGCGTCGGCGACGCCGAGGTCTCGATCGACAGCGTCCCGAAGCGGACGACGAAGACCGAGGGCGACGGCAGCTTCGCGTTCGACAAGCTGGTCGGTCGTGGCTACTCGGTGTGGGCCGAGCACGCCGACATGGTCGGGGGCCCGGTCGAGATCAAGCTCGCGGCCACGAGCGATCCGGTCGTCGTTCGCCTGGTCAAAGGTGAGGGTGTCACGGTCACGGTCGACGACGAAGGCGGCAAGCCGATCGCCGGCGCGGAGGTGACGGTGAACTCCAAGAGAGAACATGCGGTGAAGACCGGCGACGACGGTGTCGCGACCGTGTCGCCCGTGCACTCCGGTTGGTTCAGCGCGTCGGCGACCGCGCCAGGCTACGCGCCCGGCCAAACGTTCGGCTCGGTCGCGTCGCACGGCACTGGCCACGCCGTGATCAAGCTGCACAAAGGCGTCGCGATCGCCGGGCGGGTGATCGACGAGACCGGCAAGCCGATCGGGAAAGCGCACGTCTCGGTCGCCGGCATGTTCGGCAACTCCGCCGGCGATGACGTCGTCACCGATCCGAAGGGCCAGTTCTCGATCATCGCGGCGTCGACCGGCACGCGCGCTCTCTCGGTCACCGATGGCGAGCACGCGCCGGCGAAGTCAGCGCCGATCACGGTTGGCGATCGGCCGGTCACCGGCGTCGAGATCACGATGCAAGCGGGCGGAGTCGTCGCCGGCCGGGTGATCGACACCGACGGCGCGGCCGTCCCGTTCGCCACCGTGCGGATCTCGAGCTCCGGCGGCCAGATGATGTGGGCCGGCGCGTCGCGGCAAGCGACGACCGATCGCGCCGGCACGTTCACGCTGCGCGGCCTCGCGCGCACGAAGCTGACCGCCCGCGCGGAGTCCGACCTCGCGGCGAGCAAGGTCGTCGACGTCGACTTGCACGACACCGCCGAGCGCAAAGGCCTCGAGCTGAGGTTGGACGTGCGCGGCACGATCAGCGGCGTCGTCACCGACGAGACCGGCCAGGCGGTCGGCGAGGTCCAGGTCAACGCGTTCCCCGATCTGCTGTCCGACGGTGGGGCCCAAGCGGAGGCGCTCGCGGGCATGTCCTCCGCGCACACCGATGGTGCCGGCGCGTTCACGATCCGCGGCTTGCCCGACGGCGCGTACAAGCTGTGGGCGTCGCGTGGCGCGGATGGCGACCGCGGGTGGGGCGAGACCGGCACGAAAGCGAAGGCCGGCGATCGCGACGTCAAGATCACGCTCGCCGCACCAGGCTCGATCACCGGCACGATCGAGATCGCCGGTTCCTCCGCGGCGCCGACGCTCGCGAACATCCAGGTCGGCTATCAGCCGGCGACCGCGGTCGACAAGGGCGTGATCAAGGTCGACGACGTGACGCCCGGCACCTACGACGTGCGGCTGCGCGGCGTCGACTTCGCAGAGCACGTGCTGAAGGGCGTCAAGATCGATCCCGGCAAGGCGACCGACCTAGGCACGATCACGGTGACGCGCGGTCGCCGGGTCACCGGCAAGGTCGTCGATGCGACCGGATCGCCGGTCGCCGGAGCGACGGTCAAGATCGGCAACATGCTGTTCTCGATCGCCGGCGCCGACGACGTCGGCGACAACCTCGACGATATGAGCGGGATCCGCAACGGCACGTCCGATCAAGACGGCAGCTTCTCGCTGATCGGCGTGCCCCCCCAGTCGGTCTCGATCGCCGCCTCCGATCCGGTCAAGGGCCAGTCGCCGGCACAGCGCCTCGCGGCCGGTACCGACGATCCACCGCCGGTCACGCTCACGCTCAAGGGTTATGGCGCGATCGTCGGCAAGGTCACGATGGCGAGTCAGCCGCAGAGCGGCGTCACGATCACCGACTCGGTCAAGGAAGCCACGGGCGCGCAGATCGCGGTCGCGAACACCGAAGCCGATGGCACGTTCTCGTTGCCGAAAGTTCCCGAAGGCACGCACGTGCTCAACGCGATGCAATCGAAGGGCTTCGGCATGTCGCTGAGCTCGACGACCGCGACCGTCATCGTCGTCGCGGGCCAGACCGCGACCGTCGCGATCGACATCCCGGTCGGCAAGATCTCGCTCACCGTGCAGATCGCGGCGTTGCCCGGCAACCAGGTCGACTCGGCGCAGGTGTTCTTGTTCAGCGGCACGGTGGCGGTGACGAACGCGCAGGATCTGACGCAAGGGTTCTTGCAGAGCGGCATCAAGGGCATGAAGTTCTGGTTCGGCAAGGCGGCATCGATGCCGGTGTTCGACGCGCTCACCGCGGGCGACTACTCCGTGTGCAGCGTCCCGATCACCGGTGATCTCAGCGACTCGACGTTTCAGCAGCGGCTGCAGCAGAACATGAACGTGCTGAAAGTCTATTGCCAGCCGGTCAAGCTCGCGGACAGCCCGGCGGCGCAGACCGTGACGCAGAGCTTGCCGACGATGGCGACCCTGCCGAAGTGATCGCACCGCGTGCGCTGATGTGAGACGCTGGGTCAGTGAAGCTGGTCGTCCTCGCGTCCGCGTTGCTGCTGGGAACCATCGGGTGCACTCCGAAGACCGAGGTGACTCCGGGAGGCCCGTGCAACTCGGACCTGACGTGCGACGGTGATCTCGTGTGCGACAAAGGCTTGTTCGCGCCGATCTGCCTCGATCCGAACGGCGACGAAGACGGCGACGGGATCCTCAACAAGGACGACTTGTGCCCGGATCTCTCGACCACGAACCAGCACGACGAAGATGGCGACGGCATCGGCGACGCCTGCGATCGCTGCCCGGTCGCCGCGCCGCCCGCGACGCCAGACCTCGACATGGATGATGTCGACTCGCCGTGCGATCCCGATCCGATCACGCCAGGCGACAAGATCGTGCTGTTCGACCCGTTCTTCGATCCGACACTCGCGAGCTACTGGACGACGACCCAGCCGCAGGATTGGTCGATCCAAGGGGGCGAGCTCGTGGTGTCGCTCACCGACACGCCGGACCGGATCTACCTGACGACCACGGTCGCGACCTCGGCCTCGCTGTCGATCGAAGCCGACTACCGGATCGACAACCTCGAGACCACCGCGATGACTCACGACGTCAGCGTGCGCTCGACCGATCCGCGCCCGGCAGGCGTCGCGCGCTTCGAGTGCGGCGCGACCCACAACGACGCCGACGGCAGCGAGGCCGTCGTCGTCTCGACAGACGCGGGTGCCGATCAGGAGACGACAGCCGGTGCGTTTAACACCGCGAGCCTGTACACGGTCGGAGCGAGCGCAGACCGCGGCAACGTCGGCTGCTCGTTGATCGGCGACGGCGCCCCGCTCGGCATCATCCAGACCCCGATCACGCCGGATGGCCTCACCGAGGTCGACATCGGCGCGCAAGCGGTGACCGCTCGCTTCGAGTGGATCATCGTCATCGGCCGCAACTAGTCATGCGGGGACCATTGGTGTGGATGTGGTGGGCGGTCATGCTGGCTGCCTGTAGCAGCAGTGGCAAGGCCCCCGCGTCGGACGCGCCGCCGAGCGGCGGTGAAGCCGGGAACCCTGATCCCCTCCCGGTCATAGACGGCGATGCCGGTGTCTGCACCGTCGACTGGTGCATGGGTTATAGCGGGATCGTGATCGACGGTACCTGCTACACGCAGTGCTCTGGCATATGGCCGGAATGCGCGGACGGCTACGTCGCGACGCGCATGCAATGTAATAGGTCGGCAGACGATATCTGCCTGTGCATACAGCAGTAGGCGCGAGTTGAGCGCTAGTTGTTCTGCAGCATCTGCAGGATCGGATGGATCGCGTCCTCTTCGACGTGCGGGCCTAGCGAGTAGACCTCTTCGTAGTGGTCGCCGGCCGCTTGCACGAAGTACGGGTTGTCGGGATCGAGCACGTAGTTGTAGGCGGGCACGATGTAACCGATGTAGTCCTCGGCGAGCCCGGCGACGATCGGATACCTCACGCCCGCGTGCGCGAGCACGAGATCGCGCATGTACGGCGGCTGAGGCGCCTGATCGAACAGCGGCGGGTTCGGCTTGGTCGGGTCGTACAGCGGCCAACCCCAGGTCCAGTCGGCGCCGTCGTAGCCGCCGACCCACAGCTCGGGATGGAGCTCGCCCGGGACCGTGACCATGCCGAGCGGGCCGACCTGCAAGTAGGTCGAGCGCAGCGGCAGCCATGGGTTGTTCCCTTCGCCGAGGCCCTGGTTCGGGTCGTAGCCGATCAGCGGGTGCGGGCCGAGCAGCTTGATGAGGAACGCGGTCTGCAACAGGATGTTGTCGAGCTCGGCGTTGAACGTCGCGGTCACGAACGACAGCGGCAAGTCGCTGACCGTCTCGCCGGTCTGCAGCGCGGTGAGCGCCTTGGCCGCGGCGTTCGTGCCGATCGCCTGATCTTCGGCGTGCGACTCGTCGGTGATCGGCGTGCCGTCGGGGCCGGGCGGCATCGTCGTGCGGATCGAGCCGATCTGGCCGCCGAGCGCGCCTTGTACGAACACCGTGATGCCGCCGATCCCGGCCAGGTCGGTCTTCGCGAAGATGCTGTCGGTCGTCTTCACGCCGTTCTCGATGCCGAGCCGCAGCCAGTGCACGTAGTGTGCGGTGACCGACGCCGGCTCGGTCTTCGAGAAGTGCGCGACCTCGGGATGGTCGGCGTAGTTGACGAGCGTGCCGATCGTCGTCGTCGGATCGGCGACCTCGACGAACCGCGCGATCGTCAGCGTCGGGTCGAAGATCACCGGATCGCGGATGTCCTCGTTGAACATGTCGGTCTTGCTCTGCGGGTTGCTCGGGTCGTTGATCAACAGCGTCGTCGCGATCTGCATCTGCGCCGGCTGCGCGGTCGTGACCGCGTCGTAGATCGCATCGACCGCGGCGGCGTACACCGCGGTCATGATGAATGGCTCGCGGCCGGTCTGCACCGCGGTCGGGCCCCACAAGCCGACCGTGTCGGGCGCATCGTGCGCGTGGGTCGCGCCGATGATGATGTGATCGATATTGAGCCCCGCGAGCTTCGGATCGTTGCGGATGATGTCCATGTCGCCCGACAGCATGCCGATGCAGTCGATGTAGACCACGACCGCCGTGACGTCGCCCTCGACGAACGCGAGCGCGCGCGCCTCGACGTCGTCATCGACGAGCTCCGCCGCGCGCCCACCACCGAACAGCCACACGCCGTCGAACACGCCGTTGCCGTTGAGATCGTCGAAAGGCTCGTTCGGCTCCCACTGATGATCGTTGTTCTCGTCGGTGTAGGTCTCGAAGTTCATCGGCGTGTACACGTGGGCGCCGGCGCCGACCTTGAGCTGACCGTCGCCGGTCGTCGCGCAGTTCGGACCGCCCGGGCACACGAGCTCGGGGCCGTTGTAGCCGGCGAGCGGTGCGTCCATCTGGCCGGCGTCGGGATTCGCGGCGTGATGGTTACAGGCGATCAGACCGATCGCGAGGAGCCCGAGGACAGTTGCGCGCACCATGCGCGCGGTCCTATCACGAAGTTGTAACAGTCGGGCGAGGCGTTTTAGGGCGCGTTGACTAGTTGCGTCACATCCGCCTGGGTCAGAGCCCGGAATAGATCCGGACGTCGTCGCGGTCGCCCATCATCGGAGCCGCGAGCGTCACGACGACGAATGCTCGCACGGGAGGTCGGTCTACCGGATCAGCGAGCGCCGAGGCCAATCGGGCAACTGACGCCGGTACCGCCGAGCCCGCAGTAGCCGTTCGGGTTCTTGCCGAGATACTGCTGGTGATAGTCCTCGGCGTAGTACAGCTCGGGCGCCACGCGGATCTCGGTCGTGATCTCGCCGTGGCCGGCCTTGCGCAGCTGGTCCTGGAACAGCGCGCGCGACGCCTGCGCCGACGCGAGCTGCGCCTCACCGTACGCGTAGATCGCCGAGCGGTATTGCGTGCCCAGGTCGTTGCCCTGTTGCATGCCCTGGGTCGGATCGTGGTTCTCCCAGAACACCTTGAGCAGCTGATCGTACGAAACCTTCGCGGGGTCGAACACCACGAGCACGACCTCGGTGTGACCGGTGCCGCCCGAGCAGACCTCCTCGTACGTCGGATTCGGCGTCAGGCCGCCCGCGTAGCCGACCGCGGTCGAGTACACGCCGGGGGTCTGCCAGAACTTGCGCTCGGCGCCCCAGAAGCAACCCATGCCGAACTGCGCGAGCTCCATGCCCGCGGGGAACGGCGGCACGATCCGGTGGCCGTTGACGAAGTGCGTCTCGCCGACGCGCATCGGTGTGGCCCGACCGGGGAGCGCGTCACCCGGCGTGGGCATGCGGAGCTTCTTGGCGGTTCCAAACATACGCGCAGTATACGTGCCGGGCGGCAAAGGGTTACGGTTGGATATGCCTTCGATGACCCTCCTTGGCATCTGCGGCAGCATGCGCAAGGCATCGCATAACCGCGCGTTGCTGCGCACGGTCAGCGAGCTGTTACCCGATGGCGCGGAGATGATCCTGTTCGACGGCATCGGCGCGTTCCCGATCTTCAACAGCGATCTCGAGGACCCCGAGCCGGTCGTCGCGCTCAAGGCCGCGATCGCCGCGTCGGACGGCGTCGTGATCGCGGTGCCCGAGTACAACTACAGCATCCCGGGCGGCCTAAAGAACGCGCTCGATTGGGTCTCGCGTCCACCGGCGACCTCCCCGATGCGCGGCAAGCCGATCGGGCTGGTCGGCGCGGCGAGCGGGATGAGCGGCACGATCCGCGCGCAGCTCCACCTCCGACAGATGCTCGTGTACAGCGACTCGCCGTGCCTCAACCAGCCCGAGGTGCTCGTGCCGCGCGCGCACGAGCGGTTCGACGCCGGGGGCCGGCTGACCGACGAGTCGACCCGCGTGTTGGTCCAGCGGTTCGGCGCGGCGATGGTCGAGTTCTGCGCGCGGTTCCCGCGCCGCGGCTAACGACCCGCGAATTGGCCGCTCGATCGTCAGCGTGCACGTCTATCGCGTGGCTAGCGCGGAGGGCACCGCGAACACACTGATCGGGCTGCCGCGGACAGCAGGGCCGGCCTGTGGACGATGCCGTTCGCGCGGACAGCCGCTCGCGCCGCCGATCGAGGTCCTCGCCATCGACCGTCCGCGGCTGACCTCGCTCACTTGGACGGCTGCGCCGCGATCGATCGCGATGACCGCGAGCCGACCGAGGTAGCGGCGCACCCGTCCACATCGCGCCACAGGCTCTGCCACCAAGATTTTTCGGGTTTTCGGGGAGAAGGGACGGAGCGTCGTCTTCCATTCGTCGATCATTCAAATCGATCCATGGAACCAACCATCGTGGCGTCAGGGGCTGTTCGGATTGTGAGCGACCGGGCGCGGCGGACTCTTCGAGCGCGGTCGGTCACAAACGAACAGCCCACCAACAGGCTCGGCACCGTCTAACGTGAGAGTGCGCGTCACATCGACGATGACGAATCATGAGACGCGTACGATCAAGCTAAGCGATCGATCCGCTGCGGTACGCGCTACGATCTCCCCGTGACGCTTCGCGGGAACACCGATCGCCTCACGATCGAGCCGCTCGGCCACGAGCATGCCGAGGGCTTATTCGCCGCGCTCGACCACCCGGAGGTCGCGCAGTACCTGAGTGCACCCGACGTCACTACGCTCGAGGCGGTGCACGCGCGGATCGACCGGCTCGCTCGCGGACCAGCCAACTCTGACGAGATCTGGTTGAACGCAGCGATCCGGCGCAGCGACGACGGCGCGATCGTCGGCAGGCTCGAGGCCTCGATGTACGGGGCGTGGGCCGAGCTCGCATACTTGATCGGCCCTACGTACCAGCGCCGCGGTTACGGGCGCGAGGCGGTGCGATGGTTGATCGCGGAGCTGCGATCGCGTGGCGTCGTGGAGCTATGGGCCGCGGTCCAGCCGGGCAACTCGCCGTCGCTCGCGCTGCTCGAAGCGCTCGGCTTCACCCGGCAAGCCGAGCTGGCGCGACCGCTGGGTTCATATGATCCCGGCGACGTGATCCTGCGCGCGAAGACCACGACAGCGTCGCCATGACGAAGTTCGGCCGCGACGGCCGGTTCACTCGGGATCTTGGATCTGCGCCGCTTGCCAGAGCTCGTCGAACTTGCCGCGCACCGAAGGATCGAGCTCATCGCCTAGATCGGCGTCGAGCTTCGCCGCGCGAATGAGCTCGAGGACGTCGGCGAGATCCTTGAGGCGATGGGGTGCGCTCGTGCCAGAGGCGAGCTTGAGCTCGATCAGCCGAGCGATCGGCAGGAACGCGCCGCGTGCCCCGGAATCGCGGCGATCGCGGGATCCGGGAATCGCACCGGCTTTGGTTTGCCATCGCCGGGAAAATCCCCGGCGAGCACGATGTCGATCGCGACGTTGTACTCGGGGTCGCGCAGCCCTTTGCTGCCGGGGAACTTCTCCACGTAACCGCGGCCTAGCACTGCCGACTTGAGCTGTGCGAGACCTTCGCGAGTCAACAGAACATCTACACCGGCCGTGACTCTGCGATAGCCGTACTCGTTCAGCGCCATCGCGTCGACGATCGCGTAGGGGATCGCATGCGCGTCGAGCGTCGCGACCAGCTTGGTCAGGGCGCGGTGGACGTCGGATTCGCCCATGAAGAACCTCCCGCTCTCGGCGACGCCTTGCCAGAACGCCGTCTCACGCTCGCGCGCGCTCGGTAGCGCCATGGCTCCAAGCTAATTTAGCAGGCTACGGCAGCTTCGCCTTGACGAAGCTCGCCCACGCGGCGTCGTAGTCGAGCTGCAGCGTCGGCGAGGCAAGCGCGGCCTTGGTCGGCGCGATCACCCAGCGAGTCTCGAACATGAACGCGAGCGTGTCGGTCAGCTTGTACGGCGCGAGGTCGGCGGCGATCGCCTTGTCGTAGCTCGCGCGATCCGGACCGTGCGCGTTCATGCAGTTGTGCAGCGACGCGCCGCCCGGCAAGAAGCCTTCCGCTTTCGCGTCATACGCTCCGTGCACGAGGCCCATCAGCTCGCTCATCACGTTGCGGTGGAACCACGGCGGGCGAAACGTGCCCTCGGCGACCATCCAGCGCGGCGGGAAGATCACGAAGTCGCAGTTCGCGACGCCCGGCGTGTCGCTCGGCGACGTCAGCACCGTGAAGATCGACGGATCGGGATGATCGAAGCTGACCGTGTTGATCGCGTTGAACCGCGCGAGGTCGTACTTGTACGGCGTGTAGTTGCCGTGCCACGCGACGACATCGAACGGCGAGTGATCGAGCGTCGTTTGCCACAGCCCGCCCTGGAACTTCTGGACCAGCGTCGTCGGCCGCTCGACGTCTTCGAATGCGGCGACCGGCGCGAGAAAATCACGCGGGTTCGCCAGGCCGTTCGAGCCGATCGGGCCGAGCTCGGGCAAGCGGAACGGCGCGCCGTAGTTCTCGCCGGCGTAGCCGCGAGCTTCCTGGTCGACGAGCTCGACGCGCATCCGCATGCCGCGCGGGATCGACGCGACCTCGCCCGGCGTGAGCTCGAGCACGCCGAGCTCGGTGACGATCCGCAGCCGGCCGAGCTGCGGCACGATCAAGAGCTCGCCATCGGAGTTGGCGAACGCGGTATCGACCATCGAGCGATTCGCGGCGTAGACGTGGATCGCGGTGCCGGCGCCGAGCGCGGGCGAGCCGTTGCCGCCGAGCGTGAACAGGCCGTCGACGAAGGTCGTCGGTGTCGCCGGCACCGGCTGTGGGCTCCAGCGCAGGCGATTCGGCGTCGCCGGCGCTTCGTCGAACGGTCCGCTGCGCAGGTGGCCCGCCGCGATCGGCTCGAACGGCGGATGGGCGGCGCTCGGCCGCATGCGATAGACCCAGGTCCGGCGATTGTGCGCGCGCGGTGCGGTGAACGCGGAGCCCGAGAGCTGCTCGGCGTAGAGCCCGAACGGCACGGTCTGCGGCGAGTTTCTCCCGACCGGTAACGCACCCGCGATCGCCTCGGTCGCGTGCTCGTTGCCGAACCCGCTCTGGTAGCTCACACCAGCCCGCGCTCGCGCTGATCGCGCTCGATGCTCTCGAACAGCGCGCGGAAATTGCCGGCGCCGAAGCTCTCGCCGCCCTTGCGCTGGATGATCTCGTAGAAGAACGGGCCGGCCGAGGGATCGTTGTACAGGCCCGACGACTCCTTCAAGAAGATCTGCAGCATGTACTCGTGATGGTGATCGCCGTCGATCAACACCTCGAGCTCGCGCAGCTCGTCGATGTTCTCGTCGATCGTGTCTACACCGCTCTTCGCGATCCGCTCGGGCAGCATGTCGTAGTACGTGCCCGGCGTCGGCATGAAGCTGACCCCGTTGGCGCGCAGGTCGCGCACGGCGCCGAGGATGTCGCGCACGGTCATCGCGACGTGTTGCACGCCGTCGCCTCGCAGCTCCTCGTTGAAGATGTTGATCTGCGAGCTCTTGAAGAACGGCCGCTGGGGCTCGTTGTTCGCGAACTTCACGCCGGAGATCGGATCCCAGACGACGATCGACTTGAGGCCCGAGCCGGTCTTCTTCGTCGGATCGACGTCCTGCGTGTGGAACTTCACTTCCCACATCTGCTCGAACGCCATCACGTGCTCCATCCACAGCAGCATCGGCTTCATGGTCTGGAAGTTCGCCGTGATGTGATCGATCTCCCCGAAGCCGAAGCGGTTGCGGCCGCCGCCCTGGTGCGGCACCGCCCCGGGGAACAGCGGCGGCGTGCCGATGTGCTGGCGGAACCGGAACGTGCAATCGCCGAACGGCGTCGCGATCGAGAACATCTTCAGCGTGCCGGTATCGGACTTGGACACGACGATGTCATCGATCGGCGTGCCACCGCGCTCTTCGAGGAGCTTGAACGTGCGGTCGACGTCTTCGACTTCGAAGATCAGCGTGCCGACGCCGTCCGGATGTTTCGACAGGAAGCGCGCGGCGCGACCGCCCTCGCCCGCCGGCTGGCTGCACACGATCTTGACGTTGCCCGCTTCGAAGCACGCGGATTGCTGGCGGCCCGCCTCGTCGGTCTCGGGCGAGCTGCGCCAGCTCTCGGCGAAGTCGAGCATGCCCGTATAGAACTTTCGCGACCGCTCGAGATTGCGAACGTAGTAGTGGATGCCCTCCAGACGCTTGATTCCGAGCGATGACGGCTTGGCCATAGTGGTTCTCTACTTCTGCGCGTCGGGTTGGCGGTCCGGTTGCGCCGCGGCGAATGCCGGCAGCGCGAGGCAACGTGCTTCGATCGCGGTGAGCGCCGCGAACGGCTCGAGCGAGACGGCGAACCGTCGCGCCGATGCGAGCTGCGGCACGAGGCAGCAGTCGGCGATCGTCGGCGAGTCTCCGACGCTGAACGCGCCGGCCGAATCCGCAGCGAGCCGTTGATACGCGGCGAGACCGCTCGCGATGAACGGACGGACCCACGCTTGATCGTCGGCGCCGAGCTCTTTGATCCGCTTCGTGGTCGAGAGATTCTGCATCGGCTGGATGCCGGAGTTGATCAGCTCGGCGAGCGCGCGAGCCCGCGCGCGCGCGAAGCGATCGGCCGGCAACAGCGGCGATTGCGGGAACCGCTCGTCGAGAAACTCGAGGATCGGCAGCGACTGGACGAGCGCATGCACCGTGCCGTCATCCTCGGTGACCTCGAGCGTCGGGACCTGCGCCATCGGGTTGCGCGCGGTGTATGCATCGGCAAACTGCTGGCGATGGACGATGTGGACCGCGACGTAATCGTAGGCGAGACCTTTGAGCCCGAGCCCGATCCGCACGCGCTGACTCGCCGAGCTGCGCCAGTAGCTATGCAACACCAGCTTCACGTCGCACCTACGACCCGTTGATCGATCCGGCCGAACAGGCTGACCCCGTTCGCGACCGCTTCGATCTCGATGCGATCGCCGACCGCCATGAACGGGGTCTTCGGCTTGCCGTGCTCGATCGTCTCGATCATCCGCGCTTCGGCGAGACACGAGATGCCGCGCGCGCGATCCGCATTCGACACCGTGCCGCTGCCGAGGATCGTGCCGGCGGTGAACCGCCGCGTCTTCGCGATGTGCGCGATCAGCTCGAAGAACGAGAAGTGCATCTCCGGCCCGGCGTCGCAGTCGCCGACGAGCTTGCCGTTGTACGTCGACTGGACGCGAATATGCGCGCGCCCGTTCTGCCACGCGGCGCCGAGCTCGTCCGGCGTGATCGCGAACGGCGAGAACGCGCTCGCCGGCTTGCTCTGAAAGAACCCGAAGCTCTTCGCGAGCTCGTCGGGCACGAGCGAGCGCAACGTGATGTCGTTGACGAGCATCACGAGCCGGACGTAGCGCCCCGCGTCCGCCGCGGTCGTGCCCAGGGGCGTATCGCCGAGCACGACGACGACCTCGGCCTCGAAGTCGAGGCCCCACGCCGGATCGCGCAGCTCGATCGCATCGCGCGGGCCGAGCATGTCGCCCGAGCCGCCTTGGTAGATCAGCGGATCGGTCTGCAACGTCGGCGGCGGCTCGGCATTGCGCGCCTTGCGCACGAGGATCACGTGGTTGAGAAACGCCGAGCCATCGACCCACTCGTACGCGCGCGGCAAAGGCGCGGCGAGCCGCGTCGCGTCGATCGGCATTCCAGCGAGCCCGTCGCGATCGAGCTGTCGGGCGATCGCGCGCAGCTGCGGCTCGGCGGCGTCCCAATCGTCGAGTGCGCGCTGCAGCGTCGGCCACGCGTCCGGCGACGGCGCCCCGGCTTGGCCATCCTTGCGAACGACGAGCAAGCGGCCATCTCGGGTGCCATCGCGCAGGGTCGCGAGCTTCACGCTGGCACCTTATGTCGACGACGATGGTCGGTCAACCATGTCCGAAATCGGCGGGATTCGCAGGAGGTCCGCCCGCGGGGCGGCCCTTCGCTACCCGGGCATCGGGTTCTTGCGCGCCGCGAGCACCTCGATCAGATCCATCTTCGTGACGATGCCGAGCACCGCCCGCGCTTCGTCGACGACGATCGCGACCTCGCCGCGCTCGAAGATCCGCGGCAGCTCGCCCGAGCCCGCGTGCATCGACACCGTGGCGACCTTGCGCTCCATCACCTCGGCGACGAGCGTCGACTTGTCGACCCGGCCCGACATCAGCTGGTGCAGCAGGTCGCTCTCGGTCAGGATGCCGACGAGCTTGCCGCCGTCGACCACCGGCAACTGCGAGATGCCGTGGCTCTTGAACAAGTCGGTCGCGCGGCCGACCTTGTCGTTGAGATCGAGCGAGAACACCTCGCGCCGGCCGAGCGCGCGGATCACGTCGCCGACCGTGCCGACCTCCCAATCCGCCTTGAAGAACCCTTGCTGGCGCATCCACTTGTCGTCGGCAAACTTCGACAGGTAGTTGCGAATCGAGTCGGGCAAGATCACGACGACCCGCTTGCCGGCGCCGAGATCGCGCGACACCTGCATCGCCGCCCACACCGCCGCGCCCGACGAGCCGCCGATCAGCAGGCCCTCCTGGCGCACGAGCTGGCGCGCGGTCAAGAACGAGTCGCGATCGTTGGTCTTGATCCAGCGATCGACGAGCCGGCGATCGAGCACGTCCGGGATGAAGTCGTAGCCGATGCCCTCGACCTTGTAGCTCTTGATCTCGCCCGGCCCCGCGAGGATCGAGCCCTCGGGATCGACGCCGATGATCTTGCACCCCGGGACCTCGCGCTTGACGACCCTCGCGACGCCGCTGATCGTCCCGCCCGTGCCCGCGGTCATGACGACCGCGTCGAGCTTGCCGCCGCACTGATCGATGATCTCGCGGCCGGTGCCCTCTTCGTGCGCCGCCGGATTCGACGGGTTCGCGTACTGGTCCAGGATGTGCGCGTTCGGGATGATCTCGCGCAGCCGGCGCGCCACACCGATGTGGCTCTCCGGAGAGTCCCAAGCTGCCTCGGTCGGGGTGCGAATGATCTCGGCACCGAGCGCCTCGAGCACGACCTGTTTCTCCTGCGACATCTTCTCGGGCATCGTGATGATCACGCGGTAGCCGCGCACCGCCGCCGTGATCGCCAGGCCTATCCCGGTGTTACCCGACGTCGGCTCGATCAGCGTGTCGCCGGGCTTGATCTGCCCGCTGCGCTCGGCGTCGAGCAACATGCGCACGCCGATCCGGTCCTTGACCGAGCCACCCGGATTCATAAACTCGCATTTACCGAGCAGCTCGCCGGGCAGATCGCGGCCGATCCGCGAGAGCTTCACCATCGGCGTGAAGCCGGTAGCGTCGAGGATCGAATCGTAGGGCGGCGCTGCGGTTCGCATCGTGCGCATCCTACACCTGTCAGCCGTTGCCAGCGCCCGAGCGAACGCGAACGGAGTATCGTCCGCCGGCGATGAGGGACCAACGCGCGATCATCCTGCTCTTGTTAGCGGCGGCGGCGTGCGGACCGGGTGGCCGCGGAGGCGGCGGTAGCGACAACGTCGATGCCCCGGGTAACACCGGAGACAGCGGCCAGAATGGCTGCGGCGGGCTCGCAAATTGCTACTCGGTCTACGCGCACAGCGACGACACGCTCTACGTCGTCGATCTCGAGGCGAAGACGCTGACGACGGTCGGCAAGTTCAACACGCCCGGTGGCTACGCGATCACCGATCTGGCGGTCGCACCGGACAACACGATCTACGTGATCTCGGAGCAGGGGCTGTACACCGCGTCGGCGACCGACGGTCACGTCACCTCGATCGGTAGCGTCACGGCATGCGGCACTCAGGCGGTCGCGCTCACCACGACGCCGAGCGGTCAGATCTGGACCGGTGACTTCATGGGGTCGCTGTGCCAGATCGACGTGTCGACCTCGCCGCCGACCGTGATGACGCCGGTCAAGATGCAGAACAACATGGCGCTGACCGGCGACCTCGTCGCGATCGACGACGGCACGATCTTCGGCACCGCGTACAACCTCAACGACGGCAGCGGCCAAGGCACGCAAAACAGCAACGTGCTGGTCAAGGTCGACCTCGCGACCGGCGGCGTCACGATGGTCGGCGCGACCGGCTACCCGAAGCTGTTCGGCACGTCGTTCGCCGCGGGTGGCGTCATCGGCTTCACCCACGACGGGACCGGTCACGTCGTCAAGATCGATCCGACGACCGGCGTCGGCCAGCCGTTCGCGACGTTCACCGACCCCGATACGAACCAGGGCATCTCGTTCGCCGGCGCCGGCGTCAACTCGCTGATCTCGATCATCGAGTAGGCCCGTAGCACTAGACGTGTGTCCGCGATAACGGCGTGGTAAGTACGCCTGATGTCCGCGGATCGCCTCACCGAGCTGTTGCAGCGACGGATCGCCGTGCTCGATGGCGCGATGGGCACGATGATCCAGGCCGCCGGGCTCGCGGACGAAGCGGCGTGGCGCGGCGACTACTTCAAGGACCACCCCGACTCGATCAAGGGCTGCGGCGATGCGCTCGTGCTGAGCCGGCCGGAGATCATCGAGGACATCCACCTCGCGTTCCTGCGCGCCGGCACCGACATCATCGAGACCGATACGTTCACCGCGACCTCGGTCGCGCTCGCCGACTTCGGGCTCGCCGGCAAGGTGCGAGAGATCAACCTCGCCGCCGCGCACATCGCGCGCCGGGCGTGCGACCGCGCCGAGCGCGAAGATGGCCGGCCGCGTTGGGTCGCGGGCTCGATCGGCCCGACGACGAAGTCCGCGTCGCTGTCGCCCGATGTCAACGACCCTGGCGCGCGCGCGGTGACGTTTCACGAGCTCGCCGCGATGTTCGGCGAGCAAGCCGAGGCGCTGATCGAGGGCGGCGTCGATCTGATCCTGACCGAGACCCACATCGACACGCTGAACTGCAAGGCGGCGCTGTACGCGATCGAGCAGCTGTTCGCGCGCGGCGTGCGGCGCGTGCCGGTGATCGCGTCGGTGACGATCCCGGATCGCTCGGGCCGCACGCTGTCGGGTCAGACGATCGAGGCGTTCTACAACTCGATCAGCCACGCGAAGCTGCTCGCGGTCAGCATCAACTGCGCGCTCGGCGCCGACGATATGCGGCCGCACGTCGCCGAGATGTCGCGGATCGCGGGCCTGCCGACCGCGTGTTATCCGAACGCGGGCCTGCCGAACGAGTTCGGCGGTTACGACGACACGCCCGAGCACATGGCAAAGGTGCTCGGCGCGTTCGCGCGCGAAGGCCTGCTCAACTTCGTCGGCGGCTGCTGCGGCACGCGGCCCGAGCACATCAAAGCGATCCGCGCCGCGGTCGACGGCGTCGCGCCGCGCAAGCCAGCGAAGCCACCGCGGTTCACCCGGATGAGCGGGCTCGAGCCGCTCACGATCACTCCGGAGTCCAACTTCATCATCATCGGCGAGCGCACGAACGTCACCGGCTCGGCCGCATTTCGCCGGCTGATCAAGGACGACAAGTTCGACGAGGCGGTCGCGGTCGCGCGCCAGCAAGTCGAGGGCGGCGCGAACATCCTCGACGTCTGCATGGACGAAGGCATGCTCGACGGCGTCGCCGCGATGAAGCGATTCCTGAACTTGATCGCGTCGGAGCCGGACATCGCCCGGCTGCCGGTGATGATCGACTCGTCGAAGTTCAGCGTGATCGAAGCCGGGCTCGCGTGCTTGCAGGGCAAGGGCGTCGTCAACTCGATCTCGCTCAAGGAAGGCGAAGCCGAGTTCTTGCGCCAGGCGCGGATCGTGCGCAGCTTCGGCGCGGCGGTCGTCGTGATGGCGTTCGACGAGACCGGCCAGGCCACGACGGTCGAACATCGCCTCGTGATCGCGAAGCGCGCCTACAAGCTGTTGACCGAGACCGTCGGGTTCCCCGCCGAGGACATCATCTTCGATCCGAACATCCTCACGATCGGCACCGGCATCGAGGAGCACGACTCGTACGCGGTCAGCTTCATCGCCTCGATCCGCGCGATCAAAGCGGCGCTGCCCGGCGTGAAGATCTCCGGCGGCGTCTCGAACCTGTCGTTCGCGTTCCGCACGTCGCCGCGCGTGCGCGAAGCGATGCACGCGGTGTTCCTCTACCACGCGATCCAGGCCGGCCTCGACATGGCGATCGTCAATGCCGGTCAGCTCGCGGTCTACGAGCAGCTCGATCCGACGCTGCGCGAGGCGGTCGAAGACCTTGTGCTGAACCGCAGCCCGAACGCGACCGAGCGGATGCTCTCGCTCGCCGCGGGGTTCGCGGGCGCGACCGAGAAAAAGGAAGACGAGCTCGTATGGCGACAAGCGCCGCTCGCGGCTCGGCTCGCGCACGCGCTGGTCAACGGCATCACCGACTTCATCGACGTCGACATCGCCGAGGCGCTGACCGTCTACGCGAAGCCACTCGACATCATCGAGCAGCCGTTGATGGACGGGATGAACGTCGTCGGCGAGCTGTTCGGCTCCGGCAAGATGTTCTTACCGCAGGTCGTGAAGTCAGCGCGCGTCATGAAGAAGGCGGTCGCGATCCTCGAGCCGCTGATGGACGCGGAGAAGGCGCGCACCGGCGACAAGTCGTCGAAGGGCAAGCTCGTGATCGCGACGGTCAAGGGCGATGTTCACGACATCGGCAAGAACATCGTCGGCGTCGTGCTACGCTGCAACGGCTACGAGGTCACCGATCTCGGCGTGATGGTGCCGGGCCACAAGATCCTCGACACCGCGGCCGAGCTCGGCGCGGATCTGATCGGCTTGTCGGGTCTGATCACGCCGTCGCTCGACGAGATGATCAACGTCGCGAACGAGATGACGCGGCGCGGACTGAAGACGCCGCTGCTGATCGGCGGCGCGACCACGAGCGGCAAGCACACCGCGGTGAAGATCGCGCCCGCTTATCACGGCGCGACGGTCCACGTGCCCGACGCATCGCTCGCGGTCGGCGTGCTCGGCAAGCTGCTCGGCAGTGACCGCGCGACCTACCTCGCCGAGGTCGAGGCGAAGCAGGTACAGATGCGCGCGGCGTTCGTGCAACAGCAGAAGCGCCCGCTGTTGTCGTTCGCGGATGCACGCGCGCGCCGCTTGCAGCTCGACTTCGAGTCGCTCCCGACGCCGCCGTTCACCGGCGTCCGCGACCTCACGCTCGATGTCGCCGAGCTCGCGACCTGGATCGACTGGTCGCCGTTCTTCCACACGTGGGAGCTGTCCGGCCGCTATCCCGCGATCCTCGACGATCCGAAAAAGGGCGAGGCCGCGCGCAAGCTGTTCGCCGACGCGCAGGACATGCTCGGCAAGATCCTCGCGAACCAATCGCTACAGGCGCGCGCGACCTACGGCTATTTCCCGGCGGCGTCGAACGGAGATGACATCGCGGTGTATTCGCCCGATGGCGCAGTGCAGGTCGCGCGGTTCCCGATGTTGCGCCAGCAAGAAGACAAAGAGGTCTGCCTATCGCTCGCAGATTTTATCGCTCCGCTCGCGAACGGCGTGCCGCGCGACCACCTCGGCGGGTTCATCGTCACCGCGGGCATCGGCACCGACGAGCTCGCCGGCGCGTACGAGCGCGCGAACGACGACTACTCCGCGATCATCGTCAAGGCCCTCGCCGATCGGCTCGCCGAAGCCGCCGCCGAGTACTTGCACCACCGCGTGCGCGACGAGTGGTATCCCGGCGAGGCGTTGAGCCGCGAGCAGATCCTCGCGGAGGCGTATCGCGGCATTCGCCCGGCGTTCGGCTATCCCGCGTGCCCGGATCACACGCCGAAGCAGCTCCTGTTCGAGCTGCTGGGCCACGCCGCGCACCATGGTGTCGCGTTGACCGAGAGCTTCGCGATGTATCCGACGGCGTCGGTGTCCGGCATCTACTTCGCGCACCCCGGCTCGAAGTACTTCGCGATCGGCCGGCTGGGCCGCGATCAGATCGCTGATTACGCGCGCCGATTCGCGCTGCCGCTCGCCGCGATCGAGCGGATGATCCCGTCGAACCTCACGTCCTAGGGGCCGCCTGTCCGCAAGACTGCAGCCCGTGATCGGTTCGAGCCTGCTACAGTTATCGAGATGACGATCAAGATCCGCTACTGCAATTCCTGAGGCTACAAGCCACACGCTGCCCGGGCGGCAGCGCATATCAAGAAGGAGCTCGGGCTCGACGCGCAGATCGAAGTGGGGAGCTCGGGCGAGCTCAGCGTGTGGGTCGATGGCGTCAAGGTGGCGGAGAAGACCGGCGGGCGTTTTCCGGAGCCGCGTGACATCGTCGCCGCCGTGCGCGCCGCGACGCCAGGCTGACCGCCAGGAGGGAGAGGCGCTTCACCCTCCAATGTCACTGCGCCGCGCGAAACGCGATGAGCTCGGCCAGCCAGAAGAAGTTCCCCGCGAGCGGCGCGGTCGCGTGATACGTGCCGAGCGCGGTGACCTCGCGGCGCTCGAGAATGTCACCGGCGACCAATTCGTCTTCCGTGTAGGCGGCGTCGTGACCGGCGACGCTGCTCTGGCAGCTGACCGCCGCGATCAGGACGTCGTGCCAGTGCGTCGTGGTCAGCGGCCCGCTGTCGGCGGTGGTCCCGTTGGGCGCGGAGCTCGCGGCAACGACATCGATCGGATTCGCGCTGTCGATTCCCGAATACTCGGCGACCTTGAGCTCGGGCGCGCCACCGTTGCCACCGCTGAACGTCACCGTCACCTTGTCGGCGCCGGCCGCGATCTTCGTCGCGTAGTAGAGCGCCAGTGTCTCGTCGCCCTGCACGACCTTCGACCCGACGAGCGTGAACGTGTTGCCGGCGGTGTCGGTCACGGTGCCGACGCTCGTCCCGGCGTGCGCCCAGTTCACCGCGATCAGGTCGAGATCGCCGGCGACTTGCGGCATCGGATAGTCGAGGTCGATCGCCGACGCGTCGCCCGTGACCGTGCCATCGCCCTGGACGAACTCGATCGCGATCGGTGGGCCATCCGGCGGCGCGTCGACCGACTCGCCGGGACTGTCGACGACCGGGGCATCGACGACGCCGTTCGGTGAGTCTGGCGCGGTGAACCCGCAGCCGACCACGCAGAGGACGACGCCACGTGCCCACATGAGTCCATGCTATCGCAGCCGCCGCGCGTTGCGTGACTAACCGCCGGCCATCAACGCGTCGAGCTTCGCGCGGAGCTTCGCCGGCTGCTTGCGCGCCGCGGTGCGTACTTGCTCGCACACCGCCGGGATGTCGCGAAACGTCGACAGCGCGCCCGCGGCCGCGAGCGCATCGGCGTCGGCGCCGGTCGCGATCACGTCGCACAGCCGCGCGGTCGCTGGTTCCGCGCGCGTCAGCGCGAGCGCGAGATATGCAACCCGCCGACGCGTCTCGGGCAACACACTGTCGCAATACGCGACGAGCGGCGCGACCGCCGCGGCGAGCCGCGAAGCCCCGAGCGCGACCGCGCACACCTCGGCGCGCTGATCCGCGCGCTCGAGCATGCGCGCGACGAGCTCGATCGCATCGGCTTGCTGGATCGACAGCACTGACTCGCAACACGCGGCGAGCACCTCGGGGTCGAGATCGCCGGTCAACAGCTTGAAGCGGAGCAGTGCCGCTGCGCCATCACGGCCCGTGTCACCGAGCGCGCGGGCGGCGGCGGTTCGCGTCTGCAGCTCGGAGTCGGCGAGCAGCTCGGCGAGCACGTCGAGCGCGTTCGGTCGTGCGAAGTGCGCGTGTGCGAACCCGCAGATCGCGCGCAGCTCGCCCGCGGTGTCGACCGGCTTGCCGTACGCCGGCTCGAGCTGGACGTAGCGCGCGCCGACCGCGAACAGCGGATCCCAGCGCTCGAGATCGTACAGCGTGCGCGCGATCGCGATCTTGCCGGCGCAGGTCGGATCGCGCTTGACCGGCTTGTCGAGCAACCGCTCGAACGCCGCGGGCAGCTCCTCGGCGAGCGCGGCGAATGGACCATCGGCCGCGATCCGCTTGGCCGCCGCGGCGACGACGATGCCGTTCATCGCGGTCATCGCCGCGCGAACCTCGGCGAGCGAGGTCGTCGTGCGCAGCGCCGACAGCTTCGCCCTGAGCGGATCGGTCGCCGGGCTCATCGCAAGAACGCGCCGAGATCGAAGCCGTCTTCTTCGACGCGCGATTCCAAGCCGGCGGCGCTGCGCCACGACCGCGCCACGCCGCACTCCAGACACAGCGAGATATCGCGCCCGCCGCTCTTGCCCGCGATCACGTAGGTCGCGACCGCCTTCTCCTTGCAGCTCTCGCACTCGTGGAGCAGGACGTCGTCGCGGCGAAACCCGCGCTTCTTCAGCTTCCACTCGAGCTGCTCGAGCTCGCGCTGGGTGAGGGCCATCGCGCCAGCGTACCACCGCTCGGATCTGAACGATTCCCACCAGTTTCACGCCTTGCGCCGGTGGCGTCACCTCGTGGTACGGTCGGGCTACGTGATCGATCGAAGCGTGTAGCCGGATGGTCCGGCGCGCGACCGAGAAGCCGAATCACTGACAATGAAAGGAAGGGCGGAATGAAGGCGCAACGCGTCACCATCACCACCATCCGGCAGATGAAAGAGCGCGGCGAGAAGATCGCCGTCCTGACCGCGTACGACGCGACGTTCGCGCGGCTGTTCGACGAGGCCGGAGCCGACGTCCTGCTCGTCGGCGATTCGCTCGGCATGGTCGTGCAAGGCCACGACACCACGTTGCCGGTCACGCTCGACGAGATGGCCTATCACTGTCGCGCGGTGGTGCGCGGCACGACCCGGGCACACGTCGTCGGCGACATGCCGTTCATGACGTATCAGACGTCGATCGAGCAAGGCATCGCGAACGCCGGCAAGCTGATCAAGGAAGGCGGCTGCCACTCGGTCAAGCTCGAGGGCGGCGCGGTTCACGCCGAGCTCGTGGCCCGGCTCGTCGCGGCCGGCATCCCGGTGATGGGCCACATCGGCCTGACCCCGCAGTCGGTGCATCAGCTCGGCGGCTTCAAGGTCCAGGGCCGTGAAGCGGGCGGACGGCAGCGGCTGATCGCGGATGCGCTCGCGCTCGAAGCGGCCGGCGCCTACGCGATCGTGCTCGAGGCGATCCCGAGTGACATCGCGCGCGAGATCACCGAGTCGGTGTCGGTGCCGACGATCGGCATCGGCGCGGGCGCGGCGTGCGACGGCCAGGTGCTCGTGTCGTACGACATGCTCGGCATGAACGAAGCGTTCAAGCCGCGGTTCGTGCGCCGGTTCGCGACGCTCGGCACGACGATCAAGGACGCGGTCGGCCAGTACGTGACCGAAGTGCGCGGCGGGACGTTTCCGTCGGACGCCGAGGCGTTCGCGCGCGCCGACAGCGCGCCGCAGCCGACACCGGCGCTGTACTCGACGGCCGGCGGAAAGCAGTAGAGCTACGGTCGCGGGCGGAGCGGCGGCGCCTTGCCGCACAACGGGCAACCATCGGCGACGATCGCCCAGTCGCAGCTGTCGCACGCGATCGCGATGACGTGAAATCCGACCTCGCCGAGCAACGCGTTCGGCGACGGCGAGGGTTTGCCCGCGCCGGTGCGTACCGTCGCGGGTGCGAAGCCGACGACCCCGACCTCGGTGCCCTTGCACGTCGGGCAGCGCTTCGGCACGACGAGCCGCGACTCGGTGTCGAGCGCCTCGGCGAGCGCGCCGGCGCGGTGGCAACGCGGGCAATCCGGCGAGTCGTACGCGGTGGCGCCACACGCGACACACGTGATGCGATAGACGCCATCGATCAGCTTCTCGCCATCGTGGGCCCAGCGGCCGTCGTTGTTGCGCTCGCCGAGCATCACCGGGAGATGGCGATCGACGTACGTCGCTACATCGAACGTCGTGCCGTGGCACTTCGCGCAGCTCGCGATCGCGCGTTCGAACGCCGGTTCGTCGAGATGGCTCATCGCTTGGTGCCGGTCCATCGATCGATCCACGCGAACACTTCGTCGTGCCAGAGCTTGGAGTTCTGCGGCTTCCGGACCCAATGGTTCTCGTCGGGGAAGTGGATGAACCGGCTCGGGATGCCCTTGCGTTGCAACGCGGTGAACGTCGCCATGCCTTGCGAGTCGGCGATCCGGTAATCGAGCCCGCCGTGGATCACGAGCGTCGGGGTCTTCCAGTTCTTCACGAGCTCGATCGGGCTGTGCTTCGTGAAGCCTTCGGGCTTGTCCCACGGCGTGCCGCCATGCTCCCACTCGGGAAACCACAGCTCCTCGGTCTCGAAGTACGCCATCCGTTCGTCGAGGTTGCCGTCGTGGACGACCAGCGCCTTGAATCGATCGGTCTTGCCGTTGATGTAGTTGATCATGTAGCCGCCGAACGACGCGCCGAGCGCCGCGGCGCGCGAGCCATCGAGCCACGGGTACTTCGCGAGCGCGGCGTCGAGCCCGATCATCAGATCGTCGTACGGCGCCCCACCCCAGTCGTTGCGGATCGCATCCGTGAACGCCTGGCCATACCCGGTCGAGCCGTGGAAGTCGATGAACACCGCGCCGTAGCCGTGGCCGGCGAACACCTCGGGGTTCCAGCGATAGTGAAAGTGATCGCCGAAGCTGCCCTGCGGCCCGCCATGGATGAGGAACGCGACCGGCACCTTGCGGCCGGTGAAGTTCGCCGGCTTCATCACGTAGCCATAGACCGTGTCGCCCTTCGCGCCCTTGAACGAAAACTGCTCGTAGTCGCCCCACGCGATCGCCTTGACCCGCGCGTCGTTGAGGTGCGTGAGCTGGCGCAGATCGCTGCCGTCGAGCTTGACGCTGAACAGCTCGGCCGGCATGCGCAGCGTGTCGCGCGAGAACACGAGGCGATCGCCCGCGATGCGCGGCGAGTTGTTCGTGCCTTTCTCGACGAGCAGCTTCGCCGCACCCGACGCCAGATCGACCGCGAACAGCGCCTCGTTGCCGAAGTTATCCGCCGACGTGTAGATCGTCCGGCCGTCGTTGCTCCACGTCAGCGAGCTCGGCGAGCGATCCCACGCTTCGGTCACGATGCGCTCCTTGCGCGTCGCGAGATCGATCACCGCGATGCGCGTGCGATCGGACTCGAACCCGGGCCGCATCATCCGGCGCAGCGCGAGCGAGCGTCCGTCCGGCGAGAACGCCGGCTCGAAGTCGTACGCCTTGTTGTCCACGGTCAGGTCGACCGGCCTGCTGCGGCCGTCGGTCGAGGTCAAGAACACGTCGGTGTTGGTCTGCCACGCCAGGTCCCGGCTGACGACGCGCGCGACATACGCGACCTTCGTGCCATCGGGCGAGACGTCGATCTCTTCCATCCCGCCGAACGGATGCTCGGGCGTGTCGGTGAGCATGCCCGGCGTCAGGTCGCGCGCCTCGGCGGGCGTCGCGTCCGACCACGCGAACAGGTGAGAGAACTTGCCGTCTTCCCACTGATCCCAGTGGCGGAACAACAGGTGGTCGTAGATCTGGGCCTTGACCTTCGACTTCGCGCGAGCCTCGTCGCGCTTGACCGACTCCGCGAGCGACCTCGCCTCGGGCCAGACGTCGGCCGCGAGGATCAGCCGCTTGCCGTCGCCGACGAGCTTGAAGCCGTTGATGTCGATCGGGAGCTTCGTGACCTGCTCGGCCTCGCCGCCATCAGGCGAGATCCGCCACACCTGGCCCGAGCCGCTGCGCCACGACATGAAGTAGATCCACCGGCCATCGCGCGACCACGTCGGGTCGCTGTCGTTCTCGGGGTTGTCGGTCAGCTTCAGGATCGAGCTGCCGTCGCTGGCCGCGAGCCACAGGTGACTCCGCCCCCGGTTGGCATCGTAGTCGGTGTCCCGCACCACGAACACGACGCGCCTGGCGTCCGGCGACACCGCGGGATAGCTCACCCGCTGCATCGCGAGCATGTCCTCGATCGTGAGCCCCTTGTTCGGCGCGGCGGCGACCGTGCCCGCGGACGTGGCGACGAGCAGGGCGAACACGAGCGAAGTCGGTCGAGTCATGGTCCGCGTACTACCACGAGACGTCGGACGCGCAGTACCGTCGGCTCGCCATGCTCGACACGATTCTCCAGTACCTCCGGACGCCGTTCCTCGTGCTAGGGGGCACGCCGGTGACGACGCTCACCGTCGTCGCCGCGGTCGCGATCGTCGTGGTCGCGCGGATCGCCGCGGCCGTCATCGGCCGGAGCGTCGAACGCGTGCTCGATGCGCGCGGGCTCGATCGCGGGATGCGCCACGCGGTGGGCAAGATCACGCGCTACGTGATCGTCACGATCGGCGCGTTCGTCGCGCTCGGGACGATGGGCGTCGACACCAGTGCGATCATGGCGGGCGGCGCGGTGTTGCTCGTCGGCATCGGCTTCGGCTTGCAGAAGCTCGCCGAGAACTTCATCTCCGGCCTGTTGCTGCTGATCGAACGCCCGGTGCGCTCGGGCGACTTCATCAACGTCGGCGGCGTGCTCGGCACGGTCGAAGACATCGGCTTGCGCGCGACCCGCGTGCTGTCGCGCGACGGCGTCACCGTCATCGTGCCGAACGCGAATCTGATCTCGGCGACGGTGATCAACCACACCGTGCCGACGTCGTCGCAGCGGATCTGGATCTCGGTGCCGGTCGGCTACGACGCCGATCTCGACGAAGTGAGCGGGGTGTTGAGCGATGTCGCGGCCGCCGAGCCCGGCGTGATCCACGAGCCCGCCGCCGAGGTTCGCCATCAGGGGTTCGGCGATTCCGCGATCGAGCTCGCGCTCGTCGTGTGGATCGCCGAAGCGCGCGACGAAGCGACGGTGTCGAGCAAGCTCCGGTTCGCGATCGATCGAGCATTTCGTGCGCACGGGATCGAGTTCCCGCTCACGAAGGCCGAGATTCTCATGCTCGAGAAGCAAGCGAGCTGACGTGGCCGGGTTCGAGCTGTCGGCCGAGGATGCGCGCCGGATCGCGATCGCGGCTCAGGGCTTCGGTCCCCGCCCGCGCATCGTGGACCGAGCGGCGATCCGCGCGCTCGCGGATCAGCTCGGCGTCATCCAGATCGACTCGGTCAACGTGCTCGTCCGCTCGCATTTCTTGCCGGTGTTCAGCCGACTCGGCGCGTACGACGTCGCCGACCTCGAAGCGCTCGCCTACACCGAGACTCGCGCGCTGTTCGAGTACTGGGGCCACGAGGCGTCGTTGTTGCCGGTCGCGATGCATCGCCTGTTTCGCTGGCGGATGGCCGGCGCGTCGCGAACCGCGTGGGGCCACATTCGCCGGATGGCGAAGCAGCGCGACTTCGTCGGGGCGGTACTCGCGATCGTGGGCGAGCGCGGGCCGATCGGCGCGGGCGACGTCGAAGACATCGTCGCGGAGCGCAAGCCGGCGCGGTCGAAGCGCCGCGGCGGCTGGTGGGAACGGTCCGACGCGAAGCGCGCGCTCGAGTGGCTGTTCTGGAGCGGCCAAGTCACGACCGCGGCGCGCCGCGGCTTCGAGCGGCTCTACGATCTGCCGGAACGCGTGTTGCCGCGCGCGGCCCTGACCGCGCCGACCCCGTCGATCGCCGACGCCCATCGCGAGCTGATCGCGATCTCCGGGCGCGCGCTCGGCATCGCGAGCGAAGCGGACCTCCGCGACTACTACAGGCTCAAGCCCGCACCTTCACGCGCCGCGATCGCCGAGCTCGTCGCCGCAGGCGTGCTCGAGCAGGTCGACGTCGAGGGCTGGGCGAAACCTGCGTACTTGCATCGCGACGCGTCGCCGCCGCGTGCGAGCGACCGGGCGGCGCTGCTCTCGCCGTTCGACGCGCTGGTCTGGCATCGCGATCGCACCGAGCGGCTGTTCGGGATGAAGTTCCGGCTCGAGATCTACGTGCCCGAGCCCAAGCGCGTCCACGGCTACTACGTGTTGCCGTTCCTGCTCGGCGATCGCATGGTCGCGCGCGTCGACCTCAAAGCGGATCGCGCCGCGAGCACGCTGCGCGTCCAGGCCAGCCACGCCGAAGCGCGCGGCGGCAAGCCGGCGGTCGCCGCCGCGCTCGCGCGCGAGCTGCGGTTGATGGCGACCTGGCTCGGCCTCGAAAAGGTGCACGTCGTGAAGCGCGGCGATCTCGCGCCGGCGCTGGCGAAGGTGCTTCGCTAGCTCGCACACGTGCCGAACACGGTGCGCAGCGCCTCGGCCGAATTTTGCGTCGTGCCGCCGCAGCGACACGGCGCCGGTTCACCCGACTGATCGACGCAGTTCGTGTCTTCGTCGAGATACGACCGGATACCGCAATCCATCGCCGGGCTCGTGAAGTCGAGGCAGTCGTAGCCGGGCGAAAGCTGGGCGGCCATCTCGGCGAACGCGCCCATCGCGGCCTCGCACGCGTTCGTCGGCGAGGCCTCGGCGTCGCCGAACACGAACTCGATCTGATGGCCGGCGCGGCAGCTGCTCGGAATGATCGTCGGGACCGCGGGTCCGCCCGCGCCCCAGTAGGCAGTCGAGAACACCATCTCGAAGTGCGGCGTCACGCCGGGATCGGTCTGGGTCACGGTGACCGGAAACGGCGCGAACCCGGTCGTGATGCAATCGGTCAGCTCGGTCCAGTTCGCGTCGTCGTACGGCCACGGCGGCAACGTGCGCGGGCCGTCGAGCACGACGCTGAGGTTCATCGTCGCGTCGTCGAACGCGCCGAGATCGTAGTCGCCGCCTTGGCGATCGAGGAACACGGTCGACGGCGCGCACGAGCTGTCGGCCGCGACGCCGTGCCCTGCGTTGCCGCACGCGGCGACCGCACACACGACGAACCACGCGCCCCGCATCCAGCCATCATCGCATCTCGCGCGGTGCGAATGTGCAGGCGTTTGCACGAGCCGCGCACGAAAACGCGCGTCATTCGAGTGAGCTGGCCGACGCCAGTTGCCGACGGCGAAACCTGTTGTCATCAGCCTGGGGAAACAGTCCCAGCCGATCCGTCACGACTGCGCACCGTCATCGCGCTCAGCGCCGGCACGGTCGCTGCACTTGTCGCCGGCGTGCGCAAGCTCATCGTCGTCTCGCTCGCGATCCTCGCCGGCTGCGGCCTCACGATCATGCCCGATGAAAGCGACGGCGCGGGCTCCGGCGCGAGCATCCAAACCACCGACTACTTGTCGGGCTGCCACGGCGTCGCGTCATCGACGATCCCGTCCGACGGCCGCTACGTGATGACGACGTTCGGCGGCGGCAGTGACACCCAGCAGATGTCGTGCGGTGGGCTCGCGAACGGCGTCGACTGGTACGCCGCGTCGCGCCAGCGCTACGGCTGCGGCGCGAAGCTGCAAGTCGAAGCGAACGGCAACTGCGTCGTCGTGCAGGCGCAGGACTACGGCCCGGACGTCTGCGTCGAGGCCGCGGCGGACTCGCCGATCCTCGACCTGTCGCCGCGCGCCGCCGAAGCGTTGTACGGGGTGAGCGGAGCCGGTTGGAGCGACCACCTGATCGTGACGGTGACCGAGGTCGACGGCTCGACGCCCGAAGGCCCGTGTGACTCGGGCTCGGGCTCGGGCTCGGGCTCGGGCTCGGGCACGACCGGCGATGCCTCGTGCTCGTCATCAACGCTCGACCGCGATGTCGACAGCGGGACGTGCGTGCAGTCGGCGTCGGACGGCAACTGGTACATCTGTGCCGACGGCGAGTGGGATGCGAGCGACGGCGTGACCGGCTGCGGCGATAGCTACGGCTGGTGCGAGTCGGCGACGCTCGGCGAGGCGGTCCCGCCGCGCACGTGCGTGCAAGCCGCCTCCGACAGCCAGTGGTACCAGTGCAACGGCCAGAGCTGGGTCACACCGGTCGATCCCGACGCCGGCACGGGCCCGATCGGCGACTGCTCGGACGAGTACCCGCTGTAAACCTACGGCAACGAGCTCGCGTCGGCCGCGATCAGCGCGACCTCGGGGGCAGGCAGCTCGCGCTCGTCCATCCACGCGAGCCCGACGACCGCGCGCACCGCGCCGGCAGCGTCGTGGATCGGCAGCGCGACGGCAGCGCGCGCATCGACCGCCTTGGCGCCGGGCTTGACGTCGCCGGTCGCGTCTTCTTTCAGGTTGCACGTCTGCACCGGCTGATCGCGCTCCCACGCGAGCCCGGCCATGCCCTTGCCGAATGGGACCTTCGCGGTGATCTCGCGAACCTTCGGCGGGATGTTGATCGCCCCGGTGATCTCTAGCAGCTCGCCGCGCACGACATGGACGGTGCCGGCGATCGCGTGATGGCGTGCCAACAGCGCGCGTAACCACTCGTTCGTAGCGTCGTCGAGCATGGCGTTTACGGTACCATGCGCGCGTGTTCGACCTCGACGAGCAAACCAAGATGGTCGGCGGAGTGATCCGCCAATGGTGCGAAAAGCAATTGCAGCCGCACATCCCCGCACTCGAAGCAGGGACCGAACAACCGTTCGCGCTGATGAAGCACCTCGCCAAGTCGTTCGGGTTCGACGCGATGCTCGGTGCATCGGTGAAGAAGCGCATCGACCGGCTGCGCGCCGGCGACGCGCCGAGCGAACGACCGGAGCGCGCGATGGGCAGCGCGATGGGCGGTGGCCCGATGATGATGTACGTCGTCGTCAAGGAGCTGTCGCGCGTGTCACCCGGGTTCGCGATGGGCTTCGGCGTGTCGCTCGGACTCGTCGGCGGCGCGATCGTGTCGAAGGGCACCGCCGATCAGATCGAGCGCTGGGGCTTGCCGCTGTCGACGCTCCAGCTGATCGGGTCGTGGTGCTTGACCGAGCCCGGCGCGGGCTCCGACGCGTTCGGCTCGATGCGCACGACCGCGAAGCCCGATGGCGACGGCTACGCGCTGACCGGCAGCAAGACGTTCATCACGAACGGCCCGGGCGCCGACGTGTTCCTGGTCTACGCGAAGATCGATCGCGGCGAGCCTCCCGCCGGTCAAGGCGTCGCGACGTTCATCGTCGAGCGCGGCACGAACGG
The DNA here is from genome assembly GCA_963848295.1 of uncultured delta proteobacterium. Taxonomy (GTDB): domain Bacteria; phylum Myxococcota_A; class Polyangia; order Haliangiales; family Haliangiaceae; genus JABFXX01. The sequence continues at coordinate 4,455,748 of CAWKDB010000010.1, read as the reverse complement.
CGTCACGGTCGGCCCGCCGTTCAAGAAGATGGGGATGCGCGACTCGCCGACGAGCGAGGTGTTCTTCGACGAGGTCCGACTCGGCAAGGAGCATCTGCTCGGCGGCGCGGAGAAGGGCCAAGGCGGCCGCACCGATACCAAGGACTCACTCGGCAACGAACGCTCGGGAGTTCCCGCGATGGCGTGGGGCATCATCGAGCGCTGCTACGACATGAGCCTGGCGTACGTGCGCGAGCGCCAGCAGTTCGGTCGCCCGATCGGCGAGTTCCAGGCGGTGCAGCTCAAGATCACCGATCTGTTCTTGAAGCTGCGCACGGTCGAGAACGTCGTGTTTCGGCTCGCGTGGATGCAGCAGCACGGCGTACGCGACTTACCGTTCATCAACGCGACGAAGGCGATGTGCGCGCAGCTCGCGGTCGATGCCGCGCTGACCTCGATCCAGATCCACGGCGGCTACGGCTACATGGAGGAGCTGGGCCTCGAGAAGCTCGCGCGCGACGCGAAGCTGCTCGAGCTCGGCGCCGGCACGACCGACATCAACTTGCTCGCCGCGGCGCGCGAGCTGATCGGGATCGGCTGAGCGGGGATCGCCGGCCGCGGGGTTGCCGCCTCCACCTGTCGCGAATCCCACCGCTGCGTGGTGATCCACCACACTCGGCGTGACGCGCGGTTTACTTCGAGTGACCGCGCGCTGACAAGCGGGGCCGGCGCGACCTGTGAACGGCAAGGTCGGCAATGAGATCGATCATCGCCGCCGTCGCGTTCTCCGCCATCATCGCCACCACCGCCGCCGCCGACCCGGAGATGTCGACATCGAGCGGGGTGATCGCCGAACCGACGCCGACCTGGGCGGTCGGTGCGCGGGTCGGCGGCTACGGCTTTCGCCGCACCGAGCAATTCGATCCCGGTAGCTGGACCGAGTGCCGGATGGATGGTCTCGGGGTCTTCGGCCAGCGCACGCTGCGCGGCCCGCTGTTCCTCGAGTCCGGGCTCGATGTCTACGGCACGATCGGTAAAGGGCAAGCGAGCGACCTTCCGCTCGATCGCGAATCGGCGCTGCTGTCGACGGCGATCGGTCTGCGCACGCAGTTCACGCCGTGGCTGCGCGGCTACGCGCAGCTCGGGGCGGGCGCCGAGCTGACCCGACTGTCGGTGCCGTACGGCGACAGCACGATCCACGCCGACCGGGTGTTCCCCGAAGGCTTCTTCGGGTTCGGCGGCGAGCTCCGCATCGTCCGCGGCACGTTCGTCGGCGCGAACATTCGCCTGCACGTGATGGCGAACTTCGACTACGACCCGATGCGGCTCCAGACCTCGAACCAATGGGTCGCCGCGCCGGCCGCGAGCCAGGTGTTCGCCGCATCGCCTGATCTCGCCTCGCAGATGCAGTTCTACTTTCGGCGCGAGATCTAGAGATCGACCGCGTAGACGTAGCTCGCGCGCGGAAACCGCAGGTAGCGCTCCGCGAGCATGTCGTGCGGTACGATCGCCTTGGAGTCGACGTACTTCGCGATCAGCGCGAGCGCCGCGGCCTTGTCGCCACGCGCTTTGATCCCGGCGACGAGCTTCATCATGTCGTCGGCCGCCGCCGGCATCTTGTCGACGTGCAACGTGAACGCGCCCTTGTCCTTGCCATTCGCCGCCGTGGCGTCGGGCTTCCACTCGAGGACGCCGTGGTCGATCAAGAACCCGAGCTGGATCGCGGCGAGCTGGCCATACGTCTTCGGCGACTGGTGGGCGCCGTACATGCCCTCCGCGGTGTGATGGAACGCCCAGTTCAACGCCGCGACGTACGTCTGGTGCGCGAGCTCGTCGCTGATCAGCTTCTTGGAGCGCAGCATCTCGACCAGGTACAGCGCCCCGGTCTCGGCCTTGAGCTCCTCGAGCATCGAGGCGACCGGACCGCCGAACACCTGCTCGTCGTCCTTGCCCGCGACCTTGTACTGGTGCGCCGGTCCGAGGTTGTGCGTCGCCTCGTGCAGGATCGTCGTGAGCAACCCGGGCTCGCGCGAGTCCGAGTACAGCTTCATCGAGGCCGCGTCGAGCACGCTCTCGATCTGCGCGCGGCGCGTCGTCGCCTCGCTCGGATCGGCGTCGAGGTTGACCATCGCGACCGTCCGCCCGCGCCCGCCGTTCGCGACCGGGCCGAAGTTCGGCAAGCTCTCGCCGGCGGTCCCGCCGAGCCCCTGGCGATCATCGCCGGCGTTGATGATGATGTCGATGAAGTCGGGGAGGTGGAACGTCACCTTGCGCGCGACGTACGGCGCCCCCGCGTGGGCAGCGACCGCGGCTTCCATCTCCTGCTGCAACGGCGTCAGCACGCTCTGCCAGTGCTTCGAGCCAGCATCGATCCGCGCGAACGTCAGGTGAAAGCCCGCCTTGTGGTTGCACGGGTCCCAGTAGGTCTCGTCCGGGGCGGCGCGCACGTACCACTTCGAGTTGTCGACCGTCATCTTCGCCCAGGCCTCGTCGGCGGGCGTCCAGTCGTTCGACTTGAAGCTCGCCGCGGCGGCGCGGAGGTAGGTCACGAGCGGCTGCTCGGCCGGGTCCTTGATCGCGCCGGCGGCCGCGACGAGCTCGTCGGAGACCTTCGTCATGCGATCGGGGTACGCGGTCGAGTACGGGACGGCTATCAGAGCGGGCGCAGCGCCACGAGCTGCAGCCGGCGCCGCCGCGCTGACCACGGTGAACGGCCCGAGCAGCTTGGCGGCATCCGGCCGGCCCTCGATCGCCTTGCAGAAGTTGTCGTCGCGCTGCATCTCGGCGGGATAGACCGATACGATCGGCTTCGGCGCTCCGGGGATCGCCGAGCACTCCGGCGCGAGCGCGCTTTGCGGACCGACGCACCGCGGTCCGCGATTGCGCCGAAACAAGCTGCGGCTGTCGGGCTCGTCCGGCACCTTGTCGGCGAGCGCGGCGGCGCCGGTCTGGGTGTCGTAGAGCGCGTCGATCGACGCCGCGATCTGGAGCATCATCGTCACGAACTGCTTGTCGTCCGCGGACAACGAACGCAGGTCGCTGTGGATCAACGTCGGCTTGCCGGCGTCGAGGTCCTCGTCGACCAACCGGCGCCGCACGTCATCCGGTGCCGGTGCCTTCGAAGCCGCGAGGATCGCGGCGTAGGCCTGGTCGAACGCGGGCGTGAGCTTGCCGTCGTCGATCCACGGTCCGCGTGGCGGATAGAACAGCAGCGACGAAACCTCGTCGGGTTGGATCGCCTTGTCGTGGTTCGCGTCACTCCACAGCACCGGCAGATCGAGCCTCACCGCAAAGCGGTTGAAGTCGGCCGGCGCGAGCTGATCGTACCTCGCCGACGGCGCGGCACTGCCGTCGCGCGCCGAGCCCCGGTCCGATCCCATGTCGTTCGACGCGCCGGACCCCGATCCGGCGTGGCTGCGTGGCTGAGGCTCCTTGCGGGCTCCACAACTAGCGAGCGCGACCCCGAGTCCGATGGCGGCGATCTTCATGGCGCCGACGCTACCGCACTCACTCGAGCCTGGCGCGCCGGCGGTGATCGATTACGATCGAGCGATGCGAGTCGGGCTGGCTGCGTTCACGGTCGTCGCGTTGACCTGCGCCCGGGCGCTCGCCGATCCCGCGATCGCGTTCGACGCGGCGGCGAAGCGGTTGTTCCCCGACGGCGCGCCGGCGGCGTGCACCGACACCGCGTGCTTGATCGCCGCGCGCTATGCCAAGGACGCGAAAGCGAGCGCGCTCGCGCGAGCGTTGTACGACGCGACCGGCGATCTCGCTGGCGTCGGCGCGGACGAGATCATGGACGGCGGCTATCGCGGCAAGATCCATCTCGTGCCGGAGCTGCCGATCCGCAGCTATCGCCAGCACCTCGCGTGGGTCGCCAGCGCGATGGCGAAGATCGACACGTTCTTCGCGGAGCAATTCCCCGACGGGCCACCGGGGTATCGCTGGCACGCGCTCGAGCTCGGGTTCGTGCGTTCGGTCGGCAAGCACACGCCGAGTGCGTACGCGGGAAGCTGGACGATCATCTACAACGTCGAGGGCTCGCTGGTGACGAGCGAAGACGGCGTGCACGAGACGCTGGTTCACGAGCTATTTCATCTCAACGATGAGGACCACGGCGATTGGTCGCACCACACGCTCGCGAAAGACTACGACGCGATCCTCGATCGCTGCGGCAAGCATCCCACGATGAAGTGCCTATCGCCGTACGCACCGAATGCCACGGTCGTGCGCGGCGGCACGTACTACGCGTTCCAGCCGAACAACGGCGACTCGGTGCGCGAGTACGCCGCCGAGCTCGCCGTCCGTTATTTCGACGAGCAGTCCGAGATGCGGCGGCGCGGCAAGCTGGCAAGACCTGCCTTCAAGTGCGGGCCGCCCGAGAACGGGCGCGCATGGCAGGCGTTGGTCGACGAGTTCTTCGCCGGCCACGACTTGGTTCCAAGCTGCTAGCCGGCGCGCGAATTCGCGCACCGGGCGCTGCCGCACGGGTCGACTGACGCCCGGTCGCGAAAGGCTCGGGAATTGCTGAGCGAACTGGGCGTGAGCACCGCCGTGGTGGGGCACATGGCCTGCAACATCTACCGGGTTGGTGGGCAGTAGCAGGAGTACCAGTTGTGACGACCAACTCCCGACGTCCGACGCGGCTGACGACCCCGTGACGTTCGGGCGCGACATCTTGGTCGTCGACGACAACGAAGCGAACCTCGTGGCGATCGAAGCGGCGTTGCAGCCGCTCGGCCGGCCGCTCGTGCTTGCCCGTTCGGGGCTGGAAGCCTTGAGTCGACTGCTCGAGCGGGACTTCGTGCTCGTCATCCTCGATGTCGCGATGCCCGGGATGGACGGGTTCGAGACGGCGCGCCTGATCCGCGCTCGCCCGCGCAACCGGACGACGCCGATCTTGTTTGTCACCGGCTTGTCGTGGGAAGACGACGAGGTCATTCGCGGCTACGAGCTCGGCGCGCTCGACTTCTTGATCAAGCCGATCCGTGCCGAGGTCCTGCGCGCGAAAGCGAGCGTGCTCGTCCAGCTACAAGAGCGAACGTTCGAGCTGCAGCAAAAGGGCGAAGAGCTGCGGATCGCACAGGCGCGCTCGCACGAGCGCGAGCTGACGATGCAACGCCGGCGGTTCGAGGCCGACGCGCTCGCCCACCAGATGCACCAGCTCGCCGAAACCGATCGACGCAAGGACGAGTTCCTCGCGATCCTCGCGCACGAGCTGCGCAACCCGCTGCAGCCGCTGCAGACCGCCGTCGAGATCATGGACCTCGACAGCGACAAACCGCTGACCCCACGCGTGCGGTCGATCATCCAGCGCCAGGTCCATCACATCGGCAGGCTGGTCGATGACCTGCTCGACGTCGCGCGGTTTCAGACCGGACGACTCGAGTTACGGCGCGAGCTCGTCGCGCTCGACACCATCGTCGACGAAGCGATCGCCGAGGTCCGCACGGCCGCCGACGCGCGCGGGCATCGCATCGTCGTCACCGCTGGATCGGCAACGCCACCGAGCGTGTTCGGCGATCCGTTGCGGCTCATCCAGGTCGTGACGAATCTCCTGTCGAACGCCATCAAGTACACCGAACCGGGCGGCGAGATCGCCGTCGCGTGGGGCCAAGAGGACGACTTCGCACGCATCCGCGTGATCGACAACGGCCGCGGCATTCCGCCGGAGATGTTGCCGCGGATCTTCGACATGTTCGTGCAAGAACGCGCTGGAGGCGATGGTGCTGGCGGGCTCGGGTTGGGCCTCGGGCTCGCGAAGCGGCTCGTCGACCTGCATCATGGCTCGCTGTTCGCCGAGAGCGCGGGCCCCGGCACCGGCAGCAGCTTCGAGCTCCGCCTGCCGCTCGCGACTCAGGACGAGCTCGCGAAGCGGCGCAGCACGACCGGCATGCTCGACGACGGCGAGCCGCCGCTGAGCATCGTGGTCGTCGACGATGCGCCCGATCTGCGAGACCTCGTCGCCGACTTGTTGCGCATGCGCGGCCACGACGTGGTGACCGCAAACGACGGTCCGTCCGCGGTCGAGCTGATCCGATCGCGCCGGCCCGACGTCGCGTTGATCGACATCGGCCTGCCCGGCATGGACGGTTACGAGATCGCGCGGGCGCTGCGCACCGACTTGCCGCGCACCGCCCTGCGCCTCATCGCGATGACCGGATACGGCCAGGCGAGCGACCGCTCTACCGCATTCCAAGCCGGCTTCGACGATCACATCGTCAAGCCGGCTCGCGCCGAAACCATCACGCGGGCGCTGTACGGCAGAACCGAGGTCCAATGAACGGGAACGGGCAAGAACCCACGAGGAACGGGGCCGGTGAGCGCAAGCCGATCAACGGCGTCAACGGTAAGGCGATCAAGCCGGCGACCGATCACCTCGATCCTCGTCAGATGCTCGCCGCGTTGCGCGCGTTTCGCCGTGGCGATTTCTCGGTCCAGCTGCGCGATGACTTGACCGGCGTCGACGGTCAGATCGCCGAGACGTTCAACGAGCTCGTCACCATGGTGCGCGCGATTCGCGACGAAGCCGGCTCGGTCTGCACCGCCGTCGGTAAGGACGGCCAAGCCGGTCGTCGCATGCGCCGACTCGGCGCGACCTCGGGCTGGGGCGAGTTCGTCACGTCGGTCAACGACGTCATGGCGGACCTCACCGGTCACGCGAACGAGATCGCGCACGTCGTGAATGCGGTGGCCCGCGGTGATCTCGAGCAGACGATGGAGATCGAAGACGGCCGCCACGGGCCCCGGCGCGGCGAGTTCTTGCGCCACGCGAAGATCGTCAACGGCATGGTCGCGCGGATGTCGCAGTTCGGCTCCGAGGTGACGCGCGTCGCGCAAGAGGTCGGCGGCGAAGGCAAGCTCGGCGCCCAGGCGCGCGTGCAAGGCGTCAGCGGCGTGTGGAAGGACCTCACGGACTCGGTCAATCTCATGGCGTCGAACCTGACGTCACAGGTGCGCGAGATCGCGCGAGTCACCACGGCGGTCGCGAACGGCGACCTGACCAAGACGATCACGATCGACGTCAAGGGCGAGATCCTCGAGCTCAAGAGCACGATCAACACGATGGTCGAGCAGCTGCGCGCGTTCGCGAACGAGGTCACCCGCGTCGCGCGCGAGGTCGGCACCGAGGGCCGGCTCGGCGGCCAAGCGACGGTGCGCGGCGTGTCCGGCGTGTGGCGCGAGCTGACCGAGTCGGTCAACTCGATGGCGAACAACCTGACGTTCCAGGTCCGCAACATCGCCGAGGTGACGAGCGCGGTCGCCGCCGGCGATCTCGGCAAGAAGATCACGGTCGAAGCGAAGGGCGAGATCTTCTCGCTCAAGAGCACGATCAACATCATGGTCGATCAGCTCTCGGCGTTCGCGGCCGAGGTGACACGCGTCGCGCGCGAGGTCGGCACCGAAGGCGTGCTCGGCGGCCAAGCCGAAGTCGCCGACGTCTCCGGCGTGTGGCGCGAGCTGACCCAGAACGTGAACTCGATGGCGTCGAACCTGACGTCGCAGGTGCGCAGCATCGCGGATGTCGTCACCGCGATCGCGGGCGGCGATCTGTCGAAGAAGATCGGCGTCGACGCACGCGGCGAGATCCTCGCGCTCAAGAACACGATCAACGCCACCGTCGACAAGCTCGGGCGATTCTCCGCCGAGGTTACACGCGTCGCTCGCCTCGTCGGCACGGAAGGCACGCTCGGCGTCACCGCCGACGTCAAAGACGTCAGCGGCATCTGGAAGGAGCTGACCGACAACGTCAACCAGATGGCGCGGAATCTCACGAACCAGGTCCGCGACATCGCCGAAGTGACGACCGCGGTCGCGAACGGCGAGCTCGGCCGCAAGATCACGGTCGAGGCGCGCGGCGAGCTCGTGACGTTGAAGAACACGATCAACACGATGGTCGATCAGCTCAACGCGTTCGCATCCGAGGTGACGCGCGTCGCCCGTGAGGTCGGCACCGAAGGCGTGCTCGGCGGCCAAGCGCAGGTCCGCGACGTCAGCGGCATCTGGAAGGAGCTGACCGACAACGTCAACTCGATGGCGTCGAACCTCACGAACCAGGTGCGCAACATCGCCGACGTCGCGCGCGCGGTCGCGACCGGCGACCTGTCGCGCAAGATCACGGTCGATGCGCGCGGCGAAGTGCTCGATCTCAAAGCGACGCTCAACACGATGGTCGATCAGCTCAACGCGTTCGCATCGGAGGTCACGCGCGTCGCGCGCGAGGTCGGCACCGAGGGCCGGCTCGGCGGCCAGGCCTCGGTCGAAGGCGTGCGCGGCACGTGGAAGGAGCTCACCGACAACGTCAACCAGATGGCGTCGAACCTGACGAACCAGGTGCGCGACATCGCCGAGGTCACGACGTCGGTGGCGCGCGGCGACTTGACTCGCAAGATCACGGTCGACGCGAAGGGCGAGATCCTCGAGCTCAAGAACACCGTCAACATCATGGTCGAACAGCTGTCGAGCTTCGCCGATCAGGTCACGCGGCTCGCGCGCGACGTCGGCATCGAAGGTCGACTCGGCGGCCAAGCCGATGTCCGCGGCGTGCTCGGGACGTGGCGCAACCTGACCGACGCCGTCAACTCGATGGCGACGAACCTCACCGATCAAGTCCGCAACATCGCGAAGGTCGCGACCGCGATCGCCGCTGGCGACTTGCAGCAGAAGATCCTCGTCGATGCACGCGGCGAGATCCTCGAGCTCAAGAACACGGTCAACACGATGGTCGATCAGCTCAGCGCGTTCGCCGACCAAGTGTCACGCGTCGCTCGCGAGGTCGGCACCGAAGGCAAGCTCGGCGGCCAAGCGAGCGTCGAAGGCGTGCGCGGCACGTGGAAGGAGCTGACCGACAACGTCAACCAGATGGCGTCGAACCTCACGAACCAGGTCCGCGACATCTCGGCGGTCGCGACCGCGATCGCACGCGGCGACATGACTCGCAAGATCTCGGTCGAGGTTCGCGGCGAGCTACTCGATCTCAAGAACGTGATCAACACGATGGTCGATACGCTCAGCTCGTTCGCCGACGAGGTGACGCGGGTCGCTCGCGACGTCGGCGTCGAGGGCAAGCTCGGCGGGCAAGCGGCGGTGCGCGGCGTCGCCGGGACGTGGAAGGAGCTGACCGACAACGTCAACCAGATGGCGAGCAACCTCACGAACCAGGTCCGCGACATCGCCGAGGTCACGACCGCGGTCGCGAACGGCGACCTGACGCGCAAGATCACGGTCGAGGTCCGCGGCGAGCTGCTCCAGCTCAAGAACACGATCAACACGATGGTCGATCAGCTCGGCTCGTTCGCGTCCGAGGTCACGCGCGTCGCCCGCGAGGTCGGCCTCGATGGCGTCCTCGGCGGTCAAGCGGAGGTCCGCGGCGTGTCCGGCACATGGCGCGAGCTCACCGATAACGTCAACGTCATGGCGCGCAACCTCACCGAGCAAGTCCGCGGCATCGCCACCGTCGTCACCGGCGTTGCGAACGGCGACCTCGAGAAGAAGCTCAACCTGGCCGCGCGCGGCGAGATCGCGACGCTGGTCGAGACGATCAACAACATGATCGACACGCTATCGACGTTCGCCGATCAGGTCACCGGTGTGGCGCGCGATGTCGGCGTCGACGGCCGCCTCGGTGGCCAGGCCGATGTACCAGGCGCCGCTGGCGTGTGGGCGGACCTGACGAACAACGTCAACGAGCTCGCCGGCAACCTCACGAACCAGGTCCGCGCGATTCGCGACGTCGCGACCGCGGTGACCCAAGGTGACCTCACGCGTTCGATCACGGTCGAAGCGCGCGGCGAGATCGCGCAGCTCAAGGACACCGTCAATCAGATGATCTCGACGCTCGCGCAGACGACGCGGGTCAACCAAGAGCAGGACTGGCTCAAGACGAACGTCGCGCGGTTCACTCGCCTGCTCCAGGGCCAGCGAGATCTGTTGACGGTCGCGCGGCTGATCCTCAACGAGCTCGCGCCGCTCGTCGATGCCCACCACGGCGCGTTCTACATGGCCGAGAGCGACGACGACGGTCAGCTGCTCCGATTGTTCGCGTCTTATGCGTATCAGGAGCGCAAGACGGTCGCGAGCACGTGGCGCTTCGGTCAAGGCCTGGTCGGCCAGGCCGCGCTCGAGGGCAAGCGGATCGTGCTGTCGAACGTGCCGACCGATTACATCCAGATCACCTCGGCGCTCGGCGAAGCCGCGCCCCGCGCGATCGTCGTCGTGCCGGTCCTGTTCGAAGGCGAGGTCAAAGGCGCGATCGAGCTCGCGTCGTTCGAGAAGTTCAGCGGCGTCCAGCTCGCGTTCCTCGATCAGATGCTCGAGTCCCTCGGGATCGTGATCGCGACGATCGAGGCGACGATGCGCACGGACGAGCTGCTGCGCCAGTCGCAGAGCCTGACCGAAGAGCTGCGCAGCCAACAAGACGAGCTGCAGCAGACGAACGAGGAGCTCGAAGAGAAAGCGCATCAACTGAGCGAGCAGAAGGGCGAGGTCGAGAAGAAGAATCGCCAGGTCGAGCTCGCGCGCCAGGAGCTCGAGGAGAAAGCCGAGCAGCTCGCGCTGACGTCGAAGTACAAGTCGCAGTTCCTCGCGAACATGTCGCACGAGCTGCGCACGCCGCTCAACTCGTTGCTGATCCTATCGCGCCAGCTCGCGGAGAACAGCGACGGCAACCTGAGCGACAAACAGATCCGCTATGCCGAGACGATCCGGCAAGCGGGCACGGATCTGATGACGCTGATCAACGAGATCCTCGATCTCGCGAAGATCGAGTCGGGCACGATGGGCGTGGAGGTCGGCAACGTCCGGTTCGCGAACCTCCGCGACTACGTCGACCAGACATTCCGCCAGGTCGCCGAGGAGAAGGGTCTGCTATTCTCGGTCGAGCTCGGTCCCGAGCTGCCGTCGGGGATCGAGACCGATGACATGCGGCTGCGCCAGGTGCTGCGCAACCTATTATCGAACGCGATCAAGTTCACGGCACGGGGCCGGGTCAAGCTGCGCATCTTCCCGGTGGAGCCGCCCGAGTCTGGCCCATCCAGCGCCGGGCGCGCGGCGGCCGACATCGTCGCGTTCTCGGTGACCGACACCGGCATCGGCATTCCACGCGACAAGCAGCGACTGATCTTCGAAGCGTTCCAGCAAGCCGACGGGTCGACGAGTCGCAAGTACGGCGGGACCGGGCTCGGGCTCGCGATCAGCCGAGAGATCGCCGGATTACTCGGCGGCGACCTCCGAGTCGAGAGCTCGGTCGGTCAGGGCAGCACGTTCACGCTCCTGCTACCGATCTCGTTCCGGCCGGCCGAGCGAGTCGAGGGGCGAGTCGTGCGCGCACCGGTCCCGCCGACGCTCGCGAAGGGCGATGATGGGTCGGTCGACCTCGAGATCGAGCGCGAGTCGACGACCGCGACGATGGCGACGATCGCGACGATCGCACGATCGGTCCCCGACGACTACGACAACCTCGAGCCAGGCGATCGCGTGCTGTTGATCGTCGAGGACGATGCGACATTCGCGACGACCGAGCTCGAGCTCGCGCGCCAGTCCGGGTTCAAGGGCGTGATCGCGAGCGGCGGCTATCAGGCGCTGGAGCTCGCGCGCACGGTCAAGCCCGATGCGGTATCGCTCGACCTCCGCCTCCCCGACCTCGACGGCTGGGTGCTGCTCGATCGGCTGAAGCACGATCCGACGACAAGGCACATACCGATCTGCGTCGTGTCCGGGCTCGATGAGGAGCGCCGTAGCTTGCAGAACGGCGCTCTCGCGTTCCTGCACAAGCCGGCGACGATCGAGGATCTCAAGGGCGGGCTTGCACAGGTGCGATCGTTCGTGGAGAAGCGAGTGAAGCAACTGCTGCTCGTCGAAGACGACCCGATCCAGAGCAAGGCGATCGCTGACATGGTCGGCGACGGCGATGTCGAGACTACCGCGGTCGACTCGGGCGAGGTCGCGCTGCAAACGCTCATCGATCACCCGTACGACTGCGTCGTGCTCGATCTTCGTCTCCCGGGCATGAGCGGCTTCGATCTGATCGAGCGAATCAAAGCCGATCCGCGCCATCGCCGGTTGCCCGTGATCGTCTACACCGGACGAGACTTGACCGAAGACGACCGCGCGCGGCTCGACGGGCTCGCGCAAACCGTGATCATGAAGGACGTCACGACGATGGAGCGCCTGCTCGACGAGACCGCGCTGTTCCTGCACCGGGTACAGGCAAACATGCCGGAGCGCAAACAGCGCGTGTTGCGCAGACTCGCCAAGTGCGACCCGCACCTAGCGAATCGCACCGTGTTGGTCGTAGATGATGACGTGCGCAACATCTTCGCGCTGACGTCATTGCTCGAAGGCCACAAGATGAAGGTGTACTACGCCGAGAACGGCCGCAGCGCGATCGCGAAGCTCGAAGAGAATCCGAGCATCGACGTCGTGCTGCTGGACATCATGATGCCGGAGATGGACGGCTACGAGGCGCTGCGCCGGATCCGCGAGCGTTCCGAGTGGCGCAACCTCCCGGTGATCGCGCTCACGGCGAAGGCGATGAAGGGCGACCGAGAAAAGGCCATCGAGGCCGGAGCGAGCGACTACATCACGAAGCCGGTGGATACCGATCAGCTGCTATCGCTGCTCCGGGTCTGGCTGTATCAGACATAGCGCCGCGAGACCGCGGGGTGTCGCAGGTCACCGCGTGCGGTGGAGGTCTCCGAATGCTCGCGCGAGATCTGGACGTGGACCGATCGGTTGCTGGTGCGTTCGGACCTGTGGCGTCCCGGTCCGGCGCAGCAGATCGCGCACGCGGTTCGGCGTCAGCGTCTCGCCGTCACGCCGGGCTCGTTCCTCGATCAGGATCGCGGCACCCGCGACGATCGGCGACGCGCTCGACGTGCCGGCGAATTCGCCGGTGTAGTGGCGATCGACACCGCCATCACACGCCTGCAGATCGCCGTAGTCGAGCGTCGCCACCTTGCGGCCCCAACCCTGGACATCGAGTCGGCTACCGTAGTTCGAGAAGTCGAGCCGCTCGCGGTCGGTGAACCCTGCACGCGGAGGTGCGCCCGCTCCGACCATGATGGCGCCGGAGTCGCGCCCGCTGCGGGATAGCTTGCCGTCGTACCGGCGGTTGTCGAGATCCTCGCCGCCGTTACCCGCCGCCTCGATCACCACGACGCCGCGATCGGTCGCGGCGCGAATCGCGTCGTACACGTCGTCCCAGTATTCGACCGGCAAGTAGCGACCACGCGGTCCCGTGCTCTGCAACTCGATCAACAGCACGTCGCCGGCGCGCAGATGCCCCGCGGCGCGATCGATCGCCTCTGCGACGTTCCTTCGCGCGATCGGCGAGACGAACACGCGCTCGACGTCCGGCGCGATGCCGATCATGCCCTTGCCGTTGTCGCTGCCGACGACCTCGCCGAGCACCGCAGTGCCATGCGCGCGCCAACTCGCGCCGGTTAGCTGCGTCGCGAGCACCGTGATGCGCGAGCCCGGCAGGTCCTCGTGCGAGCTGTTCCACGCGCCTTCGACATCGGCGAACCATACGCCGGCGCCGCGGATGCCCTGGCGCCACGCGAACGCCGCGTCGATGCCCCCGGGAGCCTGGTCGAGGTAGCCCTGATGCTCGTGGTACTCCGGCGTCTTGACCGGGCAGCTGTCGCCGTCGCGGCGGATCGCCGGCTCGTTCAGCTCGTCCGGCAGCACGAGCTGCGGTGCGACGAACGCCTCGGTGACGTCGGGATCGAGCGCGAGCTGGGCGAGCGCGCTCGCCTCATGTTTCTGCGCCACGCGTTCGACTTCCCAGCGGGCCAGCTCGGGGTCGCGCGAGCCGGGGAACTCGGGGTAGCCGTACGGCCTCGCGATCGCCGCTGCGCTCGCGCGATGTTGGATGTGGATCTCGATACGCGGCGCAGCACCGGCCGAGCAGGCTTGCCCGGCTACACGGCCGTCGTCCGATCCGGCGCGCAGATACCACCACGCGCCTGCGCCGAACGCAGCGGCGAGCCCGACGACCGCGACGATCGCGCGCCACCTGCGCTGTTCCGCGAACCAGGTCATCCAGCAAGCCTAGCAGACCGAGGCCCAGCGGCGCTCCGCGTCCTACAGGGTGAGGGCCGCGAGCTCCGCCCGCAGCTGGTGCTGGACCATCGACGCGAGCGTGTCGCGGACGCGGTGATCGAGTGCCCGCGACACCGGCCGATCGGCGGCGGCGGCGAGCGCGTACTTGCTCGTCGCATAGCCGTAGGCGGCCGCAACCGCGGTGATCAACGTGATCTCGATCCGATCGATCATCTCCGCGGATGGTTTGGTCGTCAGCGTCGCGGCGACACGGCGCGCGACCTGTTGCAGCCCGTGGTCCTGAAACGCGAACGCATGCGATGCGTTCGGCCGCTCGCTCGCGATCAGCCAACGCATGAGGCGGACGTGGATCGGATCCTCGAGCGCGGTCCACAGCATGCCGAGCAGCTCGCCCGCGCGGGTCAATGCGCCGGGCATCGTCAGCCCGTCGATGATCTTGTCGCGCAGTACTCGGTTGCGACGCTCGAACACCGCCTCGATCAGACCGGCGTAGGTGCCGAAGTAGTGCGTGATCAACGCGTGGCTGACTCCCGCATCCTCGGCAATCTCCTTGAGGCCGACTTGATCGGGCTGGAGCTCTGCAAATACCCGCTCGGCAGCATCGAGCAGCTCGGTCCGCGCAAGCTCGGGCGACCTGCGCCGGCGCGGCGGCTTGGGCCGGTTGCGGCGAAACAGCTTAGGAATCTTGGGGATCCGAGGCATGGCTATTTGTACCCTGACAATAGTTATTGGCACCTTGACAATAACGATCGAGGTCTTATTATCAAGGTGACAATAACGGACGCCAAGACCAGGAGGTCGCCATGTCCGCCGCCGCCACCGCTATGAACCTGAACCTCGCTACTCCGGCTAATCCCCGCCCTGCTGATCCCGGCGTGGCTCCCCGCGCCGGCACGGCCGCCCCGACCGGTGCTGGTGCCGTCGTCGGTTCGACCGGCGTCACCGGTGAGCTCGGCGATATCGCAGCATTGCCGCCGCTGACCCGATGGCGCCGCGCGCTCAAGGCGCTCGCGGTCGTTGCCGCCGATCCCGAGCGCACCGACGAGGTCCTCGTGTTCAGCAGCTACGCGAACGCCGGGACGACCGCGCGCCGACTCGAGCGGTTCTACTCCGATCCGCGCGGCCAGAAGCTGTACGCCGAGCATCGCGAGATCAACTCGAAGACGATCGACCTCGATGCGCTCGCCGCGCTACCGGATGGCACCCTCGGTCACGCGTACGCTCACTTCTTGCGCTCGCGCGGCCTGACACCCGAAGTGTTCGACGCGCCACCGGCCGATATCCGCGACCCGCGTGCGCAGTACGTCGTCCAACGAATGCGCCAGACCCATGACCTGTGGCACGTCGTTACCGGTTGCAGCACCGATACGCCCGGCGAAGTCGCTCTCCAGGCGTTCACTTACGGCCAGGTGCGAGCGCCGAGCACCCTGATCCTGAGCGCGGTCGGCACACTACGCAGCTTGCGGTCGAGGCCGATGCTGGCGCGCGAAGCGCTGCGCGCGTATCGCGCAGGTGCCGATGCCGAGCACCTCGTGACGTTCCCGTGGGAAGACCATTGGGCGACGCCGCTCGCGGAGGTCCGCGCGCTGCTCGGCGTCACGGCGGTCGGCGCCGCGGCGTAGCCAGCCTGTCGGTGCAAGTTGACAAAAGAGACAGCGTCCCCAGGACTTCGCGGCGACGCGATCCAGCGCAAGTTGACAAAAGAGACAGCGTCACCCTACCGGCGGAGCGCGAGGTAGCCGCGACCGCGCGTCATCAGCGCTCGGAAGCCTTCGAGGTCGTTGGCTCGCACGACGGAGCGCAGGCGCTCGACGGCGTAGAGCAGCGCGGCTATGGATTCGGTGCCGTAGTCGTTGAGGGTTTGGATCTCGAAGTAGAGGTCCGGGTTCTCGTGCGCGACGTTGGCCGCGACACGGAGCTGGGCGTCGAACGTGGTCGACGACAGCGTCGCGAGCCGGGGGGCGGCTTCGCCACTGTCGGCGAGCGCGGTGAAGAACGCGATGTTGAGTGCGTGGGATAGCCCGAGCACGTACGCGATCAGCCGATCGTGGCTCTCGAGATCCATCTCGACCAGGGTCGCCATCGTCGGCTCGAATAACGCGCGGGCCGCGGCGGTCGCGGCCGGAACCCCGACGTCGACGAAGATCACGTGGCGGCCGCTGAGCAGCTCGGTGTCGGGCCCGAACATCGGATGGACCGACGTGACGTTGCCCCCGGCCTGACGCAGGGCGTGCAACGCTTCGCGCAAGGGGCTCTTGAGCGAACCCACGTCGAAGACGACGCCCCGCGGCGGGGAGGCTGCCATCGCGCGCAGGATCTCGGCGGTCGCCGTCATCGGCGCGGCGACGACGATGAGCTCGTGATCGAGCGTGACGGTGCGCCAATCGCGCTGCGCCGGATCCGCCGCGGCCGGGTCCGAGATCTCGACGACGAACCCCTGCGCGTCGAGGTAGCGCACGAACCAGCGGCCCATGTTGCCGCAACCACCGATGACGAGCGCGCGGCGACCACCGCCCTCGCCACTCGCCGCGACCGTGTCGCGCTCTTGCACGGTCAGCGACTCGCGGATGAGGGCGAGCACGAGCTCTTCGCCAAAGCGAGGCGACAGTCCGTGCTGCTGGGCCGCCGTCCTCGCTCGTTCGACGACGTCGCGCTCCTGGCGGAAGTCGCGCGTCGGAATCGCGGCCGCGCGCTTGATCTGGCCGATCTTTTGCGCGACCGCCTGGCGCCGCGCGACGAGCGCCAAGATCTCGCGGTCCACCTGGCCGAGCTCGGCGCGTAACGGCGCGAGCTTCGCGTTCGGATCGTCGGGCATCCGCGGAGCGTATGCCCAAGCGAGCCAGGAGGCCGTAGCGCCGCAACGCAAACGGTCGGAATGAGCGGTCCGGGCGTCAGCGAACAAGAGCAGGTGACACCGGACGTTGCGGCGTCACGTCACGAGCGAACCCGGACCTCGGCGAGGTTCGCGAGGCCTTGCTACGGCCGGTGCGCGACCACGACCTTCGCGACGAGGTGCGGCTCGCTCGACTCGACGCGAGCGCCGACCTCGGTGAGTGCGGCCGCGAGATCGTCCTCGAGGTAGTCGTCGTAGAACGGCTCGTGGAAGTCGCGCGGAAAATCGTGGAGCACGGCCGCGAGCTGTGGGCTGTCCGCCGGCTGCGCCGAATCCTCGATCACGATCAGGCCGCCCGGACGCACGACTCGCAGCATCTCGCGCAGGACGTTGCGGCGCGCCTTGCGCGGCAGCTCGTGGCACATGTAGACGCTCGTGACGACATCGAACGTCGCATCGGCCCACGGCAATGCCTCGCCGTTCTCGACCGCAAGCGTGAGCTCGCCGACCGCCTCGAGTCGCTTGCGCGCGGCGCGAACATACGCAGGCGAAAGGTCGACGCCGTGCAGCCGGTGCGACGGATCGCTCCGCCATAGCTGATGCAGCGTCCGGCCGGTGCCACACCCGACGTCGAGGATCTTGAGCGAACGGGTCATCCCGAGTCCTGGCTCGATCACGCCAGCGCGGGCCGCGCGCGCGAACGCGGTGATCGGCGGGATGATCATCCGCCGCATGACATCGGCGGTGCCGCGAAACAGCAGCTCGACGCCGAGCTCGTAGACCGCCGCAGAATGATCGCTGAAGTAGCCGTCGGTCTGCCAATGGAACGTTCGGCGATAGTAGGCCGGGTACCGGGTCTTATCGACGACTGGAATGTCGCGAAAGTCGTTCTCGCGTTTGCGGCGGACGACGCGCGGCGCATCGCGCAGCAGTGCCGGCAACGCGCGCAAGAATCCGCGCACTGGGATGTCGAACAACAGCTCGCGCGGATACGCGCCGGCGTCGACGTTTGCGAGATCGCGCGCGTGGAGCTCGCGGCGGCGCCGATCGAGCAACGTCAGCTCGTCCGCGCCGATCACCGGCCGCGGATGGCGAGTCACGAACCGCGCCGCCTCCTGCATCACGGTCGCGTTGATCAAGAACGACAGATGTTGCGAGTGATACGCGAAGCGATCGAGACGCGTCAGCATGAAGTCCTCCGCCGTCGCACGACCCACAGCATAGCGGTTAATGCGCCGAGCAGCCCGTTCGCCGCACCACCCCCACTGTCACAGCAGCCGCCGCGATGGATCGGCGCGCCCTCCGGTAGCGGTTGCGAACAATCGATCGGCGTCGCCGTGATCCCGAGCTGCACGGTGAGGATGCACCACACGGATGCCTTGCCTTGGTATGGCAACACGCATTGGTCTTGCTGCACCGTCCCAGCCGGACACGACACCGGCGCTTGGATATCGGTGAACTTCAACACCCCGGTCCACGTCACCAGATCGTCGGTCTTCATGATCGCCCAGCCGTCGGGTGGCGGACTGCCCATCCCCGCGAGGTCGACCGTGCAGCCCCAGATCTCACCGGCGCTATTGGCAGAGAGACAATTGAGGTGCGGCGCGCCGGCCAATTCCGTCCACGTCGCGCCGCCATCGGTCGATGTACGCGCTCCCAGAAACGGACTCGCTTCGACCAGGCTGCCGTCCGCGCGGACCAGCAGCACGAGTGGCGCGTCGTTGTCGGAGCGGATGTGAGTCCAGCCTCCGCTCGCGCCGCCGTTCGTCGTCTTGTACAGGCCTTGGCCCATCGGGCTCTCGTCCTCGACTCGGATGTAAACGATATCCGGGTCGACCGGATCGATACCCACGATGTCGATCTTGGTGTTCGTCGTCGTGGTCAGACCATCGGCCGCGATCGGTACGAACGACGCGCCACCGTCATCGCTGCGGTACAAGAACTGCGCGTTCGGGTCGCCGTGCGCCGTCTGATAGCCGGTGAGATAGATCCGCTGCGGATCCGACGGCGCGACCGCGAGCGATTGCCAGTTCGCACCCACCGGCGCGCCGGGTGGCATCGCCGATTGCGGGAACGTCACGCCACCGTCGGTGCTCTTGTAGATCTTCATATCGGCCGGGTCGGACGCGGCGTAGTAGACCGCGCCGTCCGGCCCGATCTCGACTTGTGTCACGTTCGTCGTGCCGGACGGCGTCGCCGCGAAGGTGCAGCCATCGGCCTCGAGCTTCAGGCCTTCGGCGAGCGTCGTCGCGAACAACGAGCCGTTGGCCGCGTAGTCGAAGTCAGGGTCGAACGTGCCGGCAAACCCGACCGCGTCCTCGCACATCCATTGCCAGGTCGCGCCGCCGTCGTGCGACAGCAACAACCCGAACGTCATGCCCGCCGCGATGTCTTGGTCGTGACCGTGGCGGAAGTTGATCGTCGACGTGCCGGAGGGGCGTCCGTTCGCATACGCAGATGGAGCAACCGCCGCGACAGCGAGCGCGGCGAGCGCGCCGAGCCGTCGCGAACTCAACGGCGCTTACGCCGGCCGAAGATCAGCGTGATCAACCCACCGAGCACGAGCGCCGACATCGTGCCGCCGCCGCTGGTATCGCAGCAGCCCTTTGGCGGCGATACGAGGGGTGCGCCGTCCACCGCGCCGTCGACGTTGAACGAGGCGCACGGGATCGACGTCGACGTGATCCCGAGCTGTGTCATCAGCCCGCACCACACCGACGGCTTGGCCATGTACGGCAGCACGCACTGATCCTCTTGCACGGTTCCCGCGGCGCACGCGACCGGGTCCATGATGTCTTGGAACCGCAGCAGCGGCGTCCACGTCGACAGGTCGCCGCTCGACTTCATGATCCCGTAGCCATCTTTCGGCGGCCCGCCCGGAACGTCGAAGTTCGCGGTGCACGCCCACACTTCGTCGGCCGAGTTATGGGCGAGACAGTTGACGTGCGGCGGGTTGACGAGGTCGGTCCACGTCGTGCCATCCGGCGACGTGTGCATGCCGAGGTTCGGGCTGCCCGCGACGAGCGAGCCATCGTTACGCACGACGAGCGACAGCGGCGAGTCGTTCTCCGACAGCAGGTGCGTCCACGATCCGCTCGCGCCGCCGTTCGTCGTCTTGTACAGACCCTCGCCCATCGAGGATTCCTGCTTGACGCGCACATAGGCGATGTCGGGGTTCGTCGGATCGACCGCGACGAAGTCGATCGCCGAGTTGAGCGTCGTCGTGATCCCGGTCAGGACCATCGGCGTGAACGTCGCGCCGCCGTCGTCGCTGCGAAATAGGAACTGAGTGCGCGGCTGACCGGCGGTGAGCAAGTAGCCGCTCAGATAGACCCGCTGCGCATTCGACGGCGAGACGATGAGCGAGTCCCACCACGTGCCGTAGGCCGTGCCGACGAGGATGTCGGAGCCCGGAGGTGTGCTCGACTGGGTGAACGATACGCCGTTGTCCGTGCTCTTGTAGATCTTGATGTCGGCGGGATCCGACGCGGCGTAGTACACCGCGCCATCGGGTCCGATCTCGACTTGTGACACGAACGTCGTGCCCGAGGGACAGTTCGCGTACGTGCAGCCGTCGCTATTGTCTTTGAGCCCGTCGAACGTCGTCGCGAACAGCGAGCCAGGCGCCGGGCCCGGACCCCATTCGTAGTCCGGATCGTACGTGCCGGCGTAGCCGACCGATGCTTCGCACATCCAACGCCACGTCGCGCCGCTGTCGTGCGAGATCAGCACACCGAACGTCATGCCCCCGACGATGTCGGTTTCGGCCCCGTGCCGGAAGTGCAGCGTCGAGGTCCCGGGGTTGCGTCCGTTCGCGAACGCCTGTGGCGCGAGCGCCGCGACCAGCAGTCCGACGCAAACGATCCGCAGCATAGGGAGAGCGTATCTCGCGGCGGGTGGGTGCGCGAGCGGGAACGGCGTGGACTCCCTCACGGTCGATGACCCCGCGAGACGCGATCGACGCACGGTGACCGGACACTTCGCAGATCGCCGCGCGAGCCGGGCCGCTTGCCCCACGGCCTCCGCGTCCAGGCGGCGCGGCGGCGGCCGACCGATCGCGTTCGGAGCCGGAGCCCCCGAAAAACATTTCCCGAGATCGCGGGGGCACCGTCTAAGTCGGGGCCCGAGCCTGCCTGCGGCGACGCCTCACGCCAGGCCGATCTCGCGGAGCCGCTGCGCGAGATAAGCGCCGGCGGTGACGCTCGGATAACGCGCGACACCACCGGTGCGGGCGATGCAGCTCGGCAGCGGCGCGAGATCGACGTCGGGCCGCGCGTGAATGAAGCACGGGATCGAGAACCTCTCGCTCGCGCCGTCGCGCGGGTTGACCACGCGATGAGTCGTGCTCTTGTACAGCCCGTTCGTCGCATTCTGCAGCATGTCGCCCGCGTCGACGACGATCGTGTCGAACCCGGTGTGGACCGGCAGCCAGCTGCCGTCGTGGCGCAGCAGCTCGAGGCCCTCGGCGGTCGCGCCCGAGAGCAGCGTGATCAGGTTGATGTCCTCGTGGGCCGCCGAGCGAACCGAGCCGGCGGGTGCGCCCACCGTCGGCGGGTAGTACAGCACGCGCACGATCGTGTCGGCTTCGCGCGCCATGTCGCGGAACCGGCCGTCGGGCTCGTCGAGGTACGCGGCACAGGCTTCGAGCAAGGTGCCGCCGAGCTGATCGAGGTGACGATAGAGCTCGGTGATCGCGGCCCGAAACTCGGGGACCTCGGCCGGCCACACGTTCGCGCCAAACCGCTGATGGACCGCGTGATCGTCCGGCACGTCGACGCGGCCGACCTGCCAGAACTCCTTCAAGTCCGGCGCGGCTTGATCGCGCGCGTGCTCCTTGCCGAAGCCGGTATAGCCGCGCTGCGCGAGCTTATCGGGGTCGTGGTAGCGCGCCTTCACGTCCGCCGGCAGGTGAAACACCGCACGAGCCGCGTCGTACACCCGAGCGGTGAGCGCGTCGGGTACGCCGTGGTTCGCGACCGCGAAGAATCCGATCTCGGCGAGCGACTCGCCCACGCCGCGCACGACCTCGTCGCGCGGTGCGCGCAGATCCACGATCGGGATCGTCTGCGCCGAGGTCATAGCAGGCCGAGGATGAAGAACAGCAGGCCGAGCCCCCCGAGGCTGACACTGACCAGCCATAGCTTCGGCCGCCGCGACAGCACCGCGATCGCTCCCATCGCGATCGCGACCTGGAACACGGTGACGCCGCGCGCGAGCTCGACGTGGTGTGACATGTGGTCCTCCGACGAATGTTCGAGCTCGTCGGCGCCGTCCTTGATCTTCGCCTGATCCGCTTGGTAGTCGGCCATTTTCTGCTCTGCGCCGACGGGCTCGGGCTTGCCGAGGCTGACCATCATGTCGATGCTCTGCTGGGTGACCGCGGCCTTGATCCCTTTAGCCTGGAAGAATGCCCACTGGTCGGTGGCCTTCATCTGGTCGAGCATGGCCTCGTTGGCGTGATGGCCCGCGAGCAACGCGCTGATCGCGGCGAGGACCGCGAGCAGCGCCGAGGACAGCGCGACGCGAGAGATCCACTTGCGCCCTTCGCCCGCCTCTTCGGCGGCCTCTCCCATCTTCTCGTGCAGCTCTTCGGTCGGGACCTCGATCTCTTCAGGCATCGGCCAGAAACTATATATCAGCCGACCTTGTGCTCGATCTCGGGAGGGCTCGCGAAGAATCGGTTGCGCTTCGGATCGTTGAAGCGCTGGTAATCGATCGGCCACGGTGTGACCTGCGCGTTGCCGCCCTCGAGGCGGATCGTCGCGGCCATCGGGGTGACGGTGCGATAGCTCGAGTCGGCTGGCAGATCGTTGTTATCGGAGCCGCCGGCCGAGAACAGACACACCAACGACGCGACATCGCCGTACATCGGCTTGAACCCGGCGTCGATCTTCTCGTGACCGCGCACCATCATCGAGCAGCCGAGCCGCGCCATGAACGCTTCGAACTGGCGCTTGCCGAACGGGAACCGCGCGTTCTGCGCCTGCAGATCATCGGGGATGAAATCAGCGGTCGACGGGTCACTCCACAACATCTGGAACCGCAGATCCGGATCGTTGAGCGAGCTCATGTCGACGAGCTTGCTCTTGATGTCGATATCGCGCGGGATGCCGGCGTGGACGAACATCAGATCTTCGAAGAACAGCATGTTCGGCAGCTCTTCGAACATCTTCATGTATTCCTGGAACACCTCGCCCGGGATGTGTCCGATCAACGTGTTGATCGCCTCGGCCGGCTTCACGCCTCCGTAGATCCGCCCGCGGTACTCGATGTAGTACTCGTGGTTGCCGCGCAGCGGGAACACGTGATCGGGCGCAGCCAGATAGAGCTGCATCACGGTGCGCAGCACGCCGTTGTAGCTGAACATGCCGCGATCGATGTAGTCGCCGAGCAGCACGAGCTTCGGCTCGGGCTTCCTGTGGTCGAGCTTCCACGCCTCGAGCTTCGCGAAGAAATCGGCTTGGAGGAGCGCGCCTTTGAGGCAGCTGTAGCAGCCGTGCAGATCGCCGAGCACCGTGATGTCGTACGTACGGTCGGGCTTCGCGGGATGGACGAAGACGTGGCCGTCGAGGAACGGCGCCTGGCCCGCGAAATCGGCGACCGTCGACTTGCCGGCGAGCTTGCCCTCGCCCGCGGTTCGCTGCTTCTCGATCTGCGCCACGAACCGGTGCATGAGCTCGAGGTCGTTCGAGATCTGATCTTTGATCCGCGACGGATCGGCCGAGTAGTGGTGCTCGAGCTGCGCGAAGAACGGATGGTTGTCGTGGTGGGTCGCCACCGAGGCCGGATCCTCGATCGCGACCTTGTTCGGCGCGATCATCTCGATATCGGCATCGCCGAGCGGCGTCGGATTCTCGAGCAACGCCTCGATCTCGGCGCGGAACTTCGCTTCGGCGGGGTGGACCGTGCCGTCGGCGTAGATCAGCTCGTCGATCGTCGAGAGCAGCTCGTTCTGATTGTCGCGATCGAACGTCTGGAAGATCTCGTAGCTGCGCAGCTTGAGCTTCGAGTAAACGAACTTCTCGACGTCCTCGCCGTCGGCGACCGCCTCGTCGAACAGACTCTTGACCTGGTGGTCGACGTTCTCGAACACCTCGTGAAAGTGACCGACGAACCGGTTGATCACCTCGTCGCGCGTCTTCGCATCGGCGTCCGGCATCGCCATCTTCGCGCGCGCGGTCACGAGCTGGCGGATGTAGATCCGCACGAACGTCTTCTCCGTGAAGTCGAACTCGCCATCGATGTACCCGAACGCGGTCAGGTAAAAGATGATCGCGTGCATCTGCTGTTCGGCGACGTCGGGGTTCGTGCTGAACGTGAGCATTCGCCGAGGAGCTTATCGCGCGGAGCTACGGCGAGTCGACTCGATCGGGCAGATCCGCGATGATGTAAGCCACCACGGCGACCGCCGCGACATCGTCCGCGAGCTGACCCGGATCGACCTTGTCGAGCGTGTCGGCCTCGGTGTGGTGGACGTCGAAGTAAGTGCGGTTGTCGACCTCGAGGCCCGCCTGCGGGACGCCCGCGGGTGCCATCGCGCCGACATCCGCGCCGCCGGTCTCGCCCGCGACCGTCAGCGTGGTTGCACCGAGCGGGCGAAGCAGCGACAGGATGTCGGTGAGGCGCGGCTCGATCCGCGCTGCGGTCGCTGCGTCTCTGGCGCCGAGCGTGAAGCCGCGGGGCGAGAACCCGCCGCTATCAGATTCGATCGCGAACACCGTCTGCGGGAGCTCCGCGGCGTGCTGCTCGGCGTAGCCCTCGCCGCCGCGCAGGCCGTTCTCCTCGTTCGTGAACAGCACGACGCGAATCGTCCGCCGCGGTTGCAAGCCAAGCCGCTTGAGCAGCGCGAGCGTCTCCATCATCGTCACGATCCCTGCCCCATCATCGTGCGCGCCCTGGCCGACGTCCCACGAATCGATGTGGCCGCCGATCACGACGATCTCGCCCGGCTTGTCCTTGCCGCGCAGCTCGCCGATCACGTTCGCCGACTCGGCATCCGGCAGCATCTGGGACTCGAGATGAAGGTGAACGCTCACCGGCCCGGCAGCGGCGAGGCGCGCGATCAGCAGCGAATCCTCGACGGTCACGGCGGCAGCTGGAATCTTCACGATCGCATCGCCGTAGGACAGCGAGCCCGTGTGAGGCGTGCGCAGGCTGTGCGCGGTGACCGAGCGCATGAGCACGGCGACCGCGCCGAACTTTGCGGCGCGCTGCGCGCCGGCCCAGCGATACGGCACGACCTCGCCGTAGCCCGACTCGTTCTGCTCGGTCCACGCCGGCATCGCGACGTCGTAGAGCACGATCGCCCCCTTGACCGCGTCGTGCTTCGCGTCGAGCTCGACCCAGTCATGGACGACGACGACCGGCGCCGTGATGCCGGCCTTCGGCGTCGACACCGTGCCGCCGAGCCCGAGCAGGTGCAGTGGCCGTGCGATCGGCGTGACGAGCTGGCCATCTTCGGCCCCTCGGACCCAGTGCGGCACCATGATTTTCTCGGTGTGAGCTTCGAGGCCGTCGTCCTTCATCGCCTGGGTCGCCCACGCGATCGCGCGATCGAGCTCGGGTGATCCCGACAGCCGATGGCCGATGTGATCGGTCAGCTGCGCGAGCTTGCGATACGCCCCGCGATCCGCGCGCGCCGCCGTGAGGATCTTCGCCGCACGGTCGCGATAGGTGTCGGCGATGGATGCGCCGGGCGCCGCCCCCGGATGAAACGTCGTCGTGTCGGAGACCCACGCGGGCGTCACCGGGTTTCGTCCGCCGTCGGCGACGCACGCACCGACGACGAACAGCGCGACGATCGGCAGTCTCACGGCGCCTCCTCGGCCAGCGCGTCGAGTGCCAGCGGCTCCGGGACCGACGATGCGACCACGCCGCGCTTCGCGATGTCGACGAGTAGCGTGACCACGGCGACGAGGCGGTCCGCCGTGGCCGGTCGACCGAGCGCGAGATCCGAAAGCGGAATCGGGTGATCGAGCTGGGCGCCGCGCCCGGGGTAGACGCGAAACCGCAGGCCCTCGGGCTCCCAGAACGCGAGCCAGCCATCGAGCGTGGCCTCCGCGCGTTCGCGCAGCCCGGCGTCGAACAGCTTGGCGAACGCCAGTGCGTTGCCGCGGACCTTGAATCGATCGTCGAAGCTGAGGTCGCCGGTCTTGAACAACGGAGCTGCCGGCGGGCCCGCTGGGTTCGCGCCGCGACCTCGCGGCGGGATCGCCCAGAGCGTCAGGGTCGCGCCGCGGACCTCGTCGATCTCTCGACCGAGCACGACATCGAGCGCGATCACGCTGCCTTCGATTCGCTCGATCCGTGTCGTGACGGTCAGCTTGTCGACGTCGCCGACGATCACCGAGCTCGTCATCCCACCCTCGCCACGCGTCGTCAGCGAATGGACGTCTTGCAGGACGCCGCGCAACCCGGCCGTGACCGCGGTGACGTACGTCGACCACGCAGTGTCGGCGATCGCGGGGGTATCGCTCGCGAGCGGCAGCGCTTCGAGCTCTTCGTCGCGCACCCGCCGTGCCCCATCCGCGATCAGCGCGAAGCCTAACAACGCGAGCAAGTCGTAGCTCGCCCAACGAAACCCGTAGCCACCGAGCACGACGAACGCGAGCCCGGCCCCGATCGTGCGACGGGCTTGGCTCGACGACGTCGCGCACGACGCGAGGGTCCATGCCAACGTCGCGATCGCGAGCATGTCGATCGCGAGGCGCGGATCCGCCTGCGCGGGATCGAGCGTGACACCGATCGCGAGGTTCGCAGCGCGGGCGAATTGCGGGTACCACAGCCGCGCGAGCAGCGCCCCACATGCGGCGATCGACATCGCGATGACGATCGGCGCGATCTTGACGACGGCGCGCGCGAACGGCCGGGCCGACAACACGTACGGCGACGCGAGCGCGACGAGCGCGATCGCGATCGGGCCGGCCTTCGTGAGCGCGACCCCCGGGCCGTCGAACATCGAATCGTCCCAGAGCCAATGCCCGCCGACGACGAACAGCGTGTGCAGCAACAGTGGGATCGCGACGATCACCGAGCCGATCTGGACTCCGCGATCGCGGTCGCGACCGAATGCGCTGACGACCATCGCGATCACCGCAGTCGCAAACGCGTACTCGAGCGGCAGCGTCAACCATTCTGGGGTCGCGACCACGAGGGGGAGCGCAGCGAGCGCCGCAGCCGCTGCAAGCGCGCCGTGGGCGACGAGCTCGCGGCGATCGCGCCGGCGGCGAAACGCGGCGACACACCGAGCGGCGATCAGGCCCACGGCGAGCGTGCCGACGAAATAGAACAGGAACAATCCGACGTAGCTCACCGCCCTGTACCAGAACGGCGGCATCCCTGTTGTCGGCAGCAGCGCTTGCGCGAGCCCGGGGTCGGCCTTCGATCCGATCGCGATGCGGTTGAGGACGATCTCGAGCGCCGCCGCCACGAGCAACGCGACGACCGCGAACCGATTCGTGGTCAGCTCGCCAACCGGCAGTCCACTGGAGTCTCGAACGTGGGCCTCGCGCCTCGACAATTTTGAAAAACGTAGCTGTATAGCGGGGTTGCGTCAAGCAGGGCTGAAAACTGGGACGCCGCGCCGACCCGCGAGATCCTACATGTAGTGAAACTGGCGACACCGCTGTGCTTGATGCTCCTCGCCGGAACGGCCGCCGCGAAGCCGCGAGTCGTGCTCGATCCCGGCCACGGTGGATCGAACCTCGGCGCTCGAGGCGCGGTCGCCGGCGTCCGCGAGAAGCAGCTGACGCTCGAGCTCGCGCGGCTGGTCGCCGCGAACCTGCGCGCGCGTGGCGTCGAGGTCGCGCTCACCCGCGACGACGATCGAACGCTGACGCTGCGGCAACGCGTCGAGGTCGCGAATCGGATCCCCGCCGACTTGTTCGTCAGCATTCATGCGAATGCGTCCCCGACTCGCACGCAGCGCGGGTTCGAGACCTACGTGCTGACCCCGCGCGGCATCGACATCGACGGTCGCGCGTTGCGGTCCGACGCCACCACGCCGCGGCCGAACGTCGACCCCGACACCGCGCTCGTGCTCGACGATGTCGAGCGCGGGGCCTCGCAGTGGGAGGCCGCCGACCTCGCGGCGCGGATCCAGCGCGGACTGCGCGATCACCGCGGTCGGGAGGGCGACCGCGGAGTGCGCCAGGAAGCTCATCACGTGCTGCTCGGCGCGACCATGCCGGCGGTCCTCGTCGAGGTCGGCTTCATCGACCATCCGATCGAGGGCCGCGAGCTCGTCGATCCCGCCGTGCAGGCCGGGCTTGCGGCCGCGATCGCGGACGCGATCAGTGACCAGCTCGCTGACTGAATCCCTTTGGCGGGATCGAGAGCCGGCGACCTATCGCGGCGGGTAACCGCCGCCGCCTTGCGGAGGATAGCCGCCGCCTTGCGGAGGATAGCCGCCACCGCCTTGCGGAGGATAGCCGCCACCTTGCGGAGGATAGCCGCCACCTTGCGGAGGATAGCCGCCACCTTGCGGAGGATAGCCGCCACCTTGCGGAGGATAGCCGCCGCCTTGTTGCGGCGGCATCTGCGGAGCGACGGGGCGCGGCGGTGGCATCGTCCAGCCGGACAGCGAGCCGAACCGGGTCAGCGCGATCAAGCCGATCGCACCGCTGACCGCGAGTCCTGCGAGCGCCCCCGATGTCGAGCCCCAACCCCTATCGTTGATCAGACCATCGAGCACGCCATCGAGCGCGCCCATCGCGGCGACCAGGAACCCGAGCGCGAGACCACCGAGGAAGAACCGCTCGGGCTGCTTCGCGGTCGCCGTATTCGTGCGCGGCAGCAGCAGCATGCTGACCCCGAACACGACCGCGGCGCCGACGAGCAGGTCCGGCAGCAGCGCCTTGATCGGCGCGGCGCCACCCTTGAACGGGCTGAGCACGTAGGACACCAGCTTGATCGCACCGCCGCTCGCAAACAGCACGCCGCCGAACAGGACGCCGAACAGCACGAGCTTGAGCCCGATCTGGGTGTCGTCCTTGCTCGTGCTCGTCGCACGCAGCTTGTCGACGGTCAAGACCAGGTACGAGAGCACGACGAACGCGACCGCGATCGGGATCGCGGTGTCGCCGCTGAGTAGCTTTGCTGCCGACGGAAATTCCACGGGGCTCCTATCCTGAAGTGGGCCGCGGGCCGTACGGCGCCGTTGGCGGGTTATCCGGTTGCCAGATGTTGGTCTCTTGGTACTGCGAGCTGTCCATGAGGGTGAACCCCACGAAGAGGCAAGCAGCTAGCAAGGCACTCACGAATACCACGGTGTGAAACAGCTTGTCGTACTTGAGGTGCATGAAGAACAGAATGACCAGGCTCGCCTTGACAACGGCGATGAGCATCGCGATGCCGAGGTTGATGTTCGCGCCAAAGTCGAGCCTGGTCGCGAGCACGGTGGCCAGGGTCAGCATGAGCAGCGTGCTGCCGGTCGCGACCAGCACCTTGATCGAAGCGACGTGCGCAAGCCCGTGGTCGTCGTCGTGATGTTCGATGGCCGACATGAGCTCCTCAGTGGATGAGGTAGAGCAGCGGGAACAGGAAGATCCAGATCAAGTCGACGATGTGCCAGTACAGCGCCGCGTAATCGATCGGACCGAAGTAATCGGGTGTGAAATGACCCTTGAGCGCGCGGATCAGCAACCACGTGAAGACGCCGATGCCGAACAGCACGTGGATGCCATGCAGACCGGTCATCGCGAAGTAGATCGTGAGGAACATGCTCGTGTGCTCGGGCGGCGGGCCCATCGACTCGAGCTCGTACTCCTCCTCCGTCGTCAAGTGATGGATCGGTCGGATCGTCTTTTGACCGAGGAGGTCCGGCTTCTCGACCTCGTGACCGGCGACCGCTGGCTTCGGCGCGGCGGTGCAGGTCGCGGTGATCTTGACGTCGTCGCCGCGCTCCTCGTGATCGCCGTACTCGACCATCACGCCGACCTGGTGGTGCGACGGATAGCCCATCTCGCGCCGCGCTCCTTCGGTCTGATCGCTCGGACCGTCGATCAGATCGGGACACACCGCGGGCTGATATGCCGCCCGCCAGCACGGGAACTTCTTCACGATCGGTGCTGAGCCATCGCCCTCGCCGATCGTCTCTTCGGGGCATCGGTCGGCGATCGTGCGCTTGTTCGCGCCGATCGTTTCGATCACCTTGCAGTCGGCCTGCAAGCCCGGCTCGTGCGGATCTTGATCGATCTTGTCGCTGTTGAAACACCCGGACTTCGCCTGCTCGGCTTTGGCATCCCAGTCGATCGTCGACTTGACGCCCTCGCACTCGTTCTTCTTCGTCAGCAGATCCCTGCCGCCC
Source organism: uncultured delta proteobacterium (assembly GCA_963848295.1). GTDB lineage: Bacteria > Myxococcota_A > Polyangia > Haliangiales > Haliangiaceae > JABFXX01. The sequence goes on along the minus strand of CAWKDB010000010.1, from coordinate 4,425,566 downwards.
GGGCTGACGCACGGGTCGAAGTACCGGCCGAACAGAATGCGCTCGTGATACTTGTGGCTGTACTCGAGGTACTTGATACCGAGGAACACGCACGCGCACAGGATCGTCGTCGCCAGGCACAGGATCAGGCGCTTCGGCTGTGCGAGCTGAGCGGCGCGGACCGCCCACGCCGCGGTGAGGCTCGAGAAGATCAGCACGGCGGTGTTGATCGCGCCGAACTTCACCTGCAACCACTTGTGCCCGTAGCTGTAGATCTCCGGGTGGTGCGATCGGTACAGCGATGTAGGCGACGAACAGCGCCGAGAAGAACAGCACTTCCTGCGCCAGGAACAGCCAGATTCCTAGCTTGCCGGAGTCGAACTGGTGCTGCGCGTCGTCGTAGTGATGCTGGATGAACCGCGAGCCGTGGTGCTCGTGGTCATCGTGCGCCTCGTGTGCCTGTTGCGTCGGGCTCACGCAGGCTCCTTGTCACCCTTATCACCCGGCTTCGTCTCCGGCGCTGTCGTCGTCTCGGGGGCTGTCGCCTTCTCGGGCTCTGTCGCTGCGTCGTGCCCGGTCTGATCGTCAGGCTCTTGGCCCCTATCAGTCGAGGGCTTCACGTCCGGCTGTTTCGCCTTCGCTTCGGGCTCGGGCTCCTTCGCCGCAGCCGCAGCCGATCGCTTCTTCGACTCCGCGAACTCGTCCAGCGAGCTCTGCCGCTCCCAGATGTCTTCCTGCGACTTCGACGAAGTCGTCGTAGTTGTAGATCTCGTGCAGCACCGGCGGCTTCTCGAAGTTGTAGAGCGTCGGCGGCGTCGGCGCCTGCCACTCGAGCGTGCTGCCGCCCCACGGGTTGCGCGGCGCCTTCTTGCCGTTCTTGAACGACCAGAACAAGTACACGACGGTCGATGAACATCGAGATGCCCAGCACGTACGCGCCGATCGTCGAGAGCTGATGGAACGATCTGGAACTGCGGATCGTAGTCCCAGTAGCGCCGCGGCATACCGCGCGCGCCCATCACGAACTGCGGCAAGAACGTCAGGTTGAACCCGAAGAACACGCCGAGCGCGCAGATCCGCCCGAGCGCCTCGGGATACATGCGGCCGGTGAACTTCGGCCACCAGTAGTGGAGGCCCGCCGAGGAACGCGACGAGGGTCGAGCCCATCATCACGTAGTGGAAGTGCGCGACGACGAAGTACGTGTCGTGCAGGTGAACGTCGACCGAGAGCATGCCGAGGAACAAGCCGGTGAGGCCGCCGATCGTGAACAGCAGCAAGAACGACAGCGCGTAGATCATCGGCGTCTTGAGCCGGATGTCGCGCCTTGTAGAGCGTCGCGACCCAGTTGAACACCTTGATCGCCGCGGGTATGCCGACGGTGAAGGTCAGCGCCGAGAACACCATGTTCGCCAGCCGCGACTGGCCCGACACGAACATGTGGTGGCCCCAGACCAGGAACGACAGCAGCGCGAGCGAGATCGACGAGTACGCGATGAACCGATAGCCGAAGATCGGCTTGCGCGCGAACGTCGACAGCACTTCGCTGATCACGCCCATCCCGGGAATGATCATGATGTAGACGGCCGGGTGCGAATAGAACCAGAAGAAGTGCTGGAACAGCACCGGGTCGCCGCCGAGGTTCGGATCGAAGATGCCGATGTGCCCGAACCGCTCGACCGCACAGCAGCAGCACGGTGATGCCGAGCACCGGCGTCGCGAGCACCTGCATGATCGCGGTGCGCGTAGATCGCCCAGACGTTGAGCGGCATCTGGAACCAGCCCATGCCCTGCGGCCGGAACTTGTGGATCGTGACGAGGAAGTTGAGCCCGGTGAAGATCGACGAGAACCCGAGCAGGAACACGCCGGAGGTCGCGATCAGCACGGGGGTCTGGGACTTGAGCGAGTACGGCGTGTAGAGCGTCCAGCCGGTGTCGAGGCCGCCGAGCGGGATCGCGAGGATCGAGCAGGGTCGCGCCCGAGCACCACAAGTAGAACGAAGCGAGGTTGAGCCGCGGGAACGCGACGTCGGGCGCGCCGAGCTGAGATCGGCATGATGATGTTGCCGAGCGCGGCGGGGATCCCCGGGATGATGACGAGGAACACCATGATCGCGCCGTGCAGCGTGAAGAACTGGTTGTAGGTGTTCTGGCCGACGATCGTCCGGCCCGGCGCCCACAGCTCGGTGCGCAGCAGCATCGCGAACGCGCCGCCGACGATCAGCGCGCACAGGATGCCGAACAGGTACATCATCCCGATCCGCTTGTGATCGAGCGTGAACGCCCAGCTCTTCCAGCCCTTCGTCACGTGGATGAAGTCGGGCTCGGTCACCGGCCCTTGGGGCGGCAACGACGGGTCGAAGTCTGATTGGGTCGCCATGGTCATCCTCACTGCCTCAGCGACTTGATGTAAGCGACAAGGCCGAAGACCTCTTTGTCTTTGAGCTGGCCTTCGAACGAAGGCATCTGGCCGATCTTGCCGCCGAAGCCCTGACGCGCTTTCGCGTTGGGATTGAGGATCGATTCGCTTGATGTAGTTCTCGTCCATCGTGATGGTCGAGCCGTCGGACAACTGGAACGGCTTGCCCCAGGTCCCCGGCATCTTCCACGACGGACCGACGCGGTCCGTGCCATCGACGGTGTGGCAGGCGTTGCAGCCCTTCTTCTCGTACATCTTCGCGCCGAGCTCGGCCGGTGGCAGGTTGCTCGACTCGGCTTGCTTGTCGTTCGAGGTAGCGCTCGTAGTCGCCGGGCTTCGTCGACGACGACGACCGCGCGACGGCCGATACAGTTGCCGTCGTCCGCTTCCTTCGTGCAGCCCATCTGCGAGTGGTCTTTGCCGCAATACTCGGCGCAGTTGAGCCGGTACGTGCCCGGCCGGTCGCGTAGAACCACGCGTACGTGTAGCGGCGCGGGATGATGTCCTGCTTGACGCGCATCACCGGAACGTAGAAGCTATGCAGCACGTCCTTGGACGTCATCACGAGGCGCACCGGCGTGTTCACCGGCACGTGGAGATCGCCGTCGGTCACGCCGTTCGAGTGCGTGAAGTTCCACGACCATTGCTGCGCGACGACGTTGATCTCGACCGCCTTGGTCGGGGGCGTGACCACGCGGATGTACGAGCGCCAGCCGTAGTAGAACAAGAACACGACGATGATCGTCGGGATCACGGTCCAGGTGATCTCCAGGACGTCGTGGTGCGACGGCCGACGGCTCCGCCTTGTGGCCCGGACGATGGCGGTACTTCCACGTGAAGTAGATCGACGAGCGCGGCGATCGCGAAGAAGAAGAACACCGACAGCGCGAGGACCGCGTAGAACATCATGTCCGATTCGTCGGCCTCGTTGTTCACGGCCTTCGGCATCCAGAACGTGCCGTACTCGTCGACCGGGCGATTCGCTTCGACGTCGTACCAGGCGGGCCCGACCGGCCCCTTCGCCTTGGCAGCCGGCGCCGCCGAGCCCGAGCCCGCTGCGACCGCCGAGCCCGAGCCGCTCTCCGCCGAGCCCGAGCCCGCTGCGACCGCCGAGCCCGAGCCGCGTCTCCGCCGAGCCCGCTGCGACCGCCGAGCCCGAGCCGCTCTCCGCCGAGCCCGCTGTGCTCGCAGCGGGTTGCGCGTATGCCGTCGCGACGAGCGCGACCGCGACAGCGATAGGAGCGATCCATAGAAGGCGACGTACGACAGCTTTCATGACCGAACCTCCCCGGGTTGGGAACCCGGTGGCCTCGACGCCAGACGATGTTTCTTCATGGCGCGACCGAACCCGAGCGCCGCGATGAGCAGCACGAGGACGGCCACGGCGCCGATCCGCAGCGCGAGCACGCCGGCGCGGGTATGGCTGTTCGCGTCGGCATCGAAGTGGTAGCAGCGATTCATGAACCCGACCGCGGTCGACGCTTCGGCGAGACCGGCCTTGAAGATCGATTCGCGCATGACCGCGGTGTCGTACTGGATGCCGTACACGTAGCGAGTTACCGCGCCCTGGGTGTCGAGAAAGATCAGCGCGGCCGGGTGAGCCCACTCGGCGCGCTCCTTGATGTACGTGTAGCGGAAGCCGACCGCATCGGCGACGCGACGAATTGCCGCTTCGTCGCCGTCGGCCGACAAGAACGTCCAGCCGGTGCCGGCGAGCTTGCGGGACGCCTCGGGCAGGCGATCGACGTAACGCGCCTTCATCGCGGCGAGCTTCTTGAGCGGCTCGTGCGGCTCGAGATCGATCGTGACGATCCGAAACTGGGCGCCGATCTGAAAGCCGACGTCGCCCTCGTCGGTGCCGCCGGGCGGTGGCGGTGCTTTGACCGCGACGAGCGGCAGCGACGTCATCAGCCCGTTGAGTTGCAAGCTGCACAGCTGCGGACAGTCGGAGTAGTTGAACGTGAGGATCGTCGGCATGTCGCCGGACAGCACCGAGCCGAGCGAGACGCTCTTGCCCTCTGACGTCACGAACGCGACGTCGCGCGGGACGATCGCACCGAGCTTCTCGTCGACCGTGACCTTGCTCGCGTGATACGTCGGCGGCGGCGCCGCGATGCTGTCGTCATCGGACGCAGAGCCGCTATCCGCGCGCGCGAGCAGCGGTGCGGCCGCGACGAGCAGGGTCGCGGCGACGAACCAGCGCCGGCTATGACGCATGGCCCTTCGGTCCCGCGCCGAGCCGATCGATCGGCTGTCCGTGCCAAGGAAAGTACGGCCGGCTCCTCATGGTGACGGTCTCCGTTTAGGGGCGGCCGATCCGGCACCGGCCGGAGTCGCCGCCGCTGGAACACCTGCGCCGGGCGCCTTCGGAGTCCCCGCTCCGGTGCCCGTCGGGACCATCGGCGGGGGCGATGCACTACCGCTGCCCGCTGCGCTGCCGTCGGTCGGCGGAGCGCCGCTACTCGGCGCGGGCGGGGTCGCTGCCTTGAGGTCCGAGCCGTCGATGTTGCGCGTCGCCTTCGTCGACGGGAAGATCGGCGAGGCCAGGTGCGTGAGGTCCGCGCCCGGCGACTTCGCGACCGCGGCGATCTGCTTGAGCGCGATCTCGATCGGGATGTGAAACGTGCCATTCGCGTTCGGGCCGGTATCCGAGAGGTGCTGGATCTCGTCGGCCTTGTGGCCGATCTCCTCGCGCTCTTGGCCGCCGTAGTCTTGCTGCGATTGGATCTCCGAGCTATCGCTCACGTAGAACGCTTCGAGCGCGACGATCGTCACGTAGACCAGCACTGCGGTGCAGATACCGACGACGACGACGCCGATCGTGTTGAGCCGGTCCGGGTTGCGCTTGGGGCCTGACATGTTGCTCCTCGCCTACAACTGCTCGTGCGCCAGCGACAAGCCCGAGCGTCGGGTCCTTCACTGGGATGAGGTTGCCCTTGAGATTGCGACCGATGCCGATGAACAGCACGCCGATCAGCGCGATCCACACGGTGACGTCGATCGGCGCGAACCCGACGTGATGGGTCGCGATGTCCCCCATGAGCGGACCCTCGTTGAGCGCCGTTATGCTGGGTCCACTCGAAGTTCGGCATCACGTTCCAGTACAGGTTGAGCCACTGGAACAGCAGCTGCCACACCGCGAAGAACACGAGCGAGGGCACGATCCGTTTGGTCCACCGCGACATCAAGAACACGAACGGGAACGCCCAGAACCCGACGAGGATCGCGATGCTCACCCATTGCCACTCGCCGAACATCCGGTACTTGTACCAGACCGTCTCCTCCGGCATGTTTCCGTACCACTGCAGCATGAACTGCGAGAACGCGGTGTACGCCCAGAAGAACGTGAAGCGAACATCCACTTGCCGATGTCGTGGTAGTGCTCCTCGTTGATCGAGTGGACGAGCCGACCGGTGCGCTGGATCCACAGCACGATCAGCGCGAGCATCGAGAAGCCGGCGATGCAGGCGCTGCCCCAGAAGCCGACGCCGTAGATCGTCGAGTACCACTTCGGCGAGAGCGACATCAGGACGTCGAACGCGAGCGCGCAGGTCGTCAGCGAGTAGATGATCATCCCCGGCCCCGCTGCCAACCGCAGCTTCGCCGAGATCTTCGGATCGCCGCTGTCGTCTTGCTCCCGCGACTTGCGCGCGAAGTAGTGCGCCACGCCGATGTAGATCAGGCCGTAGAGTACGTAGCGCGCCGCGAAGAACGTCGGGTCGAGCCAGCCGAGCTTGTGCGGCAGCGTCGAGTTGAGCTTAGCGAGCAGGCCGAACAGCTGCGGGTCGGTCGCCTTCGCGTGACCGACGTACGCCCAGTAGTAGAGATCGGTCTTGCCCGCGACGAGCGGGATGATGAAGCCCAGGCCTGCCACCCAGATCAGCGCGAACGACCCGGTCATCGCCTCGGCGATGCGCCGCACGACCGTGGCCCACCGACCGCGGACCAGGTGATGGAGCAGCACGAGCCACAACATGCCGATCGGAATCGAGACGATGAACGTCCAGCCGACGACGTAGGCGTACATGAAGCGCGCCCACCTGCTGTCGTGGCCGCCGCTCGGGCTCGACGTCATCGCGAGCACGAACGAGATCACGAAGAACACGACCGCGATCGCGATGCCGACGCGCACCATGTTCCCGCCGAGCTTGCCGGCTTTGATCTTCTCGTCGGGGTGGAGCGTTTTCTCTAGTTGGCTCATAGGAGTTCGCTTTCCACCTACGGTTGGTCGCCGGCGTTGGTGTTCGACGCCATCTGCGAGCGTTCGAGAGCACGGACGTAGGCGACGATCGCCCATCGATCGTCCGCGGGAATCTGGCCGGCATAGCCCTGCATCGTGTTCATGCCGTGCGTGATCGTGTAGAACATCTGACCGTTCGGCATCTGGACGGCGACGCCGCCTTTGCCATCAGCCGTCGGCGCCTCGACCAGGTTGCGCACGCTCCACGTCCCGCCGCTCTCGCTGACTCGCGTCGGCACCATGCCCTTGCCTTGGCCGTCGTAGCCGTGGCACGGCGTGCAGTAGATGTTGAACCGCGCCTGACCGCGCGCGAGCAGCTGATCGTCGATGACGAACGGCGTGCCATCACGATGCAGCTTCGGGAAGCCCGTCGCGAACGCGCCGTTCTCGATGCCCTGGTAGAGCACCGTATCGTCCTCGAGCCAGCCGCGCGCGATCGTGCCTTCGATCTGGCCGCGGTTCGCACGTCCGTCCGGGAACATGTCCATCTCCGTGTCGGACTTGTACTTCGGCTGCCAGTTCATGTCGGGGAAGATGTAGATGTGGGGCTCGCTCGAATGCGAGTTGCGCGCCTTCGCTGCGATCGCGAACGGGATCAACGCGAACGCGGTGCTCGCGACGATCAGCGCCTTGATCCACTTCGGCATCCGCTTCTGTGCCGGATCGGGATCGAGATGGATGTTGTCGATCGCGATAGCGCCGGCATCTTCGAGCAGCTTCTTCGTCTTCTCGGCGTCGAACCGCCGGTCTTTCGCCTCGATACCGACGAAGAAGCCGTCGTCGGTCACTCGTACCGAACCGCTCGGAGCGGAACAGCGGGTGCCAGACCTGCGGCAGCTTGTTCGCGATCCACATGCCGAAGAACGAGCAGAACACCGCGAGCAAGATCGTCAGCTCGTAGGCGATCGGGATGTTCGCCGGAATCGACCACGTCGGCTTACCGGAGATGTTCCAGCCCCACGAGTAGGCGTTGCAGTACCACTGCAGCAGCAAGCCACTGATCGTGCCGACCGCGCCGCCGCCGAAGATGACCAGCGGCAACATCGTCCGCTTGATCCCCATGGCGGAATCGATACCGTGGACCGGGAACGGGCTGTAGCAGTCGAAGTCGGTGTAGCCCGCATCGCGAACACGACGCGCGGCTTCCATCAGCTCGCCCGGCGTGTCGAACTCGGCAAGGACGCCGTAGAGCTCGCCCTCGCCGTGATCGGTCGGCGCGTCGTGGGCCCCTTCGTACTGATCGTGGTCGGTCGACATCTTAGTGACCTCCCTTGCCGGCGTGCGCCTGCGGGCTCGCACCCTTGACCTCGCTCATCGCGACGACCGGCAGGAACCGGAAGAACAGCAAGAAGAACATCAAGAACATGCCGATCGTGCCGACGAACACGCCGACGTCGTAGCGCGTGGGCGAGTAGTAGCTCCACGCGGATGGGAGCTGAACGATCGGCCAGTGAGACCGCGATGATCGCGAAGCGCTCACCCCACATTCCGATGTTCACGAAGATGCAGAGGATCCAGATCACGACGACCTGGTTCTTGACCCACTTGCTCCAGAAGAAGTGCGGCACGACGGCGTTGCAGAAGAACATCATCAGCCACCACACCCACCAGAACGGCCCGAAGCAGCGGCTGAGGAACGTGAACTGCTCGAACTCGTTGCCCGAGTACCAGGCGATGAAGAACTCGGTCATGTAGGCCATCGAGACCATCATGCCCATCGCCATCATCACCTTGCACATCGCGTCGATGTGCTCGCGCTTGATGATGTGCTGGAGGTTGAACAGGAACCGCAGCGGCAACATCAACGTCATCACCATCGCGAAGCCGGAGTAGATCGCGCCGGCGACGAAGTACGGCGGGAAGATCGTCGTGTGCCAGCCGGGGAGCTGCGACGTCGCGAAGTCGAACGACACGACGCGAGTGGACCGAGAACACGAGCGGGGTCGCGAGACCCGCGAGGATCAGATACGCGCGCTCGTAGCGGTGCCACTGGCGAGCCGAGCCGCGCCAACCGAGCGCGAGCACGCCGTAGATCCCGGCCTTGAGGCTGTTGCCCTTCTGCGCGTTGCGATCGCGGAACGTCGCGAGGTCGGGGACCATGCCCATGTACCAGAACAGCACCGACGTCGTGAGGTACGTCGTGACCGCGAACACGTCCCACATCAGCGGGCTGCGGAACTGCGGCCACATCGAGCCCATGTCGTTCGGCAGCGGAATCATCCACCACGCGAACCACGGGCGACCGGTGTGGAGCAGCGGGAACAAACCGGCCGCCATGACCGCGAAGATCGTCATCGCTTCAGCGGAGCGATTGATGCTGACCCGCCAGTGCTGACGCGTCAGGTAGAGCACGGCGGAGATCAGCGTGCCGGCGTGACCGATACCGATCCACCAGACGAAGTTCGTGATGTCCCACGCCCAGCACACGGTGTTCGAGTTGCCCCAGACGCCGATGCCAGTCCACACCACCTTGTAGATGCTGTAGATGCCGACGCCGAACAGCATGATCGAGATCGCGAGCGCGACGAGCCAGAGCTTGTGTGGCTTCGGCGCCTCCGCGACCCACGACACATCGCGAGTGATCGCGCGGAACGTTTCGCGCGCCTTGCCCGGCCCGTCGCCGTGATCAGCAGTTCCCTCTGCAGTGCTCATTTGGCCGCTCCACCGGCTCCCGTCGGGTGTTCTGATGTTGCGAACGCGAGCGAGGTAGCGCGTTCGCGGCTTGGTGTAGACCTCGGAGCCCAGCAGCTCGTACGCGCGACGGTCTGGCGTGCTGCACCGAGACGCGGCTGTTCTCGTCCTCGAGATCGCCGAACACGATCGCCTCGGTCGGGCACGCGCTCTGACACGCGGTCTCGACCTCGCCATCTTCGAGCGGGCCTGTGACCGAGCCCGTGCGCTTGCCGCTGCGGATCTCGGCCTTCGCCTTGATCTTCGCGTTCTGGATCCGCTGCACGCAGATACGTGCACTTCTCCATCACGCCGCGCATGCGCACCGTGACGTCCGGGTTGAACAGCAGCCGGCGGACCTTCTCTCGCGCCTCGCGGAACTCCTTGTTCCAGTCGAGGAAGTTGAATCGCCGCACCTTGTACGGACAGTTGTTCGCGCAGTACCGCGTGCCGATGCAGCGGTTGTAGGCCATGTCGTTGAGGCCTTCGTCGGAGTGCTGGGTCGCACCGACCGGGCAGACCTGCTCGCACGGCGCGTTCTCGCACTGCTGGCAGCCGAGCGGCTGATGGACGACGTGCGGATCGTCGGCGATCCCCTTGGAAGTAGCGATCGATCCGGATCCAGCTCATCTCGCGGTTGTTGATCACCTCTTGGCGACCGACGACCGGGACGTTGTTCTCGGACTGACACGCGACCATGCACGCGTTGCAGCCGGTGCACGTGTTGAGGTCGATCGCCATGCCCCAGCGGTGACCGTGGTACTCGTGCTCCTCGAACAGCGACAGGTGGCGGAGCTTGTGCTTGCCTTCCTGGTCGGAGTCGTTCCAGTACTCGTCCTCGGCGAGCGGCAGATTCGGGCTCGCGGCGGTCGTTTCGCGGATCAGCTTCGGCGCGCGCTCGGCGATCGCCTCCCGGCCGATGTCCGGCATCAGGCCCGGGCGGTAGTCCCAGTGATCCTGGACGTCGGCGAGCTCGTAGTGCGCGCCGCCGCCGGTCGCCGAGCAACCGGTCGCGATGTCGAAGCCCGCGGTCGTGCGGACCTTGTAGGTATCCCAGCCGACGACGCGCTTCGGCGGCGCCGCGCTCGACACGTTGTGCGGGTGGGTCGCCACGTGACCGGCTTCGGTGCGACCACCGCCGAGCACGAGCCCGATCGAGTAGCGCGCCTGCCCCGGCATCGTGTAGCAGCACACGTCGACCGAGCGATCGCCGATCTTGACGGTGATCATCGTATCGTTCTTGAGCCCGAGCGTGTCCGCGGTCTCGGGCGACACGAGCGCGTAGTTATCCCACGTCACCTTCGTCAGGAAGTCAGGGGTCTCTTGTAGCCACGCGTTGTTCGCGAACCGACCGTCGTACGTCGCGCTCGAGTAGTGGAACACCACCTCGAGCTCGTTGCGGCCGCGCTTCGAGCCGGACAGCTGGCTGTCGTTCGGCCGGAACGTGGGCAGCGGGCCGACCTGGACCACCGACGTGGCCAGCTTCCTGTCTGCGACGAAGCCGTCGTGGACGTGCTTCTTCCAGTCCAAGTCCGAGAGCTGCAGGCCGCGGTGAGCCGTCGTTACGAGCTCCTCGCCGCCTTTCTCTTCACCGAACAGCAGCGAGATGCAGCTCGGCGGACGAGATGCCGCCGTAGAGCGGCGCGATCAAGGGCTGCGCGACCGTGAGCATGCCGTCCCACGTCTCGACATCGCCCCACGCCTCGAGGAAGTGCGCCTTCGGCACGTGCCACGTGCACTTCTTCGACGTCTCGTCGTCGTACTCGGACAGATGGAGCGACGTCGCGACCTTCGCGAGGCCACCCGCGAAGTCCAGGTCGGCCGGCGCGTCATACACCGGGTTGCCGCCGAGGATGATCAGCGTCTGGACGCGACCGGCGGTCATCTCCTTGCCGAGCTGCGTGATCGCTTCCAGGTGCGAGACGCGAGTCGGATCCGGATCTTCGTAGTAATCGAGCGTCGCGCCGGGCGCGCCGATCGTCTGGTTGATCTTCGCGACGAGCGCGTGGACCTCGGGCGGCTGACGCCGACCCGCGACGACGACCGCCGCGCCGTGGCTCTCTCGGAGCTCGAACGCGAGCAACTTGAGGTACGCGCTGACCTTGTCGTCTTTGAGGAATTCGGCGGGCGGCGCGGCACCTCCGGACAGCTCGGCGTCGAGCGCCATCGCGAACGGCAGGCCGAACTCGGCGCGCAGCGGCAAGCGATGGTCGGCGAGCGCGCCGGTGTTCGTGAACGTCGCCTCGATCGACCACAGCCGGTTCATCAGGCCGACGCCGAGCGAGCCGTCCATGCGGCGGCTGCGCGCGAAGTCGCGGCTGTAGCTTCATCGATGCCGGATGCTCGACGAACAGGTCGCAGTCGAGCGTCACGATCGTCTTGCACTTGTCGAGGCGCGCGATCGGCCGCATCGGCCGCTTGAAGGCGAGCGCGGTCCCGGTGCGCTCGTTGTCCCACGACAGCGGCTCGTACTCGTGCCACTGGACCGGGAACTGCGAGGTCAGCCGCTGCTTGAGCGCGCGCAGCGTCGGCGACGACGATGCTTCGGCGAGCACGTGCGCTCCGCCGTTCTTCAGCGAGTCGCGCAGCGCTGGAAGCTCGGTCCGGAACGCTTCCATCGAAGCGCCGCGGCCGTTGTTCGTCGGGTTCTGCGAGCGATCCGGGTCATAGAGGTGAAGGATCGACGCCTGCACGAATGTATGCGCACCGGCGCGCCGCTTCGTGCCGGGAACGACGCCACCGCCGGCGAACGGGTGCTCCGGGTTGCCGTCGAGGTGAATCGGCCGACCCTCGTACGACGTCGCGAGGAGCGCGTGCCCGACGCCGGCGAGCTCGTACGCGGTGGCGTACTGCAGCGTCGTGCCCGGAACTTGATCCTCGGGCCGGCGAGCGAGCGGGACGATGTCTTCCTTCTCGTAGCGCTTGCAGGCGCCGACGCCCGCGAGCGCCATGCTCGCGCCCATGAGGTGGAAGAAATTGCGCCGCGACATCGGATCGGCAGGGCGATCGACGATGCCGTCGGCGAACTCCTTGCGCGACGGTTGCAGCTGCCAGGCGGCCTTGCCATCTAGCTCGGCCAGCGACTTCCAATAGCCGTGGACAGGCGTCGGCGGCAGCTCGGCCGGGAGCGGAGCATCGTGGCTGTGGTCGTGATCGTTGGGGTCGTGCTCGGACATGCTCGGCTCCTCAGCGGTGACAGGTCGAGCAGTTGAGAGGCGCTCGCGGGGTTCGAGTGGCGGGATCGTCGTTCACCTCGAAGATCTGATTTCGCTTCGCGATCTCGAGACCCTCACCGGGCATGCGATGCGGCTCCGACGTCGGATCGTCGTAGCCCATCTTCGTGACGTTCTTGGGGTCGCGCAGGTAGGGCTCCGGGTTGCGGTGACAATCGATGCACCAGCCCATCGTCAACGGCTTGGCTTGGTAGACCTTGGTCATCTGATCGATGCGGCCGTGGCAGGTCTCGCAGCCGATCGCCGCGTTCACGTGCGCCATGTGGTTGAAGTAGACGTAGTCCGGCAGGTTGTGGACCCGCGTCCAGTGAACCGAGTCGTCGTTCTCCGCGTACGCCTTGCGGATCGGCATCAACACATCCGAGTCCTTCTTGACCTGCGAATGGCAGTTCATGCAGGTCGCCACCGGCGGGAGCGCAGCTTTCGCCGCGCGCTCGACCGTGGTGTGGCAGTACCGGCAATCGATGCCGAGCTGACCAGCGTGCAGCGCGTGGCTGTACGGGACGGGCTGATCGGGCTGATAGCCGATGCGGATCGCTTCAGGCGTGACCCCATAAGCGATGAGCACCACGAGGTATACAGGGGCACCGAGGACCAAGAGGTTGATCCACTTCTTGAGCGTCTTCGGTCCACTCGGGAAAGACGAATCTGGACATAGGGTTCCCCGCTCGCTCAGGTGCGACTCGACCCGCGCGGAAACATCGTCACGTAGTCACCACAGTTCGCGGGCATTTCGCAAGGTTGCGCGAACGGATCTTGCGCGGTGATCGCGTCGCATTTCCACCGTTACGATGCCGGTTATCGCCGGTGTCGTCGGAGCTGCGGGTGCGGCACGTTGATGCGGTTCGCGTGTCGCGACAATTCACCGCACGGCGCCTGCGGCGGGTTGACGCAGCGCGCGTTGGTCGAGGCCGCTAAGGACGCGCCGGGGCGCTGAGCACCGGCGGAACCTTGCGCTTCGAGAGGATGTTGCCCTTGAGGACCACGACCGGGACCGGCGGCGTCAGCTCGTAGAGAAAGCCGCGCGTGTCGATCGCGGCCTTGAACGTCTCGTCGTTGTGGTGGACCCAGCGGCGATACTGCTCCGGCTGCTCGCCGCGCACGATGTGATCGCGGTGGCGCAACAAGAAATCGCCGAGTCGGACCGCGAGCTGGTTGTACAGCCGATGACAGCCGTGGCTCGTGCCGTTGACGATCGACGTCACGCTCGCCGATCCATGCGTGCCGATGCCGTTGTCGTCGAGCCGGACGGTGCCGTCCTTGAGCTTGATCGCCTGCAGCATCTCGATCAACACCATGCCGTACGCGGCGTGCGGGCCCGGGCCGAACTCCTCGGTCTTGAGGCCCCAATGGCCGTTCCACAGATTCTTCACGAGCTCGCGATCCGGTGTCGTCCGGGGCGCGAGCCAGGTCGGCCCCGCGAACACGTCGCGCCACAAGCGCGGCCCGACCTCGGATTCCTTCCAGCGTTGGACGAGGCTGCCGTCCGGCAACCGGACGTCGGCCCAGCCGCCGATCGTCGTCGGCCAGCGGACGAGCGGCTTCCTCACGCGCACGACGGTGGGGGCCTGACCCGGGCCGGAAGGCGGTGCGGCCTGATCGATCGTCGCGAACACCGTGAGCGTAGGGCGATGCGCGACGATCCGGCGGAACGGAGGCGGCTCTTCGTCGTAGAACACGTCGCCTCGATCGACCTCCGCCGACAGCTCCATGTGCGCCGTGTGGTAGGCGGGGATCGGCGGCAACGCGATCGCGAACCGCGCACCGGCACCGCGGCGTTCGAGAAACGCGCGCACCTCGCTCGGACCGGTCCAACCGAGTTGCTTCGCGGCGGCTTCGGTCGCAGCGCTGATCAGATCGGGCGCGGCGTCCGGCAGCGGCGAGCCGCCGCGCGCGGTGCGCATCGCCACGGGATCGAGCATGCGGCCCATGATCGGTTGCGGGCCCGCGCCGGCCGTGCCGTCTTCGATGAGGCCGGTCGCGTCGGCGACCCGCTCGCGCAGGACGCGCAGGGCGAGTCGGTAGTCGAGCTCGTGGCTGTCGAGCTGCATCGCCTCGCGGGTCTCGGCGTCGAGCCGCTCGGTCGGCATCAAGAAGTTGCGGCGCTGGAACAGCTCGACCGCGTTACCGGTCCGCCACGTGAAGCTGCCGTCGAGCTCCTTGTCGCCGAGCCAGCCTTCGCATTGAAACTCCCGCTCGGCAGTGACCAGCCCTCGATGCGCGGTGTCGAGCTTCTGCCACTCCGCGACCTTCGCGGTCCACGGCGGCAGCGCGGCGAGTGCCGCGATGTCCGGGAGTTGCCGCCGCGTGCGTTCGCGCTCGAGCTGCGCTTCGAGTCCGGCGCGCCACAGCTCCGCGTTGCGCACGCCGTCCTTGTCGTCGAGCGAGTACGGATAGTCGAGCGCGGCGATCGGCTTCGGATCGATCGCGGCGTGACACGCGTGCCGCGCATCATCGGCGAGTCGGGCGCGCACGATCGCGAGCGCCGGCACCACGCCGTACAGCTCGTCGAGCGCGTCGTCGCCTTCGAGCTTCTTGCCGGCGGCGTCGCGCTCGTTCGCGATCGCGAGGTAGCTCGCACGAAAGCTGGGGACCTGAGGACGATTGATCGATCGGCGGTCCGCTCCTAAAGGATCGCCGACTCCTCGGTCCGAAGGTTCCCCTTTAGCGGGGACCTGACCATCGGCGGCGGGCGCGAACAACGCCGGCGTCCACGCATCGGTGAGATCGACGATCGTCAGCTGGTGTGCGGTCGCGTCGCTGGGGCACACCGCGCCGCGCTCCTGGCCATCGACGATCGCGATCGCCGCGACCTCGCCGGCCGGGCAACGCGCGTCCGTCAGGCTCGTGATCCGAGCGCCGAGATGCTCCGCCGAGGCGCCGGCTTCCGGCGTGGGCGACACCGTGCCGACTGTCCGGTTGCCGGACGACGACATACAGCTCGCTCCAAGAATGGAGGCGATATACAGCAGCCCCCGCATGACCGTTTCCCTCTAAGTCTGCGGCTTATCGACGAGAACGCCAAGAAACTCCTGATGGTGCGAGCCACGCACACATCGATCCAACCAATCGCAACGATCGGCTCCGAAACCGTGAGCGAATCGCGACGCGGCTTGTCACGATCGCAAGCATGCGGATCGGCGTCGCCAGCGATCTAGCCGCACTGCCCTTCGGCAGTGCTGCTGGCCGGGCGCGGGTCCCGGCCATCGCTCTTGGCTGTGCACTGGCGCTCGGAGCGCTGCCAGCGTCAGCCGCGCCTTGCCGTGGTTGCATCTTCGACGCACCCAGCCACCCGACAGATCCCGTACCCCTCGTCGTCGTGCTGCATGGCGATCGCGAGCACGCACCCGCGGCGGCCGTGCGGTGGAAGAAGGCCGTCCTCGCTCGCCGCTGGGCGCTGCTCGCGCTCGAGTGTCCGAGCAAGCTCGACAGCTGGTGGCAATGGGGCGGCGAAGCGAGCTGGGTCGTCGATCGGATCGCAGACTCCACCGGCGCGACCGCGATCGATCGCGACCGGATCTACCTCGTCGGCTGGTCGGGTGGCGCGTCGTACATCGGCGAGCGCGCATCGCTGTGGACCTCGACCTTTGCCGCGGTCGTGTTGCACGGCGGCGGCGTCGCGCCGTTCGATGAGACCTGCCCGAGTCGCCCGCTGCCCGCGTACTTCCTCGTCGGCGATCGCAATCCGTTGCATCGACTCGCGGTCGAGCTGCGCGACTACTTCGTCGGCTGCAAACAAGACGTGACGTGGGACCTCGTGCGTGGCGGCGATCACGACAAAGAAGAAGGTGCGCTCGACCGCAAGAAGGCCGACGTGATCCTCGATTGGATGGCTGCGCATCCGCTTGGCAAATCGCGCTAACGTGCACGGTAGGAGCCATGAAGTGGGACGACAACTACTCGAGCTCCGAGGTCGACGATCGGCGTAGCGAGCGCGGGCCCGGCGGCGGCGGCGGCTTGGGCCTGATCGTCCGGCTGTTCAGCATGTTCGGGTGGCGCGGCGCGCTCGTCGGCCTCGTGATCGCCGGTGCGGCGGTGGTCGGCACCCAGTTCACCGGCGGCGACGATTCGTCGTCGAGCGGTCACTACCAAGGGACGCCGGCGGAAGAGCGCGCGAAGCACCTCGTCGAGTTCGTATTCGACGATGTTCAGACGATGTGGCGCAAACAGCTACCGGGTTACCGCGACGCTCGGCTCGAGTTGTTTCACGGCTCACTCGCCTCGGCATGCGGCACCGCGAGCGAAGCCGTCGGCCCGTTCTATTGCCCGAACGATCGCGAGGTCTACCTCGACCTAGCGTTCTTCGACGAGCTGCGCCGGCGGTTCGGCGCGCCGGGAGAATTCGCGGAAGCGTACGTCATCGCGCACGAGGTCGGCCACCACGTCCAGAACCAGCGCGGGTTACTCACCGGTGGCTCCGGCAACTCGGTCCACGTCGAGCTGCAAGCGGACTGTCTCGCCGGCGCATGGGCCAAAGACGCGTCGCTCCGCGGCATCGTCGAGGTCGGCGATGTCGATCAGGCGCTGAACGCGGCGGCTCAGATCGGCGACGACGCGATCCAGCGACGCGAGACCGGACGCGTGCGGCCCGAGACGTTCACGCACGGCTCGTCGGCGCAGCGCACGACCGCGTTCCGCACCGGGCTGCGAGGCGGCGCCACGGCCTGCGGGATCTAGCGCCAGTGCCGCTCAGATAACGTTGACCTTGACCTTCATGTCGAGGTCAAGGTCAAGGTCAACGCACTTATCTGAGCGGCATTGGATCTAGCGCGATCGAGCGCCGATCGAGCGCGCGTCTACAGCGTCGTCGCTGCCGGCGTGACGTTTGCGCCGAGTTGCGCGTTCGCCGACTTGATCACGACGAAGCCGACGCCCCCGCCCCCGCCACCGCCGCCACCCGGAGTCGTCGCGGTCACCGTCGTGCCGCCCGGGTTAGAGCGCGTCCCACCGGCGCCGCCGTCGGTGCCGCTGCTGCCGCTTCCTGTGCCGCCCGGCGCCGCGGTCATCGACAGCTCACCGTTGTGGCCGTCGTTGCCGATGTGATCGCCGCCCGAGGCCTCGCCGCCGCCGCCGCCGTTCGCGGCGAGCCAGCCGGAGCTCGAGATCACCGGCGATTCGAGGATGATCGAGCCGCCCGCACCGCCACCACCGCCACCGGCATCGCCGTACTTGCCCGGCGACTGCATGCCGCCGTTGCCACCGGCGCCGCCCGCGTCGATCCCGCCGGTCGTCCCCATGATCGAGATGCTCTCGGCCGCGACGATATAGATCCCACCGCCGCCGAGCCCGCCGACGCCGCCGGGATCCGTGCCCATGCCGCCGTGACCGCCCGGACAGCCGCCGACCGGCGCGAGCGGAAACGCGAATGACGGCCCCGGCATGCCGCCCGCGCCCGGTGATCCGTCGGAGTTGCCCGCGCCACCGCCACCGCCTGCGGCCCCCGCGCCGCCGCCGCCGCCACCACCACCGCCGCCGCCGTTGTCTGCACCGTCGATGTCGACGCTGCACGTCGCGGGCGCACCGGCGCCCCCGTCGCCGACCTCGATCAACGCATTGTCTTGTAGAGTGACCGAGCCGCTCGCGACGATCGCGAACGGCCGCGCGCCGGTCGCGCCCAGCGTGACCGACGGCGCGAGCGTCAGATCGTGGACGACGAGCACTTCGACCGAGACGCCACCGATCGCGATCGGCTGCGCATCGACAATTTCGGTCGTACCGTCCGTCGTCACCAGCGCGCCGCTCTCCGTGTCGAGCTTGGCCGACGACGACAGCGTCAGGTCCGCGCCGGCACCCGCCGCGCAGGTATCGAGGAGCGTCGAGAACGACACGCAGCCGTCGATCGGCACCGCGTCGATCGGTCGCGACCCGTCGGTGGCGTTGGGCGGTGCGTCGACCTGGCCCGACGAGGACTCGGCGCGTGTGAAGTTACAGCCCGCGATCGCCGCGGACAGGACGAGGCGCGTGGCGAGCCTCTCGAGCATCCACTCCGAAGTGTCTCACGGAATCAGGACGAGCTTGCCCTTGACCGCTCGACGCTCGATCCGGAGGAGCGCCTCGCCGGCCTGCGCGAACGGCAGCACCGCGTCGATCGCGGGCTTGAGCTTGCCTTCGGCCACCCACGCGAAGATCTGCTCGCCGTTGGCCCGGTTGCGCGCCGGCTCGCGCATCGCGAACGAGCCCCAGAACACGCCCAGGATCTGGCAGCCCTTGAGCAAGACGAGGTTGAGCGGGATCTTAGGGATGTCGCCGGCCGCAAATCCGACGACGAGGTACCGCCCTTGCCAGCCAACGCCGCGTAACGCCGCCTCGGAGAACGCGCCGCCGACCGGATCGTAGACGACGTCCACGCCTTTGCCGCCGGTCAGCGCCTTGATCCGATCTTTGAGGTCCTCGCGCGCGTAGTTGATGACGTCGGTCGCGCCGTGCGCGCGGCAGAACTCGAGCTTGTCGTCGCTCGATGCCGCGGCGATCACTCTGGCACCGAGCAGCGCACCGAGCTCGACCGCGGCGATCCCTACGCCGCCCGCGGCGCCGAGCACGAGCAGCGTCTCGCCGGCCTTGATCGCGGCGCGATCGACGAGCGCGTGATACGTCGTGCCGTACGTGAGCAGCGTCGCTGCCGCGATCGTGAAGTCGACGCTCGCCGGCACCTTCACCGTCGACATCTCGGGCACCGCGATCCGCTCCGCGAACGCGCCGTACAACACGGTCGACGCCACGCGATCGCCGACCGCGAACGCCTTCACGCCGGCGCCGACCGCGACGACCGTGCCCGCTGCTTCGCCGCCCGGAATGAACGGCGGCGCAGGCTTGAACTGATACTGACCGCGCGAGATCAGCAAGTCGGGGAAGTTGACGCCGACCGCGGCGACGTCGATCACGACCTGGCCGGCACCGCCGGTCGGATCGGGAAGGTCGTCGATACGCAGCGCCTCGGGGCCGGTGAGCTCGTGAACGCGAACAGCACGCATGACGCGCAGTCTACGCCGGCGCCAGAGCCGCGGGGTACGTCCCGAGCACGCGCAGCTCGCTGGTCAGCGGCTCGAGCTCGCGCAGCGCGGCCTGGAACGGCGCGCTCGCCGCGTGCCCGAGCACGTCGACGTAGAACCGATACGTGAACGGCGCGGCGGGGATCGGCCGCGACTCGATCTTCGTCAGCGACAGGCCGTGCGCGGCGAACCGCATCAGCACCTCGCCGAGTGCGCCCGGGCGATCGGCGAGCGCGACGAGCAACGAGGTCTTCGCCGCGACGCCGTCGGCGATCGGCGCGGGTCGTAATGCGATCTCGACAAACCGCGTCGCGTTGCCGGCCGACGTCTGAATGCCGCGCGCGACGATCGCGAGCCCGTAAGTCGCCGCGGCCGCCGCACTCGCGATCGCCGCCTGCGTTCGATCGCCGTCGGCCGCAACCCGTCGCGCCGCGCCGGCGGTATCGAGCTCGTCGCGCGCGGTCAGCTGCGGATGGGCCGCGAAGAAAGCCTGACACTGCGCGAGCGCCTGCGGATGCGACATCACGATGCGCAGCTCGTCGAGCGCGACCCCGGGCAACGCGAGCAAGCAATGCTCGATCGCGCTGACCACCTCGCCGGTGATGTTGAGCCGGCTATCGGCGAGCACGTCGTAGGTCTCGTTGATGCTGCCCGCGGTCGTGTTCTCGATCGGGAGCAGCGCGAGATCGGCGGCGCCGGCGACGACCGCGGCGGCCGCCGCGCGAAACGAATCGCAGCCGGTGAGCAACGCACCGCCGGTGCGACCGCCATAACGGCGTTGCGCCGCGAGGTGGCTGTAGCTGCCTTCGACGCCTTGGTACGCGATCCGCAGCGGCGCAGCGGGTCGATTGCGCACGGTTGCCTCTTGGTGCGCGACCGACAGCTCCATCACGACGCGATACAGCCGCTCGATCTGATGCGGATCGAGCCCGGCGGCGGTCGCATGACCGCGCAACCGAACGAGCAAGCGCTCCTCGCGTTCGCGATCGCGAAACGGGCTCGCGGCGTCGAGCTTCGCCGCCGCGACGTCCTCGACGATGCGCAGCCGGTCGGCGATCAGCGCGATGATCTGACGGTCGACCGCATCGATCCGCTCGCGAAGTAACCCGAGGTCCGGCAGCATTCGCGCACTATACTCGGAGCGTGAAGGATGACGCCAAGCCGGAGCTCGTGACTCCTCGCGAGCTCGAGGTCGAGCGGATCGACGAGCCTCCGGTCGTGGCCCGCCTCGTCATCGAGATTCGCAGCGATGGCACGCATACGATCGCGCGCGGTGCGATCGAAGATGTCGCGCGTGGCGAGCAGACCGCGATCGAAGCGCGCGGCGACTCGCCGTTGCAGCTCGCGTTGCAACTCGCGAAGGCGATCGCGCAACTCCCGAGGCTCACCGCGCGGTCCGCAGTGCGCGGGCTACTCGGGAGGCGCAGGAGATGACGGTGATGCAGTTCTCGATCGTGCTCGGCCAGGCGATCCACGATGGGCTCGCTGCGGCGGCGCTGGTCGACCGTGACGGAAAAGCGATCGGCCTGGCCGGCGCGATCAGCGAAGAGGAGGCCATGCCGCTCGCCGCGCTCGTCATGTACGGGCTCAAGAGCGACGACCTCGCGGCGAGGCTGCTCACCGGCGAGGTCGTGTCGCTCGCGCTCGACGAGCGCGACGTCGCGGTGTGCATCGCGAAGCGTCAGCTGTTCGTCGTTGCGGTCCTCAGCTCGGCGACACCTGCGATGCTAGAGCGCGTGGGCCAGCTGCGGGACGACATCGCGGGCATGCTGCAGACCAACGAGCCCGACGTGCCGCTGTCTTGGCAGGGCGGATCCGGCTCTGGGTCCTCCGGCCCAGCCCAGTTGCCGCTGATCGAATTCGGGATCACGGTTCGCCGAGAGCGCGGCAAGGCGTAGCGCTAGCTCGGGCGCACGATCGGCAGCGCGCGATGGCGCTCGCCGGTGAGCTCGAAGATCGCGTTCGCGATCGCGGGCGCGACGGGTGGGACGCCGGGCTCGCCGACGCCGCCCGGTGGGTTGTCGTTCGTCATCAGCTCGACATGGATCGCGCGCGGAGCCTCGGGCATGCGCGCGACGCGATAGTCGTGATAGTTGGTCTGCTCGACCTGGCCGCGCTTGACCGTGATCGAGCCGTGCATCGCGATCGACAGGCCGAACACGACCGCGCCTTCGAGTTGCGCGCGCACGCGATCGGGGTTCACGACGAGCCCGGCGTCGGCCGCGATCCACGCCTCGTCGATGTGGGGCTCGCCGCGCGGACCTCTCACCGCCGACACGACGACCGCGACATCGGTCGTGAAGCTGCGATGCGCGGCGAGCCCGAGTATTCGGCCCGAGGCGCGCGCGTGGTCCCATCCCGCCATCTGCGTGACCTTGTCGATCACGCGATGCAGCCGACCGACGTCGTGCGGACGGTTCTGCTCCGTGCTGCCGTAGTTCCCGAGCTCCTTGATGCCCTGCAGCTTCGCGGTGAGCACGCGCGCGGGACCGAGCACCTCGACGAGCATGTCGCGCGGATCGCGCTTCGTCGCGTGGGCGAGCTCGGCGATGAAGCTCTGCACCGCGAACGCCTGGTGGATGTTGCACACCGACCGCATCCAGCCGATCCGGATCTTGGCCGGTGCCGCGCCGGTCTCGACGAGCACGTTCGCCGCCGACAGCGGCAAGTCGGTGATGCCCTGGCCGAGCTCGCCATCGCTCGGATGGGTCTCGGTCGCCGAGAACGTCGACGAGATCGTCGGGTATGCGATGCGATGGCGCCACGCGACGAGCTTGCCGTGCGCGTCGAGCCCGGCGGCGAGCGCCTGCGCGCTGACCGTGTGCATCGTGCCGTGGCGGATGTCGTCGTCGCGCGTCCACTGCACGCGCACCGGTTTGCCGCTGCGCTTCGCGAGCAGCGCCGCCTCGACCGCGAAGTCCGGGAACGACTTGCGTCCGAACCCGCCGCCGAGCAGCGTGACGTGGACCGTGACTTCGGTCTTCGCGACGCCGAGCGCGGTCGCGACCTCGTCGCGCAGATCCTGCGGGCTCTGCGTGCACGCCCAGATCTCGCACTTCTTGCCGTCGAAGCGAGCGAGCGCGGCCGGCGGCTCCATCGCCGCATGCACGAGGTGCGGCACGGTGTACTCGGCTTCGACCCGCGTCGCGGCGCTCGCGAGCGCGGCCTCCGCGTCGCCGAGCTTGCGCACGGTCGTGCCCGGCGCGCGCACCGCAGCGAGCAGCGCTTGCTCGTAGCTCGCGGAGTCGTAGTCGACGTTCGGGCCGCCGTCCCATGTCACGTCGAGCGCCGCGCGACCGCGCATCGCGGCCCACGTGTGATCGGCGAGCACCGCGACGCCGCCGAGCGCTTGATACTTGATCGGCGGCTTCGGTGCGGGCAATTCGATCACGTCGCGCACGCCGGCGATCGCGCGCGCCTTCGCGTCGTCGATCTTGCTCGCCTTGCCGAACAACGCGGGTGGCCGCGAGATCACGGCGACGAGCATCCCGGGCAGCGAGACATCGGCGCCGTAGATCGCGCGCCCCGTGACCTGATCGGGCGCATCGCGCAGCGGCAGCTCGGCGCCGACGTGATGCAGCTCGGCGCGCGGCCGGAGCGCGGCCTTCGCGGGCACCGGGAGCTTCGCCGCGTCCTCGGCGAGCTCGCCGAACGATAGCGCCCGCGCCCCGTCGTGGACCGCATCGTCGTGCGCGGACAACCGCGTCGCGGGCACGTGCCAGCGCGCCGCTGCCGCCGCGACGAGCATCTGGCGCGCCGCCGCTGCGGTGTGGCGCATGTCGTCGAACAGCATCCGGATCGACGCCGAGCCGTCGGTGTCTTGATCGCCCCACTTCTCGTCGCCGTCGGCCTGCACGACCTCGATCTTCGCCGGATCGGCGCCGAGCTCGTCCGCGATCAGCACCGGCAGCGAGCTGCGAATGCCCTGGCCCATCTCCGAGCGCGAGCACCAGATCGAGACGAGCCCATCGTTCCCGATCTGGATGAACGGGTTCGGCGCGAACACCTTCGAGCTCGCCGCGGTCGCGCCACCGATCCGGATCCCGAGCGCGAGCCCGGTCGTCGCCGCACCGACCCCCGCGAGAAAAGACCGCCGCGAGATCTCCAGGCTCATACGCCCGCGGCCTTCTTCACCGCGGCGCGAATCCGCACGTACGTGCCACAGCGGCAGATGTTGCCGGCAAGTGAGTGGTCGATGTCGTCATCGGTCGGCTTCGGGATCGCCGCGAGCAGCGCGACCGCGGTCATGATCTGCCCGGCCTGGCAGTAGCCGCATTGCGGCACCGCGAGCTCGATCCACGCGCGCTGCAGCGGATGATCGTGCAGGCCTTCGATCGTCGTCACGGCGCGGCCGACCGCGCGCCGCACCGGCGTGACGCACGCGCGCACCGGCAGGCCGTCGAGGTGAACCGTGCACGCGCCGCACAGCGCCTCGCCGCAGCCGTACTTCGTCCCGGTCAGCCCGAGCAGGTCGCGCAGCGCCCACAGTAGCGGCATGTCGGGGTCGGCGTCGAGCTCCTTCGTCGCGCCGTTGACTCGCAGCTCGATCGTCATCGCGCAGCCTCCCGAGGACATTCGGCGCCGGTCTCGATCCACGCGCGAACCAGCGCGGCGAGCTCGGGTTGCGTTCCGGGAACCGGTACGCGATCGGCGCCCGGCGCCCAACCCCACGCCACGAGCCGATCGTGCGCGAGATGATCGTAGACCTGCTCGAGCGAGCGCCCGCCGTTGCGCGCCGGATCTTTGAGCTGCACGCAGATCTCGGCCACGGTCTTGCCGAGCCACGCCATGCCGATCGGCGCGAGGTGCCAACCGGGCGCGCCGGGGACACGCGCGAGCTCCACGTTGCGATCCTGGTGACACGTCGTGCACTGCAGCGCGGCGACGCCGGTGTCCTTCGGGCCGCGGATGATCGGTGGATCGTGGATCGCATGCAGGTCGCCTTGGCGCGGCGTGTCGTCGGGCGGATGGCAGTTCACGCACCGCGCGCTGGTGAGGACCTTGGCGGCCTCCGCGAACAGCGCGCGCGATCGCTCGGCGCGATCGGGGATCCGGTCGAACGCCGCGGGAGCGAGCAGCTGGCCGCCCGACGGCGGCGGAGCGACCGGCGGCGCCACCCGACCGGTCGGCGGCGCGCTCGTCCCGCAAGCGGCTAGCACGGCGGCGAGGGCGACGCGGCTCACCCCGCGAACGTGCCCGATCACCAGCGCGTGCGCCACAGGAGATCGGTGGTGTCGTAGTTGCGGTCGCCGTAGACGCCCTGCAGGAACAGCGTTCCGCCGAGCAGGTGGCGCCGGAAGTAGTACTCGAACTGCGCCTCGTTGGAATTCTCGTCGGGCAATGGATCGATGTGGTGGTTGCCTTGGGCGAAGAAGTTGTTGCTGATCCAGATCCCGGCCTTGACCGTCGCGCTCGTCGTGTCGGTCGCCGCTTGATAGCCGAGCGTGTCGGGCTTGAACGGCAAGTACTTGCCGATGCCGGAGAACAACAGCGCGGAGCCCACCGACGCGCTCGCGCCCACCGCTGCATTCTTGGTCGCGTCGGACGGGTCGCCGCCGGGCTCGCCGCCGAGGAAGAAGCCGTAGAGCTGGGTCGGCGAGTAGATCGCCGGCGTACCGCTCAACGCGAGGTTGACCGCGCTCGCGCGACCGGACAGCTGGGCGGTCAAGGTCAGGTCGGTGAAGTCGTGGACCAGTCTGATGTCGAGCCGCGGATCGAGCGGGCCATCGAACGCGATCTGGCCGCGATCGATCTGATACGAGCGGCCGAAGATATCGACGTCGCCGCGCCGCGTCTCGATCGTGCCGTCGAGCGCGACCCCGCCGCCGTAGGACAGCCGCAGCTTGCCGGCGAGCGTCGCGCGCAGCTGCTGGACGATCGCGAAGTCCTTGACGACAAGCTCGACCGGCTCGATCGAGATGCTCGCGACCAGCCACGGCGCACTCGGCGCCGCGATGTGCACCGGACCCTTCGGCTTGGCCGGTGCCGCCGCGTCGACGAAATCGATATCCGCCGGCGCACCTACCTCGAGGAGCTTCTGGCCGCGATTCGATTCGACGTGGATCGAGCCGTGCTGGACCTTGATGTCGCCGGTCCAGCGCCTGTCTTGGTAGGTCATGCCGGCGGTGACGTCGGCCGAGATCTCCGGCTCGATCGACGCGATCGGTGAGATCTTGCGCAACGCGAGCGTGATATCGGCGTGCGCCGGCGAGCTACCGCGCAGCGCGATCTTGGCGTTGCCCTTGACGGTGCCGGTGCCGAGCTTGCCGTCGGCGTCGACCGTGATGACGTGGTTCGCGATCGCGATCTTGACGTCGGCTCTGCGCAACACGCCGATGGTCGATGCGATCGGCAATCGAGCCTCGGTGATGTGGAGCGAGCCGGAGATGTCACCGGTGTCGGGATCGAGGCCTCGCAGCGCGAGCTTGCCGTCGACCGTGCCGCTGATCGCACGCGCGATGCCCGGTGCGAACGCCGTGACCGGCGCGAGCTCGAACCGGGTCGCGGCGAGCGTGCCCGCGAGCGTCCGCAGCGAGCGCGGATCGCCGTGCGCGGAGGCGACGAGCTCGCCGCCGCCTTCTTCGTGGCCGGTGACGTCGGCCCTGACTCGACCAGGTTCGTAGTGGCCGGTGACTGCGAGGTCGTGCAGCGCCGACGGTTTGCTTCCTTGGATCCCCGGAACGGTCGTGACGTTCGCGGCCGAGAACGTCGCGTCGGCGATCGGTGCACCGGCGGTGCCGGTCGCGGTGATCGTGCCTTCGACCGTGCCGGTCTGAAGATCGCTGCGCCCGACGATCGCGAGGAGGTCGCGCGCCTGGAGGGTCGGCACGGTCAGGGTCGCTTGGATCGGCAGCGCGCGCAGCGCGGCGAGCTGGAGATGATCGAGCGCGAGCGGCGCATGCCCGCGAACCTCGACGAGCTCCAGCGAGCCCGAACGCGCGACGATCGAGAGCGTCGCGGCGCCATCCTCGGCGAGGGACTCGGCATGGATCTCGACCGGCTGCGCGAGCGGTCCGCCGATCAGGTCGCGAACGTCGGCCGAGACTTGCAGCGTCGTGCCGGCGCTGCCGATCTTCGCGTCCGCGGTGACGCGCGCGTTCAACGGCACGCCCACGCCGTAGCGCGCGAGCAGCTCGGGATCGACGCGAATCTCGTCGACGTGGACCATCCCGCCGCGCACGACGCCGCGGCCGAGCGTCTTCCACGCGGTCGGATCGAACATGCGGCGGACGAACGCGAGATCGATCGTCGCATGTGCGGTGGCGACTCTATCGACGACGGCGGTGACGGTCGCGGTCGCTCCATCGGGCGCGTTCGCGAGCGCGATCGTCGCGGTCGCGGAATGGCCCTTCCCTTCGAGCCCGCTCGCGTCCAGCTCGCCACCCGCATCGCGCGCCGAGACATGAAGCTCGCCGTCGACGCGGACCGGCATGCCGAGCTGGGTGCCATCGAACTGATCGATCGCGAGGCGCGCCTCGTGCACGGCACTTCGGCCGAGCCCGCGCCACGCGGCGACATCGGTGATGTCGCGTGGGCCATCGACATCGAGCACCGCGGTCGCCGAGCCGAGCTGGGCGCCGATGATCGTTGCGCGGGTCGCGAGCCGCCGGCCCGACAACGTGCCATCGACGCGCACGTCGACCGGCGGTGTGTCCTCCGCGATGACCAAGTCGCGGCCGGTCGCGGCGAGCTTCCCGCTCCATTCACCCGCTCGCCGCGCCAGCTCGACCCGCGCAGAGGCGCGCCCGCCGAGGCCTGGGACGATCTTCGCGACACCGAGCTCGTTGCTGACGAGCGTCGCCGAGAGATCGCCGGTCGCTCGCGTGTAGAATCCATGCGCGTCGAACCCGATCGCCGGGATCCGCGTCGCGCCGTAGCGCGCGCCGACGAGCGAGATCTCGAGGTCACCCTCGCTATGATCAGGGATCGAGTGGACGTCGAGCGCGACCGAGACATCGCGCACGCGCGCTCGCGCGACCCTGACGTTCGTCGCGCCGATCGTGCCCGTGACGTGGAGATCGGTCGCCGGCCAGATCCGCCCGGTGGTCGCGACGTCGGCGCGCACCGCAGCGCTGCCGTCTTCGAACGCGAGCTCGGGCGCGGTCGCGACGGCATGCGAGCGCACGACCGCGATCCCGGAAGCGTCGCGCGTGAGGTCCGCGTCGACCGCGGCGGCGATCCCGGCTTCGTCCGCCGCACCCGCGATGACGTTGCCGCCGGCCGCGCTGCCGTCGACCGCCACCACCGCGCGAGTCATCGGTCGATGCGCAGCCTCGCCGGCGATCGACACGAGGCCCCGCGCGCTCGGCTTCCAATCCGGCCCGAGCGAGCCCTCCAACGCCGCGACGAGCGCACCGCTGCCGACGAGCGCACCGCGATCGAGCGCGGCGAAGTCGGGGCTGACGACCGACACGACGGCGATCGCCGAGCGCGCGAGCACGTCGACCTTCGCGAAGGCGCGCAGCTGCGAAGCGCCGAGCGCTGCGAACAGGTCGGTCAGATCGCCGCGCGCGATCGCGCTGAAGCTCGCATCCGCCGGGAGCGCGGCGGCCGTGAACCGCGCGACATCGGCGACCGTCGCGTGCCCCATCACGACCCCGCGAAACGCGGTGAGCTTGCTGGTCAGCGCCACCCCCGCCGCGACGAGCCCGCTGCCGGCGACGCTCGTGGTCGCGAACGGCACGGTGATCGCGCCGCGGTCGTCTTGCACCGCCGCCATGATCGAGACCGGTTGTCCACGCCAGCTCGCGCGCAGCCCGACGATCGCGGTGATCGGCCGGCCGGCCGGCAGCGCGACGCGCGCGGTCGCTTCGAGCGCGGAGATCTCGTCGCCCGGGCGTCCCGCGATCGGAACGATGCGCGCGCGATGGACCTCGATCTCGGGCAGCTCCACCGACCACGTCGTGCCGGCGGTCTCCGGCTGCGGCGGCCCCTCGGGCGTGCGCGGCGAGCCGGTGGGTGTCACGACGACGTCGTCGAGCTCGAGCCGGTCGACGCGCGCGGTCTTGCCGAGCAGCGGGGTCAGCGCGAGGTCGACGTCGAGCTCGCCGATCTTGACGAGCGGCTGGTGATCGATCGAGTCGAGCTCGACATCGTACGCGACGAGCTCGCCGAGCGGCGTGCCCTCGAGCCGGCCGATCTTCGCGCCGCCCGGAAAGCTCGCCGCGAGCGCCGCTTCGACCCTGACGCGGATCTTGTCGCGCGCCCAGGCGGTGTGAAGCGTGATGACGAGCGCGATGGTCGCGAGCGTCACGAGCGCGATCAGACCGAGCACGATCCGCACCGCCCAGCGGAGCGCGCGGCGCATCAGAACGCTTCCCCGACGCTGAAGAACCAATTGAAGTGCCCCAGCGTCGGTTGATCCGGGCGGTCGTGGCCGGTGCGATACGAAAAGTCGAGCCGGAACGGACCGACCGGCAGCAAGAACAGCCGCGCGCCGAGGCCGACCGTCCAGTTGAGCTGGTCGATCGACAGCTCGCTCGCGGTTTCGGTCACGTCGCCGCCGTCGAGGAACGCGACGAGCCCGAAGCGTTTCTTGATCGTCGGGCTGCGCAACTCGGCACCGGTCTCGATGAACGCACCGCCGCCGATGATCACGCTCTCGGTCATGCCGTTGACGATGTTCGTCGCGATCGGCGATAGCTGGCGCTCGGGAAAGCCGCGTTGACTCGACGCGCCGCCACCGAAGTAGCGCTCGGTCGGCGCGACGTCACCAGAGATCGCGCTGTAGCGAAAACGCGTCGCGAGCACGAGCGGTCCGAGCGGCACGAAGCCGCGGATCTCCGGGGTGAACTGGATGAAGTTGTATTCGCCACCCGCGTACTTTCCGCCTTCGGCGAGCCGGAGCTCGACGTACAACCCGAGGTGCGGATCGGCGAGGTTGTCGCGCAGGTCGAGCGTGATCGACTCTTGGTACTCGCCGAGCAGCTCGGAGCGGTCGATGCCGAGGCTATGCTGGGTCGACGGATCGATCGCCGGGCTGATCTGGTCGAAGTGTGCGCCCTCGAGCAACCACGCGACGTGCGCCTGGAGCTTCGGCGTCACGATCCGGCTCGTGAGGCCTACCCTCGCGTGTGCGCTGATCGTGCGATACGGCTCGATCGTCACGTAATCGGCGCCGCCGTCGATCTGGCCGACGACATACGGCGCGAATAGATCCTGCTGGACGAGCGTGCCGATCAGCCGGACGAGCGGCTGGTAGCTGCAAGTCCAGAACTTGTAGATCGTGCACTCGGTCTGCAACGTCGTGAGGGCGACGCGCGCGTCGATGCTGCTCGTCGACAGATCGAACGGCCAACCGCTGACGCTGTACTTCGCGGGGAAGCGAAGCGAGTAGTTCAACGGATCGATGCCACCGCCGGCGCCGAATTGAAACTCGTGGCGATTGCCGATCGCGACGCCGATCTTGACCGGGATCGTCGTAGCGGTTCCTTCGATCACCGGGTCGACACGCACCGACGAGAACCGATCGAGCTGATAGAGCGCGTCCTGGGTCGCGGTCACCGCTTTCGCCGAGTAGCGGTCGCCCGACTTGAACGCGACGCGATCGCGCACCGCCGTCGCGAGCGCGCCGCTGACCCCGACGACGTCGACCGCGCCGAACGTGCACGGCGCGCCGGGCTCGATCGCATATTGCGCGGTGGCGTGAGCCTGCCCGCGATCCGCGATCACCGTCGCTTCGAGCCGTGCTCGCGCGTAGCCGGCGTCCTGGATCAGCCGGAGCATCGGCAGTTTCGCCGCGTCGTAGGCGTCGTAATCGAACGGCGCGTTCTCGGCGATCGCGACGAGCTTGCGCGCGCTGTCGCGCGGCACGTCGTCGGGCAGGCCGATGATCTCGACGCTCGTCTTCGCACGAAGACCTTCTTTGACGGTGAAGATCACGGTCACCGCGTCGCCCTCGTGCTCGGTCCGTGACTGCACGGCGACCGAGAAGAAGCCGAGGCGCTGATACGCGCCGATGATCCGCTGGGTATCGACCGTCAGCTCGTAGTCATCGACGCCACCCCCAGCGAGCTCGGCGCGATGCAGCGCGAGTCCGTCGACGAGCTGTTTCGTGTCGATCGCTTTGTTGCCCTTGATCCGGATCGTCGATAAGTACTCTTCACCCGGGTGCCGGACTTGCCGCACGCCGCCGCACGCCGCCAACGCGACGGCTAGTAGGATGGACCCGCGGCGCATGGCTTCGGGGATGCTCGCGTCACGGGGGGCTGGGCGCAACAGCGCACACCGGTTACCGCCCGCCGAGCGATGGCGCCACGGCTCACCTCGACGGATGAAGGTGATCGCGCTCGCGATCGGCTTTGGTACCGAGTCGGCGGACGAGCACCGGAACCGCGACGAGCGCTAGCACCACCGCGGACACATGACCGACGACGCCGCCAGACATGAAGATCGCGGAGAGCAGGATGGCAAAGATCACGGCAAACAGCGCGGTCATGCCGACTACGGCGTGCGGCACGCCATCGGGCTCGCGATCGAGGTCCTCGTGCCGAGTCTTTCGGCTGTCGTCTCGCACCGGCCACTGAACTCGTGGATCCGACATACCTCGAGGAGGAGCATCGGTCGTGCCAGCCCCAAATCGTCGGGGCCGATCACGGGGCCGATCACGGGGCCGAGGCCGTGCGCTCACGCCACGATCGCGCCGGCCGCGCGCATTTCGGTGATCGCGCGCGCACCGTCACCGGCCGTGAGATCGACTGCGCGACAGCCGCGTGCGATCAGCGTTACCGCGAAGCCCAAGTCGAGCGCGTCGAGCACGGTGTACTTCACGCAATAGTCGGTGGCGAGCCCGAGCACGGCGAGCTCGCGGACCGCCCGCGCGCTCAGCCAATCGCCGAGCCCGGTCGCGCGTCGCTTGCCGTTGTCGTAGAAGCCGGAGTAGCTGTCGATCGCGGGATCGGTGCCTTTGCGAAACACCGCGGTCAATGGCGGCAACGCTGCGTGGAGCTCGGCGCCGCGAGTGCCTTGCACGCAATGCACTGGCCACAGGACCTGAGGCAGGCCGGCGAGCTCGCCGAGCTGACCGGGTGACGCGCCGGGATGATTCGCGGCGAAGCTGCCATGGTCGATCGGATGCCAGTCCTGCGTTGCGACAACGATCGCGAACTGCGGAGCGAGCTCGCACGCGACCGCGACGACTTCGTCACCGTGCTCGACCGCGAGTGCACCGCCCGGCATGAAGTCGTACTGCAAGTCGACGAGTAGGAGAGCTCGCGCCATGCGGGTCTTTATCGCATAGGCCGTTTGACCTTAGGCCTGTAGACCCGGGGACGATGTAGGAACGCGTCCGACGCGAACGAGATCATGACGATCGGTGATTCACAGCCGCGTGGTTTCGCGCGTTTCGCCCCACGATCTGGCGCGCGCCGTGCTCTTGCACGAGACCATGCGCTACGCCTGGATTGCTCTGTTACTCGTCGGCTGCGGCAACCACGAAAAAGGGGCGGGTTCGGGCAGCGGCCTCGACGACCTCGCATCGATGAAGGTCTCGCCCGACGATCAGACGCTCGTCGTGCAAGACGGCGTGGCTGCGACCAGCACCTACACGGTCACCGGCGTATTCAATGACGGACACACCGAGGACATCACCGATCAAGCCGTGCTGTCGCTCGCCGACTCGACGCTCGGCGGCTTCACCGGCGCCGACCTGACGACCGGCACCGATCGCGGCGGCACGACCCAAGTGATCGCGACCGCAGGCTCGGCGCAGGCCTCGACTCCGGTCAACGTGATGTTCAAGACGAGCTGGAATGATCCGGCGTCGACCGGCCTGCCCGCCGATCCGAGCAGCTTGTTCACCGGCACCGCCGACAACACGCGCGCGCCGGATCTCGTCTATCCGAACGACGGCGCGCTCGTGCCGCCGAACCTCGGCCGGCTCGAATTCCACTTTCACCCGGGCGCGGCCAACACGGTCTTCGCCCTGTCGTTCGAGAACTCGATCACCGACATCACGGTGTACTTGCAGTGCACGCTGCCGTTGAACGGCGGCTGCATCTACCAGCCCGACGCGCAGCTGTGGACCTGGTTGTCGAACACCAACCGCGCCGCGGATCCGGTGATGTGGTCGCTGAAAGGCACCGACACGACCGGAGCGACGTACGGCGCCTCGGCCGCGATGAAGCTCGCCTTCACCTACGAAGACGTGTCGGGTGGCATCTACTACTGGACGACGACGACCGAGGCGATCATGCGCTACGACTTCGCGTCGACGACCCAGACCCAGGCGGTCAAGTACGCCGGGACCGAGCTCGAAGGAACGTGCATCGGCTGCCACGCGTTGTCGCGCGACGGCACGAAGCTCGTCGCCGAGGTCAATGGCCAGAACGACGGCCGGACCGCGCTCGTCGATGTCGCGACGAAGACCGTGATGAACCAGTTCGGCACGACGCCGAAGACGATGTTCGAGACCTGGAACCCGACCGGCAGCCAGTACGCCGCGGTCTACGGCGATAGCGGCGCGACGAACTACAACCTGATGGTGATCAACGGCAACGACGCCACGCTGGACTCGACGATTGATGTCGGCGGCACCGCGGCGAACCCGACCGACCATCCCGACTGGTCGCTCGACGGCTCGCGGATCGCCTACGTCCGCGTCGGCATCGCGGGCACGATGCAGCGGATGTGGAACGGCAGCATCTACCAGGTCGACGCAGCCGGCGGCACGCCCGAGTTGCTCGTCGCCGCGCCGGACAACCTGCACAACGAGTACTACCCGGCCTATGCGCCCGACGGCAGGCTGTTGGTCTACGACGAGGCGACCTGCACGTCGGGCACCACCAAGGGCACCGAGTGCGAGGCGGATACGAGCCCGACCGCTACGTTGAAGGCGATCGACTCGACCGCCGCGAGTCCAACCCCGGTCGTGCTCGCGAACGCGAACCTCCCGGGCGTCGCCGACGGTGCGAACACCGCGCTGACGAACTCGTTCCCGAAGTGGAACCCGTTCGTGTTCGACAAGACCGCCGCGGGCGGCCACATCGCGTGGATCACGTTCTCGTCGAAGCGGATGTACGGCTTGCGCTCGCCCGGCAGCGGCACGCTGCTGTGGATGGCGGCGATCGACCTCGACGCCCCCGCCGGCACCGACCCGAGCTCGATCGCGTTCGCGCTGCCGTTTCAGGACGTCACGACGTCGAACCACATCGCGCAGTGGACGACGCAGATCGTCCAGATCCAGTAGTCGCGATCAGCTCGAGCGGCGGCGGCGCGCCGGCTTCGGCGTGAACACCGCGGTCTCGAGCCGCGACACGCGCGCCGGCAAGTCTTTGTACTGATCGTCGCCGACGCGAAACTCGGCGCGCAGCGCTTCGGTCATCGCGGTGACGTGCTGTGCGAGCTCGGCCGAGAGCCATTTGCCCCAAGCCTCGAGCTCGGGTCTGCGCACGACGTCCGCGAGAGCTCGGTCGAGGTCGGGCTTGCGCACCACATCGACGAGAGCTCGATCGAGGTCGATCTTGAGCTCTGCTTTGAGCTCTGCTTTGAGCTGTGCGAGCTCTTGCTTGAGCTCTCCACGGGTCACTGGCGCCGTCATGTCTTGCTCGTTCATCACCGTATCTCCTGTCGACCGGGAGCAACAGCACGAACGAGGCCACGCGCAAGGTCGCGATCCCTCACGCTCGTGGCGTCCGGATGGCCGGATCCGTCCGGTCTTGTCCGGTCACGCGAGCGAGAACTCGAAGCCTTGCTTGGTCAGCCGGTCGTACTTCCTGCGATCGAAGCGATAGAGCCGCGCGGCGCGATGGCGCACGCCTTGCTCGAGCTCGTCGGTCTCGACCAACAGATCCATCGCGAGCAGCTTCTTGCGGAAGTTGCGCTTGTCGAGGTCGGCGCCGAGGATGATCTCGTACAGGCGCTGGAGCTGGGTGAGCGAGAACCGCGGCGGGAGCAGCTCGAACCCGACGGGCGCGTAGCGCACCTTGCCGCGCAGCCGCTCGTGCGCGCGAGCGACGATCATCGCGTGGTCGAACGCCAGCTTCGGCAGATCGTCGAGCGCGAACCAGCCGACGCCCATCGGCGTCCGTGGCGGCGCGAATCCGATGATCGCCGAGCTTCGCGAGCGCGTAGTACGCGATCGTGACGACGCGCTCGCGCGGATCTCGATCGATCGTCCCGAACGTGTAGAGCTGCTCGAGATAGACCTCGGTGACGCCCGCTTCTTCGCGCAGCTCGCGCGCCGCCGCCTCGTCGAGGGTCTCGTCGAGGTGGACGAAGCCGCCAGGCAAGGCCCACGCGTGTTGGAACGGCGCGAGCTTGCGCTGGATCAGGAGCACCTTGAGATCGGAGACATCGAGCCCGAACACGACGCAGTCGACCGCCAGCGCGGCGCGAGGATAGTCATACGTGTGCGCCACTAGCGCCCCGCTTTGCCCGTCGCGACGTACGCCCGCAGCTCGGCGAGCTCGCGCTCGAAGCCGCCGGACAAGATCGGGAAGCGGCACCACGAGCGTGGATCGACGTTGCGATCGTCGAGGTGAAAGCTCGGCGCGATCCGTTCGCGCTTCCATTGATTGCGACACCACAGCCGGAAGAATCGCTCGATCCACCGCGGCGAGCTGGGCAGCCTGCACGTCGGGATAGCGCGGCAACAGTTGCTGGAGTACTTCGATCGGCGTGTGCTTGTCGCGGATCGAGGAGTCTTCGATCGCCTCCAGCACGTCGTACGGCATGAGGTCGGCCTCATCCGTCTGCGCATGCCGCGGCCGGGCGGAGCTCGGCGGTCGGCGCTTGCGTGTTGATGAATCGCAACTCGGGCACGGGCTCGAGCCCGACCGGGCCCTTGGTCTCCATCCACGATAGCCATAGCGCAGGTAGGTCTTGTCGATCCCGCCGAGCGGCGCGAGCCCGCCCGCGGTGTCCCCGTCCATCGTCGCGTAGCCGACCGCGGCTTCCGAGCGGTTCGACGTCGTCAACAACACCGCGTTGCGGAGATTCGCGAGCATCCAGATCGACGGCGCGCGCACGCGCGCCTGGATGTTCTGCAGCGCGACATCGTCGCGATCCCACGTCAGTGCCCGGCCGACCGCGCGCTCGAGGCTGACGATGTACGCCTTGACCTCTGCATCGATATCGATGATGTGAAACTCCGCACCGAGTGCGCGGGCGAGCGCTTCGGCGGCCGCGCGCGTGAGCGAGCTCGAGTGTTCGGTCGGTTGATAGGCGCACGTCGAGCAGCGCGCCGATCGCGGCACGCGGGCCTTTGTCGATCACATCGTGGACGCGCGTGCACGAGGGCAACTGCTTGCGCACGCCGCCCGCGCCGAGCTCGCTGAATGCGAGGCGGACCGCGGATGCGACCAACACCGCGCACGCCGCCGAATCCGCTCCGCCGGACAGCGAGATCACGAATCCCTGTGCCCGACTCTTCCGCAGGTAATCCCACAAGCCGAGCGCGACGCAGCGCGTGAATTCCTCTTCGCGCACGCTCGCCCGGTCCTCCCAGCTGCGCTCGAGCTGCACCGGCCTCTCCGGCGACCGCACCGGCCATGCAAACGCACGCGCGACGACCTGCTCTTCCGCATCGTGCCGCGGGCGATGGCTGCCGCGGCGCGCCTGATCTCGACGATTGCCGTCGATGTCGATCATCGCGGTGGCGAGCTCGACGTCGCGGAACGAGAACCGCCGGCCGCGCGCGAGCAGCTCGCCGCCCGACGCGATCAAGCCACCGCCATCGTAGATGATGCGCCCGGCCTCGTTGCCGAGCAGATTCGCGTAGAGATAGCCGACGCCGAACGCTCGCGATCCTTCGATCACGAACCGCTGGCGCACCGCGAACTTGCCGAACGCGAAGTGGCTCGCCGAGGGATTGCACAGGATGTCGACGCCGCGCAGCGCGAGATCGACGCCGGGACGATCCGCGACCCACGCGTCCTCGCAGATCTCGAAGCCGATCCGAACATCGCCGAGCTCGAACACGAGATCGCCGATCGGATAGCGCCTGACGGTGCCGTCCTCGGCGACGCGCTCGAGCTCGTCGACCTCGCCCTTCGGCCACGGCTTGAACCAGCGCGGCTCGTAGTGAATGCCGTCGCCGGCGAGAAATTGCTTCGCGACGAACCCGATGATCGCCCCGTCGGCGAGCAGCGCGGCGC
The DNA here is from genome assembly GCA_963848295.1 of uncultured delta proteobacterium. Lineage (GTDB taxonomy): Bacteria > Myxococcota_A > Polyangia > Haliangiales > Haliangiaceae > JABFXX01. Next base: position 4,388,945 of record CAWKDB010000010.1, on the reverse strand, counting down.
CGTTGTACAGCGCCTTCTCGTGATAGAGCGGCAGACCGACCGCGACGATCATGCCGCGCGTGTGGGTCGCGAGCTGCTCGAGCTGAGCGAACGCGGTGTCTTGCAAGCCGTCGATGAAGAACGCGTCTTCGCAGCCGTATCCGGTGACCGCGAGCTCGGGCAGGCACAGCACGGTCGCGCCCTCGGCGCGCGCGTGCTCGATCGCCATGCGGAGATGCGCGAAGTTGTCGTCCCACGCGAACGGCGTCTGGTTGACGCAAGCGACAGCGACCTTGATGAGTCTCATGGTGTTACCGGTTGATCTTGAGATGCTCGGCGAGCACGCCCGCGGTGCTATCGACGTGCAGGAACGAATCTGCGAGCGCTAACGCCGCGCGGGTGGCTGTCGGTCGTCGCGATCCGTCCGAACAAGCCGCTATGGCGCAGTCGCTCGAGCGAGGTCCCGGGGAACAGGCCGTGCGTGGCGACCGCGTCGATCGCGATCGCACCTGCATCGCGGTACGCCTTCGCCGCGTTCAGCAGCGAGCCGCCGGTGCGGATCATGTCGTCGTAGATCACGACGTGCTTGCCCTCGACCCGCGCCGACACTCCGGTGACCTCGGTCTCGGCGTCGTGCCGGCGCTTGTACACGAACGCGACATCGACGTGCAGATCGTTCGCGAGCGACTTCGACCCACTTCGCGCGGCCGGCGTCGGTGCAAGCGATCACGAAGTCTGCACCACCGAGCCGACGCGCCGCCGCGGTGACGAGCGAGCGCGCGCTGACGTGGACCGGCCGGAGCTCGCCTTCGAAGTAGTGCGCGACCGCCTCGACGTGAAGATCGAGCAGGAACACCTGCGTGCCGCGGCTCGCCATCGGGATCGATGACAACATCCGTGCGCGCGTCTTCGCGGTCACGATCTCGCCGGCGCGAATCGATCGCTCCATCGTCGCGTAGCCGAAGAATGGGATGACCATGCGCAGGCGGTAGGCGCCACCCGAGACCAAGCCGCACGCGAGGTCGTAGAGCTCGAGCGTCGCGGCATCGTCGATCGTGCCGCCGACGAGGATGACGTCGCGATCTTCGGGGTCGGTATCGATCCGGCGGTAGTGCTCGCCGTCGGGAAATTCGCGCCGAGCGATCGCGCCGATCTCCCACTGATTCGCCGCGGCGATCGCGCGGCCGAGGTAGTCGTACGCGGCGGTGGTGAACACGAGTGGCGTCGTCATCAGCGTGCTCCCTCGCGCGCCTTCGCGATCAGCGCGCGCTTGCGGTCGTGGACGTGCGCGTCGAGGCCGACCGAGTACGGCTGCGGATTCAAGAAGCGCTTCGTGCGCGGGGACAGCGCCGCGAGGTCAGCGGCCGCCCGGGCGCGCGCGCCGTCTAGCTCGAACGTCGCGCACGGCTCCCCGCGATCGAGCACGCAGGTCAGCAAGTCCTCGCTGCGGTCGTGCGCGACGATCACCGGCGGCCGCGACAGGTCCTCGAGGTCATAGCTCGCGGGACTGGCGAGCCCGTGCTCGCTGTCGTAGATGATGTCGCCTGCGAGCTCGGCGCCGTGCCACAGCCGACGGACCTGCAGCACGCCGGGGTTCGAGATCTTCGTCGGCTGCTCCGACAGCTTGATCCGGTCGCGCCACACGCCGGCGCGATCGCGCGCGGCTCCCAGCTTGTACACGCCGCCGAGCGCGCCCGCACCGTGACCCGTGACGAGCCGCGTGCCGACGCCCCACACGTCGATCCGCGCGCCCTGCTCGCGCAAGCTCGCGATCAGGTCCTCGTCGAGATCGTTCGAGGCGACGATCTTCGTCTCGGCAAAGCCCGCCGCGTCGAGCAGCGCGCGCGCTTCGATCGACAGGTGCGCGAGATCGCCGGAGTCGAGCCGGATCGCGACGAGCGCGTGACCGGCCGCGCGCAGCTCGTGGCCGATCGCGATCGCGTGGCGCACCCCGGCGATCGTGTCGTAGGTGTCGACGAGGAACGTACAGTTGCCGGGCTGCGCGTCGGCGTACGCGCGGAACGCGGCGAGCTCGTCGTCGTGGAACATCACCCAACTATGCGCGTGGGTGCCGCCGACGGGAATGCCGAACAGCTTACCGGCGAGCACGTTCGACGTGCCATGACAGCCGCCGATGTACGCCGCGCGCGAGGCCGAGACTCCACCGTCGATGCCCTGGGCGCGGCGCAGCCCGAACTCGAGCACGCTCTGGCCTCGCGCCGACTGGCAGACCCGCGCGGCCTTCGTCGCGATCAGGGTCTGAAAGTTGATGATCGCGAGCAACGGCGTCTCGACCAGCTGCGCTTGCAAGATCGGCCCGCGCACGCGAATCAGCGGTTCGTGCGCGAACACCGCCGCGCCCTCGGGCACGGCGTCGACGGTACACGTGAACCGCAGCGCTTGCAGGTAGTCGAGAAAGCCGCTGGGGAACAGCGCCCCGCCGGCGGCATCGCGCAAGGTCGCGAGGTAGCGCACGTCGTCGTCGGTGAACCGCAACCGGCGCAGCAACGCCACCGCAGGCGCTATGCCAGCGGCGATCGCATAGCCACCGGCAAACGGCGGCTTGCGAAACGTGAGATGAAACACCGCCTCGCGCTCCGCGGCGCCTTCCTTCCAGTAGCCGCAGGCCATCGTCAGCTGATACAAGTCGGTCAGCAGCGCGAGCGAGCCACCGTAGAGGTCGTCGAGGCTGTCCGTCATTCTGAGTGTATAGTTTACACTAACTGCGCCGATGTCAAGCTCCTCCGACCAAGCCGTGGTGATCTGGGGCGAGCTGCTCTGGGACAAGTTCCCCGATGGCGACCAGCTCGGCGGCGCGCCAGCGAACGTCGCGTGGCACCTCGGGTTGGCCGGCGGCTGGGCCCAGCTCGTCACTCGCGTTGGCGACGATGCCGACGGTCAGCGCGCGATCGAGCGGATCGCACAAGTCTGCGACACGTCCCTCATCCAGGTCGATCGCGAGCGCGCGACCGGTGAGGTCAAGGTCGTGATCGAAGCCGGCGAGCCGCGCTACACGCTCGTCCCGGACCGCGCGTGGCAGCGCATCGAGTGCACGCCCGAGGCGCGGCGCGCGATCGGCGAGGCCGGTGTGCTCGTGTTCGGCTCGCTCGCCCAACGCACCGCCGAAGGGCTCGCCGGCTGGCGCGAAGCGATCGCGGCGGCGGGCCGCGGCTGCCTCAAGGTGTGCGACGTGAATCTAAGGACGACCGACGGCGTCGCGAGCGGCGATCCGGGCGAACGCGCCGCGGTGCGCGAGGCGCTCGATGCCGCCGACGTCATCAAGGTCAACGACCGCGAGCTCGACGTGCTGACGACTTGGTACGGCCACCCGGCCCTACCGCGGCTGCGCGCTCGCGCTCGCGTCGTCGCGGTGACCCATGGTGCCGCAGGCTCGACGCTATACGGCGAGCGCGAGCTGCACGTGCCGGCCATCCGCGCGCGGGCCGGCGGCGACAACGTCGGTTGCGGCGACGCTTACCTCGCGCTACTGGTCCACGGGATGACGCTCGGCTGGGATCTCGAGGCGAGTGCGCGCGTCGCGAGTCGATGGGCGGCCGAGGTCGCTAGCGTCCGCGGGGCGACGCCGGTGTTCTCGGACGAGCTCGTCGCCGGCCTACTCGGCGAGGCGGCGGCGTGACCGCCACGGCGTCGCGGCTGGCTCGCATCCGCGAGCTCGCGTCGTGGACCGCAATCAGCTTCGCGGTCATCGGTATTGTCGTCGCGGTCGGCGACGGCGCGCTGTGGGTGCTGTCGCACTGGCTCGACGTGTGGCAGCCGGCGGTTCAGGTTCCGGTCGCTTCTGTCGCTGTCCTGCTCGGCGGCTTCGCGGTGATGTGGCGAACGCCTACGCGCCGGGTGTGGAGCGTCGGGCTCGGCGGCATCGCGGTGTTCGCGCTGATCGCCGCCCTCGACCCCGGTCAGCTCGGCCCCGCCCCGGTGAGCACGATGATCGGCGGCGTCACGATGGCGTTCGACCTGAGCATCCTCGGCATGCTCGCGGCACACGAACTGCGGGTGTGGCGCCGCGAACCGCGCGACTCGTGGGCGGTCGCGGCAGACTGGCTGTCCGAGCACGGCGCCCTGATCGTGCTCGCGCACGTCACGATCGTCGTCGCGATCATTCACGGCCCGGTCTTCAACGGCCCGCCGATCGGCGACGACTTGACGTTCCACATGGCGGAGAGCCGACGCATCGCCGACTGCCTGCGCGTCGGAGACTTCGACTTCTGGAATCCGAGCGCGAACGCCGGCTACGCGTCGGCGTACTACTACCAGGTCATCCCGCAGCTGGTGTCGGCGGTGCCTGCTGCGATCTTCGGCCACCTGCTGTTCTGGTTTCAGCTCAGCGTCTTCGTGCCGCTCGTGCTCGCGCCGCTCGCCGCGTACAAGGGCATGCGCTTGATCGGCGCCACACCGTGGCAGGCGGTGATCGCCGCGTTCGTCGTGGCGTTCATCAACGGCGAGTCGCGCTGGGGCACCGGCAACGCCGGCACGTTCAGGGTCGGGCTCTATACCCAGACGTGGGCGCTCGCCGCGTTCCCGCTCGCCCTCGGCTATGGCGTGCGCTGGCTCGACGACGCCAAGCAGCTCGCACCGGCGCTCGCGTGGGGTGCGTTCGTCGGTCTGTGTCATCCGTTCGCCGGCATCGCGGTCGGGCTCGCGCTCGCCTCCGGTTGGTTCGCCGGGTTCGTGATGGGCCAGGCGCGACAGCTGTACCTGCCGGCTCCGCTCGCGGTCATTCCATGGGCGATCTGTCGCGTGTTCGGCAAGACCGACGTGACGTTGGGCCGTTGGATCAAGGACCACGTCTCGCCGGTCGTCAACGGTACATTCCTGATCTACGCCGGCGGCGGCCTCCTCGGCCTCGGTGTAGTGATGTCGCGCGGCCTGATCGCGGCGTTGCCCGGGCTGGGCTTTCACACCACGGCGACGCTGATCTTTGGCGCCGGGCTCGTCCTCGGTGGCGTCGCGCTCATCGTGTTCCTGCGCGAGTACGACGTGCCATGGCGCGACCCCGAGGTGCGCGCGCGCGTGTTCCAGTTTCATCGCCTCGTCATCCTCGGCGCGGCGCTGATCATCGCGACCGTGCCGGGCTGGATCACGTTGCTCGTCGACTACTCCGGGTTCGGCGGCTTCCCTCACCGCGTCAACGACGAGATCGGACCCGGCTTCAAGGGGCTGTTGTTCGGCCGCACGAACCCGAACTTCGTCGGCTACTTCACCGGCGGCATCCTCGATTACGGCCGGCGCATGGGCAACGTCGACATCTGGCGCGCCCCAGTGTTCACGTGGCTCGTCCCGTTCTGCGCGATCTTCGCGCGCGGCAAGTACTTCCGCTGGCTGTGGACCCCGGCGGCGGTGTTCGCGCTGCTGCTCGGCCTCGGACCGCACCTCGGTCAGACCCAAGACGACTTGTTCCCGATGGTGCGGTTCCTCGGCGCGATGCAGATCACGCTCGCCCTGGCCGTCGGCGCGGGTACGCTGATCGTGTTCAAGCGCGTGTGGGACGAGCCCGACGGCTCGTGGCTCGCGCGGTTCGCGATGATCTTCACCGCGGCGGTGGTCGCGTTGATCGTGTTGCTGTGGGTGTGGCTGTCGTTCCCCGGTCACATCATCGACGCGATCGAGTGGATCGTCCATGTGGCGAACTGGTTCCCGGCAAACTGGTTCGATGTCCTCGTCGTCGCACGGGTCGTCGCGACCGTACTCGTCGTCGCGCTGGTCGCGGCGATCGTGCTGCGCGGCTGGCGATGGCTCGATCAGCAATCGGTCGTGCGCACCGTGGTTGCCGCTGCTGCCGCGGCGATGCTCGCGGTCTCCGTTCCGCAGGGGTTCGCCGCGCTGATCTCTCGCGTCGGTACGTTCGGCGATCGCGCCGAGCTGGCCCAAGTCGACGCTGTGATCGACGCGCTGCCGCCGGGCCGCAAGCAAGCCGGTGAAGGCGCCGGGAACCATTGGTGGAACATGCTGCCCTACGTGTTCGACCGGATCCCCGGCCTGTTGCAGATGGGCGGCGGCGGCCTGCAGGCGAGCCCGAACTACGACTTCTTGTGGACCGGTCGCGACACCGCGAAGAACGCGTGGATCTACGACGCGCCGTACTACGTCAACTCGAAGGACAAGGCCGACAAGGTCCGCGGTGGCGACGTCATCGCGACCACCGCGCACTACCAGGTCCGCCGATTCCCCGCCGACGGCCTGGTCGCGCCGGTTCGGGTGATCGCAGTCTTGCCCGCCGGTACGCGCAAGAACGAGCCCGGCCACAAAGCCGCGCTCGACTGGTTGCGGAGCCAGCATCCGACCGCGAACGAAGTGATGGCCTACGATGGTTATGGCCAAGCCGGCGACGCCCCCGCGGGTAGCGTGCTGCGTTGGTGGCGGCAAGACTCGCCCGGCGACGAGTCCGATATCGTCGCGAAGGTTCACGTCGACAAGCCGACCACGTTCGTGATCCGCGAGAGCTGGCATCCGCGATGGCACGCGTACATCGACGGCGACGAGACCTTCGTTCGCCGCGTCACGCCAGACTTTCTCGCGGTCGATGCGCCGGTCGGCGAGCACACGATCGAGATGCGGTTCGAACGCCCGTGGTGGGCGAACGCGTCCTGGCTGATGTGGCCGGCGACCTGCCTCGCCGCGTGGTGGATCACGCGGCGTCGGCGCGATTCGACCCCGAGCGCACGCGTCGTCGCTTCGTAGCGCGTCACTCCGCAACGACGTGAACGACGAACGAGGTCGTGTACTCATTATCGTTCGACTCGCCGACGACGTCGATCGTCGCATCGCCGGGTGCGACGCCCGTCACTTCGAACTCGCCGCTCGAGGAACCGTCGGATTGCGTGATCGTGGTGATCTTCGCGATCGTCAGATCCTCGGACGCCACGCCGAAGGTATCGGGGTAACTCTCGTCACAGCCACCGTCTGGGGGCGGGTAGCAGTCTTGAATCTCGACCCAGTACCATTCGCTCGACGTGGTCTGGAGCGACGACGCCCCTGATCGCGAGGTCACGTCGAGCTCGGCTCCTGAGCTGCAGGCAAGTAGCGAAACAGACAACAGCAAGGTTAAGCGAATCATGGCGACGTCTTCAGCACGTTCCATGCCCGCCACGCCGATTGGTCGAACCACTGAAAACCTCACGTTCGTCTGTCGCGGTCCCCGTGCGATAACGACCACCCCGTCAGACGGCTGTCGTAGTCGGACGCTCAGCGCTTCGCGTCCGGCGCTGTAACACCTGCGTCACCTGCCGCGTCGTGCGCGGGTGGCGTCACCGGAGGCGTCACGCGCTGCTGCAGCTCGTCGTCGGCGCGCGGCATCGGCAGCACGATCTTCATGCTGCGCAGCTTCCACTCCGACGTCTTCGTGCCGCGGTAGAACGCGAACACGACGCGCACCGCGCTCGATCGCTCGAACTCCGCGAGCACGTCGAACGTCGCCGAGGTCCCGCCGATCACCTTCGCCTCGGTCACCGAGACGATCCGGCGATAACTTCCGAGCGCGGCGTTGTGCTCGTCTTGCAACGCGATGAACTTCGTGCGCGTGACCTGCTGTTGAAACACCGGGGTCGCGTTGTCCCAGACCTCGCCGCCCTCGCCGTCGCGTAGCTGCTTGAGGATCGTGTTCGCGACGACGTGAACATCGCACTTCACCGGATCCATCGGATCGGCGCACGCCTTGACTCGATCCTCGCGCTGGGCCTGCGTGATCTTGAGCTCGGGCGGCACCTCGACGCTGATCCCGAGCAACTTCCATTCGCCCTGGTCGTAGTGAAAGCTGATCGAGCCGCGACAGATCCCCTTGTCGTACGACGCGGTCAGCGACACCCGACCGACGCGGCCGGTCGTGCCCGTGGTGACGAGCGTGCCGTTGATCGCGGTGACCTCGCGGAACTTGCCGAGCGTCGCGTTCATGTCGGTGTAGTCGTCGACGAACCGCTCCTTGCGGACCATCTCCTGGAAGCGCGGCGATGCCTTCTCGTAGACGTTGCCGATCGCGTCGGAGCCCTTGCTGATCTCGCCGAGGATGTGCTCGGCCGCCGGCCGGAAGTCCGGAAGATCGTTCTCGCTGTAGTTCCAACCGACGATCGCCGCGATCCACGCGGCTACGACCGCGAACCCGACGATGACGCTGCGCACGAGCACGCGACCGCGCCGGGTCTGGGCGACTTTCGGAAACACGTTGACCGCTTCGCCGGCCTTCGACAGGCCCTCGCCGATCTTCGAGACCGGGCCGCCGACGATCGGCAGCACGTCGCCGAGCCGGGTCACGCCTTCGCCGAGCTTGTTCATGCCGGTGCCGAGGACTTCGACGCCGCCCGACACGACGTCCTGGACCGCGGTCGAGATCCGCTTGCTGCGCGACCCCGGCATCTCGGTCGGTCCAGTCGCGTCGGCCCCGCGCGCGACTTTCACCGCACCGCTCGCGATCGGTGCCGAGTCGTCCTTGGCGACGGGCTCGGGAGCCGCGGCCTTGTCGTCTACCTCGTCATCGGAATCCGACGGCACGATTACGAGAGTATGCCCGAGAGAAACCGCGCCACCACGTTCTCGGCGACCTCTCGTCGATACACCGCGGTCGAGCGAAGATCGTCGATCGGCTTGATCGCTGTCCGCATCGCCGCGCGCGCGGCATCGGGCGCGAGCGACAGCGGCACGCCGCGCACCGCCGACTCGACCGCGGTGATCCGGATCGGCCGATCGGCGACCGCGCCGAGCGCGATCCGCGCATCGGTGACGATGCCGCCTTCGACCGTGATCGCGGCCGCGCCCATCACCTTCGAGATCGATTGCGCGCGCCGCGTGCCGACCTTGCGCCACGTCGTGTGCGTCGCTTTGTCGAGCTCGGGAAAGTGCGCCGCGATGATCAGCTCGTCGGCCGCGAGCTGCGTCTTGCGATAGCCGGTGCACCACTCGCGATATGGCACGCGACGCCGACCGCGCACCGACGCGACCTCGAGCTCGGCGTCGAGCGCGAGCAATACCGGCAAGCTATCGCCGACCGGCGACGACGTGCCGACGTTGCCGCCGAGCGTCGCGCGCGCCTGGATCTGGAGCGCCCCGATCTCGCGCGCGGCGAGCGCGAGCGGCCGCCAGCTCGACTCGAGGATCACCGCGGCGCGCTCTACCTCGAGCCACGTCGCGCCCGCGCCGATCACGAGCTCGCTGCAGGCGACCCCACGCTCGACGGCAATGCCACCGAGCCCGGGCAGCCGCCACAGATCGAGGATGCCGACCGGCACCGCCTTGCGATTCGCGCTGACCATCAAGTCGGTCGCGCCCGCGAGCACCATCCAATCCGCGTGCTGGGCGCGCAGCGCGAGCGCCTCGTCGAGATCGCGCGGCCGGGCGTACTCGGTCACCGCGCGGCTTCCGTCTCGCGCGCCGCAGCGATCACGGCGTCGACGATCAGCTGATAGCCGGTGCAGCGGCAGATGTTGCCGGCGAGCAGCTCGCGGACGACGGCACGCGCCTCGACGTCGGGCACGCCGGTGATGAGGCCGCGATCGACGACGTGCGAGGCGCACACCGCGATGCCCGGCGTGCAGATGCCGCACTGCGCGCCGCCGCACGCGACGAGCGCGCGCTGCACCGCGTGTAACACCTCGCCGGTCGCGAGCCCTTCGACCGTGGTCACCGCGCGATCCGCGCACTGGCCGACCGCGACGAGGCACGAGTTCACCGGCTCGCCGTCGAGCAGCACCGTGCACGCGCCGCACTCGCCTTCGCCGCAACCCTCCTTCGTGCCGGTCAGCCGCAGCTCCTCGCGCAGCACGTCGAGCAAGCGCTTCCACGGCGAGGCCTGGACCTCGCGGCGCTCGCCGTTGACGGTGATCGCGATGCTCCGGACGCTCACAGCTTGCTCCACCTCGGCCGACTCGCCGCGACGACCTCGGGCGAGATCGGAATCGCATCGAACGCGCAGCCGAGCGCGTCCTCGACCGCGTTCGCGACCGCGGCGGCCGGACCATCCATCGGAATCTCGCCGACGCCCTTCGCGCCGGACGGTCCGAACGGATACGGCACTTCGACGATCACGGTCTCGATCTCGGGGGCGTCGGCGAACGTCGGCACGATGCAGTTCGTCATGCTGGCGTTCGCGACGCGGCCGTCCTTGTACACGATGTTCTCGAGCAGCGCCCAGCCGAGCGCCTGCAGCGTGCCGCCTTCGATCTGCCCCTTGACGATCACCGGGTTGATCGCCTTGCCGACATCGACCGCGTGAACGCAGCGATCGACCTGGACCTCGAGGCTGTCGAGATCGACCGAGATATCGATGAGGCACGCGGCCCAGCCAAACACCGGGTACGCCGCGCCGGTGTAGGTTTCGTCGTCCCACGCGATGCCGGGCGGCGGCTCGTACTGCTTCGTCACGACCGGCAGCGCCTCGCCCGCCGCGATTCGCTCGCGCACCTCGCGCGCGGCTCGCTCGACGAGCCCGCCGACGACCATCGCGGTGCGGCTCGCGACCGTCGGGCCGCTATCGGGGACCTTGTCGGTCTGCGGATCGATGACGGTGACGAGGCTCGGGTCGACGCCGAGCGCCTGCGCCGCGAGCTGCACGAAGATCGTGATCGCGCCCTGGCCGATGTCGGTCGAGCTCGATCGCACCTCGAACCGACCGCCCGGCATCGCCGCGACGGTGCAGCGGCCGGCGAGCCGTTGTTCGCCCGAGCCGGTGAACCCGGCGCCGTGAAAGTAGAACGCCACGCCACGTCCGCGGCGCACGGCGACCGTTCCGGCCGGCGTCTCGCGAGTGCCCGACTTCGCCGGGCGAGGTCCGGCGACGCGCTCGATCGCGCCGATCACCTCGTCGGTGCCGACCGACGCGCCGAGCAGCTGGCCCGTCGCGGTCGTATCGCCGGCGCGCAGCGCGAGTCGGCTGCGCAACGCGAGCGGATCTTCGGACCGCGAGAGCGCGAGCTTCTGGAGCTGGCGCTCGTACGCGAACGTGGTCTGCGGCGCACCGAAACCGCGGAACGCGCCGTGCGGCGGATGATTGGTCGCGACGACCCGCCCGCGAATCCGCGTGACCGGGCAGCGATAGGGCCCGGCGGCATGCAACACGCCGCGCGACAGCACGACGGGCGACAGCGTGAGATACGCGCCGCCGTCCATCAGGACGTCGACGTCGATCGCGATCGGCTCGCCCTTCGCGTCGACCGCGAGGCGATGGTGAACGCGCGAGGGATGGCGCTTCGTCGTCGCGGCGATGTCCTCGTCGCGGTCGTAGACGATCCGCACCGGCTTGCCCGCCCGCCGCGCGAGCAACGCGACGTGGGCCGCGAGCATCGACGGATACTCCTCCTTGCCGCCGAACCCGCCGCCGGTCACCGACTGCGCGATGATGACATCGTCGGGGCCGCACGCGAGCAGCGCCTTCATCGCCTTGTGCACGTAGAACGGGCACTGCATCGAGCCGACGATGTGACAGCGACCGTCGCGCCACTCGGCCTGCATCGCCTGTGGCTCGATGTACATCTGCTCCTGCGCCGGCGTGTCGTACGTGCCTTCGATCACCTCGAACGCCCCGGCGACCGCCGCCTCGAGCTCGGCGTCGGTCGCGTGGCCTTTGCGGATCAGGAATTCTTTGTAGACGTTCGTGTCGGCGTAGAGCTTCGTGCCGGCGGCGAGCGAGGCGTCCATCGTGAGCACCGGCGGCAACGTGCGGATCTTCGGCTGGACCGCGGCGGCCGCGGCCATCGCCCGCGCGCGCGTCGGCGCCGCGACCAGCGCGATCGCCTCGTCGACGTGCATCACCTTGCCGCCGATCGGCACGAGCGCCGGCTGATCGTCCTCGATCAACAACACGACGTTCCTGCCGGTGATGTCCGCCGCGGTGACGACGACGATGTCCGACCAATCGAACGCCGGATCGCGCTCGATCGCCTCGAGCACGCCGTACGGCACGGTCGAGCGCACGGTCATGCCGTGCATCACGCCGGTCAGATCGTAGTCATCGAGGTACGCGGCGCGGCCCGTGACCTTCGCCACGCCGTCGACTCGCGGCAGCGACGTGCCGACCGCATTCGCGCGCGGCTGGTTGACCATTCGTCGGAGACTACCTCAGCACGAGGCGGCGTGGACCCGACCGCTCGGCCGTCCTACCACCTCGCGCGAACGCGCTTCGCGGGCGACGTCGCCGGCCCGTGGTGCAGCTGGAATGGGGTGCGCAGCGCGCGGACGCCCGAGACGACCGGCCCGGGCGCGAGATCCTGAAACGAGATCGAGCCGCTGCCACCCGTGATGAGCACCTCGGGGCCCTGCTCGAGCTCGTAGACGATCGGCCGGATCACGTCGTAGCCACCCGGCAGCTTGCCGGTGGTGAGCTGGTCGACCTGCGTCGTGTCGGTGTCGTTCGGGTTGTAGTCGAAGATGTCGGTCGGCAGCGTCGGAATCGTGATCTGATCGTTCGGTGGATGCGAGTCGATGATTCGCCACGTCCAGCTCGGGATTGCCGCGCCCTCGCGGGTCACGTCGAACGTCACCCACGTGAAGTCCGGTGTCTGGCCGCCGATGTTCTCGGTCCACTCCACCTTGTGGGTCGCCGCCGTCACGGCAGGAGCGGTCGCGTACTCGGGCAGCGCCAGGGTCGAGACGTCGAGCGCATACGCGGCGTTCGCCGAGCCCCACTCGAGCGTGGCGAGCTCCCCGATCGCGTCCACGGTCGGGTTGAACTGGGTCTCGAAGATGTCGATCGATCCGGTGGCGGTCGGAAACGGCTGCATCCCGGTCGCGGCGCCGGTCGTGAGCGTGTCGGTGACCTGCCCGCCGTACAACACGCCCGCGTTCGTCGCGAGCTCCTCCATCGTCTGGACGCTCTCGACATCGGCGCCGACGTTCGTGTAGCTGTACGTCGTCTGGCCGATCGCGGTGTACGGGCCGGCGAATGCGACGGTATCGCCGTCGGCGACCGCCGCGGCCGGCACGAAGATCTCGTCCAGCGGTGCGCCGCTGCCGTCGGAGGCGACCGCGAGCAAGTCGGTCGTCGCGCCGCAGTTCGCCAGCGTCACCGTGTTGTTGCCATCGGTGGTTAGCTCCGTCGGGTCCGCGCACGCGCTGTACAGCGTGTAGCCGACCGCCGCCCCGTCGACCGGGATCGTGACCGTGATCGTCGCGGTCGCCGCGACCGACGGCGCGTCGAGCGGGAGCTGGAGCATGTCGCCGCCGCGCACCGCTTCCCACGTGTAGATCTCGGTCGATGCCGTCGCCGTCAGCTCGGCAGGCGCGAGCACGGTGACCGAGCCGCCGGCCATCATCATCGCCGAGGCGGTGCCGCCGGCATCGGTCGTCGTGCTCGACACGACGGTCGAGTCTTGATTGAGGAAGTACACCGGGACGCCGCTCTGCGGCACTCCCAGCAGCGACACCGTGACCGACACGGTCGGCAGCGCGCCATCGATCGGCAGCGGGCTATCGATCCCCGGCGGAGCGTCCGGCAGGCCGTGGTTAGAGTCGTCGCCGCAGGCGACGACCGCTAGCAATAAAGCAAGGTAGGCGCGCATGACCGCATCATAGACGAATAGTGATCGCGAGTGGTCGGCTTGCGAACGTCGGTGGTACATGTGTTCCGACGATGCGCGCGATCACGCTCGGACCCGACGGACCTCGCGTGCCGGCGCTCGGCTCCGGAGATGTGAGCCTCGCACGCTCGGCCGATCGCGGGGTCGATCGAGGCGCCGTCGAGGCCGCGCTGTGCTCGGCGCTCGAGCTCGGCATCGATGTGATCGAGATCGCGGCCGAGAGCGACGCGGAGCGGGTCGTCGGCGATGCGATCCGGACGATGCGCGCGCGCGATCGTGCGATCGCGATGTGTCGCGTGCCGCCGGTGCGCGAGCTCGCGGGGCTGCCGAGCCGCGCGCTCGCCGTGCCACCCGCCGGCTACGTGCAAGAGTGCGTCGAGGCGTCATTGCGCGCGACGAAGCTCGAGGCGCTGCCGCTCGTCGCGCTCGGGCTGCGCTCGGCGTGGCGCACGCAAGCGCCGTGGCCCGAGCTCGTCGGCACGTGCCAGCGACTGATCGGCGAAGGCAAGGTCCTGCGCTGGGCCGCGGTGCCGTTCGCCGGCGATCCCGAGCACGCGGCGATCGTCACCGAGCCCTGGCTGTCGGCGATCGCCCTGATCTGGAACGTGTGCTCGCGCGCCGGCGACGCGATCATCACCGCGGCGCTCGAGCGCAAGCTCGCGGTGCTCGCGCGAGCGCCGCTCGCCGGCGGAGCGCTCGCCGGTGACCTCGGGCCGGGGCGCCGGTTCCCGCCGCGCGACGATCGCGCCGAGCTCGACCTCGAGCCGCTCGCGATCGGCGCCGCGAAGCTCGCCGCGCTCGTCAAGCGCGAGCCGCCGGCCGCGCGATCGAGTGATGGCGCGAGCGCCGCGCTCGAGCGCGCGCTAAAGCTCCGGCCGGCGAGCCTCGAGTGCACGACCGTCGCCGAGCTCGCGCTGCGCTGGGTGATCGACCGCGGCGCGATCGCGCTGCCGCGGCTGCACCGCCGCGAGCACATCCCCGAGGCGCTCGCCGTGCTCGCCGCGCCGCCGCTGTCGCCCGGTCTGATGAAGCGACTCGACGAAGTAGCGACCTGAACAAATTATCAGTATAGTCGCCGGCGTGAAGTCTCGCCCGACCGAGAATCCGCCGAGCCCGTATCGCGAGGTCCGCATCAGCTACGACGACGGCGACGGCCCGCCGCCCTCGTCGATCAAGATCCTCGAGGATCACTCGCGCTCGATCCTCGCGCACAACGACTCGCCCGACCTCGGCTTCGACTGGAGCGTGAATCCATATCGAGGTTGCCTCCATGCGTGCAGTTACTGCTACGCGCGGCCGACGCACGAGTATCTCGATCTCGGCGCGGGCACCGACTTCGACACGAAGATCGTCGTCAAGCCGAAGGCCGCGGAGCTGCTGCGCGCGGCGTTCGACAAGCCGTCGTGGAAGGGCGAGCTCGTGATGTTCAGCGGCGTCACCGATTGCTATCAGGCGATCGAGCGCGAGCTCGAGCTGACGAAGCAGTGCCTCGAGGTCTGTCTCGAGTATCGCAACCCGGTCGCGATCATCTCGAAGAGCGCGCTGATCGAGCGCGATGTCGGGCTGCTCGTCGAGCTCGCGCGCGAAGCCGGCTGTCACGTCAGCGTCAGCCTCGCGTTCGCCGATGCCGAGCTCGCGCGCAAGATCGAGCCATGGGCGCCCGCACCGGCGCGGCGCTTGAAAGTGATCGAGACGCTCGCGAAGGCGGGCCTGTCGGTCGGCGTGATGTGCGCGCCGATCATGCCCGGGCTCAACGACGATCAGATGGTGCGCGTGCTCGAGTCGGCGGCGTCGGCCGGGGCGACGAGCGCGGGCTGGGTCCTGCTGCGCCTCCCCGGCGCGGTCAAGCAGGTGTTCGAGGACCGCGTGCGCGTCGCGCTGCCGCTCGCCGCCGACAAGATCCTGCACCGCATCCGCGAGACCCGCGGCGGCGACAAGCTCTACGACTCGCGGTTCGGGACGCGCGGGAGTGGTGAAGGCGTGTACGCGCAGACGATCGCGGCGTTGTTCGAGACGACCGTCAGGCGCCTCGCGCTCGGCGAGCGTGACGGTGCACGGCTCGGCGCGACGATGCCTTCGCGGTTCCAGCGCCCCGCGCGGGGCGGCCAGCTGTCGCTGTTCTAGGCTGCTACGCTTCGCTCGTGCGGCGCTTGCTGATCGTGCTCGCGGCGTGCGGCGCCCAGCCGCCCGCGTCGGTTCACGATCGGGTCGCGGCCACGCCGGTCGCCAGCACCGACTGCGGCCTACCAGCGGACTGGCATCTCGCCGACCTGGCACAGGCGAGCCTCGATCGCGACAGGCCCCCGACCACGCAGGTGATCGCGATCCGCGTGCTCGCATGGCAGCAAACGATCGACGACCGCCCGCTGCGCATCGACTCGGCGCTCGTGTGGATCCGGGCATCGAGCCCGCACTATACGATCGCGCACCTCTATCGTCACCCCGATGACGGTCCGTTGTGGCAGCGCTCGATGGTGTTCGATGCGCCAGGGTTCGAGGACGAGATCTTCTCCGACAAGCCGCCGACCCACGCCGAGCTCGAGGACTTCCTCGGCGCTACCGATTGGCCGTTTGCGGCCGAGGACGACTTCAAGCTCGTCGCGTCGGGCGTGTGTGCGAGCGCGTGGCAGGCGAGCTTCAACGAACCGCCATGGCACGCCTATCACTGAACGAGCAACGCGATCAGACCGACGACCGCGAGCGCGGCGACCACGAGCGCGACGTAGAACAATGCGGCGCTGCGCGCACGCTGCACGGGCTCGGCCGGCGCGATCGATGGCTGCGCAGCGACCGCGCCGCCCCGCAGATGGCGTTCGGCCGGATCGCGAAACCGCAGCGCGAGGTTGCCGAGCTCGATCAGCGAGCCGTCGTGGAGCTCGGCATCGGTGACGCGCGCGCCGTCGAGCTTCGTCCCGTTCTTCGAGCCGAGATCGGCGATGCGCACGCCGTCCCAGCCGCGGCGGATCTCGGTGTGCGCGCGCGACAGATCGGCGTCCGCGATCACCCAGCCCGCCTCGTCGCCGCGACCGATCACGAGCGCCGACTCCGGCGGCGCGAGCGCGCGAGTCGCGCCGGCGATCGGGCCGCGCTCGACCGTGAGCTGCGGAGCGCCGTCGGCGCCGAGCAAGCTGCGCACGAGCTCGCGCGCTAGGCTCGCGGTGCGCTGGGGCGAAGCCGCGATCGCGCCCTCGGGTGCAGGGCCGATCGCGACGCGGTAGCGGCCGAGCTCGAGCACGACGCCCTCGCCGATCGCGCCGCCCGCGGCGGGCTGACCCGCGACGCGCACCTCTCCGATCGCACGCCAGCCCGTTGCATCGATGCGCACGTGCTCGCCGCGCGCGACCTCCGCGGGCAGCCGGACCTGCGCCGTCGGCGCGCTGCCGATCACGAGCTCGCCTTCGACGTCGAGCGGCGGCAGCGCGGGCTCGCCGACTTCGTTGATCACGACCCGGAGCACGACTACTTCGTGCGCTCGCGCTGCTCTTCGGCTTTGTACTGATAGTAGCGCTCGAGCACCATCTTCAAGTACTGGCGCGTGTACGCGTACGGCGGCACGGTGTAGCCGAACTTCGCGAGCGAGCCGAGCCCGGCGTGGTAGCCCGCGATCGTCAGCACGAGGTCGCCGTCGACGCGATTCGCGAGCCACCGCAACAACCGCGTCCCGGTCATGATGTTCGTGCGCGGATCGAACACGTCACCGGTGACCCCCATGTCGATCTCGACCTGCGGGTGGACCTGCATCAGGCCCTTGCAGTCCATCGACGACACGACGTGTGGATCGTAATCGCTCTCGACCTTGATCACGGCGCGGATCAGCGGCACCGGAATGCGATACAGCGCCGACGCCTCGCGGATGTAGTCGTCGTAGCGGTGGAAGCGTTCCGGCGACGTGTCGGTCGCCGCGACCTTGTCGCAACGCGGGCAGCTGCCGCGCTCGGCCGACGCCTTCGAACCGACCTCGGGCGCGCTATCGAGCACCTTCTTGTAGTTGCTGCCGCGCGGCCTCATGTTCGTGAAGTGCATGACGCCGTCGCCGTCGGTCCACGAATAGACGTCGGCGCGCGCCGCACTATCGGCGACGACCAGAGCGACGACAAACGCGAGGGCGAGCCGCACGAGCTCCGAAATGGTACCGCGCCCGGTCGGGTGTCGCAAAACTCCGATCAGGCCGCGCGGAATTGGTGACCGATCACCGCTGCCATATTGGCAATCAGCGCGTCGAGGTCGCGACGCGCGAGCCGGCCTGCGAGCGCACCGTCGATCCACAGCAGCGCGAGCCCGTGCATCGCCGACCATGCGAGCATCGTGACCGTCCCCGCATCGGCGCGCGGGCGACACGCGACCACGGCCTCGAGCACCCGGCGAAACGCCGGCTCCGCCTCGCGCGCGAGCCCGGCGCTCCGACCGCGAAATAGCACTCGAAACCGCGCCGGGTGGGCGAGCGCATAACGCACGTAGGCCGCGCCGAGAGCCTGGAACCGAGCGCGCGGATCGCCCAGGTGGCGGCGCTCCGCCGCGGCCATCGCGCGATCGAGATCGCGAAACCAGATCGCCGCGAGCGCGTCGTCGACCGCCTCGATGCTCGAGAAGTGGTAGCGGACCGCGACGTGGCTGACGCCGAGGCGGCGGCCGAGCTCGCGCATCCCGAGCGGCTCGCCCGCGTCGACGAGCGCCACTCCCGCAGCCAGCACCGCCGCACGCAGGTCACCGTGGTGATATGCGCGACGCGCCATCGCGAATAGCTTACCACATCAATCTTTCCAGTGGTAAGATAGGACATGCAGCGAAGCCTGTACTACGTCGCGAGCTACCTCACGGGCGCCGGGCTCGGGCTCCTGTTCGCGCCCGAGCTGACCTTGCGCCTGCTGCAATCGAACGGCGCCTACCCCGCGCCGATCGCGCGGATGTGCGGGCTGTTCGTGCTCGGCCTCGCCGCGTTCGTGATCCAGGTGATCCGGCTGCGGCTCACCGCGCTGTATCCGACGATCGTGCTCGTCCGCGTGGGCTTCTGCATCGCCTACGTCGTGATCTACGTGCAGTGCGGCGATCCGTTCTTCCTCGTCACGCTCGCGGTCGTCGGCGCCGGGCTGATCGCGAGCCTCGTCGGCCTCGCCGCTACGCGGTCCCGGGCGGGAACAGCTTCGCGAACGAGTCCTTATCGAGCGCCTTCTCCATCGCGTCCTGCGCCTTGATCGTACCCTCGCGCACGAAGCGCTCGAGCGCCACGTCCATGCCCTGCATGCCTTCCGCGGTGCCGGCCTGGATGAAGCTCGCGATCTGTTGGGTCTTGCCTTCGCGCACGAGCGACGCGAGCGCGAGGTTGCCGAACAGGATCTCGTGCGCCGCGACGCGCCCGTTACCATCGGCGCGCGGCAACAACTGCTGCGCCACGACCCCGGCGAGCGAGTCGGCGAGCAGGCCGCGGATCTGCGGCTGTTGATCCGCGGGAAACGCGTTGACGTAGCGATCGATCGTCGCCGCGGCAGAGTTCGTGTGCACGGTCGCGAAGATCAAGATGCCGAAGCTCGCGAGCTGAAGCGCCGCTTTCATGGTCTCGGCACCGCGGAGCTCGCCGACGAGAATAACGTCGGCATTCTCGCGACCCGCGCTGCGAATCGCGTCGAGGAAGCTCGGCACGTGCTCGCCGACCTCCTTGTGCGTGATCAGGCACCGGCGCGGCACGTGGACGAACTCGACCGGGTCTTCGATCGTGAGGACGTGGCCCGAGCGATTGCGATTGATGTGATCGATCATCGCCGCGAGCGTCGTCGACTTGCCGGAGCCGGTCGGGCCGGTGACGAGCACGAGCCCGGCGCGCAGCTCCGACAGCTTGCGGATACCGGGCGGCACGCCGAGCTCGTCGAGCGACTTGATGATCGTCGGGATCGCGCGAAACACCGCGCCGACGCCGCTCAGCTTCTTGAGGTAGTTCGCACGGAACCGCGCCTTCGCGCCGTGCTGGTGTGCGAAGTCGAGGTCGCCGGTCGTCGTGAAGTGCGTGCGCTGCTCGGCCGAGAGCAGCGGCATCAACATCGCTTCGATATCGCCCGTCGTCAGCGGATTGTCACCTTCGGGCGCGAGCTCGCCGCGCACGCGCAGCATCGGCGGGTAGCCCGGCGTGAGGTGGAGGTCCGAGCCCTTGCGCTCGAGCAGCCTGTCGAACAACGCATCGATCGCGAACCCGGGCATTACTTCTTCCCCGGCGTCGGCGCGGGCGGATGCAGCACGTTGGTGAGCTCCTTCTTGCTGTCCGCCGCGGCGAGCGCGATGTCTTCGCGGATCCGGCCGGCGCGCACGTGCTCCGCGAGCGAATCGTCGAACCGGATCATGCCGTACGACTTGCCGCGCTGCATGAGGTTCGGCAGCTGGAACAACTTGTCGTCGCGGATCATCGCGGCGAGCGGCAACACGCCGGTGACGAGCTCGACGACCGGGACGACGCCACCGTTCGCGCCCGGCAACAGCCGTTGGGCGAGCACCGCGCGCAACGCTCCCGCGATCGACGCGCGCACTTGGTTCTGATCTTCGGGCGGGAACATGTCGATCAGGCGATCGATCGTCTTGGCGGCCGACGGCGTGCTCATCGTCGACAGCACGAGGTGGCCAGTCTCCGACGCGGTCAGCGCGATCTCGACGGTCTCGCGATCGCGCAGCTCGCCGATCACGATGACATCCGGGTCTTCGCGCAACGATGCCTTGAGCCCAGTCGCGAACGTCTTCGTGTGGCGACCCGCTTCGCGTTGCGACACGACCGCCAGCTTGCGCGGATGCACGATCTCGACCGGGTCCTCGATCGTCAAGATGTGGTGCGCCCGGCTCGAGTTCACGAGGTCGACGAGCGCGGCGAGGGTCGTCGTCTTGCCGTGGCCGCTCGGTCCCGCGATCACGACGAGCCCTTGGTGATGCGCGACGACCTTCGCGAGCTCTTTCGGCAAGCCGAGCTGCTCGAGCATCGACGGATGCTCCGCGGCCAGCCGGAACGTGCCTTTGATCCCGCCCTGATGCCGCGCGATGTTCGCGCGCAGCCGGCCGCCGCCCGGCGCATCGACCGCGAGATCGACGTAGCCCTGGTCGTGCAACGAGGCCTCGTGCTCGGCGTCGAGCAGCGGCAACAAGCACGCCTCGGCATCGGCGGGCGAGAGCGGCGACGCTTCGAGCGCGACCAGCTCGCCGGCGACGCGCACCGAGATCACGAGGTTGCCTGCGATATGCAGATCGCTCGCACCGCGTTCGCGCGCGACCTGGACGAGCTCCGCGAATATCGGCGGACCGCCGCGCCTGGGCAACGTCGCGACCGGTGCGGGTGCGGGTGCGGCGATCGACCTCGGCGCCGCCGCCGGCCTCGTACCGGGCCGCCCTTCGAGCTCGAGCGCCGGCCCGGTCGCATCGTCGAGATCGAGCGCGAACGGTTGCGGCAGGTTCGACTTCGGCGGAGCGGCGGCAGGCTTCGCTGGCGTCGGTGCCGGCCCGGGCTTCGGCGTATTCTCGAGCTCGAGCGAAACTCCGGGTCCCAGATCGATCGGCGCCGGCGTCGGCGCGCGCTTCGCCGGAGCGGGCGCGGCGGGCAACAACGAGCGCTCGATGCGAAACACGATCTCCTCGCCGCGGCGACCGGCCTGGACCCGAACGCGGCGCTTGCCGAGATCGACCTCGACCGCTGCGAGCGTCGAATCGGCGGTCGGGATCAGCCCCGGCAGCGGCGTGCCTTGGATCAGCGAGCTGAGCTGCGTCGCGTTCACCGGCTTCGAGGTCAACGCCGAGTAGGCGCCGGCTTTGCGCATCGCGATCGTGCGCCCGACGGCGATCACGATCTCGGTCACGCCTTCGCGGTCGAGATAGTTGAGGATCTGGTCGAGTTGCGCGTTCACCCGCGCCCATCGTAACGCGCTATGGTCCGCCCACGCATGTCCGAGGCGCTCGAGTGCGACTATCTCGTCATCGGGTCCGGCATCGCCGGCCTCAACTTCGCGCTGCTCGCGGCGGAGCACGGCCGGGTCGTGGTCGTCACGAAGAAGCGCGAGGCCGACACCAACACGAACTGGGCGCAAGGCGGGGTCGCGGCCGCGCTCGCCCCCGACGACAGCTTCGAGCAACACGTCGCCGACACGCTCGCCGCCGGCGACGGCCTGTGCGATCGCAAGATCGTCGAGCTGTGCGTCACCGAAGGGCCGGCTCAGGTGCGCCGCTTGCTCGATCTCGGCGTCCGGCTCGCCCGCGATCAAGCCGGCGAGCTCGATCTCGGCCGCGAAGGTGCGCATACCCGCCATCGCGTCGTCCACTGGCAGGACGTCACCGGGCGCGAGATCCAGCGCGCGCTCATGGCGGCGGTCGCGAGCCACTCGAACATCACCGTGCTCGAGAACCACATCGCGGTCGATCTGCTCTCGCTCGCCAAGTACGGCGGAGATCCGGCATGCATCGGCGCGTACGTGCTCGATTGCCGCAGCGGCCAGGTCCAGACCGTGTGCGCGCGCGCGACCGTGCTCGCGACCGGCGGTACAGGTAAGGTCTACATCTACACGTCGAATCCCGATGTCGCGACCGGCGACGGCGTCGCGATGGCGTATCGCATCGGCGCCGCGTGCTCCGACCTCGAGTTCATCCAGTTTCACCCGACGGTGCTCTATCACCCGCACGCGGGTCAGTTCTTGATCTCCGAGGCGCTGCGCGGCGAAGGCGGCGTGTTGAAGCTCGCGAGCGGCGAGACGTTCATGGAGAAGTACCACCCGATGAAGTCGCTCGCATCGCGCGACATCGTCGCGCGTGCCATCGACAACGAGCTCAAGAAGTCGGGTGCGGACTCGGTGTTCCTCGACATGACCCATCTCGATCCCGCGTTCGTGCGCGGCCGGTTCCCGAACATCTACGAGCGCTGCTTGTCGCTCGGGATCGACATCACGAAGCAGCCGATCCCTGTCGTGCCGGCGGCGCACTACAGCTGCGGCGGCGTCAAGACCGGCGATCGCGGCGAGACGACCGTGCCCGGGCTCTACGCGATCGGCGAGTGCGCGGCGACCGGGCTGCACGGTGCGAATCGGTTGGCCTCGAACTCGCTGCTCGAAGGCATGGTGTTCTCGTCGCGCGCCGCCGAAGCCGTGCGCGGAGCGCAGCGCCATCGCCCGTCGCACATCGCGCCGTGGTCGAGCGACGACGCGACCGACTCGAACGACGCGATCGTCGTGACCCTCAACTGGGAAGAGATCCGCCGGTTCATGTGGTCGTACGTCGGCATCGTGCGCAGCGACAAGCGACTCGAGCGAGCGCGCCACCGGATCGAGGTCGTGCGCGACGAGATCCGCCAGTACTACATCGACTTCAAGATCACGAGCGATCTGGTCGAGCTGCGCAACCTCGCGCTCGTCGCGCACCTGATGATCGAGAGTGCGCGCCGCCGCAAGGAATCGCGCGGCCTGCACTTCACGCTCGACTACCCCGACAAGCTGCCGGAGGCGAAGCACTCCGAGATCCAGCTGACCGACGGCCCGCGCGGATAGTCTGCTGCCGCGTTTCACACCTCACCGAGTCAACCGCCGTTCACGCTTGGCTCGGAAATGCACCCACTTACGCGGTTGCGCCTCCGATCCGACATGGCATCCGCCTCGCAATAACGCTCGTCATACTCCTCGCTGCCGGATTGTTGACGGACGGCCACGCAGCGGAGAGGGGCCACCGAAGCATGGTGCTTCGGTGGCTTTGCTATTTCTAAGGCGTTACTCTCGCGGGCGGGAATGCCTGACGGCGACCGCAGCCTCGGCGGCTTCGTGTTGCGCGAGCAGATTGGCTCCGGCGGGTTCGGCGACATCTTTCTAGCCGAACAGAGCGCGCTGCATCGCGAAGCGATCGTCAAGCTGCTGCGCGAGGCGGGCGATCCGGCGCGAGTCGACAGTTTCTTGCGCGAAGCGCAGCTCGCGTCGCGCCTAGACCACCCCTACGCCGCGCACATCTACGCGTTCGGCGCGGAACCCGACGGCACGTTGTGGATCGCGATGGAGCGCGTGCGCGGTGCCTCTTTGCGCGAGGTCAGCGAAGCGCAGGGGCCGATGCCGATCGAGCGGTTCGTGCCGCTGCTCGAGCGGATCTGCGAGGTCGTGCAGACCGCGCACGAGCAGGGGATCATCCATCGCGACCTGAAACCCGACAACGTGATGGTGATTTCGCGCGCGGGTAGGCTGCTGCCGAAGCTGCTTGATTTCGGCATCGCGCGCGCGACCGCGGACGAAGCGCCCGCATCGACTCGCGGTGTGCTCGGCTCGCCCGCGTACATGGCACCCGAGCTGTGGATCGACGCGAAGCACGCAGGCGCGCCGGCGGACCAATACGCGCTCGGAGCCCTCGCGTATGAAGCGCTGACCGGTCGGTTCGCATTCACCGGTGCGACGGTGATGGAAATCGCACGGGCCCACGCGAGAGGTAAGGTCGCGCCGCTCGGCGACGGATTTCCGCCGGCGCTCGATGCGGTCATCTCTCGCGCGCTCGCGAAGAAGCCAGCCGAACGCTTCGGCAACGTGCTCGAGCTCGCGCAAGCCTTTCGGGACGCCGCCGGCATCGGCTCGACAACGATCGAGCTGCCCCAGCTCGACGAAGAACTCCGCGTTCAGGCACTCGCGAACGCACCGCAGCCGATCGCGGATGCCGTCGCCAGCTACGACGCCGCCAAGAACGCGCACCAAGCGCGCGAAGCGATGCGCGGCATCGTGCGGATCTCGGCGTGGTACGTCGGCATCCTCGCGCTCGCCTGCCGCACGCGAGTCGGCAGTGGAGCGCCACAGGATTCTCCCCGCGCGCGCGATCTACTGCGCGACTTGCGCCGCCAAGGCCTGACGCCGGCCGGCTGGATCGCGCTCGCCGACGAGCTGACCAAGCCGTTCGCACGGCTGCCCGACACCTATCCGATTCCCGAGCTCGCACTGCTGCTGCATCCGACGTCGGGCCCGCACGCGTTCGCGCCGGCGCTGCAGGGCACGCTCGCGGAGGCGCTAGGCGAGGTCAGCGAAGAAGCGGCGATTCAATCGATCGTGCGCGAGCTGCCCGTGATCGCGTCGTTGCTCCGCGCGCTTGGGTTTCTCGACGCCTACCAGGTCGTCGTGCCGCGCGGTCCGCTCGGCGAGGTCTGGATGGGCACGCGCACCGGGCCGCGGCGCAGCGTGCCACTCGCGCGCGCGTTACCCGAGGGCCAGCCGGTCGTGATCGACGCCGCCGGCATACCGCTGCTCGCGCCCTGGCCGCTGATGCAAGTCCAGCTCGCAGTGCCGGGCCACACCGATCAGCTGTTCCTGCTCGCCGGTCCCGCGCGGGCGAGTGCGCGCTTGACGTCGCTGCCGCACAACTTCGAGCATCGCGACGACACGCTGTGGGATTGGTTCCGCGATCAGCTGTTCCGCGACGACAGCGAAGCGCAACAAGGCCCGAGCGAAGACAGTCCGTACAAGGGCCTCGCGTCGTATACCCGGGCCGACGCCGCCGGGTTCTTCGGCCGCGAGCGCGAGACCGACATCGTCGTCAATCGGCTCAAGCTCGAGCCGCTCGTCGCGATCGTTGGCCCGTCCGGAGTCGGCAAGAGCTCGTTCGTCCACGCGGGTGTCGCACCGGCGCTCGACGGCTGGCAGGTCGCGACCACGCGCCCTGGCCGTTCGCCGCTCGCGCACTTGTTCGGGCAACTCGCGCACGTGGGCATCGCGATCGGCGCGGGTGACAACGTCCTCGCGCGATTGCGCGAGGCGACGCGCGAGCGCGGCCTGCTAATCGTCGTCGATCAATTCGAAGAGCTATTCACACTCGGAGCGAGCGCTGACGAGCGAGCGCGGTTCGTCGAGTTGTTACTCGCTCCGACGGTCGACGATCGGATCCGCGTCGCGATCACGCTGCGCGACGACTTTCTGATCCGGGCACAGCAGCTGCCCGGGCTCGACCTCGCGCTCGCTCGCGGCTTGCAGCTGGTCGGCCCGCTCGCGCCGGCCGCGCTCGAGCGGATCATCGTCGAGCCGCTTCGCCGGGCCGGCTACGAGCTCGACGATCCGCAGTTGCCCGCCCGCATCGTTGCGGATGCTGGCGATACGCCGGCCGCGGTCGCGCTGATCTCGTTCACCGCGACGCGCTGGTGGGAGCTGCGCGATCGCCACTTCCACCAGATACCGAAGAAGGCGTACGAGGCCATCGGCGGCGTTACCGGCGCGCTCGCGCGTCACGCCGACGACACGGTGGACGCGCTGCCGCCGTCCGAGCGCGCCCTCGTGCGCAAGGCGTTCCGCCACTTGACCACCTCCGAAGGCACGCGTGCGGTGCTCGCCCGCGCCGAGCTACTCGCGTTGCTCGGCGGCAGCGCCGAGGCCGAGCGCGTGATCGAGCGGTTGATCGAATCGCGGCTGGTCGTGACCTCGGAGGCCGAGGGCGGCGCGGTGATCGAGATCGTGCACGAGGCGCTGCTCGGCGCGTGGCCGCGGCTCGTCGAATGGCGTCTCGAAGACGCGGAAGGCTCGCGCTTCCACGAGCAGCTGCGCGCGGCGGCGAGACAATGGGACGCCCGGGGCCGAGCGCGCGGCTTGTTGTGGCGCGGCGACGCGCTCGCCGAATACCAGGTGTGGCGCAAGCGCCATCCCGATGGATTGACGCCCGCCGAAGCCGCCTTTGGCGAAGCGAGCGTCGCGGACTCGCTGCGCGGCCGGCGGATCCGCCGCGCGCTGATCGCGATGGCGCTCCTCGTCGCGGCGGTGTTCGTCGTCGGCCTGTGGCGTGCGAATCGTGCGACCGAGCACAATGCTGCGGCGCTGCGTGCCAGCAACCTCGGCATGTTGATGGAGCAGGGCCGACAAGCATTGGTTAGAGGTCACTTCGACGAGTCGCTCGTGTTTCTCGCAGAAGCGTACCGGCAAGGGCTCGCGACATCAAACGTCCGATTCCTCTTGGGCACCGCCGTGCGAGCTCTCGGCGCTCATCGAGTGATCCTCACCGGGCACAAGAACTGGGTAGATCGACTGTCTTACAGTCGCGATGGACGACGTCTGTGCACGGCGGACAACTCCGGCCTGGTGCAGCTCTGGGATACCAAGACCTGGAAGCGGATCTCATCGCAGGACCTCGGTAAGTCTCGAATCGATGTCGACCTGTCCGCGGACGGAAGGTACGCGCTCGTGTCGCGCGGACGACGCCCCGCGATCTTCGAGACCGATCATTGGCGCCTCGTGCGCGAATTCGATGCGAGTGACGATGCCGTGGCCCGACTGCTCGATGACGGCTCCGCTGTGGCGATCTCCGACGGCAGGCGCCACGTGATTCGCGTGTTCACGATCGACGGCGCCCTGGTTCGAGACGTGGCAGCGGATCTCACCGACGTCGAAGGAGGCACCGAGACGATCGTGACCTCCGGCGCATGGATCGCGGTCGCTGTCAAAGCAGGCGCGCTCGTGGTCGATTCGACCTCGGGCTTTCAGCGACAGTTCGACGTTTCGGGCCGCGTGCATGCGGTGGGGATCAGTGCGGAGAGCCGAAAGGTGCTCGCCGTACCCGACTCCAGCACCAAGGTCACCGTCTGGGATATCGACACCGGTGCATCGAGGGAGCTCGCCGGCCATAGCGGCGATGTAATTCGCGCGAGCTTCAGCCCCGACGGGCGACGGATCGCTACTGGAAGTCTCGATCACACCGCCAAGGTCTGGGATGCTGACACCGGGCGTTTGCTGTCATCGCTCAACGGCCACGAGGGATACGTCATCGCGCTGGCCTGGAGCGCAGATGGGAAGCGACTCGCAACCGGATCGGTCGATCGGACCACGCGAATCTGGGATCCCGTGTCGGGCATCGAGCGCTATCGCGACTTCGGACACAGCGGCGCGGTCACGAGGCTGGAGTTCTCGCCAGACGGTCAATCCCTCGCTACCGGATCCACGGATCGAACGGTTGCGATCGTCGACCCCTCGGCCGATACGAGCAGAGTCTTGCTGAGGTTTCCGTCGGGTGCATCGTCGGTTCGGTTTTCGTCGGACTCCACGCGCGTGCTCGTCCAACGCTGGGACGGTCCTGCGTTCGTGTACGATTTTAAGACCCAAGCGCCGGTCACCCCCGTCGTCCGCGATCCGGCTCCCAACTCGGTCGATCGGCTGGCTGCGTCGTCGATGTCTGCCTCCGGCGACTTCTCTCCGTCGTCGACCGGCTATGCAGTCGCCAATCAAGACAGAGTGCGAATGCTAGGGTTCACACTTTCTAACACCGTCGACTCTGCATCTCTCGGCAGTCGGGTGACGGGCATCAGGTATCTCGATGAGCGTCGACTCGCGGTCGCGACGAGCGGAGGAAGCGTGGCGATCGTCGAAGCGGGTGCAGTTCGTCGATCGCGGACTCTGCCAGGTGGTGGCATTGTAGCGATCGCAGTGCTCGAGAACCCAGCGCGAATCGTTGTCGCGCAGAGCGGCGGCGCGATCTCGATTCTCGATGCGAGTACCCTCGCTTCGATCCATTCGTACGCGGGTCCGGGCGAGCTTGATAGCTTTGCGGTCGGCCCGTCCGGCCGGTTCCTGGTGGCGGTTACGGGGTCGTCCACGTATGTCCTTGACCCAGAATCCGGCCGCGAGCTGATGAGAACCAGAGGGATGGCGGACGGCTATTCGGTCGATGTCAGCCCGGACGGCGGACGGATCGCACTCGGTACTGACGACGGCGTCGTGAACGTGCTCGATGCCGAAAGCGGCGAGCTGTTGACGCAGTTCGGCGATGGCAAAGGCTTCATCACCGGTGTCGCTTTCAGTCCTGACGGGAGCCGCCTCGTGTACGTCGACGATGCGGGCCGGCTCTCGGTGGTTGATGTCGCCCTCGAGCGGCGCACGCCACAGGAGCTCGACACCCTGCTTCGCTGCCGGATTCCCCTCAAGCTCACCGGTCAGCGCCTGGTGCCGATGTCGGCGCTGGAACTACACTGCGAGTGATCAGATTGTGCAGCGACGATCGGATAGTGCAGAGCTCGACACGTGTAAGGCGTGGAAAGCGCCGGGACAGCATCTGGTTAGTCGCTTGCAAGCCCTGGGATTATGAAAAAGTCGAAGCACACTACGAAGGCGTCGTGGTCAAAGGCCAAGACCACGCCCGCGCAGGAGAAGAAGCTCCGCAAGCTCGCCGAGGCGGATCTCAAGGCTGCGGCGGGCGGCATCGCCGAACAGCGCATTTGCCATCCTTGTTAGTTGGCCAGCGCTAGTTGGCCAGCAAGTTCGTCTACGACGGGGCCCGCAGGCCGTCGCCGTACGTCCTGAAGGCGGCGTCGCAGCTACGCGTCGGTAGCGACGCACCGCTAGCGATCGATGTCGGTGCTGGCTTCGGGCGTCACAGTTTCCTGCTCGCGATGCTCGGCTTCCAGGTGATCGCGATCGAGCGGGATCGGCAGCTCGCCACGCGCATCCGCTCCCTAGCCAAGCTCAACCGGCTCGCGATTCGCGTCGCCGCTCGGGACGCACTCGCGTATGTCCCGCGCCGGTCGATCGACCTCGTATGCATCGTGAACTTGCTGCATCACCTTCCTCGCGGGCTGGCACGTCGCATGGTGGAACGCCACCGCGAGATGACGGCCCCCGGCGGGGTTCACGTGGCGGTGGCCTTCACGGTGGGCCCGCCAGACCTGGGGGTCGGCCATGCATTCGGCCCTGGCGAGCTTCGGACCCTCTACGAAGGGTGGGAGATTCGCGAGTATCGCGAGTGGGTCGAGCGCCCGTTGCGATACGGTGGCCCGAGAGCGCTCCGTCATCCCTTCGCCGCGATTATCGCCCGCCGCCCCTTGGAGTCTCGAGCCGGGCGGCGGTCGAAGAACCCCGCCGTGTAGCGATGCCGGTACGTCTCGTACCACCGGTTCATTGTTCGCTCGCCGAAATGAACAAGTGCGAGTCGCCGCTCTCGGAGGATCACGCTGAGCATGTCCTTGCGCCACCGCACGGGGTCGCGAGCGCGGCGACGAGCGTCCGCCGCGAGTGCGCTCGTGGTGGCTGGAACGTGATGGACCATCTTACCGAGGTACCGCTTGCAGAACCGTTCGTAGTCACGAGTGAATAGCAGGAACGTATGCCACATCTCGTCGATCGCTCTCGCCGGCGGCGCTATCAGGTAGCGGGTGCGCGTCGTCAGCCACAAGTATCGCTTCACATCGTCGAAGAGCTGGCGCGCCTCGCGTTCAGGGACGTGCCAATCCTTCGAGAACCTGCGAATCACTTCGCGATGCTGGTAACGCAGGGCCCGCGATGCGTTCGGAGCACGTGCTCGGGGCTTGGCTGGCACGGTCGGCTCGACTAGCGTCGAGCTTCCAGCAACCCTGCGTCAAGCTCTTCTGACCGACCACGCTCGGCAAACTACCTGGTTTGGTGCGCAACGAACTGAACGACCAATCACGCGCTTCGGTGGCTTTGTCTTTTCACGGACGCTACGCTCCAGGGCGTGACCAAGCTCTGCACCCTCGTCGCCCTGTTCGCCCTCACGGCGTGCGGTGGCCCGACCGGCCCGCGCGCTCCCGCCTCCGACGGCGTGCGCACGTACATCGCCGCGTTGCGCTCGAACGACGCCCACGCGGCCTACGACTTGCTCGCCGGCGACGCACGCAAGCAGGTCAGCTACGAGGAGTTCTCGGCGCAGTGGAAGCAGACCCAGAACGAGCGAGCGCGCCAGGCGCAAGAGCTCGAGGACAGCCTCAAAGGCACGCCGGACGTGGGCGAGCGCGCGCTCGTCCGCTACTCGGACGGCAAGACCGTCGAGGTCGAACGCGAAGGGCACAACTGGCGGCTCGACTCCGAGCTGGTCAGCCGATCCCACGCGCGCTATCCGATCGACGCGATCCGGATCTTCGCGGACGCGATCGAGCGGCGCGACATCGGCGCGGTGCTCGGCGTGCTCACCGAGCGACGTCGCGATGGCCTCACGCGCCAGATCCAGGGCTTCTTGTCCGGCCTCGGGCGACGGATCACGTCGAGCAACATCGATATGCCGGGCAACGACCGCGCGGAGCTGCGCTGGGACGAGAACGGCGTGCGCTATCGCATCGTGCTACGGCGCGAGCAGGACGATTGGCGCGTCGATGACATCTACGTCCGCCCGGTGCCGAAAGACGAGAGCGACAGCGACGCCGGCGTCGAGGGCGGCGTCGAGTAGTCGCCTAGCCGCGCTTGCGGCCGAAGAACGGCAGCTTGTGGCGCAGGCTGCGCAGCTTCTCGAGCGTGCCGAGCTCCGGCTTCGGCGCCAGCTCGATCCGCGGCGTGTCGTCGGGGACGATCGAAGCGATCGGGGTCGCGGTCGATGGGTCGCCGGTGCGCGGCCCGAGCCCCATGCCTTCGCGCGCCTCGACGACGCTGCGCGCGAGCACGGTGTGGAGATCCTTGCGCAGCTGGACCTTCTTGAGCACCGTACCGACCTGGCGCGCCATCTCGCGCGCCGATGGAAACCGTGCGTCGACGTTCGCCGAGAGAGCGCGCTGGATGATCGCGATGAACGGCGGCGGCACGTCGGGCCGCAACGGCCGCAACGGCTGGACCATGCAATCGCGCAGGCGCGTGTAGGTTTCGAAGTCGGTCGCGCCTTCGAACAACTTGCGACCGACGAGTGACTCCCACAGCACCGAGCCGCACGCGAATTGGTCGCTGCCCGGCACCGGTCGGCCGCCGCCCACGATCTCGGGCGCGAGGTACGACATCTTGCCTTTGACGATGCCCGGCTCGGTCGTTTCTTGCGGTCGATCCGGCGCGAGCGCGAGCCCGAAGTCGACGACCTTGACCATGCCGCGCGTGGTGAGCAACACGTTGTGCGGCGAAACATCGCGATGCACGATCGGCATCGGTAGGCCATCGGGGCCGATCCGCTCGTGAGCCGCCGCGAGCCCGCGCAAGATCCCGACGCCGACGGCCGCCACGAGCTCCCACCGGGTCAGCTCGTTGCGCGCGCCGTGCCAGCGCACCCACGTGCCGAGATCGACGCCATCGATCCACTCGAGCACCATGTAGTAGTTGCCGCCGTCTTTGACGAAGTCGTGGACCTCGGCGACGTTCGGCGATTGGAGCTCGGAGCCGATGCGCGCTTCCTCGACGAACATCGCGACATAACCCGGCTGGACCGCGAGGTTCTGGTGCATCTGCTTGATCGCGACATCGCGGACAAAGCCCGAGTCGCCGCGCACCCGGCCGTGCCACACGTCAGCCATGCCGCCGCGGCCGGCTACGTCGATCAGCTCGTAGCGACCGCCGACGATCAACCCTGGTCGGGGCTCCTCGGCCATGCGAGATCATGTTCGCACATCGCAGCCGCGTTGCGGCGGCGCGGAGATCGAAACCGATGCTACGCTCGGACGATGGACGTCAGCCCGGGGCTGTCCCGGTTCAGCGAGCTGGTGACGCGCGATGATTTTCCGCTCGACCAGGCCGCGCTGCAGATCGGCGCCTGGGAATATCCGGAGCGCGACATCGAGTGCTATCGCGACACGCTCGACGACATCGCGGAACGTTGCGTCGACGACGTCCGGCGCGCTCCCGGCGGCATCGGTCGGGCCCGCGCGATCAGCGACTGGTTATTCGATCGCCTGGGTTTCGCCGGCAACAGCGACGACTACTACGATCCGCGCAACAGCTTCTTGTGCGACGTGCTCGACCGCAGGATGGGCATCCCGATCACGCTGTCGGTCGTGTACCTCGAGGTCGCTCGGCGCGTCGGCGTGCTCGCGCAGGGCGTGAACTTCCCCGGGCACTTCCTCGTGCGCGTCGCGATCGAGGACGCGTGGCTGTTCGTCGATCCGTACGACAACGGGCGGTCGCTGACGCCGTCCGATCTCGAAGCCCTGTTGCGCAAGACGACCACGCCGACCGCGGTCCTCGAGCCCAGCGTGATCGCGGCGGCGAGCAAGCGCCAGATCGTCGCGCGCATGCTCGTCAACCTCGCCGGGATCTACGGTCGCAACGGCGATCTGCCGCGCTCGCTCGACGTCCTGGAACGCCTCGCCGTGCTCGAGCCCGGCAACTCGCGGATCGCGCGCGACCTCGCGCAGCTGCGCGAGCGCGTCGAAGGCCTGAACTGATGTCCGAGCCACGCGAGCCGTTCTCGGCGCACTCGGTCGAGAAGCAGCTCGACTACTGCACGTTCTGCCCGAAGATGTGTCGCCACGCGTGCCCGGTGTCGACCGCCAGCGGGCGCGAGACCTTCATCCCGCAAGCAAAGATGGATCGGCTCAACCAACTGCGGCTCGGCCGCGGCGGCTGGACCGCGGATTCGACCGATCCGTTGTGGGCGTGCACCGGATGCCGCCACTGCACGATGTATTGCGACCACGGCAACGAGCCCGGGCTCGTCCTGTTCTCCGGCCGCGCCGCCGCGGTCGAGCGCGGCATACCGCATCCCGCACTCGCGGGTTACGCCGAACGGTTTCGCGCGCGCGAACATCGGTTGTCGACGCAGCTGGCGCAGATGTTCCCCGAGCGACTCGCGAGCGAAGGCGAGATCGGACTGTGGCCGGGCTGCGATGCGATCGACAAGGGCGCCGGTGACATCGCCGCTGCGCTCGCGCTGTTCGACCGGACGGGTCTCGACCACGTGCGCGTGATCGGAGCGCCGCAAGCCTGTGCCGGCTATCCGTTGCTCGCGGCAGGCCATCGCGATCTGTTTCGCTGGCATGCCGGCCGAGTCGCCGCGTCGCTGCGCGGGTTTCGCAAGGTCGCGATCAACTGCTCGGCGTGCCTGTACGCGATTCGCGCGCAGTACCCGGCCGAAGGCGTCACCGTACGGGCGGAGGTCGTCGCGCTCGCCGACGTGCTCGCGCCTGCGGCCGTGAATCTCGCGTGCTCGATCACGCGACGCAGCGTCTATTATCACGACCCCTGCTATCACGCGCGCTACTCGAACGTGATGGAGACGCCGCGGCGCGCCCTCGGCCAGCTCGTCGAGGTCCGCGAGCTCGCGTGGAACAAGGGCGACACCGAATGCTGCGGCGGTGGCGGATTGTTGCCCAAGACCATGCCGCTCGTCGCCGATCAGATGAGCAAGCGCCGGCTCGCCGAAGTTCACGCAACCGGCGGTGGCATGGTCGTCACCTCGTGCGCGACCTGCACCTTCATGCTCAAGCGCAATGCACCGGCGTCCGTCGAAGTCGCCAACCTGGCCACCGCGATGGCCCAGCTGTCAGGCACGCCGTTCACGGCGCCGACCGCCGCCGCGACCGAAGACGACGCCTGAGCTGGGGACGCTGTCTCTTTTGTCAACTAACCCCGAAACGACGCCGTTTGAAGGGGTGATCCCGGGCGCAAGTTGACAATAGAGACAGCGTCACCATCACACCGCGTCACCATCACACCCCGAACTTCGCGAGCTTCTTGTGCAGGCCTTCGCGGGTGATGCCGAGGGTCGCCGCGGTCCGGGTCTTGTTGTTGCCGTGATCGCGCAAGGCCTCGGCGATCAGCCAGCGCTCGACCTGTTCCATCATCTCTTTGAGGGTGCCTTGCTTCGGCGCGACGCGCGTCACCGTGCCTTCGATCTTGCGCAGCCGGGGCGACAGATCGGTCGACTCGATCCAGTGGCCCGACTCGGCTTGGATGACGAGCCGCTGCACTTCGTTCTCGAGCTCGCGAATGTTACCCGGCCAGTTGTAGGCGCACAGCGCGTCGATCGCATCGGGTGTGAACCCCGGCATCTCGACGCGATATTCGGCGGCGTAGCGCTTCAAGAAATGCGCGGCGAGCTCGGGAATGTCCTCGCGCCGCTCCCGCAATGGCGGCAGCTTGATCGGGAACACCATCAAGCGGTAGTACAGGTCCTGGCGAAACCGCCCGGCCTCGACCTCGGCCGACAGATCGCGATTCGTCGCGCACAAGATCCTGACGTCGACTTGCTTTTCGGTCGTCGCGCCGACCGCGCGGATCGTGCCTTCCTGCAGCACGCGCAGCAGCTTCGCCTGCAGCGCCATCGGCATCTCGCCCATCTCGTCGAGGAACAGCGTGCCACCGTCGGCGATCTCGAACAGGCCCTTCTTGTCGGAGTCGGCGCTCGTGAACGCGCCGCGCTTGTGACCGAACAGCTCGGACTCGAGCAAGTTCTCGGGCAACGCCGCGCAGTTC
Organism: uncultured delta proteobacterium; assembly: GCA_963848295.1. Classification (GTDB taxonomy): domain Bacteria; phylum Myxococcota_A; class Polyangia; order Haliangiales; family Haliangiaceae; genus JABFXX01. The sequence continues at coordinate 4,354,399 of CAWKDB010000010.1, read as the reverse complement.
TGCGCGACGAACATCTTGTCCTTGCGCTGCGACTGGTAGTGCACCGCCGCGGCGATCAGCTCCTTGCCGGTGCCGGTCTCGCCTTCGATGCAGACCGTCGCACGCGTATCGATCACGCGCTCGAGCTGCGACAGCACCGCCTTCATCGCCGGCGAGCCACCGATGATGTTGTCGAACTGGATCTTGGTCTCGCGCCGCTTGAGGTAGACGTTCTCGCCGCGCGCTCGCTCCTCGGCGATCTTCAGCCGACCGACGAGCGTCGCGTTATCGATCGCGAGCGCAGCTTGCGCGCCGAGCAGCAGCGCGACCTGGAGATCGCGCTCGGTGAACATCCCAGCGGTCGAGCGATTGTCGGCTTGGATCAGCCCGGTGATGTCGTCGCCGCGCCACAGCGGCACCGCGATCATCGACATGATCTGGCCCCCCATGATCGAGTCGCTCGACGCGAGCTCCTCTTGGGCGTTCGCGGTGAGCACGGCGGCGCGCTCGGACAGCACTCGGCGCAACACCGATCGGCTAGCACGCACCGGATCCGCCTTCGGCACGTTCGCGCCGCGATGACGCGACACCGCGAGTGCGAACCGGTCCTTGTCGGCGTCGGAGCGCAGCAACACCGCGACGTGGGTCGCGCGCGGCAGGAGCTCGAACGTCGCCGCGACGGTCGCATCGATCACCTCGGCTGGCTCGAGGCGCGCGCCGAGCGGTTGCAGCGCCTTGTAAACGCGCATCGCGCTGACCGGATCGCCCTCGATCTGGTCGGTGATCTGCGGCAGCTCGAGGATCGACTTCGATGCGATCAGCCGCTCGCCGAGATCGTCGTCGGCTTCCTCGGCGAACCGCACGCTGATCCGCACCGGGTCGGCGGCGTTGCCGAGCAACAGGAAGTCGCCGTCCTCGAGTGCGATCTCCCAGCGCGCCGCGGCGTCGACCGGCATCCGTTTGCCGTCGCGCTCGATCGCCGAGCCGTTCGTCGACCGCAGGTCGCGAAACACGTAGCGCTCGCCGATCTGCGTGATCTGAGCGTGGTCGCCGGACAAATGAAAATCGGTGACCAGCACGGTGCTGGCGGGGGATCGACCGATCGTCGCGGCGCTCGCGCGCGACGGCTCGAGCCGATAGACGCGCTGGGCGGCGGTGCCTTGCAGGATCTCGAGGATGATCACGTGGTTTTTGCGGCGGTGTCGTCGGACGATCCGTCGCCTCCGTTATACTGTAGGCTCGATCTTCGCGCATGCCGGGGCCTTCGAAAGTCGTCGTCCTCGATCCCGATCGACGGGCGGGGCGACAGGTCCAGCTCGGGTTCGAGCGCGAGGGAGTCGTCGCGGTGATCGGCGATCCCGCGAAGCCCGAGCTCGAAGATCCCGGCCTCGTCGTCGTCGGCGGGGTGGATGGCCACGCGCTCGAGTTGCTACAACGCACCCGAACCTTGCTCGACGGCGCGGACGTGCCGATCGTGTTCGCCGGCCGCGGCGTCGAACGCGCGGCAGCCGTCGCCGCAGGCGCCGACGAGGTCGTCCAGCGTCCGGCGTACTTGCGCGATATCGTCACGGTCGGCCGGCTGTTGTGCGGGGTCGGCGCGGCAGATCGAACCCGGCTGCAGGGCAGCCTCGCAGAGGTCACCGGCGTCTACACGCTGGTTCGCGCGCTCTCGACGCTCGGGCGCAGCGCGGTGCTCACGCTGATCCGCGGACTACGCCGCGGCGAGGTCCGATTCTACAACGGGGAGGTCACCTCGGCGCAGGTCGGCCTGATCCACGGCCAGGCCGCGTTTCACCAGCTGCTGTTGTGGACCGATGCGCGGTTCGACTTCCACCACGAAGATCTCGTCCGGCGCGCGCAGATCCCGTTGACGTCGGAAGAGCTGTTCGCCGACGCCGAGCGTTTCCTCGAAGGCGTGCGCGAGACGGCCGAGCGTTTGTCGCCGTCGATGGTGCTCGAGCAAGACATGCAGCGGATCACGAGCCTCGGCTCGACGATTCCCGCCGAGGTCTACAGCGTGTTGCGGATGTTCGACGGCCATCGCGTGCTCGCCGACATCCTCGAGGACTCGCCGTATCGCGTGTTCGAGACCCTGCGCGTCGCGCAGAAAGCGCTCGAGGCTGGGGTGATCCGCGTCGCGCACGGCGAGCGACCGAAAGCGACGTGGCGCGCGGTGCTCGCGATCGAAGAGTGGCTGGTCGGCGGCGAGACTCGCGACTCGGTGGTCGAACGCACGTCCACCGTGGTCGATACCGAGCCGGTCGCGAAGGTCGCGAGCGGAGCTAGCCAATCGGGCCAGTACGCGAAGTTCAACAAGAAGAAGAAAAAGCGAAGGAAGGCCGAGCAAGCGGCGTCGGCATCGCAGCCGATCGTGCAGCAGCGCGCCGACATCGATTGGGGTGCGCTCGTGCCGCGCACGGTCGGCGCCGAGGTCGGGCCGCTGTCCGGCGTCGTGCCCGCGGTCGGGGCTCACGGCGAGATCGACATCGCGACACGCGGCGTTTCGCGCGAGGGGCTCGAGGCCCTGATGGACACCGACAAGCGCCACCGGATCTTCCCGACCGACATCGGGCTCGAGCCGTCCGTGGTGCTCGGCGACACGAACCCGGAGCTCGATGTGGCCGCGATCGCGAAGGCCGAAGCGGAAGCGAAAGCCGAAGCGGAAGCGAAAGCTGCCGCCAAGGACAAGACGCGGGCGGAAGCCAAGGCGGCGAAGGCCAAGGCCAAGGCCGATGCCGACGCGAAGGCGCGCGCGGACGCCGAAGCTGCGGCGAAGGCCGCCACCGAGGCCAAAGCCATAGCCGCCGCGAAAGCCGAAGCCGAAGCCGTTGCGAGAGCCATAGCCGCCGCGAAAGCCGAAGCCGAAGCCGTTGCGAGAGCCATAGCCGCCGCGAAAGCCGAAGCCGAAGCCGTTGCGAGAGCCGAAGCCGCCGCGAAAGCCGAAGCCGTTGCCAAGGCCGAAGCCGAAGCCGCTGCCAAGGCCGAAGCCGTTGCCGCTGCCGAAGCCGCTGCCGAAGCCGTTGCCGTTGCCGAGGCCGCTGCCGAAGCCGTTGCCGCTGCCGAAGCCGTTGCCGCTGCCAAGGCCGAAGCCGTTGCCAAGGCCGAAGCCGTTGCGGAAGCCGAAGCCGTTGCCAAGGCCGAAGCCGTTGCCAAGGCCGAAGCCGCTGCCAAGGCCGCTGCCGTTGCCAAGGCCGAAGCCGAGGCCGCTGCCGTTGCCAAGGCCGAAGCCGAGGCCGCTGCCGTTGCCAAGGCCGAAGCCGAGGCCGCTGCCGTTGCCGCCGCGGAAGCCGAACGCCTCTCCGCCGCCAAAGCCAAAGCCGAAGCCGCCGACGCAGCGCTCGTCCAGGAGCGCCTCCGCGAGTCCGCCCAGCAGCTGATCCGCGACACGCTCGAGCGCCAAAGACGCGAGGCCTCCGAAGCCGCCGAACGCCTCGCCGCCGAACGCGCGGTCGCCGCGATGGTCGCCCACCCGACGCCGGAGGCCAGCCCGATCGCCGCGATGGTCGCCCAGCCCGTGTCCCAGCCGACGCCGGTCGAGTCCGACGATCTGCCGACGCTGCCCGTCGTCAAGATCGAGCCGATCACCGCAGCGCCCGAGCATGCGGTCGACGGGCCGTCCGATGGCGTCGTGCGCGAGGTCTCCGGCGCCGACACTGCGAAGCTCGCGGCGCGCGCGCGCCGACCGAGCCCGGCACCGCTCGAGAGCGATGGCCCTCCGATCAAAGAGACGACGGGCGAGATCCGGCCGCGACCACCGATCGGCGAGCCCCACCGCGAGCCGGTAGCGGAGCCGTCGATCCTCGTCGCGGATCTCGCGGCCGTGCACGAAGCGGTCAGCGCGATCGCGGTCGCGCAAGCCGCCTCACCTGCGACCGCCGATGCCGCGACTCCGGCGCGCGAGCAAGCGGTCGCGGCTGTCCGCAAAGATGCCGCGTCATTCTCCGACGACGAAGAGGCCTTCTTCCGCGCCGGCACGCCGTCGCCCGGGAGCGGCTACACCGCGCCGGTCGTCCGCCAGGAATCGTTCGACGATCTCGACGAGGGTTACCAGCCGCCGAAGTTCTGGGACCGCGTGTTCGGCCGGACCAAGCGCAACTCGACGAGCTACATCCCGCAGCCGAAGCAGCGCAAGAAGCCTACGGACCCGTCCAAGTAAGCTCGACGCCTCCGCGCTCGCTGCTCATCCGCAGTCGCACCGCGCGAACACCTGGGCCGAGCACCGCGGCCGTCCGTGGGAACCGCGCGATGTAAGCGCTCGCAAAGTCGTCGAACGCGGGGAACTCGGCGTGCAACGTGTACAGCGGGCGCTTGTCGCGCACGATCTCGAGCGGAGCGACCTCGTTCCCCGCGTCATCGATCAGCGCGACGTGCCAGACGCTCTTCTTGCCACGATCGAGATCGTTCTCGCGGCGATCCCACGTCGTCACCATCATCTCGATCTCCCAGGGGCCGGCCATCTCGGCCTGGGCCTGGGCGATCCGCTGCGCGCGCTGTTCGCCTTCGAGCATGCGGTTCTTGGCGTCGCGTTCGGCGTGCGCCTCGCGCCAAGCCGGGGACTTGAACGTCGCCGACAGGGACAGCGCCTCTTGAAATTCGCCGCGCAGCTGCGTCGTGCGCGTCCAGGCGTCGGTGACCGCATCGTAGCCTGCGACCTTCGCTGGCCATTCGTCGCGCAGCGAGATCGTCGCGGTCTCGCCACACGCGGCCAGCAAGAGTGCGATGGCGACGGCGCGTCTCATGTCGGCAGGAAGTCGCGGCGGGTGAACAACGTGGTCAGCGCGACCTCGCGCTCGATCGCCTCGCGACCACCCTCCAGGCGATCGACGAGCGCGAGCGCGTGCACCACGACGAGCCCGGCGAGCCGCGCCCGCTCGATCGCGCGCAGCGTCGACGCGCCGGTGGTGATCACATCCTCCAGGACGACGACCGACGAGCCGACCGCGAGACCGGCGCTCTCGACCCATTGGTTCGTGCCGTGGCCCTTCGGCTCCTTGCGCACGATGAACGCGGCGCGCGGATGACCGGCCGTGAAGCTGTGGATGCTGGTCGCGGTCGCGAGCGGATCGGCGCCGAGCGTGAGCCCGCCTACAGCGACCGCGTGCGCTGCTACCTGCCCGATCGTGTAGTCAAACACCGCGCCGATCAGCGAAGCCCCTTCGGCGTCGAGGCTGACCTGCTTGCAGTCGATATAGAAGTTCGACTTGAGGCCCGACGACAACGTGACCTCGCGCTCGGCGAACGCCTTTTCGCGCAGCAATTCGAGCAGGCGCGCTCGCTTGGCGTCGATGGTCACGGCTGGCCCGGGACCGTCACCGCCGCCGGATGGCGGTGCGGTTGATCGAACGGAGAAATCTCGACCGACACGGGTGCGACGCTAGCACGGTCGGTTGACGAGGTGGGGATCGCCCCCTAGAGTGCCGTACCCGCGTGCATCTCGTCGACGAACACGACGCCGTCCCGGTCCGCACGGATGCGGACCTCCGCGCCTATTTCGAAACCGCGGGCAAGCCCGCCGGGCAATGGCGGGTCGGCACCGAGCACGAGCTGATCGGCGTGAGCCGAGCGACCGGCGCGGCGCCGCCCTACGAAGGCAGAGCCGGCATCGGCGCGCTGTTCAACTGGTTCGCGAGCAAGAGCGGTACGCCAGTCGTCGAGAATGGCCACGCGATCGCGCTGTCGCGCGGCGATGCCCAGCTCACGATCGAGCCCGGCGGTCAGTTCGAGCTCGCGGCGCGCCCGGTCGCCGACGATCGCGACTTCGTCAGCGATCTGCGCGCGTACATCGCCGAGCTCGCCGCCGCGTCGAAGGAGCTCGATCTCGCGTGGCTGTCGATCGGCCTGCGTCCGTTCGGCGGTCGCGCCGACGTCCCGTGGATGCCGAAGCAGCGCTACGACGTCATGCGCGCGTACATGCCGACGGTCGGCACGCGCGGCCTCGACATGATGCTGCGCACCGCGACGGTGCAGGCGAACCTCGATTTCTCTGACGAGGTCGACGCCGCGGCGAAGATGCGTTGCGTCTACGCCACGACCTCGATCTTGACCGCGCTGTGGGCGGCGTCGCCGATCGTCGAGGACAAGGTCAGCGGCTTCCAGACGTATCGCGCGTGGATCTGGCGCGATACCGACCGGGCGCGAGCCGGCCTGCTGCCGTTCGTGTTCGACCGCGACGACCTGTTCACCGCGTACACGCAGTGGGCGCTCGACGTGCCGATGTACTTCGTCTATCGCAGCGGCTACCACGTCGTGCCCGCGGGTCTGACGTTTCGCCAGTACATGAAGGACGGCTGGAACGGCGAGCGCGCGACCCGCGAAGACTGGGCGCTGCACCTGTCGACGCTGTTCCCCGAAGGCCGGCTCAAGAAGGTCATCGAGGTCCGCGGCTGTGATTGCGGCTCGCTCGAGATGATCGCCGCGCTGTCGCCGTTCATGCGCGGCTTGCTCTACGACACCGACGCGCGCTCCGCCGCGATCGCGCTGACCGCGGGGATGACGTTCGCCGAGCTCGACCAGCTCGCGGACGACGTACCGCGCCAAGGCTTCGCCGCGAAGGCGGGTCGCCACTCCGTCGGCGAGCTCGCCAAGCAGCTCGTCGCGATCGCGCGCGCAGGATTATCGCGAGTCGCACCCGCGGCGATGCCCCTGATCGCGCCGGTCGAACAGATCGCCGAGACCGGTCGGACGCAGGCGGATCAGATCACCGAGCTGTGGCAGCGTCACGCCGGCGATCGCCAGGCGCTGATTCGCGCGCTCGCGCACCCCGGTCTCGGGTAGCAGCTACTCGTCATCGTCGTCGAAGTCGATCAGGATGCCATCGTCGGTAGACGCGCGACCCGGACGTGGCTCGTGCTCGTCGGCGCGCCCGGCGCGCGAGCGGGCACGTGGGGCGTTCGGCTCGGAATCCGGCCGGCGGGCCGCCAGCTGATCGAGGTTCGGGTCGAGATGTTCGAGCGCCGAGTCGAGATCGTACTCCGCCGCGCCTGGGGGCAGAGGGTCGTCGGTCGTCGGCAGCGGCGTGAGCGCGCGGAAGTGGGGCTCGTCGAAGTCGAGCCCGTCGTTCGGCAGCGCTTCGCTCAGCGTGTACTCGTTACTCGCTTGATCGTCGTGATCGTACCGGCCTTGCGGCTCGGCAACGGGCGGCTCGTCGGCGACCGGCCGCTGGCGGCGCGAGATCCCCGCGTGGCGCTCGTCGAACTGCGGCGCCGCGTCTTCGCTCAGGTCGAGGTGATCGGCGAAGTCGTAGTCCTCGGGCGCCGCGGGTGCGGCTGGAGACTCGACGCTGCCGGAGGCGTCGGCCTCGCCGTCGGCCGACAAGAGATCCGCATCGTCGGCGTCCGCTTCGGCGAGCACGTCGAAGTCAGAGATCTCTTCGGCGTCGAACTGTTCCCCCTCGAGGGCGGCTTCGAGTCCCGCCGGCAGCTCGGCCTCGCCGATCGTCGCGTTGCCGACACCGGCGAACTCCGCCTCGGCCTCGACCTCGGCAGCCGCGAGGTGTGCGTCGAGCCGGTCGCCGAGGTCCGCGGGCATCGCCGGGACCGGGGCGCCCGGCATGCCGCCGATCTCGGTCATCTCGCTCGGCTCTTCTTCGAGATCCATGCTGTCGAGAGAGACCGCGTCCTCGTCGTCGAACACCTCGGGGTTAGGTGCGACAGCGCGCACCGCCGGCGACGAATGCAACATCGCGGCATCGAGCGCGTCCTCGAAGCTCGACAGGTCCGAGTCGTCATCGATCAGCATCGCCTTCGCGCGATCGGTCGGCGGTGCGAGGTCGGCGCTCGGCGGCGGCACGGTCCGCGGTCGCTCGACCAGACCAGCGCTCGGTCGCTCGGTCTCGGGATCGCCGGCGGCGACGAGCGCTTCGATTTCGGCATCGACCGCGGTGACGCTGACCGACGACTCGTCGCGCGCTTTCGTGATCATCGTCGCGCTCGCGTTGGCGCTCGGCTCGGGATCGAGGTCGGGATCGGGTACGGCTTGCGGGATCGGAACCAGAGCGGGCGCGGGAGCGGGCTCGGGCTTCGATTCGACTTGCGGTGGAGTCGCCCAGCCGGCGTTGCGATCCTTGCGGGCGATCGCGCGACCGCCGAGTTGTCTCGCGAGCTCGGCGGAGGCGGCTTCGACGTCGATCGCGATCGGCGCCGCGGCGTGCTCGCGCAAGGCGCCGAGCTCGGCGTCGAGCTCGCCGCCGGCCAACGCGCGGGCGCGCGCCATCGCGCGTTCGAGATCGACGTGCTGATCGAGCTCCGGGATCGCGGTCACCACGACGCCGCCTGCGGCCTCCGCGCGCGCGACGACATCGCTGATCCGCGGGCGCTTGGGCCGCGCCGCCTCGGGTGCGAGCGGTTGCAGCGTCGGGCGCGACGAATCTTTGGCGATGCCGATCGCCATCGGCGTGCTCGCCCGGCGCGGTGCGGTGAACGCGGGCTCGGCCGCTGCGATCGGCGCGGACTCGAGCTCGGGCGCGGGCACCGGCGCCGCGTGTGCCGGACCGGTGTCGACCTCCGCGCGCCGCGCCTGGTCGATATCCGACGGCATCGGGATCGCGACGTCCGCGAGCCCCATCGCCCGCCGGCGCTCGAGCATCCGCATGATCACGTCGCGGCCTTCGCGCGTGACGCGCATCAGCTCGATCGCCATGCCGAATGCCGCTTTCGGGTTCGTCGGATCCGGCTCGCGCGCCGCCTTGACCCGGCCAAGACCGACGAGCACTGGCGTATCGTTGTTGAGCCGGAGCTCGAACTTGATCTCCGCGCCGACCGGCTGTAGCGACTTCGTCGGCAAGAACAGGCCGGACTTGCCCGCGTTCGGCGCAAACCGCTGCACCATCGCTTCGACGTCGTCGTAGCGCAGCTTGATGCGGAGCACGACCGGAGCCGGCTTCGCGCCGCTGGTGTCGTCGGCGGCCATGAGGCCAGTAAATTATACGTGGTCTTCGACGAACTTGCGCGCGACGTCGAGCGCCTGGGGTAGCGAGGCCACGTCTTTGCCACCGCCTTGAGCCATCTCGGGCCGCCCACCCGCCCGGCCGCCGAGCGCGGCGGCGACTTCGCCCAGCAACTTGCCAGCTTGGACGCGCTCGACGAGATCCTTGGTCACCATCGCGACCAGCTTGATCTCCGCGCCGCCGGTGCCGGCCAGGACCACGACGCCCGAGCCGAGCTTGTCGCGCAGCTGATCGCCGGTGTCGCGCAACACCTTCGCGTCGTCGACCTCGACCGACGCCGCGAGCACCTTGATGCCCTTGATCGTCACGACCTCGGACATCAAGTCGCGCGATCCGCCGCCCGACGCGAGCCGCGCCTTGAGCTTCTCGATCTCGCGATCGAGCAGCTTTTGCTCGTTCAGCAACTTCTCGACGCGCGCCGCGACCTCGAGCGGCTGAGCCTTGAGCCGAGCGCCAGCGAGGTCGAGCTCGGTCTCGAGCCTGCGCAGATATTCGAGCGCGCCCGCGCCGGTCACCGCTTCGATCCGGCGCACACCCTGCGCGACGCCCTGCTCGCTCACGATCTTGAACAACCCGATGTCGCCGGCGCGCCGCACGTGCGTGCCGCCGCAGAACTCGAGCGACTCGTTGCCGATGCCGACGACCCGGACCTTGTCGCCGTACTTCTCGCCGAACATCGCGACCGCGCCGCGCTGACGCGCTTGATCGATCGGCAACACCTCGACCTTGCTGTCGGCGTTCGCGCGGATGTCCGCGTTGACCAGGTTCTCGACCTCTCGCCGCTGCTCGTCCGTCATCGGCGAGAAGTGCGCGAAGTCGAACCGCAGCCGATCGGGCGAGACCAGCGAGCCCTTCTGCGCGACGTGCGCGCCGAGCACCTTCTTGAGCGCGAGGTTCAACAAGTGCGTCGCCGAGTGGTTCGCGCGGATCCGCTCGCGGCGGTCGTCGTCCACCGTGAACTTGACCCGGTCGCCGACCGCGATCGTGCCGGTCGTGACCTCGCCGATCAGGACGTGCATGTCGCCCGCCGGCTTCTCGGTGTCGTCGATCCGGACCTTGCCGCCCGCGCTGACGACCGCTCCGGTGTCGCCGATCTGGCCGCCGGACTCCGCGTAGAATGGCGTCTGATCGAAGACGAGCGCGACCGGCGTCCCCGATGCCGCCTGGTCGACCCGCTTGCCGTTCACGATGATCGCGCGCAGCGTTCCCTCGCCCGCCGTGCCGCGGCCGTCATAGCCGGTGAACTTCGTCGCGCCGACCTCGCTCGCGAGCGACTTGAACACCGTGTCGATCGCGACGTCATCGATCTTGAACTTGCTCTTCAACCGCGCCGCTTCGAGCTCGAGCTCGAAGCCCTTGTCGTCGATCGCCACGCCGCGCTCCTCGGCGATCACCTTCGTAAGGTCGGCCGGGAACCCGTACGTGTCGTACATCGTGAACACGTTCTTGCCCGGGTACGTCGTCGCACCCGACTTCTTCAGCTCGACGAGCTCGCCGTCGAGCCGCTCGAGGCCACGCGCCAACGTCGCGCGAAACCGCGTCTCCTCTTCCTGCGTCACGTTCCGGATCACGCTGCGGCGCTCGCGCAGCTCGGGATAGACGTCGCCCATCAAGTCGATCACGCGGTCGCACACCTCGTGCATGAACGGCTTCTCGAGCTTCAGGTGCTGCTGGCCGTGGCGCACCGCGCGCCGGAAGATCCGGCGCAGCGTGTATTCGCGCTCGCCCTTGTCGGGGAACACGCCGTCGGCGATCAGGAACGCCGAGCACCGGGCATGGTCGGCGATCACGCGCAGCGCGGTATCGGTCTCGTTGTCCGGCCCGCGGTTGCCGTACTTGACGCCCGCGATCTCCGCGGCGCGCTCGATGATCGGCACGAACAGATCGGTCTCGTAGTTCGAGCGCACGCCCTGGACGACCGAGGTCACGCGCTCGAGGCCCGCGCCGGTATCGACCGACGGCGCCGGCAGCGGATGCAACGGGCCGCCCGGCTCGCGCCGCTCGAACTGCATGAACACGAGGTTCCAGATCTCGAGCCAGCCCTGCCACGATGCCGGATCGCTGGTCGGCCACTTCCCCGTGCGGTCGAAGTTGTAGTGGATCTCGGTGCACGGACCCATCGGACCGGTGTCGCCCATCTGCCAGAAGTTGTCCTTCGCGCCGAGCCCGATCACGCGGTCGTCGCCGAACCCGGTGACCTTCTTCCACAGCGCGCGCGCTTCGTCGTCTGCCGCGATGCCCGCGAGTGCCTTGTCGCCGCCGAACACGGTGACGACAAGCCGCGACGGGTCGATCGAGAAGTCCTTGGTCAGCAGCTCCCAGGCCCACGCGATCGCATCGGCTTTGAAGTAGTCGCCGAACGAGAAGTTGCCGAGCATCTCGAAGAACGTCTGGTGGCGCGGCGTCTTGCCGACCTCGTCGAGGTCGTTGTGCTTGCCGCCGGCGCGCACGCACTTCTGCGATGACGTCGCGCGCTTGTAGCTGCGGGTCTCGACGCCGGTGAACACGTCCTTGAACTGGTTCATCCCGGCGTTCGTGAACAGCAACGTCGGATCGTTGGCCGGAACGAGCGAGCTCGAAGCGACCACCTGGTGGTGGTGGCGCTTCCAGAACTCCAGGAACGTACGTCGAACGTCGGCGGCCTTCATCCGCTGCGTTCTAGCACGAAGGCCGTCGGCTAATAGAAGAAGCCGATGGTCACGGCGCCGCCGTAATACATGTCGGTCGCGCCGTGGACGTCCTGCGCCGGGTCGCTATCGCGCATCGTCGTCTGCGCGCCGGTGCCGTTGAAGCTGAGACTGACCTCTTCGAGCCGAATCTGCGCGCGCAGGAAGATCTTCGGCTTGAGCATGTAGTCCGCGCCGATCGCGCCTTCAAACCCGATCTTGCCGCCGCCGCCGTATTGGTTTGGCGCCCCGATGTCGCCGTCGCTGAGGAACGCCATCAGGCCGACGTTGAGGTTGGCGGTGAGCTTCGGGATCACCGGGTACTGCACGAAGCCGCCGAGCTCGATCGTCTGGTAGAGGATCGTCGGCACGTCGGTCGGCGACATGTCGGGCAGCTGCTGCGCGATCTGGAACTTCTGCTTGCTATAGACGAGCGACCCGCCGACCGCGCCCTTGCCGTTGAGCGGGTAGCGGAAGACCGGGCCGAGCGACCACCGCGATTCGATCGTCGCGAGCTTCGCGGTCTCGCTGGTCATCGTCATCGCGTCGATGTAGCCCTTCTCCGACTGGATGTAGAGCACGCGGTCGTAGCTGAACGTCAGGCCGAGCCCGGCGTAGATGTCCGTGCGGTTGTGCCCGATCGACAACGGGTAGACCGTGCCGGCGAGGTACGCGCCCGGCAGCGGCACCTGGTTCGCGTACTGTGGCGGCGGCGCGGCGAGGTCGGCGTCGGACTTGAACGTCAGCTTGCGAGCGGTGAACGACAGCCCGATGCCCATATCGATCGCGCGATTTGCCGGGTTGATCGCGGTCTCGGAGTCCATCGCTGCGGGCTGGTCGCCGGAGTCTTTGGTCACGCCGTCGTCGTCTTCGCTCGACGCGACCCGCTTGTGATGCTTCTTCGGAGGGTCATCGGACGAGGCGGAGGTATCGGAATCGTCCTTGTGATGCTTCTTCGGCGGGTCGTCGGACGAGGCGGAGCTGTCGTCGTCGTCCTTGCGATGCTTCTTCGGCGGGTCGTCGCTCGTCGCCGCATCGTCGTCCTTGTGGTGATGCTTCTTCGGCGGGTCGTCGGTCGCCGCGGTGTCGTCGTCGTGGTGATGCTTCTTCGGCGGGTCGTCCGCCGTGGCGTCGTCGTCCGAGGCGCCGCCGTGGTTCGACTCGAGGTCGTCGACCGCCGCGACGAGCTGGTCCTTGATCGCGCGCTGCGCATCGCCTTCGAGCCGCGAGGTATCGGACTTGATCTCGACCTTGTCGCCGACCACCTCACCCGACGTGCCAGAGCGCAGCTTGAGCACGAGCACGTACTCGTCGTGACGCTTCTCGACCTTGCCGGTGACGACGCCGTCGATCTTGAGCTTCTTCGCGATCTTCTTGACGTTCTTCTCGGTGACCTTCGCCGCGTCGAGCTCGTCGGCGGTGCTCGTCCACTTGTCGAGCGGCACGACGTTGTGACTCTTCCTGAGCAGCCGGATGACGTCCTCGTGGAACTTGTCGGCCTTCGGCCCCTCGAAGTCGAGCACGACCACGCGCTTGTGGCCGCCGGCAAACGCGGTCGACGCCGCGAGCACGAGCACGGCGAGCGCAGCGACCAGCCTGGCCTTACTTATCGAAGTTTTCGATCTCGAACTCGTCATTGCTCGCTCCCTTGCTGGGCGGTGTCGCTGCTCCCTGCCATGCTGCTGCGCCGGCCGAGACGCCGCGAAACAACAATGCGAAGTCGGCCGGGCTGCTCGAATGCTTGACCGCTTCCTCGTAAGTGACGTGACGCTGCTTGACTAGCGCGGCCAGGCTCTGGTCGAACGAGATCATCCCGTACGGGTGCAGACCTTCGGCGATCGCGGTCTTGATCTCGCGGGTGCGATTCGGATCTTCGATCATCTCGCGCACCCGCTCGGTGTTCACCATGATCTCGAGCGCCGGCACCATGCCTTTGCCATCGGCGCGCGGCAACAGGCGCTGCGAGATTACCCCTTTGATCACCGCAGCGAGCGTGAGCCGCGCTTGCTGCTGCTGGTGGGTCGGGAACATCGAGATGATGCGGCTCACCGTCTCGGTCGCGTCGACGGTGTGCAGCGTCGACAACACGAGGTGGCCGGTCTCCGCCGCGGTCATCGCGATCTGCGCGGTCTCGAAGTCGCGCATCTCGCCGACGAGCACGACGTCCGGATCCTGGCGAAGCGCGGCGCGCAACGCGCGCGAGAACGACATCGTATCGAACCCGACCTCGCGCTGGTTGATGACCGAGCGCTTGTCGCGGAACGTGTACTCGATCGGATCTTCGATCGTCACGATGTGACACGCCTGCTGGGTGTTGACGTAATCGATCATCGCGGCGAGCGTCGTCGACTTGCCCGACCCGGTCGCGCCGGTGACGAGCACGATCCCGCGCGCGTTGTTCGCGAGATCGAGCACCGCTTGCGGCAGGTTCAGCCGATCGAACGGCGGTACTTCGGGCGGGATCAACCGCATCACCATGCCGACGGAGCCGCGCTGCTGGAACATGTTGACGCGGTAGCGGACACCGTCGGGCGTGCCGTACGCGAGGTCGATGTCGAGGTTGGTCTCGAACTCGGCGCGCTGGCGATCGTTCATCATGTGGACCGCGAACTGCGCGATGACCTCGCGGGTCAACGCAGGCACGTCGCGCACGGTGCGCAGCTCACCCTTGATGCGAAACATCGGAGGTAGGCCTGCCTTCAGGTGTACGTCTGACGCCCCTAATTGGCGGGCGGCAGTAAGGACGCGATCGAGGACCTGACTCATGCCACCGTACCTCTAGGGTAACACAGCGGAAGAGCGGGATCCGGCGGCGAGATGAGGCGCCGGAAAGCCTCGTGGGTTACGCTTGCGCTCGGGATGCTCTGCCCGAGCTGCGGTACCGACAACACGCCGGATTCGCGGTTCTGCGGTGGGTGTGGCGCTCGGTTCGCGCCCCCGGACAACCGACTCGCGCCGACCCACAACCTGTCTAACGAGGCGCGCTATCCAGAGGTTCCGCAGAGCGCTGCGCCGGGTTACGCACCGAGTTATGCGGCGCCGAGTCCGACTTCGCAGCCAGCTGGACCGCCGATCGCGTACGTGCCGGCCCGACCATCGATCGATCCGCAGCGCCCTTCGTTGCCGGCCGCGGGCACGCCGCGACCGTCGGGCCCCATCGCCCCGCCGGACACGCTGGCCGATGCGTCGATCTCGATGCCGGCGCCGCGCCGCAACTGGGGTGGGATCGTCGTCCTGCTGATCGTCGACCTCGCGCTCGCGACTACCGGTGGCGTGCTGCTCGCGCGCGGGCTCGATGATTCGAGCGATGGCGCGCAGGCTCCGAGCGTCACGCCGTTGCCACCGCCGGCGCCAAAGCCAGCGGTCGAGCCGCTGCCGCCGCCGGCGCCAAAAGCCGCCGCCGCCGACCCGCCGGCAGCACCGCCGACGACGAACGCGGTCGCCGACCTCCCGCCTGTCACGGCGGCCGTCGCGAAAGCGCCCGCGCCCTCCGCGAAACCGCCGGTGAAGCCAGGCGACGAGAAGCTGTCCGCTGCCGCGCCCGCCAAGACCGCGGCTCGCGCGGCCCCGAAGCAGACTGCCGAGCCGGTCGATCCATATGCGCCCGATGCGGCCCTCGCCGCCGCCGTCGATCTCCAAGCCGCGCGCTCGAAGGCCGCGTTCGCGCGCTGTCATCACAACGCCGGTGTGGTCGACGGTACGGTGCGCATCGCATTCTCGATCAACCCGAACGGCACCGTCGGCAAGGCGACGGCGGCGGAAAACACGACCGGGTCGAGCGAGCTCGCCGTGTGCCTCGCCGCCGCAGTCGGCAGCTGGGTGTTCTCGCCTCATCCCGGCGCCGCGGTCGATTTCGTGCGAGCGTTCACCTACCGGTAACCCATGACGACGGAAACCAGCAGCGGCGGATTTCGAAGCCAGACGTCGGGAGCGCACAGCTCGCTGATCGGTGTCGAGGTGCTCGTGCTCGACGGCGATCAGCGCGTGCATTCCGGGATCGAGCAGCTGTTGTCCGAGGCGAGCCTGCACGTGACCTGCGTGACCGACGCCGAGCGCGCGCTTCACCTCGTCGACCGCCAATTCTTTTCGGTCGCGCTCATCGACATCGACACGCCGTCACCGCGCGCCGGCATCGCCACGATCAGCTCGATCAAGCGCGCGTCGCCGACCTCGATGGTCGTCGCGATGACACCGCGGCGCTCGTGGGAAGACGCGGTCGATGCCGTGCGCGCCGGCGCGATCGACCTGATCCTCAAGTCGCCAGACTCGGTCGCGTATCTCAAGGACCGCGTGCTCGAAGCCGCCGGTCGCTCGGTCGGCAAGCGCGAGGTCGACACCGTGCTCGACGATATCCGCGGCGTGCACGACGAGTTTCTCAAGCACTTCATGGAGGCCGAGCGCCGCGCGGTCGACCTCGCCGATCAGGTCGCCGGCCGCGACGTGTCCCGCACGGTGCAGATGGACGACGTCCGCGTGCTCGTCGTCGACGAGGTCGACGAGCTCGTCGAAGCGATCGGCAAGCCCGAGGGCTTCGAGTTCATTCACGCGACGTCCGGGGGCGAAGGTCTCGATCGGATCGGCGGCAGCCCGTTTCACTACGCGATGGTCGCCGAAGACGTCACCGACCTGCCGGCGCAGACGATCGCGCGCACGATCCGAAACCAGTATCCCGACACCGTCGTGCTGACGTTCCTCGGTCCGGCCGATAACGGCCACGTCGATCTCGTCGAGACCCACGGCCATCGCACGATCATCAAGCCGTTTCGCGATGTGAGCCAGCTGCTCGGTCAGCTCGACGCGCTCGCCGAAGCATGGCGCGCAAAAGCGCGAGAACGTCGCTATGCCCAGGCTTTCCGCGAGCGCCACTATGACTTCTTGCGCCGCTACGTCGAGCTCAAGACCAAGATCGAGCGCGCGATGCACGAGGGTCCCGGATAGGGTCGCCAGCGGCCGTAAGGTGTCAAAGGTTACTCCGTCCCCAGTCAAGTGCGGGAGATCGCAACGGTCTTGCGGTCGGGATCGGACCCGCCAGGTATAGTTCGCCGGCATGGTCGCGCCGCGCACGGTCGTCATCGTCAACCCGCAGTCGCAGGGCGGCCGGCTCGGCAAGCGCTGGGCGGAGATCTCCGACACGCTCGCGCGCGCGTTTCCGTTCGACGAGGCGATGACGGCGCGCGCGGGCCACGCGACCGACCTCGCGAGCGAGGCGCTGCGCTCGGGCGCCGAGCGGATCATCGCGATCGGCGGTGATGGCACGGTCAACGAGGTCGTCAACGGCTTCTTCGATGGCGGCGAGCCGATCGCGCCGGAGGCCGCGTTCGGGTTGATCCCGTTTGGTACCGGAGGAGACTTCCGGCGCTCGCTGCACCTGCCGACCGAGCTCGCCGAGGCCGCAGCGGTGATCGCGGCGGATCATCGTCGCCGGATCGACATCGGCAAGCTCGCCTATACGCGACGCGACGGCGGCCCGGCGCTGCGCATGTTCGCGAACATCGCGTCGTTCGGCGTGTCCGGTGTCGTCGATCGGCTCGTCAACGAATCCGGGAAGCGACTCGGCCGGCTGTCGTTCGCGCTCGCGACCGCGCGCGCGACGTGGTCGTACAAGAACCAGCGCGTCCAGCTCGTGCTCGACGGCAAAGACCGGGTCGAGCTCACGATCAACACGGTCGCCGTCGCGAACGGCCGGTTCTTCGGCGGCGCGATGATGGTGGCGCCCGACGCGGAGCTCGACGACGGCGTATTCGATGTCGTCGCGCTCGGCGACTTCACGTTCGGCGATCTCGTGAAGAGCGGACGCAGGCTCTACAAAGGCACGCACCTCGCGATGGACAAGGTGTCGGTGCGGCGCGCGCGAGTAGTCGACGCCGAGCCGATCGAACCGAGTGCGACGGTCGAGCTCGACGTCGACGGCGAGTGTCTCGGCCGCTTGCCGGCGCGGTTCGAGCTGTTGCCGAGCGCGCTGTCGATCGTCGCGCCGCGGAGTCCGTAGCCAATGCCGCTGCGCGTGGTCCACGCGGACCGAGCCGAGGCCTTGCTCGAGGCGTTGCTCGAAGCGCTGCCGGCCGCGAATCCGTTCGCCCCATCGACGATCGTCGTCGGAAGTCACCTCGTGGCGCGCTGGCTGATGCGCGAGATCGCGCGGGCTCGCGGCATCGCGAGCGGGCTCGAGCTCGTGACCTTCGATCGCTTCATCGAGACGACGTGGGGCGGCGGCATCGTTTCGATCGACCGGCGCCAGCTCGCCGCCGTGATCGCCTCGGTGCTCGCCGACGACCGCGCGATGCGCGAGCTGCCCGCGGTCGCCTCGTATCTCGCGGCCGCACCCGCGCCAGGCGACCGCGCCGGCCCGCGACGCGTTCAGCTCGCGGATCGGATCTCCGACATGCTGTGGCAGTACGCGTCGACGCGGTCCGATTGGATGGCGGGCTTCGTCGCCGGTCGCGTGCCGAGCGAGCTCGCCGCCGACCCGACCGCGCGCTGGCAAGTCGCGCTCGCTGCGAACGTGTTCGCACGGCTCGACGGCGCCGTGCCGGTGCCGATGCTCCCGGCGAAGCGGCGCGAAGCTCGGCTCGCACCCGCGCGGGCGGCGGTGCCGGTGTCGGTGTTCGGGGTGTCGTTTCTCGTGCGCTCGCAGCTCGAAGCGCTCACCGATCTCGCGGCGACCAGCGACGTCACGGTGTACATGCTCGATCCCTGCGCCGAGCTGTGGGACGACGTCGCCGGGCGAGGCACGGTCGCGAACGCGACGGGCGCTGGCGATCCGTTGCCGCTCGCGCTGTGGGGCCGCGCCGCACGCGACACGATCGGTGCACTCGTCGAGCGCAGCGACGGCGACCTCGAGGGCCGGTTCTCGACGACCGCCGGCACGACCGCGCTCGCCCGCTTGCTCGCCGATGCGCGCGATCGAACGGGGTCTGCGGGCCGCGAGCTCGCAGTCGATCACGACGCGGTGATCGATCCGGGCGTGACCGTGCTCGCGTGTCCGAACCCGCGGCGCGAGCTCGAGCTCGTC
The DNA here is from genome assembly GCA_963848295.1 of uncultured delta proteobacterium. Classification (GTDB taxonomy): domain Bacteria; phylum Myxococcota_A; class Polyangia; order Haliangiales; family Haliangiaceae; genus JABFXX01. Next base: position 4,335,798 of record CAWKDB010000010.1, on the reverse strand, counting down.
GCGGCCGAGATTCGCACGCGCCTCGACGCCGACCCGGAGCTCGCCGCGAACGACGTCGCGGTGTGGATCGCCTCGAATCCCGAACGCTATCTCGCCCAGGCGCCGGCCGCGTTCGAAGCGGTCGGCGTGCCGTGTCACCTGATCGACGCGCCGATCGACGACCGCGGCCGGATCGGCGAAGCCGTGCTCGCGCTGCTCGAGCTGCCGACGTCGGCGATGACGCGCCGCGATCTGCTGCGCGTCATGACGCACCCGGCGGTGCTCGCGGCGTTTCCGCACGTCGAGCCCGACGAGTGGTTGCAGTGGACCGATCGGCTCGGCGTCGCGCATGGCACGGACCGCGAGTCACGCCGCGGCACCTATCTCGAGGACCACGACCGGTTCTTTCACTGGGACCAAGCGGTGCGGCGATTGGCGCTCGGCGCGTTCATGGTCGGCGAGCGCGGCGAACGCGGGCCCGCGCGGATCGCTCAGCTCGAGGTCGCACCCGAGGAGGTGGGGCCCGATCAGCAGGCGAGCGCGGCGAGCTACGCGCTCGTCGTGCGGTCGCTGTGCGCCGATGCGGCGTGGCTCGCGACGTTCGAGGCGCCACTCGCGCGGTGGGCCGACGTGCTCGTCGCGCTCGTGGGCAGTTACCTCGCGACCCGCGACGACGATGGCAAGCGCGACCTCGAGCGCGTGCGCGCGATGCTCGCCGGGCTCGCACGACTCGACCTCGACGGCCGCCGCGTCGGGTTTCGCGAAGCGCGCGAGCACGCGACGCGCCAGCTCACGTCTGCGCGCGCCGGTCGAGGCGAGCCGCTCGCCCACGGCGTCATGCTCGCACCGCTCGCCGCGATGCGAGCGATTCCCGCGCGGGTCGCGTTCATCGTCGGGCTCGACGAGGGAGCGTTCCCGGCCGGCGAGCAACCGAGCCCGCTCGATGTCCGCGCGGTGCGCGCCGGCGACATCTCGCCGCGCGACCGCGACCGCCACGGCTTTCTCGAAGTGCTGCTCGGCGCGCGCGATGCTCTGTTTCTGTCGTACACCGCGGTCGAGGCCAAGAGCGGCCAGACGCTCGGGCCGTCATCGGTCGTGCTCGAGCTCGCCGACGCGCTCGCGCCCTATCTCGGGGCCACGTCGAGCCGCGACGCGCTCGAGCGCATCTCGCGGCACGAGCCGCTGCAGCGCTTTCACGGCTCGGGCGATCTCCCACCTGCGATCGCGCGCGAGCGGTGGGCCGCCGACGTACGCGATCGGATCCGCGATCACCTGCGCGGCCACGATCAGCCGGTCCCCGATGAAGACGACATGTTCAGCCTGCTCGCGCATTCCGCGCTCGGCGAGCTCCGCTCCGCGCTCGCGATCAGCGAGGCGCCGGCCGCGACCGACCCGGGCGCTGGGGTCCGCACGCTCTCGGTCTCGCAGCTCCGGGCGTTCTTCGAGTCACCGGTGCAAGCGTGGGCTCGGTCGCAGCTCGGACTCGACGATCTACCCGACGACGAGACGCTGACGCGCAGCGACGAGCCGTTCGACCTCGCGAACAACGTACGCGCGACGGTGCTGCGCGAGGCGCTCGAGGCCTCGTTGCGCACGCCGGGGCGCGACCCGACGGCGTGCTACGACGCGATTGTCGGCGCGTGGCTGCTGCGCGGCCAGTTTCCGGTCGGCGTGTTCGGCAGCGCGCAACGCGCGGTCGATCTCGAGCTGTTGCATCGCTGGCGCGAGGACCTCGCGTCGGTAGGCGCGGTCACGCGCTACGCGTTCGGCCGCGCGCGCTCGCGCGAATCGATCCTGCGTCCCGCCGTCGAGATCGAGCTGTCCGGCGGCCGGACGGTCCGGATTGTCGGCGAGACCGAGCTGCTCGAGGTGACCCCGAGCGGCCATCGCTCGCTGATCGCGCTGCTCGGCAAGGTCGACGCGCGGTCGAGGTATCACCTGCGCGGTGCGCTCGACCACGTGTTGCTCGCCGCGGCCGGGCTCGCGCCGGCGGGCCACGCGCACACGTTGGTCGCGGGGGAGGGCAACGCTCGAACGGGCGAGCACGCGCGGTGGACCGAAGCCGACGCGCGCGCCTATCTCGCCGCGATCGCGACCGAGCTATTCGACGAATCGCACGGCTACCTCCTGCCCTACGAGACGCTCGCGCGCCTGGCGAGCGGTAAGGACGCGGCGATCAAGATCGAACGCGCGCACGGCTTCGGCCCGATCGAGAGCGCGCACGGGCTCGACGTTCCAGGCGATGCCCTCGCGATCGCGCTGCGCCGGCTCGGACCGCTCAGCGCGCGGTTCCCGGCGATGGTCGAGACCGCGCGGGAGAAGAAGTCGTGACCGTGCGCGTCGCTCGGCCGGCGATGTTGCCCGATCCGGCGGCGCGGTTCGTCGTGGTCGAAGCGTCGGCCGGTACCGGCAAGACGTTCTTTCTCGAACATCGCGTGGTCGACCTGATCCTCGGCGCCGGCGCGGAGCTCGGCCAGATCTTGCTCGTCACGTTCACCGACAAGGCGGTCGCCGAGCTCAGGCTGCGCGTCCGCGACCTGCTCGATCGGCTGTCGCGCGCGACCGGTTCGACCGACGAAGCGAGCGCCTGGACGATCGACGATGCGGCGCGGGCTCGGCTGCGCGCGGCGGTGACCGCGTTCGATCACGCGCCGATCTTCACGATCCACGGGTTCTGCCACCGCGTGCTGGTCGAAGACGCGTTCGCAGCGCGGCGCTTGTTCGACCAAGTCCAGGTCGCCGACGAGGTCGCGTTCGATACGGCGTTCGACGCGCTGCTGCGCGAGAGGTTCGCGCGGGTCTCGCCGGAGCGCGAGCTGATCCAGGCGTTTCGCCGCAGCAACAAGACGATCAAGGACCTGCGCGACCTGCTGCTCGCTTGCGTGCGCACCCACGGCGAGCTGCGCCGAGCGTTCGATCCCGAGGAGCCGGGGCGCGTGGTCGCGACCGTGCGCGCGGCGTTCGGCGAGGCGACGCGCAAGGAGCTGCGAGCGAAGCTACCCACGCACAAGTCGCTCCCGCAGCACCTCGCCGAGATCGATCGCGCGCTCGCGCTCGCGTCCGGCGACATCGGCGACGACCTGTCCGCGCTACAGGCGCTCGCCGATCCATTCAAGTGGCTGGCGGGCGCCCGCGAGCGCTTGCCGCCGATCGTGGTCGGCGCGCTCGATGCCGCGGCCGGTGCGATGCAGATCAAGGAGATCGTCGCGGCTGCGATGTTGCCGCCGATCGTCGATCGCATCGCGCGCGACAAAGCCGAGCGCGGTCAGTTCGACTACGACGACATGCTCGGGCTTGTCCGAGAGACCCTCGCCGGCGATCGCGGCCCCGCGCTCGCGGCGCGACTGCGCACGCGGATGCCGTGGGTGATGATCGACGAGTTTCAGGACACCGACCCGACCCAGTGGGAGATCTTCCGTCGAGTCTGGATGGACGAGGCGGCGCGCGGGTTGACGATCGTCGGCGACCCGAAGCAGGCGATCTATAGCTTCCGCGGTGCCGATGTCGCGACCTATCTCGACGCGCGCGAACAGCTGCTCGCCGCCGGCGCGCAACGCGTCGCGCTCGCGGTCAATCGCCGATCGACCGCGCCCTTGGTCGCCGCGGTCAACCACGTGCTCGTCGGCAACCTCGGCATGCCGCTGCTCGATGGCGAGATCGAGTACGACGAGCCGGTCGAGGCGAGCGGCGATGTCACCGCCGATGATCCGCATCCGCCGATCACCGTGCTCGCGGTCGCGCCGATGAAGGCCGAGCAGGCCCGCGAGGCGCTCGCCGCGGCGATCGGCGACGAGATCGCCGAGCTGCGCGCGCATCCGCCGACCTGGTCGAGCCGCGGGCGCGCGCCGGCCTTCGCGCTCGGCCAGGTGATGGTGCTGACCCGATCGAACAAGGAGGCGATGCAGATCACGAAGGCGTTGCGCGCGCGCGGCTTGCCGTGCGCGATCGTCGAGAGCGAGCGGCTATTCCAGACGCGCGAGACCGAGGAGCTCGCGTCGGTGCTCGCGGCGATCGCGGCGCCACGCGATCGATCGGCGCGGCTGCGCGCGCTGCGCACGCGATTCTTCGACGTGCCGTGGACGGAGATCGCGCGCACGGTCGACGCGCCGGACTATCATCCCGCGATCGCCCGGCTGCACGAGTGGTCACAGCTCGCCGCCCGGCGCGCGTACGAGGCGTTGTTCCGCCGGCTCGTCGAGGACAGTCGGTTCGTCGAGCGCGCGCTCGTCCTCGGCGGCGGGGAGCGCGCGGTCACGAACACGTGGCACGTGCTCGAGCTGCTGCTCGAGGAGGTCGCGCGCTCGCGGTGTGACCTGCACGAGCTCGTCACCCGCTTGCGCATGTGGATCGCGGACAGCGAGGACCAGCCGGACGATCGCGATGTTCAGCGTGCCGACACCGACGCCGACGCGATCCGCGTGCTGACGATCCACAAGGCGAAGGGCCTCGAGGCACCGTACGTGTTCTTGTTCGGCGGGCAATGGGTCGGCAAGAAGCGACCGGCGCGCGTCCTGCGCGAGGCGCAACGGCGCGAGCTCGTCGTCGGCGATCAGCCCGCGGCGATCGAGACCCGGCTCGAAGCGGACAAGTCGAACGAGGATCAACGCCTCGCCTACGTCGCTTTGACGCGCGCGCAGGTCCGGCTTTACGTACCGATGTTCAAGACCGCGGGCGCCGACAAGGCCGGCTTCGGGCCGATCCAACGCTGCATCGAACCGATCGCGACGCGAGGTCATGCGCTGTTCGAGGTGGTTCGGATCGCCGAACGGCCGGAGCCCGCGCCGGCGCCGCCCGATGCACTCGCCGACCTCGCGCTGCCGGTCGCGCCGCGCGTCGTCGAGCTTCCACCAATCGCCGCGACCCAGGCCGGGCTCGTCACGCTGTCGTACACGCGCCTCGCCGCGCGCGCCGCGGAGTCGACGAAGCGCGTGCGCGCCGCGAGCCACGTACCCGAGCTCGAGCTCGAGCGTGCCGAGCTCGACGGTGACGAGCGCGCCGTCGAGCCGATCGTTCTGCCGCCGGGCGATCTGCCCCGCGGGGCGAGCTCCGGTCAGCTCGTGCACGAGGTGCTCGAGGTCGCGGACCTCGAGCTCGCGCGCACGCTGTCCGTCGACGCCTGGGCCGCGGACCGGCGCGTCGCGAGTCAGCTCGTCGCCGCGGCTCGAACGCACGCGATCGACTCGCGTCACCTGCCGCACGCCGCGCGCCTCATTCATCGCACGCTGACCGCGCCGTTCGAGCTCAGCGATGGGACGGGGTTGCCTCCGCTCGTCGCCGCCGACGCGATCGCACGCGAGGTCGAGTTCGCATACCCGCTCCCGGCGCCCGGCCGCGGGTTGGTGCGCGGCTACATCGACGCACTCGTTCGCTGGGACGACGCGTTATGGGTGATCGACTACAAGACCGACGTGCTCGTCGATCCCAAAGCCGCGCGCGAGCACGTGTACGAGCACTACTTGATGCAGGCGCGGCTCTACGCCCTCGCGGCGGAGCGGGTCCACTCCGGCGCGGCGTTCGCCGGCCTGGTGTTCGCGTTCGTGCGTTACGGCCTCGCGGTCGCGATTCGCGCCGACGACGCGCTGCTCGCCGATCGCGAGGCCGAGCTCGCGCGCCTGTCGATCGAACCGCAGCGCGGTCCGGCGACGCAGGAGGTCGGCGCGTGACGCTCGATCCGAAGGGCACGCTGCGCGCGGCGTTCCAGCCGCAGGTAGGCGCGGATGTATTCCGTCAGCTCGATCTCGGTGCCCAGCGCTGCGATCTCGGCGACGAAGCGCTGTACCTCGCCGAGGAGATCGTGCGCGCCGACCCGTGGATCGGCGATCAGGCGCAGGCGCTCGGCGTGCTGGTGCTCGCGCTGATGATCGCGCAGCGCCAGGGCTCGACCCGATTGCCGCTCGATCCGAAGGGGCCGTTGAAGACGCTGGTCGGCGACATCGTGCGGATCGCGGGGCTCCCCGACGGCGAGGCCCGCAAGATCCTCGCCGCGATCGGCAGGCTGACCGGCGCGCCGGGGTTCGACTCGGTGGTCGGCGCCGGCGATGCGCGCGTGCCGCTGATCGTCGAGGCCGGCTGCTTGTACAGCGAGCGCTCGCGTTGGCTCGAGCGCCGCGTCGCCGCTCGGCTGGCGGTCCGGATCGCGTCGCAACCGCAGCGCGACGTGACCGCCGTGATCGCCGAGCTCGCCGCTCGACCGGGCGAGCGCGCGCTGTCGCACGAACAGTTGCGTGCCGTCGAGCTCGCGCTGGGCGGCCAGCTCGCGGTCGTCACCGGCGGGCCCGGCACCGGCAAGACCGTCGTGGCCGCGGCGATCGTCCGTGGCCTCGCGCGACTCGAGATCGCGCCGATCGCGCTCGCGGCGGCGACCGGCAAGGCAGCGAATCGGCTGACCGAAGTGATCGGCGAGCAATTGCGCGCGATCGCCGACCCCGCCGAGCTCGACCGCGCGCTCGTCGCGAACTTGCCGGTCGGTCAGACCTTGCACCGCCTGCTCGGCCGCGGTCACACGCACTATGTCCATCACGCGCAGAGCCCGCTGCCGTTCGGGGCCGTCATCATCGACGAGGCTTCGATGATCGATCTCGAGCTGATGGATGCGGTGCTCGATGCGCTGCCGGTCACCGCTCCGCTGATCTTGCTCGGCGACGCGCACCAACTGCCCGCGATCGACGCCGGGCAGATCCTCGCGGATCTCGCGACCACGCAAGCCCGGGTCGCGACGCTCGAGCACAGCTATCGCATGGACTCCGCCGATCCGCGCGGACGCGCCGTGCTCGAGGCCGCTCGATCGATTCGCAGCGGCGCCATTCCGAAGCTCGGCCCCTCGCGCACGCCGGGCCAGCTGACGTGGAGCGGCGTCGAATGGGTCGACGCCCGCAGCGACGAACAGACCCGCCAGGTCGTCGCCGCGTTGTGGCATCACTTCGACGGGCCGCGCGCCCACGATCGCGCGCGCACGGTGTTTCGATTCACCGGCGGCGTGATCGATCCGACCCAGGAAGCGGAGCTGCTCGAGCTGTTCGAGCTCGTCGGGCGCGCGCGGATCCTCACGGTCACGCGCGGCCAGGCGACCGGCGCCGACGCGCTCAACGCGCACCTCCACCAGCTCGCGCTCGACCGCACGACCACGACGGGCAGGCCCGAGCTCGTCCCGGGCGAGCCGGTCATGGTGACCCAGAACGACTATCACCGCGGCCTGTTCAACGGCGACCAAGGCCTCGTCGTGCGCGCCGACGAAGGACGCGGTCATCACCGCTACCGCGCCGTGTTTCGCACCGGCGGCGTGCTCGCGCCGTTCGCGATCGAGCCCCTGCGCGATCGGCTCGAGCTGTCGTGGGCGATGACCGTGCACAAGAGCCAGGGTTCGGAGTACGACGCGGTCGCGCTCGTGTTGCCGCACGAGGATCTGCCGCTCGTCACCCGCGAGCTGCTCTACACGGGCCTCACCCGCGCACGCACCGGCGTCGTGATCGCAGGCGGCAAGGACTTGCTCACCACCGGCGTCAAACGCAGCGCGCTGCGCTACTCCGGGCTCGCCGATCGGATCAGCGGTAGCCTGTCGCCGTGACCTGCTCTCACCCCGAACGTCGCGAAGGCGTGTGCGTCGCGTGCGGCGACTGCGTGCACGACGTTGTTCTCAATGGCGCGTGCCTCGCCTGCGGCTCGACCGAGCTCGATCCGATCGCGATGTCACCGAAGCCGGCCGCGGTGATCGCCGCCGAGCGCCTCGTGCGCAAGAAGTAGGCTACGGCCCGCCCTCGACCGCCATGCCCATCGACGAGTAACCCTTGTCGACGTACATGACGCTGCCGGTGATACCCGAGGCGAGCGGGCTGCACAGGAATGCGGCGGTCGAACCGACCTCTTCGGCGGTGATCGCCTCGGGCAACGGCGAATTTGCCTTCGTGTAGCTCACCATCTTGTCGATGATGCCGATCGCGCTCGCCGCGCGCGACGCGAACGGCCCGGCCGAGATGCAGTTGACGCGATGGCCCCACTTGCGACCGGCCTCGAACGCCATCAGCCGCGTGTCGGACTCGAGCGCCGCCTTCGCCGAGGACATGCCGCCGCCGTAGCCGGGGATCGCTCGTTCGCTCGCCATGTACGACAGCGACAGGAACGTCGCACCGCGCGCCGCGATCGGCCCGAAGTGCTGGACCATCGACACGTTCGAGTACGCCGAGGCCGACACCGCGCTCAAGTAGCCGCGCCGCGAGGTCTCGAGCAACGGCTTCTTCACCTCGGAACCGTTCGCGAGGCTGTGGATGACGACATCGGCGCCGCCATCAGCCGCGACCGCGCGAGCGAGCCCGGAGATCGTGAAGTCTCCTTGGTCGCGATAGCGCTTGCTGTCGCGCAGCTCGGCTGGAACGGCCTCGAGCGTGTCGTACTCGGCATCGAGTGGATAGATCTTCGCGAACGTCAGCTTGCTGCCGTCGCTCATGTGCATCGACGCGTCGAGCTTGCCGCGCTCGAGCAACGTGCGAAAGATGCCGAGTGCCGGCGGCCAGCACGCGACCGACACGGTCGCGCCCGCTTCGGCGAGCGCCTTCGCGATCGCCCAGCCAAACCCGCCATCGTCGGCAACGCCCGCGACGAGCGCGCGCTTGCCCGTGAGATCGATCTTCAGCATGGGCCGGTCATCGCCCGAATCGCCGTCGCACGCAACCCGGCCACCGCCTGGCGTCGCCGCCGATCGGGGCCGCTCGCGGGTCATAATAGTCGCGGATGCTAGCGAAAGCAGCGCTGGGCCTCGGCTTCCTCGTCGGCGTCCTCGGCGGCGTGGTGTTCGGCGTCGCCGGCACCCTCGACTACGAGCGAGCCTGGGCGTTCCTCGCGGTGTTCGGTACATGCGTCCTCGCGATCACCATCGACCTCGCCGTGCGCGATCCGGCGTTGCTCGCCCGCCGCGTCAAGGCCGGTCCGCTCGCCGAGCGACGGCGCGGCCAGCAGCTGGCACAGGGCATCGCGCAGCTCGCGTTCCTCGCGGTGTTCGTGGTCGCCGCGCTCGATCGCCGGCTCGGCTGGTCACGCGTCCCAGACGCGATCGTCGTCGCGGGCGATGCGATCGTGGCGCTGGGGCTCGCGGCGGTGTGGCGCGTGTTCCGCGCGAACACGTTCACCGCTGGAACGATCCAGGTCGAGGCCGAGCAACACGTCGTGTCGACAGGCCCGTACCGGATCGTACGCCACCCGATGTACGCCAGCGCGATCGCGATGCTGCTCGGCATCCCGCTCGCGCTCGGCTCGTGGCCCGCGCTCCTCGCGGTCGCGCCGCTCGCCGCCGTGATCGTCTGGCGCCTGCTCGACGAGGAGCGCGTGCTGGATGCCGAGCTCGCCGGGTACCCGGCGTATCGAGCGCGCGTGCGCTATCGGCTCGTCCCTTTCGTATGGTGATATCGTGGCGGCGTGCGCGAGCGCTTGCTGCGAGCTGCGATCCAGATGTTGCTGAGCAGCGATCGCTTCGTCCGGTTCGCCGGGCAGAAGCGAGCGAAGGGCATCGACTTCACGCTCGATCGTCAGATCGCTGCGGCGCTCGAGTACCAACGCGTGATGAAGATGCCGCCGCTCGAGTCGATGTCGCCGGCCGCCGCGCGCAAGTTCGCCGAGGAAGGGCTCTCGGTCACCGAGCTGACGCCGGAGCCGATGGCCGAAGTGATCGACACGACCGCGGGTGGCGTGCCCGTGCGCGTGTTCGTGCCGCACGGCGCGTCGAAGAATTGGATCGTGTATCTCCACGGCGGCGGCGGCGTGATCGGCTCGGTCAAGGGCTCGGAGCCGGTCACGCGCTATCTCGCATCGCACACGCGATGCACGATCGCGTCGGTCGACTATCGGCTCGCACCCGAACACCCGCATCCCGCGGCGGTCGACGATTCGCTCGCGGCCTGGACCGAGCTCGTCAAGCGCGTGCCGGCCGGTGGCAACGTCGCGGTCGCCGGCGATAGCTTCGGCGGCTACCTCGCGGCCCAGGTCGATCATTTGTCGCGCGCGCGCGGTGTCCGGCAACCGGACGTCCAGGGCCTGATCTATCCGCTCGTCGACCTGACGCTGACGTCGCCGTCGATCGACAAGTTCGCGCTCGGCTACCTGCTGACGAAACCGACGATGCTGTACTTCCGCGACCACTACCTCGGCTCGCGAGATCAGCGCGCCGCTTCGCCGAAGTTCTGGCCCTCGGTCGCAGACTCCGCGCCCGCGATCGTGGTGACCGCCGGCTTCGATCCGCTCGTCGACGAAGGCGATGCGTGGGCGGAGCGCTTGCGCGGCGAGGGCATCACGGTGCGCCACCGCCGCCATCCATCGCTGGTCCACGGCTTCTTGAGCCTCGCCGGTGGAATCCGCGCGGCGCGCACCGCGGTCGATCAGCTCGTCACCGATCTCGTCGAGATGATGGATTAGACGTGCAGGTGCTGATCGCGCTGGCTGACGTCGGGCCAGGAGTGCAGCTCGAAGAAGCGCTCCAGCAGGCCGGGTTCACCGCGACGTGGGATGCGGCGGCCGCGAATGGCCCGCGCGGCGGCGAAGCCGCGGCGGTCGTGGTCATCGACGCCGACCATCTCGGCAAGCGGATGGCCGAGGTCGCCGAAGCGTGGCGCGACCACCGCTCGGTGCCCGGCATCGTCGCGATCGGAAGCTCGGCCGCGGCGCGCGAACAAGCGCCCCGCGCGCGCCTCACATTGCTCGCCTCGACCGCGCAGATCTCGACGCTCGCGAGCGCGATCCGCGACGCGGAAAAGCTGCGACTCGCGACCGGGATGCGCTGGCACGTCATGCGCGCCGCCACGAAGCTGCCGCCCGCCGACAACACCTCGGCGGCGTGGCAGCAGACGCTCGTCGCCGCACGCAAGGTCGACATCGAGATCCCGCGCGCGGCCCTGCGCTGGCACGCGCAGCACTACGCAACGCCGACCGCCGTGCTCGATCAACTGCGCGAGGAGCGCCTGCTCACCGTGCCCGAGCTCGAGACGTCGGCGCACATCGATGGTGCATCGACGATCCAGACACTCGTCCGCAGCGGTCCGCTCGACGGCGTCGGCGCCGCGCGCATGCTGTGGACCCTCGCGTCGATGGGGGCGGTCGATCTGACGCCGGAGGTTCGCGACGTCACGACGCCGGCGCGGCGCGCGCTCGACGAGCTGCGTGGCCACCTCCGCGGTCGCAACGCGCGGCTCGAGAAGTCGACGTACTACGACGTGCTCGAGATCGGCACGCAGGCCGAGTACGACGAGATCGAGGACGCGTACCAGCGCATTGCGTGGCGCTACTCGCCGCAATCGACCGGGCGTTACGACCTGGCCGACGTCGCGGGGCTGGTCCAGCCGATGTGGGACCTCGTCGAGAAAGCGCGCGGCGTGCTGATCGATCACGCGGCTCGCGGCAAATATCACGACTGGCTGCGCAAGAACCTCGCGACGCTGCGCACGGTGTGGGCGATCGAGCCCGGCCCGGCGAAGCTCGCCGCCGATGCGTTCGCGCGCGGCCAGAAAGCACTCGGCGATGGCGACGCGCACCGCGCGATGAGCGAGCTCGCGACCGCGTGCCGGCATCACCCCGGCCACCCCGACTACGAGGCCAACTTCGCCTGGGCGAGGTTGCGCGTCCAAGTCGCGTCGGGAAAAGATCAACGCGAGACCGCGACTACCGAGCGCCGAGCCCTCGAGCAGCTGATGCTCGGCTGCCGACCGTGGCCACGCGCGCTCGTCGCACTCGCCATGTTGTGCGCCTCGGCGGGCGATGCCGACTCGGCGCGCTGGCACCTCCACGTCGCGCTGCAGATCGATCCGAACGTGCCCGCCGGCGCGGCGCTCGCGAAGCGCCTCGGGCTGCGGCGATGACCGCGAGCATCGATAGCCGACTCCACGGCGCGGTCGCGGTCGAGGCCGAGCTCGTCGCGGTCGCGATGGAGCAAACCGGCGCCGAGCACGGCGCGCTGTTCGTCTGGGACAAGACCGCCGGTGGGCTCGCGCTCGTCCATCACGTCGTCGGCGGCGTCACGGTGACGTTGCCGCGCGTCGTCAAGGCCGACGGGCGCGCCGGCATCGCCGGCCACGTCTACGACACCGACGAGCCGTACCTGTCGCCCGACACGTCGCGCGATCCGCTGTACACGCGCTACCTGATCGACGTCGGCTGTATCGCCGCAGCGCCGATCCAGTATCAACGCCGGCCGATCGGCGTGCTCACCGTCTCGACCCGCGAACCGCGCGGGCTCGATGCGAAAGCGCTGCGCAGTATCGCCGCGATCGCCGAGGTTGGCGCGCCACTGCTCCGCCGCGTCCAAGTCGACAAGCTGTCACGCGCGGCCACCGGCCGGCCGTTGTTGATCAAAGGGCTATCGTCAGCGTGGCGAGAGGTCGAACGCAAGCTCGAGCTCGCTGCACCGACCCAAGCGCCGATCCTGATTCGCGGCGAGAGCGGCACCGGCAAAGATCTCGTCGCGCGCGCGATTCACTGGAACAGCAAGCGGATCGACAAGCCGTACGTCACCGTCAACTGTGCGGCGATTCCGGAGACGTTGCTCGAATCGATCCTGTTCGGTCACGTCAAGGGCGCGTTCACCGGCGCGAGCTTTCATAAGGTCGGCGAGTTCCAGAAGGCGAACGGCGGCACGCTGTTCCTCGACGAGGTCGGCGAGCTACCGGTCATGCTGCAGGCGAAGGTGCTGCGCGCGGTCGAGCAAGGCGAGGTCCAGCCGCTCGGCTCGAACGAGCCCCCCGATCGCGTCGACGTGCGCCTGATCTGCGCGACCAACCGCGATCTCGAAGCGATGGCGAAGACCGGCGCGTTCCGCGACGACCTGTACTACCGGCTCAGTGTCATGACGCTCGAGCTGCCCCCGCTGCGTAGCTACAAAGACAACCTCGAGGTGCTCGCGAACGTGTTCCTCGAGCAAGCGGCGGCCAGCTACGGCAAGCCGGCGCCTCGGCTCGGCACCGAGGTGCTCGCGCGACTGGCCGCCTACGACTTCCCCGGCAACATGCGCGAGCTGAAGAACACGATCGAGCACGCGATGATCCTGTGCACCGGCGACGTGCTGCGTGCCCAGGACTTGCCGCGCCCTTTACAGGAGCGCGTCGCGAGCTCCGCGGCGCATCACAAGCCGACCGGTCCGACGCTCGAGCAAGCGCGAGAGACCTGGCTCGATCCGCTCGAGCGCCAGTACCTCACCGAGCTCCTCGCGCGTCACGCCGGGAACGTCAAACAGGCGGCCCGCGAAGCCGGCATCAATGCCGTCACGCTGTACCGCCTGCTCCGCCGGCGAGGTCTGCACCTCGGCCGCGTCGTGAAGTCTTAGAGGACTTTGACCGTCGGGACGAGCGCGATCACCGCGTTGACGCCCCGGGTCGCGTCGGCCTTGGTCGAGTACTGCTGGCTCGTGCCGATGACCTGACCGTTGGTCGCGATCAGGTTGAAGTAGTACGTGCCGCCCGAGGCCTCGAGCACCTTGTAGTTCGCCGCGTTCGCGCCGTTGTCCTGCACCGACATCGCGCCGTCGATCGCGGCGGCTTCCGTGGTGTAGCTCTCCGACGTCAGGACGATCTGGCCGTTCGCCGCATGGAAGTTGAAGTGGTACTGGTTCGTCGCGCCGAGCGCGATCTCGACGCGGGCGCCGGTCGTGTCTGCGTCCTGCTGGCTGACGAAGCTCGTCACCGCGTGGACGCACGAGCCGATCGCGCGGGTCGCGTTCGACTTCGACGAGTAGGTCTGGGTGAAGCCGATGATCTCGTTGTTCGGCGCGACCAGGTGGAGCAGGTAGCCGCTCGCGCCCTTCACGACCTGGTACATGTCGGGGTCTTCGCCATTGTTCTCGATCGACAGCACGCCGTTGATCGCGCCGGTGCGGCTCGTGTACGCCTCGGAAGCGAGCAGGATGTTGCCGTTGCCCGCCTTGAGGTGAAAGTGCCAGCCGTCGGTCGACTGCCACAGGTCGAACGAGCCCGTGCCTGCGGCATCGGCGTCGGTGTCGCTGGTGTCGGTGCCGTCATCGGTGCAAGCGACGAGGCTGACGGGGAACGAGAGAGCGAGAACAGTGAGGAGAGTGTTGAGGGTCCGCATGATGGCGAGCCCTACTACAAAGGGTGAGCCAATGTAGGTAAAGATAACCACTTGAGATTACACGAGTGCAGATCCCGTTATATTGCTCACAGACAACTTTAGTTGCATGAATGCAACTAATTTATCAGTTCTACTAACTGGTGCGCTCGAGCCTAGTCGTAGCGCAGGCCTTCGATCGGGGTCAGCGCCTGAGCCGTGCGCGCGGGCGCCCAGGTCGCGCCCAAGCTGATGACCATCGTCAAGCCGGCGACGAGGCCGATCTTGAGCGGTTGGACTTCGATCGGCAGCTTGTCGATCAGATAGACCTTCGGATCGAGGTGATAGCCATAGCCCGCGACGACGTAGCAAATCACCAAGCCGATCGCGAGACCGAAGCCAGTGCCCACGCCCCCGATCGCGAGGCCGAGGATCTGGAACGTGCGACCGATGTTGCCGGAGGTCGCGCCCATCGATTTCAGGATCGCGATCTCGCGCGTCTTGTCCGTCACCATCATCGTCAGCGCCGACACCATGTTCACGGCCGCCACGATGATGATCAGCGTCAAGATCACCACGAGCACGAGTTGCTGGATATCGAGCGCGGTGAACAGGTTGTGGTTGAGGTCGTACCAGTCTTGCACCGTGAACGGCGGGCCGAGCAGGACCTCGAGCTTGTGGGCGATCTCGGCCGCGCGGTTGACGTCCTTGACCTTGAGCTCGACGCCGAGCACCTGATCGCCGCGACCCAGTAGATCCTGCGATGCCTGCAGCGACGTGTACATCAGCGCGCGGTCGTACTCGTCGAATCCGACGTCGAAGATCCCGGTGACCTTGAACTTGCGCGAGGTCGGCGCCCCGGACTTCGCCTGCAGCGTGTCGAAGTCGATGTTCGAGAGGGGCACGACGACGGTGACATCGTCGCCGACCTTCGCCTTGAGCTTTTCGGCGAGCGCTTTGCCCAAGATGATCGGCGGTTCGTCGTGTGGGCCGAGCGGCTTCGCGAGCGACGCGACCGAGCCGGCGCCGGGCACCATGTGCTTGTCGAGATCGAGCACGGAGTTGACGAGCTCGGGATCGACGCCCTTGAGCGCGACGCCCGACGACACGCCTTGACCGCGAGTGACGAGCATCGGCGCGAGAATGAACGGCTGGACACCTAGCACGTCGGGATCCACCCCGCGGGCGACCTTCATGACCTCGCGATAGTCCGCAAACGTCATCTCGGACTTCTCGATGATGACGTGCGCGTTGACCCCGAGCACCTTGTCGCGAAACTCTTTTTGAAAGCCGGTCGTCACCGACAACACGATCGTCAGCGCGCTCACGCCGAGCATCACGCCGAGCACCGACACGGTGGTGAACACCGAGAACACGGACAGCAACAGGAACACCGATCCCATGATCATCCCCGTGACGAGCAGCAGCACGCCGTACGCATTCTCGCCACGAGAGATCACGAGCGCGGCGGTGCCGATGACCATCACGACGCCCGACAGGACGATGCCGGTGCGCGCGCCTCGACCCGCGGTCACGACGTACAGGTAGCGCCACGCGATCGTGCGCTCGAGCGTGCGACCGACGAGGAAGTATGCCGGTACCACGACCGCCGCGGTGATCGCGACGACCTCCAGCACGAACATCGCAGTCGGCACCGCGAGACTGTGCCCGCGGCTCAGTCGTACCGCAAGCCCTCGACGGGCGTCAGCGCTTGCGCGGCCTGCGCCGGCGCCCACGTCGCGCCGAGGCTGATCACCATCGTGATGCCGGCGACGAGCGCGACCTGGATCGGCCGGACCTCGATCGGCAAGCGATCGATGAGGTAGACCTTGGGATCGAGGTGAAAGCCGTACGCCGCGACGACGTAGCAGATCACCAGACCGATCGCGAGCCCGAGGAACGTGCCGATGCCGCCGATCGCGAGCCCGAGGATCTGAAACGTCCGGCCGACGCTTCCGCTCGTCGCGCCCATCGACTTGAGGATCGCGATCTCGCGGGTCTTGTCGGTCACCATCATCGTCAACGCCGACACCATGTTGACCGCGGCGACGAGGATGATCAGCGTGAGGATCACGACCAGCACCGCCTGCTGGATATCGAGCGCCGTGAACAGGTTGTGGTTGAGCTCGTACCAGTCCTGCACCGTGTACGGCGGGCCGCCGAGCGCTTTCTCGAGCTTCTTCGCGATCTCCGCGGCGCGCTCGACGTCCTTGACCTTGAGCTCCACACCGAGCACCTGATCGCCGCGATCCCACAGCTCCTGCGTCGCTTGCAGCGACGTGTACATCAGGCGCCGGTCGTACTCGTCGAAGCCGCTGTAGAAGATGCCGGTCACCTTGAATTTGCGCGACCGCGGGGCACTCGTTTTCGCGCGCGAAGTCTCGAAGTCGATGTTGGAAAACGGCACGACGACCGTGACGATGTCGCCCATCTTTGCCTTGAGCTTGTGCGCGAGCTCTTTGCCCAAGATGATCGGCGGCGGCTCGCCCGGCCCGACCGGTTGTGCGAGTGAATCGATCGATCCGACCTCCATGTGCTTGTCGAGATCGAGCACGCTGCGCACGAGCTTCGGATCGACGCCCTTGATCGCGACGCCGGACGACACGCCTTGACCGCGGGTCACGAGCATCTCGGCGAAGATGAAAGGTTGCACGCCGATCACGTCGGGATCGATCTCGCGCGCCGTCTTCATCACGTCGCGATACTCCGCGAACGTCATCTGAGACTTGAGCACGATGACGTGCGCGTTGACGCCGAGCACCTTGTCGCGAAACTCCTTCTGAAACCCGGTCGTCATCGCGAGCACGATCGTCAGCGCCGAGACGCCGAGCATGACGCCGAGCACCGAGACGGTCGTGAACACCGAAAACACGGAGAGCAGGAAGAACACCGCGGCCGCGATCATGCCGACGACCAACACGAGCACGCCGTACGGGTTCTCGCCCCCGGTCGCGATCAAGATGACGACGCCGACCGCCATCGCGGCGATCGACAGCACGAAGCCGTTGAACGCGACGCGGCTTTCGCTGCCGACGTATAAGTAGCGCCACGCGATGCGCCGCTCGAGCGTGCGACCGTAGAGGTAGTAGGCCGGTACGAGACACGCCGCGAGAATCGCGACGACTTTTACGACCGACAGCGCATCCGGCACGGCGGGGAATGTGCCTTGCCGCAGCCGCCAGCGCCAGGACACGAGAGGGCGTAAGCGCACCGAGGGGTTGTCAGCCACCCCACGGTTTTCGCCGCGATGTAGATCAGGCTCGGACGGCCGGGCGCTGGTGGTAGGCTGTCCCCGTGCGGTGGGCCCTCGTGTTCGTTTGCGCGTGCAACTTCAACGCGAACCGGTTTGGCGCCGGAAGCGACGCGCCGATCGGCGCCGCGGATGGGGCTTCGCAAGACGGCACGAAGCACGATAGCGCGATCGACGGCGCGCACTTGGATGCGCGGCCGATCGATGCGCCGCTCGATGCGTTCGTCTATCTCGATGCGCCGCCGCCGCCACCGTGCCCGGCTGACTTCGCCGCGATCGCCGGCGCGCCGACGACCTCGGTCTACAAGGTCTACAGCTACTCGCTGTTACCCGGCGAAGACCAACGGCAAGGCTGGAACGACGCCGTGGCGACCTGCCACGCGCAAGGCGCGCATCTACTGATCGCCGATTCGGCGGGCGAAGCGGCTGCGGTCGGCGCGAAGATCACGGTGCCGCTGCTGTTTCCGTACTACGCCGACGGCGTCAGCGATCAAACGGTCGCAGGCACCTGGCTCGACGTGCTCGGCGATCCCGCCGACTACTTGCCGTGGTTTCCCGGCCAGCCGAACGGCGCCGACGGCCATCCCGGCCCGTGCACGATCCTCGACAAGCAAGGCGCGCTGTTCGACTACTACTGCGACAGCGCGCACAAGTATCCATTCGCCTGCGAGTGCGAAGCACCGTAGACGTTGCGACTTCCGCTTCCCTGTTCCCTATCCGCTCTGAGACACGGGAATTTGGGAACTAACAAACAGTCTTGACTGACTGTATCTTGGGCGGTACACCCATCCGAGGTGCCGCAAGCGGTCAGAGCTCCGAGGACGCAGCAGCAGCGCCGCGACGAGACGCGGGGCGCGTTGCTCGACGCTGCGGTCGAGAGCCTGATCGAAGTCGGCTTCGCGCGCACGACGACGCTCGAGGTCCAGCGCCGAGCCGATGTGTCGCGCGGCGCATTGCTCCATCACTTTCCGTCGAAGACCGAGCTGCTCGTCGCGGCGGTCGATCACCTCGCCGCGATGCGCGCCCGCGAGCTCAAAGCGCTCGCCGCTCAGCTTCCAGAGGAGCGAGCCGGCCGCGCGCGCACCGACGCGGTGCTCGAGCTGTTGTGGCAGTGCTTCTCCGGCACGTTCTTTCAAGTCGCGATGGAGCTGCGCACCGCCGCCCGCACCGACGCCGAGCTGCGGCCTGTGCTCGTCACCGCCGAGCGCCAGCTCCGCGACCGCATCCTCGCGCAGGCCCGCACGCTGTTCGGCAAAGACGTCGCGGACCATCCAGGCCTCGAGCGCGCGCTCGATCTGACGCTCCAGCTGATGATCGGCACCGCGATGACCGGCGTGTTGCACAAAGACAGCGCGCAACTCCGGATCCTGATCGACGACTGGAAGCTACTGTTCCCGACCGTGCTGGCGAATGCCAGTACCCGCAACGACGCCCCCAAGAGAAAGCGATAAAGCGATGAGCAAGGATTTACGATTCGATGGACGAGTAGCAATCGTAACTGGCGCTGGTGGCGGCTTGGGCCGCTCGCATGCGCTGTTGCTCGCATCGCGCGGCGCGAAGGTCGTCGTCAACGATCTCGGCGGCAGCTTCACCGGTGAAGGCAAGTCGGCGTCGGCGGCGGACAAGGTCGTCGCGGAGATCAAGGAAGCCGGCGGCGAAGCGGTCGCGAACTACGACTCGGTCGAGAACGGCGACAAGATCGTCAAGTCGGCGATCGACGCGTTCGGCAAGCTCGACATCCTCGTCAACAACGCCGGCATCTTGCGCGATGTCTCGTTCGCGAAGATGACGCAGGCCGATTGGGACCTCGTCTACAAGGTCCATGTCGCGGGCGCGTTCGCCTGCACGCACGCCGCGTGGCCGCACATGCGCGACGCCGGCTACGGCCGCATCGTCATGACCGCGTCGGCAGCCGGCATCTACGGCAACTTCGGCCAGGCCAACTACGCGATGGCGAAGCTCGGCTTGCACGGCTTCGCCCAGACGCTCGCGATCGAAGGCAAGAAGCGCAACATCATCGTCAACACGATCGCGCCGATCGCCGGCTCGCGGATGACCGAGACCGTGCTGCCGAAGGAATTGCTCGACGCGCTCAAGCCCGAGTTCGTGTCGCCGCTCGTCGCGAAGCTCGCGCACGAGTCGACCGAGGACACCGGCGGCTTGTACGAAGTGGGCGGCGGGTTCTTCGCGAAGCTGCGGTGGGAGCGCTCGACCGGCAAGACGTTCCGCTTGGGCCGCGCGATCGGGCTCGAGGACGTCGACGGCGCGTGGAAGGACATCACGCAGTTCACCAAGACGACGCACCCCGGCTCGATCGCGGAGTCGATGGGCGCGATCATGGCGAACGTCGAGGCCGGCCCGAGCAAGGGCGGCAACCAGTTCATCGACGTCGACCAGGCGCTCGGCTACACGTTCCCCGAGTTCGCGTCGAGCTACGACGAGCGTGACGTCGCGCTCTACGCGCTCGGCGTCGGCGCCGCGAAGGATCCGACGAACGAAGCGGACCTGCCGCTGGTCTACGAGCTGTCGGGCAAGGGCATGAAGGTGCTGCCGAGCTTCGGCGTCGTGCCGGCGATCAACATGGTGTTCACGCAGGCCAAGACCGGCGTGCAGGCGCCCGGCCTGTCGTTCGGCCTCGATCGCGTGCTCCACGGCGAGCAGTACACCGAGATCAAGCGGCCGCTGCCGACCCACGCGAAGCTGACGACGAAGGCGACGGTCAAGCACATCTACGACAAGGGCAAAGGCGCCGTCGTCATCACCGACTACACGACCTACGACGAGGCGGGAGACGAGCTGATCAAGAACGAGCTGACGACGTTCGTGCGCGGCGCCGGCGGCTGGGGTGGCGATCGCGGCCCGAGCGTCGAGCTCAACGTGCCGCCCGATCGCGCGCCCGACAAGATCATCGAGGACAAGACCACCGAGAACCAAGCGCTGCTCTATCGTTTGTCCGGCGACTGGAATCCGCTGCACGCGGATCCGAGCTTCGCGAAGGCGGTCGGGTTCGCGCGTCCGATCCTCCACGGGCTGTGCTCGTTCGGGTTCGCGACCCGCCACGTGATCAACGCGTTCGCGCCCGACGCCGACCCGCGCTACGTCAAGAGCATCAAGGTGCGGTTCGCGTCGACCGTGCTACCGGGCGAGACCATCGTCACCGAGATGTGGAAGGAAGGCGACAAGATCATCTTCCGCTGCAAGGACAAAGAGAAGAACGAGGTGTGCATCTCGAACGCGGCGATCGAGCTGTGGAAGGAGCTGCCGAAGCCGAAAGACAAGGCGAAGCCGGCCGCGACCGCCGGTGCGCCCGCGGGCATCCCGAACAGCGGTGACATCTTCCGCGCGATCGGCACGTTCGTCGGCGGCAACCCCGCGACCGCCGAGAAGGTGAAGACCGCGTTCCTGTTCAACCTGTCGGCGCCGACGAGCAGCTGGACGATCGACCTCACCACGCCGCCCGGCTCGGTCAGCGAAGGCGCGGTCGGCAAGCCCGCGTGCACGCTCGAAATGAGCGACGCCGACTTCATGGCGATGGCGACCGGCCAGGCCGATGCGATGAAGCTGTTCTCGAGCGGCAAGCTGAAGATCTCCGGCGACGTGATGGCGTCGCAGAAGCTCGGCTTCCTGAAGAAGCTGACGCCCGAGATGGTGTTCGCCGAGATGAAGAAGCGCACCGGCGCGAGCGGTGGCGCGAGCTCCCCGTCGGCGACCGAGCCCGGCGCCGGCGTGCCGCCGACCACCGCCGACGTGTTCGAGGTGATCGCGGAATACCTGCGGACGAACTCCGATCTCGCCGGCAAGGTCGGCGTGATCTACCAGTGGAACATCGGCGACCAGCGCTGGCTGCTCGATCTCAAGACCGGCGGCGGCAGCGTCAAGCAGGGCGAAGGCGGCGCGGAGTGCACGCTCGAGCTGTCCGAGCAGGACTTCCTCGACCTGACGCAAGGCAAGGCCGACGCGATGAAGTTGTTCACGACCGGCAAGCTCAAGATCAGCGGCAACGTGATGGCGTCACAGAAGCTGCAGTTCCTGTCGAAGCTCGATCCGAACAAGGCCGCCGAGATCCTCGCGAAGCGACGAGCATCGGGTGGCGGTGCCGCTCCGGCAGCGTCGGCTCCGAAGGCGGCATCGTCTGATCCGAAGGCTCAGACGATCTTCGGCGCGCTCGCGAAGCGGATCGCGGAGAACCCGGGCCTCAAGCAAGAGGTCCGCGCGTTCATCCAGTTCAAGGTCACCGAACCCGAGCTCGTCCACACCTTCGATCTCGGCGGTCCGGATCCGAAACAGATCGACACGACGATCACGATCAGCGACGCCGATCTCGCCGCGCTCGCGGCCGGCAAGGCCTCGGCGCGCGACCTCTATCAACACGGCAAGCTACGGATCGACGGCAATGCTGCTGTCGCTCAACGGCTCAGCTTCCTCAAAGGTTTGATCTAAGGAGAAATGACCATGCCCCGCAAGACCAACGTTATCGGCGTCGGGATGGTTCCCTTCGCGAAGCCCGGCAAGAGCGAGGAGTACCACGTGATGGCGGTGAAGGCCGGCACGGCCGCGCTGACCGACGCGAAGATCCCGTTCGGCGAAGTCCAGCAGGCGTACGCCGGCTACGTCTACGGCGACTCCACGTGCGGCCAGCGCGCGGTGTACCAGCTCGGGCTCACCGGCATTCCGGTGTTCAACGTCAACAACAATTGCTCGACCGGTAGCTCGGCTTTGATGCTCGGCGCGCAAGCGATCGCCGGCGGCATCGCCGAGTGCGTGCTCGTCGTCGGCTTCGAGCAAATGGAAGCCGGCGCGCTGCAGGCGAAGTGGAACGACCGCGCGAACCCGCTCGACAAGTTCGTCAACGTGATGAACGAGGAGCAAGGCTTCAACTCGGCTCCGCCCGCCGCCCAGATGTTCGGCGGCGCCGGTCGCGAGTACCGCTGGAAGTACGGCACCAAGCGCGAGACGTTCGCGAAGATCAGCGAGAAGGCGCGCAAGCACGCCGCGAACAATCCGTACGCGCTGTTCAAGGAGAAGCTGTCGGTCGAGGAGATCCTCGCGTCGCCCGAGGTGTTCGATCCGCTGACCCGCTACCAGTGTTGCCCGCCGACGTGCGGCGCGGCTGCCGCGGTGCTCGCGAGCGATGACTTCGTCAAGAAGCACAATATCGATCGCCCGGTGTACATCGCCGCGCAAGCGATGACGACCGACTACCCGTCGTCGTTCGAAGAACACTCGATGATCAAGATGGTCGGCTACGACATGGCGAAGGCGTGCGCGAAGAAGGTCTACGAGCAGGCGGGCATCGGCCCCGATGACGTCGATGTCATCGAGCTCCACGACTGCTTCACCGCGAACGAGCTCTTGACCTACGAGGCGATCGGCCTGTGCAAAGAGGGCGAAGCCGAGAAGTTCATCTGGGACGGCGACAACACGTACGGGGGCGAGTTCGTGACGAACCCGTCGGGCGGCTTGTTATCGAAGGGGCACCCGCTCGGCGCGACCGGCTTGGCCCAGTGCACCGAGCTCGTGTGGCACCTGCGTGGCCAGGCCGAAGCGCGGCAGGTCGAGGGCGCGAAGATCGCGCTCCAGCACAACCTGGGCCTCGGCGGCGCCTGTGTCATGACGATGTATCGACGTGACTGAGCTCGCCGTGTCAGGTTTCGCGCGATGGCTCACCGCTCCGCGTTCCTGACCCTCGCGGCGCTCGTCGCGCTGGCCGCTTGCGACACGGCGCCCCCGGTCGCGGCCTCGCCAAAACCGGTGGCGCTCCCGGCAGTGCCGTCCACGCCGGGCGGCGGCAGCGGCACGAAGGACACGCCGATCGAGGTCGCGCCCGGAGCGGGTGTCGACGCGCCGATCGCAGCGAGCACGCCGCGCGCGGTGACGTTCGCGCTCGCCGAACGCGCCGACCTCATCATCACCTGGTCTGGTGCCGAGCCGTCGGTGACCGGGGCCGACGGGATCACGAAGCCCTGCCAGCGGACGTCGTGTCGGATTGCGGTGGCGCCGCCGGGTGGATATCGCGTCGAGCCCGAGGGCGGACCGCTCGAGGTCACCGCGCGCGCGCTGGCGTTGCCACCAGCGGCGGCGCTGGCGCCGGGCGCGGCGGTCGAGCTCCACCCGGCGGAGATCAGGCCGGGCGATCCGCGCGGACCGCTGGCCGACGCCACACTCCACGTCGAGGCCGCCGGGCTCGTCACGCTGATCGTGCGTCCTCTCGCCGGGCCGCCGAGCAAGGACTTAGAGGTGTTGATCAAGCGCGCGAAGCTGGAGCTGTATGGCCCCGCGGGCGATCCGATGGCGACCACGACGCTGGCGGATGACGTCCCCGGCGCGCTCGAGCTGACGTTCGATGCGGCGCCCGGCGATTACCGGCTGCGCGCGACCGGGGTCCCCGTCGAGGTCCGCGCCCAGCCGCTGGGTCGGAGCATCGATCGCGTCGACACCAAGCCGCTCGTCGTCGCCGGACCCGACGTGCCGCTGCTCCGCGTCGGCGCCGTCATCGACGTCACCGCCCAACCGAGCCCGTCACCCGTGCCGACGTGGGTGAAGCTTGCCGGCGGCTACGACCTCGCGATCGAGTGGCCGACCAAGGTCGCGCTCGGCCTCGAGAGTGCGAACGACGATCGCCTGTGCGATCCGTCGCCGTGCATTGTGGCCCACATGGCCGGCGGCCTAGTCGGCATCGAGCAGCAGCAGAACGACACGCGCGCCGCGCTGACCGCGCACGTCCGGTTGTTGCCGCCGCCGACCGTGCAGCCCGGGCCGGCCATCGGGCACGACGTCGACGTGCGAACCGCGCCGATCGGCGATCGCGATCCGCGCCGAGCGGTCGCCGAAGTCGCGATCGACTTCCCCGCCGCCGGCGAATACGAGATCATCGCGAAAGATCTCGACTGGAAGACGCCGGCCGACGTGATGAAAGCGCCGCCGCTCGCCAAGCTCGACATCCTCGGCTACATCCACCGCGAGATGGGCGGCTTGCTCGTATCCGGCGCCGACATCCGCGCCGGGATCAGCCGCGCGGTTGTCACGACGACGCATCCCGCCCGCTACGTCGTACGGATCGATGGCGATGGCCGATCGGCGCCGCGTCGGCTCGCGCTCCGTTGCGTGAAGCGCTAGATGCGCGCGCATGAATGACGATGTACCGGCGCGACCAGGCGGCGTATCATGGGAGGGTGCGATCGGGGGTACTCGTCCTAGTCCTGGGCGCGAGCTGTAGTCACAGCCCGGCGCCCTCCACGGCCGACGCACCGACCGCCGACGCACCCAGCGATGGCGGGCCCGCGAACGCGATCTATGTCGACCCGGTCAACGGCGACGACACCCAGCTCGGCACGATCGATCTGCCGTTGAAGTCGCTCCGGCACGCGATCCAGGTCTTGCCGGCCGGGTTCCGGATCGCGCTCGAGGACGGCACCTACGATGCGACGAGCGGCGAAGAGTTCGACACGCAGACGATCCCGCCGGGCACCGTGATCGTCGCGGTCGACGATGGCAAGGCGATCCTGTCCGGCACCGCGACTCAGACCGGGCTGACGTTCACCGGAGGCGGCACGGTGATCGGCGTCGAGCTCACCGGCTTCGCGACCGGGGCGAAGATCACGACCGGCACGGTCCAGCTCACAGACTTGACGTGCAGTGCCACCGCGACGTGCATCTCGGTCCCGGTGAGCGCGGCGCCACCGAGCGTCGCGTTGACGAACGTCTCCGTGACCGGTGGAACGCGCGCCGGCTTGTTCGCATCGTCGGGCGCACACATCTATTGGAAGGGCGGCACGATCCAACAGATGGCGGTCGGCGACTGCTTCGGCGCGGTCAAGGTCACCGACTCCACCGTCGTGCTCGACAACGTGATGATGTCGAACAGCGATGGCCCCGCGGCGTTCGCGCTCGGTAACGCGTCGCTGACGATCCAAGGCTCGACGATCACCGACATGCTCAACAACTCGACGATGTTCGACTGCCAATCCGCCACCGGCGTCGTCACCGCGCAGGATCCGGGCTCGGTCGTCCAGATGATCGGCACGACGATGACGCGGACGACGTACTTGTCGACGAAGGGCGCGCTCGCGAATGGCGGCGAGCTCGACGTGATGGACGGCGCGTATTCGAATATCGGTGAGTGCTTGCGGACGTACGGCGGGACGACCGGACGGCTCTCGGTCGTCGGCGGAACCTATACCTCGTGCGGCATCGGCATCCGCGTCACGGAAGGAACCGCGACGATCGCCGACGTCACGGTCGCCGGCGCGCTCAACAACGGCATCGAGATCGAGAGCACGACGGCGGCCGCGATCCTGCGCGGATCGACGGTGATGAACAATACGCACGCCGGCGTC
Source organism: uncultured delta proteobacterium (assembly GCA_963848295.1). Classification (GTDB taxonomy): domain Bacteria; phylum Myxococcota_A; class Polyangia; order Haliangiales; family Haliangiaceae; genus JABFXX01. The sequence continues at coordinate 4,310,202 of CAWKDB010000010.1, read as the reverse complement.
TACTGCACCGGCACGTGTGATCTCGGAACGGCGGCGGACCCTGGCAACAACACGCTGACCGGCAACGGCACGAACGGCTTCGACCTCACGTCGGCACCGGCCGGCGCATACACCGCGATCGGCAACACCTGGCGACCGACGACTCAGGCGTCCGACAACAACGGCAACTACGCGACCGGCACGCTGATCGCGAGCCCCGGCGCGTCGTGCTCGACGTCGTGCAACTACGGGCTCTCCGCGACCGGCCAGACCCTCGCGCTCGACTAGCACCCTGCGCTCTTACGAGTGCGGGCACTTCATCAGGTCGTCCATGTTGTTCGCGTCGGCCGCGCACTGCTTCGCTGCGTCCGACATCTTCTCGCACTTGGCGATCGCCTTGTCCTTATCCTTGAGGACGGAGTCCTTCATCTCGGCCGGTACGATGTCGGCCGTGTGCTCGATGAGGGCTTCGCACGAGGTCGACTTCTTCGAACAGCCGACCGAACCGAGGGTGAGAGCGAGGAGCGCTGACATGATGATGTTTTGCATGCCGACCGCTAGTGCAGCGCTCGTGCCGCGCGAAGTCCGCGACTGCTCGTCGCGATGACTGCCACGCGTGGCAACGCTGCCAACTCAGGCAATGTAGCGATACAGCGTGCGTACGCCGATCTCGAGCGCCTGCGCGGCGGCATCGCGATCGCCACCGCTGCGCTCGATCGCGAGCTCGACGTAGCGGCGGACGAACGCATCGCGCAACCCGGCCAGCGGTTGGACCGCGGCGCCGGGCGCGATCGCCGCGGCGACGAGGGCGCGGAGCTCGCCGGCATCCTCGGCCGTCGGCGCGGTCGCGGCGCGCGGCACGAACGGGGCTGGCACGGCGGGCGCGAAGCCGAGATCGGCGGCGCGGATCAGCTTGCTATCGGCGAGCACCGCGATCCGGCGCATCGTCGCCTTGAGCTCGCGGACGTTGCCGGGCCAGGGATGTCCACGCAACGCCGCGATCGCGTCGTCGGTCAGCGTGTGCAGCGGCAAGCCGAGCTGGACCTCCGCCTGGCGCAGGAATGCGTGGGCGAGCAGATCGATGTCGTCGCCACGCGCCGCGAGCGCCGGGATATCGAGCGTGACCTCGCGCAAGCGGAACAGCAGATCGGCGCGAAATCGCCCGGCCTCGACCTCGGCTTCGAGATCGCGGTGAGTCGCGCAGATCAAGCGGAAGTCGACCGGGCGCGGCACGTTGTCGCCGAGCCGCTTGACCTCGCGTTGTTCGAGCACCCGCAACAGCGCCGCCTGCATCGCGAGCGGCATGTCGCCGATCTCGTCGAGAAACAGCGTCGAACCGTGCGCCGCTTCGATCAAGCCGACGCGATCCGCCATCGCGCCGGTAAACGCGCCTTTGCGATAGCCGAACAGCTCGGCGTCGAGCAGGGTCGCGGCGACCGACGCGCAGTTGATCGCGATCATCGGCTTTGCGGCTCGCGCGCTCGCGGCGTGGAGCGCCCGCGCGACGAGCTCCTTCCCGGAACCGGATGGACCGTGGAGCAGCGCGCTCAGGTCGGTCGGCCCGACGCGGCGGACGAGCGCGCGGAGCTGTTGCACCGGCGCGGAGTCGCCGATCAGCTCGTCGCGTTGTGGTGCGGCGACGCGGCGGAGCTGCGCCAGCATCGGCACCGCGATCGCTGCCAAGATCCGCAGCTCTGCCAACGCGAGCTCGTCGAGCGCCGCGCGGTCGTGACGCGCGAGGAACACCGCGCCGAGCGCACGACCGTCGAGCCGCATCGGCAGGCACAGCGCCGAGCCGAGCGCGAGCGCGCTCACCGATGGGATCGAGGCATAGCGACTGTGCGCGGCGACATCGTCGATCTGGACGCGTTCACCGGTGCCGAGCACGTCGCGCACGATCGTGTCGGATAGCAATTCGCGTGCCCCTTCGAGCACGGCGCCATGGCGATCGCGCGCGGCCGCGACACTATAGGTGTCGCCGTCTGCCAGGATCAGCGCGCCGAGATCCGCGCCGGACGCCGCGATCAATCCGGTGAGCAGCAGCTCGACTGCGAGCTCGGGCGAGTCGACCGCCGCGAGGGCCGACACCAGCTCTTCGATCGAGCGTTCACGTCCGCGCAACGTCGCGGTCGAGACGAGCGCGAGCTCGATCCCATCGGAGGCGACCCGCTGCCCTGGTTCGAGCGCGTGGCGCGCACCGCTCGTCGCGAAGTGGACGTCGATCCGCGCCTCGCCGCGTTGCACGACCGCCCATTGCGCCGGCGCGGTCGCGAGCCGGACATCGGCCGCGGGATCGGAGCCGATCGTCGTGATCCGCTTGGTCAGCGGCAAGCGAATCGGCTGCGCGCCCCCGGCGGGGACGATCACCAGCACGAGCTCGTCGACCGCCATCGCGCGCATCGTACTGCCATCTCCGGCAGCGCTGCCATCGTTGGCAGCGGCGGCGTGACGGCAATCGCGCAGTTGCGCTGGCACGGCGGCTGCTCTTGCCGGCGGTCACCAAGGAGAAATCATGACCACCAATTCCGATTCCAAGTTGTCTCGTCACGCCGTCTGGTTGTTCGCATTCGGTTCGATCGCCGCCGGCATCGGCGTGTCTTACGCGCTTCAAGGCCTCGGCCAGAAAGCGACGGCAGCGATCTACTTCGCGATCGTCGCGGTCGGCGGGTTCTTGTCGACCTACCTGACGCGCGCGCGCACCGGTGGCGCGATCGCCGCATTCCTCGTCGCGGCAGCGGCCGCGGGCGCCGGCTATTACGTGCTGATCGCGAGCGTCACGAAGACCGCGACGACGGTGATGGGCGACGCGGTCTCGGGCGGCGCCGCCCACGCGCAACTTTCGGAGGCCGGGGCGCAGATGGGCCACACCCTGGGGTTATTCATCGCCGCGATCGTGTTCCTCGAGACGATCGTCGCCGGCATCGGCGGGGCGGTCGCGGGCGCCAAGACGCGCGGTCAGGGCGGACTCTCGGCGATCGCCTCGGCCGCGCGGGCCGCCCGGTAACCGCCGGACCGGACGGCACGATTTCGGGGCTTGCAGGCGTGGCCGGCGCAGACGATAACCGCTGCGAGCCGTGCACAAGCCCGCATCGATCGCGCTGGGTCCATATCAGCTCCAAGAGCGGATCGGCGAGGGGGGCAGCGGGCAGGTCTTTCGCGCGATCGGGCCGGCCGGCGCGGTCGCGGTCAAGGTCCTCGCGCCCGCGATCGACATCGATGACGCGGCGCATGCGCGCTTCGATCGCGAGATCGCCGCGCTCGGTCAGATCGCTCATCCAAACCTGGTAGTGCTCGTCGATCACGGCTTCGACGCCGAGCTCGGTCCGTACCTCGTGTTGCCGCTCCTCGCCGGCACGAACTTGCGCGCGCTGTGCGCGGGGCGAGCGTTGTGCCCGGAGGCCGCGATCCTGTTGTTGCAACCGATCGTCGCCGCGACCGCCGCGCTGCACGCCGCCGGCTATGTCCATCGCGATCTCAAGCCGGAGAACGCGATCGCGTCGCCCGATGGCGTGATCACCGTGATCGATCTCGGCCTCGCGTGGAGCGACGGCATGACGCATCACACCGATACCGGCACGACGGTCGGCTCGGTCGGCTACATGGCGCCGGAGCAGATCGAAGGTCGCACCGTCGACGCCGCCGCTGATATCTGGGCGCTCGGCGTGATCCTCTACGAGTGGATCGCCGGGAAACGGCCGTTTCAGCGCGCGCGGCCGAGCGAGGAAGCCGCCGCGGTGTTGCTCGCGACGTGCTCTCGACTCGACGCCGCCGATCGCCGGTGTGGCGCCGAGCTCGCCGACGTCGTGGCGAGCTGTCTCGCACTCGATCCGAGCAAGCGCCCGACCGCCGCCGCGCTCGACGCGGCGATCACGCAACTGATCGATTGGACCGACGACGTCACGACCGAGCGTGCCGCGGCCGTCGCCGATCCCGTCGGCTACCAAGCGCGCGTCGCGCCATTTCGGATTCGCCGCCTCGATCGGCTCGCGTGCGATGCGCTCGCCGCGGCCAAGCCGTTCGTCGCCCTCGCCTACTGCGATCGCGGGCTGGCCTACGCGCCGGAGCACCCGCGCATGCTCGAGCTCGTCGCGTACGCCGAAGCGGCCACCGCGCGGCCCGGCGCGATCGCGATGCCGGCGACCGGCCTGCCGGCGCGCAGCCCGCGGTGGAAGTGGCTCGCGATCGCGATCGTCGGCTGTCTCGCCGGCGCGGCGATCGCCTTTGCCGCGATGCCCGGCACCGCGCCCGATCCATGGGCCGACCGCGGCACGTACGCGCCTCCGAGCGCGACCGAGCAAGACAAGGCCGCGTTCGAGCGCGCGCAGGACCGCGAGCTGGTCCGCCAGGGGTTCTCACTGTTCGGCCACGTGGTGAACGCGTTCGACAAGCACGACGCGGTGGTCGAGCTCCCGAACGTGCCGTCCGGATCGCCGACGACCGCGCGCGGCTGGCTGCAACGCGCGGCGAGGCAACCGGCGAGCGATGCGATCGTCAGCTTGCGCCACGCGCTCGAGATCGATCCCGACTGGGCCGAGGCGCAGAGCGCGCTGTGCAAGGCGCTCGTCGAGACCCACGACGCCGACACCGAGGCCGCGTGCAAGCACGCCTGCGAGCTCGGCGACGCGAACGCGTGCGGCGCGCACTAGCGGGGTGTGCGCGTCACCCGAAACGCCAAACGCGCCCGAGCGGGCGCGTTTCACCGCCGTGCAATCAGAGCTAATTACAAGTCAACGTGACCGAGCCACTCGCGCCGGTCGAGGCCGACCAGGTCGCGACGTCGCTGCCGTCGAACGTGACGGTCAACGATGCCCCCGCGAGGAAGTTGTGGGTCAGCGTGCCGGTCGGGCACGAGCCCACGCACTTCGATAGGTTCACGTCATTGCCGCGATCGGCCGAGCCGATCTCGGTCGACCACGTGCCGTCGATCGAACCGCACTGCGAGGTCGTGTCCCACGTGACCGTGTAGTTGCCGTCGTGATCGATCGCGGTGCCGCGCGGCCCGGTGCCCGATCCCGTCGTCATCACGGTCAGCGTGTGGTCGGTGCCGCTCACCGCGTAGGTCGCATCGGCATCGATCGTCAGCACCGCGTTGTTGACCTGGAGGTCCGTCGCGGTGCCGTGCACGGTGATCACACCTGCGAGCGAGACCGAGACCGCGAGATCGAGCTCGCCGGTGACGTGGACGAGGCCGCGCGGGCCTGTGCAGTCGTTGTATTTGATCGCGATGTCATCGCCCGAGCTGGTGACGGTCGCACACGTGCTCGGCGTCCAGCGCAACGCGACGTTCGCGACGATCGCCGCGGTCACTTGCTCCGAGGTCACCGCGCCGAGCGACGTCATGTCCGATCCATCGATCGCCGCCATCATCGTGTTGCCCTCAGCGGACACGCCGTCGGACGAGTCGACCGCGCTCGCGGCGCTATCCTCGTCGCCGTCGTCCTTCTTGATGCAACCCGTAACGAGCGACGAACCGAGTAAGGCGATGAGTGCGAGACGCATGGCGAAAGCTCCTCTCCCACCGAGTTAGGTTGGCGGGGTGACCTTGACTAGAGCAACTTGCTTGCCGACTGCTAACCTGGCGATTCCTCGTCGCGGGGCGGTACCTCGACTGCCCGGGTCGCGACCGCGCCCGAGACCGCGCGGTACCGAGAGATTCCGGGGAGCGCCGCCTACATCGGACTACGGTGCGTCGATCAGCTCGATGCGGTTGCCGAACGGGTCGAGCGTATGGCCGCGTGCGACGCCCGGCTGGCCATCGTCGGGCTTCCACGCACAACCGGCGGTGGTGAGCTGCGCGACGACGTCGGCGAGATCGCGGACGAGCAACCCCGGGTGCGCCTTCAGCGACGGGCGCATGTCGGGCTCGAGCCCGAGATGAATGCCGACCGGCCCCGCCTGAAACCACAAGCCACCCCGCGCGCGCATCGCCTCGGGCTTGGCGACTTCGACGAACCCGAGCACTTCGCCGTAGAACCGGCGCGCTTCGGCTTCGCCGCCCGGCGGCATCGCGAGCTGGACGTGATCGATGCCGACGACGTGCACTCAACGACCTTTCCACACCGGATCGCGCTTGCCAAGGAACGCCGCGATGCCCTCGGCGGCATCTTCGAGCGCGAGCACGCGGCCGAGCTCCGCCTCGAGGAATCGCAGCTGTGGCTCGTGCTCCATGTCCTGCGAGCGATAGAACGCGCGCAAGCCGAGCGCGAGCGCCGCCGGGCTGCGGGCGGCGAGCTCGTTCGCGAGCTGCATCGTCTCGGCTTCGAGGTTCGCGGCCGGCACGACGCGATTGACGAGGCCCGAGGCGAGCGCCTCGGCGGCGTCGAGCTTGCGTCCGGTCAACATCATGTCGAGCGTCTTCTTGCGCCCGACCGAGCGCGTCAGCTCCGCGGTGATCATCATCGGCCACAGCCCGACCTTGATCTCGGTCGTGCCGAAGCTCGCGGTGTCGGCCGCGATCACGAGATCGCACGCGACCATCAGCCCGAGCCCGCCCGCGAGCGCCGGGCCGTTGACCATCGCGATGATCGGCTTGCCGAGCGCGTGCATCGTCGTGAACAGCTCGACCAAGCTCGCGGATCTGGCGGCAGGTTGCTGCATCGCCGAGAGATCGCCGCCGGCCGAGAACACGGGCCCCGCGCCGGTCAACACGATGACGTTCGCCTTGATCGCAGCAAAGGCCGCGACCAGCTCGCCGCAGGTGCCGGGCCCGATCGGGTTGCGCTTGTCCGGGCGGTTCAGCGTGATCCGCGCGACCGGCCCGGTGTCGTCGACGAGGATCGTGGCGTGTTCGGCCATGGCCGGACGTGTAATAACATGCAACCCGATGACCACGCGCGTTGTCTCGCCCGCATGAAGCGGCTCGTGATCGGTGGCGTGATCGCGGCGCTGGTCGCGCTCGCAGTGCTCGTCTACCTCGCGCAGCGTTCGAGCGCGCGCGCCGACATCGCGAACGCGCCGGGCAGCGAGCCACCGCCGGCCAAGCAGGTCCCGCATCCACTGCGTCACGTCACCCGGCTAGCGACCGCCGACGAACGGCGGGAAGTCGCGAGCGCGATCGCCGCTGCGACGAAAGCGCGCCACGCCGCAGCTCCCGCGCCGGCAGCAGACCCCGCGCCCTCGCCGCCCGCGCCGTCGAGCGCGAAGCCCACGCTGCCGACCGCGGACGCGCAGACGATCGTGACCCCGCTGCGCGACGCGATGCGCGAGGCCTTGCCACTGCTCGCCGAGTGCTACACGAAGGCGCTGCCGAAGCTGGCGAACAGTCACCTGGAAGTCGCGGCCCACCTCCGGTTGACCGGCGATCCCGACATCGGCACGCTGATCGATGCCGACCAGCTGCACGACGACGTCGCCGACAAGGCGCTGCCCGACGAGCTCGATAGCTGCTTGCGCGACACGCTCCAGCAGCTCGAGCTGCCGCCGCTCGCCGAGGGCGACCGGATCGACGTCACGTACCCGCTCGTGTTCTCCAACGATTGACACCCGCCAGCGACGGGGCCTACGCTAACGGCGATGCGACGACGCGCACACGCGCTGGCGATGGCGCTAGGCGTAAGTCTCGTCGCGAACATCGCGGCGGCGGACAGCAACGACATCGTGCTGTCGCGGCTCGCTACCAAGGTCACGGCGAACGGGATGACGTCGTACATCGGCGACAACCTCGAGTTCCGCGAGCTCGCGTCGCAGCTCGGCGTCGTGCTCGCGCCGCACCTGATGACGCCCGCCGACACGCTCGGGTTCTCGGGCTTTCAGTTCACCGCCGATCTCAGCGAGACGACGATCGATCAATCGGCGCCGTACTGGCGCGTGCTCGAGGGCAGCTCCGATCCGAACAGCACGACCGGCGGCGTCAACGGCCCTGGCATGCTGCGCACCGCGGGCTTCTTCGTGCGCAAGGGCCTGTGGTTCCCGGTGCCGTCGTTCGAGGTCGGCGCCGGCGCGACCCACCTGATCGACTCGCACATCTGGACCGGCCAGCTCTACACGAAGATCGGCCTGAACGAGGGCTATCACGACCTCCCGATCCCGAGCGTCTCGGCGCGCGGCTCGGTGTCGCGGATGATGAACCAGCGCGACCTCGATCTGACGGTCGCGTCGTTCGATATCGACGTGTCGAAGCACGTCGGCGTCGGCGGCACCTGGCGGTTCGATCCCTATGCGGGTTGGAACGTGCTGTTCATCATCCCGCGCTCCGACGTCGTCGATCCGACCCAAAACGAAGACCCGCAATCGCCTGGCAACGCGAACGCCGCGCTCAACAACTTCGTGTTCAAGGACCAAGCGAACATCTTGCGCCAGCGGTTCTTCGTCGGCGCGAAGTTCCAGTACTACGTGTTTCAGCTGACGATCGAAGCGCAGTTCGCACTCGCCGGCACGTCGGTCGACGACCGCACCGGCACGAGCACGATGTGCACGCCCGGGATCGACACGACGAACTGCGATTCGAAGGACGGCGCGAAGGCGCAGCGCACACTCGCGATGTCCGCCGGCTTCGACTTCTAGCTTTGTGGTTCGCCCACGCGTTGACCCTGGCTCGCCTTCCGCTCGCCGCCGCGCTGTGGTTCGCGTATCGAACACCGTGGTCGATCGCGGCGATCGTCGCACTCGCCGCGCTGACCGACGCGCTCGATGGCAAGGTCGCGCGGCGCGCTCGCCGTCGCGCGGGGGTCGCCCTCGATGCGCCATCGCCCGGTGACTGGCTCGATCCGCTGGCCGACAAGCTGTTCGTCGCGAGCGCGATCGGCGTGTTCGTCGCCCACGCCCCGGACCTGGCACCGTGGCTCGCGCTCCTCGCCGCGCGCGAGCTGTTGCAACTCCCGCTCGCGATCGCCTACGGCATGTCGCCCGCGTTCCGAGCGCGGCTCGGCCGGCTGCGCGCGTCTCGGCTCGGCAAGACCGCGACGGTTGTCGAGCTGATCGGGCTCGGCGTCATCGCGCTCGCGCCCGCGGTCGCGCCGCCGGTCGCGATCATCTCGGGCGCGCTCGGCGTCGCCGCGATGGTCGAACGCATCGTCCGCTCGCGCGCTTGACCGCGGACGTCGTCGCGCCGGAATACAGAGTGCGTGCGCCCGGTAGACCCGGGGTGCGAGGCATCTTGATCAGCGCGATCGCGAGTGGCTGTGCGACCGGAGCGCCGCCAGCGAAGACGCTCGTTGCCAACAGCCATGCGGTGCTCGAGGCGTTCGACCGCGGCGAGCTCGCGACCGTCCGCCCGATCCTCGGCCGTGGCTTCGTCCACTACGAGACCGAGATCCGCGACCGCGACGACGAGCTCGCGCGGCTCGCGAAGCGCAAGCCCGGGCCATCGCAGATTGCGAGTCGGACGTGGAGCGACGAACGCACGTTCATCGGAGAGAGCTCGGCGACGTTCATCGGCAAGGCGCGCGAGCAAAACGCGGGAAACGAGGTCCACGGCGGCGGCGTCATCTACGACGGCTGGTACACGCTTGGATGGGCGCGCGAAGCCGGCTCGTGGAAGCTCGTGTACTGGAGCTGGAAGATCGCCGGTGCGCCGCCGGCGAGTGCGGAGTGGAATCAGATCTTTCACAACGGGGTCGGGTTCGACCACGAGCCCAATCGCCTGCTCGTGTCGACCGCCGAGCACGAGCTCCCCCTGGCGCCGCTCTCGACGTCGCGACAGGCCAGGGCCGCAACGCGTTGTACCTCGCGGCACACGGCTGGAACGTCACCGGCATCGACGTCTCGGACGAGGCGCTCGGCCAAGCGCGCGCCCAGGCGCGAGCGCGCTCACTCGCGCTCGACTTGATCGACGGCGACATCGGCACGTTCGACTTCGGCATCGACCGATGGGATCTCGTCACGCTGATCTACGCACCTTCGGCACAGAAGCGGATCGCAGATATCCAGCGCTCGGTGAAGCGCGGCGGGCTCGTGATCTACGAGTACTTCGCGCCCGATCCCGCCGACGGCGACGACAATGGCGCCCCGGCGCCGGGCGCGCTCGCGAAGCAGTTCGCCGGCGGTTGGGACATCGTGCGCGACGAGATCGTCGACGGTGTGCCGGACTGGGGCGAGAATCGCGCGAAGCTCCAACGGTTCGTCGCGCGCAAGAGGTAGGCCTACTGAACGGTGACGCTGCCGGTGAAGCCGTGGACCGAACAATGGAAGCCGTACGTGCCGGTCGACGTGAACATCTTGCACTTCGTCGTCGAGAAATCGACGCTGAGCTTCGGATCGCTGCCGGTCGTGTTCGGGGTGACGTCGTGGTTCGCCGACGTCGTGAACTGGACGACCTGACCCATGTTGATCGTCGCGGGGCTGCCCGCGTAGGTCATCGTCGCGTCGTTCGTCGTGATCGTCGCGGTCGGCGCGATCGAGGTGCAGTCGACATCGACGAGCGTGGAGACCTGCGGCGGAGCATCGATCGCGGCGGCGCCGCCACCACCACACGCGGCGAAGACGATTGCAAGCAGGGTCAGTCTCGACATCGGTCGATCCTACTCGACATCCGCCGGGCGCGTCACCGGGCCTGCCGGCACTGCGGCGACTTTCCCGCGACGAGCGCGCGGGGTCTTCTTCCACTGCTCGCTGGCGCGTGCCGAGCGCTTCGGATCGGCGACCTGGTACACGACGATCGTCTGGCCCTTGTCGAGCACGGTGTCGTACGAGATCTGGTTGATCCGCGCGAGGTCGTGCGAGCCCATCCCGAACTGCTTCGCGACGTCGGCGAGCTTCTCTTTGCCCTTGGCGACGTACTCGGTGCGGACCCGACCGGTTCGCTGCTCTGCGAGATCGAGGTGCTCCACCGAGCCGCGGGTGACGACGATGACTTGGTCGTCGTCGAGCAAGTCGCAGTGGTGCGCGGCCGGATCGAAGTCCGGCGCGACCCAGAGCGCGAGCACCATGCGCGGGTGGAGCTTCGCGTCGGGATCGATCGCGTTCCACTCGACGAGCTCGCGGCCGCTCGTGTCGAACGCCTTCGCGATGCCCGCGAGCGTGTCGCCGGCGACGACGCGATAGAACACGCGGCGCTTGCCCGCGACGTGCGCGTCTTTGTCCGGCACCGCGACGATCAGCCGCTCGCCGTCTTTCTGATCGACGCCCGAGCCGAGCAACTTCGCGTTTGCCTTCGCGCGGTTCTTGTCGCGAGCCTCGGCGGTGATCCGCGGCACGACGAGCACCGTGCCGCCATCGACCTCGGCGTCGCGCGCGACGTCGTTGAGCTTGCGCAGCTGCGCGGTCGAGATCCCGTACGTCGTCGCGACATCCTCGAACCGCTCGCCGTGCCCGAGCACGTACGCGTCGTAGCCGTTCCACTCGCTCTCGAGCTCGACGAGCTTGCGCTGAAACTCCGCCTTCGCACCGGCGGGAACGCGGACGACATAGCCGGCCTCGCCCGGTGGGGTCCGGCCGTGGCGCAGCTGCGGGTTGAGCCGTTTGACATCCGCTTCGCTCGCGCCCGCTGCGCGGGCGATCACGGCGAGCGACACCGACGTCGGCACCACGACCTCGTCCCACGTTTCGGGCGGCGACTCCACGACCTGATCGAAGCCGAACAGCTTGCGGTTGTGGCCGACGATCGCCGCCGCGAGCACCTTCGGCGTGTACAGGCACGTCTCCCACGGCAGCGCGTTCTCGAGCTGGCACAGCTGGTAGTAGTCGTTCGTGTTGTAGCGCGCGATCGAATGCAACATCGCGCCGTAGCCGACGTTGAACGCGGCGAGCGCGAGCTGCCAGTCGCCGAACCGTTGATAGAGATCCTTCCAGTAGTCGACCACCGCGATCGTCGAGCGCAGCGGATCGCGCCGCTCGTCGACCCAGCGATCTTCGCGCAGCCCGTAGATCCGCCCGCCCTCGGGCATGAACTGCCAGATCCCGAGCGCGCCCGCGGACGAAGAATCGCCCGGGTCGTACGACGACTCGATCATCGAGTCGTACAGCAAGTCCTCCGGAAGATGCGCGTCGTGCAGGTGGTGCACGATCATGTCGCGATAGCGGCCCTGCGCTTCGAGCCAGCTCTGCATGATCGCGTGACCGCGCGGATCGTCTTTGTAGAACACGAGGTAGTCGGCGAGCCGCTGCGTCCAGGTCACCGGTAGATCGGGCATCGCGAGCTGATCGAGCCACGGCGCATCGGGGCGCAGCTCGGACGGCTTGGTGATCTTGCGCGCGGGGCGCGACTCGAGCCGACTGCCCGGCGCGGTCCGTTCGTCGATCCAAGGATCGGCGCCGGGCCGTGGAAACATCTCGAGCTCGACCTCGCGCAACGCATCGGAGGGCCGGACGCAGGTCTCACCAACCGGACAGCCTCGCACGGCGCCGCGGCCATCGAGCTGCTGCGGCAGCGAGGGATCGGCCACATGGACCGGTGGCGCCGGCTGAGGCCCTGCATGAATCGCAGGATCGGCGTAGGCGGCGGTGGTGCATAGCGCCACGCACACCAGAACGAGGCCGGCATGCACGGACCCACTGCCGAAGGGCAGTGCGGTTCGATCGACGCGCATGAGGGCGAAGATGGCGCGAGCCGTCGATTTCACCAAGTTTTCAGGCGGCGTTTCGACGGTAAGGCCGCGCCTGGCCGCAAATCGATGCTAAAGTGCTCGAAGTCATTAAGGAGAAACCCCATGCCCGGGTTGCCCGAGCTCCTCGTCATTCTAGTCATCGTGTTGATCGTGTTCGGCGCTAACAAGCTGCCGAGCATCGGCGACGCGCTTGGCCGCAGTATCAAGAACTTCAAGCGAGCGTCGGCCGGCGACGACGAAATCGAGGTCAAGAAAGGCGGCAAGGCCATCGCTGGTGGCAAGGCCGCCAAAGAGCTCGACGCCGCCGATGAGGACGACGACGAGGAGTGGGAAGAAGTCGTCGTTCGCCGTAAGAAGTCGCCGAAAAAGACGCTGCAGCCGCGGAGTAACGCGCTCCGGCGCAGCCGCCTACTGCACCGTGACGGTGCCTTGGAAGTTGTGCGCCGAGCAGTGGAAGCCGAAGGTTCCGGTCTTCGGGAACGTGATGCATACCGTCCCGCCGAATGGGACGACGATCGCTGGATCGCTGCCGGTCGCGTTTGGCGTCACGTTGTGCGTGCTCGACATCGTGAACTTGACGATCTCGCCCGGCTGGATCGTCACCGCAGACGGCGAGTAGGTCATATCGTCGTCATCGGTCGAGATCGTGCGGTTGGGCGAGCTGCCGGTGCAGCTGACCACAGCGATGCTGGTGCCCAGAACATCGATCGGTTTTCCGGCGTCGCTGCTGCCGCCGCCGCCACAGGCGGCGAGCGTCGCACCGACAACTAGGGTTATGCGCTGCATGTGCCTCCGATGCTAACTCGCGAGCGACGCCGAATACCGATCGATCTGTGGGGCACTTCGGTGCTCAGGCGCGCGGCCGGCGACTAGCGTCGGCCAAGATGTCGGCCGCATGTTGGCGCAGCGGCTCCGGTAGCGAGGCATCGTCGACCATCTCGGCGAGCTCGCCCGCGCGCAACGTCGTGGCGACGCGAATCGCGTCGGCGAGAGGAGTCGCCGGATTGAGCACGAGCGCGCGCTTCACCGCGTGGCGAACCGACCAGCGTGCGTTTGCCGCGATCGCCGCGAGCGACTCGGGTACGGCCGGCCGCGTCGAGGCGATCCTGACGATGTCGGCCTCGGTCACGTGCGGGTTGTCGAGCAGGATCGCGACCACCGCCGGATGCGGATCGCGGATCAGCAACATCAGCTGATCGCGGCGATGGGTGCGCGCGAGCGACTTGCGCTCGCCGAGCGTGAGCGGCCGATCGGTGGGCCGCAACGCGCGCTCGGGCCCGAGCTGCTTCTTGAGCTTCGCCGGCAATTCGGCCCTCGGCGATACGGTGAGGAACAGCCGCGCGATCGCCGGGAGCCCGCGCTCGGTCGCCGCGACGTAGAGCTGCTGGCGAAGCTCGTGGCGCACCAGCGGATCGGCAGCCGCGTGAGTGATCGTCTCGAGCGCCTCGACCGCATCGGGATCGGCGTCGATCCGGGCGCGCGCGACGATCGCCGCGAGGGCTTCGGCCCACACCGTCGGCTCGCCCTCGCCGAGCGCTTCGATAAGCGCGAGCACTCGCATCCGGGGTTCGCGAATCGCCTTGAGGCGCGCGAGGATGAAGTCCGGCCCCACGACGAAGATTCTGGCACGTTGAGGCCATGGCGCGGTGCGTGATAACGTTGGAATCATTGAGGAGCGCCATGCCGGAAACTCGGATCATCAAGCGCTACGCGAACCGCAAGCTCTACGACACCGAGCACAGCCGGTACGTGACGCTCGATCAGATCAGCGAAATGATCCGCGCCGGGGACGACGTCAAGATCGTCGATAACAAGACCAAGGAAGACCTGACGACGGTCACGCTCGCTCAGATCATCTTCGAAGAAGAAAAGAAGCAGCGCAGCTTCCTGCCGCTCGCCGCGATGCGCAACATCATCCAGAGCGGTGGCGAATGGTTCGCGGAGGCGCAACGCCGCGTCCAGAGCATCTTGCCGGGCAAGCGCAAAGGCGACGAGCCCGAGCCCGAGCCCGAGCCGACGAACCCCGATCCCGTGCTCGAAGAAGCCGCCCAGAAGCGGCGGAGCGTCGCGGCGCTGCGCGAGTGGGTCGACCACTCGAAGGGTCGGCTCGACGAGTGGCAGAAGCAGGTCGACGGCAAGATCCGCGGCGCGATCGAGGGCATCTCGCAGACGATCTCGCCGTGGGCGAGCGTCAACAAGGACGTCAAGTCGCTCGCCGATCGGATCGAAGAGCTCGAGACCAAGCTGCGCGAGCTCGAGCAGCACGAAGCGAAGTAGGCCCGAGGGCCGATCGATCGGCGTCGGGACCGGCTATTCGAGGTTGCGCGATAACGTGGCGGTCTGACCCGCTTCGACCGTGACCGGATAGGTGTAGCTGTCTTCGCCGAGCACGAAGCTGACCTTGTGCTTGCCGACTGGCAGCGAGAGCGCGCGGCCGGCGATCGGTGTCGACAGGCCGGAATCCTTGCCGTCGATCAGGATCTTCGCAGACGGCTTCGAGAACACTTGGAGGTAGCCCTTCGCGCTCGAATCGGCCGGCACGTCGGCGGGCTTTGCCACGTCCGCAGGCCTGGCCGGTCGGACCTCGTCGTGGTGCACGGTCGACGCGACCGATGACGAAGCATGTTGGACCGTCGTAGTCATCGGCTTCGCGGCAGCAGCGGGCATCGCGTGGTCGGCTGGCTTGGTGTCGGCCGGCTTGGTGTCAGCCGGCTTCGTGTCGACCGGCTTCGCTGCTTCCACGGTCGACGAGCCGGAGCCCGCTGGCGCCGCGCTGCCGCTACCGGCCGTCGGCGCCGCCGCATCGGCCGGCTTCGTCGCTTCCGCGGTCGCCGAGCCGGAGCCGGTGCTCGCTGGCGTTGCGCTGCCGCTGCCGGCCGCAGGCGTCGCGCTGCCGGTCGCGGGTTCCGCTGGAGGTGCGAGGCCGGTGCACGGAAATGCCGCGGTCTTGCCGGGCTCGAGCTTGAGCGATTGCTCGCACGACTTGCCATCGGGGCCGAGCAACTTGATCTTGCGCACCCCCGCGGTGACCGGGACCATGGCCTTGTCGGTGACGGCGGCGAGCGTCTTGACGCCGTCGACGTACATCTCGGCGGTGACGCCGTTCGGCAGCCCGATCTCGACCGTCGCGAGTGGCGCCCCGGTGGCGGCTGGCGGGCTGTCGGCATCGAGCACGAACAGCTTGAGCGCGAGGAAGCCGACGAGCAGCAGCGCCGCGATCGCCACGCCGATGCCGATATCACGCGCGAGCGTCGACTTGCGCGGGGTCGCGACCGCCGGTTGTGCTTGCGAGTCGACCGGCGAGGCGGGGCCGCCTTGGTACGGCATGCCGTAGCCCTGCTGCGGCTGACCTTGCGGTGAATAGCCCTGCTGCGCATAGCCCGCGTAGCCAGCGTACTGCTGCGGTTGTTGTGGCTGGGCATAGCCGTTGTTGTACGGATTCGGCTGCGCCGCCATCGGCGCCGACATCCCGAGCACGGTGCGATTCGACGCTGGGTTGAGCCCGACTCCGACGAGCGGCGGCGGTGTCGCGAGCGATGACGGGACCTGGTTCTGAGGATACTGCGCGTACTGCGGCTGCTGCGCCGCGAACTGCGCCGAAGGATTCGAGACGTAGCTCTGGACCGCATAGCCGCTCGGCGGCGATGACTGCGGCGCGGCGACGTGCGGCTGAAACGTGCCCTGAGCATTGTACGGGCCAGGCTGCGAGCCCATGCCGATCGGCGCCGGCTGTTGCATCGGTTGCGGGGGCGAGTGCAGCTGCTGCGGCATCGGTTGCGATTGCTGCGGCGCGCTCATCGGCACCGAGCCGGCCGGCGCACGTGGCGGAATCGGATCTGGACGCGGCGCGGTGATCGGCCGAGCCGGCGGTGGCCTCGGCGGCCTCGTCGTTGGTGGCTGGCCGCGCGGCGACGGTGCGCGCTCGGGCTGGAACGTCGGAGCGCTGTCGTGGGCCTCGCCGAAGATCTCGGTCGGGAGCTCCTCGCCGAAGTCGCCTTCGTCGCCGATTCGACCGAGCGCAGCCGGCGAGCCCGGCGCCGGACCGACCTCGGGCGAAGAATTGGTCGCTTGCTCGATGTCGTCGAAGTTCGGACCACCCAGCGTCGTCGCATCGCCTTCCGGCATGCCCGCCGCGCCGAGGTGCTCGACGACATCGAGCTTGGCCTCCGCCGACGGCAAGCCCGCGATCAAGCCATCGCGACCGACGCGCTTGTACTGCTCGAGCAGCGCGCGCTCGCGCTCGATCTCGGTCGAGAACACATCCTTGAGCCAGCCCGACAGCGACTTCGCCGTGAACACGACGTCCTCGCCCATCAGGTACTGCTGGAGATCGGCGAGCATCTCGCTGCACCACTGGTAGCGCTCGTCGACGTCCTTCGACAGCGCCTTCATGATGATGCGCTCGACCTCGACCGGGATGTCCGGGTTGATCGTGCGCGGCGATTGGATGTCGACGTTGCGCACCTTCTCGAGCGTCGAGAAATCGGTTTCGCCCGCGAACAGCCGCTCGCCGGTCAGACACTCGAACAACATCGTGCCGAGCGCGAAGATGTCGCTGCGGCGATCGAGCGGCAGGCCGCGGACCTGCTCCGGCGACATGTAGCCGAACTTGCCTTTGAGCACGCCGGCCATCGTGCGCGAGTTGCGCGACGTCGCCTTGGCGATGCCGAAGTCGATGACCTTGACTTCGCCTTCGTACGATACGAGCACGTTCTGCGGCGAGCAGTCGCGGTGCACGATCTCGAGCGGACGGCCGAGCGGATCGCGCTTGCGGTGCGCGTAGTCGAGACCCTCGAGCACCTTCGCGAGCACGAACGCGGCGGTCGCGACCGGCATGCCCTGCTTGAGCTTGCGCAGCCGGTTCTGGATCTGGAGCAGGTCCTTGCCCCAGATGAACTCCATCGCGATGAAGTGCGAGCCGTCGATCCGACCGAGCTCGAAGATCTGACAGATGTTCGCGTGCGCGAGCTGACCCGCGATCTTCGCTTCATCGATGAACATCTTGATGAAGTCGCGGTCCTCGCCCATCGTGGGCAAGATCCGCTTGATCGCGATGATCTTCTCGAAGCCTTCAACGCCATAGCTCTTGGCCTTGAAGACCTCCGCCATGCCGCCGACGCTGATTCGGTCGAGCAGCAGATACTTCCCGAAGGGGACCGGCTGCCTCACTCAAAGTGAATCATATCCAAAGCACTGAGCCGATCTCAACGGAAAGCGGCCTCTACACCGCAGGCCACGAGCGACAGTTGACGATCGCCTCGAGGTCGCGTGGTGGACAGCCCATGGGCCCCACACCCCATTTCTCGGGCTCAGCCTAGAAATGGCCGGAGATCCCGACGACGCCGCTTGGAGAGACGAATGGTTGGACCTGTTGCTCTCGCGTGTGTCTGCGATAGACCGACACGCCGTCGTACACGCCGTAGGCGTAGGTGAGTACGAGGCCGACAAGCGCTGCCGCGTTGACCGCTTCGAGATCTTTCGCGGCGCGATCGCGGTTGTGCGTGTCGTCGCACGTGACGCTCGTGCCGTTCGGGCCACTGACGTTCGTGCACCACGACCGGAGCACGTAGTAGCTCGCGACGTCGGCGATCGCGAACGCGGCGAGCGCACCACCGATGATCGCGGCCTTCGTGCGCTCGCCGTTCTGGAGCTGCGCGGCGACCGGGAAGATATTCAGGATGGCGTAGCGCTTCGCTTGCGGCCGGCGGGCGCGGAGCTCGGCGGCATGACGCGCGCGAACGTCTTCGAAGAACGACACGACCTCGGGTGGGTACAGCGCGGGATCGAGCCGACCGTCGAGGTCGAGCAGCAGGTACGCGAAGAAGTGGCGCTCGGCATCGCTCATCCGCTGCTGGAAGAACGCGGCGAGCCCGGCGAGGCGATGGGCTTCGGCGCTGTCGGCGCGCGTCAGCTGGCGCAGCATCAACGGATCGACGAGCGCTGCGACTCGCGCCCAATCGCCCGCCGCGGCTGCGGCATTCGCCGCGCGCAACGCGGTCGGCGGATCCACCGGGCCGAAGGCCGGAGGCGGCCTTGGTGCGGGCGCTGGCGGTGGCGTCGGTGCCGGACCCGCCGGTTGCGTTGGCGCCGGTTGCGCCGAGGCGATCGCGGAGCCGAGAGCGAGCGCGAGGACGGCCGCGGCTCTCATCGCCCCGCCTTCGGGACACACGCCGTCTCCGGATCGAGGAAGCGCTTGACGTGCGGCAGCACGACTTGCAGCACCTCGCGCGCGGTGCGAGCGGCGAGCTCGTCGCGATCGCCGTTGCGCTCGCCGACGATCGTATCGGTCACGACCGTGCGCTGCCACGCGATCCCGGTGCAGTCGGTGAACGTCGCGTGGACCTTGGCGCGCGCCGTCGGTAGGCCTTCGCCGTCGACTTCGTACGACCAGACCTCGAGCTCGAGCCCGACCTCGCTGCGCTCGCGATCCTTGCGCGCGCGTTCTGCTGCGGCCGCTTCGAGCGTGTCCTCGATCGCGACGTACGTTCGATGATGTTCGGTCGCGAGATCGGTCGTCGCGGTGGCCAATGCTCGCTTCAGGATCGCGAACGACGCGTCGCTGCGGATGATCGCGACGAGCCGACCCGGCGGCGCCGGCACGGGCGCGATCGTGACCGCATGACGATCGACGCGCGGCATCGTAGGCGTCTTGACCGCGACGAGCTGGGCCTTGACGACCGGCACGACGCGGCCGGCGAAGTCTTCGATCGCGCGCTCGATGTCCTTGCGCTGATACGTCGCGACGGTCACGGTCTGGAGCACGGTGCCGGTGATCCGGTCGCGGATCCGCACGGCGAGCCCGACGTTGTCGCCTTTGGCCGTGATCGTGCCGTCGACGATCAGCCGCGCGCGCTCGGGCACCGCGGCCCGGTCGCCGATCACCGCGACCTCGAGGCCGCCCGCGGTCAGCGCGCGCGCGATCTCGCTCGCGACGGGTTGGCTGTAGATCTCGAGCGTCGGCGCCGCGTCGAGCGGCAGCAGCGCGATCGTCTGCGCCGGATCGGCGGAGCCCGCGCGCGCGGACGCGAGAACGGCGACCACCGCGATCGCGACGAGCACCGGGCGCACCATTCGCCCGATCCTACATCACGCCCGGGTCGGGAACGGCGACCGAGAACTTTCCCGCCTGGTCGGTCGCCGTCTCGCCGATCGGCCGCTCGAGGTCGATGCCGGTGCAGCCGACGCACAAGATCTGGACCGACGCACTGGTCACCGGGTTCGGCTGGCCGGAGATCTTCACCGTCCCGCTGACCCGAAGCGCCGCGGGCAGGACTGCGGCGGCGGGCACGGTCGCGGCGGTGACGTTGGTCGCGACGAGCGGCGCACCGCGGCCCGCGGGATCGGCGAAGTGCACGTCGTAGTGGCCGCCACTCGCGAGCGTGAGCGAGAATCCGCCGCCCGCGACGGATGCCGTTTCGATCGACGTCGCGCCGGCGAGCGCGAGCGTACCATCGGGCACCGCCTCGAGCTGAACGCCGGATAGCGCATCCTGGGTCGAGTCGTTGACCGTGCCGGTCGCGGCGATCATCGCCGGCGCGCTGATCGCGACCGTCGCGCACGTCGACAGATCGATCGAGGCGACTGCGAGATCGTCGTTCGTCACGAACACGACCGCGGACAGCGGCGCCTTCGGCACGAGCGTCGACGGCAGCTTGCCGGTGCCGTCGGCGCTGGCAGCGATCGAGGTGGAGCCGGACGCGGTTGCCGCCGCGCCTGCAGTCACCGTTCCGATCGCCGCCAGCTGGCCGACGACCACGACTTGCGCGTTCGCCAGGCTGGTCGCGCCGCGCTTCACCGTCGTGCCCGCGAGATCGCAGGTCGCGAGCGTCGCGGCGTACCTCACCGCCATCGCCTGCGAGAGATCGAACGCCGACGACGTCGCGACCAGTCGCGGCAAGCCTTTGCCCGCCGGCGGCGTGACGTCGACCTCGACGAGCGCACCCGCGACCGGCACCGCGCGCACCGTGAAGTTGCCGCCGGCATCGGTCGTGGTCAACGTCGACGGCGTTCCCGCGATCGACAGCTGGACCTTCGCATTCGCGAGCGCCGCGCCGCTCGGATCTTTCACCGTCCCCGACACCGCGGTGCCCGCATCGACCGACAGCAACGTGCTCGCCGGCATCCAGCCGTGGATCACGCGCGGCGCGACGCCCGGTACGGTCGGCACCACGAGCACGTCGTGCGGTTGCCCGAGCACGAGCACCGAGAAGTTGCCGTCGATGTCGGTGAACGCCTCGACCGCGGCAAGCGGCGTCGCGGTCGGCATGAACCGCAAGAACGCGGGCACGCCGGTGCCGCCGTTCTGGACCTGGCCGGTCGCGGTCACGCCGCCGTCGAGCGTCACCGCGGTCGCGAAGTCCGCGCCGCCGCTGACCTCGATGTCTTGCTCCTGCGGAGGCGCGGGCTGGGTCGGAGGCGCGACGACCCGCAGGCGATATTGCGCGGTGTTCGCGCCGGATGCGGAGACATCGAGGAAGCTCTCGGCGACCGGGCAGAACGCGCCCGCGCCGATGTCGACTTGCACGTCGTACGCGCCCGCGGTCGACGCGATGAAGTTGATCTGCGAATCGTCGCCTGACGCGTATGTGAAATCGACCTGGTTGCCTTCGAGCGAGACTTGCCACGAATAGCTCAAGACGCCGGGCGCGCCGTGGGCGTTCGCGACCGCGCGCACGTTCGTGCTCGGGCCGGCGACCGGATCCTGCGGATCGAACGTGAGGTACGTCGAGCACCCCGCGTCTCCCGAGGTGGCGTCGGTGCCCGGGTTGCTGTCGGGGAAGAGCTCGCTCGCACCGCAGGCGGCGAGCAGCGCGACGAGCGCGATGAGCGAGCGGGTCGCGGTCATAACGCCTCGATGCGCCAGGTCAAGCGCTGGATGCAGGAGTCGGACTGTAGCGAGCACGTCGGATCGCTGTCGGCGCACTGCAGCAAGCTCGTCGCGTGGTCCGGGTCTCGGTCGGAGATCTCGACGCGCAGCTCGATGATGTCGCCCGGCGAGTAGGTCGCGGGATCGAGCGAGACCGAGTTGCCGGTGATGCCGTCGAGTGGTTGGCGCGTCGTCGCGCCGGGCGGCAGGATCGACCAGCTGAACGTCGTCACGCCCTTGATCGGATCGTTCGGCTCCGGCGGATAGACGTCGAGGTCGTCGGTGACGACCGGGACCTGGAACAGCGTCGGGTCGGTCATCGGGTACGAGCTGCCGGCGGGTGGCGCGAGCGGCGATTCGTCGGCGATGCACGGCGGCTGGTCCTGGACGACCGTCATGTCGATCTCGGCGGGAGCGCTCATCGCGCCGAGTGGATCGGTCGCGGTGATCTGGACGCTCCACATGCCCGTGCCCATCGGCGTGAGCTCTTTGCCGGTCTGGATCATCGTCGGATCGGGTTGAGGGATGACGCCGAGGTCGGTGAACGTGTAGCTCGGCTGGGTCGGCGGCGAGAACACGACCCAATCGAGCGGCCCGACGGCCGCGGGGCCGTCATCGGGATCGCTGACCGAGGCGTAGAGCTCGATCGGCGCGCCGATGACGAAGCCGTAGTTGCTGACCGCGCGCTTGCCGACCACCGGCGGTGCGTCGCTGACCGGAATCGGCAACACGTCATCGGGCTTCGTGGTGGCGCCGAGATCGTCTTCGGCGTGGAGGATCACGCGCATCGCCTTCACCGGCGTCGTCTGATCGGCGCGTACCGGCGGGGTCGTAAAGCTCGCGGTCGCCAGAAACCAGCTATAGAACGGATCGGCATCGCAGCCATCCGGCGTGGTCGCGTCGGTGCACGCGTACACCCGCCATTGGAACGCGCCCTGGTACGTAGAATCGTCGGGATCGGAGTAGACCGAATCGAGCACGACCGGTGAGCCGCGATAGACCGTTGCATCCGACTCCGGAACGATCAAGACCGACGGACGCTGGTTGATCGTCTCGCCGTAGAAACAACCCGGCGCGCCGGCCAAGGCGGCGGCAGCGAGCAGCGAGAGGCGAGCTCCAGTCATCACGATGCGCAGTTCTGCAACCATCCTGCCACGCGCAACTGGCGGAATGATCGGTCGTCGTGCCCCGGGTGGCGCCGAGATCACGACACCGCTGTCAGGCTTTCGCTAACCCCCGGAAACCGGCGCTAGCGGTAACAATCAACGTTCGGCGACGACCGCACGGTGCAGGGGAACCGGATATCGGACCACGCGGTATTGTTGCCGATCTGGAGCTCGTGGCGGCCGGGCTTGAGCTTCAGCACCGTGCCGCGGGGTTGCGCGGCGCCGTCGATCGTGGCGTCGATGCCGAACGTGACCTCGATCATGCCGAACAGCGTGCCGTCGACCCGCGCGGTCTGGCCGGCGCCGACCTCGACCTCGCGCATCCACCCGGGGCGACCATTCTGCCCGCACGTCAGCTTGTGATGGCCGATCGGCACGGCGTACGGCGCGCCGCGCTTGAGCCGCCCGGCGGGCTTGCCGTCGATCGCGAGGTCGCACCACGCGTCGCTCGTGACGATCACGCTGCCGAGCGCGGCAGTCGCCGGTGCTGCTGCATCGACCGCGATGACCGCGCCGGCATCGATCGGCGCGACCGCTACGGCGGCATCGATCGCGACGACGGTCTTGGCATCGCGGCGCGCCGCGCCGGCATCGCGCGCCGCGTGCGCGCTCGCGTCGACGCTGATCGCCGCGTCGATCGCCGGCACGTAGACGTCGATCGGCTCGCTGTCGGTCGGAGGCGGCGCCGAATCACGCGCGGGAAGGAGTGCGAGCTGGGTCGCATCGCCCGCTGCTTGAGATCCACCGCGCACCATCACGACGCCGGCGGTGCCCGCGGCCGCGACCAGCACCGCGCCGACCGCGATCGCGAGCGCTTTGCGCCGCCGCGTCGAACGCCCGCCTTCGGTCACGCGCTCGACCAGCGCGGCGACCGCAGGATCGTCGGGAGCCAGCGCCGCCGCTCGATCCGCGAGCGCGACCGCGCGCGGCAGCTTGCCGGCAGCGATCGCTGCTGTCGCGGCGGTCACCGTCGCGGCGACGACGGTCGGCGTGCGCTCGCGCAAGAACGCGTCGGGATCCGCGAAGTACGCGGCGAGCTCGTCGGTCGGATCGCCGAACCCGCCCGCGGTCGCGATCGCGCGCAGCTCCTTCGCCACGTCGTCCGCGCTTTGCCGGCCGCGCGCTCGGCTCGCTCGCCATCAGCCGCTCGATCACGCGCGACAGCTCGGCGCCGACCGCGGGCTTGCGCCGGACCGGAGCGACGAGCGCGCCGGTCGCGATCTGCGCTCAGCACCTTCGCCGCGGTGCCGCCGTAGGGCAACGCGCCGGTCGCGAGCTGATACAGCGTCGCGCCGAGCGAATACAGATCGCTGCGCGAGGTCGCGGTGTCGCCGGTCGCCTGCTCCGGGCTCATGTACGCCGGGGTGCCGAGCAGCGCTCCGGTCCGGGTCACGAGCGAGGTCTCCTCGGTCTCGAGCCGCGCGACGCCGAAGTCGGCGAGCAACACGCGGCCGCCGGACGCGATCAGGACGTTCGCCGGCTTGATGTCGCGGTGGATGATCCCGGCCGCGTGCGCGGCGGTCAACGCGTCGGCGAGCAGCGCGCCGAGACACGCGACGATCTCGGTCAGCACCGCGCCGCGCTGCTCGATCTCGCCGAGCAGCGACCGCCCGCGGATCAGCTCCATCACGATGTACGGCGGCTCGTCGTCGCGCGCCGCCGACGTCGTAGATCCTCAAGATGTTCGGGTGGTCGAGCCCGGCCGCGGCGCGCGCCTCGCGATGAAACCGCCGCACGATCTCGTCGCGGCGCGCGAGGTGCGGGAACAACACCTTGATCGCGACGTCGCGGCGCAGCTCGCGATCGCGCGCGCGATACACCGTCGCCATCCCGCCCTCGCCGACTTCGTCGCCGAGCTCGTACCTGCCGAGCACGTCGCCCGAATGGACCGCCCGCTTCTTGTTCGTGGTCGAGCCCGAGCCCGAGGCCGAGTCCGGCTCGGACGCATGGGTATCCGCGACGGCCGGATCGGTGTCCGGATCGTCGGGCACGGTGCCCTACTTCGCGGACCAGACCACGTGGCCAGTCTTGCCCGCGGCCTTGGCCTGCTTCATCGCCTTGCCGAGCCGGCGGCCGAGCTCGTCGGCGCCGCCGTTGAGCGTGAGCCCTTCGGTCGGCGTGATCGCGAGCACGAGCGCGAGCGTGCCGGGATCGCCGGGGAGCGACGGTCGCTTGGTCTCGAACGCGGTTTCGGCCGCGGTCACGAACGGATCGGCGTGCTCGGGCGCGACGACCGCGATGAAATCGGAGCCGCCGATGTGACCGACGAACGCGCCCCCGCCGGACGCCGAGCGCGCCGCTTCGAGCAGCCACGCGCCGAGGTTCTTGACGATGTCTTCGGAGCGCGCGATGCCGACCGCGTCGGCGTAGGCGTCGAAGTTGAGCAGATGTCGATGTGGACGACGGTCGTCGGCTTGCCGCTCTTGAGCGCGCCCTCGATCTCTTCGTCGATCGCGCGCGAGCCCGGCAGGTTCGTCGTCGGGCTGCGGTCGCGTTCGCGCCGCGACGAGCGGATCAGCGCCTTGACCCGCGCGCCGAGCTCTCGCAGATCGAACGGCTTGGCCATGTACGCGTCGGCGCCGGCCTCGAGGCCCTGCACCTGGTCGTCGATCCCGGCGAGCGCGGTCAGCATCAGGATCGGCGTGCGCGACCACATCACGTCGGCCTTCAACCGGCGTGCGACCTCGAGCCCATCGACGCGCGGCATCATCACGTCGAGCACGAGCACATCGGGATCGTGCGCCTTGACCAGCTTCAGCGCCTCGTCGCCATCGCGCGCGCGCAGGCACAGGAAGCCGGCATCGCCAAGCGCCATGTTCACCATGTGCGCGATGGCGTCGTCGTCCTCCGCGATCACGATCTTCTTGAGGAGCATCGGCGATCGACCTTGACCGCTTAAATACCGCCGATCGAGGGATGCGGTCAATTCGCGTGCTATGCACCGCTCTTGCGCCTCGATCCCCCGGTCACCACGACGACCCTCGATAACGGCCTCGCCGTGACCACGGTGGCGCTCCCGCACCTCCACACCGCGGTGTGTGCGCTATTCATCAAAGTCGGGGCCCGGTTCGAATCGTCGACGGACAACGGCCTGTCGCACTTCGTCGAGCACATGCTGTTTCGGGGCACCGAGCGCTATCCGACCTCGCTGGCGCTCAATACGGCGGTCGAGCAGCTCGGATCGACGCTCCACGCCGAGACCGGACGCGACTACACCCTGTTCCAGCTCGCGCTCGAGCCCGAATACGTCGCTAAAGGCATCGAATTGCTCGGCGAGTTGGTCGGCCGGCCGCGGTTCGCCGACATCGAGCTCGAGCGCAACGCTGATCCTCGAGGAGATCAACGAGGACTACGACGAGCAAGGCGTCGAGATCAACGCGGATGACATCGCCCGCGGCCTGGTGTTCGGCGACCACCCGCTCGGCCAGCGGATCATCGGGCCGCGCGGCAACGTCGAGCGGTTCGAGCTCGCCGACGTCCGCCGCCACTTCGCGACCTACTACGGCGCGCGCAACGCCCAGCTGTGCGTCGCCGGGCCGGTCGATCACAACGCGGTGGTCGATGCCGCCGGGCGCGCCCTCGCCGGGTTGCCGACCGGCGTCGCGCGCCGAGGTCACCCCGGCGCCCGCGCCGACCGCGACCGGCCCGCAGCTCCAGCACGTGCGCGATGCCGGCTCCCAGACGTCGCTCGCCATCGTGTTTCGCGCGATTCCCGAGCTCGATCCCGCGTACGTCGCGTTGATCGCGCTGCTGCGCGTGCTCGACGACGGCATGTCGACGCGCTTGCACTACACGCTCGCCGATCAGAAAGGGCTCGCGTACTCGGTCCATGCCGCGATCGAGCCGCTCGCCGACGCGTCGTTGCTCGAGGTCACGAGCGCGACAGCGAACGTGAAGGTGCCGTCGCTCGTGCGCGAGCTGCTCGGGCTGCTCGACGGCTTGCGCCGCGGTGCGATCACCGAGGACGAGCTCGCGAAGGTCGCGCGTCCGCTACAAGTACGAGACGCTCGCCGGTCTCGACGACGCCTCCGCGATGGCCGGCTGGTTCGGCGGCACCGCGCTGTACTACCCGCCGCCCGGGTTGGCGGAGCGGCTCGCGCAGATGGCGACGGTCCGGATCGATGACATCGCGGCCGTCGCGACCCAGATCTTCGCGCCCGACAACCTCGCCGTGGTCGCGGTCGGCACGCTGTCCCGCGCCCGGCTCGGCGAGCTTCGCCAATCGATTCACGACTGGCGCTAACAGCGCTACGATGGGGTCGTGAACTGCACGTTGTTCGCGATCTCGGCCGGCGAGCTCGACGGCGCGACCGACATGACGTTGCCCAAGTACGACGATGTCAGCTCGAAGATCTCCGGCGTACATCGACCGCACACGCTCGCGCTCGGCAATGCCTGGTCGAACGTGCACGCGCTGCTCGGCGGGCACGAGGGCGACCATCCGTTGAGCTTCATGGTCGACGGCGGCGCGGCGGTGCCCGCGTTCGACGACGGGGAGCGCTCGTCGGGCCGCTACTTCTCGCCCGAGCTCGTCACCAAGATCTTGATCGCGATCGCGCGCATGGCGATGCCGCCCGAGGCGGTCGATCGCTTGCGCGTGTTCGTCGCCGAGGTCGCCGCGTCCGGCAACGGCCTGATCGTCCACCGGTTCGTCTAGCGACGTTATAGGACCGGCACGAACCCGGCGTTCCACGCGAGGCCATTGCCCAGCTCGCCGTTGTCGTTCGAGCCAAAGCACCAGCGCGTGCCGTCGGTCTTGAGCGCGCACGTGAAGTCATCGCCAGCCGCGACATGGGCCCAGTCGGCGTCCGTTCCGATCTGCGTCGGCTCGGTGAGATCGTCGAGATCAGGGTTGCCGACGGCGCCCTCGCCACCGTGGCCCCAGCACCACAAGCTGTGATCGCTGGGGATCGCGCATGCGTGCTGGTCGCCGAGCGAGACCTCGAGCCAGTCCGTGCGCGTTCCCGCCGCGACCGGGGGCGCCGATCCGATGGCGTCGTCGCTCCTCGTGCCGTTACCGAGCTGGCCGCACGAATTCGATCCCCAACACCACAGCTGGCCGGCGCTGTCGATCGCGCACGCAAACGAGCCGCCGACGCCGACCCACGTCGGCTGGGTCACCGCGATGGCCTGCGGGGTCGCGAACACACCGCCCGACGGGTTACCGACCTGGCCGGCGCTGTCGTCGCCCCAACACGAGAGCGCGTGCGTCGTCGAGAGCGCGCACGTCGCATCGCCGCCCGCGGCGACCGCGAGCCACGTGCCCGGCACCGCGGCGCCGGTCGACGTCCCGCTCGTGTTGCCGTCGCCGAGCTGGCCGTACGAATCGTCCCCGCGACACGTCAGCGCGGTGCCTTGCAGGCCGCACGCGTGCTCGTCGCCGACCGCCGGCCCGCTCCAGCCAGATCCCGCGAGCTGTTCGCCGCTATCGTAGTCGGCCCCCGCGGCGTCGTCACCTCCCCACAACCAGGCGGTCGAGTCGGCCTTGAGCCCGATCGTGGCGTGCTCGCCGGCGACGAGCGTGACCATGCCCGAGCTGCCGCCGAGTGCGACCGGCGCCTGGCGGTCTAACAGCGTGCCGTCGCCGAGCTCGCCCTCGCTGTTGAACCCCCAGCAGTAGTACGCGCCGCCCGCGCTGCCGCACACGTGCGTGCCGCCGGCGGAGATCGAGGTCCAGTCGGTGCGCGTGTCGGCTCGCGTCGGAACGTCGACCTCGCCGGGCGCCGCGATTGTCGCGCCGAGCTGGCCGAGGTCGTCGCGGCCGGTGCACTGCACGTGGCCGGTCGGGTCGATGATGCACGTCTGATCGTCAGCCGCCGAGACCCATTGCCCGTCGCTGACGTGCGCGGGCGCGAGCGCCTCGGTCGACGAGGCCGTTGCGAGCTCGCCGTGACTGGCCTGTCCCCAGCACCACACGGCGCCGCCGGTCTCGAGGGCGCAGCTATGCTCATCGCCGACCGTGATCATCGAGGCCTGGATCCCGGTCGCGACCGGCGAGTACTGGCAACTGGTGTCGCCCGTGCCGAGCTCCCCGGCGTCGTTGTTCCCCCAGCACCACACGCCGTGGTCGGTCGCGATCGCGCAGGTGTGATCGTCGGTGCTCGAGGCCGAAACCGCGAGCCAGCTGCCCGCGACCTGGGTGCGATTCGCGTTGTTCTCGCTGAGCCCGTTGCCGAGCTGGCCGGCCCAGTCGTCGCCCCAGCACCACAGCGAGCTGTCGGTTCCGACCGCGCATGCGTAGCCGTCGCCGACCGAGACCGAGGCCCAACTGCCGGCGACCTGCTCCGGCACGTCTTGCTCGCCACCGGTCTGGCCGTCGCCGAGTTGACCGTACGTGTCCTGTCCCCAGCACCACAGCGACTGATCGCGCTGGATGCCGCACGTCGAGATCCCGCTCGCGCTCACGCTCGTCCACGCCGCGCTGCCGATGTGGACCGGTTGCTCGCTGTCGCCCGCGGCGTTGTCGCCGAGCATTCCGTACGCGTCGCTGCCCCAGCACCACAGCGATCCATCGGTCTGGATGCCGCACGCGTGATCCGCCCACGAATGGGCGAGCGTGACGTCGCTCCACGCCCCGGGGATCTGCGTCGGTTGCAAGAACGTGGTGGTGCTCGCCGGATCTTCGCCCCAGCACCACAGCGAGTCGTCGCTGCCGATCGCGCACGCCGACGAGCCGCTCGTCGTGACGGTGCGGTAAGGCCCGACCGGACCAGTGCCGCCATCGGGTCCACTGTTCGACCCGCCGCCGCCGCCGCCCTCGGCATCGAAGCCGAGCCGGCCGCAACCGGCGGTGACCACGAGCCCGAGAATGACTACCGCGCGCACTTCCCCCAGCTTGCACCGGTTCGTGGCTTCGACTCAAGCGCACGATGCGAGCGCAGCCATGTAGCGCGATGTGTGCGAACGCGCCGAGCCTAGCGATGCCGGCGAAAGCCGCCGCGCCGGTCGCCACCGCGGCCACCGTTGCGCTGCTGCATCGTCGGACGCGGAGGCGTGACGTTGAGCGGTAGCGTCGACTCGTAGGGATGGTTCTCGACGATCGGGATGTCCTGGCGCACGAGCTTCAAGATGCTGCGCCAATCGGCGCGCTCGTCGGCCTCGACGAACGTCATCGCCATGCCAGCCGCGCCGGCACGCGCGGTCCGGCCGATGCGATGGACGTAGGTCTCGGGCACCTCGGGGACGTCGAAGTTGACGACGTGGCTGACGTCGTCGATGTCGATGCCGCGCGCCGCGATGTCGGTCGCGACCATGACGCGGATCTTGCCGGCCTTGAAGTTCGCGAGCGCGCGCTCGCGTGCACTCTGCGACTTGTTGCCGTGGATCGCCTCGGCGCTGATGTTCGCCTTGACGAGATGCTCGGCGATCTTGTTCGCGCCGTGCTTCGTCCGCGAGAACACGAGCACGCGGGTCATCGTCTTGTCGCGCATGACGTCGACGAGCAGCGCGCGCTTGTCCGCCTTCTCGACGAAGAACACCTCTTGCTCGACCTTCTCGACCGTGGTCGACGGCGGCGCGACCGCGACCGTCTCGGGCTGGTGCAGCAAGCGATCCGCGAGCTCTTGGGCCTCGGGAGGCATCGTCGCCGAGAAGAACAGGGTCTGGCGCTTCGCCGGCAGCGCCTGGATCACGCGCTTGACGTCGTGGATGAACCCCATATCGAGCATGCGATCGGCTTCGTCGAGCACGAACATCTCGAGCGACTTGAGATCGACGAGGCCCTGGCCCATCAGATCGAGCAACCGGCCGGGCGTCGCGACCAGAATGTCGATGCCGTTGCGCAACGCCTGGCGCTGCGCATCGAAGCCGACCCCGCCGAAGATCACGGTGACGCGCAGCGGGAGATGCGCGCCGTAGACCGTGAAGCTCTCGCCGATCTGCGACGCGAGCTCGCGCGTCGGCGTCAGCACGAGGCAACGGATCGCGCGGCGGTTCGTCTGCGGTGCCCGCTCGGCGAGCCGCTGCAAGATCGGCAACGCGAACGCGGCGGTCTTGCCGGTGCCGGTTTGAGCGAGCCCGAGCAGGTCGCGGCCGGCGAGCACGTGCGGGATGGCTTTTTGCTGGATCGGGGTCGGGTTGACGTAGCCCTGTGCCGCAACTGCCTTCGAAATCGCCGGGATCAGACCCAGCTGCTGGAACTCCATCCGCGCCTGATAGCACGTTTAGGCCCCGAGCTAGGTCGTCTGAGCCGCCGGCGATACGCTACGCGACCACGTACGCGATCGCGAAGCCGTCGTAGCCCTTGCTGCCGACGGTCTGAATCGCGGTCGCGCGCAGCCGGGGCTCGGCGCCGAGCAGATCGAGGCAGTCGCGGCTGCCGAGGACTCGCGGATCGGTATCTTTCGGATCGGCGACGCGGCCGTTGCGCACGACGTTGTCGACGATGATCACGCTACCGATCCGGACCAGCTCGAGCGCGCGCTTGACGTAGCTCGGGTTGTTCGGCTTGTCGGCGTCGATGAACACGAGGTCGAACGGCGCGCCCTTCGCGGCGACCAGCTGCGCCAGCGAATCGAGCGCGGCGCCGACGCGAATGTCGACCACCGCTGCGAGCCCGGCGCGCGCGACGTTCCGTCTCGCGACCTCGACGTGATGCGGGTCGAGCTCGAGGGTGACGAGCGTCCCGCCCGCGGGTAGCGCGCCGGCCATGCAGATCGCGCTGTAGCCGCCGAGCGTGCCGACCTCGAGCACGCGCATCGCGTGTTGCATGCGAACGAACAGCTCGAGCAACTTGCCTTGGCTGGGCGACACGGCGATCGCGGGTAGCCCGGCCTTCGTGCTCTCTTCGAGCGCGGTGGCGAGCACGCGGTCGCGATCGTTCGGAGTGACGAAGCGTTGCTCGAAGAACTGATCGACGGCGGTCCAGGTCTCGGTGGTGGTCATCGCACGCGAGGCGTAGCACGCCGTCACTCGACCGCGACGTTATCGAGCAGGATCGGCTTCGCGCTGATCTGCACGGTGCCGCCGGAGATGACCTGCGCTCCGCCGCTCAGGTCTCGCGCGCGCACGAACGGCGCCGGCGCGGTGAACGCCGTCTGCGAGCACGTGCCGGCGCTGCACGGTTGCGCCGCGTCCCACACCGCGAGCGCTTGATAGCCCGCCGGACCGTTGATCGGGCAGGTCCAAACCGTGCCGGTCGCGCTACATGCGCCGAACGTGTTGCCGATCGCCCAGTCGTGGACTTGTTGATAGGCTGTCGCAGCCGCGGTGTTCATCATCTGCGTGTCGGGATCGTAGAAGTACCCCGAGGTCGTGATGTCCCACGCGAACCAGTAGAACCGCGCGATGCCGCGACCGAGCTGGAGCAGGTAGAACCGGCCGACGTAGGCCGCCTGCAGATCGGGGTCGGTGGGTAGCGGCTTGCCCGGCTGCACGCCGCCCCAGCTGCCTTCGGTATCGAACAGCGGCTTGCCGCCCTGCCCGTCGGCGGTTGCGACGGTCGCGATCGCGGTGATCACGCTGTCGACGTCCTCGGGATCGATGCAGTCGGGGGCCGGGCACGCGGGTTGATTGACCAGCACGTAGCCGTGAAACGCGATGATGTCGGCGTAGTCGCCGCCGCCGAGTTGCAGGTACGGATCGAGCCAGTGGTTGCCGTTCGGTGGGTTCACGATCGTCGCGGTGCTCGCCGGCGTCGTGACGAGCGCGGTCGGATCGATCGCCTTGACCGTCGTCCATAGATCCTTGGCCATCCGCAGCATCTGCGCGTTCGTGCCGTTCCACTCGCCCGTGATGTTCGGCTCGTTCCATAGCTCGTAGTAGCGAATCCGTCCGGACTGGACGCCGTCGCACCGACTACCGCTCGCGGGATTCGTCACGTCGACGAGGCACGACCGCGTCACCAACGCGGTGACGAAGTTGATGAAGTGTTGGTCGGTGCCGGTGCCGTCCGCGGCGATGTCGTTCGGGGCGTCGCAGATGCCCGGACCGATGTAGTCCTTCTTCGACGTGTCATCGAAGGTGCACGCCGTGCCGTCCATGCCGTTCGCCCCGAGGTTCGATGACGCCCACGGCGGCGTCGCGTACACGGTGTAGAGCACGTCCTGCCCGCCGGCTTCGGCCTTGGCGATCCACGCGTCGAACTTCGTCCAGTTGTAGGTGGGAACGCCCTCGGCGGTGTCGGGGGCGTTGTTGATGTTCGCCCACATGATTTGGCTACTGTGGCTGCGATAGCCACCGAACGGCATCGTCGTGTCGGGCCATGGTGAGATCGATTGGTTGACGTGGATGCCGAAGAAGTCGGGCGTGACGCCGCTCGGAGCCGGGGCACCGTCGGGTCGGCCGTCCGCGATCCCCGTGTCCGCCGGGGTTCCGTCGACGACGGTCGCGGGCCCGGCGCCGTGACAGCCCAAGAGCGCGAGCGCAACGATGGTGGATTTCATCATGACCACCCACATCGCAAGTCGCGTACCGACATTGGTCGGACCGATGTAGGTAGAACAATTGAATCGATGCACAGAAAACTGAGGCGCCTCGCGAATTATTGAGGCCGCGTCATCGCGCTGCAACAGTCACTTCGGGGCGACGACCGTGACCGCGACGCTGCGGCGCACGTCGATCGGCCGGCACGTCTTCTGACCGCAGACCCAGAACCGCAAGTGGACCTTGACCGCGTAGTCGCCTGCGGTTTCGGCGTGAACCACGATCTTGAACCGCGGCGAGTCGGCATCGGGGTCGACCGCGTCGCCGCGGCCGAGCCGGTGCTTCGCGATCACCACCCCACCATCCGGCGCGACATCGAGGATGATTCCGGCGTCCTTCGAGATCGAGTAACCGCGATCGATCGCGAGCTCGATCGACAGCTCTCCCACCGCGCCGGGCGCGACTTCGATGCGCTCGGGGATCTTGACCTCGTAGCCGACCGTGTCGGCGCACGCGACCGCGGCCCAGCCGACAACGAGCGCGACCACGACGGCCTTCACAAGATCTGGGTCGCGAGCTCCGCCAGCGGCGAACGCTCGCCCTTCGTCAGGATCACGTGGCCGGCGATCGCTTCATGCTTGAACCGCTCGGCGACCGTCGTGAGGCCGTTGTTCGACGAGTCCAGGTACGGGTGATCGATCTGATACGGATCGCCGGTCAGGATGATCTTCGTGCCTTCGCCCGCGCGCGTGATGATCGTCTTGACCTCGTGCGGCGTCAGGTTCTGCGCCTCGTCGACGATCATGTAGACGTTCGGCAGCGACCGACCGCGGATGTAGGTCAGCGGCTCGATCTCGACGAAGCCGAGATCGACGAGCTCGGCGTAGCTGCGGCCGTCTTTCTTGTCGGTCTTGTTGAGACCGAGCAGCAGCTCGAGGTTGTCGTAGATCGGCTGCATCCACGGGTTGA
Source organism: uncultured delta proteobacterium (assembly GCA_963848295.1). Taxonomy (GTDB): domain Bacteria; phylum Myxococcota_A; class Polyangia; order Haliangiales; family Haliangiaceae; genus JABFXX01. The sequence continues at coordinate 4,276,378 of CAWKDB010000010.1, read as the reverse complement.
GCTTCTCTTCGATGTCGCCCGGCAGGTAGCCGATGTCGCGACCGAGCGGAAAGATCGGCCGCGAGACCAGTAGCTTCGAGAACACCTGCTCCTCGGTGACCTTCTGCAAGCCGGCGGCGATCGCGAGCAACGTCTTGCCGGTGCCGGCCTTGCCGACGAGCGTGACCAACTTGATCTCGTCGTTGAGCACGAGGTCGAGCGCGAAGTGCTGCTCCTTGTTGCGCGGCTTGATCCCCCACACGCCTTCGCGCAGCTTGCGCACCGGCACCGCTTTGCCGAGCGTCTTGTCCCAGCGGGTGAGCGCGGACTTGCCGGTCTCGTCCTTGAGCGTGAGGAACTCGTTCGCGTGCAGCCCGGGTGCGTCGACGACGACCATGTTCTGCGCGTAGAACGTATCGATCGTACCCGGCGGCACGAGGATCTCGCGATTGCCGGGATAGAGCTCTTCGATCGAGATCTGCTCGGGCTCGTAATCGACCGTCTGCAGGCCGAGCGCGTCGCCGCGCACGCGCATGTTGACGTCTTTGGTGACGAGGACGGTCGGGATCTTAGGATCCGAGGCCGCGACCTCGAGGGCGATCTCGAGGATGCGTTGATCCATCGACCGCGAGTCGTAGCTCGGGTTCTTGACCGGATTCTTCGACAACGCGACGCGCACCGTGCCGCGCGTCGGCAACCGCTGGGGCTGCGACAAGCCGCCTGGCATGCTGCGATGCTCGTCGAGCAGGCGCGCGATCTGACGCGCGTTGCGTCCGAGCTCCGACTGATCTTTCTTGAACGTGTCGATCTCTTCGATCACGTAGATCGGGATCACGACGTTGTTGTCCGCGAACGCGTAGAGCGAACGCGCATCGTGGAGCAACACGTTGGTATCGAGCACGTAGTTCTTGACGGCCACGGTGGGACATTCCCGTTGCACGACGTCGGTGTCAAACCGATCGGTCTTAGAACTGGCCCGAGATCGCGACTCCAGCCCCAGAAAGTGAAACCGTCACGTTGTCGCGTGGAGCGGCGACAAACGCGACGGCCGAGCCGGCAGCGAGCACGGCGGCAGCAATGCCGAACCCCGTCGCGACGTTCGCGAGCGAGCGCGCGTGCCTTTGCTGCTCGAACCCGGCCGCGTTGCAGCCGACGCCCCGAGTGCACGATTGGTTCGCATACTGCGCTTGGTAGTTGCTGCGGGCGACGAGCCCTATCGCGACCGACGTCGCCGCGATGGCGACCGCGCCGCCGCCGAGCGCGTACCCGGCGCGCGCCCACGATCTGCGCCGGCGCGACACGAAGGTCGGGGTCGGCACGACCGCGGCCGGCTTGTCGCTCGTCACGACCACCACTGCGGTGCCGCCGGCCGACGCGTGCGTGGACTGCGAGAACGGCGGTTTGCCCGGTACGGTCACGCTGACTTCGATGGTTCCCGGGTTGACGATCTCGCGCACTTCAGCGGCTGGCGTTTCCTTGTGACCGTCGATCGTGAGCTCGAGCCCTGCGGCCGTCGGGTTCGGCAAGTCGACGACGACGGTCCCGAGCTTGGCGGCGAGCGCGTCGGCGCGACCGCGAGCGAGCTTGCCTTGCGCGTCGTTACCAGCCGCCGCGGCGGCCGCTGCCGCGTGATCGAACAAGTGATAGGCGAGCACGACGCGGCCGAGGTGCTCGTCGCAATCGGCGAGGTTGAGCTCGATGCCGACGCCGGCGTCGAGCTCGTGCGCCTTGCCAAAGCGATCGCACGCGCCCGCGTAGTCACCGGCTTTCGCGAGGGCGCGCCCCTCCTCGAACAGCTTCGCAGCGACGGCCGACGGCTGATCCGCTGGGTCTGCCCAGACGACCCGCGCGACCATCACCGAGGCAAGCACGGCGCCACGCATAGCACGATCCTCACGCATCCGGGCCGCGCGCGCCAGGCCTGACGACAACCCGCCGCTCCGCTGACAATGGTACCCTGAGATCGATCATGCGACGCGTCACCTGGGAAGCGACGCTGGTAGCGTTCGCGTTCGGGGGTTCGACCGGGTGCTCGAAGCTGCTCGGGCTCGACCCGCCGGTCCTCGTCGGCGGCGACGCGAACGAGATCAGCGACGCACCGCCGATCGACGCCGACACCTGCACGACGTTCGCGACCCAGTTCGACTCGTGCGCGCTCGATTTCGCGATGGCGGTCGACATCGAGGTGCCGACGGCCGGCAGCTACGACACCGACACTCACTTGCTCGTGATGGGTGCCGTCGGCGTCGTGCCTCCGCACGTGATCGTCACCGGCCCGGCCGGACCGATCGACGTGGTGATCGCATCGGCGTTTGATCTCGAGGCCGGCGCGACCTTCCTCGTGACGGGCTCGGTGCCGTTCGCGGTCGCCTCGACCGGGGCGATCGAAGTCGACGGCACGATCGACGCCGAGGCGGGCGCGCAAGCTCCGCTCGCGTGTGGCCTGCAAGGCGGTCGGCCGGGCGAGGGCGACAACCTGGGCGGCGGTGGTGCAGGTGGAGGCGCATACCAAGCCGCGGGCGGTCACGGCGGTACCGGTGACAACGGCCTGGCGATGTATGGCGCCGGCGGTGTGATGGCATCGGTCCCCGCCGGGCTGCTCGGCGGTTGTCCCGGTGGCCAGGGGGGCGACAGCACGATCACCGGTGCCGCGCCGGGCGCGGGCGGTGGCGCGATCGATCTGGTCTCCGCGATGAGCTACACCCAGGATGGGAACATCCAAGCCGGAGGCGGCGGCGGCAGCGGCGGCATGGCGCCCGTCGCTGGAGGCGGCGGCGGTGGATCCGGCGGCATGGTCCTGATCGAAGCGCCCACCGTCGTGATCTCCGGCAAGGTCGCGGCGAATGGCGGTGGCGGCGGTGGTGGTGGTGGCAACACGACCGCAGGTCAGAACGGTCAGGCGGGTCAATTCGGCACGATCGCCGCGCAGGGCGGACCGAGCGCGAGTGGCGGCACGGGCGGCGACGGCGGCACCTCGGCGAGCCCGGCCGGCGATTCCGTGTTGGGAATGAACCCGCGCGGAGGGGGCGGAGGCGGCGGCGGCATCGGCCTGTTCGGCATCGCCGGTAGTCCGACGACGAGCGGCACGTTTTCGCCGGCTCCGATCGCGTGGCCGCCATCGTGATGACGACGACTGCAGTCGCGACGCTGAGCGCGCTCGCGCTCGCGGGATGTTCGAACCTGCTCGGGCTCGACCCGCCGGTGTTGATCGACCGCGACGCGGACACCGGCGACAGCAACCTCTCGCGCGACGCGAGCTCCGATGCGCCGTGCACGTCGTTCTCGACCGAGGTCGACACGTGTCAGCTCGACTTCTCGCAAGCGACGGCGATCGACCTCGTCGACGCTGCGAGCTACGACAGCGACTCGCACTTCTTGACGATCAATGGCGCGACCGAGGTGGCCCAGAACGTCCGGGTTACCGGTCCGGCCGGGCCGATCGAGGTCGTGCTCGCGACGACGTTCCACAGCGAGCTCGGCTCGACCTTCACGCTCGAAGGCACGACGCCCGTCGCGATCATCGCGACCGACGCGATCCAGATCGATGGCGCGGTCGTCGTGGAATCCGGCGCGCGGTTGCTCCCGAGTTGCGCCCCGCTCGGCGGTGTCGATGGCAGCCCTGATAACAACGGCGGCGGCGGTGGCGGCGGCGGCGCGTACCAAGGCAACGGCGGCGACGGCGGCAAGGGCGACGTCGGGGATATTCCGGGGGGCGCGGGCGAGACGAGCTCTGTCGCGGTCGGGTTGCTCGGCGGTTGTCCCGGTGGTGCCGGTGGCGACAGCCAGAACGTAGGGCCCGACGGTGGCGCCGGCGGAGGCGCCGTCGATTTCGCGTCCGCGGTGTCGTACAGCCAGAGCGGCGGAATCCAGACCGGTGGCGCCGGCGGCTCAGGCGGACCGCAAAATGCGGGCGGCAGCGGCGGTGGTTCTGGCGGGATGATCCTGATCGAGGCGCCGAGCGTGACGATCACCGGTCAGCTCGGCGCGAACGGCGGAGGCGGAGGCGGTGGCGGCGGCGCGACGACCGCGGGACACGACGGCGCTCCGGGCGACTTCGGCACGATGCCCGCGCTCGGCGGCCTCGGTGGGACCGGTAGCGGCGGCGGCTCCGAAGGTGGGGACGGCGGCGCCAAGTCCAGGGTCGATGGCTCGAGCGTGGGCATGCTTGCGAACCATGGCGGCGGCGGCGGTGGCGGAGGCTCGGGCTACATCGCGATCGTGTGCGCGTCGCCGATGGTCGGCACCGCGTCGATCTCGCCGGCGTTGACGCCATGGCCGCCGTAGCTCAGTGCGGGCATGCCATCGGATCGGCGCGGCAGTCGGGCTCGAGCTCGACGCCGAGACCTTTGCACGCGCTCGCGATCGCGGCGTGCTTGCTGCCGGTCGCTGCGAGCCACGCATGCGCATGATCAGCATCGTGAACGTGGCAAGCGGCGAGCGTGCATGCCGGTGCGTTCTGCGCGAGGAGCTGAGCACTGCCCGCGCAGCTCGTCACGACCGCGTCGTACCTGCCGTCGTGGAGTTGCTTGACCAGCTCCTCGCCGCGTGACCGCCGCGGCGGCGGCGCCACGTGCGCGGTCTTGACCGCGACGCCGGCGTCGACCGAGATCGGCGCGACCGCGGCATCGATCGGCGGTGGCGCGACCGCGGCATCGATCGGTGGCGTCGCGGCTGCGACCGTCGCGGCTGCGACCGTCGGGGCATCGCCGACGACCACGGCTACCACCGCTGCATCGGGAGTCACGACGGGCGGCGACGTCACGACCGGCGGCGGTGTCGTCGCCGCAGCCACGCGCGAGTTGTCGGGCCGACCGTCGCCACGCAGCGACATCGCGATGCCGACGATGACTCCGAGCGCGACCGCGGGCCCGAGGATCCACACGATGCGCGGCACTCGCCTGCGCGGCTCCGGCGCTGATGTGGCGAGCATCCGACCCGATCCGACCATCGCCGCGGTCACGATCGGGTACGACTGCGGCAGCGGGTACGTCGCCACACCCGAGGGCGTCGGTCCCGAGCTCGCCATCGGCATCGGCGCGCTCGGTGCTGCGATCGCGACGCCCGGCGCGATCGGAATCATCGGCAGCGTCGTCGGCATCGGCGTCAACGTCGGAGCGCGCAGCGGCAGGTCGCGCGCCAGAGGTGGCTCGAGATCGGAGGCGCCGGAGTGCTCCGGCGTGCGCGAGAGATCCGGCACCGCGCGCAGCCCGCGATCGATCGTATCGACCGGAGCCGGCAGCACGTCGGCCGGAATCGGCTCGCTCGTCACGGTGTAGACCTCGGGATGAACCTCGCGGCTCTGCATCTCGACCCACGGTTCGGGGCGCTGGCCGAACAGCTCGCGGATGAACCGACCGAGGCTCGCGACCGATAGCACCGAGCCGGTCTGCACCGCGACGCGCTCGAGATCCTCGAGGAGCTCGTCGCTGGTCTGGTAACGCGTCGCCGGATCGCGATCGAGCAGGCGCCGCGCGATCGCATCGAGCTCGGGCGGCACCTCGTGGCGCCGCGACGACACGAGCGGCGATTCCTCGTTGACGATCGCCGCCATGTTCTCGAAGTCGCTGCCGCGCTTGAACCGGCGCTCGCTCGTCAACATCTCCCACATCACGATGCCGAGCGAGAACAGATCGCTGCGCCGATCGAGCGGCGCTCCGCGGCACTGCTCGGGCGACATGTAACCGATCTTGCCTTTGACCGCGCCCGATCGCGTCTCGACGTCGCGGTGCTCGGCCTTCGCGACGCCGAAATCGACGACCTTGACGTGACCTTCGTAGCTCACCATCAAGTTCGACGGTGAGACGTCGCGATGGACGATGCCGAGCGGGCGACCGTCGAAGCCGATCCGCTCGTGTGCGTGTTGCAGCCCGGCCGCAGCGCCCGCGACGATCGTGAGCACGCACGCGATCGGGATCGGTTTGCGCAGCGCATGCGAGCGATGCAGCAGGGCGCGTACGGTCTCGCCGTGCACGTACTCCATCGTGAAGAAGTACGAGTCGCCGAGCTTTCCGATGTCGTAGACCTGCGCGATGTTCGGATGCTGCAGCTGCGAGGCGAGCCGCGCTTCGTCGAGGAACATCCGGACGAAGTTCGCGTCGGTCGCGCGCTCGCGCAGCACGCGCTTCAACACGACGTAGCGGGTCACGCCTGCGGTGTTCGCAGCGCGCGCGAGATACAGCTCCGCCATGCCACCAGTCGCGAGCTTGGCGAGGATTTCGTAGTTGCTCGCGGTCGAGCCAACCTCGGCGAGGGTCACCGTCTGGACATCATATGACGACCCCGGGAGCGTTGCGCGAAGCTCCGGGACGTTCTGCCCCGGCGTGTCACCCCGCCTCGCTCTAGCTCCGTCAACTGCTTGCTATTCTTGCGAGCCGCCGGCACGTTCGCTGCACGAAGAAAGTTTCCGATCGAGATTTCCAAACCTACTTTTAGGAGAACGCATGCGCTCTACGATCATGACCGTCCTGCTCACCGCCGCTGTCGCTCTGCCGATCGGCTATGTCGCCGCTGGCCCGCTCCGCGGCCACCCGAACCTCGAGAAAGCGCGCAACGCGCTCAACGATGCCGACAAGTGGATCACCAAGTCGCAGCAGGCGAACGAGCCGATCTGGAAGGACGAAGGCGGTCACGGCCAGAAGGCGAAGGAGGCGATCGCGGCCGCGAAGGAACAGCTCGACAAGGCCGCGGAGTGGGTTAGCAACCACAAGTAGTCGCGCCGTTTGTGCACGAAACTGGCCGGCCTAGCCGGCCTTTTTCATTTTATCGTTTAACTGGCTCGCCGCTGGCGAAGTCATGCACTCGAGCCGCCCAGAGGACTCCGATGAAAAACATCAAGATACTCGTCGTCGCTGCACTGGTCGCTTCCACGCTCGCGAGTTGCTTCGTGACCTCGCGCCCGTGCCGAACCGAATGCTTCTGGGACCACGGTCGCCGCGTCTGCGAGCGCCGCTGTCGCTAGCCGGCCTTCTTCGCCTTCGCGGCCTGGCACTCGCCCCACGTGACCACGCGATTACGTCCGGTGTGCTTCGCGTGATAGAGCGCGAGGTCGGCGCGCTCGATCAACACGGCGCGATCGCGGCCATCCTCCGGAAACGCAGCGACGCCGATCGACTCGGTGACCGACAGCGGCCCTTTGTCGGTCTCGACCACGAGCCTCTCGATCTCGATGCGAATGCGCTCGGCGACCGCCTTGGCCTGCGCGACGTCGACGTTGTCGAGCAGCACCGCGAACTCTTCGCCGCCGTAGCGCGCCGGGATATCGATCTTGCGCGGCACGTCGGCGAGCACCTTCGCGACGCGGCGCAGGACCTCATCGCCGATCGGATGGCCATACCTGTCGTTGACGTTCTTGAAGTGGTCGATGTCGCACAGGAGCAACGCGACCTTGTGGTTATGACGCTGCGCGCGCTGCAGCATGTCCTCGAACCGCTGCTGGAACGTGCGGTGGTTCGTCAGTCCGGTCAGGCCATCCGTCGTGGCCATCGTCTCCATCTTCTTGTAGAGGAAGCCGTTCTGGAGCGCGATCGCGACCTGATTCGCGATCACCGCGAGCATCTCGCGCACGTCCTTGCCGAACCGCTTCTCGGCGCGCGCGACGAGCGTGAGCGTGCCGATCGCTTCGTCGGCGGACAGCAGCGGCAACACGAGCAAGGACTTCGCGTCGTCGATCTTGACCTTGCGGGTGTAGATCGGCGCCGATACTTCGCGCGGCTCGCCGCCGGCCGGCAGGTAGTGGCGGTTCTTCACGACCATCGCGGCGAGGCCGGCGTTGTCCTTGAACTCGAGCTCGGCGAGCTGGTTCGGATCGACGAGCCCCTCGCCGCCCGGTCGCACGCGCACCGCGCTGACCTTGTGACGCGAGCGCTCCTTGTCGTAGAGCGCGATCGCGCCGGCGTCGTACTCGACGATCGCGGCGGCGGCATCGAACGCGGTCTCCATCACTTGCTCGGGCGTGAGCGCGCGCCCGAGCATCGCGGTCGCTTGATAGAACCGCTCGTATTCGTACTTCGCACGCTCGACCGCGCGAAACACTTGCTCGGACTGGACCGCGCGCAGCACCTGGCCGGCGGAATCGGCGAGCAGATCGCGATCGGCTTCGGAGAACGGCGCATCGCGATCGGCGGCGAGGATGCCGCGCAGATGCGTCGACTCGAGGATCGGCACCGCGACGAGCGCGACCCCGCCGCGGCCACCGTCGTAGTACGGCAGCTGGCCGGGCTTCGTGACCGCGACGAGCAACGGCTCGCGATCGCGCAGCACCGCGCCGAGCACGCCGGCGGTCGGCAGCCGCTGGGTCTCGGTGATGTCGTCGGCATCGGACGCGACGTCCTTGAGCTTGATCCGCTCGCCGTCGTCGTCGACCCACAGCAGCGCGACGGTGCGCGCCCCGAGCGAGCGCTTGAGCGTCGTCGAGCACCCAGCCGGTCGCATCGCCGATCATCCCGACCCCGCCGATCGCGAGCAGTCGCTCCTCTTCATCGCGCGTGCGCGGAGCGCGGCTACCCGGGCCGAGCGCCGCCGCGATCAAGCGATAGTCGCGCGCCGAATCGCGCAGCGCGATCAGCTCTTGTTCGAGCCGACGAGCGCGCCGCCGGCGATAGCGAGCGGTCAAGCCGCGCAACAGCACCGCATGGGCGGCCGCCGCACCGGCGAGGAATGCGCCGTGGATCCCCGCCGACGCGATCGCATGCGGGGTCGCGCCGGTGCGAATGACGAGCGCGGTCTCGAGCACCGCCGCGGCGCCCACCGTCGCGACCGCGCCGGGCCGCGCGAGCACGGTCGCGGCGAACGCGACCAACCCGTACAGCAGTGGATATGCCGGCGATGCCAGGCCCCCGGTCACCGCGATGACGACATGCAAGCCGGCGACGAGCGCGAGCGCGAGCTCGAGGTCGGCGAGATCACTCGACGCCGCGAGCCAGAACGACACCCGTTGCGCCCGCGCCGATGGCGGCGCGAACTGCAATCGGCGGATCACCGCGATCAACACGAGCGCGGCAACCGCGACGACGCCGATCGCCTGCGGTAGCGGAATGCTCGGCGCGGTCAACGCCGCACCGTCGATCACACCGCGCCGCCCTTCGGCGCCGCTGCCATCGGCGAGCAAGTCGCCGATGTCGACACCTCCGACCGCGACCGCGACGCATGCGAGCGCTCCTGCCGCAGCGCCGATCGACATCTTCGCGGCTCGGCGCAGCGCTCGCCGCCAGGTCACCGGGATGATCGTCATCGCGGCGGGTCCTTGCGGACGCGCAACACGACCTCGTCGGGATAGACCATGCCGAGGTCGCTGCGCGCGTGGTCCTCGATCGCGCCGACATCACTGCGCAGCGCCGCGATCTCGCTCAGCAGCGCGGTATTCGTCGCGGCGAGGTCGCGCCCCTGGGCTTGCAGCTGCTCGAGCTGGGTCTGGAGCTTCACCGCTTGCGGATCGCGGCGCAGCATCTCGGCGGGCAAGTAGCCGATCGCGATCGCGACGACCAAGGCGAGCGCGAGGCGCGAGGTCCAGCGCCGCAGCGCTGGGGCGACGTGCATCTCGGCTACGAGCTTCACCGTGATCGACACTACGGATCGCCCCACCCCTGGGCCAACTTTTGTCCGTGCGCAATTCCGATAGAGTTTCGGCCATGTATGTGTATGGTCCGGGCACACATGACGTGGCGCCGACTTGTCGTCTTGAGCTCGCTGATCGCCGCCTGCGGCGACTCGCATTCCACCGCGATCGTCTGCACCGGAAGCACCTCGGGAACGCTGAGCTCGGGGGGCGCGGTGACCTACTCCGGCAACGACGACTTGAACGGCGCTGCGATCGCCGCGACCGGCGATACGACCCTGCCGGCCGGCGCCGTGTCGATCGCGTGCGCGGCCGACATCGCACCCGATGGGTTCATGACGCTCGGCCCGGCGGTCAGCTTCGGCAGCGAAGGCGCTTACTCGGATCGCCCGTTCGAGCTGACGCTGCCGTACAAGGCCGCGCGGCTGCCGACCGGGGCGCGACCGAGGAACGTCCGCATCGTCGCACAGCGGCCGGGCATGCCGGCGTACTTCCCCGAGGTCGCGAACCGGCAGCTCGACGCGACCGACCCGTATGCGTCGCGCGCGACGTTCGAGGCGAACGAGCTCACGACGTATCAGCTCGTCGCGACGACGAACGCCGGCCAGACCCAGACCGAGGCGTTCACGTACAACGCGGTGATCGGCATCTCGATGGGTGGCTTCGCGTCGGTCGCGATCGCGATGCATCACCCGGAGAAGTTCGACGCGTTCGCCGACATGGGCGGAGATCCGGGCGCGTCGATGATCTACACGCTCGGGATGGTGCGCGATGACCTGTTCGGCGGGTTCTGCACCGCAGCCGACGAGGCGGCAGGCAACGGCATGGTCGGCCAGCTGTGCCCGAACCCGGCGAAGTACCCCGGTCAAGGCGAGGTCGCGTCGGACTACGAGCACATGCTCACCCAATCCGGCGATGGCGTTGGCCTGACGTTGAGCCGCGGCTTCTACATGAAAGCCGCTCGCGACATGTCGCGCGCGCTCGGCAACCCCGCGCTCTACAACCCGACCAACGCCTACGCGCCGCCGGGCGTCGACTTCTCGTTCTTCGCCGAGCCGACGTCGCGCTGCGCGGCGCCGGTCGTGCTGAACAACTTCTACGATCGCGAGTTCAACCCCGACGGCTCGAAGCCGGTGATCACGTTCTGCGACGGCGGTGACGGCCCGAACCTAGGCCTCGCGGTGTTCGATCCGAGCCTGCCGCAGACGAACCCGGCCGAGGTGCTGCTCGCGGTCGACCTCAACGGCAACGGCGTGCGCGACTCCGGCGAGCCGGTGATCACCAACGCGTACGAGCCATTCTCCGACATCGGCACGGACGGCCTCGCCGACAAGGACGAGCCCGGCTACGATCCGGTCGCGAACCCCGATCCGGACCACGACGACTACGACTTCATCCGCAACCCGCTCGGCACCGAAGGCAACGGCAACTACGATCAAGGCGAGCCGTTCGAAGACGTCGGCCTCGATGGCGTCGCCGGGACGTGCCAGGCCGGAGACACGCCGCCGCTCGGGATCGCGGGTTGCTACGACTACGGCGAGGGCAACGGCAAGTGGGACCTGTCGCCGAACGTCGCGCGCTGGTACGCGAACGACTTCAACGAAGGGCTCAAGGGCCTGACGCCCGACCAGGCACACCACATGGGCATGTGGTTCGACGCCGGCATCCGCGACTTCTTCAACAACTGGATCGCGGTGAACCGGACGACTGCGGTCGCGATGGCGGACGGCACGCTGCCGTTCGGCGTGTGGGACGGCTTCGGCTCGCTCGTCGGGAACGCGAACGACTTCAACTACGACTTCACGACGATCGATTGGGACTCGATCCCGAAGAACGACTATCTGCGCTACGGCGATCCCGACGCGACGCCCGACACGATCATGATGGGCGATGGCCGTCACGTCGGCACGCCGGCACAGGCGATCTACCGCATCGAGACCGCGTTCTCGTGGATCGACCATGGCTGGCCCGACGGCGATCTCACCGACAGCTACGACGCCGGCGACACGCTGCCGGATCTGACGTTCACGTCGCCGACCACCGGCCGAGTCAGCCCGTTCTCGCTCTACCTGCCGCCGGGCTATGACGATCCGGCCAACGCGAACGCGACGTATCCGGTCGTCTACGTGCTCCACGGTTACGGCCAACAGCCGAGCGACCTGGTCGCGCTGTCGGCGGTGGTCGCGAACCACATGATCGCGAGCGAGCCGATCGAGACGCGGATCCAGAAGTTCATCATGGTGTTCGTCGACGGTCGCTGCCGCCCGGGCAGTGACAACGGCGTACCGCTGCCGCCCGATGACACCGACGGATGCGAAGAGGGCACGTTCTACACCGACGCGCCGCTCGGCGGCACCGCTCGGATGGAGACCAACCTCCTCGATCTGATGACGTACATCGACGCGACGTATCGGACGAAGTCCGCTGCCTCGGTGGATGTCGTCCAGTAGTGCCGCCTGGTCGATCGTCGCGCTCGCCGCGTGCGGGCGCGTCGACTTCGATCCGATCACCGATGCCGCGCTCGCGCCTGACGCGGTCGTGCAACTCGCGGTCGGCGGCCGCACGAGCTGCGCCAGGCTCGCCAATGGTGACGTGTGGTGCTGGGGCAACGGGCTCGACGGCCAGCTCGGCGATGGCGGGTCGACCAACTCGCCGACGCCCGAACGCGCGAACACCCCAGGGCCGGTCGCGGACCTCGATGTCAACGACGGCGGCGAATGCGGGCGGCTCGCCGCGGGCGGAGCGATTGGTTGGGGCCCGAATGCGTCGAGCCAACTCGGCACGGGTACGGTCGTGCGGACGCCGGTCGCGATTCCCGATACCGCGGACATCGCGAGCATCACGATGGGCGATGACTTCCTGTGCGTGCGGCGCAGCGCCGGCACGGTCGCGTGCGCGGGAGCCGCGGCACATCTCGGCGATGGCAGCGCGACCGATCGCTCGGCGCTCGGCGACGTTCCCGGTCTCACCGGCGTGACCGCGCTCGTCGCCGGTGACGTCCACACCTGTGCGTTGCTCGGCGACGGCAGCGTGACGTGCTGGGGCGAAAACGAGGCCGGGGAGCTCGGCACGGGCGACCAACTGCTGGGACCGACTCCGCGACCCGGACCGGTCGGCCCGTACGTGGAGCTCGCGGCGGGAGACGCGTTCACCTGTGGGCGTCGTGCGAGCGGTGCGGTCGACTGCTGGGGCAAGAACGTCTCGGGCGACCTCGCCGACGGCAGTTTCGTGTCGCGGCCAACCGCGGCGCCGGTGCAAGATCTCGACGATGCGATCGCGATCGCCGCGCTCGCCGCAGGCGCCTGTGCGCTGCGCTCGGACCACACCATCGTGTGCTGGGGCGACAACGCGTCCGGCGAGCTCGCCGGCGATCCAGGTGCGATGGAGGCGACGCCAGTTCCGGTCGCGCTTGCGGATGTCGTCGAGATCTCGTCTCGGACCGACCTCAGCATCTGCGCGCGCACGTCCAGCGGTGGCGTGTGGTGCTGGGGAGACGACGAGGCCGGTGAGATCGGTGACGGCGCGATCGGCGGCGTCGTCGTCGCACCAACCCGCGTTGTCGGCCTGCCCTGATCGAAGCGCTTACTGCGAGATCACGGTGAGGCTGCCCGGTCCGCGTGCCCACACGCGATCGTACTGATCGCTGACGACATCGAGCTCCTCGTTCTCGACGAGCCCGCGCCGCGTATCGACGCGTCGCACCTTCTTGCCGTCCCACGCCGCGATCCCGCGCTCGGTCGCCATCCACACCTGGCCGTTGCGCGTCGCGGTGACGTCGTTGATCTCGAAGCGCAACGCGGCGGGCGCGTCCCACTGCTTGCCGTCCCACTTCTCGGCGCCGGCGCCCGTCGCGACATACACGGTGCCATCCGGCGCGATCGTGACCGCCCGCGCGAGCTCGCTGCGCAACCCGTTCGCTTCGCTCCACAGCTTGACCTGTCCGTTTGCGAGGCGCGCGATGCCTTCGTTCGTCGCGAACCACGCGATGTCGCCGCGCACATCGGCATCGACGACGCCGACTGGGATCGGCAGCATCTTCGCCGGCTTGTTCGCCGGATCGTCTCTGGCCGTGATCGCTTCGGTGTGGTGGTACGTGACCTTGCCGGTCGACGGCTCGACGATCGCGATGCCATACGCGCGCTTCTCTTGGCCATCGCGATAGCGCAGACCGACCCACAGCTGATCGGGCCCGGCGAATCGGGCGAAGCTGACCTCGGGCGCATCGCCCGGCGTGGTCAGCGCGATCTTCGGCACTGCGGTCCACGTCCAGCCGCCGATCCGCGACAGGCGAATCTCCTTGTCCTCGGCGCCGCGATGCAGCGCGTAGATCGGTCCGGTCGGATCGCGCACGACCGCGAGCACGACTTGATCGGGGCCACCGGCGACGAAGTGATCGCCGATCCAATGCCATGCCTGGCGCGCACCCGTCGCGACCCAGCAGTCTTGCCGGCGCGCGCACGCGACGGTCAGCGTCGTCGCGTCTTGGAACAGCTGCAGGCGGCGCAGCCAGTCGTGCGGATGCGACTCGCCGTCGAGGTAGCGCGCCGTGCCGACGTCGCGCGTGCCGATCAGTAACTGGTCGCCGACCGACGCGAGCGCGGTCGCACCCACCGGCGGCGCGAGGTCGAGCGGATCGATCACCCAATCCTCCGGCGTACTGTTCGCGATCGCCACGAGCCGAACGCCATCACGCTCGAGCGGCCTCACCGCCGCGGTCGCCGGGCCGATGCGATACGAACGGTCGCCGCCGATCAGCACGATGCCATCGCCGTGCGCGGTCGCAGCATCCCAGGCCACGTCTGGCAGCGCGCGATACGACGTCCACGTCGCTTGCTGGCCGATCGCGATCCGCTCGTGGCCGTCGTCATCGCCGCCGATCACGGCGACCCGATCGCCGCCGAGCGCGAGCACGATCCGCGGAGCGACCACGACGCAGCCTTGTGCGGCACCGATCTTGATCAAGTCGCCGTTCGGCTTGCGTGCGACCAGCCCGGTCTTCGCCGCGATCCACAGCCAACCAGCGCGATCGCGCGCCAACGCACGGATCGGCTCCTTGAACGGCGCGGCGACCCAGCCGCCTTTCTCGCTCGCGAAGAACAGACCGTGTTGCGTGCCGATCCACACCCCGCCCACGGCCGCGGGCGCGAGGCTCGCACCCTCCTTCGCGATCACGGCGTAATCGATCGCGAGCGACGCCGGCGGCGCCGCAGCTTCCGTGTAGACCTCGCTCGTGACCGAGTAGTTGCCGAGCCCGCCCTCGGTCAGCAACCACAGGCGCTTGCGCTCTGGATCGGCCGCGAACGCCGCGACGTGACTCCCCGGCAAGCCGTGGTCAGCCGACAGCGCGAGGACGTTCGTGCCATCCCAGCGCTGCAAGTCCTCATCGGTCGCGACGAACACGTACTTGCCGACCGCGGTGATCGCTCGCACCGCCGACGGCTCGGTGAACACGCGGATCCGGACCTTCCCCGCGGAGACCGGCGGCAGCGGCGCGATCGGCACATCCGGCGACGGGCAGCCCGCGAACACCGCGAGCAGACCGATACCGAGGCTGCGTCGCACGACTCGTCGACGGTAAACCAAATGCGCTAGGCTCACCACATGGCACGGCAACGACGTGGTGGTGGACTTCGCCCTCCCGAGCTTCGCGGCACGCTCGGGACGCTGCTTCGCTCGACGCTCGCGCAAGCCGGCGTCGTCCGCGATGCGATCGAGCGAGGCGCGCGCGAAGGGAGGTCACGGCTCGACGACCTGCGCTCGAACCGCCGGCGTCAAGACGCGCTCGCCGAGCTCGGCGATCTCGTGCTCGATCTCATTCGCCGAGGCGAGATCGATCTGGCCGAGCTGCCCGAGGTCGCCGACGTCGTCGCGCACCTCGACGAGCTCGACGGCTCCGAGCGCGAGCCCGAGTCGCACGAAGTCGCACCGCCGGAGCGCTCTCGCAAGCGTTTCGACGGGCGAGCCGATCGCGGCGACGGCACCGTCGCTTCGTCGCGCTGGACCCCGCCGGCCGCGAAGCGCGAACCCGCTCGAGTCTGGCGTCCGCAGGTCGATCCACCCACCGAGCCGGCGGCGCCGCGCGTGCGCGGTGAGCGAGCGGCGAAGCCGACCATCCCCGATCTTCCGGAGCGAGCGCGCGCCCGGCGCGGCGGCATCAGCTTCGAGGACGATGACCTCGCCAGCTACATGCATCCCGACGATGTGAAGCCACGGTCCGACGACGAGTCTTGACAGCGACCGCCCGCGCCCGTTAGAACCGGCGCGCCCTGGGGATTTAGCTCAGCTGGGAGAGCGCGTGAATGGCATTCACGAGGTCAGGGGTTCGATCCCCCTAATCTCCACCACCTAACCGGCTGCCTAGGCAGCCTTTTTCGTTCCGACGCCTCGGGTTTGCTGCCACGTTTGCTGCCACGCGCGCCGAGCATCTTGAGGATGCGGCGATCCGGGTCGCGCTCGCCGCGCCCGCCTCCACGACCGCCTCCGGAATCTCGCGCCGATGGTTCTCCGCCACGTGGACGTAGATCATCGTCTCGTCGATCCGCTTGTGCCCCATCCACGACTGCAGCCGCCACGGGTTCACGCCGAACAGCGCGGCGTGGGTTCCGAAGGTGTGCCGCAGCGTGTGCCAGCGCTTCGTCCGGCAGCCCGGCCCGGCGGCAGATCCGGAGGATCACGCAGTTCGCCTGGCCGTCGGTCTTCGCGCTGCCGTCGAGGTTCCGCACGACGAAGCCCTCGCGCACGACCTCCAGAGCCCTGCAGCGCCTTGTTCGAGCGTCGCGGTCATCGGGATCGTCGCGCCGCGTGCGGCCCTTCGGTGTCGTGGTCTCGCCGTAGCAGGTCTGCTGGTTCACCGTGATCGTCTTCGCGATCAGGTCGACGTCCTCGCGCCAGCGCAGCGCCTTGACCTCGCCGATGCGCAAGCCCGGCCTCACCCGCGAGACACGCCGCCGCGTACCACTCGGCGCCTTCGAGCTTCGCCGCCGCGAGGAGACGAGCGTACTGCTCGAAGTCCCACGGCTCGATCTCCGGACGCTCGACCTTGTACAGCCCGATCTTCGGCGACTTCGCGATCAGCTCGCAGTCGACCGCGTACTTCATCGGCTTCGACAGCACCGCGAGGATGTTGTTGATGCGCTTCTCGCTGAGCTTCTTCTCGACGAGCGTCGCGCGAAACGCCGCGACTTCGCCGTGACCGATCTCGTCGAGCCGCAGATCGACCGAACGCCGGCTTCGAGATGGCAGTCGATAGATGATCTCCTTGCTCGTGACCTCGGTCGGCTTGTTGCGGCGTCCGACGACCCACTCGCGCCAGAACCTGCCCGTTGAACCACTCCTTGAACGTCGGCACCTCCTTCTTCGTCGTCGGTACGCGCTCGGGATGCAGGACGCCGCTCGATGTGATCGAGCATCGCCTGTTGCGCTGCCGCCTTCGTGTTGATGTGCTTCGGCGCGCGAGCCGCTGATTCGCTCGCGCGTTCCGTCCGGCTTCTGAACCAACTCGCGATAGCGCCAGCGCCCGTCACTCCCTACGTCGAATCGGCATCGTCAGCCTTTCCGAGTCGACGTGGCCTTGCATGACGTGTCCAACCATGACACGAGCGCCCCGCGACGGAACAAGATCGCGTTTCCCTAAGCGTTGATGAGGGATCACGCCGCGGCCGGCGTAGTCGTAGACGGTGTTGCGATCGACGCCGAGAAACGCCGCGACCTCGTCGGCGGTCATCACGTCGCGGTTCGATTCCGCCGCGGGGACTTGGAACGGCAGTGGCGCCGCCGCGGCCGCGTCGTTGGTGAGCTGCGCTTGCAGGAACGCGACGCCTGCGCGGACAGCGCCGACCGCGATCTGCGCGAACAGCTGCCGGTTCATGCGGCCATCCATGACGATCACGTGCGGATCCGCACGCTCGATCGCAACCGTGGGCTTCTTCGTGGCCACCATGGCTACGCCGCCGCCCGCGGCGCGAGCTTCGCACGGAAGAACGCGACCAGCTCGTCGACCGGCTTTGCGGCGAGCTCGGCGATGATCGACGGGCAGGTCCTCGCGCCGGAGCGCCATCATGAGCGGAAACAGTCGCGCGCTGCTCGTCGGGCGTGAGCTGCGACCGCACCGTCATCAGCTTCTGCGCACCTCGGGCGCCAGCGTCGTTCATGAACCGGAGCATGTCCGCCGCCGCTCATCGGAATCGGCTCGGTCAGGCTCGACCGCGATCGGCTCGAAGCCGGCGCAGGCCTGCGGCACCGCGCGACGCCAGTCGAAGATGCGACGCGAAATCGAACGCCGAAGACTTCGCGGTCGCCGTGGGCTGGCCCGCCGTCGCCGCGGCCTTGCCGCCGCGAAACGTCTCCATGACGTTATTGAGGAGCGTCATCGCTACCATGCCGAACGCCATCAGGCTTCTCGTTCTTGTCGCCGGGGGCGCCCTCGTCCTCCTCGTCTCGTCCTCGTCATCATCATCGTCGTCAGACTCCGCAGGCTTCGGCGGCGGCAACACGAACGCCTGCCGGCTGCGCGTTCCGCAGGAACCCGCGCGACGACGCCACCGACTTCAGGATGTCCGCCTGGGCATCGGCGAGGACGTGAACGCCCTCCCGCAGCGTCTCGGCCATCCGCAGACTCGCGGCGAGCGTGCGCTCGTTGTGCAGAAACGCTGCCTGCATCGAGCGCACGTTCGCCTCGAGCACGAGCCTCATGTCGCTGGCAGTCGCAGAGAGAAGAAGCGAAACGGGCTCGGCATCGACGTCCTCCCGCTCGACCTCGTCGACGCCATCGGCGTTGCGAAGCTCGCCAACCTCGATCGACATCGTGAGGTCGAGGACTTGTCGCTTCGCATCGACGAGGTCGAGGCGATACCCACCGGACGGCAAGATGTCCTCGATGTCGTTCATCGTGTAGCTCAAGGGAAAGCGCATCGGCTGCTTGTTGCCGTCGAGCTGATGCCTGGGCCGTCCACGGGTCTTCCGTCGCACGCGCCACGCGGCGGCGTCCTCGGGCAAGCGGAGCGACTTGCCATCTTCGTCGTTGGCGAGCGGCGAAGTGGGATAGGTTGGAGTAGTAGCGACGGGGTCGGCAGTGTTTCGCATGACCTCAAGCTAACGAACCGTCGCGACAACCCTTGTCGCGAACGCGCAACCGGACGATATCAGCTGATATCGTGATCCGATCCCGGCTCCCAGCCAGAAGCTTTGGTCTCCACTTTGGTCCGACGCGTCGGACCTTTTGAAAGCCTGTCCGCCCGACCGGCAACCGAGTGGACCTACGCGGAGTTGCGGCTTCCGTCGATTCGAAAAGCCTGCGCGCAAAGATCGCGTGAAAGGCTTCGCCAAAGCCTTTCACGCACGGCGAACGCCCGCGGAATCGAGAGTTACCGTGTATCGACGCGGTGAAATCGGGGCGGTAGCTCGCGCGTTCCGCGTCTTGAACGCATTGCGCGGCTTCAAGCAAGGTCGATCGCTCGCCGATCTCGCCGTGACTGTCGGCGTCAGCGAGCGCACGGTGCGTCGAGACCTCGTCGATCTGAACGATGCCGGGACTCGATATCGAGCTGACGCGTGTCGATGGCCGTGCCGCCGCCTGTTTGGTCGAGGCGAGCTACAGCTTGGTCGCGATCACGCGGCGCGAGCGCTACACGATGCTCGCTGTGCGCGGCATCTTCGATGTTCTTGCGCGGAACACCGCTCGCCGAAGACATCACGTCCGTGCTGCGCAAGCTCGAACAACGCATGACGGAACAGGAGCGCACCGAGCACGCAACGTTCGGCGATCGTTCGCCTACGTCCCCGATGGTGGGACCAAGGCTACGACGGCAAGGAGGACGTCTCGACGCGCTACTGACCGGCGTGCTGCTACGTAACCTCGTCAAGTTCGCGTACCGCGGCGCACAGGGACGCTCCAAGCGCGGCTACCTCGCTCCGTACGCGATGGTCGTGCACAAGCACGGCCTCTACGTCATCGGTGCGACGCTCAAGGAGCCCACGGACGTCGGAGCTCTCGCCGACTTGCCTGTGGATCAGTTTGCCGCCGAGCGCTTCTCCGAAGCGGAGCACGTGCGCCGGACGTCCTTCGCGCCGCCTCCGAGCTTCCGCCTCGCAAAATACCTTCAGGGCGCGTTCGGCGTGCACGTCGGGACCGAGCAACACGACGTGGTAGTCGAGTTCAGCAAGGCGCGCGCGACCTACGTGACGTCGCGGATCTGGCACGAGTCGCAGAGCATCGAATCACTCGCGGACGGCCGCGTCCGACTCCGCTTCACGTGCACGAACCTCTTGCCCGTCGTCTCCTGGGTTCTGGAATGGGGTCCGCACGCACGCGCGATCACGCCGGAAGCCCTCGTTCATTCGGTCGAGCGCGAGCTTGACGAGGCGCGCGCGCAATATTGAGCAGGATCGCGGGATCGATAGACCATGTTAGCCATGGCTCTCCGATAAACGCTGGAGTCGGCCGACCGAGTCGACGGCGGCCTCGCGTAACTCTGACGCGCTACGCGCGGCCGGTCATGGCAGGCCTGCTACCAGATGCGAGCTCTACAGTTCTGGTCATGACGAGTGGACTGTCATGACGGGACACGGCGCGTGGCGAACGAGATGCTCCGTCACGCTCCCGAGGAGTGCGCGCGCGATGCCCGTGCGCGCGTGGGTCGCCATCACGACGAGATCGAACCGCTCCCGCTCGACCAACTCGATCAAGGCCGCCGCGGACCCGGGCGCGACCAGCTGGATGGTCCTGGTATCGGTGACGCCGCGCGCAGCAAGCGCCTGCGCGATGTTGTCGAGCCGCACCGTCGAAGCGATCCGGTCGGCGTCGAGGTCGCCCGCGATACTCGCTCCCGGCACGATGCCGACCATCGCATTCGGGATCTCGGCGACGTGCGCCAGCGTGATCGACGCGTGTAACGCCAGCGCGAGGGTCGCCGCGTAGTCGATCGCGGCTTGCTCGCTGGTAGCGCCGACGATCGGCAACAAGATGCGACGGATCTCGCGCAGCCGCGGCGGTGCGGTCATCGCGATCCTGCCCACGCGATGGCGCCGGCGACGTCGTCGTACCCGAACGTCTTGACCTGCGCCTGGATGAAGTGCTCGCCGAGGGTCTGCGCGAGGCTGGCGAGCTTGGTGTCTGCAGCCAGCGCGATCCGCTTCACCTTCCGATGATAGTCGCGCACGAACTGAACCTGGCGGATGAGTCCGCGCAGATTCTCCCAACCCGGAAATTCGCGGGTGTGGATCACGAGCCCCGAGAGCTGGCCGTGCGCGTCGATCCAGCTGTCCGCCGTGACCGCGACGGCGTCGAAGTCCTGCGCGCGCAACGGCTGGGAGACTTCGACCACGAGCACGCCGGTGTCTGGCACGAGACGATGCGATACGGCGGCCGTCTCCGGCAGCGAGACGAGCCATGCTATCGCGCGTTCTCGTTCGGCGAGCTCGAACACGTGCATCGGACACGGCATGAAGAAGCTCGCAAGGCGCGTCGCTTCGCGAATCCACGCGATGTCGGTCACGACCGCACAGCCGTCGAAGCGACGGATCGATTGCAGACCGAGCTTCACGTCCTCCCACGCGGCGCTCGCGGTCAGGCCCTCGAAGCCGGGCGCGAGCTCGCACAGCATGCGAAGCCGCTTAGTGTCTCGCCGTGCCTCGTCGAGTAGTGGCACGACGCTGCGTTCGTAGTCCTCCTTCGAGACTGTGCCGTCTGCTTTCACGCCCGAGATGCCCGCCGGAAGGTTCGTGAGTCGCTCCATCATCGAAGTGATCCTTTCGTTCCACATCAGCGAGCGTGTAGAGGACGAGGGAATGCATGGAACGCGCCGACTCGCCTCCCTGCCGATCTGTGCGAGCGCCTTCTCCCGCGCGGTCCGAGTCGAGTCGCGCGCACGGCTTGCGCGCTTTCGACCGCCGCGGCACATCATGCGGCTCGGTCCCCTACGGTTTCGCGAAGGACGAGATGCGCGGCCCCATGATTGCAAGGGACTGTTCGATGCAGCCCCTCGTGGACACGACCAAACGGTCGATCGTCAAAGCGGTCACGTACCGCGTATGTATCGTGTGCCTCGACTTCCTCGCGATCTACGTCTTCACTCGCAAGGTCGAAGTCGCGTTGGGGTTTATGATCGTCAGCAACGTCTACACGACCGTCGGGTACTACGCTCACGAGCGCATCTGGGCGCGCGTCAAGTGGGGCCGAGTCGCGCCACGGGCGTCGATCAGCGTCGCGCCGGTCGCGGCGAGCGCGTTGCCGGGATAGCTCACAGCCACGCGAGCGGAACGAGCCCGAGAGCGCGAGTGCGACCAGCATGACGAAGGCTCGCCGCCCGGTCGCTCGATCGGCGAAGCTGTACGCGTAGATCGCCTTGATGACGTTGTTGCTCGCCGCGGCGATCACGATCGCCGCCGCGGCGAGTCGGAGCGGCGTCGCGCGGCGCCGCCCTGCGCGAGCCCGAGGATGAACGGATCGACGTCGGTGACGCCCATGATCGCGGCGAGCGAGTAGAGGCCGGCGCGGCCGAGGTACTCGCGCGCAGGTTGGTCAGCACCAGGATCACGACGAACACGAGCGCGAACAGGAACGCCGCCCTGAGCTCGAGCGGGTTCTTCGGCTCGCGGCGTTGCTCGATGGCGCGGCGTCGCCGTCGCTCCGTCGCGAGACGACCCAACCGGCCAGCGCCGCCGACGACGCCGAGCGCCGCGAACGCGGGCGCGAGCTCGGCCGCGAGCGCCGCGGTTGAAGAAGCGCGAGCAGCAGCACCAGCCGCAGCGTACATCACGCCGGAGGCGATCAGGATGCTGCCGGCGAACAGGTTCGGCCGCAGCGCCTCCTTGGCCTGTCGCGCGAGCACGACCGTCGTCACCGTCGACGAATACGCGCCGCCAAGGACCGCGGACAGCACGACGCCGCCGCGCCCCTTGAGCACGCGCTGCAGCGACGTAGCTCGCGAACGACACGCCGCTCACCGCGACGACGACGAGCCACGTCTTGAACGGATTGAGGTGGAAGCGCGTGAGCTCGCGATCGGGGACGATCGGCAGGATGACGACGGCGAGCACCAGGAACTTCGCGACCGTGATGATCTCGTTCGAGGCGACGTGCTTGGTGAGCCCCTCGAGCCCCTTCTTGAGCTCGAGCAGCAGCACGCTGAGGACGCGCGATGGTCGTCGCGATCCAGTAGTACTCGTGCTGGACCAGCCCGCCGATCGACGTACGTCGCGAGCGCCGAGATCTCGGTGGTGACGCCCGGCCGGCGGTTCGGCGGAGAGCTTGTGGTAGTAGGACAGCAGCATGAAGCCGCCGACGACGGCGAAGCCGACCACCCAGGGCACGAGGTCGGGCGCGGCAGATCAGCGCGAGCGCGTAGCTGACGAGCCCGATCAGCGGAAAGGTCCGTGACCCCGCCGAACGCGTAGCCCGGCATCGCGCTGCTTGTGCTCCTCGCGCTCGAGGCCGACGAAGAACGCCAGCGCCAGCACGAGCGCGATGTTGAGCGCGTCGACCGGCACCATCGGGAGCAGGTCCTTGAGCATCGCATGAGCTTATATGTCGGATCGGACGCTTCTCGCTGGATATCCCGAACATCGATCGCGCGACGACCGCGCGTCAGCGAGATCGCGAGCAGACGCCCGGGGGGCGCCGACCCCGACTGACGAGGTGCTCACTTCGCGAGCGTGCGAGGCAGATCGAGCGTGAAGACGCACCCCGTGCCAGGGCGGTCGACGACGTGGAGCTTCCCATCATTCATCCGGGCGCCGCGTTCGCAGATCGACAGCCCGAGCCCCAGGCCTGCGCGATTGGCGCCACCTTGCTCGAATGGCTGAAACAGATCGCCGACCTTTCCCGGCGGCAGCCCTCCGCACTGATCCTCGACATCGATCAGGACGCGCTCGACCGTCGCGCGCACGCGCAAGACGACGTGACCGCCCTTCCGGGTGAACTTGAACGCGTTCTGCAACAGATTCGACACGACCGATGCCAGGATGTGCTCGTCGGCGTTCACGGCGACGTCGTCAGCGACGGATACCACCGAGAGCGTGAGTCCGCGAGCGGTCGCCTCCATCGCGGCCGCAACCTCGATGTCGGCGACGAAATCTCGAATCAACAGCGTCCCGAGCTGGCAGTTCTCCGACGAGATGCGCACGTCCGCAAGCTCGCGATCGATGAGCGTCTTCAGGCCCATCAGACTGCGCGTGAGCACCGCGCCGGTGCTCCCCGTCCAACCGACGCTGCCAGACTTCAGCATGTCGGACGACAAAATGGCGGTGTTGAGCCGGTTGCGCAGCTCGTGAGCTAGCATCCCCAGCCGCTCGGTACCTTCGCGCGCTCGTAGCTTTGCATATGCGGTGACCGCGGCTGCGATCGCCTCGTCGAGGCAACGGTTGAGGACCTGAAATTCGCCGGGCTCGATCGGAGCGTTCCGCTCGCCTGCAAGCTCCGTGATCGCCTGACAGACGCCGCCGTAGTCGTGCACGACCTGCGCGATCGTAAAGCCGCGCACGAGCAGCTCGTGACCGTGCCTCGTGGCGCTATCGTCGATTGCAGCGTTGGCGGTCAGCGCACCGCGAAGGGTGTCGACGAGCTGATCGAGAAACAGCGGCACTCCGTGTTCGAGCTCGATGTCGGTGGGCTGCGGCGCCGGCCGGCTCGAGATCTTTGCGCGGCAGCGCGCGATCAGCTCGGCACGGTTCTCGATAAGGAATTCGTACAACATGTTGTCACAACGCCAACGCCACGCCACGCCGACCGGGCATGCGCAATACGCCCTATTGCGGGCGGTCTCAACGCGATTCGGCGCGAATTGAAGGGCGCTCCGGCACAGTGAGCGCGTGCGCACGGCGAGTTGCCGGTCGCGAGCCAGCAACGTCACACTCGGTAGCAGGGGCCTCGTCGCCCCGCGCCATGTGCGCCCGTTCGAGCTGATGGCGGCGCGGATCGTGCTTGTTGCGGTTCGCACAATGGAAAAGCTAAACAGCGTGGTCGCGATATACGCAACGCATCCCGAGGCCGAGGCGGCGCTGCGCGCGTTCCAGAGCACCGGATTCGACATGAAGAAGTTGTCGATCGTCGGCAAGGACTATCACACCGAAGATCATGTCATCGGCTTCTACAACGCCGGTGACCGCATGAAGTTCTGGGGCAAGCGCGGGGCGTTCTGGGGTGGTTTGTGGGGCTTGCTGCTCGGCTCCGCGTTGTTCGCGATTCCGGGCTTCGGGCAGATCATGGCGCTCGGGCCGGTGGTGGGGTGGATCGTCGGCGCGCTCGGCGAAGCGGCCGTGGTCGGCGGGCTGTCCGCGCTCGGCGCGGGCCTCTACAGCATCGGCATTCCCAAGGACAGCGTCCTCAAGTACGAGACCGCGCTCAAGGCCGACCAGTTCGTCGTCGTCGCGCACGGCACGCTCGACGAGGTCGCCACGGCGAAGCGCATCCTCGCGACCACCGGCGCGCTCTGGCTCGACGAGCACGGCGCGACCGCCGGCGTCTGAGCTCCGCGATTCGCACAGCGAAGAAAGAGAGGGCGGATCATCAGATGACGACGAATTCGATCAATGACGACGAGCTGCACGGCCTCGATGCCTACTGGCGCGCCGCGAACTACCTGACCGTCGGGCAGATCTACCTGCTCGAGCAACCCGCTGCTGCGCGAGCCGCTGCGGCCCGAGCACATCAAGCCGCGCCTGCTCGGACACTGGGGCACGTCGCCGGGGCTCAGCCTGATCTACGCGCATCTCAATCGCGTGATCCAGAGGCACGATCTCGACGTGATCTTCCTCGCCGGCCCCGGCCATGGCGGGCCGGCGATCGTCGCGAACGTCTATCTCGAAGGCACGTACTCCGAGATCTATCCGCGGGTCGACTGAAGACGCGGTCGGCATGACGCGCTTGTTCCGCCAGTTCTCGACGCCCGGCGGCGTCCCGAGCCACGTCGGGCCGCACCACGCCCGGCTCGATCCACGAGGGCGGCGAGCTCGGCTACGTGCTCACGCACGCGTTCGGCGCGGTGTTCGACAACCCGAACCTGGTCGCGGTCGCGGTGGTCGGTGACGGCGAGGCCGAGACCGGGCCGCTCGAGGGCTCGTGGAAGGGCATCAAGCTTCCTCAACGCCGCGCGCGACGGCGCGGTGCTGCCGATCCTTCACCTCAACGGCTACAAGATCTCCGGCCCGACGGTGCTCGGCCGCGCGACCGACGACGTCGATCCGCAGTCATGCTCGAGGGGCACGGCTACGAGGTGCACTTCGTCGAAGGCGATCACGATCCGATGCCGGTGCACCGCGCGCTCGCGGCGACGCTCGATACGTGCGTCGAGCGGATCCGGTCGATCCAGGCATGCCGCGCGCGTCCGGCGGCGCTCGCGGCGTGCCGCGCTGGCCGATGATCGTGCTGCGCACGCCGAAGGGCTGGACCGGCCCGCAAAGTCGTCGACGGCCTGCCCGTCGAGGGCACGTTCCGCGCGCACCAGGTGCCGCTCGCCGGCGTGCGCACGGATCCGGCGCACCTCGCGATGCTCGAGGCCTGGATGCGCAGCTATCGAGCCCGAGCGCGCTGTTCGACGACGAACGGCCGCTCGTCCGAGCTCGCTGCGCGCGTTGGCGCCGAAAGGCGCGCGGCGCATGGGCGCGAACCCGCACGCGAACGGCGGCGGGCTCCGCATCGAGCTCGACGTGCCCGCGCTCGCGACCTACGCGATCGACGTGCCCGCGCCGGGCGCCATGCGCCACGAGTCGACGCGCGCGCTCGGCGAGCTGCTGCGCGACCTCTACGTCAGCGAACCCGACGACGTTTCCGGCTGGTCTGCCCCGACGAGACCAACTCGAACCGGCTCGGCGCGGTGTTCGAGGTCGAGACCCGCTGCTTCCAGGAGCCGTCGATCGCGATCGACGACCACGTCTCGCCCGACGGCCGCGTGATGGAGGTGCTCAGCGAGCACAACTGCCAGGGCTGGCTCGAGGGCTACGTGCTCACCGGCCGCCACGGCGTGTTCGCGACCTACGAGGCGTTCGCGCTGATCGTCGCGTCGATGGCGACGCAGCACGCGAAGTGGCTCGAGATGACTGGCGGCCTGCCGTGGCGCGCGCCGGTGCCGTCGCTCAACTACCTGCTGACGTCGACGTGCTGGCGCAACGACCACAACGGCTTCTCGCCATCAGGGGCCCGGCTTCATGGACACGATCATGTCGAAGAAGGGCACCGTCGCGCGCGTCTACCTGCCGCCCGACGCGAACTGCCTGCTCTCGGTCGCCGACCACTGCCTTCGCAGCAAGAACTACGTCAACCTCGATCATCATCGACAAGCAGCCGCAGCTGCAGTGGCTCGACCTCGCGGCGGCGCGCGAGCACTGCGCGCGCGGCGCGTCGATCTGGGCGTGGGCGTGGGCCGAGCTGCACCGAGCCGCGACCGCGCCGACGGACGACCCGGACGTCGTGCTCGCCTGCGCCGGCGACATCGCCGACGCTCGAGACGCTCGCGGCGGCGGCGTGGCTGCGCGCGCACGCGCCCGCGCTGCGCGTGCGCGTCGTCAACGTCGTCGATCTGATGAAGCTGTTCTCGCCGCGCGAGCACCCGCACGGCATGACCGACGAGCGTGTTCGTCGCGCTGTTCACGCGCGACACCCACGTCGTGCTTCTCGTTCCACGGCTATCCCGGCGCGCATCCATCAGCTCCTGCACGCGCGTCCCCACGCGGCGCGGTTCCACGTCCGCGGCTACGAAGAAGAAGGCACCACGACGACGCCGTTCGACATGGTCGTGCTCAACGAGACCAGCCGCTACCACCTCGCGATCGACGCGATCCGGCGCGCGCGCCGGCCGCTCGCCGAACGCCAAGGAGCTGACCGACGCCTGCTTCGCGATGCTCGCGCGCCAGCGCAGCGTACGTCGCGGAGCACCTCGAGGACCTGCCGGAGATCCGCGAGCTGGACCTGGCCCGCGATGAACGTGCTCGCGTTGAACTGCGGCTCGTCGTCGCTGAAGTACGCGGTGTTCGCCGACGACAGCCTCGTGGACGCGGCGCGATCGATCGGATCGGGGCGGGCGGGCACGTCGATCACGCCGAAGCCGTGCACGCGGTGCTCGACGAGCTCGGTCGGCGCGGCGCGAACGCCCGACCGTGGTGGCGCATCGCATCGTCCACGGCGGTCCCGATCACCTCGAGCCCGCGGTCGTCGACGACGCGTTGCTCGCCGCGCTCGAGCGCGCGCTCCCGTTCGCGCCGCTGCACCTGCCGGTCGAGCTCGCCGCGATCGCCGCGGTCCGCGCGCGGTTCGGAGCGCTGCCGCAGGTCGCCTGCTTCGATACCGCGTTCCATCGCACGCTGCCCGAGCTCGCGCGTCGCTTCGCGCTGCCGTCGGCGCTCTACGACGCGGGCATCCGCCGCTACGGCTTCCACGGCCTGTCGTACGAGTTCCTCGCCGCATCGCTCCCCCCGGCCGCGTTGCGCCGTGCCGTGTTCGCCCATCTCGGCAACGGCGCCAGCATGGTCGCGGTCCGCGATGGCATCTCGATCGAGACGACGATGGGGCTCACACCGACCGGCGGGCTCGTGATGGGCACGCGCTCGGGCGATCTCGACCCCGGCGTGCTGATCTATCTGCTCGCGCACGGTCACGACGGCCGCGCGCTCGCGCAGCTCGTCGATCACGAGGCCGGCCTGCTCGCGTTGTCGGGCACGACCGCCGACGTCCAGCGCTTGCTCGCGGTGCGCGACAGCGATCCGCGCGCCGCGTTCGCGATCGACGTGTTCTGTTACCACGCGAGAAGATCGATCGGCTCTCTCGCCGCGGTCCTCGGCGGCATCGAGACGCTCGTGTTCACCGGCGGCATCGGCGAGCACGCGGCGGCCGTCCGCCTCGAGATCTGTCGTGGTCTCGAGTTCCTCGGGATCGAAATCGACGAGAGCAGTAATCGCGCTGATGCCCCGCTGATCAGCCGCGGCACGTGCGAAGTGCGCGTCGTCGCCACCGATGAAGAGCGCATGCTGGCGCGACACGCAAGCAGACTTCTTGCCGACCACACCGTGCGCGTTGATGTTGGCGCGTGACCGGTCGACAAGCGTGGTGTGCCGTGCGCAGAAAGTGCGTGTCAGGTCGCGTGCGCCGCAGGAGCTGCGCGATCGGACACGGCGCTGCA
The DNA here is from genome assembly GCA_963848295.1 of uncultured delta proteobacterium. Classification (GTDB taxonomy): domain Bacteria; phylum Myxococcota_A; class Polyangia; order Haliangiales; family Haliangiaceae; genus JABFXX01. Next base: position 4,247,740 of record CAWKDB010000010.1, on the reverse strand, counting down.
GTATCGGCGCGGGCGTCGACAACACCTGACCGCAGGAACGATCGAGCGTGCGCGCCCACCGTGCGCCGGCGGCCAATACGGGTGCGTTCCGTGGCGCTCTCGTCTGAATCTCCGCACTCGATGCTCGGCTCGACACATGCACACGCGAAGTCCGACCGGTCGGTGGGCGCGGCGAAGTCCTCGCGCGGGACGAGGCGCTCGCGTCCCATCGGATCACTCTGCGAAAGCATCATCATGAAGACATGCATCCGATTAACGATCGCGCTCGCGATCTTGGCGCCTACCGGCATCGCAGTCGCTGATGACAGCGCGACGGTGAAGGTGTTCCAGGACAAGTGCGCGATGTGCCACGGCGCCGACGGCGCGGGCCAAACGCCGATGGGCAAGCACCTCAACGTCAAGGCTTGGAGCGACGGCAAGACGCTCAATGCGTTGAGCGACGCCGACGTCGGCAAAGAGATCCACCTCGGCAAGGCAGACATGCCGGGGTTCACGGCGCTCGCGGGCGATCAGCTCAAAGCGCTGGTCGACTACGTCCGCACATTTCAGCGATGAGCTGTTTCAGCCGAGGAACGAAAGAGAGCACGCGATGAAAGCACTCGTCTATCAAGCCACTGACAAGAAGGCGCTCGAGCAGCGCCCGAAACCGGAGATTGCGGCGCCCACCGATGCGATCGTCAAGATCACCAAGACGACGATCTGCGGCACCGACCTGCACATCCTGAAAGGCGACGTTCCGACGTGCCAACCCGGGCGAATCCTCGGCCACGAGGGCGTCGGCGTGATCGATCAGGCCGGGCCGGCGATGACGATGTTCAAGCCAGGCGACCGCGTGTTGGTGTCGTGTATCAGCGCGTGCGGCAAGTGCGTGTACTGCCGGAAGCTGATGTTCTCGCACTGCACGACGGGCGGCTGGATTCTCGGCAACAGCATCGACGGCACGCAGGCCGAATACGTACGAATTCCGCACGCCGACACGAGCCTCTATCGCATTCCCGACGGCGCGGATGAAGAAGCGCTGGTGATGCTCAGCGACATCCTGCCGACCGGCTTCGAGTGCGGCGTGTTGAACGGCAGAGTCGCGCCGGGTGGCGTCGTGGCGATCGTTGGCGCCGGTCCGATCGGCCTCGCGGCGTTACTCACCGCGCAGTTCTACTCGCCGGCCGAGATCATCATGATCGACCTGGACGACAATCGCCTCGAGCTCGCCAAGACGTTCGGCGCGACGTCGGTGATCAATAGTCGCGATGGCAAGGCGGTCGAGGCCGTCATGAAGCTGACCGCGGGGCGTGGTGTCGATACCGCGATCGAGGCCGTCGGGATCCCGGCGACGTTCGAGCTGTGCGCGAGCCTGATCGCGCCCGGCGGGCATCTCGCCAACATCGGCGTGCACGGCACCAAGGTGACGCTCCACATGGAGCGACTGTGGGATCGCAACATCACGATCACGACTCGCTTGGTCGATGCGGTCAGCACGCCCGTGCTGCTCGAGATGCTGCGCGCGCGCAAGATCGACCCGAAGCGCCTCGTCACTCATCGCTTCAAGCTCGATCAGGTGCTCGACGCCTATCACACGTTCGGCCACGCCGCCGACACGCGCGCGCTCAAGGTCCTGATCGAGGCCTAGCGAGGCGTCGCGAGATCCACCCATTTCACCCGCTTCACGTGAACCAAGAAAGAGGCTGACCATGAGCTACCAAAGTGTAAATCCGAGCGACGGCAAGACGATCAAGAAGTTCGAGGAGCTGTCGGATACGCAGCTCGAGAAGGCGATCGCGACCGCGGCGTCGTCGTTCGTGCAATGGCGCAAGAAGAGCTACGCCGAGCGCGCCGTGATCGTCAACAAGGCGGCCGAGCTCATGGCCGCCAACGTCGACAAGTACGCGCGCCTCGCGACGCTGGAGATGGGCAAGCGGATCAACGAGGCCCGCGGCGAGGTCACGTTCAGTAGCCACATCCTGAGCTACTACGCAAAGAACGCGGAGAAGTTCTTGGCGCCAGTTGCTTTGCATCCGAGCGTCGGCGAGGCGCACATGGAGAGTAGCCCGATCGGCATCATCTTCTGCGTCGAGCCGTGGAACTTCCCCTACTACCAGCTCGCACGCGTCGCGGGTCCGCATTTGATGGCGGGCAACGTGATCATGGTCAAGCACGCCGGCATCGTCCCGCAGTGTGCGATCGAGTTCGAGAAGCTGTGGATCGAGGCGGGCGCGCCGGCCGGCCTATATACCAATCTGGCGATCTCTCATAGCCAATCAGAGAAGCTTGTCGATGACCCGCGGATCAAGGGCGTTGCCTTGACTGGCAGTGTCGCGGCCGGCCAGAGTATCGCCGCGCGAGCAGGTAAGAACCTGAAGGTGTCGTCGATGGAGCTCGGCGGCAGTGATGCCTTCATCGTGCTCGAAGACGCGGACCTCGAGCACACGGTCAAGTGGGCCGTGTGGGGCCGCATGTACAACGCGGGCCAGACCTGCTGCGCGGCAAAGCGCTTCATCGTCGTCGACAAGCTCGCCGATCAGTTTCTCGAGAAGTTCAAGGCGGCGCTCGGTGCGCTCAAGGCCGGCGATCCGATGGACGAGAAGACCACGCTGGGGCCGTTGTCGACGGAGTCCGCGCTGGTGGACTTGCTGAAGCAGGTCGACGGCGCAGTCAAGCACGGCGCCAAGATGCGTCATGGGCGGCAAGCGCGTCGATCGCGCCGGCTCGTATATGTCGCCGACGATTCTCACCGACATCAAGCCGGAGAATCCGGCGTTCCGTGAAGAGTTCTTCGGCCCAGTGGCGCTGTTCTTCCGTGTCAAAGACGAGGACGCCGCGATCGCGCTCGCGAACGACTCGGACTTCGGCCTGGGCGGATCGGTGTTCACCAAGGACATCGCGCGCGGCAAGCGCGTGGCGAGCCGGGTCGAGACCGGGATGATGTTCATCAACAACATCTCGTGGTCCGACGCCGAACTGCCGTTCGGCGGCATCAAGAACTCGGGCTACGGCCGCGAGCTGGGTGACATGGGCATCCAGGAGTTCGTGAACAAGAAGCTCGTGCGGACCGCGTCGATGGACGCCCCGGCGTGAGCACCACCGTCCAGGCCGTCGCGTTACCTGGGCGGGCAACGGCGGCGGCGTAACACTGGCTGTAGCGCGGAGGCTCCGCGGAGGGATCGGGATTCGGATCATGTACATCAATATCGCTGTGCTCAAAGAAACCCGGCCACACGAGCGTCGCGTGGCGCTCGTGCCCTCCGTGGCCGCCAAGCTGATCAAGCTCGGCGCGAAGCTGCACGTGCAGACCGGCGCGGCCGATGGCATCAAGCTGATGGACGCGACGTTCGACAACGTCGTGTTCATGGACGATCGTCGTCAGCTAGTCAGCGAAGCCGATGTCGTGCTCGCGGTCCAGCCACCGGCGTTGGAGGTCGTCCACTCGATGAAGGAGGGCGCGATCCTGATCTCCTTCATCTATGCGGACAGCGAGCCGGCACTCGTCCAGCGCTTGGTGGACAAGAAGATCACCTGCTTCGCGATGGAGCGCGTTCCGCGGATCACGCGTGCGCAGGCGATGGATGCGCTATCGAGTCAGTCGGCGCTCGCCGGCTACTACGCGGTGCAGCTCGGCGCGATCCATCTCGGGCGCATCCTGCCGAAGATCACGACGGCCGCCGGTGCAATCGGGCCGGCGAAGGTCCTCGTGATGGGCCTCGGCGTCGCCGGGCTCGAGGCGATCGCGACCGCGCATCGGCTCGGCGCGGTGGTCGAGGGCTACGACGTGCGGCCGGAGACCGAGGAGCAAGCGCTGTCACTCGGCGCGAAGTTCGTCGAGACCGGCGTCGATGCGCGGGGCAAGGGCGGGTACGCGCGCGAGCTGACGCCGGACGAGCACGCCAAGGTCGCGACGGTGTTGACGACGCATATCCAGCAGGCCGACCTGATCATCACGACGGCTGCAATTCCCGGCCGGCCATCGCCGAAGCTCATCAGCAGCGCGCAAGTCGCGGGCATGAAGGCCGGCGCGGTGATCGTCGATCTGTCGGCCGAGGGCGGCGGCAACTGCGAGGACACCAAGCCGGGCGAGACCACGCATGTGGGGCTGGTGACGATCGTCGCGCCGCTCAACGTGCCGTCGATGCTCGCGCAAGATGCCAGCGAGCTGTACGCGAAGAATCAGTACAACCTGCTCGCCTTGATGATGAAGGATAACGTCATCGAGATCGACTGGCACGACGAGGTGCTGGCGAAGACCGCGCTGACCCACGCCGGGCAGCGCAAGGACGGCATCGGCGCGGCAACGCCGGGTGCGACCCCGGACATCGAAACGCGCGCGCCGCATGCGGCGGCAGGTGCAGGCGCGAGAAGATCGCGAGCGCGCGATGAGCTTCGAGATCCATGACGCGTTTGCCGCGCTCTACATCTTCATGCTCGCCGCGTTCACCGGCTGGGTGATCATCGGCCGCGTGCCTGCAATCCTGCACACGCCGCTCATGTCGGGGTCGAACTTCGTCCACGGTATCGTTGTCGTCGGCGGCTTGTTCGCGTTGCTGGATGCCAGCTCGCTGCCGGAGCAGGTGATCGGATTCTTTGCGGTGCTGCTCGGCGCGGGTAACGCCGCCGGTGGCTATGCCGTCACCGAGCGCATGCTCGCGATGTTTCAGCCGAGCGGACATGAGCCCGCGCATGCGCATGCGCATGCGCGTCACGCGAAGGCAAGTCACGCGAAGAAAGGCTGAGGCCCGCGATGATCGAGCTCTCCGCACTTCACGATCGCCGCGACCGAGCTCGTCGCGGCCGTGCTCTTGATCTACGGCCTCAAGCGGATGTCGTCGCCGATGACCGCGCGCTCGGGAATCTTCGTCGCCGGGCTCGGGATGCTCGCCGCGATCGTGACCAGCTTCCTGTACGTGTTCAGGTCAGTGCGACCGCGCATCCGCACCTGCTTGTGAATCTCGGACTCGCCGTCGTCGCGTTGGTGCTCGGCGGTGGCGTGGCGTGGTGGAGCGGCAAGAAGGTAGCGATGACCTCGATGCCGCAGATGGTGGCGCTCTACAACGGGATGGGCGGTGGCGCTGCAGGCGCGATCGCGGCCGTCGAGTTGTTCGGCAATAGGGCACACGGCGCGACCGCACTGATCGTGACCTTGATCGGCGCGTTGATCGGCGCGGTGTCTCTCTCGGGCTCGCTCGTCGCCTGGGCCAAGCTCGATGGCGTGATCAAGAAGCCACTGCACGTGCGCGGTCAGCAGGTCGTGAACGCCGTCGTGTTCGCGGCCACGCTCGCGGTCGGTGCATACATCGTGGTTGTCGCGCTGAGTGGCACGGCCCCGCTGCTCGCGATGCCTCAGCTGATCGCCCTGTTCTTTGGATGTGCGTTGCTCTTCGGCATCCTGATGACCCTGCCGATCGGCGGCGCCGACATGCCAGTCGTGATCGCGATCTACAACTCGCTCACGGGGCTCGCCGTCGGGCTCGAGGGCTTCGTGCTGCAGAACCCAGCACTGATGATCGCCGGCATGGTCGTCGGCGCCGCCGGCTTGCTGCTGACGATGCTCATGGCGAAGGCGATGAATCGCTCGATCGGTAACGTCCTGTTCACCAAGTTCGGCGAGGTCGCCGCGCACAAGCAGGGCGACATCAAAGGCAGTCTGAAGCCGGTCGACGCGAGCGATGCCGGCATCTTCATGCGCTACGCGAGCAGCGTGATCATCGTGCCGGGCTACGGGCTCGCCGTCGCCCAGGGTCAGCAGAAGCTCTACGAGTTCGTCAAGCTGCTCCAAGCGGCGGGCGTGACCGTCAAGTTCGCGATTCACCCGGTCGCGGGCCGGATGCCCGGTCAGATGGACGTCCTTCTCGCCGAGGCCGGCGTGCCCTACGATCTCATCTTTCAGCTCGAGGATATCAATGCGGACTTCGCAACGACGGACGTCGCGCTCGTGATCGGCGCCAATGACGTCGTCAATCCGTCGGCCCGGACCGACAAGGGTTCGCCGATCTTCGGCATGCCGATCCTCAATGCCGACAAAGCGAAGAAGGTCTACGTCGTCAAACGCGGCGAGGGCAAGGGCTACGCCGGCATCGTGAATCCGCTGTTTTATGGCGACAATTGCGACATGGTGTACGGCGACGCGCAGGCCGTGCTGGTGAAGATGATCGAAGCGGTTCGCGGGCTAGGGACCGCGAAGGCGGCTGCGTAGCAGGTGGCACAGCGTCGTGGCTAGCTCCGACGAGCGTCCACGTCGCTCAAGCGTCAGCAGTGAGCGAATCGGGCGCCCGTGACGCACACCGTGCGCCGGCGCTCATCGGCGCTCGCGAAGGCCGCGTTGGGGCCAGGGCGCCCAGTCAGCCACGGGCTCACAATTGCATTCGACCGACGCTTGATGCCTGAAGACGAGCTGAAATCCATGCCGTTGTCCGAGCTTGCAGACGAAGCTCGGCTCGACGCCCGGAGGCCTCGCGGATGCCGAAGCTGCGAAGCGGCTGATCCAGTACGGGGCCGAACGAGATCGCGGAGAAGAAGACCAACGCGCTCCTGAAGTTCCTCGGCTACTTCTGGGGGCCGATCCCGTGGATGATCGAAGGCGCGGTGATCCTGTCGGCGCGTCGTCCGGCACTGGCTCGGACTTCGTCGATCATCCTCGGTGCTGCTCGCGTCGAACGCCGTCGTCGGATTCTGGGAGGAGCACCAGGCCGGCAACGCGATCGCCGCGCTCAAGGCCAAGCTGGCGATCAAGGCGACGCGTGAAGCGCGACGGCAAGTGGACGACCGTCGCCGGCGCGCGAGCTCGTGCCGGGCGACGTCATCCGCGTGCGGCTCGGCGACATCGTGCCGGCCGATGCGCGCCTGCTCGACGGGCGATCCGATCGAGGTCGATCAGTCGGCGCTGACCGGCGAGTCGCTGCCCGCGACGCGCAAGGCCGGCGAGGCGGTGTTCTCGGGCTCGATCATCCGCCAGGGCGAGATCGACGCGCTGGTCTACGCGACCGGCGCGAACACCTACTTCGGCAAGACCGCGCAGCTCGTGCAGGAGGCGCACACGGTCAGCCACTTCCAGCGCGCGGTGCTCAAGATCGGCAATTACCTGATCGTCCTCGCAGCCGGCGCTGGTCGCGGTGATCGTCACCGTCGCGCTCTTCCGCGGCGATCCGATGCTCACGACGCTGCAGTTCGCGCTGGTGCTGATGGTCGCGGCGATTCCGGTGGCGATGCCGACGGTGCTGTCGGTGACGATGGCGGTCGGCGCGCGCCTGCTCGCGAAGAAGCAGGCGATCGTGACGCGGCTGGCCGCGATCGAGGAGCTCGCGGGCGTCGACGTGCTGTGCTCGGACAAGACCGGCACGCTCACCCAGAACAAGCTGACGCTCGGCGATCCGTTCTGCGTCGACGACGTCCCCGCCGACCAGGTCATCCTCGCCGCCGCGCTCGCGTCGCGCGCGGAGGACAAGGACACGATCGACCTCGCCGTGCTCGGCGGCGTGAAGAACGACCAGCGCGCTCGAAGGGCTATCAGGTCGTCCACTTCCAGCCGTTCGATCCCGTGCACAAGCGCACCGAGGCCACGGTCAAGGACAAGGACGGCAAGCAGTTCCAGGTCACCAAGGGCGCGCCGCAGGTGATCCTGGCGATGTCGGCCAACGCCGCGCAGGTCAAGGCCGCGGTCGACGAAGGCCGTCGAACGAGTTCGCGGCGCGCGGCTTTCGCTCGCTCGGCGTGGCGCGCGCCGACGCGACAGGCCAGTGGCAGTTCCTCGGCGTGCTGCCGCTGTTCGATCCGCCGCGCGAGCAAGCCAAGGCGACCATCGCGAGCGCCCGGCAGATGGGCGTGAGCGTCAAGATGGTCACCGGCGATCAGCTGGCGATCGCGCGCGAGACCGCCGCGAAGCTCGGGCTTGGGCACGAACATCCTCGACGCCAGCGGCCTCGGCGACGCGAAGCATCACGAGACCGCCGAGCAGGCGGCAGTCGATCGAGAGCGCGGACGGCTTCGCCCAGGTCTTCCCCGAGCACAAGTTCCACATCGTCGACGTCCTGCAGCAGCGCGGTCACATCGTCGGCATGACCGGCGACGGCGTGAACGACGCGCCCGCGCTGAAGAAGGCCGACTGCGGCATCGCGGTGTCGGGCGCGACCGACGCGGCGCGCGCGGCGGCGTCGATCGTGCTGCTGACGCCGGGCCTGTCGGTGATCATCGACGCGATCAAGGAGAGCCGGAAGATCTTCCAGCGCATGAACAGCTACGCGATCTACCGCATCGCCGAGACGCTGCGCGTGCTGCTGTTCATGACGCTCGCGATCCTGGTGTTCAACTTCTATCCGGTCACCGCGGTGATGATCGTGATGCTGGCGCTGCTCAACGACGGCGCGATCCTGTCGATCGCCTACGACAACGTTCACTACAAGAACCAGCCCGAGGCCTGGAACATGCGCCTCGTGCTCGGGATCGTCGACGGTGCTCGGCGTCATCGGGCGTCGTCGCCGCGTTCGGGCTGTTCTACCTCGGCGAGCGCGTGTTCCACCTCGACCGCGCGCACATCCAGACGCTGATGTACCTGAAGCTGTCGGTCGCCGGGCACCTGACGATCTTCCTGACGCGCACGCGCGGCCCGTTCTGGTCGATCCGCCCGGCGCGCGTCCTGTGGGTCGCGGTGCTCGGCACGCAGATCGTGGCGACGCTGATCGCGGTCTACGGCCTGTTCATGACGCCGCTCGGCTGGGGCTGGGCCGCGTTCGTCTGGGGCTACGCGCTGGCCTGGTTCCTGGTGAACGACCGCGTGAAGCTGCTCGCGTATCGCGTCCTCGATCGGGCGAAGCCGCCGGCCGCCGCCGGCAAGCCGCTCGAACCTCGCACCGCAGATCGTCACGCCGGCCTACAAGCTCGCAGCGGAGGAGTCGACGATGAACTACGTCGATCGGTTCAGGGTGAGCCCGGCAGCCACGTGAAGCTCGCGGACATCGATCCCGGCTTCAAGGACCACCACGAGAGCCACAAGAAGGCCGCCGACGAGATCGAGCAGGACCAGAAGAAGCTGCGCGCGCTCCAGGATCTGTTCTATGCCGATGGCCGGTACTCGCTGCTGATCTGCCTGCAAGCGCTGGACACCGGCGGCAAGGACGGGACGATCAACCACGTCCTCGGCGCGATGAATCCGCAGGGCTGCCGCGTGGCGCGCGTTCAAGCAGCCGTCCGCCGAGGAGCTCGCGCACGACTTCTTGTGGCGAGCGCACCGAGCGGCGCCCGCGCCGGGCGAGGTCGACGATCTTCAACCGCTCGCACTACGAGGACGTGCTCGTCGTCCGCGTCCACGACCTGGTCCCGAAGGAGGTCTGGTCGCGCCGCTACGACCAGATCAACGCGTTCGAGCACGAGCTCGTCGAGAACGACACCCACATCCTCAAGTTCTATCTCCACATCTCCAAGGAAGAGCAACTGACGCGCTTCGCGGAGCGGCTCGACGATCCGGCCAAGCAATGGAAGATCAGCGAGGCCGACTACAAGGAACGCATTGTCCTGGGACCGACTACACGGCGGCGTACGAGGACGCGCTGTCGCGCTGCAGCACCGAGCACGCGCCGTGGTTCGTGATCCCGTCCGACCACAAGTGGTTTCGCAACCTCGCGATCGCGCGGATCGTCGTCGAGTACCTCGAAGGGCTGGACCTGAAATACCCGCGGCCCTCGGTCGATCTCGAGCACGTTCGCCGCGAGTACCACGCGGCGAAGCATGGCTAACTAACGATCTCGACGCGCTCGTTCGGTTATTGCACGATGAGGTCGTGTTCGCGATGCCACCCCACGCAGCTTGGTTCCGCGGCCCGGCGGTCGGCGCGCTGTTCCGAGGCGAGCGGCTCGCGCGCTTCTGGTCGCTGACCATTCGGATCGTCGCGACGCGCGCGAACGGCCGCACCGCGCTCGCGTTCTATGCAGGCAACAGCGACGACCTCGCGCGCCATTCGCTGCAGATCGTCGACTTCGCGGGCGACCGCGTCGTCCAGGCCGTGCACTTCATCGGCGCGGACTACTTCCGCGGCTTCGATCTGCCCGAGGCCCTAGCGCCTATGCCCATAGATGCGGGCCACGCGACCGCTTGACTCTCCCGTTGGGGGAGAACGTCACAACGCGGTCATGCCCGCTTACATCATCATCACCAAGGAACGAACCCGCGATGCCGAGGCACTGAAGCGCTACGCCGCGCACCACGACCACTTCATCGCCGGACACGCGCTGACCTACCGGGCGCGGTTTGGCCGGTGCGAGACCATCGAAGGCCCGGTCACCGAGGGCGCCGCGATCCTCGAGTTCCCGACGTTCGCCGAGGCGAAGGCGTGGTATGCGAGCGCGCCATATCAAGCCGCGAGCCGCGATCGCTTCCTCGGTGGGGACTACCGCTTCGTGATCGTCGAGGGCGTGTGACCCTCGCGCTCGATTCCGAGATCGCGGCTGCGCTCGCCGCGATGACGGGGGGCCGCCCGCTGCCGCCACGCCCGCCGATCGGTGACTGGGCATCGCGACGCTCGGCAGGGGACCGGATGTTCGTCGCATGGTCGGCGCTGATCGAGCCCGCACCTGACGTGCGGGTTCGCGACGTCAGCGGCGTCGTGCCGATGCGCTGGTACGAGCCCGCGACGCGCAGCTCGCCCGCGGCTGCGCTCTATATCCACGGCGGCGGCATGATTCTCGGCACGATGGCCGGCTACGACGCGATCGTCCGGCGGTACGTCGCGCGCAGTGGCGTACCCATGCTCGTCGTCGATTACCGGCTCGCGCCCGAGCACACGCATCCTACCGCGGTCGACGATTGCTTTGGTGCGCTCGAGTGGCTCGCTGCTAACGCGCGCAGGCTCGACACGGATCCCTCGCGGATCGCGATCATGGGTGATAGCGCGGGCGCAGGTCATGCGGCGATGACCGCGCTGCGAGCGCGCGACCGCGGCGGGCCACCGCTCGCCGCGCAGCTGCTCATCTATCCGATGCTCGACGATCGCAATACCGTCGCCGATGCCGCGCTCGCGCCGTTCGCGACGTGGACGTGGGACGACAACATCACCGGCTGGAACGCCGTGCTCCCCGGCCTGCGCGATTCGCCGGCGCGCGCCGCCAGCGTCGCCGGGCTGCCGCGGACGTATCTCGACGTCGGCCAGCTCGACATCTTCTGCGCCGAGACGATCGCGTACGCGCAGCGCCTCGCTGCCGCGCACGTTTGGGTCGAGCTACACGTTCACCCCGGAGTCCCGCACGGGTTCGAGCTATTCGCGCCGACCGCGGCCGTCTCGCGGCGCGCCCTGGCCGACCGCGTGCGAGTCTTGGCGTCGTTATGAGCCGCAACGTCTCGATCGGCGACTTCGCGCGCATGACGCATCTGAGCATCAAGACGCTCCGCCACTATCACGACGTCGGCCTGCTCGTACCCGATGACGTCGATCCCGCGACCGGCTATCGCTACTACGCGTGCGGACAGGTCGCGATCGCCCACGTCATCAAGCGGTTTCGCGAGCTCGGGATGCCCATCGACGACGTGCGCGCGCTACTCGAGGCATCGGATCCAGCGGTACGCAACGAGCTGATCCTCACGCATCTCGATCGGCTCGAGCGTCAGCTCGCGGAGACGCGGGCCGCAGTTGCTTCGTTGCGCTCGCTCGTCGAACGGCCCGAGCCGGTGATCGCGATCGAGTACCGCGCGATCGGCGAGCTCCCGGTGCTGGCCATCTCCGACCACGTGCAGCTGGCCGACCTGTCGCGCTGGTGGCAGGCAGCGTTCACCGAGCTACACGCCGCGGTCACAGCACCGACCGGCCCGGCCGGTGCGCTGTTCGCGACGGAGTTGTTCGCCGAGGAGGCAGGTGCGGTCACCGCGTTCATCCCGACGAACGCGTCGCGCGAGTCTGACCGTGCTCGGGCGATCGTGCTGCCGGCCGTCGAGCTCGCGCTGACCACCCATCGCGGCTCGCACGCCGACATCGATCGCACGTACGGCGCGCTGGGGACGCACGTCGCCGCGCAGGAGCTCGGGCTCGCCGGACCGATTCGCGAGCACTACCTCGTGGCTCGCTTTCAGACGAAGGACGCACTCCGCTGGCGCACAGAGGTCGGTTGGCCGATCCTGAGACACTGATGCACGCGTTTGGCCGCGGAATATTTTTCGCGCGCCATGGTTTTCGGCTCGGTGGCCTACGAGCCACCTGAGGTTCCGATGAGCAAGCAGATGGAGCTCAGGCATCTCGCTCGCGAGGTGAAGACCGGCCTCGAGCTGGCGATCGCGGCGCTCGCACCGAGTGACCTGGTCGACCGGCTCGCGGTCGCGGCGGGATTGCTCGACGCGATCACGGACATGGCGCTCAACGAAGCTGCGACGCTACCGCTGGTCACTCGCACCGTGGAGCGCGCGAACAAGGCGCTCGCGGCCTGGCACCAGTGGCGCGACGACCATCCGCCGAAAGCGTTGGGCACGCCTCGCAAGACACTCCTCAAAGACGCCGAGGAAGCCGCCGACTTGGTGCTTCTGCCGCGCGGGACTAGCCACGGGCCGAGAGGCGGTGCCCGGAAAGTCCGTAGGGTTCGGGGCTGAGGTTCTCGAACACCTCTCCGCCTGTGCGGCGGCACGCCGACGCCGACGACCTTCCCATCCTCATCCTGCGCGATTTACCCGGCGACGTAGACGGTGTTCCCGGCCTTGGTCCGCCTTCGGCGATCGGCCGCGAATGATCGTCCAGACATGTCCGGACGAGTGACGCACTTGGTCGTCGTTACTTGGTCAGGCTCGATAGAGTCCCGAGCTCGAGCTCGATCTTCTCGCCAGGAAACTCAGCGACGACGCGCAGCTTGCCGCCGAGGCCCTCGATGTAGTTCTGCAACGTGCTGATCATGACGTCGTCGCGGCGCTCGGTTTGAGAGACGGATGCCTGACTCACCTGCATCGCCTTCGCGAGTACCTCCTGCGAAAAGCTGCGATGCGTACGTAGTGCCTGGAGACGCATCTCGCGGTGACTGCGAGCTTGCTCGCCCGTCTTGAGCAGATGCAGCACACGCGCGAGCGCTTCGTCGCCGTCGCCATGGATTTCGCTCGGCGACGCCCCGTACGGCTCGTCGTCCTTCGGAGTCGCGAGCCCGAAGCCGTCGGCCTTCGTCCACATCACGACAACTGAATGGTCGCGATAATCGGCGTCGATGACCCAACCGGTTCCTCTGCTCTTCGGGCTCGGTTTGTGGACCGTCACCTTGCTCGCGGGCAGATCAGCACGAAGCCGATCGGCAAGCCACGCCGCGTTCTTCTCTCGCTCGTTCGTCATAGCTCCACCTTTCTGCCGTCAGAGCCGGCCTTCTCGTAAACCACCGCGCCGGTCTTCCGGATGCGGATCAGAATCGCGCCGTTCGCGCGGATGATCGTGTCGTGGGCCGCTTGGCGGTAGAGGTCGAGGTCTTCGCGACCGTCGACCTCGAAGTGGAAGTCGCCGCTCGGTGGGTACATGCGGTCGTCCGGGTCGGTGCAGAGCTCGTCTTCAACCGCGACGAAGATCGCCGTGATCTGCGCGAACGCGTCCGCCGCCGTCGAAGCCGACGGCGCCTCGGTCAAGCGACCAAAGAAGACGGCGATTCGCTCCGGCTTTGGCATAAGCTCTAGATTATTATAACTCGGAGCTTATGTTCGGCAAGGCCTGAACTCGCGCCCAAGCTCCGCTGCGGACCGAGCGCGATCGCATCGCGCCGTCATTTCCGCTGGCAAAATTTTGCCAAGCCGCAGCCGATCCGGCCGGACTCGGCCAGATCAGGGCGGACTGCGGATCGAGCTAACCTACGAAGACGGCTGCAAGGCCACGTGACTCAAGTTGAAAACTCATCGTCTTCGCAGGGTTCGATCCCCCTAATCTCCACCACTTAACTGGCTGCCTCGGCAGCCTTTTTCGTTCCGAAACTGCGATTACGGGTTCCGTCGAACCTCAAGCCTCAGCTTGCCGTCGAAGCGCTCTGCCCAAACTCTGCCCGACGACGCGGAATTTGGTGTGTAGCGCGTCTCCGCCAGAGCAGCTGCCTTCGCCGGCTTCGACGTCGTGCTTGTGGCGACCATCCGCCGTTTGTATCGTGCTGGCGCGTAATCAAGTCCGCGGGCGCCTTCCTTCGATCCGCTTCCGAGCGGAAGTGTCGAGATCCGAATCCTCGTCTCAACCCTGAATTGGTCGAGCAGATGGCTGGTTGCACGAAACTAAACCCAGGGTTACGTTGTGTGTGTGACCGCTTCGGGACCAAACTGGGACCGCCTCTACGAACTGGCCAGCGCCCAGCAAGGCTACGTCACCACTCAAGAGGCGGCCAGCGCCGGCTTCTCGTCGCAGCTGCTGCTCAAGCACATCCACGCGGGCCGGGTGTCGCGCCCGCGGCGCGGCGTATACCGACTCGTTCATTTCCCGAGCAGTGAGCACGAAGAGCTCGTGGTCGCCTGGTTGTGGTCGGGCAAGCAGGGCGTGTTCTCGCACCAGACCGCGCTCGCGCTTCAAGGCCTTTCCGATACGCTGCCGGCCCGAGCACATCTGTCGCTGCCGACGGCTTGGAACGCACGGCGACTGCGCGTGCCGCCCGACGTGATCGTTCACCACGGTGACGTGCCGAAGCGCGAACGCATGTGGTTCGGCGCAGTTCCTGCCACGTCACCCGGGCGCACCCTCGCGGATTGCGCACGCGCGAAGCTCGCGCCTGACATGCTCCGGCAAGCCGCGCATGAAGCCCTCCGACGCGGTCTCGTGAAGAAGGACGAGCTGACCAACGTGCGGCAGGCGCTGCGAGGGTTTGGCGGGCTCGCGGCATGACCGCGCGCGTGTATGAAAACCCGGCCGCGTTCAAGGAGGCGCTGGAGCATCGCGTCCGTGCGCGAACGCCGAAGGATGCGATCGTCGCGCGTACGCGACAGCTTCTGGTGTTCCACCGATTCCTCGCGCGCATCGCAGCGGTGTTCGGCGACGCCGCCACACTCAAGGGTGGGGTTGCACTCGAGCTGCGCATCGAACGAGCGCGGACGACGAAGGACGTCGACCTTCGGCTCGTGGGCTCGCCCGATGACCTGCTCTTACAACTCCAGCGGGTAGCTCGCTACGACCTTGGTGACTTCATGACGTTCGAGATCGCGCCCGATGCCGGACATCCCGAGATCGAGGCTGAAGGCATGAAGTATGACGGGCTCCGCTTTCGCACGGAGTGTCGGCTCGCCGGCAAGCTCTACGGACAGCGCTTCGGCGTCGACATCGCGTTCGGCGATCCGATGTTCGGCGACGCCGATCTACTCGTCGCCGATGACGTGCTCGGCTTCGCCGGCATCTCGCCGCCGACCATGCGCGTGTACCCGATCGAGACGCACATCGCCGAGAAGCTTCACGCGTACACGCTGCCGCGGAAGCGCCCCAACTCTCGCATCAAGGACCTGCCCGACCTCGCGCTACTCGCCGGCAGCCGCGCGATCGATGCCGCCCGCTTACGCGGCGCCCTCGAACAAACCTTCAGGTTCCGGGCAACACACGCAGTCCCGAGTGCCCTGCCCGACCCGCCAGCTACATGGGCGCCGGCCTACGCCGCGCTAGCGCGCGAAGATCAATTGTCGTGGGCGACACTCGCCGACGTCTCGGCCGCCGCGCAAAGCTTTCTCGATCCGGTCCTAGCAACCGAGCCGGTCACCACCTGGGATCCAGCCAAGTGGCTCTGGGCGAGACGCTGATCCGCCTCGCCAAAAAGCTCTGCCCAAACTCTGCCCGACCGGGCGGAATTGACCCCGACCCATCGTAATCACCCGGAACGCAGGTTGTTGAAAGCGCTGCAAGGGCTCGTCAACATTGGCGTTCCGGGAGACTTCGATCCCCCTAATCTCCACGTAATAACAGGGGGGAATTCGGAGCCGAGTGCTCGCTCCCGGGGGACGGGGAATGGGTTGGGGAACGATTCAGGGTGTCGCCTTAGAGCATGTGGGCCGCGATCGAGAACGTGCGTACGTGGTTCGGGCTGATCGCGGTGCTCGCCGGGATCGTTGCGGCCGTCGTGAGCCGACGGAACCGACCGAAGAGTCGTACCTCACCGGCTCGCACCTCGACGGCAAGCTCGCGAACGCGATGTATACGGGGTTCGCGAATGTCGGACTCAAAATGCCGCTCGTACCCTACGCGGCGATGTTTGGGGGACGCTTCGCCCGATGTTGTCGTCGTTATTCGCTAGCCGCCTGCTTGCCGCCGCTCAGCACGACTAATCCGCGGCGATTCACTTACCTCGCGCGCCTCCACCGCGAACTCGCACCACCGGGCGAACAGGTCGCGCAACTGCGAGCGGGCCGCGCTGCAGCATGCGCTTCATTCCCGGTCCAGAGATGCCGACCATCTCGGGCGGCTTCCTTCCCGAATCGGTAATCGCGTTGCGCGCGACTTGCCCAGCGCTTGACGCTGTCGATAGGCCGGCGCGCATGCCCGGTCTGCGCATCGTTGGCCATGACGTCCTGTCGCAATGCGCGGGCGGTAGCCAATCCTGTGGCCGCCACATGGCGGTGACTGATGCGGTCAAAGGATTGATCATCGTCGCGTTCCAATCTGCCGCCGGCCGGACATTTCCGGCAAAGTTTCGGCTTCACGTTCGCTTCATCCGCGGGATGTGCCGACCGAATCAGACCGATGCACGATTTCCATATGATCAACTCGTGCAAGATCGCCGCGATCTTCGTTTGCATCGGGCTCGCGGCTTGTGCCGGACCGGACACGTTCGGATCGCAGATCGAGCTGTCCGGCGCCTACCACTTCAGCTACGCGACGCCAGACGGCACGATGGTCGAGGACGTTACGTCCTCGACGGTTTTTGATGATCCGACGACGTCCGGAGCGTGCTGCCTCGCGGTGTTCCGCACCGGTGATGTGCTGACGATACGCGTCGGATCTTGGATGACGGCGCCGACGTATCCGGATCCCGCAACCGGCGCGTGTCCGGCAGTGGCCGGCAGCGACATCGTGATCGACGGCATCGGCGAAGGTGCGCAGGTACTCGACGCGCGTGCGGGCGCAGCGACGATGTTCTACCAGCGCGCAACGCTTGACGCGAACGCGCCAGCCGATCCCTGCCCGCGCTCGGTGTACACCGCGGGCTCGTCCCAACTCACCGAGCCGATCACGCTTGCGGGCCAGATCGAGATCGATCGGCTCGCGTGCGCGGGTGGCGAGTCACCCGCGGGTGATTGTGCGCTTCAGGCCACTGGTTCGTGGGCGATCGCAGGGGTCGACCAGATCACGGGAAGCGCCGTGCTGTTCACGAGTGGCTCGTTCACTGCCGACGACCAGCGGTTGTAGCGGCTCGAGGTCCTGCTCGTACGGCGACGGGTTCATGTCGTCGGTACCTCCTGATTGGTCCGACTCGCGGTCGCGATGTGAGCCGGCGGTTCGCGCGTGGAGTCCGCGGCGAAGACCGGGGCGACCCGCAACTCGGGTACGCGGTCGATTGCCCCAGCGCAACAAGCGCAAAACATAGAGAACCGACCGACTCGCACAGGCCAACAGCTGTTTGTTCCGCCCGCGCAGCAGCGAGCATACGTTGCGGATCGTCAAGGCTGGAGGGCGCTTTGTCGAGATCGAGCTTGCTGCTGAGCATCCTTTGCTGCGCGTGCGGTCCGACGGCGCATGGCGGCATGAGCACCGACGCCAACGGCGGTGATGGTCGCCCCGCCGATGCAGCTTCGTGCGCGAGCGCGACGGTGACCGCGACGAAGAGTCCGCTCGATCTCTACATCATGCTCGACCAGTCTGGGTCGATGTCGCAGATCGTCTCCGGCGGCGTCACGAAGTGGGCGGCGGTCACGGGCGCGCTGACGTCGTTTCTGTCGCAGCCCAGCTTGACCGGCGTTTCCATCGGGCTGCAGTACTTTGGGCTCGACAACGATTCGTGCACCGCGAGCGAGTACGCGACACCCGCGGTCGAGATCGCGCCGATGCCGGGCGCCTCGACGGCGCTGGTAGCCTCGATCGGCGCGCACTCGCCGACGAGCGGCACGCCGACCTCGGCAGCGCTGCAAGGCGCGATCGATCACGCGAGCAGCTGGGCTACCGCGCACCCCGGCCACATCTCCGCGGTCGTGTTCGCCACCGACGGTGACCCCGAGGAGTGCGATACGAACCTCACCGACATCGACGCGATCGCGAAGGCGGGGTTCGACGCGACCCCCAAGGTCGCGACGTTCGTCATCGGCGTCGGCTCGTCGCTGTCGAACCTCAACGGCATCGCGGCCGCCGGCGGGACGACGTCTGCGTTCATCGTCGACACCAACAACAACGTCAACACGCAGTTCCTCGCGGCGATGAACGCGATCCGCAACAGCTCGTCGTGCACGTACCAGATTCCGATCCCCGCGGATGGCACGCCGAACTTCATGCAGGTGAACGTCGTCTACACGCCTAGCGGCGGTCAGCCCACGACGATCCCGAACGTGCCGAACAAGGCCGCGTGTCCCCCGATGGGCGATGGCTGGTATTATGACAACCCCGCAAACCCGACCGCGATCCTCCTGTGCACCTCGACCTGCGGCACCGTCGAGGCGAGCGGCTCGGTGAACATCGCGCTCGGCTGCGACACCGTGATCCAGTAGGGGATTCGCAGAGACGGCGCCCCACCCGCACGACTCGAAGCTGTGCGTCGGCGAGGACGGGTCCGCACCCGCTGAAACTAGCGCAACTCGATGTCGGCGCGGTCGACGTCGCGGTCTATCTTGGTGGCGACTTCGTCGAAGGACGGGCGATGCCAGCCGGTGAAGCGACGCCAGAACCCGCTCGGCTCTTTGGGCCCGAACACCCCCATGTCGAGCTGGCCGTTGTCGTTCGTATCCTCGAACGCACTGAGCGCCCAGCTGCCGCGCGCGACGTCGAAGCGGTAGGCCGCGGGCTTGCCCGGCTCGATTCGGACGCCGTCGGCTGGGCGCTGGAGGAAGCCATCCGCTTGCCAGAGAGCGACGAACACCGCGTGCTTGCCGGAGGGGTTGGTGACGCGGCCAGCGAGGTGGAAGCGTTGCGCGGGCGGTCGGCCAGCATCGGTAACGACCGCAGCGGGGGGGAGGAACGGGATCGCCGGCGACGCCATCACATCGACTGCCCACCCGAGCAACACCAGCGCCGATGCGGTGATCAGCAGCGTGCGGGCCCAGTGCGTGGCGAGGATGCGCGTGAGGTAGCGGCTGTTCGGGCCTGCGGTGTCTTTCGCGAGCTTGGCTTGCCAAGGTCCCCAGCACGCCGCGGTCAGCGTATGGGCGGCGAGCTGACAAGCGATCGCACACCACACCGGCCAGGTCTCCCAGGCCGGTGCGCGGTACCAGACGAGCGCGAACGAGCCAGCGAGCGCGAGCCCGACCGGCGCGAACACCCAGTACGGCAGCTTCCGCCAGTGCGCTTCCTGGATGCGGCCGAAGTCGGTGGCGTCGAGCAGCCGCCACGACCGGAAGATGTCCACCTCGTGGGCCCAGATCGTGCCGACGTTGTAGAAGGCGAACGCGAGGTTGAGAAGGAGGAAGCGGCCTGGCGTCATGGCGATCTCTCCAAGGTGGTGACGACCTCCGCCAGCACGGCCGCGAGCCGCTCGGCGAGGTCCCGCGGTATGGCCGCGAGCGACGCATGAAACCGCGCAGCACGCGCGGCCGTGACGCGGACGAGCAGCCCGCGGCCCTTCGCGGCGGTGATGACGTGACGCTCCCGCCGATCCTCGGTGCCGAGCATGCGGCGGACCAGGCCGCGGCGCGCCAGCTTGTCGACCAACTGGCTCGTCGCCGGTCGCGAAAGCCCAAGGTGATCGGCGACCTCAGACACCAGCCGAGGCGAGCGAGCGAACTCGAGCACAGCGAGCTGCGGCGTGGTCACGGCTGCGGCGTGGAGGAGCGGCAGCGTGCGGCCGGCGTCGTACCGGTGCATCGCGCGCATGAACTGAGCGACCATGGATCCGAGCGGTGGCGATGGTTTCATTATTAAAACTATTTATATAGCGACACCATATGTTAGGCAAGGCGAATGGGTGCACAGCGGACTACGGCGCCTAGAGCGACAACACCGCACGCTTGCCGCGATCACGGCATCCGGAAACGCTTAGCAGGTCCGACCCGACCCATCGTCGGATGATGGTGGCCCGCGGGACACCAACCGACTTGTTCATACGCAGGCCCTCAGCGTTTTTTCTCAATCTCTCAGGCGCGCGCGGCGGCGGCCGATACTATTCGTCGACGTCGCAGGTCGCCGTCGCTAACGTGCGCGGGCATGAAGACCGCATGCGCGCTCGTCCTCGCCTACGCGCGCGTGGCCGCCGAAGGCAGCTCGGCGATCACCGCGACCGCGATCCCGGCAGCCGCGACGGACGACGTCGCGCTCGCGCCCGATGGCGCTATCTGGACCATCACCTCGCGCGCACAGCTCGTGCGCGACGGCGCGATCATCGCGCTGAGCACGCCGAACGGCGCTCCGTTGCTCCCAGTCTCGTCTAGTCATCGAACTTCTACTTAACCGAAGGTTCATATGAGTATGGCGTCGCTTGTCCTGTCTTTCGCCACGAGCTTCTTTGTCCGCGTCGCGCTCGCCGGCGTCTTGTTCAGTGTCCCTGCCTGCAGCGGAGGTCGCGAGACCTCCGGCGACGCATCGTGCGCGGCGCCCACTTCGGACGATCCACACAACTGCGGCGCGTGCGGGCACGACTGCGTCGGCGGGACGTGCAGCGCGGGAACGTGCTCGGCCGTCGAGGTCACCTCGTTTCCGCTCGGCGCCTCCGGTACACGGCTCGGAGGACCGATGATCGCGGTGTCGGCAGACGACGTGCTGGCCGCGACCGGCGAGGCGCAAGGGTCGCTTCGCCTCGTGCCGATCGATGGAAGCGGCGGCGGCCTGCTGCCCGGATTCGAGACGGCGATCGGGGCGACGTGCCCCGTGTTCGACGGCGGTGAGTGGTTCTTCGACGAGCAGGGGCAAGGTCTCGAGGGGCTCGTCGAAGAGGTGCCGGTCGGTGCCACCGTGGTCACGTCCAGCCACGCGATCGAGGCCCAAGCTTCGGTGGTGTATACGACCGATGCGAGCGACATCTACTGGAGCACCTTCGATATTGCCAGCTCGCAACCGGTGGTCGTGAGGAGCGCGCGCGATTCGGCGAGCGATGCCGTCACGATCGGAACCCTGGACGGGACGGATCCCGCGATCGCGCTCGGCGCGAACACCTCGACGATCTTCGCGGTCGCACAGCACGGGCTGTTCGCCGTCGCGAAGTCCGCTAGCTCGCCCGCCACGGTGGCCACCGCGGGGCTCACCGCGAGCGGGTATGCGCTCTCCCCGCATCTGGTCGCCGCCGACGACGACACGGTCTATTGGGTTTCGGACACCAGCGGATCCTTCGACGGAACGACGGCCGTGCGGAGCGCGCCGGTCGCCGGCGGCACGCCCGTGGTCATCGGCACCAGCAGCGTGAGTACCCCCATCGTGGAGCTCGCGGCCGATACCAACCACGTGTATTGGGTCGCGCGCGGCGAGCAGGCGTCGCAGATCGTCGCGTACGACAAGGCCGCCGCGACGACGACCACGTTGATCACCTCGCCGTCGCCGATCACGGACATGGTCGTGGCGGGAGGCGCGCTGTGGTGGGCGACCGACGACGGAAGCTCCGGTACGGTCCACCGGCTCGCGCTCTAATGAAACTTCGATGCCTTGCGACGAACGACGGAGAAAGCTCAGGCCGAGCAGCCCATCGATGCCGATTCCTTCCGGCAGGTCGCTCTCGCTCGTTCAGCCATCGCGATTCGCTCTGCCCCAAACTCTGCCCGACCGGGCGGAATCCACGCCGACTCCTCGTACCGGCATGATCACATGGCGGGAAATGCCACGTGTCGACCTCATGCGACGACGCCGCGTCGCAATGAGGCCCCATGAGGGTCAAACGGTACGTCACTATGTCGTCGGCGCACACTCGCTTGCAGTCGAGCTCCGTCCGCGCCAACCACTCGTCGCGCTTGGTGCCGATCGCGCTCTGGTCCAATGCGTGCACGGTGGCTGCGCGTGCCATGGACCGATGATGCGGGCTTCGACGAGCAGCTCCCAGCTAGCCTTCAGCGCAAAGCAAACATCCACTTCACACCGGTTCGGGTTGCGCGCTGTGCCGCATTCCTTCTCGCTCCGTGCGCTGGGATGCGCGTCCTCGATGTCGGAGCAGGGCCCGGCAAGTTCTGTATCGTCGCGGGGCGAGCCGTCCCCGGTTCCGAGTTCGTGGGCGTCGAATATCGGCCGCACTTGGTCCGGCTCGCGACCGAGCTCGCCGAACGGTCCGCGCTGTCGAACGTCCGGTTTATCGAAGCACATGCGCTCGATCTCGACTGGTCGGAGTACGACGCTTTCTACTTCTTCAACCCGTTCGCGGAGCAGCTGTTCGACCGCACGCGGGTGATCGACGAGACGGTCGGATTCAATCCGCTCAACTTCATCTGGAATGTCGCGGGCACCAAAGAGCGGCTTGCCGACGCTCGCATCGGCACGCGTGTCGTGACCTACCACGGGCTCGGCGCGGCGCCCCCTTCCGGCTACGAGTGCACGTTCGCCGAATCGTTCGGGTTCGATCGCATCGAGCTGTGGATCAAGACGTCGGAACCGACGGACCGGCGAGTCGCGGAGGCATCGCGATGAAGAGCAGCAGCATCGATACCGTCCTCGAAGTTCGGCTGAAGCACGAACCCGGGACTCTTTCGAGAGTCGCCGCGGCGATCGCCGACCACCGAGGTTTATTGTGCGAGATCGTCACCGTTCGCGTCGGCGACGAACACACGCAACGCGAGATCACGGTCGAGACCGACACCGCGGACCAGGTGGTGCGGATCATCGCAGCGATCAGGCTGCTTCCGGGCGTCGAGGTCTTGTCGACGCGCGATCGCGTCATGGAGGCGCACCGCGGCGGCAAGATCCGCATCGCCAGCCGGCTCAACCTCGAGACGGTTCGCGATCTGCGAACGATCTACACACCGGGCGTCGCGCGAGTCGTGCGAGCGATCCAAGCCGAGCCGGCCCTCGCGTGGACGACGACGTGGCGCGGCCACGCAGTCGGGATCTTCAGCGACGGCAGCCGGGTGCTCGGACTTGGCGACGTCGGGCCACTGGCCTCGCTGCCCGTGATGGAGGGCAAAGCGGTGCTCTACGACAAGTTCGCGAATCTCTCGGCGGTCCCGCTCGTCCTGGACGTCAAGACGGTCGACGAGTTCGTCGACACCGTCGTACGCGTGTCCCCAGGGCTCGCGGCGATCCATCTCGAGGACATCAGCTCGCCCGCATGCTTCGAGATCGAGGCCCGCCTGACCGAGCTCCTTCACAAACCTGTCTTCCATGATGACCAACACGGGACCGCCACCGCGGTGCTCGCGGCGATCATCGTCGCCGCGCGTACGGTCGGCTTACCGCTGGAGTCTGCGCGCATCGGTGTGATCGGGCTCGGTGCAGCCGGGACCGCGATCGCAGGCCTCGTGAGGCGTTTCGGGGTCGGGGAAGTGGTTGCCCATGACCCGAACGCCGCCGCAGCAGCTCGTGGCGAGCGTGTCGGTGCTCGCCTCGTCACGCTCCCCGACCTGCAGGCGCAGGCTGATGTCGTGGTTGCCGCGACGGGGTGTCCCGGTCTGATCAAGGCCGAGCACGTCCGTCGCGGGCAGATCATCTTCGCGCTTTCGAATCCCGGCCCCGAGATCGACCCGAAGCTCGCGCTCGCGTCAGGCGCCGCGCTCGCCTCCGACGGGCGCGCGATCAACAACGCGCTCGCGTTCCCGGGCCTGATGCGGGCCGCGATCGACACCCGTGCTCGAACGATCACGAGCGCCATGATGCTGACCGCAGCGCGAACCATCGCGGCTCGTGCCGAGCCCGGCGAGCTCGTTCCGTCCCCGTTGGACCGCGCACTCCACGCTGCGATCGCCGAGGCCGTCGCTCGCTGCGCGGAGTTGATGGGCATCGCCCAGACGGCGGCACCGTGACGACGCGTTTTCGTCGCGCCACGCGCTGCGCCATCGGGATGTCCTCGACCGACTTCGCGTTCGACGCGCTCGTTCCCCTCGAGCTACGGCACCTCTCGGCGACCCACTGGACACCGATCGAAGTGGTGTTGCGCGTGTCCAAGTTGCTTTCGCCTAGTCGCGATACCCGGATCCTCGACATCGGCGCGGGGATCGGAAAAGTCTGCTCGGTCGGCGCACTCTCGTCGCTGGCCACGTGGTTTGGCATCGAACGACACGAGCTGCTCGCGATGACGGCAGAGCGGTTGGCGCGTGGCCTCGGTGTCGGAGACCGCACGCGATTCTTTCACGGCGACGCGTTCTCGCTCGACTGGACCGACTTCGACGCGTTGTACCTCTACAACCCGTTCGAGTTACCGCTGGCTCCGGATGCGAGCGGACCGGACCACGTGCTCGGGTATCGCGCCCAAGTCAGCCAGGTCGAGGAGCGGCTCGGCCTCATGCGCGAAGGGTCGCGCATCGTCACGTTCAACGGCTTCGGTGGCGTCATGCCAGCAAGCTACGACCTCGCCTGTCAGGAACGCGTTCCAAGCGTGGGGCTCGACCTCGTCTTGTGGGTCCAACGCGCGCGACCGGCGCGCGCTCCGGTGCCGTCGTGAAGCTGACGGTCCGCGACGCTGCGGCGATGCTCGGAGTCGCGGAGACCGCTATCTACCGATGGATCGATGACGACGAGATCCCGTACGTCATGATCCACCACCGCCCGACGTTTCACCGGGTCGAGTTGCTCGAATGGGCGATCGAGCGAGAGCTCCCGGTCGGCGTCGATCT
This sequence comes from uncultured delta proteobacterium, assembly GCA_963848295.1. GTDB lineage: Bacteria > Myxococcota_A > Polyangia > Haliangiales > Haliangiaceae > JABFXX01. The sequence goes on along the minus strand of CAWKDB010000010.1, from coordinate 4,222,987 downwards.
ATACGGCGGCAGTGAGGAGCAACCGTTCAGCCGGGCGCTCGAGCGCGGTGGTGCTCGCGTCTTCGACGGAGATCTCCGCGCGCTAGTCGCCGAGTTGCCCCTTCACGGCTGCGACCGCGAGGCGGCTCGCGCGATCCTTGCAGCCCGCGGCGCGGATCTATTCATCACGCGGCCTGCGGCGTGGATCGCGATCCCGCGTGCGCGCAGCCCGATCATCCGTGCCGAGGCTGCGGCGATGGTGCTCCTGATGCGCGCCGAGCCTCACGCCCTCGTGCTCGACGGGATCCCCACGAAGGCGATCTTCGTGATCATCGCTCCGACCGTAAAGCAGCATCTACAGCTGCTCTCTCGACTGTCGCTCGCGCTGCACGACGAGGCATTACGGCGCGCCGCGACCCGCGATGACTTCGGACAGGTTCTGGCGGAGGCGCGCCGGTGGGAGCAGAGACGCGAGCCCGAGCGCGTGCCGCAATGACCGGATGCCTGATCGCCATCGCGGCGTTGGTAGTATCGGCGGTCGCCGCGCTCGCCGCCGGCCGGCATGCACGCGCGCCCTCGGTGATCGCCGCGGCTGGTACCGTGGTCGCGGCGGCTTGCGCGCTGCCTTCAGCGATCATGTCGCTCACGCGAGGGGCTCCGGTCGAGATCACCGTGACTTGGGCTGCGCCGATCGATCACCTCTCCTTCGGGCTCGATCCGCTGTCCGCCTTCTTCATCGCGCCCTTGCTCGTCCTCGGTGCGATCTGCGGAATCTACGGCGCGTTCTATCTCGACGCGCAACGGGCTCGTCGCTGGTTGGCCGCTCCAGCGTGCTTCTACAACGTGCTCGTCGCCGCGATGCTGCTCGTCCTGATCTCGCGCGACGCGATCGGTTTCATCATCGCGTGGGAGCTGATGACGCTCGCGAGCTATGCCCTCGTGGTCTTCGACCACACGCAAGCGGACGTGCGGCGCGCCGGGTGGGTCTACTTGATCGCCTGTCACCTGGGAATCGCGTGCGTGCTGAGCAGCTTCCTGCTGCTCGGCCGCGACGGTTTCGGGTTCGCCGAGATGCTCGCCGCTCCGCCAAGCGGCGCCACCGCGATCGTCGCGGGGCTGCTCGGCCTCGTGGGCTTCGGCGTCAAGGCCGGCATCGTTCCACTCCATGTCTGGCTTCCCGAGGCCCACGCGGCTAGTCCGTCTCACGTCTCGGCCTTGATGTCCGGCATCATGATCAAGCTCGGACTCTACGGAATCCTCCGGACGATCATGTTCGTGGGGCCGGCCCTGCCGTGGGGGCCGGTGTTGCTGGCGGTAGGAGTCGTCGGAGCTCTCGTCGGCATCGCGCTCGCGATCTATCAGCGCGACCTGAAGCGCGCGCTTGCTTACTCGAGCGTCGAGAACATCGGGATCATCCTGATCGGCCTCGGCGTCGGGTTATGGGCGACGGCGAACGGCCACCCCACCGTCGCGGCGCTCGGGCTCGCAGGTGCGCTGTTCCACGTGTGGAATCACGCGATCATGAAAGGACTGATGTTCCTGGGCGCCGGCAGCCTCTTGCACGGGACCGGCACCCGCGATCTCGAAGCGATGGGCGGTCTCGCCAAGACCATGCCGCGGACCGTCGCGCTCGTGAGCCTCGGTGCCATCGCGATCGCCGCCCTGCCGCCGTTGAGTGGCTTCGCGAGCGAATGGCTGATCTACCTCGGTCTCGCGCATGGCGGCAGCGAGGCGGGTGCCGGATCGGGCCTCTTGCTCCTGTTCGCGGTCGGGGCGATGGCGACGGTCGGCGTCCTCGCCGCACTGTGTTTCGTGCGGATCGTCGGTGTGGGTCTGCTCGGACAGCCGCGAACTGCCGCTGCCGCGCACGCGCACGAGTCGAGCAACGGCATGCTCGGTCCGATGGCCATGCTTGCGGTCGCGGCGATCGCGATGCCGTTCCTGATGCCGCTGCTGGTCGATGCACTCGCCCCCGTGATCGAACAAGTTACCGGTTCCTCGCTCGACCTGTCTGCCGTAGGCAGTGCACTCGAGCCGCTCGCGATCCTAGGTGCGGTGCTCTGGCTCGGCACCGCCCTGACGGTCGTGATCATCCGGCGGCTCATGCGGCGCGTCCGTCTGGTCGATACCTGGGGTTGCGGTTATCCGGCGCAGACACCGCGCATGCAGTACAGCGGATCGTCGTTCGCCGAAGGCCTGCATCGCCTGCTGCCGCGCGCGTTGCGCGCACGCATCGTCGCGCAGCCGAGCGCCGAGCTATTTCCGACCGAAGCAACGACCAGTGCGGATCGACGCGACCCGTTCACGCGCGCGGCGTACGAGCCGCTGCTCGATCGCGGTGCTCGGCGCTTCGGTCAGCTTCGCTGGGTTCAGCAGGGGCTATTGCACATCTACATCCTCTACATCGTCGCCGCGGTCGTCGTCGCCCTCGCGATCGTGAGCGTTCGCGACTACTGGGTGCTCCCGTGATGTGGACGGATGTCGCGCGGGTGATCGGCAAGGGCGGGCTGATCGTGGGCTTCCCCCCGCTCCTGCTCGGCGTGATCGCGCGGACGAAGGCGCGGTTTGCCGGGCGGGTCGGACCGCCGCTGCTACAGCCGTACTACGATCTGATCAAGCTAGTCGCGAAGGACTCGGTCCTCAGCCGGACGACGAGCTGGGTGTTCCTGGCCGGTCCGGCCGTCGCGCTCGTAGGCGCGCTGGTCGCGGCTTCGCTCGTCCCGATCGGGCAGGGTCCGGCGCTGTGGTCGTTCGACGGCGACTTCATCGTGCTCGCCTACGTCCTCGGCTTGTCGCGGTACTTCACGATGGCCGCCGGGCTCGATACCGGCTCGTCGTTCGAGGGCATGGGCGCCGCGCGTGAAGCCACGTTCGCATGCCTCGCGGAGCCCGCATTCGTCCTCGGACTGCTCGCGGTCGCCCGCGCCACCGGATCGCTGTCGCTCTCGGGATTTCTCGGCCCGTCGATCGCCCACGTGTGGTCGGTCGCCGGCGCTTCGCTGGTGCTGGTCGCGGCAGGGCTCTTGGTGGTGCTCCTCGCCGAAAACAGCCGCATCCCCATCGACGATCCGAACACGCATCTCGAGCTCACGATGGTCCACGAGGTCATGATCCTGGACCATGGCGGGCCGTTGCTCGGCGTGATCCAGTACGGCGCAGCCCTCAAGCTGTTCGTGTTCGCTTCGCTGTTGGTCCGGGTCGCGATTCCGCTCGACCAGCCTGCGTGGCTCGTCTGGGTCGTGTTCGTCGCGGGCCTGGTCGCGATCGCGATCGCGGTCGGCGTGATCGAGTCGGTGACCGCGCGGCTGCGCATGCCTTATGTCCCGGCGCTGCTGCTGTCCGGATGCCTGTTCTGCGCGCTCGCCCTCGTCCTCTTGGTGCGGTGACCTATGTCGGCGGTCTTCGATCCACTCCTCGTCACGGTCTTATTGCTGAATCTCTTCGTCCTCGGGGCGAGCCGGCTTCGCCCGGTGATCGCAGCGACCGCATGGCAGGGCGTCTGTCTCGGCATCCTCGCAGTCACCGCGCACGTCGACGTGACTATCGAGGTCGTCGCGGTGGCGCTCGTCGCGATCGCGGTCAAGGCACTCGTGATTCCACGTCTGCTCTATAAGGCGGTGCGGGACGCTGCGATCGTTCGCGATGTGGAGCCGCTGATCGGCTTGATCCCATCGCTCGTGATCGGCGCGTTGGGCACCGTGTTCTCGGTGATCTTCGCTCGAACCCTTCCACTGGCGCCTGGATCGGAGGGGTCCCTGATCCTGCCCAGCTCGTTCGCCACGGTGCTCACCGGTTGCATCGTCCTGACCACGCGACGCAAGGCGATCACTCAAGTTGTCGGCTACCTGATCCTCGAGAACGGCATCTTCATCATGGGCCTCGCGTTGCTCGACGCCATGCCGTTCCTCGTCGAGATCGGTGTGCTGCTCGACCTGTTCGTCGCGATCTTCGTGATGGGGATCATCATCAACCATGTCGGCCGCGATTTCGGGTCGGCCGATGCCGCCGAGCTCACCTCGCTGAAGGAATGATCGCGTGCTCCTGATCTTGATCGTGCTTCCTCTCGTGCTCGGCGCTGCCGCGATGGTCGTGCCGTCGGCGCGCGCGCGCGCGTGGCTCGTTCCGATCGGAGCGACGATTCATGCAGCCTTGACCGCGGTCGTCGTGATCACGCCGCCGCCGGCGATGTTCGACCGGTGGTTGACCCTCGGCACCCTCGGACGGCTGATCCTGCCGATCCTCAGCGCCCAGTATCTCGTGTGCTCGTTCTACGTTCCTTCCTATCTCGCGGCCCGGCCCGAGCGTCCGAACCGAGTCTTCTGCGCATCGTTGATCGCGCTGATCGGAACGATGTCGCTGGTCGCGCTGTCTCACCATCTCGGGCTCATGTGGGTCGGGATCGAGACCTCCACGCTCGCGACGGCTCCGCTCGTGTACTTTCATCGGACCTCGCGTTCCCTCGAGGCGACCTGGAAGTACCTGCTGATCGGCTCGGTCGGTATCGCGTTCGCGTTGTTCGGGTCGTTCTTCCTGGCGTCTTCGGCCTTTCACAGCGGCTTGCACACGTCGCTGTTATTCGAGGATCTCGTCCAGGAAGCGACGCGGTTGTCCAAGCCCTGGCTCCACGCCGCGTTCGTGATCCTGCTGATCGGTTACGGGACCAAGATCGGGCTCGCGCCGATGCACACGTGGAAGCCGGACGTCTACGGCGAAGCGCCCGGCATCGTGGGCGCTTTGCTCGCCGGTGGGCTCACGACCTGTGCGTTCTGCGCGCTGCTTCGCTTCGTCCAGATCATGAACGCCGCGGGCGACGGAGGCCTGGCGCGCTCACTCCTACTGGCGTTCGGCTTGATCTCGATCGGCGTCGCGGCCGCGTTCATGATCCGTCAACGCGACTACAAGCGAATGCTCGCCTACTCGAGCGTCGAGCACATGGGCATCGTCGCGTTCGGACTCGGCATGGGTGGGCTCGGGACCTACGGCGCTCTTCTCCACATCCTCAACAACAGCTTCGGCAAGGGCGTGCTGTTCATGACCGCCGGGAACCTGCATCACACCTATGGGAGCAAGCTCACCGCCGAGGTCTCCGGCGCGCTGCAACGCGTCCCGGCGACGGCCGGCCTGTTCCTGCTCGGATTCTTCGCGATCGCTGGCTCGCCGCCGTTCGGGCTGTTCATCAGCGAGCTCGCGATCGTGCGAGCATCATTTCGAGCTGGGGAGTACTGGGCCGGCGGATTGTTCCTCGGACTGCTCGCGATCGTGTTCATTGGAATGGCCGCGGTCGTCATCCGCGTCGTCCTGGGTGCCGCGCCTGACAACACTCGGCGCGTGCGCGAACCGGTCATGACAGTCCTTCCTGCTGCCTGTTGTCTCGCCGTCGTGCTGGTCCTCGGGATCTACGTTCCATCGTGGCTCGACTCACTCCTTCGCGATGCAGCCGCGTTCGTGGAGATGCGATCATGAGCGCGATCGTGCGCATCGTCCCACCGTCGGCGGGCGTGGCCTCCGTGCTCGCGATGCAGAACGGCTCCGCCAGACCGCTGGCCGCGATTCCACGGTGCGAGCTCGCCGAGTTTCGTCATCTCGTGGTCGGCGCGCGCGAACGTGGCCGGCGCGTCTGCGCATTGTTCGGACGTCCGACCAACGGCCAACTCGAGATGATCGTCGTCCTCGCGCGCGACGACGAGGGCCTACTCGAGCTCGCACGCACGGAGATCGGCGCCGCTGGCTTCCCCTCGATGACCGCGGATTGTCCCGAGGTTCATCTGTTCGAGCGCGAGCTCGCCGAGCAGTGGGGCGTGACCCCGCACGGCCATCCGTGGTTGAAGCCGGTCCGCCATCCGCCACCCCACCGGGCAGTGACCGGCGATCAGCTGACGAGCGGTCCGACGAGCTTCTACGCGATCGAAGGCGGCGAAGTCCATGAGGTGGCCGTGGGGCCGGTGCACGCCGGGGTGATCGAGCCCGGGCATTTCCGATTCCAGTGCTACGGCGAGAACGTGCTGCATCTCGAGATCTCGCTCGGCTATCAACATCGCGGCGTCGAACGGGCACTCGTCGGCGGGCCCGACGCGCGGACCATCCACTACGCGGAGACGCTCGCCGGCGACACCACCATCGGGCACGCTACCGCATACTGCCAAGCGGTCGAAGCGCTCGCAGACATCTCCGCTGCGGCGCGCGGGCTCGCGCTTCGCGCGATCGCCCTCGAGCTCGAGCGCCTCGCGAACCACGTCGGCGACCTCGGCGCACTCTCCGGCGATATCGGGTTCTCGCCGACCGCCGCATTCTGCGGGCGGCTCCGCGGCGACTACCTCAATCTCACCGCCGAGCTATGCGGCAGCCGGTTCGGGCGGGGCATGGTCCGCCCCGGTGGGACCCGGTTCGATTTGACGCCGGACCTGGTCGAGAGCGTCATCATCCGACTGGAGCGCGCGCTCGGCGAGACCGAGCAAGCCGTTCACTTGTTGTGGGATGCCGGATCGGTCCAGTCGCGCTTCGAAGAGACCGGCCGCGTCACGCGCGCGCTTGCCGGTCAGCTCGGCGCGGTGGGCCTCGTCGCGCGCGCATCCGGGCTGCATCGCGACATCCGAACGACTCATCCCAGCGGCTATTATCGTTTCGCGCACGTTCCGATCACGACCCTCTCGAGCGGCGACGTGTTCGCGCGTGCGTTCGTCCGGTTCCTCGAGGTGCGACGGTCCGTCGAATTCATCAAGCGCGAGCTCCGCATGATGCCCGGGGGACGAACGATCGTCGGAGTCCCCGCTCTGAGACCCGACCACGTGACGGTCTCGCTTGTCGAAGGCTGGCGCGGCGAGATCTGCCACGTCGCGGTCACCGATTCCGCCGGCCGGTTCGCGACGTACAAGGTCGTCGATCCGTCATTTCACAACTGGATGGTTCTCGCGATCGCGCTGCGCGGTCAGCAGGTCTCCGACTTCCCGCTCTGCAACAAGAGCTTCAACCTCTCGTACTGCGGTCACGACCTCTGAGGTGATGGAATGCTGAACATCCTCCGCGCCCGTCTACATCAAGGAACCCGCACCCATCGGTTCCCCGACGAGGAACCGAGCCTGCCGCCCCGGTTTCGCGGCCGGCCGTCGCTCGATGCGTCGCGTTGCGCGGATGGCTGCCGCGCGTGCATCGAGAGTTGCCCGACCCACGCGCTCGACGCTACCGCGGGCGCGCTCGCGCTCGATATGGCGCGCTGCCTGTTTTGTGCGGACTGCGTCGACGCGTGCCCGGCAGACGCGATCGCTTTTTCGCCCGAGTTCCGTCTGGCCGAACGTGTGAAAGCGCGACTGATCGTCCGTTCGCCGTCGGAACCGGGCGAGAAACGCCAGCTCGAGCTCACCGGTAGCCTCCGTCGAATGCTCGGCCGGTCGCTCAAGCTGCGCGTCGTCAGCGCCGGAGGATGCAACGGGTGCGAGTCGGACGTGAACGTCCTCGGCACCGTCGTCTTCGATCTCGGGAGATTCGGGATCCAGTTCGTCGCGTCGCCGCGGCATGCGGACGGCCTCCTCATCACCGGCCCGGTCACGAGCAACATGCGGGACGCGTTGCGGAAGACGTACGACGCCATTCCGGAGCCGAAGATCGTCGTCGCGGTCGGAGCCTGCGCGATCTCCGGAGGGCCGTACATCGGCCACGCCGAGGCGAACGACGGCGCGGACTCGACGGTTCCTGTCGACCTCTACGTGCCCGGCTGTCCGCCACACCCATTCACGATCCTCGAGGGGTTGATCGGACTGCTCGGCCAAGCCCGTAAGGTTCTTGCCGAGGGGGACGGGCTTTGATAGCGACCAAACAACCCGTCGCTCTGATCGCGCCCGCTGGCGAGACGCGGGGCGCGCTCGCGAGTTATCTGCGGAGCGCAGGCTTCGAGGTTCACGAATGCGAGGAGCTCGAGGTATCGAGCGCGTTCGCGGCGTTGGTCGTGATCAGCCCCCAGGTTGCGTCTAGCAGCGAGCTGGTGGCGAGCGTTCGTTTCTGGATGAAGCTCGGCAAGACCAAGCGGGTCGTCATCGTGACGTCCAAGCCAACGGCCCTGACCGAGCTGGTCGCGAGCTACGGCGAGCGGCTTCGTGTGCTCCCAGCGCCGTCATTCGGTTGGGACTTGGTGGACGCCCTGCGCGCGAACGAGCCGCATCGCGCGTGATCGGCTTCGACTGCGCCGCTTTCGCGCATCGGGCGCGCCGTGGCAAAGTGTCGTAGTGTCGCGAGCTGCAATGACCCGCAAGGCTTCTCCGGTCGTCGTGCTCGAGCCGATGATGGCTTCGCCGGTCATGCGGACGTTCGATCGCATCCTACGAGCGGTCGCGAGTAAGAACGTCACGGTCACCTTCGTAGGAGAGAGCGGGGCCGGCAAGGAAGTGATGGCGCGTCGCCTCCACGATCTGTCCGCCTGTCGCACCGGGCCATTCGTGCCGATCAATTGCGCGGCGATCCCGGAGGCGCTGTTCGAGAGCGAGCTCTTCGGTCACGAGCGCGGAGCGTTCACCGGCGCGACCGACCGCGGACTCGGTAAAGTCGAGATGGCGAGCGGGGGCACGCTGTTCCTCGACGAGGTCGCGGAGATGCCGCTGGCGCTCCAGCCGAAGCTGTTGCGGTTCCTCGAGACCCACCGCTTCATGCGCGTCGGGGGCACGAAGAAGCTCGAAGTCAACGCGCGCGTCGTGCTCGCCACGCTCAGGCCGCTTGGCGAGGAAGTTCGTGCAGGCCGGTTTCGTGCCGACCTGTACTATCGGATCGAGGGCATCACGTTGAACGTCCCGCCGCTGCGCGAGCGGCGGCGCGATATCCCCGCGCTGATCGACGCGTTCGTCGCCCAGCTGTCGGCGATCCACGGCTGCGAGCCACCAAAGCTGACGCGCAACACCCGGGCAGCCTTCGTCGCGCACGAGTGGCCTGGCAACGTTCGACAGCTGCGAAACGTGATCGAATTCGTGACGATCTTGCGCTCCGGCCGAACCGTCCACATCAAGGACCTGCCCCCCGGATTCGAAGGCGCCGCTAGAATGGAACCATCCGGGAGTGCGTTCGAGGTTGACCTCACTCGTTCACTCGGCGAGATCGTGGACCGCGTGATCGACCGAGTCGTCGCCGCGGAGCATGGAAATCTCACCCACGCAGCGAAACGTTTGGGCGTCAGCCTTCGAACTTTGCAACGTCGGCGACGAGCGTAAGCGACGGCCTGCGAAGAGCTTTGTCAACCTGACGGACCCGGGCCGGAGGACTTGCGGTGGGTTCGATGCCCACGTGCAACCTGTATAGAGCTCGGCCATGGGCGGAGAACCCTGGAGATCACCTCACCGTGGCGCACCGATATCGCGACCGTCGCTCGACGAGCTCGACGCGTTGTTCACGGCGCCGTCGATCGCCGACCTGGAGAGAGGGGTGAGCTCGATCGTCGCTGGTCAGCGGCTGCGGCCTGGGGGCTGACGCGGGATCGCGACGTCGAACCGCGTGCCGTTCGAGCTCGATTCGATCGCGATGGTGCCGCCGTGCAGGGTGACCATGCTGTGGACGATCGACATGCCGAGGCCGGTGCCGCTGTCCTTGGTCGTGAAGAACGGCTCGTAGATCCGCGCTTGAATCGCGGCCGGGATGCCGGGACCGTCGTCTTCGACGCACACGTTAACGTGCGAATCGTCGCCGCGAACGGCGACCCTGACGTGCCCACCCGCGGACACAGCCTCGATCGAGTTGCGGACGAGGTTGTGGACGATCTGCTCGAGCTTCGTCGCGTCGATGCGCGCGACCAGCGGTTCGTGGGGCTCGAGCTCCAGGGCCGCTCCGCGCTGCGTGCATAGCATCCGGTCGCTCGTCACGACGTTGCGCGCGATCGCGACGACATCGTGATCGCCGAGCGCGAGATCCGGCGGACGCGCGAACGCGAGGAACTCGTTGAGCAGCCGAGTGAGCCGCTCGATCTCTTCGTTAGCGAGGTCGACGGGATCGACGAGCTTGGGGTCGCCGCCCTCACGCTTGAGGCGCCGCTCGAGCAACTCGAGCTGGAGCTTGGCCGAGTTCAGCGGGTTGCGGACCTCGTGCGCGAGTCCGGCGGATAGCGTCTGGATCGCGATCACGCGGTCGGAGTGCACGCGTCGCTCGCTCTCGACGAGCTTGGCCTCGGAGTCGAGCTGGTAGTGGCGCAGCATCAACGCGAGCTCGACGTCGAGCAACTTGTCGACCGACTTCGACACCAACCTCGCCTCCGCGGGATCGTAGAGTGCGGAGATCCGATCGTCGTACTCGCCGCGGATCGTGCTCATCGCGGTGAACATGTAGTGCTGCGGCAAGCCGATCTCGACGTGGCGCCGGCCGATCCGCGAGCGCTTGGCGGAGAACGCCTCGTCGTAGGGGCCGAGCAAGCCGCTCGACATCCACTCGATGAGCGTCGCGTGTAGCCTCGCGACTTGCTCGGGGTCGGATATCAGCTGAGCGGTCGCGGGGTTCGCGCGCACCCTGTCGTAGAATCGATCGGCGATCTCCGGAAACTGCGACGCTAACCGCGCGCGCAGAGCGACGAGCCGCGCGCGATCGGCCTCGTCGAGCGCTACCGAAGTCAAAATCTCGGCGAGGACCGAGCTAGCCTTCGTCGCCATCGCTGGTCTCCGACTTGCGAACAGCATCGACGTCGGAGCGTGGCGCAGCGTTGTACTCGTGGAGGCGGTACTGGATCGTGCGCGTGCTGATGCCGAGCGTCTCGGCCGCGCGGGACGTCGAGCCGCCGGTCGTCTTGAGGGTTTCGAGGATGGCGTAGCGCTCGACCTCGGCCATCGTCGCGCCGGGAATCACCGGCATACCTGTTGGCATCGTGACCGGTTTGACATTGGAGGGCAGGAACTTGGCCTCGACCGTCGGGCCGGTGCACAACACCACGGCGCGCTCGATCGCGTTCTCGAGCTCGCGTACGTTGCCCGGCCAGCTGTAGTTCATCAGCAGCTCGAGCGTCGCCGGCGAACAGCCGTCGATCGTCTTGCCGTTGTCCTTCGCGTAGCGATCGATGAAGAACTTCACGAGTGCCGGAATGTCGGCGCGACGTTCGCGCAGCGGCGGCATTTCTAGCGCTACTACATTGAGCCGATAGTAGAGATCCTCGCGGAATCTCCCCTTGGCGATCTCGTCGAGCAGGTTGCGGTTGGTGGCAGCGACGACTCGGACGTCGACCTTGATCGTCTGGGTACCGCCCACGCGCTCGAACTCGTGCTCCTGGAGAAACCGCAGCAGCTTGACCTGGATCGCGGGCGAGACCTCGCCGATCTCGTCGAGGAACAGGGTACCGCCGTCGGCGAGTGAGAACCGTCCGTCTTTGCGCGCCACCGCGCCGGTGAACGAGCCCTTCTCGTGGCCGAACAGCTCGCTCTCGAGGAGCGACTCGGCGAGTGCCGCGCAATGCAGCTTGATGAACGGGCCGCTCGCGCGTGGCGAGCGCTGATGGATCGCATTCGCGACGAGCTCCTTGCCGGTGCCGCTCTCGCCGGTGATCAGCACGGTCGCCTTGCTCGGGGCGACCTGATCGATGATCTCGAACACGCGCTGGATCGGCGGCGCATGGCCAACGATGTTGCTCGGCGCGACGCGATCGCGGACGCGCGCGCGCAATTGCCGAGTCTCTCGCGCCAGCTGCTGGTGCTCGAACACGCGATCGAGCACGACGAGCAGCTCGTCGAAGTTGATCGGCTTCGTGAGGTAGTCGGCGGCACCAGCGCGCATCGCCTCGACCGCCGAGCTGACCTCGCCGAACGCGGTCATCACGACCACCGACGCGGGGTCTTCTTCGGCGCGGATCTTTTTGACGAGCTCGATCCCGTCCATCCCTGGCATCTTGAGGTCCGTGACGACCACGTGCGGCGCGAACGCCTCGTACTTGCCAAGTGCCTTGAACGCATCGGCCGCCATCTCGACGTCGAAGCCCTCTTCCCGCAGCAGCTCGGCCAGAGCGGTGCGTGCGTTCACTTCGTCATCGACAACTAAGATTCGTCCCGAGTGCGGCAAGCTGACCTCTCGCGGCCAATGTAGCGAGGAGCGTGCCACGCTTGGTTAGCTAGTTCCGGAAAGATCCGCGCAAGATTTGCGGCCCAGGGCCAGCGCCCGCAGGATCTGCTGGTTCTGCGTCGCGGCATTCGCGCCGTGCGAGATCCGCGCAGTTGTCGCTCTGCAGTTGCAACATCCGTCGCTCCGCTTTCGTCAACTGACCTCGGTCGCACGGACCAACAAGACAGGACACGGCGCGGTGCGAATGACAGACTCGGCGACACTGCCGAGCAGCAGGCGCTTGAGCCCGCGCCGCCCGTGCGTGCCCATCACGATCAAGTCCGCGCCGAGCTTCCGAGCGACCGCCTCGATCACCGCGCGAGCATCGCCGTACTCCAGCTGAGCGGGACCAAACGCGGATCTCCCGGTGCGTGCGGCGATCAGCTTGTCGAGGGCCGCTTGGTTGCCCCGCGTGACGTCTTCGACCATCGCCTGGGTGACCGCGACGCCGTACTCGGCACCGAACATCTGCATCGCGATTACATTGAGCACGTAGACTCGCGCATCGAGCTTGCCGGCAAGCGCCACGGCGTAATCGAGCGCCTCTTCGGCGTTCGCGCTGAAGTCGGTGGGGACCAGGATCGTCTTCGGAACCATGGCCAGGTGCTGTTTCACGAACCAGGCCAGCAAACTGCTGCGAACGGGGCAGCGATCGCGCAGATGTTGCGGTGCGGTCCACCGCGCCCGTAGTTCCGGCGGCTAGACCGGACCGACGAGCAGCTCTTCGAGCGCTTGCGTGAGCTCGGCGACCTTCACCGGCTTGGTGAGGTAACGATAGAACCCAGCGTCCTTCGCGCGGGACGTATCCTTGACCAGGGCCGCGGCCGACAGACCGATCACTGGGATTTCGCGCGTCTCGGGCAGTTCGCGCAGACGCTTGACCGCTTCGAGGCCGCTCATGCCCGGGAGGTTGATGTCCATGATGACGACCTTCGGACGGTGCGCGCGGATCAGCTCGATGCCGATCTCCGCGGTAGGCGCGGTCATGAGCTCCACCGTGGCGAGCTCTTCGACGAGATGGCGCATGAACGCGATGTTCGATGGGTTGTCTTCGACGTAAACCACCAGGTGTCGGCCCGGTGCCGCCGCGAGACGCGAACCGGTCCATGGCGACGCGACTGCGGTGGGGGTCTCGCCGCTCTGCGCGCGGTGAATCGCGAGATCGATCCAGAACTCGGAGCCGCGACCAACGTCGCTGGAGAACCCGACGCTCGCCCGCATCATCTCGGCGAGCCGCTTGCTGATCGTGAGGCCGATGCCCGTCCCCTCGATCGGCCCCGCTTCCTGGCCCGCGCGCTGAAACGGCTCGAAGATCTTGTCGCGCTTGTCGTCAGGAATCCCGATGCCGTCGTCTTCCACGGTGATGCGCACCGCATCGCCGATCGTGGCGGTGCGAAATGTGACGTGGCCGTTGGGCTTGCCGTACTTGATCGCGTTCGAGCCGAAGTTCATGAGGATCTGCGACAGCCGCGTGCGATCGGCGAGGACACAGGGCAACACCACCGGTGTCGGCTGCACCGCGAGCCCGATCTGCGCACGGTGCGCCATCGGCTCGAGTGTATGAACGACTTCCCCGAGCACCTCGCCGACCTCGACGGGCTCGGACGAGATCGCGACACGGCCGGCTTCGATCCGCGAGAGGTCCAAGACGTCGTCGATCAGCCGCAGGAGGTGCTCGCCGCCGCGCATCACGTGACCGAGCCGTTCGAGCTGGCGATCGCTGAGCGGCTGCTTGCGGTCGCGCTCGAGCAGCTGGGCGAACCCCAGGACCGCGTTGAGTGGCGTCCGCAGCTCGTGGCTCATCGAGGACAGGAACTCGCTCTTGGCCGCGCTCGCCGCTTCGGCGATCTCGCGTGCACGCCCCAGCTCCTCGGCGCGCGCGACATCGTCGGTCACATCCGCGATCGTCGAGACCGTGCCGTGATCGGCGGTCTTGCGCTCGGTCACGCGCAGATAACGGCCGGTTCCCGTGCGAACCTCGAGCGTGCCCGACGGCGCTCGATGGTAGTCGAGCCAGCGCCGCTGCAGTGACTCGCGCGTCTCGTCGCTGAAATCGAACACGCCGCTCGCGAGCGCGTCGCGGAGGAGCTCGTCGAAGCGACGGCCGACGATCGCCTCGCCGCTCGGGCCCCCCAATAGTTGGCGCGCGGCGCTGTTCACCATCATCACGCGATCCTGCTCGTCGAACAACGTGAAGGCGTCCTGCACGGCGTCGACCGCGGAGACCAGGTACGCGCTCGCGCGGCGATGCTGTCGCTCGAGCTGGCGCCGATCGGTGACATCGCGGATCCCGGCGATGATCAGCGTGCCGCGATCGGTCGTGATCGGCGCCAAGCTGATCTCGACCGGGAACTCCGTGCCGTCTTTGCGCCGGCCGCGCAGATCGAGGTTCGAGCCCATCGGGCGGAGCTTGGGTGCGGACACGTAGCCGGCCAGGTGACCCGCGTGCCGCGGGCGGACCGAATCGGGGACGAGCATGTCGATCGGCTGGTTCAGCAGGTGATCGTGGGAATATCCGAACATCCGCTCGGCCTCGGCGTTGACGAGCGCGATCGTGCCGTGCGTGTCGACTACGACGAGGCCGTCCGGCGCGGCGTCGATCAACGCTCGGAATGGGACGTTCCAGTCAACGAGCATTGTAGATCCTGATCACGAATGCGGGACCCGGGTCGGCCTGCTCGACCCAAATTTTCCCGCCGTAAGCTTCGACGACGACCCTACGGAACGCAAGCCCGAGCCTGCGATTACTCCGCGTTATCGGTCGCTGGTCGCGCGCGGCGGGCCCCGTCGGATCGCGCCTCATCCCCGCGATGAAGCGTCGACCAAGCCGTCGTTGGTCGCAAGCCAGCGCACGATGTCGAGCGAGGACACGATGCCGATCAGGCAGCCGCTCTCGGCGACGATCGGCACATGATGGACGTCCTCGATGCTCATCATCGCGGCCACGTGGTCGATCGTGGCGTGCTCGTCGAGGGTGAAAGCGAGCGGCATCATGATCTGCCCGGTGGTAAGACCTGGTGCGGCGTCCGGTCCACGCCCGCCAAGCAGGAGCTCGACCAGATCCTGTTTGGTGACCATGCCGATCGGACAGCCGTCATGATCGACGACCGGGACACAACCGACTCGCTTGCGCACCATCAAGTCGATCAACACGGCGGTGTCGAGGTTGTCACGCGCACATACGACGTCGCGGCTCATGATACGGCTCACCGGAACGGAGTCCGCGATCGTCGGGACGCGCGTGTCGCTCGACCGGGCGTCGTCGCAGACCGGCTCGCGCACGGAGTGGTCGCCGTGGCCCCGATACACGTGCTGCGTGGATGTATTGGTCGCCGGCATAGGTACCTCCCACCCGAGGAGCAGCAAGCCGCGCGCCACGGCAACTCGGCCGATCGATCTTGGATTCGCGCAAAGTCGGCGGCGCCGCCTGTCCGTTCCGCATCGCTTGCCGGAAAAGCAGCGCGAGGCCCGGCACGACACGTGAAGTGATCGCAACCATGCCGAACCTCTCGTGTGCCGACATCATGAAGGTCAACCTGCGAACGATTTTCGAGGACGACGACGACGTCGCGCTTGCAGCGAACGAGATGGCGCACGACGAGATCCGGCACCTGCTCGTCGTCGATATCTCGGGGAAGCTGGTCGGGGTGGTCTCCGATCGCGACCTGCTGCGCACGGCGGATCGAGCTGCGACCATAGGGTCGGTCATGTCGCGCAGCGTGATCACCGTCGGGCCAGGCACACCGGCCGCGTACGCCGCCGAGCGCTTGATCCGCGGCAAGTACAGCGCAGTCCCTGTCGTCGACGACGCCGAACATCCGATCGGCATTATCACGAGCACCGACTTCGTCGATATTGCGTACCGCGCGCTCTCGGGCATCGACATCGGCGTCAAACACGCGCGTGCGTGACCTGGCACGTCAGTTGCCTTCAAGGCCGAGCATGAGCAACACCAACCATACCCAGGTCGTCGTTGGTTATGACTTCAGCAAGAGCAGCCGCGACGCGATGTACCGCGCCATCGCGCTCGCGAAGCGCGCACCGTTTCACACGCTGCACTTCGTCTGCGTGGTCGAGCCGCATGGCTCTGTCGCACCACTGCCTCGGCACGGGCACGTCGATTACGATTACACCGAGCGCGTGCAGCAGGCGATGACCCAGTCGATCGCCGAGGAGCTCGGCGCGGCGGCGATCACCGATCGCGTTCACTTCTTCGTCCACGCGCGCATCGGCCATCCCGCCGACGAGATCCTGATGCTCGCCCGTGAAGTCGGCGCGGATCTGATCATCGTGGGAAGCAAGGGCCTCGTCGGGGTCGAACGGTTCGTGCTCGGCTCGGTGTCCGAGCGCGTCGTGCGCGAGGCCGGTTGTACGGTCGAGGTCGCGCGGCCCAAGACCTACGACTACGTCGAGCTCCTGGACATGAAGACCGTCGAGGCGACGCATCACTACGTCCCGCCGCACCGGTACACCTACGATCAGCACTGCGCGACGCTCCGCCCCGACGAGTGGCCGCTCTATTGAGAACGCGCAGATCATGCGCGCCGGTCGCGCCTGCACGCACGGCTTGCGCTTTCCGTCCGCCACGCAACCCTGTGCATCTCTTCGCTGCGGTCCGACCGAGCGAGCGGTCGCGCTCACGAGCGTCCCGCGATGCGCGCTCCCGAGCCGACCGCCTCGCGGTTCGAGGCCGAATGCCTCGGATGACCAGCGAGGTCGCGAACTTCTTGTGATGGCACGCGACGTGATAGAGCAAGGCCGCAATGCGCTGGATCCTCATGTCGTTGTTGTTCGTCACTGCGTGCGACGGCCCGGCCGGTCCCCAAGGTCCGGCCGGTGCCACTGGAGATGCCGGGCCAACCGGGCCAACCGGCCCGACCGGCGATGCCGGACCGCCCGGCGAGGCCGGCATCGGACCGTGGCTGACGCAGTCCGCGGTGTCGATCGAAGTCACCGGTCTCGCGTTCGGCAGCGACTCGGCGACGGTCAGCTTTACCGTCACGGATGGCACCGGTGCACCGCTCGATATCAGCGGCCGGCTGACCGACGGCAAGGTCGCGACCAGCTTCGTGCTCGCGCAGCTCGCGAAGAACACCGATGGTTCAGCTGCACAGTACACCGCGTACACGACGCAGCAAGCGACGAGCGGCTCGGGCGCGATGGCGACGCAGGCGCAGGCCGAATCGAGTGGCACGCTCGATGTCGTCGACCTTGCAAAGGGCGAGTACACGTATGCGTTCGCCGCCCCTACGACCGGCATCATGTCGTCGCTCACGCAGACGGTCGGCGCGCTCGCCGTGCGCACGATCGGCGCATCCGAGTCGATCGGCAACGCCACGTTCTCTGCGCGCCCCGACGGCGGGACTCCGATCTCCAGGCAGGAGGTCACCGACACGACGTGCAACAGCTGCCACAAAGACCTGTCGATGCACGGCGGCCGGTGGACCTCGACGGCGCAGTGCATCCTTTGTCATCAGCCGCAGTCGAGCGATCCGAGCACCGGCAACACGCTCGACTTCAAGGTGATGATTCACAAGATCCACGACGGCGCTGGCCTGCCGAGCGTGGCCTCCGGAACCCCGTACCAGATCGTCGGATACATGGGATCGGTCAACGACTTCTCGACCGTGGTGTTCCCCGAGGCGGTGCCGATCCCGACCGCCGGTCCATCGGGGATCGCCGCGTCGGGCACACAGCGCTGCACCGCGTGCCACGCCGGCACCGATGGCGATCGCTGGGAGACCTCGCCCGCGAAGACTGCGTGCACGTCGTGTCACGACAACATCTCGTTCAGCCTGCCGGTCCCGACTGGAATGGTCCTCCACGGCGGCGGCGTACAGCCCGACGACGCGCCGTGTGCGGTATGCCATCCCGCGAGCGGCAGCATCGCCGGCATCGCCGACTTCCACTTCGTTGGCCTGTTGTCACCGACGGCGACCACCGTCGCGCTCGCGATCCAGTCGATGACGAACACCGGGCCTGGCCAGACGCCGACGCTGACGTTCACGGCGATGGTCGACGGCGCGCCGGCGAATCTGATCGGGTCGCCGCTCACCGCGATCACCGCGACGATCGCGGGCCCGACCACCGACTACGCGACCGAATGGCAGGCCAAGGTACAGGGCAGCGGTGCGGTCGGCGCGTTGAGCCTGGTCGACGCCGGGACCGGGACGTATCGCTACGTCTTCCCGGCGAGCGCCGCGATCCCGCCGACGGCGACCGGCAGCTACTCGGTCGGACTCGAAGGCTACCTGCAGCCAACGTCGAGCGATCCGCGCTACGCGACGGTGAACCCGGTGCTCACGTTCGCGGTCACCGACGCCACGCCGCAGCCACGGCGAACGATCGTGGCGCTCGATAACTGCAACAGCTGTCACCACGGCCTCGCCGCACATGGCGGCGCTCGTACGAACCCACAGTACTGCGTGTTCTGTCATAACCCCGCGGCATCGGACACCGCCGGCGCGCCGCGCTTCCAGGGCTCGAGCAACGTGCTCGCCGACACGATCGACTTCCGTCACTTCATTCACAAGGTCCACGCCGGCGATCAGCTCAGCGAGCCCTACCTGATCGGCGGCTTTCCGCTGCCCTCCGTGGCGAACCCGGGCGGGACCCAAAACAACTTCGGTGCCGATCGCTATCCGGCGCCGCTCACGAGTTGCGGTGCGTGCCACACGAGCAAGAACTGGACGCTGCCGCTGACCGCGTCGCCCGCGTACGCCCCGAGCACGGTGTCGCTGATGGGCTGCTCGGAGACCGTCGTCAGCACCGCGAGCTACTGCGACAGCCCGTTCTGGACGGTGACGTCGACGATACAGCTCCAGCCGCAGACCTCCGCATGCACGAGCTGTCACGACGCGCCTTATACGCTGGCCCACGCGCAGCTCAACACGACCGTCGGCGGTGTCGAGGCGTGCGCGACGTGCCACGGCCCCGGGATGGTCGAGGACGTCTCGCTCTTCCACGGCACGCCGTGACGTGATGTGGCGGGTGGCCATCGTGCTCGTGCTGTGCGGTGCGGGCTGCGACGATCCGCGCACGCTCGGTGGCGCATGCACGACCGATTGCGGCGCGACCATTCACCCGCCCGGGATTCTCGATCCGACCAGCCCGAGCTTTCACGGTGCGCTGCTCGAAAGCCAGAACTGGAACTTCGCGTTGTGCGCGAGCTGCCACGGCTCCGATTTCAGCGGCGGCACGTCGGGCGTGTCGTGCTTGAGCTGCCATGCCGCGGGACCGACCGCATGCGTGACGTGTCACGGCAACGGGCCGACCAGCAACGCGCACCCCGACCACGCGAACACGACGCTGACCACGGTGAGCTGCGCCGAGTGTCACGTCGTGCCGACGAGCTGGGACCAAGACGGCCACATCCTCCACAACGGCGTCGCGATCACGGCGCCGGCGGCGGTGACGTTCGGCGCGCGCGCCTCTCTCGGCGATCCGGCGAATCGCGCCGCCCCTCCGACGTGGGACGGCGCGACCTGCACGAACGTCTACTGTCACGGCGCCGTGCTCGGCAACGGTGGCGGCACGGCGACCGCGATACGCTGGAACGACCCGACGCCGACGGGCGGTTGCGACCGCTGTCACGGCAATCCACCGCCGAGCCACGCGCGCAACGATTGCGCGACGTGCCATCCGCCGTCGGCGCCGCACATCGACGGCATCGTCCAGGTCGGGCGCGAGCCCGGGTGCAGCGGGTGTCACGGCAGCGCCGCGTCGCCCGCGCCGCCGGTCGACCTCTCGGGCAACACGTTCACGACCGCGATCGGCGTGGGCGCGCATCAAGCGCACCTCCAGGCGTCGTCGCACATCTCCGCGCCGATCCCGTGCGCGACGTGCCACGTCGTGCCGACCACGATCGACTCGCCGGGTCACATCGATCACGCGGGCCCCGCGATCGTGAACGCGAGCCTCGCCTGGGATCGCGACGCGCAGACCTGCGCGAGCTCGTATTGCCATGGGCCCTCGCTGCCGGTCTGGACATCGACGGGTGAGGTCACCTGCGGCAGCTGCCACGGAATTCCGCCGAGCGACGCACCGCACACACCGACGATGACGTTGACGAGCTGCGCGGCCTGCCATTCCGGCACGGTCGATGCGTTCGGCAACATCATCGTCACCAACGGCACGAGCGAGCACATCAATGGCGTCGTGGATCTTTAGTCATCCGTTCCTCTCGATGGCGCTCATGTGCGCGACGGGGTCCGCGCTGCTGGTGCTGTGGTACCTCGTGCGCCGGCCCGCCCTGTCACACGCCACGAAGCTGGTGCTGCTCCTCGGGATCGGCGTCTTGCCGATCGCGACCGCGACGACCGGCAACGTCGCAGGCTTCGAAGCGACGAAGCAGCGGTCGTTCTGCGGGTCGTGCCATGTGATGACGCCGTACCGCACCGACTCCGAAGATCCGAACAGCACGACACTGGCGGCGCGTCACGCGCGCAATCCGATGTTCGGCGACGAGAACTGCTACGCGTGCCACGCGAACTACGGGATGTTCGGCACGATCGTCACGAAGATGGGCGGGCTGCGCCACGTCTACGAGTACACGCTGCACTACCGCAACATGTCGCTCGAGGAGGCGCGCGCGAAGATCCACATCCGCGAGCCGTTCCAGAACTCGACGTGCATGCAGTGCCACTCCACCGACAGATCCGATCTGGAACCAGGTCAAGGAGCACGAGAGCCTGCTCGATCGGGTACGCGATGGCTCGGTGAGCTGCGCGAGCGCGGGTTGCCACGGTCCGGCGCACCCGTTCTCCAAGTCGAATGGACCGATCCCATGACCGACGAGACCACAGCTGCCGAGCCGGAGCAGCCCGCAGACGCCGGCGGTCTGAGCCGCCGCGCGACGCTCGCGTTGCGTCTGGCCGCGGTGCTGACCCTGATCGGGCTCGCCCTGATGGTGTGGTCGATGCTCCAGCCGACGCCGCTCCCCGTGATGCTCGCTATGACCGTCGGCCAAGTGGTCGGGACGACGGCGTTCGGACTCTATCTCTTCGTCGTCGTGCGCCAGCTGCGCCGGGAGTACGGCAAGAAATGAAGGCGCCGATCTTCGCGGTCGCGATCTGCGCGAGCGTCGCGCGCACTCGCGGATCCGATCGTCTTGCGCGCCGATGCGCTCGCGACGACGGCCGCGCCGGCGGGGCTCGTCACGGTCTCCGCCGACGGCGATGCAGGACCGGGCTTGTCGGCGGAAGCGGTCGTCTGGACGGGGAGTGGGACGATCGGCGACGAGTCGCACGCCGATGTGCTCGTGGTCGCGCTGCGGGCGCGCACCGCCGATGGCCGTGCCTCCGCGCACATCGGCCGCTTCGTCGAATCGCTCGGCGCGTTGCGGCCCGTCCAGATCGATGGCGCTGCCGGCCGACTTCGCTTGCCGTATCGGCTCGACGTCGAGGCTGTTCAGCGGTGTCCCGGTCGCGCCGGTCCTCACGACGCAAGACGCCGGCCCGCAGACCGCGCCGTTCGCGTCGCTCGCGCTCGGGCGCTCGTGGGACTGGATCGCCGGCGGCCGCGTCTCGCGCCGGATCGGCGACATGGGACTCGATCGGCGTCGCCTACGTCGAGCAACGCGACGACGGCGAGCTCGCGACCGAGGAGGTCGGCGTCGACGGCGGTGCGTCCCTCGGCAAGCGCGATGATATCGGCGCGAAGGTCGCCTACGACCTCGCAAACCCCGGCCTCGCCGAGGCGTCGCTGATCGCCAGCTCACCGCTTCAAGAAGCTCCGGGTGGACGTGTATTCGAGCTACGTCGCCGCGTCGCACATCTTGCCGGCGACCTCGCTGTTCTCGGTGCTCGGCGACATGCCCGCCGAGCGCGCTGGCACGACGCTGACCTGGCGCGCCGCGCCGCGCCTCGACGTGAGCGGCGACCTCGGCGTGCGTCACGCCGACGGCGACACGGCGCCCGAGATCGTCGTTCGCGCCAAGCTGCGGCTCGACGAACGCGGGGTGAGCTCGTTGTCCGGCGAGCTCCGGCGCGACGGCGTCGGCGTCGACGAGTGGACCGGCGCACGCGGCGCCGCGCGGATCGCTCTACCTTACCGGCTGTACACGAGCACCGAGCTCGAGCTCGTGATCCCGGATCACAACACGGGGCTCGGCGCCGTGTGGCCGTGGGGACTGGTCGCGCTCGGTTGGGACAACGGCACGTGGCACGCGGCGGTCGCCGGCGAAGCGTCGTCGTCACCCGAATCGCTGCGACGTCTCGACGTGCTCGCACAACTCGGGCGGCGTTGGGGGAAGTCGTGAAGCGGCTCGTCGCGGTGATCGCGTGCGTGGCATTCGCCGCATGCGCCGGCGTGCTCGGGCTGACCGGCAGCGGGCCGCAACCGTTCCCGCACCTCAAGCACGCGCTGGCGGGCGTCGCGTGCACGCGCTGTCATGTCGGCATCAACGCGGGAAGTGGGACCGAGCTGCACATCCCGGATGACGCGACGTGCACGACCTGCCACGCCAAGCCGCATGACACGCATCCGTGTCTCGGCTGTCATGCCGAGGCGAACGCGCTCGCCGAGCTCGCGGAGACGCGAGACCATCTCGTGTTCGATCATCGCAAGCACGCCGGGCCGACCAACGGCGATTGCGTGCGGTGCCACGTCGGCGTCACCGAGGGTGGCCAGCACATGCAGCCGCCGATGGCGACGTGCTTCAAGTGCCATGACCACGACGCCGCCCAGGATGCACGCAAATGCGACGCGTGCCACCGCGACCTCGAAGACACGACGACGCTGCCGCAGAGCCACCTCGCACACGATGGCGATTGGCTCCGCGAGCACGGGACGCGCGCCGCATCGTCGGGTGACGTCTGTCAGTCGTGCCACCGCGAACAGTTCTGCGCGGAGTGCCATGGCAAGACCGTCGCCGCGCTGCCCGCGACGCTGCACTTCTCCGATCCGTTCGCGCCGAGCGTGCATCGCGCCGGGTTTGTCGCGCGCCACGCGCTCGAAGCGCGCGCCGAGCCGGGCGCGTGCACCACGTGTCATTCGCCGGATCGCTGCGCGAGCTGCCACCTCGAGCGCGGGATCGCGGGCAACGGCCGGATCAGCCCGCATCCGCCGGGCTGGGTCGGGCCAGCCGCCGCCGATAACGAG
Organism: uncultured delta proteobacterium; assembly: GCA_963848295.1. Lineage (GTDB taxonomy): Bacteria > Myxococcota_A > Polyangia > Haliangiales > Haliangiaceae > JABFXX01. The sequence continues at coordinate 4,199,866 of CAWKDB010000010.1, read as the reverse complement.
CACGGGCGTGAGGCTCGCCGCGATCCGACCTCGTGCGCGAGCTGTCACGACGGCGCCGGTCAGATGCTGTGCGTCGGTTGTCACAAGGTCGGCGGGGTCGGTGGCACGGTTCATCCGCCGGGGTGGTCGAGCCGCGTGCCGGTCTCGTCGATGCCGTGTCGGCTGTGTCATCCGATCGGATCGCGGCCTTGATCCGCGCGCTCGTGATCGCGGTCGTCATCGCCAGCTGCGGTGGCGGCGCCGACGAGCGAGTCCCCGAGCAGGTGCCGGCGACGTATCACGACGTCGCTCGAAGCGCGGGCCACATCGCTCACGTCGGCAAGGTCGCTTGCGCCGCGTGCCATGGCGATACCGGGTTCGCGCCGCCGCCAGCGGAAATCTGCGCGCGATGCCACGCCGGCGTGATCACGCCGCTGCATCCGGCGGTGGCCAACGTGCCGACCTGCCGGGACTGCCACGTGTTCGGCGCCAAGCCGCGAACCGAATCGGACATCGCCGCAGCCGGTGCCAAGCCGCGATCACCGTGCATGAGCTGTCACGCTCGACCGCAGGACGGCAAGCATGCGGTCGGCGCGCACTCGGATCAACCATGTGGCAGCTGCCACCATGCGCACAAGACACCATCGCTCGATCCGAGGCCATGCACGACATGTCATGCCGCGCAGAAGACGCAGCACGCCGGGCTGCACGGCTGTCTCGATTGTCACCGCGTGCACGAGGACAAGCACCTCGCGGATCGAGCGTGCGCGAGCTGTCACGCGACGCAGCCGGCCGCGCTTCACATCACCGCACGCGCGACGACCGCTGGCCACCCGCAGTGCACCGGCTGCCACCAGCCGCACGAGTTTGGCAAGACCGAGGTCGCGGCATGCACCACGTGTCATCGCGATCAACCCGTGCTCGCCTCGGCGGCACACAAGCAATGCACGATGTGCCACTCGCCGCACGACGACACGCCGCGCGCATGCACGACGTGTCACCAGCAGCTGGTCTCTCACCCGGCGAGCGCGGCCGGCCAAACATGTACCGGCTGCCACCCCGTGCATTCGGGCGCGCTCGTCGCGTCGGGGACGAAGGCGGTCGCCTGCACGACCTGTCACGCGACCGAGCACCATGCGGATACGCCCTGTCTCGACTGTCACGTCGCGCACGATGGAAAGCCCGCGAACGACGCTGCAACATGCGGCAGGTGCCATACCGATCGTTCCCACTCGGCCGCAAACACCGGGCACGCGGCTTGCGCGCTCTGCCATACCGCGCACGGCCCGAAGCCGAACGCGACCACGGCGTTGTGTGCGCGCTGTCATGCGGATCACGCGCACACGACGAGCGGCACCGGCCACGCGGAGTGCGCGAGCTGCCACACGAATGCGACGCACGCTCCAAAGGCGCCGACGACCGCGTGTGCGAGCTGCCATCGTCCGGAGGCTGCGTCCGCGCCGGCCGGTCATCAACGCTGCGACGGTTGCCACAACCCGCACGATCCTAAACAAGCGACGGCGGCGTGCGCGACGTGTCACGCCGAAAAGATCAAGGTCGGCCACGGGGTCGCGCTCGCGTGTGCGAGCTGTCATCGCCCGCACGGCCCGAGCGGACCCGCCGCTCCACCGGCGTGCGAGAGCTGCCACGCGAAAGCACAGCTCCCGGGCTTGCATCGCGTCGCACAGCACCAGGCAACCTGCACGGCTTGCCATTCGGCCCACGCAGCGACCGGCCGCAGCGACCGCGCGACCTGCTTGACCTGCCATCGCGATCGCGTGCAACACGAGCCGACCGCAGTGAGCTGCGCCGGCTGCCATCCGTTTGGAGGCGGGCGAATCATAAAGCCGCCGCGCGAGTGACCGGAACGCAGGGTTTGCGCCTGTCGCAGAACGCACCGCACCGTCTGCGCACACCCCCGACGCGACAGGCGCGTGGTCCCACTCGATCGCGGGCACTTCTGATGCAGTGGTGTACGGGTAGACATGAAGACGACTACAGACAGCCACTGTGTCGCCGTGTTCGGTCACCATCGAGACGCCGAGCGCGCGCTCCGCGCACTGGAGCATGCCAGCTTCGACACGAACAAGCTCTCGATCATCGGGCGCGGTCGTCACGCCGAGGGACATGCCGTCGGCTTCTACCGTGCGGCCGATCGCGTCAAGTACTGGGGTCGCCACGGCGCCTTCTGGGGCGCCCTGTTCGGGATTGTCCTCGCACCGGCGTCGCTCTGGATTCCGGGAATCGGCCCGATCGTGACGCGTGGGATCGTCGGCTCGATGTTGCTGGGCGCCATCGAAGGTGGTGCGGTCGGCGCCGCCGTACTCGGCGGGACGAGCGCGTTCGCCGCAGCTCTATTCGGACTCGGCGTCCCTAAGGACACGGTGATCCAGCTCGAGCGGGAGCTAGGGGCGGACCGATTCTTGTTGATCGCGAGCGTACCTCCGGCCGAGGTCGAATGCGCACGAGGGCTGCTGGCCGAGCACGAGGGTCAGGCACAGATCAGCGGCACTGATGCCGCGCATGGAGCACACCGATGATCGAACGAATCGCAAATCTTCCACCCGGGATCTCTGGTCTGAGTGCAGATGGCCGGATCTCGAAACAGGACTATGAACGGAGCGTCGTGCCTCTGCTCGACGAGGCCAGGCGCGATGGAAAGCGGCTCCGCGTGCTGTGCGAGATCGCGCTCAGCTTCGACGGTGTAACGCCGAGTGGCGCATGGGAGGACGTGAAGCTCGGCATCGGATCGATCCGGCGGTTCGACGGCATCGCCATCGTTACAGATGTCGCGTGGATGCGTGAAGCCACGCGGCTCGCCGCATTCTTCATGCCGTATCCGATCAACGCCTTCACCAGCGCCGAGCGCACTCGTGCGATCGAATGGCTCGCGTCGCTGCCGGAGACCGTGGCCGTGACGCATCGGCTCGTGCCGCAGACCGGCGTGCTCGTCGTGGACATCTCTCGACCTTTGCGAGCGCAAGACTTCGACGCCTTGGCCTTCACCGCGGACCACTGGATCGAGGCGCACGGCGATCTACCCGGGCTCGTTATCCACACGCGGGCGTTCCCCGGCTGGGAGAACCTGCCCGCGCTCGTTCGACACCTGAGGTTCGTGCGCGACCACCATCGGAAGGTCAAGCGGATCGCGCTCGCGGCGGATACCAAGCTCGCGAGCCTCGCACCGAAACTCGCCGAGCATTTCATCGCAGCGGAGATCAGGACGTTCGCATACGACGACGTCGAAGGCGCGATCGCCTGGGCCGGCGCCAAGTAATGACTGCGCTCGCGTATCACGATGAAGACTTCCTCGACAGCGACGAGGCGCGCCCGCTGCGCATCCTCGCCGAGTATGTCCAGCCGATGCGCGCATTCCAGCGCCAGCGGATCCAGGACACGATCGTATTCTTCGGCTCCGCGCGTACCCGCGAAGACGGTCCGCTCGGCCGGTACTACACCGAGGCGCGCGAGCTCGCCCGCCTGTGCACGGCCTGGTCGAAGTCACTTCCGCCTGGCGCTCAACGGTTCATCGTCTGTAGCGGAGGCGGCGGCGGGATCATGGAGGCGGCGAATCGCGGCGCGTCCGACGCCGGCGGTCGGACGATCGGGCTCAACATCGGCCTGCCGCACGAGCAGCGCCCGAATCCGTACATCACGCGCGAGCTGTCGTTCGAGTTCCACTACTTCTTCATGCGTAAGCTGTGGTTCACGTATCTCGCGCGCGCGATGGTCGCGTTTCCTGGTGGGTTCGGCACGCTCGACGAGCTGACCGAGATGCTGACGCTGGCGCAGACCCGCAAGCTCGATCGCAAGATCACGATCCTGCTGTACGGGTCGAGCTACTGGAACGAGATCATCAACTTCGACGCCCTCGTTCGCCACGGCGTCATCGCGCGCGAGGACCTGTCGTTGTTCCGCTTTGTCGACGATCCGGCGACGGCGCTGTCGATCTTACAGTCAGAGCTCACGGTGGATGCTGGGCTCGAGACGCCAGCGCTTGCCAGGTCGGTCACGCCGCGTCGACCGCACACTTGACGCCGTGTACCGGACGGAATCAGGTGCCTGCGGTGGCGATGCGCGTGACGACTTCTGTTCGCAATGACGTCCACGTCGTGCGCACATCTTCAACATCGCTACGACACGCTCGTGCGAGCCCGCGCAATCGGGCCGAGATCGGGTCTCCGACTCGACTGGCAAGCAGCGACGCTACGCGTGAGAGCGTCGATCGGTCGCCAGTTGTCGCCGCCAGGTCGCCGCGATCGAGGAGCTCGTTGCAGGTGATTCGCGCCATGTCTATACGACGAGCAACCGCGATGCCAACTCGCGTCACAACGACACGCAAGCATTGCGCGGCACCGACGCCGAGACGCATGTCTTGCGAGTCTTGGCGCGGCGCCACCGTCGTATCGGCTGGAATGGCCGATGCAGGGAACAAGTGCATGTTCGAGAACCAAACGAGGTCGCAAAACATCGGCGGAGAGCCGGCATGAGCACCGCGCCCTCGAGGGTCCTCGCCGAGCTGCTGCTCGAGCACGAAGCGTTGCGCGAGATGATCGATCGATGCGAACAGCTTTCGGACGACCTCGATGCCGGTCGCGCCGAACCCGCCGCCTTGACCTCCGAGGTCGCGCGGCTCCGCGTCGCGTTCAAGGTACACAACCGACACGAAGAGCAGTTCCTGCGGCCACTGCTGATCGATAGCGGCGCCTTTGCCGAGGTCCGGATCGAGCAAATGGTGACCGATCACTTCGAAGAACATCGCCTCGTTCACAAGACGCTAGCCGACGGAGTCACCGCCGAGTTGCGGTTAGCGCTCCAGCGTTTGCGCGAACATCTATCGACCGAAGAGCGCTACTTCCTGTCATCGAAAGTGTTGCGCGACGACGTCATCGTCGTCGAAGGCGGCGGCTGAGTCGGCACACGCCACGCCGTGGCGCATTTTCGTGGGTTAATCCTCGGGGCCATCGAGCGATCGCTGGAAGCGCAACGCCCCACCGAGCACGCCGAGGGCAAGCGCGACGAACGCGACGGCGGCAAGCACCGACGATAGAGAGGCGCCACCATGCAGCGTTCCGAGGAAGCAGCCGATCGCGGCGATGACAGGAAGCATGACGAGTGCGAGTACAGCGGCCATACCTCGGCACACTGCGCAGGTCGTGCCAGCGATAGTGGCGTGCGGCGGACATCGTTCGCGAAGCGGCTGCGACGGCACTCGCCATTCGCGCACTTCTTGCGCGATCGTGGGAACGCACCATCGAAGAGCGACCGCACCGGCGTCGCGGATGGTGGAGCGCGATCCCAACGGCTAGAGAAGCACGACCGGCGCGCAGGTCGACACACCCGCGCCGACGATCGAGGCATCGCGAGTGGGGGTCGTGCTCTTGATCGCGCCGTTGCCGCCGTCGATCTGATAGATCACCGTCGTCTCGTCCTGCGGCTGCGAGCGTTTGAGGAACACCCAAAAGTCGCCGCCCCAAAACGCGAACGCCCAGTTCATCGGTGTACCCGCGAGGTCGGCGAGCGTCGACTGGAACGTCGTGAGCTGCTCGCCGGTCGTCTTGTCGAGCTGTTCGACCGTCGGCCGCTCTGCGTCGGGGATCCACGCCCACAGCTCCGCCGAATCGGTGCCCGTAAGCTCGGGCGCACCCGCGATCGTGCCGATCACGGTCGCGTCGAGCGTCCCGGTGTCGACCCTCGCCAGCTTCGCGACGCTGCCCATGCCGGTCGCGTTCGACGCGCTGGCGACGTAGAGGGTGTCGCTCGTTCCGCCGGACGTATCGCTCGAGAAGCCCATCCCGAACTCGAACAAGCTATTCGGCGATGCCCACGCGGTCTTCGTGCAGGTCAGCCCATTTTGAATGTCGACCTTATAGAGCGCGCCGTCGGTATAGACGACCCACGCGTACGCGTCGCGATCGATGCTCATGGAGAACGGCGCCGCGCCGATCTGCGGCTCGCACGCGAGCACGCCGAGCTCGGTAAACTGACCCGTCATCGGATCGAACTGCGAAAACCTGTTCGTGACGTCGACGACGTAAACGAACTTCGCGGCCTCGACGCAGCCGTTCCCGGCGGCATCGGCGCCCGCGTCGGTGTTTCGGCCGCACGCAATGAGGGTCAGTCCGATTACTAGGCCTACAACGACGGTGAGCGATCGCATTACTCCATCGTACAGGGGTGGTGTTGTCGTACACATGGAAATCAACTTTCGGCCAACCGACTCAAGATATTGAATTAGCGTGGGATTCCGCTGATCGGCGACGGTTATTTTTCGCGCCAACGACCCTCGGTTCGGAGTTACCATACGCCGCTGGGAGCGGCGCCACGGCTCGGGCGTCGTCGGCGCAGCGAACGGGCGCAAGCTATGACCGAGCCTCGCAGCACACAGATCACCGGCTGCGCTGCGTTCGGCCTGACGCGGCGCAGCCGGATCCGAGCTCGTTCGCCTAGCTCAGACGCAACCCACGTAGCTGAGGAGCTCGATCTGGTCGCAGACGCCGTAGCACTTGCAACCGATGCTGCTGCACGACAGGAACGTGTCGTTGTCTGCGCTCGCGTACTCGTAGACCGAGCACCCGCCGGCACGCCGGTCGCGGCCATGCTGCTCGGTCTCGCCGGCAGGATCCGCCTTGCCATCTCCGCTCAGCGCGGCGGCGAACGCGTTCTGCGAGTCGAGCGTGGGAGCCTCCGTAGCTTCTGCGGTCGTGAACGACCAGCCCCTCGTGGACGCATAGGTCGCCTCGCCGGTATCGGCGGACCAGTCGAGGGTCGCGACCGGTGCGCCATCCGAAGCGTCGACCACCGTCGTGTGAATCGCGTCGGCCGAACCGTCGCTGGTCACGACGTATTGCGACGTCGTGAGCTCGCTGGATCCGTCAGGGTCCGCCGATGAATCAAGACCCGCGCAGCTGCACACCAAGGCACCGACAACCGCGATCACAGCACTCGAGAAAAACGACTTCTTCATGATGTCCTCCGTGGATTGAAATCGAGCGGGGACAACGCCCCGCGGCGACGGCACTCTAGGAGCGGTGATCTTCCGGTCGCGCGCCAATCGAAGGACCGATCGCGCCAAACAGCGCGCCGCGCGATGTCCGCACGCACGAGCCTCGCTCAGTGGTCGGACTGCGCGTGCTACGTCCGGTCTCGAAGAGCCGCGGGTGCCTGCCCGGTCACACGACGGAACACTCTCGCGAGCGCGCGGGGCGAGCGCATGCCCACCGCCAGTGCCACCCGCGTCACGTTCGCGTGGCTGTCGGCGAGGAGGCGCCGCGCGACCCGTATGCGCGCGGCGTCGATCTCGTTCTGGAATGACGTGTCGAGCTCGCGGAGCTTGCGCTGCAGACTGCGCGTCGACAGTGCGAGCTCGGCCGCGGCCCCCGCGAGATCGAGGCTCGGCTTCGCCTCGAGCAGTCCGGCGAGCTCGGCGAGCAATGGCGCGCCTCCGCGCGATCGCCCGACCACGCGCTCGACCTCCTCGAACACCTCGACGGCGCGGGCCTCGATGGGCGGCGCGAGCCAATCGAGCGCCTCGGACGCGGCGCGGAACGCGCGAACGGGGAAAGGCAGCGCGAGCGAAGCGGCGAAGCCGGCGGCGACCGCGCCGACGACACCATCGCCGTGCAGCACCGCGAGTCTCGTGATCAACGGTGACAGCGCCCGCTCGTGCCGGGTGGCGAAGGCGGCAAACAGGCCGAAGGCGAGCGGGTCGACGCGCGTGATGTAGCGTGCGTCGACGAGCGATGGATGCGGAGGTCCGACGAGCCGCGCCTCGAAGGTCGGTGTGGCGAGCAGGATGTCGGACTCCTCGGGCTCGCCCCAAAAAACGATGCCGGAGAAGTGCTGATGCGCCGATGCGAAGACCATGAACGAGCGCCGGATGAGGTAGACGCCGGTCGAGCTGCGCTTGAACGCCGCGACGCTGGAGACCGGGCGAAGGAGCGGCGCGCTCGCCTTTGCCTCTTCCATGGGCGCGAGTATGCGCTTCGCGAGGACAAAGAAAACCAGGTACGAGCTCGGTGCACGCATCAAGCTCGATGCTCCCCTCGAACGCGAGACAGTCTGTTCGAACCAGCGCTAGCTCGCCTAGCTAACGCCTCCGCGAGTTTCGTCTATGCTCGGGTGCGATCCATGGCTCTGACCTACGACGATGTCGATGCGTACGCGACGAGCTTGCCCGGCGTGACCGTCGGCGTGAAGTGGCGGAATCGCACGTGGATGGTGGAAGGCAAGGGCTTTGCCTGGCACCGGCCGTTGAGCAAGGCCGATCTCAAGCGATTCGGCGACGCCACGCCACCGGCGGGCGAGATCCTCGCGGTGCGGGTCGAGAGCCTCGACGCCAAGGACGCCCTGCTCGCGATCGCGCCGCCCGGCTTCTTCACGATCGCCCACTTTCAGGGGTACCCCGCAGTCCTGATCGCGCTGCGGCAGGCGCGTGCCAAGGACGTGCGCGCCGCGATCCTCGACGCGTTTCGCACCGTGCCGCCACCGACGAGAATCGCAAGCCGCCCCGCTCCGCGGTCGCGTAGGCGGCAGCGTGGCCGCTCGCAGCGCGCGACGTGACACCGATGGCTCGTCGCGATCCGCGGGCTCAACTCGCGGGTAGCGGCATCGTGAACAGATCGTCCATGCTCGGCACCGACGCCGGATCCGCCGAGCACGGGAGCGGAGCGATGCCGAGGATCTTCTGCACGGTCAGCAAGTAAGAGCTGGTGTCGTAGTCGGTGGTCGACGAAAACCCCGGCTTGGCGTTGGGCGAGATCGCGATGAACGGCGGGTCATCGCCCGGGCCGAGCGTGCCGCTACCCTCGTCCCACAGCAAGAACAGGACGCCGCCGTTCTGGAATGCGGCGCTGCCGAGGATCTTCGGCACCTCGTTCGCGAGCCACGCGTCGCCCTGGGCGATCGTGCCGTCGTGCATGTCGTGATCGAGGTTTGGCGTGATGAACACGTAGTCGGGTAGCGCCCCGGCCGCGAGGTCGACATCGAACTGCGAGTAGTCGACGACGTGATCGATGCAGCGTTGCGAGGTCTGGAACGTGGTGCCGTCCCAGCCGTTGATGTCATCGAAGAACACGAACGGATCGTGCTTGGCCGCGTAGCGGTCGTGCGAGGTCAGCCCGCACGGCGCGCCCATGCCCTCTTGATAGGTCTTCCACGTCAGCCCCGCGAGCTCGATCTGGTCGGCGATGTGCGACGTCGAGTCGATCGGGTGCGAGGCTGGATCGTCGTCATCGAGCACGCCGAAGTTCTGGCCGGCGACCATCCAGAGATAGTTCGGCTCGCTCGGGTGAACATACGCATCGTGATAACCGGCGGCGAGCGAGTTGCCGGCGATCAGGCTGTTGATGTACGGCGCGGACGATTTTCCGACGATGTCCGTCCGGTTCTTGTTCTCCATCACGATCGTGAACACCGTGCCGCCCCACCCCGCGGGTCGTTGCGCGGCGGCGGCGGAGAGCGGAGCGCACGTGACGTCGGTATTGCCGGACTTGTTCACGCATCCCGCGACGGCGCCGAGTAGCGAGAGCGCGATCGCGCGAGACGAGTTGTACTGCATTGGGATGCAAGCTGGTCGACGCGGCGCGAGTCGGCAAGCCGTTTTTTCGTCGGTGATTTTCTCAGGCTCAGGTTCGCCACAGACCGACCACGCGCGGCGCGCCGGTCGCGGGATCGCGGGCCACGTAGAGGAAGGTCTCGCCGTGGACACCGGCGCGCTGCGTCACCAGCTCGAAGATCGTGTAGCCATCGCGAGTTGGCGCGAGGGACAGCGCGGCGCAAGTCCGGCCGTTCGGCGACGCCGCGACCTGGAACGACGTGCCTGACGGTCGCGCGTCCGGCGTGTGGCCGGTGATCGTGTAGTGCGTCGCAGCGGGCGTAGCCAGGCCCGCGGTGATCGCGAGATCGTCGAAGCACACCATCGCACCGGCGCCGTTCGCGTCCGCGGTGACCCGAACGATCGGCGCCACCCGCGCGAACCAGTAGGCGAGCGTCGCCCGTTGCCTCGCGACGAGCGTGGCGGTGAGGTACGCGGCCGCGCGCGGATCCGACAGCTGTCCAGCCTCGACCGCCGCGCGGATCTGCTCGGGTGAGAACCGCGCCATCAGCGCCGCGCCCCAGAACTTGTCGAACCGATCGGCGGTGAGGAACGCGGCGTACGGGAGGTCGGGCTGCCACGCGCCTGGATCGAAGCTACTCGCGACGAACAGCGGCGACACGCCTCGCCGATCCGGCGCGCGGTCGTGCTCCCAAACGTGATCACCGAACCCGAGCGTCGCGATCGAGCGCGCGATATCGCCGTAGTCGATCTCGTACGTGTAGCCGAACCGCAGGCTGGCGCGCACCAATCCCATCACGCCGAGCGCGCGGCCGAAGTCGATCTGGTAGTGCTCGATGTAATGGCGACGCGGGTCACCGGGATTGGCGACCCAGGTGTCGATGGAGTTGCCGCGCGACACGTCGACGCGGTCGAGCCACGCGAAGATCGGATACTCGCCGCGTTGATCACGGCGCAGCTCGTGCGGGATCCGATCGTTCGGATCCTCGCGACGTACGCCCTCGTGGGTCGGTCCGCCGATCGGCTCGCCCGGGACCCAGCGAGACGCGAGCGCGCGGACTCGGCCGTCGAGCGCGTGCGGAACCGCCGCGAGTCCCGCCGCGAGCGCCGCGCTGGTCAGCGGCCCGGTGACGAGCCCGGCGCGGGTCCGGATCTTCGCGCCCGGCGCGACCACGAGATCGTCGCCCGTGAACAACACGACCTCGTCCTGCGGGACGGCGTAGCCGCATGCCCACAACAATCGGTTGACGATCGTGTGGGTCGCGCTCTCGAGCTCGGGCAATCCCGGATCGTCGAACTTGAGCTCGTACTTGACGCCCCGCGTGTCGGTGACGATCAGGCCAGTCGCCACGCCGCCGGGCTTCGTGCCGGTGACCCGCCACGGCCGAAACGCTTCGGGGCCCGGTCCGACGAGCGGGCCCCGCGTGATCTCTTGCGGACTCAGGTCGTGCACGCCGATGCGGTTCGTGAACCAGGTCGAGTCCGGAACTTCGTCGACGGCGTTGACCCCCAGCGCCCGGCGGGCGCGCGGCAGCTCGAGCGCGCGGGTGATCGGGCGCTCGATCATGGCGTCGAAGCTGTCGAGGTCCTGGAGATCGGGCCACACCGGCGGCCGCACCGCGACATCGCGGTGGTCGTCGACGGCCCACGCGATCGGCGCATTGGCGAACCTCGCCGACGGAAACGGCGACGGAGCGGTGCAGCTCGCCGCGATCGCCGCCGCAGTCGCCGCGAACCACCGGCGGGCGCTCATCGCCACCTCGGGCGCTCGTCGAACACCGGGCTGAACGCCGCCGTCAGGATCAGACCGCCGTCGATCGAGGACGCGATGCTGCCCTCCGCGAGGAACCCGCCGGCGTCGTCGTTGACCGCGACGCCGACGCCGTAGCCGACGCGCAGGCCGTCGAGCGTGATCGCGTCCGGCGAGCGGTACACCCGGCCCGCGTCGACGAACGCGAAGGCCTCGAGGTAGTGCGAGACGTTCCACTCGTACTGCACGCTGCCGAACACCGCGAGCCGATCGCGAAACCGCCCGTAGGGGTAGCCGCGCAGCAGGTCGCCGCCGAGGGCGGGCAGCTCGCTTACCGGGACTTGGTCGAGGCCGCCGGTGACACCCTCCGCGCGCATCCGCAGCGCGAGCACGCGCGGTCCGCTGCCGAGGTGAACGTAGCGCTGAAGCTCGCCGCCGTAGTGCCAGAACGACGCCGCGCCGTCGAGCCCGGCCACGGGGCCTGCGAACACGCTCGCGAGCCCGCCGGTCGAGTGGGTAGACGACGCCTCCCACGGCGACGCGCGCCGGCGCGTATCCCAGCGCAGCTCGAGCTCCCCGTAGAAGTGGCGCACCGGGTGGCCGAACCCGACGACATCATCGACGTCGTAGACCGCGCCGATCGGCGTGCCGTAGCTGCTGCCCGACACGCTCAGCTCGGTGAGCTCTCCGCGCCCGATCACGTGCAGGCCGCCGCCGATGCGGAGATCCGCCGACGCGGCCGCTCGGTTCTCCGCGTAGCGCAGCGCGGTCTGCGCCGCGACGTCGGAGCTGCGCGGGTCGACCGGCGCGGCGACGGCGGAGACGAGGTCGCCGTTGCCGATGCCGTAGAACGGATCGTCCGGCCGGCGATCGACGTTACCGCCGACGCCGAGCTCGAGCCGACCGAGCCGATGCCCGGTGCCGAGCCACACCGAGGCGCTGTCGAGGTAGTGCCCGCCGTACGTCGCCTGGACCAGCACATGCTCGCCCGCGCTGCCGAGCTCGCGATCGAAGAACCGCGCGCCGAAGGTGATCCCGAACCCGGTCTGGTACGTCGCGGTCGGGACGAGCCCGATCTTGCGATCGGCGCTGTAGAGCAGGTGGTAGTAGCGGTCGGTCAGCGCGAACCGCTCGTCGGCCCAGACCGCGGCCCGAACCGGCGCGAGCACGATCTCGACCAACACCTTCGGCAAGAACAGAGCGCCGCGTGCGAGCTCTCGCCCGAGCGACGCTCCGTGATCGCCGCGGTCGGTGCGTCCGCTCTCGTGGCCGGGCAATGGCGCGACCGCCGAATCGGCCGCGGCCGAACCGGCGACGATCACGAGCACGGCGAGCGCGCTTGTCACATCACCGACCAGCGCTCTCTCGCGCACTCAGGGAGGTGCCGCCGCGAACGCCGCAGCGCGGCCGTGACCGCGAAGACCGTGTGCACATGCTTGTAGGGCTCGGTGCAACGCGCGTACCTCAACGAGGCGGTACGATCGCGGCAGGTGCGCTCGCGTGCGGCGCTGCCGCGATCAGGTGTGCGACGCGATCGATCGCACGCGCCGCGATCCGCTGCGCCGCGATCGTGATCGCGCGCGCGAGCCCGGCGGGTGATCGGATCGCTACGGGTTCGGTGTCGTCGAACCGCTCGCTCCACCGGAGCTGTCCCGACTCCGGGTCCGTCGCATCGAGCTCGACCGCGAGCCGTCCGACCCAGCGCGTCGGCGTCACGTCGACCTCCTCGAGGGCGAGCACGCGCCCGCCGAGCGTCAGTGCGGCGGAGCTGCCCCCGTCGCGCACGACCGCGCCGAACCGGCCGCTCGCGGCGAACGCGTCGGCCAGGTAGTCGGCGATCAGCGCGCCCGGTGGCGCCGCCCACCGCTGATAGTTGTAGTAGTCGAGCTGGACCGGCCCGATCCGATAGGCGATCCGCGGATCGTCGTACGGTGGATCCGCGTCGAGCGCGTCGATCGCGACGACCGCGTTGGTGCCGCGCGCGGCCGCGGCAGCGGGCGGCGGCGCGAGCGAGTAGTAATCGGTGGGCGGCACGGTCGCGCGACAACCGGCCGCGGCGGCGAACGCGAACCCGAGCGCGGCGCGCCTCACCGCTCCCTCCGCGCGGCGGGGGGCCGCGATAACAGGAGCAGCGACGGCGACTCGCGCAACTCGCGCAGCAACGCGGCGAGCGAGCGCGAGGCCTCGTGCAGCTCGGTTACCGCGGCGTGGAACGGACCGGCGCTCTCGCGCACCATCTGATCGAGCCTGATCGTCAGATCGTTGGCGCGCGCGACCACCGCGCTCGCCTTGTCACCTAACAAGTCCGCGGCCTCTCCCGCCGCGCGATCGACCGCAGCGAGGGTGCGATGCAATGGCGCCCGGCTCTCGCTGACTAGCGCGCGAAGGCCGCGACTCGCGCCCGCGAGATCGTCGACCGCCGCGCGCCCGCGCTCGAGGATCTCCCCGAGCTCGGGCCGGCCGGTCAGCTCGGCGAGGTTGGACGCCGTCTGGTCGAGCCGATCCAGCACATCTCCGGACCGCGCCACGACGTGATCGGCCGAGCGCTCGAGGCGGTCGAGCTCGCTCTCGCCGACCGGGATCGTCGCGCCGGCCGCCAGCCGCGGTGACGGCCCCGGGCCGGTGCGCAGATCGATCTCCTTGACGCCTGTGACGCCGGCGTACAGCAAGTAGGCGCGGGTCGTCGCGAGGATCGGGGTGTCGCGATCGACCTCGATGCTGACCTCCACACCGCCGACGTCGGTCGGCGCGAGCTCCATCGCTGTCACCGTGCCGACGTGCACGCCCTCGTAGTACACGTCGCCGCCGCGCTCGAGCCCGTAGACCGTATCTGGGAACGCGATCGCGTAGTGAGTCCGGCGCAGCCACGCGCGCGCGCCGAACCCGACCAGCACCAGCACCGCGAGCCCGACCCCGAGCAGCGCGAACAGCGCGACCCGCGCCTGGCGCCTGGGCTCGGTCACTCCGGCCTCGCGTGAAAGAACTCGAACACCTGCTGGTCGTGGCTGTGAGCGAGCTCGTCGAACGTGCCGATCGCACGGATCGCGCCGCGGTCGAGCATGACCGCGCGCGTCGCGGTCGCGCGGATGCTCGCGAGCTCGTGGCTGACCGCGACCACCGTGGTCCCGAGCACGCGGCGATAGCGGATCAACAGCTCGTCGATCCCGGCCGCAGCGATCGGATCGAGCCCCGCGGTCGGCTCGTCGCAGCACAGCAGCTCGGGGCTGAGGACCGACGCGCGCGCGATCGCGACGCGCTTGCGCTGGCCTCCAGACAGCTCGGCCGGCGCTCGGCGCTCGAGCCCGCTTAGCCCGACCAGCGCGAGCTGCAGCCGCGTCATCTCCTCGATCACGGGCCCGCGCAGCGAGGTCAGCTCGTGCAGCGGCAACGCGACGTTGGCCTCGACCGGGAGCGAGCCGAACAGCGCGTCCTGCTGGAACACGACCCCGACCCGCCGCAGCAGCTGGCGGCGCGCGTCGTCGGTCTCGGCGTACAGCGATCGCCCGAATAGCCGGACCTCTCCGGCGAGCGGCGGCAACAGTCCGACCATCGTGCGGAGCAGCGTCGACTTGCCGCTGCCCGAGCGTCCGAGGATCACGACCACCTCTCCTCGCTCGACGGCGAGCTCGACCCGCTCGAGCACGGGCTCGTCGTAGCCGCAGGTCACGCCGTCGCACTCGAGCACGACGTCGGTCATGCCGACACCAGCGTGGCGATCGACTCGAACGCCGCGTCGAACACGATGATCCAGAACACCGCCGTGACCACCGCGCGGGTGGTCGCGAACCCGACGCCTCCGGCGTCCCGGCGCGCGCGCATGCCGAGGTGGGCGCCCGACAGGCCGATGATCCATGCGAACGCGATGCTCTTGGCGACGCCGCGTGCGAAGTCGGCGACGTCGAGCGCCGAGCTGATGTGCCACCAGTAAGCCTGCGGCGACATCCGCAGCACGAGGTCGCACACGACGGTGCCGCCGGCGAGCCCGGCGAACGTACCGGCCAGCGTGAGCACGGGCATCACGATCGTGAGCGCGATCAGCCGCGGCACCACGAGGTAGCGCACCGGATTGATCCCCATCGTAGCGAGCGCGTCGATCTCCGCGCGCGCCCGCATCGTTCCCAGCTCGGCGGCGATCGCGGCGCCGGATCTTCCGGTGACCACGATCGCGGTCATCAGCGGCGCGAGCTCGCGCACCATCGACAGCCCGACCAGGCCGGCGACGTACTCGGCCGCGCCGAGCCGGCGGAGCTGGAGCGCGCCCTGAAACGCGACCGAGACCCCGAGCAGGAAGCCGAGCAGAGAGACGATCCCGACCGCCGCTGCGCCCATCGTCGCGACTTGGCCGCCAACCGAGGCCGACGGCAACCGAGCGCGGTGCAGCGCCGCCGCGCCCGACAGCCGGGTGGCGCTCGCGATCAATCCGCCGAACGCGCGAATCGCGCGCGCGATACCATAGATCCGCCCACCGAGTCGCTCGAGCACCGGCGCGCGCGGCAGCTCGGTCAACGGAACGAGCGGGCGCTCGCCCAGCGAGTCGAACACCGCCTGCACCGGCGCAGGCATGCGGTCGAGCGCGATCCGCGCGGCGGTCGACTGGCGCGCGAGCTCGACGACCGCGACCGCCGACGAATCCGCGCGAGACACCTCTGCGAAGTCGAGTCGGATCTCCTCGAGGTCGCGCCTCGCCGCCAACGCGAGCAGCGCCTCGTCGAGCGGGCCGATCGTCGGGATCACCAGTACGTCGTGCAGACGGACATACGCCGTGCGCTCGCGCACGACGATCGCGGCGACGACGGTCATCGCCCAGTGAAATTGCAAGAACGAGACCTCGAGGTCTGGAGCGCTCGCTCACGCTCGCCGTATCCGTGCAGTGAGGCACTTCGGTTCAAGCGCCGCTTGGTCCGCGTGATGCACCAGATGCGCGCGAAAGGAGATTGCTATGCGAGAGTCAAGACGCGTCATCAAGGCAATGCTGGGCATGTTGGTTGTCGTCGCTGCAGGGTGCGCGCACACGGTGACCCCGGCGCAACTCGCGCACGTCCAAGACAGCGCAGACGCGGCGTCGACCAAGGCCGATCAGGCGCAACGCACTGCCAACGAGGCGCTGAAGCGGGCCGACCAGGCCGAGGCAAGCGCGAACGGAATCGCCCCGGTCGCCGATCAAGCGCTGCAAGCCGCGAACGACGCGAAGGCGCTTGCCAAAGCAGACGCTGAAAAGGCCAAGCGCATGATGACCAAGGCGATGGAGAAGTAGATCCGATCCGGTGCCGCCGTGCTGCGCCATCTCGCATGCGCGATCGCGGCGTGCACTTGCGCCGCACCCACGGCGTCCGCCGAGACGTTCAGCGTAGGCGCGAAGACCACGATCGTCGGTGAGATGCACGTGGTCACCGTCCATGCCGGAGAGACCCTGATGGACCTCGCGCGCCGGTTCGACCTCGGCTACGAGGAGCTCGTCGCGGCGAACCCGTCAGTCGATCCGTGGTTGCCCACCGAAGGCGCGCAGGTCGAGCTGCCCACGCGATACATCCTCCCGAACGTTCCGCGCGTCGGGATCGTCGTCAACGTCGCCGCGATGCGGTTGTTCTACTTTCCGCCTGCCTCGACCGAACGCGACTCGATCGTGATGACCTATCCCATCGCGATCGGCCGCGAGCATTGGCCCACTCCGGTCGGGACGACCACGGTGATCGCGAAGGAACGCGATCCGGTCTGGCAGGTACCACCGTCGATTCTCGACGAGCACGCGCTCGACGGACATCCGCTTCCGGCGGTCGTCGAACCGGGCCCGACCAATCCCCTCGGACACTACGCGCTGCGCCTCGGGTTCGAGGGCTACCTGATCCACGGCACGAACAAGCACTTCGGCATCGGCATGCAGCTGACGCACGGGTGCATTCGACTGTACCCGGCGGACATCCAGGCGCTGTTCGCGCGCGTCACGCTCGGGACGCCGGTGCGGATCATCGACGAGCACGACCTGGCCGCATGGGATCACGGCGTGCTCTACTTCGAGGCGCATCCGCGCACGCGTGCGAGCGGAGAGGACCGAATGGCCGCGATCGAGGCGGTCAGAGATGCGCCGGGCGAGAGCCAGCCGTTCACCACCGCCGACTGGGACTCGGTGTTCGAGGTCGTCAGCCATCCATCGGGCATCCCGCGGCCGGTGATGAAGCCCATCGCGGTGTTAACCGGCGCCCGCGATCGAGCGGACAAGCCGCCGGTGCGGAGAGCTGTGCCGTAGCGCCGCAAGCGAAGATTCATCGCGCGGCACGAGACGGCGAGCGCCTTGCACTCGATCCGAGCCGTGCACCGCGCTTCGTCCTGGTCGGGCTCGTTCCTGGGCGCTCTCACCAGCGTGCTCGCGCTCGCCGTGCTCGAGCTCGGCAACGCGATAGCGAACGTGCCGTTCGTGCCGTTCGACCTGTTCGAATGGCTGACCCGTGCGCTGCCGGGCGGTGTGCTCACTCGCAGCATCGACGCGATGATCTCGGCGATCAGCGCGCTCGGGATCCATCCGATCGGTGTGGCGGCAAAGCTCGCCGAACAGGGGATGGCGCTCGGCGGGTTCATCGCGGGGTGCGCGATCGCGGGCGCGATCGCGACAGCGCTGGGGCGCCGATCTCGCCACCGCGCGATCGCGATCGGCCTCACTGCCGGCGCGACGTGGCTCGCGATCGATGTCGTCGCGCGCGTGGAGCTGGGCCGGTTCACCGCGGTCGGCACGTGCGCGGTCGCGATCGTGATGCTCGGGTGGGGCGCCGGTCTAGGCGAGCTCGTGGGCCGGCGCGCCGCGCTCGATGCCGAGCCCGATCAGATCTCGGCGCGCCGCCGGTTCGTCATCGTCGCGGTCGGCGGCACGCTCGCACTCGCGGCCGGCCTGTTCGGGATATCGAGCTTGCTGCGGCGAACCGGGCGCCGGCTCGCGAGCCTCGTGCGCCGACCGACCCCGCTCGAGCTCGGCGCGACCGAGGGCCCGGCCGCATCGCCGCCCTCGGACGTGCTCGCGCGCAGGATCGCGCCGGTGCCGGGCACGCGGCCCGAGCTGACCTCGAACGCCGACTTCTATCGCGTCGACATCAACCTCGAGCCGCCGCACATCGATCCCGTGGCGTGGCGGCTCGTCGTCGACGGATTGGTCGATCACCCGCTCGCGCTGTCGCTCGCCGAGCTGCGCCGGCTGCCGAGCGTGTCGCAGGTGATCACGCTCGAGTGCATCTCGAATCCGCTCGGCGGTGATCTGATCGGCACGAGTCTGTGGACCGGTGTGCGGCTACGCGACGTGCTCGCACGCGCCGGGGTGCGCGATTCCGCCGCGGCGATCGATCTCACCGCCGCGGACGGGTTCTACGAAAGCGTCGCACTCGCCGATGCGGACGATCCGCGCACGCTGCTCGTTTACGACATGAACCGCGAGCCCCTGCCCGAGCGCCACGGGTTTCCGCTGCGCATCTACATCCCGAACCGCCACGGCATGAAGCAGCCGAAATGGCTCACCCGGCTGCGCGCGAGCGATCGTCTCGGACCGGGGTACTGGGTCGATCGCGGCTGGAGTCGCACGGCGATCCCGCACACCACGTCGGTGATCGACACGGTAGCGGGGACCGCGATCGGCGGCATCGCGTACGCCGGCGCGCGCGGGATCTCTCGGGTCGAGGTGCAAGTCGACGACGCGCCGTGGGCGCCGGCAGAGCTCGTCGCGCCGCCGCTCGGTCCGCTGTGTTGGGTGCTGTGGCGCTACGCGTGGCCGTCTCGGCCGGGTCGCCACGTGTTTCGCGTACGCGCCTACGACGGCACCGGTGCGCTTCAAGCGATCCGGTCGGAGCCGCCGCATCCCGACGGCGCCACCGGCATTCATTCGGTGACTGGCTGACCCGCTGACGCGGTCGTTCGCGACCAGGCAACTTCATGCGCGCTCGCGGGCCGAGCGCGTGCACCGCGGTGGATTCGAGAGCGTGGGCACGGCGATTGCTGATCTCGTCTGCGATATGCGATGCGCCGTTGCCCTCGTTGCGTTCGCGGTATCGGGATGCGACCCGGCGCAGACCGCGGCGGATCCGCCCGCCGAGTGCCCCATGCGGGTGCGCGGGACGAGTGTTGCGGCCGAGGATACCGCCGACGGTGTTGCGCTGACGTTTGTCACGACCGGCGACGCCGTGCGGCTGCGAAAGGATGTGCGCATGCTGGCCGCCACGTACGTTCGCACCGGGATCGCCGCCGGCGCCGAGGACGTCGACGATGGTGCCCTGATCATGCTGACACCAGCGACGCCCGACCGCCTCGCGACGTTGCGCGCGCTCATCCACAAGCGGGCGGCTTACATGGCGCGTGGCCAGTGTGACATCCCCTGACCGGGAAGCGTGCGGGCGTCGCGCGAGGCTCGAGCGTGTCAGCTCGGCGGACCGGGCGCCAAGCGTTCGGGCGCGGGCTGATCGGCGGGACGCGGGCAATTCACAGCCGGCTCGGTCAACAGCTGAGCGTCCACTCCGCTGCGCCACGCGAGTCGCGACGGGCGACCCGGCGGAGACGACGCCACGAGCACGACCGGACAGCGTGGCTGCGTAGCCCGGAGGCTCGCCTCGCGGGTCAGCACGTTGGTCGCCAGCGCGGTAACGGCCGGGAGGCTTCGCCCCGCGAGGAACGCGACTGCGAGTCGTCGTGCGTCGGATTCGCACATCAACGACACTCGAGGCGTCCCGTCGCGAGGCTCGGCCACGACAGTGACGGCTTGGGTTGCCGGGAGCGGCCCGTAGATCGCGAGACCGCCGGGCCCGAGATCGATCGGCGCCGGCCACGCGTCGGGCTCTCGGGGCGTGAGGCTCGATCCGACGGAGAGCCACCACAGGCCGGTACACAGCCACGCCGTCATGGAGACCGTGACGTTTGTTGGATTCGCCCAGGCCTCGAGATCGAGAACCTCCGGGGTCCGTCGACGCACGACTGCGCCCAGGATCGCACTCAAGACGACGGCACGAAGCCGTTGCTCGTGTTCCGGTCTGCCCAGGTCCGTATCGAGCGGTATCAGCGCCCACAGTGGGACGCTCGTCGGGTGGAACGCGATGCCCATGATGCGCCTGGAATCGTCGTAGCGGATCGCGAGCGTGCCTTTCACCGTGGCGGTCAAGTCGAACCGCTGCGTTTCGCGGACGACACGCGATCGCTGCCGCGTGAAGTCTCCCCACTGCCACCCCGCACCGCGCACGACGAAGCTGACGATGTCTCCGTCGATGAAGACATCGCATCCGCGGATCCACAACGTACCGGTGACGGTCGGTCGCTCGGCGTCGCGGATCCCTGTCCATCGGCCTCGGAGCTGCTCGCAAGCTCTTGCAGACACGAGCGCCGTGGCGAGCCGGTGCAGGTCGACATCGGTGGTAGGTGCGGCTTTGCGCAGCGAACCGACGCGATCGGCGACCGGCGGCGGCGGTGAGCGATCGCGCTCGCGCGAACACGCCGCGGCCATTGCGGCGATCACGCACGCCGCGACCATCGTCCGCGATCGCCGTCCATCCCCAGTCGTACGAGGCTCCATGCCGCGATCGCCGTGCAAGTCGTGGTCCCTTCCTCGATCGCGCCGCGCGAGCTCGGGAGCTGCGACGAGCACAGCGTGCCGGACCGATGTTCGGCGCCCATCTTGCGAGAGTCTGTGCGATCCGACATGTAATCTCGGACGATGCTCAGGGACCTGCTCCCGATGGTGCCGGTCGACGCGCTCAACATCGCGCTCCTGCTCGCGCTCTCGCTTTTTGTCGGACTCGAGCGAGAGGAGCACAAGCAGCGCGATGCGGGGTATGCGTTCGGTGGAATCACGACCTTCCCGCTGATAGGACTCGTCAGTTACGGGCTCGCACTGATCGCCACCCCCGACCTCGTGCCTTGGATGATCGGCTTCGCGGTGGTCGGTGGCTTCATGCTGCTGTCCTACTATCACAAGCTCTCCGGCGAACCGCCGGCCGGCGTCGTGACCGAGATCTCCGCGCTCGCGACATACGTGATGGGCGGGCTGGTCCAGCACGACTATTACTGGATCGCGACCACGATCGCGGTGCTCAGCGTACTGTTGCTCCAGCTCAAGAAGGGCCTCGAGCAACTGACCACGTATATCGCCTCGAACGAGATCATCACGTTCGCGAAGTTCTTGATGCTCGCGGTGGTGATCTTGCCGATCGTTCCCGATCGCGAGCTGACTCGATTTCATCTCGATCCGTTCAAGACTTGGCTCGTCGTTGTCGCGGTGAGCGGCGTGTCGTTCGCGAGCTACGTACTGCAACGCCTGCTCAAGGGGCGCGGCGGTATCGTGCTGTCCGCGATCCTCGGAGGCGCGTATTCCTCGACGGTGACGACCGTCGTCCTCGCGCGACAGGCGAAGCAAGAGCAGCGACCGCGGCTGTTCAGCGGCAGCATCCTCATCGCGTCCGGCGTGATGTACGTGCGGTTGGTGATCCTGCTCGCGCTGTTCGATCTCGGCCTGGCTGCCAAGCTCGCCCCTGCCTTTGTCGGGCTCGGCGTGATCGGCGGCATCGCCGGATGGCTCGAATCTCGAAGAGAGGATGGCACCCCCACAGCCGCCTCGCAGCACCGTGACCCGAAGAACCCTCTCGAGCTTAGAGCCGCGTTCCTGTTCGCAGTCGTCTTCATCGTGATCTTGGTGCTCACGAACCTCGCACGTGAGTATCTGGGTCGCGCCGGCCTGTTTTCGTTGGCCGCGATCATGGGCGTCACCGACGTCGACCCGTTTATCCTCGGGCTCGCCCAGGGTGCGTCGGCGACCCCGCTGCCGCTCGCAGCCGCAGCGATCGCGATCGCCGCAGCGAGCAACAACATCATCAAGGCCATCTACGCGTACAGCTTTGCCGACAGAGCGACGGGGCGACGAGCTTTCGTCTTGCTCGTCGCGCTCGCCTTACTCGGCCTCGTCCCGCTGGCGTGGATCTGAGCGAGCGCCTGCCGCACATCCGATGGTTGATAACGTCCGGCCGATCGCGTCGAGCTAGCCCGGATCATTCGCGAAGGGAGCGCGCCGCGAGGAGCGCATCGCCGGAATTTCGGTGCCGGTACGCAGGTTTCGCTGTTTGTGAAGACAAACGAATTTGCCCACGCACCGACGACACCGTGTATTCCACCGATCGAGCTTCAGTTCCAGCGCCGCCGCGCGATTCTGAGCGCTGACGCCGAACAGGTGTCCTCCGATGGCGGCGTCGTGCTGCTGCGCAAGCTCGACGAGCGGTTGGAGCTGACGACGCGTCTGACAGCGTTACTCGGCGATCGGCGCGACTCAGCTCGAGTTCGGCATTCGCGCCTCGAGCAAGTCCGGCAGCGCGTCTATCAGATCTGCCTCGGCTACGAGGACTGCAACGATGCGGACTGGTTGCGCCACGATCCGGCACTTCGCCTGGCGTGCGACGCCGAAGATCACGCGATGTCATCGCAGCCGACGCTGTCGCGGTTCGAAAACGCGATCACCGGTCGCGAGCTCAATCGGCTGACTCGCGCCTACGAGCAGGTCTACGTCGACGAACTCGTATCGACGACCGACCTGATCGTTCTGGACATCGACTCCACCGATGACCAGACCCACGGCAACCAGGAGCTCATGTGTTTCCACGGCTTCTACGACCAGCACATGCTTCACCCGCTGCTCGTGTTCGACGCCCTGAGTGGGCAGCTGATCACCGCCTTGCTCCGGCCCGGGCGTGCGCACGCCGCCAAGGGTGCGATCACGATCCTCACGCGGCTGATTCGAGCCATTCGCCGACGGTGCCCCCACGCAAGCATCCTGGTGCGCGGTGACTCCGCGTTTGCGATGCCCAAGCTCCTCGATCGCCTCGAGCAGCTTGACGCCGAGCTCGGCGACGTCGAGTACGTGATCGGTGTCGCGAAGAATTCGCGGCTGCTGGAGTTTGCCAAGCCGCTGCGGTCCTCCGTCGAGGAGGAATTCCTCGACGGCAAGCGATTCGTTCGCCGCTTCACTTGGCTGTCGTACGCCTCGAAGTCCTGGCCCGCCGAGCGTCACGTGATCTGCAAGGTCGAGCACAGCGAGCGCGGCGAGAATCCGCGATTCGTGGTGACCACGCTCGACGAGTTCTCCCCAGGTCTCATCTATGACGTCGCCTACTGCGCACGCGGGCAGTCGGAGAACTTCATCAAGGACCTCAAGAACGCGCTCCACGCCGATCGTCTGTCGTGTCACCGCTTCGTCGCCAACGCCTTCCGTCTCTTGCTGCACGCCATCGCCTACCGCTTGATGCATGCGTTGCGTGCCACCGTCGCGCGCGTCGCCCCTGCCACCGAGTATGTCTCCACCGATCGCGTTCGGCTCGCAACCGCCCAGATGGACACTCTTCGCTTGCGGCTACTCAAGGTCGCGGCTCACGTCACGGCATCCGTCCGCCGCGTCCTCGTCCGCCTGCCGCGAGCCTTCCCGCTCGCCCACATCTTCTTCGCCGTGGCGCGCGACCTCGGCGTCACGTAGTCGGCGATTCTTTGACAACCAGTGCGCCGCCTCCCGGATCGCCGACCGTTGCGGCGTGGCGCCGCGGCAACGATGCGAGCTCGCGACGTACCCTGACCGTGCGCGAGGCGGCTCCGCCGCCAAGCGCCGGTCAGCTGGAGCCATCACGAATGATCCGGGCTAGGGGCACGTACCACCCGTCGTCGATTCGACGCAGGCACCGCTGTCACAAGTCTCGGCGAACCTCGAGTAGCCGTAGACGCAGTAGACGAGGGTCGAGGGATCGGCGCATGCGTAATACCCGAGCGTGTCGTGAGGTTGGTTGCACTGCGGATCCGGAGCTCCGGTTGTGCTGCAGGCGGCAACAGGCTCGCCGTCGGACTCGGCCTCGACGCACAGGGCGGGCGAGCAGGATCCGTCGTCCCGGAACGCGAACGTATTGTCGTTTCGCGTGGTGCACTCGATCAGGTCGTTGCCGTCGCAGTGCCACTCGCCGTCATGGCACTGATCGCCGCACGCAGCAACGCTGCCGCCGATCGCGGCGATCAAGAACCAGGTGGCTCGCATCTGCCACGAGAGTAGCGCGCGCGTGGTCACGATCGATCCGCGGACATGGCACCGCGCGGCACGGCGCGGCGGTTGACGATCGGTGCAGACGCGATCAACGAATCGATCCTCGGCTAACAACCAGGTGCCGAGCCGCATGCCGCGAAGGAGACACCTTCGTACGTGGACGGCACGCAGCACTCGCCGGCCCCGCAGTCAGACTCGGTGAGTGGCGGTCGTTCCCATCCATTATCAAGAAATTGCTCATCGGCGATCTGGAGTCGATCAGTCGCTGCACGCGCGCGCGGTAGATCATGGTTCGGATGCCGCGCCGCACCCGAAGCAATTGCCGTTGATGCAGGTTCCGCCGCCGGTGCAGTCGATGTTCGCGTTGCACTGGCCGATCGGATCTTGCGAACGCTCGCACGTCATCGGGCACCCCGAACAATCGCCGTCGTCGCAAGCGAAGCAATAGCCGGAGATGCATGCCGCCCCCGAGCCACACGTACCGTCGGAACCACACGGCCCGGATGGATCCACAGCGATGCTACATTGGCGTGACAGGTCGCGCGAGTCGTGCGTGTTGTCGGCACATGCGAAGAGCGCGGTGGTGAAGATGGCCAGACAGAACGAGCGCATGCGGTGCCGTCTTCCGCTCACGAGCAGCTGCCCTGCGGCGCGGTCGTGCACCCGCGTAGGTCCTCGTCGCCGTACGAGAACGAGCAGCACGTGGGCTGCGCGCCCGGGCAGTCCGCATCGCTATGGCACAGCTGCAGCCCGGCGCTGCATGACGAGTCCGCGGTGCAGGCGTAGCCCTGCGTGAGGTTGCCGCAACACGCACCGCCATTGCAGTCTTCGGGGCCATCGCAGCTCAACGTCGACGACCCGGCCGCGCACGCCATCGCGCTGCATTCGACGTCGCCACTAGCGACCCCCAGGCAGCACGCCTGGTCCTGCGCGAGCTCGCACTCTGCTGCGCCGCATGCGACCAGCCCGGCACTGCTCGCCGAGCCCGCGTCGGGTCCGTTCACCGATTCGTGCTGCATTCCGACCTCGGACACCGATTGGCAGCCGAAGCATCCGATCATCACCAGGAACCATGCGTGCTTCATGTCGGTGTGAGTGGCGGTGCCGCACCGCGATTATGATCCGAACGCATCACGGCGAGGCTTGAGGCTCCATCAGGTGCTGCAAGCGCGCGCGATAGTTCGAACGCGGATATGCGGTGGCAAACTTTGACCACCGGGTGCGCGCGTCGCCTAGGCGACCGAGCTTGACGAGCGCTTCGATCGCGAGCGCTTCGCGCTCCTCGACGAGCGAGCCGTCTGGGAACAGACGTTCGTGCTCCGCCGTGCTGGCGAGCGCGCGTTCGGCATCACCGTCGCGGAGTAACGCGCGCGCCTGCTCGAGCATCTCGACTTCCGACGGCGCCGAGGGCGGCGTGATCGCAGGCGGTGTGATCGCACGCGGCGCTGCGTGTGGCACGGCGGCCGGTGCGATCGTCGGCGGCAGCGGACGTGACGGCACGTGCGTCGGCGACCGCGCGGGTGGCGATACGGCAGGCAGCGTCGCAGCCGGCGATGTCGGTGCGGCCGGCGGTGTCGGTGCGGCCGGTGGCAGTACGGCCGGCATGGGCGCGGCCGGCGGTGACGGCACGGACGCGACGTCGTCATGCGCGCGCGTGTCGTCCGACGCGGCGTACCATCGGTGCAGCGCGTAGCCGGCAAGACCGACGACGATCGCGCCGACCACGGCCAAGGGCACGCGCCCGGCCGGCGCCGGCACGTGCGGCGAGGCGAGCAGCGGAGCGACGCGGCGGCGCAGGCTCGCGAGCTCCTCCGGAGTCGGGCCGTCGTCGGCGACCGCGCGCAACAGCGCGCGCATCGACGCCGGAGCCTCGGCGTCCGCCGACCACGGCGTCACTTCATCGTGCTCGCTCATGATCGGCGCTCCTCGCCATGAATCCGTGTCGCCGCCGCCGCCAACACCGCGCGCGCGGCGTGCAAGCGCGAATAGCCCGTCTGCAGTGGACAACCGACGATCGCAACGACCTCCGCCATCGACAGATCCTCGAGCTCGAATAGCACGAAGACTTCGCGCTTGTCGGCGTCGAGCAAGTCGAGCAAGCGATCGAGCAGCGCACGCGCATCGCGCATGGCGAGCTGCGCGACCTGGGCGGGATCGATCGCGAGCTCGTCGGCTGGCTCGCCGGCCGGCCGCGCGCGGCGCCGCCGGTACTCCGACGCGCAGCGCTGCGCGATGCCATAGATCCACGTGCGCAGGGACGATCGGCCTTCGAAGTCGGCAAGCCGGCGATGCACCACGATGAACACCTCCTGGCTGACGTCCTCGACGTCTTCGCGCGCCACGCCGAGCCGCGCGAGCACGCGCCAGACGAACCGCGCGTGGGCATCGTAGACGGCCGCGAACCCGAGCGCGTCCGCCCCGGTCGCGGCGGGGTGCTCGGTGGAGATCGAGTTCGGTTCCAAGGCTCGTTCCATGAGTGTAGGGAGACGCGACGTTTTATGATCAAAAGCGCAGCTGCAGAGCGACCTGGGTCACGGCCGCGACCGAAGCCGGTTGATACACCGGGACCTCGACGCCGTCCTGCGCGAACACGAAGCGAGGGCGCAACAGCGGGATCCACGCACCAGCACCGAGCACGATCCCGATCGCGCGGGTCACGCGCCACTCGAGCCGGAGCTCGGCGGTGGCATCCGCGATCGGATCGCGGCGGTGCTCGTCGACGTCAAACCCGAAGCCGGTCGCGATGATCTCGCCCGCCTGCACGCCGCCGCACAGCGACGCCCAGCTCGTGAGGTGCGGACACAGCGCTGCGCCGGCGGTCCACTGCGTGAGCTTCGCTCCGCCGGGCGTGGCGAACGCGCGATCGTATGGCAACAGTGATCCGGAGACCTCGATCGACCACGGGCCAGCCTCGAGCGAGGCGCCCACCGTCGTGCCCGCGGCGATGCCGGGCAGCAGCCCCCAGGTCACGAAGCCGGCCGCGCGCGCGGCGAGCTGCCACCGCTGGTGCGGCGCACGCGTGCTGGGTGACACCACGGGGAGCGGTTTCGGCGGCGGTGCGGGTGAGGGCCGGTCGAGCAAGTCGGGATCGATGATCAGCGCGAGCACGAGCACGAGCTCGTCGTCGATCGCGCGACAGTCGGCGGCCTTGTCGTCGAGCTCGCGATGACCGATCAGCGCGCCGCGCTCGTCGCGGGTGTCGATCGTCGCGCGCCAGCCGTTGCCGCCGGCGCGTGGCGCGATCTCGCCGTCGATCGTGAGCCGGATCGGCTGCGCCGTGCTCGGCTCGAAGCCTCCGAGGCGCGCGCTCACGGCCGCCGCGAGCTCGTCGGCGGCGATGCACGTCCCGGCATCGTCGCGCACGGACCAGCGCAGCGCTGCGTGATGGCCGAGCTGCGCCGCGGTCGCGAGCACCAGTGCGAGCATCCCCGTATCTACCATCGCGGGGGTCGCAAGAATTCTTGATAATCCCGGCGCGCTCGCGCCACTCACTCACGCATGACGCGTTTGTTCCTCGTGCTGCTCGTCGTCCCCGCCTGCAACCTGGCCGACTCCGACACCGTGCCGATGAGCGAGCTTCAAGCAGACATCACCGTGGTCGCCGATGGTTCGGGAACCGCCGACGTCTACGCGTGGCTGTGGAACCACCCGGACGGGGCGCCGCCGCTCAACGAGGACTCGATCCAGCTCGTCGACGGTGACCAACTCACCGCGACGTCGGCCGGCGACTCGGTCGCGATGCAAGAGGCTTATCTCGTCGCGGAGTATCGCTATGCCGCGTCGTTCGCGACCGCGGCGCCGGGCCAGAGCTTCACCACGGTGCTCGACCGCGCGTCGGGCGACAGCGCGAGCTCGACCGTCACCCTGCCGGATCCGTTCGACCTGACCGCGCCGGCCACGACGTCGCGGGCGCAGCCGTTGACGATCACCTGGACGCCGTCGGGATCGTCCGACGCGATCGCGCTGCAGTTCGACGGCTGTGGTGACGCGAAGCTCGGCCCGCTCGCCGACACCGGCTCGGCGACGCTCGACGCCAACGCGCTGAGCTCGACGACCGAGGCCTGCCAGCTGTCGCTGACGATGACGCGCACTCGCACCGGTTCGCTCGATCAGGCCTATGGCCAGGGCGGGTCGATCACGGCGGCCCAGCAACGAACGACGGTGATCGCGACGACGCCGTGACGCGCGGCGCTACAGGCAGATCGCGGTGCGCACGGCCGCTACCTTGCCGTCGCGTGGACAGGTGAGCTGGATGTGCTGCAGCGCCTTGCGCAAGCAGTCCGCGGCTCGCGCGTCGGCCGGGTCGACACCGCCGAACGGCTTGACGAACACCTCCATCGCGGTGCCGAGTGCGGACAGCTTCCACTCCGCCCAGTAACCGCGAACGTCATGCGGCTTGCGGCCCTTCGGAGCACACGCGGCGAACGCGGGGCTCGCGTCCATCGCGCGATCGAGCTCGAGCGCGCCGTCGGCGTCGCTGCGCGCGGTCACGATCCCCGGCGCCAGCTCGGCGACCGCGAGGCCGGCCTTCGGCGCGTCCGGCGGCGGGCCCTTCGCGACGAGCTTCGGAGCCGCCGCGGCGATCGCCGCGAGGCTGTCCTTGCTACCGACGAGCGGCGCCGCGTAGCGCACGAAGCGCTCGGCGGACGGCCGGCCGTGGCGCTCGAGATCGAGATGGAGCTCGCACGCGCCCGCGGCGTCGCACGCGATCGACGCCCGCGCGGTCGAGAGGTTGGAGTGCTTCTGACCCAGCACCGCCTCGAGCGACGGCGCCGTGCTGCACGCGTTGCCGGCGGCGCTCCAATGGCGCTCGGCGACCAGCTCGAGCGCGGCGTCGACCTCCGCGCCGAGCAGGATCTTGGCATGCTCCGCGACCGCGAGACGCGCGCCGATCGGATAGAGCACCTGGCGCGTCGTGCGCCCCGGAAAGTCGTCGGGGTAGATGACCGCGATCGACATCTGCCCGGTGCCCGGGACCACGGTCTTCGATTCGCCCTTGCACACGTCGAACACGCCGTCCGCGCGCGCGGGACTGGCGAGCACGATCACGAAGACGATCGCGAGGCGATGCATGGCCGGATCATAACTGGTCGGCCAACGCAGGGCCATCACCGCACCGCACTCTACGGGCACACCGCGAACAGGATGCCGACAGCGTCGCTCGTCGAGCACGCCACCGCGATGTCGGGCCGGCCGTCCCCGTCGAGATCGCCGACCGCGAGCTCGAGTGGTGCCGCGCAAGTCGAGAACGTCTGGCGGGCGGCGAACGTGCCATCGCCGTTGCCGACGACCAGATCGATCCCGTCGTCCATCGCCTCGGCGACGACGAGATCGCCGTTGCCGTCGCCGTTCATATCGACGACGTCGACCCACCACGGCTCGGCGCCGCTCGGGACGACGGTGGTTTTCCACGACGGGTACGCCCCGAACAACACGGTCACGGTCGAGTCGCCGAAGTTATCCGCGATCGCGACGTCGGCGCGGCCATCGCCATCGACATCGCCCAGCCCGACCGACCACGGCTGCATACCCGCAGAGAACTCGACCGGGGCCGCGAACGCGCCGGTGCCTTGACCGCGCAGCACGCTCGCCGACAAGCCTCCCGTGTCGGCGGACACGAGATCCGGCGTTCCATCGCCGTCGACGTCGCCGATCGCGACCTGGTACGGCATCGCGCCGGTCGCCGGCGGCAAGCCTGATGCTCCCACGAACTTGCCGCCGCCGGTGTTGTGCAGCACGGTGATCGTGCCGGCGCCGTAGTTCGAGACGACGATGTCGGGCCGGCCGTCGCCGTCGACATCCCCGATCGCGACCGACTGTGGGTTCGTTCCGGTCGAGTAGTTGACCTTCGGGACGAACGACCGCCCCGCACTGAGATCGACGGTCACGGTGTTGTCGGAGTAGTTGCCCACGACGAGGTCGGCGCGGCCGTCACCATCGAGGTCGCCGACCGCGACCGAGTACGGCGCGTTGCCGGTGGGCGCGGTGATCTGGCTCTGGAACGTCCCGTCGCCGTTGCCGAACAACACGCTCGCGGTCGTCGCGTTGCCGTTCGTGACGATCACGTCGTTGACCCCATCGCCGTCGATGTCGCCGATCGCGACCGCGCGCGGCGCCGCGCCCGCCGCGTGGAGCTGCACGGTCGAGAACCGGAGGTCCGGGCACGCCGGTGGCTTGACCGGGCCGTCGCCGCTGCGATCACTCAGTCGTCGGGCGTCGCTGATCGCCGCGACGCAGGTCGGCGGCGCTTGGCTCTGGTCGCAGACTTGATCACCCGGGCATAGGCCGGTCGAGGAACACGGCACGTCGAACGCCACGACGGGGTGGTAGCAACCGACGGTCAGCGCCAGCGTGGCGCACCATACCCGCATCACCTCCAGGGTATCACGATGGATACGCGGCGATGCGATTCGTCAACCGCCGCGCGAGCGATGGGTGCGCCGCGCTTGCACATCACGGCACGAAGTTGATCGTCTCGTTGCCGCCGATCTGCGACTGCGCGGAGATCGTGACCGGCGAGCTCGAGCCGGAGAGCGCGAGTGTGTGCGTCGTACTGTTTATCGCCGTCACCGATGCCATCCGGCCCGCGAGCAGGCCGGCACCGCTATAGAGCGAGTGATCGACGACGACGCTGCCCTGCGCCTGCGGCTCGTGACACTCGACGATGTTGCTGCCGCCCGAGCTGATCTGGATCGTGAAGTCGGCCGAATAAGCGTCGGGAGTCCATCGGATCGTGAGGTTCTGAGCCACCGACTGATCGAACGTCGGGTTGCCAACCGGAATCGGCGGCACGAGCCCGGTCACCGGTCCGGGCGCGGGGATCGTGTCGCTGAACGCCGAGAGGCTGCCGCCCGGCGCCCACACCGCGACGCTGTCGCCGGCGGTCCACCTCCGGCCCGATTCGGAGAAGTACGTCGGATAGCTGTCTAGCGGTTGCAGCGTCGCGAGCGCGGCTCCGTCGTCGATCTCGATCGGGCCGATCGACGCGCCGACAATCGCGAACCCGATCGTCGAGATCACGCAGCAGCCGTTGATCGCCGTGCCCTGGCAGGCGTTCTCATGTTCCTGGCCGAACCCGACAGCCGCATTGATCGTGAGGTCGTTGAAGTCGGTCGCGTCGTTCATCGTGACGACCGCAAAGCCGACTTCGGTGGAGCTGAACGGCGCGTCGATCATGATCGACGCGTCGATCGTGCGCGGACCGTCAGCCGGCTCGCGGGCATCTGCATGCGCGTGGGAGTCGGGATGCGCGTCGACGGGCGCGCCGGGATTGGTCGACGAGTTACATGCTGTAACAATGACTAGAGCGGCGAGGTTTCGCATCGTCGCCGCGACGTGCAGCGCACATGCCACCGCCAAGCGCACGAAACTCCCCGCGCGCCCCGCTCGATCGTGACCGCGTGGCGACAAGCGGGGTGAAACCGACGCGATGGTCTACGCGACCGGTACCGATCTTCGAGACGCCACACCAGGTCGCCGCCTGCAACGAACGAGACCGATCAGCTCGGCAAGTGAGTCCGCCGATGTTGTTGCGTTCGCGCTCGGTGTGCTGTGCAGCGCGTTGCGCCCGAGCTTGGTCGTCGATCGGCGCAACCCGCGCGAATGTGTCCCGAGTCTCGACCTTGCATACACGACCAGACAAATGATCAGAACCAGTGCGTTTCCATCGCTGTTGTTCGTCTTGATCCTCGCCGCAGGTGTGGCGCTGGCGGGCGCGGTCTATGACCCTGTCCATCCAGCCGCCGCGGTCGCCGTCGCGTGCCTGGCGTTCGTGATCGGCGGGATCATCGCGCTCTCGGTCAAGGTCGCGGCCGCGTGGGATCGCGCGGTGGTCTTGCGTCTCGGTCGGTTTCGAGCGTTGTACGGACCGGGCGTGTTCTTCATCATCCCGATCGTCGATGCCGTCGCCTACTGGCTCGATACCCGCGTGATCACCACCGGGTTCAAAGCGGAGAAGACGCTGACCAAGGATACGGTGCCTGTCGATGTCGATGCCGTGCTGTTCTGGAAGGTGATCGATCCGGAGAAGGCCGCGCTCGCCGTCGCCGATTATTCCAGTGCGATCAGCTGGGCGTCGCAGACCGCGCTTCGCGACATCATCGGCAAGAC
Organism: uncultured delta proteobacterium; assembly: GCA_963848295.1. Classification (GTDB taxonomy): domain Bacteria; phylum Myxococcota_A; class Polyangia; order Haliangiales; family Haliangiaceae; genus JABFXX01. The sequence continues at coordinate 4,167,448 of CAWKDB010000010.1, read as the reverse complement.
CATGCTCGCCGAGATGCTCGAGGGCCGAGACAAGATCAGCGCGCAGCTCCAGAAGGTCATCGATCAGCGCACCGAGCCATGGGGCGTCAACGTGATCTCGGTCGAAGTTCGCGACGTCCTCATCCCGGCATCTCTCGAGAACGCGATGTCGATGCAGGCCCAAGCCGAGCGCGAGCGCCAGGCCCGCGTGATCCTCGGCGACTCGGAGCGCCAGGTCGCCGAGAAGTTCGGCGAGGCGGCGAAGACGTACGCGCACGATCCGGTCGCGCTGCACTTGCGCGCGATGAACATGTTGTACGAGGGCCTCAAGCAGAACGCGACGATCGTGCTCGTGCCGAGCAGCGCTCTCGAGACCATGCAACTCGGCGGGCTCGCAGAGGTCACCACGATGACCGCGGCGCTCGCCGCGAACGGCAAGGCCAAGGACGGCGCGATCTCGAGCGCCATGTGAGCCAGCATCGCGTCCGGGCGCACAAGATGCGGATCGACCTGAGGCGCTGGGGATCCCCCGCACATCAGATCGGGTACGTTACTGTGATGTCGCGGGGGTCGATCGTCGAATCGCTCGTCGGGCGAGCAGCGGCGAAGACATTTGCGTCCAAGCACTGGGGGCACACGCACGCGCGCGGCAAGGTAGCGCGCGGCACGATGCGGCTGTTCGAACGCGAGCTGCTCGATTTCGATGTCCGACAACTCGTCGCTAGAAACGGCGATAAGACCCAGGCGTGGTTCGAGACGATCGAGCGGCGCTCGGAGATCACGACTCCACCTTCGCCCGACGAGAGCTTGGCGCTATACGACGCCGGACTGACGCTCTACCTCAAGGACGCCGGCACCGAGCGCTTGAATCAGTGGCAAACGCGACTCGCGCTGGAGCTCGGTCATCCCGAAACCAAGACGAAGTTCAGTCTGTTCGCGAGCCGGCGGTCGGCCGGCACGAGCTACCACTTCGATGCGCTCGAGAACTTCACGATTCAGCTTCGCGGCCACAAGCGCTGGCATCTCGCGCCGAACCGCCACGTGATCAACCCGATGGAGAACTGGTTCGCCGGAGACGTCGTGCCTCCCGAGCTTCAGCTGCACGCGCACCGCACCCTTCCGAAGTCCATCCGCGAGCCCGCGTACGTCGTCGACCTCCGGCCCGGAGACGTGCTCTACATTCCCCGCGGCTACTGGCACGCGACGGAGACAGGACAGGATTCGCTCTCCGCGTTCGTGGGGTTCCAGCTGATGTCGTGGGCGGAGTTCGTGGGTGGCGCGCTTGCTGCGCGGCTCGGCTGCGAACCGGAGTGGCGCAAGAACGTGACCGCCTCGTGGTCAAATCGCGCGTTCAGGCACGCGGCGCGGCGCGAGCTCACCGGGCTCTTGGACGGGCTCGCCGACCAGGTGCGTGGCCTGACGATCGACGAGATCGCACCCGAGCTGCGAGTCGACAAGCCACGACTTGACGTAGAAGCGCGTCGCAACCCGCTGGCCACGCTCATCGTGAAGGAGCTCGGCAGTCGAGCCGTGGTCACGACGCGCATCCATCGCCGCTCGCTCGAGACCAACAACGTGTTCGACGTCAGCGCCGAGCTCGTCCGTCCGCTCGAATGGATCGCGGCGCGCCGGCGCGGCTTCACCACACAGGACGTCAGGACGCGATTTCCGCGCGTTCGTGTTCGCCTGATCGAGCACGTGATCGGACTCCTGTTAGATACGGGTTACCTCGTCGCTCGGTCGGATACGTGATGGCCGACCCGCTGTTCCTCGCATTGGGAATCGTCGAGCCGGCCAACATCCTGCTCGTCAAAGGAAACGATTTTCGTGCATTCCAGCGCTACGCGAATCGCGCCGGCAACGCCGACTTCGCACAGCTCCGGCTGTGGTTTCACCGTGCGACAGCGCCTTCCGGCATTTTTTTTCCTCGAGGTACGATCTCGGTCGCGAGCCGTATCATAGCCGAGCTCAAGACGCTCGACACGCCGTTCCCGTCGACCGCGCAAGCGCGTCGCCTCTATCGCGCCTGCAAAGCTCGCTCGATGTACTCGTTCTCCAGTGCAAAGGGGATCTGGAGTATCGAGACTCGAGCGCCCGCGACATTCAGATCTTCCGCGCTCGAAGATGACGACTGGTATCTGTGTGTCGAGGATGGTTTTGTCGCGCGTGTGCCGGGATCCTCGGTATCGACGGCGATGCAGCTGCTACCGTGGCTCAACGGAACCCACACCGAAGCCGAGATTCGTGCCGCGATCGTCGGCTGCGGGCCGCAAGAGACATTGTTCGAGCTGTTTCTCGCCAATGGCTGTCTCAGACCGGTGAAGCGACAAGTCCGCGCGATCGATCGAGCTCCCGACTTCGTCTTCTTGGGGCACTCAGCGATGTTCGTGCGTGGGAAGACGAGCTCGATCGTGATCGATCCGGCGCTAAGCGCGACCGAGCGAGGCAGATTCGACCCTCGCTCGTTCGCGCTCGTCGGATCCGCCGATGCGGTGCTCCTCACTCATCACCATTGGGACCACACGAACCCATCGACGCTGCTACGGATAGCACGAGACAAGCGCATCTATGTCCCGCGTTGCCGCCACGGCACGTTCGCGAACCCGCCCCTGCGCGCGTATCTGAAGCTGTGGGGTTTCACGAACGTTCGTGAGGTCGATCCGTGGGATCGCGTCGAGGTAGGCGACGTCGCGCTGACGTTTGCTCCGTCTTACGGCGAACCGTTCGGTATCGACTCGCGCTTCGATGCGTTTGGTGTCATCGCGGAGTTCGGCGGGCGAAAGCTCTATAGCTCCGGTGACGCCTGTAACGACGAGACCACAGGGATGGACGAAACCAACGATCGGATCGCGAAGCGGGGCATCGACTACTTCGCCTGTGGCTCATCGGGACTGTGTTGGTCCCCCCCGGCGATGGCGGGCTGGTACCGCAAGTTTTCCAACGAGCTGCTGCATCGCCCAGAGCTCATCCGATATCACCCCACCGCGCGAGACGCGGCGCGCTGGATCAGCATGCTCAAACCCAAAGCATTCATCCCGATCGCGGCGTTTGTCTGGGCCGGCGTGAAGCGACCTACCGTCGACCTGAGCTCGAGCTCGGACCACGGCCGACGATTTGCTGCGTATCGACAAGACATCGAGCGCGCGCATCCGCAAGACAACGAGGTCAGAGCCTGGATGGCATCACTCGCGGCACTGGCCGAACGAGTGCCGGTGGTCGGTCTGCACCCCCTGCAAGGGATGCGCACGCGACGCTGACTATTTCGGGTTGCTGACTGGTTCGGGGCACGTCGCCGATGGCGGCGGACCACCTAGCTGTTCACGGATACTATCCGGGACCTTGCATGCGACCAGGACCGCGAGCTCGTGCGGTGTCAGCGCGCTCTCGCGAATCGACCGAAGCGCGACGTAGTTGCCATCGGTCACGATCACGGAGTCGCCTGCAAAGCGCGTCCAGTACGCATCCCGAAGCGTGCCAGTCTCGAACATCGGGCGCTTCGCACCGACGCGCCACAGCTTGAGTGAGCTCAAGGACAACGAGGCGATCATCTTCGAGGTGGCAGCCAGCCCGAAGATCCCCGAGTGATCGGCGTGGACTTCGGCAGTCGCGGTCCACGAGTGACGATCCCATTCGACCATGGTCCCATCGGCGTGGCCGACGACCACGGTGTCGGGATTGGCAGCGACCGACTCCACATCCCACGAACCTGGCAGAGTCGCGACGCGAGTGCCCAACGTCCACAGCGCGAGGTCCGCGGTTGCCGACTGGCCCGCGATGCCGAGCCCTCGGCACCAACTCGGACACCGTCTATTCCGGTAGTCGCTCCTCGTGCAGCCGTCGAAGCTCGGGCAGCGCGAAGAACGCCACGTTCGTGCCGAACGCCGCGACACCGCGCGGCTCGCATGCCAAGACAATATTCCCATCGACGTTCGAATCCACGACCGTCAATCGGTCCGCGCCGACGATCGCGAGACGAGCGGGCGCCCCGCTCGCGACCACGAGCGAACCCGAGCTCGGGTCGACGCACATCGCGGCGATCTCGAACGGCGCGGTGATCGTGCGAATCGCGGTTCCGTCGCTCAGCCGTGACACGGTGATAGAGCTGCCGTCGGCAAAGTAGGCTCGGTCGCCGCCGCCGGCGATGATCGTGGTCGGTCCGCCAATCCGAACGAGGAGTCTTCGCTTCCGCAGGTCCCAGAGCTCTCCGCCGCCGGTTCCCGTTCGCAGCAATCGACTGCCGTCGTCCGATAACCACGGTGCGGTGTAGGTGGAATCTCGCCTCGGGCCGGAGAGGATCTCCACGCCCTCGGGACCCGTGGTCCGCCAAATCTTGGTCGTTCCGAACGGGCTCGCGGTCGCGATCCGCTCGCCGTCACTCGAGACCGCGACGTCGACGAGGCCGCCGTGTGCGAACGTCTTGAGCAACGTGCCGGAGTAGGTGTCCCAGATCTTCGCCGTTCCATCAGCCGAGCTCGTGACGAGATGGCCCGAGACATCGAGCAGGCCCCTCACGATCACATCGTGATGGCCCCGCAGCGTGCGGAGCAGCGCCCCCGTCCCGGTGTCCCAGACGCGGATGGTGGCGTCGCTGCTTCCCGACACGAGCGCGCCATCGGCGCGAAATACCACGAACGTGATCATGCCCTCGTGGCCGGAAAGCCTGAACAGCCTCGTGCGCGACACCGTGTCCCAAAGCTCGATCCCGCCGGAGAGCATGCCGACGGCGACCTTTCGACCATCTGCCGAGACCGCGGCCGTCATCGGCGTGTTGTCCGACCCCGAGGCGCCAGGGCCCGCGATGAGCGTCGACTGCAAACCAGCCGCGTCGCCGCGCGTCCACGTACCGAACATCGAGTCGCGGCCGTCCGGCGTCGACGCCGCGATGACCAGCCGATCACCCGCCCACGCGAACGACGTGCGTCCTGCGGTCTTCGTGTCGAGCACGCGGACGGTCGAAGACGAGAGATCCCAGACTCGGACGGTTCCGTCGAATCCCCCGGACACGAGATCCTGACCGTCTGCGGTGAACGCGAGCTGGACGAGCGGGCCAACATGGCCTTCAAGGTGACGCACCAACCGGCCGTCGTAGGTCCACAACGAGATCGCCCCCTCGGTAGCCGAGGCGATCCATTTGCCTTTTGGATCTACCGCGACGAGCGGGAAGGACCGTTTCGGATGCGCTTGCACGCTCCAGAGTTGCGCGCCCGCCGCCGACCACCGGCGCAGCGTCCCATCTCGTCCGACGGTGACGAGAGAGCCGTCGGCGCCGAACGCGAGGTGCGCGACCGCGCCGTCGTGACCATGCAGGGTGACGAGCTCCGGCGTGACCGCCTCGAGGGCTCGTGCGAGCATGAAGCGCAGCTCGCTCGAGTCGGCGCCGAGATGCATTGCACCGTCGAGGAACGTCAACCCGCCGAACGAGTCGCCGATCGCGAGCTCGCGCTCGGCTTGATCTAAGTACGACTCGATCAATTGCTCTTGCGCGCGCGCTCGGCTGCTTTGCGCCGCGCTGCGCAGCCCCGCGAACACGATCAGAGCCACGATGAGCGCAGCCACGCCGGCGATCAACAGCCCGCGCCGCACCCGTCGCCCGCGATTCGTGTCGGCGATGCTCGCCGCCCCGAAGGCCTCCTCGACGGCAGTTAGCGAGCCTGGATAGCGATTGCGCCACAGCCGATACTCGGTAACAGCATCCGCGCGCCACAACATCCCGCGCGACCGTCCGCGGTCGTCCCATTGCCGTGCGGCTGCCCGCAGCTGGTCGCGAAGCCGCGCGTTCTCGGCATCTTGCGATCGCCATTGGACGAGCCGAGGCCAGCTGATGATAAGCGTCTCGTGGACGACCTCGATGCTCTCGCCGCCGGGGCTCTCCATCGCCGTCAACAGGCGCTCGTTGATCAGCGCCTCCACGACCGGGTTCGCCACGGGCCCGCCGCCGACTTGGAGCAACTCGTCGCGGCTGAGCACCGCGCGGGTGCCTTCCGCTGTCACGAGGTGACGGAACAGCTCGCGCACCACGCGTTGCTGTGCGTCCGGCATGCCGCCCAGCACGGATTCGGCGTGCTGCGCTAGCGCACCTCCGACACCGCCGAGGCCGCGATAGGCGCGGCGCGTGAGTTGTTTGGCCTGGCGATCGCGCAGCTCCCATAGCCTCGACGCGGTGAACGACAATAGCGCGAGCGCGCCGGGCTGCCCCGAGACCTCGGACACGATCTCGGTGGGGAACTCGTCGTCCTCGAATGCGTAGCCGCCGCGTCGCGCGGGTTCGACCAGGATGCGCATCAGGTTGTCGGGCATTGGCGTCGACAGGATCTGGAGAGATGCGCCGATCGCGCGCAGCGCCGCCAGTTGCGCCGCGCGAACGAGAAAATCGTCGCGCAACGTCACGACCACGCGGAGTCGATCGTTGGCCGACGCGGTCTCCATCAGTGCCGACGCGAACGCCTCCTGCCCAGCTGGATCGGCCGACAGGGTGAACAGCTCCTCGAACTGGTCGACGAACAGGAGCACGTGCGAGCGCGCGAGCAACGGCTCGAGATGCGCGACGAGCGTGCTCGGGTGTTCTCGCAGCTGGTCCGGCGACAACGGCCGGCCGGTTGCCGCCGCGATCTGCGCCGCGAGGTTCGTCACCGGCAACGGGCCGGGCCGGAGCACGATTGTCCGCCACTCGGCGCCGAGCGCCGGGAACAGACCCGCTTGCACGAACGAGCTCTTGCCCGCGCCCGAAGGACCGACGACGCAGAGGAACGCTTGCGTTTGCAGCCGATTGAGCATCTCTTCGAGCTCGCGTTCGCGCCCGAAGAACAACGCGGACTGCTTCTCGGTGAACGTCGAGAGTCCCATGTACGGCGACTCGACCTCGGCCCGCCCGTCGTCGCTTCCCGCGTCCGCCGCGATGCCCATCCGCTCCCATGTCCCGGCCACGTCGTGCTCGAGCTCCGACGGATCGCGCGAAACCGAGCGCCGCTGCGACCAGGGCCGTCGAGGAAGAACAGCTCGCGTGGCGCGCCAGGAGCAGGCTCGGCGACCGTCACCACGTCGCCGAGGTCCACCACGATCGTGTTCTCGCGTCCGACGAGCGCAGGGCGTTCGAGCTGGCGGCCGAGATCCACGACCAGTCGGTCTCGCCGGCGAACGCCGACCCACAGCTGAGCACGCGCGCGCATCGGGACGACGAGGCGATAGTCGTCGAACCTGCGGAGCGTGCGCAGCGCGACGCCGACCATCGGCACGATCCGCGCGAGCGCGGCCTCGGCGACCTCGCGATTGGGTGCGATGGCCGAGCCACCCTCGGCAAACACCAGGTCGAGCGCAGTCATGATCTCGGCGCGGCCGTCGAAGAATAGCCCGACGAGCTCCGGCACGGGATGAACGTCGCGAATCACCGCGAACGGACGCACGAGCTCGCGGGCCAACCGCCACCAACCGCGCGCGTCGAGTCCGCTGGTGCGGAGCTCGCGGAGCAGTGCGGTCGTGTGTTCGCTCGCGATCGCTCCGGCGCGCACGCGCGCGCGGCAACCGAGGGCGACGACACCGATGTACTGGGCGATGGTCTCGACTAGCCGCCGCATCGCTGCATAAGCGCTCTCGGGATCGCTCGCCGCATCGAGGCGCGCGACGGCCTCCGCGATCGGCTCCGGGGCGCCGAGCAGCGCATCGTCGCGTGTCAGCTCGTCGATTCGCGGCACGTGGATCGCGGCCAACGCCTCCTCGGAGCCTGCGTTCAACGCCCGCGCGAACTCGACCGCACTGGCAAAACGCTCGGCCGGCTGCTTCGCCATCGCCTTCGTGATCGCGGCGCTGATGCGGCTCGGAAATTCCGCCGGCAGCGTCGGCGGCGCACTGCGCGCATGGTGGGTCGCGAGCTCCATCCTCGAGCGCCCCGTGAAGGGCGGGTTGCCGGTGAGGATCTCGAACGTGAGTGCGCCGAGCGCGTAGACGTCGGTCGCCGGTGTGAGCGTCTGGCCGGACACCCATTGTTCGGGCGCCATGTACGCCGGCGTGCCGAGCCCGCCGCTCGTGCGATCACTCGAGTCGCGGGCGATTCCGAAGTCGATCAGCTTGGGGAACAAGCTGCCCACCCGCGAGATCACCATGATGTTCGATGGCTTCAGATCGCCGTGGATGATGCCGAGCTCGTGCGTCGACTGCACGACCTCACAGACCCGCTCGACGAACGCGAGACCGCGGTCCAAGGGTCCGCCGGCTAACAACTCCGACAGCGGCGTTCCACGGACGATCTCCATCGCGATCCACAGCAGGCCGTCGGCTTCGGCGCCGAACGCGTAGACGTGCGCCGCGAACGGATGGTCCAGCCGCGAGGCGAGGCGCGCCTCGCGGAGGAACTGATCGACGAGCGCCTGTTCTCCGTTCGCGTGAAGGAGTTTTACGACCGCGTTGCGCTGCAACACGGGTTGGTACGCGCGGAACACACTTCCGCCGCCACCGCCCCCGATCTGCTCTTCGAGGACGAACTCGCCAACTACACGACCGCTGTCGGGCAACGAGGTGATTGTGCCGCAGCTGGAACCGGGGGGGTGGTCGAGGCGATCGTTACTTGAAGATCGCACTTCAAGTGAAGTGCGACCGGAGGATCGCGCGGCGCGGGCCAATCCACCTGCCGAGTCGCTGGCACACGGCGTGCTCTATTCCGGCGCATGAAGAAGACCAGTCGGCCGAAAAAGGTCACGATCAACAAGAAGGCGATCAAGCAGATCACCGTCAAGGGCCTGGTGGCGGTCGCTGGTGGCATCGAGCCCGGCCAGAATTCAGGGAACCGGATGCCGTAACTACACGCTATTGGCGATAGCGTAACGCGACGGTATGGAGATGGTCGATGAGGCCATCAGCGAGGCGGGCTTGGCTCGATCGAGCGACGATCGATCGACCAGGCTTCGCGCTTGCGGTAGTAATCGAGCAGCCTGTCCTCGTAGTCCTGCGTGATCGGATAGGTATGAGTCCACGTCGGGCTGTGCTCGATCACGTCTCTGGTCACCGCGACGTCGACCCTGCGCTCGGTCCATCGCACCGCACGGATCCAGCGCGGCGAGATCAGGACGTGCCCGCCGGGCCACCAGCTCGAGGTGGCCACCGACAGGTAGCGAACCGTCCAGGTCTCGTCGTCGATGGCGAGATCCTCGACGTGCCCCAACGTGCCGTCGATCGCATGGAGGTGATACCCGATCACCTCGCGACTGCTTCTCAGATGAGGATCGCCGTCGGTGCGGGGAGGTGGCGGTTCGTTCGGCGGTCGCTTCCATCACCGCCATCGTCTCGGGAACGTGGCTCTCCCATAGACCGGTGTTCCAGTACGTAGGCCAGCCGTAATGGGCGCTAACCTCCGACTCCTGCTGGCGGGAGACGGGCTTCGCGAGATCGATCGACGGACTGTCCTCGACCTGCTTCTTGGTCAAGCGCGCCACGAGCGTGCGTCTCAGGCCGTCGGTCGCACTCAGGCTGATCGGCGAGATCAGTACCTCGCGCGCGTCGAGCCAGCTGCCGGTATTGACCACGAGGTAGCGGACCGTCCACGCATCGTCGTCGAAGTACACGCCGACGACGTGACCGATGATGCCGTCCCTGGCGTCGATCTGAAACCCTCGCAGCTCGTCCTCCAAGAGGCGCAGCATCAGCGTTGCCCCGAGGACGGCGGTGGTGACGAATCCTCCGCGGCGGCCGCGTCGGCCGACGCGGGATCGAGCTCCCAACGATGGGCATCCCGTCGCTCGATCATGTCGGGCCCGCCGAGTGGCTTGCGGTCTGCGATCATGACGCCGGCGGCCTTTCCGATGACGTCGGTCTCGCGACGATCCTCGTCGTTCGGTAAGGCCGCTGCGTCGTCGGAGGTCGGGGCCGCGCCCCGCGCCGCGGCTGCCAGGGCGGCGTCGACCGCGACGCCGGTGCGCTTGGACACTCGGTTCTTCCTGATCTTCATACGTCCTCCCAGACGTGACGCTGCATCGGACGCGCCATCAGGCTCGGGCGCTCTGGGGCCGCGCGATCACGAGGCGGTGTCGCCTCACAGCGAATAGGCTCGCTTCGGTGTGCGGTCGGGCGTGACCGCACGGGCCACGGCTCACCGCTTGGCAACCTGGATCCACCGGATCGTCTGGAATCGCGGGGATATTCTGACCGGGCGATCGTATACTGGCCCGGGGGGCGATGAGCGAGCGCGAGAGACTTCATCGTCCCGAGCTCGCCGAGCGCCCGGTCGCCGAGGCCCGACGGAGCCCGCGAAGCGATGGCGTCGCGCCCGATCACGCGCGCCGCGAGGCCCAGTTGTGGCGCGACCTCGGCGCCGCCCGCGCCCCGAACGATCTCGAAGACGCCGCGACGCTCGCGGTGGAGAAGCGGGGCGAGGGACAGCCCGTACCCGCGGACCTCGCGGCCCTGGTGCGGGCGGACACCGGCGTGGATGTCAGCGGTGCGCGGTTCCACAAAGATCCGCTGTCGCAAAAAACGGTGCACGCGATGCGCGCGCGCGCGTTCGCGTACGGCAACGACATCTTCCTGGGGCCCGGCGAGAGCGAGCACGACCAAGCGTTGATGGCGCACGAGCTCACGCACGTCGCGCAGCAGCGAGGCGCGACACCGGCGCCGCAGCGCAAGGTCGCGGTCGGTGCCGAGGGCTCGGCGGCGGAACAACACGCCGATCAGGTCGCGGCGCAGGTCACGGCCGGGGCCTCGGCGGTGCAACAGCTTCTCGTCGACGGCGGCACGCTCGCCCCCGGGCAGATGCTGAAGAGCTCGTTTCTCGAGCGGCTGAGGCCGTTCGTCACCGCGGCGGCGGATGCCGAGCTCGGCATGATCGGCTCGGCGGTCGCGTGTCCGTACATCGCGCAATACTTCGCGAAGTACGCGGCGCTGCCCGCGAAGTCGACGGTGACCTTGATCCAGCGCTGGGTCCCCGAGGCGCGCACCGCCACCGGTGCCGAGGCGCTGGTCCCGTTGCTCGTCGCGCGCGTCCGCGCCGGCGTCCAGTACTGGAAGCAGACCCACAAGCTGCCACCCGAGCTCGCCGCCGCCGATCCAGCGGCCGCGCAAGCCGCGGAGACGAATCAAGCTCCGCGGTCCGCGAGCGACGCGCAGCCGATCGTCAATCGCAAGTCGCTCGACGGGATGGAGGCCGAGCTCGGCCCGGGCCGTTCGCTCGATCACGCGACCGCGCAGCGGATGTCGGCGGTCGTCGGCGCCGACGTCTCGGGCGCGAAGATCCACACCGGGCCGACCGCGGCCGGGATGGCGAGCGAGCACGGGGCCGCCGCGTTCGCCGTCGGGCAGAACGTCGTCATGGGCTCGAGCGCACCGACGTCCGGGGTGGCGGGCGACGCGTTGCTCGCGCACGAGCTCGCGCACACCGCGCAGCAAGCCGACGCGCACAAGGATCCGGACGCTCGACGCCAGCCGATCGGCGCGGAGGATCAGGGCGCCGAGCGCGACGCCGGGCTCGAGCGCCTGGGCAACTTCGCGGGCGCGGTCGGCGACGTCATGCGCACCGGGCTGCAACTGCAGCGCTGCCAAGCGGGCACGGTGGACCCCGGGCCGACGACGCAGGCCTACTACGAGCAGTACCTGGTGCAGATCGCCGCCGGCGCTGCCGATCAACTGCGCGCCCTGCCGTTCGCGACCTACGACGACACGGTGACGTGGACGGCGGCCGGTGTCACGCAGTTTCCCACCGCGATGGCTGCACAGATCACCGCGAAGACCGACCTCGATTCGCTCGTGCGCCCCGAGCTGATCGGCAAGCTGGTCGCAGAGTCGCGCGTCGTGACCGAGGTAGAGCCAGCGAGCGTCGACGGCGGATCGCCGGTGTCGAAGGGGCCCGACTCGTACTTCCCGAGCGTCGGCACCGAGGTCGGCAACGCGCTCGCGCGCCGGATCGCGGAATCGCTGCAGCGCGAGATCCCGCGCTACGCGCAAGCGAAGATCGCGAACGGCAAGGAGCCCGGTCCCGACGACGTCCTCGTGTCGCATCCGATCGATCCGCTCGTCATCACCGCCCTCGCGAAGGGCAACATGGTCGGGATCGATCAGGTCAAGTTCAAGGAGCGGCATCCCGAGCTCGCCGGCCCGCCGAAGCTGCTCAACTCGTCTCAGAACATCCAGCTCGAGGATGTCAAAGACCTGCCCGGCTGGCACCGGCTGATCAGCCCGGCGACGGCGACGCCCGAGGAGATCGTGCTCGCGCTCGGCTTGCCATCGACGGAGAGCTTCCGGCTCCAGGTCGCGCACCCGCTGTACGGCCTCGAGGACGATACGCGTGGCACGTTCGCCGAGGTCGAGAATCCGATCGGCCGCGCCGCACAGCTCGCGCGCTCCAACGGCCCCGAGGCAGCCGAGGCTGCGTTGTCGCAAGCGGGCCCGATCGATCCCAAGGACGCGCGACCGCGCGAGCGCATCCTCGAGGAGATGCGCGTGAACGCCAACGTGCTGCGCTCCTCGATCGCGCCGATCGCGCAGCAGTTCCAGCTCGAGGAGAAGGTCATCACGGCGGCGACGATGATCGAGCACCGGGTCTCCCAGCTCGAGACCCAAGACGATGGCGACGTCGCGAAGTGGGACGCTCAGTCCAAGAAGCAGTCCGACATCATCTCGCGCGCCGGCGCCGGGCTCGCGGGGGATGGCGCGCGACTCGACGCCTACAAAGCCGCCAACAAGGATTCGGCCGACAAGGGCACGACCGACGGGCTGCCGCCGGATCATCCGCTGCGCCAGGACGCCGAGATGTGGGCGAACGCGCTGCTGTCGTGTGACCTCGTCGACAGTGCCGCGCAGATGATCGCCGCGGCGTCGCGTCACACGCTGACGCTGGAGATCGAGATCCTCGAGCGCGGGCTCAGCACGCCGCAGTCGGCGTCGTATCAGGCGAGCGATACGACCGACGCGAAGCAAGACTTCGACACCGACGGTATGGGCAAGCGCGAGATCGAGGAGCGCAAGCAACTCGGACAGCTGCGCGCGCAGATGATGTCGCAGATGCTCGGTGACCCGTCCAAGGCCGATCCGAAAGCGGCGGGCACGACGCAAGACGCCCGCAACTTGATCTTCGAATCGCAGGTCGCCGCGCAGGCCGCCCAGCTCGAGCACGAGTGGACCTCGCTCGATCAGGCGGTGGACTCGTGGACGACGCTCGGCGGAGACCGGCGAGACGCCACCGCGCTCAAGGTGCGAGCGAAGGACTACTACGCGCAGTGGAAGGCGATCTACGCGCTGATCAAGAAGGGCGAGGCCGGCGACAAGAAAGCGATGGACAAGGCCCGCACCGACTTCGAGACGCTCGCCGCGGACACGAAGTTCCAGGGCTTCCTCAAGGAGGTCCAGGACGAGCTCAAGACGATCCACGAAGACCAGATGATCGTGATGATCATCGCGATGGTCGCGATCACGCTCGTCAGCATGGGCGCGGGTTCGGCGCTGTCGGCCACGCTCGGCGGCACAGCGCTGGTCGTCGATGGCACGGAGGTCGTGGTCGGCGGCATCGGCGTCGCGCGCAACACGGCCGCGGTGGCCGGCTTCCTCGCCGAGACCGCGACATTCACGGTGCTGTCGAACGTGGCGTTCTCGAGGGATCACAGCATCGGTGCGCTGCTCAGCGACTTCGCGAAGAACCTGGTGATGTTCGGCGCGATGCGCGGCGTCGGCATGGGCGTCAAGGCGCTCGGGCTGTCGAGGTTGTTCAAGGCCGGCGAAGAGGCCGGTAAGCTCGCGAAGTTCGCCGCGACCGCAGGCGACGCGATCGGTCAGTCGATGATCAACAGCGGCATCGGGATCATGACCGGCTGGGTCGAGGCGAAGGTCAAACAGATGTTCGGCGCGAAGCCGATGACCGAGCAGGAGCAGCATGACGCGATCATCATGGCGGTGTCACAGGCCGTGATCTTCTCGATCGGTGGCCGGCTGATGGAGTCGCCGATCAAGAAGCTCGAGGTCAGCGCCGCGTTTGCGGGCAAGAAATGGCAGCTCGCACTCGATGGTTGGGCCACCGAGCGCAAGGCCAACCTCGTGATGCAGGACAGGGTGACGAGGGGCGGCAAGGTATCGGCCGCGGATGTGATCGAGGCGGCTCACAGAGACCAAGCGCAGATCGACAAGGAGATGGACGCGCTCGAGGCGCTCAAAGACGCGGCGAATAACGACAAGAAAGGTGCCAAGGCGCAGGGCATCAACGGTGACGTGCTCGACAAGCAGATGAAGACGTTGAACGACCTGCGCGCGAACTCGCTCGGCGCCGAGATGGCGATGACGATGAAGCAGCGCGGTCCGAACTTCTTCGAGGCCGGGGCCGCCGAGGTCGCGCGGATGCGCGCGCTCGAGACCGCCGAAGGCGCGACCGTCGTTCCGGAAGGCGAGCGCGATCCGGGAACCGGCGCGCAGACCTGGCGAATCACGCCGAAGGGCGACAACGCGACGCCGATCCTGGTCGCCGAGGCCGTGCCCGATTGGGCGATCACACCGACGGGCAAGCAGATCGTCGAGGTCGCGAGGCGAGCGAAGCTCGACGACGCGCAGATCTACTCGCTCACCGAACAGCAACGCACTGCGCTGCTCGCGCTCAAGAATGCGGTCGAACAGAACAACGCGGCTGACATCGCGGCCGCACGTTCGCATCTGGGCGAGCTCTCGGCCAAGGACCAGCAAGCCTTCATCGACGCGATCGACACGAAGGGTACCGCCCCCGCCACGCCGGACCAGGCTGCGACGCCGGCGGTCGAGATCACCCCGACGATGGATCCGTCCGCCGTGCTGACGCGGACCAACGTCGCGATCGGTACGAAGCTAGCGAACGAGTCGACTGCCCAAGCGGTGCTCGCCAAGCTCGCCGCCGGAGATCCCGCCGCGTTTCAAGCGATCGGGATGGAAGCGCCGCGCCACTTCGATACGCGCAGCGTCGAATGGGGCATCGGCGAGGCGAACGGCGAGTTCTTCATCATCCGCGGCGAGCCCGGGGCGGTCGATTGGGCCGGGTTCCCGGGCGTGCGCGCCGTCGCTCACTCGCATCCGTTGACTGCCGGCAAGATGATCAAGGGTGGGTCGACGAGCTTCGGAGAGCTCGTGCAGGGCGGCGGTCGTAACGGCGAGCTCAACAAGGTCAACGTGTTCCCGTCGGCAGCCGACGTCGCGTTCTGCGCGCGCAACAAGCTCGCCGAGCACACAGTTCAGACCCCGTACGCCTCCAAGGGTGGTGATAGGATCGGCAACCCGACGCCCGGCGCCAAGGAGCCGCTCGTCCAGATCAAGATCCTGCAGCCCGAGCGCATCGGATCCTGGGCCGGGAACAAGAACGTCGGTGTCTTCAAGTCGCGAATGATCGCGACCGATGAGCACGGCAACTTCGTATGGAGCGGCGACGTCTATACGGTCGACCACGAGGCTCTCGGTAGCGTCGTGATATTCAACGAGCCGCCCGCGGGCCTGGTAACCGGTGACGAAGCCGGACTAGCGGGTCCGACCGACCTGCAGACCAAGGCCGGCAACATTCCACCAGGCGATGCGACGCGGATCTTCGACACGGCCAATAGCCACTCGGGGCGCGAGCTCGCCAAGTACCAGGACATTCCTCCCGACGCCGCCGTGCGCGTGCGAGAAGCAACGCGCGCTGCAGGGGTTGCCACCTACGACAGCGAGATGGCGAAGCCCGGGGCCAAGTCGGACACCGCGATCAAACTCGCGGGCAAGGCCGCTGACAAGGCTGCAAAGGCCGCTGCAAAGAACGAGGCACAGACCGCTGCTACGAATCGTGCGACTACAGAGATGGCCAGTCGAAAGGCCTTCAAAGGACCGACGACGGACCTGAAGAATCGGCTCACGAACTATGACAGCGGAACGGCGGGCGGGGCGGCGAAGCGCCTCGCGTCTCAGCTCGACGGCAAGACCCAGGCAGAGATGGAAGCTTTGCTAGACCTCGAGGTTGCAGGAGGTGCGGCGACGCGGGCCATCGATCCCACGAAGGATCCTACGGACCCCACGAAGATGCAGGACCAGGTCGCCTATGACTTCACCGATGGGACCCTGATCCGCATCAAGCCAAAGGGTGACAAGAATAACAATCCGGGCAAGCTCACATACAGTGTCGAGGTCAAGACTGCGACGCCGGCATCCGATCAAGCGGGGGTTTCGTTCAAAGTGGATATACAGGGTGATCCCGTACCGAAGGGTCCGGATGACGTCCGGGGTGAGCAGACCGATCGTTTGCTCGGAAACCCGGGCATCGACGTGTGGACGTTGTTCCGACCGTGGGCCCAGTTTGTCGTCGCAGAGCGCAAGGAGATCGTCGTCGCGCTCGACTGGACAGAGTTCGATGGCGACGACCACGCGACGCTGGCGGGCTACCTGATCACCAGCCATGGGCGGGCGACCCCGTTGATCTGGATGACGGTGAGCAAGACCACGCTCAAGAACAAGCGGAATGACCACGAGTATCGGTTGCTCGAACGGCTGCACGACTGCGTCGCGCCCGACGTGAAGATCACAGTGCTGGCGGATCGCGGCTTCGGCGATCAGAAGCTGTATCGGTTCCTGCAGACGCTCGGCTGGGATTTCGTTATCCGCTTTCGAGGAGCGATTCAGGTCGAGGACGCAACGGGAACTCGGAAGACGGCGAACGCGTGGGTGCCAGACAACGGTCGCGCCCTGATCCTGCGCGGGGCTCGAGTACGCGACGCGCGAACAACCCGTACAACGACGGAACGAACAAGACGCAGTACGATGCATACGAGTCGGCCGTCATGGGCGCCGGCCACCGGGCTGGACCATGATCACTGATATCGCTCTAGAGCCGCTAACCGGGACGTTCGATGTCCCGGCGATCGAGACATTCCTTACGAGCCGTGCGTGGGCGGCGCCCGACCCGATCGCACCTCATACGTTCATTCTGGGCTATGCGCGAGACGTGCTCGACGAGGCGCTCGCAGAGCGAACGGGTGGCGCTACAGGCTTCCCAGGCCCGATCGTCGTCGTCGCAGTTCACCCCCAGGTGATCACCCTCGGATACTCGACCAGCCGGACCGAAGAGCCTAGGCGCTTCGTTCAATGGTTGCGCGAGCGTTACGCGCTGAAGGTTCTCGACAACGACTACGGTCGCGATCGCACGGAACACGTAGACGACAAGCTCGAGCTACTGTTCGGCAAGGTTCATCCGCCGGTGGTCTCGAGCTTCGATGAGAACGGGCTCGAGCTCATCAACGATCCCGACGACATCGCGCACGAGCTGGTGCTAGCCCTGCTGTCGGGGCGCGGTGCCGAGTTGCAACAGCCACCGGTCGCCGCTGGCCAGGCGCCACTCCAGATCGCGCGTGGGCTTGTTGCGAGCTGGGACGGTATGGGGTGGCGGATTCGCAGCGATGACCGCGGCGAGCTGACGCTGTCACCGGAGACGATCGAGCGACTCGCCGGCGACGCGTCTCAGCTGCGCGAAGCGTTCCTGCGCGACCACCTCCCGCTAGGTGCCACACTCGATGACGGTCGCTACGAGTTGCGCGAGGAGCTCGCCGGCGGCGCGGACCGAGGGCTGTACCGCGGCCGCGATCGCGAGCGCCAGACCTCCGTCTTGATCTCGATCGGGACGCCGCAACGCGATCCACTCGATCAGGTCCGCCAGCGCCTCGGCTACGAGCTGCCTGGGATTGCGGCGCTACGGCACATCGGGCCGGTCACCGCGATCGGCGAGGCCCGCTACGACGGGCTGGTCGAGGACGAACCTGCGGGCATCCCCAGCGCAGATCACCCGACGGTGATGGGCGCGGCCACGACGGCTCGGCTCGGCCTCGCGGTCGCCGAGGTCGTCGCCGCGGCACATGCGCGCGGCATCGTGCTCGGCGGCCTTCGCCCGGAGCTGGTGTACATCGACGGTGACCGCGTGACCGGCATCGCGCCGCGCTGCGACGTGTTCCACGCGAAGATGACCAAGCCCGACTACGGTGTGCCGCTGTGCTTCCCTCACGTCTACTTCGCGCCCGAGGTGCTCGCACGGCCCGAAGATCCGCCGACGCCCGCGGCCGACGTGTTCGCGCTGGCGGCGATGATCGCCTACTGGCACACCGGCGAGCACCCGTTCACCGGCGACTACTCCGCCAATGTGATCGCGATCATGAGCCGCCAGCGCACGCCATGGCGCGGCGATGCGAAGCTCGGTGCGATCGTCGAGTCCGGCCTGCTGCCGTTGCCCGGCCGCACGACGCTCGATCGGCTGGTCGCGATGTTGAGCGAGACCTTCGCGCTCGGCACGAGTTAGCGCGATGCGGGCTCCGAGGTCGCGATCGCCTTGCGATGCGTGGTCGTCGGCCCTGACGTCATGCGAGGCGGAGACCGCGCGAGGCGGGTGTTGTCATCGAACTCGATGATGGCTCGGGGCTCCTGATCTCCCACGCAATGCTCGATGCCCCCAACAACCTTGGGATTTTCTCGGCCGAAGAGCTGGTCAATTACCGACCTGAGCTACCAGCACGCGCTGCAAGCAACCCAACCCATCGGTGACCCGACGGATCCGGCCAAAACCGCAAAGCAGGACCAGGCAGTCTACTCGTTCACGGATGGAACACTCATCCGCGTCAAGCCGAAGGGTGACAGAGAGAACGCCGGTAAGGTCATGTACAGCGTCGAGGTAAAGACCGCGACACCCGCGCCCGGCCAGGATGGCGTCGCGTTCAAGGTCGATGCGGAAGGTCGCGCAGTTCCGAAGGGAACCGGCGACACGAACAACCCCTACAATGCCGGTACGAACAAGCCGCAATTCCGGGCATACCAGGACGACGTTATGAGCGCCGGGCACAAGGTGGGCCAGTGATCCAGGACATCGCGATCGAGCCGGTCACCGGGGAGTTCGATGTGGGCGAGGTCGAGGCCTATCTGGCGGCGCTGCCACTCGTCGCGCGCGATCCGCATGACGCGCACACGTTTATCGCGATGTATGCGCAGGAGCTGCTCGACGACGCGATTGCGGAACGAGTAGCTCACTCAGATCAGTTTCCGACGGGATCGATCCTGTTCGATGTCCACAGCCATCGAATCGGCATTCATTATCTGAGCTCGGAGGTCGAGACCGCGCGGCATTTCGTTGCCTGGCTGCGTGGACGATACCCAGTTCGGTTCTTTGACGACGACTATGGCGGCGAGGTCCCGGACGTCGATGCCAACTTCGAACGCCTGTTCGGGGAGGTCCACCCGCCTTCGGTGGCGCAGTACGACGAGCATGGATTGGAGGTCATCAACGACCCGGTCGGGATCGCCAAGGCACTGATCGACGCGTTGCTCTCCGAGAGCCAAGGCCCGGCGTGGCACGACCAGCTCTCGAAGCGCTCGACTGACGAGGTACGGTTCGATAGCTCGCTACACGCGACGAGGAGCGGAGACGTGTGGCGGATCGCGCGCGATGACATCGGCGAAGCGATGACGATGTCGGTCGAGCAAATCGATCAGCTGTTCGCCGCCGCGGTGCAGGTCCGTAACAACTATCGGCTGAGGGACTTTCCGAAGGGTTTGACGCTCGACGGCGGGCGGTTCGAGATCGAAGACGAGCTGTTCGGTAGCCCGGACCGCGGGCTCTATCGCGGGCGGGACGTGAAGCGCAACGTGCCGGTGCTGATCACGCTCGGAACGCCTCAGCGCGAGCCGGTCGCCAAACTCGAGCAGCGGCTTGCCTATGAGGTGCCAGGCGTTGCCGCGCTGCTTCACATCGGGCCGCTCGCCTCCGCCGGTGAGGCGCGCTACGACGGGCTCGTCGAAGAGGAGCCGCCGCCAGGAGTTCGCGCGACGGGATGGCCGAACCTCGGCGCCACTGAGGCGGCGCAGCGCGGGCTCGCGGTCGGCAAGACTATCGCCGCGGCGCACGCTCGCGGCTTGGTGCTCGGAGGCCTGCGTCCCGAGCTCGTGTTCCTCGATGGCGATCGCGTCGTCGGCATCACGCCGCGGTGCGACCTATTTCACGCCTCGATGACCAAGCCCGATCATGGCGTCGCGCTGTGCTTCCCGCACATCTACTTCGCGCCCGAGGTGCTCGCACGCCCGCAGGATCCCGCGACCGCGGCCGCGGACGTGTTCGCGCTCGCTGCGATGATCGCGTTCTGGCACACCGGCAACCATCCGTTCACCGGCGAGTACTCGGCGAACGTGATGGCGATCGTCACGCGCCAACGCACTCCATGGCGCGGCGATGCGGCGCTCGGCGCGATCGTCGAGTCCGGGCTAAAGCCGATGCCTGGCCGTGCTTCGCTCGACGGTCTGCTGACCGCACTGCAAGACGGGTTCGTAGGTCGCGTCGACGCACCGTGAACTGGACGATAGTCGTGCCGCCGGGCGTGCCGAATTCTAATCTGGTGAACCGCGACGACACGGCGCGACTTCCGTAACGATCTCGAGACTGCACAGTGACCGAAGAAGATGACCAGCTATATCGGCTCGAGAAGCTTCGCTCGAACAATGCGACGACGCGCGCTCGAATCCTCGCTTCCATCGCATTGCACCCGCTTCCCGATCGTGAATTGCTGACCGTGTGTGAACGTCTTCTGGACGACATCGACGTAGCGCGCTTCCCGAAGGAGCCGTAGGCGTTCATGAAGGTCACCATTCTCGTTCCTGTGAACGCACGCCCGGCGGCGGTGGCCGAGCAGCCGTGGCATGTCGACGAGCTCGCGAAGGCGGTCGGAGACGCGCTCGCGATCGAGGTTCCGATCGTTGAGGGAATGCTCGCCGATGCTCCTGCGACCGGCTACGTCATCGTGTTCGAGCTCCGCGCCGACGCACCCGTGCAACAGGGCCCGCGAATCGTAGCGTTCGACGCCGATCGATCGAGCATTATGAAGCGCGTGGAGTCTCACAATCTGGCAGCTGCGGTCGAGAAACAACGCTACTTTCAATGGCGCACGCGACGCGAACAGGAGCGTGGTTACGGGCTCGTCGGCAGGAAGGATGTCGTCGCTCGAATGCCCGCCGAGATCACGACCGGTCCGTACACGAGCGCGCGCTATGGCCTGATCTCGAGTGACGCCGCTCGGGATCTCCCGACGTTACTCGCGTCCTACCTGACTACGTACGCGCAGGTGGTAGCGAACGCGTGAGCTGCGTCTCGGTGCACCCGACCCGATCGCGCCTCATACGTTCATGCTTCGTCTTGGCAACGGAGAGGAGCTTGCGTTTGGTGATTCCGAGAAGCTCGCCTCGGTGGCAGTTCAGGTGCAGGCTGATGCTTACAACGACGCCGTGATGTCGGCCGGTCACAAGAAGGCTCCGTGATTCAGGACATCATTCTTCGTACCGCAGATCATCGCGAGTTCGATGTCACTTCCGTCGAGAAGTACATTGTGAGTCTGCGCTACTCGGCCCGGGATCCAGTTTCGCCTCACACCTTCATGCTCTCTTACGGTGTCTCGGGGATCGAGACAGCCTTGCACGCGAGGGCAGACGAGCCTGCACGCTTTCCCGGCACGGTCATCGGGGTCGAGGTAGCACCGATGATGATTCGCATCTGGTATCGAATCACCCCGGTCGAACCAGCACGCCACTTCGTCGCGTGGCTTCGCAAGCACTATACGCTTCGCTACGAAGACGCCGACTACGGCGGTGATGTGCCCGAGGTCGACGATGCTCTCGAGGTCCTGTTTGGGGCCATCGAAGCACCGTTTGTCCAGGTGAGCGAGGACGGGGGATTTGCGCTTGCGAATGATCCGGAGGGTGTTGCGCGGTGCCTGCTCGACGCGCTGCTCTCCCGCTCCGGATCCGCACTCCGAGAGGCGCTAGCCGGCGGGATCGCGGAGGTTCATGGCAATCCGACGGTTCGCGTGTCGCGAGCTGGCACTGGATTTCGGATCGTGCGAGAAGACACCGGCGGCGAGTTGTCGGTTTCGACGGACACGATCGACAAGCTCATGCGCGACGCCGCGACATTTCGCGAAGCGTTCCTGCGCGACAACCTCCCGCTAGGTGCCACACTCGATCACGCTCGCTACGAGCTACGCGAGGAGCTCGCCGGCGGCGCGGACCGAGGGCTGTACCGCGGCCGCGATCGCGAGCGCCAGACCTCCGTCTTGATCTCGATCGGGACGCCGCAACGCGATCCACTCGATCAGGTCCGCCAGCGCCTCGGCTACGAGCTGCCTGGGATTGCGGCGCTACGGCACATCGGCCCGGTCACCGCGACCGGCGAGGCCCGCTACGACGGGCTGGTCGAAGACGAACCTGCGGGCATCCCCAGCGCAGATCACCCGACGGTGATGGACGCGGCTACGACAGCTCGGCTCGGCCTCGCGGTCGCCGAGGTCGTCGCGGCGGCACATGCGCGCGGCATCGTGCTCGGCGGCCTTCGCCCGGAGCTGGTGTACATCGACGGTGACCGCGTGACCGGCATCGCGCCGCGCTGCGACGTGTTCCACGCGAAGATGACCAAGCCCGACTACGGTGTGCCGCTGTGCTTCCCTCACGTGTACTTTGCGCCCGAGGTGCTCGCACGGCCCGAAGATCCGCCGACACCGGCGGCCGACGTGTTCGCGCTGGCGGCGATGATCGCCTACTGGCACACCGGCGAGCACCCGTTCACCGGCGACTACACCGCCAACGTGATCGCGATCATGAGCCGCCAGCGCACCGCATGGCGCGGCGATGCGAAGCTCGGCGCGATCGTCGAGGCCGGCCTGCTGCCGCTGCCCGGCCGCACGACGCTCGATCGGCTGGTCGCGATGTTGAGCAAGACCTTCGCGCTCGGCACGAGTTAGCGCGATGCGGGCCTCAGAGGTCGCGAGCGCCTTGCGATGCGTGGTCGTCGGCCCTGACGTCATGCGAGGATGAAGCATGATGAATCGAATCATCGAGATCTTCGGTACGAGCCCGGTCGTCCTCCCGGTCGTCCATCCGGTGAGTCGCGAAGAGGCCCTGCGCAGCATCGCGGTCGTCCATCGCGCCGGCGCTAAAGGCTTGTTCCTGATCGATCAAGGGCTGCGCGAGCCCGAAGTGCTCGAGCTGATCGTCGAGGTCCGCGAGAAGTACCCTTCGCTGTGGGTCGGCGTGAACCTGTTGTCTCGTCGCCCAGCGGCGGCGCTCGCGACCGCACTCGACGGCTGTGGTGGGCGGATCGATGGCATCTGGTCTGACAACGCGAGCATCGACGAGCGCGCGACCGAGCAGCCCGGCGCCGAGGAGATGGTCGCGGCGCGCCGCGCACGCAACTGGACCGGCCTCTACTTCGGTGGCACGGCGTTCAAGTACCAGCGCGACATCGCGCTCGGCGATCTCGGCCGCACGGCGGCGATCGCGGCGCGCTACATGGACGTGCTGTGCACGAGCGGTCCGGGCACCGGGCAGGCCGCCGATCCCGAACGACTGCGTGCGCTTCATGAGGGCGCCGGTGACGCGGCGATCGCGCTCGCGTCGGGCGTCACCGCCGAGAACGCCCGGACCTACGTGCCCTACGTCGACGCGTTCATGGTCGGCACCGGCATCGAAGCGAAGTTCGGCGTGATCGACGAGGCAAAGCTCGCGGCGTTGCTGCAAGCTATTCGGTGATGGTGCTCGTGTTCGCCGCGCTCTATGCGGGCCTGCTCGGCCTGTCGTTCGGCCGCGGCGTGCGTCACCTGCGGCGCGTGAGCAAGAACCTCCCCGCGTTGCAGGAGACCGACGACGAATGGCGGCGGCGCGCGCTCGACGTCGTGTTCGTCGGCGCCGGTGACGTGACGCTCGGCGCGAAGATCGGGCGCGACGCGTGTCTCAGCCAAGCGCTCGTGCTGCGCGTGACCAACGGCATGGATATCGCCGTGCCGACCGGCACGTACATCGAGATCGCGACGCAGGCGATTCGTCGGGTCGGTCTGAAGTTCGTCGTTCCGCGCGACCTCGCGCTGACGGCGTACATCTCGAGCTACATTCCCGGCGAGGACGTGATGCGCGCCGCGTGGCAGTTGCCGCCGCATACGAAAGTGATCCTCGTCGACCGCGGCGCGGCACCGATCGCCGAAGTGATCGCGCGCTTCGAGCGCAGCTGGCGGCCGGGACGCGTCGCGTGGTTCGTCACCGTCTCCGCAGCGCTCGTCGCCGGTGTTGCCGCGAGCCCGGCGGCGGCGTGGCTCGCGGCGCTCGGCGCGATCGTGCTCGCCGCCGACTACGCGTTCTTTCACAGCGCGATCGTGATGCTCAACTGCACCGAGCAAGGGCTGCTGCCGCCGGCGGGCCATCGCGAGTCGTGATCTGGCTTCGCGGTCGTCGTGACGCACGTCGACCGAATCACGGCGGCGTGAGCACGTGCACGATGCCCGGCGTGCGGCCTTCGACGATCTCCCACGGGTCGGGCCACATCGCGTGCGCGAGCCGACGCGCGAGCGCGGTCGACCATCTCGGGTGCGTGCCGGACAGGATCCAGTCGGTGCGGCCGTCGGGCAGCGTGTGCCGCGACACCGAGATGCCGAGCGTCGTGACGTGCTTGTCGCCGTCGGCGGCGGCGAGCAGCGCGCGATCGAGGTCGCGCAGGTGCGGTGGTGACAGCAGCTCGCGCGCGCGGCGGCGAGCGACGAGCACGACGGTCGCGGTGACGAGCAGCGCGGCGATCGCGAGCGTCACAGGATGCGGGCGCCAGGCCGCGCACGCGACCGCGCAGCCGACCGCGAGCCACTGCGCTTCGCTCAGGCCGCGCACGTACGGGCGCATCAGATCGCCGCGCGCGAGCTCGAGCGTGAACCGGACGAGCGCGTAGCCGTCGAGGTAGACGAGCGCCGCGGTGCCCGGCGTCGCCGACGACAGCAGCGCGAGCACGACGAGCGCGGCGCTCGCCGCCGCTTCGATCGCCTGCACCGGCCACAGCGCCCGCCCCTGCCAGCGCGGCCAGAAGCCGATCGCGACGTGCGCCGGGCCGTACGTGATGCCGCGGCCGAGCGTGCCGTGGCAACAGCCGACCGAGAAGCAGCCGAGTCGGCCGAACACGAGGAAGACGCCGATGCCGATCGTCACGATGTCGAGCAGCCGCTCGACGCGCGCGCCCGTGGCGAGGCCGAGCACGAGCACCGAGCCGAGCGCGGCGAGCGTGCACTGATAGAACACGATGCGCTCCATGCCGGAGATCGCGCTCGCGATCGTGACGACGACGATGAACGCGACGCCCGGCGCGAACAGGGCGATCAGCCGCTCGCCGAGCGTGAGGTCCCACGCGCTCGCGAGCACCGAGCCGACGACGTTCGCGAGCGCGTAGCCGAGAAAGCCGAGGATCGTGTACGTGCTCATCCGCCGCGCGGTCAGGTGCGGGCGCGCGCACCGCGTATACGAGATCGCGGCCACGAGCTCACCGGCCGTTCGGGCCGCGACTCAGCACGCGCCCCATCGCTCGATACTCGCTGTGCGCGGCGCGGCGCAGGTGGCTCGCGCCGATCGGCCGGCCCTCGTCGGCGGCGATGAAGGCCGCGGCGAGTGTCGCGTTGCGGATGTTCGCGCCGCTCATGTCGGCGAACTCCTCGGCGAGGGCGCGCAGATCGAGGTTGGGGTCGCGCGGCGCGCGCGTGTCGAGCATCGTGTGCCACAGCCGCTCGCGTTCGCCGACCTCGGGTGGTCCGAACACGATGTGACTCGCGAGCCGGCGGCGCAGCGCGGGATCGATGCTGCTGTCGAGGTTCGTGGTCAGCACGACGACGCCGCCGAAGCTCTCGACGCGCTGGAGCAAGTAGTTCACCTCGAGGTTCGCGTAGCGATCGACCGCCGACTTGACCTCGGCCGAGCGCTTGGCGAACAGCGCGTCGGCCTCGTCGAACAGCAGCAGCGCGTGGCCGGCCTCGGCCGCCTCGAACACGCGCGCGAGCTGCTTCTCGGTCTCGCCGATCCACTTCGACACGATGCGCGACAGGTCGACTTGATAGAGCTCGAGCTCGAGCTCTCGGGCGATGAGGCCGGCGACCATCGTCTTGCCGGTGCCGGGCGGTCCCGAGAACAGCGCCGCGACGCCGCCGCCGCGGGCGAGCTTCTTGCGAAAGCCCCAGCCGTCGAGCACGACGTGCGCGTTGCGAATGCGACCGATCAACATCGCGACGTCGTCGCGCGTCTCGGCCGGCAAGACGAGCTCGCTCCACTCTTGCGTGACCTCGACGCGCTTCGCGAGCTCGCCGAGGCGCTCGGCGATGTTGTCTTGGACGCTCGCGACCAGCTCGCCAAGCACCGGGACGCCGTCGCGCCGCCCGGCACGATGTTGCGCCGACCGCGCCGCCGCGACGATGCCGCCGGCTCCGAGCTCGTAGCGATCGGCGACGAGATCGAGCACGTTGTCTGCGGGCCGCTCGGGCAGGAGCTCGCTCCACAAGCGCCGGCGCGTCGCCGCATCCGGCAGCGGCCACCGCGCATTGAGCACGAGACGGCGCGACGCGCGGAGCTCGAGCGGTCCCGACGACGTCGTCACGATCAGCGGGCCGTCGATCGCATCGAGCGCGCCGACCAACGCTTGCTCGAGCTCGTCGTCGGGCGGCAGCCGCGCCCACAGATCGTCGAGGTTCGCGATCACCGGTACGGCGTCGAGCAGCAGGACCTCGCGCCACAGCGCGAGCAGCGTCGGCAGCGCGCGACGGCCCGAGACGCGCGCGAAGTCGACCGCGATCGTCCGGCGCGGTGCGGCCGCGATCGCCACCGCGGTGCGGCGACCCGAGCCGGCCCGCCCGTCGAGCTGGATCGTCGCGGCGGCCGAGGCACCGAGCCAGTGCCGGAGCTGGCCGAGCGTCGCTTCCTGCGCGGCCGAGTGGTAGACGCGGCCGGGCTCGACGAGGCCGCCGATCGCGGAGAGCTCGGGATCGACGTCGCGCGAGCCGCGGATGAAGTTGCACACGCGCGGGCTCGTGGTCCACGGCGATTGGACGTCGTACGGCCCGTCGCCGACCGGCACGAGGATGCCGCTCGTGCGCAGGCGGTGGCCGCGATCGAGCACGGCGAGGAGCGCGCGACTGCGCTCGGGCGACAGCTCGCGCCATGCGATGTGATGGGCGAGGCTGACGCCGAGCAACGCGTCGGCGCCGAACACGTCACGCGCATGCGCCGCGATCGACGGCTCGACTGCGCGCGCGATCAGCGACCACACGAGCTCGAGCTCGTCGGGCAGCAGACCCAGCGCGGTCGCCATCTCGTACGCGGGCGTGCCGGGCTCGGCGCTGATCGGCAGTGGCAAGTGCGGCAGGTCGGCGGCACCATGGACGCGCTTCGCCGTGCGTTCGACGCTGGCGACGACGAGTGCGAGACAACGCTCGAATTCCGGCCCGGCATCCATCTGCCCGCGAGTCTAATCGATCCGCGCGACCCGGTGCTCGGAGCGCCTCATCATCGCGACACCGACGGGCGCGGGCGCCACACGCGGCGGGTTCGCGACACGACAACTCTCGTCGACCCACCACGAAGGGGCTCCGCGCGAGCCGCTGATCGCACGTCACGGCACGATCTCTGCACGAGCATGACGCTATCGAAGGAGATCCGATGATCCACACCAAGGAAAACACGACCGACGCGACCCGCGGCATGAACCTCAAGGCGCGTGTTCATGTTCGCAAGCAGGAGCTCGAGCTAGCACTTGCGAAGCTCGAGCCCGACGATCGCGCAACGAACGACATCGAGCTGGCGCTGAACGAGGTGAATGGCCTGTTAACCGGCGATCTCGATCACATCCCAGCTGTCGTCGCCGCCGAGCTCAACACCTGGCTCGAGGCAAACAAGCACGTCAACGAATGGCACGGCGCGAAGCCCGGTAACAAGGCCGCGCACAAACACTGACGCGCACCTCGAGAGGGTCTCGCGCACGAGCGCGCTGTGTCCTCGCGTGGGGCACGATGGGTCGTGCGCTGTCGCCGAGGCGCACGATGCGGATCGCCGGTCACTGCGACCGGGAAGTTACGATTTGCACACTCTGCGCACTCGAGTGTCATCGGCTGTTCGAGGCTGAAAGCGCCAACGCACGACGGCCGCGGCTAGCGTGTCCGCCATGCGAGTGCAGTTCCGTTCGATGCTCGTCATGACTCTTGGGCTCGTCACCGGTTGCAGCGCCGGCTCCAACCCGAACGGCAACACCGACGCCTCGCATTCGCTTCACGACGGAGGCACCGACGGCGACGGCGCGATCCCGGTCGACGGCTCGTCGTCGTCCGATGCCACCGGGCCGATGAATGGCGTCTATTCGATCCCGCTGTCCACGCCGAGCGGCGCCGATCAGGGCGAGTTCTACCTGCCCGCGCTCACCGCCTCGGGCAAGACGTTCAAGCTCGACCTCGACACCGGTTCGACGGTGACTGGCCTCGCCGGTTCCGGTTGCTCGACGTGCAGCGGAATGTCGCCGCTCTACGCGCCCGGCTCCTCGGCGAGCGCGACCGGCAAGAGCGATCAAGCGTCGTACGCCGACAACAGCGGCTGGTCCGGATCGATCTACTCCGACACCGTCGCGCTCGACCACGGCACGCCGAGCGTGTCGCTCGACTTCGTCGATATCAAGTCGCAGAGCACGAACCCGCAGTTCTTCGCGGGGAACGAATATCAGGGCATCTTCGGCATGGGGCCAGCGGCGCTCCTCGATCCCGGCACGACCGCCTACTTCGACGCGGTGACCGCGGCGGGTGTGGCCAAGGTCATGGGCTTCGAGCTGTGTCCGACCGACGGCACGATGTGGCTCGGCGGCTACGACGAGACTCACGTCGCTTCGCCCGTGCAATACACGCCGCTGCTGTCGACCGGCGACAACGCCGACTTCTATTCGGCCGACATGACGGCGATGGCGATCGGCGGCACGAACCTCGGCGTGACCGCCGCGACCTTCGATAACCCGATCGTCGATACGGGCACGAGCCTGTTCTATATCCCGAGCGCTGCCGAGACCGCGCTGGTCAAGGATCTCAACGCGAACACCGCATTCAAGTCGCTGTTCCCGAGCCAGACGCTCACCGACCCGACGACTTCGAATTCCGACACCGCTGGCTGCGTCACCGCGTCTTCCGGGACGACTTCCGCGACCGTCGATGCGATGTTGCCGAAGCTCTCGCTGACGTTCTCCGGCGTCGGGGGTGGCTCGATCACGATCAGCGCCCCCGCGCTCGCGTCGTACTTCTACGACACCGGTGGCGGCCAGTACTGCCTCGTGGTGTACGGCGGTGGCGACCAAGGCAACGCGACGATGGGCGACGCGTTCATGCGCGCCTTCGTCACGGTGATCGATGTCGCCAACAAGAAGATCGGCTTCGCACCCACCTCGCACTGCGCGGCGCCCGAGGCGTTCGGCCCGCGACCGCGACTGACCGAGCGCGGGCGCGGTCCACACCACGTCCGCCCGTAGCGCGTACTCCTCGCCACCGCGCCGTGACAGGCGCGCGCAGTAGGCGGTGAGCACCTGCCGCCGCACGCGGGCGAACGCGCTCACTTTTCAAGCGCGGGCGCGGCGGTAAACCGCACCATGCGCCGCCTCGCGATCCTGTGCCTCGTCGCGTGTGGTTCCAAGGCACCGCCCGGGCGACCGCCGCCGCCGTCCGTCGAGGTCGTCACGCTCGCGCCGACCGAGGTCGTCGATGCGACCGAGTATCTCGCGACGCTGCGCTCGCGCACGGCGGCCTCGATCCAGCCGCAGGTCGACGGCACGATCACGCAGATCTTCGTCAAGCCGGGCCAGACCGTCGAGGCCGGCCAGCCGCTCGTGCAGATCGATCCGGGTCGCCAGCCCGCGGTGGTCGCCGCCGCGCATGCCGAGGAGGCCGGCCACGTCGCGCAGCTCCGGCTCGCGAAGGAGAACCTCGCCAAGGTTCGGAAGCTGGTCGCCGATGGTGCGCTGGCTCGGCAGGAGCTCGACAACGCGACGGCCCAGTACGACACCGCACGCGCCGCGGTCGAAGCGTCGGGCGCGACGATCGCGCAGAACCAGGTGCAGCTTCGCTACTACAAGGTGTCCGCGCCGAGCCATGGCGTGGTCGGCGACATCCCGGCGCGGGTCGGCGACCGCGTCACGCCGCAGACGACGCTGACGACCGTCACCGATAACTCCGTGCTCGAGGCCAACGTCTCGGTGCCGGTCGATCGCGCGCACGACATCACGGACCAGACCCAGATCCAGCTGGTCGACGACGCGAGCCACATCATCGGGACCGGCACCGTGAAGTTCGTGTCGGCCGACGTCAACCCGCAGACCCAGTCGGTGCTGGTCAAGGCCGACATCGACAACGCCAAGGGCGCGCTGCGCTCCGACCAGCTCGTGCGCGCGCGCGTCGTGTGGAACACCCATCCCGGGTTGCGCATACCGGCACTCGCGGTGACGCGGCTCGGCGGTCAGAGCTTCGTCTACGTCGCGGAGCAGCACGGCACGCAGCAGGTCGCGAAGCAACGGCCGGTGAAGCTCGGCGATCTCGTCGACAACGAGTACGTGGCGCTCGGCGGCGTGAAGTCGGGCGATCGCGTCGTGACCTCGAACGTCCAGAAGCTGCGCGACGGCGCGCCGATCGAGCCCAAGGTGAAGAGCTAGTGTTCGTCGACTTCTTCATCAAGCGGCCGATCCTCGCGACCGTGTGCGCGATCCTGATCGTGCTCGGCGGTGCGATCGCGGTGCCGACGCTCCCGGTCGCGCGCTATCCGACGCTCGCGGCGCCGCAGGTCGTCGTGACCGCGGTGTACATCGGCGCGAGCTCGCAGACCGTCGAGGCCGCGGTGACGACGCCGATCGAAGAGGCGATCAACGGCGCCGAGGGCATGCGCTACATCCAGTCGTCGAGCACGAGCGACGGCCTGTCGCAGACCACCGTGACCTTCGAGCCATGGCGCGATCTCGATCTCGCGGCGGTCGACGTCCAGAACCGGGTGCAGACCGCGCTGCCGCGCCTGCCGGCCGAGGTCCGCGCGACCGGTGTGACCGTGACGAAGAGCTCGACGTCGATGGTGCTCGCCGCGGCGTTCTACAGCGCACATGGCGAGTACTCGTCGGTGTTCGTGTCGAACTACGTCGACCGCTACGTCCGCGACGAGCTGCTGCGCATCCCCGGGGTCGCCGAGGCGCGCAACTTCAGCCCGCGCACCTACGCGATGCGGATCTGGCTCGATCCGCCGAAGCTCGCGGCGCGCCAGCTCACCGCCGACGACGTCGTCGAGGCGCTCCGCGAACAGAACATCGAGATCGCCGCCGGCCAGCTCGGCAAGGAGCCCGCGCCGAAGGGCCAGGCGGTGCAGATCAGCGTGCATGCGGCCGGGCGCCTGCCCGATGTCGCCGCGTTCGAGCGCATGGTCGTCAAGACCGGCAGCGACGGCACGCTGGTCCAGCTCAAGGACGTCGGCAGGGTCGAGCTCGGCGCCGAGGACTACGGCGCGACGCTGCGGATCGACGGCCACGACGCGATCGGCGTGGGCATCTTCCAGCTGCCGAACGCGAACGCGCTCGACGTCGAGAAGGCGGTCGACGCGCGGCTGCAACAGCTCGCGAAGCGCTTCCCGCCGGGGCTGGAGTACGAGATCGGCTTCGATCCGACGTCGGCGGTCAAGACCGCGGTCGACGATGTGCTCGTCACGCTCGCGGCGGCGATCGTGATCGTCATCGCGGTGATCTTCATCTTCCTGCAAGGCTGGCGCGCGACGATCATCCCGGCGATCACGATCCCGGTCTCGCTGATAGGTACGTTCATCTTCGTCAAGCTGTTCGGGTTCTCGATCAACTTGTTGACGCTGTTCGGCCTGACGCTCGCGACCGGTCTCGTCGTCGATGACGCGATCGTCGTGATCGAGAACATCGAGCGCCACCTCAACGAGGAGCGCAAGTCACCGGCCGAGGCCGCGTCGCACGCGATGAAGGAGGTCGCCGGCGTGGTCGTCGCGACGTCGCTCGTGCTGGTCGCCGTATTCGTGCCGGTGTCGTTCTTCCCCGGCACCACCGGGCGGATCTACCAGCAGTTCGCGCTGACCATCGCGTTCTCGATCACGCTGTCGGCGTTCAACGCGCTGACCCTGTCACCCGCGGCCGCGGCGAAGCTCCTGCGCGTGCGGACCAAGCCGAAAGGCCGGATCTTCGGCGGCATCGACCGCGGCCTCGGCTGGACTCACGATCACTACGGCCGCGCGCTCGGCTGGTGCCTGCGCCATCGCGTGATCGTGATCGGGCTGTTCGTGCTCGGCCTCGCCGCGACCGCGATCGTCTACACCCGCGTGCCCTCGGCGTTCGTGCCCGAGGAGGACCAGGGCTACATCATCATCGCGGTGCAGGGGCCGTCCGGCGCGTCGCTCCAGCGAACGCTCGGCGTGACCGAGCAGGTCGAGAAGCTGCTCCAGCAGCAGCCCGAGGTCGAGCACGTGTTCAACGTCAACGGCTTCTCGTTCGCCGGCCCCGGCTCGAACCGCGGCATCATCTTCGTGGGCCTGAAGCCGTTCGACCAGCGGCCGGGCTCGTCGCATTCCGCGCAGGCGCTGATCGATCGGTTGCGCGGACCGCTGTTCGGGATCGGCGGAGCGTTCGTCGTGCCGTTCCTGCCGCCGTCGATCCAGGGCGTCGGCGTGTTCGGCGGGTTCCAGCTCGAGATCGAAGATCGCGAGGGCGGACCGCCCGCGCTGCTCGCCCAGGCGACATTTCAGATCGTCGCTGCCGCGAGCAAGGACCCGCACCTGCGCGGTGTGCTCGCGACGTTCACGGTCGACGATCCGCAGCTCGAGGTGACGATCGATCGCGAGAAGGCGAAGTCGCTCGGCGTCTCGCTCCAGCAGATCGCGAGCGCGCTGCAGATCGATCTCGGTTCGAGCTACGTCAACGACTTCGACCTCGGCGACCGCTCGTTCCGGGTCTACGTCCAGGCCGACGCACCGTATCGCGCCGATCCGGCCGCGCTCGCTTCGCTCTACGTGCGCTCGGCGAAGGGCGAGCTGATCAGGCTCGACGAGCTCGTCCACGCCACCCCGACCACCGCACCGCAGGTGATCACGCACTTCAACCTGTTCCGCGCCGCCGAGATCAACGGCTCGCCCGCGCCCGGGACCAGCTCCGGCGATGCGATGAAGATCATGGAGCGGCTGTCCGATCGCATCCTGCCTGCCGGGATGACTCACGAGTGGGCCGGCCTGTCGCTCGAGCAACAGCGCGCCGGTCATCAGATCGCGCTGCTGTTCGCGCTCGCGATCGTGGTCGCGTACCTCGTCCTGGCGGCACAGTACGATAGCTTCGTCCTGCCGCTGATCGTGATGCTCGCCGTGCCGCTCGCGATCCTCGGCGCGCTGATCCTGATCGCCGCGCGCGGCCTCGATACCGACGTGTTCGCGCAGATCGGTATGGTCATGCTCGTCGGGCTCGCGAGCAAGAACGCGATCCTGATCGTCGAATTCGCGGAGCAATTGCGCGCGAAGGGCAGATCGATCGCGGATTCGGCGATCGAGGCGGCGAAGATTCGTCTGCGACCGATCCTCATGACGTCGCTCGCGTTCGTGTTCGGCGTGCTGCCGCTCGTGCTCGCGTCGGGCTCGGGCGCTGCGAGCCGCCGCTCGCTCGGCACGACCGTGTTCGGCGGCATGATCCTGTCGACCGTGCTGAACCTCGGCGTGATCCCGGTCCTCTACACCGTGATCGAGACCGCGCGCGAGCGGCGCAAGACCCCGGGCAGCCTCGGCCAGTAGCACCGGTGGTCAGCGGGCCGATTCGCGCACGAACACCGGGACCTTCGCGGCCTCGAGCGCGGCGCGCACCGCCTCCCAGTCGCCTTCGCGTGCGTCGCCGGTCACGACGACGTCCGCGCCGCCCGCCGAGCGACAGATCGCGACCGCCGCTTCGCGCGTGACGGCTCGTCCGTCGACGGTGACGCCGCTCGCCGCGATCCGGAGCGCGCAGCGGTGCGGGCCGCCATCGCTCGCGGTGCCAGCGCCGGAGCCAGAACCAGCACCGGAGCCGCGACCGCCGAGCCCCCAGCTCCCGCCGCAGCGGACGTAGACGAGCGCGAGCGCGATCAGCGCGATCCAGACCGCGGCGAAGATCAGGCGACGACGGCGCCGCCTGCGGTCGAGCTCCTTCGCGACATCCTTGGCTAGCTCGCTCATGGCGCCGCCGCCGGATCGATGATGACCGCGAGGGCCTGCTGCTCGGCGAGACAGCGCTCGACGTCGCGGTGCAAGCCGTCGAACAGCGCGTGTGGCAAGTCGGCGAGCGCGCGATCCGGCGCCACGATCACGAGGTCGCGCGCGAGCGTCGCGGCACCGACATGGAGCGCGGCGATCCCGCAGATCCGCAGCTCGGCCGAGCGATCGCCGAGATAGGACACCGCGACGTCGGGATCGGGGCTGTGCTCGAGTAACGGCACGTCGAGCGGCGTCGTCGAACCTTCGGCATCGAGCGCGGTCACGGTGCCGGCCGCCGAGACGCGTACGACGATCGCGGGCCGCGCGGCGAGCTCGTGATCGAGCGTGGCGAGAGCGCGCGCGTGGAGCGACGCCGGATCGAGCGGCACCGCGCGGGGCACGGGCGGCGGCGGTGCGGTCGCGGCGGCCGCGACTTGCTGCGCCGCGGTCGCGCGGATCAGCGCCGCGAAGATCACGATGAACAACACGTCGAACAGCGACGTCAGATCCGGCGGCATCCGCAGGTGGCGGCGCGAACGGCTCACCGCGATTCTCCGCGCGTGCGCCGGCGCGCGTCCCAGGCTTCGAGGTTCTTCTCGGCCGCGTCGACCCACGCGGTGACCGTCATCGCGAAGCTCGCCGACAACAAGATGCTGCACGCGAGGCCGGCGACGGTCGTCCACACCTTGAGCGCGAGCGGCCCGAGCAGCTTCGTCAGATCGCTGCCGGTGTACGCGAGCGAGAGCCCGATGCCGAGCACGGTGCCGAGCAGCCCGAGCTGGCGCAACAAGTCGACCCAGAACGCGAGCGCGGGCTCGAGTCGCTGCGCGCGCATCTGCCAGCTCCGCACCTGCTTCTGCGCCCACGCCGGGTCTTTCGCGGCGAGGATCGCGTGGGCTTCGTCGCGGATCTGCTGCTGCTCGAGCGAGCCCGGCTTCGCAGGTTCTTCACTGACGAGCTCGTAGCCGAGGTGATCGGTCAGCGCCTTGACCCACGCGAGCTCGCGATGGACATGGAGCCAGCCGGCGAGGAACACCAGCACGATGAATGCGCACAGCAAGATGGTGAGCGACCAGCCCTGAACGAAGCTCTCCATCGCCACTCCATAGTAACTGCGTCCTACTCCGGCGGGCGGTGATCGAACGGGTTCTTCAGTCGCCGGCGGTGTACTGGACGGCGACCACGGTCCACCGGTTGTTCGCGGCGGGCTGCGCGATCACGAGGCCGCTCATCCGGGCCGGGAACTTGTCGCCCGGCTTCTGCTTCCAGTC
This sequence comes from uncultured delta proteobacterium, assembly GCA_963848295.1. GTDB lineage: Bacteria > Myxococcota_A > Polyangia > Haliangiales > Haliangiaceae > JABFXX01. The sequence continues at coordinate 4,132,223 of CAWKDB010000010.1, read as the reverse complement.
GACGTAGCCGAGTGCGAACGCCCAGCCCTTGCCGTGCATCTCGCGCGGTGCCCCCGAGAGCGAGAGCGCGAGCTTGCTCCAGGATCTCAGCAGCGCATGCGCGGCCGGGCCGCCGTAGGCGACCTCGCCCTGGCTGGTCCCGAACACGGTGACACTCGCGTCCTTGCCGAGCGCGGCCTCGAGCTTCACTGGTGACGCGAGCAAGTCACTGAGCGCCGTCGGCGGCTCGCTCTTGCCCTCGATCGGCGACGGCGGCTGCCGTGCCTCCGTGACGGTGCCCGGCTCCGAGAACGCCGCGGCGACCACCTTCCAGCCGGTGTCCGCGGTCGCGAGCTCGGTCACGCGCAGCATCTTGACCTCGCGGTGCATCCCGTACCCCGGCTCCGCACCCGCGACATCGATCGCGAGCTCGGCGTCGAGCCACACCGCGTTCGCGTCACCGCCCGCGACGAGCTTGCCGACCTTCGCCGAGTTCAGCGACTCGTGCGGGCTGGTTCGCCGGATCGCGTCGATCTGATCGCCGCGCGTCATCGGCCGCGGGTCCGGCACCAGGATCACCGCGTCCTGGGTGAACGTCGCGTAGAGCACCTCCTCGTTCCGATCATCGATCGCCTTTGCCTGCAGATCGATCAGCGCCCTCGCCCGCTGTTGAGGCGTCGGCTCCGCGCGCGCTGCTGTCACGCCGAGGAGTGCCGCGATCGCTGGCACGAGCAGGAAGGCGCGCATCCCTCATCATAGTCGAGAGCTCGCGGGGACTCACGCGTGACTCACGGTGAGGCGGCTAGCAGGGCAAAGCGAATCCCCACGATGATGGAGGGAACGCATGACCAACCGTCGCCCTGTCTCGGTCGCGCTGCTCGCGACCGTCGCTTTGACCGCATCGGCAGCTGCACAGCCTGCAGATCCAAACCAGCCGCCGGCCGCGCCGCTGCCGCCCGCCGCGCCGCTGCCGCCCGCCGCGCCGCTGCCCACCGCGCCGCAGCTGCCCACAACACCCGATCCGACGACGTCCGGCGACCCACTCGGGGCGGAGCAACATGTCGCGCTGCCTCCGCCGGTCCGTGCGCCGAAGATGCCCAAGGCCGGCGACTTCGATGCCGGCGGTCAGGTCCGTTTCCCGAACGGGCCCGACGAGTCCGGCCACTTCGCGACCTACAACTGGATCGCGGTCGATCTCAAAGGCAAGGTCTTGGTGGCGCGCTGGCTCACCGTGAACGCTACCGCGCCGGTCGCGGTCAAGAAGCCCGACATGCTGATGAACGGAGACGATCCGAAGACGTTCGGCGGCTTCGATGTGCGCCTCGAGGCCAGGATTCCGAAGAAGCCGCCTGAACCGGGTGAGACCGCGAGCACCAGCGAGCTAGGGGTCGAGCTCAGCGCTGGATACATGCACGAGGGCGCGATGCTCCTGAGCGACAAGGACTATCCAAACTTCATCGGCAACTTCGAGCCGGGCTTCACCACCGGGGTGATCGCGAGGCTCAAGCTCAGCTCGCTCCTCGACTTCTCGTTGATGCCGACGATCATCGATCAATCCTCGCCGACCGGCTCGCAGCAGGCGATCCAGATCCCGACGGCGGTGATCATCAAGATCGGATCGTTGGTCCGGCTGAGCGCCGACCTCGGCATCTTCACCGGCGCAGGCTACTCGCTGACCGGCAGCGGTGGCGGCCGGATCGCCGCAGGCGGATCGATCAGCGTCAAGATCGGTCCGATCCTGGCACACGCCGGAGCTGGCGCCGCGAGCCTGTTGACCGGCGGGATGTACGACTCGGTCGGCGACTCGATGTACGTCGACCTCAACGTCAAGTACGTCAAGTAGCGGTGGCCCTACGAGGCCGGCGTGTCGGCGCAGCTGCCCCAGATCGCTTCGATCGCTGTGTGGTCGTCATCGGTCGGTACGACCGTCAAGTTTCCGGCGTTCATCACCGAGGCGCGTTGTGCGGGCGGCACGTGCACCAAGCCGAACGCGTGGCCGAGCTCGTGAGCGAGCGTGATCGCACGGCGGTCATCGGACAGCTCGGTGTTGATGTAGATCGCGCCGGCGACATCATCGAAGTAGCCGTACCAAGCCGGGCTGCCTGGCTCGAACACGATCGTCACTGCGGGTGCGTCGGCCGCGGCGGTCCGGCTCGGTGCGGTGAGGTCGACGGCTTGCCACAACGCGATCGCCTCGTCGATGCTCGCGAGCTCGGCATCGCTCGCGCCGGGCGCGTCGAGCTCCAGCGCGCTGCAGGCATCGAACGGATGCGCGATCGTCGCCGAGCTCGATGACGAGCAGGCGGCGACCAGCATGGCCCCGAGAACATACGGCCGGTCCAACCCGCCGACGGTAACAGCGTGGCGGGCCGGACCTCAAGACTCAAAATTCGTAGCCGAGTGCGGCGCTAGCTTCCCAGGTGTGCAGCTTCGCGTAGTTGCCGGTCTCTTGATTGAGCAAGAGGGTCGAGTCCGTCGTCGCGCGGAACGTGCCGCGGAGGTCCAGCGTGAAGCCGCTCGGGTCGCGGAACGCGATGCCCGTCCCCATCGGAAACTCGGCGACGTTGTCGCTCGCCCTCATGCCCGAGTCCGCGACCGGCAACGCCATGCTCGTCACGTCGTAGCGCTGCCAGCCCGCGCCCGCGAACACGTACGGATCGAGGATCGAGTGCGGGAAGATGTTCCAACGAAGCGCGGCCTCGACGGTTGTCCCCACCAGCGTCCCGTTGGGCACGCCGGCGAGGGTCGTGACGTCCGCCGCGGTGCCGAGATAGCTGACGTCGATTCCGATCGGAACGTGCGTTCCGATCGACAAGCGCGCATCCCACAGCCCGCCGACATCCGACGACATGCTGTCGCGCATCGTCTTGTCGGTGAAGCCGGTGACCCCGCCGCCGACGACGACCCCGACGCCGATCTGGGAAGAGAGACGGGGCTCGTTCCACGCATAGCTGTACCAGTCGTTCTCCTCGGCGAGGGTCGGCACCGTGTTGGTGGTCGTCGTGGTCGTCGTCGTGACCGTCGGCACGGGGGCGCCGGTCTCGACCGGGGTCGGCTCGGGTGTCGTCGCAGGGCTCGGGTCCGCGGCCGCGGTACGCGTCAGCGCCAGTGCGCCCAGACACACGACTAGTGTGACAGTCTTGGACATCATCACTATCTCCTTAAAGGTTTGCCGACAACCTCGAGCATCGGGCGTGCCGGCTTCGCGCAACGCTTCTTCGACGGTGGGATCGCGCTGCGGCCACTGCGCGTCGTCGTCGAGCGATCACGCCCGGTGAAGCTCCGCCCGCCGGTGCAGGCGCGCACTCGGAACCGCGTGCGCGTGAGCTACGCCGGCTGTGCTCGCATCCACGCGAGGTAACGGGCCGGAATAGCGGCGGCCGGTCCGTGACAGAGTTATGCGTGTTCGAGCGGCGGCGTACGACCTAGCTTGCTGGAGACCAGAGCGAGCGCTCCACCGAGGTGCGCCGTCCAGAAAGTTAGGTCACATGCGGTCGACCTCGACGGTGCGGTGCGCGCGGGCGCGAAAAAGCAAGGTGGTTCGCGCGTGACCGCGACTGACGCCGCAGCTCGCGCGGGGCCGCGGCGACTGTCATGGGCCGGCGTGAAGGTCTTCTTCTCCGCCGGAGTCGCCAGCATCGCGGCGGGCGTCGTCGACATGATCGTGCTGGTCGCGCTCGTCGAGACCGGCTCGCGAGTCCTCGTCGCGGCATTCATCGCCGCGGCCTGCGGCGCGGTCGCCCACTTCGCGTTGGGCAAGTACCTCGCGTTCCGCGATCGCTCGCCGCTCGCGTTCGATCAGATGCTTCGCTTCGCGAGCGTCTCGCTCGGCACGGCGGTGCTGATGGCGCTCGCGATGCAGCTGTTCGCGGTCGAGCTGAGCGTGCCGTACGTGCTCGCGAAGCTACCGAGCTCGGTGGTCGTGTTCGCGGCTTGGACGTATCCCGCGCAGCGCTACTTCGTGTTCAAGAGCGCCGCCGAGGTCGTTTAGATCCGGCGGCTACGGCGTGAGGCCGTGGTCCTTCGCGATCGCCGCGTTACGCGCGTCCGCGCGCTGACACGCGGGGCGTGCCGAGATCCGCTCGAGGTATGCGGCCACGACCGGGCTGGCTGCGATCATCTTGAAGCGCACCATGAAGCGGAGCGCGCCGCCGAAGATGACGTCGGCGATCGAGAACATGTCGCCGAGCACGTAGTCGCCGTGGTCGATCGCGCTGTCGATCGCCCGCAGCATCGCGTCGTGATCGCCCCAACCGGCCTGCGACGGCTTGAACTCCCAGCCGCCGAGCTTCGCCATCGCACCCGGTTCAATGACCGACGGCGCGAACAACGACCAGCGCAGGTAGGTGCCGCGGCGCGGGTCGTCGAGCGGGGGAGCGAGGCGGCCGGACGCGTAGCGATCGGCGAGGTAGAGCGCGATCGCGCTGCCCTCGGTCACCACCGCATCACCGTCGACGAGCACCGGGATCTTGCCCATCTTGTTGAGCGCGAGCATCGCCGGCGACTTTTGCTCGCCCTTCATGATGTCGACGAACTTCAGCTCATAGGGAACGCCGATCTCTTCGAGCGGCCACAGCATGCCCGCTGCCCGCGTGAACGGATGGTGATAGAGCGTGATCATCACTCGGAGCATACCCCGCGGCCGCGAGCTGTTGCGGCGAAGCGCAGACGCACGTGGCCGACGACACCGCGTTGTAACGCGAAGTCGCCGCGGATTCGGCTATGTTGTCTCGCGCATGACTCGTTCCCTCGTCGCGCTGCTCGTCGCGATCCCGATCGCCGCAATGGCCGCGCCGGCGTACCCGCTGGTGCTCGTCAAGCATACGCCGGTCGAGCGCGCGCACCTGCAAGCCGCGTTCACCGCGCGCAACCCGGCGTGGACGATCGTCTACTACGACGAGCATGGCTACTTCGCGAGCGCGACGACCAAGGACCCGGCGCTGATCGCCGCGGACCTGCCCGCGCTGCGCGCCTTCGTCCGCCGCAACGCCGATCTGTTCGGGATCGATCCGGCGGCAGCCGATCGGCTCGGGCCGATCCCGACGGCGAAGGACATCTTCGAGCTCGACGACGGCGCCGATGGCCTGGGCCGCGGTCAGTTGATGTTCAGGCGCACCAAGGACGCGCTGACGCTGACCGAGATGTTCTTCATCCCGGGGACCCCGAAGCTGACGGCCGAGGATGTGCAGCGACGCGTGGTCGGCCATCACTACGACGAGGCGATCCAGGTCGGCTACGGGCCGGAGCGCGACTGCGCGATGGGGCCCGGCGGAGCGGCCGGCTGCCGGACGACCGTGAACGGAGTCGTGCATCGCGACGTCGTGCTCACCGCGAAGGACGTCCCGGTCCAGACGATGATCTACCTCGACCGCGACAAGGTGCGGATCGTCCGCTGCATCGATAGCCTGCGTGTCCCGCCGCCCAACCACGATGCGACCTGGCCCGCAGGCGGTTCGGTCGAGATCACGTTCACCGGCAGCGCCGGGGCCCCGAACCTGCCGTTCGCGCTCGACGCCGTGACCGGTGAGCCGATCACGCCTTCCGAGCCGGAATGTTTTCGGCTGCGCAACCTGCGCTGATCACACGCGAGCGTCTAACGCCGGCCGCGAAGATCGATCGGCCCCGTTCCGAGCTCCCAGGCGTCATCGATCACCGGCATCGGGGTCAGCATCCGGCGCGCATTGAGCTCGCCGAAGATCGCGTGCGCTGGCGACAAGCTCGACGGCATCGGCGAGATGCTGCCCCGCGCGAGCCGGCGCCCGGGCTCGGTGTCCAGACGCACCGGCACGCCGTCGCTCGGCACGAACGGCACGCCATCGGACACGCTCATCGCCCGGGCGAGCCGCGGCGCGGCCTCGACTCGACGCGATGCGGCGACGAGCGCGACGAAGCACGCGAGCACCAAGAAGACGGAGCAGGCCGCCATACGTCAGTGAACTGCAAGCGCGGATCCCGCAGCGGGAACGGGTTTGCCGGAGTTGCACGCGCGCCGCTGTGGCTTCCGTCCCCCAGTGTCGTCTCGCGCCCACAACTGCGGCGAGCGGCCGATTTCACAGCGTGATCGACAGCGTCGTCCCGGACAGCGCGACCGCGTAGGTTTTCAGCGGCCGATTCGCAGGGCCGTTGACGACGGCGCCCGACAGCGTGAAGACCGACCCGTGACAAGGACACGTGAGCCGGTCGGCCGACGCGTCGAAATCGACCTCGCAACCCGCGTGCGTGCACACCGCGGACAAAGCGACGTAGGTCGTGTCGGTCATGCGCACGACGACGAGCGTGTCGTTCGGTGCATCCACGAGGACCGCCCCACCGGCTGCCCCGAGCTCGCTGTTGTCGCTGGCAGTGAGATCGAGACATAGGTCGCTGCCACACATGCTCGACGCGCCGACCGGAATCGAGCTCCCCGGCTGCCCACAACCGCCGACGAGCGAACCGGCAGCCGCGACCCCGACGGCTTTGAGAAGGTCTCGGCGAGAGCACCCAGAACAACTAGCACTCGGCGGGAACGACTTCATGAGCGCTTAGACTGAACAGGCGTCGTTGGGTTCGCTCGCCGAAGTGACGAGACCTACGTCGTCGGCCTACTTCGTCAGATCGATCAGGGTCGTGACGAGCTTGTCCTCGTCACCGGGTTCGAACCCGTAGTGGACCAGCCGGACGACGCCGGTCGGATCGATCACGAACGTCGAGGGCATGTGGTCGGGATCGTAGGCCTTGAGCGCGGCGCTCGATCCGTCCGACATGAACACCGGGAACAGGTGGTGGAGCTTGAGCGAGTCGAGGAAGTCTTGGCCATCCTTGACCTTCTCGTCGATGTTGATCGCGACGAACAGCACCTTGCCGGTCAGCTTGGGCGCGATCCGGTCGTACGCGGGCAGCTCCTTGTGGCAGGGCTGGCACCAGCTCGCGCCGAACGTGTACAGCACCCACTTGCCGGCCATCGCCTTGAGCCGGAACTTCTTGCCCTTCGCGGTGACCGCGTCGAGCTCGGTGAAGTGATCGCCCTGCTTGACCTCGGCACGCGCGACTTCACCGAGCACCATCACGGCGAGCATCGCGACAACAACTGCGACGGACTTCATCTGGCCTCCTCAGTATTCGGCGCCGACCGCGAGTGTGCCCGACGGATACTCGTCGACCGCGCCGGCCGCGCCGCGAGACCCCGCGTTCCACGACCAGGAGAAACGTTGATAGTCGAGCGCGGCCCGCGCGAACACGTGCGCATACGGGCGGAACTCGACCGCGCCGCCGACATCGATGGCCCAGCGCGTCGCATCGCCGAACGCCATGTCGGTCGGCTCCGTGCCCGACACGACGGGATCGAATGCGACGAGGCCGCGTAGCGCGAGGTTGTGGCCGAGTGCCATCCCGCCGGTCACGCCGACGATCGCGTAGTCGTACGAATTGTCGGGTGAGCGCATCGGATCGGTCGACTCGATCGAGAACGCGCGATGGCCGATGCCGAGCTCGGGCGAGAGCTCGATTCGGCCGTGAAGCAGCGCGTAGCTCGCGGTCAGCTCCCAGCGCGTCATCGAGGTCGACGCGACGCCATTCGCGACCGGCGTCGTCATGTCGAGCGTCGTTTCGGCCTGAGCGGCGAGCGTGGCGTGTGCGATCGGCGACACCGCACCTTCGAAGTGGATCGCACCGACCGCGCTCGATCCGTAGCCCGGCATCGTGGCGGGTCCGCTGAAGCTGCGGGATGCGAAGCCCAAGCCGACGGCGCCGTGCAGGTGCAGCGCTTGTTCGGGAGGCCGCGCAGGCGTCGCGTCGCCGCCACCTCCACCGGTGAGCGATTCGATCTCGTCGGCGCTGACCGAATCCGAAGTGTCGGCGTTCGCGTCGGCGACTTCGACCGGCGCTGCGGCGTGAGTCTCGACCGGGGCAGCGACCGGGGGCGTCGTGCCGAGCTCCGCTGACGGAGCTGGACGGGCCTGCGCCGCGACCGCTGGCTCATCCATCTCGATCTCGTCCGGCGACGCCGCGGGCGCCGGTGCGGTCTCGTGCGCCGCCTTCGCGACCATCGCGGTCACGTCGTCCTCGAGGTTCGAGCCGAGCACATCGAGCTCGCCCTTGGTCAGCACCCGTCCGGCGACCGGCGATTCGGAGTACGATCGCATGCCTCCGTCGCCGTTGTAGATCGCGATGCGCAGCGTGAATTGCCCGTGGCTCTCGACGATCTCGCCGCTGACGACGCCGGCGGTGTGGAGCTTCTGCACGATCTCGCGACTGCCTTCGCCGTGATGAGCGAGGGTGTGGACGAGCGCGGGTGCGATCGCCTCGGCCTTGACGTGCTGGTGCTCGAGCAGTGTCTGGACCTGATGATCGACGCGACGATCACCGCCGGCGACGCCGACAAACACGACGACTACTCCGGCGAGGAACGGCATCAGGAATTCAACCTCACCGACGCGGCGACGGTCTGCGATGTGTTGACGCCGACGTGGCCGTTGCTCATGTCGCACATCGCGTAGTGCGTGAGCGGAAGGAACGCCGGGCCTCGGGTGACGACACCGTTGAACGTGAACTCCGCGCCGTGGCGCGGACAGTAGAAATCGCTGCCTTGGACGACGCAGGTCGCGCCTTCGTGCGTGCACGCGGCGGTCAGCGCATAGAGCCCGCCGCTATCGCGCACGACGAAGAACTTGCCGGACGAGTGATAGACCGGCGTGTTGGCGACGAACGTGCTCGCGGCGCCGACGTCGATCGGGTTGCCCGTGCACGCCATGCCGGTGGACGAATCCTGGCCACCTTGCGCGTCCACCGCGCCGTTCGCGTCGTGATGCCCATTGCCGGCGTCGGGGTTGAGGTTGTCGCCGAGCTGGCCGGTCTGGACGACGCTGCCATCATTGTCGATACAGCCGACGACCAGCGTCAGCCCCGCGACCGCACAGAACTTGCGCCGCGAGATGTCGTAGAGCCCGTCCGCTCTTCTCATCGCGCGTAGCAGACCACTCGGCCTCGCCGCTGTCTGGCGCCGGCCACTGACAGCAGATAACTGCCCTGAGGCGGTTCGCCGCGCGTGTTGTGCATCTTTCGTCTTTGTCGAATTGTGCGTGAAACTGGTCGCCGTCTCCGCTAGATTGCGCGCGATGTTTCGTCCTGGCGTCGAGGGCAACGCCGTGCGGTACGCGTGCGTCCTCGCGCTCGCGGCTTGTAACGCCGTGACCAATAGTCCCGCCCCGGACCCTACCACCGCTCTCGACGAAGCGGTGTTTCAATGCAACGTCCAGCCGGTGCTGATCCGGCAGTGCAGCTACAACGCGTGCCATGGCAACGCCGGCAGCCCGTTCCGGGTGTACTCGCTCGGCAAGCTGCGCGCGACCCCGCCGGCGAACATCGACGATGCGATCGCCCCGCTGACCGACGACGAGCAGCACGGGAACTTCACGTCGGCGGCGGGGTTCGTGTTCGACGTCTCGGTCGATGACGACTGGCTGCTGCGCAAGCCGCTGCCGGCGGCGCTCGGGGGCTACGAGCACAAAGGCGGGGCGATCTGGAGCGGGACGAGCGACCCGCAATATGTCGCGATCCACGACTGGCTCGCCGGCACCGGGGTGTGCAAGTGATGCGCTCGCTTAGCGCCGGCATAGCGATCTCGGTGGGGCTCGCGGCGACCGCCGCGCACGCGTTCCCGACCGGCGAGCAGTTCGACGGCGATCCGGTGCTGACCGACGGTGCCGGCGGCATCGTGTTCGACGGCGCGCCACGCTGGACCGGCCACACGTGCGCGGTGTGTCACACCGATCCGCCGGGCACGATCGGGCTCGGCATCGAGGCCGATCATCCCGAGCTGTTCACGACCGGCTGGGCCGCGAACCAGCAGTACCATCTGCGCGTCGTGATGACGCACGAGCACGAGGCGGTGCAGTACGCCTCGCTCGGAGACGTCTGTGGTTCGCAGCTCACGCCGTACAAGCCGTGTGACGACAACGGCTTCGCGCTCGAGCTCGACGACGATAGCGGCAACCCGACCGGAAAATTCGTTCCGGTCGTCTCCGGCGCGTGCGCGGCCAGCGGTGAGACGATCCCGCCGGACGTCGACGCCTATATCCTCAACGACGGCACCGCCGCGGTCCATAACGGCGCCCACCACGCGATGGTCCAATGGGATGTGTGCTGGACCGCTCCGGCGGCCGGCGCCGGCACGATCACCGCGTACATCGCCGCGGTCGACGGCAACGGCGGCGACGGGACTCCCGAACTTCCCGAACGACACGCTGGGCGACGACGTCGCGGTCGGTGCGGTGCCGCTCGCCGAGGCCGGCGCTGCGCCGCCTCCGGTGGAGAGCGGCGGCTGTAACGCCACCGGCGATGCGAGCCTCGCGACCGGTGCGATCGTGCTCGTGGCGTTCGCGCTGATGCGCCCACGGCGACGCTCGAGCCTCGCACTCCTCGTCGCGATCGCGTCGCTCGCGGGTTGCGCGCATGTCAGGCCGCGCCAGCGCGCGACGCTCGCCGAACGCAAGATGGTGTTCGCACCCGATCCGGTCGAAGACGAGCTCGATCTGCACATGCAGGAGGCGCGCGAAGGCTCGTCCGGCGGCTACGGCTCGTCGGGGGGCGGCTGCGGGTGCAATTGAGGTCCCGTTGGGGAAACTAGCCAGCTGCGCTCGCGTGTGCGTGGTCGTCGCGTGCGTCGCACCGTTCGCGCGCGCCGATACGTCGTTCGTCTCGAAGGTGCAGGTCTACGCCGACAGCGATCACACCACGGTCGTGTCGCCGGTCGTGTCCGCCGCCGCCGATGTCGCGCCGAATACGAGCGTCACGCTCGGCTATCTCGCCGATGTCGTGACGTCGGCCTCGGTCGACGTGGTGAGCCAGGCGTCGAAGACGACGATCCACGACACACGACATCAAGTGACGATCGGCGGGTCGCACACGTTCGATACGCTGATGGTGCGCGCCGGCTACCTGTTCTCGAAGGAGAACGACTACCTGTCGCACACGTTCAACGTGGGGCTCGAGCAGCAACTCGACGACAAGAACACGACGCTCGGCATCGGCTACAACCTCTCGCTGAACACGGTCGGACGCGCCGACGACGAAAACTTCTCCCGCTCGCTCGACGTCCACAGCATCTCCGCCGCGTGGACGCAGGTGATCAACGAGCGGACGATCGCGCAGGTCAGCTACGAGCTCGGCTACGAATCGGGCTATCAGGCGAGCCCTTACCGGTTCGTGCCGATTCGAGCGAGCATCGACGCCGCCCCCGAGTTCTGGGTGCCCGAGACCGATCCCGATTCGCGCTGGCGCCAGGCGTTCGTCGCCGGGATCAACCGCGCGGTCGGCGACGCGAGCTCGGTGCAGGCCGACTATCGATTCTATTACGACGATTGGGGCATCACGAGCCACACGTTCGGCGCGCGCTACTTCGTGAACTTGTCGCGCAAGCTCGAGCTCCGGCTGCGCGAGCGATTCTATACGCAGGGCGCCGCGACGTTCTATCAAGACAACTATACGACCGTCGCTCAATACATCACCTACGATCGCGAGCTGTCGCCGCTGTGGTCCGAGACGTTCGGGGTCAAGCTCGACTACATGCTCGCCACGCACGTCGAAGGCGAGCTCAAGGCCGACCTCTTCTATTACAGCTACGGCGACTTCGCGCCGCTCACCTCGCGCACCGGCACCAATGTCGGACTAGGCGTGACCGTCAAGTATTGAGTCGCTCGCTCGATCACGGGTGTAACGCATCACGTCGAGCTGAACCGTGAACAGCAGCCGGTTGTCGTTCGGTCCATGCGAGCGGATCGTGTGTGACGCCGACCACCTTCGCGTCCGCAACGTTGACGATCGATCCGTGACGCTAGGGCGTCGGCGCGTCCGCGCCGTTCGTCTCGGGTTCGCTGACCGCGCTGTGTGGCTCGAGGCGGCGGTAGAGCGAACGGCGATCGATGCCGAGCGTGCGAGCCGCCTGCGTCTTGTTGCCGCCGACGGCCGCGAGCACCTGACGCACGTAGCGCCGCGATAGCTCGTCGATCGTGATCAGCTCGGAGGGCGCCAGCATCGGGATCGCCGTCGCGAGCACGCTGTGCGCGCTCACCGTGCTCGGCAAATCGTCGAGCGTGATCTCGCTGAACCGACACAGCGCGACCGCGCGCTCCATGCAGTTCTCGAGCTCGCGAACGTTGCCCGGCCAGTCGTACTCGACGAGCTTGCGCGCCGCCGGGGCGGAGATGCCCTCGACGGACTTGGCGCTGCGTTTCGCGATGCGCTCGAGAAAGAACTGCGCGAGCAGCAAGATGTCGTTGCCGCGATCGCGCAGCGGAGGCACGGCGATCGGCACGACGTTGACGCGGTAGTAGAGGTCTTCGCGAAATCGCTTCTCGGCGACCTCGAGCTCGAGATCGCGATTGGTTGCGGTGACGACGCGCGCGCGAATCGGCGTTTCGGTATCACCACCGACGGCGCGAACCGTTCGCTCCTGCAGCACGCGCAGCAACTTGACCTGCATCTCGGGCGGCATCTCGCCGATCTCGTCGAGGAAGATCGTACCGGCGCCCGCCTGAACGAACAGACCTTGCCGAGACCGATTGGCATCGGTGAACGCACCGCGGACGTGCCCGAACAACTCGCTCTCGAGCAGCGCCGCCGGCATCGCGGCACAGTTGATCGCGACGAACGGCTTATCGCGACGGTCCGAGACGTCGTGGAGCGCACGAGCCACGAGCTCTTTGCCGGTCCCGGACTCGCCGGTGATCAACACGGTGGCATCGCTCGTCGCGACGCGCTCGATCATGTCGATCGTCGCGCGAATCGCCGGGCTCGACCCAGCGATGCGGTGACGCGGAAGCTCCTTGCTCGTCGCGGAGCGCAGGCTCGCGAGCTCGTGCCGCAGCACCTGGTGGTCTAGCCCGCGCGCGACTGCGAGCGAGAGCGCGTCGATCGCGACCGGCTTCGTGATGTAGTCGTACGCGCCGGCGCGAATCGCGGCGACCGCCGTCTCGATCCCCGAGGCACCGGTGATCACGATCGGCAGCGTGTCGGGGTAGTCGCGCACGATGTGCGTGCACAGCTCGATTCCCGAGCCGCCCGACATGTTGACGTCGGTGATCACGAGCGCGGCGGGTTGCGCGCGCAGCTGATCGAGACAGGCTTGCGCCGAATGGACCGCAAACGCGTCGAAGCCGCGCCTGCGCAACGCCTCGCGCAGCAACTCCGCTGTGTCGACGTCATCGTCGACGATCAAGATTCGTCCTCGCATCTAACCTCGCCTTCCGAGCTCAAGGCCGAGCGCAACGTCGCATGCTGCATGCCTGTGCGCCTAGCGCAATCACCCCGCCGGCGGTCAACAACCTTGCGGCGGTCCGCGACGGCCTCGACGGCTCGCGATCGCCGAGAGACGCGCCACCCGCGCTCACCTGTGCACCGGACGTGCCGCGCACGCGTGCGCCTCGGCATCGGTTTCGAACCAACGTGTGACGCACGCGCCCCGATCCAACGTTTGGGCTCGCCCGGCGAGCGCGAGCGCTCGGAGCGCAGCCGGACCTCGAGACCTTGGGTCGTCGGCCGGCCAATTGCACACCTACATGCGCATGACCAACACCAACAAGATCAAGAACACCATCGATCACGCCGCAGCCGCCGCAAAGGCAGGCGTCGACAAGGCGGCAGCGGGTGCAAGCGCCGCACGCGAGACCACGGGCGAGAAGATCAAGGATGCGGCACAAACCGCGGGCGAGAAGATCAAGGATGCAGCCCACACGGTGGGCGAGAAGATCAAGGACGTGGGCAACGCCGTGAAGATCGCCGGCAAGAAGATCGAGAACAAGATCAGTTGAGACGCGTCGGCGTGGCGGCGACTCGCGCCGAATCGCCTTTGCGCTTTCGCCCCAGCGAGCGCCCGCGCTCGGCTCCGGCGATGACGTTCCAGCGGCGGCGTCATCGGCGCGTCTCGCGAATCGCCATGCGGCCGGGTCTTTGCACACGTCGCGAGCATGTCCAGATCAATCAACGTATGTAGCTTCCTGATCACTACTGCACTCGTCGCCTCGTGCGGTGGGCCGCAACCAACCTCGCGCACCAGCACTCGCACCGAGACCAAGACCGAGGACAACACCGGCGAGAAGAGCAAGGACGTAAAGACGACGACGACCGTCGACCAACCGGACGGATCGCAGACGACGACGCGCACCGATAAGTCCACGCACACCGTGCCACCGGTGCCGGTGCCGGCGCAGCCGACGCCGCCGACGAATTGAGCGGCGATCGAGGTGGCTCGAAAGGTGCTTTACGCCGAGCATATGAAACTCGCAAAGACACTCGGTCTCTCGATCATCTCGTTAGTCGTCGCGTGTGGAGACAATGGTGGAAACGGCGGCGGACCCGACGGAAACGGTGGCGGCGGAGATAGCGGAGCTCACGATGGTCCGCGCAATCCGAGCCGCCTCGCGGTGGACCTCGGATCGTCGGGGACGTTCGTCGCGCTCGCGAAGACCGGGATCTCGACCGTGCCGACCTCGGCGATCACCGGAAACGTCGGTGTCAGCCCAGCTGCCGCAAGCTTCATCACCGGGTTCTCGCTGAGCCCCGACCCTTCGAACGTGTTCTCGACCTCGTTGCAAGTCACCGGCAAGGTGTACGCGGCGGACTATGCCGTGCCGACGCCGGCGAACATGACCGCGGCGATCGGCGACATGCAGCTCGCATTCACCGACGCAGCCGGTCGCGCCGCCAGTGTCACCGAGCTCGGGGCCGGAAACATCGGCGGGATGACCATCCCGGCCGGCACGTACAGTTGGGGCACGGGTGTGCTCGTCCCGACCGACGTCACGCTCACCGGTAGCTCGACTGACGTGTGGATCTTCGAGATCGCGCAGAATCTGACGCTCAGCAACGGCGCGAAGATCATCCTCGCAGGTGGCGCGCTGCCGCGGAATATTTTCTGGCAGGTGTCGGGCCTCGTCGATGTCGGGACGACCGCGCATCTCGAGGGCGTCGTCTTGAGCCAGACGTCGATCACCTTGAACACGGGTGCATCGATCAACGGCCGGTTGCTCGCCCAGAGCGCGGTCACGATCGACAGCGGCACCGCCGTCGAGCCCGCCGAATAGCGTGCAGAGCTCCGTGCAGCACGTTTATCTGTCGCCCGGCATGTTCGGGTTCGCGCGACTCGCCACGTACGACTACTTCGCGCACGTCGAGCGCGCGCTGACCGAGCGGTTTCGCCGCGCCGGGCAGTCGACCGAGGTGCACGTGGTCGACGTGTTGCCGACTGCATCGGTGCGGAGACGCGCTGGTAAGCTCGCCGAGCTGATCGGTCAGACGGCGACCGGCAGTGGGCCTATTCATCTGCTCGGCCATTCGACCGGCGGGCTCGACGCGCGACTCGTCGCATCACCGAGCTCGCGCTTGGAGACCGGCGATGACGCGATGGCGTGGTTGCCGCGATTGCGCAGCGTGACGACGATGAACACGCCGCACTACGGGACGCCGCTCGCGAGCTTCTTCGCGACCGCGCATGGTCAACGTGCGCTGTACGCACTCTCGGCGTTCACGTTTATCGGACTCTCGCTCGGCCAACGGCCACTCGCCGCGACCGGCGCGCTGATCCGGATCCTCGGACGCGGCGATCGCACGTTCGGGATCGAGCTGCGGTTGCTCGACAAGTCCGTCGACTCGCTGATCGAGCTCGTAGCCGATGCGGGAAAACCCGAGGTCCGCACCTACCTCAACGCGATCAAAGATGATCAAGGTGCGATGTTGCAGCTCGCTCCCGAGGCGATGGACCTCATGGCCGCCGGGTTCGACGATCGCCCCGGCGTCGCGTACCAGTCGACGGTCTCGATGTCGCCGAATCCGTCGCCGACGAAATGGCTGCGCACGTTCGGCCACCCGATGCACGCGCTTTCGCTTGCGCTCTTCACCGCGATGCATCGCATCTCGTCGCATTGCGACGAGCGTTATCCCTGTGCGCCGCTTCCGGCCCGCACGGGTGACGCCGGCGAGCCGCCCGCGCTCGAAGCGACGCTTGCCGCGGCGTTCAAGGACTCACCGGAGCTCCACGGCGCGGTCGAGGGCAACGACGGCGTCGTGCCGATTCGCTCACAACTGTGGGGCACGCTCGTGTGGGCCGGGCTCGCCGATCACCTCGACGTGCTCGGCCACTACGAGGACAACGACCACGAGCAGCGACCCGAGCTAAGACACCACGACTGGCTGACCAGCGGCTCGTCGTTCGACGCTGTGCAGTTCGCAGCGCTCATGGACGCGATCGCGAGCGGGATGATGAACAGCTGCGATCGCTAACCGCCGACTTCGACCGTCGCCCAATGCTCTCGGTGGTCATCGCGCAGCGGGATCGTCTTGTCAGCGCTCTCGGCGCCATCACAAACAACGCGAACGACATTGCCGCCGCCACCGCCGAGGTTCTTGACATGAACGTGGTGCACGGTCTCGCGATAGCGGTAGTGGACGTCGAAGCCATCCCACGCGGCGGGGACGAGCGGCGCGACGTGAAGCCGATCGACGTCGAGTCGGATCCCGAGCAAGGACTCGACGATCAGCCGGTACATCCAACCCGCCGAGCCGGTGTACCAAGTCCAGCCGCCGCGTCCCGCGTGCTGCGGATTTGTATAGACATCCGCTGCCACGACGTACGGCTCCACCATGTAGGTCGCGATCGCTGCGGTGTCGCTGCCGTGGCGCACCGGGTTGATGATGTCGAAGAGCTCCCACGCGCGCGCGGTTTCTCCTGCGGCCGCGAACGCCATCACCGCCCAGACCGCCGCGTGCGTGTATTGTCCGCCGTTCTCGCGCACGCCGGGAACGTAGCCTTTGACGTAGCCCGGCTCGAGCGGCGAGTGATCGAACGGCGGATCGAACAGCTTGATCAAGCGCAAGCCGCGATCGACGAGGCGCTGGTCGAGTGCGGCGAGGCTTTGGCGCGAACGGTCCGGGTCACCTGCACCAGACAAGACGGACCAGCTCTGCGGCAGCGAATCGATCTGGCATTCGGCATTGCTCGCCGATCCGAGCGGGCTGCCATCGTCGAAGTAGGCGCGACGATACCAGGCACCATCCCACGCCTGTTCGCGGATCTGGGCGCGCAACTTCGCGGCCTCGGTCGAACACATCTCGGCGAACCCGGCGTCGCCGCGCTTGCGTGCGAGCAGCGTGAAGCTCTCGAGCACGTCATACAAGAAGAACGCGAGCCACACGCTCTCGCCTTTGCCCTGCTCGCCGACCAAATTCATCCCGTCGTTCCAATCGCCGGTGCCCATCAGCGGCAAGCCGTGCGCGCCGAAACGCAGGCCGTGGTGAATCGCGCGCACGCAGTGGTCGTACAGCGTGACGGTCTCCACCGACCGGGTCGGCAGATCGTAATAACTGTCTTCGTCGGCGTTGACCGGGCGACCCTCGATGAGCTCGATTTTCTCGTCGAGGATGCCGGTGTCGCCGATCGCCGCGACGTAACGACACACCGCATACGGCAGCCACAAGTAGTCATCCGAGATCCGCGTGCGGACGCCGCGCCCGAGCGGCGGATGCCACCAGTGCTGAACATCGCCCTGCGGAAACTGGCGCGCCGCCGCGCGGATCAACTGCTCGCGCAGCACCGTCGGCTCGGCGTGGATCAACGCGCTCGCGTCTTGGAGTTGGTCGCGGAACCCGAAGGCGCCGCCAGATTGGTAGAAGCCGCTGCGACCCCACATACGCGATGCGAGCACCTGATATAGCAGCCAGCCGTTCGCGAGAAAGTTAAGGCTCGCATCCGGCGTCTGGACGTTGACCGCGCCGAGCGTGCGGTTCCAGTAGGACCACACCGCGTCGAGCGCGGTCTGTGCTGCGGCTGGCCCGCGAAACCGGCCGACGATGTAGCGCGCGTCGGCGAGATCGCGACCCGAGCCGAACGCGAACACGATCTCGCGCTCTTGGTGGTCCGCAAGCTCGATGATCGTCTGCATCGCGAGGCACGGATCGAGCCCGGCGCCGACGCGACCGGAGAGCCGCGCGCGGGTCATCGCCGCCGGGCGTTCGAGCTGGCCGTTGCGCCCGATGAACTCCGCCCGATCGCCGGTGACCGTGCGCTGGTCCTCGCTGCATTCGAGGAATGCAACGCGCGGCGCGAACTCGTCGGCGTATGGATTCTTCGCGAACAGCGCGCCGGTCTTTAGATCGACCTCGGTGACGATGTGCGGCAGGCTTGCGGCGCGCTGCGTCCCGAGCACGAGCTCGAACATGCCGGTGAGCGAAAGCCGCCGCGCTCGGCCCGAAGAGTTGCGCAGCTTGACGACGAGCAACTTCACCGGCGCGTCGGTCGCGACGAACACGCTGAGCTCCGACGCGATTCCCGCTTCGGCGGTCTCGAACACGGTGTAGCCGAAGCCGTGGCGCGTCGTGTACGGCGTCGCGCCGCCAGCCGGTAGCGGCGTCGGTGACCAGAATCTGCCGTCGTCTTCGTCGCGGATGTAGATCGCTTCGCCGCTCGGGTCGCTCACCGGATCGTTGGCCCACGGCGTGAGCCGATACGAGTGCGCGTTCTCGCACCAACTGTACGCGCTGCCGCTCTCGCTCACGACGCTGCCGAAATACGGATTCGCGAGCACGTTGACCCACGGCGCCGGCGTGCGCGCGTCGCGATGCGTGACGATCACGTACTCGCGACCGTCGGGTGTGAACCCGCCGTGGCCGTTGAACGCCGTGAGATCCGGGCGCTGGATCGCGGGCAGCGCGACCGGCGTATCACTGCGGCGCCGCTCTCGGCTCGTCGGCCACGCGGCAGGTACGATCGCTTCGGCGCGCGCCCGCCGGTCGAGTTGTTCGCCGAGCGTGCCGGCGGTGTCGCTGATGATCACGCGGGCCAACGTCTGGATCAGCACGGCGTCGGCATCCGACATCTGATCGCTGCGGCGTACAAAGATGCCACCTGGCTTGTCGATCAGCGACGCATCGCCGAGCGCGCCGATCACGCCCGTGACTTGCTCGTGCAGGCTCTGTCGGTAGCCGGACGGATCCTCGTTCCACACGACGAGGTCGACGACGAGACCCTTGAGCCGCCAATACGCGTGCGCGCGCACGAGCTGGCGCACGAGCTCGATGTTCTCGGCCGACGAGATGCGTAACAGCGCGATCGGCAGATCGCCCGAGATCCCGTAGGCCCACAAGCCGGATTGTCCGAGCCTGTTGCTCGCGATCACCGTGCGCGGCGCGCGCAGCGCAGGGTTCAGATAGATGACGTAGCCGGCGAGCCGCTCCCACAGCCGCGTATCGGCGTTGCTCGCTTCGAGCCGGCGCTGGATGACCTGGCTCTGCGTCCACGATAGCTCGAGCACGCGCTCCGCGAGGTGCCGGTCGCGGTACTTGTCGATCAACGCCATCGCGCCATCGCGCGTCTCCGCGACGCCCGTGACGATGTGGAGCTGGATGGTTTCTTCGGGGCCGAGCTCGACGGTGTTACGGATCGCGACGATCGGGTCGAGCACGGCGCCGCTGCTATTCGTGAGCGCGGTGCGATGCATCGCGATCGGATCCGCCGGCGACCGATCGCGACCGATGAACGCGGCGCGATCGGTGTCGTACGACGTCTCTCGCGCACTCGCGCCGTGGACGGTCATCAGGTGCAGCATCCACGGCGGTCTCTCGTTGGCCGAGCGCGGGCGCCGCGTGCAGAGGATCGCTCGATCGGCATCGACCACTTCGGTCTGCACGAACAAGTTCGAGAACGTTCGGTGCGCCGCGTCGGCGGCAGGTTGCGTCAACACGACCTCCGCGAAGCTCGTCAGCTCGAGCGTGCGCTTGCGACCGAGGTTTGCGATCGTGATCCGCCGCAGCTCGATGTCGTCCTCGGGGCACACCGCGATCTCGACGTGCGTGTCGAGCTCGTCTTCTCGCCGGCGAAACTCCGCGCGACCCTGAGAGAAGATCGCCTCGTAGCTCGCGGCGGGCTTGAGCGTCGGCTGGTGCGCGACCGACCAGAACGCGCCGGTGGTGACATCGCGGACGTAACAAAACGTGCCCCAGCAGTCGCGGGTGGGATCCTCTTGCCAGCGCGTCACGGCGAGATCGCGCCACCGGCTGTAGCCACCGCCCGCGTTCGTGATCGCGACGTGATAGCTGCCGTTCGACAGGAGATGGACCTCGGGCTGCGTCGTGCTCGGCGTCGTGAAGATGCGCAGATCGTGCTCGCCCTCACTCGACGTCGTGCGCACCGCCGACACCTCCGCCGGGTGCGGATAGACCGTCGCGGTGCGCGGCAACCGCTCTTGGAGCAGGAGCTCGGTCGCACGCAACGCGGGATCGGCGGTGAACCGGCGTTGCATCGGTCGATCCGCAAGCGCATAGGCGAGCGCGAGCAGCGACATCCCTTGGTGGTGCGCCATGTACGAGCGCACGGTCACGCTCGACTTTCCAGGCGGCAACCGTGTCGGCGTGTAGTCGATCGCTTCGTAGAAGCCGTAGCCGCCGAGGCGGTCGTCGGCGGCGAGCACGCGCAAGTTCGCGCACGCGGCATCGGGCTCGACCATCAAGGCTATCGCCGACGCGTACGGCGCGACCACCAGATCGTCGGCCAAGCCGCGCTTGAATCCAAGACCGGGTACGCCGAACGCGCGGTACTGGTAGTTCTGGTGCGCGTCGGTCTTGTTGTAGCCGGATTCGGATACGCCCCACGGTACGTCGCGCTCGCGACCGAACTCGATCTGGCGAGCGACCACGACGTGATAGGTCGAGTCGAGCAACGTCCGGTCGTATGTCGGCATCACGAGCAGCGGCATCAGGTACTCGAACATCGAGCCGCTCCACGACAGCAGTGCCGGGTCGCCACCCGAGGTCGTGAGTAGCCGCCCGAGATGAAACCAATGCTCCTGCGGCAGCTTGCCCTGCGCGATCGCGACGTAGCTCGCGAGGCGGGCTTCGGAGGCGAGCAGATCGTAGAAGCTGGCGTCGAGTCGACGATCGACGACGTTGAACCCGATCGCGAGGAGATGGCGGCCGCGATCGTAGAGTAGATCGTAGTCGGCATCCCCGAGCTCGCCCGCATGCGCGGCGAGGCGATGGAGCTCGGTCAGCCGCGCGGCCGCGCGCTCGGAGGCAAGCGCAACCGCGGCGCGTAGCTCGTCGAGCCATGCGGTGCCAGCCGCTGCGGCACGTGCTCGCGCGAGCACGGGGGCGAGTGTGACTTCGAGGCGTGCGAGCTCGGCGAGCGTCGGGATGTCGTCGAGACGTTGCTGGAGCTCGCGATCGAGCGGCGCGAGCGGTGGTCCGAGCGTGACCCAGGGCGCGAGCTGCTCGAGCTCGGTCAGCGCATGCTGGCACTGTTGGTCGAATGCGTGCGCCCACCAGCCGAGCTCTTTGGACTTCGAGTCGACGCGGAGCTCGAGGCGATGAGCTTCGGCGGAGACCCGGACCAGCGCTTCGCGCGTCTTGGCCAGCGTGATCGGCGCGAGCTCGAGCAACGCGCGAGCGGACGTGACCGCGGTGGGATCGGCGCCGGCGTCCTCGAGAATCGCGAGAGTGTCGCGCAGACCGGCGAACAGCTCCGGGCGGATGACGCGATCGTGGCCGAGCGCGACGAGCCCGCTCGCGAGCGTCGCGAGGTGCCCGGCAAGATTGCCGCTGTCGACGGTCGACACGTACATCGGGCGCAGAGGCTCGAGCGTCCGCGTGTCGTACCAGTTGTAGAAGTGACCGCGATAGCGCTGCAGCTTGTCGAGCGTCGCGAACGTGCGGGCGGTCCGCGCGACTACGCCGCCGGTCGGGATGTAGCCGAAGTCGTACGCTGCGAGATTCGCGAGCAACGCGAGCCCGATGTTCGTCGGCGATGTGCGATGCGCAATCCCGACCGGCGGATCTTCTTGAACGTTGTCCGGTGGGAGATCGTGATCGTCGTCGGTGACATAGGTCTCGAAGAAACGCCAGGTTCGGCGCGCGAGGCCGCGGAGAAACTCGTGATCGGGTGCCGACAGCCGCGATCGCCGGGTCTCGACCGGCTGGCTCACCCACCACACCAACGCCGGCGCGAACAACCACAGCGCCAGCACCGGGACCGCCGGCCACACACTCGCCGTTCGAACGAGCACGGCGGCGACCGCGAGCGCCGTGACCGGCGCGATCCACATCGACGCGTAGATCCCGAGCATCGTCGTGCGCGCGCTCCGCTGCGCGTCGGCGGCGGTCTTCCATTCGAGGAGCTTGCGCCGCAAGATCAGCACGCGCAGGCACGCGCGACCGATCGAGGTCACGCTGATCGCGGCGTCGTACGGCAGGCACGCGAGCGCGAACGCATCGCGCGTGAGCTGGCGAACCAGTTGGCGACCGTGCTCGCTGATGTGCGAGCGCAGCGGCGTCTCGGCCGGGCGGCGCAGCAGCGCCGCGCTCGATGCCAGCACGCCGGGTAATAGCAACGTCGCCGCGAGCACGAGCAACGAAGCCAGCGCCGTTCCGGGAATCGTCCATGCGATCACGAACAACGCGCCCATCGCGATCGGTACGAGACTCCGCCGCAGGTTGTCGAGGATCTTCCACTGCGAGAGCCGCGACACCGGATTGGGCAATCGCGACTCGCCGCCGGGGACGCGCCGAAATAGCCAGCGTGCGATCTGCCAGTCGCCGCGGATCCAGCGCGCACGCCGGCTGGCATCGGCAGCGTGCGCGGCCGGGAAGTCCTCGAACACGATCACGTCGCTGACGAGCCCTGAGCGGCCATACGCGCCTTCGAGCAGATCGTGACTGAGCACGCGATTCTCCGGGAACTTGCCGGCGGTGGACTCGCGCACCCCGTCGATATCGTAGATCCCTTTACCGATGAACGAGCCCTCGCCAAACACATCCTGATAGACGTCGGACACCGCGCGCGTGTAGGGATCGATTCCGGAATCGCCGGAGAACAACCGCGCGAATCGCGTCTGGCGCGCGCTGTCGAGCGTGATCCCGACGCGCGGCTGGAGGATCGAGTAGCCGTCGGTGACCCGACCGCGCACGGCGTCGAACACGGGGCGATTTAGCGGATGACCGAGCGTGCCGGCGAGCAAGCGAGCGGCGTCGCGCGGCAGCTCGGTATCGCTGTCGAGCGTGATGACGTACTTGACCGCGCGCAGCCGTGCAATCGGCCCGGCTACGATCGCGAATCGCTCTGCATCGCCACGCAGCATCGCGTTGAGGTCTTCAAGCTTGCCGCGTTTGCGCTCCCAGCCCATCCACGTGCCTTCGCGCTGGTTCCATCGGCGCGCGCGCACGAGCAGGAAGAATCCTCCGCCGCGGCTCGCGTCGGGATATTTCGCGTTGAGCGTATCGATCGCGGTGCGCGCGTGCTCGATGATCGCGTTGTCGCCAGCGACGTGCTCGGTCGCCGCGTCACGGAGATCGCCGAGCAAGACGAAGCCGAGATTCGCGTCGCGATTCGCCAAGAACCGCACCTCGAGCCCATCGACGAGCTCGTCGACCGTCGCGGTGCTGGTCAGCATCGTGGGAACCGCGACGATCGTGCGGTGCTCGGCGGGAATTCCGTTCGCGAAGTCGAGCCGAGGCAACAGATTCGGTTGGACGAGCAGCGTCGCGGCCCAATGCACGATGCCGACTGCGAGCTGACTCGCGCAGATCGCGATCACGATCGGCCATGCGATCCGGCCGATCGAGTCGAGCGCGGTCGAATCGGCGCCGTGGGTCGCCGCAGTGGTCACCGCGGCGGTAAGGGCGGCGATCGCGCCGACGTAGATCGGCAGTCGCCACCGACGTTGCTGGCCGACTCGTACCTCGCCACGCGGCTCTTTTTGTTTCCCGACGAGCTCGAGCTCGCGCCGCCCGCGATCTATCAGAAAATAGCCAACGTGGTGCGTGCGCCCCGGCGGCTCCTTCGCCGCGAGCGCGACCGCAGCCTCGGCGATCGCGAGCTCCGAGAGCGCGCTTCGCCGCGCGAGTTGTTCGACGACGTGGCGATAGTGATCACGTGTCGCGAAATCCATCGCCGCGTACACGCCATCGGGATCACCGCGCAACGCCCGCTCGATGACGCTCGTGGTCTCGACGAATTCTCGCCAGTCGGTAGCGCCGAGGAACCGCAGGCTGCCGATGCTGTTCCCGATCGTGACTTGATCCGCCGCTTGGCTCTGACTCGCGAGCTGGAAGCCATGCTCGATCGTCTGGCCGCGCTCGGCGAGCCGTTGCTCGAGCCACGACATCGGAAACACCGACGCCGCGCCTTGGCCCTGCAGGCGCGACGCGAGCTCGGAGACGAACGCGTTGCTGAGCGGCGGATCAGCTGCGATCAATTGCGCGAGCACGAGTACGACCTTGGACGGATCGTCGGGCGTGACGTCGAGCAGCTTGTCGGCCCACACGCCCGCGAGCTCACGGTCGCGGCGGCCCGCGGTGACGCCGGCGATCACGCGGCGGAGGTTCTCGATCAGCGCGAGGCGCAACATGATCGGGATCGCCCAAAGCTCGCCGAGCGACAGCGGTCGGATCGTCTGATACGACGTGACGAACGCACGCAGTGCATCGAGGTCGACGCGGCCGTGCGAATGCGAGATCAGCTCGAGTGCGAGATCGTAGACTCGCGGCGTCTGCTCGAGCACGAGTCGCGGCAGCTCGCGGCTGTAGCCGCGCGGCAAGTGGCGGCGCGCGGTTCGAATCTGGTCTTCGATCAGGTGGTAGTTGTCGATGAACCACTCGGCCGCCGGTGTGATCTGCCGGCCGCGGGTCACGGCTTCGGCGACGAGCGTGTAGGCCTCCGCGAGCACCGCCTGATTGGCCGCGAGTCGTGCGAGGAGTCGATCGTCGGCGGTGCGCGGCCCGATTTCGTGTGCCGCCGCGAGCAGCTGAGCGTGGCGCTCGAGCTGCGTGACGCTGAACAGCTCGGCGCGAAGCGGGAGCTCCTCACCTGCGGTGACGCCATCTCCCACGGAACGCCGGTGACCGAAGCGCGGCGACCGACGAGGCGCGGATCGCACACGTTCGTGGGAGGGCGCGGACAGCAAAGCGGTATACCCCAGGAGTCGGTGGTTAAGTGCACCGCACGTGCCGAGCGAGTCGTATAGATCCAGGTACTTTCAAAGTCGTCGCGGTGTGCGCCGCCGCTCGGCGAGCCAGGCGCGTGCGCTTGCGTCACGTAGCGGTTACGCTGCGCGCGTGAGTAGGCACGCCGCGTGTTGATCGAATTCATCGCGACAAACCGCGCCGAGATCATCTCGCGGTGCCGGGCGCGGGTCGCGGCGCGGATGGCTCCTAGACCTAGTGACGCCGAGCTCGAGCACGGCGTGCCGCTGTTCCTCGACTACATCACCGCGACGCTGCGCTCGAAGCTAATCGGCGCTGTCGATGGCGATGCACCAAAGCAGGATGACGACCTGCTGCGGCGAGGTTTCACCGTCGCCCAGGTGGTGCATGACTGTGTCGACGCGTGCGACTCGATCAGCGAGCTCGCGCTGGAACGGCGCGTCACGATCTCACCACAAGAATTCAAGGCGCTCACCGCTTGTCTCGACGAGACGGTCGCCGAGGCCGTCGCGCAGTACGGGCGGCGCCGCGAGCTCGATCTCCTGGCCGAGAGCAACGAGCGAGCGACCGAGGATCTCGGGTACCTGGCCCACGAGCTGCGCAATCTGCTCGGCACTGCGACCCTCGCATTCGACGCACTCCGCGAAGGCAGCGTCGACATCTCCGGAAACACGGGTGCGATGCTCGGGCGTAGCTTGCAGCGGCTGACCAATCTCGTCGATCGTTCGCTCGCCGCAGTGCGGCTCAACGCCGGCATCGGAATGCGCGAGCGGATCGTGATCTCGGAGTTGATCGAAGAAGTCGAGGTCTCTGCAGTGATGGAGGCGAAAGCGCGCGGCCACAAACTCACGGTCGAACGGCACGACGCCGGCGCCGTGGTCGAGGCGGACCGGCAGATCCTCGCGTCGATCATCGCGAACCTCATGCAGAACGCCTACAAGTACACGCAGCCACGCAGCCATGTCACGCTGCGCACCGCGAGTACCTCGAGCGGCGTGTTGATCGAAGTCGAAGATGAGTGCGGCGGCCTCCCGCCAGACAAAGCCGCGACGCTGTTTCGCCCGTTCGAACAGCGCAGCGCCGATCGCAGCGGCCTCGGGCTCGGGCTCGCGATCTGCCTGCGTGGCGCCGAAGCGATCGGCGGCGTGATTCGCGTTCGCGATCTGCCCGGCAAAGGTTGCGTGTTCGGCGTCGAGCTTCCGCGCACCGGCGGCGACTCGAAGGCCTCGTAGGCCGCAGCGCAGTGCCGCTCGCGGTACCATTTTGCATGGCGCTGTTTCGCCGCAAAGTCGCCCCCGTCCCGAGCTTCGTCCATCGCGGGCGCCGGTTGTCCTATCGCGAGCACGGCAAAGGCGAGCGCGTGATCGTGATGACTCACGGCCTACTGATGGACGGGCGGATGTACACGCGACTCGGACCGACGCTCGCAGCCGCCGGCTACCGCTTGGTCGCGCTCGACATGCTCGGCCACGGCGCATCCGACCAACCGCACGACATGACCGCGTATTCGATGGAGCAGTTCGGCCATGACGTGATCGCGCTGCTCGATCACCTCGGCGTCGAGCGGGCCGTGATCGGTGGGACCTCGCTCGGGGCGAACGTCGCGCTCGAGGCGGCGGTCGCTGCGCCAGAGCGCGCGTGCGGGCTCGTGCTCGAGATGCCGGTGCTCGAGAACGCGCTCCCCGCAGCGGCCGGAGCGTTCGTGCCGCTCGCGCTCGCGCTCCGCGTCAGCCATCGCTCGATGGGCGCGGTCGCGGCGATCACGCGGCACATCCCGCGCACCCACCACGTCGTCGACATCATGATCGACTTCCTGCGCCGCGATCCGATCGCGTCGCTCGCCGTGCTCGACGGTTTGATCTTCGGTCGCGTCGCCCCGCCGATCGAGGCACGCCGCGCGTTGACGCAGCCGACTCTCGTGATCGGCCATCCGTCCGATCCGATCCACCCGTTCAGCGACGCCGATCGGATCGCGCGCGAGCTCGCTCACGCACGGCTCGTCACCGCGCGGTCGATCGCCGAATGGAGGATCAGGCCATCGCGGCTCGACGGCGAGCTGCTCGCGTTCCTCGACGAGGTCTGGTCGTGAAAGCCATCGGCGCTTCACTAGCGTCGCGCTTGCGCATTACGAGCGGTCGAGAAACGCTTGCCGTTGCCGCTAGCGCCCGCAATCACGACGACCCGTCGCACCCGCGCTTGGTAGCACACGCCGGTTTCCAGAACACCGGCCTCGGTCTCGTGACGTAATTTCGCCGACCGCACGACATCGTTCGGTACAATGGTGCGATGCGCGCGATCGCCCTCGCTCTGGTCTGCGCATGGTCGACTGGCTGTATCAACGACGATCTCGTGGCGTGCTCGAACGGGACGACGTGCCCCGCCGGCTTTGTCTGCGACGTCGCGCATCAAGGCTGTACGACGACCGAGCAGGTCGCGGCGTGTACCGGCCTGCCGGACGACTCTCTGTGCAGTGCACCGGACGCCGTCAATGGCGCGTGCCACGAAGGCGTGTGTCTGCCGATCGCATGCGGCAACGGCATCGTCGATCCGGGCGAGGTCTGCGACGACGGCAATACCGTGTCCGGCGATGGATGCTCGGCGGATTGCCTGTCGAACGAAGCATGCGGCAACGGCATCATCGATGTCGCAAAGGGCGAGCAATGCGACGACGGCAACGCGCGCGATCACGATGGCTGCTCGTCGTCGTGTCGGCCCGAGACGCCGGCGTGGCACGAGCTCGCACAACTCGGCGGCATCGCACGCGAGCAGCAAGCGGCTGCTTACGACGTCGCGCGCGACCGGCTCGTCATGTTCGGCGGCCTCGACAATAGCTTCTCGATCACCGGACGCACGCTCGAGTGGGACGGCGCGACCTGGACCGACGTCACACCCGTGCTATCGCCCGCAGCGCGGTTCGGCGCGGCCGCGGCGTATGACGAAGACCATCACGTCGTCGTGATGTTCGGCGGCTCGGACTTCGGCCAGTCCTTCGAGGATACGTGGATCTGGGACGGCACGAACTGGACCGATGTCACCGGGCCGATGTCGCCATCGCCTCGCGATGCACCGTCGATGACGTACGACGCCACTCGGCATCGCGTGCTGCTGTTCGGCGGGCTCGTCTCTCCCGACTCGTTGGCAGATACCTGGGAGTGGGACGGGGCGACGTGGCAGCAACTGTCTCCTGCGAGCTCGCCACCTGCGACCAACACCGCGCCGATGGCCCACGATCCGAAGCGCGGCATCACCGTG
This sequence comes from uncultured delta proteobacterium, assembly GCA_963848295.1. Lineage (GTDB taxonomy): Bacteria > Myxococcota_A > Polyangia > Haliangiales > Haliangiaceae > JABFXX01. The sequence continues at coordinate 4,104,056 of CAWKDB010000010.1, read as the reverse complement.
ATGTGGGCGCCCGGCGGGACGACCTGGGAGTGGGACGGCGCCACGTGGACGATGGTCGCGACCGATGGACCGAACCCGCTGCGCGGCGCATCCGCGCTCGCGTACGATCCGACGCGCGGCTGCGTGGTGCTCGCCGGGGGCTCTTCGGATGCGTGGTGCTGGGATGGCGTGAGCTGGACCGAGCTCGCCGGCGCCGGGCCGAGCGCACCGTACACGTCGCTGTTCTTCGATCGGGTGCGCGGCGCGATCGTGGCGTGTGGCGGCCAGGCCTCGCCACAACCGGATCAGCTCGGGCCGGATGGGATGTGGAACGGGGTGACGCCGGATCCGGGCCCGCCGGCACTCGAGAGCGCCGCGATGACTTACGACGCGCGTCGCGGCCGAGTCGTCTTGGTCGGCGACGGCATCGTGTGGGAGTCCGATGGCGGCGGTTGGGTCGAGCGTCCGACGACATCGCCGATGCCGTCGTCGCGCAATGGCGCCGCACTCGCGTATGACGTCGGCCGTCAGCGCGTCGTGCTGTGGGGCGGCGACCTCGCCGATCCGAACGTGTGGGAGTGGGACGGCGCGAGCTGGACGTCGATCGCGTCGGCCGTGCATCCGATCGTCTACACCGGCGCCGCGCTCGCCTACGATGCTGCGATCGGCAAGGTCGTGCTGTTCGGCGGCGACGACGGCACGATGTTGCACGACGAGACCTGGACGTGGGACGGCACCACGTGGACCGATGTCTCGGGATCGACTCGACCCGATCCGCGCGCGGAGTCTCAGATCGCGTTCGATGCGGCACGCGGCGAGGTCGTGCTGTTCGGCGGTCGTACGCCAAGTGGGAACCTGGCCGATACCTGGGCCTGGAATGGCGCGGACTGGACTCAGGTCCAACCGGTCGTCTCACCGGGACCGCGGTGGGACGCGGCGATGACCTACGATCCGGTGCGTTCCGAAGTGCTGCTCTACGGCGGCTCGCAGGGCGGTGTCAACGGTGGCCCGATGCTCGGCGATCTGTGGCGATGGGATGGCTCGACGTGGGCGCGGCGCACGCTCGCGAACGCACCGCCGATGGCAGCGGGTCACCAGCTCGCGTACGACGCGGTTCACGGCCAGACGATGCTGTACCTCGGTCAGACGTGGACCCTGATGTGGGCCAGCGATCGGAGCAGCGATCTGTGCGGCGCCGCGGTCGACCTCGACGGCGATGGCCTCGTTGGCTGCGCGGATCCCGATTGCTGGGCGTCGTGCACGCCGAGCTGCCCGCCGCAAGCGAGCTGCGCGCTCGCACCGACGTGCGGCGACGGCATCGCCGATCCGCTCGAGACCTGCCATTCGTGCCCGCAAGACGTGACGTGCACGCCGTCGTGCGGCGACGGCTACTGCGATCCGCCGGAGACCGCGGTGAGCTGCCCCGGCGACTGCTCGCCTTAGTCGATCACGTAGACGTCCCAGCGCAGGCTGCGCGTGACGCCCACCGAATGCAGGCTGAGCCCTCCGGCGTCGACATCGGCGGTCGCTTCCACTTGCACGCGCTGCACTCGAGTCCCGATCGGCGTCACCGTGCAGCCCGTGCACGCGATCGGCGAGCCGTCGTATTGCGCGGACAGCGTGCTGCCATCGGCGAGCGCGAACGTCGCGCTGCCCGTCGCGTGCGAGATCGCGACCACGACGTCATAGACATCGGCGACATCGGTCGGGCCGATCACCGTCGGCGAAGTCTCCACCGCGAGCGTGTCGATCGTCGGATCGAGCATCGGGATCACCGCGCCATCGACGAGCAAGAGCGGCAGCTCGTCGAGCGGAGCAGGCAGCGTCGCGGTGGTCCCGCCGTCGTAGAGCGTGCCATCGCGCCAATCGACGTATTCGCCCGGTGGCAGCGCGGTGGTGACCGTCGTCGCACCGCGCGTCACGACCGGGATGCCGTAGAGGCCTGGACCGAAGTAGAACGCGTCGTCGACGGTCGCAAGATCGCGGCGCTCGGGATGGACGAGCCACGGGCTCATCACGAGCGGCGTGCCGGTCGCGTGCGCCTGGAACGCGAGCGCAGACATGTACGGGCCGAGTCGCGTGTGCAGCTTCGCGTACGTCTTCCATGCGGTCTGCGCGTCGGTCGACGTCCAGATCGTCGCCTTCGTCCCGCCGCCGGAGCACGCGTTTTCATCGTGCATGTCCGATGACAACGAGCCCGCTTCGATCCAGCGCGCGATCAGCTCGCCGTCGGCGGTGTCCGGCCCATTGTTCTGACATTTGAAGCCGCCGATGTCCGAGCCGACGTGCGCGACGCCGGACATCGACAGCGTGATCTCTGCGCGGACCTGGGCCGGCAAGCCCTCGGCGAGCCCGAACGATGCGTCGGGATCGCCCGACCACGTCATCGGCGCGTACTGCTGAGCCCCGGTGTAGCCGGAGCGCGAGAAGTAATACCAATCGCCCGGGCGGATCTGCTCGAGCGCATCGTGCGCGGCTTGGTCGTAGAGCACGGGAAACTCGTTGTGCAGCGAGAACCCGGTCGAGCCATCGTGTGAGGTCCAGTCGGGCTGCACGTACTCGCCGAAGTCGTACATCCAACCGGCGTAGCCGAGATCGAGTGCGCGCTGAAACTGATCCGTGAAATACGCGACCGCGTCGGGAAACGTCGGGTCGATCGTGTAGACGGTCAACGCTTGCCCGCTGATCAACGTGACCTCGCCGGGCGTGCCGTCCTTCGCCTTCAAGAAGTAGTCGTTCGCGACGCCGGTCGCGGTGACGCTCGCGAGCGGGCTCGTCGGATCGCTCGAGAAGTACGGATTGTAGTAGCCGATCATCTTGTAGCCGAGCGCGGTCGCCGACTGGACCCACGCGGTCAGCGCCGCTTCGTTACCGAGGTCGTCGCCGTTCGGCGCGAAGTGCAACGTGTCGTCGGCCGACGTGATCGCGAGCCCTTGATCGCGCATCGCTTGGAGCTCGGGGACGCCGTCGACCAGGTTGCCGCGATCGATCCGGCGCCGCGGTCCGAAGCTCCAGTCGGGTGGAATCATCGGTCGGCCGGTCTTCGCGGTGAACGTGTCGATCACTTGCAGCGGCCACGGCCGCGGATCGCCCGCGATCGGCACGTAGATCTCGAACGCGAGCGTCGGCCCGACCTCCCACGCGCGCCATGCATCGTCGGACTCCGACGCGAGCTCGAATTGGTTGAAGTAGGTCGTGTCGAGCCAGAAGCCGTAGCCTGCTGTCGAGAGAAAGAACGGCACCGGGTAGTACGTCATCGTGCCGCCGTTCGGATACGGGTTGGTGTCCGAGGGCGGCACGGCTTCGCCCATCGTCAACCCGCCTTCTTCCGGCCAGTTGTAGACCGCGAACCCGCGGTGATCGACATGATCGTAACGCTCGCCGAGGCCGAGAAAGCCTTCGTCGGCGGGCGAAGCGAAGCCGATCTGCCACGCGCGAGGCTCGTCGCCGCCGCGATGTGCTTCGACGCGGAGCGCGCCCGCGCGGATCACGTGCGACACGGTGATGCATTCGTCATCGCTGCCGTGGAGCGTGACGTCGAGCTCTTGATCGGTTTGGGTCGCGGCAACGACGTCGAACGTGTCGCGCCAAGGATCGAACGTCGGGTAGAACGAGAAGTAGCCGTTGTAGAGCGCCTTCTGGATGCCCATCGTCCCCGACGTCCAGCCGAGCGCGCCGTGGTCGACGAGCGTGTTGCCGTTCGCATCGAGCACGGTCAGCGAGTACGGATGCGTCGCGATCACGACCGTCATGTCTGCGCTCTGCAGCGTGAGCTGCGACGCGGTCACGCCGTTGCCGCATGGCGGCGAGCCACATCCCGCTAGCGCGAGCACGGCGATCAAGTAGCGCACTCCTGGCTCGTAACGCGTCGGGCGCGGGCGGCGCAACTGGATCTCGCTCGCCTCCACGAACATCGCCTTGCGAAGCCTCGTCACTTCCAGCAGCCGAACGGCTTCGCGACTATGCTGACGCGATGCGCAGATTCATGCTCGCGCTTGTCGTCGCCGGATCACCACCTGCGGTGTGCGCCGATCCGCCACCGCAGCCGCGATCGGAGGTTCGAGCGAGCGTCGAGCTCACGGGCAAGAGCGGCGAGCAGCACGCGATCGTCACCGCGAAGAAGGAATGCGGTGCCCCGGCGAAGTGCCCGGCGTGGACGCTCGATCTCGGACGGGCCGAAACCGTCGATCTACTTGCGGTTGTCGACCTCCTCGGCGAGCCGACGCGCGTGCGCGGCACCCCCGGCGTCGCACCGACCGCGAACGTGCCAGCGTCCGCGAAGCTGCCCGCGGCGTTCGTGCGGACGGGTCAGACCGATGCCGCGAACACGAAGTGGGAACGCTGGGCCGTGGTCTCACTCGATGGCGGTCGACCGAAACTGATCTGGCGCGGGGAGATCGCGATGATCTCCGCGACCGGCGGCGGGTTCTCGACCGCGGACGGCGTCGAGCTCGTTGCGACCGAGCCCGGCAGACCGCTCGCACTCGCGTTCGCCCAGACATCGGTTCAACCGCCGAGCGACAAGCCCCGCCGAGCGAGCCCGCCGATCCGTCGCCGCTTCGTCATGACAGACGGCACATATCAGCCGACGAGACCACCTGGCGATTCGCGGCAGCGCCCGGCATCGAGCTCGTTCAAATGAAAGCTCGCTGCTTGTGAGCAGCGAACCAGAACGCGACGGTGTAACAGATGTGTTGCGCGAGCCTCCGAGCGACGTGCTAGCCCGTCCGAGCTAGCACGAGTGCAGATGCGCCGAGCGATGACCCTGGTGTTGGTGGCCTGCGGCTCGGCGCGCGTCGCGTCGCCGCCTGCACTGCAACCACCGGCACCGGCGGAGCTTGCCACGTCGCCGCAAGAGCCCGACGCGATCGCGCGACAGGCTTCGCGACTCGCGAGCGCGGCCAATGCCGCCGATCGCGCCGACGCCGTCCGTGCCGTGATGACCGCGGTGTTACACGCGGCGCTCACGAGTGCGGACCGCGCCGCACAAGTCGACGCGATCGCCGCGGCGAACCAGATCTGGTCATTCCGCTACTACTCGACTCACCGCGAGGTCGCGGACCCGCAACTGATCGCGGATGTCGGCGAGCTCACGGCGGCCACCGATCCGGATACGGCGGTCGCGGCGGTCGAGGCGCTCGTGTGGGGCCACGATCCCGCGGTCGTCGATCGCGTGGTCGCGCAATTGCCTGGTGACCTGATCGCTCGGCCGACGGTCGCGACCGCGGAAGCCTCGCTGCTCGCGACCGTCCCGGCCCGAACGGACGACATCGTGCGCGCCGCGTTTGCGGCGAGCGCCGGCACGCCGAGCGCCGCGCTGATCGCTTTGTTTCCCGACGTCAGTCCGAGTCAGGGCGAGACCGGTGCGACGCTCGCGCGGTGGTTCGCGGCCGGCACACCCGCGACGCGACGCGCGGTGTGCGCGGCCGTGCCGGCGGCGATTCTTCGCACCGCGACCGGCAAGGACCTCGGCGTCGCAGCGCCGCTGCTCGACCGCGGATTTCGCGACGCCGATCCATCCGTGCGCGCCGCGTGCGCGGAGACGCTGACCCCGATCGGCGGGTGGCTCGTCTCGGAGCACGAGCCCCACGTCCCTGCGGTCGCGGCGCAAATTCGAGAGCTCGCCCACGGCGTCGACGGCGCGGTGCGGGCCGCGGCGATCGAAGCGCTCGCCGAGCTCGACTGCGACCATCCGCCGCGCGCGGCGTCCGACCCGGTGACCGCGGTGCGCGTGGCCTATGCGCGGGCGGTGGAGCATGCACCATCGGCGGACACCGCCATCGATCTGTGCACGCTGGCGCGCGACGTCGATCCCGGTGTACGCGCCGCGGCGCTGCAAACGCTCCTCGAACGCAAGGTGACGTGCGGATTGCGCCACAACGCGTTCGTCGCCCGCGCCGGCGCCGACGCGTCCGCCGCCGTCCGGCTCGTGATCATCGGCGAGCTCGACGAGCCCGCGCTCGATGTCCTGGCAACGCGGGATCCTGCGCCGGAGGTTCGCACCGCCGCGCTGGTCCGGCTCGCGCATCGTCGCGGCCGGGCCGCGATGACCAAGCTCCTGCTCGACAAGCTCGCAGCGTCGCCGCCGCAGGGCCGCGAGCGGATCGGCATCGCGCTGGCCTGGCTGCGCGCGCGCTGACCGGCGAGTACGCTCCTCGTTACCGCAATACCGTCTCGAGGTACGCGAGGTTCGCGGCGGTCTCGTTGATCACGCGCTGGTTGATCATCGGATCGGCGTTGCGATAGCTGAACGCGTGGATATTGAGCACGCCGTCGCTGTCCAGCTGCGTCGTCTGCGCGAGATCGGCGAGCGGAATCCCCGGGCTGGCGACGAACGCGGCGCTGTCGCCGGTCACGGTCATGCCGAGCGGCACGCCGACCAGGGTGACCGCGGGCTGCGCGAGATGGCAGCTCGCGCAATCGATCGTGTCGGGTGAATTGTCGTGCGGGTTCAGGACCCGCAGCGCGGCGTCGAACGCGGTCCGGCGCTCGGCCGTGGTCGCGGCGCTGGCCATCGTCATGCTCTCGACGACCGCGAGGTTGTCGGTCGATGTCGTCGACGGCGAGCCGCTCGACTCGAGCGGGTCGACCGCGGCCGACAGCGTCATCGTGTTGACGTCGCCGGGGAGCGTAGCGATCGGGCGCGGCGTGGCCGCGCCGGATGCGATGTCGAAGGACTCGAACTGCCAGAATTCGCCCGGGCCGACGACCGGCTCGCCGCCCGCGACGAGCTCGACCTCGAACGCGGTCATCCGCTCGAGCTCGCTGCCGCCTGCGTACCTCGTGACGATCGCGAACAGCTTCTGCGCGAGCGCGCCATCGAGCCCTTCGCTCGCGACGACCGGGTGTGGCGCGAGCGGGCCGAGGTCGTAGTCGATGCCGTCGTCCTCGCGCGCGGCGACCATCTCATCGACCGCGGCGATCAGCTGATCGCGGGTGATCGAGTAGAACGCGTGGACCGCCTGATCCGCGGCCGTCGTGATGTCGCCGTCGGTCCCCACGAAGATCGGCTGGAACACGACGCGCAACTGGTTGTCACAGGTCGACGGATCGGTGATCGCGCCGAGCTGACCGAAGCACGGATCGAAGCGAAACGCGACCGCGTGCAACTGCGTAGAGTCGATGCCGACCTGCGCCGCGGCGAGCGTCGCCTGGGGCAGCAAGGCGCCGCCGACCGCGGGCGACATCGGCGTCAGCATCGCGTCGATCTCGGCCTGGGTCTGCGGCAACGGCAACATCACGGACAGGTCGTTCATCTGCAAGTCGACCGAGCCGGGCGGCGTCTTGGGCGATGACGGCGACGTGCATCCAGCGACGAGGATCACGAAAAGGCTAGGCGTCCGCATATTCGCCCCGGTGGTGCAAAGCTCGGGCCCGCGGTTCGGGTCGGCGGCGCGCGCTGAACCTCACTTCTCTGCGGCGGCTTTCAGATTTCCGTGGTCGCCCGTTCGCTCGATCGCCTGCCGACTGACAGAGCCTCATGCTACCGGGTGGAGATGAGCGCGCTCGAGGTCCTGCGCGACGTGTTCGGCCACGACGCGTTTCGCCACGGCCAGGGCGAAGCGATCGACGCGCTGCTCGCGGACCGCGACGCGCTCGTCCTGCTGCCGACCGGCGCCGGCAAGTCCCTGTGCTACCAGGTGCCCGCGATCGTGCGCGCGCGCCGCGGCGAGGGCACGACGATCGTGATCTCGCCGCTGATCGCGTTGATGAACGATCAAGTGAGCGCGCTCGCGGGCCGCGGCGTCGCGGTCGCGGCGCTGCATAGCCAGTGCGAGGACTCGGCTCGCGCCGAAACGATCGCGCGGTTGGTCCGCGGCGAGCTCGCGCTGCTCTACGTCTCGCCCGAGCGCGCCGTGCTCGATGGGTTCAAGCGCCTGCTCGGCCGCGCGCGGATCGCGATGATCGCGATCGACGAAGCGCACTGCGTGAGCCAGTGGGGACACGACTTTCGGCCCGAGTACATGCGGCTCGCCGAGCTGCGCGCGGTGGCGAACGTGCCGATGATCGCGCTCACCGCGACCGCGACGCCTCGCGTGCTCGCCGAGATCGCGAGCGCGCTCGAGCTGCGCACACCGGCCGAGATCCGCGGGGACTTTCGCCGGCCGAACCTCTCGTTCGAGGTCGCGCGGCTCGGACAGAAAGCGGGAGGCGATCACCCGCGCCTCGCGGCGACGATCGACGCGCTCGACCGCGCGGGGCTACGCAGCCGCACCGGTGCGGGCCGCGGCATCGTGTACTGCAGCACGCGCAAGAAAGCCGAGGAGGTCGCCGCGTCGTTGAAGGGCGCCGGCTTCGCGGCCGGCCACTATCACGCCGGACGCACCGCGCTCGCGAGGGAGCGTGCACAGTCGGGGTTCTCGCTCGGACGCGTGCGTGTGCTCGTCGCGACCAACGCGTTCGGGATGGGCGTCGACTATCCCGACGTGCGCGTCATCGTGCACTTCGGGGCGCCCGGCAGCCTCGAGGCGTACTACCAAGAGGCCGGGCGAGCGGGCCGCGACGGCGCGCCGGCGCATTGCCTGTTGCTGTTCGGCGCGGGCGATCTGATGACGCAACGCCGGATCGTGCAGCATGGCGCGACCGGCAAGCGCCTCGCGCTGCTCGAAGAGTCGCTGCACGCCGTCGCGACCTATGCGACGACGTGGACCTGTCGCCAGCGCGTGCTGTGCGCGCACTTCATGGGCAGCGACGACCAGCCGGCCTGCGAGCGCTGCGATGCCTGTCGCGATCCCACGGCGGAGTCGATACCCGCGACCGAGCCGCCCGGATCCGCGCTCGGCTCCGCGGAGCAGCAGATCATCGTCGCCGCGCTCGCGGCGCACGGCCGCGCGGTCGGCAGAGGAACGCTCGCGAAGGCGCTGCGCGGCAGCCAGGCCAAGCCGGTCGTCGTGAACGGGCTCGATCGGCTCGCGCAACACGGCGCGCTCGCCGCGTGCTCCGAGGCGGACATCGCCGCGACGATCGAGTCGCTGATTCGCGAGCGACGGCTCGTGCGGCGCGGGCGGAAGTATCCGACCGTCACCCTGCCCTCCGCGGCGAAGTCGCGCGCACCGCGCACCACGCATGCGCGGCGCGGCCGGAACGGATCGCGAACGAGCAGCATCACGGTCGAGCTCGATCGCTTTCGCAATCGGATGGCCCGCGAGCTCCGGTGGAAAGCGTATATGGTGTTTCAGCGCAGCGTGATCCTCGCGATCGATCGCGATCGACCGGACTCGCTCGCCGCGCTCGCGCGGATTCCGGGCTTGGGCCCGAACCGCATCGCCCGGTTCGGCGACGAGCTCGTCGCGATCGTCCGTCGCTACGGCGGTGGCCCGGCCGAGGTCGCCGACGTCGCCCCGGCGGTGCGCGATCTGTTCTCGCAGCTCGCTCGCGATCGTTAGCGCACGATCGCCGGTAGCACGGTTCCGCCGGTTCGGGCCGCGAAAGACCCCTCGCCGCCGGCACTGCGATGATCTATGAATGGCCATCGCAACCAGGAGCCACGATGAACCGAGCCATCTTTGTAGCCATCGCCATCATGCTGTTCTCGAGCACCGGCTTCGCCGACGATCAGGACTCGATCGACCAGTGCATCGCTTCGTGGGGCAAAGACTCGCCGTTCAAGAAGGGCACACACGCGGCCTCGGTCCTCGGTACCGGCGTCAAAGTGTTCGGCATCGGATCGTCGGGCAATAGCGACAACGACAAGCCGACCGCAAAGCCAGCGCTCATCATGGTGAAGCCCGCGGTGAACGTCATGGGCAAGACCACGATCAAGCTCGAGAACCCGAACGGCTGGTACTGCTTCCGCGCGAACGTCACGGTAATGGGCAAGATCGAGATCGAAGCGCAGTGCACCGCGCACCTCGGAAGCGCGCGCGAAGACGGAGCGACGGTCGGGGCGGCCGATGAGACCAACAAAGGGGTCGCGGTGTTCGGCGCGCTGCGCGTGACCCGGTTCGGCTGTCCGCTCGCCAAGGCAAAGTAGCGGAGCTCGAGCGGCCTGCAGGTGCAACGCAACACCCGGTGCAACGCAACAGGGCTGCACCTGTTGCAGCTCGCCTCGAGTTGCCTAGGCCTTCTTGAACAACCGGGCCAGTTGACCGGTCGAGCGCGTGTAGTGGTTGAGCGGCACCGAGACCATCGAGTTGGTCTCGCAAAACAGCCGCTGGTACGGCAACGAGCGGAACACGATATCGATCGCACGTCCGTCGACGCTCTCCTGCAGGCTCGCCCCATCGTCGTGATCGTTGCAGTGCGGCACCGAGAGCGAGGTCTCGGTCGTGGACACGGCAACCGCCGTGCCTCCCACCGCCGCCGCGACGGACGATAAGCCCGCGGTCTTCGACAGCGACTTGCCGACGTTGACTCGCAACTTCTTCGCGACAAGGTGGCGAGTGGCCGCGGTCCCGCACACGACACAACCGGCCGGCCAGGTGATCTGCTCGGGCATGCGGACGGGAAACAGCGGGGTCTTCGCGATCTTATCGGGCTCCACGGCCCACAACTTGCCGGCCTCACCCTCGTGGAACGCGAGGCACGACGTGCACAGGATCGACGGGTTCCGCTTACGCCTCTGCAGGTCGCCGAGCGCAGCTCCGCAACTCGTGCACGGAGCGCTGCCCGAACCCGACAGCACCTTGACATAGAAGACGAGGGCGCTGCAGACGAGTAGGACTACGCCGACAACCTGCGCGGTCGAGTTCATCAACAGAACGATGCCCACGGCTGCCAGGACGACGCAGTACGCGACGAAGAACAGCGCCTGCTTCGTGTCCATACGGATTCGCGCCGTGCCAGCGCCAGGCCCGGCGCTCATACGTCACCCCACGCTCGAACGGACCGTGGACGAACATCTAGATGGCCACGCAGCAATCGCATGAGCGAGCTAGTTTGCATGGAGGATGCCGAGCGTGAGAGTCGAGGATTTGTAACATCGCGCGCTCGCTCGCATCGCGAACTAGGGACGACGTGACGGCTCGGCGCAGCGCGTCCGGAAGTCGGAGTGATCGAGAAAGTCGGCCCACAGCACCGACCATGGGCCCCAGTCGTGGTTGCCACGGGTGTGGAACACGCGCTGCTTCGGCAATTGCGTGGCGAGCAGATGATGAGCGAGCGCGAGCTTGTCCTGATCGCCTGCGGCGAGATAGATCGGCGGCCCGGTGTCGGGGTGCTCGGTCACGTCCTTCAGCCAGCGCCAGAGCTCCCGCTGGTCGTCGTTGTTCGGGATCGTCGCGGGCGGTTGCCAGTGGGCGAGCCCCCCGGCGCGGGCGATCTCGGTCAGCAGGTCGTCGTCGCCGAGGTACGGCGCGATCAGGATCACGCCGGCGAGCTCGCGCGCGTGACGCTCCGCGACGAGCGCCGAGCCGAGCCCGCCCATCGACACTCCACCGAACCAGATCTGGCTGTAGCCCGCCGCGCGGGCCGGCACGAGGATGTCGGTCTCGATCCGCTCGAACAGCGTCCGGCGCGCGTAATAGCCGAGTGTCAGGTTCGCGCTGATCGTGTCGACCGAGAGCTTGCGCGCGCGAATCGCATCGATGAACCCGTGGTCGCGAAAGTCGGCGTCGGAGTCGCCCATCCCGGGTAACAACACGAGCAGGCAACGCGCTTGCTTGTCGGGATACGCGCGACTCGCGAGCGTGTGAACCGGCGCCGGCGCAGGGAGCCACGACGCACATCCGGTCAAGGCGACGGCGAGCGCTACTCGGGCGTACACGCGTCGAAGGTTAGCCGATCGCGGGCGTGAACCACGAGCGGGCCTGCAACCACCTTTGACGCAACCGATCGGGGCGCCCGTTGTCGAAGCGGCATGACGAGGGGAACGATCGCGGCGGTGATCTGTTGCACGGTGGGTGCAGCGCGCGCGGACCCGTTGCAAGACGCACGGCTGCACGCCGAGCAAGCAGATCGCGCGGCGACCGATGCGCGCGCTCCCGCGCTGTTTGTCGCGTGTGGCAACGCGTTCCTCGAGCTGTACCGGCTCGCGCCGACCGCGCGCGACGGCGCCGACGAGGCCGAGTTCAACGCCGGCGTCTGCTTCGAACAGGGTCGAAGCCCCGATGCGGCGACCGCTGCGTTTCGCACCGTGATCGCCCGGTTTCCGCGATCGCGGCTGGCAGCAAAGGCGATGGTGCGCGCCGCGCGGGTCGCCGCGCAGGTGGGCAAGCTCGACGAGGCGGCGAGTTGGCTGGAGACGTATGCGACCAAGTACGCTGGCGAGGCCGACGCGCGTATGGCCAGCAGCGACGCGAGCTACTTGCGGCAGGCTCTCGGCGAGGACGCGAAGGTGATCGAGGACGTCAGGCAGTTCTCGCGGAACTTCAGTCTCCGGGACCAGGACACGGCCGCTGCGCTGACGTTGTCGCTCACTCCGATCTACGAGCGGCGCGGCCCGGACGATGCCATCAAGCGCCTGCGCGACTACCTGAAGACGTATGGCACGCGCGGCGGCTTGGACCGGCGCGTCGACGCGTACGCCGAGCTCGGGATCTTGTTGTGGCGCAAGGCGTGCCCGGTCAAGCCGATCGACGGGCTGTGCGTCGCACCGCCGGCACGCAACCAGGTCGGCCGTCCGAGCGCGGCCGTCAAACGCGACGCGAAGCTCGTCACGGAGGCATCGAGCGCGCTCGCCAGCGCGAACCGCGCGTTCGAGGACATTCCGTCGCCCCAAGCGCCGACCCGGCACCTGCACGCGATGGCGCAGCTCGCGTCGGCCGATCTCGAGCGCGAGGCTCACGACGATGCGAGAGCCGAGCGCGAGTACGAGGCGGTGGTCGCGACGGCGGACCCGGAGGCGGTGGTCGCGGCATCAGCGCGACTCGCCGGGCTCGCACGATCGCCGGCTCGCGCGCTCGAGCTGTACACGACGTGCGTCGCGAAGGCGAGCGAGCTCGCGATCCACGACGACTGGTCACAGCTGTGCCAGCGCGAGCGCGCGACGCTCGATCCAACGCACTTCGCCGCGGACGACGAGCTGCGACCCGATCCGGTGACGGTCTGGCCCGACCCGAGCTCGGGCCCGGTGAGCGTGGCGGACCACGACCCCGACGCGCTGCGCGCCGCCGTCGCGGAATTCGAAGCGAGAGACCGCGCGGGCTGGAACGCCACGACGTGTCGGCGATCCGCGGATCGGTTCGCGGCGCTCGCGCGCACGTCGGTGATGGCGCCGTACATGGTCGGACTCAGCTATCAGCGCTGCGACCTCGTCGACGAAGCGCGCGCGGCGTATCAGCGAGCCGGCGATCCGCGGTCGCTATCGAACCTCGGTGCGCTCGAATGGCACGCGGGCCATGGCGCGGCCGCGGAGCAAACCTGGCGCGAGCTGCTCGCGCACGGCGACGTCGACAGCGCCCACCTCGGGCTCGCGATCGCGTTGTTCGATCGGGCACACGGCGACCGGGCGATCGAGCGCGAAGCCGAGGCTCAGCTCGGGCTCGCGCGGATGAGCGAGCTGGCGTCAGCGTTCGTGGTTGCAGCGATCCGCGATCTGGGTCGACCGGCGCTCGCCGACTACGACCTGCATCAAGCCGAGAACGAACAGGTCGACTCGCTCGCGCTCGATCTCGCGCTCGGCGTGCGCGCGATCCAGCGGGGCGCATGGCCATTCGCGCTCGACCGGCTCGGGGCCGCGGTCGCGCTACGTGGAGCGCCGGACGAGGCTCGCCTCGATCTCGCCCTGGCCCTGCTCGCAGTCGATCGGTTCGGTGATGCGATCGCCCAGCTCTCGCCGATCACGCACCCGAGCTACGACGTGCTCGTCGCGCTCGGCATCGCGTTGCGAGGCCAAGGCAAGCTCGCCGACGCCGACGCCGCCTACGCACGAGCGATCGCGCTCGCGCCGACCCGCGGACTCGCGCTCTACGATCGCGGCATTCTCGACAAGGACTATGTCGCGCGCACGACCGACGGCGCGACCCGAAGAGCCGCGCTGCGCCGCGCCCTCGACTCGCTGCACCATGCCGCCGCGGCCGACCCGAAGCTCGGCGCGGGCGTGCTAGCGGCCGAGTGCGAGGCCGCGCTCGCCGCGTCGCCCTAATCTCGACGCAAGACGACGACCGAGATGTCGTCGAGCTGTTCGGCCATCCACGCCCGCGTTCCGGCGATGACGTGATCGCGAATGGCCTCGACCGGTTGGTCGACGACCTTCTCGACCATTCCGCGCAGGCCGTCGAGATCGAGCTGTCGGCCTGCGGCGTCGCGCGCCTCGATCACGCCGTCGGTATAGAGCACGACGACATCGTCGTGCTCGAGCTGGAACGCCGAGTCGATCGTGACGTCGCCGATCCCCGATCGGGCGCCGAGCCACACACCCGGCGTGGGCATGCTCTCGAACCGCCGGGTCTTCGCGCGCCACAACAAGATGTCTTCGTGCGCACCCGCGTAGGTCACGCCGCCGTCGGGCGACAAGCGCAACAGCGTGAACGTCACGTGCTCGCGCGTGCCGAGCCGGCGGCGGATGTTATCGAACAGCACGTCGTTGAGCGCCCCGACCATCTCGCACGGGCGGGCGTTCGGATCGACGCGCACGATCGCGGCCATCGCGCTCTGCATCATCATCATCACGAGGCCGGCATCGAGGCCGTGCCCCGAGACGTCGCCGATCGCGAGCCACGCCGCGTCGGGCGTTACGTGGAGATCGTAGTAGTCGCCGCCGATCTGAGTCGCCGGGATCATCGCCGCCGAGACCACGAACCCGGGTAGATCGAACAGCCGCGGCAGGATCGACGTCTGGACGTGGGTCGCGATCGCGATCTCCTCCTCGTGCTTCGCGCGCGACACGGCCTGATCGAGCCGGAGCGCTTCGAGCTCGCGATTCGAGGCATCGAGTGCCGCGCGCCGCTCGATCTCGTCGGTGATATCGCGCTTGATCGCGATGTGATGGGTCATGCGTGCGTTCGCGTCGCTGATCGGCGTGATCGTCGTGTCGAAGTGGACCATCCGGCCGTTACGCGCCTTCGAGATCAGCGTGCCCGACCACGGCGTGCCGGCTTGCAACGTCCGATCGAGCTCGCGAAAGAACTCCGGGGAATGCGCGTCGCTGCGCACGAGCTGCGCCGGTGTCTTGCCGATCGCTTCGACGGGGGCGAATCCGAGCGACGTCTCGTACGCGGGGTTGACGTACTGAAGCACAGCCGCGGGCGTCGAGATCTCGACGACATCGCTCGTGCTCTCGACCGCGAGCGCCATGAGCTCGCTCATCTGTTGTTTCGGCAGCGAAGGCAGCGCGCAGATCCGGCCGACGCGCGCCGTGAGCTCGCTCGGTCGCAGCGGTGTGACCGCGAAGTCGGCGACCCGACTCGGGCGTGATGCGAGGTCCGCGATCTCGGCCGGCTCGACAATCGCGAGCAGGTGGACGCCGGCCGCCGCGCCGCGACCGATCTCGTCGAGGCCGGACACGATGACGAGGTGTGCCTGCGGATCCGGCGCGGCGAAGTCCCAGGTCATGACGTGATGACCCGATGCTGCGAGCTCGGACGTGAACTGGATTGCGGCGGGCGTGACGAGCAGCTTCATGGCGGTCACTTGTGGCGCAGCGTCTCGGCGAGCTTGCGCAGATCGGCGAGCTCGCCCTCGGCCGATGCCGAGCAGAACACGTGCACGGTCTCGCCGTTCAAGCCCTTCGTCATCGCCTCGGTCGTCGAGCTCCCATTCGCGGTCCAGACATACCAGTCGACCTTCGCGCCCATCAGCTTGCCGGCCAGCTTCTTGACGTGAGCTGCCTCGATTCCATTCTGCGAATACTGATACGACGCGAAGCCGCCGACGTAGACGCCGCAGCGGGGGGGCGACGTACCGAGCACGGCGGTCTTGCGCAGGTGGAACACGATGAAGTCTGGCCCGGGCTGCGGCGTGACCGCCCAACCGTCGGGAAGCGCGACCACGAGGTCCCCCAACGCGCGGTCGCCGGCTTTCGTCGCGAGCACGCGCTTGCCCGCGACCGCGGTCGCCGCGATCTTCTTCGCGAGCGCGAGCCACTTGCCGGTCGCCTTCGCCCCGGCCGGGTTGAGATAGAACGCGAGCACCTGCACCGTCGCATCGGCGTTGCCGAGCCACATCATATAGATGAGGTTCGCGTCCTGGTCGCCCTTCGTCGGCGGAGCCGCGGCAAAGCCGGCGAGCGGCTTGGCGAGCGCGACCGCTTCGACCATGGCGTTCGGCAGCTGCGCCTTCGCATCGGCGATCGCCGCGGCTCTGAAGTCGGGGCCGGTCGTCGCGTAGAGCTCGTACGCCATCATCACGAGGCGAGCGCTACCGTCGTCGAGCACGGCGCGCGTCTCATCTTCGCCGGCTTGGTCGGCGGCCATGATGCTATGGCCACGCGCTTCGAGCTTCATGCCAACCGGCAGCGCGACCTCGACGTGATCGCCGAGCAAGGCGGTCGGCTTCCCGGCGAGCTTCGTCGGGACGTCCGCCGCCGATGTCGCGGGGGTCATGACAGCGCACGCCGCGAAGACGATAGCGATCCGCATGCCGCCATCCTATACGAGCGCTTCGCTGTTTATTAGAGCGAGGGTCGCGCCGCGAGTCGAGCCGGCGTCGTCAATCGCCAGTCGACGAAGCCGTCCTTCGCAGCTTCGTCGATCACCTTGACGACCTCGCTGTACGGCACCGCGTCATCGGCCGCGATCTCGATGTCGGTGTACCGTAGGGGGAGTGACCAAACGCGACGATGGGCTCGACGGGTGGCTCGACACTCTGCGCAGCAAGCTGATCGTGAGCGAGACCCTGCCGGAGCAGACGATCGTGCCGGCGCACGAGCAAGGTGAGCAAGCCAAGGCGTTGCTCGCGCAGGTGATCGCGAGTGGACGAGCAGTCGAGCTGCGTACCGGTCGCGTGATCGGCGAGGGTGGGATGGGCGTCGTGCGCGAAGCGGAGCAAGTCGCGCTCGGCCGAATGGTCGCGGTCAAGACCGTCAAGGCGGGCCGCGCAGCCGGCGCTGCCGACGAGTTACTGCGCGAGGCATGGGTCACCGGCGCGCTCGAGCACCCCAACATCGTACCGATCCATCACCTCGGCACCGACGACGCCGGCCTGCCGGTATTGATCCTCAAGCGGATCGATGGCGTCGAATGGAGCACGCTGCTCGGTGACCCGGCCGAGATTCGCAGTCGGTTCGGCACGACCGATGTGCTCGCACGGAACGTCGAGATCTTGCATCAAGTGATGAACGCGCTGCGCTTCGCTCACAGCCGCGGTTTCGTCCATCGCGATCTCAAGCCGAGCAACGTCATGATCGGAAGCTTCGGCGAGGTCTACCTGCTCGACTGGGGCATCGCGGTGAGCTTGCGCGAGGACGACACCGGCCGCTTCCCGAGGCTCGGATCTACCTGGGAGCTCGCCGGCACGCCTTGCTACATGGCGCCCGAGATGTTGGGTCGCGACGGCACGCCGATCTCGGAACGCACCGACGTCTATCTCGCAGGCGCGGTGTTATTCGAGCTGCTCGCAGGCCGACCGCCGCACACGGGCTCCGACGTCTACGCGACGATCGCGAGCATCGTGAGCTCGACGCCGGCCCTACCCGCCGATGCACCCGGAGAGCTCGCACAGATATGCATGCGTGCGATGGACTCCGACCCGAACAAACGGTTCGATTCGATCGATGCGATGCAGCTCGCGCTCCAGCATTATCTCGAGCATCGCGGGTCGGCGCAGCTCGCGGCGCGTGCTGGCGAACAAGTCGATGCGCTGCTCGCCGCGGTCAAGACCGCTGGCGATGGTGATCGCGAGGAGCTCTATCGCCAGCTCGCGATCTGCAGGTTCGGCTTCCACGAGGCGCTCGCGGTGTGGCGCGACAATGCCGAAGCGCGTTCCGGGTTGATGCGTGCGACCTGTGCCGTCGCCGAGTTCGAGCTCGCACACGACCAGCCCAGCGCCGCGCTCCGGTTGCTGAACGAGCTATCCGAACCGCCGGCGCTCGTGCTCGAGCGCGCGCAAGCTGCTGAAGCGGCGGCGATCACGCGACGCCACGCCCTCGAGCACATACGCGAGGATCTAGATCCGCTCAAGAACAGCCGGGTACGCTGGATCACCGGGATCGTGCTCGGCGGCTTCTTCTGGCTCGCACCACTCGTGCGCGCGATGTTCTCCGGGAACGCGATCGAAACGCACGCAGACCAAGTCATCTGGGCGGGGGTGTTCCTCGTCGTCGTGACGGCCGCGGCGGGGTGGCGAGCGCGAGGCCCGGTTCCGATGACGTCGGTCGATCGCAAGACGTTCATGACCGTCGGGTTCATGTTTGTCGCACAGGGCGCGCTGGCGCTCGGCGGATGGGCCCTCGGGCTCCAAGCATCGATCGTCCAGGTGCTGATGATATTTCTATGGTTCGTGGTCGCGTCGACTGCCGCGATCATGGTCGATCGTTATCTCGCGTTCGCGGCGATCGGCTACCTGATCGGTTTCGTGCTTGGAGCGACGCACCTCGAGCTCCGGCTCTACGCGATAAGCACGGCGAACCTCGGCTTCGCACTCAACATCGCCTGGCGGTGGCGGCCTGCGCAACGGCGGCTCGCCGAGCTCGAGCGCGACCAGTCCGGTCGGTCGTAAGGCAGCGTGGTCACCAGCTAGCGGTTCGCGCAAGGCGATACAGCGCGACCAGGTTCGGCGGCCCATCGTGAATCGGAGTGTTGGTGAACATCACGAGTTGATCTCCGAACGCGTAGATCCCGTTGACCGTATCCGCGGCGCGCATCGGCGACGCATACGTGCCGTCGTAGTGCCACAGGCTCGAGGGCGAGGCGGTGTTCGCGATCGCGAATAGCTCGTCGCCGCTGTCGCCGGTGATCTGCGAGAACGCGAATGGCAACGTCGGATGACTCACGGTGCCGGTCGCACGATCGAACGCCATCAGGCCGCTCGCATCGAGCGCGTAGACCCGCGTCGCGCCGACCACGAGCTGTGATAGTCCCGCGTCGCCGGACGTCACCGCGGTCCACGCCGTGCCGTCGAAGTGCCACAGCGCGGGCGTGCCACCGTCGGCGGTCGCGATCGCGTAGAGATCATCGTACGCGCTGCCGCCGATCGCCGAGAACGACATCGCTGGCGCGCTGACGTTCCAGCCCGCGCTCGTGCGCGAAGCAAACAAGTCATTCCCGCCGACGGCCACCGCGCTGTCGTCTCCTGCGACCCACATCGCATTCGCCGATGCGAGGGCCTGGGAGACGGCGCCTTCCCACAGGCTCGCACCGTCGTAGCAATACAGCCTGCCGCTGAGCGAGACCGCGACGAGCGAGCAACCCGCGACGCCGTCGGGCAGCGTGATCGGGTCGAGGTTGCCGTGTTCGTCGAGTGCATCGACGGCATTGCCGGAAGCGTAGCTGACCACTAGCCGGCCACCGTGCGCGTGCCCGAACGCGATCTCGTACGGAGAGCCCAAGCCGACCCACTGGCCGTCCAGCGTTTGAATCGGAGCAGCAGCCTCGATCGCAAACGGCGACACTCCGTCGCTGGCGAGCCCCGGAAAATCCTGCGGCCCACCCGACCAGCTGATCGAGAACGGCGCCTGCCCGACCGAGACGAGTGCAGACACGACCGTCGGGATTTGGCCGACGCCTTCGAGCTGGATGCCGAATCCCGATATGAACATGCCGCCTTCGCTCGGCGCGACCGCGATGTAGCCGTAGAAGCCGATCCCGGCGTCCGCCCAGACACCGTTCGTGCGCAGCGACAGCGTCGTACCTGCTGGTGGAGTTGGCATCGGCGTACCTTGCACCGTGCCCGAGATCGCCCACAGCCGACCGAGATCGTCCTCGGCCACCGAATCCGTGCCCGTCGGGCCGTCGTACGCGGTCCACGACGTACCGTCGAATTGCGCGAGCCCCTGGTCGGCGGAGATCATCACGACCGAGCGCGTGTTCTCGAACGTCACCGACTGGCCCCACGGCCCGGTGACCATCGACCACGTGCCGTTTGCGAGCTGCCACACCGGCACGACACCTCCGAGCGAGACCCACAAGCCGAGCGCGTCCGATGCCCAGGCGCTGCCGACCGTGCTCGTCGCGGGCCACGGTGCAGCGCTGTCGATCCAGCCGGTCGCGGGGGTCCATTGGGCGACCGTCGTCGGGCCGATCGCCCAGATCGAGCTATCTGCGACCGCGACCGCGGCGAACGTACCGTCATGCTCGATCGCGTGATGATCGTAGACGGCATAGGCGTGGCCCGCGGTGTCGACGTAGGCGAGCCAGCCATGCGCACCGGCGATCGCGATCGTCGTGGTCTCGATCGACTTCGTCGGGAACCAATCGAGTCGCCCGCAATCGGCGAGTCCGATGCCACAGCCCGCGCTGCACGCGAGCTCGCCGACATCCTCGCCGTAGTCCATGCACGATCCGGCGGGAGGGCTGCTGTCGCACAGCTCGCCTTCGTTGGCCTGCACGATCCCGTCACCACATCGGCCGCTGCAGCCCGAGCGATCGACCGAACAGTACTTCGTGCACGCGACGGTGCCGGTGTAGTAGCCGAGATCGGTACAACCCACCGGGATGGTGTCGCCGTCGCATTGCTCGAGCCCGGTGACCATCCCGTCGCCGCACACACTCGGCGCGCACACGCCCTGCGAGCAGTTGCCGTCGCCGCTCGATGCGTGGCAGATCGTGCCATCGGCCACGCCGTCGCACGCCGCGACTTGATCGGGCGCTGCGCACAAGCTGTCGTTCACGCACATCGAGCCGCGCGGGCAGCTGAGATCGCCGCACGCGACGAGATCGGGGCGAATGCAGCCGGCGAACGAAAGCAGCAGCGCCATCGCGAGCTTCGTTCGTGGTCCCACATCGATCACGATCTCACGCGCACGCGATCGAGACAACGAGCGCCATGGTGTCGTACAGGTGTGTATGAGGCTTACCTGGACTCGGAAGTAGACTCGCCGCAGCGTGCGATGAGGACGGTCCACCACGGCGACGGCATCGCGTTTCTCGCGGATCGATTGCCGGCCGATCACGCGATCATCACGTCGCTGCCGGATCACAGCGAGCTGCCTGCGCTCGGTGTCGCCGGGTGGCGCGCGTGGTTCGTCGACACCGTCGCGCTCGCGTGCCGCGCCGTCGCCGACGATACGGTCGCGATCTTCTATCAGACCGACGTCAAGCACGACGGTCGGTGGATCGACAAGGGCCATCTCGTGCTCGTCGGCGCGGAAGCGGCGGGCTCTCATCTCCTGTGGCACAAGGTCGTGTGTCGCGTGCCACCGGGCACGACGACGTTCGGCCGTCCGGCCTACGCGCACTGCCTGTGCGTCAGTCGCGCGCGGCGGCTCGCACCGGGTGCCTCGACACCCGACGTCTTGCCCTCGCTCGGCGCGATGAGTTGGTCGCGCGCGATGGGCGCGGCGGCGTGCGAGGCCGCGGTCGGGTTCGCGGCGTCGATCGGCGCCACGACGATCGTCGATCCATTCTGCGGCGTCGGCAGCGTGCTCGCGGTCGCGAACGCGCGAGGGCTTGCAGCAGTCGGCGTCGAGATCTCGCGGCGACGCGCAGCGAAGGCGCGCAAGCTCACGTAGACGCGGCGCGATGCCAATCGCGCACGATCTCGACGAGCATCGCGAGCCGGCGGCCGGCGCGACCGAGCGCGATCGGCGCGGGCGGCGTTGCCGCCAGCGTCGCGGCGAACGCCTCGAGCGTGCCGATCTTGCGGTTCGCGATGCGTTGCGCCGCCGCGCGGAGATCGAGCGGCTCGGCGAACGGCGCGCCACCGTTCGCGATGAACAACGCATGCGGGTAGTGGCCCCACGCGCACACGACGTCACGCGGGCGCAAGAACCGCGAGAACTCGCTGACCATGTCCGCGCGTGCACTTCCGGCGCGCAGTCGCGCCTCGTCGAGCTCGATATGAAACGGCGTATTCGGCGACAGCTCGCCGGCGGGAGCCATCACGCGCTCGAACGTCTCGCCCGTGCTCGGGCGGTGCGCGACCCAATGGACGAGCTCGCCGACGGCCGGGGCCCGCACCCGGCCGGCAGCACCGCCGAATGGCGGTGCGGTTCCGTCGAGCCGGGGCTTGCCGCGCGTGTACGCCCACGCGTTCGCCTCGCCGACGACGCACACCACATCGCCGAACCGGCTCGCGATCGCGCGCGGCACGCGCGACGGCGCCGGCGGTTTCGGTCCGCGCGGCCGGCGATACGACGACCGTCGCGGCGCGATCGCCTGGCAATGCAGCTGCGCATCGACCATCGCATCGAGCGGATCGAGCAACGCACGCGCGATCTCGGGATCGCCTTCTAGCGCGCCGAGCACGTGCATCACCGCTTCGATCGTCGAGACGTACTCCGGCTTCGGCTCGCGCCGGATCCGATACCGCGACGGTTCGGGCGCCGTGAACGCGTAGCGCGGCAACGTCTGGAGCAACGGGTTGCGATTGAGCAGGCTGCGCGCCTGTGCCCACGTGCCGTCGACGACGATCAGCGTGACCGGCCCGGCCGGCGGATCGCGGAGGATGTCGCGCGCGTCGGGGCCGGGCGCGAGCAAGATCGCAGGTCGCGCCGGATCATCGAGCACGTCGCCAAGCTCGTCGCGCGTCCACGTCATGCCGACGCGCAGCGACGCGTTCGCGACGCTCAACATCGTCATCCGCGCCGTGCCGATCGGCATGTCGCGCTCGCGCGGATGTTGCAGGATCACGATCCGCGTCGTCGTCTCGAGCCGAGGCAGCGCCGCGCAGTAACACACGGTCTCCGGCCGCCGGCACCGGTTGCACATCGTGCGCGCCACGTCACGGTCCTCGCTGCATGATCGTGCCGTAATCGCCGACGACGATGGCCGTGCCGGCGGCGTTCGCGATCAGGTGGGTGAGCGACGCCGTGCTGTCGGTCTGCATCGCGCGGAACGTCTTGCCGTCGGCGCTGTATGCCGCGACGCCGCCGAGCCCGACCGCGTAGACCGCACCACCGGGCAACGCGACGACGGCATCGAGGTAGTTCGCGGTGACGTGATCGAAGCGTTCGAACGTCTTGCCATCCCAGTGGAGCAGCGTTCCAGCCGAGCCGAGGTCGTTCGCGTTCGTCGCGATCCACACGTCGTCCGGGGAGCGGATCGACAAGCCGCGATAGTCGTCGGTCTTGTGACTCTGGATCCGAACGAGCGCGCCTCCCTTGCGCGCGACGAATACCGCGCCATCGCCGACCACCCAGACGTCGCCGTTGCTCGCGACCGCGACGTCGCGCAGGCTGTCGTTCTCGCCCATCCCGGTCGGCACCGCGTGCCAATGGCCATGCTCGAGTCGCCACGCCTTGCCGTCGACGAGATCCGCCGAACCGACCGCCCACAGATGTTCGCGATCGGCGCCGCCGACCGCCGCGACGCACGCATCGAGCTCGGGCAGCTTCTTCCACTCGCCATCGCCGCCGCGCGCGAACATCTCGGTGTGGCAGCCCGCGAGGATCACGTCGCCCGAGACCGTCCGCGCCATCGCCTTGGGATCGCGAAGCGGACCGCGCTCGTGGCCGACGATGCCGCCACGCAGGTTGCCGGAGACGAGCATCCCGTCTGCGAACCCGGCGAGCCAAGTGTCGTCGCCGGTCCACACCACGCCGATCGCGCTCTCCTCACTCGCCCGCGGTGCCAGCTCGACCAACGACTTGCCGTCGTAGTGGAGGATCATCCCGGCTCGACCGACGATCCACACGTCATCCGCCGCGCCCACGTCGACCGCCTCGAACCGATCGGCACCGAATGAGAGCACGGTGTGATCGCCCGGTGTGAGCCCGTCGATCGGGACTTCACTCAGCGCGCCGTGCGTGTAGCGCCAGGCGTGCTCGCCGACGATCCACGCAGGGTCACCTCCCGGCGCCGCGGACACGACGTTCGCATCATTCGCCAGCTTCGCGACTGGCTTCCAGCGGTCACCCGCACCCTCGAACAGCTCGCCCCCGATGATCAGGAATCCGGCGCCGCCGTTCGGATCGAGCCACATCGAGCGTAGCGACCCCGGGTCGTGCGCGATCGCCACGGGCTGGAACGCGGCACCCGCGCGGCTGCGAAGCACCGAGCCGTTATCGCTCGCGACCCACACCTCGTCGCCATTGCGCGCGATCGCGGCGATCGAGTCGGTGTTCGGGATCGTAGGCCCTCGCGTCGGCGTGTCCTGCTGCGGATCGACGAGCGTCGGCTGTTGGGTATCGCCGAAGATCACGATGTGCCCGATCGACCACAACGTACCGTTCGCCGCGAGCATCAGCTTGTCGCCGCCCGCACCAAAGCCGTCGAGCGCGAAGTGGCGCCACGCCGCTCCGTCCCAGTGCACGACCCTGCGGTCGCCCTCCGCGATCCACACGTCGTTCGGGCCGGTGGCCACGATCGCCTTGAAGTCGAGCTTCATCAGCTCGCTTCCCGGGAAGTCCTTCGACGTGCCGCTCTCGACCGCGTCGAGTGTCGCGGCCACCGTCGGCACGTCCGGCACGGTGATCCGCGTGACCTGGTTGTCGCCGTGCGCGATTCGCAACAACGTGGCGTCGTCGCCGACGATCCAGGCGTCGCCATCGGGCATGACGTGGACCGCGCGCAGCGGATTGCCGATCGGTAGCGGCTGTAGCGAGCGAAACCCATCGACGCTCGTCCAACACGCGACGCCGCGGCTCGCCGGACACTCGCCGACGATCGGGCCGCCGGCCCGTGCGGCAGGCGACTTTGCAGCGGCGGTTTTCGTCGCGAGCGGTTCGCTCTGCGAACCACACGAGCCCGCCAGAGCGATTACAGCGACGGCACGCAGCACGGCGCGACGATACCTCGGGACCCTACCTGTTTAACAAGAGCTTCACGGCCACCACCGCGCAGGACGCGGATGATGAGCCATGCGCTGGACTGTCCTCTTGATCGCGACGAGCATGACCGCGTGCAGCTCGGGTTCGCCTGCAGTCAGCGCCGACAACCTCGCGGAGCGTTACTCCACGTTCGCGATCGATGACAACATCGGCATCGGCTGTGCGTCGTACGAGACCGAGCGCGCATGCGGCAAGAGCACGTGCAGCGCGTCGGTGACCGGCCCATGCTTCTTGGCGGCTAGCATTCCGAACTGGCTTGGACCCACCGAACGCGCGACGTTCACGCTCACCGACGTGATGTCGTCGGTCGTCGTCGACGATACGAACGGGTTGGTCTGCATCGGAGTAGCGGGCGAGATCACGACGTGCTTCGCGCAACGCGACCTCGTCCCCGCCGGCGTCGCGGCGTTGCGCGCACGGACCTTACCGTGGGATGGCTAGCCGTAGGTCGCGGTGCGGCCGGTTCCTAGGTCACAGCCGATAGTGGAACTGCAGCAGCGAGTAGCCCGAGCTGTTGCCGCCCTCGCCGAGCTCGAGCATCTGCAAGCGATTCGTCAGGATCAGCTCGACGTGGGACGTCATGAACCAGTGGACGTTGAGATCCGCGGCCTCCATGTCGAGGTAGCGGACCTTGACGTCGGGCTCGTACGCGCCGAGGCCGAGATCGACCATGAACGAGCCGATGAAGTACGAGCCGAGCAAGTAACCGACGAGCTGGTTATCGGTGCCGCCGATGTCGATCTTCTGATGCACGACCTCGACCTCGCCTTCGAGCAGGATCTTCGGCGATGCGAAGTAGTGCTTCGCGGTCACGCCGCCGTATTCCTTGCGATCGTCGGACGTGACGTCGAGCTTGCCCTCGATGCCGAGCGACGTCGTCTGGGTCAGCCGCGCCTCGGCGTACAGCGTCGCGCCATTGCCGCGTTCGACCGAATCGGGAAACAGCGGATCGTGGATGAACCCGGTCGCGTGGACTTCCCAGCTCGGATCGACGTACTCGACCGCGGCGCCGTACGCTTCACCGTAGAGCGGCGTGCCGCCGTATCGCCGGTCGTAGTCCGGGTGCTCGGCGAAGCGCAGGCCGAACACCGGCATGAACCGGCCGACGCGAACGTAGAGCCCGTCGTCGCGACCCGGATGCTGTCGCCACTCCAGCCAGTGCTCGCGCGACGCGAACAACGTCGCGGTGGTGTTGTCGTACTGCGGATCGCGGAGGCCGGCCGTGACATGCAGTGACAGCGACTCGTACGTCGCGTTCGCGTAGATCTCGGCCTGCATCGGAAACACGACGGCGGTGCGCGGTGGGCCCGAATCGAAACCGCCGGCGCCGCGCAGGTCACCACCGAGCTCGAGCCAGCTCGGCGTCGGGATCTTGTTGTAGAAGAACTCGGGTGCGGTTCCCCATTGCGACATCGTGTCGGCGGTCGCGAAGCCGTTCTCGTCGAGCAGCTCGCCGCCGGCCGGGTTGACGTGGCACGACGTGCAGGTCTGGTCCTTGCTGAGCTGGAACTGCGGATACGCGCGCGCCGTCCCCGCCTGAGCGGCGACGAGCGCGCCTACAAGAGCCAGTGCCGGCGTGAAACGGCTCATTAGTTCTGTCCCGGCGAAGGCGGCGTGTAGCCCTCGGCGCCATCCGTGATCCAATTCGCGATCAGGACGATGTCCTTGTTCGCGAGCGGCTCGTCGAGCGGCATGCGATCGCCCTCGACATCCTTCGTCGTGATCACGGTCAGCAAGTAGGAATTGGCGTCTGCGCCGGCGCACGGTGGCGTGGCGCACACATCGATGAGCGGCAGGCTCGCGATCGCGTCCTGGGCATTCTCGACGCTGTCGAACGCATAGCCCTTCTGTTTGACCATCGACGAGTGGCACTCGGCGGTGCCGCAGCTCGGAGCCAGGATCGTCTCGGTGATGTACGCGAGCGTCTCGGGCCGATCGTCGGTGACGTCGCACGCGGCGGTCGCCGCTAGCAGGCAACAAAGGAAGGGCTTCATAGGTCTCCGCAGCCGGTGACGCTGAACCGCGAGAGCGTCGAAGGGTTAAACGCGAACGTCGGTGTGAGATGACGCACCGGCGGACATCGACGTCGTGACGCGCGAGTTCTCGGCGCTCGTCGCTCGATCGGGCCGCCGGCGCGACGACCGGGAACACGAGGTACCTGCGACGGGGTAAGCGCGGTCGATCTCGCAGGCACGATGCTTGCGACTGCACCGATCATGCGAGCTACGCGATCGACCCCTAAAGATTCTTTTAACCGACAAGCGCGCACGTCGGTCATGCAGCGGATGAGAGGCCCTACCTTGACCCTCGCTGTTTGCGCGTCGCTCGCCGGTTGCGCAGGACCGACCTACGACACGACTCCGCCGTTCGTGCCGGACCCGCCGTCGGTGTACGTCGCGAAGGTCAAGAACATCCTCGTCGGGCTCGCGCCGACCGACGCGGAGGTCGCGGCGGTGACGGCGGACCCGACCGCGCTCACCGGCTTGATCCAAGGCTGGATGGCGCTCCCCGAATACCAGCAGAAGATGATGGTGTTCTTCGAGCTCGCGTTTCAACAGACGCAGATCGGCGTCGGCGACTTCGTCGATATCTCACCGCCAAACGGCATCGGCAAAGGCACGCAGCTCCCGCTGCTCGTCCAGAACGTCCGCGAGAGCTTCGCGCGCACGGTGCTCGGGATCACGAACGGCGGTCAGCCGCTGACGAACGCGTTCACGACCAAGCAAGTGATGATGACGCCGGCGCTGATGCAGCTCTACGCGTACCTCGATACGCATCGCGCCGATGACAACGCGAAGGTCACCGACTCGTTCGCGAAGCAGAACCCGAAGCTGATGATCACGCTCGAGGCATCGGCCGGTCCGATCCCGATCGCGGAGAGCCTCGATCCGAACGACCCCGTCCACTACATGCACTTCTACAACCCCGAGCTACCGAAGCTGAAGTACCCGGACACGACGTGCAACGGCCAAGACCCGGTCTCGGTCAACGCGAACTCGAACAACCTGTGGGACATCATGTACGGCGTGATCCCGGCGCATGAGGGTCCGGGGAGCACGACGAACAACTGCGGGATCAAGAACGGTGACGGCACCGGCTGGCAGCTCTCGCCGTCCGACTACACGACATGGCAGCTGATCACGGTGCGACCGCCGAACGCCGGCGAGTCGACGACGAGCTTCTACGATCTCCCGACGCTGCGCACGACGAGCGAGCTCGTGCTCGGCACGCCGCATCCCGGCTTCTTCGGCACGCCGGCGTTCCAAGCGAACTGGCCGACGAACTCGAGCAACCAGATGCGCGTCACCACGAACCAGACCCTGATCGTGGCGACCGGCATGGCGATCGACGGCACCGACGGCACGACGCCGAGCTCGACGCCCGGCCTCGACATGCAGCACGCCGCGCCCGGCTCGGCCTGCTTCAGCTGCCATCAACTGCTCGACCCGACGCGCTCGATCCTGTCGAGCACGTACTCGTGGTTCTACGTGCCCCAGACCGATCCGACGCTCGAGGCGCAGCCCGGCCTGTTCGCGTTCCAGGGTGTGATCGCACCGATGTCGACGATCGATGACTTCGCGAACATCCTCGCGTCGCACCCGCTGGTCGCTTCGGCGTGGGCGGAGAAGCTTTGCTACTACGTCAACTCGGCGCCGTGCGATCCGACCGATCCGGTGTTCCAGCAGATCGTCGCCGACTTCGCCAACGGCTTCGAATGGAGTCCGCTGATCGCCGAGCTGCTGGCGTCACCGATCACGACGAACGCGTCGGCGACCAAGACCAACGCGACGAACGGCGAAGTCATCGCCGTGACCCGCCGCGATCATCTGTGCGCCGCGCTCGACAACCGGCTAGGGTTCGTCGACATCTGTCAGCTCGACGAGGATGATCAGACCGCTGGGCTCTCGACGATCGCCCAGATCGTGAGCGGCATGCCGTCGGACGGCTACGGCCGAGGCGCCACGATCCCGGTGCTGCCGAACCAACCGACGCTGTTCTACCGCGGCGGTGCCGAGAACATCTGCGTGCAGATCGCGCAGATGGTCGTCGATGGCGTACCGACGCCTGGTCAACCGGGCGCCAAGCAGTGGTCGAGCAGCCAACCAGCGGCCGCGATCAACGACTTCGTCTCGATCGTCGATGGTCTGACCTCGTCGGACCCGCGCGCCGCGCTCGTCAACACGGCGCTCACAGATCACTTCACCACCGCGACGCAGCAGGGCTACAGCGCCACCGATGCGCTGCGTTCGACGTTCGTCGCCGCGTGTCTGTCGCCGTCCTTTATCGGGATCGGGATGTAAGGAGCCGCCATGAAGATCAACCGTAGATCTATGTTGTCGTCGGCGCTGTTCGGTGCGAGCTACATCGGCCTGCGCGCGCTCGTCACCGGCATCCCCGCCTCGGTGTTGCTGAGAGGCCGCCGGGCGTTCGCCGATGGCACGGTCCCGACGTGCGGCGATAAGTCGAAGGCGCAGTACGTCATCTTCGGAACGTCGGGCTTGGGCGATCCGCTCAACGCGAACGCGCCGGGCACGTACACCGACAAGAACATCGCGCACTGCCTCGATCCGGTCCTGATGCCGGAGACGCCGCTGACGATCGGCGGTCAGGCGACGACCGCGGCGCTGCCGTGGGCGACGCTGCCGCAGAACGTGCTCGATCGGATGGCGGTCTGGCACATCATGACGAACACGCCGGTCCATCCGAAGGAGCCGGACGTGCTCGGCTTGCTCGGCACGACGACGCCGAACGAGATGTTGCCGTCGCTGCTGTCGAAGCAGCTCGCTCCGTGCCTCGGCACCTTGCAGCAGCAACCGATCACGCTCGGGGCGAGCACGCCGAGTGAAGGGCTGACGTTCCAAGGCCAGCCCCAGCCGCTGATCCCTCCGCTCGCACTCAAGGCGACGCTGACGAATCCCGACGGTCCGCTGATGAACCTGACCAATCTGCAGAGCCTGCGCGATCAGACGCTCGCGCAGATCAACGATGCGTTCTCGGGCGGCGCGACGAAGGCACAGAAGGCCTATATCGACTCGCTCGTGCTCTCGCAGCAGCAGCTCCGCGGCATTCGCCAAGATCTGCTCTCGGCGCTGTCGTCGATCGCCGACAACACCGTCGCATCGCAGATCACCGCGGCGGTCGCGCTGATCCAGATGAGCGTCACGCCGGTGATCGCGATCCACATTCCGTTTGGCGGCGACAACCATAACGACACCGCCCTCGCGGGCGAAGCGGCGCAGACCACGACCGGGTTCGCGTCGATCGCATCGTTGATGTCGTCGTTGGCGGCGGTCGGCCTGCAAGACCAGGTGTCTTTCGTGACGCTCAACGTATTCGGCCGGACGATCGGCCCGGGCAACATCGACGGTCGCCAGCACAACCCGAATCACCAGGTGTCGCTGGCGATGGGCAAGCCGTTCAAGGGCGGGATCATCGGCGGCGTCGCTCCCCTCACGACGGGCGACTACGGCGCGGTGTCGATCAACTCGTCGAGCGGCGCCGGTCAAGCCGATGGCTCGGGCGACGTCGCCCCCGTCGATACGCTCGCGTCGTTCGGCAAGACCGTGCTCGGCGCAGTCGGCATCGACGACGGTTTCATCGAGTCGGCGATCGCGTTCGGCAAGGTCGTCTCTGGGGCCATCGCCTGATGCTTCGGCCCGCGCTCGCGCTCGCGCTGATCACCGGCGCGTGCGGCACCGATCCGCCGGTGTGGACTCCGGATGCCGGGCCGTGCGTCGAGTACGCGGTGCCGACGTCGACCGACTTGATGGCGCCGACGGTGTCGTTCCAAGCCGACGTGATGAAGGTGTTCAACGACAACTGCGGGACGAGCGCGTGTCACGGTTCGCAGGACAACCCGACCGGCAGCGTGTTCCTCGGCGCGTCGACCGCGAATGGGTCGGACTCGGGCACGGTGTTCGCCTCGATCGTCTCGATCTCGAGCGGCGAGCTGCACTCGATGAACTTCGTGACCCCGGGCGATCCGTCGATGAGCTATCTGATGCACAAGCTCGACGGCGATCAGTGCATGTTCGAGCAAGCGTGCACCGGCGGCGACTGCATGCACTCGATGCCGTCGGATTCGGCGGTCACGCTCGCGGTCACCACGCGCGACATCGTGCGGCGCTGGATCGCGCAAGGCGCGCAGAACGACTGAGATTCGCGCTACGACTCGGGGATGTCGTCCGTTGTCATCCCGATGGCCACCGCGCGCGCGTTCGCAGACGAATGGGTCGCCGCGTGGAACTCGCACGATCTCGAGCGCATCCTCGCGCACTACAGCGATGACTTCGAGATGGCGTCGCCGGTGATCATCGAGCGGATGAACGAGCCGAGCGGCGTGTTGCGCGGCAAGGCGGCGATTCGCGCGTACTGGGGACCGGCGCTCGGGATGCAGCCGCCGATCCGGTTCGAGTTACTCGGCGTCTATGCCGGCGTTCGCTCGATCGTCATCCACTACCGGAGCGTCGCGCGGCGCTTGGTCACCGAAGTGCTATCCCTCGACGATTCCGGGCGCGTGATTCGCGGAGCGGCGTGTTACGGCGAGGCGTGTTAACTTTCGGCTGGTGGCCGGGACGAGGTACCCTCTGATCCGCGTCGGCCCGTGATGGCGTCTCCAAGCTTCGCGATACAATCGTAGCGATGGCAGATCGCGTTCCGACCGATGACGGCCGGCCTGCGCGTGCCGCCACCGAGAGCCGGGAGACGGTCGGCGATCGACCCGGGCTGGTGAACCCCGCGCCGGCGCCGCCCCGCAGCCCGATCGAGCGGGTCAAGCGATCGGCCGCGCAGGTCAGCGGCGCGACCCGCGGCTCGTCGATGTCGCTGACGACGATGGCGGACGCGTTGCTCGAGGACGAGGTCCGGCGCACTCGCCAGTTCATCTCGCTCGGCTGGCTCGCGAGCCTCGGCGCGATGGGTGCGGTGCCGTTCGTCGAGGCGCCGCGCGCGATGACGATCGCGTTCATCGCCGCGATGGTGTGGGGCATCGTGATGAGCTTCTACTTCTGGCGCCGGTTCGCCGATCCGGCGCGCTACGGCGAGGGGCGCGCTGCTCGTGCTCGGCGTGCTCGCGATCATCAACGCGCACGTCGCGATCCTGTTCTTCGGCGTGTACTCCGCCGCGCCCGCGATCATGGTGGTCGGCATTCACTTCACCGCGCGCAGCGAAGCCGAGCGCGCCGCGCGCTATCTGCTCGCCACCGGCCTCACGTCTTACGCGATCGCGTCGGGCCTGATCGTCGCCGGCGTGATCGCCGATCCGGGCGTGTTCGCGACCGATGTCGCGACGTCACGCCTGACCCTCGCCGCCGCGTCGATCGCCGTGCTCGGCTCGTACGTGCTCGCGTACATCACGGCGCGGGCGCTGCGCCGGGCGTCGCGCCACTCGATCGAGAGCCTGCAACGCGCGACTCGCCTCGCGTCGCAGCGCAAGGCGTTGATGGACGAGCTACGCGCCGACCTCGAGCGAGCCCTGCGGGTCGGCGGTCCCGGCCGTCACACCGATCAGACCGTCGGATCGTTCAAGCTCGGCAACGTGCTCGGGCGAGGTGCGATGGGCGAGGTCTACGAAGCGATCCACGACCACCACGAACGAGCCCGCCGCGGTCAAGCTGCTGCGCCGCGAGCTGCTCGCGGATCCGACGCACGTCGCGCGGTTCCTGCGCGAATCGAGAGCGAGTGGTGCGCTCGCGTCGCCGTACGTCGTGCGCGTGCTCGAAGCCGCGGCGCCCGATGCCGGCGTCCCGTACCTCGCGATGGAGCGGCTGACCGGTCACACGCTCGCGGATCTACTTCGCCAAGACAGCCGGCTCGTGACCGAGGAGGTGCTCGAGCTGTGCAAGCACGTCGGCGCGGGGGTCGATGCCGCGAGCGCGGCGGGCATCGTCCATCGCGATCTCAAGCCGCAGAACCTGTTTCGCGACGAGCGCGGCGGCGCGTGCTGGAAGATCCTCGACTTCGGCGTGGCGACGCTCGCCGACGACTCCGGGACGTTGACTCAGGGCGGGATCGTCGGCACGCCGAGCTACATGGCGCCGGAGCAAGCGCGCGGCCAGCGGGTCGACGCGCGCGCCGACCTCTACGCGATCGCGGCGGTCGTGTATCGCTGCCTGACCGGGCGCCATCCGTTCACCGCGCCGGATACGCCCGCGCTGCTCTATGCGGTGGTCCACCGCATGCCAGCGCGCCCGGGTGCGCTCGGTCCGATCGGCGCGGATGTCGATCGCTGGGTCGCACTCGCGCTCGCGAAGTCCGCCGACGATCGATTCGGCTACCGGGCACGCGCTCGCCGATGCGTTCGCGCACGCCCTCGCCGGCGAGCTCGACGGAAAGCTGCGCAAGCGCGCCGACGCGTTGATCGCGAAGCACCCGTGGGAGGCGGTCGCGTGAGCCCGACCCAATCAGGCTCGACCGAGCCGGGCCAGACCGCGGGTGGCTCGCACTACCTGCGCACGACGCTGACGACCGCGACCGATGCACTGCGCACTGAAGAGGTCGAGCGTACGCGCGCTTTCCTGCGCATGGGCTGGGGCCTCGGCATCGGCGTGTTCGTGCTCGCGCTCGCGATCCCCGGCGATCGCCGGATCGCGGCGGTCCTGCTATCGCTCGTCGGCATCGGCATGCTCGCGAGCGTCTGGCTCTACGCCGAGTTGCGCGACCCGAATCGATTCGACTCGCGCAAGTTGTCCGCGCTCGCGTTGTGGTGCGTGCTGTGCGGTCAGCTCGGCATCCTGTACGTCGGCCAGTTCTCGGCCGCGCCGTTGTTCACGGTGCTCGGGCTGTACTTCTTCTGCCGGACCGAGAGCATCGCGGCGGCGACCGCGATCTACGTGCTCGCCGCTGGCGGCCACGGGCTCGTCGCCGGGCTCGTGATCGCCGGGGTGATCCACGATCCGGGGCTGTATCCGGTGCGGCACTCGACGTCGATCCCCGCGCAGATCGCGGGACAGCTCACGTTGCAGTGGGGCTACGTGCTCGGGTTCCTGATGGCGCGCTACGGACGGCGCGCCTCGCTCGAAGCGATCAGCGAGCTGCAAGAGGCGACGCGCCTCGCGGCGCAACGCGCCGAGCAGGTCAACGAGCTGCGCCACGAGCTCGATCGCGCGTTGAAGATCGGCGGGCCCGGCCGGTTCACAGGCCACGTCGTCGGCTCGTGGGCGCTCGACAACGTGCTCGGCCGCGGCGCGATGGGCGAGGTCTACGAAGCGACGCACACGACGACCGGCGATCCTGGCGCGGTCAAGCTGTTGCGGCGCGAGCTGCTCGGCGCACGCGATTACGTCGAACGGTTCTTGCGCGAGGTCCGCGCGGCGAGCTCGCTCGAGTCACCGCATGTCGTGCGCGTGCTGCAGGCGTCGACGCCGGAGGATCCGGTACCGTTCCTCGCGATGGAGCGCTTGCGCGGCGAACCGCTCAACGATCTGCTGCGCAAGAAAGCGCGGCTGTCACCGCAGCGACTCGAGACCCTCGTCGAGCACATCGCCGGCGTGCTCGAGCTCGCGCGCGAGGCCGGCATCGTGCATCGCGATATCAAGCCGCAGAATCTATTTCTCACCGAGGACGCCGGCTGGAAGCTGCTCGATTTCGGCGTCGCTCAGCTCGGCGAAGGCAGCGGCACGCTCACCCATGGCGGCGTGGTCGGCACGCCCGCGTACATGGCGCCGGAGCAAGCCAAGGGTGATCAGGTCGATCATCGCGCCGACGTCTACGCGCTCGGTGCCGTGATCTATCGCAGCCTCACCGGTCAGGCGCCTTTCACCGGGCGCGACATGGCGTCGGTGCTCTACATGGTCGTGCACCAGATGCCGCTGCGGCCCGGCGCGATCACGAGCGTGCCGCCCGCGTTCGAAGCGGTGCTCGCGATCGCGCTCGCGAAGTCTCGCGATTTGCGGTTCCAGACTGCCGCCGAGCTCGCGACCGCGTTCGCACAGGCCCAGCGCGCCGCCCTACCCGACGAGCTGCGCCAACGCGCGCGCGCGATCCTGCGCGAGCATCCGTGGGCCGAGCCGATCGACGAGGACACGAAGCTGATCGCGGCGCAGCGCCGCTAGCCACCTAGCGCCGTGACATCCGCGGCTGTAGATTCGCGACCGTGCCGGTTCCGTCCGAATTCCACGCCAACAACTTCTCGTACGAGCGCCGATGGACCGTGCGGAGCTGGCTCGCGGAGCTTCTGCCAAGCTTCTTCGGGCGCTGGCGGGAACCGAGCGCGATGCCATTCGCATCAGAGCGGTTGGCTGCGAAGCTGCACGACATCGTCGCGCCGCGTCTCCTGACCTCGCGCGAGCCCCGGCGCGAGCTAGACGATATTATCGCCGAGCTGCGCGCGCTTGGCCATCCGCTCGAGCTCGACGAGGACGATGATTCCTGGACGATCTATGCCGATCGGCCGCAACGGAATCTCGCCGTGTGGGTGCATTGGGACGATGCGGCGCAAACGCGTGTTGCGAGCACCGAAGTGCTGTGGCAGCGCATGTGATCGCTGCGCGTCACCGACGTGCGTGTCGCCTTCTTAGGCGACCGTGAACCGCTCGAGGTCGGCCCAGTTGCGACCGACTTCGACGCCGACGACAAGCGGCACTTCGAGCTCGAACGCATGGCGCATCGCCTCCGACGCGACGCGCGCGGCGACCGCGAGCTCGGCCTCGGGCACGTCGAACAGCACCTCGTCGAGGATCTGCAGCAGTGGCACCGCGCCGAGTCCTTCGCGGCGCAGCGCGCGATCGGCGTCGAGCAGCGCGCGGCGCGAGACGTCGGACACCGAGCCTTCGTGCGTGGCGCGGCGAGCGAGCCGCTCGGCGTAGGATCGATCGTGCGGATCGAGCGACTCGAGGCCGCCGATCGGCCAGTGCCGGCCGGCGATCGTCACGATGTAGCCGCGCTCGCGGGCGAGCCGCAGCTGCTCGTCCTGGAACGCGCGGACCGACGCGTAGCGGCGATCGAACCGCGCGATCAGCTCCTTCGCTTCCTGCGCGGTGACCCCGAGCTGCAGCGCGAGCGCGCTCGCGCCCTGCCCGGCGAACGTCGCGAAGTTGACGACCTTGCCGAGCTGGCGATCGTCGGCCGTGATCGCCTCGAGCGGCTTGTCGAGCACCGCCGAGGCGGTCAGCGCGTGCATGTCGTCGCGCCGGCGCAGCGGCTCGACGAGCGCCGGATCCTTCGTCAGGTGCGCGAGCACGTGCAGGCCGAGCTGGTTGAAGTCGACCGACATCAGCAGCCGGCCCGGCGCCGCCTTGAACGCGCGGCGGATCATGTTCATCTCGGGCGTGCGGCCGGGCACGCGCGCGAGGTCCGGGTTCGTGTTGATCAGGTGGCCGGAGAACGAGCGCGCCGGGTGACATCGCGAATGCACGCGGCCGTCGTCGTCGATGCAGCGGCGCAGCGCGATCACCCAGCTATCGCGCAACCGGCGCAGCAGGCGCCACCGAATCACGAGCGCCACGATCGGGTGCGCGTGCTCGATCCGCTCGAGCGCTTCGATCGCGGTGCTCCAGCCGGTCTTCGTGTGACTGACGACCGGCAGCTTCAGCTCCTCGAACAGCACCGTGCCGAGCTGCTTGCCCGAGTTGATGTTGAACGCATGGCCGGCGAGCGCCTCGATCTGTTGCGTGAGCTCGGCTTCGATCGCGGCGAACGCACGCTCGGCGTGGTCGAGCTCGGCCGGATCGACGATCAGCCCGGTCAGCTCCATCCGCACGAGCGCCTCGGACAGCTCGAGGTACTCGGCGAGCAAGGCGCGATCGACGCCGGGCGCGAGCTCGTTCCACACGCGGAGCGCCGCGTCGGCGTAGTGCGCGGCGAAGTCCGCGGTTCGTTCGACCGGCAGCGCCGCCCAGGCCTTGCGCTTCTGGCCGACACCGCGCACGACGTCGACATCGGGCAGCGCGCGCCCGAGCACGTGCTTCGCGACGAGCGTGAGATCGTGCGGCGCCCAGTTGCTCGGTTGCGTGAGGTGTGACGCGCACATCGCATCGCCGGCGATACCTGCGAGCGAACCGCCGAGCCGCCGCAGCGCCACCATCGTCCCGACCAGATCGTGGCCGACCTTCGGCATGCTCGGATCCGCGAGCCAGGCCGCGAGCCCGGGCCAGCCGGCGGCCGCACACGGCACGTAGCACGCGCTGCCCTCGCCTGTCGTCAACGCGACGCCGACGAGCGCACTGCGCACCGGCGCCGGATCTTCGAGCACCGCGTGGATGCAGACGGTGGCGCCGCCGATCCGGGCGAGCGCCGCTCCGACCTCGTCGCCGGTCTCGCAGACCTCGACATGGATCGCGCCACCCTCGGCGACGAGCAGCTCGGCAAAGCCGAGATGATCGAGCAACGGGTTGAGCGCGGCGGCATCCGGCACGCGGTAGGCGAGCTCGGCGAGCGGCCGAGGTAGTGCCACGGCCTGATCGAGCGTCGCCCGCGCCAGCTCGCGCTCGACATCGTCGCCGGCCGCGCGCAACGCCTTGCCGAGCCGGCCCTCCATCCGCGAGAGCTCGGCGATCGCGCCTTCGATCGAACCGTAGGTCTCGACCAGCGTCGTCGCGCCTTTCGCGCCGATGCCTTTGACACCGGGCAGTGCATCCTCGTCCCCGACGAGCCCGAGCCAGCCCGCGACCTTGTCGGGCGCCACGCCGAACCGCTTCATCACGATCTCCGGCGTGTAGCGCGCGTCCTTCGCCGCGTCGTACCACCACGCGCGGTCGCCGACGAGCTGCGCATAGCGCTTGTCGACCCCGACCACGACGACGTCGTCGCCGGCATCGAGCGCGGCGCGTGTGTAGCTCGCGACCGCGTGAACCTCGCCCGTCGTGGCGACGACCTCGAGGCCGTACGCCGCGCACAGCTCGGGCAACCGCGCGACTTGCTCGACGAGGATCGCCGGCCACTTCGAGGTATCGGGGTTCGCCTCGACCACCGCGACCGCGCGCGCCGGTTGCTTGAACGCGATCGCCCGCTGCAGCGCGCGCGCGACGAAGAACAGGGCGTTGACCGGGTCGCCGGCGCGCGACTCACGGTCGGTGGGCACGACGAGGAACCCTCGCGTCAACAAGTTCGTGGCGGAGGCGACGAGCGTGCGATCCGGCATCGGGGCGCGAGGCATCCTAGCTCAGTCGCGCGAGCTGGGTCGACTCGCCTCGCGGCGTTACGAGTATCCCTGAGACCACATCTCCGTCGGAGTGTGCTGCCGATCCGTCCACACCGTGCGCTACCCAAAAGCGGCTCCACATAGCGTAGCGTGGGCGGTAATGCTCCGACGGATGTCAATGCTGGCCGTTCTCGCAATCGCAGCTTGTGGCTCTCACACTCCTGACAATCCGGCCGATGCTGGGAGCAATGGCAGCGGCGGCAGTGACGCCGGCGGACCGAACGGTCCGGCGTGCGGCAACTCCGTGGTCGAAACCGGCGAACAGTGCGACGACGGCAACACGACGTCAGGCGACGGTTGCAGCGCGACCTGCCAGGACGAGAAAGGTTGGTTCTGTCCGACCGCGGGCGAGCCGTGCATCCAGGAGCTGTACTGCGGCGACGGCATCGTCACGGCGCCGGAGCAATGCGACGACGGCAACGGCGTGCCTGGCGACGGCTGCTCCGGCACGTGCCAGATCGAACCGAACTACGTCTGCCCTACCGCGGGTCAGCCGTGTATCTCGACGATCGTGTGCGGCGACGGCGTCGTCGAGGCCAACGAGGCGTGTGACGACGGCGATACGACCGGCAACAACGGCTGCGCGGCCGACTGCTCGCAGGTCACCCCGGGCTGGACGTGCCCGAATACCGGCGGCGCGTGCGTGATGGCGCCGGTTCCGATCTGCGGCGACGGCATCATCGATTCGGGCGAGCAGTGCGATGACGGCAACATGTCCTCTGGCGATGGCTGCTCGAGCTCGTGCGTGATCGAGACCGGCTACAGCTGCCCGACGGCGGGCATGAAGTGCAACCTGGTCGAGTACTGCGGCAACAGCGTCATCGACTACGACATCGGCGAGACGTGCGATGACGGCAACGCGATGTCCGGCGACGGCTGCAGCAGCACGTGTCAGCTCGAAGCGAACTTCAACTGTCCGATGGCCGGACAGATGTGCGTGTCGACCGTGGTGTGCGGCGACGGCAAGGTCGAGGGCAGCGAGCAGTGCGACGACGGCAACACCACGTCCAACGATGGCTGCTCGGGGACGTGCATGCTCGAAGCCGGCTGGGTGTGCCCGCACTCCGGCCTCAGGTGCGTCGCGAAGACCTGCGGCGACGGCATCCAGGCCGGTGCCGAGGCCTGCGACCTCGGTGTGAACAACGGCACCGGCGTCGGCTGCACCGCGACGTGCACGGTGCAGACCGGATGGAACTGCAGCGGCAACGTATGCACGCAAGCGCACTGCGGCAACGGCACCTTCGAGCCGCCCGCCGAAGAATGCGATGACGGCAACCGCATCCCGTACGACGGTTGCTCGCCGACCTGCACGATCGAGCCGAAGTGCGCAGGCGGTCAGTGCACCGCGGTGTGCGGCGACGGCCTCGTGTTTGGCACCGAGCAGTGCGACGACGGCAACCTCAATGACGGCGACGGCTGCGACCACAACTGCAAGATCGAGTCGGGCTGGTCGTGCACCAACGCGAACCAGACGCCGGCATCGACGCTGACGATCCCGATCCTGTATCGCGATATGCACTACTACAACACGTTCCTGACGCTGAGCCCCGGCGCCGGCAGCCCCGACTTCCAGAACTACAACACCGGCGTCGAGACCAAGCTGGTGAAGTCGGCGCTCGGCGCGGACGGCGAGCCGGTGTTCAACAAGATCGGCAACCCGCAGGCGCTGACGAATTCGACCGACTTCTGCTGGTGGTATCACCAGACTGGTTGTAACGGCACCGGCTCGACGAACCCGTTCGACAGCGAGGTCTTCCTCGATACGAGCGGGAACCCGACGACGCTGACGCTCACCGAGACCTCGCCGAACGTCTACTCGTACAGCAACGACTACTTCTTCCCGGTCGACAACCTCGGGTGGAACGCACCCGGATCGTCGTCGATCCAGACCGACACTGCCGGCGACGGCAACGCGCACAACTTCTCGTTCACGAGCGAGCTCCACTATCCGTTCACGTACGACAAGACCACGCAGCCGACGTTCAGCTTCGACGGCGACGATGACGTGTGGGTGTTCATCAACGGCCAGCTCGTCGTCGACATCGGCGGCGTCCACGGCAAGACCCCTGGCAGCGTGCAACTGACGAACACGCCGGCAGGCGGCGAGGCGGCGACGCTGGGCTTGACCGACGGCGGCATGTACTCGATCGACGTCTTCCAAGCCGAGCGCCACACGACGGCGTCGACGTATGGCCTGACGCTGAGCGGCTTCACGCACACGGTGAGCACCTGCGCGCCGATCTGCGGCGACGGGATCATCGAGGGCAACGAAGTGTGTGACGACGGCGTCAACAACGGGATGTACGGCAGCTGCTCGGCGGATTGCTCGCTGCGCGAGCCGTACTGCGGCGACGATCTGACGAACGGACCCGAGCAGTGCGATGACGGCAACAACATCGCGACCTATGGCGGCACGATGGCGGAGTGCGGCCCGGGCTGCGTGATCGCGCCGTACTGCGGCGACGCGACCGTGCAGTCGGTCTATGGCGAACAGTGCGACCTCGGCACCGCCGCCAATATCGGTGCGTACAACGGCTGTACTTCTACGTGCAAGCTCGGGCCGCATTGCGGCGACAACCTCAAGAACGGCGCCGAGCAATGCGACGATGGCGTCAACAATGGTGCGGCCGATGATCCGTGCGCCGCGAACTGCACGTTGAAGTGCGGGAACGGCGTGGTCGACGCTGGCGAGCAGTGCGACGACGGCACCGCGAACAACACCGGCGGCTACGGCAAGTGCAACCCGAACTGCACGCTCGGCGGCCGCTGCGGCGATGGGGTGAAGAACGGCACCGAGCAGTGCGATAACGGCACGAACAACGGCTCGTACGGCACGTGCGACATGGACTGCACGCTGGCGCCGTACTGCGGCGACGGCGTCATCAACGGACCGGAGCAGTGCGACAACGGTGCGGCGAACTCGGTGACCGCGTATGGCCAGGGCCAGTGCACCGCGGCATGTGAAGCCGCGCCCTACTGCGGCGACGGGATCGTCGAGGTTTCGTTCGGGGAGCAGTGTGACGGCACGCCCGGCTGCACGAACTGCCAGTACATCATCCAGTAGGAGCAGTGCTACAAGGAGCGCGTGATCCTCTACGCGTTTCCGGTGCTAGCCGGTGCGCTCGTCTACATCGCCCTCGCGACGCACGCCTACGTCGTGCTCTGGCCGGCGACGGTCATGATCGCGGCGTGGATCGTGTATCTCGTGGGCGTGCCGCGCGCGTTCGGTAAGCGGCCCGACGGCTCGCTGCCGTGGTACGCGTGGCTCGCGTGGGGGCCGCTATTTCTCTACCAGTGGATCGGTCACGAGCTCGTGCGCCGGTTCACCCGCGAGCCGGTCGCGAGCGAGGTCGCACCCGGTGTGTGGGTCGGACGGCGGCCGCGCGCGCACGAGCTCGGGAGCGACATCGCGATGGTCGTCGATCTGTGTGCGGAGATGCCAGCCGCGCGCGGCGTGCACGACGGTCGTACCTATCTCACGATCCCGACGCTCGATGCGCGGGCGCCGACGCCTCGCCAGATCGCCGAAGCGGTCGATCAGGTCGTCGCGGCCGGCGGCCCCGCGTTGATCCACTGCGCGTTCGGCCACGGCCGGTCGGCGACGGTCGCCGCCGCGGTATTGGTCCACCGCGGCGACGCGACGCTCGAAGATGTCGAGGCCAAGATGCGGGCGATCCGGCCGCGGATCGGTCTCAACGCACATCAGCGCGCGGCGCTCGCGGCCGCCACGAAGCTCGCGACGTAGGCTCGCACC
Organism: uncultured delta proteobacterium; assembly: GCA_963848295.1. Taxonomy (GTDB): domain Bacteria; phylum Myxococcota_A; class Polyangia; order Haliangiales; family Haliangiaceae; genus JABFXX01. The sequence continues at coordinate 4,062,443 of CAWKDB010000010.1, read as the reverse complement.
GGCAACGCCATCGCCATCGACCATCTCGATCAGCCCTGCGCGAACGAGCGGATAGTCGCGACCGGCGCGCAGAGCGAACCTCCACGCGTCGGCGGGATCGAGCCCCGCCATCGAGACAAACGTCGCGAGGTCCACCCCGAGCAACGCACCATCGCCGACGACTTGCCGCCGGCGCACGACGATCAACGGATCGATCGAGCACGCGACAACGACCACGAGGAAGTCGACGTCATCCGCGGTCAGGGCGAGTCGGTCGGCGAGCTCGCCGATCGGGCCGCGACCCGCTGCGAGCGCGAGGTCGCGCGCGACTTGTCGCGCGGCCGGATCGACCTCGCGGCCCTTGCCGCGTGCGTCCATCTCGTCGAACGACGCGCGTGCCCACCGCATCCAAGCTTCGAACACAGCGGACACGGGCGCCAGCGTAGCAAACTACCGGGTCCGCGTCGCAACCCGCGCAACCAACGGTCGCGGGCTCAGCGCAGTGACCGAATGTACGCGACGAGATCGTCTTGCTCGTCGGGTTTCAGCACGCCATCGAACGTCGGCATCACAGGCGGGAACCCCTTCACGAGATCGGCCTGCGGCTGGAGGATCGACCGCCGCACATACGCCTCGTCGACATCGACGCGACGGCCGTCCTCGGTCGTGATCGTGCTGCCCCACGCGCGGAGCCACGTCGGTCCGACCCTCGCCGAGCCGTCGACCGTGTGACACCGCACGCAGCCCTTCTGGCGTGCGAGCTCGGCACCGCGCTCGGCCGCGGCGGCATCCACCGGCGCGGGAGCGCGATTCGACGTCGCGACCGGAGCTGGCGTTGGCTGTGTCGGCGCCGCGACCGGCTTGGCATCGCCGCTCCAACACGCCGCGAGAACACACAACAAGAAGGGCCGCATCTCGGCGACTATACGCGAGACCCGGCCCAGGACCGTCCGTCAGTGTGCGAGGACGTCCGCGCCGGCATCCGTCCGCGCGCCAGAGAACAACCGACCGTTGCGCAGCGAGGTGTCGCGCAACGTGATCGCGAGTGCCTCGGCAAGCGAATCGACCGGCGACACGACGAGCTTGTCGCGCACGTCCGCGGGCAGGTCGTCGAGATCGGCCTCGTTGTCGCGCGGAATCACGATGTGCGTGATGCCGGCGCGCACGGCTCCGAGCACTTTCTCTTTGAGCCCACCGATCGGCAACACCCGGCCCGACAGCGTGATCTCGCCGGTCATCGCGACCTCGTGCCGAGCCGGTCGACCCGACAAGGCCGACACCATCGCGGTCGCCATCGCGATCCCCGCGGACGGTCCATCCTTCGGGATCGCGCCCGCCGGGACGTGGACGTGGACGTCGCGCTCGAACACCCGGTCGTCGATCATCAAGTCATCGGCATGAGCGCGCGCGTACGTCCACGCGGCCCGCGCCGACTCCTTCATCACGTCGCCGAGCTGACCGGTCAGGATCAGATCGCCTTTGCCGCGCATCGGCGCCGCCTCGACGAACATGATGTCGCCGCCTGCCGGCGTGTAGTACATGCCGGTCGCCAACCCGATCTGGTCCTCGGGCGCCGCCTTCTCGGGGTGCACGCGCGGCCGGCCGAGCAGCGGCCGCACGTCTTCGCGCCCGAGCTCCTTGCGCTCGATCTCCTTCGCCGCGATCCGCCGCGCGACCTTGCGGAACAGCCTGCCGAGCTCGCGCTCGAGCTGGCGGACACCCGCTTCACGCGTGTAGCTCGAGATCACCTCGCGGATCGCATCGTCGCTGACCACGAGCTGATCGGCGGTGAGGCCGTTGTCCGCGAGCTGGCGCGCGACCAGGTAGTGCTTCGCGATCTCGAGCTTCTCGCGCTCGGTGTAGCCGGCGAAGTCCACGACCTCCATGCGATCGAGCAACGGGCCCGGGATGTTCGCGATGAAGTTCGCAGTCGCGATGAACATCACCTCGGACAGATCGAACGGCACGCCGAGGTAATGGTCGGTGAACGAGTCGTTCTGCGCGGGGTCGAGGACCTCGAGCAGCGCGGCCGCGGGGTCGCCTTGATGCGACATCCCGAGCTTGTCGACCTCGTCGAGCAGGAATACCGGGTTCTTGCTGCCGGCCTGCTTCATCCCCGCAAGGATCCGACCCGGCAGCGCGCCGATGTACGTCCGCCGGTGGCCCCGGATGTCCGCCTCGTCGCGCGCGCCGCCGAGCGAGATCCGGACGTATTCACGCCCCATCGCGCGAGCGATCGACTTCGCGATCGACGTCTTGCCAACGCCGGGTGGACCGGCGAACAGCAAGATCCGGCCCTTCTTCTCCTTCGCCTTCGTCAGCTGATGCACCGCGAGGAACTCGAGCACGCGGTCCTTGACCTCGCCCAGGCCGAAGTGGTCCTCGTCGAGGATCTTCGCGGCCTGCTGAACGTCGAGTAGCTCTTCGGTGCGCTTGCCCCACGGCAGCTCCACGATCGTCTCGAGATACGTGCGAATGACCTGCGCCTCGACCGATTCACGGCCGATCCGCGTCAGCCGCGCCCACTCGCGATCGACCTCTTTTCGCGCCGCATCGGGGAGCGGCAGCGCCTTGAGCTTCGCTTCGAGCTCCTTGAGCGAGTCGTCGGCGGCGCCTTCGCCTTCGCCGAGCTCCTTCTGGATCGCCTTCATCTGCTCGCGCAGGTACAGGTCGCGCTGCCGGCCGCCGAGCTCCTCTTGAACCTTCGATTGAATCTCTTCCTGCGCGGACAGCACGTCGATCTGGCGTTGGACGTGGATCAACACGCGACGTAGCCGCGCCTCGACCTCGAGATCTTCGAGGATCGCTTGGCGATCGCTGGCCGGCACGTCGAGGTACGACGCGACCAAGTCCGCGAGCTGGCCGGGCTCGGTGATCTGTTTCAGCATCTGATCGACCGCCTCGGCGGGCACACCGCGCTTCTTCGCGAGCTCGGCGGCACGGTCACGCACTTCCCGGTGAAGGCCGACGAACGAAGGGTCCTTGACATCGAGCGGCTGGAGCTCCGCCGCCTCGGCGACGGTCGCGACCAGGTAGCCGTCAGTCGGCGTCACCCGCACGGAAACGCCGCGATGCAGGCCTTCGAGCACGAGTCGGACGCCGCCGAGCCCGCGTTGCACGGAGCTCAGCGTCGCGATCGTCCCGGTCAGATAGAGATTCTCGGGAGAGACTTCATCGGCGTCGTCGCGTTGCGCGACCGCAAACACGCGGTGCTCCGGGTCGCGCAGCGCGGCCTCGATCGCCCGCAGCGTCTGGGAGCGAGCTGCCGTGATGGGCAGGCTCGTTCCCGGAAACACGACCGCACTACGCATCGCGACGACCGGTAGAGGTTGAGACATGACGAATCCTTCCTTTGACCTACCGTTGTGGCCACGGCGAAGCCGGCTAGCAACCTGGCCGAAAGGCTCAACGAAGGTCGTTACTTCGCCGGGCGGGGCTCGGTAACGCGGAATGGCGCGGCGGCGCGCTTCGAGTAATAATGGCGGCCGAGGTGTTTCGAGCAGTTTCCGTCGCGATCGCGCTCCTCGCCAGCGCGTGTAGTGGGCCCTGTCAGGACTCTCGCTGCTCGTCGTATGGCCCGAGCGGATATCAGGGCATGGTGCCGTCCGGAGGACCGAGCAGCAGCGGCCCGGCGCAGAGCTACAGCAGCGGCCCGCCTCCGAACGAGCCCGCGGTGTACCGCGATCCACCGCGAGAAGGTGATCCTCACGATGCGCCGCCGCGGACCGGGCCCCAGAACACCGACCCACCACCGCTGGTTCCAACCGTCAACGCCAAGCTCGCGGCGAGCGTCAAAGATGTCGACGTGACGCCGCCGACCGCCTCGGGCCAGCTCGAGCTGGTCAAGCTCGTCGCGCCCGAGATCGACACGTTGGCCCAGCTCGGCGTCGACGTCGAGGACATCTACAGCGGCGGTCACAAGTACGCGTTCACGAATCGCGGCGCTTCACGCGTCGAGGTCTGGATCTACAAGCTGACGACCGACGGCATCAAGACGATGGCGGAGACCGAGGTCAGCACGCTCGACCCCGGCCAGTGGACGAGCGCGACGGTGAAGTTCGTGCCGCAGCCGCGTCCGAACGGCACGTTCCGGCTCGTCGTCGTGTGCGTCGATCAAGGCGCGTTTGGCGACGACCATGCGCAGCGCTACACGAAGGCCGGCGAACATGTCCGCCAGATGCTCGGCGAGCTGGACGCTCGGTTCGCGGGTCCTGCACCGGCGCCACACTAGGCCGCGAAGAGCGCAGCTCGAGAGCGGGGCCGCTCCTTATCAGGCAACGCGCGCGGTCCGCGTGATCTCGCCCATCCGGCCGCTCTGGTAGTCGTCGAACGCCTGGATCAGCTCGTCGCGCGTGTTCATCACGAACGGACCGTAGCGCGCGACCGGCTCGTGCAGCGGCGTTCCCGCGAGCAGCAACAGCCGCGCCGATGCGCCGGCCTCGGGCCCGCGCAGCCGGACGGTCGTGCCTTCGCCGAGGATCGCGAGCTGGCCGTCGCCGATCACGCGACCTTCATCGCCGATGCGCGCCGAGCCGCCGAATACATAGACCAGCGCACGCTCGCCGTGATCGAGCGTGACGGTCGCGTCACCGCCGGCGTCGAGCGTCCAGTCCTGATACGCGACCGGCGTGTGCGTGTCGATCACCGCGTCGACGCCGAGCGCCGAGCCGGCGATGACCACGACCCGAGCCCGGCCGTCGGGGGTCTCGGCGCGCGGAATCGCGGCCGACTTGACCTCTTGGTAACGCGGCTGCGTCATCTTGAGCTTCGCCGGCAGGTTGACCCAGACCTGAAAGCCGTGGACGCGACCGCCCTGGTCGCGGATCCGTTGCGACGGCTCTTCGGAGTGAACGATGCCGCCGCCTGCAGTCATCCATTGCACGTCGCCTGCAGCGAGCTTGCCGGCGTGACCGGCCGAATCCTCGTGCTCGAATTCGCCGGCGAGGGCGTAGGTGATCGTCTCGAACCCGCGATGCGGATGGTCGGGAGCCCCGACCGCTTCACCCGGCGCGTAATCGATCGGGCCCATCTCGTCGATCAGCAAGAACGGGTCGACGAGCTCGAGCCCGGCGGTCGGCACCGGGCGGCGCACGATGAACCCACCGCCTTCGCTCTGGCGATGCGCAGTCACCACCCGAATGACCTCTTTGGTGCTCATGACCGATGAACATGGGCACGGTCGACGCCACGGTCAACAAGGCACATCGCGCTGCGCTAGTATCAGTCGCGTTGCCCCGGGTGTGACCCGGGGCTCCCACAGATCCGGACGTGCCGATTTCCGGCATCCGGCTCTTCGTCCACGGGTTCGCTACGTCCGGTAGACGCTATGGACGACCTTGGGTGGCGGAAGCGGATATCGCTCCAGCACGCGCATGAATCGTGGCCACGGCATCGCACCGCGTCCTGTCCGTCGGTGCAGCCACTTCTGCCAGACATGCGTCACCTCGTAGAAGAAGCGCGCGAGAGCACGTTGGCGTTTCCGGTGATGCCGTAATAGCCGTAGTGCCCGCGAAGCATCTGCGAGAGGTGTTTGTGCTGTCTGGCGATCTTGTCGTGCAGATGAATCCTGCACCACTGGCTGACCCGTTGAAGCGCGCGACCGAATCGGCTGCGAGCTGTCTGCCGCTTCACCACCCACATTTTCTTCAGCGACTTTCCCCAGAAGTGCGTGAAGCCGAGAAGATCGAAGCTCTCGGTGTCCACGTCCTTCGGGGTGTCGTTGTGATGCGGCCGGACAAACCTCACCAGCCGCGTCTTCGTTGGATGGAGCTTCAGTCCGTATTTGCCGAATCGTTTCGGCAGTACGTCCATCACCTTGCGAGCGTCACTTTTCCGACGAGAATACGAGGACAGCGTCGTCCGCGTACCGGATGAGAAACGCGTGGCCTTGCAGCCTAGGCTTCACGTCCGTCTCGAACCACGTGTCGAGCACCTCGTGTAAATAGACGTTCGCGAGGAGCACCCTCGGCGATGTTACGACGTTGCGACTGCGCGGCGCCGACCAGCTGATCGGCAAGCTCGGCATGACCCTTCGGAAGCTCGCCGATGATCTCCAGTGCCAGCGCGAGGAACTCGATCGAGCGTTGATAGACGCGAAGCTTCTGGAAGCTGAGCATGACCGGGCTATCGGCCACACAACTCTGGGTTGCGGTGTCAACGACAACGTCTAAGCTGCCGTTCAAGTTCAGGTTCAGGTCAAGGTCAACGTTATCTGAGCGGCATTGCCGCTAGTATCGCGGCCGTGACCATGACCCAACGCGTCCGCTACGAGCTCGCCGATGGAACCGCAACGATCGCGATGGACGACGGCAAGGCCAACGCGCTGTCGTTCGCGATGTTCGAGGAGCTCGACGCCGCCTTCGGGCGCGCCGAGGCCGATCACGCCGGCGTCGTGCTCACCGGCCGCGACGGCGTGTTGTCCGGCGGCTTCGATCTCAAGATCCTGGGCGCGGGCGGCGCCGATGCCGCGCGGCTCGTCCGCGCCGGCTTCGAGCTGGTCGCGCGAGTGTTCGCGTTCCCGCTGCCCGTCGTCGTCGCATGCAACGGCCATGCGGTCGCGATGGGCGCGTTCCTCGCGTTGGCCGGCGAGTATCGGATCGCGACGCAAGGCGCGTTCAAGATCGGCGCGAACGAGGTCGCGATCGGCCTGACGATGCCGCACTTCGCCGCGACGCTGTGCCGCGAGCGCTTATCACCGACTCACTTCCATCGCGCGGTCGCGCTGTCCGAGATGTTCGACCCCGACGGTGCGGTCAGCGCCGGGTTCTTCGATCGCGTCGTCCCAGCGGGCGAGCTCTCCGCCACCGCGAGCACCGTGATGGCGCAGCTCCAGCGCCTGAATCGCGCCGCGCACGCCGCCACTAAAGCGCGGATCCGACTCGATACGCTGACCCGGCTGCGCGCCGCGATCGAAGCCGACGACATCGAGCTTCGCGCCCGGCTGTAGTCAGTCCCAACGCGTCCACTTGACGCCGTCGTAGAACGCGACGCTGTCTTGGCCGATCGACCACAGCACGCCGTCGGCGTGGGTCAGCCGGTAGCAACTCTTCGGCGCGGCCGAGCCGAAGTCGACCGGCGCGAGCACCGAGCCCTTCAGCACGTACAACGTCGAGGTGCTCGCCGCGTACAGCTTGCCGCCGAACCAGCACACATCCCAGAGATCGTCGGTCAGCTTCGGTTGCGGCAACTTCTTCCACGTGTCGTCGCGGCCTACGACGAGCGTGCCGCGCTGGCCGACCGCATACACGCGATCGTCGTCCGCGCAGCACACGCCGGTGAGCGCGACCTTCACCGGGCTCGTGCGCTGGAGCCAGTCGGTGTTCTCGAGCTGCCAGATCTCGCCGTCGGCGCCGACCGCATAGATCTCGCGGTCGTGGTACCCCGCGATCGCCTCGAACGAGCCGCCGCTCGGCGCCGGCATCGCGAGCCACTTGCCCTCGGCGTAGCGGCGGAACACTTCGCGATTCGCGCCGCACGCATACGCGTAGCCGCCGACGACGGTGCAGCCGCGCAAGTCGGTCGGCGTCGGGGCGATCGATTCGGCCATCGCGTTGCCGCCGACGTACGCGAACACCTGGCCCGCGGTGCCGACCGCGATCACCTTCAGCACCGGCTTCTTGACGATGCACATGCCGGCGGTGCGCCAGTTGACGTCATCGAGCGCGGTCACCGTCCCCTGATACAGGCTGACGAACCGGGTGTGCGGGATGTCCTTGCGAGCGAGCTTGCGATCGAGGAGCGCGAAGTACGCCAGGTTCTTCTCGCGCGCGGCGCCGCGCGAGAACAGGCTCTCCTTCGATAACTTCGCGGCGGCCACGCGCACGTATTCTACGAGACGCGAGTTGCGCAGTCATCGTCGGGCGGACCGCGAATGATCCCGCCGCTCCGGACGGCGAATCAGCGCTTGACGCGGTTATCACGGCGCGGTCGCGAGCTTCTTCTGGAAGAACTCGACGTCGTGCCAGCGCTCCGCCTTGAACCCTGCCTCGCGCACGATCCCGACCGACACGAAGCCGAGGCGATGGTGCAGTGCGAGGCTCGCGTCGTTCGGCAGCGTGATCCCGCCGATCGCGGATCGGAACCCGCGCCGTGCGACCTCGTCGAGCAGCTCGCGGTACAGCGCGGTGCCTAGCCCGCGACCGCGGACGTCGGCGGCGAGATAGAGTCCGACCTCGGTCGTCCAGCGATAGGCCGCGCGCTCGCGCCACGTGCCGGACTTCGCATAGCCGATCACTCCGCCGGCTTCGTCGGTCGAGACCAGCCAGGGATAGCGCTCGCGATCGCGTTGCCAGCTCGCGTGGAGCTCGTCGGCCGTCACCGGGTCATAGCCGAAATGGATCACGGTGGTCGCGATGTAGTGGTTCGTGATCGCGGCGATCACCGCGAAGTCCTCGGCGCGCGCCGGGCGGATCGACATCGCGCGATCATACGCGGGCTATAGTCCGTGGGTGACCCAGCAGCATTGGCTGATGAAGACCGAGCCCGAGACGTTCTCGATCGACGATCTCGAGCGCGTCGGCACCGAACCGTGGAGCGGCGTGCGCAGTGCATTCGCGCGCTCGTACATGCGCCAGATGCAGGTCGACGACGCGGTGTTGTTCTACCACTCGAGCACCGAGCCACCGGGCGTCGCCGGGCTCGCGCGCGTGGTTCGCGTCGGCGTGATCGACGAGACCCAGTTCGATCCGGCCAGCCCGTACTTCGATCCGCGAGCGACTCGCGACAAGCCGATCTGGGACTGCGTCGACGTCGCGTTCGTCGCGAAGCTGCCGCACTACGTCTCGCTCGCGCGCCTGCGCGCCGAGCCGATGCTCGCGAACATGGTGTTGTTTCGCCAGAGCCGGCTGTCGGTTCAGCCCGCGACCGCTGGCGAGTACGCGCAGATCGTCGCGATGGCCGAGGTGGCGCCACCAGAGCTGGGGCGCAAGGCCACCCCAACGCGTCGAAGACCGAAGGTCAAGCCGCGCAGACCGGCAGCGAAACCGCGCGCCAAGCTGAAGGCGAAGCGGCGCAAACTCCCGTAACGACGGTCGCTCGCACCTCGGCGCACCCTCGAATAACCGCGCAACACCGCGACATCATTACGTGACATGATCGAGCCGTTTCATGTGGCTCGTGGCTCTTCTCTCCATGGTCGCGGCGCCCGAACCGGCTGAAATCATCGCGCTACCGGCACCCGGTACGAGCGATGGCGAGTTGGTCGAGCGCGCTCGCGCTGGAGATGCGTGGGCGACCGAGGCGATCTATCGCCGCTACGTGCGCCGGGTCGCGAGCACCGCGCAACGCCTGTTGCGCGAAGAAGCCGATGTCGATGACATCGTGCAGGAGACGTTCATGATCGCGTTCGAGAAGCTCGATCGCTTGGTCGAGCCCGCCGCGCTGCGCGGTTGGTTGTGCCAGATCGCGGTCAGCCGCGTGCATCGCCGATTTCGATGGCGCAAGTTCACGCGGCTGTGGTCGGCGAACGAGCTCGAGGCGTCGTTGCACGATCAAGCCAGCACCGACGCATCGCCTGAACAGCGCGCCGAGCTCGCGCTGATCGATCGCGCGCTCGGCCGGATGGCGCTCAAGTTGAAAACGCCGTGGGTCCTGCGCCACGTCGTCGGCTATCAGCTCGAAGACATCGCGACCGCGTGCGAGTGCTCGCTCGCTACCGTGAAGAGACGCCTGGGTGAGGCCGAGGCGATCGTCAGCGATCATCTCGGAGAGGAGGCGGCGCCATGAACCGCGAACCGCTCGAACAAGTCCTGCAGCCCGCGATCGACGAAGCGCGGATCGCTGCGAACTGGCAACGCATTCGCAACGGCAGCGTCAAGCGCACGTTCGAGATCCCGCGGTGGATCTTCGGGGCTGCGTTCGCTTGCGCTGCCGCCGTCGCGGTCGTGCTCGCCTGGCCCTCGCACCCCGGTCCACTCGGCAGCGCGGTCGCCGCGGTCGGCGCCGGCGAGCTGATCGATGCCCCGGCCGACCGTCAGGTCGCGTTCGACGACGACTCGCGGCTCGAGCTCGAGCACGGCTCGCGCCTGCAAGTGCTGACCAACGACGGCGAGCGCTTCGTCGCGCAGCTGCAGCGCGGCCGCGTCCACTTCGACGTTCACCCAGGTGGCCCGCGGCGATGGGAGATCGAGACGTCGCGCGCGACGGTCGAAGTCGTCGGCACCGCGTTCACGGTCGAGGCGGACGAACACCACGTCGTCGTCAAGGTCGAGCGCGGAGTCGTGATGGTGCGCGGTGAGCACGTCCCGGATCGCGTCGTGCGGCTGACCGCGGGACAGCAGATCTCGCTCGACGACACCCGGTCGGCGCTCGATGAAGTCGTCAGCCCGTCGGTCGCCGCGAACGCCAAGCCCGCGGTGCCGCCGACCGCGACGATGCCTGCCGCGCCGGTGAACGCGGTGAAGACGGCGCCGGTCGACGTCGCACGACCCCCGATTGCGAAGGCCGCCACCACCGTGAAGATCGTCAAGACCGCGAAGAGCGCGAAGAACACGAGGACGCCCACGCTCGCGCCTACGCCTACGCCTACGAAGACCGTCGCCGCGCCGAAGACGATGGCCGATGCACTGGACCTGGCCGATCAACGCCGCGATGCGGGCCAGCCAGCCGAAGCGGCGAGCATCCTCGAGCATGCGCTCGTCGGTGCGCGTCGCGACGAGTCCGCCGGGATGGCCGAGTTCATGCTCGGCCGGCTCTATCTCGAAGACCTCGGGGATCCGGATCGCGCACAGGCGGCATTCGCGCGGATGATCGATAACGGCTCGCCGACCCAGATGCTCGAAGATGCGCACGCGCACCGGGTCGAAGCGCTCGTTCGCGCCCATCGCGCCGCCGACGCCGCGGCCGCGCTCGCCGAGTACGATCGGCTCTATCCTCACGGTGTTCACCACAGCAAGCTGCACACCCTGATCAGCAAGTAAGGAATGACCGAGCTCCTCGCGCTTTGCCGCACGCGCCCGCGATCCGCGTTGGTCGCCGCCGTGATGCTAGCGCTCGCCGGGACCGCATCTGCAACGCCCCGCATCGATCTGTCGCGCTGTATCGCATTCGACGAGCTCGCACTGCGCCGCGCGATCCTTCACGAGCTCTCGCCGACTTCGAGCTCGACCCGTGACTTCACGGTGGTCGTGACCTGCCCCGATCTCGTCACTGCGAGCGCGGTGATCGATCCCGAGCCGGGCGACGGCCCGCTCAAGCGCGATCTCAACCTCGGTGAGGTCCCGGGTGATCTGCGCGTCAAGCTGCTCGCACTCGCGATCGCCGAGCTCGTCGAGGTCGCCGACGGCTCGGCACCGCCGATCGTCAGACCGGAGCAGACGCACCCTCCCGAGCCGCCCGGTCCCAGTCCGAAGCCGAAGGCGAAACCGGAGCCGCCGCCGGCCGACGCCGCGAAGGACGAGCCGAAGAAGAAGAGAGTAGCGTCCGACGGCGATCACGAGTCGTTCGACGGCGGCGGCGGGCTCGTCGCGCACGTGTCGCCGTCGCATCAGACGTGGGCGATCTCGCCGCGCATCGGCGCTCGCGTCTATCCCGCGACGCCGCGCCCGCTCGTCGACGTCGGCGCCGAGGTCTCGTACGCGCGGTTCCGGCTCGGCATCGAGGGCGCGGTCGGCCAACGCTCGGAGGCGCTCGGCACGATGCGGCCCTATCTCGCGACCGCGTCGCTCGCGCGCGAGCTCGTGTGCGGTCACGCGCTGTGCACGCTCGCGCGAATCGCGGGTGGGCTCGTCGGCGTCAGCGCGGAGGCGACCGCGGGAGCGACCGCACACTCGGCGATGGCCGCCTACGGCGAGGCCGTGCTCGGGGTCGAATGGAGCCACGCCTTCGACGGCTGGTCGTTGATCGCGGCGGTCGACGGCGGCTGGGCCGAAGGCCTGATCGCGAAGGCGAACGGCGCCGACGCGGTCCAGCTCGCCGGGCTCACGTTCGCCGGATCCGTCGGCGCGAGGTGGCAATGATCCGCACACTATGGATCTTCGTCGTCGCGACCGCCGCGTGCACGGTGCGCACGAACGTCTTGGTGATCGATACCGGCGGCGGGCCAGGCTCCTCGTGCGACGACGACACGAACTGCACGGCTGGCGCCGAGCTGTGCGACGGCACGATCTGCACGACGTGTCCTGATCTCACGACCTGCGAGACGACCGGCTGCCCCGATGGTTGGACGCGGCTCGTCCGCAACGGGTGTCCGACGTGCGAATGCACGCCACCGACGACATGCGGCCCGGCTGGCGTGTCGTGCACCGCGGCCGACCCGACCTGCTACCAGAGCCCGTATTGCGCCGCGAACTGCAACGCCGCGAGCGTCGCGTGCTGCGCGAGCCAGTGCGGCGATAACTCGTGCGCGGGCAAGCCGCTGCCGCTCGGCTGTCTCGCCACGTGCCCGTCGGGCCCGACCACGGGCGCCTGTACGACTTGTGCCACGACCGCCTGCCAGTGCGTGGCTGGCGAGTGGGAGTGCACCGTAGGTTGCGCGAATGGCTTTCAATCGGGTTGCACGTACTCGCCGCCGGCTCAGCCCGGGACATCGCGTGTCAGCAGGCCGTGACCGCGCCCCCTCCGTCGCTCGACCGGCAGCCGACCGCGCGTGACGCGAACGACGTTCCGGCATTCATGCCGTGGTCTACGGGCTGCGATGCTACGATCGCGCAGTGTGCGCTGTTCGCGCGGTGATCTTGGCGGCCTCGTTGTCCGCGTGCGGACGCTTCGGCTTCCACCAGGCGGGAACCACCGACGCGGAGGGTTCCGGCGATGTCGATGCCCACCTGCACGCCGCCTCGGGCTGGGCGATCACGCCGCTCGTCGAGCTGACCGGCGCGGTGCCCTATGATGCGACCGACTTCACCGATGGGGGCAGCGAGATCTTGGACAACGCCCCCCGCTACGTCTGCGCGCTGTATCCGCCTTTTGCCGGCAGCGTGGCGGTGCTCGCCGGCCGATCGCTGATCGAACTGACCGCGGCGGGCGCCCTCGTCGTCCACGACTACCGGCCGGCGACTCCCGACACCACCGGACCCGATGCTCCAGCCCGCGCGACGTTCGCCGATCTCGGCGCGGGCGCGGTCGGGCTCTGGCTGTCGTCGGCCTCGCTAGGCGGCGGCGACGGCCTGTACCTGATCGCGAGCGATTGGTCGATCACGATCGACGCGTCCGACACGGTCGACGGGCGGTTCAACAACCTGTTCCCGATCGCGCTCGACCCGACCGGCAGCTTCGACGCCACGGCGGTCGCCACGCTCTATGAGGTCGAGGACTCCGAGGACGAGCTGATGCGCAGGACGGCGTCTGAAGCCGCCACGACCCTCGTATCCCTGCCGGGTGCAGCCGATGACCTCGCGGTGATCGGCGACGCGATGTATGCGACGATCGAGAATGCCGACGACACCGCGGTCGCGCTCGATCGTGTCGGGCCGGGCGCGAGCTATGTCGTCAGCGAGCTCGCGAGCACGACCTCGCTCGTCCTGGCCGAGGGTTCGACCGACGCCGGACTGTACGGAATCCTCGATGGCGCCGCGTTCGTGGCCGTCTCGGGGACCGACGGCACGATGACGCAAGAGGCGTGGTCCGACGACGCGGCCTGGGTGTGGCAGGCGGTGAGCGCCCCGCGGGCAGGACACGCGTACGCCCGTCAGTTCGTCGTGCTCGAGTCGAACCGCACGCTCGATCGCGATCGCCTGCTGCTCGTCACCGCGCCGTGATGCGCGCTAGAACTCGACGACCGCGCGGATCGACGATCCGGCGTGCATCAGATCGAACGCATCGTTGATCCGTTCGAGCGGCAGCTTGTGCGTGATCATCCGATCGATCTCGATGCGCTTGTCCATGTACCAGTCGATGATCCGCGGCACGTCGCTGCGCCCGCGCGCCCCGCCGAATGCGGTGCCCTTCCACACCCGACCGGTCACGAGCTGGAACGGCCGCGTCGCGATCTCTTGGCCCGAGCCGGCGACGCCGATGATCACGCTGACGCCCCAACCGCGGTGGCAACACTCGAGCGCTTGCCGCATGAGCTTGACGTCACCGACGCACTCGAAGCTGTAGTCGGCGCCGCCCCCGGTGAGCTCGACGAGGTGCGCGACGAGATCGCCCGGCACGGCCTTCGGGTTCACGAAGTGCGTCAGGCCGAGCTCGCGCGCGAACGCCTCGCGCGCCGGGTTGATGTCGACGCCGACGATCTGCGCCGCGCCGACGAGCCGCGCCGCTTGCACGACGTTGAGCCCGATCCCGCCGAGGCCGAACACGACCACCGTCGCACCGGCTTCGACCTTCGCCGTCCACAGCACCGCACCGAGGCCGGTCGTCACGCCGCAGCCGACATAGCAGATCTTGTCGAACGGCGCGTCCTTGCGCACCTTCGCGAGCGCGATCTCGGGCAGCACGGTGTGGTTCGCGAACGTCGAGCAGCCCATGTAGTGATGGATCGGTTGGCCCTTGAACGAGAACCGGCTCGTGCCGTCGGGCATGACGCCCTTGCCTTGAGTCGCGCGAATCGCCGTGCACAGGTTGGTCTTGCGCGACAGACACGACTTGCACGCGCGGCACTCCGGTGTGTAGAGCGGGATCACGTGATCGCCGGGGACGAGTGACGTCACGCCCGCGCCGACTTCGAGCACGACGCCCGCGCCTTCGTGGCCGAAGATCACCGGGAACAGCCCTTCCGGATCCGCGCCGGAGCGCGTGAACTCGTCGGTGTGGCAGATGCCGGTCGCTCTGATCTCGACGAGCACCTCGCCGGGCTTCGGGCCTTCGAGCTCGACCTCTTCGATCTGCAGCGGTTGACGTGGAGCGAACGCGATCGCGGCTCGGGTCTTCACGCAGCGACGCTAACGCGTCCACATCGGCGGTGCCAGCGACGTACATCGTAATGCCCGCCGAGGTCGAGACCTACACGGGTGTGAAGACCATCGATGAAGAGACGTTCGAGGCGGTCACCGCGCAACCCGGCGTCGTGCTCGTCGATTTCACCGCGAAGTGGTGCCCGCCGTGCCGCGCGATGGACCCGGTGATCGGCGCACTCGAGCGCGAGTACGCCGGTCGTCTGCGCGTCGTCGCGGTCGATGTCGAGGACGAGCTCGTGCTCGCGCAGCGGTTCGATGTGCGCTCGATGCCGACGTTCGTGCTCGTCCGCGACGGTCGCGAGGTCGGGCGCACCGTCGGCAGCAGGCCGCGCGCGTTCATCGCCGGCATGATCGATCGCGCGATCGCCGGTGACCGCGCGATCGCTTCGCCCTAGCTCGGAGTCGACCAGCCTTGTTACGCCGGACGGCCGATCGATCGGTCGAGCTCGGGGCCCATGCAGCGCTCGAGCTCCTTGCGCGCGCGATGCAACAGCACCGCGACGTGCCCCGGCGTCAGCCCGAGCTCGCGAGCGGTCTCGTCGCCGGACAGCTCTTCGAGCACGCGCAGCGTGACGACGTGGCGATGGACGTCGCCGAGCGCCGCCATGCAGCTGACGAGCTGCGCCGCGACGACCGCGCGATCGAGTGCCTCGGCCGGATTCGGCTCCGCGGTCGCCAGCGCGGCATCCTCGACCGCGATGTGCGGGCGCGCGCGATGGTGGCGGCGGCGAGCGTTGCGCGCGGCGTTGCGTACGATCGTGGACAGCACGCGCGCGGCATCGGCCTCGCTCGCCCGCAGCGCGCCGACGTCGGGTCGCGCGAGCAGCGTGTGAAACGCATCCTGGACGATATCGAGCACGTCCGCCGACCCCAGCCCTTCGCGACGCGCGATCGAGGCGAGCCGCGCGGCATGGTCGCGCGCGAGGCCGGCGACCCAATCGCCGCAGCCACACATTCTAGGAACCGGCATCTCGGGGTTAGGTCGCGACCATCGCGATCATTACAGGTACAGTGTAGGGCATGAAGCCGTCGTGGCTAGCGCCGGTCGCTGTCGCCGCGGCAACGTCTTGCATGGTCAACGTACCGCTCGGCGCGCCGCCGCCGACCGACCCGCCCGAGATGCGGCTGGCGGCCTACAACCAGCTCGCTCCCGAAGGCAGCCAGACCACCACGGCGGTGGCGATCTCGAACAACTTCGTCTCGGTCCACGAGTCGAGCTCGCTGCGCCTGAAGAACGGCGCGCTGATCTACGACCCGGCGGATCTACTGCCGCTCGTCGATCCCGACAGCGAGACCGCCCAGGCGGCGCGCGCATCGCACGCGCATCACCTAGACTCTCGCGTCGCGTTCTACTGCGGGCTCGGCGCGCTCGCCGCGGGCATCGTCGTATACTTGCTCAACGGCTATCAGACCGTGCTCGAAGCGCCGAACGGCCAGGTGCTGCGCAAGGCGGGCATCACGACGCCCGGCTACGTCGCGCTCGGCGGTGGCACGCTCGGCGCGCTGATCGGCGCGGTCGTCGGCACGTTGTACGTGAAGCGGGCGAACATCGAGGCGCTCGCGGCGTTCGCGACGTATGACGTGGCGTTGCGCGCTCACCTCAGGATCTGCTCGCAAGGTATGCAACTCGTGGCGTGTCCGTGATCGCGCCATAGCGCGCGAATACTTTGCCCGGGCTCGTGGTTCGATCGGGATGGCCGTGACGCGCTGGATTGCCTTGTCGCTGGTCGTCGCTTGCGGTCATCCGACCGCGGTGGTGCCGCCGCGCCCACCGCGACCGCCCGCGATCGCGTGGTTCGCGACCGCCGACCTCGTGACGTTCGACGGCAAGGACATCACCGCGTTCTCGCTCGCCGGCGGTCGGGTGACCCGCGTCGGCAGCACCGCGATGGCGGACGACGTCATCACCGGAGGCTGGGTCGATCGCGATCGCCTGATCGTCGAGCTCGATGGCCGTCGCGTCGTGCAGGTCACCCCCGAGGGCGCGTCGAGCATCGCGGTGCCGCCGCGCGCGGCGTTCGCGCGACCGAGCCCGCAGCCGGAAGCGACCGACCTGGTGCAGGGCGCGGCCGACGGCCTGATCGTGGGCGACGAGGGCACCGCCTGGTGGTCGGAGTGCACGTGGGGTTGGCCCTACGATGGCTTCCAATGCATGAGCCACGTGAGCGCCCGATTGTGGCCGCCTGGAGAACAGTGGGTCGAGGGCGGCGAGGACCCGATGGACGCGTACGAATACCCGTGGGTGAACGCCGTGCCCGCGGGGTACCACGTGACCGCCGCCGGCAAGAAGCTCGCCTGCGAGTCGCCGACCGGGCGCACCGAGCTGAGCGCCGGCGACGACAGCACCGAGCAGGTGTACGGCTTTCATTGGGTGTCGGCATCGCCGCCGCGGCTGCTCGTCGTCTACGCGCGGTTCGGGTACAAGGACCTGGTCGCGGACCTGTGGATGCTCTACGACGGGTGCACGGCGCAACCTCTCGAGCAGGGTGACAACGTCGAGCCCGGCCCGGGCGATCTCTGGCTCGCGACGAAGCCGCTGCCGCACGACGAGGAGCGACGCGAGCTGAGGCGCGGCGCGGTCGTGATCGGCGACCCTCCGGGCGGCGGTATCGAGCTCCGCCCTAACGCCAGCCGCTGAGGTAGCAGACGTCGTCGATCGTGATGATCTCGAACTGACTGCCGAGATGCCCGGCGGTGAGAAGATCGAGTCGGATGTTGCTGGACGCATGGTCCATGAACAGATTCTCGAGTGCGCTGCGCTCGAGTTGCGCGCCGACGACCTCGAGCGATGGCGCCATGTGGTCGGAGCCGCGCGCCGACGCGATCGCGATCGGCGTCTCGGGCGCCTGATCTTGCAACGCGAGCGCGGCCGCGGCGGCGGTGTCGGTGCTCGGGCTCAGCCGCGCCGGCGCGACGAACAGCACCGCACCGGTCTGCAGCACCATCGGCTCGCCGCCGAACGGGCCGAGGATCGTCCGCACGCGCAGCTCCCACTCGCTCAGGCTCGTCGGTGTGACCTCGGCCATCGGCGCCGTAACGACGACCGAAACGATCGGCGCGTTCTCGTCCTGGATCGTGGGCAACTCCGCGCGCTCGACCTTGCGTCCGGGTAACGCCGGTATCGGGCCTGCGGCGATCTCGGCGAGCGCGTATTCGATCTCGCCGCCGTTCGCGGGCCGGCCGGCCGCGGCTTTGCACAGGCAGCTCATCACGAGCTCGGCCAAAGGCGCCGGTACCTCGGGGACGAGCTCGCTGATCGGCGTCGGATCGACGACGAGCAACTTCGCCTCGATCGCGAGCCGGCTGTCGCCCGAGAACGCGAGCTGACCGCAGATCGTCTCGTACAAGATGCAGCCGAACGCGAACACGTCGGCGCGCAGATCGACATCGCGCAGCGCACACGCTTGCTCCGGCGCCATGTAGCCGAGCGTGCCTAGCACCGCGCCGGTGCGCGTGACGTGAAACTGCTCGCCGAGCACACGCGCGAGCCCGTAGTCGATCACGATCCATTCGCTGCCGGACCACAGCAGATTCTCCGGCTTGATGTCGCGATGGATCACGCCTTGCTCGTGCGCGGCGCCGAGTGCGCTGGCGACTTGAAGCCCCATCTTCACCGCCTCTGGCAACGTCAACCCGTTGGTGTTGAGCGTACGGCGCAGGCTGGGGCCGTCGATCCAGCGCTCGACCAGGTAGCAATTCGTCGCGTCTTCGGAGAAGTCATAGAACTTGGCGATGTTCGGGTGATCGAGCTTGCTCAGCACCGAGCACTCGAGGCGGAGGCGTTCGGCGATGTTATCGTCGGCGCCTTTGCGCGTCGCCTTGACCGCGACCGAGTCGCCGGTGATCAGGTCGCGCGCGCGATAGACCGAGCTGAGCTGACCACGAACGATCCTCTGCTGGATCTCGTAGCGCCCGTTGGAACCGTCGATCAGGTCGCCCGGTTGCATCCCTGAGTCTACTGTCACGTGATTTTGCGATTCCGTCCAGCCCGGCGGTGCATCGCCCACGCGCTCACACCGCGCCGGGTACTAATGCGCGCGAATGTGCGCGGCGATCGCGGCGTTGACGATCGCCCCGTGCGTGATCGGTCCCATGTGACCGGCGCCCTCGAGCCAGTGCAACTCGACGTTCGGCAGCGTGCGGCCGAGCTTTTCGACGACCCGGTGCTCGGTCGCGGGCGTGCGTTCACCGCCGAACAACAACGTCGGCTGCGAGATTTTCGCGTAGCCGGCGCGATCGGTGTGGTCCGCGGTCAGTGACATCACCTCACCGTACAGCTTCGGCCCGGCGGCGAAGAATGCCGCCTTCGCCTCCGCAGCGAGGTGTTGCCACGCACCCGGGCCGTTCCACCAATCGACGAACGCGGCGAGCCACGGCTCCCCGGTGTAGGTCGGCGCCGGGAGGTAAAGCGCTGCCCGCGCATCGCGATCGGCCGGCTCGTCGAGGATGCCGAACGCGACCGGGTCGTAGACCGCGAGCGAACGAACCGCAGCCGGAGCCCGCAGCGCGAGCAGCAGCGCGAGAAACCCGCCGTACGAGTGCCCGACGACATGCGCCGGCGGCAAGCCGGCGAGCACCTCGGCGAGCGCGTCGAGATCGCGCGAGAAATGAAACGGCCGATCCGCCGGCCACGGGCTCGATTCTCCGTAGCCGATCAGATCGGGCGCGAGCACGTGATGGGTCGGCGCGAGCAGCGCGGCGAGCCGCTTCCACTGCCGCGACGAGAACCCGCCGCTATGGACGAGCAGCACAGGATCGCCGGCGCCCTGCTCGTGGCTCGCGATCGTGAGCTCCCCCACGCGAACGTTACGGACCATGCGGCACGTTGTAGATCTTACCCGCCAACATCAGGCCGTCCGCGAGCTCGTGCGTGATGTGCCACTCCATGTGGCCGGCCCAGAACGGCGATGGCAAGTGGAACGGATTCTTCGCTTGCGCGAGGTACGGCGCGTAGCGGCCGACGGTCAAGCCGAGGGCCGCGTAGGCCTGATGCACCTCGGTGTCTGGATCGGAATTGAACACGTGCTTCACCGGCTGCACGCCATCGAAGTGATGCGCGACGATCGAGCTCGAGGTGAGAAACGTCGAGTCGAGCTCCATCAGGAACGGCTTGAGCACCGGATCGCCGTGCACGTCCATGCTCTGGAGGTCCGCCCAACCCGCCTCCGGCACCGCGGCCATCAACATCTTGACCCACGCGATCGATGCGCGCGTCGCGGCCTCGACCGCCGGCACGTTGAGCTTGCGCACCGAGCTATCCTTGTTCAGATCGCGGTGGTTCTCGTGGCCCTTGGCCGAGCCGTCGGGATAGGCGCCGCTGTGGATATCGATACCCGCGAGGTCCTTCGGATCGACATCGAACCACAGCGGGACGGGCTTGCCCTGGCCGGCCCAGTAGTTGACCCAATTCGAGTGCGAATAGAAATCTTGCACCGTGTGCAAGCTCGCGCCGACGATGCTGAGCAACACGACGCGGCGCAGGTTCCCGGTCAGCGACTTGTCGGCCGACCAATGCTGCAGCGCCGCGATCGTATTCTTGCGCAGCCGGTCCCAGTTCGCGATCACGTCCTTCGTCGTGAACACCGCGTCGAAGTGCATCCATTCGTACGATGCGTCGGCGGGCAGGTTGAGCACGTCCACCTTGTGGTCCTGCTGCCACTCCTGCGCGATATTGACGCCGGGAAACACGTCGGTGAGGTAGTTCTCGAACTGGGTGACGAGGCGCGAGTCGGCGTTGAAGCCGTTCGCCTCCATCGCCTTGCGCGTACATTCCGCGTGCCACCACGTGTCGAACGCTGCGGCAGAGCGCGGCGCGGATAGCAAAGCGATCGAGGCGGCGGTCAGGACGGCGAGGGGTCGAAACATCGACCCACGATACCGGATCGCGCTACTTCGTGCTCGGCAGGTCGCCAACCGAACGCGCGAGCGCGACCAGCGCCAGGTAGTAGTCGTAGCGCGCGATCGCGGCGGACAACCGAGCGCGTGCCGCGTCGGTCTCGGCATCGAGCACGTCGGTCGTCGTCGCGGCACCCGCGTCGAACCGGACCTTCTGAAGCCGCAGCGCCTCGTCGGCGGCTTGTTGCTCGGTCTTCGCCGAGGCGAGGTTGTCGTGGGCGGCGCGCGCGACGAGCCAATGCTTGCGGACATCGAGCTTCACCTGATCGACGAGCGCGCCGGCTACGATCGCCGCGCGCGACTTCGCATGCTCCGCTTCTTCGACGCCGTGGTGCGTCGCGAGCCAGTCCCAGACCGTCCAGTTCGCGGTCAGGCCGACGAAGTACTCGTCCTCGGGGGCGAACGGCTGGACGTGGGTGAGGTGGTTCCACTGCGCGACCGCGCGCACGTCGGGCAAATAGTGATCCCATGCCGCCTTGCGGCTGTCGTCGGCGGCCGCGACCTGTTCGCGTGCGCTACCGAGCTCGGGGCGCGCCTGGAGCGCGCGCGACTGCGCTTGCTCGAGCGTCATCGCGAGCGGCGGCGGCGTCGCCGGCAGATCGTCCGAGATCTCGATCGGTGCACCATCGGGCAAGCCGAGCTGGACGGTCAGGCCGCCGAGCGCGCTATCGATCGACGCATCGGCTCTCACCGCGGTCTGATCCGCGCCCGCCTTCGCCGATTCGAAGCGCAGCACGTCGATGTCGGTATAGGTGTCGGCGGCGCGCAGCTGCTTCGCACGCACGAGCTCGCTCTGGATATCGGCGACGGACTTGTGGGCGACGTCCGCGCTCGCGCGCGCTTGCAGCAGGCGGATGTAGGCGTCGGCGGTGTGGTAGGCGATGTCGAGCCGCGTCCGATCGTAGTCGTGCTTCGACGCGGCGGTCTGATGATCGGCCGCGTCGACGAGCTCGGTCAGGTACGCGAGCCCACTGAGCGGTTGGTTGATCTGGACGATGGTCGCGGTCGTCTCCTCCTTGTGGAGCTCGAACGAACCGAGCGACCCGAACGCGAGGACGTACGGCTCCGTGTAATAGTCGAGCGCCGCGTTGACGTTGAGCGTGGCCCAGCGATGCGAGCGCACGCCGGCGGCCTTCGCTTCGGAGCCGGCGAGCGCTTCCTTCGCGGCAGCGGCGTCGGGATTGAGCCCGAGCGAGAGCTGGATCGCGCCTTCGAACGTGAGGGTTTGTTTTTGTGGCGTGCCGTCGGCGTGCGCGACGCCGGCGAGCCCGAGGACGACAGAGACGATGGCGGTTCGACTCATATGGCTCAATGCTGGAGATAGACTTTAACTTCGGCCGACAATCCGGCGTGAAGCTCCGACAGGTCTTGTCCGTCGTCCCACTTGATCTTCACCGGCACGCGCTGCACGACCTTCACGAAGTTTCCGGTCGCGTTGTCCGGCGGCATCATCGAGAACCGCGCGCCCGTACCGGCCGACACGCTATCGACCTTGCCGTGGAACGTGGTGTCGAACGCGTCGACCGTAATATCGACCGGATCGCCGGCGCGGATCCGACCGATCTGCGTCTCCTTGAAGTTCGCGACGACGTACGACGTCGCGGGTACCACCATGACCACCGTCATCCCTGGTTGCACCATCTGGCCTTCGTGCACACCGAGCTTCGACACGTAGCCGGTGACCGGTGCCCTGATCGTCGCGTACTCGACCTGGAGCTTCGCGAGCTTGAGCGCCTCCTTCGCGGCGTTGACGTGATCCACCGCGTGCTTGAGCGCGGCGTTCGCCGCCGCGACCTGGTCATCGACCGAGGTCGACTGTTCGACGTGACCGCGTGCTTCCGCGACGCGCGACTCGGACAGCGCTTGCTGATCGTGCGCGGCCCTGAGGTTCGCGTTCGCCTGGTCGACCGCCGCGCGAGCGCTGTCGCGTGCCGACGTCGCGGTCTCGAGCGCTTGACCGCTGACCGCGCCTTCATCGTGCAGTGTCTTCGCCCGCTGGAAGTCGGTATCGGCCTTTACTTGCTCCGCCTTCGCACGCGCGAGCGCCGCCGCCGCGCTCTGCACTTGCGCTTCCGCCGAACGCACCGAGGCGCCGGTGCCTTGCAACATCGCTTGCGCCGACGACAAACCGCCGGCCGACATCGATTTCACGATACCGACTTGCTGGTTCGCCGCCTCCACTTGATCGTTCGCGGCATCGAGCTCGTATTGAGCCTGTGCCACCCTGGCGGTGTACTCCGCCGGATCGATCTCGGCGATCACGTCGCGTGCCTTGACCTTCTGGTTGTCGACGACCCCCATGTGCAGCACGACGCCACCCACTCTCGCCGCGACCGGCACGACATCGGCGTCGACTTCCGCGTCATCGGTCGAGACTTCGTTGCGCGTGATGTAGCCGTGGATGAAGTACACGCCGACCGCGGCAGCCGAGAGTCCGGCCAGCAACGCGTACGCGCGCTTTGCCTTGCTCTTCTTTGGCACCGGGGCGACGACTGTCGCTTTCGGCGTCGGCGAGGGTTCTTTACCGTTCGTGGGATGTGGTTGTTCGGTTGCCATAAATCACTCCATCGGTAGCTCGACGTGCACCTTCTCGGTAGTCCGGGGCACGCGTAGGAAGAACAACAGCGGGATCACCGCCAAGAACAACACGCCCTGCGTGATGAACACTCGATCGAAGCTGAGGACCGTCGCCTGTTCGTAGACTCTGGCGCCGATCGCTCGACCGGCTGCCATCTGCGCCGACGCCGGATCGAAGCCGTGCGCCACGATCGCGGCTTTGATATGCGCGAAGTACGCGACGACCTCGGGCCGCAGCGTCGTCAAGTGCGCCGCGATCCCGGCCTTCGCCTCGATCGCATAGTTCGTGAACATCGTCGCGAAGATCGTGAGCCCGACCGAGCCGCCGACCTGGCGCATGAACGAGTTGAGGCCGGCCGCGTCGGCCATCAAGTGACGATCGATCTTGCTGAGCGCCGCGGTCGTGAGCGGCACGAACAAGCACGCGAACGCAGCACCGGTGACCACGAGCGGGAAGATCATCTGGATCGACGATGTCTCGAGCGAGATGTGGCTGAGTTGCCACGAGCCGATCGCGAACAGGACCACGCCGACCCCGACGATGAACGCGGGCTGTATCTTGTTGTAGAGCCGCCCGACGATCGGCGACACCGCCATCATCGCGAGCGTTCGCGGCATCAGCACGATACCCGACAAGGTCGCGGTGTAGTGCAGGCTCTCCTGCGCGAACACCGGCAGCAGGAACATGCTGCCCATCAACATCCCGAACATCACGAACGCGATCAACGTCGCGGACGAGAACGTCGGGTCCTTGAACAGCCGCAAGTTCACGACCGGCGCGGTCGCGGTGAGCTCTCGTATGATGAAGCCGGCGATCCCCAGGACGCAGAGAAACGCGGCGATGCGGATCCCGAGCGAATCGAACCAATCGTCTTGCGGCCCCTCTTCGAACAGGTACTGCAGCGCACCGACGCCGATGACCATCAGCACGATGCCGGCGATATCGAGGTTCCTGCGCATGACCTCGGCGCGCGCGCGGTTGGCGACGCGGACGTCGTCGGGCTCGTGCACGTTCTGGATCGTCATCAAGATGCCGATCAAGCCGACCGGCATGTTGATGTAGAAGATCCACGGCCACGAGTAGTTGTCGGTGATGTAGCCGCCGAGCACCGGGCCGACCGCGGGGCCGATCATCACGACCATCGCGAACATCGCCATCGCGATGCCCTGCTCTTCCGGCGGGAACGTCTGGCGCAGGATCGCCTGCTGGGTCGGCTGCAGCGCGCCGCCGCCGAGACCTTGGAGGATCCGATAGAACACGAGCGCGGGCAGCGTGCGCGCGGTGCCGCACAGCGCCGATCCGGTGACGAACGTGATCATCGACAGCAGATAGACCCGCTTCTGGCCGAAGAACCCGCCGAGGAAGCCGGTCAGCGGCATGACGAGCACCATCGCGACCATGTACGCGGTCGAGATCCACGTGATCTCTTGGATGCTCGCGCCGAGCTCGCCGCGAATATTCGGCATCGCGACGTTGACGATCGACGAATCGATCGTCGCCATCAGCGAGCCGAAAGCGATCGAGACCGCGACCAGCCACTTGTTGACCGGCTGCGGCGCGCCGATGTAGCTCACCGGTGCGCTCATCCCGCCATGACCCCGGACAGGAACATGTCGATCACGAGAGCCGCGTCCGCACCCATCGGCTCGTCTCGCTCGACCCGCCAGTTGAGCAACCCCTTGAGCCCACCGAATAACACCCGCGCGTACTCGGCGCTGTGATCGGGCGCGACGTGGCCGAGGATCTCGGCGAGCTCTTCGGTCACGATCGCGAGCACCGCGGGGTTGCGACCTTTGACCTTGATGCCCGATTGATCGGCCGACATCGCGACGCGAATGAACTGCCGATACGACTCGAACACCTCGACGACCGCACCGAGATAGCGGCGCAAGCGTTGTTCGAAGGGCAGCGAGCGCGTCTTCTCGGCCGCGCTGACGATCGCCGGCACGATCTGATCGCGCCGCCACTTGAACAGCGCGCTGACCAGACCTTCGCGATCGACGAAGTAGTTATAGAGCGTGCCGACCGCCACTCCCGCACGCTCCGCGATCGCGGAGGTCGAGGTCGCATCGAGGCCACGCTCGGCGGCGACCTGTTCGGCCGCTTCGAGGATCGCCGTCGAGACCGCGGCGCGAGCGCGCAGCTTGACGGTCGGTTTCCGCGCGGCTGAACGAACACTCACCGGAATGAATCTATGTTCATTTTCGCGAATGGTCAACGCGGAATTTGATATCCTCGCGTGCGACATGTCCGCACATCGGCGAGCGCTCGTCCTGCTCGCGACGTGTGGGTTGTGCTGGAGCACCGCTGGCGTACTTATCAAACTTGTCGCGTGGCATCCCCTAGCCATCTGGTCAGTACGCGGCGGGATCGCGGCGCTGGCGCTCTACGCGATTCGCCGACCGTCGTTGCGCAACATCGCGCGCGCCGAATGGGCCGCCGCGTGCGCGCTCGCCCTCAGTACCGGGCTGTTCGTCATCGCGAACAAGCTGACGACCGCGGCGAACGCGATCCTCATCCAGTATTCGGCGCCGATCTGGGTCGCACTGCTCGGCGCGTGGTTTCTCGGCGAGCGGGCGAGCCGGGTCGATTGGGCGACGATCGCGGCGGTGATCGTCGGGATCGCGCTGTTCTTCGTCGAACAGCTCACGCTCGACCATTTCGCGGGTAATCTCGTCGCCGCGGCGGGTGGCGTCGCCTACGCGGCCGGTGCGCTCACGATGCGCAAGGCGGCGCTCGATCCGAACATCGATCCGCTGCGCCCATTGCTGCTGGGCAACGCGCTCGCGGCGGTGCTCGGCCTGCCGTTTTGGTTCGCCTCGCCGGCGCCCGACGCGAACGGCTGGCTCGCGCTGATCGCGCTCGGCATCGTCCAGCAAGCGCTCGCGTACCTGTGCTACGCGGGTGCGATTCGCCATGTCACGGCGCTCGAAGCGATGCTGATGCCCGTGATCGAGCCGATCGCATCGCCGGTCTGGGTCGCGCTCGCGTTCGGTGAACGCCCGGGGCCATGGGCGCTCGCGGGCGGTGCGATCGTGATCGGCGCCGTGGTCGTGCGCGCGACGCGGCCGCGCACCGCGACGACGTTGCGAACCGAGCCCGCCGCTTGACCGGCAGCCTCGTCCGTGATGGATCCGGTGGGTGGCGGATCATCTGGACCTCGGTGTGCTGCTGCGCGGGCTCGCCGCCGATCGCGAGCTCTGCGCGCTCGGTGCGTGCCTGTTGATCCGGCAGCTCGCGCCGTCGCTCGACAGGGTCAAGCCAGCGACCCGCGATGCGATCGAGGTGATCGAGCGCTGGGCATGCGGCGATGCGACCTCGGCCGAGGTCGCGCGCGCGCGCGCTGCGGCGGTCGAGCCCTCACCGTTCGTGGTCGCGCTCTACGTGATCGCGCTCGGCGATGCCGACGCGCGCGCGAGCGCGCTCGCCACACTCGAGACGCTCGTGCCCGCGACGCTGTGGTCGATGAAGCCCGAGGCCAGGCCGGTGATCGCGGCGCACCCGAAGCAGCCGCTCGCCGAGCTGATGCGCGAGCCGCGGGTCGCGCGCGCGGTCGAGGCTCAGCGCGCGGGCCTCGCCGCTGCGCTGCGCGGTGTGCTCGGCGACGGCGGCGATCACGCCGCGGCGATCGCGCGCTACCGGGCGTGGCTCGCGAGCGGCAGCCAACGACCGCGCGCTCAACCGGTGATCGAGCACGGTCGGCTCCCCGAGAAGCCTGCGACCAAGAGCGATGGCGATCGCGTGCTGATCGAGGCGGTGGCGGCGCACCTCACGCACCACGTCGCGCCGATCACGTCGGTCTATCACGATCGCGACTCGCGCTGGGTCCATGTCGATCTCCACGCGATATCGACCGAGCGCGGCGTCGCGCTCGCGACCAGTGGCATGGCCGAGCGCCCGTTGTTCCCGGTCGGACTCGACGGGACCGGCGCCGGCATCTACACCGAGCTCGTGATCGAGCTGCCCGCGGGCTGGCGGTTCGGAGAGGCCGACCTGACCGATCCGCGCTGGTTCTGGCCGATGGCCTGGCTGCGCTTCCTCGCGCGCACGCCGCATCGTCACTCGATCGAGTATCGACCGCGCGAGACGACCGGCCCGATGTCGCCGCCGGACGGGCCGCGGGCGACCGACTTCGATGCGGTGCTGTTCCTCGCGAGCTCGCGGGTGCCACCGCTCGCGATCGTCGGCCGCACGGTCGAGTTCCTCGCGGTGTGCCCGCTCTATCCCGAGGAGCTGGCTCTGGCGCGCCGCCACGGCACCAGCGAGCTGCTGTCCCGATTCGCGGCGAAGCAGCTCGATCCCGTGCGCGTCGATCCGGCGCGCCCACGGGTCGCATGACCGAGGTATCGTCGCGGCGGATGCATCGCGCTCTTGCCATCGTCGTCGCGCTGGCGGCGTGCCAGGCAGGCGATTCGACCCCAGACCGCCGCGCTGCCGCCGCCCCGCTGCGGCAACACCTCGAGCTGATCGACGCCGCGCCGAGCGGCGACGTCCCCGCGTACCTCGCACCCCTGATCGCGAAGGCCAAGGCCGACGGCAAGAAGCTCGTCGTCTACGTCGGTGCGTCGTGGTGCGAGCCGTGCCAACGGTTTCACGCCGCCGCGGTCGCGGGCGAGCTCGACGCGACGCTCGGTGATCTCCGGCTCGTGGTGTTCGATGCCGATCGCGACGACCCGCGCCTCACCGCCGCCGGCTTCAAGTACACGATGATCCCGCTGTTCGCGATCCCGACCGCCGACGGTCACCCCACCGGTCGGCAGATCGCCGGATCGGTCAAAGGTGACCGCGCGGTGGCTCAGATCGCACCGAATCTGAGGCGGCTCGTCGATCAGCCATGACGGCGGGCATGGCAACATGGTCAGCCCGATGAAACGCATCGGCGACATCCTGCTCGAACGACGGCTGGTCAAGCCGAATGACTTGCAGCGCTCTCTCGGCGAACAGCGCGCGACCGGCAAGCGGCTGTGCTCGCTGCTGATCGCGCGCGGTCTGCTCGAATTCGATGACGCGGCTCGCGCGCTCGGCGAACAGAAGCGCGTGGCGTGCGCGTTGACGAAGCACCTCGCGAATCGCGACACCACGCTCGCGCGGTTGCTTCCCGCCGAGCTCGGGCGCGCGGCGTGCGCGATCGCGATCGGCCGACGCCGCGATGGCGAGCTCATCGTGTGCGCGCGCGACCCGGATCCAGCGCTGCAACAGGCGCTCGAGGCCGCGGTCGATGGGCCCGTGCTGATGGTGATCGCGCCCGCGACCCGGCTCGAGCACCTGGTGTCGCAAGCATACGGCACGTCGCCGGACGGCGAGTTCGACGTCGACCTCGTGACCGGGCCGATTCCCTCGCTCGACCTCGACGCGGACGAGGACGTGTTCGAGATCCAGCCGCCGTTGCCGGATCTCGACATGCTCGATCCCGACAGCGTCCGGCTCGCGCTGACCGATCTCGACGACAGCCGGGTCGCGAAGGACTACTCCCAGAGCGGTCAGTTCGCGATCAATCGCGCGCCGACCAAGCCGCAACCACCGCCGCCGCCGTTATCGCTGAGCCAAGCCGCCGCGATCGCGCCGCCGACGGTCCCGCGTCAAGCGACACAAAAATTCCAGGCGCCGCCGCCGCCCCGCCCGCCGCCGCCACCGCCGGCCAACGTGTTCAACGCGCCGACCCAGCGCGCGTCGTCTCCGGTGATCGTGACCGCGCCGCCACCTGCCGCACCGCCGCCGCCGGCGACGCTCGACGACGTGCTCGCAGGACTCGAGACCGCGACCTCGCGCGATGCGGCGACCGAGCTCGTCGTCGAGTTCGCCGCGACGCAGTGGAGAGCAGTGCTGGTCGTCGCGATCAAAGATGCGATCGCGATCGGCTATCGCGGCCGCGGCTTGTGCGCGCCGCTCGATTCGGTCGCATTCCCGCTCGCGGCGCCGTCGCTGATCCAGCGCGCGTACGCGATGCGCAGGCGGTCGAGTGACGTGCCGAGCGGCGAGCTCCAAGCCCGGCTGACCAAGCTGCTCGGTGATCCCGAGGCACAAGCCGCAGCGCCGATCCGCGTCTCCGGTCACGTCGTCGCGGTGCTTGCCGTCGGCGATCCGATCGATCCCGATGTGCCGGTCGGCATCGACGCCAAGCTCGCGGCCGGTCTCGGCGCGGCCTACGACCGGATCCGGGGCCTGTAGCAGTGGCAACCCCGTTGACCGCGGCGCACCGAGTGTGGCGGCGCCGCGTGTTCATCGCGACCTACCTGTCGTACGTCGGCTACTACTTCTGCCGCAAGCCGTTCACGGTCGCGAAGAAAGCGATCGGCGAGCAGAACCACTGGGACCAGGTGACGCTCGGCAACATCGGCACCGCGTACCTCATCACGTATGCGATCGGTCAGTTCCTCGCGTCGTCGATGGGCACCCGGCTCGGTCCGCGCAAGAACGTGCTGCTCGGGATGGCGATCTCGGTGGTCGTGACGCTCGCGATGGGGATCACGATGTCGCCGTGGGTGATGGCCGGACTGTTCGCGGTCAACGGTCTCGCCCAGGCGACCGGATGGTCCGGCAACGTCGGCACGATGGCGGGTTGGTTCCACAAGCACGAGCGCGGCAAGGTGATGGGCGCGTGGGCGACGAACTTCAACATCGGCGCGTTGATCTCGGGCTGGGCGCTCGCGGCTGTCCTCGCGCTCGCGACGCCGGCGCCGTGGCAGTGGACGTTCTTCGCCGGCGCGGCGGTGCTCACCGCGATCTGGGTGCTGTTCTTCTACTGGCAGCGGAATCGGCCCGAGGATCTCGGGCTCGCGCCGATCGACGATCCGGTGACGGTAATCGACGAGAGCAAGGCGCCCGAGCTCGTGCCGCCCCCGAACGATGGCTTCATGGGGCTGACCCGCAGCGCGTGGGTCAACCTGATGCTCGTCGCGGGGTTCTACTTCTTCGTGAAGTTCATCCGCTACGCGATCTGGTCGTGGGCACCGTACTTCATCAACAAGAACTACCTCGGCGGCGATCACGATACCGCCGCCGGGCTGTATGCCACGGCGTTCGATCTGCTCGGCCTGCCCGGCGTTTACCTCACCGGCTGGCTGTCCGACCGCTACTTCAAGAGCTCGCGCGCGGGCATCTCGCTGATCATGATGCTCGCGACCACGGCGTTCCTGACCCTGATGACCGTGTTCTACGACGCGAGCCTCGCGCTGTTTGTCCCGGTGCTCGCGCTGGTCGGGTTCTCGGTCTACGGCCCGGACGCACTGCTCACCGGCGCCGGCGCCATGGACATCGGCGGTCGCCGCGCCGCGACCTTCGCCGCCGCCGTGATCTCGGGGTTCGGCAGCCTGGGATCGATCGTCCAGGAGCTGGTGATCTCGCGCGTCTACGACCCGCAGCACGACAGCCTGCTCGTGATCTTCGTGCTGCTGCTCGGCTCGGCCGCGATGGCCGCCGGATTCTGCGCCGCGCTCGTCTACCGCAATCGCACCGGCGGCAAGGGCATCTAGCGGGTGTGCATGATCCGCGAGATCGACAGCTCGATGTCGCTGTCGAGGAAGCGCAGCAAGCTGTCGACCTCGACGGCGGGCGCCCGGAGCGTTGCGACGAGTCGCTTGCGCGTGCCGCGGCCGAGCTCGGCGCGCGCGTCGGCAAGCCAGCGAGCACAGGTCGCGCGGTGAACCTGGTAGAGCCGCGCGAGGTCGTCGATCGTGAGGTCGTCGATGACGTGCTGCCGGAGCAGGTTGCGTTGGCGAACATCGAGAGCGGCAAACGCCTCGGCGAGCGCTCGCTTGAGCTCGTCGGCGTAGTGGTTGCGAATGTGCGTGCGTTCTGGATCGGGCGTTGCGCCTGGCCATTGATCGAGCGCGAGCTCGTCGAGCTCCTCGTCGCGTTGCGCCCGCCGGGCGAGCTTGAGCGCTTTGCGAGTCGCGGTGACGCGTAGCCAGGCCGCGAGCTCGCCGCGTCCTGCGTAGTCCGCGATCCTCGCGCCCGAGCCCGGCGACGGACCGTCGACGAGGAGCTCGACGCGCAACGCCTGCTTCACGTCGTCCGCCACGCCGTTGGGGATGCGCAGCCGCCGGAGCGCGAGCGTCATCTGAGGCACGAGGGTGTCCTCGAACGTGCACAGCGCCTCCGGGATTCCCGCGGCGAGCGCGATGGCGAGGTAGACGTCGGCATCGTGCAGTGCTTCGAGCTGCGCCCCTGGATCCTCGTGAAGCATCCGCGCGAGGCGTTGCGCGATCGCGGAATCGGCAAGGACGATCGCGGGAAACGACGCACGTCCGGCCGCACCGATCCGCCCTACCGCCGCAGCAATTCGATCGAGGCTGGGATCGGGTGTCCACGACGTGGAGGCTAGCTCGCGCATCTCGCGCGCATCCTGACACGGCCCGGCGCGAACGCGCGTTACAGCGTTGCGACGGTGACGGTCAGTCGGCGGCGCAGATACACGTCAGCTCGGCGCCATTGCGAATGAGCCCCGGGGTGACCGAGCAGTCGGCATCGTAGGCGACGGCCTGGCCCGCGATGGTCGCGCTCGCGTTCGTTTGCAACTCGGAGTCGACGCAGCTTCCGACCTTGCCCCACTGCGAACCGCCACAGAACACATCGCACGACGCGGTGCCATTGTCGCCGTCCTTGATGAACGTGCCGCCCGCGTCGCACGTGCAGCGTTGCTCGACGCCGTTCGTGAGCAGCCCCATGGCCTGGTCGCACGGGAAGCTAAGCGCCGCGGTGCCGAGGCAGGAGCCGACTCGCCCCCACTCCGCGCCGGCACAGTACGTCGCGCAGCTCACGAGGCCGTCATCGCCGTGCTTCACGAACGCCTCGGGCCCAGCGCCCGCGTCAGGCGGTGGCGTCTCGGTGCTATCCGGGCGTTCGGCGTCGGGAGTCGAGTAGGTACGGCGCTCCTCGGTGCACGCGCCGAACGCGAGTAACGCGGCGAGCACAAGCGTGGGTCGAAGGAACGAGTACGAGACGTGCTTTGACGTGGGCATGGTTGAGAGGTCGAGCCCGTCGCCAGCTCCTGGTCGCGCACAATCGACGCTCGCGATGTAACGCCTGAGTGTCAGCGCGACGCGAGCGGGTGCGCCGCGAGCCAGGCTTCGATCGCGCGGCGCGAGTCATCGCCGCCGTCGATCCCGACCAGCCCATCGCGTGCGGCGACCGCGAGAGCGCGGGCCCGGACCGGGTCTTGCCGCCCCAGCTGTTGCGCGAGCAAGAACCGATCGTCGGCAGCTTCGTCTGGTTCGCGCTGTCCGCGATCGTCGATCGCAACCGCGTGTTCGAGCGCAGCGACTGCGGCCGTGCGGTTCCCGGCCTCGAGCTCGAGCTGCGCGACCGCGTGCCATACCATCGCGACGTGCGGATGATCGGCGCCGAGCTTCGCCCCGAACAGCGCGATCGCGCGCGCGTAGCCTTTGCGCGCCGCGGTTCGCTCTCCGACCACTCGCTCCGCGTCAGCCAGTCGGGTCAGCGCGAGCGCCACGCCGGTGCTCTCGGGATCCTTCGCGATGCGGACCGCGAGCGCGTGCTCGAGGTGCGCGATCGCGTCGCGTGGACGTTGCGAGATCTCGAGGCTCGCGAGGTTGATCTCGACGCCGACCGTGGCCGGATGGTCCTGGCCGAGGGCCTTCATGTCGATCGCGAGCGCGCGCTCGAGCCTGGCCTCGGCCGTGGCCGTATCGCCGATCGCGACGAGCTCACCAGCGAGATCGTTGAGGGGTCCGGCGAGGAGCGCCGCATCATCGCCGAACGCATGCGACCGGATCGCGAGCACCCGTTCGAGCGTGGCGATCGCCATCTGATGTCGACCGGCATGGCCCTGTTCGAAGGCGAGCCCTTGCAGCGGAGCCGCGAGACTCGGGTGGTCCGGCCCCATCACCTCTTCCGCGAGGCGCGCCGCGCGCTCGGCGGTGACGAGTGCGAGATCGTGACGCCCGAGCTCGCCGTAGACCCGCGCCAGCGAGCCGAGCGTCGACACCACGCGAGGCCGGTCCACGCCGAGCGGCTCGAGCACGGACAGGGCGCGTTCGAGGTCGGTCCGCGCACCGGCGAGATCACCACGCGCGCTCTCGACACTCCCGCGCACGGCGTAGAAATAGCCGAGCGCATCCGGTGGATTCCCGATCCGCTGGAGCTTGGCCGCGGCTTGCTCGCCGCGCCGAAGGGCTTCGTCGTAGTCCGCGCGCGCGCCCGCGACCGACATCAAACGGGTCCACGCGGAAGCGGCAAGTCGATCGTCGCGCCCGGCTTCGGCGTCGACCGCCGCCCGCTGGAAAGTCGGCTCGGCGCGCTTGATATCGCCGAGCGCGCGGAGCTCGACGCCGACGCGGTACGCAGCTTCAGCCCGGAGCGGGTTGTAGCTCGTCGTTTCGGCCACCGCGGCCGCATCGTTCGCGACCGCGAGGCTCTGCTCGGGCCGCCCGACCTCGTCGAGCGCGGCCGCCTGATCGAGCTTCGCCCGCGCGCCGGCGATCGCCGCTCTCGTGCGCGGGTCGGTCGGCTCTTCCTCTCGCGCTAGTAACAGCGGCACGTCGCGACACGAGCCCGGCGAGGTCGCCGAGTGTGCCGCATCGATCGCGTGGACGATCGTCTCGCGATCGGGGTGGCTCAGCTGCTCGATCAATTGATCGACGCGAGCGAGCCCGTGAGCGAGACACTCGCTTTGGAGATCGAACGCGCGCTCCGAAGCTTCGCGGTGAACAAACGTCGACTGGCACGCCTCGACCGTGTCGCGGCGAAACCGGATCGCGTAGCGATCGAGCACGGCTGCGACGCGATCCGCGCTTTCCGCTGCAAAACCCTGGTTCGTCGCGACGAACGCGCGCCGCAGCTCGGCGGCCCGGCCGGCGTTCCACACCGCGTCCACCCGATCTGCTGCAAGCTCGCACGTCGCGACCGGATCGAGCGCATCGGGCTTCCCCAGCATCCAGGCCCCTAGCGTTGCGAGTGCCGCGGAAGCAGCGAGCGCGATCAGCCACCGACGCTTGCGAGGGCGGATCGCCGAGGTCAACGCGTTCATCGACGAGAATCGCGACTCTGGATCCTGCGACAGCGCACGACGCAGCGCCGACGCGAGGTGGCGCGACATCGCTCGCGGAGGCGACGCGACGCCCGGGACCGGCCGCTCGCCCACGAGCAGCTCCCACGCGGTGACCGCCCACGCGTACTGATCCGAGCGCGCATCGGCCGGCGCCCCCGCGAGTTGCTCGGGCGCGAGGTACGCCGGCGTGCCACCGAGCGTGCTCGCGGTCGGTTCGCCATGACTCGGTAGCTCCCCGGCCGGCGCCACGCGAGCGAGCCCGAAGTCGGTGACGACGCCACGACCGTCGCGCGCGACGAGCACGTTCTCGGGCTTGACGTCGCGGTGCACGATGCCCGCGGCGTGTGCGGCCGCGAGGCCATCGGCGGCATCGAGTAAGGCCGGGATCAACGTCCCACCGCGCCGACCGTATTCGCGCAGCGTGACGCCATCGATGCGCTCCATCGCAACCCAGACCTCGTCGCCATCGCTGCCCGCGTCGTAGACCTGACAGACGTTGCGATGCGATAGTCGCGCGAGGCTCTGGGCTTCGCGAACCAAGCGCGCTCGCCCCGCCTCGTCGTCGGTGTTGCGGACCACTTTGATCGCGACCGCGCGCTCGAGCAGGGGATCCCAGCCGCCGTAGACGATCCCCATCCCACCCGACCCGAGCACGGCTTCGACTCGATAGCGTCCGAACGTGGCTGCCGGTGCCTCCCCCATCGCGAGCGCTGACACCGCGGCTCTGCACTCTCCGCAGCCATCGATGTGCTGCTCGAGCTCGTGATCCAGGACGAACAAGCGTTCCGGCGCCGGGCACTGCACGACGGAGTTATTACTATGCACCGGCGGCGCTCGACGTAATAAGCGCGGCGGCACACGAATGTAACGTCGCCCCCCGCACGAGTCGTGCGACCGCGGTGGAGCTCGCGGCTCGTCCGCTCATGAATCGCACGCTGATCCCGTTCATCCTCGCCGTGCTCGCCATGACACCCAGTTCCGGCTGCGCACTATTTCGCCCCGTGGTCGTCCAGACGATCGACGACGATTGGACTTCGCCCCTCGACAGCGATCTCCAGATCGCGGTCGACCACAGCGACGCGTACTTCGCCGAATACAACGGGAAGGTCCAGTTGCGCTGGGCCGGCGTCCGCGGCGCGTCGTACGGGATCGAGCGCGGCCCGACCGGCGAGCCGATCCGCAAGGCCGTCAGTCTGCTGTACGTCTTCTATATGCCGGCGCAGAACAAGTGCTTCTTGAGCCCGCGCGCGTCACCGCCCTACGACGTGCGCCTCGCCCGCGAGCACCTCGGCGGCGGACGCTACGGCGAACCCGAGATCATGGGCATGACGCCGGTGAACGGCGACGACCCGATCGGCGACGAGGTGCTGTGCAGCGCGCTCGCGACCGTCAAGGGCGGCGTGCACGCCCACGTCCGACCGGGCGACTCGTCATCGCCCCCCGCCGTCTCGACCGCTCCGGCTCCGGCGGCCAAACCCAAGGCCATAGCCGACGCCGATCCGGTGACTCGCCTGTCGCTCGCGCTGCCGAAGCCGTGCGCTGACTATGTCCGTGCCGCTTGCTCGCGCCCGTCGCTTCCCAGCGGGACCAACCGCGACCACTTCTGCAGCGAGCTCGTGGACAAGATGAACACGCGGGGCATGCAGCCGGGCGCGGACAAGAAGTGCCGAGCGCTGGTGAGGAACCAGACACGCTGACCGTCGCGGGGACGTGGTTTTCGAGCTGAGTTGTAGCCAGGGGCTCAAGACTCGTCTAGAACACGGCTTCGTGCTCGAGCAGTTCGCGCATTACGTCCAGGGGATCGTCGCCAACCTCGGCTATCCCGGGCTGTTCATGCTGATCCTCCTCGAGAGCACGTTGATCCCGATCCCGTCGGAGCTCGTGATGCCGTTTGCCGGCTACATGGCCTCGCGGGGCGACTTCTCGCTGCCGGTCATCATCGTGATCAACAGCACCGCCGCGCTGATCGGATCCGGCCTGTGCTACTGGCTGGGAGCTGCCGGCGGCAAGCCACTGCTCGTGAAGTACGGCAGGTACGTGCTGATCCGCGCGAAGGATCTCGAGAAGACCGAGACGTTCTTTTCCAAGCACGGCAAGGCGACGATCCTGATCGGCCGGTTCCTACCGGTCATCCGCCACATCATCTCGATTCCGGCCGGTATCGCGCGGATGCCGCTCGTGCCGTTCTTTACTCAGACGTTCATCGGCTCGACGCTCTGGGGGACGACCCTGATCTTCATCGGCTACGAGCTCGGCGCCCGGTGGGACGACGTCGCCGAGACCCTGAAGCGGGTCGACGTGATCGTCGGCATCGTGATTATTTTGGCCCTCGCCGCCCTCGCGTTTCGTTTCGTGGTACGTCGGCGGCGCGAGCGGGTGGCGGCGACTCAGAGTCCTACTGACTAGCAGAGCGCACGATGTCGTACCCCAGTCGTAGCCCAACGAAGCCGCCGCAAACCGGTCCCACCGCCGGATCGCCGGGTCCCGTGCTAGCTTCATCCGGCATGGCGATGTCGGCGCAAGCCTTTGCCGTGAGCGTCCTCGACCGCCATGAATCGGAGCTGGTCGAAGAGGCGATGTCTACGGTCGCGGTGCGATCGCCGAGCGATGCCGCGATCCTGCAGGCGCTGATCGGCGAGCTGCGCGCGACGTCCGAGCTGCTCGATCGCCAGCGTCCCCTGCGCCGGCCGACCGCGCTCGGCGGCGAGCCGCGCGACGAGCAGACCCTGATCGATCACCTGTGCACGATCGACGGTCTGTCCGGCGACCTCGCGCTGCCGCTCAAGGCGACGTTGTCGCGCACTCACTTGTTGACGAAGATCAACTTCCTGCGCGGCTTCGTCAAAGCGACCGCCGCGCTCTCCGATGTGCCGACCGCGGTGCGGATGACCCACGAGCTGCGCGAAGAGGTCGCGCAATCGATCTACACGCTGCTCGCCGAGGAGCTGCTGCTCGCGCTGCTGCGCAAGCCCGACGTCACGCGCCGGACGAAGCAGCGCGCCGCCGATCAGCTGATCACGATCTGGGACGACGCCGCGCTCGAGATCGACGACTTCGCGCCGTTGCTCGAGTCGGCGTGGCATGCGCGCAACCGGATCAACAGCGCGTACGGCACGCTGCTCGGAGCGACCGAGACGTTCCGCCTTGTCACCGAGGACTGCAGCCCCGAGGTCTTGGATTTCTTCGGCCGCGACGGGATGAGCATCGACGAGAGCGCCGCGTTCGAAGAGTTCCTGTTCAACATGACGAGCGAAGAGCTCACGATCCTGCGCCGCGCGATGCAACAACACGGCATCGGCGCGGCGAGCCCCGCGTGGGCCGCCGAGATCCTCGGCCGTCAGATCGAGGACCTCGAGCACTCGCACGAGGTCGATCCGATGGCGCTGTACCGCAGCTATCAGCGCCGCCAGCTCGCCGCCGACTTCCGGTTGATGGCCGGCGCCCCGGGCCCCCGCCGCACGGCGGAGGGCTACTTGATGGTCTACCTGCTCGACCAGCAGTAGCCCCGTCGGTAACGGATTTCCAAGGCGCGTAGATCGCGGCGCCGCACCGCGCGTTGAACGCGCATGACGCGCTGGCAGACCCTCGTTCTCGCGCTCGCAGCTGCTTGTAACTCCTCGCACGCCACCCCGGCCGCTCCACCGCCGCCGCCGCACGGTGCGAAGACCGCGCCGGTGCCGCAAGCGACGGCCAAGCCGAAGCCGCCCGAGGCGCCGACCGACAAAGAGAGCCAGAGCATCACTCGCGATCTGCAGAAGATGAACGGCGACGCGTTCGGCAAGCCGAGCGCGAAGTTCAACGCCGGCACGGTGTCGGCGCGACGCGGTCCAACCGCGACGAAGACGAAGACCGGCTATGAAGTGAAGTTCGGCAACGGCTCGGCGGTATCGACGCCGGCGGTCTACAAGGGCAAGGTCTACACCTCGGGCGGATTCAACTCGCGCGAGTTCTTCGCGTACGAGGCGACGACCGGCAAGCAAGCGTTCGGCCTCGATCTCAGCGACGACGGTCCGTCGTCGAGCGCGTGCGAAGACGGCGAGTGCGTGTTCAACACCGAGTCTTGCACGGTGTTCGCGGTCGATGCCGAGACCGGCAAGCGCAGGTGGGCATGGTTCCTCGGTGACCCGCAGACCAGCTCGCCCACGATCGCGAACGGCGTCGTGTTCACGTCGTACCCGGCGGGCGGCGTCGAGGGCAAGAAGCCGCGTCCGCCGAATTCGACCCACGTGCTCGCTGCGTTCGATCTCAAGACCGGCAAGGTCCTGTGGCAAGACTGGCTCGACGCCGATGTGATCTCGGCGCCGGTCGCGGTCGGCGAGTTCCTCTACGTGTCGACGTTCAACGGCACCGTCATCAAGCTCGAACAAGCCACCGGCAAGATTCGCTACGCGAGCAAGGCGCACGCGACCTCGGCGCCGGTCGTGCAGTTCGTCGCCGGCCTCGAGTCGATGTACTACACGCGCCGCGCCGATCAGATGATCGCGGCGCGCCCGGCGGCGACCCCGGCCGGTCGTACCATGGCGAAGGGCGACGCAGCCGCGCCCGCGCCGAGCGAGCAGATCGTGCGCACCGATCACAACGAGCCGGTCGAGAGGTACTCGACCGCGGCGAAGTCGGCCGCGTATCTCGATCACAAGGTGCAGGCGCACGCCGCGATGAAGGACAGGGCGATGAGCTCCGACGCCAGCAACGGCTTCGCGGGTGGCGCGCCTGTGTCCGCCGCCCCCGACATCGCGAACGCGCAAGTCGGTCAATCCAACGTCGCGACGATCCAGCAATTCCAGGGCTCTCGCATCCTCCACCTGTCGAACGAGAACGTGAACACGATGGGCGACGAGGTGGTCGCGACGAACCCCGACGACGGCAAGCAGCTGTGGTCGCACAAGCTCGACGGCGACATCGCGAAGGAAGGCGGCGCTCTCGCCGCGCCTCCGATCGCGGCCGGCAGTCACCTGATCGTCGCGACGCTCCACGGCACCCTGCTCGAGATCGACCCGACGACCGGCGCGGTCGAGAACAAGTGGGAGGTCGGCGGCACGCTGCGCTCGCAGCCGGTGGTTGCCGACGGTTGGATCTACGTCGGCACCGATGACGGCCGGCTCGTCGCGGTCAACACCGGCGACCCGTCGCTCACCGGCTGGTCGATGTGGGGCGGCAACGCCCAACGCACCGGCATCCAGCCCGATAAGTGACGCTACGCGGTCAGGTGCTTCTCGATCATCCGCGCTAAGTCGGGAATCGCCTCGACCACGTTGCGCTTCGCCGAGTCGCGCATCCGCAGGTAGACCTTCTTCGCGGTCGTGTGCGTCGTCTTCTCGGCGCGCCCGTCGGTGACCGACAGCAGATCCTCGGCGACATCGTCTGATCGCGCGATGATGTAGTCCGAGAACGTGCTCGTCTTCTGACCTTCCCACTTCTCGTAGTGCGGCTGGATCTTGCCGAGCCATTCATCGAGCAGGGCGTCGACGACCTCGGGGACGAACTTCTTCTTGAGCGCCTTGACCGTGGCATAGGCGCTCTTGACCATGAAGCCCTTTTGCTTCACCTGCGCGTCGATCAGATCGACACACTCGCCGACGACCACCGGGCGCTTCGGTTCCTTCGCTAACTGATCGACTAGGGTAAGCGACATCGCAGTGTCCTGTACCACACGCCGACTACTCCGGGGGGTCGGTAAAGCTGACGCCGGAGCGCTCGCAGCGAACCTTCATCTGCTCGCGGTCGCGCTTCGGCAGCTGGACGTAGATCGCTTGTGCCTTCTCTTGGTCGCTATCGGCGCAGTACGACGACACCAAGATCCGCATCATCCGCACGTTGCCGGGCAACGACTCGAGCACCTTGTTGGCCAACGCCGTGGCCTGGTCGTACTCCTGCGCGTCGTATTGCTTGTTCGCCTCGTCCATCATCGCTTCGAGGTTCGGGTGGGGCTTCGTCGGATCGACCGTCGGATGCAGCGGGGGATGCTCGGGGTCCGCAGGGCGCGGCGCCATCGGGCTCCGGCTGCCGGTCAACCCGCCGGAGTGAGCGCCGATGGTCGGGCGAGCGGAATCGGGCATTTTCGGCGCCGTGTCGCGCACGGCCGGCCGCGGCGGCGGCTGGTCCCCGGTGACGGCGGTCACGGCTGCGGGCGATGCGCGCACGGCATGGAGCAGATACATGCCGAACCCCAGGACGCCGACCGCGACGGCGACGAGGATGAGGTGGCTGCGGCTCACACTTAGTGAAATAGCACGGCGCTCCCCGCCCGACCAAGCTTGACCCGGTCGCATGCGCGCGCCGATCATTACGCTGGATGCGAAAGCCCCTGCTTGGAGTCCTGGCGTTGGTCGCGGTCGGTTGCGGCGACAACTCCGAAGCGTGCGGCCCGGGCACGATCGACACCGACGGTGAGTGCTTGCCGGCGACGACGTGCGGCAGCGGCACCGTGCTCGACATGCTGACCAACACCTGCATGCCCGATCCGAGCGTTTGCCAGGATGGCACGATGTTGATCGGCGACCAGTGCGTGGTGCCGACCTCGATGCCGATCGATGACGAGGAGGGCCCGGAACCGAACGGGCTCGGCGTGATCGAACCGAGCGCGAATCCAGCGGGGCTGGTCGCGTTGAAGCCGATCGGCAACGCGTTCGTGTTGCACGGCACGATCGTGCCGTTCGAAGACGCCGACGGCGATGGCCAGATCGATCCGGACGTCGACTCGTATCTCGTGACGATCACGAGCCCGACGTTGTTGTCGATCTCGGCGGTCGGCTTGCACGGGCTCGATGCCGGGTTCGTGTCGTTCGTGCAGACCTCGGCAGCGGGCGATCCGGTCGCGTCGTGGCACCGGTTCGGGATCAATCTCGGCGGCGATACCTCGACGCGCCAGCTGTTCGTGCCCGAGGCGGGGACGTACGTGCTCGCGGTCACCGCGTCGCGCACGCTGTTGCCGATCGTCACCGGTGGCACCGGGTTCCCGGTCGTGTCGGGCGACGACGGCCAAGCCGCCGAGTACTACGTCGCGATCAGCCAGCTCGCGATTCCGGCGCCGATCCAGCTCGCAGTATCGGGCGGGGTCGCCGCGACCGCGGGCTCGACGTCGATGGTGCAGTTCTACACGACCGCGCTCGGCTCGGGGTTCGACGACATCGCGGTGACCGCCGAGCCCGGCACCGTGACCCCGTCGGTGATCGCGATGAACGACAATGTGCTCGAGGCGGTCGCGAATGGCTCGCCCGCAACGGCGACGTTCGGTGGCGTGTCTCCGGCGAGCACGCCGGTCGTCGTCGTCGATGTCGAGGTCAGCACCGCGTACGACCCGGGCCAGTTCACGCTGACCCTGACGTCGCACGACGCGCTCGCGCTGCCGACTGACGGAAGCTCGGTCACGATCACCGACTCGAGCACGAGCCCGACCGCGATCAGCGACTTCACGCCGCTGTACTTCGACGTCGCCGCGGCCGACGAGATCGATGGTCTCGCGCTCGCGTTCGATCGCGGCATCGACTTCGCGATCGTCGACGGCCGGTTCGCGGTCGTGAGCGCGTTCACGTGGCACGACGGCTCGCCGGTCGGCGACACCGCGCGCTCGTATCACGGGTTGCTGCGATTCGCCGCGCCCGGTCGCTACTACGTGGTCGCGTACGATCCGGCCGGGACCGCGGGCGTCTCGACGTATCGCGTGACGTCGCGGCTCGCGCCCGTCGCGGCGCTGACCATCACGAGCGGGGTACCGCTCGACGATGTGACGAACGTGTACTCCTCGAATCCCTACACCTACGACGCGAGCGGCGCGCCATGGCAGCTGTTCGACGCGACCGGCTCGAACACGCTCGCGCTGATCGCGACGTTCTTCGATCCCGCCACCGCGTACGGGCGGCTCGATTCGCTCACGGTCGACGAAGCCGCGATCGGCGGCGCGACCAACGCGCTCGTCGCCGCCGATCCGCTGGCGATCTTCGTCGACACGTTCGCGGAGACCGGCGGCCCACGCGGCCGGATCGTGCTCGACGACTCGACGACGAGCTATCTCGTCAAGGTCAACACCCGTGCCGGGGTCGCAGGACGCGCGCTCGAGCTCGACTTCGCACCACAGACCTATACCGACCTCGGCGCGATCGACACCGACACGACCGTGACGCTCGGCACCGAGACGCTCGCGGCCGGCGGCAAGAACCGCTACCTGGCGCACTCGGCCGACGGCGATCGAGTGATCACGACCGCGACGCCAGCCACCGCCGACGTCGAGCTCGTCAACCTCAACGCCGACGAGACCGCGCAAGTCACGCTCGACAAAGCCGGCACCGGCGGGGCCGAGACCGGCACGTTCGCGGCGCGCCACACCGGGTGGACCGCGTTCGAGGTCACGGGCGCGAATGCGACGACGTCCGGCGACTATGCGCTGACCGTGATGCCTACGGTCGCCGGCTCGTACTTCGCAGAGGCCGGTGCCACGCCGTTTGTCGACGCGTGCGGCGCCGGCGGCTCGATCATCGCGATGCACGCGGACGCCGGTCCGTCCGGCTCGCCCGACGACGAAGGCCTGTCGAATCCGATCAACGTGCCGGCGGGCTTTCCGTACTACGGCGATAACGCCGGCGCGTTCGTGATCTCGACGAACGGGTTCCTGACGTTCGACACGTCGATCCAGCTCGCGCAGCGCGCGAACGCCGCGCTGCCCACCGCATCACCACCGCGTGCGATCGTCGCGCCGTTGTGGACCGATCTCGCGAACGTCCAGGTCTGCACGAAGACCGGCGGCGGCAAGATCGTCGTGCAATGGCGCGGCACGCAGGCGACGACCGGCGCGATCGTCGCGGCGCAAGCGATCCTCACCGCGGCGACCGGCACGATCGAGCTCGTGTGGGATGCGAGTCAGACCGACACCGGTGGCGATGCGACGATCGGCGTCGAGGACTATGCCGGCGCGACCGCGTCCCAGCTCGGCTTCGACGAGCCGGCGCAAGTCACGCCCGGGTCGTCGCAGCTACTGACACCGCAGTAGGGTGCTACGATGCCGCGATGGCCAGCGCGCCCAAGGCGCCGGGAAAGGCCCCGGAAATCAAGCTCGGGGACATCGTCCTCGATCGCTATCGCGTGGTCGAACAGATCGGATCCGGTGGCCACAGCGTCGTCTACAAGGGCAACGACGAGCGATTGTCGCGGCCGGTGTGCATCAAGGTGTTCAGTGGGCTCGGCGGCGGCTCCGGCGTAGGCCGCACGAGCTACGAGCACTTCGTGCAGGAGGCGTTCGCGCTGTCGCGGCTGACCCATCCGAACACGCTGCGGATCTACGACTTCGGCCACATCGGCCTCAAGGACGCCGACGGCATGCCGCTCCAGGTGTGCGAGTTCATGAACGGCGGCACGCTGTCGAACGTGATCCGCGAGCAGGGCA
This sequence comes from uncultured delta proteobacterium, assembly GCA_963848295.1. GTDB lineage: Bacteria > Myxococcota_A > Polyangia > Haliangiales > Haliangiaceae > JABFXX01. The sequence goes on along the minus strand of CAWKDB010000010.1, from coordinate 4,018,773 downwards.
AGCAGCCGCTGCAGGAGACGGTGCGCGTGATCGGCGCGATGTGCTCGGCGCTCGCCGAAGCCCATGCGCTCGGCATCGTCCATCGCGATATCAAGCCGCAGAACATCTTGTTCGGCGCGGTCGGCGGCAACCGGCTGCCGAAGCTCGCCGACTTCGGCATCGCGAAGTGGAGCGCCGACACCGAGGACTCCGGCCAGCGCGCCGAGGACACCGCGATCGTCGCCGGTCAGAAGCTCGCGATGTATTCGCCGAGCTGGGCCGCGCCCGAACAGCTCGCAGGTCAGCCGGTCAGCCCGGCGACCGACATCTATTCGCTCGCGTGCGTCGCGATCTACATGTTGTCGAGCAGGGCGATCTTCGCCGACGAGGACGTCTACGCCGGCTACAAGAAGCGGCGTCACGCCGACGAGCTCGTGCGCGAGACGCTCAACCCGATCGGGGTGCCGAAGATCGTCGTCGATGCGCTGATCCGCGCGCTCGCGTTCGATCCGAAGAAGCGACTCGCGCGGATCGACGAGCTCGCCGCGGAGCTGGCGGCGGGGATCGAGCCGTCGACCGACGAGCAAGCCGAGCTGCTGACGTCGCCGGTGATGAAGCGGCACGAGTCCGAGCTGACTCCATTGACGCCGACGAATCCGGTCGCATCGCTGCCGCCCGCGAGCCACCACGCGCGGGTCTACGACGTGCCGCCTGCGGTCGCGGCCGCGACAGCGCCGACGCCGCCGGTGATCCCCGATTCCGCGCCGCCGATCTACAAGGCGCCCGCTACCCAGCCGTGGATGACGACCGCCGCGCCGATCCTCGGAGGCATGACGCCGCGCCGACTCGCGCTCGGGGAGGGCCCGCAGCAGATCGGCGATCGCCGCGTCCACTTCGCGATGATCGCGAACAACACGATCGATCTGGTCGGCCCGCACGGCACGAAGCTGCGGATCACGCTGATCGCGGGTCCGGGCGGCGCGCGCGTCGTTCATGTCAAAGGCCTCACCTGTTTCGTCGCGCCGCTCGGCGGTCGACCCTCGCCTGCGGTGCAGATCGATCGCGCGAGCGACGTCGCCTTGGTGACGCCCCGCGCGCAAGAAATCGCCCACGTTCGTATCAACAACGGTACCCAGGCGACCGGCCACATCGCGTTTGCCGTCGGCAGCGAGGCGGTCGCGGTCGGTATCGACGACTGCGCGGACCCGATCCTGTTCGACTTTGGACCCGGATCCGATGCCTACTTCGTGTACACTCGAGGACGAACGGTGCCCAAGTCGGGTCGACGCGGGTAGCTTGTCATGGCTCAAAGTTCCCCGCCGTCACAGCCTCCGGGCGGGCGCAATCCGCCTTCGCAGCCCCCGCCACAACGGGCGCAAAGTGACGCGTACGGCGATTTTGAAGGCGATCCGACGAGCATCAACCAGATCCCGTCGCCGCAGCAGCCGAACCAACAGGCGCCGCACCGCGCGTCGATCCCGAGCTACGCGGCCGGTTCACCGCAGCTCTCGCACCCGCCCGGACCGCAGACCCAGATCGGGATGGCCGCCGCGCTGCCGGCGCCGCCGCAGCTCAATCCGCTCTTGCCCGGCCCGCCGATCTCGCAGGTGTCGGGTGTGATCGCGCAGCCCACGCCTTACGTGTCGCGCAGCCGGATCTACGCATTCGTCGTCGACGAGACCGGCATGCCGATCGAGCTCGGCTCCGGCCGGTTCGCGAAGGCCTATCTCGGCGAAGAACGCTGGGTCGAATCGAAGACGACGCTGCGCCGGCCGGTCGCGATCAAGGCGCTGCAGCGCGGTGTGTCGGGCGAAGATCAGATGCGATTCCAGATGGAGAAGGAGATCCTGGAGCGCGTCCAGGGTCACCCGAACATCGTCGAGCTGCTCGCGTCGGGCGAAGGCGACAGCGCCGGGTTCATTCCGCCATCGGTGCGCGAACGCGTCGAGAACGACTTCATGATCCTCGAGCTGCTCGACATGTCGCTCGAGGAGCGGCTCAAGGGCGCGCGCCAGAAGCGCCGGCGCGACGACTTGCTCGCGGTGCCGCTGCGCGAGCGGATCTTCCGCGTGCTCGAGTACACGATTCCGGTCGCGACCGCGATCGAGTTCTCGCACCTCGTGCGCGACACCTGCCATCGCGACATCAAGCCGGCGAACATCCTCGTCAAGCTTCCGGATCCGAACCTGCGCGGCTCGCAGATGAAGATCAAGCTCGCCGACTTCAACGTCGGCAAGGTCAACGATCCGGATCTCGACGTGTCGATGACGCGGTTCCAGTCCGTGCCGGGCACGCTGTACTTCCAGAGCCCGGAGCAAGAGACCAACACGTTCGAGCTGCTGGTCAACACGACGCAGGGCTCGCCCGAGGTCGAGTTCTTCGAGGACTTCTACATCGACATCTACGAGAACGACTCGTTCTCGCTGTTCAACCGCAACGAGTACTATTCGATCGCGGCGGCCGATCGCACGCGCAAGAAGATCTTGCTGAACCGGCCGTTCGCCGAGCCGAGCGAGATCAACGTGCGCGGTCGCGTCGTCAAGAGCGTCGGCCGGCCCGCCGACATCTACTCGCTCGGCGCGGTGTTCTACTACTTGATCTCGGGCGCGTACGCGAACCCGAAGAACCTGTTCGATGCGTTCCGCAAGTTCGTCGAGTACGAACGCCGCGACGAGAACAACTCGATCGCCGCGTACATCGACCACGAGTACCGCACGATCACGAACCTGCGCGCACCGAAGGCCGACGGCCAGGGCGCGCCCGAGCTCGCACCCGAGGATCGGTTCTTCAGCTACAAGCACTACCTCGACGGCAACGGCGAGCTGATCGATCCCGGCATCATGATGATCGTCGCGAAGGCGATGATCCGGAACAAGCCGGACAGCTACTGCCTGTCGTACGATCTACGCACGACCGGCATCTCGGCGATGGTGCACGATCTGTTGTCGCTCTACGTCGCGTACGGCATCGATCCCTCCGCGCGGATCGCGTACTCGAACGAGGGCTACAACCAGACGAAGAAGCCGGGCACGATGCGCCGCGCGTTCGACAAGCTATTCGGCAAGTAAGCGCCTGCACGGCGCGTCTACCCCCGCAACAGCGTCGTCGGGTAGAGGGCTGCGGCAACGCACGCGACGAGCTCGGGCGCCATCGCGATCGGTCCATAGAAGATCGCGAACAGCACCGCGGTGCCGACCGTGATCGCGACGAGATCCCGACCGCGCAACGTCACCATGCCGTAGAGCTGGAGCGCGGCTTGCGGAAACTGCCGAGCCCACGCGATCACGAGCATGTCGCCGACCGCCCAGCCACCGAGCCGCATCACGTAGCCGCCGCGGAACACGAGCGCGCCGACCGAGGTCGCGAGCGCCGCGCCGACGATGATCTGAGTCGCGAACCGCCGCAATCGGCGATCGCCCCAGCGCACCGCGAGCTCGCCGCCGAACTTGTAGATCGCGGCGCAGGTCAAGACGAGCGACATCGGCCCGGGCTCGACGAACGGCCACGTCACCAGCCGCCACACCTCGCCGTGCCAGATCCGAGTCGGCGCGAGCGCGGCCCAGCTCGCGAGCCAACCGCCGTCGACCGCCGCGATGATCGAGGCGGCGATCGTCACGACGATCCAGCGCGTCACCAGCTTGCTCGTCCCGAGACGCGGTGGCATGCGGTGAGAACGTAACCCAAGCTCGGGCCCGTGCCATCGGCAAGTGTGGCATTGCTCGCGCGCCCGCTACGAGCGCGCGCACCCGACGCCGTAGCGGCCCGTCACTTCGCCTTCGGGCGCGGCTTCGCACGCCTAGCGAGCAGGAGCTCGTCGAGAAGCGCAAGATCAGCGAGGTCGATCGGCCGGCCGGTCGCTGCCTTGTTCCGGCGAAGGTCATCCAGTCCGATGATCTGAAGCGTTCCGATCTCGGTGGTCACGCTCCTGCGGCGCTTCCAGACCTCGGGGAACGTCACGCCTGCGATGCTCGTCAGGATGTCGATCCGATTGGGTTCGCGTCCAAGAATAAGAATCTGATAAGGCTTCGTGAACCGCCGCCATGCCCGCGAGGTGGCTCGGAACCCGAAGTCGACGAGTACCTTACCGATGCGACGTGCGTTCGCTTCGGTCGACGCGACGAAAACGTCGAGCTCCTTCGTGTAGCGTTCGCGTCCGTGTGCTCCGACCGCCAATCCGCCTACGATCACGTAGCGGACGCCATGGCGCGACAGCAAACCTAGAAACTCTTTCCATTCCGACTGGAGCTCCACCAAATAGCCCCCAGTGTGCCTCACGCAGCTTCTGCACGTTGCTCAGCCGCTCCGCGATCGTCAATGATAGCGACGCGCGTACCTGATCCGCGACCGCGCGGTCGAACGTCGACCATCTCGCGAACCGTTTCGCCACGCCTCACCATAGCAGGGTTGCGTCGTCGATGCGCATTCCGTAGATTCCGCCGTCATGTCCGAGCTGCCGGTCCAGATCGCCAAGCGGCGGACGTTCGCGATCATCGCGCACCCCGATGCGGGCAAGACGACGCTGACCGAGAAGCTGCTGCTGTTCGGCGGCGCGATCCAGCTCGCCGGCGCGGTCAAGGCCCGCGGTGATCGCCGGCGCGCGCGCAGTGACTGGATGAAGGTCGAGCGCGAGCGCGGCATCTCGGTGACGACGTCGGTGATGACGTTCGACTACAGCGACTGCACGTTCAACCTGCTCGACACGCCCGGCCACGAAGACTTCAGCGAAGACACGTATCGCACGCTGACCGCGGTCGACTCGGCGGTCATGGTGATCGACGCCGCGAAGGGCATCGAGACCCAGACTCGCAAGTTGTTCGAGGTATGCCGGCTGCGCAACGTCCCGATCGTGACGTTCATCAACAAGATGGACCGCGAAGGGCGCGATCCGTTCGAGCTGCTCGACGAGATCAGCCACGATCTGCAGCTCGATATCACGCCCGCGAGCTGGCCGATCGGCATGGGCCGCGAGTTCCGCGGCTGTTACGACTTGTTCGCCGACCAGCTGATCATGATGGAGCGGACGCGCGGCGAGTACCTGCAAGAGGGCATCACCGTCGCCGGGCTCGCCGATCCGAAGCTCGACCAGCTGCTGCCCGAGAGCGCGGTCGGCGAAGTTGCGCGAAGACGTCGCGATGGTGCGCGAGCTGTGCCCGAAGTTCGATCTCGAGGCGTATCGCGAAGGTCACCTCACGCCGGTGTTCTTCGGCTCGGCGGTCAATAACTTCGGCGTGCGCGAGCTGCTCACCGGCGTCGCGAAGCTCGCGCCGCCGCCGCGCTCGCAGCCGGCGCGCGAACGAGCGGTGTTGCCCGACGAGAAACCGGTGTCGCGGGCTTCGTGTTCAAGATCCAGGCGAACATGGATCCGAAGCATCGCGATCGCATCGCGTTCGTCCGGCTCGCGTCGGGGCACTTCACGCGCGGCATGAAGCTGACCGTGGCGCGCACCGGCAAGGCGCTCGGCGTGCACAACGCGATGCTGTTCCAAGCGAACGAGCGCGAGCTCGCCGAGGAGGCGTGGGCCGGCGACATCATCGGCATCCCGAACCACGGCACGCTGCGGATCGGCGACGCGCTGACCGAAGGCGAGGCGTTGCACTTCACCGGCATCCCGAGCTTCGCGCCCGAGTTCTTGCGCCGGGTCCGTCCCGACGATCCGATGAAGGCGAAGCACCTCGGCCGCGCGCTCGAGCAGATCGCCGAAGAAGGCGGCGCGCAGGTGTTCAAGCTGCTGCTCGGCTCGGACTTCGTGGTCGGCGTCGTCGGCGCGCTGCAATTCGACGTGCTCGCCGACCGCATCCGCAGCGAGTACGACCTGCCGTGCCACTTCGAGGCGACGTCGTTCGAGGTCGCGCGCTGGGTCGACGCCGACGATCCGAAGCTGATCAAGAAGTTTGCGGACGCAGAACCGCGACAACGTCGCCGAGGATCACTCCGGCGCGACCGTGTTCCTCGCGCGCAACGACTGGCAGCTCAACCGCGCGAAGCAAGACTTCCCGGCGCTGCGGTTCTTGCAGACCCGCGAACAAGCGCCGCTCACCGCCGCCGCGACGTAGCCGTGCTCGGCGAGCTGCGCGCAGCGAGGTTGCCGCGCACGTATTGGCTGGTGTGGTGGGGCACGCTCGTCAATCGGCTCGGCGGCTTCATCGTGCCGCTGCTCACCATCTATCTGATGAAGCAGCGCGGACTCGACGCGGCCGAAGCCGGCGGCGTCGCGATGGGGTTCGGCATCGGCCAGGTCGCGGCCTCGATCGTCGGGGGCCAACTCGCGGATCGCGTCGGCCGGCGCACCGCGCTGCTGATCTCGTTGTTCGGCGGCTCGATCGCGATGGTCGCGCTCGGGCAAGCGCGCGATCTGCTCGCGATCCGGCTGCTCGTGATCGCGGTGGGCTTCATCGGCGAGATCTACCGGCCGGCGGTCGCCGCGATCGTCGCGGACGTCGTCGAGCCGGCGCAGCGCCAGGTCGCGTTCGGGTACTTGTACTGGGCGGTCAACCTCGGCTTCGCCGCCGCAGCCGCGGTCGGCGGCCTGGTCGCGGACCACGACTTCCAGCTATTGTTCTATCTCGACGCCGCGACCACCGCCGCGTACGGCCTGATCGTCGCGTTCTCCGTGCCCGAGACTCGCCCGGCCGCACCACCCGCGCGCGATCCGGAGGTCGAGGCGGCCGAATCGCCGCTGCGCGATCCCCAGCTGTTGCTGCTCGTGCTGCTCGGCTTCGCGACCGCGTTCATCATGTTGCAGATCGGCGCGACGCTGTCGGCTCACATGACGTGGCAGGGCTTCGCGCCGTCGACGTACGGCTTCGTGATGGCCGGTAACGGCGTGCTGATCGTGCTGCTCCAGCCCCGGCTGTCGCGCTGGAGTGCGCGCCATGACGCGTCGCGCGTGCTCGCCGGAGCGTCGCTGTTATACGGCGTGGGCATGCTCGCGCACGGGCTCGCGCCGATCGCGCTCGCTCACCTCGGGGCCGTCGCGATCTGGACGACCGGCGAGATCCTCGACTCGCCGACGAAGTCCGCGGTGCTGGCCGGGCTCGCGCCGACGCACGCGCGCGGCCGCTATCAGGCGTCGATGGTGTTCGCGTGGGGGCTCGCGCAGATCGCGGCGCCGAAGCTCGGCACGTGGATCTGGGAGTACGCCGGCCACGGCGTGCTGTGGGGAGGATGCTTCGGGTTGTCGATCGGCGTCGCCGCGCTGTATCTCGCTACCGGCCCGAGCCGGCGGCGCCGGCTCGCGATCGCCACGCCACCGTGACGAACGCGACGCGCTGCTTCGCGTCGTTCTGCGGCCCGAGCGCGGTCGTGAGCCCGAACTCCGCGCCGACATCGAGCTGCCGGGTCGCGCGCCAGGTCACGCCGAGCCCGAACGGAATGTGCCAGCCGTCGGAGATGACCGCGTAGTCCGCATCCCAGCCGGTCTGGGCGAATACGAGCCAGCACGAGGCCGGCTGCCACTCGAGGTACAGCGGAACGACGATGCCGCCGCGGTTGCCGAGCTGCGCGTTCGCGAGCGAGAACCGCAGATACGGATCGCTCTCGATCGCGAACTGGCGGTGGTGGTACTTGAGCGTCGCGCCGAACGTCGCCGACGGCTTGACCGGATCGATGCCACGGACGTACGCGCGGACGCGCGGCGCGATCGAGAAGGCGCCGTCGTCGAGCACGAGGTAGCGAGCATCGACGCCGCTGCCCTCGTAGAACCGGTCACACTCGAGGGCACTCTGCCTCACGCAAAAGCTCGCGCTCGCCTGGATTCGGTTTAGGCTGGGATCGCTATGGATGATGCCGAGCGTCAGCCGCCGCGTAACGCCGAACCACACGTCCGGCGCGATCGCGAGCGGCTGGAACAGCGGCACGGCGAGCTCGGCTTCGAGCGCGAGCTGAGCCTCGAGCTCGCCGGCCTCGAGCGTGAGCGGCCGGCTGACGACGTCGTCCGCCGGGCCCGCGCTGGCGGTACGCGCGACGCTCGCCGCGAGCAACATCGCGGCTCCGATCGCCGATCGCACGGCGCGACCCTAGCATGCGCGCTGGTCGTGATCGCGACCGGTTGTCAGCTCGACATCGGCCAGGTCGACGGGGCGTTTTACGACTGGGACCACCGGACCGTGCACTGCAGCGTCGAGCTCGATTCCGACGCCGACAACAGCAACGCCAGCATCGACTCCGCGCTCGATCGCGCCGCCGATCACGGCGAGGTCGCCGAGCTCTACGCTCACCATCCGACCGTCACGATCCCCGATTCGAGGATCGAGTACGTGCTCGCCGGCGCGCAGCAGCGCGGGCTGTCGTTCTACACCTACGAGCAGCTCGCCGATCCGACGACCCAGCCCGGCCCCGGGCTCGCGCTGTCATTCGACGACACGTCGGTCGACGACTGGGTCGCGACGCTGCCGCTGTTCGAGCAGTACGGTGCGCACGTCACGTTCTTCGTTAGCCGCTATCGCGACCTGTCCGACGCGCAGCACGCCGAGCTCCACACGCTCGCCGACGCCGGCCACGCGATCGAGGCGCACACCGTGATGCACCTGCGCGGCCCGGAGTATGTCGAAGATCACGGTCTCGATGCCTACATGGACGACGAGGTCACGCCGTCGATCACCGCGCTGCGCGACGAGGGCTTCCCGGTCAACGCGTTCGCGTATCCGTTCGGCGCGCGGACCGCGGATACCGACAAGGCGATCCTCGACCAGGTCAAGGTCCTGCGCTCGGTCGCGTTCACCTGGAACATCGTCGCGAGCCCGTGCCCGCGGTGATACGATCGGCCCGGTGAGAGCGCTCTCGTTGGTCCTGCTCGCCGCCTGTGGTGGTGCGGCGGCGACCGGCGGGCGGCTCGTCACGCTGCGACCGGCCTGCCCCGCCGGACAATTCTGGGAGGCGACCGCGTGCAAGCCGCGCGGAGACGGCGCCGCGAAGATCGCGGCCGGCAAGAAAGCCCTCGACGACTTCAAGTACGACGAGGCGAAGGCCGAGCTCGATGCCGCGGCGCACGGCGGCCCACTCGATCACGACGCGAACGTCACGCTGTGGGAGCAGCAGGGCATCCGCCACGCGTACGTCGACGAGCCCGCCGACGCGCGCACCGCGTTCGACATGATGCTCGCGCTCGATCCGGGGCATCTGTTGTCGTACAAGATGTCGGCGAAGGCGACCGACGTGTTCCAGGAGGTGCGCGAGGCCAAGAGCCGGATCGTGCCATCGCTCGACGTCACCTGGCCACGCGGCCAACGCGTCGGTGATCCGGTCCCGCTCGACGTCGGGGTCATCGCCGATCCGAAAGACTTTCTGCGCCGGGCGACGCTGTTCGTGCGCGCGCGGGGCGACCACGCGTGGCGCGCCGCCGACGTGCTGCTCAAGCCACCCGGTAGCGAGGCGCGCATCGTGTTGCCGCCGGTCACCGGCACGAAGCCGACATCGCTCGAGGTCTACCTCCGCGCGTACGACACCGGCGGCAACGAAGTGCTCGCGTGGGCCGACCCGGATCGGCCGCGCGAGATTCCCCTGCGCTACGATCCGCCGGCGCCGTGGTATCGCAAGTGGTGGGTGATCGCGATCGCCGGCAGCGTCGTCGCGGCCGCGACCGGCGTCACCGTCTACGAGACCACGCTCGCTCCGCCCGACACCTTCAACGCGAGCGCTACGGTCGGCAGGAAGTAAGCTACTCGACGGTCACGACGTGCTGCGTCCACTGCGCGATGTGGTTGCGGCTATCGATCGCCTGGAACGGCAGCCAGAACGCCGGCGCGCTCGGATCTTGACCGGCGGCGGCGCGGCCGGGGAAGAACGGGGTCATCCAGATCTGCGGGATCTGGGCGCCGACGAGCCGCGTGCCGAAGTCGCGCTTCGACGACGTCGTGATCCAGTAGATCGGCTCGCTGCCGGCGCCGACGGTCTGCGCGAACGGCGCCCACCGGCCCCACGAGTTCGTCAGGTTCGCCCCCGCCGAGTTCGCGGCGGCGAGCTCGATCGCGGGCGACTGCCCGTTCGCGGCGATCACCCACAGCGATGCGCTCGGGTTGTTGTACGCGCCGTTCCCCGAGTTGTCGCTCGACTTGTTGAACACGATCCATTGGCCATCGGGCGACCACGACGGGTAGTAGTTGTTGCTCGCGTCGGCGACGAGCAGATTCTCGACGCCGAACGCGTGCGTCGTCTGATCGTAGCTGCGCGTGTAGATCTGGCCGCCGCCGAACGCCCAATCGCAGTTCGTCACGGTCGGGCGGACGTACACGAGCTCGGTGCCGTCGGGCGACAGGTCGGGATGCGTGATCCAACCGTCGGAGGCCGCGGTCACGATCACCGCTTGGGTCGCGTAGTCGCGCACGACGAGCACGCCGGCCTCGACCGAGAGGAACTGCGTGCCGTCCGGCGTGAACGTGCCGAAGTTCCACGACGCGCTGACCGGCTGTTGCGTCGTGGTCGCGACGTCGACCATCGTCGCGGGCTGGCCGCCACCGTCGAACGTCACCGCCATCTCCTTGCCGTCGCTCGACAGCACGTGGCAGGCGACGCAGCGGCCCGCGGTCTGATCGGTCGTCATGTATTCCTGCGCCGGCTGCCCCGGCAGGCTCATGTCGTGGCGAAAGATCCCGTAGACGCCGCTCGCCGATGCGGTCGACCAGTAGTACAGCCCGCCGAGCATCGGCTCGTTCGACAGCGTGATCGTCTGCGCCGGCGCACTGCCGACGGTCACCGGATTCGCGCTGTTGACGCCGCGGACGTCGATCGTGATCGCGGAGTCGGCGCCCGCCGCGTCGGTCCACTCTTGCGCGGTCAGCTCGATCCACGACGCGGTCGCATCCGGCAAGCCGTTGCCGCCGTGGACGTACGCGCGGACATCGGCGAACTCGCTGACGAGCGAGATCTCGAACGTGTCATCGCTCGACGCATCGATCCAGTGGACATCGAGATCGCCGAGGTTGCGCGGCACGATCACGCCGACCGGCGGATACGCGATCGACGGCGCGTGGCTCGAATCTTCAGGCATCGAGAACCAGCTCGGCGCGTTGGGATCGACCCCGCTGCCGAACCGCACCGACTTGAGGCGCGCGATGACCTCGGCCGTCCCGGTCACGCCTTGCGCGGTCGCGGTGACTTGCGCTTTGCCGGCGACATTCATCGACAGCGTCGCGGCCGAGAACGCGCCGTAGGTCGCATCGATCGCGAACGTCGTGTTCGCGGTGACGTCCTCGGTCGTGCCGTCAGCGTGGGTCAACGTCGCGGTGAAGTCCTCGGTCGCGGCGGCGCCGTTCAAGATCATCAGCTCGCTCGTCGGCGGATTGATCGTGAGGGTCTCGCCGGCGGTGTCGTCGCCGGACGGATGATGGTTTGCACAGGCTGCGATCGCACAAACCAAGAGGACCCGCTTCATACAGCGCAGTCTACACCGCCGTGGTAAGCGGAGGTCGTGAGAACTATCACCTCGGTGCTAGGGAACTCGCAGCGGCTCGACGGCGGCGCGATGTTCGGTAATGCACCCCGCCCGATGTGGGAGCGGTGGATCGCCCCGGACGATCACAACCGGATCCCGCTCGCCTGCCGCTGCATGGTCGTGCGCGACGGCGATCGGATCCTGCTGTTCGAGACCGGCATCGGCGCGTTCTTCGAGCCGGCGTTGCGCGAGCGGTTCGGAGTGGTCGAACCACAGCACGTGTTGCTCGAGTCGCTCGCCGCGATCGGGATCCAGCCGGCCGACGTCGCTGTCATCGTGCTGTCGCATCTCCACTTCGACCACGCCGGCGGCGCGCTGACCGCTTGGCAACCCGGCGTCGCGCCCGCGCTCGCGTTTCCGAACGCGCGCTATGTGGTCGGCAGCGAGGCGTGGCAACGCGCGGTGACACCGCATGCTCGCGATCGCGCGTCGTTCATCCCGGGCCTGACCGATCTGCTCGCAGCGACCGGCCGGCTCGAGCTCGTCACCGGCGAGGTGTCGCAGACGCTCGGCGAAGGGTTTCGCTTCCACCGCAGCTCAGGTCACACGCCTGGCCTGTTGCTCGCCGAGGTCGCGATGCCCGCGGGCCCGGTCGTGTTCGCCGCCGATCTGATCCCGGGCACAGCGTGGGTCCACCTGCCGATCACGATGGGCTACGACCGCTACCCCGAGCTGCTGATCGACGAGAAGGCCGCGCTGCTCGGCGACCTGCTCCACCAGCACGGCCGGCTGTTCTTCACGCACGATCCGGTCGTCGCGATGGGTACGGTCGCGCGCGACATCAAAGGCAAGTTCCACGTCGTCGACGAGCAGCTCGCGGTCGCCGACCTCGCCGCTTAGTGCTCGCGGACCTCGAGTGACGCGCCGTCTTCGATCGTCACCTTCTGCGTGTCGACCACGTGGCCGCCGCCGCGCTGCACGAACTTGACGACGTGCTTACCGGCGCGCACCTTCTGCTTGTAGTACGGCAACCGGACGAGCTCGCCGTCGAGCATCGCGTCGTCGACGTTCTCAGGATCGCGCGGGACGATCGACAGGAACCCGCTGCCCATCGCTTGCGGCTCACCCGCGTCGACCCTGACCACGCTCGCATCGCGATGGCTCGGCGGGTGCTTGTGGCCAGCATCGATCGCGATCACCGCGTCGACCGGCGCCACCTCGGCATCGATCGCGGCATCGACCGGGGGGCTCGCGTCCTTCTCGAGCATGACGAGCTTGCCCGCATCGGCTGCGCGTTCGACGATGGCGGCGGCGTCCACGACCGAGTGCTTGTCGTTGCCGCGCATCATCAGCGCGATGCCACCGCCGACCGCGAGCAACACGAACAGCGCGAGCACGAGCGGCAGCGCCAGGCGACGGCGAGGTACGAATTCATCGAGGTCGCCATCGCCTGCGCCGATCGAGGTCTGCGGCGCGGTCGCGCCGAGACCGTCGACGTCTCCCGGTTTGATCGGTGTTGCCTTGACGACCTGCCCTTCCGTCTGTGCGAGCCCGATCGGCGCCATCTCGGTGTGCGAGCCGGTCGCCCGCCCCGGCCGCGGCTTCACCCCACCGGACGCGACGCTCGCGAGCCACTCGCGATGCGCCTCGCGCACGACCTTGAGCTCGCGATCCGCCCACGACTCGAGGGTCTCGCCGGCGAGCGCGTTGAGCACGACCTCGAGCTCCTCGGCGAACGCCGCGGCGGTCGGCGTGCGCTTGCCGGGATCGCGGTCGAGCGCGTGCAGCACCGCGGCGTCGAGCCCGCTCGGCAGTGCGCCGGCGAGCTGCGACGGCGGCACGATCTCCTTGGTTGTCGACCGCGTAGGCGATCGCGTAGAGCGTCTCGCCTTCGAACAAGCCGCGGCCGGTGAGCAGCTCCCACGCGACCGTCCCGAGCGAGAACACGTCGCTGCGCCGATCCATCGCCTCGTTCTTGACCTGCTCGGGCGACATGTACGGCGGCTTGCCCTTGACCGTGCCGAACTCGGTGACCGGCGCCTGCCGGTTCTTGACCAGCGCGATGCCGAAGTCGATCACCTTGACGTGGCCGTCGAAGCCGAACATCAAGTTGTCCGGGCTGATATCGCGATGCACGAGCCCGAGCTCGTGGCCGGCGAGATCGCGCAGCTCGTGCGCCGCGTTCAGGCCGCGACATGCCTCGGCGATCGCGCGCGCGGACACTTCGGGCGGCGGGCGCATATCGACCAGCTCGCGGAACGGAATGCCGGCGACGTACTCCATCACCATGTACAAGGCGCCGTTCTCCTCGCCGAAGTCGTGCACCGTCGCGACGCCGGGGTGGCCGAGCCGCGCGAGGATCGCCGCCTCGTCGAGGAACATCGCGCGCACCGCCTCGGCCTTCGCGTACTCTTGGCGGATCGTCTTGATCGCGACGAGCTGCTCGAACGCACCGGGACCGCGACGGCGGCCGAGCAACACCGCGCCCATGCCGCCGGACTTGAGCTCGAACAGGATCTCGTACGCGCCGAACCGAGCGATCATCAGCCCTCGGCGTCGCTGCCGTCGGTCGGGCGTTCGATGATGCCGTGCTTGTACAACAGCTCGCGAAAGTGTCGGCGGGACAGGCCGGCGTGCTCGGCCGCGTGGGTCACGTTGCTGGCGTTCGACGCAAACACCAGCGCGACGTAGCGCCTCTCGAACTGATCGTTCCAGCGCTCCTTCGCATCCTTGAACGGCAGCGAGGTGTCGACGACCTCCGACATCTGCGGTGCCGCCGCCGACGTGATCGAGCCACATCCTGCAGATCTCGAAATGTCGCGCCCGGCCCCGACATCGCCCACGCGCGCTCGAGCGCGTTGCGCAGCTCGCGGACGTTGCCCGGCCACGCGTAGCGCCGCAGCTTGTCGAGGTTGTCGCCATCGATCGGTCCGGGCTCGAGGCCACGCCGGTGATAGAACGTCGCGACCAGGTGCGGCAGGTCCTCGAGCCGATCGCGCAGCGGCGGCAGCGCGACGTGCACCACCGCGAGCCGGTAGAACAAGTCGAAGCGGAACTCCTTGTCCGCGACCATCCGCGACGAGGTTGCGATGCGTCGCCGCGACCACGCGCGTATCGACCTTGACCGGGCGATCCGCGCCGACCGGCTGCACGGTCTGCGCTTCGAGCACGCGTAAGAGCTTGGCCTGGGCCGACAGCGGCAGCTCGCCGAGCTCGTCGAGGAACAGCGTGCCGCCCGATGCCTCGACGAACGCGCCCTTGCGATCGCGATCCGCGCCGGTGAACGCGCCGCGGACGTGACCGAACAAGTGCGAATCGATCAGGCTCTCTGCGATCGCGCTGCAATCGACGACGACGAACGCGCCGGCCGCGCGCGCAGACGAGGTCGTGGATCGCGTTGGCGACGCGAGCTCCTTGCCGGTGCCGGACTCGCCTTCGATCAGCACGGTCGCGTCCGACGGGCCCGCCATCTCGAGCACCGCGAACAGCTCGCGCATCGCGACACTTTGCCCCGCTACATCTCCGAAGTGATCGCGGTCGCTAGGTGGGAGAGACGGCGCATCGGAAGCAGCGATGCGCACCGGCGTCTCGCCGAACTTGATGGTGGCACCTGGAGGGACCACCACCTCGCCGACCCTCGTGCCCTGCCACCACGTGCCGTTCGTCGAACCGAGATCCTTGATGCTTGATTCCATCCGGCGTGATGGACGAGCTCGGCGTGACGCCGCGACACCTGCGGATCGGTGAGCACGAGATCGCAAGTCGCGAACCTGCTCCGACGACGATCGTGCCGTGCGCCGAGCGCGACGCGCGCTCCGTCCTGGCCCAGGACTTGTAGATTGTAAGAGCGTGGCGCGGTCCGGCCTCGGGTGGCCGTCATCGCCAAGCCGGTCTGGATCAGCGTCCGCCGATCGAATGTCACCGCGCGAGAATAACCGACACGTGAACCGGCGCACAGCGAAGCGCTCAACGATGAGTGATACGATCTTGTGGATGAGATGGTGCCCGGTGCTGGTGCTCGCGGCCTGCGCGTCCGACCCGACCCTCCGCATCACGGTCGACCACCCCGCGAGCCTCGTCGTGTCGAGCACCGAGCTCTCGGTGTACCAATCGGCGACCCTGACCTGCGAGAACATCGAGTTCGCTGACCTCGACGCCGCCCAGCTCGCGGCGATCCAGGTGGCCGAAGAGACGCTCTCGCCGCCGGCGCCGAACACCGGCTCGCTCGATGGTCTGTCTCGCACGGATCACAAGGTGATCGTCGCGCGCGGCTTCAACGGCACCGCGCTCGTGTCGATCGGTTGCGCCGAACAAGATGTCGTGTCGGGCGACACGCAGATCACGATCACGACGTTGCCCGCCGCGACCGTCTCGATCGCGCCGATCGACACCGGCACGGGCACCGCCGACCCGCTCGGCCGATACGTCACGACGATCGATGCGAACGGCGACTCGATCGATCAACGCGCGGTGACGTGGACGGTCTACGGCCCGGCCGGCACGACCGCGGCGACCGGCGGCGACGCCGTGACCTCGACGATCGACGGTGAGGTCGTCGACGGCGCCTGGCAACCGACGGAGCCGACGCTGACGTGCAACGGCATCGCGACGATCCATCCGGTCCCGCCGGCCACGGTCGCCGGTTACGCCGTCCAGGTTCGAGTCGCGTGGGCCGCGCAGTCGCTGCCGCTGTACACCGCGATCACGCCTTACGCGCACTCGACACCGTCGACGTTCTCGCCGCCCGCCGGTGTCACGCGGTTCTGCGCGGTCGGCCGGACCGACACGACGTCGATGCTCGGCTGTATCGAGACCGACACCGACCCCGGGTTCGACGATCTCAACCTCTACACCGTCGCGCCGGACGGCAACATCACCGCGGCGCCGGGCAATCCCGTCGCGAAGCTGGCGGCGACGGGTCCGACCCACCCGGTCGCAGCGTTGGCCTATCCGACGTCCGGCACCGACATCGATCTCTACGCCGTCGACCAGAATGGCCTCGCGACGAGGCTGCTCGGCACCTCCAAACTGATGGGATGTTCGAAGAAGCCGGCGTGCGGGTTCAACGTGTTCGATGACGCGATCGTCATCCCGGCGTGCAGGACATCGGCGCCGATGCTCGTGTTCCATGGCATCGGTACCGGCGTCTACTCGATGGCCGCGACCGACGACACCGTGACGCAGGTCCCGATCCCGGCGGGCAGCAACCTGCTCGACGGCGGCGGCTGCGCGACGCGGATCGACCCTTCGCTCGGGTCGACGTCGGTCGATCCGGTGTTCGAGGTCGACTTCGTCTCGGGCCTCCAGGACACGCCGGTGTCCTCGCATGCGTTCTACCCGTGCGCGACCGGCTCCGGGGTGTGCTCGCTGTTGCTGCCGGTCGCGGGCGCGACGCTCGGCTTCACCGGCGGCGACGACTCGGAGATGATCGTCACGAACGTGACCGCTGCAGGCGCCGAGCTCGACACGTCTTTGATCGCTTCGATCGACAACATGGACGAGCTGCTCCCGCTCGCGAGCGAGCCCGCGTTCACCGCGCCGGAGAAGATCGCGGTCGGCCAGTTCGACACCGACCAGTCCGCCGACGCGATCTGGGGGATGAAGCTCAAGGCCGGAACGCTGCTCGAGCTGTCGTACGCGCGCACCGTCCTCGGTCAGCCGCTCGAGACCCTCGCGTCGGCGCCGATCCCGATCGATCTCGTCGATCTCGCTACCGCGGACATCAATAACGACGGGATCGATGACGTCATCGTCCTCGGCTCGACGCCGAGCTCGGTAACCACGGTGACCGGTGGTGTGCTCGCCATTCCTCTCGGCGTTCCCGCCGCGAACGGTGCGCTCGTGACGGACGTCCAGTGCCAGTGACGCCGCACGGCTAGGCGTGGCACGATGACCCGATGTCGCGCAGGGCTTGGGCCGCGATCGTCGCCCTCGGCTGCGGCCACCCCGCCGCACATCCGACGTCGATCACGTCGTCGCGTCCACCGAGCCCGGTCGACGCCGCGGTCCCCGATGCACCTCCGCCCGCGCTCGTCGACGACCTGCCGCGCCTCGCGAATCGCGCCGTCGATCTCTACCACCAGCTCCAGCACGCGCTCGAGAGCAGCGCCGATTGTGCGGCGGCGACGGTCGCCCTCGACGCGCTCGCCGACGCGTTCGGCGACGTCATCACCGCGAACGCGCAAGTCCTGCATGCCGGCCACGACAAGATCGCGCAACTCCGCGCGGCGCTCGCCCCACACGACGCCGACCTCGACGCCGCGGCCAAAGCGATCTCGGTCGCGCCGCTGTTGAGCACGTGCGCGCGAGACGCGGCGTTCGCGAAGGCGTTCGACCGCCTCGAGGGAGAGCCGCCGTGAAGCGCGTGATCCTCGTGCTGGTGTTGATCGGCGCCGGCGTCGCGTCGGCCCAGCCGGGATCGGGCTCGGCGGTCGCTCCGGCGCCGGCAAGCGCGCTGCCGTTACCGTTGCGTCCGCGGGCGGTCACCGCATCGAAGCTCATCAACGTGCCGATCGCGGGCCCGACCGGGGCAAGCGCGCGTGACGAGCCGGCGCATACGACGACCGAAGACTCGCTCTTCGCGATCAAGGTCATCGGCGGACTGATCGCCCTGCTCGTGCTCGCGTTCCTCGGCGGCAACCGCCGGGTCGTGCGGTTCCAGGAGCGGCTCGGGATCAGCGGCGTGATCACGGCCGGCTTTCCGTTCGTCGCGCTCGGGATGATCGCGGCGCTGCCGAACATCGGCATCTTGTCCGGCGACGTCCTCGGCAAGCTGCGCCCGGTGCTCCACTTCGGCCTGGGCTGGCTCGGCTTCATCATCGGCGCCCAGCTCGACATCCGCGTGCTCGATCGCGTCCCGAAAGGCACCGCGTACCTGATCCTCGTCGAGGCGCTCGGCCCGTTCGCGGTCACCGCGGCCGGCTGCGGCGCGGTGATCCTGGCGTTCGGCCAATCGTGGGATCAGCCCGCCGTGTGGCGCGACGTCGTGCTGCTCGGCACCGCCGCGGCGATGACCGCGCCGCGCAAGTTCCGCGGCTTCGCGAACCGCACGTGGCACGAGGGCCGCGGCGTGGATGTGTTGCTCGCGCAGCTCGACGAGCTCGTCGGCGTCGTCGGCCTGCTGTTCATCACCGCGTACTTCCGCGACGACGCCTCGACCGCATGGCAGCTGCCGGACACCGTCTGGATCTTCATCTCGCTCGGCTTGGGGCTCGCGGTCGGCGTGCTGATCTTCGCGATGCTGCGCGTGCCGCAATCGGATCCCGAATTTCTCGCGCTGATGCTCGGTGGCATCGCGTTCGCGTCCGGCCTCGCCGGATATCTACACTTGTCGCCGATCGTCGTGTGCTTCTTGGCCGGCTCGTTGATCACGAACTTCCCGAACGAGCAGCGCGACAACGTCTATCGCATCCTCGCGCAGCTCGAGCGACCGGTGCACTTGCTGTTCCTGATCATCGTCGGCGCGGTGTGGGATGTCCGCGACTGGCGCGGCTGGGTGCTCGTGCCGTTGTTCGTCGCGGGCCGCGCGATCGGCAAGTGGGCGGGTGTGGTCGCCGCGAAGACCGCGGTCGGTGCCTCGCTGCCGAGCTCGTTCGCGGGTCAACGGCAGCTCATCACGCCGCTGTCGGGCTTGTCGATCGCGCTCGTGATCAGCACCGACGCGCTCGCGAAGGACGAAGCGCTGGCATGGGTCGTGACCGCGGTCGTCGCCGGGTCGATAGTGACCGAATTCCTCGTCGCGCGAACGCCATCGCGTGACACCGGCGTACCGGATGCACCCGCCGCCCCGATCCACGAGCTCGAACCGTCGGCGCCGATCGACCAGCTCGATGACGCGGTCGACGATGCGGTCGACGGTCCGATCTATCGCGACGAGCCGCCGCTGCCGCCGCGGGACCACTGATCTCTCGACGTACCGCCGGTCTATCGCTCGCGCGGACTTGGCGTGGCCGCCCGTTTGCATCATCGCTGGGGATGCGCACTTACATCCTAGCTTCGCTGCTCGTTGCCTGTAACCACGGTGGAACCGGCGCGGTCGATGGCGGCACGACCGGCGACGTGCTGACCGACGCCCCCGACGGCAACACGATGCCGGATAGCGGCGGCACGACCGCGTTGCCGCTGGGTACGGTGACCGCCCGGGCGACGACGTGCACCGCAGGCGCCGAGCCCGGCGCGACCTGCCAGTCGCTCGCCGTCGATTGCGGCGGCCTCGATACCGACACCGTCGAGATCGCGATCTCGACGCCGGCGACCGCCCCCGTCGGCACGATGACGCTCCACAACGGCGGCGCCGGCACCGCGTATTGGGGGACCGGCCCGGGCGACCTGGTCGAGGGCTTTCTCGCGAAGAACCTGCGCGTCGTCCAGCTCAAGTGGACGGCCGACTGGCAGATCCACGGCGTCGGCGCGCTGCACTCCGGCTGCCTGCCGGCGACCGCCTACAAATGGATCCACGACAACGTCCACACGAGCGGAGGCTTCTGCGGCGGCGGCACCAGCGGCGGCGGCGCTTCGATCGGCTACTCGCTCGCCGCGTACGGGCTCGGCTCGCTGTTCGACTACGCGATGATCGTCAGCGGTCCCGCGGTGTCGAAGATGGACGTCGGCTGCGATGTGCCCGACTACACCGGCCCGGCGCCGGCGTTCTGTCCGGAAATTCCGCAGCCGATCGACCCGCTGCCGGCGGGCGCGATCGACGGCATCGAATCGACGACGACGTGCAGTTGCACCACGCCGGATTGCGTGCTGCCGGCCGACAAGACCGCGTGGCACGCCGACAGCATCGTCACCGACGGCGCGACCTACGCGTATCCGCACACGACGATGAGCTTCTGGTTCTGCGGCAACAACAATACGAACGGGTCGACCGGTGGCGGCGCGTTCTACTACGACGCGGTCCACGCAGTCGCGGGCAACGATGTTTCGATCCACTGCTATGCCGGCGACACCTCGACGTGCTCGGGCGAAGCGGTGTTCGCCGACAAGGCCGCGCAAGCCGATGCGATCGCGGCCGTGAGCGCGGGCTGCATCGACCGTCACTAGCGGGCGCCGCCGCGAGCCTGTGCATCGACGATTGCGAGCAGTCGGGTTCATCGAGCACGGCACCGCGCTCGTCATGATGGTCCGCGGTTCGTTCTGACAGTCCAGTGGTGGATTCCTGCCGCGGGCTGCCGCGATCACAGGTGGATAGCGGTTGGATCATGGGCTGCAATGTCCGCGTCCAATGCGGTTCACCCCGGTCATCGTGCTCGTCGCGCTTACGCACATCGCGTCCGCAGATCCGCCCGGGATGACGCCGGTCAGCGCGCCACCGCCGCCGGCCGCCGCGGATGACAAGGATCCCACCGTCGCGCTCGGCTTGTCACTGGGCGGGGCCGCGCTCTCGGTCGGCATGTTCGCGATCGGCGCGAAGACCAACTCGGATCAGCTCGTCACCGCCGGGTTACTGAGCTCGGCGCTGACGCCGTCGATCGGAGAGTGGTACGCGGGCGAGTACCTGACGTGGGGCATGGGCATTCGCGCCGCGTCGGCGAGCATCGCGCTCGTCGGCATCGCCGAGGCATTTTGTTTCGACGATTGCCAAGGCAAGGACCAGAGCTCGGGCGAGGCGCTGTTCGCGCTCGGCGCGATCGGCTACGGCGCCGGGATGATCTACGACATCGTGCATGCGCCCGCCGCAGCGCGAAAGCACAACGACCGGCAACGCGCGAGACTGATGATCACGCCCGCGGCTTATCCGACCTCGATCGGCCCGGTACCAGGCGTGATGGTCGGCGGCTCGTTCTGACGGGGTCGGTTCACGACTTGCGCACTTCAGCCTCGAGCGCATGCCGGACCTTCGCCATCATCGCCTTATCGGCCTCCGATGGCGTCGGGAACGCGAGCGGCAGCCGGGTCATCGTGTTCACGATGATCTCGGAGACCGCGCGCCGCATGTAGCTCTTCGAGTCGGCCGGGATGCAGTACCAGGGGGCCCACGGCTTGCTCGTCGCGCGCAACGCGGCTTGATAAGCGTCGAGATAGGCGTCGCGCTTGGCGGCCTCGCTCCAATCGCTCGCCGTGAACTTCCAGTTGTCGGCTGGATCTCGCACGCGATCGAGGAACCGCCGGTTCTGCTCTTCCTTGGAGACATTCAAATAGAACTTCAACACGACCGTGCCGCTACGGGCCCAATGCTTCTCTGCCGCGTTGATCGACTCGTAGCGTTGATCCCATAGATCGTCGAGCTGCGCGGGGACGTAGGGCAGCTGTTGACGGTGCAGCAGCTCGGGATGAACGCGCACGACCAGCACTTCTTCGTAGTGGCTGCGGTTGAACACGCCGATCCGACCGCGCTCGGGCAGCGCGCGCTGGACGCGCCACATGAAGTCGTGATCGAGATCCTCTTGCGATGGCTGCTTGAACGAATAGACCTGACAGCCTTGTGGATTCACGCCGCTGAGCACCGCGCGTATCGTGCCGTCCTTGCCCGCGGCGTCGACGCCCTGGAACACGAGTAACACCGCGTAGCGATCGTCGGCGTACAACCGCTTCTGCAACTTCTCGAGGCGCGCGACCGACTCGGCGAGTGCCGCGATGTTGTCTTTCTTGGACGCCGCGTCCGATGGGGGCTCGGTCGCGGCCTTGCTGATCTTGAACGAGTCGTCGTACGGAACGAGATACGGACTCTCGACCGGGTCGAACAGAATCGAATGCGGCACGCGGATACCTTAATCCGGACAAAACGCGCTCTGTGACAAGTTCGGCAGATCCGCACGAATCTGTGATGTCGGTGCGGTAATCCGGACGCCTCATTGTATACAGACGCGCTATGGCCACGACGACGACGATCGATACCCCCGAGAAAGCAAAGTTGGATCCGATGTCCTACGCCGAAGCCGACAAGCTCGGTCCGTTCGGCGGCAAAGCGTCCGTGCTCGATCACGAGATCGAGCTGCGCCAGGCGCTGGTCGCCGAGTTCCTAGCGACTGCCGAGACCGCGCGCGATGCGGCCGCCGCGGCGGAACGCGGTGCGGCCACCGCCGTCCACGACTATCGCAAGGCGCTGCGCCGTGCTCGCGCCGTGCTCGCGCTCGTCGCCGATGCGCTGCCGAAAAGCGAGCGTCGTGCGGTCCGTCGAGCGCTTCAGGAAGCGCGCCGCGCGTTGTCGACGGCTCGCGATCACGCGGTCGCGCCCGACGCGCTCGCGCAGCTACCGCTCGGCGAAGAAGATCGCGCGACGGCGAACGCGATCGTCAAGCTGGCCGGTGAAGCGGTGCCGCCGCTCGCCGAGATCAAGCAACTGCTCGCCGAAGGCGCCGCGCGCGCCGCGGCCCAGGTCGAGGCACTCGAAGCCGCATTGCCGACCGGCCTATCGACACGCAGCATCACGAAGGGCATCCGCGGTGTCTACGACGACGCGCGGCGCGCCCGCAAAGCCGCGAAGGGCGGCAAGCGGTCGTTCCACTCGTGGCGCCGCCGCAGCAAAGAGCTGGCATATCAGCTCGAAGTGATCGGCGGCTTCGCCGGTCCGCAGGTCGCCCAGCTCCACAACGAGATCGAAGCGGTCACCGACGTCCAGAGCCCCGCGGTCGACCTCGTCATGGTCCGCGACTTCGTTCGCACGTACAGCCAGGGCATCGCGCCCGAGGCGCTCGACAACTTGCTGATGGCGATCGACGCCCAGCTCGCCGACCTGATGAAGGCCGCGCGCAAGGCCAGCCGCGGCGCGTTCGAGGCCCGCCCGCGGAAGTTCGCCAAGCGGCTCGCCAAGGCGATCCGTCGCGATCTAGCGCCGACCGAGCCCGACGACGATCAAGCCGTCGCGTAGCATTTCGCCCGAATCGCAGCGGTAGCCCGATCGGGCCCGTGCTAACTACACGGCCATGTCGAAGGTCCTCATCATCGGCGCGGGTGGCGTCGGCGGAGTGGTCGCTCACAAGTCCGCGCTCGAGCCTCGCTTCAGCGAGGTGTTGCTCGCGAGTCGGACGCTCGCACGCTGCGACAAGATCGCGGCCGAGATCCACGAGCTGCACGGCAAGAACATCCGTACGGCCCAGGTCGATGCCGACGACGTGCCCCAGCTGACGAAGCTGCTGCGCGCGGAGCAGCCCGCGGTCGTCATCAACGTCGCGCTGCCGTACCAGGACCTTCACATCATGGACGCGTGCCTCGAGGCCGGCGTCGACTACCTCGACACCGCGAACTACGAGCCGCCCGAGCTCGCGAAGTTCGAATACAAGTGGCAGTGGGCGTATCAGGACAAGTTCAAGAGCGCGGGCCGGATGGCCCTGCTCGGCTCGGGCTTCGATCCCGGCATGACGAACGTGTTCTGCGCGTACGTGCGGCAAGCACCTGCTCGACGAGATCCATAACGTCGACATCGTCGACTGCAATGCGGGCTCGCACGGCAAGGCGTTCGCGACGAACTTCAACCCCGAGATCAACATCCGCGAGATCACGGCGCGCGGTCGCTACTGGGAGCACGGCGAGTGGCGCGACACCGATCCGCTGAGCGTGTCGCGGATCTTCGACTACCCTGGCGTCGGCGAGAAGAAGAGCTTCTTGCTCTACCACGAGGAGCTCGAGTCGCTCGTTCGCAACCTCAAGGGCCTCAAGCGCATCCGGTTCTGGATGACGTTCGGCGAGGCGTACCTGAAGCACCTCGAGGTGCTGCAGAACGTCGGCATGACGCGGATCGACGAGATCGACTTCGACGGTCACAAGCTCGTCCCGATCAAGCTGCTGCGCGCGTTGCTGCCCGATCCGGCGTCGCTCGCGCCCGGCTACACCGGCAAGACGTCGATCGGCTGCCTGTGCGAAGGCACGAAGAACGGGAAGCCGAAGCGCTACTTCATCTACAACATCTCCGACCACGCGGAGACCTACAAAGAGGTCCGCGCCCAGGCGATCTCGTACACGACCGGCGTGCCCGCGGTCACCGGCGCCGTGATGATGGTGACCGGCGCGTGGAAGGGCGCCGGCGTGTGGAACATGGAGCAGCTCGATCCCGATCCGTTCCTCGCGGACGTCGCCAAGCGCGGCCTGCCCTGGCACGTCGAAGAGCGATGAGCAAGGGCGCCAGCCTCGGCGAAGCCACCGCGCGCGCGATCGATATCAGCGCGCTCGAGACGCCGTGCTTTGTCACCGACCTCGGCGCGCTCGAAGCGAACTTGAAGCTGCTCGCCGACGTCCAGCACCGCGCCGATTGCACGATCTTGCTCGCACTCAAGGGGTTCGCGCAGTGGTCGACGTTCCCGCTCGTCCGCAAGTACCTCGCCGGCGCGACGTCGAGCTCGGTCGCAGAAGCGCGGCTCGCGCGCGAGGAGCTAGGCGGCGAGGTCCACGCCTATGCACCGGCATACTCCGACGGCGAGATGCGCGAGCTCGTCACGCTCGCCGATCACGTCGTGCTCAACTCGCCCGCGCAGTGGAAGCGCCACCGCCCCGTCATCGAGCGCGCCGGCCTCTCCGCCGGGTTGCGCGTCAACCACGAGCATCAAGAGGCCGAGACCGCGCTCTACGATCCGGCCGGAGCGTGCAGCCGGCTCGGCACGACGCGCGCGAACGTGACCGCCGCGGACCTCGATGGCCTCGATGGTCTGCACTTCCACAGCCTGTGTCAGAACAACAGCGACGCGCTCGAGCGCGCGGCCGTCGCGTTCGAGCAGAAGTTCGGCGATTTCATCCCGAGCATGAAGTGGATCAACTTCGGCGGCGGGCATCACATCACCCGGCCCGACTACGATGTCGAGCGCCTCGTCCGCGTCGTCAGGGCGTTCCGCGAGCGCTGGCGCGTGCCGGTCTACCTCGAGCCCGGCGAGGCGATCGCGCTCGGCACCGGCGTGCTCGTCGCGAGCGTGATGGACACGTTCCACAACGGCATGGACATCGCGATCCTCGACACCTCGGCGACCGCGCACATGCCCGACGTGCTCGAGATGCCGTATCGCCCGATCATCGTCGGCGCCGGCGAGCCGCGCGCGAAGCCCCACACGTATCGCCTCGGCGGCATGACGTGCCTGGCGGGCGACGTGATCGGCGACTACAGCTTCGACCATCCGCTCGCGGCCGGCGACAAGCTCGTGTTCCTCGACATGGCGCACTACACGATGGTCAAGACCACGACGTTCAACGGCGTCCGCTTGCCCTCGATCGCGACCCACGATCCGGCGACGAAGCGGATCACGGTGCACCGCCGGTTCGGCTATCGCGACTACCGCGATCGCCTGTCCTAGCGCAACAGCACGAGCTCTTCGGCGGTCGTCGGGTGCAGCGCGACCGTGCGATCGAAGTCGGCCTTCGTCGCGCCCAGCGTGATCGCGATCGCGGCGGCCTGGACGATCTCGGCGGCGTCGATCCCCACGACGTGCAGGCCGAGCACGCGATCGGTCGCGCGATCGACGACGAGCTTCATCATCACGTGCTCGTCGCGACCGGACAGGGCGTACTTCATCGGCCGGAACCGCGCGCGGAAGATCTTGACGTCGTGACCGGCGGCGATCGCAGCGGGCTCGGTCAGACCGACCGCCGCGGCCGACGGTTGGCCGAACACCGCGGTGGGAATCAGCCGGTGATCGATCGCGGTCGGCTTGCCGCCGAACAGGGTGTCGGCGAGCGCGTGGCCTTCGCGGATCGCGGTCGGCGTCAGCGCGAGTCGGCCGTTGACGTCGCCGATCGCGAACACGTGCGGGATGTTCGTGCGCGAGTACTCGTCGACGATGATCCCACCGCGCCCATCGAGGTTGACGCCGAGCTCGGCAACCCCGAGACCTGCGCTGTTCGGCGCGCGCCCGGTCGCCGCCATCGCGAGATCACATTCGATCGGCGACGGCACCGGCTTCTCGGGGTCGCGCGTCTTCAGCGCGATCTTGTGCCCGCCTGTCGCGGTTCGCTCGGACCGCGTGACCTCGGCCTC
Organism: uncultured delta proteobacterium; assembly: GCA_963848295.1. Taxonomy (GTDB): domain Bacteria; phylum Myxococcota_A; class Polyangia; order Haliangiales; family Haliangiaceae; genus JABFXX01. The sequence goes on along the minus strand of CAWKDB010000010.1, from coordinate 3,992,527 downwards.
GAGCACGACCCGCACGCCATGCGCGGTCAGCCCGAGCGCGACTTCTGCCTCGAGATCCGGATCGAACCCGCGCAATAGCCGGCTGTCGCGATGCACGAGCGTCACCTCGACGCCGAAGCCCGCGAAGATGTGCGCGAACTCGACTCCGATATAACCGCCGCCCGCGATCGCGATCCTCTTGGGCAGCGCTGGCAAGTGAAAGGCCTCGTTCGACGTGATCCACTCGCCGACCCCGGGGATCCGCGGCGTGCCGCCGGTCGCGACGACGATGTTCGCCGTCGTGATCCGCTCTCCGTTGACCTCGATCGTGTGGAGATCGGCGATCGTCGCGCGGCCATCGATCACGCGCGCTCCCGCTTTGCGCAGCCGGTCCTGATACGCCGCCGACAGCCGGGCGATCTCGCGATCCTTCGCGGCGATCAGCGTCGGCCAATCGAACGTCGCCGGCGCGATGGTCCAACCTTGACCGCGCGCGTCATCGAGGGTGCGGCTGACCTCGCTCGCGTACACGAGCAGCTTCTTGGGCACGCAGCCGCGGATCACGCACGTGCCGCCCCAGCGATACGCCTCGGCGATGGCTACTTTTGCCCCGTGCTCCGCCGCGATCCGCGCCGCGCGGACACCCCCGGAGCCGCCCCCGATCACGAACAGATCGACGTCGTACATCGCAGCGCAGCATACGGTGCATGGGGCGACCGCGCCTCACTTCGTGTCAGTGCTCGCTGGAACTCGAGTTCAATAAAGCGCTGGACAGCGATGTCCAGGTTGATACCCTCGGCCTCACTAAGGGGGCTTTCCATGCGCATCTGTTTCGGTCTCGCTTTCGTGGTCGTCGCAGCGTGCGGCAAGGGTCCTGGCGGGGGCGGCGGGGGCGGCGGCGGCGGAGGAGGCGGCGCCGACGCACCCTCGGCTCTCGGTACGCCGGCGTTCCAGATCCAGAGCACCGACCTGACGATCGACGTCTCTCCGAACAACGAGACGACGAAGTGCTTCTACTTCCACACCGGCAATACCGAGACGGTCGCGGTCAACAAGTGGGTCTCCCACCTGACCCCGGGCAGCCACCACATGATCATGTTCCTCAACCCGGACGGCTCGCAGCCGGCGGACGGAACGATCGACGAGAACTGTGGCCTCGGCGGCAGCGGCGGCGGCACCAACATCCCGGTGTGGACGTACGCGACCCAGACCCCGGATCAAGAAGAGGATCTGCCGGCCGATGATGGCACCGGCAAACCGGTCGCGCAGAACATCCCGGCGAACACCGCGGGCTACTTCCAGATGCATTACTTGAACGAGACCGACTCCCCGGTCGTCGTGCACGTCGAGCTGTCGGCGTATGCGTTGCCGGCTGGGACCGCGTACACCGAGACCGAGGCGTACATCACGTACAACAACGACATCGCGATCCCCGCGCATGCGGTGCCGCCAGCGGCTGGTACGTCGTGGACGGCATCGTGCCCGCTGCCTGCTGGCGCGAAGTTCTGGTCGATGTCGACGCACTCGCACAAGCAGTCGATGACCACCGAGGTGATGGACGGCACGACCCCGATCGTCCAGAGCGACGATTGGCAGCACCCGACGGTGACGACCTGGGACTCGAACCCGTTCTATACATTCACGTCGACCGACCTGACGTGGAACTGCACCTACTCGAACACCGGCGACAACGCGAACAACGAGGTCGACGCCGGTCAGAGCGCGCAGACCAACGAGATGTGCATGGCGACCGGCTACTACTTCCCCGCGACCGCGCCGAAGTTCGGCTTCGTACAGGGCGGCACCTGCTTCCCGTTGTAGCGGCCGTTAACGGCGGCCCGGGTTAGTCGTCGACTTCGATCACGATGTCTTCGGTCATGAGCGGATCGTCGCCCTCTGCGGTCGGTGGCGCGACGCTCGGCGCGCTCGGCGGATCAGCCGGCGGCGCGACCATCGGTGCTGGCGCCGGGCCGGCGAGCGCCGGCATGACCGTGTCGTCGACTTCGATCGCCGACGCTGCGGCATGAGCCTGATGCGGGGCGAGACTCTCGCCCCCGTCGTCCGCGCTATCGGTCGACGCGCTCGATTTGGGCCACGCCACGCCGCCTCGCCCGCCGGCGCCGCAGCCACCGAATAACAAGGCGGCAACGACAACCGACGCGATGCGCATCTCCGAAGCGTAGCAGCCGCGCCGCCGAGTTGGTAGCTTCGCCTCATGGTCGAGGTCGGTAAGAAAGCCCCAGCGTTTGCACTCGAATCGTCGGAAGGCGGCACGCTCAAGCTCGCGGATCTCGTCGGCAAGCCGGTCGTCGTGTACTTCTACCCGCGCGACAACACCCCGGGCTGCACCGTCGAGGCCCAAGACTTTCGCGATGCCGTGCCGCAGCTCAAGAAGCTCGGCGTCACGGTCGTCGGCGTCAGCAAGGATTCGATCGCCTCGCACTGCAAGTTTCGCGATCGCTACAAGCTCAGCTTTCCGCTGCTCAGCGATCCGGACGGCACCACGCTCGAAGCCTACGGCGCGTGGGGCGACAAGGTGATGTACGGCAAGAAGATGAAGGGCATCATCCGCTCGACCGTGCTGATCGATAAGGCCGGCAAGGTGGCCCAACATTGGCCAAAGGTGAGCGTCAAAGGCCATATCGACGAGGTCGTCGCCGCTGCGAAGGCGCTCGTGAAGTAGCGTGAGATCGGTCTCCGTCGACCGTTAGCTCACGGCTAGGCCATCGCAGCGCGCGCGCAACTACCTCGACTCGCATGCGCTCGCGCCGATCTATCGCACGCACGCGTGTGAGCCAGCTGACGCGTATGTACGCGACGCACACCGACCGCGCGAGACCTCCGTGGCCGAGCCGCATGCGAATTTCATACGATGGCAAATATGCGCCGCATCTCCGCGATGGCGATCACGACGAAGGCCACGACGATCGACGAGTTCGTCTCCTTGTTCTCTCAGCTCGGCGACGAGCACTCGTGCTTCATCCCGTCGGCGAAGGGTCTGCCGATCGGCTCGATGATCGGCGTGTCGATCCGACTCGCCGACGGCGCGCCGATGATCGAAGGCTTGTTCGAGGTCATCGAAGTCGCGAACAGTGGCGTGCGGCTCGGCTATCGCAAGATCGCGCCGGCGAGCAGCGCCATCCTCGATCGCCTCGTCCACGAACGCAAAGCGAGTGCGACGATCGAGATGGAGCCGATCCCCGAGGCGATCGTCAACGAAAGAACCCAGCGCGAGCACATGACGATGCTCTACGGCGCCGAGCCGCTCGTGCCGCCGCGTCGCAGCACGGTGAAGAACCAGACCGCTCGCAGGCGTGCGCGGCGTCTGCGCATGCGCGCGCTCACCGCGCCGCCCGCGATGAATCACTAGCGATCGAACGTCGCGCCGAGCCGCATGAAGCACTCGAATTCGGGGTCGAAGCGGCTGATCCGCGACGTCACGGCCGGATACATCGGGTCGCCGTAGAGATTCGTGGCGCCCCATTCGTAGCCGCCCGATGCACCGGCGGCGACCGCAATGAAGCCGCGATGAAACACCATCCAGCTCCAGCCGACCAACGCGCGCGCGCCGAGCACCTGGGCGATGTCCCGTCTGTTGTTGAATCTTGGTGACGGTTGCGGTGGTGATCACTACGGGGCCTTCGTTCACGTTGCAACGGGTGCGTTCGTGTTTCGTGAATGAGCGCGGTCAGTCGGGCGCTGCGATGAACGTATCCCACGCGGCCTCAGTCGGCGGATTGCGTGCGAGCCACGCCTCGGCACCACCGCCGCGCACGCGCGCGTAGTCGGTCTCGGCGAGTGGAACAAGCAGCAAGATGCGAACGCTTTGCGCGGTGCCCATTGCGACTGTGCCGCCGTCGGCGATCACGAAGCCACCGATCCTCAGTTCCTCGATCGGTGCAGCGACCGTATCGCCGACCTTCCAACCGGTTGGCGCTTCGAGCGCGAACGAGGCCAGCACGCCGACGAGCTTCACGAGCTCAAGCGTCTCGAGGGGGACCCACGCAGCGACTTCAAACCGCGCCTTGCGGCCAAACCCGTTCGTGACGACAAGGAACCCGCGACCGTCTTCGCGTGCGCGCACCTCGACGTTGTGCTCCAGCGGTTGCCGGCTGTTTGCAGGGACGTCACGAACGATGTGACTCGGTACGAGCTCGGCGAGGCCGCGATCGAATAGCGCCTGGTAGAGGTTCACCGCGATGTCGCCGTCGACGGAGAGTTCGCCTCTTGCAACGAGCTCGAGGTTGCCGTCGAGATCAGTGACTGCGTAGGTCGTCGCCGCACCACGGTCGTCGATCTCAAGTGGCCACGCTCCGATGGAGAGTCGCACCGGCACAGAGATCGTATCGCCCGCTTGAAATTCGCGATTGTCGCGGATCATCCGATAGCACGCGTAGAGCACGGCCTCGTGGCGGCGCGACCGACTCCAGCGATCATCGGCATTCACCGCCGCAAGCACGTCGGGCAGGCCGAATACGTCCATGCCGAACGTCGCGTACCTCGCCTCGCCGTCGCGTCGCGTGATCGCGACATCGAGCCAGGCCGCGAACGGCCGACACTCAGGATCGTCGAGTTCGCCGAGTGCGCGCACGAACTCGTCGATCGGTACGACGAGATCACCTGCACGATGCAGCACGACGCCCGTCGCCGAGTCCGCGAGCATGCAAACGAGTCGGCTGAGCTGGCGCATCGAGCCGTCGGGCGCCCAGCAGTCGCGCGTGTTGGCGAGGATCGCTCGAGCCTGACGCTCGCCGCCGGGCAGGCCCATGCCGAGGCCGATAAACGAGCGACCGAGGTCGAAATCCTCGGCCACGTTGCGCGCATCGAGCCCATCTTTCGGGAACGTCGCGCGCCCCGCGTATGTCAACACGTTGCCTCCCGGCATCGCGAACTCCAGGTCGCGCTCGACTTTCACGTCGAAGCCATCGCGCGGGAACCCGCGCGCCGCAGCCCATGTACGCACAGCCTGGTGGCCCGTCGGCAACGGCTCGCCCAGCAACACGGTGATGATCCCAAGTTGGCGCGCCGTCGCAGCAGCCTGCGCGGGCGGCTGGGTGCGGCTAGGAAGCCCTTGCTGCGCGTCGCGCGCTGACAGCAACGCATCGTAGTTCGCGTCGGCTGGAGCGAGCTTCACGACCCGAGCCTTCCAGCCGCGCGGGTCGGAAGCGATCTCCTCGACGATCACCGACGCACCGACGACGGGTTCGAAGCCTTTACACGCCGATCGACCGAACCGAAGTCCCTCGCCGCTCTCAAGCGCGAGCGTCCCGACCGCATCGGCGACCAAGAATGTCGCGATCGTCGCGCGAACCGGCACTTCGGGCGCGGTCGTGACCGGCAGTGGCGCAGCGGTCTGCTTTGTCTTACGAAACCGGTCGAAGATACTCACGCCATGTGAAGTAGCACGGCTCCGACGCGGTCGTCATCGCATCGCTACGCGGCCTTCGTTCGCGATGCAACGGGTGCGATGGAGTTCTCGTGATGCGCGAGCGCGCGCATCAGCTGGGTCATGCCATCGCGCGCACCTGTGATCCTGCGGAAGCGCGTTGCGGCATCGGCGACAGCTGTCACCGTCCACCGCAAGATCATCTTGCCGCCACGCCAGCGCTTCACGCGGCGTGAGAGCTGACGGACCGAGCCCATGAGGTTCTCGATCGCGTTCGTCGTTGAGAGCTGCCGTTCGAGCTGTTTCGGGAGGCCGAGGCGCTTCACGGCGAGCGTCTCGTCGAGCCCTTCTTCGAGGGACGCCGCCGCACCAGGATGATCGTTCCGGAGACGACGCACGAGGTTCGTCAGCGTCGAACGTGCACGATCGGCGTCGCTCGCGGCGTACGCGTCGCGCAAAGCCTGCCGCACCGACGGCTTTATCTCGTCGGGAAGCTGGTCGAGAACGTTGCGAGTCTTGTGCGCCTGGCAGCGCTGGACGATCGCGCGGTCACCGAATACGTTGCGCACCGCCTTCGCGAGTGCCTTCGACCCGTCGATCACGACGAGGGTCGGACGGTCGGTGCGGAGACCACGATCGCGCAGATCGGCGAGCAGCGCCGTGCACGCGGCAGCGTTCTCGGTTGCGCCCTCGCGAACACCGAGCACGTGCTTCTTGCCGTCGGCGTCGATGCCGAGCGCGACGAGCAGCACGTGCTCGTCGATGTGCACGCCGTCGATCATGAGCACGCCGAGATCGAGCGCGCCGAGATCGCGACCGAGCCACTCGGCCATCTGCCGCTCGGTGGCAGCGACGAAGCGACGGCTCACCGCACTACGGCTCGTGCCACGCGACGGCAGGTCCGCCGGCAGCGGCTCCAGCGATCGAGCGTAGCGACGTGTCGTGACGCCGACGAGCATCTGCTCGACAGCCCGCTCGCGCAGCGGATCCTCGACGCCGAACGCCGTCCACGAGGGCAATTGCACCTCCTGACCGTCGAGCGTACGTGCACGCGGTCGTCGGACCTGCACGCGTCGACCTCCCATCACCAGCTCACCCGGAGCCGATCCCGATCGTCGAGCTTCACGCGTCGGCAGATGCGCGTACCGCGGCCCGACGATCTGAGTGCGCTCCTCTTCGAGCATTGCGGCCAGCGCGGCGGTCCCAGCGCCGATCACGAACTCTCGCAGGTTCTCGCGCACGAGGTTCCTGAGCCCGAGGGCGAGCTCCGCGTCGCGAGCGACTTCTCCGAGAACGGTCCGGAGCTGAGGGCGAGTGGCTTCCGCGGGGCGTCTGTTCCTGGCAATCTTCTTCATCGGCGGTTCCTTCCGGTTTTTGAGCCCCGAGAATTCTCTCGGGGTCGGTTGGACCGCCACCTCAATGTCAACAGGGATCGGGACTACGCCAGCACCTGCGTCTGCGTGTGAAGCGCTTGGTACGGGGACTCGCCGCTCGAGTCATCACTCGTGCGGCGTAGCCTGCCGAGGCCTGCGAGCTCGATGAACAAGCCGTCGAACGCGCGGCGCGTGAAGTACGACCACCCCACGCTTACGTCGCTCGTATAACCGCTGGTGTCCGGGACGTCACCACCCGCGTCGAGCGCCAGATACTGCACGGCGATCGGCGGCGCGGCCGAGTACGCGGCGACGTTGAGCCGCAGCACCTGATGTTGCGTCGGCGCGTAGTACGCCGACGCGGCGAACGAGCCATTCGCCCAGCTGACCGGCGTGTCGACCGCGACCGCGAAGCGCGACACGCCGATGCCCTCGGCACGAGACGACCGGACGAGCCCGAACGAAACGACGAGCGTGCCCGCCAGGCAAACGCAGGCGCGATGGAATCGAGTCATCGCGCGGAACTTTGCAGGTCGTGTACCAGGGCAAGTGCGCGACACCACGCCAGCGTCGCGTAGCTCTGCCGGGGAATGCCCTGCGCACCGAGACTGCGCTGTCGCGATCGCGCTAGCCGCGGATCTCGGCGAGCATCGCGTCGAGATCGACCTTGACGCCGAGCGCGGTCGCGATCTTCTGCGCGGTCTCGCGTTCCTCGGGGGTCACGACGTCGTCGGCGAGCGCGACCGCCATCCCGACCATGAGCGCAGCCTCGGCCGCCGCGTCGTTGACGACGAGCTGCGCGATCCGAGCGATCCGCGGCTCGAAGCCATTGGCCTCGACGTCGTTCGACGCGATCGTCAACAGCTGGTCGATGCGATCACGGTCGATACCGCCGAGGATCTCGAGGCGATCGAGCAACGCGTCGTACTCGACATCGCTCGCGGCGCCGTCCGACGCCGATACGAGAAACGCAGTGCTGATCACCGCCTCCAAGAACTCTTCGTCTTGCAGCCGATCGGTCAAACCGTGACGCGTCCACCAGGTTCGCTTCTCGTAACTCGCCATGGCCGGCGAGCTTAGCCTACCTGGGTGCTAGCCGGAATCCGACGCTGCGCACCGTCTCGATCAGATCGGGGCGTGGCAGCTTGCGGCGAATCCGTAGGATCACGTTGTCGACCGCACGCTCGGAGACTTCGAGGTCGGCGGAGCCCCACGCGGCATCCAGCAGCTCGGCGCGCGACAGCGGCCGGCCGCGCGCTTTCATCAGCTCGCGCAAGACGGCGAGCTCGATCAGCGTCAGCGAGATCGTCTTGCCGTCGACCCACAGCGCATGACCGTCGACATCGAGCGTCAGCGCGCCGAACCGCAGGCGACCATGGCGCACGCCCTTCCAGTGGACACGGCGATGCACCGCTCGGACGCGCGCGGACAGCTCGCGCGAGCTGATCGGGCCCGCGACGACGTCGTCATAACCAGCGGCGAGCAACGCCTCGCGCTCGGTCGAACCACCGTCTTCGATCAACCCGATCAAGCCGGGCCGCAGGTCCGAGCTCTGCGCCCACGCGACGACCTGCTCGGCGAGCATCGTGCCGATCGCGGCCCCGAGCACGCACAGGTAGACGGGCGCAGTCGGCGGCGAGCGCAGCAACTCGAGATCACCGACGTCGACTCGCATGGCATCGCGACGCAGCTCGGACACCAGTGCCTCGACCGCTGGCGTCGATGTGATCGCCACGACCGCGACATGCGGCGGCGCGACGTCCGACGACGTTGAATCTGGGCTGCTCAACGACAACTCCACGGTTCACGCTAGAAACTGGCCGTGACCGCACCGCCTCCGGAGGGCAACCAATCGGTGACGCGAGGTAGGGGATCCGGTCACCGGGCCGCGACCGAGCTGTCACATTGAAATTGTCACGCTCCCGCTGCGACGAAGTTTCGCGGGCTTTGGCGTCGCGTCATCGACGGTCGCTAAGTTGGGCCAAACCACGAGGAGGGACCTCATGACGCGCTACCAAGTGCGCTCCCTATGCAGCGACGACTTTGCGGCGTTGCGCCAGCTCGAGACCGACGTGTTCGGGGCTGCCGGCGAGGACGTGTTGTGCCCGTATTACCTGCGGCTGTGCACCGAGTTCTTCGCGGATAGCTGCTTCATCGCATTCGCCGATGGCAAGCCCGCGGCTTACTTGCTGTGCTTCATCCGCGATCGCGAGGCGTACTGTACGACGCTCGCGGTCTTGCCGGCGTACCAGCGCACGCGGATCACGCCGCTGCTACTCGCCGCGTTCGTCAAGAAGATCATTGATCCAACCGCACTGCCATTCGGCAGTGCTGCCGGCCGGGCGCAGGTCCCGGCCGGCGAGCGCGACGCGATCGAGACGTGCTGGTTCACGGTCAAGCCCGACAACGCGCCAGCGCGCGCGCTGCACGCGATGCTCGGCGCGACCGAGGTCGGCCTGTTGCACGACTTCTACGGGCCCGGGGACGAGCGCATCGTGTCGCGCATCGACCGCGCCTCGTTCGAGCGGCTGCGGTCGAAGTACGAGCGGCTGGGGCTCATCCCGCGCCGCGAGCCCGCTCGAGAGGCGGCGTGATCGGCTTGCCGCTGCTGCGTGCGACGCGCCACATGGGCCGCGGGCTGTTCGATGCGCTCGCCGAGCTCGGATCGGCTCGGATGACGCCGCCGCGCGATCCACGGGAAGCGGCCCATCGGCTCGCCGCGGCGCTCGGTGCGATCGGCCGCGCCCATGCGCTGCACGTCACGACGCGCGGCGAGATCCCGCGCGGCACGGCCTTGCTCGTGTCGAACCACGTCAGCTATCTCGATCCGCTCGCGATCCTGCCGGTGTGCCCGGCGATCCCGGTCGCGAAGGGCGAGGTCGCGAGCTGGCCGATCGTCGGCTCGATCGGCTCGGCGCTCGGCGTCACGTTCGTGCGCCGCGACGATCCATTCGCGCGAGCTCGCGTGCTGCGCCACCTTCACGATCTGCTCGCCGCCGGTGCGCCGGTGCTCAACTTCCCCGAAGGCACGACGACCCGCGGCGACAAGGTCGCGCCGTTCTGGCGGGGTACGTTCGGCATCGCCCAACGCCTCGACGTGCCGGTCGTGCCGCTCGCGATCCGCTATCGCGATCCAGAGCTCGCCTGGTGCGACCAGGCGACGTTCTTGCCGCACTATCTGCGCACCGCCGGACGGGCGCGCATCGACGTCACGATCTCGTTTGGCGCGGCGATGCTGCCGCGCACCGGCGAGCTCGCGGAAGACATGGCCGCGCGCGCCCGCCACGCGATCGCGCGGTTGCTCGACAGGAGCGACGATGCAAAGCCCAGCGCTCGACTATCTCCGCCACGGTCAAACGCCGTTCTTTCGGCTACCGCTCGCCCATCTCCATCCCGCCGCCGAGCTGGCTAGCGCCGAGGCGGCGGTGCTCGGCGTCCCGCACGACGCCGGCACGACGTACCAGCCGGGCGCGCGGCTCGCGCCGTATCACGTGCGCCGCGTCTCCGCGCTCGTCCAGGGGCATCACCCGGTGCACCGGGTCGACGTGTTCGCGCGCCTGCGCTGTGTCGACGCCGGCAACGTCGTGTTCCCGCCGTTCGATCGCGCCGCGATGCGCTCGGCAGTCGAGGTCGAGGTTCGCCAGCTCGTGACCGCCGACATCGCGCCGATCGTGATCGGCGGCGATCACTCGATCTCGTTGCCGGTCGTGCGCGCGCTCGCCAAGCGACTCGGCCCGCTCGCGGTCGTCCACTTCGATGCGCACCTCGACCTCAGCGGACCGAACGTGTGGGGCGACGAGTTCCATCACGGCACGCCGATTCGCCACATCATCGACGAAGGCCTCGTCGAGCCCGGTCAGCTCTATCAGATCGGCGTGCGCGGCCCGCGCGGCAGCGCGAGCGACGACGTGATCGCGCGAACCCAAGGCCACAGCGTGTTGTCGCCGGATCAGATCGACGAGCGTGGCGTGAGCCACGTGTGTGCCGAGCTGCGCGAGCGCATCGGCGCGCGCCCGGTCTACGTGACGTTCGACGTCGATGCGATCGATCCGGCGTTCGCGCCCGGCACCGGCACGCCGGTCCCCGGCGGACTGAGCGCGCGCGAGGCGTTGGCGCTGATCCGCGGGCTCGCCGGCCTCGACGTCCGCGGCGGCGATGTCGTCGAGGTCTGCCCGCCGCTCGACCATGCCGACATCACGTCGCACCTCGCGGCGAACCTCGCGTGGGAGCTGCTCGCGTTGATCGCGCTCCGCCACTGAAGGCGCGAACTATTTGCTGGCAACCGGCGTGGTGGCGATCCGCTCGCCGACGAGAAGTAGGCGGCGGTCACGGCTGGTTCGGCGCGCCCTTCGTCGGGTGGGTCGACGTCACGAACGGACCGAAGATGTCGGGGATCCGCGCGAAGCTGCCGCCACTCGGCGAATCTCCGTCGGCCCAGTCGACGCCGTCAGACAGCACGTCGTCGCTCTTGCGGTAGACCCACAACTCCTCGTCGCTCCCGAGCGAGAACCCCGAGGTCGCGGTGTCGACGTCTTGCGCATAGTACGCGCCGGGGGCCAGCGTCATCGCGGGGAACGCCACGGCCTTCGTGAAGTCGTTCGCCTTGTCGACGTAGATGTAGTCGGACAGCTCGACCGGATCGAAGGTCGCGTTCACCACCTCGAACCAATCGGGATCGCCCGCGGCGACGACCTCGTTGACGATCAACACGTGGAGTGGACCGGCCGGTGGCGCGTCGATCGCGAGCGGCGCGTCGCCGGTCACCGATTCGTGACCATCGTAGTGCGGCAGCACGTCGGGTGCGGGATCCGCGGCGTTGCTACAGGCGGCGAGCAGAGCGAGGGCGATGGCGCGCATGGAGGCTCCTAGTCGAACGAGAACGGCGCGGTGGTCGAGGCGATCAACATCAGCGTGGTGGCGTCACCCGGATCGGCGCCGGGCAGCGCCTCGGCGTTGCCGGTCGAGGTCGTGCGATCGAGCGCGAGCCACAGCCGCAGCCGGCCGCGCTTGCCGTCGGTCCACGGTTCGTAGCCGACCGCCCCGCCCCACGTCGTGCGCCGACCGCCGCCGTCGAACGCGAGCGTGGCGCCGCGCAGCCCGAGGACGGCCTGCGGCACCGGGCGCGCCTCGACCCAGCCGGCGAGCGCGGTGGACACGAGATCGCCGCGCTCGGCGAGTCCGTAGGCGCGCACGACCTCGACGCCCGCGTTGACCGGCGCGCTCTGGAGGGTGGCGCCACCGCCGACGCGGCGATCGCGGACCGACGCCGGGCCGATCGAGCCGTCCCGTCCGACCACGGCGAGCCGCAGCCGCAGCGGCGCGTGCATCACCTGCGTCACGACCGGTACGATCTCGAGGACCGCGGTCGTCGTCTTGCCGGTGTTGCGCTCGGGGTACTGCAAGCCTTCGCCATTGCCGAAGCTCACGGTCAGCCGCGCCGGTCCATAGCTCGCGCGGCCCACACCGGCGAGGTCGCTGACGTCCCAGCCGAGCAGGCGCTCGCTCGCGGTCGCCGACAGCGGGCGAGTCGTGTCGTCGAGCTCGAGCGACGTGATCCACGGATCGGCGACGAGTCCCGCCCACGCGTCGAGCCTGAGCTCGCCGACCTCGACATCGCCGAACACCTGCGCGCGCTTGACCCGCAGGACGATCGAATCACCGTCGATGCCGAGCGCCCCGCCGTCTTCGGCCGACCGGATCGATTCGACGCGCAGCTCGGCCCCGGCGTGGTGCCCGAGCCCGATCGTCGTGCCCGCCTCGCCGCGATCGAGCACGAATTCGGTCAGGTCCGGGCCGGCGCGCGAGATCCAATCTGCATCGAGGAACAGCTCGAGCTCGAGCTGGAGACGATGGCTCGTCGGAAGGACAAACGCCGGCGTCGATGGCACGGGCGCGGCCGGAGCAACCGGCGCAACCAGCGCGGGCGTGACGGTCTCCGTAGGCGTGGGCGCCGGCGTCGGCGTCGGCGTCGGCGTCGGGCTGGGCGACTCCGGCGCCGGCGGCGGCTCGCTCGGTTGCGCGGACCCGACGCGCGCGGCGGCCGCGAGCGCGAACACGACGACCCCAGCTCGCTTCATCGCGCCACCTGCGGCAGCACGAGCGGCGCTAGGTCGACGCCCTGGAGGCTCGCGAAGTCGGCGGCGACCTGCGCGGCATCGGCCTCGGACAGCGCCATGACCTCGGCGACGAACGCGTCGGTCTGGCCCGCGATCAGCGGCGCGATCACCGACCACCCGGGCACGCCGTCGGCGGTCGGCGCCTTGCCGTGCGAGGTCGCGAGCATCTGGCCGAACCTCGTGGCGAGCGCGCGCAGCTGATCTCGCTTCGCGTCGCTGCCGGCGGCGAGCGCGGCGAGGTCGTCGGCATTGACGCCCTTCTGATAGTCGGTCTCGTGGTGGACGACGATGCTGAGTGGCGCGACGTCGCCGACGCCGAGCAGCAGGTCTTCCTCGGGGAGCGCCTGCAAGTGATGCGCGGCATCGACGTCACGCGCCGCCGGCGAGCTCCACGGCGCGACGTCGAGGATCGGCACGTTCGCGATCACGAGGCCCTCGCGCTCTTCCTTGAGCTCGACGACGAGATCGTCGTCGATCGCCGCGGTCGGCCCCTCGAGCACGACCTCGTAGCGCAGCGTCGGATAGCTCTCGACGCCCGAGCCGTACTGCCGCGCGCGCAGCTTCACCGCGCCGAGCTCGCCGGGCACATGCGTCCGCCACGCGGCGATCGCTTCGTCGATCCACACCGCCGCGTCGGCGCCGACCGGCGCGAGTCGGTTCTCGATCACGCCGTCGGCCGCGACCGGCTCGACGTCGCCGAACGCGATCGCGCGGACGCCATCGGCGACGACCGGAGCGATCTCGTCGATCGTCTTGCCCGCCGCCGCGTTCGCTTGCGCCTTCGCGATGATCTTGTCGAAGTACGGCTCGGCGCCGACCCCGACCGGCACGACCGGCTTGCCGGCGGCGAGCGCGGCGATCTGCTGCGCGTAACCGGTCGCGGCGTTGCGCGCGATGTCGTCGGTGATGGTCGGATCATCCGCGGCGATGATCAACCCGGCGATCATCCGCCGCAGATCGCCCTCGTACGGCCCGTAGCCCGCGCTGTCGAAGTCGTTCCAGTCGATCACCATCGTGCCGTCGGCCGCCTGGAACGTGCCCGCGTTCTCGGGGTGTGGATCTGCAACGAGCAGGACCCGCGACGACGCCGGGCTGCCGAACGCGGTCGCCGGCCTCGCCTCACCCGGATCCATGATGTCGCGCCAGAACACCGCGGCCGTGCCTCGCAGCCAGATGTAGGGGCTGCGCTGCATCTTGACGAGCTTGTCGGCGACGATGTCGGGATCGCGCTGCGCCCATACGTAATTGTCGTCGGCGAGCGTCGAGATCACGAGCTGCTCGCGTGGCCCCAGGTTGCCGACGTCGGCACACGCCGCGAGCAAGACGAGTGGGAAGCCGCGCACGCGCGGAGGTCACCACAATTCGTGTGACAGGAGTACCACAACGCGGTGACGCCGGAGTTACGTCAGTCGCGAAGCGATCGCGGCGGCCGCCTGCCCCGCGCGCTAGCCGCGCGCGGTCGCGTAGTAGCCGCGCGCGGTCGCGTAGTAGTCGGCCATCAGCTCGCTCGCCCACGCCGGCTAGTGGAAGTCGCGGCTATCGACGTCGGCGATCGGCCGGGTCAGCTCGGGAATCCACAGCTCGTCCGCGATCAGGTGGACGATGCCCTCTTGCACTTGCAGCACGCCGGTCACGCCGAGCAGCGACGCGGTGCGGCCGACGTGCGCGAAGCGCTCGAACGTCTGCGACCAGATCACGAGGTTGACGAACCCGGTCTCGTCTTCGAGCGTCATGAACGTCACGCCCGACGCGGTGCCCGGACGCTGCCGGCAGATCACGATGCCGACGTACTCGATGCGCGCACCGTCGCGGCCGCGTGCCACCGTGCGCGCGTCAGGCCAACGATTGGCGCGGAGCTCGCTGCGCAGCGGCGCGAGCGGATGACCGCGCGTCGAGTGCGAGCTCGAGCGATAGTCCCAAACGATCTCGTCGAGAGCGCCGAGCTGCGCGAACGTCGCCTGGCCGTGGGCGTCGCCGAGCTCGATCGGATCGTCTTGGCGCGCGACCCAGCCGAGCACCTGCCAGATCGCATCGCGGCGGTGCGCGACCGCGGGCTCGAGCTTGCCGAGCGCGCCGGCCTCGGCGAGCGCTGAATGGACCCGCGTCGCCACGCGCGTGCGCAATACGAAGTCGCCCGCCGATTCGAACGGCCGCTCGCGCCGCGCCGCGACGATGCGCTCGCCGTCGGCGATCTGCATGCCGCGCACCCACCGCAGGCCCATCCGCACCGCGAAGCGAAAGTCGTCGTCGGTCGGCTCGAGCGTGCAATCCCAGATGCTGCGGGTCACGTCGATCGGCCGGATCTCGAGCCCGTGGCGCTGCGCATCGCCGACGATCGTCGCCGGCGCATAGAACCCCATCGGCTGTGCGTTGAGCAACGAGCACGTGAACTCCGGCATGTAGTGTTTGCGCATCCACGTCGTCGCATACGCGATCAATGCGAAGCTGGTCGCGTGAGACTCCGGAAATCCATATTCGCCGAAGCCGCGGATCTGCTCGAACACGCGCTCGCCGAACTCGCGGGCGATACCTTTGGCCTCCATCGCGCGAGATCAGCCGCTCGCGATGCTTTTCGATCCGGCCCGAGCGGCGCCACGCGGCCATGTCGCGGCGCAGCTGGTCGGCTTCGCCCGGCGTGTAGTCGGCGGCGACGACCGCAAGGCGCATGACCTGCTCCTGAAACAGCGGCACGCCGAGGTCTTCGTTCGAGCACTTCTTCGAGGCAGGGATGCGGATACTCGACTTGTTCGAGCCCGGCGCGCCGACGCAAGTACGGATGCACCATGCCGCCGGAGATCGGGCCCGGTCGCACGATGCTGATCTGGATCACCAGGTCGTAGAACTCGCGCGGCTTGAGCCGCGGCAGCATCGACATCTGCGCGCGACTCTCGATCTGAAACGTGCCGACGGTGTCGGCGGTGCACATCATCTCGTAGGTCGCTGGATCCTCGGCGGGGATCGTCGCCATCGTGAGGTCGAGGCCGCGATGCGCGCGCAGTAAATCGAAGCCGAGATGGAGCTGATGCAGCGCGCCGAGGCCGAGCAAGTCGACCTTGAACAGGCCGAGATCTTCGAGATCGTCCTTGTCCCATTGGATCACGGTGCGACCCGGCATCGCCGCGTTCTCGATCGGCACGATGTCGTGCACCGGATCGTGGCCGAGCAGGAACCCGCCAGGGTGCACCGACAGATGGCGCGGCACCTCGAGGATCTCGTCAGCCAACCGCGATAGATGAGAGAACGCCGAGGCATGGCCGGCGTCTTGCGCGATGCCACTCGCGACGAGCGCCGACTCTTCGACCCCACCGTACATCGACAAGTGCTTCGCGGCGCGATCGAGCGCGGTCTCCGGAATGCCGAGCGCCTTGCCGACGTCGCGCACCGCCGAGCGCGGGCGATAGCGGATGATGTTGCACACCATCGCCGCGTGATCGCGGCCGTAGACCGAGTAGACGTGCTGGATCACCTCTTCGCGCCGCTCGTGCTCGATGTCGAGGTCGATGTCCGGCGGCTCGGCGCGCTCGCGCGACAAGAACCGCTCGAACAACAGCTTCGAGCGCGTCGGATCGATCGCGGTGATGCCGAGGCAGAAACACACCGCCGAGTTCGCCGCCGAGCCGCGGCCTTGGCACATGATGTCGCGCCGCCGGCAGTACGCGACGATCTCGTACATGGTCAGGAAGTAGCCGGGGTAGTCGAGATCCTCGATCACCGACAGCTCGGCCTCGAGCTGGTGAGTCACTTGCGGCGGGACGCCGGCGGCCAGATGTCGATAACGTTCGGCGGCGCCGCTGAACGTCAACCGGCGCAAGTAGTCGGCCGAGGTCGAGCCGTCGGGCAGCCGCTCCGACGGATAGCGATAGCGCAGCTCGGCGAGCGAAAACGTGCAGCGCGCGGCGACCTCGAGCGTGCGTGCGACCGACGCCGGATCGTCGGCGAACAGCTTCGCGAACGCGTGCGGCGTGCGCAGATCGTGCTCGTCGTTGCCACGGATCTTGCGGCCCGCAGTCGTCAGCGTGACGCCGTGGCGGATGCACGTCAGCATATCTTGTAGAGGCCGGCGCGCGCGCGTGTGATAGAGCACCTCGTTCGAGGCGACGATCGGAATGCACGCCGCTTTCGCGCGAGCTCGGACGCGAGCTTCACGCGCGACGTCGTCGGCGCGGCGATGGCGCGAGACCATCGCATAGAGCCGATCGCCAAAGGCTGCGCGCAGCTCGTCGAGCAGCGCGGGCGGTGGGGCGAGCTCGCCGGCGAGCGCGTCGTGCCACACCGCGACCACGCCGGTCGCGTGCGTGCACACCTCATCCCAACCGACGAGCGACTCGCCCTTGTCGCAGCGCCGCCGCCCCGCGGTGATCAGCCGCACGATGCTCGCCCAGCCCGCGCGATCGATCGCGTAGAGCGCGATCGGGGAGGTCGCTGGCGCTGCGAGCTCGAGCGCGACTTGGCGCGGCTGCGCTCGCTTCGTGCGCCCCCGTCTGCCGGTGATCGGAATCGCCGACGGCAAATCGTCGGTCTCTCGGCCCCACCCTGGCCCACGACCTTCGTGATCGATCCCTACCGGCGATGCCGCGAGCCTCACGCCATGTGCCGCGACGGTGAGCGTCGCGCCGCACAGCAGCTTGACGCCGAGCTCGCGCGCTTTCATGTGCGCGCGAACCATGCCGTAGACGCCATCGCGATCCGCGAGCGCGATCGATGTCAGACCGAAGCGATGCGCCTCCTCGACCAGCTCCTCGGGATGGCTCGCACCCTCGAGAAACGAGAACGTCGATTTGCACCACAGCGGCGAATACACGACCTGTACAAGTGTTCAGATCTCGGCTAGCCTGGCAAGAGAACTCGAGACCCAAACGCGCTCGGCACTTCGAGGTGCCGTTGCGCTTTCGATGATCGCGCCCAGGGGACTGTCGAGGTTCCACGACGTCGCGATCCCGTGCGTCTCGCCATGGTCGTCGCTTTGCACTGAGCGACGCACATGAGGATTGCGATCGCGATCGCCGTGATGACCTGCGCGTGCGATCACGCGAGCAATACCGGCGCTAGCGATGGCGCGACCGATAGCGCGTACGATGGCGCGGTCGACGCCTCGCTCGATGCGAGCTCTGCGGCGAACGGCATTCCACCGACCCTGTTCGGGCTCAGCGTTCGCTACAACCAGAATCCATGGCCGACGCTCACATTCGCGACGACGCGCACGCTCGGCCCGGCGCAAGGCACGTGGGGTCACATCGAGACCGCGGACGGCGTGTACGACTGGACATACGTAGATGCGTTCGTCGCGGACGCCGAGCAATACGGGCTGGACGTCGTGTTCACGCTCAACGGCACGCCGACGTGGGCTTCGTCGACGCCGAGCGACGCGACCTGCGCGAGCTTCATGCCTCCCGGCGGTTGCGATGCGCCCGTGGATCTCGCCGCCGATGGCACCGGCACCGATCAGCACCTGATCACGTTCGCGCACGATCTCGCGGTCCACGTCGCCGGCAAGATCCACTACTTCGAGACGTGGAACGAACCGAACCTGACGAGCGGAACGATGTGGCACGGCACGACCCCGCAGCTCGTGCGGATGAGCGCGGATCTCGCGGCGCAGATCAAGGCCGTCGATCCGACCGCGCAGATCTTGAGCCCGGGCGCGGCGTCGGCGACCGCGCCGGCGTTCATCCAGGACTACCTCGCGAACGGCGGCGGTCAGTACGCCGACATCATCGCGTTCCACGGCTACACGCAGGTTCCGGAGAAGCTGCTCGTCCAAGCGCAATCGATCCGCACTGCGATGGCGGCGAACGGCGTGTCGGCCAAGCGGTTGTGGGACACCGAAGCGAGCTGGGGCGCGAACTCCGGCCTGCCCGACTTCGACGAAGAGCGCGGGTTCGTGGCGCGGTTCTACTTGATGCATGCGACGGCCGGGGTCGATCGCCTGCTGTGGTACGGTTACGGCCAAGGCGCATACGATCCGACGCAATTCGGCACGCTGTGGGACACGACCGATGGCTTGCTGTCGCCCGGGGTGGCGTACGGCGTGACTCAAGATTGGCTGGTCGGCGCGACGCTCGCGACGCTATGTAGCGCCACCGGCACGGTGTGGACATGCGAGCTGACCCGCCCGGGCGGCTACGACGGCCTCGTCGTGTGGGACGCCTCGAAGCACTGCGCGAACGGCACGTGCCAGACCTCGAGCTACAGCCCCGATGAACGGTTCACGTCGCTGCGGGACCTCGCCCGCGGCACGCAGCTGATCACCGGACCGATCGCGATCGGCGCGGTGCCTGTGCTGCTCGAGACGCCGTGATTTCCCAGCGCGGAAACGCCGCGGAAACATCTCCCATGTCAGGCTGGATGCATGGCTCGCTCGACAACGTCTCGACCGTCGAGCATCCACGTCCACCACCGCGGTGATCGCGGCGTCGACGGCATCTTGAAGCTGATCGAGCTCGCCGGCCACGACGGACCGATCGAGGTCGCGCTCACCGCGATGTGCGCCGAGATCGCCGCGATCATCGGCGTCGAGGTCGCGAGCATCTACGTGCGCGATGGTGACGCACTCGTGATGCGCGGCAACGTCGGGCTGGCGGCTGCTGCGATCGGCACCTCGCTCGCGATCGGCGAAGGGATCACCGGCCTCGTCGCGGAGTGCATGCGCCCCGTGTCGGCAGCGCGCGCTGCCGGCGAAGCCTCATACAAGTACGTGCCCGGGATCGGAGAAGAGGAGTTCCCGGTGTTCGCCGGCGTGCCGCTGATCTCCGGCGGCGCGGTCGCCGGCGTCCTCGTCGTGCAACGTCGCAAGCGCGCGATGACCGCCGCCGAGGTCACGCTTGCCACCGCGCTCGCCGCTCCGATCACGCTCGCTCTGGAGCGCCGCCGCGCATCTGCCGTGCGCGCCGCGCGACTCGTCGGCACCGCACTCGCCAGCGGCGTCGTGCTCGGGCGCGCCGGTGTCGTGCCGACGACGACCTCGTTGCCCGCGACGACTCTCGATGTCGATCGCGCGCTCGGCAGATTGCGCGATGACCTCGGCCGCGCGGTCCGCCGGCTCGCCGACACCGACGACCCGCAAGTCGGCGGTGCACTCGATCGACTCGCGCTCTCGCTCTGCGATCAACGGCTGCGCGAACGGCTCATCGCGGCCGCGGGTAACCTGCGCGCCGTCGTCAAAGACTACGCGCGCGCTCCATACAAGCTCGGTGTCCTCGGCGACACCGCGCACGTCGATGCGATCGAGGAGCTGTGCGCGCTGATCGGCATCGTCGCCGACGAGCGCAGCTCGGCGAAGCCCGGCGCGGTGTGGATCGCGGACCGCGTCGGCGCCGTCGTCGCGATCGGAGCGGTCGCGCGTGGAGCGGCTGCGATCGTGACGTGCGCGCAAGCATCGCCCACCGCGATCGCGATCGCGCGCGCCGCGAAGTTACCGCTCGTCGTCGAGGTCGCCGGCATCTTCGGTTGGGCGCGCGCCGGCGATCTGCTCGCGGTCGATGGCGATCGCGGCGTCGTGCTCGTCCATCCCGCGCCGAGCGAGATCGAGCGTCTGCGGCGCGAGCGCTAGGGTTTCGCCACGGTGTACTCGACACTCCGCGGCCAGCCGCCGTAGTAGTCGAGCTTGCCGTGCGTGATGCCGACGCCCGCGGCAAAGCACAGCGTCTCGATCGCACCATCGCCCTGGCCCCTCGAATCGGTCGTCGTGCACCACGTGCCGCGCGCAGGATTCGTCACCGCGGTCACGACCGGGCCGTTGAATGTCTTGGTCGTCTTGCGAGCGACACTCGGGCTCATCGCGATCACCTTCACTCCGATCGAGAGCTCGGCTTCGGTCTTCGGTAGATCGACGTCGACGCCTCGGCTGAGGCCCTCCTTGGTCGCGACCCACTCGCCGTCGACTCGGACCAGATAATCGTCATCGATCTGTTTGTCGCACTCGATCCTCGAGACCGTCGCGGTCTTGAACGTGACGACGTGGGTGACTCGACACGTGACCGAGCTGTGCGGCGGATTCTTCTCGGGCAGCAGGATGTTGTCGTGTTTCGGATCGACATGATCGAAGGCGGTGGTCGTGACCGCGTACGTCCAGCTCCGGCCCTTGTCGAACAGCGACGCGTATTGCGGCGCGATCGACGGCGCGGCCCGGGTCGTGGTCGCGGCGCACAACACGAGCATCGTCACCGTGCGCATGGTCAGGAGCTAACGCGGCGCTAGTCGAGGTTGTTCCACGTCACGCCTTCGACCGCGGTGACGTGGGCATACGCGGAGTGACGACCGGACCGATCGCGGGCTTGTCGTCGGCATAGGACTCGTTGATCGCGTGCTTCTCGTCGAGCAACGCCTTCGCGCGCGCGCGCGAGCGCGCGACGAGATCGACGGTATCGCTGTACGGCCGGTCATCGAAGGCGCCCTCGAAGTGAGGCGCCGGGACACGGTTGTCGTAGTCGGTCCACACCCGCGAGTCCTTGCGGCAGTCGTAGACGCGACAGACACGCGGCCTTTGAGCGTGCACCGTGCAGCCGCGCGAATCGGGATCGTTGTGCACGCAGTAGCCATCGCTCGCGCGCTGCCGGATCAGATACGGCTGGCCGATGTCCCAGCGCACGACGCCCTCGTCGAGATCCGCGGTCGAGAGCGAGAACGTCAGGCGGCAACAGCGCGCCTTGCACAGCGGGATGAGCTCGTCGCACGGTGGCGTCGAGGGCGTCACCGTGTACTTATCGGGGCCGAGATCGAGCGAGACGCGCGTCGGCTGGCCGGCATCGCCTGTGCGGATCGCCGCGAGCGTCTCGGGCAGCGCGGCGACCACGCGCTGCTCGATCGTGCCTTCGCCGCGCGCTGCGGGCGTGCCCGGTGGCGCGGGCTCGGGCTCGACGCCGTCGATCCGGCGCGTCACTTCGTCGGTCAACGCGACGACGCGCGCCGCGAGCTGCAACACCGCATCGCGCAACTCGAGATCGCTGAGGTTGAGCGAACGCACCGCGCGCTCGAGCTCGGAGCGAGTGACCGGCGCATCGTGATCGGCCGTACCATAGGTCTTGTCGGTCACCCTGCGATGTTACTCGACCGCGCCCTGCCAGAACCAACGCCGCCGCTGCCGATCGTAGTAGACCCACAAGCAATCGCCGTGGCGCAGCTCGGCGAAGTGATACTCGCGGTGCTGCTCGTGTGCCCACCATCCACCGGACACGACGTACGGCCCGACGATCCGCACGACCGCGCCGTGCTCGAGCCCCGATAGTAACCAACCATCGTCGCGGACCTGACGCGCTTGCGGTGGTAGCTGTTGCGGCGTCGTGTTCATCCGGCGGACGAGCGGCTGGATCAGCTTCGGCTGCGGTTCGGCGTGCGCGACGCGACCGAGGCGTTGCCAGGCGAAGCTCGCTTCGGGCAGATGACCTTCGCGCAGCACGGCGTGAACGACCGCGTCGTCGCCGAGCTCGGCGCGCAACCTCGCGATCGCTTCATCGGCGGCGCGCAGATCGCGACGTGGCTTCTGTGCAAACAACGCGAGCTGCTCTCGGGTCGCCGGCGTGTCTTCGGCCCACACCCGCGCGGCGTTGACCGGTGCGACCGGCGGCATCCCGGTCATCCGCAGGTGGACCAGTCGAAGTAGCGAGCGCCCGTCGAGGGTCGGCCCGGCCGGCTTGATGCAATCGGCGCGGAGCTCGGTGCGACCGA
Organism: uncultured delta proteobacterium; assembly: GCA_963848295.1. GTDB lineage: Bacteria > Myxococcota_A > Polyangia > Haliangiales > Haliangiaceae > JABFXX01. The sequence continues at coordinate 3,970,010 of CAWKDB010000010.1, read as the reverse complement.
CGGCGAACCGCAGCGTCAGCTCGACGTGCAACGCGACCAACGCGCGCCCGCGCGCGGCGAGCCGATCGAGCAGCCGATCGATCGCGTGCTTGAGCACGAACACGAGCTGCTCGACATTCTCGAGATCGTCGTCGAGCACGACGCGCTCGTCCGGCGCTTCCGGCGGTGGCGACGGCACGATCGGATCCCAGCGCTCACCCGCCGCGAGCTGATACAGCCGATGCGCGTCGCGGCCGAACCGCTCGAGGATCCCGCCGCCCGGCAAGCGCACGAGCTGACCGAGCGTCGCGACGCCGAGCCGGCCGAGCGCATCGCGCAACTTCGGATCGATCTCGAGCCGAGCGAGCGGCACCGCCGACGCCAGCGCGCGTTCATCGGCATCGGCGCGCAGCACCCGCAAGCCATCGTGGACAGCTCCGCTCATGGCACGCGCGATCGCGTACGTCGCGAACCGCGAGAACCCGACGACAACCGCGCCCGCGAGCTCGCGTTCGCCGATCGCCGCGCGGATCGCTTCGCCCCATGCCGTCGCACTCGCGAACACGCGCGAGAGACCATCGCCATCGAGCCAGAACGTTCCGGGTGGCCCGGGCTCGACTCGCGGCGACAGCACGTGCAGCGCACCGGCGAGCTCGTCGGTCGCCGCCGCGATCGCTTCTTCGGGCACGACCCGCGCACGGAGCTCGCGACACAATCCGAGCGCGTGCGCGTAGCGCTGACCCGGCAATACCGCCGCGGCACGCGCGCGTTCGCACGCCCACAACACCGTGCCTTGCGGTCGATCGTCGTCGATCACGACGACCGGATGCCCGCGCAGCTCGGGCTCCTTTCGCCACGCGAGCTGGAGCGGGAATGCCGGAAGATCGAGACACGCGACCCTCATCGAACAAGAACGATGATACTGTACCAATGTTCAGTCGCGCTAGTTATCAATGCCGCCGCTCGCGTGAAAGCTGATCGTGACGGGATCGGCGCCGAGCATCGCGGCGATCGCGAAGTCATCGCCATGATCTGGCGTCGAGCTCTCGAGCGGGACCTCGAGCACGATGTTGTCGCCCGGTTGGAACGTCTGGTCGACGCCGGTGGTCGTGAACTGCGCCGGCACGACGAGCGCGTCGGTGCAGTTGTTCTGACCGTACACCACCGGGTCGACGCACCCGGTGCTCGGCGCGTTGCCCGACGAGCTCGCGAGCTGGAGATCGAGGCACGGCGTCTCGGGCGTGATCGCGAGGTCGCTCAGCTTGGTCCACGGACAACCACCGCAACCCGATGTGAACGGAACCGCGAGGGCAACAACAGCCAGCAAGGATAACTTCGACATGCCCGCGACTAGTTCATCGACTGTGCCGAGCGCGTCGATCGGTGCGGCGCGGCGTTACGCGAGCTGTGCCGGCGCGCCGACCAGGTTTCACGACATCGCTGTCGCGACCTCGCGGGCGACGTAGGAAGGGCACGGCCCCTAACACAACCTTCACGCTGGGCGCGGCTCGGCAACGCAAGCTTCATACGATCGACTACGGCGCCGCTGGTAACTGAGAGCGTGATGCCGAGGGTTGCCATCATTGTTCTCGCGGTCGCGTGCAGTGCGTGCGGAGGCAAGCTGGTCCGCGTCGTCCCCGATGGCGCGGGGAACGCGAGCTCGACCGCGGCGACCGATCCGAGCTTCGCGGTGACCGCGCACGTCGCGGGGATTCGCGATCCGCTGCCGGTATCCGGTGCCGACGTCGAGTACTCCGATCTCGCGACCGCGCTGACCCAAGCGATCTTGCGCGTCGTCAAGCCGCGCCACGACAGCGTGCTCACCGTCGAGCTGATCGCCGGCGACGCGCGGTATCGCCACTCGCGCCTGTCGGCATCGCTCGTCGTGCGAGCCACGTTGCGCAGCAACAGCGGCAACGCATTCATCGCGCAGACCGAAGCCGTCTGTCGCGAGGGCGCGATCGTCGATCCCGAGTCGGGCGCTCGCGTGATCTGGACGTGCATGACGCATCTCGGTCACGACCTCAGCGGTTGGCTCGAGGGCCTGCGGCCCTAACTCACGACTAAAGGAGCTCGCTATGTTTCGATCCGTCCGTCTCGCCTATATCTTGCCGCTCGCGGTCGCCGTGATCCCGGCGTGCGCGTACCAAACCATCGCATCTGGCCATCGCGGCTTGCGCTTCGAGCCGCACGGCGGGTTACAGCGCGAGATCTTGTCCGAGGGCAAGCATCAGCTCGGCATCTTCTGTTTCTTGCACGATTGCGGCGGGATCGAAGACTTCGACGTCACGTTCTCGACCAAACACGCCGAGCTGCACACGACGTCGCAGGATCACCTCGCGCTCGATCTCGAGCTCAGCGTGATCTACAAGCCGATCATCTCGGAGCTCTACGAGCTGCAGACCGAGATCGGCGGCGCGAACTACTTCGACGAGGTCATCGGCCCGGAGTTCCGCAGCGCGGCGAGCGGCGTGTTCGCGCATCACATGTACCAAGAGATCCACGCGTCGAAGGAAGCGATCGAGAACGAGATCGAAGCCGACGTGCGCCGCCGCACGAAGGGCAAGCACGTCGCGATCGAATCCATTACGATCGAGTCGATCCACTACGCACCGGCGATCCTCGAGGCGAACGAGCAGCGGCTCGTCGCCGAGCAGGAGGCGATCCGTCAGAAGGCTGCGATGGAGAACGACGCGCTCCGCAAGAAGCTCGCCGCCGAGCAAGAAGCAGCGAGCCGACAGCTGCAGATCCAGAACGAAGCTGAAGCCGAGGAGCTCCGGATGAAGAAGGAGCTCGAAGAAAAGAAGAACGAGCGCGCGATCGCCGAAGAAGACGCGTTGCTCGAGAAGGCGAAGGCCGCGGGCACGGTCGCGAAGGCCCACGCCGAGGCAGAGGCGATCACGATCCTCGCGAAGGCGCACGCCGACGAGAACCGCGCGCAGACCCAAGCGATCTCACCGCTCAGCGTGCAGATGAAGGCCTACGAGGCGCTTGGTCAGCTCGGCGGCTCGGGCACGACGATCTTGCTCGGCGACTTCTCGAAGGTCCCGCAGTTCTTGTTCCCGCCGGGAGTCCTCAATGGCCTGTACAACGCGATACCGCGCACGGCAGGCGGCGCCGCGGGTGCCGGTGGCAAAGCTACGAAGTAGGCGTATCTTGCGCGCATGAAAGACATGGTCATCGTCATCACCGGTGGCTCGGCGGGCATCGGTGCCGCGCTCGCCACGACCGCCGTCGCGCGGGGAGCGAAGGTCGTGGTCGCGGCGCGCCGCAAGCCCGAGCTCGATGCGCTGGTCGGCAAGCTCGGTGGCAACGCGTTCGCGGTCGTCACCGATGTCACGAAGCGCTCCGACCACGACGAGCTGCGCGATCGCGCGATCGCGAAGTTCGGTCACATCGACGTGTGGGTCGCCAACGCCGGGCGCGGCATCTCGCGGCCGGTCAGTCAGCTCACCGACGCCGACCTCGACGACATGATGACCGTCAACCTCAAGTCGGTGCTGTACTCGATCCAGTCGTCGCTCGCGCACTTTCGCGAGCGCAAGCGCGGCCACATCATCGCCGTGTCATCGGGGCTTAGCCGATTGCCGCTCGCGGCGTTCCGCAGCGCGTACAGCGCATCGAAAGCCGCGGTCAACTTGCTGATGGCGAGCCTGCGACTCGAGCTGCGCGCCGAGTATCCCGACATCCATTGCTCGACCGTGATCCCCGGCGTCGTCGCGACCGACTTCGGCGCGAACGCGCTGTACGGCGGGGTCGATTCGCGGCGGATTCAGAACGCGCAGCCGGTCGAAGAGGTCGCCGACGTGATCGCGAACCTCGTCGAGACGCCGCGCGCCGAGGTCTACACGCGGCAGTTCCTGCACGATCTCACCGCGCGCTACTTTGCAGCCGAAGACGTCGCGGTGATCGAGAGCCAGCCGCCGTTCACGACGCCGCCGCGCTAGGCGACGAAGCTAGGTGCTTCGCTGCGATGCCCTATATGGGCCGAGGAACCGCTCACCGTTGAAGTGGATCAGATGGTCCGGCGCCTCGCAGGTCCACACCTCGGTCTCCCAGGCGATCTCGGTCAGGTACTTCGCCATAACCGAGCGCGAAGGGAACGCCGTCACGTAGACGAGTCCGGCGGTCGCTGCGCTGAATAATGAGGCCAACTCTTCGTGCCGTTTTCCGTCGACCGGTCCATGACTCGTGACGGCTTCGACAAGCAACAGCCATCCGCGCTTACGATCGAACAGCACGACGTCGGGCATCTTGCCGTGACTATCGACGTTAACCCCCAACGACTTCAGCTTGGCTTCGTCGAAGTAGCCCCACTTCTTCCCGGTGTCTCCAGCGTAGATAAGCTCAGATCCCGGCGCGAAACGCGGCGCGAACTGGTTGATGATCGTCTTGATCAACGCGCTATGAGCACCCGGAGTGAGCTTGATCGTGGCGCCATCTTCCAGTCGAATCGGGATTTGATTCAGGCTGCGCCGCTTCGCGTACACCTCGCTCAATGACGGTCTGTTCCGAGTGTAGTCGTGAAGACTCTTCGTCCACGAACGAGCTCCAAACTGTCGCAGGAGCTCGAGCGTCGTGGGTTCCGCCTGATAGACGGCCTTTGGACTGTTCACCGCGCGCGTTGGATCGTCCGGGTTGTAGATCACCAGGCCTGCCGCGACAAACTGGTGCATCGTCTTGCGACGGATGGTCTCGCGGGTGTTCGGCTTGTAGTCCTTGCCGTAGTGCTCGCGGATCCAGTCCATGATCGGCGTTATCCCCATCAGCGGATTCGACGCCTTCGCCCAACGCGTGCGGGGCTTGATGTCCGCGAGTGCCAAGAGGCAAAGCGCCGAACGCTCGTTGAGCTGCGCGCGTGGCAACCCCAACGCGACGAGGATCTCCATCGCCTCGTCGGCACGAGTACTCACCTTAATAGGCTCGTCATCTGGCGGTCGATGTCGCTTTGTTCGAGCGACTTGGCAGATGCGGCCCACTTCCCGAGAGCGGTCAGTGCGTCGAGGTTCGGGTACCGGAGGGCACGCAGATCGGTCGCGTTGACCTGCGTATGACCATTGAACCGCCTGAAGTGAGCGTCTACCGCCGAGCAGTTCAGGTACGCGAGCAGTCCCCACGCCAGATGAACTGGTAGGCCGCTCTTGTTCTGGTGAAAGACGTTAAGATGATTCTCGAAGCCGATCGCCTTGCACTGTGCGAGCGCGTCAGGGAGCACGATCGAAGCGACGACGCGACGCCGTTCTTCCTTGGACGAGAAGCGGCGCACGACGGTGTACGCACCAGGCGGAAACAGCCAACGCTCGGTCACCTCATTGCGTGCGATGGCGTTCGCTTTCTTGAGTCCTTCAATCGGCCATGTGGTGTCTCGACCCGAGACATGAGCGGGATAGAGCAACGGCACGGTGCCCTTTCGCGGCATCGCCACCAAGTGCTCGCGCATTCGAAAATCAACGACAGGTCCGGTCGACACGGCGATGCCGAGATCCTCCAGACCGTGCTGGATCTTGCTCGCGGTCCCTAGATGATCGATGTCGTCGGTCGCCGGGATGTGTATGAACGCATCGGTGTCGTCCGGCTTGATCACGTCGCTAAACGGAACGACGCGTTCGCGCAGGTCCGAGAACAGGCCGTCGGTCGATGTCGAGATCCGAACGCTGCCCTGTACGCCACCGCGTTCGAGCAGAATGATGACGTTCTCCTGCAAGACGTCGTCGTCGCTGAACGCCTTGTCTCGGCTGTCAAACAAATGGATCTGATGGATCGCAGCTCGCGTTAACACGAAGTGGCGGAACGGTTTGTAGTACGGGCCATTGCAGAAGCTACGCGGGACGATCGCAACGAGCTGTCCTCTCGGGGCGAGCTGACTCAGCGCGAGGCCCACGAAGGCCGAGTAGAGGTTGACGGTCTCCAACCCAACGCGCCGACATGTATGTCGCGCATCGGACGACGAGCCGATCTTCTTATATGGCGGATTGAGGATTGCGTGCGTGAACGTTGGTGCACCAACCTCGACCGCATCGGCAGCGTGGGCGAGGTAGTCGCCTGCCACGATCCGAACTCGTGCGCCGGCATGTGCGAACGGCGCGAGGACATTCTCCAGAATAGGGAGTAGCCGATCGTCCACTTCGTGAGCCACTAGCTCGATGCGTCCACGCCCCAACTCGCCACGCGCCCAGCGTTCCAACATCGCCTTCGCAAGTGCACCAAACCCGGCTCCTGGTTCGAGCACGCGGCAAGAACCTTTGTTCGGACGAAAGAGCGAGGACATGAACCGTGCGACCGGCACAGGCGTCATGAACTGACCGAGCGCACTCTTCTGTGCACGCGTCGTTACGCCAGGAAATTCCAGGCGTAGCTGCTGAGGAGCGGAAAGCAGCGAGCTCATCCGGCCCACATCCTATGCGTTGCCTCTGTCAGCGCAACCGTCGTGACGAGAACAACTCGGTCTCGCGTTGATTCCGGCGACCACGCGGGGAGCTAGATGCGCTGATCTCTACAGCAAACCGGCCGGGCCGTTGCGCTTCGCGCTGTGAGTCCAACCCGGCCCGCGCCGCTTGTCTTTGAGCGCGCGCACGGTGATCGAGAAGCTCGCAGGGCCGCGAATGCGCAGCGCTTCGGCGCGCAGCGACACGAGCGATCCGAGCGACGCAGCGTCATCGGATTTCTGCGTGATGCACACGACCGCAGCGTCGTGAGCTTGCGCGAGCGTCACGAGCCGACCTTGCATCGCCATCGAGATATCGTTGTAACCGCCCCGACCATCGGCGCGCGGCGAGCCACCGAGATCGATCGCGACCATGCCGAACGCGCCGGAGCGCAGCAGCTTCTCGGCCGACCGCGCCGCGGCGGCAGCGTCCGGAACCCGGACAACCACGAGCGCTGCGAGATCGACGCCGCTATCGGCGACATCAGGTGGATAGAACGTGCCGGCGGCGAGCGTGATCCACGCGACCGGCTCGCTCTCGGTTTGCGCTTCGACGACGAGCTCGATCGCTGCAGTCAGCGTTGCCACCGCGCCGCGCGCCGAGAGCTCGACCAAGCGGCCGCGCAACGCCGCGAGCCCCCACCGCGCTTCGAGTTGCTCGGGTGCGCGGAGCTCGTCGAGCGTGCGGACCGACGCCGCGCCGGTGCCCCGTGCGTTCGCGAGAAATCGCTGTAGGTCTTCGCGCAACGTAACGGATCTACCAGATCGTCCTGACAGTGGGCGCTCAGTGGCAGTTCGAGAACGTCAGCTCGCCCGAGACCCGGTCGTCCGCCGCCCCGCAATCGAACGTTACCGACCCGCGAACATTCGTGATCCGGTTGACCATGCTGTTCTGGCGCTCGACGTGGCCTGACAGTGTCTTGCAGTCGGCCGGTCCGAACCGCGCCGCCTGATGCTTCCCCGGCAGGTTGACCGTGAGCGCCGGGTCTTGGCCGATCGGCTGGATGAACGAGATGCCGAGCACGTCATTGCCGTCGACGAAGAACTGCGCGCCGTGAAACTGGTTGCGCTCGCCGGACACACAGACATCGGGCGTCATCGTCCAATTGCCGACCTGTTTGCCGTGCGCGGTCACCGTGCCGTGCACCTCGTTGGTGATCGCGCCTTTGATCGCGAGCACGAACGCGACGATGCCGCCAGCGGCCACGAGGATGCCCACCGCTACGAGCGCGACCACGGTCGACTTCTTCGCCATCGCTAACGCTTGCCGCGCGGCTGGCCGAACGTCGCCGTTGCGGTCTCGGTCTTGCCGGCTCGAACGTAGGTGATCGACGTCACGGTGCCCGGTTTCGCGGCCTCGAGCACGAACATCAGATCGTTGATGTTGCGAATCTCGATCGTGCCCACCTTGATGATGCGATCGCCGCCTTTGAGTCCGGCCTTCGCCGCCGGGCCATCGGGGATGACATCGGAGAGCTGGACCCCCGGCGGCTGATTCGGATCTTCGTCATACGATGGCACGGTGCCGAGTGAGCCGCCGCGCCGCCGCACGTCGCCGCCCGTCATCTCGGGTGGCGCCTTGACGTAGGTCAGCGTGCCCGAGCGATTCGCGACGCTGAACGCGACGTCCGCGGCGATCATCGCGACGCGTGCCCCGCCCGCGGCGTTGATCTTGTCGGAGTCGTCGGTCGCGGTGTGATAGTCGAGGTGGCTGCCGGTGAACAGGAACAGCACTGGAACGCCGGTGACATAGAACGCCATGTGATCGCTCGGACCGTAGCCCGAGCCGCCGATCGTGCAGTGTACGCGCGCGGCATCGCAGGCGGGCTGGACGAGCTCGCGCCACTCCTTCGCCGAGTCGCCGCCGTTGACCGCGAGCTGGTTGTTACGCATCCGGCCGACCATATCCATGTTGATCATCGCGACGATAGGATCGGCAGTCGGCGGGTGCTTGACGAAGTAGCTCGAGCCGAGATCGCCCTCCTCTTCGCCGGAGAACGCGACGAAGTAGACGTCGCGCTGGAGCTGACCGGCCTTGCCCGACAACGTCCGCGCGACCTCGAGCAGCGCCGCGACGCCCGAGGCGTTGTCATCGGCGCCGTTGTGGACGGCATGGACTTTCGGGTCGAGCGCGTTCGAGCCGCCGCCCATCCCGAGGTGGTCGAGGTGCGCACCGATCACGACGACGCCGGGTTGCTTCGTCGCCGCGCCGGCGTGGATCACGCCGATGACGTTATCGGTCGGAGCGCGACGCGGTTCGAGCGCGACCTCGAGCTTCGCCCTGTGCGTGCCCCGCGCGAGCACCTTCGCCGCATCGCGAGTCAGCACGACGACCGGCAGACCGACATCGGCGCCGCCACCGATCACGTCGTCCGGACCGAGAATAGGCAACGGAGCTTCGTCTTGCTTGAGATCACCGTCATCGACGACGAGCAGACCGACCGCGCCGTGCTGGCGCGCGATCATCGCCTTCCACCGCAGGTCGCCGAGCCGCGCCATCTTCGGATCTTGCTCTTTGCTCTTCTGATCGGCTTGTGGCGCGAAGCGATGGACGAGCGCGATCTTGCCTTTGACGTTCTTGCCTTTGTAGTCGTCGAGCTTGCTGTCCGCATCGACGATGCCCCACCCCGCCGCGACGACTTGCGCTTCGACCTTGCCGTTCGCCGAGAACCCCATCGGCGCGAACCCGGAGTCGGCGAGCGGCTTGCGATCGATCGCGACGACCGTGTTCTCGCCGCGCTCGATCGAGGTCGTGACCTCGAACGTCTGCCGCGTGACCTGCACGCCGACCGACTCGAGCTGTCTCTGGACGTAGTCCGCGGCGTCCGCGAGCCCTTGGGTGCCGATGCCGCGACCCTCGCGCGCATCGTCGGCGAGATACTTCACGTCGTCCGCATAGCGGTTCGCCACCGCGGTCTCGGGCTGCTCGGGACCGCGCTCCGCCGACCAATCGGCGAGAAACACGTTCGTGTCGTGGATCCCGGCGACGCCACCCGTCGCCGCGTACACCTCGGTGCCATCCGGCTTCTTCGTCACGCCGAATCGCCGGTTCGACGAGAACGACAGCTTCGTGCCGTCGGGCGAGAACACCGGGAAGCCGTCGAAGCCGCCGGCGTACGTCAGGCGCTCGAGGTGCGTGCCGTCGATGTCGATCGCGAACAGGTCGAACTCCGGCCCGGTCGGCTGCAAGTAGTTCGAGGCGAAGATCACGCGCTTGCCGCTCGGGTAGAAGTACGGCCCGAACGAAGCGCCCGGCAGATACGTGATCTGGCGCGCCTCGGTGCCATCGGCGTTCGCGACCCACAGGTCCATCTTCGTCGGCCGCACGAGGTGCTGCGCGAGCAACGCCTTGTACTTGACGAGGTCCTCGCCTTCGGGCCGCGACGCGCGCCACACGATCTTCGTGCAGTCGGCGGAGAAGAACGCGCCGCCGTCGTAGCCCGGTAGGTTGGTGATCTGGCGCAGGTTCTTACCGTCGGCATCCGCGCGCCATAGATCGAGATCGCCGCCGCGCTCGGACGTGAAGATGATCGAGCCGTCGACCGGGCACACCGTCGCTTCCGCGTCATAGCCGGGGCCGCCGATCAACAAGCGCTTGTTCGAGCCATCCGCGTTCGCGCGATAGATGTCGTACTCGAACAGGCCCCAGTTGTAGCCCTTCGACATGTCGGGCGGCGTCGGGCAGTCGGGTGACGTCGCTTCGGTCGACGAGTAGATGATCTCCTGGTCGCCCTTCAAGAAGTACGAGCACGTGTCGCGACCCTTGCCGTCCGACACCAGCGTGCCCGGTGCCCCGGACAACGGCATCTCCTCGATCTGATCGCACTTGTACGGCTTGTGGTTGGTCTGCATGATCAACTTGTCGCCGCCGAACGCCCAGTACGCCTCCGCGTTGTCAGCGCCGAACGTCAACTGGCGCAGGTTCTTGAGGTGGACCTCCTGAGGCGTGGCCAGATCGATCGTGGCCGGCTTCGCCGTCGCGACCGTCTTCGGTTTCGGTGGCTCTGGGCAGCAGCCGGCGGCCACAGCGAGCGCGACGATCAACATCCGCGAGGTAGATCCCGTCATCGCGAGTAGCCTACGCCGTAGCGCGCGCGGTTTGTTGCCGCCGGCCACGCGGTGAGTGAACAATCAGGGTTCATGCCGCGGTACCTGTTCGCGCTAGCCATCATGAGCGCACCTGCGATCTCCGCGGCGGACGATGGTGAGGTGGATCGCGACACCTATCTCGCACCCCATGCGGTGGCGTCGTGGTGGTTGTCCGCGCAGGTCAACACGATCACGCAGGCGCAACCCGGGTTTCATTCGCCGTACGAGGGCAGCAACAGCTTTCGGCCGGACGACCACGAGGAGACGTCGTTCGTCGAGACGGTGTACGCCGGCTACGCGCTGACCTCGACGACCGCGCTCGTGTTGTCGCCGGAATCGGCGAGCGGCACGGGCCTATCGTCCGCGCTCGGCATCGCCGGCTTCACCGATCTCGACGTCGTGCGCAACCCAGCGCTCGGACCGAACCCGTACATCGGGCGGGCGTTTATCGATCAGGTCATCCCGTTGTCCGACGACAAGGTCGACGCCGGTCGCGGCCCGCTGCGCCCTTTTGCGAGGGTCGCGAAGCGCCGGATCGAGATCATCGTGGGCAAGATCGGGATGCCGGACTACTTCGACCTCAACGGCGCCGGCACCGATAGCCACCTCCAGTTCATGAACTGGACCGTCGACAACAACGGCGCCTGGGACTACGCCGCCGATACGCGCGGCTACACGCTCGGCGCGGTGATCCAGTACATCGAGCCTCGGTTCGCGATCCGGCTCGGCGAGGCGTTGATGCCGACGATCGCGAACGGCATCCACTACGACTACGACGTCGCGAACGCGCGCGGCGAGAACCTCGAGGGCGTGGTCCGCGGCTGCGTCCTCGGCAACCCCGGCGTCGTGCGCGTCCTCGCGTACCTCAACCACGCGCAGATGGGCAACTACGACGACACGATCGCCGAATTCAACCAGGGCATCATCGATGCGCTCGACATCACCGCGACGCGGGCGAAGAATCGCATCAAGTACGGGTTCGGGCTAAACGCCGAGCAGCAGATCGGCAACTCGCTGCGCGGCTTCATGCGGCTCGGCTGGAACGACGGCGCGACCGAATCGTTCGCGTATACCGAGGTCGACAACACCGCGCTCGTCGGCTTCGATCTCGCCGGCACCGCGTGGTCCCGACCGCGCGACAAGATCGGCGTCGCGGTCGTCTCGAACGGTATCTCGGTGCCGCATCGCACGTATCTCGAGCTCGGTGGCAAGGGGTTCTTGCTCGGGGACGGCGAGTTGCACTACGGCCGCGAAGACATCGCCGAGGTCTACTACACCGTGCACGTATGGCGCGGGGTCTCGCCGGCGGCCGACGTCCAGGTCATCGATCACCCCGGCTACAACGTCGATCGCGGCCCGGTCGTGGTCGGCTCGCTGCGCTTGCACCTCGAGATCTGAGGTAAGAAGCTCGCACGATGGTTTCGGTCGATGAAGCGAGCGCAGCGATCGCCGCGCGGCTCGTGCCACTGGCGGTGCAGCGCATACCGCTGCGTGAGGCCGCCGGCCGAGTGCTCGCCGAGGACATGGTCGCTCCGCGCGCGCTGCCCGGGTTCGACAACTCGGCGATGGATGGCTACGCCGCGCGCTCGGCCGAGCTGCCGGCGACGCTGCCGATCGTCGCGCGGATCTTCGCCGGCTCGCCTCATACCGGGCCGATCCCCGAGCGATCCGCGGTGCGGATCATGACCGGTGCGGCGCTACCGTCCGAGCTCGACACCGTGGTCATGCAGGAGGACGTCAACCTCGACGAGCTGGCGAACGCGGTCGTGCTGCCCGAATCGCCGGTCGGCGACAACGTGCGACGCGCCGGCGAGGATATCGCGATCGGCGAGGTCGCCGTGACCGCGGGGGTCCGGCTCGGCGCAGGCGAGCTCGGCCTGCTCGCCGCGCTCGGGATCGGTGAGGTGCCGGTGTTTCGCGCGCCTCGAGTCGCGCTGATCGCGACCGGCGACGAGCTGGTCGATGCATCGCAACCGCTCGGCCCGGGTCAGAGCGTCGATTCGTCGGCGCACGCGCTCGCCGCGCAGGTCACCGCGGCCGGAGGTACCTCGACGTACTTCGGCATCGCGAAAGACGATCCGATGACGGTCGCGGCGATGATCGCGAGCGCGTTCGATCACGACGTCGTGATCACGACCGGCGGCGTGTCGGTCGGCGATCGCGATCACGTGCGCGCGGCGCTCGCGGCCGCCGGGGTCGAGCTCGAGCTGTGGAAGGTCGCGATGAAGCCGGGCAAGCCGTTCTCGTTCGGCGTCAACGGCGCGGTGCCGGTGTTCGGCCTGCCGGGCAATCCGGTCTCGACGTTCGTCGCGTTCGAGCTGTTCGTGCGGCCGGCGCTACTGGCGTTGCAAGGCGCCGCGGTCATCGCGAGGCCTCGCGCGCCCGTCACCGTCGTGCGCGGCTATCGCAAGCAAGCCGGGCGCACCCACTTCGTTCGCGCCAAGGTCGTGCGCAACGGCGAGCACCTCGTCGCGCACCCGCACCCGAAGCAGGGCTCGGCGATCCTGACCTCGCTCGTCGGCTGCAACGCGCTGCTCGAGCTCGCGGCCGAGACCACGGAGGTCTTGCCGAACGCGATCGTGCCGGCGATCCTGCTGGAGGCGGTATGAACGAGAAGGTCACCGTCACGATCGAGGCCGGCGGCGAAGGCCGCGTCGACAAAGCGCTCGCGCGCCAGTTTCCGAGCGCGGGGCGGCGGGAGCTCGCGCAGCTGTTCGACGATGGCGCGGTGCGAATTCGCGGCGCACGCGCGAAGAAAGGCGATCGCGTCGCCGCTGGCGATGTCATCGAGCTCGCTCACCCGCCTGCATCGGGCGACGCGCTGCGTCCCGTCGCCGATCCAGCCGCCGCCGCGCAGCTCGAGGTGTTGATCGAGCGCCCCGAGCTCGTCGTGATCGCGAAACCCGCAGGCATGCCGTCGCAGCCGCTCCGCGCCGGCGAGACCGGCACCGCCGCAAACGCGATCGCCGCGCGCTGGCCCGAGTGCGCCGCGCTCGAGCCCGAGGACGGCATCGGTTACGACGCGCGCGATGGTGGCTTGGTCCATCGCCTCGATATCGGCACGTCGGGCGCGTTGATCGCCGCTCGCACCGCCGACGCGTATCGCGCGTTACGCGCGGCGTTTGGCGCCGGCTCGGTCGACAAGCAGTATCTCGCGCTGACCGTCGGCCGGCCGGTGTCGCGCGAATGCGATGCCCCGCTCGCGCAGCGCGGCGATCACGTCGCGGTCGATTACACCGACGGGCTGTCCGCTCACACCGTGTTCGCGGTCGAGCGCGCAAACGCGACCCACGCGCTCGTGCGCTGCACCGCGCGCACCGGCCGGATGCACCAGGTCCGCGCCCACCTCGCGCACGTCGGCTCGCCGATCGCCGGCGACGCCCTATACGGCGGCGACCCGATCGCGGACCATCCCGGGTTCTATCTGCACGGCGCGCGCATCGAGCTGCTGTTCGCGGGCGAGCAGCTCGTGATCGAGGCTCCACTACCCGCGCGTTTCACCGCCGCGCTGACGTCGATCGGGCTGTAACGATGGGGGTCACGGCGTTCTTCTATGCCGCGACGGCGAAGATCGATCAGGTCGAGACCGCGTTGCGCAAGCGCTACGGCGAGATGCTCACCGGCGTGCTCGCAGAGAATCGCAAGCGCACCGACAGGAGCGCGCTGGAGCAGATCTACAAGAACGACGACGGCGCGCTCGTCGTGTTGTGGCAAGACGGTCCGTACACGTGCTGGGCGGAGAGCGAGCTGCTGCTCGCCGACGACGACCAGCTCGTCGCGCTCAGCGTCGAGCTCGGCACCGTGTTGTTCGCGATGATCGGCGATCACGGCGGTTCGTATGCGTTCGGCATGTTCCGCGATGGCGAGTCGATGCGGTGGATCCAGAACGACTGGGAGCTGAGCGGCGAACCGATCCCCGAGGAAGACGGGATCGAGCCGGCCGCGCTCACCGGCGATAACGTCGAGACGATCTGGCAGCGGTTCGGCTTGCGGCCGTTGTTCGAGGGCATCGCGCCGTTCCGCGTGCTGATCGCACCCCGCCCGACCCGAGCGAAGACCGCGAAGCCCGCGGCGACGCCGGCCGAACCGCCCGCTCGCAAGCCGTGGTGGAAGTTTTGGTAGCGAGGCGCCTCGCGCTGCTCGCGCTCGTCGCCACCGCCTGCACGCCACCGCGTGTGATCGAGCCGCCGAAGCCACCGGTGATCGAGGCGCCGCGCTATCCGCTCGCCGCCGCCACCGACGCCGAGCGCCGGTTGTTCGGCCTGATCAACGACGCGCGCGCCACGGCAAGGCTGCCCGTGCTCGCGTGGAACGAACAGGTCTCGCTCGTCGCGCGCGTGTCGTCCGCGCGGATCCGCGACGTTCCCTCCGAGGCCTCGTTGCGCGACTCCGACTACGGCGACCTGTCTCTGGTTGGGCTAACCGAGAACAGCGCGCGCGCGCCGACCGTCGACGATGCCGAGCTCGCGTGGATGAGCTCGCCGCGCGAGCACCACGATCTGCTGTCGCCGAACGTCAGCCAGATCGGCGTCGGCGTCGTCGAGGCACCCGATCACACCGTGTGCGCGACCGCGATCGTGTTCGACGTGACGCGCGCGACCGACACGCGGCTCGTTGCTTCGCGCATCACCTCGGTGCTGACCACGGACCACGGCCCTCGACTCGATACCGCGCTCGAGATCGTGGCACGCAAGTTCGCGGCCGAGCTCGCGACCGGCGCCAAGGCCGACGACGTCTGGCCGGCGATGCAGAGCCAGTTGTCGGAGGTCGATCGCAAGTACGTCAGGTTCCGCTACAGCGTGACGAAGCTGTCTACGCTCGACGCGCTGCCCCGCGATCGTATGGTCGAGAAGCTGTTGAACGGCCAGACCGCGGACGACATCGGCGTCGCCGTAAGGCAAGCGCCGCATCCCGAGATCGGCAACGGCGCGATCTGGGTCGTCGTCGTCTACGGCGACGAGATGCCGTTTCAGCACACCGACCGAGCCCGCTAGCTCCGCCGGGCCCCGTCTCGCGAGCTTGCAGTGGGCTCGGCGTCCACCTCGCATTCATGCTCGTGCTGATCCGACGCAGCGGCTTCGCGCGGCTGCCTTGCGAGGGCGCCCCGGACTCGCTCGGGCGACGGCGCAGGCCGTGGTGGTTCGGGCGCCTCCGCGGAGCGACGACGCTGCGCGGCGATCGCGCTGCGCGCGAGTGCGCTAGCCCAACCGCGCGTTCCCACGCCGCACTCGAACGAGAGTGCGAGGTTGACGCCGGGCCAATTGCAAGCCGGCGAGATGGGGCCCGGCGGATTAGACCGCCGTCGTTACGCCGGGCGCGCGAGGTCGCACGACTCGAGCAGGCATAGCATGCGGCCGAGCTTGAGTCGCTCCGCGCGATCGTGGTGCGCGTCGACGAGATCGCCGACCGACGCCTTGCCGTCGAGGGTCTCGAACAGCTCGACCAGGCCTTTGACCTCGAACCGCTCGGGGCCGACTCGCCGCGTGCGCGACGCCCGCAGCCTGAGCGAGCCGTGCTTCGCGACCCAGTGCTCGACCTGGTCGTCGGCGATCGCCATCGCGCCGGCGCCGAGGATCTCGAACGCGTTGAAGTCGAGCGGGAACGCCTCGCGCGGATTCTCGCGACCGGCGTACCAGCCGAACCCGCCGCGGTTCCACGTACAGACGTCGATGATCTTCGTGCGGACCTGGCGCGTCAGGTGGCGGAACACCTCGAGCGGCTTCAACAAGCCGAGCCCGACGAGCGTGTCACCGAGCTTGCCGCCGTAGTGCGGCATCATCGCGAGCGCCATCGCGAGCTCGCCGTCGGACAACACGCCCTTCGTCACGAGATAGTTGCCGAACAACTCGCTCGCGACGTTCGACGACACGTACTCGGGTTGCCCGTCGCGAACGTAGATCTCTTTCTTGATCCCGCCGACCGCGACGACGAGCAGGCCGGTCGCACGTGCGGTCATCAGCCGGAACAGGACGCGCAGCGGCGACGTCGTCGAGAAGTCGCCGGCATCGTCGGGCGGCTCGGCGATGTCGGATAGCGCGGGCGGGGTCGGCGGCTTCTTGCGCGCGAGCTCGTCGGGCGAAGGAATCCGGATGTCCTTCGACCGCGTCGCCGGTGGGTCCTCGGTCAGATCGTCGAACGCGCGCGTGACCGAGTCTTCGCTGCGCGGCTCGCGCGCCTCGGGCAAGACGATCGCCTCGACCGCCGCGCTGATCGTATCGGCGATCGGAATCTCGACCGCGGCTTCTGCGATCGTGACCACCGGCGGCGCGCTGCCTTGCGCGGCTCGGCCCATGCCCGCGGGCGCGCCACGCGAGGGCACGACGGTCGGAACCTGGATCGCCTGCTTCGCGCGCACGGTCTCGGCCCGCTTGGACGGCGGCGCCGCGAGCTCGGCGACGGACACCGGTCTCGACGGCGCCTTGGCCGCGTCATCTCCCGCGTCGTAGCTCATCGAGATCACCGGCATGCTCAGGCTGTCGCCCTGTTCGACCACCACGATCGGCATCCCGTCGCTCTCGCTCGGTGGCCGTTGCGGCATGATGTCGTCGATCACCGCGGTCGCACCACCCGCCTCGGGCCCGCGCTGGCGTCGACTGACGACCGCGTCGTGGAGCTCGGCGACGACCTCCGCGATCTGCTTCGGCGTGACGCGCTTGCGCTGCTCGAACAGCCACTCGGCGAGGGCATCGCGAAACGCGGCCGCGCCGCTCCACCGCTCGTCGAGCGACTTCTTGAGTGCCTTGCGCACGATCGCGTTGAGCCCGGGATCGATATCGACGCCGTACTTGTCGAGCCGCGCGAGCTTGGCGTCGCGCACCATCAGCAGCACGTCGAGCTCGTTCGCCGCGGCGAACAACCGCCGGCCGGTCAGCAGCTCGGCGAGCACGACGCCGACCGAGAACACGTCGGACCGCCCGTCGAGCGATTGCTCGATCACCTGCTCCGGCGACATGTAGCCGTACTTGCCCTTGAGTGTGCCGGTCTTGCTCTTGTGCGCGCGATCCGGATCCTTCGCGCGCGCGATCCCGAAGTCGACGAGCTTGACGTCACCGCGCACGCTGAGCAGCACGTTCGACGGCGAGATGTCGCGATGGACGATCCCGAGCGAGCTCTTGTGCTCGTCCGCGAGGCTGTGCGCGTAGTCGAGCGCGTCGAGCACTTCGTGGGCGATGTACGCCGCGATCATCGGCTCGACCCGGCGCTTGCGTTGCGCGTACTCGCGCAACAGCGCGAGCACATCGATGCCGTCGATGTACTCCATCGCGATGAACAGCGTGTCGTCGACCTTGCCGAGCTCGAACGTCTGCGCGATTTTCGGGTGGACGAGGCGCGCGGTCAGCTTCGCCTCGTCGATGAACATCGCGTTGTACGTATCGTCGGACGACAGGTGCGGCAGCAGCCGCTTGATCACGACGCGCTTCTGGAACCCGTGCTCACCGGGAGCGGTGGCCACGAAGATCTCGGCCATCCCGCCCACCGCGAGGCGCTCGACGAGCTGGTACCGGCCGAAGCCGATGGGGAAATCGCCCACCGTGCGTAGAGGTTAACACAGTCCGTCGTCGGACTTTAGGTTCGGCGCATGAGCAAATACCCTGCGCGTTCGACGGCGTGCGCGACCGCGCTGTCGAGCCTATCGAAGTGCTGGATCGCGAGGCCGCGCTCGGTCGTCTTCGCGGTCAGGACGTCGCGCACCTGACGGCGCGCCCCCGCGAGCAAGATCTGGAGCGCGCTGCCTTCGACTTGCTCGAGGAACCCGTCGTAGCTGCGCTCGAGGCTGCGTTCGCCCGCTTCGTTAAGTCCGGCGCAGTGGATCACGAGGCAGGGCGCCCCCGTGCCCGACCGCGAGCATCCAGGCACGCGCGAGCAGGCTATCGACGACTCCCGCGCTCGGCGCCCCGACGAGCATGACCGCAGGCACTTTCGGAAGCAGCTCGAGCACCGGCGTTCCGGAGTCGAGTTGCTCGGCGGTCTGCTCGCGCAACGACTGGAGGCCCCCCGCCGCGAACTGATCGAGCGCGATCACCGAGAGCCACTCGAACAAGCGGGTCAACGCCGCGGCATCGGCGGGCGGCGCGACTCCGGCGAGCACGTCGCGCAGCTCGAGCAAGCACGGCCGCGACATCGAACCCGGTCGCGCCCTGGCTCGCGAATTGGGCGCCGAGAAACGCGGCGGTGCGCTCGAGCTCGCGCGTCGCATCGGACCCGGATTGCAGCTCGCCGGTCGCGGCCGCGACCGTCAGCCCCTCGATCAGGCTCGCGACTTGCGCGGTGTGGTCGGACGCCTTCGTCGCGCGCTGAAACCGCAGGGAAGAGCGCTCGAACCGCACGAGCCAGCTCGCGAGGATCTCGCTGGATCGCTCGCGCAGCACGGCGGTCAACGCCGATACCGGCTCCGCGGTGTCCGCCCCATCGCTCATCTCGACGATCGTAGCAAGCGGGCGCTGTTATCGCCATGATACGCTTTACGCCCGTGAAGCTTCAGTCGGTGGCGCGTACGGACGTCGGGAGGAAGCGTCAGATCAACGAGGACGCGTTCTTCCGCGATGATTCGCGTGGGTTCTACATCGTCGCCGACGGTGTCGGCGGTCACAACAAGGGGGAGATCGCGAGCCGCGAGGCGGTCGAGCTGCTGACCTCGTGGGTCTACGGCGCCTCGCGCGACCTCGACCGGCTCGTCGAACGCGTCACGTTCGGCGACGCGGAGTGCGTGTGGGAGATCCGCCGACTCCTCGAGAGCGGGGTCAAGCAGGCTTGCTACATGGTGTTCGGGATGGCCGAGCTCGACCCCGAGAAAAAGGGCATGTCGACCACGCTGTCGGCGTTGCTGATCCGGGCCGGGTTGGCGTTCGCGGCCCACGTCGGTGATTCGCGGGTCTATCGCGTCCGCCAGCAGAACGTGCTCCAGCTGACCGAGGACCACACGCTGATCAACTACAAGGTCAAGCACGGGATGATGACGAAAGAGGAGGCCGAAAAGGCGAGCGGGAAGAACGTCATCACCCGCGCTGTTGGTCACAAGGACTATGTCCAGGTCGATACCGCCGACATCGACATCGGCGTCGGCGATCGCTTCCTGTTGTGCAGTGATGGCCTACACGGCTATTTCACGACGGATCGCGAGGTTACCGAGCTGTGCGCCGAGGGCGCGCTCGACGAGTGCGCCGAAGCGGCAATTGGCCTCGCGAACCAACGCGGCGGCAAAGACAACATCACCGCCGTCCTCATCGAAGCCCTGGCCTGACTCGGCCTTGGTGCTACCACCAGGAAACCACGGCACCGGTCGCGGTGTCTCATTGCCATGACGCGCAGGTCCCGCGTATCGCTCGCCGCGTGCCTCGCGCTGGTGATCGCGCTGTGGCTCGTCCTGCGCGGTGGCGGCCACGACCAGGCCGCGGAGGCGCGCCACGACCCGAACGCGCGGACCGGCATCGTGCCCGATCTCGCGGACGCGCTTCGCCGTGCGAAGGTGCGCGGGCCGATCGCCTTCCCGCACGAGTCTGGCACCGTCACGATCTCGGGCACCGTGCTCGACACGGCGACGGCGACTCCGGTCGGTAACGTCGAGATCGTCGTGCGCAGCGCGCTCGGCGACGAATCGATCACGGCCGGCGCCGACGGGACGTTCCACGTCGAGGTCGCGCGCGGAGAGTACCGGCTGTTCGTGCGCGACGATACGGTGCTCACCGTCGGACCACGCGATCGCGTGCGCAACGATTTTACTCCGCGCCTCGACATCGCGGGGCTGCCCGATGAAGCGCTGATGCCGCGCGTCGTGGCGAATGCGGACGTCGGTCACGTCGAATTGCTCGTCGTGCGCGGCGCGAAGATCGAAGGACGCGTGACCGACGAGCAGAATCGGCCGATCTCGGGCGCGGCGGTCCGTGCCCGCGGAGGCCTGCTCCGGCCGGCGCTGGGCACCGACGTCACCGAGAGCGACGCGGACGGGCGGTTCTCGCTGCGCGTTGCCGAGGGTCGCTACCTCGTCGAAGCGAGCGAACCGCGGTTCACGACGAGTCGCGGCGCGGTGTTCCACGTCAACGCGGGCGAGAGCGTCACGAGCAACGTCACGCTCGCGGCGGGTTGTATCGTCACCGGGCGCGTCGTCGATGCCGAGGGCAAGCCCGCACCCGACGGCGCGATCGAGATGCAGATCGAGGGCGGGTTCAACCCGTCGGGCAGGATCGAGCACGGCGGCGCGTTCCACTGGTCGATGCCGATCGAAGGCGAGGTCGCGTTGCGCGCGTGGCCGTGGAAGTCACCGCCGTCGCAGCCGCGCACGTTCACGTGTCAGTCGGGCGCGCGGTTCACCGATGTCGTGTTCCAGATTCCGGCGCGCGAGCCGACGATGTCGGGCGTCGTCGTCGACGCGAACGGCGATCCGGTGCCGCTCGCGTATCTCGATATCTTGCCGACCACGAACGCGGCCGGCGCGTTCGGCCAACAAGAGCGCGCCGACGAGCAGGGCCGCTGGCACATCTACGACATGGTGCCGGGCGAATACAGCGTTCGCGTCCAAGCCGGCAGCCGCGGCATCGCGGAGCAAACCGTGATGTCGCCCTCGAAAGACACGCGGCTCGTGTTGTCCGGTACCGGCCGGATCGAAGGCACGACGAGCGAGCTCGCCGAAGGCAGCTTCCTCGCGGTGTTGATGTCGTGCGGAGGCGTCCCGCTGTCGCACGAGCCGCGGCTCGTGACGGTGACCGGCGGGCGCTTCACGATCGACGACGTCCCGGCGTGCGATCTGACGATGCTGACGCGCTGGCGCGACCGCGTGCTGCCGGTGCAAGTCACGGTGCCCGCCGGTGCGGCTGCGCAGATCGAGCTCGGGGTCGGCCCGCGCCACAGGAAGTCCGTGAGCGGCGTCGTCTCCGACGCAGACGGTCGGCCGATCGCCGGCGCGACGGTGACCGCGACGGTCGAGGGGACCACGCCGCCGGTGACCGCGGAGACGGACTCGACTGGACGCTACGAGATCCACACGGTCTCGGGCGCACACCTGTCCGCGCAAGCTGGCGACAACCTCGCGAACGACGAGGTCGGCACCGCGAACGTCGACAGCGAGATCGTCGACTTCCGCCTCGGCACGCCGGGCGATCTGTAGCGCCGAGCATCGCGCTATCGCGACGTTGCGCCCTCGCGGCTGCGCGCGCTATCGCGACGTTGCGCCCTCGCGGCTGCGCGCGCTCAGGGGATCGGACCGGACCGGAGGTAATTGCCCCGAGGCCGGACCGTTGGGGATCGGGCGGGCGAGGCCGGACCGGAGGTAATTGCCCGGCGGGGCGAGGCCCGAGGCCGGACCGGGGGTAATTGCCGGCGGGGGCGAGGCCGGACCGGAGGTAATTGGGGGCGAGGCCGGACCGGAGGTAATTGCCCCGAGGCCGGACCGTTGGTAAATTGGACCGCGGCGAGGAGCCGGGCGAGCGAGACCGGCCCGGAGTAATTGCCGCGAGGTGAGACCTGAGCGAGACGAGACCTGAGCGAGATGAACCGGAGGTAATTGTCCGGCCGGATCTCGGCCAAGATTCGGACAGCTCGGACAAACGCTCAGGAAGAATCACGGGGTTCGGATGGTGCAGTTCTTGCGAACGTCTGGCGTGTGACGCGACCTCGCCAAGTCCTGCGCAACCAGTTCTACTTGCTCACTCGACGGTGTGCGAACCGGTGGTTCTTGCTGCGGCCCGACGCCGCGACGAACAACGCGTATGCCTACTGCCTCGCGGTCGCCGCGCAACGCTGCGGGATGGACGTGGTCCATACACTCGCCGAGTCGAATCACCACCACACCACGATCTACGACCGCGACGGTCGATGTCCCGAGTTCATCACGTACTTTCATAGCCTGGTCGCTCGCAGCCAGAATGCGCTGCGCGGACGCTGGGAGAACTTCTGGGCCGCGGAGGAGCCATGCGTGACCCGGCTCCTCGATCGCGAGACCGTGATCGCCAAAGTCGTCTATGGCGTCACCAATCCGGTCAAAGATCGGCTCGTCGAGCGCGTCCACCATTGGCCCGGCGTGAACACGTATACGAACCTCCTGTCGGGACGGGCGCTGCGGGCAACGCGACCTCGGCACTTTTTTCGCGACGCGGGTACGCTGCCCGACGAGATCGAGCTCCGCATGACGATTCCTGCCGAGCTCGGCCCGGCCGACGCGTTCATCGCCGAGGTACGCGCGGGCGTCGAGCGCGTCGAGCGCGAGGTTGCCGAGCTGCGGCGTGAGACCGGTACGTCGGTTTGCGGGCGCCGCCAAATCCTGGAGCAACGCTGGGACGAGGCGCCCACCACCCTCGCGCCCCGGCGCAACCTACGTCCGCGCTTCGCGGGACAAATCGAGGCGCGCATTGACGCGCTCGGCAAGTACCGCTCGTTCCTTGCCGCGTACCGGTTCGCGCTCGCGGTCTGGCGGGCGCGAGTCGCCTCCCTGTTTCCATCCGGCACCTATTGGCTCTCGCGGTTCGCCGGCGTTGCCACGGAACCCGTCCCGCTCTGAGCGACTCCACCACCGCCGAGTTTGACGCCGCTATCAACGCTCGACCGACCGTCGTGCGTCGCCGCTGCATGGCCAACCGTGGCGGCGTCGGTTGCGCCGGGTAGGCCCGAGCGTCATCGCGGGCGCGCGACCCGCGAGATTCGCTCGCCGGTTCGCCGACGGCCGGACGAAAGAACCTCCGGTCGGGTCCACCCCGCGACAGGCGGAGCTGCACAGGTCCAAGCGCGTAACTTCCAAGTCGACCATCACGCGTCGGCGTATCAAGACGTGTTGCACCGCCCATGGTCCCGCACCGCCGGTCGCGCGCCGCGCGCAGGACCCTGTGACAGCGCAGCCAGCGCGCGCGTTCGCGATCAACTCAGTAGTACGAGATGCCGAGGCCGAGCATGCTCGAGATCAGCACGCCGTCGCGGTTGAGCATCCCGGTCGTCACGGCCTCGATCGCGACGACGAGATAGTGGCGGCGGATGATGTCGACGCCGATGCCGACCGCGCTCGTCGGGCCCGCGTAGTGCAGCGTCGGCATCGCGCCCCGCTCGAGCTTGTATGCACCGATGCCGCCGGCCGCGCGCACCCACAGCGATGGCGAGGTGTACTGCTGGACGCCGACCAGCAGGTTGACGTCGGTGTTCGTCAACAGCGTCGTCGGCGCCATCCCAATCTCGTGCAGCGTCGCGAACGAGGTCAGCTCGAACGTCAGCAGCGCACGCGGGGTCATGACGTGGCCGACGCGCAACGACAGCGACCCGCCGCGGCCGGTCGAGTCGTCGATGCCGAGCCCGAACGTCGCCGCACCGCCGACCGCGAGCGAGAACGTCGTGCCACGACGCGGCGCCTGCGATTCGAGGTTCGCCTCGCTCGCCGCTTCGACCGAGGCGTCGTCGACTTCCGGCTTGGCCGACGGCGCATCCGCGTGCGCACGCGCAGGGACCGCGACCGCTGCGAGCAAGGCGAGTGCGAGCTTCACGGCTTGTCCGTGCGCAGCGGCGGAAACGTTCGACGATCCGCGAGGTGCGGTTGGTCCGGGATCATCAGACGTTCGACCGCCTCGCCGCCGATGACGTGCTTGTCGACGATCTCGGGGATGTCATCGACCGTGACCGCCCCGTACCAGACTTGCTCCGGGTAAACGACCATCGTGACACCGTGCTCGCACTGGTCCAGGCAGCCGGCGTTGTTCGCGCGCACGAGCTTCGCGATCCCGCGGGCACCGAGCTCGGCCTTGAGCCGGTCGCGGACCTCGACGCCGCAGCGCGCCTTGCACGAGCCCTTCGGGTGGTCTGGCGGGCGCTCGTTGATGCAGACGAACACGTGGCGCTGAAATCCCGGCATCGCTCGGCGCAGGTTAGCACGCCTACTCTTGGCCACGTCGAGGCGGTTGAAAGCCGTGACCGGCGAGCGCATCCTTGGTTGATCGAGCGACCGTGATGACGCGACGTGCACGCTCTCGGCTGATGTCGCTCGCGTGCGTCGCGATCGCGGGAGCCACAGCCGCTTTCGCCGCAGGCGGCGGGAGCTCGAGCGTCGTGGCCGTGCCCGAGGCGCTCGTCGTGTTCGGCGCGAACGGCACCCAGCAGCTCAAGAACACGAGCGCGACCACCGACTTCACGATCCAGACGATCACCCGCGACCCGTCGTGTCAGACCGCGGTCACCGAGACCGTCGCCGGCGGCACGCCGATCACGCTCACGGCCGGCGCGACGAAGAACGTCACGATCTCGTGCCTGGCGGGCGAGCCGTCGGGGATGGAGCGGTGCCTGTTCCACGGCAGCGACAACGCGGGGCTGCCGGTCGTCGATTTCATGGGCGTATGTGGTTACGCGACGGCCGCGACGTTGACCGCGAGCCCCGCGACCTTCGACTTCTCCACGGTCGTGATGGGCATCCCGAGCACGACCACGCTGATGGTGACCAACACCGGAGCTACGACGATCGACCGGCTGTCGCTCCAGCTCGACGATCTCGACGGTGACTTCCTGGTCCAACTGCCGTGTCCGATCGACGAGCCGTCTTGTGAAGCGCCGATCGCCCCGCTGCCGACCGGGAGCTCGACGCCGATCGTCGTGTCGTGCGCGCCCAAGCACAGCGGGCCGCTGAGCGCGAACCTCTACATCGCGACCGACACCGGCCAGATGTTGGCGGCGCCGGTCCAGTTGACGTGCACCGGAGTCGCGACGTCGTCGCCCGTGCTCGACGCTTCACCGCTCGCGATCGAGGTCGCCACGCCGGTCGAGGTCATCTCGGGCACCGCGAGCTCGACGATCCGGGTCTCGAACACCGGCGGGGGCTCGCTCGTGATCGATGACGTCGAGCCGCCGATCGACGTCGATGAGGGCGCCGGCGCCGACTGGTCCTACATCGCGAGTGGAAAGTGCAGCGGCACGATCTCGGCGATGTCGACCTGTACCCTCGTGCAAGGCGACGAAGTCGACCTCGCCGTGACGTTCGATCCGTCGCAGATCGCGGTGCGTCGCGCGTCGTTGCTCGTGAGCTATCACGACACCGCGGAACGAACGCTGACGATCCCGCTCGACGGCACCGGCGGCGGCGCTTCGCTCTCGCTGCTCGGCGGTTCGACCGCGTTGGACTTCGGCACCGTCGCGACGACCGGCACATCGACGATCGCGCTCGACGCGATCAACACACCGGGCACCCGGCCGACGACCGCGACGTTCACGCTCGTGCCGACGACCGGCCCGTTCGACGTCACGCCATCGATGGGCCCCGTCGCGCCCGGCGTCACGCCGACCAAGTTCTCGGCGTCGTGCGCGCCGACCGCGCCCGGAACGACCACCGCGACGATCACCGGCGCCGGCTCGGACACGTTCGCGAGCCCGCCGATCCAGCTCGACGCGTCGTGTACCGGAACATCGTCCGGGCTCGTCGCCGATCCGACCGCGATCATGCTCGGCGAGGTCCGCAGCGATGGCGGCGCGGTGACCGTGCCCATCGTGGTCCAGGAGATCGGCGGCGCTCACGTCGGGCTGCAAGGCGACCCGGCGCTCGTCGGCAACGACGCGACCCTCTCGCTATCGAGCTACGACTCGGCGATGACCCCGGCGACGTTCACCGTCACCGTCACCCCGATCGACGATGCGCAGCAAGATCACGATCTCGGCAACCACGTGACCGTGACCGACACCGATGGCAACACGCTCTCGATCCCGATCAGCGGGCACAGCGCGACGCCGAGCTACGCGGTGCAGCCGATCGACGTCGGGACGTTCTGCGTCGGCCAACCGACGACCGCAAAGCGCGCCGCGCTGACCAACGGGCCGGCGACGCTCGAGCTGATGGCGCCGACGCTGCAACTCGGAGACGCCTCGCCGTTCGTCCTCGAATACACCGCACCCTCGACCTATCCGAGCCTGATCGGGCCTCAGCAAACCGCTAGCGTCGAGCTGTTGCCGTTGCGCCAGCTGACGTCTGGCAGCGTCGCCGACACGCTCGTCTGGTCGACCGATGACACCGGCAGCGGCGCGACCGCGACGACACCGGTCACCGCGACGTTCACCGCGACCGGCGGCGCGATCGCGCCCGGCGTGCTCGACTTCAACAAGGCGCCGATCCACGTCGTCGAAGCGAACGCCCAGAGCGTGACGCTGCAGAACTGTGACGTCACGAATACGCTCGAGCTCGAGCCACCGGTGATCCAGGAACCGTTCTCGATCGAGAGTCCCAACTTTCCAACGTCGCTGCCGCCGCAGGGCTCGGTGACGTTCAGCGTCGGCTTTCACCCGACGAGGCCCGGCCCGGACACCGACCCGCCGCTCAGCTATCACGGCACGCTCACGATCTCGTCGCCGTCACTCGCTACCGCGCTCACCGTGATGCTCGTCGGCCAGACCGAGCCTGTGACGCCGCTCGGCGATGCCGGCAGCGGCAGCGGTGGCGGTAGCTCGTGCGGCGGGTGCGAGAGCGGGCCATCGACCGGCTGGGCCGCGATCGTCGTGATCGCGATCGGCGCGGGTGCGCGTCGCCGCCGTCGCCGCTAGCGGCCAGTTCCGCCGCGGATCTTCTTGAGCTCGCCGAAGAACAGCTCGAGCTCTTCGCGCTTGGTGTAGAAGTGCGGCGCGATCCGGATGCCCGCGCCAGGCCGATGGTCGCAGAAGTACTTGCGCCGATTGAGCTCGCGGCACACGTCCGCAGATCCGACGAAGTCAAACACGACCGAGCCGCCGCGCTGGGCTTCTGGCCGCGGCGAACGCAAGGTCATCCCGAGCTCGTCGATCCAATCGATGCAGGCTTGGGTCATCACGAGGCTCTTGTCGCGGATCTTGCGCGCGCCGATCTCGCCGATGATCTGCTGGCCGGCGCGGCTCTGATAGAGCGCCGCGATCGCGGGCGTGCCCGCCATGTAGCGCCAGATGTTGTCGGCGTAGCTCTGCCCGGGCATCGTGAACGCGAACGGGGCTTCGTTGCCGAACCACCCGGTGACGCGCGGCGCGAACGACTCGATCAGATCCTTGCGGACGTAGAGCCACGCCGCGCCCGGGCCGCCGCACAGGTACTTGACCGAGCCTCCGCACGCGAACGACACGCCGAGGTCGACCACATCGAGCGGGAGCACGCCGATCGATTGATAGCAATCGAGGATCACGTGCGCGCCGACTTGCTTCGCGCGCTCGATGATCTTCTTCGCCTCCTGGATGTAGCTCGACGAGAATACGACGTGCGACATCGGCACGACCAACGTGTGCTCGTCGATCGCGGCACACATCGCGTCGGCGTCGATCGTGATGCCGTCCTTCGATTCGACGAGCACGCACTTCGCACCGCGCCGTTGCTCCGCCTGCCACACGTACGACACGGTCGGGAACTGAAGTGCCTCGTAGACGACCTTGTTGCGCTCGGGTGTGTACTCGAGGCACGACGCGAGCAGCGCCATGATCGCCGACACGTTGTGATTCATGATCACGGTGCCGGCCGGCGCCGAGATGATCTTCTGGATCCGCTCGGCAGCGCGATCGACCTCGGGCAACCAGTCGCCCCACGCGGTGATCGACTTCGTGCGCCACAGCTCGAAGAACGTGCCGAGATCCTCCGCCGCTTGCGCCGGGACGCAGCCGAGCGAGTGAGAGATCAGGTGCACGCACTGCTCGAGCGCCGGGAACTGTTTGCGGTAGTCGAGCAAGCTCTCTGCGACCGGGTCCGACATCTCCACTGACTTAGCACGAGGTCTTAATCGGCGATGTCCCGTCTGTTGTTGAATCTTGGTGACGGTTGCGGTGGTGATCACTACGGGGCCTTCGTTCACGTTGCAACGGGTGCGTTCGTGTTTCGTGAATGAGCGCGGTCAGTCGGGCGCTGCGATGAACGTATCCCACGCGGCCTCAGTCGGCGGATTGCGTGCGAGCCACGCCTCGGCACCACCGCCGCGCACGCGCGCGTAGTCGGTCTCGGCGAGTGGAACAAGCAGCAAGATGCGAACGCTTTGCGCGGTGCCCATTGCGACTGTGCCGCCGTCGGCGATCACGAAGCCACCGATCCTCAGTTCCTCGATCGGTGCAGCGACCGTATCGCCGACCTTCCAACCGGTTGGCGCTTCGAGCGCGAACGAGGCCAGCACGCCGACGAGCTTCACGAGCTCAAGCGTCTCGAGGGGGACCCACGCAGCGACTTCAAACCGCGCCTTGCGGCCAAACCCGTTCGTGACGACAAGGAACCCGCGACCGTCTTCGCGTGCGCGCACCTCGACGTTGTGCTCCAGCGGTTGCCGGCTGTTTGCAGGGACGTCACGAACGATGTGACTCGGTACGAGCTCGGCGAGGCCGCGATCGAATAGCGCCTGGTAGAGGTTCACCGCGATGTCGCCGTCGACGGAGAGTTCGCCTCTTGCAACGAGCTCGAGGTTGCCGTCGAGATCAGTGACTGCGTAGGTCGTCGCCGCACCACGGTCGTCGATCTCAAGTGGCCACGCTCCGATGGAGAGTCGCACCGGCACAGAGATCGTATCGCCCGCTTGAAATTCGCGATTGTCGCGGATCATCCGATAGCACGCGTAGAGCACGGCCTCGTGGCGGCGCGACCGACTCCAGCGATCATCGGCATTCACCGCCGCAAGCACGTCGGGCAGGCCGAATACGTCCATGCCGAACGTCGCGTACCTCGCCTCGCCGTCGCGTCGCGTGATCGCGACATCGAGCCAGGCCGCGAACGGCCGACACTCAGGATCGTCGAGTTCGCCGAGTGCGCGCACGAACTCGTCGATCGGTACGACGAGATCACCTGCACGATGCAGCACGACGCCCGTCGCCGAGTCCGCGAGCATGCAAACGAGTCGGCTGAGCTGGCGCATCGAGCCGTCGGGCGCCCAGCAGTCGCGCGTGTTGGCGAGGATCGCTCGAGCCTGACGCTCGCCGCCGGGCAGGCCCATGCCGAGGCCGATAAACGAGCGACCGAGGTCGAAATCCTCGGCCACGTTGCGCGCATCGAGCCCATCTTTCGGGAACGTCGCGCGCCCCGCGTATGTCAACACGTTGCCTCCCGGCATCGCGAACTCCAGGTCGCGCTCGACTTTCACGTCGAAGCCATCGCGCGGGAACCCGCGCGCCGCAGCCCATGTACGCACAGCCTGGTGGCCCGTCGGCAACGGCTCGCCCAGCAACACGGTGATGATCCCAAGTTGGCGCGCCGTCGCAGCAGCCTGCGCGGGCGGCTGGGTGCGGCTAGGAAGCCCTTGCTGCGCGTCGCGCGCTGACAGCAACGCATCGTAGTTCGCGTCGGCTGGAGCGAGCTTCACGACCCGAGCCTTCCAGCCGCGCGGGTCGGAAGCGATCTCCTCGACGATCACCGACGCACCGACGACGGGTTCGAAGCCTTTACACGCCGATCGACCGAACCGAAGTCCCTCGCCGCTCTCAAGCGCGAGCGTCCCGACCGCATCGGCGACCAAGAATGTCGCGATCGTCGCGCGAACCGGCACTTCGGGCGCGGTCGTGACCGGCAGTGGCGCAGCGGTCTGCTTTGTCTTACGAAACCGGTCGAAGATACTCACGCCATGTGAAGTAGCACGGCTCCGACGCGGTCGTCATCGCATCGCTACGCGGCCTTCGTTCGCGATGCAACGGGTGCGATGGAGTTCTCGTGATGCGCGAGCGCGCGCATCAGCTGGGTCATGCCATCGCGCGCACCTGTGATCCTGCGGAAGCGCGTTGCGGCATCGGCGACAGCTGTCACCGTCCACCGCAAGATCATCTTGCCGCCACGCCAGCGCTTCACGCGGCGTGAGAGCTGACGGACCGAGCCCATGAGGTTCTCGATCGCGTTCGTCGTTGAGAGCTGCCGTTCGAGCTGTTTCGGGAGGCCGAGGCGCTTCACGGCGAGCGTCTCGTCGAGCCCTTCTTCGAGGGACGCCGCCGCACCAGGATGATCGTTCCGGAGACGACGCACGAGGTTCGTCAGCGTCGAACGTGCACGATCGGCGTCGCTCGCGGCGTACGCGTCGCGCAAAGCCTGCCGCACCGACGGCTTTATCTCGTCGGGAAGCTGGTCGAGAACGTTGCGAGTCTTGTGCGCCTGGCAGCGCTGGACGATCGCGCGGTCACCGAATACGTTGCGCACCGCCTTCGCGAGTGCCTTCGACCCGTCGATCACGACGAGGGTCGGACGGTCGGTGCGGAGACCACGATCGCGCAGATCGGCGAGCAGCGCCGTGCACGCGGCAGCGTTCTCGGTTGCGCCCTCGCGAACACCGAGCACGTGCTTCTTGCCGTCGGCGTCGATGCCGAGCGCGACGAGCAGCACGTGCTCGTCGATGTGCACGCCGTCGATCATGAGCACGCCGAGATCGAGCGCGCCGAGATCGCGACCGAGCCACTCGGCCATCTGCCGCTCGGTGGCAGCGACGAAGCGACGGCTCACCGCACTACGGCTCGTGCCACGCGACGGCAGGTCCGCCGGCAGCGGCTCCAGCGATCGAGCGTAGCGACGTGTCGTGACGCCGACGAGCATCTGCTCGACAGCCCGCTCGCGCAGCGGATCCTCGACGCCGAACGCCGTCCACGAGGGCAATTGCACCTCCTGACCGTCGAGCGTACGTGCACGCGGTCGTCGGACCTGCACGCGTCGACCTCCCATCACCAGCTCACCCGGAGCCGATCCCGATCGTCGAGCTTCACGCGTCGGCAGATGCGCGTACCGCGGCCCGACGATCTGAGTGCGCTCCTCTTCGAGCATTGCGGCCAGCGCGGCGGTCCCAGCGCCGATCACGAACTCTCGCAGGTTCTCGCGCACGAGGTTCCTGAGCCCGAGGGCGAGCTCCGCGTCGCGAGCGACTTCTCCGAGAACGGTCCGGAGCTGAGGGCGAGTGGCTTCCGCGGGGCGTCTGTTCCTGGCAATCTTCTTCATCGGCGGTTCCTTCCGGTTTTTGAGCCCCGAGAATTCTCTCGGGGTCGGTTGGACCGCCACCTCAATGTCAACAGGGATCGGGACTACGCCGTCTTAATCCTAAGGCTTCGTTAACGGCTGCGACTGTAGCCACTCGGCGTGGCTCGATCAGGCATGCGCCTTCGGTCCATCGTCGCGCTGATCGTGATCGCCGGCTGCTACTCCGGCCGCTACCGGGTCCGGGATCCATTCATCGGGCAACGCGTCACGTTTGGCGATTGCATCGATCTCGCGGTCGCCCAGACCGTCGACGCCGGCGCGCGCGGCACGGTGCTCGCGTACACGTTCGGCAATCGCTGTGCGCATCTCGCGCCGATCGATCTGTCGGCGATCCACGCGGTGGGGCGCTACAGCGACGGCATCCATCCGATGCATGCAATCGATCCGCAGCACGAGCTCCGGCCGCTGCGCGTCGAGCTGTGGAGCAGCGCGACCGAGCAGATCGCATACGAGTCGGACGACGGCGCGACGCCGACCGCGATCTGCGTCGACGTCGGCGCGGTCGAGCCCGCCGCGCACGTCACGGCGCATTGGCTGTGCTTCGGCGCGTGGGACCTCGGGCTCGGCGCCGAGCTGCAGGCGTCGCGCGGGATCCCGACCGGACCGCGCCCCGCCACCATCCCATGGCCGGCATCGACGACTCCCGAGCCCGAAGTCGTCGCGATGCCGGCAGAAGCGCAGGATCGGATCGAGACCGTCGGTCGCTACCTCGCGGCGCGGATCAGCGACAAGCATCGCTTGGTCAAAGCGCTGCACGACTACGTGGTGTTGCGGCTGCACTACGACGACGACACTCGCAAGAACCGCGACGCCGGCCTGCCGGATGCGCTCTCGCAGGACGCCGAGACCGTGTTCGCGCACCGCACCGGCGTGTGTGAGGGCTACGCGCGGTTACTCGTGGCGCTCGGGGACGCGGCCGGGGTCGACATTCGTTACGTCGGCGGCCAAGCGTCCGGCGGCGACGACAACGAGCCGCACACCGAGGGCGGACACGGCCACGCCTGGAACGCGGTCAACTTCGACGGCGAGTGGGCCCTGATCGACGCGACGTGGGATCACGCGGACCACGGCACGGTGTCGACCGAATACTTGTTCATGCCGCCGGGTCAGTTCGCGCGGGATCACACGCCCGACGATCCGCAGTGGGCGCTGACCGCACCGCCGCTCGGCCTCGACGACTTCTTGCGCGAGCCGTGGATCGGAGCGACGCCATGAGAGTCGCGATCGCGATCGCGATCGTATCGGCCAGCGCCGGGCGCGCCGATGCGAAGGGCTGTCACGAGACGAGCTACGTGGTCGGGTTCGAGCATTGCTCGGGGTTCGGCGAGTGGTCGCGCGACAGCGACATCCCGCGGCTGTGGATCGAGCTCGGGATGTTCGACCATCACTACGCGAGCCATCGGTTCGCCCTCGGCCACACCGAGCAGATCGACCAAGAGCCGAGCTCGCTGCGCACGAACACGCGCGGTGCCTTGCTCCGCATCGCGGGCGGGCTGAGCCGGCTGTTCTACGTCGGCGGCGAGCTCGAGATCGGCGACGCTGAGATCGAGTCGGGCTTGCGCGGTCTACCACCGTCCGGAGGTGGCGACGCCGGCGCCCTGCACGCGTTCGCGGGGCTTCACGCCGAGGTCGATCGGTTGTCGTTCGCGACCGAGCTCGCGACGGGGTTTCGAAGCGAAGCGTTCTACGCGTGCGCGTCGGCCGCGTGCAGTCAGCTATCCGCCGGCCAGAACCACGGCGAGCTCGAAGCGCGGTTCCGCGGCGAGCTGTTCGTCGCCGGTGGGGTCTCGGCCGCGTTGACCTTCGGGCAGAGCCTCCTCGACTCGCGCGATCATCAGATCATCGTGACGCTCGGATTTCACATCCGCGCCATCGACGGAATGTGACTACGGGTTCGGCGTCGGGTTCGGCGTCGGGTTCGGCGTCGGGTTCGGGTTCGGTGTCGGGTTCGGGTTCGGGTTCGGCGTCGGTGTCGGGTTCGGGTTCAGGTTCAGCGTCGGATTCGGGTTCGGGTTCGGGTTCGGATTCGGATTCGGATTCGGATTCGGATTCGGATTCGGATTCGGATTCGGCGTCGGATTCGGCGCCACCACCGTCGGATCAGGCGGCAAGTCGTGTTGTGTCTTCACCCTCACGCGCACCGGCTCATCTCCGATCTCTCCCGTGCTCGGATCCGGAATCGCCGCCGCATCTGGATCGGTGTTGCGATCGCCGACCGCCCATAACACCAGCGCCGCGATCCCGCCGAGCCCGACTCCGACGATCCCGCCGGCGAGCGCGCACGGCCCGGCGCGCTGCGCATCGAGCTCGCAACCGCCGAAGCCGACGATTCCCGCCGCGATCCCGGTCGTGATCGCTGGATGCTTGACCGCGAACTCGCAGCCCGGCGCCGCGATCGCGAGCGCGGCGGTCAGCGCGATCGCGCGCTTCGAGCTGGAAGGCCCGCTAACCATGGTAGCCAGGATCGTTGCCCTTCGCGGTCTGGGCCGCGGTCCAGTCTGCGAACACCTCGTCGCGGACGTCCCACAACTTCGGGAAGAACCGCTGCTTCATCCCGTGCGCGAGCAGGTCCGAGTGCTTGCCCTTGAGCGACGGCGTGCCCGTGCCGATAATGCGATAGACCAGCGTGAGGTGGCGCTGCCGCCACATCTGCAGCAGCTGGTCGTACTCGACGAGCCCTTCGCATAGTTGAAACACCGCGTGATGATCATGCGGGTGCTCGTAGATCTCGCGCAGCGTCAGCTTGCGACGCTCGAGAAAGCTCGCGAACGCCGGCCACACGATCTCGCCAGGGAGCTTCAACAGCGTGCGAAACCCCGGCGACTCCTGGCCCGAGCCACGGCCCAGTCCGGTGCGGATCGTCATGTAGTCGGTCGGCGCCATCGTGTCTAGCAGCTCGATCGACTGCAGCAGCACGCGCAGCGCTCGCGCGATCCGGCCGAGCGTCGTGACCGCGCGCGCGACCTCGTCCGCCGCGAGCAGCTCGCACACGAACCGCAGCTCGTGGTCGATCAGCTTCATGTACAGCTCGTGCGCCTGGTGCACGATCTGGAACTGCATCTCGTCGTGACACGTCATCGCCTCGGGCGACTTCTGCAGCGACAGCAGCTCTTCGGTGCGGATGTACTTTTCGTAGTCGGTCAGCGCCATCTGCGTCGCCGATTTACCACGAGCCCATCACCGGCCGCCGCACGACGTGTTTCATCAATCGCAATATATTACAATCATTACTAAATACGGCTAGCTGTTAGCACTCGCCACCAGGGGTTGCCAAAGCCGCCAACGGTGGCTAAAGGTAGCTGCGAGAAATCATTTTCTGGGAGAGCACCGATGAAAATCCGTCCGTTGCACGATCGTATCTTGGTCAAGCGTCTCGATGAAGAGACCAAGACCTCTGGTGGCCTGTTCATTCCCGACTCGGCGAAAGAGAAGCCGGTCCAGGCCAAGGTCATCGCCGTTGGCGCTGGCAAGCATGACAAGAACGGGAAGTTGATCCCGCTCGACGTCAAGGCGGGTGACCGCGTGCTGTTCAGCAAGTACAGCGGCTCGGACATCAAGATCGACGGCGAAGAGCACCTGATCCTTCGTGAAGAAGATCTCCTCGCCGTTCTCGACTAACCCCGACTTTCACACGCACTCTCACACGCAAGGAACCAACAGCCATGGCTGCCAAAGAAATCATTTTTTCGACGAGCGCTCGCTCGGAGATCGCTAAGGGGCTCAACCTGCTCGCTAACGCCGTCAAGGTCACCCTCGGCCCGCGCGGTCGCAATGTCGTCATCGAGAAGTCGTGGGGCGCTCCCACGGTGACCAAGGACGGCGTCACGGTCGCGAAGGAAGTCGAGATCGAGAACAAGTTCCAGAACATGGGCGCGCAGATGGTGAAGGAGGTCGCATCCAAGACCTCCGACGTCGCCGGTGACGGCACGACCACCGCGACCGTGCTCGCGCAGGCGATCTACAACGAGGGCGCCAAGCTCGTCGCCGCGGGCCTGAACCCGATGGACATGAAGCGCGGCATCGACGCGGCGACCGCAGACGGTCGTCGACGAGATCAAGAAGATGGCGACGCCGACCAAGGGCAAGGACGACATCGCGCAGGTCGGCACGATCAGCGCGAATGGCGACACCGAGATCGGCAACATGATCGCCGAGGCGATGAAGAAGGTCGGCAAGGAAGGCGTGATCACGGTCGAGGAGGCCAAGACGCTGCACTCCGAGCTCGACGTCGTCGAGGGCATGCAGTTCGACCGCGGCTACCTATCGGCGTACTTCGTCACTGATAGCGAGCGGATGCAGTGCGTGCTCAACGACTGCTACATCCTCGCGCACGAGAAGAAGATCTCGAACATGAAGGAGCTGCTCCCGGTGCTCGAGCAGGTCGCCAAGCAAGGCAAGCCGCTCCTGATCATCGCCGAGGAAGTCGATGGCGAGGCGCTCGCCACGCTCGTCGTCAACAAGCTGCGCGGCACGCTCAACGTATGCGCGGTCAAGGCCCCGGGCTTCGGCGATCGCCGTAAGGCGATGCTGCAGGACATCTCGGCGCTCACCGGCGGCCAGGCGATCACCGATGACCTCGGGCTCAAGCTCGAGAACATCTCGATCACCGACCTCGGCCGTGCCAAGCGCGTCACGATCGACAAGGACAACACGACGATCATCGAGGGCGGCGGCAAGAAGGAAGACATCGAGGCGCGCGTCAAGACGATCCGCCGCGAAGTCGAAGAGTCGACGTCGGACTACGATCGCGAGAAGCTGCAAGAGCGCCTCGCGAAGCTCGTCGGCGGCGTCGCCGTGATCAAGGTCGGCGCTGCGACCGAGGTCGAGATGAAGGAGAAGAAGGCCCGCGTCGAGGATGCGATGTACGCGACTCGCGCGGCCGTGGAAGAGGGCATCGTCCCCGGCGGTGGCGTGGCGCTGATCCGCTGCCTCCCGGCGCTCGACAAGCTGACGTTCGAGGATGACCGCCGCTACGGCGTCAACATCGTGCGCCGTGCGCTCGAGGAGCCGTTGCGTCAGATCGCCGGTAACTCCGGCGTCGACGGTTCGATCGTGATCGCGAAGGTCAAAGAGGGTAAGGGCTCGTTTCGGCTTCAACGCGCAGACGCTCGAGTACGAAGATCTCGTCAAGAGCGGCGTGATCGACCCGGCGAAGGTCGTCCGTACGGCGATCCAGAACGCGGCGTCGGTGGCGGGCCTGATGCTCACGACCGAGACGCTGATCGCCGAGAAGCCGAAGAAGGAAGACAAGGCAGCCGGTGGCGGTGGCCATGACCACGGCGGCGGCTACGACGACTAGGGACGACTGATCTCGACTAGCGTCGAGTACGCGAGGGGCCCGTTCGTGGGGCCCCTTCGCATTTTCGGCGCGAGATCGCCCCCGCGGCGTTGCGCCGCAGTGATGATTGAGTCCCGTCCGACGGCAATGGCACGACCGGGCTGTTAGCCTGCCCGCGTCCGCACACGATCGCGAACGTGGACAGAAAGCCAGCACCTGTCGGAGATCTACGCAGACCGGACCCGCCCAAATGGGCTGGCGACGCCGTTCGATCAGGCACGGCGGTTGCTGACGCCTAGCGCGCTCGTGCGCGTATTCGTTGTTGCTGGCGTGACTGTCGCGATTTGGTCGCGCGCGGTGCAGGCGCAGCCCGCTCCCACGACGCCACCGGAGCAAAAGCCCACCGCGCCGCCGGCGGAGCCCGCACCTGCGCCGGCCCCTGCGACTCCACCTGCACCCGCGGCGGGTCCCGCGACTCCGCCAGCGCCGACACCTGCACCTGCGCCGGCCAAGGTCACGGTGTCAGGTCGGATCATCGACTCGACCGGGCACCCGCTCCGCGGCGCGCTGGTCCAGCTCGAAGGCAGCGTCTCGATCGTCGTCACGGATCGGCTCGGTCGGTTCCAGCTCGTCGACACACCGATCGGCTCGACGATCATCATCAACGCTCCAGGCTTCGAGACCGCGCTCGGGATCGCGAGCGGCCCGATCATCGATGACATCGTGATGCTCACCGAGAAGCAGGCCGGCGAGACGATCGAGGTCAAAGGTGAGGCCCCTCCCGAGGCACCGGGCGCTGCAAAGCTCGATCGTGAAGAGCTCCAGCGGATCCCCGGCACCGGCAACGATGTCGTGCGCACGCTGACCGCGATGCCGGGCGTCGTCAACTTCCAGCTGCCGATCGGCTACAGCGGTGTCGTGATCCGCGGTTCGTCACCCCAGGACTCCAAGATCCTCGTCGACGATTTTGAAGTGCCGACGCTCTACCATGACATCGGCTTCCGCTCGATCATCCCGGCCGAGTCGATCGAGAAGCTCGACTACATCCCGGGCGGCTTCGACGTCGCGTTCGGGCGCGCGGCCTCCGGCATCGTCAACCTCACGACGCGGCCCGGCTCGGACAAGATCAGCGAGCAGGCTGAAGTCTCGGTGATCGATGGCGGCGTGATCGCGCAAGGGTCGGCGCAGGGTGGCGACACGCACTACCTCGTCGCGTTCCGGCGCTCCATCATCGATCAGATCTTTCCCTATCTGATTCCGGCGAGCGCGGATCTGTCGTTGACCGAAGTGCCGGCGTACTACGACGAGCAGCTGCGCATCGATCACAAGCTGTCGAGTCACTGGGACCTGCGGCTGTCGAGCGTGGGCTCCGACGACCAGCTCGAGCTCTACGCGGACAAGACCGAGAACCCCGACAAGCGGTTCTTCACGCGCACGCGGTTCATCCGGATCACCGGCGGCGCGCGGTACCACGACGGACCGTGGTCGGCGAACCTCGCGCTCTCGACGATGCTGCCCGAGTTCGAGTTCGAGGCCGGCGCGGTGCAACACGTCGACGTGCAATCGCCGAGCTTGACCGGACGCGGCGAGGTCACGCGCACGTTCGACGAGCTCGCCGGGCTCGAGCACGTGACGTGGCGGTTCGGTGGCGAAGCGGTCGGCACGCGCAATCGCATCCAGCTCGCGCTGCCCCAAGAAGTGCGCGAGGGCCAACCGCCGCCGACGAGGAATGATCCGAACGACACCAGCGAGACGTTCGACGGCATCGTCTGGACGCCGGACTTCGCGGAGTGGATGGCGCTGTCGGCCGCGCTCGATCCGCGGATCAAGTTCACGGTCGGCTTGCGCGTCGACGAGTTCGCGCGGATCCACGACTTCTCGATCCAGCCGCGCGGCGAGCTCGCGATCAAGCTGTCGAAGCACCTGACCGCTCGACTGTCGTCGGGCGGCTACGTCCGGCCGCCCGAGTACCAGAGCGAGCTCCTGGCGAGCAACGTCCACCCCGAGAAGTCGACGCAGGTGATCACCGGCCTCGAGTACGAGCCGCGCGAGGGCACGCGGATCCAGACCTCGTTCTACTACACCGATCGCACCGACCTGCTCGTCTACGGCGCCGATGGCAAGAGCCTGATCAACGACGGCCGCGGCACGACGTACGGCGCCGAGCTGCTCGCGACCCACCGCCAGGGCCCGTGGTTCGCGTGGCTCGCGTACTCGTACTCGCACTCGACGCGCGTCGATCATCCGGGCGATCCCGAACGGCTGTTCGACTACGACCAACCGCATAGCCTCAACGCGGCGTTGAGCTGGCGCAAGGGCAAGTGGCAGCTCGGCGGTCGCTTCCAGCTCTACTCCGGGCTGCCCTACACGCCGGTGACCGGCTCGGTGTTCAACAGCGACACGAACACGTACATCCCGATCTACGGCCCGACCAACTCGGAGCGCGCGCCGATCCATCACGAGCTCGACATCCGGGTCGATCGCTTCTTCAAGTGGGGCCCGGTCAACATGACCTGGTTCCTCGACGTCCAGAACGTCTACCTCGACCAGAGCGTCGCCGCGTATTTCTACAGCTACGACTACACGCAACAGACCGCGTTCAAGTCGATCCCGATCATCCCGTCGATCGGCCTGCGAGGCGTGCTGTGAAGCGCTTCGCGTTGCTCGTCGCGGTCGCAGCCTGCGGCGACGTCGATCCACGCTGGCAGCTCGATCACGATCGGATCATCGCGGTGCGCGCGACCCCGCCGCACATTCCCGCGGGCGCGACGTCGACGATCGATGGCTTCCTCGCGCACTCGGGTGGTGCACCGACCGACCTCGAAGCGCCGATCGGCGTCACGATCGCGATTCCGTTTCCCGGCGTCGCCGATCCGGTGTACGCGGCGGGCGCCTGGACCGTGACCGCGCCGAGCGAAGGCGTGATCGATGCGGCGCGGACCCAGATGATGTTACCGCCGGGCTCGCCGGTGCCGCTCGTGCTCGGGATCGCGTTCGCACCGAGCAACGGCATCACGCTCAACGCGGTCAAGACGATGTACCTCGGCGACGCGGCCGACAACCCGGTGCTCGGGCCGATCACGATCGCGGGCTCGGCGGTCGGCGCGGCCACCGACTCGCTCACGGTCCCGGCCGATACCGACGAGCCACTCGAGATCACCGCCGACCACAGCGATCAGGTGAACTGGCTGACCTCGTGCGGGACGATGCACGACGACGACGAGCACGACGCGTTCCTGCACGTGTTACCGAGCGACCCTCAGGACGGCCAGCTCGTGGTCGTGCTGCGCGACCCCCAGGGCGGCGTCGTGTGGCGCGTGTGGCAAATCGCGGCGATGTAGCGGTTAGGCGTACAAAAACTTGCGGGGGCAGGATGTCCCAGCGAGGATCTGCCCATGCGGCGATTCGTCGGCACTGTCCTATTCGTCTGCGCGGCGTTCGCGGCGTGCCATGGCACGACTCAAGCGCAAGAGAACGGCGAGGTCGTCGATTCGTTGTGCAACTGCATCGATCCCGGCAACGCCGCTTGCGCCTCGCAGATCAGCGCCGCGGTCGGCTCGGCATCTACCGCGTGCGTCGAGTGCGTCTTCGATAACGAGCGCGCCTGCGCCGCGATGGAGAACGAGTGCACCCCCCTTTGCTTCCAGCAGCAGCAGCAGCCCTAAAGGAGAACTGTAGATGAGGTATTCGACACTGGCGCTGACGATCCCACTCGCGCTCGGCGCCACTCGCGTGGCCAGAGCACAACCCGCACCGGGCGACGACGAGCTGCCGCCGACTCCGGCGATGGGGCACCCGGCGCCCGCACCGACGCCTGCACCTGCGCCGGCTCCCGCGCCGGCTCCGGCTCCAGCACCGGCTCCCGTACAGCCGTCCGCGCCTGCCGAGCCGCTCGCCGACCGACCGCAGAGTCTCGCGATCGCGATCGGTGCCGGCTACAACATCAACGGGACGACGTCTCTCGAGACCCCGGATATCGCGAGCGTTCGGGTTCGACTGGTGAGCGGCCTCGAGTTCGAACCGTTCCTTCGCCTCGCGCATTCGTCGACGACGACCGACACCGGCACCGGTGCCCCGACGGCGACCGACGCGACGACCGAGCTCGGCTTGGGCGCGCTCGTCCGGTTCCCGATCATCAAGCACAAGCACACCGACCTCGAGTTGCTCGGCAGCTTGTCGTTCGACACGCAGACGGTCGACCCCGACGGCGACAACAACAACACCACCACGACGACCATCGCGATCGGCTACGGCGTCGCGGTCGGCTATTGGCTGTCGCAACATCTCCAGGTCAGCCTGTCAGCGACGAACGCGCTGCTGACCTACACGAAGTCGGACATGCAGGTGCCCGGAGCGGACGATATGACGTCGTCGACCACCGCGTTCGCATTGCAGTGGGATCCGCAAGTGTTCGCGATGATCCACTTGTACAATTGAGCCGGATCGATCGACAACGCGTCCGGCGCAGCAAGGACGCGTTGATCCCTACGGCGAAAGAGTCCCCTGGGGCAACTGATACGGTGCGGGCGTGCCGCCCGCTGTAGAGATCGCGACCGCCGTCGTCGCGCATTTCCAACGCGTTCGTCGCGACCTGCCGTGGCGGCGCACGCGTGATCCGTACGCGATCTGGGTCAGCGAGGTCATGCTGCAACAGACGCGGGTCGAGACCGTCGTGCCGTACTGGCGGCGCTGGATGGCCGCGTTCCCGACGCTCGGCGCGCTCGCGACCGCGCCGCTCGACGACGTGCTCGCCGCGTGGGCGGGCCTGGGCTACTACTCGCGCGCGCGCAACCTCCACGCCGGCGCGAAGGCGTTTCGCACCGGATTGCCGCGACGCGCCTCCGAGCTGCGCGCGGTCCCGGGCATCGGCGCGTACACCGCGGGTGCGATCGCGTCGATCGCGTTCGGCGAGCGCACGCCCCTCGTCGACGGCAACGTCGCGCGCGTGCTGGCGCGGGTCTACGCGATCACCGACGACATCAAGTCGACGCGCGGTCAGCGCGAGCTGTGGCGACGCGCCGGCGAGCTGATGGCGGCCTTGCCCGCGACGGCGGCACCCGGCGATCTCAACCAAGGCCTGATGGAGCTCGGCGCGACCACGTGCAGCAAGGCCTCGCCGAGCTGCGGCGCGTGTCCGATCGCGAGCTCGTGCGCGGCGCGCCGCACCGGGCGCCAGAGCCAGCTTCCGGTCGTCGCGAAGCGGCGCAAGCATAGCGAGTTGCCGATCCTGTCGCGCGCGGCGTTGTGGCTCGAGCACGCGGGCGAGATCGTGCTCGCTCGGCGAGCGCCGAACGGGCTGTTCGGTGGCTTGTGGGAGCTGCCGCAGTCCGACGACCGACTGGAGATCGCGCGCCGACTCGGCGTCACGGCCGTCGATCGCGAGCCTGTGGCGTTCCACGATCAGACGCTCACGCACCGGCGATTGCGCGTGGCGGTTTTTCGCGCCGTGATGCCGCCCCGACTTGTCGATCTACTCCGCCCCGCCTCCGGCGGCGCTACGCGTCGGGCGTCCGCCCGACTTGTCGATCTACTCCGCCCCGCCTCCGGCGGCGCTACGCGTCGGGCGTCCGCCCGACTTGTCGATCTACTCCGCCCCGCCTCCGGCGGCGCTACGCGTCGGGCGTCCGCCCG
The DNA here is from genome assembly GCA_963848295.1 of uncultured delta proteobacterium. GTDB lineage: Bacteria > Myxococcota_A > Polyangia > Haliangiales > Haliangiaceae > JABFXX01. The sequence continues at coordinate 3,927,731 of CAWKDB010000010.1, read as the reverse complement.
ACTTGTCGATCTACTCCGCCCCGCCTCCGGCGGCGCTACGCGTCGGGCGTCCGCCCGACTTGTCGATCTACTCCGCCCCGCCTCCGGCGGCGCTACGCGTCGGGCGTCCGCCCGACTTGTCGATCGCGCTGATCCGAGCTACGACGCGTTCGCGCGGGTCGCGATCACCTCGGCGGGTGAGCTCGGCGTCGCGGCCGCGACCACCGCCATCCTCGCCAAGTACAAGGACTCGCCATGGAGCTCGACCCCAAAGCCCTCTCGCTCTTCACGACCGGCTACGAGTCGATCCTCAAGGGCATCGCGCAGCTCGGCTATGACGCCGCGGACGAGAACTTCACCGACACCGCGAAGCGCGCGGCGAAGGCGCTCCACGAGCTGATCCACGACGAAAAACACGTGCAGACCGAGATCGACGCGCTGTTAGCGAAGACGTTCCCCGCGAAGTACACCGAGATGGTGATCTCGAAGCACAACACCGCGTTCGGAGTGTGCCCGCACCATTTGCTGCCGGTGATCTATCGCATCTCGATGGCGTACATCCCGACGCACAAGGTGCTCGGGCTGTCGAAGCTGACGCGGATCGCCAAGCTCGTCGCGCGCGCGCCGCGCTTGCAAGAAGACCTCACGCACGAGCTCGCCGACATCCTGCACGTCCAGCTGCAGAGTGCCGGCTCCGCGGTCTACGTCGAGGGCTTGCACATGTGTATGGCGGCGCGAGGTGTCGGGGCGCACGAAGCTCGGCTCGTCACCAGTGGTGTGCGCGGCGTGTTCCTCGAGTCGTTGGCGACCCGCGAGGAGTTCGTCAAGCTCGTGCTCGCGCCGCAGATCACGACGCTCTGAGCGTCCTAGACGGGGTAGCTTCGCGCCGCATGAAGTGCGCGTTGCTGCACGGCTTCGCCGGCGATCCGTCCGCTTGGGATGCGGTCATCGCTCGCCTGCCCGCCGCGATCGAAGCGCGCGCGATCGCGCTGCCCGGCCACGGCGGTGGCCCGGTGCGCGCGACCTGGGCCGACAATCTCGCCGTGGTGAACGACGCGCTGGTCGGCTGCGACGCGGTCGTCGGCTACTCGTTCGGTGCGCGGGTCGCGCTCGGAGTGCTCGCCGCGGGTGCGAGCTTGCGGGCGGTGCTGATCGGCTGCAACCCGGGGATCGCTGGTGGCGAGCGCCCGGCGCGGATCGCGAACGACGCCCGCTGGGCCGCGGGGCTGCGCGCGCGCGGGATCGCCGAGTTCGCCGACGCGTGGACCGCGCAGCCGTTGTTCGCGAGCCAGCGCCGAGTCGCCGCGGACCAACTCGCCGCACGGCGCGCTCGGCGGCTCGCGCTCGATCCCGAGCAGCTCGCGCGTTGTCTCGAGGTCATGGGCACCGGCGCGATGCCGGACTATCGCCCCGCGCTGCCGGCGCTCGCGCATCGCATCGCGTGGCTCGCCGGCGCCGACGATACCGCCTACGCGCAGCTCGCGCGGTCGTTGCCCGGCGCGCATCGCGCGCTGATCGCAGACTGCGGCCACGACCCGACGCTCGAGCAGCCCGCCGCGCTCGCCAGGGCGATCACGGTCGCGCTCGAAGCCTGACCTAACGCAGAAGACCTAGCCGAAGAACCGGCGCAGCCAGCTGGGTTCGGGGCGCGCCGCGGCGCCGGCGTGCGCGAGCGCCGCTTCGAGCGTCGACGGCTCGAACCAGAAGCCGTGCGCGGCGCAGCGATCGACGCGCACACCCTCGAAGTCTTCGACGACGAACAGCTCCGAGCACGCCGGGCAACAGCGCTCGCCGAGCTTGCCCACGACCGGCGGCACGTCCCACGGCTGCTGCGCCATCTCCATGATCAGCGCGGCGAGCGCGGCGTTCTCGACGAACACGCCGTGGTCGCGGCACTTCCACAGCATGCCTTGCAGTGAGAGCGGGTCGCGGCATGTCGGACACGCGAGCAGATGCCCGACGAGCGAGCTCTCGAACGGCGTGTGTCGGGTGGGCCGCGGCTTGTCCCACCACTTGCGAATGCCGAGGCTGTCGCTCGCGCTCGCGAAACCGCCGCGATTGAAGCCACGGGTCGTGCCGGCGCCGCGATGCGCTGCACGGCCGCGTTGCTCGAACACCGACTCGAGCATGCCGCCGGCGAACCACAGGCCGTGATGCACGCAGCCCAGGATGTCTTCATCGATCGAGTCGGCGCCGGCGAACACGCGACACGATCGCAACAGCGTCGCGCAGCGCGGACACGCGCGCTGGGTCACGGAATCCGGGACGACGCGGAGCTCGAGCCCGCCGACGCCCGCGAGCGCACGCGCGAAGTCCTCGACGCGGATCAACATGCCGCCGCACGCGTCGCACACGAGCCGATCGGCGAACTCGCGCAGCGGATCGCCGCAACCGGGGCAAGCCAGGCCCTGGTCGCGATAGATCATTTCGGATGACCGTCGATGAAAGCGGTCTTGAGATCGGCGGTGATCCGCGTCGGCCGACCGGTCTCGAACGAGATCAACGCCCACAGCGTCGAGCCGCGCGCCACGATCTGACCATCGCGCGTCAGCTCGGTCTTGCGCACGCACGAGGCGGCGCGCCACAGGTCGACCCACGTCGTCGCGACCAGCTCGTCGCCGAGCATGACTTGCTGGACGTAATCGATCTCGTGCCGGCGCACGACCCAGACCGCGCCGAGCGCCCGATACTGCGGATGGTCCCAGCCCTTCGACCGCGAGTGCGCCATCGCGACGTCGAGCACCCAGCGCACGTAGACCAGGTTCGACACGTGATTCAGGTCATCGATGTCATCGGCGGCGGCGACGATCGGCATGGTGAAGCGCTCCACCCGGCAACTGTACCGGTTAGGCTTCGCCCATGGGTGAAGACAGCGCACGCGCGTTGCGGGCCCGGCTCGAGCGCGGCCAGGCGAGCCCGGGCGCGGTCGTCGATCAGCTCGCCTTCGCGGCGGTCGAGGCGGCGACTCGGACCGCGCGGCTCGAGGCCTGCGGGCTGCTCGGCGATCTCGCGGGGCGCGCGCTCGGTGCCGACTGGGACGCGGCGGAGCGCGCGGCGTTCGCGTTGCTCGAGGCCGCGCGGGTCGCGGATACGGCCGCGGATCGGCGCGGCGTGGTCGCGGCGATGGGCCGCGGCTTCCGCAACATCTGGCTGCTGCCGTTCGTGCACCGGCGGATCTCCGATCGCGATCCGACGATCGCGGTCGCCGCGCTGCAAGCCGCGGGCGGCCTCGGGTTTCCAGCGCTCGAAGAGGCGGTCGCCGGGTTCGTCAGCGATGGCGCACCGCCCGCGCTGCGCCGTGCCGCGATCGCCGCGCTCGGCCGGATGGGCGCGATGAGCGCGGCCGAGCGCCTCGTGTCGTACGTCGGCGGCGATCCGATCGAGGCGGCGATCGCGCTGACCGCGCTCACCGAGATTCGCTCGCCGGTGGCGCGCGCAGCGGCGATCGCGATCGTCGACGGCGAGCTCGAGCCCGAGCTCCAGATCGCGGCGGTGCGCTACCTCGCCGAGCTCGGCGCGCTCGAGGTCTTGCCGGTGCTGCGCCGGCTCGCCCGGCACGAAGACGCCGAGATCCGCATCGCCGCGAACCTGGCGTCACGCGCGCTCAAGGCCGAGCGCGATCGCGACGCGGGCGAGCGCTTCCTCGTCGCGCTCAGCGAAGCGGATCGCGCCGTGCGCGCGATCCTCGCCCGCCGCTTGCGTACGCTCGCGGTCGCGGAGGTCATCGAGCAGGCGGAGATCCTGCTCGGAGAGGACGCGGCCGGCGTCGTCCAGATCCTCGGTGAGCTCCGCGAGCCGGAAGTGACGCGTTATCTGCTCGAGCTCGCGGAGCGCCCTGCGCTCGATCCGATCGTCCGGGCGCGCGCGATCGGATCGATCGAAGCGGATCAACCGTGGGAGCGCGACGCGCTCGCGAAGGTCGCGCACCAAGCGACCGCCGATGTCGCGACCCGGGCCGCCGCGGTGCAGGCGATGGGTGCGTTCGCGCAGAGCACCGAGCTGATCGATCGGATCGGCGGTCTCGCAGCCAGCGCCGAGCCGGCGATCCGCGGCGCGGTGTTGTGGGCACTGCAGCTCGCGCGGCGCACGCACGGCGACGCGACAACGATCGCGCGGATCGTCGCGCCGATGCTCGACGACGCCGACCTCGGAGTCCGGCGGCGCGCGTCGTACGTCGCGGGCAACCTCGGGCTCGATCAGCTCGCACCTCAGCTCGCCAAGCTCGTCGCGGCGACGTCGCCACCCGACCTGCGCCTCGCGTGCTACGTCGCACTCGGCGAGCTGCGCGTCGCGCCAGCGGACATGATCGCGGCGATGCGGCGCGAAGACGATCCGCGCGTGCTCGGAGCCGCGTCGAACGCGTTACTCGCGGCTGCGCCCGAGGCCGCCGCGCTCGCGTCGTTGTCCGGGCGCGCTGGCCAGCTGCTGACGCTCGCCGATCCGCGCGAGCGCGAGGCCGGTGCCGAGCTCGCGGGCTTGCTCGCCGGCGCGGTGCCGCCGAGCTCGCTCGTCGCGCTTGCTCGCGACGACTCGCCGGCGGTGCGCGGTGCCGCGATCGGAGCGCTCGGCCGGCTCACCGCGTTCGGCGACGCGACGACCGAGGCGGCGTTGCTCGCCGCGATCCGCGACGACGATCCGGCCGTGCGCGAACGCGCCGCCGCCGGGCTGGTCCGGCTCGCGACGCCCGAGGCGCTCGCGCTCGTGCTCGGGTTCGTCGCCGGCGATGGCGACCCGACGACGCGCGGCGAGCTCGCCGCCGCGATCACGGTGCCGCGCGCGCACGCCGACCAGCTCGCCCCCGCGATCGACGCCGCGCTCGCGCACCTCGGCGGCGACGACCCGGCGTTCGAACCGCTGGTCCGGCTCAAGCTCGCGACGCTGCCGCACGGCGACGCTGCACCGGGGCTCGACGTCGACGCCGAGATCATCGCCGCGTTCCCCGCGTTCGCGCAGCTCGTCAAGCTGGGCGGGTTCGCCGAGATCGTGAAGAGCTTGCGCACCGCCGAGTCGTTGTTCCAGAGCACGCCCACCGAGGCCGATCTATCGCCGCCGATCACGCTGTGGATGAAGGTGCTCGAGAACTACGTGCACGCGTGGCTCGGGCCGCGGATGGCGGGGCTCCAGCGCGAGCCGGCGACGCTGTTCGACTACGTCGATCGCGTGATCGGTGCGAGCTGGCCCGGATTCCAGCGCTGGCTCGAGCCGAAGTGGAAAGATCCGATCGAGGTCGGCAGCGCGAAGGTCGACATCCCGCTGCGCTCGATCCCGAACGCGGTGCGCGAGCTGACCGAACATCGCCGCAAGCGCCTCGACTCGCCGCTGTCGATCACCGAGTGGGCGCGGCTGATGGTGCTGTTCGCGGTCGATCATCCGTCGAGTGGCTTTCGCAACCTCATGAAGCTCGGCGGCAAGTCCGCCGACAAGACGGTCGCGCTCGCGCATCGCCTGCACACGCTCGCGGCGGTGCGCAACCTGGTCACGCATCGCGCGAGCGCCGGCGCGGCGACCGTCACCGCGTTTCGCCGCGGCTACTACGCCGCGTTCGAAGACCTCGTCGCGCTCGCGTAGCCCCGCCGCGCCGCGCCTCGCCGCGCGTTGCCGAGACCGCGGAACGCTCGAGAGTTCTCATCACAACTCCGTTCTTCGCCCCTTCGTTCGCGATCTCGTCGCTGAGCGCGGCGTCGCCGCGAGGGATGCCTCGGAGAGCGACTACGGCACGCGCGCGAAGAGACGCAAGGCCACGCGGTCAACACGCCGACTCGCGCGCAGCGCGATCGCCGCGCAGCGGCGTCGCTCCGCGAAGACGCCGGAACCTCCAGCGCCAGCGCCGTCGCCGGAGCGGGTCCGAGGCACCCTCGCAAGGCAGCCGCGCGAAGCCGTCGTGGTGAACCCGTCGAGCGACGAGGTGCTACCCCGATGCGCGCTTGCCAGCTTCCGGTTTCGCCTCGCTGATCGCGGGCAGCACGCCGATCGGGCCCGTGATCAGCCGGGCGCCGCGCTGGAATGTCAGCCACGACCACGCCCACTGGATCATCACGAACACGCGATTGCGAAACCCCACGAGGAACGTGATGTGAACGACCCACCACAGCAACCAGGCGAGCAAACCGGATCGCGCGACATGCTTGGTCGCTACCACCGCATCGGCGCGTCCGATCGTCGCGAGGTTGCCCTTGTCGTGATAGTGAAACGGCGTGCGCTTGCCGCCCGCGATGATCTTCGCGACGTGCTTGCCGCCTTGCAGCGCACCTTGCGCGACGCCCGGCACCTCGGCGCCGTCCGAGATCATCTTCGCGAGATCGCCGATCACGAACACCTCGGGATGACCGGGGATCGATAAGTCGGGCTCGACGACGACCCGGCCCGCGCGATCGCGCGCGACGCCGAGGCTCGCGCCGAGCGGCGACGCCGCGACGCCTGCCGCCCACAACACGGTGCGCGCGCCGATTCGCTCGCCGGACTTGACCGTGAGCCCGCGCTCGTCGATCGCGGTGACCAGCGTGTCGAGCCGGACCTCGACGTGGCGCTTCTCGAGCGATCGCTTCGCCGCGGCCGACAGCTTCTCGGGATACGTGCCGAGCACGCGCGCGTTGCCTTCGCACAGCACGACGCGCACCGAGGTCGGGTCGATGCGGCGAAAGTCATGCGCGAGCGTCGTGAGCCCGATCTCGCCGAGCGCGCCGGCGAGCTCGACGCCGGTCGGCCCGCCGCCGACGACCGCGAACGTCAGCCATTCGCGCTGGAGCTCCGGATCGGTCTCGCGCTCCGCCGCTTCATACGCGAGGAAGATCCGCCGGCGGATCTCGAGCGCATCCTCGATCGACTTGAGCCCGGGCGCGCGCGGCGCCCACTGCGGATTGCCGAAATACGAGTGCGTCGCGCCGGTCGCGAGCACGAGGAAGTCGTAGTGCAGCGTGCCGGCGTCGAGCGTCACCGTGTGAGTCGCGACGTCGATCTCGCGCGCCTCGGCGAGCAACACGTTCGCGTTGCGCTGCTTCGCGAGCACCGCGCGGATCGGATACGCGATGTCGGCCGCGTTGAGCGCCGCGGTCGCGACCTGATAGAGCAACGGCTGAAACAGGTGATGGTTGCGGCGATCGATCAGCGTGACGTCGACGTCGGCCTTCGCCAGCGCGCGTGCAGCGGTCAGCCCGCCGAACCCGCCGCCGATGATGACCACGTGCGGTCGCGCCATGGTGATTAGATGCGCCTGCGACGCGACGGGATGCAAGTGGAGCAGGCCGTTGCCGTGCGATAAGCTTCGCCGATGCGGCTCGTCCTTGGGTTGGTGGCGTGTGCGGCGTGTACGAGCTCGCCGGGAGATCCGGATGGAACCCTCGGCGTCCTTGGAGGCGGCGACCCCGGGACTCGCGTCAGGACCGCGGCATCGGGTCGGCTGACCGCGAAGACCGCGTCGGTCGAGATCCCGACGACGCAGGGCGGCGAGCTGTTGGTAGTTGGCGTGACGTACGCAAACCTTGCCGTGCCGGCGGTGACGGTGCAAACCGACGCCGGGGATCCACTCATGATTCAGTTGGTTCACGCTGATGGATGCCTATCGACGACATCGCTCCATGTGGTCGGCGACGCATCGGCGGGTGCTCGATCCGTCGAGGTCACGTTGTCGAGCGTGATGCCGTTCGATGTGTTCGTGCTCGAGATCGCCGACGTGACGAGCAAGTTCCCGGCCGACGCGGCCACGGCCTCGGAGGACTCGATGCCGAGCGCCACGGCTCCAGCCGTCGACGCGATGCTCGGCGATGTCGTCGTCTCGGGCGTCGCCACGTGCGGCCCTGTCGCAGGGATCGAGGCGACCAGCCCGTTCACGAGCTTCGACGACACGATGTTCGGCGATATCGCCTACTACGTCCCCGGCGATCCCGGATCCTACGGCGCCGATTGGATCTACTCGGGAGGCGCGTTCGAGGCGTTCACCGTGGCCTTCCGTTAGCGCAGCACGAGCTCGAGGTCGCCGACCGCGACGCCGACCGGCGCATGCGGATCCGGCCAGCCAGGAGCGACCGCCGCCGGCGTCGCCTCGATCGACAGCTCGTGATCGCCCACCGCCGGCGCGCGTAGATCGAACTGGACGGCGGTCCAGCCGGTCCCGAGCGCGGCATGCGCGACCGTCTCATCGTCGTAGCTGATAGTCACGTCGTGGCTACCGGCGGCGGCGAGCCACAGTGTCCAGCGCTGATCGTTTGGCATCAGGTTCGGGATCACCGCGGTCGCGACCGGCGCGAGCGTGTAGCGGAACGTTCGATCGGCGGTCACCGCCGTCGACCACCCGTCGAGCAAGAATGGTTTGATCGCGGCGCTGCCGAACGACCACTTGCCTCGGACGCCCGCGAGCCGATCGCCGCGAACGTCGCCGAACGCGGGCACGAGCGGATACCTGCCGACCGCGTGGTCCCAGCGCTGGAGCTCGACGCCGTGGCGAAGCGCGTAGAGCGCGCTCGCCGGGAGCTCGAACGGGTTGCCGATCCGGTCGTAGACCGCTTCGATCGCGGGGCGCAGCCAGCGCGCGATCCGACCACAACAGGTCGGCACGAGCTCCGACGACGCCGCCTTGCCAGCACGCAGCTCGCCGACCCGCGCGAGGTTCCATGTGACGCAACTGCCGAGACCGAGGGCGGCCAGCGCATGCCACACGCCGCGCGGGATCCGCGGCCAACGAGCGACGAACCCACGGAGCCGCGCGAGCAAGGCAGCGAGCCCGACGACGAGCGGCAGCGTGACGTTGCACAGCCGGCGTTGCCCGAACGACGAGCCGCCCCACCAATCGAGGATCGTGCTGTCGAGATAGATCTGGATCGCGACCGCGAGACCGAGGGCGACGGCGACGAACCGCGCTCGCTTCGGCACGAGCGCGATCCCGATCAACGCGGCATAGGCGATCGGCGTCGAGACCAACCAGCCGTTGCGCGCCGAGAACAGCAGCTCGAGGACCATCGGCGAGCCCGGCCGGGTGTACGCGGCGCCTTGCGGCAGCGCCGTGGCATCCCCGAACACGACGTGCCACTCGACGAGCTGCGGGATGAACACGACGATCGCCACGCCGAGCGCGAGCGCACCGCCGGCGATCCACGCGAGCGCGACTCGTCGGTCGCGCCGTGCGCGCACCACTTCGACCGCGATCTCGAGCGCGACGACGACGCCGAGCGCGAGCTCTTGCACGCGGATCAGCGCCGCGACCCCGAGCAGCACGCCTAGCGCCAGCCACCGCCGGCGATCGCGCCGCCCGATCGTCGCGGCCCAATAGGCCAAGAACCCGGCGCTCGCCGCGGCGTCCATCGCGTGCGCGTAGCTCGGCATGTAGGTCGCGTAGTACGTCAACGACGTGCCGAGCAGGATCGCGACCGCCGCGTAGGCCGCGGCCCATCGCCCGGCGCCGAGTCGCCGCGCGAGCCATGCGCCGAGCAGCACGGTCCCGCACGCGAACAACGCGCTCGACAGAAATACGAAGCGCTGGTGCCACAACGTATAGCCATGCAGCGCGATGTCCGCGCCGAACACGTTCGCGACGACCGCGCCGGCCTCGGCGATCCAGATCAACGGCGTCCACGCGAGCGCCGGCCCGATCGGGTGCACGATCGCTTTGCGCCCGGTCTTCGTGCGCGGCTCGAACCACGGATCGCCGAAGCGCTTCAGGTCGTTGTCGAAGTTCCAGTCGAGGTCGAGCGCGGTCGAGCGCGCCATCAGGTACATCATGTGACCGTCGCCTCGTGCGAGCACCGGCCGATACGTGCCGTCGCCGCGCGGCGAATCGGGATCGTGGTTCATGTCGCTGTTCGTGCAGTACATGCTGACGATCAGCAGGCACGCCCCGGCGAGCAGCAACCGCGACCAGCGACCGGGCGCGGCCCACATGCGCGTGAACGCGGCCCGGCCGATCACGAGCGCACGGCCGAGGTGGATGCCACGCACTCGCTTATACCGTACCGTCGATCCACTATCCTCGTGAGCGTGCGTCTCACCGTCCTGGCTCTCGTTGCGATCGCGGCACCAGCCGGCGCGGCGACGGTCCAAGGCGTCGTGTTCGATGACGCGAACGGCGATGGCGTGCGTCAGCCCGGCGAGCCCGGCGTCGCCGATGTCGTGGTCGCGGCCGGCATCGATCGGTTCGCGACCGCGGACCGCGACGGCGCGTTCACGCTCGAGGTCGATGGCCCCGAGACGATCTGGGCGCGCGTGCCCGATGGGTTCGTGCCCGGTCCGGCGTGGGCGGCGTACGACGGCAAGGCCGCGACCGTCGCCATCGCGTTGCATCGGCTCGCCGCGCCGATCGATCGGCCGCTGCGCTTTGTCGTCGCGTCGGACAGCCACATCTCGGCGGCGCAAGAGTTCTGGGACGCCGGCGAGCTCGCCGCGATCGCGCGCGAGGCGACCGCGCTCGAGCCGCCACCCGCGTTCTTCACGATCCTCGGCGACCTCACCCAGGGCGGCAAGGCGAGCGAGCACGCGCTGGTCGCGCAGGCGCTCGACGGGCTCGGCGTACCGTTCGTGCCGGTGCCCGGCAATCACGATTGGTACGATGACGGCGCGACGTGGACCGCGGCGCACGGTCCAGACAACTACAGCTTCGATGTCGGCGGTGTGCACTTCATCGTGTGGAACATGGCGATGACGCCCGATGACGTGAACGCGTTCTTGCGCGGCGAGCTCGCGCACGTCGCGAAGGGCATGCCGATCGTCGCGCTGACCCACGCGCCGCCGACCGAGGCGATCACGGCGCAGCTGCGCGCGCTTGGCGTCGACTACGTGCTGAGCGGTCACACCCACACGAATCGCGCGGTCGATCACGACGGCCTGATCGAGCTCACGACCGAGCCGCTGCTGATGGGCGGGTTGGACTTCACGCCCGCGGGCTATCGCGTCGTGACGATCGCCGGCGGCAAGTTGACGTCCGAGCACCGGACCGTCGTCGACGCGCCGTTCGTGTCGGTGATCGCGCCGGCGAGTGGGCAGTGCGGCGCGACCGAGCTGCTCGTCGCGGCCGAGCTCGACGCCGATCAACGCGACGTGACCGCGCGGATCGATTGCGGGACGCCGACCGCGATGCGCTGGGCCGGTGGCTGGACGTGGCGGCTGACGCTGCCGCCGCTCGCACCGGGTGGCCACGAGGTCGAGATCGAGGCGAAGAGCCGGACCGGCGAGCACGTCTCGACGATGACGACGTTCGAGGTGTGCACGCCGGCCGCGCCGCCGCGCACCGGTAGCGATTGGCCGCAGCTCGGCGGCAACGCCGCGCACACCGGCGCGCGCACGCAGGACCTGCCGCCGCCGCTCGTCACGCGCTGGGTCGCCGCGATCGGCGGCCATGCCCTGCAAGCGGCGCCCGCGATCAGCAACGGCGCGGTCTATGCGGTCGCGACCGACCTCGGCGACGGCGACACCGGCGGCGTGACCGCGTTCGAGCTCGCGACCGGCGACGTGCGCTGGCGCTATCGCGCACCGGCGCCGATCCGCGGCGGCGTCGCGGTGTGGCACGACCTCGTGATCGCGGCGCAGAGCGACGGCGTGGTCGTCGCGCTCGATGCGGCGACGGGCGCGGTGCGCTGGCGCTACGACCTGTCGAGCGACGTGTGGATCGAGGCGGGCGCGGTGTTCTCGCCGCCGACCGTCGATGGCGATGACGTGATCGTCGGCCACCAGCGCCAGGTCGCGGTGATCGACGCGGCGACCGGCACGCCGCGCTGGACGGTCGATCCGGTGCCCGAAGGCAGCTACGGCCAGTCACTCGCAGCGCTCGCGGTCGGCGATGGCGTCGTGCTCGGCATCTTCGAGCGCACGTACGGCGGGCTCGTCGCGTGGGATCGGCTGACCGGACGCGAGCTGTGGCGGTTGCGCGGCGAAGACGTCGTCGCGATCAACGCCGCGCCGGTGATCGTCGGCCACACCGCGTTCATCGCGAACGCGGCCGACCGCGTGCTCGCGCTCGATCTCGACACCGGCGCGATCCGGTGGAAGACCAAGCTCGATCGCGCGGGGTTCGGCTGGGGCAACGCGATCGTCGGCGCGCCGGCGTACGCGCGCGGCGTGCTCGTCGTGCCGACGCTGTATCGCGACCTGGTCGCGCTCGATGCGTCGACCGGCGCCGAGCTGTGGCGCCATGCCGCCGGCCCGAGCATCTTGCGCGCGACGCACTATCGCGGTGCGCACGAGGCCGGGTTCGAAGCGTCGCCGCTCGTCACCGGCAGCATCGTATGGACCGCGGCGACCGACGGCGCGCTCGTCGCGCTCGATCTCGGCGACGGCCAGGAGCTATGGCGGACCTCGCTCGGCGCGCCGGTGCTCGCGAGCATGGCGGTAAGCGGCGATTGGCTGGTCGCGGCGAGCTACGACGGCACGCTGCACGCGCTCGTGCCCGGCGAACGCGCGGCGGTCGCGCCGACCGCGAGTTGCATCGCACCTCACGCGACCGGCGGTTGCTGCGATGCCGGCGGCGATCCGAGTGGCGCGCTCGTGCTCGTGATCATCCTTGCGCTTCGAGCTCGGAGAGCTTGCGTTCAGTGCCTTGGACACCGGTCGACGACTCAGACGCTCACCGAGTGATGGGAGGCTGTGCCTGATGATAGATCCGCAATACCCAGAACGTGTCGACGTGTCGTTGGTAGTAGATGCGTAGCGGGGGTACCGGCCAGCTATGCACGACCTCACCCGTCGTCAGCGCCTGCTCAGGTCCATCGAATCGCCACGTGCGAGCTTGTCGATGATCTCGAAGATTCGGCGTCCGAGCTCGGCCGCCGCGATCGGATTCCGCTTCGAGATAGCCGATGACGCCAGCGAGGTCATCCTCCGCCTCCGGCGAGAAGTAGATCGTCACCGGCGGAGGATCGTGTCGATGCTCTGCCGTACCTGATCGACGGTGCGGCCCGTGTCGGCGCGAAGCGATGCCATCGCCGCTCGCAGCCCATCCTCTTCTTCGGCGGTCAGCGGCGGGGATCGATCCACTGGCTCGAGGAGGTAGGCGCCCGCCGGCAGCTCGCGTAGCTCATCGGGAACATCCTTGCCATTCCAGTGGACCACACGTGCGCCGGCCATCTCATCCAGCGTATCACGGGTGGCGTCCTTGACCATGTCGACGATATTCATAGCGTGAAGATCAGGCGTCGCTGGTTTCGGTTTGCTGCGTCGCCTGTCGGACGTGCTGATCATCGAGGAATGGAGCTCCTCGTTCGGCACGATCCGGTCCGGCACGTAGCTGCCCAGGCCAAGGATCTTCGTGCGGATCATGCGGCGGGAGATAGCATGGCCCTCGGGTTTGTTGCAGCCTGGTCCTCGTGCGGTTTTGCGTCGCTGTAACAGTTGCCGCGACGATCGCGATCGCGCCGGCCGCGCGCGCCGCCGGCGATCCGCAGGCGTTGCCAGGTTGGTCGATCTATCTCACGCGTTGTGCCGCGTGCCACGGCGAAGCCGGCGATGGCCGTGGCCCCGGCGCCGCGTTCACGCAGCGTCCGCCGCGCGCCTTCACCGATGGCCAGTTCAAGTGGCGGTCGACGCCAGTCGGCCAAGATCCGCTCGAGGACGACCTGCGAGCGACCGTGCGCTGGGGTGCCGACGGCACGTCGATGCCCGCGTTCGGCGACATACTCACGGCCTGGCAGATCGATCGCGCGATCGATGTCGTCAGGGCCTTCGCGCCGAAGCCGTTCGCAGCGAGCGCCGCGATCGCGCTCGGGCCATCGCGGCCGGGAGATCCGGGCCGCGGCGCGCAGCTGTGGACGCAGTTGTGCGAGGCGTGCCACGGCGAGCACGGCCGCGGCGATGGTCCGAGCGCGAAGGCCTACGCGATCCCGCCGTACGACCTCGCGGTCGAGCCGATCCACCGCCCGCACGCGCCGGGCGCCGAGCGCGCCGCGGTCGCGATGAGCATCCTGACCGGGCTCAGCGGCACGCAGATGCCGGCGTTCGACGGCGTGGTCAAGCCCGACGATGTCTGGTCGCTCGCCGATCACGTGCTCGCGCTCGGCGCGGGCGCGACCGCGGATCACCGCGCGTTGCCGAGTCGCGCGATCGCCAGCGACACCTCGATCGTCGGCGTCTACCCGGCGGCGGGCGACGGTGCGCAGCTGTTCCCCGCCGCGATCCCGGCGCAAGGTCCGCCGTTGGCTCAGCTCGCGCCGGCCGAGGCGTCATTGTCAGCTCGCCAATGCGGCCGCTGTCACGCGAAGCAAGTGCGCGAGTGGCAGCCGTCGCTGCACGCCGCCGCCGCATCGCCGGGATTTTCGGCGCAGGTCGCGCACGGGCTGCGCGACGAGCCCGAGACCTGCCCGCGTTGCCACACGCCGCTGGCCGAACAGCGCGCCGACCTCGAGCTCGCGACCGAGGGCGCGACGTGCGCGGCGTGTCACGTTCGAGGCTGGGTCCGGCACGGCCCGCCGAACCTGTCGCCGACGTTGCTCGCGGCGCCGGGCTATCCGCGCGTCGAGCAGACGATCTACGAGCGCGCCGACTTCTGCATGCCGTGTCACCAGCTGCCGGCGCGCACCGCGGTGGCCGGCCGGCCGTTGCTCGACACCTATCGCGAGTGGCTCGAAGGTCCGTACATGCCGCGCGGCATCGAGTGCCAGAGCTGCCACATGCCGAACCGCGAGCACACCTGGCTCGGCATTCACGATCCGACCACGTTCCGCCAGGGCGCGAAGCTGACCGCGAGCGCGCATCGCAGCGATCTAACCGCACCGCCATTCGGCGGCGCTGCTGGCCGGGCGCGGGTCCCGGCTAGCGACCGCGTCACCGTCCTCGCCGAGCTCGAGAACATCGGCGCCGGTCATGACTTGCCGACCACGCCGACTCCCGCGGTCTGGCTGAGGATCGCGCTCGTCGATTGCACGGGCGCCGCGATCGCCGGCGCGGCGGACTCGCTACGGATCGGCCGCGACGTCTACTTCGATGGCCGCTGGCACGAGCGCGCCGATACCCGGATCCCTCCGGGCGAGCATGTCGCGATGGCGCGCGCCTGGTCCGGCGGCCGGACAGCCGAGGCGACCGCCGCGCGAATCACCGTCGAGGTCCACCCCGACGACTACTACGAGCACCTCTACGAAGCCCGGCTCGCCGGCGAGCTCCCCGGCGCGCAACGCACCCTGTACGAGCAAGCGCTCGCTCGCGCGCGCAGTTCTCGCTACGTGGCATTCGAGCGCGTGGTCCCGATCGCGCTATCATCGCCGCGATGATCCTCGCGTGCCCCTCGTGCGACACCCGGTACGACGTCACCGGTCACCAAGACGGCCAGCAGTTCCGCTGCCGATGCGGCACGATGATGACGCTGCACGAGCCGAAGCAAGCCGGCCTGTTGATGTGCCCGCATTGCGGCGGCGGCGTGTCGCCGACCGCATCGAAGTGCCAGTACTGCAACGAAGAGCTGTTGCTCAAGGCGTGCCCGCGTTGCATGTCGCGCGTGTTCGCGGGCCACAAACATTGCCCGGAGTGCGGGTCCGAGCTCGATGTCGCGGCGGTCGGCGAGACGCTCAAGGATCGGCCGTGCCCGCGCTGCACGACCGCGCTGCGCGCGCGGCTCGTCGCCGACATCGTGATCGACGAGTGCGGCCAGTGCCTCGGGCTGTTCCTCGATCAGACCGCGATCAAGCGCGTGATCTTCGATCGCGCGCAGTCTCGCGCCGACGCGCTGCTCGGTGCGATCCCGAAGCACGAGGTCTCGATGACGCGCCCGGCGGACAAGATGTACGTGAAGTGTCCGATCTGCGCGCAGATCATGAATCGCAAGCTGTTCGCGGCGGGCACCGGCGTGATCGTCGACGTCTGTCGCGCTCACGGCACGTACTTCGATGCCGGCGAGCTACCGGTGATCATCGAGTTCGTCATGCAGGGCGGGCTCGAAGAGGCGCAGCGCAAGGACCTCGAGCGCATGCGCGATCAGATCCGCCGCGAACGCGACGAGGCGCGCGCGGACAAGCTGCAAGTCTCGATCGATCCACGGGTGTCGTCGTACGGCTCGGGCGGAGCGCTCGTCGACCTCTTGTCGTCGTTGTGGCACTAGATGCCGACGATGCAGCGCGCGCTCCTGGCGATGCTGGTCGTCGCCTGCTCGGCACCGAGCCATCCGAAGCCGGCCGCCGGCACCAAGCTCGTCGTGCTCGTCGTCGTCGATCAGTGGCCGGAGTGGTCGTTCGAAGCGAAGCGACCCGCGCTGCACGGCGGCGGTTTCGATCGCTTGCTCGATGCCGGGGAGTGGCTCGTCGGTCGCAATCCGACCGCCGCGACGCTGACCGCGCCCGGGCACGCGTTGCTCGGCACCGGCGCGCCGACCTCGATCAGCGGTATCGTCTCGAACGAGTGGTGGCATCGCGATCTCGGGCGCTCGCTCAAGGCGGCCGAAGCCGAGGACGGCTCGACGAGCGCGGTGTGGCTGCGCGTGCCGGGGCTCGGCGATTCGATCGCGGCGGCGCACACCGGCGCGAAAGCGGTCGCGATCAGCCTCAAAGATCGCGCCGCGATCCTGGCGCTCGGCCACAGCGGGCTCGCGGTCTGGTACGACTCGAAGACCGGCGAGATGACGAGCCAACAGCCGCCGGCATGGCTCGCCGAGCTCGACCGGAGCCATCCGATCGCGGCGCGCACGCACGAGGTCTGGACGCCGCTCGATCCCGCGCATCTCGCGGAGCTGTCGGGCGTGCCCGACGACCAACCCGGCGAGGTCGGCGACCGAGGGCTCGGCACGACGTTCCCGCACGACCTCGGCGCGACGAAGGACCCCAACGACGCGATCTTCGCGGCGCCCGCCGGCAACGACCTCGTGTTCGACACCGCGCTCGCCGCGATCGCCGGCGAGCACCTCGGCACGCATCGCTCGCCCGATCTGCTCATCGTCAGCCTGTCGGCGCACGACTTCATCGGCCACGCGTGGGGGCAAGAGTCGTGGGAGACCTGGGACGGCGACCTCCGCCTCGACGCGCGGCTCGGGCAATTCCTCGGCGAGCTCGATCGCGCGGTCGGCGCCGGCGCGTGGGGGATGATCGTGACGAGCGATCACGGCGCGAGCCCGATGCCCGAGCGCCTCGGCGGCGGTCGGATCAAGTACAGCGAGATCCAGAAGGCGGCGAACGATGCGGCGTCGGCGGTGCTCGGCCCGGGCACGTGGATCGACAACGCACACTTCCCGAACATCTACTTCTCGAAGGCGATGCTCGCGCAGCCGAAGGGCGAGCTCGACGCGGCGATGCGGCGCGTCGTGTTCGCGTTGCGCGCATTCCCCGGCCTCGAGAAGGTCGATCGCACCGCGCCGTACGAAGGCCATTGCGAGACGCGCACCGGCGATGCGCGAGCACTGTGCAACTCGTTCGATCCCGAGCGCAGCGGCGACTTGTTCTACATGCCGGCGAAGGGCTGGATCACCGAGAGTGACGATGCCCCACTCGCGACGGCGCACGGCTCGCTGCACGACTACGATCGCCTCGTCCCGGTGCTCGTCGTGCCGCCGGGCAAGCGCGCGAACCATCCCGCGCCGACCGCACCGACCGGCGAGATTCCGACGACGCAGATCGCGCCGATGCTCGCGAAGTGGCTCGGCGTCACCGCCCCGCTCGAGCTGCCGCGCCCGCCGGCGCCGTGAGACAGTGCCCGCCATGAACCGGCTCGTACTCGTGCTCTGCATCGTCGCCGCGTGCAAGAAGTCGGAACCGACACCGATCGCAGTCGAGGTCAAGGCCCCGGCGACGAGCGACGGCGATGTTCGCAAGCATGGTTCGCTGAACGTGACCGAAACAGCCGGCGCGTTCGTGGTCAGCGACGGCAGTGGCCACGTGACGATCACGCTGCCGCAGAAGCCGACGATCACCGGCGAGATGATGTCGCAGAGCGGTGTCGAGGTGTTCAACGCGCAGGCGGTGATGCCGGGGAGTCCGGTCGACGTGCAGTTTGCGATCGCCACGGTCGAGGACGGCGCGATCCCGCCCGAGATTGCGGGCACGTTGGCGTCCGTGCCGCAGACGCTCGCCGACGCCGCCGGTGGCAAGGTCGCGAAGAACGAGACCGGAATGCTCGCAGGCCGAGCTACTCAGGTCTTCGAAGTCACCACCGCGGACCATCGCCGCTTGTACGGCTGGTATCTCATCGTCGCCGAGCAAGCGCGGATGTACCAGCTGAACTGCGTCGGTCCCGAAGGCGCGACATCGCGGAGCGCGTGCGCCGCGATCGCGAGCTCGCTCGTGATCAAGTAACTCAGTCGCTCGAGATCGCCGGACACACCGAACGCAGCGCGGCGAACCGACCGGGTCGTCGACGATAGGAGAACGCGTCATTGCGCGGAGCCACCGTGTAAGGCGTATAGAGCGTCCAGCCGAAGTCGATCCCCGCGAACGAGGTGCGAACCGTCGGGAACAAAGACCGCGCCATCGGGTCGCGCCCGGATTGTGCGATTCGAAACGGCGCAACAAACTGGTGCACCGTGGCGCGTACATCGGGATTCTGCCAATCGTGCGTGCCGAGCTCTGACCACTCGTCGTAGCGAGGTGGCATCTCGCCCACGGGCTTTAGCATCGCCGCGAGCTGGTCGCAGTCTTTCGCTCGCCCCGCGTCGCCGCACGCGATCAGCACCGCGACGAGCCACCAGGTACGCACGCGAGCGAGGCTACAACATCAGTGACAATGCCAGTAACCGTTTAGTGATCACTGTCGCAAAGCTCGCGGTAGCGGACTCGTTACAAACCCGTCGTTGAGCTTGGCAGTCCGGGGCCTCTATATGGCTGCCGCCATGAAGCGAACTGACCTCATCTGCGCCGTGCTGCTGTCCGCGCTCGGCTGCTCGGCCGCATCGCAGACGCAGCTACCGCCCAGCGGCGGCAAGGCCGACGGCGCCGACAGCGATCCGGACTCGGACCGCAACCGCACATGCCCTGGCGGATGCGACGTCGGCACGGTGTGCGACACCGTGGTCGAGACCTGCATCGCGGAGCCCGGCGCTCCGACCCTGCAATCGCCAATCTCGGGCGCGCGCACGTCGGGCCTCCCGGTCGTCGCGTGGACCTCGTCGCCTGCGGCCAGCGACAGCCTCGTCAAGATCTGCCGCGACCTCGAGTGCTCGGAGGTCACCGCGCTGCTAACGGGTACCGCCGGCGCGCCGCTCCCGTACCCGCTCGTGCGCGGCGCGTACTTCGTGCGCGGCTATGGCCGCTCGCAACAGCCGGACGGTCACGAAGTGATCGGCGCGGACCACACGACCACGCGCGTGATCTTCTCGAACGGCGGCGCGGCGCCGACGATCCAGCCGCTCGGCCTCGAGCCGGACTTCGATCGCGATGGCAGGGTAGACATCCTCCGCGTCGAGCCGGCGTCGCAGTACTCGTCGGCGCAAGTCCTCGAGCTCGAGCTCGCGAGCGGCAAGACGGCCAGTGTCGAAGGTTCCGACTACGCGTTCGGCACGTACGCGACGCCGGTGCTCGATCTCGACGGCGACGGCCGCGACGAGGTTGTCACCGTGCAGCAGCTCGGGGTCAACCCGATCAACCTGATGCGCTATCAGCTCGATCTCGACAGCAACCTCCAGCTCGTCCAGACGGTCGCTTTCACGATCCCGACCGGCGAGACGCTTGTCGGCTTGCTCTCGCTCGGCGACGTCGACGGTGATGGCTTCGCCGATCTCGGCGTGCAGCTGACCCTGCCTCCGCGAGTTACGGTCGGTGACGAAGGCGGCACGATCGCGTACTTCACCGGCATCGAGCTCGACATCCTGCACGGCAGTCCGAGCGGGGTCGGCGCACCCGAGGTGGTCCAGTTTGCCGTTCCCGACGACGAACAACCGTTCTCGCCCGCTGCCGGCAACGTGCTCGTACCGGTCGGCGATGTCGATGGCGATGGCTTCCCCGATCTCGCGCTCGAGGTCCAGTCGCTCGATCCGGTCGACCGAGTCGTCAGCGGCCAGCTCCACCACGCCGACGTGTTCGCCGGCGCTCGCACGAATCCGTACCAGCGCACGATCGCGCGACTGCCTTTCACCGATCAGGTCGTCGGGCTCGGTGACGTCGACGGCGACGGCCTCGCCGATGTAGGGAGCTTCCGCGCGTCGGGCTACACGTTTACGTACCTCGAGGGCGGCGGATACCTCCAGGGGATCCAGCCCGCGCAGATCGTGATCGCGTACGGCAGCAGCACATTGCGCGTAGCCGCGCCATGGACGCTGCCGGTCGACGTCGTTCCCGGTTGCTCGAACGGCGACGGGCCTGGGTACGACAACTTTCCGCGCCAAGGCTGGCTGATCGGCGGCGGTGACCTCGACGGCGATGGCTTCGACGACGTGTTGCTCGAGATCGACGGCGTGCACGATGGCACCGGCACGGGTGTGCATCATTGCGACGGCTCGCCGAGCGTCGCCGAGGTCCACGTCGGCACCTCCGCCGGCCTCGACACCGGCGTGACGCAGGTGCTGACGAATCCGGCCAGCGACACGCTCGGGATGCCGATCCTCGTCGAATTCGTCGGTGCGTTGATCGACGGCCCCGGCGGCGACGACCTCGTCGTTGGCACGCCGTCGGGCTACTCCACCGTCCCCGAGCGGCTTGACGTGCTCGGCGGGACGCGCGGTGAGATCTCGGTGATCCGCCCGTTGTGAGAATCAGGCGCCGATCTAGATCTCGTGTGGCATCGGCCGGCGCGGCGCGCGGAAGTACCGCAGCGGCGAGTACGGGCTGAAGTTCGACACGCGCGACGTGTAGAGATCGGCGTAGTCGTTGACCTGCTCGCCGAACCGCGAGTTCTCGTTGCCCTCGCGCAGGCAGCTGCCCCAGTGCGGGTTGTACGCGCGATCGATCCGGATCTCGAGCGAGTCGACCTCGACGTCCATCATCTGCGCGCGATCCCGCAGCGACTCGAGGCTATCGCGCGTCTGCTTGCGCTCGTCGTCGAGCCGAACGTGCAGCGCCGGCGTCGTCGTCGGCTCGTCGAGCAGGCGCTGCAACTTCTTGAGCCGCAGGGTCTGGTAGTCGATCTCGGACTCGAGGTTGCGATGACGGCGATCGAGCAACGCGAGGTCCTCGATCTGCGCTTCGAGCCGATCGCTGACCGACATCTCGCGCTCGAGCTCTTGCAGCACCATCGCGGTGCGCCACATGTGCTGCTTCCGCAGGCGCAGGATGTCGCCGTAGATGTGATCGCCGATGTAGAGCACCTGCTCGCCCCTGAGGCCGGTCATCTGCTCGAACGCGACGACATTTCCGCCTTGATAGACCTTGTCGCGCGACAGGTGCTTGATCTCTCCGTTGTGGCCGTTCGGCTCGGGAGGCGCGCCGGTCACCGGATCGATCACGACGAACGGCCGCTGCTCGTTGAAGAACGCCGGCTTCGCGCCGCCGACGATCACGATGTCGAAGTAGTTGCGCCACGACGGGTAGGCCTTGCGCTCGCCGTCGAGCAAGTAGCTCATCACGACGCTCGTGTAGTCCCATGCCGAGTTCGTGAGCACGAACAGCTTCTTGCCCGAGCTGCGGAACTTGTGAAGCGTCTCGCCGAGCAACGGATCCTTGACGATGAACGCCGCGAGGTCCGCCTTGATCACCGACTTCAGCGTGTCGTCGCGGTGCGCCTCGTCGATCGAACGGCGGATATCGCCGAACAGCTTGTCGTAGTTGGCAGTCCCGCCTTGGCGGTCGTACCAATCGACGAGCGTCGTGTACATCACCGCCTCGGGCAGGCCGAACAGCGTGTCGATCCACTCGAAGCGATCCGCCGACAGGTTGATCTTCTCGTGGCGATAGATGTGCTTGCGCTCTTCGGGATCGAGCTCGCGCAACCCGTGGTAGCAGCGGCCGACGTGCGCGTGGCGGTCCATCTTGAACACGTTGCCGAGCTCGCGATCGACCATCAGGCCGCGGATCGCCCAACGCGAGTCGTAGACGAGGCCCCGGATCGCTTCCGGATAGCCGTGGTTCGCGACCATCTTCTGGAGGGTCAGCGCGATCGACAGCTGCTCGAGCTTGTCCTGGTGGTACAGCGCGAGCGTGTAATCCATGTCGAACCCGATCATCTCGATCGAGTCCATCCGGAGATTGCGATTACAGAACACCCGGTTCTTGCGGGCGACATCGATCTCCGTCGTGGTCTCGCCGAGCAACGCGCCGATCGCGGGGTCGACTTCGTGGCCCGATACGACCATTCGATCCATTGTACCCCGATCGAACGCGGTCGTCGCCTTCATGTACATTCGGCCCCATGGCCTCGCCCCCCGCCTGGAATCGCTCCACCGAGCCGTTTGCCGAGCTGATTTCCGCCGACAAGATCGCGGCCCGCGTCGCCGAGCTGGGCGCGCAGATGACCGCGGACTACAAGCAGCTCGCCGGCGCGGCCGACATCGTCGTGATCGGCGTGCTCAAGGGCTCGGTGATCTTTCTGGCAGATCTGGTGCGTCACATCGCGCTCCCGGTGTTCGTCGATTTCATCGGGATTTCGTCGTACGGGGACGCCACGATCTCGTCGGGTATCGTCCGGATCACGCAAGACTTGTCGCGGCCGATCGAGGGCAAGCACGTGATCGTCGTCGAGGACATCGTCGACACCGGCCACACCGTGCACTATCTGTTGCAGAACCTCGAGACCCGCCGGCCGGCGTCGATCAAGCTCGCGTCGCTACTCCACAAGCCGGAGCGCGCCGAGCGCGAGGTCGAGATCGACTACCTGGGGTTCACGATCCCGAACAAGTATGTGGTCGGCTATGGCCTCGATATCGCGCAGCAGTATCGCAACCTGCCGTACATCGGGTATGTAGTCGACGTCTGATCTATGACCCCCGAGCAGCTCGCGCGATTGCCTGCAGTGCTGTTCGAGATCGGTAAGCTCGTCGGCTCCGACCTCGATCCGGGGATCCTGTTGTCGCGGATCGCCGAGCTCGTGTGCCAGCTGATCGGCGCGAAGGCGTGCTCGGTGATGTTGCTCGATGCCGATCGCAAGCGCTTGCTCGCGAAGGCCGCCTACGGCCTGCGCACCGAGCGGATGCACACGCTATCGTTCGCGATCGGCGAAGGCGTCGCCGGCTGGGTCGTCGAACGGGGCGAAGCGGCGCTGATCCACGATGTCGCGAAGGATGCGCGCTACGTCGTGCTGCCCGCGAATCAGACGCCGATCGCGTCGATGCTGTGCGTGCCGCTGATCTCGCGCGGTGAACGCGTCGGCGTCGTGACCGCGACGTCCGAGACGCCAGACGCATTTCACGCCGACGATCTCGAGCTCGTCAAGTTCATCGCGACGACGATCGCGCTCGATATCGAGAACGTGCGTCTGCATCGCGTCGCGGTGACCGACCCGCTGACCGGCGCGTTCAACCGCGAGTTCCTGCACCAGCGGTTGCCGTCGGAGATCGAAGCCGCGATCGATCGCGATCGGCCGCTGTCGGTCGCGCTCGTCGATGTCGACCATTTCAAGGCGGTCAACGATCAGCATGGTCACGGTACTGGCGACGTCGTGTTATCTGAGATCGCGCGCCGGTTGCGCGGGGCGATCCGCGGCGGCGACCTGCTCGTGCGCTACGGCGGCGAAGAGTTCCTCGTCGTGCTGCCGAAGGCCGACGCCGGACGCGCCTGGGAGATCGGCGAGCGCATGCGCCAGCGCGTGTGCGAGCGCGCGTTCGATGTCGGCGACGGGGTCGCGCTGATCTTGCGGATCTCGGTCGGCATCGCACAATGGCACGAAGGCGAGACGATGCCCGATCTGATCGAGCGCGCTGATGTCGCGATGTACAGCGCGAAGGATCGAGGCCGTAACCGCGTCGAGGTTGCGCCGTGAGCACCGACGGCGGAGACGACAGCGGGCCGCCGCAACCGCCCATCGAGGAGTCGCAGCGACGGTCGGACGAGCACGGACACGAGCCGCACGAGCTCGCGCCGCCCCCCGGCTATGACCCGATCGCCGCGTATGGCGCTCCGCCGATGCCGCCGCCGATGTCGCCGGACGACGCGCCCATCCTGCCGCCGGCCTATCAGGAGGGCGATATCGCCGCCGCGGTGGGCGCGCCGACTCGGCGCCGGCCGCCAACCCTGCCGCCGGTCGACGAACAAGCGCGCGCCGAGCAGCGCGGTCGGCGCACCGTCGTCCTGTCGGCGCTCGCGGTCGTCGCCGGGTTGATCGCCGTCGCGCTCGTGTTCCTCGGCCGGGCGAACTCGGGGCGCTACCTCGTGACGTGCGCCACCGATCACATGCGCGCAGAGCAAGGTCGATCGTTTCCGCCGTGGGGCTCGCATCCGCTGACCGGCGCCGAATGGAAACCGGTGCCGCTGCCTTCGAACGCCGAATGCACCGAGCGCGAGACCGAAAGCGAGGACGAGCTCGGCAAGTGGTATCTCACCGCGATCGTCGAGCAAGCCAAAGCGCTGCTCACCGCGCGCGCGATCAGCGCGATGCCGGCGCGCACGAGCGACAAGGATCCACCGAGCGCGCTCGATATCGCCTCCGACGAGCTACACCAAGCGCTACTGCTCGCCCGCGATCCGGGCCGCCGCACTCAACGCAACGAGATCGAGCACCTGCTCGGCGACGTCGATTACTGGCGCGCGTCGATCCGCCTGCGCGATGTCACCGCGGCGCTGGTCGACGCCGCGACCCAGTTCGAGACCGCCGCCACGCAGCACCCCCTGCAAGTCAGCGACGCCGAGACCTGGGCGACGTTTGTCCGCCGCGTCGCCGACGAGCTCAAGGCCGGGCCGAACGCCGCGCCCGCGACGCCGGCGACCACGCCGCCGACGTTGACCACCGGCACGACGCCCGTGCCACTCGGCACCGCGCTGCCGGTCGAGCCCGACGGAGGCAGTGCGGTCGTTCCGGTTCCGCCGCCCGATGCCGGCGTGCCGAGTGGCGGCGTGTTGTTGTAACCGTGCCGAGCGTTGTCAAGTCGTACCGAATGACCGCGCGTGTGAAGGCGGCGCTCGCGACCGGGCTGCGCCTCGTCGACTAACCGCCGGAGGTCTGGATCGCGACGTGGACCAGGCCCTTTTCCTTCGCGCGCTCCATCAAGTTGACGACGCGTCCGTACGAAGCGGCCTTGTCGCCCTTGAAGATGACCTGCGTGTTCTTGTCGCGAATGAACGCGGCCTGGAACAGGTTGTCGACGTCGCCGTCGGCGATCGTCTTGCCGCCGATCGCGACGTCGCCTTTGACCGGGACCTCGAGGACGATGGACGTCTTCGAGGTATCGATCTCCTGAGCCTTGCCCGACGGTAGCGTGATCCTGAGGCCGGACTTCTGGTCCTGCTGGACCTGCTTTTGCTCGTCGACCTGATGCTGCTTCTCGTGCTCGCGCTCGACCTGGACCGCGAGCGCGCTCACCATGAAGATGATGACGAGCACGAGGAACACGTCGGTGAGCGGCGTGATGTTGATCTCCGCAAAGATCGACTCGCCTTCGCCGACATCGTCGGCGTCGGAGTCAGGCAGCTTCCCGATCGCCATCGTCGCCTTTGCGTTTGGTCGTCTTTACGGGCTCGGCGTCGTCTGCCTCCGCGTCGCGCTTCTTGCCGCGGCTCGGTTGCGCATCGCTCGGCTGCTCGAGCAGGAGCTCGAGGAACTCGTCGGTCAGGAGCTTCATCTCGACCGCGATCCGGTTCGCGCGCTGGCTGAAGAAGTTGAACTCGATCACGGCGAGCACGGCGACCAGGATGCCGACCGCGGTGACGATCAACGCGCCGGAGATCGGGCCCGACACCTCGCTGAACTTGACGGTCTCGTCGCCCTTGAACCCGTGCATCGCGCTCATGATGCCGACGACGGTGCCGAACAGGCCGACGAACGGAGCGGTCGCGCCGACCGTACCGAGCATCCACAACCGCGCGCGCAGATCTTGGTTGACGCGCAGACGTTCGCGATTGACCGCGGTCGCGACATGCTCGGGCTTCGCGCGGCCACTCCGCTCGAACCCCACCAGGAACACGTCGGCGATCGGCGACTTCGATCGCTCACACTGCGACCGCGCCTCTTCGACCGCGCCGCGCGATAGGCACCGGGTCACGACATCGCCGAGCGCACGGGCGCGCGGAATGAACTTCCAGCTCGCGAACAGCCGGTCCAGGACCACCGCAAACGCGATCATCGAGAACCCGACGACGACCCACATGGAGCCGAAGCCGTGGTTCATCCAATCCCAGATCGATTCATCCATGTCCGGCCTTTGGACGTTGATAGCACGGCATAGCAGGGCAGTGGCCGCGCGCTATGACCCGTCCCTGGCGCCAGGGGTTGCCCGTTGCTCCATGCAGGTGGGTGTGGTCGAATGCGCGCGATGAGTCGAATGGTCAACTGCGCGAAGCTCCATCAGTCCTTGCCCGGACTGCCATACAAGCCGTTCAACGACGCGCTCGGAGCCCGGATCTACGAGTCGGTCTCGGCCGAAGCGTGGCAACAGTGGATCGAGCACAGCAAGAAGATCGTGAACGAGTACCGGCTCGATCTGACCCAGAAGAAGGCCCATGACGTGCTCAAAGAGCAGTGCGAGGCGTTCCTGTTCGGCGACGGTGGCGTCACGCCGCCCGACTACGTGCCCGAAAAGCACTAGGTAGTGCCCGGTTGAGCTCGCTTGCCCGCCATCTGCCGGGGCTGCGCGTGCCGTGGGTGACGCTCGGAGACTGGCCGACGCCGCTCGATCCGGTCGCGCTCGGCGGCGCCCCCGTGTGGGTCAAGCGCGAGGGCGACTCCAGCGGGCGCTACGGCGGCAACAAGGTCCGCACGCTCGAAGCGTGGCTCGGGCACGCGCAGGCAGCCGGCGCGCGCAAGCTGTGGGCGATCGGCGCCTACGGATCGAACCATGCGATCGCGACGGTGCTGCACGCGCGGGCGATCGGCCTCGATGCCGGGGCGATCGTGTTTCCGCAGCCTGCGAGCGAGTGGGCGATCGAGAACGCCGGCGCGCTGATCGCGAGCGGGTGCGCGATCGTGAGGTTGCGATCGGTCGTCGAGATTCCGTTCGTCGGCCTCGCCGTCGCCGCCCGCGAACGCTTGATCGGCGACCGCGGCGGGCGCGCGCTCGTGATGCCGCCCGGCGGAGCCTCGACGATCGGGACGCTCGGCGCGGTGTCGGCCGTGCTCGAGCTCGCCGAACAGCTCGCGGCGAAGGTCGCGCCGCCGCCGGTCCGGATCGTCGTCGCGGTCGGCAGTACGTGCACGACCGCGGGCTTACTCGCGGGATTGCAGCTCGCGCGCGCGATCGGAATGTGGCGCTGGCCGCTGCCGATCGTCCATGCCGTGCGTGTGACGCCGTGGCCCGTGACCTCGAAGCTCGGCATCGCCGTGCTCGCGGCTGCGACGCTCGCGCGCATCGAGAAGCTCGGCGGTCCCGCAGTCGGTGCGAGCATGCGCGCACTGCTCGACGGGCTGGTCGTCGACGGCCGCGAGCTCGGCGCCGGTTACGGCAGGCTGACACCGCGCGCCGCTGACGCGCTCGCCGCGCAGCGCAGCTCGCCGAATGCACCGCGGCTCGACGGCGTCTATTCGGCGAAGGCCGCGGCGGCGTTGCCGCGCTTGCACGCGCGCGGTATCGAGCCGCTGTTGTTCTGGGCGACGAAATCGACCGCGGTCCTGCCGCCGCCCTCGGACAGCGCGCTGCGAGTCGCGCCGCCCGTGATCGCCCAGTGGCTGCGACCGCGGACCTAGAGTTCCGGCGTCCCGTGGCTTCGAGCGCTCAGTGCATGTCTTCGCTGGCGGCGGGAGCCGCAGCCTTCGCGCGCGACTTGCTCGCCTTGTCGGCGTTCCTCTCGCGCTCGGCGGCGATATACGCCTGGCATTGCTTCAACGACCGATCGGTCGCGACGAACTGGTTGTAGTAGTCCGGTGCGCGCTGCGCGACATCGGCGATGATCGCCCCGACGTCTTGGCACTTGCCGTCTTTCGCGAGGCCTTGCGCCGCGGCGTGGCGGCTCTTCGCCCACGCGATGAGCTTGTCGTCGACCGGCGCGGGTTTCTTTGCGTCGGGCGCGCGAGCGTCGTCGGCCGACTTCTTGTCTTTGCTGGTGTCGGCGCGCGGCGCTTGAGCGGGCGCGCCACCGGAACCGGGCTCGTTCTTCGCGATCGTTTTGGTCTCGGTCTTGTAAGCGGCTTTCGGCGGCGCGGCTTTCGCGGAGATCGCTGCATGCTGCGCGGTGGCGGACGGCGGCGGCGCAGCCGCGGGTGCACCCGAGGCGACGGCGCTCACGCTCGCCCGCGGCGTCGCCACGATCGGCGCCGGCGTGGTCGGCTTCTCTTCGTCGAACGTCGCACCGCTGGCGAACCGCGCCGTGGTATCGGGGCCACCAGCGTTGCCGGTCTGCTGGCGTTGCGGCACGCCGTCGCGCGGCGCACCCCCGTTGGCCTTCGCTGCGGAGGCGTCGTCCGTCCGATCGATATCGCCGAGCTCTTTCGGCGACGGATCGTAGTGGTCGACCTCTAGCGCACGCGCCGGCTTCGCGCTCGCGGCATGCGCCGGTGCAGCATGGCGAAACGCATCGCCAGCTGTCGAGCCGCCGGTGGGGCCGCCGAGGTCGACGAACCCATCTTTCTGGACAGTGCCCGTCGGCCCGGCCGAGATCGCTCGGCCCTTGGCGCCGCCGTGGCCATCGAGACTCTTCTCGAGCTTCACGTCGTACGCGGTCGCCGAGCCGACCTGACCGAGTTGCGCTTTCTCCGCGTCGAGCTTATCGGCTTGCTCGTTGGTGGGCGCCGTCGCTGCCACCTGCGGCTGATCCGCTACTTTCGTTGCACCTTCGGGATTAGACGGGTCGGTTGCGCGACGCGCAGTCGCGGCCTCGGTCGGCCCGGCTCTGTCCGCGGTCGACTCCTGTCGTGACTCTGCGGGCGCGACCTTGTCGACGTACGGGTCGCCGTTGCGGAGGTAGATCGTACCGGCGACGCCGATCACGACGACGAGCATCGCCGCCGCGGCAACAGCAGGATGCGAGGCGAACGTGCGGACAAACCGAGCGAACCAGCCTTCGGTTTCGGTGCTGCCGTCGCGACGCGTGACGCGTTTCGGCGCCCGGCGTGCGGCCTCTTGGAGCAACCGCGCCGACACCGCTTGCGGCGGCTCGAGCTGGGCCGCGAAGATCTGGCTATCGCGGACAGCGGCCCGAGCGCGGGTCAGATCATCGAGCGCCGAGCGGTCCGCCGGGTGCGACTCGAGGTGCGCTGACAGCCGGGCCTCGTCGGCGGGCGTGAGCTCGCCGTAGAGGGCGCCGATCAGCAGCGCGTCGATGTCGAGGTTATCGGCCATGAGCCCGGGTTCCTTATACTACGTGTACCAGTCGAGAGACCAAGGCGCGAGGTGAGCGAGATCGGGCACTTGGCGCCTGTTCGGGCGCCGACTCGATCTGGCTTTCAGCTCGGGGCTTGTTCTCGCAGGTACAAACGCGGGAACGGCTCGGGCGATCTAACGTGGTGCTGAATGTGCAACTCGGACGGGGTCGCACCCGCAACCCGTCGATTTCACGGTCAGTCCTTGTTCGGGCTGCAGTTCCACACGACTTGATCGATCGCCCACGAGTCGTCGCCGCACACCGACGCCGACGCAGCGGTGCTCTGCATCGACGCTTCGGTCAGGGCGAGCTTCATCGAGCCGGGGTGGACGGCGCGGCGCTTGCGCGACTCGGGGGCGCACACGACGCGCCACGAGATCGAGCAGTCGACCGGGATCGTGCAGCTGTTGTGGACGGTGAACTCGACTTGCGAGTCGCCCTTGTCGGCCTGGTCGAACGCGGTGCACTCCGACAGCGACTTCTTGCCGCCGCGATCGGCGAACGCAACAGGAGCGAGAATCGTGATGGCGAGGGCGCAGGTCGCCCAGCGCGCCCAATGAGTGGATCGCATGGCAAGACTCCAGTGGAAACCGGACGCGCGGCGCGCCCGGACACCTGTCGCTGCGCTGCGGGATTGCAGCGGCGCCGTCGGTGTTCGCAGAGATAGACAACGACCCTCGCCCGCGGTTTCAGATTTCTGCACGGACGTGCAAGATCCCCGAATGACTGGTCCCCTCGACGTGTTTCGCGACGGTGTGCTCGCCGGCCGGGTCGCGCTGATTACCGGCGGCGGTACCGGCATCTGCCGCGGTATCGCACATGCCTACGCGCGGTTCGGCGCCGACGTCTGCATCGTCAGTCGCAAGCAAGACGTGCTCGACAAGACCGCCGCCGAGCTCGGCGCCGAGACCGGGCGCGAGGTCCTCGCAGTCGCGGCCGATGTCCGAGATCCGGACGCGATCGCGCGCGCGGTCGCGGCGTGCGTCGCGAAGTTCGGCAAGCTCGACACGCTGGTCAACGGCGCCGCCGGAAACTTCCTCGCGCCGGTTGCGTCGCTGTCGCCGAACGCGTTTCGCACCGTGATCGACATCGATCTCAACGGCACATTCTTGGCGTCACGGGCCGCGTTCGAGTCGCTGTGCTCGAGCGGCACCGGCCTCGTGCTCAACATCAGCGCGACGCTGCACTACCACGGCACGCCGTTGCAAGCGCACGCCGCCGCGGCGAAGGCCGGCGTCGATGCGTTGACGCGCAACCTCGCGGTCGAGTGGGGCGGGTTCGGAATCCGCGCGTGCGCGATCGCACCGGGTCCGATCGGCGACACCGAAGGCATGCGCCGGCTCGCGCCACCGGGCGACTTCACGACCAAGCTCGGCGCGGCGATCCCGGTGGGTCGATTCGGCACGATCGACGAGATCGCCGCCGCCGCGGTCTACCTGCGCTCGCCCGCCGCGGCCTACGTCAGCGGTCACGTGCTCGTCGTCGACGGCGGACACTGCGTGTCGACGCCCTCGATCCTCGGCGCTTCGTGAGCGAGCGCCACGCCAGCCCGCTCGACGTTCACCAGCCGGCGCGCGAAGTCGCGCTCGAGCTCGTCGCCGGCCGCGCGCACTACGAACGCGTGATCGCGGCGGTGCTCGCCGCGAAGGTCAGCGTGTGGATCGCGACCGCGAACACGAAAGAGCTGATGGTCGAAGACGCGCGTGCGGTACCGGGCCGGCGCCGCACGATGCGATCGTCCTCTGGCTCTGGCCGCTACGTCTCGGTGCTCGCTCAACTCGACGAGCTCGCGCGCCGCGGCGTCGAGCTCCGCATCCTCCACGCCGAGCTCCCATCCGGCCCATTCCGCCGCGAGCTGCAACGCCACCCTCGCCTCCTCGGCGATGGCGGCCTCGCATTGCGCCGCTGTCCGCGCGTCCACATGAAGCTCGTCATCGTCGATGGCGAGCTCGTCTACCTCGGCAGCGCGAACTGGACCGGTGCCGGCCTCGGCGCCAAAGGCAGCGGCCGCCGCAACTTCGAGATCGGCATCGTCACCGACGACGGCCCGCTGCTCGACCAGCTCCAGGCCATGTACGAGCAAGTTTGGACTGGGGGTGAGTGTCGGGCGTGCAAGCTACGAGACATCTGCCCAGGTCCGCTCGACGGGGACGGTGTTCACTCTGTCAACCGCCAGCCGAAGCGAAAGCCAAAGAAATTAGGGCGTTAACTGGGGACGGTGTTCACTTTGTCAACCGGAAGGCCGGCGGAGCGCCCGACCGACGTCGCGAGCTGTAACCGCGGGCCGGTTGTCGTGCACGATGTAGTGGCGTGACGGCTGCGGCGTACGTCGATGACGTGTTGTTGGTGGACCGGTGTCTGACCGGCGAGCCCGCCGCTACGCGCGAGCTGTTTCGACGCCACCGCGGTCGCGTCCACGCGAGCTTGTATCGCGTGCTCGGCACCAATCGCGACATGGACGACTTACTCCAAGAGGCATTTCTCCAGGTGTTCCAATCGCTGCGCGGTTGGCGCGCGGAGGCGAGCCTCGCGACGTGGATCGATCGCGTAGCGGTGCGTGCAGCATATCGCTACTTGTCGCAGCGCGGCCGGCGCGTCCAGACCGATCCCCTGACCGAGGACGCTGACGCACCTTCGCCAGCCGAAGGGCCCGGTGCGAACCGCCAGCTCGCGCGCGATGGCATCAAGCGGCTCTACGCGGCGCTCGAAGAATTGTCGCCGGCGGCGCGGCTCGCGTTCACGTTGCACGAGATCGATGGCCGCCCGCTGTCGGAGGTCGCCGAGCTCGTCGGGTCGTCGGTGACTGCGACGAAGCTGCGGGTGTGGCGCGCCCGCAAGAAGATCGAGCTCGCGGCGGCGGCCGACCCGGTGCTCGGCGAGTTCCTCGATCCAGCCGCGGCGCGTTCGACCCAGGAGGCCACGTGAAGTTGCAAGGGCGCATCCCGGTCGAGCCACTCGACGACGATCGACTCGTTCGCATCGAACGCAACATCGTCACCGGCGCCGCTGAACGCGCGCAGCTGTCGCATCGGTCACCGCGTCGCTTGTTCGCGTTCTCCGCCGCTGCGCTCGCTGTGGTCGCGGCTGGCGTCGTCGGTTACGCGCTGCATCCCGGTGCCGCGACGACCATCGCGAGCACGCCGGTGACGATCGGCGCGCACACCGTCGCGGTGTCGACCGACGCGCAGCACTCGACGCTCGACATCGGCGACGCGACGATCACGAGCGATCCCGCGACGCACTTCGAGGTCGTGCGGCCCGACGGCGGCGTCACGGTCGAGCTCGCGCTCGGCAAGGTCAGCTTGTCAGTCGCGAAGCGTCACGGTCGCCCACGATTCGAGGTCCACGCCGGCGATACCCACGTCGTCGTCGTCGGCACGAAGTTCTCGGTCGAGTACGACGGCAAGAACCGCGTCGTCGTGCGCGTCGCCGAGGGCATCGTGCGGGTCGAGCGCGCGAGCGACGTCGCGAAGGTCGCGGCCGGCAACGAATGGAGCTCGACCGGCGGATTGATCGCGCTCGCCGGGCCGACGCCGACCTCGCCGATCGAGGTCGACGATCCATCGTTGCGCGATCATCATGCGGCGGTACCCGACCCCGCGGCGCATCCGAGCGCGCATCCGCCGAACGACAACGCGACGACCGGCTCCGCGGCGAAGCGGCCGATCGATCCGGCGCACACGATGACGTACGGCGATCTCAAGGCGGCGATTCGTCAAGTACCGGTCAACGTCGTCATCGATGCCCCCACGACTGACCCGCAAGCCGCGATCAGCTTCTACGTCGGCAACGTCGCGCATAGTGACGACTACGGCGTGAAGCGAGAGAACCTCTACAGCATGGCGGTCGTGCAGCACTTGAAGCTCGGCCGCGACGCCGAAGCCGATCACACGCTGGACAGCGTCGTCGAACGCCGTGGCGGTGCCCAGTACGCCCTCGGCTTGTGGCTGCGGCTACGCATCCGCTGTCTCGCCGCGATCGACGATCGCTGCCGGCAGGTCGCGCGCCAGTACCTCGACGACGCACCGAGCGGTCCCGGCGCCTCGGTCGCACAGCGCATCCTCATCGAGTAACGCGTACAATGGTCGAGCATGGCTCGGCCGGTCGTGATGCTCGATCTCGCGGGTCACCACGAGCTCGCGCGCGACCTCGTCGCCGGCGGCGTGTTCGTGCCCGGCGCCGCGATCGCGCTCAACACCGATTGCGACCTCGTGGTCACCGGCGCGGGCGACGAGCTGCGCGTCCCGGCGCGCGTGGTCTACGTCGATGCGAACGGCGCGGGCTTACAGCTCGAGTGCGACGCCGAGCACAAGCAGAGGATCGCCGAGCTCGCCGCGATCGTGCTGCCGACGAAGCCCGAGGCCGAGGAGCCCGAGCCGGAGCAGACGGATGCGGAGCGCAAGATCGCGCTCAACGTCCACGAGCGATTGCGCGGCCTCACGCTCGCTCAACAGGTCAAGATGGCGCACACCGGCGAGGCGAGCGAGCGGATCGTGCTCGAGCGGATCTACGGCAAGACGGTGTGGGAGGGCCTGCTGCGCAACCCGCGGATCACCGGGCCCGAGGTCGCGCGGATCGCGAGGATGGGTCAGCTGCCCAAGATCCTCGTCGAGCAGATCGTCAACAACGGCGGCTGGCTGCAGATCGGCGAGGTCCGCCGCGCGCTGCTCACGAACCCGCGGCTCGGCGCCGATCAGATCCTGCGCATCTTGCGCGTGATGCCCAAGGCGGAGCTCAAGCTCGCGACACTGCAAACTGCCTACAGTGCCGCGGTGCGCGAAGCCGCTCGCCGCCTACTCCGCGACGACTGAATTGGTGAGTTGGGGGGGGGACGCTGTCTCTTTTGTCAACTTGCGCCACAAGGTGACAAAAGAGACAGCGTCCCCAGCACGGATCACGGCATCAACGTGAGCCCCGTCCCCGCGAGCCACGTCTTGAGCGCCGCATTCACGTTCGTCCCGCCTTCGTGCTCGGCGGCGATCATCATCGCTTGCGCGAGCGGGCGTTCCCCGCGTTCGTAGGCTGCGAGCGCCATCGCAAACTTGATCTGGCGCTGGTCACCATCGAGCCACGCGCGCCCGAGCATGTCCTTCGCAGCGAAACCGTTGCCATCCGCGAGGTCGCATAGCGCGATGCCGAACCGCGAGCGCGCCGCCAGGACTTTGCCGAGCTTGTCGTGATCGAACACCTCCAACGCCTCGGTCCACGTCACCAACGCGTGGTTGCAGTCGCCGCGCCGGCGCATGATCATCGCGAGATCGTACTCGGCGCTCGCTCGCGGCCCGCCGGCCGGCATCGAGGCGACCCGCTGCTCGGCTTCGCGTTGGCTACGTTCCGGAGCCTTGTCGATCGCCGCGACGTCGACGCCGATGTACCCGAGGTCGCGGATCGTCGCGCGCAGCACCGGGAGATGGCCGGGATCGCCGACCGTCGCCGCGGGTAGTCTCGGCGGAATTGCTCGCGGCACGGGCGGCGGCAGTGGCGCTACCGAGAATGGCATTTCGCCCGGAGCGGCACCGTGACCGATGCCGGCATCGGGCTTCGCAACCGCAACTGTCTTCGCCGCGGCGTCTGCGGCGGTTTCGCGGCGGACCTTCTCGACCGACTCGTCCAGAGAGACAAACTTCCAGCCGACGCCTGCGAGCCATTGCTCTGTCAGCCGCTTCACCGCTGGGGACTGGGTGCTGCTCATGATGTCGTTCACGAACAACTCGGCGTGCCCTTTGCCGTCGAGCTCGTAGGTCGCGATCGCGCTGACCAGGTGCAGCTCCGGATCGTCGCCGTCGCCGAGTCCCCAGCCCGCCTTCGCCTGGTCGTCGGCGGTCTCCATGTCGCCGCGCTCGAGGGCGCACAGCGCCAAGCCGGTGTGACCGCGCGCGACCCAGATCGCGGTCGCGCCGTGGCGTGCGAGCCCCGCGACCGCCTTCTTCCAAGCCGCGTCTGCCGCCGAGCAATCGCCGCCGCGGCGCAGCGTCATGCCGAGCTGGACGCGCGCGATCGCGGCATCGACGCCCTGAGCCGTCGCAAGTTTCTGATCGAGGGTGCGCCGGACCACCTCGGGTGCTGCATCGAGCCGCGCGAGATCGAGCCCGACGTAGCCGAGGTCGTGCACCGTCTTGCGGATCAGCGCGAGCCGCGCGCGATCGCGTAGCGAGCCGTCGGGCTCGGCCGGAACAGCGCCGGCATCGATAGGAGCAGCGACGCCATCGATCACGGTCGCCGGTGGTAACACCACCGCGGCGGCCGCAACTTCGGCGTCTCGCGTCGGCGTGATCGCGGCGACGGCGGCAAGCGATTGCGTCTGTCGCGAGTCGCTGTTCGTCGAGCCGCGGGCCGCGAGCGCGATCACGGTCGCGGCCAACGCCACGGCGCCGATCGCCGCTCCAGCGATAACCACGCCAAGGCGGCGGCGCCGCCGCGGTGGATCGACCGTCGCCATTGCGACCGTTGCGTCCGGGCCGAGATCGGAGAGCACACCGAGTAATCCGTCGAGCGACGGCCAGCGGTCCGCCGCGTCGAACAACAGCCCGCGCCCGATCGCATCGCGCACGCCCGCCGGCACGAGCCGCCAGCGCGCCTCGTCGAACGGTCGGCCGCCGAGTGCCTCGCGCAGCGCGACGCAAAAGCTGTACTGATCGGCGCGCGCGTCGACCTCGCCGCCGAACTGCTGCTCGGGCGCCATGTAGCCCGGAGTACCCATCATCGCGCCGGTCTGGGTCAGCGTCGCGCCGAGCGGTGACGCGTCGTCGGTCTCGTGCCGCACCAGCCCGAAGTCGGCGACGCGCGCGATGCCGGCGCGGTCGACGAGCACGTTCTGCGGCTTGAAGTCGCGATGCACGAGCTCGGCGCGGTGCACGGCGCGCAGACCCTCGCCGACTTGGCGGAACATCGCGACCACGGCTTCCCAGCCGCGCGGCTCACCCAACCACTCGTCGAGGGTCGTGCCATCGATCAGCTCCATCGCGACGAACACGTTCGCCGCATCGGTGCCGACCTCGTAGACTCGTACGACGTTCGGGTGCTCGACTCGAGCCATCGCACGCGCCTCGCGCAACAGCCGCTCGCGCAAGTGGCCGAGCTCGGGCCGCAGCACCTTGATCGCGACCTGGCGGCCGAGGTCCGCGTCGTGGCCGGCGAACACGATGCCCATGCCGCCCTGCCCGAGCCGCGAATCGATCACGAACCTGCCGAACGAGTGCGGCAAGTCAGAATCCCGTCCGCGATCCGCCGCCGGCATCTCGAGCGTCCCGTCCGCAGAGATGTCGGTCTTTGCAGCCGGACCGTCGTTCGCCATCGCGGCGGCACTGTACCGCGCTACAGTCAGATCCGGCGTGAAGACCAGGACGCTTGAAGCTGACTCGGGCCCGGCCGCCAAGCTGGTCGACCACCTCTATCTCGCGCTGGCCGCTGGGGTCGTCCCCGGCGGCACGCGGTGGGCGCTCGACGGCATCGACCAGATCGAGATCGGGCGCGGCCCCGCGCTCGACGCCAGGCGCACCGAGAGTCGGCTGCGGATCGACAGCCCGGACCCATGGCTGTCGTCGGTCCACATCCAATTCGCGCGCGAGCAAGCGCACTGGGTCGTGGTCGATGCCGGCTCGCGCAACGGCATGGTGATCGACGGGACGAAGCGCGCACGCGGCATCGTGCAAGACCATCACATCATCGAGATCGGCCGCAGCTTCTTCCTGCTGCGTACGTCCGAACCGAAGCGCGCGGAGGTCACCACGCCAACCGCCGACTTGCTCGCGACGCTCGATCCAGATCTCGAGGCGCAGTTCGCGGATCTCCGCCGGATCGCATCCGCCGACGTGCCCGTGCTGATCGCGGGGCCGACCGGCAGCGGCAAGGAGCGCATCGCCCAGGCGATCCACGCAGGTTCGCGCCGAGCGGGTTCGTTCGTGCCGGTCAACTGCGGCGCACTGCCGGCAGGGCTCGTCGAGAGCGAGTTGTTCGGGCATCGTCGCGGCGCGTTCTCGGGCGCGGTCGGCGACCACGCCGGGCTCGTCCAGTCCTCGACCGGCGGCACGCTGTTCCTCGACGAGATCGGCGACCTGCCGTTGGCCGCGCAAGCCGCGCTGCTCCGCGTGCTCGAAGAACATGAAGTCCGCCCGGTCGGCGCGACCACCGCGGTTCGCGTCGACCTTCGCGTCGTCGCGGCGAGCCACCGCGATCTCGACGAGCTCGTCCGCGCCGGAAAGTTTCGCGAAGACTTGCTCGCGCGCCTCGCCGGTTTCGAGATCGAGCTCCCGGCATTGCACGAGCGTCGAGTCGACCTCGGCCTCGTGCTCGCCGAGATCGTCCCGGCGAACACCGCGCTGTCCGCCGCGTGTGCTCGCGCGCTGTTCGCGTACGCGTGGCCGCGCAATATCCGCGAGCTCGTCCAGACCATCGATCGCGCGGTCGCGCTCGCCGGAGACGCCGAGCTCGCGCCGCAACACTTGCCGGAGGCCATCGCGACCGCGAGCTGGCCGGTGGCGACCTCCGAGGCGAGCCCCGATCGCCGCGACGAGCTCGTCGCGCTGCTCGTCAAACATCGCGGCAACGTCAGCCGGATCGCGGACGAGCTCGGCAGCGCTCGCCAGCAAGTGCAGCGCTGGCTCAAGCGCTACGGGCTCGATCCGGCGCGTTACCGCGACTGAGTCCGACATCGCTACTTGCGCAGCGTCTTGCACGCGGCGAGGACCGCCTTCGCGTGGTCGGCGTCGTTCGCCGTCGTCGCACAATTGTAGGTCTTGCCGCCGATGTCGCGCTGGACGGTGACGAAGAAGTTCGCGCCGGCGCTGCCGACGTTGTCGTAGGTCAGCGCCCAGCCATCGGCCAGCGTCTCGGCCTTGAGGTTCTTCGGGTTGAACATGGCGGCGTCCGACTTCGCGTCGTCGATGGTCTGCTTCTTGTCCGCGGCTTGGACATTGAGCGCACCGATGCTGTCGCTCGCGAGCATCTGCGAGCTCGCGCCGATGCCATCGCTGACCGAGGTCTCGCCACCGATATCAATCTGAAGCCCGAGCTTCGCGATCTTCACCGGGCCGGCCTCGACGGCTTTGCCCGACGGTGCGGCACCATCGCCGCCCGATTTCTTGCAGCCGGTGATGGTGACGAGTGCGAGCGCGAGTAGGAACGAGGTGTTCTTGGTCATGACATGTCCTTGTGGTTACTTGTGGACCGACTGGCACACGGCCTTGGCGGTCGCGATTTGATCGAGATCGTCGAGCACCGCGGAGCAGCCGATCTTCTTGCCGCTCGCGGTGACGTACATCGCGAAGCCATAGGTCTTGATCGGTGCACCGTCGGCGTTTGCCCGCTCGGTGACGTAGTCGAGCGCGTCTGGCTTGTCGGTCGTGAACGTGACCTTGCCGTTCGAGCCCTCGACCGCAGCCTTCGCGCCGTTCTTCATGTCGGAGATGTGCAAGTCGCCTTGTGTGAGCGCGAACCCGAACGTCTTGAAAGTCACGTTGATCATGCCGTCGCCGGTGCCGGCGTCGGTCACCTGTGCGTCGTCGCCCTTGGCGTGCCAGCCTTTCCAAGTGGCGCCGCCGGGCGAGAGATCGATGTCACCGCCGGACGCGCCAGCAGTCGGCGCGGCACCGGTCGGCGCGGTAGCGGTCGGCGCTTCTTTGGCGTTCGGCGCGCTACCGCCGTCTTTGGATTTCTTACTGCACCCGGCGGTGAGGCCGAGCCCAAGGATGAGGATCATGAGGTTGGTACGCATCGAATTTTCCTTCTCACTCGGTCCTGAATGGGTTGCGAGGGATGTGGCGGCTCATATCAAGTGACGTGCCAGCCGCACCGCGCTCGCAACCTGGTGTTTCTGCGGCGCGGTCCGCGCAGATCGACTGCAACACCGCGCGGGCTGCAACAGGGGTGCAACAGGCACCGCGGTCGGGGTAGCCTGCGCGCCATGCGCCCCGACGGCCGACGCGCCGACCAACTCCGCCCGCTAGAAATCATCCCGAACTATCAGAAGCACGCCGAAGGCTCCGCGCTGATCAAGCTCGGCGACACCTGGGTGCTGTGCGCCGCGAGCGTCGAGCAAGGCGTGCCGTCGTTTCTCGCCGGTAAAGGCAAGGGCTGGCTCACCGCCGAGTACGCGATGCTGCCGCGCTCGACGCACACCCGGAGCAAGCGAGACCCCGGCGGTCGCGGCAAGGAGATCCAGCGGCTGATCGGCCGGTCGCTGCGCGCGGCCATCGATCTCGACAAGCTCGGCGAGCGCACGATCGCAGTCGACTGCGACGTGTTGTCGGCCGACGGCGGCACGCGCGTCGCCTCGATCACCGGCGCGTGGGTCGCGCTCGCGCTCGCGCTCAAGACGTTGGTCGGCCGCGGCCAGCTCGCGGATCTGCGCGCGCTGCGGCCACCGGTCGCCGCGGTGTCGGTCGGCGTCGTCGGTGGCGAGATCGTGCTCGACTTGCCCTACGTCGAGGACTCGAAGGCGGACGTCGACATGAACGTCGTCGGCGATGCCGAGGGCAAGCTGATCGAAGTCCAAGGCACCGCGGAGCATGCGAGCTTCGACCGCAAGCAACTCGACGCGATGCTCGATCTCGCGCTCGGCGGGATTCGCCAGCTCGTCGCCGCGCAACGAGCCATCGCCGGCGCATGACGCGACCGCTCGTGTTCGCGACTCGCAACCGCGGCAAGCTCGTCGAGCTACGCGCGCTGCTGCCCGGGATTTCGGTCGTCGCGGTCGACGAGCTCGAGCACCCGGTCCCCGAGGTCGTCGAGGACGCCGACACGTTCGCCGGCAACGCCGCGAAGAAGGCTCGCGAGGTCTCGCGCGCGACCGGGTTGCCCGCGCTCGCCGACGACAGTGGGCTCGAGGTCGACGCGCTCGACGGAGCGCCCGGCGTTTACAGCGCGCGCTACGCCGGTGCGAGCGCGACCGACGCCGAGAACAACGCGAAGCTGCTCGCCGCGCTTGCCGGCGTTGCACCGGAGCGCCGCTCCGCGCGCTTCCGTGCCGCGCTCGCGTTCGCCGATGTCGCTGGTCCGCTCGGCGATCGCCTGATCACCGCCGGCGGCACGTGCGAGGGCACGATCCTGACGAGCGCGCGCGGCGTCGGCGGCTTCGGCTACGACCCTTTGTTCTTCTCGCCCGAGCTCGGCCAGACGTTCGCGGAGGCCGGCGTCGGCACGAAGAGCGATCTGTCGCATCGCGCGCGAGCGATGCAAGCGATCAAGCCGCAGCTGCTCGCGTACTTGCAGCAACTCGCGGAACAGTAATGGCGGGTGCCGCCCGGAGCGCGAGCCCGACCGCGTTGTCCGGTATTGGCAACGTGACAGCGGTGGCCGCGCTGGCGCTTGCCGGTTGCTGGACCGGCGGAACCGATCCGGTGACCGCTCCCAGCCATCCGGCGGCGGTCGCCGAGCCGCCGCTCGCCGGCATCGTGTTGGTCTGGGCCGATGCGCGGCTCTACCTCGAGCCGTCGCCGAGTGCGCCCTACGTGACGCTCGGCCGCCTGGCCTCTCACGCCAGACCGCTCGGAGCCGCCGCGCCGATGACCGTGGTGTCGAGCGTGGGCGCGTTCCTCGAGGTCGAAGCAGTCGAGGATGAACAATGCGGCTGGATCACGTTCGTGCCGCCATCCGACCTCGAACATGTCCGGGTCTTTGTCCGGCGCGACGAGCTGTCTCCCGTGCTCGCCCACCCGTTCGCGAAGCAATTCGTCGATGGAACGCGGATCGCGCTCGAGCCTGGCGTCGCCGTCGTACACCGTGCGGGCGGCTTTCGCGTCGCGCTGGCCGGCGATACTGTCACGTTGCCAATACCGGACAACGCGGTCGGGCTCGCGTTCCAAGCGCCGATCGAACGAGCCAGCGACGCCGACACGCCGGTGAACTACGAGGTGAGGGATGCGCCCGCGCGTCTCGGCCCGGACCACCTGCACGTCCGCACCGCGCTGTTCTCCGCGACAGCCGAACCGCACGGCCACGGCACGACTTTCGTGCAGGCTCACGCGCCGTGCCGCAACCTTACGGTCGCGGTCGCGGACGGCGACGTCAAATCGGTCTCGGTCGGACGCGGTTATGGCTATAGCGGTCATGGTCGCGCTGCCTCGCCGGCGAAGATGGTCGATTACCTGCCCGCTGGAACCGTGCTGCGCTCCGGCGACCACGCGGTCGGCACCACGCTGTTTCCGATCGTGCTGCCGGCGCTGCGCACGACACCGCCGTGTGTCGATCGCCTGTGGGCGCTGTCGACCGACGCCGACCTCGGTCCCGAGATCGAGCCTGCACCCGACGCGAGCGCGACGATGCACCTGTGCGCCGATCCCGCGGCGGTCGTCACCGGGCCGCTCGCCGTGCCTTGATCCCGATCGCGCGACGAGCCGCTCGCGATGCCGGAGCTCGCCTTCGCTGCGCCGGGGGCTCGTGAAGCCTTCATCACCGAGACCTATCCGGCAGAGTCTGCCAAGTTCTTGAGTTGTTGCGCGGCCCGGACGAAGCTGAACGCGATGAACAGGGTGCATCGCGTGGCGATCCTATTGGCAGTTTTCGCTGCTTGCACGGCGGGTGACAACGGCGTCGACCCGGGCGATCTCGATCTGCGAGACCTGCTCGGGATTGCCCCGGAGACCGCGTCGCAGTGGACCTCTCAGCAGCGCGCGGCGGCGCGAGCGGTCCTCGCGGCGGCTTGCGATCAGACCGCAGTGCCGACACCGCTCGCACTCGGCGCCGCGCCGACGCTCGACGATAGCGTGACGCAAGGCTTGGCCGCGTATGACGTCCAGCTCGCGAGCGCGAACAGCGAGGCGCTCGCCGTGGTCCACGTCGCGCTCGCCGGCGGCGCTGCGATGGTGAGCGAGCCGCTCGCCGCGACGACGAAGCACAACCTCATCGATCATGTCTCGCCGGTCGCCGACGTACGGATCTCGGCGGCGTGGGACGACCACCCGTGGCGCGAGCTACCGGACCGCGACGAAGGCGTGCTGGCCGCACTCGCGATCGATGCAGGAGGTCACGATCGCCAGGTCGTGGTCGTGCCGGCCTCGCGCTTGCCCGTGGTCGCAGCGTACATCGACGACACCGGCGAGCTGATCGTCAACCCGGTGGTGCTCGCCGCGCTCGACCCACCGGCGGTCGAGCTCGGGGTCACGGCGAAGCAGCCCCGCGTCGCCCCCACGAGCGGCGCGACCTATTCGACTCACTCGGATCCCGCACCGGCCGCGGCTCGATCGACCTCGCAACCGCCCGTGCGAGACCCCGCGGGGGCCGCAGCCGACGACGGCAACCCCTACAGCTTCTATGGCTCGGTCGAAGAATGCGCCGCCGCGCAGACCGCGCGTTGCACGAGTTGTCTCGCTGACAATAGCTGCAAGCCGATCACGAACATCACCGACGGCAACGCCGAGTGCACGATGCTGGGTGCGAACGGCGGCCAGGGCTACTTCCTGATCTGCATCAACCTCGCCCTCGCGATCTCGTCGGTCGACAGCTGCGCCGCCTCCGGCGCGCCGGCCTGTCCGCGCGATGCGACCGCGGCGGATTCGCTCAACACGCTCCAGAGCAACGCGAACTTCTTGACCGATCCTTGTGCGACCGCGCTCGATACCTGCCTCGCGCAGATCTATGGAGCGCCGAAGGATCCGTTCCCAGGCCTCGACGGCGGCGTCGCTCCGACCGAACCGCCGCGCTCGACCTCGGTGAGCTGCAGCAACTCGTGCAGCAACAACAGCAACTGCGACGCGTCGCCGAGCTGTACCGGACCGAGCGGGTGCACCGGCACGTGCGATGCGTGCTCGTCCAACACCGGCAGCAGCTCGGGTGGCAGTTGCAGCGGCGGCAACAGCAGCTCCGGCACCAGCTGCGGTGGCGGCGGCGGCGGTGGTGGCACCAGCTCCGGCGGCAGCTGCGGCGGTGGCGGCGGCTCGTGCGGCAGCGGCGGCTCGTGCGGCAGCGGCGGCTCGTGCGGCAGCGGCGGCTCGTGCGGCTCCGGTGGCTGTGACAATTGCAGCGGCGGCAGCGGCGGCGACTGCAACGGCAACAGTGGGCAGTGCGGCGTCGCGCAAGACGACAGCGGTGCCAGCATGGCGATCGTGCTGTCGTTCGTGTGGGG
Organism: uncultured delta proteobacterium; assembly: GCA_963848295.1. Lineage (GTDB taxonomy): Bacteria > Myxococcota_A > Polyangia > Haliangiales > Haliangiaceae > JABFXX01. The sequence goes on along the minus strand of CAWKDB010000010.1, from coordinate 3,884,498 downwards.
GTTCCTGCCGATTCCAGCCGCCGCGTTCGTCCGGCGCCGCTCGCGCAAGAAGCGTCGACGCGACCGCACGAACGATGTGACGAGCGAGGACCAGCCATGAGGCCCCATGTCGTGCATTGGCTCGAAGGGTTCATGCCGGGCGGGGTCGCGTCGGCGTTGGCGCCGAGCTGGTTCACGTGCGTCGGCCTCGCCGGCGTCACGTGCTTGTTCTTGATGCTCGCGATCGGCAGACGGCACGACATCGAGCGCCGCGTGATCGCGAGCATCGTGCTGTGGTGCTACCTCGCGGCGGTGACCGCCGGGATCGTGATCCCGATGGCGATCGATACGCTCCAGCAGCTGTTCGCGACCGGGCGAGTGAACCTGCGGTGGGCCGGGATGACGTCGTTCTGGGGATATCTCGCCGGGATCGCGGCGGTCGCCGCGGTCTGTCGCGCGCATCGCATCCCCGTCGCGCGTCTGCTCGATCTCGCCGCGGCGCCGATCGGGATGGCCCTGTGCTTCGTGCGACTCGGCTGTTTTCTCGCAGGCTGCGACTACGGCAAGGTGACATCGGTGCCGTGGGCGGTGCGGTTCCCCGCCGGCAGCCCGGCGTGGGTCGATCACTTGCAAAGCGGATTGCTACCGCCGGGGCGCGCCGATTCGTTGCCGGTCCACCCGACTCAGCTTTACGAAGCGCTGCTCGGGCTGGTCATGGTCGGGCTCGCGCTCGTCGCGCGGCGATCGCGCTGGGTGCGCGCGCGTGAGGGCCGAGTATTTCTCGTCATCGCGGCCGCGTATGCGCTCGGCCGGCTGCCGATCGAAGCGGTGCGCGGCGACGCCGGTCGCGGCATCTACCTCGGGCTATCAAGCGGTCAGATCTTCTCGCTCGCGGTGTTGCTCGCGATCGGCGTCACGATCGTGGCGAGGCGGCGAGCCGCGGCGTTCGCGAGCGTCGCCGCAGCGTTCGCGATCGCGCTGTTCGCGCCGAATCATGCGGAGGCGCAGCCGGCTCCGGCGACGCCGGCGCAACCCGCCGCCGCGGCGCCGCAACCTCCACAGCCCGCCGACGCCGCGCCGCCGCCCGCGCAGCCCGCCGCGACGCCGTTACCCGCCGCCGCGACGCCACCGCCCGCGCAATCCACCGGCGCTGCGCCGCAGCCCGCCGCGGTCGCGGTCGTCGCCGCGCCGCCGCCTACCGGGATCACGAACGGCCTCGAGGTCGGGCTGCTGCTCGGCCTCGCCTCGCCGATCAATCGCCGGTCCGATCAGGTCGCGTCGCTCGCCGGCGAATCGCTGTCGGTCGGGTACGGCATCGGCCGCACTGCCGGCGTGTGGCTCGACTTCGACAACTACAGCAATGTCGACGCGTATCACCGCACGGTCCTGGTTTCGGGCAGCGCGATGACGAGGTTCGGCAGGTTCAGCTTCGGCGGTCGCGTCGGGGCGGGCGCGACGTTCGTGAGCTTCAAGGATCCGGTATTCACCGGCGCGACCGGATCGGCGTTCCGCTTCGAAGCCCTCGCCGAGTACGCGATCGCGCGCTCGTGGACGTTGTGGGCGCGTCCGATCACGTTCGATGTGATGACCGCATCGGATCTCGGCGGCCCGATCACGACGTTTCAAGTGCGGATCGGCGCCGCGTATCGCTTCGATCTCGGCGGCCGCGCGCGACCCGCACCCGCGCCGCTTCAGCCTGCTCCTCCACCGTCGACCGTCCCGCCACCGCCCGCTCCACCCGCACCCGTCACGGCGGAGGCACCATGACCTCGATCGGTTGGCGCCGGCTCGCGATCCTGCTCGGAGCGATCTGCATCTACCAGGGCTGGCGCGATTGCTCGCGCGGCGGCGAGCATGCCCCGGCGTCTCCCGCAGCGGACTGTTCGAAGTCGCCGCACCCGAGCGAGTGGCGCACCTCGAACAGCAACGGCGAGCGCGGACAAGCCGACGACTCGGCGGCGGCACCGGCCGCGAGCAACGACGGCATGGACCTCTACGGGTTCAAGATCCCGGGCTGGGCGATGTGGTTCGCTCCGCAGCCGGGCGAAGACCTGCTCGCGTATCGCGATCGGGTCGTGCCGTTCGCGCAGCGCGCGATCGCACCGCAGCGAGCCCGCGTCGCGCGCGTTCGCGACGACTTCGCCCAGCTCGCGCACCTCGACCAACACCAGCTCGCAGAGCTCGATGGCGCGACGAAAGACGCCGCGAGCGCGATCGAGAATCGCCTCGTCTCCGCGGTGATGGACGGCGAGATCTCGATGGCGACCAAGCCGATGGCCGGCGTCGAGCTCGCGCGCGAGCTCCTCGACGATGTCGATCACCAGAACAAGCGGTTCCTCGCGGCGCTCACCGACGACCAGCGCGCGCAGCTCGAGCAGAACCCGTTCGACTTCGGCGACTACCTGCTGTTCTCGACCCCGTGGGAAGAGGCGCTCGGCGTACAGTAACGTCTGGACCGCGGATTCTCGGGGCGAACCCGAGTGGTGTCGCAGTTCAGTCTAGTGCAGCGCGGGATCGCGACTATCGCTTCTCTACATCGAGTAGCTCGTCCATCGTCACGCCGATGCTCGGCGTGTGTCCGGCGAACATCGTTCCCGTACGGCGCGCGGTGTAGCGAGCCTCGACGAGCGAATCCGTGTACGACGGCAGCGATACGTAGCCAACGTCCGCCGTCAGCTCGCGGGCCGCTCGCAGATAGAACGACACGAATCGATCGACCTCGGGGCGCGCGATCGACTTCGCGTTGACGTAGATGAAGATTGGCCGCGATAGCGGTTGATACGTGCCGTTGGCAACGGTCGTCGGTGACGGGGCGATCGGTCCGTCGCCGTTCGTCTTGTCCTCATCGTCGATCGGCACGGCGCGCAGCTTCGGCTCGTTGCGCAGGTACGCGTAGCCGAAATAGCCGAGCGCGTTCGCATCGTTCGCGACACCCTGAACGAGCACCATGTCGTCTTCGCTGCCCGTGTAGTCGGTCCGGCTCGCACGCTGCGTACCGATGACCGCCTGCGTGAAGTAGTCGAAGGTTCCCGAGTCTCCGCCTGGGCCGAAAAGATGCAACGCGCGATCAGGAAACGAGCTCCGGATCTGGTTCCAGTTCGTGATCGTCTTCGTGGCCGCAGGCTCCCACATCCGCTTCAACTCCGAGACCGTGAGGTGATCCGCCCACGTGTCGTCGACGTTCACCACCACCGCGAGGCCGTCGTAGCCGATCGGCAACTCGATGAATTCGACCCCGGACGCGCGGCACGCATCGAGCTCGACTTGCTGGATCGGGCGCGATGCGCCCGCGACATCGATCTCTCCCGCGCAGAGTTTCTTGAAGCCGCCGGTGGTTCCGGACTCGCTGACCGCGGCCTTCGCGAGGCCTTGCTTCTCGGCTTCGTCGGCCATGACCTTTGACACGAGATAGACCGTGCTCGATCCGTCGACGCGGACCGGCGGGCCGATCGGAGCTGGCGCCCCATCGTCGGTTCGGCCACAGGCACCAGCGATGAGCATGACGACAACAGTAAGCTGCGCGCGAATGGCCATCGGCTGTTGCATCTCCACATACCAATATGCGAATGTCGCGATGGTGGCAAGCTCTCAAGGAGATCTAGCGTGAGCACTCGGATCGGCATCAACGGCTTTGGACGCATGGGACGCCTCGCATTGCGGGCGGCTTGGGGCTGGCCGGACATCGAGTTCGTTCACATCAACGAGACCAAGGGTGGTGCCGAGACGGCGGCGCACCTGCTGGAGTTCGACTCGGTGCACGGGCGCTGGAAACACGACGTCAAGGCGATCGGTGACGCGATCGCGATCGACGGCACGAACGTGACGTTCAGCGATCGGAGCGCGCCGGGTGAGATCGACTGGAAAGCGCTCGGCGTCGACCTCGTGCTCGAATGCTCGGGCAAGTTCCGCACGACCGCGCTGCTTGATCCGTACTTCGAGCGCGGCGTGAAGAAGGTGATCGTCGCCGCACCGGTCAAGGAAGGCGCGCTGAATATCGTCATCGGCGTCAACGACAAGCTCTACGACCCGGACAAGCATCACTTGATCACCGCGGCCTCGTGCACGACGAACTGCCTCGCGCCGGTGGTCAAGGTGATCCACGAGAGCCTCGGCATCAAGCACGGCGTGATCACGACGATCCACGACATCACGAATACGCAGGTCGTCATCGACTCGCCGCACAAGGATCTGCGCCGCGCCCGCGCGAGCAGCCTCTCGCTCATCCCGACGAGCACGGGCTCGGCGACCGCGATCACGCTCATCTATCCCGAGCTGAAGGGCAAGCTCAACGGCATCGCCGTGCGCGTGCCGCTGCTCAACGCCTCGCTGACCGATTGCGTGTTCGAGGTCAATCGGCCGACGACGATCGACGAGGTCAACCAGCTCCTCGAGGCAGCTGCCGACGGTCCGCTCAAAGGCATCATGGCCTACGAGGAACGCCCGCTCGTCTCCGTGGACTTCAAGGGTGACCCGCACTCGGCGATCATCGATGCGCCATCGACGATGGTGATCGATGGCACGCAGGTGAAGATCCTCGCCTGGTACGACAACGAGATCGGCTACGTCCATCGCATGATGGAGCTGGCGCGCAGGGTCGGACGCAGCTTGCACTGACCTGATGAGCGCCATCCGCAACTACGCGCTCGTCACCGCGGCGTACTGGGCCTTCACGCTCACGGACGGGGCGTTGCGGATGCTCGTCCTCTTGCACTTCTACAAGCTGGGTTACACGCCGGTCGAGCTGGCGTTCCTGTTCGTGTTCTACGAGCTCTTCGGCGTCGTCACGAACCTGGTCGGCGGATTCATCGCCGCGCGGCTCGGTTTGCGAGCGACGCTGCTCGGCGGTCTCGCGCTCCAGGTCGTAGCTCTGCTCATGCTTGCGTTACTCGATCCGACATGGAGCCGCGTCGCGTCGGTGACCTATGTCATGTCGGCGCAAGCGCTGTCGGGCATCGCGAAGGACCTTACGAAGATGAGCGCGAAGAGCGCGATCAAGGTGCTGGTGCCGACGGGCGCCGAGTCATCGCTGTTCAAGTGGGTGTCGGTGCTCACCGGCTCGAAGAACGCGCTCAAGGGCGTCGGGTTCTTCCTGGGCGGCCTGCTCCTCGGTCAGCTCGGCTTCCGTGGCTCGCTCGTCGCGATGGCCGCAGCCATCTTCCTGACGCTCGCGTTCTCGACCGCGTCGCTGCCGCGCGAGCTGGGCAAGGCCAAGGGCAAGGCGAAGTTCAGTCACATGTTCTCGAAGAACCGCAGCGTGAACGTGCTGTCGGCCGCGCGGTTCTTCCTGTTCGGGGCGCGCGACATCTGGTTCGTCGTCGGCGTACCCGTGTTCCTCGCGACCCAGTTCGACTGGGGGTTCACGGAGGTCGGCGGATTCCTCGCGGCGTGGGTGATCGGCTACGGCATCATCCAATCGATCACGCCCATGCTGCTGAAGCGGTTCACCCGCGGCCGCGCGCCGCAGGGCCGCTCGGCGACGGTGCTCGCGTTCTTGCTCGCGCTGGTGATCGGCGGTGTCGTCCTCGGCGTGCACGAAGGCGTTCGTGCCGACATCGTACTCGTCGTCGGCCTCGGGCTGTTCGGCGTCGTGTTCGCGATCAACTCCGCGGTTCATTCGTACCTGATCCTCGCGTACTCCGACGGCGACAAGGTGACGATGAACGTCGGCTTCTACTACATGGCGAACGCGGGCGGCCGGCTTGCCGGCACCGTCCTGTCCGGCGTGATGTACGAGCAGACCGGGCTCGTCGGGTGTCTGACGGCTTCTGCGGTGTTCGCGGTGCTCGCCGCACTGCTCGCCATGATGCTGCCGCGCACGAGCAGCGACTTTGTTTTGCCCGAAGGCGTCGAGGTTGGAGGCGACTAGCTGTGCGCCGCGAGCGTTTCGAGCCGGGCGCGGATCTCGTCGCGGGCCTTGCGGAACCGGACGAGGTTCTGGTCGCGGGTGAGCGACGGATCGGCGCTGGTAGCATCCTCGATCGGCCAGTGGATCCGGCGCACGTTGCCGAGAAACACCGGGCATACTTCCTCGGCACAGAGCGTGACTACCGTGTCGACCGACGCTGCGTCGATCGTGTCGACCGACTTCGAGCGCTGTGCGCTGATGTCGATCCCGATCTCCCGCATGACCTCGATTGCGAACCGGTTCACCGACGACGGTTGGCTACCGGCACTCTGCACGCGGACGCTCGGACCCAACACCTCCCGCGCAAGACCTTCTGCCATCTGGCTACGAGCCGAATTCGCCACACAGAGAAACAAGACGCTCCTCGCAGTCATCGGGTCCTTCCCAACATGCGGACATTGTGATATAGAGATGACGTGCTCGCCAGTACAACCGACCTCGAAGACGTTCGGCCTCTGACCAAGTTCTTCCGTGCGCTCGGTGACGAGACGCGCGTGCGCATCATGGCGCTGCTCGTGCACGGAGAGCTCTGTGTGTGCCATCTCGAGTCGGCGCTCGGCCTGAGCCAACCGAACTGCTCGCGCCAGCTCGGCATTCTCAAGGCGGCCGGCATCGTCGACAGCCGACGCGACGGCACGTGGGTCTACTACCGGATCACCGACCAGGAACACGCCTCGGTCACGAGCGTGATCGAGGTTCTGACCAAGACGTTCGGCGCCGAGCGCTCCGTCCGCGGCGACCTCGTCCGCCTCAAGAAGAACTGCGGGCCGGACGCCTGCAAATGATCCCGTTGGAGGCGATCGACGTCGTGCCGTTCACGCACTCCGACCGGCGCCGGATGCCGGGATTCGATCGCTTCGCGACCGAGCCGAGGCCGCGCAAGTCGCGCGCGTGACGTCATGCAGTCCCGCATCGCCGGCAAGCTTTCGTTCCTCGATCGGTACCTGACCGTCTGGATCTTCGCGGCGATGGCGCTAGGCGTCGCGCTGGGAAACCTCGCACCGGGTTTACCCAAGGCGCTCGACCGCCTGAGCGTGGGCACGACCTCGATCCCGATCGCGGTCGGGCTGATCCTGATGATGTACCCGCCGTTCACGAAGGTGCGGTTCGAGCAACTCGGCAAGATCTTTCGCAACAAGCGCGTGATCCTGCTCTCGCTCGTCCAGAACTGGGTCATCGGCCCGCTGCTGATGTTCGCGCTCGCGGTCGTGTTTCTGCCCGATCACCCGGATTACATGCTCGGGCTGATCATCATCGGTCTCGCGCGATGCATCGCGATGGTGATCGTCTGGAACGAGCTCGCGAAGGGCGACACCGAGTATTGCGCGGGGCTCGTCGCGTTCAACTCGCTGTTCCAGGTTCTGTTCTTTCCGATCTACGCCTACCTGTTCGCGACCGTATTGCCTCGCTGGCTCGGGCTCCACGGCGCGGTCATCGACGTCTCGATGGGGCAGATCGCGAAGAGCGTCGGCATCTATCTCGGAGTTCCGTTCGCCGCCGGGTTCCTGACTCGCACGGTGCTCAGGCGTGCGAAGGGCGACGAGTGGTACACGACCCGCTTCGTTCCGCGCATCGGACCGCTCACCTTGGTCGCGCTCCTCTTCACGATCGTCGTGATGTTCTCGCTCAAGGGCGAATCGATCATCCAACTGCCGCTCGATGTCCTGCGGATCGCACTGCCGCTGCTCATCTACTTCGTCGTGATGTTCGCGGCGTCGTTCCTGCTGAGCAAGCGCGTCGGCGCGGACTACGAGCAGTCGGCCACGCTGTCGTTCACGGCGGCTTCGAACAACTTCGAGCTTGCGATCGCCGTCGCGGTCGCGACGTTCGGCATTCACAGCGGTGTCGCGTTCGCCGCGGTGATCGGCCCGCTCGTCGAGGTGCCTGTCATGCTCGCGCTCGTTCACGCGTCGCTGTGGGCGCAGCGACACTTCCATCCCACCGCTCGTCGCATTGCATCGGAGCAGATATGATCGCGCAGCTTGTCTTGTTCGCATGCACGCACAACGCGGGCCGGTCGCAGATCGCGAACGCATTCTTCAATCAACTGGCGGATCCGGCGAAAGCTCGCGGAATCGCGGCCGGCCTCGACCCGTCGGACCACGTCTACGACGACGTGATCGAAGTGATGCGAGAGGTCGGGATCGATCTGTCTGACGTACAGCCAGTCGGGCTGACCGGGCGAATGATCACCGATCTGAATTTTCTCGTTACGCTTGGCTGCCCCGAGCGCTGTCCGACGATTCCCGATTCACGACGCCAGGATTGGAAGCTGCCCGATCCGCACGGTCTGTCGGTCAGCAAAGTGCGCGGAATTCGCGATGAGATTCGCCGGCTCGTCAGCGACTTGATCCGTGACAAGGGTTGGGGCGTCGCCACGGCCGATTCCTTGCGTCCTTTCGGACCGAGGCCCGTCTCCCCAAGCATAGGAGATGAACCATGAGTGACCTCACCGCAGACAAGACGCGGACGATCGTCCGCGAGCACTACGCGAACGTGTCCACCAAGGGCGGTAGCTGCGCGCCCGGCTGCTGTGGCGCCGTTCCTTCGGACCAGTCGCTCTCGCTCGGCTACACCGACGGCGATCGCGCTGCGGTTCCCGAGGGCGCAGACCTCGGGCTCGGCTGCGGCAATCCCAACGCGATCGCCGCGCTCGAGGCCGGCGAGACTGTGCTCGATCTGGGCTCGGGCGGCGGCTTCGACTGCTTCCTCGCGGCGCGCGCCGTCGGCCCGACCGGACGCGTGATCGGTGTCGACATGACGCCGGAGATGATCTCGCGCGCACGCGACAACGCGCGCAAGGTGTCCGCTTCGAACGTCGAGTTTCGGCTCGGCGAGATCGAGCACCTGCCAGTCGCCGATCAGTCGGTCGATGCGATCATGTCGAACTGCGTCATCAACCTGTCGCCCGAGAAGCACGCGGTGTTCACCGAGGCGCTCCGCGTGCTCAAACCCGGCGGTCGGCTCGCGATCAGCGATGTCATCGCGATCGCCCCGATCCCGCCGGAGCTTCAGACGCAGGCCGCGGCGCTGGCGAGCTGCATTTCAGGTGCGAGCCCACTCGAGGACGTGAAACAGATGCTCGCGAACGTCGGCTTCGTCGACATCGCGGTCACGATCGCACCGCGCAGCGCGGAGATCGTCGACTCGTGGCTCGCGGGCGCGAGCAAGTTCATCGCGTCGGCGACGATCGAGGCGCGCCGCTTCGATCCGAACGCACCGAAGGCGGCTTGCTGCGCGCCGGGCTGCTGCGCGTGACGGTGGCCGCGGTGCCGTGGACTGACGTCGCCGCGAAGCTGCGGCCGTTCGTCGCGCATCGGGTCGCGTCGGGCGAGGTCGAGGATGTCGTGCAAGACGTCCTCGTGCGCATGCACCGCGGGCTGCCGGAGCTTCGCGACGATGATCGCTTCTCGGCGTGGATGTTCCAGGTCGCGCGCAACGCGATCGCCGATTCGGGCCGCAAGCACGCACGCGCCCCGATCGGCACCGATGACCTCGACGAGATGCCGGCCGCACCGACGTCGGACAACGATCGCGAGGCGGCGACCGCGCTCGCCGGTTGCGTCTCGCTGTTCGTGTCGCAGCTTCCGTCGCCCTATCGCGAAGCGATCACGCTCGTCGAGCTTGAAGGCCGGACGGCAAAGGAAGCGGCCGAAATGGCCGGCATCTCGGTGTCCGGAATGAAATCGCGCGTGCAGCGTGGCCGCGCGCAACTGCGCAGCCTGTTCGAGCAGTGCTGCGAGATCGCCGTCGACGCGCGCGGCAAGCCCACCGATTTCACGCGGCGCCTCCCGCCGTGCAAGCCCTGCCCGTGAACCTCTTCGGGTGGTCGCAGAGGCCGACGGTCCACTGATCAAATTGAAGTTGCCCCGGGTTCGATGACCGGGTTGGGACCAACGCTCGATGCTGAGCCGAACAAGTAACCGGTGTGACATCGACCGCGCTCGTGACTCTGATAGCGTGCCGGCGGAGGTCACATGTTTCGTCCGTTCGCCATCGGACTCGCGCTCGCTGCGCTCGCGTCTACTGCCGCCGCCGACAAGTACGCCGTGCGCGGCATCGTCCTGAAGCTGCCCCGGGTCGAGCTGCCCGTGTCCGGCGCGCCGGTGCAGACGCCGCTGGCCGTGCCCGGAGCATTCACGACTCGCGACATGGAAGAGTTCTGTGGTCCCGCGGACGCCAAGTACGTCCCGCTCGCGAAGATCTCGGTCCTCAAGGACGGCCGCTGGAGCTTCAAGGTCAACGATCCGGCGATGCATCTGTACCTGCAGGTCGGCCACGGCTGCCTCGATCCGATCGACGGTGACGTCCGCGGCAACGGCATCCTGTGGGCACGCGTGCCGGGCAACGACGCGCACGTGCCGGCGCAGGTGAGGCTCGACATCGCGCTGCCGGCAAAGCCACACCCCGTCGAGGTCGCGCTCGGCGATGACCTGACGACCGCGGTGTCCGCGAGGTTCAAGCTGCCGCGCATCGCCGGCCAGTGGCAACCGATCGTGATCACGGCGACGACGGGACATTTCCTCGAGGTGCATCTGTTCGGCGGCGGCAAGGCCGGCGGCCTGGGCCACGACGGCGACATGATGTCGAAGCGGATGGAGAGCGGCGAGGTGCACGCCGACCAGCCGTTCGAGATCGACGCGATCGGCGATCCGGGCGCAGACGCGGTCGTGGTCGTCACCGAGCTCAACAAGACGGTGCCGACGATTCACGACGTCTACGGCGCGCCGCCACCTGGGGCGTCGGTGGGGGACCACGCGCTCTCGCTATACGGGTTCTTCAACATGACGCAGGACCACGTCACGCGGGACAGCGCGTTGCTCACCCACGAGCTGTTCATGAACCTCGATCCCGCATTCTTCGTGTACGGCGTCGCGAATCCGGCGACGTCGTGCGGGGTTGTGCCCGGCGAGCCCCTGTTGCTGTTCGACGCCAACCGCATCGCGCACGCGAACGGCCTGCTGGAGGACTGCCGGTTCAACGACGTCAACCACATCGCCGACGTGCTGACGACGAAGCACCCGGCCAAGGTGACGATGCCGGCGTTCGTCGCGCCGCGACCCGACCAGCAGCGCCTGATCTGGGAGGACGAAGACTTCCTGGTAAAGGCCGACACCGACAAGGGCATCGCGGCGTACAAGCAGGCGAAGGCCCGCGCCGCCGCGTGCAGCAAGCGCGAGTGGGACAAGCGGGATCCGAACCGCACCGCGAACCGCCTGGCGGTGGTGTCGTTCTCACACGGCAAGGTGTCCGAGGTCCAGAACCTCGGCGACAAGCTCGCGGGCGAGGTCTACGTCGCCTGCAGGCTCGAGGCGATCGCGAAGCAGCGCGACGCGATCTACGCGCGGCTCGCCAAGGAGTTCGAGCGAGAAGAGAAGGCGCGGCTGGTCGAGATCGCGCAGCGCCTCGGCGCGCCGTAGCGTTGACGATGCTCCACAAAGCGTCCCAAGCTGCCGGGGTCCTCGAGGTCTACGCGCCCTCCGTCGGAGATGGACTGGCCTCATGAGTTGCCACGGCCACCGAAGAGTCTGTCCACCTGACCCTCGCCGGCGCCGCGATCGTGATGGTCGCGTTCTAAGTCGTGCTATGCGCCGGTTTAGCGGATTTCTGATCTTCGCAAGCCTCGCGGTCGCTGGGTGCGGCTGCATCGGTGGCCACGAGAGACCCGCGAGTAACGAGACACCTGCGGCGAAGTCCGAGGCCGTGCTCCGGTGCGAGCTCACCGTGCAGCGCCAGGGACCGGACGAGCTCGCGCTGCGGTTTGTTGTGGTCAACGGCACGCGGCAGCCGGTGACGCTCCACTATTCCTACCCTTTTATGAACTTCGAGCTGCGCATCACGGCGGCTGGCGTCGAGCGATCGATCTCGGAGCCGATGATCGACATGCCCGTCGAGCCGCGGGAGCTCCAGCTCGCCCCCGGCAGCCGCGCGAGCCTCGACACGCCGATCCGACTGCGATTCGCGTCTCGACCGTCCACCCCGTCCGACGTGTTCGTCTGGACCGTCTCCGGCGATCCCGCACCGATCGAGGTCCGCGCGACGATCCAGTTTGACGGCATCACGGTGCCGCCGTGCGTGGCGCAGATCTGAGTGATGCGCGGCCGCCGATCGCTTCCGTGTTCGGCGTGGCAGCCACGTGGCAGCGAGATTCCGACCGCCGGAGGGTCGCCACTAACCAGTTGAGACTTTGGGGCGAACGACGGGGCTCGAACCCCGACATCCAGGACCACAACCTACGGACCACGTGATCGAGATCTTCAACCATCTCGCGCCATTCCAACGATCACACACCGTTGCGTGGCTCTGTCGTGTTGCTTGGTACTGGTTGGTCGAGGTTCATCTCGCTTCGCGTGCAAGCCACGCGCAAGCGGCTGATCAACGAAACGGATCGGGCTTACCGGCGGGCGTGTCTTCGGCAAGGTCGACAACGAAACGCTTCGCCACTTCGGTGAGAGCGGCGTCGACCTTCGCGAGGTCGACGTCGAGCTCGGCCGCCGAGGGAGGCGATCGCACCCGTCCGCGGGGAGATGGATATCGATATGCGGTCGCGTACGCGCTGAGATGTTCGATCGCGCGCAGCGCTAGCTTCACCGGGTTCTGGTCGGGGATCTGGTCCACCATGTCAGAGAGCTCGTGTCGGTTGCCGGCCTGAATGCCCTCCGACGTCAAGACGGCACGAATCAACTTTTCTGCGGCCTGTTCGGACAGGTACGAGGCGTTCCGGTTGCCAGCTCGATTCAAGAGACGCGCGCCGTCAAGGTCTTGTTTGGCGATCCGCAGCATCGCCGCGATGATCAGGTCAGCGCTCATAGATGAGCACGCCGTCCAGCTTCACTGCGTACGCTAGGGTATTCGGGACGGTGCGATCTTCTTCAAAATCGGACTCGCGGTAAACGACGAGGTCCGAGGGCACGCCGGGCTGGCGTTTCACGCGCCATACGGTCATCGGGTCGTCGAAATCGGCAGGCTCGGGACAATCGGGCACCACGGCGAGTAGATCCCAGTCGCTGTCGGCACTGGCTTCGCTACGAGCGCGGCTGCCGAACAACCAGATCTGCAACGGATGCCAGCGCTCGATCACGCGAGCGAGGATCGGTCGGATTGGTCCGGTGGCGATTTCGCGCTGTCCCCGGTCGACGACCAGCGACGCTCGTTCCGACGGTGTTGAGACGACCGACACGACCTCATCTTACCACGCGCCTCACAGAGGCCGGCGGCGGATCACTGTCCCCAAGAGCACACACAGAACTTCAGCGGGCCCTTGAGCCGCCACCACCACCGCGAGCCCCATTAGAACAGGTCGCTGGATCTTTCAGGGCACCGTGAAGCTCCCCGATAGAACGCGCAAACGGATCTTCGGTACGCCGGGTGTTCCCGGGCCGTATCACGATCTGCCGCGTTCGAGGGTTGGCGCGCAGGAAGCCGAGCGCCGCGCGATCAGCGAGGCGGTGCTCGGCAAGCCGCTGGTGGCGGCGATGACGACAAAGGAGGCGCCGAAGACGATCAAGGAGCACGCGGAGACGTTCGTGGAGAAGTACAAGCCGAGCGAGAGGCGCGAGAAGCGGAGGGTCCTCAACAGTCATTTGCTGCCGTTCTTCGGCGCCATGACGATCGATGGCCTGAAGCAGACCGACGTCGACACGTACGCCCAGAGCGAGCTCGATCGCGGGATGGCCGTCAAGACCGTGAACAATCAGCTCGCGGTTCTGTCCACGCTCATCAAGTACACGACCAGCGAGGAGTCAAAGCTGCGGTTCAAGCTCGACGGTATGGCCGCCGAGATCGCCGCGGTCGCGACCGAGGACGTCGAGAAGGTGCTCGATGCGTGTCACGACCAGCGGTACACGACGCTGATCTTGCTCGCCGCCGAGGCTGGACTCCGTGCGGCCGAGGTCCGCGGCTTCTGGGAGGTGGCGGCTAGATCCGCAAAATCTGGGGCGAACGACGGGGCTCGAACCCGCGACATCCAGGACCACAACCGCGAACCGCGCGACGCGATACGAAAACCATATCGCACGCTTGGCAACGATCACACACCGTTGCGCGATTCGCGTTCTCAGTTGGTAGTGGTTCGTTTCAGTTGATCTGAGTGTCCATGGCACAGAATGGCACGGCTTGAGGCGCGCATCCGACGGCGGATCCGAGCACGTTCCGTTTCCCGACGAGGCTCTGCACCGTCAGACCGAGATGGTAGCTTCGAGCGCAACACGAGGAGCAGAAGGTTGGTCGCGCTCGAAGCTACCATCTCGGCTCGACTAGGCTGCCAAGTGGCACACGCGCAGATGCGGCGTTAACGTCCGGGCGCGGTGCCCGACGTATTGAATCTCTACCTCGACGACTCAGGGACGCGCAACCCTGACCGCTCGGCGGGCGATCCTCTCCCCGGGCACGGCTGTGACTGGTTCGGCCTAGGCGGAGTGCTCGTGCGCGAGGCCGACGAGGCGGTAGTCCGCTTGGCCCACGAAGCGTTGTACGGAAAGTGGAAGCATCTCGGGATGGAGAAGCCACTACACTCGTCCGAGATACGCGGAAAGACCGACGGGTTCCGGTGGCTCCGCCGCTTGTTGCCCGAGCAGCTGACCGAGTTCTACGAGGACGTCACGAAGCTCGTCACCCGCTCCGAGCTGACTGCAATCGCGTGCGTGATCGATCGTCCCGGCTACAACCGTCGGTACGCCGAGAAGTACGGGAACAACCGCTGGTTGCTCTGCAAGACCGCCTTTTCGATCGTCGTCGAGCGGTCGGTGAAGTATGCGCGCCGAGCTGGATGCCGGCTGCGCGTCAACATCGAGAGGGCTGACAAGAAGACCGATCGGATCGTGCTCGGCTACTACAACGAGCTACGCGAGAAGGGTCAGCCATTCAGCGCGGACACGTCTGCGAAGTACACGCCGCTCGCGGCGCAAGACTTCGCCGAGACGCTTTACGAGTTCCAAACCAAGAACAAGACCTCGCCGCCCATGCAGATCGCCGACCTCTCCCTGTGGCCTGTTTGCCTCGGCGGATACAAGCCAGACAACCGAACCTATACAGCGATGAAGAACGCGCTGGCGCTGATCGACTGCAAGCTTGCACCCGGGGAGGTCGCCAGCTGCGGAATCAAGTACAGCTGCTGGGACGTCCAGACTGCGACTGAGACGAACGCTGCGAGTGTCGGCGACTCGACCGATCCGGAGCCGAAAAAACCAAAACCCGGCGATTAAACCGGGTCCTGGGCAGCCACCGTTGGGTGACCTCGTGGGCTAGGCCCACATCCACAGTACGCCTTGAGATCCCTGCGTCAAGTCTTGGCATACGAGCTGCGCGGCCTCGGCGAGGCCTGCTGTGAGGAATCACCAGCTTAGGTGTCTGGGAGGAGATCCCGGGGGAGGAGTCGAGCGAAGCGGCGGACCAGGAAATTCACGACGCCTTCGAAGGCGTGGCAGCGACGGGCGGTGGAGCAGCTGACGCCGACGGACAGCTTGAATGGTGAAGCGTGGCGTTCCCCTTTGTGTCGAGCCAGATCTCTAGGTTCTTGAGCACCACATCCTGGTGAGGGTCGTGGCCGGCGACCAGCGTCGTAGCTCGAAGTATCTCGGCGGCGCGCTCCGCGTGTCCCCGCCAGCCCTGGTCGCCGGCACATGCCGCACAGAACGCGAGCCCGAAGTGTCCCCATGGAATGTCAGGCCACGACGTCGCGGCTTTCTCAAACTTCGCAATGGCCACCGGCGTACACGCCGGGAAGATGTCGTCCTTCGTCGCGATCCAGGCTCCGTCGAGCGTATCGATGAGCGGTCCGCGCTGGATCAGGACGCCACCCTCTTCGAGAGGGATTGTGTGCCCGCGGGGATCCATGTGAACTGCCTCCGCGTAGCGAGTCACCGCGTCGGTCGTACGTTGTGCGGACGCAACACCCGAACGGTAGAGCCCAATACTCCCAACGAGAACCGCCGTCGCGATCACGAATGTACCAACGTCGAGGTACACCTTTCTGACGCGCGGAAATCGCGCCCGCACCCGACTCTCAATCGTCGATAAACCGCCAATCGTAACGACCCACCCCAACGCGGCAAGGACGTAGAACCACATCGTTGATCTCCTGTTTCAGCTCAACCGTACGGCCGCTATTGCTCACGGGACGAGTCGTCGGCCACATCCGGGTCGTGAAGAAGGCGTCAGACCTTGGTCAGCATCGCGCACAACGCGGTTGCGTCCTCGGCCGAGACCTGAAGGCTGAGGGTCTGATCCTTCTCGCTGAGGATCCGGAACTTCGCGCGGTCCTCGCCTGGAATCGCATATGCGGCGAGCACGTAACCGTCGAAGAGTTGGCGGCGGGCGACTTGTTGGTGATCGGGGACCTTGGGCATTCCGGCAATCTCGATCCTCCGGGATAGTTGGGTAGCTGGTGGATCGGGCAGGCGAGATCGTCATGGGCCTCCGCTACGATCCGCCGATGCGCTTCGCTATCACACCGCTACCACTCGACGCCAAGCCCGTTCGCGTTCTCCGACGGGCCGACAACACCGAACTCGTGGAGCACGCCGCGCCAAACGGCGAGCGTCACTACTCGGTCGGCGGCCAATGGGCCGATCCGGTCGCCGGCGCGGCCCATATGACCGAGTTCGCGCCGCTCGTTCGGCTGCTCACCTAGGGAAACCACGCCGCGGACCACGTGCGGGCCGCGGCGGGTCCCGAGAGAGCTAGTTATCCTGCGAGTGCGCGACGTCCTCGCACATGCACAGGATCTCCTCGCACCTATCCGCGAGCGCTCGCACGCCGGGCGAGAACGGCAGCAGACCGCGCTCGCGATGCCACGCGCGCCAGGTTTCGATCGCGGCGAGCGTGGCGCGAGCGGCGCGCATGAGGGACCGCGCATCGCCTCGGCTGATCTCCGGCTTCGCATCGAGTGCCTCGTTGAGCGCGACGAGTACCGCGGCCGAACTGTTGATGCGGTCGAACAGGATCATCGGACGCGGTCTGGTGGGGCGCGGCATGCGGTCGACTTCCCGACGATTCGTACCAGGAACTCGACAGCGCCACGCCGGGCCGCCGCGCGCGTGTCTAATTTTGTTCGGCCTAGCGTCGGAAGGAATGAATCGGTGGCCGGCTAGGCAGACGCGTGCCGCTCCAACGCGCACGAAGGCGCATGTGAACCCCGCCCTTACCCGAACGCCGGATCGACGAGCGCGTAAGCTCATCGGCGGGGAGGAGTGAGACATGGCATCGAGAATCACACTCGCGATCGTGGGGTCCTGCGCTCTCGTGCTCGCCGCATGCACGGCGTCGTCGTCCGCCGATCGCGGTGATGGTGGCGGTGGCGGCGGTGGCGGTGGCGGTGGTGGCGGTGGTGGCGATGCCGCACGCACTATCGACGCGCCCGGCAGCGGCAGTGACGGGCCGACCTACTCCAGCGGAACGCGAATCAAGGCGCGCTCCACGACGACCACGATCAGCACCGGCGACGGAGCCATGTTCTCGCAAACGACCTTCGGCGGATGGAGTGACTCTGCACGCGGGGGCGAGTCGTGTTCTCCGCAGCTCGCATCAGATGGCGTGACGCGCTGCTTACCGACACCCTCCGCCTCGCTATCCCCGGTCTCGCTATCCCCCGCTGGCCCCTACGTCGACGCGGCGTGTACCACGCCCGGGGCGTACTTCTTTACCAGCTGCGGTGCGACCGTACCGTCGTACGTCATGGTGCAGCCCTCGACGACAACGTGTCCAGTCACGGTCGGGCCGCAGGTCTATGCCGCCGGCACTCCTGGTGTGACGTACTACATCAAGAGTGGCACCAACTGCGTGGCAGAAATCAATCCGTCGATCATGATCATCCCGACTTCCGGCGCAGAGATTTCCCCGTCGAGCTTCGCGCCGATGACCTCGACTACGACCACCGCGACGCTGTAGAAAGACTCGCTAGCCTCGTCGGCTCTTTTCTCAGCGCGCCGGGGGCGCGGAAGCCAGACGTTGCTGGTTACAACCGCCACTCCGACTGCACAGCACGCAACAGCGAATCGCTGACCGGCGAGCGAGCTGGGACTCGTGTATCCTGGTCGCGTGCGTAGGTCGGTCGGCGTTGGCGCAGTAGCGGTCGCATTCATCATCGCCGCGTGTCACGGACCGGTCTCCGAATTCAAGCCGTACACGGCACGCGCGGCGCAGGGCTATCGGCCCTCGGTTCACCACGCCATCGAAGTCTACGAGGGGGATATCTCAAAGCTGATCGCCGCCGGGGCGGTGTTGCTGGGCACGATGGAAACGGACAGCAACGGCTTTTCGACAGAGTACGTTCGCAAACAGGCGCTCCGCGATGTGGCCGCTCGCGGCGGTACCCATGCGGTGGTCGCCGATAGGAACACCATCGCGCATTGGCTTCAGATCAGTGCCGATCGAGCCGCGACGGCGGTCTCCGGTGACGCGGCGACCACCACTGTCACGTCTGGCGCAATCCTTCCCGTGGCTGGCTACGATGGAACGTATCTCGTCGTGCGCGTGCCGCCATCGCGATGGTCGGAGTTGCCGGAAAGCGTTCGGCCCCTCCGCGGTCGAGACTTCCACGGACCGTATCCCAAGCAGGAGCAACGAACCACGCCTGATACCGTCGAGGACGGTTCCGATGACGACGCGGGCAGCGACGACCAAGAGCCAGGCGATGCACGAGGCTCGCAAGATGCGGGCAGCGACAATCAGAAGCAATGACGTCGCCGAGGCGATCGGAGTCGCTTCGGTTGCCACGTGCGGGCCGCACGCCGAGCTAACCGCCCCTGGCGTGCACTAGCCAACAGTGCGCGCGGTGGGCGATACTCCCAATGGAAAGGGAATAGGGTGCACAAGACGACCGTCGTTCTCGCTACGATGCTCGCGACGTCGACGGCGCTCGCGGACGGTCCGACCGCTGCTAAGGCTGCACTGGCCGCACCGGCCAAGCTCGTGGGCACGTACTGGCGAACACCCGGCGAGGACCCGCACGATTTCACCGCCGACAAGGACAGTAGCTGCGGGGCGGAAGCGGTTGCGCACATCCGCAAGATGGCGGACGGCATCGCCCGCGTGACCGTGCTCGCGAATTCCATCACGATAAACAGCGGCAAGCCCAACCCCATCACCTTCGCTGCGGGCGACAGCGTGATGTCGAACGTGGTCATCGATCGCGATGATCGGTTCACTACGGCGCTGCGCATCATTGTTATGGCAAGCGGCGGGCTCGTGATCACATACAACAAGGTGGAGCGCGAAACCGCGGACTGGTGCTCGGACTCGTGGGCGGTCGCGGTGCAGCGGAAGTGACGGATTCGATCACGTCATCCCGCGAGTTCTTTCTACTCGACGAGTCCCGGACGCTCCTCGGGAAGCTCGGCCCACCAATCCATCGCGCGAGCATATGCCGTGACCGGACTGTCGAGATCACCTAGGACGACGTCCCATCGGCTTCGTCACTGCATATCTCCGAGATCACTAGGTTGGTGCTGGTGAAAAGCACGCCCCGATGGGACCGCCGGTTGCGATCGACTTTCCAGGTGACCGGGCGCAGACGTTGACGCCACGGGCACCTCGGCACCGTTGGATCCGTGCGCTCGTCAGATGCTTGCCGATCTACCATCCGGGCAAGCTACTCTGTTCGACATGCGCAGGCGTCGCACGAGACGGCCGATCGTGACGCTCGCGGAGTTCGCGAAGGCCCGTTGGTACTTTGGTCGAGGCCTACCAATCGGCTACATCGCCGAGCGGCTGAACGTCTCACCGGTCACCCTGCGCGCTTGGCGCCGGCTCTCCGACACCGATCACACCTTCACCGAGCTACGACGTCGCGTTCTGGCCCTGCCGGCCTGGCAGCAGGAGCAGCTCGTGACCGATCTCGTCACGCGGGCACAGCGCGTTCCTACGTAGAGCGGCGGACCCGCTGACGTGGCGCCTTGAAGTGCAGCAGCTCGTGGACCTGGACTTCGAGGGCCTTCGCGATCGAGAGCAGGGTCGCGAGCGTTGGGTTGGTTCCGCCGGCCTCGACGAGCTGCCAATGCTTCGCCTCAAGCGAAGCGCGTTCTGCCGCTTCCTCCTGCGTCAGGTCGAGGCCGGCCCGCAGCGACCGCACCTTGTCGGCGAGCTGCGCGGCGACGTGCGCCAACGCGCGCGAGCGGCGCGGCGCGGAACGGTATGCCTTCGTTCGCGGTGAAGCTGCCAACGGCGGCAGGGTTTCGCAGCGAGATCTTCGCCACCACCTTACTAGTAAGGCGTAAGATCAGAGAGGGAGCGCCGAGGCGCCCGTGAGGGTGGTGCTTTGGGTCCGAGGAGGATTGTGAAGGAGAAGTTGATCGCAGGTGTGATCGCAGCGGCGATCGTCGGCGCGGTGGGCTTCGCCGTCATTCGAGATCAGCGACATGCGTCGACAGGCGATGCTGCTCGCGACGCAGCCGGACGACAAGACGCTTCGGCGTCGGCGACCGAGCACCATCTCACGCTGCCAGGATGGGAGGACCTGCTTCCGGGCCACGCGCCGCCGCCCGACGTTTTCCAAGCGTGCTCGCATTTGGACGACGATTCGAAGTTGGACAAGTGCCGAGGATGTCGGTCCGCGAAGTTGCCTCTACCGTGCGTGGACCTCCTGTACGATCCGCGGAAGACGGAGGTCTACTCGATCGTCGTCAGGCTACCCGACATTGAAGAGGAGGCCGCGAAGGTCGTGGACTCGCTCCATGCCGCGTGGGGAGCGCCGACGTCGACGAACCGTGAGAAGGACTGGATCGAAGAGACGTGGCAAACGCAGTGGGAGAATGCAGAACTGATTACGGACAACCTCGACCTTCAGACTGGGCGTCGGACGACGACGCCCACATCGCGCGTCGTCCATATCAGCGCGCGGCAACCCGCGGCTCCGCGAGCGGTGAGCGACCTTTCATCACCACGCGGCACGGCGATCACCGGCTACGACGACTACAAGAACAAGACCCGCGCGCTCGCCGCGAGATTGGTCGAGGTGTTCAAGAAGGACGCGAACGACTGCGGCGCGATCGCGACCGACGTCACCGCGATCACCAGCGACCCCGACTTCATCGGCGTCAGCGCATACCAGAAGACGCACGACGCCGACAAAAAGAAGTTCGACACCGAGTCCGCTGCGATCGAGAAAGACTTCATCGCCGCCGCGACGCCGGTAGTCACCAAGTGCAAGCACAACAAGAACGCCTCGGCCGCGTTCGAGAAGATGCAGTAGCGCGCGCCGCGAAGAGATCGCATTGTGCGTGCTCGCCGTTCGCTCTCTCTCTCGGGCACGCGTAGGCACCCAACGAGGACCAAGCGGATATGGATGAGAGCAACTATAGGGAGACGCAGGACTCGGTTCGCGGGCTGCGGACCCGTGCTCAGGCCGAGTCGCTGCGCGGGCTGACCGAGCGCGACCTCAAGAACACCGGCAAGGACGAGGACCACATCCTGCGCGTCGAGGAACGGTCGGATGGCCTCTTTGACCTGGTGGTCCTCGCTAGGGTCAACTGATGCTCGGCACACCGGCGTCCGCGTGTTCGCCCTATCGTTTCCTCGCGCGCACGCGTAGGCGTACGTGGCGGGGGACACGCGGATCTCGATCTCGTCTTCGCATGGGGCTTGAAACTCGGTCGCTGACTGTAGCGGGGGCCGGCGCCGAGAAGAGAAGGAAGCTCGCTGCGCGCGTCTCGGGGCTGTTTCGAGATGTCCGCGCGCGCAGCGTCGTCAGCTATGGGGGTTGTCAATGAACTAGCGAATTGCGTAGCAGCCGTGGTTGACAAACATGTACCTCGACACGGCGCTCTCTCGCGATCGCGTGCGGGCCGCTCACGCCGCGCTGGCGAGCATGCGCTGGACCTGGCTCACGCCCATTCTTCCGCGTAGGAACGCGCCGCGTTCCGACAGCGTCGCGGCGATGGCGCGATAGCTCATGCCGGTCGCGCGCAACGTCCGTGCCTCGCGGATCACGGCCTGTTCGCCTGGTGCCTCGACGAGCGTCTGACTGTCGGCGGCGAGCGTGTACCCGAACGGCACGAACCCGCCGGTGTAGCGCCCCTCAGAGCGCATGTGGCGCATGGCGGTGGACGTCCGCTCGCCGACCTGCTCGCGCTCCCACTGCGCGACGACGCCGAGCAAGTTCAGGACCAGGCGGCCACTCGCGCTCTTGGTGTCGATCGACTCCGCGAGGCTGATGAGCGCGCGTCGGTCATCGCGGAAGTAGTCATCCACCAGGCTGCACAGGTCGACCACGGACCGCGAGATCCGATCGAGCTTCGTGATCACAATCGCATCAGCCTCGCCGTTCTTGAGCGAGGCCAGCGATCTCTGGAGCGCAAGCCTGTTCAAGGTCGAAGCGGACACGCCTGCGTCGACCTCGACGCGCACCAGTTCGATCTCCAGCGCGGTGCAGTATGCGCGGAGCTTGCTCTCCTGCGCGGCGAGAGAGACGCCGTGCTCGGCTTGCTCGTTCGTTGAAACTCGGCAGTAAGCGATCGCTCTCATGCACTGATGACGTTGCACGATCTACACCGTTCCTCGTCGAAGATCCCGACGTTGCTGCTCGTACAGGATGCGTCGATCAACACGGTGCCGTCGATCGTCATCGCGATCATGATCGTCGCTCGGCGCTCATGCGGTTGCTCGTCGGCACGGACTAGATCCTCGTCGGCGACTCGCACGCCGAGCTGACGGGTGCGCCGCTACTGTCTCCGGATCGCAACACCGCTATGCAAGAAGTTGCGATCGGGCGCGCGGCTACGCGCCGTCAACGCGTTGCGTCCGTCGCCGGTCGTTCGCTTGATGCGGCGGGTGCCCGCCACTACGCGCGATCGCGAGGTTGCTCGAACGATCTTCCATCGAACACCGCTACCATTGCGTCACGGTGCGCTGTTGGTTCGATGCGCCAGCCGCCAGCGACTGCGCCGCGTGTCGTCGCGCTCAGCACGCCCAGGACCATGCGGCCCGAGCTAGGGGAGCAGAAGTGCCGGGCACGAGAACGACGCTCCTAGGAGGCTGCGCGGGCCCCTAGATGACCGTGCTACCGTCGGCAAGATGCAGGTGCCGGAGGACTACTACGAGGGGTTTCTCAATGTGCTCAGCCAGCTCGACGTCGACCCGCTTGAGATAAGCGCGGACTACCGTCGCTCTTTGCAGATGCTCGCCGACCAGGGTGAGGACACAGCAAAGTCGTTCGTAGCCTTCATGCGCCTCGTCGCACGAGCACAGCAGCAGTGGCAGTGCGGGAACTGCAAGTCGAGGTTTCTCCGGGGACAGCTCCAGGCGGCGAAGGGAAAGAGAGCGACGAAGCCAGTCCCGTTGCTACAGACTGGAGAAGACGCAAAGCTAAGGAACGAGACAGAGGGCGTCGAGCGCCTATGTCCGAGTTGCGGGCAAAACACCGTCCGACCTCCTGGCGGCTGAGGCCTAAGAGAACGTGCCCCAAATACCCCCGAAGAGTCGATCGGGGTGTGAGTGTCGGTTCCCGAAAAAATCGTCGCTGGCCCGGCCCGCCAAGCAAGCTTGGTTGCTGGGCAGCTCGGGCAGGCCTCTCTGACGAGACCCTGCCCCCATATCTTCGTTTTTTTTCGGCGCGCGCTAGTCGATCGGAAATGCGCACGTTCAATGGTAGCGTGGCGCGCATGGCCGATGGGCCTCCGCAGAGTGCGACAGCAACGGAGTGGACGCTACAGTCGGATGCGAGTGAGGTTTCCCGCCGGGCCGCGAGCATCGTGGAACCAGAGGTGCTCTGGAACGCGCTGAAGCTGTTCGGACGTTCCGATGCGGAGGCGCACCCTCGGCTGCTCGGAGAAGAAAAGAAACTCCGGCATAGGGTTCGCGACGTCGCTCGGCTACTGCGACGGCGCGCGACGCAGCTCGACGGCTACGATCCGCAACGTATGTCCTCGACCGCCACCAAAGCGTCAAGGCTGCTCATCGAGACGGCCGATCGTCTGGAGAAGATGACAGACACTTCAAGTGGTCCGGCCGTTCAGCTGCTGGTGACGTGGCGTCTCGTGATGGAGAAGCTCCACAGCGATAAGTTCACTTGGGGCGAGATCGCGGACGTGGTGCTCAACAGCAACCGCGACTGGCAGGCGAAGCCCTGCCCAGATCTCGTCAGGCAATACACGGAAGTTCTCGACGGCAGTGACGGTCGCGAACGACTTATAGACCGCCTCAAGAAGCTGCGCGAGCGCAACCGACGCCGAGTCGGGACGAGTTCGTAGCCAAGATCGCTCTCGAACGCATCCCGCTAGAAAGCGCGGTCGAACGCATCACTGTGCACGCCCTCGCCCTTTGGCGTATCGGTGACGCATGTCGATCGGATGGACGGAATAGTGGCGGCCGCCGGCTTTCTCAAGGTCCCGCGCGTCTTCTTCGACAGCGCTATCTGTTCCGCGATCGGCGTCAACGCCCTCTGGGTCTACCTCACGATTCGTCGCTACGAGCGCGTCGAAGGATCGTTTTCAGCGCGCATCGAGGCCGCGCGCGCGAAAGGCTGGCTCGTCGGCTACGCGAATCAGACGAAGATCGCACTTCTCTCCGGGCTCAGCCGATCCACCGTGTCGCGCGCCATCAAGCTACTGACACAGATCAAGTGGATCCGCGAGATCCGGCTGAAGGACAACGGACGGGCGTACATCGTCGGATTCGAGAGCGACCAGGACGCCAACGGGCGCGTGCATAGCGTTTACCTCGCGGACTTGTGGATCGAGAAGACGTTCACCAACTTCCCGAAGCAACTGCGCGACTGGCGGCACGACGCGATCAAGAAGCGACGCAGCGCACTGGTCGAAGAACTCCAGCGCGTGGTGGACGGGAACGAGGCTCCATGAGGATTGCGGGATCCTCGATATCGCTGTGTCTGCTAGATGCAGCTCGATGCTCGATTTGGATGCTTCTGCGAGACGCATCGGCGTACGACGTTGATGCGTTTCTGACGCTGCCTGGCTGTGTCTTTGAGCTTCGGTCGATTGATTCCCAGCGGCACAAGAGAGTAGACGGACGGAATAGAGCAAGAACTAGAGGGATCATTGCTAACGCAATCAACGAACGCGCGGCATCGCTTCGCTCGCCGCGGTTCGTTGTTTCATTTCTGGTGTTCAGTCCTGAGGGCAGATGGTTCAGGCACTCGACCGGGGTTCTTCTAGACGCCAGCGCGGTCTCACACCAGATCGCAGAGCGACTCGCCAACTACTCGACCGAGGTGAGCGATGGCTGACTCCGCGTCCAGTGACGTGATGAACGTCGCGGAAGTCGCCGCGTTCCTGCGTGTCGGACGTAGCCAGGTCTACGCGCTCGCAGCACGCAACGCGATCCCTCATCGGCGGGTGGGCAAACATCTCCGGTTCTCGCGTCAGGCGCTCGTGCGATGGTTGACCTCGTGTGGTGGTTCGCCGAGCGCGCAGGAAGGGCAGTAACGATGCCTGTTCGCAAGGACAAGACGAAGGGTTGGTACTTCCGTACCGTCGTAAAGGGACCCACCGGAACAGTGCGGCTCTATGGGCGACCGGGACATCCCGGCCCGTACCAGGATCTTCCGCGCTCGACGGCCGGGGCCACAGCAGCCGAGCAACGCGCGATCGCAAGCGCGATGAACGGCCCGAAGGGTGGCCCGCCGTCGGCGTCACCCGCGAAGAAGGAGGAGCCGGCGAAGACGATCCGGCAGCACTCGGAGAAGTTCGTCGACCTTTACAAGCCCGGATCGAAGGAGAGTGAGAAACGCGAGAAGCGACGGGTTCTCAAGACTGACTTGCTGCCGTTCTTCGGCGAGATGACGATCGAGGAGCTGAAGCAAACCGACGTCGACACGTTCGCGATGGCTCAGTTGAAACGCGGATGAAGGTAAAGACGGTGAACAATCGCCTTGCCGTTCTATCGACCCTGATCAAGTACGTCACCGGCGAGAAATCTCGAGCTACGGTTCAAGCTCGCCGGAATGGCCGGCGAGCTGAAGGCCGTTGAGCCCGAGGACGTGGAGAGGTTGCTGGCTGCTGCGGACGATCAGTATCGCGCTGCGGTCCTGCTCGCGTCTGAAGCCGGGCTTCGCGCTGGGGAGATTCGCGGGCTGCAATGGGGCGACATCAAGGATGGTCAGCTGACCGTCAGGCGTGGCGTCGACAAGCTCACGAACGAGGTGATCGCGCCGAAGCACAACAAGGCGAGGACGATTCCTCTGTCACCGCGGTTAGCGGAGGCACTGGAGAGGCTCTCGCGTGTTGGGCTTTGGGTATTCGCGATGGAGGACGGTTCGATCGTGCCGTACGACCGAATGAGCGAGGACGTCAACGCGCTGTACGTGCGCGCTGAGGTTCCGCGTCCGCCGAAGCCGATCCACTGTCTGCGGCATACGTTCGGCACGGTGATGGCGAAGCAGGTGCCGCTGCCGGTGCTTCAGAAGCTGATGGGGCACGCCGACGTGCAAACGACGATGCGATACATCGACGTGAGCGAGGAACAGAACCGGGACGCGATCGCGACGGTGTTCGGCCCCGTCCATGGCACAGAATGGCACAGGCGCTCGGGGCGACGAGGAGGCAATCCGTAGACGCCTGAAACTTTGGGGCGAACGACGGGGCTCGAACCCGCGACATCCAGGACCACAACCTGGCGCTCTACCAACTGAGCTACGATCGCCGTGAGCGCTCGTATCTACACGAGCTTGCACCAGGCCGCAAGCGGCGCGGCTTAGACGTCGGACCAGTCGTTGTCGGAGTCGAGCGTCGTGAAGTTGACCGTGTCCATCTCGTCCCAGCGCTGGCGCTGCGCTTCGGCTTGCGCCTGCGCTTGCTTCACGAGCTTGCCGACGCGCGCGTTTGCGGACTGCGGATCGGGAGCGAGATGGTTCGGCAGCGTCGACGCGATCAACTCTGCGAGATCGCGTGGATCGCGAGCAGTCTTGAGCTCGATCATGTGCACGGGTTACCCCAGCGCTGCCCGAAATGGAACTGAACCTGGATCGTCGACGATCGCCGAGCTGATGCCCGGCATACGCAAACGGTGGCCCCAGCGACGATAACTCCTCGTGATCACTCGATCATATTGTTCACGGGCTCACGCCTTCGCGCGCCGCGCCGCCATGATCTTTACGAACGACCGGCTACGAATCTCGTCGACGCTGAGCCCGGTTGCCAGCGCCTCCTGCTCGGTCACCGCGCCGCACGCGATGCCGCGCAGGAAGTAGTTGAGCAGGCCCTGGCCGGTCGCGGCGTCGTCGAAGATGTCGCCGACCAGCGTCGCCTGCGCCGCCTTGTCGACGAAGTTGCGCAGCCGCTCGCTCGCCGGTTGCAGGCCGTCGAGGAAGAACGCGTAGACCGAGCCGTAGCGCGGCACGAGCTGAGCGGGGTGCAGATCCCAGCCTTGATAGAAGCCGTTGACCAGCGAGTGGCGCACGTCGTCGGCGTGGAGCCGCCACGCGCCGAACACCGCGGCGCGGTTATCGCGCTTCTGATCGTCGGTGAGGTTTGCGCCGCGATGCGGTGCGACCGGCATGATGTTCGTCGCGCCGTCCGAGAGCATCACGCCGGTGCCGGCGAACGACACCTTCATCACGTGCTTCGCGAAGTCGCACGCGGGATGGCGCATCTTCTGGTGCGCCGCGGTGATGTCGCAGTTCGCGGTGTAGTCGTATGTGCCGAAGTGCGCGGCGACCAGCCGGCCCGCGGCGGCGCGATGCAGGCGCGGTAACGCCGAGCGGCCTTGCGGATCGAAGATGCTCTGCGTCGTCTCGACCATGAGTTCGACACGCAGCGCACCACCGTCGAGCTCGAGCCGATCTTCGAGCACGTCGAACATGTCCACGAGCACCTCGACATCGGTGCGGGTCTGGATCTTCGGTAACGTGACGACGAAGTTGTCGGGCAACTTGCCGCCGGTCGCGGTCACGAGCTCGGTCAGGAACACGTCGAGGGTGCGCAGCGAGCGCGCCGCGAGGTCGCGAGTCAACGGCTTGATCCGGATGCCGATGAACGGCGGCAGCGTTCCTGCGATGTGCCCGGCGGCGACCTGCTGCGCGGCGGCGGCCGCGTGGCCGTCTTCTTCGTCGTCCGAGCGATTGCCGTAGCCGTCTTCGAAGTCGATGCGGAAGTCCTCGACCGGCTCGCGATGCAGCTTCTCGCGTACGCGCTCGTAGACCTTGGGCGCCAGCTCGCCGCGGATGCCGATCGCCTCGGCGAAGCTCGCAGCGTCGGGGGCATAGGTCTCCAGCGCACGCAGCGCGAGCTCGCCGAGCTTCTTCGGGGTCTCGGCGGTGAACAGGTGCGCGCCGCCGTACACGGTGTGAACCGCCTGACGTGCCCCGCTGTCGCCGGGATAGCGCTGCAGGAATCGACCCTGCGCGCGATGGATGCGGTCGAGCGCCTTATCGAGCTTCTTGTCCGGGAGCGAGGTGGTCACCGACATGCGGCGCGTTGTAACACGCGGCGTCTTTGCCTTGATGACGCAAGCGACTCAGCTGCCGCGATAGGTGGAGTAGCCGAACGGCGAGAGCAGCAGCGGTACGTGGTAGTGCTGCGCGCCATCGCTGACGGTGAACTGGATCTCGACCGCCGGGAAGAACGCGGCGATGTCGCGCTGTGCGAAGTAGGAGCCGGTCGAGAACCGGATGCGATAGGTGCCGGGGTCGATCGCGTTCGGGGTCAGCGTGCGCAGGCGACCATCGGCATCGGTGACGCCCGCGCCGACGAGCTGCCACGCCCCCACCGGGTCGGCGCGGTCGAGCTCGATCGCGATGCCGGCGCCCGGCTTGCCCGCGGCGGTGTCGAGAACGTGGGTCGTGATCATGCGAGCTCCTCGAGTAGTTTCGCGAGCCGCAGCCGCGTGATCTGCAGCTGCTCTTCCCCTGCGGTGCGCAGCTCGTGGTCGCGCGAATTCGCCAGCCGGCCGCGCAGCAACGCGAGTAATTCGTCGCCGCTGCGGCCCTGCGCACACACGATGTAGATGAAGCCGTGCTTCGCTTCGTACGCGCGATTCTGTTCGACGAGCTCGGCGTTGCCTGGCTTCGTGCCCGCTTGCTCGGACGCCGACCATCCCGCCGGCTCGTTGGCCTGCGCCTTGGTCTCGCCGATCTTGGGGTGCGCCGCGAACGCCTCGAGATGATCGGCCTCGCCGAGCGACCACCACGTGCGATCGGCGAGGCGCAACAGCGCTGCGCAGTCCTCGAACGGGCGCGCCGCGGTCATCGCTCGAGCCCATGCGGCCGAGCCGCAGCAGCGCGTGAATGCGCGCGTCGCGTCGGCTTCGCTCATCGCCGCGAGCTTGCCGAGGCCGCGGTCATCGTGACGAGCGGCGGTTCCATGCGCGCGCAATCGCGCCATGCCGCCATCGGGAAATACCGATAGCCGTAGATACGTGACGTCGCCGATCCGGCGCAGCTCGCGATCGAACACGTGACGCGTGTGCGGCTGGAGCGCCGTGCGCAGGATCAGCCGCCATTCACTGCCCGGCGCGCCGCCTCGCCCTTCGACCGTGCAACCACCGGGCGCATTGCCCTTGAAGTGCGACGTGTCGAGCTCGAGTTGATCGATCGTGCCCGCGGTCGCGAGCTTGATGATCGCCCAATCGTTCCCGGGTCCACGGCGGCGCCGGGTCTCCCAGCCGTCGGCCATCGAGCGCGACCGCCCGGGCTTGATCAGATTATTGCGCGAGCCGAAGAACATGTCGCTGCAACTCTCGACCACCGCGCCGAGCTCGAGTGCCGCGAGATCGATCGCACCGCCGAGCGCGCGCAGGCGGTCCCAGCGGGGCATGACTTCGCCGTGGACGCGCAAGCGGGCGACGCCGCCGTCGGGGAAGATCTCGAGCTTGACGTGGGTGAACCGCTGGACCGCGCCGACGGTAAACGCGTTGTGCGTGTCGCCGCGCAACGGCGAGTGCGGGACGACCTCGACCCACGCGGCGGTCTCGAGGCCGCGCAGATCGAGCGGATCGTCGAGCTCGCACGCCCACACGCGGCACGACGCCGGAAAGTTGCCGCGAAACCATGCGGTGTCGACGACGATGCCGCGGATCGCGCCGGGCATGCCCAGCCGGACGACACACCAATCGAAGCGCTCGGGTCCGACCTCGGCGAACGGATCGGGTTCGCGACGGCGGCGCGTCTCCCACCCGTCCATCCACTTGCCGCGATCGGTGTACGCGTGATCTCTCCACTCCGCGGCGTGGGCGCGGAGGAGATTCTCTTTCTCGGCGAAGAACTCGTCGTTGCACGCGATCGCCGCGCCGCCGACGTCCTCGCACGCGAGATCGGGAAGCTCGAGAAACGGTTCTTTCATAGCAACTCTCCATGCTCGGTCTCGAGCACGCGGCCGGCACGCGCGACGCACACGCCGCGAACATAGGTCGCGTGCACGACGCCGCGCAACGTCTCGCCGGCGTACGGCGTGACCTTGTGGCGATGGTGGATCGAGGCCGGCGTCACGCCGTGCGTCTCTGCGTCGCCGAAGACGACGAGGTCCGCATCGCGGCCGGCGGCGATCGCGCCTTTCCTGGCGGAGAGGCCCGCGAGCTTGGCCGGCGCCGCGCTCATCCAGCGAGCGAGATCGACGAGCGAATGACCGCGGCGCTGCGCCTCGGTCCACACGACCGACAGCGCGAGCTGCAGGCCGGAGACGCCGCCCCAGGCCGCGACGAAATCGCCCGCCTCGATCGCTTTGAGGCTCGGGCTGCACGGCGAATGATCGGACGCGACCAGATCGAGCACGCCGTCGGCGAGCGCGCGCCACAGCAGCTCGCGATTCGCGGCCTCGCGGATCGGCGGCGCGCACTTGAACGGTGTGGCTCCGTCGGGAATCGCCTCGGCGGTGAAGTGCAGGTAGTGAGGACACGTCTCCGCCGATAGCGGCAAGCCCTCGGCTCGCGCCGCCGCGAGCTGCGGTAACGCGGTCGCGGCCGAGTGATGCACGATGTGCGTGCGCGCGCGCGTCTCGCGACACAGCTTCGTCACCAGCGCGATCGCTTGCTCCTCGGCCGCCGGCGGACGCGATGTGAGATACGTCGCGTACCGTCGCGGATCGGCGTTCGCTAGCTGCGCGGTCGCCGCATCGATCGGCCCGGCGAGCTCGGCATGGACGAGCAGCGGCACGCCGAGCCCGGCGAGGATGTGCATCGCGGGCGCGAGATCACGCTCGCCGACCCAGCCGAACTCTTCGACGCCCGACTCGACGAGGAAGCACTTGAAGCCGCGCACGCCATCAGCCGCGAGCCCGGCGAGCTCGCCCGCGTTACCTGGCACGACGCCGCCCCAGAACCCGACATCGACGGCGCAGTGACCTCGAGCCGCGGCGCGCTTGGCCGCGAAGCCCTCGCGGGTCGTGGTCGGCGGGATCGAATTGAGCGGCATGTCGACCAGCGTCGTCACGCCTCCGACCGCCGCCGCGCGCGTCGCGGTCGCGAACCCTTCCCATTCGGTCCGGCCTGGCTCGTTCAAGTGAACGTGGGTATCGACGATGCCGGGCAACACCGCGAGCTCGCCGACATCGTCGAGCGCCGCGCCTGCCGGCACGTCGTCCCAATCCGCGACGCGCTCGATCACGCCGTCGCGCGCGTGGATCGCGGCCGGGCGCACCCCGCCGTCGGCGACGACGCGGCGCGAACGCACGACGAGCAACGGTCCGGCCATCGCGCGCGAGTATACGCATGAAGTCGTGCAACCGCAGCGCGCGTGCGCTGTCTGGGGCCGTGTCGATGAAGGCCCTCGCGATCAGCGCGGCCCTCGCGCTCGGGCGCTCGAAGGCGCGCTCGCGTTGTCGATTCCGTTCTGACTATTTCACGATCGCGCCCGCATCGATCCAGGCGCCGAGCTCGGCGCGCTCGACGTCGGTGATGTGCGTCTTGTTGAGGTACGGCATCATGGTGCCGACGACCGCGCGCTCGCGGATCTTCGGAGCGAGCTGGACGATCTCCGCCGCGGTATCCATCATCACGCCGTTCGGCGCCGACTTGAACACGTCGTCGGTCGGG
Source organism: uncultured delta proteobacterium (assembly GCA_963848295.1). GTDB lineage: Bacteria > Myxococcota_A > Polyangia > Haliangiales > Haliangiaceae > JABFXX01. The sequence goes on along the minus strand of CAWKDB010000010.1, from coordinate 3,852,700 downwards.
TGCGCGCTGTGGCAGGGCTGACAGCGCTTGACGATGATCTCCTGTGCGCGTGCGAAGTTGACCGCATAGTCGATGTGGACCCCGGGCTTCGCGATCTGCGTGACGCCGAGCAGCCCGACCAGCGCGACGCCCCCCGACATCGCCGCGGGCACGAGCCACGCGCCGACCGCGCGTTGCGCGCCTTCGCCGAGGTAGCGCATGTTCATGAAGTAGCGGACGCCCGCGCCGCCGACGATCACCATGATCAACACGAGCCAATTCAGGTACGCGGTGATCGCGGCGCCAAAATGATTCGACACCATGATGAACAGCAGGCCGAACGTCAGATAGTTGTTGTGGATGCTGCGTTGTTTCGCGCGCAGCGACAGCGTCGGATCTTGCTCCTTGCCGGACTTCGTCGCGGCGACCAGTGCGCGCTGCGACGGCATGATGCACAACCAGACGTTGCCCGTCATCAGCGTGCCGATCAGCACGCCGACCTGGATGAACGCGGCGCGCCCGTCGAACACCTTGCAGAACCCGAAGATCGCGCCGAACAACATCGCGACCGACAGCGCCGTCGCGAACCGCGGGTTCTTCTCGCCAAACGTGCGCCACAGGACGTCGTAGATGATCCAACCGGTCAGCAGCGACGAGATCGACAGCGTGACCGCGACGCCATCGTTCATCTCGTAGACCGACGGGTTCACCAAGCCGCCGCGCATGTAATAGACGACGACGAGCAGCGACAGCCCGGTCGCCCACGTCGCGAAGTTCTGCCACTTGAACCAGTGCAGCGGCTCCGGCAAATCGCCCGGCTCGAGCAGCTTCTTCTCGACGTCGTAGAACGCGCCGCTGTGGACCATGAACAGCTTGCCCTGGGACAGCCGCGACAACTGATGGTGCTTCTCGAGGTTGCGATCGATCCAGTTGAACAACATCGAGTTGCCGATCCACATGATCCCGGCGATCAGGTGAGCCCACCTGAAGATCACGTCGAACAGCTCGTTCGGATGCACGGCGGACGACTATATATCCCAAGCGCGGCGGATCGCCTCGGCGATCCCGCCACCGGAACCAGCCGGCCGGGAGAGCACGTCGGTCGCCGTCGCGCGCACCGCGTCGGGCGCGTCGCCCATCACGAACGACCTCCCGGCGACCTCGAACATCGGCACGTCGTTGACCCAATCGCCGACCGCGACGGCCTCGGCGAGGGTGCAGCCGGCGGTCGCACACAGCTCGGCGAGCGCGGTGCCCTTCGTCGGTCCGGCGGCGCGAACGAGGACCGCGTGCTTGCCCGGGCAGGCCCCGACCGGAAAGCTGACCGAGAACAGGCGCGCCGCATGGGCGCGTAGCACGGCATGCACTGCGGCCACCGGCTCGGCATCTCCGATCGCGACCGCGGCGAGCGGCCCGCCGGCCCATATGTGTTCAACGAGCACCTCTTCGACGACGCGCAGGTTCGGCGACCACGTGCGCACGTAGCTCGCGAACGGCTCGCCGGTGCGGTCGTGATGGATCGCCGCCGCCTCGAACACGAAGCTCGCGAGCCCGTGCGCGCCGAACGCGGAGCGCAGCAACGCGGTGAGCTCGGGCGACATCGCATGGTGGGCGAGCGTCGCGCCGGTCGTCAGGTTCACGAGGTGGCTGCCCTCGACGCACGCGATCGGACCGGCGATCTCGCACGCCTCGGCGGCGGCCGCCGCGCCCGATTGCAAGCGCCCGGTCACGATCGTCACGGTCACGCCGCCGGCTCGCACCGCGCTGATCGCGGCGAGATCGCGGGCGTCGACGCGGCCGTCGTCGCGCAGCAACGTGCCGTCGAGATCGAGCGCGAGCAGGCGATACATTCGCCGCAATGTAGCAAACGACCGTGACTACGCGCGCAGCTGCATGAACCATCGGCGGTGAAACCAACCGAACCACAAGGTCCACGCGCCGATCGCGAGCGAGCTGACGTTGATGACGATCTCGGTGATGACCGCGCCGGCGTCGGGCGCGCCGTAGACGCCGTTCTCGAGGTCGAACAGGATGTCCATGAAGCCGAGGTAGAGGCTCGCGCTGCCCGCGACGAGCAGCCAGAACATCGCGCTCGGCCGGCGCGCGCCGAGCATCGCGGCCGACGCCGCCCACGTGATCGCGAGCCAGCCGTCGGCGACCGGGAACGAATTCTCGAACGCGAAGTACGACGGCGTATCGAGACTCGCGAGCGCGCTGCGGTCGACGAAGAACCACACGACCCAATACGCGACCACGACCGCGAACGCGATCCATAGGAGCACGATCAGCGCGCGCAGAAATCTCGGCTCGGCCACGCGCCATCGTGCCTCGCCTCGGGGCCGACATGTAGGCGCGCGGCCCGAGAATAGGAGGCTCCGACCGCGCGTTGCCTCGGACATGCGCGAATCCCTGCTCGCAGTCCCGTTCCTGCTTGCCGCCTCGACCGCATTCGCCGTGCCGCCGCCACCGACCTCGCACGTTCGAGTCGGCGCGAACCATCATATCGGCGATGACTCGTTCATCGCGAAGTACGGCCACAACGTCGATGTGCACGCGACCGAGCGCGATCGCATGCATCAGCACCTGCAGTTCGTCCGCGACTGGCTCGCTTCGCGACCGGCGACCAAGCCCGAGCTCCAAGCCCGGCGCGCCGAGATCCTCGCGGACTTCGACGCGTACATCGCGAAGTTCACGACGCCGAAAAACGAGCACGTACCGTGGCGCACGCCGGTGTTCATCGACGACGAAGGCACGATCTGCGCGGTCGGCTACCTGATCCAGCAGACGACGAACCACGAGCTGCCGCAGCGGATCGCGAAACAGCATCGCTACGACTACATCGAGGACATCGCGAAGGCGATGCCCGAGGTCGCCGCTTGGGTCGCCGGCTCGGGGTTCACGCTCGACGAGATCGCGCACATCCAGCCGGCGTACACCGAGCCCGAGGTCAACACGTGGCGAACGTGGGACCTCGCGAAGTACAAGCCCGCCGACGGCCCGTACAACAAGCTGAACTCTCGCGGCGTCTTCGAGCACGGCAAGATGGAGGGCGACTGGGTCGCGATCTCGCCTGGTAACGACAAGACCGCCGAGCAGATCGTCGGCCGGGGCACGATGAAACACGGCGCCGGCATGTGGACCGCGCTCTACGACGACGGCAAGACGTTCGGCCAGGGCCCGTACGTCGACAACGTCGCCGATGGTCCATGGCAGCTGTTTCACCCGAGCGGCGCGCTCGCCGCAGAGGGCCGGTTCTCGCACGGCAATCGCTACGGCCTGTGGCACTTCTATTACGACACGCCCGACAAGACGCCGATCGCGATCGGCAAGTTCGCGGCGAACGGCAAGGTCACCGGCAAGTGGAAGCACTTCGACGACCACGGCGAGCTGCTCGCGACGACCTGGACCGAGACACCGTCGCAGTGGCACGACACCGATTGGGCGGTCGACGGCGGCGAAGGCTTCATGCTCGACATCACCGCGCGCCCCGGCGAGATCAAGCACACGAGCCATCGCGGCACCGTGAACAGCGAGCTGCAGACCCTCGACATGTACGCGCTCGACGGCGAACGGATCTACGCGGTGAGCTCGTACGGCCTCGACCTGATGTACGACCAGGACGGCAACAAGCTCGTCCACGGCGACGACGGCAGCTGGACCTCGGCCGACTGCAACTGGAACGCGAAGCGCAAGGAGTACGCGCACCGCGGCGATCTCGTGCCGCTGCACGGCGCGCTCTACACCGACGCACGGCGCCGCGCCAAGCCGACGTATGAGGGCGTCGGCGGCAGCGATGGCCAGGATCCAGGGCCGACCTGCCACGCCGCGGTCGCGGTGACGCCTGCCCGCGCCGAAAAGCTCGACGCTCTACTCGCGCAGCGCGACCAGGTCCGCGCGCTGACCCCGCAGTTCGTGCGGAGCGCCGTGCTCGGCGAGGAGCTGCCCGACGCCGATCTCTCCGACAGCGATCGCGAGAATCTCAAGAAGGCGAGCGACATGGCGCGCCTGCTCGAAGAGAACATGAACATGTACCTCGAGTGGCCGCACATCGACGGCCTGTTCGTCGAGCTGTTCGGCCGGATGGCCGGCCGCAAGACCAAGGTGTGGGTCGACGGCGACCCCGAAGCGCCGGAGAACGACGCACCGGACCCGCCGACCACCGCGAAGAACTGATCTCAGCGCCGCGCGAGCTTGATCGCGAGCGGCCAGCGCACCGGCCGGCGCTCGTCGCCGGGCCATGTCACGGCGAGCTCGGCGACGAACGCATCGAACGCGGCCGAGCCGACGCGTTGGACCATGCGATGGGTCGCCGACCAACTCGAGACATAGCCCACGAGCTCGTCACGCGTCCAAGCCTCGACCATCTCTCTCGCGGGCGCCTCGACGGCGGGCCATGGCAGCAGGAGGTCGCGATAGCCGTTCTCGACATGCTCTCGCCCCGCCGGCCAATAAGGCGCGACCGCCGCGCGGTAATGGTCCATCGCGACCATCGCGTCGCCGTCGAGCCGTTGCACGCCGTAGCTGACGAGCGCGACGAGCGCGCCGGGGCGAGCGATGCGCGCGACCTCGGCGACGAACCGCGGCCAGTCGAACCAATGAGCGGCCTGTGCCGCGACGACGAGATCCGCGCTCGCGGCGGGCAAGCCGGTCGCTTCGGCGGAGGCACAGACGTACTCGACGCCGGCTACCGGCGGCGCGATCGCGAGCAGGGCCTGCGACGGATCGACCCCGATCACGCGCTCGAAGTGGGGCGCGAGATCGATCGTGAGCTGCCCGCTGCCGCACCCGAGATCGACCGCGAGGTCGCGACGGGTACAGCGCTCGGCGAGCGCGCCGGCCAACGCGGCCGGATAGTGCGGGCGAAACGAAGCGTAGCGTGCGGCGAGCGCCGAGAAGTCGGCCACGACGGTCTCGGCTTGCCCGGGACCCGCAGCGCCGGTTCGATCAGCGCTCAAGGATAGCGGCCCTGGATCCCGATCCCCGCCTCGAGGTCGATGTCGATCCATGGGCCGAAGATCGCGGTCTCGCCGACGAACACGTAGAACCCGTACGCGTGATGGAGGTCGAGCCACCAGCCTTGGATGCTGCGCCCGCCGATTTCGGTGCCGCGAGACGCGCCGGCTTCGTCTTTGTAGTCCGTGAAGTCGAGGACGAGCTGCGTCGTCAGGAACAACTTGCTGCGCCCGGACTCGCTGAAGAAGAACCGGGCACCAGGCGCGAGCTGGACCTCGCGCGGCCCATCATCGAGGCTCGGCTTCGACGGGAAGTCGCGCGTGATGCCGAACCGAGTCTCGACCAACAGCTCGACCGAGTCGGCGACGCCGTACGAGACCTCGAGGTCGAGCGGAATCGGCGCGAGATCGAGGCAGGCCGTCGCGTACCCCGCGCCGGTGTCCGAGGTCGCGCCGCAGTAGTCGGTGTCCTTGTACGTGACGATCGCCCGCAGGCCGATCGGCAAGCGCAGCGACAGCCCGAGCTGGTGGCGGTGGCTGTAGCGCTCGGGAGGTAGCCGCGACGGGAACGCCGGTCCGGTCGTGGGTGGCTCCTCTCGGGGCGCCGGTGGCGTCGCGGCAGGCGGCGTGCCGTCGTCCTTCGCCGGGGCGATCGGCCCTGAGTCTGCGCCTGCACCGACTGGGATTGCGAGCAGCGCTAGCGCGAGGACGAACCGCATCGCGGAGACGCTAACACGCCGGTGCCATCGAGGAGGTGGTGCTAGGCTGCCCAGGATGATCACGCGCCGCCACCTCCTCGCCGGCATCGCCGCGGGGTTGGCGTATTCGAAGCTCGCGCGCGCGATCGGCCCGGGCTCGAAGTTCCGGTTCGGCCAGCTCCAGCTGGGCACGGGCACGACGTGGAACCCGCGCCCGACCGCGCTGCGTCGCATGGCCTGGGAGATCGAAAAGCGTACCGTCGGTCGATGTCGAGCTCGAGCCGGTGACCGTCACGCCGACTGTCCGACGCGCTGCACGAGACGCCGTTCCTCTATCTCGCGGGCGAGCGCGAGCTCGATCTACCGACCACCGCGGGGATCGAGGCGCTGCGCCGATTCTTGACCTTCGGCGGGTTCTTGCTCGTCGATAACGCGGAGGGCACGACCGACGGCGCGTTCGACGGCTCGGTGCGCAAGCTGATCGCGGAGATCTTCCCGCCACCCGATAAGGCGCTCGAGATCATTCCGACCGACCACGTCGTGTTCAAGAGCTTCTACCTGCTCGACAAGCCGCTCGGCCGGCTCGCGATCGCGCCCGCGATGGAAGGCGTCGTACGCGACGGCCGGCTCGTGTGCGCCTACATCGCGAACGATCTCGGCGGCGCGTGGGCTCGCGACGACTTCGGCAACTACGACTTCCCGTGCGAGCCCGGCGGCGAACGCCAGCGCGAGCTCGCGTTTCGCATGGGCGTCAATCTCGTGATGTACGCGCTGTGTCTCGACTACAAGTCGGATCAGGTCCACGTGCCGTTCATCATGAAGCGACGCCGGTGGAAGCCGGATGACGGGGCGCAACAGCCGGCGATCGTGATCCCTCCAGCGCTGACGCCGAAGCGATGAACATCTCGCTGTTTTCGCCGCTCGTCCGCTACGGCTTGCTCGGCGCCGCGGCCGCGCTCGCGCTGCTCACCGTGCTCGTCGTCCGGGCGGGTCGCGGCCGGCTCGGTGCGGCGCTCGGCGTGGCGGCGTTGCTCGCCGGCGGTGCGGTCGGCGGTGAAGGGCTCGTCGCACTGACCGTGCGGTTGGCCGCGCCCGGCGCGTCGGAGTTCAACGACTACCGCTGGGTGTTCCTGTCGCCGTGGGGGCGAGTCGGGCTCGCGCTCGGCGGGCTCGCCGTGATCGCCATCGTCGGGCTCGCATGGCGGGCGTCGCGCAACGCTCCGGCGTGGCGACGCGCCTTGATGATCGGGTTGCGCGCCGGTGCCGCGGTCGTCGCGCTCGTCGTGTTTCTCGAGCCGGCGGTCGAGCTCCGCCAGGTCGCGCGCGAGCCGAATCGGATCGCGGTGCTGATCGATGACTCGGGGTCGATGGCGCTCGCCGAGGACAGCGCCGGCCCGACGCGGATCGAACGCGCGCGCCGATTGATCGCGGATTCTCACGGCACGCTCGCCGCGTGGGAGACCGAGCACAAGATCGACTACTACACGTTCAGCGACACGATCGTCGCGACGACGCCGCAAGCGCTCGCGTCCGACCCGGCGAAGGGCAAGTCGACGCTGATCCGCAAAGCTCTCGAGAACGTGCGCGCGCGCTACGAAGGCCATGACCTCGCCGGCATCGTGTTGATCTCGGACGGCGCGGCGACCGGCAGCTTCGACGAAGACTCCGGCGACGGTGCGGTGCGCGACTTCTTGCAGCTCGCTCGACACCAAGGTCCACACGGTGTGGGCGGCACGCGACGGCTTGCGCGATGTCGCGGTCGCGAAGGTCATGGCCGACGAGTTCGCGTTCGTGCGCACGGTCGTCCGGATCGAGGCGGTGATCCGCACGACCGGCCTGCCCGCGCGCCAGATCCCGGTCACGCTGTCGACCGATGGTCAACCGCTTCGCCAAAAGCTCGTCGACATGCCGGCCGGCGCGCACGACGTCGCGGTCACGTTCGAGGTCACTCCGCCGCGCGTCGGCCGCTACGTCTACGAGATCTCGGTGCCGGTCGCGCCGGGTGAAGCGGTCACGACGAACAACACGCGCAGCTTCGTGATCCGCGTGATCCGCGACAAGATTCGCGTGCTGCAGGTCGCCGGCGCGCCGTCGTGGGACGTGCGCGCGCTGCGCCAGATGCTGAAGAGCAACCCGAACGTCGATCTGATCTCGTTCTTCATCTTGCGCACGCAAGACGACGTGTCGCTGGTGCCGAACGACGAGATGTCGCTGATCCCGTTTCCGACTCACGAGCTGTTCGAGCAACAGCTGCCGTCGTTCGATCTCATCATCCTGCAGGACTTCGAGTACCTGCCCTACGGCATCGGCGCCTACCTCGAGAACATTCGCAGCTACGTCGAAGGTGGCGGGGGGCTCGCGATGCTCGGGGGCACGACCTCGTTCACTTCGGGCGGCTATTACGGCACGCCGGTCGCGGCTGCGCTTCCGGTCGAGCTGTACCCGCAGGCGGATCCCGGCTCGATCCTCGATACGCAGAAGTTCTCGCCGCAGCTCACCGACGCCGGTCAGGTCCATCCGGTGACCGCGCTGCGCTATGCGCCCGAAGACAACGTCGCTGCCTGGCGCGCGCTGCCGCCGCTCGAAGGCGTGAACCTCGTCGCGGGCGCGAAGCCCGACGCGACGGTGCTCGCGGTCGACCCTCGCCTGCGTACGAAGAGCGGCAAGCCGATGCCGGTGATCATCGGTCGGCGACTACGGTAAGGGGCGGTCGCTCGCGATCACGACCGACTCGCTGTGGCGCTACGGGTTCGTCGCGGCGGCGCGTCCGGGTGACGACGGCCGCCAGTACACGAAGTTCTGGGAGAACGCGATGCGCTGGCTGATCCAGGATCCGGATCTGCGCAATCTCCACGTCGATAGCGATGCGGTCGAGTACGTGCCGGGTGCTCCCGTGCGGGTCGCGGTGCGCTTGCTCGGCCGCGATTATCAACCGCTCGCCCACGGCGTCGTGTCGCTGGTGGTCAAGCGCGGAGCCGATCCCGCGCGCGCCGAGCAAGTCCAGACCGGCGTGGTCACGGTGGGCGACGACGGCACCTCGGTCTACGAGCTCGGCGCGCTGCAGCCCGGCGTGTATCGGGTCCAGGGCCACGCGCTGATCGCGGGCCACCAGGTCGACGCCAGCGACATCTTTCTCGTGCGCGACGGCGGCACCGAGCTGGATCGCCCGGTCGGCGACCCGGCGAACCTCGAGGCCATCGCGCAGGCGACCGGCGGGACCGCGCTCGGCGCGATCGACGAGCTGCCTTCAGATCTGGCCTTCGATCCCCCGCGGATCGTCCGCGTCGACCGCCGGACCGACGTCGAGCTGTGGAGCCGGCCCGGGCTGCTCGTGCTCGTGATCGGCCTTTTGGGGCTGGAGTGGCTCTTGCGCCAGCGCAGCGGGTATCTATAGATAAGCGCGAGGACCGCGAACATGCTGCAGCTCGATAGCCTCGTCATCGACCTCATCTTCAACGCCAATGCGGCCATCGATCAGAAGACGCTGATCGACGGGCTCGGCGGCCAGGACGCGCTCGAGACCAAGCAGCTGCTCGACGTCGACCGACTCGATCCGCGCGCCGAGATGGAGCTGTCGCCGTCGATGCCGTTCCGCCATCGCGGCGAGCGCCGGCTGATGATCATCGACGACAAGGTCGTCACCCCGCGCGCCGATCCGACCGTCGATCCGCTGATCAACACGGATCTCCGGCCCGCGAAGGAGCAACTGATCGCGATCTGCGCGGCGCTGCCCCTCCGGCTCGGCCGGCTGTTCGTGCTCGGCAGCTGGGGCGATGCGGTGATCGTGACGCGATCGGCGCGCGACCTGCGCGGCATCGCGCTGCTCCCGTACGTGCTCGATCCGCAGGTCGATATCGACGGCAAGCGCCGCCAGACGCCGTTGTCGCAGAAGGAGTTCGAAGCGAAGCTGCTCGCGTACGAGAAGCGGCTCGACGAGATGGACGAGCAGCAGATCCTGAGCTTGCTGACCGGCGTGTCGTTCGAGCGCCGGGGCGAGCTGTTCGTCGTCGACATGCTCGAAGCCGATGGCACGTGGGACCTGCGCAAGTCGGCTCAGCTCGAGCAGCAGCTCGCCGCGGTCGACAAGCTGTCGATGATCCCGGGCGCCCCCCTCGCCAAGACGCCACCGCCGGCTCCCGCCGCGGTCGCGAAGCCCACCGCGGCTCCTGCGGCGAAGGCCACGCCGGCTCCCGCCGCGAAGCCCGAGCCCAAGGGCCCGCCGATCGCGGTCAAAGAGGTCGATGGCACGATCGTGATCGTGTTCCCGGCCGAGCGCTTCGACCTCGACGTCGTCGCGGCACTCGGCAAGCGCGATTGGGACACCGTCGTCCGGCGCTCGGACAACCTCCCCGGCGCGACCCGCGACAAGATGCAGCGCGACGGCGCGAGCTGGATCGCACCGCTCGAGTTCCTGTCGGAGGTGTTCATCGAGGGCAAGCCGCTGACCAAGCAGCAGTTCGAGAAGGACGCGCGCTCGGTCGATGGCCTGCGCGCGCTCGACGTTCACTTCCCTCGGTTCGGCGACGTGGTGTTGCTCGACGTGCCCGGCAAGGGTCGGTTCGTGACGTCGCTGACCGATCGCGCCGAGCGCGCGGCGGTGCTGGTGAAGTGATGATGCGCTCGCTGGGGTTCGCGGTCGCCATCGGGCTAGCGATCGCGAGCACCGCGTCCGCCGACGACGAATTCGCCGGAGCCAGCGTCGTGTTCGCACGCGGCGGCTCGCTGTATCGGGTCGATCCGCGCGGCAAGCTCGAGACCGAGATCGCGACCTTGCCCGCGAAGGCGACCGTGCGGGAGCTGCGCACCGATGTGGCCGGCCGCGTGTTGCTCGTCGATCTCGACGGCAAGTGGGCGTGGATGCCGCTCGACGGCTCGACGAAGCAGCTCACCGATCTCCCATGCGGCGATGGCCCGGCCGGGCTCGCGAACGACGGCACCTGCGTGCTGTGCCGCGCCGGCGACAAGACGTCGACGATCGTCAACCTGGCGAGTGGCAAGACCTTCGCGCTGCCGATCCCCGATCAAGGCGCGCGCATCACCGGGGCGGCGGGCGAGCGCCGGCTGGTCTGGGCCGACACGAACGGCGTGTGGCTCGCACCGCCAGGCGATCTGAGCAAGAAGATCAAGGTCGCGCCCGAGGCGCCGTTGCGCGGCTTCACGCCGAGTCCCGACGGCGCGCGCGCTCTCGGGGTCTATGCCGACTCGGTGTTCACCGACACGCACCACACGAAGCCCGCCGACGTGCTGATGAGCTTCCAGCTCGACGGTCAAGGTGCGCGCCGCAAGTCGGTCCAGGCCGGCGTCCCGGTCCAGTGGTCGCACGACAGCCAATGGGTGCTGCTCCAGGATCACGCGAGCGCGTGTGACATCCACGCGTCCGGCGGCGAGTACAAGTGCTGGAAGGGCTACACCGCGGTCTCGATCGCCCCCGACGGCAAGTGGGCACTCCTGCTAGGCAACCGCGACGGCAGCAAACGCCAAGCCTCCGCGAAGAGACGCGCCGCCCCGCCGGCCGCGAACGAGGACGGCGAAGGCGAGGACGCCCCGCCCGACGTGGCGGTTCCGTTACCGTCGGGCCCGCAGTCGCTGTACCGCGCCAAGCTCGAGGGCGCGTTCACCACCGCGCCCACCCTGATCGTGAAAGTGGTCGACGGCGCGGCGGTCTGGGTCCCGGCGCCCTAGCGATCGCCGCACCCTAAGGGACGTAAATCCGATCGCCCGGCATGACGTAGATGTTCATCTCGCGGCGCTTGCCGGACGCGAGCGCGTCGTAGTCGAGTGGAATCTCGTGCTCGTTGCCGTGCGCGTCGTGGCGCAGCACCATGATCTCGTCGCGGCGCGCGAACCGGGTCAGCCCGCCGGCCATCGCGAGCGCTTCCGAGACCGTGACGTACTCGTCCGACGAGTAGACTCCCGACTTCGTGACCTCGCCTTGAACCGTGAAGCGGTAGCTCCGCCACGCGCGGACCGCCACCGTGATCTCGGTGCCGTTGAGCTTGATGAAATCGGCGAGCCGTACCTTGATCTGATTCTTGAGCGCGGTCGGAGTCTCGCCGCCGGCCTTGAGATCGCCGACCAGTGGCATCGTGATCGTGCCGTCGGGACGAATCGTCGCCTCGGTGTTGAGCTGAGGGTTCTCCCAGACGTTGATGCCGACGACGTCACCGACCCCGAGCACGAGCTCGTGATTTCGCGGGTCCGGCTCCTTCTCGTAATCGTAGTTGATGACCGCAGGGCCGCACGCGGCGAGCGCGGCGAACGCGAGGCAGATGAGCCGTTTCACGCCCCCATCTGACCGCGAACTGGCGCGCGGCGCAACGCCCCGGACTAATAGCCTTCGTTCTTCGCTTGGACCGCGGACATCGTACTGCTCGTGAAGTACGTGCTGTTGAGCGTCGAGCTACCGTCGGTGTCGCAGGTCGCGAGGATGTAAAACCACGCGCCCGGTGGCGACGTGAACGTGAAGCCGTTCGGACTGTTCGTGCCGGTGCCCGTGCCGGTGACGATCGTGTACGAGCAGCCGAGAAAGTTCTGCTGATTGCCGGACGAGTTGCCCAGGCTGTAATCGATCTGGACCTTGAGGTTCGCCCACGGCTGGCCGGCCGCGATGCACGGCGACGCGTCTTGGCCGAGCTGGGCCGGCGTTGCCGGACACGCCGCCGCCGCGAGGTACGCGCCGTTCTCGAGCTTGTACTGCTCTTCGCGCACGCCGAACTCGCCGAACATCGCGCTGACCTCGCTGCGCGCCTTGGCCTTCTTCGACTCGCCGAAGAACGACGGCAACGCGACCGCGGCGAGGATCGCGATGATCGCGACGACGATCATGAGCTCGACCACCGTGAAGCCGCTGTCGACGCGCCGCTTTCGAACCATAACTCCAGGGTACCACGCCGACTCGCGCGCAGCGTTCTACATGGAGTGGGCCGTTGTGCGATGATCTGCGCGATGCGCTGCGCGCTTGTCGTCCTGGGCCTCGTCGCCTGCGGGTCGTCGGACTTACCGAAGCGGCCGCCTCCGCCGCACCGCGATGCCGGCGCCGACTCGGACGGTGGCCCGCGCAGCGTCGACCTCCAGGTCGTTCACCTCCCCGAGCCCGTCGTCGAGCTGCCGAAGCTCGACTCGTTCACCTTGCTCGACCCGGGCAAGGGCGAGCGATCGCTGCTGCGTTATGACCTCAAGGCCGGTTCGGCGTCGTATTTCGTCGTCACGAAGCTCACATCGCGGCGCCAGACCGCTAACAAGTGGTCGCCGCGCGTCGAGTTACCGGCGATGCGCGACGGCTTCAAGGTCAACGTCGCCGGCGATCCGAAGACGCCGATCGCGTTTCTCGGCCTGCCGCGCACCGTCGTGTCGGGCAAGACGACACCCGAGGCCGATGCGTACATCGCGAGCTGGCATGCGCTGCTCGACAACCGCCGATTCCTGGTCGCGCTCGATCCGCGTGACCAGCTCGGCACGCTCGCGTTCGCCGACGATCTGAATAACTCGCACAGCGCCGACTCGAAAGCCGAGGCGGTCGAGCGCCTGCTCGGGACGATCGTGCCGGTGCCCGAGGAGCCGATCGCGATCGGCGCACAGTGGCGAGTCGTCACGATCATGCGCCAGCGCCCGGCGGTCGTGAAGCAAATCGCGACTTACACGCTCAAGGCGCGGACCGCGACGCAGTGGACGATCGAGGTCGAGATGCGACGGATCGCGCCGGAACAGACGGTCACCGATCCGGGCCTGCCCAAAGACGTGACCGCCGATCTCGTCGCGTTGGTCCGCCACTACCAAGGCACGCTCGAGATCGATCCGCATCGCCCGCTGCCGATCGGTGGGCAGCTGTCGGTCGACTCGCTGATCCACCTGCGGCTGACCGCGAAGACTCGGAACATGGAAGAGCAGCTGTTCGAGGACGTCGGGACGCTTACTGTAACCAGTTCGCCTTGACCTGAGTTGCCGCGCCGAGCGGCAGCACCGACACCCGCGCCGTGAGCTCGTAGCTCGCGCCATGGTTCGCTTGGAAGAACACCGACTGTGGATCGCATGTGCCGTCGTCGTAGCAGCACACCTTGAAGTTGTCCCAGTTCGTGTTCTGCGGCGCGACCGACGCGAGCGGGCCGATCTGCGGCGAATAATATGCGCCGACGACGTTCGAGTCGACGACGAGCTGTTGCGCGCCGGCCGCGGCGGTCGACGTCAACGTGAACGAGCCGCTCGTCGTACCTTCGATGATCAGCTCGAGCGTGAACGTCGGCGACGTGTTCGCCCCGCCCGCGCCGATGATGCAGGTCCTCGCCTTGCCCAGCGATCCCGGCGCGGTCACGACATCCGCCCGGACCGGGCCGTAGGTGATCGCCTCGCGGCTCGCCTCGTGGATCAGATCGGCGAGCTGGTACGCCACGTCGACCGCGCGCTTGCGCGGATACATCGCGATCAGCGCCATCGTCACGAGCACGGCGATGATGCCGACCACGATCATGAGCTCGACGAGCGTGAACCCGCGGCGCTTCATCGCCCGACTCCGAGATCGCGGAGGTCGACGCCGAACGTGATGTAGCGGTAGATCCGCTTGCCTTGGTACAGCGGGTCCGTCGCGCTCGGCAGCGTGAACGATGCGCGATCGCCGGTGTTGTTGTTGATGAGGATCGCGCCCTTGAGGTTCGGGCTGTTCGAGGTCGAGATGCCTTCGACGTCCTTGTCGGTGCGCGCGACGATGCTGATCGCGACCGCGATCGGTGGAATGAACGACAGGGTGTTGAGGATCGGCTGGGTCCAGATGTCCTGCTGCGTCGACGAGTACCAATCGCGGGTCGCATCGACGGGCAAGATGCCATCCTCGTCGATCGCGTCGTTGTCCCAGAACTCGGTCGCGACCTGGATGTCGGTGAAGTCGTAGCCTTCCTTGTTCCAGATATTGAGGCCGGGGTTGAGGTTCGCGGTCGACGTCGCACCCGAGGCGATCGATAGCTCGAGCAGGCCGCTCGTCGTGGTGTCAGGTGCGGCCGGCGCGGTGTCGATCCGCCAGTAGTGACCGACAAACTCGTACATCATCGTCGTATTCAGGCTCGTCGCGGTGCAGTGCGTGTTGCCCGCGTTGCCCCATGCGCCGGTCTGGTAGAACGTGACCGTCGTCGCGGCGACCGTCTGGATCTGGACGACGCACGCATCGAACGAGGTGATCGTGGGGTCGGTTGCGGTGTTGACGCGAACCGGAATCAACGGGTTCCAGCTCGCGGTCGACAACACGACGAGATCGCCCGCCGCGAATCCGATCGCGCTGTCGACGGTGATCGTCGTCGCGGGACCATTGGCGCTCGTCACGAGCGCTTGGGTCGAGCCGTCCGCATAGTAGAAACCGATCTGGTCGGGAGCGGTCGAGCTGTTCACGACGCGCACCGGAGAGTGCATCAACCCGGTTCCGGTCTGGCCGTCGTACGAGATCTTGAACCCCTGCGACATCGCGAAGCCGGCTTGCTTCGCGTCGCGCTCCATCAACGCTCGCGCCGACGTGAGCTGTTGCTGGACCTGCACGATCTGTTGTTGCTCGCGGTACGCGAACGACATCCGGCTGAAGATCGACAGGATCATGATCACGAACAGCGTGCTGATCACGAGGGAGATCATCAGCTCGATCAGCGTGAAACCGCGACGGGGCCGCGTAAACGGGGGCGTCACAGAATTTCCTGCACGGTGCGGATGAGCTCTACCGGAACCGTGTGGACGAGCGCCGAGCCGTCGTCGGTCCACGACACGACCACGCGAATCAACCACAGGTTGCCGCTCGTCCCCACCAGCGTGACATCGACATCGACCTGGTACGACACGCCGTTGCGACCGAGCGCGGTGAAGAAGTTCGTCTTGGTCACCGGCGGGACCGACGTCGGGCTGCCGGTCAGCGTGTTCATCATGTCGGTCGAGCGCTCCTTGCGCAGCGACTCCATCTCGCGCTGACCGACCGCGATCGCTTCGGCCGATCGGCTCGCCGAATCATTCCCTCGCGCCAGCGTGAGGTGCAGCCCTAGCAAACCCATGAGCGAGAACAACGTCACGACGATCGTGATCATCAGCTCGAGCAGCGTGAACCCGCGGCGCTTGTTCATAGGACGACTCGCCACCCGACCAGCGTGAACGGCCCGTTCGCGTCGGTGAGCGTCCCGGTGCCCATTCCGTTGAGCGTGCCAGCCGCGCTCGCCGCACCTGCGGTCGCCGCGGTCGGTGTGCCGACGCGCTCGACGTTGCCGGCGACCGTCGCGAAGTACAGCGCGCCGTCGGCGCCATACAGCGGACCCGCAGACGCGGAGATCGCGTTACCGTTGATCGACGAGACGCTGAACGAGCTCGACAACGTGTTGAGATCGAGCGCGTTCAACGAGCTCGAGCCGAGGTTGCACGTACTAGACGAGATCACCGGATCCGAGCTCGTCACCATGTAGATGTTCGTCGGCGTGACCACCACGCCGCCGTAGAACTTCTGACACTCGCCGCCGCTGCACGTGCCGGTGACCTTGTTGCGGATCGTGCCGTTCTTCGCGTACACCGCGTAGAACTCGTTCTGCAGCGCCGGGTTGAAGGTCTCGATCCCACCGGTGCCGAAGAACAGCACGACGTTGAGGGTCGAATCGGTGCGCGCGCCGATCGTGTTCGCGATCGGGCGTTGCCCGCCGATCGCCCCCGCGGTCGACGTCGTCGAGAACAGGGCGTAGCGGGTCTTGCCGTTCGATACACCGATCGAGATCGAGCCGTAGCCGGTATTATCCATGTAGCCACCTGCGAGATCTTGGCCCGGGTTGATCTTGTAGACGTTGCCGCACTGGTCCGCGAACACCGCGCGATCCGCAAAGCCGTCGAGCTGAGGATTGCCGGGTTCGCCACTGTCGTCCGTTTCGAATACGGTGATGTCGCTCGTCAGCGCGCACGCCATCTCGAACTGCCAGAGCAACGCGCCGGTCTCGAGGTTGTAGCCCCCGACGATCTTGCCCTTCGTGTTGTCGGTGTTGTTGACTCCGGTGCCGGCGATCGCGACGTACGTCTCGGTCGAGCCGAGCAGCACTCGCGCGATGCCGGGCTTCGAGATCGCGTTGCCCGCGGCGGCTCCACCCGGCTGAGCCGACCACAGCGGCGTCGGGCCTTGGACGGTGTTCGCCGTCGTGCTCGTCGCGGTGACGGTCTGAGTCAAGTCGAGGGCCGAGACCGACGTTCCGCCCGCGCCGTCGGCGAAGATCCCCGCCGTCGCGATCGTGCCGTTCGCCTTGCGGAAGTCGACGAGGCCGGGCGAACCGTCGGGATACGACGAGACGGTCAGCGTGCCGGCGGCGCAGCTCGGCGTGCACGACGTCGTGTAGTCACTCGTCATCGGCGACGCGTCGTACGGCGGGACATACGCCCACGCTTCGCTGCCGTTGCGGGCGTCGCTGATCGATGTCGCGATCGAATAGATCGCGTGGATCATGCCATCCATCGACCCGAACAACAGCAGCGGGATGCGCTGGGCCTGCGCCGTCGCGAAGGTGTCGTAGAGCGTACGATCTGCGGTATCGAGGTACGCGTACCAGTTCGGTTTGAACGGCACTTGTAGGATCGCCGGGGTCGAATCGACGATCGCGCCGAGCTTCGTCAACGCGGCGCCGGTGCTGTTCACGCCGAAGCGCGCGCTCAGGATCCAGCTGATCACGGTCGATGCCTGCGCCTGGCTCGACGCGCCTACCCTCGCCTCCAACGCCGCGGGCGGCGAACTGGCGGAGAACGTCAGGCGGGTCGGCGATTGGCCGGTGACGTCGGAGGTGTAGACGTTGCGGGTGCCTTGCGCGTCGAGCTGAGCGCCGACGTCGTAGTACTGGGTGCTGAAGTTCTCGGCGATCGCGTACATGTGACCGCGATTGCCCGGCTGGGTGAACGAGCCGACATAGCTAATGCCGTCGCTGACGATCACGCCCGCTTTATAGTGTTGCGACGCCTGGGTGTACGTGTAGTCGGCGGTCAAGCCGGTCAGCGATGGTGATGCGGTGCCGACCGCGCCGCAGCCGCTCGGCGCCCCGATGCCGTCGGAGGTGTTCGAGTCGAACTCGGCCTTCCACTCGATCTGTCGATTCGTGATGTTGCTAAACGTCACGCAGCACTTGCCGTTGGACAGCGCCGGCGTGAACCCCGTCGCCTGCTGCGTACATGCGAGCGCCCAGCTCGTGCCGGCGTCGTTGCTGAGGAAGTAGTTGATCGCGGTGCCGGACGGAACCGTAGCCGTCGGTGCGATGCACGCGCCATTCACCGTGAGCTCCGCGCTCGGCGTCGCGAGCGTTCCCGAGGCGACCGTGCCGCATGCGGCGATCGTGCTCGGCGAGGCGCGGTTCGGGAAGATGTAGAACTCGTTCGCCGTGTTGCCGTTCGTGAGCACGAGGTCCTTCGTGCTCTGCGGATCGTGGTCGTAGTCGAGCATGAACCCGATGTCGAAGTCGCCGAACTGAGGAGGCGAGACCGTGAGGTTCGCGGAGCAACCGCCCGAGCCGCAGCTCTCCGAGAGCTTCTGGGTCGGATCGTTGTTGCAGGTGGTGGAACATCCGGCGCACGTAGCTGGGGCCGTGCTGCAGGTCGGCCAGTTGGTGCCGAACGGCGTACTGGCGTTACCGGTGTTCTTCCAGTACCGCGTTCGTCCGCCGATCGTCCCGCTATACGCCACACCGTCGGAACCCGTGATGATGTCCGGGTATCCGTCGAGGTTGAAGTCCGAGACGAAGATCGCGGTCAAGCTCCCTTCGAAGCCGGGGTGGGTCGAGTTGCTCGTACTGAGGATCAGCGGGTTCGCGGTGTCGAGGCTATGGTTGAACGAGCACGGCGGCGTCGAGCACGAGACGTTCGTGCCGGCGCCGTTGCCCTTGTAGATGCGCAGGCGATAGCCCGCGTTCGACGAGTTCGAGCAACAGCCCGGCGAGCCGAGCACCAGATCGAGCTTGCCATCGCGATCGACGTCGGAATACGCGAACGTCGGCGCCTCCTCCTGAGCGATGTCGAACCCGAGGTTCGTGCTCGGCGCGATCGTCGTCGAGTTGTGCGCGGTGCTCGGGATGAGGACGTCCGAGTTGGCGCAGCTCGTTCCGGTGCACGCGGTGGTCGAGTGGGTGAACTGTGGGATGTGCCCGGGGCACGACTTGGTCGCGGCGTTCCACTGCGGCGACTGCGCGCAGTCGTTCTTCCACACGTCGATCCCGGCGTAGAACACCTGACCCGGGGTCGTGCACAGGCTACCCGGGCAGGTGCCGCTGCTGCGGCCGAACAGGACGTCGATATCTCCATCGCCGTCCCAGTCGAGCGCGATGATGTTCTGCACCGCGTGGCCCATCGGACCGAAGTCGCCGGGGTGCGTGGTGGTCGGCGAGGTGTCGGACGTCGTTCCGGCCGACGACACGGCCGTGCCCGTGCGCATGTCGTAGGTCGCGAACGTCGGCATGTAGTACGGGCACTTCGCGGTCGTCGTACACGACAGCTCGGATTCGGTCCACTTCGTGCCGTTCGTGACGCTGCCGCCGGTGCACGCGCCGTTCGTCGGCTGCCCGGTGCAGATGTGGCCGATCCCGCACGGTTGCGGGTTGGTCACCTGCGACGTGAGGTGGCAGTTCTGCGTGTTGAGGTACAGGCGGGCCGCGGTGCCCCAGGCCGGCGTGCCCGGTCGGTACGTCTGGGAGACCTCGACGAAGTCGAGCCAGCCGTCGCCATCGAAGTCGGCGGCGATCATCGGCGTCGAAAAGTTCGAGCCAAGGCTCGTCTTCAGCGGCTGGTCGGTGCCCGTGGTGCTCGTCGTCGCGCGAAATGCCGCCGGTCGCACGTTGGACAGCGTGTTCCACCACGTCGCGGCGATGGTCTGAACCGTCGGTGCAACGGTCGTAGAGCCGCTGCACGACGAGGTCCCACACGTCATCGTCTGGTTGCGCATGACGTAGATCCGGTCGCCGTCGTCCGCGGCCACGAAGTCATCCCAGCCGTCGCCATCGAAGTCGCCGGCCGCCGCGAAGAACACGTTCTGCGGCACGGCCGCGCTCGGCGGTGCTTGGAAGTTACCGGCCGATCCAGGGATCGTGAGGGCACCGCCGGTCGCGTTGTAGCTCACGCCGCTCTTCGTCGTGCAGGTACACGGCGAGCTCGAGCAACTGCTGCAGTCCTGCTGCAGACCCGAGCCGCTGAAGTCGGAGTCCGATGAGGTCGTCGGGCACGAGAACGACTGTGCTGAAGCCACCGCCGCGCTGACCGCGACGAAGACCAAGGCGACGGTAAAGCGTTGGAGCGTCATCGTAGGCATCTCCTAGTAGGTAGCCGTGTCGCTGGTATTGACCGTGCCGAGGCAGTCGTTGCGGCCCGAGTTGTCCTCGGACTCACCCTTCTGCGCGTAGCTCGGGCACGGGCGAGACACCGCCGAGGCATTGGACTTGACGTCCCATTCGACGACCGCGACCGCGCCGTTGGGTCCGTAGCCGGTCGAGTGGATGACGACGCGCCCGTCGTCGTCGCCACCGAGCGCGTAGGTCAATGGGTTCTCTTGCCGGTCGTTGTAGATCTGGATCACGTAGTACGCGTTCATGTCGGCGTCGAACAGATTGCCGGCGACGCCCGGCAACACGCTGTTGCCCGGAATATTCGACAGCGGTGCGGTCGTCGCGGGGATCGGGTTGATGTTGCTCGGCGTGATGAACGCCTTCCAGCGATAGACCGGGTCGTAGTTTTGGCGTAGGTAATCGGCCGCGACCGCGGCCCCGCTCTCGGCGGCGTACAGCGCGATGTCGTGAAAGCGATCGCCCGCCGAGGTCTCGACGCCGCCGCGTACGCTGAACACGGTCGACGTGCTCAACGCGGCGAGCGCGCTCATGACGATCAACGCGAGGACGAGCGTGTTGCCGCGCTCGCGGACGCGCGTCCCGCGATGAAATCGAAAACGCGTGATCCCCGAGCCAAGTTGACGAACGGAGGAGTTTTCCCGCAACACTCATTATTGTAGTTGCGATCGCGGTCGAGTGCGCGGTTATGGATCGGGTAGCGCGGCGTCTAGCTCAGCCGATCACTTGACCGGTTTCCCGTCGGGATCGAGCTCCACCAGCCCACCCGCGCCTACATCGCCGCGCCGAGCGAGATCGGCGAGGGCTTCGCGCAGCGTGACCTGCTTGCCGTCCTTCATCATCGGCGGGTCCTTCTTGTCGGCGGGGTCGTCCTTCTTGGCCCGATCGTCATGGACGATCATCTTCGCGTCGCCGTCACCGACGACGAGGTAGATCGCCTGGTTGGGCTTGATGTGCGCGGCGGCCGTCTTGACCTGGGCCTCGGTGACCTTGCCCACCTTGTCGGTAAAGGTGTCGTAGTAGTCGAGCGGCAGTCCGTAATAGACGAGGCTGCGGTACTGGCCGAGCGCGGCCTGGCCGGTCGCGAACCGTCCCGGCAGGGCGAGGATGGCGCCGGTCTTTTCGCGATCGAGCTCTTCCTTGTCGACCGGCTTCTTGTTCGTGGCCAGCTGCTTCACCTCGCGATCGATCTCCACGATCGTCTGATAGGTCGCGTTCGCTTGAACGCCGCCGCCGGCGGTGAACGTGCCGTAGTCGCGCGAGTAGCCGAAGCCGCCGCGTGCGCCGTACGCATAGCCCTTGTCCTCGCGCAGGTTCATGTTGATCCGGCTCGAGAACCCCCCGCCGAACACCGAGGACAGCATCGAGGTCGGGAAGTAGTCGGGCGCGTTGCGCTTCGGACCGAACTCCATCAGCGAGACCTGCGATTGCGCGGCGCCCGGGATGTTGACGAAGAAGATCCGGCCCTTCATCGTCTTCGGCGCCGGCAGCGGCGCGAGCCTCGGGTTCGCGCCGGTCCACGCCGCGATCGGACCGGACTCGAAGTGCTTGCGCACCGACGCCTCGTCGAGATCGCCGACGATGAACAGCTTCGCGTGTTTCGGCTTGAGCCAGGTCGAGATGTACGTCTTGCACTCGTCGAGCGTGAAGCTCTCGAGCCCGTCCTCGGTGATGACGCCGCCGAACGGATGGCTCGGGCCGTAGAGCACCACGCCGCTGACCCGGCCAGCGACCGAGCCCGGGTTGCCGCGCGCCTGCTTCACGCCCTCGATCCGGCGCTTGATCATGCGGTCGAAGTCGGAGGCGCGCATGCCCGGGCTGCGCAGGGTGTCGACGAACAACGCGAACGTGGAGTCGAGGTGCTTCGTCAAGCTCGACAGCTGGAGGCCGTGCGCATCGTCGGTCGCGTACGCGCTGATCGACGATGCCGTGTCGGCGAGGGCTTCGCTGTACTGGATCTTGTCGAGCTTCTCGGTGCCTTCGGTGAGCATCTGCATGCAGACGCCGGCGAGCCCGTCTTTGCCCTTCGGGTCGGTGCGACCGCCGCCATCGAAGCTGAGATCCATCGACACGATCGGCAGCTCGTGATGCTCGACGAGGAATACGTCGATGCCGTTCTCGAGCGTGAACTTCTTGACCTTCGGAAGGTGGAACGCGTGCGGTGCGCTGGCCGCGGGCTGGTGGGCGCGAAACTCCTCGTTCGGGAACTGGAGATCCTGAGGCGCGGCAGTCTGCGTGACGGTCGGTTCGTTCATCGGCTTCTCCGCAGGTGCTGGCTTGGGATCGGCGACGGGGCCTGGCGCTCGACGCGGCGCTTCCGGTGCAGGCGCCGGGCTGGCACCACACGCGGCGACGACCGAGAGCGCGACGATGCTCGACAGCGTCTTCATTGGCCACCTCCGCCGTGCGCGGCGTCGTCGTGCTTGTGGCCTTCGTGACCGTGATGCTCGCCGGCCATCGGCGTCGTGACGATCGTGATCATGTGGTCGGGCGACAGGTAGCGGGCGACGGTCGCGCGGATCTTGTCCGGTGTGGTCTTGCGATAACGGTCGAGGTCCCACGTGATCTTGTCGGGTGCGCCGAGGAAGTGGTTGTACTCCTGGAGCCGCTGCGCCTTGCCGAACACCGATTCGAGCTTGTGGATCGTGTCTGCTTCTTTGTAGGCGACGAACCGATCGATGTCTTCGGCGGTCACGTTCTCGCGGGTGAGCCGCGCGACCTCGTCGGTGACGATCTTCTTGACCCTCTCGATGTCGGCGCCGGTGCGGAGCTGCACCGTGATCGAGAACACGCCCGAAAACGTCATGCCGTCCTGGCCGGCGTCGATGTTCTGGGCGAGCGGCTCGTCATAGACCAGCTTCTTGTACAGCCGGCCAATGCCTTCGCGGGCCAAGGCTGCCCCGACGATGTCGAGCTCCGCATCGCCGTCGCCGAAGTTCGCGGGCGAGTGCCAGGCGAACGTGATCTGGCCGAGCTTCGCGAATTGATCGTCGGTGACCTCGATCGTCTTCGCCGCGACGGTCGGCGCGGGAACGTGCAGCACGGTCGGCTTCCGGCTCGTCGGGAACGTCCCGAACCACTTCGTCACGAGGTCGCGCGCGGTCTTCGGATCGAAGTCGCCGACGATCGCGATCGTCGCGTTCGCCGGGACGTACCAGGTCCGGAAGAACTTCTTGACGTCATCGATCGACGCGCCGACCAGATCCTCGTGCTTGCCGATCGTCAGATAGCGATATGGATGACCTTCGGGATAGAGCGCGGCGTACTCGGCGAACAGCGCCTTCGTGTACGGCCGGTTGTCGTAGCGCTGGCGCTTCTCGTTGCGCACGACGTCGATCTGGTTGTGCAGGCTCTCGGGCGTTAGCAGCTCGAGCAGATGGCTCATCCGATCGCTCTCGAGCCACAGCGCGGTCTCGAGCTGGTTCGCGGGCACGACTTCGTAGTAGTTCGTGCGGTCGGTGTTCGTCGTGCCGTTGATCTGTTCGGCCCCGAGCTTCTTGAGGATCGGGAAGTGGCGATCCTCGCCGACGTTCTTCGAGCCCTGGAACATCATGTGCTCGAACAGATGGGCGAACCCACTCTTACCCGCGACCTCGTAACCCGAACCGACGTGGTACCAGACGTCGACCGCGACGAGCGGCACGCTCGAGTCGGGAGCGAGGATCACTTCGAGCCCGTTCGGGAGCTTGAAGCGTTCGAATTCGATGGCGGGATCGCCGTCGGCAAGCACCGGGGACGCGGTGGTCACGACGAGCGCGAGGGCGAGCAGGGTGCGCATGGGCTGGGAACGTAGTCTTCGCAGGGGCCTGGAGCAAGCGGGGCGATTTGCCACCATCGTCCGACGAGCTGCTGTACGGTCATATCGTGGGCATCAAGCTTGTCCGGGGGGCACTCGTGAATGCCGTCCGGGCGTCGCTCGCTATTGGCATCGCTGCAATACCGGACATCGGTTGCCGCGGACCGACGAGCCCGCCGTTCAGCGGACCGTTCGACGGCCGGCTCGACACGCCGGTCGATACGTCGGGAGGTCCCGACGCGTACACCGGGCCCGATCCGACGATCACGGTCGGCGCCGCGGATCGGATCGTGTTGCACGGCACGATCGTGACCCCGGAGGTCGTGATCGATGGCGAGGTGCTGGTCGAAGGCAACATGATCACGTGCGTCGCTCCGGATACCGGCTGCGACGCGATGCCGGGCGCGACCGGCGCGACGATCATCGACACCAAGGGCATCATCGCGCCCGGCCTGATCGACACGCACAACCACATCCTGTTCGACGTGTTCGACAACGACGATTGGGCACCCGCCCAGATCTATCAAGATCACGATCAGTGGCCGGCCGAACCGAAGTACATGGCGATGCTCGATGTCAAGCAGTGCATCGTCGACGATGCGCAGGGCAAGCCGGCGTGGTGCGCGATGACCACCTACGGCACGGCAGCCGGCAGCCTGCGCTGCGAGGTCGACAAGTGGGGCGAGCTCAAGGGCTTGATCGCCGGCACGACGAGCATCGTCGGCCTCGCCGGTACCACCGCGGAGTGCTTCGGCTCGCTCGCCCGCTCGGTCGATGCCGCGCAGAACGGGCTCGGCCAGGACAAGATCCAGACGAGCGCGTTGTTCCCGCCATCCAGCCCGTCGACGGTGTGCACGAACTTTGCGAGCGGCAAGACCGACGCGTATCTCATCCACGTCGGCGAAGGCGATGACCCGAAGGCGGCGGGCGAGCTCGCGCAACTCGGGTCGATGACGACGCCGGCGAATTGCCTGTACGCGCCGCAAACCGCGATCACCCACGGCGTCGCGTTCACCGCCGCCGACTTCGCGACGATGGCGACCGACGGCATGAAGCTGATCTGGTCGCCGCAATCGAACTCCACATTGTATGGCGTGACCGCGGACATCCCGACCGCGCTCGATGCCGGCGTGACCGTCGCGATCGCGCCCGATTGGTCGATGGGTGGCAGCCCGAACCTACTCGACGAGCTGCGGTTCGGCCTCCAGTGGAGTCACGACCACTGGGCGGGCCGGCTGACCGCGCAAGACCTCGTCGTGATGGCGACGCGCCACGCCGCCCAGGTGCTCGCGCTCGACGACACCCTCGGCCAAGTCGCGGTCGGCCACCGCGCCGACCTCTCGGTCTACGCCGGCAACCCCGCGGATCCGTATGGCGCGATCCTCGCGGCGCATCCGGCGCAAGTGCGGCTGACGATGGTCGACGGTGTCGTGCTCTACGGCGACTCCGTGCTCGAGCCGGCCGCGCCGGTCGCGCCCGGCTGCGAGACCTTCGACGCGTGCGGCACGCCGAAGTTCCTGTGCGTCGCCACGACCGATACGGCGAACAAGCTGAACCAGACCTACGCGCAGATCAAGGCGACGCTCGATCAAGCGATGACCGACGCCGACACGTTCTCCGGCACCGGCTACGTGTTCTCGCCGCTCACGCCGCTCGTCGCGTGCCCGTAGCCCGGTCGCGAAGCTCAGACCTCGAGCGGCTGGACCCCGAGCACGACGTGATCAGGCGACAACGCATCGAGCCAGAGCAACAGGCGGCGCACCTCGCCGTGCGAGACATCGATCTCGATGATCCGGCGCACCGGGTTGCCCGCGAGCGTACGCGCCAGATCCTGCTCGGCGGTTGCCCACGCGGTCGCGAGCGGTGTCGACCGCACGGGCAGCCCTTCGACCTCGACGGACACGCCCATCACGAACTTCGCGAACGCCGGATTCGCCGCGATGATCACGCCCTGCGGACTGATCAACGCGAGCGGCAGGCGACAGCGCGTCGAACGCGAGCCGCGCGAGCGGGTCGCGCGTGTTCTCGACCTTCTGCTCGATCACGACGCGCTTGCTCGGCCCGCCCTTGCGATGGCGACCGAAGCCGAGCATGTCCATCACGGTACGCAGTTCGTAGATGAATGCCGCCATGTCCTTGTGGCGATCGGCCGGGCGCTTCGCGAGCGCGTGCATGACGAGCGCATCCACCGCCGGGTCGAGCCCTTCGACCGTGCGCGACGGCACCTTCGGCACTTCGTCGAGGTGGCCCGCGAGAATCTTCTGCACCGGGCCATCCCACGGCACCGCGCCGGTGATCAGCTCGTACATCAGGATGCCGACCCCGTAGACGTCGCTCGCCGGCGATGCCGGTTCGCCGCGGATGCGCTCCGGCGCGACGTAGTGCGGCGTTCCCGACAACGACGTCGACGCACGACTCGCGACGAGCGAACGCGCGAGCCCGAAATCGAGCAGCTTCGCGAACATCTTGCGGCGCTTGCCGTCCTGCTCTTCTTCGCCGATCAGGATGTTCTCGGTCTTGATGTCGCAGTGGACGACGTTCTGACGATGGATGTAGTGCAGCGCCTCGGCAACTTGCAGGATGATCTCGCACGCCTTGCGGACGTCGAGCTTTTTCTCGCGGAACAGCACCTTGTTCAGGGGTTCGCCATCGACGAACTCCATGATCATGAACATGCCGACTTTTTCGTCTTCGCCGAAGTCGACGACCGCGGTGATGTTCGGATGCGACATCGCCGACGCGAACCGCGCCTCGCGATAGAACAGCTCGCGCGCCTCGTCGGTCTCGGCGACCTGGTTCGAGATGATCTTGAGCGCGAACCGGCGCGACAAGTGGATGTGCTGGACCTCGTAGACCTTGCCCATCCCGCCTTGGCCGATGCGCTTGACGATCTGGTAGCGCCCGCCGATCAGCGACGAGTACTGCGCGGTGACGACGCGCGGGCCAGGACTACGGGCCGGTGGCCCGGGTTGGCGCATCCCCGGTCGATCGGGTGCGGTCGGGCGTTGCGGTGCTTGGCTGGGCGCCGGGCGTGCACCGGTTAGCGAGTTGCGTCCCGGTTGAAGTGCGCGCGGGTCGACCCGGACCTCGCTCGCTTCGTCGTGGAGCTCGACCTCGGGCAGGCGCGGCAAGTCTGACGTGACATCGCCGTTCACGATCGGGCTGCGAGCACGGCGCTGGGGCGGCAGATCGTCGTCGGGCGGCGCGGGCAGCGGAAACACCGGGGGCCTACGACCCGAAGGATGTCGCTGATCCGGCACGCGACCCTAGTCTAGCCGAAGAGCTCGCGCCGCGTTAACGACAACGTAGCAATCCGCCTCGCGCCGGGTGTGTTGACGCCTCGCCATGAGGCTCGCGCCGCGCTTGCGGTCGACTCGTTCGGATTCGCCGCGTTGCCGTAGCCGAGATAAGCTCGCCGCTGCGATGCAGGAGCTGTGGTCGAGCACGAGCTACGAGCCGCACCTGCTGTCGTTGCCGTTCGCGTTCGCTCCCGCCGCGATGTCGATGGTGATCGCGTATGCGCTGGTCATGCGCGGCGCGCCTCAGCTTCGCCTGTGGCTGTCGCTCCACTTCGCGTCGCTGTTTCCCTATTCGATCGCGATGGCGTTATCGCCTTCGATCACGTCCCCGGTAGCCGCGACCGCGCTGTTCAAGCTCGGCGCCGCGTTCGTTCCGCTCGCAGCGGCGACCGGCGCGGGGTTCCAGCTCGCGTTGCTCGGCGAGCGCCGTGGCCGGATCGCGGTGTGGGCCGCGGTCGGGATCGCCGTCGTGTGGATCGTCATCAGCGCCACCACCGACAGGGTCGTCACCGGCGTGCGCTGGCTGCCCGCGGGGTTCTGGTACGCCGAAGTCGGGCCGTGGGCGTACCTCGCGCTGCTAACGACGTTCCTGACGTCGTTGCCGAGCTTCCTCGCGCTGACGAACGCATCGCTCACTCGACCGCCGTCCGACGAGCGTCGCCAGTTGCGAGCGACGCTGCTCGCGAACCTCGTCACCTACGCCGGGCTGACCGACGTCTTGCTCGCGTATCACGTCGGCGTGTTCCCGGCCGGCTGGCTGCTGTCCGGTATTGGCAGCTTGCTTGTAGTGCGCGCGCTCGTCGTGGATGACCTGCTGCGGGTCCGGGCGGTCGACACCCGGGCGCCGTTGCTCGTGCTGCACTTCGCGGGCGGGCTCGTGCTCGGCTCGGTCGTGCTGTCGACGCTCGGCCGGACGCTACCGTGGTGGGTGACCACGATCGGGCTCGTGCTCAGCTTCGGCGCGGTGCGAGTCACGATCGCGGTGTTCTCGCTGATCTCGCGCGGCGCCCGTGGTGGCGAGGGTACGCTCGACCGGCTCCTCGCGCAGCTCGTCGCCCGAGCGCGCTCGCTCACCGCGGAGACCGAGGTCGCACGGCTCGCGATCGATGTCATCGAGCTCGGTCTCGGCGCGCGGCCTCACATCTTGCTCGCTGCCGCGGAAGACTGGGGGTGGACGACCGAGACCGGCGCACGCGTGGACGACGCCGATGCCCCCGATCCGTTGCTCGTCGGCTGGCTCGTCGAGCAGACCACGCCGATTTTCGGCAACGAGATCGAGACGCGTGCCCCCGAGGACCTACGCGCGATGCTCGCGGCCTTGTTCGAGCGCCATAGCGCGCGACCGATGATGGCGGTGCGCTCCGGTGACGAGCTCGTCGCGCTCGTGATGGTGCCGTCGCGAACGCGCCGGTTGCGCGGCCGCGAGCTACAGTTCCTGGCGAGCGCGTGCGATCGGTTGGGCGAAGCCTTGGTCTACGCTCGGATGGCGCAGCGGGCCGCCGAACGAGCGGCGATCGCGCGAGAGGTCGAGCTCGCCGCGACGGTGCAGAAGGAGCTGTTGCCGGGTGGTGGTCCGCACGTTCACGGCGATCTGACGCTGATCGGCTCGTGGCTGCCGGCGACGCGCTGCGCCGGTGATTTCTGGGGCGCGTTCGCGCTCGGCGATGGCCGCGTGCTCGTCGCGATCGGAGATGTCACCGGCCACGGCGTCGCGTCGGCGATGGTGACGGCCGCGGCGGTCGGCGCGTGCGATGTCGCGGTGCGGCGCTTCGGCACCGCGCTCGCGCTCGGCGACCTGATCCGCTCGCTCGACGCCGCGGTCCATCGCGTCGGCGGCGGCCAGCTGTCGATGACGTGCGCGGCGGCGCTCTTCGACCCGGCGACGCGCGCACTCGCGTTCGTATCGTGCGGCCACACGACGCCGTACGTGTGCCGTCGCCCCGATGGTAATGACCGGGCTGACGTCGAGCTCGTTGCCCTCGTCGCGCGCGGCAACTTGCTCGGCAGTGGCAACGTCGTCCCGCCGAAGGTGCAGGAGAAAACGCTCCGAGCAGGAGATCTGATCGTTTGGTATACGGACGGCGTGGTGGAGGCGCAAAACCCGGACGGCAAGCCATTTGGCGATCGCGGACTGCAACGACTGCTGCGGCGCATCGATCGCGGCCACTGCACGCCCGGGCAGGTCCACGAGCTCGTGCACGCCGCGGTTGCCGCCCACCGCGCGGGGCGCTTGCGCGACGACGATGAGACCCTGGTCGTCGCGCAGTTCCAGCCGCCGCTCGAGGAGCGCGCGTCGTGAAGCTACGCGTGCTCAGCTACAACATCCACAAGTGCATCGGCGGTCTCGACCGCCGCTACGAGCCGATGCGGATCGCGGACGTGATCCGCCGGCTCGACGCCGACGTGCTGTTGCTCCAAGAGGTCGACGCCGGGGCACCGCGGTCCAACCACGACCACCAAGTCGACGTGCTCGGTGACATGCTCGGCATGCGCTATCGCACCTGGTATCCGAACGTCGACGTCCGCGGCGGCGGTCACTACGGCAACGCGGTACTAAGTCGCTACCCGATCATCGAGAGCTCGAACATCGATCTGTCGTTGCGGTTCAGGAAGAAGCGCAGCGTCGTCCATGGCGTGATCCGCGTTCGCCAACACACCCCCGGTGGGCAAGAGATCGACCGCACCGTCCACGTCTACAACATGCACCTCGGACTCGCCCGCTACGAGCGCCGGATCCAGCTCGCGAGGTTCCTCGACTCGCACCCGTTCCAGACGTTGCATCACGACACGCCGGTCGTCGTCGGCGGCGACCTCAACGATGTCTACGGCGGGCTCGGTGAGCTCCTCGAGCCGGCAGGGTTTCGCGGCATCCTCAAGCGACCGCGCACGTTCCCGGCGTGGGGGCCGCTGCGCGCGCTCGATGCGATCTTCGTCCGCGGCGCGGTCGACTATCTCGGGCTGTCGCGCTGCGATTCGGAGCTCGCTCGCCGCGCCAGCGATCATCGGCCGATCGTCGCCGACGTCGTGCTCCATCCGGTGAAGCACGAGCCGTAGAGCACGTCAGATCCGGACCGGCTTGTACTTGATCCGGTGCGGCGTGTCGGCGTCGGTACCGAACCGGCGATGGCGATCGACTTCGTAGTCGGCGAAGTTGCCCTCGAACCACTCGACGTGGCTGTCGCCTTCGAACGCGAGGATGTGCGTCGCGATGCGATCGAGGAACCACCGATCGTGCGAGATCACGACCGCGCAACCCGGGAACGCGAGCAAGCCGTCCTCGAGTGCGCGCAGCGTGTCGACGTCGAGGTCGTTCGACGGTTCGTCGAGCAGCAGCACGTTGCCCGACCGCTTGATCATCTTCGCGAGGTGGACGCGGTTGCGCTCGCCGCCCGACAGCACGCCGACCTTCTTCTGCTGATCTTGGCCCTTGAAGTTGAAGCTCGACACGTAGGCGCGCGTGTTGATCGATCGCTCCCCGAGCTGCATGTTCTCGACGCCTTCGGCGATCTCGTCGTACAGGGTCTTGTTGTCGTCGAGCGCATCGCGCGACTGGTCGACGTAGCCGAGCTTGACCGTGTCGCCGATCTTGATCTTGCCCTTGTCGGGCTTCTCCTGGCCCATGATCATGCGGAACAGCGTCGTCTTGCCGGCGCCGTTCGGCCCGATGATGCCGACGATCCCACCGCGCGGCAGGGCGAACGTCAGGTTGTCGATCAGCACGCGATCGCCGAACGCCTTCGACACACCCTCGAACGACACCACCTCGCCACCGAGCCGAGGCCCCGGCGGGATCACGATCTCGAGCGACGGATCGCGCACTTCCTTCTGCGCCTCGGCGAGCATCTCTTCGTAGCGATTGAGCCGCGCCTTGCTCTTGGCCTGGCGCGCCTTCGGCGACAACCGCACCCACTCGAGCTCGCGCGCGAGCTGCTTCGACCGCGCATCGGCTTGGCGCTCTTCGTCTTTGTGGCGCTTGGCCTTGAGCTCGAGCCAACCGGAGTAGTTGCCCTCGAACGGATGGCCTTCGCCGCGATCGAGCTCGAGGATCCACTTCGCGACGTTGTCGAGGAAGTAGCGATCGTGCGTGATCGCGACGACCGTGCCCTTGAAGTTCTCGAGCGTCTTCTCGAGCCACGCGACGCTCTCGGCATCGAGGTGGTTCGTCGGTTCGTCGAGCAGCAGCATGTCGGGGTTCGACAGCAACAGCCGGCACAGCGCGACGCGGCGCTTCTCACCGCCCGAGATCTTCGTGACGTCGGCGTCGCCGGGCGGGCACCGCAGCGCGTCCATCGCCATGTCGACCTGGTGATCGAGCTCCCAGGCGTTGCACGCTTCGATCTGATCCTGCAGCTTGCCCTGCTCCTCGAGCAGCTTGTTCATCTTGTCCTCGGACATGTCCTCGCCGAGCTTGATCGAGATGTCCTCGAACCGTTTGAGCAACGCGCGGGTCGTCGAGACGCCCTCGTCGACATTCTCTTTGACCGTCTTGGCCGGATCGAGGTGCGGCTCTTGTGCGAGGTAACCGATCTTCAGCCCGGGCGCCGGCATCGCCTCGCCGAGGAATTCCTTGTCGACGCCGGCCATGATCCGCAACAGCGTGCTCTTGCCCGCGCCGTTGTTGCCCAGCACGCCGATCTTGGCGCCCGGGTAGAACGACAGATGGATCCCCTTGAGGATCTCGCGCTTCGGCGGGACCAGCTTGCGCAGATCCTTCATCACGAACGTGTACTGGGCAGTCATGGGCGGCGGTTATACCCTGCCCGAGTAGACGTACAACGCTCGACGCCGAGCAACGTCCGGCCAGGTTGCTCGAGTGGATCCGAGGTTCGCCCACCTGTTCGGGCAGCTCGCCGAGTGTTTGACAACTCACAATGCGTGCGCAGTTTGTACGCATGCTCAAATCTTGGCGACTGGGGACGCTGTTCGGGTTCCCCATCGAGATCAACGCAAGCTTCTTGATCCTGCTCGCGGTCGTGCTGCTCGCGTTCGGCGGGCTGTCCGGCCTGTTGATCGTCCTGCTCGCGTTCGCGTCCGTGCTGCTCCACGAGCTCGGCCACGCCCTCGTCGCGCGCAAGCTGAACGTTTATGTCTCGGGCATCGAGCTGTCGTTCTTCGGTGGTGCCGCGAAGATGGTCCAGGCGCCGAACCGCGCCCACGACGAGCTGATGATCGCCGCGGCGGGCCCTGCGGTCTCGCTCGCGCTCGGCGGTGCCGGTCTCGGCCTCGCCGCCTTGACTCACTTCCCGCTGTTCGCGCTGATCGGCTGGATCAACCTCGTGATCGCCGGGTTCAACCTGATTCCGGCGCTGCCGATGGACGGCGGGCGAATTCTCCGCGCCCTGCTCACGCGCAAGCTCGACTACGTGCGCGCGACCGACGTCTCGGTGACGGTGTCGCGCGTCGTCGCCGTCGGCTTCGCCGTGGTCGGCCTGATGGGTGCGTACCAGCTGCTCGTGCTCGCCCCGTTCTTGTGGTTGCTCGCGAGCCGCGAACGGATGCTCGCGCGGATGATGGCGCAGCAATATTCCTACGACCGCGGCGGCTATCGGTCGCAGCCGGGGCCGCGTCACTACGCGGTTCGCAGGCGCGGCGGTCGATTCGTGATCGAAGAAGTCTAGCCGCTCTCGCTTGCGCCCGGCCCGCGCTACCATGTAGCGATGCGCGCGGTGCTGCTGGTCCTGCTGATCGCGAGCTGCCGCCCGGAGTCGTTCCATCACGATGCCGCGGTGGTCCGGAGCGATGCGGCGGTCGACGGCGCGGTCGATGCCGCGATCGACGCGGGCGTCGATCCGATCGGGTGCTCCGATGGTCAGCGCGAGGGGCTCGCCGATATCGCCACCGATCCGACGATCGCGGCATGCGCGGCGAGCTGGTCGGGCGCGCTCGATCTGCGCGCGCCGGCCACCGGGGGCGCGTGCGGCGACGACCTCGGACCGTGCGCCGTGCCCGCCGATGCGTGCTCGACGGGCTGGCACGTCTGCGGCAGCAGCGGCGATGTCACCGATCTGCACGCGATCACGGGCGACGCGTGCGCGGCGCTGCCCGGCAGCTACGTCGCGGCGGTCAGCCATTGCTCGATGGATTCGACGGTCTGCACGTATCCCAACAACGGCGCGTGGCAATGTGTCGCCGGGCTCGATGTCGATTGCACGCAGCCGGCTTGTTGTGGCGCCGGATGCGACACGAACAATGACTGCAAAGACGGGATCTGGCCGGGGGAGACGCGAGAGAACGCTCCGGAGGGCAACGGCTGTGCGAACACGCTAGGGAGCACGCAAGACGGCGTGTTGTGCTGTCGCGATTAGCGTGACGCGCGACGCCGGCGAGCGAGGAGTGCCGCGATCCCGACCACCACGAGGCCCGCACCGCCGCCATCCGTCGTCGAGCAACCGCCGGACGACCCGGGCTTGGTACCGGTCGTACCGGCATCCTCCGGCATATCGACCGGCAGGTCGTCTGCGACCACGCCGGTGCCGGCGTAGGTGTCGATGAACGCGGCGTAGATGTCGGTGCGCCGAAAGTGCGAGGGATCGGCGCAGCCCGTCGTATCGGAGTACGAGTCGATGCCGAGCACGAGCCCGCCGTAGATCGCCGGGCCGCCCGAGTCGCCGACGCAGGTGCGGTGGGTGGCGTCGCCGATCAGCATCGTGTCTCCGGTGTCGAGCGCGGCGACGATCGTCGAGGCCGAATAGCGCACCTGGTTCGGTGTGCCATAGACGGTCTCGCCGTAGCCGACGATCTCCACCGGCATGTTGACGAGATCCGCGGTCGGCGCGGCGCGCTCGAACATCATCGGCGTGACGTCGGTCGCGGTCGTGAGATCTGCGACGCCGATATCGCCCTCGAACGGCGATGCGGTCTGATAGCCGGGATACATGTGCACCGCCGTGATCGGCGAGAGTTGCGGCGCGAGCTCGACGAGCGTCGAGTACGCCGACGCATCGGCGCCGTAGTACACGCCGAACGTGTAGCCGGCGTGATCGAGGCAATGCGCCGCGGTCAGCAGGTGACCCGGCGACACCACGACGGCGGTGCACGTGAATAACGTCGACATGTCCGACGGGTACGCCGCGAGCAACACCACGGCGGGATCGTTCGAGTCCATCGTCCCGCCGATGATCGGCGCATCGGCGAATGCGGGTGCAGCGAGGCTGGTGACGAGCACGACGACGGCGAGGCGCGACATGGCCGCGGACACTACAGACGTTACACGTGCGCTACAACCGCGAATGTGACCCGGCGATCGGCTCCGCCGCGGAGCGGAGGACGGGCTCAGTTGACGTTGGCGTCGCGCAGTCGGACGAGCCCCGCGACTTGCTTCGCCTTCGCGAGCGCGGCCTCCGCGGTCGCGGCGGTCGCGAGCACCACGCCGAGCCGGCGCTTCGGGCCCGCGGTCGGCTTGGCGAAGAATCGAACGTCGATGTCCGGCACCGCATACGCCTCGGCGAGGCCCTCGATCATCGGCGACTCGAGCTTCGCGTCCGCGCGCAGCGCGACCGACGCGCCCGCGGCGTGGCGACGGATCGCCGCGATCGGCAAGCCGAGGATCGCGCGGGCGTGCAGTGCGAACTCGCTCCACGTCTGGGTCGCCATCGTGACCATGCCGGTGTCGTGCGGCCGCGGCGAGACCTCGCTGAACATGACCTTGTCGCCCGGGCACAGGAATAGCTCGACGCCGAACAGGCCGCGACCGCCGAGCCGATCGGTGATCCGCTTCGCGATCGCCTGCGAGCGCTCGACTTGGAGTGCGGTCATCGCGTGCGGTTGCCAGCTCTCGACGTAGTCGCCGCCGACCTGGCGATGGCCGATCGGATCGCAGAACGCCGTGCCGCTCGCCGACCGCACGGTCAGCATCGTGATCTCGCTATCGAACTGGATGAACTCTTCGACGATCACGCGGCCGGCGCCGGTCCGGCCGCCGGTCTGCGCGTACTGCCAGCCGTGCTCGAGGTCGGCTTCGCTCTTGGCGACCGATTGGCCCTTGCCCGAGCTGCTCATCACCGGCTTGATCACGACCGGCCAACCGAGCGCGCGCGATGCGGCGCGCAGCTCGTCGAACGTGTCGGCGAATTGATAGCGCGCGGTCGGCAGATCGAGCTGCTCGGCCGCGACTCGCCGGATCGCCTCGCGATCCATCGTGAGCCGCGCTGCTTCTGCGGTCGGGATCACGGTCCAGCCCTCGGCCTCGAGCGCCACCAGCTCGGGCGTCGCGATCGCCTCGATCTCCGGCACGATCAGGTGCGGCTTCTCGCGTTCGACCACCGCGCGCAACGCGGCGCGATCGAGCATGTCGAAGACATGGCTGCGATGAGCGACCTGCATCGCCGGCGCATCGGCGTAGCGATCGCACGCGATCACCTCGACCCCGAACCGTTGGAGCTCGATCACGACCTCTTTGCCGAGCTCGCCGGAACCGAGCATCAAGACGCGCGTCGCGTGAGGACTCTTGGCCGTACCGATCGAGATCGTCATCCCGATCGCGTAGCACGACGATGTGACAAGTCAGTGCGGGACGGAGCTCGCGTGTGCCGTCTCGCGCCGCGTCACTTCCGCCGCCGCGATCGCCGAGTCGACCATCTTCTGCTGCTCCGCCGGATCCTTCCAGCGCTGCTGGATCGCGGGCGCGAGCGTATCGACCGGATCGAAGTAGACAAAGAACCCGGGCTTGACCGACGGCGCGGCGAACACCGAGACCCCGGTGTCGCGATCGTAGTGCTCGAAGCTGTGCGCGACTCGCTTGCCGCCGCCGCCCGGTGCGTCGACGACGAACGTCGGCGTGTGAAAGCCCGCGGTCACGCCGCGCACGGCCTTCTCGATATCCAGCGCGGTTTGCAGCGTCGTGCGCAGATCCTCGACGCCCTTCACGAGGTCGTGGACGTAGACGTAGTACGGATGGACCTGGCAGTGACCGAGCCGCTTGACGAGCAATTGCATCGTCTCGACCGTGTCGTTGACGCCGCGCTGCAACACCGATTGGTTGCGCGTGATGATGCCACGCTCGAACACGCCGTCGAGCGCGCGCTTCGTGATCGCGGTGATCTCGTTGGGATGGTTGAAGTGCGTGTGCAGCACGACTTCTTTGTGCAGCTTGCGACCGCGCTCGACGACGGCGGTCAACGCGTCGAGCCATTCGGTATCGGTGATGAGCTTCATCGGCATCACCGCCGGGCCCTTCGTCGCGAACCGGATGCGCCGGATGTTCGGCATCTCGAGCAGCTTGTTGCCGATCAGCGTGATCTGCCGCGCCTTGAGCTGATAACTGTCGCCGCCCGACACGACGATGTCCTCGAGCTCGATCCGCTCGCCGATGTACTGGAACGCGTGCGCCCAGCGGTCTTCGGTCGCCTTGAGCGAGACCTTCTCGACCTCGTCGGTATCGACCCCGACCGCGTAGCTGCGCGTGCAAAATCGGCAGTACACCGGACACGTGTCGAGCGTGAGGAACAGCGCCTTGTCCGGGTAGCGATGCGTGAGGCCCGCGACCGGCGCATCGGCTTGCTCGTGCAGCGAGTCGAGCGTGAGCTTCGGATGATCGGGGAACAGCTTCGACGCGACCGGCACGAACTGGCGGCGCAGCGGATCGTTGTACGGATCGGTCCAATCGATCAGCGACAGCAAGTACGGCGACACGCGGATCGACATCGGCGCCCGCTTGAAGCCTTCGATCACGTCGTCGTAGAACGCCTGCGGCACGAGATCCTGAACCGCAGCGAGCAACTTCGCGGGGTTCGTGATCGAGTGCTTCGCTTGCCAGCTGTGGTCGAGGAACGTCGCTTCGTCGACGTCGCGATACGCGGGAATGCGCTTCCAGAACGCGCCGTCGAGGAGCTGGCGGTGATGCAGCGTCGACGGATCGACCCGCGGCTTGAGGTGCTTGATCGGCTCGTGGCCTATGACTTTGAGCTCACTCATGGGTCCTCGCAGGGACGGAGCCCAAGTACCACATGCTTCTTCATCTATAGCAGGGTCTGCTAACCTTGGGGGTGGCGTCGTTGCAGGTCCCAGAGAAGCGGCGAACCGCTTCGACCCGACAGGTCGTGATCGCGGCGCTCGCGCTCGTGGTGCTCGGCGCCGTCGGCGCGGTCAAGGCGGGGCTGGCCGGCGCGGACTTCATGTTCGACCTCGAAGAGGCCGAGCCGGCGCTCGCGAAGACCCCGCCGACGATCGTCGATCCGCACACGCCGCGACTCGCACGCCGCGTCTTCCTCGTGATCGTCGATGGCCTGCGGCTCGACAAGTCGTACGAGCTGCCGTTTCTCGACGAGCTGCGCCGCCGCGGTGTCGATAGCGCGGCGTCGTCGCACTATCCGACGTGGTCGCGACCGAACTACGTCTCGATCCTGACCGGCGTACCGCCGAGCTACAGCGGCGTGCGCACGAACCATCACTCGACGCCGGTCCTGCTCGACTCGCTGATGGATCGCGCCAAGGCCGCCGGCTTGAAGGTCGCGGTCGGCACCGACTACGACGTGCTGCCCCGGCTGTTCTTGCGACCGCGCAAGCCCGGGCCGGAGGCGCCGCCCCCGTCGTCGAGCCTCGACGACGATGATCTCGCGATCGACGATGGCCAGCGCGAGGAGCTCGACCTCGATGCGCTCGAGCAGCCGTTGCCTCCGGCCGCCGTGCGCTCGCCGGATGCGAACCTCGTGTCGCCGTTCGATGACGCGCGCTACACGCCGTGGCCGGGTGGGTTCTCGGAAGCCGGCGCCGCGCTCGCCGCGAGCGACGCGGATCTCGTCGTGTTGCTCGTCGGCGCGGTCGATGCCGCGGGCCACGCGCACGGTGGTGACAGCGCGGAGTATCGCGCGGCGGCCGAGACCTCGGATCGCGCACTCGCTCGCGCACTCGGCCACGTCGACCTCGCGCGAGACGCGATCATCGTGACCGCCGATCACGGTCATACCGGGCGGGGCGGCCATGGCGGCGTCGAACCCGAGGTGCTCGCGGTGCCGCTGGTCGCGGCCGGAGCCGGCATTCGCCCGGGCGCCGCGGCCGACGACGCTCACCTCATCGACCTCGCGCCGACGGTCTCGGCGCTGCTCGGGATCCCGGCCCCGGGTCACGGCCTCGGCCATACGTTGAGCGAGCTGCTCGAGCTCGATCGCGATCAGGTCGCGGCGCGTTACGCGGCCGACACGCAACGGCTGACCGCGACGCGCAGCATCGTCGCCGGCGCGACCGCGCGAGCGAAGACCGAAGAGCTGCAAACCCGAGCCGAGCGACTCGCGTTGGTGGCCGGTGGCGTGCTCGCCGCGATCGTGCTGGCGCTGCTGCTCGTCCGCCGCCGCGTGCTCCGGTTCGACTGGCGCGTCTTGCTCGTGTCGGTGCCGGCGTTCTTTGTCGTGTACTACGCGTTGCTCGGCACGCTCGGCCAGCGGTTCTCGCCGTCGCTGCTGCCGGCGCAGGGCCACCTCGCCGCGACGATGGTGAAGTACGGCGTCGCCGCGATGATCGTCCAGCTCGCCGCGAGCTTGTGGGCGTTGCGCTCGTACCGGACGTTGGCGCAGCGGCTCGCCGCCGCGAACGGCATCGCGATCGTCGGGCTCGTGCTCGCGATGGTGCCGGCCGGACTACTGTGGGCGTTCTTCCCCGCGCCGTACACGATCGTGCCCGGCCCGGTGTGGCTCGTGCTGATCCCCGCCGTGCAAGTCGCGGTCGCCTGCGCCGCGATCGATGTCGCGCTGATCTTGCTCGTCGAGGTCATCATCTTCGCCGCGCGCGCGTGGCATCGACCCGGTCGCGCGACCACCGCCGGCCAAGCCTAGTCTTGGTGAGTCTTAGTATGCGAAGTCGGAACGACCGGCGAGCGCGTCGGCCGCGAGCTCGCCGATCACTTTCGGATCGATCGCGTAGAGCTTGCCGGAGCCGTCGACATGCACGCGCCGCGCGCCGGTGTAGCCGCTGAGCTGGAGCGCCATCGTCTCGACCGTCGCGCCGTCGAACGTCACCCGGCCGAGCCCGAGGCCCTCGAGCTGCTGGTCGTCCGAGTCGATGCCGACGATCGTGAAGTAGACATGGTCGCCGTCGAGCGCGATGTCGGAGCACGCGAACCGGGTCGTCGACAGCACGGAAGCTGCGGGGTTGGTCCCGTCGGACAACCAGATCCAGCATCCCGGCTGTGCATCCCCCGCGGCGACCGCCGCGGCAAACGCGACGTTCCCCGCATTCGCCGCGAGCCCCATCGGCACGACGTCGTTGGCGAGATCTCCCGGGATCGAGCCGATCGAGGTCGCCGTGCCGCCGCGCGGATACGCCATCACCTCCGCAACATCGCCATTGTCGCCGGTGACCACGAAGTACAGCGCGGTCGGATTGCCGACCAGGACTTGCTTCATGTATTCGCCGTCGAAGTCGACGGAGGCCGCGGTCGTCACCGCCGCGGTCGCCGGGTCCACCTGGACGAACGCGGAGCTCGTCGCGCTCGAGTCCTGATTGCCGCCCGGATAGTCCGGGCTATTCGGATCCGTGACCGCCCCGCCGCTGCTCGCGACCGCGGCGATCCATACGGCATCGTCGTCGGCGACCAGGCCGCGAAGGTCGAAGCTGCCGTTGGTGACCGAGCCCGGGCTGATCGTGGCGGTCGCCGCGCCGAGCGCGACGGTCAGATCGTTGCCCATGTTCGGCGTGGTGAACGCCGTCGCGAGCATCCCGTTCGGACTGACCGCGACGCGAGGTCGTGCCTGGCCTTGGATCGTCAGCTCCACACCCGGAGTCCCTTTGACGTCGCCACCGGCGAGATCGAAGGCGGTGACCGCGATCATCGAGGTCGAGCCACCCTGACTGTCGTCCTGACAGTGGTCGCCGGGGTACGGCATCGGCAGCGCGTAGCCGGACCCGGCGGCGAACGCGACCGAGCCGACGTACCTCCAGTCGCCACTGCATGGCTGGTTCGAGTCCCCGCTCTGCGGCGGCTCGTGCAACGCAAAGACGATCGTCGCGTCCGCGCTCCGCGTCGGCGACGGCCCCGCGCCGAAGCAGGCCGCGGTCGAGCCGACGACGACCAGCGCGAGCGCCCGCATCAGAACGCCACCGCCGTGCGCAGCCCGCCGTACAGGCTGAGGTACGTCGTCCCGCTGCTGTGCGAGGCGTTCGACGCTTGTTCCTGACCGAACGCGGTCAGCTCGGCGTCGATCGCCACCCCGACGACCCAACCGGCGAAGCTCTCGGTCGGGTGATAGTCGACCCCGACGTTGCCGCCGACGACGACCGCCGGCATGATCTCGTTGCGCTGTTGCGCGAGCGCGCCGGTCGCGTCGTACTGGTCGTACTTGTAGAAGCCGAACCGAAAGCCAGGCGAGATCCCCGCGTACGGATCCCAGCGCCGCTTCGGCAGCACGTGGACGAGCAACTCCAGGCCGGGCGTCACGTACTGGCACTTGAGGAACCGGTTGCGTTCACCGAAATCAAATGGGCCGGTGCCGGACGGGCCGGCGATGTCGGTGCCACACGACCCGCTCGCGTCGATCGTGCCGTACTGGACATAGAACCCGAGCCGGGTGCGCCGGCCCTTGAAGAACCCGAGGTCGGCGCGATACGCGAGCACCGCCGGCCGGTCGGCGCGCAGCTTGACGCCGGGGACCACGCTGACGCCGAGCTCGAGGCCCGGCCCGGGTGGCTCGACGGCGACCGGAGTCGCGATCGCGACGTCGCGCTCGAGTGGGACGTCGATCGACCTGACCTCGTTGTCCTGGATCACGAGCTCCGACTCGAACGGCCGCATGCCCGGTGCGGCGACGTGCAACCGGTGCTCGCCGGATGGGAGCTTGGCCTCGTAGTGACCGACCGCGACCTGGTGATCGTCGAGCTCGATCACCGCGCCGGGCGCGGTCGTGACGCGTAGCGTGCCCTCGTGCACGTCCGGTGCGGCCGGCGCGACGACGTGCTCCGGTTGCTTCTCCAGTTGCGGGATGTCGATCGAGGTGACCGTCGCGAGCACGCCGATCGTGAGCTGGTGGCGCCACTCGAGAAAGCCCGGCGCGGTCGCGACTACCTCGTGCGCGCCGGGATCGATCGCGATGTCGGTGCCGACCAGCACCGTGATGTCGACGCCGTCGCGGCGCACGACGAGCCCGGGCACGACCTGCGGCGGCGGCGACAGGTGGAGCTTCGCGAGCTTCGGCTTGATCGTATCGGCGCGGCCCGCCGCGTACGCTTCGCGGGCATCGCCACGGCGGTGGGCGAGCTCGACCGCGTCGTTGAACTCGGCCCACGCGGTCGCATTCATGCCGACGTGCTCGTGACAATCGGCGAGGTGCAGCAACACGCCGAGCTGAGGATCCGCGCGGTAGCTGGCGTCGTAGAGCGGGCACGCGTCGGTCCACCGGCCTTGCTTCACCATGGCCTCGGCCTGCTGATATGCGACCTCGGCGGTCGCGACATCGGCCCGAGCCGGTGTCGCGACGAACACCAGCGCGCCGAGTGCGAGCCGCTTCACGTCCGCCCACCCATGCTGTCCGGCGGCCTGGTCGACGGCGGCGACTTCGGCGTCGGCGTCGGCGCGGCGGAACCCGCGCCTGCGTGAGCCGGCACCGGGACACGATGATGATGGACGACGATCGGTGCCGTGACCGGGACCGGTGCCGATGCGGTCTCCGGAACCGCCGCCGGAACCGTTGCCGCTGCCGCTGCCGTCGCCGGAACCGCTGCCGTCGCCGGAACCGTCGCCGCTGCCGCTGCCGCTGCCGTCGCCGGAACCGTTGCCGCTGCCGTCGCCGGAACCGATGCCGCTGCCGCTGCCGTCGCCGGAGCCGTTGCCGCTGCCGTCGCCGGAGCCGGAGCCGGAACCGTCGCCGCTGCCGATGCCGGTGCCGGTGCCGGTGCCGGCGTCGGCGTCTCCACATCGTGCGCGCCCGAGCGCGTGAGCGCGACGACGAGCACCGCGATCACGACCGCCGCCGCCGCGAGCCCTCCAATCAAGGCGCCCCGCCCGCGCCGTGCAGGTGCGCGGAGCTCCGCCGCGCTGCCGCCGAGCGTCGTCACCGTGTCGAGCGGCGACCGCGGCGTCGCGCTCGGGATTGCCGGCTGGCTCGGCGAGCTCGGCCGCCCGGCGATCGCATCGAGCTGACGTGCGACGTCCGCCATCGACGACGCGCGCTGCTCGCGGTTCTTCGCGAGCAAGCGCAACACCAGTTGCTCGACCTCGGTCGGGACATCGGCGTTGAACACCCGCGGCGACGGCGGCTCCGCGTGCAGGTGCTTCGC
Source organism: uncultured delta proteobacterium (assembly GCA_963848295.1). Classification (GTDB taxonomy): domain Bacteria; phylum Myxococcota_A; class Polyangia; order Haliangiales; family Haliangiaceae; genus JABFXX01. The sequence continues at coordinate 3,810,475 of CAWKDB010000010.1, read as the reverse complement.
ACAGGCCTCGGCGATCGTCTTGACCTCGAACGGCGGTCGCCCGGTGACCATCTCGAACACGACGCAGCCCAGCGAGTACGCGTCGGCGCGCCAGTCGACCTGCGCCGAATCGCCCCATTGCTCCGGAGCCATGTATTGCGGCGTGCCCATCGTGCCGATCGTGGCCGGCGATGATCCCGCGAGCGTACCCGAGAGCTTCGAGATCCCGAAGTCGAGGACCTTCACCCGCTCGCCGCTCGCGAGCTCGTGGTCCGGAACGAGAAAGATGTTGTCGGGTTTGAGATCGCGGTGGATCACGCCGGCGCGATGGGTCGCGTCGAGCACGCTCGCGATCTGGCGGGCGGCATCGATCGCCTGCGGCGCGGTCAGGTACCCGGCGCTCGCGATCCGCGCCGACAGCGGCTCGCCCTCGAGCAGCTCCATGATGAGATACGCGCGCCCCTCGAAGAACCCGACGTCGAAGATCTTCACGATCCCCGCGTGCTTGATGCGGCCTACGATCTTCGCTTCGTTGAAGAACCGCTGCACGTGATCGGTGTCGCGCGAGATATCGCCGTGCAGCACCTTGATCGCGACGCGGGTCTGGATGCTCTCGTGCTCGCCAGCGAACACCTCTCCCATGCCGCCACGACCGAGCTGCGACACGACCTTGAAGTGTCCTATCGATTGCCCGATCACCCATCGACCACTATATCACCGCCGGCCGAGCTTGATCTTCGCGTCGGGATCGGGCGGCGTCGGCGCCTGGCGCAAGCCCGGTCCCGGATCCGCGCACTCGGAGCCGGCGTCGCGCGTGATCTGCGAGCGCAGAGACTCGGTGTGCTCGAGCCAAGCGCGCTGCACCGGCTCGGCGACGTGATGATCGCGCAGTGTCTCGCGCAAGATCTGCAAACGCCGCTCGAACTGCCCGCCGAAGATCGTGTGCTGCGCGTGCGCGGCACGCATCGGCCGACCGGTGTACTTGATGCCGGCGCCGAGCAGCGCAGCGACGAGCTCGTACTCTCTATCGATCAGCCGCTGGCGATCCTTGCCCGCGAACATGAACCCGATCATCACGTCGGGGAACACCCGACTGTAAAAGTCGGTGATCACCGCGCGCAGCGCCTCGGCTCCGATGTCGTCGAACAACGCCACGCGCGATCTTAGCGCGTTCCGTGACCTCGCGACGCGCCCCCGCCACGGAAGGGTATACTGCACGCGCCCATGGCTGCGACGCCGTCGCCGATGACCACCGCCCAGCTGCTCGAGCGGTTTCCGTTTCCGGCGAACTGGGCCGACGCGAAACGCATCGAGCGCGTCTTCATCTACGAGCTCCCGGGGACGCCCGACGCGCTGTGGCCGTTCATCGCGGACACGTCGCGGATGAATCGAGCGCTCGGCCTGTCCGAGATGACCTTCGTCGAGAAGGAAGGCAAGCGCTGGGGCAGCTCGAAGAACGGCGGCGTTCGCCACGAGTGGCTCGAGCCGCCGTGGAACTGGGTCGCCGAGCAATGGCTGACCGCGGTGCGCCTGTACGACCGCGGGTTCATGAAGGTGATGTACGCGATCCATCACCTCGAGAAGATCGACAGCGGGACGCGCGTCTATCTCTATTTCGGCGCCGTGCCGCGCGGTGTGCTCGGAGCGATCGCATTGCGCCTCGGGCTCCCGTCGCTCAAGCGCGCCTACGATCGCGTGTTGCCGGCGCTCGCGAAGCAGCTCGATCGATTGCGGCCGGAGGTGCTCGAGCCGCCACCACCGCAGCTCGCCGAAGAGGCCGAGTCGCGGTTGCGGTCGTTGCGCGAGCAACTCGTGGGCGAGATGCTGCCGATCGCGTGTGTCGACGCGCTGATCGATTGGATCCGCACCGGCGACGACGTCGATCTCCATCGCATTCAGATCCGCGAGCGTGCGCGCGTGTGGAAGCTCGACGAGTACGAGTTGCTGAAGACCGCGCTGCACGCGACGCGCGCGGGCTTACTCGACTTGTCGTGGGACACGATCTGCCCGCACTGCCGCGGCATGCGAGACGAGACGACGCAGATGTCGAACCTGTCGGCGCAGAATCACTGCGAGGCGTGCCAGATCGACTTCACGACCGACGTACCGGAGGCGGTCGAGGTCACGTTCCGCGTCCACCCGTCGATCCGCGAGATCGCCGAGCGGTTGTACTGCAGCGCCGAGCCGGCGACGCGCGACTTCATCCGCGTCCAGCGCACGGTCAAGCCCGGCGAGACCGCGACGCTCGAGCCGGTGCTCGCCCCCGCGCGCTACACGGTGTGGGCGGGCCATCGCGGTGGCTGGTACGTCGACGTCAGCGAAGACGGTCCGGCCGAGCTGGCGTGGCAAGACCACCCCGACGGCACGGTCGTGCGCGCCTCGACGATGCCGGCCGTGACGTTCCACAACGACGGCGCCGACGAAGAGCAATTCTCCATCGAGCGCACGAAGTGGAGCGACGACGCCCTGCGGCCCGGGCAGCTCCTCGGTTTCCAAGACTTCCGCGATCTGTTCTCCGAGGATTACATCGGCGCCGACGTCAAGCTCGCGGTCGGCGAGCAAACGTTGCTGTTCACCGACGTCGTCGGCTCGACCGCGTTCTACGCCGCGAAGGGCGACCCCGCGGCGTTCGTCGAGATCAAGAAGCACTTCGACGAGGTGTTCGCGATCGTCGCGCAGCATCGCGGCGCGGTCGTCAAGACGATCGGCGATGCCGTGATGGCTACGTTCGTCAGCCCGCTCGACGCGGTCCGGGCCTCGCACGCGATCCATGACGCGTTTCATCCCGCGCGTGCCGACACGCCGATCCGCTTGCGGATCTCGCTCAACACCGGGCCGTGCATCGCGGTCAAGCTCAACTCGAACGCCGACTTCTTCGGGGGCACCGTCAACGTCGCCGCGAAGTTGCAGGCGCTCGCCGAGGGCTATCAAGTCGCGATGAGCGACGCGACGTATAGCTCGCCCGGCGTCGCCGCCTACCTCGCAGAGCACAACGCCCAGCTCGTCGAGCTCGAGTACAAGTCGAAGGCGTTCAATCAGCCGATCCCGGCGCGGCAGTGGACCGTCCACAAAGAGCCGTAGCTCAACTCGGCACGCCGTATACGCTGATCGGCTGCTTCGCCCGCTTGTAGCCTTCGTTGATCAGCCACGACCGAGCCGCACTGACTATGAGCGGCTCGTAGTTGTCGGGTAACACCACCGCGTGACTGCGTTCCTTCCACCCGATAAATAGCGCGCCGGTCGAGTACCGATCGATCCGACCCTCGTACAAGCCAGTCTCGACCTGATCGCGCTCGTGCTTGCGCCAGTTGTTGAGCACGTAGTTCAGCGCGTTGCGCACGCCAGTCACCGTCTTGACCTGCACCGCGAAGTAGCGGTCCGAGAACACCTGGCCGCGCCGCCGCTCGCCGTGCTCGCGCGACAGCTCGCGGTTCAGGTACTTCGCCGCAGAGATCTGAAAGCCCTGCATTCCACGCGAGAGCGCGAGCTTGCCGTCGGCTTCGCCGAGGAGGTGAATGTGGTTGGTCTGCAGGCTGACATGGACAACGCGAAAGTCATCGCGCCGATTCATCAGCATCATCAGCGCCCGCCGAACTGCGCGATAAGCCTTCGGCGTTCGAAGGCGCGCGACCGCACCGACGACGCGCATCGTGATGTGCACCGGATACCGACCCTCGATCTCGGGACGCTTCTTGTGCGCCGGCGCTCGACGTGCCCCCGGCGGACGACCGAGTCGCTTGCCGCGCGACGCCTTGCGCTTCGCGATCCCCCGGAGTCCGAGTTGATCGTGCGTCTTTCTTTGTGCCCCCATGACGACATGCACAGTCTACTCGCCGTCATAAGCTCGTCAACACTATTATCGCCGATATTTCTCGTTCTAGGTCTATTGGAGACCGCGGACCTGCGGAGAGCTGTGGATGCTGACGCGGTGAGGACGGCTCGGACAACCGCGGTTGGAGACGACTGCGGCGCTCGAGCGGCGATGAGGTGCGGTTGACCGACCCGCCCACACCGCTTGGACAACGCTGCGCGTTGCCCACAGCAACCACAGCACTGACTATTACTGATCCCGGATTTTCTTGGATCGAGGAACAGGAGGGCGAGGGGTCACTGAACTAAGCAATGCTCCAGTCGCTGGCGTACGCGACGAGCGCGAGCTTGCGTGCCACTGCGAGCGACGCGGTGTTCGCCCAGCTCGTGCTGCAGAGTGGGATACGGCCCGACGCGCGCATCGCGAGTGCCCCGGGCCGCGGTGACGCGGACGGCGTACCCGCGGCCGCGATAGGCCGACGCGGTGTCGAGACCAGCTTCAGCAGCAACGTCCGAGCGCCGCGCGCAAAAGCAGATGCTCACTGGATGTCCGTCGACGATGATGCCCATCACGGGTGCACAGCCCGCCGCGATTTCGCCGGAAGCCATCCGCGAAAATTCACGTTCAATGCGCGCTCCTCGTCGACGATGGAAACGTCGCTCGGCGTTGCGACGGCGTCGGAGAATTCGAACGCGGGGCCGAACCATTCTGCGGGACCGAGCGCGCGATAGCGATCGACGTGCTTCGGCAGATCGTGGAGATCGCGAACTGGCGGTTCGTCGCGTGCGAGCGCCGCAAGCTCCTCGGCAAGCGCGTCGGGAACACCGGCGCGGATGCCCCACGCGGAGGCCGTCATGCTTCGGATGAGCACGAACACCGGGGCCTGGTTCTTGGCCGGATCACGCGTCGTGGATCGACGCTCGCCCCCTGACCCAGCCGCCGATGATCCTGTTCCCGTAATTAGGGCACGAGCTCTTGCAAGAACGCGATGCCGTCGGCCTTGCCTTTGATCAGCCCGATGACGAGCTTCGCGTTCGCACGCGCCATCGGCGGACCGGACGCGGCGACCTTCTTGAGCACGGCGAGCGAGGCGGTCGAGCCGGTGTCGGTGCGCGCGAGCGTGACGAACGCGGCGGCGGTCGCGAGCCGGCGCATCGCCGAGTCTTCCGAGCCTTCGAGCATGTCGGCGAGCTTCTCCGGCGTGTTCTTCTTCGCGTAGGCCGCTCCGAGCGCGGGCAGCATCGCGGCCCGCACGTCGTGCGATGGATCGTCGAGCAGCGGCTCGAGCAGCTGCAACGCTGCAGCGGCATCGCGATCGACGAGCCCGATCGCCGCGGCCGCCGCTTGCGCGCGAGTCCGCTCGGCGCGCGACGCCAACGACCGATGCAGCCGCGCGACGACCGCTTCCTTTTGCGATACGCGTGCGATCGTCGTCAGCGCGAGCTGGCCGAGCTCGGGGTCCGGATCGCGGACCGCGAGCGACAGCGCGCGCTCGAGCACCGCCGCCTCGATCTTGTCCTTCTGCGAGGCGAGCCGCTCGAGCGCGGCCTTGCGCACTTGCGGATCGGAGTCGGCGAGCGCGGCGGATAACGTAGCCGCCGCGCGGATGTTGCCGCCGAGCGCGGCGTCGACCGCGGCGACGCGCACGAGCGGCGAGCCATCCGCGATCGCGAGCGCGACGAGCTCGCCGGCGCCGGTCTGCTTCGCGGTGCGCAACAGCGCGAGCTTTTCGGCTTCATCGCCGTGCTCGAACAGCTTCGCCATCGCGATCGATGCGGCTTTCGGCGCATCGTTGCCGAGCCCGCCCATCGCGCGAATCGCGATCATCCGCACGTCGCGGTCGTTATCGTCGAGCAGCGCGACGAGCGCGTCGATGATGCCGGCGGCGACCTTGCCTTTGCTCGCGGCCGCGGCGAGCACGCGCGCCGCGTCGGCGCGAATCTCGCCGTCGGGATCGCGCACCAGCCGAGCGGCGACCGCGGCGCCGTTCTTCGCCGGATCCGGCCCGTCGGCGACGCACGACATCACGAGTCGGCGCACCTCGACACTCGTGTCGTCGGTCGAGCGCGCGAGCGCGCGGCGCGCATCCGGGTTGCCGGCGATCGAAGCGTTGCACAGGCCCTCGACGCCGATCGGATGGAGCAGCGGATCCTCGGGCGTACGCGCGGCGGTCGACAGGTACTCGACCACCGCCTGCGGCTTCTTGCGCGCGAGGTGCGCGTAGATCTTCGCGGCGTCGCGCCGCGGTCGACCCTTTTCGCGCCAGAGCTGCGCGATGCCGTCGACCGCGTAACCGATGTTGCCGCCCGACACCGCGGACGCGGCGAGGCCCTCGGCGGCGCCGATCCGCACGTTGTAGTTCTCGGCCTTGGCCATCTTGATCAGCTTGTCTTGATACGCGCGGCCGAGCTTGCCGGCGGCGGTCGCCGCGGCGGCACGCACGTCACCATCTTCGTCCTTCAACATGCGATCGAGCGCGTTCGACGCCGCATCGCGATTCGCGGCGCCGACCTCGCCCCACGCGAGCGCGGCGGCGACCTTGATCGTCTTGTCCAGCTTCGGGTCTTCGAGCATGTTCGCGAGCTCGCCGCCGGCGCGCACCGGGTCGACCTCGGCGTAGAGCGGCAGCGCGCTCGCCCGGAGCAGCTCCGACTTCGACTCGAACGCCGCGTGCGCGGCATCGACGAGGTGCTCGACCTTCGGCAGCGGCTCGAGGTCGCGCAGCTGTTCGATCGCGTACGCTCGCTCTTCGGGTCGCGCCCTTTCGGCCGCGACGAGCTGGGTCAAGGCCTCGGCTCCCGCCGCGGGATCCTGGGCGAGCGCCGCTTTGAGCTGGGTCTTCGCGCGATCGCGCAGCGCCGGCGATGCGTCGGGATCGGCCAGCATGCTCGCCGCGCTCTGGGCCGAGGGCACGTCCTCGGTGCTGGCCACCGACAGCTCGGTCAACAACTCGTGGCGGGCCGACGCTTCGGGATCCTTCGCGAGCGCGGCCTGGAACAACGCGCGACCGCGGTCGCCGAGGCTGCGCACCGCGGCGAACGCGATCCGCCGCAGCTCGGGATCGGTCGACAGCAGCGCCTGGGTCAACGTGTCTTGATAGACGTCGCGCCGTTGCGCCGCCGCGCCGGCGAGCGCGATCGCGGCGTGCTGGACCACGGGCGTCGGCATCGCGAGCGCCGCCTCCACGAACTTGACCTCCTCGGGAGTGCCGCGCGCGATCGGGCGCAACGCGGTGAGCAGCTCGGCGAGATCCTCGGGGTCCTTCGCGGCCTTCTGCAGGGCCGCGAGCGGTTGGTCATTGCCGCCGGCGTACTCGACGAGCCCGGCGAGCTGCGGCGCCATCAGCTGCGCGACCATGTCGTCCCAGCTGCCGCGATCGGCGCCGAGATCGCGATCGTCGACCTTCTTCCACATCTCGGGCGCGACCATCGCGCGGGATAAACCCGTGTCGGCCACGACCGCGCCGTAGCCGCTCGCCGGCAGCCACGAGAAGCCGCGCAGGCCGGCACGGCCGGAGCGCACGACGATGCGATCACCGCCGGCGCGCGGTTGCAGGTCGAAGAAGACGCGACCGTGCATCGACACGTAGATCATGATGATCAACGCGATCGGGACGGCGGCGATGCCCGCTGCGATCAGCTGGTAGTGGCGCTTCGAGCGATTGACGACATCTTGCTCGGCCGGCGTGACCGGCGCGATGCCTTCGGCCTTGAGCGCGCGCAGCTCCGCGAAGTTGAGCCGGCCGTGTGATTGCGTCTTGCTGCCGAGCAGATCGAACGCTCGGCGCGCCGCCGCTCGCGCTGGAGCGGTGAGCTCGCGAACGCGCGCGATCAGCACCTCGTGACGCAACAGCCAGGTCGCACCCCCCGGATCGCCGCGCGCGATCACGCCGCGTTGCTCGAGCACGGCGAACGCCTGATTCGCCCAGCTCGCGGCGAGGCTGACCCGACGGATCACGAGGTCGGAGCCCTGCGGGGTCGCGCCACCCGAGGCGAGCTCGGCACATAGCCGGAGTGCGGCGCGCTCGTCGCCGGTCGCGGCGCACGCATCGTGCAGCCACAGCGACTCGAGCTCGGCCGCACCACCCGCGGCGTGGAGCGCGGCGGGCGTGGTCAGCTTCAGATCGCGCATCGCCATCGCCGCGACTTGTAGATCGGCCGCGAGCAACGGCTGCCCGCGATCCATGTCCTGCATGACCGAATGCGCGAGCTCGGGATCGGCCGCGACGCCGGCGAGGGTCAGGACCTTGTCGAACAGCCTGCTCGCGTCGGCGACCGACAGGCGCGCGAGCTCGTAGCGATTCGACGGCGGGAACAACGAGCCGGTGCGGCGCTCGAGCGCACCGAGCGCGTTCATCCGATCGCTCGCGCACACGAACAAGAACCTGGCGCGACCGCCGGACCGGCTGACGACCTTCGCGAACAGCTCGGCCAGCTCGCTGATCGATTGCTCGTGGGCGCACGCGAGATCGACATCATCCACGATGAACACGAACTGCTGTCCGGCGACCGCCGCTGAAACCGCGCGCGTGATGAACGCGACCGGAGCCTCGCCCGGATGCTGCTCGATCCCGAACGCCGACAGGCCGGTCGCGAAGCTCTGCGCCGGCGCGGTGACGTCCTCGCACGCGAGCGCGACGATCCCGTGATCGCGCAGGTGAGGGATGAGCCCGGCGCGGACGAGCGAGGTCTTGCCGACTCCGGGCTCACCGTAAACGAGGCCGGCGCGAAAGCCGTCGCCCGAGACCAGCTTCGCGATCTCGTCTCGTTCGGTTTCCCTGCCCTGCCAGACGTCGCGCTCCGCCTCGCCGAATGGGTCGAGCCCGCGCAACGGCGACACGGTACCCGGGTAGGTCGCGACCGCCACGTTGTCACTATACACAAGCTACGTTGGCGTATGCTCGGCGGGATGGGTCGATCAAACCGCGCCGCGCTCGGGCGGCGCTGCTGCGGTCGGGCGAGCCGCCCGCATCGATCGAGCTCGTTGGCGCTCGTCGCCCTGGTGCTCGCGATGGGCCGCGGCGCGAGCGCCGATCGCACCGCCATCACGATCTGGGCCGCTTCGGCCGGGGATGCAAACCCGGATGGTGGCGACACGTACGGAAACGCCAGCACGCCGACCGGCGCGTTGATCACGGAGCAACGCGAGCTCGACGTCGGCAAGGGCGAGGTCCGAGTCGAAAACGTAGCAGCGACCCTGGATCCGGCTTCGGTGCGGGTGCGCGGCATCTCGGATCCGCAGCTCGCCGTCGTGGAACAGCGCTTCGTGCCCGGCGCAGCGACTCCCGACGACATCCTCGGACGGCGCGTCGGCGAGCCGGTCACGGTCGGCACCGCGAAAGGCGAGATCGTCGGCATCTTGCGCGCGGTCGACAAGGACTCGCTCGTCGTCGAGGTCGGCACGGGCGCGCGACGCCAGCTGCGGGTGCTGCGCCGCGATGGCTTTGTCCAAGACGTCAAGCTCGCGCCGGGAGGCCCTCCCGCGAAGGCGAGCCTCGCGGTCCGCCTGCAGACTGCCAGGCCCGGAAACCAGACGGTCGAGATCAGCTATCGCACCGAAGGTCTGGCCTGGTCGGCCGACTACCTCGCGATCATCGACGAAGCGGCCAAGACGTTCGATTTCACGGGCTGGGCGACGATCAAGAACACGTCGGGCACGACGTTCGACGGAGCGCAGGTCACGCTGGTCTCGAGCCAGCCGAGCAACGCGAAGCCGGGCGCGGCTCCGACCCGATTCACGATCGCCAAGCCGGTGCACATCGGCGACGGCGAGAGTGTGCAGGTCGAGCTCCTGCCGCCGCGGCTGCACATGAAGTCGCGCACGGTCGTGACCTACGAAGCGATCCCCGATGTGTCGGCGGTCTATCGCAACTCGCCCTCGACCGAGTGCACGAACGTCCCCGGCACCGCCGACAAGGCGGAGGTCGCGCTCGAGGTCGACGTGCCGGGCGATCCGCTCGCCGACGGCAAGGTCCGACTGTTCGCGCGCAAGGGAGGCCAGCTCGATCTCGTCTCCGAGGATTCGCTGCGCACCGCGATCGGCCTCGCGCGGGTCCGGGTCACGCCGACGGCCGACCTGACCGGCGAGCGCAAGATCCTCAGCTGCACGCTCGACGAGCGCACTCGAACGCTGCGCGAAAAGGTCGAGGTCGCGCTCGAGAACAAGGCGCGGCAACCGGTCGAGGCGGTCGCGCGCGAGTTCATGTGGCGAGCACCGTCGTGGAGGATCGAGCCGGGCGACGAGACCGTCAAAGGTGTGCGCGCCGCGCCGCAGACGCAGGAGTACAGATTCGACTTGCCGGCGGGTGCGAAGAAATCGGTCGTCTATACCGTCACGTATTCATGGTGAGGTGGTGCGCGTTGACTCTCGCCGTCGTCGGCGGAGCGTGCGGCGCTGCGGTTCACCGGGTCGCGAACGATGGGGTGAGCGGCGACGACATCACGCTGTTTCGCGGCGGCGTCGGGTACGTGCGGCAGCGCATCGCGGTCGAGCTCCCGGCCGGCGCGTCCACCGTCAGGCTCGAGCTCCCGGCCGACGCCAAAGCCGAAGACCTCGATTGGATCGATCGCGGCGGCTTGGAGCTCGGCGCGATTCACCTCTGCGGCGACGAACCGCCGGCGCCGGGGACGGTCAAGGCGCGGTGCGCGTCGATCGAGGTCGGCGCGCCGTCGGCTGGCCACTACACCCTCACGGTCGCGTATCCGACGAAGCTGCCGTGGGACGCGGCGTACACGATGACGACCTCCGCCGCGCACGATCGCGCGACGATCCGCGGTTCGATCGCGATCCGCAATGCGACGGGCGTCGCCTATCACGTCGCGCACCTGCGCGTGGTCGACTCGACGGTCGAGGCCGGCATCGCGGCGCGCGCGCTCGCCTTGTCCGCGTCACTCGCTGGCACGAATGTCGGCACGTCGCCGCGCCCCGAAGCGCGCGATCTCGGCACGGTCGAGCTGCGCGACGGGGAGACTCGCGTCCCGCTGCTCGTCGATGCGAAGCCACGCCGGATCCGGTCCATCCTGGTCTACGATCCGATCGGCGTCGCGCTCGATACCCCGTCGCCGGCGTCGATCCCGTCGGAAGAGCCCGAGCTCGGCGTCACGACCCCGGCATCGACGCGCGTCGCGGAGTCGATCGAGCTCGCGCGCTCCGCGTCGTCGCGCGGCCTGCCGGCGGGGCCGGTGCGCTTGCTCGACAGTCGCGACGACGGGACGCTCGCGGTCGTCGGCGAAGCGCAGATGTTCGATGACGCGACCCGAGTCGCCCAGGTCGACACGATCGAGCTCGGCACCGCCGTCGGAGTCACCGCTCATCGCGAGCGCCGCGAGCTCTCGATCGACGAAGACACCCATCGCATCGTCGAGGAATTCGGGATCGCGATCGACAATGCGCGATCGGTCCCGGTGACGATGCTGTTGCGCGAGCACCTCTACCGCGGACAGAACTGGGCGATCGCCTACGCGTCGGTGCCGAGCACCGCGGTCAGCAAGGCCGGCGCGCAAGAGATCACGCTGCGCGCACGAGTGCCGGCGCACACGAACAAGACCGTCGTCTACGTCGTGGTGTACTCGTGGTAGCGCTCGCCGAGCTTCGCGGTCTCGCCGTGCGCTACGGCCGGCGTACCGCGGTCGATGGCATCGACCTCGCGCTCGACCCGGGCGAGATCGCCTTGCTGCTCGGTCCGAACGGCGCCGGCAAGAGCACGACGCTCGCGGCGATCGCCGGCGCGGTGCTGCCGAGCGCCGGCACGATCGCGGTCGACGGTCAGGACCTCGCGTCGGCGCCGCGCTCGTTGCGCGCGATGATCGGCTTCGCCGACCAACCGCCAGCGCTCTACGAGTTTTTTACCGCGTTCGAGCACGTCGCGTTCATCGCCGAAGCGCGCGGAGCCGATCGCGTTGCCGCGACCGCGATCCTGGGCGAGCTCGGGTTGACCGCGATCGCAGATCGGCCGTGTCGCGAGCTGTCGTTCGGCATGCGCCAGCGCGTCGGGCTCGCCGCGGCGCTCGTCGGGCCCGTACGCGTGCTGTTGCTCGACGAGACGCTCAACGGGCTCGATCCTCACGCCTCGCGTGCGGCGCGTGCGGCCGTGCGCGCGGCTGCCGATCGCGGCGCGACCGTGCTGATGTCGACCCACATGCTCGGCGTCGCCGAGCGGCTATGCGACCGGATCTTGGTGATGACCAAAGGCAAGCTCGTCGCCGATCGCCGCAAGGCCGAGGTCGACGCGTTGCTCGCGAGCGGGCCGAACGCGATCGAGGAGCTCTACGTGTCGCTCGTGCCGGACGACGGGCCGACATGACGAGCGGCCAGTTGATCGCGTGGGGCCGGCGCTACGACCGCGCGGCGCGCGCCGGCTGGTGGTCGTCTCCGATCGCGATCGCGGTGGTCGCGGGCGGTGCGTTCGCCGGGTTCGTCGCGTGGCGCGGCGCCGCCGCGGGGCCGGTCGCGGCGAGTCATGCGTGGCTCGCGGGGGCGATCGTCGCGTTCGCGCTCGCGTTCATGCGCGTGCCGTTTCACATCTACTGGCGCCGCGACGCGCCGATGCTCGCGCAACTGCCGATCGGCGGCGTGGCGTTGCTCGATGCCGCCCTGGTGCGCTGTGCGAGCGCCGCCGCGACCACGACGCTCGCGGTGCTCATCGGGATGTTGCCGATCGCCTTCGCGAGCGCCGACGCGCGGCCGATTCTCGCGCACGCCGCGTACGCGGGCGTGCTCGGTGCGACCGCCGCCGGACTCCTGCCGGCGACGGCGATCTGGGCGGCGTCGCTCGTCGCGACGTCGAGTGGTGCTCGCGCGATCGAGGTCGCGATCGCGATCGCCGGGGCGAGCCCCGCGCGCGCGATGCAAGCGGCGGCGCGCAAACCGGGCGACGTGCCGACGCCGCTGCTCGGTGCGCTGCCGGGCTTCGTCTCGAGCGCGGTGATCGTCATCGCGGTCCTCGCCTCGCCGGTGCTGCTCGGCACCAAGTCGTGGCGACAAGTCGCGCCGGAGCTCGTCGGCCTCCTCGTCGCGAGCGTCTCGGCGTTGATCGCGACTCGCGTCCTCGCGCCGAACGCGATGGCGACGATCTTGCGCGATGTCTCGGCCCTCGATCGCCAGCAGCTCGCCCCGCTCGAGATTCGCGAACCGACCGCGATCGAGCGCACGATCGCCGGCATGCTCGGCGGGGCCGCCCCGCTCTATCGCAAGGACGCGCAACTGATGCGGCGGCGCTATCCGATGGCGTTCGCCCTCGGCGCGCTGTGCTTCCTCGTGCTCGCGATCATCGGCCTGGCCCCACCGGACGATCCGATCCCGTGGCTCGTCGCCACGTTCGCGAGCGTCGCGGCGTACGGCATCGCGCTCGGCCGCCGCCTCGAGCGGCCACCGATCGAGCTCGTCCGGGTTTCGGACACGTTGCCGATCCCGCCCGCAGCGCGCCACCGCGCGAAGCTCGTGTGGCTCGCGGGCTGGTGGACCACGTTCGTCCTCGTTCCCGGGTTGTTCGCGCTCGCGCGCGTCGCCGATCGCGCCGCGGCCGGCACGCTGCTCGGCGGCGCGACGATCGTCGTCGCCGCGGCAGCGATCGCAGAGCTGCGCTAGCGAGTCACGCCGCGCCGAACACGTGGAGCGAGCGCACCGCACCCGTCACCGCGCGGTGCTCGACTCGCGCCAGATCGAACAGGCAGACGATCTCGGTGCGCCGCCCTGGATCGACGTTGACGATCAACGCGGCGACGTTCGCGACCACGAGATAGAGCCCCAAGCCCGCGCCCCGTGGCTCGCCCGCCTCGTCGCGATCGGTCTGAGGCCGGCCGCCTTCGCGGCGAGCCCGGCGGACATGGTCGATCACGTCGCGCTGGCGGATCGCGCCAAACGTGTCGGTCACGGACAGCGCGAGCACCCGGTCATCAGCCCCCCAGCGCAAGACCGCCGGCCGCGTCGGCTCGCCCGCGCTCGGTGCGTCGTGCAACGCGTTCATCACGAGCTCGTCGACGACGCTCTCGATCCGCAGCACGACCGGACGACGCGCGCCGACCTGTTCGGCCCAGGTGCAGACCTCGCTCATCGCGAGGCGCTTGTCGGTGTGGCTGACGACCGTGCGCTCGTGGATCTCGACGCCTGCCGAGACGTACTTCTCGAGCCCGAACAGATCGCCAGACACGAGCTTGCGCGACGTGATCCCGAGGTCGCGATCGCGTGGATCTTCCACGAGGTGGCTGACCGGCGCTTCGAGCATCAACGCGACCAGGGCATCGTCGTCGAGGTGGTCCCCGACGACGACCACCGGCGCGGTCATCGTGCGCAACGCGTCGCCCATCGCTTGCCGGGTCGCGCGATCGATCACGACGAGGGCCAGCCCGTCGGCGTTTGGCTCGGCCGGAAACGCGGTGTGGTGCTCGACGGTTAGCCCGGCGGCAGCCAAGGCGTTACCGACCGCCCCGCGGACCCCCGCATCTTGGCTCACGCAGATCGCGCGGGGGGACATCGAGTGGCAGGGTAGCGCGACGCGCCGGGCCGCTACAAGCCTGATACGATCGCCGCCAGATGGCGGATCCGCCCCCGATCCGACGGTCGACGGTCAACCGTCCTCCGCCGATCCCATCCGCGCGCGCTCCGGTCGCCCCCCCGGCTGCGAACACGGATATCGCGCCCGTTCCGGCGTCGAGTGCGGATCTCTCTGAGGTCACGCGCAACCTCGAAGCTCCCGATGCCGGCCAGCTGGTCGAGCGTATGCTCGACCTCGTCGCGACCGAGGCCGAGGCGCTGCTGGTCGGCGATGACGCGGACGGCCGGCTCGCCGATCTCAACGTGCGAACCGCGCTCGCCAGCTGGGATGCACTCGGCGAGCCCGACGAAGCGATGCGCGTGCTCGAGCTCGCGGAACAACATCCGCTCGCGCCACGGTTGCGGCTGTCCGCGGCGCTGAGCTCGGGCGAGCCCGCTGCCCTCGCCGCGGTCCAGGCCCGACTCGAAGCGAGCCCATCGCCCGCGACCGCGACGCTCGTGCTCGACGTCGCCGAGGCCTGGCTGTGGCGGCACGATCGGCCGGACCTCGCCGGCGCGCTCGCCGATCGCGCGCTAGCGACCCCGGGCCACGAACCCTGGCGACCCCACGCGGTCGAGCTCGCCCTGCTCGCCCATGCAGCCGCGGGAGAATGGCAACGCGTGATCGAGCTCCGCCGCGCATCGATCGCGACGGCCCCGCTCGACGAGGTCGCCGCGACCGCGGCCCTCGTGCTCGATCGCGGCAACGATCCCGCGGCGGCGCTCGCGATGTGCTGGACGGCGCTCCAGCGCGATCCCAGCGCGGATGACCCGCTCGGCGTGCTTAGAGCGATCGACATCGCGTTGTGTGCGGCGGCTCGGCTAGGCGATCCGCGGCGGTCGCAACTGCTCGAGCAGCGCGCGCGACTGATCGAGTCGCGTGCGGGCGGCGGACTCGAGTTGCTCGCGACGCGTCACGCGATCGCCGGTGAGCTCGATCACCGCGGTGCTCACGCCGACGCCGCGGCGCGCTGGCTCGAGCTCGCCGACGATCCGGCCGCCGCGCAGCTCGCCGCTGCACGCCGGATCGCGACGCTCGGCGCGATGTGGGCTGCCGCGGCGGCCGGTGATCGCGCGACCGAGCTCGCCGCGCGGCGCAAGATCATCGACGACAGCTGCGTCGAGGTCGCGACCGCACACGCGTGGCGCGCCCTCGAGCTCGCCGCGGCGAGCGACGCGCCGGTGCCGGTGTTGCGAGAGCTCGCGATGACGGTGGCCGGGCGCACCCGGAGCCCGGTCGCCGAGCGCTGGCTCGATATGCTCGACCGCAGCGCGCCGACGAGCTCGACCGCGGCGCGGTTCGAGACGCGCGGAGGTGGTGCGCTGCGCTGGGCCGCGGTGCTCGCCGAACGCACCGGTGACGTGCCGCGCGCGCTCGAGCTGTGGCGCCGAGCCGGCGATCAGCTCGGCACCGAGCGCGATCATGTCGTCCGGTTGTTGCGCGCGGGCGACGATGACGCGCTCGCGGCCGCGTACGCCGAGTGGGCGACGACCGAGACCGATCCGCGAGCCGCGTCGGCACTCGCGTGCGCACGAGGCATCGTCGATCTCGTGCGCGGCGACTTCGTCGAGGCCGAGGATTCGCTCAAGCGCGCCGCGGAGCTCGACCCGAAAGATCCATTCTGTCGCGCCGCGCTCGCCGCGGTCTATCGCGCTGGCAAGCACTACGATCTGCTCGCGCGCGTGCTCGACGAGCTGTCGACCACGCTGACGAGCCGCGAGGGCCGCGCCGCGGCTGCGCGCGAAGCCGCCGAATTGCTCGACGAGCACCTCGGGGACCCGGCCGGTGCGCGCGTCGCGTTCGAGCGCATGATCGCCGATCAGCCCGACGATGGCGACGCGATGCTCGCGTTCGCGAAGCTGCTCGAACGCGACTCGCAATGGGAGCGCTCGCTCGAGCTGCGCAAGCGCGCCGCGGCGCTCGCGACCACGTCCGATCAGCGCGCCGACATCTGGGTCGAGATCGCGCTGCGCGAGGAGCGCCGAGGCGCGCACGAGTCGGCCCTCGCAGCGCTCGAACAAGCGGCGACCGCGAATCCGAAGCGTACGGACGTCGCGCACCAGCGGATCCGGATCTATCGCGACACCGGGCGGCTCGATCTCGCGCTCGGCGTGGTGCGCGGCGAGCTCGCCACCGATCCGCCGCTCGAGCGCCGCATGCAACTGCAACTCGATCAAGCCCGGCTGCTCACCGCGCTCGGCATCGAGCCCGAGCACGTCGTCGGCGCTTACCTCGACATTCTCGAAGTCGAGCGCGATCACGTCGAAGCGCTCGCCGGGATCGAAGCGCCGGCGCGCGCCCTCGGGCTGTGGGACGAGCTCGCGCGCGCATTCCGCGGTGCGTCGCCAACCCCTCGCAACCTCGACGTGCTCGCCCAGGCGCTCGAGAAGATCGCCGAGTGGTCCGAGCTCGCCGAGGTTCGCCGGCGTCAACTCGAGAGCGCGAGCTCGCCGTCCGAGAAATCCGCGCGCGCGGCCGAGCTCGCGAAGCTCTACGAGCAAGAGCTCGGCGACAGCGATGCCGCGATCCGCGCGCTGCAGGTCGCGCAGTCGACGACGCTCGACGAGGCGCGGCAACAGACGCTCGTTCGGCTCTTGCGCAGCGGTCAGCGCTGGCTCGAGCTAGCCGCTGCGCTCGAGCGCGAGCTACCGACGATCAAGCCCGACGCGGTCGCGCGCCAGCTCGAGGTGCTCCTCGAGCTCGGCGAGCTGCGCGCCGACAAGCTGAACAAACCAGCCGAGGCAGCGCAGGCCTTCGAGGCCGTGCTCGAGCACGAGCCGCATCACGCCACCGCGATCGCGGCACTCGAGAAGCTCTACGAGACCCTCGGCCGCGACCGCGAGCTCGCGAGGATCCTCGAGGCGCGGGCCGAAGCGACGACCGTGGGAGCCGATCGCGCCGCGCTGTTCACGCGAGTCGCGATGCTCCGCCAAGCTCGCAACGATGTCGACGGCGCGCTCGCCGCATACACCGCCGCGTTCGACGCCGATCCGACGAACCGCGAGACGTTCACCGCGATGGAGCGGGTCTGCTACAAGGCCGAACGCTGGGCCGCGGCGATGCAGCTCTACGACACCGCGATCCTCCACGTCGAGAGCGGCACGAGTCGCGCGTATCGCCTCGGCGACCTGTACTCGCGCCGCGGCAACGTCCAGCTCAGCTTCCTGGGCCAGCTCGAAGCGGCGACGGCGTCGTACCAGAAGGTCGTCGAGGTCGACTCGACGCCTGCGGCCGCGGTCAAGGTCCTCGAGGACCTGTGCGCGCGGCGCCGCGATTGGCAGCCGCTGATCGCGGCGTGGGAGCACCGCGCCGACCTGCAGCGCGACCCGGCCAAGAAGGCCGAGGCGTTGCGCGCGGCCGTCAAGATCGTCGCCGAGCACGGCAGCGATCATCGCCACACGATGCAGCTGTCGCGCAAGCTGCTCGCTCTCGACCCGGCCGATCGCGCGGCGGCGATCGAGCTCGAGCGCTACTACGAGGATCAAGACGACGCGACCGGCCTGATCGACGTGCTGAAGATGCGCCTGCAGGCCGCGCAGAACGGCGAAGAGACGATCGAGCTGCTCAAGAAGATCGCGCGAGCTTCGGAAGAGGGCGCGCGCGACGTTGCCACCGCCACCGAGCACTACCAGAAAGTGCTCGAGCTCCAACCGGACAACCGCGACGCGCTCGACGCGCTCGGTCGGATCTACGAATCGACCGAGCAGTGGGCCGAGCTGATCGACGTCACCCGCCGCCTGATCAAGGTCACGAACGATCGCAACACGAAGTCGCTGCTCTACTTCAAGTGCGGCTCGGTGATGGAAGCGAAGTTCGGCCGCGAGCAAGACGCGATTCGCTATTACGACGCGGCGATCAAGACGTCGTCGTCGTGCTTGCCTGCGGTCCACGGCTTGCGCGACCTCTACCGCCGGCGCG
The DNA here is from genome assembly GCA_963848295.1 of uncultured delta proteobacterium. GTDB lineage: Bacteria > Myxococcota_A > Polyangia > Haliangiales > Haliangiaceae > JABFXX01. The sequence continues at coordinate 3,792,236 of CAWKDB010000010.1, read as the reverse complement.
AGGAGTGGCCGCGCGTGATCGAGACGCTCGAGATGGAGGTCAAGCTGTGGTCCGACGACAAGGAGCGCGCCGGCGTGTTCGCTCAGATCGGCCGGATCTACGAGCACCAACTCGGCGATCCCGAGCGCGGGATGACCTACTACGACAGCGCGTTGAGCGTCGACCCCGAGTGCCTGCCGGCGAACCAGGCGCTGTTCGACCACTTCTTCGAAGAAGGCGCGTGGGACAAGGCGCAGGCGCTCGCGTCCGCACTCGCGCAGAAGGCGATGCGCGAAGGCGATCCGACGACGCGCAGTGACTTCTATCGCAAGCGCGGCGTCGTCGCGAAGATGACCGGCGATTGGAAAGCCGCGGCCGACAGCTTGGTCGTCGCGCTCGAGGTCAAGCCGACGAACACCGCCGCACTCGACGACCTCGGCGTGCTCGCGCGCGAACGTCCGGACGCCTGGGATTTCGACGCTACGTACCGCGAGCTCGAGAAGGTCTACAAGAAGCGCGATGATGCGAGCGCGCTGATCGCGCGCGTCTACGTCGGTCGCGCCGCGGTGTTCGAACGCGACGGAGATCTCGATCAGGCCGCGGGCCTCTATCGCCAAGCGCTCGAGCTCGCGCCGACCGACGGTACGGTGCTGTCCGCGCTCGTCGACTTTCACGCCGACATGCGGCACTGGCGCGAAGCGGTCGATGCGATCCAGCTGTTCGTGACCTACGCGGGCAGCTCGCCCGACGATCGGCTCACCGCGTTGATGCGCCAAGCCGCGATCCACGCCGACGGCGAGATGGATGCGACGCGCGCGATCGCGGTGCTCGACACCGTGCTGCAGCTCGAGCCCGGGCATCAAGACGCGCACTACTCGATGGCGCAGCAGTTCTTTCTGATCGGCCGATTCGCCGAGGCGCGCGCGGCGATCGATCGCGTGATCGAGCTCGCGACCGCGCCGGGCCAGCCATTGTCGCCGGAGGCGCTCGCCCGCTATTACTATTACAAAGGCCGGATCCTCGACGCGTCCGGCGAGGCGCGCGCCGCCGCACCGCAGTATCGCCGCGCGATCGAATACGACCCCGGTTACGCGCCGCCCGCGCTGGTCCTTGCCCGCCGCGCCGCCGACGCCGGCGATCAACGGCAAGCGGAGACGCTGCTGATCGAGGCGGCGCACGCTGCGATGGCGCAAGGTGGGCCTCGTGCCGCCGTGCCGCTGCAGCGCGGGCTCGCGCGGATCTTGCTCGCGTCCGGCGATCGCCCGGCCGCGATCGAGGCGTACCGCGGCATCCTGAACGTCGAGCCCGACGGCGCGAGCGATCGCGTCGCGCTCGCCGAGATCTATGCGGTTGACGACCCGCAGCGCGCGATCGGCGAGCTGCGCAAAGTGCTCGATCGGGACATCCACCACGCGCCCGCTTATCGACTGCTCGCGTCGTTCTACAACCGGACCGGCGACACCGAGCGTGCGACTCGCGTGCTGACCGCGCTCGACCTGCTCGGCTTTGCCGAAGACTCGGACCGCAACACGATGCAGCGCCTGCGCGCGCTTCGCCACCTCGCACCGCTGCGGCGCTCGCTCGACGACGACCACCGCAACCGCGTGTTGTCGACTCCCGCTGCGCGCGCACCGCTCGGCGATGTGTGGACCGCCCTGGCCGAACAACTCAGCGCGCACGTCTCTCAACCCTCGCTCGGCGAAAATCTCAAGCCGGCGGCGACGTTCGGCGATCAGCGCCTGCGCCAAGTCATCGCGGAGATCGCCGGCTTGTTCAACACCGATGCGGACGTGTTCGTCGGCGAGAAGGTCCCCGGCCTCGCAGCCGCGACCGCATTCCCGCGGCGACTCGTCGTGATCGATCGCACGCTGCTCGACGAGCACGAGCTCGCGCTCCGGTTCTTGTTCGGCTATGCGTTCGAGGCGATCCGCGGCGGCTATGCCGCGTTGCTCCAGCTCGGTGCTCGCTCGCGCCACCAACTCGCGCAACTGCTGCGTGATCTCGTCGCCGGCGATGCCGAGCCGAACGGGTTCGCCGCCGAGCTGATCCACGGCGCCTCGCCGCGCGCGCTCAAGATGATCGAGCGCCACGCCGGTGCCAAAGATCTCGACGCCGGTGCGTGGATCGACGGCATGCTCGCATGCGCGAAGCGCGCTGGTCTCGTCGCGTGCGATGACTTCGCCGCCGCGGTGTGGATGGTCGCGCGCCTATCGGGCGAACGTCCCGCCGGTCACGATGAAACCGTCGCGCTCGGCGCGGTGCTGGGTGGTCCCGATCTCGTGAGGTTCTATCTCAGCGACGACTACCAGCTCCTGCGCGATACGCTGACGATGCCGACGCTTCGGAGCTGACCGATCGGTCATGTGGGAGCGTTACCCACCGAACCTTACTGGATCGATTCCGATCTCCCGGCTACAGTCATGCGGCAGGTTATGACGTTGTGCTGTAATCGACGATACCGCCGTTACGCGGCAGGCGCGCGATGATTCAAAAGTTCCAAGGCAACATCCAGCATCGCGGCGACGTGAGCTACGTCAAGCTCTCGGGCGTCATCGACGAGGACAACGAGCTCGGTGAGCTCGTCGATAAGATCCCGACCGGCACCGCGGTGATCGACCTCGGCGAGATCGAGCGCATCAACTCGTGCGGCGTGCGCGATTGGGTCAACTGGCTCAATCGGCTCGAGACCAACGGTACGCGGTCGGTGCTGGTCGAGTGCTCCCCGGCGATCGTCGCGCAGATCAACCTCGTCAATAACTTCACGGGCAGCGGCGTCGTCAAGAGCTTCTACGTCCCGTACTTCTGCCCGGAGTGCGACGAGGAGAAGGTGTTGCTCGTCGAAGCGAGCGACATGGGCAGCGCGCCGCACGAGCCGCCGACCTGCCGCTGTGACGAATGCGATCTGGTCATGGACTTCGACGACATGCCGGACTCGTACTTCGCCTTCCTATCGAACCAAAGGAAGCTCGCCGAACCCGACAAGATCAACGGCGCGGTGCGCGATCTGCGCGACGCCGGCGGCGAGGCCAAGTCGAAGATCAAGTCGCGGCAGAGCCAGCCTGCGATCGCTGCGCCAGGCGGTAAGCCGAGCGTACCGTCGCTGCCATCGATCCAACGCCAGAGCGCACCATCGCCCGCTCCGAGCCCGAGCAAGCCGCCGAGCCGGCCCACGCTGTCTGCGAAGCAGCCGAGCGCGCCTCCGGGCTCGCTCAGCGCGATGCGGATGAGCACCAGCCAAGCGATGGGGTTCGCGAACACGGGCGGAACGCCAGTCATCACCGGCCGAAGCAACGCGCTGGTCTACGTGCTGATCGCGGTGCTGATCGCGGCGATCGGCGTGCTCGCTTACGTCGTCCTGACGAAGTAGCCTGCGCCATGGCGGACGCGCGAGCGAATCGCGCCCTGATCGGCGAATGCATCTCGCGAGCGCAGCTCGACGGTGTCGCCGACGTGTCGCTCGCAGCCATCTCGGCGGAGCTGGCGCGCTGTGACTTCGAACGCGCGGCCCTGATCGCGTTCGCGCGCGCGAAGCGAGGTGAGGCCGTGCCGATCGCGGTGATCGCCGAGATCTTGCCCGGGCTCGAGCTCGTGCCGATCGCCGAAGCGCTGATCGCGATCGCGAGCGGCAATCGGCTCGAGCTGCTCGAAGCGGTCGAGCTCCGCCGGTTCCCGGCGACCCCCGAGGCGCTCGATCTCGAGGTGATCGCGGTGTTTGCGGCGTGGCGAGGTGGCGCGCCGGTCGAACGGCTGATTCCGGAGCTGCGCCGGCTCGCGTCGCGCTCCGTGTCGGTCGAAGGCTACGCGCTACTCGGCAAGATCGCCGCGGCGATCGCCGATCCGAACGTGACCGCGGCGACGAAGCACCTCGCGCCGCTGGTCAAGGAGTACAGCAAGCAGATCGCCGCCGACGAGCGCGCTCTCGCGATGTCGGCCGCCGAGGCGATCGCGTCGTTGCCGGCCGAGATCGAAACGGTGCGCGCGACCGGTTTCACGGTACGCAGCAGCAAAGAAATCGGCCGCAACGATCCGTGCTCGTGCGGCAGCGGGCTGAAGTACAAGAAGTGCTGCGCGGACAAGCCGCAGGTCACGCCGTCGCCGATCCCCGGCGTGTCGTGGGACGATTTTCTCGGCGCGAGCGCCGGTCAGATGACCGCCGCGCATGTCGACACCCTCGCGTTGCGCGATCTCGCGACCGTCGATCCGGCTCGACTCGGCCACGAGGCGCGCGCCGCGGCGTGCGGCCGGTTCATCGCGGCGCGTCGGTTCGACCACGCCGAGCGCGCACTCGCGGCGTTCGGCGATGCGCCGGATCCGATCGTCGACGAGCTGCGCGACGATCTCGTCGACGGCCTGCTCGCGAGTGCGGACATCGATCGCGCGCGGCGTCAAGTCGCGCGCCTGCCCGACTCGCTCGCGCCGCTGTGGAACCTCGAGCTCGCGATCGTCGAAGACTCTCCCGACGCATGGCCCGGCGTCGCCGCACTGATGGACGAGATCGCAGTCGATCCCGGCCACGAGACCCTCGTCGAGCATGTCGCGTCGTTGCTGCGCACCGCGCCCGGGCTCGGCATCGTCGTCGCGCGGTCGTTGCTCGGAGCCGTGCCGGTCGAGACCGCGGAGCTGCTGCTCAACTTCGTCGAGGACGCGCGCGATCGTATGAACTTGCCGCCGACCGATCCGGCGTGGGACGTGCTCGACAAGCTCGACGCTCGCCGCGCCGCGAAACCCGGTGAGTCCGAGGAGGCCGGCGAGCTGCGATCGTCTCTGCATGCTTCGGCCGCGCGCGCCGACGAGCTCGAGCGTTCACTCGCCGCTACTCGCGCTCAGCTCGAAGATGCCCGGACTCGCCCCGCGGCCGAGCTCGCGCGAGGCAAGGACAAGGACGACAGCGTGCTCGAGGGCAAAGTCTCGACGCTCGAGGCGATGATCCGCGAAGGCAACGCCGAGCGTCGCGAGCTCCGCCGCCAGCTCGCCGGCGCCCACGCGGCGACGAGCGAAGCGCCGCGCCCTGCCCGGCCCGCGCCCGAGGTCGTCGATAGCGACGACGGCGACGACCTCGATCCCCGCGCCCGCGGCATCGCGATCCCGAGATTCGAGCGCCGCGCGACCGACTCTCTCGCCAGCGTGCCCGCGGCGGTCGCATCCGAGGCGATGCGCACGATCGGCACGCTCGCCGCCGGCGATGGCTTCGCGTGGGGTCGGGTCAAGCAGGCGAAGGACATGACGACGCAAGTCCTGATGGCGCGGGTCGGGATCCACCACCGCTTGATCTTTCGGTCGACCGGCGATGGGCTCGAGGTCCTCGACCTGGTCACGCGCGAACAGTTGCTGTCGACGCTCAAGCGCCTGCGCTCGGCGCGCTGAGCTATCTTCCGCGCATGAACGACGCCACCGGTCCGCGCGACGATCCGGAGTCGATCGCGCGCGATCTTGTCGCCAAGCTGCACTTCGAGCTCGCGAAGTTCCAAGGTGTCGCGACGACGAACGATCACTTTCTCGCAGTCGCATATGCGGTGCGCGACCGGGTCATGCATCGCTGGGTCCGCGGAGCGCGCGCGGTGCTCGAGACCAAGCAGCGGACGATCGCGTACCTCAGCGCCGAGTACCTGATCGGGCCGCAGCTCGGCTCGAACGTCCAGGCGCTCGGGATCGAGAGCGAAGTGCGCGCGGCGCTGCGCGCGCTCGGCCTGTCATACGACGAGCTTGTCGAGCACGAAGAAGAGCCTGGCCTCGGCAACGGTGGCCTCGGCCGACTCGCCGCCTGCTACATGGATTCGCTCGCGACGCTCGACATCTCGGCGGTCGGCTACGGCCTGCGCTACGAGTTCGGCATCTTCGATCAACAGATCCGCGACGGCTGGCAAGTCGAGCGCACCGATCGCTGGCTGCGCAAAGGCAATCCGTGGGAGATCCGGCGCTACGAGATCGAGCACGAGGTCGGCTTCGCGGGGCGCGTCGAGTGGCACGACGGCGCCGCGAAGTGGATCCCCGACCGCGTCGTCAACGGCGTGCCGTACGACACGCCGGTCGCGGGCTTCGGCAACGGTCGCACGAACTTCCTACGGCTGTGGAGCGCATCGGCGGGCGAGGACTTCGACCTCGACGCGTTTCAAGTCGGCGAGTACTGGCGCGCGGTCGACGCGAAGATCCGCAGCGAGAACCTCACGAAGGTGCTGTATCCGAACGACTCGAGTCCGGCGGGCAAGCAACTCCGGCTCGAGCAGCAGTACTTCTTCGTGTCGTGCTCGCTCCAAGATGCGATCCGCCTGCTGCAGCTGGGCGGAGCGACCGTGCGCGAGCTTGCGGACGTGCTCGCGATCCAGCTCAACGACACGCACCCGGCGCTCGCGGTCCCCGAGCTGATGCGGCTGTTCATCGACGTCCACCGCCTGACGTGGGACGAAGCATGGGCGATCACGCACCGCGCGGTCGCGTACACGAACCACACGCTGTTGCCCGAAGCCCTCGAGACCTGGCCGCTGCCGTTGTTCGAGCAGCTGTTGCCGCGCCACCTCCAGATCATCTTCGAGATCAATCGGCGATTCCTCGACGAGGTTCGTACGAAGTTTCCCGGCGACGAGGCCCGACTGCGCCGGATGTCTGTGATCGGGGAAGACGGCGACCGTCAGGTGCGGATGGCTCACCTCGCGACCGTCGCGAGCCACCGCGTCAACGGCGTCGCCGAGCTGCACTCGCGGTTGTTGCGCGAGACCGTGCTGCGCGACTTCGCCGAGCTCTGGCCCGAGCGGTTCACGAACGTCACGAACGGCGTCACGCCGCGGCGGTTCATCGCGCTCGCGAACCCCAAGTTGTCCGAGCTCGTCACCGAAGCGATCGGCGACGGTTGGATCCGCAACCTCGAGCGGCTGCGCGAGCTCGAGCCGCTCGCCGACGATCGCGCGTTCTGCGATCGCTGGGCGAAGGTGAAGCTCGCGAACAAGGCTGCGCTGGCAACTCACCTCGGTAGTCGGTTCGATCCTACGGCGATGCTCGATGCGCAGTGCAAGCGCATCCACGAGTACAAGCGCCAGCACCTGAATCTGTTGCACGTCGTCACGCTGTTCGATCGCATTCGCCGAGGCGAGCAACTCGCGGCCCCGCGCACGATCGTGCTCGCCGGCAAAGCCGCGCCCTCGTATCGCGCCGCCAAGCTGATCATCCGACTCGCGCATGGGATCGCCCATGCGATCGCCGCCGACCCGCGTGCGCGCGAGCTGTTGCGCGTCGTGTTCGTACCGGACTTCAGCGTCAAGGTCGCGCAGCGCATCTATCCAGCCGCGGATCTGTCCGAGCAGATCTCGACCGCGGGCATGGAGGCGTCCGGCACCGGCAACATGAAATTCACACTCAACGGCGCGCTCACGATCGGCACGCTCGACGGTGCCAACGTCGAGATCCGAGACGCGGTGGGCGCCGATCACTTCTTTCTGTTCGGGATGACCGCCGAGGAAGTCCTCGCGCGCAAACGCGCCGGCTACCATCCGCGCGATGTCCACGACTCCGAGCTCGCGCGCGCACTCGATCTGATCGCCGATGGCACGTTCTCCGGCGGCGATCGAGATCTCTTCGCGCCGCTGGTCTGGGATCTGCGCGAGCGCGATCCGTTCCTCGTCTGCGCCGACTTCCGCGCCTACGTCGACTGCCAACGCCGGGTCGATGCCGCGTGGCGCGTGCCCGCCGCATGGACGCGCTCCTCGATCCTCAACGTCGCGCGCGCCGGCCGATTCTCGTCCGATCGATCGATCCGCGACTACGCCCGCCTGATCTGGTCCCCGCCTGGGCTGTAGCGAATCAGTCCGCGCCGTAGAGCTGGACGCCGAGGAGCGCAAAGGGCGTGGTGACACCGTCGGCCGCCGAGATGCCGACTGCGATGAAGGGGCCGAGGCCGGCACGCGCATCGGGCCAGTAGCTGGCGTCGCCGATCAGCCGGAGCGCGAGGCCAGCCTCGAGAGAGGTTGCGTGATTCCGCGGCTTGTCGGCGTCGAGAAACAATGACACGTGGACAGGGCCGAGCGGCTGCTCGAGCCAGGCTCCCGCGGCAAGCGCGATGGTGGCGGCGTAGCCGTCTCGGAGATTCGGGGCGACGCCGTTCTCGCGGTCGATGATCGACGCACCGACCGACCCGCCGATCGCGGTCGAGCCGAGGCGAAGCGCAGCGCCGACAGGGCGAAGTGCGACCGAGCGGAAGCGCTCGAGCTGGCGCAGACTCAGCGAGCCCGACCAGCCGATTGGCGCTGGACGCGCGAGGTCGACCGCCAAGCGACCGGCGAACGCCGCATCGCTCGTATTCGCTCCCGACAGGCCGACCGCGACCGCGACCGATTGAGTCCAGCCCCGCGGATCTCCGTCGAGATGACCGGTGAACATGGGGAGCGGAGCGATCGCGGTGCCACCTGCGACGTGGGCATCGAGCCACCCGATAAGGTCGCCGCGCACCTCCGCCCCGCGCGGCTCGTGCACGAGATCATGAAAGAACCCCGGGTAGATGTGGAGGGTCTTGTCGTGTGTCGGCGCGCGCTCGACCAGCAGCCGACTGCCGGTCGGCGCGGTCAGCTTGTCAGCGGTCCCGTGCAGCGCGAGCAGCGGCATCGTCAACGCATCGACGGCCGCCCAAAAAGCGCGCATCCCGTCGATCAACCCGACCGCGGTCTTCGTCGGGGCCGCACCTTGCGACACGAGCGGATCGGCATCCATCGCGGCGGCGGCTTTCGGATCAGACGAGAAATCGCTATTCGGCAGCTTCAGCCCCGGCGAGCCAGGCGCGAGTCCGCCGAACAGCCGCGTCCCCGCGATCAACAGCGGCGGCGCATCGATCGCGAGCGCCGGGCCCGACAGGACCAAGCCGGCGAGCCGCGGCTGATGGCGCTCCGCTGCGAGGCCCGCGATCAGCCCGCCCATCGAGTGGCCGAACAGGAACACTGGCTTGCCGGGCTCGCGCTGCTCGACCGACGTCAGGAACCGATCGAGATCGTCGACGTAATCGAACCAGTCATCCGGCGCGACCCGCGGCCCCGCCGAGCGCCCGTGGCCGCGCAAGTCGAACGCGTAGACGGCGTAGCCGTGCGCGACGAGCTCGTTGGCCAGCTCCGCGTAACGCGCGGAGTAGTCCTTGAGCCCGTGCATGATCACGACGACGGCCTTCGGCGCATCCGCCGTGGCCCAGTGCCGCGCCAACAGCTGCGTGCCGTCGCGCGCAGTGATGACCTCGGTCGTCGACCCCGCAGGCGGCTGCGGATCCGGACGGAGAGGCAGGTTCGGCGCCGACGCGCACGCGACCAGCACGACCAGCGCGAACGGTCGGACCACTGGAACCCGCATCGTCTGCTAGACCGCGAGGCCCTTCTTGTACGCGAGCAGCTCCTTCTGGGTCTTCAGCAGCAGCTGGTTGGTCTCGAGCAGCTCCTTGGTCCGGGCGCGCACTTGGTTCGCGATGCGTTCGCGCTCGCGCGCTTCGGTCTCGAGCATCTCCTGGTACTTCACCTGGACGACCGCCTCGTCGGTGACGTTGCGCTGGATCTCGAGCGCGCCGACGTGGTTGCCGGCCTCGTCGGTGATCGGCACGGCCGACAAGATGAACCGCAGCCGCTGGGTCTCGCCCGCGATGTTTCCGGAGATCTCGTCGAGCCGGACGTGGCGGTCGTTCGCCCAGCATTGTTTGGCGATGCACTCGTGCTGGCAGATGTTCAGCTCCAGGATCTCGAAGCAGTGCTTGCCCTTGAGGCCGCGGGCGAGCTGGCGCGGTAACAAGGCGAAGAACGCCCGGTTGAAGTCGACGATCCGGCGCTCGCTGTCGACGACGAAGTAGCTGTCGACGATCGCGTTCGCGACGCGCTTGAACTCGGTCAAGAACTGCTGGAGCGCGGGCGCGAGCGAGTCCTGGTCCATCCGCGTAAATCGTACCAGTTCTGCGCTACTCTCGGCGCAATGGCCAAGGGAGGTCTGAGCATCTCGGTCAAGATGATCTTGACCACGACGTTGCTGATTGCAGCGATCGCGGTCGGTGACGTGATCATGCACGTCAACAACATCCGCCATGCGTACGACGACGCTGCCCAACAGCAGGTCGATCTGTTCAAGCGCGACCGCGAGACGCTCGGTGCGTTGGGCACGCCGTTGTTCGCGCGCGCCGTCGAGCAACTGCTGATCGACCGCGGTCGCGACGCCGACATCCTCTCGCTGGTCCAAGCGGCGGTCACGCAAGACACGAAGGACGGCCCGAACGGCAAGAAGGACTACGGGCTTCGGCTCGCGTACGTGCTCGATCTGCACCAAAACGTCGTCGCGCACTGCTTCGAGGCGAAGGACCTCGAGTGCACCGAGGGCAATCACGAGCCTCTGACCCCCGCGCTCGGCGAGCTCACGATGGAGAGCTGGAAGAAAGCGCTCGCGACGTGGAGCGCGAGCAAGAACGGCGGCGGCCCTATGGTCCAGTACGAGCTGACCTCCGGCGGCTCGACCTACCGGATGTTCGCGTACGCGGTGTTCGTCGGCGAACCGGCGACGCCTGCAGGTGCGGTCGCGGTCGACCCGCCGGCGGCGCGGCTCGGCTACGTCGTGCTCGGCTACGACCTCTCACCAGTCCAGTGGTTCATCGAGGCCGCGTCGGCAAAGAAGTCCGAAGCGTCGACCAAGGCGGCGATCTACGCGGGCGCGATCGGCGGCCTGTTCGTGTTGATCGGGGTCGTGCTCGCGATCTTTCAGGGCCTCGCGATCTCGCGACCGATCAAGCTGCTCGCGTGGAAAGCCGATCAGATCGCGCGCGGCGATCTCGATGCGCGCGTCGAGGTCAAGAGCGGCGACGAGCTGGGGCAGCTCGGCGACAGCTTCAACTTCATGGCCGACCAGATCAACGTCTTGCTCCAGCAGACCGCCGAGAAGGCGAAGATCGAGCAAGAGCTCGAGGTCGCCAAGACGATCCAGGAGACGCTCGTCCCGAGCCCGGACCCGGTGACGTTCGGTCCGCTGACGTTCGCCGGCTACTATCTCCCGGCCGCTCAAACCGGCGGCGATTGGTGGACCTGGAGCGAGCTCGCGTCCGGCAAGATCTTGATCGTGATCGGCGACGTCACCGGCCACGGCGTGCCATCCGCGATGCTGACCGCCGCCGCGAAGGCCGCATGCGACGTCGCGCGCCACCTGTACAACGACGAAGTCACGGTCACGCGACTCCTCGAGATCATGAACTACGCGATCTACGAGAGCGCGCAACGCAAGTTCGTCATGACCTGCTTCGCGTCGATCATCGATACGAAGAAGAAGACGATCACCTACGCGAACGCCGGCCACAACTTCCCGTACCTCTATCGCGCGAGCGACGGCAAGGGCGAGTTCGGCTCGCTGATGATCCGCGGTAACCGGCTCGGCGACGACCCGAACTCGAAGTACGAAGCAAAGACGACCGAGCTGCTGAGCGGCGACCTCCTCGTCTGGTACACGGATGGCATCGTCGAGTGCGAGAACTCCGGCAACGAGGAGTACGGCGAGCGTCGATTCCGAGCGTCGGTGCGCAAGTCGGCCTTCCTGGAACCTCCCGAGCTTCGCGATGCGATCGTGAGCGACGCCGCCGAATACTACGGTGAGACGCCGCGCCGCGACGACATCACGATGGTGATCGGGAAGCTCGGGTGAGAGCTCTCGTCGTCGCGATGCTGCTTGCCGCCACCGCGGCGCACGCAGCGGTCGAAGATGACCTGCGCGACGGCGACAAGTACTTCGAAGAGGGCGACTGGCGCCGCGCCGCATTCGCCTACGATCGCGCGATCGCGAAGGCACCCGGACAGGTCACGCCTCAGGCGTACGGCAAGCGGGCCGCGATCTACATCATCCTCAAAGACCTCAAGGGCGGCCTGGACTTCGTCGCGAAGGCCGAAGCGCGCTGGCCGAACGCGCCGGAGGTGATGGAGCAAGAAGCGCTGCTGTTGTGGGAGACCGACCGGCGCGAGGATGCGGCGAAGGTCGCCGAGAAAGTCGTCGGCTTGCGGCCCGAGACGTTCTCGAATCAGAAGCTGCTCGGCGAGTTCTACTCGACGCGCGACCCGATCAAGACCGAGGCCGCGTACGAACAGTACCTCGCGCATCGACCCGCCGAGCTCGAACCCACCGACGTGCTGCCGCGCGTCCGATTGGGGTTCGCCGATCTCGCGAACGCGCGCGCCGCGGCTGGCGCCGACGATGCCAGGGCCCACGCGCTATACCTCAAGGCGGCGGAGCAGTTCGAGTTCGTCGAGCGCAAGCTCGGCAAGAAGCCCAATGCGAAGACGAACGGCGACAACGGATTGTGCGCCGCGTACGCCGGCCTCGCGCGCTGGGATCAAGCCGAGACCGTGTGCGAGCGCATCACCGCGGACCCGAAGCGCGTCGACCCGACGGGCTCGGCGTGGTTCAACCTCGCGACCGCGTACCTCGCGCGCGATCGCACGAAGCAAGCGCGCGCCGCCGCGGGGAGGTTCGTCGAGCTGCGCAAGACCGAGGCGCGGGGTTACGAGCTCGTCGGAGACGCGTACTTCGCCGATCGCGACTGGCCGAACGCGCTCGATCAATATCTACGCGCCGAGAAGCTCGTCAAGCCGGCGCAGCAACGCGACCAGATCCAGCTGACGATCAAGCTCGGCAAGACCTATCGACGGTTGCCCGCGGCGGCGGGCGGCACCAATCTCGCGCTGGCGATCGACAAGCTCACCGCGGGCCTCGCGGCGAATCCCAACAGCCTCGAGATCGCGATCGAGCTCGGCGATGCATATCTCGAGTCGCGCCAGGACGGGAAAGCCGCGGCGCTTGCCGACAAGCTGCTGACCGGCAACGCCGATGAGGTCCCGAAGGCGCCGAAGGATCAACGCGCCGCGCTGCTCGTGATCGCGGGCAAGGCACAGTTCGACCGTCACGACTTGCGCGAGGCACGCGAGCGGTTCGAAGCGGCGCGCGAGCTGCGCCCCGGCGACGTCCAGGTCCAGCGCGAGCTCGTCCAGACGATCAACGAGCAAGCGTTCGAGACCAAGGACTCCAAGGCCGCGCAGGCCCTGCTCGAGCAAGCGCTCGCGCTCGACACCGGCTCGGCGATCACGATGACGAACCTCGCGGTGCTCGCGCTCGATCGCGGCGATTGTGACTCTGCACAGAAGCATCTGATCCGGCTCAAGGGCGTGCGCGGCAGCGACTCGGTGCTCGTCGCGCGGCTGCTCGCTCGCACGTACACGTGCCAGACCAAGCCCGATGTGAAGCGCGCCGCGCTCGCGTACGCCGCTGCCGAGAAGGAGGCGAAGCGCGCGCACGCTCAGCTCGCGCTCGCCGAGATCTACACCGAGTGGGCGCCGCTCGAATGGGACACCGAGCTCGCTGCCGCGATCGAGAAGCTCGACGCGGCGGTCGCGATCGCGGCTCAGGATCCCGAGGTCGGACCGGCTGCGAAGCGCAACCTCGCGATCGCGTTGTATCGCCGAGGTTGGCGCGAGCTGCGCGAGGGCAAAGCGACCGAAGCCGCGGGCGATTTCGAGCGCGCCACCCGAGACCCGTCGGTGCTCAGAGCGACCGAGCCGTTCGCCTTCGACTTCTCGTACGCGGTCGCCTTGCTCGACACCGGCCGCTCGCAGGAAGCCGAGCGCTTGTTCAAGTCACTCGCGACGCGCGGCAATCAAGCCTCGTACCTCACCGGGCCGTACGCGAAGGTCGGCGCTCAGCTGTTCACCGCGTATGCCGCGTATCGCACGCAGACCGGGGTCGCGCGCGAGCGCGCCTGCGTCGAGCTGACCAAGCTCCAAGGCGACCTCGGTGCGAAGGGGCGCGAGCTCGCGAGCTCGTGCTGGGAGCTCGTCGCGGCCGACGCGTGGAGAGCCGGCAACCGCGCCGAGGCGAGCAAGGCGCTCTCGGCCGCCGACAAGACCGCCGCAGGCGAGGCCAAGCGCCGGATCGCGCTCGATCGCACGACGCTCGCGCTCGGTAAGGACAAGCTGAACGCGCTCGAGGCAATGGCCGGCAATCCGCCGGAGTCGCTCGTCGATCTCGGCATCGTCTACGACGAGCTCGGTCGCACGAAAGACGCGTACGACGCATGGCAACGGGCGCGCGCGCGAGGCGTGACCACCCGAGATCTCCAGAAGTGGATCGACGCCAAGAAGAGGATCTACGGGCTATGAGCCGCGCGCTGCTCATCGTGTGCGCGCTCGCCGCGACCGCCCATGCGCAGCAAGCGCCTGCGAGGCTCGTCGTCGGGATCTACGCGCCATCGATCGACTTCGGCACGGCGCAAGCGCGCCTCACGTACGTCCAAGGCCTCGCCAGAGCGATCGAGCAGAACACCGGGATCAAGACCGAGGCGCAGTCGTACGCGACGATCGCCGCGCTCGAGAAAGACCATGTCGACTTCGCCATCGTCGACGCGCCGTGTGTCGTTACGAACCCGAGTTGGCACCTGCTCGCGGCCGCTAACGTCGGCGGCGGGACGAGTCGGCCATGGGCGCTGTTCTCGGCGGCAGGCGGCGACATGCATGCGCTCGAAGGCAAGAAGCTCGCGTTCATCCAGACCGGCTGCGACGACGCCGGGTTCATCGACAACGCGATGCTCGAGTCCGAGGTCGGCACCGGGTTCTTCGGCGCGCGCGTCGGCAAGCCGGATCTCGCGGCGGCGATCTCCGAGGTCGCGTCGTACAAGGCGGCGGACGCCGTGTTCGCACCCGTCGCATCGGCGCATGGCTTGACCAAAGTGTTCGACACCGGCTCGGTCCCGAACCCCGCGTTCGTCGCGGTCGGCAGCAAGCTGCCGCAAACGATCGTCGACAAGGTCGGCACCGCGGTTACGAGCTACGGCGGCTCGGGCGCGATCGCGAGTTGGGTCAAGACCTCGCGCGCGCCCTATCAAGCCCTCGCCGCGCGATTCGCGAAGGTCACCAAGCTCGGCGTGTTCGCGACTCCCGAGCCGGTGCGGATCGACGCGAAGGACGCGCTGATCGAGCCACCGACGCTGCGCGATGCCGCGACCCCGCCGGTGCGCCACTTGTTCGTCCGCCCGCCCGGCGATCGCATCGATTGAGCGCCTTACTCTTCGGTCGGGCGCGGCACGAGCTGGCGCAGCTGCCAGGCTTGGATCTGCGTCGTGCGCTGCGCGTTGCGCCGGTCGCGCGCGAGCTGGCTCGCGATCGATACCGCGAGCGTCGCCATCGCGGGGGTGTAGAGCATGAGGCCGACCTTCGCGCCGATCGCATTGAGGTGATCGGTCGGAGCGTCCATCACGAACGTGTTGCTGACGATGTGGATTCGGTTGTCGATCACGCCGAGGTCGCCGAGCAACCACGGGACGAGCACCGCAGCGGTGCACGCTAGGACCAGCATCCAGCCAGGAGCGACGCGCCGGTGGGTGGCGGCCGCCATCGCCACCACGACGCCCAATCCGGGCGCGATCAACGGCGGTGCGATGAGCAACGCGAACACCGCGACGAGCCCGAACCAGCCGACGATCACCACACGACTGACGGCAAACATGTTTTCGCGCGGCGGGAGCACCGATATCAAGCCGATCCCTACGGCGAGCGCGGCGCCAACACCGAGCAACCACCACGCGTGAATCCCGGCCCACAAGAACACCGGCATGAACGCGATGAACGAGAACGCCGAGATCGCGAGCAACGGGCGCTCGTTAACGAGCGCAGCGAGATCGAGTGCGATGAGCGCCTTCTCGACTTCGGGGGGCACTTCGTCCGGCGGCTCGAGCATCAAGCGCGCGACGAGATCGGCCGGATCTCGATCGGTCGGATCGAGGGCGAGCGCTCGCGCGGCGGCGCGGATCGCGATGCGTCGCTCGTTCTCGCGGTTACCCTTCGCGAGTGCGGCGTGCGCGACGGCCATCTCGGTCCGCACGATCTCGCGGCGCATCGCCAGGTCGCGGTCGCCATCGAGAAAGCGTTGCACGCCTTCGCCGATCTCGCGCGCCGTCGCGTAGCGATCGTTGCGCTCGAACATCGTCGCCGCGAGGCAGATCGCGTCGAGCTCCGGCGCGATCTCGCGTTCGGGCGCGACGATCGAAGGCCGCACAGAGACACCCGCGAGCGTCGATGCGAGGCCTTCCGTTCCGCGCGGGTGGAGCGGCGCGAGCGCGAGGATCTCGAACAACATGCAGCCGAGCGCGTAGACGTCGGCGCGACCGTCGAGGTCGGTGTCGCCGCGGATTTGCTCCGGCGCCATGTAGCCGGGGGTGCCGAGCATCGCACCTGCGACCGTGGCGTGCGAACCGGTATCGAGCTCCGCGACATCGTCGAAGTTGCGGCGCGCAGCCTCATCGCGCTCGCGGCTGCCGACGATCCTGGCGATGCCCCAATCGAGCACGTAGACCTCGCCGAAGTCGCCGATCACGATGTTGGCCGGTTTGAGATCGCGGTGTACGACGCCGCGCGTGTGTGCGAACTCGATCGCGAGACACACGTCAGCAAACGCGCGCAGCAAGCGTTGCCGCGGATACTCCTTGACTGCGACAGGGTCATTCGCAGTGAGCTTGGCCAGCACGTCGCCGAGCGTGACGCCGGCGAGCTGCTTCATCACGAAGGACGGCTGACCGCGCTCGTCGCGCCACAGCTCGTGCACCGGCACGACCGCGGGATGCTCGAGCTTGCCCTGGATCTGCGCCTCGCGGAGAAACCGCGCGACCGCGCTCGGATCGGCATGCTCGGACCGCATCCGCTTGATCGCGACCGATCTGCCGATCTGCGAATCGTGAGCCGAAACCACCTCGCCCATCCCGCCGCGGCCGAGCACCTCGCCGAGCTGGTAACGCGCGGTCGCCGGCATGCTCGCTCCAGCCCCGGGCCCTGATACACCGGTCGTGTCAGCGAGGGTCGGCGTATCGGTCGGCAATACCGTCGGTGCACTCGCGGCGTTTTGGGTCGCCGCAGACTCGACATCTGCGGGCTTGGATTTCGGATCCGGATCCATCCCACGATGGTAAGCGTGATCAGCGCCCGGAGGTCATCTTCAGCATGACGAGCGGTGTCTTGACGATGATGTCGAGCTCTGTGCGCAAGAACGTGTCGAATCGCTCGAGCGACGCGGTGTACGCGAGGTCGTAGAGCAACTTGATCCGCATGTCGTCGGCGAGCGAGCCCTTGGCTTCGTCGAGCTGCCACGGGTTCTGGAGCGTCGCGGCGAGCTTGCCGATCTCGCTGCCCTCGGGGATCGAGCCGGTGTAGCCGAGCGAGATCTGCGCGAGCCCGGTGATACCTGGCTTGACATCGCGCATCCGCTCTTCGAACAGCGGGATCGCGTACGACAGATCTTGCAGCAACTCGGGCCGCTCCGGCCTCGGACCGACGATGCTCATCTTGCCGCGCAACACGTCCCAGAACTGCGGGAGCTCGTCTAGGCGCGACTTGCGCAAGAACCGGCCGACACGGGTGACGCGCGGATCGCCGGCGCCGGCGACGACGACCCCGGTCTTCGCCTCCGCGTCGATCTGCATCGTGCGGAACTTGTGCATCGTGAACTCGTCGAAGTGCAGCTTGCGCACGCCGTTCTGATGCGAGACCGCGCGCAGGCTGCCGGCGCGGCGCTGGCGATAGAACACCGGCCCCGGCGAGTCGACGTAGATCGCCGCCGCGATGATCGGCATCAACGGCGCGGTTATCGCCAACCCGACCGCAGCCCCCAGGACGTCGATCGCCCGCTTGGCGAACCGAACGCTACGCAGCACGCCACGAGGGTACCACGCGGGGTCCCGCCGCTGCTATTCTGGCCGCCGATGACCCCGATCCGGCTGATCGTCCCCGGGACCCTGCGCTACCGCGCGATCGCGGTGCGGGTCGTCGCCGAGGCGGCGCGACTGGTCTCGGGCTCCAAACCGGCCGACCCGGATAATCCGCAGGCGTACGATGTCCGCGATCCGTTCGACACCGCGGTGATCTCGGCCTTCATGGAGATCTTCAACAACATCGCGATTCACGCGTACGCGCGCGCGACGAGCGGTGCGATCGAGCTCGCGATCACACCGCGCGAACGCGAGCTCGTCATCGAGATCAAGGATCACGGCAACCCGTTCGACATCGACGAAGTCGAGCCGGTGCCGAGCGACCTCGACGAGGCATCACTTCCGGAGGGCGGGATGGGGATTCATATCGCGAAGACGATGCTCGACGAGATGACCTACGAGCCAGGCCCGCCGAATCTGTGGCGGCTGTGCAAGCGCATGCCGTCCGTGCGGACGGTCGGGAGGAGCTGAAGTGCCGACGCCGTTCGACGTGCAACGCAACGACCGCGACGTGATGCTCGCGATCCGTGGCTCGCTCGATATCAACAGTGCGCCGCCGCTCGCCGAGGAGATCGATCGGATCGTGGCGGGCAAGCCGGCGAAGGTGACGGTCGATCTCGCAGGGCTCGAGCTGATCGACAGCTCCGGCGTCGCGGCGCTCGTCAAGCTCTACAAGGGTGTGCGCGGGGTCGGCGGCACGATGCAGATCACCGGCGCGCGCGATCAACCGCTCGCGATCTTCAAGCTGCTGCGTATGGACAAGGTCTTCAACCTGTAGAAGGTGTGGCCTTCGCCGTGCGCGTCCTCGCGATCACGAAGATCTTTCCGAACGCCGTCGAGCCGCTGTCCGCGCCATTCAATCGCCAGCAGTTCGCCGCGCTGGCGGAGCTGTGCGAGCTCGAGATCCTCGCGACGATTCCGTGGTTTCCCGGCGCGGGGCTGACCGCGCGATGGTCGAGCGCGGGCAAGCTCGCCGATGTCCCCGCGCGCGAGACGATCGCGGGGCTCGAGGTGCGTCATCCGCGCACGCTGTTCGTGCCGAAGCTCGCGCACTCGATGTGGGGGCCGCTGTACGCCGCGTCCATCGCGCCGGTGATCGCGGGCTATCGCCACAAGGTCGACGTGGTGCTCGGTTCGTGGGCCTACCCCGATGGCTTCGCCGCGGTGATCGCGAGTCGGTTGCTCGGCGTGCCGTGCGTCGTCAAGCTGCACGGCTCCGACATCAACGCGATCGCGAAGCTGGCTGGACCACGCCGCATGCTGAGCTGGGCGTTGCCGCGAGCGGCGCGGGTCGTCGCGGTCAGTCGCGCGCTCGGCGAGGAGGCGATCGCGCTCGGCGTCCGGCGTGACCACGTCGCGATCGTGATGAACGGGGTCGACGGCGAGCTGTTCCGGCCGCGCGACCGAGCCGCCGCACGACTCGAGCTCGGGGTGCCGGCCGGACCCCTCGTCGTCTACGTCGGCAACCTCAAACCGGAGAAGGGGGTCGCCGAGCTGGCGGAGGCATGGCCGATCGTGACCGCCGCGATGCCCGACGCGCAGCTCGCGGTGGTCGGCGATGGTCCGTTGCGGGAGCGGCTCACCGGCGAGCGGATGCGTCTCGTCGGCCCACAACCGCTCCACCGCGTGCCGACCTGGATGGCCGCGGCCGACATCGTCGTGTTGCCGAGCCACTCCGAGGGCACGCCGAACGTCGTGCTCGAGGCGCTCGCGAGTGGCCGTCGGGTCGTCGCCTCGAACGTCGGCGGCATTCCGGATCTGATCACGCGCCCCGAGCTGGGCGCGCTCGTGCCGCCACGCGATCCGGCTGCGCTCGCCGGCGCGATCGTCGCCGCGTTGCGAGTCCAGTACGATCCGGCCGAGGTCGCCCGGCTCGGAGCCCGCGGGGGCTGGCGCGCGAGTGCCGCCGCGCTGCACGCGGTCCTGCGTGCTACCGTCGATCCGTGACCGACTGGTACGCGGCCGAGGAATCGACGCGCAGCGCCATGGTCGTCGAGCTGCAACGGATCGCGCGGCGGGCGCGCGCGCGGCCGTGGCCCGTCCTCGCGGTCGCGGCGATCCTCACCGCGCTGCTGTTGCTCGCGTATGTGAAGCGCACGCCGGCGGTCGAAGCCGAGGTCGTGCTCGCGTTGACCCAGGGCGAGACCCTGACGACCCACAGCGATCTCCCGGTCGACGAGCTGCGCGCATACGTCGCCGAGACGCTGTTGCCCGACAAGGAGCTCGGCGCGCTGATCGAGCGCCTCGACTTGTACCCGGGCCGCAAGAAGCTCGGTCTCGAATACGCGATCGGCGAGCTGCGCGACCAGCTGACGATCGAGATCTGGAAGAACACGCTGATCGCGAGCGGCGACTCGCGCGACGCCGAGCACTCGGCACGGATCGGCTTGACCGTGACCGATGTCGACGGCGATCGAGCATACAAGCTCGCGCACGAGCTCGCGCAGCTCGTGATCCAGACCGCGCTCGCTCGTCAGCAACGGGTCAGCAACGGCATCGCCGCCGAAGTCGCAGCCGCTCACGACAAGATCGCGACCCGCCTCGACCAGCTCACGCGCGATCGCAGCGAGAAGCTCGAGAAGCTCGAGGTCGCGAACGAGCACCACGATGACCAGCTGTCCGCGCTGATGTCGATCGAGAGCTCCGAGCTGACCGCCGAGATCGCGGCGCTCGAGCGCAGGCTGACGCTGATCGCGCAGAGCAACGAATCGATCGCAGATCGCGTCACCGAGGCCGGGCTCGATGAATCGGTCGCGATCGTGGAAGAGCGCCGGCCGATTCCTTCGAACCATGCAGGGTTCGCGTTCGTGCTGTTCGCCGCGGTTGCGGCGTTCTCATCGCTGATCGGCTCGGCACTCGTCGTCGGTGCGTTCGACGCACGCGTCCACGACCGCGACGACGTCGCGCGGCTCGATCTGCCGGTCCTCGGCCATGTGCCCGGATTCCCAGGCGACCACATCGGCTCCCTGGAGTCCCGTGGCGCCGCGCGCGGTCGTGTACCATCGTTCCTGCGATGGCGCTCTCACCGGTGACCCCCCGCGACCGGCTGCAGGGGCTGGTCGATCTCGGCCGCAAGGCGTTCGCGTACTGGTGGCTGGTCGCGATCTTCACGGTCGTGGGCGGCGGGCTGTCGCTCGCGTTTGCGATGACCCGCGGCCGCGTCTATCAGTCGTGGTCGACGTTGCTCTACGACGACCAATCGCAGGCCAGCGTCGTGCAGAACCGCGTCGAGATCGGGGTGCGCAACGTCGGCGATCGACTGCGCGAGCTGTTGTTCGCGCGCGCCCAGCTGTTGCCGATCATCAACGATCCGAAGCTCAACCCGTTTCCACCGGGCACGGATCCCGAGATCGCGGTGGAGAAGCTGCGCACCGCGATTCGCTTCGATCCCAAGGGCGCGAACGCGTTTCGCATCACGTATAGCGACTCCATACCGGAGCGCGCGCGGGACGTCACCGACAGGCTCGCGAAGCTCCTGCGCGACAAGGACAACTCGTTGCGCAAGGCGCAGGTCACCGCCGCGATGAACTTCGCGACGACGCAGCAAGAAGAAGCCGCCGCCGTGCTGCATACCCGCGAGCAGGCGCTCGCCGAATTCCAGGCCAAGCACCCGGAGTTCGCCGCCGATCCAAATCAACAGAGCGAAGGCGCGTCGATCCGCGCCTTCCACAATCAGAAGGCGGTCCCGACCGGCAACGCGCGACTGTACGCGCTCGAGCGGCAACGCCAGAGGATTCAAAGCGCGCTCGACGCACCGCCCGATGCCAAGCCAGTCCGCGTCGTCGCGCCGGCGACTCCCGAGCGCGTGCTCGCCGAACAAGCGGTCGCCGAAGCGCAGCGCGAGCTGGCCGCCGCGACTCGCGACCTCGAGGACGCGACGAACAAGTACACCGAGAAGCACCCGACCGTGATCAAGGCGCAGGAGCACGTCGCCGAGGTGCAACAGCGCCTCCGCCACGCCCAGGCCGCGGTCCCGCCTCCCGAGATCGAGCCTCAGATCGCCGCGACGACCCCCGCCGATCGCACGAAGCTGCAAAGAGAGCTCGCCACACTCGATGGTCAGATCGCCGACGAGCAGAAGCGCAATAGTTCCAGCCCCGCTGCTGCTGCCGCGAACGCCGCGGCCGAGGCGAGCACGAACTGGGTCGTCAACCTCGAGACCGAGTTTTCCGAGCTTCGCCGGCAGGTGAACGAACAGCGCGAGCGCGTCGCGGCGCTCTCGAACAGCGTGTTCGTCGCCGAGATGGATGCCCGGCAACGCGGTGGTGGCGTCGATCAGCAAGAGAACACGGTGCTGACGTCGCTCGATCCTGCGTTCGTGCCTGCACGGCCGACCGGCCCGGGCAAGACGATCTTCTTGATGGCCGGCGTCGCGCTGTTCATGGCGATCGGTGCCGCTCTTGCGATCGGCCTCGCGGTCATCGATGATCGACTCAACCGCCGAGCCGATATCGATCAACTGGGCATCGCCGTGTTGGCCGTGATCCCACCGGCGACTCTCAGGAAGCACCGCGCGTGACCCAGAAGCGAACTGGCCGATATGGCGAGGTGCCGCAGCCGATGGGCCGTGCGCCCGCGCCGCTGCCACTCGTCACGCAGCAGATGGATCCGGCGGAGCACCCAGAGCTGACGATGCCGCAGATGCGCGAAGACCGGGCCGCCGGTGCGCTCGTGCGCCAGGCCGCGTACGAGGTCGCGCCGCGCGCTCCGGTGTTGCCGAGTGGCCCGCCACCCGAGATCGGGCTGAGCCAACATCACCTGCCCGCCGACGAACCGCTCGACCCGCGACTCACGCTCGTCGGCGACCCCGACTCCGAGCGCGCCGCGGCGTTTCGCGTGTTGCGTCATCACCTGCTCGAGCTCGGTCGGCCGCAAGTCATCGTCGTGTCGAGCCCGACCGATGGCAACGGTACGACCGCCACCGCGATCAACCTCGCGCTCGCGCTCGCCGAGTGCGGACGCGCGAAGGTCTTGCTCGCCGAAGCGCATGTCGCTCGCCCGCAGCTCGCGAACGTGTTTCGGCTCGTCCCGCCGTGGTGCTTCTACGAGCAGCTCGCCGCGCACCGCCATCAGCCGATGTTGCCGTGGAGCTTCGTCGAGATCCCGCAACTGTGGCTCCACGTCGCCGCGATCAGCCCGCGCATCGAGAAGTCGCAGCTACTCGATGCACCCGCGTTCGCGATCGCGATGGAGCGCCTCCGGCTCGGCTACGATCACATCGTGATCGACGCGCCGCCGGTGCTGGGCTCCGCCGACATGAACTTGATCAGCGATGCCGCCGACGCCGTGTTGCTCGCCCTCCGAGCGCACAAGTCGACGGCACGCGAGCTCCGCCGGGCGATCGACCAGCTCGGCACGAGCAAGATCGCAGGCACCGTGCTCGTCGAATAGCGTAACCACCGAGCCCGGGCCGACCACTCCCTCTACGTGAGCGCTGTCATCGCCGCGGGATCCATCTCACACCCGCCCACATGGCTGCGGTGCGATCGGAACTTACGCCGGGGGCCGTGCGTTGACAGCTAGAGTCATGCCACGGCGCGCGCTCGTCCTCACCGCGGTCGCCATCGCCGCGATCGCGTATGCCCGCTGCGGTCGCTCGGACCAGCCGAGCGCGGAACTGCCACGGTCTGCCACCAGCGGCGAGCTCCACGAAGACAACGCGCTCGCCGCCGCGGTCAGAGCGGCCGCCGCCGCCCGCGACGCGCACATCCATGTCACCGCCGGCGACCTGAGGCTCGAAGGCGAGGCGGTCGATGACAAGGAGCAGCCGATCGCGGGCGCGACGATCACGCTCGATCACGACCGGACGACGACCAGTGAGAGCGATGGCTCGTTCGCATTCGACAACCTCGCAGCAGGCGACTACCAGCTAGTCGGCGAGCGCGACACGGCGTACGGCGAAGACGACGTCGCGTTACGCGCGAACACCGAGCTCGAGGTCCTGACGTTGCGGATCGGTCCCACCGTCGCGGTCCACGTCGTCGATCACGCGGGCGCGCCCGTCGTCGGCGCGAAGATCTCGGCGAGCGAGCATTCGGATGCATTCACCGACGCGAGCGGCACGGTGCGGTTGCGCGCGATGGATTTCGGCGATGACCCGGTCGACATCACCGCGGTCGGGCTCGCCTCGACCCGCGTCATCGTCGCGGCCGGTGACGATCCGACGCGCGTCGTCGACAAGCGCGTCGTGCTCGGGCCGAGTGCGCTCGTCGCCGGAGTCGTCCTCGACGAAGCCGGTGTCCCAGTCGCGGACGCGCGCGTGACGATCGAGATGACGAACCGAAGGTGGAACGACAGCGTCGACAGCGATGCGCAAGGTCATTGGCAAGTCACCGGATTCGGCGCCGGCAAGATTGTCGCCTCGGCATATTCGAGAACGCACATCGCGACGCCCGACCTCATCGTGCCGCTCGACGGAGTGCAGCCGAAGCTCGATGTCGTGCTTCGCGTCGAGAAGGGCGCGACGGTCGGAGGCGTCGTCGTCGATGCGACCGGCAAGCCCGTCGCCGACGCCCACGTAGGCGCCGGCAATGGACAAGCGAGCACCGACGAGCACGGTCGATTCCTGGTCACCGGGCTCGACCCCGGGCCGACCGACATCCGCGTCGACGCCGAGCGGTTCGGTGCGCCGATCCAACACGTGACCCTGAACCGCGGTGGGCATGCCGAGGTGCGCTTCGTCGTGACCGAGTCCGGCATCGCCGGCGTCGTCAAGGATTCGCACGGCGACCCGGTGGCCGACGCGCTCGTGACCGCGACTGGACCGACCGACCTCTACGCCAGGGCCGATGGCTTCGGCCACTTCGAGCTCGAAGGGTCGCCGCCCGGCGACTACGTGCTCAGCGCGCTGCGCGACGGCGATCAAGGCGATCCAGAGCAGCGCGCGCATGCGCACAGCGGCGACCGCCACGTCGCGCTCGTCGTGCCCGATGCCGCGACGGTCGTGGGTCGCGTCGTGATGAACGGCGTACCGGTCGACTACTTCGGCGTCGTGGTCAGCACCGATCCCGATCCGAGCTACGACACGCCCGATCCGGTCCGTGCGTCGGACGGGCGGTTCACGCGCGACGGGCTTCGCCCCGGTACGTGGCACGTGTCGATCGTCGGGCCGTCGTTCCAGCGCAAGACGATCAAGGATGTCGCGGTCACCGGCGGCGCACCGGTCGATCTCGGCGACATCGAGGTCACGCCGGGCCGCACCGCCCGCGGCCGCGTCGTCGATCCGGCGGGCCAACCCGTCGTCGGAGCGAGCGTCGCGATCGCCACGAGCGCACGCGGCGTCAGCGAGGTGTCGTTGCGCGGCGAGCTCGCCGGCACCCGCGGCGGCCGCACCGATGCCGCAGGTCGGTTCGAGATCGGCGGGCTGCCCGACGACCTCGCCGATGTGACCATCGCCGCCTCCGAGCCCGATCGCGGGCTCGCCCTGCCCCGGCCGCTGCACGACTACGAGCTCGCCACCGACATCGAGCTCCGGCTCGAGGCGACCGGCACGGTCGTCGGCAGCGTCGCGAACGGCACCCCCGACGAGATCTACCGGGCTCACCTGTCATCGGGCGCCGACGACTACAGCGCGCATGTCATGAACGGCGAGTTCTCGATCGCGCAGCTCCCGCCCGGCGACTACGTCGCGACGCTGGCCAGCTCCGTCATCGTCCCGCCGATCGCGGTGCACGTCGCCGCGAACGTCACCACGTCGATCGAGTTCGCGCTCCCGGCGGCCGCCGTCACCGTCGATATCACGACGCCCGATGCGCCGTGCACGAGCATCACGATCACCGCGCCCGACGCGACCAGCGAATCGATGTGGAGCCCGTCCGCGTCGTGCTCCGACGCTCACCACGCCGAGGCGATCGCGATGGCGCCCGGCCGCTATCGGTTCTGCAATGTCAGCTGCACCACGGTCGACATCGCGCCATCGCCCGGGCACCAACAGGTCACGATCATCGACACCCCGCGGTGACGTCAGTGCGCGCACGGCGTAGCGAGGCGGAGCAACTCGCGGCGTGCTGCTTCCCACGCCGCTTCGTCGCGTGGCCACGATGGCTCCGAGCCGGCGTCGCCGAGCGCGGCAGGCACGAGCTTGGCAGCGAGCTCGGCGGTCGGACCCGGCGCGCACGCGGCCGCGAGCTCGAGCAGCTGGCGGTCCTCGAGGCCACGGCGCAGCGACTCGAGCTGCAACGTCGGCTTGCACGGCAGCTGCGCGTCACCCGGCATCGCGAGCACGCCGTCGAGGTTGCCGTGATCCTCGCCGTCGTCGAAGCTCCGCGCGTCGCTCGCGGCGTCGAGCGCGCGGCCCGGCAGCGGCTGGTGCGCGCGCTTCGCGTTGTGGCGATCGTGCCAGTACAGCGCGTCCCACACGTACCAGACTGGGATGTGATAGCGCCACGCGATCCAGCCCCAGGTCCGTGGCCCCGGCGACTCCGCGTCGACGACCATCGCGCCGGCTCGCGGCGGAGCGCCGTTGTAGGTCCAGCGCACCGCGGTGTCGGCGAGCTTCGCGTTCGGCGTGATCACGAGGTCGACGTCGCCGAGCTCGGCGCTCGGATCCGCGGTCACCGCATACACGAAGCGACCCGCGCCTCCGCCCGCCGCTCGCACCGACTGCGCCAGCGCCCGGACGCTCGCGAGCGCCTCGGCGCCATGCGGTTCGTCGATCGGGATCGCGAACGGCACCTGGCCGGTGCCCTGGGTCGCCGCGATCCACGCGCGCACGTCATCGCCGACGCGCGCCGGATCGTCGGAGATCCTCGCTGGCACGAACGGCGTCGTGACGAGCTGCTTGCGCGCCGGCCACGCGGCGATCGGCAGATCCGGCGACAGCAACACGCCGCGCTCGGCGAACATCGCGATGCACGCGCGCTCCTCGGGCGACGGCGCATCGACGGTCGGGGCTTGCCCCCGGCCGGCAGCACCGCCGAATGGCGATGCGGTTCGATCGAACGTTCCCGTGCCGAGCTTCGCCCAGTCGAGCTCGCGCGGGTCGTAGTACGCCCACACGGTCTCGGGCAACGGCGGCAGCGTCACCGGCGAGATCGCGAGCGTCACGTCGAACGTTCGAACGCCGACCGTCAGCGTGCCGTGCGTCGGCCCCGGCGCCGCATCGCGCGCGACTGCGATCGTGAAGTAGGCTGGGTCGGTCGCGATCGCGCCGGTCGCCGGCGCGAGCACGTCGGGATAATCGCCGGCGCCATGGCTGCCGCCATACATCTCGGTCGAAGCCGTCGCGACGTGGACCGGGGTGACTGCAAAGCCGCGGACGACGGCCCGATCGATCGCGAGCGCGACGCCACCGCCGCCGCGGTGCAAGACCTCGAGTCCGATCGTCTCGCCGCGCGCTGCCACGAGCGTCACGTGCGTGCCATCGAAGTACGGCGAGCGCGCCGGCACGGTGTCACCGCTCCGGAGCCGCTCGGTCTCGCCGACGAGCTGGAGCGCGGGCCCCGGCGACTTTCGCGAGCACGCGCAGACGCATGCCGCAGCGGTTGCGAGCCGTGCCAGGCGGCGGGTACCTTCGCGTGTCGACACGTGCCTACACCGATCATCGCATTCGCGAAGGACTGGCACGAGGACCCGACCTCGAATCATCACGTGTTGCAAGAGCTGGCGAAGACGCGACGCGTGCTGTGGCTGAACTCGATCGCCACGCGCACGCCGTCGCTCGCGAGCGGCCGCGATCTCGGCAAGATCCGCCGCAAGCTCGTCGAGTTCGCGAAGGGCCCGGTCAACGTCGAGCACGACCTGTGGGTCGCGACGCCGCTCGCGTTGCCCCTGCCGCACGTGCCAGCGGCACGCGCGCTCAACCGCCAGATCCTGCGCGCGACGATCCGCGCCTATCGCCTCCGCCTCGGCATCCGCGAGTTCCAGCTGTGGACGTTCTTGCCGAACGTCGCGGACTACGTCGGCGCGCTCGGCGAGACGCTCGCGGTCTACTACTGCGTCGACGAGTGGTCGATGTTCGGTTACCTCGATCGCGCGCAGACGATCGCGGCCGAACGCGCGCTGCTCGCGAAGGTCGACGCGGTGTTCGCGATCAACGCGCCGCTCGCCGAAGCCAAGCGTGCAGTCAACGCGAACACGTACGTCTCGCCCCATGGCGTCGATCACGCGCTGTTCGCACGAGCGCTCGATCCCGCGACCCGCATCCCCGCGGATCTCGCCGCGCTGCCCGGGCCTCGGCTCGGGTTCTACGGCACGCTGCGCTCGTGGGTCGACGCCGAGCTGATCGCGCACATAGCCCGCGCGCGCCCGCAATGGACGATCGCGTTGATCGGCCAGGCGCTCGACGACATGTCCGCGCTCGCCGGTCTGCCGAACGTGCACCTGCTCGGTCAGCGTCCGCACGGCGACTTGCCCGCGTACTGCAAGGGCTTCTCGGTCGGCTTGATCCCGTACCGCATCGACGAGCGCATGACGTTCGTCAACCCGCTCAAGCTGCGCGAGTATCTGTCGGCCGGGCTGCCGGTCGTGTCGACGGCGGTGCCCGAGGTCGCGCGCTACACCGCGCACGGTGCGACGATCGCGACGACCGGCGCCGAATGGGTCGCGGCGATCGAGTCGGCGCTCGCGAGTGATTCTCCAGCCGCCCGAGTCGCGCGGTCCGCGGCGATGATTTCGGAGACGTGGCATGCACGCGTGGCCCAGGTGACGCAAACTGTCGACGACATAGCAGCGCGCAAGCGAGCCAAAGGATGACGATGACAGCGAAATTCAAGGCCGGCATGGTCGGCGCCGGCAACATCTGCGAGTTCCACGTCGCCGCGGTCAAGAAGCTCGCGCCCGACGTCGAGCTCGTCGGGATCACCGATCTCGACGTCGCGCGCGCGCAAGCGAACGCCGAAAAGTGGGGCACGACCGCGTACAAGGATCTAGACGCGCTGGTCGCCGCAGGCGCCAACGTGATCCACGTCCTGACCCCGCCGTCCGCGCACGCGAAGGTCGCGCTCGCCGCGCTCGAACGCGGCTGTCACGTGCTGATCGAGAAGCCGATCGCCGAGGACGAAGCCGCCGCGCGCGAGATCGGCGAGGTCGCGAAGCGCAAAGGCCTCGTCGCGACCGTCAACCACTCGCTGCTCTACGATCCGCAGGTCAAGAAGGCGCTCGACTCGGTCAAGGCCGGCGGGCTCGGCTCGATCGTGTCGGTCGACATCCTGCGCGGTTCGGAGTATCCGCCGTACGAAGGCGGACCGTTGCCGCCGTGGTATCGCGACGCCGGCTATCCGTTTCGCGATCTCGGCGTGCACTGCATGTACCTCGTGCAAGAGCTGCTCGGGCCGATCACCGACGTCGAAGCCGAGTGGCAATCACTCGGCGGGGAGCCGAACCTCGCGTTCGACGAATGGCGTGCGCTCGTCCGGTGCGAGCGCGGCCTCGGTCAGTTCCAGCTGACGTGGAACACGAAGCCGATGCAGTCGCAGATGATCATCCACGGCACGAAGGGCGTGCTGCGCGTCGATCTATTCGCGATGTTCCACGGCAAGCGGTCTTCGACGCCGCTGCCAAAGGCGGCCGAACGGCTCGTCAACGCGTTCGCGGATTCGATCCAGCCGCTGATCGACGTGCCGGTCGGCGTGTGGAAGTTCGTGCGCAAAGAGGTCCAGTCGTACCAAGGCCTGCGCGATCTGGTCACCGATTTCTATCGCCGGCTCGCCGCGGGCGAGCCACCGCCGGTGTCGGTCGATGACGCCGCGCAGGTCGTGCGCTGGGTCGAGAAGGTCGCGCGCGCTGCCGACGCCGATCACGCGGCGGCGCTCGCCCGGTTCGCGCTCGCCGACCGCGTGCCATTTCTGGTCACCGGCGCGTCGGGCTCGGTCGGCCGCGCGGTCGTCGCACGCTTGCGCAAAGACGGCCATCGCGTCCGGGTGTTCGTCCGACGCATCCCGGCGAAGCCGCAAGAGGGCGTCGAGTATTGCTTCGGCAACCTCGGCGATCCGGTCGCGGTCGATCGCGCCGTGAAGGGTGCCGAAATCGTGATCCACGCCGGCGCCGCGATGAAGGGCGGCTGGCCCGATCACAAAGGCGGCACCGTCGTCGGTACGCAAAACGTGATCGACGCGTGCAAGCAGCACCACGTCCACCAGCTCGTCCACATCTCGTCGATGTCGGTGATCGACTGGGCGGGCTCGGCCGGCAACGGTCCGGTCGGCGAAGGCGCGGCCCTCGAGCCACGCGCCGACGAGCGCGGTGCGTATACCCGAGCGAAGCTCGAAGCCGAGCGGCTCGTCGCCGACGCCGCCGCGGCTGGGTTGCCATGCGTGATCTTGCGACCCGGTCAGATCTTCGGCGGCGGGATCCCGCTGATCAACGGCGCGGTCGCGCGCAACGCAGGCGGACGGTGGCTCGTGCTCGGCGACGGCCGGATCGAGCTCCCGCTCGTCTACATCGATGACGTGGTCGACGCGATCGTCGCTTCGATCGACAAGCAGCTCGTCGCCGGCGAAGTGATCCAGCTGATCGACCCCGACACGCTCACGCAGGACGACGTGCTCGGCCTCGCCGGCCGTAGCAAGCGCGTGATCAAAGTCCCACGCCCGATCATCTTCGCGCTCGGCAAGCTCTCGGAGTATCCGCTCGGCGCGCTCGGCCGCCAGAGCCCGGTCGCGGTCTATCGCCTCAAGTCGGCGCTCGCCCGCCTGCACTACGAGAGTGAGCGCGCTCACGACTTGCTCGGCTGGACGCCCCGCGTCGGGGTGCGCGAAGGGATCCGCCGCACTCTCTGATACGATGGCGAGATGCGCTTAGCTTCGTGCGTGGTCGTCGCGTCGCTGGTGGCACTGTCGACCGCGGCGCGCGCGCAATCGGCGGTGACCGTCACGCTCACGCCCGATGGCAATGCTCTGGCGACTCAGCTCGGGTTGCAGCCGAGCGATCTCGCGAACAAGATCCAGTCGGACGTCAACGACATCTACCAGACGAACAACGTCGGCGGCTTCCTGCGCGGCTTCGCGAACGCGGTGTCGTTCTCGAACCGCGGGCTCGGCGTCGACTACGTGTCGATGCCGCACGACTTCATGATCGGGGTCGCGGCGAACGTCGCGGCCTCGTCGCCGGACTATCTGACCGGCACCGACAAGCCGACTGCAGGGCTCGCGCCGAACTTCGGCATCATGCTCGGCACGAACCTGCGCGGCTTCGACTATCCGCGCTGGACGCTGTTCGCGAACGGGTTCTACGAGAAGGCGGCGACGAGCGAGCTCAGCGGTCACCTCACGAGCTTTGGCGCTCACTTGCAGTATCGGTTGATCGAACCGCAGGCCGACGGCGGTGCCGCGATCGCGCTGCGCTGGATCGGCGTCGACGTGACGAGCGGCTTCGAATACACGAAGTGGACGCTCGGCGCAGAGCAACAGATCCCGAGTGATCTGCCGATCACCGGCTCGCAGGGCAGCGCGGATCTGACGATGACCTCCACCGGCACGTTCAACCTGGCAGCGACGACCTACACCGTCCCGGTCGACATCTCGACCGGCTTGCGGATCGTCGAGCTCGTCAGCGTCTATGCCGGCGGCGGCGCCGACTTCACGACCGGCACCGCGAAGATCAACGCGAACCTCACCGGCGACATCAAGACGGGCGATGGTCGCGAGGTCGGGATGTCGGCGATCACGGTCAACGGCAGCAACACCGGCGCGCCCGTGTTGCTGCGCGGGTTCGGCGGCGTTCAGCTCAACTTGTGGAAGCTCAAGCTCTCGGTGCAAGCGACGGTGTCGCAAGAGCCCGCGGTCAGCCTCAACGCTGCGATTCGCATGGTGCTCTAGGATCGAGAGTCGCGGGCGCGGCGAAGAACCTCGCGAAGCTCGGGCTCACTGACCCGTCGCGGTGATCGCTCGAGCGACGCGTATGCCGTCGAGCGCGGCCGACACGATGCCGCCGGCGTAGCCCGCGCCTTCGCCGCACGGGTAGAGCCCGGGGATCGCCTCGAGCGTCGCGGCATCGCGCGGCACGCGCAGCGGCGATGACGTGCGCGACTCGACGCCGACGAGCACCGCTTCGGCGGTGAGGTAGCCGCGGATCTGCCGATCGAACGCGGTGATCGCATCGCGCAGCCGCGCGGCGAGTGGCAAGCCGGTGGTCGCGAGCACGTCCGCGATGTTGCCGGCGGCGAGCCCGGGCTCGTAGCTCGACGCCGGCACGGTCGATGATGACTTGCCGGCGACGAAGTCGGTCGCGCGAGTGGCGGGTGCGCGGAGCTGCCCGCCACCGGCGATCGCCGCGGCGCGCTCGAGCGTGCGTTGCAGCTCGACGCCGTTGAACGGGTCACCGCCGAAGTCGGCGGGCTCGACCGAGACGACCAAGCCGCTGTTCGCGTACGGCGAGTCGCGGCGCGACAGGCTCATGCCGTTGACGACGACACCGTCGGGCTCGGTCGCCGCCGGCACGATCCAGCCACCCGGGCACATGCAGAACGAGAACGCGCCGCGACCATCGCTCGGCGTGAACGCGAGCCGATACGCGGCCGCGGCGAGCCGCGGGTGGCCGGCCGCGCGACCATACTGCGCGCGATCGATCAGCGGCTGAGGATGCTCGATCCGCACGCCCATCGCGAACGCCTTCGCTTCGAGCCGCACGCCCGCGCGGGCGAGCCAGTGGTGGACATCTCGCGCCGAGTGCCCGGTCGCGATCACGACGGCTCGGCCGACGAGCTCCTCGCCGCTCGCGAGCGCCACGCCGATCGCGCGCCCGTCTTTGACGACGAGCTCGGTCGCGCGCCCGCCGAACCGGATCTCGCTGCCGACCGCGACGAGCGCGTCGCGCAACGCGGCGATCACTTTCGGCAGCTTGTTCGAGCCGATATGCGGCCGGGCGTCGACGAGGATCTCGTGCGGCGCGCCGTGCTTCGCGAGGACCTCGATGACATCGCGCACGTCACCGCGCTTGTGCGCGCGCGTGTAGAGCTTGCCGTCGGAGTACGTGCCGGCGCCTCCCTCGCCGAAGCAATAGTTCGAATCGCCGTCCACCGTGCCGTGCCGGGTCAGGCCTTTGAGATCGCGACGGCGCGCTTGCACGTCCTTGCCGCGATCGACGATCACCGAGCGCACGCCGGCGCGCGCGAGCTCGTACGCGCAGAACAAGCCGGCCGGCCCGGCGCCGACGATGACGACCGGCGGCCCGGCGGTCTCGCGCAGCGGCGCACCACCGATCGGCTCGATGCGCGCTCCGCCGACGACGAGGTGGAACCGGACGCGGCCGCGGCGCGCGTCGATCGAGCGCCGGCGCAGCTCGATCGCCGGGAGCTCGGCCGGTGCGACACCGAGCTGAGCCGCGAGCTTGCGCGCGAGCGACGTCGAGTCGTCTGCCTCGTCGAGCTCGAGCTCGAGCGTGTAGTCGCGTTCGGAGTCGAGCTTCACGTGCGCGGTCCCAAGCGCGCGACGAGGCCCCGGTCACCGCCGACGAGCGCCCCGTCGCGATACGGCGCGATGCTCCACAAGTGAGCGTCGCCGAGCTCGGGCGCGATCGCCGGAGCCGTCCAGTGGCGGCCATCGTCGGCCGAGACCAACACGGTCCCACCGTCGCCGACGATCACGATCCGGCCGTCGGCGAGCATCGTGACCGCTTCGAAGTCGCAGGTGACCTCGGTCTTCACGACGGTAAACCAGGCGCCATCGGGCGAGCGCGAGACGAAGCCCGCGTCGCCGACCACGACCCAGGTGTCGTCGCGCGTTCGCACGAACCCGGTCAGCGGTCTGCTACTGCCGCTCGCCGCGATCGAAACCGTGCCGCCGCGCCAGCGGCGAATCCCGCCATCGCCACCGAGCCCGAGCATCTCGTCGCCGAGCGCGAACGCGGCTGATAACCTCACGTCGGTCTCCGACGCGACTCGTTCGGCCTGGTCGCAGGTGACTCTTGCCGCGAAGCCGCGATCGCCGATGACCCACAGCGCGCCATCCGCCGCGACCGCGAGTCCGAACAAGCACTCGGTCGTGCCGGTAGCCACGAGCTTCCAGGTCTCGCCGCGATCGCGAGACGCCGCGAGCTGGCCGTACTCGCCGCACACCCACAGCGCATCGCCGATCATACGCACGTCTCGCAGCCCGAGCTCGCGCGGCGTCGCGCGTCTCGCGAACTGTCTGCCGTCGGTCGAGACGAGCAGCGTCGGCGCGGCGCTCGATAGCCCGCCGACCGCATAGATCGCACGCTCGTCGATCGCGAACGCGCCCAGATAGCCGAGCTCATCCCTCGCCGGCTGGACCACCGTCAGCTCGAGATCTTCACTCATGGCTCAGGGCAGCGGAGGCGCAGGTGAACGCGCCGGTGCAGCCGGCACAGGCACAGGTGTCGCGGGCGTCGGCGCCGTGCTGCCACAACCGGCGAGCACCGTGGCGAGCGCGAACGCGCGAGTCATCGCACCGACTATACGTTAGTCGCCCGCTCAGGCGTGCGGGAACGCGTCGATAGGAACATCGATCGCAGAGCGATCCTCACGCGCGATGAGCTGCGCCTTCGCCGCAACGCCGGGCAGCACGTTCGCGGCGAAGTACTGCGCGGCAAAACGCTTGCCGGTGTAGAAGCCGTGGTCGGGGTGATCGGCCGTGACTTTCGCGAGCGCCGCTTCCGCGATCACGGCTTGCTCGAGGAGCAGCCAGCCGATCGTGAGCTCGGACATCATCTCGAGGAAGCGGTTCGCCGCTGCCGGAACCATCTCCATCTTGCCGCCGCCGAACCACTGCATGAACTTCCCGCCGGTCGCGGTCAACGCGTCCATGGCTTGGCCGAGCACGGCGATCGAGTCTTTGAGCGTCGCGTGGTCTTTGTTGGTCGCG
The DNA here is from genome assembly GCA_963848295.1 of uncultured delta proteobacterium. GTDB lineage: Bacteria > Myxococcota_A > Polyangia > Haliangiales > Haliangiaceae > JABFXX01. The sequence goes on along the minus strand of CAWKDB010000010.1, from coordinate 3,757,778 downwards.
ACGAACGCGGCGACATCCTTCGTGAACGCCTGCACGTTCGCGCCGCCGCGCTGCATCAGCTTGCGGCCGACGAGATCCATCGCTTGGATGTGGTTCGTACCCTCGTAGATCGAAAAGATCTTCGAGTCGCGACAGTACTGCTCGACCGGCCAATCCTTGAGATAGCCCGCACCGCCGTAGACTTGGATCGCGGTCGCGCAGACCTGGAAGGCCTGGTCGCTGCCGTACGCCTTGAGCAACGGCACCAGCAGATCGACCTGACCGTGGTGGTGCTCGGCCGCGGCCTTGTCGCCGCCGGTCTTCTCGATCGCGGTCGCGCGGTCGATGTGCATGGTCAGCTTGACCGCAAGCGCGCGAATGCCCTCGATCCGCGACTTCATGTCGAGCAGCATGCGCCGGACATCGGGATGCTCGATGATCGGCACGCGCGGCGCCGCGGCGTCCTTCCAGTGCTTGATCGAGCTACCTTGCTTGCGATCCTTCGCATAGTCGAGCGCATTGAGATACGCCGACGATGCGAGCGCCAGTCCCTGAATTCCGACGCCGATCCGGGCGTAGTTCATCAGGTGGAACATCTGCGACATGCCCTTTTGCTCGATCGTGCCGACGAGCTCGCCGACGCAGTTGTCGTTGTCGCCGAACACGAGCTGCGCGGTCGACGAGCCCTTGATGCCCATCTTGTGCTCGATCCCGGCGGTCGCGACGTCGTTGCTCGTGCCGTCGGGTTTCAGCTTGGGCACGATGAACAGCGACAGCCCCTTCGTGCCGGGCGGCGCGTCCGGCGTTCTAGCGAGCACCATGTGGATGATGTTCGCCGTCATGTCCTGATCGCCGCCGGAGATGAAGATCTTCGTGCCCTTGATCTCGTACTTGCCGTCGGGCCGGCGCTTCGCCTGGGTAGTCGCGGAGCCGACGTCCGAGCCCGCTTGCGGCTCGGTCAAGCACATCGTGCCTGCATACGAACCATCGAACATTCGCGGGACGTACGTCTTCTGCTGCTCCGGCGTGCCGAACGCGGTGATCACGTCGGCCGCGCCCTGGGTCAGCGCCGGGTACATGTTGAACGACGTGCACGAGCCGCACATGAATTCCTCGACCATCATCGCGAGCGTGAACGGCCCACCCTGCCCGCCGTTCGACTCCTCGATCGCGAGCGTGCGCCAACCCGCTTCGAACAACGCCTTCCACGCTTCCTTGAACCCGGCCGGCACGTGGACCTGCCCCTTGTCGATCCGACAGCCGTCGTCTCCGCCGGCGTTGATCGGCCCGAGATACTTCTGGACCCAGCCGTACGACTCTTCGATCACGGCGAGGACTTCGTCCTTGCCCCAGTTCGGGTACGGCGCTTTGCCGAGCAGCTCGTCGAGATGAAACTGCTCGAACAGCAGGAAGCTCAGGTCACGGAGGTTGGCCTTGTAGTAGTTCTGCTGCGCCATCGCGGATCCTCGCGGGTGAATGAACCGTCATTCATTTTATGGCCGCTTGGACGCATCGCGTCAAGCGTCCGTCGGCGCATCCTCGCGCTGCTATTGCACGGCTGCCAATACCGGACAGCACGCCCGAGCCGCTCCTATCCGCGCTAGTTCGGCGAATCGACGCCGGCGGCCCAGTCCGCTTCGTATTGAGCGTGGATCTCGCCGGCCGGGGTCGGCTCGAAGATCAGCTCACCGACCTCGCGGTTCTTCGTCAGCGACGTCTCCGACATGTTCTCGGAGGCGACCTGCGCGACGCCGTCGGACTGCAACATCTTCGCGTGCAGGTAGTTGGTGAGCAAGAACTTCGTCGGGATGCCGAGGCCGGCGAAGTAGGTCTGGGTGTCGGTGTTCTGTGGGTTCTTCGCCGGGTCGGACAACAGGATGCGGACCGCGACGTGGCGGACCTGCGCGGCAGCGACGATCGCGGCACGAACGTCGAGGTCGTCGAGGTAGAGCACCTCGATGTCGAGCGTGCTCGTGGCCGCGTTGACGTGGTCGAGCACGCGCTGCTTCGAGTTGATCGGCGACACGATCAGCCGAGTGCAGCTGAGATCCGGTTCCGGACCGGCGGCCCAGTCGCTCTCGTACACCTTCTGGAGGTCCGCGACGTCCTGCGGATCGCGATCGATGATGCCGTAGTTGCGCTCGCCGCCGCCGGTGGTGGTCACCGCGCCGACGTTGAAGTTGCCGGACAAGATCACCGCGGTCTGCTTGTCGACGATCATGTACTTCGCGTGGGCAAACGAGAAGATCGTCGGGTCGATGTGATTCGGGATGTGCGCGCCGTTCAGCAGCGCGATCACCGCGGCGTTGTTCGGGCCTTCGCTGTTGTCGGTCAGCACGCGCACCGCGATGCCGCGCATCGTGGCGGCGGTGATGATGTGTTGCGCGATATCCGTGACGGTGAACAGGTACATCTGAACGTCTAGCGAGGTCGTCGCGCTGTCGATCTGTGCTTCGATGTTCGACTCCCAGGTGTCGGGCCCGATGAAGATCTCGGGATCCACGGTACGCGGCGCCAGCGCGGTGCAACCCATCTCGACCGCCGGGGCGCAACCGGCGCCCGAGCAGGTCGCTGCCACGCCGACGTTCGGCGTGCCGGTGCCGGTCTTGCGCCGGATCAACACGCGGTAATCACCCGCGCCGAGGTGCGCCGAGATCTGCGAGTACTTGCCGGCGCCGCCGTTGTCGTTGCGATAGAGGTATGCGTTCCAGTCATCGCCGGTCGGCTTGTAGATGTAGAGCACGGTATCGAGGCTGCTCGACCCGTTCGATGCGGGCGCTCGAGTATCGACCACGACGTCGGCATCGCCCGACAGCGAGAACGTCAGATACACGAGCTTCGTGCTGTCCCCGCTGTCGTCGGTGAACGCCACGTCTTGCGAGCCGGTCCAGTCGAGCACACCCTTGAGGATCGGGCTCGCTCCGTCAGACTTGCCGTCGAGCACCGGGTCGCCATCCGGGTCGTCATCGGTCGCAGCCTGGGTGCAGGAAGGTTGAGTTGCCACCAGCGCGAGGAACGGAAGGGCGAGAGCCGCGGTCGCTAAGCGAATCATGCGAACCGCCAATCGCAACGAACGCGCCAGTCCGCAGTCGACAGGCGATCGCTCGCGCTGTCCGGAACTGTCCGGCCAACTCCGCGAATGCGCTAGAGCAGGTCAGGCCGCTATGACCTTGCCCTCGACGCAAACCACGGCTCGTCGAGTCGCGGGCGGCGGCGTTTCCGCCAGCCTGGCCAGACGATCAGCCGGCAGGTGTCCGGTATTGGCACGCTGCCAGTTGTAACGACGCCCCCCGGGCTGGGTCGTCGTGCCGGTCGGCGGTGATACGGTCCGGCCATGTTGCAGGACAAGGTCATCGTCGTCACCGGAGCGAGCCGCGGGATCGGCGAGGCGATCGTACGCGCGTGCCTCGACGGCGGCGCGAAGGTCGTATTGGCATCGCGAAAACAGCCGGACCTGGATCGCCTCGTCGCGACGTTGCCTGCCGATCGCGCGATCGCGATCGCCGCGCATACCGGCAAGGCCGAAGAGGTCGACGCGCTGTTCGCGAAGGCGCTCGAAAAGTTCGGGCGGGTCGACGGCCTGGTCAACAACGCCGCCACGAACCCCTACTTCGGTCCGCTGGTCGACACCCCCGATAGCGCGATCGATAAGACGATCGAGGTCAACCTCCGCGGCTATCTGTACTGCGTGCGTGCGTTCGTGAAGCACGCGCGAGCGCGCGATGGCGGCGGCTCGATCGTCAACGTCGCGAGCGTGGCTGGCATGCGCGCCGCGCCGATGCAGGGCATCTACGGCGCGACCAAGGCCGCGGTGATCAGCATGACGCAGACGCTCGCGTTCGAGCTCGGCAGCTCGAAGATTCGAGTGAACGCGATCGCGCCGGGCCTGGTCGAGACGAAGTTCGCCTCGGCGATCGTCGGGAACCCGATGCTGCGCGACCACGTGGTGAGCCGTACGCCGCTCGCGCGCCACGCACAACCGAGTGAGATCGCCGGCGCGGCAACGTACTTGCTGTCGGATGCTGCGAGCTTCACGACCGGCGCGGTGCTGGTCGTCGACGGCGGGCTCACCGCGGTCTGAATCGCGCGAGCTCAGCGCTTCGCGAGCCCGGCGGCGATCGTAGCAGCGAGCGTCGCGTCGGCTTCGAGCGCGGCCACCCACGCTTTCGCGACATCGAGATAGCCGGCATCGTCGAGATCGAATTGGGCGAGCGCCTCTTTCGGAGTCAGCGCCGCGAGGTCGCGCAGCAACGCGACATAGTCGCTGACGCGCGCCACCGCGCCGCCGGGCACGACGACGCGATCGACGAAGCTCGGCCGGCTCGGTGCGTTGTCGCCGAACACGATGCCGCCGCGGGCGCGAAACTCCTGATAGAACGCGTCGCGCGTCATCCGATCGCCGAGCCTCGGCACCGGATCGCGTGAAAAATACGCGTGCTCGCGAATCTGCAGCGCGAGCGCTCGGGCGAGCACGGCATCGAGCTCGACGGCTCCGGTCGTGTCACCGATGACCGCAACGGCCGAGGCACGCGCGCGCGTCGCGACGTCGACCTGGTTCTCCGACGCGAACCGAAACCGGATCGCGTGCAGCGCGGCGCGGCGGACTCGCCAACTCGGATCGCGGCTGCGCAGGGAAGCCGCGTTGTGATTTCCTGCTTCGAGCTCGGCGAACACGGCCTCGCGTTGCTCGCCTGCGGGTGGCGGCGGTGGCATCGCCGGCGACTGTTCTTGCGCCCGGCTCAGCGTCGCCGCGAACGCATCGGCGCTGTCTGGCACCGGGTTCTGATTCATCGCCCGTTGGGCATAGTCGAGCGCCTCGGGAAATCGGCCTTGCCCGAGGTACGAGCATGCGAGGTGATGCCACGCGTTGCACTGCCACATCACGTCGTCGGCGCCGACGCGCAGCAGCTCGTTTGCGATCTTCTCGCAGCTCTTGTATTCGCCGAGCTCGTCGAGCACGCCGGCGTACGCGTTGAGTTGGGTCGCGTCGAATGCCGAGGGCTCGAGTTGATACGCGCGCTTGTACGCGGCAGCCGCCCGCGCGCTGTCGCCGGCTCCGTACGCGATCCCGCCATACGCGAGCCATTGATCGGCGCGCACGTACCAGCGACTCGCGTACGCGAGCACCGCCATCGCTTCGACGAGTCGGCCGGTCTGATAAAGCACGCCCGACGTCAAGTGCAGCGCCTGATCGCGCGTCGCTCGCACGAGGTGATGGATCGCGTCCGGCACCATGCCCTGCTGGGCGAACGCGAGGCCGAGGTTGCGATGCGCTTCGGCGTTGTCCGGGTCACAGGCGATCGCCCACCTGCCGAGTTGGACTCCTCGTGCCGGTGCACCGGCTTGCACCGCGGCAGACGTCTCCTCCGCGGCACGCTCGAACTCGAACGGCACGTTGATGTCGGCCGCGCGCCACGCATTCGCGAATGGCGCGAGCTCGCGATCGCGCGTGACGACGTCGGCGTCGGGCAATGCGTCGCACAGCACGGCGAGCGCTGCTTCGCCGCGGTCGGCGGCCAGCAAGACGCCGGCCGCGCGAAGTCCGGGAAGGGCCGAATCGCCACGCGCGAGGTAGCTCGCGGTCGCGAGCGCGTCGATCGCATCGGGGAGCTCCGTCGTCTTGGTCGCGAGTTGCTCGACGACCGCATCGGCCCACTCGTCGACCCCCGCGCCGCCGGTGTGAGTCGCGAGCCGCTCCGCCTGCGCCGCGACCGCGCTCGCCCACCCGTCGGGACGCTCGCGGAACAACCTGGCGATCGACCAACCGAGCACGGCGACCTCCTCAGGCCCGAGGATGCGCGCCGCGACGATCGGATATCGTGCGACGAACCCGACCACGTCGCCATTGCTGCGTTCGTCGAGGCCGACCGCGCGCTCGACCGCGCCGAGCCACTGCGTGCCGATCCAACGATCGATACGGCGCAGCGCCGGATCGATCGCACCGCACAACGCCCTTGCCTCGCGATCGCCGAGCGCGTGACGATGGCGCGCGACCAGCGCGAGCGCTTCGCCAGCTACCGTGCGCAGCGCGCCGGCGAGCAACGCCGGACCTGCGGTCGTCGCCGCGAGGTAACGCGCGAGCGCTTGCGCTGCGGTGTAGGCGGCGGCTTGCGCGAGTGCCGCGCGGTCGTCCTCGGACGCCTCGGCAAACACGACCTCGAGCCATCGCCCGACGAGTCGATCGCCGAGCGCGAGCTCGCTGCGTGCATCGGCGTCTTTGCGCGTGGCGTCGATGTCGGCGAACAACGCATCGATCGCGCGTCGACTCGGCGTAGTGGGCGAAAATCCGGCGAGCCACGCCGGATCGAACGCCACCAGGTTGGCCTTGCCAAGCGCACGCGCGACGACCGAGCTACTCGTGGCCGCGGGTACGAAGTCCGCGAGGTCCCGCGCCATGCGACGAGCGAGCGAGGTCGCGCCGGCATCGAGCCGTTCGGCGATCGCGGCTTCGATCGCGATGAAGCCATCGGCCGACACCGCCGAGACCGTGCGCAACGCGCGCGCGATCGCCACGTGCTCGTCGCGGCCCGGGTCGCCGAGCTCGACGCGCCACAGCTGTTCGAGCCCGTCGCGCCAGTGGCCGGCCGCGAACAAGCCTCGCGCCGCCGCGAGCCGCGCGACCGACTGCGAAAAGCCGCGGCCGAGCCCGAACTGCGCCCATGCGAACGCGACCTCGTTCTCTCGTCCGAGCGCGACGAGCGAATCGAGGAAGATCGCGAGATCGATCGAGTCACCGGGCTCGACGCGACCGAAACCCTCGACCGCGCGCGCCTCATCGCCGCGGAAGTAGCCTTCGCGCGCGTAGCTCCACGCGACGAACCGCGGATCTTTGCGCCAATCGCCGAGCACGCGCGCCTGCGCTGCCCACGCGGCCTCGCGGCCATCGAGCCGATTCGCGCGCAACGCGATCGCCTCGTCGAGCCGACCGACATCGAGCAACGCGGTCGAGGCGCGGAGATCGACGTGGATCTGGTCGGGATACCACGGCAGCACAGGATCCATCGGGCAGCCGTGCGAGCTCGACGAGCGCAACGCTTGGTCGAGTTGCGCGCCCTCGCGATCGGCGTGCTCGTAGAGGTCGAGCAGTGCGACGTGTGCGCGCGGATCGTCGGGCATCAACGCGACGGCGCGCTCGAGCAGGCGTAGCGCTTCGTCGGTGCGCGCCGCCCCATCGAGTCGCTCCGCGGACGCGACGAGCACCGGCAGCGCCGCGGGCCGACACAGCGCCGCGATCGCCGCTGCTGCGGTGGTCTCGAGCGTGCTCGGCGCGCCAACGCCTTCGGCGAACGTCTCGGCCGCGCTCGCATCGTCGGCGGCATCGAGCTCTTCGTGCGGCCGCGCCCAACCCGGCGCGCTCGTGATCACGCGGCGCAGCAACGCGTAGTCGCGGCGGTGTGGAGCGGCCGCCTCGAACTTTCCAAACAACGCCTGCGGGTGCTCGGGGTCGAGCGCGAGCACGAGCTCGGAGAGGTCCTCGCGCAAGGCGAGCTCGAGCAAGCGCAACGCCGACACGCGCATCTGCCCCGGTAGGCGATTCGCGACCGGTCGCGCGATCGACCGCCCGCTCGTCGTCTCGACCGGCGTATCGAGCGTCGAGTCGACCGTGACGTCGACCGGTGCGTCGTCGTCGAGATCGAGCGACTCGTCGAGCGACTCGTCGAGAGAGTCAGCCACGACCGCGAGGCTCCAGGTCGGTTTCGTCGCGACCGGCAACGCCCACGCGCGCGCTTGTTCGGCGAGCACGGGCCCGATGATCCGAACGACCGCGAGGAGCTCGTCGCTCGTCGCTGGTTCGAACCGACGCGGCAACGGACCCAATCCGCGCGCTGTCAGCCACGCCGCGAGCACCTGGTCGACCTGCGAGCCGATGTTGCGACCGAGGGCATCGAACGACTCCTGCGTGCCGTCGCGTCCGACGACGTGGAGCCGCACCGCTGCCGGTTTGCCGCTGAGCGATAGCTCGAGCCAGAGCACTTCGTCGCGCCGGGTCGGTGCGAAGAACGCGTCGTTCGGCCGGCCGCCGCGCTCGGCGTGTTTCGGGACGAAGTGGCCGTCTTGCGGCAGCAAGGGTGTGGCGTCGGGATCGAGCACCGCGAGGCGCGGGTGGCGCTGACACGCTTCGATGCAGGCGGTCCACAACAACGCCGCGGCGGCGCGCTCGAACGGCGCATCGGGTCCGTCGATCGAGACCTCGGGCACGAGGAACGCGACGCGATGCGGCTTGGCGAGCGCCGGCACTAGACGCCCTCCAGCTCGCCGCCGTGCAGTCGCCGCGTCCCCTGGCGTTCGAGCTGCGCGATCGTTTGCACGGGGCAGGTGTCACCGCAGACGTAGTAGTCGATGCCGGGAAAAGGTCCGGTGACGAGGCGAGCGCCGGCTCGCTCGGCGGCCGACGCGATCGCGTCCTTGTTCCGCTTCACGAACTCGCCAGCGAGGTAGATCGTCGCGCCGAGTAAGCCACGACCGAGGCGGCGCGCCACCGCGGCGGTCGGCTCGATCGTCGGCGGGTCGGGCTCCGCGTCGTCGAGCGATGGCTTCGCGAGCGCCACCACGGCCGCGACGCCGCTCGCGAGCGCGCGCAGTGCCGGGCGCGCATCGGGCGCCCGCTCGATCAGCCAGCGCTCGTGCGGTCCGGGAAACGGTTCGAGGCCGGCATCGTCGACGATCTCCGACGGCGGCAGATCCTCGGCGAGCAAGCGCGCCGCGAGGTCTGGGCGGCCGCTGCGATAGCAGGCGAGCGCACGCGCGCACACGAGCTCCGGGGTGTGCGAGCGCGACGTCGCCGCGAGCTCGAGCGCCGCGATCGGTCGGCCATGAATCGCGAGCTGGAGCGCGCCGAGATCCGGAGTGCGCATCGTCTGCGCCGCCGCGGCGAGCTGCCTGACGCGACCGCGTTGCGCGAGGTCCTCGAGATAGAGATCGCGCACGAGCTGTTGCGATTCGGGATGAGCGGCGACGAGCTCCCTCGCGCGCGCGGGATCCGCGGAGCCGCGCACCATCCAGCCCCACATCGCGTAGAGGTTCGCCTCGGGGTGACGCGCGAACTTCGTCAGAGCGCCGAGATCGTCGGCCGCCAGCGCGCACGCGGTGCGGCGTTGATCGGGGGCGATCACGGCGGTGGAGCGCGCGACGCGCAGCCCGCGCACCGTCGGAATCACTCCAGGATGCGCGAGGTGCCACTTCGCTCGCTGGCGCAACAGCTCGATCGATTTCAACCCGCGCAGTGCGTCTTCGAACGCGCCGAGCTTCGCCTCGCCCGCGAGCGCGATCGTCAGATACAGCATCTCGAGCCGCTCGCTCGTCATCGCGCCGTGACTGCCGCGCACCGTCAGCATCGGCACGGCTTCTCCTCCGAGCACCGCGGCGACGAGCCGCACCGCGCGCACTCGATGCGGCGCTGGAATGTCATCGAGACAGACGAGCAGCACGCGAGCGAGCGCCGGCGTCGCAAAGCACTCGAGCGCGTCGGCCCACAGCGCGGGTGCGCGCGCGCACACCGCAGACGCTGCCTCGGCTTGGACGTGGCGCAGCGCCGGCGCGAGCTGACCGCTCGCGATCTTGCCGGCATCGGTCGCGGCATCGGCGAGCTCGATCAACACCTCGTCGGCGAGCGCGATCGCCTCGGTCGGCCATCTCGTCGCCGGATGCAGGTCGCGAATCTGGCGCCAGCCGAGCGCCCAGATCGCCTGATCGCGCAGCGCCGGTGGCGTGGCCGGGTCACGCGCGATCGCGGCGAGCCGCTTGCTGGTCTCCGCCGATGGAAACCGCGACAACCACACGCAACCGCGCCGGCGCAGCTCGACGGCGTGGCGCGGCTCGATCATCCAGTAGCCGACGTCGGCCAGCGACGGATCGGCGCCTAGCCAGGGCTCGCCGTCGGCGACGAGCCGCGCGAGCTTCTCGAGCGCGAGGCCTTCGAGCGGGCCTCCCTCGAGCGGCAAACCTCCGAGCACTTCGCGCACGCGATAGCGCAAGGCCGGCGGAACCGCGTCGAGCGGCCCGAGAGCGACCGGAAGATCTGCCACGACGGGAGCATAGATCGATCGCGTCGCGCCAGGTGGGTTACGCTCGCCGCGACATGACGTTCAGGTCCTCGTATGCCGTCGCCGCGATCGTGCTCGCAGCACTATGCGAGCCGAGTCTGGCCGATCCACCGACCGGCTCGATCAAGGGCACGGTGAACTTCGTGGGCGAGGCGCCCGAGCGCGGGACGCCGAGCAACGTCGATAAGAAGTGCGGTGGCGACGTGCACGACGAGGCGATCATCGTCACGAAGGGCAAGCTCGCCGGCGTGCTCGTGCGGATCAAGAACGGAACGGCGGGCACGCACGCCGCGCCGACCACGCCGGTGGTTGTCGACCAGCGCGCGTGCCAGTACACGCCGCGCGTCGTCGGGATCATGGTCGGCCAAGAGCTCGCGGTGCATAACGGTGACAACTTGTTTCACAACGTCCACGGCACGATCGCGGGCAAAGACATCGTCAATAAGATGCAGCAGCCCGACGACAAGCTCGCGATCGAAGCGAAGCCGGCTGCCGGCGATGTCGTCGAGCTCGCGTGCAACGTGCACCCGTGGATGCACGCCTACGCGGTCGTCCAAGACCATCCGTTCTTCGCGGTCACGGGTAACGACGGCGCGTTCGACATCAAAGGCATCCCGCCGGGGACCTACACGCTCGAGGCGTGGCACCCGACGCTCGGCGCGAAGTCGCTCACGGTCGTCATCGGCAAAGGCGGTCGCGCGAACGTGCGCGCGACGTTCGAGTATCGCCAGCAGTGACAACCCAGCGCTTCGCCCGTCCACCGGATGTTGGCGATCGAAAGTCAGACATCGGCGTCGCGATCTCGCGCGGTCAAGGCGTCTGGGGTCGCGCAACATCTCGAATTAGCTGAGAACGCCTTGGCGCGAGACGTGCGATGCGGGGCCGCATGCCGACCCGCCTCGTGTTCATCTCGCTCGTCCTCGCTGCGTGCGGGGCTCCGCTCGCTCCCGATGGACCGCACGACGCAGACCGGCCATCGATGATCCGGATCAGCGGCACGGTCGCATTCCATGGCGCCGCTTCAGGTGCCCCGGCGTCGGGCATCGCCGTCGCCGCGAACCGACTCGACGATGACTCGCAGATGGGATCGACGCAGACCGACAGTGCCGGTGATTTCGCGCTCGATCTGCCGACGACCTCGGGCTATGGCGACATCTACCTCGAGGCAACGAACGCCGCGTATGTCACGACGTATTACAACTTTCAGAGCATTCTCGTCGGCGATGCACTCGGTGTGGCACTCGACGTATTCTCGCCCGACGCCTATGCGGCGCTCTACACCACCGCCGGGGTCACGGACCGTGCGGGCGCGGGCGTGATCGAAGTACAAGCCGGCGCGTACGGCGCGACGATCAACCCGCCACCGATGCAAACGGTTCTCTACGACAACGCGAGCGGCGCGCCCGACGCGACCGCGACCTCGACCTCGTCGGACGGCGTCGCTTATATCCTCGACGCGCAGACCCAGAGCATCGACCTACTGTTCGATTACACCTACACGCCTGTCGCTTCACGCGAGCTTCGCGTGTTTTCTGGCGCGCTGACGATCGCCTCGCTGTCGAGGCCATACGGGCCCGAGCTCTAGAAGCCCCTAGTGCGCCGCGGCATCGATCTGCGCGCGCGCCCAGTCGGCGCGGTGCAGGAGATTCGCGTAGTCGCCGTCTTGCGGCTTGGCGCCCCATTGCGCCAGCTCGGTCTCGGCCGATTTGAGCTCCGTGCGCGCGGCCTCGGCATTGACCGCATCGGCGGGAACCGCCTGCTCGACGAGGAGCTCGACCACGCCCTGCGGATCGATGCGCAGGTAGCCGCTCGACACCGCATAGCGCGCGCGAGCCTTCGTCCCTATCGTCAGCACGCCGGGCTTGAGCGCGGTCAACAGCGGCACGTGGCCCGGCAACAACTCGAGCTCGCCGAGCTCGCCCGGCGCCTGCACGCTGTCGGTGTCGGTGTGCGCGACGACGCCCTGCGGCGTCACTAGATTTACTCCGAGGAACGTGGCCAGGGTGTCCGCCACTACGCCCTCTTCGCGAGCTCGGCGGCCTTGGCGCGGACGTCGTCGATCGTGCCGGTCATCTCGAAGGCCTGCTCGGGCAGGTCATCGCACTTGCCGGCGAGCACTTCTTCGAAGCTGCGCACCGTGTCTTCGCGCGAGCAGAAGATACCGTCGAGGCCGGTGAACGTCGTGGCGACGTGGAACGGCTGGCCGAAGAACTTCTCGATCTTGCGAGCGCGCGAGACCGTGACCTTGTCGTCCTCCGACAGCTCGTCCATGCCCAAGATCGCGATGATGTCTTGCAGATCTTTGTAGCGCTGCAGGATGCGTTGCGTTTCGCGCGCGACCTTGTAATGGCGCTCGCCGACGACCGCGGGGGTGAGAATCGTCGACGTCGAGTCGAGCGGATCGACGGCCGGGTAGATGCCCTTCTCGGTGATCGCGCGGTTGAGCACGGTCGTCGCGTCGAGGTGGGCGAACGCGGTGGCCGGCGCGGGGTCGGTCAAGTCGTCGGCCGGCACGTAGATCGCTTGCACCGACGTGATCGAGCCGTCTTTGGTCGACGTGATCCGCTCTTGCAGCTGGCCCATCTCGGTCGACAGCGTCGGCTGATAACCGACCGCGGACGGGATGCGGCCGAGCAGCGCCGACACTTCCGAGCCGGCTTGGGTGAATCGGAAGATGTTGTCGACGAACAGCAGCAAGTCTTGCTTCATGACATCGCGGAAGTACTCCGCGACGGTGAGCGCCGAGATCGCGACGCGCTGGCGGGCGCCGGGCGGCTCGTTCATCTGGCCGAACACGAGCGCGGTCTTCGATAGCACCGAGCTGCCGTCGAACAGCGTCGCGTGCTTGAGCTCCTCGAACAAGTCGTTGCCTTCGCGCGTGCGCTCGCCGACCCCGGCGAACACCGAGTACGAGCCGCTCTTCTTCGCGACGTTGTTGATCAGCTCCTGGATCAGCACGGTCTTGCCGACGCCGGCGCCGCCGAACAAGCCGATCTTGCCGCCGCGGCGATATGGGGCGAGCAAGTCGATGACCTTGATGCCGGTCTCGAACATCTCGACGTTCACGCTCTGATCCGTGAACTTCGGCGCCGACCGATGAATCGACATCCGCTGCTTCGCGTTGACCGGGCCGGCTTCGTCGACCGGCTCGCCGACGACGTTGAGGATCCGGCCGAGCACCTCGACGCCGACCGGAATCGTGATCGGGCCGTTCGTGTTCTTGACCGGCTGGCCGCGGACGAGGCCGTCGGTCGTGTCCATCGCGACGCAGCGAACCATGTGCTCGCCGAGGTGTTGCGCGACTTCGACCGTCAGGTTGTCGGGGCGGTTATCGATCGCCTTGTTCGACAGCAACAGCGCGGTGTTGATCTCCGGCAGCTCGGCCGAGTCAAAAGCGACATCGACGACGGGGCCGATGACTTGGACCACGCGGCCCAGCGAGTTCGGGGAGTAATCGGTTGCAGCCATGACTAACCTTTCAGAGCCTCGGCGCCGCCGATGATCTCGAGCAGCTCCTTGGTAATCGACGCCTGACGCGCGCGGTTGTAATCGAGGGTGTAGCGATTGATCATCTCGCCGGCGTTCTTCGTCGCGTTCTCCATCGCCATCATCTGGGCGCCGAAGAAAGCCGCGATCGATTCGAGCGCCGCGCGATAGAGCTGGATCTGGACATAGAGCGGCACGAGCCGAGTGAGCAGATCTTGCTTCGACGGCTCGTAGATGTAGTCCCCCTGCGGGGCCGCTTCCGACGTGCTCTCGGGGACGACCGGCAGGATCTGGATGACCCGTACGACCTGCGTGCCGGCGTTCTTGAACTCGTTGTACGCGAGGTAGACGCGATCGACCTTCGGCGCCGCGTTCTCGTCGGGCGGTGCGAAGTCGGCGATCACGCGATTCGCGGTCGTGCGCGCGACCTCGAGCGCATTCAAGCTCGTCGGCGCGGCGTCGTAGCTCGCGATGGTCGCGTTGCGGCGCGCGAAGTGCTGGTTTGCCTTCTTGCCGATGATCCGCAGCGTGACCTCGGACGCGGTCGACAGCTCGTTCGCGGCGTAGCGTTCGACCGCCTTGATGACGTTCGAGTTGAACGCACCGGCGAGGCCGCGATCGGCCGTGATCACGACGATCGCGACGCGCTTGGCCTCGCGCTCCTCGAACAGCGGGTGCGCGTCCTTGCCGGCGACCGCCGACAGCTCTGACACCACCGTCGAGATCGCTTGCGAGTACGGGCGAGCCGCGATGATCGTGTCTTGCGCGCGGCGCAGCTTGGCCGCCGCCACCAGCTTCATCGCACGCGTGATCTTGCGCGTGTTCTTGACGCTGACAATGCGCTTGCGGATCGCCTTGAGGTTCGCCATGGCTCGCTACTTCTTCTCGGCTTTGTCTTCCGTCGCGAACTGCTTCGCGAACTCGGTGAGCGCGTCGCGCAGCCGCTTCTCGAGATCGCCCTCGAGCTTCGCGTTGGTCTTGAGCTCGGTGAGAATGTCCGCCTTTCGCGCCTTGATGAACGACATCAGCTCGGTCTCGTAACGCCCGAGCACGCTGACCGGGTAGTCGTCGACGAAGCCGTTCGTGCCGGCGTAGATCACGACGACCTGGTCTTCCATCGTCATCGGGACGAACTGGCCCTGCTTCAGCAGCTCGACCATGCGCTCGCCGCGCGACAGCTGCTGCAGCGTCGCCTTGTCGAGATCGCCGCCGAACTGCGCGAACGCTGCCTTCTCGCGATAGCTCGCGAGCTCGAGCCGCAAACGGCCGGCGATCTTCTTCATCGCCTTGGTCTGCGCCGAACCGCCGACGCGCGACACCGAGATGCCGACGTTCACCGCCGGACGAACGCCGGAGTAGAACAAGTCGGCCTCGAGGAAGATCTGGCCGTCGGTGATCGAGATGACGTTCGTCGGGATGTAGGCCGACACGTCGCCGGCCTGGGTCTCGATGATCGGCAGCGCGGTCAGCGAGCCGGCACCCTTCTCGTCCGACATCTTCGCGGCGCGTTCGAGCAAGCGGCTGTGGATGTAGAACACGTCGCCCGGATACGCCTCGCGCCCCGGCGGGCGGCGGAGCAGCAGCGACAGCTGGCGATACGCGACCGCCTGCTTGCTGAGATCGTCGTACACGATCAGCGCGTGGCGACCGGAGTCGCGGAAGTACTCGGCCATCGTGACGCCGGTGTACGGCGCGATGAATTGCAGCGGAGCCGGCTCGGACGCGCCGGCGAGCACGACCGTCGTGTACTCCATCGCGCCGGCCTTCGTGAGCCGATCGACGACGGTCGCGACCGTCGACTGCTTCTGGCCGATCGCCACGTAGAAGCAGTACATGTTCTGACCCTTTTGATTCAGGATCGTGTCGATCGCGATCGCGGTCTTGCCGGTGCCGCGGTCGCCGATGATCAGCTCGCGTTGGCCGCGGCCGATCGGGATCATCGAGTCGATCGCCTTGAGGCCGGTCGACATCGGCTCGTGCACGCTCTTGCGCTGGATGATGCCCGGCGCCTTGATCTCGACCTGGCGCTTGTTCGCGCCGACGATCGGCTTGCCTCCGTCGACCGGGATGCCCATCGCGTTGACCACGCGGCCGAGCAGCTCCTCGCCGACGGGGACTTCGACAATGCGGTTCGTGCGGCGCACGGTGTCGCCTTCGCGGATCGTCTCGAACTTGCCGAGAATCGCGACGCCGACGTTGTCCTCTTCGAGGTTGAGCACCATGCCCTGAACCTTCTCGCCGCCCGCGCCTTCGAACTCGAGCAGCTCACCGGCGAGCGCGCCGGACAAACCGTAGACGCGCGCGATGCCGTCGCCGGCGGTCAGCACCGTGCCGGTCTCGGTGACCGAGACCTTCTTGTCGTAATTCTCGATTTGCTTGCGAATGATGTCGGAGATCTCTGCGGCGCGGATATCCATGGTGGCCTCTACTTGGTGAGCTCTTCGCACAGGGCGGCGAGCTGAGTGCGCAAACTTCCGTCGTACACGATGTCGCCGACCTTCGCGACGACCCCGCCGAGAAGCGCGGCGTCTTCGCGTTTCTGCATGGTGACCTTCTTACCGGAGAGCTTCTCGAGCGCCGCCGTGATCTTCGACAGCTGTGCCGGATCGAGTGGCTTGGCCGACACGAGCTCGGCGGCGATACGACCGGCCTTCGCTTCGATCGCCGCGTCGATCTCGCGCGAGATCATCGGCAGCGAAGACAGCCGCTCCTTGTCGAGCAGCAGCGACACGATGTTCGTCGTGACTGGCTGCGCGCCGATCTTGCCGAGCAGCGCGTCGACCACCTTGCGGCGATCGTTGCGGCGAATCGCCGGATTGCTCAGCAGCGTGACGAGCTCGACCGAGTCGTGCATCGCCTTCGCGAGCGAGCGCAGGTCGCCACCGATCTTGTCGAGGTTACCCTGTGCGATCCCGATCTCGACGATCGCTTTCGCGTAGCGCCTCGCGAGGCTTCCGCTCGGCATGTTAGCGAGCCTCCTTCGCGGACGTCGGCGCGACGCCGGCGATGAACGTCCCGACCAACTTGCTCTGGTCGTCGGCAGTTACCTTGTCGCGCAGCAGCTTCTCGGTCGCGACCGCTGCTGCCACCGTGACTTCGCGGGTCAACTCGGCGCGCGCGGTCAAGATCTCCGCGGCGATGCGTAGCTCGGAGTCCTTCTTCAGCGCTTCAGCCTGCGCCTTGGCAGCCGCGAGGATCCTCGCCTTGTCCGCTTCGGCGCTGGCGCGAATATCGTCGACGATAAGCTTGATCTCGGCATCCAGGCCCGCGATCCGCGACTCGTACTCCGCGAGCTTGGCCTTCGCGGCGTCGCGCAACTTTGCGGCGTCGTCGAGTGACGTCTTGATCTGGTCGTGACGCTCTTGCGCGAGCTTGCGCGCGGCCGGGCTGCCGTACTTGCCGAGCACGAACAGCAGCAGCGCGAAGTTGATCAGCATGAACACGAACGGCGGAGACATCGGCTCCTCGCCCGGTTCGGTCTTGCCGGTGTTCTCGTCGACCATCTTGCCGTCGCCGAACTCGCCGCCGTACTCGTCCTTGCCGCGGTAGTGGACGCCGAACATGTTGAAGTGCGCCGACGGATCCTCCGGCGTCTCGTCGACGTGGCCGATCTCCGCATCCTCGCGCTTGCGCTCGGCATCCGACCGGTCATCGGCGTGAGCGACGCCGCCGAACACCAGCGCCGCCGCGACGACGAATCGCTTCGAGATCATCACGAGACCTCCCGGTCGAGCAGCCGGCTCGCGATCTGTCTCGCGAGCGCGTTCGCCTGGGGGAGCAGCTGCATGCGTGCCGCCTCGGTCTCCATCTTCATCCGCGCGGACGCTTCGTCGACAATCTTCTGGGTCTCGGCGCGCGCCGCGTCGGTGACCTGCTTCTCGTGCGCGGCGGCTTCGGCGCGGACCTTGCGGCCTTCATCGTTTGCCCGACCGCGCGCGGCGGTCAGCTGCTTGTCATAGTCGGCGAGCTTCGCGTCGGCCGATGCGGTCATCCGATCGGCTTCAGCGCGCGCACCCTCCATCCCGGCCTTGCGCCGCTCGCGCAACGCTAGATATGGCTGGAACAGAAACGCGTTCGAGGCCCAGAACAGCAGCAGGAACAGCGCGAACTGGACAAAGACCGTCGCGTCGATGTCGATCAACGGATGCGCGGCAGCGAGAACGGCGGTGGCTGTTTGCATGGCAACCTATCGAGATTCCTGGGCCATTAGCGCGCCGTATATAGTCTCGGCGCGCGCGGGCTGTCAACCATGCGATGCCCCAGGTTTCCTCGGGGGTGCTGCGACGTTTCGCCGCTACTTGATCGGGGCGGGCGTCGGAGCGCGAGGCGGCTGCGGCTGCGGCTTCGGCGTGCCGGTCGCCGCTTCCATGAACGAGCGGCCTTCGAACACCACGCCCTTGTCGATCTGCAGCGACGGCGTGTTGAGGTCGCCCTTCACGCGGCCGGGCGCGTGGATCTCGATCGAGCGCTTCGCCTTGACGTTACCGACGACGGTGCCCTGGATGATGATCTCGCCGATGTCGATCTCGGCCTCGACCAACGCGCCCTCTCCGATGACGAGCACGTCGTCGGAGAACACTTCGCCCTTGAACTTACCGTCGATGCGGACCGTTCCTTCGAAGGTGAGCTTGCCTTCGAAGCTCGTTCCGCGTCCGAGGAGAGTCGTGATCTCGCCCATCGCGGGCTGCCTGGCTGCTGCTTGCACCATGGCCGCGCACACTAGCAGCGGCGCGTTACAAGATCGAGGCGCTCCGGAGCGTTACTCGATCGAGGTCACGCAGGACGCGATGTTGAAGAACATGAACGCCAGGGCCTTCTCTTGCGCCGACAACACGTAGTTGCCGTTCGCGTCCTTCGCGCACCCGCTCGGATAGGGCTTGTTCGGTGCGGACTTCGAGTCGTTCGACACGTGCATGTCGGAGAACACGACCTTGCCGCAGCGTTGGTCGGGCGGCATGGCTTGCGGCGTCGTGAACTGGAACATCTGCGAGCTCGTGATGTTCGGCGATGTCGCCGGATCTAGATACACCCACTGCTCGGCGAGCGACGTATCGGCTGCGGTGCACGTGTCGCGCGCGCCATCGACCTCGAACTCGTTCGGCGTCGCCATCAGCGACGCTCCGACGTAGAGCATCCACTTCACGAACGATGCGCCGATCGGGTTCGACGCGACATCGATCGTCGCGGTCAACGTATCGGGGTTCGGGTTCGCCGCGCCAAGGTCGAACGTCGCGACCGCCTGCCAGTCGGGTAGGCCGTGATTCACGAGGTTGCCTTTCTCGCCGGAGATCCAGATGTTCTGCCAGTGCGACATGAACACGCGACCGCCGATGCCGGCGTAGTCGTGCACCGCCTGCAGCGCGGCCTGCGGCTTGCTCGCCGCTTCTTGATCGCCTTCGCACGAGAAGATCACGATGTCGTAGGGGTTGAGCGCGTCGGTCGTACCCCACAACGCCTGCGCGTCGGTGAACGTCGTCGCGTTGCCGCCCGGCCAATTGGCGATGAACGAGCCGGTGCCCTTGGTGCCGCCGCCACCGTAGTTCTGGAACAGCTGGACGTGTCCGCCATCGGTGCTGTTCGTGATCTCGCTCGGATCGACACCGAGCTTGAGCGGCAGGCACTCGAGCGCGTCGGCGTCGCCGGTCGTGATCGCGATGTATGGCAGATCGACGCTCTTCGTGTTCGGCGTCATGTCGGTGCGGCTCTTCGGCAACGTCGTATCGGTCACCCCGAGCGGCGTGTCTTGGCAGGCCGCGACGTTCGGCAGCACGAGCTGACGCCGCCACTTGCCGACCTGAATGACGAGCGGGACGTTCGACGTCGCCGGCACGTTTTGCAGCGAGAAGTGCCCCATCTCGTCGGTCTGCGTCGACGCATAGAACCCGCCGGCCAAGCCGTCGGAGCACCGATCGCAATCGACGTGGCCCGAGAACGGACCGGGATCCTGGACGGGCACGTAGACGTTCACACCGTAGAGCGGCAGCGTTCCATTCGGCGCGTACACCGTTCCGGACACGGTGGTCGGCGGCTCGGCCTTGATCGAGCAGTCGTACTGAAAGCACTCGAGACCGGAGCAGGTCTGCGCGTCGGGCGCGAGTGGCGCGTCGAGATCGACGTCGTTGCCGTGATGACCGCAGCCGATGATCGCGAGCGCTACGACGAGGACGCGAAAGACCATAGTCGGATCATACGCCGACCGACGGTTAGCGCGCGAGCTTCGGGTCGACGACAAGCTCGCCGGACGGCGGCCACTCGAGCTTCTGTATGTAGGGCTGATACCCCTGCAAGCGCAGCTCGATCATCCTGACCGAGTCCATGTCGATGTCGGAGAGTGTCGTCGGCGCTCGCCCACGGACTTCGCCGTTGAGCCGGATCTCCGCGCCGGGAGGCGTCGAGTGAACCACGAGGGTCCCGGTGATCGGCTTCAACACCGCGGTGAGCTCGATCGTGCCGCCGACGCTCGGGATATCGACGGTCTCGGTATACAGCCGGTGGTGGGCAAGCTCGACCTTGACCTCGTGCCGCGTGCCGAGCATCACGTGATCGATCGTGACGGGCGTCGGTTTCGTCAGGCGCTCGCCATCGAACAGCACCGAGGCGCCGCTCGGCACCGAGTCGACGCGGACCGAGCCGTCGACCGCTACGCCACTGTCTCGCGTCGAACGGATGATCGCGTAGGTCGCGCCGGCCGCGACCGACACGGCGACGACGCCGGCGATGGCGAGCTTCAGCCACTTCGGTCCGTTACCCGAGACTTTGTACTGCGATGGGATCTCGTCGACTTCCCACAGCCGGAGCTGGCCGGTGAGCGTCATCGGGTTTTGGGGTTGCTGCGGCGCGAACGGGTAGAGCGCGCCCGGGGTCACCGGGATCGGTTGCGGCGGCGCGGCGTAGCCCGGCAGGCCTTGCGCCGACGGGTACGGGTTCGGCCCGTACGGGTTTTGCGGGCCCGGCGGGTACTGCGGGAATTGCTGATTCGGCGGATAGCCCTGGGGCTGCGGCGGGTACATCGCATACGGCTGGAGATGTGGCGGGACGCCGGGCATCGGCTGAACGGGCGTTCCCGGCGGCGGCGTCGATGCGGTCAGCGGCATCCCGGTCGGGTCGTTGCCGTAGCGCGGAACGTCGAGATCCGCACCCGGCAGCGTCCCGGCGTTCGAGTCTTCGTTCGGGCCGACCGCGTGCTGGAGCTTGGTCGCGCGATTCGCCGGCGCGGGCATCGCCTCCGACGCCTGCGCGCCGACGATCCGTTGCAACACGTTTGGCGCTTGTGGCACGCCGGCACCGGGCGTCTTGCGCGACGGACGCGGCTTGCGCAGCTCGCTCACCGCGGGCGCGTGAATCTTCGCTGCGAGAGCGGGCGGCGGTGCTGCTCGGCGCGCATCCACGCGCGGTCTCGCGGAGCCGCGAAAATCGCGTTGCTCGGTCGGGCCGTCGTCATCACCCGCGGGTTGCGGGTTACCGCGCGCCGCGACCGAGCGAGCGATCCGAGGATCGGGGGTGCGCGTGACGGTCTCGCCGTCGCTGCCATCGTCGTCGTCGGCTTCGGCTGCCGCGATGAACGCCTCGTCGTCTGGTCGCGGTGCACCGGTCACCATCGTCGCGTCGACGCCGTCTTCGGTCGCGACGTCCATCATGAAACCGCCGATGCCCATCGTCGGTGCGCCCGTGATCATCGTGCGCTCGCCGATGTTCGCGAGGTCATCGGTGTCATGGTCGTCGGCGGCGAGCGCCTCCGCGGAATCGCGTTCCCAGGGCCGCGCGGGCGGGGGAGCGGCAACGGGCGCGGCTTTCGGGGGCGTCGGCGCCGGACGCCGCGGCGGCGGCGCGAGCAACCCGCTATCCTCTTGAGGCGGGCCCGGCGGTGGCGGAGCTTGGCCGAGCTCGCGCGTCGGTTCGTGTGCCATCCGCGGCCGGGTCGAAGCGCGGGCTGGCGGTGCGGTCACGGCCGGTGGCTGCGGCGCTGGGGGCTTGGCGAGCGGCGGTGAGGGCGAGCCCGCCGCCGGCGACGGCGCCGGCTGGCGACGCGGTTGGATCGATGGGATCTTGCCGACGACGGGCCGCGGCGCGATCGCAGGCTTGGCCGCCGGCGGCGCACCCTTGAGATCGGCGACGCGGAAGATCACGCTGTTCTCGTCGTGGAGCTCGTCCTTGGTATGGATCAGATCGTCGACCGACAACGTCAGCGTCGGTTCGATGCCTTCGCGCTCGACTTCGCCGGCATCGGGCAGCGCGTGTGGCAAGCCGATCACTTGCTTGAGCAAGCCCGAGACCTTGTTCGTCGTGAACTGCGGCGAATACGCGTGCAAGAACCGCTCGAGGTCGGTCGCGAAGTCCGCGGCATACTGATAGCGATCGCTCGGCAGCTTCGCGAGCGCACGCATGACGATCTTCTCGAGTTGCGCCGGTAGCTCCGGGCGCAACGTCGTCGGCGGCGCGATGTCGGCACGGCGCGCCATATCGAGCAGCTTGTTCAGATCCTCTTCGAGGTAGAGCATCTGCCCGGTGATCATCTCGTAGAGCACGATGCCCGCCGAGAAGATGTCGGAGCGCGGATCGATCGGATCGCCCCAGGCCTGCTCCGGGCTCATGTAGTAGTACTTGCCCTTGATCACGCCGGCCGCGGTCTGGCGCGCCTTCATCGTCGCTTTCGCGATGCCGAAGTCGACGAGCTTGACCTCGCCCGCGTACGACAGCAGCACGTTCTGCGGCGAGACATCGCGATGGACGATGCCGAGCGACTTGCCGACGTGGTCGCGCTTGCGATGTGCATGGTCGAGCGCGGACGCGACCTCCTTCGCGATGAACGCACAGACGTCGAGCGGAAATACGATCTCGAGCTCGGAGCCCTGGCGGAGGATCTTGTAGAGATCCGAACCGTCGACGTACTCCATCGTGATGTAGAACGTGTCGCCGACGCGTCCGAGGTCGAACGTCTGCGCGATGTTGCCGTGGTTGAGCTGGACCGCGATCTTCGCCTCGTCGATGAGCATCTGTATGAACTGCTCGTCTTCGGCGAAGTTCGGATGGATCATCTTGAGCGCGACGTACTTCTCGAATCCGGCGATGCCTTTGGTCTTCGCGAGATGGATCTCGGCCATTCCGCCGACGGCGATCTGCCGCACCAACCGGTAGGGTCCGAACTGGCGCTCAACCACCGGCCTGCGCCTCGGGGGTCGGCCCCTGCTTGAGTTGCTCGGCGCCGCCGGGATGCACGAACATACCGACGAGCCGCAGCGGCGTCTTCGCGCCGCGATCGAACGTGCACACGACCTCGGTCGCGATGCCGTACGCGACGTTGACGACGTACGACGCCGCTGCGTTCGCGACGAGATAGATCCCCAGGCCGGCGCCGTAGGTCTTGCGATCGATCTGATCCGGCGCCGTGATGCACTTCTCGATGTACGCGAGGATCGTATTCTTCGCGAGCCGACCGAACCGATCGCGTACGGCGATCGCGAACAGGTCCTCACTCGCGGCGTAGCGGATCGACACCGGGCGCGGCGAGCGCGTCGTCGTGCGGTCGTGCGGATCGATATCGGCGAACACCGACTTGCCGTTGGCATCGACCGGCGCGTCGTACAGCGCGTTCATCAACAGCTCTTCTGCGACCGACCCGATCGCGCTGCGCACTTGCCGGCGCATCTTCTGTTGTTCGGCGAAGTCCAGGACGGTCTGGATCGCACGACCGCGGCCTTCGAAGTCGCGCAAGCGCGCGTAGTGCACCGGCGTGCCCTCGGGCAGATATTTTTCGATCCCGAAGATGTCGCCGGTCAACAGCTTTTGCGCGGTGACGAACACTCCCTCTTCGAGATCGTCGCCGACGACGACGTGATTGACGCGATCGTCGTGCAGGTACGACGTCAGATCGCTCAACGATGCCTCGGGCGTTACGATCGTGACGTGAGCGCGATCGCGCAGCTTCGGCACGAGCCCACCGAGCGATGTCGCCTCGCCGCCCGAGGCGGTGCAAAAAATGTAGCGGTGCGGAATGACGTCAGCGCTGATCGCCTCCGGACTACGCACGGCATCGACCTCGGCGCCGGCGCGCTCGAGCGTCGCGACGATGCGCCGGAGTTGGTCGAGGTCGTTGGAGATGGCGAGGACGCGCCGCTTCGACAAGATCCCTCTGGCCAGAGCATACCGCTAATACTGAAACATCGCTGAGACGTAGCCGCGAAACCCTGGATAGGGGTTCGGTAGGTACTCGAGGTGCGGTTCATAGTCGTAGAACACGTCGGGTTGATAGTAATGCCCGCCGAGCGCATCGTAGATCGTCGCCCGGAGCGAGAACCGTTTCGTGGGGGTCCAGGTCACGCCACACGACAGCTCTGCCACCGGCGGCAGCCGGTCGAGCACGAGGTCGGTCGCGGCGACCGCGACGAGGTTTTGCGGGTTGCCCATCGCGTCATAGCTCGACGCGCGGTACTCGACGAGCCGGTTCGGATCGACCGAAGCACCCGCGATCTTGAGGTTCGTGGTCGCCGTGAGCTGGCCCGGGATCAGGCTCCACACCCCGGCGAGGTTGAAGTAGTTCTCCGGCACCGCATCGATCACGCCCTTGTCGGTCGTGTCGACGTTCATCCACGTGTAGCCGAGCTCGATCCGATGGCCGCCTTGAATGTAGAGCTTCGCGAGGAACTCGGCCTCGGCGATGCCGCGCGTTCCAGAGTTCTGATAGCTGCCGGATTCGACTTGGATCAGGTTGTCGATCCGCGTGTAGCTGCCGTCGACGCGGAACGACAGCTCGCGAATGCGGCGATCGCCCTTGAAGATCCGGGCGTTGATCTCGGCTTGCTCGGCGTTGGACGTCTCGACCTTGAGGTTCGGGTTGCCGGCGATCTGCACCGCCGAGCCGTTCGATACGGTGTCGTTGAACACCGGCGGCCGGAAGCCCTGCGCGAAGTTGAGCTTCAAGTGCCAGTTCGGGATGAAGTTCCACACCACGGTGCCGGCGAACGTCGTATCCGGCGAATAGCTCAGCGAGCCGAGTGCGCCCGGGGCGACCTGCACGCGAGCGCCGCCATCGAAGATCAGCTTGTCGTTCGGCCGCCACTGCGGGTCGACGTACGCGCCGAGCACGGTGCGATCGGCGGGATACGCGAACGTCACCGGACAGCCGGCGATCGGAGTCAACGCATGCGTGGTCGGGTCGTAGATCCGCGGGCACAAGATCGGCAGCCGGGTCAGATCGTACGGCGCTCGGAAATCGGTCTGCGTGCCGGCACCTTCGATCGAGCCCGTGGTGTCGATCGGCTTCCACTCGTTGAACGCTTCGCCGCCGTACAGGATCCGCAGGCGATGGCCGAGCTCGACATCGCCATCGAGGGCACCGCCGGCGCGATAGCTCGTCAGATCGGCGGCGAACGACAGGCCGCCCGGCGAGATCGTCGACGGCGCGAGGACTTGCAGCGGTTCGAAGTCGCGGACGAACTCGATGGCGTACGCGCGCGCGGTGAGGCCGGCGGTATCGTGCGCGAACCGCGTGCGATACTCGGCGACGATATAGCGATCGTAGTCGTCGGAGCGGTTGTAGCGGCTCACGCCCTGCGGATCGAGCGCGTTCGGATCGTCGCGCACCGGCTCGCCGGATAAACCGAACGGCTTGTACATGTGGCCGAACGGCGCGGAGATCCGCAGCTGCAGCTTGTCGTAGGTGACCTTCCCGTCGAGGTTGACGATCATCGAGCGCGCCTGGTCCGTCGTCGTCAATGGGCCGTAGATGTTCGCGGAGTTCGGCAACGGCAGCGGATCGTGGAACACGAGCAAAGGACCCGCGAGCGCGGCTCCGTCGTAGGTCTCGACGCTAGAGTGGCCGAAGAGCTTCAGGTGACCGCCGAGCAGATCGGCCTTCCCGCCCATGACGTACGCGCGGGCCATCCGGCGATCGCCGTCACCGTCTCCGACCGTCGCCCCCATCTCGACGCCATCGACGTCTTCGGCGTCTTTCGTGATCACGTTGAGGATGCCGAGCAACGAGTTCGAGCCCCACAACACGCCGCCCGGGCCGGTGATCATCTCGACGCGCTTGATGAGCTCCATCGGCTGCGTGCGATTGATCGCCGGTACGTTGACGTACGGATCGAACATCGATACGCCGTCCTGCAGGAACTGCACGGCTTGGACCTGGCCGCGCACCAGCGGAGTGTCGAACGTCGAGTTGTAGATCGAGATCTGGTACCAGCCGGGAATCGTATCGACGAGATCGGGAAGGCTCTGGAACTGGCGATCTTTGATTTCGTCGGCGGTCACGACCGTGACGATCGCGGGCGCTTCTTGGACCGTCGTGATGCCCTTCGCGGCGCTCAACACGATGTTCGCGAGGTCGAGCGCCTCGTCGGCTTCGGGCGTCGCGTCGGTCGGATCGAGCACGAGCTGCGGAACCTCGACGTCGGGCGCCGCGTGCGCCGTAGCGGTCATGAACAGGAGCAGCGCGATCATCGTCGCGGTCGTCTTCGCGATCGTCTTCGCGGTCGTGCACGTGCACGTGACACGTCCACGTGCACGTCCACGTACCCGATCCGAATCTTCCCGGCGACTCACGGCGTCCCCTGCTGCGCCTTGATGAAGTCGACGCGCGCGTTCGTCGGATCACTCGGGTCCGATGTCCCGAGCGGGCGCTCCGAGCCGATGCCGACTGCCTGGATCAGCACCGGCGGCACGCCTTGCGCGAGCAATACGTCGAGGATCGCGGTCGCGCGGCGTTGCGCGAGTTGCTTGTCGAGCCTGTGCTGCGCTGCGAGCTGCCTGGGCGTCGTCGCTCGTGCCCCGAGAGGGACGTGAACTTCGACGCGAATGGTCAACCTGCGCGCCTTGATGAGCGCCGCGACCTGGACGAGCAGCTGCTTGGCCTGCAGCGTGAGCGTCGCGTTGGTCTTGCCGAACGCGACCGGCTGGCCTTCGAGATCGATGCGATCGGCGCGCTCTTGCGGCCCGGCGGTGGCGCGGACGTCGGGGCAGCCGTCTTCGTCCTCGAAGCCGTTCACCGTCTCCGCGTCGTTCGGGCACTTGTCCTTCGCGTCCGGGATGCCGTCGCCGTCGTTGTCCAGATCGGGGCAGCCGTCCTCGTCCTGGAAGCCGTCTTTGTCTTCCGGGTCGTTCGGACACTTGTCGAGTGAATCGGGAATGCCATCGCCGTCGTTGTCCAGATCGGGGCAACCGTCTTCGTCCTGGAAGCCGTCTTTGTCCTCGGGCTCGTTCGGACACTTGTCCTTGGCGTCCGGGATGCCGTCGCCGTCGTTGTCCGGGTCGGGACAGCCATCCTCGTCTTGGAACCCGTCGCGATCCTCCGGGTCGTCCGGACACGCGTCCGACGCGTCCGGCACACCATCGCCATCGCGATCGCCGCTACTACGCGTGTCGGCGCCGACGGGCTGAGGCGCCCAGGCGATGCCGGTCGTGATCCGATAGTCCTCGGCACGCGCCCCGCCGAAGCCGGCACCGATCATGACGTTGGCCGTCACGTCCGGGGTCAGTCGGATCATCGCGCCCGCGGTCGTAAGTGCCGTCCGGTCGCCACTCCTGGCACCTTGCCAATAGTCGCCGGACATCAACGAGCCGCAGGGCTCGCTATTTTCAAGGTGACAACTACCGATGTCGAACGACGCCGGCAACGGCGTGAACAGCTGCGCTTCGATCGCCGCGGTGATGCGCGGCGCGATCTCGTACGTCGCGCCGGCGCCGATCACGGCTTCCGAGCCGACATCGAGGAAGGCCTTTGCATCCGCCGCGGTCGCCATCGGGTTCATCGTGTCGTAGGCCTGGAGCACGGCGCGCTGGCGGATGCGTGCGGCGAGGTTGCCGACGATGCGCAGCGGCCCATGTCGCCACTCGGCCGCGAGCTTCGGCTCGAACACGAAGCTGGAATCCCCGAGCAGCATTTGCTCGTTGCCGAACGGCAGGAACACCGACCCGATCGCAGCAAGCGCAAACGTCGGATTCGCGACGAGCCGATACTTGACGCCGAGGTGGGCATCGAGCGGACCCGCGAGGCCGTCGCCGAGATACGAGCTCGCGTCGGACGGATCCGCCGACGGATCGATGTTCGAGAGCGGCCGAAGCGAGATCAGGCCGGTCGACGGGCTCGTGATCGTCCCCGCCGCGTAACGCCCGCGCACGCCGTAGCCCGCGCCGGTCGACGTTCGATACGCCGCGACATCGAGCCCGATCGCGAACGCATCGGTAAGCGACATCCCGAACGCGAGATCGAGGATCGTCAGGTCGTGCAGGACCGCGTCTTTGCCGCCGTCGTTCTCCGCCGGGCCGATGCCTGGCACCGCCGCGCTGATCGGCTTCTTGCCATAGCCGAGCATCAGCTTGAACGAGATGTCTCGACGCGCCATGAGTCGCGCACCCTCGACCGCGAAGATGCCGCCGGTGTCGTACGACTGACGAAACAACGCGGCGTCGATGCCACTGGTCGGATCGGCATGCGCCGATCCAGCGACGAGGATGCACGCGATCGCGCCGCACGACGACAACCGCGCGCGCTGCCGAAGCGGCACTGCTACAACGGGCACTGCTCGCCGATTTGGTTGATGGGCCGGAAGATCTGCACGAACACGACGTTCGGCAGCGAAGCGCCGGCGTGCGTCTCCCATCGGCAGTCGGTCGTATCGGCAAACCCGCCGGTGCCGCTGTATGCGAGGCTATCTGCGACGTTCGCGTTGTCGATCAGCGCGGTGCCGTTGGCGCCCGTCATCATCGCGGTGGGATCCACCGCGAGTCGCATCGCATCGCCCGCCGCGAAGTAGAAGGTGTCGGTCGGCTCGGCGACGTTGTTGCGCGTGAACGTCACGCCGGCCTGCGTCGCCGTCCCGGTCGACGCCGCGCGATAGATCGCGGCGAACACGCCCGTCGTCGTCACGGTCGGCCCTCCGGTCGCGGTCCACATGTCGGTCGTCGCTTGCGTGACGATCCACGCCTCGAAGCCCTTGGTCGCGGTGTTCGCGGCGGTCAGCGTCGCGACGCCGACCGCGTTCGTCGTGCCGGTCGGCCCGAGAGCGGCCGGTGCCGAGTCGTCGATGCCGAGGCCGATGAACGGGCCGCTCGGCGGTGTGATGTCTCGGACTCGGTAGCGACCGCAGTCGTCGATGTCGACTCCGCCGACGGTGAGCGGCGTCGCGGTCGTCGGGTCCGTCGCGAAGGCGATCGCGTCGTACGCCTGGATCGCGAGCGAGCACGGCCCGGTCGGAGTCGCCGTCGTGCACGCCGCGCCGGTCGCGCCCGAGTCCTGGAACGCGACGCCGGTCGCGAGATCGTAGAGCTGTCCGCAGATCGTCTGCGTTCCCGGCATCGGCGCCGGACACGCCTGCGGCGCGCTGCATCCGCCCCCGCCGGTGCCGATGCATGTCACGACCCCGGTCGTGGGATCGACATCTTCCTGTGTCGTCGCCGGGTCGCACACGGTCGGCGTGAACGTCGGCAAGCACTGATCGCCGACCAGCATCGTGTTCGACCCGCAGGCCGCGGCTCCGATCGTCTCGTCGGCCGGTGCGCACGCACCGTTGCGTTCGATCGTGCCGGCGCCGCAGTCGACGTTCTTGCACCCGGTGAGCGATCCGAACAGCGCGGCGATGTAGAGGGTCCGCATGGTGCTCCCGTGGCTAGAACTCGGTGCCGTCTTGATCGAGGTTCGCGAAGATCGCGAGCTCGGCGGTCAGGCCCGAGCCCGGGCTGATCATGTGGACGTGCATCACGCCGAGCGTCGGCATCGTCGCTTGGCCGTACAGCAGCAACGTCCCGGGGTCCGGCATATTGTCCACTTGCCAATAGATGGCGTAGCCGGCGAAGCCGGACAGCTCGTCGGGCACGAACAGCTGCGCTCCGCCGATCGGGGCGGCGTCGAGCGGGTTGATCCCATCGACGAAGCCGTGGGTCGTGCCGGCGAGCGGCGACGTCAGCACGCGATCGGTGCCTTCGAACAGATCGGGATCGGCGGCCCAGGCGGCTTGGCACAGCTTCAGCCGCAGAGCGTTCGAGGCGTCATCGGTGCAGATCGGCGGCGGAATCTGCGTCGGGTCGGACAGGCTGCAGTCGGTCGCGACCGCGCCGTATGTTGCGGTCGACGCCGAGGTCACGACGCCGATGCCCATATCGCCGGCGAGCGCGTCGACATCGAGCTCGCGCTGCACCGCGGTCGCGACCTCGATCTCCTGATTCATCGTCGCGTCGGGCGGCGGGTTCGAGACGTTTGTGAAGCCGTACTTGCTCATCACCGCATTCGCGTACTGCGTGACATGGATGCCCGGGAACTCGGTGTGGTCGGCGAGGTCGATGAAGCACGGCGACCCCACGTCGACGACGCGATGCACCTCGAATTGGCTGAGTGAAAATAGCCGCCCGACCGGATCGCCGGCCGCGTCGGTGCCGTCGTCGTATGCGTACAGCGTGAAGTGAACGTCGGTCGGCAGCTGGTTCGGGCCCGGGATCGCGCCGATCGGGGCTTGGACCGGAGACTCGGCCGACAGATCGAGCTGCACGTTCGAGCCCGGCAGCGGCGACACGCATGCCGCGACGCCGCCCGAGGCAACGCCTATCCACGCGATCGAAGCGAGGCTCCTCACCGTTCCCGCGGCGATGTTAGCCACCGGTCGCCGAAGAAGTCTAGGAGCGGTCGCCGTGCGACTGCGCCGACCGAGCCCACGTCCGGACCGCCATGACAAAGGTGAGCGTCCTCTTGCTGGTCAGCGTGGTCGCGTGCTCGGCCGCCGGCGGTGGTGGCGGTGGCGGTGGCGGCGGTGGTGGCGGCGGTGGCGGTGGCGGCGGTGGTGGCGGCGGTGGCGGCGGTGGCGGCGAACCCGACGCTGCGCGCGAGACCGTCTCGAGCGTCCTGATCAACTTCGACGACCTCGGTGACGATGTCACGGTGACGACGCAGTACGCCCTGCACGCGACGTTCTCCGCCGCCGCGGGCGACAAGATCTACACGATCGCGAACCTCGGCCTCGGCGCATCGCCGCCGAACTTCGTCTGCACGGAGGGGTGTACCGGCGATTACTACATCGACTTCACGAAGCCGGTGCAGAACATCGCGTTCAACGTCATCGGCGTCAACGGGTCCGGGATTGCCGCCGCGAAGATCAACGTCTATGTCTCGGGCTCGCTATCGGCGACCGTCGACCTCGTGGGTCACGGCGATGTCGACGTGCCGGTCCCGGTCGACCTGTCGAGCTATCGCAACGTCACGCGCATCGAGGTCACCCAGATCACCGACTCCGCAGGCATCGGCCTCGACGACCTCGCGTTCGACGTCCCGAGCTGACTCGCATCCGCGCCCGAAACCCAGCCCGTAGCGCTCGCGCGGCAACCGGGATAGTTTTCGCCCGATGGCGCGTTACGAGGTTCGGGCGGGCGAGGAGGTCGTGCTGCAGCGCATCCACTTCGATCTGTACGGGCTCGACTGTGCGGAGTGGCTCGCCGCGCTCGAGCGCTGGAAACGCGGCGGCTGAACCCGGTGATGGTACGCTGCGGGCGACGTGGCTGACGCGCTGCTCGAGATCCGGGACTTGGTGACGGAGTTCCGCACCGAGCACGGCACGGTGCGCGCGGTCGACGGCGTATCGTTCGAGATTCCGTCGCGCGGCACGGTCGGAGTGGTCGGCGAGTCCGGTTGCGGCAAGTCGGTCACCGCGCTCAGCGTGATGCGGCTGATCGCATCGCCGCCCGGCCGGATCGCGAGCGGCACGATCACGTACGGCGGCACGGATCTGCTCGAGCTGCCTGCCGAGGAGATGCGCAAGATCCGTGGCAACCGGATCGCGATGATCTTTCAGGAGCCGATGACCTCGCTGAACCCGGTGTTCACCGTCGGGGATCAGGTCGGCGAAGCGGTCCGCCTGCACCAGCGCAAATCGAAGGCCGAGGCGCGCACGATCGCGATCGAGATGTTCAGGCTCGTCGGCATTCCGTCGCCGGAGGATCGGGTCGACGCGTATCCACATCAGCTGTCCGGCGGCATGCGGCAACGCGTGATGATCGCGATGGCCCTGGCGTGCAAGCCGGATCTGTTGATCGCCGACGAGCCGACGACCGCACTCGACGTCACGATTCAAGCGCAGATCCTCGAGCTGCTGAAGCGCCTGCAACGCGAGCTCGGTATGAGCATCTTGCTGATAACCCACGACCTCGGCGTCGTCGCAGAGACGTGCGACGAGGTCGTCGTGATGTACGCAGGCCGCGTCGTCGAGCGCGCCGAGACCGACGTGTTGTTCGCGCAGCCGCGCCATCACTACACCGCGGGCCTGTTGCGCTCGGTGCCGACCTACGGCGACGACGCCCCGATCGACGACAAAGCCCGGCTCGCCGAGATCAAAGGCATGGTGCCGGCGCTCGGCGAGTGGCCGGTCGGTTGCAAGTTCGCCGATCGCTGTCCCGCGGTGCAAGACAAGTGTCGCGCCGTCGAGCCGGAGTTGGTCCAGCTCGGCCGATCGCGCGTGCGCTGTCACTTTCCGCTCGACGGCCAGGGCTTGGCCGCGACCGCCGCGGAGCCGCCCGATTCCGTCGAGGTGCCGTCGTGAGCGACGCGCCCGGGTCGGTGCTGATGCGCGCCGCCGGTGTGTCGAAGCACTTCGCCGCAAAGATCGCGTGGCCCAAGGGCACGACCACTCCGCCGCCGCACGTTCGCGCGTGGCGCGCGATGACCCGGATGAACGCGAGCGTGCGCGCGGTGTCCGAGGTCGATCTCGAGATCAGGGCCGGCGAGACGCTCGGGCTCGTCGGCGAATCGGGGTGCGGCAAGTCGACGCTCGGTCGCACGTTGCTGCGCTTGCTCGAGCCGAGCGCCGGGACGATCACGTTCGATGGCACCGACGTCACGCATCTCGCGCAGAGCGCGTTGCGGCCGCTGCGCCGCAAGATGCAGATGATCTTTCAGGACCCGTACGCGTCGCTCAACCCGCGGATGACGATCGGCGCCGCGCTCGCCGAGCCGCTCGTGATCCACGACCTCGCGCCTACCGCTGCACGCCGCGCCGAGCGGGTGACCGAGCTACTCACCAAGGTCGGACTGCGCCCCGACGCCGCCGGTCGCTATCCACACGAATTCTCCGGCGGGCAACGCCAACGCGTCGGGATCGCACGCGCGCTCGCGGTCAGCCCTCGCTTCATCGTCTGTGACGAGCCGATCAGCGCGCTCGACGTGTCGATCCAGGCGCAGATCGTGAACCTCCTGATGGATCTGCAAGACGCCGAGCAGCTGACGTATCTGTTCATCTCGCACGACTTGAAGATCGTGCAGCACATCTGCGATCGCGTCGCGGTGATGTACCTCGGCCGGATCGTCGAGCTCGCGGACGCCAAGACGATCTACCCCGACCCCAAACACCCGTACACGCAGGCGTTGCTGTCCGCGGTCCCGCGCGTCCCGCGGCCGGGCGATACGAAGCCGCGGCGCGAACGCATCGTGCTTCAGGGAGACGTACCGAGCCCACTCGATCCGCCGGGGGGGTGTGCCTTCCATCCGCGTTGCCAAGTCAAGGACAAGCCGGAGGCGTGCTTCAAAGAAATTCCGAAGCTCCGGGTCCTGGCAAACGGCACCGAGTGCGCGTGTCACGTCGCGCAGTGATCCCGAGCGCGGTGTAAGCTCAACGAGCCCATGCAGTCGCGGTCAGGGGAGCTCGCGATGCGACCGCTGCCCGCGGTCCTGCTCGATCTGCACGAGGACTTCGCGACCGGAAAGCTCGTGCTGCGTCGTGGCCGCGTTTCGAAGTCCGTCGACCTCGTCAACGGCAACCCGGTCAGCACGAGCTCGACTCCGCGCGACGAGACGCTCGGTCACTTCCTGGTCAACAGCGGCGTCATCACCGAGGACCAGCATCGCCTCGCGGTGACGCGCGCTTCGGCGGTCGGAGGCAAGCTCGGCGAAGCGCTCGTCGCGTTGCAGATCATGACGGTCGAGCAGCTCATCGATCAGCTCGGCCGACAGGCGCGGCACAAGCTCGTGCAAGCGCTGCGCTGGCCGCAAGGCGCATGGCGATTCGAGGAGGGCCACCAGCCGGTCGAGGGCATGCAGCTGCGGATGGTCGAGGTCGTGCTCGACGGGCTGCGCGAAACCGCCGTCGAGGACCTCGCGCGCCTCGCCCGGTTCGACGCGATGAGCTTCGAGCTGACCGAGCGCGGCAACCGGCTGCGCCACGAGCTGCGTCGCACGTTCGGCGAGCGCGTCGTGCTCGCGTTGACGCCGGGCGCTTCGATCGCCGACATCGAGCGCGCGCTCGGCGATCGCGCGCAGGCTCGGCTCGCGATCGACGCGATGGTGATGTGCGATGCCGTGGTCGCCACCGCGGCGAACATCGGCCTCGGTGCGAGCGGGCCCGCGGTCGGTCGCGCGGCCACCGGTGATCAGCCGCACGACACGCTGTACGACATCTTGTTCGAGGACAGCTACTCTGGCGATCGCTCGACCTCGGGCGCGGCACCGCTCGACTTCGGCCCGACCGAGCCGGTGTACGCGATCCACGACGAGGACTCCGGCATCGTGTCGCCGGCCGAGCTCGCCGCGGTCAGCACGCAGCGCGATCAGAACGCCGCCGCGACCCAGGCGATCGCGGCCGAGCACACGCGGATCCGAGAAGCCGATCATTACGCGCTGCTCATGGTCGGCTCGAAGGCGAGCGCCGCCGAGATCGACGATGCCCATGACCTGCGCTCGCACCTGATGAACGCGGCCGAGCGCGGCCTCGGTGATTCGCCGCGAGAGCGCGAGAAGCTCGTCGACATCCGCGCGGCCTACGATCTGGCGCGAGCCACGCTCCTCGACGTCCATCAGCGTGCGCAATACGATCGCGAGCTGGCGGGTGGCGAGCTCGTCCAGGCGCCGCCCTCGATCGACACGGAGCTCAACTTCCGCCTCGCCGAAGGGCTGATGGCCAAGGAGCAATGGGCGCAGGCGATCGGCTTGATCAAGACCGTGCTCGCGCGCTCGCCGGGCGAAGCCGACTACCACGCCGCGCTCGGTTGGTGCGAGTGGAACGCCGGTGGTGCGAGCACGCCGGCGGCCGAAGCCGCGCGCCCTCACCTCGACCGCGCGCTCGCGATCGATCCGGATCATGCCGCCGGCCACGACTACATGGGTCGGATCGATGCGGCGTTGCGCGTCGACGACGCCGAAGCGATGTTCCACCTCGAGCGCGCGCTCGAACGCGACCCGGCGCGGGTCCAAGCCGCGAGCGCCCTCGAAGCCCTGCTGGTATCGCGCGGCGAGCTCCGCCGGTGGGAACGCACGCTCAAGCGGTTGCTGTTCCGGTTGCGCGGTCGCGGCGATATCGCTGAAGCGACGGCGTGGACTCGGCTCGCGAAGCTCTACCTCGATCATCTCGACAATCGTATCGCCGGCCTCGCCGCGCTCGCGAACGCGCAACGCCTGGCGCCACGTGATCCCGACGTCGCTGCACTCGGCGAGCGCACGGCGCGGCCCGAGACCCGCGAGCCGGCCCGCGCCGGTTGGCGCGAAGCCCTCGGCGATCCGACGTCGGGCGCGGCGCTCGTTCGCACGACCGAAGCCGCGGGTCATGGCGATGCCGCGTTTCTCGCGGCGTCGACGATGGTCGCGCTCGGTAGCGCCGACACGTCGATGGAGACGATGTACGAAACGCATCGCGTGCGCGGCGCGGCCCAACCCAAAGGCCCGCTCGGCCGCGATCATTGGAGCCTGTTGCGCCACGGCGACGATTCACTCGATCTCGGCGCCCTGCTCGAGCTCGTCGCACCCGCCGTTCACACCCTCGCGCCGATGACGCTCGCCGCCGCGGAGCTCGACGCGAGCCAACACGTCGGCGACTCCGACCTGCCGCCGGCGTTCGCGAAGCTGCGCGCCAGCATCGCGGTGCTGCTCGGCGTGTCGCCCGCGCCGGTGTACTCGCGGGTCGAGCTCGGCTCGCAGATCCACGTCGTCGCGTGCGACCCGCCGGTGATGATCGCCGGCGACGAAGCCCTCACCGCCCCGGAGCGGCCCGAGCTCGTGTTCCGGCTCGCGCGCGCCCTGACGTTCGTGTTGCCCGGTCGCGCGGTCGGCGCGTCGCGCCCCGGGCGAGTGCTGCGCGCCATCGTGCTCGCGATCGCGCGAGAAGCCGCCGGGACCGACGCCGGCGCCGACGACCCGCTCGCCGCGGCGGCGAGCGACGCGATCGCCAGGCTCACCGAAACGACGCGTGCGCAGGCTCGCGCCGCGGCACTGCGCGTGCTGTCGCGTTCGGGAGGTGGCCTGAACCTGTCGACCTGGGCGCGCTCGCTCTCGCGCACCGCGGATCGCGCCGGCATGCTGTTGGCCGCGGATATCCCGGCTGCATTCGGCGGCGCGCGCGAGGTCGGCGATCTCGACAAAGACCTCGTCGAGTTCGCCTACAGCGCGGCCCACGTCGCCCTGCGCGGCGCGCTCGGGCTGTCGTCGGTCTAGCGCGGTCTAGCCCGGATCATTCGCGAAGGGAGCGCGCCGCGAGGAGCGCATCGCCGGAATTTCGGTGCCGGTACGCAGGTTTCGCTGTTTGTGAAGACAAACGAATTTGCCCACGCACCGACGACACCGTGTATTCCACCGATCGAGCTTCAGTTCCAGCGCCGCCGCGCGATTCTGAGCGCTGACGCCGAACAGGTGTCCTCCGATGGCGGCGTCGTGCTGCTGCGCAAGCTCGACGAGCGGTTGGAGCTGACGACGCGTCTGACAGCGTTACTCGGCGATCGGCGCGACTCAGCTCGAGTTCGGCATTCGCGCCTCGAGCAAGTCCGGCAGCGCGTCTATCAGATCTGCCTCGGCTACGAGGACTGCAACGATGCGGACTGGTTGCGCCACGATCCGGCACTTCGCCTGGCGTGCGACGCCGAAGATCACGCGATGTCATCGCAGCCGACGCTGTCGCGGTTCGAAAACGCGATCACCGGTCGCGAGCTCAATCGGCTGACTCGCGCCTACGAGCAGGTCTACGTCGACGAACTCGTATCGACGACCGACCTG
This sequence comes from uncultured delta proteobacterium, assembly GCA_963848295.1. Lineage (GTDB taxonomy): Bacteria > Myxococcota_A > Polyangia > Haliangiales > Haliangiaceae > JABFXX01. The sequence goes on along the minus strand of CAWKDB010000010.1, from coordinate 3,721,322 downwards.
ATCGTTCTGGACATCGACTCCACCGATGACCAGACCCACGGCAACCAGGAGCTCATGTGTTTCCACGGCTTCTACGACCAGCACATGCTTCACCCGCTGCTCGTGTTCGACGCCCTGAGTGGGCAGCTGATCACCGCCTTGCTCCGGCCCGGGCGTGCGCACGCCGCCAAGGGTGCGATCACGATCCTCACGCGGCTGATTCGAGCCATTCGCCGACGGTGCCCCCACGCAAGCATCCTGGTGCGCGGTGACTCCGCGTTTGCGATGCCCAAGCTCCTCGATCGCCTCGAGCAGCTTGACGCCGAGCTCGGCGACGTCGAGTACGTGATCGGTGTCGCGAAGAATTCGCGGCTGCTGGAGTTTGCCAAGCCGCTGCGGTCCTCCGTCGAGGAGGAATTCCTCGACGGCAAGCGATTCGTTCGCCGCTTCACTTGGCTGTCGTACGCCTCGAAGTCCTGGCCCGCCGAGCGTCACGTGATCTGCAAGGTCGAGCACAGCGAGCGCGGCGAGAATCCGCGATTCGTGGTGACCACGCTCGACGAGTTCTCCCCAGGTCTCATCTATGACGTCGCCTACTGCGCACGCGGGCAGTCGGAGAACTTCATCAAGGACCTCAAGAACGCGCTCCACGCCGATCGTCTGTCGTGTCACCGCTTCGTCGCCAACGCCTTCCGTCTCTTGCTGCACGCCATCGCCTACCGCTTGATGCATGCGTTGCGTGCCACCGTCGCGCGCGTCGCCCCTGCCACCGAGTATGTCTCCACCGATCGCGTTCGGCTCGCAACCGCCCAGATGGACACTCTTCGCTTGCGGCTACTCAAGGTCGCGGCTCACGTCACGGCATCCGTCCGCCGCGTCCTCGTCCGCCTGCCGCGAGCCTTCCCGCTCGCCCACATCTTCTTCGCCGTGGCGCGCGACCTCGGCGTCACGTAGTCGGCGATTCTTTGACAACCAGTGCGCCGCCTCCCGGATCGCCGACCGTTGCGGCGTGGCGCCGCGGCAACGATGCGAGCTCGCGACGTACCCTGACCGTGCGCGAGGCGGCTCCGCCGCCAAGCGCCGGTCAGCTGGAGCCATCACGAATGATCCGGGCTAGCGCTATACTGCGAGCGTGGACGAGCGGCCGCTGCCCAAGCCCGAGCACTTGCACCCGACGCGTTGGCTCGCGCACCGCGGCGCGGCGGTCGCGACGTTCGCGCTCGGCGCGCTGACGTTCGTCGTCGTGGCGATGAGCCAGCATCCGTTCTGGGAGACGCCGGATCGGCGGATCAGCGTGCCCGGCTTCGCGATCACCGCCGCGATCAGCATCGTCTCGATCGCTCGGCGCGAGCGAGCGTGGGCGCTGATGCTGCTCGGGCTCGGGCTCGCCGGCGCCGCGCTCGTTCTCGGCTGGTTTCTCATGCTCGCCGTGGTAATCGGTGTCACCGGCCTGCTGATCCTGGTGTTCCACTCCTTCATGTGAGGCGCGCATGTCCATCACCGACCACGAGCTGATCTACGACTGGAACTCGGTCGAGAAGGTCGCGGCGATCTCGCCGAAGCGCCGCATTCAATTCCTCGACGAGACGCTGCGAGATGGCATCCAGTCGCCGTCGGTCGTCGACCCGTCGATCGAGGACAAGCTGCGGCTCGTCGACCTCGCGAACGACCTCGGCATCGATACGATGGACATCGGCCTGCCCGGCGCGGGCAAGCGCGCGGTCGAGGATGTCACGACGATCGCGGAGCACATCCGCGACCGCAAGCTCCGGGTCAAGGCGTCGTGCGCTGCGCGCACCGTCGTCCACGACGTGCAAGCGATCGTCGACATCTCGCAGCAAGTCGGCATCGAGATCGAGGTGCTGTGCTTCATCGGCTCCTCGCCGATCCGCCAGTACGCGGAGGACTGGGACCTGTCGCGCATGCTGCACCTCTCGGCGAGCGCGATCGATCTCGGCCGCAAGTACAACCTGCCGGTCGCCTACGTCACCGAGGACACGACGCGGTCGCGGCCCGACGTGCTCACGAAGCTGTTCTCGAACGCGGTCGACCACGGCGCGCAGCGGCTGATCGTGTGCGACACGGTCGGTCACGCGACGCCCGACGGGATCAAGAACCTCCTCAAGTTCACGCGCAACATGCTCGACGGCATGGGCCGGTCCGACGTCGGGATCGACTGGCACGGCCACAACGACCGCGGCCTCGGCGTCGTCAACTCGATCTTCGCGCTCGAATACGGCGCCGATCGCATCCACGGCACCGCGATGGGCATCGGCGAGCGCGTCGGCAACGCGGCGCTCGACCAGATCCTGCTGAACTTGAAGCTGCTCGGCGAATTGCCCGACCACGATCTGACGAAGCTCGTGCTGTGGTGCAAGACCGCCTCGGCCGCGACGCGCGTGCCGATCCATCCGCAGTATCCGCTCGCCGGCAGCGACGCGTTTCGCACCGCGACCGGCGTGCACGCCGCCGCGATCATCAAGGCCGAGAAGAAGGGCGACGCCTGGCTCGCCGACCGGATCTACTCGGGCGTGCCCGCCGGCATGTTCGGCAAAGAGCAGGAGATCGAGATCGGCCACTACTCGGGCGAGTCGAACGTGATCTACTGGCTCAAGAAGCGCGGCTACGAGCCGAAGCCCGAGCTGGTCGCGGCGGTGCTCGGCGCGGCGAAGCGAGGCAACCGGACGCTGACCGACGACGAGATCGTCGCCACGATCAAAGCCCAAGCGTAGTCAGCGCACTTCGACGAGCTCGCTGCCGGTCCACCGATAGCGATGCCGACCGCGCGCCGGGCATTGCGCAGCGTCGTCGGGATTCGCGATCGCGACCGCGGCGGCGGTGATCTCGATCAGCGTCGTGTGATGCGGTCCCGCGACGAATCGGTGCGTCGAGCCGCACGCGCGGGTCTCGCCGTGCAGCCCGCTGAAGCTGTTCGAGATCCGCACGGGCTCGCTCGTGACGAGCTCGTGATCGACGACGGTCGACACCGTGAGATCCGACGCGCTCCAGCCGTCGCGCTGCTTGCCGGTGATGTGCACGAGCTCGTCGCGACCATCACCATCGAGATCGCGCGCGATCCATTCGCCGTCTACTGGACCGCTCCGCCATCCGGCGGAGTTGCCGGCCGGGTGCGCGCCGCGGCCGTGGAGCGCTTCGCTCGAGAACATCGCTCGCGCCGGAGTTGCGGCGACCGGCCAGACCTCGCCAGTCGGTGCGACGAGCGTGCTCGCGAGCCCGACATTGGTGGACGCGCCATTCGGCATCGCGAGATAGCCGACGACCAGCCACAACGGCTCGCCGGCGGTGAGCGCGTAGCACTCGGGGAAGACCTCGCCGCTGTTGACCTTCCACGCGGTACGCGCCACTTGTTCGAGGTTTGCGCCGGTCGGGCACGCAACGCGGCCTGCGCCGGCGATCGCGACCGAGCTCGCGAGCAGAAACGGCAAGATGGCCAACCGCATGACGCGGTAACGCGCGCCGAGACCCGGTTATTCGAGCCGGACCTACGCCGCGTCGAGGATCGGCCAGCGCTGGCCGGCGGCCGCGAGCTCGAATCCGGCGGGGACCTCCACGATGCGCTCGGCGACCGCGTGATACGCCGGCCCGGCGATGCGCCCGCGCAGCTTGCGCACACGGCAGTACAACGCGTGGTCGCTCGCCTGGCGGAGCGAGCCGTAGTCGAGCTCGAGCTCCTCGTCGTCGTCCCAGCACACGAAGCAGCGATCGCCGTCCCACCGGGCCGAGGTCGCCCGCAGGTGAGCATCTTCGATCTCGACGTAGGCGTAGCGTTTGTCGTCGAGCCGGACGATGTCGCGGCCGTCGTCGCGGACATCGAGCCAACGCAGCAACGCTCGGCGCAACCGCGCGTGGGTGACCGGGGCGGCGTCCTGCCAGAACGTCCCGCTGCGATCGAGGCGCAGGCCGATCGCCCGCATCGTCTCGATCTGCTCGGGAGTCAGCACGTCACGTCAACCGCGTGATCCGATCTTTGGTCAGCAGCTTCTGCTTCTTGAGGCGCGAGACTTCCAGTTGTTCGGTCGGGGTCAGCGCCCGGCGCTTCTCGAGTTGTCTGAGCTCGTCATCGAGCCGACGATGTTCGGCAGTCAGCTCGGCTAGCAACGCTTGCTTCTCGGGCTCGGGCTGGTTCACGCGTCCTCCTGGCAGGTACCCCAACGATAGATCGCGGACGCCCGCGCGGCAACGCGTCAACGCCTGCGCAACGCCCCCGGCACACCGTCGGGGTACTTGAGCTCGGCTTCGGCGGGGCGAACGTAGCTCGGTGCCGCGGTCGCGACGACATCGAGGCGAGCGCCCACGAGCCCGAGCTGCGCGACGCTGGCCGCCGACGGTGTGCGTGCGATCATGCCTGGCAAGCTCGCGACGAGTGCCTCCGCGCCGACATAGGCGACGGGCTCGGCATCGCTCCGGGCTGCTGCGGTGTACTCGGCGATCCGATCCGGAGGCAGCGCCGCTTCGGCCGCGACCGCGACTCCCGCGCGAAACGCCCCGACGTAGTACTCGCCTCGCCGCGCGTCGATCAGCGCGATCACGAGCCCGCCGGCGACGCCGTGTGCGACCGCCGCGAGCGACGACACGGTCCACAGCGGGGAGCCCGCCGCGAACGCGATGCCCTTGGCCGTCGCCATCCCGATCCGCAGGCCGGTGAACGAGCCCGGGCCCGCGCCGACCGCGACCGCGCCGAGCTCGCTCGGGCGAACCCCGGCCGCCGTGCACAGGCCGTCGATCAGCGTGAGGATCTCGGCGGCCTGGCCGCGCGCCGTGCTCGAGGTCGCCGCGATGATCCGGCCATCGTCGGCATGCACGAGCGCGACGCTGGTCGTCGGCGTCGCCGTATCGATCCCGAGGACGATCATCGCCACACGAAGCGCACCAAGTCATTGCGCAGCGCGAGGATCGTGATGAGGCCGATCGCGACCAAGCCGGCGAGCTGGATCCGGCCGCGCGTCTTCGCCGAGAGCGGCCGGCGGCGCACGCTCTCGAGCCCGAACACCAACAGATGGCCGCCGTCGAGCATCGGAATCGGCAACAAGTTGATGAGACCCAGGTTGATGCTGATCAACGCGAGCAGCCGCATGAAGCTGTCCCAGCCTTGGCTGCCCGACACCGACGCCACGCGATACATCATCAGCGGGCCGCCGAGCGCATCGCTGGGCGTGTCGCCGCCGAGGATCTGGAAGAAGCCGCTGACCATCGTCGAGATCGTCTCGCCGGTCTGCTCGAGCGACTTCGAGAACGCGTAGCCGATCCGGCCGTCGATCGGCGTCATCACGCCGGTGCCGCGATCGACGTCGTTGCGCGCACCGAACACGAGGCGAGTCACGGTGTGATCGTAGTCGTCGAGGCCTTGTTTCCACTGTTGGGTGACGTCGGCGGTGATCGTCTCGGTCGTGCCGCCGGCCGACGCGCGCTTCCACGTCAACTTGAACGTCTTGGTCGGCTCGGCTTGCAGCGCCTGATCGAGATCGAGCCAGTGCTCCATCGGGCGATCGTCGAGCGCGACGATCAGATCGCCGACCTTGATGCCAGCGCTCTCGGCCGCCGAGCCTGGCTCGACATGAGCGACGAACATCTCGGCGTGCTCGAGCCCGGTGTACGTGACGCGCTTGAGCGCGCCGTCGACTCGCGTCTCCGGGACGAGATCGGCGAAGCCGGGCGCGAGCAGCTCGATCGCGGGCACGCCGGGAACTCCGGTGCCGCGGAAGTACACGATGCTGCTGCGCCGCGCGAGCTTGCCGAGGTGATGGGCGACGTCGCTCCAGTTGCGCACCGGCTCCCCGTCGATGCTGATCAGCAGATCGTTCGTGCGCAGGCCGGCGCGAGCGGCGGGGGATTGCGAATCGATCACGCCGACAAGCGGCACGAACGGCGCGTGCCAGATGCCGACCCAACCCTGCCGAGTCATCGTGCCGTCGCGCTCCTTGCTCCACACCGTCTGTTCGATCGGCGTGACGTAACGCTCGAACACCTTGCTGCCGCGCTGCACGCGGATGTGGAGCTCCTTGCCCGGCGAGCTCTGCACGATTCGCTCGATGTCTTCGAAGTAGCGCACCGCGCGGCCATCGATCTCGAGCACGCGATCGCCCGGCTCGAGCCCCGCGCGCGCGGCGACACCATTGTCACGCACGTCGCCGATCACCGCGGCGGGCAGCGAGGTGTGGCCCGCGAAGAACGCGAAGTAGATCACGACGGGGAGTAACAAGTTCGCGGCCGGACCCGCGAACACGATCGCGAGCCGCTGCCACAACGGCCGACTCGCAAAGCTGCGGCCGGCGTCGCGCTTGTCGACCGACTCGCCTTCGCCTTCGATGCCCATGATCCGGACGTAGCCGCCGATCGGAAACACGCCGATCTGGTACTCGGTCTCGCCGAGCTTGACCCGGACGAGCGGGCGGCCGTAGCCGAGCGAGAACCGCAGCACCTTGACGTCGAGCAGCTTCGCGACCGCGAAGTGGCCGAGCTCGTGGATCAGCACGAGCACGCCGACGAGCACGAGGGTGTACAGGACCGACATCCGCGGCCCCGGTCATAGCAGACCTGGTATCCTCGCAGCAGGTGGCTTCGAAGTCGGCGCAGGACCAGATGGTCACATCCGAGCAGATCGAGGAGCTGCTCGATCTCGCCGCGACGAACCTCGATCGGCTCAAGACGTTGTACGAGCAGTACTTCTTGGGCATCCAGAAGCAAGCTCCGGCGTTCCTGCACACCGATATCGAGCGCAAGCTGCGCGACCTCACGCAGCTGTCGATTCGCAACACCGGCTTGCGCTACCGGCTCGCGACGCTGCAACAGAAGTTCGGTTCGTACAACTCGTACTGGCGACGGACGCTGCGCCAGATCGAGAACGGGACGTATTTTCGCAACCTGTCGAAGGTCGGCCGGCAAGCGGCGCGCACCGGTGACGACATCCCGGACGAGATCCTCGCGGCGATGCCGAAGCGGATGCGCGATCAAGTCTTGCGCGATCGCGAACAAGCCCTGGCGATCGCACAGCGCCGTGGCGCCGACGTCGCGGCGGACGTCGATGTCGATCTGTCCGACGACAGCCCGGTCGAGATCCACGCGCCGGTGCCGCCCCGCGATGTCCGCGATGTGCGTGGTGCGATCCGACTCGACGACGCCGACGGCGAGATCGATCTCGAGAAGTTCTTCGCCGAGATCGAAGAAGCGCCCGCCCCGCCACCGCCCGTTACCCGCGCGCCGAGCGCGCCGCCAGCCCCGCCCGCGCCGGTGAAACGCCCGACCGTGCCACCACCGGCGCGCCCGAGCGGCGGCATCCCGGCGATCGCGAAACCGGGCGTGCCCACACCCGCGCGCATGCCATCGCAGGCGACGAAGCCCGTGCCGATCGCGCCCGGAGCAGCCGCCGCTCGCGCGCCGTTGCAAGTCGAGCAGCTGGCCGGGCCGTTCCTCAAGGCGCCGACCGCACCGACGAAGGTGCCGAACGTCCCGGTCGTAGCACCGCCACGACCCGCGACCGCACCGCCGCGACCCGCGACCGCACCGCCGGTCGCCGCGCCGCGCGCACCGTCCGCACCGCCGGTCGCCGCACCGCGCGCGGCGTCTGCACCGATCGTGACCGCGACGCCGAAACCGGCCCCGCCGGTTCATGCGCGCGCTCAAAGCCCGGCGCCGACAGCCGGGCCAACGCCGATCCAAACCGCGACGCCGCGGCCGGTCGCGCCGCGCGCCGCCACGCAACCCGGGCAGAGCAGGCCGCCGCCCGGGATGACCGACGCCGACGTCAATGCGCTGTACACGAAGTACGTCAAGGCCAAGGAGATGCTCGGCGAAAACGTCGGCCCGGGCGGTTACGGCAAGCTGTTGAAGACGATCAACGCGCAAGCGCCGCGAATCATGGAGCAGTACAAAGCCAAGGGCGTCGACTTCTCGGTCGTCGTCAAAGACAACCAAGTCATCATCAAGGCGAAGCCGAAACCGTGACGACGTTCTCCGCGCACTTCCGCTGCGCCTCGGGCTGCTCCGGCACGTTTCCGCTCGACCAGGTGATCTATCGCTGCCCGACGTGCGGCGGCCTGCTCGAGGTCGCTCACGACATCGCGGCCTTGCGCACTCGCTCCGCCGACGCGTGGAAGCAGCTGTTCGCCGAGCGCTGGCACGCGATCGAGGAGCCATATAGCTCGGGCGTGTGGGGCAAGCACGAGTGGGTCGCGCCCGGCCTCTCGCGCGAGCACATCGTGTCGATGGCCGAAGGCGGTACGCACTTGATGCGCACGCCGGCCTACGCCCGCGCGCTCGGCCTCGGCGACGTCCGGATCAAGCAGTGCGGCACCTCGCACACCGGCTCGTTCAAAGATCTCGGGATGACCGTGCTGGTGTCGATGGTCAACCAGATGATCGCGCACGGCAAACCGATCCGCGCGGTCGCGTGCGCCTCGACCGGCGATACGTCCGCCGCGCTCGCCGCGTATGCCGCCGCCGCCCGGATCCCGGCGGTCGTGATCCTGCCGCGCGGTAAGATCTCGACGGCGCAGCTCGTGCAACCGCTCGCGACGGGCGCGCTCGTGCTCGCGATCGATAGCGACTTCGACGGCTGCATGGCGATCGTCCAGCAGCTCGCCGATCGCGACGGCGTCTACCTCGCGAACTCGATGAACTCGCTGCGCGTCGAGGGCCAGAAGACGGTCGCGATCGAGATCGCGCAACAGCTCGGCTGGGACGTGCCCGATTGGGTCGTGATCCCCGGTGGCAACCTCGGCAACGTCTCGGCGCTCGGCGCCGGGTTCGACCTGTTGCTCGAGCTCGGGCTGGTCGCGCGCCGGCCGAGGATCTGCGTCGCGCAAGCCGCGAACGCGAGCCCGCTGTACGCGAGCTACCGCGCGGGCTGGGCGGCGCTCGAGCGCGTGGTCGCGAAACCGACGCTCGCGTCCGCGATCCAGATCGGCAACCCGGTGAGCTTCGCGAAGGCGGTGCGCGTGCTCGAGGCGTACGATGGCGTCGTCGAGATCGCGAGTGAGGCCGAGCTCGCCGATGCCTCCGCGCTCGCCGATCGCGGCGGCCTGTTCACCTGCCCTCACACCGGCGTCGCCCTCGCCGCGCTCGCGAAGCTGGCGGCGCGGGGCGTGGTGACCCGCGACCATCGGGTCGTCGTGATCTCGACCGCGAGCGGCCTCAAGTTCGCAGACTTCAAGATCGGCTATCACGACGGCACGCTCGCCGAGGTCCCGGCCGGCAAGTACCGCAACGCCCCGATCGAGCTGCCCGCGAGCTACGACGCGGTGCGCGACGCGATGTTGCGTGGGTTAGATCACTCGTAATCGGCAGCAACAGCCGTGTTACATACGCCGCATGCGTGCCGCTCGTTTCGCGTTCGTCGTCGCGTTGGCCTCTGGCTGCAGTGGTCACAGCACGCCAGCACCGGATGCGATGCCGGTCGTGACCACCGAGCTGTGCAACTACCAGCCGATGACGCCGACCGCGAACGCGGGCACCGCGGTCGCCGCCGGTGCGCTGCAAGCGGGTGCGGCCGAGCGTGTGCTCGATGTCCCGGTCGGCACCGCGCTCGGTGGCTACACCGCGCGGGCGGGATTCCTCGGCTCGGCCGGCGTCGTCGACGCGCGCAAGGTCGACATCAGCGGCACGTTCAACCCGTCGATCGGTCGGCTCGCGGCGCCGCGCGCGAAGGCGGTCGCGTTGTCGGCGGGCGGCGAGACGGTCGTGATCGTCAACATCGACATGATCTTCGTCTACGAGGGCATGCTGTTCGATCTCGAGCAGAAGCTCGGACCGCAGTTCGCCGGCAAGGTGATCCTGTCGGCATCGCACAGCCACTCGGCCTGGGCGCAGTTCACCGGCCACGGCCCGCTCAAGCTCGGGTCCGGCGAGTTTCGCCAGCTGGTCTACGATCGAATGCTCGCCGGCGCGGTCGGCGCCGCCCAAGATGCGCTCGCCGCGATGCAGCCGGCGCAGATCGGGTTCTTCTACGACGACAACTTCGATCCGACCGATCAGATCACGCGCGATCGCCGCCCCGAGAACGACAATCTGCCCGGCGGCCATCGCAAGGATGATCACTTCTTCATGATCCGACTCGACACGGTCGGCGGTGCGCCGATCGCGGCGATCCCGATCTTCGGCATGCACGGCACGCTCGAGGACGAGACGAACCCGCTCGCGTCGACCGATGCGCCCGGCGCGATCGAGCGCGTGTTCGAGGAGCAATTCAGCTCGCAGATGGTCGTGATGCGGCTGCAGAGCGCGGGCGGTGACGTCTCGCCGGTCGGTCACGGCGGGATCGACTGCGCGGTCAAGCCGGGCGCGGCCGGCGATCCGTGCTTGCCTTGGGCGGTCGAAGAAGGCAACGGCCGCGCCGCGCTCGCGACGATGATGGCGGCCTATAACGGCGCCGGCACCGCGATGGTGACATCGCTCCCGCTGTCGATGTTGTCGCGGTCGATCGACACCGGCCCCGACCCGGCGACGTTCACGATCCGCGGCGGCGCGCTCGCGTACGCGCCGTTCGACCTCGCGAAGACTCCCGATGGCCAGGTCTACGACGACACCGGCGCGATCATCTCGCCGATCGACGAGTACGACGCGCCGGTCGGCGCTGCACTGTGCGAGACCGGCGAGCCGATGTTCCCGGCCGCGGCGATTCCCGGAACCGAGACGATCTCGCCGTACGGCTCGTGCTTGCGGCTCGACGTCGCCGGCTCGATCCTCGGCCCGATCTTCAACATCGACTTCGGCGTCGACGAGACGCACCCGGTGTGCGAAACGACGCGCAGCACGATCTCGGCGCTGCGCATCGGGGACTACTTGATCGGCACGATCCCCGGCGAGCTCAGCGTCTTGCTCAAGGACTATCTGATGGCGGGCTCGCCGATCGCGGCCGATCACACGATCCTCGTCGGCTATGCTCAGGGCCACGGCGGCTACATGTTGCGGCCCGAAGACTGGTTGCTCGGCGGCTACGAGCCGAGCGTCTCGTTCGGCGGTCCGCTCGAAGCGGAGATGGTCGCCGAGAAGCTGCTCGCGCTGATGCCACTCGCGCTGAGCGATACGCATCAAGACGGCACGGTCGACGGTACGACGAAGCTCGCGACGGTCACCACGACCGACACGTTCGCGATCGACGACCCCGCGCCGATGGCGGGCACGGTGCCAGCGACGGTGCCGGCCGGAATCTGGATGCGCACCGGCACGCCGGCACAAGCGCAGCCCGCTGCGACGATCCCGCGCGTCTCCGGGATCGCGACGTTCGTGTGGATCGGCGATGACCCGTCGGCGCAGACGCCGCACGTCACGCTCGAAGTGGAGACGCCTGCGGGCTCGGGCACGTACGTCGCGGCGACCCGACACAGCGGCCGGATCGTCGACGATGCCGAGCTCGCCGTGGCGTATACGCCCGCGCCGCTGCAACGCACCTCCGGACCGCAGACGCACTACTGGACGGTCGAGTGGCAGGCGGTGCCGTGGCTCGGCGAGGACGGCCTCGACACGCTCGACGATCGCGGCGGCTTGCCGCTCGGCAACTATCGCTTTCACGTCGACGGCAAGGGCTGGTCGATCGACAGCCAGCCGTTCGCGGTCGTCGCCGGTGGGCTCGAGGCGGTCGGCGCGCGCGTCGGCGGCAACGTCCAGGCCAACGTGTCGTGGCACGCGCCGAAGGGCTGGCGCCTGATGGACATGACGCTCATGTCGAATGATCCGGTGCCGCTGCGCACCCAGGCGGTGACCGTCACGCTGCTCGACGCCGGCGGCGGCACGCTGATCTCCAGCGCAGGCACGACCGACGCGAACGGCGCCGTGATCGTCCCGGATCACGCGAGCTCGGCGATGGTGAAGGTCACCGATCGGTTCGGCAACGTCGCGACCGCACCGATCAACTGAAGACCGTCCGGCCTCGACGGCTCGACCGCGAAGTATCCGATCGACTACATGTGATGGGCCGGTCACGATCGGACCGCTTCCAAACCAGCCACTGATCACGGGGTTGGCGGCGATCTTGGTCGATCGCGCCCTGGTCCCGCGGTTGCAATTCCCGTCGAGGTGCGCATCGCTGCCCTCGCGCTCGTCACCGTCGCCGGCATCGGCTCGTGGGGCATCGTGCGCCAGTTATCGGTGAGCGACGCTTCGGCAGGCCCCGCGGCCGCTCCGAAGGCACAGGAGATCGAGAGCATCGCGCTCGACGGTCACGGCCTGCCGGTCATCGCGCTGCGCGCGACGCTGTCGACCCATGTCGGTGACGAAGTCGACACCGACAAGCTCGAACGGGATCGCTCGGCGCTCGAGGCGGCGCTGCAAGCGCGCGGCTACCTGACCGCGAAGGTTCAGCCGGCGGAGATCACGTTCGGCACCGCCGGCGGCGCGTTCGTGACGTACTCGATCGCGCAGGGCCCGGTGTTCCACGTCCGCTCGGTCGAAGTGACCGGCGCGACCGCGAAGGCCGCCGGTGTCGTCACGCTAGCGCCGGGCGATACGCTGCTCGCCGATCGGCTCGAGCGAGCCCGCGAAGCGCTCGCGGATCGGCTCGCGACGCGCGGCAAGGCTCGCGCGGTCAAGGTCGTGCTGCGCACCGATGCCGGGGCCGCCGCGGTCGACGTCGAGCTCGCCGTGGCACGTTAGGGCGCGAAGCCGTGCAATGCCCTATGCTGGGCACGTGGGACAGGTCGACCAGACCATGCCTGCGTTGTTCGCGACGCCGGCTCAGCACGGTCGCACGCCGTTAGCGCAGCTCGGCGTCGGTCCCGATGGCACCGCGGTGCTCGCGCGTGATGGCGATCGCCTGGTCGAGCTCGTCGAGCTGACGTTTGGCCCCGAGTCGCCGCGGTGGAAGCTGCTCGAAGCGCGGTTGCGCGCGATCGCCGCGATCGATCGACCCGCCGTGCGCGGCGTGCTCGGGCTCGAGCCAGCGCCACCGACCGTCGTGCTCGACGGTGACAGTGCTCCGCCGCTGGCCGAGCTCGTCGATCAGGCCGGGTGCAATCTCGATCGCGCGTTGCAGATCCTGGCGTCGCTCGCCGGCGCGGTCGCGGCCGCTCATCACCTCGCGCTCGCGCACGGCTCGCTGCATCCATGGTCGGTGCACGTCGGCGCCGGAGATCGTCCGCGGTTCGAGCTCACCGGGCTCGCCACGCGCTCGACGCGTCACGCCTGGGCTGCGCGCTGTGTCGCACCGGAGGTCGCCGCCGGTGCGCCCGCCGATGCGGCATCCGACGTGTTCGCGATCGGTGCGCTCGCCGAGCTGTTCGCGACGTCGGCCGGTCGCGAGCCGAGCGCCGGCCTGCGCGATGCGATCAAGCGCGCGTGCGCAGCCGAGCCCGACGAGCGCCCGAGCGCGCACCAGCTCGCGACCGACCTCGCGGACCAGATCGGCGAGGTCGCGCGCCGCCCGGCGATCACGCAGCCCGATCTCGACGACGTCGTACGCAGCGCGCGCCCGGGCATGGGCCTGCGGCTCGGCCGCTTCGAGCTGTCGCGCCAGCTCGGCTCGGGCGCGATGGGCGATGTGTGGGCGGCGCACGACACGACCGGTGGGCCCGATGTCGCGATCAAGTTGTTGAAGCCGGAGATCGCGGCGGATGACGAGCTCCTGCATCGGTTTCGCAAGGAGGCGCGCGTGCTCGCCCGCGTCGGCAGCCCGTTCATCTCGAACTTCGTCGATCTCAACGAGGATCGCGGGCTGCACTACCTCGTGCTCGAGCTCGTCGCCGGTGGCAGCGTGTCGGCGGCGTTGCGCCGGCTCGGCCGATTGCCCGAGCGGTTGGCGCTGTCGATCGTCGCCGATACCTGCCGCGCGCTCGCCGAGCCGCATCGCCTCGGGATCGTCCATCGCGACGTCAAACCCGAGAACGTGATGTTCGTGCGCGACGGCCTCGAGCTCGAGACCGAGCCGATCGGCCAGATCGTCAAGCTCGGTGACTTCGGCATCGCGCGGCTCGTCGAGCACCAGGCACCCGAGGGCGCGACGCGCGAAGGTGCGGTGCTCGGCACGCCGGAGTACATGGCGCCGGAGCAATGTCAGGGCGCGCTCGTCACGCCCGCGACCGATGTCTATGCGCTCGGCTGCTGCTTGTTCGCGCTGATCGCGGGCCGGCCGCCGTTCGTCGTCGAGGACGACAACCAGATGGGCGTGATCCTCAAGCACCTGAGCGAGCCGGCGCCCAGGCTCGATACGGTCGTGCCCGAGGTCAGCCCGGCGGTCGCGGACCTGATCGCGCGCTGTCTCGAGAAAGATCCGAAGCAGCGCCCGCAAGACGCCGCCGAGCTGCTCGCCGAGCTCGAGGCGCTGTGCGATGGCACCGCCGCGTTGATCGCCGCGCACCCGGCGCCACCGGTGCACCGCGAGAAATCGGTGCGATCGTTCGTGTTCGAGTGGGAGCTCGAGGCCTCGCCGGAGGCGCTGTGGCCGTTCGTGTCGAACACCGAGAAGATGAATCGCGCGACCGGCCTGGCCCCGGTCCGGTTCGAGGTCGAGTCGATCGGAGTCGCGGCCGGTGTCGCGCCCGCCGCCACCGGCAAGCAGCGGGTCGCCGGCCTGTCGCTGCAATGGCGCGAGCATCCGTACGAATGGATCGAGGGCAGCCGGCACGTCGTGTTGCGCGTGTTCGATAAGGGCGTGTTGCGGTGGTACGTCGCCGACGTCCAGCTCGAGCGACTCCCCGGCGGCGGTACGCGCCTGCGCAACACCGTCCGGATCGAGCCGCGCGGATGGCTCGCGCGGTTCATGTCGCGATTCGAGATCGGCGTGCGCTATCGCCGGCGGCTCGATCGCGTGTATCGCCGGCTCGACCGCGTGCTGGCGGCGGGGCCACGGCCGGAGATCGACCCCATCGATCCCGAGGTCGTGCTCGCCCCCGAAGCCGAAGCGCGCCTGCAGCAAGTCTCCGATCAGCTGCTCGCCGCCGGCGTGCCGGTCGAAGCGGTGACCGCGCTGAGCTCGTTCTTGGGGCGCGCGTCGGACCAGGACGTCGCGCGGATCCGGCCGCTCGAGCTCGCGGAGAAGTTCGGCGTCGCCGAGGAGCCGATGATCGACGCGTGCCTGTACTCGGCGAAGCTCGGCACGCTGTCGATGGTGTGGGACGTGATCTGCCCGTCGTGTCGGATCCCGTCGACGATCGTCGATTCGATGGCGAAGATCGAGGAACACGGCTCGTGCAAGACCTGCAACCTCGGCTTCCAGGTCGACTTCTCGCGATCGATCGAGCTCGCGTTTCGCGCGTCGTCCGAGGTGCGCGACGTCGAGACCCGGACGTATTGCATCGGTGGCCCGGCGCACTTTCCGCACGTCGCCGCGCAGGTCCGGCTCGGTCCGGGCGAGCGCTTCGCTTTGCCGTTGTCGCTCGCGACCGGCTTCTACCTGCTGCGCAGCCCGCAGCTGCCGCGCACCCACGAGCTGCGCGTCACCGCGTCCGGCGGCGTGCGGCGGATCGATATCGTGCTCGGCGAACGCAGCGACGTCCCGGCGCTGACCGTGGGTGATCAGCTGCTGACGCTCGTCAACCCGACGTCGCGCGAGGTGCTCGTGCGCGTCGAGCGAGCCGGCGACCGCGCGCATGCCTTGTCAGCGGCGCGCGTGATCGCGTGCGCGTCGTTCCGCGACCTGTTCCCCGATCAGGCGCTCGCGCCTGGCCGCTTGATGGCGGTGACGCAAGCGACGCTCGTCGTCGCGCAGATCACCGATGCGCGTACGTTGTTCGACGAGCTCGGCGACGCGAAGGCGTTCCCGGTCGCGGCCCAGTTCTTCGAGCAGGTGTCGCAGCTCGCACGCGATTACGGCGGCTCGCTGATCAAGACGTTCGGCGGCCTCGCGATCGCCGCGTTCGAGCGCGCCGGCGCGGCGACCGACTTCGCGCTCGCGCTGCCGCCGGCGCTGGGGCGAAATCCGCTGACCGACAGCGTCGCGTGCAGCCTCGCGATCCACCGCGGGCCGGTGATGGCACTGACCCAAGGTGGGCGGCTCGACTACTTCGGCCAGAACGTCGAGCACGTGCTCGCGATGGCAGCCGCGACCGAGCCCGGCGTGATCGCGCTGTCGGCCGCGGTGTGCCGGGATGCGTCCGTTGCGGAGCGGCTCGAGGGCATCGCCGACAAGATCGGGATCGCGCCGTTTGGCACGGATTGGGTGCTGCGGCTGCGGGCCCGACGGGCGCTGGCTTCGTAGGAGAGATCCGATCGTGGACGTCCACGTCTCATGATTCGTCACATCTTCGATGTGACGCGCGGACTCACCTTAGGCGGTGCCCGACTGCGCTCGAAGTGTCCGTCGCGCCCGGTCGCTCACAATCCGAACAACCCCTGACGCCACGATGGTGGTTCCATGGATCGATTTGAATGATCGACGAATGGAAGACGAGGTCTTGGTGGCAGAGCCTGTGGCGCGATGTGGACGGGTGCGCCGCTACCTCCATCGCGTCGCGCTCATCGCGATCGATCGCGGCGCAGCCGTCCAAGTGAGCGAGCTCAGCCGCGGACGGTCGATGGCGAGGACCTCGATCGGCGGCGCGAGCGGCTGTCCGCGCGAGCGGCATCGTCCACAGGCCGGCGCACGCAGCGGGGGTCGCGCGCCGGTGTCACGCACGTGCGACGTGCCGAGCTCGATCCGACCAAGCCGCTCCACATCACACTGCGCGTGGCCGCGGCGGTCGCCGCGCTGCGCACCGAGACGGCCTACCGCGCGATCCGTAAGGCGCTGCAGGTCTCGGCGTTCAACCAACTCGGGCTGCGGATCTGCCACTTCAGCGTTCGGCACAATCACCTCCACTTGATCACGTGCACGTCCACGAATACCGCGCAGCCCACCGGCGTTACCTCGACGTGCTTCGCAAGCTCCTCGGCGGCGTCGGCGCGGGCCTGCTCGCGAGCGCCGCGTTCGTCGTCCTCGTCGGGCTCGCGCGCGGCAACGCGCGAGTCTCGACTCGGCTCGTCGCCGAGGATCCGAGCACGGCGTTGCGCAGGATCGCGATTCACTACGCGCCGAGTGCCGATCCGGTCGCGCTCGGCGTGTGGCGCCAACTGTTCGCGGCGCTGCCGGCGCAGGTCGAGGTCGACGTCGAGGTCGCCGCGGCCGGAGACTTCCAGCGCTTGCTCGCGGAGCTGCGCGCGGTCGGCACTCCGCATCTCGAACGGCTGCGCGCGGTGCTCGTCGGCCGTCCGATCACGACGTGGTCGCGCGACCGCTACGCCGCGCTGGTCGACGACGACGGCGGTGGCAACATCCTCGCGCCGCCGAAAGTCGAGACGCCGTTCGCCTCGCGCGCCGGCGACGCCGAATCGCCGTACGCGATCGCACGCGCGCTCTACGGCCACGAGCCGCTCATCGCGAACATCGCGTTCGAAGGCGGCGACCTCGCTGCGACGCCGCGCTACGTCTTCGCCGACGTCAACCTGACCGCGCGCAACGCCGGTCGCGGTGACGCCGATCGCGCGTCGCTCGAGCGCGAGCTCCACCGTCGATTCGCGCAAGAGATCGTGTGGCTCGGCGATGAGGTCGGCGATGTGCCGCGCCACCACATCATGATGTACATGATGCCGCTCGACGACCACACGATCGCCGTCGGCGACGTGCGCGCGGGCATGCGCCTGCTCGGCACACCGCCGCCCGAGCTCGCGCTCGACGATGTCGATTTGCAAGCGCGGAGGTTCGATCACGCCGCCGCGCTCCTCGCCGCGCGCGGCTTCCACGTCGTGCGCGTGCCGGCGCTCGTCCTCGCGGGCGGCGGCTCGTTCGTCACGTATACGAACGCGCTGTTCGATCGCCACGGTGACCGGCGTGTCGTCTATCTCCCGACCTACGCGCTGCCCGCGCTCGACGCCGCCGCGATCCAGTTCTACGAGGCCCAGGGCTTCGAGGTTCATCCGATCGATGTCTCGCCGATCTTCCGGTTGAACGGCTCACTTGGCTGCCTGGTGAACGTGCTCGCTCGGTTCGCGCAATAGCCGCCGATCGTCGCGCGTTGCCCGGCCATGTCCCGGCATATCGCGCTGAGCGCGTTCCTCGTCACCGTCGCGATCGCGGTGCCCGCTGGATGGCGCGCGCTCGATGCGGACATCCAGTCCGACGGCCCCGCGTTGCGCCCCGAGCGCCAAACCCTCGAGCTCGACGACGCCACGGTCACCGTCGATCTCGACCGCGGTGCGATGCGCTCTGGCGACACCGCGACGGTGACCTTGGTCGCGACCGCCGACACCGCGCACGATGTCACCGTCGACGTCACGGCGCTGCAAGACATGGGCTACGGCGGCGAACGCGTCCAGAACCCGCCGATGCACGTCGGCGACAAGACGATCAAGCTGCACGCGCAACCAGGCGGCGGCCCGCCGGCGATCGCTAGCTTCAAGCTCGGCAAGCACGCGGCGCCGCTCGGCAACCTCGAGTGGATCGACTTTCACGTCAGCCAGCACGGCCATCACAAGGACGACAACGCGGCCGCGGTGATCGGGCTGGCGACTTGGAGCGGCAACTCGTTCAACGCCACGCTCGAGCCGCCCGCGTCGATCCCGAGCGAGGGCCCGTTCACCGTGGCGTTGCGGATCAAGAACACGACGAAGAAGCCGCTGTCGAACCTCTACCCCGATGTCGGCCAGCGGCTGTTCGGCATGGAAGGCCTCGATCTGGTGCCGCAGCTCACGAACGACACCGACCCCGCTTACAGCATCGGACAGATCGCGCAGCCCGACGCGACCGACTCCGATGACGCGGATAACGACGCTCTCGCTCCCGGCGCCGAGCGCTTGTTCATCTACCACGTCGAGCCCAAGCATCCCGGCGTGAACCACTTCACGTTCGTGGCGTACGTGCGCGCCAACAACGGCGGCGCGATGAGCTCGCTGATCCTCGATCGTCCCGAAGCTGCCGAGCCCGCCCCGGCCGTCACCGCGCTGAAGTAAGGAAACTTCGCGATCGCGCAACACTCGGTGCACGTCCCGTGGGGCACGCTCGGTGGCATGGCGCAACCCGACTCGCTCGACCCCGACAAAGCACGCCGCGCCGCACGCGACCCGGCACGCCCTGGGGACGACTGCCGCGCCGAACCGGGCAGCTGGCAGGTCGTCGTCGATCGCAACAAGTGCGAGGGCAAGGCCGATTGCGTCGCGGTGTGTCCGTACCACGTGTTCGAGGTCGGCCGGATCGCCGACGCCGACTACGCGAAGTTATCGCTGATCGGCAAGCTCAAGAGTCGCGCGCACGGCAAGAAGACCGCGTACACGCCAAACGCCGATGCGTGCCACGCGTGCGGGATGTGCGTCGTCGCGTGCCCGGAGAACGCGATCACGATCGCGAAGCGCTGAGCTCAGGGCACGAGGCGCTGCGAAGCGAGCCGCAGCGGCGCCGGCAACGCGCCGCTCTCGAGCACGGCCACGAGATCGGTCGCCGCTCGCTGCATCGCGGCCGGATCCGCTCCGCCCATCGTGATCGATAGGCGACCACCGCGGATCGGGCCCATGACGACCGGAGCGCTCGCGACCATGCCATCGACCACCGTCGCGAGCTTCTTTCCCGCGATCCGCGTCGTGAGCTCGGCGAAGTCACGCGCGCCCTTGCGCCCGAGCTCGACCGAGACGGTCGGTCGATTGGTGACCGGATCGAACGCGACCTGCGCCTTCGCGATCGCGCTCCCGTCCAGCGATGCCGCGCGCTCGAGATAGTAGCTGCGCACCTTGACCGGATCGCCCGGTTTCTTCGGCTCGATCCGCTCGTATCCGAGCTCGCGATCATCGGGGACCTCGAACGTCGGGTCGGCCGCACCGAGCTCCGCGACGTAGCGCTCGATCGCGCGCTTGTCGCCGGCGACCAGATAGTAGTCGGTGTGGGACGGCCCGATGTCCGGGCTCCACGTCTCGACCTCGGCACGGACCCCCGCGGCAGTCGCCGACCGATCGGCCGCGGCTCCGGTCTGCGGATCGCCGGCGACGTGAGCGAACAAGCGCCGCATGTAGTCCGAGCCATCGTCGACGACCTTGAGCTCGACCCCGCCCTTCTTCGCGATCATCGATCGCATCCCTTCGAGCACCGCAGCCTCGACCACCGGTAGCTCGACGACGATCTGCTGCCCTTTCGCGATCACGGTCACGCCGTCCAGCTTGCTCGCCACCAGCCGCTTCTGGATGGTCGTCACCGCCCGGGCGAGCGCGGCTCTCTTCGCGGCGGTCACGACCGAGTCCGACATCTCGAAGCACAACGCGACCGCGCTCCGGTCACACGTGCGCCACGTGGCCTGGTCGCGGTACGAGCGTTCGATCTCGTCGTGGATCTCGAGTTGCTTCGTCGGATCGCTCGGCGTGACCTCGACCTCGCCGGTCGCGGAGATCGCGATCGACTTCGCGGACGCACCGAGATCGGCTGCGAGATCGCGCCGCGCCTCTGCGGCCAAGTCGTTGACCACGAGGTCGAGATCGATGTCATAGACGAGCTGGACGCGCCGACTCGCGGCCGCCTCCTGCTTCGCGTCCGCATCGCCGTGGCATGCGATCAGGAGCACCGAGATTGCGATTGCAGCTCTCATTCCGTCAGGCGCCGCGCTAGTCGTGATTCCGCGATGGCAAGATCGCGGTCGGGCGATGGCGCTCGTCCTCGCGATGCTCGAACCGGCGCTGCCCCGACTCGCGCCACCACCGGCCCCAGCGCTCGGCGGAGATCTCGCGCTCGCGCCGCGGCAGGTCGTGGTGGTAGCCGAAATACTCGCCGGTGAGTCGCCGCAGATCGTTGATCGCGCCTTCGCGGATCGCATCCTCTTTGTGGCTCAGGCCTTCGATCAGCCACTCGACGCGGTGACGGCGCCGCGCGCCCTCGTACCACTTCTGCCACTTGCGCTCGTGCGGGCCGAAGTCTTGCGCGGTCAACGCGATCAGCGCTTTGCGCGTGTGCTCGCCGCCGCGATCGCTGCGCTCGACGCCGCCCATGAGATCGGGGATCGCCTCGACATCGCCGAGTGCGACGAGCGCCGAGGTCGCGGCCGCGACGACTTCGGGATCGGTCGAGTGCACCGCGCGCCTCGCCCGTGCGAGCGCCTGGCCGAGCTCCTGCACCGGATAACCGGCGAGTGCTTCGATCGCCGAGGCGCGCACGCCGAAGTCCTGATCGAACACGCGCTCGACGAGCGCGAACACCGCGTTGCGCGGCCTGAGCTCGGCGGCACACACCGTCGCGTAGAACCGGATGTCGCGTTGCGGTGCCGCCATCTTCTCGATCAGTAGATCGGACGCCGCGCCACCGAGCCGGACGACGAGCTCGAGCATGCCGCCGTATTGCATCGCGCGCAGCGGCCGGCCGATGACCGCGAAGCGGTCGACGCGCAGCTTGCCGGGGAACTTTCGCGCGAGCACGCGCAGGGTCTCGCCCGCGCGCTCGACGGCTTCGGCGATGTCGGCGTCGGCCTCGCCCTCTTTCGCAGCGTCGATGTCCGAGATCACGTCTTCGATCGATCGCGCGGGCTCGGTCGTGATCTCGACCTCGGGGTCGTCGTCGAACGACGGCAGCGGCGGCTGCTCGACGTTGTCCGGCGCGCTCCACTCGGCCTCGGCGCGCCGCACCGGCTTCGTGTCGATCATCTCGGCTTCGATCTCGACGACGGGCACTTCACCTGCGGTGCGATACCCCGCCGACTTGTGCTTGACGATCAGCCGGCCGAGCGCATCGGCCGAGGCGCTCGCGAGCGGCAGGAGCTCGGTGACATCGGCGATCCGCAGATCGCTGTGAACGCGATGCGCCACGACCAGGGCGACGACGCGATCGCGCAGCACGATCGGCATGATCAGGCCCGACGGCGGCATCGTGCCGCCCATCCGCAACACCATCGAATCGATGCTCGGATCGCCCGACACCAACGCGCCGATGTGTGGCTGCTGGTTGTTGACGACGGTCCGAAACGGCGAGACCCCGTCGAGCGGGATCAGCACGCGATTGATCGAAGAGACATCGATCCCGGCCTCGGCGAGCGCGACCCGACCGATCGCGGCGCCCCCTTGCACGGTGAGCAAGCCGGCCCAGCGCGATCGCGAGCGCGCCGCGCGCAACAGCGTGATGAACACCGTATCGCGATCGTCGGCGGTCGCGAGGATCTCTCGCGCGCACGAACGCGAGCGGGCTATCGCGCCCTTCGGTGGCGATCGGTGCCGAGGCGCCGCGCTTGGCGACCTTCGCGCTCGTTCTGCGCGGCCGCTTCGGCCCGGTGCTGGATTCGTCGACGATCTGGCGCGGGATGCCGGTGCTCGGCGTCGCGATCGCCGCCGGTGGGCGCGCCGTCGGCACGCCGGAGCCGCTCTCGGTCGCGGCGCGATTGGGATTGATCCCGATCAGCGTGTTCGTGCGCTGGCGGGCGTCGTCCGGCATGACCTCGAGGGTCGCGACCATCTTCATCGTGTGATCGTCGACCGCGAGGGGTGCGAGTGGGTCGCGTTGCGGCGGCGCTACGACTTGTAGCGGGATCGGTGGCGCCATGGGCCCGGCCGGCGACTGCGTACGGTTCGCGGGCGGCGAGCTCTCGACGATCACCGAGCGCGCGCGGCCGACCGGCGTCAGCGTCGCGTCGGCCTCGAGGTGGCGCGCGAGCGTCGTGAACCGCGCGGGCGGCTCGAGCCCGTACGCGGCGCCGAGCACGAGGTGCCATCGATACTCCGGCGCGATCAGCGGTTGCAGCGGGCGATCGAGCAAGTCGGCCAGGTCCTCGAGCTCGGTCAGCTCGAGCGGCGCACAGACGATCACGCGCACCGCAGGGCCCGCGATCGCGACCGGGATCGCGCGAAACTGCTCCGCGAGCTCGCGCTCGACCAGCGCCGTCGCCTCGGCCTGGATCGTCTTGGCCTCATCGCGCGCCGCCGGCGGCAGGCCCGAGGCGAGCGCGAGGTACTGCGTGAGCCGCTCCTCGGGGATCAGGTTCATCTCGAGCAAGATCGTGTCGAGGCTGCCTCCGTAGATCACCTGGCGTTGGAACGCCTTCTCCATGCGCTTGACGCCGACGAGACCGTCGCGCACCAGCAGCGAGCTCAGGCGGGAGGGCATCGCCGTCTCATGTTCGGATCACGTAGGTACCGGCGATCCAATCTTGAAGCCCGCGCTTCTCGCTGTCGAAGCCGATCCACAAGAAGCCGAGGAACAAGGTCGCGAACCCGGCGAGGTAGCTGGCGCAGCGCACGATGCAGCGCTGCGGCGAGGGGCGCTCGCCGTAGACGTCGATGATCTTCATCTTCAGTAGCCGCATGCCGAGCGTCTGGCCGAGCACGATGTGCGAGACCAGCAAGTACGTCATGCCGACGGCCGCGACCAACACGAGCCCCATCATCAACGCTGGGTCGGTCGCGAGCACGAGATCGATCCACAGATCGATATCGAATAAGTGAGGTCGGGACGCCGGCGAGTGGATGCCCAGGATCTTGCTCGCCAGTAGCGTGACGATCAGCGCGACCGGCAGGACGATCGCGAGATCGATCGCCGCGGCGAGTGCGCGCTTCCAGAACCCGACGACGCGCACGGTCGGCACCGGACGTTGGGAGGGACGCGCCGGCGCTTGGATCGGCCGCTCTACGCCCGGGGCAACGGGCCTCGGCGTCTCGACATCGGTCGTCAGCACCGCGGGCTCGCGCTCCGGCATCGTGGATTTATACGGTGCCGGCGTGGGCGAACGCAAATACGCGGCAACCCAAGGAAACCCGGCGGTCGGGAGCGGCGGAAACCGACGTGTGGGCAAGAGCCGATCACGCTCGATCGGCCGGTGCCCGGCGAGAAGCTGACGGATCGAGCGGTCCGCTGTATCGTGGGTTGGATGGGCAAGCGCATCGCCGCGGCAATTTTCTACGCAGGCGCGTGCTTCGCGGCCGCGGCCTGTGGAAACCACGAGGGCGACGGCGACGGCGACGGCGGGTTCACGTACGGCTCGATCGATGTCGAGCCACCGTTCGCCAACCTCACGATCCCGCTCGACGGCACCGCGACTCAGGCCTACCAGGTGTTCGGCGTCACCGGGACGGATCGGACCGACATCACGTCCGCGTGCGCGCTCGCGATCGATCCGAGCTTCGGGTCGACGACCGGCCCGGTCGTCACCGTGCAATCGCGAGGCGGCAAGACGCAAGTCACCGCGAGCTGCGGCGGCGAGACTGGCACGGCGGAGCTGGCGGTCAACCTGACCGGCACGCTGGTCGTCGGTGCGAGCACGCCGGCGAACGCCGCGGATATTTTCGGCGCCGCGACGCTCGGCGCAGCCGGCGCACAGAGCCCGGTGATCGAGTACCCGGTCGATCAAGCGGTGACGCCGCTCAACCTGCCGCCGATCGAGGTCCAGTGGGTGACCTCGGGTGACGACTTGTTCCACATCGCGATCACCTCGACGTTCGCGGCGATCGACGTCTACACCAGCGACCCGCAAGCGACGATCGACACGGTGCATTGGGCCGACATCGCGAACACCGCGGCGGGCGATCACTTGCAATTCGTGGTCGAAGGTCTCGTCCAAGCAGCGCCGACGACGAAGTACGCGAGCACGCCGGTGACGATCGGCGTGTCGCACGACACGATCGATCAGACGGCCATCTATTGGTGGGCGTCGTCAGAGGGCAGCATCATCAGCCAGACGTTCGGCTCGACTGCCGCGCCGGACGTCTTGATCGCGAACTGCACCGCATGTCACTCGCTGTCGCGGGCGGGCACTCGGCTCGGCTACAGCCGCTGCGTCGCGAACAACTGCAACGGCGAGTGGGTCGGCTTCATGCACTACAACCCGATGACCTCGGCGTGGGACGAAGTGATCGACGCCGATAACGAGAAGATCAACGGTACCTACACGACGTTCTCGCCGATCGGCAATCCGTTCCCCGACGACTCGCAGTCGGTCGCGATCGTCACGCACATGAACGCCACGCTCGACCTCTACGACCCGGACACCGGCGTCGAGATCCCGTCGAACATCGCGACGGTGTCGAACCACGGCCCGGGCTCGCCGAACCGTTCGGCTTTGATGCCGGACTGGTCGGCCGATGGCAACACCGTCGTGTTCGCGTCGACGCCCAACGTGAACCAAGCGGTCGACATCAGCAACAGCACGATCGCGACCATGAGCTACTCCTACAGCGGCGGCACGCACACGTTCGGCGAGCCCAACTTCATCGTCAGTAATCCGATCACGCTCCCCGGTGGCGTCTACGACAGCTTCTTCTTCCCGAGCTTCTCGCCGGACGGCCAATTCGTCGTCTTCAACGCGGCCCGCGCCGCCTGGCGAGACTTGAATGCTGGCCAGGGCAAGACCCCGGGGCAACGCATGATGCTGACGACTCCGACCGGTGCGTGGGCTATCGACCTGACGAACCTCAACGGCGGCAACGGCGACGCCAACATCACGTGGGCGCACTGGGCGCCTGGCCAGACCAGCGACTACTACTGGATCGTGTTCTCGAGCGAGCGCAACTACGGCCACGAAGTCACCGCGAGCCACACGAACCCGGTCTGCATCGCCAACGGCGTCTTGCAGTGCAAGCAGATCTGGATCAGCGCGATCAGCAAAGCGGCCCTGATGGGCGGCGGCACGCCGAACGATCCGAGCTTCCAGCCGATGTGGTTACCGGGTCAGGACACCCAGGCCGACAACATCAGCCCGTACTGGACGCTGCCCGCGCAGATCCAGTAGCTGGACCCTCAGCGGGGCGTTCGGCGCGGCTCGGCGGGATCGAGCGCTCGCGCCTGTCCGAGATAGGTCATGAGCTTGTACAGGGCACGGACCTGCTCGAGCCGAGCCGCCAGCACCTCCGGCGAGGCGTCGAGCGGGCCAGGTTTATTCGTCTTCATCAGTGCCTTCGAGGGCGGCGAGGTCGGCCAGATCCTGCGGACGTCCAGCGATCCTCTTCATCGTAGCAAGTCCGTCGCGCGACACGACCACCATCTTGCGGTTGCCGATCATCAAGTCGACCCGCCCTGTCCATACCGTCTCCAGGCCAGGACCTACGACCAGCAGGTCCAACGACATGAGCTGGTTCGTGCTCGGATCCAGCTTCGAGACGCGATGCACTTCGCGTGGAGCTCCGGTGCGGAGGCCGAACACCATCTTGCGCGCTGGAACGTCGAACCCGAGAGCTCGTGCGGCCTGTAGCGCGCCTGCAAGCTCGGCCTGGGGCATCAGCACGTCGATGTCCATCGTGGCACGCGGATGCCCGTGAAGCGCGAGCGCCAGCCCGCCGCACAGGGCGTATTCGATGCCGACGCGCTCGAACGTGTCCACGACGGCTTCGAGCTCGGCGATCAGGTCCAGCGCCATCACGGCCGAGTCTACTAGCTCCGCGTCGCGGCGCGAACGAGCGCGACCGCGACGACCGGTGCGGTCTCGGCGCGCAGCGTCCGCGGGCCCAGGCCGAGCGGCGCGAAGCCCGCGGCGAATAACGCATCGAGCTCGCCGCTGGTGAAGCCGCCTTCGGGACCGCTCGCGAACGTGACGTCCGGGCACAGCGACGGCAGCTCGGCGCGATCGGCACACGGATCGAGCGCGAACCGCAGGCCATCGGCAGGGAGCGCGGCGACCGCGGCGACAAGTGAATCCGCGCTCGTGACGAGAGGCACCGCGGCCCTCCCCGATTGCCGAGCCGCCGCCTGCGCCGCGGCTCTGGCTTTGCCGATCCGGGCTGCGAGACGGTCGCGGTCGAGCTTGACGACGCCGCGAGCGGCCGGCCACACGACGATCGCGTCGGCGCCGACCTCGACGAGCTTCTCGAGGCACTGATCCATGCGCTCGCCCTTGATCCACGGCACGAGCACGCGGACGTGAGGCGGCGCCACGACGACGGCTTGGACCGCGGCGACACGCACGCGAGTCTCGTCGCCGGTGATCGCGACGATCTCACCGCTCGCTCGCCGACCGGCGCCGTCGACGAGCTCGACCGCGTCACCGACTCGCGCCCGCCGGACCACGCCGACATAATGGTGCTCGTCACCGCGCACCGCGACTTCGCCGGCGACGAGCAACTCCGGCGCGACGAAGATTCTCAAACCGACAACACCGCGACCGACCACTGGGGATCATCGCTGCTCGGGCGAATCGTCACGACGCGCATGCCGACGAACTCCGCCGCGAGCGGCTCGGCTTGCGGGGTCAGCAGCCCCGATAACACGAGCGTGCCGGAGCATCGCGCGATCAGCCACTCGCGCAGCTCGCGCAGCACGTGCGCTTGGATGTTCGCGAGCACGATCGGAAATCGCTCGACGACATCGAGCGGCAAGCTCGTCTCGATCTGCTCGCCGACGCGATTGTGCGCCGCATTCTCGGCGGTCGCCGCGATCGCGATCGGATCATTGTCGATCGCGAGGCACGTCGCGCCGGGCCACAGCTTGACCGCCGCGATCGCGAGGATGCCCGAGCCGCACCCGACGTCGAGCACTCGCGCCGGCCTCACGCCGGCATCCGACATCGCCTGGAGGTGCTCGAGCACGAGGCGCGTGCTCGCATGCGTGCCCGTGCCGAATGCCATGCCCGGATCGAGATCGATCACGACCTCGCCGGGCGCGGCCTCGTGCGCTTCCCAGCTCGGTACGACGACGATCTGCCGAGTCAGCCGGCTGACCTTGAAGTAGCGCTTCCATGCGTCGCGCCACTCGGCCTCCGGCATCGCGGCGGCGATTCGCACGCGCGTCGGGTCGACCGCAGCGCCTCCAGCGGCCCAGCGAGTGACCGCATCGCGCGCCTGATCGAGTGCGGCCGGTGCGTCGGCCTCGTCGACCCAGAACACCACTTCGTCGCCGCGCTGCTCGGTCCCTGCGGCAGCGGCAGGAACTTCGGCGGCCACGAGCGCCGCGATGTCATCGATATCGGCCGCGCCGACCGACACGATGACCTCAACCCAAGTCATCGTCGCTACAACTAGCGCGGCGGAGCCGGCGTGATCCGCCGCTTCATCTCGCGGCGCAGCCGCTTGCGCGCCTCGCGCGTCTTCCGCTTCTTCTTGACCGACGGCTTCTCGTAGAACCGGCGACGCTTGAGCTCTTGCAGGATGCCCTCCTTGGACATCTTCTGCTTGAGAATCTTCATCGCCTTCTCGAGGCTGTCGCGGACTTCAACCTCGACGGGCTTTCCGAACGTGTTCTCCATGGGAGCGTGGGTTGGTACCCGATCCCCGGGCTCGGATCAAGCGCTACGCTTTGTGCTTGTAGAACAACGTGATCGTGAGGCAGTGGAACTCGGAATCGGACGACTGGGTCACGATCTTGTCCACGATCTCGTGCTCGGGGTGACTGCGGATCCAGTCGGTGATGAGCTCGCCGAGCAACTCGCGCTCTTTCGCTTTGGTCGCCGAAAAGACCTTCACGCCGGTTACGTCAATAATCCGCCCATCGTCCTGGGTCATCTGCACTCGTGGCACGGCAACCTCTCCTTCACTCGGGGAACACCCCGCCTCGTTGTGGCAGCACTGTGCAACGGGTTCCATTTCCAGTCAATCGGGATAATTCCGATTGGGGTGAACTCTCGGTTAACGTACCAAAGTGCCCCGTTCTGTCTCTAAGTGCCTGGACGGGCATCCATTGACTGGCGGCGGCGATCTGGTGCGGTAGTGTCCGCGCCTCGTAGGAGCTCGCTATGAAACGTCTGCTGTCGTTCCTCATCGTCGCGCTCGTCGGATCCGCTGCCGGCGCGACCCCGACCACGCCGATCGCCACGCTGCCTTCGATCGAGCAGTTCACGCTCGCCAACGGCCTGCAGGTCGCGGTGATTCACGACGAGGCCTCGCCGATCGTCGCGATTCAGCTCTGGTACCACGCCGGCAGCAAAGACGAGCCTCGCGATCGCCGCGGCTCGGCCCACATGTTCGAGCACATGATGTTCAAGGGCACGACCCACGTCCGCCCCGAGGCGCACGCCCAGTTCATCACCGGCATCGGCGGGTACGTGAACGCGACGACCGAAGAGGACGCGACCCACTACATCGATAACGTCCCGGCGGATTATCTCGACTTCGCGCTCCAGCTCGAAGCCGAGCGGATGCGTGGCTTGCTGTTTCGCAAAGACATGATCACGACCGAGAAGGAGGTCGTCAAAGAAGAGATCCGCCAGCAGGACAACTCGCCGATCGCGAAAGGCTTCCTGCGGTTCCTCGCGGTCGCCTACACCAAGCATCCGTACGCGTGGACCGCGGCGGGCACGATCGCCGATCTCGACGCGACCACGGCCGAGGATCT
This sequence comes from uncultured delta proteobacterium, assembly GCA_963848295.1. Lineage (GTDB taxonomy): Bacteria > Myxococcota_A > Polyangia > Haliangiales > Haliangiaceae > JABFXX01. The sequence continues at coordinate 3,692,215 of CAWKDB010000010.1, read as the reverse complement.
GCGCAAGTTCTACGACGCGTACTACCAGCCGAACAACGCGCTGCTCGTCGTGGTCGGCAACACGACCGCGGCGGCGGTGAGAGCGTCGGCCGAGAAATGGTTCGGCCCGATCCCCAAGGGCGAGCCTCCGCCGCGTCCAGCCGCGACGAATCCCGAGCCCGCCCAGACCGCGAAGCGTCGCGAGGTCGTCGAGCCCGGTCAGATCGGGCTCGCGCTCGTCGGCTGGCACATCCCGGCCGCGAAGGACAAAGACGTGTTCGCGCTGCAAGTCGCGTCGATCGTCCTCGGCGCCGGGGATGCGTCGCGGCTCAAGCTGCGGATCCGCGGCGTCGGCAAGCAGAAGGCGATCGGCCTCGACGGCGGCACCGAAGCGATCGTCCGCGAGGATCCAGGCATGTGGATCGCGCTCGGCGCCTACCTGCGACCCGAGAACGCGGACCCGGTCGAGGCCGCCGTGATCGATGAGGTGCAGAAGCTCGCCACGAATCCGCCGACCGCAGAAGAGCTGCGCAAGGCGAAGAATCAAGTCCAGTCCGGCTTTCTGTTCTCGCTCGAGCACGCGCAAGGTCTCGCCGAGGCGATCGGCCGCTCGTGGGTTCTCACCGGCGATGCGACCTCGTTTCTGCACGACGCCGACGAGATCGAGAAGGTCACCGCCGCGGACGTCCAGCGCGTGGTCAAGCAATACTTGACGACGGACAAAGCGACGATCGTCGTGATTCCGCCGAAGGGGCACTAACGTGAACAAGCTCATCGTCGTGCTCGCGATCGTCGCGAGCTGTGGCCCGAAGATCCCGCCGCCGCCGATTCCCCAGTTGCCGGGCGACGGCGACGCGAACGTCGCGAAGCCGCCACCGCCGAAGACCAAGCCGAACGACGCCTGGGCCGAACGCACCGATCTGATCGTGCCGCCCGCCGCGAAGCCTCCGACTCGCGTCGAGCTGCCGGCGATCGAAGAGCTCAAGCTGTCGAACGGGCTGCAAGTCTATCTGATCAAGAGCGACAAGCTGCCGGTGGTCAGCGTCCAGCTCGCGGTTCGCGCCGGTCGCATGCAAGAGCCGCACGCTCGGCTCGGTGTCGCCGAGGCGACCGCGGACATGCTGGTCAAGGGCACGAAGAAGCACGACGCGCTCGCGCTCGCGAAAGCGATCGACTTCGTCGGCGGCACGATCGGCGCCGAAGCGACGTTCGAGGCCACGCTCGTGTCGTGCCGCGTGCTGTCGCGCAACCTCGACACATGTCTCCAGTTGCTGCCCGAGATGATCACGCAGCCGACGTTTCCCGAAGCCGAGCTCACGAAGGTCAAGGACAACATGCTCGGGTCGGTGCGGGCGCGCACCGACGACGCCGGCGCGCTCGCGTCCGAGCACGTGCAGAATCTGTTGTGGGGCAACGACCACGTCCGCGGTTGGATCAACAGCGAGCAGTCGGTCAGCTCGATCCGTCGCGATGACGTCGTCGCATGGCACAAGGCCTGGTTCGCGCCGAACAACTCGATGCTCGTGATCGCGGGCGACATCGATCCCAAGAAGCTCAAGACCGAGCTCGAGCGTGCGTTCTCCGGTTGGAAGAAGACCGTGGTGCCGCCGTCGCCGACGTATCCGGAGCCCGGGCTGTCCGGGATCCGGATCCGGCTCGTCGACAAGCCGGGCCAGACGCAGACCCATATCCGGATCGCCCAGTTCGGCATCCGCCATGACGATCCGCGGTTCTTCGACACGCTGGTCTGGAACTACGCGCTCGGCGGCGGCGTGTTCAGCTCGCGGCTGATGAAAGCGGTCCGGGTCGAAGGTGGCAAGAGCTACGGCGCGAGCTCGAGCTTCGATCGCAACCTCGACAAAGGCTCGTTCGTGTTCCAGACGTTCACGCGCAACGCCGAAGCGCTCGCGACCACCAAGATCATGCTCAAGGAGATCGCGAAGATGGCGAAGGATGGCCCGACGCAAGACGAGGTCAGCGCTGCCGTCGCGAACCTCGCGGGCAGCTACGCGATGCGATTCCAGACCGCCGGCGACGTCGGCTCCGCGCTGATCGGTGCCGAGCTCCACGGCTTCGGGACCGAGTACCTGACGAACTATCCGCTCGCGGTCGGCAAGGTCGACGTCGCGGCCGCCAAGCAAGCGGCGGCCGAGATCCTCGCGCCTCACGACTACGTGATCGTGCTGGTCGGCGATGCGAAAGACCTCGAGCCGCAACTCAAGAAAGAAGGCTGGCGCTACGAGAAGGTCGCGTTTACCGACCCGGTCTCGCCCGACTTCGAGCAGGTGGCTCCGCCCGCCGATGCGAAGGCGATGGCGGCGTTGCACAAGCTGATCGCCGAGGCCGTGGCCGCGAAAGGTGGCAAGGCAAGGTTAGCGGGCATGAAGGCATTGAAGCTGAGCGCGAGCGGCACGACGTCGATCCAGGGCCAGTCGGTCCCGGTCACGATCGAGCGCGTGCTCGTCATGCCCGACAAGATGCGCATCGACGCGACGCTCGCCGGCCAAGTCAAAGTCACGATCGCGGTCGATGGCCGCACCGGCTGGCAGCTCGCGCCGGGTCAAAAAGACCCGACGAAGAGCGAGCTGCGCGACATCAGCGGCGAAGAGATCGCGCAGGTCGACTTCGAGCGCTGGCGCGACCCCGAGTTCCTGCTGATGAAGGCGCTGGATCCGGCGGCGAAGCTCACGCCGTTGCCGGACGAGACCGTCGACGGCAAGCCGAATGCGGTGTTCCGGTTGGGCTCGCCGTACGTCGGCCTCGACGTCCAGATCTACCTCGATCGCAAGACGAAGCTGATGAGCCGGATGTCGTTCTCGGACAAAGGCCCCAAAGGCCAGACCGTGTCGGAGACCGATGACTTCGGCGAATACAAAGACGAGTCCGGCGTGAAGGTCGCGCACAAACGGCTGAGCACGACGCTCGGGCGCACGACCGACCTCGAGGTCGGCAAGGTCGAGATCGATCCGAAGCTGGACCCTGGGTTGTTCAAGAAGCCAGCTGCCCCGTGATGCGCCACGCGGTGGCCATCGCCATCGCCGTCGTCGCTTCGGCTGCGTCGTCGCGCGAGGCGCGCGCTCAGCCGGCGCCGATCGATCCGGCGACGCTGCCGTCGAGCGCGGAGGCGCCCGATGTCGAGCTGTTCACGTTCGGGCCCGGCGACCGGATCTTCGAGCGCTTCGGTCACGCCGCACTATGCTTGCGTTACGGCCCCGACGACGCGCGTGCGGTGTGCTTCAACTACGGCGTCACCGATTTCGACAGCGGTTGGGGGCTGACGTGGAACTTCTTGCGCGGCACCCAGCGGTTCTGGGTCGACCCCGAGAATTGGGGGACGATGCTCGGGTTCTACGAGCGCGAGGATCGCGACATCTGGCGGCAAGACCTCGCACTGACGCCCGGGCAACGACGCATGATCGAAGCCGCGCTGCATCGCGCGCTCGAGCCCGCGAATCGCGAGTACGACTACGATCATTTCTTCGACAACTGCACGACGCGACTGCGCGACGTGATCGACGAAGCGGTCGGCGGCAAGTTGCGTGCGGGCGCGACCGCCGACTATCCGCTCACGTTTCGCCAGCTCGGCCATCGCGGCTTGGTCGAGCTGCCGGCGCTGTACGCGCTCGCCGACTTCATCGCCGGGCGAACGGTCGACGCGACGCCGACGGTGTGGCAGGCGATGTTCTATCCTGACGTGCTGCGCCACCAAGTCTCGGTCGAGCTCGGCGCGACGCCGGTGCGCGTCAACGCGCGCAAGGCGCCGCCGTTTCCGACCGAGGGCTCGACCGGGCGACTCGCGATGTTCGTGATCGGGCTCGCCTGCGCCCTGCCGATCGGACTCGCGCGCTGGCGGCGACGGTTCGAACGGCTCGCGCTCGGCTGGACGACGTTCTACCTCGGGCTGTGGGGACTCGTGATCTGGTCGCTCGTCGCGCTGTCGTCGATCCCGGCGCTGCGCTGGAACGAAGTCGTGCTCGTGCTCGTGCCGCTCGATCTCGCGCTGCCGTTGTTCTCACCGACCAGCCGGCGCCGTTACGCGCGCATCCGCGTCGCGGGCTTGCTCGCGGTGTCGGCGCTCGCCGCGATCGGCGTGTTGCATCAGCCTCTGTTCGTGCCGATCTCGTGGGCGCTCGTGCCGCTCGCGATCATCGCGTTCTGGTAACGACCGCGTGCGGAGCGATGTGGTCCGCCAGCTCGTCCGGCGGAAGCGTGTTGAGCACGTCGCGCGGCCGCAACCGAGCGCGGCGAGCCATCGCGACCGCCCAGCGCACCGCTTCGAGCCCTTTGGTCGAGTGCGCGTCGGACGACACGACGAACTTGATGCCTCGCGCCGCCGCGAGTCGCGCATTGATCGGATCGAGATCGAGACGATACGGGTCACCGTTGAGCTCGATCGCGGCGGGCGACTCGGCGATCGCGTCGAGCACCTCGCCGATGCGGATCGCGATCGGATCGCGACGCATGACGAGCCGGCCGAGCGCGTGCCCCCAGATCTTGAAGTGGGGCTGGCGCATCGCGGTGACGATGCGCGCCGTCATCGCCGTCTCGTCGAGCTTGTGGCGTTGATGGACGCTGGCGATCACGAGATCGAGGTGCGGCAGCAGCTCGTGCGGTACGTCGAGCTGGCCGTCGATCAGGATGTCGGCCTCGATCCCGCGCAGGATCTTGACGCCGAGATCGGGCAGCGCGGCGATCTCGTCGGCTTGCGCGCGCAGACCGTCGCTGCCGATGCCGCCGGCGTAGCTCGCCGCCGCGGAGTGATCGGTGATCGTGATGCCGCGCATGCCGAGCTCGCGCGCGGCGTTCGCCATCGCTTCGATCGACTGCTTGCCATCGCTGTACGTCGTGTGACAGTGAAACGCGGTCGTCACGTCGGCGAGCGTGACGAGATCGTCGAACGCATCGCCGCGATCTGCGGCGGCGAGCTCGCCGGCGCCGTCGCGCAGCTCCGGTGGAATCACCGGCAGGCCGAGCGCGCGGTAGACCGCGGCCTCGTCGCGCAACTCGCCGCTATCCAGCGCGACGCCGCGCTGTCGCGCTCGATCGTGCAACGCGGCCACGTGCTCGGGCGAGCCGGTCGCGGTGACGAGCGTCCAGCCGTGGCGCGCGGCAGGCGCGATGTGGACCTCGCAGCGCAGGCCATCCGCGAGCTTGCCGATCGCGAGCGTGGCGCTCGGTTGCTCGACCGACGTCAGGAGCGGATACGCGCGCAGTCGCTCGACGACCGGCTCGGCGTGCTCGCTCGCGACCGCGAGCGCGAGATGATCGCAGATCTCGAGCCACCGGCGCACCGGGCCGGCGACATCGACGCGCGATGCCGCGCTGCGCACGAACTCGGCGAGCGCGAGCACGTGCTGCTCGGCATCGACGTGCAACGCGCGCGCACCCGCGAGGTGGCGGTCCTCGATCGCACGCAGGATCTTCGCCTCGCTGAGCACGCCGAACCCGGGCAGCTCTCGAATCGCGCCGGCTCTCGCGAGCGCGGCGATCGCGTCGAGATCGCTCGGCGCGAAGGCGGCGTGGAGCTTGGCGGCGCGCACCACCCCGACCGCGGGCAGCTGCGACAGCTCGACGATCACCGCCGGCCACTTCGCGCGCAGCCGCTCGAGCACCTCGCTGCGCCCGGTCTGCGCGAGGTCCGCGACCACCTTCTCGATCGACGGGCCGACGCCCGGCAGCTCGCGCAATCGACCTTCGAGCACGAGCTTCGGGAACCCGTTCGCTGCTTCGATCGACTTCGCCGCCCGATCGTACGCGCCCGCGCGATGGCGATCGCCCTCGAGCTCGAAGTACGTCGAGATCTCACGCAGCAGCGCGGCGATCGTCGCGGGGTCCATGCCGCCTTGTTAGCAGATTCGTGCGGCGCGGTCGGCTCCGACGTGCGGCGAGGGCGGGTCTCGTCCGGCTATTGCGCGAGCTTCTTCAAGAACGGCACGATCTGGCGCACCGTGACATCCTCCGCGACCGCTTCGAGGCAGTCGCGCACGCCGCCCGCGACGTCTCGGTCGTTCGATCCCGTCATCGCCTTGGCCGAGCCGCTCGCCGACGCGACCTTGTTCGCCTCCCACTTCTCGCCGCTATCGGTGCCGCCCCACGGCGCGACGCGAATCGCGACGGTGCACGCGATCGACGTCTGATGGCCGATGCGTTCGATGTCGACCTTCTTCACGGTCGACGCGATGATGAACGCGCGCGACCTGCTCGACGTCAAGTCGGCGGCGCTGGGCAGTCCTCCCGGCCAGCTCGTCGCGTACCCGGTCTTCGCCTCGACGCCCTTGCGGACGATCGCGGTCAGCCGCACCGCCGCCTCGCCGGACACGTGCCGCGACTGATCCATCGTCTTGTCGATGTTGACGAACACTTCGGGTCTGGGGCCCGAGCCGGTACTCGACGGCCTTCGCTTGCGCAGCGCCGCGAGCGCCTTCGCGGTCCTGGCCGCGGTCTCGCGGACCTTCGCGTCATCGTCGTCTTTCGCCGCCGTGTCGAGCGCGGCGAAGGCGAATTGCTTCGCATCGTCGGCGGTGTTCCCGTCCATCGTCTTCTCGAGCGCGAGCGCGCACACGCGTCGGATCGTCGCGTCGCTATCCCGCTCCAAGCCTTCTGCGAGGCCGATCACCGCGCGCGGATCCTTTGACCTCGACAGCGCGAGGGCGGCGGCGAGCCGCACCTTGTACACCGCGCCCGAGTTGCTCAGATCGCGGACGCTCGTATCGACATCGGCCGCCGCGCCGCGGGCCCAAAAGCCAAGCAAGCAAGCGGTGAGCACCGCCAGCGCGCGCGACATCTCGACCACAGTAACACGCGCACCCCGGAACGCGCGCAGCGCACATCTCCCACCTCGGAGTAGACTACGGCGCTATGAGCGTGTGGGACGCCTTGCGAATGGTCGGCGCGATGGCGCGCGTGACCGCGCCGTCGTTGGTCGACCTCGTGCGTGGCGATCTCGACCGCGAGACGGTCGACGCGCGCACCCGGTGGTTCGGTCGCCGGATCGTCGAGTTGCTCGATATTCGCCTGACGACTCGCGGCGCCGAGCGCGTGCCCACCGATCGCTCGTACGTGTACATGTCGAACCATCAGAGCCACGTCGACATCCCGATCCTGTACGCGACGCTGCCCTCCCGCACGATCCGGATGATCGGCAAGGAAGAGCTGTTTCGAATTCCGCTGTGGGGCCGCGGCCTGCGCGCTGCCGAGTTCATCTCGGTCGACCGCAGCAATCACGAGCGCGCGATGCGGTCGATCGCACGCGCGGGCCAGCTCGTGCGCGACGGCGTCAGCATCTACCTCGCGCCCGAGGGGACGCGTTCGCGCGACGGCTCGATCGGCCCGCTCAAGAAGGGCGGGTTCCACCTCGCGCAGGCGACCGGAGCGCCGATCGTCCCGGTCGCGATTCGGGGGACGATCAACATCATGCCGCGCGGTTCGCGCTCGGCCGAGCCCGGGCAGTCCGTCGAGGTCACGATCGGGTCGCCGATTCCCGTCGAAGGCCGCGATCTGGCCGATCTAATTGCCGAGGTCGAGGTTTTTCTGAGGCGCCACGTCGAGGGCCTCTCGCTGTAGCGCACGTGGCAACTGAATCGGGTATCCTTAGCCGGTGACCTGGGTCGTCCCCTTGGCGCTCGGGGGCTTCGCTGTCCTCTTGATGGCGACGTTCACGATGCTGCAGGCGCGCCGGCGCCATTCTGCACACGTCGCTCCCGCGGCGGTCGTGGGCCCGCAGATCCTCGTCCACGACATCAACGACGACCGCTGCACCGGCTGCGATGCCTGCGTCGCGGTCTGCCCCACGAACGTGCTCGACCTGGTCGCGAACAAGAGCCGCGTGTTGCGGTTCGAGGACTGCATCCAGTGCGAGGCGTGCATGTTCGCGTGCCCGACCGAGGCGCTCGTGATGTTCCCCGAGGGCAACGTCCCGCCGCCGTTGATGGTGCCCGAGATCGACGAGCACTTTCAGACCGCGGTGCCCGGCCAATACTTGATCGGCGAAGTCGCCGGCAAGCCGCTCGTGAAGAGCGCCGCGAACCTCGGCCGCGCGGTGATCGAGCACATGCTGTCGACCGGCCTACAGCCCGGTGTGATCGGCGCCGGCATCGGCGTCGACGTCGCGATCGTCGGCTCCGGTCCGGGTGGCTTGTCGGCCGCGCTGTCGTGCATCCAGCGCGGGCTGTCGTACGTCGTGCTCGAGAAAGAGCAGCTGATCGCGTCGACGATCGCGCGTTATCCCAAGGGCAAGCTCGTGATGGCCGAGCCGTACGAGAGCGAGAACGTCTCGCTGCTGCCGGTGTTCGACTCCAGCAAGGAGCAGCTCATCCCGATCTGGAAAGAGCTGATCGATCGCGTCGGCTTGAAGATCAAGCAAGGCGAGTCGGTCGAGGACGTCAAGCCGTCGCCGCTCGGCGGCTTCGACCTGCGCACCACGGTCGCGGCGTATCGCGCGCAACGCGTCGTGCTGTCGATCGGTACGCGCGGTAAGCCGCGCACGTTGCAAGTCCAGGGCGAGAACCTGCCGAAGGTGTCGAGCCTGCTCGACGATCCCGACGATTGGCAAGGCCGCAACGTGATCGTAGTCGGCGGCGGCGACAGCGCGGTCGAAGCGGCGCTCGCACTCGCCGATGCCGGCGCGAAGGTCATCATCTCGTATCGCGGCAAGGCGTTCTCTCGCGCGCAGCCGAAGAACAAGCAGACGATCGAGCAGTACTCGTCCGAAGGTCGGGTCAAGGCGAAGCTCGGCTCGCAGGTGCTGCAATTCGATCCCGACTCGGTGACGCTCGCGCTCGCCGACGGGACGCAGAAGCGCTATCCGAACGAAGGCGCGTTCGTCCTGATCGGCGCGGACCCGCCGGTGCAGTGGCTCGAGAAGATGGGGATTCGATTCGTCGAGCGGCCGCACCAGTACCAGCTCGGCAAGACCGACGACCTCGTGCGCAAGTTCGTACCGCGCGCGATCGAGTGCCCGGAGGACGCCGCCCGCGCCGCTGCGCAAGCGCTCGGTGGCAGCGTCGGTCCGGCGCCGGCACGCGCGCCGTCTCGCAGCCCGACCGGTGGTCAGCCGGCCGCGAGCGGTCCGCGCAAGTGGCTGCGCTCCGCGACGAGCATCTTCCGCCCCGATCGCGCGGGCTCGCAGATGTCGGTGATGACGCCGCTGCCGGTCAAGACCGAGCGCTCCGCCGGCAAGGGCAAGAAGTTCGACGCCCCGGTGCCGCTGTCCGAGTTCGCGAAGCAATCGCGCGGCCAGCACACGGGTCACGGTCGGCGAGATGCGCTGTCCGCCGGCGAGCGCACTCGCATCCTGCGCATGCTGCGCGACGAGGGTGGCCGCCTCGCGGACGAAGACTCGCAGGTGTTCATCGGCTCGGCGCCGCCGCCGCCGGCGTACGACTTCGACTTCGATGACGAGCCCGCGGCGCCACCCGCTCCCGGCCGCCCGGACGTGCCGGCGACCCCCGCGGTCGTGGTCGGCCTCGCCCAGGCGAACTCGCGGCGCGGCAAGCGCCCGACCAACGCACCCCCGGCGAGCCGCGCGAAGCCACCTGCCCCGCCTCCCGGCGCCCGCAGCAAGCCCACGACCGCGCCGCCGCCGGTGCCGCGGGGGGCCGGCCGCCGGCAGGTCCCGCCGCCGTTTGGCGACGAGGCGACCCGCCAGGTCAACGATAACGAGTTGCTCGCCGCGCTGCGCGCTGCCCCCGGGCCGGGCCAGACGAGCTCGCAGTTCGACGAGCCGACCCGGATGGGCGAGATCGACCCGCGGTTGCTCGACGAAGAGGCCAAGCGCGCCGCCTCGGAGCCCAAGTTCCTGTCCAACGCGCCGCCGACCGAGATCGCGCCGTTGCGCAGCACGTCGTTCGACGACAACGAAGCGACTCGGGCCTCGAACATGGACGGCATGGCCCAGATCGAGCGCAACAACCGGCCCGCCCCGGCGCCCGCACGCGGGGATGAGCGGACGCGGACCGTCGATATCAGAAATGATCGCAGCATTTCCGACATCGACTGGGACCTCGACTGATCTTGGCGCCGATCCTGGTCTAAAGTGGCGCCGTGCTGGCGACCCAGATCCGACAGAAGGACAGCGTGTTCTATTTCTGCGCCTACCCGGCCGAGGACCTCCTCGACAAGGCGCGGTTCATCCACCGGTTCTACGCGGAAGGCGCGCCGAGCCTGGCGGCGGACGAGGTCGAGGCGAGCGACGAGGTCGCCACGTTTATCTCGAAGATCGAGTCGACCGACGCGGCGTTTCAGCGCGAGCTGTCACGCGCGAAGGTCACCGCGATCAAGAACTTCTACGAGACCGCCGCGAGCCAGCCGCCGATCCCGGGCACGGTGCTGCTGTTCACCGAGGAGCGGCTCAAGTTCGATCCGGTCAAGCCGTTCGCGAACGTCGGAAATCTCACCGAGCCGCGCGGCAAGTATCTGATCATCGACGGCCAGCATCGGCTCGCCGCGCTGCACTTCTTCAGGAACGAGCGTCCCGACGACGCGAAGACGATGCACGTGCCATGCGTGATCTTCGACGGCAAGAGCGAAGACTTCGCGACCGAGATGTTCGTCATCATCAACTCGACGCCGACCCGGATCAACAAGTCCCACCTGATCGACTTGTACGAGAAGGTGTCGTGGGCCGCGCCCGACAAGAAGTATGCAGCGCGCGTCGTCGATCACCTCTATCGCGAGGGCGATAGCCCGCTGCGCTACAAGATCAATCGCCTCGGCGGCCGCAGCAAGCAGGAGAAGTGGATCCTCCAGGCCGAGCTGTTCAACGAGATCCATCGCTGGGCGCTCACCGACTGGAAGAAGATCAAGAAGCGGCCGAGCTGGCAGCGCGAAGCCGAGAAGCACTACGAGGTCGTGCGCGACTTCCTGCGCGCGGCCGAGAAGGCGTGGGGCGAAGCGTGGGGCCATTCGGCGTCGATGGTGACGCGGCCGGTGACGCTCAAGGCGATGCTGCGGGTGTGCGCGGATCTCGTCGCCGAGGATCCGGATCCGGACGATCGCGTCAAGCGCTGGGCGCGTCGGCTCGCGCCGTGGGGCGAGCTCGGTCGCCAGTTCCGCGGCGAAGGGTTCTACGAGCGGTTTCCGGCGAAGGGCCAGGTCGAGCGCGTCGGCCGGATCTACAAAGAGCTCGCGCGCGCGGCGAACGTGCAGCGCCGCAGCAAAGACGTCGGCGACGACGAGTAGGCCGCGGAGCGCGGAGCGCGAAAGCGGACTGAGAGGAAGGGTGATGGCGGCAGGGAAGACCGAGGGCGCAGCCGCACCGCCAACCACGTACTTCACGTGGCCGGATCGCGGATTTCGTTATGACTGCCGCGGGTGCGGTGCGTGCTGCAAAGGCCTCGGCATCGGCCTCGATGCGGTCGGCGGCCAGCTCGTTGCGCTCGTCGCCCGCCGGCCCGAGCTCGCCGCGTTCGTGCGCAAGCGCGGCGACGCCGTGACCGCGTTCAGCCCGCGCGACCGTTGCTGGTTCCTCGCCGACGACGGGCTGTGCCGCGTCGAGGTCGAAGACGGCCGGGCCGCGAAGCCCGCGTCGTGCCGGTTGTTCCCGTTCAACCGGGTGTTTCGCGCCGGCAGCTATATGATCGTCGACTTCAACAGCGTGATCTGCCCGCTCGCGCTCGCGCCGAACCGCGATGGCGCGACCCACGCCGACGTGCTCGCCGAGATCGCCTCGATCCAAGACCCCGCGATCATCGGCACGTCGCTCCCCGCCGACGACGCCCTGTTCGCGCGCGAGCAGGCGATCGCCGAGGCGATCTTCGCCGGCGCGGATCTCGATGCGACGTTCGCGGCCCAAGGCGGCGGCGAGCGCGACCTGGCCGGATTCACCGAGCTCGTCGGTATCGCTTGGGCCGCGCCCGAGCCCGCCACGCTCGCCGCGGCCTTGCAGCTCACGCCTTCGCTGCGCTTCAACGAGCTGTTCGGACCGCGCCACTACTCGCGCGGCGCGCTCGCCCGGATGTGGCTGGCGTGGCTCGGCTTCGCGGCGCTCGGCGAGCGGCTCGCGCGGCGTACGCTCGGTCTGCAAGAACTGACGACGATCTGGTCGGAGCAAGCCGCGATGATGCACGCGATCGCGCGCTGGGACGATCCGGCGGTGCTGAAGCCCGGGCCGATCGAGCTGCCCGGCGATCCGCTCGTCCGCGCCCTTGCCCAGGCCTGCGTCGACAATCGCAAGCCGCGCCGCCCGCTCGGCGAGCTCGTCAGCCGGGCGTTCGCCGGTGCCGAGCCGAGCTCGAAGGTCGCCGCGATCAAGCTCGCCGATCCGATCGTGCTCGCCGCGACGTCGAGCTGACTACCAGACGACGCACGCGTTCGCGGGCGCCATCTTCGAGCCGGCTTTGCAGCGGAACGCCTTGGCGAAGGCCGGCGTCGCGCTCAGACCACCGTTGACCCGCCAGCGAGCCGGCGAGTGAACGTCGACGGTCGCGAGCATCTGCTCGTAGTCCGGCCGCAGCTTCGCGCACCATGCCTGGCCGAAGCTGAGGAAGAACTGCTGATCCTCGGTGAAGCCGTCGGCCACGACGGTGTCGGGCGCGCTCGAGCGCAGCGCGCGATACGCGGTGAACGCGAGCTTCAAGCCGCCGATGTCGGCGATGTTCTCGCCGAGCGTGTTGTGGCCGTTGACCTTGCCGCCGCCCGGCACGGGATACTCGCTGTATTGATCGATGACGCACTGGGTGCGCTGCTTGAACAGCTTCTCGGTCTCGGCCAGCCACCAGTTCGCCAGGTTGCCGTTCGCGTCGTACTGCGCACCCTGATCGTCGAAGCCGTGCGTGAGCTCGTGGCCGACGACCATGCCCATCGCGCCCAGGTTCACCGGAGTCGACGACTCGACGCTGTAGAACGGCGGTTGCAGGATGCCGGCCGGAAACACCATGCCGTTGAGCTGCGGATCGTAATACGCGTTCACCGTCGGCGCCGACATCTGCCAATCGTCCTTGTCGACCGGCTTGCCGATCTTCGCGAGCTGGCGCGCGTGCTCGGCGCGGCTCGCCACGAGGTCATTATGCGCGAACTGCTTCGGATCGACCTTGAAGTCGTAGCTGCGCCACTTCTTCGGGAAGCCGATCTGATACGTCATGACGTCGAGCTTCTCGAGCGCCTTCTTGCGTGTCGCCGGATCCATCCACGGCAGCGCCGCGAGGTTCGCGGTCATCGACGCGACGATCGCGTGGACCTCATCTTCAGCCGCCGACTTGCTCGCGCCGCCGAACTTGTCGCGCACGAACACCTGACCGAGCAGATCGCCGAGGTCGCCGTCGGTCCACTCGGTACAGCGCTTCCAGCGCGGCTCTTGCGCTTGCTGGCCGGTCAGCTTCGAGCGGAACGCGAAGCGCAGATCGTCGAGCTTCTTCGTCAGGAACGGCGCGGTCGCGCGCAAGACGGTCGCGGTCAGGTAGTTGCGCCACACCGCCGGCTTCGTGCTGACGATCAGCGCGTCGACCCCCGCGAGGAACTCGGGCGAGGTCACCGTGACGTCCTTGACCGTCGCGAGGTTCAGCGTCTTCCAGAAGCCGTTCCAATCGAAGTGGCTCATCGCTTTCGCGACGCCGTCGCGGTCGATCTTGTTGTACGTCCCCTTCGGATCGCGACGCGCGACCTTGTCCTTCGACACCTTCGCGATCTCGGTCTCGAGCGCGATCACGTCCGCCGCGTCCTTGGCCGATGTCCTGTCGCCTGATTCGGCGAGCAACTTCGCGACGTAGTCTTGATACGCCGCGCGGACCTCGACCATCTTCTTGTCGTCTTTGAGGAAGTAGTCGCGATCGGGTAGACCGATGCCGCCCTGGTCGATCCCTGCGATCACGCTGCGCGCATCGCCCGGGTCTTGAGTCTGCGAGAGATTGAACAGCGCGTCGATGCCGTCGGTATGCAGGGCGGCGACCGCCGCGGACAGCGACTTCGCATCTTTGACTCTCGCGATCGTAGCGAGCATCGGCTGGATCGGCCTGAGCCCCTGCTTCGCGATCGTCGCCTCGTCCATGCACGAGCCGTAGAACGCGCCGAGTTGCTGGAGCAGCTTGTCCTGGCCGGGGTTCGTCCGCGCCTGCTCCAGGATGCCGTGCTCGTAGTCGAGGTTGCGATCGGCGATCGAGACGAAGCTGCGCATCGCGAGCGGCTTGTCCGCCGGGATCTCGGTCTTCGCGACCCAACCGCCGCACGCGAACTGATAGAAGTCGTCGCAAGGATCGGCGGTGCGATCGAGCGCGTCGGGATCGAGTCCGACCGCGGACAGCGACTTGTTCGTCACCGGCTTCGCGGGTTGCACCAGGGCGTCTGGCGCGCCCTTCGCGATCGAGCCACCGGTATCGGCCGGCCTTGGCTCGGGCGTGGGTCCCGGCGTGGTCGAGGTCGGCTTGCTCGAACCGCAAGCAGCGGCGAGAAACAACAGCGATGCAGCGATGCGCATGCGGGTTCGTTAGCACGCGCGGACGAACCGATCTACGACGACGTTTGCTTGTCGCAGCCGTCGCACGTGTCGCAGTTTTACGGCGTGAACGCTCGGCGCAGACCGGGGAGCTCGCGGGCGAGCGCGGCGATGCAGGTCTCGCCACGCTCGAGGCCGCGAGCGACCGTCGCGGCGGCGCCGTCGATCCTCGCCGCGCGCGGCACGAGCCACGCGCTCAGGCGATCGTGGTGGTCGCGATCGCAGCTCGCCTCGGCGACCGTGCCGAGCAGCCAGCTCGCCTCGTCGGAGCGAAGCCCGGCGAGTAGCTCGTCGAGGTGTCGCGTCAGGAACGCGATGACCCGGTCGCGATTCTCGCGGATGCCGACCGCGGACGTGATGATCGGATACGCATCGCGCAGATCGAACGCGTGATCGAGCGTGAGCGCGAGCGCGCGGTCGACGAGGGCCGGGTCGCGGAACGACGCGAGCGCGGTCAGGATGCGCTGGCGGTCCTCGTGAGTGCGCGCCGCTCGGGCTGCGGCCAGATAGCGCTCGAACCGCGCCGCATCGCCGTGCTCGGCCGCCACCGCGAGCGCGCCATCGACGAGATCGTCGGCGACACCGTCGTGCGACGCGATCCAGCGATCGGCGAGCGCACCGGCCTCATTCGCGAGCGACGGATCGACCGACGCGACGAACGGCACGATCACGCGCCGCAGCTGCTCGCGCAGATCGTCGTCGGTGCTCGCGCGTCGCCAACCGAGAGCACGCGCGGTCTTGCCGAACGCCCGGAGCCGCCAGCGCCGTGATGCTTGGTACAGCGGCTCGTCGAGCCAAGCCGCCCGAGGCTCGATCGCGTGCTCGGCCCAGCTCGCGACATGCGGATCGCTGGCTCCCGCGATCGTCGGTGCGAGCGCGAGCAGCTTGTCGATCGGGAGCTCGTCGCGCTCGACCATCGCGCGCAGGTCGGCGATCAACATCGTGAGCTCGGCCGCGGTCGGTCTCGCAGCCTTGGCGACGCGCGACGTCGGATCGAGCAGCGCCGCCGCGATCGCGGGATCGACCGACGAGCGATAGTAGCCGTTGCCATCGTTCGCGATCACCCAGGTCGGGCAAGCCTGGACCGGCAGCTCGACTCCGGCCGCGTCGAGCTCGACGCACGTGCGCGTGCTGAACGCGCCGTCGCCGGCGCGCACGCACACCGGCACGTGCCATTGCCGCTCCGTCGCCGGCGCGCCCGCGGGCAGCGATTGCTGCTGGTGCAAGGCGATCGTGGCGCCGTGGCCCGCGCACTTCACGACAACGCTGATCGCCGGCACACCGGGCTGGGTCACGAACGTCTGGAACGCGGTCGCGATTTGCGCGCCGAGATCGGTCGCCATCTGCGCGAAGAACTGGTCGCCGGTCGCATTGCCCCACGCGTGCGCGGCGAGATAATGCGAGATGAACGTCCGCCATGCCTCGCGGCCGACGAACGCCTCGAACATCCGGATCACCGAGGCGCCCTTGTAGTAGGTGATGTCGGCGTCGAACGAGCGTTCGACCGCCTCGCGGGTCATCACCGGCCGGCGCATCGCCCGCGCCGTCGTCGTCTCGTCCGCGAGCATCGCGCGGTTCGCGAGCTCGACGCGGCGATCGCGATAGCGCCAGCTCGGCTCGACCGAGTCCGTGATGGTCATGTCCATCCATTCGCCGAGCGCTTCGTTGAGCCACGTGTCGTCCCACCACGCGAGCGTCACGTAGTCGCCGAACCAGTAGTGCGCGAGCTCGTGCGCGAGGATATCGGTGTAGCCGAGCCGGCGTTCGAACGTCGCCTGCTCGGGCCGGATCAGCGCGAGCGACTGGCCCATCGCGACGATCCCGGGATGCTCCATCGTGCCCCAGTAGCGCGGCACGATCGCGACATCGAGCTTGCGGTACGGATAGGGCATCGCGAAGTAATCCTCGAGCGCGGCGACGATCGGCGGCGTCGTGCGCTCTGCCCAGCCGAGCTCGCCCGCGCGGCCCTTCGGCACGATGAAGCGAATCGGCGTTCCGGCCCGGCCGGTCTTCCCGCCGTCGACCACGTCGAACGGCCCGACGACGAACGCGACGAGATAGCTCGGCAGCGGCTCAGACTCGGCGAGCTCGACTCGCTTCATCCCGTTCGGCTCGTCGACCTCGCGGACGACCGGCGCGTTGCCGAGCGCGACGTGATCGCGCGCGACGTGCAACGTGATCTGCCAGGGCACCTTGAACGCAGGCTCGTCGAAGCACGGAAACGCACGCCGCGCGTCGAGGGGCTCGAAGTACGTGTAGGCGTAGGTCGCGCCGCCTTCGGCTTCGGCGTAGATGCCGCGGCTGCGTTCGTGATCGATCTTTGCGGTGAACGCCACGGCGACCGCGAGCGGCCCGACCGGGAGCTCGGTGTCGGCGACGAGCCCGATCACGTCGGCGCCGTGGATCACGCGGACCGCGTGGCCGGCGAGCGTGGCGTGCGTGATGTCGAGCTCGCTCGCGTTCAGCCAGACGACTCGCGCCGGCTTCACGACGGTCGCGGCGATCGCGACCGCGCCGGCGGCGCGCGTGCTGTCCGGCGCGATCGTCAGCTCGAGCGCGTAGCGAACCGGCACGACGTCGCGTGGCAAGCGCAGGCCCGGCGGCGGCGGATCACTCGTGACCGGACGTGGCGCGACCGGATCCGGCGCGACCGCCGGCGCGCACGCGACCGCGACGGTCAGGACGAAGGCGGCGCGCATGCGCGCACGATACCCGAGCGCGGGTCACGGCGTCGCGCAGGTGACGGTGAGCATCCCGTCGGGCGGCGCCCCGGCTTCGCGCTCGATCTGCAGGCTGAGCCCGGTCGCTGTGCCGGCGCAGCTCGCGAGATCCGACTCGAGCCACCAGCACGGCTGCGCGCTGTTCGGAGCCGGCGTCGTATCATCGAGCATCGCGCAGGCCGGCAGCTTCACGCCGTCCTCGGTCACCGTGCACGCCGGCTGGAGGCCAGGGTTCGTCACGTCGACGTCGACGGTCGAGACCTCGCCTTCGAGGCATGGGCTCATCATCGTGAACAGCTTGTCGCCGATCGAGGTGAGTGCGCCGCTGTAGTCGGACTGACACACGGTCGCGTAGATTCCGTGGTCGCCGAACAAGTCGGCGAATGCGCCGAGCCGGATGCCCGGGCGCGCGACCGCGGGGTTGCCGTTGATCGTCGCGGTGCACGAGGGCTCGACCGCGAGCGACTGAGTGATACCGTCGATCGTGAGCGATCCGGTCTGGATGCCGCTCGTGACGTCGCCGCCGATCACCGCGACGACGGTCTGCGACGGGTCCTTGAGCGTCGCGAGATAGTCGCTATACGAGCTCGGATCGCGCAGATAACCGCCGAGCGTCGGCGTGCAGCTCGCGTACGCTCCGGGCAGCGCCGGATCGATCGACCGGTCGCAGGTGTAGCCGTAGATCGCGCAGCGCATGTCCGCCGGCCCGCCGTCGTGGGCCGACAGGCCGAACAAGGATGGATCGGCGGAGCAATCGTCCTCGTCGGTGAGGATCACGATGCCGAGGTCGGCGTCGTCGCGGAGGAACCCAGCGTTCTCCGGATGTGTGCCGTCGAGAGCACGCTTGATCGCCTCGAGCGGCGACTCGAAGCCGCATCCTGCCTCGCCGAGCTCGCCGATGCACGCGAGCGTATCGGCGAGGGTGCCGGTGTAGTTCGTCACGCGCGTGCCGTCCGCGAGCGCGATGTCGCTGATGAACTGGCCGTTCGGCGCGGCGCAGCCGCTGACGCGCGCGGTGTTCTGCAAGAGGCCGTCCTCGCCGGGGCTCGCCGTACACGCCTGCCCGAACGTCGCGTCGTCGTCGCTGCCGATCGCGATCGAGGTCGACACGACGCCGATGTGGAGGTTCGGCCGGCCGGCGGGGAACGCATCGAGCGCGGTGACGAACGTCGAGAAGTTATTCGCAAACGCGACCTGCTTGTCGCTGGTCGACCCCGAGTCGTCGATCACGAACAGCAGATCGAGGTCCCGGGTCTCGGGGATCTTCTTCGTGATCGACGCGACGCTTAGCGTCACGTCGTGCTGACATCCGGCGATCGCGGCGAGCGCGACGATGAACGTGATTGTGGTGCGCATGGTCCGTGGGTGCGACGAGCGCCGCAAATCCGTCACAATTTCTCGCTTGCAACCCACGCCGTCAACGCGTGTCATCACCGGATGGCGACCACGCGCGCGCGCCTGGCGGTGACCGTCGTCGCGCTCACACTCTCGTCACGCGCCACCGCCGAGCCGATGCGCTGGGACGCTCCCGCAGGGTGTCCCGACGCCGCCGGCGAGCGCCATCGGATCGAGCGCCGGCGCGGTGAATCGCTCGATACGATCGACCTCGATGAGGTGACCGCCGCGATCGAGCGCACCGCGAACGGCTACACCGCCGAGCTCGCGCTGCCGTCCGGTGAGATCCGCCGGCTGCGCGCGGCGACGTGCGGAGAGATCGCCGAGGCGATCGCGGTGATCGTCGCGCGCGTCGCGGTCGACAAGCGCCCGCCCGAGGTCGCGGTCGTCCCTCCCGCCGAGGTCGCCGATGATCTCGTCGCCGTGCCTGCCGCGGCGTCTCCGCATCCGCATCGCCGCGCCTGGACGTTCGGCGCGCGCGTGTCGACGCTCGGCACGGTCGGCGTCGTGCCCGGCGTCGGGTTCGGCGGCGAGCTCGTCGCGAGCCTGCATCGCAAGAACGGGTTCGCCGAGCTCGGCGGCGCGCGCTGGCTCGATGGCTCAGAGCAACTCGACGGTGTCGTCGATTGAGTCTCTATCGCGTACGTCGCGGCGACCGCGCGGCTCGGTTGGCAATGGACCGGGCTGCCGCTGCGCGTGTGGGCGGTGACCGAGCTTGGATCGATGCAGGGCACCGGCATGTCGGCGATCGGCCAGCGCAAGGGCTCGAGCCCGTGGCTCGGCACCGGCGCGGGAGTCGCCGGCGTTTGGCACGCCACCGGCAACGTCGCGATCGTCGGCTCGGTGGAGGCGCTCGCCGCGCTCGAACGGGCGCGATTCCAGCTCGCCGACGGGACCGAGGTCTACCAGCCGTCGCCGGTGGCGGCTCGGGCGGCGCTCGGGGTCGAGCTCGCATGGTAGCCGTCGGTCGGCGTGACGGATCGGCGGCGCTCGCGACACGAACGCCGGAGATGGCCCAACCCGCGCGCGCCGACATGGGGGAGCCCGCGCTCACTTTCGATGAGGTCTACACGGCGCACGTCGCGTTCGTGTGGCGGATCGCGCGCACGTTCGGCGTCCCGGTCGCCGCGTTGGAGGATGTCGTGCAAGACGTGTTCGTCGTCGTCCACCGCCGGTTGGCCCAGTTCGAAGGCCGCGCCGCGATCACGACGTGGCTGTTCGAGATCACCCGCCGCACGGCGCTCGCGCGCCACCGGCGCGACGACGTTCGCCGTACCGAGCCGCTCGAGGTCGAACCGGCCGGCGGCGCCGACACGTTCGCGGCGCTGTCGCGCGCGCAGGCCGCGGCGACCGTCGCCGAGATCCTCGACGGAATGACCGAA
Organism: uncultured delta proteobacterium; assembly: GCA_963848295.1. GTDB lineage: Bacteria > Myxococcota_A > Polyangia > Haliangiales > Haliangiaceae > JABFXX01. Next base: position 3,672,314 of record CAWKDB010000010.1, on the reverse strand, counting down.
GATAAGCGCGTCGTGTTCGCGCTCGTCGAGCTCGAGCAGCTCTCGATCCCGGAGGTCGCGCGCATGCTCGATCTCAACCTCAACACCGCGTACTCGCGGCTGCGCCTCGCCCGCGAAGCATTCGCCGCCGCCGTGCAGGCTAGGAGCCCCCGATGACGTTCGAGCCCACCGTGCAGGCCCTGCTCGACGCTGCTCGCAAAGGCCTCGCCCCCGATCCGGCGACGATCGCGCGCATGCGAACGGGGATCGCCGCGACGACCGCGGGTGGCGCGGGTGCCGCCGTCGCGGTCAAGGCGTCGCTCGGCATCGTCAAAGTCATGATCGTCGCGGCGGTCGCCGGCACCGCGTCGATCGGCGTCGCGCTCGCCGTCCGCGCCTCGCCGAGCACGCCCGTATCGGCGCCTGCGCATTCTTCTCCCGTCGTGCCCGCACCCGCGCCCGCGCCCGTACCCGCGCCCGCTCCACGCGTTGTCGCGCCGGCGCCGACCGCTGCGCCGACCGCGCCTGCTCCACCGGCGCCGCGCCTGCAGCCCGCTCCGAAACCGCCGACCCTCGCGCGAGAGATCTCGCTGCTCGACGCCGCCCGCACCGCACTGCGTACCGGCGTCGGCGACCCGCTCGCAGCGCTCGCCGCCTACGAGCGCGAGACCCACGGCCATGGCCAACTCGAAGATGAGGCCAAGGCCCTCGCCACTGAAGCCCACGGGGGACGGTGTTCTACTTGTCAACCGAAGCCGGCGACGGACACCAATAATAACTGAGTCTTACCTGGGGACGGTGTTCACTTTGACAACCGGCGGGCCGGAGCCCGCCAGCTCCCTTGCCGCTGTGCGCGAGCGCGTGGTAGACCGCCTCGCTCCTGGATCAACCAGGAAATTCTCACTGCATCCGAGATCTCCGGCCGTGGCCCTTCGTGGTTTCCGGCGATCGACGACGGTGCAGGTGGCAACCAACGGTGGAGTGACAAATGGATACGATGGCAGAGGCGACGGGGCAAAACCCCATCAGCATGCGCGCGCTCCTCGAAGCGGGCGTGCACTTCGGACACAACACCGGTCGGTGGAACCCGAAGATGAAGCAGTTCATCTTCGGCGCGCGCAACGGCATCCACATCATAGACCTACAGCACACGGTCAAGCTGTTCCGCCAAGCGTTCAACGCCGTCGTCGAGACGACGTCGCGCGGCGATACGATCTTGTTCGTCGGCACGAAGAAGCAGGCGCAGGAGGTGATCGTCGAGGAGGCCGGCCGCTCCGGCCAGCACTACGTCACGCAGCGCTGGCTCGGCGGCACGCTCACCAACTTCAAGACCGTGAAGGGCTCGCTCGAGCGCCTGCGCGGCCTCGAGAAGATGGAAGAGGACGGCACGCTGTTCGCGCTGACCAAGCGCGAGCAGGTCATGATCAAGCGCGATCGCGACAAGCTGATGAAGTCGCTCGGCGGCATCAAGCAGATGAGCAAGCTGCCCGGCATGATGTTCGTGATCGACCCCCACAAGGAGCACATCGCGGTCGAAGAGGCGCGTCGCCTCGAGATCCCGGTCGTCGCGATCACCGACACCAACTGCGATCCCGATCAGATCGACTACGTCATCCCCGGCAACGACGACGCGATTCGCGCGATCAAGCTGTTCGCCGCGAAGATCGCCGACGCCGCCATCCTCGGGAACAAGATCTTCAAAGAGAACGCCCGTACTCGCGGCGCCAAAGAAGAGGACGTAGGCGAGCGGATCATCCACGTCTCGTCGGGCGGCGATGGCCCGCGCGTCGAGATGTCGACCGGCGGCTCGATGTTCAACCCCGAAGCTTCGGCTTCGCCCGACGCGGAATAACGACCGTGGAAATCACTGCGAACATGATCAAGGAGCTGCGCGAGCGCACCGGCGCCGGCATGTCTGATTGCAAGAAGGCGCTGGTCGAATGCGCCGGCGACATGGAGAAGGCGATCGACTACCTGCGCACGAAGGGCCTTGCGAAGGCGGCGAAGAAGGCCGGCCGCGAAGCGACCGAGGGTCTCGTCGTCTCGTACATCCACGGCGGCGGCCGCATCGGCGTGCTCGTCGAGATCAACTGCGAGACCGACTTCGTCGCGCGCAACGATGACTTCCAGGCGTTCACGCGCGACGTCGCGATGCAGATCGCCGCGATGACGCCGCTCTTCGTCCGCAAGGACGAGGTCAGCGAAGACGTCATCGCCCGCGAGCGCGACGTGTTGCTCGCGAAGGCCAAAGAGAGCGGCAAGCCGGAGCCGGTCGTCGCGAAGATGGTCGATGGCCAGATCACGAAGTGGATCAAAGAGATCTGCCTCCTCGAGCAGAGCTTCGTGAAGAACCCGGACAAGACGATCGAGCAGCTCCAGCACGAGCTGATCTCGAAGATCGGCGAGAACATCAAGATCCGCCGCTTCGTCCGGTTCGAGCTCGGCGAAGGCCTCGAGAAGAAGAAGACCGACTTCGCCGCCGAAGTCGCGGCGCAAGCCGGCGGCGGCACGCACGGTGGCGGCGGTGCGAGCATGACGCCAGCCTGAGCTGAGCTAAGTCGACTCGACGCGCGCTCGGACCTGCGGGCGCGCTTGCTTTTCGGCGTCGCGTGCGAGGGGCGTGTTACCGTCGGGCCGATGCACGTCTGCCCCGAGTGCGGACAGAGCGCGGCCGCTCCGGGCTGGTGTCCTGCCGATGGCATCGCGCTGGCGGAGGCGACCGATCCGCTGCTCGGTTCGACGATCGATCGCTACCGGCTCGCCCGCTTGCTCGGCGAAGGCGGCATGGGCCGCGTCTATCTCGCGGTTCATCCCGCGATCGGCAGTCGCGTCGCGATCAAGCTGTTGTCGGAAGAGTGCGCGCGCAGCGCCGAGCTGCTCGACCGATTCTTCGCGGAGGCGCGCTCGGTCAACTTGATCCGACACGAGCACATCGTCGGCGTGCTCGATCTCGCGCGGCTGCCCGACGGCCGGCCTTACATCGTGATGGAGTTCATCCCGGGCCAGACGCTGTCGTCGCTCGTGCGCGGCGGCGGGGCGCCGCTCGGCGGCGTCGTGCAGGTGATGGGCGAGATCCTGTCGGCTCTGGCGGCCGCGCACGCGATCGGCATCGTCCATCGCGATCTCAAGCCCGACAACGTGCTCGTCACCGGCGAGGGCCACGCGAAGGTGCTCGACTTCGGCATCGCGAAGCTCGCGCCCGGGCTGCGCGAGGGCGTGTCGCCGCGGACGCGAACCGGCGCGCTGCTCGGCACGCCAGCCTATATGGCGCCGGAGCAGATCACCGGCTCGGGCAACGTCGATGCCCGCGCCGATCTCTATTCGGCCGGCGTCGTGTTGTTCGAAGCGGTCACCGGAGAGCAGCCATTCTCGGGCGCGACGATGTTCGACCTCATGCGCGCCCACCTCGAGCACGCGCCGCCGTCGCCGCGCGTCGTCCGGCCGGATCTGCCGCCGGCGCTCGAGAGCGTGATCTTGCAGGCGATGGCGAAGCAGCCGGACCAGCGCTTCCAATCTGCAGCTGCGATGGCGACCGCGATGAACGCGGCGGCGCAGAGCATTCCGCCCGAGCAATGGATCACGCTGTCGACGCGAACCGGGGTGGTCACGCAGCGCGTGCCGACGCCGCAGCAGACGCCGCCCGGATATCGTTCGGCCGCGGTAGCGCCGAAGACGACGTCGACCCGCAGCCGCATCTGGATCTACGTCGCGCTCGCGGTCGTCGCGCTCGCGATCGGGATCGGAGCGTTCGTCACTCGCCGTGGCGATAACGCGCCGACCGCGAGCCAGGTCGCGAAAGCCGACGAGCCGGTCGCGCCCGCACCGCCGAGCGGAGCCCCCGATCCGAGCCCGAGCCCGAAATCGCCTACGCCTACGCCAACGCCGGATCCGACCCCTGCGACGCCGCCACCGGCGCCGCCGGCGCATGCGCCCGCGCCGAAGTCGCCTACGCCAGCCCCCGATCCGAGCGTCGTGATAGGCAAGAACGTCACGATCGGCAACAACGTATTCCTCGGCGGCCAGTCTGCCCCACCGACCGCGCCGACGACGCCGCCACCCGCGAGCGACACCGCGACGCTACCGGCCGATTACGACGCGAAGCACTTCGATCCGATCGCGTACTTGAGCAAGGCCGAAGCACTCGCGCGCACGCTGCTGCCCGACGCGCAGCTCACGAGCTTCGAGTTCGATCCGGTGTTCCCCGACGGCCACGTCGATCTGACGATGGATGGCCAGGATCGCGAATACGAGTTTCGCTCGCCGTCGCGGTCGAAGCATCCGGCCGACGTGCCGCGCAACGTGCCGGTCGACTTGCCGTGCCGCGTCCATGTCGAGGTCGGCGCACGCGAGGTCAGCGCGCGCATCGTCACGAGCGACTCGTGCGACAAGAAGTTGATCCATCACCCGCGCTGCCGGTTCGCCGGCGTGTGGCAGCAAGCGCTCGCGACCGGCACGCCGCGCGATGTCGTCGCGCGCATCGCGTGGTTGTCCGACGAGCAATGGTTCTTCGACATCGATCTCGCGAACAAAGGCGACGGCGGCGTGCAGACGATTCCCGATCGCTGCCCTTAACGCGGCCGTCAGTGCTATGCACGCTCGCGATGTCGAACGGCAAGCCCCAGACCGCGATCACACCCACCAGGTCGGACAACTACCAGGATTGGTACCAAGAGGTCATCAAGGCCGCCGACCTCGCCGAAAACTCGGACGTCCGCGGCTGCATGGTGATCAAGCCGTGGGGCTATGCGCTGTGGGAAAACATCCAGCGTGTGCTCGACGGTATGTTCAAGGCGACCGGGCACCAGAACGCGTACTTTCCGCTGTTCATCCCGGTGTCGTTTCTCGAAAAAGAAGCGGCTCACGTCGAGGGCTTCGCGAAAGAGTGCGCGGTCGTCACCCACCATCGGCTCGAGCTCAAGGACGGCAAGCTCGTGCCGACCGGCGAGCTCGAGGAGCCACTCGTCGTTCGGCCGACATCGGAGACGATCATCGGCGCGTCGTTCGCGAAGTGGGTGCAGAGCTATCGCGACTTGCCGCTGCTGATCAATCAATGGGCGAACGTCGTGCGCTGGGAGATGCGGACCCGGCTGTTCCTGCGCACGACCGAGTTCCTCTGGCAAGAGGGCCACACCGCGCACGCGAGCTCGGGCGAAGCCATCGAGGAGACGATGCGCATGCTCGGCGTCTACGCCGAGTTCGCCGAGCAATACATGGCGATGCCGGTGATCCAGGGCGAGAAGACCGCGGGCGAGCGTTTCCCCGGTGCGGTCCAGACGTTCTGCATCGAAGCGATGATGCAAGATCGCAAGGCGCTGCAAGCAGGCACGTCGCACTTCCTCGGCCAGAACTTCTCGAAGGCCTCCGGGATCCAGTTCACCGACGACAAGAACGTGCCGACCTACGCGTGGACGACCTCGTGGGGCGTGTCGACGCGGCTCGTCGGCGGCATGATCATGACGCACGCCGATGACGACGGGATGGTGTGCCCACCGAAGCTCGCGCCGTCGCATGCGGTGATCTTGCCGGTCGCTCAGAAGCCCGAGGATCGCGCTCGCGTGTTCGAATATTGCGACAAGCTCGCGGCCGAGCTGCGCGCGCAATCGTTCGCGGGAGCGCCGGTGCGCATCGAGGTCGACAAGCGCGATCTCGGCGGCGGCGTGAAGTCGTGGCAGTGGATCAAGAAGGGCGTGCCGCTGCGCCTCGAGATCGGACCGCGCGACATCGACAAAGACTCGGTGTTCATGGGCCGGCGCGACAAGGGTCCCAAAGAGAAGGCGTCGATCGGGCGCGGCGAGCTCGTCGCCACGATCGGCGCGATCTTGGGCGACATGCAGGATGCGCTGTACGCGCGCGCGCTCGCGTATCGCACGGAGCACACCAAGACGATCGATACGAAGGACGAGTTCTATGCATTCTTCGCCGAGCCGAAGAAACACAAAGACAACGATCCGACGCCGATCCACGCCGGCTTCGCGATGACCCACTTCAGCGGCGAGACCGAGCTCGAGCAACAGATCAAAGACGACCTCAAGGTCACCGTGCGCTGCATCCCGCTCGGCGACGGCGAGCCCGGCACGTGCCCGTTCACCGGCAAGCCGAGCGCGAAGCGGGTCGTGTGGGCCAAGTCGTACTGATGCGCACGGCCGCGCTGGCGCTCGCGATTGCGGCATGCAGCGGGAAGCCGGCCGCAGATCACGCATCGAGCCCGGCGCAGGTCGCGGCGGATGCCGCGCAATTGCTCGGCGCAGTCGGCGCCAAGCCACGCGCGTATGCGCGGCTCTCGGCCTCGCAACCGAAGGTGCGCGCCGTGCTTGCCGAGCTCGAGCCAATCGTGCGGCCGATATTCGGCGAGTCGCTCTCGGACTGCGGGATCGAGCTCGACAAGCTCGCGAGCATTCGCGTCGCGGTCGGCGAGCCGTTGCGCATCGCCGGTGAGATCGACGGTGCCATCTCGGTCGCCTCCGTGACGTGCGTGATCGGTCGCGACAAGCTCGCCGCCCTGACCGCGCTCGGGCTCGTACTGCGCGATCGTCCAGGTGGCATAGCGGTCCAGTACAAGGTCGATCCAACGCAGGCCGACGCTGGGCGGGTCGCGGCTACCGAGCTCGCCGCACGATGTCACCGCGATAGTTGTGCCGTCGAGCGGCTCGGGACCACGGCCAAACCGATCGACGTCGAGATCGAGCTCGGCGACGCGTACGAGATCAAGGTCGGCGGCGCTGGCTTCGCGGGCGCCGCGGCTGCCGTGGTCGCGGCAATCAAGGCGCAGAGCGCGACGACCCCGGCGCTCGGCAACGCGAGGTTCCGCAACGACGCCGGCACGCTTGTCGCGAGCTTCCCGGACGGCACCGAGCAAGCCACCGCGCTAGTAGCGCTGCGCCAAACACTGCTCGAAGCCTTTCGCATGCCGTCGACGTCGATGGTGCCGACCCTCGTGCAAGGCGACCACGTGTTCGCCGCCAAGGGTGCGCTCGCAGGCGCGATCGCACCAGGTGACGTCGTGGTCTACCGTCGCGAGGATCGCGAGTATGCCAAGCGCGTCCTCGGGGTCGCCGGTCAGACGATCACCGAGTCCGACGCGGGAATCGCGATCGACGGCGTACCCCTACCGACCGAGGAGATGGCGAAGGCGTTCACCTATACCGACACCCTCGAGGATGGGCCGGTCGAGCACGTGACGGGCGTCGAGCTCCGCGAGCATCTCGGCGCGCGCAGCTACACGACGGTGATCACCGGAGGGCCGCGTGGCGGCGGACCGTGGACCGTCGGGGCGGATCAGTTGTTCGTCGTGGGCGACAACCGTCACAACTCGCTCGATAGCCGAATCACCGGTCCGGTCAGTCGCGCCGACGTCCTCGGCCGCGTCGTCGCGATCTGGTGGAGCTGGCACGACGGTGCGCCCGACTGGGATCGCATCGGGACGCGCGTCGAGTAGGAGGTTGCGATGGATCCTGATCGGGGACGGACCCGACCGGAGGTCCTGGGACGGACCCGACCCGGGACGGACCCGACCGGAGGTCCTATCGTGCAGCGTAAGGGGACGGACCCGGGACGGACCCGACCGGAGGTCCTATCGTGCAGCGTAAGTCCTCGCGCTGGGGGACGGACCCGGGGACGGACCCGACCGGAGGTCCTATCGTGCAGCGTAAGTCCTCGCGCTGCCACGTCGTGACAAGCGCGCCGCCAGCGTAGTAGGCCGGCCCCTCACGGGCCCGACCGGAGGTCCTATCGTGCAGCCGGCAACCACCCGGCGGTCGATAACGGACCCGACCGGTGGTCGAATCTCGCGCGTCGCGTCCTCCCGCGATCGCGCTCTGGCCCACGGCGTCACCGACGCCGCGACGGTTGGCCATGCAGCGGCGACGCACGGCTGTCGCTCGAGCGTTAATAGCGACGTCGAGCTCGGCCGTGGCGGAGGTGCTCAAAGCGGAACGGGTTCTGTAGCCACGCCGGCGAAGCGCGAGAGCCAATAGGTGCCGGATGGAAACGGCGAGGCGACTCGCGTCCTCCAAACCGCGAGCGCGAAGCGGTACGCGGCAAGAAACGAGTGGTACTTGCCAAGCGCCTCTGTGCGTGACTCGGTCCGGCCCGCGAAGCGCGGACGTAGACTGCGCCGGGGCGCGACAGAAGAGGGCGCCTCGTCCCAGCGTTGCTCCAGGATTCGACGGCGCCCGCAGACCGACGCACCGGTGTTACGCCGCTCCTCCGCAGCCTCGCGCTCGACACGCTCGACGCCCGCGCATACTTCGGCGATGAACGCGTCGGCCGGGCCGAGCTCGGCAGGAATCGTCATGCGGAGCTCGATCTCGTCGGGCAGCGCACCCGGATCACGAAAGAAGTGACGGGGTCGCGTTGCCCGCAGGCCCCGCCCCGACACGAGATTTGTGTACGTGTTCACGCCCGGCCAGTGGTGGACGCGCGCGACGAGACCATCTTTGACCGGATTGGTGATGGCATAGACGACTTTGGCGATCACGGTCTCCCGATCGAGCAGCCGGGTCACGCACGGCTCCTCCGCGGCCCAGAAGTTCTCCCACCGCCCGCGCAGCGCGTTCTGGCTACGAGCGACCAGGCTATGAAAGTACGTGAGGAACTCGGGATAGCGACCGTCGCGGTCGTAGATCGTCGTATGGTGGTGATTCGACTCCGCGACCGTATGGACCACCTCCATCCCGCAGCGCTGCGCAGCGACCGCGAGGCAGTAGGCGTATGCGTTGTTCGTCGCGGCATCGGGCCGCAGCAAGAACCACCGGTTCGCACAACGCCGAGTGATCAAGTGGAACTGGTTGCGAAGGACTTGGCGAGGTCGCGTCACGCGCATGACGTTCGCAAGAACTGCACCATCCCAACCCCATGATTTTTGGAGCGCGCTTGTCCGAGATGTCCGAATCTGGCCGAGATCCGGCCGGACACCTCCGGTTCGGTCTCGCCCCCCGGTCCCGATCCCGACGCAATTACTCCGGTCTGGTCTCGGCCGGTCTCGGCCGCATCATGCGGACTTACTTCCGCTCCGGTCTCATCCCATGCGGAATTACCTCCGGTCCGGTCTCAAGCCCCATCCCATGCGGAATTACCTCCGGTCCGGTCTCAAGCCGGTCCGGTCTCAAGCCAGCCCCGCCATCCCATGCGGAATTACCTCCGGTCCGGTCTCAAGCCCCGTGGTCCCGCACCGCCCACCGCGCGCCGCGCGCAGGGACCCGTCGAGCACCGCTCCAGCGCGCGCAGCCGCGAGGGCGAGACTCTGCGATAGCGCGCGAGGGCGCGATGCGCGGCGTGAGCTAGCGGTTGAGCCTCGACGTCGGCAAGTCGGCGCGATTCGCGCGGTGCCGCGCGCGGCGCGACAAGCTGATCGCGCGCTCGGATCGACCGGTGACGACGACGAGATAGTGGCCGCGCAGCTCCGCGACCGCATCGTGGCGCTCGAGCATGCGCAGCATCGTGCGACCGGCGATCGAGGTGATGATATCGATCGCCGCGAACGACGCGATCGCCGCGCCGATCAGCTCGTGATCGAGCACGCTCGCGGTGATCGCCGCCATGATCTCGGCCGTCACGGTCACGAGCACGATCGACAGCTGCGAGCGCAGCGCGGCCTCGGCGGCGAGGAGCGACAGCGAGTCGCCGAAATCCTTCATCCGCGCGAGCCGCCGCAACGCGGCGACCAACAGCATCACCAACGCCAACGCGACGAGCACCGCGACGCCAGCGATGTACATCGTCGGTCCGATCCCGCACATCCGGCGCGGGCCATAGCAGAACGTGTCGTCGAGTGCGGGATCGACCGCGATCACGACCTTGACGATCACCGGCTCGCTGGTGTTGCCGGCGAGATCGACGCTCTCGACTTCGACCGTCGCCGGCCCGACCGGGAGATCGAGCCCGGCAACGAGCTGCTTGAGCTCGGCGACCGGAACATATAGCTCGACCCGCGTCCCGCCGGCGCGGACCACGACATGCGCGATCGGCGTGATCGGCGCGAATTGTCCGGTGATCCACAGCCCGGCGAGCGGAACTTCGTCGCGGTGCGCCGGAGCGACCGTGAGATCGACGGCAACGCCGGTCGGCGCGGGCGGCGGCGTCGACAGCTCGCTCGTGCCGGTGACAAAATCGGTCGTCATGTGCCCGAGCACCGCGTGATACTTCGTGTTCGGTCGAAGCGAGACGGTCGCGCGCGTCACCGGAACGAGCGGGTCGCTGATGAACGATTGCGCGCGCACCTCGGTCTTGGCGCCCGAAACGTCGGTCAGCGTGAAGCTCGCAGCGACTTCGCCGAACAACCACAACTTCGCGTTGACCGGAACCGCGGTCGTGCCCGGCCACGGGAGCGGCGTCAGCCCCGGGCACGACGAGCCGATGCCATCGGCGCGAGCGACTCCGCCGAGCGCCACCACGCACGCGACGACCGCAGAGAGCCGCGTCATGGCCTCATTCTATCGCGTCGACGCCGCCTCCGCTCGAACAGGTTTCGGGTAGAGTCCTGCGGCCATGACAGCCAAGCCCGCCTACAAACGCGCCCTGCTCAAGATCTCGGGCGAGGCGCTGATGGGCGACCAGGGCTACGGGATCCATCCACAGATCCTGTCGCAAATTGCCGGCGAGATTGCGGATATCGCGCGGCTCGGAGTCGAGCTCGCGGTCGTCGTCGGCGGCGGCAACATCTTCCGCGGGGTGTCGGAATCGGCCAAGGGCATGGATCGAGCGTCGGCGGATTACGTCGGCATGCTCGCGACCGTGATGAACGCCGTCTCGTTGCAAGAAGCGATCGAGAAGCACGGCGTCGTCACCCGCGTGCAGTCCGCGATTCCGATGTCGCAGCTCGCCGAGCCGTACATTCGCCGCCGCGCGATCCGCCACCTCGAAAAGGGCCGGATCGTGATCTTCGGCGCAGGCACCGGCAATCCGTTCTTCACCACCGATACCGCGGCCGCCCTGCGCGCGATGGAGATCGGCGCGGAGATCCTGCTGAAGGCGACGAAGGTCGATGGCGTCTACGACAAAGATCCGCGCAAGCATGGCGACGCCCGCCGCTACAAGACCGTCACGTTCACCGACGCGCTCAAGCAAGACCTCGGGGTCATGGACGCGACCGCGTTCGCGCTGTGTCGAGACAACGAGCTCGGCATCGTCGTGTTCGACATGACGACCCACGGCAACATTCAACGCGTCGTGTGCGGCGAACCGGTCGGCACGACGATCGTCAAGGACAACCAGCAGACACGCTTCGATCTAAAGTAGAGGGACCATGATCGACGAAATCACCACGGACTCCGAAGACGGCATGAAGAAAGCGGTCGATTCATTCAAACGCGATCTGATGAAGATCCGCACGGGCCGCGCGAACACGTCGATGCTCGACGGCATCAAGGTCGACTATTACGGCACACCGACGCCGGTGAATCAGGTCGCGACGGTGCAGGTCGTCGACGCGCGGCTGATCACGGTCAAGCCGTGGGAGAAGTCGATGCTGCCGATCATCGACAAGGCGATTCGCGCGAGCGACCTCGGGATCAACCCGGTGTCCGATAGCGAGCTCGTCCGGCTGCCGATTCCGCCGCTGACCCAGGAGCGCCGTCGCGATCTCGCGAAGACCGTCGGCAAGCAGACCGAGGAAGCGCGCGTCGCCGTGCGGTCGGCGCGGCGCGACGCGATGGACATGATCAAGGATGCCGAGAAAGACAAGGAGATCACCGAAGACGAGCGCAAGAACGGTGAGAAGAAGATCCAGGAGCTCACCGACAAGTACATCGCGTCGATCGAGGACATCGCGAAGGCCAAAGAGAAAGAGATCATGGAGCTGTAGGCGTACGAATCGACGGGTTGGCAGCGGCGGCGTTGCGCGGCCACGAGATCAGTCGTGCGCACACCAATCGGTACGGCAAGCCCACAGTCACCGAAGAACGGACGCGGGTGCGGTCATTCACTGTGACGACGTATCAGCTCCGGAAGCTGTAGAATGATGGCCCCGTCGCCAATCGTAGTCGTGGTCGCGGTCGACATCGTGGCCTTTGACGGCGACAGCAGCATCTCAGAGAGTGTCCCGCGCGTTGTTGATCTCGGTGCCTGCGGCGCCTTCACGGATCGCGTAACACGGGCCTGGAAGGTAGCAACGACTACCCGGTGATCGCCGCGACTTGATCCTCGAACTCGGCCTTTTCGAGGGCGGCCAGTTTCGCGAGTGCAGACTCACGCGTGCTCGGATCACCGTTGAGACCGCATAGGACACGCACCTCGGCGGCCGTCATCTCTCCGGCAACGAGCCGCGCGACGTATGCAAGCCCGAACGACAATATGCGATCGCCCGTACCATATGCGACGCCTGCGTCGACGAGCGGAGCCGCGTCTGCGCCACCTTCCCAGTGCTCGACGGTGTCCGCGGTAGCGAACAGGAGTGCGGCCGGCCGCCCGCGGTGCGCGAGCACGAGTTCGATTGCGGCCCCGAGGAGAGCTGGATCGCGAAGCAGCGGCTCGCCGCTGTAGACTCGTCCGCGCGTCACTACCGCCATTTTGCGCGCCGCTCGAGCCGTGTGTGTATCGTCATGGGCTGGACACCAGATCGGCGACGGCGCGGTGACGAGACGCTCGTTGATGTCGTTCTGCTTCTTCACCTTCGCATTGGTCTCGACGATCAACCGAGCGCGCATGAGCACAGCGTCCCGGTCGAGGCGGTTGAGATCCGCTACGGTATCGCCGAGTTTGTCCACCTCGAATCGCGCGCACCGAGCGGCGGCTCGCTGCCAGCATTCGATCGCTTCGTCACCATCGACGCGAGAGCAGAGCATCGCGTAGGCGAGATGATTCTCCCAGTTGTGCTTGATTCCGAAATTCGGTCCTTCGCGCCGCGCTGGGTCCCCCGGGAACAGGTCGATGGCCGCACGTAACGTCGTGACCCCACGATCGTCGTCATCGGCCTGGAACGCCGCCTCCGCGCGCCACAACTGAACGGTCGACAGCAACGTTGCCAGCGGCTTCATGCCATCGATCGGCTCCTCGATACGGAGGCGGCCGGGCGTCCCGCCGCCGAAGAACCGGCCGATTCCCTTGCGAGGCGAGTTCTCGCTCGCGACCAATCGGGCGACGAGCGCGCCCGGGAGCTGCGGGCCTCCGACTCCCACGCGTTCGCCTGGGGAAACGCGCGCGCGATTCGCAGTGTACTCCGCGATGTGGTTGATGATGACTGCGCCATCGCTGGCGTGCGCGAGCGGCACGCCGACGAGTTCGAGCTCCGGGAGTCCGCGAAGCGCGAGCCCGTCGCTTACCAAGCTCGCGGTCTCGTCTGGTGTCTCGCTCGCGTTGATGCGGAGGTCTCGCGTCGCGACGAAGTCTGGCATGAGCGCGTTGTACTACGCCGCCCGTTTCGCTGGCGACGTCACCACACGCGTAAGGTCGAGCCGGCGCAGCATCGACACGAGCTTCGGGATGTTGGCCTTGCCCATCAGCCGCCACCACGTCTTCTCGGCCTCCATCGTCCCCGCGAGCGCCCAGCGCAGCACTATCGTGCCGCTCGGCCAGCGCGTCACGCGTCGCGACACGCGGCGTGCTGTCGAGAAGGTGCTCTCGATCGGGTTCGTCGTCGTGAGCGACTTGCGCAGCATCGCGCCGACGCCGAGCCTCATCACCATCAGCGTCTCGTCGAGACCCTCGCGCAGCGACCCCACCGCGCTCGGGTGCTTCTCGTCGAGCGACCGCGCGAGCCTTTCGATCTTGTCCTTCGCCTTGTCGGCGTCGTCGAGCGCGTACGCCTGCTGCATCGCCGCGCGCACGTGCGCTTGGCGTGATCGTCGATGTGACGCGCAGTCTCACCTTAGACCGTGCCGAGCCTGTTGGTGGGCTGACGCCACGATCGTTGGTTCCATGGGATCGATTTGAAGGTCGACGAAGGGCAGAGGGCGCGCCGCTTTCCGTCCCCGAACAAAAGCTGGTAGCAGAGCCTGTGCGGCGATGTGGACGGGTGCGCCGCTAACTCGATCGCCGCGCGCTCATCCCGATCGATCGCGGCGCAGCCATCCAGGTGAGCGAGGTCAGCCGCGAACGATCGATAGCGAGGACCTCGATCGACAGCGCGAGCGGCTGTCCGCGCGAGCGTCATCGTCCGCAGGCAGGGACGCAGCCGTCAAGCCCCCTTGGATTGCCACCTCATATATATGCCGAATCAATTGACATGATTGTCGACGGGATGTAGCATATGATTCATGGGGTTACCTTTGCGTAATCGTCAGATGGCGTTTCCGAGGTTCGACAAGAACGGGCAGCGCCGCGGCGGCAAACGACCGGGCGCCGGGCGCAAGCCGAAGGGGCTGCGCGCTGGTGTCACCCATGCGCGACGTGCCGCGCTCGATCCGAGCAAGCCGCTCCACATCACGTTGCGCGTCGTCGCGGCTGCGGCAGGGCTGCGCACGGACAAGGCCTATCGCGCGATCCGCCGCGCGCTTGTCGTGACCGCGTTCAGCCAGCTTGGCTTCCGCATCGTGCACTTCAGCGTGCAGCGCACGCACATCCACATGATCTGCGAGGCCGATAACAAGGACTCGCTCGCGCGCGGCATGCAGAGCTTCAAGATCTCCGCAGCCAAGCAGCTCAATCGCGAGCTCGGTCGCCATGGGCGCGTCTTTGCCGACCGGTACCACGTCGAGATCCTCGGCACGCCGACGCAAGCGAACCATACGCTCAGCTACGTGCTCAACAACTGGCGCAAGCATGGCGAGCATCGCAACACCGCCGGGCTCTACCGCGGCCGTGTCGATCCGTTCTCGAGCGGCGCCCAGTTCTACGGCTGGTCCGCGCCGCGGTGGCGCACTAGCCTCTATCCAAGAGGATACGAACGCGTCGCGATCGCCGCGCCGCTCACCTGGATGCTCGGTGTCGGGTATCTTCGCGGCGGCCCGATTAGCGTGTTCGCAGTACCCGCCAGGCGGGCTGCGCCGATCAAGTCCACGTCGCCGTTCACGTCAACGTCGTCGACCACGACCACGGTTTAGGCCCGCGCGCGCCGCTTCGGGGTATGATCTGCCCTGATGTCCGGGATTCCGGCCGGGGCCGGGTCGCTGCTCGGCAAGCGACTAGGCAAGTACGAGATCCTGGCGCTACTCGCGCTCGGTGGTACGGCCGAGATCTATCTCGCGCGCATCGGCGGCACGGCGGGGTTCGAGAAGTACGTCGTCGTCAAGTGCCTGCACGACCACCTCGCCGACGACGCCGACTTCGTGTCGATGTTTCTCGACGAGGCCCGGCTCGCGGCGATGCTCGACCACTCGAACATCGTCCAGACGTTCGAGCTCGGCGAGCACGAGAACCGCTATTACATGGTCATGGAGTTTCTCGCCGGCCTGTCGCTGGCGATGATCGTGCGGCGCACGAACGAGCGGCTCGCGGGTGGCCGCTTGCCGACCCAGCTCATCCTCAACATCGCGGCCCAAGCGGCGGCCGGGCTGCACTACACGCACGAGCGGACCGCGAACGGCAAGCCTCTGATCATGGTGCATCGCGATATCTCGCCGCAGAACCTCGTGATCAGCTTCGAGGGGATCGTCAAGGTCGTCGACTTCGGCATCGCCCGCGCCGAGCTGCGCGAGACCAAGACGAAGGCCGGCACGATCAAAGGCAAGTTCGCGTACATGTCGCCCGAGCAATGCATCGCGACCAACGTCGATCGCCGCACCGACGTGTTCGCGCTCGGCGTGATCGTGCACGAGCTGCTCACCGGCAAGCGCTTGTTCAAGCGAGGGTCGGCATACGAGACCTATCAAGCCGTGATCGAATGCGCGGTACCGGCACCGTCGGCGATCAACCACGAGCTCGATCCGGCGATCGACGAGATCGTGCTCAAGGCCGTCGCGAAGGACAAGGACGAGCGCTATCCGACCGCAGAGGCGTTCGGCGACGCGATGCTCGGGTACCTGCACCATCGCGGCAAAGGTTCGGGTCCGGCGGAGCTGTCGCGGTTCTTCGATCAGTACTTCAAGCAAGAGATCGAAGAGCACGGCGAGCGGATGCGCGAGCTGATCTCGGGCCGCGAGGTTTCGGTCGACACCGGCATCCGCTGGAGTGACGACGACAAGAAGGCCGAGACCGTGAACCTCGGCGGCGACAAAGAGGAGTCGCTCGATCTCGAGAGCAGCGACGTCATGGAGATCTCGGTCGGCAGTGCGTCGCTCGAGGAGGTCGTGGCCGGCATCGGGAACCCCGACGACGAAGACGAGATCCCCGCCGACCGCACGCGGATCGAGGCCAACCCGCTCGACAAGGTGCGCGAGCTCGACGCGGCCCACGCCGCGCGCCACACCCCCCAGCCGATGCGCGTGCCGACCGGCTCGATCACCGGCGGCCCCGCGCCATTGCCGGCGCCGCCGACCGGTCCCCAGGTGCGCCTCGATCGACCGAGCGGCCCGCGCCCCGCGGTCCAGCGCAAGACCCAGCAAGAGCCGGCGCTCGCGCCGACTCAGATCGGCGGCGAGATCGTCGACCCGGCTCGCGCGCAGACCGCGAGTCAACCGGTCGCGCGCCCCCCGGACGACGGGGCGCCGCAGCGCGCGGGACCGTCGCAGCCACCCGGCTCGTATCCGCCCGGCCCGGCGTCACCCTACCCGGTCATGGCCGGCGGTCGGCCGTGGTCGAGCGATCTCGCGCCGAGCAATACCCCGCCACCGCAGCGCGCACCTGTGTTCGAGCCCAGCATCGATCCAACCGCGCTGCCATTCGGCAGCGCTGCTGGCCGGGCGCAGGTCCCGGCCAGCGATCCGAAGGCGGCGGCGAATCTGATGTCGCCGGTCGGCGACCAATATCCGCACGCGATCGATTGGGCGGCCGCTGCGGCGCAACCGGCCAAGGCGATCCCGCCGTGGATCCTCGCGGTGCTGTTTGTCGTCGCGTTGCTCGTCGCGCTCGGCGTCACCATCGTGATCGCGAAGATCGTGCGCTGACCCCGGGCGGGTAGTGACACGCTGACGCGCTGCGCTCGACCGTGCGAAACCCGACGCGCTCGTAGACCCGTGCGGCGGTGCTGTCCGGCTCGGCGACGATCACACGGCGCTCGGCCGGGCTCGCACGAGCCGCGATCGCGAGCAGCGCGCCCGCCAAGCCGCGGCCGCGATAGGCCGTCGCGGTCTGGACGTCTTGATAGCGCGCGAGCTCGAGCAGCTCGACCAGGCCGAGGCTCGCGACCAAGTGTGCGCCGTCGAAGGCGCCCCAGAATCGTGCGCTGCCGCGAGCGACGAGCGTGCGATGCCACTCGGCGCGGCGATGCAAGAAGCTGCGATACGCCTCGTCGTGGCGATCGCCGATCGCCCACGCGAGATCGACGGTGGCGAGCACGTCGTCCGGTTCGAGCTCGCGCGTCGGCAGCTCCGCCGGCGGCGCGGTCACCACCTCGGCGACCATGACCTGATTGACCTCGAGCTGGAACCCGGCGGCGACGAGCTCGTCGCCGGCGCCGACATCGCCGGTGATGTCGTCCCATTGCAATGTCACGTGACGGATCAGCGGATTGTGACCGAGCTCTTCTCCGAACCGCCGCGTCCAGTACGCGACCTCGCCGACCTGCGGCGCCGCCGGCAGCACGAGCAGGTTGCCGTAGTAGTAGCCCGGGTCGTCGGGACTCTCGACGACGATGTAGTCACCGCGGTCGGTGATGCGCCCGCGCGTAGCGGCCAACGCGAGCTCGGTCGTGAGCGCGAGACTGCGTATCCGCAACTGCCTCTCGAATCTAGTTCCTTACGAGGCCCAAGAGCTTCGACATCGTCTTCTCGTCAGCCGGCGGGAAGTCGTAGTCGAGGAACTCGCGCGAGGTCACCCAGCGCAGATCCGCGACCGCAGCGGGATACGGCCGCGCCTCGGCTTGGAGCTGACACTTGTACATCGTGAGCTGGACCTGGTAGGTCGTGTAGTCGTGCAGGTGCTCGCCGAGCTTCGCGCCGACGATGACGTCGACGCCGATGCGCAACCGGACTTCGCGCGACAGCGCGGTCGTCTCTGATTCGTCGCGCTCGACGCGGCCGCCCGGGAACTCCCAAAGCATCGGCAACACCGCGTTCGCGTTTCGCTGGGTGATCAGGTAGCGGCCGTCGTGCTCGATCACGGCGGCGACGACGCGGATCACCTCTTTGGCCATCGCCCGCATTATCGATGCTTTAGGCCCGAATGCAACGGAAGGGCGGTGTATGCTGCGCGCGCTTATGGCGATCCGCTTCGTCGAGATCAAGGCCGCCGAAACCGCAGAGGCGCTCAACAGCGAGTGGGTGATCCTCGAGAACGTCGGCAAGGCTCCATTCAATACGCGCGGCTGCGGGATGACCGTGGGTCGTAAAGGCTCGAGCAAGAAGTCCTTGCTCGGCATCATCGACCCCGGGTTCGTGCTCGCCCCCGGGGAAAAGGTCCGCATGCTGACCGGCAGCTCCGGCACGCAAGCCCATGGACCGGCACCGGAAGACGGCGTCAAGAACTACTACTTGTTCTTGCCCAAGGCGTACGTCGCCGGTGGCGGCACGGTGCTGACGCTGGTGCTCCGCGGCTTGCCGGTGTCGAAGGCCACGTTCGATCCCGCCGCGCCCAACGGCATCCAGGCGTAGCGCGCTAACGCAGGCCGGCTGGGTGGCACTCCACGCAGAAGTCGTGGTCCACGGTGTCCCACGCGTACGGCGCGCCGGTCACCGGATCGTCGTGCATGCCATCGGTGTGGGTCGAGTCGATCGCTCCGCACGGCTTGGTGCCCATCGACGCCGGATACTCGAGGCACGCGTTCGACGGGTCGTTGCGCAGGTGGCACTCGTTCGTGCAATCGACGTGAAGGCCGAGCAGGCCGTAGCCGCGGCAGAAGTCGTGGCAGTCGTCGCAGTCGACGTCGAGGTGCGGCGAGCTCTGCGCCGCGATCGGGAACATCGTCTCGGGATGGACGAGCGCGTTCGGCACGGACGCAACGTGGCAGGTCACGCAAGCGTCGGACGCGAGCGAGACGTGGTCCGTGCCGTGTGGCTCGGTGCACGCGGCGAGCGCGACGAGGATCAAGCTCCGCCTCATCGCAGCGGCCTCCACGCGAGCGTCGTGATCAGATCGAGCACGTTCAGATCACCACCGATGCTGCCGACCGCGGAGACCGCGACGTCGAACGATGGCGTGACCGACCAGTGAAGCTCGGTGACGAGCGCTTGGACGAACGTCGCGCCCGCGGCGGCGACGTAGTCGAGCCGCTCCGGCCGATAGGTCACCGCGAGGTCGAGCTGGCGCGACGGCGCGGTGGCGACGCCGATGTCGGTCGCGACCCACGCTCCGAAGTTATCGTGACCTCCGGCCGGCGCGAGCACGAACCGCACGACGCGCGGGCCGAGCTCGGCGCGCACGTAGCCCGAGGTGTCGTAGCCGCTCGCGACGCCTCGGGTCTCGCCGATCGACCCGACCGCGTCGACCGACCAACCATGACCGCTCTTGCCGGCCGAGGCCGTCGCCGCGAGCCAATAGTCTTCGCCGAGGCACGACTCGGCGATGTTGCCCGGTTGTGGCGCGCGCGCGCACAGCCAGTCCGCGGGCAACGCGGCGGCGAGACGGAGCGAGCGTTGCGGCCGCAAGAATGTCAGATCGATGCCGAGGTGACTGCCGAGGTGGCGCCACTCCGCGGTCGCGCCGGCGCCGGTCAGGTCGATCGTCGGCGCGTTCCACGGATTGTCTGCCGAGAACATCTGCGCGTCGGCCCACGCATCGAGCAGCACCGCGTCGTGATGCGCGCTCGCGGCGACCGAGACGACGCGCTCGTCGATCGCGCCGTCCCACGTCGTGCCGTGCGCGGTCAACGCGACGCGCGGCTGCCACGCCGACCTCGCGCGATCCCACACGAGCTCGGCGCCGAACTCGGATGCGTCGGTGTCGGGATGACCGCTCACCGGATCCGGTAACACGCCCCCGAACGCGGCGAGCTCGAGGTCGCCGACGTGCAGCATGGCTCGGCCGCCGTCGAGCATGCCGAGCGACGTCGCGGCATAGCGCAAGCGACCCACGAGCACATTCGGATCTGCCGGGTCTCCCCACCGCAGCTGCGCGGCGTTGACGAACAGCGGCGTGCGCTCGTGCGCGTTCCAACCGTCGCCGAACAAGCGAAAAGCGGCGTCGACGTCCGCGCCGAGCGGTTGTTGCGATGACAGCGCGAACGATCCGATCGCGCGGGTCTCGAGCTCGCCATTCGTACCGGCGCTGTCGAGGCCGCCGGACAGCGTGCTCGTTATCGTCAGCCGCGACCGGCCTGCGGCGGCGCCAGCACCGAGTGCCACGGCCGCAACGTGCTGGGTCGCGGCCGGGAGCTCGGCGGTCGGCCATTGATCGCGAAACGCTTCGAGCGGCTTCGGCGCCGGCAGCTTCTCGTCACGGTCGAGCCGCGACGGCGTGGCGTTCGCGATCCCGGCTTCGCCGATCGCGAGCGGCGAGCCCGCGCGATCGATCACCGCGAACTTCTCGGTCGCTCCGATCACGACGAAGTCACGGCCGTGGAGCTCGACATGCGAGCCCGGACCGAGCCCGGCCGCGCGACCGGGCGACAAGTACGCGTTGGCGCCCGCGATCTCGACGACGCTGACCGCGAGCCGGTCGGCGCGCGCGGGCTGCGCAGAGCCGGCGACGACCGCCGCGACGAGCACGAGCCGATTCATCGCCTCGCGCCTCGCGGATGACAATGCAAGCAGCTCGTCGCTTCGGTCGTGACCCGACTGCGGTGCTGGCCGCGCAGCGAATTCTCGTCGTGACAACCGTCGCAGCGCACCGCGCGCGGGCGGCGGCGATCGATGTGACAGCCGCTGCACTCGACCGTGCGGTGACTGCCGGTGGTCAGCGAGAACGACGACTCGTGCTCGGCGCGCGCGATCTGCGCGGTGAAGCTCGGCGAGCTGAACGCCGGCGACCAGCCGATCGGGTTGTGGCACATCGCGCAGGCGCGCGGGTACGGCTTGCCGTCGCCCTTCGGATCGGTGCCATCGTGGTTCGGGTGAGTCGTCGCGGCGCGATAGTCGGCTTGGTGGCACGCGAAGCAGTCGACCGGGGTGTCGCTGTACTGCCGCGCCGCTTGATTCTTGTGACACGCGACGCAATCGATCACGGCATGCTTGCCGGTCAGCGGCATGCGGGTGCGGCGATGTTGCTCGAGCGCGTCGACGTCGGACCACGCGACCGCGGTGTGGCACTCGTAGCACTGGCCAGTCATCCGCCCGAGGTGCGGATCGCGATGACAGCCGTCGCACGTCGATGGAACCGCATCGCCATCCGGCGACGCTGCCGTCCGGGGGCGAGCCCCGGCCGTCGATGGAAGCTTCGCGCTGTCGTGGCAACCCGCGCAGGACGTCTGGACATGCGCGCCTCGCAACGGGAAGCCGGTGCGATCATGATCGAAGCCGCTGGCGCCCGCGGTCGCGGACAACTTCCAGCTCGCGGCGGTGTGGCACGCGCTGCAATCGAGATCGCCGGTGACGCCGTCGTGCGCCACGCCGGGCGCCGCCGTCGCGACGCCGACCGACAACACGAGCACGACGAGCGCGCGCGTCACTTGGCACCTGCGTGAGGATCGGCGTGGCAAGCCTTGCACTCGACGTAGCCGAGCCGCCAGCGCACCGCTTGCTGGCCATCGCGCAGCGTCGCGGTCGGATGGCACTGCGCGCATGCGAGCCCGACGTGCGCTCCCTCGAGTGGATAGCGCGTCTTGTCGTGATCGAACTTCGCGATCGTCCACGTCTCGGTCAAGTGGCAGCCGTCGCAGGTCTTCACCGGCGGCGTCTGGCGAAACTGCGCGGCGTGGATGTCCTCGTGACAGCCTTCGCACGTGCGCGGGATGCCGCGATACGCCGCGGCCGGCGCGCCTCTCGGTTGCGCGCCGTGACAGCCTTCGCATGCCGTGCGCGCATGCGCGCCGAGCAGCGGCCAGGTCGAGTGTTCGACTTTCAGTTGGTGCCAGCTGTAGGCCACGTGGCAGTGCGCGCAACCGTCGGTCGTCATCTCGTTCGCGAACTGCGTGCCGTGCGGGTTCTGATGACAGTCGAGACACGCGGTGCCGCCGAGCTGCCAGCCGAGCCGCGGCTTCGGGCCGGGATGACAGCCGGTGCACGGCGTCGCCGCATGCTGGCCGTCGAGCACGTAGCCGGTCGAGGCGTGCTGGACCACGCCGAACGTCGTCGGCGCAAAGCCGTCGACCGTGTGGCAGCCCGCGCACTCGCCGTTGTTGCGGGCGGCGAACTCGCCGTGGTGCGCGTCGGTGTGACAGCTCGCGCACGTCGACCCTTTCGACGGCGGCTTGTCGTTGCCGCGATCGTGGCAGGTCACGCATGCCACCTTCGCGTGGCCACCCGCGAGCGACAGCCCCGGATGCTTCGGCGAGCTCGCCGGCTCCGCGCGCGCGACCGCGGCGGCGGCGATGACGACCACGAGCGCGATGACGCGAGCCACCATCCTCGACCGCGGACACTACCTCGCGGGAAGCCGGCGCGAGTGGGTGGAACTGAGTTTCTCGCGTGCGCGACGACGCCTAGCGCGGCGGGACCGGCACTCCGGTGTAGCGGGCGCGCGGCCGCAGCAAGTAGCCGGCGGCGCGTTGCTCGAGTGCATGGGCGAGCCATCCGGCGCTGCGCGCGACCGCGAACAGCCCCGATCCGGCGGCCGGCGACGCGTCGAGCGACGCGACGAACGCCGCGAGCCCGACATCGACGCTCGGATGGTCGCCAACGGCGGCGAACCCATCGGCGAGTGCGACGAGCGTGCGCGCCCGGCGATGGCTCGAGCTCCGCGCCGCCGCGAGCAACGGGATCGCGCGTGGATCACCGTCGGGATAGAGCGGATGACCGAAGCCGACCGGCATCCGCCCGATCCTGCGCAGCGAACGCACCGCCGCGGTGACGTGCTCGGGACCGCCGATCTCGTCGGCGAGCCGCGCGATGTCTTCGGCGGCACTGCCGTGCTTCGGACCGGAGACCGTCGCGAGGGCCGCAGCGACGCACGCATATGGATCGGCTTCGGTCGACGCCGCGATCCGCGCCGCGAAGCTCGAGGCGTTGAGCTCGTGGTCGGCGAGGACGACGAGTGCGACGTCGATCGCGTCGGCGGCCGCGTCATCCAGGCCGAGTGCACGCGCGGCGATCGCGCCGATCCGTCCTGCCCCGAGCGCGCGCGTCACCGCGGCGGCGGAGAAATCGGGCGCGAGCGCGGCGGCGAGCAGCGGGATGAGCTGGCGACCGCGCGAGATGATCGCGTCGGGCCGGCGATCGCCGCGACCCGAATCGCCGAGCGCCGCGACCTGCACGACCAGCGGCATGACGTCGAGCGGACGCGCGCCATCGGTCACCAGCTTCGCGAGCGCCGCGACCGGCACCGCTCCGTGCGGCCAGACGATCGGCTCGACCGGGAGATATCCGGACCACAGCAGCTCCGCGACATTCTCGAACCGCGTGCCGTTCGCGGCGAGCTCGGTCGCGAGTCGGCCACGATAGGCCGGGCCTCGTGGCGTGATCGCGGTGATCGCAGAGTCGAGCACCGGCTCACCCCAGCGCAGCGCACCCGCGGCGACCGGCGCGTGACCGGCGCGCGCATCGCGCCGCGCCTTGAGCCGTTCGAGATCCGCGGTCGCGTACAACCGAGGTCGGCCGCGCGCGCCCGCGACGCTGCGCACGAGCCCGCGACTGACGTAGGCGTAGAGCGTGCGCGGTTGCACCGACAGGAACTTCGCCGCGGCTTTCGCGTCGATCAGCCCTTTGCCAACGGACTCGGCGAAGGCCTTGGCCATCCCGTTTTATAGCGCGTGCTAGGGGCGCGCGATGACGCCGACGTACGGCATCGTCTGCGTGCTCGCACCAGCGTAGTCGCCGGGTAGGAACGCCGCGCCGGCTTCGAACATCAGCCGACGCCAACCGCCGCGCCCCGCGACGACATAGATCGAGCCGCCGGAGCCGCCCATCCCGGTGTCGCCGATATTCGCGACCTCGGCGATCGCGCGCAGCCTCGGTGCGCCGGCCTCGATGTCGGCCCACACGAGTGGCGTGACCTCGCCGGTGCCGAGCTGGACCAGCGCCTGCGCTCCGCCCGTGACGAGCACGCGGCAGCCATCGTCGATGCAAGCGGTGGCGACGCCACCGATGCCGAGCAGATTCGTGCTCGGGGCCCGATAGTCGAATCCATCGCCATTGGGCTCGCCGCCGATGGGCTCGCCGCCGATCGCAGGCTGTGCGACCGCAAATGGGTTGATCTGACGCGCGCTGCCTTCGATCGCGATGCGCCAGCGCGCGCCGTGCACGATCACTTGCTTGAGCCCGACCGCGAACGTGGTGGCGTCGCCGATGACGCCCACTTCAGCGGACAGCTCGGTCGTCGAGGTCAGGCCGGCGGCGGCATCGACCGCACCCGCATCGAAGCAGCAGCGGCCACCGAGGTCGACGCTACCCGCGGGTACGGTCATCGCGGTGTCGAACAACAAGCCGCGCTCCGAGCCGGCGGCGTGCGCCATATCGTCGAGCGGTCCAGTGGCGACCGGGGCTGGCGGCGGCGGGATGGTTTGCGCGAGCCCGGGCGGCCCCGCCGGATCGGCGAACGCACTCCCGGCGGTGATCATGACGACGGCGACGAGTCCCACGCTGCGCATGCACGGGACTAGAGCAACCCGCGTGCCCGGGCCAAGTAGTCGAAGCCGCGCCCGAATCGCGCAGTGGCTTCGGTCGAGCCTCGAAAAACTGCGACCGTGACGTCGCGACCACCGTGGAAATCACCGGGTGAAGTAGTGCCGCCATGGTGCGAGCGCAGGTGGGATACCGATCTCGCCGTCGTCCGCGACCGGCAGCGCGCACACCTGGACGACCGCGTCGAGATCGAGGACGCCGTACAAGTGCGGGAACTCGTCGCCGTCGGCGGGCTCGAACTGGAGCGGCGCGGTCAGCGCGTCGCGGCGGATCGACAGCAAGACCAGCCCGTGCTGGCCTCGGAAGAACCGGTTCGCGGTGCGCAGCCACTGGCGATCGGTCGACAGATGGATGAAGCCTTCGGTCGCCAGCGACGCCGGCCTGTACTCACCGGCGGTCTGGGCCGCCCGCCACGCGGCGAGCGAGGTGATGAGAAACAGCCCCACGCCCGAGGGTAGCCCGGGTTCCGACGACGGTCGATCGGCTGTGGATCGGGCCAAAGGTTGATTGTCGATTCTACGTTGATCAACGTTAGCTCAAGCCGTACATCGCGGGTAGGAGGCGATCATGACCGAACCGACCACAGCGTCTAGCTCCGGGCTCGAAGGCGTCGTTGCGGCACACACTGCGATCTCGGACGTCGATGGCGAACGCGGCCGGCTCGTGATCGCCGGCATCGATGTCGAACAACTCGCGACGACCGGCTCGTTCGCCGACGCGGCGGCGCGCGTGCTCGCCGCCGGTGGCGCCAATGTCGATCCGGCGACGTTGCCGGATGCGCTCGGCATCGCGCGGGTCGCCGCGTTCACCATGCTCGACCAGCTCGGCGATGCGCTCGCCGCGCCGCTCGCGATGGACGCGCTGCGCGCCGCACTCGCTCACCTACGCTCGGTCGGCGATGACGTGCGCGATGCGATCGCCGCGATCGGCGCAGCGCCCGTGTTCGTCGCCGCGTGGCATCGCACGCGCACCGGCCAGCGCCCGATAGCACCGGATCCTGCTCTGGATCACGCGACCGACTACCTCCGGATGACGATAGGCACCACGCCGACTCGCGATGCCGCGCGCGCTCTCGACGCGTATCTCGTCACCGTGATCGACCACGGCATGAACGCCTCGACCTTCACCGCGCGGGTCGTGACCTCGACCGCGAGCGACCTGATCTCCGCCGTCGTTGCGGCGGTCGGCGCGCTCAAGGGCCCGCTCCATGGCGGCGCGCCCGGGCCGGTGCTCGACATGCTCGATGCGGTCGGCTCGGCCGAGCACGCCGAGGCGTGGTTGCTCGCCGAGCTCGCCGCCGGCCATCGCATCATGGGCATGGGGCATCGCATCTATCGAGTGCGTGATCCACGCGCCGCCGTGCTCGAGACGGCGGTCCGCAGCCTCGCCGGCGATCGGCTCGCTCTCGCGCGCGGCGTCGAAGCTGCAGCGGCGAAGATCCTGCGCGAACGCAAACCAGATCGCCCGCTCGCCGCGAACGTCGAGTTCTACACCGCGGTGTTGCTCGACGCCGTCGGCCTCTCGCGCGAACAATTCTCCGCGACCTTCGCCGTCGGCCGGATCGCCGGCTGGTCGGCCCACGTCATCGAGCAACGCCGCGTCGGCAAGCTCATCCGCCCCGCCTCCGCCTACATCGGGGACGGTGTTCACTCTGTCAACCAAGCGCCCGCGGTGTCATCAACGATTCAGCGCGCTTAGCTGGGGACGGTGTTCACTTTGTCAACCGAGCGTCTTAGTTGGTTGTCAAAGTGAACACCGTCCCTCCCTTGGCGGATAGACCGCGGGCGCAGGTCGGGCGTTTCAATTCGCATGCTGCGATTCACCCTGGCCTGCGCGGTTGTCCTCGGCTCGTTGTCGTCGGTCTCGCACGCGGACCGGTCGTTCGCTCCGCCCCATCGCTTCGCTCAGCCGCCTGCCGGGGTTGTCGCGACCGAACCGAGCCAACGCGAGCCCGAGCTCGTGCTCGATCGCGACCACATCCGCGCCGCGCTGACGACGGCACGTGCGCGCAACATCGCCGCGTTCGAAGCGTACGTGCGGCGCGGCAGCTTTCCGAGCAACACGTTCACCACGGGCATCGCGAACGTGTGGCGCGATCGCGACGGCCACCTGTGCGCGGCGGCCACGATGATCGATGCGTCGGGAGCCCACGCGCTCGTCAAGCGCGTCGCCGAGCAGAACGACTTCATCCGGCTCGCCGACGTCAAGCAAGGCCCGCTGATGGACTGGATGCTGACCTCGGGCCTGACCCAAGACGAGGTCGCGCTGATCCAGCGCCCGTTCATGCCGGTCGCCAAGCCGAGCGCGCCGGTCGAGCAGCCCCGGCGCGTCGCCGAGAACCTTCGCCTCAACGCGCTGTACGCGCAGATCGAAAAGACGCTTGCTGCAAACGAGCGTACCTCCCTCGACGCCGCGACCGAGCGCCTGATGAAGCATCAGCAGCTCGCGTGGACCCTGCTCGCGTCGGCGGCGAGCTAACTACCCGGCGGGCGCGGCGGTGGTTGCCCCGAGCCCTGCGCCGTCGGTGCATCGACGACGACGTTGCCGACATCGTAGGTCTGGCCGGCTTGCAGCGGCAGGTTGTTCTTCACGACCGGCTTGGGCCTCACCATCGCGACGAGCGCGCTCGGCCCCGCCTTGGTCTCGACCCGGAACCGGCCATCGGGTCCGGTCGTCGGCGGTGGCCCGGATAGCGAAACGCTGATCCGACCGTCGGGTGATGCCGGCACGATCGCGATCGGAACGCCGGCGACCAGCTGGCCACTGCTGTCGACAACCGTGCCGATCACGATCGCGTTCGCGGCAAGCGTGATGTCGACGCTCGCGGTCTGACCGGCGACGACCTGCGCGGTCGCATCGCCGTTGCCGAGATCGGACTCGACGTGAACGGTGTAGGCGCCGGGGTCGACGCGCGGAAACGAGAACGAGCCATCCGGGTTCGCGAAGCTCTGTTGCGCGTGCGTCGGGCCGGTCAACGTGACGGTACATAGCGTCGCCGGTCCGCTCGCTCCGTGCGCGATGCCGCGGAGCTCGGTGACGCCGAGCACGTGGATCGTCACCTGCGCGTCGGGCGTGACCTCGAGCTGACGTCCGCGGAGCCCGCCAGCTTGCGCCTCGGCGGTCACCGTCCACGGCACGCGCGGCAAGCCGACGAGCTTGAAGTGGCCGGTCGCATCGGTGAGCACCGGCGCGACATCGCCGAGACCGCCACCACCGTCGCTGTTGTTGACGGTGATCGATCGCGACTCGTGATCGCCCTCGCCCTCACCTTGCTCACCGAGCAAGCCCGCGATCATGTCGTCGAGCTCTTGATGGACCGAGACCCACGCATCGGCGAGTGGTCTGCCATCGGCGCTCGTGACGACCCCTTCGATCACGCCGTTCGCGCGATCGGCCGCGACGATGATCCCGGTCTTGTGCTCGTTCGCAGCGACCGTGACCTCGAGGGGTTTGCCCGACGGAGGCAGCGGCCGCCCGGCGTCGAGTGCGCCGAGTCGATACGTGCCGGCCGCCAAGCCGGTGAGCTCGAACGCGCCGGTATCGTCGACATGCGCCTGGACGCCGCTCGTGATCATCCCGTTCACGATCGTCGCTTCATCGCTCGCGACGCGCGGGTTCGCGATCACGGTGGCGCCGGCGATCGGCTCGCCCGTTCCATCGACGAGGTGGCCTGCGATCGACGCGCTCGACGAGACCGTGACGACGATCTCGCCCATCGCGTTCGCGACGTGTACGGCCTGCTCGCCGAGGTCGCCGTTCGCGCAATGCGCCGTGATCTTGCCGTCGCCCGGCGCGACCGGGCCGAGCGCGAACACACCGTCGTCGCCGGTCGTCACCGGATCGACCTTCGTGTAGAGCTGGGGCCCCATCATCTCGCCGACGCGGATCGCCACGTCGCACACCTCACGCGGCTCGACCCGGCCGACGACCTTCACCCCACTGCGCAGGATCACGCGCACGCCGTCGACGTCCTTGCCACCGAGCTGGACCGCGACCGGGCTGACCGGAACGAGATCGGCGCGCGCGCCGAACAGCCCGTACTGGCCGGGCGGCAGGCCTTCCAGCGCGAACGCGCCCTGGCCATCGGTCTTCGCGCTCGCATCGGCTTCGAACGTCTGGATCTCGACGCCCGCCTGAGCGACGCCCGCTTCGTCGACCGCGACGCCGCGGATCGCCGGTCCGACGCCGACGAGGATCTCGACACCACCCGCTTGCTCGGCGACGCCCAAGCCGACGCGCGTCGGCTCGCGCGACCTCCGCGGTCCGAGCTTCGCGTTCAACACGTACGCGCCCGGCCGCAACCCGGTGACGCGGAAACGGCCGTCCGCCGTCGCCACCACGCGGTGATGTGACGCTTCACCGAGCATCATCGTCGGCGCATCGCGCGCCGCCTCGACCTCGGCGCCAGGCACGGGCTCGCGCGAATGCTCGTCGCGCACGACACCTTCGACGACGCCACCGGGCACGAGCGCGAAATCTGCGGTCGCGCCCGGCGGTCCGATCTGGACGTAGCGCGCTTGCGGCGCATAGTCGGGCGAGCTCGCGGCGACGACCGCCTGCCCTTCCGCGACCGTCAGCTGATACTTGCCGTCGCCGCCGGTCAGCGCGCTCGAGACCGCGTCGGCGAGCTTCGCGCCGGCGCCGACGTGCGCCGCGTCGATCCGCGCGCCGGAGATCGGACCGCCGGTCGCGTCGATCACGGTCCCGGCGAGCGTACGGCCGCCGATCGCCAACGTCAGCGCGAGCGCCGCGGTCTCGGCGGGAGCGATCGCTCGAGGCGCGAGCGCCGCGGGCTCGTGGCCGGGTGCCGACGCGCTGATCTTCCAGGTCCCGGCGACCAGGTCGTCGGCGTGCGCGACGCCGTCCGCGCCGGTGCGCGCGACCACGACCTCGCCGCCAACCGGCGCGAATCGCACGATCGCTCCGGCGATCGGCCCACGGTCGTCGCGCACCGTCACGTCCGCGCGGGCCTTCGCCTCGGGCGCGTTCGCCGCGGCGGGCGGCAGCGCCGGCCGCGCGACGGCGGCGGCGGGTAGCGGTGCGATGATCGATGGGCCGCGGCGATGCCACAGCAGAAACACGATGCACCCCGCGACAACCGCAATGACCCCTGCGACGACCCTCTTGTTCATCGGCACTCCAAACCGGCGGTGGCCGTCGGCAATTCCTAGAAACTACGAGACTGCGCGCCGTCGACGACGAGGCACGCGCCGCTGATCCAGCGCGCGCGGGGCGACGCGACGAACGCGACCGCATCGGCGACCTCCTCGGGCGCGCCGAACCGACCGAACGGCAGCTCGCGGCGGATCATGTCGGCGATCACCGCCGGGTCGGCCTGCTGCCGGCGATCCCAACCGCTGCCCGGGAACACGATCGAGCCCGGCGCGACGCTGTTGACCCGGATGCCGTGCTTCGCGTAGTCGCGCGCCATCGCCTTGGCCATCGCGATCACCGCGGCCTTCGCGATGTTGTAGCCAGGCGCACCGCCGGCTTCGCGACCGTAGACCGACGAGATCAGCGTGATCGAGCCACCGCCGGCTGCGGTCAGGTGCGGTACCGCGCGCTGCGCGACGCGCACCGCCGACCATAGATTCGCGTCGAGCGACTTCGTCAGATCGGCGTCGTCCATCGCCGCCGCCTCGCGCGCGAACGACTTGCCGACGTTGCACACGACCGCATCGAGCCGGCCGAACGCCTCGACCACCGTTGCGATCGCGACCTCGGCGCCATCGCTCGTCGCGACATCGGCGACGACCGTCGCGTGGCGACCGCCGGCGGCCGCGAGCTCGCCGCTGATCGTCTCGAGATCGCCGGCGCCGCGCGCCACCGCGAGCACGTCGGCTCCTTCGCGTGCGAGCGCGAGCGCGATCGATCGGCCGATGCCGCGACTCGCACCCGCGACGAGGCATGCCTTGCCGGCCAGCCCGAGGTCCATTACGGGATCTCCCAGGTGTGGCCCCACAGCGCTTGCGCACCGTCGATGCGCAGCGTCGCACCCGAGATGAAGCTCGCCGCCGGCGACGCCAGGAACACGATCGAGGCCGCGACCTCTTCGACCGTGCCGGTGCGCTTGAGCGGGGTCTCGGTCACGCCGCGCTCGAGCAGCTGCGGCGGATACTGCGCCGTGCCGCTCGACTTGATGATGCCGGGGGCGACCGCGTTGACGAGGATCCCGAACTGCGCCCACTCGACGGCGAGCGTCATCGTCAGGTTCTCGACGCCCGCGCGCGCCGCGCCGGTGTGCGCCATGCCGGGGAAGCCCCGGTACGTGTTCGCCGTGACGTTGATGATCCGGCCGCCGTGCGCGATCATCCAGCGGTTCGCGACCTCGCGACACATGTGGAACGTGCCGACGAGGTTGTTCTTCACGACCGCGAGAAATCCATTCGGCGAGATCAGCTGCGCCGGCGACGGAAACTGACCGCCCGCGTTGTTGATCAGAATATCGATGCGGCCGAACCGCGCGAGCACTTCGCCGACGAACGCTTCGACCTGCGCGGGCTCGCGGATATCGCACGGCAGCGCGAGGCAATCGGCGCCGAGCTCTTGCTTCGCGGTGTCGAGCTTGGCTTGCGTGCGACCGCAGATCGCGAGCTTCGCGCCGAGCCGGCCGAGCTCCGCGGCGGTCGCGAGCCCGATGCCCGAGCCGCCGCCGGTGACGATCGCGACGCGATCGCGCAGGATCCCGGGGGCAAAGACGCGCTGGCTCTCGGCGGTCGGCGTTTCCATCGGCCGAGACCGTACTCGATCGCGGCGCCGCGTTCACTACTCGTCGTCGGCGAGCGGCAGGCCGAGCTGTGGCGACTCGGTCGGCGCTTCGGACCGTTCGAAGCGGACCGCGCCGGACTCGTCGGTGTAGTTCGCGGCGAGCCGTCGCGCGGCGACGCCATCGATATTGCCGAGCCGATCGAGCGCGAGCGTGACGAGGTCGCTCCACGCGACCGACTTGCGGCCGTTGTCGAGCAGCGTCGCCTCGATGTCGCGCGCGATCCGCCGGAGATCTTCGTCCGTGACGTTCGTCCGGTGGGCGGACACGCGGCGCAGCGACTGGAACAGCTTGTCGCCGTCGAACGGCTCGACCGCGCCATCGCGCTTTTGCACCTTGAGCCCGGGCGCACCGAGCCGCTCGTACGTCGTGAACCGGCGCTTGCACACGGTGCACACGCGACGGCGGCGCAGGCCATCCGCCGTGACCCGGGTCTCGGTCACGCTGGAGTCGCCACTGCAGTAAGGGCACTGCACCGGACCAGCTTAGCGCCTGCCGGGCGTGCAACGAAATTTCGACATCAGGCTCGGCGTGGAACCGGTGTCGGACAGCCGCCAGAACGTGTCGCCGCGGACCGCGAGCGCCTCGGGGAAGCCCATCCCCATCGGGCCGATCATCTCGACCCTCGCCGTGGCCGGATCGGCCCAGCCGGTGACGCGGTAGACGTGCGCGAGATCGAACATGTTACTGCCGGCCCACAGCGTGTCGTCCTCGGAGAACGTGCAGTCGGCGAGCGAGCCCGGCCGCGTGATCGCGATCGCCCGCGCGTGATCGACCGCGAGCTTGCCGTCTTTCTCGACGAGGCAGTACAGGCGGCCATCGGCCTTCGCGGCCGCAAATCCGACGCAGTCGTTCGTCGGATGCGCGGCGAGGCACAGGCCCTCGTAGTTGCGACCGCAGTTGGAGTGTTTCTGGTCGCACACCATGCCGTCGCCCGCGAGCTCGGCTTCGTTGTCCTTCTTCTTCTTCGATAGCGTCACCGGGCCGATCGCGTAAGGCCCGTCGACCAGCTCGAAGCCGGCGGCCGCACGCTTCCACACGCGCATCCAGCCCGCCGAGGTCAGGCCGTAGATCCGATCGCCGTGGACCGAGACGCCCTCGATGTCGTCGCCCGGGCCGCCGAGCGGCATCTTGCCCTGCTCACCGGTCGCGCCGGTCTCGGGATCGAGCAAGCCGTACGCGCCGTCATTGCCGGAGTCGCCGATCACGAGCATCTGCAACTTGCCGTCGATCGTCAGCCAGCCCGCGTCGGAGGCCTCCGGCACCGGGGTCTCGGCTGCGAACGGCTGCTGCTCGCACGTCCAGCCGGTCGGCTCGGGCTTCGCGATGGGTGCAGCCTGGCTCGCCGGCGCCGGTTCGACGTTCGACGGCGCCGACTGGCCGCACGCGCTCGCGACAGCGATGACGAGGAGTGCGCGGCGACCCACGTCCACGCTATAGCATCGCCTCGGCCCATGTCCGAGCCCCGCCGCTACCTCGTCAAGGAGATGTTCGGCCCGACGCTGCAAGGCGAAGGGGCGCACGCGGGCCGGCCCTGCGTCTTCTTGCGCTTCGCGGCGTGCAACCTCGCGTGCACGTGGTGCGATACCGACTTCGCGCCCGAAGGCGCCGAGCGGTTCACCGCCGACGAGATCGTCGCGCGCCTCGTCGCGCTCGACCGCCATCGCGCGCGGATGGTCGTGGTCACCGGTGGCGAGCCGACGCTGCAATGGGACGCCGACTTATCCTATGCGCTGCGCCTGTCCGGTTTCCGGACCCACATGGAGTCGAACGGCACGCGTCCGGTCGCCGGACACGTCGATTGGCTGACGATCTCGCCGAAGCCGCAGTTCCATCCCGCATCGCTCGCGCTCGAGTCGCGGATCGCGCCGAGCGAGCTCAAGGTCGTGATCGACGACACCGTCGATGCCGCCGCGCTCGATCGCTACGCCGAGCGCTACGCGTGCGATCACTACTTCGCGCAGCCGTGCATGGACGCGCGCTACGCCGAGCATCTCGCTCGCACGATGCAGCTGGTCCACGAGCGCCCGCGCTGGCGGCTGTCGCTCCAGCTCCACAAGATCCTCGGCGTGCCGTAAGCTGCGGCGATGCCAGCCCGCGCGCCGCGTCGCCAGTTCGCCGCGCCGTTCATCGTGACGCTCGCGGCGTGCAGCGGCGCGCCCACGCCTGCGGCGAACAGCTCGACCTCCGCGGCGCCGCCACCGATCGCCACCTCCGCGGCGCCGCCGCCGATTGCGATCGATGCAGCGCCGCCGACCGGCATCGAAGCGAATCGCTGGTCGGTCGACCGCACGCCCGACGGTTGCAGCGCCACCGCGGAGGCCGAGTGTTCGCCGGATGTGCCGTGCGGCGCAGGGTCGCCGAACCCGTATCCGTGCCCGGCCAACAGCCAGCTGGTCTATCCGATCGTCGTCATTCGCCTGCCCGCACGCTGCGAAATCGTGTTCGAACGATTCCCCTGCCGGACCGGGCGATCGTGCAACCCCCCGTCGCCGATCGCCGTGCCGTGCCCGCAGTAGGGCTATGCTGCGCGGATGTCCGCGCGTACGCCACGTTGCAACTTCGCCACGCCGTTCATCATCACGCTCGCCGCATGCGGTGGCTCGCAACCGCCCGGACCGGCGCCGGCGCCAACACCGTCGCCAGCGGAGCCGATGACAAGCAATCGGCCGACGAGCAATCCGCCCGCGCCGGTCGACGCGGCGCCCGGACCGCCGTCGGACCCAAACATCCACTGGAACCCACCGCCGCCGCAAGCCGACACCACGCCGCCGCCGGTCGTGCATCGCAACCCGCCGCCGCCCGGCCAGAATCATTCACCCGGTCAGCAGTGGACCGTGCAGAAACAAGGCGACAAGTGCATCGCGCTCGCCGATAACCCGCAGCGATCGATCGACTACGCGTGCCCGGCGGGGCTCTCGTTCGACAAGCCGATCAAGGTCATGGCGAGCGGTGATCGATGCATCGTGCTGCGCGAGCCCTCGCCCTGCCCGCCGCGCGCGATGTGCAACCCGCCGCCGCCGCACGAAGTGCCGTGCCCGGAGTAGAGCTCGCTCGCGTCCGCGCCGAATGGCACGCACGGATCGGCGCCGAGTACACGTCGGCCGCGATCACGCAACACCTCACGCTGTGGCTGATCCAGATCGGCGCGCCGCCCGATCTGATCGACGCCGGGCTCGCGATCGTCGGCGACGAGCTCGTCCACTCGCGCTCGAGCCACGACGTCTATGTCGCCGCCGGCGGTAGTGAGCCCCCGGCGATCACGCGCGACCAACTCGGGCTCACGCGGTCGTCGGCGGCGCTCGAAGTCGACCTCCTGCGCACGTGCCTTCGCGTGTTCTGCCTGGGCGAGACCGTCGCCGTGCCGCTGTTCGCGCACCTTCGCGCGGAGTGCACCGAGCCGATCGCACGCACCGCCCTCGATCGCATCCTCGTCGACGAAGTCCGCCATCGCGAGTTCGGTTGGGACCTGCTCGACTACTTGATCGCGAGCGGCGCCGACCCGGTTGCGATCGGCGACGAGCTGCCGGCGTTGGTTCGCGGCGTCCGAGCGAGCTACGGCGTCGCGAACCCGGTCGTCGCCGCGGACGCCGGTGCGATCACGTCGCTCGAGCGAGCGTGGGGCCTCGCCCCGCCGCGCGAGTACGCGGCGATCCTGGCCGAGTGCATCGAGCGCGACTACAAGCCGCGGTTCGCGGCTCGCGCGATCGCGCTGCGTGCGTGACTACTTCGGCTGCGCGACGAGGCGCAGGTACGGCTTGACCGTCTTCCACCCGTTCGGGAACAGCGCCTTCGCGTCGTTGTCGTTGACCGACGGCACGATGATGACGTCTTGGCCCTGCTTCCAGTCCGACGGCGTCGCGACCTTGTGCTTCGCGGTCAGCTGGAGTGAATCGATCACGCGCAGGATCTCGTCGAAGTTGCGGCCCGTGCTCGCGGGGTAGGTCAGGCTGAGCTTGAGCTTCTTGTCCGGGCCGATGATGAACACCGAGCGGACCGTGGCCGTGTCGCTCGCCTTGGGGTGGATCATCCCGTACAGGTTCGCGACCTTCTTGTCGGCATCGGCGATCAGCGGAAAGTTCAGCGCCGTGCCCTGGGTCTCCTTGATGTCGTTCGCCCATTCTTTATGCGAACCGAGCGGATCGACCGACAGGCCGACGACCTTGACGTTGCGCTTGTCGAACTCGGGCTTGAGCGCCGACACGCGACCGAGCTCGGTCGTGCACACCGGCGTGAAGTCCTTCGGGTGCGAGAACAGCACGCCCCAGCCGGTGCCGAGGAACTGATGGAAGTGGATCGGACCCTCGGTCGTCTCCGCGGTGAAATCCGGTGCTTCGTCTCCGAGCTGCAGTGACATGGCGACCTCCGTGATAGTGATGGTATCGCCGTTTTAGCGGACGACCGACAGGTCGGCAAGCGCGATCGCCGACTATCCCCTCGCTCGAGCTACGGGGCCGCGAACGTCGGCTTCGCGCCGAACTGACGGCGGATCACGACGAGCGCGACCGTGGCGATCACGAATAGCCCCGGGAAGATCATCGCGGTCCACAACCCGATGCCGAGCTGACCCCGGACTTTCGGCGCGCCAAAGAACAAGCACAGCGCGACGACCGCGCAGATCGAGATCAAGAACGACCACGCGGCGCGCGACCCGGACCACGCGTAATACGCCAGCACCACGAGCAGCGCCCCGAGGATGAGCAGCGTCGCACACAGCACCGGCGTCACGCCGTGTCGAATCGCCGCGAACCCGAGCGCGAACAGCGTGACCCCGAGCGTGGCGGCGAGCCCGTGGCCGACCTCGCGCGGCTTGAGCTGGGCGGCCTTGGCGACGACGAACAGCGTCACCGTGAACGCGAGCCACTCGACGCGGACCTTGATGCCGGCGTCCCCGGCGTAATACCAATCCGACAGCGCGAAGAACGCGGCGTTGAGCGCGACCACGCACCCCGCAAGGATCGCGTAGTGGCGGAGCGCCAGCTGCTGCGGGGTGCGCGGGGGTGGTGGCATGACTTGGTTACTGTACCGGATCCGGGCTACTTCCTCTTCCTGAATAGCGAGCCCCAGAAGCCTTTGGGCTTGTCCGGGTCCTCAGGCGGAGGCGGCATGGGCTCGGCGGGCGGCGCGGTGCCGAGCGGCGGCGCGGTGATGATCTGGGGCATCGTATCGGTCGGGGTTCCGGCCGGCGGCGTCATCGGACCGTGCGGTCGAGTCACGACGACCGCGCCGGGTTGGGTGTCGAGCGCGAGCTGGGTGTCCTCGAGCTCCTTCGCGTACTCCTTGCGGAACAGCTGGCGAATGAACTGGCGCAGCTCCTTCGGATCGAAGCGATAGCCCGCGATCAGCGCGTCGAGATCCGTGGCGAGCTGCTGCGCGCTCTGGTAGCGATCAGCGACATCGCGTGACAACGCCCTGAGGCTGATCGCGTCGAGCTCCGGCGTGACGCGACGGTTGAAGTTCGACGGCGGCGGCACCTCGGCTTTGCGCACCTTCTCCATCAACGCGAACTCGGTGTCGCCGCGGAACAGCTTCTCGGTCGTCAACATCTCGTGCAGGATGATCCCGGCGGAGAACACGTCGGTGCGCTGATCGAGCGGCATACCGCGGATCTGCTCGGGCGACATGTAGCTGAACTTCCCCTTGAGGATACCGATCTCGCTCGTGAACTTCATCAGCGCCTGCGCGATGCCGAAGTCGAGCAGCTTGACCTCGCCGTCGTAGCCGAGCCGGACATTCGACGGCGAGACATCGCGGTTCACGATGTTGAGCGGCCGGCCATCGGGCCCGCCGAGCGTGTGCGCGAAGTGCAAGCCCTCGGCGATGCGCGCGGCGATGTACACCGCGTGCGGGACCGGGATGCGCTGCTGGGTCTCCTGGCAGCGGCGCAACACCTGCGTCAGGTCGCGGCCGCCGATGTACTCCATCGCGATGTAGTGCTTGCCGTCGGCCTGGCCGACCTCGACCGTCTCGACGATGCAGCGGTTGTGCAACATCATCGCGAGCTTGCCCTCGCGATGGAACATGTCGATGAACCGCGCCTCGCGGGCGAGCTGCGGCCGCATCACCTTGACCGCGAGCAGCTTGCGCTCGCCGAGCTTCCACCGCGCGCGATAGACCTCGGCCATGCCACCGCGCGCGATCAGGCCGAGCAGGTAGTACGCGCCAAACGGCACCGGGTCGTTCGGCGCGCCCGGAGACATCTTGCCTTCTTGCGACGGGCGCTCGGACACCACGCGGCCGGGACCTTACCACTTAACCACCAAGCGCTGTCCGGGCTCGATCTGCACCATTCGCTCTTCGGTGCGCACCCCGGAATCGTCTTTCAGCACCATCTTGAGCCGCCGGCGATCGGGCGCTACCGCCACACCGACCTCGGGTGACGTGATCCCGAGATCGATCATCGTGCCCGCTGCCTTGGGATTCTCGAGCGCGATCCGCCCGAGCGGGTGCTCGAGCTGGTTGACGACGACCGCCCATTGGAACTGCATCGTCGTCGACTTGCCGGCCTCGACCGTCGCGTACTCGAACAGCGCGATCTCGAACTTCGGGTTGAAGCACAGGCCCTTGTACGAGCCGGGCGCGACGATCAGGCCCTTGTCGGGCAGCTTGCCGACGATCCGCTCGGCGTTGAGCCACATCTCGGTGCACGGCAGGCTCGACGACACGAGCAGCGTGCCGAGCGCGTCCTTGTCCTTCGCGAGCTCCGCGCGCACCGCGTCGGCGTTCGCGCCGAACGGCCGTTGCACGAGGTAGCGCCGGTAGAACTCGCGGCGCTGCGGCGAAGCGCCGAGTTGCTCGTAGGTCGCGCCGAGCTCGCGCAAGAATCCGGGAAGATCGGGTGCGAGCGCGCTGCCGAGATGGAAGTACACGAGCGCATCGCCGAAGTGCTTCGCGCGGAACGCGGTGCGGCCGAGCTCGAACACGCGCTTCGCGTCGGCATCGTCGCCGACGAGCGCGAGCTTGTCCGCGTAGGGATCGGGTGCGGCGGCGAGCCGTTTCGCTTCGACCTGAGCCCGCGCGCGTTCGTCGGGATCCGCGGTCGCCGCCGCGAACGCACTCCAAGCGTCGGCCGCGTCGGTCGTCTGCTTCGCGTCCGCCCACAGCTGCGCGAGCTGCTTCTGCTCGGGGCTCGCCGGCCCGCGGGCGAGCGCGAGCGCCTCGTAGATCGGGATCGCGTGGGCGTAGTCGTGCGCCTTCGCGAGCTTCTCGCCGCGCGCGACGAGGAATTGCGATAGCGCGGCGCGCGACCTCGTCGTCCGCACGGTCTGGACGAGATCGCCCGCCGGGTCCGCCGCCGCTGTTGCCACACCGACGAACAGCGCGACGATCGATCCAACCGCACTGCCCTTCGGCAGTGCTGCTGGCCGGGCGCAGGTCCCGGCCATCGGTGTCGCACACCTCACCCCGAAACCGTAGCACGCGGGTCTCTAGCGCAAGCGAGGGCCCTCGCCATGGTATTTTGTAGGCGTTTGGGGGGTCTGCACGCCGTCATCCTCGAGCGCAACAAGCTCGTCGGTCGCAAGATCGCGCGCTTGTTCGTCGCCGCCGGCGCGACCGCCGAGTACGTCGAGCAACCGTCGGAGGTGCCGGCGCTGCTGCGCACCGCGAACGTGCTGTGCGGCGATGCGTTCGACGCCGACTTCATCGCGGACCAGGTGCGCGCGCACACCAAGCTCCGCGGCGTGCTGTGGACCGCCGAGCCGCTGCGCCGGTGCCTCCGCCATATGACCGAAGGCCGGATCGACCACGTGCTCGCCCGCCGCGACTTCGAATCGCCGCCGCGCACGTGGGAGATCCTGATGGTCGCGCGCCGGCTGCTCGACCCGACCGCGCCGCCGCTGTCGGCGTTTCTCGACTGGGGTTACTCGCCGCTCGAGCTCGCGCCGCGCTCGACCGCCGATCGCGATGCCGCGGTCGCGAAGATTCAAGACCGGCTCGCCGGCTTGCAGCTGCCGAAGCGCTCGGTCGAGCTCGTCGGCGAGCTCGCCCACGAGCTGCTGATGAACGCGATGTACGATGCGCCGGTCGATGGCCGAGGTAGACCGAAGTACGCCGGCGATCGCAAAGCGGCGATCATGCTGACCGAGCCCGAGCGGCCGACCGTGAAGCTCGGCACCGACGGCACCCGGCTCGCGCTGCAAGTCCGCGACCCGTTCGGTGGGCTCGAGCGGGTGCGGATCCTCGACGCGCTGACCCGCGGCCTCGCCGGCGGCGAGCTCGATCGCAGCCACGGCGGCGCCGGCCTCGGGCTCACGCTGTGCCACAACGCGTCGTCGGCGCTGTTCTTCGACATCGCGCGCGGGCGCTACACCGAGGTCACCGCGCTCGTCGAGCTCGATCTCAACCAGCGCGAGCTGCGGACATCTGCTAAATCGCTACACGTGTGGAGCGCCGCATGACGACCGTTCCACCGCCAGTTCGCACATCGAAGACCCGCGTCGGCTCCGAGCCAAATCCGATCCCGAAGCTCGCGATCGACAAGTTCGCCGATGCCGCGATCACGTGCCTGAAACTGACCGGCGCGGTCGAGGAGAGCTTCGACGGCAAGAAGCTCGCATCGCAGGTGCAATGCGAGACGCTCGTCCTCGATCTCGGCGGCGTCAACAAGATCTCGTCCTTCGGGATCCGCGAATGGAACGACTTCATCGCGCTCGCCGGCCAGCACACGCGGTCGATCATCTTGATCGAGTGCTCGCCGAAGATCGTCGACCAACTGAACATGGTCGCAGGGTTCGCGGGCGCGGCGAACGTGTTCTCGTTCTACGCACCGTTTCGCTGCGACTACTGCAACTCCGAGCATCGCGTGTTGCTCCAGACCGATCGCGACATCGAAGCGATCAAGGCGATGAAGCTGTACGAGCGCCCGTGCTTGTCGTGCAAAGAGAGCATGTACTTCGACGAAGACGGCGCGACGTTCTTCTCGTACATCGCGGCGCAGGGCTACTTCGAGCTGCAACCCGACGTCACCGCGTTCCTCGCGGCGAAGCTCGATTATCGAGTCGCGGCGGTCGGCGGCAAGCTGCGCGTCGACAAGATGATCGAGGGCCGGGTCACGTACTTGAGGCTCGCCGGCGATCTCAACTCGACGTTCCCGCGGACGAAGCTCGCCGAAGGCCTCGAAGGCACGGTGATCATCGACGCCGCCGCGATCGGCCGGGTCGAGCCGGTCGGTGCCGCCGAGTGGCGCGACCTCGTCCATCAGGTCACGCCGCTGATCGACCAGATGTACATCGTCGGCGCGCCGCCGCAGTTCGTCGAGAAGCTGTGCACCCGCGACGACCTCGGGGCGAAGGTCCAGGTCGCGAGCTTCGAGCTGCCGTACACGTGTCCCTCGTGCGCGACGACGAGCGCGCAGCTGATCGAGGTCGTCGAACACCACGCGGTGCTGAAGTTCGCGACCGCACCCGAGCTCCACTGTCCACAATGCAAGGCGGTCATGCAGTGCGCGGCGGGCGAAGCGGTGATGACGGTGGTCGCGGCGCTGCCGAAGCCGGCGATCGACGATGCGCTCGCCGCGACGATCGCCGAGCTGCGCGCGCGCCGGATCGAACGCGTGTCCCTGCCGCGGATCACGATGGCACCGCGGCCGATGACCGAGGATGCGCGCTCGAATCTGCTGCCGTTCATCCTGCTGGCGATCGCGGCGGTCGCCGCGGCGTTCGGCGTCGTCGCGTATCTCAAGTCGCGCGCGCCCGCGGATCCCGGACCTTTCGGCGTCGGTGCGGTCGCCGCGCGCAGCGCAGGCGAAGCGCGTCCAGCGTGGATTCCAGCGACGGTCACGCCCGGCACGAGCTCGTGCCGCGGGACGACGTGCGTCGGCGTCTCGACGATCTCCGCGAGCCAGGCCGACGCCGAGGACGAAGCGAGCGAGGCCGCGGTCGAAGCGATCGCGTTCGAGCTCGGCAGGCAGATCGAAGACAAGGCGTGGCAAGCCGCGGTGCCGCCGAGCTACATGCCGGCGCGCGAAGCCGCGCTCGCCGAGCTCGCACGCGATCCACAGAGCACGCAAGCCCGCCGCGGGGTCCGCGATGGCCGCCACGCGGTCGCGCAAGCGCTCAAGGGGCTCACGCCCAGCGCGCGCTACTGGGAAGCGTACGACTCGCGCGAGGGCCGGCGGTTCGTCGCGTTCGCGCAGGTCGAGCTCCCCGCGGCCGCCGCGCAACAGCTGATCGCGAGCTTCGCCGCTACCGAGCACGCGCTCGGTGCGACCGTCGTCACGATGTTCCCCGAGCTCGCGTGGCGTTCGCAGAAGCTCGACCACGGCGCGATCATCGTCGGGCTCGAGCGCGGCCCGCTGCAGGAGCTCGGCCTCGCCGAGCAGTACGTCGTGCTCGCGATCGACGGTCGCGAGGTCGCCGATGCCGCGGCCTTCGCGAAGCTCGCGACCGACGAGTACACGCAGCTGAGCGAGCACGGCGGCGCGCTGCGCTTGCTGGTCCAACCCGAGTCCGGCGATCCGCGAGAGTTCCAAGCGCAGATCCCCGGCAAGGCCACGCCGTACAACCCGCATCCCGCGATCGGCCCGGGCCCGACGCCAACGGCACCGAGCGGACCGGTCAACGTGTGGGATCGCTACGGCGGCAACCGCAATCGCAACGGCGGCGGTCGTGACGATCCGCGCCAGTAGTCACTGCGGTAGGACCTGATCGTCGCCGAGCGTCGCGAACGTCGAGTCGGCGACGGTCTGATACTCGGCCGCGAACCACGCCGCGCCGTGCTTCTTCGACGAGATCCGGATCTCGTCCATCAGGCCGGTGAGAAACCGCATGTCGGCGGAGCCGGTGTTCTCGCCGAAATCGACCGGGTCGCTCGTGACCTGGATCGTCATCGCCGCCTCCGAAGCCTCGAGCGCGCCGTCGAAGTAGATCGACTTGTTCGTCCCGTCGTATTCGACCGCGATGTGATGCCAAGCTCCGCCGGTGACGTTCGAGGTGGTGTCGAGGTTGTCGTTGCCCGACGCCTGGGTCGTCCCGAAGTCGGCGTGCGAGGTCGTGCTGCCGCGATGGACTCGCCAGGCGCCGTCCGCTTTGCAAATGAAGCAGTCCCACTGATCGGCGGTAAATGCGTTCACTTGGGTCCACAGCGACATCGACATCGCCGTCGTGAAGTCGTACGCGGTCGACGCCGGCAGCAGGACTTGATCGTTGACGCCGTCCCACGACCGCGCGCCGCCGATCTCGCCTCCGACCGCGGTCGGGGTCGAGGTCATCGACGCGGCAGCGCCGTCGTGGCCGTTGCCGCTCGCGTCGGTGAAGTCGGTCAAGTGATGGACGCTGACCTCGGTCGACCACACGGTCGCCGCATCGGTCGCGCGCGGTGCGGCGGCGTTGTCGTAGTACAGCCATAGCGTCGGCTTCGGGCTCGGCGACGCCGGGATGTCGACCGCGACCCAGAACGTCGAGGTGCCGCCGCCGTTGAACGTGTCGACGTCGTACGCCAGCACCGTCGTATGGTCGCTCGCGATGAACCGAAGGTCGGCGCCGCTGTCGTGGGTGTCGGCATAGTCGAACCCCGCGGAGGTCAGCGAGATCAGCACGGGAAACGCGGTGAGCGACGTCGCGACGCTCGTGTTGTCGATCGTGATCAGCCGGCGGTGGGTCCAGGCCGGATCCCACCAGTCCGCGGGGATGTTCGTGCCGTCTTGCAGCTGTTGCGCGTCGATCGCGGCATCGGGACTGCCGGGCGGTGCATCGGCGATCGGCGCCGGGCTCTGCGGAGCCGTGAAGCTGCATCCCGCGAGCACCGCACCGACGACCAGTCGCCGCATTGCTACCATCTTACGCGTCCCGCTCTACGGTCGCCAGCTTCGCAACCGCAGCGACGAGGCGAGCACCGACAGACTCGATACCGACATCGCCGCACCTGCGACGACCGGTGACAGCAAGCCCGCGGCCGCGATCGGGATGCACACGACGTTGTACGCGAACGCCGCGGCCAAGTTACGGCGGATCACGTGCAGCGCCTGGCGCGCGAGCCCGAAAGCGATGGGCAATGCCGCGATGCCACCGCCGAGCAGCGTGACATCTGCCGCTGCCGCGGCGACATCGACGCCCGAGCCGATCGCGATGCCGAGATCAGCGGCAGCGAGTGCCGGCGCATCGTTGATCCCATCGCCGACCATGGCAACCACCGCGCCAGCCGCGCGCTCGGCTTCGACGATCTTCGCTTTGCCGATCGGCTGCACGTTCGCGTGGACGCGCGTGACTCCGAGCTCGCTCGCGATCCACTGCGCCGCGCCAGCGCCATCGCCGGTGACGATCACCG
The DNA here is from genome assembly GCA_963848295.1 of uncultured delta proteobacterium. Taxonomy (GTDB): domain Bacteria; phylum Myxococcota_A; class Polyangia; order Haliangiales; family Haliangiaceae; genus JABFXX01. The sequence goes on along the minus strand of CAWKDB010000010.1, from coordinate 3,628,685 downwards.
GCTCGATCCCGTGCGTGCGCAGCGCTGCGATCGCGTCGCGCGCCGTGGCCGACGGCGGATCGGCGACCGCGACGAACCCCGCCGGCGCGCCATCGATGGTCACGTAAGACACGGTCCGGCCTTGCGCGGCGAGCGCCTCGGCGGCGGCGAGCGGTGCTCCTCCGACGAACGCGAGCGTGCCGACTCGCACCGTGTGGCCGGCGACGGTCGCCGAGATCCCGGCGCCCGGCTCGATCGTCGCTTGCGCCGGCGCTTCGAGCACGAGCCCGCGATCGGTCGCTCCGATCGCGATCGCACGCGCGATCGGATGCTCGCTCGCTTGTTCCGCCGACGCGACGAGCCGCAGCATGTCGCGATCGGGCTCGCCGACGAGCGCGGGCTTGCCGGCGGTCAACGTGCCGGTCTTGTCGAGGCACGCGACGGTGACGCGACTCGCGGTCTCGAGCGTATCGCCGCCCTTGAACAACACGCCGAGCTGGGCGCCGCGCGACGTCGCGACCGCGACCGCGGCGGGCGTCGCGAGCCCGAGCGCGCACGGGCAGGCGATCACGAGCACCGCGATCATCCGACCGAGCGCGGTGCCGGCGGTCGCGCCGCCGATCATCCAGCCCGCGAACGTCAGCGCCGCGATCGCGAGCACGGCCGGGACGAAGTACGCGGACACGCGATCGGCGAGCCGCGCGATCGGCGCCTTGCGACCCTGTGCATCCTCTACCGCGCGCGCGATCCGGGCGAGCGCGGTGGCCGCGCCGGCGCGCGCGACCCGCACGACCAGGGCGCCGTGATAATTGAGCGTGCCGGCGTACGCGGGAGAGCCTTCGGTCTTGTCGACCGGCAAGCTCTCGCCGGTGAGCATCGCCTCGTCGATCGCCGAGGTGCCGGAGACCACCGTGCCATCGGCGGGCAGGCGCTCGCCCGGCCGGATCGAGATCTCGTCACCGGGCTCGAGCGTCGCGGCATCGACCTCGGCTCCCGATGTCTTGCGCGCGCGTGCCGGAGCGAGCGTGACGAGCCCGCGCACCGCACTCGAGAGCGAGGCGCGGGCGCGCGCTTCGAGCAGCTTGCCGACCATCACGAACGCGACGATCGCGGCGCCCGCTTCGAAGTACAGCGGCGGCGGTCCGCCGATCGGATCCGCGAGCCAGCGCGCCGCGAAGACGACCGACGACGCCCACGCGGCACCGGCGCCGAGCGCGATCAGCGTGTTCATGTCCGGGCTCGCGTGGCGCACCGCCGCCAGTCCGCCGCGAAAGTACCGGCGGCCCGGCCCGAGCACGACGATCGTCCCGAGCACGAGCTCGGCGGTGACGGTCGCGCGACTCGGCGACAACACCATCGCGATCGCGAACAGCGGGACGGTGAGCGCGAGCGCGATCGCCGCATCGCGGCGCAGCGTCGAGACTTCTTCGCGTTCGGCCCGCTCGACCGCGGCGAGCTTCGCGCCGGCGTCGCGCGGCTCGCCCGCGACGTCGAGCGCGTCGGCCGGGACCTCATAGCCGGCGTCTCGGATCGCATCGGCGAGCGCGCGCGGCGTGACCTGCGCGGCGTCGAGCTCGACCCGCGCGCGCGACAACGGCAAGTTGACCTCGGCGCGCGTGACGCCGGGCAGCGCCGCGACCGCGCGTTCGACCCGACGCACGCACGCCGCGCACGTCATGCCCAAGACTGGAAGATCGATCGTCGCGTCTGCCACGTGGTGCTACGGTCCCTTAGGTGACTACCACGTTGCGCATCGAGGGAATGACCTGCAACAACTGCGTGCGCCACGTCGACCGAGCCCTGCGCGCGGTCTCCGGCGTCTCGGCGGTCGAGGTCGACCTCGCGGAGCACCGCGCGACCGTCACCGGCGAGGCCGACCCGGCACAGCTGGTCGCGGCGGTCGAAGCGGCCGGATATGCGGCCACCGCGAGCTAGCGGTCACGGATCGCCTGGCTCGCGCCTATATCGGATGTGAAGCACATCCGTCGAATCGCCGTCGCTGCCTTCTTGCTCGTCCCGGTCGCCGCGTATGCGGCAAAGCGCAGCACGCCGTGCTCGGGGTCGTGTTGCCCGAATTGCCCGGATTGCGCGCACTGCCCGCTGTGCAACCATCACTGATACCGTGACGTGATCGATCGCGCCGAGCTACAGCGCTTGCTCATCGCGGCCGCCGATGGCGACCGCGCTGCGATCGATCCGCTATTTCATGCGCTGTGGCCGCTGCTCGTCGCATACTCGACGCGACTCGTCGGCGACGGGAGCCTCGCCGAGGACTGCGCGCAGGAGACGGTCGTCCGGTTGTTCGGTCAGCTCGATCGCTTCGACCGCGAGCGCGATGCGCTGACCTGGGCGTTCGCGATCGCGACGTGGCAAGCGCGCACGGCGCGGCGGCGCACGCAGCGCCGCGGCGAACAGCTCGCAGCCGCGGTCGACGCCGGCTCGGTCGATCCAACCGCGCTGCCCTTCGGCGGCGCTGCCGACCGGGCGCAGGTCCCGGCCATCGATGGCGCGGCGCTCGCCGAAGAACACGAGCTCGTGCGCGCGGCGTTGGCTACTCTCGACACGCTCGCGCCGCACGATCGCGAGATCATCTTCGCGGTGATCGGCGACGACGACGAGCTGCGCCGCTCGCTCGCGCCCGCCACGTTTCGCAAGCGACTCGAACGCGCGCTCGCGCGACTTCGCACGTCGTGGAGGTCACGCCATGGCACGCTCTGAGCTCGCTCTCTCCCGCGCGCGGTCCGCGTACGAACGCGCGCACGTCCGCTCTGCCGTCCGCGGGCTCGCGATCGCCGCGGCGCTCGCCGTGATCGCATTCGCGTTGCATCGCACGTCGAGCGCGACCTGGCCGCTCGTCGCCGTGCTAGGTGCGACGCTCGCGGCGCTCGGTTGGCGCGGCGGTGCCGCCCGACGCGGCGCGCTCGCCGGTGTGATCGCCGGCCTGCCGCCGCTCGTCGCGCCCGCGCTCGTGTTCGCCGCGAGTCACGGCACGCTCGGGCCGGCGTGCGAGACCTGCGCATCGAACCCGACGTGGCTGTGCATGATCGTGTGCTTCGGCACGAGCTCGTTGGTCGGCGCGTTCGTCGGGCAATTCGCCGTTCACGATCCGCGCCCGCGCACGTTCGGCGCCGCGGCGATCGCGAGCGCAGCGCTCACCGGCTTGCTCGGCTGCGGCACGACCGGACTCGGCGGCGCCGCCGGGGTCGTCGTCGGCCTGATCGCCGGTGGGATCACGGGATGGGTCACCGCCGGGAGAACTGTCCGCGCGTGAGTGATATACAAGCGCCATGTCGTATCGGCTTGCCGCAGTCGCGCTGATCGCCGCGTGCGGAGGCTCGCCGCCCGCCACCCACGAACCTGCGGCCGCGCCACTCGACGATCCGACGTGTCCAGTGAGCGTGCCCGGTACATCGGTCACCGTCGAGACCCCGCCGGATGGCGTCGAGCTCGTGTTCGTGACCACAGGCGACGTCGCGCAGGTGCTCGCGCGTGCGCAGGCGTTCGCCACGGCGCTCCACGATCGTCACCCCGGCGGAACGCGCTTCGTCGACATGATCGAGACTCCGACCGCGACTGCGACGGCGCGCGCTGGCGATCATCGCGTCACGATCTCGTTCGTCGCGGGCACGCCCGAAGATGTCGCGGCGATCCAGAGCGAGGTGAAGATGCACGCGTCTCACCTCGCGAGTGGCACGTGCAAGATGGCGATGTGATGCGCGCGGTGATGTTGCTAGCGCTCGTCGGTTGCGCGGTGTCGGCGCCCGAGCTCGCCGCGCCGAATCCAGCGAGCCCGCACGCCGCCGCCGGTCGACTCGCCGGACCGCCACCGTCGCTGCGCGAGCACGTCGTGACGTATCCGGACGTTCCGGCGCTGCGCACCACGCCCGAGCCGGAGCACCATCACATGCCCGGCATGCCTGGAACCGGCAAGCCGGGTTCATGACGACCCGCGCCGCGACGGTCGCGTGCGCGCTGTGGCTCGGCTGCGTCCCGAGCGCTCGCGAGCTGCGCGCGCCGATCGACTCGGACCTCGAGCGCGACCTCGGCGCGCCGCGAGTGCCCGCGTCCGAGATCGATGTGCTGCTCGCCAAGCCCGTCGATGAAACCGCGGCGGTGCGGATCGCGCTCGCGGCCAGCCCCCGGCTCGCCGCGGCGCTCGACGAGCTCGGCATCGCCGGTAGCGAGCTCGCGGCCGCGACCGTGCTCGGTCCGACCGCGGTCGACGTCCAGCTGCGGTTCGGCGCCCACGATCACGAGTACGAGCTCGACGCGATCCAGCCGGTCTTGGGCCTGATCGAGATGCCCCGCCGCCGCGCCGCCGCGCACGCCGACATCGCGGCCGCTCGCGCGACCGCCGAAGCCGCGGCGGTCCAGCTCGCGGCGCGCGTCGAGATCGCGTGGCACGACCTGCTCGCGGCGCAGCAGGAGCTCGAGCTCCGGCGCACCGCGTTCGACGCCGCGGATGCCGCCGCGACGCTGCGCGAGCGCATGCACGCCGCCGGCAACACGACCGACCTCGCACAAGCGCGCGATCGCGATGCGCGCGAATACGCTCGGATCGCGCTCGGCCGCGCCGAAGCGGCGATCGAGCTGCGGCGCGAAGCGCTGAACGCCTTGCTCGGGTTGTCCGGCGACCGGACAAAGTGGACCGCGACCGGCACGCTGCGCGAGCTCCCGCTCGAGCCGCCGCAGCTCGACGCGCTCGAGACCACCGCGGTCGCGGCGAGCCTCCAGCTCGTCGCCGAACGCGCCCACGCCGAGGCCGCCGCGAACACGCTCGGCGTCGAGCGGATGCGAGCGTTCGTGCCCGAGCTCGGCGTCGGCGCGTCGGTGATCGACCGCGACGCTGGAGCCGAGCTCGGCCCGGCGATCCGCCTCGGCCTGCCGCTGTTCGATCAACGCCAAGGCCCGCGCGCGCGTGCCGCCGCCGAGCTGCACCACGCCGAGCACGAGACCGAAGCGGTCGCCGTCGAGCTCCGCGCGCGCGCCCGCGCGGTCCGCATCGCCGCGCTCGCCGCGTACGCCGAGGCCCGCCACCTGCGCGACATCGTGCTGCCGCTGCGCCAGCAGATCGTCGACGAGACCTTGCTTCACTACAACGCGATGGATGCCGATCCGTTCCAGCTGATCCTCGCGCGCCAGGGCCTCGTCGACGCCTCGCGCGACTATCTCGACGCGGTCCGCCGCTACTGGAACGCCAGCTCCGAGGCAACCGCGCTCGGTCGCGGCGCGATGCTCGAACCATCTGCCCCCGAGGCGCCATGACCGTCAGCCGCCGCACGATGTTGTCGTCCACGCTCGCCGCCGGTGCCGCGCTCGCCGCTCGGCGTGTCGCCGCCGCCGCGCCAGCCGATAAGGCTGCGAGCCCCCGCGCGCACGAGGCCCGCAGCACCGGCGTGACCGTACCCAACGGCTCGACGCTCGCCGCGAAGCGCGTCGGCGATGCCAAGGTGTTTCACCTCACCGCCGAGCCGGTCCGGCACGAGATCGCGCCCGGTCTCGAGATCGCCGCGTGGGGCTACAACGGCACGACTCCGGGCCCGCTGATCGAGGTCGACGAAGGCGATCGCGTCCGGATCTACGTCACGAACAAGCTGCCCGAGGCCACTTCCGTGCACTGGCATGGCGTGGCGGTGCCGAACGGGATGGACGGTGTCGCCGGCTTGACTCAACCGCCGATCGCGCCGGGCGCGACGTTCAAGTACGAGCTCACGTTCGCGCGCGCGGGCACGTACATGTATCACCCGCACGTCGACGACATGACCCAGATCGCGCTCGGTGTGATGGGCATGATCGTCGTCCATCCGCGCGGTGGCGAATCCCGCCGCGTGCGCGACTACGCGTTGTTCGCACACGAGTGGAAGATCCCGATCGGTGCCCACCGCCCGGATCCGCTCGCGATGAACGACTTCAACGTGCTGACGTTCAACGGCAAGGCGTTTCCCGCGACCGAGCCGCTCGTCGCCGAGCTCGGCGACCTCGTGCGGATCCGGTTTGGCAACCTCGGACCGATGGACCACCATCCGATCCATTTGCACGGCCACGCGTTCGAGGTCGTCGCCACCGACGGTGGCGCGGTGCCGGCGTCGGCGCGGTTTCCCGAAACCACCGTGCTCGTCCCGACCGGCGCGGTGCGTGTGATCGAATTCGAGGCGCGCGCGCCCGGCGATTGGCCGATCCACTGCCACATGACCCATCACACGATGAACCAGATGGGTCACGACGCCGCGAACATGATCGGCGCCGACACGCGCGGTCTCGATGCGAAGCTCGATCGCGTCGTTCCGGGTGCGATGGTATTCGGGTCGGCCGGGATCGGCGGCGCGATGGCGATGGACATCCCGAAGGGCTCGATCGCGATGGTCGGCGGTAAAGGGCCGTTCGGCGCGATCGACATGGGTGGCATGTTCACCCTCGTCAAGATCCGCGAACGGCTCACCGGCGATGGCGATCCGGGCTGGTACGCCACACCCGCTCACGCGAGCGAAGCGACAGCGAGCGAGCTCGCACGTGACGGAATCACGCCGTGAGCGTCGGACGCGCTGTGCGCACGTTGCGACCAACGACGCGCACTCCTATGATCGCCCTTATGTCGAATCAGTGCGCTCTCGTTAGCCTGGTGTTGACCGCTTGTGGCTCGAGTCATGCGACGACCGACGGCGGGATCGGCGACGGTCACGCGGGCGACGGCGGTGGCGATGCGGCGTTGTCGTGCACGCTGCCCGCGCTGTCGCTCAAGGTCGCGACGCTGTCCGGGTGCGACGTCGCCGGCACCGCGAATGGTCCGCGCGACTACGGGCTGTTCTCGAACCCCGTCAACGTCGCGCTCGGTCCGAGCGGGGTGGCCTACGTCGCCGACTTCGACGACGGCTTGCTGCGCAAGGTCGAGACCGACGGGACGGTGACCACGCTCGTATCGCGTCCGGACTTCGTCCGTCCGTTCGGCTTGCAGCTCTCGAGCACAGGCACGCTGTGGGTCGAGACCGACGGCGACGACCAAGGCAACCTCTCGATCAACAGCGGGACGATCTGGCAGGTCGATCCATCGACCGGAACCGCGACCGTGATCGTGCGCGATATCGGCCGACCGCGCGGAATGGCGCTGCTCGGCAACGGCCAGATCGCGCTCGCGGACTACGAGCACCACGTGATCGAGTTGCTCGACCCGTCGCAGTCGCCCCCGACGGTGACCGTGCTCGCTGGCATGATGGACGTGCCCGGTTACGCGGTCGGCACCGGCAGCGCCGCGCAGTTCGACCAGCCGTGGGACATCGCGCTGCTCCAGACCGGCGACCTCGCGGTGTCGGACGCGGAGAATCATCTGATCCGCAACGTCACGCTCGCGGGAGTCGTCACCGACATCGCGGGCATGCCGGGCGTTCCCGGCACCGCCGATGGCAGCCTGGCGATCGCGTCGTTCGACGAACCCAAAGGGCTGACGACCGACGCGCTAGGCGCGCTGTACATCAGCGAGGGCGGCGGCCACGACGTGCGCAAGCTCATCCTCGGCGCGGGCGCCTCGGTGCAGACGATCGCTGGCTCGGGGACGATGGGCTGGATGGACTCGGACGATCCGATGCAAGCGCAGTTCGACGGCGTCGAAGGCCTCGATGTGTCTTCGGATGGCACGCGCATCGTCGTCGCAGATGGCAACGTCGGCGACGGCAGCCCGTTCAACCACGTCCGCGTGATCTCGCCATAGCTCTAGGTCGCCGGTTTCGGGCCGCGGCGAGCTCGCGCTTTCTTGGGACGGCCCGGCGCACGCCGCGCGACCGTGCGCGGGGATCTCAGCAAATAACTCGGGTGGACGTCGAGCGCGTTCGCGATGCCGACCACCGAGCGGATCGTCAGATTCTCGTCACCCGCCTCGAGGCGTTGCAGATACTTGATCGAGACGTCCAGCCGCTCCGCGAGTTGCTCCTGCGTCAAGCCGTACGCGCGCCGGCGCTCGGCGACGCGTCCGCCCACCCAGCGGACCACGCGATAGGGATCGAGCCGCACGAACTGGACGGTCGAACCGATAACGGCACAGAAACACCAACTTGTGAGGTACCATTTCGTCGGGGACGAGGGGAATCATGACTCAAGACCTGCCCAAGCCGCGGCGCAGCTCCGCGAGCGGCGACGCGCCGGTTCGCCATCGCATCCTGATGCTCGAGGATCACGAGGGCTCGCGCGAAGTGATGCGCCACATGTTGAGCTTGCTCGGCCACGACTGCCACGCGGTGAGCACGACGAGCGCGGCGCTCTGCGCGATCGACACCTACGTCCCCGACGTGGTGATCTACGAGTGGTATACGCGCAGCGACGAGCGCACCGGGCTCGGGACGCGGTTCCGCGAACGCGCGAAGGTGTGCGGCGTGATGCTCGCGGTCGTGGTGTTGTCGGCAGTCGACGAACCGGATGGGTTCTGCGCGCGCGAGGCGATCGATGCGTACCTCACGAAGCCGGTGAGACCTGCCGAGCTCGAGGCGGTGCTACACGAGCTGGCGAAGGGCTGACCAACTCGTTCCGGGGGGGGCTAACCGCTCCGACTTGCGGGGGATTCGATCCGATCCGGAGGCGATCGAGCGTCGTACCTCCGGCGTGAGGGTCGACACCTGTGTTATCGAGTCGGCGTGACTAGCGCGGCGCGCGCGGCTAACCGGCGGGCACGGCATGCGCTGTTGGCGTGCATGCTGTGGCTGCTCGGCTTCGAAGTGATGCCATGGGCGCACGTCGCGATCCACGACCACCTCGCGCCACACCATCACGACGCGAGCGGTGCGATGATCCTCGACGAGGGTCACTGTCACAGCTCGGTCGCTCACTGCCATACCCATATCGACGGGTTCGATCCAGCTGCGGTCGCGCCACGCGGAATCGATAGCCGCGCGCGCCTACGGGCCGCGCTCCAGCACGGTGCTGGCAGCCTCGCGCACCACGGCGTCGCGGCCGTGCCCGCGCCGCCACCGCTTCACCAGCCGTTGCCGATCGATCCGCCCGAGCTCCGGTTCTCGGTGCAGTCGCTCGCTTCGCTGACCTCGATCTCGACGCCGACCGCCGCCGCGCGCGGTCCGCCGCGCAGCTCGTCCTGCTGAGCTTTCATAGGACGAGCAACGCCGGCTGCGGATCGGCCTGAAGAGCCGCCGCCTGATCCGGCGTGTGCGGTCAGCGCGCTCGCTGTGCGTGACGAACCTCTTTCGCCCGGACAATCAATGAAGATTCCTCTCTCGGCGGTCGCCAGCGCCACGCTGGTGCTCGCAGCTTCCTATCGATCATTTGCTCAAGCTCCACCCGACGCCGGCTCGCCAGAGGCCGGCAGCGATGCTCCAGCGAGCGGCTCCGCTGCCGGGAGCGGCTCGGTCACGGGAAGCGCGACCCCTGCGACGCCCGACACGGGATCGGGGAGCGGCTCGTCGCAGACCGATGGCTCGGGCTCGGGCTCGGGGCCCGTCGCCCTGCCCCGACTCTCCGATCAGATCGGCAACGAGATCATTCAGATGAGCGGCCACGTCGATCGCCCCGCGTCCTTGATCGATCCCGATCCGCTCGCCGCCTCCGACAACGTCGTCGATCGGCGCCAGCTCTCGCTCCGCCCGCACATTCGCGCCGAAGATCTCACGCAAGAAGTCCCCGGCCTGTTCACGGTGCAACACGCCGGTGGCGGCAAGGCGCAGCAGTACTTCTTGCGCGGCTTCGACCTCGATCACGGCACGGATCTCGCCGGGTTCATCGACGGCGTGCCGATCAACGCGGTCAGCCACGGCCACGGCCAGGGCTACCTCGATCTGCACTTCATCATCCCGGAGACGGTCGAGAGTATCGAGGCGACCAAGGGTCCGTACTCGCCGCTCGTCGGCGACTTCGCGACTGCCGGGTCGATGAACTTTCGCACCGCCGATCACGTCGACGACAGCCTCGCAAAGGTCGAGCTCGGTCAGGACGGGCACAAACGCGCGGTCATCGTCGAGTCGCCGGACCTCGGCCCGAAGTGGCGGATGGTGACCGCGGTCGAGATCTTCGATGAAGATGGCCCGTTCATCCACCCGGAGAACTACAACCGGCTCAGCACGCTGGTGAAGGCGACGCGATCGTTCGAGGACGGCAGCTCGCTGTCGCTCGAAGGCATGTCGTACAGCGGGACGTGGAACATGTCGGGCGTGCTTCCCGCGCGCGCGGTGTGCGGCGAGGGCGATGGCACCCCGGTGCCCGGGGCCTACGCGGGCGCCAGGTGTATCAATCGGTTCGACTCGGTCGATCCGAGCCAGGGCGGCGACAGCGGCCGCTACATGTTGCAGACGCGCTACTTCAAGCCGATCCCGCACGGCGACCTCGAAGCGATCGCGTATTCGCTGCACTCGAACTTCCAGTTGTTTCCCAACGACGGGATCGCAGCGCCGTTCCAGCCAGAGGGCATCCGCTACGGCTCCCAGGTCGAGCAGGATGACGCGCGGTTCGAGCAGGGGCTCGACGTCCGCATCCACCAGGACTACACGCCGTTCGACCGTCCGCTGAAGTCGACGTTCGGCATCCAGGTCCGGAACGACATCGTGGAATCGCAGCTCCACCGCACCGAGGACCGGATGCGACTCGACGGTCTGCCCGGAATCCCCGGCCCGATCGAAGACTCCGGCATCAACGAGACCGAGTCCGGCGCGTACCTACAAGAAGACTACCGGCCGCTCAGATGGCTGCGCGTGATGCTCGGCGGGCGAGCCGACCGGATCGACGCCGACGTCAACAACCTGTCGCCGACCGCGGTCGTCAAGCCGTCCGGCTACCGGGGTGCGACGCAGCTCTCGCCGAAAGCCGCGCTCGTGGTGAGCCCGGAGTCGCACGTCGAGCTGTTCGCGAACTTCGGCCAGGGCTTTCACTCGAACGACGTGCGTACCGTGGTCGTCGGCTCGGCGACCACGCTGATCGCACGCGCGACCGGCGGCGAGCTCGGAACGACGGTCAAGCCGCTCCGCGGTCTCGCGGTCTCGGCGCTCGCATTCTTGCTCGACCTGACGTCCGAGGAATCGATCGACGGCGACACGGCCTCGACCGATCCCTCGGGCCCCACGCGCCGCTACGGTGCCGAGATCACCGCGCGCTATCAGTACAAGAACATCATCTACGCCGAGGGCACGTACACCTACGCGCACTCGCGCTACACCGATGCGGCCGACATCGCGGCCGGGACCACGTACGTCGCGCTCGCTCCGGTTCACACGCTGAGCGCCGAGATCGGCGCGCTCTACCCGATCGCACCGCACATGACGTTGATCGGATCGCTCAACGTGCGCGCGATGTCCGATCGACCTGCCGAGGTCGACAACTCGCTGACCGCGACCGGGTTCACCGTGTTCAACGGTCAGCTCGGCCTCCGCTACAAGCGTTACGAGCTGGCGGCATACATCATCAACATCGGTGACGCGGTTTATCGCGAGGGTCAGTTCGCGGTGAGCTCGCGACTCCCCGGCGAAGGCCCGAACCCGCAAGAGGGCATCAGCTTCACGCCCGGCGTTCCCCGCGAGCTCCTCGGCAACTTCACGATCAGGTGGCACTAATGCGCAGCTCACTCGTCCTGCTCGCGTGGCTCGTCGCGGCCTGCCAAGAGGTCACGACCGACAACTTCATGAACCCGGCGTACGGGCCGCCGAGTACCTGCGGCGTGATCGAGAACCTGCCGGGCTGCGATCAAGGATCGATCTCGTACAACTGCTCCGACGATCGACCCGACGGCACGGACGCCGACACGCAACGCGACCCGAACCTGGTGTGCTCGAACGGAACGCCCGGAGCCAACGGCTCGGCGCTGTACTGCTGCATTCCGATCTCGCAGTACGACACCGACTGCGTGCCCGATCCGAACATCGCGGGCTGCATCGGAGCTGCCGTCGGGTTCAGCTGCGCCGGCCAGGACACGCTACCGACCGGGCCGAGCGACGCCGATCCGACGATCGCGTGTAGCGCTGCGCAGGCCAACGGCGGCGCGAACGAGTACTGCTGCAACACCGCGGAGCCGATTCAGACGTGCGCGGTCGATCCCACCGTCGCGTGCGCCGGCGTCGGCGTTGGCTACAGCTGCGGCAGCACCGATCCGCCGTTGGACCCGAGCAGCGGCTTCGTCTGCACGCCGGCCGGAACGAGGGGCGGCGACACCAATTACTGCTGCGTGCCGCAGTAATCGGGGACGGAGGAACTTTTGTCAACCGAGCTCGGCCGGTGAGCCCACGGATCTCGGTGACTTGTTCCGGGGACGGAGGAATCTCTGTCAACTCTTGATGCTGGCATCACGGCGCACCGGCACGGAGTCCCGGGTGACGGCATCGCAAACTGCGACGTCGACATAGGCGGTGAGTTGCCCGAGCAATGCGATCGCGATCCAGCGCCGGTTGACAGAAGCTCCTCCGTCCCCCGCCACCGGACCGGGTGCGGCGGTTGACAAAGTGAACACCGTCCCCCGTTAAGGAGTTGAGATCTCTGAGCTTTGGTGGCAGGCCGGTTGACAAGTTGAACACCGTCCCCGCTAGGAGCCGCAGATCGGCAGCCCGGCGGGCGCGTCGAGCACGAACTTGGCGTCGGGCAGGTCGACGTTGACCTCGCGCTGGCCCCACTCGACGACGAGATCTTGTTTGTCGCTCGGCGATTGGAACCGCGTCTTGCCGGGCAGGCGGAACGCGCCGACGGTCTTGAAGTCGGTGTTCGCGACGGTCCACACCGGCTTGCCACCGGCATCGAGCTCGGTGTCGATCACGTCGAGCCGGTGGTCGCGCGCGTCGATCGTGAGCTTCTCGGTGGTCTCGCCGCCGGTGAGCACGAGCTTCTCGTAGCCGTGCGCCGCATCCCACGTCACCGTGCCGGTCGGCTCCGCCGGGGTCGGCGGCGTGCCGAGCGCGAGGTGCAGGAAATCGTCGGGCGCGAGATCGATGTGGAAGAACCGCGCGATCGAGTGCGAGTCGCACGGCCCGGTCAGCGCGCAGTTGTTCTGATAGTCGACGAGCACGAAGTTGCCGCCGTCGCACGCCATCTCGACGACCGTGCTGCCTCCGGCGGGCGACAGCGCCGCGAACCGAATCTTCGCCCCGACCTTGCCCATCACGAGCACTTCGCCTTTCGCGCGCTGACTGCCGACCCAGTAGTCCATCGTGCTGTCGGCTCGAAACGACGTCAGCTGATCGCGCGCCTTCGTGATCCGAGCGACGAGCTCGGCGGCGGTCGGCGCGGGGTAAGGCCGATCGGTGTGCGCCCCGGGACAACCGGCCGCAAACAGCAAGAGCGCAACACACGATCGCCGCATCGCTCGGTGATAGCACGGGCTACGGCGCTGGACCGTTGCCGTAGCGCGGCAGCTCGATCCGCCACGCGCCGTCAATTCTTGCCAGCTCGATGCGCGAGCGTTCTCCACTCGCGGCCACGACCTCGACGAGCGCGTGATCTCCCTGGTCTTCGAGCACGGTGATCGCGGTCGGGGCCGCGCTCGGATCGCTCGCGCCGATGTTGATCAGATCCTTCGCGCTGTAGCGGACCGCCGCGCTGACGAGATCGGTCGCGTGCTTCGCTTCGAGCTCGAGCCGCTCGCGCGTCTTGGGCCCGAGCAGCTCGTAGACCACGTCGCGATCGCCGGTCTTCGCCGCCTGCAACATGTCGCGCACCGCGACGTCGGGCCCGGGCGTGCTGACCCGACAGCTGCGACCGGCGACCGCCGCGGCGAGCGCCATCGCGGCGAGCGCACTCGCGACCGCAGCGACGGTCGAGCGCCGGGTGCCTAGGGCGAGTGCCATAGCCCCAATCGCTCGCGCACCTCGGCCATCGTCTGCTTCGCGATCGCGCGCGCCTTCTCGCCGCCCGCCTGGAGCGCCTGCGTGACCCGCTCCGGCTTCGCGAGCAGCTCGGCGCGGCGCTCGACGTAACCGGCGAAGTGCGCGGTGAGGTTCGCCTGGAGCTTCTTCTTGCAGTCGACGCAACCGATGCCGGCCGTGCGGCAACCGTTCGCGGCCCACTCGATGTCCTCGGGCGGCGAGATCGCCTTGTGCATCGTGAAGACGTTGCAGATGTCGGGGTTGCCCGGATCGGTGCGCGTGACCCGCGCGGGATCGGTCACGGCCGGCCCCAACAACTTCCATAGCGCCTTGCCGGTCGTATCGGCGGCGAACACCGACAGTGGAATGTGGTTGCCGAGCGACTTGCTCATCTTCGCTTTGCCGTCGAGGCCGAGCAGCTTCGGCATGTTCGTCAGCAGCGGCTGACACTCGGGGAACGTCTCGCCCCAGCGATGATTGAAGCTGCGCGTGATCCGGCGCGCGAGCTCGAGGTGCTGGAGCTGATCGGCGCCGACCGGCACGAGCTCGGCCTTGTAGAGCATGATGTCCGCGGCTTGCAGCACCGGATAGTCGAACACGCCGGCGTTGATGTTGTCGGGCTGATGCTCGGACTTGTCCTTGAACTGCGTCATCCGCTCGAGATCGCCGAAGCCGGTGACCGCGTTGAGCACCCAACACAGCTCGGTGTGCTCGGGCACCATCGACTGGAGAAACAGCGTCGAGCGTTCGGGATCGACGCCGATCGCGAGCAGATCGACGACCATCTCGTGCACGCGCTTCGGCATCGCCACGACGTCGTAGTCCTGCGTGATCGCGTGATAGTCGACGACGCAGAAGATGCACCGGTATTGGTCTTGCAGCGTCACCCAGTTGCGATTCGCACCGAGGTAGTTGCCCAGGTGTAAGTCGCCCGAGGGCTGGATGCCGGAGAACACCGTTTTCATCGCGGATTCTGTGTACTTGTGGCGGGGTACACCGTCAACTAGAGTGTGAGCAGTTCATGCGTTTGCGTCGCATAGCTACCTGGATCGGTGCCGCGGGCGTCGCGCTCGCTACGCAAGGGTGTGTCGTTCACGACGGATCACCTGTGAATCCTGGGTACGGGTACGGCTACGCGTCGGGCTATGGCGCGGCCGAGGTCACGGTCGGCGAGCCGGCCGAACAAGACGTCGATGATCCGCCGCCCGATCCGCTCGACGACGCGATGACGCCGTCCCCGGGCGACGGCTTCGTCTGGCTCGACGGTTATTGGCACTGGAACGGCGACGAGTGGGTGTGGGTCGGTGGGCGATGGGAGCATCGTCAACCCGGCTACGTCTACGTCCAGCCGAGCTACGACTACAACGGCGGCCACTACAGCTACACGCCCGGTTACTGGTCGCGACCCGACCGCATTCCACCGGGCTGGCGCGCGCGTGCGCCGGAGGGTGGCCGGCCGACGACGGTCACGCCGCCACCTGGTTGGCATCGGCCGATCTCGAATCGTCCCGTGCGCAGCTCGAACGGCCTGCCGACCGGCGGCGGGCCACCTCGCGAGTGGACCGCGCCGCCGATCACCGGCGTGCGCACGTACGATCCGCCGCCTCGAAGCTATCCGATCGATCCGCCCGGCGTCGTCGTGCGTCCGCCGGCTCAACCACCGGCGCAGAACGAACCGCCGGTGTCGCGCGAACCCGAGCCCGCGCCCGCCCCGATCTATCGCCCGTCGCCGCCACCGGCCCCAGAGCGTGCGCCTGCACCGCCCCCGCCGGTCTATCACGCACCGCCGCCGCCCGCGGTCGTGAACCATCCAGTGGCGCCGCCGCCGCCACCGCCGCCGGCCGCGACGCACGCTGCGCCTGCCGGCGCACCCGCTCGCAGGTAGAGGGCAGCCTGTTAGGGGCGGTCCGGAGGCGTGGCCGGCGAGTCCGCAGGCTTGTCCTTACTGCCGGAGAGCTTCTCGACGAACACGAACAGCGACGGGATGAAGAAGATGCCGAGCAACGTCGCGGCGCTCATCCCGGCGACGACCGCGGTGCCGAGCACGCGCCGAGCCGCGGATCCCGCGCCGGTCGCAGACCACAACGGCAAGCAGCCGAAGATGAATGCGAACGACGTCATCAGGATCGGCCGCAACCGCAAGCGTGCTCCTTCGAGCGCCGCTTCGATCAACGGTCGCCCGTTCTCGTAGCCGTCCTTCGCGAACTCGACGATCAGAGATCGCGTTCTTCGCGCTGAGCCCGACGAGCACGACCAGGCCGATCTGCGAGTACACGTTGTTGTCGAAGTGACGCGACAACAAGCCGAGGAACGCGCCCAGCACCGCGACCGGTGTCGCGAGCAGCACGCTGAACGGCAGTGACCAGCTCTCGTAGAGCGCCGCGAGGATCAAGAACACGAACACGAGCGACAGCCCGAGCGTCTTGGTCGTGCCGCCCGCGGCGACCTTCTCCTGATAGGACAGCGCGTTCCACGCGTAGCCCATCTCGGGTGGCAGCGTGTGCTTCGCCACGTCTTCGAGCGCGTCGAGCGCCTGTCCGGAGCTGTAGCCGGGGGCCGGTTGGCCGAGGATCTCGACCGCGCGATACAAGTTGAACCGCACCGTGTACTCGGGCCCGCTGATCGCGCGCACCTTGACGAACGAGTCGAGCGGGACCATTTCGCCGCGAGCATTGCGCACGTAGAACTTGCCGAGATCCTCCGGCGTCATCCGATCCGCAGCCTCGGCTTGCAAGAACACGCGCCACTGCCGGCCGAACCGCGAGAAGTCGTTCGCGTACGTGCCGCCGAGGTAGGTCTGGAGCGTCGCGTAGATCTCGGTGATCGAGACGCCTTGCTTGAGCGCCTTCTCCTTGTCGACATCGGCATAGAGCTGCGGCACGGCCGGCGAGAAGTTCGGCCGCACGTTGGCGAGCTCGGGTCGCTTGCGCGCTGCGGCGACGAACTTGAGGACGTTCTGCGCGAGGACCTCGTACTTCCCGCCACTCTTGTCCTGCAACATCATGCTGAAGCCGCCGGCAGCACTGATGCCGGGGATCGCCGGCGGTGACACCGCGATCACGCGCGCCTCGGAGATCCGGGCGAACTTCTTGTTGATCGCCGCGAGGATCGCGTCGGACGTCTGATCGCTACCGCGCTCGTCCCACGGCTCGAGCGCGATGAACGCGATGCCGGTGTACGACGCCGCGGTGCGCGTGAAGAAGCTATAGCCGGCGACGCCGTTGTAGTCCGCGATGCCCGGTTGCGCCGCCAGGATCTGATCGATCTGCGTGAACACCGCCTTGGTCCGCTCCAGCGACGCGCCGTCGGGGAGCTGGACCGCGATCAGCGCGTAGCCCTGATCCTCGTCGGGGATGAACCCCGAAGGCAGCTTCTTGCCGATCAGGCCCGCGACCCCCGCGACGCCGAGCAGCAGCGCGAGCGGGATGACCAGCTTGCGGACGAGCCGCCGATTGACGCCGACATAGCCGTTGGTCGCGCGCGTGAACCCGCGATTGAAGCCGTCGCCGAGCCGGCCCAGGACGCTGCGCTTCTTGCTGCGAGGGCGGAGCAACAGCGCCGCGAGCGCCGGGCTCAGCGTGAGGGCGTTGAACGCGGAGATCAACACGGAGATCGCGATCGTCAGGGCGAACTGCTGATAGAGCCGACCGGTGATGCCGGCCATGAACGCGACCGGAATGAACACCGCGGCCAAGATCAGCGCGATCGCGATCACCGGGCCTTGCACTTGTTTCATCGCGGCGAGGGTCGCGTCGCGCGGTGACTTCCCGAGCTCGATGTGATGCTCGACCGCCTCGACCACGACGATCGCGTCGTCGACCACGAGCCCGATCGCGAGCACGAGGCCGAACAGCGACAGCGTGTTGACCGAGAAGCCGAGGAACGGAAATACCGCGAACGCGCCGACGAGCGACACCGGCACCGTGAGCAGCGGAATCAACGTCGCGCGCCAGCTCTGCAAGAAGATGAACACGACGAGCACGACGAGTCCGATCGCCTCGACGAGCGTCTCGATGATCTCGCGGATCCCCGCGGTCACCGAGCGGGTCGTGTCGAGCGAGATCTTGTAGGCGATGCCGGGCGGGAAGTGCGTGGCGAGCTCGGCCATCGTCGATCGGATGTGCTCCGCGACCTCGAGCGAGTTCGACCCCGGCGATTGGAACGCCGCGACCACCGCGGCCGGCTTGCCGTCGAACGTGCCGTATTGCTGGTAGTTGAGCGAGCCGAGCTCGACCCGCGCGATGTCGCGGACGCGAACGGTCGAGCCATCGGGATTCTCGCGCACGATGATCGCGCCGAACTCCTCGGGCTCGACCAGTCGACCCTGCGCCCGCAGCGTGTACGTGATCTGCTGGCCGTCCGGCGACGGCTCGGCGCCGATCTGGCCGGCCGGGTTGACGACGTTCTGCGCGCGGACCGCGGCCAGGACGTCGGCGACCGTGAGCGAGAGCCGCGCGAGCAGCTCGGGCTTGAGCCAGACCCGCAGCGCGTAGTCGGACGAACCGAGGTTGCGAATATCGCCGACGCCGCGGACGCGTAGCAACGCGTCGTTGATGTTGATCAGCGCGTAGTTCGATAGGAACGCCGGGTCGTAGCGACCGTCGGGCGAGTACAGCGAGACCACCATCAACGGGAACGCGAGTGACTTCTTGATCGTCACCCCGAACGTCTTGACGTCCTCGGGCAAAAACGGTTGCGCCTGAGAGAACCGGTTGTTGACGAGCACGTTGTCGACATCGATGTCGGTGCCGACATCGAAGGTCACGATCTGACTCATCGACCCGTCGTTCGCGTTGGTCGACTGGATGTACAGCATGCGATCGACGCCGTTCATCTGCTGCTCGATCGGCGTCGCGACCGATTGCTCGATCGTGAGCGCGTCGGCGCCGGTGTACGTCGTCGTCAGGTTGATCTGCGGCGGCAAGATCGACGGGAACTGCGCGATCGGCAGCCCGAACAGCGAGACCAAGCCGACCAACACCGTGACGATGGCGATCACCATCGCGACGATCGGCCGGCGGATGAAGAACTCCGACATCCGCTAGTTCCCCTTCGGCGGCGCGGTTGCGGATCGACCCGAGCCCGAGCCCGAGCCCGAGCCCGAGCCCGAGCCCGAGCCCGCCGGATGCGGCGCCACCGCTGCGCCCTCGGTGACCCTTTGCAGCCCATCGACCACGATCGTCTCGCCACCCACCAGGCCGCCGAGCACGACGCGATTTCCGGCGACCGAGGGCCCGAGCTCCAGCTTCTTCAGCGTCACCTTGTTGTCCGCACCGACGACCGCCGCCGAATATGTTCCTTGCACCGACAGCAGCGCCTTCTCCGGCACGATCACGACGTCGTGACCCTCGTTCTCGCGTCGCATCCGAACCCGTGCGTACTCGCCGGGTCGCAGGATGCCCTCGGGGTTCCCGACGAGCGCCTGCAGTTGGGTCGTGCCGGTGGTCGCATCGATCTGGCGATTCACCGCGACGATCGCCGCGCGATGCGGATACACGCTGCCATCCGCGAGCACGAGCTCGACGCCCGCTGACGCCGCGTCGGCCGGCTTGGCATCGCCCTGGGCATCGAGCCGGGCGAGCTCTTTCTTCGCCCACGCGAGGTCGCGGCCTTCGAGGTGCGCGAACCGCTCGGGGTACTTCACGTAGTCGACCTCGCTGAGCGGAAAGTTCACGCGGATCGGATCGAGCTGCGACACCGTGGTCAGCAGCGTCGGACCCTCTTGGCCGACGAGATTACCGACGCGTACGAGCGCCAGACCCGCGACGCCCGCGATCGGCGACTTGATATTGGTGTAGCTGAGGTTGAGCTCGGCCTCTTGGACCTGGGCCTGGGCGGCGCGCACCTGCGCGTCGGCATCGGCGACCGCGCTCGTCGCGTTGTCGACATCTTGTTGCGAGATCATCCCCGCCTTGAGCAAGCCCTGGTCGCGGCCGAGGTCGGTCTTGTTGCGCGCCAGTGCCACCTTGGCCCGAGACAACGCGGCCTCGGCGGACTTCGCGACCGCCCGATACTCGGTCGCCTCGATCGTGAACAGCGTCTGGCCGGCTTTGACCGGCGAGCCATCCTTGTAGTCTTGGGTCTCGAGGTAACCTTTGACGCGCGCGCGGATGTCGGCGTCGACGTAGCCGTCGAGCGAGCCGACGGCTTCGATGTAAAGCGGAACATCGCGCTTCTCGACCGTCGCGACGCCGACCGAGACCGGCGGGGGCGGTCCCGCGGCGGGAGCCTTGTGGTCGGCGCAGGCGGTAACCACGACCAGCGCCGCGAGGGAACGAAGGGCCGGGCTCAATAGACACACTCCGAGTCGACGAGGACCGCGCCGGCGCGCGCTTGCGCCAGCTGAAAGTCGAGGAGCACGAGGTTGATCTCGGCGGCGCGCAGCGCTTGCGCCGACGTCACGAGGTCCAAGCTCGTGCCGACGCCGTCGACGTAGCCTTCGCGCGTCCGCTGATCGATCCGAGCGGCGAGATCGCGTTGCTGCTTCGCGACATCGCGCGCCGCGGTGTCGACGCCGATCGCTCGCGCTGCCCGGGCGGCTTCGAACATCGCATCGACGCGCAGCGCGGTCAGCGCTTGCTGCGCCTGGTCGGCGGCGGCCTTCGCGTCGCGCAGGGCACCGTAGCGAGCACCGCCGTCGTACAGCGGCAGCGTCAGCGTCGCGGTCACGCTCCACGTATCGCTTGGTCCGAGCGTGGTCGCGCTCTGATATCCGACCTGCGAGCTGACCCCGATGTACGGTGCGAATTGCAGCTTGGCGTCGGTGATCGCGCGCTCGGCGATCGCGAGTCGGCCTTTCGCGGCGGCGACGTCCGGGCGTTGCTCGATGTCTTTGCCGAGGCGGCACGTCGTCGCGACGGCCTGCTCGAAGCCGTCGAGGTCGAGATCGGGAGGCGCGGCGAGCGCGGTCGGCAAGCCGAGCGATTCGCCGAGAGCCTCGCGCGACTGGCGCAGCGATTCGTCGCCGCCGATCAAGAGCGCGCGGGCAGCCTCGACATCCTGCTGCGCGCGATCGATGTCGAGCTGCGTCCCGCGGCTGAACTTGAGGCGCGTTTCGGTCAAGGCGAGCCGCTCGAGCGCGGACCGCAGGCCGACGCGGTCGAGCTCGGCGACCCGGCCGGCCGCGAGCGTCGCGAGCATGCCCGACACCACCGATGTCGCGAGCAAACGGCGGCGATCGGCGAGCGAAAGATTCGCGACATCGGTCGCGAGGTCCGCGGTGCCGAGGCCGTAGATGCCGCGCGGATTGACGATGTTCCAGGACGCGGTCGCTCCGATCGACCAGATCGTCGGCGGTGGTGACACGAGCGTCTCGGTGCCGAACGGGATCTCGAGCGTGTTGAAGCTGTGGTTGTACGAGCCAGCGCCGTAGAGCGTCGGCAACACCGCGGCGAGCGCGATCCTGTGCTGCGCGACGGCGCGCGCGACCGCATCGACGCCCGCGAGATAGTCCGGCGAGCGCCGCATGAGGCCGAGCGCCTCGTCCCACGAATGGACCTCGGCAGGCGCGGCCTCGGGCGGCGCCAGCATCGGGTCCGAGACCTCGGGCTGCACGAACGTCGGAACATCGTGCGGGGCTGCTTGCGCTCCCGCTGATCTCGGCCACGCTGCGCCTACCAGACAGGCAACCGTGACGAGAATTGAGTTGTTGAAAATCATGGAGGCGTCCAGTAATTTAGTGGACGCGTCCAATGATTGGCAAGTCGTTCATCGACACGTTCTCGGAAACGAAACGAATCGTCTCGCTACTGGCCTGTCGTGCGATGGCACCTCTCGGGCTCGGGATCGCGCAGGTCGCGCTGCTACGCGAGTTGGGGCAAATTGGACCGGCGACGCAATCCGCGCTCGCTCGCGCGACCGTGGTCGATCCATCGGCAGCGGCGCGGGCGTTCACGTTGCTCGACCGGCGGGGCTGGATTCGCCGCAAGCGGGGTAAAGAAGATCGACGCGAGTCCTACGTCGAGCTGACGCCGCTCGGCCGGCGCTTCCTCAAGCAGGTCGAAGCGATTCACACGAAGACCGCCAAGTTGATCGAGTCGCACCTCGACGCGCGCGACCTCACCGATCTCGAGCGGATCCGCGCGAAGCTCGCGCCGCTGGCCGCGGAGCAGCCGGCCGAGCTCGGTCGCCGGCGCCGCTAGCGCGATTCACTCGACGCGGAGCGCGCGCTCGAACTCTTCGGGGTTCGAACTGGCGTAGATCGCGGTCTCCATCGAGACCAGGCCGGCGTTGACCAGATCGATGAGGTGCTGATCGAACAGCTGCATCGAGTACAGGTCGCGGCCTTTGCGCACGAGCTCGGGGATGTCGTTGAGCCGCCCCGAGCGGATGCACTCGCGAATCGTCCGAGTGACTCGCAAGATCTCGACCGCGGGCAACCGGCGGCGTCCGTCCTTGCCGGCGAGCAGGCGCAGCGACACGACCGCCTGCAGGCAGTCGCCTAGCCGATCGCGCACGACGTCTTGCGCCTCGGTCTCGAACAAGCCAACGTAGCGCTGGATCGTCGCGACCGCATCCGGCGTGTGGATCGCCGACATCACGAGGTGGCCGGTCTCGGCCGCCTTCAGGCAGGTGGAAGCGGTCTCGCGATCGCGAATCTCGCCGACCATGATGACGTCGGGGTCTTGGCGCATCGCCGCGGTCATCGCGTCGCTGAAACTCTCGGTATCGGCGCCGACCTCGCGC
The DNA here is from genome assembly GCA_963848295.1 of uncultured delta proteobacterium. GTDB lineage: Bacteria > Myxococcota_A > Polyangia > Haliangiales > Haliangiaceae > JABFXX01. Next base: position 3,606,252 of record CAWKDB010000010.1, on the reverse strand, counting down.
TGGATGATCATGCACTTCTGAGGCTCGTGGATGAACTCGATCGGGTCTTCGATCGTCACGATGTGCGCGTGTCGGGTCTCGTTGATGTAGCGCATCATCGCCGCCATCGACGTGGTCTTGCCGTTGCCGGTGGCGCCGGTGATCAGCACGAGCCCGCGGCGCGCGTCGGCGATCTCGGCGAGGATCGGCGGTAGGTTGAGCTGCTCGATCGACAGCACCTGGATCGGGATGAGGCGCATCACGATGCCCACCGAGCCGCGCTGGCGGAAGATCGAGGCGCGGAATCGCCCGCGCGACGCGAGCGAGTACGACACGTCGATCTCGGTGAACCGACGGGTGAAGTCGACGGTGACGTTGCGATCCTCGAGGATCATCCGCGCGATCGCCTCGGTGTCCGACGCGGTGAGCGGCGGCACCTTGATCGCGCCGAGCAGCTCGCCGTGCAGGCGATAGTGCGGCGGATAGCCGACCTCGAAGTGAATGTCCGAGACACCGCGCTCGATACCGAACGCGAGGAGCTTGTGAAACGCGTTGCGATCCATGTGATCTCGCGCCCACTACCACGACGCGGGAGGGCGCACGCGTCAGTTTAGCCCGGGACGACCAGGCGGTGGCTCGCCACCGGGTGCGTTTTCGCCCCCGGGGCCCTGCAAGCTCGAAAGTAGCGCCTCGCCGGTTGCTTCGTCATCGCTGAGCGGCTTCCACGGCGGCTCGGTCGGCGGGTCGCTGCCGGCAGGAGGCTCGGAGGCGCGCGGGCGCGGCCGGAGCTCGGCGGGGAGCGCGAAGTCGGAGGTGATCTCGTCTTCGTGGCGGCCGAACACGTTGCGGGGCACCGGGGTCGACGGCGAGCTGCCCGCGGCCTGCGGGATCGGCAGGTCGCGATCCTCGTCGTCTTCTTCGTCGTGCGACACCACGCGCACGACCGAGCGCTCGCCCCCCGGCGTCAGGTTGCGCAGCTCGGCGCGAACGTGATCGGCGAGCGTCGGGAACGCGGGCCCGGGGCGCGCCATGTAATAGCCCTGGCCGTAGCGCAACCCGATCTCGCGGATCGCCTGGACGTCGTCGACATGCTCGATGCCCTCGGCGACCATCACCGCGTCGATCGTCTCCGCGATGTGGCGGAGCGAGCGCAACATCTCGCGCTTCACGGTCGAGCGCGCGATGCCGCGGACGAGGACGTCGGAGATCTTGATGAAGTGCGGGCGCAGCGACATCACGGTCTCGAGGTTCGAGTGGCGCGTGCCGACGTCATCGATCGCGATGCCGAAGCCCATCGCGGTGTAGGCGCCGAGCGCGCGCTTGAACGAAGCGAAGTTCTCGATCGCGAGCCGCTCGGTGATCTCGAACACGATGTTCGCCGGCGTCAGGCCCGCGGCGGTCAGCAAGTTGCCGACCTCGATCTCGATGAACGCGGTGTCGTAGAACGACATCGGCAGGAGGTTGACGAACAAGCGATGGACCGGCTCGAGCGCTTGCGCGTTGCGCAGCGCGCCGCGGAAACACGCGCGATCGAGCTCGACCGTGAGATCGACCTCGTCGGCGATCGCGAACAGCGTCGCGGGCGACTCGAGCGAGGTCCCGCGCGGACCGCGGCTCAGCGCCTCGTACGCGAAGATGTCGCCGGTGCCGAGGTCGACGATCGGCTGGTACACCGACGACAAGCCGTCGCCGAGGATGACGTCTTGCAGCGTCGCGCGATCGCGATGCGCTTTGCGCTCGCGCAAGTTGCGCGCGCTGTCGGCGGCGTCGGTGAACAACCGCGCGGTGAGCCGCTCCGGCCGCAACAGCGAGTTGCCGAGCACGCGCGCCGAGCCGACCGTGATCCGCGGTTGCTCGCGCAGCACCTCGGTCACCATCGGCGCGAGCGACTCTTCGACCGCGCGCTCGACCGTGGCCGCCAGGCCTTCGAGGTCGATGCGATGCGCGCCGCGCGGCGCGAGGATCACGAAGTAGCCGTCGCCGTCGCCCGACCGGCAGATCAAGTCGGCCGGATCGAGCACCGCGCCGCGCAGCCGATCGAGCACCGCCGCGGCGTGATCGTAGATCTCGCTGTGGTGCGCGACGCCGAGGTCGAGCTCGACCTTGTGCAGGCGCGACAGATCGACGAGCAGGCACGACAGCGAGCGATCGCGATGCAGGATCGCGGTGACCTCGTTCATCCGCTCTTGGTACGGCCGGAACCGATCGATCTCGGCATCGCGAACGCGGCCGAACGAACGCGTCGATGCGGTCGCCGGATTCGCATCGGCGCTCGAGAAGAAGTGGACGCGGCCCAAGCCACCGCGCTTCGCACCGCGCATCGCAGCCTCGGCGGCGGTCAATAAACCTTCGGGGTCGGCGGCGTCCTCGGGCAAGCACGCGACGCCGATCGACATCGATAGCTTGCGGCCCGCCGGCATATCGGCGACCGCGACCGCATCGCGTAACCGGCCCGCCTTGATCAGCGCGCCGGCCTTCGCGGTCTCGGGCAACAGCAGCACGAACTCCTCGCCGGAGTAGCGCGCGACGACGTCGGACAGCCGAGCGCGATCGGGCGATTCGTCCTCCTGGAGCACGAGCGCGATTCGCCGCAGGATGTCGTCGCCGGCTTGATAGCCGAGGTCGTGGTTGACACTCGCAAAGCCGTCGAGATCGCACAGCAGCAGCGACATCGGCTGGCTGTAGCGCAGCGCGCGCGCGACCTCCTCGCGCAAGCGTTCCTGGAACGCGCGGTGCGTGTACAAGCCGGTCAGCGGATCGCGCAGCGTCAGCGCGTCGAGCTGATGCCCCATCTGCGCGAGCTGCTCGGTTGCCGCCGAGATCTCGCGTCCGCGCTCGTCGAGCTGGGCCTCGAGCAGTCGCTCGTGATCGCGCAGGTGGGTGTTCGCGACGCGCAGCTCGCCGACGAGCCGGTGATTGTCGCGCTCGAGCCGATACGTCGTCACGAGCTGGTCGACGACCTGGAGCAGATCGTTGAGCTTCCACGGCTTCGTGATGACGTAGTGGAGCTGGCCCGCGTTGATCGCGTTGATCAGCTCCTCGGACTCGGGATAGCCGGTCACGACCGCGCGCCGCACGTGCGGCCTGAGCTGCGCGACGCGGCCGAGCAGCTCCGACCCGGCGAGCCCGGGCATGCGCAGATCGGCGAGCACCGCGGCGACCTCGGGATTCTCGCCGAGGAGCTCGAGCGCTTCTGCGCCCGAGCGGGCCGCAAGCACCGTGCACTTCGAGCTCAGGACGCGGGTTAGCGCGTTGAGGTTCATCTGATCGTCGTCCACGCAGACGACGATCGGCTTGCCTGGTTGCTCGTCCTCGGTCCCGTCGAGTACTTCCAACGTCCTCCCAGTATAGACAGGTCGACCTGGTGGATTGAACTGTGAACGGGATCGCACTGCAGATCGCGAGTGCGGCGCCAGCGCTCGGTGGGGACGTGAGCGCGTGTCCTACCTAGGCGACGTGAACGTACGTTCGACCGCTGGCGACGCCTAGAACGCGAGCCACGAGGGCAGAAACGGCAGCAAGTTGATGCCGAGCGCCCGAGTCGCGATCGCGTTGGCGCCGAGCACGGCGATCGCGAGCGCCAGCATCGGCATCAGCGCGTGGCGGTAGCGATCGGCGGTCAGACCGCGGCAGACGCCGAACAGGATGGGCAGCACGATCAGCACGATCGAGAGCTGGCCGATCTCGATCCCGACGTTGAAGCACAGCAGCGGCACGATGACGTCGTGCGGCGGCAGCATCTCGGAGAGCACCGACGCGAACCCCAGGCCATGGACGAGGCCGAAGCCGAACGTCAGCACGAACCGCCAGCGCACGTCGGGCTTGAGGATGTCCTCGACCGCCGTATAGGTGATCGACGCGGCGATCATGCTCTCGACGAACTTCGACGGCAGGTGAAGCAAGCCGAGCGACGCGGCGATCAGCGAGATCGAGTGCGCGATCGTGAACGCGGTGATGATCTTCGCGGTCGACTTCAAGGTCTGCGCGAGCGTGCGCGTCTGCCATACGTGCTTGCCGGGCGCGCGAACGAGCATGACGACGAGCAGCAGCGCGAGCACGAACGCGATGTGATCGTGGCCGCTGTAGATGTGATCCATGCCGGCGTGGATCCACGCGAGCAACGACGACGGCGGCGCTTCCCCGGCGTGCAGCACGAGCGGCGGATCGCCGGCGCGCACGATCGTGTCGATCGGCGCTTCGTTGCCCGAAGTCAGCCTGACGATCGCGATGTGGCGCTGGTCGACCGCGAAGAACCGCGAGAAATCGAGCGTGAGCTCCGCCGTGCTAGGACACTCGTCGCCCCAGGTCACCGCGACGAACTTCGCGTCTTCGTCGGGCTTCGCGATCGGCGGCGAGGCGGTGCAGCCGGTCAGCACCAGCCAATCCGCGACGTACGCCGCGACCTTCGGCGTGCTCGCCTCGGCGACGCTCGGCCTCGCGTCGGCGGGCAGGCCGAGTGGCTCCGCGACATCGCCCGGCGCGACGCGGACGGTCACCGCGACGTGGCGGCCGCTCGCGACGAGGTCGACGTACTTGACCGACGTCTGGTGCGCGGACGCGGTGGCCGCCAGCGCGCACAGCGCGAGCACGACGACAGCGATCCGGCGCACGCCGCGGTTGTAGCAGAGTGGGCTCAACGAATCCGATGGCCGTGCAGATACACCGCGCGCGGCGACAACAACGCGGTCGCGTCTCGGCGCGGATCGCGATCGAGCACGAGCAGCGTCGCATCGGGGCCGACCCGCGGATCGAACTTGAAGCCCCAGTACGCCGCGGGCGTCGTCGTCATCGCGGCGGTGATCGCGGAATCGTCGAGCCCGGCTTTGCGCAACAGCGCGATCTCGTCGGCGCTCGGTCCGGCGTCGCGCCGGTTGCCGAGGTCGGTGCCGTACAGCACGGTGACTCCCGCCGCGCGCAGCGCTCGCAGGTTCGCGACTGCCGAGGCGGTCCCACCGAACGCCGCGAGCGTCGAGATCACGGCGCGACCTCGCCACAGCGCGATCGTCTCGGGCGCGAGCGGCTCGACCGGCGTGTGCGCGAGCACGTCGACCCCCGCTCGCCCGGCGATCCGAGCACTCCCGTCGGATAGCGCGTGGACCGCGACCTTCAAGTGATGCGCGTGTGCCGCCGCCACCGCGACAGGCACGAGCGCCGGTGCGAGCCCGTCGTCGTCGAGCGCGAGCTTGATCACCGCCGCACCTTCGCTCGCGAGTCGATCGATGGTCGTGCGCACGCACGCGACGTCGTCGCAGCCGACGCCATAGCCGTCGCGGCCCCACGCATCGAGTGGATAGCCACCGCGATGCGTGAGCATCGGCCCGGCCGCGAGCACCTCGATCGGGAGCGTGCTGCCGAGCGCGGTCTCGGGCTCGCCGAGATCGACCGCGCCGAGCACGCCGTTGTTCGCGAGCTGATCGGCGACCGGCCACAGCGCGAGATGGACGTGGGAGTCGATCACCGGCGGCCACACGATGCCGCTCGCGGGAGCGGCCGAGACCGGCGCCGTCCCGCAACCCGCGACGACGCACAGTGCGACGAGACGGCGCATGGATCGAGTACGAGCCGGCCTCGTGCGTGGATCGAATGTCGCGCATGCTACGGTTTCCGCCCACATGAGTAGTCCAGCTCCTCTCGTCTTCATCATGGCGGCGGGGCTCGGCACGCGGATGAAGAGCGACCAAGCCAAGGTCCTTCATCGCATCGCCGGGCGGCCGATGCTGCATTGGGTCGTGACCGCGGCGCGCGCCGCCGGCGCTCAGAAGATCGTCGCGATCCTCGGTCATCAGCTCGAAGCGGTGCGCGCATCACTCGACGCCAGCTTCGGCCCCGGCTCGATCGCGATCGCGCATCAGACCGAGCCGCGCGGCACCGGTCACGCGGTGCAGTGCGCGTTGCCCGCGGTCGCGGCCGAACCCGACGATCGCATCGTCGTGATCCTCACCGGCGACGCGCCGTTGCTCGCGAGCGAACGCATCGCCGAGCTCGTCGCCGCTTGCGCCGCATCGAAGGCCGGGCTCGCGCTGCTGTCGACCGTGCCCGACCGCGACATGCCGTACGGCCGCCTCGTGCGCGACGACCAAGGCGTGCTCGAGCGGATCGTCGAGTACCCCGACGCGACCGCCGCCCAGCGCGCGCTTCGCGACACGAACGCCGGGTTCTACGCGGTCCGACTCGGCCACCTGCGCAAAGACCTCAACGCGCTGCGCGCGGATAACGCGAAGGGCGAGCTCTACCTCACCGATCTCGTCGCTCACGCGTACGCACGCGGCGGAGCCACCGCGATCGACGCGCCGTTCGCCGAGGTCGCCGGGATCAACGACCGGGTCGATCTCGCGACCGTCGACGCCGCGGCGCGCAAGCGGATCAACGAGGGCTGGATGCGCGCCGGCGTGACGATGGCCGATCCGGCGACGACGTTCATCGACGCCGAGGTCGGCCCGCTCGGCACGGACGTCTGGCTCGGGCCCAACGTCGCCCTGCGCGGCAAGACCAGGATCGGCGACGGCGTTCACCTCGATGTCGGCTGCGTGCTGACCGATGTCACGGTCGCGGACGACACCCACGTCAAGCCATACTCCGTGCTCACCGAAACCGTCGTCGGCGAACGCGCGAAGCTCGGCCCGTTCACCCATTGCCGACCGGGCAGCCAGATCGACGAGGAGGTCCACCTCGGAAACTTCGTCGAGACCAAGAAAACCCACATGATGGCCGGCGCGAAGGCGAACCACCTCGCGTACCTCGGCGACGCGTCGGTCGGCCACAAAGCGAACATCGGCGCCGGCGTCATCACGTGCAACTACGACGGCGTCGGCAAGTATCAGACGACGATCGAAGCCGGCGCGTTCGTCGGTTCGGACAGCCAGCTCGTCGCACCGGTGACCGTCGGCCGCGACGCGTACGTCGGCGCGGGTACGACCGTGACCAAGGATGTCCCGCGCGGAGCGCTCGCGATCGCCCGGGTCAAGCAGGTCAACAAAGAGGGCTGGGCCGACGAGATGCGCGAAAAGCTCGAGATGCGTAAGAGCAAAGACGCATAGTCGTGTGGGGACGGTGGACCTCTAGGCGACTTTCTCCGGGCGAGAGGGTGGTCGGAGGTTCGATCGTCGCGATCGCGCTGCTCGCTGCGTGCAAGGGCAAGCCGGCGCCGGGAGACGCCGCGCTGGCGGTCGTGCGCCCGCCGCCGCGCGATGGCGGCGTGGCGGATGCGAGGCCGAACAAGGACCCGTGGCCGGCGCTCGCCGCGCTGCCCAAGATCGAGCCGGTTCGGGTCGTGTCGCTCGCGATCAATAAGGATGCCGCGCCCGGTGACAGCGTCGGACCGGTCGTCGCCGGCGGTCTCGCGGTCGTCGCGTCGCCGCAGCTCGGGTTTGTCGCGGTCGACTATCGCCGCGGGCAAGTCGCGTGGCACAAGCCCGCCGGAGGGCGCACCGCACCGCCGCTCGCGCGCCCCGACGGCTTCGTGTTGCTCGGCGATTGCGTCGGCGACGTCGGGGTGCCGGCCGGCGAGCGCGGCGTCGGCTGCCTGCGTGCGGTGACTCGCGCCGGCGGCGACGAGGGCTACGTCGCGGTCCACGGCAAGCGACTCGAGGCATTCGCGCACGCGACCGGCGCCGAAGCGACGTGGTCACTCGGCGAGCACGCGATCGCGTGGCGCCGCGGAGATCAGGCGCTGTCGATCGAGCCGGTCACCGGTGAGGCGACGCCGATCTCCGCCGCCGACCCGCCGATCGTCGTGCGCTACCGCGACCGCACGTGGGAGGTCACGCGCGATGCCGCCGGCGTGATCACCGGTCGCGAGCACGCCGGGACGAGCTGGCACACGCGGCGCGGTTATAGCGAGCTGCTCGGGGCGATCTACTTGCCCGAGCAAGGTCCGATGATCCGGGCGGCGAACCTCCACCACTTCGCTGGCGCGCCCGAGCTCAACTTGTTCGATATCGACGCGACCGGTTCGATGCACGGCCAGGTGTCGTTTCCCGTGCCCGGTGTCGCGCTGTTCGGCCACGCGATCGATGCGGTCGGCGACACCGCGCTGGCGCTGCGGCTGGATACCTCGCTCGAGCACGACTACATCGTCGGCTTCGCCGCGAACGCGCTGATCATGTACGTCTATCCGCTCCCGATCGCGCAGCGCCAACAGCCGATCGGGCTCGCGGTCGCCAATGACGCGGTCGTCGCGTTCCACGACGGCGATACGTTAACGATCCTTCCAGAGCTGTCGGCGCCTCCCACGGCTCCCGGCGCCGCGCGACCACCGTCGGAAAACTCCACACCGTAACTAGCTGATCCGGCGGGATATACGTTGGTACGGCGGGTGCTTTATCGGTCCGTCACCGAGGAGGATCCAGATGATTCGCACCATGACGAGCTTACTCACCGCTTCCTGTGCCGCGTGCCTGTTGGCGACCGGCTGCATTCCGCGCGACGACGCGCCAGCCGGTCTCGACAAGGCGATCCCGACCAGCGACCAGGTCTCGATCAAGCTGCCCGCGAGCGCGTCGAAGCGCGTCGCCGATCCGACCGTCGGTCAGATCGCGACGTTCTATCTCGAGACCCGCGCGGTCACGCTGACGTTCAACGGCGCGAGCGCGTGGGTGCTCGTCTTGATCCACTCGATCGTCCAGTACCCGGTGACGTCGGTCAGCGGCAACACGTACACCTGGGGCCCGTGGAGCGGCAGCGCACTCGACCCCGCGCAGTACAAGCTCGACGTGACCGCGAACGACGACGGCACGTATGACTACACCCTATCCGGCCACAACAAGCAGGACACCAGCGACAACTTCATCGCGATCATCGACGGTCACGCCGACCCGCGCCCGGGCGACAACATGGGCAACGGCACGTTCCACTTCGACTTCGATGCATCGAAGACGGTGGATCCGATCGACAATCCGAACGCGAAGGGCGACGTCGACGTGACCTACGACCTCGCCGCGATGCACCTCGAGCTCGGGATCAACTCGAGCACCAGCGATGGCACCCCGCTGGTCGGCATGTACGAGTACGACCAAGCCGCGGACGGCGGTGGCGACATGACGTTCGACATCTCGGCGAACATCGGTGGCACCTCGGCCGCAGAAGACCTGACGCTGCGGTCGCGGTGGAAGGGCACCGGCGCTGGCCGTGGCGACGCTCGGATCGCCGGCGGCGACCTCGGCAGCCAGCAAGCGCTGGCCTCGGAATGCTGGGATACCGCGTTCGACCGGGTCTACTACTCGGACAACGTCAACTTCAATCCGACCGAAGGCGACCCGGCGCAGTGTGCCTACTCCGATCAGGACCTGCCCCCGGTGGATTGACCGCCGAGGAGCGGGCGCGGTAACACCGGGGCTCGGAGGATTGAAGCATGGCCACGATGCCCAAGGACGCGCAGGACCTGTTCGACAACCTCGTTCCGGAGGGCTTGAAGCAGTTCCCCGACAAAGCTCGCGAGCTCAACGCGATCTACTGCTTCAAGATCTCGGGGGACGGCGGCGGTGAATGGACCGTCGACTGCACCGCGAACCCGCCGAGCTGCACCAAGGGCGACTCGGGTAAGGCGCAGTGCACGGTGGCCGTCGCCGGCGACGACTTCAAGACGATGCTCGGCGATCCCAACGCCGGCATGCAGCTCTACTTCCAGGGCAAGCTCGCGATCACCGGCGATCCGATGCTCGCGATGAAGCTCCAGCAGTTGTTCGAGATCGCCCGCCCCGCGAAGTAGTCGTGAACGGGCCGCTCGCCGACGCTCTGAGCGGCATCCGGGTCCTCGACCTATCGCGTCTGTTGCCCGGGCCGTACCTGACGATGGTGCTGGCCGACATGGGCGCCGACGTCGTCAAGATCGAGGATCCGCGCGTCGGCGATTACCTGCGCGCGTTTCCGCCGAGCAAGGGCGGCGTCGGCGGCCGCTACCTCGCGGTCAACCGCGGCAAGCGCTCGCTCGCCCTCGATCTCAAGGCGCCGGCCGGCCGCGACGCGTTGCTCGCGATGGTCGCGAAGGCCGACGTCGTGGTCGAGAGCTTCCGCCCCGGCGTGATGGCGAAGCTCGGCGTCGGCTACGACACGCTCGCCGCGCGCAATCCCAGGATCGTCGTGTGCTCGATCAGCGGCTACGGTCAGACCGGGCCGTACGTCGACCGCGCCGGTCACGACCTCGACTACATCGCGCTCGCCGGTGTGCTCGCGATGGGCGGCCCCGCCGGAGGGGCCCCCGTGATGCCCGGCGTCCAGATCGCGGATCTCGCCGGCGGTGCGCTGTGGAGCGCCACCGCGATCCTCGGCGCGCTCGTCGGTCGCGAACGCACCGGCCACGGCGCGCACCTCGACATCTCGATGACCGAAGGCGCGCTCGCGCTGCTCGCCGCCGAGCTCGGCAACCTCGATTGCGGCGCGAACCCCACCCGTGGCACCGAGACGCTGAACGGCGGGCTCGCGTGCTACGGCGTCTATCGCACCGGCGACGATCGCTACCTCGCGGTCGGCGCGCTCGAGCCGAAGTTCTGGATCGCCTTCAACCAGGCGATCGGGCGCGCGCCGAACGTCGCCGAGCTGATCGCGCCGCCCGCCGACCAAGCGCGCGTCCGCGCCGAGATCCAGGGGATCCTCGCGGGCAAGCCAGCGGCGGCGTGGCTCGAGATCTGCGGCAAGCACGACTGCTGTGTCGAGCTCGCGCTCGAGCCCGCCGAGCTCGCGGCCCATCCACTGCACGTCGCGCGCGGCGTGTTCTTCGAGATCGACGGCGGCGACGGCGTCGGTCCGATCGCGCAGCTGCGCACGCCGGTCGGCGCACCCGCGCGCCGCGCGCCGCCGCCGAAGCTCGGCGAGCAATCGCGCGAGGTGCTCGCCGAGTACGGGTTCACGCCCGAGCAAATCGCGGCGCTGCTAGACTCGCAAAGGTGACGCTGTCGCTATTGTCTACTTGCCGTTGCAGACCTCGCTCGCAACAGCCTGTGATCACGCGACTTCTCTGGGGACGCTGTCGCTTTTGTCCACTTACGGGTCCGAGCCTGCCGTGACGACGCGCGCGATCACCCGTGGAGTGACGCTCGCTGCCGCGGCGGCGATCGCGTTTGGCGTGACGACGCCGATCGTCGCGTGGGCCGAGCGCTGGGTCGGACCGATCGCCACTGCTTCGCTGCTCTATGCCGGTGCCGCGGCGTCCGCGATCGCGTTGCGCGCGTTCGCCCGCAGCGGCGGACCGCTCGTTCGCGGCGACCTCGGCCGGCTCGTCGCGATCGCCGTCGTCGGCGGTGCGGTCGCGCCCGCGTTGCTCGCGTGGGGGCTCGCGCGCTCCGGGGCGACGATCGGATCGCTGCTGCTCAACCTCGAGGCGGTGTTCACGGTCGCGCTCGCGCGCGTCGCGTTTCGCGAGCCGATCGGCGGCCGGGTCGCGCTCGCGGTCACCGCGATGACCGCAGGAGGTGCGTTGCTCGTGCTCGCCGCCGCGCGCGGTGGCGAGTGGAGCGCGACCGGAGCGATCGCGGTCGCCGGCGCGACGCTCGGCTGGGCACTCGACAACACGCTGACCCGGCCGCTTGCGGAGCGCGATCCGCTCGCGGTGATCGCCGGCAAGGGCGCGCTCGGTGCGACGCTGTCGTTGACCGCCGCGGTGATCGTCGGCGAGGCGCTGCCACCGATCGGGCCGGCGCTCGCGGTCGTCGCGTGTGGCGCGGTCGGCTACGGCTTGTCGCTCCGGCTCTATCTGCTCGCACAGCGGCGAATCGGCGCGGGTCGCACGGGTTCGGTGTTCGCGCTCGCTCCGTTCGTCGGGGCGGCGGTTGCGATCGCGCTCGGCGATCGCGCGCTCGATGCCTGGACGCTCGGCGCGGCGGCACTATTCGCGACCGGCGTGTGGTTGCACGCGACCGAGCGCCACGCTCACCCGCACCACCATCACGCGGTCGATCACGATCACGTCCATCGCCACGACGACGGCCACCACGATCATGTCCACGAGCCGCCGGTCGTCGGCGAGCACGCGCATCCGCATCACCACGGCGAGCTCGAACACGTGCACGAACACGCGCCCGATATCCACCACGGCCACGCGCACTGAACAGGGCTACGCGCCCGCGATCTTGCGCGCGCGCATCGCGGTCGCGCCGAACAACACCAGCGCGCCGAGCGCCGCGAGCGCGAACACCGTACGCGCGCCGGGGAACAACCCTGACAGCACGCCGCTCAGCGGTCGCGCCATCACGACGAGCCCGATCGGTTGGCCCGAGAAGTCGGGCAGTGGCCGCGCCTGGACCTCGTACCCCACGCCGCCAAGAGTGACATCCGCGATCTCGCCGCTCGCCGGAGCGGCGCGCACCAGCGCGGGCGGGACCTCGCCGATCGCGGTGCCGTCCATCGCGACGAGCCCGAGCGCGGTATCGTCGAGGCGAATCCCGGCGAGGAGATCGTTGCCGTCGACGAATTGCGTGAACAACCCCCCGGGCTCGCCGTTGTGATCGAGCGTGCGCGTGAACATCATCGCGAGGCCGTGCGGCGGCTTGTCTCCGAACACCTTTGCCTTCGCGAGCGCCGGTTCGTCGTAGCGCACCATCGTCACGTAGTCGCCGTTGCCGGTGGCGAGCGCGCGCTTGACCGCGGGCAGCGTGCCGAGCTCGCCTTTCCACTCGGTCGGTGCGGCGCTCGAGTATAGTAGCCGACCCTTGTAATCGATCACCGCGAGCGAGCCTTGGCCGAGCTCGGACAACCGCTTCCAGTCTTGCGACAGCAACGTCGCGCGAATGTCGGCGAGGTCTTGCTCGTCTTGCTCGGGCGTCGCGAGCCCGAAGTCCGCCTGATCGCGGTGGCTCGATACGTCGAGCATCGCCTTCAGCTGCGAGACCAACCGCGACAGCGCGCGAAACTGCTTCGCTTGCAGGCTCGCCGCGCGCTCGATCTGCTTGCCGGTCGCCTCGAACGACTGGCGAATGTCGCCGTCGACGCGATCGCGCACGGCGTAGTCGGCGACCAGCCCGAGCCCGAGCGCCGCCGCGATCGCGAGCGCGGTGATCGAGGTCCGACGCCACGGCCGCGCGCGATCGCGGCCGAGCTCGGTCGATCAAGTGATCCATCGTCGGGAAGCGGTCGCCCGGCTTGACCGCCAAGCCGCGCAGCACGATCGCGCGCAGCCCGCCGCGACCCGCGTGCTCGCCGGCGCAGCCTTGACCTTGCCGGCGGCGACGTTGTCGCCGAGCTCGATCGAACGTCTTGCCGTCGAACGGGCGATGGCCGTACAGCGCCTCGTAGAGCGCGACGCAGAAGTTGAACTGGTCGGTGCGCGAGTCGACGTTGCCACCGGCGAACTGCTCGGGCGCCATGTACGCCGGCGTGCCGAGCACCGAGCCTTCGGTCGTGAGGTTGACGTCGCCGGTCAACGACGGCCGACCCGGCGTCGGCTTGGCCGACGGCGAGCCCGAAGTCGGTGACGCGAACGCGGCTCGTCGCTGCCGACCAGCACGTTGTCGGGCTTGAAGTCGCGGTGAATGATGCCGGCGGCGTGCGCGGCGGCGAGCCCGCGCCCGGCCGCGACGTACGCCGCGACGATCTCGGGCAGCGTGCGCTCGCTTCGCGCTCTGCCACGCGCGCAAGCTCTGACCTTCGACCAGCTCCATCGCGATGTACGTCGAGCCAGCCGCGACCGCCGACGTCGTAGACCTGGACGACGTTCGGATGGTTGACCTGCGCCATCGAGCGCGCCTCGAGCATGAGTCGCTCGATCAGCGCGATGTCGGGCTTGCGCAGTTGCTTGAGCGCGACGTCGCGACCGAGGTCGGAATCGCGGGCGCGAAACACGACGCCCATCGCGCCGGCGCCGAGCCGCTCCAGCAGCTGATAGCGCCCGAACGGCGTGCCGTTCGCGCCCGGCTGCGTGATCGCGCGGACCTGGCTCATCGGCAGCGGCGCGACCGTCTGCGCGAGCGCCGCATCGCTGGCGAGCAACGTCTCGCCGAGCGCAGGAGCGATCGTCGCGTCGAGCCCGATGTCGGCCGGCGGCCGCAGCTTCTCGGGCATCTGTAGCGTCCCGCCGAGCCCTTCGCGCGATGCGACCCTCGCGGTCGCGGTCAGCAGCTCGCGGCAATCGTCGCAGCCGTCGAGGTGGAGCAGCACCGAATCGCGCGCCGTGACGTCGAGCGACCCCGACATCAGCTCTTGCACGACGTTTGCGTCCAGACAGTCCACCGCTTCGCATTCTGACACATGCGACAATCACGGCGGTGTCCGAGGTCGTCCGCCAGCTCGCCGAACTGAGCAAACTCTCTGTCGCATCCGAGGTGGCGGCGCTGACCGCTTGGGAAGCTGTGTTCACCGCGGCCCGCATGCGCTGGCCGACCGTGAAATTCACCGAGGCGCAGCTGATCCCGTTCGTCGGCGAGCGGATCTACGGCGACGAGCTCGGCGTCGCGCTCGCCGCCGCGCCCGCCGCCGATCTCGCGCTCGCCGCGGCGTGCACTGCGAACGAGCCCACCGCGAACGCCGCGTTCGAGCAGGTGCTCGCCGAGGTCGATGCCGCCGGCGGCGCGACCAAGGCCTCGGCCGATCAGATCGGCGAGGTCAAGCAAGTGCTGCGCCTGCAGCTGCTCGTCGCGCAAGACGGCAAGCCGCCCGGCATCGCCGGCTACCGCGGGCGCGGCCCGCTCCGCGGTTGGCTCCGGATCACCGCGACGCGCGAGCTGATCCGGGTCAAGAAGAAGTACATGCGCGAACAGCCCGTCGATCGCAGCCTCGATCTATTGCTGACCAGCGGCATCGACCCTGGCTTCGAGATGCTCAAAGCCGAATACCGCGCCGAGTTTGCCGCCGCGCTACACGAAGCGGTCAACGACCTGGCGCTTGAAGACCGCATGGTGCTGCGCCAGCAAGTCGTCGACGACATGTCGATCGACGAGATCGGTGCCGCGTTCGGCGTCCATCGCGCGACCGCCGCGCGCTGGATCAATCGCGCGCGCGCCTCGCTCGTGTCATGCACGCACCGCCGGCTCGCCGATCGCCTCGAGCTGCCGGTCGAAGAAGTCGCGAGCGTGATCCGGCTCGTCCAGAGCAAGCTCGAGGCGAGCGTGACGCGCTTCCTGCGCGACTCTTGACGACTCGCCCGCGAGACCGCGAACGCGCGCGCTGGCTGCGCTGTCACAGGGTCCTGCGCGCGGCGCGGGACAACGCGCGGTGCAACGCGTTTTGATACGCCGACACATGATGATCGGCTTGGAAGTTACGCGCTCGGACCCTGTGCAGCTCCGCCGATCGCGCGCTGGCGCGAGAGCGATCGCTGTCGGCGACGAAACCGACTGACCGCACATCCACGCGTGGACGACCCGGACCCGGTACGATAGCTCGATGCGGATCGCGTTGCTCGCGCTGCTCCTCGCGCCGTCGATTGCCGCGGCCGACACGACCGCCGCCGTGACCAAGGCGTTCACCGCGTTCGTCGACGCCGTGGCGGCGAGCCAGCCCGTCCCTCGTTCGATCGATACGTTCATCACGCCGTACCACGACGACGATCCGGTGCCGAAGGACCTGGCGCGCGTGCGCGCGTTGCTCGGCAAGGCAAAGGTCAAGGTCACCAGCGTCGTCGCTTCGAAGACCGGCAAGTCGGCGTGGCTCGTCGCCGACATCTCGGGCAAGGACACGCTGCGAGCGAGTGCGTTCCTCGTCCTCACCTCGGATGGCTGGCAGGTGACGGCCACCCACTGGTCGGTCGCGGTTCCGAACCGGGTCGTCGAGATGTGCGGCGCGGTCATGAACGAGTGGACTATCAAGCCGAGCGTGCCCAAGGATCTCGAAGCGCCGGTGCGATCGGTCGTGGAGGCGTTGCGCGACCACAGCTTCGTCAAGGTGCTGTCCGACGACAAGCACGCGCTCGTGATCGGCAGCGCGCCAGACGAGGTGTTCACGGGCGGGTCGTCGATCAAGTCGATCTTCAAGAAGTGGGCGATCGGCGCCTACTCGCTCACGCCCGGCGACGAGCTCGGCGCGCGCGCCGGCACCGGGCCCGATGGCGAGCTGATGTGGATCGCGCTCGCCGTCGACGCGCCGGCGCAGCTGTGCACGACGTACCGGACCTTGCTCGTGCTCCAGAAGGAGAAGGCGGGCTGGCGGATCGTCCAGCAGCATTATTCGGAACAGATCCCGTAGCGGCGCCCCCGCGCAGGGACCTCTCGAGCACAGCTCCAGCGCGCACGGCCGCGAGGGTGCGCTACGGCAAGGGCGCGATGCGCGAGTCAGTTATAGGTCTGGCCGGCGTCGTGATATCTCTCGCCGTACTTGTTCAGGTGATCGGGCTCGGCGCCGCGCTGCGAGTGACAAGTCGACGGTCGAGGTCTGGCCCGCGGTGACCGTGACCTTCGCGCTCGATGGCCGAGTCGCGCGTCGCGTGTACGCGAACACGGTCCATGTACCGGGCGGCACGCCGTCGAGCTCGTAGCTGCCGTCGGGTTTGATCCGCGTGTGCTTGCGATTCGGCACGACGAGGATCGTCGCGGCCATCTCGGGATGCAGGTTGCAGTAGACGTCGACGACGCCTTGCACCGGGAAGTCCTTCTGCTTCGTGACGCCCTTCTTGAACGAGCCGAGATCGAAGCGACGCGCGGCCGATTGCGAGAACACGTTGTGCAGGAACCCGTCGTTGTTCGGGAACGACACCGTGTCGCCGGCGGTGATCGCGACGAGATCGGGCACGAACTTCTTGTCGAGCTGCATGATCTTGACCGGCTCGCCACCTGCGGGCGGTTCGGTGAAGCCGACGATGTAGACCACGGCCTCGGCGCCGGTGCTCCGCTTGCCATCGGCCTCGGTGATCGTGATCTTGCCGGCGACGCGGCCCGCGGGTTGCGCGCGCGCGATCCCGCCGCTCGCGAGCGCGAGCACGCAGGCGATCGCGGCGACCGCGAAGCGCATCAGAACGCGATGCCCCACTGGATCCGACCCGCGTCGCGGATCTGATAGACGCCGATGCCGAACGTCGCGCTCACCCACGACCGCCCGTGCGTCCATGCGAGGTCGGGGCCGACGACCGCCCACGACGAGCCGTCGTAGTTATCGAGCGCCAGCTCGCTGTAAAATTCGCCGCCGAGCCGCAGATCGCCGACGACGCGACCGCTGACACCGATACCGGGATGGAGCTCGAAGTGCGCGGCGCTGGTCGCCATCGTGTTGGGGTCGACGAAGTGCTTGCCGTTCGTGCTGACGTCCGCGACCAACCCGATGTCGACGAGTGCCTGGAGGCAGCTGCTGAAGTCGTACGACGCGACGAGATCGACCTCGGGCTGCAGTGCGTCGCGATCGATGATCAGCCGCTTGACCGCGACCCGGATCAGCGGCGCGAACGCCGGCTTGTCGACCGGATCCTGTGTGACGAACCGATAGCGCAGCTCTGCGCCGTAGCTGTAGAACGTCGTGCGCGCGCTGCCCGGCGATGCATCCTGGGTCCACTGCATCTCGATCGGGAGCACGAGCTCGAGCTTGTCGGTGATGCCGATCAGCGGCGCGACCCACAGCTGAGTCTCGCGACCGTTGTTCTCGTGCGAGAGATCGTTCTCGTCGGTGACCCAGGTCTGGAGCTCGGCCCCGCGCTCGGGCAGGACCTCGCTGCCGAACAGCCAGCCGTAGAACGTTCGGCCGGCGCTAGCGGTACCGGGAGCTACCAACAACGCACACGCGACGATCGGAGCTAAGCGCACGCCGCGACATTACAGGAGACCCCGCACAGTTTCGACTGCTGTTGGTCTACTGTACCGCCATGATCGACCATACCGGCGTGACGGTAAGCGACGTCAAGCGCAGCATCGAGTTCTACACGAAAGCTCTCGCGCCGCTCGGCTACGAGCTGCTCAAGCAGTTCGAGCAATTCGCCGGGTTCGGCGTCGCTGGCAAGCCCGACTTCTGGATCGGGCAAGGGACGCCGAAGCAGTCGACGCACATCGCGTTCCGCGCGAACGGACGCGCGATCGTGCGCGCATTTTACGATGCGGCGATCGCCGCCGGCGGCAAGGACAACGGCGCACCCGGTCCACGCGCGCATTATCACGAGCACTACTACGGCGGGTTCGTGCTCGATCCCGACGGCCACAACATCGAGGCGGTCTGTCACGAACCGTTCCTGGGCTAGCCAAGTGGAACTGCCATTCTTCGTTATTCACGGCCCGCTCGTTTGGAAGTTGCTGATCGTCGTGGTCGCGCTCGCCACGCTCGGGCTCGTGCGGCTCGCCCAGCGAGCCAGAGCCCGCCGACACGCGCGCCGGGCGACGCTTGCACTCGACCGCAAGACCGACAAGGGCGTCGTTCGCGGCAAGCTCGGCGGTGGTGGCGCGGCGACCTTGATCGCGCGGCGACCGACGCGGTTGGTCGACACGCTCGATCATCGGGCCGATGCGATGTGGATCGAGACCGCCGATGGGAAGGTCGAGCTCGATGGCGCGATCCGCGTGATCGCTGCAAGCCGCGCCAGTGCCGCGCGCAATCACTTGCCGGCCGGGACGCCGGCCGCGCTCGCGGAATCCACCGACGTCGTCACCGCGAGGCTCGCGTCGGTCGCGCCCGGCGATGACGTGATCGCGTTCGGCCGGCTCGAGCGCACGTCGGGCACCGGAGCCACCGACTATCGCGCCGATGCAGGTGCGCTCGTGTTGCGCGCGGCCGAAGGCGAGCCGATCGCGCTCGCTGCGCGGACGCCGCACGCCGCGACGCCTCCGCTGGCGATCTTCAGCGTCATCGCGTTGGCAGCGGCGTCTGGCCTGTTCACCTGGGGCCTCGAGAAGGCGTTCGGCGCGGTGGAGCGCAAGAGTTGCGAAGACGCGTCGGTCCGCCCCGGTGACAGTCCGCGCGAGATCACGAACACGCACGCATGCGCGATCGCCGCCGCGATGCCAGGCTCTCGCGACAGCGCGCTCTATCACCTGCACGACCTGCTCGAGCGCGATCCGTATCGCGATCGCGCGTCACTCGATCGGTTGCTTGCGCTGTCGGCGATCCTGGACGGCTGTGACGGCGAGCTCGGCGAGCTCTATCACGCCGAGCGGTACGACGAGCTGTTGACCGTCGCCAAGCGTTGCGGCGATCGACGCTACCAGCACATCGCGCTCGTCGAGCTCGGTCGCTTCGAAGATGCGGTGGCGATCACGGTCCCAGAGACGGTGGGTAACGGGAGCACGCAAACGCTCGGAGCGCTGCCGACCGGTCCTACGCTCGTCCTCGCGGGACGCTGGAACGAGGCCGCCGCCGCTGCGCTCCGCGACGCCGACGACGTCCGCAAACGCGATACCGACGGCAAATCAGCCGTGACCGTCCGGAGCTACGAGTGCCTCGCCGAGCTACTCCATGACTACGGCGGTGACACCGGCGCGGTCGACAGGTTACGCGCGCTCGCGGCCAAGCCCGACGGCGCGGCCTGTATACCGGAGCTGCTCGAGGTCGTGCCCGAGGCGGAGCGCCCTACGTGGGCCGCATTCCACGACACCGGCTCGGCGGGCGTCGACTTCCTGCTCGACCAGCTGCGCTGGATCGGTGGCTACGGCGATCCGGTCGATGGGATCGACGCGGCGGCGACGGCGGCGGTGCTCGGACGCCCCGACGATTTTGATGCGTACACGCTTGGCACAGTGATCTGGCTCGCGAAGAGCCTGACCTCGATGCCTGCGGGAACCGACCCGGCTTTGCAGACGAGGCTCGAGCAGTGGCATGCGGTCGCCGCGGTCATCGACGGCGATCTTGCGGAGGCGCACGAGTACGCCGTGAAAGCTGTCATCGCGGTTGGGGCCGACCCGAACGGGCGTTACGTCCTTCGGAACCTCGCGACGCTCGAGTCGATGATCGACCTCTACCGTGCAGACGCGACGCCCTCGTACACCATACCGTCGGAGGATTCCAACGAGCGCGAGCTTTGGCTCCGCCGTTTCAGTGGTCTGCTGTTGCGGCGCGGCGACCCGTTGCCAAAAGGCACGTACTTCGGCCCCGCCGACGAGTACAAGCACGCGTTGGAGATCGCGGAGCGCGGTGATGGCGGGCCGCTCGCGAACCAGCTCGGCAGCCGGGACCCGTGGTGGCAGGATATCGACGTCATGTCGGTGTTGCCTCGGGTGAAGACCGGGCGCGACGCGGTCGTACGCCAGCTCGTCTGGTCGGTGCCTACTGACCACTTCCGACTCGACTCCCGCTTCCCGTTTAGCGTCGCGCTCCACGCCGCCGCCCGCCGCGCGTCGCTGCAGGTCGCCGGCGCGTCGGCGGAAGCCGGGCGGTGGAACGAGATCTACCAGCGCTACGATCAAGCGTTGCGCGATCACCGCAAGCTGATCGCGCTCGCGATCTGGTCGCACTGAGGTTCAACGCAGGATGATCTTCGCCGCGCCGGCCGAGATCTCGCCGATCGCCGCAGCGGGCAACCCGGCCGAGCGCAGCTCGTCGACACACGCCGCGGCACGCGCGCTCGGGACGCACAGCAGCAGGCCGCCGCTGGTCTGGGCGTCGCACGCGAGCGAAGCGAGCAGCTCGAGCCGCGAATCGGCCGCCGGCTCGGGAGCGAGCGCGCTGCCATCGCGCCACTGTACGTCGGCGGCGACGAACGCGCGATTCGCGATGCTGCCGGCGGGACACACCTTCGCGCGCAGGTGATCGAGCGCGTCGGGTAATACCGGCAGGTGCTCGAGGTCGATCGTCGCGGTCACGTTCGAGCCGCGCACGATGTTGCGCAGGTGACCGAGTAAGCCGAACCCGGTCACGTCGGTCGCCGCGGTCACGCCGTGGGTGCGGCCGATCTGCGCGGCGCATTGGTTCGTGGTCGTCATCGAGCGGATCGACGCGCTCGCCGCCGCTTCGCTCGCGATCGACTTCTTGATCGCTTGGCTGATCACGCCGGTGCCGAGCGCCTTGGTCAGGATCAACGTATCGCCCGGTCGCGCGGTGCGATTCGTCCACGCGGCGCCTGCGATGACCTCGCCGGTGACCGATAACCCGAACTTCACTTCCGGATCGCGAACCGAATGGCCGCCGACGACGGCGACGCCCGCCTCGGCGCACGCGCGCGCGCCACCGGACAGGATCTGATCGAGGACGTCCATCGCGAGCACGTCGTCTGGGAAGAACACGAGGTTGAGCGCGAACCGGGGCTCGCCGCCCATCGCCCACACGTCCGACATCGCGTTGGTCGCCGCGATCGCGCCGAACGTCGCGGGATCATCGACCAGCGGGGCGATGACGTCGGCGGTGAGCACGAGCTCGCGACCCGCACCGACCTTGACGACCGCGGCGTCGTCGGAGAAGGCATGATCGACGACGAGGTCGGCGCGACTCGCGTTCGGCGCCATCCGGGACAGCACGCCGCTGAGCGCGCCGAGCCGGAGCTTGGCTGCGCAACCGCCGCCGCGCGCGTACTCGGTCAACCGCACCGCGGTCAAATGTCACCCGCCGCGCGATGCAGGGTCGCCCACGCGGTCGCGAGCTGATACTCGGCGGTGACCAGCGCACCTTGCGCCGTCGTCACTGCGGTCTGCGCATCGGCGAGCTCGATCTGGCTGCCGAGACCTTGGGCGTATCTCGCCTCCGCGAGCTTGAGCGCCGCTTGCGCCGAGATCACCGCTTCGTTCGACGCCTGGACCCCCGAGCGGTTCGCGATGATCTGCGCGCGCGCCGACTCGAGCGTCGAGGTCAGGGTCAGCAGCAGCCCGTCGCGGTTCGCCATCGCGGCATGCTCGTTCGCGATCGCGACCTTCACGTCGGCGCGGCTCTTGCCGCCATCCCACGCGAGCCACGACAGCGTGAGGCCCGCGCCCCACGACGGCTGGGGCGACCAGTTGCCGGTCTGCGGTCCGTAATCGATATCGGCGACCGCAGACAAGGTCGGGCGTCGCTCCGCGTGCGCGGCGTCGAGGCTCGCGTCCGCGGCGGCGATCAGCCGGTCGAGCTGCACGATGTTCCGGACGGCGCTTGCGCGCGGAGTCCACGAGCTGCGGCAGCGCCGGCGGTTGTTCCTCGGCGGTGACCGGCCAGTTCGCATCGATCACGACCGTCCGGTTCGGATCCATCCAACCGATCGCGGCGCGCAGGTTCGACAGCGCGATCGCTTCGGTGCTCTGGGCCTGCGCGAGTGCCGATTTTGCCGCGGCGAGGGTCGCGCTCGCTTGCGCGACGACGATCGGATCCTGCTGGCCCGCGGCGACGAAGCGCTTCGCTTGATCGAAGTGACCGTCGTCGCTCTTGACCGTCGACTCGGCGACGACCACGAGCCGACGCTCCGCGATCGCTTGCAGGTAAGCGGTCTCGACCGCGAGCCTGAGATCGAGCTTCGTCGAGCTCACGCCCGCGTCAGCGGCGACGGCGTTGAGGTCGGCGGCGCGGACGTTGAGCCGCGTCACACCAAAATCGGTGATCTTCCACGCCGCGGTCGCCGACAACCCGGTCGACTCTTGGTGCGTATCGAACCCGCCGCAGTTGAGCGCGGTGTCACCGATGTTGCACGGCTTCTGCGGTTGCGACGACGCGCCGAGCGTGCCGGCGAGCGTCAGCGTCGGCTGCGTCGGCAAGCCGGCTTGCGCGACGCGACCGTAGGCCGCTTCGGCCGCCGCTTGTTGCTGGCGCAGCGTCGGGTGCTGCTCCAACGCGAGCTCGACCGCGCGCTGCATCGACAGCAACAGCTTGCCGGGTTGCGCGGTCTCCTCGCCGGTGACGTTCGGGATTCCGGGCAGCCACTGCGGCTGCTCGTCCGAGCCCGAACCGGCGCCCGGGGTCGGCGCCGGCGCATTGCCGGAGCCACTGCCAGCGGTCGGCGCCGGAGGCGGCGGCGAGGTGATACCGGGTTGCGCGAGCGCGACGCCCGACGCGACGACAAGGATGCACGACAGACCGACTAGCGACTTCATGTCTCGTACCTCAACGCAGTGATCGGATCGAGTTGCGATGCGCGGATCGCCGGATACAACCCGAACACGACGCCAACCCCACCGGCGACTCCGAACGCGAGCGCCGCGATCGAAGCCGGGAAGAACATCTTGAAGTGGAAGTACTCGGCGCCGTACTTCGCCGCGATGTAGCCCAAGCCGATGCCGAGCGCACCGCCGACGATCGCGAGCACGAGCGCTTCGACGAGGAACTGGGTCATCACGTCGATCGGACTGCGCGCCGACCGCCATCCGAATCCCGATCTCGCGCGTTCGCTCGATCACGCTGACCAGCATGATGTTCATCACGCCGATGCCGCCGACGAACAGCGACACCCCGGCAACGATCGCGAGCAAGATCGAGATCCGCGTCGCCGAGTCCTGCGCGGCTTTCGCCAGATCCGCGGGGTTGCGGATGCGAAAATCGTCGTCCTGGGTCGTGTCGAGCTTGTGGCGATCGCGCAGCAGCGCGGTGATCGCCGCGATCGTGTGATCGGCCTGATCGTCCTGCTGCATCGACACCATGATCTGGCCCGGGATGTACTTCGCCAGCCCCTTCGAGAGCTTCTGTTGATACGTCTTGATCGGGATGACGATGAGGTCATCCATGTCGCCCATCGGACCGGCACCCTTGCTCGTCAACACGCCGTAGACCTGATACGGCTGACCTTGGATGCGCACGGTCTGGCCGATCGGATCGGAGCTCGGGAACAGCTGCGCCGCGACGGTCGCGCCGAGGATGCACAGCTTGGCGTTGCTCTGACTCGAGTCCTCGTCGAAGATCGAGCCCTTGGCCGCCGCCCAGTTGCGGATCTTGAACCAGTCTGCGGTCGTGCCGACGACGGAGGTCAGCCAGTTCTGCTCCTCGGACGCGACTTGGACGTGCGTCTGCAGCACCGCGACCGCCCACTTGATCGTGCTGATCTCGCCGCTGTTCAGCGCCTTGAGGTCCTCCCACGTGATCGACTGCCGCGAGCCCAGGCCGCCGGCCGCGCCGTTCGTCGGCACCGAACCGTTGAAGACTTGGAGCACGTTCGTCCCTTGGCCGGTGAACACGTCGCGCACCGATTGCTGCGCGCCGCGGCCGAGCGACACCATCGCGATCACGGCGCGCGATCCCGCACACGATGCCGAGCATCGTCAGGACCGTACGCACGAGGTTGCGGTACATCGCGCGGATCGCGAGCCGCAGTGTGGTGATCCAGCTCATGCCGCTTGATCCGCGCGCAGCGGCGTCTGCTTGCGATCTTCGACGATCAGGCCGTCTTGAGCGTGACGACGCGCGAGGCGTACTGCGCGATGTCGGGCTCGTGGGTGACGAGGATGACGGTCTTGCCCTGGTCGACGAGCGCTTGCAACAGCGCCATGACCTCGTACGACGTCTTCGAGTCGAGGTTGCCGGTCGGCTCGTCCGCCATGATCACCGGTGCCTCGCCGACGAGCGCGCGCGCGATCGCGACGCGCTGCTGCTGACCGCCGGACAGCTGGTTCGGGTGGTGATCCGCGCGATCTGCCAGGCCGACGCGCTCGAGCGCACGTAACGCGCGCCGGCGCCGCTCGCGGCCGTGCACGCCTTGGTACATCAGCGGCATCTCGACGTTCTCGAGCGCGGTCGTGCGCGACAGCAAGTTGAAGCTCTGGAACACGAAGCCGATCATGTGACCGCGGACCTCGGCGAGCTGCGCGCGCGACAGCCGCGACACGTCCTTGCCGTTGAGGTGGTAGCTGCCCTTGCTCGGCACGTCGAGGCAGCCCATCAAGTTCATCATCGTCGACTTGCCCGAGCCCGACGGACCCATCAATCGCGATCGAGGCGCCTTGGTCGATCACGAGATCGACGCCGCGCAGCGCGTGGACGAGGTTGTCGCCCATCACGTACGTCCGCTCGATGTCGCGCATCTCGATCAGCGCCGACATGGCACTAGAAAGCTCCGACCTTGCGCTTGTTCGCAGGGGCGGTCGGTAGACCGATGATCTCGGTGATCAGTTGGTCGCCGGGCTCGAGCTCGCCTTCGATGAGCTGGGTCGACGTCCCGTCGGTCAGCCCCGGCTTGATCAGCACCATCTTCGGCTTGCCATCGACGAGCTTCCACACCGGCTTCTTGTCGCCGAAGTTCATCTTCATGCCACCGCCCGAGGCGCCGCTGCTGCCGTCGATCTTGATGGCAGGAGCGCCACCGTCGCCCGAGTCCGAGCCATCGTGGTGGTGACGACCGCTGCCACTGCCTTTGCCGCCGCCAAACCGCTCGCGGATCGCCATCATCTGGTCGCGCGTCGGCTTGAACCGCAGCGCGGCGTTCGGGATCTTGATCGTGTCGGCGACTTGATCGAGCACGAACGTGATGTTCGCGGTCATCCCCGGGCGCAGCTCGTGCTTCTCGTTGTCGACATCGATCACCGCGTCGTAGGTCACGACCCCGGACACCGTCGTCGGCGAGTTGCGAACCTGGCGCACGATGCCGTCGAATGTCTTGCCCGGGTAGGCGTCGACCGAGAACGTCGCCTTCATCTTGTCTTGCAAGCGGCCGACATCGGCCTCGGCGACCGACGTATCGATCTGCATGTGGCCGAGGTCCTCGGCGATCGTGAACAGCGTCGGTGCCGACAACGACGCCTGCACGGTCTGGCCGATGTCGTACGACCGGGTCAGCACGGTACCGTCGACCGGCGAGGTGATGGTCGCGTAACCGAGGTTCGTCCTGGCCTGCTCGAGCGAGGCCTTCGCCTGCTCGACCTGCGCGACCATCGACGCGGTGTTCGCGACCGCGCTCTTCCAGGTGACCTCGGCGGTCTCGACCGTGAGGTCGGCGACGAGCTGTTGTTCGCGCAGCTTGACCTGGCGGTCGTACTGGCGCTTGCCGTCCATCTCCGCGACGCGCGCCTTCGCGAGGTTCGCGACCGCTTGATCGAGGTTCGCCTGCGCCTGCTGGATCTGCGCGCGCAGCACGCTCGGGTCGAGCTTCGCGATCACCTCGCCCTTCGTGACGTGATCGTTGAAGTCGGCGTGGAGCTCGACCACGCGGCCGGTGACCTGGGCGCCGACCTGGACGGTCGTGCGCGCCGACAGCGTGCCGTTCGCGGTGACCTGTGCCGCGATCGAGCCCTTGGTAACCGTGACGGTCGAGAACGTGACCGGCGCTTCACCGCTCGCCCAAGGCTTGGTCACGATAAGTGCGACGATCCCGCCGGCGGCGATCGCCGCCACGAGCCCGCGAGAGATCCATGGATTCAGCTTCACGTTGAGCATTGTGATACCGCGCTACGAGCCGAGCGTTGCGGGGATATTGCTATTTGTTTCCAAGCAACTACCCACATTTAACCGTGCAACCGAGGAATCTGTAGACGCGCGGTGGTGCCGGATCCGGGCCGCGACGCGAGCGTCACGTCGCCGCCGTGCGCGCGCGCGATCCGGCGGGCGAGCGCGAGCCCGAGGCCGACGCCACCGGTCTTGCGGGCCCGGCTCTGGTCGGCGCGCCAGAACGGGGTAAACGCGCTCTCGAGCTCTTCGGCCGACATGCCGATGCCGCGATCGATGACCTCGAACACGATCGTACCTTGGTCGGGCCGGACTTCGAGCCGGACGGCCGCGTCGGAGTACTTCGCGGCGTTGTCGAGGAGGTTGTCGAGCGCGCGGCGCAGCAAGACGGGGTCGCAGTCGACCTCGGCTGCGGTCGACCCGTTCGCGTCTCTTCGCTCGAGCTCGCGCTGCGGATGGCGCGCCTTGAACCGACCGGCGGCGCGCTCTGCGAGATCGCCGACCGGCATCGGCTGGCGCTTGATCGGCGTCGGATCGGCGTCGAGCCGCGCGGTCGTGAGGATGTCGGAGATCAGCTGATCGATCTCGTCGAGATCGCCCGTGACGTCGTTGAGCACGTCCTTCGCCGCCACCGGATCTTCGGACACGAGCTCGAGCGCGACGCGGATGCGCGCGAGCGGGGTGCGCAGCTCGTGCGAGACATCGGCCATGAGCTGGCGCTGCGATGCGAGCAGCGCGGCCGTGCGATCCGCCATGTCATCGAACGCCGCTCCGACTTGGCCGAGCTCGTCGTCGCGCTGCAGCTGGGCGCGCGCTGCGGTATCGCCGCCTCCGAACTGCCGCGCCGCATCGGCGAGCCGACCGAGCGGACGAACGAGGCCGCGCGAGAACCACAGCGAGGCCGCGCCCGCGACGACCAACACGCCGGCGGCGAGCTCGAGCAACAGGCCCCACGGGCGGCCCGGATCGTCCGGTTCGTAGACGCCGAACACCGCGCCGTCGTCGCTGCGCACGACGATCCGGCCCCAGCTGATCGCCCATTTCTCGTCGCCCGCGAGGGTGCGCCGCTCTTCGGGGGTCGGTGGCGCGAGCACGTCGCTCGTCGAGTTCAGCACGTTGTCGTGCGCGTCGAACATCGTCAGCTTCGCGCGCAACCGCAGTGCGAGATGCGCGACGTGATCGGCGCGAGTCGCGGCATCGCGTTGCGCCAACCGATCGACCATGTTCTGGACGAGCGCGGCCTGCGGCCCGAGATAGCGCGGGCTGCCGATGAACCGCGGCAACACGAGGAGCGCGACCATCGCCGCGACCGCGATCGCCGCGGTGAACGCGTAGATCCGGAGCGCGATCTTGCGCCGCGGCTTGGTCACTAGTCGCCACCGGCGAGCAAGTAGCCCGCACCGCGCACGGTCTTGAGGATCTTCGGGTTGCGGCTATCGTCGCCGAGCTTCGCGCGCAGGCGCGAGACGTGAACGTCGATCGAACGATCGAACGACAGCTCGGCCGAGCCCTTCGCGAGATCGAGCAGTTGCTCGCGCGACAGCACGCGGCCCGGTCGTTGCGCGAGCGCGCGCAGGATCGAAAACTCGTACGCCGTGACCTCGACCGCTTTGCCCTCGAGCTCGACCGTCATCCGCGCCGGATCGAGGATCAGCGTGCCGACCTGAATCGTCTCTTGCGCGGGACCGGCTTGACCGCGCACGCGCCGCACGTTCGCGCGAATCCGGGCGAGCAGCTCGCGCGGCGAGAACGGCTTGGTGACGTAGTCGTCGGCGCCGACCTCGAGCCCGAGCACTCGATCCGCTTCTTCGCCGCGCGCGGTCACCATGATGATCGGCACGTCGATCCGACCGCGCAGTTGCCGACAGACCTCGATACCGTCGCGCCCGGGCAACATCAGATCGAGCACGACGCAGTCGTATTGGCGACGCAGCGCCTCGGCCTGGCCTTCGAGGCCGTCGGCCGCCACCGCGACGAGCACGTTGTGGCTCTCGAGGTAGCGCGCGGTGAGTTGCGCGAGGCGGGTGTCATCCTCGACGAGCAGGACCTTGATAGACGGCAGCGCTTGATCGGTCACGAGGTCAGCATAGTGATTTAGCCGCGCCGTGGTTGGGCTTTAACACTTTGCAACCTCCCCGCAAGAGTGCGCAGCACCGGCGACGGCAGCCTTGCAGCGTTCTCAACAACTTGTGTTCGGCTCTTCAGTTAAAGAGCTTCGCGAGGGTCTGCTCGAGCACTTCGATGCGGAACGGCTTGGGCAGGAACGCGTCGGCGTCGACCGGCCCGCGGCCGTCGCGGTCGTAACCGCTGCACAAGATGATCGGCAAGCCCGGCTTGCGCTCGCGCACCGCCGCGACGACGTCCGCGCCGCTCATCCTCGGCATCGACAAGTCGACGAGCACCGCGTCGAACTCGCGTTCGTCGAGCATCGCGAGCGCGGACGCTCCATCGGCGGCGGTGTCGGCGGTGTAGCCGAGATCCTCGATCATGCGGGCGACGACATCGCGCACGAGGTCCTCGTCGTCGACCACGAGCACGTGCTTGGCCGCGGCGCGCTCCGGGCTCGGTGCTCGCACCGGCGCGGTCGAAGCGGCGGGCCACAACACCCGAAACACCGCACCGGCGCCGGGCGACGAGGTCAGGCGCAGGCCACCGCCGTGCGCGCGCACGATGCCGACGAGCGCCGCGAGGCCGAGGCCGTGCCCGGATTGCTTCGTCGTGAAGAACGGCTCGAACACGCGGCGACGAACCACGTCGGTCATCCCCGGCCCGTCGTCGCTGACCTCGAGCGAGACGTAGTTACCGGCGTAGACCGAGATGATGTCGTCGGGATGCGGTTGGCCGTCGACGTGAACGCGTTGGCCATGGACGCGGATCGCGCCGCGCTCGCCGACCGCTTCGCGCGCGTTCGTGATCAGATTCAGCAGCACCTGCCGCAGCTGCGCAGGATCGGCGCGCACGGTGGGATCGCCTTCGAACTCGACCGACACCGTCACGCCCGGAGGGAATGACGCACCGACGATGCGCAACAGCTCGTCGACCATCTCCGCCGGCGACACGCGCGTCGTGCCGGTGCCTCCGCGCCCGGCGTACGCGAGCAGCTGATACGTCAGCTCGGAGGCGCGTAGCCCCGCCTGCCGGATGTTCTCGATCGCGGTGCGCCCGGGCGTGCCGGCGGGGATCTCCCGCAGCGCGAGGTCGGCGTTGCCGAGCACCGCGACGAGCAGATTGTTGAAGTCATGCGCGAGGCCGCCGGCGAGCACCCCGAGGCTCTCGGCGCGTTGCGCATCGATCATCCGACGTTCGAGCCGGCGGATCGCCGTGACGTCGATCGACGTGCCGATCGCTCCGACGATCGCGCCATCGCGCGAGCGCAGCGGGCCGACCGTGGTCGTCAGCTCCTTGTGGCGATAGACCGTGTGGTACTCGACGACTTCGCCGCGCAGCGCGCGCGCATGCGGCTCGACCGGTGACACGGAGCCCGGCTCGGTCGCGTGGACCTGCTCGAGCGTCACGCCGATGAACTTGTCGGGTGCATAGCCGAGGATCGGCTGGACCGAGCCGCCGGTACGCAGGATCCGCATGTCGTGATCGATCAGCCAATACATGGTCGGCATCTGGCGCACGACCTGATCGAGCGTCGTCGCGGTGCGTTCGAGCTCCTCGCGCTGGCGCACGAGCTCGCGCTCGACCGCATCGATCTCGGTCATGTCGATCACGGTCGCGTCGAACATCAGCCCTTGCGCGGTGTCGACGACGTGGCCGTACAGCTGGATCGATAGCGTCCGACCGGTCCTCGTCCGCCACTGCACGCGACTGCCGTCGACGACGCCGGTGTGGCGATACTCCTCGAGCACCGGTGCGCGACCGCTGGCATCGACATAGACGTCGCGATTGAGATCGAGCGCGAGCACTTCCTCGACGGTGTCGTAGCCGAGCATCGCGACGAGCGCCGGATTCGCGACGAGCAAGCGACCCGAGGCATCCGAGCGATACATCCCGATCGGCGTGCGCTCGAACAGCCGCTGGAGCTCGGGTTCAGAAGGCACGCCCGACCTTACAGCAAGAGCGCGTCTTCGATGTCTTCGAACGCCCCCGCTCTCCAGCGCGCGAGCGGACTCCGTCCCTTCAATAAATTTTCAGTCTCGGTGAGCACCGCGGCCAGGTCGACGAGCCAACAGTAGGGGTCGGCCGGCGATCGCGTGCCGACTTCCTCGGGCAGCTCGACCGGCGGCATCCACGCCGCCATCTTGTGGCCGACGCCCGCGTGCAGCGCACGCACCGCGACGTTCGCGAGCCGGCTGCCGAGCAACCGATCGAACGCCGACGGCCGGCCCCCGCGCACGACGTGACCGAGGACGGTGACGCGCGTCTCGATCGAGCTCGCTTCGCCTTCCGGCGTGCGCGCGAGCAGCTTCGCGTCGACCGCGGCCTTGAGCTTGTCGACCGGCATCGCGACGCCTTCGGCCTTGATCACGATGACCCGGCGAGCGCGACGCGACGGCCGCTGCCGCACCGCCATCACGGTGTCGACGATCTGATCGACGAACTCCTGATCGCTCTTGCCCGCTTCTGGAAACAACGCGAGGTCGGCGCCGACCGCGATCGCCGAGGTCATCGCGAGGTAGCCGCAATCGCGGCCCATGACCTCGACGATGAACGTGCGATCGTGCGCGGTCGCGGTGTCGGCGATCTTGTCGCAAGCCTCGACGATCGTGTTCATCGCGGTGTCGACGCCGATCGACAACCCGGTCAGCCCGAGGTCGTTATCGATCGACGCCGGGATCCCGATGACCTTGAGCGGCCGACCGCTGCCTACCTCCGCTGGATCGGCCAGGTGGAGCGCACCGGTGAGCGATCCGTTGCCGCCGACCACGATCACGCCGTCGATCGCGTGGCTCGCCAGGACCGCGCGCGCCCGGTCGCGCACGGCCCTCTCATGGAATTCCTTACACCGCGCGGACCCGAGGATCGTGCCCCCTTCGCGCAGGATACCCGCGACATCATTGGCTCCGAGCTCGGTGAAGCTATCGTCGAGCAGGCCGCGATAGCCGCGCTCGATGCCGAGGACATCGAGCCCGAGGCCCCGCCCGACCAGCGCGGTGGCTCGGATCGCGGCGTTCATGCCAGGTGCGTCACCGCCGCTTGTCAGGATCGCGATGCGCTTTACGGCGGCCATAGCGGCGGATGCTACCATCACCTCGGATGACGACGTCTGCGTCGGTGCGCATCGAGCGCGAGGGTCCGGTCACGACCGTGATCCTGGATCGGCCAGCGAGCAAGAACGCGGTCGATCGCGACACCGCGCAGGCGCTCGCCGATGCGTTCCGCGCGTTCGATGCCGATGACGCGGCCCGCGTCGGCGTGCTCTTCGGCGATCACGGCACGTTCTGCGCCGGCGCCGATCTGAAAGGCTTCGCCGAAGGTCGCGGCAATCGCGTCGCACCGGACGGCGATGGCCCGATGGGACCGACGCGGATGCTGCTCGGCAAGCCGGTGATCGCGGCGATCGCGGGTCACGCCGTTGCCGGCGGCTTGGAGCTCGCGCTGTGGTGCGATCTGCGGGTCGCGGAGCAGACCGCGATCCTCGGCGTGTTCTGCCGGCGGTTCGGCGTGCCGCTGATCGACGGCGGCACGATCCGGATGCCGCGGTTGATCGGACTGTCGCGCGCGCTCGATCTGATCTTGACCGGCCGCGCGGTCCCCGCGGACGAGGCGCTCGCGTTCGGGTTGGTCAATCGCGTCGTCCCCGCCGGCCAAGCGCGCGCGGCGGCGGAGCAACTCGCGCGCGAGCTCGCCGAGCTGCCGCAAGCGGCGATGCGCGGCGATCGGATGAGCACGTATCTCCAACACGATCGCGATCTCCCCGCTGCGCTGCTGCTCGAGCTCGAGCACGGAAGTCGCGCGCTCGGTGAAGGCGCCGCGGGTGCCGCGCGGTTCGCCGCCGGCGCCGGTCGTCACGGAGCGAAGCCGTGAAGCGACGCGTCCTCGTCGCCGCTCTCGCGGTCGCCGGCGCGATCACCGGCTGCGCGATTCGCCAGCTCGTCGGGGAACGGGTCACCGGCACCTGCGACGGTGCGTGCAAGCACTACATCGACTGCAAGCCGGATCACCCACACGCCGATCTCGCGCGCTGCGAGCAGGAGTGCCCCGATGTCCTCGGCGATTCCGAGGCGCGGGTCGAGTTCGAGCGGCTGTCGTGCGATGACGCGGTCGAGTTCGTCGACGGCCACCATCCGACGACGGCGCAGCAGTAGCCCTCGCGTAGTACGTTCGATCCCGTCGACGTCATGGTCATGGGTGGCGAGCACAATAACGTCATCGTGATGCACGCGTACGAGTGACGGCGAGCTACCGCGGCGCAGCGCGCGGACGTAAGATGCTGCGTGGTGGCCGAGCCCAACGCCGAGGTGACGCTCGACGGAACGATCGAACGGATCGCGTTTCACAGCGACGAGTCGGCGTTCACCGTCGCGCGATTCATCGGCGTCGATCGCACGGTGGTCACGATCGTCGGCGAGCTTGTCGGGTTGTCCGAAGGGCTGCCGCTGCGGATCCGCGGTCAGTGGATCGTCGACAAGAAGTACGGTCGGCAGTTTCGCGTCGCGACGTATCAGATGCGTGCACCCGAGACGATCGTCGGGATCGAAAAGTTCCTCGGCTCGGGCTTGATCCCCGGCATCGGGGCCGAGCTCGCGCGCCGGCTCGTCGGCCACTTCGGGATCGATACGCTCGAGATCATCGACCGTTCGCCACAGCGGCTCGTCGAGGTTCCCGGCATCGGTGCGATGCGCGCCGGCAAGCTCGCCGAAGCGTTCGCCGCGCACCGTCACGTGCAAGACGTCATGGTGTTCCTGCGCGGTCACGGGGTGTCGGCCGCGTTCGCCGCGCGCATCGTCAAGCGCTACGGCAAAGACGCGATCAACATCGTGCGGAGCAATCCGTATCGGCTCGCGCACGAGGTCTGGGGCATCGGGTTTCGCTCCGCCGATGCGATCGCCGAGAAGCTCGGGATCGCACGCGATGCGCCTGCGCGCCTCGAGGCTGGCCTGTTGCATGCGCTCGAGACCGCGTCGGATGACGGCCACATGTTCTTGCCCGATGTGGAGCTCGTCAAGGACGCGGCCGAGCTGTTGCAGTTGACCGACGAGCCGTTGCCCGCGCGACTGGGCGCGCTCGTCACCGCCGGCACGGTCGTGCGCGAGCTGCTCGCGGCGCATGGCCCGTGCACTGCGCTGCCCGCGCTGCATCGCGCCGAGGTCGAGGCCGCCGAGCGCTTCGCGGAGCTCGCGCGCACGCCGGGCCGCACGCTCGCGCTCGACGTCGAAGCGGCGATCGGCGTCTTCGAGTCGGTCACCGGCGTCATGCTCGCGAAGCAACAGCGCCGAGCGGTTGCCGCCGCGCTCACCGACAAGTGCGTCGTGATCACCGGCGGCCCCGGTGTCGGCAAGACGACGATCGTCAAGGCGATCGTCCACCTCGCGCGCATCGCGCATCGCAAGGTCGCGCTCGCCGCTCCGACCGGACGCGCCGCGAAGCGACTCGGCGAGGCGACCGGCGTCGAGGCGATGACGATCCATCGCTTGCTCGAGTTTCAGCCGCAGGCCGGTGGGTTCCAGCGCAACGGCGGCAATCCACTCGAGCTCGATCTGCTCGTCGTCGACGAGGCGTCGATGGTCGATGCGCTGCTGTTCCACGCCGTCGTCACCGCGTTGCCTCCGAACGCGCAGCTGCTGCTCGTCGGCGACATCGATCAGCTGCCGTCGGTCGGCCCCGGTGCGGTGCTCGCCGATGTCATCGCGTCGGAGGCCGCGACGGTGATTCGCCTCACCGAGATCTTTCGCCAGGCCGCGGAGAGCAAGATCGTCGTGTCGGCTCACCGGATCAACAGCGGCGAGCTCCCGGATCTCGACGCCGCGCCGGACAGCGACTTCTTCTTCATCGCGCGCGACGACCTCGAGGCCGCTCGGTCGACGATCGTCGAGCTCGTCGCCGAGCGCATCCCCGCGCGGTTCGGCTTCGACGCGATCGGCCAGATCCAGGTGCTCGCGCCGATGCACCGCGGCGACCTCGGCACCGCGGCGCTCAACCGGGCGCTGCAAGACCGGCTCAACCCGGCGACCGGCACGCCCGAGCTCGTGCGCGGTGACCGCTCGTTTCGCAAGGGCGACAAGGTCATGCAGCTGCGCAACGACTACGACAAGAACGTGTTCAACGGCGATATCGGCGTGATCGACGCGATCGACAGCGAAGCCGGCGCGATGCGAGTCGACTTCGACGGCCGCGGCGCGGCCTACGAGCGCAACGAGCTCGACCAACTCGTGCACGCGTACGCGGTCAGCATCCACAAGGCGCAGGGCTCGGAGTATGCCGCGGTCGTGATCCCGCTCGCGACCCAGCACTTCATGATGCTACAGCGCAGCCTGCTCTACACCGCGGTGACGCGCGGCAAGCGGCTCGTCGTGATCGTCGGCAGCCGGCGCGCCGTCCAGCTCGCGGTCAACAACGTCGACGCGAAGCGGCGCTACACGTCGCTCGCGGAGCGCGTGCGCGCCCTCTCAGTGGCGTAGCTCGACCTCGGCCAACAGGTCGATCAACGCGGTGACCCCCGCCTCGGGAAACGCGTTGTACAAGCTGGCGCGCAGGCCGCCGACCGAGCGATGACCGCGCAGGCCGTACATCCCGCTGTGCTCGGCGCGGGCGAGCATCGCCTCCTCGAGCTCGACGCTGTCGCCGCGGAACGTCACGTTCATCAGCGAGCGACTGCCCGGCTTCGCGTGGGCGCGCCACCGCTTGCTGCGGTCGAGGAACTCGTAGAGGGCGGTCGCCTTGCGCGTGTTGCGCGCCGCCATCGCCGCGAGTCCGCCCTCGCTCCGGATCCACGCGCAGACCTCCGCGATCATCCAGATCCCGAACGTGTTCGGCGTGTTGTGCAGCGAGCGCTCCTTCGCGTACGTCGAGTAGCGCGACAGCGGCGGTAGGTCGGGGTTCTCGCTCGCCAAGAAATCGCGGCGCGCGAGCACGAGCGAAATCCCGGACGGCCCGAGGTTCTTTTGTGCACCCGCATAGATCAGGCCGTGGCCGGCGATCGGCAAAGGTCGCGAAAAGATATCGCTCGACGCGTCGCACACGAGCGGCGCGGGGGCACCGGCCGGTGGCGCGCTCCACTCCGTGCCGTAGATCGTCTCGTTGCTCGTGTAGTGGCAGTAGCGTGGCGCCGCCGACCACTGGATCGCGGTCGGCACGCTCGAGAAGTCGTCGGCCTCCGAGCTGCACGCGACATGCACCGTGCCGACGCGGCGCGCCTCATCGATCGCCTTGCCCGACCATACGCCGGTGTGGCAGTAGTCGGCGGTGGCGCCCGCGCCGAGAAAGCTCGTCGGGATCATCGCGAAGTGCGGGGTCGCGCCCGAGGTGACGAACAACACCGCCCACGCGTCATCGACGCCGGCGAGCTCGCGAACGTTCGCCTCGGCGCGGTCGAGCACGCGGCCGAACTCTTTGCTGCGATGGCTGTGCTCGAGAATGCCGATGCCCGAGCCATCGAGATCCCACAGTGCCGCCTGCGCCGACCGCAGCACGCTCTCCGGCAGCACCGCCGGGCCAGACGAGAAATTGAGCTTGCGCGTCACGTCCGCGCGACCTCGACCTGGCTAGCGCCGCGGCTCTTCCCAGTAGAACACCGTGATCGCGATGCAGTGGAACGCCTCATCGCTCGACTGCGTGACCACGAGATCCGTCACCTTGAGGTGCTGGTGGTTGCCGATCCAGTTCGTCACCTTCTCGCCAAGCTGATCGCGATCCGCGACCATCGTCGCGGAGAACACTTTGACTCCGTTGAACTTCACGTCTTTGCGGAGCGTCAGCTGTCCAGACGTATTGGCTTGGTTGGCAGACATGTCTCCCTGCAAGCTAGCATGTCCCAGTACGGGCCAGGCCAGACGTTTGCCGTGGAAAATCTACTGCGAAGGTCTCGTACGCGACGCGATCGTTGGCGGCTCTCAGTCGTCCCGCAGGGGGACTCCTTCCCCGTGAGGGATTTCGCTCGTGCTTCGCGCGACCGAAATTTGGTCGTCGTGCGGCTCAGTCGTCGTCGTCGAGGGCGCGGTCGAGTGCGTTCGCGAGGCGCTCGGCCTCGGCCGGTGACATCGACGTCGGCGTGAACGCCTTCTCGGCGGTCTCGACGAGAGCGACCATCCGCGCCTGCTCGACCGACAGCCCCGATGGATCGGTCGTGATCCACTCGTCGAGCTCCTCGGTGAGGCGTTTTTTCGTCGACCGCGCCTCTTCGCCCCTCGGCTCGAGCCCGCGGACCGGCGCACCGCGACGGCGGTACATGATCGAACCGTACGCGCCTTCGAGGTCTTTGCGAAACTCCGCCATGTTCTGGTAGCGCTTGTTCGCGTCCTTGTTCATCGCCTTCAAGATCACGCCCTCGGCTTGCTCGGTGATCTCGCGATGGGGCGCGAACTCGCGCGGCGATGGCGGCGCGGTGTGGATGTGCATCGCGAGCACCTCGCTCGACTGCGGCGCCTCGAACGGCGGCCGGCCGCACAGCATGTCGAACAGGATCACGCCGAGCGAATAGACGTCGGCGCGGATGTCGACGTCCTCGCCGCGCGCCGCCTCGGGCGACATGTACTCGGGCGTACCGAACACCGCGCCTTGCACGGTCTCGGCGAGCAGCTCGTCCTGGACGAGCACCTTCGCGATGCCGAAGTCCAGGACCTTGACGAAGTCGTACGATTCCTCGCGCTCGGTGATCCACTGCTGGTCGGGCGTCATCCGGACGAGATCGCGTCGACCGGGTCGCTTCAACAGCATGATGTTGTCGGGCTTGAGATCGCGGTGGATCACGCCGACGTTGTGCGCGGCCTCGAGCGCGAACGCGATCTGGTTCGCGATGTTGAGCGCGCGGTGGAGCTCGACCGCGCCCTCCTTCTCGATCAGATCCTCGAGCGACTTACCCTCGAGGAACTCCATCACGAAGTAGACCGGCCCCTCGGGCAGGATGCCGAAGTCGGTGACGTCGACGATGTTCGGGTGGTTGATCGCGGTCGCGGCGCGCGCCTCGCGCAAGAACCGATGGATCGCTTCCTGGTAGCGCGCGAACTGCGGGTGCAGCACTTTCACGGCGACCGGCTTCTTGATGTAGATGTGCTCGCCGAAGTAGACCGTGCCCATCCCGCCGCGACCGAGGATCCGATCGAGCCGGTAGTTGCCGATGTTCTTGCCGAGCCGAGCGATGTCCTCTTCCTCGACGAGCACCGCCGAGTCGTGCAGACAAAAGCGCTCGCCGTCCGGAAATCGCGTGAAGCAGCGGGGGCAGATCTTCACGCCGCCCTAGAACCTTGCTTGCACGAAGGCAGAGAGATACCGGTTGTCGATCGGGCTTTGCGGATCGGGCGGGATCACGTTGAGCAACGTGAACTCGAGACCGAAGTCGAGCTGCTGGTTCGCCGACGCTTCGATGCGCAGCGTGACCGGGATCTCGAAGTTGCCCGCCGAGGTGTCGAAGTCCGGGATCTTGAACGCGGCGAACGCGACTATCGATAGCTGAGGGATCGGGTTCGCGGCGAGGCCGGCCGACAGGTTGAGGTCCGGTTTGGCGCCGTTCGGGACCGCGTTGTACTCCGTTGCGAAGATCTCGTTCATGTTCGCGTCCACGTTCCCGGTATCGAACTGGACCGGGACGACATGATCTTTCGAGGTGCCATTGAAGTCGATCGACATCAGGGTCTGCAAGAGCACGACCGCGATCTCCGGCCGGAACGCATAGCGAAACGGAAAGCCGATATCGATCGAGAACTTGTTACCGCCGTGCTCGTAGTTGCCGTTCGGCAGACTCGCGATGACGGCCCCCGGGCTCTTGCACGTCGTCGGATCGATCAGCGTCGACTGAGGGCTCCCATCGGGCGCCGGAACGAGCTTGTCATCGGGATCGCCGGTGACGTGCGGCGAGCAATAGTTCTGATAATCCGAGAACGCCGTGCGGTGCAGGTTCGCGACCGCGCGGAAGTCGAGCAGATCGTAGATCAGCGACGCCTCGAACCCGAAGTACGCGGAGTACTGGTTGAAGTTATAGGCGTCGGTCAGGCCGCCGACGATCATGAAGTTGTCCTTCACGCCGTACTCGGCCTCGAGCGAGATGCCGGCGGAGCCGAAAGCGCCCTTCGCGCTGAGATCGGTCCCGATCCCGAGCCGGAGCTGCGTGATCCCATGCGTGATCGTCAGCGGCCGCGAGTTCTCGCGCACCGGGTAGGTCTTCAGCGTGTAGAGCCCGCCGGCCGTGACCGGTGGCTGGTCCTTGTCGGCGTCCTGGTCGCTATCGCTGTCGCTATCGCTGTTGTCATCGCCGCTGTCGTCGCCACTGCCTGAGGCCGAGTCGTCGTCATCGTCGTCGCCGCCCGAGTCGTCGGAGTGACCCTTCTTCGCGAACGCGTCGTGCCAATGCCCATGCCAGGCGATGTAGCCAAAGCTGATGCCGGCGATCAGCGTGAGCCGAAGCCCGCGCGACAACAAAGGAAGGGTCACCACCTCCCGAAAATGCTACAGCAAATCGGGCTGGCGATCGAACGGGCGAGGCCGCAAACGGTGGGGCCGGGAGCGCCGAAACGGCGAAGGGCCCGCGACGCACTCGAACCCGAGCGCTCCGTCGCGAGCCCAACGATCGAACCGAAGCGCTGTTACTTGCGCTTGCCCTTCTTGCCGCCGCCCTTTTTCGCCGACTTCTTCGCCGTCTTCTTGGCAGCGCTCTTCTTCGCGCCCTTCGCCTTCTTCGGCGCGGCCTTCGCGCTCTTCTTGCGCTTGCTGCCACCGACCTGGCGCTCCTTGCGCGCGACATCGCCGTCGCCGTCCAGGTAGTAGAGGTACTTGCTGTAGTCCATCTCGACGCCAGCCTGGGCGACCTTCGCGGCCTTGCCCTTCGGCTGACCCGGCTGCTTACGCGGGGTCGCCCACACGTCGCCGGTCTTGATGTAGTACATCAGGTTGTTGTCACGCTTGATTCCGAGCTTCGCAATCTTCTCGCCCATGATGCTGAACCCTCCCTGGGGGTAATTGGGTGCGCGGAACGCTACACGAACCGACTGACAAAAACTCCGGAAATGCTCGTCGGAGATCGCTTTTTCTCCGTCGGAGATCATCCCGGCCGCACTGGGGCGAAATTCTCCGTCGAGGAAAACCTGTGGATAACTGATTCGTCGTCGAGGATCCGGTGGAGCGCAAATCCTCGACGGGAAAAGGGAATTCCTCGTCGGGGACTAACGGCGGCGACGCGATTTGCGAACCGGCGCACGCTCGCAAACGATCACCTGGCTCTCGGCCGAGGCGTCGAGCGGGCGTCCAGAAAAATCGCCGTAGCGCACGACGATGCGCAAGCCGGCATGGGCGATCAGCGCCTCGAGCTCGGCCGGGAAGAACTTCCGCTGCGACAGCTTGACGATGTTGGTCGGGCCTTTGCCGTCGACGGGCTCGTAGTAGAGCCGGATCAACACGATGTGGTTGATCGGATCGCAGTCGTGGTTCGTCGAATAGAACATCGCGCGACCGGTCGACGGATCGGTGAACTTGGTCTTGCGCCCAGCGCTTCGTCGGATCGCGGATCAGCCACGCGAGATCGGGGAGCTGGACATCGAACGCGAACACGCCGCCCGGGCGCCAGGTGATCGGCGACGCAGCGCAAGCAGGCATCGACCTCGCCGCGCGTATAGAGGTGCTCGAGCACGTTGAACGCGGCGATCACCAGCGGGAACTCGCCGTGAACGTCAAACCCGCGCAGGTCGCCGCGCGCTACCGTGATGCGCTCGGCGACCGCCGCCGGGGCCGCGGCGACTCGTTCGCGCAGCTTCGCGAGCATCGCCGGCGCCTGATCGAGCGCGACGACGCGATGGCCATCGCGAGCGAGCGGCAGCGTGACGCGGCCCGAGCCGGCGCCGAGCTCGAGGATGTGCCGCGCGTCGCGTTCGCGCGCCAGGTTGCGATAGAACGTCACGTCGGCGCGGCGGCGGCGATACTCGTAGTCGTACAGCGCGGCGTCGGCGTAGTGCTCGCGGGAGCCGGCATCGACCAGCTCGCCGACGAGCTCGGAGGTCAGCTTGCCGGGCAGCGGCACGCGTCAGTCTCCCCGCGCGGCGACCGATTCGTTGCGACGACGACGACCACCGCGGCGGCGGCGGCGGCGCTTGCGCGGTGCGTTCGGATCGTCCGGCTCGTCGTCGTCGGCGTCGCGGCCCTCGCCGGGCGACACCGAGGTCGGCGGCGGCCCCGGGTCGTTGCCGGCGGCGCGCTCGAGGATCTGATAGAGCGAGACGGCGTCGTCGACTTGCTCGCGGCCTCCGGCGAGCTCGGCCTGACCGCCCTTGCGGCGCGCGACCGCGAGCTTTTTCTGCGCGACCAGCAAGTAGCGCATGCGCTCGCTATCGCGGCGCGTGACGTGGAGCTGCGAGATCAGTGGATGCGACAGCTCGTGGAGCGCGCTCTGCAGCTCGCCGCCGCGCAAGTCGTCGCCCAGGAATGGCGCGAGTAACGCACCGAACGCGACCGCATTCGACGGATCGCGACCCTCGGCGATCGCGAGATCGATCTGCGCGAGCGCGGCCCAAGCGAGCTCTCGGCGCTTCGCGAGATCGCCCGAGCCGGCGATGAACTTGAGCTTTACCGGCGTGGCGTGAGCAGGACGCGCCGGCGGCTCGTCGGCCCACACCCGATGCCACGCTTGCTCTTCGTCGTCGAGGTCGTCGCCTTCAACCTCGGCGGCGCTCGGCGCATCCGCACCGTCGGGCTCCGGGCTCGCCTCCGCGGCGGGATCGTCGGGATCGCGATCGGCCGGATCGTCCTCGTCGTACTCGATTCGCGCGATCGTGGACCGCGGCACGGCGGACTCGGTCGGCGGCGCCTTCGTCGGTGCGCCCGGGCCTTCGAGCAGGCCGGCCAGGTACGGCGACAGGACCGCGAGCACGCCGGTCTCGACCATCAGCTCGAACGAGCGCCGCGCGGCCCCTCCGCGCAGCAAGCGGTGCATCTCCTCGAGCAGGCGCGGCGGTGCGCACTTGCTGATCTCGCTGCGCCACCGGAGTAGCGCGCGCCAGGTCGCCGGCTCGAACCCGAAATCCAGCCGCGCCGCGAACTTGATCGCGCGCAGCATCCGCACCGGATCCTCCTGGAACCGGATGTCCGGGTCGCCGATCGTGCGCACGAGCTTGGCCTCGAGATCGGCGAGGCCGGCGACGTGATCGATGACCTCTTCTTTCTCGACGTCGTAGAACAAGCCATTGATCGTGAAGTCGCGCCGCCGAGCGTCCTCGACCTCGGTCCCGAACACGTTGTCGCGCCGGATCAGGAGATCGTGATCCTCTTCGTCGCGCGGATTCGCGCGGAACGTCGCGGTCTCGATGATCTTCGATCCGAAGAAGACGTGCGCGAGGCGGAACCGGCGGCCGATGATCCGCGAGTTGCGAAACGTCGCCTTGATCTCGTTCGGGGTGGCGCTGGTCGCGACGTCGAAGTCCTTCGGCGTTCTCCCGACGAGCAGGTCGCGAACACATCCACCTAC
Organism: uncultured delta proteobacterium; assembly: GCA_963848295.1. Lineage (GTDB taxonomy): Bacteria > Myxococcota_A > Polyangia > Haliangiales > Haliangiaceae > JABFXX01. The sequence goes on along the minus strand of CAWKDB010000010.1, from coordinate 3,564,626 downwards.
AAGGTAGGTCTTGTGGCCTGCTCGAGTGAGCTTGCGGACCACGCGATCGGCATCGGCATCGATCGCTCCGCGATCCAGTGACGGCATACTGACGAAACGGTGCGTACCACGCCGACGAAACACCGAGCAAGTACGCAGAGCTATTGAGCTGTTGCGCGGCCCCTCGGCCCAAGGATTCGCCCGATCGGCCTCGGGGCTCGAGACAAATACCCGATCGAGCACTCGTGGCCAGTCGGTCTTGACCGATTCGTAGTTTCGCAACCGTGTCGAAACCCTCCGTCGCTGCGATCGTCGACTTCGATCGAATCCCGATCGCGGGAGCGATCGTCGAGCTCGACGGAACGGTCGCCGCGATCAACCAAGCATTCGCGCGGCTGTGCGGCAAGCCGGCCGAGCACATCGTCGCTCGCAAGGTCTGGGAGCTCGCGCCGCAGCTCGAGGCCCAGTGGGCTCGACTCGTCGATGCGGCGCGCGAACGCGGCTCGCACGGCGACGAGCTCGTGTTCGATACGCCCGACGGTCCGCGCGCGGTCGAGTACGTCGCGTGGGTGCGCGATGCCGGCCGCACGGTCGTCGTCGGGTTCGCGATCGACATCACACGGCACAAGCGCGCGAACGATGCCGCACGCGCACGCGCCGATGTCGATTCGAAGCAGCGGCTCGAGAGCCTGGGCCTGGTCGCCGGTGGGATCGCCCACGACTTCAACAACCAGCTCGTCAGCGTGCTCGCCGAAGCCAGCGCGGTGCGCGAAGACCCCGCGCTCAGCGAGGCGACGCGCGAAGCCCTGCGCCGGATCGAAGCGGCCGCAAAGCGGATGACTCAGCTGACTCGCCAGCTCCTCGCTTACGCGGGGCGCGGTCACTTCGCGACGACCAAGCTCGATCCCGATCTGCTGATCGCCGATGCGAAAGAACCGCTCTCGCGCATCGTGCGCGAGGACGCGACGCTGGTCGTTGCACCAGAAGCAGGCTCGGTGACGGTCGAAGCTGACCCCGGTCTCATGCGCCAGGTCGTGACCAGCCTGGTCACGAACGCGTCCGACGCGCTGCGGCCGGGCGGCAACGTCGCGATGCGGACGCGCCTCGTCGCGCGCGACGGCGCGACGTGGTGGCAGCTCGAGGTCGAGGACGACGGGGTCGGGATGGACGCCGACGTGCTCGCCAAGATCTTCGATCCATTCTTTTCGACGAAAGCCGATCGCCACGGCCTCGGTCTATCGGCGGTGCACGGCATCGTCCGGCGGCTCGGAGGTGACATCGAGGTCGAGTCGGCACCGGGCCAGGGCGCGCGGTTCCGGGTGCGCTTGCGCGTCGTTCCGGGTGCACCCCCGCGGCGCCGATCGACGAGCAGGCAGGTCGTCAAGCGCGCGTCGCTCGCCGGCATTCGGGTGCTGCTCGCCGACGACGAACCGTCGGTCCGTGCGACCGTTCGGCGCCTACTCGAGCGCCGCGGCGCCACCGTCGTGCTCGCGAGCGATGGCGGCGAAGCGGAGGCGCGGCTGCGCGAAGGTGGGTTCGGCCTGATCGTGCTCGACGTGATGATGCCGATTCGCAACGGCTACGAGGTGCTCACCATCGCGCGTCAGACTCAGCCAGCCGCCGCGATCATCCTGATGTCCGGGTACACCGAGGGCCGGCGCGGGTTCGGCGGCGAGGACGAGCCCGATGCGTTCCTCGAGAAGCCGTTCACCGCGAAGACCCTCGATCAGACGATCGACGATGTGCTCGTGAAGCGATAGGCTCGCCGCATGAACCGCTGGTCGATCGCATTGGTCCTCGCGGCGTGTAGCGTCGCGGACGCTGCCGAAGTGATCACGGCGGAATCTGGATCGTGATCGGAACGACGTAACCCGCGCCATGCGATCGGATCGAGAGATCGATCGAAGAGCCGCGAGCGCGCGTGGTCAGATACAGCCGCGCCGCCCAGCCATCATCGCCCTCGGCCGACTGTCCGGCCACGGTCACGACTTGATCGCCGACGAGGATGCCAGCGGTCGCCGCGGGTCCGCCCTCGTCGACCGATCTGAACACGAGCGAGCCGGTCGAGCCCGAGAGCTGGGCGCCGAGCGTGTGCTCGGCAGCCGGTGTCGCGATCTCGACGACGCCGAGGTCGATCGTCTTGTCGCCGTCGAGCTCCGACAACCAGCGCTCGCCCGCGAGCCGGCGGGAGCCGAACGTCGTGTCGCACTGGATAAAGCTGGCTTGCGGCGGAACGTTCGTGAACGCGAACGCGCCGGCAGCGTCGGTGACAACGCTCGTGCGGCCGTTCGTGCAGCTCAGGCCCGCGACCGGCGCCCCGCCGAGAAATGGCCGGGCGACGCCTCTGATGGTCACACCGCGCGCGGCGGTGAGCGTCTTGTGCAGGGTCTCGCCCACGGCGAGCTCGACCTGCGCGGACGCGTACCCGTTCGTGCCCTTCACGCTCACCGAGTAACGACCGGCTCCGAGGTTGCCGGCGGTGAACGATCCGGCGCGGCAATCGAAGTCGAGGAACGGATTCGGCCCGCTCGCGAACAGCGCGCGGATCTCGGCCTCGCAGCGGTCACCGAATCCTTCGGTCTTGATGTCCATCGCGCCCGGCGTCGGGAGCACGACATCGATCGCCGTATCGGTGGCGACGCCCTTGCGCTCGAAGACAAGCGACGCATCGACAAACCGCACGTCGTAGCTGCCCTCCATCAGGTCGGTCGCGACGAACTTGCCGTGACTGTCGGTGTGGATCGACTGGCCGGCGACCGTAACCGTGACCGCAGCGGGTTGATGGTCCGCGGTGTGGACGGTGCCGCGAATCGTTCGACCGGCGCGTCCCGGCACGACGAGCCGGACCGGGATCGTGACGTCGGCGCCGTGTGCGCTAACGCTGCGACTGGTATCGAGCTTCGCGTTCCAGTCGAACGACGTTGAGACCTCGATGTCGCCTTCGGAGACCGCGATCGTGACGTGGCCATCATGATTCGTGAACCGAAATCGGTCACTCGCTCCGTCGGCCCGAACCTTCACGATCGTCCCGTCGATCGGATGTCCGTCGCGATCGACGACCTCGACATCGAGCAGCGGCGTCGACCCGAGCGCGATGTCGATCGCGGCGAGATGCTCACCAATCCCGATGTTCAGCGCGCGCCACGTCGACCAGCGGCCGGTCGCGCGATCGAACGCAGCGATCATGTGGACACCGGGCGTGACGCCGCGCATGCGATAGGTACCGTCGCGGTCGGCATCGGCGAACGGGCCACCGGGCAAGAACGCCTGGCCGGTCGCGACCGGCGCGCCGTGGAACGTGATTCGGCCGCTGAGCTCGACCTGATCGACCGCGATCAAAGCGAGCTCGACCGGCGCGCTGCCCGCAGCGACGAACGCCGCGGGATCGAGATCGTAGCCGGCAACCGCGATCTCGAGCTTGTCGGTCGGCGCATCGAACGCGAACCGGCCGGCGGCGTCGGTACGCACCGGTTGGTCGAGCTTGACCAGCCACGCCTGCCGCTTCGCGACGCCGACGTCGACATTCGGCAGCGGCTTGCCATACAGCTTGACGCTCCCGGTGATCCGACGCGAGTGAGCATCGTCGGTGCCTGCATCCGCTGGCAACGCGGGCGCCGGCGCCGCGCGCTCGTGCTGCTGCTCGCTCGAACCGGTCGCGACGTCGGGCGACGGCGGTTGCCGAACTGCGAGCCACAGCGCAACACCCGCGGCGGCGAGGATCAAGGCGCCGGCGACCAAGAGCGCGACCTGGCGCCGCGAACCACTCATCCGCTAGCAGCGGCGGGCGAGCCCGCTCGACGATGGAGCACGAGCAACGCGATCGCCGCGCCGAGCCCGCCGACGGCTGCGATCGGGATCAGCCACGCGCCGGCGCCGTAGCCGATCAGATCCTTACCGAGGTCGTCGTTCGCTTCCGCGATCGCCATGCTGCAGCCGACGTGAACCCCGATGCCGACCGCCGCGGAGATGACCGCCATCGCGAGCGCGGCGATCAACCGACCGCGGCGAAACCGATCGCGCACGAGGTCGGCGCCGACGACCAGCGCCATCGCGACGTGCAACGCGATGAACGTCCACAGCGCGATCGCGAGCACGCGCGCTAGCGTCTTCGCGTCGCTGTCGCTGACGTCGTCGAGGCTCGTCATCGCCGAATTCGCGTCGTCGAGCATCCCGTGCAACTTACCGCCGACGCGCGGCATCAATTCCGCGGCGACCGCCGTCCCCAGCTTCTTGCCCGAGCTCGCTTTGTAGCCGGCGACGAGGCGGCGAATGAACTCGCTGTTCGTGTTCGCGCGATAGATCGACAGCGAGGTTCGCTTCGCCAGCGGGTTACCGCCGACCCGGACCTCGAGCGCGGGCACGAACACGCCGATCGCGGTCGCGACCGCGCAGACGACGAAGATCCACGCAGCGACCCGCACGCCGTTATCTTGCGGTGACCCGCGCCGCCGAGCAACGACGCGGCCATCATTACGGCGAGCAATCACCGCACGAGCCCGGCGCGTTCCTCGAGACGCGGTGATCGGCTAACATCTGGGCGGCCGATGGACGACGAGCGACGCACGCAACACGGCATGGGCGTCCCGACGGATCCCGCGGAGCAGCCCGCCCCATCGCCCGAGCTCGCGACCGCCGTCGTCGTGCCGGTCACGAAAGCGGGCGACACGTTCACCGGCAGCTTTCTCGGCGTGTCGCTGCGCCGCGCGTATCGGCTCGACATCAAGCCCGACGAGGTACTGCCGAGCGAGCGCGCGCACCTGCTGGCGCAGGCGAGTCACATCCGCGATCCGGATCAGCAGGCGTTCCTCGCGTGGCGGCGCTCGGTGCTGCTGTTCGTCGCGATCTTGTTCATCCCGCTGTCGGTGTCGCGGTTCATCGAAGCGTTCGATGGCCGGGCGCTGCCGGCCGCCGGGCGCGCGTTCACGTTGTTCCCGGCGATCACCGAGGCGCTGTTCTGCATCGTCGCGTTCGATCAGCTGCGCAACTGGGCGCAGTGGAAACGACAACGCCGCGTGCTGTTCATCGCATGGTCGCTGTACTTCATCGCGCCGTTCGTCGTGTACCTCTATCCGTTCCGCACCGCGTTCGACAGCTGGCACGATCTCGTCAGCGCCGCCGAGGTCGGCAACGTCCATCTCGGGATCACGTGGAGCCAGGCGCATCTGATCGTCGGGCTCGCGTACGGCGTGCAGGCGCTGCTCGCGCTCGGACCTAAAGTCATCTCGCTGATGCCCGGCCTGATCCGCGCGTCGATCGTGACCAAGCTGCTGTTCCCGGGCACGACCGCGCCGGGCTGGCTGATGATGATCGCGGCGCCGTTCTACGCGCTGTTCGCGTACATCATCGTGTTGCTGCCGTACCAGGTGACCGGCAGCTGGCACTTCGTCGCCGGCAATGCGGGGATCCTCGTCGCGCAGGTGTTCATCGGCGTCGCCGGGCGTCGGCTCACCGTGCCGCTGTCCAAGCAGGAGTCACACGATCGCATCCACAAGACCTGGCTCGCGTACATCGGCATCATCGTCATGTCGGCCTGCTTGATGGTCTACGGCCTGGCCGACTTCATCCACCAGCTGCACTTCAGCTACTGGCGCGTGGTGACATCGGTGCTCGCGCTCATCGCGAACGTGTTGCTCGATACGCTGGTCGGCACCGACGCGATCGTGACCGCGATGGGCTTCTTCCGCCGGCGCGGGGTGCCGGACCCGCAGCACGAGCAGCTGCTGCGCGACGCCGAGGCCAAGCTCGACGTGTTCTCGAGCTAAACAGTCTAGAGCGCGGCGAGCTCGGCGCGTAGCTCGCGGGCGCGCGCGGCGAGCTCGACACGCCGCATGATCTTGCTGGGATCGACCGCCGCCGTCGCTGCGACCGGCGCTGCGATCTGCGCGAGCAGCTCGTCGGCGGTCGCCTTGATCGCGCGCTCGAGGTCTTCGCGAGCCTGATCGCGTAACGCAGCGGCCGCGACCATCTCCGGATGCTTCGGGCCGAGCTCTGTGCCGGCGTCGGCGAGGCGGTGCTCTCCGTCGAACCAGCGCTCGACCGGTATCCGGATCTCGGCTGGCGCGTCGCTCGGCTCGAGCCCGGTCGCGGCCGCCGAGACATATGTGACGATCTCCGCGCGCAGCCGCGCGTTGCGGACATCGACGGGACGCGCGCCGGGACGAAGCTCGGAGTACGTCTTGCGCAGCTCGTGGAGCTCGGCGAGCTCGACGTCGCGCTGCCGTTCGAACGCGTCGCGCAGCCACTCGATCGACTTGCGCCCGGCGATGACTTCGGGCATCCGTGGCCCGAGGTCGCGTTCGAGCTCGAGCTGCTTCACGCGCCGCGCGTAGAATAGCGCCGCGATGTGACGCATCTCGCTCGGGGCGCCGGCGAGATCGCCGTCGAGACTCGCGCGCACGATCGCCGGTTCGCGCTCGGCCGTCTCCATGATCGCGGCATCGCGGCTCGCGGCCGGCGGCGCAAACGTGGCGATCTCGTTGTCGAGCGCGTCGATCTCGCGGTCGAGGCGAGCGAGCTCCGCGCGGAGGTCGCCGGCGCGCCCTGGCTCGGATTCGGGCTGCGCCGGTGCCGACGCGACGACCGGGCTCGCCGCCGGCGGCGATGGGCATCTCGCGATCGGTGAGCTCGGCAGGTACGCCGGTTGCGAGCTACAAGCGACGAGCAAGACGAGGGTGAGTTTCACGCCTAGTGGATAGACCGCCGGGTGTCGTGGTTCAAGGCATGAAATGCGCTACGCGACGTGAACGATCACGAGCGAACGCCTCCGCCCCGGGAGTACGACCTCGACCTCGTCACCGACTCGCTTGCCGACCAGCGCGCGCCCGAGCGGCGAAACCGGCGTGACGACTTGCACACCACCGGCAAGCAGGCTACCGCCGCCATGAGGAGCGACGAACAACTCGGTCTCGGCATCGCCCTCTTCGACCGTGACCAACGCGCCGGCCATGACGCGCGTGCGCGGCTCGATCACCAGCGCGGTGACCTCGGCGACCGCAGTCTCGAGCTCGGCGCTGCGCTGCGCTTGGCCCCGCGCGAGATACGACTGCTCGAGCCCGCGCGTGTCCTTCGAGTTTTCGGCGCGCGCCTCGGAGTGGGTCGCACCTTCGAGCGCCGCGCGATGGGCGCGCTGGGCGGTGTCGTGCGCGGCGGCGAGCATCGCGATCAGCTCGGCTTTGAGCGCGGCCTTGTCTCGCATGGGCCAGGTCAGCGGGCGAGCAGCTCGACGGTCGTCCACGGATCGATGCGCGGCGGCGTGTTCGCATCGATGTGGAGCTCGCGATCACCGATCAGCGGCTCGAAGCCTGCGGCGAGCACGATCACGCTGTAGTCGCCGGGCGGCACGAGCTGCTTGAGTCGGACTTCGCCCTGGGCGTTCGTGCGGCCCCAGGCGAGCGTCTGGTCGTCGAGCCGATTCATGTCGATCTCGCTCGCCGCGATGCCGGCGCGCAACACGACGACGTTCGCATCGCGAATCGGCGCCTTCGTCGCGTGATCGATCACCGTCGTATAGATCCGCACGCCTTCCGGCGCGGCCTCGACCGCGCTCGGGGCGACGTCCGCGCTGTTGTAGCCCTCGCGCGGGATCCAACCCGTCGCGGCGATATCGAGTAACGGGCTCGCGAGCTGGATCGGTCGCACGAGTCCGGTATGGGACAGCTCGGTCGTCCCGCCCTCGTCGGTCGCGATCGCGCGAAAGGCGGTCGCGATGCCGACCAGCCGGCCATCGTTGTCGACGACCGGGCCGCCAGAGTTGCCGTGCGTGATCGACGCGTCGGTCTTGATGTAGTCGCGACCGGTCGCGCCGTCGAGCCCGGTCCAGCCTTGGACGTTGCCTTGCGACAGCGTGAGCCCGCCGCCATCGGACTCGGGATAGCCGAGCACCCACACGAGCTGGCCGATCTTGAGCTCGCTGCCGCGCGCATCGGGCAAGGTCGGCCACAAGCCCCCGCTCGTCGCCGGATTCCAGGTCCTGCCGTCGAGATCGAGATCGCACTTGATCAGCGCGAGATCGCGATCGACGAGGAACTTGCTGCGACTGGGCCGGCCCGCGCACTGCAACTGGGGCGGCGCGTCGAGCGACTTGTAGCGCGCGACCACGAACACGTCGTGCAGTCGCGGATCCTGGCCATGCAGTACGTGATACGCGGTGAGGATCGAGCCATCGGCGCCGACGATCACGCCCGATCCCGCGCCGCGGACGCGCAACCGCCCGTCGATCAGATCGGCGACGACGACCATGACGGTCGAGTCGAATGCGCGGCCGACCTCGCGCGGGAACTTGCGCCGGGCCAACACCGTCGTCTGTGACGTGAGCAGCACGATGTCCGATTGCACGCGTAGCGTCGGGGCGACGTCGGCCTCCAGCACCGCGAGCTCGCGCGGGGTGCCGAACAGCGTGACGACATAGAGCTGATCGCGATCGATCGTCGCGTATTCGACCGCCGCGAACCCGGCACGCGCCGGCACGCGTTGCTCGGCGATGTCGGCATAGACGTAGGCGGTGCGAAACCAATCGTGGTTAGCGATCGAGCGGATCGTGGTGCTCTCCTGCGCGTACTGCTCGCCGTAGCGAGTGCGCCGCGCGAGATCGAGCCCGATCTGGATGTTCGACCACGCGGGCTTGTGATCGATCAACACCTCGATCCGGGCGCTACCGCCGAGCGTGTCGAGCTGGACGTGATAGACGCCGTCGTCGTGTGGCGCGATGCCACTCGGATCGTGCGCGATGCGCGGCGCCGGCAACGCGAGCGGGCTCGAGACCCAGCCGGACGGATGATCGAACGTCAGGCCTTGGTGGTCGAACGTCTGGACATCGGGCGTGACCATGTCGCGGTGCAGCCGGCCCGCGACGACGATGATCGCGAACGCGAACAGCACGACGAGGCCGTCGAGCCGGTGGTACTGCTCGCGGAGCTCGGCCAGGTCGGTGGTCGCGCGCCGGCGCAGCCGCGTGATCGCCGCGGCCGCGATCGCCACCGGATCGCTGGCGACCTGTGCTCGATCGTCTTCGGAGATCGCGCGCAAGATGCGCTCGCGTGACAGCTTCAGCGTCGTCGCCGGATCGGCGTTGCGCGTGTCATCGCTCGCAGGCGCCGCCGCGATCGCGGCCCCGGCCGCCGCCGCCGCGACGATCACCGCGCCCGATTCGCTATCGATGTCGACCATCTCGCTAACGATCCGCGCGGTCTCGAGCGCGGCTTGTTCTGGCGTCGGTAACACCGGCGGCGCGGGGACGGCTTCGATCTCCGGAACCTTCGCGGGCTCGGGCTCCGGCTTGGGCTCGCCGTCGTCGGTCACGCCGGCTTGTCCTTCCGAAACGGTGACACCGCGAGCAACCGTTGCGCCGCGAACCAGATCGCGATGAACACCGCCGACGCGTACAGCGCCGCGTAACCGATGCCGCGCCAAGGGTGCTGGGTCATGCCGACCTGCTCGACGAACCGCTCGACGAGCTCGAACTGACCGTTGAGCGCGGCCGCGAGGAGCAAGCCGAGCATCAACAAGATGCCGCGCACCGTCGCGCTCCGCCGCGAGAACTTCGCGCGGCCCATGACATAGCCGAGCGCGCCCGCGAACGACGCATGAGCGAGCGTCGTGACGGCGACATGCGAGGCCGCGATCGTCAGATCGAAGTTGCTCGAATCCTTGCCCGACAGCCAGTGATAGTTCTTCCACACCGCGAACCCGGTGCCGCACGCCATCATGTAGACGATGCCGTCCATCGGCTCGTCGAACTCGCGCGACATGTAGATCGAGTAGCGCACGACCGCGTACTTGCACATCTCCTGCGCGAGCCCGATGATGAGCACCGCTTCGAACACGCGTTCGAACGACAGCGGCGACGTGCTCTGCACGGTCAGCGTCTCAGCGGGGACTGCCTGGGCGAGGACGAAGTCGGACAGCGGTCCCGCGATCAACACGCCGAGCACCGCGACGCCGAGCACGAGCTGTTTCGGCTCGGGCTCGTGACGATCGAGCAAGTAAAAGAACCCGAGCCAGAACGCGGCGGGCACACCCGCGATCACGAGCTTGAGTAGTGGCCCGAGCGCGACCGGCTCGAGCCCGCCGATCTGCTCGGCGAGCCAAGCGACGACGACGAACCCGACCAGTCCGGCGATCAGCAAGAACTTCGTGCCAACCAGCACGCGAGCGCGTCGCAGAGACCACCGCCCGCGCGTGCGGCGCGGCTTCGCCGGCTTGTCGGCCATCCCGCAAATTCTACGCTGTCGAGGCGTGGCGCGCGCGTTCTGGCCCAAACCGCCCGGCCGGTCTACTATGGCGGCGGAAACTAGATGCCGAAGAAGCAATCCGAGGGGCCGCTGCTCACGATGAGCGAGCTCGCGCACTACCTTCACCTCGACGAGGCGACGGTTGGCAAGCTCGTCACCGCGGGTAAGATCCCGTCGCTCCAGGTCGATCGCCAATGGCGCTTCAAGCGCGGCGTGATCGACGATTGGATCCAGCAACAGCTGGTCGGCGAGGACGAGAGCTTCGTCGACATCCCGGACGGCATGAAGCTGCCGCTCGAGGACTTGCTACCGGATCAGGCGATCGTGCCGAACTTACGCGCGAAGACGCCGATCGGCGTGATCGAAGAGCTCGCGGCGCGCGCGTACACCAACGGATGGCTCGCCGACAAGCCGTGGTTCGTAGGCGCCGTGGTCGAGCGCGAATCGCTGTCGTCGACCGCGATGGACGGCGGCGTGGCGTTCCTGCACACGCGGGCGAAGGACAAGGGCAAGATCGCCCGGCCGTTCATCATCGTCGGTCGGTCGTGGGAGGGCATCGCGTTCGGTGCTCCCGATGGCAACCCGACGTACTTGTTCTTCTTGCTCGGCCTCAAGTACGACCGCTTGCACTTGCCGATCCTCGGCCGGCTCGCGCGTGCGCTGCGCAACACCGCCACGATCGCGAAGCTGCGCTCGCTGCAGTCACCCGACCAGCTGCGCGCGGTGCTGTTGAAAGAAGATGCGAGCTTGCGGGACGGCACGTTCCAAGACGTCGAGATGAAGGTGTTCACGCCGAAGCTCGACCGCCAGCTCCGGTTACGCGCGATTCGCCGGCTGCAATCGAAGAAGACCGTGCCTCCAGAGAACGCCAAGGGTGCGTCCGGCAAGGGCAAGCGCGGCCCTCGGGCCGCCCCCAAAACCAAGTAGTCGCGACCCCGAACCACGCTGCTATCCTTGCTGGGTGGGCCGGACCGCACTGTATCGCGACCCGCTGCCGTGGAAGCCGGCGCGCGCCGAGCTCCAGCTCGAGCCTGCCGCGATCGTGCTGCGCATGCCGGACGGCCGGCTGCGGCGCCATTCGCTCGATGGGTTTGTGGCGACCGCGATCGATGGCTGTGTCGCGGCGCGGACGAGCGCGGCGCGGATCCGACGCCGGTTCGTGCGCATGCTCGTCATCGAGCGCGACAGCGAGCGCCATGTCGTGATCACGCCGCCCGATCAAGGCGCGGTCGCACCGAACGTCGTCCGCGTGCCGGAAGCGCCGCCGGAGGCTGCGATCGTCGATGCGCCGGAATGGGAAGCGCTCGCCGACTGGTTACTATGGGGAGGTCGCCTCGCGGCGTATACGATCGGCGAGCTCGCGCGACTCGCTTCGATCGCGACGCCCCAGTTTGCCGTGTTGATCGGCGAGGTCGCGGCGCAGCGCGCGCTCGAGCGCGTGTGGGCCGCCGCCGGCCCGTGGCGCGGCTCGGCGGACCTCGAGACATCGTTGCAGCCGCTGATCGAGGCCGCGCGCGTTTCGCCTCGCGCCGCCGAGGCGTTGATCTCGGCGCTCGCTCACGCCGCCGGGGCAGGTCGTCGCCGGCGAGCGCGGTAACTGGCGCGTCGGGGTCTCGCGCGGTAGCGTCCTGCCGTATGCGTTGGGTGCTCGTCGTGATCGTGACCACGCTCGTCGCGTGTCAGAGCAGCGACGTCTCGCGTTCACTCGGCGCGCGCTGCGACCTCGCGTCGGAGTGCGACGAAGAGTGCCTGCCGCCGGGCATGGACTGGCCCGGCGGGTTCTGCACGACGATCTGCGATAGCGCGCTCGACTGCGACAGCGACAGCGGCGCGACGTGCGCCGACGAGCAAGGCACGGGTGCGTGCGAGTTCTTGTGCGCGCAAGACTCCGACTGCGCGTTCCTCGGCGATGGTTATGGCTGCAAGACACGTGACGGTCACGGCGATACCGGCCAATCGGTGATGGTGTGTCGCGGCGACTGATCGCCATCGCGCTCGCGCTCGGCGGATCGCATGTCGCGATCGCGGATCCACCACCCGCTGCGGTCGCGCCGCCCGATATGACGTCGCAAGCGATCGGCGGCTCGGTCGGCCTCGCGATCGGCGGCCGCGATACGCCGGGTGGCCTCGCGCTCGCCGGCCACTATCTCTACCAACTTTCAGACCGCGATTGGTTCGATGGCGCCGCGGCGTTCACGTTCGGCGGCGGCGGTGCGGCGTGCTTCCGCGATCGCGACAACAACTTCGTGTGCGAGCACGGCGCACTCGACGGCGTCGAGCTCCAGCTGCAAGCGGGGGTACGCCGTTACTTCCATGGCCAGGGCGAGCTCTGGCCCTTCGCACATGCCTCGCTCGGGATCAGCTACGTGCGGTTCCACGGCGACGATCTCACGGGCTTTGCGATCCCGCTCACGATTGGCGGCGGCATGCGCGCGGCGGTGTCGCCATCGGTGGCGGTCGTCGTCGAGGCGCAGCTCGCGGTCGGCGTCGGGTTCTTCTCGCACGATCTCGGGACCGAGCCTCAGCTCGGCGCCGCGGTCGTCGCCGGCGCCGAATTCCACCTGTGATGCGGGCGCTCGCGCTGCTCGCGCTCGCGGCATGCCACCGCCACCATCGGCCGCCGAAGCCGAGCGGACCGGCAGCGACGATCTTGGCCCTGCGCGTCACCGACCACGATCAGCCCGTCGGCGCGCGGGTCTTGTTGTTCGGCGCGGACGGTCAAGCGCTCCACATGGGGACGCTCGATCTCTATGACCAGCGCCAGGGCGCGAGCGCATGCGAGATCGCGCCCGGTGTCGTCGGCTCGTGGGACGGGCTGATCCTGGCGAACGGCACGGCCGAGGTGCCGATCGGCGCGGACGATTGCGATCCGTCGCCGGCGATCCCGTACGGCAAGTACAAGGTGTGGGCGTGGCGCGGCATCGAGTACCAGCTGTGGCAAGGCACCGTCGATCTCTCGGCGGACCGCGGCAAGGTCGAGCTCGCGATCCCACTCGAGCGCGCGTTCACGCCGCAAGGCACGCTCGCCGCCGATCTGCACGTTCACGCGCACGCGTCGAGCGACTCGACCGTGCCGAACCCGCAGCGCGTGATCGCGCAGGTCGCCGCGGGGATCCAGGTCATCGGGCTGTCCGACCACAACGTCAACGGCGATCTCAACGACGAGATTCGCGCGCTTCATCTCGACAATACGGTCGTGTCGATCCCGGCGAACGAGCTGACGTCCGATCAATTTCACCTCGGCATCTATCCGGTCAAGGTCGAGCGCGACAAGCCGCGCGGCGGTAGCCCTTCCGACGATGACATCGTGCCGCTCGAGACCGAAGCCATGTTCAAGGCCGCGCACGCGTTCAGCGGCAACCCGATCATCCAGGTCAACCACCCGCGCTTCCGCTCGAACGCGCTGTTCGACTACACGAACTGGGACGGCGTCGCGTGGCCGCCGCCGTTTCCCCTGACGTTCGACGCGGTCGAGGTGCTCGCGGGCTACAGCGCCGCGAACTTGAAAGGCGATCGCCGGATCGATGAATCGGTACGCGACTACTACACGTTCCTCGACCATGGCCACATCTACGCGCCGCTCGGCAACAGCGATACCCACGATCTCAACTGGGTGCTCGACGGCACCGCGCGCAACTACGTGTTCGTCGACGATCCGCGAGTCAAGCCGTTCGACCAAGCTGGGTTCATCGCCGCGATCCGAGCTCACCGCGTCGTCGCGACCACCGGACCGTGGCTCGATGTCGAGGTCGCGAGCGACCATGCCTCGAGCGCGACCGTCGGTCCTGGCCAATCGCTCGTCGCAAAGACCGGATCGGTGTGGCTCGACGTCACGGTCCAGCACGCGAAGTTCGTCCACGTCGATCGCGTCCGAGTCGTCGTCGGCACGCCGGATGGCCCGCGCCTCGTGCGCTCGTTGTGGGTCCCGCCGACGTGGCCGAAGTACCACTGGGCTGGCGAGGTCAGGGTCGGCGACAAGGACACGTGGCTCGTGGTCACCGCGGATAGCGACGATCCGCTGCCGCTCGAGATCACCGGCTCGTACCAGCGCGACCGGTGGAATCATCCGGGAGTCACGCCGTTCGCGATCGCCGCGCCGATCTTGATCGACGCCGACGGCGACGGCCGGTGGAAACGCGGCGACGCCGATTTCTCGCTCGCGAAGCCTTAGATACGAGGCCGAGCGCGATCGGACCGCGTCGCCGTTACAGCCCGAGCTTCGCGCGCAACCACCACAAGGTCTGCTTGCGACGCTGGAAGCGCGGCAGCGCGCGATAGCTGTCGAGCGCTTCGCGGCGCCAGCGTCTCGCCGCCGCCGCGTCGTTCGCGCGATCGCCGAGGCTGGCGAGCTTGCACATCCCTTCGAGGCTGGACGAGTTGATCCTGACGTGCCGCTCGTACGCCTCGACCGCCTCGTCGAACCGACGAGCAACCACGAGCGCGTCGCCGAGCGCGAGCAAGCCGGCGCCATAGTGGAGCTTCGGCTCACGGCTCACCGCGTCGACTAGCGAGCGCAGCGCGGCGTCGGTCCGCTGGGCGCGGAGCTGCGCGACGCCTAGCTTGTAGTGCAGCTCGGCCGACTCCGGATCGCGCTCGAGTGCCTGCTCGAGAAGCGGGATGGCGCGACGCGGCCGGCGTTGCTCGAGCCAGATCTCGGCCAACTCGGCGCGCGCGACCGCGTTGGCGGGATTGATCTCGACCTGCGCGCGTAGGCTATGCGCACGCCGAGTGTTGCGGATGATCAGAACTGGGTCTGGCACCCACCGCGACCCCAACATCGCGACCACAGCGATCACCAGCAGGAACGCGTGCGCGGTCGCGAGCGCCAGCAAGCTAGGGATCGCCAACCAGAACAGGTAGTAACTGCGGAGCATGCATCCTAGATGACGCAGATGACCGCGCGCGAGTCGCAAGAAATCATGTCGAGGCTGGCTCCGCTCGTCGTGGTCGCGGCGGTCGCGTAGTCGAGGTAGCTAAGCACCGACCACCGGCCGCGACGGGTGCCGAGCTCGACGTCGAGCGACGCGACGTTTTTGCACGGCCAGGACCAGCACGAGCGCTGCGATTGCGCGGGGTTCGAGCCGCTCGAAGCCGGTTCCGACCGCGATCGCGACGCCGATGTCGCGCCGGCGCTGCTCAGAACACGACGCCGAGCTCGAGCTGTCCAGAGATCGTCGAGTGGGCTGGTGTGCTGTCGGTGTTGTCCGGATCGTCGACACCCGGCAGACCTGGCAGGTACCCGCCTTCGACGATCGCCATCACTTCGACCGCCGTCGGCCCGACTTGCGGCAAGCGGTAGCCGACGTCGGCATTTGCAGTGAACACGAATCCATATCCCGGGCCGGCCGCCGACCCGATGCCGCCGCCGATGCACAGCCCCGTGACCGCGCAATAGCGACCGCGAAGGCCGGTCTCGGCCGCCCACCCTGTTGCCATCGCGAGTTGGGGTTGCGAGATCTCCAGGTAGCCCATCACCGCAACGCGTCCGACCACCATGCCGATCTCGAAGTCGCCGATCAAGCCGCTGCCCGATACACGGATCGCAGGATTGGGTTGATCGCCTGCATTGGATGAATCGGAATGGAACGACGTCGCGATCATGCCGGCGCGAAGCGCGACGTACAGGCGGCGCCCGTTATCAAATGGCGTCACGACCGGCGGATCGGATGAGCTCGGCGCCGGCTCGGTAGAGCTCGGCGCCGGCTGGGTCGAGCTCGGCGCCGGCTGCGCGACCGCAGTCACGTGGCGGCGAGCACGAATGACACGACGAGCTGCAACACCGCATCGTTCAGTGCAGGTCCAATGCCGCCACGCGCCGCGAATGATCGCGGGCGATTGAGCGCGCGGTTACCTGGCTGTTTCCGGACTTCGCGACTGCGCTGTCGCGAACGAGACGCGCTACTTCGTCACGCCGTTCGGCAGCAGCACCCAGTAACGCCCCGGCCCGCCCATCCGTCCGCCGAGCTCGGCTGCGTCGCGATCGTCGCCCCAATAGATGTCGCCGCGCACCGCGCCGACGATGCCGGCGCCGGTGTCCTGCGCGATCAGCAAGTGATCCCATGGCTCGACCTTGCCGGGGGAGCCGACGATCGGCGCGTGGGTGTCGACGAACACCGGCGTCGACGCGGCGATGAACGCGCGATCGACCGCCATCGAGCGCCGTGGCGTCAGCACGACTTTCTGCGAGCCGATCGCGCCCGCGACCTTGCTCTCGGCGAAGAACACGTACGACGCGTCTTGATCGATGATCTCGTCGAGTCGAGTCGGGTGCTCGGCGAACCACTTGCGAATGCCTTGCATCGTGAAGCCGATCCGGCTCGACTCGCCGAGCTGCTTGAGCACGCCGCCGACGCCCTTGTACGATCGGCCGTTCTTGCCGTTGAACTCGAGCCATGCGACCGTGCCGTCGTCGAGCGTCGCTTTCGCCGAGCCTTCGATCTGCGCGAACAACACGTCGACCGGGTCGTCGGCGTACATCAACTCGAGGTTCTTGCCGGCGAGCGCGCCCTTGCGAATCTCGGCTCGGGTCGCGTACGGCCGGAGCTCGCCCTTGTCGAGCCGGCCCCAGATGTGGCGTCCGTGGGCATCGCGAATGAACGGCGTCAGGTCGACCATCACGAGATCGGCCGGCCGCGCGAGCACCGGGATCTTGAACGCGCCGTGCGGCTTGCGCGACGCGTGGATCTCCTGCACGTAGTAGCCGGTGAGCTTGCCTCGCGGTCCGGTCTTGCCCGCGACGACGAAAGGCACGAACTCGGCTTCGAACATCGCGCGCGCGGCGGCATCGTCGCCGGGCTTGAGCTTGGCGGCCGCGGCGCACGCGTGGCGCCACTGCTTCGCCTTGCCGCCGTGACCGTCGATGCCGACCGGATCGTTGTCCTTGAGCTCGCCGAGCTTCACGCATGACTGCAAGAACGACGGAACGGCCTCGGAGAGGTGATCGTCGGCCCACCTCGGGAGGTCGGCGAACTTCGCCTTCGTCAGCGTCAGCGCATCTTTCTGCGGCGCCGGGCCGGCGTCGGGCTCGCAGCTATCAGCTGCAGCTCGACGCGCAGGATCGAGGACGAGTGCCAGTACGAGGACGAGTGCTCCGCGCATCACCGAACGATGACAACGCACCGAGCTGGACGCAAATTTCCTCGACGGTCGGAATCGAGCTACTGGATGACCGTCGCGTTCGCGAACACTTCCATCCAGTTGTCGTCCGTCGGCTGATCGATCACCCAGTTCGAGATCAGCAGGTTGCTCGAAGCGATCGCGACCGACGCGAAGAAGCCGTACGCGCCCGGCCACGGGTTGGTCGCGCCCGCGAGCGAGACGTGGGTCCACATCCCGTTGTCGGCGCGCTGAGCGAGCAACAGCTCCTGGGTCGTGCCGTCTTGGTAGCCGACCACCGCGCCGACCGAGGTCGGCAGCACGAGGCTGGCGTCCGCGAGGATGTCGAACGTCGGCTTCGGCAACCCGTCGACGGTCTGACCGACGATCCGGTAGCCGTCGTCGACGATCTCGACCGGCGAGCCTTCGGTGACGTACTTGAGCGCATCGCTCGTCGCATCGATGTACGCGACGTGCGCGACGCCGGTCAGGTCGACCTGCAGCGACGGGTTCCAACCGTCGTCGACGCCGCTGCCGCCGTCGAGCACGACCGGCGTGCCGAACTGCATCGTCGCCGGATCGAGCTTGTTGAGCTTGAGCTCGCCCGCGGCCCGATCGTAGTACGCCACGACCGGCGCCTGCGTGCTCGGATCGCGCGCCGACGTGATGAACAAGCCGAGACCCGCGGGCAGCGGATAGACGTCCGGGTTGTTCGGATCGACGACCGGCAGTGGCGCGGTGTCGACGACGTAGGTCGTCCAATCCGACGGGCCCATCGGCAGCGCGACGTTGGCCTGCGCGTAGCGAACCTCCGCGTGACCGCCCATCGCATCGCCGACGTGCGCGAGGTACGCGACGCCCGGGCGACCGTCATCGGCGCGCAACGTCAGCGACGTGTACATGCCGACGAGCGAGCCGCTGTTGTTGCTGATCGATCCGGTGCCCATGTCGACGATCTCGGTGATCCACGTGCCGTTCACTTTCGCCGCGAACTTCAAATTGGCCGCGGGCGCCGCCATCGTGCCGCGATCGAAGTACGTGACCATCGGCGTGCCGTCGGCGGCGACCGCGATGCTGGTGTACATGCCGACGTCCGGGCCGTCCGCGGCGACGCCGCCGCGGATCATCGAGCCGGGAACGAGCACCGGGCCATCGGGCACGCCGTCGACCCACTCCCACGCGGTGTCATCGATCCGACCCGGCGCGGTGACTTGCGTGACGACTAGGTCGCCGTGCGACGACGCGTAGGCCGAGACCCAGCCGCTGCCGTCGGGCGCCGCGGCGATATGCGAGTACTCGCCGATCCGGCCCGGCGGAATATCGGCCGAGCACACGCACATGTTGTCGATGCAGAACGGCAGCTGGCCCGCCGGGCAATCGCTGCAATCCGACACCATCTCGCACGAGCCGTTGCTCTTGTTGCAGCTGCAGCCCTGCTGCATCGAGAACGCCGCGGACACACCGAGCCACATCGCGACCGTGACGACGATCTTCGCCTGGCGCGAACGGATCACGCGAGCCGCCGCTTGTCGAAGCCACCCCCTACGGCGGCGCCGCACGAGCAGGACGACGAAGCCGACCATGACGAGCCCACCGGTGGTCGGCGTCCGACCGCCGACGCCGCACACGCAACCGGTCGTGCCGGCCTGGCCGTGGAACGGCGCGATGAACGTCGTCGTCTGATTGCCGGCTTCGTCCTTCGCGAACACCGCGATCTCGCCGTTGACCGCGAGCAACTGCGCGTCGGCGCGATCGATCGTCGCCGTGCTCTCCCACTTGGTCTCCGGCACGATCTCGCCCGGGCGACCGAACGCGACCTGAACCGCGTCGAGCGACACGATGTCTTCGACCGGAATCGTCAACGTGTCGCCGACCCACGTCGCCTTTTCGACGTAGACGTGCGGGCCGACCGAGTCGATGATCACCGGCGTCGTCGTCACCGCCGAGACGGTGTGGTAGTCGCCCTTGACGCGCGACTTGAGGCCGATCGTGTACTTGCCCTGCCACGCGAACGCCGGGTCGCTGATCGCGAGCTCGCCGCCGGGTTGCCACTGATGGAACAGACCGCCGTTGAAGTTCCAGTTCCACTCGAGCTCGCGGCCCGCCGAGTCGTACAGGTCGGCGGCGAACGTCACGGTCGGCAGCTTCATGTCGGGCTTGCCGGCGAGCGCGCCACGCACGACCTCGGGAGCCGGCGTCGACACGTTCAACAGGTGTGACGTGCCGGTGCTCGGCGGCTGCGGGGCCGCGATGTCGGCGTCGAGCTTGTCGAGCGCGTCCTGGGCGAGCGGCTCTTGCTCGGCGAGCGCGCGGAACGGCGCACTTGCACCGAGCGTCGCGTACAGCGCGAGGAACGAGTCCTGGCTCGTCGTCACCTTCTGGATCGATAGGTTGTTGAGCGAGAACCCGGCGAACGACGGCACCGTGATGTCCGGGAGGTTGCCGAGCAGCGGCGTCACGAGCGAGAACACCGACGGCAGCACCGCCTCGAGATCGGCAGGCGTCTCTTTGACGAACTCGCTGTTGAGCACCGAGATCGTGACGTCGGCGGCGTCGATGCCGAGCAGCGTCGGCTTGATCACCGCGGGCATGCCCGGCTGTTGCTCGAAGTCGAGGTGGATGCCGGCGTTGAGCGTCAGATCGAGCGTGAACGCGCGGACGTAGCGCTCGAACAAGAACGCGTAGAAGTCGACCTCGAGGTGCGAGAACCCGATGGTGAGCGCCGGGTCGGTGCCCTGGTTGTCGCCGATCGTGAACGTCAGTGCGCGCTGTGGCCGGGTCACGAGCAGGAGCGGCGCCGTGCCCGAGTCATCGAGCTCCGACAGCGACGGCACGAGCAACCCGATGACGCCGACGTTGAGCTGCGGGATCGCGGACGTCCCGACGCCGAGGCACAACGCGCCCGAGGTCACCGCGTGGTGGCCGGCGAGGTCGAGCGTGGTCTGCGAGATGCCCATCGCGAGATCGGCGGCGGGATCCGGCGAGCCGTTGAACTCGTCGGCGGGTAGCATCGAGAACGTGCTACGCGACGACAGCGGCAGGTTGTACGGCGCACCGCCGAACAGCGGAATCGGCAGCGGCGGCACGCACAGGGCGGGCTCGCTCGCGTACTGGACGCCGTCGGGGCGTGTGCCGGTTCGGGTCGTCGGATCCGCGTCGGAGTTGAGGCCGGTGATCACGCCGAGGCTCATGCCATTCCCGACGAGGTCGACGTAGCCGCCTGGCACGATCCGCGCTTCCATCTCGGCGGTGGTGCCGGGCGAGATGCCGGACAGCAGCGAGCCGACATCCAACATGCCTTCGATGCCGAGCGGGTTCGGCAGCAGGCCCTGGATGAACGAGTTGAGCACCGGCGTCAGCAGCTGGCCGACGAACGAGTTGAGCAGGCCGTTGATGATGTCGGTCGCGACGTTCGCGATGTCCGACACCAGGCCGCAGTTCCCGAAGTTGACGTCGAGCTTGAAGTTGTTGAAGTCGGCGAGCGAGATGCCGAGCTCTCCGGTCGTCGCGTTGATGTTGAACGCGATGTCGAAGTTGCCGCCGAGGTCGTTCGACGTCGCGGTCATGTCGCACGAGGCGCCGATACCGACGATCTGGCCGTCCAGGTGGATCGTCGCGTTGAGCGAGGTCGAGAGCTGGACGTTGAGCGTCTGCTGGTTCGTCACGCTCAGCACGAGGCCGTTGACGTTGTTGAGCGACACCTGCGCGTCGCAGCCCGGCGTGCACGCACCGTCGTTCTTCGCGCACCACTCTGCGCCGGTCGCGAGGAAGCCGCCGGTCGGCGTGCCGACGCTGCCGTGTGGGATGCAGAAGCCGGCGCCGAGCGCGTTGTTGATGACGCCGGGGAGGATCGACGTGAGCTTCGTGAAGCCCGCCGGTGTGACGCGGATCTGCGCGCCGCCTTCGATCGTTTGATTCGACGGCAGCGAACCGCCTGGCAGAGGCGCGCTCGCGCTGCACGCGCCGCAACCGGTGAGACCGCTACACGCGCTCGTGGTGACCACGAACAGCGCCGAGATAAGAACGTCTAGCTTGGTCGAGCGAACGAACACGTGGGCCTCCAGCGATGGCGAGCGCCGACGGGTGTCGCGCATCCCCCGACGTATACATGAAGCGCGTTTCGCCTGGGAAGGACAAAGATCTCGGTCTCCTACCTGTCACAGGCTCACCTACAGGTATTCGTGACTTGACAGGTGGGGACTCAGGCCTTTATCTACTTCGCCCGCACTGGGTCCGTAGCTCAGATGGATAGAGCGCCGGGCTTCGAACCCGTAGGTCGGGCGTTCGAGTCGCCCCGGACTCACTGAAAACTAAAAAGACGCGCAGCAATCGGGGGCGTAGCTCAATGGTAGAGCATCGGACTCTTAATCCGCTGGTTGACGGTTCGAGTCCGTCCGCCCTCACTGCAAAATCCGACCGTCGCTGGCGCGTGAAGGACCTGGTGCCGTCAACATTGACCCATGGGTCTTGCCGGGTCGGCGTGCTTCGTGGAGTTCCCGTGGCTTGCGCGGCCAGAGGCTTGGCACGACTCGTGGACAACGAGTCGCCATGGCCGACCGAACCCTGCGGATCATGATCGTCGACGACGACCGGCGGGTAGCGGCGGCCCTCGAGCGCGCGCTGCGCAAGCACCACCCGGTGGTCGAGACCGATTCGGTCGCGGCCGCGCGGAGGTTGCGCGAGGGCGAGTGGTTCGACGTGGTGCTGTCCGACAACCGGATGCCCGACGTGACCGGCCTGCAACTGCTCGCGATGGCCCGCCGGATGGCAGATCCGCCGGTCTTTATCCTGATCTCCGGAGACGACAATCTCGGCCCGAACGAGGCCGACGCGACGCTTTCGAAGCCGTTCAAGATGGACGAGCTGATCCGCGTCATCACGACGATGTCGAACCGGAAGGCGTCGGCGCCCACGCAACCGATCGGCCGCGAGCCGATGCAGATCCAACAGGTGGCTTGATCGCGCGACGCGCTACCTGAGTCTAACGACGCGCGCGCCGCCGGGATCGGCGTTCGCCGGCAGGTAGCCGATCGCGCCGTCGTTCGAGAGCACGTAATCGACCACGGCGGTGACGCTCTGAACTTCCGGTGGCGGCACGCCTTTGCCGGAGAACACCTGCTGATTCCAGTAGCTGCGGAGTTGCGCGGGCGTCTTGCGCACCACGTCGTGGGTGAACCGCTCGCGTGCCGGGAACTTGCTGTCGAGGTCGACCGGGTGCACCACGCCGCCGCGATCCCACTCGGTGACCTTCTTGAGGTAGACGTCGCGGACGAAGTCGCGATCGACCTCGGTGATCTTGAGCTGCGGGTTCACGATCATGACGAAGCCGTCGTCGCCACCGGCAGCAACCTCGCGATGGCCGACGAGAATTGCCGAGAATGCGAGCGCGGCGAGAACCCAGATGTGACGGCCGCGCATTAGAACGTCACCGTGGTCTTGACGAGGAACAGTCCCCAAAACTGTTTCGGCGTGGGATTGATCGCTGTGAGCAGATCGGCGGTGCCATCGATGAAGTGACCTTCGACCTTCCACAGCCAGTGGTCGTTGATGTCGAAGCGCAGCGTCGCGGCGAGGTCGCGCTGATAGCCGTAGTACTTCTTCGCGATCATCTCGTTGCTGGTGTCCGGGTTGAAGACCGAGTAGTACGCCCCGGTAGCTAGCCATGGATTCACGCGGTAGGTGGCGAGGCCGTAGAACCGCTCGTCGTCGCTATTGAGCGGCGGGACCAGCGCTGACACCGAGGTGTCGACGTGCGCGACCCAGCGCGAGTATTCGGCCGCGAACAGCCAATCGCCGTGGGTGTACTCCGCCGAGCCGACATACAGCGACACGGGGCGCTCGTAGACATCGATCTCGCCGTTGAACGTCGGCGGAACGAGCCCGGCCGCGACGAGAGCGCCGATCGACGCCGCGTCGAAGGTCAGATCAAACGTGAGCGTCGTCCGCAGGTACGTGCCGCCGATCCTCAGCCCGTCGATCGGCGGATGCCAGAACAGCTGAGCGCCGAGCACGTACTTGGAGTCGTCGCTGTCGAGCGTCGCGCCGTTGAGCGACAGCGCGTTCGCGGGGATGATCAAGCTGCCGAGCCAGGCTTGATACTCGAGCTCCCCCAGGCGGCCGATGTTCTTGGAGCCGTAGAGCTCGAACCCGACCTGGGCGAACAGGAACGTTCGGTCTCGATACGGATACATGCCCTGCGGCATGAGCGCTGCGACCCGGGATGAATCGATATCCTCGTACTCGTTGTAGAGGCCGTACGGCAGCTTGATGATGCCGGAGCGCAGCCCGAGCCAGTCGCGCCAGCGGTAGTCGAGATACGCCCAGTCGATCCGGCCGGAGTCCTGGTACTGGCCGATGTCGCGGCCGTAGAGCTGGAGCCCGACGCGCAGGCGATCGGTGAGCTGGGTCGAGAAGTTGAGGCCGGCTTCGAAGAACTCGAGGCTCGCTTGCGACGACGTGCCGAAGTAGTTGTTCGCCGTTTCGAGAAAGCCCGCTTCGCTCGCGAAGCCGTGGATGTGAATGTCGGGCAGCTTGAAGCCCGACGACTCGGGAACCACGACGGGCGGCGTCGGCGTCGGCGTCGGCGTCGGGGTCGGGATGGGCGGCGGCGTGTTGTCGGCCGGCGTCGGGGTCGGCATCGGCGTCGGCGTCGGCGTCGGGGTCGGCGTCGGCGTCGGCGTCGGCGTCGGCGTCACGACTTGCGCCGCCGCGGTGTGCGCGGCCACCGCCGACACCACGTACGCGACCAGGCAAGAACGCACGGACATCACCTTCATGGCTGTTCACACGGTGGTGACATGATCTTTCGTCTCCATTTCCCACGCAGTAGTCAGGTTCGAGTCACGACATCAGTCCCGGCAGCTCGCTCGACGGTCTCGCGATCAGATAGCCCTGCAACAGGTCACAACCGAGCTCGAGCAGGCAGTCGCGCTCTTCCGTCGTCTCGACGCCTTCGCCGACGACGAGCGTCCCCATGTCGTGGCACAGCGAGCACAGCGCCCGGACGGTTCGTTGCTTGACCGTGCTCGTGTGGATCGAGCGGACGAGCGACATGTCGATCTTCACGATCTCGGGCGTCAGATCGGTGAAGCTCGTCAGGCCGGAGTAGCCCGCGCCGATATCATCGACCGCGATCCGGAAGCCGAGGTCGCGCAACCGCTGCAGCCGCACCGCGAGCTCGGGGCTGGTCACCAACGACTCGCGCTCGGTCACCTCGAGGATGACCCGCGACGCGATCTGGGTAAGCGCGGCATGCTCGTCGATGAGGTCGACGTCGAAGATGTCGTCGGGGTGCAGGTTCATGAACAGCGACGGGATGTCGCCGCGCGCAGCGATCGCGGTCCCTGCGGCGTTGCGCGTCCGCCGGCCGAGCGCCGGCAGGCGAGCGAGCTGCATCGCGGCATCGAGCAGCGCCATCGGGTTGGGGATCGACGGTTCGTGCGATCGCATCAGCGCTTCGACGCCGAACAGCGCGCCACTGCGCGCTTCGACGATCGGCTGATACGCCATCCAGAGCTTGTCGAGCGCCTGCTCGAAGCGAACCTCGAGCCCCGCGCGATCGGCGGCCCCGACCCGACCGGATCCACCGAGCGCCATCGCCTCACGCCGGACGCGAGCGAGCGCGTGGGCGCGCGCCGCCTGCCGCACGATCTTCTCGACCGTTTCGGACTCGAGCGGCTTCGTGAGATAGCGGAACGCGCCGAACTCGAGCGCGGCGGCAGCGGTCTTCACGTCGGGCTTGCCGCTCATGAGGATCACCGGGATGTCGAGATCGATCCGGCGAACCGACCGCAGCAGCTCGAGCCCATCGCCGCCGGGCATGTGGATGTCGCTGAGCACGACGTCGAAGCGCTTGCCATCGAGCGCTGCGAGCGCGTCGCGCCCGGAAGGGACATCGACGACGTCGAACGCGGCGCGCTTGAGCAGCCGCGTGAGCATCCTGCGCAGGGCCGGATCGTCGTCCGCGATCAACACGCGCGACTGCAGACTCGGCTCGGAGGGTCGGCGCGGCCACACGTCAGACGTCGCCGCGGCGATCACGTCGCGCAACCTCTGCGGCGTGAACGGCTTCGCGAGGATCTCGACCGGCGCGTCGCCGCTGGGCCCGAGCGCGCTCGCCGGAAACCCCGACATCAGGATGAACTTGAGGCTCGGCCTCAGCTCGCGCAGCCCGCGGATCAGCAGGTCGCCGCGGCCGTCGGCCAACGCGACATCGATCACCGCGACGTCGATGACTCCGTCGTGGGTCACGCACGCGCCGCGGGCCTCCGCACCGGTGGCGGCTTGGACCACGGTGCAGTCGTCCGCTTGGAGCAGACGCGAGACGAGGCTCCGCAACTCGCTCTGACCGTCGACGAAGAGGATCGTGACCGGCTGCAGCTTTCGCGGCGCGACCGGGAGGTCGTCGACGGAGACGACGACGGTGTCCGAGGCGGTCGGCAGCCAGATCCGGAACGTCGTCCCGTGACCGAGCTCGCTGTAGACCTCGATCGTCCCGCCGGCCTGCGCGATGATGCCCTGCGAGATCGACAGTCCCAAGCCCGTGCCCTTGCCGAGCTCCTTGGTCGTGAAGAACGGCTCGAAGATCCGCTTCTGGATCTCGGCGTCGACTCCCGGGCCGGTGTCGGTGACCGCGACGACGACATAGCGCCCCGCCGCGAGACCGTGGATCGCCGCGCCAGCTCCGTCGAGATCGACGGTCGAGCTCTCGATCACGACTCGACCTTTGCCCTGCATCGCGTCGCGAGCATTCACCGCGAAGTTCATCACGACCTGCTCGAGCTGGCCGGGATCGACGATCACCGCGGGGACGCCGCCGGGCTCGAGCTCGAGCTCGACTCCCCGACCGACGAGCCGGCGCAGCGTCGGAAGAAACCCATCGATCAGCTCGTCGATCATCACCGGCTTCGGCGCGACTGCTCCCTGCCGGCTCAAGGCCAGGAGCTGTTGCGTGAGCTTCGCGGCCCGTTCTGACGCGAGCCGGATCTCGGTCGCATCGGCTCGGCGAGCGTCGGTGACGTCGAGCGTATCCTCGAGGATGCACGCGCTGAGCTGGACGACGCCGATGATGTTATTGAAGTCATGGGCGACACCGCTGGCGAGCCGCCCGAGCGCATCCAGCTTCTGGGCGTGCTGGAGCTGCTGCTCCGAACGCACGAGCGCTTCCCGCGCGAGCTGGTCCTTGGCCTCGAAATACGCGCGACCGACCGCCTCGAGCCCGAGATCGAAGAGCCGATTCACGCCCCGCGTGATCTCGCTCGCGCGGTCCGCGGCCGCACCGAGATGCTCGTGAAGGAGCTCGAAGTTGCGGTCGCGCACGAGGCTCGCGAGCCGGAACCACACCGCGTACGGCAGCCCGCGGCGCGCGTACTCGGTGCCTCGCGCGTGGAGCTCGTCGACGAACGGAGCCCAGTCGTCCTCGTGGATCGCGCGATGCTCGGCGCTGAGGTCCTTGGCGTCGTCGCACAACGCGAGGACGCGATCGAGTCCGTCGATCGACGGCGCGATCCGGCGGATCTCGTCCATGACGCCGGCGCGAAACTGCGCGAAGAACTTCCAGTAGGCGCGCAACGCGGCGCGGTCTTGCTCGGTCAGCGTCGGGCGCGGCGCGATCACGAATCGGCCTCGTCGTTCGCGCGGATCCGCGCAGTCACGAGATCGCGGAGCTTCTCGAGGCTGATCGGTTTCTCGATGAAGGCGTTCTGCGTCGTATCGAGAAAGTCCTGCGCCTGGGTCGTGAAGGCTCCACCGGTCATGAAGATCATCCGAGCCGCCTGCCCCGGTGCGAGCCTCGCGATCTGCTCGTACAGATCCATCCCGGTGACGTTCGGCATCATCAGATCGCAGAAGATCACGTCGAACGCGCCGCCGTTCACGATCCGGCGTGCGGCCTCGACCGGGTCGTTCAGGCCGATCACGTCGTGGTCTCGCCCGAGTGCTCGGCGGACCGTGCTCGCGACCAGGGCGTCATCGTCGATGATCAAGACCTGTCCGCGGCGGCGCGCCGGCGCCACGATCGGTCCGCCGGTGGCCTGCGGTTGCGGCGCCTCCATCGGGTGCAACAGCACCGCGAACGTGGTTCCGACGCCGGGCTGGGTGTCGAGCATGATCTCGCCACCGAGCGCGCTCACCAGCTGGTGACAGATCGACAGGCCGAGCCCGGTCCCGACGCCGATCGGCTTCGTGGTGAAGAACGGGTTGAAGATCTGCGCGGCGACCTCCGGCGACATTCCGCTGCCGGTATCGCTCACCTCGATCCGGACGCGCCCGTCGGCCATCACCGAGGTTCCGACCCGGATCTCGTTCTGATTCGCGCGGCCCTCGGGAATGGACTGCGCGGCGTTGACGATCAAGTTGAGCAGGACCTGACCGAGCCGGGATTCGCTCGCGAAGACCTGCGGCACCGGCTTGAAGTCGCGCACGAGCATCGCGCGATGCCTGATCTCGTTCCACACCATGCGCAGCGAAGACTCCATCACGCGCTCGACATCGACCGCGCCGGACGTCTCCTCGTCGGTGCGCGAGAACAACTTGAGATCGCGGACGATGCTGCGGACCCGGTCCGCGGCCTCGCGCGCATCCTGAAGCTCCTCGGCGAGCTCGTTCAGGACCTCGAGATCGCCGACCTCGCGTCGCGCGCGCTTGATGTCGTTGATCGCCATCTCGAGATTGCCGAGCACGGCCATCAGCGGATTGTTGATCTCGTGCCCGACGCCGGCCGCGAGCGTCCCGAGCGAAGCCATCCGCTCGTTCACGAGCATGCGCGCGCTCGCCGCGCGTTCGATCGTCACATCGCGAAACACGGCGAGCCCGCCGTGCACGACGCGCGGATCATCGCCGAGCGGGCGGGCGCTGACGCTGAGCCAGCTGTCCTCGTTCGTCGCCTTGTCGTGGAGGCGGAGCTCGACGCGATCGACGGCCTCGCCACGGAGCGCGCGGGCGATCGGAAAGTCGGGGCGTTCGACGACCGACGTCGGAATGACGTCTGCCGGCAGGCGGAGGATCGAGTTCGCGGCGTGGTTCCAGTGCGTGACCGTTCCGGCCTCGTCGCTGACGATCACCCCTTCGGCCATGCTGTCGAGGATCGACTGGAGCACGGTCGCGTTCGCGCGCGCCGTTCGCTCCGACTCGTGCTTGGCCTGGAACGAGCGAGCGAGGGCGAGCGCCAGGCTGATCTGACCGGCGACCGCCTGAGAGAACGCGACGCGGTCCGAGGTCTGGTCGTCGAGCGAGCGCGCCATCGTGACGAGTGCACCGAGCGCCTGTCCCTTGTGGCCGAGCGGCGCGATCACGACCGATCTCGAGCCGGTGCGCTCGAGCAGCGTCGCATAGCGATCCTCGGGAAACGCCTCCGACGGGACGCAGGTCAGGCGCTGCGACGAGATCGCGGCCTCGAGCATCTCGAGGTGACCGAAGAACGTCTCGATGTCCGAGCCGGACCACGACTCCATCACTCCGAACCGTACGCCGCGCAGGCCGTCCGGCGAGGTCAGGTACAACGTGCCGAGCGAGATTCCGCCGGCATCGAAACACGCCGCGAGGATCTGGTGAAGCGCGCCTTCGAGATCGTCCTCGGTCGCGACCGCCTCGGAGATCCCGCTCAACACCGAGAGCTCGGCGGACAGCAACGAGCAGCGCTGATTGAGCCCGGCGTGAAGCGAAGCCTGGCGCTCGAGCTGATTCATCATGCGGCGAATCCGCTCGCGTTCGAGCTCGGGGTCGATGCTGACCGGCACGGGGGTGCGCAGCGTCCGCGCAGCGGTTGTCAGGTCCGCGCTGAGGATCGCGATCACGTCGCGCAGCTCCGGAGTCCGGACCAACATCTCGTCGGCACCGGCGCGGCGGGCGAGCGTCTTGTCCTCGGCATCGAGGTAGCTGTTGCTGATCAGTACGATCGGCGTATGCGCGAGCCCTGGGTCGTTGCGGATCGCCATGCACAGGCCGAAGCCATCGAGCCGCGGCATGAGGACATCGGAGACGATCGCGTGCGGCTTGAGCGCTCGCGCTTTCTCGAGGGCGTCCTGGCCGTCCGAGGCGGTCGCGACCTGGAACCCCGCACGCTGCAAGCGGAGCGCGACGATCTTGCGTTGCACCGCGTCGTCGTCGGCGAGGAGCAACAGCTTCGTCGCCGAGGTCGTGACGACGACCGGCATCGGCTCGCTCCAAGGCAGGTGGCCCTTGACGATCTGCACGAGGCGCGATGGCTCGATCGGCTTGGTCACGACATCGTCGAAGCCCACTTCGGACAGGCGTTGCTCGTCGTACTTCGACAGCATCCCGGAGAACGCGAGGAACGGGACATCCGCCGCACCCGGCAGCTCGCGGAGGAGCTTTAACAGCTCGAAACCGTCGAAGTCGGGCAGCAGCAGATCGAGGAGCACCAACGACGGCGGTTGTTCGCGAAAGCACCGGATGGCCGTGGCGCCGTCGCCAGCGTCGACGACCACGAACCGCTCGCTCTCGAGCGTGAAGCGGACGAGCTTGGTGGTGATCGGGTTGTCTTCGACCAGCAGGATCGTCGGCGTCATGGACGCGGCCCCTTGGCGAGGAGCTCCTTGACCAACGGGACCAAGCCGCGGGTGTTGATCGGCTTGCTCACGAACGCGTCACAGCCGGCCGCGATCGCGCTGTCTTCGTCGGCTTTCATCGCGTTTGCGGTGACCGCGATGATCACGAGGTCGCGGTATGCGGGGGCGGCGCGGAGCGTGCGCGTCAGCGTGAGACCATCCATGCCCGGGAGGCGGAGGTCGATCAACAGCACGCGAAACGGCTGGCCCTGGAGCAACGCGAGCCCCGACTCCGCCGACGTCGCGGTCTGCACCGCGAAACCATTGGCGGTCAACAGCGCCGCGATGAGCTTGAGGTTGAGCTCGACGTCGTCGACCACCAACACGTGGACCGGCGCATCGCTCACGAGCTCCTCGCGATCCGTAGCGGGAGAGAGGCAGCGAGCTCCGCGAGCACGCGCGCGGTGCCGTCGTGACCCTTGGAGATCACGGCGTGCGCCGCGCTGCGGAGTCGAGCGAGCTCCTCCGCGGCGAGGTCTTTGCTCGTCCACACGATCACCGGCACCTTGCGCGCCGCATCGGTGGTGCGAAATTTCTCGAGGAACTCGAAGCCGGTCATCCCGGGCATCAACAGGTCCAGCACGATCGCGGACGGCGGTTCTTCCGTGGCGGCACGCAGCCCGCGCACCGGGTCTTGCTCGCACACCGCGAGGTAGCCGAGCCGGCCGAGCGACGCGGCCATGACCTTGAGCGAGGCTTGATCATCGTCGACGACGAGCACGATCGCGCGCCCGCCCTCGGCGTGTACGCCGGCGCTGCGGAGGGACGCCAGCAGCGCGGGCTCGGCCAACGGCTTGGCGAGCACGTCGTGCACTTCGAAGCCCGCGACGCTCCCGGGCTCGGCGACGACCGTGACGACGATGACCGGGACCTTGCCGTTCGGACCCTCGCGCAGGCGGTGCAGGACGTCGAGCCCGCTCATGTCCGGCAACAGCAAGTCGAGCGTGATGGCGTCGTACGCGCGGGTGGCGCCGCGGTCGATGGCCTCCGCGCCGGTCGCGACGGTCTCCACACCGTAGCCGGCGTTCGACAGCGCGGCCACGAGACGGTCGCGGTCGACGGGATCGTCCTCGACGACGAGGATCGTCGGCGCGCCGACGCGGCCGTGCACGACCTTGAGCGTGCTCGGCGCGGGAGACGGAGCTCCGCTCGCACGAGGCAGGATCGCGAAGAACGTACTCCCGATCCCGACCGTGCTGCGCACGCCGACCTCACCACCCTGAGCCTCGACCAGCCGCTTCGTCAGCGCGAGCCCGAGCCCGGTCCCGCCCTGCCTGCGCGCGCCTTCGTCGGTCTGCTGGAACTCGCCGAATAACCGCCCGACATCATCCGGTGCGATCCCTACCCCGGTGTCCTGGACCTCGATGCGGACGCGATCCGTCGATTCGGCGGACGCACGAATGGTCACGCGACCGCGCGGCGGCGTGAACTTGAGCGCGTTCGAGATGTAGTTGTAGAGGACCTGCTTGAGCCGTCCCGGATCCAGCACGAGCCGATCGACGGATGGATCGAGCTCGGTCGTGATCTCGACTTGTTGTTTCGCGCTCGTCGTGCGCAACACCGCGAGCACCTCGCGCACCACGCGAGATAGCTCGAGCGGTTCGGGCTGGAACTCGAGCTTGCCGGCCTCGACCTTCGCGAGATCGAGCACGTCGTTGATCAGCTGGAGCAGATGGCGACCGCTGGTCAGGATGTCGCCTAGGTATTCGTGCGTCGTCTGGGCGTCGAGCGGGACCGAGCCGTCGTACATGAGCTCGGAGAAGCCGATGATCGCGTTCAGCGGGGTTCGCAGCTCGTGCGACATGTTGGCCAGGAACTGAGACTTGTAGGCGCTGGCCCTCGCGAGCTCGGTCGCTCGCTGTTCGAGCGTCGCACCGGCGAGCTCCAGCTCCCGCGCCTGTTGCCTCGTCTGATCGAGCAACGCCTTCGTCGATGCGCGCGCCGCCGCGACCTCCAAGGCGATCGCGATCATCTCGCTCGCCAAGGACAGCAGCTCGCTGTCGAGCTCGCGCCAGGGTTGGATCGCGGCGAGCTCGAGCACGCCCGACACCACCGCTCCGCGCGCGAGCGGCATCAGGACCAGCGCGCGTGACTTGGTGTCGACCAGCCCGGATCGGAGCGGGAGACTTGCCGCGTCGGGAGCCTCGATGATCGTGATCTTGCTGCGCGTCGCCGCCTGACCGACGAGGCCTTGGCCGATTCCGAACTCGCGGGGCGCATGACCCTCCGGGACCGCATAGCTGCCGAGCAGCTCGAACGATCCTTCGACCGACTTGCAGTACAAGGCCCCGACCGGCGCTTGGACGTAGCGCGCGAGGTAGGTGACGGTGCGATCTGCAACTTCCTGAGGATCGAGCTCGCCTCGAAGCTCGTCGCTCAACCCGGCGAGGCCGGTCTTCACCCACTCACTCTGTGCGCGTTCGAGATCGAGTCGGAACAGCTCGTCGGCCATCCGGTTCGCTTGGGTCGCGACCTCGCTCAGCTCGTCCTGGCTCGTCGGAGCGATCGGCGTCGCGAACTCCTTGCGACCGAAGCGCTCGAACCCGGCCACGAGCGCGCCGAGGTTCGCGAACAACGCGCTGCCGATCCACAGCGACAGCGCGAGCATCGCGGCGAGGCAGACGCCGCCGACCACGAGCCGGATGACCATCGCCGTCTTCTGCTCCGCTTTCGTGGCGGCGAAGGCTTCGTCGAGCGCGTGCTCGTCGAACGCCGTGGTCTGACCGATGAGGCTCTCGAACCGCTTGCGCTTCGCCAGCATGTCTTGCGCCTGCGGTGCCACCGCGCTCGCCGATTCGCCCGCGATCATCCGGCGCGACACGCTCATCGCCGAGTCGAAGTAGTCGTCGAATGCGAGCCTCAGCGCCGCGCTCTGCCCGACCGTCATCGCATCGCGCGTATCGATCAGCCGGAGGACGGCTTCGCGATCACCCGACGCCGGGACGAGCAAGTCCGCGTCGGCGGCCTCGGCCGCACCCTGGATGGTCCGGACGCAATGCTCGAACGCATTCTCGAGCTCGGGCCGCAGCCGGATCTTTGGAAGATAGGTGTCGCGGATGCTGTCGACCTGAGCCTCGACCGCACGTTCCGAGACGCTGCTCGAGATCGTCGACACGATCAGCGCGACCGCCGACACCGCGACGATCGCGAACAGCTTGAAGCGAAGCGTGAACCTCAACGCGAGTCCCTGCCCCAACCCGCGTGAAACATGACCTCAGCCTCTCACGTTCCACCGTCCGGAGGAGTCGGCGCTGCGTTGGGTTCCAGTGAGAGTGGCCGCGACCGATGTGAAGAAACGTAAAGCGCGATGGTCGCCGCCCGACCACATGTCCCGTTTTGTGGCACCGACGCCGAGCCGCGATCACGACCTCGTCGGGTCGCCCTTGTCCAGCACCTCGCGCAGGCGCTGCAGCAATTCGTCTCGCGTGAACGGCTTGGTCAGGTAGGCCTCGTCGGCGCCCAACATGCCGTGGTCGACGATCGCGGTGGCCGTGTAGCCCGACATGAACACCGTCTTGAGCTGCGGGCGCAGCGCGCGCGCACCCTCGGCGAGCTCGCTACCGCTCATGTTCGGCATCACCACGTCGGTCAGCAGCAGGTCGATGGGCCCGGGGTGTTCCTCGCACAGCCGCAACGCGTGCGCCGGATCTAACGCTTCGAGGACTTGATAGCCGTGCTTCTCGAGGATCCGGCGGAGCGCACGCCGGACCTGGACCTCGTCCTCCGCGAGCACGATGGTCTCCGTACCGTCGACGACCGAGACCGACGCCGGCTTCGCGACCGTCCGATGCGCCTCTTCGGTTCGTGGGAAGTAGATCTTGAACGCGGTACCGTGACCGGGCTCGCTATAGATCCACACGAAGCCACCGGTCTGCTTCACGATGCCGTAGACCGTCGAGAGGCCGAGACCCGTCCCCTTACCTGCGGCCTTGGTCGTGAAGAACGGCTCGAAGGCGCGCGACCGCGTGGCCTCGTCCATGCCGGTGCCGGAATCGCTGACCGTCAACGAGACGTAGCTCCCCGGTGGAACCTCGGCGAGCTTGTCGAGGCCGTAGTCGGCTCCGAGCTCGGCGTTCGCGGTCTCCAGCGTGAGCCGCCCGCCGGTCGGCATCGCGTCGCGGGCATTGACGACCAAGTTCAGCAGCACCTGTTCGAGCTGACTCGGATCCGCACGGATATGACCGAGGCGATCGCCGAGGTGAAGCGCGAGGTGGACGTCCTCACCGACGACGCGTCGGATCATCAGGTGAAAGCCGCGCACCGTCGCGTTCAAGTCGAGCACCACGGGATGCTGCCGCTGGCGACGACTGAACGCGAGCAGCTGCTGAGTCAGGGTGGCCGCGCGCTTCGCCGCTCCGATGATCGCGGCGACATCTTCGCGAGCGCGTTCGCTCAGGCCGTTGTCTTCGGCCACGAAGCCCGCATAGGTCGTGACCACGGCGAGGATGTTGTTGAAGTCGTGAGCGATCCCGCCGGCGAGCCGGCCGACGGACTCCATCCGCTGCACGGCCCGCATCTGGTTTTCGAGCCGCCGGCGTTCGGCGAGATCGACGATCGCGAACACGACGTTCCCGAGATCCGCGTGGTCGTCGGGGAGCGTTGCGGACAGCAGCACGTTGACGACGTGCTTGTCCGGGGTCTCGATCTCGACCTCGCGTTCGAACGAGGTCTTGCCGAGCGCGATCGCTTCGAGCAGCGGATCCCACACGCTGCTCGACCCCGCCGCGCGACCGGCGATGAACGCGCTCAGCTGGTCGAGCGTGGCCACCGCGAACATCCCTTTCGCGGCCCGATTCGCCGCGACCACGCGGATCTGGCGAGCCGCCCGGCCGACGGAATCGGCGCTCGAGCGCAGCCACGCGCGTACGTCCGTTCGATGTTCCGGCGGAATCGCATCGATCATGATCCCGATGCTCGCGAGGTCGATCTCGATGATCCCGACCGACGCCGACTCGAAGATGCTGCGATAGCGGCGCTCTTCCCGCGCGAGCGCGCGCTCCGCCTCGAGGCGCTTTCGGAGGTTGTCGGCTTCTCCGAGCTCTCGGCCGACCGCGGCGCACAGCCGGCTGATCTTGCCCTTCACGAAGTAGTCCCGCGCCCCGAGTCGCATCGCTTCCACGGCGCGCTCCTCGCCGAGGACGCCCGAGACGAAGATCACCGGAAGCTCGGGTGCTACCGCGCGGAGGATCTCGAACGCCTGAAGCCCGGAGAAGTCTGGCATCGAGAAGTCCGAGATCACGACGTCCCACGGTTGCCGCAACGCATCGCGCAGCGTGTCCTCGGCGTGAACGCGCTGCGAATCGACCGCGTATCCGCCGCGCGTCAGCTCGCGGATGAGCAGGAGCGCGTCGTCTTCCGAATCCTCGACGAACAGGATCCTTACGTTCCGTGCCGTCAATCCCCCCTCACCCATATGACTCGGCCATTATAGTCGCTCGTCGAGCCTCAGATCACGAAGAAGAACGTTGCTCCTACCTCGGGCTCGGCTTCGGCCCAGATGCGACCTCCGTGACGCGCGATCACCCTCTGCACGGTCGCGAGCCCGACGCCGGTCCCCTCGAAGTCCGCCGCAGTGTGAAGTCGTTGGAACGGACGGAACAGCAGGTCTGCAGACTGCATCTTGAACCCGGCGCCATTGTCGCGGACGAAGTAGATGCGCTGGCCGTCGCGCAGCGCGGTGCCGAACTCGATCCGCCCGCGGTCGCGCTTGCCGGTGAACTTCCACGCGTTGCCGAGCAGGTTCTCTAACGCCGTTCGCAACAGCCCGGGATCGCCGCGGACGATCACGCCGGCGGTGACCTCGAGCTCGACGCGGCGATCCGCGTCGCGACCGGCGAGCTCGGCGAGGATCGACCGTACGAGCGCGCTGAGGTCGACCGTCTCTCTTCGCAGCTCTCCCGATGCCACCCGCGACAGCCGCAGCAGATCCGCGATCATCGCGGTCATCCGCTCCGTGGCATCGACGATCCGCCGGAGATGCGCGCGCCCGGTGTCGTCGAGCCGGTCGGCATAGTCCTCGACGAGGATGGTCGAGAACCCGTTGATCGAGCGCAGCGGAGCCTGCAGATCGTGCGACACCGAGTAGCTGAACGCCTCGAGCTCGCGGTTCGTCGCCTGCAGCTCGACGTTCGCGTGCTCGAGCCGTTCGGCCATCGCCGCGCGGGTCTCCGCGAGCTCCCGTGCCGCTCGGGCTTCTTCGGCTTCGTGCTCGCTGCGCAGCAACTGTTCTCGGATGCGCCGGTGCTCGTCCTCGAACTGTTTTCGGCGGATCTGGGCTTGGACCCGAGCTTTCAGGACGTCGAGTCCGCTCGACTTCGAGATGAAGTCGTCCGCACCGTCGGCGAGCCCGTCGATCATCGCATCGCGCCCATCGAGCGCGGTCAGCATCACGAGCGGAATGTCGCGAACGATCGGCGCGCTCTTGATCCGCCTGCAAGTATCCGCTCCAGACAGACCGGGCATCATCCGGTCGAGCAGGATGCAGTCGACTTGCTGGACCGCGAGCAACTCGATCGCCTCCTCGCCCGAGCCGGCCAAGACGACGTCGTAGCCTTCATCGCGCAGCTGATCGCCCAGCTCGTTGAGATACGTCGGGCTGTCGTCGATCGCGAGGATCCGCTTCGGGCCGAGCGAGCTCGTCGCGCCCGCGTACTGCTCGCCCGAGGCCGCGCGCAACACTGCACCGACACGCGCGAGGATCACGTCGAGGTCGGACTCCTTGCGCACGAACGCATCAGCGCCGGCGTCCAGCGCACGCAGCTCGGCGTCTTCGTCTTCCGAGCCGGTGAGCAGGACGCATGGAGTGGTCCGCAGCCCGGGGTCGAGGCGGATCCGGCGGACGACCGAGGAGCCATCCATCTCGGGCATGAAACCGTCGACGACGATCACGGCGGGCTTGCGCGCAGCGGCGAGACGTAGCCCTTCGGGTCCGCTGCTCGCGCTGACCGTCGTGTATCCCGCGCCGGTCAGGGCTTCGGACAGCGTCGTCCGGTAGGTCGGGCTGTCGTCGATCACCAACACGAGTCGCTCGGGCGCGGTGCGGTCGCTCGACACGAGCTCCCGAATCCGCGCGACGAGGAACGTCGTGTCGTAGGGCTTACCGACGTAGTCGTTCGCACCGGTACGAAGACCGCGAATTCGATCCTTGACCTCCGCTTCGGTCGACAGCAGAAGCACCGGGAGGGCGGCGAGGCTCGGGTTCGTCCGGATCTCGGACAGCAGGGTGACGCCGTCGCCATCGGGCAGCCGGACATCGAGAATCGCGGCCGCGATCGGCTGCGCCGCGAGCGCGACGCGCGCTTCGCCGAGGGTACCGACCGGGATCGCGGCGAACCCCGCCGCCTCCAGCGACTCCGCGAGATCCATCCGCACCGTCAGACTGTCGTCGACGACCAGGATCGTGGTCATCGCTCGACCTCGCGAAGCTCGGTCAGTCTCGCGATCGCCGGACCGATCTCGTGCAAAGGCAGCACCTGCTGGGCGGCGCCGAGGAGCGCGGCCTCCCGCGGCATGCCGTAGACGATCGAGGTCGCTTCGTCTTGCGCGATCGTGAACCCACCTGCGCGTCGGATCGCGAGCAGGCCCGCGGCGCCATCGCGCCCCATCCCGGTGAGCAGGCACCCGGCCGCGCGATCCGCGTAGGACGCCGCGATCGATTCGAACAGCACGTCGATCGACGGACGGCAGTGATGGCGCTCGGGTCCCGAATCGAGGCGCAGCCGGCGCCCTTCGATCACGAGGTGGCGGTCGGGAGGTGCGAACCACAGCTGGCCCGCCTGCGCCTCGATCACATCGCCATCGGCGACGACACGTGTCCGCCGCGACGTGCGTTCGCTCAACCAGTCCGCGAACGCGGTCGCGAACGGCGCTCCGATATGAAGCACGACGACGATCGGTGTGAGCACTCCCCGCGGGATCGCAGCGATCACCTCGGCGAGGGCGGCCGGCCCTCCGGTCGAGGCGCCCAACGCGATCAGCTCCGGTCGCCGGGCTGCTCCGATCGCGGGCGGCGGGATCGTGCGCACCGTGCCACGGCCATAGGGCGCGAGCCGGGCGCGCGGATGGGTGATCACTCGGATCTTCGCGACCATGCGCACCGCCGACAAGAACCGCTGCTCCCACTCGTCGTCGTCATCCCCCGGCTTCTCGAGCACGTCGACCGCCCCGGCCGCGAGCGCCTCGTAGGTGTCGAACAGCTCGCCCCGGTTGAACGACGCCGAGACGATCAAGATCGGCGTCGGATGATGCGCCATGATCTGCTCGGTCGCGGCGAACCCGTTCATTTCGGGAAGCGCGAGATCGAGCGTCACGACGTCGGGCCGCAGCGCGGCGGTGAGCTCGACGGCGCGTCGGCCGTCGCTGGCCTCGCCGACCACCTCGATGTCCGACGCGGTGCCGAGGATCTCGACGAGGCGCGCACGCACCGTGGCCGAGTCATCGACGACGAGCACCCGGATCACGTGTGCACCAACCGGTCGATCATCGCGAGCAGCGCCACTTGATCGAAGTCACTCTTCACGACGTAGCCCTGTGCACCGACCGTCACGCCGCGTCTGCGGTCCTCCGGCGCGTTGCGCGACGTCACGAGGATCGCGGGGATCCCGGCGAGCTCGCGCCTCGAGCGCAGCTCGGCGATCAGCGTGAACCCGTCCATGCCCGGCATCTCGACATCGACGAGCAGCAGCGCGTAGGAATTTCGAGACAGCCGCTCCAGCGCTTCCTCTCCCGAGGTCGCGACCTCGACCGCGTAACCGGCCGATTCGAGGATGCTCTGCTCGAGCATGCGCGTGGTGAGCGAGTCGTCGACCACGAGGATCGGAAGTGCGCGCGCGACCGCGGGCCCGAGCTCGACGGGGGCCCGTCGCGCCGCGGCGGCAAGCGCGATCGGATCGAGCACCGCGCGCGGATGGCCCTCGGCATCGAGCGCGATGCCCCACACGATCGGATCGACGGGGACCTCGGACGCCAGCGCTCGCACGACGGACTCCTCGATCCCGAGCGTACGGTCCACGCCGAGCGCGATCAACCCGCCGCCGCCGTCGAGCACCACCATCGCGCGGCCGGGCTCGCCGCGCGCGCCGAGCAACGGGCCGAGCAGCGCGAACGGGATCGTGGTCGACTCGTACGCGACGCACGAGCCTTCGGACGTGAGGGTCACGGTATCGGAGGCGAGATGCAGGACGCGCCGGATCGCGGCGTGAGGGATCGCGGCGACCTGGCCACCCGCCTCCACCGCGAGCACCGCGACCGCGGCGAGGGACGCCGGGGTCGAGATCGTGATCGTCGTTCCGACGCCTGCGGTAGTCCGCGCCGTCACCTCACCGCCAACTTCGCGGGCAGCCTCGTGCACCACGTCGAGCCCGATTCCTCGGCCGGCGTGCTCGCTGACCTCGGTCGCGGTCGTGATTCCGCCGCGCAGCAGCAGCCGCAGGAGCTCGTCGTCGCTCATCTGCTTCACCCCGGCCACGCCCCGCGCCGTCATCGCGCGTCGCACTGCACCGACGTCGATCCCGCGCCCGTCGTCGCTGCACGTGACGACGACGCGGCCGCCGCGGAGCTCGAAGCTGATCTCGACTCTCCCTTCAACGGCCTTGCCGGCGGAGCCACGCCCGGCCGGGGCCTCGATGCCATGGGCGACCGCATTGCGCACGAGCTGGACGAGCGCACCGTGCAGGACGCTGAGCACGTGCGCGTCGAGCCGAACCTCTCCGTTCTTGCCCGAGAACTCGACACGCTTGCCCGCGGCCAGCGCGCTATCTCGCGCGGTTCGTTCGAGCGAGGTGAACACCGAGCTCGCGGGGAGCAGGCGGAGCCGCTCGACGTCGTGTCGCACGTTGCCGAGCTCGCGGTCGAGATGCTCGATGCGCTGGGCGACCGTCGCCGGGTCGCGGTCGGCTCGCAGTCGACCGAGCAGGGCGTGAGCCTCGGCGAGGCCGCCGAGCACCTCGTCGATCGCCGACGCATCGGCGCGCGGCAGCGTCGGTGCGGTATCGACCGGTGCGGGCGCCGCCGACGGTGGCTGCGCCGCGGTCCCGCCTTGCGGTGCAGGGAGCGAGGCGACCTGTGCCGCCATGCGATCGACGAGCGCGAACGCCGCGTCCGCGCGCTGAGGAACCGGGTGATCGCGCAACGGTGCGAGCGCGTCCTCGACCGCATGCGCGAGGTCCGCGAGCTCGCGGTGCTTGACGATTCGCGCCGCACCCTTGAGCGTGTGGGCCAGGCGCAACAGGCGAGCGACGAGCTCGGCATCGCCGCGCTTCTCGAGATCGAGCAGCCCCTTGCCGAGCTGATCGACGAGGTCGTGCGCTTCGATCCGGAAGTACTTGTACGGGTCCGAGGCCATCAGCCAGCCGTCGCCTGCACGATCTTCATGAGCTCGCTCGATAGCTGGGCGAGCTGTGATGACGTCTGCAGCGTCTGCGACGCGCTCGCTTCGTTCTCCCGTGTCGCTTGCGCGACGTTCGTGATCGCGATGTTGACCTGCTCGACCGCGGTCGCTTGCTGTTTGGTCGACAGCTCGATCTCTCGGGCCGCGTCGGTCGTCGTCCCGACGAGGCTCGCGATCTGCCGGAACGCGACCGCCATCTCGGACACCTGCGTGCCTCCGAGGTCGACGGCCTTGCTACCCGACTCGGTCGCCATCACCGTCGTGTTGACGGCGCTGCGCACGTCCTCGACCATCGTGCGGATCTCCTTGGTCGAGCCGGCCACGCGATCGGCGAGCTTGCGGATCTCGTCGGCGACGACGCCGAACCGGCGACCGACTT
The DNA here is from genome assembly GCA_963848295.1 of uncultured delta proteobacterium. GTDB lineage: Bacteria > Myxococcota_A > Polyangia > Haliangiales > Haliangiaceae > JABFXX01. The sequence goes on along the minus strand of CAWKDB010000010.1, from coordinate 3,523,991 downwards.
CTCCGGCACCGGCCGCCTCGATCGTCGCGTTGATCGCGAGGATGTTCGTTTGTTCGGCGAGCTCCGCGACGATATCGAGCACGGCACCGACCTGCTGCGACTTCTTCCCGAGATCGAGCATGTGGCCGACGATGAGGTCGACCTGACGCCGGACGGTCGCGATCGCTTCGTTGCCTTTGCCGACTGTCGCATCGCCCGCGCGAGCCGAACCGGCGGTCTGCCCTGCGATCTGCGACACCCGTTGCGCGCTCTCCGCGATCTGCCGGGACGTCGCGAGCAACTCGCTGATCGTCGTCGCGATCTCGGTCATCGCAGTCGATTGCTCGCGCGAGCCGCTCGCCTGTTGGTTCGCGGCGGCCTGGAGCTCTGTCGAAGAGCTCTGGATGTGGCGGACCGCAGTTCCGACCTGCTTCGACAGCGAGCTCGTGATCAGCCAACCGACCAGGATCGTCAGCGCGATCGCCAGGCCGCTGCCCCATTCGATCACGATGGTCGTGAGCTCGGTGCTCGACTCGGCCTCGTGACGTCGGGTGTCGAGCAGCGTCACCTCCTCCCGGTCCATGTCGTCGAGGATGCTGCGCACGTCATCCATGGTGCGCTTGCCTTCACCCGCGGACACGGTGGTCGCCGCCGCTTCGAGCCCCGACGCCTTCCGCGTATCGATGACCGACTGCAGCTCGTCGAGCTTGCGCTGGATGAGCGGCTGTAGGCGATCGAGTCTCGCCTGTTGGTTCGGGTTGTCGCTCGTCAACCGTCGCAGCTCCTCGACCACGGACTTCACCGCCGCGGTTCCGGCGGTATACGGTGCGAGGAACGAATCCTGCGCGGTGATCACGTAGCCGCGCTGGCCGGTCTCGGCGTTATCCATCTGGGTGAGCACCTCCGCGATCTGACGGCGGACCTGCTGGGTGCGCTCGACGAGCTCGTCGTTCGCGATCAATGACTTCGCGCTGCGGTAGCCGGTGACCGCGATGACCGCGAGCGCGATAGCCGCGACCGCGAACCCTGCACCGACTTTGCGACCAAACGTCCAGTTCCGAAACATGTCATGTCTCCTCGATCGCCCCGCGGCGATCCACCGAATTCATCCAGCGCGCTTGAATCGACCCGAGTAGCTCGCGGAGCGCGACGAGCGAATGAGCTCGCCCTCCGAACGCGACGATCTTCGCGGCGGCCTGGTCTTGCTGCTGGTCCGAGCGGGCGTGACCGTCGAACCCGTCGAAGGCGAAGCCGGCGGCCGCACCGCGGACGAGCACGACCCAGCGCGGGACCGCGGTGGCCGATGCACCGAGCGCGAGGCGCAGGTCGTAGACCGGTACGAGTGCGGCGCGCACCGCGGCGACACCCAAGAGCTCGGGAGCAGGCGTCGGGACGCGCGCCACGCGAAGATCGGCGTGCAGCGACGCGATCTCGTTCATCGCGACCGCGTGAGGCTGTCCATCGATCCGGACCAGGAGATAGTCACGCATCGTCGGCGCGCTCGGCCTGGGCGGCTCGGCGAACGCGCGGTCGAACTGCGCGCGCATCGCGGTCGCCCGGTCATCGCTCATCGCGACCTCCGGTTGCAGCCAGCTCCGAACGGCACAGCGCGATCAGGGCCTGGCGACCGAACCCTCCGCCGAACAAGGCGAGGCGCGCCGGGTCTTCGCGCTCGAGCAGCGCGACCGCGTGCGCGAGCTCCTTCGCGGCGTCGTCGCGACGGCCGGCACGCCGCGCGAGCAATCCCAGCTGGACGCGAGCCATCGCGAAGCTCGCATCGAGCTCGCTCGCCCGCCGCGCATGATCCGCGGCGGCCGCGGTGTCGCCCGCGCTCTCGCGGCACAGTGCGAACAAATAGTGGCCGGCTGCGCTCGTGGGCTCGGCGGCGAGCAGCTCGCGACACGCCGTCTCCGCTTCGCCGAGCCGACCGGCGTGCGTGAGCACGAGCGCGCGCAGCATCACCACCGCAGGATCGCGCACGAGCGCCGCGGGCAACGTGGCCAGTCGGGCGAGCGCCTCGGCAAAGCGCTCTTGCCCGAACAGATCGCGAATCCCGCCGAGCTCCGCGTCACGCGCCGACGCGATCGCAGGATCGGCGGCGGGCGCGGGTGTCGCCGCGAGGGCGTCGTCGACGATCGAGTGGACGCGTCGGGTCGCCGCGTGGATGCCCTCGTACCACGCGACATCCGGTGTGAGCGGCAGCTCGACCCCGGCCGTACGCTCGACGCCCACCGTCGTCGACGCGACCTGCGTTCCCGGCTGGCGCTGGTAGTAGAACGTGCCGTGGGTGTGGCATAGCTCGAAATCGTCGGACCGGCCGCGCAACGTCTCGGCGTGCCCGAGGAACAGATATCCGCCCGGCGCCAACGCGCGCGTGAAGCGGTCGATCACGAGCTGGGCGCAGGGCTCGGTGAAGTACATCAGCACGTTGCGACAAAACACGATGTCCCACGTTCCGGGTGCCCACAGCTCACCCTCGTCGATCAGGTTGCGCTCGTCGAACGCGACCGCCCCGCGCAAGTTGGGCGACAGCATGACGTCGCGACCCTCGGTATGGAACCACCGCTGCTCGAGCTCGGGCGGGGTGGCGCGCAGAGCCCAGCGCGAGTAGCGGCCGCGGGCCGCGCGCTCGAGCGCAGATGGATTGATGTCGACGGCGTGGATCGCGACGCGGTTCGGCTCGGCGACGCGATCGCGCACGAGCATCGCCATCGTGTACGCCTCCTCGCCGGACGAGCATCCGGCCGAGAGCACGCGCACGCGAGCGCGGGCTCGGGTTCGTTCGGGCAACGCCACGTCTGCGAACGCGTGAAACTGTTCGGCGTGGCGAAAAAAGTAGGTCTCGCCGACCGTCAGCTCGGTCGCGAGCGCTCGCAATTCGGATGGATCGCCGGCATCGACGCGCGCGAGATACTGCGCCACCGACTCTCGGTGAGAGCCGGCGCGACGCAAGCACAGCTCGGCCATGTGCCCCGGCCGATCGTCGACGCGAAGCCCGAAGCTCGCCTCGGCGAGCCGGACGAAATGAGCGAGCTCGTCGGCGGTCACCCGTCGCTCCGTCGGATCGCTTGCCAGGCCTCGGGGACGACGCGCCCGGCGTCGAGCACGACGAGCAACGCGCGGTCGACCGTACCGATCGCCGACACGATGTCGCGATTCGCGCCGTGGAGCAGCGGTGGCAGCTCCGCGATCGCCGCGCGCTCGAACGCCCTGACGTCGAGGACGGTGTCGACCCACAGGGCGACCCGCGCGTCGCCGCCTGGAGAGCTCGTTCGCACGATCACGAACCGATTCTGCGCGCCGGCGGGCTGGTCGAGCAGTCGCGCCGCGTCCACCACCGGGATCGGCGCGCCGCGAACGACCGCGACCCCGGACACGAACGCGAGCTCCGGACCGATCGCCGCGAGCGGCTCGATCGGCAGCGGGCGCATCGTCTCCACGACGTGGCCGATGGGCAGCGCGCACAGCAACCCGCCGACTCGGGTCACGAGCATCGGCTCGCGAGTGGTTGTGTCCCCGGTCCCCATCCCAAGTGGCGGCATCTTACATGCTTAGCTCTCGAGCTTGCGATCGAGCGCGACGAGGCCCATCGCCGTCGCTTCGCTCCACGGATCGATCGTCACGTCGAGTGTCCCGTTTTGTGGCACCGACGAGATGCCCGGATACTCCGCTTCGAGCGCGGCGCGCAGCGCTTCGCGGCGCTCGCGCCGTTGCCGATCACCGGAGAGCGCCACGAGCTCGCGATGGCGCTCGACCGCTTCGAGCACCGACTTGCGCAGGCCGCCCGGATCGAACGGCTTGTTGATGAAGCGAAAGATCTCACCCTGGTTGATCCCGTCGATCGCGGTCTCGAGCGTTCGCTGCCCGGTCAACAAGATCCGCACGGTCTCGGGGCGGAGCACCTTCGCCTTGGCGGCGAGCTGCGCACCGGTCATCGCCGGCATGTCGTAGTCCGACACCAGCACCGCGACCGACTCGTTCGCGATCCAACCGAGCACCTCGATCGGATCTTCGCTGGTGCGCACGTCGAAGCTAGGCTCTCGCCGCAACGATCGCGCGATCCCGCCGAGCATCGCTTCGTCGTCGTCTATGCACACAATGAGCGGCTTCTCCATCGTAGCCTCAGCTCGTCAACCATCGCCGCCAACCCCGGCGGTCGGTCAGCCGCTCGACCTCGTCGAGCGCCGCGATCATCGCGCGCATGCCGGGGAACCGCGCCTGCGGTGATTTCTGCAAACACGTCATGACCACGTCGACGAGCTTCGGCGGAATCGGGCCGTGCGAGCTCGCGAGCGGAGGGACCGGCGCGTTGAGGTGCATCATGCACAGCTTGCGAAGGTCGACGTCGGTGAACGGCGGGCGGCCGGCGAGCAACTCGTACAGCACGATGCCGAGGCTGTACTGATCGGAGCGGTCGGTCGCGGCGAGGCCGCGCAGCTGTTCGGGCGAGATGTACGACGGCGTGCCGAGCACGAAGTCGGGATTTTCGTCGGCGAACGTCTCGCCAGCGATCGCGGCCAGCCCGAAGTCGACGAGCTTGACGTGGACCGGATCCGGATCCCACGAAACGACGAGCACGTTCGACGGCGTGACGTCCGCGTGGATCACGCCGCGCTCGTGCACCGCCGCGAGCGCACCCGCGAGCTGACGCGCGATCGCGACGACCGTCGCCGGATCCACCGCACCGTCGTCGATGTGATCGGCCAGGCTCTGGCCTTCGAGCATCTCCATCACGAAGAATGGCCGCCCGTCGGGGAAGTGGCCGAAGTCGAACACGTCGACGATGCTGGGATGGCGGACCCGCGCCGCCGCACGCGCCTCGCGCACGAAGCGCTGCGCCGCGGTCGCTTCGTACTCGACGACCTTCGCGCGCAGCACCTTGAGTGCGTACTTGCGCCCGAGCACGACGTGCTCGACCTCGTAGACCGTGCCCATGCCGCCCTCGCCGAGCTGCGCGAGGATCCGGTAGTTCGCGATCACGTCGCCGATCTCGACCGGGCCGTGGTCGCCGGGCTTCGCCGAGCGCGCCTTCGTGACGACCATCAGGTCGGCGCGCAGGCCATCGCCGGGTCGGATCGTGATCACGACGTCCGCGTGCCGATCGCCGGAACGGACGGGCACGACCGCGCTCGTGGCGTGACTCGCGGATAGATCGAGCTGGGCGACAAAGGCCAGGCGCGCGATCGCCGCGGAGCCGACCGACGCATCGACCGTTACCGTCGCGACGACTTGCTGCCCGCGCTCGAACGCGATCGCGTACGAGGTCTCGTTGCCGGCGAGCGGCTCGAGGTACACCGCGTCGGCCGAAGCGCGAACCGCAGCGGCGAGGACGACCTCCGCCAGTCGGATCGGATCGGCACCTGGACTCGCGTTTCTTCCAATCGCTTGCATTGCAAAGTTCGCGAGGGCGATACTAACACGCATGCTTGAAACGGGCGGGAAGGGAGAGGTTGGCTTCGAACCGGGGTCGGTGCGCGTGCTGGTCGTCGACGACGACGAACGCGTGTGCCGGCAGATGGCGAGCGGCCTCGCGACCGCCGGCTATCAAGTCGTGACCGCGACCGATGCGGCCGGCGCGATCGAGCAAGCGACGGTCACGCCTCCCGACGTCGCGATCGTCGATCTGTCGATGCCGACGGTCAGTGGCTCGGACGTCGTCCGCCACCTCAAGCAGCTCCAGGGTCCATCGGTCCACATCATCGTGCTGACCGGGCACGACGACGAGCACAGCCGCGTCGCCGCATTCGACGCGGGGACCGACGACTACGTGCTCAAGCCGGTCGGCATCGCCGAGATCCGGCGCCGCATCGCCGCGGCGATCCGCACGCAGCGCGCGTTTGTCGCGGTTCGACTCGAGAAGGAAGCCACCGAGCGCCGGCTGGTCTACGGACAGGAAGCGAGCGCTCTGCTCGCGCACGATCTCAACAACGGCCTGGCCGTGTCGCTCAGCAACCTGACGCACCTGCTCGAGGTGTTCGAAGCCGCCGACCCCGACGTGAAGGACGCGCTCGCGGCGACCTTGCGTTCGGTGCGCCGGATGTCCGGGCTGGTCGCCAACTTCGTCGACATCGCGCGGTTCGAAGACGCCGCGGTCAAGCTGATCGTTCGCAAGGCGAACGTCCGCCCGCTCATCGAGTCGGTCGTCGATGTCGCTCGACCTTCGATCGCGCGCGGCGTGGAGCTCGACATCGACTGCGCCATGGAGCTCGAAGGCCGATACGACGCGAGCCTCGTCGAACGCGTGCTCCACAACCTCGTCGGTAATGCCGCGCGCTACTGCAACAGCGGGGGCCGGATCACGATCAGCGCCGAGGTGTGGCACGACCAGGACGACGGCAGCGTCACGCTCCGGGTCGCGAACACCGGGCCGCAAGTGCCCGAGCCGATCCGGCCGAACCTGTTCGGCAAGTACGTCCAAGGCAAAGGCGGCAAGCGCGGCATGGGGCTGTACTTCTGCCGGCTGATCGCCGAAGCGCACGGCGGCCGGATCGAGTACGAAGCCACCGCCGAAGGCCCGTGCTTCGTCATGCGGTTACCCGGCCGGGTGTGAGTCCGTCAGGACTTGGGCGGCGTGCGCTTGAGCTTGCGCTGGAGCGTGTGGCGATGAATCCCCAGGCGCCTCGCGGCGCGCGACACGTTGTGGTTCGAGTCCGCCAGCGTGCGCGCGATCAGCTCGTACTCGGCGCGAGCCAACGAGACCGGAGGCTCGTTCTCGACCACCGGTACCCCGTGCGCGAGCCGCGCGAGCACGTCCGCCGGCGCCACGGGCTTGGCCACGGCGGCATCGGCGCCGAGCTTGGTCGCGGTCACCGCCGCGTCGATCGACATGTAGCCGGAGATGATCGCGACCTTCGCATCCGGCCGCTCGGCCTTGATCGCCTGGATCAGCTCGAGCCCGCTCGCGGCGCCGAGCCACATGTCGACGATCGCGAGATCCGGCTTCACCTCGCTGATGCATCGCTTCGCGCTCGCGATATCGGTCGCGGTCACGACGTTCCAGTGCCGCTTGAGGCTCCGCGTGTACGCCGCGAGCACGAGCGGCTCGTCGTCGACCACGAGAACGTTGCCCTGCGTCGCCATGCCTTCCACCCAGGATACTACGGCGGCGCGAAGACGTGGGGACCGCATGCTAGAGCTTGGGCGCGCGATAGCTGATCAGCCTCCGTCGACGCCCTCCACTACTCGAGCTCGCAGCCGGGATCATCGGCGTGTGTCGCGCAAAACTGCGTACGGCACGCGGAGTCATTCGCATCGTGCATCGTCGCCCTGCAATCAGCTGGCTTCGAGGCGGCCTCGAGCTTTGCGCAACACGCACCCGCGTAGTCGCGGGTCTTGCATGACACTTCGTCGCATCCGTGATTCGTGGCGGCGTTCGGCTCCCCGCCCGGTATCGGCTGAGCGACCGCCGGTGTCGGCGCGACGACAGGTGTCGGCGCGGCGTGGCAGCCGACGAGTACGAGAATCATGACGAGCTGCCAGACGTTTCCAAGACGCATCGCTACCTCCCACTTTGACGGCCGAGCCACACGACCAGCGACCGCGAGCTCGCATCAGCCAGCCCTCTTGCCGGCGACCGTCGCGACATAGCGCTGCGAGCGCGCATCCCACGCGAGCACGTCGGGCGCGTCCGCGAGGTCGAGGTCCTTGATCGCGCGCTTGATCGGCCGGAAGCCGTCGGTCATCGGCAGCTCGCCGACGATCCGGATCCGGCGCGGGCGCGCGTACTCGGGCAACGCCTGCGCCGCGGTCGACAGGGCCGCGGCGAGATCGACCGATGCGTTGGGGTGTAATTGCACGGCCGCGATCGGGAGCTCGACGCCCGGGTCGTCGGGATCCGCGCGGCCGACCGCGATGCACCGGGCGAGCGCGCCGGTACTCGTAGAACGCGTCCTCGATCCGCGTCGAGGCGACCGGGCCGAGCCGGGTCATGATCATCTGGCCCTGGCGGTCGACGAAGTAGTAGTCGCCGAGCGTGTCGACCTTGAAGATATCGCCGGTGACGAACCAGGTGTCGCCTTGCTCGAACGCGTCGCGCAGCAGGCGCTGCGGATCGATGTGCGCGATATCGGCGCCCGCGCGTGCGGACATCTGCGCGACCAGCATGCCCGGCTCGTCGAGCCGCGCGCGCACGAGGCGGCCCGAGCCGTCGCGCACGAAGTCGTCGTCGGCAAAGTTCCACGCCGCGATCGCGACCTCGGGCGAGCCCGGCAGCGGGCGACCGACCGAGCCGATCTTCTTGCCGGCGGCGTTCGCGAGCACGGTGTTCGCTTCGGTCGAGGCGTAGAGCTCGCACACGCCGACCGGCCCGAACCGATCGACGAGCCGGCGCCACACATCGCGGCGCATGCCGCTGCCCGCGAACAGGCGCACCGGGTTGTTCTGATCGCCGCGCACCGGCGCCGCATCGACGAGCTTCCGGCACATATCGCCGGCGTAGTAGACGACGCTGACGCCGTAGCGGCGCACCTCGTCCCAGAACGTCTCCGGCTCGAACCGCGACGCGAGCGCGAGCCGCGTCGCCGCCGACGAGCGCGCTGCCGGCGGCGACGAGCGTGCCCGACGGATGGTGCAGCGGCAGGCAGCAGTACACGGTGTCGCGATTGGTCAGCGTCGCGGCGGCGGCGGCGCCGAGCGCGGAGAACGCCCACCGGCGATTCGTGATCCGCATCGCGCGCAGCGGCTCGAACCGGCCGGACGTCACGAAGATCATCGCGAGGTCGCGAGCGCGCCCCGGATCGGGCCTGTACCAGGCCGGCAGCGTCACCGCCTCGGGATCGATCGACTCCATGTCGATCACACCGGCGGGTAGCGCGCGCTTGTCGCCAGGCCTCACGGCGGGCTCGCCGACGCCGCCGAGCACGAGCACTTTGCCGGTGCTCAGCGCGCGAGCCCGGGCCGCGTTATCCGGATCGACGATGACGATGTCGGTCTCGCCGAGCTCGAGCGCGCGGGGCAGGATCTCGTCGGGCGTGTCGGTCGACAACAGCACCGCGACCGCACCGAGCCGGTTGATCGCGGTGACGATCGACAAGTGCGACGGCCGCGACAGCATCATCACGCCGACGCGCTGCCCGCTCTTGATGCCGCACGCGATCAGGCCTTTGACGACCGCGTCGACGCGGCGGTTCGATTCGGCGTACGTGAACGCGCGCCCTCGCCACAGGAAGAACGTGCGGTCGCCGATCTTGTGCGCTTGATCGGACAGCGTGCGGCCGAGCGAGATCAGCGTGTCGTCTTGCAGGTGGCGCAGCCGGTTGAGCTTCGGCAGCTGCCAGCGCGCGTTGTCGAAGTAGCTGCCGAGATCCTCGGACAGCTCGCCGATGCCGATCGAACGCCGCGTGCGCGGTCTTCTCGACCAGATCCTTCGCGAGCTCGAACGGGCTCTCGTCGTGCTCGTCGTCGTCGTCATCGTCATGCCGTGCATCGTGCTCGTGCTCGAACGGATCGGGCACGACGCCGGCGCGGACGTCGATCGCGGTCGCCGGCAGCGGGCCAAGCCCTGCGCGCCACTTCATCCACGCGATGACGCTCGGCCACGTCACGGTCAGCGCGGTCGAGCCGACGACCAGGCCGAAGTGGCCGGCCTTGAGCGGAATCTCGTACATCGCGTCGACGCGCGGCGCGGCGCGCCGAATGCCGCGCACGGAGCCCGGCTTGCCCATCTCGTCGCGACTGCCGACGAAGTACAGGATCGGCACGGTGATGTCCGCGAGCGTCACGGTCTGGCCGTCGATCACGAAGCCGCCCGAGGCCATGCGATTGCCGACGATGACGTCGTCGACGAACTTGCGAAACGCCGGCCCCGGCCACGCGACGAAGCCCTCACCGCCGAGGAACAGCCGCTTCGCCTCGCGCTTCTCGAGCGCTTGTCGATCGTGCAGGTTGCGCACGAAGTCGAACAGCTGCGTCACCTCCTTGCGCGCCGACAGCAGCTTGAACCCGGTCGAGGTGAACACGCCGGGCAAGCCTTCGATGTGCGACAGCGGCCACGACAGCGCCGCGCGCAAGCCGGCGATGAGGCGCTCGGTGACGTCCTCGCTGAGCTGGAGCTGGCGATGCAGATCGACCGGGCTGCCCATCGTGACGATCGACGCGAGCCCTTCGGAGTGGCGGAACGCGGCCGCCTGGTACGCGAACATGCCGCCCTGCGAGTAGCCGCGCGAGGTGAACGTCTTGGCCGGTGACCGCGCGCACGCGATCGATCGCCTGCGACACCGCGCGGACGTGATCGTCGAGCGTGCGGCTCATCCCACCGGCTTCGTGCTCGGGCGCGCCGAAGTCGACGAGCCAGCAATCGATGCCTTGGCTCGCGAGAAAAGCGATCGCGCTGACGTCGGGCGAGATGTCGTAGACCTCGGACGCGACCATCAACGGCGGCACGAGCAACAACGGCGCCGCGACCGGCTCGCCGCCGGTGCGCTCGTAGCGGCGCAGCTTGTAGACGCGCTCCTCGTGGATGACCTCGAACGGCGCCCCGTACGGCGCGGTCAGCCGGCCGGCGCGCGCGATCTCGAGCGCGTTGTCCCACGCGAGTCCGAGCCGGCGCAGCCGCTTGGCCCAGCGCACCTGACGTTTGCGACGAGCCGTTGGATTTCCACGCCGAGTCGGGGCCGCCATCGCCTCGATGGTAGCGGATCTCGCCCTAGCCGGGTTCGCCCGCGAGTCGATAGCCGACGCCGCGCTTGCTCTCGATCAAGTCGTCGGCCTGGACGCCGCCGAGCTTGCGGCGGACGCGATGCACGAGCTCGCGAACGTTCTCGCTGTCGGCCTGAACCGAGCGAAACGCGAGCGCGTCGGCGATCTCGTGCCAGGCGACATAGGCGAGCTCGGGGTCGCCGACGATCCGGCGGCGCTCGACGAGCAGCTGCAACAGGCCGAACTCCATCGCCGCGAGCTCGATCGACGACTCGCCGATCCGGAGCACGCCGCCGTCGACGCGCTGGCGCAGGTCGAGGAGGTGCCCGCGCGGCGTCGTGACCTTCGCGCTGAACACCAGCTCGTCGCGTCGCGTCGGCGCGGTCCGGCCCTGCCCGCGCGGCGGCTCCATTTTCGGCAGCGCCTCCGGCCAGAAGTACAGCTTGACGTCGCCGAGCTTGATCGTCGCTCCCGCCTCGAGCGTGCCTTCGGTGACGCGGGCGCCATTGATCTCGGTCCCGTTGCGGCTCGAGTGGTCGGTGATCGTCCAGACGTTGTCGGCGTGGCGCAACACCGCGTGGTCGCTCGACACCGACGCGTGCAACACCGCGACGTCGACTTGCGGATCGCGACCGATCTTCGCGCCGTCCTCGAAGTTGTGACCGATGCCCCACGCGTCGATCAACGACGCCGTCCCGGCCTCGCCGCGCGAGAAGATCTGCTCGCTCGTGATCCCGGGAGACGCGATCGCGACGCCGTGCGTCGTGCACAGCACCCCGATCGAGCGCGGCGAACCGCACAACAGGCAAGCGACCATCCCGCTCGATGGTCGCCGACGACGGCGTGAGCCGCAAGCCGCCGCGGTTTAGAACGCCCCGGCCGCCATCAGGCCGAGCCCGTGGTGGTCCTGACCGCCGCCGACCCACGGCACGATGTTCGTCGAGCTTTGGGCCGGCGCGGTCGGCGCATCCGGCGGTGACGACCAGCACGATCCAGGACCAGCCTATTGAACCCATCACACCAGCGTCGGCGAACCACCGCGTAAAGGCCATCCCGGCTCGGTTAGACGCCGGTGATACCGACGGTGAGCCCACCGTGAGTCGTGCGAGAACGCGCGTATACTGCTTTGATGCGGCAGTCGTTGACACTCTCCGGTCTGGCATTCCTCCTCGGTGGATGCTCGATCATCTACAACCCTGACCACATCACCGGCTCGTTCGATGGCGCGATCGATTCGCCGCCGATCGATGCGCCTCGGCCGATCGACGCAAACCCGGCCGGGCTAACGCTGACGCAAGTGGACTCGCCGATCTTGCTCGAAGGCCAAGGCACCGGCGCGAGCCGCAAGGCGCTGCTCGTCATCGAGGGCACGAACATCACCGCCGGCGCGACCGTGACGATCGACGGAGCGCCGAGCGTCATCCCGGACGCGACCGCGGTCGTCGCCACCACGAACAGCGACCTGATCGCGGTGCCGGTGACCGCGATGATCCATTCGGGCACGATGCCGTCACCGACCGCGATTCCGCTCACCGTCACCGTCACGCAGATGAGCGACGGCAACCCGGTGACCGCCACGATCGGCTGGAAGCTACAAGAGCTGCCGGAGCTGGTCGCATCGACGGGTGCAGTTGCGATCGACAACACGAACGTCGTGCAGTACTCCCACGTCGCGCTGAGCGGAAACTCGACGCTGTCGTTCACGAGTGCGACGACGCCGGTGATCCTGCGAACAATCGGCGACCTGTCGATCCAGTCGACCGGGATCCCCTCGCTATCGGTGAGCACGGCCGCTACCTCGGCCGGCGTGTTCGGCGGCGGCACAGGCGGCGCGGTCGGTGGCAATGGCTCGGGCATCCTCCCCGGACCCGGTCAGGCTGGCGATGCGAACGACGGCGGCGGCGGCGCGGGGTTCGCGGGGGACGGAACGAGCCCGGGCGGCACGATGAACCAAGGCAAGGAGATCGGCGACCCGCTGATCACTTCGTACAGCGTGAACGGCGGCAGCGGCGGCGGCGGGGGCCAGAAGGGCGCGCTCGGGGGCGGCTCGGTCGGCGGCGGCGCCGGCGGCACGATCGAGCTCAGTGCAGGCGGCGATCTGACCGCGCCGGCCGTCACCGCGAACGGCGCGGACGGCGCGAACTGCAGTTCGGGCTCGGCGGGCGGCGGTGGCTCCGGCGGTGTGATCGTGCTGCGCGCCGGCAACGTCGCGTCGATCAACGGCGTCAGCGTGGCGCACGGCAACGGTGGCACGAGCTCGTTGCTCGGCAACGCGTCGGGCGGCCCCGGCAGCGACGGACGCGCTCGAGTCGATGGCGCGACGATCAACGGTTCGACGGTCAACGCGGTGCACGGCGCAGTGTTCGATCCGACGACGCCACAGGTGGTCAGCACGTCGCAGGTGATGGTCACCGTCGACGGCGCGAGCAGCGCGAACATGTTCGAGCTCCACGACGTCGACAACAACTACGAAGATCTGGCAGGAACAACGCTGATCCCGGTCAGGTTTGCTGCGCCGCAGTTCACGACGCCGGTCAGCCTCGTGAAGGGAATGAACCGTCTGTGCATGTCGCCGCCCGGCGGCCCCGGCAACGAAGAGTCGCGCAACTGCGTCTACGTCGCGTACCTACCGTGAGCGCTTCGCGATGTCGGCGCGCAGCGCGGTGAGCAGCTTCGCCGCGGCATCGCGGTTATCTTGCGACGACATCGCCTCCGTGATCGACACGTTGCGATAGCGATTGCGTAGATCGGAAATCGCGTCGGGGCCTTTGACCTGCTCGGCGGTATTGAGGTCGCTGTTGACGATCGCGAACAACGTCTGCAGCGCTTGTGGCGTCCACGGTCCGCCCGGCAGCGCGTGCGCGACCTTATGCTCGGGCGCGACGCCATCGCCGGACTTCGCAGGAGCGAGCGCCCCGGTGTTGTGCGCGGGTAGTGGCGCGGTCGCAGCGAGCGGCTTCACCGCCGGGGTCTTCGTCGGCGTCTTGTGCGCGATCTTCGTAGGCGTACGCGTAGGCGTAGGCGTCTGAGCACTCCCCGAGGTGGGCGCCACCGGCGTCGGTGTCTGTGTCGGAGGTAGCGCGACCGTCGGCGTCTGCTCCGGAGCGCTCGGCGCGGTCTTCGTCGGCTCGACCTCCGCCACGATCGGAGGCGGCGTCGGCGCCGGGGTTTGTTTGTCGCCGCCCCGCGTCGCCATTAGCGCCACGCCACCGACCAGGGCGAGGCCGAGCACGCCGGCTATCACGAGCGTCCGCTTGCGCTTGCCGCCGTCGGCAACAACGCCGAGGTCGGTCGTAAACACCGAGCGCTCGGGGGCCGGCTCGGCGGCCGGCTCCGCGATCGGCGCTTCCATCGGCGGTGGCTCGAAGTGCGGTGATAGCGGCGTCGCAGCTCTCGTCGACAGCCGAGCGGCCGAGCTCTCCACCGGCACTCCGAGCTGCGCCGCGGCGGCTGGTCGGTCGCGATCGATGAGATCGAGGAGCTCGCGCGCCGCTTTCGCGGTGGCCGGTCGTAGATCGCGCTTCTTCGCCATCAGCCGGCGCGCGAACGCTTCGATCAGCGGATCGACCTCGATGAACGGCACGCGCACCGACATCGCCGGCGGATCCATCATGAGGTTCGCGCGCGCGACCTCGGCGCCGCTGCCGTCGAACGGCAGCTTGCCGCACGCCATCTCGTAGATGATGATGCCGAGCGCGAACAGATCGATGCGATGGTCGATCGGGTCGGCGACCGCTTGCTCGGGCGCCATGTAGTGCGGCGTGCCGAGCACGAGCCCGTTCGTCGTGAGCCGCCCCGGTCCATCGGGCGCGTCGCCACCTTCGCGCAGGATCGCGATCCCGAAGTCGACGATGCGCGGCACCTCCGTGCCCTGGGCGTCGGTCTCGACGATCACGTTCTCCGGCTTGAAGTCGCGATGGATCAGGCCGTGCTCGTGCGCGTGCTGCAGACCGTCGAGCATCTGGCGGACGAGGTTGATGATCCGCGGCGGTGCGAACGGCATCGAATCGTTCATCACCTGGCCCAGATCGCGACCCTCTGCGAAGTCCATCACCATGTAACGCATGCCGTCGACTTCACCGACATCGACGACGCCGATCACGTTTGGGTGGCGCAGCCGGCCCGCGAGCTCGGCTTCGCGTTCGAAGCGCAGCACGACCTTGGGCTCGAACAGATGCGGATGCAGCACCTTGACCGCGAAGGCCCGGCCGACCTTGACGTGGCGCGCGCGATAGACCGCGCCCATCGCGCCTTCGCCGAGCCTCGACTCGATCTCGTAGCGATTCGCGAGCACCTGACCGATGATCTTGTCGGACTCGGACGCTGCCCGCGGTTCCGTCACTAGAACTGGCCTCCGAGCGAGACCGCGGCGCCGCCCGGCGTCGGCGCGACGACGAGCCGCGCCTCCGAGCCCGACGTCGCCCAGAACACGGTGGCCGCCGCGGCGCCGGCGACCGCGAGGATCCAACCGCCATCCGCGGCGTAGTCGGCGTTGCGAATCGAACCGCGACGCGAATCGGTCGGGACGTTGCGGCACGTCGGGTCCGCGTTGCACGCGTTGTACTTGCTGCGCGCTTCGAGCCCGAACCCGATGCCGAAGCCGAGCCCGACGACCGCGGCACCGCCCGCGACGATCATCGGGATCGTGATGTGGCGCGGCGTCGAGGTGGTCTCGCCAAACTGGATGCTGCCGCCCGCTCGGGGCTTGGGCTTGAGCGGCGCGTCGGGCAACAGCGCGTGGGCGGCGGCGCCGAACTTCTGGCGCGCATCGGCGTCGGCCGAAGACGTCAGATCGATCGGCGGTCGACCATGCGTCGTGCCGGTCACGCCATCGACCCAGGTCGGATCGACCTCGACCGAGCCACCGGCGCCGCTGTCGATCATCACGACGAACAGCATCTGCGACACGCCGAGCTTCTGAGCGATGCCGCGGCTGCATGCGGGAGTCGTCGCGCACGCCGGCGGCACGCCGTCCGTCGGCAACTGGCGGCGAACCTCGAGACCACCGACCGCGTCGATGTCGAGCTCGGACGTGAGCGCATCCGCGAGATCTTGACCGAGCGCATCGACGCGCGCGGCATCGACGTTCACCGCGATCGAAGGAACGATGCCGACCTTGACCCGCGGCTTGGCCGGCTGCGGCTCCGCGTGGACGAGCGCCGAGCCGGTTGCGATCGCGGCAGCAGCCATGACGAGGCGATGATGATTCACAGCATTAGTCTAGCGACGCACGGTCGCGCAGGACGCGCTACGGATTACATCCCGCGGTGAGAGCTCGGTAAGGGGGGCGTGCGACGACGACACTCACCCACCGCGGAGCTGTTTCGGCTTTTCTTGCTTGTTGCCGAACAACCGCTGGCGGCTGCCATGCCGATTGTACTGCACAGCATAAACCACCCCGGTGATACCCGACAACGGTAAGGCCACGTACAGCGCGGGCATCAGCAGGAACACCGGAATGATCTTGCTCGCGATCGCCGCCAGCACGACCCACGCCGCGGACAGC
Source organism: uncultured delta proteobacterium (assembly GCA_963848295.1). Taxonomy (GTDB): domain Bacteria; phylum Myxococcota_A; class Polyangia; order Haliangiales; family Haliangiaceae; genus JABFXX01. Next base: position 3,507,871 of record CAWKDB010000010.1, on the reverse strand, counting down.
GGAATCGTCTCGCGCAGCGACCCCGCGTACAGCCAGCCGATCGGCCCGAGCGCGAGTGACGCGATGCCCGACTTGATCCACGATTTTTCGCCCTTCGCGACCGGCTTCGCGAGCTCCTTGCGGACCTTGTTCGCTTTGCCGGCGAGCTCGAGTGCGCCGCCGAGATCGTCGGCGTCGTCATCGGAATCATCGGCCGGCTTGCGGAGGGCGTTACTGCCTTTCTTGACGATCGCGACTTGCCGGGCGCTCAGCTCGTCGCGTTCAGCGACCGCGCGTGCGCGCACCTCGCGGACCTTGGCCGCGGCAGCTTCGCGGCGAGCGCGATCGGCGTCCGCATCTGCCCTGACCTCGGCTTCGAGGGCGGCCATGCGTTCTCTAACCGCGCGATCGTCGTCGACCACGGCCGGACTATGGCATGATCGGCGAGATGACGCTGCGGTGGATCCTCGTCGTATCGCTCGCCGCGGTCGCTTGCGGCGGCCCGACGAAGGACTCCGGCGAGCCGAAGACCGCCAAAGAGAAGCAGCTGCGCGAGGCGCGGGCGAGCGGCGAGGTCGATCCGGAGGGCGCCAAGTGGGGCGGCTGGCGCTATCAGGGCGAGCGCCAGGACTGCTTCTTTCTCGTCGGGCGAAAGTGCTTCAAGACCTACAAGCACGCGTGCGTGGCGGCGTGCAAGTCTGACAAACAATGCAAGAGCGACGGCGGCGCCCCCGCCACGGTGTCGTGTAAGAAGGAGTAGCCGCGCGAACGACTACGCCGCGGCCTTCTTGGCCGCGATCACTTTCGGGATCCGGACGCGCGGGCCGACGCGATACGCGAGGCGCTTGACGTCGCGATAGAACTCGCCGTCGATGATCGGCGCGAGCAGCTCGCTGCCGGTCGCCTCGAGCATCATCTCGCGGCACGGCCGATCGAGGACATTGCGACCGCGCATCTGCGCACCGCGCGCCATCCGCGGCAGGTTCGAGATGATCGCCCACGGGCTCGGCGTGCCGACGATCGCGTTCATCAGGCCCGGTTGATCGGCCTGGCCGAAGAACCGCAGCACGTTGCCGAGGTTGATCGACATCGACGCGATGTGGACGCCGGTGTACTCGGTGCCGGGCAGCACCATGCCGTCGAGCGTGACCTTGCAGACCGTCGGCTGGAACATCTCGCGCGCGTACGTCGAGAGCTGACCGAGCGGCAGGCGCGCGAGCGGCGACAACGCGATCGGGGCCGAGGCGACGGTGTTCGCGACGACCTTCATGATCGTGCGCGGGTTCGGATCCTTGGACTCGTAGTACTTCGCATAGAACCGCTGGCCGATCCCGCCGGCGGCAGACGCGAACCCGTAGGTCCGGAACTCGACTTCTTGGCCGTCGATGATCTGCACCCCGTCGATCGCCATCGAATCGACCTCGGTCTCTTCGATGACCAAGCCGTGCTCGAGGTCGTTGCACAGCGACGCGAGGATGCCCTCGGCGTCGCCTTCGATGCCGACGTTGTTCGCGACGAAGTCGATCGTGCCGCCCTTGGTCGGCAATGCCATCGGCAGCGAGATCGCCTGGCCGGCGAACTCGTCTTCTTGCAGCACTTCCATGCCGCTCTTCAACATCCAGTGGAGCGCGCCATCGCCACCATCGGCGACCCAGTAACGCGCGCGCTTGCGTAGGAAGTCGCGCAGCACCGGCTTGATCGACTCGAGCGACGTGGTCTGGTGGACCTCGCCCATCGTCCCGACGATCCGCTGGAGCCGCTCGGCCCTGTCAGGGCGGTTGCGGTTCTTGCGGCTGTTCGGGTTCGTGATGACGCCGATTTCCATCTGCCTGTTAGTAGTGCAAGAGCCAGGCGAGACGCAGCGCGTCGTAACCGGTGAGAATCACGACCCTGTCGCACCCCAGAATTGCCATCCTGCGTAGGGCGTTACGCGGTCGGTGGATAAGGATGGCGGCGGTGCGACGGCGCGGTGAACCCGACCGTCTGGATTTCCATGAACGCGCTGTATGCGCTCGTGCTCGCGGGGTGCTGGACGGGCAACGCGCCGATCCCGCCGCCGGCGCATGCGCGTTTCCCGGTCGCAGGTCGCGAGCTCGCCGATCCAGCGATCGCCGGCCGGCTCGACCACCATGCGTGGATCGATCGCGTCGATCGCGCATGGCTCGATCCGCTCGTCGCGATCCCCCTCGAGCCGCGCGAGCGCGGGCCGTTCGAGTGGAGCGTGCTCGAGCTGCGCGCCGACGCGATACGTGTCCTCAGCGACTGGGATGACGTGCGGATCGGCGTGTGGCTGCCGCGCGCCGCCGCCGTCCCGGTGATCATCTCGCAGGTGGCATTGAGCGCGGATGGGGTCCACGGCGCGTGGCTCGCGCCCGGCGTACCGATCGCGGTTCGCGATAACGGGCTGACGATCGTCGACGCCGACGTGTCGATCGCCACGACCGATCCGAACCTCGAGGTCAGCGGCAAGGTCTCGCAGCTCGCGCTCGGCGCGATGTGGATCGGCCCCGAGCCATCGGTGACCGGAGCAACGCCCTCGAACGCGATGGTCGACGCGGCAACCGAGGTTCACATCGCGGCGAACGCGCGCTCGCCGATCGTCGCGCGGATCGGCGCCCAGCCCCAGGACGCGATCGTGATCGCGAGCAGCGGCGGCTGGACCGAGGTCGGCATCTCGCGTTATGGCGTGCGCGTCCGCGGCTACGTTCCCGCGATGAGCGTGCAGGTGACCAACCCGACGATTCGGTTTCGCGACACGGTCGGCGCGGGCGGCTACCAGCTCGAGGACCCGGACGTCATCGTGCTCGCCGCCGGCACTTGCCTCTACGATCGCGTCGGCGGTGACGTGATCGGCGTCGTCGCGAAGACCGGCCAGCGCTACGTGCACGGCGGTCCGCCTGCGTGGCCGTCGATCGCCGTCGGCACGTATTGGGGGCTCGCCTGGGCTTTCGCACACGAGGTGTCGCCCGCCAAGCTCGAGTCGTGCGCGCTCAGCGACCGGTGAACACCGGATCGCGCTTCGCGAGCAGCGCGGCGATGCCCTCGCGCGCATCGTCGGTCGCGATCGTCTGGGCTTGCGCGTACGACTCGGCGCGAGCGGCCGCGCGCACGTCGAGCCCGAGGCCGCGACGGATCGCCGCTTTCGTCTCCCGCACCGCGAGCGGAGCCGCCGCCGCGATCTCGCGCGCGAGCTGCGTCGCCTCGGCCAGCACGTCACCGGCCGGCACGGCGCGGCCGAGGATCCCGAGCCGCTCGGCTTCGCGCCCGTCGACGAGTCGACCTGCGAGCAGCAGCTCGTTCGCGCGCGGCAAGCCGATGATCCGCGGCAACAGATAGCTCACGGCCATGCCCGGAGCGAGCCCGAGCCGCACGAAGTTCGCGCCGTACTTCGCGTCGAGCGCGCCGATCCGGACGTCGCACACGAGCGCGAGCCCGAAGCCGCCACCGACCGTATGACCATTGAGCGCGCCGATGATCGGGACCTCGATGTCGAGCAGCGACAAGAACGGCTCGTACATCGCGTAGGACCGCTCGTGCGGAGCACCCGCCGCGCGTTGCAAGCTGCTCTTGAAGTCCGCGCCGGACGAGAAGCATGCACCGCTACCGGTGACGACGACACAGCGCAGCTCGCGATCGACGCGCGCGCGCTCCGCCGCCAGCGCGAACGCGTCGAGCAGCTCGGGCGTCATGCTGTTGCGGTTGTCGGGCCGGTTCAGCGTGATCGTCGCGACGTGGTCGGCGCTGGCGTAGAGAACCGCAGCATCGGGCATGCGCGACAGCTTACGGCGCGCACCGGCGCGGTGTCTTGACGGCGGCCTCGCCTTCGCGCTTGAACTGCCAGTGTTCCACGCAGGTCTTGCCGCGATCGCGCCATTGCAACGTCGCCACCCCGTTGCTGATCGCGACGCTCGTCGGAACCGCGTCGGCGCTCTCGCTCGTGTAGATCACCATGCCGGCGGCGGTGTCTTGCATCAGCCAGAATTCCGCCGACGTTCTGGGCTTGCCCGCCGCGATCAGCACCGGGCGTTGCGTGACCTCGATCGTGAGCAGTGCGTCCTCGGCCGCATCGCCGGTGAGATCGCCGTATGCGGCGCTGACGAAACGATACTCGCGGAACGCCCAGATCCCTCCGTGCTCGCTGTGACGTTCGTCGACCGTCGCCTTGCAATCGACCAACATCGGATACCAGTTGGTGTTCGCATAGGTCCAGTTGCACCAGTCGGTCGCGTGCAGCGCTGGGTCGCGCGGCACCGGCCCGCCGTGCGCCACACCGGCCAACGTGAGCAGCACCGCGAGCACGCACTTGGTGGCCATGCAGGTCCGGACGCGCGAGACCGACGAATCGGTGCTGCGGAATCTGCGGATCGCTGCGGACTTCGCATGTGCGATTCTGGAATACTCGATTGATATCAATTATTTGGATATGGCATCGGCGCTGCAATCAAGTCTGGCCAGAAGGAGATACCCCATGTTGCTCAAAGCCCTTATCGCCACCCTGGTTGTCAGCTCCTCGGCCCTCGCGCTCACGGCCACGGCGAACGCCGCGCCCGCGGTCCACATCGCAGCCGCGCGGGTCGCTCCAGTACACAACGTCGCGGTTCGCCCGGCGCCGCGTCCGATCGTCGAGCGCGGTCACGGCCCGGTCGTGCGCAACAACGACAACCGCGGCGCGTACGTGCGCGGTGAAGTCCGCGGCGAACAGATCCAGCGCGGCGAGGTGCACGCCGCCGACCAGCGCGCGGAGCTCCGCGGCGAGCGGATCGAGCGCGACCGACTCGAGCAGCTGCGCCTCGACCACGATCGGTTCTACGTCGGTGGCCGGTTCACCCGGCCGTGGATCTCGCTGGCCGCGCCGGCGCCGCTCTACGATGGCCAGCTCGCCGTCGCGATCGCGCCGGAGTACAGCACGGTGTCGACCATCGAGCTCGCGGCGAATGGCGGCGCGACCTACGTGCAATCGGTCGGCATCCAGTACGCCGACGGTCACACCCAGAACGTGCCGGTCGGCATCGAGCTGACCTCGAGCTACGACCTGCCGCTCGATGGCAGCGGCGTCGCGCCGACGAACGTCACGGTCTATGGCCAGAGCGCGTACGGCGCGACCGTCGCGGTGACCGCGCTCTGAGCCGACGCCGATCGAACCATCGCGCCGACGCTCGAACGTGAGCGCCGGCGAACGCGCGTCCGCTCACGCGCACCGCCGCCTGGGATCGGAGAGGAACGCGCGCACCCGCTGCCGCCGCTCGCCGAGCAAGCGGCGGAACGCGACGACGACCGCATCGTCAGCCCGGTCGGCATCCAGCCGCCGACGCAGGTGGTACGTCTCGACCGGCGTGAGCGCGGCGAGCAGTCGGACCAGCTCGCGCTCTCGGTTGTCGTTGCCCACGCGATGGCCCTCGTCGGGCCGCAACGGGCGGGTCAGCACCGCGATGATCGCGCCGTCCAGCCGACCCGCGGCCTGCTCGCCTCGCGCGCGTTCGCGGATGGCGTCCGTGGTCGGTGTGTCCGATCGAGACCCGGGCTGCCAGAGCGGCGGCGGACCGGTCCTAGGAACGACCTCGAGCCGGGGCGCGGCGGTCGGCATGGTCGAGGTTCCCAGGACTAACGGTATGCTGTTCAGGGCGGTGGTTGCGGTCATGCGCTCGCTATCGGCACCTCGCACCGGCGGTTGCTTGGTCTTTTCCGCGCAACCGAGCGCCGGCTCGGCCGATAGCGGGCCCATGGGCGATCCCTCTTACGATTCGAAGCAGGCCGCGCACCCGCAGGTCCACGCCGCCAGGCCACGCGAGCCGGAGGCGAGCCTGCCCGCGCCGCACGCCATCGCGGTTCCGATCTACGATTTCGGCGAGCACCTCGTCGGCGGCGGCCGAACCGCCCAGATCCACGTCCCCTTCAACCAGCGCGACGTGGCCGCGATCGTGTGCTGCACGATCGACGGCGCCGACTTCAGGCTGGAAGCGCCGGCCGAGATCGCGTTGCCGTCGTCGGCCGATTGGGCGTCGGGAGCGGCCGCGGCCGAGCAGGCATCCCCGACGATCGTCTACGCGCCCACCACGCCGGGGCACCACGAGGGTACGCTGTCGTGGGTGGTGGTCTGGAGCGACGGTATGATCGAGACGAAGACGACGGCGCTGCGTGGCCGTGCCCGCACGCTCGATCAGGTGCCGCGCGGGCCGGTCGACGAGGCCGCGCTCGTAGCCGAGCCGCGCCGCCTGGCGCAGAGCTGGGACCAGGCGGTCCAGGCCGAGCTCGCGGTCGAGGCGGATGACCGCCTACCGGGCGAGGTGGACAAGGAGTTCGACCGCGCCGCGCTCAAAGCCACGAAGGCCGCGACTGAACTTGCGGAGGCGCAGGCTGCGGGTTGCGACGCGGTCGACCGCGATGCATCGGTGTACAAGAAGCGGGTCGCCAAGACCGGCACGCCGCCGTGGTGGGACCTCGCCGAGGCCGCGCTCACGATCGCGACCGCTGCAGTGGCCGAGGAGGTTGTCTTCGCGTTCGAGGTCGAGAAAGTGCTCGGCGCCGCGATCAAGCAAGGGCTCAAGCTGGCGGGCAAGAGCGCGCTCGAGGCGATCGCCCCGAGCGCGACGCCGAGCCCGGCCGGTGGCCAAGCCGAGCGCGATCCCGGCATGGGCTACTCGACCAATCCACGCATCGACTTCTTCCTCGCGCAGAAGGACGTGCTGGAGAAGCAGAAGGAGGCCAACGGCACCTATATGATCGACGTGATCAAGAACCTGCGGCCGTTGCATCGCGCCGATCCGAAGCGCGCGAAGTCCTCGCTCGAAAAAGTGACGGCGGCTCTCGTAGATTGCAACCACCAGGCGAGAGAGCACCAAGCCACCGCGACCACGGCGAGCTGGGTCGCGTACGTCGCGCGCGCGGTCAATGGCAGCGAGCAGGTCGCCGACACGACCGGCGCCGAGCAGCGCGCGACCCAGATGGGACCGCTGCTCGCCGACCGCCACGCCGGCGCACCGAGGCCGGCCGACGGCGTGCTCGAGCTCCGGCTCGCGTCGGCCGTGGCGCCGGCACAGATCGTGTCGGCCGCGCTGCACGGCGTGTCGTACGCGATCGTCGATCGCGTGCGGGCCACGCGGCTGTCGGAGCTGCGGATCCCGATGCGGTTCGTGCTCGGCGCCTACGACAGCGAGCCGACGATCGTGACCCGCGACGAGGCCGGGCGCGTGCACGTCGACGGCGACCTGTCCGCGCTCGCGAGCTACGCCCCCGACGCGATCCGCGACGGCTCGCTCGATTCGATCGCCGGCGCGACCGCGATGATCGACCAGGTCCTCGCGACCACCCTGCGCGAGGCGCGCGTCGCGATCGCCACCGACGACGAGACGCCGCGTGGGACGGTGAACCAGTGATCCGCACGCTGCGGTCTGCGACCCTGGCGTGCGCGATCACCGCATGCTCGGGCCCGGCGAGCCCGCCCGAGCCGCCGCCGACGCCGACGACGCCGATCCCGGACGACATGGTCGACGTCCCGGCATCGTGGTTCTCCGCCGGCTGCTACCGCGCACGGGTGTCCAGCTACTTCTACGGGCGCGACGACCGTCGACAACACGAGATGGAATCGGCGGAGATCTCGGAATGCGTGGAAGCCGATCCACCGCGACGCTTGTGGATCTCGCACCTCGAGATCGATCGCGTCGAGGTGTCACGGCGCGCGTTCGGGCGATGCCACGCCGCGGGCGCCTGCAAGGGCCGATCGATCGGCGAGTCGCTGCAGCTCGAAGACTTCGCGCCAGACGCGGAACTAAATCTCCCGGCGCAGGTCCACTTCGAGGATGCCACCGCGTACTGCAACTGGGTCGGCAAGCGGCTGCCTAGCGAAGCCGAGTGGGAGAAGGCCGCGCGCGGCACCGACGATCGAATCTATCCGTGGGGCGATGCGCGACCGACGTGCGACCGGACGACGACGTTGAGCTCGATGGACTGGAGCCACGACGGCTCGCTCCGATGTGGCATCGACGAGCCGCTCATCCTCGATGTCGGAGCGCATCCCGCCGGCGCGAGCCCCTACGGCGTTCTGGACCTGTCCTATAGCGCGCCGGAGTGGATCAGCGACTGGCTGAATTTCCCGCGAATCGAGGGCGTCCCGCGATTTACAAGGCGCCGCGCACCCGAGCCGGTGATCGAGCTCGACTGGTCCTCGATCCGGGGTTGCCGCGACAACCCGTCGGTGATCGATCCGGTCCAGCGCGACCCGCCTGTGATCCCGGATGACCAAGAGCCAGGGGTAGAGCGCCCGTGGCGTGCGACGAAGGGTGGTGACGCCGCGCCCGGGATCACAGGCCGGGGCCATGGGTGGCAGTCGATCGATACCGGCGTACTCGCCGGCTTCCGCTGCGTCCGCAGCCTCCCCGGGCCACCGCCGCCGGCGGTGGTGCGCCCGCCGGCGCCGCCGAAAGGGCAGCTGTTCTGCGAAGTTCCGTTCCGCGAGCCCGGCTACACGCCGCCCGGGCAACCGAGCGCGCCTGCGGTCGATAACCCCCGGCATGACGACCGCCGAACCGTACCCGGACGCCCAGGCCCACGCTGACGACGAGCTAGCGCTCGTGCGCGGGCTCGTCGAGCGCGCGCTGGCGCGCGAACGCTCGAGCAGCGCGGGCGAACCCGCGCCCCAGTTGATCGCGGGGTTCGTCGACGTCGAGCAGCGGCTGGCTGCAGCGCGCGCGACGAGCGCTCCGCCGCCGATCGACACACTGCGCCGAGCGCTGTCGCTATCGCTGACCGAATATCGCGCGTTGTGGACGCTGATCGCGTACGAGCTCGATCCGCGGATCCGTCGGTTGATGCGTCAGCTCGCGGGCGACGATGGGCCGGCGCTCACCGTCGGCATGGTGCTCGCGGTCGTCCACGAAGGCCGCGCGAGCGGGCTGGCCGAGCTCGGGACCAACGGGACGCTGGCGCGGCTCGCCGTGATCGAGCATCACCCCGCCGACGTCGAAGCACCCGCGAGCCAGCGCCGGTGCCGCGTCGCAGATCGCGTGCTCGAGCTCGCGGGCGGGCTGGTGCGGCTCGCGCCCGAGGTCGCCGCGTTCGCCAGCGTGGTCGAGCTGGAGCCGACCGGCGTCGAACGGCTCGAGCTCGGCGGCGACGCGGCCGCGCGGCTGGAGCACGCGCTCGCAGATCGCGAGGCCGGTGTCGTGGTGGTCCATGGCCGACGCGGCTCCGGGCGGCGATCGCTCGCGGCGGCAGTCGCGGCCGCCCGCGGACAGGCACTCCTGGTCGTCGACGCGGCGCAGCTCGCAGCCGAGCGCGCAACGTGCGAACGCCAGCTGCGCGCGATCGCGCGCGAGTGCAGGCTACTCGGCCTGGTCCCGCTGTTCCGCGAGCTCGACGTGATCTCCGCGGGCGAGCCGATCGACCGGATCGACCTGATCGAGCAGGTGCTCGACGCGCAGGTCCTCGCCACCAGCACGCGACCGATCGCGCGGCGCTGGCGGCGGCCCCCGACCGAGATCGAGCTGCCGCCGCTCGGCTCTGCGCAGCGCGCCAAAGTGTGGTCCTCGGCGCTGCCCGCCACGAGCGCGGCCGACGCGGACGCGCTCGCGACGATGTACCCGCTCGCGCCGGCACTGATCCACGCCGCGAGCGACGTCGCGCGTCGCCAGTGCGGCGACGGCGCGCTGCGACTGCACCACGTCGTTGCGGGGATCCGTTCGGTGATCGACGACCGCCTCGGCGCTTTCGCGACGCGGATCGTGGTCACTCAGGACTGGGCCGATCTCGTGCTCCCAGCCGATCAGCTCTCGGCGATCGCCGAGCTGCTCGCGCGCGTACGGGAGCGCGGCCGGGTCTACGACGCGTGGGGTTTCGGCGACAAGCTCGGCAAGGGCCTCGGCGTCTCGGCGCTGTTTTCGGGCCCACCCGGGACTGGCAAGACGATGGCGGCCGGGCTGATCGCGCGCGACCTGGGCATCGACGTCTATCAGGTCGATCTCTCGAGGATCAGCTCGAAGTGGATCGGCGAGACCGAGAAGAACCTCGCCGCGCTGTTCGACGCGGCGGAGGCCGGTCATGCGATCCTGCTGTTCGACGAGGCCGACGCGTTGTTCGGCAAGCGGACCGAGGTCCGCTCGAGCAACGACCGCCACGCGAACCAGGAGACCAACTACCTGCTGCAGCGCATGGAGCGGTTCTCGGGCATCTGCGTCTTGACCACGAACCACGAGACCGCGATCGACGAAGCATTTCGCCGGCGGCTGTCGATCCACGTGCGGTTTCCGGTCCCCGAGGTCGACGAGCGCGAGCGGCTGTGGCGGGCGATGCTCCCGGCGAACGCGCCGGTCGCCGCTGATCTCGACCTCGCGACGCTCGCCACGACGTTCGCGCTGAGCGGCGGCTACATCCGCAACGCGGTCGTGCGCGCCGCTTTCCTGGCCGCGGGCTCGGCAAGCACGATCACCGCGGACGCGCTGCGCTACGCCGCCCGGCTCGAGTGCGAGGCAATGGGCAAGGTCGTCCGATCGTAGCGCCGTGGGCTAGCCACCGAGCTCGTCGAGGAACTGCTGCGCGTCCGCGAAGCCCGGATCTTCGCGCAGCGCCTTCTTCGCCCACAGCTCGGCCTTCGCGCGATTGCCGCGCGCGTGCTCGATCTTCGCTTCCCACAACAGCGCCATCGGCCGCGTGACCGGCGCGGGGTTGTCCATCAGCGTGATCGCCCGCAGCGGCTTGAGGGCGAGCTCGTAGTCGCCGATCTCGGTCGCGAGCTGTGCGAGCTCGGCCGCGACTTCGGCGTTCTTGCGATCGACATCGAACGCTTTCTTCAACCAGTTGAGCTGGCCGTCCTTGTCGCCGAGCGTCGCCGCGACCCGGCCCATGCGTTGTTGCAGCACCGCGAGCTCGGGCGTGCGCTTCTTCTGCGCGGCGATCGCGGCTTCGAGCGTGCGCCCGGCGTCTTCGACCTGACCCGAACCGATCAACACGTCGACGTTGAGCATCAGCGCGGCGTGGTCGTCGGGCTGGAGCTCGAGCGCGCGCTGCGCCGGGACCTGCGCCGAGGCCGCATCTTCGAGCTGGTAGAGCAGGAGCTCGGCGGCGCGCTTGTAGTTCGCGTAGCGCGCGGCGGGATCGCTGCCGTGATCGGCGTCGGCGACGAGGATGCCGGCGAGCAACTTGAACTCGCCCGCCGCTTCGTAGGTCTCGCGCAGCTTGTCGCGCAACACGTCGACCCCGGGCTGGGCTTGGAACACGACCTCGAGCACCGGCACCGCGTCGCCCGGACGCCCCGCCTTCGCGGAGGCGGCGGTCGCCCGCAAGGCTGCTGCGACCTGCGCTTCACCTTCGGTGACGTAGGCGAGCCGCATCGCGGCGGCTGCGACGCCGTCCCAGTGCTCGATCGATTCGTCGAGGTCGCACAGGATGTACAGCGGCTCGGCATCGCGCGCATCGCGTTCGATCCACGCGACGAGGAAGCCTCGGCCGCGCTCGAGCTCGCCGTGCGCGACGAGGAGCTGCGCTAGCTTCAACGTCGCGACGCGCTCGGTCGGCATGTCGCCGTCGCGCTCGGCGCGGCTGCGCAGGCGATCGAGGCCAGCGACCAAGCTCTCCGCGACGCGTTCCTTGTCGAGGTCATACGCATCGCTGAGATCGGTGACCGCAGACGCATCGTCGCCGAGCTGCTGGCGGAAGCTCGCGCGCAGCACGAGTAGCGAGACACGCGCCGCACCCGTGACGCTGCCGAGTGCCTCGCCGATCGCGCGCTGGGCGGCGTCGAGCTCGCCCGCCGCCGCGAGGGCCGCGGCGAGATCGGTGACGAGCTCGGGCACGTTCGGTGCGCGAGCGCGCGCCTTGCGCAACACCTCCGCGGCCTTCAGCGGCTGACCGAGGAAGCCGGAGTACACGCTCGCCGCTTCGCGCAGGCGAACGACCGCCGAGGCATCGTCGAGATTCTCGGCATCGTGAGTCATCAGCTCGGCGAGCTCGGACCACAGCTCGCGATCGCGATACCACTGCTCGAGCCGGTCGTGGATCGCGCGATCGTCGGGCGCCGAGCGATGCGCGAGCTCGAGCGTGCGCTGCACGCCCTTCGCGTCGCCGGCGGCTTCCCACATCGTCGCGAGTCGACCGGCGAGCGCGGGTGCTTGGTCCGGCGTCTCGACCGCGAGCAAGCGCTCCATCAACAGCGCGCCCTCGCGCGGGTTGTCGTGCTCGACGAGCTGGCTGACGACGCGGCGCAGGATCTCGCGATCATCGGGCGCGATGATCAACGCCGCGCGATAGACGCGTCCGATGTCGGGCGAGCCCTGCTTCTCGAGCAACGTGCCGAGCCGCAGCGCGACGTCGACGGTCGAGTCGCGGTGGCCGCGGCGCTGCGCGTCTTCAAATCGCGACCACAGAAATTCGGCGATGCCATCGTCGTCGCCGAGCTCGCGCAGCGTCGCTTCGTACATCTCGGCGGCTTCGAGGTTATCGGCGTCGTCGCGCAGCGCATCGCGCAACACGTCGAGCGCGTCGTGATGGCGCTTGAGGTTCTCGATCAGGAACTTGACGTGCTCGATGCGCAGCGCGTTGCGCTCGGCCGGCGAGACGAGGTTCGGCAAGGTCGACGACACGACGCTGCCGAGCCGATCGCCATCGCCGAGCTCGCGATAGATCGTGAGCAACGGTTGCCACACCGCGCGCTCGGCCGGGCTGCGCTCGCGCAAGAACTCGTAGACGTCGGCGGCGAGCTGGGTCTTGCGATGAGCGAGCGCGCGGGTCGCGATCCGCATCGCGAGGCCATCGACGTGCTCGGGCTCGACGATCGGCGCGATCTCGTAGACCAGGTCGCGCGCCTGCGTCAGATCGCCGGCCGCGAGTCGACGCTCGGCGAGCGCGAGCATCGCCCACGGTGCCGAGCCGATGCCATCGGCGGTGTCGCGCGCGGCAGCGACGGCGCGAACGAGCAAGGCTTCGGCCCGCGCGTCTTGTGCGAGCTCGACCGCAAGATCCACCGCTTCGCGGATCTGCTGCGGCGTTGCACCGGGCAAGGCCCCGCGGCGCTCGAGGAAGTCGAGCAGCAGCTCCTGATCGCCGCCGTTGCGTGCGACCCGCTCGTACATGGCGAGGATCTTCTCGTCGCTCGCATCGCGAGATGCGGCGTCCTTGAGCAGCCGGCCGGCTTGCGCCCACCGCGGCTCGGCAGCGAACGCGCGCTCGAGCAGCTCGACGCCTTGCTTGCGCCGCGAATCGCTGCCGATGAAGATCTCGGACAGGCGATACAACGCGTCGACTTGAGCCGGGGTCGGCTCGGCGTCGCTCCCGGCGAGCTCGAACATCTTGTCGAGCGTGCGCGCTTGCTCGGCGGTGTCGCCGAGCGCCGCGGCGATCCGCGCTTGCGCGTAGAACGCCTCCGCGAGCTTCTCGCCGAGGATCTCGACGCGGCGATACAGGTTCGCCGCGCCGCGCAGGTCGCCGCCTTCGTTCTCGAGGGCATCGCCGGCGCGCATCAAGAGGTTCGCGATCAGCGGCGGATCATCTTTGCGGCGCAGCCGATCGACGACGGTGTCGACCGCGTCGACGAACCGCTTGGTCTGGCCGAGCTTCTTCGCGAGCTCGCGGGCGCGCTCGTGCAGGTCGAGCCGCGACGGCATCACGCCGAACGCCTTGATCAGCGCGTCGAGTGCCTCGGAGCCGCGGCCGAGCCCGTCGAGCGCGTCGGCCATGTCGCTGAGCAACCGCGCCTGGCTGTGCACGTCGGGGTTCGTATCGAGCCGCTTGCCGAGCACCTTGAGCAACAGCTCGCCTTCGTTGTGGGCGAGCAAGCTGCGGCGCAACCGGCGGACCTCGGCGTCCGATTGGATCGCCGCTTCCATCGCGGACTCGAGCAGCTCCTTGGCCTGATCGGACTCGCCGCGCGACGCCGACAGCTTGTGGAGCTCGAACAACACCTCGCTCGCACCGACCGCGTTCTCGTCGTCGCCCGGCGGCGTGCGCCGGACGACCAGCAGCAGCGCGCGATACGTGCGCTCGGCCTTGTCGAGCTGACCGACCGAGCGGGCGAGCTCGGCGAGCTCCTTCTGGATCGCCGGGTTCGACGCGTCCATCTTCGCCGCGGATTCGAGCTCGGCCATCGCCTCGTCGGTCTTGCCCTCGGCCTGAGCGACGCGCGCGAGCTCGACGTGCAAGGCGGCGCGCTCCGGCGAGCGCCGGCGACCGAAGTCGGCGATCAGCTCGGCCAAGGCGGCGCGTGCTTCGACGAGCTTACCGGCGACGCGTTGGCCGACCGCGAGCGCGGTCCGCAGCTCCTTGTCGGTCGGGTCGAGCGCGAGCGCGGTCTCGAGCGCCGGAATCGCTTTCGCGGGCGAGCCGAGCCGCGTCAGGTACAGCTGCACCGCTTCGCGAGCGAAGTCGCGCGCGAGTCGCTCGTCCTTGATCAGCGGCAAGCTGCGCGTCAGGTGGCGAGCGAGCGGCTCCCACTGATCGGCCTTGCGATAGAGCTCGGCGAGCAACGTGCGAAGCTCGAGCGCCGGCTCTTTGTCGTCGAGGTTGACCTCGATCGCCGCGATCGCGCGATCGGTCTGGTTCGCCGACAAGTGCGCCTTCGCGAGCTGGTGCACGACGATCAAGCGTTCGTTCGGCGGCACGGTGCCGAGCAGGCTCTCGAGCCACGGCACCGCCTGCGCCGACTGTCCGCGGTCGAGGTTGAGCCGGGCGAGCGCGCGCAGCGACTCGGGCGTCGGCGACAGCGCGACGACGCGGCGATGGCCGGCGATCGCGCGCTCGACTTCTTTCGTGTCTTGCTCCGTGACTTGCGCGTAGCGCGCCCACAGCTTCGAGCCGCGCCCCGGTTCGCCGTTCGCTTCGAGCCGCTGCGCTTGCTGCTCGAGCAGATCGGCGAGCTGGCGATGCTGGCCCTTGTTCGCGAGCAGCTCGGCGACCGCGTCGATCGACGCCTCGTGACCGGGCCGATCCTCGAGGTTCGCGCGCAGCGCATCGAGCCGACCGCCGCGCTCCTCGACGATGCCGACCAGGCGAGCGAGCTCGAGCCGGAGCTGGAGCTTCTTGTCGAGATCGGTCTCGAGCCCGAGCTGGATCTGGCGCAGGGTCAAGAGCTCGGGCACGCGGTCTTCGACCCCGAGCAAGTGAGCGAGTCGTTCGATCACCTCGAGGTCGTTCGATTGCGCGGCGAGCACGCTGCGATACATCTCGATCGCCGCGGCGTTGTCGCCGAGCTCGACCGTCGCCATCTGCGCGGCGCGCAGGCGCATGTCGCGGCGCGTCCCCGCATCGAACGGCAACCGGGCCGCCTCGACCAAGGTGTCGACCGCAGCGCGCGCGCGACCGCCGGTGCGATACAGCTCGACGAGCGCATCGATCGCCCACTTCGCGACCGAATCGACCGACCGAGCCGAGCGAATCGACGCGGTACCGCGCCACGCCGCCGTCGCGCGGCCGAGCACCGCGGACAAGATCTGCAGCGCCTGCTCGCGCTCGCCGAGCTTGCTCGCGATGTCCGCGGAGCCGACGAGCGAATCGAGATCGCGCGCATCGGCGTCGGCGAGCCGGCGCAGCGCGTCGAGCAGCGCCGGGGTCTGGCCGACCTCGCGTTCGAGCGCGACGAGATCGGTCAACCACGCGAGGCGTTCGCCGCCCTGCTCGAGCGCCTTGCGCAACGATGCGATCGCGGCCGCGGTGTCGCGACGATGATCGCGGTGGATCAGCGCGAGCCGATGGTGGAACAACGCGGCGACGCCGGCCGGCAGCTTGAACTTGTCGAGCGATTCGCCGAGCGCGAGCGCGAGCAGATCGTGCGCGCGGTTGCCCTGGGCCGCGAGCTCGAGCACCGACAGCAGCTCGTCGTCGAATGCCTCGCGCATCATCGCGTAGCGCACGACCACGTTCGCCGCCTTCTCCCATTCGCCGAGCGCGCCGCCGAGTCGCGCGAACGCGTAGACCGCGCGGCGATTGCCGGGCTCGACCGCCGCGACTTGCTCGTACGCCTCGGCCGCACGCGTGTTGTCGTCGAGGCGCTCCGCGACGAGATCGGCGTACGCGAGGCGCAGCCGTGCGGCCTCGCGAGTGTCATCGCCCAGCGCTCCGATCGCGGCCTTGAACGCGGCGGCGGCGGCCGGCCAATCGTTGGTCGACTGGGCGAGCGAGATGATCTGGTGCTCGATCAGTTGATCGCGCGGCGCCAGCGGAAAGGCCTTCGCGAGATCCGCGAGCGCGCCGGGGGCATCGTGCTTGTGCTCGAGGCGGAGCTGAGCGGCCTCGCGCAACAATGCGAGCCGGGTGCGATCGTCGGCGGCTTCGGCGAGTCGCGCTGGCAGGAGATCGAGCACGCCCGCGACGTCGCCGGTCGTTCGCAACGCCTGCGCGAGCGCATCGGCGGCGGCCGCGCGCGTCTGCTTCAGATCGAGCAACGCGGTGAGCCCGGCGCGAGCTTCTTTGCTCGCCGGCTCGATCGCGATGGCGTTGCGATACGCGGTCAATGCGCGCGCCGGCTCGTCGAGATGCGATCGCAACGCATCGCCGAGGCGGACCAACCGCGCGATCGTGCGCGCGGTCGCGCGGCCCGAAGCGCCTTCGAGCAGGTCGGCCATCTCCTTCCACCGGCCGGTCTCGGCGAGCAGATCGGCGAGCTTGGAGATGCCCTCTTCGTCATCTTTGTGATCGGTGACGACGCGTTGCCATGCGCCGATCGCCGAATCGAGATCGTGACGCTGCTCGGCGTGGACGAGCGCGACGCGTACGAGGTCCGAGCGCTTCTGGTTCGGCGACGCGACCTTGCTCGCACGACTCTCGAGCGCCGCGACCAGATCGTCCCACCGCTTCTGATTCTCGAGGATGCCGATCCGGGCATCGAGCGCCGACAGATCGCTCGGATCGCTGTCGACACGGCGCTCCCACAACGTCAGCGCGCGATCGGTGTCGCCGAGCGATTCGGCGAGCTTCGCAGCTTCACTGAGGATCGCCGACCGTGCCGCATCGTTCGATTCGAGGTGGGCCTGGCGCTCGAGCACCGCGAGTCGGTCTTGCGGCTTGTTTTGCTGGCCGTACAACGCCGCGAGCCGGCGCGCGATCGCGAGCTGCTCGTGCTCGGCGGCACCGCTGACCGCTTGGGCTTCGACGAACAGCGCGACCGCGCCGTCGATGTCCGACATCCGCTCGAGCCGGGTGCGCGCCGCTTCCCCGAGCAGCTCGACCTTGCGCGTCGGATCGATGCCGGCGTTCGTGCGCGCCGCGGCCGCGACGCCTGCCGCGTAGCGATCGTGATGGCCGCCGCGCTCGGCGAGCTGGCGCAGCTTCTCCTCGGTGACCGACGACTCCGGGGCGATCGCGAGCAGCGCGCTGTAGTGATCCATCGCCGCCGGCAAGTCGTCGAGCTCGGCGAGGCGCTGACCGGCCTCTTCGCGCAGCTCGCGCGCGCCGGTCGGGTCGAGCTGGATCGCGCGCTCGAGCACGCGTATGACCTCGCGCGGCCGGCCGGTCGAGTCGTAATGCGAGCGCAACAGATCCAACGCCGCGTCGCGCACGCTCTTCGTCGCCTGAGGCGCCTCGACGATGCGTTCGAGCAGCGAGCAGCTCTCGCGATCGTCTTCGGCCTCGCCGAGCAACGGCTTGACCGCGGCGAGCGCGTTCTGGGGATCTTTGAGGTTGTCGAGCCAGCACGCCGCGATCCGCGCGCGCGTCTTCTCGCGATCCTTCTTCGACTGGCTCTCGATCCGCCCTTCCCACAGGCGGATCAGGTCGACCCAGCGTTCGTGGCGTTCGAGCAAGCGCTCGAGGCTCTGGCCGAGCTGCGCATCGTCGGGAACGAGCGGCAGCAGTTGCTGGTAGTAGCCGATCGCTCGCTCCGGCTGATTCGCGACGTCCTTCGCGAGCTGCGCGGCTTCGCGCAACAACCGAGTGCGGCGACCGCGCTCCTTCGTCGCGGCGATCGCGCGGTCGAACAGGGCGAGCACGTCGGCCCAGCGCTCCGCGACCGTGTAGATCACGCTGAGCCGCTGCAGCGCCGAATCCGACGACGGCGCGAGCTCGAGCACGCGCGCCAAGATCTTCTCGAGGACTTTCGGATCGTCGCCGAACCACTCGTCGCAGAAGTTACCGGCTCGCTCGCCGATCATCTCGGCGACTTGCGGCTCGACTGCACCGGCGAGAGCTTCGCCGTAGAGCACGACGATCTCGTCGGGCTTCTCGAGATCAGAGGCGAGCGACTCGACCTCTTCCCACGCGCTGACCGCGTGCGGTGAGTGACGGACGGCAGCAGCAGCTTCCTCGAACTGAGACACATCGGCCACGAAAAAAATTCTATCACGTGGGGCGATTTAGAACCTGCGGTGGAGGCCGAGCATCGCGCCGAACGGTGACTGAAAACTGGTCGGCAGCCGGTAGTAGGTGTCGAGCTGCAGTGGATGGCCGTTGACGTCGTGTGCGAAGACCAGGTCCGCCATCTCGCCGCCGGAGATCGGTAACAGCGACTGGGTCGTGTAGATCGAGCCGACCGTCGTCGGGTCGCGCCGGTCGAACACGTTGAACACGTCGAGCGAGAGCTCGAACCGTCGCCAGGTCGCCATCAACCGGACGTTGGCCTGGGCGATCGTCGGGCCGCGCCCGTCCGAACCGCGCGGGAGTAGCTCGACCACGCCGAAACCGCCGTCGCCGAGCACGTCGCGCGGCAGCCCGCTGGCGGCGGTCAGCCGGGTCGAGAACGCTAGCCGTACAGATCCTACCGAGCCTCCGGTCTGCCCTTCTATATATACGCGGTGGCCGGCGTCGGTCGGCAGGTAGCCGAGCTGGTTCGCCGCGGTGACGTCGTAGTCCGAGCCGCCGTACAGCACCGCGCCCTGGCGCGGATCGTAGGCACCGGTCGAAGACCCGATCGTGCGCCCGAACATGTAGCCGAGCCGAAGCACCAGGCGGGTGGTCGGCGCCGACTCGAGTTGGGCCGCGACCAGCTCGGTCTGGCGCTCCTCCGGGGTGTTACCGTCGGCGCGACCCGGGTTGTCGAAGCCGTCGGTCGTCGTGTCGATGCCGCGATACAGCCGGCGCCCCTGGAGCCACGCGGTCAACCGCAGCGTTCCGGCGAGCGCGACTTCTCCGCCGAGGGTCGCTTCGTCTTGCGTCATCGGCTCGATGCCGGACGCGATCGCGAGGGCCGGCGCGGTGCGAATGAACCGGCCCTGGCCGAACGGGCCCGTGATGTCCTCGACCGTCCGCGTCCCGGGCAACAGGAACGTATCCACGCCTGCGGGGAGCGTCACGAAGCTCCGGCCCATGCTCGCCCACACGCGCGACCGCCCGCCGCCGAGCGGATCCCAGGTGGCGCCGAGCCGCGGCGCGAGCTCGTTCGAGAAGTGCAGATTCGTGCCGACCCACATCAGCTCCCAGCGCAGACCGGCGTCGACGTTGACGTTCGGAGCGAGATGGAGCGTGTCTTCGGCGTACGCCGCGGCGTACAGCGTGCGGTAGGTCAGCTCCGTCTGGTTCTCGTAGGGGCAGCTCACCGACGGATCGGTCGAGCACGTCTGCTCGGGTCCGAGCAGGTGCACGACATCGATCGCGCCGGGGAACAGCGAGATGACCTCGGTGTTGCCGGTGAAGAACGAGGTCAGCCTCTGCTTCGAATCCTCGCCGGTGACGCCGAACCGCAGCGCGTTGCCGGCGATCACGTGCGTGACGTCGGCGGTGCCGCTCAGCCGATTCGCGGTCGTGTCTTGCAGCATGCCGGCGCCTGCGCTCGCGAAATAGCCGGCGGGCACCGGACAGCTCGTGATCATCGAGCTCGCCGGGTCGGTGCATGCCTGCGCGAGCGCGGGATCGTCGACGAGCGTCGGCGGAATGTACGCGGACAGGTACTGCGGCAGATGCTGCGCCGCCGAGTCGTGCGCACTCTGCGTCGAATCGTTGAAGTGCCATGCGAGCTGCGCGCGGACATGCGTGTCGGCGACCTCGTGGCGATACGTCGCGATCGCGTCACCGACGTAGTCGAGCGTGTCGACGCCGGCGGCTTGCTCGGTCGCGTTGTACAGGTTGTAGGTGGTGTGCGTCGCTTCACCGATCAGCGTCAGCGCGACATGGTCGGCGCCGCGATCGAGCCCGGCGCGCGCCATCACCGGCACGATCCACGACGGCACGGCCGCCTTCGTCGTCTCGATCGGATCGAGCTCGGGTAAGCCGGGCACGCCGTCGGGCACGCCGTCGTGATCCTTGTCGACGAGCTTCGACGCCTGCCACGTGAAGTTCGTGTAGTGCAGCGACGGCGCGAGCCCGAGCGCATACCACGCACGACCGCCGAGCAGATCGCCGAGCGGCCCGCTCGCGACGATCGATGCGGTCGCGGTCGGCCCCGGATCGGTGTGACCTTGGCGGACTGCGTACGTGTTGATCGCCGGTGGGATCGCCCGCGCGTTCGCGCTGTCGCCGACCCAAGCGCGGACGTCGATCACGTGGTCCTTGCCGCCGCGGATCAGCTCGACGTCGATCGTGCCGCCGGTGCTGACCCGATCGCGCGCCGCGAACCCGCCGGCACCGACCCGCATCCCGGCGAGGAACGACAGCGGGACCACGGTGTCGACCCCGCCGGTCAAGATGTTGTCGGCGGGCGCACCCTCGATCGTCCAGCGATTCTCGAGCCCGGTCGCGCCGGCGAACGACGGGCCCGCGCCATCGCGACTCGCGCCGAGCGCGTACGCGGCGACTTGATCGTGCGTCGCGTCGCCGACCGGGAGCGACATCAAGTAACTGCCGGACAGCCACGTCGACAGCGTGAACGGCGCGACCGCCGCGAACGGATCGGTCGACATCGCGCACGCGAACGTCACGTCGCCGGCCGAGCAATCGAGCGGCGGCGGCGCGGTCGTGCGCGGCGACAGGCCGAACACATCGCGTTCCTTTTCCGGCGGCGGCGGGTCGTCGGGAACCGCGGGCTTGCTGTCGTCGGCGTGCGCGTGACCCGCGCTAACGACGATCAGCGCGAGCGCGAGCCTGGCTCTCACCGATCCGACGGTAACACGATCGAATCAGTGCTCGTGGTCGTGGCCGTGACCATCGTGGCTATGGTCGTGATGCTCGTGGTCATGATCGTGATCGCAGCCCGGGCCGTGCTCGTGATGCTTCTCGTGCTCGGCGATGTCGGCGCGGACCTTGTCCATGTCGAGCTCCTTCGCCTTCGCGACGAGCTCGTCGAGCGCGGCCGGCGGCAGCGCACCGGACTCGCGGAACAGCAACACGCCGTCGCGGAACAACATGAGCGTCGGAATCGCCTGGATCCCGGCGGCGCCCGCGAGCTCCTCCTGCGCCTCGGTGTCGATCTTGCCGAACACGACGTCGGGGTGTTTCTCCGATGCCTTCTCGAACACCGGAGCGAACGCTTTGCACGGTCCGCACCACTCGGCCCAGAAATCGAGCAGGACGACGCCGCCTTTTTCGAGGGTCTGCTTGAAGTTGTCACCCGTGACTTCGACGGTCGCCATAGCTGCCTCCGTTGGAGCTGGGAACCTTGGATCGGGCGCGATGTAACAGCAAGTCGCGTCGCGGCCAAACTCCTTTCGCGTGGGTTTCGCGACGAGGTAAGACCGGATCGTGCGCACCCTGCTCGCACTAGTCTTGGTCGCGGCGTGTGGCGACAACACGGCCGCGCTACCGCCCGAGGTCAACGCGCTCGGCCTCGGCTCGAACGCGCTGCCGTATCCGGCGTCGGTCTACGAGCGCAGCGATCCGTCGTCGCCGACCGGCGTGCGTATCGACCTTCCAGTCGGCGCGTTGCCGCCGAGCAAGCTGACCGGCACGGCGTTCGATCCGACCCGGCTCGACCAGCGCACCGGCTGGCCGGCCGCGCTGTCGATCTTGTGGCAGGTCGAGGGCGGCGTCGATCCCGCGACGCTGATCCCGGCGACGAACATCGGCGCGAGCCTCGACGGCACCGGCTCGACCGCGATCGTCGACATGATGACGGGCGAGCGCGTCGCGCACTTCGCGGAGGTCGACGCGAACGTCACGTCCGACTTCACGAACCAGGCGATCTACCTGCGACCCGCGCAACGCCTCGTCGGCGGGCATCGCTACGCGGTCGGCGTCCGCCGCGCGGTGACGCACCCCGATGGCTCGCCGCTGCAACGCACCGCCGGCTTTCAAGCGGTGCTCGACGACGTCGCGTCCGGCAACGCACGGCTCGACGCCGCGCGCCCTCGCCTGCGCGAAGCGGTCGCCGCGCTCTACGCCGCCGGCGTCCCGGATAGCGATCTGATCGTCGCATGGGACTTCACGGTCGAGGACGACGCCTCGGCGATCGCCGACCCGGTCGCCGCGCGCGACTCTGCACTCGCCGCGATGGGGCCACTCGGCGCGAACCTGACGTATACGATCACCGACGACGAAGGCACGGTGATGGCCGATCCGCGCATCGCGCGCCGGATCTCGATCGACTTCACGACGCCCGAGGTCGCCGGGCCGGGACTCGAGGGCTATCACCGCGGCAGCGACGGCCTGCCGATGGCGCGCGGCACCGAGATCGCGCACGCGTTCCTCATGGTGCCGCCGTGCGCGACCGCGGGGACACCGGCCGGGATCTTGATGTACGGCCACGGCTTCTTCGGCGACTTGAACGAGCTCAAGACGTCGGAGTACCTGCGCGACCTGTCGGCCGACGGCTGCCTCGTGATCGCGGGCACCGAATGGGTCGGGATGTCATCGAGCGATCTGCAGAGCGCGTTCGCCGCGCTCGGCGATCTGTCGAGCGCGGCGGGTTTCGGCGAGCGCGTCTGGCAGGGCATGGTCAACACGATCGCGCTCGAGCAATTGCTGCGTGGCGTGTTCGCGAGCACCGTGCTCGTCGACGACACCGGCGCCTCGATCGTCGATCCGAGCCGCGTCTACTTCCTCGGCATCTCGCAGGGCAGCATCCTCGGCGCGACGTTCATGGCCTACGATCCGTTCGTCACGCGCGGCGTGCTCCACGTCGGCGGCGAGAACTGGTCGGTGCTGTTCGAGCGCTCGAACGAGTGGGAGGTGTTCGGCGCGCCGCTCAAGAGCGCGTACCCGACACCGCCCGATGCCTCGCTGATGCAGGAGATCTTGGAGATCGGCATGGAGCAGGTCGACGGTGCGACCGCCGGGACGATGACGATTCCGGGCACGCCCGACAAACAGATCCTCCAGCAGATGTCGGTCGGCGATGCGCAGGTGCCGAACCTGTCGGCGCTGTTTCAAGCGCGCACGCTCGGGATGACGCTGATCACGCCTGCGGTCGAGACGCCGTGGGGAATCGCAACGGGGCCATCTGCCACGCGCCGCGGCTTCGCGATCATCGACGAGAGCCCGACGCCGCTCCCGCCCGACTCGAACGTCACGTTCGACTACAACAACGACGCGCACGAGAACCCGAGGCGGCGCACCGCCATACAACAAATGATGCGCGACTTCTGGTCGACGGGCGAGATCCACGACACCTGCGCCGGAGCGTGCACGTGCGCCACAGGCGCGTGCGGCGACCTGCGCGAGCCGATGTACGGCGGCACCTGATCTCGCGTGCTACGGTTTGATCGTGAAGCTGCGCATCTCCTACAACGCACCGGTCATCCTGACCTTCGCGATTGCGGCGATCGTGGCGTACATGCTGCCCCAATCGGAGCATTCGTGGTTCGTGTCGTATCCGCACCTCGACGGCGCGAAGACCTACGTCGGCCTCGTGAGCTACGCGCTCGGCCACGCGAGCTGGGAGCACCTGCTGTCGAACTTCATGATCATCCTGCTCGTCGGGCCGTTGCTCGAGGAGCGCTACGGGTCTTTCGGACTGTTCGTCATGATCGTCGTGACCGCGCTGCTCGGCGGGCTCGCGAACCTCGCGTTCGGTACTCACCCGCTGCTCGGAGCGAGCGGCGTCGCGTTCATGATGATCGTGCTCGCGTCGACCGGGAACATGCGGATGGGCGAGATCCCACTGACCTTCATCGCCGTCGCCGCGATCTATCTCGGCGGCGAGATCTATCGCAGCTTCGCGAACAACGACAACATCGCGCACGGTGCGCACATCCTCGGCGGAATCCTCGGCGCGGGTTTCGGGTTCATCACCGCGAAGCCGAAGGTGGTCAAGCCGAAGAAGATCGACGCGCTCGTCGCGAAGCCCGCTGCGGCGAACCCTAAGAAGACCGGCTAGAACTGGTCCGGGTTCATCGCGCCGGCCATCAAGTTCCGGATCGTCGGGGCGATTGATCTTCGCGAGCATCTGCGCCGCCGCGATGCCGAGCACGGCGCCGGCGCCGAACAACCAGAAGCTCAGGCCGACACCTACCGCACCAGCCGGGCCGGGCTTCGTCGCGACGAACACGCAGCCGGTGATCAGCGAGATCATCAAGCCGAGCAACGCGACCGTGGTCGGCGCCATCGGCCAGCTCGGCTTCTTCTTCGCGGCAGCGAGGCCGGCGGCGCCGAGCAAGCCGAGCGCAGCGGCGATCAGCACGCCGAACGTGACCCAGCCCATCGGGGCGAACGCTCCCGATGCGTTGTCGGAATTGCCTTCCGCTTCTTGGAGCTCGCTGACTAGCGCGCTGTTCGACTCCGACCGACACGAGTCGGGTCCGGCGCACTCGTGATTGCTGCGCAGGCCGAACCCAACCTCGAGCTGGGTATTGACGAGCCACTTCTGCGTGAAGCTCGCGAACAGCAAGCACGCAGCAGCGACGACGGCGAGCCCGATCGCGAGCGGGCGGTTGTCCTTCTTCTCCGGCATCATGTCGTCGGTCATAGGCTTCCTCCGGACGGGGGATCCAACTGCGGCATGACCTTACCCATCTCGACGTACTCGTGATGCGCGCCGAGCCACAAATCTTCTGCGGCCATGTCGCGGCCGGCGCGTGCCGCGATCACCGCGGCGCGGACGATCGCATTCTTGATGTAACCGCCCGTCATGTCGAAGCGTTCGGCTAGTGAGTTGAAGTCGACGCGGTCGTGCAGCCCGGTCGCCGGTGGCAGCAACTGCCTCCACAGCCGCTCGCGTTCGCCCTGCTCGGGCTCGGGGAAGCGGATTCGGAAGTTGAGTCTGCGCTGGAGCGCCGGATCGATCGCGGACTCGGCATTCGTGGTCAACACGCTGACGCCGTCGAACGTCTCCATCCGCTGCAAGATGTAGTTGACCTCGAGGTTCGCGAACCGATCTTGTGCGCTCTTGAGCTCGGTACGTTTACCGAACAGCGAGTCGGCCTCGTCGAACAACAGCATCGCGTGCGAGTCTTGTGCTTCGTCGAAGATCCGGCCGAGGTTCTTCTCGGTTTCGCCGACGTACTTCGACACGACCGCCGACAGGTCGATGCGCACGAGCTCGAGGCCGAGCGTCGACGCGACGACCGACGCCGCCATCGTCTTGCCAGTGCCGGGCTCGCCCGAGAATAGGCCTGCGACGCCGCGCGAGATGCCGAGGTGGCGTTGATAGCCCCAGCGCTCGAGGATCAACGAGCGTTCGCGCACCATCGCGATCATGTCGTGCAGGGTGTCGAGCACGTCATCGGGCAGCACGAGCTCCGAGAACAGCGCCTTGCGCGCGACGATCGAGCCGAACGTGCCGAGCCGGAGCGACAGGCGGCGCGCGACCGACACTTCGAGCGCTTTGAGATCGAGCGCGGTGCCGGCGGCGGTGGCGTACTTCGCGGCCTCGCTGATCACGTCGGCGATCACGCCCGGCCCGATGACGTAGCGCGCGGCGAGCTCGGCGGCGTCGCCGACCGGGCCGCCGTGCGTGGTGAGGCTCGCGCTCCATGCACGCTCGCGATCGTCGAGCTCGACCCTAGGCATCGCGACAATCAGCGCGGGGCGCTTGAGCTCGAGGTGACCGCCGCGCCCAGTCGAGCCGACTGCGATCACGCCCGGGACGTCGGCGATAGCGAGCGCGTGGTCGGCAGCCATCGCCCCTGCGGCGTCGTAGAGCGCGTCGGCATCGGCGAGATACGGCACGGCGCCGCGCAGGCGCGCAGCACATAGTGCATCGGCGATTGCACCCGGTTGCTTCACGATGTCGGGCACCGGAATGACGAACAGCGGACGGCCGAGAGCGCGCGCGAGGCGATGCGCGGCGGCTTTCCGACCGGAGCCACGCGGAGCACGAAGGACGATCGCGATCTTGTTATCCGCGCGCGCGACGAGCGCATCGATCGCGGCGGCCACTGGCCCCGTCAAGACGACACCGAGGTCGGCATCCGCCGCGAGCAGCTCGCACGGCGGGTCGACCTCGCCGTCGCCGATCAGCCACGCGAGCACTTGCGGCGCGACCTCGATCGCGGCATCGAGGCCGTCGCCCGAAGCGTGGATGAGCCGAGCGTTGCGAAGAAGCGGCAATCCCCGAAGCGCCTCCATCGTCCGCGTCGGCGGAGGCGGCTCTTGTTCGAAGATGTCTGCGCAGGTCTCGAGGTAAAGCCCCGGACGCCGCCGCGCCGCCAGCGCGTGGCAGAGCTCGCGGACGTCGTGATCGATCGCGTAGGCGATCGCTAACCCGAGCGTGAAGTACGGCCCGCTGCCCGAGAGCTCGCTGAAGCCACGGACGAGCCGCGTCCATCGCCCTTCTCGCCCCGCGCGGTCCATCGCGTCGCGGTCGGCCGCTTCGAGCGCCACGCGGATCTCGTCGGCGGCCTTGCGATGCGTCCCTTGCGGCCGAAGCGTCCCACCCGCGATTCGCGCCAATGCCGATTCGTCCCGTAGATAGATCTGGGACGCGATCCTCGAGTCGGCAAACCCGGCGCCGGCGTTTAGTCTGCGTACGAGCGCACCCTCGGCGAACAGCCGAAACTGCCGAACAATGTTCTCGAGCTCGAATTCGGTGTCGGCGTCGCTCATCCGAACGGCCTCCGCCACCAAGGCTTCTTAGGCTCGGAGGCCGCATCCGCGGACTTCGCAGACGGCGCGATCGGCTCGGACTCGTCGGCGCTCGCGTCGTACAGATCGCTCGCGGGCCTCGGCGGCTCGGGCGCCTCCGGGCCAGCGAGCGTGCTCGGCGGCTTCTTCGGTTCGGGCACGTCGGGCCCGGTCAGCGTGCTTGGCGGCTTCTTCGGCTCGACGCGCTCCGGCCCGTCGAGCGTGCTCGCCGGCTTCGCGGCATCGACGTCATCATCGGGCTTGGCGTCGGGATCGTCGGGCTTGCCCTTCATCTGCGCGAGCTCGTGGTGCCCCGCGAGTAGCTCGTCCTGCGAGTCGCCGAGCTCGCGCAGATCTTTGCGCAAGCTGCCGACCCGCTCGATCACGACCGCGAACGATGCCGGCAGCTCCGCGACGTTCGGTTGCAGCACCGCGAGCGCTTGCTCGAGCAGGTCGCTGCGATCGGTCGCGTACATGTACTTGGACAGCGACGCGTCGCGACCTTCCACCGCTTCGCTCAGCGCCTCGAGCGCCGCGAGCTCGCGCGCCGGCAGCTTCAGCCCCTCGAGCGCGAGATGATTGCCTGCGAAGATCGCCTTCATCGCGCCGAGCACGGTCGTGCGCCGCTCGGTCTCGAGCTCGGTCCCGTGATCGTTGACGGCCTGATCGTTGCCTTCGTCGAGCTCGGTGGCGCGCAGATTCTGGGCGCGTTCGAGCTCGGGACCGTCGATCTCTCGGTCTTCGATGCGCATCGCGGCGGTCTACTCGTCGACCTTTTCCCACCACTGACACCACCACTCGGTGCCGACGAGGATGCGCAGCTTCGGATGCCAGCAGTACGCGATTTTGTCGTCCGCGTTGAGGTAGTAGAGGCAGTTGCCGCACTTCTCGTCGCCGTACGGCTGACCCTTGAGCACCGCGTCTTCCGACAGGTGCTTGAGCTCGAGCGCGAGCTTCTCGTCGATCGGTTTTGGTTCGGGCTTCGGCAGCTCGTCGTCGGCCATCGCCGACAATCCTAGCGCTTCCTCAAACGCTGTGCGAACCAGCTCACGGTCTCGGTCATGCCTTGGGTGACGTCGTGCGTCGGTTTGTAGCCGAGCGCCGCGGCGATCTTGTCGATCGCGGCCTGCGAGTGCGCGATGTCGCCGGCGCGCGGTGGCTCGTACACCGGCTCGGCGCTTGCGAGCTCGGGGCGATCCTTCGCGAGGCCGTCGCGGATCATCGCGAACAGCTGCTTGAGGTCGGTGCGTCCGTTGCACCCGCAGTTGTAGACCGTACCGGTCACGCCCGCGTCCGTCGCGGTGCCCGCGAGCAGGTTGGCCTGGACCATGTTGTCGACGTAGCAGAAGTCGCGGCTGCTCGAGCCGTCGCCGAAGATCACACAGGGCTTGCTGTCGACCAGGGCGGCGATCCACCGCGGGATGACCGCCGCGTACGGTCCGTCGGGATCCTGGCGACGGCCGAACACGTTGAAGTAGCGCAGGCCGATCAGCTGCATCGCGTAGCAATCGGCGAACACCTGCGCGTAGAGCTCGTCGGTGCGCTTCGTCGCGGCGTAGGGCGAGAGCGGTTTGCCGATCCGGTCCTCGTGCTTCGGCAGTCCGGGATGGTCGCCGTACACCGACGAGCTCGACGCGTAGACGACGCGGCCGACACCCGCATCGCGGGCGGCGACCAAGACATTCAGAAACGCGTCGACGTTGTGCTCGTGCGTCGTGACTGGGTCTTTGATCGAGCGCGGCACCGACCCGAGCGCCGCCTGATGCAGCACGATGTCGACATCCTTGCACGCCTTCTTCGCGACCGCGGAGTCGCGCAAGTCGCCTTCGATGAACGTGAACTGCAGCCGCTCGTCCGGGTTGATCGCAAGGACGTCGTCGAGGTTCTTCTTGTGCCCGGTGAGGAAGTTGTCGACGCCGACGACGGTCTGGCCGAGATCGAGCAAGCGCTCGAGCAACGCCGAGCCGATGAACCCTGCGACGCCGGTGACGAGCCAGCGACGCGGTGAGTTGACGAGCTCGGCGCAAACCTCGTCGTAACGACTCATAGGCTCCAGAGTCGGATGCCGCGCGGTGGTTGTGTCGTGAGCACGCCCTTGACGTCGATCACGACGCCTCCATCTGCGACCCGCGCGTAGATCGCGGCGACGTCGCTGATGTACTCGGAGTGCGCGACCGCGACGATCACCGCATCGAGGTGCGTGAACGTATCGATCGGCGCGAGCACGATCTTGTACTCGTCTTGCGCCTCGTGCGGATCGCCGAGCGGGTCGTGCACCATCGCGTCGATGCCGTACTGCTTGAGCTCCGCGACGATGTCCGGAATCTTCGAGTTGCGCAGATCGGGCACGTTCTCCTTGAACGTCAGCCCGAGGATGCCGACCTTCGCCTTGCGAAGCGGCACGTCGATCGCGGTCAACATCTTGACGCACTTCTGCGCGATGAACGGTCCGATCGAGTTGTTGATCCGGCGACCCGCGAGGATCACCTCGGGCAGATAGCCGAGCTCCTCGGCCTTCGTCGTCAGGTAGTACGGATCGACGCCGATGCAGTGACCGCCGACGAGTCCGGGCGAGAACTTCAGGAAGTTCCACTTCGTGCCTGCGGCTTCGAGCACGTCGCCGGTGCGAATGCCCATGCGATCGAAGATCAGCGCGAGCTCGTTCATCAGCGCGATGTTCAAGTCGCGCTGCGTGTTCTCGATCACCTTCGCGGCCTCCGCGACCTTGATCGATTGCGCGCGATGCACGCCGGCGGTGACGACCGAGCCGTAGACTCGCGCGACGCGATCGAGCGTCTCGGCGTTCTGGCCGGAGACGACCTTCAGGATCCGCTCGAACGTGTGCTCTTTGTCGCCCGGGTTGATCCGCTCGGGCGAGTAGCCCAAGAAATAATCGACGCCGTTCTTGAGCCCCGAGCCCGCGTCGAGCAGCGGTCCGCAGATCTCCTCGGTGACGCCGGGATAGACGGTCGACTCGTAGACGACGCAATCGCCGGGGCGAAGGTGCGGCGCGATCGTCTTGCTCGCGTGGATCACCGGCGTGAGATCCGGTCGGTTGTTGGCGTCGATCGGCGTCGGCACCGCGACGATGTAGAACGTGCACTCGGCCAGCCGCTTCGGATCGGCGGTCAGCTCGAGCTTCGCCGCAGCCGTGAGCTGATGCGACGTGACCTCGCGCGTCTCGTCTTGGCCTTTCTTGAGATCGTCGATCCGGCGTTGCCGGATGTCGAAGCCGACCGTCGGCAACGTACGACCGAACGACAACGCGACCGGCAGGCCGACGTAGCCGAGCCCGATGACCGCGATCTTCTCTTGCTCCAGTGAACGCATCGGACGGAGGAGAACATGGCTTCACCCGACGAGCAAGACGCCGAGGAACCGGCCGTGCGGCATCACCTCGGCAAGCGCCACGAGCTCGCGCTCCCGCGTGCGATGCGCTCGACCGACCACCGCGACCGCGTCCATCCCGGCGGCGGCACTCGCGTGCTCGCCGAGCAGCTCGAAGCCGGTGAGATCGACGAGCACGTGTGCGAACAGATCCGCGCCATCGACGAGCACGCGCGTGAGCTGCGGCACGACTTCACCGGCGCGCTCGACCCGCGGCGGCGACAGCAGGGCGAGCGACCCGCGCAGCCATCGGGTCGAGAACACCGAGTGCTCGTGATCGACCTGGAGCCCGCGGTTGAGCTGGGGCAGTCCGGGATAGCGCACGTTCGCGTCGACGACCGCGACCGTCGCACCGGTCAGGTTGCACAAGGCGAGCCCGAGGTGGACGAGCAACGGCGGCACCGCGACGCGATCGTCCGCTGGCACGAACCCGATCACTCGCACGCGCTCCGTCACGATCCGGCGAGCGATCTGAGCGCACGCCGCGTCGAGCTCGCCTTGCCGAGGTCCATCGAGCGCGATGCCGAGCGCCTCGAGCGCGGCGATCTCGTCGGTGGCGGTCTCGGACATCGCGATGATGGTAACGTACGTCGCGCTTGTGGTCGATCGTCCACATCCTGTCGTCTTTCGGCGTGGGCGGTGGCGAACGCGTCGCGCTCGATCTCGCGATCGGCCAACGTGCGCGCGGTCATCGCGTCAGCGTGATCTCGTTCGCGCCGCCCCCCGACGGTGCGATGGCCGACGAGTTCCGCGCGGCCGGCATCGCGATGGAGCGCGTGATCAAGCGCGACGGCATCGACCTCGGGCTCGTGCCGCGGCTCGCGCGCGCGCTGCGGCGACTGCGAGCCGATATCGTCCACACCCACAATCCGAATCCGTTGATCTACGCCGCTCCCGCTGCACGACTCGTGCGGGCCGTGCTCGTCCACACGAAGCACGGGGTCAACGCGGGGTCGCGCGGTCAGCTCGCGTTGCGCCGGCTGTCGGCGAGACTCGTCGATGCGTTCGTCGCGGTGTCGGAAGCGACCGCGGCCCAGGCGCTCGTCACTCGGGATGTCGCCGCCGCGCGGCTGCACACGATCCCGAACGGCATCCGGCTCGGGCGTTATGCGCCGGATCCGGAAGCGCGCGCGGCCGCTCGCGTCGAGCTCGGGCTCGGCGACGCGTGGGTCGTCGGCACGGTCGGTCGGCTCGATCCCAACAAGCACCAGATCGCGCTCGTGCGTGCGCTGGCGCCACGGTTGTCGTCGCGGGTGCGGCTCGTGATCGTCGGCGACGGGCCGAGCCGGGGCGAGCTCGACGCCGCGGTCGCCGCGCTGCCAGACCCGCGCTGGGTCGTGCTCACCGGTCCCCGCATGGACGTGCCGCGACTGATGCCGGCGTTCGACGTGTTCGCGCTGCCGTCGAAGAGCGAGGGCCTGCCGCTGGTCGTGCCCGAGGCGATGGCGGCGAGCTTGCCGGTCGTCGCGACCGCGGTCGGCGGTCTGCCCGCGGTGATCGAGCACGGCGTCACCGGCTTGCTCGTGTCTCCGGGCGACGAAGCCGCGCTCGCCACCGCGCTCGGCCAGCTCGCCGGCGATCAGGAGCTCGCCCGCGCGATGGGCGCCAAGGGTCGCGCCGTCGCGCTATCGCGATTCTCCGCCGAGACCATGGTCGACGCTTACCTCGAGCTCTACGCCCGGTTCGCGCGCTAGCGCCGTCAGGATCGGACGCGCCGCGTGCAGCGGACGCGCGAACAACGACAGCTGATCGGGATCCGCGAACACCGCGGCATAGTCGTCGGGCTCGAGCGCACGCACGAGGCGCGTCGCGAACGTGTCGCGCAGCAGGCGAACATAGTGCTCGACGTCGTAGTCGCGAGGATCGGCATCCTCGGGGAGCACCGCGGGACGACCTCGCACCGCGCGATAGACATGGACGCGCTCGCCGACAGTCCAGTCCGCGCGCCCGCTCGCGATCACCGCTTCGTACGGCGGCTCGTGCCTCGACTCGCGCGCGGCGTAGTAGTCCGCCGGTGGCTTCGTCAACCGCGCTCGCGCGGCCACGTCGCGGGTCGCGATCGCGCGCCGGCGCAATGCGGTGATCGTCGCGAGATACGCCTCGCGCACGCCGGCGACATCGCCCGCGAACAACCGGGTGATCGCGTCGCGCAGGAACCGCTCGCCGAACGGCTCGGCCCGACTCGATCGAAACGCGACGCCGCGCATGACGAGCCCGCCGTCGTAGCGCTGGAGCGCGTAGTTCTTCGGTTCGTGCGACAGCATCGAGGCGTAGCGCCCGTCGTATTCGAGGTGGACCTTGTCGGGGAGCAGCGCGGCGACCTCGGCGACGACGCGGCGCTCGTCGGCTTCGATCCACGCCTCGGGCACCGCGACGTACACGCCGTCGGTGTCGGCTTCGAGCAACGTCGTGCCGCGCGCCGCGAGCTCTCGACACAGCAGCGCGAGCACCTCGCGGCCGCGCCGCGTCACCTCGTTCGCCGCGTGGACGTCCGCGAAGCGCGTCAAGCTGCCGGCCGCGAGATAGCCGTAGGCCGAGTTGACGACGAGCTTCATCGCCGCGGACACCGCCTCGTGGCCAAACCGCTCGGCCGAGCCCGGCGGCGCCGCCTTGCCGAGCGCCTTCGCGGCGAGCCGTTGCTCGACGAGCTGATCGACGAGCGCGAGCAGCACGCCGAGACGGTCGCGCGCCGGCCCGATCCGATACGACCGCATCAACGACGGATACAGGCTCGCGACGTCGGCCTTGACGATGCGATGCGCGACGCCGGCTGCGAACAGATGCAGCGCTGCCCCGCTGTGCGGCGTGCCGTCGCTCGGCTCGTGTCCGGGCAGCGCGGCGCCCGAGCGAATGTACGCGCGCACGAGCAGCGGATCGACCATGCCGGTCGCCGCGCCGGTCTCGGCGAGTCGCTCGTAGCGCCGCGGCACCATCTGCGCGAGCGCGAACGTGCCGCCGCCGAGCAAGCGGGCGAGCGCCGCCGCTTCGGCGACGTCGGACGAGGCGTAGCGCACGACCCGCGCGCGATCGCGGCGCCAGACGTCGTAGATCTGCGCCCCGGGAAGCTCTTCGCGTTCGGCTTCGGCCAGGCCGTAGTGGCGCGCGACCGCTTTGAGCCCGTAGCTCGGCAGATCGTGCGCGGCGAAGTCGTGACGCCGCACCGCATCCATGCTGTCGATCAGCTCGCGGCCGACGATCGTGTAGCGAACCTTGCGCGTGGCATCGCCGGCACGCGCGGCGACACCGCGGCGAGCGGGGCGAGCGCGCAATCCCGGCGGCCCGGCGCGACCGAGCGCGAGCGGTACGTGGAGCAGCCGTGCGCGACGCTCGAGGAACGGCAGATCGAAGCCGTGCAGGTTGTGATTTTCGATCACGTCCGGGTCGGCCGAACGCACGTGGGCGACGAACCGCGCGATCAGCGCCGCCTCGTCGGCATCGCGGTCGCCGGCGCCTTCGGCTTCGAGGATCGTCGTCGCGCCATCCGGATCGCGCACCGCGATCAGGAAGATCCGATCGCGGTCCGGATCGAGCCCGGTCGTCTCGAGATCGAACTGGAGGCGATGGAGCTCGTCGTACGACAGGCCGCGGAAGTACACGCGACCGGTCGTGACGAGGTACTGCTCCTCGGGCGGTAACGCGAGCGCGGTGTCGTCGGGCAGATCGCGCAGGTGGCGAACGCCGTAGCCCCTCCGCCGCGACTCCGCGCGCAACACCGCGGCGGTGAGTGCGTCGAGATGGTCGGCGCGTACGAAGTAGCGCAGCGCGCCCGGACCCGAGAGCTCGTGCACGCCGACCGCCGGCCCGAGATCCGCCGCATCGGCGACGAGCATCCACGGCCGAAACCGCACGTCTTCGCGAATCAGCTCGCCCGCGCTGCGTCGCCACACGATCGCGCGGCCGTCCGGCTCCGCGGCGACCGAGACGATCCCTGGCGTCGGGTCCCAGCCCCACAACCAGTCGGCGATCGCGGCGGCCACGCCCTGCTGTAGCGCCGACAGCTATCGGTAGCAACTGGCGAACAGCAACGCTTCTTCGCACTGCAGCGCGCGATCGCGCTCGAACACGAACTCTTTGAGCAAGCGCAGATCGCGGGCCGCGGCGAGCGCGATCCGATAGCCGGTGCGGCGCAGCAGCCCGAACGGGCTCGCGAGCAGCTTCGTCGGCACGAGCTGATCGAACACGAGATCGGCGCGCGCCCACATCACCTCGTCGATGCCGGGGACCTCGAGCTGGAGCGGGACGTGGCGCGCGATCCGCCCTCCGAGGTACGGCCGCTCGACGCGAGCGCCGGTCGACGAGAAATCCACGACGAGCGCGGAGGTCTCGCGATCGTCGATCACCTCCCAGCACAGGGCGGAGGCGGCTATGCGCGGGCTCTGGCGACGATGGTCCTGCATTGGAAAATTTTCGGCTGCCCTGGCGCGCGGATCCAGTTCGTCACCAAACGCCGCGTATATAAGCGATGATCGCACCGCGTGTTCGCGCTCCCCGGCATCGGGCTCTTGATCGTCTTCATCATGGTGAGGCCGCAGGAGTTCGTACCGCTGCTCCAGAAGATACCGATGCTGTATCTGTTCGCGTTGCTCGCGCTCGTGGGCTACGCGATCGACGTGCGGCTCCGCCGGCTCCAGCCGATCGCGAGCGCGACGATGCCCTGGGCGATCGCGTTCGTGGTGTGGGTGGGCATCGCGACGGCGTTCACCGCACCCGACACGATCGTGCCGAAGCTGATCGAGATGGCGATCTTGCTGACGCTGTACGGCACGATCGCGCACGGCGTCCAGCGATTCCGCACATTCGGGTTCGTCGTCGGTGCACTCACGGCCTCGACGCTATTCATCACCGCGGTGTGCTTCGACCAAGGGCTCGCTCCTCGCGGATGCATCGCCGGCGAAGAGAACAACGGAGCGATCGAAGGCACGCCGGACGGCCGCCTGTGCGAGACGTCGGAGCAATGCGTCGGCCCGGGCGTCGACGAGACCCTCGACTATCGCTGCGAGCACATCGGCTGGTTCGGCACCTACAGCGTCGAGGATCGCGTGCGCTATCGCGGCGACCTCCACGATCCGAACGAAGTCGCGCTCGTGATGAGCTCGTGCGGGCTCGCGATGCTGATCGGGTTCGCGCTTCGTAGACGAAAGGCCGGCACCTACTTCACGACCGGGGTGGCGTGTGCCGTCGTGCTGGTCACCGTGTTCATGACCGAGTCGCGCGGCGGCCTGATCGCCGCGATGCTCGTCCCCGGTGTATTCGTGATCAGACGCTATGGCTGGCGAGCTGTGATCCCGGTCGCGTTGATCGTGATCCCGGTGCTCGTGTTCGGCAGTCGCAGTGGCGGCGATGCCGATCAATCGACGCAAGAACGCTACGAGGCGTGGGCGACCGGGCTCGAGATGTTCCGTCACAGCCCGTTATTCGGCGTCGGCGCCGGTCAGTTCGTTCACCACCACAACCTGACCGCCCACAACTCGTACGTCCTCGCGCTCGCCGAGCTCGGCCTGCCCGGTCTCTACCTGTTCTTGACGATGATGTACCTGTCGCTCAAGATCCTGATCGTCGGAACGCGCGAGCTCGAGAGTGTGCCGGGCACCGAATCGGCGCGCGGGTGGGGCATGGCGTTACTCGCCGCGCTCGCCGGGGCCGGATTTCAGATCAACACGCTGTCGTTCACGTATCATCCGTCGCTGTGGATCCTGTTCGGGATCGTCGGCGCTTGGTACTCGGCGGTTCGCCACCATCGCCCCGAGCTCAAGATCTCGATGACCGCACGCGACCTGGTCATCGTCGCGGCGATCACGCTGCTCTACGCGATCGTCGTGCTGCCGATCTTCCTCAGGATCAAAGGCTATGTCTAGACATTACCTCGGCGGTGCGGTGATCGTCACCGTCACCGACGTGCCGGCGACGTTGATCGTCACGTCGTGAAAGCCGTGTGCTGCGAATGCAGCGGCAAGTGGCGCGGTGTCGCCCTTGGTCTCGGCGATCGCCAACGCGGTCAGCACGTCGGTGCTCGACCCGGCGCTGGTCAACTGCGCGATCTGCGCGTCGCCGAGCTTGGCTTGCACTTCGATCGTGAGCTCGCCCTGGTCGCTCTCGACCTCGGCCCCACCGAGCGCGCTGACATCGAGTCGGCCGGGTAACGTTGGATCACTCGTCGCGATCTTCACTTCGATCTTGCCATCGCGTTTGTCGGCGTGCACATCAGCCGTCACGCCAGCGTTCTGCAATTGCGTCGTCACGTCCTGTTGAATCTGCGGCGCGGTCTCGTCGGGATCGACCTGCAGGAACACGCGGTCGACCGCATAAGCGGCGCCGCTGGCGACACCGACTAGAGCGAGCACCATCAACACGGCGAGCATTGGACGATTCTTGAAAAAGCGCATCTTCGAATTCTCCTGAGCGGAGAGGATGTGTGCGCGTGTCGCTGCCATCGTTCGCAGCTGATGCTGCGAGCGTTCGCCGAGGGCGGCGAGATCTTCAGACAGGCGGTTATCCACGGCACACCTCCTCGGTGAGGTCGTTACGGGGTTCCGGTTCTCCTAGCTGCACGTAATATTCGCGCAGCCGATCGCGACCTCGCACGAGGCGCGATTTCACCGACGACACCGAGGTCTCTTGGATCTCGGCGATCTCGTCGATCGAGTTACCGTGGAGCTCGAACAGCACGATCGCTTCGCGCTGCGGTGGTGACAGCGTCGCGAGCGCCGCGGTCGCACGACTCGCGCTCGCTCGATCATCGGCCCATCGCGATCCGTCGTCACCGACGGGATCGGGCGCGACTTCGTCACTGATCCACCGCGTCCAGAACGATCGGCGATAGCGCGTGCGGTGCACCGACGCGACTACGCTGAACATCCAGGACTTGAAGCGCGACCGATCGCGCAGCGATCCGAGCTTGCGGGCGGCCCGCAGCACGGCTTCCTGGAACACATCGTCGCCCTCTGCGTTCGATCGCGCGATCCGACGTGCGAACAACTGCACGTCGTCGTGGATCGGCGCGAGCAGCTCCGACAGCTCGTCCCAGGCATGGCTCGTATCGGTCATCGTTCGTGGCTCTGACCACGAGACGCCCCGACCCTAACGGAAAGTCGCAGCGCTCCCGAACGATTTCCTAAGTGCGCGAGATCGGGCGCTACTTCTTCCTCGCGGGCTTCTTGGCCGCCGGCTTCTTCGGCGCTGGCTTCTTCGCGGCGGCCGGCTTGGCGGCGGGCTTAGCGGCGGGCTTGGCGGCCGGTTTCGCCGCGGGCTTCGCGGGTGGCTGCTTCGCGGCGGGCGGCGGCGCAGCCGGCTTGCCTGGCGCAGGCGGCGGCGAAGTCGGCTTCGCAGGTGGCGTAGGCTTCGCCGGCGCAGGCGCGACCGGTGTCTTGGCGACCGGAACCAGCGGCCTGACGGGGGTGGTGCCCGGTTTGGCCGGAACCACGATCGGTTGCTTCCCCATCGGCAACGGCTTGGCCGGGCGCGGTGGGATCGGGCCACGCGGCGGACGCTCGTCGCGCTCCTCTTCTTCGTCGTCGTCGTCCTTCGCCGGCGGATCGTCGTCGTCGTCGCCGTCGTCGCGGATGATCGCGCGCGGGCGAGCGGCTACTTTGTCCTCTTCTTCGTCCTCGTCGTCCTCGTCGTCAACGTCATCGTCGTCGTCTTCTTCGTCGTCCTCGTCGTCGTCATCATCATCGTCGTCGTCGTCCTCGTCTTCTTCGCCGGCCCACGGCGGGCGCGCGGTGCCTTCACGCCAACCACCGACGTCGGCGTCGTCCTCTTCCTCGTCTTCGTCCTTGTCTTTTTCCTCGGGCTTCTCCTCGCCCTCGACCCATTCGTCGTCGGCGGGCGTCGCCGGTGACCAGCCCTCGTCGGCTACCTTGTCGGCACCGTCGTCTTCGTCGTCGGGCTCGTCCTCTTCTTCATCGTCGTCATCGGCGCCGCCGACATCGTCGTCGTCGTCCTCGTCCTCGGCGTCGTCGTCGTCCTCATCGCCCGCGTCTTCTTCGTCCTCTTCGCGCTCGACTTTGCGCGGGGCAGCGGCAAACAGGGGTGGGAGCTCTTCGGGAGGATCACTGCGCATTTGTAAGATGCCTTCTAGAGATTCTAAGCACGGCGCCAGCGAGGGCTGTCAACCACTAGCGCGACCTTTGGACATCGGCAGCCCGTGCTACAAGAAAAGCGGTGCGCTGGCCCCTGCCCGCGGTTGCGTTTGGAAGCGTCATCGCGTTGGCTGCCTCGTATGCTCGCGCTGATACCACGTACCACGTCACGGCCAACGGGAGCGTGGCGACGACCGACAACGCCCTGGCGGCGCCGGCCGACGGCGACCGCGAGGCCGACGTGTTCTTCGACGTCCGGCCCGGCCTGCTGCTCGCCCACGAGGGCCCGACCCTGATCGACGAGCTGACCGCCGAGGCCGAGGTGCTCGAGTACGTGGTCCACAACGACCAACCATCGCTGCAATTCCGCGCGGCGTGGCGGGCGTTCTGGACGCCCGGACCGCGGTCGCAGGTCACCACGCTGGTCGACGCGAGCACCGGCAAGCTCAGCGCCCTGGCGGCGCGCACGTCGCCCGACCAGACCGGCGTCATGGTCCAGCCGGCGGGCCAGGAGACGGTCCGCCAGGCCGATGTCAGCGAATCCGCCTCGTACGAGGTGACCGAGAAGTCGAGGCTCACCGAGACCGCTTACGGCCACGTGGTCGATACCACCGATGCGATGAACGACACGATCGACTCGGCCGAGGCGGGCGCGCTCGGCTCGATCGAGCGTACCTTCGACCACGACTCGCTCGCCCTCGAGCTCGGCGGAGCATACCTCCGGCTCGATCAGCAGACGCTGGCGATGGGCGTCGTCGGCCCGGTTCAGCTCGCCGAGCAGATCGATCCGCGGGCGCGCGTGATCTGGCGCCGCGACTTTGGTCGCCGCTGGAGCATGAACGTCGACGCCGGCGGCGTGGCCATCGTGCCGCTGCACACGATCGACACGACCGTAGCGCAGCACGCGACCGTGTTGCCCGCCGGCGGAGCGCTCGTCGCGTACGCCGATACCTGGGGGCGCGCGACGTTGCAGGTCCGCCAGACCGTCGCGCCAAATCTCTTGATCGCGCAGAACACCCGCGACGACCTCGCGCTCCTCCAGCTCGCACTCCCGCTGAGTTGGCTGGGCACGACCCACACCGGCGCGCCGAAGGTCAACCTGCTCGGCTCGATCGGCTTCGATCTCACCGAGCTGCTCGACGCGAACACGAGTGCGAACGACGGGACGTTCTACGTGACCCACTTCGACCTCGGCGTGACCTATTCGCCCGCGCCGAACCAGACCTATGGCTTGCGCTACGAGCTGCTCGCGCAGAACGGCGACTCGCGCGCGGCGCTGCTGATCCCGTCGTACCTGCGCAACACCGTGTACTTCACGTTCGCGCTGACCTTCCCGCCGCGCCGCGCCGATGCGTTGCCGCGTTCGACCGACAGCTTGCGCGTCGATCGCTCGGACCTCGCGCCGGCGGGCGGTGGCGCCGAGCCGGTCGTGCCCGACGCGCCGGTCGAAGAGGCGCCGCCCGCGGACCAGTAACAGCACGCGCTAGCAGCAGTCGGGTTGCCCCGGGTGTGACCCGGGGCTCCCACAGATCCGGACGTGCCGATTTCCGGCATCCGGCTCTTCGTCCACGGGTTCGCTACGTCCGGTAGATGCTGTGGACGACCTTGGGCGGAAGAGGCGGATATCCATCCGTTCTCCTCTCCCAGGCTTGGCCTGGCGCACATGCCGCTCAGATAAGTGCGTTGACCTTGACCTCGACATGAACATGAACATCAACGCCACCTTGGACATTGACGTCGACCCGATCAGGTCATCTTGGTGAGCATCGCCACGATGCTTCAAGTAGATCGATGCCGCGCGCGTAGGTCGTCTCGCCGACCAACTTCAGGACTCGCATCGTGTCCAAAGCCGCTGCGGCCTCCATCGCGGAGCCGCGCGCGTGCGCGTAGAGGCGAGCCTGATCGACGTTCGTGCGACGACCCGCACCCTCGGCGATCTTACGCGGTTGCGACTGCGCGGCGCGGACCAGCTGATCGGCAAGCTCGGCATGACCCTTCGGAAGCTCGCCGATGATCTCCAGTGCCAGCGCGAGGAACTCGATCGAGCGTTGATCGACGCGAAGCTTCTGGAAGCTGAGCATGACCGGGCTATCGGCCACACAACTCTGGAGTTGCGGTGTCAACGACAACGTCTAAGGTGCCGTTCAAGTTCAGGTTCACCGTTCAGGTCAAGGTCAACGTTATCTGAGCGGCATTGGCGCTAGCAGACGATGACGTCCGCCGGCGGGACGCCCGCGAACCCGACGTTCCACGCGAGCGCGTAGCCGGTCACGCCGCGGAACACCGCGCGCGGTTCCGCCGCGACCGCGGGCGCGACGGTCCACTCGCCGAGCACATCCTCCTCGAAGCACGTCGGGCCGGTGTAGAGCACGGCGCGGCCTTCGCCCGGCGCCGGCGCGCGCGCGACGAGCTCGATCGGACTCCAGCGCAGGTGGCAGATCCGCGACAGGTCGAGCAGTCGCAGCTCGCGATCGTCGAGCGAACGCGCGGCCGTGACTCGGCCGACCGCGAAGCCGGCGCCGGCGGAGAACAACCGGCCCGGCTCGATCACGAGCTCGAGGTCGGCGGGCACCGCCGCGCGCACCGTCGCGAACGCCGCGTCGAGATCGGCGATGCCGTGCCACGCGCCGCCGAGGTTCAAGAACGCGGGCGCGACCTCGACGGCGGCGAGCGCAGCCCGAGCGGTCGCGACGAATCGCTCCGCCGACGCCGCGACGATCGGCCCGTGATGGACGTGCAAGCCGATCGGCCTCCCCGCCGCCGCGCGCACGAGCTCGCCGACCGCGGCGCGCCGGCGCGCGGGATCGACATCGAGCCCGAACCGCGAGCGATGATGGCCGTTGCCGTCGAGCACCGCGCCGATCGCCGGATCGCGCCCGGTCAACGATGCGGACAAGCGGATCGCGATCGCCGCATGCGCCGGCGCTGCCCGCACGTGCTCGACGGTGTCGCAGCTGACGATCAGCCGGCCGTTCGTGCTCGCCGCCGCCGCGATCGCAGCGCCCGATGGATCGGCGATCGAGATCATCTGCACGAGCGGCGCACAAGCGCCGAGCTCCGCCGGCGAGGCGACATCGAAGCCGTCGAGATGCCGCGCCGCGACCGCGCGCACCGCCGGATGTGGAAACGACTTCGCCGCGAACAACACGCGAATGCGATGCGCATGCGCGAGCTCGGCGACGCGGCGCACCGTGCTCTCGATCGTCTCGAGATCGAACACCAGCGACGCGCGCTCGCAGCGATCGATCGCGGCGCGCGCGGTCGCCGGCACCACCGCGGACGTCACGGGTTAGGCGCGCCCGAACACCGGCACGAGCGCTCCCGATGTCAGCGCGTTCGCGGGCGAGACGAGGTACGCGATCGTCTCGGCGATCTCGGCCGGCTTCGGCCAGCTCGCGAAGTCGGCGTTCGGCATCGCCGCGCGATTCGCCGCCGAATCGATGATCGAGGGCATCACCGCGTTGACCAGGATGCCCTCGCCGAGGACCTCGGCGGCCAGCCCTTGGGTCAGCGCCGCGACGCCCGCCTTCGCCGTCGTGTACGCGAGCATGCCGCCGACCGGCGCAACGACCGGCCGAGCCGCGACGTTGACGATCCGGCCACCGGCCTTGCCGCGTTGCATCGCGCGCACCGCCTCCCGACAGCCGAGGAAGCAGGTCACGAGGTTGAGCCGCCACTGCTTCTCGAGGTCAGCGAGTGACGTCGACGTGATCGGCGCCATCGCGAAGCCGCCGACGAGGTGGATCGCGGCCCACAGCTCGGGCACGTCGTAGAGCTTGCCGACCTGCGCTTCGTCGTCGAGCGACGCGTTCGGCATCGCGTGCACGCGCGGATCGGCGCGCCATGGCAAGTGCGCCGGCAATGCCGCCTCGAGGATCGGCGCGTAGACGTCGGCGCCCGCGGCTAGCAACTTCGCGACGACGCCGGCGCCGAGCGCGCCGGTGGCACCAGTGACGAGGACACGTCGGCCTTGCATGGCGGCAACGTACAACGTTACAAGCCGGCCATGGGCGCACAATGGAAGCACGCGGGTCGGCTCGCGAGCGCGGCCGCGAAGGGCAAGGTGTTCTCGAAGCTCGCGAAGGAGATCATCATCGCCGCGAAGGCCGGTGCCGACCCGGCGGCCAACGCGCGGTTGCGCGCGGCGGTCGAAGCCGCGAAGAAGGCCTCGATGCCGCGCGACACACTCGAGCGCGCGATCAAGAAGGGCGCCGGCCTACTCGATGACGTGACGACCTACGAGACGGTGGTCTACGAAGGCTTCGCGCCGCATCGCGTGCCGGTGATCGTCGAGTGCCTCACCGACAACAACAAGCGGACCTCGGTCAACATTCGCCATCACTTCCGCAACGGCCAGCTCAGCGCCGTCGCGTGGGACTTCACGCACGTCGGCATCGTCGATGCGACCCCGCCCGCCGGCGCCGACCCGGAAGAAGCCGCGATCGAAGCGGGTGCGCAGGACTTCGAGCCGGATGGCGAGGGCGGATTTCGGTTCTACACCGAGACCGGCGATCTCGACGCGGTCACGAAGTCGCTGTCCGGTCGTGACTGGACGGTGGCGACGATGCGGCTCGGCTGGCGACCCAAGAATCCTGTGAAGGTCGCCGATCCCGTGGCGCGCGCAGAAGTCGAACAGTTTCTCGCCGAGGTCGACGAAGACGATGACGTCCAGCACATCTACGTCGGGCTCGACGGGTAGCGTCGGGGCTGTTTGACCTCCCGCGATCCGGGAAGCCCGCGACCGGAAGCCTGATACGCTCGAGGTGTGTTGGATCCGGACGCGGACGCGACGGCGGTCCTGGCCGGCGAGGGCACGGCATCCGGCGGCACGGAGGCCGAGACTCCTCATGCCATCGCGCACGGCACGCGCTCGCACACGACCGGTTCGTCGTCGTCGCAATCGTCGCCGTCGGCATCGCCCGACCTCGGACCCGATGCCGAGCCACGACTCCACGCGTTCCACTTGTTCGGTGCGGTCGGGCCGATCGCGGCGATCGCGCTGTCGTTCGTGCTCGGCGGCGATCGCGACGTGCGGCTCGCGTTCTGGATCGGCGCGGTCGTGGTGTCGCTATCGAATCTCGCCCTGCTGTGGCTGACGTCGCGGTCCGAACGCTATCGCGAACGGCTCGCCGCGGCGTGCTGGCTGACCTCGGTGATCGGCGTGCGCACGATCATCTTCTACTTCGGGCCGTTCTCGGGCGCGGTCATGATCGACGTACTCGGCATCGCGTTCGTGACGTTTGGCAGGCACCGCATCGTCGCGGCGATGACCGTCGCGATCTGCGCGACGAGCGAGCTCGTCATGACGATGGCGATCGCGAGCGGCACGATCGCGGACCACAGCTTGCTGACCTCGGCCGGCATCGCGCCGAAGACGCTCTACATGACCGGTGGGTTACTGACGAGTCTCTTGTTCATGGGTTACTTGCTCGGTCGGTGGGCGCGACGCACGAACACCGCCGCGTTCTCCGAGCTGCGCAGCGCGATGCGGATCCTCGGCGACAAAGAACAAGCGCTCGCCGAAGTGCGCGACGACGCCGCGCGCGCGAACCGCATCGACGAGGGCCGGTGGACCGGACGCAAGCTCGGCAGCTTCGACCTCGGGCTCGTGCTCGGCCGTGGCGCGATGGGCGAGGTCTACGAGGCGAAGACGCCGACCGGCGAGATCGCCGCGGTCAAGGTGCTGAACGCGCGGTCGACCGCGAGCACGAGCCTGGTCGAGCGCTTTCACCGCGAGATGGTGGTCGCGGCGCGGCTGTCGTCGCCGTACATCGTCAAGGTGTTGGAGATTTCTCCGCCCGACGCGCGCGTGCCGTACATCGCGATGGAGCGGTTGAACGGGACCGATCTCGCGACGCGGCTGCGCAACGAGAACCGGATCTGGCTCGAGGAGCTCGTCGTGATGCTCGACCAGGTCGGCCGGGGACTCGAGGTCGCGCGGGTCGCCGGCGTCGTCCATCGCGATCTCAAGCCGCACAACCTGTTCAACAACGAAGGTGGCATCTGGAAGATCCTGGACTTCGGCGTGTCGAAGCTGTTGGGCGACGAGGGCACGCTGACCGGCGAGGGCATCGTCGGCACGC
Source organism: uncultured delta proteobacterium (assembly GCA_963848295.1). Classification (GTDB taxonomy): domain Bacteria; phylum Myxococcota_A; class Polyangia; order Haliangiales; family Haliangiaceae; genus JABFXX01. The sequence continues at coordinate 3,463,566 of CAWKDB010000010.1, read as the reverse complement.
CGCAGTACATGGCGCCGGAGCAGGCCGCCGGGCGCGAGGTCACCCACGCCGCCGATGTCTATGCGCTCGCGGCGATCGCGTATCGCTGCATCACGGGTCGCGCGCCGCACGCCGGCAAGGACATCGCCGAGCTCGTCTATCAAGTCGTGCACGTGCCACCGGCGGCACCGACCGCGTTTGCGAGGATCTCGCCCGCGATCGAGGAGGTGCTCGCGGTCGCGATGGCCAAGGACCCGCGCCGGCGGTTTCCGTCGGCGCTGTCATTCGCGCAGGCGTTTATCTCGGCACGGCGCGGTCGTGCGGTTAAGCTCGATCCGCCGCTCGATCCCTGGAGCTAGACACTGCCCGCCGCCGAAGAACTCGACGCCACCACGGCGGATCCGGTGCTGCGCCAGACGCAGACACCGACCGTGTCGTTGCGCGTGACGGCGACGGCCGGCGAGGTCCTCGACCGCGGCGAGCTCGCGCGACTGCGCATGTTCCACGTGTTCGGCATCTTCTCGCCGGTCGCCGCGGTCGTGATGTCGGTGATGATCGGCGGCGACCCGTTCGCGCGCCATCTGTTCTGGATCGGCGCGGGGATGATCTCGGGCTGCAACATCGTGCTGACCTGGCTCACGCTCGACGCCAAGCGCTACGAGCCGACCGCGGTAGGCCTGATGTGGATCCTCTCGACCGTCGGCGTGCAGGGCGCGGTCTACTACTTCGGGCCGTTCTCCGCCGTCGTCATGGTCGACATGCTCGGCATCGTGTTCATCTCGCTCGGCCGCGTCCGGTGGACCGCCGCGGCGACCGCTTGCATCTGCATCGGCGGCCACCTCGCGCTCGCGATTCCGATGACACTCGGTTGGCTGCGCGACCCCGGCGTGTTGTCGAGCATCGTCGCGGGCCGGACCCAGCTCGCGGTGGCGGAGACATTGATCGTCGTGTTCTTGACTTCGGGTTATGCGCTCGGACGGTGGGCGCGAAAGACGAACTCGACGGCGCTCGCCGAGCTGCAGAGCGCGATGCGGCTGATCGGCGACCAGCAGCAAGCGCTCGCCGAGGTCGTCGACGATGCCGCGAAAGCGAAGCGGGTGAACGAAGGCAGGTGGACCGGCCAGGCGATGGGCAGTTATCGACTCGGCCTCGTGATCGGACGCGGCGCGATGGGTGAGGTCTACGAGGCGATCGGCAACGACGGCGAACCCGCTGCGGTCAAGCTCGTCAACGCGCAGGCGGCAGGCTCGCCGGCGCACCTCGAGCGGTTTCATCGCGAGATGGAAGTCGCGGCGCGCTTGGACTCGCCGTACATCGTCAGGGTGCTCGAGCTGGCGCCGCCCGGCGCGCTCGTGCCGTACATCGCGATGGAGCGCTTGCACGGGACGGATCTCGCGACGCGGTTGCGCGCCGAGAGTCGCTTGCCGCAAGACGAGCTCGTCGTGCTGCTCGATCAAGTCGCGCGCGGCCTCGAGGTCGCGCGCGCCGCCGGCATCGTCCACCGCGATCTCAAGCCACACAACATCTTCAACACCGCAGCCGGGAGCTGGAAGATCCTCGATTTCGGCGTCTCGAAGTTGCTCGATAGCGAGGGCACGCTGACCGGCGGTGGCATCGTCGGGACACCGCAGTACATGGCGCCGGAGCAAGCGCTCGGCAAGGACGTCGATCATCTCGCTGACGTCTACGCGCTCGGCGCGATCGCGTATCGCTGCGTGACCGGCCGCTCGCCGTTTCGCGGCAAGGACCTCGCCGAGCTCGTGTTTCAGGTCGTGCAGACGCCGCCGGTGCGCCCGAGCTCGCTCGGCCGCGTGTCGAGCGCGATCGAGGACGTGCTCGCGGTCGCGATGGCGAAGGACAAGACGAAGCGGTTCCGCTCGGCGCTCGCGTTCGCGCAGGCGTTCATCGCCGCCCGCCGCGGGATCGGCGGTGCGCTCGCGGTCCCCGACGAGGCGTGGCGGTAGTATCGTCGTGCGGTGGAAGATGACCGCGGTGAGAGCAAGCGCCAGATCGAGCGCCGCAAGCAACGCCGGATGGGCGATCGATCGGCCGCGCTCGCGCGAACACTGATGACGCTCTCGGACGCCGTGATCGCGAAGCTCCAGCTCGAAGACGAGCTGAAAGAGATGGTCGATCGCGCGCGCGGCACGAAGACGCTCGGGGCGCGGCGCCGCGCCGAACGCGCGCTCGCCGGCGATCTCCGCGGCGAAGATCTCGGCGCGCTCGAGCAACGCCTCGCGACGGTCGAGACGACTGGCGCGGCGGCACCGGCGCTGCTCAAGCTCGCCGAGCAGTGGCGCACGCGGTTGATCACCGAGGGCATCGCCGCGGCGGCCGAGCTTCCCGGCGGCGCGACCGACGACTTGACTCGCGCGATCCAAGACGCGCGCCGCGAACGCGACACCGGCAAGCCACCCGGCGCAGCGCGCTCGCTGTTCCGCGAGCTCGTGACGGTGCTAAAGGCGCAGGCGCAGGCTCGAAAGCCGGAGAGCGACGAGTGATCTCGCAGTTCCGCATGCCGGCCGAGTGGACTCCGCATGCCGCGGTGTGGACCGCGTGGCCGCACGATCGAGAGCAATGGGCCGAAGGGCTCGCCGCACCACAGCGCGCGTTGATGGCGATGTGCGCGGCGATCAGCGACGGCGGCCGCGGCGAGCGCATCGACCTGCTCGTGCGCGATGCCGGCGACGAAGGCGAAGCGCGCGCATTGCTCGGCGCGACCGCGGCGCATGTCGCGTTCCACCACGTCGCTTACGGCGATGTCTGGCTGCGCGACACCGGCCCGATCTTCGTGACCCGCGATCGCGAGATCGCCGCGGCGCGGTTCCGGTTCGACGGCTGGGGCGGCAAGTACGTCATGGCCGGCGATAGCGACGTCTCGGCGCGCGTCATGGCGTGGACCGGCGTGCGCGGCGCAGCGTTCGACTTCGTGCTCGAGGGCGGCGCGATCGAGGTCGACGGCGCCGGCGCGTTGCTCACCACGAAGCAATGCTTGCTCGGCGGCGCGCGCAACCCGGGGCTCGACGCCGCGGCGCTCGAAGCTAGGCTGCGCTGGGCGCTCGGCGCCGACCGCATCGTCTGGCTCGATCGCGGCCTCGAGAACGATCACACCGATGGCCACATCGACACGCTCGCCCGGTTCGTCGCGCCAGGTGTCGTCGCGTGCATGGAGCCGGCGCCTGGCGATCCGAATCGCGACGCGCTCGCCGGGATCCTCGCGGATCTGCGCGCCGCGAAGCTCGAGGTCGTGACAACGCCGTCGCCCGGTGAAATCCGCGACGCCGCCGGCGCACTGCTCCCCGCGAGCTACATGAACTTCTACATCGCGAACACCGTCGTCGTCGTGCCGACCTACGGCGTCGCCGCCGACGAGCGCGCGGTCGCCGCGATCGGCAAGCTGTTCCCGACGCGGCGGGCGATCGGCCTGCCGTGTCGCGAGGTCGTCGTCGGCGGCGGCGGCTTTCACTGCTGTACGCAGCAGCAGCCCGCGTGAGGGACGCTGTCTCTTTTGTCACCATCCGGATTTCCGGACGTCGGCTAACTCAATGAAACCATTGCTATGATCGTGGGGACGCTGTCTCTTTTGTCAACTTGTGCCTGTGGAGATCGTGGGGACGCTGTCTCTTTTGTCAACTTGTGCCTGTTGCAGATCCGGCCACCGCTACGAAATCTCCACGGCTAGTGCGCAAACAGCTTGCCGAGGTTGTCGAGGTGCCACGACGTGCCACCCTTGCGACTCGCCGCCGCCTCGGGATTGCCGTCGAGGTACGTGCCCTGCTCGGTGTAGCGCAGGCGCGTGCCCTTGCCGGCGGGCTCGAGCTGCATGGTCGCGAGCGTCGACGATAGCGGCTTGCCGTTCAGCTCCATGTCGTACGACGACACGATGAAGTGCTCGGTGTGGATGAAGTGGAACGTCGACACGAAGCTGGTGCTCGTGCCGTCCTTCATGTGGCCCTTGAGCACTTCGTGACCGCCCGGGCGCAGATCGATCGAGCGCTCCGACTCGACGTAGCCATCGGGGCCGTGGAACCAGGTCTTGCGCAGCGCGGGATCGGTCCACGCCTTCCAGACCTCCGCGACGCTGGCGTCGTAGGTGCGATCGAGCGTGAACGTGTCGTGGATGATCGTGGTCGTCATTTTGCTTTCCTTTCGGCGAGTACCTCGCCCAATCGATCGAGCCGGCGCTCCCATAGCGCACGGCGCTTCGCGATCCAGTCCTCCGCAGCGCCCAGCGCCGCAGGTTCGACGCGGCACGTCCGCACGCGCCCCTGCTTCGTCGTCGTAACGAGCCCGCTGTCTTGCAGCACTTGGAGGTGCTGGACCACCGCCGCGAGCGTCATGTCGAGTGGTTCGGCGAGCGTGCTGACCGAGGCTGGCCCGCGGGTCAGCCGTTCGACCATCGCGCGGCGACTCGGATCGGCGAGCGCGAAGAACACGCGGTCGAGTCGTTGCTCAAGCATCTGCTTAAGTAATAAGCCGGGGCGAGCCCGATAGTCAAGCACACACTTTACTATCAGCGCTTGCCCAGGCGGTCGAGCGTGAACTCGAGGTAACGCGGGTCGTAGCGCTTGAACGGCCGGCGCTTGTAGTCGGCGTAGAGCTTGCGGAAGTAGAGAAATGCCCGCTCGTGCTCACCCGCCTCGTAGTGCACGGTGCCCGCGAGCATCGCGCATGACGGGTCACTCGCGAGATCCTCGACCTCGTAGGCAGCGGCGAGCGTGGCGAGCCATTGCTTGGCTTTCTCGTGTTGCTTGGTGTCGCGATAGAACTCGACGATCGTCCGCGACAGCGATTGCGCGTAGTAGTCGTACTCGAGTTTCGGCTCGGGAATCAGCGCCCAGGTGCCGAGCACGATTCGTTCAGCCTCGTCGAGCGCGCCGGACTTTCGCGCCGGGAGAAAGCCCGCGCCAAGCGCCGCGATCTGTGCTTCGACCTCGGGACCGACCTTCAGCTTCACCCCGAGACATATACCAGACCCCAGCCCGTGATCGCGGAGCCTGCTAGGGTCGGCGCATGGTCACCGTCGCCGCCCTCCAGACCGCGCTCGCCGATGATCGCGATCGCAACGTCGCGCGCGTCACCGAGCTCGTGCGCGAAGCTCACGGCAAGGGCGCGCAGATCGTCTTGCCGAGTGAGCTGTTCGAGGGGCACTACTTCTGCAGCGGCCAGCGCGAAGCCGACTTCGCTCGCGCGCATTCGGCGGAAGCCCATCCGACGCTACGCCACTTCCAGGCACTCGCCGCCGAGCTCGGCGTCGTGATCCCGGTGTCGTTCTTCGAGCAAGCCGGTCCCGAGCTCTATAACTCGGTCGCCGTGATCGACGCCGACGGCCGCAACCTCGGCATCTATCGCAAGGCTCACATCCCCGACGGGCCGGGCTACCAGGAGAAGTTCTTCTTCAAGCCGGGCAACACACCGCTGCGCGCGTTCGCGACCAAGCACGGCACGATCGGCGTCGCGATCTGTTGGGACCAATGGTTCCCCGAAGCCGCGCGCGCGATGGCGCTGGCCGGCGCCGACATCTTGTTCTACCCGACCGCGATCGGCAGCGAGCCCGAAGAGCCCGAGCTCGACAGCCGCGATTCGTGGCAGCGCGTGATGATCGGCCATGCGGTCGCGAACGCGGTCGGCGTCGTCGCCGCGAATCGGATCGGCAAGGAAACCTCGGTCGACTTCTACGGCAGCTCGTTCGTGTGCGATGCGCGCGGCGACAAGCTCGCCGAGCTCGGACGCGATCAACCGGGCATCGCGCTCGCGACGCTCGATCTCGCGAAGCTGCGGGCGGTCCGCGCGAGCATGGGCTTCTTTCGCGATCGCCGGCCCGATCTGTATCGGCCGCTGACCGACTAAATCCGACTCGCCGCTGACCCGCAAGGTGACAATAGAGACAGCGTCCCCATCGCTTCTGGTTGGATATCGCTGAGTTGCGCGCGCTGCCCGACGGCGCAAAGTGACAAAAGAGACAGCGTCACTGATTTGCGCAGTGGCCGGCGTAGACCTGCCAGCGCGAGGTGCCGATGGTGGTGTCGCCGCAGCCTCGGGTCATGACGATGCCGGGCTGACCGGAGAGCTGCGCGAGCGCGTAGGAGTACTCGCCGGTATTCGCGCACGACGCGGTGGACGTGAGCTCGTCGAGGGGCTGGGTCGGAAATCCTGCGGGCAACGACGGCAGGGTGAAGGTCTGGCCGGGCCCGAACGCGGAGCCGGTGTTGGGATAGACCATCCAGTGACTCGTGCCGACGGTGTCGTCGCCGCAGGCGCGGGTCAAGACGAGGTCTGGCTTGTGGTCGCCGGTCAGATCGACGGTCGCGAAGCTGTACTCGCCATCGCCGGAACAGGACGAGGTGTCATCGATCGCCGAGAAGGTCGTGGTCGGATAAGCACCGCCGAGGCCGGGCAGCATGAAGCGCTGCACCGGCCCGAAGCCGGTGCCGGTGTTCGGATAGACGAACCACGCCGACACGCCGATCGTCGTATCGCTGCAGCTCTGCGACATCACGAGGTCCGGCTTGTGATCGCCGTCGATGTCGACCGTCGCGTAGAGATACTCGCCGGTGCTCGAGCACGAGGACGAGCTGGCGACCGCGGGCAGCGCCTTGCTCGGGAAGCTCGAGCCGAGGCCGGGGAGCTCGAACGACTGGCCCGGGCCGAACGCCTTGCCGGTGTTCGGATAGACCATCCACTTCGACGTGCCAATCGTGTCGTCGCCGCAGCCGCCGGTCAGCACGAGATCGGGCTTGCCGTCGCCGGTGAGGTCGAGGAGCGCGTAGCTGTACTCGCCGTCGCCGCTACACGCCGCGGTGCCCGCGGTCGACGAGAACGTCTGGCTCGGATACGCGCCGCCGAGCCCGGGCAGCGTGAAGGAGGTGCCGCCGGCAAAGCCGTTGCCGGTGCCGAAGAACACGGTCCATTGCGACGTGCCGATCGTCGGATCGCCGCAGCCTTTGGTCTGCACGAGATCGAGCTGGCCATCGCCGTCGAGATCGAACGTCGCGTAGGCGTACTCGCCATCGCCCGTGCATGCTGCGGCGCCGGCGGTTTGAGGAAACGTCGGCGTCGGATAGGCGCCACCGAGCCCGGGCAACGCGATCGACACGCCGGGGGTGAACCCGTCCGAACCGCCGGGGAACACCATCCACTTCGAGGCGCCGATCGTCGGATCGCCGCAGCCTTGGGTCAGCACGAGGTCGCGCGAGCCGCTGCCGTGGAGATCGAGCGTCGCGTAGCTGTACTCGCCATCGCCGGCGCACGCCGCGGTGTCCGCCATCTGCGGAAACGCCATCGTCGGATAGCCGCCACCGAGCCCGGGCAGCGCGAAGTCGGCCGAGGCGGCGGCGACGCCGGTGAGATCGCACGTCGGGCCGGTGGTCGGGGCATCCGGCGTGGTCATGCTCGAACCGCCGCACGCGGCGAGGAGCGAGATCGCGAGAGAGCAACGCATACAGCTCCAGACGCTCGATGTGGGATAACAGTCGCAAGTCGGCGCATCGCGGCAGGCGCCGGCAGCCTCGCTTCGTGCCAGCGCGATCCGCCCGCCACCGTGGTGTCATCGCTCCATGAAAGTCTTGGCCAAGCCTGTCGTTGCGGCGGCTGCGCTCGTGCTCGCGAGCTCGGTCGCCGGTGCCGAGCCGGCGCCGTCCGGTCCGCGCGACGAGGATGTCGCGACGAACCTCTCGATCCTGGGCTCGATCGGCGCGGTATTCCTGGTCGGGGCCGCCGGCGATCACACCGCCGCCGAGTGGAAGCCCGCGGCGGTCGAGCTCGCTGGCGCGGTCGTGGCGCCCGCGATCGGCCACATCTACGCCGGCGATTGGCTGTCACCCGGGCTCGCGTTGCGCGTCGCAGGCGCCGGCCTCGCAGCCCTCGGTGCGTACGAGTGGTCGCGACCGTACGGCGATCCGTCGAAGATCGAATTCTCGCCGGTCGGCGGGGTGCTGATCGCCGGCGGCGTGGTCGCGCTCGCGACCGGCGCGATCTACGACATCGCGACGTCGCGCCGCGTCGTCCGCCGCTACAACCGCGAGCACGCCACGATCGTGCCGACCGCGCTCGCGACGCCGAGCGGCATCACGCCCGGTTTGGCGCTCGCCGGCCGGTTCTGACCTGAGATCACCGGCTTGGCCCGGTGCAGATTCCTGCAACGCGCCGCCGCGGTCGTTGTCCAAGCAACGTGATCCGGCGAACCGTCCTGGCGGCGCTGTCTGCCGGAGCCGAAGCCGGCGATGACGAGGTCGCGAGGCAGACCATCGCGCGCGCCGACCCCTTGCTGCGCGGACCGGCGCGCCGCCGACTCGAATACGCGCTGATCGATGCCGCGTTGATTTCGGGTGGGCTGGTCAGCGCTGCCGATCCGATGGCGGTGCGCCACGTCCAACAGGTCGCGGCGCTGACGGTCGCGGGGCGCTACCAAGTCGATGCGACCGATCGCGCCGGCGTGTCCGAAGCGTTTCGCGCGCTGCCGCGAACGGCTATCCCGCGCTTGCCGTTCGCGACGATCATCGCGGCGCTGTCGGTCGTGTGCGTGTGCGCCACCGCGTGGTTCGCGGTCCACCATCGATCGCATCACCGGCGGATGGCCTCGCCGCCCGGCACCGGCGCGTACCTCACCGGCGGCGTGCCGGCCTACGACCGCGGGCTGGCGGAGCTGTTCACCGGGGACCTCGCCGATCTTTCGGTCGCCGGCGATCACGATCGCCACGGCGATGCCTCCGACGACCCGAGCATCTACGGCGCGAGCGCCGATCACGATCCGGACCATCGGCAACCCGAGCGCGCCGCGCTGCTCGCGCGTCTGCGCGAAGCACCCGAGATCGCCGCGCATGGACCGGAGCTCGTCGCCGCGTGGAACGACATGCTGACCGCGCTCGATCATTGGCTCGACGAGCCGCTGCACGCGCGCGGCTACCGCGAGGCCGAGACCGAGCTCAGGCTCGCCGCCCACGCCGTGTCGGATCAGTTCGCCGCGCTCGGCATCGGCTACTACCTCGAAGCGAGCGTGTTCGTCGAGGATCACGCCGCACATGCCGCGCTGCTCGCCTATCGCGTCGAGCGCGTGTCGTTCGTGCATGCGGGCGACAAACGCCACCGCGTGCTCGAGCTGCGCCGGCTCGATCCGCTCGACCTCGAGCACTCGCTGCTCGGCATGGAATCGACTGACGCGGGCGATCCGATGGTCCTACTCGACCAAGTCGACGAGTTCACCGTCCACAAGCTCGAACCGGTGGTCAGCGGTGGAGATCCGTACCAGCTCGGCGACAGCGACTGGCTATCGACCTCGACCGGTCATCGGCTCGCCGCGGCGGCGGGCGCTGCGGTCCGCCACGAGCTCGCCGGGCAAGATCTGATTTCGGTCGTCACGACCGGCGTGCGCCACCACGAGGCGCAGCACGCGTTCGACGCCGAGCGCGATGACCCGCTGTCGATCCCACTGGCATTGCGCATCAACCGTGCGGTCGTCACCGATCCCTTCGTCCGCCGCACGAACGGCGAGCTATCGGCGTACGTTAGCCAGATCGCGAGCGAGCGGATCGCGCCGCAACTCGCGCTGTGGAACCTCGCGAGCCACGCGTTCAACCACCACCACGAAGGCTCCCCCGAGGCGATCGCCGGCGCGGTCGTCATCGAGGCGCTCGCGAAGCGCTTCGGCGTGGTCCCCACCCGCCAGCTCTACACTCGCGGCCGGCTCGACCGCGAGCAACTCGCCGCGCTCGCACTCCCGCTGACCGGCGTCCCCGACGACCAGCTGCGAGAGGCGGCCCGGACGGTGTGGTCTCAGCTCTACGGCGAGCCGTACCAAACCATCGTCGACGACGCCCACAAATGACGCTACGCTTTGGCCATGAAGTTCTTCGTTCGTGCCATCGCTACCGGGTTCGCCTTCGCGCTCGGCTCGGCGTTGTTCCGCAAGATCGCGCCGCAGATCGGCCTCGACGATAAGAAGCGCGCCGAGAACAGCGTCGCCGCTACCGACGCCGCGACGAACCCGTCATTGCACTAGCCCACCTAATCGCACACCGGCGTTTTTCTACGATTCCGCGGGCATCCCTGTGGAATTTGCGGAACACTCCAAACGAGTGGAGTCGTCGAACCTCGCACCGGGCCTGCTGCTCGCGATGCCTCAGCTCGCCGACCCGAACTTCTCCCGCGCGGTCGTCTTGATGATCGAGCACAGCGAGCTCGGCTCGTTCGGCTTGGTGATCAACCATCCCAGCCCGATCAAAGCGACCGAGCTGCTCGAGAGTCTCGAGATGAGCTGGCGCGGCGAGGACTCTGCGGTCGTGTGGGCGGGCGGTCCGGTCAGCCCGAGCACCGGCTGGGTGCTGCACGAGCCGGTCGGCCATGCCACGCCCGGCAATGGCGGCACGATCGAGATCACATCGACGATCTCGCTGTCGACCTCGCCGGATCGGCTCCGCGCGATCGCGAGCGCACCGCCGCGCAACATCCGCCTGCTGCTCGGCTATTCCGGTTGGGGACCCGGTCAGCTCGCGGCCGAGATGTCGCGCGGCGCGTGGCTGCACACGTCGGCCGAGCCTCAGCTGATCTTCGAGACGCCCGCCGACACGATGTGGGAGGTCGCGATGCGCACGCTCGGGATCAATCCCGAGAGCTTGTTCACCGGTCGCGGCGTCAACTAACGAACGGTCGTGCTCTCCATGCTGGGCGAGATCGTGCCCGCGTTCATCAGCGTTCCGACCGTGTGGACGTAGCCGGCTCCACCGCCGCCACCGCCACCTCCCCCGGCAGCAGCGGTGCTCCCTTGAACGCCCGGACCACCGTTCGCCGCCGCGGAAGCACCCGCCGCACCCGCGCCGCCATCGCCACCGTTCGCCGAGCCACCGCTGCCGCCTGCGGCGACCGTCGCCGGCTTGGTCGGGTCGGGATCGTCGCCTGGGTCTCCGACCGTCATCCCATCGGTGCCTTCGCCACCGCCGCCGCCGTTTGCCATCACGATCCCACCGGCCGCGATCATCACGTCCGGAGCGTCGAGCACGATCATGCCGCCTGCTCCACCTCCCGAACCACCGGCGCCTAGCGCGCCTAGCGCCGAGCCGCCGCCGCGCGTTCCGGACGCATTGATCTCGCCCTGGATCTCGATCGAGCTCCCCGCGACGAGCGCGACCGCGCCTCCGCCCTGCCCGCCCGCGGTCGGGTTCGCTCCGGTGCCATTGCCGCCGCTGCACCCGCCGCGCAAACCGGTCGGCACGATCGCCGCGCTCGCGATGCCTCCTGACGCTCCGGTCGCGTCGCCTCCGCCGCTGCCGCCCTTGCCACCGAAGCTGCCACCGGACCCGCCGGCGATGTCTTGCGGTGGGGCGCCGGCGCCACAATCGGCCGGATCGGCGCCCGGGCCGACGATCGTTCCCATGTGGCTAGCCGCGTCGATCAACCCGCCGGTGGCGACCGTGATCGACGTCGACGCGACCAACACGAGCGGTCGACTCCCACTGGAGGTGACGTCCGCGCTGATCGAGATCGTGTCGGCGGCGATCACGCATGCATCGGCGAATTCAGTCGAGCAGAACTGGCCATCGAGATCGGTGACGATGTTGACCGCGATCGACAGCGCCTTGTCGCCGGTCGGCGGCGCGCCGAAGCAGTAGCGCGTGTAGTCATCTCCGATGCAGGTGTTCGTGTCGAGCTGCGGCACGTCGACGCTCGCGTCGATCGCGGTGCGCTCGCAGGTCATCGTCGCGGGCGAGCACACGAGGTCGGGTGGGCACTGCGTCGAGTCATCGCAGTGACTGCCCGTTGCCGGATTCGACGAGTAGCACGCCGCAGCGCTAGCGGTCGCGGCGATCGCGAGCCGGAACATCACGCGATCATATCGGGTCCGGCGAGATCGTGCCGCTGTTCATCACGCTACCGATCGTCTGGATATAACCGGCACCACCGCCGCCCCCACCACCGCCGATGCCGACGCCGCCGGTGCCGTTCGATCCGACCGCCGCCGCGGTGGGCCCCGCAGCGCCCGCACCGCCGTTGCCGCCGAACGTCGAACCGTTCGCGCCACCTGACGCCGGCGTCGTCGGGTTGGTCAGATCTGGATCGGAGCCGGGATTGCCGGCAGTCATGCCGTCGGTACCCTCGCCGCCGCCACCGCCGTTCGCGATCACGAGCCCCGACACCATCAGCGTCGGCGCGTCGAGCACGATCAAGCCGCCCGAGCCACCACCCGCGCCGCCAGCACCGCTGGCTCCCGCCGCCGATCCACCGCCGCGCGTTCCGGAGGCGTTGACCTGCCCCGCGATCGTGATCGAGCTCCCGGCGACGAGCGCGACCGCACCGCCGCCCTGACCGCCGGCGGTCGGATTCGTGCCGCTGCCGTTGCCACCCGCGCAACCGCCGCGCAACGAGCTCGGCGTGATCGCAGGCGCTGGAATCCCACCGAGCGCGCCGGCCGAGCCGAGGCCGCCATTGCCGCCGAGGCCACCGAGACTCCCCCCGTAGCTGCCGGCGACCATCACTGGCGGCGTGCCCGCGACGCAGTCGCTCGGGTCCGCGCCCGCGCCGACGGTTGTTCCGCCGTGGCTCGCGACATCGATCCCGCCTCCGGCTCCGACGGTGATCGTCGTGGTCGCGACCAACGCGAGGGGCCGCGTACCGGTCGCCGTGCCCATCGCGTCGATCGCGATCGCGCCCGCGGCGACCACGCATACGTCCGCGAAGTCGGCCGAACAGAATGTGCTACCTCCGACCGCATCGGTGGAGATGCCGGCGGCGAACGACAGGTCGAGCGTGTTGGTCGGCAGCGCGGCAAAGCAGTAACGCGTGTAGCCATCGCCGAGGCAGGTGTCCGCGTCGATCTGGTGCGCGTCGATCTGCTGCGCGTCGACCGCCGAGCGCTCGCAGGTCATCGACGCGGGCGAGCACACGAGGCCGGCCGGACAGTGCGTCGAGTCATCGCAGTGGCTGCCGGTCGCCGGATTCGACGAGTAGCATCCAATTGCGCCAGCCGCCCATACGACTGCAACCCGGAACATTCCACGATGATATCGCGAACCGCTAGTCGTCCCTAAAGGGATTCCTTCGCCGCAAGGACATCGCGTCCTTGCTTCGCTGGACGCGACGCGAGCAAGCTCGGCTCAGTCGTAGTACTCGGCACCGAGGTGCGTGATGAGCTCGTCACCCTTGGTGTAGCGCAAGGTGTTCTTGAGCTTCATCAGCTGGATGAATAGATCGTGCTCCGGGTACAGCCCGTCCGGCGTCATCGGCGACTTCCAGTAGAAGCTCAGCCACTCTTGGATACCGTTCATCCCGGCGCGCGCCGCGTAGTCGAGGAACAGCGCGAGATCGAGCACGATCGGCGCCGCGAGGATCGAGTCGCGGCACAAGAAGTTGACCTTGATCTGCATCGGGTAGCCCAGCCACCCGCGGATGTCGATGTTGTCCCAGCCCTCTTTGGCGTCGCCGCGCGGCGGGTAGTAATTGATTCGCACGACGTGCGAGATGTTGCCGTAGAGGTCCGGATACTTGTCCGGCTGCAAGATCGAGTCGATCACGCCGAGCTTCGAGACTTCCTTGCTCTTGAACGACTCGGGATCATCGAGCACTTCGCCGTCGCGGTTGCCGAGGATGTTCGTCGAGTACCAGCCATCGAGGCCGAGCATGCGCGCCTTGAACCCGGGCGCGAGGATCGTCTTCATCAGCGTCTGGCCGGTCTTGAAGTCCTTACCGGTGACCGGGAGCGACTGCTTGCGCGCGAGCTCGAGCAGCGCCGGCGTATCGAGCGAAAGGTTCGGTGCGCCGTTCGCGTAAGGCACGCCCATCTTGAGACACGCGTACGCGTAGATCTGCGACGGCGCGATGTCGTCGTGCGAAGCATTGAGCCCCGCTTCGAACTTCGCGAGCGACATGTGCACGTCGGTCGGCTTGCGATAGACCTCGGTCGAACCGCACCACACGGCGACGAGGCGATCGCACTTGTGGTGTGCCTTGAACGCCTTGATGTCATCCATCACCTGCTCGGCGAGGTGCATCTTCGACGTGCCCTTCTTGACGTTCGGGCCGTTCAGCTTCTTGACGTACGCCTGCTCGAACACCGCGGTCATCGGCTTGATCGCTTCGAGCTCCTCTTTGAGCGGAGCGAGGTGCTTTTCGTCGAGTACGCCGGCGCGGACCGCGGCCTGGTACGCGTTGTCCTCGAAGATGTCCCAGCCGCCGAACACGATGTCGTCGAGCTTCGCGAGCGAGACGTAGTCCTGGATGCGCGGCGAGTTGCCCTCGGTGCGCTTGCCGAGCCGGATGTGGCCCATCTGGGTGAGCGATCCGATCGGCTTGCCGAGACCTCGCCGGATCGACTGGACGCCCGCGATGAACGTCGTCGCGACCGCGCCCATGCCCGGCATGAGGATTCCGAGCTTGCCGTGAGCCGGCTTGACGTCGACGCCTTTTTTTAGAGCCATGGCACGTACTCCGAGAGTCGTTGAAGCGGGGACCTTGCCCCCGAACCGAACCGCTTTCAAGCGGAAGCGAACGGCTGGTGACGGCAATTCGGACGTGTCGGGTTCCTGACACGTCGAAAATGCTCGACTAGGCCCACGGATCGACGACGGCGATGCCGCAATCCGCGAAGTCGCGGACGTTGCGCGTCGCCAGCGACAGACCATGCTGCGCCGCGCTCGCCGCGATTAGCATGTCAGCCTGGGTCCGCGTCCGCCCGCGCGCTGCGAGCTGGCCGCGCAAGATGCCCGCTTGGCGCGCGATCGCTGCGCTCACCTCCACCACCTTGCACGCAGAGTCGAAAAAGCTCTCGAACCAGCGCTGAACCCGGGCGTTGCGCTTGTGCGCGAGCCCGAACATCACCTCCTCGATCGTGATGACGCTGATGTGAACCTCGTCGAGCGCACCCAACCACGCGACGACGCGCGCCGATGGCCGGGCGCGAACGAGCTCGCTGAGCACATTCGTATCGACGAGCGCGCTCATCGCGTAAGACGCTTCCGTCCCGTGCCGAACGAATTCGGACGATCACGCCGCGGCGGCAGCGCGAGCTCGTAGCGATCCTCCGCGCAGATCTCGCGCAGCTCAGCGAGCCGGGCCGCGAGCTTCGGCTTCAGTCTGGTCGCGAGCTCGGGCCCGACGACGGCGGCGACGAGCTTCGCGCGGCGATACACGCGCTGTGGCTCGCGCGCGGCCGACCGGATCACCGCCGGCAGGTGTTGCCGCACCGTCGTGATCGTCCATTTCTTCGGCGCCGCCATCATGTACATGATGATAGCGCGAGATGTACATGTCAACGCCTACCGAAACAGCGACACGACCGCGGCCGGATCATTCGTCATGATCCCGTCCGCGCCGAGATCGAGCAGGCGCTTCGCCTCGGCGACATCGTCGATCACCCAGTAGTCGATGCGCAGACCCACGCTGTGGCACTTCGCGATGAACGCCGGGCGATCGAAGCGCAGCGGACCCTGCTTCACCGGGACCTGCGCCGCGTTGCCGGTGCGCGGCAGCTGGCGCCACGCCACGGCGGGTAGCGCGACCAGCGATGCGACCTCGGTCTGCGACATCCCGGTCTCGCCTGCGTAGCCGCGCTTGCGCACCTCGAGCAGCGTGCGCAGCTGGAAGCTCGCGAGCGTGACGCGGTCGGCGGCGCCGTGCTTCGCGACGATGTCGAGCATCGCGTCGACCGAGCTCCCTTTGAGATCGACGTTGATGCGCACGCCCGAGAACGTCGCGAGCACGTGCTCGAACGTGGACACGGCGATGCCTCTGCCCGCAAACGGCCGCGAGCCATCGGCTGCAAGAAATCCCCAACCGGCATCGAGCCGCTGCGCGTCTGCGAGATCGAGCTCGCTCCACGGCAGCGGCACGCCGGTCGTCCGCTGCGCGGTGTCGTCGTGCGCGACGATCAGCTGGCCATCGCGGGTGAGCTGGACATCCATCTCGAGCGCGTCGACTCCGCATTCGACCGCGCGCTCGAACGCCGGCAACGTGTTCTCCGGTCGCTCGGCAGAGGCGCCGCGATGAGCGTAGAGCCGGCGCGCGTGCATCGCCCGTCGCTATTTGTCTTCTTCGAGCTTCAGCGCCTGCGCCGGCATGGGCGGCGGGCGCGGATCGCTGACCTGAAGGATCTCGACCGAGTACTTGATGTCTTTGTCCGCGAGCGGATGGACGAGCCGAACGTCGACGTCATCGCCGGAGACCTTGACGATCTGCAGGATCACGTTCATGTGCGCCTTATCGGCGCCGGCGGCTACGAGCTTCTCGCCCTCGTTGAGCTTGGCGTCCTTCGGGAAGTCGGTCCGCTTCATCTTCTTGAGCGGGTGCATCGCGACGTTGCCGAACGCGTCTTTGGCCTTGATCACACCGTCGCGCTTGGCGCCCTTCTCGAGGCCTTCGAGCACGGCTTCGAGCCCGGCCAGCATCGTACCGGCGCCCTGGACATACTCGACCGTACTCTTCTCGAGCTGCTGCCCACCCGCGACGGAGAGGTCGACCTTGAGCTGTATGCGACGTCCCTTCTCGATCTTCACGCGCCGACGTTAGCGCAATCACGTGCCAAACCGCGACAGGTCCGCCAGGGATCCGTGAACTGCGGGGCGCGCTGGCGATGCGACCACGATCGACAGTAAAGGCGCCGCGCGGACTTGCGTTTTGTTGCCCGCTGGCACAGAAGCAGCAGAATACTTTTTCGCCCATGTTGCGGTTGCTCACCCTCACGTCACTAGCGCTCTCGGTCGGCGCCCTGTCGCTTGCCACCGGTTGCCATCCGACCAAGCCGCCGGAGCTGCAGGTCCTCGGCGTCCACGACACGGGTCATCAAGTCGTGTTCGTCCAAGTCACGAACCCCGCCGACCGCCCGATGCACCTGACGAAGATCGAGTACAAGTTCGCCGCCGACGGTGCGACCGTGTCGACCGGCGAGGTGCCGCTGTCGCGCGACGTCCCCGCCGAAGGCACGGTCGTGGTCGAAGTGCCGCTCGACGCCGACTCGAACAAGCCGATGACGCTGACCGGTCGCGTGACCGCCGAGCTCGACGAGATCGTGCAGAGCTTCGCCGTCTCGGCGCAGATCGCCCCGCAGCCGTAGTGCGCGAGCTTAGCCACGTCGTTCGAACGAGCCACCCGGCACTTCGGCGACGCTGACCAGGCCGTGACGACGCCAGCCTTCGCGAAGCAGCCACCGCTTCGGCTCCCACACGTTGAGCGGCTCGTACTCGGGCGGCATCGCGAATCGCGCACCGGCGCGGAGCTCCTTCCAACCATCGAAGCTGATCGCGCTCGAGTACTTGTCGATCGTCCACCGCGCGGTCGCGTGGCGCTGATGCTCGCCGTGGTGGCGCCAGTTGTTCAGCACGTAGGCGAGGCAGTTGCGCACCTGACGCGGTGAGCTCAGCGCGTTCGCGCGATAGCGCTCGAACACCTGTCCGCCCTCGCCGAGCGCGCGATTGATCTGACGCGCCGCCGAGATCTCGAAGCTGCGCATCGTCTCGGTCAGCGCCGCTCCGCTATCGGCCTCGAGGATGAGGTGGACATGCGTGCGCTGGATGCTGACGTGGATGATCCGACAGCCGAGGTGACGCGACACGACGGTGGTCGCGCCACGAATCGCGGCGTAGATCGCATCGCGCCGGAGGTTGCCGACGCGCTTGGTAGCGCGCAGCGACACGTGGATCGGCTCGTGGTTCTTCACGCGAATGCGAGCGGCGTGGCGGATGCCGTACTTGCCTGTAGGCGGCCGGCCAGCACCATCGCGTTTCCCGCCGCGGCGCGAGAAGACGAGCTTTTGTTGACGACCCGCCACGATCCGAGCATAGCTCGCCACCTTTGATTTCGCTTATAATTTATCGTATTCAATTGTACGTGATCTAGTACGTGCTTGCACAAACCCAGGGCCGGCCTGTGGACGATGCCGCTCGCGCGGACAGCCGCTCGCGCCGCCGATCGAGGTCCTCGCCATCGACCGTCCGCGGCTGACCTCGCTCACTTGGACGGCTGCGCCGCGATCGATCGCGATGACCACGAGGCGACCGACGTAGCGGCGCACCGCCGCACAGGCTCTGCCACCAAGACCTTTTTTCTTGGTGTTTTGGGGAGAAGGACGGAGCGTCGTCTTCCATTCGTCGATGATTCAAGTCGATCGGGTACAGTTCCCGCTTTGCACCACCTAACGGGATCGATTTCGAGCTGTTGCGCGGCGTGAGTTGAGAACTGGGGCTTCATCGCGGCAGATATATTCGCTCGCCAAGCCATGAACACTGACTCATCATCGTCGCTTGGGGCGACGTAGCCGCTCGGCCTGGGCGCGCTGGAGATCGACGTATGCCTCGAAGAACCTAATGAGTATTCGAAGCTCGTCGTCGTCGTAGGTCTCGAGCAACGCCATCCCGGCGTCGCGCACCGGCTCCCAGATCTCGCGGATCGCCTTTTTCCCAACCGGCGTTGCCTCGACTTGGACGGCGCGCCGGTCGTGCGGATCGTCAGTGCGTCGGATCAGCTGAGCTTTCTCGAGCCGATCCAGGGCGATCGTCATCGATCCCCGTGTCAGCCCGACGCTGTCGGCGAGCTTGCTGGCAGAGAGCCGGCCGTGCTCGATCACCGTCCCGAGACAACGCAGGTCCGTGCGGTTCACGCCGAGACGCGCGCTCGCGGCGTCATCTACGCCATGCGTCTCGGTCTGAGCTTTGGGTATGAGCGCACTTAGGGTCGCGATCAGAGCGTCTCGATCGTTTGACCTCCGCATAGTTTGACGGTCAAATCATCGGCCAGGTGATGACCCTCGATAGGAACGCCCCATGATCCTAGTCATCGGTTCCACCGGCACCATCGGTTCTCAGCTTGTGAGGCAGCTCGTGCACGGTGGTCAAGCGGTGCGTGCGTTTACCCGCGATCCGCGAAAGGCTGGGAGGCTACCACCCGGAACCGAGATCTGCACCCAAATCGATCCATGGAACCAACCATCGTGGCGTCAGGGGCTGTTCGGATTGTGGGTTCGGGGTCGGTTTTCTTCATGCCGGACGCAGCAACGCGGTCACCGCTAGTTTGCATCCAACCCACGTGAACAAGCTGATCCTCGGCGTCGGGCTGTTCGGACCGCTGGTCGTGGTGTGCGGCTTGGTGGCTGCCGACGTCGTCCACTCGCTGCGCGGCAGCCGGGGCAGCGATGCGGATGTCGACGAGCCGGCCGGCACGCCGCGCCGCTGGCTGCCCGCGTTGTTATGCGGCTGCGCACTCGCGGTCGCCGACCCGATTGTCGCTGTGCTCGGCTACCACGCCCCGCTCGCGATCCTGGCGCGCACCGCCCTCGGAGGTGCAGTGACCGGTCTGATCGTCGGCCGCGCGCTCGCGATCGGCGACGGTGCAGCGATGATGCTCGTCGCCGTGCTATGGCCCATCGCGATCGCGATCGGCTACGCGATCCACCTCGGCGCGCTGTGGCTCGCGCTGACCGCGTTCTAGCCGCTAGTCCTCCGCTAATTCACGCCGGGCGCCGGCATGCGCGGCCCGAAGAACCGCAAGCTCGCGATGACCTCGGTGTCCTTCGGTCCGCTCACCGCGAAGCGCGCCGCGACGTCGACGCTGAAGTTCACGGTCGCGACCCCGAGGCCGCCGGACAAGTACGTATCCTCGAGCGCGGTATCGCGCAGCGCGCCGGCGCGAATCGGAAACGCCATCTGGCCCGAGCTCAACATCAGCTCCGCGCCGCCGCCGTAGCGGGTGCCGCCGCTACCGTCGAACTTCCAGCGCGAATCGAAGCCGAGTCGCAAGATCGGCAACGGCTTGATGACGAGGCCGGTGCCGAACGCGCGCGGAAAGTCGTCGGACGTCGCGCCGAGGATGTTGTAGCCCGCTGCACCGAGGCTGACCATGTCGGTCATCCGCACGGTCAGGCCGACGTCGTTCGAGAACCCGCTCGAGTTGGACTGGCCCATCAGATCCGTCGAGTAGTGGAAGTACTTCGCGGTCGTACCGAGAAACACGCGAGGCGTGATCGGGTACGCGACCGTGAGCCCGCCGACCTGGGCCGTGCTGTGCAAGCTCATCCCGTCGGAGTCGGGATTCGTGCTCGCGTAGTTGTAGAAGAAGCAGCCAGGCAACGCATTCGTCGAATCGCACGCCGAGACGCCGACGAGCGACGCCGCGTCGGCGCCGCGATAGCCGTAGCCACCTTCGAACACGAGCTCGCGGCTCAGCGGCAAGCCCGACGGGTTGAGGCCTACCGCCGATTCGCCGGTGGCGCCGCCGCGCAAGCCTTCGCCGACCGCGATTTCGCGCGGGCCGAGAATATCGGTGAGCCCGTCGCCATCCGCGTGGGCACTACTACCGAGCAACGCCGTGGCGAGGATGGCCGAGACGGTGAGCGGGCGCATGAGGCCAAGTGTTGGCGCGATTCGACGAGCAGGGCAAGAAAGCGATCGCTTCGCCGAGAAGATGACGCGCTGGCGTGCGGCGGAGCACCGAGCCGCCAATTCGGCACGCCGGCCGGCTAGAGTCCGGCCATGACCAAGCCGGAGTCTTCGGCGCTCGTCACCGCCGCGAGCGCGTTCGACCACGAGCTCGCGACCTACGCCCGGCTCGGCGAGCTGTTCCTGCGAACGCCGCTCGAGACGCTCAAGCAGGTCGAGCGCGCGAACGGAACGCTCGGCGAGCTCGCCGCGTGCGAGCAACGTCTACAGCAGGCCGGGCAGCAGATGATCGAGGCGCTCGCCGGTGCTCGCCGCGTGCAAGAGCAGCTCGCCGAACAGGTCGTCCAGCACGCGCCGAAGGTCCAGACCCGCAACCAACAGATCAACGAGCTGATGGCCGCACTCGGCGCGATCGCGAGCGAGGTCGGCGCACTCAACGCCACCGTGGCGCCGGCGGGAGACACCGATGCCGCCGCGGTCGCCGAAACGGTGATGGCGCTATCGACTCGCGCCGAGCAGCTCGCCGGCCAGGCCCGCACCGCCGAGCTGGCCGAGATCGCCGAGCAGGCGCACGGGCTTCACCAACGCCTCCTCACGATCGCGAAGAAGCTACAACGCGCCGCCGGAAACTGACCAGCTCAGAAAATCTCCGACTGCAAATTGCAAGCCCCAATCGCGCTGTCCGCACGGGGCATTTCGTCTATGGTGTCGTGAATTACTGCCGGTCGCGGTCGTCCGATGCGCGCCGGTCACCGTCGAAAGGCCACATGCTCTTCCGATCCATCTCGTTCCGCTCCGCGCTGTGCTCGCTGCTGTTCGCGGGCTGCACCGTAACCACCGCGCCGGCGCCCACCACGCCCGCTAGGGTCTACGTCGCGCCCGCGCCGGCTCCAGTCACGCCCGCGCCAGCTCCAGTCGCGCCCGCGCCAGTAGCACCCGAGCCTGCGCCCGCACCCGTGGCGGCGCCAACGCCGGCACCGGCGGTCGATGTCTCGTACGACTCCGACCCGGAAGTCGACGAGCTACCTGCAACCGTCGAAGTCAGCGGCCAAAACGTGCCGAGCGTCGACGTGTTCTATACGGATCTCGATCCGTACGGTGAATGGTACGACGATCCGACGTACGGCTACGTGTTCGTGCCGCCGACGCCGAACTATCAGCCCTACACGAACGGTCATTGGGTCAACGGCGACTACGGCTTCACGTGGGTGTCGGCCGACCCGTGGGGCTACGCGACCGATCACTACGGCCGTTGGGTGTGGGCGAACCGCTGGGTGTGGAAGCCCGACACGACGTGGGGCCCCGCGTGGGTCCAGTGGCGGATCAGCGACGGCTACGTCGCCTGGGCGCCGATCGGCTTTACCAGCGCGGCGTATATCCCCGACGATAGCTGGCGGATCGTCGCCGGTCCCGATCTCGTGGACGCCGATCTCGGTCACCACTTGATCAACCGCGATTATCGCCACTACATCGATTCGACGACGCCGATCTATCGCTACAACCATTACAAGAGCGATCAGTGGGTCGCCGGACCGAACGACGAGTGGCTGCGCCGCCAACGGATCAACACCCAACGCGAGCGGCTCGAAGCGAGCGAGCTCGGGCGAATGCAAGCGCAGGAGCGGCGCGACGCCGAGGCCCGTGCTCATGCGCGCCAGAAAGAATGGGACGAGCGCCGCCACCAAGACGCGCAGATCCAACGCCAGCTCGACGACCAGCGGCGCCGCGACGACGCCGAGCAGAGGCGTCGCAACGACGAGGCGCGTCGGCTCGCGAACCAGCGGCGCCAGCTGCAAGAGCAGCAACGCAACGCGAGGACCGACGCCGATCGCAAGCGGCTCGAGGACCAGCAGCGCAAGATCGACGAGGATCGCCGCAAGCGCGCGGAAGACGAGCAGCGCCGCCGCAACGACGAGGCGAAGAAACAACAGGAAGAGCTAGCGAAGCATCAAGCCGAAGACAACAAGCGGCAGGAAGAGGCCGCGAAGCGGTTCGAGCAGGACAAGGCGAAGCACGAGGCCGAGAGAAAGGCGCTCGACGACGAGCGGCACAAGCAGCAAGAAGACGAGGCGCGCAAGAAGGGCGAAGAGGATCGCAAGCACGCCGCCGAGGAGCAGAAGCGCGAGGCCGCCGAGCAGAAGAAGCACGACGCCGAGGCCGCGAAGCTCAAGGCCGCCGAGGACAGGAAGAAGGCGGACGAAGACAAGAAAAAGGCCGCCGAAGACAGGAAGAAGGCGGACGAGGACAAGAAGCACGCCGCTGAAGACCAGAAGAAAGCCGACGCCGACAAGAGGAAGGCCGACGCGGACCAGAAGAAGAAGGACGCCGAGGCGGCCAAGCTCAAGGCCGACGAAGACAAGAAGAAGGCCGCCGACGACAAGAAGCACGCGGCCGAAGAGCAGAAGAAGCAGCAGGAAGAGCAGAAGAAGGCCGCCGAGGATCAGAAGAAGAAGGACGCCGAGACCAAGAAGGCCGCCGAGGATCAGAAGAAGCACGACGCAGAGCAGAAGAAAGCCGACGCCGACAAGAAGAAGGCGGACGACGCCCGGATCAAGGCGGACGAAAACAAGAAGAAGCAGGACGAGGCGAAGGCCAAGGCCGCCGACGACAAGAAGAAGGCCGACGAGGACAAGAAGAAAGCGGCCGACGACAAGAAGAAGGCCGACGCCGACGCGGCAGCCAAGAAGAAGGCTGACGAGGACGCGAAGAAGAAGCCGCCGCCGCACAAGTAGCGCGGCGAGGATCGAACAGCGCGTCGAGCGGGAGCGCTCGGCGCGGTTCGTGCCTCGGGCTATTTCTGCTCGAGCTGCTGCAGCATCGTCGCGAGCGTCGCGTTGACCTCGGCTTGCGACGCGGCGCGCAGCCGGCCGAGCTCGAACACCTGATCGATCGCGCGCGAGTGGTGCAAGCCCTTGCGGTCGAGCAGCATGCGAAGCTTCAGGTTTGCGCCGAGGTACTCGATCGTCAGATCGATCTCGTTGATGCCCATCGCGGCCGCGGCCTGCGCCGGTGGAGCGAACTTGCCCTCGAAGTGCTGGCCGGTCGCCGTCGTCGTGATGTCGATGACGCGAAAGTCCATCGCGCCGAGGCCGTCGCGCAGCCGTTCGATGTCCTGGTTGCGCATCGTGATCGGGATCGAGTCGTGAATATCGAACGACCAGTTGATGTCGACGCTGCCGCGAATCTCCCAGTTGACGTCGCGGTTCGACATCGCGACGCCCGGTGGCACCCGCAGCTGGAACGGCAACGGCAACACGTCGTTGTGCGCGGCCTGCCACGGCCCCTGGCGGACGAGGAAGCGGTCCCACACATGACCGGTCTTCGCGCCGCTCTTGTGATACTCGACGAGCTCGACCGTGATCGACGCGATCGTCTGGTTGTCGAGTGACGTGAACTCGACGTAACCGTCGATGTACGCGCCGTTGAAGAATGTGTCTTGCGGCAGCGCGAGCAGGAGCACGCCGTTCGAGTTGTTGCCTTGCTTGCGATAGGCCATCGCGGCCGGCGTCGGGGTCGACGTGCTCGGCGTCGCCGGCATCTGCGCGGCTTGCTGTTGCTGGCGAGCCGCGATCATCGCCTTGAGCTGCTCGGGCACGTCGGTCGCCATCACCGTCGCCGTGCCGTCGACGTTCCAGCTCACGCCGAGCTGGATCTGCCCGAGCCAGACCTGGCTGCCGGGATGCAGCGGCGCCGGTTCGTGGCCGAGATGAACGCCGTCGACCCACGTGCCGTTCGCGGAGCCGAGGTCCCGCACGAACGCCTGACCCCCCTCGACGTAGATCTCGGCGTGACGCCGAGACAGCGTCGGGTCGGCGAACGCGAGCTGACACGCCTCGGGGTCGCGGCCGGCGAACACTCGCGCGGTGATGCCCTCGAGCGTGGCGGTCGCCGTACCGAGCTGGAGCCCGATACGGAACGAGCCAGCCGACGCTGGCGAGTGGGGCAAGTCCGTCATGGCTCCACGTTATCAAAGGTCTCACCCATGTTATGCACGCGCCGTGACCGAACAATCCGTGGTGCCCGACGGGCATCCGACCGAGCTCAAGGGTCACCTCGATGGCGCGACGATCGTCGCGGGCCTGCTGGTCGCCGCGATCATGGGCGCGTCCTACCCGTACATGGTGCTGAAGCTCGGCTTCGGACCGAACGTGTCGGTCGTCGCCGCGTTCTTCGGCTTCCTGTTCCTGCGGCTGTTTCAGATCATGGTCGGCTCGCGCTACGACCGCTGGCAGAACAACCTCGCCGAAGCGGCCGGTACGAGCGCGGCGCAGACCGCGTTCATGTGCGTGTTGCTCGGAGCGTTCGAGATCCTCCGCCACAACCGGCCGGAGATTTTCGGCATGGAGCTCACGCCGATCAAGTCGTTCTTGTGGTTGAGCGCCGCGTGCTCGCTCGGTGTGCTGCTCGCGGTGCCGTTGCGTCGCCACTTCGTGGTCGACGAGAAGCTGCCGTACGTCGACGGGCTCGCGACCGCCGAGACGATCACCGTGCTCGATCCGCCGAAGTCGGCGAGCGCCGAGGTCAAGCGCAACGCACTCGCGGCGTTTCGCGCGGTCATGATCGGGCTCGCGATGTCGGGCGTGCTGATGATCTTCACCGAAGACACGAAGATCCCCGGGATCTCGATCCTGCCGAGCGGGTGGGCGCCGTCGTGGACCTATCTCGGGTTCGATTCGCTCGGCCAGACCGCGAACGGCTGGCTGACGATCGCGCCGCAAGGCGTGTTCCTCGGCCAGATCGGCGTCGGCGCGTCGTTCAGCCTGCTCAGCATCGGCTCGGGGATGATCGTCGGCTTGAGGATCAACATCAGCATGATGATCGGCGGCGTGCTCGCGTGGGTCGTCGCGCCGTATTTCCTGACGAAGTACGGAGTGCCGATCCATCACGACACGGCGACGAACGTGCTCGTCGCGTGGCCGACCCCGACGAGGAACGACGTCTTGCTCTGGGTGATGTGGCCGGCGACCGGCATGCTCGTCGCCGGCGGCCTCACCGCGCTCGCGTTGCGCTGGCGGATCTTGATCGAGACGTTCCGCAGCCTGCGCCACGCGAAGATCGGCAGCGACGAGCTGCCGCTGTCGTTCGTGATCGTCGGCGTCGCGATCTCCGCGGTCGCGTTGTGCGTGATCCAAGCGTCGCTGCTCGCCATGCCGGTGTGGATGACGCTCACCGCGATCGTGCTGTCGCTGCCGCTGATGCTCGTCGGCTTGCGCGTGCTCGGCGAGACCAACTGGGGACCGATCAGCGCGCTGTCGAACATGATGCAGGGCGTGTTCGCCGCACTCGCGCCCGGCAACATCGCCGCGAACATGGTCGCGAGTGGCACGACCGGCACGATCGCGACGTCGTCCGAAGCGATCATGCAGGACTACAAGTGCGGCGAAGTGATCGGCACCAAGCCGCGCAACCTCACGATCATGCAGCTGCTCGCGGTGCCCGTCGGCGCCGCGGCGGTGTCGTGGATGTATCCGGCGCTGAGCAAGGCGTACGGCATCGTCGATCGCATCGCGCCGGATGGCTCGACGATCGCGCCGAAGCTGAACTCGCCGATCTCGGCGAAGTGGGCGGGCTTCGCGACGATCCTCAAGGATGGCGCGAGCAGTCTGCCGACCTCCGCGTTCTACGCGCTGATCATCTTCTCGGTGCTCGGCGTCGTGTTCACCGTGCTCGAGGCGAACCCGAAGCTCAAGAAGTGGGTACCGTCACCGACCGGGGTCGGCATCGGCATCCTCGTCACGTTCAACGTCGTGTTCACGATGTTCATCGGCGGCATCATCGGCTACATCTGGGAGCGCAAGAGCAAGGCGACCGCCGACATCTACATGGTCCCGCTCGCATCGGGGCTGATCGCGGGTGAAGCGCTCGTCGCGGTGATCGCGTCGATCGTGCTCGCGGCGATCGGCAGCTGAGCCAGGTTACGCCGCGCGCGCGACGTAGTGCTCGCTCGGGCCGATGTGCCGGCGCAGCCGATCGATCGCACGCCACATCAGCTGGCACACGCGCGACTGCGTCACGGACAGCACGAGGCCGATCTCGGCGAACGTCAGCTCGTCGATGAAGTGGAGGTTCAGGATCGTCTGATCGCGCGGCTCGAGCTGGTCGAGTGCGGCCGCGACCATCGCGAGCACCTCGCTGCGCTCGGCCACGACATCGGGCGCCGCGGTGCCGCTCACCGGCATCCGCACGAGCTCGTCGTCGAGCGAGCCCACCGCGAAGTCGGCGAGCAACGCGAGCTGATCGTGGTACTCGTCGATCGTGACGCCGAGCGCGGCCGCGATCCGCTCGGAGGTCGGCGGCTGACCGCTTTCCTGGGTGAGCTCGCGGATCGTGCGTACGACCTTGCGCGCGAGCTTGCGGACCCGGCGCGGCATCATGTCGCCGCAGCGCAGCTCGTCGATGATCGCGCCGCGGATCCGGCGCTCGGCGAACGCGATGAACGGCTCGGCGCGCGACTCGTCGAACCGATCCGCCGCTTCGACCAAGCCGACCATGCCGGCCGAGATCAGGTCGTCGCGCTGGATCCAGTCCGGGCAGCGACGAGCGATCCGGAGCGCGATCCGGCGGACGGTCTCGATGTGGGTGGAGATGAGACGGTCTCGGCGGGTCGTGGCAGCGCGCATCACCAGGTAAATTGCGACTAGCGAGCCAGCTTACCGAGTCGACGGGGCTAGCGAGTTCGCGAAGATCGCGCGTGGTCCCCGGGGTGCTAGCCGACCCACCCGGGTACCTCGCCATGCGTGAACGCCGGCTCGCCGTCGGAGAATCTACGACGCTGCGCGGTCGCTGATCAGCTGGTGCTCGACTAACCGATGGTACGTGCCGCGCCGCTCCATCAGCTCGTCGTGCGCCCCCTGCTCGACGATGCGAGCGTTCTCGATCACGACGATCCGGTCGGCGTCGCGCACCGTGCTGAGGCGATGGGCCACGACGATCGTCGTCCGGCCCTTCATCAGCCGGGCGAGCGCGGCTTGCACCGCCGCCTCGCTCTCGGCGTCGAGGTTCGACGTCGCCTCGTCGAGGATCAACACGCGTGGGTTCGCGAGCAACGCGCGGGCGAGCGCGATCCGCTGCTTCTGGCCGCCCGACAGCTTCGTGCCGCGCTCGCCGATCACCGTGTCGTACCCGTCGGGAAATCCGGTCACGAAGTCGTGCGCATACGCGTCGCGCGCCGCTTGCTCGATCTCGGCTTGGCTCGCACCGTCGCGGGCGTAGCCGATGTTGTCGCGAACCGTCCCGGTGAACAGCACCGGTTCTTGCGCGACCATCGCGAGCGCCCCGCGCAGCTCGCGCAGCGACAGCTCGCGGATGTCGACGCCCTCGAACAGCACGCGGCCGGCATCGACATCGTAGAACCGATACAGCAGCGACAGGATCGTCGACTTGCCCGCGCCCGACGGTCCGACGAGCGCGACCACCTCGCCCGGGCGGATCGTCAGATCCACGTCGGTCAGCACCGCTTGGCCGCGCCGCGCGGGATACGCGAACGTCACGCCTTCGAACGCGATCGCGCCCTCGCCCGCCGGCAACGGCTGCGGTGCGTCGGGATCGCGGATCTCGGGCACGGTGTCGATCACCGCGAACAGCCGATCGGTCGCACCGGCGGCGCGCTGCAGCGAGCCCCACAACCCCGACAAGTCCGCGATCGCCGCCGACACGATGAACGTGTAGAAGAAGAACGACGTCAGCTCGCCCGCCTTGATGTGGTGATGGACGAGCGCGGTGCCGCCGAGCCACACGACGACGGCGATCCCGGCCGAACCGGTCGTCAACGCGGTCGCGAAGAACGACGCACGCCAGCGCACGAGCTCGAGCGTCTTGCGAAACGCGCCCTCGACCCCGGCGCGATAACGCTTCGCCTCGTGGCCCTCGCGCACGAACGCCTGCACGGTCGCGATCGCGCCGAACGACTCCTGGACCTCGCCCGAGACCTTCGCGAGCTCGTCTTGCACGCCGCGGGTCATCACGCGGATCTTGCGGCCGAAGAACACGGTCGCGAACGTGATCGGCGGAACGATCGCGAGCATCTCGAGCGTGAGCTGCCAGTTGATCACGAACAACATCACGATCGAGCCGAGCATCTGCACCGCGTTGCGCGTCGCCATCGACAGCTCGCTGCCGACGACGTCTTCGATCACGGTGACGTCCGACGCGAGCCTGCCGACGAGCTCGCCCGAGCGCCGATCGTAGAACCAGCCGAGCGGCAGCGTGAGGATCCGATCGACGACGAGCCCGCGCAGATCCGCGACGACTCGCTCGCCGAGCCAGCTCACACTGTAGTGGCGCAGCCAGATCAAGCAGCCGTTGATCACGAACAAGCCGCACAGCCCGAGCACGATCCAGTCGAGCTTCTCGGTCGTCGCCTCGGTCAACCCCGAATCGATCGCGAACCGCGCCGCCTGGGGATAGACCAGCGTGATCCCCGAGGCCAAGACCAGCGTGACGAGCGCGAGCAAGAACCGCCCGCGGTGCGGCCTGATCAGCGCGGTCAGCCGCCACAACACCGCGAGGCGGCGTTGACCGCGCGGCCGCTCGCCGGCCGAATCGCCGTCAGTACCCTCGACGTACGGCGCGGACATCTGGATTACATAGCGCGCCCGGTCGGTGGTGTCAGCTGATAGGCTGCGGCGATGAAATTGGCGACCGGTGCAATGGCAATGGCGGGTCTCGCGCTCGCCTCGGTGGGATGTCACAAGGACCATGCGTCGTCGGACCCATCGGCTTCCCGCCCGGCGGGCGACGTCGACGCGATGTGGAAGCTCGCGCCCGACAATCTGCTCGTCGGCTGGGTCGCCTCGGGGCGCGCCGTCGAGCTCGCGTCGCATGTCGTGCCGACCCTGCTCGACGTGATGAGCTTGCCCGAGACCGAGCAGTACGCACCGATCCTCAAGGCCGCCCTCGCGGCAGCGGGCATGCCGTCCGGCCAGTTCCTCGATCTCGGCTTCGCGGCCAAGCCGTGCGCGATGTTCGCGATGAAGACCGGCGAGCCGATCTTCATCCTCCCGCTCGGCGATCGCGACAAGCTCGTCAAGTCGCTCAACGGCACGCGCGGCGACGTCGACGAGATCGACAAGCTGAAGTGCAAGCCGGTCGCCGGCGTCTACGCCTGCGCAGAGGACCTCGCGCAGCTCGACCATCTCGGCAAAGGCCCGGTGCCCGGCAAGGCCGCGGTCGGCGGCATCCGCGGCGACATCGAGGTCTATGCACCCGAGCTGCCGATTCCCGGGATGCCGAGCGCGCTGTCGGTCGTGATCGCGCTCGATCCAGGCCAGGTCGACGTCCGCGCGTTCCTCGCCGGCGCGCCGACCGGTCCGCTCACCGTCGCGCGGATGATGAAGCCGCTCGCGGTCGATCCGAATCGCATCGCCGGGTTCGCGACGTTCGACATCGGCCCCGCGTTGCTCGCCGCGGGGGACCAGCCGCTCGGTGGCGGCGTCTCCGTTCGCGATGTCACGCGCTCACTCAAGGGCCCGGTGTTGATCACGCTGCCCGCCGGCATGCTCGACGTCCAGCTCCACGCGCCGCTCACCGATCCTAAACCGATCGCGACGCTGCTCGAGCACTGCGGCGATCTCGCCGGCGCTGCCCTCGCGGTCAAGATCACCGCGCATGACGGCGCGTGTCGGATCGAAACGCCGCAGCTGCCGGGCATCGGCATCGACATCTGGGTCGAAGGCAACGAGCTGCGCGCGGGCGCGAAGAAAGGCGCCGCGGGAGAGGGCAAAGACGTGCCGCTCACCGCGGTCGGCAAGGAGCTCGCGTCCGGCGACTGGACGTTCGCGCTGTGGGGCCGGGGTTCGCTGCTCGCGCCTTCGGTCGTGCCGTTTCAGATCCCGGCGGACCTCGCGCTGCCGCCGGAGGCCAAGATCGCGTTGCGCGCGATGGGCCTGCTGTCGGAGATCGGCTTCGGCGTAAAGATCGGCGACGACGGTGTCCGCGTCCGCATGGCGTTTCGCACGGCGTGGGCGAACCCGCCGGATGTCGTGAAGAAGATCTTCGAGATCACCCCGGATGACTTCCTCGCGGGCAAGGCCGGCGACAAGGCTACAGCGATCGCCGCCGCCGCGCCGAGCTCGCCGTTCGCCGGCGACGTCGCGTCCGGGCAATCCGGGATGATGTTGCCCGCCGCGATCATCGGCGTGTTCGCTGCGGTCGGCGTCCCCGCATTCATGGACTACATGAAGAAGTCGAAGAAGTCCGAAGCAACGCTCGAGCTCAACAAGATCGCCAAGTCGGCGAAGCGCTATTACGCCGAGAACAGCAAGTTCCCGATCGGCGACATCGCGGCGCCGCCGACCTGCTGTGGCCAGGCGAGTAACCCGCAGACGAAGGTGATCGACAACAAGTGCCCGGTCGACGCTGCGCAGTGGCAGCAAGGGCCGTGGGCCGAGCTCGGCTTCGCGGTCGACGAGCCGAGCATGTATCGCTTCAGCTATCACTCCGACGGCAAGTCGGTCACCGCGAAGGCCATCGGCGATGCCGACTGCGATGGTCAGGACGCGGTGTTCACGCTCGACCTCACGATCGATCCGGGCGGCATGCCGGTCGCGAACATCACGAAGCCGGCGCCGGGCGTCTACTGACCGCTACCATGCGGCCGCTATGGATGGTCGCGTGCGCGCTCGCTGTCATCGGCGCGTTCTTCGTGGTGTTGCAGACCGCGTGGATGCTCAAGCTGGAGCCCGAGTGGCTGCCCTACGTCGCGCTTCCACTCGGCGCGTTGCTCGCGGGTTTGGCGCTGGGTCGCACCGCATCGGCGTCGCAGCTCGCGGCGTTACTCGGCGGCGTCGTCGCGGTCGCCTTGCTCGCGTTCATCACATACGCACTGCCGCGCGCGTTCAAGCTCACCGCCGCACGCAGCTCGCATGCGATCATCCTGGTGCCGGTCGTCGCGATCGCGAGTGGCCTCGCCTGCGCGCTCGGTGCGCGCGTCCCCGCCGTGGCGAGCCGTGTGTGGCTGGCAACCGTCGCCGCGCTCGTCGCAGCATGCACGATCCAGCTCGGCGGCAGGATCGGCTACACGTTCGGCCTGCCTGCCGACCCCGCAACGCTTGCCGTGTTCGGCATCGTCGCAGCCGCGGCGGCCGGCGCGCTCGTGCAAACGGTCGTCGGCGGAGACGGTGTGCGCGGCATCGCGCTCGGCGTGCTCGTGCTGATGCTGTGGAGCCTCCTCGAACAAGCGGTGCTGCACCCGACGCTCGGGGGCGAGCGCATCACGTTCTGGGGGATGTTCTTGCTCGTGGGTGCCCCGGTCGGCGCCGGGCTGGGCGCGCACCTCGTTCGTCGGGCGAGCGTCGGCTAAAAGCGTCACAGCTCGCCTCGCGCGATCCATACTGTGGGATGCGGACGCTGATCGTCGTCGTCGTCGTCGTGGGCGCCTCGGGCCGGTCGGTGGTCGCCGACCCCAAGCCGCCTCGGTGTGAAGCCACCGCGCTCCATCGCGCCGCGAAGGTAGCGCTGACCGCGGCGAAGACCGCCGGCGTAAGTGACGCCGCGCTCGCGAGCTGCGCGAACACCGAGCCGACCTGTGGCGACCCGGCGGAGAACGCCGATCCGCGCCGCTGCCGGATCACGGTCGCGGTTCGCGACGGCCGCTACGAGGTCATGGTCCAACCCGCCGCGAGCGACGGCGCACCGAGAAGCTATTCGGCGTGGCTCGCACCCGACACGTTCGCGGTCGGCAACACCGAGCTCAGCGGCGAGCGCTGGGGGGTCGCCGGATCGGTCGAGGTGGTCGGCGTGCCCGGCTATGCGATCCACACCCACGGTGGCGATGCGGCGCACATCGGCCTCGGCACGTTTCACATCTACAACCGCGGCTCGACCGCCGCGCACGTGACGTTGCGATCCGCGGCGTGGCTGCACGACTCGCAATGCAATGTGCCGGGGAATCCGTTCGCGTTGCCGAAGGCGACGCTCGCACCGGAGGCCGTCCGCGCAAAGCGTGACCTCGACCTCGCCGTGACGTTTCCCGCCCACGAGGCGTATCAGAGCTCGTGCGATCGCTTCGGCGTCGCGGTCGAGCTCGACGTCGACGGCGCGACGCTGCGCACGGCGACCGAGATCCACGTCTCGCGCATCGAACCCCGTCGCTAGGCCGCCGCTAGTCTTCGATCGGCGCGGCCGCGGGCGAGTCCTCGGCCGTCGACATGTCGAACAGCGCGGCGAGCTCGTCTTCTTTCTTCGCGGCGTCCTTGCGGCCGAGGTCGATCAGCTCGGATGCGTACTCGCCGTCGAACAGCAAGTACGATAGCAAGTCGCTCTCGTGCGCGGCTTCACCGCCGGCGAGCCGCGAGATCAAGTTGCGCGCGATCACGCCCTTGACCTTCATCCGGCCCGCGGCGACGAACTGTGCCGCGAGCGAGCCGATGTCGAACGACGGGCGGATGTGCACCGCCTGGATCCGGCGCAGCGGCGCGCCGCGCAACCGCACCAGCTCGTGGTTCATCATGTCTTCGAACTTGGCGCCGAACGAGGCGGTGCCGGCCTCGAGGATCAAGTTGATCCGCTTCATCCGCGCGAGGTCGTATTCGGTGTGGTCGAGCAGCAGCGCGTTGAGCGCCTTGCCGAGCATGAACAGCGGCTTCGGATACGCCTCGATCCGCTCCTGCTGGACCGCCTTCGATTGATCGCCGAGATGGCGGAGCGAGACGAGCAACAGCCGATCGGCGCCGAGCCGGATCGCCGGCGACATCGGCGTGTTCTGGCGCAGTCCGCCGTCGGTGAAGAACTCCTCGCCGATCTTCACGGCCGGGAACAAGATCGGGATCGCTGCCGATGCCAGCACGTGGCGCGGGCCGATCCGTGCGGTGCGGTGGCGAACGAACGGATCGCGGCTCCATTCGCGCGGCACCGGCTCCGCGCTCGACAAGAACACGACGGTGTGGCCGGTGCCGACATGAGTCGCCGATACCGAGATCGCATGGAGCGCGCGGCTGCGCAGCGACTTCTCGATGCCTTGCCACGGAATCGTGCGCAGCACGAACCGCTCGAGCCCCGAGGTATCGAGCAAGCCGCCGTAGCGAAAGCTGCCCGGTGCCGGCGGTGGCGGGTCGCCGCCGAGCATCATTCGACCGGCGCGGAGCACATCGCGCGCGCGCAAGCTGATCAGCTCTTCGATCTGCAGCGAACGCCAGGCTGCGACGATCTGCTTGGCCTGATCGTCGGGATCGGTCGCGGTCGCGGCCATGAACGCGGCGTTGATCGCCCCGACGCTCGTGCCGGTGACGATATCGATCAGCACGTGACGACCGAGCCGGCGCGCCAGGTCGGTGCGCAGGTAATGGATGATCCCCGCCTCGTACGCCCCACGCGAACCGCCGCCGGACAGGACAAACCCGATCCTCGGGCGAGTGGCGGGCGCCTGCACTTTCGCTATTGTCACGTCGCGGCACGCCGGTGCGCAAGATCCCGTCGCTCGCGAACGCAACGCACTCGCGGCCTAGAACGGCGGTGGCCCGAGGCCGGTCGTGCCCGCATCGATCGTCACCGGTCGCGGTGGTGGGGGCGCCGAGGCCGCGTCAGGTGGTATCGCCGCAGCGGCATCGGGTGGGGTCACGACGGGCGGCGGATGGCGCAGCATCGGCTCCGGCACGCCGGCATCGACTTCGACGAGGACCCGATCGAGCCGCACGTGAACGACGCCGCTGGTCACCGGCACGAACTTGTACTCTTGGGTCGCGTAGTGATCGAGTGTGAACGTGAAGTCGTGCGGCTCGCCGTCGAACGCGCTGCTCCAGAACGTCGGGGTCAGGCCGACCTCGACGCCATCGACCCGCGCGATCGCACCCGGCGGCGTCGAGCGTAGCGTCAGCGCGATCTCGTGGCTGGCCTTGGCGTGTGCGGGTGCGGCCGTGCGAGGCGCGGTGACCTCGTCGAGGTGCATGTTCGACATCGGATCGAATGGCGGGATCGAGGTGATGCCATCGACCCCGGCGTCGTGCACGACCGCCACTGCAGGCGGCCTGTCGGGTTTGCTCCCGCAGCCGGCGCACACGCCCGTCGCGATGGTCGCGAGGTACGCCAGCCGAACCATCTGCGAGTCATAACACGCGCCCCGTTCGCGCGGGCCGCGACTACTTCGTCTTCGGCGCGGCGGGCGGCGCTGGCGGCTTCGGTGCCTTCAGCGCAGCGGGCGGCTTCGCGGCCGCTTCGACCCTCGCGCGCTGGCCGGCGTCGAGCACGCGGCGCGCGTCGACCCAGGCGAGCAACCGCGCCTTGCGGATCGCGGCCTCTTGCGAGCTCACGGCATCGACCGCGCGCGCGACGTCGGCGTCACTCGCGTTCGGGCTCGCGAGCAGGCCCTTCAACGCATCGGATTGGCGATCGAGCTCCTTCTTCGCGGTCGCGACTTGCTTGTCGGACTCGGTGCGCAGCTTGCCGATCGCATCGCGCTGGGCCGGCTTGAGCGCGAGGTCGCCGAGGTCCCGCAGCGCGTCCTTGATGTCATCGTCGTCGTCGCTGGGGTCGGGCACCGAGACATCGGCGTCATCGTCGTCGTCGTCGTCGTCGTCGGCCCGAGCGTGGAGGTGGCCGTTGATCTTGCCGTGTGGGTCCTTGTTCCACTTGAACTTGAAGTCCTTCGCAAAGTCCTTGCCGTACTGGTCGCCCCACTTCTCCATCTCGTCGCCGAAGCCTTCCATCTCCTGGCCGATCTCGTCGCCCATGTCACCGAGCTCGTCGCCGAGCTGATCGATGTCGGTGATGTCGAGCTTGTCGAGCCGCTTGCCGAGCTTGTCGCGGATCTTCGCGAGCCGCTTCGTCAGCTTGTCGCGAACCTGGGGCGGTAGGCTCTTCTCCGCCGCGACCTTCGCGAGCGCATCGTCGAGCTGCTGGTCGACGAAGCCTTTGAGGCCGGCGATCTCGAGCTTGCCGCCGTCGAGCTGCACCGAGAAGCCGGAGCCGGCTCCCGGGATCGGTGGCATCGGCGGCATCGGCGGCATCGGCGCGATCGGCGGCACGATCGTGGCCGGCGGCGCGGGCGGGGCCGGTGGCGGCTTGTTGTCGTCGGCGAGCCCGAACGCGCTCGACAGCAGCAGGCCGCCGGCGATCGCGATCATGAACAGCTTTGCGGAGGTCATGGCGTGACTCCTTCGAGCAGCTTGCGGTAAGGCTTCAGCGGTTTTTCGATCGCGCCCCATCGCGCCGAGACGTGGACGCGCTCGGCGCGTGCGAGGTGAACGAGCGAGGCGACATCGGGATCGATCTCGCGACGCTGCTGCGGATTCGATTGCACTCCCTGCGTCGCGACGGCGGGCCGATCCGGGCCGCGCATCGCGAGGAATGCGAACACGCCGCACGCGGCGAGCGCGGTGAGCGCTCCGGCCGCGAGCTGACGCCGGCGGCGCGACGCGATCCGCTGCTGCGCACCGACCGTCATCCGCGCCGAGAAGCCGAGGCCGGGATCGATCGCATGCTTGGTCGCGCCGAGCTGCGCCGACAACGCGACGAGCCGTTGGCAGCTCGTGCAGCTCGCGATGTGGTCGGTGTGCTCGTCCAGCGATTCGCCGAGCGCGATCCGTTCGGCGACTCGATCACAGGGGGTCATCATCGGTGCTCCTCCATCAGGTCGCGCAGACGGGCGAGCCCGCGCACGAGGTGAGTCTTGGCGGTCGCGAGCTCGACGCCGAGGAGCTCGGCGATCTCGGGAACCGGCAGATCGTGGCCGTAGCGCAAGACGAGCGCGGCGCGCTGTTGCGCCGACAGTTGATCGAGGCGTCGAAACATCGCGGCGAGCAGCTCGTGATCGACCAGCGCCTCGCTCGCGGCGGGCTCGGCGGCGGCATGGACGCGCGCAGCCACACCCTCCGCGGCGGGCTCGCCTGCAGGTAGCTGG
Source organism: uncultured delta proteobacterium (assembly GCA_963848295.1). Lineage (GTDB taxonomy): Bacteria > Myxococcota_A > Polyangia > Haliangiales > Haliangiaceae > JABFXX01. The sequence continues at coordinate 3,427,404 of CAWKDB010000010.1, read as the reverse complement.
TCGCCGTCGCCGGAGGTGCCGGGCAGCCAGCCGAGCAGCGCGCGCTTGAGCTTGCGGCGGCGAAGCACGCGCAGGCAGATCGTGGTCACGATCCGCAAGTACCAACCCGGCGCCGCGTCGGGATCGCGCAGGTCGCCGATCGACGCGCACGCGCGGGCGAGCGCATCTTGCACCGCCTCTTCGGCTTCGGCGCGATCGCGCAGCAAGTCGTACGCGATCGCATAGCCGCGCCGCGCCGGCGCACCGGCGAGCTCCACCAGCAGCCGGCTCCTAGCATCTGCTCGAGTCGCCACGTCTAGCCGGGCTCCGGTGAGGGACATGTGCTCCACGCTGAACCGTAGATCCGCGAGACGCCTTCCCGGTGGACACCATATCGGATGCGCGCGAACCATGCGATATCAGAGGCGATGGCGCGGGACCTCGACCGACCGGTGTGGCGTGGCCAGCAACCGTGGTTCGAGATCTGGTTCGCGGTCATCCTCGACGACAGCCGGCGGCGTGCGCTGTGGGTACGCCAGACGCTGTTCGTCCCGAAGCGCGGCGATGCACGCGCGACGATCTGGGGCGCGTGGTTCGATGCCGACGCGACGCCACCGAGCCGCGCCGCGAAGCGCCGCACCGCGATCGATCAGATGAACATCGATCCCGCGACCAAGAGCGAGTCCGGCTCGCTCCATCCCGGGGCACCGGACGCGCTGATCGAGATCGACGGCAGCACGTTTGCGCGGACCGGCGCGCGAGGCACGGTCGAAGGTCTACGGTGGAACGCGAGCTGGACGGGCGGCACCGATCCGAGCGGGCGCGACCTACCCGCGTGGTTGCCGGCGCCGACCCACGCGCACGTGATCGCCCACGACGCCGACGCGACCGCGACCGTGATGGTCGATCGAACCGCGCCGCACGCCCCCGCCGTCGACGCTGCCGAGCAGACGCTGCACGGCAAGGCGTTCGCGATGCATCTGTGGGGCAAGCGCCGGGTCCCGACGCTGCACTGGATCTGGGCGCCGTGGCTCGGCGATGGCAGCCTGGAGGTCACCGCGGTGTCGTTGCGCGATCGGTTCGCGATGGGCTTGTCGTCGCTGAAGCTGTCCGGGCCGCAGAAGCTCGATGGCAGCCCGGGCACCGCGGCCCATCCGCACGGGCTCGTCACCGCGACCGTCGCCGGCGCGCGCAAGTTGATCCATGCGCGAGCGTGGGCCGAGCCGGCGCAGATGGTCGGCTACGCGTATCGCGACACCGACGAGCGCGACCTGATGATCGCGCAGAGCGACATCGGCTCGGCGCAGCTCGAAGTGTTCGCGCGATCGGCGCCCGGCTTGCCGTGGAAGCGCATCGACGAGCGTCGCACCACCGGCGGCGTCGCGGTCGAGATCCACCAGCGCGCCCCGTTACCCGGCGTCAAGTACCTCGCGTGGGACGCACTCGCTCGACAACGAGGCGGCACCGAGCAGCCCGCGCCACGGCGTGGCGACGAGGTCGACTGGCCCGACGTCACCGCGATCGTCGCACTCGGCCTGACCTACACCGATCACGCGCGCGAGGCTGGCCAGACGATCGATGCGAAGACACCGCCGATCGCGTTCGCGAAGCACGCGCGGACGTTCGTGCGCGGCGATTGCTCGGTCCGAGCCCCGGACAGCCGCGACGTCCTCGCGGTCCTCGAAGCGACCGAGCCCGGACTCGCGGCGCTGATCACGGAGCGGCTCGGCGAGCACGTGCCCGCGGTGATGGACTACGAAGGCGAGCTCGCGCTCGTCGCGCTCGGCGACATCGACGACGCGGCGCTCGCCGCCGGCACCGCGCAGCCGTTCGGCCTCGCCGCCGCGAACGATCTGAGCGCGCGGTTCGTCCAGGTGCTCGGCGAAGGCATGGATCGGCAATACGCGTATTGGGCCGCCGCGAAGTCGTTCCCGCAGTTCTTGCCGGTCGCCGACCGCGTCTGGGCTCCGGCCGGTGGCATCACCGCGATCCCCGAGCTCGTGATCGAGACGAGGGTCAACGGCGATCGCCGGCAGCGCGCCTCGACGAAGGAGCTCGCGTACGATCTGGTCGCGATCGTCCGCGCCGCGAAGGTCGTGCTCGGTCGGCCGCTCGCTCGCGGCGACGTGATCTCGACCGGCACGCCGGCGGGCGTCGGCTTGCGCATGTCGGCGATCCAGCGCGCGCTCGCCTCGATCGTCAAAGATCGGGTGCGCAAGGCCGAGCACCTCGTGTCGAGCTATGCGACGTCGAACGCGTTGCTCCGCCCGGGCGATGTCGTCGAGGTCGACGCCGGGCTCGCCGGTCACGTCCGGACGCGGCTGATCGTATGACCGCGGCGCCGGCGTCCGATCGCAAGGTCGCGCTCCATCTCGGCGGCGCGACCCTCGCGGTGCTCGCCGTGATGGTCGGCGTCTCGCTCGCGACCGGGGCGACGCAAGAGGCGCACGAGCACTATCATCTTCCGCCGGATTACGCGGCCGGCCTCCTCGAGCATGCCGGCGCGTTGCGGCTCGTATTCGCGCTCGACGTCGCGTTCATCGCGCTCTACACCGCATTCTTTGCGGCGCTCGCGCGCTATCTGTCGGCTCGTAGCCGGCCGTTCGCGATGCTCGGATTGATCCTGATCGTCGTGACCGCCGGGCTCGATCTCGTCGAGGACCATCACATCCTCGCGATGCTCGACGCCGCGCAATACGGGGTGTTACCGAGCGCCGGCGAGATCGGCTTTCAGGTCGCCGAGAGCGCGACGAAGTTCTCCTGCTCGTACATCGGCCTGGCGCTGCTCGGCCTCGCGATCCCCCGCACCAACCTGCGCGGCTGGTTGCTCTCGGGCTTTCTCGTTGTCGGCACGCTCGCGACCGGCGTGCTCGGCTACGCGGCGCCGCCGTCGTGGCAAGCTCAGCTCGATTCGGGGCGATGGATCGGGTTCGCGATCGGTTTCGCGCTCGCGCTCGCGTGGCTGCGGGGCGAACGCGACGCCGACTGACCGAAAATGCCGGACATCGTGCCCCACCGCGTGAGGCGAACCACCCCGAACGGCTGAAGATAGACTTAAAGTGTCCACCACCACGCGAGTCCCGCCGCGAGTCGCTGTACTCAAGTGCGTGGTTCGTTCGCTTAGCTCGTTAGTCATCCTCGTAGCGTTCGCTTCGCAGGCGCTCGCGCAACCCGCCGATCAACCGCCACCGCCGCCGGATCGGCCGCCGGTCGCCGAGCCGCCGCCCGAGCCGCCCCCCGCGCCCGCGCCCGCGCCCGCGCCCGCGCCCGCGCCCGCGCCCGCGCCCGCGCCTGCGCCCGCGTCCGCGCCCGCGCCTGCGCCGGCACCCACGCCGCCCGCAGCCGTAACCTCGACGCCGGATCTCACACCGGCCGCCGCGCTCGATCGCTTGCCCGATTCCGCGGTCCCCGACATCAAGCACCCGACCGCGTCGATCGCGATCGTCGGCGGCATGTACCTCACGTTCAGCTCGTGGGCGTATCTAGCCTGGTACGTCAAGCACAAGCCGCTCAGCTACTACAAGTGGGGCGGCGACGGGTGGCTTGGCTCGCGCACCTACGCCGGCGGTGCCGACAAGTTCGGGCACGCGTGGGCGACGATGAACCTCGCGCGCGCCGGCACGCTGATCCTGTCGAAGTACGGCGGTTACGATCACTTCAAGTCGAGCCTGATCTCGACCGCGTTGTCCGAAACCCTGTTCTTCTTCGTCGAGGTCAAAGACGGCTTCTTCTACGAGTTCTCCCCGAGCGATCTCACGGGCGACACGGTCGGCGCGATCATGGCGCTGCTGTTCGACAACATTCCAAAGATCGACGAGATGTTCGACTATCGAGTCCAGTACTTCCCGAGCAAGGAGTATTGGGACAACGTCGCGGGCAGCAACAATTACGGTCGCCTGAACATCGCAGAAGATTACAGTGGTGAGACGTATCTACTCGCGTATCACCTCGGATCGATCCACTCTCTAAGGGAGCAGCCCGTGGTCGGAACCCTGTCGCGCTTCATCGATCTCACCGCCGGCTTTGATAGCCGCGGTTACAAGCCGAGCCCGCCGGCGGGTTACGCCGACAACGCGCACCACCAGAACCTGTTCATCGGCGTCTCGTTCAACGCGCAGGGGTTCTTCGACTGGGTGTTCGAAGGCCATCAGTCAAACAAAGCGAAGACCGCTCGCAAGATCACGCACGGCCTGTTCGAGATCTTCAACTTGCCATTCACGTCGGCGCCGATCCTCCAGCACAGCGATTCGCCGACCGGCACGGTCACGATGGACGGCGCGTGAGCCGGTTCGCGATCGCGTTGGCGTTGCTGCTGGGCTGTCGCAAGACCAGCACGATCGACTGCGCGACCGCGGTGATCGACATCGAACATGCGGTCCCGGCGCACCCGGTGACCCCCGCGAGCCGCGTGCTCGGCGACGCCCGCCACGACGTGCTCGGGCACGAATGTACGAAGCGCGAGTGGGATCAGAAGACGATCGGCTGCCTGTCGTCGGCGAAGAGCCTCGTCCAGCTCGGCCTGTGCACGCCGAACGATGTCGACATCAACCTGATCCTGTCCAAGGCACGGGCGAGGGCGCGGGCCAGCTCGGCATTGAGCTCTGATCCGGCCGTGAAAGCCGCATACAGCTGCGTCATCGACGAGCACGCATGCGGATACTCGGCAGCGAAACCGTAGATCGCGCACCGACCTGGGTCAGGCGCGGTTTTAGTACGACTAAACCGTCGCGATCGTGAAGCCGACGCGCGCACCGCCGCCCGGACGGTCCGAGATCCAGGCACCGCCGCCGTGCGCGACCGCGATGCGCGAGACGAGCGACAGGCCGAGCCCGAGCCCGCCAGCGCTCGACGGCACGAACGCGCGAAACGCGTCGGCGCGGCGGTCTTGCGCGACCCCGGGGCCGGCATCGTCGACCTCGATCGCGACTTGTGCGGCGCGGCGAACGATGCGGACCGCGATCGCACCGCCGCCGTGGACGCGCGCGTTGTCGATCAGGTTGGAGACCGCGCGGCGAACCAGGGTCGGGTCGATCGGCGCGTGGACATCGCCCTCGGCCTCGATCGCCTCGGCTGCGATGCCGGCGGAGGTCGCGACGTCGGCGACGAGCTCCCCGAGATCGACCGGTTGGCGATCGAGGTTGCCGAATTCCAACCGCGATTGCGCGAGCAGCTTGCCGACCAGATCGTCGAGCATCAACACTTCGCGCTCGAGCTCGTCGAGCGGTTTCGTGCCGCCGGTGTCGCGCGCCGTCTCGATCAGCACGCGCATATGACCGAGCGGCGTGCGCAGCTCGTGCGACACCGCCGCGAGCAGCTGGCGCTGATCGGCGAGCTGCTGCTTGATCTTGCCGGCCATCTCGTTGAGCGCCATCGCGAGGATCCGCATCTCGCCGCCGTGGCGATCGGTGTCGAGCCGCGTATCGAGCTTGCCGTCGCCGATGTCGGTCGCCGCCTTGATCGCCATCAGCATCGGCCGGGTCAGTCGGTACGCGATCGCGCCGGAGAACATCGACAGCCCGATGAACGCGAGCACGATGTGCCACCAGCGCGGGCTGTCCCACGCGTAGACCCCCACGAACACTCCCGCGGAGAACGCGATCGCGAACCAGCCGAACATCCGGCGCCGCATCCGCGACATCAGCCACCACGGCAGCCACGACCGGCGACCATCGCGCATCCACAGCGCGCGCTCGGCCTTGATCGCCTCGAACCGTTGGCGCCGCCACTCGAGATGGCCGCCGTGGTGACCATGACGATGGTGACGATGGCGCTCGTGCGCGTCGCGCCGCGACTCGCCGGGCTGCAGTGCGAAGACCTCGCAGTTGCCCGCCTTCACCGTGCCGATGATCCGTAGCCGCGGCTGGCTCGGATCGCCACCGGCGGGGCGCGCGCGATGCTCGACGACGTTGCCCGCGAAAGGCGTGACGTTGAGCTCGACCTGCATCTCTTCGGGCACGATCAGCTCGACGTTGCCCATCCGACAATGCACGTGGATCGTCGTCGTGCCGGGGCCCAACAGCGCTTCGCGGAAGTCGAGCTCGATGTTCCCGAAATGCACGCTGAGATCGAGATACTCGGGCACGGTCCACGCACCGCGGCGCTCGATGTTGCCCATCATCACGTGGAGCTTGCTGTACGAGTCCTCGGTCACGCCGGATCCTCGGTCGAGCGCGCGAGCACGTAGCCGACGCCCCGCACGGTGCGGATCCGACTCGCGGCCTCGTCCCCGAGCTTCTTGCGCAGCCGCGAGATGTGAACGTCGACCGCGCGTTCGCCGACCGTGACGTCGCCGCGTCCCGCGAGCTCGAGCAACGCCGCGCGCGGCACGACCCGACCGGCGCGACGCAGCAGCGCGACGAGCAAGTCGATCTCCAGCGCGGTGAGCTCGACCGGCGTGCCGTCGACCCACGCTTCGCGTGCACCGATGTCGACCGCGATGCCCGCGGCCGACAGCTTCTCGGCCACCGCATCAGGCGCGGCCCGGCGCAACACGGCGCGCAGCCTCGCGAGCAGCTCGCGCGGCGAGAACGGCTTCGCGACGTAATCGTCGGCACCGAGCTCGAGACCGACCACGCGATCCGCCTCGTCACCACGCGCGGTCAACATCAGCACCGGCACGCGGTGGCCAGCGTCGCGGATCTTGCGCAGCACCGCGAGGCCATCCATCCCGGGCATCATGACGTCCAGCAGGATCGCGTCGAACCCACCGGTCGCGAGCTGACCGAGCCCGGCCTGACCACCCCCGGCGTGGACCAGCGTCACGCCTTGCGGGCCGAGATAGCCGACCAGCAGCTCGGCGAGCCGCGCGTCGTCATCGATCAGCAGGACCCGCATCGAGTGATTATGCCCTCGCCTCGCTCGGACTAGCCATTTCGAGTAGCAGCTCCGCGCAGCGTGCGATCGAACCGCACCGCCATGCGGCGGTGCTGCCGGTCCCGCGCAAGCCGTGACCGTCGATCAACGCGCGCGTCCGGTCACGCGCCGATGGCCGCAGCGACTTGTGCGCTGCGACGACCGGGGCTTGCTGTCCGGAGTCAGCGCCAGCGAGTCGCCACGCGGTTCGCTCGCTCGTTTCGGGCGAGCGAAGTGCCGTCGCAGCAGTCATACGCGGTACGGAGCTCCGCCGCCGCGCCGCCACCAGCCGCTGTCGATGATGTCGGCGACCTGCTCGCGCTGGCGGTCGTCGAGCACCGCGTGGATATTGCGGAGCGCGTCGAGTGCCGCACCGCGAACCTCCGCGGTCGTCGCGTCGAGCCGGCCGAGCGCACCGCCGAGTGCCGCGTCGTCGAGGCTAGGACCGCGCACCGCAGCGGCGAGGTCACCGCGAGCGTCCCGCAACCCAGACTTCGCACCGCGCACGCGATGCTCGAGCTGGTCGAGCTCGTTGACGATCGCGCGCTCTTGCGCCGGCGTCGCGTCGATCCGGCTCAACATCGCGTTGAGCATCCACCGCCGGCGATTGCCGCCGCCCCAACCGCGGCGCTGCCAGCCACCGTGGCCATGCCAGCCGCCGTAGTACGGGCCGTAACCCATCGCCATAGCGTGGCAACGGTGAGCTTTACGCATCGCGCAGAAACCGAGGACTCCGAGTCCGAGTGCGAGACAAATCATGGTGGGCTCCTTCTACGAACCCAGGATGACCAGCGCGTGTTTCGCCTCCGCCAGCCGCTACATGAAGAAACCTGACAATGGTGACGCTGTCTCTATTGTCAACTTGCGAGAAAACGCCGTCGTCGCAGTCGACCGTAATCGCAGGACATTGCGTGGTGACGCTGTCGCTATTGTCAACTTGTGGCACGGCGATGCCGGACGACCTTCGCGTGAACATCGGGGTGTGCCGACGGCCTTTGCGACCGCGGTGGCGCGCGCTTTGACTCGCCCGAGCGGCCTTCGTGCGCTCGTTCGAGCTCGGCTATGCCACCACCGGCACGTCGACCGATTCGGGCACCGGGGCCCTCACGCTGTACGAAAAGCTGGGCATGACGGTGCGCGAGCCCTACACGCATTACTCCCTCGAACTTTGAGCCAAGTGGATAGCGAGCAACATTCGGTTGCCGGGCCGCAATCATAGCGTCGGCGGAAGAATCGCCGAGCAACGACGAATTGGCCGAGAAAGTCGCACCGTGTCCGCGACTGGCCGGATGTTGGCCGGATTCGTCCGGCTGCCGGACACGCGACCGAGCGCCGGAAGTAGATCCGGGCGGTTACCGTTGGCGCGTGATGTGCTGAATGCCGTGGGGTGGTCGCGATCATCAAGAGCTGCACGCTGGTCGGGATCGATGCAGCGCCGGTCGAGGTCGAGTGCGAGATCGCGCGCGGCTTGCCGGGCTATCACGTCGTCGGGCTCGCCGCTCCGGCGGTCAAAGAAGGCGCGGTCCGCATCCGCGCGGCGTTGCTCTCGGCCGGACAAGATCTGCCGCTCAAGAAGGTCACGATCAACTTGGCCCCCGCGGATCTCCCGAAGCCAGGCAGCGGGCTCGATCTCCCGATCGCCGCAGCGGTCCTGCTCGCCGAGGGCACCTACCCCAGCCGCGTGCTCGAAGACGTGCTCGTGCTCGGCGAGCTCGGTCTCAACGGTGCGCTCAAGTCGGTGCGCGGTTCGCTCGCCGCGGCGATGCTCGCGAAACAACTCGGGATGCGCGGGGTGCTCGTCCCCGAGGCTTCGGTAGCGGAAGCCGCGCTTGTCGAGGATCTCGAAGTCTATGCGATCTCGCACTTGGCGCAGCTGATCGATGCGCTCGCCGGTCGCGCGCCACTGCCGTTGGCGACCCGAGCACCGCGCAAGCGGCGCCGCATCATTCGCCCGTACGATCTCGCCGACGTGCGCGGCCAAGCGTTCGCGCGGGCCGCGATCGAGGTCGCGGTGGCCGGCGGCCACAACTTGTTAATGTGCGGACCGCCAGGCACCGGCAAGACTATGCTCGCGCGGCGGATCCCCACGGTGTTGCCGCCGATGACGCGAGACGAAGCGCTGGAGACCACCAAAGTCTATGGCGCGGTCGGACTCGCCCCGTGCGGCTTGCTCGAAGATCGGCCGTTCCGCGCGCCGCATCACACGATCAGCTCGGCCGCGCTTCTCGGCGGCGGCTCGCATCCGCGGCCGGGCGAGATCTCGCTGGCCCACAACGGGGTGCTGTTCCTCGACGAGCTTCCCGAGTTCGGGCGAGCGGCGATCGAGGCGCTGCGGCAGCCGCTCGAAGAGCGCTCGGTCACGATCGGCCGAGTCCACGGGACCGCGAAGTTGCCCGCCTCGTTCTTGCTCGTCGCGGCCGCGAATCCATGCCCCTGCGGTTGGTACGACAGCGGCGTGCGCGAGTGCACCTGCAGCTCTCTTAGCATCGAGCGTTACCGCGCGCGCATGAGCGGACCGCTGCTCGATCGCATCGACCTTCGGGTCTATGTCCAGCCGGTCCCGCTCGCCGAGCTGCGCCGCGGGGAGCCCTCGGAGTCGTCCGCCGCGGTGCGAGCCCGGGTCGTTGCGGCTCGCGAGCGCCAGCGTGTCCGGCTAGGCAAGCACGGCGCCCGCTGTAACGCCGAGCTGACCACCGCGATGGTGCGCGACGTCTGCCGGCTCGACGACGCTTGCGAACGCGTGCTCGCCGCGATCGTCGCTCGCCGTACGACGCTGACCGCGCGATCGATCGATCGGCTGCTCAAAGTCGCACGCACGATCGCCGATCTCACCGACCGCGACGCGATCGATGCCGATTGTCTGCGCGAAGCCGCAGCCTATCGCGGCACCGAGCCGGGTGATGACCTCGCGTTCGCACCACCACCCGACCACAAGGAAGTCGCATGAGCCCGCTAGCCCTCCACATCTATCGCCGGTTGATCTATCGCGCCCGCTCGAACCGACCGTCGATCACGTACGGCGAGCTCGCGCACCAGGTCGGGGATCTGCATCCGCGCAGCCCGCTCCTCCACGCCGCGCTCGGCGAGGTCAGCAACGCGTGCCGGCACAACGCGCTGCCGTGCTTGCCGGCGATCGTATGGCGTTCCGGCGCGAATCGCCCGAGCACCGGCTACTACGCGGTCGCTCATCCGCGCGCGCATACCGAGGAGGCGCAGATCGCTGCGTGGCAACGCGAGCACGCGCGCGTGCTGCGCGAGCTCGCGAGGTTTCCGCCAAAGCTTGACCCACGTGGGTAGCCTGCCCATGACGGGCTCGATCGCCGCAGTCAGCCTTGCTGCTGACCGCAGCCGCCGCAGAACCGCGCGCCGGGCGCGAGCTGGGCGCCGCATCCCGTGCAGAACTGCTTCTGGACCGGCCCCGCGACGGGCTTGCCGCAACTCGCGCAGAACTTCGTGCCGGCTTGAATGTGCGCGCGACAGCTCGGACACGCCGAGACCTGCTGGGCGAGTGGGTCGAACCCGGAGACTTGATCGACGTTGCGCATCTTCTCGGCGGCTTGGTCCGCGGCGATCCTCGCCTGGGCCGCTGCATTCTCTTGGGCGAGATCGGGCGCGCACTCCATGCACTGCTGGCGCCCATCGTTCCAGCACACTTCCGGGCAGACCCAACGGCCGCAACGCCCGCACTGGTGAAACTTCGGCTTGATCTCACCGACCGCGTGTTCGAACGCGGTATCCCACGCCGGACCGCGCAGGCCATCTTTCATGTACTCGCTCGCCTGCCCGGCTGCGAACAGGTTGCCTCCGCCGAACAGACTGCCGATCCCCTTCGCGAGCTTGCCGCCGACGCCGAGCGCACTCGTCTGGAACGACGAGCGGTAGCCGTTACCGCACTTGTCGCAGTGGAACTCGAATTGATATCCGGTGTCACTGCTGTGGTCCGTGTAGTTACGGGTGAAAGCGATACTGCCCATTGCCATGAATCTAACCCGAAAAACACCGGCACTTGCGCGCGACCACCACGGTGTGGCATCCCAGGCCGGATGGTCCGAAGCCTCGCCTGCGTGGTGTCTCTCTGCACGGCCGGCGCGGTCGCCGCCGCCCCCAAACCAGCGGCGCTGATCGGCGCCGAGCCAGTCATAACGGTCACGGCTCAGACCGGCTTCGTCGACGACCCGGTCGCGAGCGATGGCCAGCGCCTCGCGTACGTGCTCGGCGACTCGACCAAGAGCGAGCTGCACGTGATGACGATCGCGACCAAGCAAGACCAGGCCGTCGACATCTCGGCGGTTACGTTGCACCCGATCGCGCTCGCGCTCGTCGGCGATCGCGCGCTCGTCATCGGCCAGGGCGATGACGGCCAGCAGACCGCCACCCTCGTCGAGCTGTCGGCGCGCGGCAAAGTCGAGTACACCATCCCGGCCGCGACCACGATGACACTGATCATGCGCGACGGCAGGCAGCGGCTCGCCGTGCACCGCGCCGTTGCAACGAAGACCGGCACGCGCCACGACGTCCAGATCCTCGCGCTCGACACCGGGCGCGCACTGGCGAGCGGGCACCTCGAGCTAGACGCGACCGGCAACGACCCCAAGCTCGAGCTCCATGTCAACCACTGGGCCGACGGGTTCTCGCGAGCGATCGGCACGAAGGGTGGCGCGTGGGATCCGAAAGAGAACCAGCGCACGCCCGATGGCGAAGCGACGTACGACCTGGCGACCGACAGGTTTATCGACAAGCGCGCGATCAGCGATCTGTTCGAGCAGCGCAAGCGCTACCAGGTGATGGCCGACGCCGGCGGCGTCGTCGACTTCGTGCACATGACCTGGGACAACAGCGCGCCCCAGCTCTGGCACAACGGCCATCCCAAGCCGGTCGAGCTCGACCAAGCGATGCAGCAGTACGATCCGAAATCGCTCCAAGGTATCGTCGCTGCTGACGGCAGCGCATGGATCGCGCTCAAGGTCGATCCGGTCAACCCCGACGCGGTCGCGCGCCAGAAGGCCGACCCCGAGTACTTCGATGTCTTCACGGTCACCGCCGACGGCAAGGCCACGCGCAGGGCGCGCATCCTCGGGACCAACACGCGGTTTCGACTCGGCGTGATCGGCGACAAGTTCTGGCTGCTCGAGCGCTCGAATGGCTTCGACCGCGGCGGCAAGAGCCTCACGCTGTACCAGCTCGCTCACTAACGATGATTCGCCTCGCGCTGCTGACGATCGTCGCGGTGGGTTGCGCCGCGTCGCGCGCCGTGGCACCGGCCCCTGCGGCCCCGATGTCGCCACCGGCGATGGAGGTGACGTCTCGAGATCGGTCCGCGCCACCGATGGCTGAACCCGCGGTTGCACCGCGGCCGTGTCGCGCTCTCGGCGTCGATTGGTGCAATCACACGTACGGCGACGAGCTGCAAGCGAGCGGACCCGGAGGGCTCACGCTCGAGGACGGCGACTGGGAATCGCACGTCTACGCCTGCGACGGCACACCCTACGAAGGCGAGCACGTCACGTTCGAGCTCAGCCTCCGGTCCACCGCGAGTGGCGATCTCGACGGCGACGGCATCGCGGACGCGCTCGTGACGATCGACCAGCGTTACGTCGGCTGCGGCAACCAGGGCTCGTTCGCCACGACTCACTTGCTCGCGTATTCGGTGCGCGATGGCGCCGTCCATCCGATCGCGAGCGCGACCGTCGATCGGTCGACGACCGCGCCGACCATCGCGAACGGTCAGATCGAGCGCAGTGCTGGCAACGGCTGCGCGGATCACTGGCGAGTCGCTGGAGCGACGCTCGTCCAAGTCGAGCCGCGCTGCGCGGAGTGATTGGCCGAGCGCCTCAATGAAACGCGGCACTTGACTAGGGGCGGTGGGATTTACAGGCCGACGATGACGCGCACCGGGTTGTCGTCGGTGCCGGTGCCGAACGCGAGCGGCTCTTTGATCGCATCGGGGTCGATCCGGGTACCGAAGATCCGATCCCAGATCGTGAACAGCGAGCCGTAGTTGCCGAGGTGACGCGGTTGGTCCGCGCTGTGATGGATGTGGTGATAGCGCGGAGTCACGAAGATCCATTCGAGCCAGTTCGACCGCCACGCGACGTTCATGTGCATCCAGTCGTTGCGGAAGATGACTTCGGCGGGCAACGCGACGTACAGCCACACCGGAGCGGGCGCGAGGATCGGCACGGCGAGCAGGCCCGGGAGGTTGAACAAGAACTGCTGCGGGATCGTCGCGCGCACCCCGGCGAACCAGTACATGTACTTCGGCGCGTGATGCCACTTGTGGATCCGCCATAGCAGCTTCGTGTGCATCGTGATGTGCAGCAGGTACGAGCCCAGATCCGCGACGAGGTAATACAGGATGACGCGCGCGACCAGCGGCAGCTTCGCGACGGGCCAATGAAACTGGACATATGGCTGGACGTGGCCGGCGAAATAGTCGGCGAGCGGCACGACCGCCGCGATGTACAGCGCGAACGCAACCGCGTCGCGGAGCACGACGCTGCGATAGCTCACCGGGCGAGCCGGGCGAACGAGCTCCGCGATCGTCGCTGCCGTCCCGGCGACGACTCCGACGATCGAATAGATGACGATCATCTGGAAGCGGGTCACACCGTCTCCTCGGTGGCGAGCTCGACTGCGAGCTCGGCCGCGACCTCGGCGTTGTTGATCGCGAGCGCGCGATTCGCGCGGATCGAGGCGCCACCGGTGAGGTCGGCGAGCTTCGCCAACAAGAAAGGCGTGAGCCGCTTGCCGGTGATGCCTTCCGCCGCCGCCGCGGAGAGTGCTCTGACGAGCGGCGCGCCGAGATCGAGCGCATCACCGGCGGGGATCGGATTGCAAGCGAGCACGCCGCCGCCGCCGAGCTGCCAGTGGGCGTGCGCGATGCGAGCGAGCTCGCGCGCACGGTCGACGCGATGATCGAGCCGAAGCCCACTCGATCGTGCGTAGAACGCGGGGAGCTCGTCCGTGCGATAGCCGATCACGAGCACGCCGAGTGTCTCGAGTTGTTCGAGCGTGCGCGGCAGGTCGAGGATCGCCTTCGCGCCGGCCGACACCACGACGATCGGTGTCTTCGCGAGCGAGACGAGATCATGCGAGACGTCGTCGCCGTCGCCGCGGTGGACACCACCGATGCCGCCGGTCGCGAACACGCGCAGGCCCGCGCGCGCGGCGAGCGTACAAGTCGCGCTCACCGTCGTCGCCGCGCTCGTGCCACGCGCGATGTGAACGGCGAGATCGATCGCGCTCGCCTTCGCGAACCGTTCGCCATCGCGGGCGAGCTGCTCCACCTGACTCGCGCCGAGCCCGACGCAAGGCACGCCGTCGACGACCGCGATCGTCGCCGGTACGGCACCGCGATCGCGCACCACGGCCTCGAGCGCGCGTGCGATGTCGAGGTTGTCCGGCCACGGCAGGCCGTGCGCGATGATCGTGGACTCGAGCGCGACGATCGGCGTGCCCGCGGCGCGGGCGGCGGCGACCTCGGCAGACAGTGCGAGCTCCACGCCTCATCTTACTCGTTGCGCCGACCTGTGCTACGCGTTGCGCTGTGGCTCACGCGACCCGCTTGCTCGTGCTCGGAGTGGTCCGCATCTTCCAACCGGTTCACGGCTATGACGTACGCCGCGAGCTGACCGGCTGGCACGTCGCGGACTGGGCCTCGGTGGCGCCGGGCTCGATCTACAGCGCGCTCAAGACGCTCGCGAAGGAAGGCATGCTCGCAGTCGTCGGTACGAAGGCGGTCGGCAACCGGCCGGAGCGCACGACCTACGAGCTGACCCAGGAAGGCGAGCAGGAGCTGCGAGATCTCATGCGCGACCAGCTGTGGCAGGTCCGCCCGCCGATCGATCCGCTGATCGTCGCGATCTCGATGATGGGGTTCGTCGACCGCGCCGAGCTGATCGCCGCGCTCGAGGCGCGCGCTGCGACGATCAAAGGCATGTTGCAGCACAACGAGTACCAGATCGCAGCGGTCGACAACATCACGACACCCGATCACGTCCGCGAGATGATGCGGCTGATCAGCGCTCGGATCGGCGCGGAGCTGCCGTGGTCCAAGGCGCTGATCGCCCGGCTCAAGGGCGGCGAATACCACACGCTCGGCGAGAACAAATGGTCGCCGCAACCACTCAAGAAGCCAGCCAAGACCGGGCGCTCGAGACGAAACAAACGACGTAGTTGACTCATTAGTCAAACTTGACTAATGATTGCTGGCATGATCGAAGCCCGAGGTCTGGCCCGGACGTTCAAAGCGCGCACTGGCCCGGTCGAAGCGGTGCGCGGGATCGACTTCGATGTCGGCGAAGGCGAGATCGTCGCTCTGCTCGGCCCGAACGGCGCCGGCAAGACGACGACTCAGCGGATGCTCGCGACGTTGCTCGTGCCGACGGCAGGCGAAGCGACCGTCGCCGGCTGCGATCTGCGCCGCGACCCGGTCGGCGTCCGCCGCCAGCTCGGCTACGTGTCGCAATCGGGCGGCACGAACCCGGCGGCTAAAGTCGACGAGGAGCTCGTGACGCAGGGCCGGCTCTACGGCATGACGCGCGCTGCGGCCGGGGAACGTGCAAAGACCTTGCGCACCGTGCTCGATCTTGCCGACATGGGCGATCGGCTGGTCAAGTCGCTGTCGGGCGGCCAGCGCCGGCGCCTCGACATCGCGCTCGGCCTCGTCCACCAGCCGAAGCTGGTGTTCCTCGACGAGCCATCGACCGGGCTCGATCCGCAGAGCCGCGCCAATCTATGGAACCACATCCGCGCGTTGCGCGACCGCGATCGCGCGACCGTGCTGCTGACGACCCATTACCTCGACGAAGCCGATGCGCTGTGCGATCGGATCCTGATCATCGACCACGGCAAGATCGTCGCGACCGGCACGCCGGCGGAGCTCAAGCGCCGGATCTCCGGTGACCTCGTCACGTTCGAGCTCAAGGACGCCGACCGCGCCGCCGAGCTGCTCCGCGGTCGCCCCGAGGCGCGCGACGTCACCGCGACCGAAGGCGGCTTGCGCGTCACCGTCGACCGCGGCGAGCAGCAGGCATTGCCGCTCATGCGCGCGCTCGACGAGGCTGGTATCGCCGTCGCCGCGCTCGGCGTACGCCACCCCTCACTCGACGATGTGTTCTTGACCCTGACCGGTCGCTCGCTTCGCGACGACGCCGGCGCCCCGGCCGCATGACAACGGTGGGGGCTCGCCCGCCGGCGGCAGCGCCGCCGCAGGACGGCGCGGTTCGATCGATGCTCACTCCACCCGGTTACCTGACCTACCTCGGCGCTCTCGCGCCCCAACCCGACGAGGGTCCTTCGATGCTTCGCGACGCGATGACGACGTTCCGCTACCAGATGCAGCTGCTCCTGCGCGAGCCGGTGTGGATCGTCGTCGTGATGATCCAACCGTTGCTCTACCTCGCACTGTTCGCACCGCTGCTCGATCAGGTGTCGAAGACGCCAGGCTTCCCGCCCGGCGACGCGTGGCAGGTGTTCGTGCCCGGCCTGCTGATCCAGCTCGGCATCTTCGGCAGCATGTTCGTCGGATTCGGCCTGATCGCCGAGATCCGATTCGGCACGATCGAGCGGATGCGCGTGACGCCGGCGAGTCGCCTCGGTCTGCTGCTCGGTCGAGTGCTGCGCGATACGCTCGTGCTGATCGTCCAGGCGACGCTGCTCACCCTGATCGCGGTCGCGTTCGGCCTCCGCGTGCCGGCGTCGGGCGCGCTGATCACGGTCGCGATCGTCGCGATGCTCGGCGTGTCGCTATCGTCGCTGTCGTATGCCGCCGGCATGTGGCTCAAGAGCGAGGACGCGCTCGCGCCGCTGCTCAACATGGTGAGCGTGCCGGTGCTGCTGCTGTCCGGCATCTTGCTGCCGATGACGCTCGCGCCGCGCTGGCTGCGCCGGATCGCGGACTTCAACCCGTTCAGTCACGTCGTCGACGGCGCGCGCGCGGCGTTCCGCGACGACCTCGGCGATAACTCGCTCGCGATCGGCCTGGTGTGCTCGTCCGCGCTCGCGGTCGTCGGCTTGTGGATCGCGAACCGCACCTTTCAGCGCGAGTCGGCGTAGCGACCGAAATCAAAACGCCGACCTCGCGGGAGATCGGCGTTGCTGTTCGTAGTTAGAATTAGCGGCGGCCGCTGTGACCACCGGCCGAGTGCACCGCGCCCGAACGCGGCGCCGAGTGAACCGCGCCGCGGCTCTCGACGCGACCCGGTCCGCGCACCGCGCCGACGTTGCCACGGCCGTAGCCGCCGCCACGAGCGTAGACGCCGCCGCGAGCCCCACGACCGTAGATCCCGCCGCCGTGATAGTGCGCGTACGCGAACGGGCGATCGATGCCGCGGATCCCCATCGGCACGTTGTACGAGACCCCCCAACCGCGATCGCGCCAGCGCGAGCTGTACCAGATGCCGCCGTCGTTTCGCCAAAACAACCCGGTCGAGTAGAACACCGGATAGTCGTAGTCAGAGATCACCTCGACGTCCGGGCTGATGTAGACCATGCCCGGATCGCCCGCGTAGCCCGCAGCGTAACCGGGACCGACCGCGACGTCGTCGCTGTAGCATCCCCCGCCTGCGAGCGCGGCGACGAGGATTGCAGCTGGAAGTAGTACACGCATATAAACCCTCCGTTTTCCTGTCCATAGTATCAGCACGGGCCGTGCCACCGCTATCTGCCCGATCCGGCACGGACCTAGACTCTCGGCTGGCGCCCTTTGTTAACGATCGTGACGGTCACGCACGGTGCAATGCGTCAGCGCGCACCGGGGCAAATCAGCTCGAAGCCCGTCGCGGAGGCCTACTTGAGCTCGAATTCCTTGCAGAACGCCACTTCCGTCGGGCGCGCGCCGGTCTCGTCGGGCGCGTCGATCGGCCAGCGCCGCTGACCTTCGTCGGGCCAGTCGTGAAAGCAAGCCTGGCGAGCGACGTCCCAATGAAAACAGTCGCGACACGCCGAGCGCAGCTCGAATCGCTTCGCCTCGGCG
The DNA here is from genome assembly GCA_963848295.1 of uncultured delta proteobacterium. GTDB lineage: Bacteria > Myxococcota_A > Polyangia > Haliangiales > Haliangiaceae > JABFXX01. Next base: position 3,409,598 of record CAWKDB010000010.1, on the reverse strand, counting down.
ATCAGCTCGTCGGTCAGCGGAAACGTCAAGGCGTCGCCGGCGCCGGCGTCGCCGAACCGGAGCCGACCGCGCTCGCGTCGCTGTTGTTCGTCATCGCGTTGTAGCCGGCCTTCGCGCCGCGCTCGAGCTTGTCGACGGTCGGGCCCGCGGTCTCTTTGACGCCGTCTTTGAGGTCTTGCACCTCTTCGGTGTGCCAGATCGCGCGCACGTGACCGAAGAACGTGCGCTTGCCGAGCTTCACCGTCGAGCCCGCATAGACGAGCGCGACGATGATTACCAAGTACACGAGGAGCTTGATCACCCAGCAAGCCTAGCGCGGCGGTCGGCGAACCGCTAATCGCTGCTGCGCTTGAGGATCAAGAACGCGACGCGCCGGTTCTTTGCCCACGCGGCCTGGTTATGACCGCGATCGATCGGCTGGGTCTCGCCATAGCCCTGCGCGGTTAGCCGTTTTTCGTCGACGCCTTTGTCGATCAGGTACTGGCGCACCGCGTGAGCGCGGCGGTCCGAGAGATCGAGGTTGTAGTTGTCGTCGCCGCGCTCGTCGGTGTGACCTTGGATCTCGACCTGCTGGATGCTCGGGTTGCCCTGCAGCGTCGCAGCGACCGCATCGAGAATCGGATACGACTGTTTCTTGATGACCGCCTTGTCGTACTCGAAGTAGACCATGTCGAGGATCTCGATCGACGTGTCGGTCACGACGACCCGTCCGCGATCCGGACAACCGTCTTCATCTTGATAGCCGTTATAGGTCTCCGGCTCGTTCGGACACTTGTCGTCCTTGTCGAGGATACGGTCCTTGTCGTTGTCGGGATCGGGGCAGCCGTCTTCGTCTTCGAAGCCGTCCTTGTCTTCCGGATCGTTCGGGCACAGATCGTCGACGTCGGGGATACCGTCCTGATCGTTGTCGGGATCCGGGCAGCCGTCGGCGTCTTGGAAGTCGTCGAAGTCCTCCGGGTCATCCGGGCACTTGTCGACGTCGTCGGGGATACCGTCGCCGTCGCGATCGTTCTTGGCGCCTTCGGGGCAGCCGTCTTCGTCTTCGATCCCGTTCTTGTTTTCCGGAACGTTCGGGCACTTGTCATCGACGTCGGGGATGCCGTCGCGATCGTTGTCGGGATCGGGACAACCGTCCTCGTCTTCGAAGCCGTCGAAGTCCTCCGGCTCGTCCGGACACTTGTCGACGTCGTCCTTGATGCCGTCGCCGTCGCGGTCGCCGATGTTCGGTTCGAACACGATGCCGATGAACGCACGCACTTCGGGGTTCGCGCCCTTGTCGTGGAGCAAGCCGCTGCCCGCGCCGAGGGTGAAGAACGAGTTGCGCGCGAGGTAGAGCTTGACCGCGCCGGTCGCCTCGAGCGGGTTGTAGTTGTTGTAGTCGGTGCCCTTCGTGCCGAGCGGGACCGAGCCGGTGAGCTCGCCGACGACGTCGAACTTCTGAACCTTGAGCGCGTACGCGATGCCGAGGCCGTACGGGATCTCGTTCGTCACCGCGACGGTCTGGCCGGTGATCGGCGCGCCATCGGTGCCTTGGTCGCTATTCGTGAACGTCGCGGTCGAGCTGCGCAGCCGAATGCCGCCGTTGAGCGAGACCCGCAGCCGGTGCGAGCGGCCGAATTCCTTGTCGAGGACCAGCATCGCCTGCGGCACGAAGTCGTGATCGCCGAGGAACACGTCCTGCTTGCTGAGCGTCGGGAGATACGCGCTCACGACGAGGCCGAGGCCGATGTGCGGGCCCTTGCTGGTCTTCAAGAATCGCGTCTTGAAGTGAAGGCCGACGTTGCCGAGCCCTTGGCCGGACAGGCCGAACGTCTTGTTGTCGTTTGGCGTGGTCGGGTCACCGAGATCATCGGGACCGCGATCGCCGTTCATGATCACGAACGGCACCGACGCACCGAACTCGAGCTCGGCCGGCCCGAGCTTCAAGCCGAACGCGCCGACGAGCGTCGCGGTCAGGATGTTGTCGATCGAGTACGTGCAGTTGCCGGCGCTGCCCGGAGCGGTGCACGTGCCGCCGAGATTCAGCAGCTCGTGGCCCCAATCGCCGACGAGGCCGAACGACACGTCCTTGTTGCCGAGGACCTGTGAAGCGTCGACCGTGATGTAGCCGCGCGAATCCATCGCGGGATGGAACGTATCGAGCGGAACGTTGCCGGCGGTCTGCGCGGACGCTACCGAGCCGAGCGAGAAGACGCAGGCGATGACGCTCCAGCGAAGAGAACGACGCAAGGTTATGCCTCCGGACATGGCTCCTCCGAGATGGTGCACCGTCCCCACGTTCTGGTTACACCACACACGGGATCAATCGGTCAAATAACTGCGGGCACTTACGGACGCGAGCGTAAGCGCAAGCGCAGGCATTAGCGAATCCGCCGCAGGTGTTTCGACATCCGCGGCTACTCGCGAGAGGTGATCTATTGTCGCGGGTCGATGCCGATGCGCAGGCAGATCTGGACGAGCGACATCTGGCGTGAAGCGGGCAGCATGTTGAAGTAGTGCTTGGCGAGCACCTTGTTCCCCGCGCCGCAAGCCGCCATATACGCCGACGGGTACATGCCCGGGTCGGGCCTGCACCTGAGCGACCTCTCGAAGTCGACCAGGGCATGGGCGTGGTCGTTGATGCCGAGCTCTTGCCGGGCCTTGTCCGCCAACGCCTGCGCGTCGCAGCCCGCCGGCGGCGTCACGGCGCTCCCCTGATTCGGCTTGTGCTCTTGCCCGTGATCGACGGGGTTCGCGGCGACCTCGGTCACGCACTTGAACGGACGCACGACATCGACGACCGCTTGGCCCTGCGCCGCCGCTTGCGAGATCAACTTGTCGACGTCGGCGCAGCGCTTCGCGCGATTCGCGGCCTGCGCGCGACCCTTGAAGTCTTCCATGACCTTCTGCGACGCCGCTTCGTAGTCGGCCTTCACCTCGGCCTTGTAGACCGAGTCGTCGTCGATCTTGGCGATCTCGCGCGCCGCCTTCGGCAGGCTGCCGTCGTTGAGCGCGGTCTTCACGCGATCGACGGCGAGTTGGTTCGCCTGCTCGGCTTTCGCCTTCGCCTTGAGCTCGGTCGCGGTCGCGGGATCGAATTGCTCGAGCTTGGCGGCGCAGTTCGCGAGCGCCTGCCAGTCCTTGTCGGCCTTGTTCTGCAGACACTCGACCTTGATCCGGCCCTTGTCGTCGTCGCCCGGCGGCGGATTCACCGCGACCGTCGCGGCGTCCATCGCGACCGCGGGTTGAACGACCGCAGCGTCGGCCGGAAGGGCGTTGGCCGCGATGTCGGTGCCACCGTTGCGCTTGGGCCCGGAGTTGTCGCCGCCCTTGCCGTTCGCCTCGGTGTTCGTGCTGCCCGAGCGCATGAGGAACACGACCGCGACGACGCCGAGCACCAAGATCGCGAGCACGACCGCGATCATCAGGCTGCGCTTGCCGCCGGCCTCGGGGACGTCGGCGATCACCGCGTCGCGCGCGAAGATGAAGTCTTCGCCGGGCTCGACGAAGCGCAGCCGGACGTGGCCGAGATCGACGACGTCGGTGCGACGCAGCTCGACCTTGCCGTAGTCCTGGCCGTTGACCCGCACGCCATTGCTCGACTGCAGATCGCTGATCGTGTAGCGGCCGGTCTCGGTGTCGCGCACGACCTTGGCGTGGTTGCGGCTGATCGAGCGGTGGTTGATGACGAGGTCGTTCTCGTCGGTGCGGCCGATGATCATCTGCGGCCGCGTCAGATCGAATTCTTTGCCGGCGAAGTTCGACGACACCACGACGAGCTTGCCGTAGGACGCCGATTGGGTGAGCGCGGCGACTTGCGCCGGTGTCGCGACCGGGCGGCCGGCCGGATCGGTATCGGCGACGCCAACGCCTGGGCGCGCGGGGGCGGCCGCGGGCGCCGGGGGCTGCGTTCCGACCGCCACCATCGGCGACGTCGGCGTTTGCACCACCGCCATGACCTCGGTCGAGCTGTCGATCCGCTCGATCGGCATCGTCCGCGCCTCGTCGACTTGCTCGACGCCCTCGGCTTTGAGGTACAGCTTGTAGTCGCCGATCTGGACCTGGTCGCTGAGCCGGAGCGAGACCCGCTCGGCGATCCGCGCGTTGTTGACGCGGATGCCGTTGTAGCTGCCGAGATCCTCGATCTGGACCTCGCCGTTGTTACGCAGGATGCGGGCGTGCCGGCGCGACACGTTCCGCTCGGTGAGCCGGATCGTGTTCCCCTCTTTGCGGCCGATCGTGATCTCGTCCCGGATCAGAGGGACGACCGTCGTCTTCCCCTCGTCATCCTGGATCACCAGCTTGAACATCAGATGCGTCCCCGCGGTCTCGATGGTGTAAGAGCGGTCACCAGCGTTCCATTGGTTGTACCAGTCCGAGCTTTCTCAAAACAACCGATGGGCCGACTACTTGATCCCAGCGCGCGCCGCCTGAGTTGCGAGCTGGACTGCGGCGGCGAGTTGTGGATCGTCGTCACCCTGAGCCGTAATTGTGGCATTGGTCCCGGGCTTTGCGCCACCTCCGTTGCTGCCCCCGGCGACGATCTGCTCGCCGACAAACGCCTCCACCCGGACGTCCGGCGTGATGCCTTTTGATTCCAACGAGTTGCCTTTCGGAGTGAGGTAGCGCGCTGTGGTCAGCTTGAGTCCAGAACCGTCGTCGAGATCGTAGAACGTCTGAACCGTGCCCTTGCCGTACGTCGGCGTTCCGACGAGCTTCGCGCGGCCGTTGTCGTGGAGCGCGGCGGCGAGGATCTCCGCGGCGGACGCCGTGCCCTGATCGACGAGCGCGATGACCGGCACCGCGACCGCCGGGCCACCGGGATGCGCCGACGGATGCTCGGCCGAGCCCTGGCGACCTTGGATCGTCACGATCGTGCCGTGATCGAGAAAATGGTCGGCGACCGCGATCGCCTGATCGACGAGGCCGCCTGGATCGCTGCGCAGATCGAGGACGAGCGCGCGGAGCGCATCGTGTTGCTTGAGATCGGCGAGCGCGACCGCGACGTCGTTCGCGGTGGCCTCGGCGAACCGCGCGATCGCGATGTAACCGACGTGCGGCGCGAGCACGCGATGCGTGACGCTCGGCTGCTTGACCTGCGCGCGCACGATCGTGAACCGCTTCGGATCCTTCCAGCCGACGCGCAAGGCATCGACCGCGACACGGGTACCCGACGCGCCGCGCAGCTTCGCCTCCCACGCGCCGGCTTCTTTGAGCTCGCGCCCGGCCTCGGCGGTCGGCGAGCCATCGATCGCGGTGATCCGATCGTCGAGCTGGAGGCCGGCGACGTCGGCGGGCGAGCCGCGGATCAGCTCGTCGACGATCGGGTACGGCGGGCGCCCGGGATGCGCGTCGTCGAGCTCGCCCGGTGCGAGCACGATGCCGACGCCGCCGAACTCGCCCTCGGTGTCTTGCCGCAACTTCTCGTAGCGGTTCGGCGGCAAGAACGTCGAGTACTTGTCGAGGTTGTGGATCATGCCGCGCGTCGCGTCGTAGAGCAGCGCGTGCTCGTCGACCGGATCGACGTAGTCGGTCTCGACCAGGTGGAGCGCCTGCGCGAAGGTATCGAACGTGCGAAACCGGATCGTGTCGCGCGGGACGGCGAGCGCAGCGAACGCCGAGGCGACGAGCGCGCCGGCGACGAAGGTCGCGATGTGCGAAGCACGGGACATCGGGCCGAGCTTACTTGCTTATGGCGGCTTCGGGGTCGATCGGCAGACCGCCCGGACCGACCTTGACGCGAACTTCGAAGTAGACGCGATGGCGCGCCGCTCGACCGATGCGATCCCCGCGCTCGAGGTGGGTCCCGATCGGGAGCGAGAGCTCGCCGAGCTTCGCGATCACCGTGACGAAGTCGCCGTGATCGATCACGACGCCGTTGTCGAGGCCGCGGATCGGCCCGGCGTAGCGCACGATCCCGTCGGCTGGCGCGGTCGCGGGCGCGTGCTCCTCGACTTCGATGTCGACACCGCGCCGCGACAGCGTCGCTTTCGACCGCTCGTGGACCAGCTCGCCGAACTTGCGCGCGATCTTGCCGTGGGCCGGCCACGCGAGATCGGTGGGCAGCACGAGTGTCGGCAGCACCGTGGTCGCCGTGATCACCCTCTCGTGCGCGGTGCGCAGCCGGGTCGCCTCGTCGGCGAGCAACGTGCGCTCGAACAGATCGCGATCGAGCAACAAGCGCGCGGCGGCCCGGCGGCGGGCGGCGGTCATCAGATCCTCGGCCGGCGCGATCGCGCGGTACGCGGCGCGCAGCCGAGCGAGGCGCGCGGCATCTGCGATCGTGAGCTTGTCGGTCACCATCGCCAGCGCGCGCTCGATGGCGTCTTGCTGCTCCGCGAGCTGATCCGCGAGGCCGCCCGTCGGGGCGTGGACCGCCGGCGCTGCGGCGGGCTCTTCGTCGGCGCGGACCGGACCGGAGAGCGCACCCGCGAGCGCGACCGCGACGAGCCAGCTACCGCGCACGCGGGACCCCGGCGAGGCTGCCGCCGACCAGGCCGAGCGCACCGCCGAGCGCGACGAACGCCGCGGCCGCGGCGAGCGACGGCAGCGCGACTTGCGCCGATCCGATCGCGGTGGCGAGTGCCGCGGTGATCGCGGTCGAGAACTTCGCGACCAACAGCCACAGCGCCGCGGCGGCGAGCAGCGCGGCGAGCGCGCCTTGCAGCGCACCGGCGAGCGCGGTCGGGACGATCGAGAAGGCCGGACTGGCGCCGAGCAAGTGCAGCGTCGCTTGTTCGCGCGCGCCGCGATCGAGCCGGACGCGAATCGCGGCGAGCACGATGACGAGCGCGAGTCCTGCGAGCAGCGCGCCGCCGACCCACGCGACCCCGCGCACGACGCGCAGCGCGGCGCCGAACCGATCCGCGCCGCTGTCTTCGACGATCACGTCATCCACGCCGCGCGTGCCACGCAATTCGCGCACGGTCGGGCTCATCTCGACGACATCGCGTACGCCGGGATCGAGCGTGACCTCGACGCTCGCCGGCAAGCTCGCGAGCTCGACGCCGGCGAGTAACGCCGAATCGCCACCGAGCGCGAGCTGGAGGCGATGCGCGGTCTCTTGCGGCGACACCAGCTCGGCGCGCTCGACACCGGCGAGCTTCGACAGATCGGCGACCAGCGCTTGGGCACGCGCGCCGTCGACGCCTTCGCCGAGATAGACGACCATGCTCGCCGAGCCGCGCGGCGTGCTCGTCCACGCGTCGATGTTCCACGCGGTGACCCCAGCGACGCCGACCGCGAACAGCGCCGCGGTCAACGCGAGCATCGTCCACCACGCGGTGCGCGGCCGCTCGACTGCGATCCGCGCGGCGCGGCGCAGCGCGGCGGCGAGCCTCGTCACGTGGCTACGTCTCCTCGTCGGCGGAGCCGGGCGAGGCGAACGCGTGGCGACGATGATCGAACGGGCCGGTCATCCGATCGAACACCGCCTCCGGAGGAGGACCCGGGTCGGCTTCCATCGTCGCGTCGGTGAGATCGAAGTCGCCGCGGCTCGACCGCCGCGCGACCGGCTTGGTCTTGCGCAGGATGCGCAGCGTTCGCATGCGAGTCACGCGACCCCCGCGGTCGGGAACGGCAGCACGTTCGGCAGCAACTCGTCTTCGCTCTCGGGCCGGATCGGCGCCGAGCGGCTATCCGCCAGCAGCTCGTCGATCGCCGCGCCGGCGAGCGCGATCTCGGCGAGCGGAAGGACGCGCCCGTCGACGATCGCGAGCATGCGCCAACCTTCGCGCTCGGCGATCTCGCGCAACGCGGGGTCGCGACCGAACACGAGGCACGAGGCACCCGCGGCCGCGGCGCCCATCAGCGCGCCCGCGACGAGCTCCGCGCCCGCCGCGTCCTGCCAGCAGGTCGGGTGATCCGCGATCACGAGCTCCGGCTCGCGCACGAGCGCGCGCGCCACCGCGACGCGCTGGCGGGCCGACATCGATAGGCAATCGATCGGCAGCGACGCTTCGGACTCCAGGCCGAGCTGGCTGAGGATCGCCGCGGCGCGCACGACCGACATCGAGCGCGGAATGCCGTCGATCTCGAGCGGCAGCACGACATTGAGCTGAGCGCTGCGATCGTCGAGCAAGCACAGGTCTTGCGGCACGATGCCGATCCGGCGGCGCAACAGCCGGAGCGACGCACGCCGCAGCTTTGCGACGTCGCGGCCGAATACTTCGATGCGACCGCGACCCATCACGGCCTCGCCGAGTGCCGCGGCGACGAGCCGCGACGTTCCGACGCCGGCCGCGCCGATCACGAGCGCGATCTCGCCGCGCGCTACCGAGAACGTCGCTTCCGCCACCAGCGGAGAGCCACCTCCCGGGTGGTCGAGACGAACATCGACCAGCTCGATCATCGCCTTTAGGTCCTACGCCGCTTCGATCGCGTGGGCAAAAAATCGGTAGGATGGCGGCGTGCACCGCGCGGGGCTTCTAATCATTCTCGCCGCGTGCAGGTCTGGAGAGCTCGACCAGAAGATCGAGCAGCAGGGCGTGAAGCTCGCGGCGCAAGACCAGCGCCTCGCCGCGCTCGAGAAGCGCGGACCACTCGACGTCCACGCGGTCGCCGCCGAGCTGCTCGCGAAAGGCTCGGACGCAGGGCTCACCGGTCCGCCTGGGCCGCTCGGCCCGCTCGGCCCACCGGGTCCGCTCGGGCCACCGGGTCCCGCTGGCGTCGGGCCGGCCGGGCCGGAAGGTCCGCGCGGTAGCAAAGGCGATCCCGGGCCACCCGGGCCCGAGGGCCAACAAGGCGTGCAAGGCCTGCAAGGCCCGCAAGGCTTGCAAGGGCCTCAAGGTGCGCAGGGACCGAAGGGTCCGCCCGGCCCGACCGGCGCGTATGGCAACAAGACCGACTTGATCCGCAAAGAAGCGAGGATCTCGGTCGGGCCGACCCTCGTCGCGACAGCGGTCGCGAGCTGCGACCGCGCCGCCGACCTGGTCGTCACCGGTGGATGCTTCGCCGATCCGCAGTGGCTCGCGCAGCTGATCGCGACGCGCCCCGTCGCGATCACCGATGGCGCAACCGCGTCGGCGTGGCGCTGCGATTATCGCAACACCTCGCCGTCGTCGACGATCGAGATCGTCGCCGAGGTCTACTGCGTGCACCCGCGCGAGTGACGGGGACGGAGAATCCGCTCCGTCCCTGAGTCAGTCGCACAGCAGTGCGTTCGCGCTGCCGGTGGGGAGGCCGATCGCGATCGGGGCTTCGCCGCTGATCTCGTGGTCGTTCGCGTAGACGCGCAGGCCGGCGTCGCCTGAAGCGCCATCGGAGATCACGAGCGAGCCGTCGGGGCACGCGGCGAGATCGACTGGGTCCTCGACACCGCGCGTGATCGGCGTGGCGGCGAGCATGCCCGCGGTCAGGTCGTACTTCTGCACGTTGCCAACACCGAACGAGATGTTGACCACGATCCACATGATGCTCGCCGAGCCGACGGTCTGGAAGTCGAAGCGATTGACGAACCCGCCGAGCGCCACGTTCGTCACGATGCAACCGCCGGAGGCCGCGCTCGGGCCGGTCGAGATCTTCTCGATGCATCCGCCGCTCGCAAAGTCGGTGGTGGGGATCACGAGCTCGCCGGTCGGCAACTGTTCGAACACGCCGAACGGGTTCGGGTTCATCATCGCGATCGTCTTCGACACGGTGTCGCTCGCGGTATCGATCACGTAGATCTTGCCGTTGCCGCGCGGCGTGAACGTCGCGTCGAGTAGCTCGCAAGCGACGTAGACATCATCGCCGACGGTGAACGCCGAGTTGCAGTTCGGATCGCCGTCTGGATCATCCGCCGACAGATCGATGATCGCGGGCTTGTCGCTCGAGCCTCGCGTGATCACCGCGACGCCCTTGCCGTTGTAGATCGGCACGTAGAGCTTGTTGCCGTGCACCGCGACGTCCTGCGGGTTCGAGCCCGTGCCGGTCGAATCCTGCTCGACGAGCGCGTGCGTCGCCGCATCGAGGACCGTGACGTTGTCGCCGTCCGAGCGATTGACGATGAAGAGCTCGCCGGCGAATCGCCGCAACACCGGGTCGTCGCCGACCGAACCCGCCGGCGCGACGTTCGTCGCGAGCGCGAAGCTCGCGGTGTCGAGCGTCGCCATCGTGCCCGGATCGCCGGGCGTGAAGTCGCCCGCCGCGACCGTAGCGGTCGAGCCCGACCCGCCGGCGTCGCCGCCGCCGTCGCCGACATGGCCATGTGCATCGGTGAGCGGCGCGCTGTTGTCGCCGCACGCGGCGAGCACAACCGAGACGAACGCGAGGGTGATCGGTCGATTCATCGTCATAGTCAGTGGCTCCATTCGATGGACGCGTAGAAGCTGCGCCCGGGTAAGGGAAAGCCGGCGACATCCGCGAGTGCGGTCGGCGTCGACGTGAACGTGGGGCTCGGTGGCGGATCGAGAGGGAGTTGCGCGATGCGGGTGTCGGCGAGGTTCGAGACCGAGGCTGCGACCGCGACCCGCGCGACGAGCTCGACGCGCAGGCCAGCGCCGAACAGCACGCGACCGGGCACGCGACCCAGGTTTGCCTTGTCGAGAAAGCTAGTCGATTGCGCGCTGGCGTCGGCCCAGCCATCGATCGCGCGACCGGCGAGTCGAGGCGTGACGTCGAGCCGCGCGTACAACGTGTGCTCGGGCTCGCGCGGCAATGCCTTGCCGTCGTAGTTGACGTCGGTCGTGAGCTGTTCGGTCTCGAGCTGCGTGTAGCTCGCGGTCACCGACACCAGCTTCCACAGTCGCGCCGATGCGACGAGCTCGGCGCCGGCGCTCTGCGTATCGCCGATGTTCTCGGCGCGCGCGACATAGCCCGCACTCGTGATGAACGCGATCGTGTCGTGGGGCTTGTTGATGAAGCCGTCGACCTCGACCAGCACGCGATCGACCGCCCCGATCGCGGCCGCCGGCGCCCACACCGCGCCGAGCTCGGCGGTGGGCCCGTGCTCCGGCCGCAGGTCCGGCGAGCCGAGGATATAGCCGCGATCGCCGAACAGCTCGACCAGCGTCGGCAACCGCGAGTACCAGCCGCCGCTGCCTTTGATCGAGACGTCGCGCGCGACGAGGTAGCGCGCGGTCAACCGCGGACTGGGCAGCGTGTCCCAACGCGATGGCACCGGCATCATCGCATCGGGCCCGACCTCGGTCGGCGCCGGCGCGGTGTGCACGAGCTCGAGCCGGATCGCGGGCGTGACGACGAGCTCGCGCCCGAGCGCGACAGCGACGCTCGCCATCGCCGCGCCCGCTTCGCGCGCGCCGGTGACCGACGGTTGGACGCCGCTGACATCGCGGTCGCGAAAGTGATCGCCGCGTAGCTCGACGCCCCAGCTCGCTTTCTCGCCGGCGACCGGCGCGGTCCATGCCGACGAGGCGCCACCCGACAGCGTGAGATACGCGCGCTCTTGCGTGCCGAGGCCGAGCTCGCCGAGCGGATCGCGCAGCCGTTGCGTTTCGACGAGCAGGTACCCGAGCTCGCGTTCGGTGATGCACTCGGTGATCCGGTGGCGCGCACGCGCATCGCCGATCACGTCGACGGTCGACAGCGAAGCGTCGGTCGCTGGCGCAGCGACGCTCCCCGCGAGGCCCTGGTGTTTGTACGCGGCGCGAATTCCTCCCGAGGCGCTGCCATCGGTCGCGCCGAGGCGACTCGCGCCGTCGACTTGATCGAAGCCGTTGTTGTGGCGGGTCTGCGTCGTGTCGTCGTCGAGGTTCAGCGGCGTGCCGCCGTTGTCGAAGTACGTGAAGTCACCGGTCGCGCCGGAGTAACCGAGCGTCGTCGACGACACCACGCGGCCGTCCGCGTGCGTATCGCCGTAGTGAACGCGGACGTGGCGCGCGCCGTACGAGCCGATGCCGGCGGAGGCTTGCACCGTGTCGCCGCGCGCATTCGGGCCGAGCAGCGTGACCAGGTTCAGCGCGCCACCGACGCCCGCACCGCCGAGCTCGACCGGGACCGCGCCGCGATAGAGATCGACCCGACCGAACGCATCGAGGGAGTACTGGCCGAGGTCGGTCGTCACCTGCGCGAGGCGCGCGAGCGGGATGCCGTCGACGAGCACTTCGGTGTGGCCCGGCGCGGCACCGCGCACCGAGATCGACTCGTACGCGCCGAGCCCCCCGAGGCTGCGGGTCTGCACGCCGACCGTCTGACCGAGCGCATCGGCGACCGAGGCGGTCGCGGGATGCTCGTCGGGGTGAACGACTGTGACGAACGGCGCCTCGTCGAGTGCGCGCCCGCGATCCCGCGCGGTCGCGTGATCCGGCGCGTGGCCCTCGATGACGATCGTCTCGCCGGACCCCGCCGCCGGCACATCGCCGGTCGGGTCCGCCGCCGCGATCGCCGGAGCGAGCGCGAGTATGAAAGCGATTCGAGTCATCGTCACCCCACGTAACGCGGGATGACGGCGCAGACGCGCATCCTCCATCCCGAGGTCGCGACGGCGAGGTGTCCTGACTTCCGATTCGTCCTAGCAGCGCCTTCCCAGTTGCCCAGTGGCTGGCTTTCGCCGTGCTGCGTCGTCCTCGGTTCACAGTAGCGGGGGCTGTGCCGTCTGGGGCTACCTGAGTAGCGCCGTCGGCTTCCCTGCGTCCGTCGAGATTGGCGTCAGTTCGTCTGCTTCGTCGTGCAGTGCCTCCGCGCACGATGTCGCCCGATCGGGCGGTCCGTGTCAATCGCGGAGGCGGGCAAGCCGCTACTGGCCGACGATGTCGGGCTTCATCGGCCCGAGCGCGCCGAGCAGATCTCCCTGCTCCTTCGCCGGCACCTTGAACTTGTCGAGCGACTTCTTGAGATCGTCGACCAGCGCATCGAAGTCGGCGTCTTTGATCTTCATGCCTTTGTGGGCGGTCTTCATGTCCTTGCCCGTGTACTTGCATTCGGGCGTCGTGCAGCCACCGGCCTCGGAGATCTGCAGCACGAGCATCTGCTTGAGGTGCGGGATGTCGGCATTGGCGAAGTACGCGTTGATCCGCGCATCGGCCGCGACGTTCGCGACGAAATCGTCGACGACGGCGGTGATCGCGGGCGTGCCGCCTAGCCGATCGTAGAGCGACTTGGTGCTGGCGGAATTATCTCCAGCGGTCGCAGTGTCGGCCTTCTTGCCGTGACAAGCGGTGAAGCTAAGCGCCGCGATCGCGGCTAACGACATGAAACGAATACGCATGCTCGATTCCTCCGATGCGCGTACGAGCCAACCTCGCACGCGGATCGGGTTCGTAACACGGGGTAAGACCCGCGAGCCAGCTCACGTATCGCGATCACCCATTGACGATACCGGTTTGCACCCCATGTTGCCGCGCGATGACTCGCGACCTCGAATCCAAGACTTTCGTCGTCACCGGCGCGAACACCGGCATCGGCAAGATCACCGCGCAGGAGCTCGCGCGCCGCGGTGCGCACGTGATCCTCGCGTGCCGCTCGCGCAGCAAGACCGAGCCGGTGATCGCCGAGATCAAGGCCGAGACCGGCAACGACAACGTCGAGCTGGTCGAGCTCGACCTCGGCGACCTCGGATCGGTGCGGCGCTGCGCCGAGGAGCTGCTCGCGCGCAAGCTTCCGATCCACGGCCTGATCAACAACGCCGGCCTCGCCGGCAAGCGCGGGTTGACCAAGGATGGCTTCGAGCTGACGTTCGGCACGAACCACCTCGGCCACTACCTGTTCACGCGCCTGTTGCTCGATCGGATCAAAGACAGCGGTCATGCGCGCATCGTCAACGTATCGAGCGCTTCGCATTACGCGGCCAAGGGCATCAACTGGGACGCCCAACGCGCGCCGACGAAGAGCGTGAGCGGCCTGCGCGAGTACGAAGTGTCGAAGCTCGCGAACGTGCTGTTCACGAAAGAGCTCGCGCGCCGGCTCGACGGCAGCGGCGTCACGACCTATGCCGTGCACCCCGGCGTCGTCGCGAGCGATGTGTGGCGCCGCGTGCCGCAACCGTTTCGCTGGCTGATGAAGTTGTTCATGGTGACGACCGAGCAAGGCGCGCGCTCGAGCTTGCGGTGCGCGACCGATCCGGAGCTCGCGACCGAGACCGGGCGCTACTACACCGACGACGGGCGCGAGAAGAAGCCGTCGAAGCTCGCCGACGATGTCGAGCTGCAGAGCAGCCTGTGGTCGCGCAGCGCCGAGTGGACCGGGCTGCCGGCCTGACCGAGCCGCATCGATCGCGTCGCGTCCGGCGACGCGGGACGCGATATCCATACATGGCGGGTGAGGCTGCCACCTCTAGGTTGCAGCGGAGGCGAAACTCCCAGTTGTTCGGGTCGGCGCGCGGCGCGACGGTAGCGCCATGAGCTTCGTCGCGATCGCGGCCGTGCTATCGACGCTGCACCTCGAAGGGACGGCGACGCCCGCGGGCGGCGATTACATCGACGTGCCGTTCACCGTCCCGGCCGGCACGGTCGAATTCTCGATCGCGCGCACCTACGACACGACGTACGCGATCCTGGACTTCGGCGTGTGGGCTCCGGAAGGCAATCGCGGGTGGAGCGGCGGGCTGACCGACGACATCGTGATCGGCGTCGATCAATCGTCGCGCGGCTACCTGCCCGGTGCGATCACGCCGGGCGCGTGGACCGTGGCGATCGGCAAGGCGCAGCTCACCCCGGACGGGGTCGCGTATGCGATCGACATCACGTTCCGTGATGCCGCGACGATCCCGGTGCTCGCGAAGGCCGACTACACCCCGGTCGTGATGGCGACCGAGCGCCGCTGGTACAAAGGTGACTTTCACGTTCACTCGACCCAGAGCGGCGATGCGCACGCGTCGCTCGACGACGACATCGCACTCGCGGCGTCGCGCGGGCTGGACTTCGCGAACCTCAGCGACCACAACACGATCGCTCAGCACTCGCTGATCGCGGCGGAGCAAGCGAGTTGGCCGGTGCTCGCGCTGCGCGGCTCCGAGATCACGACGTACAGCGGGCACGGCAACGGCGTCGGTCTCGTCGACTACGTCGATCATCGCCTCGGCCACGACGGGCGCACGATGAGCGACGTGATCGATGACGTCACGGCGCAGGGCGCGCTGTTCATCGTCAATCATCCCGCGACGAACCTCGGCACGAACTGCATCGGCTGCGCGTGGATGCACGACGACGACACGCCGTGGAATGAAGTCTCCGGCATCGAGGTGCTGACCTCCGGTTACGACGTCGGGGTCGAGGCGTTCACGCCGACCGTGCTCGCGCTGTGGGACGCGGAGGAGGACGCGGGCCAGCGCATCGCCGCGGTGACCGGCAGCGATGATCACACCGCCGGCATGAACGAGGCCGCGACCGGATCGCCGGTCGGCAGCCCTTGCACGCAAGTCCTGGCCGACGAGCTGAGCGAAGCCGGCATCATCGCGGCGGTGCGAGCGCGTCACACCAAGGCGCAGCTGCGCGGGCCCGGCGATCCCGACGTCGACTTCACGATGACCGCGGCCGACGGCAGCGTTGCCGAGATCGGCGACGACGCTGGCCAACTCTCCGCTGCCCACATGACGGTGCACGTCGCGACCGGCGACGGCATGTTCGTGCAGCTGTGGCGCGACGGCGCGAAGGTCGCGCAGACCGCGGTCGCGGGCGACGACTTCTCGTGGACGTATGACGACTCCGCGGCCGGCGCCCATCGCTGGCGGATCGAGCTGGTCGACGACACGAATCGGCGCGTCGTCATCACGAGCCACATCTACGCGCAGCTCATCGCGTCGAGCGGCGGCTGCAACGCGGGCGGCGGCAGCGGCGGTGGCGGCGGGCTCGGGCTCGGGCTCGGGCTCGGGCTCGGGCTCAGACGCCGAGCTCGGCGCGGATCTCGCTGATCGGGCGGCCGGCGAAGCGATCGCGAACGTGCTCGAACGTCGAGAACGTGCGCGTCAGCATCCGATCGATGTACAGCGTGCCGTCGAGGTGGTCGACCTCGTGTTGCAGGATCCGGGCGGGCCAGCCCGCGACTCGCCAGGTGATCGGCGCACCGTGCTCGTCGAGGCCGGTGACCTCGACCTCGTGATCGCGCTCGACGAGCGCGGCGTAACCGTCGACCGACAAGCAGCCTTCGAAGAACATCACGCGCCCGCCGCCGATCGCGCGCAACACCGGGTTGACGATCGTGCGCGTGGCAAACGGCGCGCGCTCCTTCTCGCGATTCTCGGCATCGTTCGGCTCGATCGAGTCTTCCAGTACGATCAGCCGCATCGGGATCCCGATCTGCGGCGCCGCGAGCCCGACGCCCGGAGCGGCGCGCATCACCGAGATCATCGTCTCGATCAGCGCCTGGATCTCGGGCGTCGCGAGCTGCGCGCGCGTGAGCTCGACCGCGCGCTGCCGCAACACCGCGGCACCGGTCTGAACGATCGCTGGGGGCTCCACCCGGCGGTCTTACCACCGACCGCCGATCGGCGGGTACCTCAGCCGACGGCGCGCTCGGCTTCGGCGTGCAGCGTCGCATCGGCGATCGCGGCGAGCGTGTGCGCGAGGTCGAGCATCGTCGGCCGCATCGCGGGGTCTTTCGCCAGGGCACCGAGGATCGCGCGCTCGAGCTCGACCGGCATGTTCTTGCGCAGCCACGACGGCCGCTCCGGGCGCTGCTCGGTGTGCGCGACCATCAACATCGGCAGCGGCCCGACGAACGGCGGCGCGCCGATCGCGAGCTCGTAGAGCAGGCAGCCGAGGGAGTAGACGTCGGTCTTCACGCTGACCGTGCCTTGCCATTGCTCCGGTGCCATGTACGACGGCGTGCCCGCGATCGTGCCCTCTTCGAGCTTCGGCGTGTCGAGGCAGCGCGCGATGCCGTAGTCGATGACCTTGACGCGCGGCCAGCCGCCCGGGCCTTGTTGATAGAGCACGAACACGTTGCTCGGCTTGATGTCGCAGTGGATGACGTTCGCGCTATGGAGCGCGGCGATCGCAGCAGCGATCTGCGAGCCGACCGCGGCGATCGCGCCGAACTCGAGCTCGCCCTTCTCGGCGAGCTCGCCGAGGTTCTCGCCGTCGAGATATTCCATGACGACGTACGGAAAATCGCCGCCCGAGCACGCGGTACGGACATCGAGCAGGCCGGGATGACGCACGCGCTCGGAAACCTCGCGCTCGGCGAACAGCTGGTCGACGATCTCTTTGCTGCGCGCGAACTGGGGGTCGAGGATCTTGAGGGCGACGCGCTCACCGGTCGTCAGATGTTCCGCGAGGTAGACGCGGCACATACCCCCGCGCGACAGCTGCGCGAGCACCGTGTAATCGCCGAGGCGTGTCGACGGATCGCGATCGCGGCGTGGCAGGACAGCCACGTCGTTGTTGAAACTGCCGATCCGCGCGGTCGCTTCCATCATGCCGGCGACATGTGCAGCCCGGATGCCATCTGGGCGCCGAGCGATTCCACGCGGTTTGCCCGGTCCGATTTCCGTGTGCCGGCAAACATGACGGCGAGGAGTCAATCGAGCCGCTTCGCTCGACAACCTCGGGGCAATCCGTCCGTGTAGGACAGGCCGCACCTGTACTCGCTCTCGCGCTGGTCGATTCGTGCAGTGAACATGCTTGGAGTCCTGCTCGTATTCGGTGCCGTCGCGGGCGGCTTCACGATGGCCGGCGGCCACTTCGGCGTGCTGCTCCAGCCGTCGGAGTTCGTCGTCATCCTCGGGGCGGCGGTCGGCACGTTGATCACGAGCTCGCCCGGCATGATGAAGAAGCGCGTGATCGCCGCGTTCAAGACTGCGATGAAGGATGCGATCCCGAAGAAGGCCGATTACCTCGATCTGCTCAAGTGTCAGTACGAGCTGTTCATGCTCGCGCGCCGGCAAGGCGTGCTCGCGCTCGAGGCACACGTCAACGAGCCCGCGAAGTCCGACATCTTCAAGAAGTACCCCGGCGTCGCGAAGCAACACCATGCCCGGACGTATCTCGCCGAGGCGCTGCAACAGATCGTCAACGGCATCTCTCCGGACGATCTCGAGTCATTGCTCGACGCCGAGATCGACACGCTCAAGGCCGAGGGCCATCTCGCGACCGGCCTGGTCAAGACCGTCGGTGACGCGCTGCCCGGCATCGGCATCGTCGCCGCCGTGCTCGGCATCATCGTGACGATGGGACACATGGATGCGCCGCCGGCCGAGATCGGCCACCATGTCGCGGCCGCGCTCGTCGGGACGTTCCTCGGCATCCTGATGTGCTACGGCGTGCTGTCGCCGCTCGCGAACAACGCCGAGACGCAGGAGGTGCACCAGCTGCGCTTCCTGCAAGTGATCAAGGCTGCGGTGATCGCGTCGGCGCGTGGCGTCGCGCCGCCGACCGCGGTCGAGTTCGGCCGCAAGCAGATCTTCAGCGACGAGCGGCCGAGCTTCGCCGACGTCGACAAGGCCCTGCAATCGATCAAGGGCAGCTGAGATGGAAGCCGCGCGGCGCAGAGTCATCAAGAAGGTCGACGGTGGCCACGGTCACCACGGCGGAGCGTGGAAGGTCGCGTATGCCGACTTCGTCACCGCGATGATGGCGTTGTTCATGGTGATGTGGCTGCTCGCGTCGACCGACGCGGCGAGCCGCAAAGAGATCTCGGAGTACTTCCGCACCGGCATCTTGCCGACCGGCGATCTCGCGATGAACAAGGCTGCGCAGGTCACGCCGTCGGTGATCGAAGAGGCACCGACCCCGCCGCCGCCCGGGCAAGAGTCGATGGACACGATCTCGCACGAGCTCAAGGACTCGCTCGCGCGCCTCGCCGCAGTCGACGCCGAGCTCGCCGACGTCATTCGCAACGTCCACGTCGAGGTCACCTCCGATGGCGTGTTGATCGAAGCGGTCGACGATGGCAAGGGCCTGCTGTTCGACGTGTCGTCGGCCAAGCTCAAGGAACCGCTCGAACGCTTCTTGCGCGCGCTCGCGCCGATGCTCGCCGCGACGAAGGCGCCGCTCGAGATCAACGGCCACACCGATGCGCGGCCGTTTGCAGCGGGCGCGAAGTTATCGAACTGGGACCTCTCGTATCAGCGCGCCGCCAAAGCGCGCGAGGTGTTCGAGGGAGCCGGCGTACCTGGCGCGCAGATCGCCGGTGTATTCGCGCGCGGGTCGTCACAGCTGTACGTCAAGACCGATCCGATGGCGCCGCAGAACCGCCGGCTGTCGATCTTGGTGCGCGTCGCCAATTCTGGCGCGCTCGTGAAGGAGCTGCACCAGTAACTCGCTAGAACCGCTGCGCTCCGCCGCGGCACGCCGCTTGCCTTTACGAGCTGCGTGCGACTCGCTCTGACGCTCGGAGTTCTCCTGATGGCGGGGCTCGCTTCGAGCGCGCACGCCGAATCGCTGTGGGAGGCCGAGCTCCGGCTCGGTTACGGCATCTCGGTCGGCGGTGGCGATGGCATGCCATCGACACGCAGCTCGCCGCTGACGTTCTCGGGCACCGCTTCGGTCGCGTTCAACGAGGACCCGCTGGTCTACGGTTACGGCGGCATGTTGATCGAGACGCTCGATCGCAGCAGCGTCGGCGCGGTCGCCGGCGTGCGCCTGCTCGTCGGTAAGGTCCGGCTCGCCGGCGGAGGCGTGCGCATCTTCAAGCCCTACACGCTGTGGGGCGGGGTCGTGAGCGCCGGGACGTGCAAGCGCGTCGCCGCGAACATGCAGGGCTGCGGCTCGGCCGAGGTCACCGCGTACTTCGCGGGCGACGACCTGCCGTCGGGCCATACCGTGATGCAGGCGCAGCTCGTCATGAGCATGGTGTTCGATGCGCCTTGAGCCGCGCACGATCGCGCTCCTCGTCATCGAGCTGTGCTGGGCGCTCGGCGTCGCCGGCTGCGGCCAAGCGGCCTGCGCGCGCAACAGCGACTGCGACGACGGGGACGTGTGCTGGAACGACGGCAGCTGCCACGAGCGCAACGACCTCGGCGTCCCCGATGCCGGCGTGGACGCGAGCGACGGCGGGCCGCTCGATGCCGGCAGCGATGCCGCGATCGAATCCGTCGACGCTGCCGTCGACGCGCAACTCGACGGAGGACCGTGATGGGCCAAGAAACCGAACGTATCGCTCGCGCTCTCGACAGCTTGCCGACCCTGCCGATCGTCGCATTGCGCATCGGCGAGGTCGTGCACTCGAAGCAGGTCACGGTCCAGCAGGTCGCCGACATCCTGCGCACCGATCCGGCGACCTCGGCGAAGCTGCTCCGGCTCGTCAACTCGCCGTACTTCGGCATTCCCGGCGGCGTGTCCGACGTCGCCCGCGCGATCCCGTTCGTGGGGTTCAACACGCTGTATCAGCTCGTGCTGAGCATCTCGGTGCTCGACGTCCTCGACACGGGCGGCGGGTTCGACGTACGCGCGCTTTGGCTACACTCGCTCACCGTCGCTACCGCGGCGCGCGAGCTCGCGAACGAGCTCAAGCTCGCCGACCCCGGTGCATGCTTCACCGCGGGGCTGCTGCACGACATGGGCAAGATCGCGCTCGCGAAGCTCGAGCCCGAACGACTCGCCGCGGCGCACGCCACGATGAAATCCGAGGGCATCGGCATGCACGAAGCCGAGGCGCGCCACGACCTGCCTTCGCACGATCGGGTCGGCTCGCTGCTCGCGAAGCATTGGCGGTTCCCGGTCACGCTCGCGACGCCGATCGAGCGCCATCACACGATCCACAAGCCCGAGGTCCGAAATCGGCTCACCCACCCGCTGCGCTCGATCACCGAGATCGTCGCGTGCTCGGACTACGTGTCGCAGCTGTGCGCGACGACGTTCGGCACCTCCGATGGCTGCGAGGACGGCGACCACGAGCTCGCGCCGATGCTCGCGGACAACGGGTTTACCGGCAAGCAGCTCGAAGACCTGTGCGACCGCACACGCAGGCAACTCGAGCAGTCGAAGGTGTTCCTGTCGGTGCTCGATCAGTCGCCGACCGTGCCCGCGCGAGCGAGCTTGCCGGTCGGCGTGTCGTCCGAGCTCGTGAGCGGCAACGAGACCGTGAAACAAGCGCCGCGGTCGGCATCGCGCCGGTAGTTGATCCGGCCGCCGAGCAACTGCACGACGTACGCGGAGATCGCGAGACCCAAGCCGGTGCCGCCGTGAGTCGTGCTCGCGAACGGCTCGAACATGTAGTCGGCGATCTCGGGCGCGACGCCCGGGCCGTCGTCGACGACGGTGAAGATCACCTCGGTCTCGGTGTGCTTGACGCGCAGATCGACGATGCCTTGGCGCGGCGACGCATTCGCGGCGTTACGCAGCAGGTTCACGAGCACCTGCAGGAACAGCGGCTCGGCGACCGGAACGTCGACGACCGGGAGCTCGCCGACACGGAGCTGCGCGCGTTCGCGCACGTAGCCACCGGCGAGCCGCACCGCCCGCGACACGAGTCGATCCGCGCGCACCCGCCGCAGCGCGACCTCGCCGTCGCGGATGAACTTGCGCATCTGGACGAACAGCTGGATCGCCTCCTCGCCGGCGGCACCGGCTTCCGCGATCGCTTCGGTCAACATCGGCGTCGCGCCTTCTGCGGCGAGGGCGGTGACATCGGCGAGCGCCACCGACAGCGTCTGCATCATCGATGACACGTCGTGGAGCAGCGACGAGGTCAGCGCCCCGAGCGTCGCCTGCCGCATCAACTGGTTCATGCGAGAGCCCGGCCCGACGAGCTGCTGGACCGACGACACGCGCGCCTCGAGCACGCCGCAGCGGCGTTGAGCGCGATGCGCCATGTAGCTGAGCAGCTGGCGCGCACTCTCGCCGATGCCGCGCGCGCGCAAGCGGAGCTCGCCTTCGCCATCGAGCGGTAGGTCGACGTACCAGCCGGTGCCGTCGCGCGGCACCGCGCCGCCGGTGAAAGGGTGCTCGCCGGTGTCACCGCGCACGACGGTCGCGCACGCCCCGACACCTTCGACGGTGAGCGCGCGCCGCACGACGACCTCGCTGAGCTCGAGAGGAGTACGCGTAGCTGCGAGCTCCTCGTCGAACGTGTTGAGGCTGAGCGCGTCTTCGACCGACGCCGACAACCGGCGAGCGAGATCGCGTTGCTCGAGGCCGCGGCGAACCACGACCTCGATCTCGTCGTGCCAAGGCTTGCCGACCTTGTACGGCGCATCGGGTGTGAGCAGCGCGCGGTGCGCGCGCTCGTCGAGATATCCGGTCAACAGCACGCGCACGACGTCGCGCTGGTGCTGGCGAGCAAACTCGAGGACCTCGATGCCGTCGTGGTCGGGCATCTTGAGATCCGAGATGATCACGTCGTACTGATTGGTCGCGAGGCAGTCGAATGCTTCGCCGCCCGAGCCGACCGCTTCGACGCGATATTGCTCCGACAGCTCGTCGACGAGTGCGTCGCGAACGTGATCGTCATCATCGACGACGAGAATCCGCGCGGTCTTCACGATTTGCTCAACATTACGAGGGGTCCTTCGTGGGGATGTCGTCGAGTCGTTCCGAGAACGTCGACAGCACCGACGACAGCTCCGGAGGCAGTTCCAGGCGCTGCGAGCCGGCCGCGGTGGCCGAGCGACTCGCCTTGACGATCGCGTTCACGTTCGACTCGATCCGCGTCGCGATCTGCGTGGCGCGCACCACCAGTCGTTCGAGCTCGGGCCCCGCTCGACTCGGGTCGATCTTCGGCCCGCCGGCGGCGACGAGCGCCATCCGGCGCAGCGTGCTCGACAGCGCGCCGACCGGGTTGTTGAGGTGATGCGCGATCCCGGCGACGAGCTCGCCGACCGCGGCCCGCCACGCCAGCAGCGCGATCTCGCGGTTGCGATCCTCGAGCTCCTGCTTCGTCGTATGCAGTTGCTCGTACGCGCGTTCGAGGTCGGCGTACGCCGCGAACAGCGCCGAGTGTTTCGCGAGGAGCTCTTGCTCGAGCAAGCGACGCTCGGTCGTGTCGCGCGCGACATAAGCCGCGAGCGCACCGTGCGCGGGATGGTCGACGTGGGCGACGTTGAGCGTGACGAACACCGGGTAGCCATCGCTGCGCGCGAGCTCGACGTCTTCGTAATGGCCGGGCAGCGACACGTCGCGCATCGCCTCGTGCTGGAGCTGCTCCACGGTCGAACCGACGAGCTCTCTCGGCTCGCGCGCGAGCATCTCACTCATGCGCACATTGGCCGACACGACACGACCGGTCGTGCGGTCGACGATGAACAGCGCCTCCGAGGTGTTCTCGAACAGCAGCCCGAACACCGCCTGCGAGATCTGGTCAGCCACGGAAGCTGAATCGACCACCGCGACCCGCCGTCAACCCCGCCGACGTCAGCGATCCGCCGATCCCGCAACACCGCGCAGCATTTCGGATCGCGATCGGCCCGCGACTTGCTGAGACCGGGAGCGTGCCCGCCGATTTTTCCACCATCGACAAGCTCGGGGCGGCGCTGTCGTTCCACCGCGAGCGGCACACGGTGCTCGCCGGCAACATCGCGAATATCGATACGCCTGGATATCGCCCTCTCGACCTCGAGCGCAAGCCCGCGGCCGACGGCACGAGCATGGCGATCACGAACCCGAACCAGATCGACAGCGGCGCCGAGGACGGCGACTACGTCACGACGTTCGACGACGGCGGCAAGCTGTCGAGCCCCGACGGCAACGCGGTCTCGCTCGAGCGCGAGATGGCGAAGATCGATGCGAACCGCGTCCGCTACTCGACGTCGGCCGAGCTGGTCTCGCGCCGCATCGCTTTGCTCCGGTATTGCGCCGGGGACGGCACCTGAGGTCGACGATGGATTTCTTCACCGCCATGGAAGTGTCCGCGTCCGGCTTGTCGGCCGAGCGCACCCGGATGAACGTCGCCGCGTCGAACCTCGCGAACGCGCAGACGACGCAAGCCGACGGCGGCGGACCGTACAAGCGGCGCGATGTCGTGTTGTCGGCGGTCGACGTCCCGGGCACGCAAGGCACGCCGTTCCAGCAGTCGGTGCGCGGCGTCTCGGTCAGCTCGATCGCGCAGGACCCGTCGCCGCCGCGCATGGAATACGATCCCGGCCACCCGCAAGCGAACGCGCAGGGCTACGTCGCGTATCCCAACATCAATCCGGTCGAGGAGATGGTCGACATGATCACCGCGTCGCGCGCCTACGAGGCCGGCATCACGTCGATGTCGACCGCGGTCAACATGGCGCAAAGCGCGCTCGGCATCGGGAAGTAAGCCATGGCGATCGCCCCGATCAACCTGCCGCAAGCGCCGATGCTCGACCAGCTCGTGACCACCGAGCTGAAGAAGACCGGCTCGACGACCGACGCGACGCAGCAGACCCCGCAGGTGAACGCCGAGGACCTCGCGTCGTCGTTCGGCAAGGCGCTGAGCGACGCGCGCGAGCTCGATCACAAGGCGACCGACGCGGCCGAGAAGTTCGCGGCTGGCGATCCGTCGATGGGCATCCACGAGGTCATGATCGCGACCGAGAAGGCGAACATCGCCGTGCGCTACGCGACGACGCTCAAGAACAAGGCGCTCGAAGCGTACCGCGATCTGATGAACACCCAGGTGTAAGCCATGGCCGACGCCTCTCCACAAAGTCTGGTCGCCATGCTCGCGCAGCTGCGCGACCTGTGGGCGCGGCAGAGCAAGCGCCGCAAGACCGCGGCGTTCGCGGTCGTGCTCGGCGTGATCGGCTGGGTCGGTTACACGACGCTCGCGCACCACAACGACACCTGGGTCGCGGTCGCCGATGGCGCCTCGCCCGACGACTCGCAAGAGATGTACGCGATGCTGCAGAGCCGCAACATCCCAGCGCGCCTCCACGAAGGCAAGGTCGAAGTCCCGGACGATCGCGCCGACGAAGCGCGCGCCGCCGCCGCGAGCTCGGGCCTGCCCCACGCAGGCAAAGGCTTCGAGCTGTTCGATGGCAACAACCTCGGTCAGTCGAGCTTCGCCGAGCAGGTCAACTTCCGTCGCGCGCTGCAAGGCGAGCTGTCTCGCTCGATCACCGCGCTCGCTCAGGTCGATGGCGCGCGCGTGCATCTCGCGCTCGGTCGGCGCTCGGTGTTCAAGGAACAAGACGAGGCGCCGTCGGCATCGGTCGCGCTGCACCTCCATGCCGGTCAGGTCCTGACCGCGTCGCAAGTGCGCGGCGTGCGCGAGCTCGTCGCGGCGAGTGTCGAAGGCCTCAAGCCCGACGCGGTCGTGATCGTCGACAACCACGGCAACCTGCTCGACTCGAACGACGCGAACGGCATCGATCACAAGGCCCAGCTCGAGCACGACGTGACGACTCGCGTGCGGACGATGCTCGAACGCGTCGTCGGCCCGGGCAAGGTGTCGGTCGTCGCGACCGCCGATGTCGACGAGCGCAAGATCAGCGAGACCGAGGACGTCTACGACAAGGACCACACCGCGGTGCGGAGCGAGTCGCGCACGCTCGAAGGCGTCGATGCGATGGGCAACGCGGGCTCGTCGGTCGGCGGCATCGCCGGCTCGCGCGGCAACCTCCCGGGCGCTCCCGGTGCCACGACGACCCCCGGTACGCCGAACGGGCGGCTGCAGGAGACGAAGAACTACGAGGTCACGCACACCGTGCGGCAGACGCTGACGCCGGAAGCGCAGCTACAACGCCTGCACGTCGCGGTCGTGGTCGATTACAAGACCGACGCGAAGGGCAAGCCCGTCCCGCGCACCGAGCAGGAGCTCGCCGAGCTCACCGCGGTCGCGCGCCAGGCCGCGGGCATCGACGACACGCGCGGCGACAAGATCGAGCTGCACTCGATTCCGTTTGTCGAAGATGCGGAAGCGGTTGCCGAGGCGGCCGCTGCGAACCAGCCGCCGGCCAAGGCCGAGCTGCCGCTGATTCCACTCGCGATCGGCGGCGGCGCAGCGTTGCTCGTCATGATCACGCTCGTCGTCGTGCTCGCCCGCCGCGGCAAGAAGCAGCGGCAACTCGCGCAGCTCGGCAGCTCGCCGCTCGCGCTGCCCGCGCCGGTCGCCGCCTTCGAGCGCGTGCTCGATCAGGGTCCGTCGCTCGATTCGCCTCCGCCCGGCCTGCCACCGGGCTCGTCGGTTCACGATCGCGTCGTTCAATCGGTGCGCGGTGACGCCGCGCGCGCCGCGAGCGTGCTGACCGCGTGGCTCCACGAGCCCGTGCCGGCAGCCAAGGGAGCCAAGTGAACCCCCAAGCAGCGATGTCTGGTCAGCGCCGTGCGGCGATCGCCTTGCTGTCGCTCGACGAAGAAGCCGCCGCGCTCGTCCTCGGCAAGATGGCGGAGAAAGATATCCGCGTGCTCGTCGAAGCAGTCGAGGACCTCGGCGAGATCGGCAGCGAGGTCATCGTCGGCGTGCTCGAGGATCTCGAGCGCGGCCTCATCGATCCCTTCGCGCTCGCGAAGACCGGCGGCACCGCCTACATGCGCAAGCTCGCGAACAAGGCGCTCGGCACCGACCGCGCGCAGAAGATGCTCGGCCTCCAAGCGCCGAACCACGAACCGCTGCAATTGCTGCGCACCGCGCGGACGAACACGCTCGCCCAGCTGCTCGCCGAGGAGCATCCGCAAGTCGCCGCGGTCGTGTTGACCCAACTGTCGGCGCGACTCGCCGCGAAAGTGCTCGCGCTCATGCCGCAAGAGATCGCGGCGGAGCTCGCGACCCGCGTCTCGGAGCTCGAAGAGATTCCGGAGCATGCGGTCGCCGAGGCGTCGGAGAGCTTGGTCCGCGCGCTCGAGGCCGCGGGCGGCCTGGCATCGTCGGACGCGCGCGCCGAATTCGACGGGCTCGCGTTCAGCGCGTCGATCGTCAACGAGATGGCGAGTGAGGCCGGCGACAGCCTGCTCGGCGAGATCGCGGCGAAGGACGAACAGACCGCGACCCGCATCCGCGAAGCGATGTTCACGTTCGATGACTTGACGCGGATCGCGACGCGCGAAGTGGCGAACCTCCTGCGCGCGGTCCAGAGCGAGACCCTCGTCACCGCGTTGCAGACCGCGACGCCCGAGCTCAAGGACCACTTCTTGTCGTCGCTGTCGCAACGCGCGGCGAGCACGTTGCGCGACGACCTCTCTGCGGCTGCGCCCAAGCGGCTGTCCGAGGTCGAGACCGCGCAGCGCGAGGTCGTCGAAGCCGCGATGCGACTCGCGAGCGAAGGCAAGCTGACGATGCCGGCGCGAGGTGAAGAGTGAGCGACGACATCCAGCCGTGGCTGACCGCGCTCGCGTCGCCGACGCGCTCGCTCGGCGCGACGCTGCCCGCGCAACGCGGTGCGGTCGCGACCTCGCCGTGGGGCCCGTACCCGGCGCTCGGCCAAGATCCCGCGACGCTGCGCGAGCTCGAGCAGCTCCGGGCGACCGCGATCGAAGAAGGTCGCGCGCAAGGCACGCGCGAGACCGAAGAGCTCCGCAAGAAGCTCGCCGCGGCGATCGAAGCGCTCGACCGCCAACGCAGCGCGAACACCGGCAAGGCGTCGGAGCTGATCGCCGACGCGGCGATCGCGGTGATCGAGACGTGGCTCGATAGCGAGCTCGAGCCCAAGGATCGATTCCTGCCGGTCATCCGCGGTTGGCTGCAACGCACGGGCGATGGTGCCGGTGCGATCGCGAAGTGCAACCCTGCGGACGCCGACGCGCTGCGCGCAGCGGTGGGCGACGCACTGATCTCGGTCGAGCCCGACCCGGCGATCGCGGCGAATTCGCTGCGCATCGGGAATGCCGGCCTCGAGATCGATCACGACTGGACCGCGCGGCTCGCCGAGCTGCGCCAAGCGATCGCGACCGCGGCCGATGGAGCCGACCGATGATCGCCGAGACCATGCGCACGCTCGTGACCGGCTGGTCGACGCCGCGCCCACTCGGCCGGGTCGTCGAGGTCGCCGGCACGATCGTGAAGGTCGAGATGACCGGCGTCGAGATCGGCAACGTGCTCGAGATCGACGCGACCGGTGGACCGGTGCCGTGCGAGGTCGTCGGGTTTCGCGGCGATGGCTTGCTCGCGCTGCCGCTGACCGCGTCGCGCCGGATCGCGCCGGGCGCCGCGGCTCGGGCGAGAGGAGCGCTCGCCACGATCCCGGTCGGCGATGCGCTGATCGGCCGGCTCGTCGATCCGTTCGGCGTCCCGCTCGATGGCAAGCCGGCGCCACGCTGCGCGCATCGCATCGCGCTCGACGGCCTCGCACTGCCGGTCGATCAACGCGGCGAGGTCGAGACTCGGTTCGACACGGGCGTACGCGTCATCGACGGCCTGTTGACGTGCGGTCGCGGCCAGCGCGTCGGCATCTTCGCCGGCGCCGGCTGCGGCAAGAGCGTGCTCGTGGAACAGATCGCGAGCCAAGCCGATGCCGATGTCATCGTGGTCGGGCTCGTCGGCGAACGCGGCCGCGAGGTCCGCGAGCTGTTGTCGAGCTCGCGCCGCGACAAGATGGTGATGGTCGCGGCGACCGCCGATCGCTCGCCGCTCGAACGCATCCGCGGCGCGCTCGCCGCGAGCGCGATCGCCGAGTATTTCCGCGATCGCGGCAAGAACGTGTTGCTCGTGCTCGATTCGCTGACCCGGTTTGCGATGGCGCTGCGCGAGCTCGGCCTCGCCCTCGGCGAGCCGCCCGCGACGAAGGGCTATCCGCCGAGCGTGTTCGCGACGCTGCCCCGCCTGCTCGAGCGGGTCTCGCCGCGCGCGGCCGGTGGCTCGATCACCGCGTTCTACACCGTGCTCGTCGAGGGCGACGACCTCAGCGACCCGGTCGCCGACGCGGCGCGCTCGCTGCTCGACGCTCACATCGTGCTGTCTCGCGACCTCGCGGGCCGCGGCCAGTTTCCCGCGGTCGACGTGCTCGCAAGCGCGTCGCGCGTCGCGCGCCGGGTCGCGAAACCGGCGATGACCCGGCTCGCCGGCAAGACGCGCGAGCATCTGTCGCGCCGTCGCCAAGCGGTCGAGCTCCAAGCGCTCGGCGCGTATACCGCCGGAGCGAGCCCCGCGCTCGACCTCGCGCTCGCGATCGGTGATCGGGTCGACGCCTGGGCGCGGCAAGCCCCTTACGAGCCGGCGACCTACGACGAGACGGTTCGCGGCCTCGCGGGCGCGATCGGCGAGGAGCTTTCATGATGACGATCAACCGTCGCGTCGCCCGTGCGGTCCGCGATGCGCGCGAGCGGATGCGCGATGCCGCCGCCGCCGACCACAGCGCCGCCGCCACCGAGCGCGAACGCGCCGCCGAGGAGCTCGCGAGCGAGCACGATCGGCTCAGCGCGTATCTCGACACCGCTCCCGCCGCGCTCGCGTCGGCTCGCACCGTTCACGACCTGTCGTGGGTCGCCGAGCACATCACGTCGCATCACCGGGCGATCGCCGACGCGCAGCGCAGCCACGCCGACGCCGACGCCCACGTCGCCGAGGCGGCCTCGAAGCTGCGCGAACGGACTCGCCAGCTCAAGTCGGCCGAACGCGTGATCGATCTCGTCGATCGCGATCGCGCCGACCGCGATAACCGCGACGAGCAACGCTCGCATGACGACATGGCCGGGAGCCGCCGATGAGAATAGCGACCGGTGCGATCCACCAGGAGCCGGACGCGAGCGAACCGCGCACCGCGCGCGCGAGCGACGACGAGCACGGCGACAGCTTCGGCGATCACCTCGCCACGCAACGCGCGCGCAAGGCAAAGAACACCGGCGAGCCCGCGCACGACGAGGCGACCATCGCGCCGCTGCCGCCTCCACCCACCGTCGATCCCAAGCCGATCGTGCTCGTCCCGATCTCGCAGACCTCGCCGGCGTCGGCGCTGATCGCCGCCTCGTTCGGCCGCGCGCTCGCCGCGATCGTGAACGGCGCGACACCTACCCCGACCGCTGCCGTCGCGACCGCCGATCCACGAGCCGCGCCGCAGGCGACCGACGACCCGCCGGCGCCACCATCAGCCGCGAAGGCCGAGGCGCCGAGTCCCGGCGACGCCGAGCCGGCGCCGACCGAGCTCGCCGCGATCGCGCAAGCTGCGATCGCGCAGACCGACGCGCAACCGGCGGCACCCGCGCTGACCCCACTCGAACAGGCGCTGCACGATCTGCTCGAGCAGCTGCACGATCGGCGCGACCAGCCCGCGCACCAAGGCGGCGAGCCGGCGCTACCGCACGTGACGAGCGCGAGCCCGACGCTGCATCCCGCGGTCGTGGTCGAGGCCGCGCCGGCGCGTGACGTTCGGGCCACGCCGGCCGCGGCACCGGCGGCGGCGGTGCGCGAGATGCGCGAGCTGCCCGAGCCCAACGCGAACCCCAGCCACCTCCACCTCGTGCTCGGTGACGACAGCGATCGCGTCGTCGTGACCGTCGCGGTGCGCGGCAACGACGTCAACGTCGCGGTGCGCGGCAACGACGAGCTGACCGCCGCGGCGCTCGCGCGTAACGCCGGCGTGCTCGAGCACGCGATGCGCGCCCGCGGTCTCGACCTGTCGAGCTTCTCTGCCGAACGAGATCACGACCACAGCAAGAGCAACCGCGATTCCGAGCGCGACCCAAAGCGTCGCGACGACCAGAGCGAGCCGTTTCGGCTCGAGGAGCTGCCATGACCGTCACCTCGATCAGTCAATCGTCAAACACGTCCACTCCCGCCGCGCCGGCAAACGAGCTCGCGGGCACGCAGGACGAGTTCCTCAAGCTGTTCATGTCGCAGCTGCAGAACCAGGATCCGCTCGATCCCCAGAGCAACTCCGACATGGTCGCGCAGCTCGCGCAGTTCACCCAGGTCGAACAAGGCGCGACGGCGAACACCGACCTGTCGAGCTTGGTGGCGGCGCAGACGTCGAGCTCGAACGCGTCGCTGTCGAGCCTCGTCGGGCGCAACTGCAACGCGAGTGCTGGCGACTTCACGATCAGCGGCACCGGCACGCCGCCGCCACTGTCGATCACCTCGACGAGCGCGACCAAGGACGCGCAGGTCACGATCACCGACTCGAGCGGCAAGACGATCCGCACGATCGCGGTGCCGAACGGGACGTCGGCGATGATCCAATGGGACGGCCGCGACTCGTCGGGCAACGTCGTGCCACCCGGCAGCTATCACGTCGCGGTGACGAGCGCGAACAACGCCGCGATCACCGCGCAGTGGCAAGGCCGGATCGACTCGGTCCAGCTCAGCGCCAGCGGTAGCTCGCTGCAGATGGGCGACCTCCTCGTCGCGCCGAGCTCGATCTCGATGATCGGCGCCCCCGATGCAATTTCCTCGACTACTTCGACGACCACCGCCACCACCTCCGCGATCACCGCGGTCAAAGCGCTGCAAGGAGCCTCGACATGAGCATCACGAACTCTCTCTACATCGGCGTCAGCGGCCTCGACGCGCATAGCGATGCGATCAGCATCGTCGGCGACAACATCGCGAACGCGTCGACGATCGGCTTCAAGTCCGAGCGCGCGGACTTTGCCGACATGCTCGGCGGTCAGCTCGACGGTCAGAACCTCGGCGGTGGTGCGTCGCTGCTCGCGCCCGAGACGATCGAGACGCAAGGCGCGCTCGAACAGACCGGGAACCCGCTGGACATGGCGATCAGCGGCAACGGCATGTTCGTCGTCAACGGCATGCACGACGGTCAGAACGGGAACTTCTACACGCGCGACGGGCAGTTCTCGCTCGACAGCTCGGGGAACGTCGTCGACCAGAACGGGATGATGCTACAGGGCTACGCGATCGATCCGACAGGTGCGGTGTCGAAGACGGTCGGCAACCTACAGCTCGGCGCGCGCCAGAGTCCGCCGGTCGCGACGACCGACGCGAAGATGTCCGTCAACCTCGACTCGGGCTCCACGGCGATGACGTTCGACCCGGCGAACCCGGCGACCTCGTCGAACTACTCGACGTCCGAGACCGTCTACGACTCGCTCGGCACGGCGCATCAGGCGAACGTCTACTTCGACTCGAACGGCGCCCGCGGCTGGACCTGGCACGCGATGGTCGACGGCGGTGACCTCGCGGGTGGCACGAAGGGCACGCCGACTCAGATCGCGGCCGGCACGCTGACGTTCAACTCGACCGGCGCACTCGCCGCGCAATCGACGACGTCGTCGAGCGCGAGCTTCGTGGGCGCGACTCCGAACCAGGCGATCAACTTCAGCTTCGGCGACGACATCGCGAGCGGCGGCACGGGCATGGCCGGCTCGACGCAGTACAGCGGCACCTCCACGGTTACGTCGACCGACATCGATGGCCACTCGGCGGGCAACCTCACCGGCATCTCGATCTCGAGTGACGGCAAGGTCACCGGCACGTTCGACAACGGCCAGACGATCGACATCGCCCAGGTCGCGCTCGCGACGTTCTCGAACGAGCAGGGTCTCACCCGTGAGGGTGACCAGCTCTACAGCGAGAGCGCGACCTCGGGCCAGGCGCTCGTCGACGCGGCCGGAACCGGCGGCCGCGGTTCGATCTCGCAAGGTGCGCTCGAGCAGTCCAACGTCGACCTCGGCAACGAGCTCGTCACGCTGATCGCGTATCAGCGCGCGTACGAGGCGAACTCGAAGACCGTCACGACCGCCGATCAGATGATGCAGGACACGACGAACCTCAAGCAGTAACGCCAAGGTCGCCGACAGCGCCGCGCGAGCTCTCAGTAGAATCGAGCACGTAGCGCGGCCCGGCGGTTGCAAAACCCCGCAGCGTGAGTGATGCGCTGCTCGATAACGAAGAGCTGGAGGCGATCCAGGACGCGATTCGCCAGTCGGCCCCGCGCCGCTCCAGCCCCGCGATCGACGCGAGCGATGCCGCACCGCTCGCGCTGATCGCCGACGATCGGCTCGCCGAGGCAGCTCGTCCGGTGCTGATCAACCTGGCGACCCGGTGGACACGGCTCGTACATCGCGCGCTGCGCAGCCACCTGCCGGCCGGGTGGCAGCTCGACGTCGTCGGCGCCGAAGTCATCGACGGTCAGACCGCGAAAGAAGAGCTGCGCGGCGGCTGGGTCGGTGCGATGCAGTCGCCGGACGCCGAGCTCGTCCTCGCCGTCCACGGCGGCGTCATCGACGTCGCCGCCGCTCGACGCTGTGGCGCCGCTGCCCCGACCGCCGATGCCAACCGCGTCGCGACCGGTGCGTCGCTGCGGTTGTTTCATCCCGCCGGCCGCGTGATCCTCGACAGCTTCGGTTCGGCGTGGCGCGAAGTGTTCGACAAGGAATTGCCGGCGAGCACCGACCTCGCGGTCGTCGCCCGGCTGATCGAGACCCGCAGCCTCGTGCGGGTCGCGCTCGCGTTCAACGGCTCGTCGGCCGGCCGCGTCCAGATCTATGCGCGGCCCGAAGCGCTCGTGCCACGCCCGCTCGCGCTCGCCGCGATCAAGGCGAACACGCAGCTCGTCGCGAACGCGCTCGCGAACGTCCCGGTCGAGGTCGTCGTCGAGCTCGGCACGCTGCGGATGCGGATGCGCGAGCTGCGCGCGCTCGATCCGGGCACGACGTTGACGCTGCCCGGCTTCGTCGATTCGCGCGTGCCCGTGTTCTGCGAAGGCACGCTGAAAGCCTGGGCCCGCCCGGTGGTGAGCCGCGGAGTGCTCGCCGTTCAGATCGTCAGCATCGTTCACGGTCAAGGAGCCAAGTCATGAGCGACCCGATCGAAGAGCCCGCCGGTTTCGAGCCCGCCGCGCTCGAATCGTTACTACACGACGTCCCGCTAGAGCTCACGGTCGAGCTCGGCCGCGTCCGCATGAACCTGTCCGAGCTCGCGGCCCGACTCGGCCCGGGCTCGATCATCACGCTCGATAAGCCGACCGGCGCGCGGCTCGACGTTCGGGTCAACGGCCGGCTCGTCGCTCGCGCCGAAGCGATCGCGGTCGGCGAACGCTGCGGCATCCGCGTCGTCGAGCTCACCGGCGAGAAGGACTCGTGATGCGCGCGCTCGCCGTCGCGGCCGTCCTGCTCGCGCCATCGCTCGCCATCGCCGAGCCTGACGTGCCGAGCTTCGAGCTCCGCGATCGCGGCGACGCGGTCGAGGTGATCGCGCACAACGTCAAGGCGACGCACACGATCGTCTACCCGATCCGGTCGCGGCTCGAAGTCGCGATCGCCGGTCGACCGTCGATCAAGCGCGCGCTGCCGGCCGATGCCACGGTCAAAGAGATCGAGATCGCGGACGAAGACTCGACGAAGGTACTGAGCGTCAAGCTCGGCTTCGAGCATGCCGGCGTCAAGGTGCTCGCCCGGTTCGCACAAGCGATCCAGGTCGGCGACGACCTCCACTTGCTGTTCCCGCGCAAAGTCCCGGCCGAGGGCGAGCTCGCGAAGCTGCCCGAGCCGACGCTGCCCGCGGCGATCGCACCGCCCAAGGTGGTGGCCCCAGAGCCGCCGGCGGCCAAGCCCGCGCCGCGTCCGAGCGAGACCGAGCACGAGCCGCTCGCCGCTGTAGCGACCGAGCACAAGGCGCAGACCGCGTCGCCGGCACCCACGCTCGGCGCTCCCGATCAGAGCGACGCGTGGTCGAAGATCACGACCTACGGAGCGCTCGGCCTGGCCGCCGCGGGCTGCGGGGTGTGGTTGATGCGGCGCAAGAAGGCGCAGCCGTCGGCGATGCAAACGATCGAGCTGATCGCGCAACGGTCGCTCGGCGCGAAGGCCAAGATGATGTGGCTCGCGGCCGGTGATCGCGAGCTGATCGTGTCGGTGACGCCGCAGCACGTCCGCATGCTCGGTTCGTGGCCGCGCGGCTCGAGCCAGGCGCCGGCGATGATGCCGCGGGCCCAGGCGCAAGACATCCCGACCGCGCAGGCGACGATCGCGACAGCGCGCACGACGACCCTGAATCGCTCCCCCGCGGTCAACGGCATCCTCCGCCTGCGCGCCCAGACGGTGCAGCCGGTCAACGAGGATGTCGCGACCGATGACGTCGACGCCGACGCGCTGTGGGCGCGCGAGATCCTCGCGGCTGCGGGTGGCAAGCGATGATCTTCGGACTCGCAGCAGCGGTCACCGCCGCGGCAGCTCAGGCGCCGGTCGCGCCCGCAAACCTGCTGCAGAGCGCGACGCAATCCGCCGGCGGCGCAGGACCGTTCGGCGCGATCGGCATGGTCGTCGTCCTGACGCTGATCACGCTGCTGCCCGCGATCATCTTGTCGTGTACGAGCTTCGTGCGATTCGTCGTCGTCTTGGGCTTCGTTCGCACCGGTCTCGGCACCCCGGCCGCGCCGCCGAATCAGGTCCTCGTCGGGCTCGCGCTGTTCATGACCGTGTTCGTGTCCGCGCCGGTCGCCGTCCAGATGTACGACGCCGGCGGGCGCGCGTACCTGCACGGCGAGATGGACGAGAAGCAAGCGATCGAAGCCGCGACGCCCCCGCTGCGCAAGTTCCTCGTGTCGCGCACGAGCGAGTCCGATCTGTCGCTGTTCTTCGAGGTCGCGAAGGCGCCGCGCCCTGCCACGATCGACGACGTTCCGTTGCGCGTCGCGATTCCCGCGTTCATCGTGTCCGAGCTGCGCACGGCGTTCAAGATCGGCCTCACGATCCTCTTGCCGTTCCTCGTCATCGACCTGGTCGCCGCGACGATCCTCACGTCGCTCGGCATGGTGATGGTGCCGCCCTCGGTCGTCGCGCTGCCGATCAAGTTGCTCGTGTTCGTGATGATCGACGGTTGGCACCTCGTCGTCGAGTCGCTGCTCCGCGGGGCGATGGCGTGACCACCGATTCTCTGCTCGACCTGTGGCGCGACGCGCTGTCGGTGACCGTCTCGGTCGCCGCGCCGTTCCTCGTCGCTGGCCTCGTCGTCGGGCTCACCGTCGCCGTGTTCCAGACGGCGACTCAGCTGCAAGAGAGCGTGCTGACGTTCGTACCGAAGCTCGCCGCGGCGCTGCTCGTGATCGCGCTCGCCGGGCACTGGATGCTCGATCAGCTCGGCCGATTCGCGACGCAGGCGTTCACCGCATCGTCCACGCAGCCGGCGGCATCGACCGGGGAAGATCCGGTGGGCGTCCAGGGACCGCGATGACGGTGAGCGAAGGCGAGGTCGCGGCGGCGATTGCGTCGATGCTCCGCACTGGCGCGCTGACCGTGACCGCGCCGGTGATCGGCGACGCCGGAGTCCCCGCGCGCGCGAAGCTGGTGTTCGTCGTCGCGGTCGGCCTCGCGATCGGCGCCAATCGCGCGCCGCTACCGCTCGGCGATCTACCGGCGACCGCGGTGCTCGAGCTCGCCGCCGGTATCGTCACCGGGCTGGTCGCGCGGTTCGTGATGGCGCGCGCGGCGATCGCCGGCCAGCTCATCGGCCTGTCGCTCGGCCTGGGCTTCGCGTCGGAGTACGACGTTCACGCGGGTGAGAACGCCGGCGTGATCCGGACGATGGCGACGACGATCGCGAGCCTCGCGTTTCTGTCGGTCGGCGGGCTCGAAGCGGTCGTCCGCGGCGTCGCCGCCGGGCCCGCTCAGCTCTCCCACTTCGCCGCACTCGGCCCGCAACTGCTCGCCGAGGGCACCGCCGCTTTCGGTCGCGGCTTCGCGCTCGCGGCGCCGATCGTGCTCGCCGCGCTCGTCGGCAACCTCGGGCTCGCCGTGCTGAACCGCGCCGTGCCGTCGATCAACGTGTTCTCGATCTCGCTCGCGTCGGTGCTGATCATCGGCGGGCTCACGCTGCTCGCGACCTCGGCGAGCTTCGCGAACGACTGCACCGCGCTCGCACGCGACGCCGCGGCGCGGCTGTACGACGCGCTGTAGCCTCGAGGCCGTCAGCCGAGGCTCGCGACGATCGCCAGCGCTGGCGACAGCCTCGCGTCAATCGCGAGCATTCTCGCAGACTTGGCGACGGCGCGAGCGTTGCAATCACTCCGCTCGCCGTGTCCGATCCGCAACGCACCCACAAGCCTTCGCCGAAGCGGATCAGAGAATTCCGCAAGCGCGGCGAGCTCGCGTTGTCGAAGGATCTGGTGTCGACCGCGACCCTCGCGGGTGGTGCGATCGCCCTGGTCGCCGGCGCGTCGTTCGCGTTGTCGGCGCTGCTCCAGCTCACGCGCGATGCCGCGACCGCGAGCGACGGCGCTCCGACGATCGACCTGCCGAGCGCCGCGGTTCACACGTTCTTCGCCGCGACCGCACCGGTGCTCGCCGGCGCCGCGATCGCCGCGATCATCGCGATCCTGGTCCAGCTCGGCTGGCCACCGGCGTTCAAGCTGCCGTCGATCGACTTCAGCCGGATGTCGCCGGTCAAGAACCTGCCGAACGTGTTCGGGCTCGGCGGCATGGTCAAGCGCTCCGGCACCGCGCTCGCGAAGCTGATCGTCGTCGGCGCGGTCGTCTACCTCGCGCTCGGCCCGGGCATGGCAGCACATCCGATGCAGGCGTCGAGCCTCGCGGCGCTCGCCGGTCACCAAGTGTCGCGCGTGCTGTGGTTCGTCGTCCCCGCGCTCGCGGTCGTCGCCGCGGTCGACTACATCCTGGCGCGCCGCAAGATCAACGAGCAGATGAAGATGACCTCGGACGAGGTCAAGCGCGAGCACCGCGAGTCGGACGGCGATCCGATGGTGAAGGGCAAGCGCAAGCAGCGCATGAAAGAGCTCGCGAAGCGGCGGATGGCAGCCGCGGTCGCGACCGCCGATGTCGTCGTCGTCAACCCGACGCACTACGCGGTCGCGCTGCGCTACGACGACAAGCAAGATCGCGCGCCGGTCGTCGTCGCGAAGGGCATGGACGAGTCGGCCGAGAAGATCCGCGAAGTGGCTCGCCAGAAGGGCGTGCCGATCCTCAGCCGGCCGCCGCTCGCCCGCGCGCTGCACAAGCACGTCAAGGAAGGTCGCGCGATCCCGTCGAACCTCTACAAGGCGGTCGCCGAGGTGCTCGCGTACGTCTACCGGCTCAAGCGAGGTAGCGCGTGACCGCAGCCGCCGCTACCCCCGCGCGCTCGGGCCAGTGGGTGATGGCCGGCGCGCTCGTCGGCATCCTCGCGGTCGCGATGGCGCCGCTGCCGCCGACGCTGTTCGACTTGCTGCTCGGCCTGTCGCTGTGCCTCGCGGCGCTGACGTTCCTCGTCGCGTTCTACGTCGAGAAGGCGACCGACTTCGCCTCGTTCCCGTCGTTGTTGCTGTTCGTCACGCTGTTCCGGCTCGCGCTCAATGTCGCCTCGACCCGCCTGATCTTGACCGGCAACGACTCGCACGCCGCCGGCGCGGTGATCGCGGCGTTCGGCCAGTTCGTGATCCGCGGCAACTTCGTCGTCGGCGGCGTCGTCTTCCTCATCCTCGTGATCGTCAACTTCATCGTGATCACGAAGGGCGCCGAGCGGATCTCGGAGGTCTCGGCGCGCTTCACGTTGGATTCGATGCCGGGCAAGCAGATGGCGATCGACGCCGATCTCGGCGCTGGCCTGATCACCGAAAAGGAAGCGCGCGAGCGCCGCAAGTACATCCAGCGCGATGCCGACTTCCACGGCGCGATGGACGGCGCCTCGAAGTTCGTGCGCGGCGATGCGATCGCCGGCCTGCTCGTCCTCGCGGTCAACATCGTCGGCGGGATCGTGATCGGCGTCGCCCAGAAGGGCATGTCGATCGGCCATGCCGCGCAGACCTACACCGTGTTGTCGATCGGTGACGGCCTGGTCGCGCAGATCCCCGCACTGCTCGTGTCGACCGGCGCCGCGCTGCTCACGACGCGCAGCGACGATGCCGAGCTCGGCAAGGCGCTCGGCGGTCAGCTGTTGTCGCGCCGCCGCCCGCTCGCGGTCACCGCGGCGATGCTCTCGGTGATCGGCCTACTCCCCGGCATGCCGCACTTCCTGTTCTTGGGCCTCGGCGGCCTCGCCGCGTGGGCGTCGACGAAAGCGAAGGACGGCTCGTCGCCGTCCGCCGCGAACGGCAACGAAGCGCCGGCCGGAAAACCGACCAAGTCCGGCGACCCGCTCCGCCCCGACGAGAAGGTCCATCGCGGCGAGATCGAAGCCGCGCTGCCGGTCGAGCTGCTCGGCCTCGAGGTCGGACTCGACCTGCTCGGCATGGTCGACGCGAATCGCGGCGGTGAGTTGCTCAAGCGGATCGCGTCGTTGCGCAAGCAGCTCGCGAGCGAGCTCGGCGTCATCGTGCCGCCGGTCCACGTCCGCGACGATCTCCAGCTCCGCCCCGGCGCGTATCGCGTGCTGCTGTCCGGCGTGCCGATCGCGTCGGCCGAGGTCAACACCCACCGCGTGCTCGCGATCGATCCGACCGGCATGGCGACGCGCGCGCTGCCCGGCGAGGCGACGACCGAGCCGACGTTCGGCCTGCCGGCGAAGTGGTTGCTGCCGACCGACCGGCTGCGCGCCGAGGCCGCGGGCTGCACCGTCGTCGACGCCGCCGCCGTGATCGCGACTCACCTGACCGAGCTGCTGCGCCGCAACGCGCACGAGCTGCTCGGCCGCAAGGAAGCGCAAGAGCTGCTCGACATCACCGGCAAGCACAACGCGAAGGTCGTCGAAGAGCTCATCCCGCACCTGATGTCGATGGGCGCGGTGATGCAGGTGCTGCGCAACTTGCTGCGCGAAGGGGTCTCGATTCGCGACATGCGCTCGATCCTCGAGGCGCTCGCCGATCACGCCGCGACGGTCAAGAACCCCGACGATCTGACCGAGCACGTTCGCCAGCGCCTCGCGCGCCGGCTGACCCGCGCCCAGCTGTCGACCGACGGCGCGCTGCGCCCGCTCGTGCTCGACCCGCGCGCCGAATCGCTCTTGCGCGACGGCAGCGGCAAGCACGCGCGCGCGCTGTCGAAGCTGACCGAAGACCTCGCCGGCCGCGCTCGCGACCTGGCGATGCGCGACGAGCCGCCGCTGTTGGTCGTCGCCCCTGATCTGCGCCGCACGATGTCGCAGATCGCCTCCCGTCACGTTCCCGGTCTCGCGGTCATGAGTTACCGCGAGGTCGATCCGTCGGTTCCGTTCGTCACGCGCGGAGTGATCTCCGCACAAGAGGCCGCATGAAGATCATGAAGTTCGAAGGCGCGACGATGCGCGAGGCGGTCGCGAAGGTGAAAGCCGAGCTCGGCGACGAAGCCGTGATCGTGGCGACTCGGCAGATCCGGCGCGGCCTGCTCGGCACGGCGATGGAGATCTCGGCGGCGATCGACGACGGCGACGACGACGCGCCGCGGATGCCACGGTTCGCCGCGGCAGCAGCCGCCGCCGCTCGCGAGGCTCAGGCCGCGCCGCAAGTGAACAACGAGGAGAACGTCGAGAAGCTGATCGCGCCGATCCGCAGCGAGCTGCGCTCGTTGCGCGCGTTGGTTCGCGCGAGCGGCAGCGACAACCGTGGCACGACCGAGATCCGCGGCGAGCTCGCGGCGCTGCGCAAGCTGATCGAAGAGCTGCGGCTCGCACCCGCGCCGGGTGCGAAGCCGAACAGCACGAAGAACATCGCCAACGATGTGCCCACGCCGAACGCGCCGCTGACGGCCCCGTCGATCGGCAACGCGATCATGCTGGTCGGCCCGACCGGCGCCGGCAAGACCACGACGATCGCGAAGCTCGCCGCGCGCGCGGCGCTGGTCGAAGGCAAGCGGGTCTCGATCGTCACTCTCGACAACTATCGGGTCGGCGGCATCGAGCAGATCCGTACGTTCGCCGACCTGATCGGCGTGCCGCTCCACGTCGCGAATTCGCCGGCGGACCTGCGCGACTACCTCGACGGCAACGACGACCTCGTCTTGATCGACACCGCCGGTCGCAGCCCGCGCGACAACCGCGCGATCGACGAGCTCGCCGAGGCGCTGCCGAACCTGCCGCCGATCGAGATCCACCTGGTCATTCCCGCCTCGACGAACGTCGCCGCGATCGACGACCTCGCGCACCGCACGCGCGCTCTCAACCCGCAGCGCTTGCTGTTCACGAAGCTCGACGAGGTCAACGACGCGCCCGAGCTCGCGCGATCACCCGCGCGTCTCGCGCTGCCGATCACCTGGGTCACGACCGGCCAGGCCGTTCCCGAAGATCTCGAGGAGCCGACGTCTGCGCGCTTGCTCGAGCTCGCCTCCGCTGGCCTCGCCGGGATGTCCAACAGCCGTACTCGCGCCGCGTAATCAGGAGCCGACGTGACCGACCAAGCAGCTACATTGCGTGTGATTCGAGGGGGCGGCGGCAGCCAGCCACCGACGTTCGTGGCCCCCGCGCGCCGGGCGATCGCGGTCGCCGGTGGCAAAGGCGGCGTCGGCAAGAGCACGATCGCGGTCAACCTCGCACTCGCCTACGCGCAGACCGGCTCGCGCACGCTCGTCGTCGACACCGATCTCGGCATGGCCGACCTCAACTTGCTGCTCGGCGTCGCGCCGGAACGCAGCATCCTCGACGCGCTCGGCGGCACCCCGGTGCA
This sequence comes from uncultured delta proteobacterium, assembly GCA_963848295.1. Lineage (GTDB taxonomy): Bacteria > Myxococcota_A > Polyangia > Haliangiales > Haliangiaceae > JABFXX01. Next base: position 3,368,512 of record CAWKDB010000010.1, on the reverse strand, counting down.
AGACGTGTTGCTCGCCGCGCACGGCATCCACCTCCTGCCCGCGCTGAACGGCAGCTACTTGCTGTCGACGATCGGCCCGAGCGTACAGCGCCGCATGCTCGACCTCGTCGACATGCTCGCTTCGCAGTTCGACACGCTGATCGTCGACATCGCCGCCGGCATCGGCCAGGCGCAGACGATGTTCGCGGGCGCCACGACCGACGCGATCGTCGTCGTCAACCCCGAGCCGCTGTCGATCGCGGATGCGTACGCGTGTCTCAAGGTGCTCGCGACCGAGCAGGGCGTGCGCCACGCGTACCTCGTGCCGAATCGCGTCAGCTCGCGCGCCCACGCCGACGAGCTCGTCGCCCGGCTCGGTGCCCTCGTCGCGCGCTTCCTCGATCTCGAGGTCACCGCGTTGCCGCCGATTCCAGCCGATCCCGCGGTCGCCGAGGCCGCGCAGATCGGCGTGCCGCTGCTCGCCCACGCACCCGACTCGCCCGCCGCGCGCGCGATCCGCCAGCTGACCCGGACGCTCGCCACGCTCGCTCCAACGCCATCGGCTTCGTGGTGGCGCGTTCCCGCTCGTGCTCAAGGAGGCTCTCGATGAAGGCTTACGCTGCACAAAACCGGAGACCCAACGCCGAACGCGATCGGCTGATCTCCGAGCACATCGAGATCGCCCGGCGGATCTCACTTCGCATGGCTCGCCGTTGCCCCGATTGGATCACCCGCGATGATCTCGTCGCCGCCGGCATGCTCGGGCTGACCGAGGCGGCCGAGCGCTACGACGACACCCGCAACGAGCCGTTCTTGTCGTTCGCCGAGAAGCGCATCCGCGGGGCCGTGCTCGACGAGCTCCGCCGCGGCGACATCATGCCTCGGCGCGTGCGTCACCTCGCGCGCAAGGTCGGCCAGACGATCCAAGAGCTCGAGCGCGAGCTCGGGATGCCGCCGAGCGACGAGCAGGTCGCGGAGCGACTCGGCGTGACGATCGACGAATACCGCGCAAACCTCGAACAGCTCGTCCATGTGACGGTCGGCGCGCTCGAGACCGGCGACAACACCGCCGCGATGATGACCAGCGACGAGCACTCGCCCGAGGCGCAAGCCGGCCGGCTGCAGGCGCTGTCGAAGATTCGCACCGCGCTCGACAAGCTCGACCAACGCGACGTGCTCGTGTTGTCGCTCTACTACAACGAAGAGCTCACCTACGCCGAGATCGCGCAGGTGTTGCGCGTGACCGTGTCGCGCGTCTGTCAGCTCCACGGTCGTGCGATCGCTCGCCTGCGCGTCGAGATCATCGGATCCGAAGCCATGACAGGAGCCCAGTGAGCAGCGGCATCTACGTCGCGACGGCCGGCGCGGTCGCCGCCTCGCAGGCGCTCGACGCCACCGCGAACAACATCGCGAACGCGAACACCGCAGGGTTCCACGGCGATCGGATCACGTTCAAGGAGGCGCTCGGCACGGTGAAGTCCGCCGACGTCGCATCGGTCAGCGCGCTCACCGCTCGCGTCGACTCGCAGGGTGGCGCCCTGACCCCGACCGACAACCCGCTCGACCTCGCGCTCGACGGCGACGGTTACTTCTCGGTGCAGACCAGCAACGGCACGCGCTACACCCGCGCCGGCAACTTCCAGCTCGACGATCAGCGCCAGCTCGTCACCGGCGACGGCAACCCGGTGCTCGGCGACGCCGGGCCGATCACGGTCCCGCCGAACACGACGTCGGTCACGGTCGGGATCGATGGGATGGTCACCGCCGACGGCCAACCGCTCGGCAAGCTCGCGCTCACCCGGTTCGCGACGAATCAGATGAAGCGCGAAGGCAGCTCGCTGTTCTCGGCGTCCGGCGCGCCCGCAGCCGGTGACCCGCCGAAAGTGCGGTCCGGCATGCTCGAGTCTTCGAACGTCAACATCGTGCGCGGCGTCGTCGAGCTCGTCAAGGAGTCGCGCACCTACGAGTCGCTGATGAAGATCATCCAGGGCTATCACGACTGCGAGGATCGCGCGGCGCGCGATCTCGGCGGACCGAAATAACCAGGAGCACAGGAGCCAACATGTTTCGCTCACTCGCCACCGCCGCATCCGGCATGGAAGCCCAGCAGACCAAGCTGGACGTCACCGCCAACAACATCGCGAACGTCTCGACCAACGGCTTCAAGAAAGGCCGCGCCGAGTTCGCCGACCTCATGTATCAACAGGTGCGCGCCGCCGGCACGCCGACCGGCAACGGCACCATGGCGCCGAGCGCGACCGAGATCGGCCTCGGGACCCGGCTGGTCAACACGTCGCGCGAGCTGTCGCAAGGCGAGCTGCACCAGACCGGCAACACGCTCGACGTCGCGATCCAGGGCAACGGATTCTTGCCGGTGCAAGAGCCCGACGGGACGACCGCCTACACCCGCAACGGCGCGCTGCAGATGAGCTCGGAGGGCAAGCTCGTCACCTCCGACGGCTACGAGATCGTCGGAGGCATCACGATCCCACCCGACGCACAGACCGTGACGATCGCGACCGACGGCACGGTGTCGGCGACCGTGCCGAACCAGGCGCAGCCCACCGAGCTCGGCAAGATCCAGCTCGCGACGTTCGCGAACCCCGCCGGCCTCGCAGCCCAGGGCCAGACGCTGTTCAAGGAGACCGCCGCGTCGGGCACCGCGGTGCTCGGCGAGCCCGGCCAGGGCGGCGCCGGCACGATCCAACAGGGCATGCTCGAAGTCTCGAACGTCAACGTCGTCGAAGAGATGATCGACCTGATCGCCGGGCAACGCGCGTACGAGGTCAACTCGCGCGTCGTCAAGGCGGCGGACGAGATGCTGTCCGACACGGCGCAGCTGCGATGAGGCGCACGATCGTCACCGCGGTGCTCGTGCTCGTCGCGACCGCCGCGGTCGCGCTGGCGACAGCGCGGCCGGCCCACGCCGAGTCGATCGCCGACGCGATTCGCGCGCGGCTCGAGCCGTCGCTACCTGCCGGGTTCGGCGTCGCCGAGATCTATGTGCCGCCCGCGCTCGCGCACCTCGATATCGCGCCGAGCTCGATCACGGTCGAAGCGCCGCGCGACCTGCGCGCCGGCCGGCCGAGCATCAAGATCAGGGTTCGTGGCCGGGTCGCCTACGTGCCGGTCACGATCGCGCACGTCGTCGCGGTGGCGGTCATGCGCGCGGCCTTGCCGATCGGCTCGGTGATCACGGATGCCGATGTCGTGATCGAGCATCGCGCGGTCGGCGATGATGCGGCGACGGAAGTGGTGGGCGGAACGCTCACCCGCGACCTCGAAGCCGGGGCGACGATCGGCGCCCAAGACGTCTCGCTCCCCGCGCCGCTACCCCGCGGCACCGACGTCAGCGTTGACGTCCGTCGCGGTGGCCTGCGGATTCGCGGCACTGGCGTGCTCGAGCTAGCTGCCCGTTTTGGCGAGCCCGCGACGGTCCGGCTGCTCGCGACCAAGACCCTGCTGCACGGCATATTGGTTGCACCAGCGACGGTCGTGATCGGAGCTGCTCCATGAACCGCCTGGCGCTCGTCGCGATCGCAGCGTTCGCCGGTAGCGCGTGCGTGACCCACATCGCGCCATATCACGCGAAGCATCGCAAGTTCGACTACGGTAAGTTCGGCAACCGCAACGCGGCGAGCAACGGCAGCTTGTACGCCGACGGCACCCCGGGCCTGCTCGAAGATCCAGTCGCCTCGCGGATCGGCGACATCCTGGTGATCAAGGTCGACGAGAAGGATCTCGCGAGCCACCAAGCCGACACGACGCTCAACAAGTCGGACGCGACGACGTACGGCATGCCGGCCGCGCTCGGCTTCATCGCCGCACTCAAGGCCAAGTATCCCGGCATCGATCCGACGACGTTGTTCTCGTCGACGTCGGACCAGAAGTTCACCGGCCAGGGCGCGGTCAACCGCCAAGGCCAAGTCACCGCGACGCTGCCCGTCCGCGTCATCGACGTCTTGCCGTCGAGCGATCTCGTGATCGAAGGCAGCAAGGTCGTGATGGTCGGTAACGAGGAGCATCAGATCTACGTCAGCGGCGTCGTTCGTCGCATCGACGTCGCGGACGACGACTCGATTCCTTCGTCGCGCATCGCCGATGCCGAGGTCGAGTACACCGGGCGCGGGGATATCAGCGACACGCAACGCCGCGGCTGGCTCGGTCGCATCCTCAGCAAGCTGTGGCCCTTCTGATGCGTACGCTCGCCGTCATCGCGATCGCCCTCGGCGTCGTCGCTGCCTCGGGCGGCACCGCGTCCGCCGATCGGATCAAAGATCTGACGACGATCGCCGGCGTTCGCGACAACCATCTCACCGGCATCGGCGTCGTCGTCGGTCTCGACAGCAGCGGCGACGACATCATGTCGCCGATCGTCAAGGACGCGCTGACGAAGATGCTCAAGCGGCTCGGTCTGACGATCGATCCGACGTTGCTGAAGGCGAAGAACGTCGCCGCGGTCGTGCTGACCGCCGAGCTTCCGGCGTTCGCGAAGCCCGGCACCTCGTTCGACGTCACCGCGTCGTCGATGGGCAACGCGAGGAGCCTGGTCGGTGGCACGCTGATCGCGGCGCCGCTCAAAGGCCCGGACGGCAAGACCTGGGCGATCGCGCAGGGTGCGCTGTCGGTCGGTGGCTTCGTGTCGGAGGGCGCGACCGGCTCGTCGTCGAAGAAGAATCATCCCACCGTCGGTCTGCTCCCCGGCGGCGCGACCGTCGAGGTCGCCGCGCCGAGCGTGGTTCCCGACAAACAGATCGTGTTCCTACTCAAGGAGCCCGACTTCACGACCGCGTCTCGCATGCAGGCCGCGATCGAGGCGGTGCTCGGTCCGACCACGTCGATCGCGCGCGATGCCGGTACCGTCGTCGTCCCGATCCCCGCGGCGGCTCGGACAAACGTCGCCGCGCTGATCACGCAACTCGAGGCGATCGAGGTCGAACCCGACGTCCGCGCGAAGGTCATCGTCGACGAGAAGACCGGCACGATCGTGATCGGCGAGGCGGTGCGGCTGCGACCCGCCGCGATCACGTTCGGCGCGCTGACGATCGAGGTCAACGAGACGCCGACCGCGTCGCAACCGATCGCGGCGCTCACGAAGGGCCAGACCAAGCTCGTCCAGCACACCGACCTCAAAGCCGAGGAGCAGGCGAGCGAGTTCAAGGTCGTGTCGACCTCGGCCACCGTCGGCGATGTCGCGGCCGCGCTCGCGGCTCTCGGCGCGAAGCCGCGCGATCTCGTGTCGATCTTGCGTGCCTTGCGCGCCGCCGGTGCGCTGCGGGCCGACCTGGAGATGTTGTGAGCCACGTCGCGCACGCGACGCACGGGCTCGCGACGCCTACCGCACCGGCGAAGCCCGATGACGCGCACGTCGCTGCGAAGCAGCTCGAGGCGTTCTTCACCCGCCGCCTGCTCGCCGAAGCCCAGCCCGATGGCGGCGGGATGCTCGACGGCGGCTTTGCCGGCGACACGTTCAAGCAGATGTTCAACGAGGCGCTCGCCGACAAGATGTCGTCCGGCAGCGGGCTCGGCATGTCCGAGCTGTTCGCGCAGCAACTCGAGAACAAAGGTGCGAGCGCGCAGCCCCAGGCGCCGATCACGACGGGCGCGATTCGAGCGATGCCGGGCCAGCTCCCGCCCGGGCTAGAAGACGCGCCGCACTTCGTGCTGCCGGTGCAGGGCACGCCGACGTCCGGGTACGGCACCCGGATCGACCCGATCAAAGGTACGACCTCGGTCCACCCCGGCTTCGATCTCGCCGCGAAGACCGGCACGCCGGTCTCTGCCGCCGCCGCCGGCACGGTGGTCCACGCCGGTCCGGCCGGGACCTACGGCAACCTCGTGACGATCCGCCACGAAGGAGGATACGAGACGCGTTACGCGCACTTGAGCGCGGTCTCGGTCAAGGTCGGCGACCGGGTCGACGCCGGCGCTCCGATCGGCGCGGTCGGCACGACGGGCTATTCGACCGGTCCCCACCTCCACTTCGAGGTCCGCCACGACGGAACTACAGTAGATCCAGCGCCCTTACTCCCTCTCAACAGATCGAAACCTCGGACGATTCGGTAGCCAAGAGGCCCGATATGCGAATCGATCCCAAGGTTGTCGTTCCGATCAGTGCTCAAGAGCCCCGCGACGCACAGCCTCCGCGCGCCCGCGGAACCAACGCCGATATCGTCGAGCTGTCTCCTGCAGCGACGTCCGCGGCGAGCTCGACGGGTGAGGTGGACAAGAGTGACGCTGCGGTGACCGCGAAGATCGCGAAGATCCGCACGCAGCTCGAGACCGGCACGTATCCGATCGATCTCGATCAACTCGCATCGCGCATTCTCGATGACGACTCGGTCCGCGGGGCGACTTCGTGAACGCAACCGATGACGAGCTGCGTGCCCTCGGCGAAGAGCTGCGCGCTCTGTTTCTCGAAGAGCGCAAAGCGATCGCCAAGCTCGATCATCAGAAGCTCGCGTGGCTGTCCGAGAACAAGCGACTCGTCGCCGACCGGCTAGCGAGCATACGACCCGCGCACCCGTCGCCTGCGATCAAAGCATTGTTCGAAGCGATCCGTGCGGAAGCGCGCGCGACCGCGATGCTCGCCGCGACCGCGACCGCCGCGGTCCGAGCGCTGCTCGGCCGCGAAGTCACCGGTTACGACCGCCACGCGCGCCGGACCGAAACGACCTCGCATCGACTTCACGCTCGCTACTAGTCATGTCCGACTTACTGTCACTCCTCAACCTCGGCGCGAGCGCGATCTCGGCGCAGAACAGTGGAGTGGCGGTCGCGACGAACAACGTCGCGAACATGAACACGCAGGGCTACTCGCGCGAGAGCGTGCAGCTCGACAGCCTGATCGGGCCTCCGTCGCTCGGGGGCGTCGTAGCGGGCTCGCCGACTCGAGCGGCGAGCGAGCTGCTGTCCACGCAGATCCGATCGTCGCAGGGCTCGCTGAGCCGGTCACAGACGACGAGCGATGCGCTGTCCGATCTCGAGGACACGCTCGCCGCCGGCCCGTCGATCACCGATCAGCTCGCGAACGTGTTCTCCGACCTCGACCAGGTGTCGGCGTCGCCGACCGACAAGAGCCTGCGCGATGCCACGGTGGCGGCGCTCGGCACGTTCGTCGGCTCGATCAACTCGGCGGCGAGCACGGTCGCCACCGCGACGAGCTCGGCCGACCAGCAGGTCGCCGACATCGCGACGCAAGCGACGTCGCTGGCGAACCAGCTCGCGGCGGCGAACAAGGCGGTCGCGACGTCCTCCGATCCGACCGCGCAGGACCGCCGCGACTCGCTCGCCCAGCAGCTCGCACAGCTCGTCGGCGGCCAGGCTCAGATCGGCAGCGATGGACAGATGCGGTTCATCCTCGACGGTGGCGCCGTCTTGGTCGATGGCCAGCAGGCCGCGACGATGCAAGCGACGCCGGACGCGACGACCGGGCTCAACGATGTCACCGTCACGCTCGGCTCGACCACGCGCGACGTGACCACGCAGATCTCGGGTGGCTCGCTCGGCGGCGAGCTCGCGGTGCGCGGCCAGCTCACGACGATCGCCGCACAGTACGACCAGTACGCATCGGACGTCGCGACGAGCTTCAACGCGGTGTCGACGGCGAACGCCGGGCTCGACGGTGTCTCGGGTCGCACCATCTTCACCCCGCTCACGCAGGTCGCGGGCGCGGCGGCGGCGCTGACGCTCGATCCCGGCCTCGCCGCCAACAGCAACCAGCTCGCCACCGCCGCGGTCGGCGGCGCGAGCGGTAGCAACGCGGGCGCGCAGGCGCTGTTTGCGCTATCGAGCCAGCAGGTCGCGAGCGGGGGAACGCGGTCGCTCACCGACGCCGCCCTCGATATCTCGACCGGCCTCGGCACCCAGGTCGCTGACGCGAAGGCCAGTACGACGACCGACCAGGCCGTGGCCGACCACCTCGGCGATCTCCAGGACTCGCTGTCGGGCGTCGACGAGAACGAGGAAGAGGCGAATCTCGCGAAGTTCCAGAACACGACCGCGGCGCTGACCAAGTTCGTCTCGGCGGTCGACGACATGTTGAGCTCGCTGATCCAGAACCTATGAGGACCCGATGCGCGTGACCTCCACTCACATCGTCGACGTCGCGAACGAGGCCGCTGCCCGCGCGCAGTCGGCGGTCGCGGAGGCGAGCGAGGTCGCCACCTCGGGACTGCGCGTCGCGGTGCCGTCGGACGATCCGGTCGCATGGGCGACGGCTCAGCGCGACAAGATCCACCAGATGCTCAGCCAGGGCGGCGGTAAGGCGATCTCGACGACGCTCGACCAGCTGCAACAAACCGATGGCGCGCTGTCGACGATCGCGGACGTGGTCTCGCAGGCTCGCGCACTCGCCGTGCAGGCGTCCTCGGGAACCTACAACGCCGCCGAACGCGCGTCGCTCGGCGTCCAGGTCGCCGGGTTGTTCCAGACCGCGCTGAGCGCGGCGAACCAACAGGCGTCCGACGGCTCGTATCTGCTCGCCGGCGACGCCTCGGATACCGCTCCGTTCGACTCGAATGGGGTCTACCAGGGCGACAGCTCGACGCGCACGATCGCGACGAGCGATAGCGGCACACTCACGGCGAGCGTCTCGGGCGTCGCGCTCACCGCGACGAACGGCGTGGATATCCTTCCGCAGCTGCAGCAGCTCGCGACCGCGCTGTCGGCCAATGACCTGGCGGGTATCCAGTCGTCGCTCGGCTCGCTGTCGACCGCGACCGATCAGGTCTCGCTGGCGCGCTCGACCGGTGGAACCGCGATGTCGGTGTTGAACGACACCGACAGCGCTCGCCAGGCGCTCGAGACCCAGCTCGCCGGCGAGATCTCGAACCTCACGCAGGCCGACGCGGTCACCGCGGCGAGCAACCTCGCGCAGTCGACGCAAGCGCTCCAGATCACGCAAGCGGTCTCGGCCCACGTGCTCGCGTCGCTGTCGCCGACGACCACCCCTTGATCAGTCCGGGATCCGGACGAGTCAACGTGCGGGACCGACTAGGTCCAATCCCCCAAAAGGAAATGTCATGAGCATCTCTCTTCTGACCAACGTCACGTCCCTCGAAGCGCAGCAGAACCTCAACAAGTCGCAGGATGCCCTCTCGCAGTCGATCCAGCGGCTGTCGAGCGGTATGCGCATCAACAGCGCTGCGGACGACGCGGCCGGACTCGGCATCAGCGAGTCGCTGAACGCCGATATCAAGAGCCTCGGCCAAGCGCAGCAGAACGCGAACGACGCGGTGTCGCTGTCGCAGGTCGCTGAAGGCGGCATGAGCCAGATGCAGGACATCGTGTCGCGCATGCGCCAGCTCGCGGTCGAGTCCTCGAACTCGACGCTCGGCGCGACCCAGCGCGGTTACATCCAGACCGAGTTCACGCAGCTGTCGTCGGAAATCAACCGGATCAGCAGCACGACGAACTTCAACGGTCAGAACCTGCTCGACGGCAGCGCGTCGTCGGGCCTGACGTTCCAGGTCGGCATCTACAACACGGCGAACGACCGGTTGTCGATGAGCATCACCCGCCTCGCGGTCTCGACGCTCGGCTCCACGTCGCTCCACCTCGCATCGTGCAGCCTGTCGACCGCGACCAACGCGCAAGCCGCCCTCGGCGCCTTCGACGCGGCGATCAACCAGCTGTCGACCGCACGCGCGAACCTCGGCGCGGTGCAGAACCGGATGCAGGTCGCGATCAGCAACCTGTCGACCACGACCACGAACCTGACCGCCGCGAACTCCGGCATCACCGACACCGACATCGCGTCGGAGACGGCGCAGATGACGCAGGAGAACATCCTGCAACAGGCCGGCATCTCGGTGCTGTCGCAGGCGAACCAGATCCCGTCCGCCGCCCTCAAGCTGCTCCAGTAACTCTCGAAGGAGCTAGACGATGCCTGCGGTTACCTTCTCCGGCCTCGCGAGTGGACTCGATACGTCCTCGCTGATCAGCTCGCTCGTCGCGGCCGAGAAGGTCCCCGAACAACAGCTCCAGTCCGAGCAATCGGATCTGTCGAGCCAGAAGGGCATCGTCGACAACATTTCTTCGCAGCTCGGTGCGCTCGGCACGTTGATGGAGAGCATGACGCTCGACTCCGACGTCCAGTACCGCACCGCGAGCGCGAGCGACAGCCATGTCACGGTCGCCGCCTCTGGCGACGCCCCCGCGACGTCTCACGACATCCGCGTCGATCAGCTGGCGCGAGCTCAGGTCACGTCATCGAGCACGTTCGCGACCGACACCGCGGGCGTCGCCGGCTCCGGCGGCCTGACGATCCAGACCGGCAGCGGCACGCCCGCTTCGATCACGTGGGACTCGACCGATACGCTCGACACGATCGCCTCGAAGATCAACGACGCCAACAGCGGCGTCACCGCATCGGTGCTGTACGACGGCAGCACGTACCGGCTCCTCGTCAACGCGAACCAGACCGGCACCGCGAACGCGCCGACGTTCACCGAGACCGGCAACGCTCTCGGGCTGTCGAACCCCTCGAATGTCCAGGTCGCGGCCCAGAACTCGATCGTCACGGTCGACGGCATCCAGGTCACCCGGCCTACCAACGTCATCGACGACGCGTTGCCCGGACTCACGATCACCGCGGTATCGACCCAGGCCGCGAGTGATCCCGACACCCAGGTCTCGGTCTCGGTCGATCACGACGCGATCGCGAGCCAGCTCGGCACGCTCGTGAGCGACTACAACGCGGTGATGTCATCGCTCAATACGCAGCTGAACTACACCGGGACGACCGCCGGCACCGACACGTTGTTCGGCGATTCGACGCTCGAGCAACTCAAGACATCTCTCACCGGACTCGTGACGCAGCAGCTCGGCACCGCTTCGATGGCGGATCTCGGGCTCACGATCGACGACACCGGTACGCTGTCGCTCGACCGCGGGACGCTCGACACCGCGCTCGACAACAACCCGAACGCCCTGCAAGACCTGTTCGTCACGAGCGGCTTGTCGAACACGTTCGTGTCGCTCACGAACGCGTACTCGGACCCGACCGAAGGAATCCTGACGACCAAGAGTCAGAGCTACACCGATCGCTCGACCGATCTGCAGTCGCAGATCCAGCAGATCGAAGACAACGCGACCGCATTGCAGACGCGGCTCCAGGACGAGTTCAACGCGCTCGAGACCGCGATGTCGGCGCTCAACAGCCAGGCGACGCAGGTCTCGAAGCTCCTCGGCACATCATCGTCGCTGTCGTCCTCTTCATCGAACTCGACCTCCTCGTCGTCCTCTTCATCGTCGTGATCGGATCCGCCATGAGCAACCGAGCCGCACGCCTGTACAAGACCGTCGATCTCGAGTCGGCGCCGAAGACTCAGATCGTCGAGCGCCTGTTCGAGCGCTTCGCGCGAGATCTGACCGACGCGCGCCGAGCGATCGAGGCCCGCGACATCGGCAGCAAGGCCCGAGCCCTCGACCATGCCACGCAGATCGTCGTGCAACTACGCTCGGCGCTCGATCACCGTGCCGCGCCCGAGCTGTGCGCGAACCTGGACGCGCTGTATCGGTTCGTGATCGACCAGCTCGCGCGCGCGAACTCGAAGCTCGACGTCAAACCGCTCGCCCATTGCGAGCGCGTGATGGGCACGCTCGGCGATGGCTTTCGCCGTGCGCACGAGATGGTGCGATGACCGACGCGATCGATCGGTTGCTGGCCGCGACTCCCTACCCGCCGGCCACCGGCGACGTGACGGCGCTGCTCGCAGCTGCCGCGGAGGTCGCGGCCGCCCGCGCGACCGCGCTCGCGACCGTGCAGCGGACAACACCCGACGCGCTCAAGCTCGGCGAGCTCGAACAGCGACAAGACGCCTGGCAGGCCGCGCTCTCGGCCGCTCGCCAGCAGCTCGCCCGCCAGCAGATCGGCGTACGCGGCTTGCGCGCCTACGCCAGCCGCGTCCGCTAGCGCCGCCGTCAGGCTTGGCGACGGCCTACATCGACGCAGATCCGCAACTCCGTGGATCTATGGACGCCGCGCTGGCCCGAGCCTCGCAATTCCTCGGCTCGCATGCTCCCCTACGGCCGCCAGCTCATCGACGAGGCCGATATCGCCGCGGTCGTCGACGCGTTGCGCAGCCCGTTCCTGACCTGCGGCCCGCTGGTCGCGCGGTTCGAAGCGGCGCTCGCCGCGCGCGTCGGTGCTCCGTTCGCGAGCGCCTGCTCGAGCGGGACCGCCGCGCTCCACCTCGCTTACGCCGCGCTCGGCATCGGCGCCGGCGACGAGATCATCACGACGCCGCTCACGTTCTCCGCGACCGCCGCGGCGGCGTACTACGTCGGCGCGACGGTCCGGATCGCCGACGTCGATCCGATCACCGGCAACGTCGACGTCGCCTCGGTCGAGGCGCTGATCGGACCTCGCACCCGCGCGATCACCGCCGTGCACCTCGGCGGCCAGCCGGCCGACCTCGACAAGCTCGTCGCGCTCGCGCACCGCCGCGGCCTCCGCTTGATCGAAGACGCATGCCACGCGCTCGGCGCCGAGTATCACGGCCGGCCGATCGGGAGCGGCGCGTCCGACGCCGTGGTGTTCAGCTTCCACCCGGTCAAGCACATCACGACCGCCGAAGGCGGAGCCGTGATCGTGCGCGACGCCGCGATCAAGCGCCGGGTCGACCGGCTGCGGCAACACGGCATCGAGCGCGATCCGGCGGAGATGTCGGCGCCGCCCGCCGGCCCGTGGGTCTACGAGGTCGCCGAGCTCGGCTGGAACTATCGGCTGTCCGATCTGCAATGCGCGCTCGGCATCTCGCAGCTCGCGAAGCTCGATCGGTTCGTCGCGCGCCGCCACGAGCTCGCCGGTGCGTATCGCAGCGCGCTCGCCGCGACGTTCGGCGATGCGGTCTCGCCGCCGGCCGAATTCGCCGACCGCAGCTCGGCGTATCACCTGTTCGCGGTCGCGATCGACTTCGAGCGGTTCGCCACGACGCGGGCGCACGTCATGACCGCGCTGTCGGCGGCTGGGATCGGCACGCAGGTCCACTACGTGCCGCTCTACGACCATCCGCTGCATCGCGCGCGTTGCCCGGGCGAGCTCGCTCGTCAGCGCCCGGGCGCCGCTCGCTACTACGCCCGCACGCTCAGCCTGCCGATGTTTCCCGCGATGACCGACGAGGATGTCGTCCACGTCGTCGCCGAGCTCCACCGCGTTCTCGGAGATCAGCCATGAAGATGCCCAGCAGCCTCGCCGCCTCTGCCTCGCCCGCCGTGCTCGACGATCGTTCGGTGTTGGTCACCGGCGGCACGGGCTCGTTCGGCAAGGCGTTCGTCGAGACGGCGCTGAACAGCCGCGCGCGCAAGGTCATCGTGTTCTCGCGCGACGAGCAGAAGCACTACATGATGGAGCGCCAGATCAGTGACCGCCGGCTGCGGTTCTTCGTCGGCGATATTCGCGACCGCGATCGCCTGCAGACCGCGCTGCGCGACGTCGATATCGTCGTCCACGCCGCGGCGATGAAGCACGTCCCGATCTGCGAGTACAACCCGATCGAGGCCGTGCAGACCAACGTCAACGGCGCGCGCAACTTGATCGAAGCCGCGATGTCGTGCGGCGTCGAACGCGTGATCGCGCTGTCGACCGACAAGGCGGTCTCGCCGGCGAACCTCTACGGCGCGACGAAGCTGTGCATGGAGAAGCTGCTGATCGCCGCGAACGCTTACTCCGGCGATCGCGCGACCCGGTTCTCCTGCGTCCGCTACGGCAACGTGATGGGCTCAGCAGGCAGCGTGATCCCGTTGTTTCGCGCGCAGAAGCAACGCGGGGCGCTGACGATCACCGACTCGCGCATGACGCGATTCTGGATCGAGATGTCGGATGCGGTCGCGCTCGTGCTGCGCGGCCTCCAGCTGATGGCCGGCGGCGAGATCTTCATTCCGAAGCTCGCCGCGAGCGACATCGAGACGCTCGCCGAAGCACTCGCCCCCGGCGTCCCGCGCACCACCGTCGGGATCCGACCCGGCGAGAAGCTGCACGAGACCCTGATCTCGGTCGAAGAAGCGCGGCGGACGAGCGACCTCGGCGAGGTCATGGTGATCTGGCCCGAGTTCCAGTTCCATCGCACGCTCACCGGGATCCGCCCCGGTACGCCGGTTCCGGAAGACTTCGTCTACTCGAGTGACATCGCGGAGCCTCGGCTCGGGCTCGAAGAGACGCGCCAGATGCTCGAACGGGTCGCATGACCGCGCCGCGCGTCGTGTTCCGCGCCGATGCCTCGCACGAGATCGGGTTCGGGCACGTCGCACGGATCTGCGCGCTGATCGAGGAGGTGTCCGCCGCCGGCGCCGAGCCGATCGCCTTGTTCGGCGGCGATCACGAGGCGGTCATCGCGTGGACGCGCGATCGCAAGATCGAAGCGCGAGTCGCTGAGTGGACGCCGACCCAGATCTGGCAAATCGCCGTGGAAGAGCACGCGGTCGCGGTCGCGATCGATGGCCCGCATCTCGCCGAGACCATCGCGCCGAAGCTGATCGAGCACCGCATGCGCACCGTCGTGATCGATGACAACGGCGGCTGCCGGCTTCCGGTTTCCGCGATCGTCAACCACAACTTTCATGCGCCGTCGCTGTCATCGACCTACCTCGCCCGGCAGCGCTTGCTCGGCCGGCGCTACTTGATGTTGGGCAAGTGCATCCGGCGCTACACGCGCGGCTCGTGCCGGCCGATGTCGGCGGAGCGGTTGCGGGTGATCGTCACGTTCGGCGGCAGCGACCCGGTCGGGGCGACGGTGCGCACGCTGCTCACCCTGCCCGCCGGGCGCGCGCTCGAGCTCGTCGTGATCGCCGGCCCGGGCTTTCGCGGCGACGAGGCGCTGCGCGACGCGGCGGAGATCGCGGTCCAAGCCGGTCACACCGTCGACATTCGCCGGTCGCCCGCCGATCCGGGCGAGCTATTCGTCAGCGCCGATGCCGCGATCACGTCGGCCGGTGGCACGCTCGGCGAGCTCGCCTATCTCGGCTGCCCCGCGCTCGCCTACGCGATCGCCGCGGATCAAGTCGCGCCGGCGCGCCAGCAGCTCAAAGAAGGCATGATCTCCGGTGGCCGCGAGTGGTGCGAGGTCGATGACGACACGCTGCGCGCCGACTTCGAAGCCTTCCTCGAAGACGATCACGGCCGCGCCGAACAGCGCCACCGCGCGCTCGCGACCGCCGACAGCGACGGGGCCCATCGCGTGGTCGAGCAAGCCCTGCTGGTGTAACGTCGCGCGATGGCTCTGTCGGCGACGATGCGTCGCTTCGAGATCTCGCTCGCCGACGCCGACCGCGATCGCTACGAATCACTCGATCTGCGGGTGGCGCAGCATCCGTCGGAGAGCGAGCGCTATCTCGTCGCCCGCGTGATCGCGCGCGCTCTCGAGCACGGCGAGGGCCTCGAGTTCAGCAAGGGTGGCGTGTCGGACGACGAAGAGCCGGCGCTCGTCCAGCGCGACCTGCGCGGCGATCTCGTCGCGTGGATCGAGATCGGTGCTCCGACCGCGGATCGCCTGCACAAGGCGACGAAGGCCGCGCCGCGAGTCGTCGTCTACACCTGGAAAGATCCGGCCGGCATCCTCGAAGCGATCGCGGAGCGCGGCGTGTTCAAGCCCGAGCGCATCGAGCTCGTCGCGCTGCCCGAGGCCTGGCTCGACAGCGTCGCGGCCAAGCTCGATCGTGTCAACCGCTGGGATCTCGCGGTCACCGGCGGCGAGCTGTACCTCACGATCGGCGAGGCGCTGTTCCAAGTCGCGATCGCTCGGCAAGCCGGCCGGTAGCCAGCGGGGCACTCGCCTCGTGCTGGCGAGGCGGTAGACTGCGCGCATGAAGCTCCTGCTCGCCCTCGCGATCGCCGTGGCCAGCGCGCACACCGCGCACGCGTACAGCGCGTGCAACGCGGGCAGCGGCTTGGTCCCGAAGCCGGGCGCGACGATTCCACCGCACGCGCGGATCGTCGCGTTCACGACGCAGGCATGGCGCAAGATGGAGCCGGCGCCGACCGCGACGATCGACGGCACTCCCGTCAAGGTCGAGCTCACCCGGGCGAGCTCGGCGCCGTATCGGTTCGCGGTCATCGATATCGACAGCGACCGCACCGGCGCGCTCGAGCTGACGTGGCTCGGCGCGAAGCACGACTATACGGTCGCCGCTACGAACCTCAGCCACGACGCCCATGCCACGACCAACCGCTACCACTCGAAGATCCCGCACTCGACCGTGAACGAAGTGTTCGACGGCCTCGCGATCAAGGTCGACGTGCCCGCGGTCTCCGCCCACGTCAAGCTCCGGCGAGATGACAAGGCGGCATGGACCGAGCTCGACGTTCCGGTCGTCGACGGCCAGATCCAGATCGGCCGGCTCGGTTGCGTCGACAACTACTCGCCCGATCTGCTCGAAGCCGGGGTCGATCTCGACATCACGCTGACGTTCGCCGACGGCAAGACCGCGCCGCTCAAAGGCATCACGCACGCTTCGATCGCGAAGCTCGCGAAGCCGACCGCCACGAACCCGTGGGACGCCGAATAGGCTTACCCGCGACCGGCCGCGGCGAGCTCGTCGCGGATCATCCACAGCGGCATCGTGCGGTTCATCGCGCGCTGCGTGCCGCGCAACCGATCGAGGTCGGCCTCGATCACGGTGTTCGCGAGCTGGCGAAACATCGCGAACGCATCGTCGGTGGACTTCGCGCGAACACCGGCACCGGCCTTCAGCCCGCCGGCGAGCGCGCTCGAGCGCGCGACCGTCGCCATCACCGGCGCCTGGATCAGCAGGTGGTCGTAGATCATCGTCGTCATCCGGCCCAGCACCGGGCCATCCGCGTCACTGACCTGGTTGCCGATGAGCCCGACGCCGAAGCGCAGCAACACGTCGACGATCCGGTCCGCGAGGTTCGCATCGAACTGGCGCAACACGCCGAGCAGCTGGGGAATCGTCCGCGCCTTGCCCTCGTTGCCGAGCGCCGAGTCGATCAGCGTCTGCTCGGTCTCGCCGTCCGCCATCTTGCGCACGACGCGATGGACGCACGCCTTGAGCAGCGCGTAGGCGTTGTGCAGCGACGGTAGCTGCGCGGTCACGACGAACAACTTGAGGTCCGCCGCCGCGACGAAATCGACGACGTTGTACGACGTGCCGGCGCCGACATCGACGATCACGCAGTCGGCGTCGAGCCGCGCGATCGCGCGCAACAGACGGAGCTTCTGTTGCTGCGTCATGTTCGCCGCACCCGGCCGAGACGTGCCGGGGATCAGGCTCACCGTCGGCACGTCCATCGTCAGCCGCGCTTCGTCGAGCGTATCGATCCGGCGGTCGAGAAAGTCGGCCAGGCCGGATTCGGGGCGCAGCATGCCGAGCATCGTGTGGAGGTTCGCAGCGCCGAGGTCAGCATCGACGAGCGCGACCCGCATGCCGAGCCGGCCGATCATCAGCGCGAGGTTCGCGGCGACCGTGCTCTTGCCGACACCGCCCTTGCCGCCGGCGATCGCGACGAGGCGCGGCGGCGGTCGCTTACGCGGCGCGGTCATGCCCCACCTTCCTGTTCGGCCGCGTGCGGGCGAGCGCGCTCGCGAGCACCAGCTGGAGATCGTCGACGACGCGCACGAGCGTCTCGAACAACTTCGCCGATGCGGCGAGGTAGTCACTGCCTTCGCGCCGCGCGACATCGTGGGCGAGCTCGATCTCCCGTTGGGCGAGCAGCGATGCGAACGTCAACGGCTTCAACGCTGCGCCGAGCTCGCGTTCGACCGCGCCCAAGCGCTCCGGCTCCTTGACCATCACGCGCGCGCGCCGCGCGAGGCGCCCGACCCGACGCAACCCGCGCACGTAACCCGCGATGTGATTGAGCAACTGACCGCGACGCCGCGCTGGCACGTTCGCGATCGCGTCGTCGAGCAACGAGGCAGCATCGACACCGGCAACCAGCTCGGGCACGACGTCGGCGAGCGCGCGATGATCCATGCCCTCGATGAACGCGCCGCCCTCGGTGCAGTTGAACACGCGAGTGCCGGTGACCGAGCGCATCCGCTCGACGAACCAGCGATGGAACATGCTGAACATGAAGCTCGACGGCACCGTGCCGCCGTTCCATGCCGGGAGCTCGATCGCGCGCTCGCGCGTCGCCTGCGGGCCACCGCCGGCCTTCATCGCGCGAAACCCAGGGCTCCAACCTTCGACCCGGACGAGCCCGCGATCGTCGACGACCGCGTGCGCTCCTCCGTCGTGTGATGTCGCGACGTAGTAGTTGCCGCCCGGAAACGACAGGTCCAGACCGACGAACACGATCGGATCGCACTTCCAGCGCAACGCGAGCGAGAACGCGGTGGTCGCGACCGAGCCGCCGCCGGGAGCGATCGCGTCTTCGCCGACCCCGGTGAAGATCCAATCGTCGATCGCCGAGTTCGCGGACAGCGTCAGGAACCGCGCCGCCGGGAGCTCGAACAGCGACGGATGAACGGTCGCGGCGTTGACCAGGCACATCCGCGACACGTCGATGCCGGCGAAGTGATACTGGACGTCCTGCGGATCGACCGTGATGACGAGATCGGGCTCGATGCCGGCCGCGATCAGCGGCCGCAGCGAGTGCGAGAACGCGGTGATGATCGCCTTGCCTTTGAGCGCGCCGAGCTGCGCGACGTTGTTCGCGAGCGACGGGCCGGGTGCGACGATCACCATCGGCTTGCCGGCGAACCGATCGCCGATCGCGGCGATCGAGGGCCACTGGGCGAGCGCCGGCAGATTCGCCGCGCCCTGCTCGAGCCAGGTCTTCGAGAACGCGTGGACGGTGTTGCGATGAATACGTAGGTCGCTGATCGCCGAGGTGGTCGCGTCCGCGATCCTTTCGACCTGAGCGCGCGCGAGCGCGACGGCACCGCGGACGACGAATTGGTCGGGCGCGACCGGCGTCATCGTGCGGATCGCGGCGACGAGCTCGTCGCTCGTCTTCGTGACGATGCCGCGCGTGGCGTCGTTGCCGTCGTGAACGATGATCCGGCGCTGGCCGAGGTCGGCGAGCACGGTCGCGACCGGCTCGAGTCCGGTGCCGACGAGGACGACGAGATCCTTGTCGTAGTCCCACACCGGCGGCAGCATCGCGTCGGCGAGCACGGCGACGCCGAGCGCCGAGCCGAGCAACGCCCTATCGCCGGGGAGCTGGCGGGCGAGCCACTTCGCCATCACCGCGTCGGCGGTCTGAGCGCGCAGCGTCAGCTCGGCGACATCGCGCATCGCGACGAGCTCGGCGTACTCGCCGGTGACGTTCGCCGGCGCCTCCACCCGCGACAGCGCGGACCGCGCGCGGCGCAACGCCACATTCGCCGCGATCGCAGTCACGACATCACCACGGACGATCGCCGCGCGCAACGCCTCACCGAGGTCGCCGACCTCCGCGAGCAGCGGGCGCCAGCGCGCGAGCAGCTCAAGCGACATGCTGCCACGCTTTCTGCGCGACATGCGCGTTCGCGGTCGCGAGCTCCGGTTCGGCCCGCACCGCGGCCACGACTTCGTAGTACGGCCGGATCGTTTGACCCAGATCGAAGCGCGCGTAGAGCGTGCGGATCAACGCGAGGTCATCGGCGGTGTCGACCGTCCATCGCAGGTCGGAGTCGTCGGCATCGGCGCAGACTTGGTTGATCTTGAACAGCGCGGGCCGCTCCATCGCGAACGCCGTGACGTGCTCGCGCGCGGCGGACGAGGTGGCGAGTCGACCGATCCGCTCGAGCGTGTCGGCGTAGAACGCTTCGACGTCGAGCCCGCGCGGATACGTGCGCGTGTGAGTGTTCGACGCGTAGTCGTAGCCGGGTAGCGCCGCGACCACCGCGTCGACGACCCCGGGATCGATGAGCGGGCAGTCCGACGTGATCCGAACATAGGCATCGGCGCGAAATCGCCGAGCGGCGCCGACGTAGCGAGCGAGCACGTCGTCGATCGACCCGCGATGTACGCCGCAGCCGAGCTTGCCGGCCTCGATCACGATCGGGTCGTCGGTCGGCTCGGTCGAGGTCGCGACGATGATGCGATCGATCGTCTTGGCAGCGCGCAGCCGCGTGACGACTCGCCCGAGCATCGTGTCGCCGCACAGATCGGCGAGCACCTTGCCGTGGAGCCGGCTCGAGCTCATGCGCGCTTGGACGATCGCGACGGTCTTCATGCGCGCTTCTCGAATACGTGGGCGGTGCAGTCGTCGTAGCCGTCGGCGGTGCCGAGCTTGATCGTGCGGATCTCGCGCAGGCTCGGATAGCGCGCCTGCCAGACCTTGCCGTGATCGCGCTTCCACAGCGCGCCGGCGTGACCGCGGTATTCGACCTCTTGCTCGGTCGCGTGGTCGTATTCGATCGCGACGATCCACCGGCGCGAGCAGCGATAGATCTCGTCGAGCGCGAGCGGCAGCTCTTGCGGTCCGATGTGAATCATCACGCCGCTCGTGAACACCATGTCGAAGAAGCCATCGCGAAACGGCAGGTCGAACGCGGTGCCTTGCAGCACGCCGAAATCGGGGCAACGCTGCCGCGCGCGCTCGACTGCATAGCGTTGCGGCTCGACGCCGTAGAGCTCGGGCACACCGACGCGCGTGAGATACACGAGGTTCCAGCCGACGTTGCACCCGACCTCGAGGACGCGCTTCGGCGCGATGCCTTCGAGCACGCGCTCCCAGCTGGTGACGCGCTCGGGCTTTTCGTAGTCGTTGCGATCGGTGTACGACCGCCCGAAGTCGGACTTCCACAGCTTCAGTTGCGAGGTCTCGGTCATGGCTTGCATGCTGGGCTCCACGCGTAAGTGACGACGGTCGCGGCTTGCCCGCGGCCGGCAGCGCTGCCGAATGGCAGTGCGGTGGGATCGACTCTGGGGCCGGTGTCGCGCACGACGAACCCGCACGCTTCGAAACAGGCTCGGCTCGCCGCGTTGTCGGGCAGGACCTCGGCGAACACCGGGCGTTGCCACGCTTCGCACGCGGCGGCGACCGCGCGACGACCGATGCCGCGACCGCGCGCCGCCGAGGTGATCGCGATCGAGATCCGGTCGAATGGCAGCGCGGTTGGATCGATCCGCACGACGCCGACGTCGGCGAGGTTCGCTTCGACGATCCACATGCCGTCACGCGCGACGCGCTCGCGAAACCACTGCTCGTGCTCGGCGATCGGAATCGGCCGCGGATCGAGCGAGCTAGCGCGCGCGTCCGGCGAGCAGCTCCATTCCCACACGCGCCGGCAGTCGAGCGGGCGAGCTTTGCGCAGCGCCACGGTCACGCGATCAGCTCCCACGCGAGCGGCGTGCCCTTCGCGATCGCCACCCTCGCGGCGCGACCGATCACGCGCGGCAAGTCACGCGGCGGCAAGCCGAGGCCAGGGCGGATCGAGCGAATGTTGTCGCGACCGAACGCCTCGCCGGGCGCGATGTCGGCGGTGGCATAGAGCGAACGACGAAACTTGCGCGAGCCCGCTTCGGCCTTCGGCCGGACGGACGAGCCATCGCCGAGCGCGGCCCACGCCATCTTGCAGCCCCGTACGACCTCGGCCATCTCGGCCGGCTCGAGCGAAAACCCCGCATCCGGGCCGCCGTCGGCGCGCGCGAGCGTCAGGTGCTTCTCGACGATCGTGGCACCGCGAGCGACCGCGGCGATCGGCACGGTCGAGCCGGGCGAGTGATCGGAGATGCCGACGACGGTACCGAGCTGCGCGAGCGCGTCGAGCCGGCGCAAGTTGGTCTGCTCCGGCGGCGTCGGATAGCCGCTCACGCAGTGCAGGAGCGCGATGCCACCGGCGCCCGCCGAGCGCGCGGTCTCGATCGCCTCGCCGATCTCTTCATCGGAGGCCATCCCGGTCGACATGATCAACGGCTTGCCGGTCCTCGCGCACGCGGCGATCAACTCGAGATCGACGAGCTCGAACGACGCGACCTTGAACGCCGGCGCGCCGAGCCGATCGAGTTGCTCGACCGCTTGCTCGTCGAACGGCGTCGAGAAGCACATCATGCCGCGCGCGGCGGCGCGTGCGAACAGCGGCGCGTGCCACTCCCACGGCGTGTGCGCCTCGTCGTAGAGATCCCACAGCGACCGGCCCTGCCACGGACCGTCGGCGATATGAAAATCACCTTTGTCCATCTCGAGCGTCATGGCCGATGGAGTGAACGTCTGGAGCTTCATCGCGTCGCACCCGGCATCGGCCGCCGCATCGACGATCGCGAGGGCTCGCTCGAGACTCCCTAGGTGATTCGCGGACAGCTCCGCGACGATGAACGGCGGTTCGCCGGGACCGACGGGACGTCCGATGGTGATGGGCTTCGCCATGGTTTGCTCGCTACTGGACGACGAATTCTTGGAAGAACATCCGCTTGATCTTGTTCTTGCCGAGGACCTTCTCGACGCGGGTCATCAGCTCGCTGCGGATCTTGTCCTTCGCTTCCGCGCCGAGCGTGTCTTTGACGTGCAGGCCCGAGAGGTGGCTGAGGATCGTGTCGCGAATGAGCTGCTTGCTCTTCTCGACTGCCTCCGCCGCGTCGGGCGACTCGAGCTCGACCTGGAGCGTGACCTTCAAGTAGCGAGACGTGCCGGGCTCGTCGAGGTTGACCACGAACGGATCGAAGCTCATCACCGGGCCGGTCACCTCGTTGGTCGGAGGTGGCGGCTCTTTCGCGACGGTCGCGGCCTCGGCCGGGGTCGCGGTGAGCAGCTTGAACACACCGAAGCCGCTGGCGCCGAGGTTGAGCACGAGCAACGCGAGCACGACTTTGGAGGTCTTGCTCTTCGCCAGTTCGGGCGGTTTGACGGCGGGCTCGTCAGACATAGGTAGTGGACTCCAACAGCAACGACCATGCCGCACGCGATCGCTGGGGTGCCGCGCGGTTAGCGACGCGAGCGCCACCGCTCGCCGTCAATTCCGCCAGCGTCGTCATCGGACGCGCCCCGCGAGCGCGATGATCGCGTCGAGGCCCAACCCGGCGACCGCGGAGTGCGGCGTGACGGGCACGATGTAGGTGCCGTCGGACTCGCGCGCGACGCTCGTCATGTGCGGATGCTCGGACTCGAGCTCGGCGACGATCCGGTCGCGGCGCACCGCGCGATCGCGCTCGCTCGACACCGACACGAGCTCCTGGTGGCGCGCGACCGCCTCGGTCACGACCTGAACCATCCGCTTCGGATCGAACGGCTTCTGGACGTAACGAAACACCTCGCCCTGGTTGATGCCATCGACCGCGGTGTCGAGCGTCTGCCGGCCGGTCATCAGCACGCGCACCGTTTCGGGACGCGCGCGGCGCGCCGCCGCGGCAAGCTCGGCGCCGTTCATCATGGGCATCTCGTAGTCCGACACGAGGACCGCGATGTCGCGTTCACCGACCCACGCGAGCGCTTGTGCGGGCTCGGAGGTCGAGATCAACTCGATCGGCATCTTGCGCAGCGTGCGCAGCAACGCGGCAAGCATCTCGGGATCGTCATCGACGCAGACGACGACGGGACGTGGCGTGGCGGGATGGTCATCGGGCATGGACTAGCCTCACGTGGTCAGCCAACGACGCCAGCCACGGCGTTCGACGAGCTTGGTGACGATGTCGAGATCGCCGAGCATCGCGCGCGTGCTCGGATAACGCGCCGACGGCGACTTCGCCATGCAGCGCTGGATGAACTTCGACAGCTCCGCCGGCACCGGGCCGAACTTGCTGTGGACGTCGGGCACCGCATCGTTGATGTGCTTCATGCACAGCGCGCGCAGATTCGTGTCGGTGAACGGCGGTGCGCCGACGATCATCTCGTACAGCACGACGCCGAGCGCGTATTGATCGGAGCGCTCGGTCACGGGCATGCCGCGCAGTTGTTCGGGCGACACGTAGCACGGCGTACCGAGCACGAAGTCGCTCGCGACCGGCTCCTCGGGCACGACGTTCGGTTCGCGCAGCTCGGCGAGGCCGAAGTCGACGAGCTTGACGATCGTCTTGTCGTCGAGCTCGGTGACCAGCACGTTCGACGGCGTGACGTCGGCATGGATCACGCCGTGCTCGTGAGCCGCCGCGAGCGCCTCGCCGAGCTGGCGCGCGATCTCGAGTGCGCGCGCCGGTTCGAGCGCCGCGTCGTCGATCAGGTCGGCGAGGCTGATGCCCGGTAGCATCTCCATCACGAAGTACGGCCGACCGTCGGCCACGAACCCGAAGTCGAACACGTCGACGATGTGCGAATGCTGGATGCGCGACGCCGCCCTCGCTTCGCGCAGGAACCGATCGACGCTCTGGGGATCGCGCTCTAGCACGGTGCGGTGCAAGACCTTGAGCGCGTAGAGCCGACCGAGCGTGACGTGCTCGACCTTGTACACGCTGCCCATGCCACCTGCTCCGAGTCGTTCGATGATTCGATAGTGACCGACACGATCTCCGTCGCCGAGCTCGTGCCGTTCGCCCGCGACGAGTCGCGGTCCGCGTTTGACGAACATCACCTCGGCGCGCACCTCGGTGCCGGGCCGCAACGTGCAAACGACGTCGCACTCGCGCCCGCGGCCCTTGACCCGCGCGGTACCGGTGACGACCGTCGGCGCGGTGAGGTCGACTCCGGAGATGAACGCCAACCGAGCGATCACCGACAGCGCGAGCAGCGCGTCGATCGAAGCGGTCGCGATCACCTGACCCTGGCTCTCGATCGAGATCAGATAGAGCTCTTCGGCCATCGGGACGGGCTCGATCCACACGAAGTCGGCGTCGGACCCGATCGCGGCGTCGAGCAACGTATCGACCACTGCGACCGGCGGCGAAGGTGCCAACGACGAGAGGGCTTGGGCGACGCTACTCGGCATCACCGAGAGATTCGGCCGGACCCCGATGCCGTAAAGTGTCGGCGAGTTTGACGTAACGCGGCTCTCATCGCGGCTAACTCTCGTCAGCGCACCGACCGTTACTGGCACGTCGCTCGCAAAGCCCCTTGGCGTGTCGAACGCGATCGCGAGCTTGTTGGATCACCCCGAACCGACCACATCGATGTCGGGGGCCCACCCGCTGCCTCAGCTGGCCGGGGTTCGCATCCTTGTCGTCGACGATGACCCTCGCGTCCGCCGCGCGATCGCGAATGCCCTGTCTCGGGTCGGCTTCCACGTGATGACCGCCGAGGACGGCAAGCCCGCGATCGCGCTCGCCGAGACCACGCCGCCGGATCTCGCGCTCGTCGACTTCGACATGCCGACGAGCGGTCTCGAGGTCGTGCGCCGGCTCAAGGAGCTTCACGGCTCGGCGGTGTGGGTGTCGGTGCTCAGCGGGCAAGACGATGAAGACTTCCGCGCGACCTGCTTCGATGCCGGCGCCGACGATGTGATGACGAAGCCGGCGGTGATCGCCGAGCTGCGCCGCCGGATGATCGCCGCTGCGCGTACGCAGCAGGCCTACATCGAATCCCGCCTCGCTCGCGAGCGCGCGGACCGCTTGCTCGCGTACGGCGCCGAAGCCGCCGCGATGCTCGCCCACGACCTCAACAACGGCCTCGCGGTCGCGCTGTCGAACCTCACGTACATCAGCGGCTCGATCACGCTCGAAGCCGATGAGGGCCAGGCGCTGACCTCGACGCTCAACGCGTTGCGCCGGATGAGCGGCTTGGTCGCGAACTTCGTCGACATCGCGCGGTTCGAGGACGCCAGCGTCAAACCTGCGTGCACCACGGCGCCCGTACGCGCGCTGCTGCTCGAGGTGATCGACGTCCACGCGGCGGCGATGGGCCGCAACATCAAGTGCAACGTCGACTGCGACCAGAAGCTCAACGGCCACCTCGACGTCGCCCTGATCGAGCGCGTCCTGCACAACCTGGTCGGCAACGCCGCGCGCTACTGCAACGCGAACGGCGAGATCCGGCTGTCGGCGCGCCCGCTCCACGACCACGACCCCGAGAGCGTCGAGATCGTCGTCCACAACACCGGTCCCCTCGTGCCGCCGGACCTGGAGAACAACCTGTTTGCGAAGTACGCCAAGGGCAAGAATGGCAAGCGCGGCATCGGCTTGTACTTCTGCCGCCTCGCGTGCGAAGCTCACGGCGGGTCCATCGAGTACAAGTCGCAGCCTGAAGGCCCCACGTTCCACGTGAGGCTGCCCGGACGCAGCTAGCTCGCCTCCCCCGAGGAAACATGACAGTGGTAGATCCGGCGGCGGGGACGGGGGCCGTCAAGTTGCTCGTGGTCGAGGACGACGTCGAGGTCGCCAAGGCGATCAACCGCCGCATGTCCGCGGAGGGCATGGAGGTCGAGACGTCGGTCGAAGGCGCCGGTATCGTCGCGAAGCTCGACGCCGGGCACGCCCCGTGGGACGTGGTCGTGCTCGATGTCGGACTGCCCGATATCTCGGGGATGGACCTCCTCCATCGGTTTCGCGAGACCGGCGCGTTGTCGTCGGTGATCATGCTGTCGGGCGACGACAGCGCCGCGACCGCCGCGGTCAGCATGCGCGCGGGTGCGTTTCACTACCTGACCAAGCCGTTTCGGCCGGTCGAGCTGATCACGACCGTGCACTCGGCCGCGCGGTTCTCGCGCCTGCGCCGCCAGCTGATCAGCACCCACCACGTATTCGGCGATTCGGCCGACTCGATCATGATCGGGACGTCGGCGGGCATGCGCAAGGTCCGCGCCTCGCTCGCTCGGCTCGCCGATCAGAACGTCTCGGTGCTGATCCAAGGCGAGAGCGGTACCGGCAAGGAGCTGGTCGCGCGCGAGCTTCACGAACGCGGCGGCCGGCGCGACAAGCCGTTCGTCGCGCTCAACTGCGGCTCGATTCCGGAGTCGCTGATCGACAGCGAGCTGTTCGGGCACGCCAAGGGCGCGTTCACCGGCGCGACCACCGATCGCCCGGGAGTGTTCGTCGAAGCGCACGGCGGCACCCTGTTCCTCGACGAGATCGGCGACATGCCGATGGCGGTGCAGGCACGCCTGCTCCGCGTGCTGCAAGAGAGCGAAGTGCGACCTGTCGGTGGCAGTGGCGTGCGCGCGGTCGATGTCCGCGTCATCGCCGCGACCCACGTGAACCTCGAGACCGCGGTCGAGCGCGACAAGTTTCGCAAGGACTTGTTCTACCGGCTCAACGTCGTCGTGCTCGCGATCCCACCGCTGCGCGAACGGCTCGATGACCTGCCGGTGCTCGCCGCTCACTTCTTGCGCAAGCACGGCGGCGCCGCCCCGCCCACGCTGTCGCCAGACGCCCTCGAAGCGATCTCCGCGTATCACTGGCCGGGCAACGTGCGCGAGCTCGAGAACGCGCTGATGCACTCGATCGCGCTCCGCCAAGGCGACGTCATCGGCCGCGAGTCGCTCCCCCAGCACGTCATCGGCCGCGCACGCGGGTCGTCGCCCATTCCGCTGCCGTCGCTCGACGATAAAGAAGAGATGAAACCGCTGACCGAGGCGAAACGACTGGCGAGCACGGCGTTCGAGCGCGCGTACTTGCAGCGCGTGATGCAGCGCGCGCACGGCTCGGTGTCGGAAGCCGCGCGGCTCGCCGGACTCGATCGCACGAACTTCCGCCGCCTGTTGCAGCGTCACGGCATCGATCCGCAAGAGTTCAAGTAACGTTCAGGTCGCGTACTTGCGGAGCTTCTCGACCAAGGTGGTCCGGTTGAGGCCGAGCAGCGCCGCGGCCTCGGTGCGATTGCCGTTCGCCTTCGCGAGCGCGCGATCGATCAGTTGGCGCTCGAGACCCTCCAGTGCCGTGCGCAGATCGAGCGAGGCCACATCCGACGCCGCGAGCTCGGCAGTCGGCGCCAACGGCAACGCTTCGACCACACTGCCCCGCGCGACGCGGCGCGCGCCCGGGATTGCGAGATCAGCTTCGCCGAGCCGACCGCGACGAGCGAGCAGCACCGCGCGCTCGATGAGATGCGACAGCTCGCGGATGTTGCCCGGCCAGTGATACGCGTGCAGGGCGGCGCGCGCCGAAGCGTCGAGACCTTCGACCGCGCGACCCATCCGCTGCTTTGCCCGCGCGACACAGAGATCGGCGATCAGGTCGAGATCATCGCCGCGGTCGCGTAACGCCGGGAGGTGAAGCGGGACGACCGCGAGGCGGAAATAGAGATCCGCGCGGAACTTGCCCTGGGCGACCATGTCCTCGAGGTTGCGGTGGGTCGCCGCGACGATGCGAACGTCGACCGGGATGTCGGTGTCCGAGCCGACCGGCGCGACGACATGCTCCTCGAGCACGCGCAGCAACTTCGCTTGCGCCGACAGCGGCAGGTCACCGATCTCGTCGAGAAAGATCGTCCCGCCGTGCGCGCTCTGGAACCGACCCGCGCGCGCTGTCATCGCGCCGGTGAACGCACCCTTGACGTGTCCGAACAGCTCGGTCTCGAGCAGCGTGTCGGGGATCGCCGCGCAGTTGACCGGGATGAACGGCTTGTTACGGCGGCCCGAACCGCGATGCACCGCACGCGCGAACAACTCCTTGCCCGTGCCGGTCTCGCCAGTGATCAAGATGCTGCATTCGGTCGCGGCGACGCGATGGATGGTATCGAGCGCTTCCACGATCGGAGCAGACTCGCCTACGATCTCGGGGGCGAACTGCGTGCGCCAGGTTGCCAACTCGACATCCATCATGCGGAGTGATAGTGCGAGCGCTGGGCCACTCTCCGGATTTGATTGGCGCTTGATCCACTTGTAAGGGCGATCGAATGATCGCGCGGACATGACTGAATCAAGCTTAGATTCGCATGGTTAGCACTGGGATAGCACCCCGGGTATTTTGTTACCGCGGTGGGTGATCGCATACCCGTTGAACAACGATGCGGTCAGCAAATCTCTAGGCCGCGTGCGCGAGCGTGGTGCGCACGCGTTCGAGCGCGCGACTGCAGAGCTGATAGACCCGAGCTGGCGTGACACCGATCGACCGTCCGATGTCGTAGTACGGCCGGTCCTCGAAGTAGTGCAGCTCCAAGCAAGTCAACTCGCGCGCCGGGAGCTCGCCCATCGCGTCCTTGACGTCTTGGCGTTCGCGCTGCTCGATCAACTGCGCATCCTGGCGAGGCTCGGTCGCGACCAGCGTCCCGTTGAGACCCTTATGTTCGACGGTGACGCGTGGCTTGATGTCGGTGACGAATTCCTCGAGCGATACGCCGCAGGCCTCGGCGACGAGCTCGTCGGTCGCCTCGATCCCGCGCTGCTCGAGATCGCGCCGAGCGGCGTTGACCTTGCGCGCGAGCTTGCGAGCATTGCGGGTCAACACGTCGCCGCGGCGCAGCTCGTCGATCACGGCGCCACGGACTCGGCGTTCGGCGAACGACATGAACGGCTCGCGTCGCGACTCGTCGAACCGGCTCGCCGCCTCGGTCAGGCCGAGCATCGCGGCCGCCACGATGTCGTCGCGGTCGACGTGCGCTGGATAGCGGCGCGCCATCTTCAGCGCGATGTTGCGCGCCATGCCGACGTAGTCAGAAATCAGCTGATCTCGCGCAGTTTGGCGGTCGATGACGTCCATGCCGCCGCCATGTGCGAAGCCCGCGCCAGGTCACCCTCACGTCGGGGCGCGGCACACTTGTCCATGATCCTCGATATGTAAGCGTTCGCCAGTCGAGTAGGGCTGAGTACGCATCTACCCACCCGGGTACCGAGGTCTACTCCGCCATCGCGTACTGGTAGCGATTTCTCGTAGCGCCCGCGAAGTGGCGGGTCACCCCGAGCACGAGCTGGCGCTGGTCGAACCCGCCGTCGAGGATCGGCAACCGGGTCGCCGGGTTCGACAGGTCGCCGCGATCGATGACCGCAAAGTCGACGAACAAGTCCCAGTTGTCCACGAGCGACAGCGCGGTGCCGATGTGGAAATCGAGGCGGGGCTGCGGATCGAGCGCGAGCTGACTCGTCGGATCGATGCCGTGATGAGCGAACGGCAGCGCATAGGACAAACCGATCCACGCGCCCCAATGTCCGCTCGGCTCGCGAAACAGCGCGGCCGCCGCGACGCTGGCCTCGCTGAGGTACGCCGCTTGTTGTCCCGGCGTCACGAGCTCGATGCTATCGACGCCGCCGTGCATGTCGAACGAGAGGAACTCGCGATCGATCGTCTTCTTCCACTCGAGGTCGAGGCCCTGGCGCAGCCACTCGCCATCGTGATCCATCAGATGGCCACCCGCGCCTGACAACGCGAGCGCGCCGTGATGCCCGATGCCGGCGCGGCCCACGACATCGACGCTCTGCCAGGTCTTCTCGTCGGTATACGACGGCTGCTTCGCCAAGAATGCGACGTGCGAGGCGAGCTCGAGCTGTTTGCCGAACGACCAGCGGCCGGCGAGCTCGAACAAGGCGAGGTCGGTGAACTGCAGCCCCTTGCCGCCGAGCAGCGGATCCGCCATGACGAACTTCATGTCGCCGACGAGCTCACCGCCCGACGGCAGCACCAAGTAGTCCTGCGCGACGCCGCGCACCGAGTCACGGACATAGCTGAGCTCGCCGGTGGCGACGGGCCGCGCATCGTCATCCGCGAATGACGTTCCACCCAAGCCGACCAATGCGAGCAGTGTCCAATACGGCTTCATGTCGCGTGTCAACGCGTGGTGTAGGCGGACGATCTACCCGGCGTGTTAGGTTTCGCGCGTGGCGAAGACGAAGGCCAAGTCGAGACCGAAGGCGGCGGCGAAAGAGCCGGCGGCCAAGCGCGTCGCAAAGCCGAAGTCGATTCGGGCCACGACGCCGGCGGCCAAGCGCGTCGCAAAGCCGAAGTCGACTCGGGTCACGACGCCGGCGCCGCCCGCACCACCGCCGCCCCCCGCGCAACGCGACGAGCTCGCGGCACCGCGCGATGTCGCCCGCCTGCTCCGCTACGGCGAAAAGTTCGGCGCTTACAAGATCGATGTGAAATGGCTCACGACCGCGCTGCCGGTCAGCTCGGGCGCGATCGCGATCGGCGACCCCGCCGTGCCGAAGAGTTGGCGCGTGTTCGATCGCCCGGTCGGCACCGGCATGTTTCGCGCGATGACGTCGATCGCGACCGATGGTCGGGGCTCGATCGACGGTGCGAAGCAGCGCCTCGCTGCCGTCGTCGTGCACGTCGGCCGGCCGCCGATCGCGCGCTGGACGGTCGCGCACTACAGAGGTCAGAAGCCGCCGAGGTCGCCCGATGATCTGCCCCGCGTTCCGGTGACGAGTGGTTGGATCGCGCTCGTCGATCCAACCGCACCGCCGTCCGGCGGTGCTGCCGGCGCGGGGCGAGCCCGCACCGTCGACACCGGCGCAGCGACCGGCGTGCTCGCGGTCCCGGCCGTCGCCGGGCTCGAGCCGACCGAGATCCCGCTGATCGATGGCCGGCGCGCGCTCGCGCTCGCCCCCGGCAACGGCGAGTACACGGCGTATTGGGCGGTCGATGCCGACGACAAGGCGATCGCGCTCGTCATCGACTTCGACACGTTCTCGAAGAAGGACTGGAAGACCGCGAGCGCGTGAGCCGACGCCTACTTTGGCGTTGTCAGCTTCTTGAGCAACGCTTCGACCTCGGTCTTCACGCACGCATCTTTGGCACGCGCCCTCAGCGAGGGGACCGCGCGCGCATCGGCGAGCTCGTCGAGCGTCGCGACCGCGGCTCTCTTGTCGGCGCACGACTTGCTGTCCTCGAGATCGTGCAGCGCGGCCTTCATGCGCAGCTCGCGCTCGGCATCGCTCGACGGAGCTGAAGCCGGGACACTCGCGATCGGAGCCGCCGAACCGTCGGCCGGCGTGGGGTGCTGCGTGCGACCGTTGCGCCACGCGAGCAAGATCAGCGCGAACAACAGCGCGAGCACGAGCACGATGCCGCCGACGACCAACTGCTTCTTCGAGACCGACTCGCCGACCGGCGCGCGCACCGGGGCGGTCTGGGCACGCGCAGCCGGCGCGGGCTCGACCGGCGCCACCGCCGGCACCGCGGCCGCGGGAGTCGCGGTCGCCCTCGTGCGCGAGCCGCTGGCTTCGCGCGCGTCGCGGTTGGGCCGCGCGAACCCGGCGGCCTCGACGACCGCGTCGAGCTCAGCGATGTATTCGATCGCGGAGCTCGTCCGTTCCGCCGCCATCTTCGCCATGCCGCGGCGCACGACATCCTCGAGCCCTGGCGGTAGTTGGATGGCAGGTGCGATGTCGCTCATCGCGGGCGGCTCGCGGCTGACGTGCGCGGTCAGCATCGCGAGCGGATCTTTGTCCTCGAACGGCGCGCGGCCGGTCAGCATCTCGTACAGCACGATGCTCATCGAATAGAGATCCGAGGCCGGTGTGATCAAGCCGCCGACCGCTTGTTCCGGCGACAGGTACGCGGGCGTCCCGACCGTCAGCCCGGCGCGTGTCATCGCGGGATCCTCGGTCGACCCGGCGTAGAGCTTCGCGATCCCGAAGTCGAGGATCTTGATGATCTGATCGCCGTCCTTGCGCGCGAGAAAGATGTTGTCCGGCTTGATGTCGCGATGGACGACGCCGCGATCGTGGGCATGGCGCAGGCCGGTCAGCACGTAGCGCGCGATCTCGATCGCTTCGAGCCAGTGGATCGTGCGCTCGCGGGTGAGGCGATCGCCCAGCGGCTCGCCCTCGAGAGATTCCATCACGAGGTAGAGCCCGACGTGCTCGATCGTGCCGAAGTCGCTGACTCCGACGATGTTCGGATGATCGAGCCGACCTGACGCGAGCGCCTCGCGCTGGAACCGCTGTGCGGCCTCCTTGTTGCGGCCGAGATCCGCGTGGAGCACCTTGATCGCGACGGCGCGGCCGATGCCGGTGTGCTCGCCGCGATAGACCCGGCCCATGCCGCCGATGCCGATCACCTCATCGATGCGGTAACGGCCGTCGAGCACGCTCCCGAGGGCGACCCCATCGTCGTCCTCGGGCGTTGCGAAGGGTTCTCCCATGCGAAGGCCCGAGGATATCAAGCGGATCTCGGGCAAGACAGGCCCGATGTGCGCTGATGTCCGCCGGCCACGTCAAGCAATCAAGCACCTGCGCGGTCAAGCCGATCTCGAGACTCGCTCCCGGGAGGCTCGCATGCCGTCGCGCTCGAGTCCGGCTCGATCAACGAGAGCTCCGACACCGCGGCGGTCGACGGCGCGTACGATCAGCGATCGCGTCGAGACGCCGGAAGCCTCCGCAGCGCGTGATCAGCGATCGCGCCGAGATCGCGGAGCTCACCGCAGCGCGTGATCAGCGATCGCGCCGAGATCGCGGAGGCCACCGCAGCCCGTGATCAGCGACCGCGCCGAGATCGCGAAGGGCCGCCGCAGCCCGTGATCAGCGATCGCGCCGGCAATGCGCGCGATCGAGATCGCTGCGAGCCCGCGGCGGCCACCGGCGCGCGCGATCGGGATCGCTGCGAGCCCGCGGCAGCCACCGGCGCGCGCGATCGGGATCGCTGCGAGCCCGCGGCAGCCACCGGCGCGCGCGATCGGGATCGCTGCGAGCCCGCGGCAGCCACCGGCGCGCGCGATCAAGCGATCGGCGGCGGGCCGTACGACAGCGCAAACCAGCTCGCGAGGTTCGTGGCGGCCCATCCTGCGCGATAGAGCCGCGGATAGATCACGCGCGGCGCATCGACTGCGATCGCCCTCATGATCCGGCGCGCGAGCTCGTCCGGTTCACCGCTGCGGGCGAGGCGTCCCAAGATGCCGCCGCCGCCCCAGGCCGCGCGCGCGCCCGCTTCCAGCGCTGACTTGACCGGCCCAGGATACACCGTGACGACGCGCACGCCGTGCGGCGCGAGATCCGCACGCGCGATCTCGGAGGCCATCGCGAGCCCCGCCTTCGATGCGCCGTAGTACGCGGCGCCGCGTAGTGGCACTCGCCCCGCCATGCTGGCGACGTTGACGATCACGCCCCGACGGCGCTCGATCATGCCGCGCACGACGAGATCCTGCAGCCGCAGCGGAGCAAGCAGGTCGATCGTCATCAGGTCGCGAGCGTCGCTCCACCGCCACGTCGAGACGTGTTGCACCTTCATGACGCCGGCGCAGTTGATGAGTCCGTCGACCGGCGCCGTCTGCTCGATCGCGGCGACGATCGCTGGCAGCGCGTCGAGGTCGCGTAGATCCCCAGCGTGAACGCTCGCTCGCCCGCCGAGCTCTCGCGCGAGAGCCGCCAGTGCGTCGCCATCGCGATCGATCAGCGCGAGCTCGCAGCGCGGCCATGCTGCGTGCATCGCGCGGGCGAGCGCACTACCGATCGCTCCGGCGGCGCCAGTGATCAGCAGATGGTCGTAGCCCTGGACCGCGATGGTCACGACGTCCTCGACGGAACGACACGCACCGCGCACAGCGCGTGGCCCTGGCTCACGATGACCTCGACCGGCCGGCACGTGCCGAGTCGAGCGCGGAGCCAGGGGTCACGACGGCCTCGACCGCGCCGCGCGCGCGGCGTCGAGTGCGAACCACAGCACCATGCGCTTGCTCGTCGCGGTCTTCCACATCGCCGGGCCGAGGAACACCCCGGGCGAGACCTCACGAATTTCGTCGTGAACGTGGCGGATGTAGCTCGGGTTGACCGCGAGGTCGTAGTCGAGGATCAGCGTCGGCTTGCCGTCGATCGCGGACGGGCCGAACGATGTATCGAACGCGAACAGCGTTTGGCGGCCGAGCACGGCCGCGCCATTCACGCGGTTGATCCCGGTCCCGCGGGTATCGCTGGTCGACGCGAACGACTTGCCCTCCCACACGAACGACGGCGATCCGGTCCAGCGTCGCAACGGCTTCGCGAGCGCAGCCGGTAAGCCCTTGACCGCGAGCATGCGCCCGACGAGCGCACCATCGGCGGCACGCATGGTCGTCGACACCGATGCGCTGCGATAGAGCGCATCGAGCGCGTCGTGTGACAGCCGCGCGAGCGCATCGAGGGTAAACGGCGGGCGAGCGGTGGTGACATGGGACGTAGCGAGTTGGGTCATGCGATCATCCTTTACGAGGTTGTGCGGAACTACTGCGGCCGGTCGCGCGCGGCAGCTGCGGAGCGAGCATTCGCCAGCACGCAACACCCGCGCGCTCGAGCCGTTTCGCGTCGAGCTTCAGATAGCCAAGCCGGCTCGCCTTGACGAGACCGACGAACGCGCCCCACAACAGCGCGATCGCGACATCGACCGGCAGCGCGTCGTCGCCGCGCGCGCTCAGTCGGTTACCAACGAGCACCAGCGGAGCGAGCACCGAGATCTCGAGTTGTTTGCTCTCGGCGTCGAGGTACGGCGCGTGGTCTTGCATCTCTAGAAACCGAAACGCATCGGGCTCGCGGCCCGCGAAGGCTCCGAGCCGGCGCCACAGCTCGGCGAACCACGCCTCGCCAGCGTCGAGCTGATAAGGGTCGGGCGCGGGCAGATCACCGAGCAGCGCCGTCGCGAGCCTGGTCTTCGCATCGCGATACACCTCGTTGACCAGCCGCTCTTTCGAAGCGAAGTAGTGATAGAGGGTCCCGGTCGAAACCGTCGCAGCCTCTGCCACTTCGGGCACCGCCGTGCCGTGATAGCCGCGGTCGGCAAACACGCGCAGCGCCGCATCCAAGATCCGCCGCCGCTTGTCATCGACCCGCGGTCGTCCTCGCGTTGCCGGGCTCACTCGCTCCGCCGTCGCTCGCGCTCTAGTCGTCGCGGTCCGCCCCGTCGCGGTCCGCCGCGTCGCGGTCCGACCCGTCGCGGTCCGACCCGTCGCGGTCCGACCCGTTGCGGTCCGACCCGTTGCGGTCCGACCCGTTGCGGTCCGACCCGTTGCGTATTTTATCGAATGAACATTCATTCTATTTGTGTTGTAGCTCGCAGCTTCGGCGCTGTCACGCGGTTTCTTGCTCGAGACCTGGACGACCCCTCACGCGCGTCGTATCTTTCATGGCTTTCAGACATTTATCGAACGAACGTTCAGTCAATAATCCGGGCGGCCGACGGGCAACGCTCGGATGCGCCGTGCGCCGCGCGTTAGTTCGTGCGATCAGCGGTGCTTGCGCGGTGGCAAACCCGTGTGCTGGGTCAACGCGGTGCCCTTGCGGATCTTGCGTCGGTGACCTTCGCCGCCGCCGTCGGCGCCATCGCGCGACTGGCCACGGCTTGCGTTCGCGCCCGAGCCAGTGTGAGTGGGTTGCCACGCCGGCACGAGGTGGTTCTTGCCGCCGCCGATGAGGTCGGCGCGACCCATGCGCTGCAGAGCGTCGCGCAGCATCGGCCAGTTGTTCGGATCGTGGTAGCGCAAGAACGCCTTGTGTAGCCGGCGTTGCGCGAGGTCTTTGACGACGTGGACGCGCCGCCTGGCCTTGAGCGAGCGCAGCGGGGAGAACCCCGTGTGATACATCGCGGTCGCGCTAGCCATCGGCGACGGCAGGAAGGCTTGCACTTGGTCTGGTCGGAAGCCGTTGCGCTTGAGCCAGAGCGCGAGGTTCAACATGTCTTCATCCGTCGTGCCCGGGTGCGCGGCGATGAAGTACGGAATCAAGTACTGCTCTTTCCCGGCTTCCTTCGAGTATCGGTCGAACAACTCTTTGAAGCGATCGTACGCGCCGATGCCCGGTTTCATCATGTGCTCGAGCGGGCCCTGTTCGGTATGCTCGGGCGCGATCTTCAAGTAGCCGCCGGTGTGGTGCTGCGCGAGCTCGCGGATCCATTCGGGCGAGCGGACCGCGAGGTCGTAGCGCACGCCGGATGCGATGAAGATCCGCTTCACGCCCGGAATCGCGCGCGCCTTGCGATAGAGCGACACGAGCGGCGTGTGATCGGTGCCGAGGTTGTCGCAGATGTCGGGGAACACGCACGACGGCTTGCGGCAAGCGGCCTCGATCTCCCGGCTCTTGCACGCCATCCGATACATGTTCGCGGTCGGGCCACCGAGGTCGCTGATGTTGCCGGTGAACCCGGGCGCCTTGTCGCGGATCTGTGCGACCTCGCGCAAGATCGACTGCTCCGAGCGGCTCTGAATGATCCGGCCCTCGTGCTCGGTGATCGAGCAGAAGCTGCAGCCGCCGAAACAGCCGCGCAGGATCGTCACCGAGTGCTTGATCATCTCGAACGCGGGGATCTTCGCGGCCTGATGTCGCGGGTGCGGGATGCGCTGGAAAGGCAGCTCGTAGAGCGCGTCCATCTCCGGCGTGGTCAGGGGCTCGGGCGGCGGGTTGATCCAGACGTCGGTCTTGGCGTGGCGTTGCACGAGGGCGCGCGCGTTGCCCGGATTCGACTCGAGGTGAAGGATGCGCGACGCGTGTGCGTACAGCACCGGATCCGCAGTGACCTGCTCCAAGCTCGGCATCCTGATGACTTGGCGTGCACGATCGACCTTGCGCGGGCGCAGCTGGACGAGCGGCGCGGGTGCGGAGGTTTGTCCGGTCGCGCACGGTGCCGCCTTGCGCTCGTCCTCCGTCGCATACGGATCGCGCGGCGGATCGACCTTGCCCGGCGCGTCGACGGTCGACGAGTCGACCTCGACCCAGTCGCCGGTCTTCGCGCCCGCCGGCATGAGATACGACGTGCCGCGCAGATCGCGGACCTCGCCGATCGGCGTGCCCGCTGCGAGGCGATGAGCGAGCTCGACGATCGCGCGCTCGGCGTTGCCGTAGACGAGCAAGTCCGCGCGCGACTCCGCGAGCACCGAGCGCCGCACCTTGTCCGACCAGTAGTCGTAGTGCGCGATTCGTCGCAGGCTCGCTTCGATGCCGCCGATCACGACCGGCGTCGGCTGATCCGGGAACGCTTCGCGACAGCGCTGCGTATAGACCAGCACCGACCGGTCGGGGCGCAGGCCGGCGCGCGCATCGGGCGAGTAGGCGTCGTCCGAGCGCACTTTGCGATCGCTGGTGTAGCGATTGACCATCGAATCCATGTTGCCGGCGGTCACGCCCCAAAATAGATTTGGCGGACCGAGCGCGCGAAACGTATCCGGGTCTCGCCACCCGGGTTGATCGAGGATGCCGACTCGAAAGCCGTGCGACTCGAGCAAGCGTCCGACCAGCGCCATGCCGAAGCTCGGATGATCGATGTACGCGTCGCCGGTGACGAGGATGATGTCGCAGCTATCCCAGCCAAGCTCGTCCAGCTCGGCGCGGGTCGTCGGCAGGAACGTCGCCGTACCGAATCGCTCCGCCCAGTATGGGCGGTACGAAAACAGCGCTCGCGCGACGGCCGACATAGCGCCAGACCTAGCACGCTAGCGTCAGCGCGCGAAAGGATTACTCGACGGCGGGGGCAGCGACGCCGCATGGCGGCGCGGTTCGATCGACGGTGGCGGCTTGCCCGCCGCCGGCAGCGACGCCGCATGGCGGCGCGGTTCGATCGACGGTGGCGGCTTGCCCGCCGCCGGCAGCGACGCCGCATGGCGGCGCGGTTCGATCGACGGTGGCGGCTTGCCCGCCGCCAGCAGCGACGCCGCATGGCGACGCGGTTCAATCGACGGTGGCGCCGAGCCGCGCGTAGAGCGGCCCGGCGGGTGCGATCGGCACCGTGATGGCGCGTCGATTGAACCGTTTGGCCACATCCATAA
The DNA here is from genome assembly GCA_963848295.1 of uncultured delta proteobacterium. GTDB lineage: Bacteria > Myxococcota_A > Polyangia > Haliangiales > Haliangiaceae > JABFXX01. Next base: position 3,330,186 of record CAWKDB010000010.1, on the reverse strand, counting down.
GCTCGAGCTTGACGGTGCCGTGGTCGAGCCGACCGTAGATCATGAAGTCGACCTCGAGGTCGGCGCCGATGTCCGCCATACACGATGCCGACTCGTTCGCGCAGTTCGCGAGGTCCTTCATCTCCGCCAGCTCGCGCTCGCGATGTGGCGCCAACGCATAGCGCGATCGAGGCGATGCGGCTTCGGCGCGCAACGCCGCGGTGAGCTCGCGCGCGACCGCAGCGTCTCGGTCGGCCGCCTCGATCCCGAGCACGGCGATCGTCGGTCGCGTCCGCGGCACCCGCGGAGCCTGTACGTGCGACGCCGCACAACCCGTCGCGGCGATCGTTGCGACGATCATCTCGACCGCTCGCACGGCTCCTCGCTCGCCAGCTCAGTCGCCGCCTTCGTCGGGGTCGCTGCTATTCGCCGCTTTGTGCTTGGCCATCGCCGGTTGTGCCGCCGGCGGATCACCGGGTGCGGTAGCGGCGCTCGGCGGCGGCGGCGCGCTACCGCCGAGCTTGGCAGCGGCCGTCTGCGTGTCGGCCTCGAACGCCTTTGCCTGCGCCTCGGTCAGCTGCTTCTCGCACGCGTTGCCTTCGTCGAGCGACTTGATCGACAGCATGCACTGCTGCGCGTCTGCGCTCCACGCGTCTTCGCTGCAGCGCTTCGCGATGATCCGGCGGAATGGATCGACATCTTCCGGAGATTTCGCCGACGCTGACATCAGCGAGACGACGTGATCGGCGACGTTGTCGCACGACTTCGGCGCCATGGCGGCGGTCTTGGGTTCTGCGCTTTGACCACACGCCCCGAGCGCGAGGACTAACAACAAGATCCGTTTCATGGCTGTGGAGCATGCCACGCTTTGGTAGTTGCGAATCGCCACCTCGTCCCGTGTTATCGTGGCACGGTGAGGGCTGTCCTCGTCGGACTCGCGGTGGTGTGCGGGTGCTACAGCGGCGTACCCGCCGCGGGAGCCCCGTGCTCGATCGACGGCACGTGCCCGAGCGGCCTGGTCTGCGATCCGCTGTCCGACACGTGCGTGACCTCCGCGTCGCTCGGCGATGGCGGGACCGGCAGCGACTCGATCGTACCAGCGTGCACGGACAACTCGATGTGCAACGGCGCGACGCCGGTTTGCGCCACGACCGGCGCCTGCCGCGGGTGTCTCGGCGATATCGAGTGCGCCAGCGGAGTGTGCTCGGAGTCGACCGGTACGTGTATCGCCGCGAGCTCCTCGCTGTTCGTCACGGCCGCAGGTGTCGACAACGCGACGTGCGATCAGGCCGATCCGTGCGCAACCGTGTCGCACGCGATCACGCTCGTCGATGCCACGCGCTATGCGATCGCGGTCGGCGACGGCACGTACTCCGACTCGTTCATCATCGAAGGTCCAGCGAACGTGCTGATCTCGGGTGCGGGTGCCAAGACGAGCGGCAACGTGGCCGGCCCCGGCGGCAACGCGACGTTCCTGTTCACGAGCGACGGTGGCACGTACGATCACGTGATCGAGGTCCGCACCGGCTCGGTGGTCGTCGAAGGCGTCACGTTCGCCGAGGCGTCGACCGAGGACGTCCGCATTCAAGGCGGTGCTTCACTCGCGCTCTACAACGTCGACATCCAGTCGAGCAAGACCGGCGCGATCGATTGCGCTGGCAGCAGCACCGTCCAGTTGGTCCAGTCGATCGTTCACGGCAGCGGCGCGGCGGAGCCGGCCGTGATGGTCGCGGGCGGCATGCTGGTCATCGAGCGTTCGCAGATCACGAACAACGCCGGCGGCGGAATCCGAGTCAGCGCCTCCGCGCTCTACGACATCACGAACAGCTTCATCACGCTCAACGGCGGGGCGACGACCAAGGCGTCCGGGGTAGATCTGCTGAACGCCTCGATCGGCTCGACGAACCGGTTCGCGTTCAACACGGTCGCGGAGAATCAAGCCGGCGGTGACCTCAGCGTCGATCCCGGTGCCGAGTGTGGTCTCGGCGGGACGCTCGCCGATTCGATCTTCGCGGGCAACGCGGTCAGCACCACCTGTGCGGCGAACTACTCACTGGCCGACACGCTCTTGCTGGCCGGGAACAACAACCTCGTCGGAGACCCGCAGTTCGTCGGCGCCACCAACTTCCATCTCGGCGCAGGCTCACCCGCGATCGACAGGGCCGATCCCGCGTCGACGAATGCGATCGACTTCGACGGCGACGCGCGACCCAACGGCTCGGCGAGCGATATCGGCGCCGACGAGTACGTGCAGCAGTAAGAGGCCTGCCGCTCAGACGACCGTTTGCCTCCGGGCTCCGGTCTCCTCCGGGTTACCCACCGTACAACCGGATCATGTCGTGGACGCCGCCGGCGACGAACTCGACCGCGACCGCCGCGAGCAACAAGCCCATGACGCGCTCGAGCGCGCGCAACAGCGTCTTCGGTAGCCAGCGTTCGGCGTGGGCTGCGCTGCGCATCAACAGCCACGACGCGCCGCAGGTCAGCGTGACCGCGGTGAACACCGAGATCGTCGCGATCGGATGCCACGCGGCGCGGCTCATCAGCACCATCACGGTCGCGATCGCGCCTGGTCCGGCGAGCATTGGCGTCGCGAGCGGAAAGATCGCGATGTCTTCGCGTTCCCGGCTCTCGGCTTGCTCTTCGCTCGAGGTTCGCGTGCGCGATGGTTGCGCTCGCATCATGTCGATCGACATCAGCAACAACATGAGGCCGCCTGCGATCTTGAACGCGCCGAGCGAAATCCCGAAGGCTTGAAAGATCAGCCCGCCGGCAGCGGCGAACACGCAGAGCAGCACCCAGGCCGCAAACGCGCCGCGCGCCGCGATCCGCTTGCGCTGGTCCTCGCCGAACGAGCTCGTGATCGTCAGGTAGACCGGCACGTTCGCGATCGGATCGATCACGAAGAACATCGCCGAGAGCGCGACCACCGCGAACTTGAGATCGGCTTCGTTCATCGCCTGGCTTGGTCCGCCGGCACACTACAACGGTTATGCTGCGGAGATGCGCGTCTTGTATCTCCACGGCTTCGCGTCGGGTCCAGCCTCGACGAAGGGCGTGGCGTTCGCGCGCCACTTCGCCGAACGAGGCGTCGAGCTCGAGCGTCTCGACCTGCGCGTGCCATCGCTCGAGCATCTCCGGCTCTCCGCGATGATCGAGAAGGTGTGCGGCGAGCTGGGCGACGGGGCGATCTTGATCGGCTCGAGCCTCGGTGGCCTGGCTGCCGCTCGCGTTGCCGAGCGCGATCCGCGCGTGATCGGGCTCGTCTTGCTCGCGCCGGCGTTTCAACTCGCCGCTCGCTGGCGCGACACGCTCGGGCCGGCGTGGGACGACTGGCAACGCACCGGCTGGCGCGAGGTCACAGATTACACGACGAACGCGCCGGCCCGGGTCGACTTCGGCTTCGTCGAGGATGCCGCCGCGATCGACGTCGGGTTTCCGCGCGTGACGGTGCCGACGTTGGTGCTGCACGGCACGCGTGACGACGTCGTCGCGATCGGCTCGTCTCGAGCGTTCGTCGCCGGCTGCGCGACCGCACGGCTGGTCGAGCTCGACGACGGCCACGAGCTGGTCGCATCCTTGCCGCGATTGCTCCACGAGACCGAGGTGTTCCTAAGAACGTTGTCCGCGGCATGATGGTCCGCTGCGCCATGCTCGGGTTTTGGGTAGCCGCGTGCGGCCGCATCGATTTCGCCGATCGCGACGGCGGCGCCATGCTCGGCGACGCACCGACGTGCGCCTACGGACCATTCGGAACGCCGACGCCGCTCGACGCGGTCAACTCGGCGAGCACCGAGTGGGCCGCCGACCTGAGCCCGAACGGGCTCGAGCTATTCTTCTCGAGTGATCGCGCCGGCGGCCGCGGTGGCTTCGACCTGTATCGCGCGACACGCGCGTCGACCGCGGACGCGTTCGGTCAGATCGCGAACGTCGCGGAGCTGAACACCAGCGGAGACGAATATGGGCCCGCACTGACGCACGACGCGCTGACGCTGTACTTTTCGAGCACGATGGCCTCGTCGGATGACACGCTCGACATCTTCGTCGCGACTCGGCCCGCGATCGGCGATGCGTTCGGCGCCGCGTCACCGGTCACGGAGCTGAATTCGTCTGCGAACGACGACACGCCGGCGATCACCGCCGACGGCTTGACGATGGTGTTGCGCTCGGATCGCGCGGGGGGACTCGGCAGCGACGATCTCTATCTCGCGACCCGGGCTACGACCGCCGACCCGTTCACGGTCACCGACCTGCGCGCGGTCAACAGCACCGCCTCCGATCGCGGCGCGACGATCTCGGCGGATGGGCTCACCGTGATGCTCGGTTCGGAGCGCACGCCCGATGTCGGCGGCTACGACCTGTTCATCTCGACCCGCGCGGCACGCGCCGACAACTTTTCCGTGCCCGTCGCGGTCCCGGCGCTCGAGACGAACAACAATGACGACGACGCGGATCTGAGCGAGGACGGCAGCACGGTGCTGTACTCGACCGATCGCTCGGGCTCGACCGACATCTGGACCGCGACTCGCAGCTGCATGTAGCTACGGCGTGAGCGCGAACGTCGTCACGCTCATCGCCGGCAGCGTGTAGCCGAACGCGTTGCCGGTGATCGCGATCGGCGGCCCCACCGATGTGAGCGCCGCGCTCGCCGAGGTCAGCTGGTAGGGCTGCGCGAGCGTCAGCGTGCACGCGTTCGATAGGCGAACCTCGACGGTGACCGCGGCGTCGGTGCGGTTGATCGCCACGACCTGGGCGCCGGTCGCGCCGTTCGGAGCGACGAACCCGTAGACCGCGACGCTGGCGACGTCGCTCGAGGTCGACGAGGCGGCGAGCGAGCCGACCTTCGCGCCGTGACCGTCGTAGTTGCGATAGGCGTCGAACGCGCCGACCAGCCAGTTACCGCCGGGCGCGGCGCTGTGCAGAGGCCACGCGGTCCCGGCGAACACGCCGTATTGCCCGAACACACCGAGCGTATCGGCCTCGGCGACGCCGCCGCCGATCGATTGCTCGCAGCCGTTGTTGTATTCGGTGAACGCGAGGTCGGTGCCCGCGTAGTTCGCGGCGATCGATGCCTCCATCCGCGGGATCAGGACGCGCGGCTTCCAGCCTGTGATGTAGTCGTCGAACGAGGTGTCGACCGTGGAATAGGTCGGGTCCCAGTAATCGCGCGGTCCCTGTGCGCACTCCGCGTCGGTCTTCTCCGTGCCCGCTTTGTCTTTGGCGTCGTTGTAGTAGTGGAGATCGAGCACGTCGAGCAAGCGCAGGCCGGCTTGACTCGATGCGGTCGCGACGTGCGCGAGATAATACGAGATCGCATCGATGTTCGTCGTCGCGTACGGGTTCGTCGCGGCGAGGTTCGTATAGTCGTCGAGCGACGTCATGCCGTCGACGCCGGCGACGACCGGCCCGAACACGATCGCATTCGCGGCGGCACGCTTGATCGCGGTCGCGAACTCGACATCGCGACTGACGAGCTCGTCGAACGACAGATCCTGCGTGCCGAACACTTCGGGATGCGTGCTCTTCCATCAGGACGACTACCCACGTCGTGGCCCTCATGCGGCCCATTGTAGGTCAAGCCGGCGCGCACCGGCGACCAATCGCGAACGCCCGATAGCTACGGGGCCTTCGCGAGGAACCCGTCGACCAGCGCGTAGAACGCGTCCGGCGCGTCGAGCATCACGAAGTGTTTCGCACCCGGGACGACCTGGAGGTCGACGTGCGGGATCGCATCGATCTGCTTGTGCCAGAGTGCCGGCGTCATGTCGGAGTGCTCGCCGTTGTCTCCGGCGGCGACGATCAGCAACGGCACCTTGATCATCGCGAGCTGCGGTCGCAGGTCGAGCGTGAACAGATCGTAGAACGCCTGGCCGATCGTCGTCGGATCCGATTTCTCGACGTCCACCATCACGCGATCGAGGTCAGCCGGCTTCGTGATCATACTGGTCATGAACTGCCGCATCATCTTCGGTAGCGCGCCGGCAGGCATCGCTGTGATCTGCTGCTGCATCTGCGTCGCGCCGGCCTTCGCCTTGTCGACCGTCACCGCCTCGTCGGCCGTGGCCGCGAGGAACGGCAGGCCATCGACGTCGATCACCGCGGCGACATCCGGATCGGTTTCGGCGAGCCACAGCGCCATCACGCCACCGAGGCTGTGGCCGATCACGATCGGATGGACGAGCTTGTTCGCCTTGATGTACTCGACGAGCTGATCGTGCACGGTGGACAAGAACGGCGGCGGAATCGCCGGCTGGCCCGCGAAGCCGGCGAGCGTCACGACGTGGGTCTGAACCTTGCCGCCGAGATGCGCGACCGTGCCGTCCCACACGTCGCCACCGCACGCGAGGCCCGGGATCAGGATCACCGGGCGACCGGTGCCTGCGACCTTGACCGCGAACGCCGTCGGCGTGAACGCGGGCGCCGTCGCGGTGGTCTCGGGGTGCGCCGGCGAGCTCGAGCACGCGGCGCACAGCGCCAGAACGATCGAAGACTTCATGACCGCAAAGGTATGCCGGAGCCCGCACGGCATGGAAGGCGAGCGACGGTGTTATGGCTGCTGCGTCATCAGGAACGAGATGCGCGACGCGCCGGCGAGCTGCGCCTGCGTGAGGTACGGGCCGGCGACAGCCACGCCGTCGATCTCGATGTCGTGGACGTAGGCCGGCGCATCGCCGACGCCATCGGCTTCGATCACGAGCTCGTGTCCGCCGACGTCGATCCGCACGCGCGGGAACCGCGGCGTACCGATCACCCACGTATCGGTGCCGGCGACCGGGTAGATCCCGATCGACGCGAGCACGTACCACGCGCCCATCGTGCCGCCGTCGTCGTTGCCGGGCACGCCGTCGGGTTGGTCGGTGTAGACCGTGTCGAGCACCCACCGCGTCCATTGCGCCGTCAGATCGGGCCGCCCCCACTGCGCGAACAGGAACGCGGCGTTGAGATCGGGCTCGTTGCCGGCCCAGTAGTACGGTCGCGGAAAGTTGGCCGCCGACGGATCCGAGGTCTCGGCATCGACCTTCGTCTGCTCGAACAGGTCGGACAGCGTCGCCACCGCCGCGTCGGTGCCGCCGAGCAGCTGCGCGAGGCCGTCCGGATCGTGCAGGCCGGTCATCCACAGCGATTGCCGCGCGTTCGCTTCGCGATAGTCATCGCTCGACGCGCCGGGATCGAACGGATCGGTCGGGAACGTGCCGTCCTCGTTGCGCCCGCGGAGATAACCGACCGACGGATCGTAGAGCAAACGCCAGCCGAGACTGCGGGCGAGCAACGCATCGTGATCTGCAGTGTTGCCGAGCGCGCCCGCGAGCTGAGCGAGCGCGAAGTCGTCGTGAGCATACTCGGTGGTCTCGCTGACCGAGCTGGCGATCGAGCGCGGCACGTAGCCGTACTTCATGTACGGCACGACGTCGCCCCGACCACCGCGACTCGCGGCCGGCGCATCCGGATCCATGGCAGCGGCGCGCAGCTGCGCGTACGCGAGGTCGCCGCCGGCACCGGGTACTCCGCGCGCGGTGGCGTCGGCGAGGATGATCTCGGCCGACGCACCCAGCATCGTGCCGGTCTCTCCGATCGCGAGCGGCCATTTCGGATACGCCCCGAGCCCCTCGCCAAACCCGACGAGCGACCGCGCCTCGTCTCGAGCCGACTCGGGCGCGAGCCACGCGTAGAGCGGCGCGACCGTGCGGTACGTGTCCCACAGCGAGAGATCAGACATCTGGTGCCAGCCGCTCGCGAACTGCTCCGGTTGGCCGACGAGCTGATAGGTGCCGTCGACATCGCCGATCACGCTCGGCATCAAGAACGCGTGATACAGGCTCGTGTAGAACACGCGGCGCTGGGCGAGCGTACCGCCGGTGAGCTCGACGCGATCGAGCTTCGCGCTCCACGCGGCGCGCGTCTCGGCGGCGACGGCATCGAAGTCGATCGTCGGCACCTCGCTGTCGAGGTTTTGGCGCGCTCCTTCGGCCGACACGAGCGACAACCCGATCGCGAGCTGGAACTCGCCGGCCGGCAGCCCGATCGCGGCACCGACCGCGGTGCCGTGCTCGCTCGTCGCGTTCGCATCGGCGGGCGAGCCTTTCGCCCAGGCGTAGTGCGCGGTCCACGGCTGCGCGGCGCGCGCGACGAAGTACACGGTGTAGCCGCCGTAGCCCGACGACATGCCACCGAGGTGATGCAACGAGCCGGTGATCTCGTGCGCACCGTCGTCGATCGCGAGCTGTGCGGCGTCGACCGTGCCACCGTCGAGCACCTTCGATAGATCGAGCACGAGCGAGCCCGCGCTCGGCAGCGTGAACCGCTCGACCGCGACGCGCTGCGTGGCCGTGAGCTCGACCTCGATGCCGTCGGCGAGCGTCACGCTGTAGTGGCCCGCGGTCGCATGCTCGTCCGACTTGTCGAACGGCATCTCGTAGGCGACGACGGTCGTCTTCGACGGATCGAACGCGAGCGTCGGCATCACCGACAACACGCCGTAGTCGGTCGCGCCAGTGCCGTGCAAGTGCAGCGAAGAAAAGCCCTGGATCTTGTTGTCGTCCGCGTAGTAGCCGGAGAAGTGCTGGAACGCGACCGTGCCGAACTCGCCGTCGGTATCGGGCGCCGGCTTCGCGAGCCCGTGCGGCGCCGCCGCGCCGACGAAGCAGCTGCCATACGCGTAGCCCAGACCGCCGGTGCCGATCGTCGGATCGACATAAGCGACCGCATCGGTTACTTCGGGGAGTGTCGCCTGCAGGTTGTCTCCGCATGCTCCGCACAGTCCGCAGACTCCGTACGCTCCCCACGCGACGAAAGCTGCGAGTCTGCGGACGATCTTCACGGCGCGGACATTACCACCTAGCCGAGCCCCGGCTCGCCAACTTGCAATGGGCCCGGCGCCCACCTCGCGCTCTTGGTCGTGCGAGATGGAGACGCGCGGCTGGGCTAGCGCTCCGGGTCACGCGGAATGGGGACGCGCGGCTCGGCTAGCGCTCGGGGTCCCCTTAAACACCGCTCCGGCGGCCTACGACCTGCGCGAAGGCGCGATCGCTTCGAGCCCTCGCGGGCCAGATCTCGATGTTCCGAGGGCACCCGTGCCCCGCGGTTTTTTCTGCGCCCATTCGGCGACCGTTGCCACTGCAAGTTTCTGCGTTCGTGAGAAGGCCGCCTGCGAAGCGGCGCGCGGCGTTTCGCTCGGCACCGTTCCCGATCTCGATGCGTGCGCGCTGACCGAGACCGCATGGTGCGCTGGCGATCACTGCGCCGCGAGTAGCGACGCGTGCGCGGCCCAGCAAACGGCGAGTGGAACTGCCGCGGACTGCGCGGAGACAAAGTGAGGTCGTGACGGCTCGTGATCACTTCGAGTCCCGTCGTTTTAGGTTCTCCTTCTGTTCGCGATCTCGTCGCTGAGCGCGGCGTCGCCGCGAGGGATGCCCGGGGAGCGAGGGCAGGCGCGCGATGAGACGCGCGGCCACGCGGTCAACACTCCAACTCGCGCGCCAGCGCGATCGCCGCGTAGCGGCGTCGCTCCGCGGAGACGCCGGAACCGCCAGCGTCTGCGCCGTCGCCCGAGCGGGTCCGGGCGCCCTCGCAAGGCAGCCGCGCGAAGCCCCCGCGATCTCGATCTCATCAAGGAGGCGAGGCGGTGCCCGCGGAGGCGGCGAGGCGCAGCGGGTCAGTTGATCGTGAACGGGTAGTTGACGCTCGCGAAATCGCCGCCCGCGCGGCCCGGGAAGTGCCACGCATTCGCCGACTTCACGACGCACGCGGCGACCAGCGGTGCGCCGAGCGTCGACTGAACTTGAACCCGGTGGACCCTGCCGCTCCCATCGACCTGCAACTGCAGGTTGAGCGTGCCCTTCATCGCCGGGTTCTTCTTCTTGCCGTCGGCGAAGCACTTCAGCACCTCGGGGCGATGCTGACCCACCACCGCGGTCACCGTACCGTAGTCGATCGTCGGCTGCACCGTCTGCGGCTTCGGCTGCTCCACCGGCATCGTCGCCGGTTCGGCCTTCGGCTGCATCGCCTCGATCTTCGCCGGCTCGGCCCTCGTCTCTTCCTTGGCCGAAGTGGCCTCGGCCTTCGCCGTCTCGGGCTCGGGCCGCTCGATCGCGCGCGCCTTCATCGCAGGCGCATCGGGCACCGACATCGTCGCGACCAGATTGTCAGCCGGCGGCACTTCCGCGCCACCGCGGCCGATCTTGCGGGGCGCCATCGTCGGCGCGAGCGTGGTACGCGCTTCCACCGTGCGTGGCGAAGCCTGGGTCGCGGTCGCGACCAGCTCGCCCTTCTTGGGCTCGGCCTTGATCGCCGCAGCCGCGGCAGCCGGCACCTGCGGCAGCGCGTCGATGATCGACGGGATCACCGGCGGCGTGTTGCCGCTGACCTCGCCGAGTGCGGCAAGCGTGTCTTCCTCGGTCGCTTCCGACGAGCCATTGCCTTTCGTCAAGTGGGCTTTGAGATGGGTCGGGCGATCGAACGTCAGCCAGTAGCGCGCGGTCTTGTAGCCGGGCGCCGACACCTCGACGAGCTCCACGATATCGCTCGGCGACACCAGCTGCGTCGCGGGAGCCGCGGCAACGCGCCGACGAAACACGACGCGCGAGTTCGGCGCATCGGCATCGATCTGGACTTCGACCTTCTGGACCTCCGACGACCGTTGCGGGATCGCAGCGCCGGGCTGCGGCTGCTGGGTCGTCGCCGTCTGCGTGTTCTCTGCGGTCTTCGTCTCGGTGTTGTTGCCTCCGCGCAGCCCCATCGCGAGGCCGAGACCGCCGACGATCACGCCGATCGCCGCGATCGCGTACAGCGCGATCGGCTTGCGCGCCGATGGCGCTGTCGGCAACGCGACGCTGTTCAGCATCGAGGCGCCGGTCTGATCGAGTGTGTCGACCTTGCCCGGCGGCCACGGCGTGTTGAGCATCTTCGACGGCGGAGGGATCGTGCCCGACGTCCGTGCATCGGGCGCGTCGGTCGCCTGGCCGCGGCGGCGAGCCGAGCTGCCATCGCTGCGGGTCAAGAACGTCTCGAGCGCCGCTTCGACGTCGTTCATCGTCGGCAGCCGGTGCGCCGGATCCTTCGCGAGCAGCTTCGTCAGGATGATTTCCTGCAGCTTGACCGGAACCTCCGGGCGCTGCAGCGGCGGCGGCACCTCGTGAACGATCCGGTGCATGAGCTGGCGTGGATCGTCCTCTTGCGAGAACGGCCGGCGCGCGGTCAGCATCTCGTAGAGGATCACGCCGAGGGCGTAGATGTCGGCGCGGCGATCGACCGAGCCGGGGTCGGTGATCTGCTCGGGCGCCATGAACTCCGGCGTGCCGATCACCATGTTGCGCTGCGCGTCGTCGGTCTCCATGAACCGCGACACGCCGAAGTCCAACACCTTGACGTGATCGAGCGCGTCGTCCTTGTCGGTCAGGAAGACGTTGTCGCTCTTGAGGTCGCGGTGGACGATGCCGGCGTTATGCGCCGCTTGCAGCGCCGACGCGATCTGCGACGCCACGCGAATCGCGCGGCGAACCGGTAACCCGCCGACGCGATAGATCTCGTCGGTGAGCAGCGTGCCCTCGAGGTACTCGAACACGATGTAGGGCACATGGTTCGGCGTGAACCCCATGTCCGTCGACTCGACGATGTTCGGGTGACCGAGGGTGCCGGCCGCGCGCGCTTCGTTCATGAAGCGCTCGATAACGTTCGCGTCCGTCGCTAACTCGGGATGCAGAATCTTGATGGCGACGCGCCGTTTGATCAGCGCGTGTTCTGCGAGGAACACCGTCCCCATCCCACCCTCACCTAGAGTTCGAATGATCCGGTAGCGCCCTTCGATGACGTCGCCGGTCTTCACCACAGGATCTCTGCCAGAGGAAGTGCCCATCGTAATTACATTCTCGGATCCTAAACGCGGATTCGTAAAGCCAAGAAACGACGATTCCAGCTGTGGTTTTTCGACGACGATGTACGACAGTGCGCACAATGGCGAAGAAGACCGACAACCCGTTCGCCGCCCTCGATGCGCTGCGCGCGCAGCTGCCGGCTGGCCCTTCTCCGACGACGATCGCGCCTTCTCCGACGACGATCGCCGCGACCAAGCCGCCGGCGCGGGCGGTCGTTCGGCTCGAGCGCAAACAGCGCCGCGGCAAAGAAGTGACGATCGTGGATAAGCTCGGGATCGCTCCGGGCGAGCTCGCGACCTGGTGCAAGGATCTCAAACAGGCGCTCGGCTGCGGGGGCGCCGTCGACGGAGAATCGATCGTTTTGCAGGGCGACCTGCGCCAGCGCGTGGCGGCGCTGTTGACCGACCGCGGCGTCGGGAAGGTCACGATGGGGTGAGGGGGATCAGGATCGTGAAGGGGGAAGCGGATCCGGAATTCGAAGGTGCTGTGGCTAGTCGATCAGCCACGGGAGGTCGCCGGTGACCCCGGCCAACCGGAAGATCCAGTAGGCACCCCGCCGACTTCGACGCGACGCGTTGCCGTCTGTCGTCGGCTAACCGATTCGATCTGTTGCGGTTCGCAGGGGTAAGTCCGATGCCGACATGGATCCCGGATCTGGCCCCGCGCTTGCTGAAAGGGAAGTCAGCCATGCGCAACCTCTTCATCACCTCCGGCATCTCGCTCCTCGCCGCTTCGGCCTGCACCAGCGCCCCGGCCCAGCTGCCGGACCCGCCGGTGTTGACCGTTACGTCGCCCGCGCGCAGCCTGATCCAGGGCGCGCCCGGTAACGTGACGGTCACCGGGACGGTCGCGCCGAACCCCGAAGGCACGCCGATCACCGGCGTCATGGTCAACGACGTCGCCGCCACGGTTGCCGCCGACGGCTCGTTCACCGCGACGGTGATGGTCGAAGCGGGCGCGACGCTCATCCACACCGAAGCGACCGACAAGGCCGGCGGCAAGGCCGACGACACTCGCTCGGTCGAAGCCGGCAAGACGATGACCGCGGGCTCGATGGTCCCGAATGCGATCACCACCGCAATCTCGACCCAGGCGTTCGCGAAGATCAGCACCGCCGCAGAGACGCTGATCAAGGCCGAGGACTTCTCGACCCTGCTCGCGCCGTATCAACCGATGCTCAACACCGGCGGCAGCTGCCTCGGTGCGAAGGCGTACGTCGACTCGCTGACGATGACCGACGCGCACATTTCGCTCGTCCCGGTCGTCGGCGGCATGCAGTTCTCGATCGAGATCGACGGTCTCGACACCCACGCGCATGCGACGTTCGACGTCGCCTGCATCGACGGCAGCGACACGTTCGAGATCACCGCGAGCTCGGTGACGGTCACCGGCACGCTCGCGGTCACCGCGAACGGCATGATGGGCTTCACCAGCACGATCCAGAACCCGAACGTCGATATCCAAGGCCTCGACGTCCAGGCGAGCGGCCTACCCGGCGCGATCCTCGACCTGATCGACATGAACAGCCTGATCGCCTCGGCCGCCGAGAAGGGCGCCGAGAGCTTCATGCCCGGCATGGTCAACAAGGTGTTCGGCGCGCTCGGCGGTCCGCAGAAGCTCAGCCTGCTCGGCCAGACCATCGACGTCCAGGTCTCGACCTCGGCGGTCAACTTCACCGCGACCGAAGCGGACATCACGCTCAACACGATGATGCTGATCGAAGGCACCGAGAAGACCGGTAACTTCGTCTCGATCGGCAACGGCACGCCGACGCTCGACGCGAACGGCGGCATGCAGCTCGGCATCGCGAGCGACCTCGCGAACGAGCTGCTCGCGGAGGTCGCGGCGACGGGCCTGCTCAACCTCAAGATGCCGATCACCGGCGGCACCTTCGACACCACGAACATCTCGCTGACCTCGCCCCCGATGATCAGCGCCGACCCGTCGAACGGTAAGCTCCGCCTCGTCATCCCCGACATGATGGCGACGCTGACCGAGCAGGGTACCCCGGTCGGCCAGGCTGCCATCAACGCCTCGATCGAGCTCACCGTCGTTCCGACCCCGAACGGCCAAGGCGTCGCGCTGCAGCTCGGCACCCCGACGATCGCGGTCGATGTCGTGACCGACAACTACGCGAACGACACGCGCCTGTCGAACGACGACCTGTCTAGCGCGACCGCGCTGGTGCTCGACGCTCAGATCAAGCAGATCAGCGTGCTGCTCGGTGGCATCCCGATCCCGGCTCTGATGGGCGTCCAGATGTCGAACCTGACGATCGATGGCGACGAGGGCTACGTGATGATGAGCGGCACCCTGCAGTAGACTGCCGGGATGGCGAAGACGAAGACGAAACCCAAGAAGTCCAAGCCGACGAAACGCGGTGCCCGCAAGGCGCCGCGTTTGGCATTTCGGGGGAAGGGCGCGAAGAAGCCGCCGAAGAAGAAGACGAAGGCGAGCACGAGCACGGGCACGAAAGAGACGATCGGCAGCGTGACCGTACCGTCCGGGAGGCTCGCCGTATTCGACGTCGGCCTGGTCGGACACCTGCCGATGGCAGCGCTCGAGCCGGCCTTGGTGCTGGTAGATGCGCCGCGCGACCGAGTGCTCGAGGTCGTCGGCGTCAGGGTCGGCAAGGGCCGGTTCGCCGATTGCTGGGATCACGTCGCGGTCGAGCTCGGGCGCGGCGAGATTGCGTCGACCCGCAAGCTCGGCGAGGCCGGCGTCGATTTCGCGCGGCTCGTGTGCATGGATCGCGAGGCGCTCGACCACTGGCATCACGAAGACAGTCTCGACGGCCTGGCCGACTTCGTGTTCTGGGGCCGCGACGCCGGCGAGCTCGCGAAGGCGATGGCAGCGCCGGCGATGTCGGAGGGCTACGGCTGGACCGACCTGACCGTCGCCGACGCCGAGGCGAAAGCCGACCGCGCCGCGCGGCTCAAGTCGGAGCATCATTGGCTGCTCGCAACCGACTTCCGGCCGCACTCGCACCACTTCGCGGCGCTCGCCGCCGCGCGCCAGAGTCGCAGCGGCGCCGGCACGATCGAGGTCGGCGGCGCGCAGGTCTGCTTGTTCTTCACGAGCTGGGGCGACGGCGTGTTTCCGATCTATCTCGATCTCGACGACGACGACCGCCCCGTGCGCGTCCGGATCCAGCTCGCGAGCGCCGCGTCGGATGCCGCGATGCGCGCCGTGAACTGACAATCGATCCGTGTTATGTCGCGCCCATGATCCGACGTCACGCGCTCGCGCTCATGCTCGTCACCGCGACGATCGCCGGCTGCGGCGGGAAACCATCGGCCGTCACGACCGGAGTGCGGGCCAGCTCGCATGGCGAGTTCGCGGACAACCCGCTGATCGCGTCGATTCCGTCGGATACGCCGTACGCGTTCGCGACGTTCAAGCCGATCCCGCTCGACTACATGTCGAAGATGTCCGATGCGATCAAGCCGATGTGGTCGAAGGTGCTCGATCAGATGGGCACGGACCAGGCAAAGCTGTGGCGCACGTTCGCCGACGAGATCGGGCCGCTCGACGCGAAGCGATTCGACGAGCTCGGATTTTCGACCAAGGCGAGATTCGCGCTGTACGGCGTCGGCGCGTATCCGGTGTTGCGGCTCGAGATCACGAGCGGGGACAAGGTGTTCGCGCTCGTCGGCCGACTCGCGGCGCGATTCGAGGCCCCGCTTGCAGCGCCGAAGCAACGCGGTGACCGCCGCTACTGGATCATCGATGTCAAAGCGATGGCCGTGCTGATCGCGCTCGGCAAGACCGAGCTCGTCGTCTCGGTCGGGCCGCACTCGTTCATCGATGCGAACCTCGCGGTGTTGCTCGGCGAGCAACGGCCGGCGAAGTCGATCGCGACGTCCGTGTTCCGCGACATCGCGAAGCGCGACGGTTATTCCGCTCAGGGCGTCGGCTTCGTCGATCTCGCTCGCGTCGGCCAGCTCGCCGGGGCCGCCGCCGGAATCGACCCCGGGTGCCAGGGCGTCGTGGCCGAGATCGCGGCGAAGGTCCCACGGCTCACGTTCGGCTACGATGACTTCACGACCCACAAGATCGCCATGGGGTTCGTCCTCGAGCTCGCGCCCGAGCTCGCGGCTCAAGCGCGCACGCTCACCGCGCCGCTCGCCGGGTTCGACAAGCTGCTCGAGGAGCGCCCGCTGTTCGCCGTCGCCGTGTCCGCTAACGTCGATCGCGCGCGCGACCTCGCGACGAAGCTGTCGACGTACCTGCGCGATGTCGACAAGCGCTGCCATCTCCAAGGCACCACCGACGTCGCGCAGAGCCTCGGCGATCTCGGCGCGGCGCCGCTGCCGCCGTACGCGACCGGCATCCACGGAGGCATCCTCGTCGTCAACGAGCTGCAGATGCCGCGCGGCTTCGCAAGGAGGCCCGAGAAGATCGACGGCTACGCCGTGGTCCGGATGGATCACGCGGGTGACTTGCTGAAGTTGGTCGCGTCCCAGCTCCCCGGGATCGAAGTGAGCGCCGACGGTAAGCCGCATCCACTGCCCGCGCTGCTCGGGTTCCCGGGCAGCTTCGCGGCGCAGCCGGATGCACTCGCGCTCGCGATGGGCGCGAACAGCGACGCGGACGCGGTCGAGGTCCTCGGCGGCACGCCGGTCGCCGCCCCGCTCTTGTTCATGGAATACGATTACGCGCGGCTGTTCGACTTGGTCCTCGCGGACAAGCACGACGCCGAGAGCGAGATGTCGCGCGCGGTGATGAAGCTCTTCGGACTCGCGACGATTCAGGTGCTGCTCGACGAGCGCGGCCTCGTCACCTGGCTGTCGTTCGAGCTGAAGTAGCCTACGAGCCGCACTCGGCGTCGAACGACAGGTCCGCACCGCTGCCGCCGGTAGCGGTCCACACGAGGATCGATTGGCCTTCTCGATCGATCATCACCCACTGCGACGGCGATCCGCTCATCGCGGTCACCGGTCGCGCCGTCGTCGTGCCATCGGCTGCGACGTAGGCACCGTTGAGCACGGCTGGCGCCACGCTGTAGTCCATCCACGTCAGCCAAAACCCAGTGCCATCGGTCGTGGCGCGCGCATCGGACGCGCTGTGCGCGATGTCGATTCCGGGGACGATGACCTCGAGGTTCGGTCCGAGAATCTCGATCCAGACGTCATCGTCGCCGGTGGCGGTCTTCTCGTGCCACGACGCGAGATAGACCTGCGAAGTCGCAGCCCACGCGACTTGCGCGGAGTACGCGTCGTCGTTGCCGTCACTGGTCTCGATCGGCCCGGCGACGATGTTGAGGTTCTTGTCGAGCAACTCGAGCATCGTGCCGGTCGGCGAGATCCCGTTCGAGCTGTACGAGATCGCGTAGCCCGGCCCGGCCGGCGCCACGAACGTGTAGTTCGTCATCGCCGCGGATGAGATCACCATCGCCGGAGCACCGACGTCGTTGCCTTTCGTGTCGAGGATGTGCGCATCCGCTTCGAGACTCGACGGATCGACGGTGACGAACGCGATCTGCGAGCCATCTCCGCTGACCGCGAGAGACGTCGGCGCCGCGTATTCCCCGTCGCGACGCGAGACCGCCGCCGTCGGCGCCAACAGCGATCCGTCGAACGCGTAGATCGCGGTACCAGTCGCCGACGGTCGACCGTACTGCGAGGCGACGAGGACGGTCGAGCCGGTCGATGCGACGCCGAGCACGCCGTTCGCGTTCGTATCGATCGCGTTGTTCGAGACGGTCGCCGACAGCTGGCCGCTCGTGTCGAGCGCGTACTCCCAGTCCGCGAGGTTGCCGCCACTATCGACGGTGAACATCGCGAACCCGTTCTGCGTGCCGGTGGCCGAGATCGCCGACAGCGACCCGGCGCCGATCTGAAATCGCGACGGCGAGGTGCACTGTAGTCGTGTCGCCGCTGCGTCCGGGCTTGCCGCGCCGAGCGCGTCGGGCGAATCCCCAGGGTTACCCGGGCCGCCGCCCGGATCGAAGCCCCAGCGTCCGCACGCGGACGTCAAGACCAACGCCGCGCATAGCGGCAGCTTCCCCATGTAAATCACGATACACGTTTCTCCGCGAATGGCTAGAAGGTCACCGACGTCGTCCACGAGTTGTCGTCGGGATTCGAGTCGGGAAGTATGCCACTCGCGTCGACGGTCACGGTCAGTGTGTAGGTGCCGGGGGCTACATCTGTGATGTCGACCCACTGACACGGTAGTCCCTTGCCGTACGAATCAGCCCAGCCCCGCGTGATGCCTTGGAGGTTGCAGTTGAACCCGTGGCTCGGTCCGTCTTGCTGGATCTGCTCGTCGTCTTCGATGCAGAAGCCCTGCTTGTGGCCGGTCGTCGTCACGGCGCCGGTCGCATCGGACAGCTCGTAGTCAGCGAAGCCCATCACGTGATGGTGCATGTGACACGGCGACCATACGAAGATGCCGGCGCTGACTCCCGGCGGGGGCACCTGGCCGAGGTCGAGATCCGCGGTGCCGAGGTTTGCGGTCACGGTGTCGAACCGCAACAGCCGGCGCGTACCGATATCGCCGATGCAGCCTTCGACGAGCTCGCACGCATCGGCGGTGAAGTCGGTGTCGGTGATCGCCACCGTGCCGTCCATCTGCGCGGCGACGAGCGTCAGGTCCGGCATGCCTGGCGCATCGGGCACGACCGCATCGATCGGCGGCCTCGAGTTGTCGCCACAAGCGGCAGCGACCAACGCGAGCACGGCGAGCTTCACCGCGATGATCGTATCAGTGTGCGGTGCGAATCTTGATAACGAACGCGACGCGACGGTTCTTCGTGTAGGCCTCTTCGGTCGCGCGGTTGTCGACCGGCTGGGTCGAACCGTAGCCGTGGGAGATCAGCCGATCGTGCGCCACGCCATGCTCGACGAGATAGACGACGACGGCAGCGGCGCGGCGATCGGAGAGATCCAGGTTGTACGCCGCGCTACCGCGCGCATCGGTATGGCCCTGGACCTCGATCAACCCGATGTCCGGGTTGCCCTGCATCGTCGCGACGATCGCGTCGAGGATGCTGAACGACTCGGGGCGAATCACCGCCTTGTCGAACTCGAACTGGATCGGATCGAGGGTCACGAGCTCGCTACCGACGTCGACGACGCGGTCGCGATCGGGGCAACCGTCATCGCGCGTGAAGCCGGGCTCGTCGGGGCACTTGTCATCTTTGTCCTGGATGCCGTCGCCATCGCGATCGTGGAAGGAGGTGTCGGGCGCGGGCGGCGGAGGCCGCGCGGGCGGCGGCGGCTCGATGTCGTCCGCGATCAGCGCGTGGCGTTGCACCGCCGGCTTGGGTTCGAACACGATGCCGATGAACGCGCGCATGTCGGGGTTGCCGGCGCGATCGGGAATCAAGCCGCGACCGGCGCCGAGCGACAGGTACGAGTTCTTCGCGAGGTAGACCTTCACGCCGCCCATCGCTTCGAGCGGCTGATAGTTCTGTTCGGTCGCGAGCGGGATCGAGCCGTACAGCTCGGCGATGAGATCGACCTTCTGCGGAGAGATCGCATACGCCGCCGCGACGCCGAACGGGAGCTCGGTCGCGGTCGTGACCGTCGTCATCATGCCGGTCGTCGTGTCCATCGCGCTGAACGTGTCGGCGGAGCGGATCCGGATGCCGCCGTTGAGGGCGAGGCGCAGCGGGCCGAACGTTCCATCGGCGACCGCGAGCACTTGTGGCGTGACCGAACCGTCGCCGAGAAAGCTGTCCTTCGGCGACGCCGTCGGCAGGTAGACGCTCGCGATCGCGCCGAGGCCGAACCAGCCGGCGTGAATGAACCGCGTCTTCAGGTGGAGGCCGAGATCGCCGAGCCCTTGCTGACCGACGTCGCTCGATCCGGTCGTGCCGCTGATGATCGACAACGGCAGCGAGGCGCCGAATTCGAGGGGCACGCCGGCGAGCCGCACGCCGACCGCGCCGACCAACGTCGCGGTCACGACATCGTTGACGGAGTAAGCACCATCGCCGACCGCCAACAGATGATGGCCCCAGTCGAGCGAGCCGAGACCGAACGATGCCTCCTTGTTGTCGAGGGGCTCGGAGCCGTTGAGCGTGAGGTAACCGCGCGAGTCCATCGCGGGTCGGAACTCGTCGAGCTCGAAGCTGCCGGCGGATTGCGCCGCCGCGGAGCCGGCCAACCCGACCAGCGAGGCGAGCGAGAGCGGGAGAATGCGTCGCATACCTTCACCGTGTCGGGTCCGCGCGCGCCGGTTACACGTTAACCCTCGTCTAATGATGCGCGGGCTTCCCGGGCTTCTTGGCCCCGGGTGTCGATTCTTGCTTCGGCTTGGGAAGCCTCGAGCCACCGAGCCAGGCGCGGAGCGCCGGCTCGAAGGTCGCGCGCGACGCGATGCACTGATCCATCCCCTCGATCGCCTGCGCGATCGCGCGGTGCGCGCCGGGGAAGCTGCCGAACGCCGACGTCACGTAGTCGGCGATCTCGGTGCGCTGATCGGCTCGACACGTCGCGGTGAACACCGCGAGGAAGCCGCCGGCGAGCGCGTTGGTCTCGTCGCGAGGCATGCGTGCGAGCACCGCGGCCTGATGATCGCGGACGAACCGACCCGCCGCGGAGATCGTCGCATCGAGCTTCGGCTTCGTCGGGATCTGCATCGCTTCGCGAAAGTCGAGCTCGTGATCGAGCAGTAACGGCAACACGCGGTCGAGGCGTGCGACATCGCGGACCTGACCGAGCGCCGAGATCATGTCGGTGCGCGTCCGGCGATCCGGTTCGGTCGGCAGCGCGGACAGCACGCGATCGAACAGCGCGGGGTCGGCGTCGACCGCGACGCGCAGCACCGGCTCGCGCACGGCCTGCGGCAAGTCCTGCCAACGCTGCGCGAGCGCGACCGCTTGCTTGACCAGCGCGGGGTCGCGGCCTTGCCACGCCACTGCGGCGACGACCGAGCTGCGGATCGTCTCGCTGTCGAGGTCGTCCTTCGCCGTCGGTCGGAACCCGAGCTTGGCCGCGGTCGGCCCGAACGTCTGACGCATCCAGCTCTCGTATTTCGCGCGCAGGTCGTCGGGAACGAAGCGGTCGAGCGCGAGCGGCAGGGCGAGCGCCTCCTGCGCGGCGAATCGATCGCCGATCGCGAGCAGCTTCGGCGCGAACGACAGCGCGAGCTGGAGCGGCACGCGTCCGGCCGCGACGAGCGCGCGCGCATCGCCGGCGAGCGTCAGCTTCTCGGCCTCGCTCAGCACCGGCCACGCTTCGTCGCGCAGCGCGGTGAGCTGAGCGGCGCTGAGCGCGACCCGGTAGTAACCGCGGCCTCCGCTGTTCGGCATCACCCAGCGCGGGCAACCGGTCGTGCCGAGCGGCAGCTCGCCGGTGTCCGCGTCGATCTTGCCGCAGGCCTCGGCCCGCGCGCCGGCTCGTTCGAACGCGACGCAGATCGGCACGATCCACGGTCCCTGCGCGGGCGGCGGCGCGGAGCCCGGCAACGTGAAGCGCTGCTGATGAACGACGAGCTTGGCACCTCCGGGCTCGCACGACACGCTGACCTCGAGTAACGGCGCCCCCGCACGATCGAGGAACGATGAAAACGCAGGCGCGAGATCCTTGCCGGCGACCTTACTGACCGCGGCGATGAAGTCGCTCGACGTCGCGTTGCCGTACGCGCGATCGTGGAGGTACTCGCGCACGCCGCGCCGGAACGTTTCGGCACCGACGTAGTGCTCGAACATGTCGAGCACGCTCGCGCCCTTGTCGTAGGTGATGCCGTCGAACACGCCGAAGATGTCGTCGGCCGTCGCGATCGGTTGGCGGATCTTGCGCGCGGTCACCAACCGATCCGCGGTGAGCGCCTGCTCGCGCATCTTCCATTCGACGAGTCGCTCGTGCCACGCCGGCTCGAACGCATCGGTGATCTTCGCCTCCATCCAGTTCGCGAAACCCTCGTTGAGCCAGATGTCGTCCCACGACGCGGGCGTGACGAGATCGCCGAACCATTGGTGCGCGAGCTCGTGCGCGGAGACCGCGATCCATCGGTGGCGGCGCTCGAGCGAGCTATTCTGATCGACGAGCGTGACGCGCTCGGCTCCAGTGACCAGCCCTTGATTCTCCATCGCGCCGAACCCGACGGTGATCGGGATCTCCATCCAGTCGAGCTTGCGGAACGGATAGCCCGTACCGAACCAGGCTTCGAGCAGGTCGAGGACGCGCGCGATCGTCTTGGCGGGATACGCGACGTCGGCGGCCCGG
This sequence comes from uncultured delta proteobacterium, assembly GCA_963848295.1. Taxonomy (GTDB): domain Bacteria; phylum Myxococcota_A; class Polyangia; order Haliangiales; family Haliangiaceae; genus JABFXX01. Next base: position 3,308,159 of record CAWKDB010000010.1, on the reverse strand, counting down.
CCCTTCGGCACGATCATCCGCACCGCGATGCCCGAGGTCGTCTTGCCGGCGTCGACGAATTCGAACGGGCCGACGCCGAACGCGATGAGATAACTCGGCAGCGGCTTGGTCGGCTCGAACTCGAACCGCTTGCCGCCGTTCGGCAGATCCGTGGTCGCTGCGACCGGCGTGTTGCTCACCGCGATCGCGCCCGCGGGCACCTCGAGCGTGAGCTGCCACGGCACCTTGTTGTCGGGCTCGTCGAAGCACGGGAACACGCGCCGCGCGTAGACCGCCTCGAACTGGCTGAACACGTAGCGCTCGCCGGCCGCGACCTCGCGGAACGCACCGGTCGTGTCGACGTCGTCGAGCTCACCGACGTAGTCGAAGTGCAGCGTCCACGCGCCGGCCGCGAGGATCGTCGCCGGGCGGATCTCGATCAGCTCGTCGGTGCGCTGCGTGATCGCGAGCTCGACGCGATCCTGCGAGTCGCCGCGCGTAGCGTACGAGCTCGAGATCTTGAGGTGGCGCGCATCCAGCCAGATCGCCGCCGACGGTTCCGAGATCTCGCCGGCGATCGCGATCGAGCCGTCGAACGTCGGCATCGCGGGATCGATCTTCAGCGTCGCGGTGTAGCCGGTCGGAACGAAGTTGCGCGGCAGGCGCACCGTCGGCTGCGTCGGCGTGACCGCCGCAGGCGGCGGCGGCGGCGTCGGCGCGGTGACGACGACCGGCGCAACTGGCGCGACGACGGGCTTCGCAGGTGCCGAGCAGGCGATCAGCGCGAGCAACGCGAAGCGCGACATCGCGCGGACAGTAGCCTCAATCCGCGACCAGCGCGCCGCAACACTGCTTCCATTTCCGCATCGAGCCGCACAGGCACATGTCGTTGCGCCCGGGCTGTTTCGGACGCAGCCGCGCGACTTCGCGCGCCGCGGGATATTTCATCGGGCGTTGCGCACGACCGATCGCCTCGGCCGCTTCGAACTTCGCCGCGATCTCGTCGAGCCGCTGCGGCGTGAACCACTCGCGCGCTTCATCTTCGAGCTTGCGGGCGAGCGCTTCGTAGCGGCGGGCGTGATGCTGCGAATCGAAGTGGGTGACGCGGCGATAGCCGTCGGGCACATCGACGAGCGCGTTGCCGCCGACGAAGCCGTACGTGCCGACGTCGCGCGCCGGCAGCAGCGTCCATTCGATCTGAAACAGGCGATACGCGACGACGCCGAGCCCGACCCACGCGCGCGCCTCGTTCTGATTGAACGGATGGAGATACGCGGCCTCTTCACTCGGCGGGACTGCTTCGGGCACGCCGTAGGGCAGCCCGACCGGGGTGCCGTAGTTCGGCAGCGTCGGGTCGCCGCAGCTCGCGTGGATCGTCTCGTGGACGCAGAAGCCGAGCAGCCGGCTGTACAAGCACCCGGTGTCGCGGACCGCGACCCACTTGACCGCGCCGATCTGCTGCTGCACTCGCCACATCGTCGGCGCCGCGAGGTCCCAGATCACGGTCTGGCCCCAACCGCGCATCGCGTCGTCGAACCGATACAGCGCCTCGATGCCGGCGACGCGCTCGTCGAGCGTCAGCGCCGCGTAGCAGTTGCACGCGCACGGCATCGGCGACTTGACCGCATCGACAACGGTGGCCGGCACCTCCCGATGATAGCTCGACTCGCTCAGTTGTGCAGAGCGAGCCCGACCATGATGCCGTCGATCGTGCTCGTGCCGGTCGCCGGGCCGTCCGCGAACACGACGACCGTGCGCGACACATCCGCGAACGCCGCGAACCATTTCAGGTTCGTCGAGATCCCGACGCCGAACCGCACCTCTTCACCCCACGAGCGATTCCCCGAGGTCCGATCGAACACGAGCGCGCCGCCGGGCCCGGCGTAGACGTTCGTCGAGAAGTACTTGAACCGCAGCGGCGTGTACCTCACCAACAAGTCGCTCGTCGCGGTGATGTAGTGCGGCGTCCCCGGATCGACGATCGTGCCTTGCTCGACACCATTGATCGACGGCAGCGAGAAGCTCGCGCTGCTCACGTTCTGGGCCTGCAACCCGGCCTCGACCGAGAAGTTCTTGGCGCCGCCGCCGACCGCGAGCGAATAGGTCGAGCCCGAGGCCGGCGGCAACGGCGCGGTCGGCGCGGTGGTCGAGCGCGCGGCCGGCGTCGCCGGCGCCGCGACGACGCTCGACAGCGGTCCGCCGACGCGGGTCGACATGTCGTACCCGGCGGCGACGAACGGATGGCATCCCGTCAGGGCGGTCGCGAGCACGAGCCAACGGAGCATTCCCGGTGCATCGGCCGCGTGTACCGGTCGTCGAGACCATGCGCTGCTCCTTGTGGGGATGCGCTGGGGTCGCTACACGAGGGCATGCGGTTTCGCATCGTCAACGTGTTCGCGATCGAGGGCGACAGGCTGTCGGGTAATCCACTGTGCGTGTTCGAGGACGCGCGGGGCCTGACCGACGCGCAGATGCAGGGGCTCGCCCGCCAGATGAACTTGTCGGAGACGACGTTCGTGCTGCCCCCGACGGCGGGGACTTGCAGCTCGCCGGCAGCGCCGCCGAATGGCGGTGCGGTTCAATCGAGTGGTCGAGCCGACGCGCGCGTCCGGATCTTCACTCCCGGCTTCGAGATGCCGTTCGCAGGTCATCCGACGCTCGGCACGGCTCACGTGGTGCGCGCGCTGCGCGGCGGCGACCGCGTGACATTCGAGATGATTGCCGGCATCGTGCCGGTGACCGCGAACGGCGACACGTGGACGCTGCGCGCGGCGCGGCCAGCGACGACGCGACCACCGGCGGGCAGCCGCGCCGAGCTCGCGCACATGCTCGGAATCGCCGCGACCGAGATCGCGGGTGAGCCGCTGTGGGTCAACACCGGCGCCGAGCAACTCGTGATTCCGCTCGCGACCGTCGAGGCGGTGCGCGCGGTGCGGCCGGTGCCGGAGCTGATCGCGCGGCTAGGCCTGTCGGACACGCGCGAAGAGGCGATGGCGTACGTCTGGGCGCGCGACGCGACCGGCGAGCTCGTCGTGCGGTTCTTCTTCACGTCGCACGGCGCGGTGATCGAGGACCCGGCGACCGGCTCGGCATGCGCGAACCTCGGCGGCTGGATGGTCGCGACCGGGCGGGCGCTGCCGGTCGCCGAGACCCTGCGCCAAGGCGATGCGGTCGCGCGCCCTTCGCGGCTCGGCTTGCGGGTCGATGCCGACCGCGAGATCTACGTCACCGGCCTGGTGATCGAGCTCGCGCAGGGAACGCTCGTCCTGTAGAGCCGGCTAGGCGACTAGCCAGCGGCCGGCAACGCCGCGATAGCGCTGGCCTCGATCGTGGCACGGCGGGTGCTGCTGTTCAGCCCGTGCGCCTCGAACATTTCATCGCGGTTACCGTCGCTGCGGCGCTCGCCGCGTGCGCGAGCTCGGGCCCAGGATCGACGAGCGATCCGAACGCTGGCCTGTTGCGCGACTTTCTCGACGGCAAGTACGACGGCGCCGGTCACCCGATCAACGCGATCGTCACCGAGGCCGAAGGGCTGTGCCAAGGCAGCGTGAGCGACGGCGCGGTCGAGCTCACCTCGGCGTGCAGCGGCGACGTCAACGGCGGGCAACAGGTCGGCGATCTGATCGCGAGTGCGCGCCTGCGCGTCGATGCGCACGCCGCGAGCGGTTTGATCGCGACGATCGACGTCACCGACCACGGCGCGACGCTCGCGACGACGACGCTCACGGTCGAGACGCTGCGCAGCGATGCCGCGTGGCTCGACGTTCCAGTCGCATGGTCGTCGAACGGCGATGCGGTCGGCATTCGCGTCACCCCGGCGCCCGGCGCGCAGCTGGCGTTCGATTATGTCGAGGTGTTCCCCTCGCGCTTCGGCCTGGTCATCTCGCCCGGTGCCGGCGTCGTCGCGGACAGCGATCACGTCACGTTCGAGCTTCCCGCCGATCGTGCGCTCGACCGCGTCGAGGTCGATGGCGTCGATGTCACCGCGCAAGTCACAGCGCTCGCGACGGTGCAGACCACCGCGTACCGCAAGATCTACGACATCGCGGTCGCCGATCTCGCGCCGAATCGCGGCGATGTCGCCGACGTTCGCGTCGATGCCGCCGAGACCGCCGCGCGCACGACGTTGCGCCGCACCGTCCCGGCCTGCAACTACGAAGGCAGCGGCGCCGCGAAGGTGCTCGTCACCGGCTTCCAGCCGTTCCCCGCCGACGGCACGCACGACAACGTCTCCGGCGTCGCGGTCACCGCGCTCGATCCGAGCTCGCTGCACGGCGCGAGCGTGATGCGCCTCGTGATCCCGGTCGAGTACGATCGCGCCCCGGCCGAGGTGACCGACGCGATCGCGCGCTGCGCCCCCGACATCGTGATCAGCTTCGGCCAAGGCGGCGATGCGATCGCGCTCGAGCAGACCGCGTACAACTTGCAGGACACCGGCGAGGTCACCGGCGGCGTGCCCGACAACCGCGGCGTCATCCGGGTCTCGCAGCCGATCGATCCCGCCGCGGCCGCGACGCGCGCGACGTTGCTCCCGCTCGATGCGATCAACGCCGCGCTCGTCGCTCTCGGCGAAGCGCCACAACCGAGCACCGACCCCGGTCGCTACGTCTGCAACAACGTCATGTTCGCCGACATCGGCGCGATGACCGGCAAGCGCGCTGGCTTCATCCACTTGCCGTACACCGAGGAATTCGACGCCGAGAATCGCACGCGGTTCGGCAAGATCGTCGCCGCGGCGATCCAAGCCACCGTCGACGCCGACTAGCCCGGATCATTCGCGAAGGGAGCGCGCCGCGAGGAGCGCATCGCCGGAATTTCGGTGCCGGTACGCAGGTTTCGCTGTTTGTGAAGACAAACGAATTTGCCCACGCACCGACGACACCGTGTATTCCACCGATCGAGCTTCAGTTCCAGCGCCGCCGCGCGATTCTGAGCGCTGACGCCGAACAGGTGTCCTCCGATGGCGGCGTCGTGCTGCTGCGCAAGCTCGACGAGCGGTTGGAGCTGACGACGCGTCTGACAGCGTTACTCGGCGATCGGCGCGACTCAGCTCGAGTTCGGCATTCGCGCCTCGAGCAAGTCCGGCAGCGCGTCTATCAGATCTGCCTCGGCTACGAGGACTGCAACGATGCGGACTGGTTGCGCCACGATCCGGCACTTCGCCTGGCGTGCGACGCCGAAGATCACGCGATGTCATCGCAGCCGACGCTGTCGCGGTTCGAAAACGCGATCACCGGTCGCGAGCTCAATCGGCTGACTCGCGCCTACGAGCAGGTCTACGTCGACGAACTCGTATCGACGACCGACCTGATCGTTCTGGACATCGACTCCACCGATGACCAGACCCACGGCAACCAGGAGCTCATGTGTTTCCACGGCTTCTACGACCAGCACATGCTTCACCCGCTGCTCGTGTTCGACGCCCTGAGTGGGCAGCTGATCACCGCCTTGCTCCGGCCCGGGCGTGCGCACGCCGCCAAGGGTGCGATCACGATCCTCACGCGGCTGATTCGAGCCATTCGCCGACGGTGCCCCCACGCAAGCATCCTGGTGCGCGGTGACTCCGCGTTTGCGATGCCCAAGCTCCTCGATCGCCTCGAGCAGCTTGACGCCGAGCTCGGCGACGTCGAGTACGTGATCGGTGTCGCGAAGAATTCGCGGCTGCTGGAGTTTGCCAAGCCGCTGCGGTCCTCCGTCGAGGAGGAATTCCTCGACGGCAAGCGATTCGTTCGCCGCTTCACTTGGCTGTCGTACGCCTCGAAGTCCTGGCCCGCCGAGCGTCACGTGATCTGCAAGGTCGAGCACAGCGAGCGCGGCGAGAATCCGCGATTCGTGGTGACCACGCTCGACGAGTTCTCCCCAGGTCTCATCTATGACGTCGCCTACTGCGCACGCGGGCAGTCGGAGAACTTCATCAAGGACCTCAAGAACGCGCTCCACGCCGATCGTCTGTCGTGTCACCGCTTCGTCGCCAACGCCTTCCGTCTCTTGCTGCACGCCATCGCCTACCGCTTGATGCATGCGTTGCGTGCCACCGTCGCGCGCGTCGCCCCTGCCACCGAGTATGTCTCCACCGATCGCGTTCGGCTCGCAACCGCCCAGATGGACACTCTTCGCTTGCGGCTACTCAAGGTCGCGGCTCACGTCACGGCATCCGTCCGCCGCGTCCTCGTCCGCCTGCCGCGAGCCTTCCCGCTCGCCCACATCTTCTTCGCCGTGGCGCGCGACCTCGGCGTCACGTAGTCGGCGATTCTTTGACAACCAGTGCGCCGCCTCCCGGATCGCCGACCGTTGCGGCGTGGCGCCGCGGCAACGATGCGAGCTCGCGACGTACCCTGACCGTGCGCGAGGCGGCTCCGCCGCCAAGCGCCGGTCAGCTGGAGCCATCACGAATGATCCGGGCTAGAGTCTCGCCGGGCCCCGTCTCGCGAGCTTGCAGTTGGCCCGGCGCCCACCGCGCAGTCTTCGACCGGAGTACGCGCGAGAGCTTCGCGCGGCTGCCTTGCGAGGGCGACCCGGATCCGCTCGTGCTACGGCGCAGGCCGCGGTGGTTCCAGCGTCTTCGCGAAGCGACGCCGCAACCCGGCGATCGCGCTGGGGCGCGAGCAGGTGTTTCACAAAGATCCTCGCGTCTCATCGCGCGCCTGCACTCGCTCTCCGTGGCTGTCCCTCGCGGCGCGCCGCACTCAGCGACGTGATCGCGAGCGCTCGCGCACGAGTGCAGGCGTTGTGGATGAAGATCCACTGTTTTCGTGCTGTGCCTGCTCATCGTTGCCGCCTCCGAGTCCGCCGTCGCCCTGGGGTAACCGAGCGGACCGAGCTACAAAAATTACCGCGCCGCGCTCAAGCACGCCGCAATCGCGGGCTCCAAGACAAACACGCGAGAGTAGTAATCCTCGTCGAGGCTGCGGACCTGGTTCGCGATCGTCTTGACCGTGGCGCAATGACCATCGCGAGCGAGGGCAGCTGCGGCCTGCTGTTTTGCTCTTGCTAGCGCGGCGTCGGCGTCGGCGTCGCTCGACGCCGGAACAGTTTCACCGTGCGTAACCTCCCTGTGGCCAGCAATGATCTCGAGCACGACCGACGCGATCACGGTCCCCACTCCGACGATCAACAAGGGCGTGCCAACTTGCGCTCCGACTGATGGGCTAGAGGGCTCTTCTTGAAATTGAAGGCAAGACTGTCCGCTGCATAGCACGGCTCCCCCTGCGATCATGCCGGCGCCAGCGATCACACCAAACCCCGCGAGCGTTGCCATCGTTTGGTTGGCGTTCATGCACCCGCTCGCAAGTGCAATGGCAGCGACCAGCCCAACGCGTGCGCCTTTCGACATGACGCGAAGTTACGCGCTTGCATTGCACCAGGTGCGCCGGTTCACGCGTCCTTCACGCGTCCCGGCTTCGCGGAGCTGCGCTCCGCGCGACGAATTCCGCGAACGGGGCGGCCAGCTGCGCGAGGCGATCCGTCTGAGCCAGACACGCACAAGCACGACGCGAACTGGCCAGCAATTCGTCCACTGCCGCAAGCGCTGACGTTCGCGATCTCGCAGCTGAGCGCGGCGTCGCCGCGAGGGACAGCCTCGGGGAGCCGAGGGCAGGCGCGCGATGAGACGCGCGGCCCCGCGGTAAGAAACTCCAACTCGCGCGCAAGCGCGATCGCCGCGCAGCGGCGTCGCTACGCGGAGGCGCCGGAACCACCAGCGCCTGCGCCGTCGCCCGAGCGAGGCCGGGGCGCCCTCGCAAGGCAGCCGCGCGAAGCGCTCGTGATCTCGCAGCGATCGACTGCGAGGCGGACGCCGTGCCAACTTCAAGCTCGCGAGACGGGGCCCGCGGCTAGAAGTAGAAGCTTGCGCCGATCGTGAGCTGACCGCCTGCCATGCCCGTCGGGGTCGTCGAGTCGGTCGGCGGCGTCGTCATCGGACTGCGACCCGCGGTCGGCATCACCGTCGTGGTACCGTCGCTCTCGCCTTTCGAGGGACCGGTCGCGATCGCGCGCAGCTCGGCCTGCAGCGCGAAGCGGTGGAACCGGCGCTCGAGGCCGATGCCGGCGTGGAGCTCTTCGCGCGTCGCGTCGCTCTTCTCCTGATCGGTCGCGCCGGTTGGCACGACGCCGATCACGCCGGCGCCGCCGAGCAGCCACCAGTTCCACCGACGCTCCGGCGCGAACCGATAGCGCGCGGTGAGCGCAAAGCCGCTGACTTGATCGCCGCCGTCTTGCTTCTCGCCGCCGCCCGCGAGGCTCGCCTCGAGCTCGAGGTGGAGCGTCATGCGAAACCGCAGCCCGAGCTCGGCGATGTTGAACTTCGATGGTTGGTTCGCACCGTGCTGCTCCAGCGACATCCCGCCGACCGAGAGCCCGACCGCCCAGCGATTCGCCATCACCGACGGGCGCACCGGAACCACCGCGACCGGCAGCACGACGGGCAGCAACTGGTCCGAACCGCTTGGCGGACCGGCGTCGTACATGCCCGGCGCCTGCGCGTATGCGGTCGCCGACAACACTCCGAGGGCCACCGCGACGAGGGAATACCGCATGGGTCCAGTATCTCCACTTGGCGTGCCAGTGCAAAGCCTTGAAATCGGCGTGGTCAAAGCCGACACCCGAGCGAGATCGTCGCGGCTTCCTACACTAAGATGGCGTCGTGCCGGGTCGTACCTTCGCGGTCGGAGACATTCACGGGGATCTAGAGGCCTTGCAGACGCTGTTCGAGCGCCTGCCGCCGTTGACCGTCGACGACACGGTCGTCTTCGTCGGGGACTACATCGACCGCGGCCCCGACTCCGCCGGCGTCATCGCCTGGGTGCGCGCGTTCGCGGACAAGGGCCCTGCGAAGGTCGTCACGCTGCGTGGCAATCACGAGGACGCGTGGCTGCACGTCATCGACAAGGGCTGGCCGGAGTTCATCCTGCCGCGCGGCAACGGCTGCCTCGAATCGTTCCGCTCGTTCCGCGGCGAGGCGGTCCCCGGCGAAGCCGAGGCGCCGACGAACGACGAGTTCGACGCGATGCTCGAGGGCAAGTTCTTCCCCCAGGACGTCGTCGCATGGATGCGCGCGTTGCCGTTCTTCTACGAGAACGAGCACGCGATCTACGTCCATGCCGGGATCAAGCGCGTCGGCGATGGCTTCCCGCATCCGTCGAAGATCGAGCCGCCCCGCGCGTTGTTGTGGCTGCGCGATCGCGACTTCTTCGAGAACTATCGCGGCAAGCTCGTCGTGTTCGGTCACACGACGACGCGCACGTTGCCGAACGAGCTGTCGAGCTACACGCCCGACGATCCGACGGACCTGTGGGCCGGCAAGTCATGCGTCGGCCTCGATACCGCCTGCGGCAAGGGCGGGTTCTTGACCGCGTTCGAGCTGCCGGCACAACGCGTGTACGAGTCGCGTGGCTAAGACGACGTTCGACGGCGGCCGCGGTCCGGCGCGCTTCGCGCGCGCGCTTGCTTCGCCGGTCGGCGTGATCATCACGGTGCCGCTGATCGTCGTCGCGTGCGGCCTCGGCATCTTGCTGCTCGGCCGCGGCGCGACGCGGACCGCGACCGAACAGATGGCGCGCCATCAGCTGGCGCAACAAGCGGCGGCGACGCAGACCGAGGTCGCGTTCGCGCTCGATCAAGCCGATCCGTTGCTCGCGCGGCTGTCGTCGTTCGCCGACGAGTCGCAGCCGATCGACGAGGTGCTCGTCCGCATGCACGACTTGCTCGTCGGCCGGCCCGGGGTGTCGTACGTCAGCGTCAGCTTTCCGACCGGCACGTTTCGCGGCGCCTACGTGACGCCGAGCGGCGGGCTCGAGGTCCAAGAGAGTCGGATCACTCCGAACGGCACCGACGTGCATCGCTTCACCATCGTGAACGGAGCGCTCGCGCCGCGGATGCACGAGATGATGTCTTACGATCCGCGCACCCGGCCGTTCTACACGCTCGCGGTCACGACCGGGGCGCGCGCGTGGACCGAGCCCTACACGTTCGCGAAGACGCACGCGACCGGCGTCACCTGTAGCGAGCCGGTGTTCGGGCCGGATCACGTGCTCGTCGCCGTGCTCACGGTCGACTTCGATGTCACCACGCTGTCGGGTTACGTCGTCCACTCCGCGCTCGACGGCGCGCGCTCGTTCGTGTTCGCCGGCGATGGCACGATCCTGGCGTCCCCGGCGAGCGATCAGTACGTGCTGCCGTCGAGCGACAAGCTGATGCGTCACGAGGATCTGCACGACCCGGCGGTCGAGGCGCTGTTTGCGGCGATCGGTGCGCGCGGCCCCAAGACGCAAGAGTTCTTCAGCTTGACCGCGAGCGACGGCGGTTACCTCGCATCGGTCGCGCCGATCGGCGGCAAGCGCGCCGGCGTCGCGGTGCCGCTCGATTGGTACGTCGCGACGGTCGTGCCGACGAGCACGCTGCTCGGGCCGACCCGCGCGCTCGAGCGTTCGAGCGTGATCGCGAGTGCCGGCGCATTGGCGGTGGCGGTCGGCATCGCGCTCGTCCTCGCATGGAACTTGGTGCGCATGCGCAAGCAAGTCGCGGCATCGAAGCAGCGGGCGAACGTCGCGGAGGCGCGCGTCGTCGAGATGGGCAGCTATCGGCTCGTCGCGAAGCTCGGCGCCGGCGGCATGGGCGAGGTGTGGCGCGCGCAACACCAGCTGCTCGCCCGCCAGGCGGCGATCAAGTTGATCCGGCCCGAGGTCATGCACGACGAGCAGTACGCGGGCGAGATCCGCGAGCGGTTTCGCCGCGAAGCCCAGACGCTCGCCTCGATGAAGTCGCGCCACACGATCCAGATCTTCGACTACGGCGTCACCGCCGAGGGCGTCTTCTACTACGTCATGGAGCTGCTCGACGGACTCGATCTCGAGTCGCTCGTCGTTCGCTACGGGCCGCAGCCCGCCGCGCGCGTGATCCCATTCCTCGCCGACGCTGCGTCATCGCTCGCCGAAGCACATCGCGCCGGCATGCTCCATCGCGACATCAAGCCGCCGAATCTATTTCTATGCCGCGCCGCCGATGAGCTCGACATCGCGAAGCTGCTCGACTTCGGCATCGTCCAGACGCTGTCCGAGCCGCCCGGCACCGTGCGCCACGCCCAGGGGCCGATCCCGTCGGCGCCGCTCGAGACCCCGAGGCTGACCCAGCTCGGCGCGATGCTCGGCACGCCCGGGTTCATGGGACCCGAGCAGATCCTCGGCATGCAGCTCGATGGCCGCGCCGACCTGTACTCGCTGGGCTGCGTCGCGTGGTGGCTGCTCACCGGCCGCGAGGTGTTCTCGCGCGACGTCGGCGACGCGAAGCTGCTGCATCGCCACATCTACGAGCCGGTGCCGGAGCTGCGGCCGCAAGTCATGGGCTGGCTCCCGGTCGAGCTCGAGGACTTGATCGTGTCGTGCTTGGCGAAAGAGGCCGACGACCGGCCGCGCGACGCTCAGATGCTGTCGGACCAACTACGCGCGATCCCGATCCCCGAGGTCCATGCCTGGACGACCGCGCGATCGGTCGCCTGGTGGCAAGGCTACACCGCACCGGCGCCGATCCCTTCGGTGTCGCCGAGCGAACAACAAGTCATCATGCCCGGTCGCACGATCGACCAGCGACCGCCGGGGGCGAGCGACGAACGCGCGACCGCTCAGACGATCGTGCCGCATCGTCGCGGATGATGCGTGCCGCGGCGTTGCTCGTGCTCGTCGCGTGCTCGTCGCACGATCGGCCGAGTCAGCCGGAGCCGGAGCCGGAGCCCGCGGGGCCGCGCCGGACGATCAGCGCTCGCGTGCGGACCGGCGAGACGTGGACGAGCTTCGAGATCACCGGCAAGCCACTCGACGCGGTCGCGATGTGCAACGCACTCGTCGACCACTTGAAGCAGGCGCAGCACGGCGGCTCGGCGGAGGTCTCTCGCTGGTGCCGGGTCGAGCCGCTGCCGCCGCACAACCTGCATCAGCCTGGCTACGTGCTCCAGTTCTCCCGCCCGATCGACGACGCGAACCTCCGGGCGCGAGGGATCACGCTTTCGCACGCCGCGCTCGAGATCACGACCGAATCGTTCGCGCTGTTCGGACTCTCGACTGATTGTGAAGAGGCGCGGGCGTTCGATCGTGACGTGTTCGGCGACGCCGGGGTTGCGGTCGAGCTTCCGCCGTGTCGCCCGAATTGACCGCGACGATCCGGATCCCCAGCTACTGGGACGGCGAATAGCCCATCACCCGGGCGAGCAACTGGCGCAACGGTCGTCGGCGCTGGGCACGGAGCGCGGCCCCGGCCTTCGCGGTGTCCGCGCGCGCCGCGTGCTTGTCGTGGATCGCGAGCTCGCGCTCGCTGCCGACGAATTGTTCGCGCGTGCCATGCAACTGATCGAACCACGACCACACGACCCCGAAGTTGCGGTCTTGATCGCCCATGTGATGGTCGTAGTGCCAGCTCAGATGATCGCGGCCCCACTGCGGATCGAGATGCGCGCGGCGATGATCGCGGCGATAGCGATACAGGCAGTACCAGATCGTCGACGTATAGAATGGCGCGATCGGAAACAGCGGGGCATGCGCGAGCCCGACGACGGCGAGCCCGAACGCCTCGCGCGCTTGCGTCGGGGTGCTCCACACCGGACCTTCGTACGCCGGATCGTACCCGCCGTTGCGGCGCACCGCCTGGTGATGCCCGTGGTAGTGGAACGCGAGCTTGCTAGCCTTGTTGCGACCGAGGCCGTGCAGCAAGTACTTGTGCGTCGCCCACTCGCCGTAACCGAAAACCGCGAGCGCCGCGGGGATCCCGATCATGTTGCAATCCTACTTCGGCGGCGCGAGGTATGCGCGCGGAAGCGTACCGGCGAGGAACTGCCGGCGGCGGCGGCGGCGGTTGAGCCGGGTCGCGCCGATGACCGTGCCGAACCCGCCAAACGCACCACCGGCGGAGTACACGACTCCCACGCCGAGCGCCGGTAGCAGCATCGCGAACACCATCACGACGGCCGCGCCACCGAGCACCGCCCCGATGATGTCGGTCGCATGCTGACGGACCCAGATGTCGTAGTCGCGCTCGCAGTCGGCGCACCACGTTTTTTCCTTTCCGTCGGGGTTCTCGCAGCGCGCGCAGCTCACGCACGAGTTGTAGCTCCAATTCGCAGCAGCTGCTTCATCGGCGAGCAGCTTCAGGACGGCGCCCTCGATGGTTAGCGAGGCATGGCGGCTGCATTTCGTTGCACCATGGCCGAACAAGAGAAGCGCTGGGGATATGTCGGTGCCAAGCCGAGCGAGTTTCTCGTGTGCACGCGCAAAGGCCAGATCGATCGCGCGCGCAGCGGCCAAGGGCGGAGGATCTTCAAGTGGCCCTGGCACGCTACGGCGGTCGTGCCGACGACGCTACAGCGCATCGAGTTCACCGCGGACCAGATCACGCGCGAACGCGTCGGGGTCGAGGTCACCGGCATCGCGGTCTATCGCATCGCCGAACCGCTGCTCGCGTTTCGCGTGCTCGACTTCTCCGACGGCGTCGCCGCGAGCGAGCGCCTCGCCACGACCTTGCGCGAGATGTTCCTCGGTGCAGCGCGGCGGTTGATCGCGAACCTCTCGCTCGAGGACTGCCTGACCCGGCGCAAAGAATCGATCGCCGGCTATCTGATGGAAGAGATCGCGCCGGTCGTCGGCGGCGAAGGCGCGCCGGACGATACGACCTCGAAGGGCTGGGGCGTCGTGATCGACACGATCGAGATCCAGCAGGTCACGATCCAGAGCGAGCAAGTGTTCGCGCATCTCCAGGCGCCGTATCGCGCCAGCATCGCCGCGCACGCCGAGCTCGCCGACCTCGAGCGCAAGCGCGATGTCGCGGAAGTATCGGCGACCGTCGCTCGTCGCAGCTCGGAGCTCGAACGCGATCGCATGTTGCACTCGATCGCGATCGGCGAGGAACAACGCCGGGTGCGTGCCGCCGCTGAGGTCGCGGCGCTCGAAGCAGAGCGCGGGCGGATCGAGGCGCTCCATCGCGGCGCGACCCTCGAGGTCGAGCACGAGCGTTCGCTCAAGCTGCGCCGGCAAGAGGTCGAGCACGAGCTCGGCCGCAGCCAAGCCGACGTCGCACTCGAGTTGCGCCGGCGCGAAGCCGACATGCGCGATCAGGAAGGCGCGCTCGAAGCGGTCCAGCAACGCCGGCTCGCCGAGGTCGAGCAGCTCGTCGCTCGCGATCGCGCGCTCCACGAGCTCGTCACCGTCGGATTACCAAAGATCGCCGCGGCCCTGCACCACACCTACGGCACCGTCAACTACACGCAGCTCGGGGGCGGCGACGGTCCCCTCGCGGCCGTCCCGCAAGCCTTCGCGCAGCTCCTCGACTAGGGGGACGGTGTTCACTTTGTCAACCGGCACGACAGCGGCTACCGAACCAAGACAAGTACTTACCTGGGGACGGTGTTCACTCTGTCAACCGGCGGGCCACGGCGGTTGTCAAAGTGAACACCGTCCCCCGCTAAATGGTCGGCGGCGGACGGCGAGGACGACGAGCCCGAACAGCGCCGTTCCCGCGCTCGGATCGTTGGTCGCGCAGCCGCAGCCTTGCGGTTGGCGCGGCGGGATCGGCGGGTGCGCGCCGATGCTCGACATGATGCCGATCTGCGGCAGGTCCTTCGCGAGCATCGCCCCGAGCTGGAGGTTGCCGCGCGGCGCGAACGCGAGGTTCGTCGCCGCCTGGGTCGCGATCTGTTGCGACGGATCGATCGGGCCGCCCCATTGACCGCGATGCGGGTCGGCGCATGCGATCGGTCCGGTCCACGGATGCGTGATGATGTAGCGGCCCTGGAAGTTGTTCGTCGAGTCGCGCGTCACTTCCATCGGCACCGCGCCCGATGGGTCCGGGATGCCGCGCCCGCCGACGATCGGCTCGACCGCGCGGAACACGAGGTCGTCCTTGATGGCTTTGCCGTAGCGCGCGTGCAACCGGGTCAGCGTGTAGCTCGCGTTGTCTGCATCTTTATAGGTCGACCCGATGACATCGGCTCCGAGCGTCGCGACATCTTCGGGGTCGAGGGTCGGCCCCGGGCACGGATCGCAGCTGCCGGAGTCCCACGAGTACTCGGTGACGACGGCGTCGGGCACCGCCTCGATCGTGTGATCGAACAGCGCCGCATAGAACTCGCCGAACCGCGTGCGAACTTCGTCGCGCACCGGCAGGTTCGTCGGGATCGTGACGTTCGGATGGTTCGCGACTTCGTAGCGCAGGTCGGGTGCGAGGATGTTGATGATCAGATCTTGCGTCCCGTGCGAGTTCGCCAGGCCCAAGCGGATCGGCAGCGAGAAGTCAGGACTGTCGTAGTAGAAGCGCAGCGGCGACAGCGTCGCCATGCCGGCTTTGAACGTCACCTTCTTCGGGTCGACCTTCGCGACGAAGAACTTCATGCCCTGCTCGACGTACGGTCGCAGTAGCGGCTCGGCACCGTCGGGGATCGTGTAGTGGTTCGCATGCAACCACCGTTCGAGCCCGGTCGACTCCTGCGCCGACAGCACGACGATGTCGTACTCGCCGACCGAGAACTTCGCCTCGATCTTGACGTGGTAGTCGTCGGCCTTCGGCGGTTCCGCGGAATCATCCGCGCTGGCCTCGGCCACGTCCGGCATCGGCATCGAGCGGTCCTCGACGTAGGACTTGCACGGATCTTGTTCCCAGTACTCGACCAGTCGCGGCGCCCCGAGCGTGTCGATCTTGTCGAACAGCTCGCGCGGCAACGTCTTGACCTGCGCTTGCTTGACCACAACCGGCACCGGCACGACGAGCGCGAAGTGCTCGGGCGGGCCCTGATAGTTGTTCTGCATCGACAGCACGGTCGTCGTACCGTGGCGCATCAACACGACCTCGCTCGCGTTGTTGAACATCTGCGCGCCGGCACCGCCGACATAGAACCCACAGAAGGCATCGGCGCGAGTCGCGGCTGCGCCGAGCACGGCGAGAGCCAAGAGCGTTGACCTCATCATCGAGCAAACGCGTGGCCGCGCGACGCGATCTAATTTTCTTCCAAACCGCGCGACGCCGGCGGTGTCGCGCTCAGTCCAGCGGCGCGTACTGATAGACCGTGTCGAGTGGCTCGAACACCAGCTTGACCGCGCCGCCGGGGACGAACAGCCGGTCGCCGATCGCCGCGCCTTGCGTGCCGGCGCGGTAATCGGGCATCGCGGCTTCGACCGTCCAGGTATCGGTGTTCGGATCCCACGCCTCGGTGTTGTCGAGCGCCGCGTCGCCCGCTTCGCCACCCGCGCAGACCAGCTGGCCGGCGACGTTGCCATACGCACAACCGCCGCGCGCCGTCGGCATCGGGGTGCCCGCCGTCCACGCGATCGCGAGCGGCGGCAGGATCGAGACGTCGCTCGCCGGCTCGGTCGCGTCGAGGGTCATCAAGCCACCGGCGACGACGAGCGCGTTGTCTTCGGGCCGCAGCATGCCGGCGGGATGCGAGCGACCGCCGTTCGGCAGATCAGGCGGAGGCGTCGTGCATGCGGCGCCCGGGCACCACGCGTTCATCGCCAGGTCGTAGTAGATGACGCTCGCGACCGCGTCGCTCGTCGATGCACCGCCGGCGAGATAGATCCGCGGCGGCGCGACGATCACCGCCGCCGAGCCACGCTCGTAGCCGGCTGGCAGTGGCGCGAGCGATTGCCAGGTCGCGCCCGGCGTCGAGGTGTCGAGCGAGAAGGCCTCGCCATGAGCGACGTACTGCTGGCCGGCGAGCCCGCCCAGGAGATAGAGCGTGGTGCCGACCGCGGCGAGCTGGATATGCGTCCACGACACCGGCGCATCGGGCAGGGTCGACCAGGTCGCCGACGCGGTGTCGAACACGTCGACCCGCGTCGTGATGTCGAGCCCGGCTTCGAGGCCGGTGTCGAACCCGCCGAGCACGACGAGCTGATCGCCGAGCGCCGTGACCCCGGGCTCGAGACGCGGAGCCGGCAACGTCGCGACCTGACTCCACGGCGACGGCGGCGGGCTATCCGGCGTCGCGGTCGGCGAGCCGCACGCGGCGAGCACAGCGATCGCTGACAGCCGCGGCCTCACGCGGGGTGCATCAACTTGAACGCGTGAGCCCAGTCGTTGCGAAGCAATCCCGGGATGCACCACAAGATACACAACGGCTCGATCGCGCGCGCCGCTTCGACGCCGCCCATGTCGGCGGTCTCCCAGCCGAACTGGGTCAGGATCGCGGTCGCCTGCTGCTTCGCGCCCGCGTCGTTGCCACAGATGAACATCGTCGGCGTCATCGGAAACTTCGGGTTGACCATGAAGGCGCTGCCGACCGAGCTGAACGCCTTGACGAAGTGGGCCCTCGGCGATTTTTGCTGCAGCCGCTCCATCAACGACTCGCCAGTCGTGAAGTACTGGATCACGCCGTGGATCGGCGGCTTGTCGCTGATCGGGTTCGTCGTATCGAGCACGGTCTTGCCCGCGAGGTTCGCGGCGCCGGCGAGCTCGATCACCGCCTCGGCGGCCGCACCTTTGACCGCGAGCACGATCAGCTCGCCCCACTTCGCGGCGTCCGCAAACGTGCCGGTGCTCGCCTCGCCTTTCGCACCCGCCTGCCACGCCGCGAGCTTGCTCGGCTCGCGCGACCCGCGCATCACGACATGACCGTGCGTGAGAAATCCGTTCGCGAGGACCTCGCCGACCTGGCCGGAGCCGAGCACCGCAACTTTCGTCATGCGCGAACGGTAGCGCTATTTCTGCAGCGGCGGGTAGGAACCGTCGCCGAGGTGCGGCAGCGATTGGCCCGCGTCGGGCCCCGGCGGCGTCACGACCTCGGGCGCGGGCTGCGAAGCGCTCCCGGTGCCCTGCGAGAACATCACGCCGGTGACGAGCCAGGCCGTGCCGTAGACGAGGAACAGCGCCGCCCCGACGCGCCCCATCTCCCCCGAGCTGCCCTTCGAGAACAGCGCTTGAAACACGATCTCGATCGCGATCAGGCCGATCAGGCCGATCGTCAAGAAGTTGTAGCCCTGGAACAACCGGCGCACGCCCGGAAACAGCACCTGATTCGTGCGACCGAGCAGCCACATGTGAATGCCGAGCACGAGCCCCGATGGCACGAGGATCCCGAAGCCGACGCGATAGAACGCGCCGCGCTCCTCGGAGGGCATCGTCGACATCACCATCCACATGACGACGAACGTGCCGATCAGCACGAGCTGGAGTGCGACGAACGCGAAGTAGCCGAGGGCGACCTTCTGGCCGAGCTGAGGGTCGACGACCTTGTCGCGGTTCGCCCGCCAGCGCGCCACGAGGTACAGCACCAGGGGGCCACCCAAGATCGTGCCGATGAACAACGGCACGACCATCATCATCGGGCCAAGCGCGCGGAAGAGCATCATGTCGCCCATGTCTGAATCCATGGGTCGGACGGTACACCAAAGCCGAAACCATTCGGGTGACGCCGGTGTCCCACGAGGTGTTGCGATCGCTGGTCTGCACCGCCGTGCTCGTCGCCGCGTTCGGATCGGCCCACGCCGATACCGACTCCGATTCCGACCAGCCACTCGCGCCGGTCGTGGTTCGCGGTTCGCTGCGCGGGGCGACCGCGATGTTGTCCGCCCGCTACGAGCTCGACGTCCGCCCGAGCGAGCGTGGCGACATCCAGATCGACCTCCCGTTCGGCGCCGCAGCGACCGCGGCGACCGCGACGGTCGGCGGCGTCGTGCACGCGCTCGCGCTCCGGCCGGCGGTCGACGCCGATCGCATGTTCACCGGGTTGGCCCAAGGCGCGCCCGGACGCAACCCCGGCTCGGGCATCGAGATCACGAGCGGACTCCACGAGCTCGAGGTTTCGATCATCGTCGCCAAGCGATCGCACGTCTCGCTCGTCATCGACATCGCCGCGCCGACGTGTTTCTTCGGCGACGCGCGCTACGTCGTCGCCCCGCAGCGCTGGACGCGCGCGACGGCCGGGCTGGGCGACGTTCGGCCGGAGCGCGACAAGGTCGTCACCGCGTGTCGTCACGATGAGTCGAGTGATACCGCCACGCCTGCGGTATTCGGCTTCGCGGACCGCGGGCTCGCGACGCGACCGAGCGGCCCGCAGCGGATCGGCGGATTCGCCGGCCGCCTCGCGTTGGCCGACGATGACTTCGCGCGGGTCGAGCTCGCCTTGGCGGGCGAGCTCGCCGACGTGCCGGCCGATCTCCACACCGTGCTCGTGCTCGACGGCTCGCGCTCGCTCGACGCAGCGCAGGTCGCCGTGCAGAGCGCGCTCGTCGCGTCGTACTTGAAGCTCGCACCGACTTCGAAGGTGCAAGTCATCGTCGTGACGCGCACCGCGCAGCCGTTGCTCGGCGACTGGATGACCGCGGCACGAGCCGCGCCGCTGATCGCGAGACAGCTCTCGCAACTCGAGCTGCGCAATGGTTCGAACGTCGATGTCGGACTCGCCGAAGCCGCGAAGTGGCTCGCGCACGCGACCGGCACCCGGCGTGCGATCGTGTTTAGCGATGAGCTGTGGGCGGCGCGGATCACCGGCCTCGACAAGGCCAAGCTCGCCGCGGCACTTCCGACCGGCACGCTGGTCCATGCGGTGTCGTTGTGCACGGCATCGGGGGTGGCGACCCGCGACGATGATCTCGCGCTCGCACCCCTCGCCCGCGCGACCGAAGGCATCGCGATCGATGGCCGCGCCGATGACCAGGGCCACGCCGACGCGACGATGCTGATCCGGCCGGTCGCTCTCGAGCACGTCGTGGTCCACGCGCCGACTTGGGACAGCCTCGACGGTTCGACCTGCGAATCGATCGCCGCCGGCGAATCATGCGTGTGGTGGCAGCACGGCGACCGGTTCTCCGGGCCGATCTCGATCGCGGGCGAGCTGTGGACGCACCCGGTCGAGTACGCATTTCGGCCCGAGCCCGCCCGGAGCCGCGACCTCGCGCGCGAGCTGAGCGCGACGCAGCTCGTCACCGACGACAGAGTCTTGGCCGAGATCGGCCGCGCGGCCGAGGCGGTCAACGGACAGCTCAGCCTGATCGCGACGTGGGGCGGCGCGGACGGCGTTGGCGACGGGATGTCGTTCAGCACCCACAGCGGGAGGTTCTCGACGTCGTCGGACGATGTCGGCTACGGCCGCTACGGATCGATCGGGCGCACCGCCGAGCCGGAGCTACGCGAGCGGATCGGACGGATCGTCGCGAACTGCCGCGCCGCCGCGTTCGCGCCCGAGACCGAGGTCTCGGTCGACCTCGAGCTGACGCGCGACGAGATCGTCGCCGTGACCGTCGTCGCCGCTGCCGCGGTGCGGTCGTGCGTCGACGATCGGATCTGGGCCATGAAGCTGCAACGCAGCCACCCGACGCCGTACGACGAGGTCCAGTTCACCTATTAGTCGTCGGGGTTCTCGGTGACGCGCTTCAGGCTGCGCCAGGTCGCGAGCGCCCAGGACTGGTCGCTCGGCCGGCCCTTGCACGTCAAGATCCCGACGTGCGGCGCCTCGGCCATGAGGCCATGGACGACGTGCACGCCGTCGCTGTCATCTTGCGCTTCGGCGCGGCCGCGGCGTTCTCCCTCGTCGAGGCGCGCGACCACCGCGAAGCGCTCGGGCGCGATCGCGAGCAGCTCGTCGGACGAGTGCGCGCCGTTCGCGGTGATGCTCGTGAACTCGAGGCTGCGATCACCGTCGGTCGCCCAGAACTTCGCGCCATCGTCTTCCCAGCTCGATAAGAACCCGCCGCCGATCGCCGCGGTCCAGCCGCCCGACAGCTCGACCTCCATGTCGTAGCGGCGATAGCCGATCGTCGGCTGCGCGTCGCCGGCGCGCGCGCGCACGCGATCCGCGTGCTTGTCGTTCACGCCGAGGTGGCCGAGCATCGCGGCCCAGTCCGCCCACGGCAGCTCGAGCTCGCGATCGGCTTTGTGCGCGATCCGCAGCTCGGCATCGACGCGCTTCATCAACGCGCGCTCGGCTTTATCGAGTGGCTCTCGCCACGGCACTTCGAGCCACATCGCGAGCAACGCGCTCGCGCGCTCGGCATGACCGGCGGCCTCGGGCTGCCACCACGCGAACGCGTCGGCGGCGCGGAGCGGATCGGCGACGACGGCCTGGCGCCACGCGGCATCGCGCGGGCCCAGCGCGGTCAGCACCGGCGCGTCGACGCGAAACACGTGCTCCGGCGGCATCCCGATCGCGACCTGATCATCTCCCGTCATCAGCTCCGCGAGCCAGGTCGCCATCGCGAGCTGGAGCTTGCCGACGTCGCGATGCGTGGCGTAGTCGTCGCTGTCGGTCCACACGAACTCGAGCTCCTCGAGCACGTGATCGAGGCGTTGCACGACCTCGGCGTGATAGCCCGGGCCGATGCCGGCCGTCGTCGCCCGCGCGCGCAGCTCGCCGTCGGGCTCGACCGTCAGCTTGACGTTCGGCGCCGCGTGATGGAAATCGAGCGTGACGATGTAGCGGTCTTTTTTCCAGCCGAGCTTATCGACCGCATCCTTCTCGAGCCGCTTGATCATCCGCTCGAGCCGATCGGCGACTTCTTCGGGGTCGGCGTTGCGGCGAAACAGTCCGCGCTTCTTCGTGTGCGCGCGAACGTCGAGGTTGGCCGATGTGGCCACTACGGCGCCTCGGAGCACGCGCAGTCGACCACGGTCTCGATCGCGATCGCGGTGAGCGCCGCGCAGTAGTCGAGGTCGATGTTCTCCATCGTGTCGTGCGTGTCGTGATAGCCCTTGCGGCTGATGTCGTAGTTCTCCATGAACAGCACGACCGGGATGCCGAGGTCGCTAAAGATCTGACCATCGGTGTTGTACAGCGCGGACCGCGGCTCCCACTCGACGCGGATCTCGCCGAACAGCGGCAAGTGCGCGAACGGCGGCGGCACCGTGCGATCCGGCATGCGCTGCGCGCGCCCGGCCTCGCCGCGAGCAGCATCGCGATTCCACGTCTGCGCGAGCGCGTTCCACCGGCGGTTCGCGCGATGCGCGCGCAAGGCGAGCCGCGCGGAGGCGGCGCCCTCGCCCGGCGCGATCTGGAACACGTCGCGATCGCGGTCCGAGTTGTGACCGACCATATCGAGCACGAACGCGCCGACGACCTGCACGTGGCCGACCTCGCGCTTCGAGCCATCTTCCGCGGTGAACGCGAGCGAGCGCTCGACCAGACCCTGACACAACGCGCGCGCGCCCATGCAGTCGGACGGGAACTCCTCGCCGGTCAGGTGGATCAGCCAGACGTCGCGTTCGAGCTTGCCCGCGCGGGCGAGCGGAAGTAAGTGCTCGGCCGCGAGCAGCAGCGCGGTCGTCGCCGAGTGATTGTCGTCGGCGCCGCACGCGGCCGCTCGCAGCTGATCGCCGCCGCTGATCCGCGTCGTACACGTCTTCCATGTACGCGGTGTCGTAGTGATCGCCCATCACGATCGCCTCGCCGCGATTGCGACCGGGGATCATCATCACGATGTTGCGCTCTTTAGGGCCCTGCTGGTTTTTCTCCCAACCCTCCATCCACGGAAAGTCGAAGTCGCTGTCCCAGCGAAACACGTGGTCGACCACTTCGGCTTTGCCGTTCATGCCTGCCGCTTCGATCAACTTGCGATAGCGCGCGTGCAGGTGATCGCCGAGCGCTTCGAGGTCGCGGCGCTCGTGTGCGACGACGTGCGCCGCCTTCGCCGCGGGGCCGCCGTGCTTGCCCTTGTTCGCGCGGACGCCGTCGGCGTTGTCCTTCTGCTTGAACTCGCCGTGCGCGAGCGAGGCGATCGACGTCCAGATCTGTTCCTCGAACGCGCGCGTCCCGAGCTTGTCGATGACCCGGATCTCGCCGGCATCGTGCGGTGCACCGAGGCACGCGCTGAGCTCCCTGACGAGCCAGCCGCCGGCCGTGCGATCCGACGCGCGCCCCGGAATCGCGTCGAGCCATGCCGCGAGCGAGTCGGTCTTCGCACAATGCACGAGCGCCCGCGCGTGCTCGGGATCGAGCTTGGCGCCGAGCAGCTGATGCATCTCGAGCAACTTGCGTGCGTTGTGAGCAGTCGTGTGCCGAGCGCGCCCCGGGTCGCGCTCGAACAGCGTCGCGACCGCGCGATGAACGGGCCGCGCCAGCAACTTCGGCTCGAGCAGCAACGGCTCGCGATTCGGTGATTCCGCGGTGATGTAGCCGCGCGGCGCATCGACGAACCGGCCGTCCGGCTTCGCGACGACCGGCGCGTGCCAGAACAACTCGCGCAACCCCGCGCGCATCGGCGGATACGCCATGCGGTAGCCGAACCGGCCGCCGGCATCGACGATCCCGGCCGCGCGCTTCAGCGCGCTACGGTCGGCACGCGGACCGTCGAGCAACAGCTCGTAGTCGCCGGTCCAGATCTCGACGTTGCGCGCGAGCGGCTTGTCGTAGAGCCCGAGGTCGTCGGGCTCGGTCGAGAACAGCGCGGTCGAGACCTTATCGGTGTACGCGCCGTCGCCGTGGATCGCATCGCTATCGCGCTCGACGCGCTGCCAGCGGTGAGTCCGCGCGATGTCGCCGACGATGCGGTGGCCGTGCTGCTGCTGCGCCGGGTCGCGCTCGTCGAGCCACCCCGATTGCGGGATCCGGATCGCGCAGCTCGCCTCGACCCGCGGGAACACGTGGAGCAGCGGGATCTGTGTCGCCCGCGGCAGCACCGCGGCGAGTGCGCGATATCTCGGATGCTCGTAGAACACGAGCGTCGCCGGCGTCGGGATCAGCGTCAGCTTGCGCGCGAGATACGCATCTCGCACCGGCTGCGGCAGCCGCGCGAACGGGGTGAACGTCACGAGCGCACGGACCTCGCCGATCGGCGTCGCGCCGAGCAGGTGCGAGCGCAGCGCCGGTGGAACGTCCTCTCCGAGGAGCTTCCACGCACCGGAGACGCCCGCCCAGGTCATGACGTCGGCGAGCTTCTGGCCGTCGCAGCCGTGCCACATCGCACGCGCCGGCCCGTCGTGGCTCGTCCCGAACATCGTCCAGCGCTCGTTACCCTTGTCGTCTTGCGTGCGCGACAACGCGAGCGACGCGATCACGATCAGCGGATCGTCGGCGAGCGCGCCCGCCTTCGCCGCGGCGGCGAGCTCGGCCGGCCACGCCGGATTGCCTTCGAGCAGCGTCTTCGACAGCGCGTGGGGTTGACCGCGCACGAGCTTGCCGAGCTCCGCGACGATCCGCGCACCGATCCGATCGAACCCCGGCGCGAGGTCGTGCGCCTGCTCGTACTCGTCGATCCCGAGCGTCGGGGCACGCCCGCCGCTCTCCATGCCGTGCACCTGGTCGCCGTGACCGGCGGTGAACGTCGCGCACGCCGCTGCGAGCGTCGGCGCATACGGCTTGATCGCGATGTACGGCGGAGGCATGAACTCCGAGTACGCGCGCAGCGGGAACTTGCCCGCGCCGCGGTACGCATCCACGGCTTCGGCTTCGATCGTCGTCCACGGGTCATGCGGTGCGCTCACGACCCGCAGAGTATCGTATGCTCGCGCTCGTGGACGCGCCTGGGTTCCGGATCACGTGGCAGACCGACGTCGGCACTCTAACCGCGTTCGAGCCGACCCTCGCCGAGGTCGGCGAGCACGCCGCCGCGCTCGCCGCCGGCTACAACGAGCCGGTCAACATGCCCCTGCTCGGCCACGGCGAGAAGATCACCGAAACCGAGGTCGTCGATCACTACGAGGGCATGTTCGAGGACGGCGCGCGGCCGTTCCTGCTGTTCCGCGATGACAAGCTCGTCGGCGATGCCGACCTGCGCGGTATCCGCGACGGCTCGTGCGAGTTCGCGTTCATGATCGGCGCGCCGTCGGAGCAGGGCAAAGGGCTCGGCACGCGGTTCGCGATCATGATCAATGCGTTCGGGTTCTCCCAGTTATCGCTCGATCGGATCTTCGCTTCGATCGTGCCGGCGAACGTCGCTTCGCGCCGCGTGTTCGACAAGCTCGGCTATCGCGTCGACGACGGCGAGCTCGCGCGGACATATGCCGACCAGCCGGGAGACCTCACGATGGTGATCGATCGCCCGACGTTCGAACGCGTCCAGCTCGATGTGCTCGGTCAGCTCCAGATCGGGCTGCGCTGACGTGCTACTCGCGTCCCAGATCTTCACCGTGATCGTCGCGGTGCTCCACGTCTACTTCCTCGTGCTCGAGATGTTCCTGTGGGCGACGCCCTACGGCCAAAAGAATTTCGGTCGAACCGCGGAGCAGCAAGAGGACAGCAAGGTGCTCGCCGCGAATCAGGGGCTGTACAACGGCTTCCTCGCCGCCGGGCTCGCGTGGTCGCTGTACACCGGCGCGTACGACGTTCGACTGTTCTTTCTCGGTTGCGTCGTCGTCGCCGGCATCTATGGAGCGGCGACCGTGTCGAAAAAGATCCTGTTCGCGCAGGCGCTGCCCGCGGGCATCGCGTTCGCGTTGACGTACGTCGTCGCACATGTGTGATGATCGCGCCTGACGGATCCTGAGGACGGCGATACGCGCGCGATCTTGCACGCTTAGCAGTAGCAAAACGCTACGAGAAGTCGCGCACGGGTCTGCACGACCTCGCGGTAGCTCGCGAGATCATGATCGGCTGTCGCGTGGCACGCGTCGTGATGAAGCCACTCGGTCATGCGAGTCATCTCGAAGTCGTTCGCGCTGCAACTTTCCGTCGCGTGCACCGCTCTGCTCGTTTCGTGCACCGTCGATCCACCGACGACACGGAGCGATCCGTCTGACCGCGCCTCTCAGCTTCCCGCCGAGATCGCCGCGGTCGTCCAGTATCCGCAAGCGGCGGTCTGCAACGGCAGCAGGTTTCGCTGCTTCGCTCGCATCCGCACCGACGAGTCGGGCCGACCGCAGACCTTCGCGACGCCGCAAGGGCTCGGCGCCGACGATCTCGCGAGCGCGTACTCGATCGATACGACGCTCGATCCCGGCGCCACGATCGCGATCGTCGGCGCGTACGGTTACTCGGCACTCGAGAGCGATCTCGGCAAGTACCGCACTCAGTACGGCCTGCCCGCGTGCACGAAGGCGAACGGCTGCTTGAAGATCGTCAACCAGACCGGCGCGACCTCACCGCTGCCGTCGGGCAACACCGATTGGAACGAAGAGACGTCGCTCGACGTCGATATGGCGAGCGCGGCGTGTCCGCACTGCAAGTTGCTCGTGTTGCAAGCCGACGACGATCAGAGCGACGGTCTGTTCATCGCGAACGCGACCGCCGCGAGCATGGGCGCGACCGTCATCACGAACAGCTGGGGCGCACCCGAGGGCACGTTCGGCACGGTCAGCGAGACCGAGACGTACTTCAACCATGCGGGCGTCTCGATCTTCGTCGCCGCGGGCGATGACGGCTACAACGACGGCGGCCAGGGTCCGGACTATCCCGCGACCTCGGCGTACACGATCGGGGTCGGCGGCACGTCGCTACAACCGGCGAGCAATAGCCGCGGCTGGGTCGAAGCCGCGTGGAACGACGGCGGGAGCGCGTGCAGCCAGAGCGTCGCGAAGCCGTCGTGGCAGACCAGCACCGCATGCAGCAAGCGCATGACCTCCGATGTGTCGGCGGTCGGCGATCCCAACACCGGCGTCGCGACCTACATGGCCGCCGCGGGTGGCTGGTCGGTGATCGGCGGTACCAGCGCCGCGAGCCCGCTCGTCGCCGGCATCTTCGCGGCGACCGGCAATGGCGGCGCCACCGCTCACTTCGCGTACGAGCACACCGCGGCGTTCTTCGATGTCACGAGCGGCACGAACGGCTCGTGCTCGAGCGCGTTGTGCAAAGCCGGCACCGGCTGGGACGGCCCGACCGGCAACGGGACGCCCGATGGCTCGAAGCTCGCAGCGCTAGGCGAGGGAAGCGGCAGCGGCAGCGGTAGCGGTAGCGGATCGGGTAGCGGTAGCGGATCCGGTAGCGGATCCGGCAGCGGCGACGGCAGCGGATCCGGTAGCGGCGACGGCAGCGGATCCGGTAGCGGTAGCGGCAGCGGATCGGGCGACGGCAACGGCGAGACCGGCGACGGCAGCCACGCCGGTTGTTCCGCCGCAGGCGGAAGCGGCGGCGCGGCAACGCTGGTGCTCGCCTTCGGTGCGCTGATCACCCGTCGCCGCCGGAGGGTGTAACTCTGCATCACCGCGGCGCCCCGTAGACGGGGCGGTGAAACTTCACCGCCAGAGGGCTGACGCTCCGCTCGCAAGTCCGCGTGGCGACGTCCGGCAGGCCGCGGCATCGCGCTAGCATTACCTCCGGGCATGCTGCTGCACCTCATTCTCGCAGTCGTAGCGATCGGTGCTGTCGTCGGTGTCGCGTATCTCGTCTGCTACGGCGGCTTCGAAGGTCCGGTCGATTGGGCGATGCACACGTCGTCGCACGGCTCGCGCGAGACGCGGCGCATCGCGCTGACCTTCGACGACGGACCAGATCCCGAGCGCACCCCCGCGATGCTCGACGCCCTCGCGGCACTCGACGTCAAGGCGACGTTCTTCGTGCTCGGTTCGAGCGTCGACGCCCATCCCGAGCTGTGCGCGCGCATCGTGCGCGAAGGTCACGAGCTCGGCAACCACACCTATCACCATCGCTACCTGCCGCTGACCCGCAGCCGCGATGTCGAGCGCGAGCTCGTCGCGACCGACCTGGCGATCCTGCGCGCCACCGGCACCGTGCCGACGATCGCGCGCCCACCGTACGGCGGTCGCTCGCCGTGGACCGTGCGCGCGTTCGCTCGCGTCGCGAAGCGCCTCGTGTTGTGGGACATCAACAGCTTCGATTGGAAGGGCGCGCCATCCGACGACGTCGCGCGCCGAGTCCTCGACCAAGCGCGCCCGGGCAGCATCGTCCTCATGCACGACGCGCGGCGCGGGCGCGCCGGCAACAAGCCGAGCACGACGGTCGAAGCGGTCCGCCTGCTCGTACCCGAGCTCCAAGCGCGCGGCTACGACCTTGTGACCGTCTCGCACCTGGCGATTCCGGTTTAGCGCTCCGCGAGCGCGCCAGCGCGACGCGATCCGTCTATCGTCGCGCATGGCAAAAAAAGAAGCTGGCGTCTATCGCGTTACAG
Organism: uncultured delta proteobacterium; assembly: GCA_963848295.1. Taxonomy (GTDB): domain Bacteria; phylum Myxococcota_A; class Polyangia; order Haliangiales; family Haliangiaceae; genus JABFXX01. Next base: position 3,280,218 of record CAWKDB010000010.1, on the reverse strand, counting down.
AGATCATCGGCACGAGCGCGAAGTCGTGGGAGGACGCCGCGCGCAACGCGGTCGAGACCGCGGGGCGCAGCTTGCGCGACCTGCGGATCGCCGAAGTGTCGAAGCTCGATATGAAGGTCGAGAACGGCAAGGTCGTCGCGTATCGCGCTCGCGTGTCGCTGTCGTTCAAGTACGACGCTTAGCGCTTGCGCCACACCGACGGGAGCCACGGCTGCTCGTCGCGCGGCTTGCCCTCGGGCCGATAGTAGTGCGCGATCTCGACGAAGCTCGCCGCGGTCATCCGCGCCCGCCAGGTCTCGAGCGTGTGATAGGCACCGTAGCGTTCGCCGGAGAAGCCCTCGGTGTCGTTGCCGCGCGGATTCGAGCAGAACAACACGCCGCGCGGTACGAGCGTCGCACGGAGATCGGCGAGCACGCGGGCCAGCTCTTGATCGGGCACGTGAAACAACGATGCGTTCGCGAACACGCCGTCGAAGCGCGCCGGGGGAAGCGCGAGCCGCAAGAAGCTCTGGTGCCAGACCTCGCAACCGCTGTTCGCGCGCGCCATCTCGATGAACGCGGCGCAGCCGTCGAGCCCGACCGCTTCGTGCCCTTGCGAGCGAAAATGCGCGAGGTCACGGCCCGGCCCGCAACCGAGGTCGAGCAGCGCGAACGGCGGAGGCGTCTCGATCGCGTCGAGCAACGCGCGATAGTTCTGCGCCACGTCGTGATCGCGCGTGCCGTGCCAGAACGCCGATGCGCTGCCTTCGTAATGCGCGAGTGTGCGCGCCGTGAGCTGCTCGAGCTCGTCGGCCGAGAGTCGCGTGCGACTCACGTCGGCCCTCTGATGTGCGCGATCACGGGCGCGTGATCGCTCGCGCCGACGTCGCGATACACCTTGCACGTCGCGGCCGGGTCGACGAGCGCATGGTGCGCCGCGATGTAATCGAGCCGCCAACCGATGTTGCGCTGCTTCATGTTGCGCCACGGCGCCCACCACGTGAACAGCCGATCGTTGTCCGGATCGACGAGCCGACCGACATCGACCAACCCGTGCGCGAACACCTTGTCGATCAGCGCACGCTCCTCGGCGCTCTGTCCGATCATCGCCTTGCGCAGCGACGGGTGCACATCGCGATCCGTGCGTGCGACATTGAAGTCGCCGCACAGCACGAGCTGCTGACCGTTGGCCTCGAGCTCTCCGGCCCACGCGTCGAGCTCGCGCAAGAACTCGAGCTTCGCCGGATAGTCCTTGCCGCCGTTCGGGATGTAGACCGACGCCAGGACGAGCCGGTCGACCGTCGCGGTCACGATACGATGCTCGCGATCGAAGGTCGGATGCGCGAACACCGGAGGTGTCGGGAACGCGCGCTCGCGCAACAGCAGCGCGACCCCGGAGTAACCGCCGCTGCCGTGCCACTTCGCGTGGTAACCCGCGAGTGATGCGAGAGGCTCCGGCACTTGCTCGGGCGACGCCTTCGTCTCTTGCAGACAGATCACGTCCGGCTCTTCGCCGTCGATCCAATGCGCGACTTGCGACGAGCGCGCGCGGATGCCGTTGACGTTCCAGGTCGCGACCTTCACGCGCCGTTCGTAGCACTATCAGTGAACGGTCGTGACGATCGATGGCGCCGGATAGCCGGCGACCGTGACATCGATCTGCCAAGCCCCGGGCGGCGGTGCGATCAGCGCGAGCTCGCCGGTCGAGGTTCCGACGGCTCCCGCCTGGAGTGCGACCGGCGCCGCGACGAGCTGCGGTACGCCGTCGAGCGTCGTCGTCACGAGCGCCTGCGCCGGAGCGATACCTTCCGGCGCGCTGATCGTCAAGCCGACCGCGTCGTTCGAATGCAGATTGCACGTGCCGCCGCACGACAGCGCCGAGGCGATCCCCGGCGCGACGATGCTCGCCAGGAGCGTGGTCGGTCGCCCACCCGGGAGCTCGGCCGCGAGTTGCCACTGCACGCCGTCGTGCGCCGCCGGTACCGGAATCGCGACGATCGTCTCGCTGTTGTCGGCGACCGGCGTCGTCGTGACCGGCGGCACCGGATCGGGTTGCGCGACGCCGTCGAGCATGGCGTGAACGCTCACGGTCAACGGGACATCTCCGGGCAGCGTGATCTCGAGGTGCGCGTCGCCGGTCGCGCCTTGCAGCACGCACGGATTCCCCGGCGCGCACTCGGCGAGCGCGAGCTCGATCGTCGGCTCGACCAGCGCGAACACGTCGGGCACCTCGGTCTGGAACCCGGCGTTGACGCCGGCGGTGATCCGCATGTCCTCGCTCGCGACCGACGGCGTGTGCAGCGCTGCCACGAAGAACGCGCGCGAGCCGACCCGTTGCTCGTTGGACAGCTCGATCGCGACATCGGAGGCCTCGCCGTCGACGGTCACCGCGATCGTCGGCGATGGCGCCGGCGCGGTCGCGGAGAACGGCACCTCGGGCCCGTAATCGACGACGATCTCCATCGCATCGACCGATGCGAGCAGCGTCGGCTCCACGCCGTACGTACAGATGCCGGAGATCCCGAGCGTCGTCGAGACCGGCGAGCTCGGCGTCATCAACGCGTAGCAGTCATCCGCGGTGTGCTTGAGCACCGAAACGATCGGCTCCGGCGCGGTGGTGACGCCGTCGCAACCCGCCGCGAGCACGGCGACGATCAGCACCGTCCGGGTCATGGCGTCACCTCCGTGCCCGAGCTCGGACGACTCGCGACGCGCAGCAAGTCGGGCAGGTTCAGCTGGATCGTGATGCCGACGTACGGAGCGACGATCGTGCTCGGTTGCTCGGCCGCGACCGTGCTGCGCTTGCGATCGACGATCGAGCCGCCGAAGGTCAGCGACGTGTACGGCACGATGTGCAACGCGACGCCGAAGAACAGCGGGGGCAAGCTGCCCGGTCCGCTATAGCGATGATCGGGGCCGAACGAGCCGCCATACGGCGCGACGCCGAGCTCGAGGGCGAGCGCGCGGCGCAGATCCTTCGGCGTCACGCCGTCGCGCCAGATCACGTCGTCGATCGGATTCGGATCGAGGTGGATCTGCGCGCCGAGATAGAACAACCCGAACGAGGCATCGGGTGCGAGCACGCCCGCGTAACCGACGATCGGCGTGACGTAGCTGAACAGCCACGGGGCCGACTCGAACGCGACGTGGCTCGACGCCGGCGTCGTCGTCGTAACCGTCACGATCTTCTTCGCGCGTGCGACCAGCTTGTCGCGCGTCGCCTTCCAGCTCTGATCCTGTTGCACGAGCTCGTCGAGCTGTTGCGCGAGCGCGTCGATCGTCGTGCCGTCGACTTGCTGGCACGCGAGCCACTGGCCGAGATGGCGACGCACCGACTTCGGCGTCTCTTCGTCCTCGGTCGACGCGATCGGTCCCGGGTCGCAGGTCGCGTCAGCGGTCACGAGATCGACATAATCGGCGAGCCGCTTCATCTGCGCGGTCGCGGCCGCGAGATAGGAGGTGTCTTCGGCGGTCCAGGTCGCGAGCCCGAGGCTCGAGACGCGATCGCCGAGCGCCTTCAGCGTCGTCCATTCCTTGTCGACGTGAACGTGCCGGCGGCCGAGTTGGGTCAGATCATAGAGCGTCACGCCGTCGGCGAGCACGAGCGTGTCGGTCGTCGCGGTCAGGACCCGCGCAGCGGCACCGGCTGGCGCGCGCGATTCGGCGACGCGAATCGACCGGCCGTCGTCGAGGATCTGCAACGCGCCGACTCGGAGCTTGCCGTCGGGCGTGAACAGCGAGATCGCGCTCTGCTTCCCCGCGGCGCGCACCTGCGGTAGCAGCGCGCCGGACCGCGCGAGCAAGGTCGCGACCGCATGCGCGAACGGATCGCTCGACACGTCGGCCCACATCGCGTGCGCCATCGGCGTGGCGACTCCGACGTCGGCTTCCCACCGATCTTCGATATGGTCGCGCGCTTCGATGATGCCCGTCGCTTCCCCGAGCGATTCGCGCGCGGCTTGCTTGAGCTGCGCCGCGATCGTGTTCACTTCGTTCGCCGGCCCCGCGGCGAGCGAGCGCGAGCTGCCGAGCATGCGCACGAGGCGCGCCTCGAAGTCGTCGAGCGCCTCGTCTTGACACGAGGACTTGTCACCACACGCGACGATGTTCTTCGCGATGGTGTCGATCTGATCGGCGAGCGGTTGGTCGTCGATCTCCTGCACGCGCTCGGTGAGCACGACGAACAGGCAGTAGTTGTAGCCCGTCGAGAACATGCCGCGATCGTGCGGCACGAGCACCTGATAGCGCGTCGCGTCGCCGTCGCGCTGCCACGGCGCGGAGACAAGGACGTCGGCATCCCGCACGTCGCTGTCGGCGTTCGGGAACACTTCGAACGCGGTGTGTAATCCCGGCTGGAACCGCGGACGAACGACCGGCTCTTCGTCGACCTCGACCGTCTCCTCGTCGTCATCGTCGTCATCGTCGTCGTCGTCGTCCGCGACGTCGGCGGTCGTGGCCGACGTCAAGTGCAAGCCGAGCAGGACGCTGCGACAACTCTGGCCGTCGTCGCCGAACATGCTCGGCGAGCCTTTGCGTACGACGATCGCCTGCGCGGCCTCCACCGTCGGCGCGATGTCGCCGGCGATGTAGAACGAACGGTCGGTCGGAATCTCCTGAGTCGGCCCGAGCTCGGTGAGCGTGACGATCGGTAGCGAGTCGGCCCGCGTCGAGCTACCGAGCCCGAGCCCGAGCCCGACGACGACTGTTATCCCGCGCATGCCGGGGCTGATCGTGACGGAAAACCGCCACCGGTCGCAAGTTTACTCGTCGAGATCGAGCCCAGCGAGGGGACCGGTCGGATCGTCGCGAATCTCGCCGGCGACTTGATCGAGCTCGTTGCTCGGCTCGGGGCCGTCGATCTCGAACGGCAGCGCGCGACCGAGATCCTCGAGCCCCCACAGCTCGGCGATCGCGACGTGCTCGCGTGGCTGGTGCGTCTTGATCCGATACGGCAGCGCGAGCGCGACGACCGCGATCTCGCTCGGCCGGCCGAGCAGCGGATCCGGTGGAAACCAAGCGAACACCGGCGCGCCGTCGATCGTCACGTCGTCGTCGCCGTCCTCGATCGGCGTCGCGAGTCGAGTCAGGATCTCGTCGGTCATGCCGCCGCCGTCGATCGCATCGAGATAGACCGGGACGACGCGACGCGCATAGCCCTTGGCCGCGCGCTCGATCGCGACGATCGCCGACGGTGCTCCGCGGTTGTCGATTGTCGCGCACACCGCACCGATCGCGAGCGGCGTGACATCGCCACCCGGCGGCACTTCGGCGCCGAGCTCGATCACACCGACCCCGCTGTGTCGGCCCATCATCCACGAGCTCACCGGGATGGCTGCGCTACCGTCGAGTTGCGTGAGGATCATCAGAGGCTCACCCGCGGCGCGCAGCAGCTCCGCGCTCGAGAACGCGATCGTGCGACCGCCGTTCGACACCAACGTGCAAGCGCCGACCAGCTCGGTCGTGGTGGGGCCGATGACGACGAGCGGCGCCACACTGGCGAGCTCGACCGACGACTGACGCGAAGGATGCCCCACGACGCGAGATTGTCACGGCGGACACGCTCCACTCAACTGGGCTAACATTCGATTATGAACGCGATGCCGCCGGTCGCGGAGCCACCTGCCCCGTTGCCGAGGTTGCCGCTGCGGCGCGCGCTGGTCGCGACATTTCGGTCGATCATCCGGCTGTACTTCCGCGAGATCGAGCGCGTCGGTGAGCCGCCACCGCCGGCGACGCGCGGCCGCGTGCTCGTCGCGAATCATCAAAATGCCCTGATCGATCCCATCCTCGTCCTCACCGACACCGACTGCGCGATTTCGCCCGTCGCGAAGTCGACGCTGTGGTCGATCCCGGGGCTGCGCTGGGTGCTCGATAACGCCGGCGCGGTACCGATCGTCCGCCGCAAAGACACTCCGGACAAGGACGCCAGCAGCACCGCCGCGACGTTCGAGAAGATCGCGACCCACCTCGCACGCGGCGGCAACATCCTGATCTTTCCGGAGGGTACGAGCCACAGCGAGCCGCACCTCGCGCCGCTGCGTTCGGGTGCCGCGCGCATGCTCGCCGCGGCCGGCGATCACGGCGGGCGCGGGCTGACGTTCCAGTCCGTCGCCCTCGAGTTCGACGCGCGCGACGACTTTCGCTCGCGCTGCCTCGTGTTGTGGGGCCCGGTGCGCCGGCTCGACGACGTGCCGGGCATGGGCGAGCAACGCGTCGACGCGGTCGTCACGCAGATGGATCGCGATCTGCGAGAGCTCCTCGTCGAGGGCGAGACCCACGATGATCGCCTGCTGATCGCTCGCATCGCCGAGCTGATCGCGAGCGATGCCGGCGACGACGGGCTGGCCGCGTGGAATGCGATCGGCCGGCGGGTCGAGCTCGCGTCGCGCACGCTGCGGTCTCTCGCCCCGCAGCTCGTCGAGCAGGTCCGCGCGAAGGTCAACGCGTATTATGCCGAGCTGACTCGGCTGGGGATGCGCGATGCCCAGTTGCGCGCTCGCCCGGCGAAGCCGACGTCACGGTGGTTGTCGCGGGTCGCGCTCGCGCCCCTCGCGATCCCCGGCTTCGCGCTCTACGCGATTCCGTATTTCATCCCGCGGCTGGTCGCACGCACGGCAGATCCCGACGCGGTGTCGACGATCAAGCTAGCCACCGCACTCGTCGTCTATCCGTTATGGGCGGCCGGGCTCGTGTGGTTGTCGCTCGCCGCGTTGCCGCCGCCGCTGTCGTTCGTCGCTGCCGGTGTCGCGCTCGCTTCGCCGTTCGCCGCGCTGCGCTGGCTCGACGCGTGGTGGGGCCGCCAGCCGGATCGCGTCGCGACCTCCGACGAGCTCGCGATCCTCGCGCGGCTGCGCATCGCCGCGCGCACCGCGATCGACGACGCGCGCGCGAAGCTCGCGTAGATCACTTTATCGGCGCGAGCGCGGCCTTGCGCGCCGCGAGCTGCTTGCAGTCGAACGCGTCGGCGTCGAACAGCATCGTGAACGTGCCGTCGACGCGCTCGAGCGTCGCGGTTTGGTTGACGTGCGTGCCGCCGAGCGTTCCCGTCGCATGCAGCGTCGGGTTGCCGTGGTTCTGCCACGTGTACTCGATCCACGCGCCCGGGCCGCCGACGATCGAGCCACCGCCGTGGATGCCGCTCGCGTTGTTGACGGTGATCGAACCGTGGTCGATATGGAGCCAGGTGATCGCATCGGCGGGCCGCGCGCCTTGACGCAGCCGCAGCTCGATCACGTGTCGGTCGTCGTCGACGATCTGTTCGAGCAACGCCGGCCCCCACGTATGTTGCTGACCTTTGTACGAGCTGATCGCGCCCGCGAAGCAGCGATGGACCGCGTTCGGCGACAGCTGATCAAGGGCCTTGCGGCGCTGCTCGAGCTCGGCGCAATCGAATTGCTTCATCGCGACGTGAGCGGTGCTCGCAGGATCGGCACCCACCGAAGTGCCGTTGACGATCCAGCTGTCGCCGACGAGCTTCGCGTCGGTGACGAGCCTGACCGTCGGCATGACCTGCGCTTCGGAGTGATACGATGTCCAGTGCCATGCGGGTCCGATCAACGAGCCGTGGCCCGGTTGTCCGCTGCTCGGATCGACAAAGTCGAAGGTCGCGGCCTTCACATCGAGCTTGTCGACCCCCGCGTCGTCGCGCTCGGGATCGAACGCGCGCCACAGGTCTGTACGGATCTCGGCGGCGGCCACATCGAGCTCGCGCGTGTAGACGACCTCGGTCGTATCGATGTCGCTTCCGGTCGTCGTGACCTCGGTGCCGGCGAAGCACTCGCGCGCCGGCGCCGCGCTGGCGCTATGAACGCCGCAGAGCACGACCGCGAGCACGAGCCAACGCATGCCGCACCCTAGCGCGAATCAGCTGTCGGTTCCGGGCCGCCCGACGAGCGGTAGCGCGAGCTCGCCATCGTTCGCCGGCTGGACCGCGCCGCGGCGATCGAGCAAGCGCAGCGTGCGCAGGATCGAGTCGGCCGCCGGCCATGTCGGCTGCGCCGAGCGAATCGTGACGAGCACACCGCCGTTGCCGGCCTCGCAGCCCGCGATCGCGAGCACGTAGAGATACGGGAGCTCGACCTCACGGCCGCGCTCCGCGCTCGCCCTGAAGCCGCGCACGCCCGGTAGCTCGACCGCGACCGCAGGATGAGCGCAGCCTCCCGAATCCTCGGTCAGCCGACCGGCCTTCTCGGCGAGGATGCCGTCGCGATCGATGATCAGCGCGGCGGCGAACAGCTCGACCTCGAGCTCACCGATCGTCTTATCGCCGGCGCGCTCGCAGCACCGGACGACCGTCGCGGTTTCGGCGACCGGCGTGACCTCGATCTCGCCCGGAGCCTCGAGCTCGAAGCCGATGGCAGGCAAGCCGCGTTGCCGAGAGGCCGCCGCCAGCTGTCGATATACGGTGGTCGCGCCGATACCTGCGATTCTATGGCGGGAGCGCCGAACGCGGCAGGTTTTTGCAGCTTCCCGAGTTCCTCACGGATCTGCGATACTTCGCAGGGTGAGATACGTGTGGGTCGCTCTATGCGCGACCTTCGGCTGCTACCACGCGGTACCGCCTGAAGGGGCGCCCTGCGTCTCGGACTCCGATTGTCCGGCGTCGCTGACGTGCGTGATGAACGAGTGCTCGCGCGGCCCGGCAATCGATGCTCCGGTCGACAGCGTCGCGATCGACGCCTTCGATCTGTGCACGTGCAGCGCGGGCACGCAGTCGTGCTCGCTGAGCGGACAGACGATGTGCGCGCTCGGCTGCAGCGCGAGCGGGCCGCACTGCTCCGAGGTGATGCCGAGCAACGGGATCCCGGTCACCGATCTCGATGGCGCGACGATGGACGTGGTGATCGCGAGCGGTTCCACCGGCGGCCCCACCACGTTCGACGTCAACACCGGCGAGATCTCGGGCGCCATCACGCGCGCCGCGGGCACGGGCGTGATCGATGGCATCGGCTACTACCAACACGCGGACTCGGTCGGTGCGAACACCCTCGCCGAGTTCTCGATGAAGTCGCTGACCGTGTCCGGGACGGTGGAGTTCTCCGGCTCGCACTCTGTGGTGTTCCTGGTCGCGACCGACGCCATCGTCACCGGCGCGATCGATGCCTCGGGCGGCGCGTACGGCAAGGATCCGCAGGCCGCAGGACCAGGCGCCGGTCCCGGCGGTCTGGGTGCTACGCCCGCGGCGGGCTGTGGTGCGGGCGGGACCGGTGCGACTGATTCGGGGACCGGCGCGGATACCGGCGGTGGTGGCGGCGGCTACGGCGGCGCCGGGGCGGCGGGCGGCATCGAGACCGCGTCGATGGAAAACTTCGCAGGCGGCACGGCCGGCGTCGCGTGCGTTGGCGCCGGCCTCGAGCCGTTGCTCGGCGGCAGCGGTGGCGGCGGTGGCGGACCCGGTGCGGGTACCGCATTGCCCGGTGGCGGCGGCGGCGGTGCGCTCCAGATCTCGGCGCTCGGCAAGATCACGGTGAGCGGGACGATCAACGCGGGCGGCGCGGGCGGGAGCCCCGGCCCGACGAACCCATCGAATGCCGGCGCCGGCGGCGGAGGCGGATCGGGCGGTGGGATCTTGCTCGAAGCGCTCACCGTCAGCATCTCGGGCGTGCTCGCCGCGAATGGTGGTGGCGGCGGCGGCAGCTCCGATCACGCGGCTGCGGGCACCGCGGGTGCGAACGGCTTCGCCGGCGCGACACCGGCGCAACCCGGTACCCCGGGCGGCAGTGCGGCGACGAGTGGAGCCGGGGGCTCGCGACCGAGCGCGCCCGGGGTCGGCGGTAACTCGAGCGACGTCAACTCGGGCGCGGGCGGGGGCGGCGTCGGCGCGATCTTCATTCGCACCGCGCCGGGCGCGTCGCTGCCCGGCGGGACGATCAGCCCAACAGCAGGCACCGGGATCGTTCGCTCCCAGTGATCGCCGGCTAGCTGAGCTCGCGCGCTCGGGCGAAGACGGCATCGAGCATCGGTGTGGTGAGCCGACCGGTGAACGTGTTTTGCTGGCTGACGTGATAACTGCCGATCACCGCGTACGGGCCGAGTCGGGTCTCGGCGGCGTGACCGAACGCGGGGCGCGGGTGGACGGCATGGCCGAGCTGCTTGGCCGCACGCACCACACCGTCCCAGGCGAAGGCACCGAGCGCGACGATCGCACGCACGCGCGCCAGCAGCGCGAGCTCGCGCACGAGGAACGGCAAGCACGCGTCGCGCTCGTCCGGTGTGGGCTTGTTGCCGGGCGGCGCACAGCGCACGACCACCGAGACGTACGCGTCGCGTAGCTGCAAGCCGTCGCCGCGCGAGGTCGAACTGGGTTGATTCGCATAGCCCGCGCGATACAACGCGCCGAACAGCCAGTCTCCAGAGCGATCGCCGGTGAACACGCGACCGGTGCGGTTGCCGCCGTGCGCGGCGGGCGCGAGGCCGACGACCAGCACACGCGCGCGCGGATCACCGAAGCCGGTGAGCGGCTTGCTCCAGTAGCGCTCGCCGGCGAACCGCTTCGGTGGGTCATTGCCGGCGGCGCGATTGCACGCGACGAGCCGGCCGCACGCGCGACAGCCGACGATGGTCTTCGCGAGCGCCTCGAGCGACTGCGACCTCATCACTTGGCCTCGAGCGCGATCGACCAGATGAAGTCGGCCTGTGCACGCCCGGCGAAGTACGGATCGTCGGGCCGCATCGCGCCGCGCGTCACCGGGAGATAGTCGGTCGCTCCGACGACCGCACGTTGATGACACGCAATGCAGTTCGAGTGCACGCCGTTCGGGAACCGCGCCTCGAGCCACGGGTTCATGCATACGTGCGGCGAGCCGTCGTGCTCGACCGGCGTCGTCGCGCTGAACGCGACATCCATCAGATAATGGCGATCGGCGCCGCGGACGTCATCGGTCCGGCCCATCGCAAACGCGCCGGCATCTGGATCGTCGTGCCACCAATACGTCGCCCACGTCCACTCCGGGATCTGCTTGGTCGTGACGTGCGCGGCGACGAGCGCGACGAAGTCGCCGACCGCAAGCGTAGGATCGTGCGACGCCGCGCGCGCCGACGGCAGCTCGCTCGCGACCAGCGCGTGATGCTCGAACGAGGTCAGCGACACGACGCGCGCGGTGATCGGCTTGCCCGCGAGCAAGACGTGGGCGGTCTCCCCCGTGGGGATGACGTCGTGCACCGGATCGACCGCGACCGCGCGCGGCCAACTCACGTCGGGCTGCTGCGCAGCGCCGGCCGTTCCGCCGTCCCACACCGGCATCGCGGTCAGGCCGTGCGCGTGGACCGGATACCACTCGAGCTTGGCCGCGATCGCTTCGCGGGGAAATGCGGGAAACGTCGCGAGCCTGGCGAGCACGCGGCGCTCGGCGAGGCGATGGTCGCGAATGTGGGCGGTCGCTGTCGGGTCGAACAGCACGTCGAACATCACCGGCAACTGCTCGTGCTCGATCGCCTCGCCGACGCGAAACGGCCGAGGCGTGCGAAACGCGGGCGGCCCGGCGCTCGCGCCACCGAACAACTGATCGCTCGGCGTCCAGGTCGTCCACTCGCGCGTGACTCGCGCCCACGTGTGCCAACCATGGGCGCGCATCGCCGCGACATCGTCGCGGTCGCGGTCGGCGAGCAGCGTCGCTTGCGGCGAGGTGCACGCCGCGATCGTCACCAACGCGAGCGCTCGCATCGCCGGCGAGTATACGCACCGGGCGCGAGCCGCACGACCGAGCCGGGTCGCACGACCGACGTCACGTATTCGTCGCGTGCTGATGCCGCGCCGATTACTCCCGGGTATACCGGCCGCGGAGGATTCCCATGAAGCGCTCGAGCAATGTCGTCTGGAAAGGTAATGGCCCCAAGGGTGCAGGTGCGATCACCACTCAAAGCGGCGCGTTCAAAGATCAGCCGTACAGCGTCAACACTCGGTTCACGTCGGAGGACGGCAAGGCCGGGACGAACCCCGAAGAGCTGATCGCTGCGGCGCACGCGAGTTGCTTCTCGATGGCGCTCGCGTTCGCGCTGACCGGCGCCGGCCACGAGCCGACCGAGATCCGCACGTCGGCGGTGGTCGATCTCCAGAAGCTCGAAGCCGGGTGGACGCTGACCGGCATCGCGCTCGAGACCCAAGGCAAGGTCGCCGGGATCACGAACGAACAGTTCGTCGAGTACGCCGAGGGCGCGAAGAAGAACTGCCCGATCTCGCGCGCGTTGGCGGCGACGCCGATGACGCTGAGCGCGAAGCTGCTCTAGTCGATATCGACGTCGACCGAGCCGCCCTTGCCCTTCGGCGGCGGCGGCGGGCCCTTGCGGACCTGCTGGAACGTCGCTTTGAGCTGCTCGTCTTCGATGTCGACGGTCAGCCCCGCGAGCGCGGACGCCGGTAGGGCGAGGGCGTTCGCGAGCGCGCGCAGGTAGTCATCCTCGGCGAAGTCGATCTCTTCGTCGGACTCGTTGACCGCGCTGACGAGGAACAGCAGCTTGCGGCGATCGTCTTCGGGGTCGGCGCGAAACGGTTCGGCCGATTTCACGACGTCGAACTTCTTTGGATCGAAGCCGTCGATCCGCTTCGAGATCTCGGCGGTCAGCCCACCGGCGAGCTCCTCGACCAGCGCGCGCACTTCGACTTTCTCCTGATCGCGCAGCTCGTCATCGGCGTACGCAGCGCCCATCAGCAGATCGCACAGCGGCAGGATCCGGTCCGAGATCGACATGGCGACGACATTACCCCCGACTCAGCGTACTCTCCAGCTGTGCGCGCGATCGTCGTCGTCATGGTGGTCGGAGCGACCGGGTCAGCGACCCGCGCCGATGGCTTCGTCGAGCTCGGCACCGGCGCGAGTATCCCGGTGGGCGACAAGGTGTGGACGAACACGGTCACGCCGAGCCCGGTCCTCGCGGTTCGCGCCGGCAGCTCGGCCGGCGAGCTCGCAGCCCTGCTGTCCGCCGAATGGACACCGTTGCGCACGCGCGCCGCGGGGTTCGCCGACGATCGCTATCGACTCACGCTCGGCGCCGGCGTGCACCACCACATCAAGCGTTGCATCATGGTCACCGGCCGGGTCGGCATCGGCCTCGACATCACGCACGCGAGCGATTCGATCACGGTGAGCCAGAACATCATCGCCGGCTCGACCGGCGCCGATGTCGGGTTCGCCGCCGAGGGTGCGATCGGCATCTGGCAGGAGCTCGGGGGTGAGTCGCAGCTCGGGATCGAGCTCGCGGTCCCGGTCGGGGTCCACCGCAATCAAGCGGGCAGTAACGCGATCAGCTTCGACTATACGAGCGTCGACATCGAGCTGCTCGGCACGCTGCGGTTCGGCCGCTGACCGCGCGGTTAGACGCGGAGCACGATCTTGCCGAACCCCTCGTTGCTCTGCATCCGGAGGTGCGCCTTGGCGGCATCCGCGAGCGGCATCACGACGTCGATCACCGGCTTGACGAGGCCGCGGGCGAGCAACGGCACGACCTGCGCTTCGAACGAGCGCATCGCCGCGAGCTTCTGCTCGAGTGGTCGCGCGCGGAGCATCGTGCCGATCAGGTGCGCTCGACCACGCAGCAACCGGCCGAGATCGAGCTCGGTCTTCATACCGGCGAGTAGGCCGACCAGCACGATCCGACCGAGCTGCGCGACGCACCGCAGATCTTCGTCGACGTAACTGCCGCCGACGAGCTCGATGATCGTGCGCACCCCGCCGGGAGCCGCGCGCAGCACCGCGGCCGCGAACTTGCCGGCATCGGGCACAATGCCGACATCGAGCCCCAACGGCGCCGCGCGATCGAGCTTGGCTTGCGTGCGCGCCGTCCCGATCACGAACCCGCCGAGCGCATGGCCGAGCTGGATCGCCGCCGTGCCGACACCGCTGCCCGCGCCGTGAACGAGCAGCGGCTCGCCACCGCGAAACTCACCTTGCATCATCGCGTCGTGAGCGGTGATGAACGCCTCGGGCACCGCCGCCGCGTCTTCGAACGTCATACCGTCCGGCATCTTCGCGATCGCGCGCTCTTGCGTGACGATCGCTTCGGAATAGCCGCCGCCGCCGACCAAGCCGAACACGCGATCGCCGATCTGCAAGCGCTCGCACCCCGGACCGAGGGCGTCGACCTCGCCGGCGTATTCGAGCCCCGGGACGTCGGGCGGCGAATCGACCGGCGCGGGGTAGTTGCCCATGCGCTGATGCAAGTCGGCGCGATTGACCGCGGTCGCGCGGACGCGTACGCGCACCTCGCCGCGCACCGGCTCTGGCAGCGGTTTGTCGACGAGCTGCAACACTTCGGGCCCGCCGGGCTTCTCGATCGCGATGGCTCGCATGACGGCGCAGGTGTAACATGACGAGCATGAGAGCAGCTTTGGTCATGCTCCTCTCGGTCGCTTGCGGCGGTCCAGCCTTGCAGAACGTGCCGCATCCGAACAACGCCGCGATGGCGGGAGGGTTCGCAGCCGCGGCCGCCGCGATCACGCTCGCGTCGCCCGATACCGCGACGAGGAAGCCCGAGAAAAACATCAGCGACGATCAGAAGGGCGTGACGGTGAAGGAGCACGTGACCTCCGACGTGCTCGATCGCGCCGATCAGGCTCGCGATGCGGGCTCGGCGGCGGCGCCCGAACCGGACGCGACGAAGACCGCGAAGCGCAAGGGCCCGACCCCGCGCTTGCCAACACCGCGCGACGCCGCGCGCGACACGACTGTCGACGACGGCTCGCCTTAGCGTCGTGGCGATCGCGTGTGCAGCGTGTGGTCGGCCGGTGCACGAAGAGGTCGTGATCTGCCCGCATTGTGGCAACCGGTCGGGCGCGCCCATCGACGAAGAAGCGGTGCTCGATGCCGCGGCCGTGTTGTCGCGAGCGCCGCCGTCACCACCGAGGCCGGTGCGCACCGAGGTCCCGCTCGACCGTGTCGTGGCGCCGGAACGAGCCGACGGCGAGCTGCCCCGCGCGATCGTGCGACCTAAACGCTCGACGTAGGGTGGCGCGCCATCACGTCTTCGTAGCCGCTGCCGAACCAGGTCTCGAGCTCCTTCGCCCGCTGCATCGCGAACGGATGCGAGCGAGTGGCCGTGAGCAGCAGCTTGTACGCACGGTCGAGCGTCGAGCGATCGACCTCTTCGTACTCGCGAATCTGGCGCAGGAACTCGTCGCGATCCATCTCGGCGGCGAGTCGCGTCGTACCACCGGCGAGCTTCATGAACGTGTCGCGCGCCGGTTCGAGATCCTGCACGCACAGGAGCGCCGCGCGATCGCACGTCAGCTCGGCGCAGCGAAACCACTCGAGCAGGCCGACGACGAGGCCTTGAAACAACAGCGAGCCGATGCCGAGCGTCGCCTGGCCGATCAGCGCGACGACCGCGGCGATGTTGCGCGCCATCGTGCCGTACAGCACGTGGCCGCCCTTGATGTGACCGACCTCGTGCCCGATGACGAAGAACAGCTCCTCGTCGCTCATCATGTCGATCAACCCCGACGTCACCGTGATGAACGGCTTGGTGTGCCCGTACGTCCACGCGTTCGGCACCGGATCGACGGTGACGTACATCTCGGGCTCGGGGACCTCGAGGATCTTGGTCGCCCATTGCAAGCTGCGATGCAGGCGCGGGAACATCTTCGGCGTGACGCGCAGGTTCGACGCGACGTTGTCGATGTAGAACAGCCGCTCGAGCCCGATCTCGAGCAGCTTCGCCATCGCCTTGTCGAGCCCGGGGATGCGCTTCAACGCGTCGGTCGCGCGCTGATCGAGCGGATGGCGAAACTCGTCGACCGAGAGGCCGGGTAACAGCCGCAGCTTGCGTTTCTTGGTACTGGGCTCGCTCGGATCGGTCGGCTCGTCGGTCACGCCGTCAGCTTACTTCACCTGATAGTTCTCGTAGACATCGTCGGCGGGATCCGCTTTCGCGGGAGCCGGCGCGCGGTGACCGGCGGCCCTGGGTGCGGCGGGCTTGTACTCGACCCTCGCCTTGTAAGCGCGCTTGCCCGCGTAGATCGCGGTCGCCGCTGCCGGCGTGTCGTACGACGGCGCGGCCGGCGCGGCGTCGGCGTCGAACATGAACGTCTTCACATCGGCGGCGGTCGGCGCCTTGATGTCCTTCTCGGCTTTGATGTCGATCGCCTCGGTGAGGTACGAGTGCAGCAGCTTGGTCTCGAGCTTGCCGAACAACGCCGGCGAGTTGAACACGTCGACGCTCGCGACCTTGCCGTTGAGTGACACCGCGAAGCCGACGAGCTTGCTGCGATCGGCCGCGGGCAGCTTGGCGAGCGCCCCGTCGACTTGCTTCTGCATGGATGCGAGCGAGCCGTCCGACTGTTCGAGCGCGACCTTGCGATACGTGCCGGTCGCGGTCTCGGTCTTGCGCGCTTCGTTCTTGGTCGCGACCTCGTCCCACACCGCCTGCTGGCTGGCGTAGCTCGCCTTGCCGCGCAACCGGCCGTGGGCGAGCGCCTTCGCGGTCGTGAACTCCTTGCTGTTGCCGCTCCACCGGCCGTGCTCCACGCAGAACACCGGCACGTCCTGGGTCGTCTTCGGCGGGATGATCGTGTTGCGGCCGATGATCCGATCTTGCTCGCCGCCGATGATGACCTCGCCGCTCATCAGGAACAGCGCCTGGTCGGACTTGTTGGTCAACACGAGCGCGTTGACCTCTTTGTCGGGCTTCTCGCGAATGGTCACGAGCTTCTTGCCCATCGCCTCGTCGAGCACCGTCAGGTTCTGATCCTTGCCGGCGGTGTCGGTGGTCGCTTCGATCGGCGTGACCGTCAAGCTGTCGACCTGGATCGGGTCGAGCATCTTCGTGTGATCGGTCAGCGCGGCATTCGCCGCCGGCGGGGTCTTGGCTTGCGGCGGGCTGCCGTCACCAGCGAGCGCGACCGCCGGCCCGAGGGCCAGCGCGAGATGAGCAACGAATAGACGGGTAACGATGCGCATGATTCCTCCGGATCGGGGTAACGCCCGCCGGCGCGGATCGGTCTACGAAGCGCGTACCGCCATACGCAAACCTTACAAACCGGCGGCCGCGAGGCGGCGCGCGAGCTCGTCGTCCTGGCGATCGTGCGGCAACAGGCAGACCTGCATCAGCCAGTCGGTCGCGCACACCGGCGGCGCCGCCGCGGTCAGCTGTTCGGCCCGCCACCGGCCGAGCACCGCGATCGACGACCGCTCGATCACCCTGATCAGATTGTTGATGTAGCCCTCGCTCTTGGTCAGCGCGCGGGCGATCTGAGCGCCGGTCTTGCCCCGGTCGCGTAGTAATTTGCACCACAGTGCGAGCTCGAAAGTGGTTGGCTCGAACACGACGTCACCGCCGAAATGACGCGCGAATCCGGCCGGTAATTCCGGGCTTGCCAGGGGGCCTCCGATCCGAAGCACTTGAAAGATGTATCGGGACACCGTCGCCGCCGCCGACGAGCACGACCGTGCGGTGGGCGCGATCTTGATCGGCGAGGCGCTGAGCGCAGATTGCGAGCGCGCCGCGGTGGCGAAGTCGAGCTCGCCCGCCGACCCGATAGTCGAAGCGATGGAATCGCGCCGCCCTCTGGTCGCGCTGCCGGCCGCGGGCAAGCCGCGTCCGTCGACCGTGCACTGGCGTGCGATCGCCGACGCGCACGACGCTTATCCCGAGGCTTGGCGCCACTTCGATCGCGCGCGCAAAGTGCTCGCGCGCCGCGGCGCCAACACCGCCGCCTACGACGAGTTTCGGCCGCACGCCCGCCGCGCCGTCACGAAGGCCGGCGACGCCAACATCGACGAGCAGGCGCTCGACGACGCACGCCGCGCGGTCGCCGAGCTCAAGCTCGCGGTTCCGGGCGCCGACTGGGCCGCGATCGCGGCGCGCACCGACGGCCTCGTCCACGCGCCGCTACATCCGCGCCGCCGGCAACGCATCGGCATCGGAATCGCGATCTCCGCGTTTGCGATGGCGATCATGATGTGGCTGTTCGCGATCGTCCCGGTCCACAAGCCGGATCGCAAAGCGCAGCTGCGCAAAGAGCTCGACGCGGCGCTGCGAGATGATCTCGATCGCATCGCCACGCTCGCGTTCGAGACGGCGGTGAGCTGTGACCTCGATCGCGCTCGCGAGCTCAGCCGGCTGCTCGTCATGGACGGCCGCGGCGACGATGCAAAGGGCTTCGGTACCGGGTTCACGCACCGGTGCGGCGAAGACTCGGTCGTCAGGACCTGGGCGAACGCGCCGCGCCCCCAGTAGAACGTACGAAACCGCGGGGGCACCTGTTACCCTTGGTGGGTGCGCTCCGCCCTGCTCGTGGCGCTGGCCTGTACCGGCTGCGCCCAGCTGTTCAACATCAACGAGACGTCGGGCGCCGGCGCTGGACCGGACGGCGGCGGCCAAGTCGCGCTGGTGAGCGTGACGGTCACCGGCGTCGGCAGCGTGACCTCGGCGCCCGCCGGGATCGACTGCGGGACGAGCTGTGCAGCGGAGTTTCCGATCGGGAGTGACGTCACGCTGTCGGCGGCAGGGGACAACACCACTTTCGGCGGCTGGACCGGCGCGTGCTCCGGCACCGACGACTGCACCGTCACGGTCACCGGTCCACTCGAGATCACCGCCGCGTTCTCGTGCCCGACCGGGTCGATGACGTTCAGCTTCACCGGCGCACCGCAGACGTTCACCGCGCCGTCGTGCGTCACGATGATCATGGTCGATGTCAGCGGGGCCGCGGGTGGCACCGCGTTCTACGCGAATCCTGGCGGCGTCGGCGGGCTCGGCGGGCGGGTCCAAGCCGCGCTCCCGATCAGCTCGACCGACGTTCTGACCGTCACCGTCGGTGGTGCTGGCGGCGCCGCGACGAACGGTGCGGGCGGCACTGCGGGCTTCAACGGCGGCGCGATCGGCGCGGCGCTCGCTCCTCAGTCGGGCGGCGGCGGCGGTGGCGCGTCGGACATTCGGCTCCACGGCACCGCGCTGACCGATCGCGTGTTCGTCGCCGGGGGCGGCGGTGGCGCGGCCGAATGCGGGGACGTGGCCTACAACGGCGGCGCCGGCGGCAGCCTGACCGGCGGCCAGTCGGCGCTGTGCGGCAACGCGGTGCTCGCGAGCGGCGGCACGCAGACCGCGGGCGGGGTGGGCGGCTCGTACGCGGGTTACAGCTCCGGCGCGCCGGGCGCGACCGGCGCCGGAGGCACTGCGGGTCCGGGCACCGGCGGCGGGGGCGCGGGCGGCGGCTATTTCGGCGGCGGCGGCGGCTCGTGGACCGGCGGCGCGGGCGGCAGCAGCTATGCGTCGCCGAACGCGACCGGCGTGATGATGACGCAGGGCTCGCAAGCCGGCGCTGGCACCGTCACGATCTCGTACTGACTTACTAGAGCTGACGTTGACCGCCGGCCGCTGCGGTCACGCAAGTTGACAAAAGAGACAGCGTCACCATTTTTCTCCAAGAGCTACGGCCGGTTGGATGGGGATGCCCGAACCGCAAGTTGACAAAAGAGACAGCGTCACGCCGATGTCTCCGAGCGCGGCACGCGCGTGCGCGGTCTCCTTCGCATCGCGAAACAGGAAGACGTCACCCGAGGTGGCCCAGCGCTGGAGGGTCGCTTTGGTCGCGTGCGCCACGGCCTGGCGATCGCCGATGACGATGAACGGATCGACGACGCGAATCGCGAGGCGGCCTAGCTTCGCGCGGTCGAGCTGGTCTCGCAGCTCCATCACGTGCTGGACGCTATCGGCGGCCGCGGTCGTGTGCGCCGGGGTCGCTAAGGTGCCAGGGACGAGCGGGATGCGCACGAGCACGCGCTTGCCTGCGGTGGACGACGGCAGTTGCCACAGCTGTTCGAACATCGCCCGGGTCATCCGGCGGTAACCGCCGTCTTCGACCGCAGGTTCTTGATAGACGATCTCGTCGCGATCCGCGTCGTAGCCGACGACGAGCCGGAAGTGCTCGGTCGTGTGCGGCTGGTCGTCGTAGTGCATGCACACGATACTCGGCACGCCGCGCACGAGATCGGCGTGCAGCGCGGCGAGCTCGCGTTCGATGCCGGCGCGCGGTGCGCGCTCGTCGACGAGGGTGTAGACGTGGCCCGGCTTGAAGCCGAGCTTCTCGACCGCGTGGACGAGCTCGGGGGTGTACGCGCCACGGCCGAGCGCCGGGTCGAGGTCGGTCGCCGCGAATACGTCGTTCTGGTCGTAGGTCTTGCCGAGCCGCCGAGCCGCCATCTCGACGCACGCTTCGCCGCAGAAGTCCGGTCGCTGCGTGACGTGCGGCATATCCTCGATCAACACGCTCGCGAGCTGGTGGCTCGGTTCGGCGAACGCGAGCGCACCGGCGAGCCCGACCCACGCGATACACGCGATACACGCGACAGACGCGGCGAGCCGTTGGCTTCCCATCGGCGATCAGACGCGCGACCGCACCATCGGTTGCGCGCGCGATGTAAGGCCGATGTAAGGCTTACGCTTAGCTCAGGCGCGCGATGCTGGCCGGTTGCGCGAACACGACGAGCCGGCGCTCGCTGCCTTGGACGTCGAGCACCGGGCGCGCATCGCGCCAGCCGATCACGCGGGCGCGAGTCCCGGCGGTGACGCAGCGCCAGGTCGGCGGCGCGCCGGGTGTGGGCCGTGCGAGCTCGGCGAGGACATCGCGCGCGAACGCGACGTAGTCGCCGACGTGAAGAGGAACCGCCGCGATCGATTGCGTGTCGACCATGACGGGACGATAGCGCAGCGCTATGACAACGCGCCTCGAGTTGAATCGACGCGCTCGACATGGAGTACGTTCGTCGCCGCATGGTCCAGCAGCTACGCCTTCACTGCGATGGCCGTTGGATCCGCGACCAGCTCGGGCGCGCCCGCATCTTCCGCGGGGCGAACGTCTCGGGTCGCAGCAAGCATCCTCCGTTCTTGCCGTTCGAAGATCCCGCCTGGTTCGATCCGCTCGCCGCGTGGGGATGGAACGCGGTGCGCCTGCTCGTGATGTGGGAGGGGCTCGAGCCAGAGCGCGGCGTCTACGACGAGGCATACCTCGCAAAGTTGAGGGCGCTCGCGATCGCGGCCGGCGAGCGCGGCCTGAACGTCATCGTCGACTTCCATCAGGATCTGTTCTCGCGCGAGCTCGGCGGCGACGGCGCGCCGAGCTGGACCGTGCCACCCCAAGAACCGGCCGCGCCTGGTCGTTCCTGGTTCTTTCGTTACCTGACGCGGCCCACCGTGCAACGCGCCTTCGAGCGGTTCTGGCGCGACGCCGATGGCCTGCGAGCTTCGCTGGTGACGTGCGTGCGCCGCGTGATGCAGGTGATGGCAGAGGTTCCAGCGGTGATCGGCTACGACGTGTTCAACGAACCGATGGGCAGCATCGGCTCGCTGCTCGGCGGCGCGCTCGAGCGGCGTTTGCTGCCCGCGTACTACGAGGCGTGCGTGCACGCGCGAGACGAGCTCGATCCGACGCGTCTGCTGTTCATCGAGCCGTCGCCGATGGCAGCGTTCGGGGCGCCCGTAAGGTTGCCGCGGGTGCCGGCTCGCAACCTGGTGTTCGCGCCGCATATCTACGATGCCTCGGCGATTCTCGTGGGACGCTACGTGCCCGCGCTGTCGCTGTTTCCGGCGAGCCTCGGGCGTATCGAGCGCTCTGCACGTCGCCTCCACATGCCGCTGTTCATCGGCGAGTTCGGCGTCCTCAACGGCACGCGTGGTGGACAACGCATGATGGAGGATGAGGTTCGCCTGTTCGATCGCGCGTTCGCGAGCTGGACGGTATGGCACTACAACCCCACCGAGCTCGACTGGAACGACGAGGCGGCCTCGATCGTCACGCCCGGCGGTGGCGATCGCCCGTGGACGAATGCCCTGATCCGTCCGTACCCGCGTGCGATCGCCGGCGAACCGATCCGGTGGGACAGCGGCCGCGAGGCGTGGCGGCTGACGTACCGCGCGGTCGGTGACGCTCCGACCGAGATCGTGATCCCAGCGCGGTGGGCGAGCGCGGGCTGCGACGTCCACGTCGAAGGCGCCGACTCGCGCCGCGTCGGTGCTGACGGCGCCACGCTGTTGATCGACAAGCCGCGGACGGAGATCGTCGTGGTCGAGCTCAGCGCACGCTCCTCGCGAGCGTAGCTGCTGGGTCCGTCAGCGCGGCCGGCTTGCCCGTGCCAACTTCTCGAACCACACGAGCTTCGCGTCGAACGTCGGGAACGAGGCGTTCAGCCCACTCGGATTCGGCACGACGAACACGCGCGCCCCCGCGAATCGCCGGCGCTTGGCTCCGGGCCCGGGCTCGATATCGCGGCCGAGCACGATCGGCGCGAGCGTCACCCCGACGAGCGCGAGCAACGCCGGTTGTCGCTCGGCGACGATGCCGGCGAGACGGTCGCGTCCGCGCTCGAGCTCGCGCCGCTTCAATTCGCTCGCGGTCCGCGTCGTGCGCCGGCACAGGTTGACGAGCCCGCAGCCGAAGTCGGCGAGCCGCGCATCGTCGGCCGCCGCGATCAGCTCGGGCGTGATCCGCGCGGCGTGGAGCAGCCGCCAGAACGTGTTGCCCGGTCCCGCGAAGTTGTGACCGACTCGCCCCGACGTCATCCCGGGGTTGATGCCGACGAACAGGATCCGCGGCCGATCGATCAGGATCTCCGGCGTGCCGACGAACCGCTGCGTCACCGGCAGTCGGTCCCCGACGAGTACGCGACGCCGAGGTCGCGGTGCAACGCCGATTCGACGAGATAGAACCCCCACGGCTCGACGTAGTAGCTCTCGCACCGCGATTGCGGATCCGAGATCGCGACCCGCTTCGGGATCGCCAGCGCTGCGCACAGCCCGATCAAGAACGCCCAGCGCCGGCCGCTCGACGTCATCTTCGGATGGTTCACGGATCGAGCGTACCCGGCTGCCGCGCCTGCGACGACGGCCTCGCAGCGGGAGATCGGCGGTGAGCCACCGGCCGCGCGGTTCGCGTCATGATCGACCGGTGACCGCCGGTCGAGCCAGCGTGACCACGTCGATCGCGATCCACGCGGTGATCGTCGGTGGCATCGCGTGGCGACTCGCGGCGAGCTCGCCGCTCGCGGCGCAGTCATCGCCGCCGCGTGCGGTCGGCGATCCGCCTCCGATCGAGATCGCGATGATCGATCCACCGGCAACGTCACCTGGCCACCGCGGGAGTGCCGGCGCGCCGAGGGGCGCACATCCCCGCGCGAGCGCCGCGCTGACTCGCCCGCTCGCGATGTCCGACGTCACCGTCACGCCGGGTGCGCCCAACGAAGGCGAGATCGGCGGCGACGGCCGTGGCGGAACGGGGCACGGCGGCGACGGCGGCGACGGCTTCGGCGGTATCGCACCCCGACCGACACTGCCGGAGGTGCCCGCTGCTCTGCCCGCGTCGCGCGCTCGCCCAGCGCGGCTGATCTACCCGACTCGGCTCGCCGATGTCGACGACGGCGCGCTGTTCGTGGCGCGGATCACCGTCGACGAACAAGGTTTCGTGGTCGGGGCTCACGTCATCCGCGGCCCGATCGACCCACACGACGCGTGTGGCGGGGTCTGGCGGTTTCGCTACGAGCCCGCGCTCGATGACGCGGGGCGTGCGATCCGCACCACGTTCGATCAAGAATTCGGCGCGCGCTGAGATTCCTGTACGATCGCCGGATGCGAATCTACTTATCTTTCGCGCTCGCGAGTCTCGTGGCCTGCGGCGGTGGTGGTAGCGCCACGATCGACGGACCCGGCGGCGGCGGCGGTGGCGGCGGTATCGACGCCGAGGCGATCGATGCGGCCCCCGGCCCACCGATCACGATCACCGGCACGGCGGAGTCGGAGGGCGCGACCGGCACCAAGGCGCTCGCGAACGTCACGATCGGCGCATATCACGAGACCGCGACCACCCCGACCGTGATGACGACATCGGCGGCCGACGGCACGTACACGCTCATGGTGCCGACCGAGAACGGATCGGTCGACGGCTACGTCAAGGGCACGATCACCGGCTACGTCGACACCTACCTGTACCCGCCCGCGCCGCTGACGATGGACACGCCGATGGCGAACGTCTTGATGGTCACGTCGGGAACGTACGGCTTGCTCTATACGCTCGCGCGGGTGTCCCAGACCGACGGCGACGGCACGATCGCGGTCGAGGTCGTCAACGGCACGACCGGCGCGACCGTCGTCGGCGCCACCGTGACGTCGACACCGTCGTACACCGTGAAATACAACTCCGGCGGGTTTCCGAGCATGACGGCCACGGCCACCGACACCGACGGCGTCGCGTACATCATGAACGTCCCCCCCGGCTCCGTGAGCGTGACTGCGACCGCGACTGGCTTGACGATCCCGGCGCACGACGTCACCGTCCGCGTGCCGGCGTTGACGACGACCGAAATCGTCGGGATGTAATCGCGCTACTCGCCGCTGCGAGCGGCAAGCGCGTGCAGCTTCGCCGCGATCTGCGCCTCGGCCGCGTCCGCGTCGCCGCCGCCGACCTCCCAGCCATCCATCGAGTAGTAGCGCTTGACGCCGTGCTTCGCGCCGCGCAGCTCGAGGCAATACGTGAAACCGTCCTTTTCGCACTCTCTCGCGCGGATCTGGAAGCGCTCGCGATCGCCGGTCTGCGGGAACACCGCGCGGACCTCGTCGCCGTTCGCCTCGTAGTGGAACATCTCGTATTCGCCGCGCCACATCGACGCCGCCTGGAACACGCCGACCGGTTGCTCGGTCAGCGCGACGTAGACGTTGATCGTGTCGCGCTCGCTCGTCGGCAGATGATCGATCCACAGCCGATCGAACGCGAGCTTGCTGTCCTTCGCCGGTTCCGCCGACGAGTGATGCGTCAGCCGCCAACCGCCCACACCGAGAATCGCGACCGCGCCGAGGAGTGCGAGCTTTTTCATGGGTGGGAATGTAGCGCGCTCGTGGCGCTTCATCCACCCGTTGCCGCGGGTGCACTCCCGATCGCAGTCGAATGGTCGAGCTTCCAGCCGTGGCTGTCGCGCACCCAGGTCTCTTCGTTGGCGACCGGTTCGCCGGCGCGCGGCGCGGTGTAGACGACGGCGTGATCGGCGGAGACCTTGCCCATCGAGACGATCGCGCGTTCGCGCCCGATCGTCGACTTGATCTCGTCGCGCACCGCCGCGACGTTGGCATTGCCGAAGGCACCGTGCGGTTGCGCCGAACCGCATGCGGAGCTGATGAGCGCGACGAACAAGACAGCTGGTGTGACTCGCATGGATCCAGAGATACCCGGCTCGCCGTCGCGGTGTACAAAATTTTTTCATTCGTCGCAGGTGTCGCGTGTGTCGCTCCGTGTCGCGGTCGCTGTCGCTCGTTGTCGCAGTTCACCGATCCGTGGCGCGGGAGTCGCGTTACTATGTCGACCATGGCGCGCGTTGATCCGAGCGGCATCGTCGTCAAGCCCGGTGGCTATCCGACGATGCATCGCAACACTGGAGGTGGTGATGACAAGACGCCCGATCTGCGCCCGAAGGCACCGTCGATCAAGTTGATCGCGGCGTTCGCGGCCACTGCGGTGATCGCCGCCGTGCTCGCGTGGCTGATCCACGGCTCACCGGACACCACGCCCGATCCGACGCTGACCGCGAAGGTCGCGTCGCTCGAAAAAGATCTCACGCAGAGCAAGACCGATCTCGCCGCGCAGAAGGCGTCGGCCGATTCGTTGCGCAAGGAAGAGACCGAGCTCAAGTCGAAAGCGGACGAAGCGAAGGACCTGCAGGACAAGCTGTCCGCGATCGTCGGCAAGGCCGGTGAAGTGACGACCGCCGACGGCGCGGTCAAGGTCGAGCTCGTCGATCAGATCTTGTTCCCGGTCGGCGAAGCGGAGCTGACCCAGCAGGGCAAGGACGTGCTGTCGAAGGTCGGGGCCGCGCTCAAGGAGATCAACGACAAGCAGATCTGGGTCCAGGGCCACACCGACGATCAGCCGATCGTGCCGCGGCCGCCGAAACCCGCCGTCGCCGCGAGGACCGCGAAGCCGAAGGCGAAACCGGTGAAGGGCGCCAAGCCGATCGCGGTGAAGCCCGCGGCGCCTGCCAAGCCGGACAGCAATGACGCCGTGATCCCGTTCGTCACGAACTGGGAGCTGTCGGCGGCGCGCGCACTGACCGTCGTGCACTACCTGCAAGACGAGGTGAAGATCGATCCGACGCGGCTCGCCGCGGTCGCGTTCGGCCAGTACCGGCCGGTCAGCAGAGTGAAGGCGAAGAATCGGCGCATCGAGATCGTGCTGTATCCGCGCGAGAAGATCGCGCCGAAGTAGTCGGCATGCCCGGCGCCGGCGACTCGAGCTCGGAGAACATCTTCGCGGGCGAGCTCGTGATCGAGCCGACCGCAGCGCAGGCTCCGCGCAAGATCGCGCGTCGCATCGGCGCCTCGCTGACGAGCGGCGCGATCGCAGGCGTGTTGCCGACCGCGACCGCGTTCACGCTGTACTACGCACGGTGGCGGGAGCTCGCGCTGCCGTGGTTCGAGATCGGAACCATCGCGGTGTTCTATGGGTTGGGCTGCGGCGCGTTCATGGCGATGCTGATCGAGCTCGCGGTGATGGCGTTCACGCGGATCGGGCGGATCGCGGCTCCGCTTCGCATCGCCTTCAACCCGATCGTGGCGGCCACGATCATGGCCAGCCTCGCGAGCATCTTGCCCGGCGCGATCGGCGTCGGCGTGTTCGCAGGATATCACGGCCCGCCGGTCTCGACGCCGCTGCTCGTCGCCGGTTGTGCCGCGTTGTCGATGCTGCTCGCGGTCCCGCTCGCTCGTCGCGAACGCGCCGCGCGCGGCAAGCCACCGCGCAAGCGGCTGCGAGCGCTCATCGTGGTGGGCGGAGCGATCCCTCCGCTATCGCTAGCCGCGCTGATCGCTCCACCGCTCGTGGCGACGCTGAGTCGCAGCACGCCAACGCTCGGAGGTTACATGGTCGGTGCAGAGGCCGGCCTGATCGCCGGAGCGATCGAGGGCCTCTACATCGGCGTCGTTACTCTTTGGTATTCTTGATCGACTGCACTTCGGTGCGGACGAGCTGCGCGAACGTCTTGAGCTCCTGCATCGCAACGCGCACGCGGGTGCCGGCGGCCTTGTTGCCGTCCTTGTAGAACTTCTCGAAATCGCCCGCCATCGCGGCGACCTTCGCCTGGAGCTCTTGATAGCGCGCGACGCCGTGGCCTGGCTCGGAACCGGTGTGTCCGATGTTGTCGTTGGTCTGCATGGGACGGATACCCTGCCCCGGCGGTCTGACATCGCGCAAGATCCACGTGCGGCGAACAGACTTTCGTAATAACTACAGCTATTTGGATAGCTCTCGGGGCTTCTTCGGGGGCGGGATCGAGATCTTTTCCATGCGCCGAGTGGCCCCGCGAGGCCACGAAATGGGCGGTGGCGGGAACGCCGGACGGGCCAACAGGTAGCCCTGGCCGTAGCGCGCGCCGGCCTCCACGACCGCTGCGAGCTCCTCGACCGTCTCGATGCCTTCGGCCACGACGCGGGCATCGAGCTCGGTGCACAGCCGCACGATCGCCGCGACGAGCTTGAACAGCCGCGTGCCGCGATCGAGCCCGGCGACCAGCTCGCGGTCGAGCTTGACGACGCGCGGATGGAGATCGGCGATGTATTTGAGATTCGAGTAACCGGCACCGAGGTCATCGACCACGAGGTGAACGCCGCGACCGCGAACCTCCGCGAGCATGCTCTGGCACAACCGAAAGTGCGACAGCGGCACGCCTTCGGTGATCTCGAGGTAGATGTCCTCGGAGTGCTGGAAGATCGGATCGTCGGGCTGGACGACCCACTTCTCGTTGAGCTCGGCGGGATGGATGTTGATGAACAGCGTGTGGCTCGGACAGCCCTCGAGTGACATCTGGCGCAGCAGGCGCCCGAGCTCGCCGGTGCAACCCTCGGCGACCGCGGCGTCGAACAGCTCGAGCGGGCCCTTGAAGTCCTCTGACTTCGACCGGGCGAGCGCCTCGTACGCGAAGATCTTTCGCGTCGTCAGATCGACAACGGGCTGATAGACGATCGACACCTCGCGCGCCTCGATCACCCGCCGGATGGCGCTCATCGGGGGCGCCTTGGTCGTCCGCCTCACGTGAAGGCGGTCATTACAGCACGGCAACGGCGCGGGGATCCAGTCGGTTCAGAGCTGGCGGAGCAGGCCGTTCGCTCGCGCCGACCGGACGAGCTCGAACAGGGGGCGCAGCGCGTTGCGCGGCGTCGTGACGAAGTGCTCCGCGTGGAACGCGTTGAACAGCAGCTTGCGGCCGGGCGCGCGCGCCGACAGCTCGAGCATCGCATCGCCGAACGCGTGGTGCTCGGAGAACGACAGCAGGCCATGGCCGACGATGACGTCGTTCGGGATCGGCCGCGTCCACTCGAGCACGCGGATCGCGCGCTCGGGGGCGACGTCGAGAAAGCCCGCGCGGCGGATCGGCTGCCCGGGTACCGGACGCTCTGCGTAGGTCGCACCGACGTCGGCGCGACCATCGAGCACCGCACGCACGACCTCGGCGTGCGAGCGCAGGAACAGCTCCTCGCCGAAGAACGCGTCCGGATCGAGGCCGCGCGCCGCGAGCGCGATCCGCGGGTAGAGGTAACCCGAGGCCGAAGCCTGGTCGACCCAAGCCACTCGCATACCGCGCAGGTCCACGACCTCGTGCAGCGAGCGCTCCGCCGCGACGAACAGCGCCGAGCAATAATCCGTGCGATCGCCGCGTACGGCCGAGAGCAACGGGCGCAACCGGATCCGCTCTTCGGTCAGCACCATCAACGCCGGCGACATCCACGCGTACTGGATGCGGTCGCGCTGCATCGCATCGGCGAGCTCCAGGTACGAGTGCGGCGTCGCGGCGACGACCGGCGAGCCGAGGATCGCGCCGAGCGCGTCGCAAACCGCATCGAGCGCGACTCGACTATCCCCCGGCGTGGCGGACGGAACCACGGCAAGCGTGACCGGCGCCATCTCGACAGTCTATCGTAGTAGCAGTGACTCCCGCGACCCCAACTCCGGCACGTAGTGACGTCTGGCGCATCTGCACGTTCAATATCTGGAACCGCCAAGGGCCGTGGTCCGAGCGGCTTCCGCTGATCCGCGAGGGCTTGATGGCACTCGATGCCGACGTGATCGCGCTGCAGGAGGTCTTGGGCTTCACCGGCATGCCGAGTCAGGCGCACGAGATCGCAGCCGGCACCGGCTGGAACGTGCACCACGCACCGGCGTGGCAGGTGGGCGGCGGGTTGACGTTCGGCAACGCCCTGTTGTCGCCGCACCCGTTGCGCGACTGCGCGAACCTGCCGTTGCCCGCGCCGCCCGGCCTCGATACGCGCAGCGTGGCGTTCGCTCGGGTCGAGACCACGCACGGCGCACTGCCGGTGTTCGCGACGCACCTGACGCATCAGCTCCATCTCGCGACCGCGCGCCGCGCCCAGGTCCGCGCGCTCGTCGATCACGTCGAGGAGCTCGCGCCGATCGAGGACATGCCGTCGGTGTTGCTCGGCGACTTCAACGCCGACCCCGAGTCCGACGAGATGCGGTTCTTACGCGGCCAAACGACGATCGACGGGATCTCGGTGTACTTCGCCGATTGCTGGCTCGCGACCGAGCTCGGCCTCGGCCACACCTACTCGCGGGACAACCTCTACGCCCTGCGCTCGCACGAGCCGTCGCGCCGGATCGACTACGTTTATTCGCGCGGGCCCGACCGCTACCTGCGCGGCGAGCCGATCGCGACGCGGATCGCGCTCGACCGGCGAACGAACGGCGTGTGGCCGTCCGACCACTACGCGGTCGTCGCCGATATCTACGCCGCGAAGCGGCAACACGACCCGCACTGACCCGGCAGGCGTGGCATGCTGCGGACGTCGATGTTCGCGCGCAGTGCTGCGGTGCTCTTTGCGGTGGTGACGGCGGTCTGCGCAGTACGCGCGGCGACGGCGGGATCGGGGTCGGGTTCCGCTGCCGCGGCCGGTGCCGGTGCCGGTTCCGGATCAGATTCGGGCTCGGGCTCGGGCTCCGGCGCACCGCCGTCCGAGACGCCGCGGGGACCCGGACCCAAGATCATTCTGGTCACGATGGGAGTCGGCTCGAAGATCTGGGAGCGCCACGGCCACATCGCGCTGTGCGTCGAGTACACCGACCACCGCCAGGATTGCTACAACTACGGCGTCGCGAGCTTCGAGCATCCGCTGGCGATGGCCGCCGGATTCTTCCGCGGCACGCACAGCTTCTGGGTCGCCGAGATGTCGCCGGAGGAGCTGCTGTGGGTCTACAAGAACGCCGATCGAACGATCTGGATCCAGCCGCTGACCAACCTCAGCGACGAGCAGGCGTGGAAGGTCGTCGACAAGCTCAAGTTCGACATCAAAGAAGAGAACAAGTACTACGCCTACGATCACTTCGAGGACAACTGCACGACGCGCGTCCGCAACATCCTCGATGACGTCACCCATGGCGAGCTGTCGCGGATGACCGAGCCGACCGACGGCAAGACGTTTCGCGACCTGGCGCGCGAAGGCTTCTACGGCATGCGCATTCCGCTGCTCATCACCGACATCGCGATGGGCCGCAGCACCGACCGCGTGCCGACGTACTACGAGCGCATGTTCCTGCCGCAATACCTGCGCGAGGCGGTCGCGAAGAAGTGGCACATCCAACCGCGCGCGTTCTACACGCGGCGCGAGTGTGTCAACAGCACCGAGGCCGGGTGCATCGAGCGCGGCCTGCCGTGGACTCCCGAGAACAGCGGTCGCGTGTTGTTCGCGTTGTTCGCGCTGGTGATCACCGCTCCGGTCGTGCTGTCGCGCCGATTCGGTCGGTTCCAGCGCACGGCGCTGGCGGTCGCGGTGATCCCGTACGTGTTGCTCGGCAGCATCTTGTTGTTCCTCGCGGTGATCAGCCCGCTGCCATACGTCCACATCAACGAGAGCATCCTGCTGTTCTTCCCGTTCGACTTCTTGCTCCTCGTGCTGGGCCCCGAGAAGCGCCGGCTGTACGCGCGAGGCCGGGTCGCGATGCTCGTCCTGCAAGGCCTGCTCATGCTGATCGGCGTGTTCAAGCAGCCGCTGATGGCCGAGCTGCTGTGGCCCCTGATCCCGGCGCTCGTCGTCGGATTTTGGCCGGTGCAGGCGGCGACGCAGGCCGAGAAATCCGGCGCGAAGCCGGCGTCGAAGAAGCGCGCCGCGGCTAAGGCGTAGCCGGCGTGACGCACCGACCGACCCGTTCCGGCGCTAGAACGCGTCGGGCGTCGGCGTGCCGTTCGTGGTGCCGTTGACGGCTCCAGCCGCAGGTCCACCGTCGAGGGCGGCGTCGACCGACCTAGCCCGGATCATTCGTGATGGCTCCAGCTGACCGGCGCTTGGCGGCGGAGCCGCCTCGCGCACGGTCAGGGTACGTCGCGAGCTCGCATCGTTGCCGCGGCGCCACGCCGCAACGGTCGGCGATCCGGGAGGCGGCGCACTGGTTGTCAAAGAATCGCCGACTACGTGACGCCGAGGTCGCGCGCCACGGCGAAGAAGATGTGGGCGAGCGGGAAGGCTCGCGGCAGGCGGACGAGGACGCGGCGGACGGATGCCGTGACGTGAGCCGCGACCTTGAGTAGCCGCAAGCGAAGAGTGTCCATCTGGGCGGTTGCGAGCCGAACGCGATCGGTGGAGACATACTCGGTGGCAGGGGCGACGCGCGCGACGGTGGCACGCAACGCATGCATCAAGCGGTAGGCGATGGCGTGCAGCAAGAGACGGAAGGCGTTGGCGACGAAGCGGTGACACGACAGACGATCGGCGTGGAGCGCGTTCTTGAGGTCCTTGATGAAGTTCTCCGACTGCCCGCGTGCGCAGTAGGCGACGTCATAGATGAGACCTGGGGAGAACTCGTCGAGCGTGGTCACCACGAATCGCGGATTCTCGCCGCGCTCGCTGTGCTCGACCTTGCAGATCACGTGACGCTCGGCGGGCCAGGACTTCGAGGCGTACGACAGCCAAGTGAAGCGGCGAACGAATCGCTTGCCGTCGAGGAATTCCTCCTCGACGGAGGACCGCAGCGGCTTGGCAAACTCCAGCAGCCGCGAATTCTTCGCGACACCGATCACGTACTCGACGTCGCCGAGCTCGGCGTCAAGCTGCTCGAGGCGATCGAGGAGCTTGGGCATCGCAAACGCGGAGTCACCGCGCACCAGGATGCTTGCGTGGGGGCACCGTCGGCGAATGGCTCGAATCAGCCGCGTGAGGATCGTGATCGCACCCTTGGCGGCGTGCGCACGCCCGGGCCGGAGCAAGGCGGTGATCAGCTGCCCACTCAGGGCGTCGAACACGAGCAGCGGGTGAAGCATGTGCTGGTCGTAGAAGCCGTGGAAACACATGAGCTCCTGGTTGCCGTGGGTCTGGTCATCGGTGGAGTCGATGTCCAGAACGATCAGGTCGGTCGTCGATACGAGTTCGTCGACGTAGACCTGCTCGTAGGCGCGAGTCAGCCGATTGAGCTCGCGACCGGTGATCGCGTTTTCGAACCGCGACAGCGTCGGCTGCGATGACATCGCGTGATCTTCGGCGTCGCACGCCAGGCGAAGTGCCGGATCGTGGCGCAACCAGTCCGCATCGTTGCAGTCCTCGTAGCCGAGGCAGATCTGATAGACGCGCTGCCGGACTTGCTCGAGGCGCGAATGCCGAACTCGAGCTGAGTCGCGCCGATCGCCGAGTAACGCTGTCAGACGCGTCGTCAGCTCCAACCGCTCGTCGAGCTTGCGCAGCAGCACGACGCCGCCATCGGAGGACACCTGTTCGGCGTCAGCGCTCAGAATCGCGCGGCGGCGCTGGAACTGAAGCTCGATCGGTGGAATACACGGTGTCGTCGGTGCGTGGGCAAATTCGTTTGTCTTCACAAACAGCGAAACCTGCGTACCGGCACCGAAATTCCGGCGATGCGCTCCTCGCGGCGCGCTCCCTTCGCGAATGATCCGGGCTAGCGGTGGGCGCGATGATGACCGTGGCTGGACCCGGCAACGCGTCGAAGCCGGCGTCGACTGCCAGAGTCGATGCGATGTTGACGGTAGGTGGGCTCGGCGTCGTCGGATCCTCGACGACGGATGCGGCGGGCGTCGCGCTGCCGCTACCGGGCGCCGGCGCGCGCTCGCGATGTCCGCAGCTGGCGACCGCGATGACGAGCACGCTCGCGAATGCGAGGTTCATGGCCTTGATGAGTCGTCATGGTGCGAGTGATGCGCCGTCGATCGCCGGCATGAAGACTCATCCGAAGTCGCATACGCGAACCGGGCACGAGCGCACATGTGCCCGAGCTATTGGACGGTCGACTACTTCGCGTCGATGTTCCACCAGTTGAGCGGCTGCCCCCAAGCGTCGGTCAAATGCGAAGCGACTTCTGCCGGCGGGTTCGGCGGCAACACGATCGCGAGGATCACGCCGAGCAGCGGGAACAGCATGCCGATGAAGAACCAACCGATCCCACTGCGGTTCTTCCCGCCAGCGATCACGGCCGACAAGCAGGCTCCCAGAAAAACGACAAAGATGAGAACGACGAGCATGATGACCTCCGCGTTGTCTATCGGCCGAAGGCCTGGCTCGGTTGCGTGAAGTCGATCGGCGCCCAGGCCAATTGGATCGGCGGCAGGCGCGGGATCCAGCTGTACGCGAACAGGACCGCGGGGAGCGGGAAGCCAAACCCGAGCACGAACCAGTAGAGCTGAGCGTGCTTGCGGCTGTGGGCAATCGCGGCCGATGTGAAACCTCCCCAACAAGCGATGGCGAGAACAAGGACGATGTACATGGTGACCTCCGCGGGCCCTATCGGCCCAAGTCACCGTGTGGTTGCGTGAAATCGATCACGTAAAGGTCCGACCATTTTCTTGATGCAGATTCAGACGGCTCGGCGTATCGTGCGCGCCGTGTTGCGTCGGTGTTACACGCTCGTACTCCTCGCCGTCGCTGCGTGCGCACAGCCCGAGCCCGAATCCGCGACGAGCGCCGCCGCGACTGTTTGCGCCTCGGGCCCGACCGTCGCGGGGATGGACGTGTCGTCGTACGAATCGGCGATCGATTGGGACACCGCGAACGCCGCCGGGATCGACTTCGCGTTCATTCGAGTCAGCGACGGCACGCAGTATCCCGATCCGATGTTCGCGACGTACTGGCCCGCCGCGCGCGCCGCCGGCGTCATCCGCGGCGCTTATCAATACTTTCGTCCGGCCGAGGACGCGGTCGCGCAAGCCGACTTGTTGCTCACCGCGATGGGCCCGCCACAGCCCGGGGACTTGCCGCCGGTGCTCGATCTCGAAGTCTCGGGTGGGCTGACCACCGCGCAAGTCGACGCTCAGGTCCAGCTGTGGATCGATCACATCGCCGCTGCGATCGGTCGGCCGCCGATCGTCTATGCGGGTCTGTATTCGTGGCCGACGCTGACCGGCGGTTACGACGTGACAACCTCGCCGCTGTGGATCGCGCAGTACACGTCGGCGGCGTGCCCGGACATCCCCGATCCGTGGACGCAATGGCTGTTCTGGCAAGACACCGATACCGGCACGGTCGATGGGGTCGCCGGCACCGCGGATCACGACCTCGACGTGTTCGACGGAACGCTCGCGGATCTCATGACGTTCACGATGGCCGGCACGTGCGGCGACGGCACGTGCAGCGGCAGCGAGGACAGCGATTCCTGCCCGATGGATTGCCCACCGTGCGGCGAGATCGGCGACAGCTTCGAGATCGACGACGGCGATGCGTGCTTCGTGGCGGGTGGCCCGCCGGCATACCTGCGCCACGTCACCGATGCGGGTGAACAAGGCGACTTGATCTGGACCCACGCGACCGACGCGGCGACCGAGGCGAACTTCGCGCAGTGGAACCTCTATTTTACCGGCGATGGCACATACCAAGTCGACGTGTACACCGCGCAGGCGTACGCGACGTCCCATCAAGCGAAGTACGTCGTGCACTCGGGCGCGGCCGCGGATCAAGACGTCGTGCTCGATCAGAGCGCAGTCGACGGCTGGCAGTCCCTCGGCACGTTCGACTTCGCGGCCGGCGGCGAGCAATGGATCCATCTCGGTGACAACACCGGTGAGCCGAGCGCGGAGATGGCACAGCTCGTGTTCGACGCGGTTCGCCTCACCCGGCTCGACGACCCCGATGGCTCGGGCTCTGACCAGCCGCCCGCGCATCACCACGGCTGCGAGGCAGGTGGCGATCCCGATGCGCTCGCGCTCGTCTCGATGGCGGCGCTGCTCGTCGTCGGCCGACGGCGGCGCCGGCGTGCGCAGTTGTCAAAGTGAACACCGTCCCCAGTTAAGCGCCTGTTTTCGTTAGTTCCCTCTCTGAGTCGCGGTTGTCAAAGTGAACACCGTCCCCGTTTCTGCGCAACCGGGGCGGGCCATGTGCCGATACGTGGCGCATGGCAATTCCTTTTGGGCATGCGCAGGAGCGGTTGATGATCGGCGCGGTCGACGGCGCTCTGTCCATCGAGGCGCAGTACAACCCGGCGGACCTCCAGCGGGACAAGCCGGTGAAGTGGACGACGCATGGCGGCGTCGGCACGAAAGGCCAGGGCACCGGGCCGCTCGCGCTGGAATACACCGGCGCGGAGCCGCGGACGATGACACTCGCGCTGCTGTTCGACACCTACGAGCACAACACGTCGATCGAGCCAATGATCGAGGCGCTCGAGTCGCTCGCGACGCCGACCGATCCGACCTCGAGCGACGAGGTGCTGCGCGCGCCGCCGCTGTGCGTGGTCGCGTGGGGCATTCAAGGAATGAAACCATTCCGCTGCGTCATCGAGTCGGTCTCGACGAAGTACACGATGTTCAGCTCTTCAGGCGTGCCGCTGCGTGCGACCTGCACGGTGAAGGTGAAAGAAGCGAGGATCTGGGACCCCCGCGAGCGCGAGCGCGAGCGTCGTGCAGCTAGCAGCGTGAGCGGACGCTGAACCAGCTGCTAGAGTCGCGCCGTGGCGAAGACGCGTTGTGCCTGGGCGACGAGCGAAGCGATGTGGGCGTACCACGACGATGAATGGGGTGTGCCGGTGCACGACGACCGCCGCCACTTCGAGTTCTTGATCCTCGAGGGGGCGCAAGCCGGGTTGTCGTGGTCGACGATCCTCAACAAGCGCGAGGGCTATCGCAAGAACTTTGCCGGGTTCGATCCGGTGAAGGTCGCGCGATTCACGCCGAAACAGATCGCCAAGGTGCTGCACGATCCGGGCATCGTGCGCAATCGGCTAAAAGTCAGCGCCGCGGTGTCCAACGCGAAGTTGTTTCTCGCGATCCAAAAGGAGTACGGCTCGTTCGACAAGTTCATCTGGTCGTTCGTCGGCGGCAAACCCGTGGTCAACAACTGGACCGAGACCAAGCAGCTGCCCCCGCGCTCCGACGCCTCGGACGCGCTCGCTGCCGAGCTCAAGCGCCGCGGCTTCAAGTTCGCCGGCTCGACGATCATGTACGCGCACATGCAGGCGTGCGGCCTCGTTAACGATCACCTAACGAGCTGCTACCGATGGAAACAAGTCCAGTAAGGGTCCTTAACGACGTTGCGAGCGCGCGGGGTTGTTACAAGAGGAGTCGACGGGGATCGCGATTGCGGGTGGTACAGAAATGACAATGCGCCGCGTATTTGCGTATGTCGTATTCGCCGGCTGTGCAAGCCACTCCGCGGCGGCGCCGGATGCATTCGAGAGCTCGGATGCACCGAACGGATTTCAGCCGGGTCCTCACGAACCGATCCCGCAGATGCCGAACAACGGGGGTGCGATCCTCGATCACGTGCAGCTCATCACGCTGAGTTTCGCCGACGATCCGCATCGGCCTACGCTCGACGCGTTCTCTGATTGGGTCGTCCAGTCGCAGTGGTGGTCGACCGTGGGGACGCAGTACGCCGTGCTCGGTGGCAGCCACGTCGCCGTTGATCTGACGGACAACGCGCCGGTCGAAGTGACAGATGCCGACATCCAAGCATTCATCACGAGCAAGCTCGGCGATGCGACGCTCTCGGCGAATCCCGAGTCGTTGTTCATGATCTATTATCCGCCGCAGACCACCGTCGATCTCGCTATCCCGTGCTCCGGGTTCGACAACATGAACAGCCAGGCCTATCACTCCAGCGCAAATGGGTTTCGCTATGCGGTGATTCCATCGTGCTCGGCCGAGTCGATCGCCAACATCGAGCTCGGCGCGGGCCACGAGCTGATCGAAGCGGCGACCGATCCCGATCCGCTAACCGCACCGGCGTTTCAGTTCGTGAGCGGCGCGTGGCAAGGTGAGGTCGCCGATCTGTGCGATCTACCGCACGAGGAAGGTGGCTACGTGGTTCCGACCGTGTGGTCGAACGCTCAAGCGGCGGCCGGCGGCGATCCCTGCGCACCAGCTGCAGCCGGTACCTTCTTCGACGCATCGGCGACGCCTTCGACCGCGACCGTGGCAGCCGGATCCACCATCTCGCTCGACATCCGCGGTTGGTCGACCGCGCCGATGAGCGACTGGCAGCTGCTGGCAACGGCATATCCGGGCTACCCGGGGTTTACCGCGTCGGTCTCTTTAGCCGAGCGTACGCTCAACAACGACAGCGCGACCACGCTCGAGGTCGGCGTACCCGCGAACGCGACGTCGGGCGCGACGTCGTTCGTATACGTCGAATCAGAGCTCGGCGCGAACGGCGCGGGCGGCTTTCGCTATTGGCCGGTATCGATCACGGCGAAGTGAGGTCGAGCTGTGAAGCACACTTCTTGGTTGCTCGCGGTCGCCGCATGCGGCAACGGCGCGCATGCGGTCAGTGACAGCGCGCCCGCACCGGACGTCGCTGCCGATGCGAGCGGCGTCGACTTGTCGGCTGATCTCGCGCCGATCGCCGCGCAGTACGGCATGCCCGCGCTTGCCGCGCTCGTCCGCTGACGATCACGCGATCCTCGGCGAAGGCGTGACCGGGGTGCGCAAGCTCGGCGATCCCACCCTCGCGACGCTCGAGGACGGCTGGATCGTGACCTCGCGGTCGTGGGCGGGCGGCCTCACGCTCGCTCACGTCGGCTCGAACACGTTGAACGTCGCCGACGTGTGGATCGCGCCGGCGATCGATCGCATCTTCATGTCGGTCGGCAATCGGGGCGACACCCCGGCCTTGACCGCCGCCGACGCGGCGATCGGCGATCTCGTAACGCGCTTTCCGGTCTCCCCGTAGCGGGCTCGGGAGCCGGTAGTAAACAGAGGTCCGCTCGCCGGTGAAGCTCAGTTTGTTGAGGTAGCCGCCCTCGGCACGGCCGGCGATTTCTGACCCGCGCTGGTATGTCTGTTGCTATCTTGCGCGCCATGATTCGCACTGGAGTCGTCGCGCTCTTGCTCGCCGCCTGTTCGACGCACACCACGCAGGACACGCCCGACGCGCCAACCGTCGATTCCTATGTGGCGCCGGATGCACCCCCGGGAGCGGTCGCGATCGTGACCGGGCTCATGCACCCTGCCGATCTCGCGGTCGATGCGACCAATGTCTACTTCCTCGATCTCGACGCCCACACCGTGAGCAAGGCGCCGCGCGACGGCGGTGCCGCGACGCCGCTCGCGACCGGGTTGTCGTCACCGTACGGAGTCACCGCGGTCGGCGGCAACGTGTACTGGACGAACTCCGGCGACAGCACGGTGATGTATGTGCCGATCGCCGGCGGTGACAAGCAGAAGCTCGCCAACTCGTTCTTGCCATGGAACATCGTGTCCGACTCGAACAACGTCTACATCACCGATCCCGGCGCCGGCACGGTGACGAGCTTGCCGACCGCGCCCGGTGCCGCGCTGACGCTCGCGATGGGCGACGGCCCGTTCGCGCTCGCGATCGACGCCACGAACGTCTACTACACCGATCAACCGGGCGGCACGATCTCGTGGGCGGCGCTCGACACGCCCGGAGCGACGCCGCTCGTGTCCGGGCTGCACAAGCCGTGGGGCATCGCGCTCGACGACACGACCGTGTACTGGACCGACAACATGGACGGCACGGTCTACTCGGTGCCGAAGAACGGCAACACCGCACCGGTGATGCTCGCGTCGGGTCAGAGCCTCGCGAAGGACATCGCGGTCGATGCGACCAACGTCTACTGGTACGACTTCGGCACGAACGCGATCATGACGATGGCCAAGACCGGCGGCACGCCGGCGGTGCTCGTCGCCGGCCAGCCGATCGAGACCGGGTTGGTCATCGCGGACGGCTATCTCTACTGGTCCAACTCGATCGCCGGCACGGTGAATCGCTACAAGCTGTAGCCCGGCGTGCGACTGAGCCGGACGAGCGCCGTCCGGATCGGCATGAGGCTCGCGCTCGCGCTCGCGCTCGTCGCGGCCTGCGGCTCGGACGTCAACCGTCATACGCGCGCGTTCGTCTCGCCGATCGGCTGTAGCCAAGGGCCGTTCGAGCTGAGCTGGGACAGCGATGGTGCGAGCGCCGGTGATGGCGTCGAGATCGTCGCGTGTACGCCGCATCGCATCGC
The DNA here is from genome assembly GCA_963848295.1 of uncultured delta proteobacterium. Lineage (GTDB taxonomy): Bacteria > Myxococcota_A > Polyangia > Haliangiales > Haliangiaceae > JABFXX01. The sequence continues at coordinate 3,240,869 of CAWKDB010000010.1, read as the reverse complement.
CGGTCACGCCGACATCCAGATCGGCGCCCTGAAGTTGCCGGGCCGTACGTTCGGAGACGGCGCGGACAACGCGAGCTGCGTCGGCGGCGGACCTAGCACCACGACCGCGACCGGTTCGGGCGGTGCGCGCTCGGCTACCGGCGCAGCGCCCGGCACCTCGGCGACCACCGCACCGCAGCTGATCGAGCAGCGGTGGACCGGCGGTGAGGACTCGTGGACCGACAAGCTGTGCGAGCACCTCGGCCTGCAGGCGCAGGATGTGGTCGGTGAAACGATGCTGATGCGTCCCGACGAGCCCGGCTCGGTCCGGATCCGCGTGCGCCTGTGGTCGGATGCGCCGAACGATTATCGACGCGTCGTGTTCCTGGTCCGCGAGCTGACATCGGCGAAGACCAAAGCGCAATACGCGAGAGAGCAGCGCGACCGCAAACCCGACAAGGGCGAGGCGTACGTGCCGACATCACCGGATCACCCGCCGCCGCCAGCGCCGCTCGCCGAGCAACAACCGCCGGCGCCGAATGCACGGGCCGCTTGGGTGCCGGGTTACTGGACATGGACCGGCAACGATTGGGCCTGGAGCACCGGGTTCTGGCGCGACGAGGCGATCGCGATGCCCGCACCGCGCGTCGAGCGACCGGGCGCACCTCCCGCGCCTAACGCGATCTGGATGGGCGGTAGCTGGCAAGTGCGCGCCGGTGGCTACGTCTGGATCGGCGGCCGTTGGCGGTGACGTCACGGTCGATCCACAGTCGTTCAGTGCGGCTCGTCATCGCGCTCGCGATCGCGTGGAGCTCGTACGCCGCCGCCGATCCGGCGACACGGCTGCCCCATACCGTGTGGCGGCGCGATGTGCTCGTCAGCGGTAACGATCACATGTGCGCGATCCGCGGTGATCGCAGCGTGATGTGCTGGGGCCGGAACCTGGCCGGCGAGGTCGGCGATCCGACTCTCACAGCGCATCCTATCCCGATCATCGTCCCCGGGGTCACCGACGCGGTCGCGATCGGGGCGAGCGATACGACGAGTTGCGCGATCGTCGCCACTCATCGCGTATGGTGCTGGGGCTCGGGCGATCCGGCCGACCAGGCGCCGCACGCCATCACCGGGATCACCGACGCGGCCGAGCTCGCGCTCACGGCGTCCGAGGCGTGTGTCCGACGTAGCAACGGCACCGTGTGGTGCTGGCGAACCACGCGCGACAGCGGCCACGACCCGCGACCGATCGCAGGCCTCGAGCGCGCCCGGCGGATCGTCGCGGGGGACGACTTCATCTGCACGATCGGCGAAGACGGCCGCGTCCCATGCATGATGTTCCGGACGAGCCAGCCGGAGCTCGCGCCGCTCGAGCTCGTCGCTGCGCGAGGCGCCAAGCAGATCGCAGCGGCATCGGAAACTGCCTACGCGATCCTACCCGACGGCTCGGTGATCGGCTTCGAGCTTTCGGCCGGCGTACCGACCCTCGAAGTGTTTCCTGTTGCCGGCGTGGCCGGCGCCGTCGATCTCGAGGTCAGCATTTCGACGTTGTGCTTCGCGCGCGCGAACGGCGACGCGAGCTGCGGTGGTACCAGACTCTACTCGTGGCAGCCGTTCCGCCCAGCGCCCGAGCTCCGTGGGGTCGGCGCGCTAGCCTTGGCGCAAGGCACGTCGTGCAGCGCGCGTGCGAACGGCGAGGTCGTATGCTGGGGCGACAGCTACGGCGCACTCGGGCGGCACGATCCGAATGGTGCCCAGCCGACGCCGATCGAAGCGCGCGGGCTCGGCGACGCGGTCGAGCTCGCGGTCGAGCACGACGAGACGTGCGCACGCCGCGCCGATCGCAGCGTCGCGTGCTGGGCCGCGCCCGGCGAGGCGCCACGGCACATCGCGCCGCTCGCGCCGGCCAGCCACATCGTCTCGGGCCGTGAGTTCGCCTGCGCGGTCGACGGTGGCGGTGCGGTGGCGTGTTGGGGCACGGTCAGCTGGGAACCGTGCCGGTGGGACAGCCCGGACAACTGCCAATTCGAGCGGCTCGATAAGCCCGCGCGCGTCGCGGGATTGCTCGACGTCGCCGGCGCCGTCGCGCTCGCTGATCCGTGCGTCTTGCTCGGCACCGGTGCCGTGCGATGTGTCTACGGCGTCGACATGCGCTCGACGACCGCGTACAGCGTCGCCGGGAAGGCACGCGCGATCAGCTCCCGCTGCTTCGTCGACTTGCAAGGCGGCGTCGCCTGCCTCGATCCGGCGGCGACGACGACGAAGGCCGGCAGCCTCGCGGTCGTTCCGGTGCGCACGCTCACTCCCGCGACCGCGGTCGTCGCTGGTCAGGATTTCGCGTGTGCGCTGCTCGCGGATGCAACGGTCGCATGCTGGGGCGCGAACGCGGTCGGCCAGCTCGGTGATGGCACTCACACCGCGCGCGCGACGCCTGTCGCGGTCCGCGGCCTGGCGCGTGTCGTCGAGCTCACCGCGGGTGATGCGTTTGCGTGCGCTCGGACGCAAACCGGGGAGGCGTGGTGCTGGGGGGCAAACACCGCCGGCGCGCTCGGCGATGGGAGCGGGCGCGATCACGCCACGCCGGTGCGGTTGAAGCTCAGAGACGTCGTCGAGCTCCGCGCCTCTGGCGAACGAGCGTGCGCGCGGCTCCGCAACGGCCATGCCGCGTGTTGGGGCCACTTCTTCGAGAACATCCGCGATGACGTTCCAGCGAGCGCCGCGGTGCGCGTCGCCGATCCGGATCCGCAGTGACCAGGACATGACGATCCGGCTCCGACGGTCCTGGACGTGGCGAGGACCGTGACGGCGGAGCCGCGCCCAGATCAGGCGTTGCGGGGTTGGACCGCGCTCGTCACGGTGAGCTGAGTCGCGCGATTGCGGGTCTCGATCTGGATCTCGACCGCGGACGCGTCGATCGGCACGTAGCGCGCGATCACCGCGGCGATCTCGTTGCGCATCTCTTGCAACCGCCCGCCGTCGAGCCCGGTACGATCATGCGCGAGCACGAGGTGCAGGCGACCCTTCGCGACCTCGCTGCTGGGACGTGCGCCGAAAATACTCTTGAGCCACATCAAAAACGTCCTCACGCCGGGGTCGCCGACAGGCCGAGCGCGCGGCCGATACGAGTGAAGAACCCAACCGGTGCCTTGTCCTCGACCTCGTGCCCGGCGAGCGCCTTCGCGATGCGAATGAATTCCTTCGCCGCGAGCGACTTGCCTTCGAGCACCGCCGGCACGCCCTTGTTCGTCGTCGCGATCACCTCGTCGTCGAGCGGGATCGCACCGAGCATCTCGAGCGCGAGGATCTCGATGACGTCGGCTTGCGACAGCATATCGCCGCGCTTGACCAGGTGCGCCGAGATCCGGTTGACGACGAGCCGCGCGGGAACGTCGGCGGCGGCGAGCAAGCCGACCACGCGATCGGCATCGCGAATCGACGAGACCTCGGGGGTCGCGACCACGACCGCTTCGTCGGCGCCGGCGATCGCGTTCTTGAAGCCCTTGCTCGATGCCGGCCGGGCAATCGATCAGCACGAAGTCGTACGAGGTCTTGAGCTCGAACACCAGGCTGCGCATATCCTCGGGCGTCACCGCGTCCTTGTCGTCGGTCTGCGACGCGGGGAGCAGCCACAGGTTGTCGAGCCTGCGATCTTTGATCAGCGCCTTCTGCACCGTGCACTTGCCTTGGATCGCATCGACGACGTGATAGACGATGCGGTTCTCGAGGCCCATCACGACGTCGAGGTTGCGCAGCCCGATGTCGGCGTCGATCAACACGACGCTGTGCCCGAGCTGCGCGAGCGCGGTACCGAGGTTCGCGGTAGTGGTCGTCTTTCCGACCCCTCCTTTGCCCGACGTGATGACGATGGCTCGACCCATGATGTGTAACTCCTAGAGGCTGGTGGCGAGGTTGCGCGGGAGCTTGCCGAGGTATTGCTCGACGACGATGCCGTCGCCGTTGGCGTATGCGATTTCAGTCTGCGTGGCGGGCGTATCGCTGTCCGCGGCGCGCGCGACCATCCGGCCGATCCGCAGCTGTTGCGGCTCGAGCCGGAGCGCGAGGATGAACCCGACGTCCTGGCCGATCGCGGCGTGCGCGGTACCGCGCAGACGACCGAGCACCATGATGTTGCCGGTCGCGCGCACTTCCGCGCCCGGGTTGACGTCGCCGAACACGACGACGTGCCCGGTGTGATCGAGGATCACGCCCGAGCGCACGGGCCCGACGACGAGCCGCGTGCCGCCCGACGCGGTGTTGAGCTCGGTCTCGGGCGTCGCGGCGAGCGCGAGCGGGACCGCGGTCTGGGTCGGCTCTTCGAAGCCAAAGCCGGGGTCGCGCTCCGCGTTGGCGAGCGCGGCGAGCGCGGTGAATGTCTCCATGTCCGTCGTCGATTCGGGGATGAGATTGCTGGCCGACAGCTCGGTCGGTTGCGCGTCGGCACCGATAACCGCGATCGCGGTGTTCGTGCGCTCTTCGTCGCCGAACTCCGACTCGGTCGGCGCCGAGCCGGCCGCCAGGTTCGGCTTGGGCACCGCGGTCGCGACCACCTCGGTGATCCGCAGCGCGAACTTCGTCGCGAGCTCGTCGAGCCGGGCGAGACAGCCGGGCGCCAGCGGGCCATCTTCGACGCAGATCTTGACGTCGTTGCCGCGGAAGAACGCGGGCGCCTCCTCGAGGCGGGTGGTCAGTGCGACCGCGATCGCTTCGGCCGAGGCGCGGCCATTGACCACGAGCTCCAGCCCGCGGGCAGTTCCACGCAGCAGGGCGGCCGGACCGGACAGCTCGGGCTCGATGATGGCGTGGGCTGCGTCCATGGGTCTCCCATCAAATGGCTAGTCCACTTCGCGGTGTCGGGGCAACTTTTCGCCGGGGACGGTGTTCACCTTGTCAACCAGCACACCGCGTGGACCCCAGATATCTCCGTCGCTTAGCTGGGGACGGTGTTCACTCTGTCAACCGGAGGGGCGTGACGCCGGCGCTTGCAGCTCCCCATGCGGCGTGTGACACCAGATGCGATGGTCCGTCGCCACGTGCTGGCCGCGCTCGCCGCCGGGATTGCCGCCGGAGACGAGGATGTCGCGCGCGCCGCGATCGGCCGGATCGATCCGGTGCTGCGCGGAGTCGCCCGCCGCCGGCTCGCGAGCGCGTTGATCGACGCCGCGCTCGTGGTCTCCGAGGTCGACCGGCACGCGTTGCCCAGGGATCCCGCCGATGCCGCGCGCCACGTCCAGCGCATCGCCGCGCTCGCCGTGCTCGGCGAGCCCGCGGTGGCGCCCGGCGATCCGTCGTCGGTACTCGCGGCCTATCACCGCGAACAACGGCCACCTGGGTCGCGCCTACCGATCGCCACGATCGCGAGCGGGCTCGCCGGGCTCGGGCTGTGCGCTGCCTTCGCCGTTTACATCTTCACGCGACCCGGACCCGCGGCGAAGACGTATGTCGCGCCCGCGCCACCACCTTCGGTCGGCGCGTTCAAGACCGGCGGCGTGCCGCTGCGCGACGCCGCGATCGAGCATCTGCTCGCCGAGCCCTTGCCACGACTGGTCATCGCGGTCGATCACCAAGATGCCGACGACTCTGCGAACGAGCACCACCGGCTCATCACCGAGCTGCGCGCCGCGCCCGAGTTGCGCGCCCACGGCCCCGCGCTCGCGACCGCATGGACCACGCTGCTCGACCAACTCGATCAGTGGCCGGCGCACCCGACGGAGGCTCAGGCGCAGGCGCACGGCGCGACGCTGATCGCAACGGCTCGACGGATGTCGGACGAGCTCGCCGGCGCCGGCCTCGGCTACCTGATCGAGGGCGACGTCTACGGGGGCGAGAATCCACAGGCCGCGCTGTTCGTCTATCGGATCGAGCAGGTCGCGTTCGTGATCGCCGCAGGCTTGCCGCGCCGAGTCGTGACCGCGCGCCGGATCGATCACCTCAACATCGAGCACACGATGCTCGGGATGCAGTCATCCGAGCTCGCCGATCCGGTCTTGCTCTACGAACAGATCGATCACCACGTCGCCACCCAAGTGATTCCGGTCGTCGCGCCGGACGCGCCGTTCCCGCTGCTCGAGCAAGGCTGGACGGGCAGCGCCGAGACTCAAGCGCTGCAACTGGCCGCGGGCGCGGCCGTGCGGACCGAGCTCCGCGCTGCGCTCGGCGCCGACGCCGACGTCACCGTTCAGATCGGCGCGTTGCTGCGAGAGCGCACCGACATCGTCGATCAGTGGCGCGACGCGCTGGCGCGACGCAGGTTGCAGATCGTCGACACCGACGATCTGTTCTTGCCGGAGAACATGGTCAGCCAGCTGTCGGGGCTCGTGCCGCACTATCAGAGCGAGCGTGTCACCGCGATCGAAGAAGAGCTCGCGAAGCTCGAGGCACCGCGCATCGCATCGCGCTGCAACGAGCTCGTCGCCGCGACCGTGCGCCGGCACGAGGCCGAGCACGGGGTCGATGGCGATCGCAAGACGCCGCTGCGCTACCCCGCGGCACTCGAGGCCGAGACCGGCGATGTCAACGACGGCGACGGCAACCCGCGCGGGCTGGTCCGGCACGCGCGCGCCGAGCTCAACGCATGGCTGTCTCAGATCGCGAACGATCCGGTCACCCCGCAGCTCGTCGTCTGGGACCTCGCCGGGCATGCGTTCGCGAAGCCGGGCTGGGGCTCGCCCGAGTCATATGTTGCGGTTGTCGTGCTGTCCGGACTCGCGAAGCAGCTCGGCGCGACCCTCCCCGGTCCGATGATCCACGACGGCGAGATCGATCGCGATCGACTCGCGGTCGCCTCGATGGTGATCGCGAAGACCAGCGATGCCGACCTCCGCCGCGCCGCCACCGCGCTATGGACCGAGCTCTACGGCGAGCCGCTGGTCGTCGTTACCGATCGCTGATCCGGACGGTCGCTGATCCGGACGGCGACGACCGCAAAGTGACAATAGAGACAGCGTCCCCAGCGCAACCTAAGTAATATCAGCCACGTGGCGGATTCACGGATCCGCGCAAGTTGACAATAGAGACAGCGTCCCCAGTCATTCGCGTTTGGCGATCAGCATCGGGGCACCGTCCTGCATCTCGATGACGTGCTCGTCGCTGATCAGCTCGGCGATGTCGGGATCGAGGCGGATGCCGTGAACGACGCCCTCGCCGAACAGGACGGCCATCGTCAGGCGGTCGAGCGATTGCGCACCGCGCTCGAAGGTCGCGGCGACCGGTCCGCCCGCGCGGTGCGCCACGATCGTGATCGCCGAACCGGGTAGTGCTCGATAGAGATCGAGCGCCGCACGCGCGGCAGCGAGCGCCGCGGGCTTGCCGGCGTCACGCGGCGCGAACAGCACCGATCCGTCTTCGAACGGATGGGGGTCGAGCTGGTGACGCTGCGCGATCTCGTCGACGATCGCGGCGCGTGCCTCACTCGGGAGGTCGGTCTCGGTCGACGTAAAGAACACGAAGCAACCGAGCGCACCCGCGGGTGACAGCTCGACGGTCTCGCGTGGCCAATCGGGCGAGGCCGGCTCGGCGACGAGACGGCGCGGACCGTCGCCGACCTTCGCCGCCGCGAGCACTTCGCGAACCTCGGCGATCGTGGGGCGCCCCGCGGCGGTGCGCGCGAGCATGCGTTCGACGAGGTCGATGATCTGCATCGGCGCCTCCGGGCACGCGATCGCGAGCGGCGCCGGCGTATCGAGCAAGACGCGCGCGCGGACCGCCATCGGCGACCGGCCCGAGAACGCCTGATGACCCGCGAGCAGCTCGTACAACACGCAGCCGGTCGCCCACACGTCGCTCGGTGGCCCGACGATCTGCGCGCCGCGCGCTTGCTCCGGGCTCATGTACGACGGCGTGCCGATCACCGTGCCGGTACGGGTCAGCCGCATCGCCGCATCGGTCATCCGCGCGATGCCGAAGTCGACGAGCTTGACCGCATGCGCTTTGCCGCCGGCGAGGATCACGTTCTCCGGCTTGACATCGCGGTGCACGATCGCCAACGCGTGCGCCGCCGACAGCGCATCGGAGAGACCGAGCCCGATCGCGATCGCCTCGGCCGCGGACACCCCGAACGACCGCAGCTGGACGCGCAGCGAGATGCCTTCGACCCACTCCTGCGCGAGATACTGCGCACCATCGGTCGTCATGCCGTGCGCGATGTAGCGCACTACCGCATCGTGCTCGAGCAGCGCGAGCAAGTTGGCCTCTCGGGTGAACCGCGCGCGATCTACTTCGCCGCCGAGCTGGCTGACCTTGACCGCGACCTCGCGACCGGTGCTCCGATCGCGCGCGCGGTAGACCGAGCCCATCGCGCCGCGTGCGGCGAGCGACAGGACCTCGAACCGGTCGTCAATGAGCTGGTCGGTCATCGCAAGCGTCCAGTTTATAACGCGAGTGACCGCTTATCGGAGCCGGATCTTTGCCTTGCGAGTCGATAGCTTGCGACGGCGAACCAAGCTGGCGACGAGGGCGGCGCCGAGCATCGTGGTGATCGGCCCGCCGGCTCCGACCCCGGCACCGCACCCGCACCCGCCTTTGCCCCCGGTCTCCATGGCAGAACCGGCGTCCGCGGCATCGGCCTCGGCGGCGTCGATCCCGGCGTCGATCTGCCCGGTCATCCCGGCGAGCTGGTCTGCCGTGCCCATGAACCGGTCGAGATCCGCGCTCGGCGTGATCCCGGGAACCGTGCCGCTCGCCGAGTACTGCCAGAACACCGTCTCGGTCCACGGCGCCGGGATCGTCGGACACGGGTTGTAGCTCGCGATGTAGAGTGGATACGTCGCGAGCATCGAATCGGTCACGCCAACGCTCGCGAACCACGACACGTAGCTGTAGATGATCGGCTTGCGACCGGTCGCGGCTTGTACCGTATCGAGCCAGTCGAAGATCCGGCTCTGCAGCGTCGCGCTCGCGACCCAGCCCGAGTCGCCGGTGTACTCGCAATCGGGAGACGAGCCGCTCTCACTCGACGAGGTCGGACACTCGATGTCGAGCATCGGCGCGAGATCGCCCTGTTGCAGGCCACCTACCGAGGTCAGCTCGTCGAGAAACCAATTCGCCTGGGTGACGCCGTCGATCGTGCCGTCGAAGAAGTGATACGGGCTGCGATACAGACCGTTCGACAGCGAGTCGTTCCAGTTCGTCTCGAACGTCGATTGCGTGTTGTAGTTGCCCTGCGTCGCCTTGATGAACGCGAACTTCCGTCCCGAGCCGGCGACCTTCGCCCAATCGATCGCGCCGTCGCCCGAATAGACATCGACACCTTCGACCGTATCGGTCGGACACTGCATCACCGCCTGGGTCTGCACCGACTCGCTCGGCGTCGAGCACGCCGCTACGAGCGCACACGCGACGGCGGCTCCGCGGCGGACATCCACCTCGTCATTCTAGCCTGCTTGGCTCGCCGCATTGCGGCGGCTCTGCTCAAGGACGCTTCAGGAACCTCAGATAGAACGCCCCGAACACCAGGACGACCCCGACGTTCACCATCAGCCGCGGCCAGATTCGGTTCCTGAAGAACAGAACATCCAGGCCGATCACGACGGCCACCATCGCCAGCACGTAGACCACGAGCACCGTCGTTGCGATTTTTGGTGCAGCCATGACCATCGTCGGTGCATCGGCCGTGCCGACGCGCTCGGAACGCCGTAGCTACGAGCAGCCGCTGGTCGAGCCGCAGTTCGGGCACTTGTGACAGGCGCCATTGCGCACCATCAGCGTGCCGCACTCGTGGCAAGGCGGCGCGTCAGTCTCTTGGACCCATGCCCTGTCCTTGACCTCGACCGGAATCGACGGTGAAGAGCCCTTCACCTCGACCGAGATGAAGTCGGTCGACATCAACGGGACCTTCGGCAGGTCGAGCTGGGTCAGCCGCGCCGCCGGATGGCGCTCGGCGATGCCCGCGGTGCCGTCGACCGGGAACCGGATCGCGAGCCAGCGGAACAAGTAGTCCATGATCGACGTTGCGATCGGGATCTCCTGGTTGCCGGTGAAGCCCGACGGCTCGAACCGCGTGCCCTTGAACTTCTCGATCAACACGGTGAGCGGCACGCCGTGCTGCAACGCGAGCGAGATCGACGTCGCGAACGAGTCCATCAGGCCGGCGATGACCGAGCCCTCTTTGGCCATCCGCACGAAGATCTCGCCCGGCGAGCCGTCTTGGTACATGCCGACCGTGAGGTAGCCTTCGTGGCCGCCGATCGAGAACTTATGCGTGAACGACGCGCGCTCGTCGGGCAGCTTGTAGCGGTTCGCCATCGGGGGTCCCGCCGGGCGCGACTTGCGCAGCCGCAGCGCCTCGACCAACCGGCGCTCCTCCGGCGCGAGCAAGTCGAGCGCGTCGACGACTGGCCGGTTCGAGCCATCCGACGTCGCCTGCGCCATGTTCATCGACAGCGGCTGCGTCCGCTTGCAACCGTCGCGATAGACCGCGATCGCCTTCAAGCCGAGCTTCCACGCCTGAATGTACGCGTCCTCGATGTCTTCGACCGTGCAATGGGTCGGCAGGTTCACCGTCTTCGAGATCGCGCCCGACAGGAACGGCTGGACCGCAGACATCATCCGGATGTGGCCCATGTAGTGGATCGACCGCGTGCCGTTCGACGCCTGGAACGCGCAGTCGAACACCGGCAGGTGCTCGTCTTTGAGCCCGGGCGCGCCTTCGATCGTGTCGCGCGCATCGACGTGGCCGATGATCGTTTCGACTTCTTTGGCGTCATAGCCGAGCTTGGTCAGCGCTTCGGGCACGGTGTTGTTGACGATCTTGAGCAGACCGCCACCGACCAGCCGCTTGTACTTGACGATCGCGATGTCCGGCTCGATCCCGGTGGTATCGCAATCCATGAGGAACGCGATCGTGCCGGTCGGTGCGAGCACCGTGGTCTGGCCGTTGCGGAAGCCGTACTTCTCGCCGACTTCGATCGCGCCGTCCCACGACTCGCGCGCCGCTTGCATCAGCTCGTACGGGACGAGCGCGTTGTCGATCCGCTCGACCGCCTGGCGGTGCTTGCGCATCACGCGCAGGAACGGCGTCTCGTTCTCGGCGTAGCCGGCGAACGGCCCGGTCGCATCGGCCGAGATCTTCGCCGACTGGCGATAGGCCTCGCCGCACATCACCGCGGTGATCGCCGCGGCATACGCGCGGCCGGGCTCGGAGTCATACGGCAGCGAGCGCGACATCAGCAGCGCGCCGAGGTTCGCGTAGCCGAGGCCGAGCGGCCGGAACGCGAAGCTGTTGTCGGCGATCTTCGGGGTTGGATAGCTCGAGTTGTCGACGACGATCTCCATCGCGGTGATCGTCGTGCGCACCGCGCGGCGGAACGCTTCGACATCGACGTCGCCGGTCGCCGTACGGAACCGCATGAGGTTCAGCGACGCGAGGTTGCACGCCGAATCATCGAGGAACATGTACTCCGAGCACGGGTTCGACGCGTTGATCCGCGACGTGTTGATGCACGGGTGCCACTCGTTGATCGTCGTGTCGTACTGCATGCCGGGATCGCCGCAGATCCACGCGGCGTCGGCCATCTTGCGCATCATGCCGCGCGCGCTGTGGGTCTCGACCACGCCGCCGTTGGTGACCGACTTGGTCGTCCACTCGGAGTCGCGCAGCACCGCGTTCATGAAGTCATCGGTGACGCGGACCGAGTGGTTCGCGTTCTGATAGTTGACCGAATCGTAGGCGCCACCGACGACGTTGAACCCGCCGTCGTAGCCCGCGTCGATCAACGCCCACGCCTTCTTCTCTTCGATCGCCTTGCAATCGATGAAGTCGACGACGTCCGGGTGATCGACGTTGAGGATCACCATCTTCGCGGCGCGCCGGGTCTTGCCGCCGCTCTTGATCGCGCCTGCGAACGCATCGAAGCCGCGCATGAACGACACCGGGCCCGAGGCCGTGCCGCCGCCGTTGAGGTGCTCGCGCGAGCTGCGCAGCGACGACAAGTTCGAGCCGGTGCCCGAGCCGTACTTGAACAACATGCCCTCGGTCTTGGCGAGCCCGAGGATCGAGCTCATCGAGTCATCGACCGAGTTGATGAAGCAAGCCGAGCACTGCGGGTGCTCTTCGACGCCGACGTTGAACCAGACCGGCGAGTTGAACGCCATCTTCTGATGGAGCAGCAGATGGACGAGCTCGTCGCGGAACGCCCACGCGTCGTTCTCGCTCTTGAAGTAGGCATCGGCCTTGCCCCAGCCGTAGATGGTGTCGGCGACGCGCGCGATCATCTGGCGCACCGAGTACTCGCGGTTCGGCGTACCGAGCGTGCCTCGGAAGTACTTCTGAACCACGACATTGGTCGCGGTCTGCGACCACGTCTTCGGGAACTCGACGCCGCGCTGTTCGAAGAACACCTTGCCGTCGGCGCCGGCGATCACCGCGTCGCGGCGCTCCCACTCGACCGTCTCGAACGGGTCGGTTCCGTTGAGCTGGGCGGTAAAGTAGCGCTCGACTTCCAGGCCGGGCCGCTCGTCCTTGATGACGCGGCTCGACTTTCTCTGGCTTTGGACGACTCGGTTGGCCTTCGAGTCTTGACCTGAGGCGTGACCTGGAGCGACGGCGACAGACTTCACGAGCATGACCCCTCCTGTAGAACCTGGCGGCTGGTAGAAAATGATGACGGGTGGATCTGACGGTGGCGGCGTTCGGGCATAGGAGCCCCAGCGGCAGCTTCGGCTACTGCCCGAAACCACTAGCGAATGTTCAGTCCCGGGCGGCGATCCCGGTGTGCGCGACTCTTGTCTTCGGTCTGGATTCTTGCGTGGGTGACGGCTCTATCAGAGCCCTGTGACTTTTCGCGTTACGCGGCGTGGAGCGGCCCACGCAGGGCGATGTTTTGTGGACCGGCTTCTCGCTAATTCAGGTGACGGCTTGCGGGCTTCAGAGCTGTTCCGCGAAGGACAAGCGCGGCGGAGTTCCTTTCTACTTACCCCGTTAGGAGTGGGCAAGAAAAAGTGCACTAGATTTGGTGGGTGGTTCGGGAGCGTATCCTACAGCTAGTGTGGTCACGAGTGAGATATCCACGTGGACTAGCTGTGAATTGAGGGTGGATTGCGGGTGAAGCCATCGCGTTTTTCCATGGGATCCTAATTATTTGGATAACCGTGTGGATAAGCCTGTGGAGGTCTCGAAACCGGTGAATTGACGCGCCGAGTTACGGAGAGATCTCGGGTCGAAAAAAATTTGCGACGGGGTCCGGATTGCGGTGGAACAGAGGTTTTTTTCACGGAGTGTGACGCCGCCGTGGCGCGGGAGTGGCTGCATGATCTCCAGATCATCAGGCGATCAGAAACAGGCCCGCTCCGACGAGGATTCCGACGCGCGATGACGCGGTCCGACGAGGATTTCGATGCACGATGACGCGCTCCGTCGAGGATCGAAACCATGCCGAGACCACGCGCGAGTTGGCTGCGAGGAGGATGCGTCGACGATCAGTCGCGAAAGCGCTTGAGCAGCGCCGCCGCGCGATCTCGCAACGCGCGATTCGGGTGATTCTGCGCCGCGTCCTCGACCAGCGGCCTCGCATCGGGACCGAGCTCGACGAGAAACGCCGCGAGGTTCGACTCGGTGCGCGGCGTGATCAAGAACCCGCGCAAGACCGTCTTGATCAGCTCGGGATCGCTGCGATAGGCCGGCTCGAGACGAACCGCGTCGCGCAGGCAGCGAATGCCGTCGGTCCACCACAGCTTCGCGAAATAGATCCGCCCGTCGAGATATGCGAGCTCCGCGTTCTGGGGCGCGAGCAAGCGCGCTGCGTTCACGATCTCGAGCGCGTGCTCGAGGTGGCCCTGTGCGAACAGCTCGTTCGCTCGCGCGAGCGCGCCGGCGACTGGATCGATGACGGCGGCATCGATCGGCGGCTTCGTGACGACGACCGCCGCGTCGGCGGGCGCGCCGACCTGCGACGACGAGCCCGAGCGAGCGGCGAACGCGATGACGATCACCACCGCGACGACACCGCCGCCGATCAGCAGTGGCTTCATCGGCAGCGGTCGCGCCGTCGCCATCGGCCGCGTCGGCGGGACCCCCGAGCGCGGTTGCACCGAAGGCCGCGTCACCGGCACGACGAGCTCGGCCGCCGGCGCGCCATCGCTCGGCGGCGTATAACCGCGGGGCACCTCCCACCCGGATGCGGTGGCGACCTCCGCTTCCGATGCGCGCACCGGCGCCGACGCGGTCGCTGGCATGACCGAGGGCAGCGTGTCGATGACCGCGCCGATCGCCGCGGCCATGTCCTCGGCCGACGCATAGCGATCCGCCGGCGCCTTCGCGAGCGCGCGCGCGACGATCGGCTCGAACGCCGCCAGCTCGGGTCCGGGCACGACCGACGCCAAGGTCGGCGCGGGCTGATGCAGGTGCATGCGCACGACCCCGACCGGATCGTCGGCCGCGAACGGCTTGTCGCCGGTCAGCATCTCGAACAGCACGACGCCGCAGGCGTAGAGGTCGGCGCGGGTGTCGATGTCCTGACCGCGGCACTGCTCCGGCGCCATGTAGTTCGGCGTACCGACGACGATGCCGGTCGTGAGCTTCGTGCTCTGCTCGACGAAGCGCGCGAGCCCGAAGTCGAGCAACTTGATCTGCTCGCCGAGCGCGGTCTGGGTCGCGACCATGACGTTCGCCGGCTTGATGTCGCGATGGATGATGCCGAGCTCGTGCGCGTGCGCCAACCCGGACAGCATCTGCCGCATGATCTCGGCCGCGCGCCGCGGCTCGAAGCGCTTACCCGCGAGCAGATCGATGAGGCTCGTCCCGCGGACGAGATCCATCACGACATACGGCTTGTCATCGTGCACGCCGAAATCGATCACCGCGACGCAGTGCGGATGGTCGAGCTTCGCCATCACCTGCGCCTCGCGCGCGAACCGCTCGCGACTCGATAGCTCGCCCGGCAACGCGCCGCGCATCACCTTGATCGCGACCTCGCGCCCGAGGTTGACGCGCTCGCCGCGATAGACGCTACCCATCGCGCCCTCCGCGATCGGCGAGATCACGCGATAGCGACCGTCGAGGACGGTTCCGATCAGCTCGGCGTCGCTCACGGATCCACGATACCAGCGCGCGGTGTGGTACGGACGAGCACATGCGGCGGTCTCTGGTGCTCGGCGTGATCGCGATCGCGACGTGGCACGCGGTCGGCTGCGGTTCGCCGCCCGCGCCGCCGCCACCGCCCGCCGGCCAAGCCGCGCGGATCGTGACGCTCATGCCGTCAGGTACCGAGGTCGTCGCGGCGCTCGGTGCCGCGGGGATGCTGGTCGGCGTCGACGATTATTCGGTGTTTCCGCCCGAGGTCAAGCAGCTGCCGAAGGTCGGCAGCTTCACCGCGCCGAACCTCGAGTCGATCGTCGCGCTCCATCCGACGCTGGTCATCGTGGATGATATTCATGGCGACGCCGAGAAGGCGCTGCACGGAGCGGGAATCGCGACGGTGCAGTGCGCGTTTCACGCGCTCGGCGATGTCGAGGCCGCGCTCCGTACGGTCGGCGCGACCTTGCATCGCGACCGCCAAGCCGACGCCGTGATCGCCGAGATCCACGGCGCGATCGCGAACGCGACCGCGCACCGACCGGCGCACCACCCGAGAGTGCTCGCGATCATCGATCGCGAATCCGGCGGCTTGGGCGGCATGGTCGCGGCGGGACCGGGCAGCTGGATCGACGAGCTGCTCGCGGTGGTCGGGGGCGACAACGTCCTCGCGACCTCGGGAGTGCGTTATCCGAAGATCTCGATCGAAGAAGTGCTCGCCGCGAACCCCGACGTCATCCTCGATCTGTCTTACGCCGCGAAGGACGGCATCGCGCCGTGGCACGACGTCGCCGTGCCGGCGGTCGCAAGCGGCCATGTCGTCGCGCTCACCGAGCCGTATCTGATGGCGCCATCGCCGCGGATCGCCCCCGCACTCGCAGCGCTGGCCAAGGCGATCGAGTAGACCTCTCGAGCGCGGCGATGGCACCGTCCCTCCGCCGTCACCCCCAAAGATGATCGATGGGTTCTTTTTCATCTGCGATTCGCCGGCGATCCTCCTCGAAGATCCGTCGCATTCGTCCAAATAGTCAAAGCCACCGCCGTTCGTCGTGCGCCGCGACTCCGACGCGCTGTGAGTGATACACACGCTGTATGTCGCTCGTGCAGCTCACCGATGTCGACGTCGCGCTCGGCGGCCGTCGCGTCGTCCACGGCGTGAACGCGCAGATCAACGGCGGCGAGCTCGTCGTCATCGTCGGTCCGAACGGCGCGGGCAAGACCACGCTGTTGCGCGCGCTCGCCGGCTTGATCGCTCCGACCGCCGGCACCGTGCGGATCGCCGGGCTCGATCCGGCGTCGAGCAACCGGCGTGCGATCGCGCGCGAGCTCGCGTACCTGCCACAGCGCTACGACCTCGCGTTTCCGTTCGTCGTCGAGGATGTCGTGTTGCTCGGCCGCTACGCGCGGCAACGCGGTCTCGGCTTGGCGACCGACGACGATGTCGCCGCCGGGCGCGCCGCGATGACCGCGTGCGATGTCGCCGAGCTCGCCGGGCGCCGCTTCGACGAGCTGTCCGGCGGCGAAGCGCGCCGCGTGATCCTCGCGCAAGCGCTGTGTCAGGGCGCGAAGTGCTTGCTGCTCGACGAGCCGACCGCCGGGCTCGACCCCGCGCACGCTCGCGGGGTGTTCGATGTCGTTCGCGCACACTGCGATGGCGGCGGCGGCGCGGTGGTCGTCGCGCACGATCTCGATCTGGCGCTGCGCTTTGGCCGCACGCTGTGGCTCGTCGCCGACGGTCGGATCGCGTCGCGCGGAGCGCCCGCCGACGTGATCGCATCCTCGGCGACCGCCGCGGCTTTCGGTCTGGCGTTTCACGTCGGAGACTTGCCGTCCGGCGGCAAGTTCGCGGTGCCGTTGTGAGCGGCTTCGTTTCGGCCGGCGGCAAACGCCTGACCGGGACGCGGTTCGTCACGACGCTCGGCCTGTGTGCACTCGCGTGCGCGATCGTCGCCGGGCTCGCGCCGTTTTTCGGCCATTCGTTCGCATGGCTCGGCTTTGGTGCGGTCCGTGCGGCGCCGCGCCGGACCACGCGATCTTCGTGCTGCGGGTCGAGCAGATCGCCGAGTCGCTGCTCGTCGGCGCCGCGCTCGGCGGTGCCGGCTGCGCGCTGCAGGCGCTGTTGCGCAACCCGCTCGCCGAGCCGTTCACGCTCGGCATCTCGTCCGGCAGCTCGCTCGCCGCGGTGCTCGCGATCCGACTCGGCGCGGAGCAAGCTTTCGGTTCGCTCGGAGTCAGCGGCGCCGCGCTCGTCGGCGCACTCGTCACGCTCATCGCGATCGCCTATCTCGCGCGCATCGGCCGCCAGCTGCCGCCGGCGACGTTGATCCTCGCGGGCGTCGCGATCTCGATGTTCTGCTCGTCGGCATCGGTGTTGGTCCAGTACACGAGCGACTTCTCCGACGTCACCCACATGCTCGGCTGGACGATGGGCGGCCTCGATCCGGCGAACTTCGACACCGCGAAGTACATGGCGGCGCCGATCGCGATCGGGATGGTCGCACTCGTCCTGTACGGGCCGGAGCTCAACGCGCTCGCCGCCGGCGAAGAAGTCGCGGCGTCGCTCGGCGTCGCGGTCGCGCGCACGCAGATCGTCGTGTTCCTGATCGCGTCGCTGCTCGTCGGTGGCGCGATCGCGATCGGCGGCCCGATCGGGTTCATCGGGCTCGTCGTGCCGCACGTGTTGCGCTCGATCATCGGGCCGGATCACCGCGCGCTGTTGCCGGCGTCGATGCTCGGCGGCGCGCTCGTCTTGACCGTGTGCGACACGCTCACCCGCTGCCTGCTCGCGTGGGCGCGATTGCCGACCGGCGCGGTGACCGCGGTGCTCGGCGTGCCGTTCTTCTTCGCGATCATGATGCGCCACAAGCGCGACGCCGCGATGTGGGGGAGGACGTGAGCCGCGACGTCATCGCGCAAGTCGTCGCGACAATCGGCCCGGCGTCGGCGGCGTGTCGCGATGCCGCGCGTGCGAAAGCTGCAGCCGCCGGCAGCGACTTGCTACAACGGCTCGCCGGCGCGATCGCGGGCGCGCAGCACACGCCCGCGGTGCGCGCGACTCCGCGCATGATCGTCGTGGTCGCCGGTGACCACGGCTGTGGCGATCCCGGCATCGCGCTGGGTCCTGCCCACCCGACCGCCATCGCCGCGCGCGCGATCTGCGATGGCTCGGCCGCGCTCGCTCAGCTCGCCCGCGCTGCCGCGGCGCCGATCGTCGTGGTCGATGCGGGAGTGCGCGAGCCCGACGCGATGCCGGCTGCGACCGTGCGGCTCGGACTCGCACCGAGCGCCGATGTCACACGCGGCCCGGCGCTCGGCGAAGCCGCCGCGATCGCCGCGATCGAAGCCGGCATCGCGCTCGCGGTGTCGTTGGTCGAAGCCGAGCGCGTCGCGGCGTTCGCGCTCGGTGCACTCGGCCTGGGCTCGGAGCTCGCAGCGGCCGCCCTGCTCGCCGCAGCCACCGGGCGCGCGCCGACCGGGCTCGGCGACTCGGGAGCCGATGCGATCGCGGCCCGCGCCGTCACCGCGCCCTGTGAGCCCGGTGTACCGCGCCTCGCGGCTTGGGGCGGATCCGACCTCGGCGTGCTCGCCGGCCTGATCCTCGCCGCGGCCTCGTTCGATATCCCGATCATCCTCGACGGCTACGCGACCGGTGCCGCCGCACTCGTCGCCGCGGAGCTCGCGCCCGCCGTACGAGGCTACCTGGTCGCGGCGCACCGCGGCAGCTTCACGCTCCCGGCCGCGCTCGCGCACCTCGGGCTCGTGCCCATGCTCGATGCCGGGCTCGGCCACGGCGAAGGCGCCGGAGCGGCAATGTTGTTACCGTCGCTAGATCAGGTGGCGGCGCTTACCGCCGGTGCGCAACAATAGGGCGTGCCGGAGACTCGTCGCCGCGCGACTGGAATGTTCGAGGTCGAGCGAACGACCGGCTCGCACGAGGTCCTCGATCGCCTGTTCGTCTACGGCACGATGCGCAAAGGCCAGACCGCGCGCTCGCTCGTTGCGAATCAGATCGCGCGCACCGCGCCCGCTCACACCACCGGATCGATCTACGCGTTCCCGCTCGGCTATCCGGGGTTCAGCGAGGGCGATGGCAGCGGCAACGTCGTCGGCGAAGTGCTGTGGCTCACCGAGCTCGCGGCGACGTTCGGGCTGGTCGATGCCTATGAAGGCCAAGACTTCGCGCGAGTGATCCGGCAGGTGACGCTCGACACCGGCGAGCTCGTGTGGACTTGGATCTACACACTCTCGGATCCGGGAGCGATCAAGCTAGGGACGCTGATCGAGCACGGTGACTGGGTCCGGTACTGGACCGAAAACGCCTGATGCGGCTTGGCCGCGACGATTTACATCAGATGGGCGATCAGAGCCATCGAGAGAGCCGCGAGTGCCGCAGCGATCGTACCGGGACCGATCTTCTGGGCGGGGAGGGACAGACGTTGTGCCACGAGCCGCAGATTGCCTCGTTGCGCGGCGCAGTCAAGTTCCTGTCCCGATGATCGCACAAGTCAAAGTTTCCTAGTAATTTCATATGATTAGAAGAAACATCGACCATCGGCGCAGGGCTTGACGTGGGGTCGAAAATCGGGATCGGCGCCGATGTAGGACAACCCGACCTGCGTCACACGCGTTGGCACTCCAAGCAATCTGAAAGAGCGGGAGCGGCCATGTCACGCCTTCGAAAGCTCCGAGTAGATAACCATGCAGTTGGGGCTCTTGGCCGACATCAGCTGCATCAGGAAGAACGGGTACATCGTCGCTTCGTTGATCAGGTACTTGAAGTAGTGCGGGAACACCGTCTTGAACTTGATCTGCTTCACGCCCGACGACGACTGGACCGTCCGCTCGCGCATGCTGAGCTGCATCTTCCAGCCGTCGTGCCTGCGCACCAACGAGTTCGACAGGCCAAACAGCACGTTCGACAACGGGTATGTCAGGCCGGACAGATGCGTGTTCTGAAACTTGAAGCGCTCCGAGAACGACTGAAAATCGCCGTACTCGTAGCGCCGGTAGTGCCCTGAGGTCTCGTCCTCGATGCCCCAGTACTTCCCGCCCGAGGGCACGATCGAGATGATCCGGCCGCCTTCTTCGAGCACCGACGAGCACTTCGCGAGGAACCTCTCGACGTCGTCCTCGGGCAGGTGCTCCATCACGTGCGATGAGATGATGATGTCGACCTTGTCGCCGTCGTACTCGAGGAAGTCCGCGTTGCGGACCGCATACTGTTGCCGGGCGATGTAGAGCTCGTTGCGCGCGGCGTTGTTCGCGCACGCCTTCTCGCTGAGGTCGTACCCGATACCGTGCAGCCCGGCTTCGAGCAGGATGCTCGAGATGTGGCCGTTGCCCGCACCCATCTCGATGAAGCGCATCCCCTTCGCCGCCCACTTCCTCAAGCGGTGCTTGAGATACATGTTCTGAAGCACGTTGCCCGGCGCTTGGTCGTACACTTTCGGCTCCGACATGGCGCGCATCCTACACACCGACCGCCTCGGCGCAACCGCTACGTTCACGACGCGCGGGTCTGCCGGATCAAGCGCAGGTAGCTGGTCTGGGCTCGGCTCGCGAGATCGCTGAGCTCGTTGACCAGCGCGCTTGGCGGCGGACCGCCAAGCGTGTGCACGTAGATCAGATTCACCGCGCGTTGCTTCACCATCACCGGTACGACCAGCACTTCGACCGGCGCGGGCTCGGCGCCGAGCGCGGTCCACAACGTGTTCTCGACCGGGCGCGCGGGCGATGGCGGCGGCCCGATATATGCCTGACCGGCATCGTGGGCGGACTGCAAGGACGAGGCGCCGCCGAGCGGGAGCGAGAGCTCTTCGAACGGCGTTTTCGGCGAGGCCGGCGGAGCGACGTAGCCGCGCCAGCCGACTGCATTGCCATCGCGAACGAGCAAGACGACGAGCGCATCGCAGCGGCCTTGGGCGTAATCGACGAACGCCTCGGCGATCTGCTCGCGACTCGTCGCGGTGTCGATCCGCTCGCATGCGGCGCCGTACGACAGACCGATCGGCACGGCGCGGACCGGCGGCGCCTGTGATGCGCGACGCCGACGCGGCTCGAGCGTGA
The DNA here is from genome assembly GCA_963848295.1 of uncultured delta proteobacterium. Lineage (GTDB taxonomy): Bacteria > Myxococcota_A > Polyangia > Haliangiales > Haliangiaceae > JABFXX01. The sequence goes on along the minus strand of CAWKDB010000010.1, from coordinate 3,219,826 downwards.
ACGCCGGAGGCATCGCGATGCCACCGGCCGGTTGCGAGCGCCGGCGCTCGTCGGCCGGGCCCGCATCGGCGCTGGTCGACGCGGTGCGAATGAACCGAGCGCGCCGCGGCAGGCCGAAATGTTTCTCGAGGTAGTACAGCGCGCGCAACTCGGGCACGACGTACGCCGTGATCTTCACGCCGAGGCGAGTCTCGAGCGCCGCGATCGCATCGCGATCGGTCGGATCGACGAACGCCACCGCGACCGACTCCGCGCCGTCTGCGAGATGGCCGAGCGGGATCACGCGGAGCCGGTGCGCCTCTTCGCCGCCGACCGCGGAGATTAAATCCGCGTCGGCGCCGTCGAGTAACCCCGGCGTCGCCACCGGGAATCCGGACAGCTCCGCGAGGTACGTCGACAGGGTCTCGAGATCGATGAAGCCGAGCTCGACCAGGTTCGTGCCGAGCCGGCCGCCGTACAGCACCTGGTTGCGCAACGCGGCCTCGAGCTGAGCGAGCCCGATCGCGGCGTTGCGGAGCAGCAGCGTGCCGAGCTTCATGCCGGCTAGATACTACGCGTAGCGGGTCGGGTCGGCGACCCCGGCCTCCGCGAAACCCTTGCGGCGAAGCGCGCACGCATCGCACCGGCCGCACGCGGCGCCGTCGGGCGCGGGGTCGTAACACGAGTGAGTCAGCGCGTAGTCGACCCCGAGGCCGAGGCCGAGCCGGATGATCGCAGCCTTGGTCAGTGTGATCAGCGGCGCATGGATCTGGAACCCGCCGGCGCGCGTCGCGACTTGCGCGAGCGCCTCGAACGCGGCGATGAACTCCGGCCGGCAGTCGGGATAGCCGCTCGCGTCGAGCACGTTGACGCCGAGAAACAGATCCCGCGCGCCGAGCGATTCGGCCCAGGCGAGCGCGAGTGCGAGCAACACGGTGTTGCGGGCCGGGACGTAGGTCGCCGGGACGTCGCCGGGCGCGCCGATGTCGGCGAGCGTGCGGTCCTTGGGGATCGCGACGTCCTTGCGGGTCAGCGCCGATGCCGCGAGCGGCGACAGGTCGACGTCGACCACGCGGTGGTCGCGCACCCCGGCCAGCGCGGCGACGCGACGGGCCGCGTCGAGCTCGACGGCGTGGAGCTGGCCGTAACGGACGGTCAGCGCGTAGCAGTCGAAGCCCTGCGAGCGCGCGATCGCGAGCACGGTGGTGGAGTCGAGCCCACCCGAGAGCAAGACGACAGCGCTGGCCATCGCCGCAGCATAGCCGGCTTAGGAAGGTGTCAAAAGTTACTCCGTCCCCAGCTAGCTGGTACGTCGCTAATGCGAGTGGTGGCGCGTTCGTTCGAGCGTGTCTTCGTCTTCCCGGTCGAGCTCGTGGCGCGGCGCGATGCGCAAGATCGCGCCCTCGGGCCGGAACCGGTACCACAGGCCCTTCGCCTCGAGCACCGCGGACAGCGCGTCCTGCCACGGCATGGCTTTGCCGGTGATCGTCACGCTGCCTTGGATCGTCTCGGGCATCACGAGCGTGATGTTCTTGCCGGCGGTGATCAGCCGGAGCGCATCGCGCAGCGGGACGGCCTTGAGATCGAGATCGATCGGCTTTCCCGCCGGTAGCCGCTCGTCGGCGGTGTGATCGAACTTCATCCCGACGAGCTGGGCGATCGGCAGCGCGCACAACACGATGCCCGGCCCGAGGCGGCGCAGCAGCGGCGCGGCGAGCAGCGACTGCACGACGAGCACGCACACGTTCGTCCACGTCTCGATCGAGCCGAGGAACACGGTGCGCGTCTCGCGATCGGGCAGCAGCCGATGCTAGGAGCGGCACCCACCTAGCGCCGTCGGCGCGCGATCGCTTGCACCTTGCGGCGGCGCAAACGGGTCGCCTCTTTGAGCCGGCGCTCGGTGCGCTCGATCAGCTGCTGCTGGCTGTGCTTCGCGTTGAGGCCGGTGCGATGCAAGTAGCTACCGTCGGGCAGCATGTCCCACGCACCGCGCTGATCGGAGAGCTCGATGTCGAGGATGTGGCGCAGCTCGCCCTGCAGCCGCGGGTCTTCGATCGGACACAACACCTCGACTCGCTTCTCGAGGTTGCGCTGCATCGCATCGGCCGAGCCGATGTAGTACTCGGGTCGACCTCCGTTATGGAAATAGAAGATCCGGCCGTGCTCGAGGAATCGGCCGACCACGCTGACCACCTTGATCGTGCTCGAGACGCCCTCGAGTCCCGGTCGCAGCCGACACGTATCGCGCACGACGAGATCGATCGTCACGCCGCGCTGCGACGCGCGATACAGCGCGCGCACGATGTCGACGTCCTCGAGCGCGTTGATCTTCCACTGGATGTGACCGCGCTCGCCCGACGATTGCACCGCGATCTCTCGCTCGATCTTTTCGAGCAGCGCCGCCTTCAACTGCTTCGGGGCGACGAGCAGCTTCTGGTACTTGCGACGCGGCTTGTAGCCAGTCGTCAGATAATTGAACAGCTCGGTCAGGTCGCGGCCGATCGCGTCGTCACACGTGAACAGCGCGAGGTCGGTGTAGAGCCGCGCGGTGCCCGCGTGATAGTTGCCGGTCGAGACGTGCGCGTAGCGGCGCAGGCCGTCGAAGTCGTTGCGTACGACGAGCGTGATCTTCGTGTGCGTCTTCAACCCGACGACGCCGTACGTGACGTGGATGCCGGCGCGTTCCATGCGCGTCGCCCACTTGATGTTCGCTTCTTCGTCGAACCGCGCCTTGAGCTCGAGCACGACCGCGACCTGCTTGCCGTTGCGCGCCGCGCGCACGAGGTGCTTGATCACCTCGGAGTCCTTAGACGTGCGGTACAGCGTCATCTTGATCGCGCGAACCTTGGGATCGTCCGACGCCTCGCGCAGGAACCGCTCGACCGACTCCTGAAACGATTCGTACGGGTGATGCACGAGCAGGTGCTTCGCGTCGCGGATGGCGTGAAATACGTTGCCCTCGCTCAGGAAATCGACCGGCTGCGCCGGTGCGTGCGGCGGATCGCGCAGCTCCGGCATGTCGAGCGTCGCGACCTCCATGACGTCGCGTTGCCCGAGCATGCCGTCGGCTTCGAACACGTCGAGCTCGGTGTCGAGTCCAAGCTCGGCGGCGATCCGGCCGCGGAGCAGGTGCGTCATCGTGCGATCGACCTGCAACCGCACGACCGGGGCGAACTTGCGATTGCGCAGCTCGATCTCGATCATCTCGAGCAAGTCGTCGGCTTCTTCTTCATCGCGTTCGGTGATCGCGTTGCGCGTCACCCGGAACATCGAGCACGCCTCGATCTCCATCCCGGGGAACAGCAGATCCAGGTTGTTCGCCATCACGTCGGCGAGATCGACGAACGTGCGCGACGAGCCGAGCCGCACGAACCGCGACACCCCGCCGCCGACCGGCACCTTGACGCGCGCGAGCAGCGACTCCGAGTCGTTCTCGTAGCGCAGCGACACGAGCAGGTTGAGCGAGAGGTTCGATACGAACGGAAACGGGTGCGCCGGATCCATCGCCTGTGGCGTGACGAGCGGAAAGATGTTGCGCAGGTAATGCTCGCGCACCCACGCTTGCTGCGTCGCATCGAGCTCTTTGTACGGCGCGAGCCACACGCCGATCGCCTTGAGCTCGGCGGTCACGCGATCGAGGATCTGGATCTTGCGGCGCTCGAGCGCGTTGATGACGTCGATGCAATCGGCGATCTGCTGCTGCGGGGTGCGCCCGTCGGGCGTCGTCGTGTGGACCTGGGCGCCGACTTGCTGCTTGAGACCACCGATCCGCTTCTGGAAGAACTCGTCGATGTTCGAGCTGACGATCGCGATGAACTTCATGCGCTCGAGCAGCGGCACGCCGACGTCGTCGGCCTCGGTCAGCACGCGCCAACAGAAGTTGAGGTAGGTCAGCTCGCGGTTGAGGTACAGCTCGGGCGCGCCGAGATCGGTCGGTGCGATCTCGCCGATGCCGGGCGCGGCCGGCGTTCGGCCCGGCTGCTCGATCGCGCGCAACGACGGCCGGAGCTCGGCCTCGGGAACGAGCTCGAGCCGATGCACGCCCGAAACCTCGGGCGGTATGGTCGAACGCTCGAGTGCCATAACCGATCGAAACTATACCGCCTGCGTGACAACTCCGTCACGGCCGCATCACTGAACGCGCTACTGCACGCTGCCGTTCGCGGTGTTGACGATGGTTCGTTTATCGCCCTGGTCGATGATCAACGAGTTACCGGCTAGCCGTGCACCAGTGATCGCGGACTTGCCTAATTCGAGCTTCCATAAGCCGGTTCCGTTAGTGAGGTCGACCGCGACAAGCTGATGCCAATCGCCCCCCGCGACGAGCTCGTAGGTCCGGAAGTGATCGCTGAGCGTGACCATCGTAGAATTCGCCTCGGTCTGCAGCGGAATCGGCTCGTGCTCGACCGCGAGTCGCATGCCGCCGACCTTCGTCGCATCTTTGACCGAGAGCACGAACAACTCTTCGCGCCCGTCGCGGTTCACGCGCACCGTCGCGACGTCCTGACTCCATGCGATGCCCGGCGCGCCGACGCGCCCCTCGTAGTGCGGCACCAGCGCCTGCCATCTCAGCTCGCCACCGACGTGGAGCTCGACGAAGTCGCGATCGCCGCCGCCCGCCTCGGCGTAGACGACGAACTCGCTACGTGGATCGACCCGAATCGTGTCGATCTTCGCACCCACCACGGGCTGGGCGTGGTGCCAGTACCAGATGCCCAACGCGGCGACGCCGGCGCCGACGACGACGATGCCAGGTCCGAGCAAGCCGAGGCGAGCCATTGCGCGGACCCTACCGCAATCGCCAGCTGTTGCCTCGATGTGACCTCGCGCGACCGCCCGCCGTGGTCGATTCTCTCGACGCGATGCGGTTCTTGCTCGTCCTCGGCCTCGTGTTCGCGCCCAGCTGTGGCGATCGCTGCAAGGACAACGAAGCCACGTGCAACGGCAACACGATCTACTCGTGCGGTCCTCCGGATGACTTTTCGAACATCCGGGACTTCAACGACAAAGGCACGGACTGCGGCGATGCGACGTGTATCGACGTCACGTACCAGGGCCTGCGCGACGCGGTATGCTCGACGTCGGGGGTTGCCGATCCCCGTTGCGCGGGCATCGAGGACGAGATCTGCTTCGACGCGAACACCGAGCTGACGTGCGGAGCAGGCTATAGCCTGGAGCGCGACTGCACCGGCGCCTGCATCGCCGACACCTCGGGTTCGTATCCGAAGGTGTTCTGCAGCACCGAGACCGCACCGAATCCGATCTGCGTCGCGGCGATCGGTCCGATCTGCGACAACGGCACCGTCGCGACGTGCTTCGACGGCTACGTGGTCGATCGCATCCCGTGCTCGAGCGGCTGCGCGACGAGTGACGCCGGCACCGGGTACTGCACCGATGCGGGCACGTGTCCCGGTAGCGATCAGGCGACGTGCGACGACAACTTTACGGCGCTGTCCGGCTGCGTCGGCGGCCGATCGGTCGCGATGACGTGCAACCCCGGCTCGTACTGCGAGAACGACTTCGTGATCACGACCGGCACGACCGAAGCCGTGTGCATTCCGCAGGACTACTGACCGAGCTCAGCTCTCGGTGACGCGCTTGCCGCCGGCGGCGTTCGAGTAGTCGAACGGCTTGGGTCGCGACAACGCGTTCTCGGTGCCCTTCGCGGCGACGAGCACGCGCCGGCCGGTGCTGAAGAACACCGTGATCTTGCCGGCGTCGTAGAGCTCGACCACGCCTTGGCCGAACGTCGGATGATCGATGCGCTCGCCGGCCTCGAACTTCTCGCTCGCGCGATACGTACGTACGGGCTTCGACAGATCGGCGGCGACCGACGGCTTCTCGAACCGCTCGACCGGCCCCTTCGCCGTCGACTTGGCGGCCTTCGCCGGCTTCTCGGGCTTCTCGCCGAACCGCGGCGGATGCTTCTGCTCGGCCGAAGCACCGGCGACCGACTTGTAGCGGTGATAGCCGCCGCATTGCTTGCACTGGACCTTCGCGATCTTGTCGCGTTCTTTGGCCACGACGACGTGCCAGACATCTCCGCACTTCGCACACAGCGCTTCGATGTCGGCTCCAACTCCAGCGGTCATCGAGGCCGAGCATAGCAGACGCGGTCGCCTCGGCGCCCGTGGCGTGATACTCGAAGGATGATGAGTCAGGCTGCGGCTGACGCACTGGTCGCGGAGGGCAACGAGCTGTTTCGCGTCGAGAAGTACGTCGATGCTGCGGCGAAGTTCGAGCGCGCGGTCGTGGTGTTTCCGCAGCACGCGCTGGGCTGGAAGGGGCTCGGACACTCGTTGTTATGCTTGGGCAAAGCGCACGATGCGGCGCGCGCGTTCGATCGCGCGATCGGCTTGAAGCCGGAGAGCGCGACCGCGCTGTGGGGCGGCGCGCTCGCACATGCGGACGTCGGCAACAAAGTCGTCGCGCAGAATTATCTCCGCCGCACGCTCGCGCTCCAGCCGACCTGGATCGTGATGGCGCGCGGGGTCGTGCAGCTCGCGCCGTTCTTGCAGCTGTCGACCCGCGCCGGCGAGCTGCTGCGCGCGGTGCTCGGACCGTTTTCGGCGCGGACCTATCGCCACGCGAACGCGGAAGCCCGCTCGATCGAAGTCGGCCGCGTGTCGAACAAGCCGAGGTTCGGCCAGTGGACGTTCGTCACCGTCGGGTTAGCGAATCACGAGTGGCCGGATCGCGAGCGGCCGCGAGTGGAGCTCGTGATGGCGTCGACGCTCGACAGCGACGCGTGCTGCCAGATCCTCGCGAACCTCGCGTTCCATCTCGGCGACACCGGGTTCTTCCCCGAGCCCGGGACGATGGTGCGCGATGTGATCGGCGCGCTCGCGATTCCCGAAGTCTCGCTGCGCCTGCCTCACGTCTACATCTGCTCGCCCCGCGCGTGGGACTTCACGCTGCCGCTCGAGGAGGGCCCGCCGGCGCTGACCGTCGCGCAAGTCATCCCGGTCAGCGAATCCGAGTATCAGACGTGGCGGCGCGGCGGGGCGTTGCGCTTCGAGGAGTCGCTGATCGCGCGCAACGTCGATCCGTCGGACCTACGCCGGCGCGGCACCGAGAGCGACAATCGCTAGAACGCGCCGCGGGTCGCGATGTCGAGTGTCATCACCGCGGGCTCGAAGCCGGCCGGCGACATGTCGGGCAGGTAGAAATCCGCCGGCACGTCCTGATCGCTGAACCCGACGTAGGCCATGTAGCGCGCGTCGCCGTCGATCGCGACGTCCGGGCCGGTGAGTAGCCCGCGATCCTCGCCGGGTGCGATCGAGCTCCAGATCAGGTCGCGAGTCATCCCCGCGTAGTCCGGAGTCCAGGTCACGCCGTCGGTCGAGGTCGCGTGCCACGGCCCGGCCATGTTGTTGAATTGCACCGGCTGGGCCGCGGTATCGGTCGGCGAATCGCTGATCCACATCTCCCACAGGCAGTGGACGGGGTCGTAGATGACGGAGGGCTGGGCGCCACCCGAGACCGGGTCGCTCGGATCGAACAGCAAGCTCGCGACCGGAGCCTCGGCGACCGTCCAGTGGATGCCATCCGTCGAGGTCGCGTGGCCGATGCCGTACGCGGTTGGCAGACAGCCCGCGCCGCCGCACGCGTAGCTCGAGAAGAATAGGTGATAGGTGCCATCGACGAGGGCGAGCTCGGGGTCGGCGACGATCGCCCCGATCGCGGTTGGATAGGCGTCCTGGCCGGTGAGCACCAAGCCGGCCTGGCCGTGCGGCGATTGATCGGCCGTGATCCGAGCGAAGTGCTTGCCGTCCTCGGAGAACGCGGCGCCGATCGCGTAGTTCGGAAACCCGCTCTCGTAGGCGAAGGGGCCGTTGGCTCCCGAGTACATCATCAGGTAGCGCTGGGCCGGCGGCGCGGTCGGGTTGAAGACGACGGTCGGCGTTTCGGTGTTGATGTTGTCCCAGGCGTCCGGATCGGGATTCGCGACCAGCGAGGGCTCGTCGTCGAGCGAGAACCCGGACAGGTCGGCGCTCTGAGCGTGGCGGATCTCCTGGACCCCGGCGTCTGCGTACGTCGTCGCGTGGCGCGTCGCGTAGTAGAGGTCGAACACCTGAGCCGCGTCGCTCCACGACAAGCTCGGGTCCGCGATCGAGGTGTCGACCTGGAGGTCGGTGAAGATGTGCTCGCCGGCGACCATCGACGGGTTGCCGCCGAGCCGTTGAAACGCGGGGAGCGCGCCGATCGACTGACAGACGAACGCGTCGGGCAGGACGTCGACGACCGCGCTGTCCGGCAGCGCGCCGCTACCTCCGCACGCGGCGACCGCCGCTAGGACCGCGAATCGCCTCACCCGAGCGAGGTTGCCACGGGGAATTCCCCCTTGTCACCCTCGGTTTAGGGAGGCAATATGCGCGCCATGAAGCCGTTCGTTTCGATCTTGTGTGCTGCCGCACTGCTCGCCGGTTGCGAAAACGCCGACAGCAAGCTCTCAACCGCGAAGGGGATGAATGTCCCGACGCCGTCCGCTGGCGCTGGCCCGGCGGCCGCGTCGCCGACGCAGCAGATGGCGGAAGCGCCGACCGGTACGCTCGAGGAGCGCGTCGCCAAGCTCGAAGCCACGAACAAGAAGTATGCGGAGGCGCTCGACTTCCTCGAGAAGGTCTACAACCAGCAGAAGCAGCAGCAAGAGCAGCAGGAACGCGACGAGCCCGCGCCGGACGCGATCTTCGCGGTCGACGTCGCGGACGACATCAAGGCTGGCCAGACCGAAGGCCCGGCCAACGCCCCGGTCACGATCGTCGAAGCGTTCGACTTCGCGTGCCCGTATTGCCGCAAGGTCAGCGACACGCTCGAGTCGCTCGTGAAGTCGTATAACGGCAAGGTCCGGATCGTGTTCAAGAACATGGTCGTCCACCCGCAGGTCGCGACCACCGTGCACCTCGCGAGCTGCGCGGCCGCAAAGCAAGGCAAGTACTCGGCGTTCAAGAACGAGTTCTGGGTCAAGGGCTTCGACGAGTACGCCGCCAAGCGCGACCCGACGAAGCTCGGCGAAGACAACGTGCTCGCGATCGCGGCCGGCCTGGGCTTCAACATGGACAAGTTCAAGGCCGACATGAAGTCGGACGAGTGCAAGAAGGTCATCGACGCCGACATGGCCGAGCTCGCGAAGTTCAAGGTCAACTCGACGCCGACGCTCTATGTCAACGGCACCCACGTCGGTGGCGCACTGCCGGAGTCGCAGTTCCGGCAGTTGATCGACGAGAAGCTCAAGCTCGTAGACGCCTCGGGCGTGGCGAGCGCCGACTACTACGAGAAGGAAATCATGGGCAAGGGCGAGCACCAGTTCCGCTCGAAGATGGACCCGAAGCCGAACTGAAGCGCTTCGCCAACGCACCCAGGGATCGACGGGAACGTCGGTCCCTTTGTCGTTTCGGACGCGCTCGCTAGTCGGACGCGCTCGCTAGATCGAGCACAGCTCGCAGTGATCGGTCGAGCTCGAGACGTCACCGAACATCGCGGTGCCGCGCAGGCCGTCGAGCGCGACCGTCAGATCGATGATCGATTGCGTCCCTGCCTCGGTAGCGGCGACCGGGGTCGCGACGTCGAATTGCAGCGTCACGGTGCCGTTGCCGTTGCTGTCGAGGCTCGACGTCGCCGTGATCGCGCCGGCGGTCACGACGTCGGCGTAGTCGGTCGCCGTGCTGTCGCCGCCGAGCACGGAGACGTCGAGCTGACAACCGAGCGACGCGATCGGAGTCGGCCCGCCCGCGCTCAGCGCGGTCCAGTCGAGTGGATAGCAGTCGATCGTCGCGTACGTGCCGAGCTGCGCGCCGCTGCTCGGATCGACCTCGTCGTTGCCGAAATAAAAGTCGGCCTCCGCCGGTCCGATCGCCGGGGACTCGCCGCCCCAGAGGAAGCCCGACGGCGGCAGCATGGCGCTGCTCTGCGTGATCACGATCATCCCGCTGCCGCCGGCGAGGTCGGAGGAGATCACCTGGCCGTGCGACGGCGTCGTACACGCCGATCCGGTGAGCGCCACGAGCGCGGTCGTGATCCTCATGCGGAGAGGATAGCCAGATCGGACTACAATTGCGCAATGCGATTGTTGTCGTTCGCGCTGCTTGCAGCTTGTCATGCTCCGGCAAACGGCGGGCCTGGCCCCGACGCTGGTGCGCCGAGCGACAGCGGAGTGATCGACACGACACCGAACCAGTGGGTGTGGGTCGAGATCCCGGGTTCGACCTGTGCGAACGGCACGCCCGCTGGGTTTGGCATCAACCGCGCGGCGTCCGGCAACGATCTGTTCGTGTACTTCCAGGGCGGCGGCGCGTGCTGGGACGCGAACACCTGCTTCGTGTTGAAGACCGCGATCAACACGACGACGACGTACGGCCCGGCGAACCTCGCAACCGACGTCGCGGTGCTCGAGATCGACCGTTCATGGAACGCGGCGCTCGCGAACGCGAACCTCGTGTTCGTGCCGTATTGCACCGCTGACCTTCACGCCGGGACGAACGTGAAGGACTACATGGTGGCGGGACAGATGCCGATCCATCACACCGGCGGCACGAACACGCAGCTGTTCGTCGACGCGCTCCACGCGACGTTCCCCGACGCCGCGAACGTCTGGGTGTCGGGCTCGAGCGCGGGCGGCTACGGCGCGACGCTGAACTTCTTGCGCTTCGCCGACGCCTGGCCGACCGCGAAGCTCTCGCTGCTCGAAGACTCGTCGCCGTTCATCCCGGTCTATGCCAACTACGGGTCATGGCAGTCGGCGTGGAACCTCGCGTTTCCGACCGGGTGCGCCGATTGTGCGAGCGACCTCACCGCCGCGTTCGACACCATCGTCGCTGCAGAGCCGGACAGCCGCGTCGGCTTATTGACCTGGGACGACGATGCGACGATCACGGCGTACTTCGGCTACACCGGGCCGATCGACGAGGCGCAGAGCGCGCTGATCGCGGGCCACTTCGATCACGCGCGCACCCACGCGTTCGAGCTCGCCGGTACGAATCACACGATGCTCGGTCAGCTCGCGACGCTCGCGCAACCGTCCGGTGGCATCACGCTCGACGCATGGGTCACCCAATGGTTGACCGGCGACGACGCGTGGGCGACCGTCGGCAACTGACGACCTCAACCAGTTAGTTGCCGAGCCGCTGTCCGGTCCCGGGTTGGTAGTCGGTGATCTCGAGCTTGATGTCGCCGTAGTCGGTGCGCGCGGTGACGAGCAACGGTACGCGGCCGTCGTCGTCGCTGATCCACAGCGAGAAGTTGCGCTCGTCGGAATCGGGGAACCGCGCGTCGTCGCGACCGAGCTTGTAGACGTGACCGTCGAGCCGCAGTGCCGGGAAGTCGCCGAGGTCGGTGTGGAGCTGGTCTTTGCCGTGCACCGTCATCTCGACGTGCCACAGGTAACGACTGCGGAAGACTTCGGCGGTGATCTTGGTCCCGGGCGGGCCCTCCCAGCGGCGCAGCGCGATCAGGAACGAGTTGTAGTCCCACACGTCGGGCATGCTCAGCGTCTGCGGCTCGGGCATGGGCTTGTCGTCGTTGAGGTGGAACTCGACCGGCAACATGTCGCCAGTGCGCTGCGTGAAGCGAACGTCGGTGCGCTCCTTGTCCGAGCTCCTCGTGCCGAATTCGTCGGTGACCCAACGCAATGGCCGGCCGGTCGTGACGTCGATCCACGACGTGAAGTAGTCATCGATCTTCGCGACGATCTGGACGAGCCCGACCGCCTTCGCGTGACTCTGCACGACGATCGCCTTTTTTCCGTCGACCTCGGCGAAGTCACCCACCGAGAGCTCGTACGTCGCGAGCACGACGCCTTGGAGCTGCAGGCGATAGCTCATCCGCTCGCCCGGCGTCACGAGTGGCGGACCGACCTCGAGCCCGGCCCTCGCGCCGCCCGGGTTCCGGCTACCTGAAGGCGGCATTGGTGTCGGCGCCGCCATATGCGCCGGACAGCCGACCAACGCTAAAGCGATTGCCATCAACCAAGTCGAGCGGTGCACGGCCGGACGGTACCGCAGCAAGTAGCCGTGATCACTCGACCGCTGCACCACAACCAACCTGCAAGAGGCAGGGCTAGCAAGCGCTTGGGTTCGCCGCGACAGGCTGGTAAGGTCCGCGCCACTCGCCGATCGGCGACTCCGCAGAGGTAAATCGCGATGGATACCAAGCAGCTGGATCGAGTCGTCATCCGTTTCGCGGGCGACTCCGGCGATGGCATGCAGCTCACCGGCTCCGAGTTCGCAAAAGCGGCGGCGGACGCGGGCAACGATATTTCGACGTTCCCGGATTTCCCCGCCGAGATCCGCGCCCCGGCCGGCAGCTTGTTCGGCGTGTCCGGATTCCAGCTTCACTTCTCGGCGTCGGAGATCTACACGCCGGGTGACGCGCCCGACGTGCTCGTCTGCATGAACCCGGCGGCGTTGAAGACGAACCTCAAGGATCTCGTCGACGGCGGCGAGCTGATCATCAACACCGGCGCGTTCGTCGAGGCGAACCTCAAGAAGGCCGGCTACGCGACGAACCCCCTCGAGGATGGCAGCCTCGAGAAGTACAAGGTTCACTCGGTCGACATTCACCAGCTGACGAACGCCGCGCTCGACGGCAGCGAGATGTCGAACAAAGAGAAAGGCCGGTCGAAGAACTTCTTCGCGCTCGGTCTCGTGTTCTGGATGTACGGCCGCGAGCCGGAGCACGAGGTTCGCCGGATCTACCAACAGTTCGCGAAGAACCCGGTGTTCGCCGAGGCGAACGTCAAGGTGTTCAAGGCCGGCTACCACTACGGCGAGACCGCCGAGGTGTTCCAGACGGTCTACAAGGTGCCGCCGGCGGTGTTCAAGCCGGGCATGTACCGCAACATCACGGGCAACGAAGCGCTCGCGCTCGGCCTCGTGGTCGGCGCCGACCTCGCCGGCAAGTCGCTGTTCTACTCGGGCTATCCGATCACGCCGGCGTCGTCGATCCTGCACGCGCTCGCGAAGTTCAAGAACTTCGGCACGCTGACGTTCCAAGCCGAGGACGAGATCGCCGCGATCGGTGCGGCGCTCGGCGCGGCGTACGGCGGATCGATCGCGGTCACCGCATCGTCGGGCCCGGGCATCGCGCTCAAGGGCGAGGCGATCGGCCTCGGCGTGATGACCGAGCTGCCGCTCGTGATCGTCAACGTCCAGCGCGGTGGTCCCTCGACCGGCCTGCCGACGAAGACCGAGCAGAGCGATCTGTTCCAGGCGGTGTTCGGCCGCAACGGCGAGTCGCCGATTCCGGTGATCGCGGCGAAGAGCCCGGGCGATTCGTTCTACGCCGCGGTCGAAGCGGTCAAGATCGCGACGCGCTACATGGTGCCGGTGATGCTGCTGTCCGACGGCTACATCGCGAACGGCAGCGAGCCGTGGCCGCTGCCGAATCTCAAGACGCTGCCCCGCTTCGACATCATGCACCGCACCGACCCCAACGGGTACTTCGTCTACCAGCGCGACGACAAGACGCTCGCGCGCGTCGTGGGTGATCCCAGGCACGCCGGGCCTCGAGCACCGCATCGGCGGCATCGAGAAGGACGCGCTGACCGGCAACATCAGCTACGCGCCGGAGAACCACGAGAAGCAGACGAAGGTCCGCGCCGAGAAGGTCGCGCGCATCGCGCAAGACATCGGCGAGCTCGATCTCGCCGGCGGCGAGTCGGGCGACGTGCTGATCATCGGCTGGGGCGGCACCTACGGCGCGCTTCGCCAGGCGCAGCAGACGCTGCACGGCGCAAGGCAGGAAGGTCAGTCACGCGCACTTGCGCTGGCTGTCGCCGCTCGAGCCCGGCATCGCGAAGGTGATCAAGAACTTCAAGCACGTGCTGGTCGCCGAGCTCAACATGGGCCAGCTCCGCCTGATGCTGCGCGCGCAGTTCCTCGTCGATTGCATCGGCCTCAACAAGATCCAGGGCCAGCCGTTCATGGTTCGCGAGGTCATCGCCGCGATCGAAAACCTACTGACACCGACGCCCACGAAGACGGTGCCGCAACACGCGGCCGTCGAGCCGGGGAGGATCGTATGAGCGACGCGGTCAAGATCAAGCTGTCCAAAAAGGACATGGAGACGGACCAAGACGTCCGTTGGTGCCCGGGTTGCGGCGACTACGCGATCCTCGCGACCGTCCAGCGCACGCTCGGTCAGCTCGGCGTCAAGCGCGAGAACACCGTGTTCATCTCGGGCATCGGCTGCTCGAGCCGGTTCCCGTATTACATGAACACCTACGGGTTCCACACGATCCACGGCCGCGCGCCGGCGATCGCGAGCGGGCTCAAGGTCACGCGCCCCGAGCTCGACGTCTGGGTGATCACGGGCGACGGGGATGGCCTGTCGATCGGCGGCAACCACTTGATCCATGCGCTGCGCCGCAACATGGATCTCAAGATCATCCTGTTCAACAACCAGATCTACGGCCTGACCAAGGGCCAATACTCGCCGACGAGCTCGCTCGGGACGCGCGCGGCATCGACCCCGCTCGGCTCGGTCGACTACCCGCTCAACCCGCTCGAGCTCGTGCTCGCCGCCGGAGCGACGTTCGTCGCGCGCGCGGCCGACACCGATGCGAAGGGGCTCGCGAAGATCCTCGAGGCCGCCTACACGCACAAGGGCGGCGTGCTGATCGAGATGCTCCAGAACTGCCCGGTGTTCAACGACGGCGTGTGGGAAGGCGTCAAGGACGATCCCGCCGGCAAGCAGATCATGCTCGCCGAAGGCAAGCCGCTGCTGTTCGCGAACGGCACGAAGGGCATCAAGCTCGGGCCGACGCTCGAGCCCGAGATCTGCGACGCGAGCGACCCGGGCGTGCTCGTGCACACGGAGAAGGGCTCGCCAGTCTACGCGAACGTGCTCTCCCAGCTCGTCCAGCCGCACTTCCCGATGCCGATGGGCGTGCTCTATCGCCACGACAAGCCGACCTACGAGCAGCTCGCGCATCAGCAGATCGCCGATGCGAAGGCCAAGCTCGGCCCCGGCGACCTCGACAAGCTGATGTACTCGGGCATGGTCTGGGAAGTCGGCGCCGACGGCACGCGGCACTAACTTCGCCGGACCCGTCTCGCGCGCTAACGAGGCCTTAATGAAGGGCGCGCACGGGGTGCGTTAGCGTGGAGCCGTGTTGGTGAGGCGTGCGGTCGCGTTAGTGGTCCTGTACGGCGGGTGCTCGATCGGTGCGCCGCCGGGATTCTCGGAAGGCTCGGCGTGGACGTTCCCGCTCGTCGATCCGCTCGCCGATGGCCGACTCGTCACGCCGGTGATGATCGACGGCAAGGGCCCGTTCCTGTTCGCGATCGATCTGGACACGCGCGTCACGATCGTCGACAGCGAAGTGTTCCATCAGCTCGGCATCACTCCCCAGCCGCAGCAGTCGCGCCTCGTCGACCAGTCGGATCACTCGCATCCGACGTGGGCCATGACGTTGCCCAACGTACGGATCGGCAACTCGAGCATCTCGCTCGTCAACGCGCTCACCTGGAACAATCACTTGTTCGACGCCGATGGTCGCCGGATCTACGGTGTGCTCGGCCGCGAGGTGATCGCCGACTCGCTCGTGTTCGGGGTCGACCGCGATCGCGGCATCGCTTGGCTCAAGACCCAGCAAGCCTTCACCGCACCGACCGACGCGCGAGTCCTCGAGTATCACAAAGGCCCGATGCAGATCGGCTTCGGAGGCCACCCCGCGAGCGTCGAGGTCGTACACGAGTTGGTCTCGACGAAGGTCGACGCCAAAACGTATCAGCTCGCGTTCGACTTCGGTCGGGTCGACAGCGAGCTCCGTCCGAATCACTGGGCGGAGGCGTCGCTCGTCCCGATCGCGAAACGCGGTGTCGTCGTCGACGAGCTCGGCTCCCCACGGGAGACCGATCATGTCGGCATTGCGAGACACGTCGAGGTCCAAGGCATCGAGCGCGACCACCTCGGCTTCGTGTCGTACGAGGACCGGCGAGGGTTGGACGACGGCGAGCTCGAAGGGACGCTCGGTTTGGACTTCTTCCAGCCGTTCGCATTCATCGCCGATTGGGATCACGAGAAGATCTACCTGAAGCCGCGCGTCGACTCCGCCGAGGCCAAGCAGATCCGCATGACCCGGTGGGGCGCGCTGCTGCCGTGCAGCGCGACCGGCTGCGTCGCCGTGCAAGTCACCGGCGACGCCGCGCCGCAACTGCAAGTCACGCGCGATCCGTCCGCGGGTCAGGCGCCGCT
Organism: uncultured delta proteobacterium; assembly: GCA_963848295.1. Lineage (GTDB taxonomy): Bacteria > Myxococcota_A > Polyangia > Haliangiales > Haliangiaceae > JABFXX01. The sequence continues at coordinate 3,203,653 of CAWKDB010000010.1, read as the reverse complement.
CGAGCTCGTCGTCGCGGCGACCGCGCCGAACGGCGACAAGCTGCCGACGCTGACGATCAGCTTGCCTGCCGGCGTCGCCGATCTCGCGACGCCGCTCGACCCGCGTTACACCGGAGCAACACTCGCCGTGATCGACGAGAGCCCGTTTCCGCGCGAGTGTGATTCGCCGGCACACTGCGTGATCGCCTCTGATCTACGGCAGTAACTGGCACTGCGACACCCGTTGCGGCGAGCAGCTCTCGGCCCGCTGACGTTGCGAAGTGTGATGCCAGCGCGGCTAACGTCCGTTTAATAAGGCAGCACCGCGCGCGTCGCTAGGGTTGGTCCATGACGCGATTCCAAACGTTCGCTGCTCTCGGTTTCGTCGGACTCCTCGGGGCGTGTGCGATCGGCTCGCCGCCGGGGTTTTCGGAGGGCTCTACCTGGACGTTCCCGCTCGTCGATCCGCTCGCCGACGGCAAGCTGGTCACGCCGGTGTGGGTCGATGGCAAGGGACCGTACCTGTTCGCGATCGATCCCGAGACCCGGGTCAGCGTCGTCGACGGTGAAGTGTTCGCGCGCGCCGGCATTCCGTTGAAGCCGGCGGCGCGCGTCCAGGATCAGACCGACACGACCCACCCGACGTTCGGCAGGTCGCTACCGAACGTCAAGATCGGCGATCTCGAGATCAGCCTGCTCTACGCGGTGACGTGGGGCCGCAACATGTTCGACGCCGACGGCCGCCGGATCTACGGCGTGATCGGGCGCGACGTGATCGCGGATTCACTCGTGTTCGGCGTCGATCGCGAGCGCGGCATCGCCTGGCTGTCGACGCAAGAGGCGTTCAAGGCGCCGACCGGCGCGCGCGAGCTCGATTATCACAAAGGTGTCGAGCGGGTCTCGGTCGTCAACGATCTGGTCAAGACGACGATCAACGGCAAGACCTACGACCTCGCGGTCGACCTCGGCCGCACCCAGAGCTCGCTGCGCCCGGGGCACTGGGCGGAGGCAGGGCTCGAGCCGCAACCGGCGAGCTTCACGATGATCGATCAGGTCGGCGCGCACCGCGATGTCGACACGGTCGGGCTCGCGCCTCACGTCGATGCGCAGGGCGTCGCGCGCGACCACGTCGGGTTCGTCAAGTTCGAGGACAAGCGCTGGCTCGACAACGGCGAGCTCGAGGGCACGCTCGGTCTGGACTTCTTCCGGCCATTCGCGATCGTGGCGGACTGGCAACACGAGAAGCTCTACCTGACGCCGCGCGAGGCTTCTCCGGCGGAGCGCACGCTGCGGCTCGGTCGCTGGGGCGCCGTGATCGATCGCTGCCCGGACGCGGGCTGCGCGAGGGTCGCGCTAGGTGGCGATCCGAACGCGCCCGAGCTGCAGGTGGTGCGCGATCCGATCGCGATCCGGCTGCCGCTCGAGGTCACGATCGCGGCGACCTCGCCGAGCGGCGAGCGCCTGCCGACCCTGACCGTCAACCTGCCGAGCGGCGCGCCGGGGCTGAGCGCGCCGATCGATACGGGTTACACCGGAGCGACGCTCGAGGTGATCGATGCGAGCCCGTTTCCGGTGGCGTGCGAGTCGCCAGGTCCGTGCGTGATTTCCGAGCAACCGCCGCGGCCCTGAGCCACCATCGCCGCGATGGCCTATGCGCCCTGGGCCGCCGGCCGAGGCGCGCTACGCCCGTGCAAAGCTCGAGGTGATCGACGCGAGCCCATTTCCGCTCGGTTGCGACGCCCCGGCGCACTGCGTGATCGCACAAGAGCCGCCGTTGCCTTGACCGCTCGCAGACTGCTGCGGCACGCGCTGGATTCCTACGCCGACCGAGTTACCATCGGCGCGATGGCTCGACTCGCCGTCTTCGCGCTCGCGTGCTTCGCCGCGGCTTGCTCGGTCGGTCCGCCGCCCGGGTTCTCGCAGGGCGATCGCTGGGCGTTTCCGCTGATCGGCCCGCTCGAGAACGGCGTGTTGCTCGCGCCGGTGATGATCGGTGGCAAAGGGCCGTACGTCTTCGCGATCGATCCGGACGCGAACACGTCGATCATCGATCAGGATCTCGTGACCGAGATCGGGCTGCGGATCGGCAAGGGCCCGCACCGGCTCGACGAGAGCGACACGCAACAAGTGCGGTTCTACGCAGAGGTCCAGGGTCTTCACGTCGGCACGCTCGTTGTCGAGAAGCTCTCGGCGATGGTCGTGAAGCCCGGCACCTACGACATCGACGGCCGGCAGGTGCGCGGCGTGATCGGCAAGGACGTGCTCGCCGACTCGCTCGTGTTCGGCTTCGATCGCGACGCCGGCATGGGCTACCTCGTCACGACCTCGACGTGGAAGCCGCCGGAGGGCTTCTCCGCGATGCGCTACGACCTCGTCGACAGCAAGGTCCCGAACGCCGACGTCGTGCCGCTCGGGCGCAAGCTGATCTCGGCGACGGTGGGCGCGAAGTCGTTCGCGATGCACCTGGATCTCGGCGCGGTCGCGAGTCAGCTCCGCCAGAGCTTGTGGGACAAGGCGCAGCTCGCGCCGCATCAGACCCAGCCCTTTGGTGTCGTCGACGAAGCTGGCAGCTCTCGCATCGTGTCGGAGGCGGCGGTCGGCGTGGTCACGGTCGGTAACATCTCGGTTCACGACGTCCCGATCATTCCGTACGACGACAAGCGGTGGGAAGAAGAAGACCTCGATGGCGCGCTCGGCCTGAGCTTCTTTCGCCCGTTCGACGTGTGGGCGAACTGGAACACCCGCACGGTGTACATCGCCGCGCGCAAGCCGCCGGCCGATGCCGCCGCCGCCGCGGCCGCGATCGATGCGCGGATTTCGCGGTGGGAATCGACGACGCTGTCCGGCTGCGCGAAGCCCGGCTGCGTCACGGTCAACGTCATCGACCCGCTCGCTGCCATGCCGGCCGACCAGAGGCCGGCGCAACATCCCGGCCTGGTCGTCACGTTCAAGCGCGAGGCTTCGGCGACGAACCTCGATCTCGAGGTGGTGTTCTCCGCGACGCCGGCACAGGGCAAGCCGCCGCTGCCGTCGCTGCTCGTCAATTTCCCGGCCGGCACCGATCGCGTGATGGGGCACCTCAAGCCGGACTACGTCGGCGCGACGCTGGCCCTCGTCGACGTCGGCTTGTTCCCGCGCAAGTGTCCGATCGCCGGCGGTTGCCTCGATCAGCTCGCGCCTTAGCGCGGAGTTTTCGGTATCTTCAGGCCGCATGACCGCGCCCATCGTCACCGCAGAAGCCGTCGAAAACACGATCGCCGCGTTCACCCGCCTCGACAAGCGCGGCGACAAGAAGGCGATGAACAAGCTCGCGCAGCGCCTGCAGAAAGAGCAGCCGTTCTTGTTGCAGCACGCCGCATCGGTGCGCGCCGAGCACGGGGACGCGGTCGGCGAGGCCGCGGTGTTCTACGCGACGCTCGTGTGGTCGATGTTCGATCGCGCGAACGAAGGCACGCTGCCGCGGTTGACCCAGGCGAACCTCAACGACGCCGACAAGATCGTCACCGAGGCGCTCGGCCAAGTCGCGGGGCTCGCGGACAAGCCGGTGCACGAACGCGTCGCGCAGCCGCTCGTCGCCGCGCAGCCGCACATCTACGCGAAGCTCGCCGAGCTCATCGCCGAGGACGTCAAGGAAGCCGCGATGGCGGCCGAGACCGCGAACGTGATCATCAAGCCGACCGAGGTCGTCGTCGAGGCGTTCGACGCCGCGCTCACCGGCCGCCGCCCGGGCGAGCGCCAAGGCACGTTCGTGTCCACCGCGAAGGTCGGCCGCAACGAGCCGTGCCCGTGCGGCTCGGGCAAGAAATACAAGAAGTGCCACGGCGAAGCGGCGACGTGAGCGCGGCGCGGGCCGTCGCGATCGCGGCGGCGATGGCGGTTTCGGCGATTGCCTCGGCGCACCCGATGGCGACGTCGCTCGACGACGTGATCAAGACGTCACCCGACGTCGTCGTCGCGACGTTCGTGGGCCCGGCGCATCCCGGGACCGAGTCGCTCGCCGTGAAGCTCCATGTCGAGTCGGCGCTGCGCGGCAAGAAGTCCGGCGACCTCGTCGTGACGACCGCGGGCGGGCATGTCTATTTCAAGCCGGGCACGCGCGTCGTCGCGTTCTTGAGCAAGACCGGCGAGTGGCAATTCTCCGGCGAAGCGCCCGACGGCCTGACGCTCGACGACGCGATCCAGCTCCGCGGCTTCTACGACTTCGACGCGCACCTCGTCGCGCCCAGCCTCGTCACGTTCGGGCAGCTGCGCGATCGCTTCGCCGGTAAGCCGATCGCCTGGCACTTCGAGGGTCCGCTCGAGGTACTATCGAACGACGGCGCGAAGGTGATCGACTCGCCTTGGACGCTGTCGGTCAACGGCACCGAGAACCTGCCGGCCACGGTGCTCGGGTTCACCGCGGTCGACGTTCCGCCGCCACAGCTGAGCGTCGGTGGCTGGGACGCCAGCGTGTCGGTCAGCTGGAACCGCGGCTGGCCGCGGCCGCTCGTCATCCTCGGCAAGGTCACCGGCCATCGCGACGACGTCCTGCTCGTGAAGTTTCGGCTCGCGATGCCGGATCTGTTTCACACCGCCGACATCGCGCGTTACCTCGTCGATCCGAAGGCAGCGCACGCGAACTACCGCATGCGCATCGAGTGGCGTGACGGCGGCGGCGCGTGGACGGTCGCGCTCGACGAGGGCCTCCTCGTCGTGACCGATGACAAGGGCGGCAAGTTCGACTGGAGCGAGTCGGAGATCCGCAGCCCGCATCCGCACATCGGCACGCTCATGCTCGGTCCCGGGGTCCCGGGCGCGCTGCTCGACGGCGACAGCGACGACCGCGTGATGGCGCAAGAGGTCCTGCGCGGCCCGATCGCGGTCACGCTCGGCCGGCGCCACGGCAAGCTCGAGCTCGTCGAGCTGTCGCTCGATCGCTAGACGACCGTGACGTCGTCGCCGTCGATCAGCTCGAGCGTCGGGCCTTCGGCGGTCGCGACCCGCTCGAGCTCGATGCCGAGCTCCGGCGAGCGCGCGCGGCGGGCGATCCACGGCACCGGCGCATAGCGATCGTCGCGCAGCGCGAGCACGTCGGTCGTGCGCGTGCGCGGCTCGATCAGCCAGACCTCGCGGACGCCGACGCTCGCGTAGAACGGCAGCTTGTCGCGGCTCTCGTCGTGCGGCGACAGCACTTCGATGATCAGCTCCGCGCCTTCGAAACCACGCTCCGAGACGTGCTCGGGCTTCGCGATGGTCAGGTCGGGTACCCGATAGTTGTCCTCGCCGCGAAACACACCGGCGCGACAGAATTTGAGGCTTCGACGGTTGACGATTTCGAAGAGCGCAACGATGAGCCGAGCCGCGACATCCTCGTGGATGGTCTTCGGCTGCGGGACGATATGAAGGACTCCGTCCCAGAGCTCGTCCTTCTTGTCCTGGCCGTACCGTCGACGTTCCTCGAGAAAACTCTCGGGCACCTCGAGCCAAATGGCGCGCATGGCAGAAGTATATCCGGGCGTCAGGTTCGCAACACCACGGATCCCGCCAGCGCAAGACTGCCTACGCTGCTACTCTGGATTCGTTCTCATCACTCTAATCCGTGCGCCGGCGCCCCGTTCTTCAAGCTCTTGATCGTTCCGCCGCTCGCCGCGGCCGAGACAACAGTGGTATCAGTATCATCGACGTGGAGACGCAGCGATGAGGCATGATGGCGGTGATCCACAGCTCCGCCTTAGTTCCGTGACGCTAGAACGGTTCAAGGCCGCCTTCAAACCGCCTGCTATTCAGCTACGGCCCTTCACGGTGGTCATTGGTCGTAACGGCTCGGGCAAGAGCACGTTGCTCGAAGCTCTCCAATGGCTCGACACGACACTTCGGCAGGACGCCCGGACAGCATCCAACCGATACAGAGGAATTCACGATCTCATCAACGTCCGCTCTCAAAAGACGCCGAAGTATTTCAGGTTGAGACTCACGTGGGTCCGGGAAGATGCAGAGGAACCTGCGGATCTCGACTACGAGGTAAAGGTGTTCGAGGGTAGCGATCGTGCAACACCGTTGATCGGCGCCGAACGGCTTACCCTCAAGCCCGCAAGCGGCAGGCAGCAGCGACTCATTCAGACCTCCGAAGAGGGCGACCCGAAGCGCATGCAGCCCGGCGCTCGCAATCTATACGCAGATGATCCGAAACGTCAGCGCCAATTCGATGATCCAGATCGTTTGGCGTTGGGCGCTGCGTCACGCGTGCAGTTCAAGAGTAGCGCCGAGGATCCAGTGGGAAACCTCGTGGACTTCTGGCGCAGAGCCGTCTTCCTCAGGCTGAGTCCGAACCGCCTAGCGATGGACTCTCCCGCAAAGCGCAAGTCCTTCGATCCGCTCCTCGATGAGGAGGGCCACATGCTCCCCGCGTTGCTGAGCGAGCTGAACAAGGAGCAACGTGCAGCTCTGGTCGAAGAGATCCAGAACGTGCTCCCGGACATCACCGACGTGCAGGTATCGAAGCCGAGGGGCTCTCGAGACGAGCCGGTGCATTACTCCTTGACCGAGGTCATGCCGTTTCAAGGTCGGAAAGGAAAGGGTCGATTCCCGATTCCCGCTTGGATGTTGTCGGAGGGAACACGTCGAATTACCGCGATCTTCGCCCTGCTCAATCGCGACCCTCCACCATCCTTGTTGTGTATTGAGGAGATTGAGAACGGGCTCGATCCTTGGACGGTGCTCCGCGTGCTCAAGGTGCTGCGCTCAGCCAGCGATCGCGGCACACAGGTGTTGGTCACGACGCACTCTCCTTGGCTTCTAGATCACGTTGAACTCGACGATGTGCTCCAAGTAAGGCGAGAAGCCGGCGAAACGCATTACAAGCCGTTCCGCGATCGCGAAGAAGCAAAACGCTTCTCGGCGAGCGTTCCGCCGGGAGCGCGCTACGTCAATGAACCCGGAGAATGATGCCGCCCGCGCGCGTTGTGCTATTTGCCGAAGGCAGCCTAGGCGAGAAACGGCGAGCCAGCGGCGACTGGTTTCCCGAGCTTTGGCTCGAAGTGATTCCTCGGGTTCTAGGCGTGACGCGAGTGGAGCGTGTAGTCCCAATCAACAAGAAGCACCTGGTTGCGCTTGATCCTGCCATCAAGAAGCTGCGTTCAAAGACGAGCGGAACGAGCGTTGGCATCGATGAGCTCATCGCGGCAGAACTCGAGCGGTCGCCTTTTGACGCCGCAGTGGTTGCATGGGATCTCCAACCGCCATGGGATCCCGAGGCAACGCCTTGTCGCTGGCACGAGACCTTGTGGCTGTACGAGGCTCTCTCCAACAACGCTAAGCTGCCTCAACGCTGGAAAGAATGGGCCACCGAGCGGCTCGCGGAACTGCAAGGACGCCATGCTCCCTCGGCGCGCACAAGAGTTCCGGTGCTCGAAACCGGGGCAGTCCTTGCGATATGCATGGATCCGATGTTCGAGGGACTCATGCGCCACGAGGATGGAGTTCGGCAGGCGCTTGGGGTGACCGGAAGGCAAGTAAAGGGTTGGCCCTCCGGTTGGACGGACACAAAGAACCCGAAGCGAGTCCTCCAGAGGGCCATTGGGGCCGCCCGCAATCTGCGACCGATGCCGGACATCGTAAAGAAGGTCCGTGGTGACATGGAGACCGCGGCACATGAGTGGGCCTGCACCTTTTTCGGAGCAGGCAATACCATGTTGCTGGGCCATGCTCGAACGCACGCGATCGGGGTTCGGCTCAAAGAGCTGTTACCAGCGGACTAGACTTCGTCGATGCTACGGCGCCGCTTATGCGGCAACGGTCCTCACAGCGCCGTAGCCCCGCACGCTCAGATCTCTAGCTCGTCGCCTTCGCGCGCCGGCGTGACCGCGATGCCGTGCGGCGCGAGCGTGCGCTCGCAGGCCGCGACGATCTGATCGACGTCGTCGTCGCTGTAGTCCTGATCGTAGTGGAACGTGACGAGGCGCTTCACCTTCGCAGCGATCGCGACTGCGGTTGCTTCGTCGTACGACGAGAACCCGCGGTTGCGCCGCGTCGCTTGATCCTCGGGCCGGTACGTCGTGTCGTGCAGCAGCACGTCGGCGCCGCGATAGAACGCGATCGCGTCGGGCTCGGCGCCAGTCTCCGGATAGCCGACATCGGACGCGTAGACGAACACCCGGCCGGCTTCTTCGATGCGGAACGCGAGCGCGGTCGTCCCGCCGTGAGCGTGCAGGCGCGCGGTGACCACGAGCCCTTCGGCCTCGAACGGCACGCCGGGGTGCGCCGAGGCGACGTCGAACTTCGCGGAGAAGTTCTTCAGCGTCTGGAGCGGCGAGAAGTTCGGATCCATCTGGCCCTCGAGGATCGCCTCGAGCGCGTCGGGCGAGCCGCCCGGGCCCCACAGGTTGAACTGATTGCCGGCGATGAACACCGGGGCGAAGAACCCTAGCCCTTGGATGTGATCCCAGTGGGTGTGCGACAGCAAGATCGCGGCGGTGCCCTGGCCCTTGCCGAACGCGCCGGCCATCAGCGAATTGCCGAGGTGCATGAGCCCGGTGCCCATGTCGATGATCACGAGCTTGCCGGCCGCGGTGTCGATCGACACGCACGACGTATTACCGCCGAAGCGATTGGTCTCCGGTCCCGGCGCCGGGATCGAACCGCGCACGCCCCAGAACCGGATCCTCATTCGTCCCCCAGCGTCAGCTCGAGGCCTTCGTACGCGCTCATCAGCTCGAGCTTGTCATTCGCATCGGCGACGACCTTGCGGTACGTCGCGAGGATCTGATCGTTCTGATCGTCGGACCGCATCGGCGCGTGATGGAACAAGCACAGCCGCTTCGCGCCGGCCTTGCGCGCGATCTCGATCGCGTCGTCGGGCCGCGAGTGGCCCCAGTGCGGGCGAACCTTGTACTCCTCGGGCGTGAACTGCGTATCGTAGATCAAGAGATCCGCGTCGCGGCACAGCGCGATCACCGCGTCGCGCATCTCGGTGAGCTCGGCCCGGATCGGCGGCGGCACCGAGCCGACCGGCGGGCGCTCGATGAACTCTTGGCCGAGCAAGACGTCGGTGAACGGCGCGGTGTCGGCGCAGTACACGACCGACGCGCGATCGACCTCGACGCGATACGCGATCGCGGTCCACGGATGGTTGAGCCGGGTGCACGTGACCTTCGCGTGGCCGATCTCGAAGCTCGCGTTGTCGGTCAGCTCGTGGAAGTGCATGCCCGCGTGGATCGCCGACAGCGGCACCGGGAAGTACGGCGCGCCGTGCTGCGCCGAGAACACCGCTTCGAGGTGCATGTCGCGTTGGCGCGCGAAGATGTTGACCTCGTTGCCCGCGCGATAGAGCGGCGAGAAGAACGGCAACCCCTGGACGTGGTCCCAGTGGGTGTGGCTGATCAGGATCGACGCGGTGCCCTTGCCGTCGCCGAACGCCTCCTCGAGCAGCGACTTGCCGAGCCGGCGGATGCCGGTGCCGGCGTCGATGATGATCGGCGATTCGCCCCGCGGTCGAACCTCGACGCAGGAGGTGTTGCCACCGTAGCGGTTGGTCGACCGCCCGGGCACCGGAATGGAGCCGCGGACTCCCCAGAACCTGACCTTCATCGATGCCGAGCCGAACGTAACTCCGCCCCGGGCCAGAAACTAGGGCGGTGCGACCGCGCCGTCATTTTTCCCTGGCGCCAGCGCCTTTCGCGCTCCGCGCTTCGCGTCCTAGAAGCCCTTGCGCGAATCCAGAAGGATCGTGACCGGGCCGTCGTTGACGAGCTCGACCTGCATATCCGCCGCGAACTCGCCGGCTTCGACGCGCGTGACGCCCGCTGCACGCAGCGCGTCGAGCGCCTGGTCGTAGAGCCTGCGGGCCTCGATCGGCTCGAGCGCGCCGGTAAATGCCGGCCGCCGACCCGTGCGCGCATCGCCGTAGAGCGTGAATTGCGAGACGACGAGCACGCCGCCGGCGACATCGAGCACCGAGCGGTTCATCTTGCCGGCGGCGTCGGCGAACACGCGCAGGTTGGCGACCTTGTCGACGACGTAGGCGAGGTCATTTGCCCCATCGCCGGCACCGGCTGCGAGCAGGACGAGCAGACCGTGATCGATCTGGCCGGTCGTGCGGTCACCGACCGTGACTCGCGCTCGGGTCACCCGTTGAACGACGGCTCGCATCTGTCTGGAATCTACTCGATTTCATGGGCAACCCGTCGAGCTTGCAGGGGGTCGAAGTGGTCGCTAGGATGCGCCCGCTCATGGTCCGCCCGCTCGTGCTCGCCGCGTTCGTCGTGCTGCTCGGCTGTGGCAAAGAAATCGGCGACTCGTGCGTGCTCAGCACTGATTGCGATCCGAACGGCGCGCGGTTCTGCGATACCGATCCGGTCGATGGCTATTGCACGATCTTGGGTTGCGACTACGACACGTGCCCGACCGAAGCCGAGTGCGTGCGGTTCTTCACCGGCGACTTCTCGAACGAGCTGTGCACGGAGGGCCAATCGCCCGACGGTTGCGACCTCGACGAGCTGTGCGATCTGACCGGCCACTGCGTGCCGCGCGACTCGGAGATTCGCTACTGCATGCGCACGTGCAAGAGCAACGGCGATTGCCGCGATGGCTACGAGTGCCGGAACTACCCGTTGATGATCACCCACGGTGGCGAACCGGTGCTCGCGCCCGGCGATGTCGTCGATTCGACCACGCCTGGCTTCTGCGCACTCGCGCCCGCGAGCAATTGAGCCGGAGCGATCGACAACGCGTCCGGCGAAGCAAGGACGCGTTGAACCTTGCGGCGAAAGAGTCCCTTTAGGGGCAATTGACTTCGCGTCGATACCGGCGAAGCTAGCGTAGGTGTCGCTCGGATCGTTCCTGCTGCGCCGGCTCGGCTCGGGCGCGCTCGCGATCCTCGGCGTTTGCGTCCTCGCGTTCTCGTTCCTGCACATCGTGCCGGGCGATCCGATCGATCACCTCGCCGGCGGAGAGGTCACGCCCGCGCAGCGCGCGAAGCTCGAGCACTGCATGGGCCTCGACGTGTCGCTGCCCGAGCAGTTCGTCACGTTCATGGGCCACATCGCCGACGGCACCCTCGGCCATCAATGCCCGGATCCACAGCACAAGCCGACGGTCGCCGCCCGGATCGCCGAGGTCATGCCGCACACGATCGCGCTCGCGCTCGCCGGGATGCTGGTCGCGATGTTGTTCGCGCTTCCCCTCGGCGTGCTCGCGGCGGTCCGGCGTGGCACCTGGATCGATACGTTCGCGACCGCGGTGTCATTGTCCGGCATCGCGGTGCCGATGATGTTGCTCGCGAGCTTGCTGCTGCTCGTGTTCTTCGCCGAGCTGCATTGGTTGCCGGGCCCGACCGAGACCGGCTTCGCCGCGTTGATCTTGCCGGCGCTCGCGGTCGGCACGCACTTGATGGCGATGCTGTCCCGCATGACGCGGTCGGCGCTCGTCGAGGTGCTCGGCGAAGACTTCGTGCGGACCGCGCGCGCGAAAGGTGTGCCGGAGCGTCGCGTCGTCTACGTCCATGCGCTGCGCAACGCGTTGCTGCCGGTGATCACGGTCGCCGGTCTGCAGTTCGGCTCGTTGCTCTCCGGCGCGATCATCGTCGAGAAGGTGTTCTCGCGGCCCGGCTTGGGCCTGACGCTGCTCGACGCGATCCTCGAGCGCGACTATCCGGTCGTGCAGGGCACGGTGCTCGTGATCGCGATCATCTACGTCATCGTCAACATCGGGGTCGACGTCCTCTACGGCGTCATCGATCCGAGGATCCGCCGCGCATGACCGCGTTGTGGCGTCAGCTCTCGCCGAGCGCGAAGGTCGGGCTCGCGATGCTCGCTCTGTTCGTGCTCGCGGGCTTGTTCGGACCGGTGATGGCACCGTACGACCCGACCGCGATCGATCTCGATCATCGGTTCGCCGGGGCGTCGGCGGCGCACTGGCTCGGCACCGACTCGAACGGCATCGATACGCTGTCGCAGCTGCTGTGGGGCGCGCGGTCGGCGCTGACGATCAGCACGAGCGTCGTCGCGATCTCGTCCACGATCGGCCTCGCGCTCGGCATCGTCGCGGGTTGGTTCGCGGGCGTCACCGACGAGATCATCATGCGGTTCGTCGATATCTTGATGGCGTTCCCCGGCATCTTGCTCAACATCGCGATCGTCGCGACCGTGCGCGAGCCCGGCCTGGGCGTGGTGATCGCAGCGCTGTGCGCGAACGGCTGGGTCGGCTACGCGCGGGTCTCACGCGGTCAGGTGCTCGCGTTGCGCGATCGCGACTTCGTCGCCGCGGCGGTCGCGCTCGGCGCTCCGAGCGGTCACATCATGCGGCGGCACCTGTTGCCGAACGTGTGGGGACCGACGTTCGTCCAGCTCACGTTCGGTTTCGGCACGGTGATCGCGGTCGAAGCCTCGCTGTCGTTCTTGGGCCTCGGTCCGCAGCTCGACTACACGTGGGGCGCGATGCTCGCGCAAGGCACCGCGTTCGTGTGGAAGGCGGGCTTTCGCGGCTACGTGTTCATCCCCGGAGCCGCGATCATGTGGGTGATCCTCGGCGCGAACCTCCTGGGCGATGGCTTGCGCGACTATCTCGATCCGCGCCGAGTGCGGAGCGCGTAATGGCGTTGCGCGTCTACGTCTGTCGCGTCGCCGACGTCGTTCCCGGCGAGCTGCGCGCGTTCGCGGTCGAAGGCGTGACCTGGCCGGTGATCGTGACGTGGCTCGACGGCGCGCTCGTCGCGGTGCCGGGCGTCTGTCCGCACGAAGACGTCGCGCTCGCCGATGGTTTGCTCGTCACGGGCTCGATCGTGTGCCCGGGCCACGGCTACGAGTTCGATCTCCACACCGGGCGCTGTACGCACGACGCCGGGCTCGAGCTGCGGCGCTATCCGGTGACGCTCGTCGGCGACGAAGTCTGGGTCGACTTGCTGTAGCCGCCGGGCCCCGCCTCGCCGCCTTGTGCGCGAGGCCGAACCGGAGGTAATTGCGCGAGGCCGAACCGGAGGTAATTGGGCTCGAGGCCGAACCGGAGGTAATTGGGCCGAGGCCGAACCGGAGGTAATTGGGCCGAGGCCGAACCGGAGGTATTGCTCGAGACCGGCTTCACAAGACCGAACCGGAGGCAAGTGTCCGGCCGCAAGTCGGCGAGGCCGAACCGGAGGTAATTGGGCCGAGGCCGAACCGGAGGTATTGCTCGAGACCGGCTTCACAAGACCGAACCGGAGGCAAGTGCGGCGAGGCCGAACCGGAGGTAATTGGGCCGAGGCCGAACCGGAGGTATTGCTCGAGACCGGCTTCACAAGACCGAACCGGAGGCAAGTGTCCGGCCGCAAGTGTCCGGCCGGATTCGGCCAAGACTCGGACAGTTCGGACAAACGCGGAGCAAGAATCATGGGGTTGGGATGGTGCAGTTCTTGCGAACGTCACGCGCGTGACCCGGCCTCGCGAAGTCCTCCGCAACCAGTTCTACTTGCTCACTCGGCGTTGTGCGAACCAGTGGTTCTTACTGCGGCCCGATGCGGCGACGAACAACGCGTACGCCTATTGCCTCGCCGTCGCTGCGCAGCGTTGCGGGATGGAGGTGGTCCATACGGTCGCGGAGTCGAATCACCACCACACGACGATCTACGACCGCGATGGTCGATGTCCCGAGTTCATCACGTACTTTCATAGCCTGGTCGCTCGCAGCCAGAACGCGCTGCGCGGGCGGTGGGAAAACTTCTGGGCTGCTGGGGAGCCGTGCGTGACCCGACTATTGGATCGCGAAACCGTGATCGCCAAGGTCGTCTATTCCGTCGCAAATCCGGTCAAAGATCGTCTCGTCGAGCGCGTCCATCATTGGCCCGGGGTCAACACGTACACCAACCTCGTGTCGGGAAGGGCGCTGAGGGCAACGCGACCACGTCACTTTTTTCGCGATCCGGGTCCGCTGCCCGAAAAGATCGAGCTCCGCATGACGATTCCCGCCGAGCTCGGCCCGGCCGACGCGTTCATCGCTGAGGTGCGCGCGGGGGTCGAGCGCGTCGAACGCGAGGTTGCTGAGACGCGGCGTGACACCGGCGCGTCGGTGCTTGGGCGGCGCCGAATCCTCGAGCAACGCTGGGACGAGGCGCCGACCACGTTCGCGCCGCGGCGCAACCTACGTCCGCGTTTCGCGGGACGGACCGAGGCGCGCATCGACGCGCTCGGCAAGTACCGCGCATTCCTTGCCGCCTACCGCTTCGCGCTCGTGGTCTGGCGAACTCGAGTCGTCTCGCTATTTCCGTGCGGCACCTATTGGCTCGCGCGGTTTGCTGGCGTTGCCACGGAACCGGTCCCGCTCTGAGCGATTCCACCCGGCTGAGCTGACATCGCGAATAACGCTCGGCCGATAGTCGTGCGTCGCCGCTGCATGGCCAACCTTCCCGGCGTCGGTTCATGCCGTAGGCGATAGCGGGATCACGGGGCGCGACGCGCGAGATTCGCCGGTCGGTCTTCGGCGGCTGCACGACACAACCTCCGGTCGGGTCCGGAGGCCGGCGTCGGTTGACGCCGTAGGCCATAGCGGGATCACCGGGCGCGACGCGCGAGATTTCGCTGGTCGGTCTTCGGCGGCTGCACGAGACAACCTCCGGTCGGGTCCGTCGCACCGGGCGCGACGCGCGAGATTTCGCTGGTCGGTCTTCGGCGGCTGCACGAGACAACCTCCGGTCGGGTCCGTCGCAACCTCCGGTCGGGTCCGTCGCAACCTCCGGTCGAGGCTAGTCGCGTGTGCGCAGCAAGCGAGGCAGCGTCGCGTACAGCGTCGACGCGACGAGCCGAGTCAGCTCCGATAGCTCGGCGCGATCGATCGCGAGATCGGCGATCAGCCGCGCCTGCGTGCCGGCGACGAGCGTCGCCCGCGCATCGGCGAGCCAGCGTGCCGCGGTCGCGCGCGACACGCGATAGAACGCGCCGACCTCTTCGAGCGTGAGCTGATCGACGACTTGCAGCCGGAGCAGCGTGCGAGCTCGCGGCGGCAGCTCGGCGACGGTCGCCGCGAACGCGGCCTTGAACTCCGCGCGATAGCTGAGCTTCAAGAACGCGAGCGCTTGATCGTCGGAGTCGTCGGCGACGATCGCGAGCGCATCGTCCTCGACCGCGACCTCGTGCTCGCGGCGGCCGAGGCTGATCGCGGTGCGCACCGCCGCGACCTTCAGCCACGCATCGATCGCCCCGTGGCCGCCGAACGCCGCGAGCCTCGGCCCGCGCTCCTCGGTCGCGACCAGCAGCTTCAGCAGCAGCTCTTGCGCGACATCATCGGCAGTGACGCGGTTGCCGAGCCGAGCGACCGCGCGGTTCGCTTCACGCCGGGTCAGCTGTTCGATCGCATCGAGTGCGATGCGATCGCCGGCGAGCCCAGCCGCGACGAGGAACAGATCGGACAGCGCCAACCGGCCGACCGCGGTGACCAACGCTGCCTCGCCTTCGACCCGCGCGGCGATCGCGTCGGCGACCGAGTCGGACTCGGGATCGGGCAGGCCGGGCCAGCGCGCGAGGGCTTCGGTCCGGGCGCGAGTGAGCAGCTCGGTGAGCGCTTCGAGCTCCTCGGGAGCGAGGGTTTGCCCTGTTCGCGTAGCTAACCCGCGGGCGACCCGTTCCATGGCGGGGACCCTACCTCACTTCGCGGTTGTCCTCGGTGCGAGCTTTCGCTATGTGAAGGCCATGATCGCGCCGTGCCTCGACGAGCCGCGCGCCCTGGCCTTCGCGGCCGGCGCGATGCCGGTCGATCAGCGCACCACGATCGAGGAGCACGTCGACAGCTGCAGCTCGTGCCGCCAGCTGCTCGCCGCGCTGGTTCGCCGCGAGACGCCGGAGACCCCCACCCGCGAGCCACCGGCGTGGGAGCCGGGGCAACGGATCGGGCGCTACGCGATTCGCGAGCGGATCGGCCGCGGCGGCATGGGCTCGGTCTATCGCGCCGATGATCTCGAGCTCGGGCGCGCGATCGCGATCAAGCGGCTGCATGCCGGTGCCGAGGCGGTCGCGCACAAGCGGCTGATGCGCGAGGCGCGGTCGGCGGCCCAGCTGTCGCATCCCAACGTCGTCACGGTGCACGAGGTCGGCGAGGTCGACGGCGTGCCGTTCCTCGCGATGGAGCTGGTCGAAGGCGAGACGTTGACCCGCTGGCTGCGCGCCCGGCCTCGGCGCTGGCGCGAGGTCGTCGCGGTGCTCGCGCAAGCCGGTCGCGGGCTCTCCGCCGCGCACGACGCCGGGCTCGTCCATCGCGACTTCAAGCCGGATAACGTGCTCGTCGATCGCGACGGCCGCGCACGCGTCGCTGATTTTGGCCTCGCGAGCGCCGAGCTCGGCGAGCCTGGGACCGCTGCGTACAGCGCGGCGTTGACGATGACGACGGTCGGGCTCGCAGGTACGCCGGCCTATCTCGCGCCCGAGATCGTCGACGGCGATCCGCCGGACGCGCGCAGCGATCAATACGCGTTCGCGATCACGCTGTTCGAGGCACTGCACGGTCGCCATCCGTTCGTCGGCACGACCGCGCAGGCGATGTGGAGCGAGATGGCCGCCGGTCGGATTCGCCCGGGCGGCGGCGACGTACCGGCGTGGCTCGATCAGCGCGTGCGCCGGGGCTTGGCGGTCGCCCCGGCCGGTCGCTGGCCGAGCGTCACGGACCTGGTTTTCGCGATCGAGCATCCGCCGCGGCGGATCTGGCCGTGGCTCGCGCTCGGCGGTGCGGGCGTCGCGGCGACCGTCGCCGGCATCGTGCTGTTCGGCTCGTCGGCGCCGGTCGATGACTGCGAGCGCGGGGTGTCGCTGATCGACGCGGTGTGGACGCCGGACGTGCGCGGCGCACAAGCGCAGCGGTTCGCGCATGCCGCGCCTCATCGCGACGCGGCGATCGAGACCGGCGGCAAGCTGCTCGATACCTGGTCCGAGGAGTGGCGCCTCGGGCGGCGCGCGGCCTGTCGCGCCGAGCCGGCGATGCGCGGTCCGCGGCTCGCTTGCCTCGATCAAGAGCTCGGCGAGCTGCGCGCTCAGCTCGCGGCGTGGAGCGATGCCGATGCCGACGTCGTCGACGCGATGATCCCGGCGATCTCGGCACTCCCTCATCCTCAAGACTGCGTCGTCCACCCGCCGCCGATCGGCAAGACCCCGGCGCCGCTGCGCGCTCGGATCGCCGAGCTCGCCGCGCTCGGCCGCTCCGGTCGGCCGCGCGCCGCGGACGCCAAGCTCGCGGAGCTCTTGGCCGACGCCGAGGCGACCGACGATCCCGAGACGCTCGCGCACGCGTTGCGCGCTGCCGCGAAGGTCGACAACGAGCTGGGCCGCAACGACCTCGCTCACGACCGCGACGTGCGCGCCGCTCACGAGGCCGCGCTCGCCGGCGATGACAAGATGATGCTGGACGCGATGATGGACGAAGTGATCATCGCGATCGACCAAGGTCATGCGCAGGACGCGCTCGGAGTCGTCGACGCCGCCGATGCCCTCGTCGCGCGCGCGAAGCTCGACGGCGGAGAGCGCGTCGCGATCGAGCGCGGGCACGTGCTGGCGCGACTCGGCAAGACGCCCGAGGCGATCGTCGCGTTCAACAAGGCGATCGCGATGCTCGAGCCGCGCGCGCAACGCGATCGCGAGGCCCGGATCCAGCTCGCGTCGGCGCTCGGAGCGCTCGGCTCCGCGCTCGGGGCGCAAGAACGCCAAGCAGAAGGCCGGGTCGCGCTCGCCCGTGGCCTCGCGATCGAAGAGGCCGAGCTCGGGCCCGACGATCCCGAAGTCGGCCGCTCGCTCAATGACCTCGCGAACCAAGAGCGCGAGCTCGATCGGTTCGACGACGCGAGCTCGCATTACGAGCGCGCGAAGCGGATCTTCGTGGCGGCGTACGGCGAGCACTCCGACCTGGTCGGCATGATCGACGTCTCGCTCGGCGACCTGTCCGCGGAGCGCGGCAAGTTCGGAGACGCGCGCAAGCTGTTCCTCGCGGCGCAGTCCGAGCTCTCGAAGCTGCCGCCCGATCATCCGACGTTCTCGGCGATCGAGGACGGCCTCGCCGGCTGCGATCGCGAGGAAAACCACACCGCGGACGCCGTCGTCCACTACACGCGCGCGATCGAGATCCTCGAGAAGGCAGGCCGAGACGGCAGCGAGATCGCGAACGAACGGATCAACCTCGGCGGAGCGCTCGGCGAGCTCGAACGCTTTGCCGAGGCGCGCGTTCAGATCGACAAGGCGCTCGGCGAGCTCGACAGCGCACAGGTCGCGCCGAAGGGTTACGTCGATGCATGGAACGTGCTCGCCGAGCTGCAATGGCGCGCCGGTGAAAAGCGCCAAGCGCGCGAGACCATGCGCAAGGTGATCGCCGCGATCGGGGACGATCCGCGCCCCGATTGGATCAAGATGCGCAAGGACTCCGAAGCGCAGCTCGTCGAGTGGGCGAAGTAGCCGCCGAGCCGATTCGGATCGATCGGCGAGCTGTGATGCGGACTGGAATGGGAGCTGGTGTCGTATCGCGCAGCTCTCGTAGCGTCCGTGCTCGCTTGCGCGTGTGGTCGCTTGGATTTCGCGTCACGAGCTGACAGCCAGCCGTTGGAGGCCGGCGCCGGCGCTGTCATCGACTCACCCGGGTGCCAAGGCGCCGACCAGCTCGTCGGGCTATCGGCCCGCTGGATGTTCGATGAAGGCAGCGGCCTCGTCGTCCACGATTCGACGGGTGGTGCCAGCGGCACGCTCGTCAACGGGCCGACGTGGGTCGCGGGTCGCAGGGGCACCGACCACGCGATCCAATTCGATGGCATCGACGATCAGGTCGATATCTCGGGGACCTCCGTGTTCGCGACCACGACCGCGGCGTTCTCGTTCAGCGCGTGGGTGAACCTCCTGAATTATTCCGCCGACACCCCGGACATCATGATGATCCGCAGCGACGGTGCCACGCCATGGCACGTGCTGTTCTCGAGCGAGACCGCGTATCTCGGCGTGTCCGTGGGCTCGGCCGAGGACTTCGTCCCGATCCGGACGAATCAGCTGCCATCGACCGGAACGTGGCACCACGTCGCTGCGACCTTCGACGGCGTCGACGCGACCGCGGTGTCGAGCTTCGCGATCTATCTCGACGGCGTCGCGCAGGACACCGAGATGGCGGACGGCTACGGCACGCAAGCCCAGAACAGCCGGATCGGCGCCGCCGAGGTCTCGGCGAACCAATGGACCGGCGCGATCGAGGACGTCAGGCTCTACGGCCGCATGCTGTCCCCGGCCGAGGTCGGCTCGATCTTTGTCGCGTGCCCGTAGGGCTATTTGTACTCGGGCTCGACGAGCTTGACGTCGGTGATGCCCGCGCCGGCGAACGCCTTGTCGAGGTGAGCCTTGTCGCCCTTCAACACGATGACCTCGTTCTTCGGGTCGAGCTCTTGCTCGATCAGCATCTTGATCTGCGCGGTCGACACCGCGGCGACCTGCTGGAGCATCGTCTGGTAGTAGTTCGGCGGCGCGTTGAACTCCGCGATCGCGACCAGCCGCCCCGCGAGCTCCGAGGTCACGGTCGACTCCGCGAGCAAGCGGCTGAGGATCGTGCGGCGCGCGCGTACGAAGTCCTCGTCGAAGTGGTCGCCCTTGCGCAGCTCGTCGAAGCCATCGCGCAACGCCTTGATCGATTCTCCCGCGCGCTCGGCATCCATCGTGCCGCCGAGCACCGCGCCGCCGCGCATCATGTACGCGGTCGGGCCCTTCTTCGCTTGGCGCGACATGTACAGGCCGTAGGTCGAGCCGAGCTTGAACCGGACATTCTGCGACCGGATGTCGAGCATCTCGGCGAGCACGCGGCGCGCCCCTTCCTGGCCGTCGACGCCCGCCGGCGCCGGGTACGCGATCACCGCGGTGACTTGCTGGTTCACCTTCGCTTCGATCACGCCGATGTAGGCCGGCCCGGTACGCTTGTACGGCTTGGGGTCGACCGGCTTGTCGACCGTACCCTTGCTCCAGCCGCCGAACGTGTCGCGTGCGAGCTTCTCGGCGTACTTCGGATCGAACTTGCCGACGATCACGAGCGTCGCGTTGCCGGCGGTGAAGTGCTCCTTGCGGAACGCATCGAGCGAATCGCGATGGATCTTGTTCGCCGCATCGGGCGTGAGGATCGCGGTGCGCGTGTACGGATGGTCGGGCCCGTACAGCGCGGTCATCGCCTGCCGGATGTACTCGTTCTCCTCTTGGGTGGTCTTGAGCTTCCAGTCCTCCTTGACGCTCTTCTGCCACTTCTCGATCGCGTCTTGCTCGTACTCGCCGGCCGTGATCTTGCGCTCGAGCCCCTTCAGCATGATGTCGAGATAGATGTTCAGGCCGTGGGTGCGGCACAGCGTCATGTCATCGTCGGAGCCGCACCGGACGTTGATACCGGTCGCGGCAAACGCCTCGGCGTCGCTCGGCAGGTGGAGGAACTGCGACGCGCCCGCCGCGAGCGCGGGGTTCGTCGGCGTGCTCGCTTCGCCCACATTGTTGAACATCAGATACGCGGCGGCGAGCGGCATCGCGTCTTCCTGGAGCAGCACGACGTTCATGCCGTTGCCCATCGTGAACCGCTGCGCCTTCTCGAGGATGTCGTCCTTCGCCGAGATCTTGACCGGGCGGTGCGCCTCGGCCGGGTCGACCTGGGGATCGGTCATCGCCGCGTCGGACTTCGCCGCGTACTTCACCTTCGACCGGGTGTCACCCTTGATGCCGTTCGCGTTCGGCTTGACGATCACGATCGACGCTTTGTCCCAGTCGAGCGCGTTCTTCACCGCCGACCCGACCGTCGCGATGTCGAACGCCTTGATCTTGTCGAGCTCGGCGAACGTGTATTGCTTGTCGGAGTTGTAATCGAACCGCGGCCTGAACTGGATCAGGTCGGCGACCGTCTCGGTGCGATCGGAGAGCCGTTCGAGCCCCTCGATGAACCTCGCCTGCTCGCGGCTCTTCTCTTCCTTGAGCTGATCGTACGAGCCTCCGTCATAGCCGCGATACGCCTGCTTCGCCGCCTTCTGCGCGAAGTCGAGCGCCTCGTCGAGCTTGTCCATGCCCTTGAGCTCGATCCGGATCAAGAACAGCGGCGCGAGCTGACCGCCGAGTACGGCCGGCTCGACGTTGTAAGCGAAGTTGTATTCTTGCGCCTTCTCCGCGACGCGAGCGAACGCGCCACCGATGCCGAACTGCGCGGCTTCGCCCTCGGGCGTGGTCGCCGACGGCAGCGCCCACCCGATCCACACCGACGGGCGCTCGACGTCCGCTTCGATCTCGACCCGACCGTGCGGTGCGACGAACGGCTTGACCTCCATGCGTGGCGCCGGCTCGCGCTTCGGGATGCGGCCGAACCATTTCTGGACCGCCTTGACCGTGGCGTCGTAGTCGACGTGGCCCGCGATGATGACGGTCGCGCGCGACGGCGCGTAGTACTTGTGCATGAACTCGCAAGCGTCTTTGAGCGACGCGCTCGCGATCTGCTGGTCGTTGCCGCCGACCAAGCGTTCGTACGCGTGCCCGTGCGGATACATCGCGGCCTCGACCAGCTGCACGACGTAGTTGTCGGCGCTCGAGCCGGCGCGGATCTCGTTGCGCACGACTTCGCGCTCGCGCTCGAACTCGGCAGTTGGCACGGTCGAGCAGCCGAATGCTGCGACGTCACCGGCGGCCGGGATGTCCGCGGCGTAGAACATGCGTTCGGCCTCGATCTTGAGCATCGCGTCGAGGTTCTCGGCCTGCGACGTCATCCGATAATGCGTCGTGTCCCAGTTCGTGTACGCGTTGAAGTCGGTCGCGAGCGCGATGATCGTCTGGAACATCGGTGCGGTGTCCGGACCATCCGGGCGGGGCTGGAACATCAAGTGCTCGACGAGGTGGGCGAGGCCCGCCTTGCCCTGCGGATCCTCGCGCGCGCCGACGTCGTAGCGAACGTCGACCTCGGCGAGCTGGGTCGACTGATCGGGCATGATCACGAACCGCAGTCCGTTCGCCTCGATCACGCCGCGGTGCTCGCCACCGTTGCTGAAGGTGACCTTGGGTTCCTCGGCACCCAGACACGAGGCCCATGCGAACAAACCGAGCGCAGCTGCGGCGCGAACGAACTTCGACATGGCGGGATCTTTCCCATTCCTCGACGGTTTGCAAGCACCAGTTGAGGTCGCGGCTGCGACGGTCTGCGACACGCGCGAGGGCCTCACATCGTCAGCCGGTTTGAGCTAGTGTGGCCCGCCATGGCTGTATCGCCTTCTGGAGGCCCCGCCGACAAGGACCGCGCGTTCTTCGGCCACCCGGCCGGGCTGTCGACGCTGTTCTTCACCGAGATGTGGGAACGGTTCTCGTACTACGGGATGAGAGCGTTCCTCATCTTCTACATGACCGACAGTGTCGCCCTCGGGGCGCGCGGCATGCCGGATGCGAACGCGGGGCTCGTGATCGGCCTGTACTTGTCGTCGGTCTATCTGCTGTCGCTGCCCGGCGGCTGGATCGCCGATCGGTTCCTCGGCCAGCGTAAGTCGGTGACCTACGGAGGCATCGCGATCGTGATCGCGAACATCATGCTCGCGCTGCCCTTCGCCGGTTGGTTCTACCCGGGCCTCGCCGTGATGGCGTTGGGTACGGGATTTTTGAAACCGAACGTGTCGACGATCGTCGGTCAGCTCTACACACCCGAGGATCCGCGGCGCGAAGCGGGTTTCACGATCTATTACATGGGCATCAACATCGGTGCGTTCGGAGCTCCGTTCGTGTGCGGGTTCCTCGCCCGTAGCCAGACCTTCCGCGACTTCCTCTCGGACCACGGCATCTCGCCGACCTACTCGTGGAACTTCGCGTTCGCTGCGGTCGCCGTCGGCATGATCGCGGGGCTCGTGCAATACGTCGCCGGTCAGGCCCGGATGGGCGAGGCCGGACTGCATCCGACCGTGCCGAGCGACCCGAAGGTGGCGGCCCGCGATCGCGGCATCCTGACCGCGATCATCCTCGCCCTCGTCGCGATCGTCGTGCTGTGCGGCGTGTTCTACGACCACATCGAGACCATCGTCAGCATCGGGTTCCCGATCCTGCTGCTCGTGATCACGCTCGGGCTGTTCTTCGGGCTGTACTTCAACGCGCGCGACTCGGGCGAGCGCAAACGCGTGATCGCGATGATCCCGTTGTTCGTCGGCGGGATCATCTTCTTCGGGATCTTCGAGCAGGCGAGCTCGACGCTCAACCTGTTCGCCGAGCGCAACACGTCTCCGACGTTGTTCGGGGTGACCTTCGACGCCAGCTATTACCAGTCGGTCAACTCGGTGTTCATCATCCTCATGGCGGGCGCGGCCGCGTGGCTATGGATGGCGCTCGGGCGTCGCGGGCGCGAACCGTCGAGCGTCAACAAGTTCGGCATCGGCCTCGCGCTGATCGCGGTCGCGTTCGCCGTGCTGCTCCCGACGTTGGCGGCCGAGAGCCAACACCAGCGGGTGTCCGGCGGCTACTTGATCGCCGTGTACTTCTTCTTCACGTGCTCCGAGCTGTGCATCTCGCCGGTCGGCTTGTCCTCGATGTCGCGGCTGGCCCCGAAGCGGCTCGCGGGGATGGTGATGGGCACGTGGTTCCTCGCGACCGCGATCGGCAACTTCCTGGCCGGGCAGGCGGCGGGGTTCTCGGCGAAGTGGGGCCACGAGACCCTGTTCTGGACGATGATCATCGCGTCGCTCGTCGTCGGTGGTGCGCTGTTCGCGGTCGCCCCGGCGATTCGCCGCATGCTCGCGACCGAGGAGCCGTCGCCGCTGCCGAAAGCCACGGCGCTCTCGCCGGTCGATTAGCCGCGAGGCGCGCGACCCGGCGGCGCTAGGACTTCGCGGCGAGCTTTCGTAGGTTCATCGCCGCCGGAAAGCCGAAGCGCTTGACCCGCTCTCGGGTCGCGATGACGCGCGGATCGTCTCGGTGAGCGGACAACCCGCCGATCGGGTTCAGGCGGCTCGTCTTGTTCCACCGCGCGAGGGCCGGGTGCGCCGCGATCGCGGTCGTCGCGCCCATCATCGCGAGGAACGCGGTCAGGTAATCGCCGCGCTCGTCCCAGTACGCGATCGGCGAGCACAGCGCATTTTTCTGGTCGAGGCCTTCGATCGTGGCCTCGATCACCCCGAGCATCGCGAACTGATAGCAGACGAAGCCCCAGAAGAACGGTTGGATCGTCACGCGATCGGGCTCGAAGATCGGACGGCGCGCCGGGCGCGATAGCCCGCGCGCCGCGCAGTGAACGTGAACGGTCTGCTCGTCGGTCGGCACGCGGCCTTGGTCGAGGACGATCTGGTCGCGCTCGATCCGGCGTACGTGACCCATGCGAACGACACCTTCGATCTGGCGCAGGAGATGAACCTCGGCTTCGCTCAGGATCGCTCCGTGAAGCATCGTCGGCTCGATCGTTGGATCGATCCGGAGAAACACGCCTTCCGCTTCGAGTTGTGCGAACAGCTCCTCGACCGAGCCGGCTCGAGCCATGGCCTCGAGCTGGATCGCGGTGCCCTGCAACAGGTCGGGAAGCAGGGTGTCCGGCTGCTGGAACTTGCGGTTCATCCACCACGCCTCGCGCGGCCGGACGCAGCGAATCGACGAGGCGGGGACACCTCGCTCGAGGAGCCAGATACACGCATCGAGCGCGGTCTTACCGCCGCCGATGATCACGAACCGCCCGGCGGCGTGCTCGAGGCGGGGGAGCTCGCCCGGGGTCACGCAGCGAACGCCGTCGGCGATCGCGAATGGCGCGGGGCTCGTGGCCGGGATCGCGCCCTCGATGTACGTCGTGTCGACCAGCTTTCGGCGTACCCGCACGTGCTTGGAGTCGCCGGTGAGCCGCGAGACGAACCGATGCTCACCCATGTAATCGCAGCACGGGAAATACCGGACCCGTCCGGTCGGCAGGAAGTGACGGTGCATGACCCGCTCGTAGTAGGCGCGAAGCTCGTCCCCGCCGGCGAGCTCGTAGAAGCTCGCGTTCGTCCCGGTCGCGTCGATGGAGCCCTCCCCGAGCGGCACCGAATCGACGCCATAGAACGCGGACGGCTGGTGAAGCCGCACGAACGGATACGCGTCGATCCAATGGCCACCCGGTGCGTGGCGGCGGTCCACGATGCTGACGGTCGCATCGGAGTGCGTGAGGAGCGCGTCGCTGAACGCCATCCCCGCGGCGCCGGCCCCGACGACCAGATAATCGGTTTCGAGCTCCTCGTGCATGGTTGGCCCGAGCCAATTCGACCACGGTTTTCCGGATGGTCCAGCCTCGATCTCGATGTTAGATCGTGTGCCACGCCGCGAAGCGCGCGCTCGCATCGGCCGGCATGTGAGCGAGCAGCCAGCGCCAGGTCGGCTCGCTGACGAGCACGAGCCCATCAGGGATGGTCGGATGGAGCTCGAGGATCGGACCGACGCCCGGGGTCGAGCGGGCGAGCTCCAGCGCGCGGACGAGCGCCGGGCCCCCGGTCGCCGGCGACTTCGGGAGCAGCAACCGGACGCGATGCGCCGCGCCCACGGTCTCGGGGTGCAGCGTGACGGTCGCGCGCGCGTACCACGCGGCCATGTACTCGACGTGACGCTCGGCGACCACGACGGTCGCACCTTCGGGGATGTGGCCGGCGAGCGCGGTGCAACCGGCGACGAGCTCGGGCGCCGTACCGATCACGCCCTCGCCGCGCGCGCGGGGCGCGAGGATCACGAGGCCGAGCGCGCACGCCGCCGCGATCTGCCAGCCGTCGCGCCCGAGCTTCGGGATCACGGCACCGACCGCGATCCCCGCACACAGCGCGAGCGGCACGAACGCGATCAGTCGGAGGCGAAACCCCGGGCCCTGCGCGTCGTCGACCGCGAGCCACGGGCAAGCGATCGCGATCGCGGCGGCGGCGGCGACGATCGCGACGGCGCGCTCGCCCGCCGACATCGGGAGTGCGATGCCGAGCATGCGGCGGATTCGCGGCACGAGCAACGCGACGACCACGAGCCCGACACACCCGCCGATCAACGCCTCGTGATCGAACACGAGGTGGCCCGCGAGCGCCGGTGCGTCCCACACGGGCGTCGCCGACCACAGCGCGCCGACCTGATCGAACGCGCCGGTCGCGGCCGCCGCGAACGCGCAGCCGAGCACCGCGACCCCGATCGCGACCGCGAGCCGGGCGCGACCGAGCACCCCGCGCGCGTGCGCTTCGGCGAGCGCGGCCGGCACCGCTGCGGCGAGCGCGAGCGCGAGCGCCATCTTGTGAGCGAGTCCGGCGGCGACGAGCCCCGCGATCGCCGCCGCGATCCGCCCGCGCGTCGGTCGCTCGCACGCCCGCAACGCGAGCCACACCGCGCACAGGCCGATCGTCAGCCCGACGCTGTTCTTGATGAACTCGGTCGTCATGTACTCCGAGCTCGCGCTCACCGCCGCGACCGCCGCCGCGAACAGTCCCGCCACGCGATGCTTGCCGAGCCGCGAGCCGATGCCATACGCCGGCAACGCGACCAGCGCGCCACCGACCGCCGCGCCGAGCTTCGCACCGACGATCGGATCGGTCACCGCCGCGAACGGTGCGAGCAACCAGAACACGAGCGGCGCCGCCGGATACTGCAGCGACCCGTGCTCGAGCAGAGCCCGGAGCTGGATCGGATAATAATAACCATCGACCCCGAACGGATAAGGCGAAGCGTCGAGCATCGTCCACCGCCGCCAAAACGCCCACGCGACCAGGGCGACCAGAGCGACGACGGTTGCGGCCCTCACGCCAAGGAATCTACGGCTCTAGCCCGGATCATTCGCGAAGGGAGCGCGCCGTGAGGAGCGCATCGCCGGAATTTCGGTGCCGGTACGCAGGTTTCGCTGTTTGTGAAGACAAACGAATTTGGCGACGAGCTCGCGTCGACGACCGACCTGATCGTGCTCGACATCGATTCCACCGACGACCAGACCCACGGCAATCAGGAGCTCATGTGCTTCCACGGCTTCTATGACCAACATATGCTTCACCCGCTGCTCGTGTTCGACGCTCTGAGCGGACAGCTGATCACCACTCTCCTTCGGCCTGGGCGTGCGCACGCTGCCAAAGGTGCGATCACGATCCTCACGCGGTTGATTCGAGCGATTCGCCGACGATGCCCCCACGCAAGCATCCTGGTGCGCGGCGACTCTGCGTTCGCGATGCCCAAGCTCCTCGACCAGCTCGAGCAGCTCGACGCCGAACTCGGTGACGTCGAATACGTGATCGGCGTCGCGAAGAATTCGCGACTGCTCGAGTTTGCCAAGCCGCTGCGGTCCTCGGTCGAAGAGGAATTCCTCGACGGCAAACGGTTTGTTCGCCGCTTCACCTGGCTGTCGTACGCCTCGAAGTCCTGGCCGGCCGAGCGCCACGTGATCTGCAAGGTCGAGCACAGCCACCGCGGCGAGAATCCGCGCTTCGTGGTGACCAGTCTCGACGAGTTCCCGGCCGGTCTCATCTATGATGTTGCGTACTGCGCACGCGGGCAAGCGGTCGACCCGATCAGGTCATCTTGGTGAGCATCGCCACGATAGACGTTGTCGTTGACGGCGCAACTCCAGAGTTGTGTGGCCGATAGCCCGGTCATGCTCAGCTTCCAGAAGCTTCGCGTCGATCAACGGTCGATCGAGTTCCTCGCGCTGGCACTGGAGATCATCGGCGAGCTTCCGAAGGGTCATGCCGAGCTTGCCGATCAGCTGGTCCGCGCCGGCAGTCGCAACCTCGTAACATCGCCGAGGGTGCGGGTCGTCGCACGAACCTCGATCAGGCTCGCTTCTACACGCACGCGCGCGGCTCCGCGATGGAGGCCGCAGCGGCTTTGGACACGATGCGAGTCCTGAAGTTGGTCGGCGAGACGACCTACGCGCGCGGCATCGATCTACTTGAAGGCATCGTGGCGATGGAACGATATGCTCGCGAAGGGCTCGGCGTGCAAGCTCGGCAGTGACGGTACGCTGCCGCTCGATTGTGCCGAGTACAAGGCGATCCACGAGTACGCGTTCCAGCACCAAGGCTCGGAAGACGCGGCGGAGACCTGCGCCGTATTCTTGGCGGATCCCGATCAGGTCAAGCGGCTGCTCGCCGCGCAGTGTCTCTACGGCTTCAACGCGGTGACCCAGACGAAGGTGTTCGCGTGGGGGCTCGACGCGGTAGAAGCCGAGAAGGTTCCCGCCGTCCAACAGGAGATCGCGTGGGGGATCATGAACGGCGAAGCGGTGACCGCGAACCAAGCCGACCGCGTCATCGCTGACATCAGGAAGCTGTCGGTCGGTCCGCAGACCGCGACCGCGGCATCGCATCTGCTCGACTCGCTGTTCCCGTCGTACCTGATCGGCAGCGGACCGAAGCCGCCGCCGGCCGCGCAACAACTGGCACTCGATGCGCTCCGACTCGACGACTCGCCGATGCAGTCCACGGCGATCAACGTCGCGCTCATCCAGCTCGACGACAAGCCCGCCGTTTGCGCCGCGCTCGACGCCGCGATCACGCCGACCGCGAAGACCTGGTGGATGGCAGCCGAGGCCATCGTCACGATGAAGGACGCATGCGTCGCGCTGGTACCGAAGACGATCGAGGTCGCGCTCGCGCATGCCGCGACCGACAATCCGCGCCTCGAGGTGCTCGCACAGCTCGACCACGCATTCGAGATCGAGCCGGCGACGCGCGCTGCGGTCGCGAAGGTGCTGCGCGCCGCCAAGGCCAAGGTCCCGAGCGAGGACCGCGACGATCTCGAGAAGCTGGCGAAGCAGTACTCCGCACCGCGAGTCACGAAGGCCTAGCGACCGCGACGACCTACCCGAAAGCCTGGGCCTCGATGCGGGCACAAACCCGACGCCCGCATTACAGTGAACGCCATGACCGCAGCCGCGCGTGGAGGGGCTCCGGCGGCCACCTCGGCCGCGAGCGGGACCGATCCACACAAAGCGGGCAAGGCTCCCACCGCGCCAGACGAGCCGGTGACGTGGCGCAGCTACCTCGGCGTGTTCAAGTACAGCAAGCGCGCGATCAAGCTCGTGTGGTCGACGAATCGCCGGCTCACGCTCGGACTCGCGCTCGGCAGCTTGGTCTCCGGCGTGCTGCCGACCGCCGTCGCATACGTCGGCAAGCAGCTCGTCGATGCGATCGTGTTCGCGCGCGACCACGGCGGTGCGCGCGGCCCGGCGATGCAATGGGTGCTCGCCGAGCTCGGCCTGGTGATCGCGATGGCACTCGCCGCTCGCGCGCTCGGGATCTTTCGCGCGTTGCTGCGCCAAGAGCTCGGCCAGCGGATCAACGTCGAGATCCTCGAGAAGGCGCTCACGCTCGAGCTCGTCCAGTTCGAAGACTCCGAGCTCTACGACAAGCTGACTCGCGCGCGGCGCGAGGCCTCGTCGCGGCCGCTGTCGCTCGTGTCCGAGACGTTCGAGCTCGGCCAGAGCATCATCACGTTGATCGGCCTCGGCGGCTTGCTCGCGGCCTTCTCGCCGATCGCGCTCGCCGTGCTCGTCGCGGCCGCGATCCCGCCGTTCATCAGCGAGCTCAAGTTCTCCGGCGACGCGTTCCGGCTATCGCGCTGGCGCACGCCGGAGACCCGCGAGCAGCTCTACGTCGAGGCCGTGCTCGCGACCGACGCGTACGCGAAAGAGGTCAAGCTGTTCGGGCTCGGCCCGCGCTTCCTCGATCGTTACCGCGCGATCTTCGACAAGCTGTACGCCGGCGATCGCGCGATCGCGATCAAGCGCGGCGTGTGGGCGCTCGTGCTCGGCGCGCTCGGTCAGATCGCGTTCTACGGCATGTACCTGTGGATCGCCTACGCGACGATCAGCAAGACGCTGTCGATCGGCGCGATGACGATGTACGTGCTCGTGTTCAAGCAAGGGCAGTCGGCGCTGGCGAGCGCGCTCGGCGACATCGGCGGCATGTACGAGGACAACCTGTACTTGTCGAACCTGTACGAGTTCCTCGACACCAAGACGATCACGCCGCCGGGCGACGCGACCGTCGGCCCCGATCCGGGCGACGGCGTCCGGTTCGAGCACGTCTCGTTCGTCTACCCCGGCTCGAACGAGCACGCGCTCACCGACATCGACCTGCACATCCGGCCGGGCTCGAAGCTCGCGATCGTCGGCGAGAACGGTTCGGGCAAGACCACGCTGATCAAGCTGCTGACGCGCCTGTACGAACCGACGACCGGGCGGATCCTGCTCGACGGGCGCGACCTGCGCGAATGGTCGCCGCCGGCGCTGCATCGCCGCGTCGGCGTGATCTTCCAGGACTTCGCGCGCTATCAAATGAAGGTCGGCGAGAACATCGGCGCGGGTGACGACCGCGCGTACGACGACCGCTCACGCTGGGACGACGCGGCCGAGCGCGGCCTCGCGAAGCCGTTCATCGTCACGCTGCCAGGCGAGTACGACACCCAGCTCGGCAAGTGGTTCAAAGGCGGTCGCGAGCTGTCGCTCGGGCAATGGCAGAAGGTCGCGCTCGCCCGCTCGTTCATGCGGCGCGACGCCGACGTGCTCGTGCTCGACGAGCCGACCGCGTCTATGGACGCCGAAGCCGAAGTGAAGATCTTCGATCGCTTTCGCGAGCTCACCGACGACAAGATCGCGATCGTCATCTCGCACCGATTCTCGACCGTGCGGATGGCCGACCAGATCATCGTGCTCGACCACGGCAAGATCACCGAGCGCGGCTCGCACGAACAGCTGGTCGCCGCGAACGGTAGGTACGCGACGTTGTTCAGCTTGCAGGCCGCCGGCTATCGCTGACCGTCTCGGGTTGGAAACCACGCCGACCTCGGGCTAAGGTGCCGCCTACTAACGATGTCGCACTTCATCTGGCCACTGGTGGTCTCCGCGCTCGGTGGCTGGCTCGCGATCTTTTGCCTGAGCGTCTACGCCCACCGCTCGATCGCGCATCGCGCCGTGACGCTGCATCCGATCGTCGCGCACTTCATGCGGTTCTGGTTGTGGTTCGCGACCGGTACGCCGACCCGCCGCTGGGTCGCGGTCCATCGCAAGCATCACGCGTTCACCGACCTACCGGAGGATCCGCACTCCCCCGCACAGCAC
Organism: uncultured delta proteobacterium; assembly: GCA_963848295.1. Lineage (GTDB taxonomy): Bacteria > Myxococcota_A > Polyangia > Haliangiales > Haliangiaceae > JABFXX01. Next base: position 3,172,714 of record CAWKDB010000010.1, on the reverse strand, counting down.
GGGCTCGCGAAGATCTTTTTCCTCGGCTACTTCTACTATCGCCGCGAGGCGATGAACAAAGCGACGATCGAGAAGTACGGCGGGGACAACTGCCCGAACGATTGGCTCGAACGCAACGTCTACGACAAGCACGACAACCTCGGGCTGCTGTTGATGCTCGGCTTGGATCTGTTGCTGTTCGGCTGGTACGGCTTGTTCGCGTACGCCGTGCAGATCATCTGGGTGTCGCTGTGGGCCGCCGGTTTCATCAACGGCGTGGGTCACGTGCTCGGCTATCGCAACTTCGACACCAAGGACACCAGCCGCAACATCATGCCGGTCGCGGTGATCTGCAGCGGCGAAGAGCTCCACAACAACCACCACCGCTGGCCGCGCTCCGCGAAGTTCGCGATGAAGTGGTGGGAGGTCGATGTCGGCTGGATGTTCATCCGCACGCTGTCGGTGTTCGGGATGGCGAATTCGATCTACGTCCGCAACAAGCGGTGGACGCCGCGCGCGGTGGAGCTGCCGTCGGTCGATCTCGCGCCCGAGCCCGAGCCCGAGCCCGAGTAGATCTTCGCGATTCGCTACTTGCGTCCCGGCGTGGACATCGAGCTCTACCGTGGTGCGCGCGAGCCGGTGGTGCTCGAAGATCCGATCGCGATTCGCAGTGATGGCGCCGAGCTCGTCGATGGCGGCCCGATCTCGAACGATCAGTACGAGCGCGTTCATCGCGGCCCGCTGCGCTGGATCGCGCCGCGCTCACGCCCTTAGGCGTCGGTCATCGCGCGATCTGCCTCGATGCCACCGCGCTCGGCCACTTCATCGCCGACGCCTACGGCGCGTAGCCGCTCACTGCAAGCGCACGGTCTGGAGCGCACCATCCGATGGCGCGAATAGAACGTGATCGCTCGCGACCCGCGGGGCGAGATCGCGCTCGACCAGATCGGTCGACGTGATCGAGCTGTGGGGCAACGCGGATGATAGCTGGACCGTCGCGGCGCCGGTGACGAGCTGAGCGCGCACGATCACGCCGGGCCCGCGCTCGGCTGGCTTGATCGCCGAGATCACGCCGCCGCCGCTGATCGATGCCAAGCTGCCGCTCGTCGCGAGCCCGCTGCCCGCGCCGGTCGTCGCGATCAGCTCGACCGGGCGGTCGAACGCCTGGGCCGCGAGCTCGGCCGCGAGCGCATCGCCCGCCGGCGCGATCCGCCATTCGATCCGATGCGTCCCCGGATCGGAGCCGCTGCCGCCCTCGATATCGCACTGCTCCGACCGCGCATCGCGCGCGGCCATCAGCTCGAGCGCACCGGGCGTGTCCATCCGCGCGCCGGTCGATTGCCGCAACAGCACCGCCCAGCCGCCGACGCGGGCCCAGCCGACCGCCGCCCAGAACGTCGGCGTGTAGACGCGCTCCGCCGGCCGGTCGGTCCAACCTCCCGGCACGGACGTCGAGAGGGTCGCGCTCGGATCGACCGCGAAGTGAAACGCGGCGGTGCGGGTCGTGGCCTCGGCCGCGCCGGTGACGAGCGCGAGATCGATCGCGTCGGCGTCGGCATCGAGCGCGACCTCGCGCGTGGCGTCCGCGCCGACGAACGCGACGCGCGCGCGCAGTGCGCCTTGCTCGAGCACCTGCACGGTCTCGACCGCCGGCATCGCCGGCTGCGGCGTGAGCGTGCAGCCCGGCATCTCGTTGCCGAGCCGCCACAGCCCACCCTGATCGGCGTAGTCCGCGACCACGAGCGACGGCTGCGCGAGCGCTTCGTTGCCATCGATCACGAGCGAGACCATCGCGAACGAGCCGTTCGCGATCGCCCACGTCGCGGTGACGTGGCTGTTCGCGAGCACGACGCGCGCGATCGCGGCGCCGGTCGTCGGCGCGCCGGTGCCGTCGAGCAGCTGCAACGTCACCGCGGGCGGCGGCGGTGCCATCGCGCCGGGCACGACGTCGATCGCCTGCCAGCCAAAAGGTCCGACGTCGACCTCGGTGCGGAACCGCGCGAGCGTCGCGGACGGCGGCTCGATCAGCTCGAGCGGCAGCGCCTGGCCGTCGGCGACCGCGTGCACGGCCGGCACCGCGCCGCCCGTCGTCGCGACGTCGAGCTCGGTCACGGCGGTCTGCGCCGCGCTCGCCGCATTCAGCGCGAGCGACCGAGCGACCGTACCGGCAGTCTCGGGCATCGCCGCCGACAGCCCCGCCGCGACCTGGGCGAGCGCCGCATCTCCGGCAGCTTGCGCGGCGGCGAGCAGCGGCATCTGCTCGGAAGCGACCACCGGATCCGCCGACGTCCCGGTCACGAAGTCGTGATGGTCGGTGCGCGTCAGCTGGGTCAGCGCCGGAGCGGCGGCGGAGGTGATCGCCGCGCCGGCGGCGCCGAGCAACGGCGCGAACGTCTCGGCGACGAAGAACGGGCGCGCGGCGTCGCGGGTCTGGCGCTTGATGTCCGCGCGACTGCCGAAAAAGCCCATGAAGTACGGCGACAGCTCGTGATCGATCGTCGGCAACGCATCGCGGTGAAATCCGACGAGGCTCGCGTAGTCGTCGAACGGCGCGGCGACCGCGTAGACGCCCGAGTCGCTGCGCTCGTTGTAGCCGTCGAGGTAACTGATCAGCTGCTCCTTCGGCGACGCGAAATCGCAGCCGACCGGCACGAACATGTACGGCGTCTGCGCGTATGGCGCGAGCTCGGAGATGTAGCGATCGATCGACGCATCGGTAAACGTCGGATCGTTGCCCTTGAACGGCCCGAGGTGACCGCCGGGTAGCTCGAGCAGCTCGTTGTAGTCGAGGTTGTCGCCCTGGCAGTACAGCCCGCTGCCCGCGAGGTAGTGCGCGAGGATCGTCGCGCCGCCGGCGCCGCGCCACAAAAAGTCGGCGCTGCCGATCGCGGCGAGTTGATCGGCGGTCGAATCGGGCAGCGGCGTGGTCCGGCGGTCGAGCACCTCGTCGAGGAGATCCGGCGCGCCGTCGATGCGCGACATCGCGACGCTCGTGAACCCGGCGGCAGCGAGCAGATCGGGCGCCGCGGCGCCGTGGCCGAATGAATCCGGCAACCATGCCGCCTGCGGGTGCGCGCCGAGCTGATCTTCGGCGAACTCGACGCCGTAGAGAAAATCGCGCGCGAGCAGCTCGGTCTCCGGCAACAGCGTATCGGGGCTCGTCATCCCACCGCCGACGACGTGCAGCTGGCCGGATGCGACCGCCGCCTGGAGCGCGCTGAGCTGATCCGGGTGGGTCGCGACGTACTGCTGCAAGTACGCCATCTCGGCGACGCTGTAGAACGCGCGCGGCTGGTCGCCGAGAATCTGCTGTGCCTGCCCGAAGACGTCGTCGACGTAGAGCGAATAGTAGTCGTCGAACGTGTGCTGCCAATCGATGTCGAGGTGCGCGTTCTGGCCGAACACGATCACGCGCTTCGCATAGCTCGGGATGCCTAGCTTCGCGCGCAGCGCCAGCTCGTCGCCCGGCAAGTCGACCACCGGGCGCGTGTTGTCTCCGCACGCGGCGCACAGCAGCAGGCAACCTAGCCAACGTCTCATCGTCCGGCTCCATCGTAAGCGGTCACGAGAACGCTTGCTCGCCAAAGATCAGGGTCTCGGAGCCGGTCACGAACGCGATCTCCTCGGTCTTCGCGGCGCGATCGAGCGACCGGTCGACGAGCAGGGGCTCGATGACCCACAGGCCGCGCATCGCGGTCTTCGAGCGCCGCACGAGGATCGGCGATCCCATCAGGAACAAATGGATCGTGCCGACTTCGCGAAATGGCCGCCAGTGGTCGGGCAGCTTGCAGAACCGATGCGCGACCGGGCTGATCGGGAAAGGCATCAGCTCGTACGAGCAGCTCGCCGCGACCTCGGCCTGGATCCACTGCCATGCGTCGCTCGCCTGCATGTCCTGCCGCAGGTGGTTCGAGATCCGGCGCGTGACCGCGAGCACCGTATCGATCAGCTCGCGCAGTCGATCGTTGTCGCCGTAGAGATACGTGAGCGTGAAGTCGGACGGATAGCCCTCGAAGAACGGGGCGATATCGATGAACAGGACGTCACCGTCGCGCACCATGCGCTTCTTGCCGCCGACGAAGCTGCGCAGCAGTCGGCCGGCGCTCGTGAACTTCGTGCTGCCCGGCCCGGCGCCGATCACCGGCATGTGCCAGTGGTCGCGGATGCCGAGGTCGCGAAACACCTGCTTGGTCACCGCGGTCGCGTCGGCTTCGGACATGCCGACCTCGACGCGCGCCGCGATCGTCGCCGCCGCGAGCTTCGCGAACGACTGCGCGCGATCGTAACCGCGCAGATCGACGTCGGACGGATAGCGCGATGGATCGCTGGGGCGAGCGGTGAGCGCGGACGCGGGTGGCGATGCAGATGGCGACGAGACCTCGGGCGACAACATCGATGACTCCTGGCTTATATCTGAGGGCACCCTCATATTTGACGAATATGAGGATCTCCTCATATTATTGTCAAGTGAGAACTGCTGCCCCGCGCCGCCGCGTCCCGATCCAAGCGCGCAGCAAGCGCCGGTACGAGGCGATCCTCGACGCCGCGGCGGTGGTGTTCGCCGACCGCGGGTTCGATCCCGCCACGATGGAGGACATCGCCGAGGGCGCCGACAGCGCGATCGGGTCGCTCTACCAGTTCTTTCCCGACAAGCGCGCGGTGTTCCAGGCGCTCGCCGAGCGCTGCCTCGAGCGCACCCGGTCCGCGTTCCAAGCGCTGATGACGACCGACACCTCGCGTGTCCCGTGGCCCGACGCGATCGACGCCATGATCGACGCGTTCGCGATCCTTCACCGCAGCGATCCATCGTTCCGTGCGGTGCTGATGAACCTACAGCTGTACGGCCTCTACGCCGAGACCGACACCGCGCTGCATCACTTCATCGTGGCCCAGGTCGCCGGCAAGCTCGGCGGGATCGCGCGCGCGCTGGCACCGGCCGAGCGCCAGCTCGTCGCGACGATGATCGTGACCACGGTCGCGACGATGTTGTTCGTGTCGCAACGCGCGCAGCCCGCCGCGGCGAAAGCGATCCTGGAAGAGACCAAGGTCATGCTCCGTCACTACCTCGCCGCACGGCTCGGACAGCCCAGACGCCGCGCGTGATGCTCGTGGTTTGGGCCAGTTCCGCGAACAGGCTTGCGAGCCGCCGAGCGTTCGCGTAGAAGTCTTGCGATCGCGAGCCGAGGGGCGTTCGCGGCGACCGGCTGGTAAGGCAGCCGAAGGAACGGTCATGGACTACGAGCTGATCGAAACCGGCGGCGTGCCGATCAAGGCATGGACGCGCGGCCTGGACATCGAAGCGCAGGCGCGAGCTCAGCTCGCGAATACGGCGCGACTGCCGATCGTGTTTCATCACGTCGCGGCGATGCCCGACGTCCATTTCGGCATCGGTGCAACCGTCGGTAGCGTCGTCGCGACCGAGCGCGCCGTGATCCCGGCGGCGGTCGGCGTCGACATCGGCTGCGGCATGATGGCGGTCGAGACGACGCTGGCGGCGAGCCAGTTGCCGGACGACTTGAAGGCCGTGCGCTCCGCGATCGAGGCGGCGGTGCCGCACGGTCGGACGCGCAACGGCGGGCGCGGCGATCGCGGCGCATGGCACGACGTACCGGCGGCAAACGCGGCGGCATGGCAGGCGCTGCAGGCGACGTACGCCGCGATCAGCGCGAAGCACCCGCGCGTCGGTCAAGGCAACGACGTCAACCAGCTCGGCACGCTCGGCACCGGGAACCACTTCATCGAGGTCTGCCTCGACGAAGCGGATCGCGTGTGGTTCATGCTGCACTCGGGCTCGCGCGGCGTCGGCAATCGGATCGGCACGTACTTCATCGAGCTCGCGAGGCGCGACATGCAGCGCCTGCAGCGCAACCTGCCGGATCGCGACCTCGCGTACTTCGACGAAGGTAGCCGGCACTTCGCGGATTACGTCGACGCGGTCGAGTGGGCGCAGCAGTTCGCGTCGACCAACCGCCAGCTGATGATGGACGCAGTGATCGCGGCGGCGCGCACGAAGCTGCCGCGGTTCGAGCTCGGTGACACCGCGGTCAACTGTCACCACAACTACGTCTCGCGCGAGCATCACTTTGGCACCGACGTGTTGGTGACGCGCAAGGGCGCGGTGCGGGCGCGGCTCGGCGATCTCGGCATCATCCCGGGCTCGATGGGTGCCGCGAGCTTCATCGTGCGCGGCAAGGGCAACCCGGAATCGTTTTGCTCGTGCAGCCACGGCGCCGGGCGTGCGATGTCGCGCGGCGCAGCGAAGCGGCGGTTCACCGTCGAGGATCACGCGCGCGCCACCGAAGGCATCGAGTGCCGCAAGGACGCCGACGTGATCGACGAGACCCCGATGGCGTACAAGCCGATCGACGTCGTGATGGCCGCGCAGGCCGAGCTCGTCGAGGTCGTCCACCAGCTGCGCCAAGTCGTGTGCGTGAAGGGCTAGCGATGCGATTACCGGTGACGATCGACGGCTCGCGCGGTGAAGGTGGCGGCCAAGTGCTGCGCACGTCGCTCGCGCTCGCGATCATCACCGGGCGCAAGCTCCGGTTGCGCAGGATTCGCGCCGGGCGCAAGCGCCCCGGGTTGCAGCGGCAGCACCTCACGTGCGTCGAGGCCGCCGCTGCACTGTGCGGCGCTCGAGTCGAAGGTGCCGAGCTCGATTCGCAAGATCTCGCGTTCGCGCCGGGCGACGCGCGGCCGAGCGAGCTGGCGATCGATATCGGCAGCGCCGGCTCGACCGTGTTGGTCGCGCAGACCGTGCTCGTGCCCGCGATCGCGAGCGGTCGCGCGTTGCGGATCGTGATCACCGGCGGCACGCACAACTCGCTCGCGCCACCGTTCGAATTCTTGGACCGCGTCTTGGCACCGCACCTGGCCGCGATGGGCGCGAAGTTGACGCTGACGCTCGATCGCCACGGCTTGATGCCGACCGGCGGCGGGAAGATCATCGTCGACATCGCCGAGGGCAGCGTGCTGCGTCCGATCGAGGTGGTCGCCGCCGGCGCGGTCGTCGAGCGGCGCGCGGTCGCGATCATCGCGAAGCTGCCGAGTCACGTCGGCGAACGCGAGCTCGCGGTCGCGCGCGAACGCCTGAACCAGCCGACCTGCGAGCTGCGCTCGTTCGACGACGCTGGACCGAACAACGTGTTCTTCGCCGAGGTCACGCTCGACAGCGGCGCGCGCGAGCTGTGCACGTCGCACGGGCGCAAGGGCTATCCTGCCGAAGATGTCGCCGACGACGCGCTCGACGAGCTCGAAGACTTCCTGGAAGCCGGCGTCCCCGTCGGCGAGCACTGCGCCGATCAGCTCCTCTTGCCGATGGCCGTCGCCGGCGGTGGCCGGTTTCGCACCCTCGCCCCGCTGTCGCTGCACGCGACGACCAACATCGAGACCATCGGCGCGTTCCTCGACCTTCCGATCCGAGTAGCCGAGCACGAAGGCATCGCGGACGTCGCACTGGGGACGCTGTCTCTATTGTCTACTTGTGCGCCGACGCCAGCCGGATAACGTCCCGTGATCTAAGCCGATGTCCTGGGGACGCTGTCTCTATTGTCACCTTACGCGGCCGGGATCGCGCTGTGGCGCTCACTGCCACCGAGACGGTGCAACACCATCCACGATGTGCGCCGAGCCGGCCTTGAAGTCGGCTTCGCGCAGCGATCCAGCGCCCACTCGAACTTCGATCGCCGGGATCCGGTCACCGCTTCCCTGAGCGACCCGCACGTGTACGCCGGCCGCCGGGCCGAGAATGAACGACAGGCCCGACGGCGACGATCCCGGGCTCCAATCCTCAGGCTTGGCGTCGAGATGAATGCCGAGCTCGAACGGGTCGTCCTTGCCGTTCTCGCATACGAGCGTACCCCAAGGAAAGTTCTGCGCTGCAGCTGCGACCGTGCACCGCAGCCGTTCGTGAGGGTCGAACGTCGCGGCAGCGAGCATGCAGCCGTTCCAGCTCGCAGCAGTAAACGCCAAGTCGAGTTGCCCGTCGCTGCGACTCCACCGGCCCTTCAGCGCGAGCAGATCGCGATCGTCGTCGTGGTTGTCGTGATCCTCGTGATCATAGGAGACGAAGTGGCTCTCGGTTCCGTGTCGGTTCTGATGTCGGGCAACGCACCCGCGGGCGGTACCGTCTGGCGCGAGCTCGAACCACGCGACTCCGTCGATCGCGGTCGCGATGTGGCGCTCCATCCCGATGTACGTGCCGTGGCGCAGCTCGAGGCTCATGCTCCAGCGCTCGCCGATCGCGGACGCGCTCGAATTCGCGAGCGCGGCACGCGACGCGATCGCACCGAGGCCTACCGCCATCAAGCTCGCGAGGCGCATGGCGTCGTAACGCGCGAACCCATGGCCCGGTCTGCGGCTAGATATGGCTGCGGGAATCCGCAGGGGGCTATGGCTGCGGGAATCCGCAGGGGGCGACCGCACAAGTTGACAAAAGCGACAGCGTCCCACGAGATCGCTTAGATCGCGTGAGGTTGGCGCGGTGGTGCCGGCGCGCAAGTTGACAAAAGAGACAGCGTCACCCTGGAATTGGCGATCGCGTGGCGGATCACCGAAAATTTTTGGATGACAGTGTCCCAGCTGCGCTTGATGAAGACAGAGACCCGCGACATGGGCGAGCGAATGCGGGATCGCCAGCTGAACATAGGCCAGACCGAGCCATGGGCGATGAGCAACTCGGCTTTCTTCGTCGCCTTCGTCGCGATCGCGGCGAGCATCGCGCTGCTCGCGCTGGTGTTGCGCGCGGGCTAACGCCGTTTGACCGGCGAGGTGACCGCAAAGGCCCAGCACCGGCGTCTCACGGGTGCGGCGTCACGAAGTCGGCTTCGGCGAGCGTGGTCGCACCCACCGTCGTGATGATCCTCGGGATCTGGGTGTGCGCGTTCTGGTCGACCTTGACGCGCAGCCCGGGGGCGCGGCCGAGGAGCATCGAGTCACCTCGCGGGTCGGACATCGGATTCGTCGAGTCCGGTGGCGTCGCGAGCCGGATGCCGATGCCGTCGATGTCTCCGCCGTTCGATCGCGTGCAATCCACCGTTGCCTTGCCGAGCCGAGTCACGGCGGCGCAGTGCAGCCTGATCTGAGGATCGAATGTCGCGGTGGGCGACAACGTACAGCTGTTCCAGCTCGCAGCAGTGAGCTCGAGATCGAAGCCGGTCGCGGTCGCGGTCCACCGGCCGGTGAGCGCGCGCAACGAGCGTGTGTCGCGATGGTCGTGACGATCCTTGTAGTCGGGTGGCTGGTACTTGCCGACCCGGACATCTTCGATCGCGTGCTGGCCGAGGCAGCCGGCGACGCGGCCGTTCGCGGTGAGCTCGAACCACGCCGCGCCGACCAGGGTGCGATCGATGTTCATCTCCATCGTCGGGTACGCTTCGTAGTGCAGCTCGAGGTTCATGCTCCAACGGCCGATCGGGCTCGGTGCGGCGTGAGCGGTGGCCGCCGAGCAGACGAACGCGACGACGTAGACCCTCATTGCCCCATCAACGCACGAATGGGCGCCGAGCTCTGCGGTTTTTCGCGGCACGCGGTACAGTCGCGCCGTGACCTCGCGCAGCCTCGTCGCCGCCGGCGCGATCAACGCGGCGATCGCGATCGCTGCCGGTGCCTTCGCCGCGCACGGGCTCAAAGACCGGATCGAGGCGCACGCGCTCGAGGTGTTCGAGACCGGGGCGCGGTATCAGATGTATCACGCGCTCGCGATGTTGCTCGCCGCGTCGCTCGCGGTGCGCGGCGCGGTGATCGCGGGCTGGATCTTTCAAGCCGGGATCGTCGTGTTCTCGGGCAGCCTGTACGCGCTCGCGCTCACCGACGTGAAGATCCTCGGTGCGATCACGCCGATCGGCGGCCTCGCATTTCTCGCCGGCTGGGCATGTTTGGCCTACGGAGCCTTGCGCAGCGTATGAAGCTGTTCATCGAACGCGTGATCCCGCTCGTGCGCGCGCGCAAGACCACGCCCCTGCGCCTGCGCGTGTTCGCGCCGGTCGCCGATGGGCTCGCGTGGGCATGCAACGTCGAGCTGTCGATGCGCGGCAGGCTCGTCGTCGGTCCGATCACGCTGTACGGCGCCGACAGCGTGCAAGCCCTGCTGTGCGCGATGTCGATCGCGATCCTGCGGATCGAAGTGATGATGTTGACCACGAAGTCGACCGCGGACGGCGAATGGCTCGACGACTTGCGCAAGCTGCGCCCGGTCCACGTGCTGCCGCGGTCGTTGGCTGCGCCGCCGGCTAAGCGCCGGGTTGCAGCACGACGCTGAACTTCATCGTCGCGGCGAGCAGCGCGTCTTTGATCTTGTCCATCGTCTCGGCCGCGACCTTCGCGTAGTTGTCCGCGGTCGTCCACGGCCGAACGTAGAGCTTGATCCCGGTGTCGGCGACCTCGGCGATGTCGATCGTGGCAGCCGGCGAGGTCGCGATCCGATCGTCACCGGCGAGCGCCGCTTCGAGCAGCGCGCGCAGCTTCGCGACGTCGGTCGCCTGGACGTTGACGAGCAGATCGACACGACGCCGGCCGAGCACGCTGTAGTTCTCGATCGGCGCGGCGATGATCTGGCCGTTCGGGATCGTGATCTCACGGTTGTCGGCGGTGATGAGGACCGTATAGAAGCCTTTGATCGCGTCGATCCGCCCGAGGTACTTGCCGATCATCACGAGGTCGGTGACTTTGTAAGGGCGCAGCACGATCAACATCACGCCGGCCGCGAAGTTCGACAGCGAGCCCTGCAACGAGAGCCCGACCGCGAGGCCAGCGGCGCCCAGGACGGCGACGATCGCGGTGGTCTTGATGCCGACCGTGTCCAGCGAGGCGATGACGACCGCGACTAACAGCGTGGCGTAGGCCACGTCGCCGAGGAATTGCCGCAGCGAGACATCGATCTTGCTGCGCTCGAGGACGCGATCGATCGCCTTCCACAGCGCGCGCGCGAGCATGCGTCCGAACACGAAGATCGCGAGCGCGAGCAGGACCTTTAGCCCGATCGGGACCAAGTACTCGTTGGCGGCGTCTTCGATCTCGTCGAGCGTGATCGTCATTGCCTCGCGTTTTATCTCAGCCAGGGCGGCGGATTCAGCGATTTCGCGAGATGATCGAGAAACAATGTGAGGCGCGGCGGTAGATTCTGACGTGCGGGATAGACCGCATGAACCTCGGTGCCCTGCGATCGCCACTGCGGCAGCACGCGAACGAGCATGCCGGTCGCGATGTCGTGCGCGGCCATGAAGTCGGTCGACACCGCGATGCCACCGCCGGCGATCGCGACGTCGCGCAGCGCCCCGTAGTTGTTGCTCGCAAACCGCGCGGGCCTGCCGAACTCGTAGGTCGCCTCGCCGTTCGCAAGCGTCCAGGTCTGATTGCGCGCGCCCGGCGTGAACAGCAAGCGATCGTGCTGATCGAGATCTTCCGCATGCATCGGCGTGCCGCGCTTCGCGAGGTACGATGGCGCGGCGACCAACACCATGTGGATGCTGCACAGTCGGCGCGCGATCAGAGTCGACTCGGGCATCGGTCCGAACCGCACCGCGACATCGAAGCTCTCTTCGATCAGATCGACGACCCGGTTCGTGCTCTCGAGCTCGATGTTGACCTCGGGGTGCAGCGAGTTGAACTCGGCGATCAGGCCGCCGATGTGACGCGCAGAGAAATCGATCGGCGCCGTGACACGCAGCCGGCCGCGAGGCGATGCCTGCATGTCGGTGACGAGCAGCTCGGCTTGTACGGCGTCCGACACGATCCGACTGCAACGCGCGTAGTACGCCTCGCCGATGTCGGTCAGGGCGAGCTTGCGCGTCGTTCGCTGGACGAGCCGAACACCGAGTCGCTCCTCGAGCTGAGCGAGCTTGCGACTGACGGTCGACTTGGGAAGACCGAGCAGCTCGGCCGCGCCGGTGAAGCTCTTGGTCTCCACCACTTTGGTGAACACGACGATGTCGTTGAGGTCCATGGCGAGGGTAGAGGGTAGACTGCGTACGATGTCGCGTTGGCAGCTCCTAACAGCGAAGGTCGATGGCTTCTTCTCTCGCGTAGAAGCGAGGCACACCCGCGACTTGCAGTGCTCGTCCGGTTGCTCGGACTGCTGTCATACGCGGCTGACCGTGACCGGGGTAGAGGCTGCGGCCATCCGCGCCGAGCTCGAGGCGTGGGCGGAGCTGGATCGCCGGGCGCTCGCCAGCCAGGCCGCGGCGGCACCGGCGGACCGCTGTGCGGCACTCGATCCGGCGGGTCGGTGCGCGATCTATGCGGCTCGCCCGCTGGTGTGTCGGTCGCACGGCGCCCCGATCCGGTTGCGTGAACATGGCCTGCCGATCGTTCAGGCGTGCTTTCGCAACTTCACCCGAACTGGACCCGCGGCGGCCGATGCGGATTGCATCCTCGATCAAGAGACGCTATCCGCGCTCCTACTCGCGGTCGATCGCGAAGCGGGCGGTGATGGCAGCCGTTACGACCTCGCCGAGCTGCTAAGGTCCGCCGCCGAATGATCGAGCTCGACCACGCGCGGTTCCGCCGCGTCGATCCGAAGATCTTCACGCATCGCGTGGTCGCCGATTGCATGACTCACACGTGCAAGCTCGAGAACAAGGGCCGCGCGACGAAGCTCGATGCGTGCTGCCAATACGGCGCCGATGTCGATCTGTTCGAGCGCGACAAGATCCTCGTGCGCAAAGACTCGATCCGCGCCGTGCTGTCCGACGCCGCGCGCGACCTGCCGTGGTTCGACGAGAGCGAGCCCGAGATCGATCCCGACATGCCATCCGGCACGATGGTGCGCACCGCGGTGCTCGGCGACGGCTGCCTCTTCCTCTCGCACGATGGCCGCGGCTGTGCGATCCACCGCGCGTCGCTCGAGGCGGGCTGGGACTTTCGCGGCACGAAGCCGGCGGTGTGCCGCCTGTTCCCGCTGACCTTCGGCGACGGCGCGATCATGATCTCCGACGACTACCCCGACTACTCGTGCGCGTACGACCCGACCGCGCCGACCCTCTACCGCGTCTCGCGCGACACCCTCGCCGACGTCTTCGACGCAGCGCTCGTCCGCGCGCTCGATGCGGTCGAAGCGCGGCGGCTGCCCCTAGCCTGGTGACGCTGTCTCTTTTGTCAACTTGCGCGATCGAGCGCGACACGGATCGTCCGGTTATCTAAGCGATTTCGCTGGGGACGCTGTCTCTTTTGTCACTTTGCTCGCTCACAGGCACGCGCTTCGCAAGCCGATGTCAACAGTTGGTCCGGTCGCGCCCGCACCGCCCGCCGCAACGACGATGCCAGTTGGCACGATCGGCGGCGATGTCGAGCCACAACCCATCATCACGACTAGAGCCATGCGGGCCCCGAATCGCATCACGTCATCGGTTCGGGCGTGCGCCGTCGTGCCCGTCGTGCCGGCACCTCGGAGCGCAAGTGGACAAAAGAGACAGCGTCCCCAGGGAATTCGCTTGAACTACGCGGCGATAGCGGATCGGTCGATCGAGCGCAAGGTGACAAAAGAGACAGCGTCACCATCACTTAGCGGATCGGTCGATCGAGCGCAAGGTGACAAAAGAGACAGCGTCACCATCACTTGGGCGCGAGGCGCGCCTCGTAGACTTTCTTTGCGTAGCCTTTGATCGCCGGGTTGGGATCGGCTTTCGATCGGACTCGCACGATCGAGCCGGGCAGTTCGACGACGCCTGCGGTCATCGTCCACCCGGGCGGCACTTGCGGGTCGCTCCAGAAGTAGAGCCAGCGCGCGTCGCGCGGCGCGAGGTTGATGCAGCCGTGGCTGCGCGCCTTGCCGAACTGGTCGTGCCAGTACGCGGTGTGCAGCGCCAGGCCTTTCTCCGGGCTGAAGAACTCGGTCCACGGCACGGTCGCGACCGAGTACGGATCCTCGCCGTTGAGGCCTTTCATGTCGGCCTCCGACTCTTTCATCCAGACGCGATAGATCCCGGTTTCGGTCGGCGTATCCTTGGCGCCCGACGAGACGAGCGTCGAGTACACCGGCGTCTCGCCTTCGAATGCGACGAGGATCTGGTCGTCGAGATCGACGTCGATCCAGCGCTCGCCCGGGATCAGGGTCTCGGGCGGCGGCGCTGGCTCGAATACGCGGACATCGCCGGCCGCGATCCACTCCTTGTCGCTCACCCGATACGCGATCGGATGTTGCTGCGCATCGCTCGCGGTCTCGAGCACCGGCACCGGCGTTCGCGCCGCGAGCTGACGCACGACACCGCCTCCGTTCGGCTTGACCATCGTCCATGCCGTGACGCCGCCGCCGCGCGGGGTGACCCACGCGAACGGCACGCCCCAGCCGGTGTCATCGCCGAGTCGAGTACCGCGCCATTTCGACGGCACGTGCTTCGTGATCGCGCTCGCGAGCACGTAGTCGTTGTCTTTGTCGCGGTGGCTGATCTTCCAGTACAGCTTGCCACCGACCGTGAGCGCGTCGTACTCGCGCACGTTCATCGAACCGATCAACGGCTGGTTCTCGACCATGCGCGGCAGCTTCGGATCGTCGTCCACGTCTTTGGGCGAGGTCACCGGATGCTTGTCGTGCCTCGACTTCTTGGGCTTGATCTTCGGTTTCTCGAGCAAGTACGTCACCGAGCTCGCGCCGGTGACCTTGCCGTAAGTGCCAGGCACGATCTCGCCGCGCTCGAGCTGTGGCACCTCCTGGCCGTACGGCACGAGCTTGCTCGCGGTGACGTAGTCGCCGCAGATCCAGCCGCGAGGCTGGATCTCGACCCAGTTCTTGCCGCAGCCCTTGCCTGCCGCGGTCCGGGTCCAGGCGACGCGCGTATCGATCGCGACCGTGCCGATCCGCTTGGCATCGTCGCCCGGCTCGAGCCGAACGCCGACCGTGCGGACCAGGGTCAGCGACCGCGTGCCTTCCGGGAAGTCGGGCCGGGCCGCCACCGCCGTCGGCTCTTGCGCCGAGGTTGGCTCCGGTCGCCCCGACGGCTGGTGCGACGGCTCCGAGCCACGACAGCTGCTGGCCACGACCACCAGCCACATCGCCACTCGGCGATGCTGACATCCGGGGACGAGCCCAGGACATCGAGTCGCGCGGTTTCGCACCTAACCGACATAGCACGGTGCGTCGTCGTCACAAAATGTGGCCGCTCGCGGGCCCATGCTAACGTCGCGCGAGCGATGCGACTGGGGGAGATGCTCGTCCGCGACGGACGCTTGACGGAGGTGCAGCTCAAGCAGGCCCTCGCGGCGCAAGCCCATGACGGCGGCCGACTCGGCACGGTGCTGGTCGAGCACGGGATGGTCGATCTCGAGGCGTTGACCGTCTACCTGGGGCTCGAGCTCGGGATCCCGATCGCGACCGGCGCGATGCTCGAACGCGCGAAGCGAGCGGCGGTCCGGCTGCTCCAGCCCGCGCACGCGTTCAAGTTCAAGTGCGTGCCGCTCGTGCTGCAAGACCGCCAGCTGATCGCCGCGGTCGAGGATCCGCACGACTTCGCGAGCCTCGATGCCCTCGCCCAGCTCACCGGCTATCGCGTACTGCCGCGGGTCGCGCCCGAGGTCCGGATCTACTACTACATCGAGCGCTATTACGGCGTGGCGCGCCCCGCGCGGTTCACCCGGTTCGGTGACTCGCCGCGTGGCAACGAGAGCGCGATCGACGCCGGCTTGCCCGCGCCGCCGCTGCCCGGGTTGCCGCCGGTGCCAGCCGCGCTCGTCGCGGCGCCGGGGCCGAAGCCGCGGCTGCGCAGCTCGCGCGTCGTGGCGTTCGATGACTCCGAATCGCTCGAGCTCGACGCCGAGGACCTCCTCGAGACCCTCGATGCCGATGACGCGGCGCCCGCCGAGGCCGCGAAAGCGGTGCGGCCGCATCGGCCTTCGCAACCACCGCACGAGGCCCCGGAGATCGCGCGCGAACGGCCGCCGCCGATCGATCCGCCGACCGCGATCGCCGAGCTCGCGAGCCTGACCGAGCGCAACAAGATCGTCGAGGTCTTGCTCGGCTATGCCTCCGGCGTGTTCGAGGCCGCGGTGCTGTTCTCGGTCCGCGATCAGATGGCGTTCGGCTGGAAGGCCCTCGGCGACTTGCCCGGGATCGCGAACGTCGAGCACATCCTGATTCCGTTCGACGCACCGTCGATCTTGCAAGCGGCGATCGCCTCGGACACCGGCGTCGCGCACGGCTCGGTCACGCCGTCGACCGTCACGACCTATCTCTACAAAGTGCTCGAGTGCGCCGAACCGCGATTCGCAGCCGCCGGTGTCATCGTGATCGGCAAGCGCGTCGTCAACGTGCTCTACGGCCATGGGCCGGACGAGATGACGACCGAGCAGCTCGAGGAGCTGCGCCAGATCTGTCAGGTCGCGGCCGAGGCGTACGCGCGCCTGATCGCGGTGCGCAAGAAGAAGTAGCTCGAATAGCGCTACATCGTGCCGGCCTGATAGAGCGGCGACGTCGTGCCGCCGCCCTTCGCCGTGTGGCAACCGTTGCAGTTGCCGCCGGAAGTGCCGTCGGTCGGGTGACTAGCCGCTACTGGTACAGCTTCAGCGTCTGCACGGCGGTCGGCGTTCCGGTGTGGCACGCGTTGCAGTCGCCGCCGGTGCTGCCGATGCCTGCGCCGTTCATGTCGATCTGGACCGCCATCGCCGCCGCCGTCGGACACGTCGTGCTCGCGGTGTTCGCGGGCAGCGGCATCGTCGCCGCGGTCATGTAGTAGAAGTTGCCGGCCGCGTCGGATACCGCGCTGATCGTCGTGCTGCCCGCAGTCACGGTCACCGTGCCGCCGCCGAGCGGAGTGGTGCCGGTCGAGTCGGTGTAGATCGTGCCGGCGAACGCAAAGCCACCGCCGGCGCCCGGCGTGGTCCCGTGACAGCCGGAGGCGAGACACGCCATGTTCGCGTGCGTCCCGGTGCCGTCGATATGATCGTGCTCGGGCGTCGCCGGACTGACCAGCGCCGCACAGTTGCTACCGCCATCGCTGCCACCACCACCACCACCACCGCCGTCGGTCGCGCCAAAGACGCCGACATCGCACGCGCCGAGCGCGATCAACACCGTCAACCACGCGGCTTTAGCGATACCTCTCAAGGCGCAAGCTCCGTTGTAAAGGAAGGGTCATGCAAAGGCCAGAGCACCCCAACGGAACCCGCAAAACCCTTGAAAATCAGCGGGTAGCCTCGTGACGCACGCACGATCTGAGACTCGGCACCCCACCTCATGGCAAACGACCCCAGTCAGTCAGCGCGGCGACCAGCTGTGAATTCTGCTCCGGAGTTCCTACGGTCACTCGCAGACAGTCTACGAGCGGACCCGGTCCGACCGCAAACGACCGCACCGAGATCCCGCGATCAGCGAGCATCTGATGGGCTACGGCCGCGCCCGCGAATCGGATCAGCACGAGGTTCGCGGCGCTCGAGAATACTTCGACCCCGGGCAGCGCGGCGAGCGCCGTCGCCAAGCGACCTCGCTCGACGACGACGTCGGCAGCGCGAGCGGCGCACCACGCGGACGCCTCGCGCAACAGGAACACCGCCGCCGCCTGATCGAGCGCGCTGACGTTGTACGGCGGACGAACGCGCTCGAGCAGCCCGGCGATCGCGGGCGATGCGATCGAGTAGCCGACGCGCAGTCCGGCCATGCCGAGCTTCGACAGCGTCCGCATGATGATCAAGTTCGGATGCGCGCCGAGCTCCGCGAGCACCGTGCGCCCGCTGTACGCGAGGTACGCCTCGTCGGACACGATCGCGACGTCGCGAAACCGCGCCGCGAGCTCGAGCGCGAACTCCATCCGCCACAACGTGCCGGTCGGGTTGTTCGGCAGCGCGAGGAACACGACGCCCGGCCGATGCGTCTCGATCGCGCGGATCATCGCGGGCTCATCGAGCTCGAACCGCGCATCGAGTGGCACCTCGATATGCGCGACCCCGCGCGCGACCGCGGCGAGCCGGTAGTAGACGAAGCTCGGCACGGGATAGAGCACGCCGCCCCCGGAATGGAGAGACCCGGGCTCGCCCCGGGTCTCGGGGCCGAACGCCGAGCACAGCAGCGCGATCAGCTCGTCGGAGCCGTTGCCGAACGTCAGCTGATCGCCGGCGACGCCGAGCTGGGCCGCGACGACGGCGCGGAGCTCGCGCGCTGCCGGATCTGGATAGCGCTCGATCGGGACCTCGGCGAGCGCCGCGCCGAGGCGAGCCCGGAGCTCGGCGGGCATGGCGTACGGCAGCTCGTTCGCATCGAGCTTCGCGCGGAGCTGCGGCGGTTGCGGCACGTGATAGGCGGCGATCGCGCGCAACGCCGCGGGCACGCGCGCCGCGAGCGGCCCGAGATCGCGCGTCCGATCATCGGAGCTCACGGTGACTCCTTGCGCAGCAGCGCGGAGCGACCGTGCGCGGCGAGGCCCTCGGCATCGGCGAGGATCGCGATCGCATCGGCGTGGGCCGCGGCCGCGGCCGCGCTGTACTCGATGACCGCGTGCGCTTGCGAAAGTCGGCGACGCCGAGCGGCGAGGCGTAGCGCGCGGCACCTCCGGTCGGCAGCACGTGGTTACCGCCGGCGACGTAGTCACCGGCCGCCTCCGACGAGTACCGGCCGATGAAGATCGCGCCGGCGGTCGTGCACCGCGCCGCGACCGCGCGCGCATCGTCGAGCTGGAGCTCGAGGTGCTCGGGTGCGAACGCGTTCGCGAACGCGATCGCCGCCGTCGATCGAATCGACGATCACGGCAGCGCCGTGGTTGCGCACCGCGTGCTCGGCGATGTCGCGCCGCGGCAAGTCGGCGAGCTGACGCACGAGCTCGCGATCGACCGCCGCGGCGAGCGCGACCGACGTCGTGACCAGGACCGCGCGCGCCTCGCGATCGTGCTCGGCCTGGGCGAGCAAGTCGGCGGCGATCCACGCGGCGGGCGCGTCACCGTCGGCGAGGATCAGCACCTCGGACGGGCCGGCGATCGAATCGATGTCGACCTCGCCGTAGACCTGGCGCTTGGCGGACGCGACCCACGCATTGCCCGGCCCGACGATCTTGTCGACGCGCGGGATCCTCTGCGTGCCGAACGCGAGCGCCCCGATCGCCTGCGCGCCGCCGAGCTCGAACACGCGATCGACCCGCGCGAGTCGCGCCGCCGCCATCGCCTCGGGCGATGCGCCCGGGGTCACCATCACGATCTCGCCGACCCCGGCGACGACCGCCGGGATCGCGGTCATGAGCACGCTCGAGGGATAGCGCGCGGTGCCGCCCGGTACGTACAAGCCGACGCGCGCGAGCGGTGTGCCGCGCAGCTCGAGCCGCACGCCGTCGAGCGTCACGTCGAGGTCGTGATCGACCTGGCACTCGTGAAACGAGCGGATGCGCGCCGCCGCGAGCTCGAGCGCGCGCGACACCGGCGCCGAGACGCGATCGGCGAGCGCATCGCGCGCCGCGACCGTCAGCTCGTAGGGCGGCTCGCGATTGTCGAACCGCCGCGTGTAGTCGGCGACCGCCTCGTCGCCGCGCGTGCGCACGTCGTGCAAGATCGCCGACACCGCGTCGTCGACGCCATCGGCGAACCGCGTCGAGCGATCGAGCAACCCTGCGGCGTCAGGTGTGCCCGCGCGAAATTGCCGCAACACGTTACTGGTCTTCGTCGTCGTCCGACTTCGGCTTGGCCTTGGTTTTCGACTTCGACTTCGACTTGGACTTCGACTTGCCTTTGGCTTTGGCCTTCGAGTCGTCGTCCTTGTCCTGGTCGTGCGAGGAGTCGGTCGGCGTCAGCTCCTCGTCCGCCGGCTTGTCGACCTCGTCCTTCTTGATCTTCGCTTTCTTCGGATCGTAGCGATCGAGATCGGCCTTCGGGTTGTTGGGGTCGTATGCGTCTTTGTCGGGTTGTTTGGGCCCGACGTTGTCCGGCCCCGGCGGCAGCGGGCCTTCGAGCGCACCGCCGGGGATCGCCGACGGATAGCGCGCCGCGTAGCTCGAGATCAGCTCTTTCGGCACGTCGGAGTGACCGCGGCCGCCGACCTTGACGACGTGGTTCTTCGCCGCCCACATCACCCATGCTTCGCCGTGACCCACGATCGTGAAGGCGCGCGCGCCTGCGATCTTGTCCTCTTCGACCTGGTAGCCGTCTTCGGCCGCGAGCCTGCGGGCGAGCTTGACGCTCTCCCGCAGCACGCCGTCGTTCTTCTCGTATCTCGTAACAAATACGCTGACGACGTCTTTATCCTCGACACGGCCGCGCTTCTCGGCGTCGCCGGCGATGTAGCTCGCGGTGTACGCCTCGGCCTTGTTGTTCTCCACCCAGACCTCGACGTCGAGGACTGGCTGATATCGTCGGTACTTCCACGTCCCGATATCGCCTTCGATCACGCCTCGTTTCGGCATCGGGCGGGGCGCCGCCGCAGGCTCCGAGACCTGTGACCACGAGCGCGACCCCGACGGCGCTTAACAACAGTTGGCGCATCTAAGGCTTAGAGTACCTCGATCCTTGCGTTGACAGCCGAACCGCTTCCCTGAATAGTCCCGCCCATCTATGGCGAGCCATCTGTTCTCCTCTGAATCGGTCACCGAAGGCCATCCCGACAAACTGTGCGACGCCGTCTCGGACTCGATCCTCGACGCGTGCCTGGCGGTCGATCCACTCAGCCGGGTCGCTTGCGAAACGGTCGCGAAGACCGGCTTCGTGCTGGTCGCCGGTGAGATCACGACGAAGGCGACGCTCGACTTCCAGAAGATCGTGCGCACCGCGGTTCGCGACATCGGGTTCACGAGCTCGGACATGGGCTTCGATGCCGACACGTGCGCCGTCATGGTCGCGGTCGAGCACCAGTC
Organism: uncultured delta proteobacterium; assembly: GCA_963848295.1. Lineage (GTDB taxonomy): Bacteria > Myxococcota_A > Polyangia > Haliangiales > Haliangiaceae > JABFXX01. The sequence goes on along the minus strand of CAWKDB010000010.1, from coordinate 3,151,985 downwards.
GCCCGACATCGCGCAGGGCGTCGATCGCGGCGATCCGACGAAGCAAGGCGCCGGCGATCAGGGCCTGATGTTCGGCTACGCGTGCGACGAGACCAAGGAGCTGATGCCGCTGCCGATCCAGCTGGCGCACCAGCTCGCCGCGAAGCTCGCCGAGGTTCGCAAGAAGAAGCTCAAGGGCATCGACTGGCTGCGGCCGGACGGCAAGACCCAGGTCTCGGTCCGCTACGACGACGGCATCGCCACCGGGATCGAGGCGATCGTGGTCTCGACGCAGCACGACGACAAGGTCAAGCACAAGACGATCGAGGAAGCGATCCGCGAGCTCGTGATCAAGCCGATCGTTCCGGCGAAGTTGATCTCGAGCAAGACGAAGTTTCACGTCAACCCGACCGGCCGGTTCGTCATCGGCGGCCCGCAGGGCGACACCGGCCTCACCGGCCGCAAGATCATCGTCGACACCTACGGCGGCTACGCTCGCCACGGAGGCGGCGCGTTCTCGGGCAAGGATCCGAGCAAGGTCGATCGCTCGGCCGCGTACTACGCGCGCTACATCGCGAAGCACGTCGTCGCGTCGGGGCTCGCCCGCCGTTGCGAGGTTCAGTTCGCGTACGCGATCGGCGTCGCCGAGCCGGTGTCGATGCTCGTCGATACGTTCGGGACCGGTATCGTGTCGGACGACAAGCTGACCAAGGCCGTGCTCGCGACGTTCGACGCGCGCCCCGGCATGCTGATCCAGGAGCTCGACCTGCGCCGGCCGATCTTCCGCAGCACCGCGGCGTACGGCCACTTCGGCCGCGAGCTCCCCGACTTCACGTGGGAGAAGACGCCGCTGATCGAGAAGCTCAAGGGCCACGCGCACGCCGGCAACGGCCACGCGACGAACGGCAAGCACGCCGCGAAGAAGCCGGCGAAGGGCGTCAAGGCCTCGCCGATCGCGCGCGCGTAGCCGCGATTCGAACCGGATCGCCTACGCTAGATCGGCGGGGTGAGGTTGATGACGTGGGCCCCCGGCGGCGGAAAGCCGGCGGGCATGCCGCTGCTGAAGTCCGGCGCCGGCTCGTCCTCGACGTGATCGAGGCGCTGCCACAGCTTCGCGACGTCGGCGTGGTGGCCGATGACTTCGTTGGAATCGCCTTCGCCCTTGGCGAACCGCGCGCGATTCTCGGCGAGCGCCGGGTTCTTGCCGCCCGACAGCGCGATCGCTTGGTCCTCGACGCGCAGCGCGTCGGCGTGGTCGCCGTGGACGTGGAAGCACTCGGCGAGCGTATCGAGCTGCCCCGGATCCTTGCTCGCGCCCAGGACTTGCTTGGCCGCGGCGAGCGCCTCGTCCTTCGCGCCGGCGGCGAGCGCGACATAGAGCAATCCGTTGACGACCGACGGATCGGTCTGCGCCGCGAACACCTTCGCGAACACCGCGTGGATGTCGGCGGGCGACGCGCCCGAGTCGACGGTCGCGATCTCGAGATCGCGCTCGCCGATCGATCCCGGCGCGGCCCTGGCGGCGTCGAGCTTCTCCGCGACGAGTTGCTGCTTCCACAGCGCGAGCCGGCGCAGGCGCTTCGCGGTGGAGGTCGATTCCGCGCGTTGCGCCGCGGTGGCCGACGGATTCGCCGCGACCGCGTCGAGCTGTTGCACCGCGTCGGACGTCCGGCCGTGATCGGCGTACCACCGACCCGCCGAGAGCTCGACGCCGGCATCCTTCGGTTTCGCACCGAGCTCGGCGCGCACTTCGGCTTCGTCGCGGGTCGTGAGGCGAGCGTCGCTGATCATCGCGAGGAACGTTCTGACGCCGGCCTCGCCCATCTCCATCCCGCTGGTCTGGCGCACGACCTCGCCCTGCTTGTCGACGGTGATGAACGTCGGAAACGACGAGACCTTGTAGCGCGAGCCCGCCGCGATGCCGGGCGCGACCTCGGTGTTGTAGCGCACGAACATGACGTCGCCGAGCGCGGCTTCGACGCGCTTGTCGACCAGCGTCGTCTTCGCGAACTCCTGACACGGTTTACACCACGACGTGTAGAACTCGAGCACGAGCGGCTTGTGGCTCGCGTTCGCCTGGGTGATCGCGTCCTCGATCTGAGGTGGCACCGGGCCGGTGGGCTCGGCCTTCGCCTTCTCGGCCGGCTCGGCGGCGTGCGCGGCGGCGGGCGACGGTTTGGCATCGTCGTGCTTACTGCACGCGGCGACGAGCGAGAGCAGGCAGGCGAGGGCGAGCGCGCGGGTCAGCTTCACGGTGTCGACGCTACCATCGTCGCGGGCGCGGTCATTCCACGAACGTCGTAACAGTTACATCGCGTGGTCGGTCAGGTATGCCTTCACGATCGCCCCCCACGGCGTCGGCTCGAGGTCCGAGTCGCTGTCGTTGACCACCAGCAGATCCGGCATGCAGTCGCTGTAGGACTCGAAGTCCCACGCGAGGTTCGGGATGCCCTTGGTCTCGACATCGGTGTAGAACGCCGCCGAGTCGTCGGCCGTGAGGTCTCCGTACTCGCCGAGGATCACGGGAATATGCTCGTACGTGTAGCCCGCGGTCGGCGGCGGATAGCCGTGGACCTCGTAGACGACGTTGTCGTACGGCAGCGGCGTCGTGTCGTAGCCGCCGACGTCGCTCGTGTAGCCGGTGCCCTGGACCGACACGATGTGATGCGGGACGCCGAGCCGGTCTTCCTCGGCGCGGATCGTGCCGACCGCGTGGCTCATCGCCGCCGAGATCGTCGCAGCATCGACCTGCGTGCCGCCCGGCTCGTTCGAGATCCCGAACATGACCGCGCCGGAGCTCGCGAAGCTGTCGACGAGCGCGACGTAGACCGGATCGGTGCCGTTCGGGAACGCGCTGGCGTCCGGGGTCGTCGTGCTATCGGACGGGAGCCCGGTTGGCTCGGGGTCACCGGTGTCGTGGTCGGTCATCGACGCGTCGCTGCGCAACGTGACGAGGACGTGCACGCCCGGCGTGCTCGCGATCGTGGTGATCACCGCGGTCATCGGCGCCTTGTATTGCGCCGGATCCGCGAGCCAGCTGACGGTCGTGGGATAGCTCGCCATGCCGAGCGAGATCCGCACGAAGCTCGGCTTCCAGTCGGTCATCAGCTCCCCGAGCATCGCCTCGAGCGTCAGATCCGGATCGGCGTCGAGCAACATGTAGTTGTAGCCGCACAAGAAGATGTCATCGAGGTTCACCCCGCGGCCCATCCACGGCGTGCCACCTCCCGCGCCGTCGGAGACGTCGATCGCGTTGCCCGTCGTGTACAACCAGCCGGCAGGTAGCGCACCCGCGCTGCCGTCGTGAGTCGCGTCGCCGCCGCCGCCGCCCGCACCGTCTGGATGGTTCGCTCCCGTGCTCGAGCAAGCCGCGAGCGAGGCAGCGAACGCGAGCGCGTGGCCGAGCTTCCCCATCCGACGATGCTCGGCGGCAAGTAGCCCCGAGTCAACCGCCGCGGTCGACGTGACACCGGTCGCGCTCGGACGGAGGGAGTCGTGCGATGGTCCCGGGTATGCGCGGCTTCGTCACGGCGATCGCGGTCTTGCTCGCCGGCTTCGCGCCGCACGAGCCGGACTTCGTCGTCGCGGGCAAGCCCGTACGCGATGGGCGACGCGTGACCGAGGCGACGCCGACCCGGGCCAGGACCGCGTTCGCACCGCTCGCCACGGCCGGCTGGCGCGCGATGTGGGATCGCGACACCGGCGTCGCGATCACGCTGGCGGGAGGTCATGTCGACGTCCCCGGGGCGGTCGCCGACGCGGCGATCGCAGAACGTGCCGCGCGCGCGTTCATCGCCGGTCATGCCGACGTGCTCGCGCCGGGCGCCGAGCTCGTGGTGATCAGCAACCGCCTCGATGGCGCGGTACGCACGGTCGGGTTTCGCCAGGTCGTGAATGGCTCGCGCGTGATCGGCGGCGAGCTCGGCGTGGTGTTCGAGCGCGACCGGTTGTTCGCGGTGTCGTCGTCGGTGTTGCCGGATGTCCACGTGACTGCCGCGCCGCGCGCGTCCGCGCAGGCCTCGGCGAACGCGACGCGGTGGCTCGCCGCGGCCGGCCATCACGCGACCGTCACCGCGACCGGCGAGCGCGCGATCTTGCCGCTCGTGCGCGGACCGAATGACATCTCGTACGCGGTCGTCGACGTGCTCGACGCACGCGCACCGTCGCAGCGCTGGGACGTCTACGCGTTGCCCGACGGTACTCCGCTCGCCCGCCGCTCGACGATCATGTACGCGACCGGGAACCTGACGTTCGACGCCGGCGTGCGCTACGCGACCGGTCCGCGGATGGCGTACCCCGCCGAGCTCGCGAACCTCACGGTCGACGGCGTCGCGACCATGACCGCCGCCGATGGCACGTTCAGCTGGGCCGGCGCTGCCGCCGCGACCGCGATCCCGAGCGCGACCGGCTCGCAGGTCGTCGTGATCGATGACGACGGCGACCCCGTGACCGACATGCTCGACGCCGAGCCGGGCGGTACCGTCGCGTGGAGTCGCGCGACCGAGGAGCTCGCCGACTCGCAGCTGTCGACGTACGTCTACGCGACGATCGCGAAGGCACGCGCGCGGATCTACGAGCCGGCGCTCGCCGCGTGGCTCGCCCAGCCGCTAGATTTCTACGTCAACGACCCCCAGACCTGCAACGCGTACTCGACCGGCACCGCGGTCCACTTGTTCCGCGCCGACGCGAGCTGCCAGAACACCGGGCGGCTCGCCGACGTCGTGTTCCACGAGTTCGGCCACTGCGTCCACTTCAACTCGATCATCCCCGGGATGGGCTTGTTCGAGGCGCGGTTATCGGAGGGGCTCGCCGATTTCAACGCGGCAAACATCAACGAGGACTCCGGCGTCGGCCGCGGCATTTATTACACCGACGCGCCGTTGCGCGACATCGATCCGATCGGTTACGAGCGGGTATGGCCCGAAGACGCCGATGAAGATCCGCATATCACCGGCGAGATCATCAGCGGCGCACTCTGGGACCTGCGCAAAGAGCTGATCTCCGAGCTCGGCCACGATGCCGGCGTGAGCGCGACCGAGCAAGTGTTCGTCGGAGTGATGCAGCGCGCATCCGACGTTCCGACCAGCTACATGCCCGCGCTGATCGCGGACGACGACGACGGCGATCTCGGCAACGGCACGCCGCACTTCTGCGCGATCCAGCGCGCGTTCGGTCGTCACGGCCTCGCGCCAGACTACGCGCCGACCACGATCGGCCGCGCCCAGCTCGCGGGCCGTACGCTGTCGATTCCGGTGACCACTCCGACCGGCGGGATGTGCCCGGCGCAGCAAGTCACGGCGATGAGCGTGACGATCAACGGCAGCGCGAGCCCGATCGCGCTCGTCGACAACGGTGGCACGTGGTCCGGCGAGCTTCCAGCCATGCCCGACGGCACGATCGTGCAGTACGCGGTCACCGCGACGTTCGACGACGGCACCGAATCGGTCGGCCCGAACAACCCGGCCGATCCTTGGTACGAGCTGCTGACCGGTACGCCGACGCCGATCACGTGCCAGCCGTTCAACAGCAATCCGAGGTGGGTAACGACCGGCACGTTCGGCGGCGAGTGGCAATTCGGCACACCGGGCGCATCGCCCGAGGGCGATCCTGCCGGGGCGTACACCGGGGTCGATGTGTTCGGGACCGCGCTGACGTCCGGCGACTACCAACCGGGTGACACGACCGCGGCGACGATGCCTGTGGTCGATACTACGAGCTACAGCAGCTCGTTCCTGGCCTACGAGCGCTGGCTGTCGGTCGAGGACGGGATGCACGACCAGGCGGCGATCGCGATCGACGGCGCGGTCGCGTGGTCGAACGATCTGACCGTCGATCACATCGATCGCGAGTGGCGATTGCACGTGCTCCCGTTGTCGGCGGCCTCGCATACGATCGCGTGGCAACTGACGAGCGACAGCGATGGCGTCGAGCTCGGCGGCTGGACGCTCGACGACGTGTGCGTCGTCGGATTCGGCAAGACTCCGATGTGCGGCGATGGCGTGGTCGACCCGGGCGAGCAATGTGACGACGGCAACACGATGCCCGGCGATGGCTGCTCGGCGACCTGCACGGTCGAGATCACGGCGGGCGGCGGTGGATGCAACGCGGGCGGCGGCGGACTCGGGAGCTTGCTCGTCGTCGCGTTCGCAGGAATCCGCTTGCGTCGCCGGCGCTGACGAGGGAAAGCTGCGGTCGTGATGACTCGCTCGATGTTGCTCGCGCTCGGGGTCGCCGCGTGTGGCCGCGGCCCCGGCCCGGCCACCGGCTCGGATGCGATCTCGGTCACGTGGTCGTATCCGTCGATCCCGGCCGATCCGCAACGCGCCGGCGATCCGGCGAAGGGCTACGACTACTTGATCAACGGCGGCTACATCACGTGCGGCCTGCCGAAGACGCTCTACGACTCGGTGTTCGGCGCCGCGCCCGCCTCGGAGCAGATTCCGGGTCGCACCGGCGAGAACGCGACGCTGCCTTACTATTACAGCGCCGCGATGTCGACCGAGGGCGTCGAGGTCGTGTCGGCGAACTGCCTGACGTGTCACGCGAGCTCGATCAACGGCAAGATCGTCGTCGGGCTCGGCGCCGCCGCGGGCGACTTCACGACGAACCAGGCCGCGGAGATCGATGAAGTCGGCGGCTTGATCAGCGATCCGACCGCGCACGCCGAGTGGCAGCGGTTCGACACGCACATGGACGCGATCGCGCCGTACACGCAGACGCTCACGATCGGCGTCAACCCGGCCGACAACCTCACCGCCGCGTTGATGGCGCATCGCGATCCGACGACGCTCGCGTGGTCGGACACGCCGCTGCTCGTTCTGCCGCCGCCCGGCGTCGTGCCGGTCCACGTCCCGCCATGGTGGCGGATGGCGAAGAAGCACGCGATGTTCTACACGACCGCGGGTCGCGGCGATCACGCGCGCACGATGATGACGGCGTCGCTGCTGTGCACCGATAACGTCGCCGAAGCCCAGACGATCGACGCGGCGTTCGTCGACGTCCGCGCCTGGATCGAATCGCTGACGCCGCCGGCGTGGCCGTTCCCGATCGACGCCTCGCTAGCGGCGCAAGGCAAGACCGTGTTCGACGCGACGTGCGCGCGCTGCCATGGCACGTACGGTGCCACCGGCGAGTATCCGAACGAGCTCGTCCCGATCGCGGACGTCGGCACCGACGCGATGCTCGCGACCGGCGCGTCCCAGTTCGCCGATCGCTACGTCCAGTGGTTCGCGCAATCGTTCTGGGGCCAGGTCTCGCAACTCGATCCGCAACCCGGCTACATCGCGCCGCCGCTCGACGGGATCTGGGCGACCGCACCGTACCTGCACGACGGCTCGGTGCCGACCCTCGCGGCGCTGCTCGATTCGACGACGCGCCCGACGTACTGGACGCGCACGTTCTCGTCGACAGACTACGACCAGGCCGCGATCGGCTGGAAGTTCACCGCGCTCGATCACGGCCAGGCCGGCGTCACCGACTCGACCAAGACGGCGATCTACGACACGACCCAGCCGGGCTACGGCAACGCCGGCCACACGTTCGGCGATGCGCTCGACGACGCCGACCGGACCGCGCTGCTCGAATATCTCAAGACGCTTTAGGGCGTATGATCGGCGCGTGACGACCACGCGCATCGCCTCCGCCTTCGTGCTCGCGGCGTGCGCCGCCGCGCCCACCTACGTTCGCTACACCAACCCGAACGGCGCGGTTCGACTCGATCAGGATGGCGACGGCTTCGCCGGGGCGTGGGTGTGCCCGAGCGGCGTCTCCGGCTGTGATGCGGCGGTGCTCAACGCACAACCGATCGCCGATCTCGACTGCGACGACGCCAACGCGGCCCGTCACCCCGGTGCGGTCGACACGCCCGGCGACGGCATCGATCAGAACTGCGACGGCGCCGACGGCATCGCCCCACCGCCCGAAGGGGCCGGCGTGAAGCTGCCAAGCCCGCCGCCGAAAGCGCCACTGACGAACGATTAATCCCGATTGATCCAGGATTAGGCGCGCGGCCCGCGAATTGCTCTACCGTGTCGGCGATGCGTTTTCCATCGCTGGTGTGGACGGCGGTTCTCGCCGGGTGCGGCGTCGGTGTCACGGAGACGACCGACATCTCGTACGACAGCCGGTTCTCCCAGGACGTCCTCGACGTCTACAACCCGCACACGAACGGCGCCGCGCGGCCGGCCGTGCTGGTCATCCACGGCGGCGGCTGGACCGAGGGCGTCTATCGCAGCAGCTTGGGGCCGCAATCGAGCTGGCTCGCCGAGGCCGGGTACGTCGCGGTCAACATCGAGTACCGGCTGACCCCGGAGGCGCACTTTCCGGCGCAAGTCCAGGACTGCTTCTGCGCGCTCGCGTACATGCGCGCGCACGCGACCGAGCTCGCGATCGATCCGGATCGGATCGCAGGCGTCGGCTACTCGGCCGGCGGCCACCTGGTGTCGATGCTCGCGACCACCGCCGACGACCCGACCGTGGCGCCCGATTGCGACGCCGGTCCAGCCGCGGCGCTCGATGCGGTGGTCAGCGGCGCGGGCGTCGAGGACATGGCGGCGCTGCCGCAGTTTCCGGTGGTCACTTCGTTCGTCGGCGCATCGCTCTCCGACGATCCCGAGCTCTACCAAGAGGCGTCGCCGCTCGCGCACGTCGCCGCAGGCGATCCGCCGTACTTGTTCGTGTCCGGCGACGGCGACTGGTACGTCAACTTCGATCATCAGGACAAGCCGATGATCGCGGCGCTCGACGCGGTCGGGACCGAGACCCGATTGCTGGAAGTTCCGGGCGGCGGCCACATCTTGAACGACACCACCGACGGCGGCGAATTCGAGCTGCCCTTGACGTCGCTCGACACGCCGGCCGCGCAAGACGCGCTGCTCGACTTTCTCGATCACACGATCGGACCACCACCGTGAGCCTGATCGCGCTGGTGATGGCGCCGCTGCTCAACAACGTGTCACTCGAGCTGCCGTCGATCGATGGCTTGCGCGGCGCGGCGGCTCAGTACGAGCGCTACGTGCCGTTCTTGCACATGTCGATCGCGGTCGGCGGCGAGATGCGCGAAGCGGCGACTGGCGATTACACCGCGCTGCGGGTCGGCACGCTGATCCAGCTGCGCTGCTACTTCCACAACAGCCGTGGCGCGTGGCTATCGCGCTTGCCCGCCGGCAACATGGACGGCTGGTTCTTCGGCTCGAGCCTCGAGCTCGCGACCGACTCGACCCACGACGACGCCGACCATCGCTGGCTCGGCACGACGCTCTCGATCGGCGGGATCAGCGAGGTCGGCTATCGCATCGTGCCGTGGCGCGAGCTCGCGATCACGCCACACATGGGCGTGTCGTTACACGAGGACATCGACCTGCGCGGCCGCGTCCCCGCCGAGACTCACGACGGCTTCGTGTTCGGCCTCGATCTCGGCTGGCTATTTTAGCAAGCGCTGCTCGAGCGCACTGCCGTCGCGATCGGTCTCCGCGCGAATGCCGTAGTAGACGTGGGGGCCGCGCGGATCGTCGTCGATCGTGAGCTCGAGATCGAACGGCTCGGGACCCGCCACCTTCTCGATCCGGAATCGGCTCGTCACCTCGTCGTGAGTCTGAGGCAGGTTGAAGTGGATCTTGTCGCCGTCGACCGCGAACGTGAACAGCTCGAACTGGCCTTTGTAGATCGTACGATCCTGGAACACGCCACCGCCCATCGTCGGCACGAAGCGATAGACGTGCAGCCGATCGGTCTCGGTCGTCGGCATGCGATCGATCCAGTTGCGATCGATGAGCAGACGCTTGGCTTCACCGTCATCGACTCGCTGCGCGGACTTCGCGTGACACGCGGCTAGCGCCAGCGCGATGGCAAGGGCTGCTCTCATCATGCAAGCTTACCAGCGGGTCGCCGCCGAGGCTCGCCGTTACGCCGCGGCGAGAATGCGTAGCGCGCCCTCGGCGCCGCGCGCGATCTGCTTCTTGCGTTGCGCCTTCGAGCCGCCGACCGCACAGACGAGGAGCTCGCTGCCGTCGACGATGACCTTCGTCATCTGGACGTCCCAGCGATGGCCGCTGCCGAGCAGCGTGCCGTCGAACTGCGGGACGCGCGCACCGACATGGACCATCCGCGCGGCGACTTCATCGCACGCGTAGGTATCACCGGCGGCGGCGAGCGGGAGGCCATCTCCGTCGGCGACGACCATGCCTTGGATCTTGCCGTCTTTGCAGCACGCATCGAGCTGGTAGGTGAGCGCGAGTGTGACGGTGGTGGCGCGGCGGCGCCTGCGTTCCTTCCTCATGAATGGATGGTCCGCTACCGCGCGCCCGAGGGCAAAAAACCGGCGCATACTGCCCGCGGCATGACCCGTCTAGCGGCATTCGCGCTCGTCGCGGTCACCGCCTGCCACCCTGCAAGGCCCACGACCATGCCCTGGCCCGCTCTAGACGCCAAGCTCCTCGCCGACTCCGCCGCGACCTTCAACTTCCGGCTCGGGTTGCCGACGCTCGTCGCGATCGCGAAGGACGGCGCGGTGCTGTTCCGCCGGACCGCCGCGCGCGAGTTTGCCGCCGACCTGTACGAGCTCGACACGAAGACCGGCGCGGTCAAGACGCTGGTGACCGCTGCAGAGCTGCTCGGCACCGGCGACGAGCACCTGTCCGATGCCGAGAAGGCGCGGCGCGAACGGACCCGAACCGCGACGCGCGGCGTGGTCGACGTGGACGTCTCCGAAGACGGCCACATCGTCATGGTCCCGCTCGGCGGCAAGCTCTACCTGATCGATCGCACGACCGGCGCGCGGCACATGATCGATCCCGGCGGCGAGGCCTACGATCCGCACCTGTCGCCGGACGGCGCGAAGATCGCGTTCGTGCGTGGCGGCGACCTCTGCGTCGTCACGGCTGGGGGCGCGCCCCGACGGCTCACCCATCACCCCGAAGGCTTCGAGTACGGCGTCGCCGAGTTCGTCGCGCAAGAGGAGCTTGGCCGGCGCCGCGGGTTCTGGTGGTCGCCGGATAGCTCGCAGCTGTTGTTCGAGCGCAGCGATCTTCGTCCGGTCGAGACGATCTACGTCGCCGACGCGCGCCACCCCGAGCGCGCGCCGGTGGCGTTCAAGTATCCGCGCGCGGGCACGCCAAACGCGATCGTCGATCTCGGCGTCGTCGCCGCGAGCGGTGGCGATGCGAAGTGGATCAGGTGGGAGATCGCGCGGTATCCGTACCTGGTCAGCGTGTCGTGGCGCCCGCACGCGCCACCGACCGCGCTCGTCATGAATCGCGACCAGACCGACGTCGAGCTGCTCCGGCTCGACGCGACGGCAGCGACCGCGTCCGCGCTATTCACCGAGCACGACGAGGCGTGGATCAACGCCGATGCTGGTGCGCCGCGCTGGCTGCTCGACGGCTCCGGGTGGCTGTGGATGACCGAAGCTTCCGGCGCGTGGACGCTCGAGCTTCATGCACCGGATGGCAAGCTCGTGCGCGCCCTGACCCAGCCAGAGCTCGGCTTGCGCGCGTTGGTCGGGATCGAGGACAAGGCGGCGATCGTCACGGCCGGCGCCGATCCCACGAAGCAAGACGTGCTGCGGATTCCGTTCGACGGCGGCGCGCCGCAGCGGATCTCGAGCGGCGATGGCTTCGCGATGGGCGCGGCGAACCACGATGTCACGGTGATCGTCGAGCGCTCGCACGCCGGCGGGCATCACACCTACGCAGTCACCCGGACCGGGCGCTACGAGCTGCCGTCGGTCGCGGAGCGCCCGAGCCTGGTGCCGACGACGGTGATCGAGACGGTGGAGGTCGGCGGCCGCACGCAATACGCGGCGGTGACTCGCCCGCGCACGTTCGATCCGCGCCAGCGCTATCCCGTGCTGCTCACGGTCTATGCCGGACCGCACAAGACGATGGTCACCGACGCACTCGACGACTACGTGATGGACCAGTGGTACGCCGACGCCGGGTTCATCGTCGTGCGCACCGACGGTCGCGGCACCCCGTTCCGGGGCCGAGCATGGGAGCGCGCGATCCTGAAAGATCTGATCTCCGTCGCGATGGACGATCAGGTCGCCGGGCTGCGCGCGCTCGGTGCTCGCCACCCCGAGATGGATCTCGATCGGGTCGGCGTCGCCGGCTGGTCGTTCGGGGGGTACTTCGCCGCGATGGCGGTGTTGCTGCACCCTGAGCTGTTCAAGGCCGCGGTCGCGGGTGCGCCGGTCACGGATTGGGCGCTCTACGACAGCGCGTACACGGAGCGCTACATGAAGACGCCGGATCGCAACGCCGCCGGCTATGCGGAGGCGAGCGTGTTGACCTACGCGGCGAGCTTGACCCGACCGCTGCTGATCATCCACGGCATCACCGACGACAACGTCCACTTCGCGAACACGCTGGCGCTGATCGAGGCGTTGTACGTCGCGGGCAAGCGCGCCGAGGTCATCACGCTGTCGGCGACGCACATGGTGCCGGACCCGAAGCTCAACCTCGCGCGCGAGCAGGTCCAGGTCGACTTCTTCCGCCAGCACCTCGGCCCACCCAGCGAACCCCGTTAGTTGACAAAAGAGACAGCGTCACCATTTTTCTCGAACGAACTCGCACAGATAGCAAGCGAGGGTCGGGGCGCAAGTTGACAAAAGAGACAGCGTCGACCTGGTCTGGGCCGACGACGACGACGCCTGCTCCAGCGCGTGCGCGACGAGGTCGGGGCGTACGTCTACCCGGTGCATCGCCTCGATCGCGGCGCCTCCGGCATCGTGTTGTTCGCGCTCGACAAGGAAGCCGCCCGTGCGTTCTCCGAGGCGTGGCCGAACGCGCACAAGCGGTATCTCGCGGTCACTCGCGGGCATCCGCCGGAGCAGGTCGTGATCGACCATGCGATCCCACGCGCGCCGGGCGAGGCACGGGTGCCGGCGATCACCGAGCTGCTCCGGCTCGAGACTTTCGGGCGCTACGCGGTGGTCGAAGCGAGGCCGCGCACCGGCCGGCTTCATCAGATCCGCCGGCACTGCAAGCACATCGCGTGTCCGCTGATCGGCGACGTGCGCTACGGCAAGGGCGAGCACAATCGGCTGTGGCGCGACCGGTTCGGTCTGCATCGACTCGCGCTGCATGCGACGTCGTTGCGAGTCGCTCACCCCGACGGCGGCGAGCTGGTCGTCGAGTGCGAGCTGGCACCGGATCTCGCGCAGGCGATCGAGACCGCACGCGCCGAGCTACACTTGCCGTGATGCGCGCAGCTCTAATCAATGCGGTGATCGTGGGTACCGCGGCCGCGGCACCGAGCACGCGTCCCGCGATCTCGATCTATCCGCGGGTCACGCCGGCGCGCGGCACGCAGACGATCGAGCTCGATGTCGTCGATCACACCGCGCAGCCAATCGCGGTGTGCGCGAACGAGTGGCACTGCCTCGCGCTCGAGATCAAAGACGCACACGGCGCATGGGTCGCGTGGCAGGGCCCGATCGCGCCGCCGCTGCCGATGTCGGCGAAGGACTTCGTCGTCATCCCGCCGCAGCAACAGCGTGTCGTGTTCGCGCTGCCGGTCACGCGCACCGGCAGCACGCGCGACTTTCAGATCGGCGTCGCGCACCGCTTCGCCAGCTTGCCGGCGCGCACCGAGTACCGGTTCACCTACCAGCTCGACCGCGATGCGACCGCGTTCGTCGCGCAAGCCAAGCTCGGCGCGGTCGCGCGCGGACCGGACGGATCGAGTGCGTCGCCGATGACGCTGGTCACGCTCGACGATCCCGACATCATCGCCGCGGTCAAGGCGGGCGCGCCGGACGCCGAGATCTACGTCCAACCGGGCGATGCGGCGCTCGTCGGCCAGCTCGATCCGCTGCTCGCCGCGAGCGACTACTCGGTCGCAGAGTCTGCGGTCCGGTGCGTCGCTGCGACCGAGACGCCAGAAGCGGTCGATCGCTTGCTCGGCGTGCTCGCGCGCAGCCAGAACATGCAGTTGCGAAACGTCGCGGCGAATGGCTTCCGCAAGAGTCACCCGCGCGTGCGTGCGCCGAAGCTGATCGAGGCGCTCGCCCACGAGCAAGACGACGGGGTCGCCGCTTCGATCGTGCTCGCGCTCGGCGAGCTCGACGATCCGAGCCTGGTGCCACAGCTTCAGGTCGCCCACGCCGCGCGTCACCGCAAGCCGATCGACCCCACACATCCGACATGGGGCGCTGACTTCGCGTTCGAGCTCGCCGGCGCACGGCTGCACGACGTGACGGCGGTCCAAGCTCTCCACGAGAGGATGCGCGTGGCGTCGGCGGCGTTCGCGGAGCGCACCGACGCGCTCGCCGGGCTGTTTCGCGAGGCCGCATACACCCACAACCCCGCGGTGGCGTTGCTCGTCACCGATTTCTTCAACGACAACCGCTATGGCGCGCGCAACAAGCCGTACATCGACGGCCCGGCGCCGCGCAACGCCCGAGAAGCGCGGGCGCTGATCGACGCGGAGAACCATGCCTACGAGCGCGTCGCGGACGATGCGTTATTCGCGGTGCTCGGGTTCTTTCCCGACGAGCCTTGGGGCATCGAGCCGTCGCTGCGGCGGTTCACCGCCGACGAGCAGCGCCGGGTGCGCGCGGTCGTCGCCCGCCGCGCGAAGGCCCCGTAGGGCGCACGAGGGGGTGGACCCGACCGCGAGCGTGCGCCCGGACTGCTGACCCGCGACGCTGATTTCGATCGGTTGCCGCAAGTACCGCGCGCGTAGCTACGCGCTGACGGCGGATCGGATCAGCGTGTCGTCGAGCTCGCGCACGCTCGTATCGAGCACCGCGTAGATGATCGCGGCGATCGCGGTGGCGACGGCGTCTTGCTCGACGGTGGTCAGCGCGACCGAGAGCTCGTCGATCTGATCGCGCAGCGAGCGCACCATCGCTCGATCGCAGCGACCGGCGCGAACCGCGCGCAGGCCCGTGGACAGCGCGGAGTGCTCGAGCCGCATGTCGCCGATCGGCGTGCGACCGCCGAGCACCCGGCACGCGAGCTCCAACCCGGCGGCGAACGCATCACCGTCACGGCTCGCCAGCTCGAGCTCGAGCATCCGGACGACCGCGGGCTGGCGGATCGCGAGCCAGCTCGCATCGGCTTCGGGGTCGGAGGGCATGTCGTGGACCATGGAGAGACCCTAGGTAGCGGCGCTGCCGGGCGCCAGTTTTCGGACCCACTGGGGCCTTCGGGCGTGAGGCTTCGGCTGTGCTTGCTACGCCGAACAGCCGAGCGATCGGTGCGCCCTCAGGCTAAAGTGCGCCGATGACGCGCGCGGCCTATCTCGTCGACGGTCTCCGGTCCCCTTTCGGTCGCTACGGCGGCGGCCTCGCAGGCGTGCGAGCCGACGACCTCGCCGCCGCGGTGATCGCGGCGCTGGTCGCGAAGACCAAGCTGCCAGCCGATCGCATCGACGACGTCATCCTCGGCTGCGCGAACCAGGCCGGCGAAGATAACCGCAACGTCGCGCGGATGGCGGCGTTGCTCGCCGGCTTGCCCGTGTCCGTCCCCGGCGTGACGGTCAATCGGCTGTGCGGCTCGGGCATGCAGGCGATCGCAGATGCGGCCCGCCTGGTCGCGACCGGCGATGCCGAGCTCGTCATCGCCGGTGGGGTCGAGAACATGTCGCGGTCGCCGCTCGTCATGGCCAAAGCCACCGAGGCGTTCCCGCGCGGCAACCAGACGATCTACGACACGACGCTCGGCTGGCGATTCGTCAATCCAAAGATGAACGAGGCGCACGGCACGCTCGCGATGGGTGAGACCGCGGAGAAGGTCGCCGAGCGCTGCAACGTGTCGCGCGAGGCGCAGGATCGGTTCGCGATCACGTCGCAACAGCGCGCCGCCGCGGCGATCGCGAGCGGCCGCATGGCGCTCGAGATCACGCCGATCACCAGTGGTGCCGACAGGAAGACCGGCGCCGCGATCACGGTCGCGGCCGACGAACACCCCCGGCCCGAGACCACGCTCGAGCAGCTCGCGAAGCTCCGTCCCGCATTTGCAAAAGCCGGCACGGTGACCGCCGGCAACGCCTCCGGGTTGAACGACGGCGCGGCGGCCGTGCTGGTCGCGAGCGAGGCGGCGGTCAAGGAGCTCGGCCTGTCCTCCAAAGCCCGGTTCGTGACCGCGGCGGCGGCGGGCGTCGAGCCGAGCTACATGGGGCTCGGGCCGATCCCGGCCAGCAAGAAGGCGCTCGCGCGAGCCGGCCTGACCGCGCAACGTATCGATCTTGCTGAGCTCAACGAAGCGTTCGCGGCCCAGGCCATCCCATCGATCGAGCAGATCGGCCTCGATCCGGAGCGGGTGAACGTCAACGGCGGTGCGATCGCCCTGGGCCATCCGCTCGGCGCTTCTGGAGCACGGCTCGTGCTGACCCTGATGCTCGAGCTCGAGCGCCGCCAGCTGGGTTTCGGGTTGGCGGCGATGTGCATCGGGGTCGGCCAGGGGATCGCGATGATCATCGAACGGGCGTGACGCGACCACCCACTCCGTGCGACGTTTTCCAAGTCCAGCTTTGATCCGCGAGGGTAAGGGGCGAGTAGGCTATGGTTTCCGTGCAGGATCAGGTTCAAAAGTCGCTCAAGCTCGTCGGCCGAGTCCTCGGCGACAAGTTCAAGCTGACCGCCTGCATCGGGATCGGCGGATCGGGTGCGGTCTACAAGGCCGACCAGATGACGCTCGGTCGCACGGTCGCGATCAAGATCCTCAACGAGGAGCTGTCGAGCGACCCGCGGATGATCAAGCGGTTTCGCGACGAGGCGACGAGCGCGTCCCGGCTCAACCATCCGAACTGCGTCTCGATCATCGACTACGGCCAGGCGCCCGACGGCTTGCTCTATCTCGCGATGGAGTACGTCAAGGGCCCGACGCTCACCCAGCTGCTCGTCAACGAGAACCCGCTCGGCGTCGAGCGCGTCATCGATATCGTGTGTCAGGCGCTCGCCGGGATCGAAGAGGCGCACCTCGCCGGCGTCGTTCACGCCGATCTCAAGGCCGACAACATCATCCTCGATCAGCGGCGCGCTGGCATCGACACCGTCAAGATCGTCGACTTCGGCATCGCGCGGCTGGTCACCGGAGTGCGCGAAGAGCAAGACCGCTCGATCTCGGGGACGCCGGAGTATATGGCGCCTGAAGTGATCGGCGGCGCGCCACCGTCGTTTGCATCCGACATCTACGCGGTCGGCATCATCTTGTACGAGCTGATCATCGAGAAGACGCCGTTCTTCGCCGGCTCGACCACCGAGATCCTGACGAACCATCTGCGCGCGACCCCGGCACTCTTGACCCACCGCCGCTCCGAGGTCCCGAAGGCGCTCGACAACGTCATCGGCAAGGCGCTCGCGAAGCATCCGACCGATCGCTACGGCTCCGCAGCCGACATGCGCGATGCGCTGCTCCAGATCCGCGCGCGGATGCGCAGCCTGCCGGCGACCGATCGCTGCCAAGCGTGCGGCCACGCGTGCGCGCCGTCGTTCAAGTTCTGCCCGGAGTGCGGTGCGCCGCGCGCGCGGGTCTCGAAGACATTCGAGATCCCGATGCCGCAGGCGAGCCTGTCCGACGTGCTGCCGCTGCCGTTCACCGGCCGCGTCGACGAGCTGTCCGCGCTGCTGCATCACCTGCGGCGCGCGCCCGGCGTGCAAGCCGGCCTGCTCGTCGTCGGACCGGAAGGCGCCGGTCGCAGCTCGCTCCTGCACACCGCGTACGACCAGCTGTCCGCCGACGGGCGCGTGATCTATCAAGTCGGCCCCGATCCGAGCGGGCTCGCCGCGCCGTTCTATCCGATTCGCTCGCTGCTCGCGGCGATCTTGCAGCTGCCCGCCGCCTCGAGCGAGGCCGAGCTGCGGACCGCGGTGCTCGGCCTCGGGCTCAACGAGCGCGACCTCCCGGGCCTCGCGCAGCTGTTCGGCCACCCGACGACGTTGCTCGAGCTCGAGCCGCCGGTCCGCCGGCGCGAGATCGTCTGGTCGGCGCTGCGCGCGATCGAGCGGGCGGCCGCGCATGGCCCGGTCGCGATCGTGTGCGAGGACGTCGACCGCTTCGATCACCCGTCGCTCGAGATCCTGCGGCGCGCGACCGAGGTCGGAGAGCTGTTGCTGCCCCCGATCGCGATGACCGCGCACAGCGAGTTCGGCGCGCAATGGCCCGCGGCGGTCGCCCGGCTCGAAGTCGGCGCGCTCGAAGCCAACGATCTCGAAGCGATCAGCGCGGCGCTGACGAAGAGCGGCCTGCGCGGCCTGCCGACGGTGCAGGCGCTGTTCGAGACGACGCGTGCGTTCCCCGGCCACGTCGAGCACGTCGTGCGCTACATCCTCGAGGGCGGCAAGGCGGAAGACACGACGTCGTCACTGCCCGACTTGGTGGCGGCGCGCCTGTCGATGCTCGCGAAGTCGACGCGCGACGTGCTCCAGGCCGCCGCGGTGCTCGGCAGCGAGCCGCAGCTCGATCTGCTGCGCGCGATGTTGCCGAGCGAGGCGCTCGAGCCGGCGGTCACCGACGCCGAAACGCACGGCATCCTCGGTCGCGATCCGTCTCAAGGCCTCGTGTTCACGAGCCGGCTCGTGCGCGACATCGTGTACGACGCGACGCCGGCCGATGTTCGACGGTCGCTGCACGCGAGTGCGGCCGCCGCGGTGCAAGCGATGTCGCACGACGTCGGCCTGCTCGGGCATCACCACGACCTCGCCGGGCATGCGAAAGAAGCGATCGGCCTGCTGCGCCGCGCCGGCGATCACGCCGCCGAACAGCTCGACGACACCGGCGCCGGCCAGTTCTTCTACCGGGCGCTCGTCGCGGTCCGCCAAGCGGTGCAATCCGGCGACGACGACGGCACGGCGGAGAAGCAGTTCGTCCAGCTCTCGGTCAAGCTCGCCGACGTCCTGCGCATTCGCGGCGAGACCGCGCTGGCCCGCGGGATCCTGTCCGAAGCGCGGGATTGGTCGAGTGCGCCCTCGCTGGTGTCGCTCGTCGATCGAGCAGCGGCGGCGATCGCGCTCGGCGAAGGCGACGTCGACGGCGCGATCGCAGCGCTCCGCCGCGGCGCCGGTCGCGCGATCGGCTCGGGCGACATGAACCTCGTGTGCGAGCTGTACTTGGACCTGTCGGCGGCGCTGCTGCGCGCCGGCGATCCCGACGGCGCGAATCGCGAGCTCGTCGAGTGCATCGACGTCGCGACCCTCGGCGAGGGGTTCACCGCGGTCACCGGCCCCGAGCCGTTCTGGCGCGTGTTGCGGGCGCAAGCGCAGCTCGTCGAAGCCGGTGGCGATTCGTATCGCGCGCTGCGCCTCGCCGAAGCCGCGCTCGTGCATGCGCAACGCGTCCGATCGCGGCTCGGAGCCGCGCGCGTCCAGCAACTGCTCGCGACGCTCTGCGACAAAGCCGGCCTCGGCGGCAAGGCGGAGCGTTACCGCCAGGCCGCGATCGCCGAAATGCGCAGCCTCGGCGACCGGCGCGCGACCGCCGAGCTGTTGCTGAGCGATGCGCCGACCCGGGCCGCGGTCATCGTGCCGAACCGGCTCCAGGACGCGATGACCCTGACCAAGGAAATCGGCTGGGCCGAGGGTCACGCGCGCGCCAAACGCAAGTCGAATCCGCCGGGCTCGTCGCAGGACTAGCCCGACGACGAAAAGCCGCTTCGCGCATCGTCCTCGGCGGCCACGCGCGCTACGCTGGGGATCGTGGGTACCGTTCTGCTCGTCAACACCGATCCGGATACCCGCGATCGGTGGAGCTCGGCGATCAACCTGGCCGGCCACGAGGTGCTGGTCGCAGTCGCGATCACCGAAGCCTCGGCGCGGCTGCGCGAGGGCGGCATCGACGCCGTCGTCATCGATTCGTACGACCCGCGGGTCGGCGTCATCGAGCTCGCGCGCAGTATCGAGTCGTTGCCCGATGCGCCGCCGGTCGTGCTCGTGTCCGGATCGCCGCACGCTCCCGAGATCTCCGTCAGGATCGGCGCCGCCGCATTCGTCCCGAAGCCGTGCGAGCCGGCCGAGCTCGTGACCGCCGTCGCCCGCCTGCTCGGCGAGGTTCGCCCCGTCAAGGTCATCGACGAGATCGAAGACGAACCGACCGGGCCGAAGCGCCCCAGCGCCGAACGCATCAGCTCGTAAGCTGTTACTGTTCGGCGTGGCCGACGATCAGCCGACCGCAGCTCGAGCGCCGGTACGGCCCCGGCCGGGTGCACCGGACGGCGGCGCGGTTCGTTCGAAGAACCTGCGCATCGAGATCGCACCGCGCACGATCTTCTACGTCGCGTTCGCGTTCGCGGCGGCGTGGCTCATCCGCGAGCTCTGGACGGTGTGGGTCATCGTCCTCGTCGCGCTCGTGCTCGTCGGCACGTTCGATCCGCTGGTCGGTTGGTTCGAGCGCCGCGGCATTCGTCGCGGGCGCGCGTTGATCGTCGTGTTCTTCGTCGTGGCGCTGCTGATCGCGGGCGTCCTCGCGATCACGCTGCCCCCGCTGCTCGCCCAGCTCCAGAACATCGTCGAGAACCTCCCGGCCGAGCGCCAAAAAGTCATCGTGTTCCTCAACCAATACCGGTGGGCCGCACCGTTCATCAAGGCGATCCGCGCGGTGCCGCTCGAGCAGTCGGAGATCCAGGCCGGGGTTTCGTTCGCGAGCCAGTGGAGCCTGATCCTCACGTACCTCGGCTACGCGGTGACGACGATCTTCCTGGCGCTGTACCTGCTCGCCGATCCGGGGCGCGCGCGGGGCGCGATCTACGCGGTCGTGCCGCGTCATCATCACGTCAAGCTCGCGAGGATCCTGCTCGAGCTCAAGACGATCGTCGGCGGGTACATGCGCGGGCAGCTGATCACGTCCGCGGCGATCTCGGTGTTCACGTTCGGCCTGTTGACCGCGTTCCATGTCGCGGATGCGCTCGCCCTCGCGTTGTTCGCCGGGCTCACCGATATCATCCCGTTCGTCGGCGGCTATCTGGCGAGCGCGCCGGCGATCATCGCGGTGTCCGGCATGGGCGGACTGCCGATCGCGATCGTCGCGATCGCGATGTTCCTCTACCAAGAATTCGAGAGTCGGATCCTCGTACCGCGCGTGTACGGTCGCGTGCTCCGGCTGTCGCCGGCGGTCGTGCTCCTCGCGCTACTCATCGGCGGAACGCTGCTCGGCGTGCTCGGCGCGTTGCTCGCGTTGCCGATCGCAGCGGGCATGCGGATGGTCGTGCGCGAGCTTCGGGTCGAGCTCCCCGGCGACGTGCCGCCGAGCGAGATCGAGCTCGCTCGTGACGAAAAGGTCGAAGAGATGTACGAGCGAATGGCCGCCGGTCAGCCGGTCGAAGAAGCGAGCGCGATCGCCGGTGAGCTCGCGCAGAAACTCAAAGCCCCTCCACCCGAGACCAAACCATGAAATTCTGGAAATACATCGTGCTCGCCGGCGGCGTCGCCGGTCTCGTCGGCTTCTTCTTGCCGTTCGCGAAGGCGGACAACGTGTCGCTGAGCGCGTTCAGCTTGTTGCGCGCCGCCGATGTCGTCGAAGCTGGAGTCGCGGCCGAGGTCAAGGACGCCGCGAGCACCGCCGAAGACAAGGCGAAGGTGTCGAGCTCGGTCAGAGAAGGACTCACCGGCTTTCGCACGGTCTTGCTCGCGTTCTACGCACCCGCCGCACTGCTCGCGCTCATCGGCGCGTTCACGAGCGTGCGCGGCAAGATCGGCCGACTCGGCGGGCTGTTCGCGCTGTTGTTCGGCGGTGCGAGCGCCGGGATCTGGGCGCTGTTCCATCACATCGCACAAGAACCCGGCGAAACCGCAACGCCCGCGATCGGCCTTCACCTGCTGCTCGTCGCCGGGCTGTGCGGCATCGTGGCCGGCCTCGGCGCGCTCGTAGCGCCGGATCGCGGCCCCGAGGGTGGCTCCCGCGCGATGGCCTAGGACGTACTAGGACATTTAAACCGACCTTCACGTATGCGCGCCACGCGCCGTGGTCGGCTCGAGCATGCGCTTGGTTTGCACGCTCCTACTCGTGTTGTCCGGCTGCGCGCTGGACTCCGACATCGTGCACTGGAATCTCGATGCGGCAGGGTGTGCCGCCGCCAACGCCGTCACCGTGCGCTGGGTGTTCGAGAACGGCGCCAGTGTCCTCGACGAGGTCGATCTCCCGTGCGCTCGGGGTGACTACGGCGTCGAGGTCCACGTCGCGGAAGGCACGACCCGACAACGTGCGGCGCTCCTCGACTCCGGAGGCACGGTGCTGGCGAGCTGTGTCTCCGCCCCGGAGCGCGGCGGTGAGTGGTGCACGTTCACCCTGCCGTGACCACCACGGGTTCGTCTTCGGCCCGATTCACACGGGTTAACAACGGAGCGACGATCGACCGTGGTCCTCGGCCATCGCTACTTCGTCTCGACGACGCTCGACGGCGTCGGTGCCTCCATCGCGCCGACCTCGGGATCGATCGCCGGAATCACGGTGCCCGGGGGAGGCGCGCCATGCACGACGCCTCGCTCGATATAGACGCGACCGTCGACATAGACCACGGTCGGCGTGCGCGGGTTCGCGCGCGGGCTCCAGACATCGAACGCCGACGGCTGATTGCGTCCCACGCACCCGACCGCGAGCACCAACGCGAATACTCGGAGACTTGCCATGGGTCGATCTAACCTTCTTCACATCATGGGACGGCGTGAGGTTATCGCTCGTCCACGCAGCTCGGCCTTAAGATTCAGTTTGCGGCACGCTGAAGCGCACCGGGAGTCAGTCAATGTGTGGCACTGGTCGGGCCGGCGACGCCCTACATCGCGCCGTAACATTCGCCTCGAAAAACTGAGATTGACTGGCGAGCAGAACTGACCTCTAACAGCTGCGTGCGCAACGCAAGCTGGCTGATCGTCGTGTCGTTCGTCGCGTGCGGTCCTCACGGACGCGATCCACTCAACGGTGATAGCGGCAGCGGGACCGATGCGCCGCCGGTCAACAAGTGCAAGGTGCAGGACGATGGTAATGCGGTGCCGTCGTGCACGCAGACCGCACCGCCCGGCAGCTTCACGCCGGCGATCAAGTGGACGTGGACCGGCACGACCGAGCCGTACAGCATCGTGACCCCACTCGTCGCGAACCTGACCGACGACAACGGCGACGGCGCGATCGATCTGTGCGACATCCCCGACGTCGTGGTCGTCGCCTCGACCTCGTCCGGCGAGCCGCAATCGACCGGTCACATCTATTTGCTCGACGGCAAGACCGGCACGCAGGAGCTGATGATCCCGACCGCGGTCGACGCGACGGTCACACCGGCGATCGGCGACATCAACCACGACGGCATCCCCGACATCGTCACCGTCGATACCAGCGGCCGGCTGTGGGCATTCGATCACACCGGGACGCCGATCTTCGGACCGGCCGGACAATGGGGCGGCACGACCGATGCCGGCACGGTCCCGTGGTACTCGGGGTCGATCGCGCTCGCCGATCTCGATCACGACGGCAACGTCGAGATCATCGGGGGCAACACGGTGTTCGATCAGCACGGTACCGTGCTGTGGACCGCGCCGATCACGGAGGCGAATTGGAACTCGACGACCGCGGCCGATCTCGATGGCGACGGGTACATGGAGGTCATCCTCGGCAACGCCGCGTACCACTACGACGGCACGCTGTACTGGCAGACCTCGCTCGCTGCCGGCTATCCGCAAGTCGCGAACCTCGACGACGATCCCGAGCCCGAAGTGCTGCTCACGAACGAGAACGGCATCTCGTTGATCAAGCACGACGGCACGGTCGTGTACCAGGACCTCCGACCGACGGGCGTCGAGGTCGGCGGCACGAACTGGCTCCGGCCCGCGACGATCCACGACTTCGGCGGCACCGGTCACGCCGAGTACGCGATGAGCTCGGCGAGCTTTTACTCGGTCTATTCGCAGACCGGCGGGGTCGTGTGGAGCGCGCCCGTGTCGGACGAATCCGGCATCGCCGCCGGCACGGCGTTCGACTTCCTCGGCAGTGGCACGGCCGAGGCGATGTACGCCGACGAGTCGCAGATGTTCGTGTTCGACAACACCGGCCACGTGTTGCTGATGATCCCGCGGACGAGCGGCACGCTCAGCGAGTATCCGGTGGTCGCCGACATCGACAACGACGGCTCGGCCGACATCGTCGTCGTGTCGAACTCGATCGGCGGTGCGGCGGCGTCGCCGACCGTGCAAGTGATCCACGACGTGCAGGACCGCTGGATCCAGGCGCGCCGGATCTGGAACGAGCACACCTATCACGTCACGAACGTGCGCGAGGACGGCACGATCCCGCAGAACGAAGTGCCGTCGTGGACCGCGCTCAACACGTTCCGCACGAACGCACAGATCAACGGCGCGAGCGTCTGCCAGCCGGTCATCCCGTAACGACGAACATCCGCACGCCCCGTGCCGGCATCGCGATCGACGCCTTGCCGTTGGCGACCGCGAGGTGCTCGCCGCTGATCGCATCGCGCAGCGCGGAGCCGTCGGCGAACATCACCGCGGTCACCGGCTTCGGCGCGTCGCTCGTCACGAACACCGCGCGCACGGTCCCGTCGGGCGCCGCGAACGCCGCCGCGCGTACCTCGTCGGGCCGCTCGATCTGCCACGCGTCACCTGCGACGCCCACGAGCCCGGCGAGATCATCGGCGAGCCCGGCGAGGTCATCGAGCGAGCCGGCTCTGAGCTTGCCGACCCGCTTCGGCGCTGGCTCGTCGAGCGGTTGGTCGAGCTCGTCCTTCGTCGGCGTGCCGGGACCGATGACCACGACGGTCGGGGCTCGCCGCCGGGCGTCAGCGCCGCCGAAGGCCGGTGCGGTGTGATCGACCGCGCGGCGCTGCTCGGCAAGCGCGTGCAGCCGGTGCCACAGCCCGCGATCGATGCGGTCGGCGGTCGGCGCGATCACGACGCGATAGCGCGCGAGCTCGTCCTCGGTCGCAGCCTCGTCGACGATGACGTACGGCACTTGCGCGAGCTCGAGCCCGGTCGCGATCGCGTCCTGCCACCTGCGCGCGACCGCACCGGCCGGATCGGCGGCGAGCTCGGCCGCGCCACCCGGTCCCATGTCGAGCAACTCCGCGAGCACCGGCGTCACCGGATCGATCACCGAGCTCGCGAGCGCGATGCGGGTGTCGGCGCGGACATCGACGACCGCGACCGGAGCGGCGCGACGCAGCGTCGTCCACTCGACTTCGGCGAGCGCCGCGACGAGCGGCTGGATCCACGTCGCGTGCGGCTCGAGCTGACCGCGCGCATCGATCGCGGCGCCGTAGAACCGATCGCGCTCGACCGCCATGAATAGATTGAACCCGCGCACGCCGGCGGCGAACAACGTCAGCAGCTGATCGCGTTCGCGGGTCGGATCGTCGCCGCGATCCAACGGCGGGAGCCACGGCATGAAGCCGATCCCGACCTCGAGCGCGAGCGGCACCGGCTGCGCATTGCCGACGAGCGCGGCCGCCCTGCGGCGCAACGCGCGGAGCTCGCCGCGCGGCGTGTACGCGTCGATGCCGACCGGGCCGCCGATCGCGGACTGGAGCCGGCGCAGATCGTAGAGGCCGTGATGCCCCGGCGGCAGGTTGTGAAACCGGGCGACCGAACCGAGCCCGACATCGTCGAGCGCGCGCGACAGCTCGCCGAGCGCACGCGCGAGGTACTCGTCCTTGAACTTCAGCCAGCGGACACAGCGTGCGGGGTCTTGCGGTCGCCATGCGCGCGGCGCGGCATCGCGCGGGAGCCCACTCGCCTCCGCCCACCACGTCAGCGCATCGGGGTGATAGTCGAGGTCGTACGCGCCGGCGCGGAAGAACAACTGTGCTTCGTTATCCACGCCGATCGCGACGACCGGATCGCCGAGAAACGGCGTGACGATCCGCGCGACCGCCGCGTACCAAGCGCGCACTTTCGCGTGAAACGCCGCGCTCGCGTACGACGGGATCGGAAACGCGCGCGGCGGTGCGGGCAACCACGCGGGTGTGCCGCGCGATGTCCGGGCCTGACACGCGGGGTCCGCGAGCACCCAGTCCGGGATGCCGAAGCCCGTGAGCTCGGCGTTGATGTGCGGGCCGGGACGAAGCACGACGGCGAGCCCGGCCGCGCGCGCGGCGCTAAGAAATCTCCCGAGATCGCGCTCGCCGGTCCACACCTCGTGCCCGGCCTCGGGTTGGTGCACCCGCCACGGCACGTAGGTCTCGACGCAGGTCAACCCGAGCGCATGGATCGCGCGCAAGCATGCGGCCCATCGCGTGGGCTCGACCCGCCAGTAGTGCATCGCACCGGACCACAGCGGCAGTCGGCGATCGCCGACGACCAGACCGCGGTCGTCGAACCTCGAACGCCCGGGCGCCGTCACCCAACGTTCGTACACCCATGCGCGCGGACAAATCCACTGATAGGCTGGTTTGGACTTGTCTGTACCCGGCGGGAAGCGGCGGCGCGCGGCGACGATCGGGTTTGCAGTCGGGCTCGTGCTGATCGCGGGCTTGGGAGTGAACGGCGTCATCGTCGCGCACGACGCGTCGACGGCGGTGACCTCGGTCGAGCGGTCGCATTCGGCGATCGAAGCGCTGGTCGAGATCATGGCGCGACTCGGCGAAGCGCGATCGGTCCGCCGCGCGTACGGCTTGACCGGCGACGTCAGCTACCGCACTACATTCGAGCAAGAAGTAGCGGCGGTGCCCAGAGGGATCACGAGCGTTCGCGCCTTGACCGCAGACGATCCCGAGCAATTACGTCGGATCGCCGAGCTCGAGCCGCTGGTCGCCGATCGGATCGCTCGCATGCGAGCACAACTCGCGACTCGCGACTCGCTCGGCAAGGACCTCCCACTCGACGACGCACACTCGCTCGCGAACGGTCAGCTCGACGAAGCGATCCGCCGTCACGCCAGCGACCTGATCGCACGCGAGCACGAGTTACTCGACCAGCGCGAAGCCGACTCGAGCGACCAGTCCGGACGAGCGATGCTGTTCTTCGCGGGCTCGGCGGCGTTCGCGTTCGGGTTGTTGCTGTCGGCCTTCGTGATCAATCGCTACGAGATCCGCGAGCGCGAACGCGCCGAGACCAAGACCGCCGGTGCGCTCGCCGCGAGCATCACGCTCAACGCCGAGCTCGAGTCGTTCAGCTATTCGGTGAGCCACGACTTGCGCACGCCGCTGCGCGCGATCGACGGCTTCTCGCAGGCGCTCCTCGAGGACAGCGGGGATAAGCTCGACGAACCGGCCAAGCGCCACCTCGATCGCGTGCGCGCCGGCACCCAGCGCATGGGCGTGCTGATCGACGACATCCTCGCGCTGTCGCGAGTCACGCGTTCGAAGATGGAGGTCCAACGCTTCGACCTCAGCGCGGTCGCGCTCGAAGCGATCGCCGAGCTGCGCGAGACCAACCCCGGGCGCGAGCTCGAGGTCACGATCGCACCCGAGCTGATCGTCCACGCCGACCCGCGCCTCGTACGCATCGTGCTCGACAACCTGCTCGGTAATGCCTTCAAGTTCACGGCGAAGCGCGCGCATGCCCACATCGAGGTCGGCGCCGTCACCGACGACGGCGAGCGAGCGCTGTTCGTGCGCGACGATGGGGTCGGCTTCGATCCGCGCTACGCCGACAAGCTGTTCGGTGCTTTCCAGCGGTTGCACGAGGCTAGGGAATTTTCTGGTACCGGGATCGGCCTCGCGACGGTGCAACGCATCGTCCACCGCCACGGTGGCCGGATCTGGGCGACCAGCGAGCCCGACAAAGGGGCTACATTCCTATTCACGTTGTCTGGATCCGACGCGGCAGAACAGTCATGAACGACAAGACGATCCTGCTCGTCGAGGACAACGACGATGACGCCGAGCTGACGCTGCGTGCGCTCAACAAGCACAAGCTCGCGACCCGGATCGTCCGCGCGCGCGACGGCATCGAAGCGCTCGAGCTGCTCCACGGCGCGCCGCCGCTGCGTCCCGATCTCGTGTTGATCGATCTCAACATGCCTCGGCTCGACGGCATCGGCTTGTTGCGCAAGGTCCGCGCTCAGCCGACGACTCGATCGCTGCCGATCGTGATCTTGACGTCGTCGAACGAAGATCGCGACGTGACCGAAGGCTATCGCCTCGGCGCGAACAGCTACGTGCGCAAGCCGGTCGACTTCCTGACGTTCAGCGACGCGGTCAAGACGCTCGGCTTGTATTGGCTCGAGCTCAACCTCGCGCCGCGCTGACGAACGCGAGCACCTCGCGCGCGAGCTCGTCGTGATACGCGACGCGATCGAAGCCCGGCGGATCTTGCGACGGCGGAAATCGCGGGCTCGCCAGCGCCGGTGGAAACGGCGCGAGGAACGCGAAGTGGCCGGCGTTCGGGACGACGCGATAGTCGAGCCGCGCGTCCGCGGGAAGGCCGCGCAAGATCGTCTCGATGTAGAACGGCGGCATGATGTCGTCGCGTTCGCCGGCGCGGACGAGCAACGGCACGCGGACATCGGCGAGCGCACCCGGCGCCATGAACCACGGTAGCGCGGGCGCGAGCAGGACGACGGCGCGCACCCGAGGATCGGGGTCGACCGCGACCGGATGCGCGACCCGGTCCGGCGTCTGGTTCGGCAGCGCCAGCGGGTGGCCGCCCGCGACCGCAACCGCGGTGTAGCCGCCGAGCGAGTGACCGATCACGATCGCGCGATCGGAGGCGAGGTGCGGCCCGATCAACGCATCGCCGAGCGCGGCATCGATCGCGAGCCGGACGTGACGCGGGCGATTGGCGAGGTTCGCCGGCGTATCGGCGAGCGCGTTGTCGGTGCGGCGATTGCCGGGATGCTCGAGCAACGCGACCGCGAAGCCGGCGCGCGCGAGCACGGCCGCGAGCCCGCGATAGCCCCAGCACGAGCCGCCGGTGCCGTGCGACACCGCGATCACCGGCAAGCGCTCGCCCGCGACCGGCGCATCGATCGCGACGTCGAGCAGGTACGAGCCGAACGCGCTCGGCTGCGCGGCGGCGCGCGTCGGGTACAGCACGCGCACCGGGATGTCGGCGCCCTGCACCGGATCGATCGCCGTGAACGAGCGGTAGCCGACGTGAAGTTGAGGTTCGCGCACGACGACGAGGTGCTAGACGTGCTTCCAGCGATCGCCGTCGAGCTCGAACCGGCTCGGGCCGACCGCCCACGACGGCTGGTAGGTCAACGGCGTGGCCTCGCCGGTACCCGCGGTCATGTAGTCGGGATCCCACGGCAGCAGCAAGCGCGGCTGCTCGCCGGGAGCGAGCCGCGGCATGATCGGGTGCGGTTCCGCGGCGCGCTCCTTCGACGCAGCGAGCACGTCGCCGAGCAGCGCATACTGCGACAATTCCCAGCACGTGCGGATCTGCGGCGGCGGCAGCTTGAGCTCGGCCCCGCGCGAGATCGCCTCGTCGGCGTGAATCCATAGCTGATCGACCGTCTCCGACTTGTCGAAGCTCGGCTCTTGACCCGACGGGAGCTCGGCAACGAAGAAGCGCGCGGAGAACCGCTTCTTCTCGATCGATGGCGTGATCCAGTGCGACCACGGCGCGAGTGCATCGGTCGCCCAGGTCAAGCCGGCGAGCCGCAGCACCGCGGTCGCCTCGGCGCCGGCGAGCACGCGCTGGCGCAGCTTCTCTTGGCTCGCCATCTCGAGAGTCTCGGACTCGGCGTTCGGCGCGCCGACCGCGAGCAGCACGCCAGCCTCTTCGAACAGCTCGCGCGCCGCGGCCGTGCGTGCGTCTTCGCCGGCCTCGGCCACGCCTCCGGGGAACACGTACGACGACGCCATGAACGAGGCTCCGCGATGTCGCCGCACGAAGAACACCTCGAAGCCGGGCTTGGCCCTGCGCAGCAAGATGACCGTGGCAGCCTCGCGAATCACGAAGCCTTCGTAACACGAATGAGCTCAGGGCTCGACGCGCAATTCGCCTTCGACCGCCTCGTCGCGCAACCCGAGGCGCTGCTCGACCGTGCGCTCGACGAACCGCGCGACTCGACCATCAGGCGTCTCGATCAGCAGCCGGTCGGCGCGACCGCGACGGCGCACGAACACGCCGAACCACGTCAAGAATCGCCAGGCCGGTGGCTGCCGCTCGACGACGAACAGTTGATCGATCTCGGTGATGGCGAAGCAGCCGCGGTGATCGCAGACCTCGACCGAGGTGTCATCGACTTCGAGCGTGACCTCGCACGGCATCATGCCGCGCGGTGCGATCGAGACCGTCAGGCGCAGCGTCGCGCGGCCGGTGACCACCCCGCGATACGGCGATCGCAGCCGCTCGTCGATGTCGACCGTCTCGACTCTGATCTGCGCCGGGGGCACGCCTCTAGTGTAGCAGCGCCGCTGGTTAGGGGACGACGACGAATTCGCGCTTCATCAGGCTGATGATGTTCTGCGCCGCGTCGAGGTCAGTGCCCGGGAAATTATCGAGAACTTTTTGCAGCTGGCCGTGATCGAGGACGAGCTGGAAGGTATCGAGCTCGGACGGCGTGAGCTCGCGCAGCTTGCCGGCGAGCGGCGTCGGCACGGCGAGCGGCGACCCGAGCGGGGGCAGCTGTTTCTGGAGATTACGGAACTCGTCGAGCTGGCGGACGCCTTCCATGAGCAAACCCTCCGTCGATTCTTGGATCTCTTCCATCACCTGGAGCTCGACGCTCGGCTCGAGCTCGAACGTGCCGGTGAGCCAGGTCAGCATCCGGTAGATCGCCTTCTGCGGGCTGACCGCGAAGTCGTCGTTGATCGTCGCGAAGTAGATCGAGCCTTTGCGCAGGTAGATCTTGCCGAGGCTGACGCCGTTGTTGACGGTGAGCACGCCGGACTTGCGGCTCGTCGACAGGAGCTGGAGCAAGTCGGGGAGCGGGATCTCTTCGATCACGCCGGACATCGGCCGGCCCTGGGTCGCCTGGCGTTGCTGCGCGCTCGCTTCGAGCCGGCGCCGTGCCTCGGCCTCGGTCTGTTGCGCGACCGAGCCCTCGACCCCGACGACCTTGATGATCGAGGTGCCGACCAGGATGCGGTCGCCTTCGTGCAACAGCGCGCGGCCGGCGATCTTCTCGCCGTTGACGAACGTGCCGTTGGTCGATCCCATGTCCTGGATGTAGACCTCTTGCTCGTTCGAGCTGATCTTCGCGTGGCGGCGCGACACCATGTCCTCGACCAGCACCATGTCGAGGTCGCTGGACCGACCGATGATGATCTCCCGGTTCATGCGAAGCGGGAACTCGCCACCCTGGTACTTGCCCGAGATGAAGCGCAGCGCGAAGCGAGGACGGTCGTTCATGGAGGGCGTGGCCGTCCCGGAGCGGTCAGCCGCTCCAAGACTTGGAAAATTCTAGTTCCCAACCGACGCGGTGCGCAAGCAAACGGCAGCCAACTACGTGGCCGTCAGTCCGTCGCCATCGGTTCGTCGGTGAACTGCTCGTAGGGCGGCCTGAGCGTCTGGACGACGCGCCGGTAGACCTCCTCCGAGACGACCAAGCTGGAGTGACCGAGCGGTACGGTCACGGCGTTGGCCCCCGCGAGCCGTGTGGTCGCCAGCGGTACGGTCCAGTCCCGCGCCGCCGCGATGGTGTGGATCTCGACCCCGGGCGGCAGCGGCCCTTGCGCTAGCTCGTCCAGGAAGCGACTGCGCGGCAACAGCTGCCATGACGAGGTCGACCACAGGCCGAGCGTGACGACCCCGGCGAGCGCCATCCACGTGCCGCGCACCGGCGTGCCCATCATGATCAGCTTGCGAACCCGCGCGTGACCACCGAGCTTCTTGACGTAATAGAGGCCGATGAGGCCGCCCATCGAGTGGCCGATGATGTCGATCTTCTGCGACGGCGTCTGCGCCAAGATCCGCTCGATCTTGCGATGGATCATGAACGCCGACGCGCGGATGTCGCGGACGTTGAGCGTGCCGATGTTGAACGACACCACGACGAACCCGTCGTCGACGAGCCGGCGCTCGAGCATGTACATCGAGCCGCGCGTGCCGAGGAACCCGTGGATCAGCAGCACGGGCGGCGAGGCCGGCGTCGAATCGCGAAATGCATCGCGGCGCGGCAGGCGATTGCCGCGCACGAGGTGGCGCAGATACGACAGGCCATCGGCGGCGCCGCCTACGTCTTGACCGATGCCGCTGCGCTTGCCGAGCCAGCGGCCGGGCGCTTCTAGTGCCCACCGCAACAGCCACGACGAGCGCTTCGCGATCGCCTTGCGCGCGGTTTTCGGATCGTCGGACGCCACCTCACCCACGATAGTCCGAGAACCCCTCCGAGACGAATCGCGAGCTCTCCTTCGCGTAGGACGTCGCCGCTGCGCTCGGGGTAGGGTACTCGACCACCCGCCATTGGCCTCGGGTGCCGAGCTTGCCGAAGCGCGAGATCACGAACGAGCCCTTGCGATAGATCAGCGCGAATTCGCCATCGCGGCGCAGCGAGCGCGAGTCGCCGCGTGGCACGAGACCGGGTGGCCGCGCCGGATCGCTCGGGTTGCCGGCGGGAACTTGCCGCGCATCCGGCATGTTCGTGGGATCTTCGGCGAGCGAGACGTCTCCGGTGGCGACCTGCGGCGGCGCACTTTGAGCCGGCATCGCGGGCGGCGCACCGAAATCGCCTGTCGCTGGAACGCGCGCGGTTTCGGTTTTGGCGCGCCCCGTAGCTGGCGTACCCGTTGGAGCGGCTGGATCGACCGTGACCGGGCGCATCGGCTGGGGCGTCGCATCCGGCCAGGGCTCGGCTTTCGGGTCTGGCGGCTCGATCGCCGGCAGCTCGTTTGGCAGTTCCTTCGGCGCGTCGCTCGGACCCGGATCCGCAGGCTTGGCCGGGTCCTCGGCCGGCTTGCCGCTCGGCTCGTCGGAGCCGTCATCGGACGGCGGCGGGTCGCCGCTGGTGCGGACGCGGCGAGCGAACGCGGTGACGAGGCCGCGCAACATCCTCGATCGTTCCGGAGTTGGCTTGCTCCTCGTCATCCATCCGTGGTGCCAGCCTTCGCGGGCGAGAGCAAGAAAGTACGGCCTCGCCGCCAACGCATCGCGTCAACCGGGGATCATCGTATACAGTCGGAGTCCGCGTGAACGATCCGCAGTCCGCGACGGAGCGCGTGGGGCGCTACCAACTGTTAGAGCTGATCGGCATGGGCCCGACCGGCTCGGTGTCGCGTGCGAAGGTCTTCGGCGTCGCCGGGTTCGAGCGGCAATTCGCGATCAAGAAATTCTTGCCCGAGCTCACCGCGACCGCGGCGACGGCGCAGGCGCTGTCCGGTGCGGCGCGCCAGTACGGCAGCCTAGAACATCCGCGCATCGCCCGGATGAGCGAGTTCGGCGTCGCGCAAGGCCAGACGTATGTCGCGATCGAATACGTCGCCGGCCTCGACGCCATGCGACTCGCGGCCGAAGCGAAGCTGTCGGGCGGCCCGTTGCCCGCCGGTGGTGCGCTCGCCGTCGTCTCGCAAGCGGCTCGCGCGGTCGGCTACGCGCACGGGCGCGGGCTCACCCACCTCGGCCTCGCGCCGACGAACATCGTCGTGACCGCCGAGGGCGACGTCAAGGTCACCGACTTCGGCTTGCTCGCCGCGACGCTGCCGCAGCGCCCCGCCGACGTCACTCGGCTCGCGCAGCGCATCGCCTACCTCGCGCCGGAGCAGCTCGCCGGCGAAGCGACCGCCGCCGCGACCGATGTATTCGCGCTCGGCGTGCTCGCGTACGAGTTGGTCACCGGTCAACGCTGCTTCACCGGCGCGACGCCGCAAGCGATCGCGCAGGCGATCCTCTCCGGGCCGCCCGCCGAGCCAGCGATGCCGCGTCCGATCGTGCGCGTGCTGCAACGCTGTCTCGCGCGCTCGCCGTTCGAGCGGTTTCCCGATGCCCGCGCGCTCGCCGACGCCCTCGACGCCGCGCTGCGAGTCGCGCCGGTGCCGGGCACGCGCAAGGACATCGGCGCGACCGTGAAGCAGACGCTCGAGCGCATCAACTCGTTCAACGAGGGCATGCTGTCCGGCGTCGTCGCGCTCAACATCGGCACCGGGCCGATCCGCTCGCCCGATTCGCTGCGCGGCGGACCTCCGGCGACGCTCGGCGCGCTCGAGCCGGATCCGGGCTCGAGCATGGACATGGAGATCTCGGATCGCGACTCGCACGAGACGATCGACGCCGCGACCGAGCAGTTCGTCCGGCCGGACGTGCCGGTTGCCGGCCCGACGCCGCTCGTCAGCGCGCCGCGTCCGGTCGGTGCGCCGCCGCCACCGGGCGCGGCGAGCACGCTGCCGGATCTACCGAAGCCGTCGATGACGATGCCCGGCCTCGCGCCACCGCCGATTCCGGTGCCGCCGGGGATCAACGCGCCGACCGCGACCCCGCCCGCGATGATCAGCACCGCGACGATGCCGGGCATCACCGCTGCGAAGCGACCGCCGCCGGTGATTCCACCGGTCAAGCCGCGCGTCGGCACGGGCCTCATCCCGAACATTCGACCTCCGACCAATCCGGCGCCGCGACCCACCGCGCCGCGGCCACCGAGCGAGCTTCCGAGGGTCGCCGCTCCGGCGCCGCGCGCGGTGTCCGAGCCCGAGCACGTGATCGAGATGGAGATCGGCGATCAGACCGAGCCGATCCCGCGCGACCAGCTGCCGCGCGCGAAGCGCGAGTCCGGCGAGCTGACGATGGAGCTGTCGCCGCTGGAGACCGATCGGCTCGGTCAGGCGTCGATGCGACCGACCCAAGACCTGGCGCCGATCGCCGCTTCGCTGCGGCCGCAAGGTCCAGCGCCGATCACGTTGCCCGCGCCGGGCTTTGGGCCCGCGCCAGCACCTGCACCTGCGCCCGCGCCTGCGCCAGCACCGGCACCGCCGCGTTCCGTGTGGAGCGGGCCGCCGCCGTCGCCGCCCGAGCAACCGCCCGGCGATCAAGGACAGCCGTGGATCACGCCGAACGCGGCTCCTGGGCTCGCGCCGCCGCAGGCGATGCCGGTAACGACCGCCCCCGGCATGGGCCTGGAACGGCAGCGCGGCGCGGGCTCGGTCGCGACGATCGGTTCGGCGATGGTCGCGGCGCGCAAGCCGACGTCGCGCAAGCTGCCGCTGATCGTCGGCGCGATCGTGCTGCTCGCCGGCGGCTTGATCGCGTGGCAGATGATCGAGTCGAGGTCGGTCACCGAGCCTGGCACCACCGCGCAGGTCGGCAGTGGATCGAGCAAGCGCGATGGATCGGCGTCGCGCGGCTCGAATGGATCGGGATCGATGGTTGCGGTGAAGTCGGGCTCGGGCTCGGCCTCGAACGGAGCTGGATCGGGATCGGCCGTGGCGCAGAACGGCTCGGGCTCGGGCTCGGGCTCGGGCTCGAATGGAGGCGCGCCCAAACCGCCGGCTGCGACCGAGACGCTCCAGATCGCGACGACCCCCAAGGGCGCTCGCGTGTTCCTCGACGGCGCCGATCAAGGCGTCACGCCGGTCAAGCTGCCGGGCTCGGCCGATCGCCACAACATCGCGCTGCTGCTCGCCGGCCACGAGCTGTACGCCGCCGAGGTCGACGGCCACGGCGCGCTCGACATCGCCCTCAAGCCGGTGACG
Source organism: uncultured delta proteobacterium (assembly GCA_963848295.1). Classification (GTDB taxonomy): domain Bacteria; phylum Myxococcota_A; class Polyangia; order Haliangiales; family Haliangiaceae; genus JABFXX01. Next base: position 3,116,564 of record CAWKDB010000010.1, on the reverse strand, counting down.
CCGCCGGGCGGACCGGCGGGGATCAAGGTCATCAGGTGCAAAGACCGAGAGCGCTACTACGTCTACGTCGATGGCAAGCCGACCGGAATGATGTGCCCGACCGAGCGGATCGGCTGCGACGTCGGCCCGCACGCCGTCGAGGTCTACGATGTCGTGACCGAGACTCGACGTAAATGGGACATCGTCGTCAAAGACACGCGACTGTCGTATCGCGTACGCGTCGACTGACGCTCGCGCTCGCGCTGTGCGGGTGTCAGCGCGGCGAGGGCCGGGTCGTCGTCGTACGCGGCGCCGATAACGAGATCGCCGCGACCCGCGAGCGCATCGCGATCGACGGCGAGCTCGACGAGCCGGACTGGAATCGCCGCGGCCATCCGCGATCGTTCGTCTCGGCCGGCGAGCTCGCGCGGCCGTACTCGCAAGTGCGCCTGCTCCACGACGCGACCACGCTGTACATCGGCCTCTACGCCGCGGATCAAGACGTGCGCTCGACCGATCACTTCGAGGTCGCGATCGGCGCCTTGCAGCTCGCGGTGAATCCGAACGGGGTCGTCACGCCGCCGCTGTTCGGCGTTCGCGCCGCACACGACCTCGACGGCACGCTCGACGACCCGCGCGACGAAGACGAAGAGTGGCTCGTCGAGCTGTCGCTTCCCCTCTCCGAGACCGCGCTCGCGATCGGCGGACCGCCGGTGAATTTTCGCGCCGCGCGCTGCGACACGCCCAAGGACGGCGTCATGCGGTGCGCCGAGTGGGCTAGCGCGGTGACGCTCGCGCCGCTACCGCGCTAAGCGGAGGGCCTGACGCTCACGGTGCGGCGCTAATCGTCGTCGTCGTCGGGCGCGTCGCCCTCGCCCATTTTTTGGCGCGGATCGAGGCCGTACTTGCGGATCAGCTCGCGCAAGTGCTTGCGGTCGATCTGCGCTTCGCGCGCCGCGGCCGACAGGTTCATCTTGTGGCGACGCATGAGATCTTCGATGTACTCGCGCTCGAACATCTCGACGAGCTGACCCTTCGCCTCTTTGAACGGCAGGTCGGTGCGAATCCCGAGGCTCGGCGCGGCTTCACTCGTCAGCGCATCTTCGAGGTTGATCGACGTACCGCGCGCGAGCAAACACGCGCGCTCGATCACGTTGCGCAGCTCCCGAACGTTGCCCGGCCAGCTGTGGCGAACGAGGCGCGCCATGTCGTCGGCGGTGACGCCGAGACTCGGACCGAACGCGCTGACGAAGTGAGAGATCAGCAGCGGGATGTCGCTGCCGCGCTCGCGCAGCGGCGGCACGCTGACGCGGATGACCGCGAGCCGGTAGTAGAGGTCTTCGCGAAACGCTTTCTTCGCGACCTCGGCGCGCAGGTCGCGGTTCGTCGCGGCGACGACGCGCACGTCGATCTTCTCGTAGGTGTTCGATCCGACCTTGCGCACCGCGCGCTTGTCGAGCACGCGCAGCAGCGACGGCTGGAGATCGAGCGCCATCTCGCCGATCTCGTCGAGGAAGATCGTGCCGCCGTGCGCTTCCGCGAACGCGCCGCGGCGATCGGTGATCGCGCCGGTGAAGCTGCCCTTGACGTGACCGAACAGCATCGACTCGATCAGCTCGCGCGGCACCGAGCCGCAGTCGAACACGACGAACGGACCATCGCGACGCGGTGAGTGGTTGTGGACCTCTTCGGCGATCAGCTCTTTGCCGGTGCCGGTCTCGCCTTCGATCAGCACGGTCGCGTTCGTGCTCGCCACGTCTTCGAGCAGCGTGAACATCTGCCGCATCTTCGTGTCGCCGCCGACGATCGTGCCGAACGTGGTCTGCGGGCTCGGCTCGGGCTCGACGATCTCTTCGTCGGGCAAGAACTTGATGACGGTGCGGCCGAGCTTGACCTCGGCGCCGAAGCCGATCGAGATCTTCTCGAACCGCGAGCCTTGGATGAACGAGCCGTTCGTCGAGCCGCAGTCGGCCATCATGACCTCGTCGCCGACGAGCGACGCCTCGAGGTGCTTGCGCGACACCGTCTTGTCGGTGAGCACGAGGCTGCACTGCGGCGCCCGATCCGAACGACACCGGCTCGCCGGACAACCGCACGGCTTCGCCGCGGTCCGGGCCCTTGATCACCAAAAAAATGCCGCCCTGGTTCTGGCGCGAGTACGACGGAGCGTCGTCCAGCAGCGCCGTCACGTTAGAACGATCGCGAGACATCTCCCCGGCTTGGAGATGGTAGCGGAGGGTCCGTCGCGCTGTCCACCGGCTAGGTTGGGCGTTTCGCCCGAGATTCCGCTGACCTACTTCACCGCGGGAACGCCCGGCCCGGACACCGCCACGACGACCGCGACCACGAGCCCGGCGAGCACCAAGATCGCGATCAGCATCCACGGAAAAGGTCGCGATGGCCGCGCTTTGTCGGTGAGCGACGGCGCGCGCGCGCCCGTGCTCCGGCGCCGCTTGGCTTGCACGCGGTCATCGCCTTCGAGCGGCGCCGGCGTATCCGGACGATGCTCGACCTTCGCGACCGGATCGCTCGGCGTCGCGAGGTCGAGCCCGGGGTCGGTCTCGGGCATGCGCGTACCCGTCGCGGTCGCGGCGATCGAGATCGGCGTGCTCGGATTGCTCGCGATCATCGCGACGCCGGAGTCGAGATCGACGAGCGGCTTCGCGCCTTCGTGCTCGCCATCGATCATGTTGATGATCGACGTTAGCTCTTTGCCGGCGAACCGACCGATCTCGGTCTTCGGTCGCTGCTTCGGACCCGATGCGCTCGCGCGTGCCGCGAGGCTATGGATCGATAGCGGGCCCGACGGCGCGATCTCGAGCATGCTGATCTCTTGGACGTCGTCGTCTTCGTTCGGATCGTAGACCTCGGTTCCGGCGCGCGGGATGACCTCGGAGTCGAGCTCGTCGTCTTCTTCGCCGCGCCATTGATCGCTCGGACCACACGCTTCGCGCAGCTCGTCAGCGAGCTCGCGCGCCGCCACGAGCAAGCCGTTGCGATGAGCGACGCGCATCAGCGCTTCCTGAAACTCGCCGGCGGTCTGATAGCGCGCATCGGGTGACAGCGCGAGCGCCTTCTGCATCACCGCGTCGAGATCGGTGGTCAGCCCCGGCACCTTGCGCGACACCAGCGGCACCGGCTGCGAATAGATCTCGTCGGCAGAGGTCGTGAGGCCGACATGCACGAACAGCCGCTCACCGGTCAGGATCTCGTACATGCACACGGCGAGCGAGTAGAGATCGCTGCGGTGATCGAGCGGCTCGCTCTTCGCCTGCTCCGGCGACATGTAGCCGATCTTGCCTTTGACCTTGTAGAACAGCGACGTGTGGGTCGACGCCTTCGCGATGCCGAAGTCGGTGAGCTTGACCTCGCCGGCATTCGACAGCAACACGTTCGACGGCGACACGTCGCGATGGATGAGCCGCAAGGGCTTGCCGTCGAAGTCGCGCTTCGCGTGTGCGTACGCGAGCGCCGACAGCAGCTCGCGCGAGATGTAGATCGCGGCCTGGGGCGAGAATCGCTTGCCGCGGCGCTTCGCCTTCTTGAGCAGCGTGCGCAGGTCGCCGCCCGGCAGGTACTCCATCACGATGAAGTACTCGCTGCCCGCGGTGACGAGATCGATCGTATGGATGATGTTCGCGTGATCGAGCGTCGCGGACAGCTTCGCTTCGCGCAGGAACAGGTCGATGAACTCTTCCTGCTGCGTGAACTCCGGCAGCAGCTGCTTCAACACGACTTCCATCTCGAAGCCGCCGGCGCCCATCTTCTTGCCGACATAGATCGCGCCCATGCCGCCCTCGGACAGGTGCTCGAGCACGACGTAGCGATCGATCGGCGCTTCCCCGGCGCTGGGCATCCGGGGGCAGTGTAACATTCCAACGTGGCCGGCGAAGACCGCTATCGGCTCGCTCCGGTTCGCGATACCCGCGAACGCAGCGAGCGTGTCAAGCGAGGCGAGCTCGCATCGGCGGTCGATGGTACGCGCGATGCGGCGGGGCAGGTCGCGGTGATCCAAGCCAGGGCCGCTGTGGTGCGGACCGCGCTCGGTCGAACCGCACTGCCCTCCGGCCGGGCGCAGGTCGCGGCCCGCGAGCTCGCGATCGCGGAGCGTTATCGCTCCCGGCTGCGCGGCGAGCTAGCTGCGATTGCGGGTGAGCTCGATCGCGCCGAGGCCGTGCTCGCCGACCGCACCGGCGTCGCGGATACCGCTCGCGGTGCCCTCGCGCGCGCCCGCGCCGATCGCGAGATCATCGAGCGCCACTTCGCACGGTGGCGCGAGACCCAGCGCAGGATCGCGGAGCGGCGCGAAGACTGACCGCGGTAGCCGCGCAACCGGGGGCTGCCGGCGGTGTCCACGTCGCATGGCCAAGCTCATCGCGCTCGCACTGATCCTCGCACCCGCCCTCGCCGCGGCCGATCCGCCGACGTCAGCCGAAGCGATGCACACCGACGATTGCGCGAAGGCGACGAGGGCGCACAGGCCGTGCGCGCTCGACATCACCGGCGAGGACATCACCGCCGACCGCCCGGTCACGACCGAAACGCCGTTGACGTTTCGCAAGTTCGCGGACATGGGGAGCCTGATCCGGATCCGGCGCGAGTTCATCGTCGAGATCATCCGGACCGCCGAAGATCTCTGAGTATACTGCGGGCGTGAAGCTGCTGCTCGCCGTCGCGCTCGCCATTACGGTCGCCGCGTGCACTCAACCGCGGAGCGCGCGCTGCAAGACCGTGTGCGCGCGCGAGGCGGAGTGTCTGAGCGCGACCAACAGCTCGGTGCCTTTCGACGAGAAAGAGTGCGTCGCGTCGTGCTCGATGCTGGAGCAAGACCAGGCGAACCTCGCGCAAGTCGAGCGCCATGCCGAGTGCGTGATGAAGCAAGCGGCGTGCGCCAACGTCGTCGCGTGTCAGTAGTCGCTATCGGGTGAACCGATAACGACCGGCCGACGACGGCACACGAGTGTTCGGATCGAGGATGATGTCGAGCAAGCCGGATGGCGCTGCGGTCCCAGCGATCGGTCGCAACGCGAACCAGGTCGCAGACCCGGCGAGCTCGAGGTCATCGGCGGACGACCACGCCTCGGTCAGCTCGAAGCGCTGCTTCATCGGTTTGCATTCGGCGGGCGAAGCATCGGCGCCAGCCTCGCGCGAGAACCTCTCCCCGACGACGAGCGGCGCGTACACGATCGGCGTGGTCGACCCGGGCTCGATCCGCAGCATCATCTCGATCGTGTCGATCTCGTGGCCGTTCTTCTCGCACGCGAGCGACCACAAGCCGGCCGCGATGCCGGCGAACGTGCGCCCCGGTTGATCGTTCCACTTGATCACCATCGTGCCGTTCTCGTACTTGTCGTTATAGTTCCACTGCCACAGCGGCGCGCTGCGCCACCAGCCGTCGCCGCGCTTGACGAACGCGTAGTACACGTCGTGTTGCCAGCGCAGGCCTGAAGGCATGCCGCACGTCTGGCTCGCGATCTGGATGTGGAGATCGCCGACCGCGTGATCGAGCTTCGCGGGGTTGCCGTCGCTGTCGAGCGCGTTGAGGTCGTGGTCGAGGTCGCACGTGGCACGGCTCGGGGGCTTGACGACGTTGAACGGATCCTTCGGATCGATCTCGGTGCCGCCGCATGGCGTAGCGTGGGAGCAAGCGTCGCCGATCGTCTTGAACGGACCGGCCATCGCGACCGACGACAACTTGGCCACCGGACCGGCGTGCGCACTCGCAGCGGTGACCACGACGACCAAGCCAACGCGAGCGATCATGCTCCTCCAGCGTAGCATTCAGCGAAGCCGCGTCTGCGGGTCGAGCGCGTCGCGCAGGCCGTCGCCGATGAAGTTCAGCGCGACCACGGTGACGCCCATCGCGAGCGCCGGGAACACGAGCAGCCAGGGATACACGACGATCTGCGAGCTGCCCTCGGTGACGAGCGTGCCCCACGACGCGAGCGGCGCTTGCACGCCGAGCCCGAGGAAGCTCAGGAACGCTTCGGTCAACATGACCTGCGGTAGCGCGAGCGTGGCATAGACGATCACCGGCCCGGTCGTGTTCGGCAGCACGTGGCGAAACAACACGCGACTCGGCGGCGCACCTAGCGCGCGCGCGGCTTCGACGAACTCGCGCGTGCGCAAGCCCAGCACTTGGCCGCGCACGATGCGCGCCATCGTCAGCCACGAGATGCCACCGATCAGCGCGAACAACAGCAGCAACGAGCGGCTGTCGGTCACCGCCATCACGACGATGATGAACACGATCGTCGGAAAGCCGTAGAGCACGTCGACGAACCGCATCATCACGTTGTCGACCGTGCCGCCCGCGAAACCGGCGATCGCGCCGTAGCTCACGCCGATCACGAGCGCGATCGACGTCGTGACGAGCGCGACGACGAGCGCGAGCCGCCCGCCGATCAGCACGCGGACGAGCATGTCGCGGCCGAGCGTGTCGGTGCCGAACCAATGCGACCACGACGGCGGGCTCGCCCCGAGCCGCGTATCGATCGTGGTGCCGTCGACCCCGAGGGCACCGGCGACGACAGGTCCGATCGCGCACGCGATCACGATCGCGGCGAACGCGATCACGCAGACCGCCGCGACGCGATGACCGCGCAGCCGCCGCCACGCGTCGCGCATCACGCGGCCTCCCTGCGGATCCGCGGGTCGATCACGCCGTACGCGATGTCGACGACGAGGTTCAACAGCACGAGGAACGCGGCGTAGAACACGAACACCCCGGTCACGACCGCGTAGTCGCGATCGGTGATGCTGTCGATGAAGTACGTGCCGAGCCCCGGGATCTGAAAGATCTTCTCGACCGCGAACGAGCCCGAGATCATCGCCGCGGTCGCCGGCCCGAGATAGGTCACGACCGGCACGCAGCCGACGCGCAGCGCGTGCTTCCACACGACGCGGCGTTCGCTCAGGCCCTTCGCGCGCGCGGTGCGCACGAAGTCTTGGCCGAGCACGTCGAGCATGCTGCCGCGAGCGAGCCGCGCGATCGTACCGAGGTAGACGAGGCCCAAGGTCAGCGCCGGCAAGATGTACGACGCGGCGCCGTCGATCCGCGCCGGTGGCAACCAGCCGAGATGGATCGCGAGCGCGGCGATCAACAGCGGCCCGATCACGAACGACGGGATCGAGATCCCGACGAGCGCGACCGACATCAACGCGTAGTCGACCCACGTGCTGCGCCGCCACGCAGCGAACACGCCGATCGCCAACCCGATCCCTACCGCTCCGATCAGTCCGAGCAAGCCGATCGCGGCGCTGACCGGCCCGTGCTCGGCGATCAACGTGCTGACCGGCTCGTCGTGCTTCGTCGACCAGCCGAGATCACCGTGGGCGAGCGCCGTCATCTCGCGCACGTACTGCTGCCACAATGGATCGCGCAGGCCGTAGCGCTGCTCCATCGCGCGTTGGACCTCGGCCGATCGGCGCTGGTCGGTGTCGAACGGCCCACCGGGCGCGGCGTGCAACAACAAGAAGCTCGCGGTCGCGACGACGAGCACGATCGCGACGCTGGCGACGATCCGACCTGCGACGAACCGCATCATTTCGCGGTCCGCCAGTCGGGATCGATCCACGCGCGCCACAGCGGCGGCTCTGCGAGCACGTTGACCGCGAGATCGCGCACGTACGGTTTGATCAGCAGCTTCTGGGTGTATGCATAGAGCGGGATCACCGGCGCATCCTCGAGCATCACGCTCTCCGCTTCGCGCAGCTTCGCGTTGCGCGCCGTGCGATCCGCCATCGTGCTCGCCTCTTGCATCAACTTCTCGAACGCTGGGCTGCAATAGCGCCCGCGATTGTCGGACGCGCCGCACCGGAACAGGTCGAGGAACTCGCTCTCTGGATCCTGCGCGTTGCCGATCTGGCCGAGCCGCAGGAGCTCGAACTTGCCGGCCTTGCTATCGGCGAGCATCGAGTTGAACTCCTGCGCGTCGACCGTGACGTCGAGCCCGAGCTTCGCCCACTGCGCTTGCAGATATTCCGCGATCTGCTTGTGACCTTCGCTGCCCGAGTTATAGCGATAGTGCAGCGTCCCGATCGTGCCGAGCTCGGCGCGCGCGGCGGCGATCTCTTGGCGCGCACGCGTGAGATCATAGTCGAGCCCGGGCGGCGGCACGTAACACAGCGCGCCGGTCTCCATGATCATCGCGACGCCGGGCGTGTCATGGCTGACTCCGCACAGCGCGAGGTCCGCGGGCGAGAGCTGAGCGATCGGCGTGCCCGGCGTCAACCGCGCGCTCGGGATCTCGCCGCCGTGCGTGAACCGTGGGATCTGCGTGCGGTCGATCGCGAGTGACAACGCACGGCGCAGATGGCGATTCGTGAGCTTCTCGGTGTTGACCCACACGAAGTAGACGCCGAGATACGGCGCGACCACGAAGTCTTTGAACCGCGTGCCGCGCTCGCCGTCGATCGCGGGCAGGTACGTCGATGGGATGTCGTTAGCGGCGGTCGCGTCGCATTCGGCGGTGTAGTACAGGTTCGTCGCGGCGGCCTGATCGTCGATCGACAGGATCGTGAGCCGGTCGAGCTTGACCTCCGACGGGTTCCAGTAGCTCGCCGAACGGACGAGCTCGAGCTTGTCTCGCTCGGCCCACTCGACGAGCCGCATCGGCCCAGACGTCACGATGTGCTCGGGGCGCGTCCAGCGCAGCGGCCAGCGCGACACCTGCTCGATCGGCGTCGCGCGAAATGCACGGCCGTCGGTCAGCGCGACGAATGACGGCGATGGGCCATCGGTCTCGAAGGCGATCGTCGCGGCATCGATCACGCGAACGCCGAGGACAGCCGGCGTATAGACGAGCGCGCGCTCGGGCACGATCACTCGCTTGCCGTTGGCATCGCCGAAGCCGCGCACCGCGATCGGCTTCGCCGGGCCGTCACCGAGCTCGCTCGCCGGCACCCAGCCGTAGACGCCGGACTCGTCGCGCGGCCAGAACACGTAGGCCCAGCTCTCGCCGTCGGGTGAAGGCAAGGTCGCGTGGCCGCCGCTGGTCCACACGAGCGTGACGACCGTGCCCGCGGGCACGCGCGCGTAGCTCTCCGCGGCCGGCGCGCCGAGATCGCGCAGCGCGAGCTCGCCGGGTGCAGTGCGCTGATCGATGTCACTCGGGGGCTCGCCGATCGGCTCGACGAGGTCGCCGGCGCGATAGGGCGCGGCATCGACCGCGAGCACGAACACGCGCTTGGCGAAGTACGCGTTCGCGTTGCGCACCGACCCGAGGTCGATCAGGTTCGGCGACGCGGTCAGCGGATGCGCGATGCGCAGCGCGGTGAACGCGAGGTCATACGCGGTGACGGCGCGACCGTTCGACCACAGCGCATCGCGCCGGAGGTGAAACGTGAACGTGCGCTGATCCGGTGACACGTCCCACGAGGTCGCGAGGCTCGGCACCGGCGCGCCATCCATGCCGTACTCGGTCAGGCCGGCGAACAGCGGGCTCACCACCGGCGACGAGGCGGTGCTCGACGCGAGCGCGGGATCGAGATGATCGGGCTCGCCCTGATTGCACCAGCGCAGGTGGCGCGGCTCGAGCCGGTCCGGGATTCGCCCGAAGTAGTCGCCGTCGGGCACGCTGCACGACGCGATCGCGAGGATCACCAGCGCGCGCACTCGCCGAGCATAGCGGCGGCGGCTGGGGTGCGACAGCGTCTGGGCTGAGACAGTGGGTGCGACCGCATTTCGGTGTTCAAGTACCCGAAAGTCCGTGGCTAAAGGCTGGCCTGCGTCTCGCTAATACGTCGCTCGCGTGCGGACGCCCCGCACTTTCAAGGAGCTCACGATTAATCGCCTCACCACCATCGCCAACCGCCAGCGCTCGAGCCGCGTTCGCGACTTCGTGTTCGCCGGCTGCATCGCGATCGCCGCGGTGCTAACGATGAGCACCCTAGCGACCGCGTGCCACGCCGCGACCCCTTCGGTTCACGTAGTGAAGTGATAGGGTCCGGCCGCCATGGCCGGCTCTGTCCACGTCATCGATCACCCGCTCGTTCAACACAAGCTCACGCTGATGCGCTCGAAAGAGACCAGCACCAGCAAGTTCCGCGCGCTGCTCAAAGAGATCAGCATGCTGCTCGGCTACGAGGTGTGTCGCGATTTTCCGACGACGAAGATCGCGATCGAGACCCCGATCGCGCCGATGATGGGCACCGCGCTCGACGGCAAGAAGATCGCGCTGATCTCGATCTTGCGCGCGGGCAACGGCATCCTCGACGGCATGCTCGAGATCTTGCCGTCGGCACGCGTCGGCCACATCGGCCTCTACCGCGATCCGAAGACGCTCGAGGCGGTCGAGTACTTCTACAAAGTCCCCGACAACATGGGCGACCGCGATGCGATCGTCGTCGACCCGATGCTCGCGACCGGGAACTCGGCAGTCGCCGCGATCACGCGGCTGAAGCAAAGCGGCCCGCGCTCGATCAAGTTCGTGTGCCTGTTGACCTGCCCCGAGGGCATCAAAGTCTTCCACGCGGCGCACCCCGACGTCCCGATCTACACCGCCTCGGTCGACGAGCGCCTCAACGCCAAGAGCTACATCGTCCCGGGCCTCGGCGACGCCGGCGACCGCCTGTTCGGCACGAAATAGGGACGCTGTCTCTTTTGTCACCTTGCGCGACAAGCCCGATCGCGCAAGCGATTGCAATCACACATAAAGTCATGGTGACGCTGTCTCTTTTGTCACTTTGCCCAGTGCGCCCTCGATAGGTTTTTCCCGCCGGTTACGCGCCGGAAACACGGTGCACAGCACAGTCGCTAGATGAACTCCGGCGACACCGCCTGGCTGCTCATCTCCACCGCGCTCGTGATGCTGATGACGCCCGGGCTCGCGCTGTTCTACGGCGGCATGGTCCAAGGCAAGAACGTGCTGTCGACGTTCATGCACAGCTTCTTCGCGCTGGGCCTGGTCAGCGTGCAGTTCGTGCTGATCGGCTACACGCTCGCGTTTGGCCCGAGCTGGCACGGCGTGATCGGCGGCCTGGACTTCGCGGCGCTCGACGGCATCGGACCGGAGTCGGTACACGGCACGGTGCCGCACCTCGCGTTCGTCGCGTACCAATGCATGTTCGCGGTCATCACGCCGGCGCTGATCTCGGGCGCATTCGCGGAGCGGATCAAGTTCTCGGCGTTCGTCGTGTTCACGCTCGCGTGGACGACGCTGGTCTACGATCCGATCGCGCATTGGACTTGGGGCGACGGCGGCTGGCTCGCCCGGCTCGGGGCGATCGACTTCGCAGGCGGTACGGTCGTGCATCTCTCGTCGGGCGTGTCCGCGCTCGTATGCGCGCTCGTGATCGGCAAGCGCCGAGGTTATCCGGCGACGCGCCATCCGCCGCACGACCTGACGATGACGGTGCTCGGCGCCGGCTTATTGTGGTTTGGCTGGTTCGGGTTCAACGCCGGTTCGGCGACCGGCGCGAACAGCAGCGCCGCGCTAGCGTTGATCAACACGCACCTCGCGGCGGCCGCTGGCGCGCTGACGTGGACGCTCGTCGAAGGCGCACGGATCCGCAAAGCGACGATGCTCGGGGTCGCGTCGGGCTTAGTCGCGGGGCTGGTCGCGATCACGCCGGCGGCGGGCTTCGTCTCGCCGGTCGTCGCGCTCGTGATCGGCGTCGCGGCCGGCGCGATCTGTTACGGGGCCGTCGTCGCGAAGACCAGGCTCGGCTACGACGACGCGCTCGACGCGTTCGGCGTGCACGGTGTCGGCGGCGCGACCGGTGCGCTGCTTACCGGCGTGTTCGCGCGGGCGACGCTCAACGATGGTCACGGCGGAGGGTTGTCGCTGCTCGGCAAGCAGGCGATCGCGGTCGGAGCCGCCGGCGCTTGGGCTGCGATGGTCACGTTCGCGCTGCTGAAGGCGATCGATTTGACGATCGGCCTGCGCGTCGATGCGGAGACCGAGCACGACGGGCTCGATGGCTCGCTGCATGGCGAATCGGCCTATGCGAGTCCCGGGGCGACTGCTCACCCATAGTTGACAAAGTGAACACCGTCCCCAGGTAAGGGCCGGTGATCGTTGGGCCACCGCGTGCTCGTCGGTTGACAAAGTGAACACCGTCCCTGGCTTGCTCTTGTCCGTTAAGACGGATACAGATCTGGTTCGACAGTGGGCCTGGTCAAGAAGAAGTCGGCGAAAACAGCGGACGCGGTCGCTCCCAAGGCTGCTGCGGCACCGGTAGCGCCGAGCGAAGCGACCGATCTCGCCCCCGTCGTCGGCTCGAACTTGCGACGGTTGCGGACGCGGCGCGGTTTGTCCCTCGAGCGACTGGCTCAGATCTCGGGGGTATCGCGCGCGATGCTTGGCCAGATCGAGCTCGGTCAAAGCGCGCCGACGATCAACGTGCTGTGGAAGATCGCCCGTGCACTCGAGGTCACGTTCTCGGCGTTGATCAGCGCCCGCACGCAATCGGGAGCGCTCGTGTTGCGCAGCTCCGAGTCGAAGATTCTCACGAGCAAGGATCGGAGCTTTAGCTCGCGAGCGTTGTTCCCGTTCGACGAGCCGCGCCGGATCGAGTTCTACGAGCTCCGACTCGCGGCAGGCAGCAGCGAAGAAGCCGATGCGCACCCGCCGGGCACGAGCGAGAACCTCGTCGTTACCGCCGGCACGATCGAGATCGATGTCGCGGGCGACACGCATCGCCTCGAAGCGGGCGACTCGATCTTGTTCGAGGCCGATACGCCGCACGCGTACCGCAACCCGGGACGCAGCGATGCGGTGATGTATCTCGTGATGACCTACGCCGAAGAAATCGGCTGACCAAGAACGGGGCGCACACGAGCCTCACCGACGATGAACGACACTACCATCGTGTCACCGCTGCGATCGTCTCGTATATAGTGGCGGGATGCTCAACCGGGGGGCGTTCCTTCTGATCTTTCTCGCCACCGCAGCGTCCGCGTCGCCGGATCGCATGGTTCGCGTCCAGGTGACGTTCAAGCGTACGGTCACCGAGACGGGCACGGTGACCGAAGCCAATGCGTGCGGGAGCATGAAGCGAAGCCAGATGACATTCACCGAATCCGTCTCGATCGGCTCCGAGGCATTCCCGATGTCCGACGATACCGACGAGATCTCGCTCGACGTCCCGACCGATCCGATGCCCGCGGGCGCCAAGCCGCTGACCGGGCAAGGCTCGTTCGATTATCAGATCCAGACCGACTCGAAGTTCTGTGACACGACGAGCTCGTCCCATCTCCGCGCGCACTCCGACCTCGACATCGCGAAGCTGTATTTTTCCTTGCGTTACTCCCGGCAGAGCACGCAGGGCGAGTTGTCGCTGTCACCCGGGTTCGGCCCGTCCAAGGGCGCTGGGACGATCAAGGTGCATGCTCCGCCCAACGCCGACCAGACGGTCGACGGCGGTCAGGTCGCCGGCTCGAGCGCAGACTCGTTCGCGGCATCGATGGCCAACGCGAACCTGTCGACCGCCGCACAGTGGGCGGTCCTCGGACCGAGTGCGGTCGCCTTGAAACAAGCGATGGGGCGTCTCGCGCAAGACAACGACCTGACCGTCGCCAAGACCAGCACGGGCTTCCAGATCGGTTTTCACGAGTCGCGGGAGTTTCCGATCGACAAGCTCAATCCTCCGACCGCGACCGAAAAGAAGGTCGGCTCGCGGACGATCACGACCGACCTCGTCGTGTCGATCGGCGGCCAGCCCGAGACCTACGAGGCGATCCTCGAGCCGATCGCGAGCGTCCCCGGCGCCCAGCTCGCAACCTATTCGAAGTTCGTGCCGATCGGCCCCCACCCCGGCGCCAAGGACGGCAAGCTCGACACGGTCGCATTCCGGGTCTACCTCGTGAAGAAAGCCAACCCCGGCGAGAGGGTCACGAACGTCCCGTTCCAGGTCAGATACGCGCTCGAGTCGTCACACGAGCCGGGGTACTCGATCAACATGCCGGAAAACGGCAAGGCGGATAACGATCTCGTGTGGCATCCGCTCGTCGCCAAGCTGAGCGGCGTGCAGCAACTGACCGACACGACGCTGACGACAACGCCGGATCAGGGTGCGTTCGTGATGGCGATGGTGCAAAGCAAGGACTTCGGCGCGTACGGCAAGCTGCGCGCGCACGTGCAGCTCAAGACCGGCGAAGGCCTGGACGCGCACCTCGCAGGTGCGAACGTGCCCGACGCGAAGATCCCCCTCGACGATAACGACAACCACATCGCCGACGCGTGGGAGCACGCCGAGCAGCTCACCGACATCGACGCCACGAGCGACAAGGAGCACTTCGACGGCAACAACTTCGATGGTGACGGCCTGACCCTGTACGAAGAATATCGCGGCGCGGTCGTCAACGGCACCCACGTGCGCCTCGATCCAAAGAAGAAGGACCTGTTCCTGCTCAACAAGACCGGGAACGATCTCGGGGCCGCCGCGGCGATCTTCGAGGCCGCCGCCGCCCCGGCCGTCGACGTGCACGTCTGCATCGATGGCGAGCTTCCGAAGGACACCCACCTCGTCAACGCGAACTCGTCGTTCGCCAGGGGCGGCGGACAGCACGGCGTCGTCGCGTACAACAAGCCCACGCCCACGCCCGGCGGAATCGCCGAGACCGTGCCCGACAAGCCGCCGGGTGGCAGTGATATGGCGTCGAGAGCCGCCGCTCGCGATCACACCGCGGCCTCGCCGGGCCACGTCATCGAGCTCGACATCGACTACAAGGCCGCAGCGGAGGCCGCCAAGACGCAAAGTGCCCGATCGGTCGCCGCGAACCAGGCGTACGCGGCCGCGCACGAGCTCGGACACGCCGTCGGCATACATCATCACGGCGATCGCTCCGAGGACGTCGGGGTGTACAAGAGCTTCGTCGCGGCTGGCACGGCGTACCTCGTCGACCTCGACGGCAAGCCGAGAGCCTGGCCGACGAATGATCCGAACATGGATCTCGCCCGATCACCGTCGGAGGCCTCGGGCGATCTGCACTGCATCATGGCCTACAACAACCTGTACGACTATGCGTACACGGACCATCACGCGGCCGAGTTCCCGTTGCTCGTCGACGGGCTGAAGCGTCACGGCGTGACCCTTTACGAGCAACGACCCGTGCTCGTGTACATCGGGAAGAAGCCGCGCCCCGAGGGCACCAAGCTGTGTCGCTCGAACGCAGGTACGGACATCAACGTGAAGACCGCGACCCGGCCGTCGGTGTTCGGCGATGGCAAGAAGGATTGCTGGAGCCAGCTTCGCATCAAGGACTGGTGACGCGACGAGGTCGACGACCCGCGCCGACCAGTACATCGAGGAGTACATTCAGCTCGCCGCCGGCCTCGCGGATCACTAAAATCGCCGGGACCACACGAGGCCGCCGCCGTTCGGCGTGACCCATGCCGAGGCCGACGACGCTGGTGCGTGTGACGAATGGCCGTGCGCGATGTAGTGCACGATGCTCGCGGCGAGCACGACCCCGCCGGCGGCGCTGAAGATCACGCCGAGCTGGCCGCGGGAGCTGGCTCGATCGACGTCGGCTTTGTAGTCGAAGTAGTTCGTCGCCGTCGCCTTGTCTTGATCGGCGGTGTGCGCCTGCACGAGGCACACGGCTCCGACCGCGAGCCCGGCGACCCCGATCACGAGCAAGGTGTCGCCGAAGCCGTCATGCCACCAATGCTCGGGTTGATCGACCAACCGCGGCGCGATCGGCGGCGCATGGTGCTCGGGCTCGATCGGTGGCGGGTGTGCCGTCGCTACCTGATCGGCGAGCTGCTGACACTCGGCGCGCAGCTTCGTCACGGCGTCGCGATTTTCGGCAGGTAGCTGCATCGCGAGGAGCTTGTCGTAGAGCTCGATCGCTTTACCGCAGTGCCCGAGCTTGCGCTCCGCCTGTGCCCACGCGAACAGCGTCTCCGGATCGGGTTCGAGCGCGAACGACTTTGCGAACGCATCGGAGGCCCCGGCGTAGTCGTTGTTATTGTACGCGCCAGCACCGCGATCGAACTGCGCCTTCGCGTCGACGCCATGCGGCGCCGCGTGTGCGGACGTCGCGCCGGCGAGCACGAGCGCGAGCGCTAGTGCGCGCGAACCGGCATGAAGGGAGAGTCTGCGTTCCAAGGCTGGTCTTTGGTCTCGGGCTTCGGGTCTCGCGCGGGCACTGGTGGCGACGGCGCGGGTTGCGCCTCCGGCAGCTTATCCGGCTTCGGTTCGAGCGCGCTCGGTTTTGGGTGACGAGGCGCCAGCGCGCGCTTCGGACGCTTGACGATCTTCTTCGCGACCGGCGGCTGAGCGACTGCCTTCGGGGGCGCGACCGCCCGCGTTGGCACGGCCGGCGGGGGCGTCACCACCGGCGGCGGCGCAGGCACGACCGTTGCTGTTGTTGCCTCGGCGACCGGCGGGGTCACGACTGCGGGCGGGGTCACGACCGCCGGCGGGGTCACGACCGGCGGAGTCACGACCGCCTTCGGCGATTCCTCGACGACGGCCGGCGCTGAGGTCGAGGTGATCGTCGTTTGGCCCGCGAGCGGTCCGAACGAGAACGCCCATGCCGCGGTCGCGCCAGCCGCGACCAACAAGCCGCCCGCGATCCACGGCGCGCGCCTCACCGGCTTCGTCGGCCGACGGACCTGCGCCGTGACATCGCCAACGGAGCTCACCGGTTGAACGGCGGCGTCGGGCGCGGGCGAGCTGATCAGCGTTCCCGCCGCCGCGACCGGCAACCCTTGCATCGCATCGCCGTTCGGCGCTGGCGCGACTCGCGGCAACGCGCGCGAGATCGGTCTCGACCGCGTGACCGCGGGCGCGTCCGCCGCAGGGGACACGACGCGCGCAGGCGCTGGAATCGGCGTCGGTTCGCGAGTGGATGTCGGTGGCGGCGTGGGGGCGCGAGTGATCACCGGCGTGGCCACGGGCGTCGGCGCGCGAGCGACCACGGGCGCCGGCGTTGACGGGTGTGTTGCCGCTGCCGATGCAGGCGTCGATGCGCGCGCTACAACGACGGGCGCTGGCGTCGGCGCGCGAGCGACTGCCGGGGGCGTCACGCCCGGCGCCGACGGTCGAGACGTTCCGCTCGGAGGCGTCGCCGCAACCGGCGCCGACGGTCGAGAGGTTCCGCTCGGAGGCGTCGCCGCGCCCGGCGCCGACGGTCGAGAGGTTCCACTCGGAGGCGTCGCCGCGCGGGCTATGACCGGCGGTGGCGCTAGCGCCGGACCGCTCGCCGCGGTGGGCCTGGTGTCGGGGATCGCGTTCATCTCGGTGACCGTCGGCGGTCGCGCTTGACCGGACGCATCGATCGGGCCCGAGCGATCGTCGCCCTCGATCATCGTCTGGACGATGTGCTGTTCGACGAAGAACGCCCCCTGCTTGCGCGCGTGATCCCATTCTTCGAGTCGCGCCGGGAACAGCGTCGACATCAGCCGCGCGAGCACGAGCCCGGAGATCCGCAAGCGACTCTCGCGCGCGAAATCCTCGACCGCGGTCTGCATCTCGAGCGCGGTCGCGTAGCGGTCCGCTCGATCGCGCGCGAGCGCCCGCGCGATGATCTTCGCGAGCGTCTCGGGGAAATCCGGCACGATGTCGCGCGCAGATGGAGCGTCCTCTCCGATGATCTTCGCGACGAGCGCATCCTCGCTATCGGCGACGAACGGCAACCTGCCGGTCGCGAGCTCGAATAGCAGCGTGCCGAGCGAGTAGACGTCGCTGCGGCGATCGATCGTCGGATCGTTCGTGCAGCGCTCCGGCGACATATACGCGAGCTTGCCTTTGAGCCCGCCGGCCGCGGACGTCGGCTTGGTCACCGCGCGCGCGATGCCGAAGTCGACGAGCTTGACGCCTCCGTCGTAGCTCACGAGTACGTTGGGTGGCGACACATCGCGGTGCACGATCCCGAGCGGCTTGCGATCCGGGCCCGCTTTTTCGTGGGCGTAATGCAGCCCCGCGCACATACCGGCGATCAACGTCAGCGAGGCATCGAGTGACAACGGCACACCGTTGTCGGCGGCGGTCGCCGCGATCCGGCCGAGGTCCTCGCCGTGGACGTACTCCATCGTGAAGAAGTACTCGCTGCCCTCGACGCCGATGTCGTAGACCTGCGCGATGTTCGCGTGACGGAGCGTGGCGGACAGGCGCGCTTCACCGAGGAACATCTCGACCAGGCTCGGAGTCGAAACGTGAATCGGCAGGATCCGCTTCAACACGACGAGCTTCTCGAAGCCCTCGACGCCGAGCGTCCGCGCCAGGTAGAGCTCGCCCATGCCGCCGACCGCGATCTGACGGATCAGGTCGTAGCGGCCGAGCTTGTCGCCCGGCGCGAGATCACGCGAACGCTGTTGCGCCGGCTGCCCCACGATACTTCGAGGATGCAAACCCTCTGAGTTACTACGATAGCCGAAAAGCCATCGCCGTGCAGCAGGTTCCTCGACGAGCGCGGGCGCGATAAGCTCAGCTTTATGTAAGCACGAGCTACTTCGTCGTCGGAGCAGGCGAGATCTTTGTGCCAGTGATCGTGCCGTGCGCCCACACGACGCCGATGCCGCCACCGCCGCCGCCACCACCGCCGGTCGAGTTCTTGCCGGCGGCGCCGCCCGGGTTCGCGTCGTCGGTCCCGTCACCGCCATCGCCACCGCCGTTCCCAGAGCCATGCGTCGCTTGCTTGTTGTACATCGTCGTAGTCCCGTCGCTGCCGGGGTTGCCGTTCTGGGTCGCCGATCCACCGCCGCCGCCCGCGCCACCGTTCGCCGCGACGATGCCCATCACGGAGATCGTCGGCGCCGAGAAGCCGATCATGCCGCCGGTGCCACCACCGCCGGCACCGCCCTCCTTGCCCGGGGTGCCACCACCGGCGCCCGACGCGAACACCGAGCCGCTGGAGTCGACCGTGATCTGCGTGAGTGCCGTGAGGTACACCGCGCCGCCGGCCGCGCCAGAAACGCCGCCGTTCATTGCCGCGGAACCATCCCCGCCTACGCCGCCCGGGCAGCCGCCGCGTACTACCACCGGCACGACGACGGCGCCGCCGGTGCCGGCGGCGACGTTGGTGTTGCCCTTGCCGCCGTTGCCGCCGGTGCCGCCGAATCCGCCGCCCGCGCCACCACCGCCGCCGCCGGTGTTCGCGGTGCCGTCCATGGTCATCGAACATTCGGCCGCTGGCGCGCCCGCGCCCGGCGGCAGGCCTTGCTGGCTCGAGACGTCGAGCGTGCCGCTGACCTCGAGCGTGCCGGTGGCGGCGAGCACGAGCGGTTGCGTGCCGGTAGCGCGCAGGTCTTGCACCGTCAGGTTGGTCGCGGCCACGACGCAGACGCTCGAGTTGTCGGTCTGCGTGACGATCTGATCGCACTGCGAATCGGTCGCGATCGTGCCGGTCAACGTGCGCGGCGAGGTCGGGACCGTCGTCAAGCAGAACGCGAGTGGACCGTCGAAGCACACGCTGGCGTCGATCGGGACGACCACATCTGGCCCGCCACTGTCGCTGCCCGGACCACCGCCGACGCAGTTGTTCGCGACCGAGCCCGAGAGCTCGCCGTAGCGTTGGCCGCTCGCGCACGACGAATCATCGAATGAACAAAACCCGTTCGACTGACACGTCCCCGCCACCGAGCCCTGGCTGCACTGCGAGCTCTGATCGCACACGAACGAGCCGCCGCCAAACGGGGAGCAGGCGCTACTCAGCACCAAGCCCAGCCACGCGGCGATCCATCCGGGAGACATGCCCTCCATCCTACCTCGGGAACCGGGCAACGCGGCGCATCATCATCGGTGGGCGCGGTTCACCGGAAATCTCTATACTCGCCGCGATGACAGACGGCAAAGGCCCCGCCGGGGCGCGGGGTCGGCGATTCGCCGGCGAGCTCGACCCGATCGCAGCGAAGGTCAACGCGTCGGTCGGTTTCGATCGCCGGCTCTTGCCGCACGATGTCGCCGGCTCGATCGCGCACGCCGAGATGCTCGCGGCGCGCGGCATCATCGCGACCGCGGATGCGCAAGCGATCGTGCGCGGCTTGCGTTCGGTCGAGGCGCGGTTGGCCTCCGGCGAGCTCGCGTGGGACGACGCGCTCGAAGACGTCCACATGAATGTCGAAGCGCGGTTGATCGACGAGATCGGCGAGGCCGGCCGCAGATTGCACACCGGGCGTAGTCGCAACGATCAGGTCGCGACCGACCTGCGCTTGTACGCACGCGCCGCCGCGAGCACGCTGCGCGCGCGGATCGACGAGCTGCGCCGCGCGCTGGTCGCACAGGCACGCGCGCACGTCGACACCTTGCTGCCGGGCTACACGCACTTGCAACGCGCGCAGCCGGTGCGGCTCGCGCATCACCTGCTCGCGTACGAGGCGATGCTCTCGCGCGATCGCGGGAGAATCGGCGATGCCGCGCGCCGCGCCGACGAATCGCCGCTCGGATCCGGTGCGCTCGCCGCGACGACGCTGCCGATCGATCGCGAAGCGACCGCACGCGCGCTCGGGTTCGCCGGGGTCACCCGCAACTCGCTCGATGCAGTCGGCGACCGCGACTTCGCGATCGAGCTCGTGGCGGCGTGCGCGCTATGCCAAGTGCACCTGTCGCGGCTCGGCGAAGAGCTCGTGCTGTGGACGTCTCAGGAGTTCGGGTTCGCGCGCATCGGCGAAGCGTATTGCTCGGGCTCGAGCTTGATGCCGCAGAAGATCAACCCCGACCTCGCCGAGCTCGTGCGCGGCAAAGCCGGTCGCGTCATCGGTGCCTGGGTCGCGCTCGTGACGACGATCAAAGGCTTGCCGCTCGCCTACAACAAAGATCTGCAAGAGACCCAGGAGCCACTGTACGACGCGGTCGAGACCCTCGAGGCGTGTCTAGCGATCGCGCGCGGCATGGTCGCGAGCGTCGAGTTCGATCAGGCGCGCATGCGCGCGGCGATCGACCGCGGCCACCTCGTTGCGACCGAGCTCGCCGACTATCTCGTCACCAGAGGCGTCGCGTTTCGGGAGGCGCACGATGTCGCTGGCCATCTCGTGAGACTCGCGACCGAGCGCGGGGTCGAGCTCGCGGCGCTGGATCTCGCGACGCTACGCGCGGCGCACGCCGCGTTCGATGCCGACGTCGCGAGCTGGCTCGACCCGGTGCGCGCGATCGATCGCCGCGACGTCATCGGCGGCCCCGCGCGCGGCCGCGTGCTCGCCGAGCTTGCGCGACTGGAGGGAGAGCTCGGCTAGGGTGACGCTCACTTGTAAAGTGACAATAGAGACAGCGTCACCAACTCATTCACAATGATCATCGAGGGTTGGCCGAGAGGGTCTGGTTGACAAAAGAGACAGCGTCCCCTCAGAGGTTGTAGCCGATCATCGAGCGCAGCCACCACTTGCCGTAGACTTCGCCGGGCTCGAGGAGGTGGTCGGTGTCGGTGACTCGGCCGTAGAAGCCGACGGACCACCACAGCTTGCCGAAGTTGTACATGACGGCCGGGCCGACGTAGGCCTCGGGGCCGAGCGCGAAGATGCGCGATGGCGGCGGTGGGTTGCGCGGATATTCGCCGCGGAGGAATGAATCGATGCCGACGTGGAAGCTCGGCGTGATCTCGTAGGTCGCGCCGAGGGTCGGGTTCAGCACGATGTCGCGTTGGCCGGAGAAGTAGAACTCGTACTCGGTCCATAGGTTCGCGGCGACGCGCAGCTTGCCGAATCGGCGCTGCAGCAAGATCTTGCCCTCGAGCTCGAGCTCGCGCTCGTTCTCGGTCAGCTCGCCGTAGACGCCGACGTCGATCGGCCAGCAGCCGGGATCCGCGAACGTGTAGCGAACGCGTTGCTTGATGCCATTGCCCTCGGGCATCACCGCGGTGTCCATCAGGTCGCCCGACGGCGCGGGCACGTAGGTGAAGTAGAGGCCGAGCTCGAGCCGAGGCGCGATGCCGATCTCGATCTCGGTCTGGAACTGCGATGCCAGATACGGCGTGCGCAGGTTGAACGGGCCCACCGCGCGCAGCGGCGTCATGTCGACGAACTGCTCGATCTCGACCGCGCCGGGCGCGAGGGTCTCGGTCGTATAGGTGAACGGCAACGCCATCGGGTTCGCCCATGCGGTGCCGCCGGTGACCGCGACCGCCGCGACGCCAAGCACTACTGCGCGCACGGTCAGAAGCTCGCCAACTGCAGATCGGGCGAGCACACGAAGTCGTTCGATCCGCCGCAATCGGTGTGGCAGGTGTTGCACGTGTTCGGATCGCCACCGTAGGTGTCGCCGTTCGGCGGACCGTAGCCGCGCCACGTGATCGTGACCTCGCTTCCCGCGCCGGAGGCCTCGCTCAGCTCGAACCATTCCCAGTTCAACGCGCCGGGATTGAACCCGCCGCCGCGCTTCACGCCGGCGAAGATCTTCATCATCGCGTTCTCGCGCGCCTCGACGATGATCGTCCCGATCGGAAACTCGGTCGATCCGCTCGGCGGGAGCTGGTTGATGTACTGCGTGCGCGGGCCGTTGACGTCGGGCGACGCGCTCTCTTCGTAGTCGTCGTGGAACGACGTCCACGTGCGGAACGGCGCGAATGACGTGTTGAACGCGATGAACACATCCGCGCTGTCGCTACCTCCGTCGCCGTGGTGACCACAAGCAACGAGCGCACAGGCGACCGCGAACAATGCCAGGGTGCGCATGGCTACTCGACGCGGTCCGCGAGGGCGAGGTGGGCCGAGCTCCACGGCTCGCGGAACGATGTCGCGAGGTGGGCCGCGGTCGTCGTGTCTGCCCGGCGAATGGATTTGAAAACAACTTTCATATTCAAGACACATGTACCACCGCTCCCAGCCGGAGATCAAGCGCGGAGAACAATCGCGGTACAAACGCCCCACGATGCCCGAGCCGTTCGACTACAAAGATCACGAGCTGTGCTGCGAAGGTGTGCCGATCGGCAAGATCGCCGCCGACGTCGGCACGCCGACCTACGTCTACAGTCGCGGCGAGATCGAGCGCGCGTACCACGCGTTCGACGACGCGCTCGCGGGGTTGCCGCACGAGATCTGTTACGCGGTGAAGGCGAACTCGTCGCTCGGCATCCTCGGCGTGCTCGTCCAGCTCGGCGCCGGCGCGGACATCGTATCGGTCGGCGAGCTGTATCGCTGGCTGCGCGCGGGGGGCGAAGCAGCGCACGTCGTGTTTTCCGGCGTCGGCAAGACCGCCGACGAGATGAAGGTCGCGCTCGACGCCGGCATCGGCTGCTTCAACGTCGAATCGACCGAAGAGCTCGCGGTGCTCGATCGCGTGGCTCGCGCCGCCGGCACGCGCGCGCGCGTGTCGCTGCGAGTCAATCCCGACGTCGACGCCCAGACCCACCCGTACATCTCGACCGGGCTCAAGCAGAACAAGTTCGGCGTCGCGATGGCCGAGGCGCGCGCGATCTATCGCGACGCGGCCGAGCTCGCCGGGATCGAGCTCGTCGGCGTCGACTGCCATATCGGGTCGCAGCTGACGAAGACCTCGCCGTTCACCGACGCGATCGCGCGCCTGGTCACGCTCGTCCAGCAGCTCGCGAGCGACGGGATCGCGCTGCGCCACGTCGACATCGGCGGGGGCCTCGGGATCGACTACGGCAAGGGTGACGCGCCGCCGCCGTCGCCTGCCGAATACGGCGCCGCTATCCGTGAAGCGCTCGCTCCGCTCGCGTCGCTTGGCGTGAAGCTGCTGTGCGAGCCCGGCCGCGTGATCGTCGGCCGCGCCGGCGTGCTCGTCACACGCGTCTTGTATCGCAAGCACAACGAGGCCAAGCACTTCACGATCGTCGACGCGGCGATGAACGATCTGATGCGGCCGGCCCTGTACGGCTCGTTCCATCCGATCCAACCGGTCGAAGGCTCGACCCGCGCGACGATCACGACCGACGTCGTCGGCCCGATCTGCGAGACCGGCGATTTCTTCGCACGCGATCGCGCGTTGCCCGCGCTCGAGCCCGGCGAGCTGATCGCGATCGGCGCCGCCGGTGCGTACGGCTCGGCGATGTCGTCGAACTACAATACGCGTCCGCGCGCCGCCGAGGTCCTCGTCGCGGGCAACGCCTACACCGTGATCCGGACACGTGAGACCTACGACCAACTCGTCGCGAACGAACGCCTCGCGTAGTCGCCGCTGTGGCGTTTCGCCCAAAGGCGCACCGGCCCCGGCGATGGCCGTGCGGTTAGTTCGATCTCGCCGTCGTGCGCCCTGATACTCTCGGATCGTGAGGTTCACGCTCGCGTTCGGCTTGATCGCGCTCGTCGGCTGCGGCGACGACACTCCGAGCGAGCAGCGCCAAGGCGGCGACACCACCGTCGACGATCGCACCGCGACCGCGTTCACCCATCCCGCCGCGAACCTGACGTCCGATGACGCGGCGACCTGGCAAGCCGGCGAAGGGCCGTTCGCGTTTCACTGGGTGATGCAGCTCGGGCCGCTCTACAACAACGACTCGTGCGCCGGCTGTCACTCGTCGTTCGGTCGCGGCTTGTCCGAGATCGGCCCGTCGCTGATCTCGCCGGAAGGCGCGTACGTCTCCGACGCGCTCGTGCGCTGCAGCTTCGCGACCGGAACGCCCTCGGTGCCGGGCGGCGACGTGCCGGTGCCGGGCTACGGCTTGCAGCTGCAAGATCACGCGGTCGACGGCATGTTGTCCGAGGTCGTCGTGACGCAAGCGTGGACCGAGATGCCGACGACGTATGGCGACGGCACGCCGGTCTCGCTGCGCGCGCCGGCGCTGACGATCCTGACGCCGATGGGCGCGATGCTGCCCGACGGCACCTTGACGTCGTATCGCCAGGCGCCGCCGATCTTCGGCCTGGGTCTGCTCGCAGCGGTCGACGACGACACGCTGATGGCGATGGCAGATCCGGACGACGCCGATGGCGATGGCATCTCGGGCCGGGTCAACATGGTGTGGGACGACGAGCAGCAAGCGACGGTCGTCGGCCGGTTCGGCATGAAAGCGAACACGTCGACGTTGCACCTGCAGGCCGCCGCCGCCGCGCTCAACGACATCGGCCTGACGAACCGCGTGTTCCCACCGACCGACGGCAGCGATCCGGACGTCAGCGACATGCAGCTCGAGCAGATGGCGTTCTTCGTCTCGACGATCGGCGTGCCGGCGGCGGCGCCTCGCGACGCGCAAGCCACGCTCGGTCGCCAGCGGTTCGACGACTTCGGCTGCTCGAGTTGCCACGTGCCGACGCTCGTGACCGGCGATTCGCCGATCGCCGAGCTCGCGCATCAGACGATCCATCCCTACACGGATTTGTTACTTCACGACATGGGCGACGGCCTGGCCGACAACCGCCCGGACTTCGCGGCGACCGGCAGCGAGTGGCGTACGCTGCCGCTGTGGGGCATCGGCCTCACGAACGTCGTGCTCGAGAACGGTTCGTTCTTGCACGACGGGCGCGCTCGCACGCTCGAAGAAGCGATCCTCTGGCACGGCGGCGAAGCGCAGCCGGCGAGCGACGCGTTCCGCAACGCCGCCGAGGCGGATCGGGACGCATTGATCGCGTTCCTCGATACGCTTTGACCTACAATGTAGGCAGTGGACAGTGGGGACGAATCGCGACCGACCGAGGCGATGGCGATACCGCCGACCTTCGACGACAGCGACGAGATCCAGACGGTGGAGATCGCGCCGGGCACCGACGTCGGCGGTTACTCGGTCACCGGCGAGCTCGGCCGCGGCGGCATGGGCGTCGTCTACGCCGCCCAGCACCCGCTGATCGGCAAGCGCGCCGCGATCAAGGTGCTGCACCCTTCGCGGTCGAAGGATCCGACGATGGTGGAGCGCTTCATCACCGAGGCGCGCTCGGTCAATCAGATCGGCCACCCGAACATCGTCGACATCTTCGCGTTCGGCACGTTGCCCGACGGCCGGCAGTTCCTCGTCATGGATCTGCTCGATGGCGAGTCGCTGCGCACGCGGGTCAAGCGCGGCCCCCTGCACGTGCGCGAGGCGGCGATCGTGATCGACGAGATCGCCTCGGCGTTGTCGGCGGCGCACGACAAGGGCTTCGTCCATCGCGATCTCAAGCCGGACAACGTGTTCCTCGTGGCGCACACCGGCCGGTTCGATGTCCGGCTGCTCGACTTCGGGCTCGCGAAGTTGATGCCTGCGGCCGGACCTGCCGCGTTTCGCACCGCGACCGGCACCCGGCTCGGCACGCCGGATTACATGTCGCCCGAGCAGCTGCGCGGCGCGAAGGTCGATCACCACACCGATATCTACGCGCTCGGCGTGATGTCGTACGAGCTGCTCACCGGCGAACGGCCGCGGCGCTACAGCGACGGCTCGTTCGACACCGACGAGCGCGGCACGCCGGACAGCGTGCTCGGTGCGCTCGGCGGCGTTCCCGCCGAGCTCGTCCAGCTCGTCGTCGCGATGATGGCGAGCGACCCGGCGGAGCGGCCGACCCTGACCGCGGTCCGCGCCGTGATCCGGCGCGCCCGGCCGTCGTTGCCCGCGATCTCCGCGGTCGAGATGCCGGCGCAAGGTGCGGGAGCTTCCGGGGTGATCACGCCCTCGCGGTTCGGCGCCGAGCCGATGATGCTGGCCCCGAGGCCGGCGCCGGTGGTCATGCCGACCGCACCGCCCGTACCGTTGCCGATGCCGGTCTCGATCCCGGCGCCGGACCCGACCGCATCCGGCAGCGCTGACGCCCGGGAGCGAGCACCATCGAACCGACCATCGCAGCCTCCGGCGATCTCGTCGCCCGCGCTGCGCGGCAACGCGGTCGGGCACGCCGAGACGACGATTGGGGTCCCGCCACCCCCGACGCTCTACCCGCTCGCGACCCCGAACCCATCCGCCGCCCACCCAGTCGTCCGGCCGAAGGCGAAGGCGGCGCCGCGCGGGCTGTGGTTGGCGGTAGCAGCCCTGATCGCGGTCGCGATCGGTGTCGTCGGCGCACTCGCGCTGTTTCGTTGACGCTGCGATAATCACGCTCGTGGACGAATCCG
Organism: uncultured delta proteobacterium; assembly: GCA_963848295.1. GTDB lineage: Bacteria > Myxococcota_A > Polyangia > Haliangiales > Haliangiaceae > JABFXX01. The sequence continues at coordinate 3,089,723 of CAWKDB010000010.1, read as the reverse complement.
AGGACGTCAAGCGGACCGAGACGATGCCGGTCGCCGACTTCTCGCCGGAGTCCACATCGGACGATGCCGCGATCGGGCCTGGTGTAGTTGTCGGCGGCTACGTCATCGATGGCGAGCTCGGCCGCGGCGGCATGGGCACCGTGTACTCGGCGAGGCATCCGGTGATCGGCAAGCGCGCCGCGATCAAGATCCTGCCGCTCGAGCTGTCGCGCGATGCCGATGCGGTCGAGCGCTTCGTGCTCGAGGCGCGCTCGGTCAACGAGATCGGCCACCCGAACATCGTCGACATCTTCGCGTTCGGCACGCTGCCCGACGGCCGCAGCTACTACGTGATGGATCTGCTCGGCGGCGAATCGCTGCGCGCGCGGATCAAGCGCGGGCCGCTGCACGTCAGCGAAGCCGTCAGCATCATCGACGAGATCGCCTCCGCGCTGGTCGCGGCGCACGACCACAGCATGGTCCATCGCGATCTCAAGCCCGACAACGTGTTCATGGTCAACGTCGCGGGCCGCTGGCCCGAGGTCAAGCTGCTCGACTGGGGGCTGGTCAAGCTGATGAACCTGCGCCCCGGTCAGATGCGCACCGTGACCGGCGCGGTGATCGGCACGCCGGTCTACATGTCGCCCGAGCAAGGGCGCGGCGATCCGGTCGACCACCGCACCGACATCTACGCGCTCGGCGTCGTCGGTTACGAGCTTGTCACCGGCAAGGTGCCGTATCGCGGCGGCAGCGCCGTCGAGACCCTGCTCGCGCATGCCGAGCAAGCGGTGCCGTCGCCGCTCGCGCTCGTGCCGACGCTGCCGGTCGAGCTCGCGCAGCTGATCGAAGCGATGATGGCGAAGGAACCCGACGATCGGCCGACGCTCGCCGCGGTGCGCGCGGTGCTGCGCCGCCTGATCGGCACGAAGATCCCGACGATGACCGCGGCCGGCTTGCAGCTGCCGACCGGCGTGCTCGCACCGCCAGCTGCCGAGCCCCGCGCGGAGATCGACAACGACTCGATCGTCAAGACCGCGCCGCGCCGCAAGACGCCGCTGCCGGGTACGATGATCCCGGCCGCCGCCGACTCGGTGCCGCCGCCCGAGCGCCTGCCGCCGCCGCCGACCGCGCCGCCGCCGGTGAGCGCACCGGTCGAGCCCGCGACGCCGGGCGCCTCGATGTCCTACGCGGCGTTCACCGTCGATCCGGGAGCCTCGACCTCGATGAGCTCGCCATCGCCCGGCATGTCGTACGCGCAGCTGGAAGTCTCGAGGCCGCCGTCGGGTCCGTATCCGTCGGCTGGCTACGCGCCGTTTCCGCCGTCGGGGCAGTACTTAGCACCCTCCGGCGCGTACCCGAGCCCGCCGTCGTCCGGTGCATATCCGAGCCCGCCGAGCGCGCCGCAGCCGGGTCCTCGGCACTGGGTCGTGATCCTGGTCGTCGCGCTGATCCTCACCGGTGCAGGCGTGGCGATCGTGATGCTCGCGTTCTAAGCTGGGTGATGGTCAAGCTCCTCGTGGCAGTCGTCCTCGCGGTCGGTTGTAAAGCCGGCGACAAGTGCGAACGCCTCTACGACAAGATGCTGGCGAAGGTCTCGAAGGATCAGGACCACGAGGCCGATCCGGCAAAGCGGGACAAGTCGATCGCCTCGTGCCACGAGGACCTCAAAGATCCGAAGATGGCCAAGATGGTGGATTGCCTGCTCGCGATCGACGGCGAGCTCACCGAGGACAAGACGTCGGCCTGCATGGACTTCGGTGACCGCGACAAGAAGCAGAAGGCCGACGCCGGCGGCTTGGACAAGGACGCGGCGCTCGCGAAGCTCGGCGACTTTGCGAATCAGATGTGCGCGTGCAAAGACGCCGCGTGCGCGACGAAGGTCAGCGACGCGATGACCGCGTGGTCGAAAGACATGATGTACGAAGAGCAGCCGAAGCTCTCGGAAGCGGAGACCAAACAGGCTGCGGACAGCTCGCAAAGGCTGAGCGAGTGCATGAAGAAGGCGATGGCCACGCCGGCGCCGACCCCGTAGGGCCTCGCGCTCGCGCTCCGGGCGAGGAGTTAGTTCGAGCCGCCGGCGTCGGGAACGAAGAGGCGATACTGATCGAGCACGTCGCTGGATACCGCAGCGACGGTCACTTGATTCGACTCGAGGAACAGCCAGCCGTCGGCGGTTGTCGTGCATGACACCTGACAGCCGTGATCGTTGGGCAGCGCGGGGAACGACGACCACGCGTCCGCGCCGGCGCTGTACATCCACACCACCATGTCGGCGCTGCATGACGTGTTCGTCGTGAAGATGTGACCGTGGTTGTCACTGCAGAACGCGTCGCTCGTGCTGGCTCCCGCCGGCAACGACCCGAGTGTCTTGAATGTCGACGTGGTGGGATCGAACGACCACAACGCGAGGCCCCCGTAGCTGCCGAGGTAGAGCTGCTTGGTAGAACTGTCCCAGGCGACCCGGGGCTCGCTCGGCGTGGCAAGCGGCGCGAGAAAGTGTGCGGTCGTCGTCGTCGCAGGGTCGAACTGCAAGAGGTAGCCGTCGCCCGCCCAGAGATAAACGTAGGTACCATCGGTCGCGGTTTCGGCGGAACTGACCGAGTCGGGCAGCGTCCCGGCGGTCGACCAGGTGTCCGTGGTCGTGTCGTACGCGTAGAGCGTCGTGCCGGCCCCGGCGTACAGCGTCGTGCCGACCAGCGACGGATTGTCGAAGTACGAGAGGTTGTCGGCAGGGGGAGGAGCGGTCAGCTGCGCATAGGTCCCGGTCGGCGTCGCGGTCGTCGGCAACGTGTACGTCTCGAGGCCCGTGCCAGCCGCGGCTCCGGGGTCGAGCACATAGACCAGAAGTGCATTCGCGTCGATCGTATTGGCGAACGCGGCGTAGCTGTCGTGGGGGTGGCTCTCGGTTACGGTCCAGATGTCGTCGGAGCACGTGCCGCTGAGGCAACGCTGGTCGGCGGTACACGCCATGCCACACGCGCCGCAGTTCGCGACATCGACCATCGGATCGACGCAGTCGGTGCCGCACATCATCGCGCCCTGGTTGCACAGCTGTGCGACCGGAGCGCAAGCGCCCGCGGTGCATACGGTGTCTGCTCCGCACGCCATACCGCACGCCCCGCAGTTCGCCTGATCCGCCATCAGGTCGACGCAGGTGTTGTCACACTCCGTTGCGCCGCCGAGACAACTCGGCGGAGTCGCCGTGGTGCCGCACGCCGCGAGCGCGAGCGCCAGGATCGAGACTTGAATCGCGGCCTTCATTAGTTCGACCCTTCCGTCGCGAATAGCCGATAGCGCGCGATGTTGTTGTTCGTCTCCGACGCGGAGAAGTAAAGGTAGCCGTCGCCGGTAACCGTGCACGACGCGTCACAACCGTGGTCGAACGGCAGTGGAGTGAACGCCTTCCACGTATTGGTGGTGGTGTTGTAGACCCAAGACTCGTTCGCGCCGGTGCACGCATCGCCGACGGTGTAAAGGAAGCCGTGGTTGTCGGTGCAGAACGCATCCGACATGCCGCCGGTCACCTCCGGCAGCGGGGCGAGCAACGTGAACGTGCCGGTCGCGGGATCGAGCGAGTACAGCTGGTCGTCGTAGTAGCTCCCGAGGTACACCCGCTTCGACTTGGAGTCCCACGCGACGCGCGGCTCGTCCGGGGAATCGCCCGGCCACGGGAAGTAGTTCTGCGTGCCGGTCGCGGGATCGAACTGTGCGACGAAGTTCCCGCCCATCGAGTCGGTCGCGAACTCGTAGAGCTTGCCGTCGTCATCCGAGGCGCCCTGCGAGTCGTTGACCGTGTCGGTCAGCGTGACACCGGGGAGCGCGGACCACGAATTGCCGACCGGATCGAACGTGTTGACCGCGTTGCCCGTGAATAGATAGATCGCGCCGGTCGGGGTCGTGATCGGAGTGCCGTAGGTTCCGAATCCGGTCGGTGGCGCAGCGAGCGTCGCGAACGCGCCGTTCGGCAGGCCGGTCGACGGGAACGTGTAGGCGACGAACGTGTCGGTCGTCGAGAGCGTCGCGTAGACGAGCACGGACCCGGCCGGCACCGCATTCGAGAACCCGATGATGCCCTGCGACGGCTGCATGAGGATCGTTTCCCAGTTGCTCACCGCGCACGTTCCGCCGAGGCAGCGCGAGTCGCCGTCGCACGTGTTGTCACACGCGCCGCAGTTGGTGGCGTCGTTGTCGAGATCGGCGCAGCCCGACGCGCAGGTCTTGAAGCCGATCGGACATTGCGCCGCGACCGGCGCACAGGTGCCGGCGCTGCACATCGTCTGATCCGGGCACGCATTGCCGCAGGCGCCGCAATTGAGCTCGTCCGACATCAGGTCGACGCACTCCATCGCGCACTCGGTGGAGCCCTGGATGCAGGTCGCCGGGCTAACTTTTCCGCACGCGCTCGCGAGCGCGGCGACAAACACAACTGCGATCCCTATCCGCATAGTGCGACCATGCTAGCAGAACGCACCGAGGTAAAGTTTGTGATCGATCACAACCGTACTTCCATGCGGCAGTGCTGGTGGCTCAGAACACGCCACGCACGCCGAACGTCGTGGACGATGTCTTGCCATCCGGAGACGGTGTGCTGCCGATCGCGGGCGTGACCGCGATCTTGGGTAGGTCTAGCTCGCGGGTCAGCACACCGGCGAGGATCAAGCCGACCGCGAGGCCGCCGAGCGCGAAGTCGGCGGTGTGCTCGTTCTGGACCTGCTGACTCGACGTCTGGTTCTGCTGGCGAAAGATCAGGTTCTCGGCCGCGACGCCGCCGAGCGTGCCGACCAGACCGCCGACGTCGATCAGCGCCGCGTGCGCGCGACTCACCCGGAAGTAGCGGGCGAGCAGGACGCCGCCGACCGTGCCCATGCCGAGGCCGCTGAGCACGATGCCCGCGCTGATCCGCGTGTCGGGCTGAAAGCTCGCGACGAACAATGCACCGGCGGCGGTGCCCCACAACGCGCCGCTGTTGACGACCGCGGCTTCACCGGGTCGCGTGTGCAGCCGATCCGCGATGTAGTAGCCGACGCCGGCGCCGAGCACGAGCCCGCCGCCGCCGAGCGGAGCGAGCACGTTCGTGTGGTCCGTGAACAGGGCGCCGGCCGCGACACCGACGACGCCGCCGATCAGCGACGACGTGATCGTGAGATCGCTGGTGCCGAGCGCGAGATCGTGCGGCGTGCCGTACAACGTGCCGAGCAAGCCCGCGGCGGCGCCAGCGCCGACCCCGATCGCGATGATGCCGGGGTCGCTCGTCGTGCCGAGCAGCGCACCGCCGGCGACCGCGCCGGCAACGCCGCCGTAGACCAACAACTGGCGGTGGCCGAACTGCGGCTCGCCCTCGAGCTCGACCGCGATCGCGGTCGTGTGGTTCGGCACGACGACGACGTCGCGATGCTGGGACACGTGGTCGGCGAGCTCGACGACGAGCGAGTACTTCCCGGCCGGCAATTGCTCGTCCATCCGGCCGGTGCCGACCGAGCGCTTGTCGAGAAACAGGCGCGCGTCGTTCGGCGTGACCTGGACACGGAGCTCGCCGGTCTGCGGCTCGAGCCGCTCGAAGTAGGTGTACGGCTTGCCGATGTTCGCGGTGATCTCGCGATGCTGGGTAACGTAGCCGTCGAGCTCGATCGTCAGCGTGTAGCGTCCGCCAGGAACCTGGAGCAGCGAGCCCGACTCGCCGCGCGCATGGACGCCGGCGTCGTTTGACAACGTCAGCTTCGCGTGGGGCGGCGACGTATCGACCAGGATCTTCGCAGTCAAGCGCTCGAGCTGCGTGATCCGCGCCTTGACGTTCTGCGCGTCGACCTGCGGATCGACCTCGCATGCCGAGGCGCGCTGCGCGGTCTTCGGGATCGCGAACACGTAGCGCGACAGGTAGCCGATCGCTTTTTCGTACTCGAGCTGGCGCTCGTACGCCTGGCCGATGTCTTTCAACACGGTGTAGTACGGCGACAGGCAGTACGCCGAGACCAGCTCCTCGACCGCGCCGGGGTAGTCGCCCTGCGCGTAGAGCACCTCGCCGCGCTGGTAGTGCTCCGACGCGACCTGGCGGATCCGATCCTTCGACAGATCGGGCGGCGCCGGGCAGTCGTCGATCTCGAGCGGTGTCACGTCGCGGCCGATGTAGCCAGCGTCATCGGGCTTCGGGTCGGCAGCCGGCTGCGCATGCCCGATCGCGGTGCTCGCGACGAGCAACAGGACGATGGGGACGGTGTTCACTTTGACAACCGGCCGGTGCCTCACGGGGGAGCACTTTCGCGATGATACGTGGGGACGGTGTTCACTTTGACAACCGGCGGCGCGATCACGGACCCGACTTGCGCTTGTATGGATCGCCCGGCGAGCCCTCGATGGTCGCGCCGCGGTCGGAGCCCGAGCCCGCACCGGCACCTCGCTTCTTCAAGTCGGTGCGGATCAGCGGAGCGCCTTGCTTTGGCTTCTCGAGCAGGATCCGAATCGCGTGGTCCTTGTCCTCGGCCGGGTTGAGCTTGAACGGATGATCGTTATAGGCGGGCGCGCGCGCGAGGAACTCGGTGTCCTTGTCCTTCTTGACGAGCTCGACCTTCTGCGGTGACAGGCCGTACTCGATGCCTTCCTTGAAGATCTGCGCGCCGCTCGGCACGGTCTCGATCGTGTACACGACGGTCTCCGACGGCGGCGGCCCGGCATCGGGCGCGAGCGTCGGGATCGCGGCATCGGCCGGGATCGCGTGCTCGACGACCGGCACCGTCGCCGGCGTCACCGTCGGGCCGGGCTTGTTCGAGCGGCCCATCGTCAACATCACGGTGACGACGATCACCGCGACGAGCACCGCGACGCCGGCGACCCACGCGAGGATCTTCGACGCGCTCTTCGCCGCGACTGGTTTGCGCCGCGGTCCGGTGATCTTCGCGCGCTCGGTCGAGTGCGTCGGATCGTCGAGCAGCGCCGTGAGATCGGACAAGACGTCGCTCGCGTTCGCGTAGCGGGCGGTGCGCTGCTTCGCCATCAGCTTCAGCACGATCGCCTCGAACTCTTCGCTGAGATCGGCCCGCAGCTCGCGCACCGGCGTCGGATCCTCGTTGAGCACCTGCGAGATCACGCTCAGGTAGTTCGTGCCCGAGAACGGCACGCGCCCGGTCGCGCATTCGTACATGATCACGCCGAGCGCGTAGAGATCGACGCGCGCATCGAGCTCTTCATCACCGCGCGCTTGCTCGGGCGACATGTACAGCGGCGTGCCGAGCACCATGCCGGTCTGGGTCAACCGCGGCTGCTCCTCATCCTCGCCGGTCGCGCGCAACGACTTCGAGATCCCGAAGTCCACGACCTTGACGAAGTCGAGCTCCTTGCGCTTCTCGAGGAAGAGGTTCTCGGGCTTGATGTCGCGGTGAACGATGCCCTTCGCGTGGGCATCGACCAGCGCCAGCGCGCACTGCGACGCGATGCGAAGGATGCGCTGCTCGGGCAGCCTGGTCTCGCGCGCGAGGCACTCCGCGAGCGATTCGCCTTCGAGGAACTCCATCACGACGAACGTGCGGCCGTCTTCGGTCGTGCCGAAGTCGGTGATGTCGATGATGTGGTCGTTGTCGAGCGACGAGGCGAGCTTGGCCTCTTGCTCGAGGCGCTGCACGATCGCCTGCCGCTTCGCGTACTTCTCGAGCAGGACCTTGACCGCGACCTTCTTGTTGATCAGCGTGTGGGTCGCTTCGTAGACCGCGCCCATCCCGCCCTGGCCGAGCTTGCGCGTGATGTGGTAGCGGCCCGACAGCGTCGTACCGATCAAGTCGCCCTCGAGCATGCTCTTGTCGAGCGGCCGGATCGCATCGGTCTGCGAGTGGCCGAGATCCGTCAGCGACGTTCGATCGCCGGGCTTGCTCGCCATCGCGACCGCGGTGTCGCTCGCACCGAGGGCTTCGTGCCCGGTCTCCATCCCCACGACGACGCGCTGCGGGGTATCGGCTGCCGGCCGCCCCGGCGGCGTAGGCGGCTTGTCGCCGTTACCCGTGGACATCGCCCTTCTCGTCGAGGATAGGAGCCTGCATGGATCAAGTCAAACCGCCGAGATCGTAGGCGTAAGCGAAAGCATAGGCGTAGGCGATCTTTGGCCTTAGATACCCGGCGATCGTTGTTCGACTCATCCGGAGCCCGCGCACCGCCTGCATCGATTCCGAGTTATGTCTATGATTCAAATGTTTTACTTCGCTCACTTGCCAATATGCGCATGATGGAATATCAATGACTCGTGCAGTCGGCTCGCGCAGATTTGTTCCGGGTCCTCGGCGACGAGGATCGTTTGCGCTTGCTCGCGTTGTGCGCAGAGGAAGAGCTCACGGTCGGCGAGCTCGCGACGTTGCTCGGCGAGAGCCAGCCGCAGATCACGAAGAAGACCCAGCCGTTGCGCGAGCTCGGCTTGCTCGCTGCGCGTCGCGACGGCACGCGCACGCTGCTCAAAGTGGACGCTCCGTCCGACGCGGTCGTCGATCCTATCGTCGGCGCCGCGATCGCCGAGGGCCGCGCGCTGTGCCACAAGGACGGCAGCTTCGCGAAGATCCCGCGCGTCATCGCGCAGCGCGAAGATCTATCGCGCCACCTGTTCGAGCATGCCGCCGCGAGCGAGCCGGTGCCGATGCCGGCCGATGCCGCGCTGCTCGCGTGGTTGCCGTTGCTCGCGCCGCTGTTGCCCGGCCGCGCGCTCGCGATCGATCTCGGTACCGGCGACGGCTCGTTGCTGCCGGTGTTGTCTCCGCTGTACGACCGAGTCGTCGCCGTCGATCGCAGCGCAGCTCGACTCGCGCGCTGCGCCGAACGGATCGCCGCGTGGGGCTTGCCGAACGTGCGGCTGCGCGAGAGCAGCGACGACGACCCCGGCCTCGCCGAGGAGATCGGCCAGCGCGGCGGCGCGGATCTCGTCGTGATGGCGCGCGTGCTCCACCACGTCGGCCGGCCGCAGGACGCGATCCGCTCCGCGACCCGGCTGCTCCGCGACGGCGGTCACCTCGCGATCATCGACTACGTGCCGCACGACGACGAATCGCTGCGCGAGCATGGCCACGTCTGGCTCGGCTTCGAGCCGCAGAAGCTGGTCGGCTGGATCGAAGCCGCGCAGCTGCGCCCGCTCGTCGTACAACCGTTCGCCGGCGGCAATGCGTCCGCGGGCACCCCTGCTTTACAACTCGCCGTCGGTCGCAAGCCGGCGCGCGCGTCGGCCTGAGTTCGCAAGTAACGATCAACACCTGGAGAGCACGATGGACAACCGGACTGAATTCCCCGCCTTCAAGATCAAAGATCTCACCCTCGCCGAGCTCGGCCGCAAGAAGATGCGCATGGCCGAGAAGGAGATGCCCGGCCTGATGTCGCTGCGCGAGGAGTTCAAGGGCAAGGCGCCGCTCAAGGGCGCGCGCATCGCCGGCTGCCTCCACATGACGATCGAGACCGCCGTGCTGATCGAGACCCTGGTCTCGCTCGGCGCGGAAGTGACCTGGACATCGTGCAACATCTACTCGACGCAAGATGAAGCTGCCGCCGCGATCGCGAAGGCCGGCGTGCCGGTGTTCGCGTGGAAGGGCGAGTCGCTCGAAGAGTACTGGCAGAACATCGAGCTCCAGCTCACCGCGTTCCAGGGCGGCAAGGGCCCGAACTTGATCCTCGACGACGGTGGCGATCTGACGCTGCTCGTCCACAAGGGTGCCGAGGTCGAGAAGAAGGGTAGCGCTCCCGATCCGAAGACCGCGACGAACGACGAGATGCGCGTGATCTACTCGGTGCTCACCGAGAGCCTGAAGAAGAGCAAGACCCGATTCACCGCGATCGCGGGCGAGATCAAAGGCGTGTCGGAAGAGACCACGACCGGCGTCCATCGCCTGTACGACATGGCGAAGACCGGCTCGCTGCTGTTCCCTTGCATCAACGTCAACGACTCGGTCACGAAGTCGAAGTTCGACAACCTCTACGGCTGCCGCGAGTCGCTGTTCGACGGCATCAAGCGCGCGACCGACGTGATGGTCGCGGGCAAGGTCGTGGTCGTCGCCGGCTACGGCGATGTCGGCAAGGGTTGCGCGGCGTCGGCTCGCGGCCTCGGAGCTCGCGTGCTGATCACCGAGATCGATCCGATCTGCGCGCTACAGGCGGCGATGGAAGGCTACCAGGTCGTCACGATGGAAGACGCCGCGAAGGAAGCCGACATCTTCGTCACCGCGACCGGCTGCATGGACGTCATCCGCGAAGAGCACATGCGCGTCATGAAGGATGAAGCGATCCTCGCGAACATCGGCCACTTCGACAGCGAGATTCAGGTCGCGTGGCTCGAGAACAACAAAGAGATCAAGGAAGAGAACATCAAGCCGCAGGTCGATCAGTTCATCTTCCCGAACGGCAAGCGGCTGACGCTGCTCGCGCGCGGTCGCCTCGTCAACCTCGGCTGCGCGACCGGCCATCCGTCGTTCGTGATGTCGAACTCGTTCACGAACCAGACGATCGCGCAGATCGCGCTGTGGACGAACGCGACCAAGGGCAAGGACGAGATGACCGGCATGAAGTTCGAGGCCGGCCACGTCTACGTCCTGCCTAAGAAGCTCGACGAGAAGGTCGCGCGCCTCCACCTCGCGAAGGTCGGCGTCAAGCTGACGACCCTGTCGAAGGTCCAGTCCGAATACCTCGGCGTGCCGGTCGACGGCCCATTCAAGCCCGATCACTACCGCTACTAGGCGCGAGTCCGCGTCATTCACGCCGCTGCGTGAACGCGGGGTCACGTGACTCCCCGTCGGTGACGTAAGTGTGCGAACCGATCCGCGGCATGCGCGTTGCTGAAGTGAACGCGCATGTCGCGTCTCGCACTTGTTACCTGCGCATTACTGGTCGCGTGCAACGCATCCGATCGCTCGGCGTCGCCGGATGCCGCGCAGCCGGGAAGCGACGGGCCAGGAGTCGACAGTGGCAGCGATGCTGCGGCGCCGCTCGCCTTCACCGCACTGTCGACGACCGACAAGGAGACGTTGACCGCGGTGTGGGGCGCATCCTCGACCGACCTCTGGGTGACGACGAACAACGACGGCGGCGGCTACGGGCGAATCATGCATTCGTCCGACGGCGCGACCTTCACCGATGCCGGCAGCTCGGGCGCGTTCACCGGACTCTATGGCGTGTGGGGCACCGCGAGTGACGACGTGTGGATCGTCGGCGGCGACGCGTTCGCCGAGAGCGACGAGCGGTCGCTGCTCCACTGGGATGGCGCGAGCTGGACGCCGAACGATCACGCGACCGGCGTCGATGGCCTGTACTACGCGGGCGTGTTCGGCACCGCGTCGAACGACGTGTGGTTCTTCGGCGAGCAAGCGCTCACCCACTGGAACGGCGCGACGTTCACTTCGACCGGGACGCAGACGACTCACCTCACCTCGGCATGGGGGGCATCGCCGACCGACTACACGTTCGTCGGCGACAACGGCGCGGTGCAGAACCTGAACGGCGCGAACGACACCGAGATCGGCGATGGCCACACGCTGCGCGCGATCGCAGGCGCGAGCGCGAACGACCTGTGGGCGGTCGGTGACGGCGGCCTCGCGATGCACTTCACCGGCGCGAGCTGGACGAAGGTCGACACCGGCACGAGCTACGCGCTCGACGCGCTGTGGGTCGTCGCGTCCGATGACATCTATGCAGTCGGCGCCGCCGGAACGGTGCTGCACTGGGACGGCACCGCGTGGCACGCGATCGCGCTCGACTCGCAATACGCGCTCACCAGCTTCTACGGCGCGTGGGGAATTCCCGGGCAAGCGCTGTGGATCGTCGGCGACGCCGGCACGGTGTTGCACGCGGCGCTGTAGCCCCTAATGCGCGATCGCCGTCGGGACGTCATTCCATGCCTCGCCGTCGCCCACAGTGCCGGTCAGGTTGTCTCCCCAACACCATGCCGTTCCATCGGTACGCATCGCGCAGGGTGCCGCGCCGCCCGACACCGTCGCCCAATTCGTGTTTATGCCGACCTGCGTGGGGACCGCCCGGTTCGTCGTCGTTCCGTCGCCGACCTCTCCGAACTCGTTGCCGCCCCAACACCAGAGGGTTCCATCACTTCGTGTCGCGCATGAATACTCCGTAGCCACCGCGATGGAAGACCAATCGGTGGCCGCACCGATCTGCTCGGGATCGGCCTGCGCCACGGTCGATCCATCCCCCAGCTCACCGGCCGCGTCGTTGCCCCAGCACCACAGAGAGCCGTCGGACTCGACGCCGCATTGATGGAATGTACCAAGCGCGAACGCCTTCCATGTCGCAGTACCGACGCGAACAGGGGCTGCGGTAGCCGGTGGTTCGCTCCAACAGAACAGAGCTCCCGCGGTCGTCAACGCACACGTCGATTCGCTCATTACAACGCTCGCCCAGTCGGTCGCGGTGCCAATTTGCAACGGCGTCAGAGAAACTCCCCAACACCACAGCGTGTGATCGGTGCGAACCGCACAGGTCTTCTCATCCCCTGTCGCTATACTCGTCCAATCGGTCCGGACACCGATCTGCTCGGGCGATGGCTGAGGAGTCATCGTTCCGTCGCCGAGTTGCCCTCCATCATTGGCGCCCCAACACCAGAGCGTTCCGTTATCATGGATGTCCAGCCACGCGTGGAATCCGCTCGACTCGATGATCGAGCTCCAGTCCGTTGGCGGTGTCGACCTGTACCGGCACCTGCTGGTCGACGGAATGACTCGTCGAGGTACCCGGCCACGCCAACTCCGATCGAACAGAATCGCACGGCTTGTGGATCACAGGAACCTGGCCACGTGATTCGCGATCAGCTTCGGGTCCTCCTGAAACATCGCGAAGGTTGCGCAGAGGGCCGTGTCGCGCTCTTCGACGGTCTTGTAAAAGCGATTGTGGGTGGTTCGTTTCTTGGTCACTTTCCAGACACCTTCAATCGCATTGAACTCGGGCGAATAGGGCGGCAGTCGGAACAGCTCGATGCGATGGCGGTTCTCCTTTAGCCACAGCTTTCCGTCTTCCTTGAGATTGTGGCAGGGACCGTTGTCGATGATCAGGAAGATCTTGCGCCGGGTTCGAGCAACGACCTGCTTGAGGAAGTCGAAGAACGTGAGTCCGTTGAAGACGGGCGCAAACTTGTAGTGGAACCGTGGTCGTTGCTCGAGCGTAACGACGCCGAAGACGTGCGCCGTCTTGCGCATGCCGAACGTGTCTACGCGGGGCTGGCAGCCAACTCGGGACCACGTTTGGTGGAGCGTCCCGTCGAGCCAGAAGCTGGCCTCGTCGCCGAAGGCAACGACGCCGCGGCACTGGCGCGCTTTTTTTTAATCTTCGGCAAGGTCTCTCGCAGCCACGTGGCCTGCCGCGCAAGATCGGCTCGGGCCAGCCGTTTACGCGGCCGCTGGACCGAGAACTTGAGTTGGTGCAGGAGCCTCGGCACGTGATGATTGTGATAGCGAACGCCGAACCGCTCCTCGATCAGGTCGCCGATCATCGGACCGGTCCAGACACCGGACTGATAGCCTGCCTGCATCGGGCCCAGTTCAATGATGATCCCCAGAGCCTCGCGTTGCTCGTCGGTGAGCTTCGGCGCAGGGCCTTCGGCAATCGAAGTCCGAAGCCCCTCAACGTGATCGACGTCGTACCACTGGAGCCAGCGATTGACGGAGCCGCGTGTGATGCCGAAGTCGACCGCGATGTGCGTGACTTTTCGTCCATCGATGTATGCACGAACAGCACGGCCCCGACGCCATTCGCCGAGGTCGTTCTTGAGTTGCGCTTCGACGATAAAATCGTCGAGCTGTTTGAGCTGCGTGCCACGGCGACGCGAGCGACGAATTGCCTTGCCTGGTTGAGATCGAGCCACGATCGCCGCACGATGATCCTCTCGGGATCCTTCGTCAATAGGCGAGGATCTCAGCCTGTGCGATCCTGTTTAGCTCCCGCGCTTACCGTCTGCCATTCGCTAGGTGCGGTCGACGACTCGACTACTACAGGTGTCGGAGAATCCAGCATCGTCCCATCACCGAGCTGACCGTCGTAGTTGTATCCCCAACACCAGACGCTCCGATTGCTCTTAAGTGCGCACGCGTGATCCCCACCGACAGACACCGCAGCCCAATCGATGTCGCTGCCGATCTGCACGGGCGACGACTCTCGAGACGGGGGGGCGATGTAGTTGGCGCCCCAACACCAGAGCGTTCCATCAACTCTGATGGCGCACGTCACTCCCGCGTTGGCGGCGACGGTCGCCCAGACACCGGTTGGTCCTACGACCGTCGGCATATCCACGCCTGTGGTGGTGGCGATGCCCAGTTCGCCGAGCTGATTATCGCCCCAGCAGCTCAACGTCCCGGCGTCATCGATCGCGCACGAATAGTATTCCGCAGCAGCGAACGCAACGGCCTGCGTTCCTGAGCCGCTTGCGTCCATCGCGCCGTCAGGGTGCAGCAGCGCATCTGGGCTTCCGGCGCTGTGCCCGCCACAAGCAACTTCCAGGAAAACGATCGCACTACACGCCGCGGTACGCATGACTGGATTCTAGCGTAATCGTCGGCGAGTTACTGATGGTCGAGTCGCGATGGTCTTGACCACGTTGTACTCATCGAGCGCGGGCACCATCTGCCCCGGTAACTTCGAGCCGCGCAAGCCGTGTTCTGCACAGGCATCGGAGCCGCCCACTTCGCTTCGAGAGCTGGCAGTGGTTCCGATCACCAGCGAGACCTCGTTTCCTAGCGAAGCAGCCAAGAAACATTACTCTACTTATCACCGTCGCCGGCAGGTTGCGGCTTTCGTCTCATCTCCCAAAGGTGTGAGCCGTCGCCAGGCCGATGCGGTTCTCGACCCACATGCAGCACCGAAGTACGTGGTGGCCGGTCCTGTCTCTCGCCGCATGCGCCGCGAGGCATGACGCGATGTCCTCCGGTGACGGCGGTGGAACGAGCACGCTCGCCCCGCCGGTCGTCTCCGCGACGACGACGCGCACGACGGTCACGCTCGCCTGGGACGCCGTCGCCGGCGCCGCCGGCTACGATGTCTATCAAGACGGCGCCCTCGTCACGACCTCGACCGACGTCGGCTTCACCAGCACCGGCTTCAACTGCGCCGCGCCGTTCAGCTATGCGGTCGATGCGTTCGATGCCGACGGCAACTACACCGCCCAGGTGCCCGCGACCGGTGGCACCGATCCGTGCCTATCGAGCTGGGACGACGTGGTCGATTTATTCATGCAGGACGTGTGTCTCGACGCGTCGGGCGCGGTCGTCACCGGTGTCTCGCCGATCGATAACAACGCCGCGTGCGTCTCGCATCGCGATCTGCGCCCCCGGCGAATTCCTGCCGTATCACAAGACCGAGGTCGGCGATGACAAGCTACTCGACGAGTTCCCGGTCGACAGCGGCAATTCCGCGGTCGGTGTGTTCCCGATGAAGATCAAGGGCACGCTCGGCGAGCTCGACATCGGCGATGGGCCGGCGAACGTCTACCTGCGATCGGCGGACACGATCACGAGCTACTCGACGATCGACGCGAACGGTCCAACGTATCACGTCGGCTCGAACTGCTCGGGCGGCGTGCCGGTGCTCGACAGCCTGTTCGACACGCAGGTTCGCGTCGACACCGATGCGCTCACGAAGAATGCCGGCAACACCGAGACCTACGGCCTGCGGTTCTGGAAGGTCTACAACCCGAGCCCGACGTGTCCGGATCCTGATGACTTCACGAACGAGACGCCGAACCCGTGGATGTTCGCCTACTACTCGTACCCGCTGAACGACGGCACGATGTCGGCGCCGCTCGAGACGCTGGTGGACTACGACGATGGCAGCGACAGCGCGCATCACATCGAGTTCGACTATCAGACGCGAGAGATCGGCCGGATCCGCTTCGAGGCGTGGCAGAACATCGCCGACGCCGACCAGCAGACGCAAGACGCCTACAACAAGCAGCACGATCAGCTCGTCGCGTCGGGAAAGTGCAATCCGCTGACCCTCGCGCCGCCACCGACCAGCGACGGCGACTGGGTCGAAGACGCTTGCGGACCGTGCTCGGGCATCGCGCCCGCGACCGATCCAGTCAACGGCGACTCGCCGCAACCGTGGATCGACATGGCAAAGACCGCGAACATGCTCGCGCCGATCTTCGCGACGACCACGACCGACAACCCGATGATCACGTCGATCTCGCCCGCCACGGTCGACAGCGGCTTCACCGGGCCGATCACGATCACCGGGACCGGTTTCGGCAACGCGTTCTTCGGCACCCAGAACATCGTGATGTTCGATGGCGGCCAACCGCACTACATCGTCGACAGCACGAACGGCGCGACGCAGATCATGTTCTCGATCGACGCCAGGGACTGGACCGATCACAACACGAGCAAAGCCCTCAACTGCGGCAAGCACACGATCCACGTGTTCGATGGCATCTCGATGAGCTCGCCGACCACGCTCAAGGTCCAGAGCTGCCCGTGATCAGTCGTCGCCGCGGCGGTTGCGCTTGATCTCGCTGCGATGGCGCTTGTCGGCGACCCGCCGGCGTTTCGCGCCGCGGCTCGGCTTGGTCTCGCGGCGATGCTTCGGTCGCTCGAGCGCGCTGCGTACGATCAGCACGAGCTTCGACTCGGCGTCGTCGCGGTTCTGGATCTGGTCGCGCGTGAGCGTCGAGGTCACGATCAGCGTGCCGTCGCCGGTCAGCCGGCTGCGCAGGCGCTCGATCAGCCAGCCGCGATCATGCTCGGACACCGCGGCGGACGTCGTCGGGTTCCAGCGCAAGTCGACCTTGCTCGACACCTTGTTGACGTTCTGACCGCCGGGTCCGCCGGACCGCGAGAAGGCGATCGCGAGCTCGGAACCTGGGATGGTCAGGCGAGGCGAAACGACGAGATCGCGCACGACGCCACCGGTTACCCCGTGACGGACTTCTTCGAGCGGCGCTTCGGCGGGGCTTTGCCCGCTTCGTCGTAGACGCGCATCTCGGTCTCCGCGGTGGTCTGCACCGCTTCGAGATACAGCGAGGTCAGGCCGAGGTGATCACCGCGCAGCGCCTCGTAATAGCGCTGGCGATCGATCGAGTGGACGATCGCGATCGGGTAGCCACCCTCTTGCAGCAGCAAGTTCGAAGCGATCCGGATCGTCCGGCCGCTCTCTTTGGCCCACGGGAAGATCGCCATGAACTTCGAATGCAGCGTCGCGACCTTCTCGATCACGTGCGATTGCTTCGCATCGGGATCGTCGAGCCACTCGCCGAGCTTGCGCATCGCCGGGAGGATCTTCTCGGGCGGCGAGATGTCGTGATAGTAGAGCCGGTGCAGCGGGTTCTCTTTGCGGAACGGTAGGCCCTTGGCCTTCTCGTCGGGCGACAGGATCGAATAGATCTCGCGGATCGTTTCGAGCTTGAACGGCTTCTTCTTGTTCGCCGCGTGCTCGGCCGCGTAGTTACACGCGTCATCGAACCGGCGGATCTCTTCGTACGAAGGGATCAGGGACGGATCGCTGATGATGCTCGGATCGACCGCCGCCTTGATCTCGCTGTAGCTCAGCACTTCGCCTTCGAGCGCGGCGTCGTGATGGATCAACGAGATGCGCAGCCGATTGTTGAACTCGGCGCGTGCGACCGGATTCGCGGTGACGATCCGCGCGCGCCACGCCGTGACGATCCGCTCGACCTCGGTGAAACGAGCGTCGATATCCTCGGTCTCTTTGTACCTAAGCACCTGTAAACCTTGTAGAGCGGGCGGATCGAGAGCCGGGGCAGTCTACGAGACGCCATCCGGATCGTCAAGCAATCGGGGTCACACTTCCTTACATCCAACTGCATACCAGTTGCGACCTAAGCGCAAGATTTCTGCCAGCTTGCGCCTCCGCGTGGTACCAACACCGCGCGTGGTGTTCGGTCACGAATCAGTGCTCGTTCGCGAGGTGATTTCAAGCCTATCCCCGCGAGATAATGCAGTTTATGTCGACTGCACCGCCGGCGGCGGCGGTCATATGGCGGCGCTGCTCGAGGCGGCGCCCGGCGCACGCCTCATCGGGATCGATCGCGACCCGGACGCGCTCGAGGCGAGCCGCGAGCGATTGGGCGACCGCGCGACGCTCGTCCACGCAGAGCTCGGTGATATCACTCGCATCCTCTCCGACCTGAACCTAACTCATGTCGACGGCTTCGTGGCCGACCTCGGGGTGTCGTCGCCGCAGCTCGATCGCGCCGAGCGCGGGTTTTCGTTCAGCAAGGCCGGGCCGCTCGACATGCGGATGGATCCGACGCACGGGCCGACCGCTTTCGAGTTGATGCGCGACCTCGATGGCGAGGCGCTCGGCAACGTGATCTTCGAGCTCGGTGAGGAGCGCCATTCGCGCAAGGTCGCGCGAGCGATCAAGGATGCGATTCGCGACGATCAGCTGCACACCACGATCGATCTCGCCGCGCTGATCGCGCGCGTCATCCCGGCGGGAGAACAACGCAAGTCGAAGATTCACGCGGCGACCCGGACGTTCCAGGCGCTGCGCATCGCGGTCAACCGCGAGCTCGATCAACTCGCGCGGTTCCTCGATGCGTTCCCGGGCCTGCTCGCGTCCGGCGGGCGGTGCGCGGTCATCAGCTTTCATTCGCTGGAGGATCGGCTCGTCAAGAATCGGTTTCGCGACCTCGCGTGGACGTCGTCGCTGCCTCCCGCGCTCGCGGCGAAGGCCGGCGAGCGCAGCTTCGCGGTGTGCGAGCCGGTCGAACGCAAGGCCGTGTTCGCCGATGCCGCCGAGGTTGCGCGCAACCCGCGCGCGCGATCGGCTCGACTGCGCGCGTGCGAGCGCACGGCGGCGCCGAACCTGCCCGCTCGGGCCCGCTAAAGGGGGACCCTCGACGTGAGGTATCGGCCGTACTTTGGCTTCGCACGGACAGCCGATCGATCGATCCGCCTCGGCCCCTGAACCTCCGCGCAGTCCCCATTTTCCGACGAGGAATCGCGAAAAAAATTGGCCCGTCGCATGGCCACGGCGTGTAGTGGAGAGACGCCGAATGTCGTCGTCCGCGCGGTTGTATCGCCTGTTCAAGCGCAATGAAGGCGAAGCACCATCGGTCAAGCCGGCGGTGATCACGCTCGTCGCGCTCGCGATCGCCGTCGCGGGTTTCGGCATCGTGCGCGTCGCGCGCGAGCATGAAGTGTTGAGCGTCGGCTATCAATTGACGCAGGCGTCCGCTCACGTGCGCGAGCTGCGCGAGGCGCACCGCCGGCTCGAGCTCGAGCTCGCCACGCTGACCGCGCCCGAGCGCATCCGCAAGCTCGCGACCGAGCTCGGCATGACCACGGTCGCGCCCGATCACATCCAGACGCTCGACCGTCACAGCAAGGTCGCGGCGACACCGTGAACCCGAAGCTTCGGCCGATGACGCCCGGCGTGTCGCATGGTGCGCGCGTGCGGGCGTATCTCAGCGGCGCGATCGTGACGCTCGGCTTGCTCGGCGTGGGGGTGCGCGCGTGGGCGCTGCAAGTCGACGATGGCCAGAAGTTTCACGACCTCGCCGAGCACCAGCACGAGATGGAGCTCGACATCACCGCGCCGCGTGGTGAGATCGTCGACGCCGATGGCCGCCAGCTCGCGGCGAGCGCCGATGCCGACTCGGTGTGGGCGAGCCCGCACGACATCAAAGATCTGACCGCGACGAGCGAGACGCTCGGCAAGCTGCTCGGCCTCGACGCCTCCGCGCTGGAGGCCAAGCTCGGCGGCGATCGCCGGTTCGTGTGGCTCGCGCGCCATGTCCCGCCCGAGGTCGCGCGCGCGGTGGCCGCCGCGAAGCTCCCCGGGGTCGAGATCGCGCACGAACCGCGGCGCTGGTATCCCGGCCGCGCGCTCGCCGGCACGGTCATCGGTCGCACCGATATCGACGGCAGCGGCAAGGATGGCATCGAGAAGACGATGAACGCTTGGCTCGCCGGCAAGAGCGGCGAGGTCGAGGCGCTGCGCGATGCGCGCGGACGCGCGATGATGTCGTCGGGCGTCGCGCACGTCGAGCCCGGCGCCACCGTGCACCTGTCGCTCGATCGCAGCATCCAGGCGATCGCGGAGTCGTCGCTCGCCGCGGCGGTGACGGCGCACAAGGCGAAGAGCGGGGTCGCGGTCGTGCTCGAGGTCGGCACGAGCCGCGTCATCGCACTCGCGAGTTATCCGTCGTACGACCCGAACACGACCGAGGTTGGCGAGGCGCGCGATCGCCCGGTCACCGATCTGTACGAGGCCGGCTCGGTGATGAAGATGTTCACGGTGTCGGTCGCGCTCGACGATGGCGCGGTGACGCCCGAGACCGGCTTCGATCTCGGCGGCGGCCAGTTCACGGTCGGTCACACGCTGATCCGCGATGTCGACGGGGACCCGTACCTGACCGTCGCCGGCATCATCAAGCGATCGTCGAACGTCGGCGCGGCGAAGATCGCGCTCCGGCTCGGCCGCGAGAAGCTCTATGCCGGGCTCAAGAACTTTGGCTTTGGCGCGCGCACCGGCATCGAGCTCCCGGCCGAGCGCTGGGGCACCGTGCACGCCGGCTCGACGTGGCGGGATGTCGACCTCGCGCACATCGCGTTCGGCTATGGCCTGACCGTGACCCCGCTGCAGATCGCGGCCGGGCTCGCCGCGATCGGCAACGGCGGGATGTATCGCGAACCGCGCATCGTCGACCAGGTCGACGCCGCCGACGGCACCGTGCTGTACAAGCCGACGCCGGCCGAGCACCGCGCGATCTCGGATCGAACGGCGATGGAGATGGTCGCGATGCTCACGTCGGTGTTCGACAAGGCGACGCCCGGCCACCAGGACGGCGGCACGGCGAAGGAGATCGACGTCCCCGGCTTCAAGTGCGGCGGCAAGACCGGGACCGCACACAAGTACGATCCGACGACGAAGAAATACTCCGAGGATCGCTATCTGTCGTCGTTCGCCGGGCTCGCGCCGATCTCGAACCCGAGGCTCGCGATCGTCGTGATGATCGACGAGCCGAACACTGCCGGCGGCGGCGACTACTACGGCGCGAAGGTCGCCGCGCCGGTGTTCGCGACGATCGCGAGCGAGTCGCTGCGTTATCTCGGCGTGCCGGGTGACGCACCGATGGCAACGCCCGCAGCGCTCGCCGGGGCGAACCCGGCCAAGCCGGCGCCGCCGGTACCCGCGGACCGCGTCGAAGCGGCGCCGATCGATCGATCCGCGCCGCCGTTCGGCGGTGCTGGCGATCCCGAACAGTCGGGGCTCGCCGATGCGATCGCGACGGTCCCGGACTTTCGCGGTCTCGGCGTCGCCAGGGCGCTCGAGCTCGCGCGCGATCAGCACGTCGACGTCGACATCCACGGGAGCGGACGGATGATCTCGCAAGACCCGCCGCCCGGTCCGATCTCGGTGATCGGCCGGGTAAGCCTGACGTTTTCCGACGAGCGGTCGCACGCTCCCTGAACCTTGCCTAGCTGCACGAAATCGCTGAAGCTGCGCGTTCTACAGACATGACCACGCTGCGCCAGCTGATCGACGGCCTCGCCGGCGCGCGCGTCGTCGGCAATGCCGAGATCGAAGTCGGCGCGGTGCAAGACGATTCGCGCAAGGTCGGCAAAGCCGAGGTGTTTGTCGCGGTGCGCGGCCTGCGCTCCGATGGCCACGACTTCGTGGCGTCCGCGATCGAGCGCGGCGCGGCGGCGGTGGTGGTCGAGCGCGAGCTGCCGGACCTCGCGGTACCGCAGGTCATAGTCGCATCGGGCGCCGCGGCGCTCGGGCCCTTGGTCGCGCGCTCGCTCGGCGATCCGGGCGCGGCGATGACGCTGATCGGCGTGACCGGGACGAACGGTAAGACGACCACGACGTATATCGTCGAATCCATCCTCGCCGAGGCCGGGGTCAAGGTCGGCGTGATCGGCACGGTCGAGCTGCGTTGGCCGGGCCACGTCGAGGTCGCGAGCTACACGACGCCGACGCCGCAGCTGATCCACGGCGCGCTCGCGAACATGCGCGCCGCCGGCTGCACGCACGTCGTCATGGAGGTCACGTCGATCGCGCTCGCGCAGCATCGCGTCGCCGGCCTAAAGCTCGCGGTCGCCGCGTTCTCGAACCTCACGCAAGATCATCTCGACATCCACGGCACGATGGCAGCGTATCGCGCCGCGAAGCGCCTGTTGTTCACCGACTACCTGCGCGCCGACGGCACCGCGGTCGTCAACATCGACGATCCGGCCGGCGCAGGCATGGCCGAGGGTGTCGCGCACGCGCTGACCGTTTCGGCGAAGGGCGCGGCGTGCGAGATTCGCGTCGTCGAGCAGCAGACGACGGTACGTGGAATCAAGGCGCGGATCGCGACGCCGACCGGGGAGATCGCGATCGACTGCCCGCCGCTGATCGGCCATTACAACGTCGCGAACCTCGCACTCTCGGTCGGGATCGGCGAGGCGCTCGGCGTCTCCCACGACGCGATCGCGCGCGGCATCGCGGCGCTACCCGGCGTGCCCGGGCGAGTCGAGTGCGTCGCGAACAAGGTCGAGCTCGATGTGCTCGTCGACTACGCGCACACGCCCGATGCGCTCGCGAACGTGTTGTCCGCGCTGCGCCCTCTGACCAAGCGCCGGCTGATCTGCGTGTTCGGCTGTGGCGGTGATCGCGATCCGACGAAGCGACCGAAAATGGGAGCGGTCGTCGCCGAGCTCGCGGACCTCGCGGTCGTGACGAGCGACAACCCGCGCACCGAGGACCCGCGCGCGATCCTCGAGCAGATCCTGCCGGCGGTGGCGAAGCCGTTCTTCGTCGACGTCGATCGCCGCGTCGCGATTCGCGCCGCGATCGCCGAAGCGACGCCGGGCGACGTCGTCGTGATCGCCGGCAAGGGCCACGAGGACTATCAGATCCTCGGCACGACGAAGATCCACTTCGACGATCGCGAGGAGGCCGCCGCCGCGATCGCCGAGCGCGAGCACCAGATCGTCGCGAGCCTCGCGCGCGATGCCGGCGGCGAGCTCGTCGGTGACGGCGCGATCCAGGTCGATCGCGAGGTGATCGACAGCCGGCGCGCGCTACCGGGCGCGCTGTACGTCGCGATCCGCGGCGAGCATCACGACGGACACGAGTTCTGCGCCGCCGCGGTCGCCGCCGGCGCGAGCGCGGTGATGGTCGATCGTCGCGTAGAGGTGGCGGCCCCGCAGATCGTCGTCGCCGACACGCGGATCGGACTCGGCAAGCTGGCGCGCGCGCATCGCATCGCGTGGACCGAGCCGACGCACAAGCTCGTCGCGATCACCGGCAGCGCGGGCAAGACGACGACCAAAGAGCTCACGCGCGCCGCGCTCGCGACCGCGGGGACGACTCATGCCGCCGACGGTTCGCTCAACAACGAGACCGGCGTGCCGCTGACGCTGCTCGGCCTCCGCCTGTTCCATTCATACGCGATCGTCGAGATGGGCATGCGCGGACCGGGGCAGATCGAATACCTGACGAAGCTCGCCGAGCCCGACGTCGCGGTCGTCGTCAACGCCGGCACCGCGCACATCGAGCTCCTCGGCACGACCGACGCGATCGCACGTGCGAAAGCCGAGATCTGGATCGGCCTGCGCGAAGGCGGCACGGTCGTGAGACCGGCCGGCGACGAGCGGCTGCGCCATCTCGCCGAGCATCATCGCCCGAAGGCGCGGGTCGTCACGTTCGGCGACGAAAGCGACGCCGACATTCGGCTCGTGCGCTACGTCGCGCGCGACTCGGGTGGCGACCTCGATCTCGACGTGTTCGGCGAACGCCACGAGCTCGCGCTCGAGCTCGTCGGGCGCCACGTCGCGATCGATGCCTGCGCCGCGATCGGAGCCGCTCACGCCGCCGGCGCGTCGATCGTCCAGGCGCTCGCCGGGCTCGCGCGGGCGCGTCCCGCCACGATGCGCGGCGAGATCGCGGTCGTCGCCGGTCGCAACGTGATCGTCGATTGCTACAACGCGAATCCCGCATCGATGGCGGCCGCGCTGTCCACACTCGCCGGTCGCAAGGGCGCGCTCGCGATCGTCGGCGACATGCTCGAGCTCGGCGATCACGCGGTCGCGTCCCACCGCGACGTCGGCGCGCTCGCGAAGCAGCTCGGCATCGGCGTGATCGCGCTCGGCGATCAGGCGCGCACGGTCGTCGAGGCGGCGGGGCCACCGGCCGAGGTCGCCGCCGATCCTCAGGCCGCGGCGAACCGCGCGCTCGCTCGCTCCCAGCCCGGCGACTGGATCTTGCTCAAGGCGTCGCGCGGCATGCGGCTCGAGCGCGTGCTCTCGGAGATGAATGCCGCGATGAAGGAGCAGACCTAGTGCTGTTCCATCTGTTCTACGGCGCGCTCGGCGACCGCGTGCGCTGGCTGCGCGTGTTCGGATACACGTCGACCCGGATCCTCGGCGCCGCGATCACCGCGCTGCTGCTGTCGTTCATCCTCGGCCCGTGGTTCATCGAGAAGCTCAAGTCGCGCCAGATCGGCGAGACGATCCGCACCGACGGACCGCAGACGCACAAGAAGAAGGCCGGAACGCCGACGATGGGCGGCTCGCTGATCCTGTTCTGTCTCGCGGTCTCGACGCTGCTGTGGTGCGACCTCAAGAACCCATTCGTCTGGCTCGCACTGACCGTGACCGTCGCGTTCGGCGCGATCGGCTTCGCCGACGACTACATCAAGGTCGCGAAGCACAACAAGAATGGGCTGTCGAGCAAGCTCCGGCTCGCGCTCGAGTTCGCGATCGCCGGCGGCGCGATGGCGTATCTGTTCTACGGCGACGTCATGCCCACCGACCTGGCGCTCAAGCTCCAGCTCCCGTTCACGGACTTCGCGAAGACGACGCTCGCGCTGCCCGCGTGGGCGTACGTCGCGTTCGGCTCGGTCGTCGTTGTCGGAGCCGCGAACGCGGTGAACTTCACCGACGGGCTCGACGGGCTCGCGATCGGCCCCTCGATCATGAACGCGGGCACGTTCCTGATCTTCGCGTACATCGCAGGCGTGCAGACGACGATCCTCGCGCACGGCTCGTTCGATCACAGCGCGACCGGTGCGCTGTGTCACCCCGACTCGCCGTGCGATGTCACGATCGCGCAGTACCTGCACATCGCGCACATCCCCGGCGTCGAGGAGCTCGCGGTGTTCTGCGCCGCGCTGTTCGGCACCGGCATCGGCTTCCTCTGGTACAACACCTATCCGGCGCAGGTGTTCATGGGCGACGTCGGCTCGCTGTCGCTCGGCGGCGCGATCGGCATGCTCGCGGTGCTGACGAAGAACGAGGTCGTGTTGTTGATCGTCGGCGGGCTGTTTGTCGTCGAGGCGCTCAGCTCGATCATCCAGACCGGCGTTTACAAGTGGACCAAGAAGCCAGGTCCCGACGGCAAGATGGTCGGCAAGCGCGTGTTCTTGATGGCGCCGATCCATCACCACTACGAGAAGAAGGGCTGGGACGAGCCGAAGATCATCGTCCGGTTCTGGCTGGTGTCGGCGTTGCTCGCGTTGCTCGCGCTCGGCACGCTGAAGATGCGGTGATGGAGCTCGCCGGCAAGACCGTCGTCGTCGTCGGGCTCGCGCAGACCGGGATCGCGGTCGCGAGGTTCTGCGCGAAGCGCGGCGCGCGCGTGATCGTCAGCGACGGCAAGCCCGCCGACAAGCTCGCGGATCAGGTCGCGAAGCTCGACGGCGTTGCCGTGACCTGGCAGCTCGGCGGTCACGATCTCGCGTCGTTCACGAGCGCGGACCTCGTCGTGATGTCGCCCGGCGTACCGACGCTGCCCGAGATGGTCGCCGCGCGCGCCGCCGGCGTCGAAGTCATCGCCGAGATCGAGCTCGCGTATCGGTTCTTGCATCCGCAGGCGACGCTGATCGCGATCACCGGCACGAACGGCAAGTCGACGACGACCGCGCTGACCGGCGCCTTGTGCGCGGCCTCGGGCCGACCGACGTTCTGCGGCGGCAACCTCGGCAACATGCCGATGATCGAGGCGATCGATCATCCGGCGAACGCGCCCGATGGCCTCGTCGTCGTCGAGGTCGCCGCGTTCATGCTGGAGAACTGCACGTCATTTTCGCCCCGCATCGGAATCCTCACGAACATCACCGAGGATCACCTCGATCGGTTCGGCACGATGCAACATTACGCCGACGTCAAAGGCTCGATCTGGGATCGCCAGACCGCCGAGGATATGGCGATCGCAAACGCCGCCGACGACTGGACCATGCGCGAGACGGCTGGGATCCGCTCGGAGCTGTACACGTTTGATTCGCGCAAGGGCGCGACGACGACTCGCGGCGCGGTGATCGACGGCACGGAGCTGGTGCTGCATTTCGAGACCGCGATCGAGCGATATCCGGCGAGCGATCTCGTGATCGTCGGCAACCACAACATGGAGAACGCGATGTGCGCGTATCTCGCGGCGCGGCGGGTCGGCGTGTCGATCGACGACGTACGCGCGGGTGCGAAGAGCTACCGGCCGCTGCCGCATCGCATGGAGCTGGTCGGCGACCGCGACAACATCTACTACTACGACGACAGCAAGGGCACGAACGTCGCGTCGGTCGCGGCGAGCGTGCGCGGCTTTCCACGGCCGCTCGTCCTGATCGCCGGCGGCGTCGACAAGGGCGGCTCCTACGCGCCGATGCTCGAAGCCCTCGACGACGCGTGCAAGGGCATCGTGTTGATCGGCACGGCGGCGCCGTTGATCCGCGCGGCGGCCGCCGAGCATCGCGTCACCTATCCGGTGATCGATGCGACCGACATGCACGATGCGGTACGGCGCGCGACCGAGCTATGCAGCGCCGGCGACGCGGTCGTGTTATCGCCGGCGTGTGCGAGCTACGACATGTTCCAGAACTTCGGCCATCGCGGTCGCGTGTTTCGCGAGGCGGTCAGCGCGGTCGGCGCGAAGCGGCTCGATGGCTAAGGCGCTCGCGTTCGCGATCGCGCTCGGTGCTTGCCAGCACGACCCGAGCCCGCCGCCGACGCCCGCGCGGCCGGTCTGTGCGAGCGCGCGCGAACAGCTCGCGCAGTTCTACGCCGCGGCTGCAAACGACGAAGTGCATTCGCGGCCGCATCTCGGCGTCCAGGAGGCCGAGATGGCAGTCGGCATCGACGGCGATGCGCTGGCGTCCGCGACGGACGTGCCCGGCGCCGATACGTCGGACAGCGACTACCTCGTCGTGGGAGCGGACCGCATCGTGCTCGTCGGCCCGACTGGCGAAGCGAGACCGGTCGAGCTCGATATGTGGACGCCGACGCGGGGCACGTCGCCGTCGCTCGTGATCGGCATCGCGCCGAAAACGTCGTGGAGAATCGTGCGCGAGCTGTATTCCGACCTCGCCGAGGGTGACCCGGCGGACCGCTACGCTACGATCGGCTTCGCTTACCGCGCGAACGGTGCGTTCGAGCATCGCGCGCCGCCGTCGGTGTTTGGTGCCGATGATGGTCACGCCGATCTTCCGAGGCTGGTCGGCGCGATCGCGAAGGACACTGCGGTCAACTGCCCGCAGCTCGCGGCCGACGCCGCGACGATGGCGAACGGCGCGCGATTCGACGCGGCGCTCCTGTGCACGCTGGGCACGCACGTCACCGGCTGCACCTGCGCGACGAACCTCGCGCTGCTCGAGGCCATCCCGTGGCTCCAGCGCAGACCGCTCACCGCGGTCGAGCCGATCCGCGCGCTCGCGAGCGGCCAGCGCTCGATCATCGAGACCGCGCCCGAGGACGCGACCTGGGGCTCGGTGGTCCACGACGGTGGCGATCATCCGCTCGCGATCCCGCCGCCGCGGCCGCGGCCTTCACCACCGCCGCCACCGCTACCCGAACGGCCGCACTGACCGGCACGTGGCGTGTAGCCCGGGCCGAACGATCAGTGGGTCAGGACGACTCGCGGCTAACGAGCGGCGTGGACGCGGCCGATCGGCTCGGGCCGCCTCGTCGCCCGATGATGCGCGGTGTAGTTCGCGGGCTTGTAGTGGACGAACCGCTCCGGGTGATCGATGTGACCGATGCGCGCGGGTGGCGCGTCGATGTGGACGAACCCGCCCGCGTAGTTGTGCGACCGGTACCAGCCATCGCCGCCGTGACGCCAGTAGAAGCCGTCGCTGAAGAACACGGGCTCGTCGTAGTCCGCGACCACCTGGACGCCGTCGCCGGCGTCGACCAGGTCCGGGGTTTCGACGCCACCGCCGTATTCGATCTCGCCGGTGCCGGTGCAGCCGACCCCGAGCAACACCGAGAATACCAAGCCACGCATGACGATTCTTAGGTTGTTCATGGCCCGACGAAGAGCATCGACCGTGCCATCCAAACTGTGCGAACCGCCGTATCCAACCGGGCGCGGGCGCCCGACGAGGCGCGGTTGCGCGCGCACGCCGAAAACTGGCGCAGCTGCGAGCTCCCGATGAGGATGACTCGATGCCGGTGTTGCGCACTCTGTTCGCGTGGAGCGAACGTCTGCGCAAACGGCAGGTCGAGCCCGCGCTGCCCGGGCCCGCGCAGGTGATCGCGGTCCAGCATCCGAGCGTCACGTTGCCGGAGCGGCCCTACGACCTGTGGTTGCTCGCGGCGATGCTCGGGTTGCTCGCGATCGGCACGATCGAGATCTATTCGGCGACTGCCGCGGACGCGCTGACTCACTACGGCGACGCCGCGCACTACCTCGTACGCCAGATCGCGTACGTCGCGGTCGGCGGTGTCGCGCTGTGGTTCGGCGCGAGCATGGACTATCGCCGGTTGCGGTCGTGGACCTATCCGCTGCTCGTGATCGCGCTCGTGTTGCTCGCAGTCGCGCTCGCGACCCACTCGCGCAACGGTGCGAAGCGGTGGATCCCGCTCGGCCCGCTGACGTTCCAGCCGGTCGAGATCGCGAAGCTCGCGCTCGTGACGTACCTCGCGTACTCGCTCGGCCGCAAAGCCGATCATCTCAAGACGTTCACCGTCGGGTTCGTGCCTCACCTCGTCGTGTGCGGCGCGATGATGGCGCTGCTGCTCAAGCAGCCGGATCTCGGCTCGTCGATCGTGCTCGGCGCGACGACGCTCGGCATGCTGTTCATGGCCGGCACGCGGATCTCGTACATCATGCTCGCCGTGCTCGGCTCGGCGCCGGTCGCGTATCACCTGATCGTCGGCACGCCGTGGCGGATGCAGCGGTTCCTCGCGTACATCAACCCGGACGCGTTCGCGAACAAAGAGGCCTATCAGTTCCTGCAGGCTCGGCTCGGGCTCGCCTCGGGTGGCATGTCCGGCGCGGGGCTCGGCGGCGGGCTCCAGAACCTTGGCTATACGCCGGAAGCGCACAGCGACTTCATCGCCGCGACGATCGGCGAGGAGCTGGGATGGCTCGGCATCGCGACGGTGATCGTGCTGTTCGCGATCATCGTGTGGCGCGGCCTGCGCGCGGCCCTCGGCGCACGCGACGTGTTCGGCGGCTATCTCGCTTACGGCATCACGCTGTTGTTCGGCGTCCAGGCGCTATTCAACATCGGCGTCGTGCTCGGGGTCGTGCCGAACAAGGGCATCACGCTTCCGCTCGTCAGCTACGGCGGCAGCTCGCTCGTGATCACGATGTTCCTCGTCGGGCTCGTGCTCAACGTCGGGCGCCGGCCGGAGCGACGTGCGCCGGTCCGAGAGAGCTCGCGCGAGCTGGCGCGGAAGAAACGCGTTCGCGTGCGCGTCGTGACTGCATGAACGTGGTGATCGCCGGCGGCGGAACGGGCGGCCACCTGTTTCCCGGCGTCGCGATCGCCGAAGAGCTGCGCGCGCGCGATCCGGGCGCGACGATCACGTTCGTCGGCACCCGGCGCGGCATCGAGGCGCGGATCCTGCCGGAGCTCGGCTGGCCACTGGAGCTGATCGAGATCAGCGGGCTCAAGACGGTCGGCGCACTCGGAGCGATCCGCGGATTATTTCGCGTGCCGCGCGCGTTGTGGCAGGCGCGCCGGCTGTTGAAACGACTCCGCCCCGACGCGGTGATCGGCGTCGGTGGCTACGCGAGCGGACCGGTCGTGCTCGCGGCGCGGCTGCGCGGGATCCCGACCGCGATCTGCGAGCAGAACTCGATCCCGGGCTTGACGAACAAGTTGCTCGGTCGCGTCGTGCGCGGCGTGTTCCTGTCGTTCGACGAGAGCCGCCGGTTCTTCAAGCCGAACAAGATCCTGATGACCGGAAACCCGGTCCGCCGCGAGCTGCTCCAGCGCTTGCTCGCTCCGAGTGCGCGCGAGCCGAGTGCGACGGTCCACGTGCTCGTCTCCGGCGGCTCGCAGGGTGCGATCGCGGTCAACGAGCTCGCCTCGGCCGCGCTGATCGCGCTCGCGAAGGATCACGCGCTCGCGATCACGCATCAAACCGGCGAGAAGGATCTCGAAGCCACCGCGGCGCGCTATCGCACCGCCGGCGTCGCCGCCGACTGCCGCGCGTTCATCAAAGACATGGCGTCGACCTACGCGGCCGCCGACCTCGTGATCGGACGCAGCGGCGCGACCACCGTCGCCGAGCTCGCGATCGCCGGCGTCCCGGCAGTGTTCATCCCGTTTCCGACCGCGGCCGACAATCATCAAGAGCTCAATGCGCGCGAGATGGCCGCCAAGGGTGCCGCGCTGATGTTTCGCCAGGCCGATCTGACGGCGAGCGCGCTCGCCGAGGCTCTGCGTCCGCTGCTCGAAGATCCGAACCGCCGCGCCACCATGGGCGAGGCGATGCGCTCGCTCGCGAAGCCCGGTGCCGCCGCGGCGGTGATCGATTGGTGCGAGCGTCAGCGGTAGTTGGCTCGAGCCCCGACGAATTCGCTTGTAGGCGCGATGTACGGACTGGTAGGCTAGAAGCATGATGGGCCGATTTGCACTCGCGTTTGTTCTGGTGGCTGGCTGCGCGGTCGACCCAGCGAGCGGGCCGAGCGAACCCCAGCAGGGCCATGCCGGCGGCACCAGCAACGCGCCTGGCACCGCACCGACCGGCGACTCGTTCCGGACGGCACCGACGGCGACGCAGATCTGCTCGAGCCCGCCCGGAGGCGACATTTCGGCGTGCCCGGTCACCACGATCGAGCTGTCCCCGGTGACCGTCATGACGTGGGTCGCGCTGATCTCGAGCACTCAGCTCACGCTCGACCACATCGCAGTGACCTCGGGCCCTGAGGGCGCGTGCATCACCGCGATCACGATCTACACGCAGGTCGCGGGTCAGCCGATCGAGATCGGCACATACGCCGGCACCTTGTGCGATGGCGAGGTCGCGTCGCCGCTCGTGCTCGAACTGCCAGCGGGCACCGACTACACGATTTCGGTTGGCGGTCAGTTCGTCACGCCGTAACTAGGGCGTCAGGCTCGGCCAGATCGTCGCGTTGATGCCGAGGCGCTTGCCCGCTTCGCGCCACGGCGTCGCCGCTGGAAACGCGATCGGCTCGCCGGTCTTGTCGATCGTGAGCTCGAGGAGCGCGCTCGGGTGCAGATTGCCGGCGATGCGCCACATCACCGCACGAAACGACGCGACATCGGCCGCGCACTTGCACTCGAGCAACGCCGGCCCCGATCCATCGATGATCACCTGCGCCTTGTCGCCGCCTTCGTCGGACGCCACTGCCCCGAACACCTTGCCGAGCGCAGGACACGGCGACGCCATCGTCGTCGCGAGGCGTGCGAGAGCGCTGGCGGCTTCGGGGTCGCCCTGGTGGATCGCGTCGATCTGGTCGTCGATCGCGACACGCGGCGGTGCGGCCACCCGCGATGCCTTGCCGTACACCAACACCGGCTTGTCGAGCCCGGCGCGAGTGAGCGTCTCGATCGCGAGTACGAAGTCGCCCCAGGTCGCGTTCTCGTCGACCGCGAGCATCACGTGGCGCGAGTCGAGCCGTCCTTCGAGGTGACGCCGCTCGATCCTCTCGTCGATGCGCTGTTTGGCAGCGGTGAGCGCAGCGCCGAGCTCGGTCGGCGCAAAGGCCTTGCCGTCGAGGAAGGTCTTGCCGCCGACCAGCGTCATCACCGGCCCGTCGGGCGGATCTTTCGATGGCAGCTCTTGCCGCACGACGAGGTGTGCGCTCGGTTCGTAGCTCACCGGGATCGAATGATCCATCGCGTGCAAGAACGTCATCAGATCCGCGACTTGAGTCTTGCAGTCCGGCCCGGAGGTCTTGCCGCCGCACGCGACAAGCGCGATGACCACGAGCGCTCGCTTCACTTCGCCACGAGGTGCACCGTGGTGCCCGGTTGGAGTTGGGCACGTCGCTCGGAGATGATGTCGTCGAGACGCAGCTTCTCGTGCACGAGCGGCGGACCGAGATCGCCGAACCCGTAACGTTGCTCGTTGAAGCGCGGCCCTGCGGCGGTCAGCGTCACGATCGTGTCCCACCGTTCGATCGACGGCAGCGTCGGTCGAATCACCAAGTGAACGTCGGCATCGACCGCGAGCCACGGGCTGTTATCGCGCGTGTTCAGAAACGCGACGAGGTCGGCGACTTGCGCCTTGCACACGGCTTTGTCGACCACCGGCGCCTTCGTGCCGCCGCCGCCACAGGCAGCTGCGAACGCTGTGAATGCCGCCAACTTCGCTGGATGCACGCTAGACGGACGCGCGGACGAGCCATGCCGTCTCATTTCACCGTGACATGCAGCGACGCGCCCGGCTTGATCTGCTTCTGCGCGTCTTTCCACGGCGTCTTGCCGGCGAGCGCGAGCGGCTTGCCGCTATCGGCGATCTCGATCGCGAAATATCCGACCGGGCTCGCGCCGCCGAACAGTTGGTACATCGCGGATCGCACCGACGGCAGATCGACATTGCAGCCACAATCGACGAGCGCCTGCTCGACCTCGGACTTCAGGAACTCGCCCTTGTCGGTGTCGAGCGCCGCGACCTGGCCGAACATCTTGATCATCGACGGGCACCCGTGCACGACCTTCTCGAGCGCGCGCGCGACCGCCGCGGCATGGCTCTCGGTGCTCTTCGCCACCGCGGCGTCGAGTGCGCTGTGAGGCGGTGCCGGGATCGCGGTCGCGCGGAACGCGAGCAGCAGGTTCGAGAACCCCGCGCCGCGCAGCACGCCGGCGGTGGTCACGACGTCGCTCCAGGTCTCGTCGGCGTCGATGGCCAAGACGTAGGGGACCGACTCTTGTGGCTTCGCCGCTTTGACCGCGCGGTCGTGATCGAGCACCAAGCCCTCCACGAGCATCCGGTCGGTCGGCTCGTAACTCCGCCCGCCTTGCTCGAGCTTGCCCTCGGCGAGCTCGACCGTGCCACCGATCGTCGCCTTGGGTGCCGGCACCGCATCGCTACGCTGCACGAGATGCAGCGCCGAGCTCGGCAGGACGTAAGAGTCGCCCGGCAACCCCTTCGCAAACGCGGCGAGATCCGCCGCCTTGGCCTTGCAACTGTCATCCGCCGAGACCGGCGAGCTAGCCGCGACGAGCACCGCGAAACTACCTGCGATTCGCCACTTCACGCCGCCAGCATACTCCGTGGTAAGTAGGCGTTCGATCGGTAGGTAGCCATGTTTCGCAAGCCAGACACCAAGATCCACTTCGTCGGCATCGGTGGGATGGGGATGTGCGGCATCGCCGAGGTGCTCGCGAACATGGGCTACCAGGTCTCCGGCTCGGACATGAACGACACCGAGATCACGCGCCACCTCGCGGGCATCGGTTGCTCGATCGAGCGCGGCCATCGCGCCGCCAACATCGGCGACGCGGATGTCGTCGTCGTGTCGAGCGCGATCAAAGGCTACAACCCCGAGGTCGAGGCTGCGCGCGCGCGGCAGATTCCGGTGATCCCGCGGGCCGAGATGCTCGGCGAGCTGATGCGGATGAAGTACGGCATCGCGGTCGCCGGCGCGCACGGCAAGACCACGTCGACGACGATGATGCACACCGTGTTGATGGCGGCCGGGCTCGATCCGACCGCGGTGATCGGCGGGCGCGTCAACTCGCTCGGCCTCGCGAACGCGCGGTGGGGCAAGAGCGATTACCTCGTCGCGGAGGCCGACGAGAGCGACGGTAGCTTCCTCACGCTGTCGCCGACGCTCGCGATCGTGACGAACGTCGACGCCGAGCACCTCGATCACTACGGCACGTACGACAACGTCAAGAAGGCGTTCACCGACTTCTGCAACCGTGTGCCGTTCTACGGGATGAGCGCGCTGTGCCACGACAACGCCGGCGTCCAGGACATCCTGCCCACGATGACGAAGCGGTTCGTCACGTTCGGCGTCTCGGCGGCAGCGACGTATCGCGCTCGCAACATCCGGCACGAAGGCATGACGACGCGGTTCGTCGCGTGGCGCAAGGCCGACGAGCTCGGCGAGGTCGTGCTGCCGATGCCGGGACACCACAACGTGATGAACGCGCTCGGCGTGCTCGCGATCGCCGACTTCTTGGCGATCCCGTTCGCGACCTACGTCAAGGCGATCGCGCAGTTCGAGGGCGTCGCGCGCCGGTTCACGGTGCGCGGCGAGGTCGGCGGGGTCACCGTCGTCGACGATTTCGGTCATCACCCTGCCGAAGTGCGCGCCACGCTCGCCGGTGCACGCGCGAGCTTTCCCGGCCGGAGGATCGTCGCCGCGTTCCAGCCGCATCGGTTCACGCGCACGCGCGATCAATGGCTCGAGTTCCCGCGCGCGTTCCACGATGCCGACAAGGTCGTGATCTGCGACATCTTCGCCGCCGGCGAGAAGCCGATCGACGGCATCACGAGTCAGCGCCTCGTCGAGCTCGCGCGCGAAGCCGGTCACGCGGACATCGCCTACGTGTCACGGCGGGAGGACCTCGCGACCTGGCTCGACGCGCAGGCCAAGCCCGGCGACCTCGTGATCACGCTCGGCGCGGGCAACATCCAGCTCGCATGCAACGACGTGATCGAGCTGCTCGAGCAACGGCTCGGCGCCGCGACGAAGAAGAATCTGGTTCGCGTTGCCGAATCGAGCGCGACGGTCGCGCGGTGATGCATCGAGCGCGATGTTCCGCTCGCGCCGCTGACGACACTCGGGATCGGCGGGCGGGCGAAGCGGTTCGTGCGGGTCGGTGGCACGATGGAGCTCGAGCTCGCGCTGCGCGACGCGAATGCCACCGGCGACCGCGTGATGATCCTCGGCGGCGGCAGCAACGTCGTGATCGGCGATGCCGGATTCGACGGTCTCGTCGTCCAGCTCGCGATGACGGGCACGAGCGTGCACGAGCCGGTGACCTCGAACGATGCGATCGTGTCCGTGTTCGGCGGCCACGGGTGGGACGACTTCGTCGCCGAGATGTGCGCGCACGGCCTCGCGGGCGTCGAGTGTCTGTCGGGGATTCCCGGCTTGGTCGGCGCGACGCCGATGCAAAACGTGGGCGCGTATGGCCAGGAGATCAGCGACACGCTCGTGTTCGTGCGCGCGTGGGATCGCCAGACCGGAACGCTCGACAAGCTCGAGCGCGCGGCTTGCAAGCTCGGCTATCGCACGAGCATGTTTCGCGGCAGCGATCGCTGGATCATCGTCGAAGCGCGGTTCCGGTTTCCACGCAGCGAGCAATCGATGCCGATCCGTTACCCCGAGCTCGCGAAGGCGCTCGGCATCGCCGAAGGCGAGCGTGCGCCGCTGCAACGCGTGCGCGACACCGTGATCGCGCTGCGCCGCGGCAAGGGCATGGTCGTCGATCCGGGTGACCCGGAATCGCGCAGCGCCGGCTCGTTCTTCACGAACCCGCTCGTCGATGCCGGTCGGCTCGCCGAGCTCGCGCGGCGACTCGGCGACGGCGTCGCGTTTCCGAGCTGGCCCGCTGCCGGCGGGCTGACGAAGCTGTCGGCGGCGTGGCTGATCGAGCGCGCCGGGTTCAGCAAAGGGTTCTCGGTCGGCCGGGTCGGGATCTCGAACAAGCATGCGCTCGCCCTCGTCAACCGCGGTGGCGCGACCGCGGCCGAGCTGCTCGCGCTCGCCCGCCAGATCCAAGCCGGCGTGCGAGATCGCCTCGGCATCCCGCTCGAGCCCGAGCCGATCATCGTCGAGTAGAGGCGTTGAGCTTGCACGGGAACGCGGGTAGTTTCGCCCCATGAAACTTTTCAATCTGATGGTGATGGCGTTCGCGGTCGCGGTGGCTGCACCGGCCGCTCGGGCACAACCCGCCCCGGCGTGGGACTCGCACGGCTGGGTCTTGCTCGGTGAGACCACCGTGCATGGCCACGGCAAGATGGAGCGCGACTCGATCGCGGTCGGCCGGCAAGACGGCAAGTTCAGCAAGCTGACGATCGTCGTCGAGAATAGCGATCTCGAGCTCGTCGACTTCACGGTCAAGTTCGGCCGCGGTGAGCCATGGCGTCCCGGTGTCTCGCATCATTTTCAGGAGGGTCAGCGCACTCGCGTGATCGAGTTCCCGGAATCGGCGTGGGGCAAGGAAGCGCGCACGATCTCGTCGCTCGACTTCACGTATCGCAACGTGCCCGGCGAAGGTCACGCGCACGTGCAGGTCTACGGCTGGCGCACGGGTGCTACCGCGATCGCACCACCACCGCCGCCGCCCGCGCAGGTGTGGGACTCGCGCGGCTGGGAGATGCTCGGCGACCGCGAGGTTCATGGTCACGGCAAGATGGAGCGCGACTCGATCGCGGTCGGCCGCCAAGAGGGCCGGTTCGACAAGCTGACGCTCGTCGTCGAGGACAGCGACCTGGAGCTCGTCGACTTCACGGTGCAGTTCGGTCACAACCAGGCGTTCCGCCCGGGGGTGACACACTCCTTCCGCGAAGGCCAACGCACCCGCGTGATCGACCTGCCGGACACCGCGTGGGGCAGCGACGGCCGGACGATTCACTCGCTGGACTTCGTGTATCGCAACCTCCCCGGCGCAGGTCACGCGCGACTCCAGGTATGGGGCCGTCGCGTCGGAGGCCAAGCGGTGGCCGCGCCGCCGCGGGCGTGGAACAGCGACGGCTGGACGATGCTCGGCGAGCGCGAGGTCCACGGCCACGGCAAGATGGAGCGCGATTCGATCGCGGTCGGTCGCCAGGACGGCAAGTTTCGCCGGCTCACGTTGGTCGTCGAGAACAGCGATCTCGATCTCGTCGACTTCACCGTCCGGCTCGGCCGCGGCGAGCCGTGGCGGCCCGGCGTGACCCACAACTTCCGCGAAGGCCAGCGCACGCGCGTCATCGATCTGCCCGAGGGCTGGGGCAACGACGGTCGGTCGATCAGCTCGATCGACTTCACGTATCGCAACGTGCCCGGCGAGGGTCACGCGCGCGTTCAAGTCTGGGCGCAATAACGCGCGAGCCGGCGGCGTAGTACAAGACCGCATGGCTCACCGGTTCGCAGGCCGTCGCGTCGCCGTCGTGTTGGGTGGCTTGTCGGCGGAGCGCGAGGTGTCGCTCGACACCGGCGCCGGCGTGCTCGCCGCGCTCGTCGCCAAGGGCTGGGATGCGGTCGCGATCGATTGGGCGACCGGCACCAGCCTGCCGCGCCTGCTCGAGGACGCGAGACCTGCGGTCGTATGGAACGCGCTGCACGGCACGTTCGGCGAAGACGGCGCGGTCCAGGGCTTGTGCGCGTGTCTCGGCATCCCGTGCACCGGCTCCGGGATCCTCGCGAGCGCGCTCGCGATGGACAAGGTGATGTCGAAGCGGATCTTCGAATCGAACGGCGTGCCGACCCCGCGCTGGCGCCTGGTCGCGCACGACGGCCCGCCGGATGGCAGCGATGCGCCGAGCGCGCTCGCCGATTGGCCGCTGCCGTGCGTGATCAAGCCCGGCAACGAAGGCAGCTCGGTCGGCGTCACGATCGTCGAGCGCCGCGATCAGCTCGCCGCCGCGGTCGCGCTCGCGCGCACGTTTCACGGCCCGGTGATCGTCGAGGACTACATCGCGGGCACCGAGGTGTTCGTCGGCATCGTCGACGGCGTCGTGCTCGGCTCGGTCGAGGTTCGCCCCGCCGGCAAGTTCTACGACTACGACGCGAAGTACAAGCGCGGCGACACGACGTACTTGCTACCGCCGGAGCTGCCGCGCGACACCGTCGCCGCGATCGAGCATCACGCGCTCGCCGCGTACACCGCGCTCGGTTGCTCCGGTCATTCACGGCCCGACTTGCGCGTATCGACCGCCGGCGAGCCGTTCGTGCTCGAGGTCAACACGCTGCCCGGCATGACCAAGACGAGCCTGTTGCCGAAGATCGCGAAAGCGATCGGCATCGACTACGCGACGCTGTGCGAGACCATCCTCGCATCGGCGCGCTGACGATCGACCGGCGCCGCGTGGCTACTTCTTGCACATCATGTCGTAGACGGGCTTGAACGTCTTGCCCTTGTCGATCGACGCCTCGCCCCACATGTGCACGCCCTTCTTCATGTCGCTCGCGTCGACGTGGTCCTTGAACATGCCCTGGCCCATCGGGCCCCAGGTGTCGGCCGTCGTCTCCATCTTCATGTCCTTCATGCCGTCCGACTCGCCGACCATCTGGCCGCCGTCGTTCATCACCGAGACCGAGTGCCACTTCTTCATGCCGGGGTCGAACGTCGTGTACGACTCCATCTTGAACTTCATCGCGGTCTTGCCCTGGCCCGAGGTTCCGGTCATCGAGTCGTGATGCCACCAGCCGTCGAGATCGGTCTTGCTCGTCATGGTGGCGTTGAACTTCACGCTCGCGCCGTCCATCCCCATGTCGGTGCCGGTGCACCGCCACGTGCCGTTCATCGCCTTGGCCATGTCGGAGATCTCCTGTGGCGGGGCTTTGGGCAGCTCCATCTTCGCGCCGGTCGGGGGCGGCACGGGCGCGCCCTTCATGTCACCTGGTCCGGCGTAGACGAGCCCGGCGCCACACATCGCCACAGCGAACACCATCTGCGAGAGCGTTTTCATGTCGATCTCCTTGGAAAGCGGAGCGCACTATACTGATCACGGTGAGCGCAGCACGTTCCTGTCCGATGTTCCGTTCCGACGGAAATCGCGCCATCATCACAGTTGCAACCGCGGGCCAGGTCGGACGTCTAAAGCTGGTGACCCCGCTGGTGCTGCTCGCGTGCGCCGGATTGACCGCGGCCTGCGGAGCTGCACCGGCGCCACCGCCGCTCGCGCCCGCACCGGTGAGGCCTGCGCGGGTCGTCCATCCGACGCCGGTCCCTGCGGATCGGCCGGATGATCCGCCGCCGCGCCGGTGGGTCCAGGTCGACTGGAGCACGGTCCACCTCGCGAGCGATGCCGATGCG
The DNA here is from genome assembly GCA_963848295.1 of uncultured delta proteobacterium. Lineage (GTDB taxonomy): Bacteria > Myxococcota_A > Polyangia > Haliangiales > Haliangiaceae > JABFXX01. Next base: position 3,050,680 of record CAWKDB010000010.1, on the reverse strand, counting down.
ATCGCGCTGTGGAAGCGCATCGCGCCGACCGGCGAGGACTGGGACGTCAAGCTCGGCGAGGTGCCGACTCCGATCGCCCATCAGCTCGCGATCGCGCTGCTGCACGAGGGCAACTTCACGTGCGTGCTGCCACAGCCGATCGTGCAGCAGTGCGCGATGCCGCCGGTGGACCTCGGCGATCCGGCGCCGAACGCGACGATCGCAGAGCCGTGTCTGCGGCGCTGGCTCGCGATCTGGGCGCTCGGTCAGCTCGACGAATCGGATCTGCCGGCGATCCACGACAGCCTGCTGGCCCTCGCCGCGATGCCGCCGCCCGAGAACCAGCTCGTGTCTGCCGCGCTCAGCTTCGCACCGAGCGACGACGGCGCACTCAGGCTCGAGCTACTCGCCCTCGCCGCCGCGGCCGGTCACACGGATCTGGCGAGCAGCTCGGTCGGCGGGCTCGACACCGCGGCACTGACCGAAGCCGCGACGAGGTTGCACATCGATGGCGCGGTCGAGGTGTTGTCGGCGGAGGCGAATCGCGCGGTTTACCTGACCGCGGTCGCCGACAAGAAGCTGCGGTTGGTCACGCGGATCGAGTCGCTGCACGATCTGGTCGACGCCGACGACGCGAGCAACAACGGCAAGCCGCTGCCCGATCTTCAGCGCCTGCTCGTCGCGACGACGAGAGACACCGACTGCGAGCTCGCCGCCACCGCCGCCGATCTGCTGCGCGAGCACGGCGACCTGCGCTTCGTCCCGACGCGACCGCACACGCGCTCGCCGGCGGTGATGATGCGCCAGCTCTGCGTGCTGGCTTCGTGGGATCGGCTGCCGCCGAGCGATCAGCTGCCGCTCGACAGCTGGCTGCCGCTACAAGGCGTCGATCAAGCGGTCGTGACCTACGATCCGAACAACACGATCGACGCGGATGGCGATGGGGATCCGCACTTCGAGCGCGTCACCGATCGAATCTCGCGCGATCAGTTCCAGCTGCCGGACCTCGAGCAGATGGTCGCGGCGTTCGCGCACTGCACCGGCACGACCTGCAAGACCGACGACCGCGAGTTCCGGTTCGGGTTCAAGCCCGGTCCGGGCGGCGATCTACTGCTCGCATCGGTCGACTCGATCGATCGCGGCCCGTGCGATAAGTCCGCGATTCCGAAACGTTGACCCTCCGACTTGGCGATATGGCACGATTACGGTCATGCGCGCCCTGACCGTCGCCTTGGTCCTCGCCCTGTTCGCGACCGCCGCGAGCGCCCAGACGTTCAGGCCACGCACCGGGGTCGGTTCGGGCCCGCGGCCGACCTCGCCTACGGCCAAGTCGACGACTCCGGCGACGGCCACACCGGCGGCAAAGTCGGCCGCGGTCGCGGTCGCTCCAAGACCGGAGCTCAGGAAGGGCGTCAGGGTCGAGCACGTGAAGAAAGCCGCGAAGTCGGACGACGATGACGCCGACTCCGACGACGACCGGAAGGCGACGAGGAAGCCGGCCAAGGCTGCCGCGAAGAAGGCCGACGACGATGACGACGATGACGACAAGCCGGCGAAAGCGGTGGCCAAGAAGTCCGCCCGGAAAGCGCCCGCGAAGAAGGGCAAGAAGAAAGACGACGTCAACGTCTCCGATGACGATGACGATGACGACTGAACCGCAGCACGACCGAGATCACCCTAGGGCGGAGGACGACGAGCGGTCCCAACGGTGTGTCGATCTCGGCGCACCACTAGCGGCAGCAACGGCAACTGTCGTTCCATCGCGCGAGCCGCGGGAGAGATCCGGAACTACGCAAAAAATTGGCTCTCGAGATCACGACATGAGTATTTCGAACCATGGATCGATCCCGCCGTCAGGGGGCGGCCCGTGTCGCGGCGGCGGCCGCACCCGCACGTCCGACTCCGCCGGCTTCGTCGCGACTGACCGTCCGAGCGAAGACGAACCGCCGGCGCCAAGGCTCGCTGTGGAGCCGGATGCCGCGGCCGGCGGTGATCGCCGATGCATGCGGCCGCGCGCTGCGCCGGTCGATGCCCGCCCTCGCCGCGACCGCCGCGGTCGCCGTGCTCGGTGGCACCGCGTACGCCGGTTACCGGTTCGTCACGACGTCGCCGCGGTTCGCGATCACCGCGATCACGGTCGAGGGCAACCACCGGGTGTCCGCCGATCAGATCCGTACCGCGACGGGCCTGGCGCTCGGCGACAACGTGTTCGCGGCGCAGCTCGACCGCGCGGCGACCGGCGTCCGGACGAACCCGTGGATCGCCGACGTCGACATTCACCGCGTGTTGCCGCACACGATCGTCGTCGAGGTTCACGAGCGCGAGGCGGCCGCGGTCGTCGAGCTCGGCGAGCTGTACCTCGTCGATGGCGATGGCCATCCGTTCAAACGGTTCGACGAGTCCGACGGCGCCGGCCTGCCGGTGATCACCGGCATCGATCGCGCGACTCCCGCGGACACCGTCGCGAGCCTCGTCCATTCGGCGCTGCAGGCGCGCGCGCTGTGGAGCTCGGTCGCCGGCCGGCCTGCGATCGGCGAGATCCACCTCGGCGCGCACGACAGCCTGACCCTCGAGACCTACGACGCCGCGATCGCGATCGATCTCGGCGGACTCGACTCGGCGATCGCGGCGCGGATGGACACGTTCGACGCCGCCTGGGCCCAGCTCACCGATTCCCAACGCGCGCGCGCTCGCGCGATCCACGTCGCCCAGCGCCTCGACCAAGTCACCGTCGCACTGAAAGAGCCCTAAAGCCGCATGTCCAAGTCCAAGTCCACCGAGATCATCGTCGGCCTCGATATCGGCACCACCAAGATCGCGTGCATCGCGGGAGAAGTGACCGAGGACGGCATCGACATCATCGGCATCGGCACCGCGCCGTCCAAGGGGATGCGGCGCGGCAACGTCGTCAACATCGACGCGACCGTCGCCTCGATCCAACAGGCGGTCGACGAAGCCGAGAACATGGCCGGCTGCGAGATCTCGACCGTATACGCCGCGATCTCCGGCCCGCACGTGCGCGGCCTGAACTCGCACGGCATCGTCGCGGTCAAAGACAAAGAGGTCCGCGAGGCCGACATCGCGCGCGTGATCGAGGCGGCGAAGGCGGTCGCGATCCCGATGGACCGCGAAGTGCTGCACGTGTTGCCACAGCAGTACGTCGTCGACGATCAAGACGGCATTCGCGATCCGCTCGGCATGGCCGGGGTCCGGCTCGAAGCGAAGGTCCACATCGTGACCGCGCCGGTCGCGTCGGCGCAGAACGTCGTGAAGTGCGCGAACCGCTGCAACCTACAGGTCGCCGACATCGTGCTCGAGTCGTACTCGTCGTCGCTCGCGGTGCTCGAAGATGACGAGAAAGAGCTCGGCGTGGCGCTCGTCGACATCGGCGGCGGCACCTGCGACCTGATGGTCTACTCCGACGGTGCGATCGTCCACACCGCGGTGCTGCCGCTCGGCGGTGGTCACGTCACGAACGACATCGCGACGGTGTTGCGCACGCCGCTCGACGCGGCCGAGAAGATCAAGCGCAAGTACGGCTGCGCGTGGCGCGGCCACATCGACGACAACGAGACGATGGAAGTGCCATCGGTCGGCGGCCGCGGCCCGCGCGTGTTGCCGCGGCTCAAGCTCGTCGAGGTGATCGAGCCGCGAGTCGAAGAGATCTTCGAGCACGTCAAGAAGGAGCTGATGCGCTGCGGCTACTTCGACGGCCTCGCCGCGGGCATCGTCGTCACCGGCGGCGCGACCGCGATGGACGGCGTCACCGAGATCGCGGAGCTGATCGTCGGCCTGCCGACCCGGCGCGGCGCTCCGACGCGAATCGGCGGGCTCGTCGATGTCGTGCGCTCGCCCGCGTACTCGACCGGCGTCGGCCTCGTGATGTTCGGCGCGGACCGCGGCCACGACATCAAGCCCCCGGCGCGCGGTGGCAACGACGATCGCGGTGGCTTGTTCCGGCGCGCCTGGGGCCGGCTCGCCGAGATCTTCTAGCGATTCGCGCTGACACCGCTGCCGCGATCGGCTCGACCAGCGCGCATCGAGCACCGTCGAAACCATGGAAATCACTGCCGGGGAAATGGCGCAGTGGTTGCGATGCGGGTGGCTATGAGGTTCGCCTGGCTGTTCGCTCCGCTGGTCGCCGCTTGCACGGCTCGCCCTCCCCCCGGCGCCCCGGTGCAATGCGGTAGCTCGCGGTGCGGCGCCGCGCAGTACTGCGCCGAGGTCTGCACGTGCTGCGGGATCGATAGCGGCGAGGCGCCGTCGGGCTACGAGGAGTGCCGCGAGATCCCAGAGGCCTGCAACGGGATCTCCGACGCCGCCGAGCTCGCCGGCTGCCTCGCGCACGAGACCGGCGGCCAGTCCGAGTCCACCGCCCCGCTGCTCGTTGCGTTTCCTTGCGCATGAGGTGATTCAAAAAGTTGCCCCCATGGATCGACCACTTTCATATGGGTCTACCAGGGGGCCTACGAACCATGTCTCTCATCGAATTCGACGACGTCAGCCACGCAAAGATCCTTGTCATCGGTGTCGGTGGCGGCGGCGGCAACGCGGTCAACACCATGATCAGCGGCAACCTCGACGGCGTCGAGTTCGTCGTCGCAAACACCGACATGCAGGCGCTCGAGGCCAACATGGCGCCTCACAAGATCCAGCTCGGCAACGCGCTGACCAAGGGTCTCGGCGCCGGCGCGAACCCCGACGTCGGCCGCCGCTCGGCCGAAGAGAGCATGCAGTCGATCGCCGACTTGATCAGCGGCGCCGACATGGTGTTCGTGACCGCCGGCATGGGCGGCGGCACCGGCACGGGCGCGGCGCCGGTCATCGCGCAGATCGCGCGCGACTGCGGCGCGCTCACCGTCGGCGTCGTGACCAAGCCGTTCGGCTTCGAAGGCAAGAAGCGCGTCGAAGCAAGCGGTCGAGGGCATCGAGCGGCTCGCCGGCGCGGTCGACACGCTGATCGTGATCCCGAACAATCGCCTGCTCGCGCTGGTCGGCCAGCAGCACGTCGATGGTCGAGGCGTTCCGCAAGGCCGACTCGGTGCTGCTCAACGCGGTGCAGGGCATCAGCGACCTGATGACCGTCCCCGGCCTCATCAACGTCGACTTCGCCGACGTCCGCACGATCATGAGCGGCATGGGCCGCGCGCTGATGGGCACCGGCATCGGCACCGGCAAGCGCCGCGCGACCGAAGCCGCCGAGACGGCGATCAGCTCGCCGCTGCTCGAGGACGTCTCGATCGAAGGCGCGACCGGCATCCTGATCAACATCACCGGCGGCCCGGACCTCACGCTGCACGAGGTCAACGAGGCGTCGTCGCTGATCCAGCAAGCCGCGCACGAAGACGCGAACATCATCTTCGGCTCGGTCATCGACCCGAACCTGTCCGACGAGGTCCGCATCACCGTGATCGCGACCGGCTTCGACCGCGCCGCGAAGACGGCCGGCCTGCCCGACGGCCATGCGGCCCAGACCCACGTCGCGCCCACGCTGCCGGCGAAGCGACTGAGCGCGCAGCAGATCACGCTGCCGTACGATGTCTCGACGCAGATCACGAAGGAGTATCCGCCGCCGTCGTCGCCGCCGCGTCACTCGCCCGGCGGCCCAGGTCGTCGACGATCCGGACATCGAGGTCGACTGGACTGCCGCCGACTCGGTCGATCGAGGCGTTGCTCGGAGCTCGATCCGGTTCCGCACGGTGAGCCCTCGCAACGCATGGCGAGTGGCTCGGGCCCGTCGCCGGTCGACGGCGCGCCGCTCGTCCAGCCCGATCGCAAGCGGGCTCAATCACGACCGAGCATGAAGGCCGTGCTCGCCGGCGAGATCGACACCGAGACCGAGCTCGACGTCCCCACGTTTATCCGCCGTCACTCCGCGACGAATCCGTAACTCTATCGCTTAGCTTTTGCGTCACCCGACGCAACCCTCCCTAGCGGGAAGGCCTTCCACCCGGGAGGCCTTTTCGTTTTTCGGAACGAAAGGGCGATCGGGGAAATTGATCAACCAAGAACAGGCAACGGGCAACAGGCAATGCCGGATCCGGAATTGCCTGTTGCCTGTCGCCTGTTGATCAATTGATCAATTTCTCCGTGGTACGAATATCGGGTGCTCGAAGAGTCTGCGGCGCGGTGGCTGCTCGTGCTCCACACCGCGATCGGCGTGGCGGCGGTCGGCGCGACCACTCACCTCGTGATCTGGCTGCGCCGCTACGTGCGCGGACAAGCCGGCAAGCGGCGCGCGGTGCGCCGGTTCGCGTACCTCGCGCTCGCGCTGCAAGGTGCGGCGTTCCTCGTCGGCAACATCATGTACCCGACGTACCGGGTCGAGGTCCGTACCGCGTACCTCGAGAATCCCACCGCGGTGGGCGCGCAACAGACGACGAAGGATAGCGAGCTCGCACGGATCGCTGTGAAGGCGCACGAGCCGCCGACGATCAACCCGACGACCGCGGACATGGTGCGGCGAGCGGCGGCCGCGGCGCGCTGGTTCGACGTCAAGGAGCATTGGGTCGCACTCGGCGTCCTGGTCTCGGCTGCGGTCGCGCTGATCTTGACGCTGTGGGAACCGCAGCAAGACGGTGGCGAGGTGATCTCGCCGATCGTGGTGTCACTCGCCGTGCTCGCCAGCGGTACGACCTGGCTCGCAGCCATCATCGGCGTGCTCACCGCCGCGTGGCGCGCGGTCTAGATCGGGTCTAGATCGGTCTAGATCCAATGCCGGTAAGTTAGTGCCGTTTCCGTCGTGCACGTGTCACGTGTCCGTGCACGTACACGTCCACGATTAGCGCCACATCTTGCTCAGCATCCCGACGACTCGAATGAGGAGTTGTTTCGCCGCAGCTAGTTCGGGCTCGCGCACGTCGTCGATGAGCCGGACGACATCGATGATGGCGCCGCATTCCATGGCCTCCCCGCGAGCGATCGGGTAGCGGTTGTTTCGATCGGCGTCGCTCGTTTTTCCTGCCGCTTCCGCGATGTTCAGCGGTACCGACATTGCGGCTCAAGACGGTTGCTCGAGATCGTGGACGTGGACGTCTCATGATTCTTCACAACGTAACCGTACGGCCGAGGACGTCGTGACGGGGTGATCGTTGGCCGTGACGCTGGGCCGACGATGGCACACGGTCAGTGGACGGAGATGTACGCGTTCGGACTACGCAACCGCTTCAGCTCTGCCCGTTGTCGACCTGAGCCTGCGCGCGAGCCGAGCGGTCGTCCATGACCGCAGGCCACCAAAGGCCCGCAGGTGCTACGCTTCGAACGTGGATGCAGCCGAGCGAAGGGCCGCCCGGTCTAATTGGGAAGGGCGTATTTTTCGCGGCGCGCAGCGCGACGCTCACGTTCTCGCCGATGTCATCGACGTCACCCCGCCATCGCGAGTGACGTCCGGTCAGCAAGCGACGAGTACGTCACGATGAGAGGCGCACCCAGAGCCCAGACCCGACGCGGGCCGCGGCAGCACCGGTCGCGGCAAACCGTGGACGTGGTGCTCGACGCGGTGACGCTCGTGCTCAAGCGCCACGGCCCCGACGCGGTCACCACCAACCGCATCGCCGAGGCCGCGGGCGTCAGCATCGGGTCTCTCTATCAGTACTTCCCCGACAAGCAGGCGATCTACCGGGCGCTCCACGAGCGGCACGTGGACGACGTGCGACGGGTGATCGACCGCGCGCTGGCCGAGCGCGTGTCGGGGTCGCTCGAGGACTTCGCGCGCGCGCTGGTCGAGGGTCTCGCGGACGTGCACGCCGCCGATCCCGAGCTCCACCAGCTCGTCACCGCGCTGGTGCCGGAGGGACCGGCGGGGTTTCGAGCCGCGCTCCGCGAGACGTTCGAGCGGGTGATCGCGCCCACTGATGACGAGGCGAAGCGGATGCTGTTCGTCTTGCCCAACTTGATCGAGTCGCTGGTGCACGGGGTGGCACAGCGGCCTCCCCTCATCTCGCTCGCGAGCGCGAAGGAGGAGGCCGTACGGACGGTGCTCGTCTACCTCGACTCGCACCCGGCCTGACGAACGCGTCGGCGTTCTCCGCGACCCACTGGTCGAAGGACGACGGCTCGCGGTCGAGGATGCGCTGCACCCCATCGGTCACCGTGGCCACGCGGCCTTCTCGGATCGCGCGCCAGATGTCCATTAGCGCCTCCGCGTAGGGGCCGGTACCCACGCGCGCCTCGCCGTCAGTGATGTGGACGAAGCGAACGGACTCCCCGATCGCGGCGCCAATCGCCGCGACCATCTCGGCGTAGCTCAGCGCTCGCGGCCCGCTGATCACGATCGCCTCGCCGTGATGGTCGCGCGTAGTCAGAGCGCGGACGGCGACGGCGGCGATGTCGTGTGGGTGGATGAATGCGATCTTGCCGTCGCCCGTCGACGATCGCAGGACCCCCTCGGCCTTGATCGAGTGAGCCCAGTGGAGCGCGTTGGACATGAAGGCCGCCGTTTGAATGAACGTGAAGGCGACGCCGCTGTCGCGCACTGCGGCCTCGCCGCGCGCGTGCCACGGCCCGGTCCCCACGCTCGAGAGCACGTCGAGCGTCGAGAGCTTGACCAGGTGACGCACGCCCGCGGCCTTGGCTGCGAGCGCGGCCACGCGATCGCGTGCCGCGAGCTCGGGCCCGACGTTGAGGAGAAAGAGCGAGTCGGCGCCGGCGAACGCCGCCGACAGCGACGCCTGGTCAGCCGCCAAATCCCCGACGCGGATCTCGACCGCATCACCGAACTGCGACCGCGCCTTCGCGGCGTCACGCACGAAGACGCAAGGGCGATCGCCGCGATCGATCAGGCGTTGGGTGACCAGCGAGCCGATGTTCCCGGTCGCGCCCGTAATGAGGTGTCTCATATATTAGTGATTGCTCCAGCCGCGCAGGACCTCGAGGGCGATGCGCTTCTGCCCCGCAAGGGTGAAGTGGAGGCCGTCGTCCATCAATAGGTCGGCCGGAGTCGGCGAGCCCAGGATCGAGAAGAGGTCGATAGTCGGACCGCCGAGCTCACGCACCGCGCGCGCGACGTCCGCAACGTCCTCGTTGCGGAAGCGTACGCCGAGGCGCGACAGGCCCCAGTGCGTTGCCACCCGGTCTTCGATCACCGCGGGAGGCGTGAGCCAAAGACAGTGCGCCTTCGTCTCGTGCGACGCGCGGCTGCGCAGCGCGGCGAGGTTGCGCGCCGTCTCGCCGCGGTCGACCAGCGTCTTGCTCGGGCTCGGCCCCTGCGTCCGCGCGTCGTTCACCCCGATGAGGAAGAGGAGCCAGTCCGGCTGGAGGGCGAGCGCCTCGCCGATTCGGACCAGCCCGTGGGTCGTAGTCTCGCCTGGGACCGCGCGGACCGCCACCGACAACTCGTCGGCCGGACGCCGCGCGGCCAGCATCTCGGCGACGATCGTGGCCCAGGACTGCGGGTCGGCCGTGTGGCTGTCACCGAAGGCGACGATCCGCGCCCCCTTCTGCAGCGGGAGGCGATCGACCATCGCCGCTACGGCGGGATCGGCGAGCAGCTCGCAGGCGGCGTCCGTCACGGCGCTGCGCATCCGCGCGAGCTCTGCGCGGTAGGTCTCGGGATCCACCCCGAGGAGGGCGGCGCGGGTGCCCTCGGTGAGCGCGGAGATTCCGGGCATCGAGCCCAACGTCTTCTCGGGTTGCAGCACTTTCATCAGCCATTGAACCGCTTCGGTAGACATAAACACCTCGTTGAAGGTCACACATAAGTACGCGGCGGGCCTTGGTCCGTCAGCTCGCGTTGCGGTCGCGGCAAGCCACCGCAATCATGGCCAATCGGCGGATATCGCGACGGCCTGCTCGGATTATTCGGGAGAGCAGTGCGTCGGAGGTTGCCGGCGCGAGGCGACCCATCTGCGGGGCCGGCGATCTTCGGCGCAAATGGCTTAGTCGACGCGAGTCTGCCATCGGCCCAGCGCTGGATCTCGACGATCTTGCCGCCTCGATAGATGAAGCGCCGCCCATCGTCCTGAGCCGCGACGGCGCAGCTCGTGGTTGAGCTGCTTGGCGGCCGAGATCTTGAAGCTCTGCATGCCACGTGCGAGCGCGGTGTTGTTGTCGGCCTCGCAGATCAAGTGGAGATGATCGCGCTGCACACTGAAATGGCAGATCCGCAACCCGAGTTGATTGAACGCCGAGACTTGTAGCGCCTTACGGATCGCGCGATAGGCCTTCTCGGTGCGCAGTGCGGCGATCGCCGCGACCACACGCAACGTGATGTGCGGCGGCTTGCTCGGGTCGAGCTCGACACGCCGCGCATGAGTGACACCGGCGCACGGCCCCTTCGGCTTGCGCCCTGCGCCCGGTCGCTTGCCGCCTCGACGTTGCCCGTTCTTGTCGGGCCGCGGGATCTCAAGTTGCCGATTGCGCGAAGATGACACGACAGACATCGGCATAGCACCGTCGAGGATCGCGTCAATTGATTCGGCACATACAATAATGAGTTCGTCTTGGGGTCCAAACCAGACATGTTGCACAACGCCGGCTGCGTGCGCCGGCCTGTGGACGATGCCGCTCGCGCGGACAGCCGCTCGCGCCGCCGATTGCGGCCCTCGCCGTCGATCGTCCGCGGCTGACCTCGCTCCTTGGACGGCTGCGCCGCGAATCGATCGCGATGACCACGAGGCGACCGAGGTAGCGGCGCACCCGTCCACATCGCGCCACAGGCTCTGCCACCAAGATGTTTTGTGTTTTCGGGGAGAAGGGAAGGAGCGTCGTCTTCCATTCGTCGATCATTCAAATCGATCCATGGAACCAACCATCGTGGCGTCAGGGGCTGTTCGGATTGTGAGCGACCGGGCGCGCCGGACACTTCGAGCGCGGTCGGTCACAAACGAACAGCCCACCAACAGGCTCGGCATTGGGTCTAGATCGGTCTAGAGCCCGATGAGGAACGTCCACTCGATGAAGATCGCGCGGTCGATCCCGCCGCCGCCGGTCGAGCTCGTGCCACAGGTCGTGCCCGGCGAGGAGCGGCACGATGGGACTTCGGTCGCGTCGTGCGGCGAGAACGCGAGGCGGATCCCGAGTTGACCGCCCATCCGGCGCGGATGCACCGCGCTGTCGAACTCGAAGCCGAGGCCGACGTGCGCTTCCGGATGCGGATCCGGTCCGGGCGATCGATGGTTGTAGTCGAGGTACCAGCGGCCGATGCGCTCGCCGACGCCGGCATCGACGTACATCGAATGCTCGCGCGTACACGCGAGCCCGATCGTGCAGCGATTGCGGCGCGCGCGATACACGTCGAAGCGAAGGCTCGCGCTGAGCCGATGGACTCCGCTCGCGGTCGTGTCCATGTCGAGAAAGCTCAGGTACGTGTAGTCGAAGACACCCGAGAACGCGCCGAGGCGTTCGGTCAACGACACCATCGGTCCGATCTCGTGTTGAGCCGGCGCTTGGGTATCGCCGACGCCGTACGCGAGGCCGAATCCGAGTATGGGCTCGGCGGAGGCCACGCCGCCGGTCGCCGCCACGATCGCAAACGCCGCGAGCATCCTCATGACTTCAGCATTGGCTTTCTCGCCCGCGCCGGCAAGCGAATTCCAGACGCGGCGAGGCCACCGCGCGTGACAGTCTGATGTTTGGAAACCTCGACTGCGACAGTCGCGCGAGGATCAGCGCGGAATCGGCGCTGCGGTCGGATCCGAGGCGCCAGCGCCCGGCGGTGGTGGCACGCCGGTGCTCGACGGCGGCTCGTCCTTGTTCATGCTCGCGTTGCACTGCACGTTGTCAACGCACGCGCCTTGTTCGGTCGAACACTCCATTCGATTCGCCATCGCGTAGACCGGTTTGCCGTCTTCACTCGAAGGCGGATTGGTCTTGCAGCAGCAGTTCTGAGGAACGTCCGAGCCTTCGTTAACGATCGTGGTGTCTTTGTGCTTGGGGCCGCCGCACGCGACGAGGAACGCGATCGAAGCCAGGAGTGCTCGCATGGGCAGGTCGTAACACAACCCACGACGCGAGGCCGGTCGAAGGGGTCAGAACGTGAACTCGAGGCTCGACTGGAACAGCATCGAGCGATCGATGAACGAGCCGGTCCCGCTGGCGTCGTTCATCACGACCGAGCGACACACGCCGGCGCCGCGACAGATCGAGCCCATCGCGTCTTCGTGCGGCGACACCGCGAACCGCCACCCGATCAGCCACGCGACGCGATGCGGGAAGATCATCAAGCCGAAGCCGCCTTGGCCCTCGACGCGTTTCGAGTTGTCGGGCACGACGCGATCCATCTCGTCGCTTGCCGGCTTGTCCCAGTGGTCGATCGCGATGCCGGCGCCGCCCTCGACGTAGATCGTGAACAGCGATCGGCTCGAGCGATCGACGCGCGGACCGAAGCGCAGCAGATCAAACCGCGCCATGAGATCGAGACGGTTGCCATCGCCGACGCCGATGTCGCCGGATTCGACCCCGAACGGAGTGGTATAGGTCGCCTGTTGCTGGAACGATAAGTACGTGTACTCGGCTTCGATCGCGAGCCGGCCGAAGCGCTGGCCGATCGCGGCGGTGAGGCCGAGCGCGGTGACGTTGGCCGGCGCGCCGTAGACGAGGCCGGCAGCGGTGCCAACCCTTGCCGTCAGGCCATTGTCGGATTTCGGTGCGGTCGGGACGACGTCGTCCAGGCTGCGGTCGGAATCGGCCCATCCGACATGGGGCCCTGTGACTCCGAGCAACATGCTCGCGACCACAGCGCCGTGGAACCGACGGAAGTTCCTCATGTTCGACCTCATGCGACCACGTGCACGCCCAAGCGTTGCATGCGGTGTTCCCTTAGTACGTCGCGAGGCGGGCCAGGTTTTGCCGCTTCACGCTGTCTTCACAGACCGCGCGCGAGGGCGTCGCTCATCCTATCGATCGGAGCGGCGACCCCGGTCCAGATCGTAAAGGCGCGCGCGCCCTGATGCACGAGCATCGCGCGACCGTCGATGACCTGGTGACCGCGCGCCGCGGCATGACTCAACAACGCCGGGCGGCGGTGATAGACGAGCGTCGCCACCCACGCGGATTGGCGCAGTCGATCGAGCGGGAGTGACCCCGCGAACGCGACGTCCTCGCGGTCATCGAGCCCGGTCGGCGTGCAGTCGACGACGAGATCGGCGTTTGCGAAGTCGTCGGCGATGCCGGCGATCGGGCGCGCGCGGGTCCACGTGATCTCGGTGTGCCGGCGCGCGACGACGTCGATCGCGGCGGCACCGCGCAAGCCGTACTCGACCGCGCGTGCGGCTCCTCCGGCTCCGATGATGACGACGCGCTTGCCGCGATGATCGAAGCCGGCGGCGGCCAGTGCATCGGCGAAGCCGTCGGCGTCGGTGTTGTGGCCGACGAGCTTGTCGCCCGCCAGGACCAAGCAGTTCGCGGCGCCGATCGCCTTCGCGGCCGGCGAGAGCTCGTCGCACAGCTCGGCGGCGGCGAGCTTGTGCGGAGCGGTGATGCTCGCGCCGAGGAACCGCTGTACGCGCAGGCCGGCGATCGCGACGGAGAGTGATGCCGGCGGCACGCCGATCGGCACGAGCACGGCGTCGATGCCGGTGTCCGAGAACGCCGCGTTCAACATCTCGGGGCTGCGCGAGTGCTCGACCGGCCAACCGATGACCGCAGCCACCCGCGTCGTGCCGTGGATGTGCGTGGTCATGGCTGCACCGCGAGCTCCGCGCCATCGCGTCGCGCCTGATCGAGTGCTCGCGTCGCGTCTTTCATGAGGCGCGCGAAGCTCAGCGGCTGATCCGCGCGAGCACCGGCGACCGCACCGACGACCCTGGGCGGGAACGAGCGACCGGCGGCGACCACGGGCTCGCCCGCCGCGACGGTCGCGAGGATGCGCTGTGCGACCTCCGCGGCGCCGCTCAGATCGGTGTACGGCAAGAGCACGAGGTAGCGCTCGTGGTCGAGCTCGGTCGCGAGATCGATGTCGCGAATCGAATGGACGATCGCGTTGCCGGCGCGCGCACGCAAGATGCCGCGAATGCCCGCCGGCGGCGGCGGTGGTGGGATCTCGACCGCAAATAGCGCGACCGACAACGCGTAGCCGTAGCGCTTCGCGCGCTTGATCTCGCGCTCGAGCTCGCGCTGGAACAGCTCGAACGACGCCAAGCCACGCGGATCGCCATGCGCGATCTGCTCGAGCCGGGCGCGCAACACCGCTTCGCTGCCGCGGGCGCTGAGCGCGGCGCGGCGTTCGACGTGCAACCGGGCGGCGGCGAGCAACATCGGCGCGAGCGAGCCTACGCCGTGCGGCCGGCGGGTGACCAGATCGGCGCCCGCGGCGATCGCCCGGCGGGCCGCCGTGACGATCTCCGATGACAGCGCCGCGATCGCGACCGGCCGGCGCGGCTCGAGTGCGAGCGCGGCGTCGATCACGGCCTCGCCGCCGGGCAAGCCGACGACGACCGCGTCGATGCCGCCGCGATGGACGAGCTCGACGATGCGCGCCCGCCCGGAGTCGCCGCAGCCGCCGCCCGCGACGATGTGGCCAGCGGCGATCACCGCATCCTGCGCGGTCTCGAGAAAGCCCTCATCTTCGAACACCGCGACGCGCAGCTGCGGCACGTCGGCCAGCTCGGTGGTCTCGACGACCGCGTCGTCGGTGATCTCGTGCCGCGCCGCTGCGACCGCGAGCGGCGAGCCCGGTGCCGGCGGCGGAATCGTGCGCGGTGGTGGCGGTGGCGGCGTCGACTGCGCGTCGATGGCTACCCGCGACGGTCGCGGCAACTCGGCGCGCCGGGCGCTCGGTGGCGCCGGTGGCTTCAACCGCGGCCTCGGCGTCTTGCCCGAGCTCGTCGGATCACCGCGCGTACCCGGTCGTTTCGACTTGCCGGCGGTCACGGCTCGCGCTCTCCGTCGATCGAACCGCGCGGCCCTCCGGCGGCGGCCTCGCCCGCACCGTCGACCACGACCGCGAGCTCGCCGCGGGCGAGCCGGACGCGCAGCCGATCGCCGGCGCCGACCTCGTCGGCCGAGCGCACGACCGCGTCACCGCGATGAACGACCGCATAGCCGCGATCGAGCACCGCGAGCGGCGACATCGCCGCGAGCTGGGCGCCGAGCTGGCCGAGCTCCGAACGCCGCGCCTCCAACAGCTGGCGGATCGCGGTGTCGCGGCGAGCAACGAGCGCGTCGTAGTCGCGCCGACCGCGGGCGAGCTGCGCGCGCGGATGCAAGGCGGCGAGTCGATGCTGCAGCGTCTGGAGCTGCATGCGCGTCGCCGCGAGCGCGCGTTCGCCGCGAGCGTGCAGCGTCATCGTGCCGCGATCGAGATCTTGGTGCGCGCGCGAGATCACGTGGCGGATCTCGCGATCGAGGCGGCGACGCTCTTTACCGAGCATCTCGCCGAGCGCGATGCCGTCGGGCACGCACAGCTCGGCCGCCGCGGTCGGCGTCGACGCGCGAGCATCGGCCGCGAGATCGGCGAGCGACAGATCGACTTCGTGACCGACCGCGCTGATCACCGGCACCGGGCAACGCGAGATCGTGCGCACGACGCGCTCGTGGTTGAACGCCGACAGGTCGTTCGCCGCGCCGCCCCCGCGACCGACGATCACGACGTCGACCCCGGCGCGCACCACCATCGCGAGCCCGTTGACGATCTGGGCCGGCGCGGTCGGCCCCTGCACCGCGCAATCGGCGATCAGGATCGGCGTCGCGAACCGGCGCTGGACCGTGCGGATGATGTCGTGCACCGCAGCGCCGTGCTTCGACGTCACCACGCCGATCCAGCGCGGAAACCGCGGCAGCTTGCGCTTCTTGTCGAGCGCGAACATGCCTTCGGCCGCGAGCCTCTGCTTCAACGCTTCGAGCGCGGCGGCCTCGGCGCCGGCGCCCGCGGGCTCGGCGAAATCTGCGTACAGCTGCAGCTTGCCGTCGCGCTCGTAGACCCCGAGCCGGCCGCGGACGCGCAGCCGCTGTCCCGCTTCGATCTTGAACCGCATGCGGGTCGCGTCGCGCCCCCACATCACCGCCGGTAGCACGGCGCCGCGATCTTGCACCGAGAAATACACGTGGCCGGACGCAGGTCGCGACACCTGCGCGACCTCGCCCTCGAGCCACACCAGCCCGAGCGCGTCGACCGTGCGACCCGCCCACCGCACGATGTCGCCCACCGCAAGCGGGCGCTCGCGGCTCGATATCGGCAGATTCGGCGTTGCCACAGCCAACCGTAACGACATGGCCAGTTAGCCGCAACCGACCCGGGTGGCGCGGTGTCGATATCGACGGTAGGATGCAAATCGCCTCCGTCATGGCTGACCTGGACCAGAAGGAGCCCCGTGATCCGGGCGCGCCGATCGCGAAGAACGCGCTCGATCCGGATCTGATCAAGCTCGCCCGAGCGCGGCCCAAGATCGGCGTCATCACCTCGGCCGGGCTCGTGTTCCTGTGCGCGGTGTTTCTGTGGCGACTCGCGCCCGATCGCCGGTTCGGCGGTTCGAGCGAGCACCCGAAGCAGGTCACCGTATCCGACGTGCTCGCCGGCGCGGTCGCGACCGATCAATTCGTCACCCTCGATGCCGAGCCGCTGCTCGCGCATGCGGTCCGCATCGCCTCGGCGAAAGGCAGCATGGGCTTGCGCGTCGCTCCGGCGCGCGGCACCGGCGATCGGCTGTGGCTCGTGATGTCGGGCGACGGCTGGGGCGAGCCGCAGATCAACGGCTACACCGGTCGCCTGCGCAAGCTGTCGTCGGTCGCGATCTCCGACGCGCTCGACGAATACGCCGCGGCCCATCCGCGCCCGGTGTTCGCGACCGCGCGCGCGGTGCGCTCGGCGCTCGCCGGCGGCACGATCACGACGGTCACCGGCGATCGGGTGGCGGTCGCCGACGCCGACCAGGTCGCGTTCGACGTCGTCGATCCCGACGCCGCGACGGTGATCGCGACGTTCGACGATCACTACCCCGACGTTCACGCCTGGCTGACCGCGCTCGCTGCCATCGATGTCACGCCGAAAGGCGAGCCCGCGTCCGACAAGATGCAGATCGTCCTCTCGGTCGAGGCGCCGGACGCCGTCGCGACGATCACGTCGAAGCTCGAAGCCGCGAAGCTATGGGGCGCGCGCGTCGAGCCGGTCACCCGACATCACGAGACGACGTGGGGCGCGCTGCGCTCATCGCCTCCGACCGGGTTCACCGTCGACGGCAAGACGCTGCCCGATGCCGAGCTCGATGTCATCGGCGTCTACGTCGCGCGCGACATCCCGAGCAACGCGTACGCGGTGATGACCGACGAGCGCCCGGCGCAGTACTGGTACGTCTTGCCGATCACGATCGCGCTCGCGGTGATCGGGCTCGTGTTCGCGTGGGTCCTGGTCCGCGCGGTCAAGCGCGACCTGCTGCCGACCCGCGCGTGATCACGTCGAGGTGAACGTGAACGTGAACGTGAACGCCGACCTTGACGGCCTATCGTCTTCCTTGTTTCAGGCGTTTCTTGCCGCTCACGATTCGGTAGGCATGCGAGAATTGCTTTCGCATGCGAACGGTGGGCGGCGTAGTGGCGACTGTGTGTGCGGTTCTCGGTTGCTCTAAGCCAGAGCCTACGAGGTGCGGCGTTGGTACGAAGCTGCGAAATGGCGTGTGCGAAGTCTCCGGTCGTACCGTCGACGCATCGACGGTGCGCGACACATCGACGGCAGCTGACGCGGATCAGGGTGTCGGCTGAGTCTATTCGAAAACGACCGAGTGGCCGCGTACGGCGGAACGTGCACCCGGTACTAGCGGAACTCGGCTTCCGTATCGCGCGTCCAACGCAACTACTCGCACCTGATCTGCGAAGCCTACGACAAGACGCACTCGCTCGTGGCATGCAGAGCTCGCCACGCCGCCGCGATCATGAGACGTCAACGTCAAGGCCGGCGTTCACGTTGATGTTCAGGTCGACGTTCTCTGTCGACGTCGACAGGGACGCTATACTCGGCGCGTGGCCGAGGATCCGCCCTCTCCGACGGACGCGACCCTCGCGGCCCCGGCCAAGAGCCAGCCGACGGTCGCGACGCTGGCGCCGAGCTCGCCGCTCGCGTTGACGCCGACCGAGGCGGCGACCGGCGACGGCTTGCCCGTGACGATCCGTCCACTCGGTGGCCCGGCCCCGATGCCCGCCGATTGGCGCTACACGCTCGGCGCCGAGATCGCGCGCGGCGGGATGGGCCGCGTCGTCGAGGCGACCGATGCCGTGCTCGGCCGCACCGTCGCGCTCAAGGAGGCGCTGTCGAGCGACGCCGACGCGATCCGCCGATTTCACCGCGAGACTCGGATCACCGCGCGACTGGAGCACCCGTCGATCGTGCCGGTCCACGACGCCGGCACCTCGCCGACGGGGTCGCCGTTCTACGTGATGCGCAAGATCTCGGGCCGGCCGCTCGAGCAGCTCGTCGCCGGAGCGGAGACGATCGAAGACCGGCTCGCGCTGTTGCCGCACGTCGTCGCGGCGGCCAATGCGATCGCGCACGCGCACGGCCGCGGCATCGTCCACCGCGACATCAAGCCGGCGAACATCCTGGTCGGCGGCCACGGCGAGACCGTCGTGATCGATTGGGGCCTCGCGAAGGCGCTCGACGAGCCGAGCGACGACGACACCGCGACGACGACCGTGGCTGGCGATGACGACGAGCTCATGACGCGCGCTGGCAGCGTGTTCGGCACGCCCGGGTTCATGGCGCCGGAGCAATTGCGGGGCTCGCCCGCCGACAAGCGGGCCGACGTCTATGCGCTCGGCGCGACGCTCTATTACTTGCTCGCGCGGCGCGTGCCGCACCACAGCAAGCGCGCGATCGACATGATGGAGGCGGCGCTCGCCGGCCCGCCCGACCCGATCGGCGGGCTCGTCGACGGCCTGCCACCGGAGCTCTCGACGATCGTCGACAAGGCGCTCGCGCACGACGCGAAGGCCCGTTACGCGGACGCCGGCGCGCTCGCCGAGGATCTCCAGCGATTCCTGACCGGTCAGCTCGTCGCATCGCACCACTACTCGACGCGCGAGCGGATCTTCCGGTTCATCCGCCGCAATCGCGCGCCGGTCGCGATCGCCGCGATTGCCGTCGTCGCGCTCGCGGTCGGTGCGCGCATCGCGATCGGCCGGATCGTCGACGAGCGCGAGCTCGCGGTCGCGCAGCAGCACGTGGCCGAGCACGAGCGCGCCGAGGCGAATCGGCGATCCGACGAGCTCACGCTCAAGGAGGCGACGAGCGAGGCGAGTCAGGATCCGACGCTCGCGGTCGCGCTCGTCAAGCGGCTGGCGACCGGCGACCGGTGGCGAGAGGTTCGCGCGATCGCGCAGGCGGCGCGGCAGCACGGCGTCGCGTTCACGATCCCGGCCTCGCCCCACACGCTGTCGATCGCGCTGCTCGGCGACCGCCGTTCTGCGGTCACCGCCGGCGACGATGGCGTGGTCCGCGTCGTGGACCTCGCGAGCCGGACGAGCCGCGTCCTCGCCGAGCTCGGCGGCCCGGTGCGCGCGGTGCTCGCCGACGGGGAACGGCTCGCCGTCGCGTTTCGCGATCGCACGATCTCGGTGATCCCGGTCGCGGGAGGCCGCGCTCGGGTCATCAGCGCGCCGACGCCGATCAAGCAGCTCCAAGCGGTCGGAACCGCGCTGTACTGGCTCGACATCGATGGGGCCGTGTACGCGCAAGCGCTCGCGACCGCGACCCCGACCCGCGTCGCGCTGCCCGAACCCGTAGCCGTGATCGCGCCATCGCCCGACGGCGCGTGGCTGTTGATCGGCGGCACGCACCATGTGTGGCTGTTGTCGACCGCGCACCTCGAGATCATCCCGGAGCCAGCGTTCTCTGGGCTGTGCAAGGGTCTGGCGTGGGCCACCGACTCCGTGCGCGCCGTCATGCTGCTCGACGACGAGCTCGATCAAGTCCTCGTCGATCGCGGCTACATGCACCTCTTGCAGCGCGACCTGGTCGGCAGGCAGTACGCCTGCCTCGCGGTCGGCTCGACGGAGGTGGCCGCCGGGCCGCTCGGCGTCCAGTTCAAGAGCAACACGCGCGCGGGGACCAAGCCCTTCTCCGATACCAGCCTCGGGCTGTTCGAGACGACCGCGCAGCGCTTCGTCACGGGCGGCGTGCACGGCGCGATCGCGGTCTACAGCGCGACCGAAGACGATCGGATGCTCCAGAGCCCGGTGCCCTCGCTGGCGTTGCTCGCGGCTGCCCCGACGAGCCCGTGGATCGTCGCGGCAGCCGACGGTCGGCTGATCGCATGGGACTTCGACGCGATCGCACCGCACGAGGTCGGCCGGGCGGACGCGACCGGCGTGGCGTTCGTCGGCAACCACCACCTCGTCGCGACGTTCGAGAATCTCAAGTCGGAGTGGATCGATCTCGGCGACGTGGCGAACCCCAAGCCCCTCGAAGATCTGGTCGAGAGCTTGCTGACGGTCGCGAGCAGCGCCGATGGTCAGCTCGCACTCGTCGTCGACGGGACCCATCGCGCGCAGCTCGTAGCCGCGACCGGTGACTCGCTCGCGATCGAGGGCGACGTCGATGTCGCGCGCGCGCTCGATGGCCATCGCTTCGCGTTCGCTCGACCGAATGGCGAGATCGCGATCATCGATCTCCCCGCGCCGCCGGGCCGGGACCAGCGTCACATCACCCCGATCCATCCCGCGGGCGCGCGACCGATCGCGTTTGCCGCGTCGGGTCGGTGGGTCGCCGCCGCGTTCGCGGATCACGAGCTGTGGCGCTACGACGTCGAGCGAGGCGAAGCGACGCGGCTCTCGCTCACGGTGACGCCCGACGCCGCCTTCGAGCTCACCGGCGATGGCACGATCGTGTTCGCGGACGGCGACGAGCTGTTCGCGCTGCCTCCGCACGGGATGCCGGCCGCGATCGCGACGCTGCCGGCGCCGGCGGCTCGGCTCGTCGTGCTCGACGCCGATCGCGCGATCGCGATCGCGGCGAACGGCGACGCGTGGACGGTCGCACTCGCCGGTCACAGTCCGCCGGTCGCTCATCGCACCCCGATCCCGCCGAACGCCGGGTTCTCGACCGGCACCGGCCTGTTCGTCGCGAGCAGCACGGCTCGCGACATCGAGGTCATCGATCCGATCGCCGACCTCGCGTGGCCGCTCGGGTCGTTGCACGTCTCGCGGTTCGCGATCTCTCCCGACGGGCAGGTCGTGGCCGGCGCCGGGCCGCACGGGATCTCGACCTGGCCACTCGAGGTCCCGGATCGCCCCCGGCTCACGACCTGGCTCGGCCAGTTGACGAACGCGACCGCCGCCAGCGGCCCCGGCTCGCTCACGTGGCGCTAAGATCGCCGGGTGGCGGGCCCGAAGGAATCCGATCCATCGTTGCCGACGGTGGTCGATCGTGGCCGAGGCAGCCGCCCCGAGGCCGAGCCCGAGAGGCCCGCGAGCGCGCCGCCCGAGCGCTACGAGGTCGGCTGCGAGATCGCGCGCGGCGGCATGGGGCGAGTGGTCGAGGCGTTCGACACGAAGCTCGGCCGCACCGTGGCGGTCAAGGAAGCGCTCGCCGATAGCGACGATGCGCTCCGCAGATTTCGCCGCGAGATCCGGATCACCGCGCGGCTCGAGCATCCGTCGATCGTGCCGATCCACGACGCCGGCGAGTCGGCGAACGGCTCGCCGTTCTACGTCATGCGCAAGGTCTCCGGCCGGCCGCTCGAAGAGCTCGTGCTCGAGGCCGATACGCTCGCGAAGCGGCTCGCGCTGCTGCCGAACCTCGTCGCGACCGCGAATGCGATCGCGCACGCGCATCGCCGGGGCGTCATCCATCGCGACATCAAGCCGACGAACATCTTGATCGGCGATCTCGGCGAGACCGTCGTGATCGATTGGGGGCTCGCGAAGGTCGTGGGCGAGCCCGACGAAGCCGACGTCGCCGAGGCCGGTCCACCGGTCGCCGGCGATTCGCTCCGCACGCGGATCGGCACGGTGTTCGGCACGCCGGGCTTCATGCCGCCGGAGCAGATCCGCGGCGAGCCGGTCGATGCAGGCAGCGACGTCTACGCGCTCGGCGCGACGCTGTACTACACGCTCGCTCGCAAGCCGCCCCATTCGACGGGCTCTAGCGACGAGACGCTGATCGCGGCCGAGCGCGGCCCGCCGGAGCCACTCGGCCGGCTCGTCCCCGGCGTCCCCGCCGAGCTCGCGACCATCGTCGACAAAGCGCTCGCGTACGATCAAAGCGTGCGGTACCGCGATGCCGCGGCACTCGCCGAGGACCTCGAGCATTTTCTCGCCGGCCAGCTCGTCGGCGCGCATCGCTATTCTCGCCGCGAGCGGTTCATGCGGCTCGTCCGGCGGCATCGCGCGGCGGTCGCGATCGCGGGGCTCGCGCTCGCCGCGATCGCGATCGGCTCGTGGATCGCGATCGGCCGGGTGATCGACGAACGCGATCGAGCAGATGCCGAGGCTGCGCGCGCGACGCGTGGCATGCACGACGCCGAGCAAGCACGCTCAGCGGAGCGCGACCGCGCCGATCAGCTGCTCATCTATCAGGCGCAACAGCTCGCGCGCACGAGCCCGACCGCGGCGGTCGCGATGATCAAGCAGATCGCGACTTCGCCGGAGCGCTGGAACAAGTGGTGGCGTCAGGCGCGCGCGGTCGTCGCCGAAGCGAATGTCGACGGCGTCGCGTGGGGCTACGAGGGCCCGGCCCACGTGGCAGAGCTCGTGATGTCGCCGTCGGGGTCGCGCGCCGTCGCGATGGGCTTGACCGGCGACGTGTGGGTGTACGAGCTCGCGACTCACCACGCGACCAAGCTCGGTCCCTATGTCTACAGCAGCGTGATCTTCGCGGGTGACGACCACTTGCTGGTGTCTGGACCGAGTCGTGTGACGGTCGTGAACCTCGCGGATCGCTCGAGCCGCACGTTCGACGTGCCCGAGCCGATCAAGGCGCTAGACGCGACCGCGCGCTACATGTGGTGGGCCAGCGCGACCGAGGTGTATCGACTCGATCTCGCGACCGGCACCGACGAGCGCGTCGCGGCCGCGAACGGCACGTGGCGGATCACGATCTCGCCCGACCACGCGCACGTGTTACTGATCGACAGCGTTGGTGCGTGGCTCGCCGACGTCGATGCGCTGGCTTCACCGCGGCGCGTCGTGAGCGGTGTGCTCGGGATCTCGGCCTGGGCTCCTTCGTCGGATGCCGTCGCGTTAGGTGCCGCGAACAAGGTCGCGATCGTCGCGACCACGGCAGCGAATGCGCCGGTGAGGTGGATCGCGAGTCCGGCGCGGTTCAACGCCCCGGTGTTCGCGTCCAGCGGTGTCCTGTTCGTCATCGGGGATGCGGGACTGATCGCGTATGCCGACGGGCGAATGGTCACGCGACTTACCGACCCGGTCGCCAATCTTGACATCGTTGCGGGGTATGCGGGAAATGTCGTGGGGTCGAGCGGCAACGTGCTGCGCGTCGTCGACCTGTTCCACGCGATCAACATCGTGCTTCCGGCCGAGCGGATCGACCGCCTGAGCGCGCGCGGCGGCCGCTACGTGCTCGCGGCGTCGACGGGACGCGTCTTCGCATATGACCTCGCGGCGATGTTCCCGGACACCGCGGTGTATCCCGGGTTCTCGGTGGAGGCCGATGCCGGCGATCACGATTTTGTCGGGCCGTTGCGCGGTGAGTGGAGCTGGCTCGATACCGACACCAAGAGGTTCGCGTCGATCGATCTCGGTCGCCTCACGCCGGTCGGCGACGCCGACCAAGCGGTGCGCGGCGATAGCGGATACATTCTGTCGGCCGACTCGGCGCTGTACGTGTTCCACCGCGGCGGCGGCCGCGCGACGAAGATCGCGAGCGACGCGCACCTCGCCGTGATGGGTGAAACGTGGCTGGCATACGCCAACGGCGCCGGCCAGATCATCGCGTATTCGCTCGCCGATGGTGCTTCGACCACGTTGTACGCGAGCAAGGCGGTGCCGATCGCGATCGCGCTGCGCGGCGATCGCGTCGCGGCGGCGTACGCCGACGGAACGCTGTGGCGCCTCGACCGCACGACGAACGCGGTCGAGACGACGCGGCTCGAACCGGCCGCGACCAACATCGAGCTCGACCTCGACAACAACGGGGCGGTGCTGGTACCGGATGGCAAGCGCGCGCTGCGCTGGGAACGCGATGGCCGGGTGACGACGCTCGCGACCTTGCCGACGTTGGTGGCCTCGGTGTTGACCCTCGACCCGGAACGCGAGCTGATCATCACCACGGTCGACGGTGCGGCTTATCTGATGCCGGCGGACGGGAGCTCGCCGCCGAGCGCGTGCATCCCGGCGGGCACGCGGAACGTCATCAGCTCGCCCCAGCGCGGGCTCGCCGCCTTCCCCACCGGCCGGGGCGTCGGCCTCTTCGACCTGATCTCGGGGACCCACTGGCCGTTCATCCCGGACGATCGCCAGCTCCACACCTCCGCCGTGCGGATCTCGCGCGATGGCACGAAGATCGCCGCCCAGGTCGACACGAGCTTCTTCGTATGGAACCTCGCGCTGCCGGCGACCGCGGCCGAGACCCGAGCGTGGCTCGATCAGCTGACGAACGCGAGCGCCGACCTCGGACCGTCCGCGCTGACCTGGCGGTAGTGCTACAACCCAGAGCGGTGACGACTCCGTTCCGCCTCCACGATTCGATGCGCCGCCAGAAGGTCGATTTCGAGCCGCTCGTGCCCGGGCACATCGGCATGTACGTGTGCGGGCCGACGACCTACGCACCCGCGCACATCGGCCATGCGTACTCGGCGATCGCGTTCGACACGATCCGGCGCTCGCTCGAGTTCCTCGGCTGGTCGGTGAAGTACGTCCGCAACGTCACCGATATCGACGACAAGATCATCAAGCGTGCGAACGAGCGCGGCGTCGATCCGTTCGAGATGTCGGCCGGCTTCGCGCGCGACTACAACCGCGACATGGCGGCGTTCGGCGTCCGGCCGCCCGACGTCGAGCCGAAGGTCACCGGCCATATCCCGCAGATCATCACGCTGATCTCACGGCTGATCGCGGCCGGCAAGGCGTATTCCGTGAACGGCGACGTCTACTACGAGGTCGACACGTTCCCACCGTACGGCAAGCTATCGGGCATGACGCTCGATCAGCTGCGCGAGGGCGCTCGCGTCGAGGTCGACGAACGCAAGCGATCGGCGCCGGACTTCGCGCTGTGGAAATCCGCGAAGCCGGGCGAGCCGTCGTGGGACTCGCCGTGGGGCAAAGGCCGGCCGGGTTGGCACATCGAGTGCTCGGCGATGACGATCGCGCACCTCGGCACGACCTTCGATCTACACGCCGGCGGCAAGGACCTGATCTTCCCGCACCACGAGAACGAGATCGCGCAATCGCAAGGCGCCGATGGCGAGGGCACGTTCGCGCGCTACTGGTTGCACAACGGCTTCTTGAACTTCGAAGGCATCAAGATGTCGAAGTCGCTCGGCAACGTGTTCGACTGCGATCAGATCGCGGCGGCGGTCGGCGGCGAGGCGTTGCGGTTCTTCTGCGTCTCGCACCACTACCGCTCGCCGGTCGACTTCGAGGTCGAGCAAGTGGGGGGTGGCGTGCGGTTCCACAGCCTCGAAGCGGCCGATCGCCGGCTCGCGTACTTCTACGAGACGTTGCGGCGGATCGACGACTTCATCGGCGCGAACGACGGCGGCACCGTCGCGCCCGGCGAGGTGAACCCCGGCGCAGATCTCCCCGCGAAGGCACGCGACGCGCTCGCCGACGACTTCAACACGCCGCAGGTCGTGGCCGAGATGGGGTTCGCCGCCGCGGCCGCGAACAAGCTGCTCGACAACGCCGGCGGGATGGACAAGAACCGGCGCCGGCGCGTCGTCGCGACGATCGCTCGCGGGCTGCGCTCGGTCGGCGAGGCGATCGGCGTGCTCGCCGCGACGCCGGCCGAGTATCTCGCCGCGAGGCGCGCGCGGCTCGTCGCGGCCAAGCGGATCGACGTCGCCGGGGTCGAGACCCGGATCGCCGATCGCAAGGCGGCCCGTGCCGCGAAGGACTTCGTGCGCGCCGATGTGCTGCGCGGCGAGCTCACCGCGATGGGAGTCGAGTTGCTCGACACGCCGGCCGGCACCGACTGGCGGGTGCTCGAAGAGCGTCCTGGCAACGACTGATGGGGGACGGGTCCGGGAAAGACGAGCTCGCGCTGGTTCAGGCCCGGCCGATGATCGCGACCGACCTCGATCGCGCCGGCAAAGGCCAGCTCGTCTATGTCGGACGCGACGGTGAGGTCAAGCACCCGTCGAGCGTGCGCAATCGCCAGCTGTTCGCCTACGCGACGATCGGCACGATGTTCGCGGCCGGGTTCACGCTCGCGGCGACGTCGTTCCCGGTGCTCGTGCCGTTCTACCTCGTGCTCGCCGGGCGGTTCGTCGGGACCGGCCGCTCGGTGCGCAAGGTCAACGAAGCGAGCGTCGCGTTGTCGCGCGGTGACTCCGCCGGCGGGCGGGCGCTCGCCGAGCCGATCACGCGCGCGTGGTGGGTGCCCGGTCGCGTGCGTGCGCTCGCCGACCTCCGCGTCGCGATCGCGGATCTGCTAGACGGCAAGCCCGAGGTCGCGCTCGATCGCGTGCGCCGGGCGCGCGCGCGGCTATCACCGCGCCTGATCCAGCACCAGTTTTCCTATTACACCGAGATCAACCTGCTCGTCGCCCTCGGCCGGCTCAAGGAAGCGCGCGCCGTGCTCGAGGCGCGTACGCCGATGCCGACCGGCGAGGTGTTGAAGCTGTCGTACTGGATCGCGCAGATGCACCTCGGCGTCGCCGAAGGCAAGCTCGCGCTCGACGACGGTGAGCTCGACGATCGCCGGCGCAAAGGCCTCGGCATGACCGCCGGCGCCGATCTGTTGCTGCTGTGCGCGTGGGCCTACGCCAACCGCGGCGATGCCGACGAGGCGTTGTTCTCGTGGCGGCAAGCGCGCGAGCGCGAAGGCTCGCACCGCCTCGACGTGTCGATGCCCAAGCTCGCCGAGTGGATGACGCAGTATCGCAAAGACCATCCCGAGGTCGATCAGCCCGAGCCCGAGGAAGAATAGCCGCAATGCCCAAGTCCAAGACCGCCCACGCCACGATCGAGACCGCGCTGCGCAAGTACGCGATGGCGAAGCCCGAAGCGACCGAGCACTTCCCGTGGGGCGAGCGCGCGATCAAGGTGAAGGGCAAAGTGTTCTTGTTCATGTACTCGGACCCGGACAAGCTATCGCTGAGCGCGAAGCTGCCGCAGTCGCACGGCGTCGCGCTGTTGCTACCGTTCGCACAACCGACCGGCTACGGCCTCGGCAAAGCGGGTTGGGTCAGCGCCGCGTTCGACGCGAAGGACGCGCCGCCGGTCGAGCTGCTGTGCGAGTGGATCGACGAGAGCTATCGCGCGATCGCACCGAAGCAGCTCGCGATCAATGCCGCAGCAGCTCGTCGAGCTTCCCCGAGTGATCGAGCGCCTGCAGCTCCGAAAACCCGCCGACCGGCGACCCGTCGATAAAGATCTGCGGCACCGTCGATTGTCCGCTCGCTTCGGCGAGCCAGCGCCGCTTGACGTCGTCGCCGGTGCAATCGATCTCCTCGAACGCGACCTGCTTACCGCGCAACAGACCGAGCGCGGCGGTGCAGTAGCCGCACCACTTGCGCGTGTAGATCTTGACCTCGGCGGCCACGGTCACTTCTCTTCGGCGTCTTCGGACAGGTAGGCGAGGATGACCTCGTCGAGCGACTTCTCCGAGATCAAGCCCTGACCGAAACCGCGGCCTTCGTCTTCGCGCGCCTTGCGCACCCGGGGCGGTTGCGACGGCCGCTGCGGCGCACCGACGATCACCGCCGGGCGCGTCATCACGACGCCGCCGCTCCCCGGTGCGCCTTGGCCGGTTCCGGTGCGGCTCGCGATCGGCGTCGTCGCGTGCGGCGCGACCCGCGACGGCGTCGGTGCGCGCGTCGCTTTGATCTCGGCCGATGGTTCCTTCGCGACCGGGGCGGCGACTCGCGCACCGCTCGAATCGGACGTCGCACCACCGGTCGGCACACGATTACTCGGGAGCGCCGAGATCCGGCCGGTGCGCTCGCGCATCGGCACATCCGCCGACGCCCCACCCTTGCGCACCGAGTACTGGCCCGGCCGTTCGGTGCGCTCACCCGGCGGCGGATCGACGCCGGCCGGTGCCGGTGCATAGACTTCGATCGCATCGCTCTCGGGCCGACGGCGCTCTTCAGCGGGCAGCGGCCGCGACATCACGGTCGGCGCCACGATCGCAGGACGCGACGGCGGGCGGGTCACCGGGCGAGCGGCGGGCAGGGCGCCGGCGGCGAGCGCGGCGTTCGGACGCGATTGATCCGCAGTGGCCGGCCGGTTGCGCAGCTCGCCCGGCACGCCGGGTTGCGCCGGGTCGGACGCGGCGCGCGGGATCCCATCGCTCGCCGATGTAGGCCGCGTGTTGTCGTCGAGCATCATCGGCTCGACCGCGGTATCGCGCGGGGACCGACCGCGTGCCTCGTCGTCATCGAGGCTGGGCCGTTGAACGGCGCCCCCGCTCGTTCGCGACGGCGCGGAGACCCGCGGCGGAGTCGGCGCGCGCGCCATGGCCGGCATCGCGGTCGGAATCGTCGCCGCGCCCATCGCCATCGCTTCGGCCACCGCGCCGCCGACGTCTGGGATTGTCGCGTCGTCCGCGGGGGTCTTGCGAAACCGGACCTGCGACGGTGAGGGCACTCGGTCGATGGCCGGGCTGCCGAATGGCATCGCCGGTGGAGGCACGGTCGGCGGCTTGAACGCCGGCAGCGATGGCGGGGTCGGAATCGGTCGCTGGGTCGGAATCTTGGACGAGCTCGACGCGGCCGACGGAGGCAAAGGCGGCGGGGTGGCCTCTTCGATCGCGTCATCGGTGAGATCCTCCTCGGCGGCCTCGCGCGGCAGCAGGCCGGGAGTGGTCCCCAGGTACTCGTCGATCTTGTCGTCGAACTTGTGTCGCCGCAGGTCTTTGAGCACCGCCTTGTGCTGCGCCTGCATCAGCGATTTGATGGATTCCTCGCCGGAGCCTGCGTCATAAACCAGCTTGCGCGTCGAGACGATCACCCCCCCGTGAAACAGGTGGGTGAACAGGTGCGGGCTCATCACGCCCGAGTCTTCGGTCTGGACGTGAAAGACCAGCCCCCGGTAGCGGACGTTGTGGTTGTACCCGAGGATGGGTGAACGCTTGGCCACCGCGATCCGAGGGTACCACGGCGGGCCAGACTTGTAATTCCGTCGCAGGGTTGGTACTCACCTCGCTTGGGCTTCACTCTCGAAGCTTGATTTGGAGGCCCCGCGCGCGCGGGGTAGGCATATCCCGTGACGATTACAGCGGAGTCGAAGTTCGTAGAGCTCGTTCGTGCTTGGTTGGTCTCTCTGCCTCACGACCTCAAGATCGCGTTCGACGCCATGGACGACGAGAACCTGCCGCGCCAAGTGCGCGAGCTGGCGACCGGCGTCGTGATTTACGTCGTGTCCCCGAAGGACGCGGTCTCCGACCGTAGCGACGCCGTCGTCAGCTACGTCGACGACGCGGTCCTGCTGCGGCTCGCGCTGCACAAGGGGCTCGACAAGGGTGAGGACGAGCAAGCGTTCCGCGAGCGCTTCCCGGAGCTGTTCGAGGGTCTCGACGAGAACCTCAAGCTCTGCAAGTCGATCATGGGCGAGCTCATGACCTGGCTCGAGAAGAAGATCACGACGCTGCGGACGTCGGCGTACAAGGGCAAGAAGCTCGCGCTCTACCTCGACGACGAAGAGGCGCGCGAACAGCTGTTCGACGACGGCTTGGTGTTCCGCACC
This sequence comes from uncultured delta proteobacterium, assembly GCA_963848295.1. Classification (GTDB taxonomy): domain Bacteria; phylum Myxococcota_A; class Polyangia; order Haliangiales; family Haliangiaceae; genus JABFXX01. The sequence goes on along the minus strand of CAWKDB010000010.1, from coordinate 3,020,971 downwards.
GAGTATCCGGTCGACGAAAAGACGATCGGCGACAAGCTCAAGAAGGCCGCGACCGTGATGGACGCGATGCGCAAGCACAAGGCCGAAGAAGCCCGCACCAAGGGCATCGCGGCTTCGTGAGTTGATGCGGGCCGCGCGCTTGGCGCTCGCGGTCGTGATGGCGTGTGGTCAGGCGGCGGTTCCGCCTCGTAACGTCGCACCACAGCCGAACGCACTGCGCGGCTACGGCGCCGCGGTCGTGGCGCTGCGCGAGGCGCAGGCGTATTTCGCGACGATCCCGGTGCTCAGGGAAGCGATGGACCGCATCCCGCGCGGTGAATTCGACGACCTGATCACGAAGCTCGACATGGCATCGCGACACGTCAGATCAGCGCGACTTGTGCCGGCGATCGATCCGCGCCTCGACGAGGCGGGCGAGTTGCGGCGCGCCCGCGCGCTGATGACCGAAGCGATGGAACGGATCCGCGACGACGAGCCCGGGCCCGCCACCGGCGATAGCGACCCCGCGCCGCTCAAGGTCCTGGCGCTCGACAAGCTGGCGATGATGATCAAGTGGTTCGCGGAGCCTCGCCCGGAAGCGAGTCACCCCGCGTACGGAATGATCGACAACGAGCTGTTCCTCGCGCATGCGCTGCTCGAGCACGCACGCGACGACCACGAGCTTGCCGGCGATGCCGCGGTGCGCGAATGCGCCGCGGCGCTGCAAGAGAACCGGCGCGCTTGGCAAGACGCCGATTCCGAACGCGCCTACTCGCTCTCGGTCAGCACGCTCAACGGTAAGGTGGTACCGCCGCTCATCGAGCAGGCGCGCGGCCACCTCGTCGCCGCGAAAGCGCTGCTCGCCCACCGCGATACTGATCGCGCGACCCGGCGGATGCGCGACGAGGCGAGCTCGCACGTCGCTGAAGCGACACGCTTACTCGATGCGAGCCAGCCCGGGCATTAGCGCTAAGATCGCCGGCGTGAAACCGGCGGTGTTCGCACTCGGGATAGCGTTGGTAGCGTGCGGCCCGCGTGCTGCAAAGCTCCTCGCAGCGCCGGAGTCGGATCTCGCGATCGCGCCTGCAAGCACCGCGGAGCCGGTAGCTCCCGAAAACCGGGGGGGTCTCGTGTACTTGGCGCACGCGCGAAAATTAGAAAATCGCTTGAAGGAAACGGCCACGCGTTGGCCCTAAGCCAACCAGAGACGATGACCTGCGACGACTATCAGATCGCGTACGACCAGCAGCAAGCCGGGGCGACCGCCGCCACGCCAGCCGCCGAGCTCGACGCCCACGTCGCCGCGTGTGCCACGTGCACCGCGTATGTCGCGCTCTCGGAAAAGGTGAGCACCGCGATGATGACCACGCTAGCGCATTCCCCAGCACCGCTCGACACCGACGCGTTCCTCGATCGGATCGGCCAGTTCCGCCGCCAGGCCGCGCGAACGATGGCGGTCATACCGCTGCTCGCTGGCGTCATCACTCTCTGTGATCTTGTCAGCGAGCGCGGGTTCACGGTTCGCGGCGTGCTCATCAGCCTCGTCAGCGCGGCGGTCGGCGCGATCGCCGGCTATGGGGTGCTCGCACTGATCCTGCGCCGCCGAATCTCCGGGCTGAAGGCACTTGAGCGGCGCTCGGGAGACGCGCTAGTCGCGGGCTTGCGGGCCGAGCTCGATCACCGGATTCGAACCGAGCGCCAAGCGTGGTGGCTGCTGCCGCTCCTGCTCGCCGTGTTCCATCTGACCAACATCGGCTTGACCGTGCCGGCACTGCCGTACCTGGTGCTCGAGATCGCATGCCTCGCGATCCCGTTACCGATCACCGTCGTTCGTTACCGCCGACTCGTCCGCGAGCGCGCGCTGCTCTCCAGCTGATCCGCACCTGACGATGGCAACACCGCCCGCATTCGAGCAGGTTTATGGGGAGTGCCACCGTCACGTCCACGCACTGTGCGTGAACCTGTTGAGCAACTCCGCGGACGCACAGGATGCATTCCAGGACACGTTCCTCGCGGTCGCACAAGCGCTACCGAGCTTCCGCGGTGACGCGAGCGTCAAGACGTGGGTGCATCGCATCGCGATCCGTACCGCGCTCAAGCTCCGCGCTCGGCGTCGGCCGTCGGACCCGCTGGACGATCAGTGGCCGGGAGTCGCCGCCGATCCATTCGGCGATCACGCGCAAGTCGATGCGATGGCGCGCGCGCTCGGATCGCTCTCGTTCGAGCATCGCCTCGTGCTGTCGTTGTTCGCGATCGCCGGCCTCACCCATACCGAGATCGCCGAGACGCTCGGTGTTCCCGAAGGTACCGTGTGGTCGCGGCTGCATCATGCGAAGCGCAAGCTTGGTGAGCTGCTCGCCGCACTCGGCATCGTCGCGCGGTAACTACAGGTCCACCAGCTCGAAGCCGGTGAGCGGTTCGCCGAGGAACCGCGGCGCGAGCTCGTCGAGCCGCGAGGTGTCGGTCGCGAAGCAGTCGAGTCGACCGGCGGTCGTCCGGCGATTTGCGCCGCTGCCGAGTGCATCGCGCGCCGCTTCCGCCATCGCACTCGCCGAGTCGACGACCGCGACGTCGTGGTGCGCGAGCTCGCGGGCAACGCCAGCGAGCACGTCGCGCAGCAACGGATAGTGCGTGCAACCGAGCACGAGCGTATCGATGGCCGGATCGCGCGCGAACAACTCGGCGAGATAACGCCGCGCGACGAGGGCTGCGATGTCGCCGTCGATCCAGCCTTCTTCGGCGAGCGGCACGAGCAGCGGGCACGCGAGCGCGGTGAGCTTCGCCTTCGGATCGCGCGCACCGATCGCGCGCTCGTAGGCCGACGACCGCACGGTGCCGAGCGTGCCGATCACGCCGATGTGGCCGTCGCGGGTCGCCGCCAGCGCGGCGGTCGCACCGGGCTCGACCGCGCCGATGATCGGCACCGGGCTCGCTTCGATAAGTGCGGGCAGCGCGTTGGCCGACGCCGTGTTGCAGGCGATCAGTACGAGCTTGACGCCGCGATCGAGCAAGAACTGCTGACACGTCAGCGAATACTTTTCGATCGTACGCGGGCTCTTACTTCCATAAGGCACACGCGCGGTGTCGCCGAGGTAGATGACGTCCTCGCCCGGCAGCCTCGCTCGCAATGCGCGCACGACGGTGAGCCCACCGACGCCGGAGTCGAAGACGCCGATCGGCTGGCGTTTGGTCGTCGATTCTTGCCCCATGGCGCCTCCGGATTGCGACGCACTGTCACAGCCGGCAACTCAACTTGCCAGAAGGACTCGCACGTCGCCAGGGTAACGCGCTAGCGCCGCCGACGCTTCCGAGGTTGTGCACGGGCAATCCCCCGACCTTCGAACGCCCAGACAAGCGCCAGGAACGTCGAGGGTTTTCGGTCGAGCTCCTCGTAGAACCGAGAGATGCCGGGAAAGCATCGCTCGGCCTGCGGGAGCTGTCGCTCTGTGATTCGCCCGATCACGCGAGCGCGCATTGAGCACGGTCCGTACCAAACTCGTGGTAGCAGTGAGCCGCCATGTCGTCCGGTGACCGGACAGCCGCAGATCGCGTCCGGGGCCTCGTCGAGGCCGACCCGGTGGTGATGCTCGAGCTGGCCTCTGCGATCGCAGAGTCGGGCCGAACGCCGCCCGACGCGATCACCGATGTAGCGCGCGAGCATGCTCCGCGCCTGGCGAATGCGGATCCAGCGAAGATGCGGATCGCTCTCGAGCCCGGCTTGATGGCGCGCGATGTCGATCTCGCTCTCGAGTGGCTCCAGCAGGCCGGCATCGTCTCGGTGTTGTTCCCCGAGCTCGAAGCAACCGTCAATCTCGTTCAAGAAGAGGGGCGCCAGCACAAGGACGTGTGGGCGCACACCAAGCAAGTCGTCAAGCAGACCGTGCGGCGACCGCTCGTCCGCTGGGCCGCGTTGCTCCACGACATCGGCAAGGTACCGACCCGTACGTTCACGCCGCACGGCGTGCACTTCCATGGTCACGCCGAGGTCGGCGCGCGGATGTTCGACAAGATCAGCGGGCGGTTCGGCTTCGCGCGTGACGATCGCCAGACCATCCGGTTTCTCGTACGCCACCATCTGCGGACGAACGCCTACGGCGAGCATTGGACCGATAGCGCTGTTCGCCGGTTTCATCGCGAGATGGGACCGCACATCATCGATCTGCTCGATCTGTCGCGCGCCGATATCACCTCGAAGCGTCCGGGTCGCCGGCAACAGTTGCTCACGCAGATCAGCGCGCTCTCGGATCGCTGCGAGCGGCTGGCCGAGGCTGACGCGAAGCTACCGCCGCTACCCGGCGGGGTCGGCAGCGCGATCATGCAGGCGTTCGAGTTGCCGCCGAGCCGGTTGATCGGCGACCTCAAGCGCGAGCTCGAAGCGGCGATCGATCGCGGCGAGCTCGAGCCGCGGCGCGAAGATGCGTATTACGTCGCGCATCTCGCGAACGGCGAGCTGATCCCGAATTTGTCGCCGGAGCGACGCGCGGAGCTGATCGCCACCGGCGGCGATGCCGAAGACACGCTCGAAGGGCCGCACAAGGGAGTCGATCCCGACGACGACTCGCCCGGCGTGCTCGCCTGCGGTCACGACCCCGACAACGATCCGTGTGTCCACCGCGACGTCGATCCCTGATCTCGGCGCGGGCCCGAAAATGCGAATGTCCGGGCGGCAACCCGGACACTCGCGACTTTCTAACGAACTAGACTAGTTGGAGACGGTCGGGGCTTAGGAATAACCGACCGCTTTTTGACTTGTGGTCCACCAATGAAGCAAGCGATGGGCCAGTCTGGCAGGACCCATCGCAATCGCTTGTTTTCTAAGAATTCTCGTGCTACCGAGTGGCCTCGACCCGAACTCTGACGAGCCCGCGCTACGACATCCATGTCACGCGGCTCCGGAGCGGGCGCAACGAATTGCAGAGCTCATGCACAACAAGCTCGTGGTCAACGCAGAGGGACCCGAGATCCGCGTAGCGGTCGTCGAAGATGGTTCCCTCTCTGAATTCTTTGTCGAACGTAAGCGCGATCGCGGGATGGTCGGAAATATCTACCGTGGCCGAGTCACCCGGGTGCTACCGGGCATGCAGGCCGCCTTTGTAGATCTCGGCCCGAAGGTCGAACGCGCCGCGTTTCTCTATGTCGCCGACGTCCTCGGCTCGGGAGACGAGCGCAAGCTGTTCGAGGATTCCGCGATGGACTCCGGCGACGACGGCGACGAATCGCCCGAAGGCGCCGCGTCTCGGATCGCGCGATCGCGCAAGCAGCTCGCCGCTCGCAAGATCGACGATCTGTTGAAGCCCGGCCAGTCCGTGGTCTGTCAGGTCGTCAAGGACCCGATCGGGCTCAAGGGCGCGCGCGTCACCGGCTATATCTCGCTGCCCGGTCGCTACAGCGTGTTCATGCCGCACGTCGAGCAGATCGGCGTGTCCCGCCGCGTCGGCTCCGAGAAGGAGCGACGCCGGCTGCGCGATATCGTCAACGAGTCGCGGCCGAAAGGCACCGGCTTCATCGTCCGCACCGCCGCCGAAGATGCCGGCGATCAAGAGCTACGCGACGACGTCGATTTTCTCGCCCGCCTGTGGGGTGAGATCGACAAGCGTGAGAAATCGCAGAGCGGACCGGGCTTGGTCTACGCCGATCTCGATCTCGCGCTGCGCTGCATCCGCGACCTGATGCGCGAGGATACGAGCGAAGTCGTGATCGACGACGACGAGCAGTTCGATCGCGTGAAGAAATTCACGCTCGCGTTCTTGCCGCGGTTCGCGGACCGCGTCGTGCGCTACGACGGCCGCCGGCCCATCTTCGATCATCACCACATCGAGCCCGCGTTGCGGCTCGCCGTGCAGCGCCGGGTCCCGCTCAAGAGCGGTGGCTCGCTCGTCATCGACCAAGGCGAAGCGCTCACCGCGATCGACGTCAACACCGGCAGCTTCACGAACACCGGCTCGGGCAAGCTCGAGGACACGGTCACCGCGAACAACCTCGAAGCCTGTGAAGAAGTCGCGCGCCAGCTCCGGCTGCGCAACATCGGCGGCATCATCGTGATCGACTTCGTCGACATGGACAAAGAGGGCAACCGCCGCAAGGTGTGGGATGCGTTCGCGAAAGCCCTCGCTCGCGATCGCGCCCGCACGAACATGACGAAGATCAGCGAGCTCGGCCTCGTCGAGATGACGCGCAAGCGCACGCGCGAGTCACTCGTGCAGCTGCTGACGGAGCCGTGCCCGACCTGCGAAGGCTCGGGGGTCGTGAAGTCGGTGACGACCGTCGCGTACGAGATCCTGCGCGAGGTCCGCCGCAGCGGCACCATGGTCGACAACGAGAAGATCGAGATCGAGTGCTCGCCGCGCGTCGCGGAGATCTTGTCGAAGCAAGAGCGCGAGTATCTCGACTCGCTCGAGAAGCGCTGCCAGAAGTTGATCACGGTGATCCCGCAGCGCGGCTGGAAGCCGGAGCAGTTCCGCGTGGCCGGCAAGATGTCGACCGAGATCGCGGCGGAAGCAGCGGCCGAGGCGCCGCGCGTGCATCACCAACCTGCGGCGGAGGGCGCTCCGAGCGGGGCACCGAACGGCGGCGACCGCGGTGGCGATCGCGGTGGCGGCGGCAAGCGCCGTCGTCGTCGTGGGGGTCGCGGTCGCGGTCGCGACAACGCCGCCGCGTCGTAGTCACCTCACGGACAGGGAACGCCGACTTGGGGTGCCTGTGAGCCGTCGGAGCCGACGAAGTTCGCGATCGTCAGCCCACCCATGCTGCACGTCGCCGTGTCGGGTTGCTCGTGCCCGCGCTCATCAAGTTGATGCAGTAGCTCCGATCAAGGCGCAGACCGTCAACGGGCAAGGCCAACCCGTGTACTGCCTGCTGCGCGAGGGTGCGGACTAGTCACACGGCACGCCGTTGACCGCGGCGCTGCCGTCCTCGGTCGTGAGGTTCGTGATCTGAAAGCCGCCCATCTTGCACGTGCTCTGGGAGCAATCGACGTTCTGCCACACCCCGCGGCTCGTGAAGTTGACGTAGTAGTCCTGGCCTTCGCGCAGCAAGCAATAGACCGGCTTGCCTTGGCTGTTGAGCGTGGTCGCCGCGAGCTGCTCGTCCGTGGTGATCGAGATCCACGTCGTCGCCCCCGTACCGGAGCACCTCGAGGCGTTGCCGGTGTTGCCCATGTCACCCGGCAGAACGCTGATGTTCCAGTCGACCTCACCGAACGTTCCCGTGCCGCCGAGGTTGCCGAGCATGAGCGTCTTGATCGGGCTCGCGCCGCGTTGGAAGCAGGTCGTGGCGCCGGTGGTCCGATCGGTCCGGATCTCCTTGGTGCCGTCGCTAAACGCGAATGGATCGCCGGCCGCCATCATGTGGAGCTTCGCGTACTCGACCTTGCCGGGATCGACGTCGATCTCGTAGCGCGCGTTCGTCCACGGGAACGGCGAGCCCATCCGGTTGTAGTACGGGTTCACCGGGTTGCCGCCCGAATCGACCCAGTTCGACGTGTAGTGCGTGTTCCACATGCCGCAGTCGGCCCAGTCCTGGCACGTGCCGTAGACCCCGTACTCGTCGTAGTGCACGCCCGCGCTCGGCGTGTAGCCGGCCGGTGCGACCACCGGGTTGATCCGGCACGGCTCGTAGCCGTTGCACGTCGCCGGCGCGGCATCGATCGCCATGGCGCCGCCGCTGTCGACGGGCGCCAGCGTCGCGTCAGGAGCCGATGGATCGCCCCGGCCGCCGCCTTCCCTCATGACCGGGAGCGAGCAAGCGGCGAGCACCACGAGACCTCCGACGATTATATGGGTCATCGACAGTCATACGGGCCGCGAGCTCGTTTGGATGTGCCTATCGCGACCTGCCGTCACGATCGCGCAAGTAGCGCACCTACGTGAACATGACGTGCCAGCTGGTACTGTCGGGCGGTGAGTCATCGCATCGTGCTCGCGCGCGAGCAGTACAAGTTCTCCGTCGCGCACATGACGGTGTTCCCGGATCGCACCAAAGAGCGCCTGCACGGGCACAACTACACGATCGCGGTCGAGCTCGAGGTCGATCGCGTCGATCTCGAAGCGATGATCCCGTTCGCTCCGCTGAAGGCTGCGCTCGCGGCGCTGTGCGCCGAATGGAAAGAGCACGTGCTGCTCGCCGGGACGAACCCGTACTTCGAGGTCGTGCGCGACGACACCGAGCTCGAGTTCATGCTGTGCGGCGAGCGCTACGTGCTGCCGCGCCAGGACGCGCTGCTGCTGCCGATCGACAATATCTCGGTCGAGGCGCTCGCGGCCTACGTCGCGGAGTTGTTGCGCACGCGGCTGACCGAGCTCGGCGCTCCGCACGTCCGCGCGCTCGAGGTGACGGTCGCGGAGAGCCCCGGCCAAGGTGCGCGATGCACGCTCGCGCTTTGAGCTCCGGTCGACCTCGACGCGGGCCGGCTCGTGCTCGTCGCCGGCGACGGCCTCTCGGGGATGCCGGCCAGCTGACGCTTCGATCACCGAGCGGTGATCACTTCGGGAGGTATGGCTTGGCCTCGACGATCGCGCCCTGGTCGTAGCGCCGGGTCTCGGCGAGCACGCCGTTTGGATGATAGATGAACCACTCGCCATGGCGCTTGCCGGCGACGAGCTCGCCGACCTCGTCGCCGTGGGGGTCGGCCGGCGGCGTCTGCGCGACGCCGAGCATGACGAGCCCGAGCGCGACCAGCGCTGGAGGATAGATCGCGCCGGCGTCGCGCTCTGCGGTGAACGCTCGCAATGCGAGTACGACCAGGAGCACCGCGGACAACGCGACGACGAAGAACGCGAGCGTACTCGAGTGCGAGAACAACGACACCACCGCGCCGATCGTGACGACCGCGAGCAGCGCGATCGTGACATGCGCGTGCGCGTCGATCAGGTCGTTCACGTACCAGACGTCGAACGCTCGCGCCACGCGACGCCCGACCAGCACCACGAGGATCAGCGCGATGCCGGCGAGCTTCGCCGTCGGTCCGAACCAGCGATGCACTAGCGGCGGAGCGCGATACGGGCGAGCGCGAGGCAGACCAGCGCGTTGATGCCGAGCCACAGCGTCGCGAACCCGAACGCGTGCGGCACGTAATGCAGCTGGGTCAGCGGCACGACCGCGAAGAACGCGAGGTGTGCGGCGACGCCGATCGCCAGGCCGGCGAGCACGCCGCGCAGCTTCGGCACGCTGTAACCGATCGCGAGCAGGACGAGCGGCACGAGCGCGCTGAAGAACAACACGTTGCCGTGGCCGCCGACGCCGAGCAGCGACAGATCCCACGACGGCATGCCATGGGTCAGCGCGTGGACGAGCGGCACCGACGACAGCGCCGGCGCGAGGTACGGCAGGAAGAACAAGCCCGACGCACCGAACAGCACGCCGACCAGGTAGCTCGGCCCGAGCTTGATCCCGAGGCCGCGCTTGCGGGCGCTCGCCGCCACCGCGCCCGCCATCAGCATGCCGATGACGAGCTGCCAGCCGCCGCTACCGCCACGCACCTTGAGGATCGCGGCTTGCGCGTCGATGATCCCGGCGCCGTAGCGCTCGGCCGAATAGGTCTGGTTCGCGGGCTTGCGCGCGCTCGACTTCAAGATCGCCTCGACTTGGTCCGGGTCGGTCACGCCCTCGCCGACGATCAGCGCCGCGACGCCAGCGACGTGCGGCGACGCCATCGACGTGCCCATGTACGCGTAGTAGTCGTCGTGGCTCGGATCGCCGATCGCGATCGTGTTCTGCAAGATGCCGCCGTCGGGGTTGTTGCGTCCGCCGCTCGCGTCGCGGGTGTTGCCACCGGGCGCGGCGACGTCGATGTCTTTGCCGTAGTTCGAGTAGAACGTGACGGCTTCATCTTCTTGGGTCGCGCTGACCGCGATCGCGCCGGGATAGGCGGCGGGATAGCCGACCTTGCCGCGGCCATCGTTGCCGGCGGCGCACACGACGGTGACGCCCTTGCCGTGTGCGTACTCGACGGCTTTCTTCAGCACGCGCGACGGGAACGCGCCGCCGAGGCTCATGTTGATGACCTTGGCGCCGTGATCGGCGGCGTAGCGGATCGCATCGCCGATGCCGGCGACCGAGCCCGAGCCCGAGCCCGACAGGACCTTGAGCGGCATGATCTTGACGTCGAGCGCGATGCCGGCGACGCCGATGCCGTTGTTAGTCGCTTGCGCGATCGTCCCGGTAACGTGCGAGCCGTGGCCATGGTCGTCGTCGGCGTGGGTCGAGTTGCCGACGAAGTCGTAGGGGTCGACGAACGTCAAGCCGGCGAGATCGGGGAGCTGGTGAAACTTGCCGTAGTTCTCGTACGCGACGCCGGTGTCGAGCACCGCGACGATGACGCCGTTGCCCTGCGCGAGCTTCCACGCGGCGGGCATCCCGATCTGGCGCAGGTTCCATTGCTTGGCGTAGAGCGGATCGTTCGGAAAGCCTTCGTGCGTCGCTCCGATCGGCGCGGCGCCGGCCTCTTCGCTTTCGTCGAGCTGGACGGCAACGTCGGGCTCGGCGATCTCGACTTCGCTGCGTTGCGAGAGCGCCGAGAGCACCGCGACTTCGCGACTCGGATCGACATGCGCGGTATAAAGCTGGGTCTCGGCGGCCTCGCCGCTCTGATCGGCGAGCGTCAGCGTGAGGCCGAGGTCGCGTTCGATCGCCGCGCGCTGGGCGGCGGTCGCATCGTCTTTGAGGTCGACGACGATCGTGTCGGTCGACGCGATCGCCGCGGCGGTCGCACCGTCATCGGCTTGCGCGACCTTCGCTGCGCTACCGTCGCGGAAGTACCACCATGCGATCACCACCGCGATGATCACGAACAGCCAGAGCAGCCGGCTCGGGCCTCCGCGCTTCGTTTGCTCGTCGTCCATAGCTCTTAGTATAGCCGCGCAACCAGCCGGGGCACGGCGTAGACGACGGAGACTCCTGCCGCCCACAAGGTGACAAAAGAGACAGCGTCACCATGGTTCCTTCTTAGAAATCAGCGAGTTCGAAGGATCGCGCTTCGCCACAAGGTGACAAAAGAGACAGCGTCACCATCGCTCAGATGAGGACTCGCTCGTCAGCGGGTGATTCGTCTTCGCCGAGCGCTAGCTGGTTGTCGATGTCGCGGTCTTCGGCGAGTGCCTCGAGGTAGGCTTTGATTTCGGGGACGCCGGCGACGATGCGGTCGACGTACTCGCGCGCCAGGAACAGGACGGTCGCGGGGCGTTGCGCGGCCACGGTGGCGGTGGTCTTGCCGTGGCGGAGCAGCGACATCTCGCCGAAGACGTCGCCGGTCTTGAGGGCGCCGAGCGGTACGGTCGTGGCATCGGAGGCGCGACGCGAGACTTCGAGCTCTCCGGACAGCACGACGAACAGGCCGCGGCCGTCTTCGCCTTCGCTGATCACGACGGTGCCCGGCGCCACGTCATGGCTCGTGAAGCGGCGTAGGAGATCGCGTTGTTGCATCCGGTTGAACGGCTTGAACAGTGGACTGGTGGCCATGAGATTCCCGAGCAGGCGCTCGCGCGTGAAGCCGTGCAAGGCGACGGCGACCGCGCCGAGCTCGTCGGCGAGCGTCGCGAGCGATTGCTTGCCGACTTCGAACAGATCGACGTCTGACAAGCAGCCGACGCTCGCGGTGCGCGGCTGCGCCGAGAGCAGCGCCATCTCACCGAACACCGCGCCTTCGCCGAGCTGGGCGAGCTCGGTGTGGCGGCCAAGGCCGTCGGTCGCGAACACGCGGAGCTGGCCGCTCGCGACGAAGAAGAACGATTGCCCCGCCTCGCCTTCGCGCACGACGAATTCGCCCACCGGCAACCGGCGCAACAAGATCGTACCGAGCACGCGGCGAAACGCCGCTTCCGACATCGCGGATAACAGCGGGATCGGGTGCAGCGCCTCGGGGTAGTCCTGGAACGCGTCGGTCGCATGCTCGGCCCGCGCGATCGCGGTCGCGACGGCATCGGGCGGTGCCGCCAGTCGAACGTCCGGCACGGCGACGGCGATCGTTTCGGGCGGCAAGGCGACGCGCGAAGCGACCTTGCCGAGCATGTCGCTCTCGCTCCCGTAGGTGACGACCAGCGACGCGATCAGATCCGAGACGTCCGCGCCGTGCGCCTCGAGCACCCGCGTGCACACGAGCGCGGCGAGCGGATGCCCGGCCTTGATGCAATACCAACCGGTAGCGCGATAGATGTCAGCGGCGCGAGCATCTCCCATGGCGAGGGCGCAGTCGGCGAGCCGGATCCGCGCATCGAAGTCGAGCGGCGCTACCGCTAGCAGTGCATCGTAAAGCCGGAGGGCGGCGAGGTGTTGGCCCTGCGCGAACAACGTCGCGGCGCTGCGCTTGACGTCCCCGAGGCTGACCATGTCGGCAGTACATCACGGCCGCGTTTGACAGCGCACGCGTCGTCCGCCGTATATTCTCCACTCTCGTGGGGGACACTTGAAGAAATGCGCTAGCTGCACGAAGGACCTGCCGGAAGCCGCCCAGCACTGCGTGTTCTGCGGCGCCAAGCAGCCGCCGTCGTCGCAGCCGGCGATGGCCAAGACCGTGATGGGGTACTCGTCGACCGACATGGTCGACGCCCTGAAGGCCGGCGGCAGCCCGATGCCGGCGAACGCACCGGCGGTCGCGCCGTACTCGCCCCCGCGCTCGCAGCCCGCTTCGCAGCCGCCGCCCGGCTACGGTGCCGCGCCGATCGCTCCGGCTTCGCAGGGTGGATCGCAGCCGAATTATCCGCCCGGTCATCCGAATTACGTCCCGGTCGCACCCGCTCACGCCGCCACCGTGTTCGTGCAAGGTGGACAGCCCCAACCAGCACCCGCGCCGCTGCAGAGCTATCAGCGCTCGCAAAATCCGTCGCAACCGCCGCCGAACGCCGGCGCGTATCAGATCGGGCCGATCCCTGCCGCGGGTCCGATCCCCGTCGCATCGGTACCGCCGTACCTCGCTTCGCAGACCGCCGCGCGCGCCGGCTATCCGATCGAGCCGTGGAAAGATTCGCTGCGGCTCGTGATGTTCGTGTGGGGCGTGCTCATGCTCGCCGCGTTCGCGACGCCGACCAGCACCGATCCGATCGGCTTTAACTGGGACACGCTGCTCCACGGCGAGGGCCTAGCGAAGCTGCCGATGCTGCTCATGGCCTCGGTCGGCCTGCTCGGGATCGTGATCGCCGCGATCCCGATGCAGCCGTTGCCGCGCGGCGTGCTCGCGGCGTTGCTCGGGCTCGCCGGTATCTTCGTGCCGGTGATCGTCGCGATCGTGCAGGGCGACATCCCGGATTGGACCACGCTGGTCGAGCTCGGCGCAGTGATCACGCTGATCCCCGGTCTGCTCGTACGTCACGAGTATCGCGAGTCGATGTTGCCGCGCATCCTCGTCACGATCGGCGTGCTGTGCGTGCTCGTGCCGTTGCTCGTGCCCGTGGGTGGAGAGCTCCCGATCGTCGGCAAGATCCAGGCGCTGATCGACGCGCCGGGCTCGGCGAAGGTCACGTCGATCTTGGACTTCGCGAACCTCGTGCTCGTGGTGCTCGCGCTGCTCGCGTGGATGCCATCGCCGACCGCGGGTGGGGCGAAGATCATCGCATTCTTGCTGATCGTGTGGCCGGCGTTGACTCACCTCACCGGCGTCATCATCGCGGGTGGCATCGGCGACGCGATCTCGAAGAGCCCGTATACGTCGCTGCTCGGCTGGGTTCAGGAGACGACGTACGTCGTGCTCACCGGCTACGGCCTCGCGACCGTGTTTGGAAAGAAGCTCGAGTGAATCATCGCCGCGAGCTCGTGATCGGCAAGACCGTCCTCGGCCGACCGATCGAAGCGGTGCACTTCCTGCCGCCGAGCTACGCGAAGCCTCGCCCACCCGCGCTGCTGTTCGGGGCGATCCACGGCGATGAGGCGGTGACTCAGCTGATGCTCGAACGGCTATGCGACGACCTCGTCGAGCGTCCGCCCGGGCGCGATACGTGGATCATCCCGTGTGTGAACGTCGATGGCGTGCTCGCCGGCACGCGCAACAACGCGAACGACGTCGATCTCAATCGCAACTTCGCGACCGCATCGTGGGGTACGCAGCGCCGGCCCGGCTACAACCCCGGCGGCGCGGCCGAGGATCAGCCGGAGACTCGCGCGCTCGTCGAGCTCATCGATCGCATCGCCGCGCATCGCCTGGTCGCGCTCCACTCGACCTATCGCATGGTCAACTGGGATGGCTGCGGTGAGGAGCTTGCGCGCGCGATGGCCGGGATGTGCGGCTATCCCGCCGAGCCCGACATGGGCTATCCGACGCCGGGCTCGTTCGGCTGCAAGTACGGGATCGAGCGCGGGCTCGAAGTCGTCACGCTCGAGTCGCCGTACCTCGTGCCGGATGAAGCGGCGTGGGACGAGTGCCGGACGGCGCTGCGCTGGTGCGTCGACCTTCCGGACTGAGTGGGGACGGTGTTCACTTTGACAACCGGACGCAATCCTCGGCTCCGGACGGGGAAGGCGGTTGATCGTGGCGTGCCCGCGATATCGCGAAACAACGATGGCACCGCGCCACAAGTTGACAATAGAGACAGCGTCACCAAAATCTTCTCACCAAAATCTTCTCCACAAGTTGACAATAGAGACAGCGTCACCAAAATCTTCTCATCAAGACAGCTAGATGGCCGGTAGGGCGGGATCTACAAGTTGACAGAAGAGACAGCGTCACCATTTCAGTTGCTTCGAGTGTGACGGCTTGTCACACTGCCGGCCGTGGGCTCACCTTGGTGGCAAGGTCTCGACCTCCGCGTGCTTCGCCACGTGCGCGGGGTGTTGCGCCGCCGCGAGCTCGAGCTGACGTTGGTGGAGCATCGGCCCGCCGAGGTCTGCGCTTACGCCGCGGTGTCGCCCCAGGCGCCCAACGGCGCCGGGCTCGCGGTGATCACGCCGCAGCTGTCGGCCGCCGAGCTGGGCCTGATCGAGCACATGCTCGGCGAAGCTGCCTCTGATGTTGCGAGTGCGCTCGCCGAGCGCGTCGTGCAGCTCGAGCCGCCAGGGGAGCGCACGAGCTACGCCGGGATCGTCGGCGCGTCGCCCGCGATGCAGGAGCTGTATGCGCTGATCGATCGCGTCGGCCCTTCGGGGTCGACCGTGATGATCGCCGGCGAGAACGGCACCGGCAAGGAGCTGGTCGCGCGCGCGATCCATCAGCGCTCCGAGCGACGCGATCACCCGTTCGTCGTGACGAACTGCTCCGCATTCAACGACAACCTGCTGGACTCCGAGCTGTTCGGCCATGCGCGCGGGGCGTTCACCGGCGCGGTGTCCGACAAGGCCGGATTGTTCGATGTCGCCGACCTCGGGACGTTCTTCCTCGACGAGATCGGTGACATGTCGCCGATGCTGCAGGTCAAGGTGCTGCGGGTGATCCAGGAGGGGACGTTCACTCGCGTCGGCGATACCGCGACGCGCAAGGTCGACGTCCGGATCATCGCGGCGACCAATCGCGACCTCGGCGCGATGGTCAAGGCCGGTCAGTTTCGCGAAGACCTCTACTATCGGATGAACGTCATCAACATCGAGCTGCCGGCGTTGCGCGCGCGCCGCGATGACGTGCCGCGCTTGATCGAATACTTCCTCGACCGCCACAGGACGAGCGGGAGCGCGAAGCAGCTGTCACCAGAATGTCTCGCGCAGTTGCTCGGCTACGCGTGGCCCGGCAACGTGCGCGAGCTCGAGAACGAGATCGAGCGACTCGTCGTGCTCGCCGGCGATACCCAGGTCATCGGCGCGGAGCTGCTGTCGCCGCGGATCCGCCACCACGTCGTCGCCGAGGCTGCGCCAGGCGAGCCTGGTTCGCTCCCGGCCGCGATCGAAGCACTCGAGCGCAAGATGATCGGAGCGGCGATGCGTCGTCACAGCGGTAACAAGACCCGTGCCGCGGACGACCTCAAGGTGTCGCGCCGAAACCTGATCCGGTTAGTACAAAAGTACGAGCTCGAGAAATAATTCCTGCGCCCTGCGCCTTCGATCGCCACCTACCCACAGGAGCGCTCGATGGAAACGCCTCTCAAGAAACACCGCGAGGTCCCCCGCTGGCTCGACCTTCGCCCGCTCGGGCTGGTCGCGCTCGCGGGCGCGATGGTGTGGTCGACCGCGATCGGCTTCAGCACCTGGCACAGCGTACGAGTCCGCCCCGAGAAGCGGATGCTCAAGGTCACCGGCTCCGCGCACAAACAGATCGTGTCGGACCTGATCGAGTGGACGGCGACCCTAGAGGCGCATGCCGCCGACCGCACCGAGGCCTACAAGATCTTGCACGAGGAGCGCGACAAGGCCGTGGCGTTTCTCCAGGCGCAGGGGATCAAACCCGACGAGATCCAGCCGTCCTCCACGACGTTCGAGCAAGAGTTCGACACGATCGACGAGGTCAAGGTCCTGCCCGTCGGGCCGAACAACTCGAACGTCGCCACTCACACCGAGAAGAAGATCCCGAAGGGGTTCGTCACCCGCGAATCGATCACGGTCGAGTCGCACGACGTCAAGCGCGTGGAGCGTGCGTCGCGCGAGATCACGTCGCTGCTCGAGCAAGGCGTGTCGATCGCTTCGGCCGAGCCGCAATACTTCTACACGCGACTCGGCGAGCTCAAGGTCGAGATGCTCGCCGCCGCCGGCAAAGACGCGCGCGCACGCGCCGAGAACATCGTCAAGACGACGGGCGGCGCCGATATCGGCAAGCTGCTCGTCGCCGACATGGGCATCATCAACGTCAATCCGGCGAACTCGACCCAGACCTCCGACACCGGCAACAACGATACGAGCTCGCTCCAGAAAGACATCTTCACGATCGTGCACGCCGAGTTCGAGCTCGAGTAGCGCGCGTACGTGAGCTCGCGGCACGCGCGATGCAGCGTAGGTCGCCGAGGACTCACCATGAAGACGTCAGAAATTCTTGCATCGGTCCTCGTCGCGTGCGGCCTCGGCGCATGCGCGACGACCGACTACGCCTACGCGCCAGACATCCCGAACTCCGTCGCGGCAGGCATGCCGGCGCAGAGCATCGCGATCCCGCAGGAGGCACCGCAGGGCACCGTGCAGATCACGTCGTACGGAATCGCCGCACTGTCGCCCAGCGGCACGACGATGCCCGCGCTCCACGTGCGGATGATCGTCGCGAACGACGGCGATGCGGTGCCCTGGACGATCGACACCAGCAAGCAACTCGTCGAGATCGCCGGCGAAGGGCAGAGCGGCCCACTGTTTGCGAACGCCGATGTGCCGACGCTGCCGGTCGTGGCGATCGCGCAGCACCAGCGCCACGTCATCGATCTGTACTTCCCGGTGCCAGCGACCGTGCACAGCGACGCGCAGCTCCCCGGCTTCCAGGTGCTTTGGCAAGTGACCACACCGACGCGCACCGTCGCGTCGCGTACCCAGTTCGATCGCGTCGACCGCGATCAGTACGCGGACGCCACCTATGACTCGGCGTACGTCGACTACGCCTGGCCGTACTGGGCCGGCTACGGCCCGTACTGGTGGGGCTTCGGGCTCTATCCCGGCTTCGTCGGATATCTCCACCCGCGCCATTTCTACGGATACGGATATGGTCACGGCGGCATCGTGCATGGCCCGGTGCGCGTCGGTCACTTCGGCGGCCACTTCCGCGCCGGCGGCGGCCGCTTCGCTGGTGGCGGCCACATCGGCGGCGTCGCGCACGCCGGCGGCCACGGCCGACGCTAACGCGACGCCGCGCGCGACGCCGCGAGCGCCGCCGCGACGGCTTCTCCGAGCTCGGGGTGCTCGAACGAAAAGCCAAGCGCTCTTAGCTTCGCCGGCACGACGTTGCGACCCTCGAGCAGGTACTCCGCGAGCTCGCCCACGGCCGCGCGCAGCGCGAAGCCGGGCACCGGCAACCAGCTCGGGCGACGCACCGCCTTGCCGATCGCCGCGGCGAGCTGCTTGCCGCGAACCGAGCCGGCGACGAGGTTGATCGGACCGGCATAGCGCGCGTCGTCGATCGCCGCGACGTAGGCCGCGACCGCATCGGCGAGATGGATCCACGACACCCATTGCTTGCCGTTGCCGACCCGCCCTCCCGCGAACAACTTGAACGGTGTGGTCATCGCGGCGAGCGCGCCACCCGAGCCGAGCACGAGCCCGGTGCGCATCCGGACGACCCGAACGCCAAGCGCAGCGGCCGCGCGCGCCTCGCGCTCCCAGTCGCGGCACAGTCGACCGAGGAAGCTGTCCGAAGGCCGATCTTTCTCGGTCACCTCGTCGTCGTCGAGCGGGGCCACCGCGAACGGGTAGTAGTCGGCTCCCGACGCGCAGATCAGCGCGCGTGGCCGCTCGTCGGGAGGCAGCTTGCCGATCGCCTCCACGATCGTGCGGGTCGATTCGACCCGACTGTCGCGGATCAGCTGCTTGTAACGCGCGTCCCAGCGCCGACCCGCGATCGCTTGACCGGCGAGATGGACGACCGCATCGGCGCGCGCGAGCGCAGCGCACCACGCGCCCGGCGCCTCGAGCTCGGCGCGCACGAGCGTCGCCCCGGCCGGGGTGAGGTTCGCGCGTTCGGGATCGCGGGTGAGCGCGGTGACGGCATCGCCCCGCTCGAGCAGCTTCGCGACGAGCGCGCTACCGATGAACCCGGTGGCGCCGGTGACGACGATGGTCATACGATCGCGGGCGCGCCGCGGCCCGGGAGTGCCGGCGCTGCGATCTTGCGAGCGACGAGCTGCTTGCTCCGCGAGCACGCTTCCGGTACCGACGTGCCGAGCGCGAGGTACGCCGCGATCGCGGTCGACAACGCGCAGCCCGTGCCGTGGACGTGCTCGCCATCGGGGAGCCGTGGCCCGCGCAACACGGTGACCTGCGCTCGCTCGATCAACAGGTCCACCGATTCGTCGCCGCCGAGATGTCCGCCCTTCGCGAGCACCGCACAGTCGAGCCGCGCGGCGAGCTTCTTCGCGGCGGCCTCGGCCTCGGCCAGCGTCGCGACTGGCAGGTCGGTCATCGCCGCGAGCTCGCGTGCGTTCGGCGTCACGAGCGCGAGGTGCGACCGCAACGCGACCGCCGCTTCGCCGAGCGAGCCGCCCGAGAGATCGACGTTGGTGCTCGACGACGCGAGCACCGGGTCCCACACGACCGGCGCACGCGTTTGCTCGAGCGCACGCGCGATCTCGCGCGCGATCGCCGGCGACCCGAGCATCCCGATCTTGACCGCGCGCGCTTCGATGTCGCCGAGCAGATACGACAGCTGATGGCCGACGACCTCCGGATCGCAGGCGTGGCAGCCGATCACGCCGAGCGTGCTCTGCACGGTCAGCGCGGTGACGACGCCGATCGGCCGCACGCCGAGCTCGGTCGCGATCCGGACATCGGCGATCAGGCCGGCGCCGCCCGACGGATCGAGCCCGGCGCAGATCAAGAGATCGGGTGGGTCGCGATCCGTCGTCACGAGTCGAAAGCTGGCAGGCCGGTGACGTCTTGGCCAACGACGAGCGTGTGGATGTCGTGCGTGCCCTCGTAGGTGTAGACCGACTCGAGGTTCAGCATGTGGCGCCCGCACTGATACTCGTCGGTGACGCCGTTCGCGCCGAGGATGTCGCGTGCATCGCGGGCGATGTCGCGCGCGATCGACACGTTGTTGCGTTTCGCGAGCGAGATCTGACCCGCTTGAAGCTTGTCGGCCTCCTTGAGCTTGCCGAGTCGCCAGCACAGCAGCTGCGCCTTCGTGATCTCGCTGACCATGGTCACCAGCTTCTGTTGCACGAGCTGATAGCCCGCGATCGGCTTCGAGAACTGCACGCGATCTTTCGCGTAGCCGAGCGCTT
This sequence comes from uncultured delta proteobacterium, assembly GCA_963848295.1. GTDB lineage: Bacteria > Myxococcota_A > Polyangia > Haliangiales > Haliangiaceae > JABFXX01. The sequence continues at coordinate 3,001,235 of CAWKDB010000010.1, read as the reverse complement.
CGTCGTAGCAGGCCATCGCCGCACCGACCGCGCCGTAGCAGATGCCGAACCTCGCTTGCGACAAGCACGACAGCGGGCCGCGCATCCCGGACACGCCGGGCAGCAGCGCGTCCTCGCCGACCTCGACGTCCTCGAGGTGGAGCTCGCTCGTCACGCTCGCGCGCAGCGACCACTTGCCGTGGATATCGCGCGCGGTGAAGCCCTTGGTCTGGGTCGGCACGAGAAAGCCGTGGACTCTACCGTCGAGCTTGGCCCACACCAGCGCGACGTGCGCGACCGAGCCGTTCGTGATCCACCGCTTCGTGCCGTTGAGGCGGTAGCCGCCCGGCGTCTTGGTCGCGGTCGTCAACATCCCGCTCGGGTTCGAGCCGAAGTCGGGCTCGGTCAGCCCGAAGCAGCCGATCGCGCGACCGGCGGCGAGCTCGGGCAACCAGCGCTGCTTCTGTTCCTCGGAGCCGAACGCCCAGATCGGAAACATCACGAGCGAGCTCTGGACCGAGCAGAACGAGCGAATCCCCGAGTCGCCGCGCTCGAGCTCCTGGCAGATCAACCCGTAGCCCGACGGCGAGATCCCGGGGCAGCCGTAGCCGGTGAGCGACGGCCCGAGCAGGCCCATCTCGCCGAACACCGGCACGAGCTCGTGCGGAAACGTCCCGGCCGACCAGTGCTTGCCGATCGACGGCATGATCCGCGACGTGACGAGCTCGCGCACGGTGTCGCGGACGAGCCGCTCTTCGTTCGTGTACAGCTCGTCGATCGCGTAGTAGTCGAGCCCCGCGTAAGCCATCGCGGGCTTTATACGCCGAAACTCAGCGGTAGCGCGCGTGGACCTCGCTCGGTGGCACGAACCGCGACAGCTCGAGCAGCGCGGCATCGTCGCCGTCGGTCGGATCCAGCGCCCGCGCCTCGAGGTACAGCTCGTAAGCGCGGCGGTAGCACAGCGCGGCGTGGAGCGGATCGCCCTTACCGGCGTACGCGCGCGCCTCGACCGTCAGCAGCTCGGCGCCGGCGCGCATCTTCGCCGGCTCGCGCAACAGCTCGGCGAGGGTCGGCGGATCGACCCGATCGACGAGCTCGCGGGGCACGCCCAGCACGTCGGCCCAGCCGCGCGCGACCGTCTCGAGCGCCGACTCGTACTTGGACTTGTCGATAAAGCCCGTCGCCTTGCCGACGAACTCCGCGATCTGCTCGATCAGACGCTGCAGCCAGTCTCGGCGGAACACCCGCTCAGGCTAATCACGGGAGCGGCGAACGCAAGCTCAGCCCGGCGGCAGGATGCAGCGCGCGGTCGCGTTCGCGCGCACGGTGCCGCGGCGGCACGCGATCGTCTCGTTCGAGATCGCGCTGCGGCGGTAGATCGTCGTGGTCGGGACCGCGCCGCCGGCACCGCCGACGCCATCGAGCTGATCGCCGTCGAGGACGCGGACGGTCGTGCTGGCGAGCAAAAGCTTCTTGTTGCTGATCTTCTTCATGGCAGGCTCCACAGGTGGTTACGGTCGGATGGGCGACGCCCTCGGCGCCGGTAGTCAAACCTGGGAGCCGCGCACAGCGCGTTTCGGCTCAGCGATCTGCTCGCCTTGCCGTTACAGCGCCGAGACACGCGCTCGTGCCGGAAACTCCCGCCGTGAATCCAGGTGGTTTAGGAGTAGTGATGCGCGCGATCTTGATCGCAGTAGTCGTCGCCGGCTCGGTCGCCACCGGGCACGCGGCCCCGGCGGCGCACCTCGGCGCGGCGTTTCGCGCGTACGACGCCGGTGATCTCGCGACCGCACGCAGCGAGCTCGCGCAAGTGACGCACGTCGCGAACCGCGACTATCTGTGGTGGTTGCGCGGCATGGTCGCGCTGCGCAGCGGCGATGCGGCGACCGCTGAAGCGGCGTTTCGCAAGGCGCGCAAGGTCACCGGGTCGAGGTTCGCGGCGGAGCTGCCGTGGCGCCTCGCCGATTGCGCGTGGCTGCGCAACGATCGACAGGCCGCGGCGAAGGCGTACGCGAAGCTGATCACCGCGGCGAACGCCGAAGACGCGGGCGATGTCGGCACCGCGATGTACCGCATCGCCGAGGTCGCGAACGACGCCGCCGCGTATCGCGCGCTCGTCGTCGCGCATCCGTCGCACCCGCTCGCCGCGGCGGCCGAGGCGAAGATGCTCGCGCTCGGCGGCGCACCGCTCACCGGCGCCGAACGCGTCGCGCGCGCCGAGCAGCTCACGGCCGCGCACCTGTGGGATCAAGCCGTCGTCGAGCTCGCGCTGGTCGGCGACGACGCGCCGGACGCGGTCAAGACCGACCGCGACTACTGGCTCGGCGAGACGCTGTTCGACATGCGGCGGCGCTACGGCGATGCGGGCGCGTTGCTGCTCGGCGTCGCGAACAAGGTCGGCAGCCACGCGGTCGAGGCGATGTTCCACGGCGCGCGAGCGCTGAGTCGCGCCGATCACGACGACGACGCGATCGCCTGGTACCACAAGGTCGTCGCGGCCTATCCGAGCACGCTGTACGCCGCCGAGGCGCAGTTCCTCTCCGGCTGGCTCGAGTTCAATCGCGGGCACTACAAGGAGGCGATCGCCCCGCTCGAGCAGTCGCTCGCAAAGTATCCACACGGCAAGTGGGTCGACGACTCGCTGTGGTTCCTCGGCATGTCGCACTATTTTCTCGGCGACCTCCCGGCGGCGAAGCTCCGGCTCGAGGCGCTCGCGGCGCGGACCGGCGCGCTCGAAGCCGGCAAGGCCCGCTACTGGCTCGGCCGGATCGAGCAACGCCTCGGCGACGAAGCCCGGGGCGTCGCCGACTATCGCGAGGTCGTCACGCGCTATCCGTTCTCGTGGTACGCGCTGCTGTCGCGCGCGCGCCTCGCGCAGATGAACCGGCCGATCGGGCCGTTCGGCGATCAGGTCGCGCCGAAAGGCCCGAAGCTCGCGGCGGCCGTCGACGAATCGCTGGCCAACGACGACTTGATCCGGCGCGCCGACGAGCTGATCGCCGCGGGGATGGGCGTCGACGCCGGGTTCGAGCTCGCCCGCGACGAGCGCGGCTTCCTGAAGCGCCACGATCACGCCGCCGCGTTCGCGATGTTGCTCGATCGCTATCGCAAAGCCGGCAACTACAATCGGCCGTGGATGCTCGCGGTCAGCTACTCGGGCAGCGCGCTCGACGGGCCTCCCGAGGCCGACGCGCGACGCTGGTGGGAGAACGCCTATCCACGGGCGTATCGCGAGCTGATCGAGAAGTATCAAGCACTCGGCCAGAACCCCGAGGGTTATCTCTATTCGATCATGCGCAAGGAGAGCGGCTTCGATCCGCACGATCTGTCGTATGCGGATGCGCAGGGGCTGTTGCAGATGATTCCGCCGACGACGAAGCGGGTCGCGACCGCGCTCGGCATTCCGTACGACGCCGGCAAGCTGTACGAGCCCGCCTACAACATTCAAACCGGGAGCTGGTACATCGGCCACTTGCTCGCGAAGTTCAAGCATCAGATTCCGATCGGCGCGGGCTCGTTCAACAGCGGTCCCAAGCCGGTCATGAAGTGGCTCGATCAGCACCGCGACAAGGACATCGACGAGCTGGTCGAGCTCGTCCCGTACACCCAGACGCGCGAGTACATGAAGAAGGTGACCGAGAACTACGCGCGCTATCGCTTCCTCTACAGCGGCGAGATCTACGAGCAGCCGCTGACCGTCGAGTCTTACGTCGTCGACGCGCTGACCTACTAGAGACGCTCGAAACCACCGCGTCTGGTCGGCGGGGACAGGGAACTGTCGCGAGGGCTCGTGCGGTGAGCTATCCTTCGGTCATGAAGCTCACGGGGACGATCGTGCGTAGCGATGTCGAGGGCGGACACTGGCTGCTCAAAGCCGACTCCGGCGACCACTACCGGCTGACCGGCAAGCTCGAGGGTCTGAAAGACGGCGTCCGCGCCGAGGTCGAAGGCAAGGTCGACAAGCACGAGATGGGCTTCGCGATGATGGGGCCGCACTTCGCGGTGCACTCGCTCAAGGTGCTGTGATGGCGCTCGCGACCACCTCGCATCCCGAGTCGACCGGGAAGTTGCGCGAGATCTACGAGCGCATGCTGCAGCGACCGCTGCCGCCGACGTATCGACCGGCACACGGCGGCGCACCCGGCATCGTGGTCGCTCACAGCCTCGATCCCGAGCTGATTCCGAAGGTGTTCCTGACGTCGTCGACGTTGAACGGCACCGGGCCGCTGTCGTGGCCGGAGCGCGAGCTGGTCAACGCGACGACCTCGCGCTTGAATCAATGTTTTTATTGAACGAGCTGTCACGCAGAGTTTCTGCGTGTCGCGCTCGGTGACGACGCCCTTGCGCTCGCGGTGATCGCGGATCCGCGCGAGCCCGGACGGTCATGGCCGGTGCCGCGGCTGCGCGCGATCGCAGAGCTCGCCGCGATCGTCTGCGACGCACCGTGGCAGCTGTCGCGAGCGCACCTCGAACGCTGGCACGGCGACGGCCTCGGCGGCGACGATGTGTTGCAAGTCATCGCGCTCGGCTCGTTGTTCGGCCATCTGAACCGAATCGCCGATGCGGTCGGCGTCTCGCTCGACTACCAGGTCCTGCACGCGCCGCCTGCGGTCGATGCAACGGTGCCGGCGCTCGCCGCAGCGCCGCGCCTCGTCGTCGGCAAGCCCGCCCTCGATCTCGCCAGTCGGATCGCGACGCTCGCGACGCTCGCCGAATGGCGAACCTACATGTTCGAACGCGATGCGCCGTTGACCCGGCGGCAGCGCACGCTGATCGCGCGCTGGGTCGCGACCTGGCTCGGCGATGGCTCGATCTCGCCGCCCGGCGATCTGACCGCGAACCCGCTCGAAGACGCGCTGCGTGCGCTCGCCGAGCTCGTCACGCTCGCACCGTGGCGGCTCGGTGATGCGAGCTTCGCGGCGCTGCGCGCGACCGGCTTCTCCGATGCGGCGTTGTTCGATGTCTGCGCGACCGCGAGTACCGCCGGCGTGTTCTCGCGCATCACCGTCGCGCTCGCCGCGCTCGGGTGACGCTGTCGCTTTTGTCGACTGGGGTGCCGCGGCCGGCGACTCGACTCGGTGCCGTGGTGATGTCGGCGCGCGTGTCGAGCCGCGCCGCCCCGACTCCTACGGCGCGGGAGCGTCGCTGCCAGCCGGGCCAGGCGCGGGTGCCGGAGCAGGCGCCGGTGCCGGAGCAGGCGCCGGACCAGGTGGCGCGGTCGGCGCGGTCGCGGGCGCCCGCGGCTTGGGTTGAACGTTTGCGTGCTGGGCCGGAGCGTGAGGTGCGTGAGGTGCGTGCGGCGCAGGTGCGGGTGCGGGCGCCGGCGGTGGTGCAGGCGCCGGCGGTGGTGCAGGCGCCGGTGCCGGTGCTGGTGCGCCACCGCCACTGGTGGGCACCGGGCCGTCGATCGCGACCTGCGTCCCTGCCGGAGCCGCGTTCGCCGGGCACGTGACCTTCAAGACTTCGGCGGTCAGCTGCACGACCGAGCACGTCAACTTCGAGCCGCCTTTCGCGACGAGCGTGATCGGCTGCTCGCCGACCGACGAGCCCGGCTTCGCGGCGAACTGCGCGGTAAGCACCGGCGCTTGCGATACGGTCGCGATCACATCGGCCGGGTTGACGTGAGTGCCCGCCTTCGCGTTCGCAGTGACCTTTCCGTCGGTCGCGGACTTGATCAGATACTTCTCGAGCTCCGACTTCTTCGCGCTGAGCTTGCCCTGGGCGTCGTCGAGCCGCTTCGTGCGCTCGGCTAGCTTCGCGTCGGAAGACGCGATCGCGCTCTTGCTACCGCCGGCTTGCACCGCGTCGTGCTCCTTCTGAGCCGCGTCGACGTCGGGTTGATACCTCTTGTCGATGTCTTTCGCGATCCCGGCGACGTCGGCCTCGATTGGCTTGCCTCCCGCGAGTCGCACGACGACGTCGCCGGCTTTGACCTCGGTGCCGGTCGCGACGATCGTCTCGACCGTGCCGGTCGTCATCGCCTTGAGCTCGATGGCTGGCGCCTGTTCGGCGGTCAACGGATGCATCTCGGCCGGTGGCGGCGCGGGCGGTGGCGGTACCTTCGGCTGCACGGGCGCCGAGGTTTGTTGCGCCGTCGCCGCACCTTCGGTCTTCGCGAACATGAAGCGATAGACGAAGAACGCCGCAGCCGCGACGATGACGACGACCAACACGCCGACGAGCACGGGGCTGGTACCCGGCTTGGGTGCGGTCGGAGCGATCGGAGCAGCGGTCGCCGGCTTTGCGACCGGCTGCTTCGGCAGCGCGACTGCTGGCTTCGCGGCTTCGTGGGCAACCGGCTTGGCGCGCGCAGCTTCGGCACCTCGCGCCGCTGCGGCGTCGGCCGCCCTCGCATGAGACGCCGCGGCGGCGACGACCTGCGGGTTGATCGGGGTTGGCGGCGGCGTCGGACGCGCGGGTGGTACGCTCGGCCGTGTCGCCGGCTTATCGCCTGCACCGCGCCGCGCGTTCGCCGGTGCTGCCGGCTGGCGGCCACGCCGCCGACCGGCTTCGGCTCCTCGGCGCCTTCGAGCGCGTCGAGCAGATCCTTCGGGACATCTACCGCGCGCATGACTTGCGACTGGCGAACGGCTTCTTTGACGTCGTCCTTGCCCACCGCGATGTGGTCGCTGAGGTCGAGCGAGACATCGGACACCTGCGCGACGCGCTCGATCTCGGGCTCGGACATCCGGCCCGACATCCCGAGCGGGATGTCCTCGCTCTGATGCACCTCGGGCCGGCGCGGAGCGCCCGCACCGGGTGCCCCGAGCGCAAAGTCTGCGGCCGGCGCGCCGTCGACGACGGTCTCCTCGCGCGAGCTACCGGCATGGCCGAGCTCGACCTCGGACGCGGGTAGCGGCGGTGCTGCGCGACCCTTGCCGGTGACCACGCCGATCGCGAGCTCGTCATCGTGCGCGGCGACCGCGGCCGGGCGTTGCGCCTGCGCGGCGGGTGACCGTTGCGTCGGCGGCTTCGCGATGATGCCTGGGCCCGGCATCGTGTTCACCGGCGGCGGCGCCTCGATCGCGGACGCGGGCGCGCGCATCGGCGCCGACACCGCGGCTCCGGCCGCTCCGCCTTCAATAAACCCGAGATCGCCGAGCGTGGCGATCACGTTGCGAACTTCGACCACGCGTCGGCGACACGCCGAGCTCTTCTTGCGCCCAGCGACAGATGCCGGCGATATCGCGCTCGCCATCCATCGCGCACGCGAGCGAGTACTCGACTTCGTAGAAACGAAACACGTGGCCGCTGTCGGGATCGGCGACGTCGATGAACTTCGCGCCGTTGTCGTCGATCGGCTCGGCGACCAGATCCTGCCGGAACCGGGGACGATCCAACGCGGCCTGAGCCATCACGAGCCCTTTCGTAGCTCGGTGAGCACGAGCTTCGCGACTGCCTTCAGCGTATCGAACACGCCGACGCCCTTCGGTGCCACCGCCTCGAACGCGGGCACCTTCGTCGGGTTGAGCGCTTCTTCGAGCTCGGTCATCGGGATCGCGTTCGGCAGGTCGCGCTTGTTGTACTGGACGACGTACGGGAGCTTGTCGAGGTCGTAGCCCTGCTCTTGGAGATTCTGGCGCAGGTTGTCGAGCGACTCGATGTTCGCTTCCATGCGCTCCATCTGCGAATCACCGACATACACGACGCCGTCGACGCCCTTCAGGATCAGCTTGCGACTCGCGTCGTAGAACACCTGACCGGGGACGGTGTACAGGTGGAACCGGGTCTTGAAGCCGCGGATCTCGCCGAGCGACAGCGGCAGGAAGTCGAAGAACAGCGTGCGCTCGGTCTCCGTGGCGAGCGAGATCATCTTGCCCTTCGCCTCGGGGTTCGTCTTGTTGTAGATGTACTGGAGGTTCGTCGTCTTCCCGCACAAGCCGGGGCCGTAGTAGACGATCTTGCAGTTGATCTCGCGCGACGAGTAGTTGATGAAGCTCATTGATTCGCGCGCCTAGTCGTTGAACAGGTTGTCGATGTCGTCGTCTGTGATCTCCGAGAACACCGACGGCTGAGTCCCAGACGCCGCCTTCTTCGCGAGCTGGTCGAGCACGTTGACCAGCTCCGTGCTCGCCTTGCGAACGCGCAACCGGACCAACCCAAGCGAAGACCGTTCGTCGAACAACACGACCATGATGACGCGCTGGCCGATGATCGACACGTGATAGCTCGTCTTCTGACCTTCGAGGAATTGCCCCGCGAATTCTTTCTCGGCGAGCAGTGACGCGATCGCCCCGGTCGCGGCGACGTTGCCGGCGGTCAGCGACGACAGAGAGGTGATGTCGAGCTGTTCGACTTCACCGGCGTTCGCGAACGCTTGACCGTTCTTGTCGATGACAAGCACCGCCCTCGCGTTGGAGTCGCGCTGGAGGACTTCGCAGATCGCAGTGATCTGCGTGAGCTCCTCCTCGTACATGACGAGCTGTTGGGTCATCGCCGATAGGCTCCTTGGCCGGGTCGCCGGGGCCCCTGAGCCTCGACTGTCCGCCGTCGAGCCACGGTAGCAACCTCGTGGAATTCGTTCAACTCTTGGGCCTTCAAATCGCGGCGCGACCGGCCAAAGCGCGTGCGATCGTCGCCTGGTCCGAATACTCGAGCTCGCCACCGACAGGTAGTCCTGTCGCGATGCGGGAAACCCGTACGCCCAGTGGTTTGACCACTCGCGCGATGTACATCGCGGTCGCTTCACCGTCGACGCTGGGGCTGGTGGCCAGGATGACCTCGCGCACCGGGGTCGAGTCGGGAGTTCCCGGCAGCCGACGGATCAGCTCGGCGATTCGCAAGTCATCTGGGCCGATCCCCTCGAGCGGCGACAATAGACCGTGCAGCACGTGATACCGGCCGCGATAGTGGCCGCCGCGATCGATGGCGATGACGTCCGAGGGGGTTGCGACCACGCAGATCGTCTCGGCTTCCCGCCTCACGTCGCTGCACAGCGCGCACGGGTCGGTCTCGGTCATGTTCATGCAGACCGAGCACAGCCGGATCTTGTCTGTGACATCGACCAGCGCCTGCGCGAGGTCGTGAACTTGTTGCCGATTGGTTCGGATCAGATGGAACGCGAGCCGGGTCGCGGACTTCTCGCCAATGCCCGGCAGCCGGGCGAGCTCCTGTACCAAGCGTCGGATCGGGTCCATCGCTCAGCCCAAACCTTGACGTTGACGTGAACCTGAACGCCACCCTCGACCTCGACGTTGTTCCGAACGTGCACGTGCACGTGCACGTGTCACGTGCACGTACTCGTCCACGATCTGCACCTCGCCGCTCGACGATGTCCCGCTCGATGGCCGACGTTCGCGACCCGCGTTCGAGACAAGATCGATCACGTTCATGTCGACGGTGGGGTTCAAGTTCAAGTTCAGGTCAACGTCAACGTTGACTTAGAACATGCCCGGCATACCCGGTAACCCGCCCATGCCGCCCATCACGGACGACATCCGCTCTTTGCTGACCTCGCGCACCTTCTGACCCGCGGCGTTCACCGCAGCGGTGACCAGATCTTCGAGCATGCCGATGTCGTTCGGATCGACGACCGACTTGTCGATCTTGACGCGTACGACCTCGAACTGGCCGTTGACCGTCGCCGTGACCATCCCACCGCCGGCCGCGCCATCGCACTCGGTCTTCGCGAGCTCCTCTTGAACTTTCGCGACGTCGGTCTGCAGCTTTTGCGCTTGCTTCATCAGCGCGTTCAAATCGGGCATTTTGCCGTTAGACATCGGTCTTGATCTCCTTGATCTGCGCTCCGAAAGTCTGCAACACGTGCTTCGTCATCGGGTGCTCGCGCGCCTCGGCCTCGCGCTTGGTCCGCTCTTGATGCTTGGTCTCGTGCGATGCCTCGAGCACCGAGCGCGCGCTGGTGCCGGTCGACTCGCTCGCATCGAGCAACCGCACCGTGATCTTGACGTCGAAGCCGAGCTCTTTCATCACCGCGGCGAGCTCGTCGATGCTGGTCTTCTCGCTCGCCATCTCTCCGGTGTGCGCGACCGCGATCGGGTATCCGAGCTCGAGCTCGCCCTTGCCCCACTTCATCACTCGCGCCGGTTGGTAGTAGCCGAACAGCGAGAACTTCCGCCGCGTCTCGAGCTCGGTCAGCACGGTCTTCCAGGCGTTCATCGGCTCGTCGTGCGGCCCGCTGCCCGCGGCGGTCTTCGCGATCGTCGGCACCGGTCCGCTCGGGCTAACCCCAACGTTCTTCGGCGTAAGCGATCCTGTCGGGCTCGGGCTAACCCCAACGTTCTTCGGCGTAAGCGATCCTGTCGGGCTCGGGCTAACCCCAACGTTCTTCGGCGTAAGCGATCCTGTCGGGCTCGGGCTAACCCCAACGTTCTTCGGCGTAGGCGATCCTGTCGGGCTCGGGCTCGGGCTCGGTGGCGATGCCGATGCCGATGCCGATGGCTTCTTCGCCGACGGCGAATCCGCGACGGTCGGCCTCGCGCTCGGCCGCGCGCCGCCCCCTTCGCCCGATGATGGCGCCGCGCGAGTCGCGCTCGCTCCGCCGCGCGCGAGCTTCGCCTCGAGCTCGCCGAGCCTCTCGATCAGATCACCGAGCGGGACGAGCGGCTCGATCGTCGCGAGGTCGATCAGCGCGCAGTCGAGCACGAGCCGCGGCTGCACCGTCTTGCCGAGCTCGTCGCAACACCGCAGCATGCGATCGAACATCTGCGCGACTCGCGCGCGGCCGATCTGCTGGCCTTCGGCTTTGCGATCGGCGCGCTCTTCGTCCGACATGTCGAGCGCGAGCAGCTGCGCGCCGCCGTCGGTCGCTTGGATGACCGCGAGGTCACGCAAGTAACGCACGATCGCGCGCGCGAGCTGAACCTCGTCGACCCCGCGCTCGACCGCCGACTCGACCAGCGACAGGGCCGCGCCGGCATCACCATCGGCGAGCGCGCGCACGAGCCCGCGAGTCAGCGTGCGATCCGCGACGCCCAAGACCTCGGCGACCAGCGCTTCGCTGATCGTGGCGTTACCGACGAACGAGATCACCTGATCGCCGATCGATAGCGCATCGCGCACGCTGCCGCCGGACTCGCGCACGATCAGGCCGACCGCCGCCGGCTCGACCGAGAGCTTCTCGGCGCCGAAGATCTGCGTCAGGTGCTGGGCGAGCTTCGTCGCCGGCACGAGCTTGAAGTCGTAGCGCTGGCAACGCGACAGGATGGTGTTCGGCAGCTTGTGCGGCTCGGTCGTCGCGAGCACGAACGTGACGTGCGGCGGTGGTTCCTCGAGCGTCTTCAACAGCGCGTTGAACGCCTCGGTCGTGAGCATGTGGACTTCGTCGATGACGTAGACCTTCTTGCGAAGCATCGCCGGCTGATAGCGAACCGCCTCGGTCAGCTCGCGAATCGCGTCGATGCCGCGGTTCGAGGCGCCGTCCATCTCCATGTAGTCGACCGCGCTGCCGTTCGCGATCGTGAGGCATGCGTTGCACTCCCCGCACGGATCGGCGGTGCCGTGTGCGGGAGCGCGCTCGCAGTTGAGCGCCTTGCCGACGATCCGCGCGAGCGTGGTCTTGCCGCAGCCCCGAGGCCCCGTGAACAGCAACGCGTGGTGCACGCGGTCGGTCGCGAACGCATTGCGCAGCGTACGCGTGACGTGGTCTTGCCCGACGACCTCGGCGAACGAGGTCGGTCGATATTTGCGTGCGAGGACCAGATACGACATGCCGATTCCGTCGGCACTATACCCGGTGAGTCTGTCGCTACAACGCCAGCGACTCGCAGATCTTCTTGGCCTGTACCACGGTCTCGTCGCGAATATCGCCGAGCGGATTGTCCGCCGGGTCCTTGTAGAGCGAGCCGTAACAGATCAGGTGCTTGCCGCCGTAGGTCACGAGGAATCGAAACGCCGGCTTGCCATTGCCGTCGGTGCCTTCGAGGTACCACGCTGCACCGCGCTGGCGATCGAGGGTCACGGTGAGTGTCTTGGTGTCGGCGAGCCACTTCTTGTACGCGTCGCGATCCGACGGCGCCTTCGGGTCTTCGTAGCCGTAGTTGAACGCGAACGTGCGCATCTCTGCGGTCTTCGGCACTTTGACGTTGAGCGAGAACGTGGCCGCCGCGGCGACATCGCGATCCCAGTTCGGCAGCAGCTCGAACTTGATCGCGGCAAGCTCGGGCGTCATCTTGACAGGCGGAGGTGGTGCCACCGGGGTCGCTGCCGATCCCGTTGCCGCTGCCGATCCCGTCGCCGATCCCGATGCCGTCGCGGTCGCCGATCCCGTCGCCGCTGCCGATCCCGTCGCCGTCGCCGATCCCGTCGCCGTCGCCGATCCCGTCGCCGATCCCGCCGAGCCGCCGAGCTCGGCGCTCAAGCCCGCGGAAAACCCACCGGCAGAGCCTTTCGCGGTCGTCGCGACGACCGACTTGGCCGCTTCGTCGACTGGTTTCGCGGCGCCTCCGGAAGAGCACGCGCCGGCGGCGGTCGTGATGAGGACGGCAACAGCTGTGCGAATCACGCCCGGTAAACGTAACCCGAAAAAGGTAACGAGCGACGACTACGTGGTCGTCGCTCGTTGGATAGGTGGCCCCAGGCACCCGCTATGTCCGCTACCGTTGCTCCCTTCCGGGCCTGGCGGGGTTCACAGCCGTCGCGTCACCCGGGACCATAAAACTCACGCAAGCATCGACAGCCCGCAACGACATCGGCGGAGGGAGAGGGATTCGAACCCTCGGTACCTTGCGATACACACGATTTCCAATCGTGCACCTTCGGCCACTCGGTCACCCCTCCTTGGAATCGCAGTCGCAGCTCGAAACGAACGAGACCGCCGAGGGCAGAATCAGAAGTCGCAGCTCGAACGAGCGCGGCCGAGGGACTACATCGGAAGTCAGCTCGAAACGGAGAGCCCGGTCGTGGGAGCGAAATCAGAGGTCAGAAAACAGGGAACAGGATTTTTGCGGAGGAGGAGGGATTTGAACCCCCGTTGCTTGCGCAAATCTGATTTCGAATCAGACACCATCGGCCACTCGGACACTCCTCCAGAACTAAGGCTCGTAGCTCGGTCCGCGGCGAAGCTCGGTGAAGAACCTCGTGAGCTCCGCGGAACACTCGGCGGCGAGAACTCCGCCGACCACCTCGACGCGATGATTGAGTCGAGGGTCGGTGACCAGCTGAAACAGTGTGGTCACCGCGCCGGCTTTGGGATTCGTGCAACCGAATACCAATCGTTTGATGCGGGCGTTGACGATCGCTCCCGCACACATCGAGCACGGCTCTTGCGTGACGACCAAGGTCGCCTCGACTCGCCAATGCCCTAGCTGCTGCGCCGCATCGCGGAGCGCGACCACCTCGGCGTGAGCCGTGGGATCGCGATCGAGCTCGCGGCGATTACGCCCTCGACCGATGATCGCGCCGTTCGCGACGATGACCGCGCCGACCGGCACGTCGCCGGTCGCAGCAGCCGCTCGCGCTTCTTCAAGCGCGACCGTCATCCATCGTTGATCATCATCGAGCGGCATCGCGGATCCGAGAGGGGTCGAACCTCTAACCCCCGGTTCCGTAGACCGGTGCTCTATCCATTGAGCTACGGATCCTCACAGCGTGGAGAGAGAGGGATTCGAACCCTCGGTACCAGAATCCCCAGTACGCCGGTTTAGCAAACCGGTGCCTTCAGCCACTCGGCCATCTCTCCTCGGCAGTCGGTGCCAAACCATAGCGTGGGTCGCCGACGCGACGCCCGCTTAAGATACTTGCGTGACACTATTCGATTATCAAGCTTAGCGGAGGAGGAGGGATTCGAACCCCCGGAGCTTGCGCTCGGCGGTTTTCAAGACCGCTGCCTTCGACCACTCGGCCACTCCTCCAGGCGGTCCTAGAGGCAGGGCGGCAGTATAGGGATCCGAAACGCCTTGTAAAGCGCGATCGAGGGACAACTTTCGCCGACCGAGTAAGTTGTCAAAGTGAACACCGTCCCCAGCTAAGAGGCGATCACTGAACGGGTTTGTCCGAGCGCGAGGTTGTCAAAGTGAACACCGTCCCTGGGTAGGCCGGTTGACAGAGCGAACACCGTCCCCGGCTAAGGCTTCAAGATCTCAGACGTGCCGACGTAGGGGACGAGTGCCGGCGGGATGCCGACGGATCCGTCGGCTCGCTGGTACTGTTCGAGGATCGCGACCAGCGTGCGGCCGATCGCGATGCCGGAGCCATTGAGTGTGTGGACCGGGCGCGGCTTGTCACCGGCGACGGGCCGGTAGCGGATCTTGGCTCGCCTCGCCTGGAAGTCCTCGAAGCACGAGCACGACGAGATCTCGCGATAGGCGTCTTGGCCGGGCAGCCAGACTTCGAGATCATAGGTCTTGGCCGCGGTGAAGCTGAGGTCCGCGGTGCATAACGTGACGACGCGGTAATGCAAGCCGAGGCCCTGGAGCACGCGCTCGGCGTCGCTGCGCAGCGCTTCGAGCTCGGCGTAGCTGGCGTCCGGAGTCGTGAACTTCACGAGCTCGACCTTGTCGAACTGGTGCTGGCGGATCAGGCCGCGCGTGTCTTTGCCGTGAGCACCCGCTTCCGCACGAAAGCACGGCGCATAGGCCGCGTATTTCGTGGGCAGCGTGCCGGGCTCGAAGATCTCGTCGGCGTGAAGGTTCGTGACCTGGACCTCCGCGGTCGGCGACAGGAATAGATCGTTGTCTGGGTCGTCGTCCGGGCTCGGCGGCAGGGCGAGCCGGAACAAGTCGGCTTCGAACTTCGGCAGCTGGCCGGTGCCGCGCAGCGACGCGCGCCGGATGATCGCCGGCGGCCAGATCTCGTCGTACCCGGCGGCGATGTGGAGATCGAGCATGTAGTTGATGAGGCCGCGCGTCAGCTTGGCCGCCGCGCCGCGCAGCACGGTGAAGCGCGCACCCGCGATCTTGGTCCCGGCCGCGAAGTCGAGGATGCCGAGCGCCTCGCCGAGCTCCCAGTGCGGCTTCGGCGTGAACGAGTAGGCCGGCTTGTCGCCCCAAACGTGCAGCACCGGATTGTCGGCTTCGCTCGCGCCGTCGGGGACGCTCGCGTGCGGGGCGTTCGGGATCGTCATCAACCGATCGGAGCTCTCGACTTCGATCGCGCCGAGCTCGGCTTCGCCGTCTTTGATCTTCCCGGATAGCGCGCGGAGCTCGTCGCGCGCCGCCGCGAACTCGGGCGACTTCTTGTCGAGCTTGGCCATCCGCTCGTTGGCCGCGTTGCGCTGCTGGCGTAGGGTGTCGAGATCGCCTTGGAGCTTGCGGCGACGTTCGTCGAGGCTCTTCCAGGCGGCTACGGCCGTGGCAACATCGCCTCCGCGGCGCAGCACGTCATCCATCCGGGCTGGGTCGAGCATGCCCTACCTTATGTCAGGAAATAGCAATGATCGAGGGGGCTTGGCGACGGGTTTAACGGCTGCACCGAGCTCGGGGTCAAACCAACCGTGGAAGCCCTGGCCACCCTCGACGGGATCGTCGCGCACGTGAATCCGGCCGACGATCCCGACCTCGAGCTCGCCGTGCAGTTTCGCGCGGGTGACCGCACCGCGTTCGATCAGCTCGTCCGCAAACATCAAAAGGGCGTGTGGCGGATCGCGCGGCGCTACGTCGGGAGTGACGCCGATGCCGCCGATGTCGCGCAGCAGGCGTTCGTCCGCGCGTACAAGGGCTTGGCCGCGTTTCGCGGCGCGTCGTCGCTCCGCAGTTGGCTGTATCGCATCGCGATCAACTGCGCGCTGTCGTGGTTGCGCGATCATCGCCGAGAGCAGCCGACCGAGATCGCCGACGATGCGCTCGTCGCACCCAGCATGGCTGCCGCGCAGATCTCGGGCGATCAAGACAGCGCTCGGTTGCGCGCCGCGATCGCTCAGCTGCCGCCGAAACAAAAGCTCGTGCTCGAGCTGCGCGTGTTCGACGACCTAGCGTTCAAAGAGGTTGCCGAGCTCGCCGATTGCTCGGAGAACACGGCCAAAGTTAACTTTCACTACGCGGTTAAACGCCTGCGTGACATCCTGGGTCAAGCTGGGGCGGACGAATGAGCCAGAGCACGAACAACGAGACCGATACCGAGCTAACGCCGGACGAGCGCGCGCTGGTCGAGCGGGTGCGCGCGTTGCCGGCGCTCGGCGAAGAGCCGGATTGGCAGGCGCTCGAGCGCTCGATCCGGCAGGCGGTCGGCGACGAGCTTCCGCAGCCGTGGTGGCGCCGCCACTTTGCGTGGCTTGCCGTGCCGCTCGGCACCGCGTGCGTGGCGACCGCGGCGCTCGCGTTGTGGTTGCATCATCCGGCGACGACGCACGAGCCGTCGGAGACGGGCGAGGTTGCACGGGCGCCGCACACCCAGGTCGTCAAGCCGCCGCCTCCTGCGGTTGCCCCGCCGGTGGTCGACGACGATGCGGTATGGCTCGACGGCGACGTGCTCGACGCCGATGACGACGAGCTCGATAGCGCACTCGATGCCCTCGACGATGATGCTCGCACCGCGTTCGATACCGATGACACCGCGGCGACCGATGGCATCTTGCCGGCGTCCGATCTCGGCTGGGTCGACGATCTCGACGACACCGCGGTCGCGCGCGCCGAACAATGGTTGGCGAGAAAGAAGACGTGATCCGGCTCGGTGTCATCGCGTTGGCGCTCGCAGTCGGATTCGGCGGCCGAATCGCGGCGGCGCAGCCTGGTAACACGCCGCCGAACGGGGGGCCGCCTGCGGGCGCGCATCCCGGCAATCCCGGCCCGGCGCTGAATCGGCGCGAAGCGATCAAGAAGCGGCTGCGCGAGCTCCGCGCGTATCAGCTGACCGAGCAAGTCTCTCTCGACGATGCGGCCGTGGCACGACTGTTCCCGCTGCTCGCCAAGTACGACGACGAGATCGACCGCTTGCTGGTCGCGCGAGCCGAAATCCAACGCAGGCTCAACGACACCAGCACCGGCGGCGACCCGCGCGCGATCGACCGGGCGATCGATGACGCGGTCGCGAACCAGCGCGGATTTCGCGATGTTGAAGATCGCCGGATCGCAGATCTGCGAAAGATCCTGACTCCGGCCCAGACCGCGCGCGTCCTGATCGTGCTGCCCGCGATCGAGCGCAAGATCGAGAACCAGCTGCGCAAGGCGATCGAGAACGGCAGCAAGCGCGGCCCGGGCCGCAAGAACCGCCGGCCGGCCGACGACGACGACGACCAGTTCGACCCCGGCACGCAGCCGCGCAACGCGATCGATCCTTTCGATCCCCGGCCGGTCGGCAAGGCGGTCGCCAAGCCCGCTGCTCCGGGCCGGGTTCCCTGCGATCCGTTCAGCTCCATGCACGGCTGCTGATTGCTGCCGAGGCCCGGTCCTGGGCGACGGAGCCGAGGCTTCGCGAGTTGCGCCTTGCAAGGCGGGCGAGCGACGCGGCCGCGGTAGATCGGGAACACAGGGAACCGAGAACAGGAATTCGGAACGAAACGGCCGCCGAATCCTTGGGTCGGGCCCCACGTTCACGAGGCCCCCGGAACGGGGCAATCCCCTGTCGACCGAGGTATGATTGTGGCCGGATGATCGAGGCGACCTGCCCGGCGTGCGGCACGCTGAACCGCTTCGCCGATGCCGAGGTCCCGCCCGGGACCAAGTTCGCGAGTTGCACGAGCTGCAAGGCGCGAGTCCCGATCCCGATCGGCGTGAAGCCGGTTGGTCCCGCGAAGCCGGTTGGTCCCGCGCCAGTGCGTCCGCCCCCGCCGCCGATTCCTGTGCCTGTTCCCGCCAAGCGCGACGCGGTGATCGATCTCGCCGACCTGCCCGCGCCGCGCCGGACCAGCGCGCTCGGCGGCGCCGGGGAGTCCAAGCCCGCGCCGAAGTCCGCGCTCGCGGCCGCCGATCTGCCCGCACCGAAAGGCGCGAGGCTGCAGGACAAGCCGGGGATGGCGGAGGTCGACGATCTGCTCGCGCCGATCGGCGAGTCGAGATCGAAGGCGGGTCTCGCCGATCTGCCGGCGCCGAAGCGGACCGCGACGCCGGCCAAAGGCATCCCCAATATTCCGGTGATCAAGCCGCCGGTCGCTGGCATCTCGGATCTGCCGGCGCCGAAGCGCGCCGCGACGCCGGGCCAAACGCCGGCGGCAAAGCCCAACGACGATCTCGTCGATCTGCCGACGCCAAAGCGGCCCGCGGACGCCGATCTACCGTCGCCGAAAGGCTTCTTCGACGACCTCCCGACACCCGTCGCCGGCGGAGGGAAAGCCGGTGCCGGCTCGGTCGACTTGCCGGCGCCGAAAGGCTTCTTCGACGACTTGCCGCAACCCGCCCTGACCGGCGGCGCTCGCGGCACGACCGATGTCGCGCCGAAAGGCTTCTTCGACGACCTGCCGCAACCGGCGCGACCGGGTCGTGGCAACGAAGATCTGCCCGCGCCGAAGGGTTTCTTCGACGACCTGCCACAACCGGCATCCACAAAGTCGACCACCGACGTCGCCCCGAAGGGCTTCTTCGACGACCTGCCGCAACCGGCATCCACAAGGTCGACCACCGACGTCGCCCCGAAGGGCTTCTTCGACGACCTGTCGCCGCCGGCCGCGAAGCCGGCAGTCGCCAACACGTTCTTCGACGACCTGCCGCCAGCGACCGCGCAGGGCGACGAAGCGGCGATCGATCTGTCGGGCGCGGGACCGATGCCGCGCGCGCCCGGTGATCTCGACTTCGATCTCGGCCCGTCATCGGCGGGACAGCCGCTCGAGCTCGCGCAAGAATCGGGACCCGAGCTCGATCTCGGCCTCGCGTCCCCCGGTGCCGCGATCCCGGTGCCGACGCCGGTCGACTCGTTCGGCGACCTCGACCTGTCGGCGCCGTCGAAGCCGGCGATCCGGTTCGACACGACGCCGAAGCCCGGCTCCGCCGCGGCGAAGTCCGCGGCTGCGAGGTCCGACGCCGGGATCGGACCGCCGCTGGCCGGCGCGAACAAGGGCGCGGATCTCCAGCTCGAGCTCGCCGACGCGCCGCATCCCGAAGCGCCGAAGGAGTCGCCGAAGAAGGTCGCGAAGCAGAAGGCCGCCGAGGACGCCGCCGGCGCAAAGCTCGGGCGCGCGCAACGCTCGCGCAAGATCGCGACGATCGCGCTCGGCGTGGTCGTCGCCGGTGCCGGCGGATGGATGTTCTACCGCCACCACGCCGCGGCTCGGCAGCGCACCGAAGCGATCGCGACCGACCTGAAGTCGGCGCACGAAGCCTTGCTCGCAGCCGATGCGAACCACTGGCAACGCGCGGTCAACAGCGCGCGCGACGCGCTCGAGCTCGACGATAGCAACGTCGAGGCGCTCGGCATCGTCGCCGAGGGTTCGCTCGCCGCGGCGCTCGAGACCGGCCTCAACCTCCCGCAGCGGATCGCGGTCGGCAAGAAGATGATCGCGAAGGCGCTCGAGGATGGGGTGACCGGCCCGGAGCTCGATCGCGCGCAAGTGTTATCGGCCCTCGCCGCCGGACAAGCCGATCCCGCGCTGGTCAAGCTGCAGAAGCTGCTGGCGGCGAACCCGAAGGATCCATACCTGCTGCTCTATCTCGGCTGGGCGCGGATGCGAAAGGGCGACCTCGTCGCCGCGAACAAGGCGTTCGATCAGGCGATCGCGGCCGGCCCGGTCGTCAAGGTCGCCGCGCTGTACGCGCGCGGCACGACGAAGCTGATCCAAGCCGACCTCGACGGCGCACACGCCGATTTCGCCGCGGTCCTCGAGCTCGAGAAGGATCACGTCGGTGCCCAGGTGGGCTTGGTCGCCGCCGCACCTCCCGCCGAGTCCGCGCAGCGCCATGCCGAGCTGATGGCGATCCTCAACCGCAAGGACATCAAGGGCGCCGACCCCCGAGCGGTCACCCGCGCGTGGTCGCTCGTCGGCGACATCGAAAGGGCCGCCGGTCAGCTCGACGCCGCGCGCGGTCACTACCACAACGCGCTCGCGATCACCCCGCAGGACGTCGGGGCACTCACCGGGCTCGCGCAGGTCGAGCTCGCCGACAATAAGACCTCAGTCGCTCGCGACCTGATCACGAAGGCGATCACGCAGTCGCCCGATGACGTCCAAGCGCAGCTCGTGTTCTGCGATCTCGACATCCATGGCGGCCAGCTAGCTGACGCCGCCACGCGGCTCAAAGCGCTCGACGGGCGTCAGCTGCCGCCGCTGCAACGCGCGCAGTTCGAGCTCGTAACGGGCCGACTACTGCAAGCCAAGGGCGACGACGCAGGTGCGATCGAAGCGTTCGTCCGCGGCGCGAAGGCCGCCGGCGACTTGGATCTCGCGCCGACGATGGCCGCGGTCGAGAAGCTCGGCGCGATGGCCAAGGCCTCGGACGCCGCGAACGACGGCAAGGCGCAAGGCTATCGCGACCGGGCGCAAGGTCTGCTCGCCACGCTCGAGGACAAAGCACAGAATGATCCGCAGCGCGCGCTGTCGCTCGGCGTCGCGTACTTCACCACCGGCGATCTCATAAAGGCCGAGAAGTTCCTGCGCCAGGCGTCGCTCGAGCTCGACAAAGACGTCGAGCCGAAGCTCGAGCTCGGCAAGGTGCTCGAAGCGCAAGGCCATCACGACGACGCGCTCGACCAGCTGCGTGCCGCGCTCGCGATCGATCCGAACCGCACCGACGTCGCGCTCGAGCTCGCGCGCGGCCTGGAGAGCGCGGGTAAAGACGCCGATGCGGCGAAAGCGTACGACCAGCTCGTCGCGGCAAAAACCGTCCCGATTCCCGCGCGGATTCGCGCCGGCCGATTCTTCGCCCGCACCGGCGACATCGCGAAAGCCGCCGCGCAGGCCGATCCGATCCTCACGTCCGACCCCGACAACGCCGCCGGTCACTACCTCAAGGGCGAGGGCTTGCTCGCCGCCGGCCAGCTCGACGAGGCGCGCAAAGAGCTGATCGCGGCGAAGGACATCGATCCCGATCCGCAGTATCTGGACGCGTTAGGCCGCGCCGCGGAAGCGACCGCGGTCAAGACCGGCGATACCAAGTTCCAAGACCTCGCGATCGTCTCGTATCAAGCCGCGAGCAATCCGCCGACGATGTTCAACCCGTTCGCAGGGCTCGGCCGGCTCTACGTCGCGCGCCAAGAATTCGAGAAGGCGATCCCGCCGCTGAAACAGGCATGGAACCTCAAACACGACGCGGAGGTCGCCTACAACTTCGGCCTCGCCTACCAGGCGATCCCCGGGCCGCACAACAAGGACGCCGCGATCGATTGGTTCAAGACCGCGATCTCGATCGATCCGCGCCCCGACGCGTACAAGCACCTCGGCGAGGTCTACTACGACACCAACAACGGGCCGGCTGCGGCGAAGGCGTGGACCGACGCGGTGAGCGGCGCCGAAACACAGCAGCGCAAGACCGGCGTCAAGGTCGACTGGCTAATGGACACCTACTACCGGCTCGGCGACCTCGAGCGCAGCCTCGGCCACGACGCCGCCGAGCTCGACGCCTTCAAGAAGTTCGTCGACCTCAACCCGCCGCACGACGTCCACTACGACAGCGCGATGCACGCGATTCAAAACAGCGGTCGTTGAGGCCCGGACGCAGGACGCTGTCCCTTTTGTCTACTTGTGCTGCCAGCCGACCGCAGTGATCGCGTACGCGGACGTATCGCGCTCGAGCGATCAGCCCGCCCGCTTGAAAACGGCGCTCCGCCAGGAGCGGCTCGGCGACCACAAGTTGACAAAAGAGACAGCGTCCCCAGACAAACCCAGGCAGTCCGGGCGGTTACTGCGAGCGTCAAGCGACGCAAGTTGACAAAAGAGACAGCGTCACCAATTCGCGGTCAGGTATGGTGTCGCCGTGAAGCTCAAAGTGCGACTCGACCGTGCAGTGTTCTTTGCGAAGGTGTTTAGGTCGGCGAAGGTCGCGGCGCCAGTGCGGCCGTCCGGCGTGGCCCACTTCATCAAGGCGGCCCGGCTGACGAAGGTCGGGCCTCACCTCGCGATCATGTTCCATGCGGCGGCGCATCCTGACAAGGAAGCGATCGTCGAGTACGGCGAACAAGGCGTGCGTCGGCTGACCTGGGGCGAGCTCGATGCGACGGTCAATCGCCTCGCGCATGCGCTCGCATCGCGTGGTGCGGGATCGGGCAGTCGCGTCGCGATCATGCTGCCGAACGGCATCGAGTTCTTGCTCGCACAGCAAGCGCTCGCTCGGCTCGGCGCGACCGCGGTGCAGATCGGCTATCGGCTCAAGCCCGGCGAGATCGCGTTCATCCTCGGCAACTCCGAGCCGAACGCGACGATCGTGCAGGCGGGCTTCTTGCCGACGATGCGCGAGGCGCGCGCGCAGGCCGGCGGCAAAGGCGGTCCGATGATCGCGTGCGGCGGCGATGTGCCGACCGATGCCGCGGACGTCGTCGAGTGGGACCGCGCGCTCGCTGCTCAACCGCCTGAGCTTCCCCCACGCGTGCGCGGCGGCGACGGCGGAGGCGTGATCGTCTATACGTCGGGCACGACCGGCAAACCCAAAGGCGCGAACCGCAGCTGGAAGCGCACCGGATTCGAGTCGGTCGGCGACATGATCTATCAGTGCGGGATGCGCGCCGACGATCGCCAGCTCGTGGTGTGCCCGCTCTATCACAGCGCGGCGCCGGCGTTCGTCGCGATCCTCTCGCGCTCGGCGCGACGGTCGTGCTGCAGAACCACTTCGATCCCGAACAAGCGTTACACATCATCGAGCGCGAGAAAATCACGTGCACGCTGATGGTGCCGACGATGATGATCCGGATCTGCGCCCTGCCGCCCACGACCCTCGGCAAGTACGATACGTCGAGCTTGCGCTGGGTGATGAGCGGAGCGGCGCCGTTGACGACCGACGCGGCGCGCCGGTTCATGGATCAGTTCGGACCGATCTTGTGGAACTTCTACGGTTCGACCGAGACCGGCTTGGTCACGATGGCCGGGCCCGGCGATCACCTCACGAGACCGGGCACGATCGGCAAGGCGCTGCGCGGCAACGACATCCGCTTGCTCGACGACAAGGGCCACGAAGTACGCACCGGCGAGGTCGGCGAGCTGTACGCGCGCAACGCGACGCTGATGACCGGGTACCACGGCAACGACGGCGCGACCAACGACGCGCAACGGGATGGGTTCTACTCGGTCGGCGATCTCGGCCGCATCGACGACGCCGGCTACTACTACTTGGAGTCGCGCAAACACGACATGGTGATCTCCGGTGGCGTGAACATCTACCCGCGCGAGATCGAGGATCACTTGCAGACCCATCCCGGCATCCTCGAAGCCGCGGTGATCGGTGTGCCCGACCCCGAGTGGGGCGAAACCTTGCACGCGTTCGTCGTGCGCCGCGTGGGAGCACAGGTCTCGGACAACGACGTGATCGACTACTGCCGCAAAGATCTCGCCGACTACAAGAGGCCGCGCAAGGTCACGTTCCTCGCCGAGCTGCCGCGCAACCCGACCGGCAAGGTCCTAAAGCGCGAGCTCCGCGACCTCTGAGCTGGGGACGCTGTCTCTTTGTCCACTTGCTCAGCGCGCCCCGGCGGTAGATGTCGGTAATCACAAAGGTTCGTTGGGGACGCTGTCTCTTTTGTCACCTTAGAGGGCGCATGTGACCTCGTTCGTCATCGGCACCGCAGGCCACATCGATCACGGCAAGACCGCGCTCGTTCACGCGTTGACCGGCATCGACACCGATCGGCTCGCGGTCGAGAAGGCGCGGGGGATCACGACCGAGCTCGGGTTCGCGAAGCTGGCGCTCGGTGATCGCGTGCTTGCGATGGTCGACGTCCCGGGTCACGAGCGGTTCGTGAAGTCCATGGTCGCGGGCGCAACGGGCATCGACATCGTCCTGCTCGTGATCGCGGCTGACGAAGGCGTGATGCCGCAGACGCGCGAGCACGTCGACATCTGCGATCTGCTCGGCGTGCGCCGCGGTATCGTCGTGGTGACGAAGAGCGACCTCGTCGACGCCGAGTGGCTCGAGCTTGTCACCTCGGAGATCCGAGGCGAGCTCGTCGGTACATTCTTGGAGCACGCGCCGTTCGTGGCGGTGTCGGCGAAGACCGGCGCGCGTCTCGACGAGCTGCGGGCCGAGCTTGCGAGCGCGATCGATTCGTTGCCGGCGCGCTCCATCGCCGGCGTGTTCCGCCTCCCCATCGATCGCGTGTTCACGCTCAAGGGCTTCGGCACGATTGTCACCGGCACGATCGCGGATGGCGCGGTCGCCGTAGGCGACGAGCTCGTCACGATCGGCAGCGAGCTGGCGACCCGCGTGCGCGGCATCGAAGTGCACGGCTCGGCGGTGCCGCGTGCGACCGCCGGCCAGCGCGCTGCGATCAACCTCGGGGGCATCGCGGTCGAGCAGCTCGAGCGCGGCGATCTCCTCGCGCATCCCGGCGCGATCGCCGCCTCGCACATCGTCGATGTCGAGCTGCGCTATCTCCGCGGTGCACCCGAGCCGTTGCCGGCGCGCAGCAAGGTGTTGCTCCATCACGGCACCGCGCAAGTGATGGCGACACTCCGGCTCGCTTCGGCGGAGCCGTTACAGCCCGGCGCCACGACGGCCGCTCAACTTCGCGTCGATCGCGAGACGCCACTCGGCGCCGCGCCGGGCGATCGGTTCATCGTGCGCGGGTTCGTCGCTTCGGCAAGATCGGGCTCGACGATCGGCGGTGGACGGATCGTACGCGTGCTCGCCCCGAAGCTACGCGATCCCACCGAGCACGCCGCGCGCATCAGCGCGCTCGCCGACGCCAAGCTCGTGCGCCAGATCGCGTTGCTCGTCGAGGCAGCAGCCGCCGCCGGCTTGGCCGACACCGAGCTCGCTCGACGCGTCGCGCGGCCGCTCGAGCAGCTCGCCGAACCGCTCGAGACGCTCGTCGCCGCGGGTGAGCTGCTCGCGATCGGCGGACACTACCTCCACGCCGCGGCGGTCGTCGCGCTCGAGGCCGCGATCGTCGAGAAGATCGCTGCGGCGGGCGACGACGGTGCGCTCCGCGAGGCATTGCGCACGCAGCTACCGGCCGCGTTGCCGCTGCGCGCGTTCGATCCGATCGTGCTCGGGCTCGAGCGCAAAGGCGCGGTCTCCGCCGATGGCGATCGCCTCCGCCGAGCCGCAAGGCCCAGTGGGCCGATGCTGTCGCCACTCGACGCCGAGTTGCTGGCTCGGTTCGAAACCTGGGCCCTCGAGCCGCCACGACCGAAAGAGCTCGCCGGTGCGCTCGGCCGTGGCGATGCAGAGATCAAGACTTCGCTCGATCGCTTGGTCGCCGCCAAGCTCGTCGTGCGAATCAAGCCCGATCTCATGATGAGCGCTAAGGTCGTCGCCGGCGTGCGCGACCGGCTACTCGCATTCCTCGCGGCGCACGGCACGATCGATGCTCAGCAGTGGAAGGAGCTGACCGGCGCGAGCCGGAAGTTCACGATCCCGCTCGCCGAGTACTTCGATGCCGAGAAGCTCACGCTCCGCGTCGGCGACTTGCGGCGCAAGCGTTAGGTGACAATAGAGACAGCGTCCCCGGCGAAACGCTCGTAATTACCGCGATCTCCAGAACGCGAGATTCGACCTAAGTTGACAATAGAGACAGCGTCACCACATCGCGCCGACCGAGAGGCCGACGAAGGGTAACGTATGGAGGCCGCCTTCGAGGTTGATGACGATGTGCTCGACCGGGTGGAACTGGAAGCCGACGAGGGCGTTCAAGACCGGGAAGACCGGCGGCAGGTCGTACTTGCCCGGCTCGGGATCGCCGGGGTGGTCGGGCGAGACGGTACCGGTTTGACCGTATGGCGGGGGAACGCAGCCGGTCGCCGCGGTCGCGTCGGTCGTGCCGGCCGCGCACTGCGTGTCGATCCGATAGAGACCTCCGGTCAGGACGCCAAGGCCAGCGCCGATGCCGTAGCGGAACGAGACGTACTTGTTGAACGGCTTGTGGCCGATGAACGTGAACTCGAACGTGACCCAGCCGAAGTTGCTGCCGGCATTCTCGGGCGACAGGATGTAGTCGACGGTGTCGCCGTCCGCGACGTTGCTGTTGCTCTGAACGTAGACGCCCTGCTTGGGGTTGATCTGCTCGTACTCCATGCCGAACGCGAGCTCGGTGTCGCCACGCCGGCGTACAAAATCGGCGCCGATCGCTGCGCTCTGAGCACCGCCCGGCGACGACTTCATGAACAGGCCGAGGATCGCCTGCGGCACCCACTCGCTGCGCAGTCGAATGTCGAAGCCGTACGAGACTTTCTCGGCCAAGGGGCTAGGCGCCTCGGTCGTCGGTGCAGCGGTGCCCGCTCCGCCTCCAGCGGCGGTGGGGTCCGTGCCGGACGCAGCCGGCGCGGGCGCCGGGGTCGGTGTGGCGTTCTTGTCATCGTCGAGCGCGGGCCCCGCGACGGCAGTTCCGGCGATGAACAACACGGTCAAGCTCGTGACGAAACGCATGATTCCCCCAGGCGGCGACATTATATACTCGGTGTGCGGCTCCTCGCGCGTCTGTGCCGGGAATCGCATCGCGATGCGATACCGCTCACTCTTCGCGCTGATGGTCGCCGCGCTGGCCGGCTGCCCGGCTGGCTCCGGGGGGCTCGGCGATTCGTGCGGCGGCAACGGCGATTGCGAGAGCTCGCTGCAGTGCCAAGGCAACGTGTGCGTCGCGCGGTGCCAGCGATCCCCCGACTGCGGCGATGGCTACGCCTGCGCCGGCGACGGGACATGCACTCAGTCGGCCGCCGGACTCGGCGCCTCGTGCAGCGGCGAGCCCGAGTGCGAGGTCGGCTTGTCGTGCGAGCTCGACGGCACGACAAACCTCAACGACAACATGCCGCAGACGCTGACCGCGAGCTGCGTCGCCGAAAACTCGGGCGCCGCAGATGGCTCGACCTGCGCGACCGACGATGAATGTCGCAACGGCACATGCGCGCTCGGCCATTGTGTCGACCTGTGCTCGCCGTCGAACAACTCGCGCGACTGCGCGCTCGGCCAGACCTGCGCGGTGATCCCGCGGGTCGAAGCGATCGGCTACCCGTTCTGGGGTTGCATCCCGGCCACCGGCTCATTGACCTGGGCGATCCCGGTCGACGGCCCAGAAGCCGACGTGCTGTTGCCGGTCCCGAGCACCGCGTATAGCGTCGCGGTCACGTTCCAGATCGACGATGCCGCGCAGCAAGTCGGCGCGACGAAGGTCGTGTCGCCGGTCCACACGCTGACCGGCGATAATCAAGGCGTCGTGCTCGTCGACCCGAACGGCGACTACTACTCGAACCTCGTCCGCCACGAACCCGGCTTCGGCCAGTCGGTGCTCGCGATGCCGTCGGCCCCTACCGACCCGTTGTCGGCGCCGTCCCAGCCGTTGCTGGAGGGTGCTTATGCGCTGCACGTGTCGTCGTTGCGCGCGCCGTTTCCGACCACCGTCGGCACCGAGACGCCCCGGATGACCGCGGTCGTCAAGCTCGACCACGGTGCGACGCTCGATCTGCATCTCCACTTCCTCAACTTCCAAGATCATCCGTGCTCGGCTCAGTTCGGCGGCGGCGCGTTGACCGCGCAGCTCGCGCAGTCCGCCGCGTTCTTCCAGACCGACTTCCTGGGGACGCTGCGCACCGTGCTCGCGCACGTCGGGCTCAACCTGGGCACGGTGGACTACGACGACATCCTCGACCATCCCGAGCTCGACGGGCTCGACGTCTCGAACGCCGGCCAGCTGCTCGCGCTCGGCTCGCACACCACCGGCCTCGACGTGTTCTTTGTCCGCACACTGTCGCCGATCGGCCTCGAAGCGTTCGGCCCGAACCCCGGACCTGGCGGGCTCCCGGGCACGGCGCAATCGGGCATCGTCATCGGTCTCGATACGTTGTGCTACCGGTCGTGGGATCAGCTGTCGCGGCTCGTCGCGCACGAAGCCGCGCGCTACCTCGGGCTGTACGACAACCTCGAGCTCGATCTCGTCCACACCGATCCGATCGACGATAGCGACACGTCGAGCGCGAACCTCATGTACTTCTCGGAGTTCGGCGGCGACGACATCAGCACCGAGCAAGGCGACATCCTCCGGCGCAGCGCGGTGCTGCGATGAGCGCGCGCAAGCTGCCGCTGATCGTGCCGCTCGGCGCAGCGCTGATCTTCGTCGCGATCGCGCACGGCACCGAGACCCCGCCTTTGCCGCAAGGCGTGCTCGATACGCTCGGTGCTCTCGACAGCGCACCGACGACGGTCGAGCTCAACGCCGCGTTCATGGGCTCGGCGGCGACGACCGCGCAGTCGCTCGCGACGATCAGCGCCGACACGACGAACGACGTCGGCGTGAGGTTGCGCGCGATCCACGCGCTCGGCCAATACTGCCCGCTGCCCGACGATCCGCCACCGTGCGCCGACACCGATCCGAGCCATGTCGCGTTGACCACGCTGATCACGACGCTCGGAGCCGAGGACCTACCGGCGAACGGCGGGTCCGATCTGCTGCTGCTGCGCGCCGCGATCGAGACGCTCGGGCCGCTGCAAGTCGCCGACGACGAGCCGGCGTTGGCTGGGCTGCTCGATCACCCGAGCCGGGACATCCGCGCGAGCACCGCGAACGCGCTGCGCGACCTCTGCGATACCGACGGCATCGCTCCGCTGCGTGCACGGCTCCAGCACGAGACCGTCGACCAAGTGAAGCTCGCGATCACCAACGCGCTCGACGTGCTTGGTGAATGCACCCCACCCTAGCGCGACTCCGATCACAACCACGCGGAATCATTGGTTGTGCGCGATGAAGATGGATCGTACAATCTGCTTCAGGGCGGATGACGACGCGCGACAGCCACCGCGATCCGACGCAGTCGCTGTCCCTCGAGGCCGACGCGTTCGACGACGATCCGAACGAGCACCCGTCGCTCGCGGTCGGCACCGGCGACGAACCGACTCGCGTCGAGTCGCCGAGCGGCCGGCAACGCCCGATCGTCGAGCGTGCGCCGACCCGGCCACCGCCGAGACCGCGCGCCTCGACCGACGCCCCCGAAGATCGGATCGGCAACGTGCTTGGCAGCTATCGGCTCGGCGAGCTGCTCGGCAAAGGCGGCATGGGCTATGTGTATCGCGCCGAGCACATCAAGCTCGGCCGCGAGGTCGCGCTCAAGCTGCTGCGCGCCGACTACGCGCGCCGGCGCGATGCCGTGCTGCGGTTCTTCCAAGAAGCGAAGACGGTCAACCGCGTTCGCCATCGCAACATCGTCGACGTCACCGACTTCATCGAGCTCGACGACGGCACGACGTTCATCATCATGGAGCTGCTCCAGGGCCAGAGCCTCGGGCGCTGGGCGCGCACCGGGATCGATCTCCCGCGCGCGCTCGCCGTGCTCGTCCAGATCTGCGACGGCTTGGGGGCAGCGCACGCGGTCGGCGTCATCCATCGCGATCTCAAGCCCGACAACGTGATCGTGGTCCCGACCTCCGATGGCGCGGAGCTCGTCAAGTTGCTCGACTTCGGCGTCGCGAAGCTCGTGAATCGTGACGACGAGGATGTCGGGTTTCAGACCGCAGCGGGCTCGGTGATCGGCACGCCGGCGTACATGTCTCCCGAGCAAGCCGGCGGCATGGCGCTCGATCAGCGCTCCGACATCTATTCGATCGGCGCGATCATGTACGAGCTGTTCTGCGGCCAGCCGATGTTCAAGGGTCGCTCGTTCGGCGAGTACGTCCGCAAGCATCTCACCGAGCATCCGGTGCCTCCGCGCCAGACCCAGGGTGGCCAGCACGTCGATGCGAGGCTCGAGGCGCTGATCATGCGCTGCCTCGCGAAGGACCCGGACCAGCGCTTCGGCCACATCCTCGAGCTGCGCGACGGCTTGCTCAACATGCTCGGCGCGCAGGTCGAGACCCGCCCGCCGAATTACGCATTGTCCGGCCAGCACCCGATGTTGCCGTCGAGCTTGCATGCCTCCGCGCTCCACCCGTCGACCGGGTACCAGTCGATGTACGTCAGCCAGGCGACGCCGGCGCCGCCACCACCGACCCCGGTGTGGATCTGGCTCGCGGGAGGTGCGATCGCGGTGGCGCTCGGGGTGACTGGAGCGGTGCTGTACGCGAGTCGAGGAGAGTCGGCGCATGTGGCAGCGCCGGTGGCCGAGACGCAGACGCCGATGCCGGCGCCGGTTCCGACGCCGGTTCCGACGCCGACGCCGACGCCAATACCGACACCGACGCCTGCGCCACCGACGATGATCTCGTTACGGTTCGACTCGTTGCCGAGCGGCGGTGTCTACGCTGACGGGCACTCGGCGGAGCTGTGCAACACGCCGTGCTCGTTCGAGGTCGACCTGAAGGACGGAGGTCCGACCGATCGCCGGACCTATGTCGTGCGCAGCGCCGGCTATCTCGACAAGCCCGTCGAGGTCGATCTCACCGCGGACAAGCACGCGTTCGCGGTCACGCTCGATCGCGTGGTCGCCGAGGACGATCACCCCAAGTCGCACCCGAGCGTCAGCCACCCGGTAGCGAAGGCGCACGACAAGAAGCCCGGCGCCGACAAGACCGACAAGGTCGGCGCCAAACCGGTCGACAAGCCCGCCGATAACAAGACCGACTCGAAGCCGTCAGATAAGATCGATCCGGCCGATACGCTCGATCCGTTTCATCGCCACCCTCAATGACTTCGCCGCTGTCACGTCTCGCCGCCACGATCGTGCTGGTCCTCGCGGTCGCGGTCGTTCCCCGCGTCGCCCGCGCCGATGATCCGGCGACCCGCGCATCGCGCCGCTACTTCGAGCGCGGCGAGAAGTTGTTCGCGCTCGGCAAGTTCGACGAGGCACTCGACGAATACCAGAAGGCGTTCGACGCCAAGCCGATCCCCGACTTCCTGTTCAACATCGGCCAGTGCTATCGCAACCTCAACAACTACGACCAGGCGATCTTCAGCTTTCAGAAGTATCTCAAGCTCGAGCCCGACGCGCCGAACAAGGACTCGGTGCAGCAGTTGATCGACGACCTCGAGCAAAAGAAGCAGCGGGCCGACGCGAATAAATTCGTCGCTCCTCCACCGGTGAAGATCGGACCCGCGCCGAGCCCGCCGATCTACAAGCGTTGGTGGTTCTGGACCGGGATCGGCGTCGTGGCGGCCGGCGCGTCGATCGGGATCATCGAAGCTGGCAAGTCGAGCCCGCCCGCTACCGACCTCGGCAATGTCCCGTTCAAATGAACCGGCAGCTCGCACTCCTCGCGACGACCGTGATCGCTGCCTGCAGCAGTGACACGTACGTGCTCGTCACGGTCGACGCCCGGGCGGCAGTGCACGACGCGACCGCGCTGCAAGTGACGCTGACGAACGACTCGTCGACACGCTCGGATTCGCTCGACCTCGGCACCCATGGGTTTCCCGTGACGTTCAGCGTGTCGGCGTCCGGACGCAGCGGCGATCTCGGTATCGAAGTCACCGCGACCGACGAGAACATGCAGCCGGTCGGCTCGGGCACGGTCGCGACGACGTTCGGCTCGAAGACCGCAGCGATCCTGCTCGATAGCGTCGATTTCGTGATCAACACCGAGTACGCCGGCGATCAGTTCTTGTCCGACGACTTCGAGGCCTCGGGCTTCCAACTCGCCGCGCTCGCCGACGGCACGTGGACCGCGGGTTTTCGCGATCAGTGCACCGAGTGCAACATCTTCGGCCGGCGGTTCGATTCGACCGGGCAGGCGCTGACGAGCGTCGCGGCGGCCGGAACCGACCAGTTCGATCTCAACTCGAACCTGACCCAATCGACCGCGACCGTCGCCGTTGCCGCGAATGGCTCGACGACGATGGCGGTATGGGACTACCTCGACGACGCGGAGCTCAGTGGCATCGCGTGCCGCTCGATCGACGAGAGCGGCGCCGCGATCGCCGACGAGGTCTCGATCGCGACCGATCCGGTGTTCACCGATGTCGTCTCGATCGCGCCGATGTCGAACGGCAACTTCGCGGTCGCATGGACCGGAACGCAGACGAGCGACAACGTGATCCGGACCGTAATCGTGCAGCCCGACTGCTCGCCGCTCGCAGCCGCGAGCACGGTCTCGACCGTGATGGGCGACTTCGGCGGAGGTCAGGCCACCGTCGCGGCGAGCGGAGCGAGCGTGATGTACGCGTGGCTCGTCAACACGACGATAGGGACGGCTGATGGCGCCGACGTTCACGTCCGCGCGGCGAACCTCAACGCGGTGTTCAGCGGCGTCGACACGACGTTACTCGATCACGACGCCTCGACTCAGTTCGGCGCGGTCCGCCTCGCGCCGGTCGCGAACGGCTTTGCCTTGTTCGTGCGCACCGCATCGATCGACTTCACCGATGGCTCGGCCGGAACGATCGCGATGTACCTACTCAACGCGGCGGGGCAGATCCTGAGCGGCCCTTCGCTCGTCACCGACCAGAGCAAAGGCGACAGCTCGAACGGCGACGAGTCATTCGGGGTGACGGCGCGCGCCGATGGTGCGCTGCTCGTGACCTGGCATGTGTGTCAAAACAGCGACTCGACCGATTGTGAAGTTTCGGGGCGGCTCATGCGACCGACCGGTTCACCCGTCGGCGACGTGTTCGTGATTCCGAATCCGGCGCTCGCGAGCGGTGCACCGATCGGCGATCACACGCGACCGTCTGCCGCCGGGCTCGGCGACTCGTTCGCGGTCGCGTGGAACGACACGAGTCATCAGCCACCTGATGGTGTCGGGCTCGCGGTGCACGGGCGGATCATCTATCCGCCGTACGATGATGCGGCCTCGGTGATCGGCGCTCCGTGTGGCGGCGGCCAGCCCGCGTGCGCGACCGGCCTTGCCTGCGCGCTAGGCACCGACAACATGAAGCGTTGCTTCGCGACGTGCGATCCGAACGGCACGCCTCCGCTGTGCCCGGCGGGCGGCGCCTGCGCGACCGCCGACAGCGGCAGCGCCTGCGCTTACTGACTGGGGACGTCCCGTTCAGGCTTCTTCGTCGGAACGGTGGTCGATGCCGAGTGCGCGCATCTTCTTGTAGAGATGGCTGCGCTCGAGCTGGAGCTCGCGGGCGGTGTTCGAGACGTGGTGATCGTTGGCTTCTAGCGCCGCGATGATGATGTCTCGCTCGGCCGCGGCGACCAGATCTTTGAACGGCGTGCCGCGGGCGAACTCGGCCTTCGTCGCCTTGACGCGGGGCAGCGCGTCGCCGACATCGGCCTCCGTGATGACTTCGGCATCGCCGGTCAGGATCGCGAGGCGCTCGACGACGTTCTTCAGCTCGCGCACGTTACCCGGCCACTCGTGCTGCATGATCAGCGTCATCGCCGCCGACGCGACCTTCTTGCCGCGGCGATCATTGTCGCTGCACACCTGCTCGAGGAAATGCTCGACCAACGTCGGGATGTCTTCGCGGCGGGCGCGGAGCGGGGGCAGCTCGATCGGTACGACCGCGAGGCGATAGAACAAGTCCTCGCGAAATCTCGCCGCGGCGATCTCGGTCGCCAGATCCTTGTTCGTCGCCGCGACGACCCGGACGTCGACCTTGATCGTCTCGCCACCGCCGACCCGCTCGAGCTCGTTCTCTTGCAGCACGCGCAGCACCTTGGCTTGCGCGCTCGGATTCATGTCGCCGACCTCGTCGAGGAACAGCGTCCCTCCGTCCGCGAGCTCGAACTTGCCGCGGCGCTGTTGCGTCGCGCCCGTGAACGCGCCCTTCTCGTGACCGAACAGCTCGCTCTCGATCAGCTCGGACGGGATCGCCGCGCAATTGAGCTTGATGAATGGGCCATCGGCGCGCTTCGACCGCTCGTGGAGCGCGCGTGCGACGAGCTCCTTGCCCGTGCCGTTCTCGCCGGTGATCAGCACGCGGCCAGTCGTCGGCGCGGTCTTGGCGACCTTGTCGAAGATCGCGCGCATCGCGGGCGCCTTGCCGATCATCGCGAAGTCGTCGAGCGCCCGACCGCGCAGGCGCTGGTTCTCGCCGCGCAGCCGGGCAAAGCCGAGCGCGTTCTGGACCGTGATCAGCAGCTTGTCGCCGGACAACGGCTTCTCGATGAAGTCGTGCGCACCGCCCTTGGTCGCCTGCACCGCGGTGTCGATCGTCGCGTTGCCGGACATCATGACGACGACGGCCTCGGGCTTGGCCGCCCGCAGCTTCGGCAGCACCTCGAGCCCGGTCTCACCCGGCATCATCACGTCGAGCAGGATCAGATCGATGTCGTGCTCGGCCAGCTTCGCGAGGCCGAGTGCCCCGTTGCCTGCGACCTCGACCTGGTAGCCCTCGAGCTCGAGCGAGCGGCGCACCGTCGTGAGGATGTTGGGCTCGTCGTCGATGACCAGGATGGTCGCGCGCGGCATCGCGGCAAAGCGTAGCAGCACTACCCGCTGATTTGACTAACGTGCCGCGTCCATTTAGGTTTCACGCCATGGAAGATTCGGGACGATCCCGGTTTGCCGCGGTCGCGATGGCCGCGATCGGGGTCGTGCTCGCGTTCGCATTGGTCGGCTCGTGCGGTAGCAAGCCCAAGAACCCCGGCTGCAAGGTCGACAAGGACTGCAAGGCCGGTCAAGTCTGCGCCGATAACCACTGCGTCGCTTGCAACGACGACTCGCAGTGCGCGAAGGGTCAGCGCTGCAGCGCGAACGCGTGCGTCGCGAAAGCCGAATGCGTCAACGATACCCAGTGTCCGAACGGCCAGGTCTGCGAGGCCGGCGCATGCAAGCCGTGTGCGTCGAACGCCGAGTGCGGCCCCGGCGGCGTGTGCAACGCGGGTGCGTGCACGCACGGCAAGAAGTGCGCGAAGGATGACGAGTGCGCCGACGACGAAGACTGCGTCGGCGGCTACTGCGTGAAGGCCGCGACCGGCACGAACGTCGGCGCGACCTGTACACTGCAGACGGTGTACTTCCAGTTCGACAACTCGAGCATCCAGGAGAGCGAGCGCGAGCGGCTCGACTCCAACGAGAAGTGCATCGAGACCGCGAAGGGCAAGAACGTGTTGCTCGTCGGCCACACCGACAGCTCCGGCACCGAGGAATACAACATCGCGTTGTCCGAGCGCCGCGCTCAAGCTGTCGCGGACTACCTCGCTCGCCTTGGCACCGATCCGGCGCGCATGCAAGTCGTACCGAAGGGCGAGACCGAGCCAACCGGCCTTGGCGACGACAAAGACCGTCGCGTGGAGTTCCAATGGCATTGAGCAAGCTGTTATTCACCGCGGCGGTCGCGAGCTCTCTCGGTGGTTGCTTCTGGGTCACCACGAAGAGTGAAGGCGAGTTGCTGCGCAAGGACGTCACGACGCTACAAGGTCGGCTCGACGCAAAAGAGAAGACGCTCGACACGCAGATCGCGCAGCTGCAAACGGTGCTCGACAACGCGACGAAGGTGCTCAAGCGCAACAGCGCTGACATCGGCGCCGATGTCGAGGGCTTGCGCTCCGACGTCCGCACCGCGAACGGGTTGGTCGCGACGATCAATAACTCGGTCAACGAGCTGAAGACCGGGTTCGACCGATATCGCAAGGACAACGACCAGCGCCTCACCGATCTCGAGGGCCGACTCGCACAGATCGAGAGCGGCAAGCCGACCGCGAATAGCTCGCCCGATGATCTGTGGAAGCTCGGCAGCACCGCGTTCGATGCCGCTCGCTACAACGACGCGCTCGACATCTTCAAGCGGCTCGTCCAGTCGTTCCCGACGCACGCCAAGGCGGCCGACGCGCAGTACTTCCGCGGCCAGTGCTACACGAACATGAAGGACTACGACCACGCGATCGGCGCGTACCAACAGCTCGTCGAGAAGTATCCCGACAGCTCGCTCGCCGACGATGGCTTGTACTTCGCAGCGCTCGCGGCGCAGCAGCTGAAGAACTGCACCGAGGCGCGGACGTACCTCGACGTGATCAAGACGAAGTATCCGAAGTCGAACGTGCTGAGGCAGGCCGCCGAGCTCGACAGGACGATCAGGAAACAACTGAAGAACAAAGCGACCTGCACGTCGTGACGACCAAGCCGCGCAAGCAGCCGAAGAAGGCAAGCAGGCCTGCCGCCGCGAAGAAATCCTCGCGCGCGAAGAGCGCCCACAAGACCAAGCCCGCGAAGAGCGCCCACAAGACCAAGCCCGCGAAGAGCGCCCACAAGACCAAGCGGGTGAGCGCCGCGAAGACCGCGAAGCCCGGTGGAGCGAGCGCGCACCCGCATTTCGCGCAGCTGACGAAGGCCTTGCCGCCGGGGCGCCACGCCGATGGCTTGTTGTTGATCACGAAGCCAGGCGCTCTCGACGACGAGATGGCGGGGTGGCTGATGGGACAGACGACCGGCCGGCGCTCGATCGGTCGGACCGCGTTCGGCGACATCGTCGTGTTTCGCGACCTGCGAGAGCGGGCGCGTCAAGCCGGGCTGCCGGGTGCCGACACCGCATGCGATATCTCGATGATCGATATCCACGACAAGCAGATGGCCGTGCTGGGCGACTCGGTGGCAGCGTTCCTTGCCGCGATCGATCGTCACGACTGGCAGGAAGCGTTCTTGCGCCGATCGCTGTACCGCGACGCGAAGGCGCGGATCGGCAACTACACCGATGACGAATGCTTTTGCTTCGTACCCGCGCTCGCGCTCGGCGGCGGCGGCGAAGCCGACAGCGTAGAGCGCGCGAGCTGGCGCGTCCACCAAGACATCTTGCGCCAGCTCTGAGCTCTAGCTCGCCGGCGAGATCACTTGCCGCCGGCCTTCGTGAACTTCTCGAACGCGTCCTCCTTGAGCTCGTAGTTCGGCGCCAGCTTCTTGTGGCAAGAGTTGCAGCTCTCGAGCTTGTGTTCCTTCTGGAACGTCTTCATCTGGATTTTCGCCTCGGCTTGGCCGCCCTTGGCGCACGCCGCCTTGACGAGCTCGGTCTTGAACTCTTTGTGCACGCAGGGCGTGGGGCCCCCCGCGTTCGCCGAGGTCGACGACAGGGTCGCGAAGCCGATCGAGAGAACGAGAGCGGCGAGCGAAGCGAAGATTCCGAGCTTGGACATGATGCTTCCTTTGAGGAGCGCTGCTGGGTACTGACGCAAACGCAGGCCCCGTATTCAGGGTCTACGAGGCCGGGGTATCGTCCTATAGCCGTGACTTGGACCGCAATATTGGAAGATAGGTTGTCGCGACGTAACGTGCGCGGCGTAACCACGGGTACGGCCGGCGAAATGCCCGCGCCGCGGCGGCCAAGTCCCTGGCCTGATTGACGCTCGAGATAGCGCAAATTGCCGCGACACCGGTCGCGTAGACCGCGCGGGCGTGGCGCGGCATGATGCCGCCGATCGCGACGACCGGCACCCGGCCAGCCGCTTGCACCGCGGCGCGCAGGTTCGCGAGGCCCTGCACCGGATCGGGGTTCGCTTTGGTCGCCGTGGCGAACACCGGACCATAGCCGAGATAGTCCGCGCCGCCCGCGACCGCGCGCGCGACTTGCTCGAGATCGTGAGTCGACACGCCGATCCGCAGGCGGGTGCCGACGAGCGTGCGTGCGTCGGCGACCGGCACGTCGGTCTGCCCGAGGTGAACGCCGTCGGCTCCGACCGCGAGCGCGATATCGATCCGATCATTGATGATCAATTGCGCGCCGGCCGCGGTGCATACCCGCCGCGCCATGCGGGCGACGCGCGCGATGTCATCGCCCGTCGCCGGCTTCAACCGAACTTGTAACACGCGAGCATGGCGCGCGAGCTCGAGCGCGAGCGCCTCGTCGTCGCGATCGAGCACCGCATAGAAACCGCGCAGCGCCTTCACCGCATCTGCAGCTCGAGTTGCTCGAGCTCTCGCGCCTTGTCGCGGAGCTGCGCCGCTCGTTCGAACTCGAGATCGGCGGCAGCCTGGCGCATCTCGCCGCGCAGCTTGTCGATCGCGGAGCGCAGCGTATCGAGGTCGTCGATCCTCTTGAGATCGAGCCCGCCGAGCTGCGGGCCGCGCTGGCCTTTCTTCGGCATGGGCTCAGCCGGTTGGATGTCGAGGATCTTTCGGCTCGCCGACCGCGGCGTGATCCCGTGCTCGCGGTTGAACTCGGCCTGCACCGTGCGGCGCCGCTCGGTGATGCCGACCGCGTCTTGGATCGAATCGGTCCGCTTGTCGGCGTAGAGCAACACCCGGCCGTTCAGGTTGCGGGCCGCGCGGCCGATCGTCTGGATCAACGAGCGCGACGAGCGCAAGAACCCCTCTTTGTCCGCGTCGAGGATGCCGACGAGCGACACCTCGGGGATATCGAGCCCTTCGCGCAACAGGTTGATCCCGACGAGCACGTCGAACTCGCCGCGCCGCAAGTCGCGGATGATCTGGATCCGTTCGAGCGTGTCGACGTCGGAGTGGAGATAGCGCACCTTGACCCCGATCTCTCGGTAGTACTCGGTCAGGTCCTCGGCCATGCGCTTGGTCAGCGTGGTGACGAGGACCTTGTCGCCTCTCCCGGTGCGGTCGCGAATCTCGGCGAGCAGATCGTCGACTTGATGCGCGACCGGGCGAATCTCGACCTCGGGATCGAGCAGGCCGGTCGGCCGAATGATCTGTTCGACGACGATGCCCTTCGCTTGCTCGAGCTCCCACTCGGCGGGCGTCGCCGACACGTAGACGGTTTGCTTCGCGCGTTGCCGCCACTCGTCGAATCGCAACGGACGATTGTCGAGCGCGCTCGGCAGCCGGAACCCGTACTCGACGAGCGTCTCCTTGCGCGAACGGTCGCCGTTGTACATCGAGCCGATCTGCGGCACGGTCTGGTGCGATTCATCGATGATCAGCAAGTAATCATCGGGAAAGTAATCCATCAGCGTCGGTGGCGGCTCCCCCGGCGCCCGCCCGGTCAGGTGACGCGAATAGTTCTCGATGCCAGAGCAGAACCCCATCTGCTCGATCGCCTCGAGGTCGTACATCGTGCGCTGTTCGAGGCGTTGGCGCTCGAGCAATTTGCCATCACGCGACAGCTCTTCGAGGCGAACCTTG
The DNA here is from genome assembly GCA_963848295.1 of uncultured delta proteobacterium. GTDB lineage: Bacteria > Myxococcota_A > Polyangia > Haliangiales > Haliangiaceae > JABFXX01. The sequence goes on along the minus strand of CAWKDB010000010.1, from coordinate 2,962,464 downwards.
AGCTCGGCGCGGATCGTCTCGCATGCCTTGCGCATCGTGTCGGCCGGAGTCGCGTAGTGCGACGCCGGGAAGATGACCGTGCGATCGATCGCGCGCTTGATCTTGCCGCGCAACGGATCGATCTCGGCCATCGCCTCGATCTGATCGCCGAACCACTCGACCCGAATCGCGGTCTCCGCTTCGTACGCGGGAAAGATCTCGACCGTGTCGCCGCGCACGCGGAACGTGCCGCGATGAAAATCGACGTCGTTGCGTTCGTACTGGAGCTCGACGAGCCGGCGCAGGACCGAATCGCGATCGATCGAGGTGCCGGTGTCGAGCTCGCACGTCATCGACGAATAGATGTCGCGCGAGCCGATGCCATAGATGCACGACACCGACGCCACGATGATCACGTCGCGGCGCGACAACAGCGCGAACGTCGCGGCGTGTCGCATGCGATCGATCTCCTCGTTGACGATCGAGTCCTTCTCGATGAACGTGTCGGTCGTCGGCACGTACGCTTCGGGTTGGTAGTAGTCGTAGTAGCTGACGAAGTAGTGCACCGCGGCGTCTGGAAACAGCTCCTTGAGCTCGCCGTAGAGCTGGGCCGCGAGGACCTTGTTGTGCGCGATGATCAGCGTCGGCCGTCCGGTCTCGGCGATCACGTTCGCCGCGGTGAACGTCTTGCCCGAGCCGGTGATCCCGAGCAGGACCTGCGCCTCGTCGCCGCGGCGCAACCCTTCGATCAGCTCGCGAATCGCGCGCGGTTGGTCGCCGGCCGGCGCGAAGGGGGCCCTGAGCCGGAACAACCCGGTGTCGATCACCTGGCCCTCGTCGGCGCGCGGATCCTCGCCTCGCCCCGGCGCGATCGTGTCGACCATCGCCCCCGGCGCGATCGTGTCGACGATCGACCCCGCGGTTTTCTTGCCGCTCCGCGCCTTGGCCATCGCCGCCACTCTAGCTCAGTTCCTGGCGAAGCCGACTCCGCCGCAACGCGACCGCGTTTGCCGCCAACCAACCGATGACCAACACGGCCGACATCATCAGCTCACCAGCCCATCGCCGGCGGTTCGGTGCTGCGCCATGCCGCCTGCGCCTGCACGCGCGCAAACCACGCGAGCAGATGCGGGTAGCCCTCGAGCGGCAGCGCGGCCGGCTTCGCGTACATCAGCGTCGCGGCGATCGACAGATCGGCGATCGTGAGCGATTCGCCGAGGATCCACGTCTTGCCGGCTACCTGGGCGTCGAGCACGGCGGCGAACTGATGAAGGAAGCGCTCGTAGCGCGCGATCAACGCCGCGTCTGGCTCTCCTCCGCCGATCAGCTTCTTCCACATCCGCTCGAACGTGATCGGCCCGACCGCCGGCGACAGGTGCGCCGCATCCCAGAACAGCCAGCGGTCGACCTCGGCGCGGGAGCGTGGCTCGCTCGGGTACAGCGTCTGGCCCGTCGACCGAGCGCACAGGTACTGCATGATCGCGCGCGATTCCCACAACCGGAAGTCGCCGTCTTCGAGCACCGGCACCTTCGCGTTAGGGTTGATCGCGGCGAGCCCGGCGCGTTGCTCGGCAACGGAGAGATCGACCTGTCGGCGCTCGATCGGAACGCCGAGGATCACCGCGACGAGCTCGGCGCGCCGCGCGCTACCCGACATCTGCGAGGTATGGAGCTTCATCGTTTCACGCCCTCCCGGTGTGAAGGCCCACCACGTTGCCATCGAGGTCTTCGATGCGCGCACACGTGCCAATCGGTCCGAGGTCCGTGACCGGCTGGATCACTTTGCCGCCCGCCTTGACCGCACGCTCGACCGCAGGCTTCACCGCATCGACATCGAGAAAGATCGTCACGCCAGGACCGCCACGGTGTTCGGGCTCTTCGCCGAGCGCGCCGGTGACCGCCGATTCGCCGACAGCTTGGAACACCGCGTGGGGACGCCCACCGAAGTCGACGTGCCTGAGTGGGCGACCGAGCACGTCAGCGTAGAACGCCGACGCCTTCGTCACATCGCGGACCGGGATCCTGAACCAGTTGATCGAGTGCTTGGTGAATTGCATTGGTTTGTCCTTTCGAACTTGACCTTGCATCTCGCTTTTGACAGCCTTTTGTCAGGTTTCATGCGACGCAAGTCCCGGCTGTTCGCCCTGGCTGATGCACTCCGAGCCCGCCGCACCGGAGTCACCGCCGGACAGCTCGCGGAGCGCTTCGGTGTGACGCTGCGGACCATCTACCGCGATCTCGAAGCGCTCCAAGATGCCGGCGTCCCGATCAAGGCCGATCGCGGGCGCGGTGGCGGCTACGCGCTCGACAAGAGCTATCAGCTCCCGCCGATCAACTTCACCGCGCGTGAAGCCGCCTTGCTGATCGCGCTGACCAAGATGGCGCTCGATCAGCGCCTCGTGCCGTTTCCGAGTGCGGTGCAACGCGCAGCCGACAAAGTCCGCGCCGCGCTATCGACTTCGGCGCAACGCGAGCTACTCGACGCGATCGGTCAACTCCAGGTCGTCGGCGTGCCGGCGCTGCCGGTCCCCGACAAAGTGCGCGACGCGATCGAAACCGCCTGGTTCGAGAACCGATCGCTGCGCATCGTCTATGCCAAGTCGGCGTGGCAAATGACTCAGCGCCTCGTCCGCATCCGCAACCTCGTCTTCGATCGCCAAGTCACGCTCCTCAACGTCATCGACCTCGAAACCAACCAAGACCGTCAATTCCGACTCGACAAGATCCAGAAAGCGACACTTGGGGACGCTGTCTCTTTTGTCCACTTGCCGAAAAAGCGCTAGCCCGATCTCATCGAGATCTCTGAGGATCTCTGGGGACGCTGTCTCTTTTGTCTACTTGCCGGTCAGCGCCGGCGATACATGATTCGCCAGATCGTCAGCCCGGTCTCCTCGGCGTTTTGCTCGCGCCACGACCGGACGCCGTAGGGATTGCCGGAGCGCCAGAATGTCCATTCGCCCGCGACGTTCGTGAACCGGTCGTCGCGTTCGAACGCGTCCATCGAATCGAGCGCGACGTCCCAGACGTCGCTTTGTACGAAGATGTCGGCGCCCCGGCGCGCGACGTTGCCGACCGCCGCGACGAGTGCACGATCGACCATCCGGCGGTCGTGGTGCCGGCGCTTGAACCATGGATCCGGGAAGTTGATGAACACGCGGTCGACCTGACGCCCACCGAAGATCTGAGGCATGTGCAGCTGCGCTTGGCAGAACACTGCGTGCACCGGCAGTTGCGCGGCTCGGGCCTTATTGTTGACGTACGCGACGAGATCCTCGCGAATCTCCAAGCCGACGTAGCTCGCGCGCGGCTGTACCGCGGCACGCTCGAACAGGAACTGCGCCTCGGCGCAGCCGATCTCGACCTCGATCGGCCAATCCGCGGGCAGCACGGGCACATCGCCACGAAACCGCTCGAAGTGCAGATGCTTGGGATTGACATGCTGCCGGATCCGCATGGGCTCACTCGAGGATCGCGTCGAGGGCGACGAATCCGAACTGGCGTACGTTGAGCGGCGACGAGAGCTGCTCGAGCTCCGCGCGATCGACCCAGCGCCAGGCGCCGAACTCGTCATTGGGCACCACCTCGGCGTCCGCTGGGACGGAGGCGACGAACACGAAGTTCATGTGCGTGCCTTTGCTCCCGGCCTCGTGCTCCTCGTAGCCGAGCAGGCCAGGTGGCACCCCGTCGAGCGCGTTCGCCACCGAGCGAAACTCGGCGACCAGGCCGGTCTCTTCACACAGCTCCCGCCGCGCCGCTTCGAGCGGAGTCTCGCCGGGTTCGATCTCGCCGCCGATCGGCAACCACTTCGCGAGCCGGCGGTGCTCGATAACCAGCACGCGCCCGCCGCGCCGCGCGTACACCGCCACCGAGAACGCGCGCCTCACGGCAGCACCGTGAATGCGAGCGCGTTCGACGACTGGTCATCGACGACCAATACGAGTTGCGTATCACCGGCTGGCGCGAGCGCGGGGATCGAGATCTGGGCGGACGTGTCGGAGAACATTTCGATCAGCGCTTCTACCCCGGGCAGCGCGAGCCCGATCTGAATCTGGCCACCCGCGGTCGAGCAATCGCCGGTGGGTCCACACATCCGCTCGCCCATCAGCGTGACGACTGCGCCTGCGGCCGCGGAGCCAGGCGACACCGATGACAACACCGGGCCAGGATGATCCGCACACGCAGCGACAGATGCGACCGACGACGCGACCATCAACCGCGTAAGTTGACAAAAGAGACAGCGTCCCCACGACAACCTCAGCGATCTTGCTGAGATCGACGTTTCCGTTTTCTTGGCAAGTTGACAGAAGAGACAGCGTCCCCAGCTCAGGCGCGAAGGTCCCACGGCTTGACAAGAGGTACTCCGTCCCCGAATGTGTGCGCAACGTGCTTATCGGCACCGCGGATCTACCCGAGCGGATGGACCGCGAGCGCTACTTTCGCGAGCTATCGTATCTCGAGCTGTCCGCGCTGTTTACAGGGCCGCTCAAGCCGTCCGCGCTCGCGAAGTGGAGCGCGGCGGCGCCGAAGGGGTCCCTCGGGCTCGTGGCTCCTTGGGTCCTGACGCAACGGACAGCGCCGCCGTCGACGAGGCCTTGGCCACACGATGCGACGGTCGGCGAGATGGTAGATAGCGCCCCCGCCCGAGGTGCATTTGTCGAGCTGCGCTCAGCGGTTGCAGCGGTCGGCGCCGCATGCGCGATCTTTCGCTCGTCAGCGAATCATTCACCGTCCGCGGCCAATCGCGATCAGTTGCGCTGGTTCTTCTCCGAGCTTGCGACTGCGGAAGCCCTCGGGTGCCTACGGGTGTGGCAGCCCGGGGGACTGTGGAATTCTCGCAGTGCGGTCAAGCTCGCGACCGAGCTCGGTGTGGCATGCGCGTTCGATCCGCTGGTACGCGATCCAGGTGATCCCCCGGAGATTCACTACGATCTCGAGGCGCCTGCGCTGTACTTCCGCGTCGAAGGACTCGGTCGCTCCGGCGCCATCCGGAGTGAAAAACTAGAAGACCTCGCAGCGCTGCTGCAGCACTACGAGGATCTTCCGGTTACGGTCGCGTTTGCATCGCCCGCCCGATGGGCCGACGCACGGAACCTCAAGAAGTTGCTCGCCGATGAGACCGTCGATGATGAAGGCGACGATTCCGAAGTGACGTAGGGATAAATCTAGAAGACGAACGTCGCGAGCGGAATTGGCAGCTCGCCTGTCTTCTTGGGCAAGTCCAAGATGTTGCGCGAGGACTTTCGCTCGACCATCTGGATGATCGGCTCGGACTTCCGCATGGAAGGCACGGCCACCGTCTTCTTGGTCCGACTACCACTTCCCTTACGCGCCGCAGGGCGCGCAGTTCCCTTGGTTCGCATTAAAACTCCCCTAGAGTTCTGGTCTGTTACGACTCTACGGATCCACCAATCGAACTGTCAATGTAGGCAGTCTGATTCCTTTACATCGCACATGGAGTCCCGTATAACTCGCCGCGCTTTTCTAGGAGTTACGGAGATTTATGAACGACAATAGCGGCCTTCAGATCGTCCATCTCGCGGGTTCGGTGCTGGATTGTAAGGTCGATATGTTGGCGCTCGTCACATTCGGCGCCCCCGCCAAAGACCCTGTCTTCAAAGTGGTCGACAAGGCGCTTGGTGGCTCGCTCGCCGAGATCGCGGCGTCCGAGTCGTTCGAAGGCAAGAGCTCGCAGACGATCACGCTGTTCACCGCCGGCAGGCTGCCGGCCAAGCGCGTCGTCGTGATCGGTGGCGGGGCGAAGTCCGAGTTCACCAATCCCCACATCCGCGACGTCGCCGCGACCGTCTTGCAGCTCGCGAACAAGGTCGGCGCCACATCGCTCGCGTTCGTCCTGCCTGCGTTTGGCGCGAACCGCGAGGCGCTGCTCGTCCAGATGACGGCCGAGGGTGTCGTCGAAGGCGGCTACAAGTTCGCGCGCTACCTCACCGGCGATGACGCGAAGAAGCCGGCGACGCTCAAGAGCTTCGGCATCCTCACCGACGCGCGGGGCAAGAAGCCGACCGCCACCCAGGCGAAGGCTTTCACCGCGGCGATTGAGCGCGGCCAGGTGATCGCGCGAGCGGTGAACCACGCGCGCGACTTGATCAACGAGCCCGCCGCGGTGATCACGCCGACCGCGCTCGCGGCCGATGCGCAGGCGATTGCGAAGAAGCACAAGGGTGCGCTCGCGGTGACCGTATTGAGTGCGAAGCAATGTGCTGAGCTCGGAATGGGCATGTTCCTCGCGGTCGGCCAGGGCTCCGATCAGGAGTCGAAGTTCATCCACCTCACGTACAAACCGACGAAGAAACCCAAGAAACGGATCTGCTTCATCGGCAAGGGCGTGACGTTCGACTCCGGTGGCTACTCGCTCAAGCCGTCGCAGTCGATGGAGGACATGAAGGTCGATATGTCGGGAGCCGCCGCGGTGATCTCCGCGATGGACGCGATCGCGACGCTCGGCTCCGAGCATGAAGTCCACGCGGTGACCGCAGCGTGCGAGAACCTCGTGTCAGGGCGCGCGTACAAGCTCGGCGACGTGTTGATCTCGATGGATGGGACGACCGTGGAGATCAACAACACCGACGCGGAAGGCCGGCTCACGCTCGGCGATGCGATCACCTACGTCCGCACGAAGATCAAGCCGGACGAGATGTTCGACTTCGCCACGCTGACCGGCGCGTGCATGGTCGCACTCGGCCCGTACACCGCTGGCGTCATGAGCGATCACGAGGGCCTGGCTCGCAACTGGATGTCGGTCGCGGATCGCACCGGTGAGGACATGTGGCGGCTGCCGTTGAGCGCGCGCCTGCGCGAGCAGCTGAAGAGCCCGATCGCGGACATGCGCAACACCGGCGATCGGTTCGGCGGCGCGATCACCGCCGGCTTGTTCCTCAAGACGTTCGCCAAAGATACGCCGTGGCTGCATGTCGACATCGCGGGACCGGCGTCGACGTCGACCTCGCGTCCCTCCGCGCCGAAGGGCGGGACCGGCTTTGCCGTCGCGACGATCGTCGAATACGCGACGCGTCATTGAAGGCTCTCGCAGCGGGCTCGTGCACTGTTTTTATTAGCAATCTCATGGTGTTAGATCGTGGCCGTCTTTGACAGATCGCCCCACCGCTGCTACACTCGACGAGGGGATTCGATTTGTCGCTTACGCACCTGAAGCAACAGTTTTCGGTCGGGGACAAGGCCGTATATCCGGTGCATGGCGTCGCCGAAGTGGTTGCGCTCGAGCAGCGCGATATTGGCGGGAGCAAGACCCCGGTCTACATCCTCAAGATCCTAGACACCGGTCTCAAGATCATGGTGCCGACCACGAACGCCGGTACGGTCGGCCTTCGCGATCTGATCACGGCGAAGCAAGTCAAAGACGTGTACTCGATCCTCAAGTCGCGCGACATCCCGCGCGACACGCAGACGTGGAATCGCCGCCATCGCGAGTACATGGAGAAGATCAAGACCGGCTCGGTGTTCGAGATCGCCGAAGTAATGCGCGACCTCTGCGTGCTGCGGTTGAGCAAGGATCTATCGTTCGGCGAGCGCAAGATGCTCGACACCGCGCGGACGTTGCTGACCAAAGAGCTCGCGATCGCGAAGCAGGTCGGCGAAGACAAGATCGCCGGCGAGATCGATACGATCTTCGCGCCCGCTGCGGCCTGACCCGCGATGGCGGTGCCGCGCCAGATCATCGCGTTCGGCGGCGGTGGCTTCTCGATGGAGAGCTCGCCCGCGATCGACGACTACGTGCTCGCGGCCGCGCGCGAGCCGACGCCGCGCGTTTGCTTCTTGCCGACCGCGAGCGCCGACTCACCGGAGTACGTCGTGCGGTTCTACCGGACGTTCAGCGAGCGCGATTGCGTGCCCTACGACGCGACGGTCGGCGGCGATCTCGCACGGCAACCGTCATCGGACGGCGAGCTCGCCAAGTTTCTCGCCGCGATGGACGTGATCTATGTCGGCGGTGGCAACACCGTCAACATGCTCGCGCTCTGGCGGGCACACGGGATCGACCGCGCGCTGCGCGCCGCGTGGCAGGGCGGCACCGTGCTCGCCGGGTTGTCCGCCGGTATGATCTGCTGGTTCGAGTGCAGTGTCACCGATTCGTTCGGTCCGCTCGCCGAGCTGCGCGACGGCCTCGGCCTGCTGTCGGGCAGCGCGTGTCCGCACTACGACAGCGAGTCGGAACGCCGGCCAGCCTATCAGGCGCTCGTGGCGAACGGCTTCCCCGCTGGCTACGCTGCGGATGACGGCGTAGCGCTGCATTTCGTCGACGATGCGTTGCACGCGGTCGTGTCATCGCGGCCGGATGGCTCGGCGTATCGCGTCGAGCTCATCGCCGACGAGGTCCGAGAGACGCGCATGCCGGCGCGCTACCTCGGCTGACCGTCACTACGGCGGGAGCACCGTCGCGTCCAGCCGGACGTCGCAATGATCGTCGCCGGCGGTCGGCACCGGCAACACCTCGGACGCCGAGGCGTAGACTGTCGGCGTCCAGCGCCGTTCCGCTGGCATCCCCGGCGATCGCGATCGCTCGTCCGGTGTTCGGGCCGGCGTCGACCGGAATCGAGCGCTCGGTGTCGTCTCGGTGTTCCGCATGCGGGAGCAAGCGGCGAGGCCTACGAGGACCGCAACGAAGCACATAGCCCGATCCTCCGCAGTCGAATGGCGCGAGCACAACACGCGATGGCACACGGAGACCACGCGGTGTGTGCGGCACTACAGCGGTTGTTCAGCGCGATCGCGCCGACGACTCGGCCTGCCGTCAGTAGCGCAGGAACGCCGAGCCCCACGTGAGGCCCGCACCGAACGCGACGAGGCACACCATCATCCCGGGCTTGATCTTGCCGAGCTCGATCGCCTCGTGCATGCAGATCGGGATCGAGGCGGCCGTGGTGTTGCCGTACTTCATGATGTTGTTGTGCATCTTCTCGGGAGGCAGCCCTATCATCTGGGCCACCATCTGATTGATCCGGAGATTCGCTTGGTGCGGAATCACCATGTCGATCTTCTCGAGCGTCAACCCGTTCGCGACCATGCCCTCCATCATCGCTTCCGGCATGCGCCGAACGGCGTGCTTGAACACGTTCTTGCCCTTCATCGAGGGGAAGTGACGTCGCTCCGACATCGCCTCGACGGAGATCCGCGGGTGCTGGCGGCTCGCCGGATACTCGGTCCACAGGATCTCGGCGTCGGTGCCGTCCGCGTGAAGATGGGTCGACAAGATCATGTGGGCGTCGTCGGTGGCGCGGCCGACCACGACGGCGCCGGCGCCATCGCCGAAGATCACCGTGACATCGCGACCAGCGGTCGAGACATCGAGCCCGGTGGAATGAACTTCCGACCCGACGAGCAAGACGTTCTTGTACAGCCCGGTGCGCACGTAGGCGTCCGCGATCGATAGTCCGTAAATGAAGCCGGTGCACTGCTGGCGAATATCGAGACACGGAACCCCGCGCATGCCGAGCAGACGCTGCATGAACACGCCGGTGCCGGGGAAATTGCAGTCGGGGGACAGCGTCGCGTAGATGATGAGGTCGATATCTTTCGCGGCGAGGCCGGAGCGCTCGATCGCTTCGGTCGCCGCTTTCGCGCCGAGCTCCGCGCCGCCCTCGCCCGGCTCGACCCAGTGACGCTGCTCGATCCCGGTGCGCTCGACGATCCACTCGTTCGACGTCTCCATCTTCTGCGCGAGGTCGTCATTCGTGACGATCCGCGAAGGGACACTCATACCGATGCCCAGGATCCGACTGCGGTGGGTCATTGACGTGCGTTACCACAAGTCGCCGCGTTACAGTAACCGCATGAACGTGCTGCTGGTCCGCCACGGCGAGACCGCATGGAATCGGGAGGGCCGATATCAAGGCCGAACCGATGTTCCGTTGTCGGTCGACGGTGAGGCGCAGGCTCGCGCGCTCGCGACGCGGCTGGCCAACATCCCGATCGCCATCGCGATCGCCTCGCCGCTGTCGCGGGCGCGCAAGACCGCCGAGGCGGTGCTGGCCGGACGCGGGCTCGAGCTCGAGCTCGACGACCGGCTCGTCGAGATCAGTCACGGGGCGTGGGAGGGCAAGCTCGCGAGCGATGTCGAGACCGCCGATGCCGCGATGTACAAGACGTGGCGAACCGCGCCTTCGGCAGACTTCGCGGCTGGGCCCGGAGGCGAGTCGCTCGGGGCGGTGCGGGCGAGGGCGTGGCCGGTGCTCGCCGCCGCATGCGAGCGGTTGCATGGTGACGACACGGCGCTGATCGCGGCGCACGATGCGGTCAATCGCGTGCTGCTCTGCGAATTGCTCGGATTGCCGCTCGAGCGCGTGTGGACGTTTCGCCAAGCGCCGGCGACGCTCAACGTGCTGTCAGGAAGCGAGCTTTCTGATCTGCAGGTCGTTCGACTCAACGACAGCGAGCATGTCGCGCCGCTGTTACAGGAACGGCAACATCGAGCGCTATGACGAGGAAGGGCGACTACGGCTACGACGCCCCGTACGTGCTCGTCGGGTTCGCGCTCGCGTTCGCTGCGGGTGCGGCGGCCTTCGGCTTCGGGATCTCGATGGCCGACGACACCCTGCGGTGGATCGGAGTCTACGGCCTCGCGATCGGCGTGGTGTGCGGCGGCTCGTTCTTCTACTCGACGCGAGTCGGCAAGCACGTCGTGTGGGCGAGGCTACTCGACGAGCTCGCACTCGCTGGCGACGAGACCGTGCTCGATGTCGGCTGCGGTCGCGGCGCCGTGTTGCTCGCGGCGGCCGAACGCGTGCCGCGCGGGAAGGCGGTAGGCATCGACATCTGGTCGAAGCACGATCAGTCGGGCAACGCGGAGGCGGTGACGCGCCGCAACGCGGAGCTCGAAGGCGTGAGCGAACGCGTCCAGCTCGTGAGCTGCGACATGCGCTCGCTCACCCTGCCCGACGCTAGCGTCGACATCGTGGTCTCGAGCCTCGCGATTCACAACATCGCGGCGGTCGACGAGCGCGCGAAAGTTCTCGCCGAGATCATCCGTGTCTTGAGGCCGGCCGGCCGATTCGTGATCGCCGACGTCAAGTTCGTGAGGCAGTACGCCGCCGAGCTAACGCGCCTCGGCGCTAGCGTCGTGACTCGTGGTCTCGGCCCGCGGTTGTGGTTCGGTGGCCCGTTCATGGCGACCTTTGTCGCGATCGGCACGAAGGCGAGCTGATCGAAGCCGAGCCCCTCGACCGCAGGTCATCGTTCCGCCAGCCCATCGGCCGGGCCGGCCGCCTGCATTCCGGGTCCCGAACGCCTACAAGTTGACAATAGAGACAGCGTCCCCAAGAACCCGCGTCCCCAAGAACCCCAAGAACCGCCCAAAGAACCCTACAAGTTGACAATAGAGACAGCGTCCCCAGAGAACCCAAAGCGATTGTCGACAGTTACAGAGGCGCGCTCGGCACCCAAGTTGACAATAGAGACAGCGTCACCACGTCAGACGTCGAGGTTGCGAACGTTGAGCGCGTTCTCTTCGATGAACTCGCGGCGCGGCTCGACGAGGTCGCCCATGAGCTTGGTGAAGATGCCGTCGGCTTCTTCCATCTCCTCGATTTTTACTTTGAGGAGGTTGCGGCGGGCGGGGTCCATCGTGGTCTCCCACAGCTGGTCTGCGTTCATCTCGCCCAGACCTTTGTAGCGCTGGATCTGGAGGCCCTTGCGGCCGAGCGCATCGATCGCGGAGGCGATCTCGTCCCAGCTCTTGACCTCTTGGGTCTCGTCGTCGTGGACGAGGCGAATCGGATCGGGGAGCTTGGTCTTGAGCTCGCTCGAGATCTTCTTGAGCTCGGTGAACTCGGCGGTGCGCAGCAGGTCGGCGCTGACCGAGAAGTGGCGACGCACGCCGTGCTGGCCGGCGGAGAAGCGCATCTCCCAGGTGCCGTGCTCGGAGTCTTGCTTGTACTCGGGCGCGGCTTGGCCGAGCTCGCCGTGGCGGCGCGAGACTTCGGCCATGACCTTAGCTTCGATGCGCTCGAGCTTGCTGCGATCGCGGAGGTCGTCTTCAGACAGCTGCACGTCGGCGAAGGCCGAGACGATGCGCTCGTCGGCGCGCTTGTCGATCTGCGCGCGCAGCCGGCGGGCTTGGGAGATCCGTTTGACGATCTCGGCCAGCCGCGCGCCGGTGATGTGGTCGCCGCTGCCCGGCGCGAGCACGGTCTCTTTCGTGACGGTCGCGAGCAAGAAGTCCTCGAGCGCGGCTTCGTTCTTGAGATAGAGCTCGGTCTTGCCCTTCTTCACTTTGTAGAGCGGCGGCTGCGCGATGTAGATGTGGCCGCCCTCGAACAGCTCGTTGTAGTGGCGGAAGAAGAACGTGAGCAGCAGGGTGCGGATGTGACTGCCGTCGACATCGGCGTCGGTCATCACGATGATCTTGTGATAGCGCAGCTTGCCGAGATCTTTTTCCTCGCCGACGCCAGCGCCGAGCGCGGTGATCAGCGTGGTCAGCTCTTGCGACGCGAGCATGCGATCGAAGCGGACCTTCTCGACGTTGAGGATCTTGCCCTTGAGCGGCAGGATCGCCTGAATCGCGCGGTCGCGCCCCTGCTTCGCGGAGCCACCGGCGGACTCGCCCTCGACGATAAACAGCTCGCACTTCTCGGGGTCGCGCTCCTGGCAGTCGGCGAGCTTGCCGGGGAGCGAGGTCAGCTCGAGCGCGCCTTTGCGCTGAACCATCTCGCGCGCCTTGCGGGCGGCTTCGCGGGCGCGCGACGCGAGCAGCGCCTTCGACACGATCGTCCGCGCATCTTTCGGATGCTGCTCGAGGTACTGGCCGAGCTTGTCGGTGACGACGGTGGAGACCGCGGTCGCGACCTCTGACGACACCAGCTTGTCTTTCGCTTGGTTCGAGTACTTCGGATCGCCGACCTTGATCGACACGACGGCGGTCAGGCCTTCGCGCAGATCTTCGCCCGACAAGCCGCCCTTCGCGTCCTTGAGCAGCTTGTTATCGTTGGCGTAGGCGTTGATCGTTCGCGTCAGCGCCTGGCGAAACCCGGTGAGATGGGTGCCGCCGTCGCGGTTCTTGATCGTGTTCGTGAAGCACGTGACGAGCTCGGAGTAGCCATCGTTCCACTGGAGCGCGACGTCGACCTGACAGCCTTCGTGCTCGCCGGTGAAGTAGACCACCTCGGACACGAGCGTCTTGTTCGCGTTGAGATCGGCGACGTAGGTCGCGATGCCGCCCTCGAACTTGAACGTCTGCGTCTTGTCGTTGCGCTCGTCGCGAATCACGATCTCGAGGCCACTGTTCAAGTACGACAGCTCGCGCAGCTTTTGAGCGAGCTGCTCGAACGAGAACTCGAGGACGTTCTTGAAGATGTCGGGGTCGGGATGGAACGTGATCTTCGTGCCGCGGCGATCGGTGACGCCGGTCTGCTTGAACTCGGTGACCGGGATGCCCCTCGCGTACTCTTGGTAGTAGACCTTGCCGTCGCGCCGAATCTCGAGCTTCAACCAGTCGGACAGCGCGTTGACCGCGGATACACCGACGCCGTGCAAACCGCCCGAGACTTTGTAGCCTGCGCCGCCGAACTTGCCGCCGGCGTGCAGCACCGTCATCACGAGCTCGGCGGTTGGCCGATTCTCGATGGGATGAATGCCGACCGGGATGCCGCGACCGTTGTCTTCGACGGTGATCGAGTTGTCGAAATGAATGACCACGTCGATGCGATCGCAATGACCGGCGAGATGCTCGTCGACCGAGTTGTCGACGACCTCGTGCACGAGGTGGTGCAAGCCGGTGCCGTCATCGGTGTCGCCGATGTACATGCCCGGGCGTTTGCGCACGCCTTCGAGCCCTTTGAGGACGCCGATCGAGCTGTCGTCGTAGGTCGAAGATGCGGATGGATTCGTGGTCGGATCGGCCATCAAAAAAGCGATCGCGGAGGAGCTATTTATTTACCACGAACCTCACCCTGCAAGAAGGATCATGTGCCGGATTTTACGAGGAAATCTTGCCGCTTTCGATCCGGTAGTTGGCCCGGTCTTCGGAGACCAGAACATGGTCGGCGTGGGTCGTCGTGATGAAGCACTGACCCGCGTGCGAAGCGACGTGCTCGAACAGGTACGCGTTGCGGCTCGGATCGAGCTCGCTCGACACGTCGTCGAGTAGCAGGATCGGCGGATCGCCGTGGGCCCGGGCCAGCATGACGAGCTCGGCGGTCTTCCAAGCGAGCATGATCGCGCGCAGCTGGCCCTGAGACGCAAAACTCCCGGCTTCGCGCCCGTCGAGCTCCAGCAAGACATCATCGCGGTGCGGGCCTGTGGACGTCGCCTGGCGGGCGACATCTCGCGCTCTGCCGTCGCGCAGCATTTGCTCGACCTGGTCCGGAGTCGCTCCCGCGACCTCCGAGACATAGCGCGCGTTGGCGACCAGCCCGCTGCGGGTGATCGCCGCGAACGAGGCTGCGAGGTCGGGCACGAGCCGGGCGATGACTTCGGCCCGCGCTTGCGCGACCGCGACGCCGAGCCGGGCGAGCTGGGGATCGTAGCCTGCGAGCAGCTCGTCGAGCCGCGCCGGAGTCAGCGCGCCCTGCCCGGCCATCTTGAGCAGCGCGTTGCGTTGCTTGAGCGCCTTGTCATAGTCGAGCGCGGTTGCGAGAAACTCCGGCTGGACGTTGAACACCGCGCGGTCGAGAAACTTGCGGCGGTCACCGGGTGCGCCTCTCGGCAACGCGAGATCCTCCGGGGTGAACACGACGACGTTGAACCCGCCGAAGTAACGCGCGAGCGGCCTGACCGCCTTGTCGTCGAGCCGGACCCTGCGACCGCCGGGCTCGAGGTCGACCTCGTAGAGGCGCGTCATACCTCCGCGCTCGACCCTCGCGGCAATGCTGGCCTTGGGCTGTCCAAACGCGATGAGGTCCGCGAGCTTCGCGGTTCGAAACGAGCGCAGCGCGGCGACCACGTAGAGCGCCTCGAGCAAGTTCGTCTTGCCCTGGCCGTTGTCGCCGACGAACACGTTGAACCGCGCGCGCGGCACGAGCTGCACGGGCGCGAGGTTGCGCACCCCGGAGACGGACAGCAGCGAGACGTGCAGGCGCTAGATCCGCATCGGCATCACGACGCCGAGATAGTCGTCGCCGCCGATCGGCCGTACCAAGCCGGGGTCGAGCTCGCCACCGAGCGCGATCGTGATCTGGTCGCTCGTCATCTGGCCGAGCAGCTCGACGACATACTTGGGGTTGAAGCCGACCGCGATCGCGTCGCCTTTGTACTCGGCATCGAGCTCCTCGCGGACCTCGCCGAGATCCGGGTTGTCGCTCGTGACCGTGACGCCATCTTTCGTGGCCGCGACCTTCACCCCGCGAGTCTCCGACGACATCAGCTGAGCGCGGCGCAACGCGTCGACGAACCGACCGCGATCGATCGTGATGATTTTTTTGTGGTCCTTCGGAATGACCTGCTCGAACGGTGGAAACTGCGCGTCGATGAGCTTCACCGCGAGCGCGATGTCGTCCTGGACGAGGAACAGGTGCGGCGTCTTGATCGCGATCTTGCAGCTAGGTCCTCCCTCGAGGACCTTCTTGATCTCGAGCAGGCCCTTTTTCGGGATGATGACGCCGGCCGATAGCTTCGGCCCGTTCGCGATCGTGCGCTCGACCTTCGACAGCCGATGGCCATCGGTCGAGACCATGCGCGCCTTGGAGCCGTCGCTCTCGAAGTACACGCCGTTGAGGTGAAACCTCGTCTCGTCGTTGCACACCGAGAACAGCGTGCGGTCGATCATCTCGCGGAGCAGCGCCGACTCGACGGTCGAGTAGGCCGCTTCGCGATGGTCGGGCACTTTCGGGAAGTCGCGGTCGGGCATGCCGACGACGCGATACGTGACCTTGCCCGAGCGAATCTCCGCCCAGTGGTTGTCGGCCTTCTTGAGCGTGATGTCGTCGCCGGGAGCGTTCGCGATGAGCTCGTACAGGTTCTTCGCACCGAGGGTGATGCCGCCTTCGTGCGCGTTCGAGCTCTTGAGCTCTGCGGTCAACGAGACGTTGAGGTCGGTCGCCGCGACGAGCAGCTGGTTCTTGCCCTGCGTGCGGAGCAGGACGTTCGCGAGCATCGGCATGGTGCTCTTGCGATCGGCGATGCCTTGCGCGAGACGCAGGCCACGCAGGAACTCGGTCTTTGCGATGCGAAACTCCATGGTCACCCTCGCCTATCTCGTCTTTGCTCTTCGCTCTATCTGTTCTTTAAGAGATAAAATCTTCTTAGAATCAGATCTAGTAGATGGTTGTGAACATGTGTACATCGCGGGAGCGAAGCGTTCTTCCTGAGATTTCCGCGATAGCACCACGACGGTCTGACGTTCTGCCTGGTCATGGATGACATGCTCTGTAGGTGTGGACAACCGAGGGAGCTCCGACGGCCCACGGCTGGTCCACAGCTCTTCCCTCAGGGTCATCCACATCGCATTCATCGCAGGATCATCGCTTCGAGTGCATGGATCTCGCTGCGCACCGAAGCGTCGTCCTTGACCCGCTGAGCGATCTTTTCGACCGCCGAGATCACGGTCGTGTGGTGCTTGTTGCCGAACGCGCGCCCGAGGTCGGGGAACGAGTCCTTCGTGTGGTGGCGCGAGAGGTACATCGCGATCGCCCGCGGATTCGCGAGCGACTTGTGGCGGCGGTCGCCTTTGATGTCTGCCGGCTTCACGCCGTAGTAGTTCGCGACGGCCTTGATGATCGAGTCGACCGTGATGATCTCGCGAGGGCGGGTGATCGCGGTGCCCAGAGTCTCCTGCGCGAACTGGAGGTCGATCGTCCGCTTCGACAGCGACGCGTAGGCGGCGAGCCGGATCAACGCGCCCTCGAGCTCCCGGACGTTGCTCTTGATCGCCGAGGCGATGTAGAGCGCGACGTCGTCGGGCAGCGGCACGGATTCGGTCGCGGCTTTTTTGCGCAAGATCGCGATGCGAACCTCGAGCTCGGGCGGCTCGATGTCGGCGAGCAACCCCCACGCGAAGCGCGTGCGCAGTCGGTCCGCGATATCCGAGATCTCGTGCGGCTTGCGGTCGGCGGTGAGCACGATCTGGCGGTGGTTCTCGTGGAGCGCATTGAACGTGTGGAAGAACTCGTCCTGCGTGCCCTCTTTGCCGGCGAGGAACTGCACGTCGTCGATGAGCAAGACGTCGATGCCCTCTCGGTAGCGGCGCCGGAACTCGTGCATCTTGCCGGTGCGAATGGACTGCACGTACTCGTTCATGAACCGCTCGGACGAGATGAATAAGATCCGCGCGCCCGGGCGATTCGCGAGCTGCTGGTGGCCGATCGCGTGCAGCAAGTGGGTCTTGCCCAAGCCGACGCCACCGCAGATGAACACCGGGTTGTACTTCGGCGGATAGCTGGAAGCGGCGGCTTGCGACGCGGCGAACGCGAGCTGGTTCGACGGACCGGCGACGAACGTGTCGAACGTGTAGCGCGGGTTGAGCGTCGCGGTCTCGGGCGGAGCGAATCCGGAGCCATCGCTCGCGGCGATCGACGCGGCTTCGCTCGGCCTCGATGACTCGTCGGAGGTGACGGCTTCGACGACCGCGGCGGTGGGCTTCGAGCCGAGCGGCATCTCGAGCGGAACGACCACCGGGGCGGAGATCGGGCGGGTTTCGCTGTCGGGATCGAACTCGACCCGGATATTTTCGTGGCCGAGGGAGCGAAGCTCGCTCACCAAGCTCGACAGAAAATTCGACTCGAACCACACCCGCACGTAGCTGTTGGGGGCGCGTAGCCGCAGGATCGATCCATCCCACGACGTGAGCTCGATCGGTCGCAGCCACATGTCGAAATTCTGCGCCGACACGCGCGACTTCAAGCGGTCGACCGCGGTGTCCCAAAGCAGCTGTTCAGTCATTCCACGCTCCAGGAACAATGTCCTGCGAATGCATCGAGTTGGGCTTCATTGGTCACAGACAAAAGACAAGCAATCCAGAAGTTATTCACAACTCCTTCTGGAGCTCCTCCCATGGCCAGTCGTTAGGACTTGTCCACAAGCGGAAAACTCGCCGTTGGTAACAGATGGCGATCGAAAAGCGCAAGCGCAAAAGACGAACAATTGAACTCCCGGCAGCGTCGAGAAACAGCGGTGTGACGGGAGCGAAATCGCGCCGCGCAGATCCGCTGGACGCACACGCATCGGCTTGACACCCCGAGTCGGGTTGAGTATCGATCGCCCTCCGCAAACGTCGGAGAGTAGCCGTGAAGCGCACCTATCAGCCCCACAATAAGAGCCGCAAACGCACCCACGGCTTTCGCGCCCGTAAGAAGACTCGCGGAGGTCGCGAAGTGCTTCGTCGTCGTCGCGCCAAGGGGCGCAAGCGCATCTCGGTGACGATCGCCAAGAAGTAACGCGACGTGACGACGCGGCGTGGCCTCTCCATCTCGAAAGAGATGCGCCTGCGCCGCCGAGCCGAGTTCCTCGAGGTCCAAGCTTCAGGGACCAAGATCCACGGTCGTCACCTGCTCGCGCTCGCACGAAACCGAAGTGATCCCGAGCTGATCGGAAGGCTCGGAATCACGGTGACCAAGAAAGTAGGGAACGCGGTAACTCGCAACCGGATCAGGCGCCTCGTACGCGAGTGGATTCGCCAGCATGGCTGGGTCCCCGACGGGTGGGACATCGTGCTTGTTGCCAAGACCTCGGCGGCAAGGCAGGTTCACCCCGACGATTTCGCGCCTGACCTCGACCGCTTCCTCAAACAGATCGCATGACCCGCACGCTAGAGCCGATCGCGCGGCGCTTTCACCAAGCGCTGGTCTGGCTCGTATTGCTGCCGATTCGCTTCTACCGTCGAGTGTTGTCGCCGATGAAGCGCGCGCCGACGTGCCGCTACGTGCCGACGTGCTCGGAGTACGCGGTCACCGCAGTGCGCGAGCGCGGCATCATCGTCGGCATCGCGCTCGCGAGCTGGCGGATCTTGCGCTGCAACCCGTTTGCGCGGGGCGGGCACGATCCCGTGCCGCGTCGTGCGGTTGTCCGGCGGCACCGCCGGCCGGGCGCGGGTGCGGGCCATCGATGTCGCGACCACGTGCAGGAGCAGCACTGAATGCAGGACCAAGGCAAGCGGTTGCTACTCGCCGTCGGGCTGGCTTTTCTCGTCATGCTCGCCTGGTCGAAGTTTTTCCAGAAGGCGCCGCCACCCGCTCCAGCGCAGGGCTCGGGCTCGGCGGCGGTCGCGAACGGATCCGGCGCGGGGACGACCACCAACCCCGGCACGAACGCGGCTCCGACGCCGTCGAACGCGCCACTCGTGCCTACGGCGCCGTCCGATGTGAAGCTCGGCGAGGAACAGCTCATCACGCTGAAGTATCCCAACGTCGTCGCGACGTTCTCGAGCTACGGCGGCGTGCTCGCGAAGTGGCACCTGACCGACGAGCGCTACCAGAGCGATGCGTCGCTGCCCGGCAAGGGCGAGCTTCTGCCGACCCAACCCGGCACCGGGGCGTTCGCGGTCAACTTCGATCGCACGTACACCCCGTCGACGTACGTGCTCCCGGCGCGCAGCGAATGGAGCGGCACGAAAGTCGACGACCATACGGTCATCTACAAGATCTCGACGCCCGAGCTCGACGTCGAGAAGACGTTCACGCTCGATCCCGAAGCCTACCTCGTCAAGATGACGGTCAAGGTCAAGGTCAAGGTCGACGGCGACAAGGAAGCGCACGAGACGCTGCAGATCACGAGCTTCGGCTTCCAAGATCCGAAGACGATCGACAGCGGCTCGGGCCGGGTGGCAGCGCGAGTCTGGGAGTCGTCGACGTATCGCGACGGCTCCGAGGTCTCGACCGGTTACAAAGATCTCCGCGAAGGCGCGCGCTACGAACGCAACATTCGGTGGACCGGCTTCGAGCATCCGTTCTTGCTCGTCGCGTTCGCGCCGAAGCCCGACCCGGGCGAGCCGGTCGACAAGCACACGCGCGCCGATCCCACCGGCCTGATGCAGACCGATCTGCTCTATCCGCAGAAGAACTTCGACAAGGGCTCGCCCTCGATCAGTCACGAAGTCGTTGGCTATCTCGGGCCCAAGAACGTCGACCTGCTGGCCCACGTCGATCAGGTCGCGGGGTTCGAGACCGACTTCAACACCACGATCGACCTCGGCTGGTTCGGCTTCATCGGCAAGCCGCTGCTGTGGCTGCTCCAGCAGTTCTTCAGCGTCGTCGGCAACTGGGGTGTCGCGATCATCATGCTGACGATCACGGTCAAGGCCGCGACGCTGTACTGGACGACCAAGTCGATGCGCTCGATGAAGGCGATGGCCGCGCTCGGCCCGCAGATGAAGGCGCTCAACGAGAAGTACAAGGGCGACAAGCAGCGCCTCCAGGTCGAGACCATGGCGCTGTACAAGCAGCACGAGGTCAACCCGGTGCTCGGCTGTCTGCCGATGTTCGCGCAGATGCCGATCTGGATCGCGCTGTATCGGACGCTCCAGGCCGCGGGCGAGCTCTATCGCCGGCCGTTCATCAGCGGCTGGATCGATGATCTGACGGCGCGCGATCCGTACTACGTGCTGCCGGTCGCGCTGGTCGTGACGATGTTCGTCCAGGCGCGCTTGCAGCCGATGAACGACGATCCTTCGCAGAAGATGCAGCAGAACATCATGAAGTACGGCATGCCGATCATGTTCGGCACGATGTCGTTCATGTTCCCGGCCGGCCTGTCGCTGTACTGGATGACGAACACGCTGCTGACCGCCGTGCACTCGGTCTACATGAACAAGTTCGACAAGAAGAGTCTCGCGATCGCCGCGATGATCAAGAAGAACAAGGCCGCCGCGGCGGCGAAGCCGGTGATCGATGTCGAAGTGAAGGAAATCGCGAAGGCCGGCAAGAAGTCCGCCTCGAACGGCAACGGCAAGTCGACGACCGGTAAGAACGCCAAGCCGAAGCTCGTGCTCGATGTCCCGAGCGAACCCACGGAAGCTGAAGCAGGCGACGACGCCGGCGACGGCGATGACAGCGAGACCCTCGCCGCGCCGGCCGAAGCCGGAACGACGAGCGAGCAACCTCGCTCGCGCAGGCGCAAGAAGCGCCGGAGATAGTTTATGGAACAAGCCGTGACTCAGCCTGCTACTGCTGAACGTGAAGACCTCGCCGAGAAGGCGAGTGATTTCCTGCTCGGAGCTCTCGAGCGCATGGGAATCTCGGCAGACATCGACATCAAAGAAGAGACCGACAAGACCGTGCTCGAGATCCAGACCGCGGATACCGAGGTCGTGATCGGCCGGCATGGCGTCGTGATCGACGCCTTGCAGCACATGGTCAACAAGGCCGTGTACAAGGACCGCAGCACGGAGCGGACCAAGCCGTTGATCGTCGACGCCGGCGGATTTCGCGACAAACAGGTCGAGCGGCTGCGCACACTCGCGCAGCGGATGGGCGAGAAGGCGCTGCAGACCAAGCAGATCGTCGAGCTCCAGCCGATGTCGCCGCACGATCGCCGGATCGTTCACATGGCGATCGCGGAGATCCCCGGCCTGTCGAGCCGCAGCGAAGGAGAAGGCGAAGATCGCCACATCCTCGTGGTGCCGGGCGAAGCCGCCGCGGCCCCTGCTGCCGAGTGAGCGAGACGGACACGATCGCGGCGATCGCGACCGCGGCGGGCGCGGGTGGAGTCGGCATCGTCCGGCTCAGCGGTCCGCGTGCGATCGCGATCGCGGCCGACGCGCTCGGGGTTGCCGAGGCGTCGCTCGATCGCAGCGTTCGCCTAGGTTGGGCGAAAGATGCCGCGGGCGAGCGCATCGATCAGGTGCTCGCGTTCGCGATGCGGGCGCCGGCGTCGTTCACCGGCGAGGACGTCGCCGAGCTCCACGGCCACGGCGGCTCGCACAACCTCGGGCGACTGCTCGCGGCGGTGGTCGAGCGCGGAGCTCGGCTCGCCGAGCCCGGTGAGTTCACGCGTCGCGCGGTGCTCGGCGGCAAGCTCGACCTGGTCCGCGCCGAAGCCCTGCTCGGCGTGATCGCCGCCGGCAGCGAGCGGGCCTGGCGACTCGCGCAAGCGCAACCTCGAAGGCCGCCTCGGCGACGCGGTCATCGAGCTCGAGCGGCGAGCGCTCGTGGTGCTCGCCGAGGTCGAGGGCCGCATCGATTTTCCGGAGGACGATCTCCAACCACCGAGCGAGCAGTTGGATCGCAACCGAGATCGCCGCATTGCGCGACCGCTGCGCGGCGCTCGCAGACGGCTTTCGTCGGTCGCGTGCGATCGGGCAAGGCCTCGCGGTCGCGCTCGTCGGGCCGGTCAACGTCGGCAAGTCGTCGCTGCTCAACGCGCTGATCGGCAGCGAGCGAGCGCTCGTCGCCGCCGAGCCCGGTACGACGCGTGACTACGTCGAAGTCCAGACAGCTTGGCACGGCATCGCCGTCACGGTGATCGACACGGCCGGCTCGCGCGACACTCACGACCCCGTCGAAGCGCGTGGCATCGCGCTCGGCGAGCACGGGTCGCGACGGCCGATGTCGTCGTCGTCGTCAACGATGGCGCGTCGTCGTGGGATGACGGTTCGAGGTTCGGTCGCCGCGCGATCGTCGTGCGCAACAAGGCCGACCTCGGAGGCGCGACCGCCGGTGCTCTCGCCACCTCGGCGGTGACCCGTTTTGGCCTCGACGAGCTGATCGCGCGCGTGCTCGACGTCGCCGGCATCGGCGATCGCGAAGGCAACGAAGACGTGTTCGTCACGACCGAGCGCCAGCACGCCGCCGCCCTCGCCGCACGAGACGCCTTCGCCGCGGCCTCCGTGCGCGCGCCGCCCGAGATCCTCGCGCTCGAGCTCCGTGCCGCCGTCGCCGCGCTAGCCCAGCTCCGAGGCATCGAGGTCGGCGACCGAGTCCTCGATGAAGTCTTCGCCCGCTTCTGCATCGGCAAGTAGTGACGCTGTCTCTATTGTCAACTTGGGCTGCGTGTAGCGCGCCGCAAATCACGGTAATCGCGCGGGTTCGCTGGGGACGCTGTCTCTATTGTCAACTTGGGTCGCGCGTGGCGTGGAGCTGCCGGCGCTGTCTCCATGGTCAATAGCGTCGGCGTGGCGGGCTGAGTCTCATCCCGATTGATCGGCAAGCTCGAGCGTCTATAGTCCGCGCCGATGTCCCTCGATGATGACGCCCGCGCCGAGCTCGCGCGGTTGGGAGTTGCGAATCGACTGCGCACAGCGCGCGTGGTCGATGGCCGGCAAGGCGCATTGATCGAGCTCGACGGACAGAGCGTCGTCAACTTTGGCTCTAACGACTACCTAGGCCTCGCCGGTGATCTTCGCCTCGCGCGCGCCGCGGCGGACCATCTCGACCGCGTCGGCGTTGGGGCGGGAGCCTCTCGACTGCTGGTCGGCAACCAGCGAGCACACGTTGCTCTCGAGCGCGCGGTCGTGGATTGGCTGCGCGTCGGCGGCGTACGCGTCTTCGCGACCGGTTACGCGGCGAACCTCGGCGTGCTCACCGCGCTGCTCGGTGCGGGTGACGTCGTGTTCTCCGACGAGCTCAACCACGCGAGCATCGTCGACGGCTGCAGGTTGTCGCGCGCGGCGGTCGAAGTGTTCCCGCACCGCGACCTCGCTGCGCTCGAGCGCGCCCTGGAGTCGCGCCGGGGTCGACGCCGGGTCGTCGTATCCGAGTCGCTGTTCTCGATGGATGGAGATCTCGCTGACGTCGTCGCGCTATCCGAGCTGTGCCGGCGCTACGACGCCGCGTTGATCCTCGACGAAGCCCACGCGATGGGCGCCCGCGGGCCCGAAGGAAGGGGCATCGCGGCGTCGGTCGGCGTCGTGCCCGATGTCCTGGTCGGCACGTTCGGCAAGGCGCTCGGCACGTTCGGCGCGTTTGTCGCGACCAGCGCGGCGGTCGCGGAGCTGCTGTGGAATCGCGCTCGGCCCTTAGTGTTCTCCACGGCTGCCCCGGCGCTCGTCCAGGCGGCCACGGTCGCGGCGATCGAAATCGCGCGCAGCTCGGAGGGTGACCAGCGCCGGGCGACGTTGGCCCGCTCTGCTCGTCGGTTGCGCGAGCTTGCGCCCTGCGCCGGCGGCGCCGCCGATAGTGCGATCGTCCCGGTCCCCGTTGGTGACGATCGCAGTGCGCTCGAGCTCAGCGGGCGCCTGTTGGCGAGAGGGGCATTCGTTCCAGCGATCCGACCACCGACCGTGCCCGAGCGGACGTCTCGATTGCGGCTGAGCCTCACCGCCGGACATAGTGCCGAGCACGTCGAGGCCGGCGCCTCCCTGCTGGATGACGCGATGCGTCATCGAGCCTAGCCATGGACCTCTGCGAGCTAGATAAGCGCGCGGTCTGGCATCCATTCACGCAGATGGCCGAATGGGATCCACTCGTCATCGACCGCGGCGATGGCAGCTTCTTATTCGATGTGGAAGGCAATCGCTACCTCGACGGAGTCGCGTCGCTGTGGTGCAATGTTCACGGCCACAACCATCCGCGGCTCAATCGCGCACTTGAGATCCAGGCCCACAAGCTCGCGCACTCGACGTTCCTCGGACTCACCCACGAGCCTGGGATTCGGCTCGCAGCGGCGCTAGTCGAAGTGGCGCCGGCCTGCCTGACGAGGGTGTTCTACTCGGACTCCGGCTCGACCGCGGTCGAGATCGCGCTGAAGCAATCGTTCCAGTATTGGCAGCTGGTCGGGCGGCCAAGCAAGCAGCGGTTCCTTCGTCTCGGCGACGCGTACCACGGCGACACCCTCGGTGCAGTCGGGGTCGGCGGCATCGACCTGTTCCACCGCATCTTCGGTCCGCTGCTCGTGCGCAGCATCGCGATTCCGACCCCCGCGGGTACCGACGGCATGCGCGCTCTCGGCCGGCTCGAGAATGAGCTCGAGCTCCGCGCCTACGAGAATCGCAGCGTTCATCGTGGAACCTCGGGTTCAAGGTGCCGCTGGAATGCTCGTGCATCCGCCCGGCTTTCTGAGTGCGGCGGCTGCGTTGTGCAAGCAATACAGCGTCCACCTCATCGTCGACGAAGTCGCGACCGGGTTTGGCCGCACGGGGCCATTGTTCGCGTGCGAAGCCGAGGGTGTTGCGCCCGACTTTATGTGCCTCGCCAAAGGAATCGCGGGGGGCTACCTCCCGCTCGCCGCGACACTTGCGACCGAGGAGGTCTACGGCGCGTTTCTCGGTCGACGTGACGAGCTCAAGCAGTTTTTTCACGGCCACACCTTCACCGCGAACCCACTCGCATGTGCGGTCGGACTCGAGTCACTCGCCGTGCTCCGCGAATCCACGCTTGCCAACGCATCGGCGCGCGCTCCCGAGCTCACCGCGGCGTTAAGCCGAATCGGCGGCATGGCTGGCGTCGCGTCGGTTCGCCAATGCGGAATGATGGCCGGGATCGAGCTCGACCCGGTCGAGGGCCGGTCGCGGGGCGTCGAGGTTTGCGAACGGGTCCGCACGCACGGAGTGCTCTTGCGCAACCTGGGCGACGTCGTCGTCTGGATGCCGCCGCTATCGATTTCGAGTGACGAGCTCCAGTTGCTCGAACGCGCGACGGCGGCCGCGATCTCCACATGATCGGCGCCTTCGTTACCGGAACCGATACCGGCGTCGGCAAGACGTTCGTCACGAGTGCATTGGCGCGGCGAGCGCGCGAGCTTGGGCAGCGCGTGTTCGCGTTCAAGCCGATCGAGACCGGATGCCACGGCGAGCTTGGAGAAGACCAGCAGGCGCTCACACAAGCAGCTGGTGGCTGGCAACGTGGGGAGCTGGCGGGTGCGTACTCGTTCGAGCTGGCCGCGGCTCCGCTCGTCTCGGCCACCGCGGAAGGGGCCGAGATCAGCCCCGAACGTGTACTGCATCTCGCCGCCTCGGGCGCCTGCCAGGCTGATCTTAGCCTGGTGGAGGGTGCAGGTGGCTGGCGGGTTCCGATCACGCGGGTTCTTGATATGTCGGGACTTGCTCGTGCCTTGGCTCTTCCGGTCGTGGTCGTGGCTCGAGCAGGGCTCGGAACGATCAATCACAGCTTGCTCACCGTCGAGGCGATCGAGCGGGATGGGCTCACGGTCTCGGCGCTCGTGCTGTCTCGCCGAGCCGGCGAGGACGACGTATTTGCGCGGAGCAACGCCGACCAAATCCGAGCGGCATGGTCCGGAACGGTCGCTATCTACCGCGACGAACCCTCGGCGTTGGATACGGTGCTCGCTGCGATACGTTCCACGTGAAACGACCGTGGTGCAGAGCCCGATTGCGCCCTCTGGCGGGTGGTGCCCCGTGAGTCGCGCGGGGTCGTGAAGCGGGCGGATCCCGACGAGCCCTCCGTGGGTCCGGGCAGGCGCCGTGAACCGCATGGATCCCGCCGACCCCGGTCGGAGCCGTGCGTGCGCGAAGCGCGTAGGTAGACGATCTCGCTGCCTCGTTGGTCAGAGCGTGCTGGCGCAAGCGCGCGGATGGATCGCGCCGACCCCCGTGGGTCGGCGCGTGCTGGCGCAAAGCGCGCGGGTGGATCGCGCCGCCCCCCCGTGGGTCGGAGCGGCTGGCGCAAAGCGCGTGGGTGAACGATCGCGTCGACCCCGTGGGTCGGACCGGCTGGCGCAAAGCGCGTGAGTGAACGATCGCGTCGCCCCCCGTCGGAGCGGCTGGCGCAAAGCGCGTGGATGGACGATCGCGTCGCCCCCCGTCGGAGCGGCTGGCGCAAAGCGCGTGGATGGACGATCGCGTCGCCCCCCGTCGGAGCGGCTGGCGCAAAGCGCGTGGATGGACGATCGCGTCGCCCCCCGTGGGTCGGAGCGGCTGGCGCAAAGCGCGTGGATGGACGCTGCCGCCGCCCATGGGTGGAGCCAGGTGTCGTGAACGACCGAGGTTCCGGGTTCGATGGACCGGGCTGCGATCGAACGGTGGACGTGTGACGTTCGATGCGATTGGTTGTCCGCTCGGCGGGTCGAGCGCAGAGCATGCGCGGTGCTCGATGTGTTCCACGTGGAACGCGGAGCTGCCCGGTAACGCGCGTGCGCGCTCGAGATAACCATGAGGACTGGCGCCTACAGGATCACGAGCGCGCGCGTGCGATCGCCGTGGGCATACGGATGACGAGTCGTGCCAGTCGGGAGATCCGAACGCGGTGTCGCCTCGAACCCGATCACGATGCCGCCGGCACGCACGCGGCTTCTGCCGAGCGCGAGCCAGTCGGCCAGATCAAACGTCGCGCGCGAAGTCGCGGCGTCGTAGTCGGCGACGCGGTGATCGGCCAGGCGTTCGGCCAGCGGTATCAGATTCGGCAGGTTCAGCTCACGCGCACACGCGCGAAGGAAAGCGTGCTTCTTGTGAGTGGGTTCGAGAGCGGTGATGGTCGACCCGGGCAAACAGATCGCCGCGATCACGGCTGGCAATCCACCACCGGAACCGACATCGAGAACGCGCATTCGGCTGGCGAGATGCGGGACGACGCTCAGGCAGTCCACAACGTGATCGATGATGTCAGCGCGAGACTTCGCAGCGGTCAGGTTGATACTGCGATTCCATCGCTCGAGTGTATCGATGAAATCACTGATTTTACTTACATATTCACGGTCAATACCGAGGCGGGTGAGGGCCGACTCGATCATGACGTCGGTTCACAGATCAGCTGACTCGCACGCGGAACCACCACGACCCTCGCGGCACCTCCGACAGATACGTTCGGTGCAAACTCTACGAGGGTACGCGCGATGACGTCGGCCGCCAGACCGCTGACCAACGCGATCGCTGCGCCGGCCGGGACGCGCGGCAAGACGCCGATCCGAAAGATCGCTTCGTTCACCACATCAAGTGGTCCGATTCCGTCACAACACTCAGCCACGACGATCAGCTTGCCGCCTTCTTCGACCAACGGTAGCGCCGCGGCAAAAATCTTGGCGGCTTGATAGAGGGTCGCAGCCACCGGCAGCGCATCGGAGGCGATGACCAGCGGCGCTCGACGTGCTCGCACCGTGAACCAAGGCCGACAGAGCTCGACGCCTGCACGAAACGCGGCCCCGAGCTCCCCGGCGACTGCCGCTCGAGGCCCATCCGGAGCTGCAACAACGTCGAGCAAGAACGTGGGCGTTTCGACGAAGCTCACTGCCTCGTCGAGATCTGCTCGACACGGATTCGCATCGATGTCCCCAGCTCGTGCGCCCGGCTGGATCTTCAGCTGATGGTTGCGTCGGATATCGCTCGCGGCGCCGAGACCCGGGAAGATCGCTTTGCCGCCCGCGGCGAATCCGGCGAAGTAATGCGGTCGGATGCAGCCGGTGGCGATGACCAGGTCGGTCTCGATGACGCAACGATGAAGTCGCACGGGGGTGCCGCGCTCCGTGGTCCCGAGCAGGACCAGATCCTCGTCGCGGTGGCCGTCGTGGTTGACGACGCGCGCCCCTGCGAGAAACGCATCGATCCCGAGCGGCCCGATCGCGGCTGGCCCATGGGTTCCGGTGGCGACCGCAATCGTGAGCTGCGCGTCGGGTAACTCGCCGCGGATCGCGGACAGCATCGCAGCTCGCGGCTCGTCGCGAGTCGTGTCGCTCACGATCACCGTCACGCGTCCGCGGCGTGCTACCAGCGAACGCAACGAGCCGCAGCCGATCGGGGCCTCGAGTGCACGGGCGATTGCATGATCGATCGACTCGGAGGCCGGTGGCAGTGGCGCCGCACCCACGATCTCGAGGTCCGGTGCCACGAGGTCGACCGGGTAGGGCGCTCGGCCGTACGGAAGCTCGAGCCTCACCGATCTAGCGTACGCCGGCGGCCGCGTTGCTGGCGACGGTTTGGTTAGCGCGATACGATTTGCCCGCCCGGGGATCGTGACGAAGCAAAGCCTGCTCCTTGTCGACGGGGACACTCGCAGCTTGCGAGTGCTCGAAGTGTCGCTGCGCAAAGCCGGCTTCACCGTCACGCCTGCGCCCTCGGTCAAAGAGGCGCTCGAGACGCTCGAGCTCCACACCCCCGACCTGATCATTTCGGAGACGACGTTCCCGGCGCCCGAGCTCGACGGGTTCGAGCTACGTCGCCGAGTTCGGCAGAGCACTGACTGGGCGGAGATCCCATTCGTGTTCCTCACCGCCGAGACCGCGATCGAGCACAAGATTCGCGGGCTCGAGCTCGGCGTCGACGACTACCTGACCAAGCCGATCTACATCAAAGAGATCGTCACGCGGATCAACATCCTGCTCCAGAAAAGGCAGCGAGCGAAGTTCGAGGAGCGGCGCGATGGGATGCGGTTCGCCGGTCGCGTCGCGGACATGCCGGTCGTCGACGTGATCCAGACGATCGAAGTCAGTCGAAAGTCCGGCGTGATCCAGTTCGTCGGCGAGCGTGGCCGACAAGCGGCGATCTACTTCCGCGACGGTAAAGTGATCGACGCCGAAGCCGGCCCCCTGCAAGCCGAGGACGCTGTGTACCGCCTGCTCACGTGGGGCGACGGCGAGTTCGAGGTGATGTTCCGAACCGTACGCCGGCGCGAGGCGATCATGACGAGCTCGCAAGGCCTCCTGATGGAAGGCATGCGGCGACTCGACGAATGGTCGCGCCTGCTCGAACAGTTGCCTCCACTCGGCCATCGTTTCGAAGTTGATCTCGACGAGCTGTCGACGCGGCTCGGCGAAGTTCCCGACGATAACAACCGGATCTTGCGGCTGCTCGACGGCAAACACACGCTACTCGAGGTCATCGACGCCTCCGACTTCGGCGATCTCGAATGCCTGCAAGCGATCTCGAAGTTGTACTTCGAAGGGTTGCTGGTCGATCTCGATCCCGATCAGCCGCCGAAGCGGATCACCGGCAAGCCCATGCCGCTCGTGATGCTCGAGGATTCTCCGGCTCCCCGAACACCGATGGAGGAGGTCGCTTCGGGCCCGACCGCGCACGAGCAGCTCGAATATCGCGCGCGCCGCGATTCTGGCCAGCCGCACGCGCCACTCGAGCCGCCGCCGCTCCAAGCGCCCGCGCCGGAACCGGAGCCCGATGAGATCGACGCCGAGCCATATATCGAGCCCGAGCCGGGCCCGTTGATGGGTGGCTACCGGCCATCGAGCTTGCGATTGATCGACGAGGCGGTCGCGGCCGCGCAGGCGATCGAGCCCGGGCTGTTCGACCCTGAGCCGCCCCATCGCGCGCAAGTCATGACGGCCGCCGCGCCCGAGGCCGACGTCGATGACGACTCGTCCGGCGTTCCGTCGCAGCCGTTCGCGGAAGAGCCCGAGCTCCCGCACGACGAGCATGCGAATGGCGAGTCTGGCTTCGACCACGACCCGCCCACCGACCCGTCACGCTCGCGCCGAACCGACCGACGCGAGGATTCGGGGCTTCGCATGATCGGATCGCTCGGCCGCGATCGGGCCGAGGCCTCCGGCGAGTTGATCCCGACGCCGTTCGCGCAGTCACGAGCGTCAACGGCGCGCGAGCTCGTGACGATCATGCCGCGCAAGAACACGCGCGAAGTCCCGATCGTCGCAGCTGCGCCGGCCGGTGCGGCGAGCGCGCTCGAGCCGTCCTCGGTGCCGATGGCTACCCCGCTGCCGCCGCGGCGAGTCTCGCAGGCTGGTGGCGCGACGCGCGTGCGGCCGAGCTGGGCGCCCGGCACGGGAGCGAGCGTCCTGCTCGTGCTCGCGGCGCTGCTCGCGGGCGCCGCGATCGTGTTGCGATGGGCTCGCCCGAATCGACCGCACGAGCCGGTGCTCGCACCGATGGGCACCGACGCCGGTGACGGCGCGACGGCTCTCGCTGTCGACGCGATGTCGCCATTGCCACCGCGGCGCCCTGCGATCGATGCGGGACTGCACGCCGATGCTGCTCGCACGGTAGCTCCGGCTGACGCCGCGCTGATCCCGCGCGATGCCGCATCGGCGCACCGCGACGCGCTCGCACCGCGCGATGCCGCGGCAGCAGTCGCGGTGGATGCCGCGCCGCGAGTCGTAGGCGCGCCGCGCGATGCGGCGGTGACGGACAATGAGGAACCTCCATCGGATCGCGCAAAGCAGGCGCGCGATCTCATGGACCAAGCGCACGACGCGGTGACCGCAGGGGATTTCACCAAAGCGTTGCAGCTCGTCGATTCATCGTTGAAGTTGCGTAGAGCTGCGCGCACGTACCTGATCCGCGCCGACGCGCTCAACCATCTCGGCCGGACCGACGAGGCCCTCGCCGCCATCGACGAGGCGCTCGTCCAGGTGCATGACTACCCGCCAGCGCTCGCACAGAAGGGCATGTTGTTGTGGTCGGCGCAGCGGCGCGACGAAGCGCGCGCCGCGTTCGAGCGCTACCTCGAGCTCGATCCCAATGGTAAGGAAGCGCCTATGGCTCGGCGGCTTCTCAATGATCCGCGCTAACCGGGCGTGGTGCCCGTGAACACGGTGCTCGGCATCGAGAGCTCGTGCGACGAGACCGCTGCGGCGGTCGTCGTCGACGGAAGCGTCGTGCGTTCGGATGTCGTCGCGTCGCAGCACGACGTACACGCGAAATACGGTGGCGTCGTGCCGGAGCTCGCGTCGCGCGCGCATGTCCAGAATGTGGTGCCGGTCGTGCAAAGCGCGCTCGACCGCGCGGGCTACTCGCTCGCCGATATCGACGGCATCGCGGTGACGAACGCACCGGGGCTGATCGGCGCGCTGCTCGTCGGTATGCAGACCGCGAAAGCGATCGCCTGGGTGACGGGGAAGCCGCTCGTCGGCGTCCATCATCTCGAGGGCCACCTCTCGGCGATCTATCTCGAACCCGCTCCTCCACCGATGCCGCATCTCGCGTTGATCGTTTCGGGCGGTCACACCTCGCTCGTTCGCGTGGAGGATCACGGTCGCGTATTCGAGCTCGGCGCCACTCGCGACGACGCGGCAGGTGAGGCGTTCGACAAAGGCGCGAAGCTGCTCGGCCTCGGCTATCCCGGCGGCGCGGTGCTCGATCGGATCGCGCAGGCCGGCGATCCGCGCGCGATCGAATTCCCGAGGTCGATGACCGCGAGCGAGCACGGCGACGACTTTTCGTTCAGCGGGCTCAAGACTGCGCTGCTCCATCGGGTACGCGCCAACGGCGTGCCCGACGGCCAGCCGCTCGCGGACCTGTGCGCGAGCTATCAAGCCGCGATCGTCGAGGTGCTCGTGCGCAAGACGCGGCGCGCGGCGCGGCGGCTGGGGCTCGCGCACGTGCAAGTCTGTGGTGGCGTCGCGGCAAACTCGGGGTTGAGGGCAGCTTTGCGCGCGGCGGGTGCCGAAGGTGATTTTCGCGTCTACATTCCGCCGCCACAGCGATGCACCGACAACGCCGCGATGATCGCGGCGGCCGGCTACCACCGGCTGCGCCGTGGCGAAAGAGCCGACCTGACCCTCGAAGCGACGCCGACGGCGCCGCTCCCCCGATGAGGGACGCTGTCTCTATTGTCAACTTGCGCCCGGCGGGGCTCCCGCTAACTCGGCGCAATCACGCGGCTTCGCTGGGGACGCTGTCTCTTTTGTCAACTTGGGGTCCTCTGGGACCGAAGGTTCTTTGGTCAACTCGGGGGCCATGGATGTTGGCTCGAGTGTTCCGTCGCCAGGTGCCCCGATGAGCGGCGACGATCGGATCACGAGTCTCGCCCAGGCGCTCGGGCCGTTCCCCGACGCGCGCGTGTTGCTCGAGCGCTATGGCCTGCGGGCCAAAAAGCAGTTCGGCCAGAACTTCTTGCTGTCCGAGCGTGCGCTCCGTGCGATCGCCGACGCGGTCGTCGCGACTGACGACGATTGGATCGTCGAGATCGGCGCCGGTCTCGGCACGTTGACCGCGCGGCTCGTCGAGCGCGTCACCGCGGGAAAAGTCATCGCGCTCGATTCCGACCCCGACATGATCCGCGTGCTCCGCGCGGAGCTCGGCACCGTCGACAACCTCGACATCGAACAAGTCGATGCGCTGCGCTACGACCTGCGGATGGTCGCGAAGTGGAGCGGCCAATCGATCGCAGTGTGCGGGAACCTGCCGTATCACATCGCGTCGCAAGTGCTGTTCAAGGTGATCGAGGCGCGCGACATCGTCCGGGTCGCGGTGATGATGATCCAAAAAGAAATGGCCGATCGAATCGTCGCGAAGCCGGGCACGAAGGAGTACGGCGCGATCGGTGTCTTGCTCCGCACGTACGCGGACATCACGACCGTGATCAAGGTGGGCTCGGCTTCGTTCCTACCGCCGCCGAAGATCGATTCGACCGTGATCAAGATGGTCCCGTTGCGCGAGCCGCGCGCGTCGATCGCCGACCACGAGCACTACTCCGCCGTCGTTCACGCCGCTTTCGGCCAACGCCGAAAGACCCTGCGCAATGCGCTGCGCGCTAGGTGGCCCGACGTCGATGTCGACGCAGCGCTGTCAGCCACGTCGATCGATGGTATGCGCCGCGGCGAGACTCTGGACATCCCGGAGTTCGCGGCCCTTGCAGCGGCGTTAGTTGACAAAAGAGACACCGTCCCCAGCGAACCCGCGTGATTGCCCCGGGTTACCGCGAGCCCGCTGACCCGCAAGTTGACAATAGAGACAGCGTCACCTTCCAAGCGGCCTGGGCGTGCTCCCGCCCCGAGGATTCACGCGTGCTAACAACGACGCGTGCCCGAGCTGCCCGAGGTCGAGACCGTTCGTCGCACGCTAGCGCCTGTGGTCGGCGTGACGATCACGAGCGTCTGGGACAGCGGCAAGGGCCTCCACATGCGGCGCAAGCCGCCGCGCAAGGCGTTGCAGATGCTGGTCGGCTCGCGAATCACCGGGTTGCGCCGAGTCGGCAAGTATTTGCTCGTCGACTGCGACTCGAACCGTTTGTTGCTCGTCCATCTAGGTATGACCGGGCGGCTGTTGATCGCTCGTAACCAGACGCCGCGAGCGAAGCACACCCACGTCGTGCTCGGCCTTGCTGATGAACGCGAGCTACGATTTGTCGATGCGCGTCGATTCGGCCGAATCGATGTCGTCGAGAGAGTGCGCGAGCGCGACCACGAAGCGCTAGCTGCACTCGGCCCGGATCCACTCGTCGACGGGATCTCGGCAACACATCTGTTCTCGCGCTCGCGCAAGAAGCAGGCGACCCTCAAGGCGTTCGTGCTCGACCAGCGCGTGCTCGCCGGTGTCGGCAACATCTACGCGTCGGAGGCTCTATGGCTCGCGCGCCTACGCCCGACGACGCGCGCCCACCGCTTGACCGAAATCAGCGCGGCACGGCTCGCCGACGCGATTCGCACGGTGCTCGCGGATTCTCTCGAGAATCACGGGACCAGCCTGCGCGATTTCGTCGATGCCGCGGGGGCCGAGGGGTCGAACGCGGACTATCTCAGGGTGTACGGCCGCAACGGCGAGCCCTGTGTGCGCTGTTCGACGAAGATCCGCCGGTCGGTCGTCCAAGGAAGGGCAACGTATTACTGTCCAACGTGTCAGACCCCGTAAGCGGTCTAGCCTTTGGACGTTTACCTTCGTGTTAGTGTCGCCCGGGCCGTAACACCGTAATGTTCAACGACACAGCCGACGAAGACCTCATGGTCATGTACCAGAAGGGCGAGGTTCGCGCCTTCGAGGTACTGCTGTCTCGGCATCGCAAGCCGGTGTTCAACTTCATCTTGCGGTTCGTCGGCGATCGCGAGACGTCCGAAGATCTGCTGCAAGAAGCTTTCATGCGCGTCATCAAAGGCGCGGAGGCTTACAAGCGCCAGGCCAAGTTCACGACGTGGCTTTACACCATTGCGCGCAACCTGTGCGTTGACCAGACGAGGAGACGCAAACATAGAAAGCACGCGTCGCTCGATGCCCCGATGGACGCGAGCGAAGAGAGCGGCACTCTGCTTGATGTCCTCCCGTCGAATGAAATGGCCAGCGATCGCAAGAGCGTCAACAAGCAGCTGCACGAGACGATGCAGCGTGCGATCGCGACGTTGTCCGAAGATCAGCGCGAGGTCTTCTTGATGCGCGAGTTTCTCGACCTGCCGTTCAAGCAGATCGCAGATGTCGTCGGCGTGCCTGAGAACACGGTGAAGAGCCGCATGCGTTACGCGCTCGAGAAGCTGCGGCTGGAGCTCGACGAATATAAGGATCTGGCCAAGGCTGCGCCGTGAACGACGACGACACCGAGCCCGAAGACGCGCAGCTTCGCGCGCTGCGCTCGGTTTGGCTGTCGCTGCCAGACGAGGATCCACCGAGTGCGGGGATCGCCGAGCTGATTGCGGCCGCAAGGGCGAGGGCCGAAGCCGTAGCGCCCCCCCCGTGGTGGCGGCGGCTGTTCGCGCAACTGCGCAAGCCGCCCGTCCTCGCTTTCGCGACCTTGCTCGTCGTGATCGGCGGTGCGCTCGCGATCGGCCGTCGCGGCGATGGCATCGCTCCGTCGGGCCCGATGATCGTTCCGAGCGCACCGACCAGCGGAACGAAGGAAACTCCGGCTGCTGCGCCGTCGGGCGAAATCGATCGATCGACCGCCACGCCATCGGGCGTGTCTTCTGCGCCGGGTGGCAACGGCGCCGCGACATCGCAAAGGCAGAGCGACAAAGCGGTAACTGGCGGGGAGGCCCAACACGAGACCGAGACCGCACCGGTAACGTCACCTGCCGACGGGACTGGGAGTGTGGGCTCGCCATCGACGCCGCAACTCGCCCCCACGGAACACCACAGCACGCCGCCGAAGAAGCCGGCGTACGCACCGCGGCCACGGTCGACGCCGCAGCTCGCACCTGACACCGAGAGTCCCGCGACCGACGCGGCTGGTCTGGATGACAGCGAACAGCAATCTCCCCGGCTGCCCGCGCCGAAAGACGCGACAAAGAGCCCAGTCGCGCGCGACCGGACGCTAGCTCCCGACGATCTCGTCGCCCGGGCGCGAGCCGCTGCAGCGCGGGGCGATTGCGCCGAGGCGAACGCGATCAGCGCGCGAGTCGGCGGTCCCCAGTCGAGACAGCTCGCCGCCGACCCAGCCATCGCCAAGTGCGCGACGAAATAGGGACGCTGTCTCTTTTGTCAACTTGCGCGGGAGAGCCCGGCGTCTAACCCGATGATTTCGAGCCGCTTTCTTGGGGACGCTGTCTCTTTTGTCAACTTAGGGTGCCGTGCGAGCCGTCGAGCTCGTGCGAGCCGTCGAGCTCGTGCGACCCATCGAGCTCTGCCGATCAGATGAGCGTGAGCTGCGGCTCGAGCGGGCGGACGTGGCCGAGCAGATCGGCGAGGTGCGGGTACGGCCAACTCTTACGAGCTTCATCTGGCAAGCAGCCGTGGCGCTCGACGTAGGCGCGTAGCCAGCGGCTCGTCGCGGCGTTCGAGTAGCCGCCGCCGGAGATCGGGCCGAGCTCGGGCTCGTAGCGGCGGCGGATCGCGTTGAACCGATCGTCGCGGATGACCTTCGCGATCACCGAAGCCGCCGCAACCGCGGCGTGCGCGTCCTCGGCGTGGTCGACCGACACGAACTGCTCGAAGCGCAGCGCGAGCGCCGCGAACATGCGCTTGCCGTCGGCGATGATCTTGTCACAGGTCGGCGCGTTCTCGATGAGGACCGTCGCATGCTCGCGCTCGAGGACATTGAGCTCACCGCGGCAGACGCGCTGATCGATCTCGTGATGCTCGATCTCGACCGCCATCACGAATGTCGCCCTCGAGCGGATCTCGAGCGCGAGCTCGCTGCGGATCGCATGCGCGTCGTCGCCGGCGCCATATGACTTCGAGTCGCGTAGGCCTTTGCGGGTCAGCGCCGCAGCGTGCTTCGAATCGAGCGCGACCGCGGCCATTACCATCGGGCCGATCGTCGGGCCACGCCCGGCTTCGTCGATGCCGAGCGTCAGTCGATTCGGGAACCGCGTGGGCGAACGCTTGCCGGTGCGGGGCATGATCGGCGCATCATAACCGAGAGCTGACGATCTCGAGAGCTCGACCTATCCCCGCGTCGAGATCAAAAGCCTGAACGTCGATCACCGCGCCCCAATGATCGAGCCGTTCGGCGATCGCGGTGAGCGCGTCGGTCGCGGCGCGGATCAGTGGCTCGGAAAGCTCGCGATCGAGATCGGGGGCCCCGCGGACGAGCGCGTGATAGACCGCATCTTCGGCGAGCTCGAGCCGCGGCACGTCATTGCGAAAGAACGCCTCGACGTAACCGCCCTCGAGGTAGCCGCGCACGTAGGCCCGCGCGCGATCGAACACGCGAGACAGCGCCAGGCCGATCTGGTCCGCGGCGACGCGCTGGAGGTCGCCGACAACGTCACGCCCCGACGCCTGCGCGATCGCGCGGGCCGCAGGCTGCAGCACGCGAGCCCGAGCTGCGAGCTCTTTCGCGACCCGCGCACGCGCCGCTTCGATTGCCGACTCGTAACCCGACGCGAGCAACGCGATCACGTAATCGCGATCGGCGGCGGTGGCAGTATGTGACGAGAACGGCAGGCGACGCGGTCGCACGAGGTCGATCACTTCGCGCGCGGCGCGGCGGTAAAGGGTGCTCGCATGGTCCGACAGCGCTTTACGTTCCCCGAGCACGAGCTCGAGGTCGAGCTTGCGCGCCGAGGCGAGGAGCTCATCGCGCCCGGCGCGCGCGGCATCGCTCGCGGCGGAGGTTCGCGTGCGATCGGCATCGAGCACCGTTCGCGCCTGGCTGACGACCCCGCGCAACACGCGCGCACACGCATCGCGCTTGAGCTGACGGGCCTGCGTGAAGAAGCGCTCTTCGAGCGCCGACTGGAGCGCGCTCCAGTTGCCGTCGTCGGTCGCGCCGGGTTCTCCGCGCTTGCTCGCGAGCGCCTTGCGCGCCGAGAATGGAACGACGACCTCGACGAGCTCGCCCAGGGTCGCCGTGATGAACTCGACGACCTCCGCGCGCTCGCTGTCGGACAGTTGGTCGGCCTTGTTCAGCACGCCGAGCACGCGCTTGCCCTCGTCGCGGATGGAGCGCAGGGCTTTCTGCTCGCTCGCCTTGCCGCCTTGCGACGCGGTGAACACCCACACGACTGCATCGGCGCGTGCGATGAACGCGCGAGCGGTCGCTTGGTGCTCGGGCAGGATCGAGTTGAGGCCCGGCGTATCGACGATGTTTATCTTCTCGAGCTGGGCCAGCGGCACGAGGATCTCGACCCGATCGATCGCGCGCGCGGCCTCCGGTGTCAGCGCGCGAAGGTGCGCCATCAAGGCGTCCCAGCCGAGCTCGACCGCAGTGCCACCGCTGGCGCCGAGGATGCGGCCGCCGCGCTCGTGGCCGTAGCGCACGACGTTGATCGTCGCGGTCGTCGGGGTGATTCCCGTCGGCGCTACGTCCGCGCCGATGAACGCATTGACGAACGACGACTTGCCGCTCGAGAACTCGCCCATCACGGTCACGAGCAAAGGTTGATCGAGATTCGCCGCGGCACGCGCGACCTCGCCGACGAAGTGACCGAGCTCGCGCCGGGTGGCGACGGCGCGCTCGAGAAACTGCGCGAGCTCGGCGATGTCCGAGCCCGACGGCGGCGGCAGCTCGGCGGCCCGCGCGTCGGTGAGCACGCGCCGCGCGCGCTGATCGTGGGGTGCGACTCGGAGCGCGGCTTTCGCGTGCTCGGCGGCTAGCCTCGGATCGTGAGCGGGTCCGGGCGCGAGCGCGAGCTTGGCGAGCTCGACATGCGCATCGACGTCGTCGCGAGCGGAGGCTAGCTCGAGCAACGCCCGCGCCGCGCTCGGCTGCTCGCGAGCCATCGCCGCTCCGCGCGCCACGATCGCGCGCAAGTCCTCGGGGTCTTTGCCGAGCAGATCGTTGCCCCATGCGAGCTCGCGCGTGGCATCGCCGGCGGCGAGCGCCGTGTCGACCGCATCGCGCAACACCGCGACGTCACCGCCGAGGGCTAGGGCGCGATCGTAGCTCGTGAGCGCGGCGTCGAGGCTACCGACCACTCGATGCGCTCGCGCGATTCGTGCGTGAACCTCGGCGCGTCGAGGATCGGCTTGCAGCGCCTCGAGATAGAACGCATGCGCGTGGATCGCGTCGCCGTCGGCGAGGGCCGCGTCGCCCTGCGCGAGCGAGATCTCCGAGCGCACGAGCGCGCCGAGCGGTGTCGGGTCAGCATCCGCAAACGCGCGCGCATTCGCGAGCCGGTCGGCGGCAGTCGCGGGTGCGCCTTCGATCAGCGCGAGCCGGCCGAGACCGTAGAGCGCGAGTGCTCGATCGCCTTTCGCGGCGCGCTCGAGGTGACGCAGCGCTTCGTCGTAGGGGCCACCATCGGCGACGAGCGCTTCGCCGAGTGCGGCGCGCGCATCGAGGTCGTCGCCATCTTCGGTGACTGCCTTGCGCAGCTCGCGAATCGCCTTGTCGAGATCGCCGCGGCGGCGCCAGGCGACGCCCAAGCCGCGATAGGCCTCCGCGAGGATCGACCGATCACCCGCTGCTTCGCCGACCGCGCGGCCGAGAGTGCTGATCGCGACTTCGAAGCTCGCGAGCTCGATCAGCGCGAGCCCGAGGCCGACGAGCGCTGCGGGGTCACCGCCGCGGATCGCGAGTGCACGCTCGAATGCGTCGCGTGCGGCGGCGGGCTCGCGCTGGGCGAGCCGGGCCTCACCGAGCACGATCAGCGCCTGGCCGTGGTCGGGCTTGACCGCGAGCAGCGCTTCGAGCACGTCGATCGCGGTCCTGACGTCGCCCTTCGCGATCAGCCCGCGCGCTTGGTTGAGCTGGTCGCGATAGTCGTCGAGCACGAGCTCGCCGGCGAGATCGCCGAGCCTGCGCTCGAGCCGCGACCACAGGGACATGAGTCAGCCTACAGCGACTAGCTCTGGCACTTGGCCGGCTGGTTGACAAAGTGAACACCGTCCCCAACTAAGGCGCTGAGATTATTCAGCCTCCGCCGGAGCGCAAGTTGACAAGGTGAACACCGTCCCTCACGAAAGGGTCGGATCGTCGACCGGGGTCCACAGGCCCTCGCGGAGCTGGCGGAGCGAGGCGGAGGCGGCCCGGACCTGCGCGATCTGCGTCGCGGTCGATGTTTTCATCTCGCCGACTTCGCTGCCCCGCTCGCGGCGGTCGGCCATCGTGCGGTCGAGGATCTCGCCGATGCCTTTGTAGAGCGTGTTGCCTGCGTTCGACACGAACTCGGACAGGCGCTTGCCGAAGTCATCGATGCACTTGTCGAAGTGCGGCTTCATGGCTTCCGCCGCTTTGAGGATCGCGGCGGGGACTCGCTCTTTGGCCTGGACCCGGATGTCGCCCGCGATCTTCGACTTGAGCACGATCGCCAAGATCGGCGCGGCGAGCGTGAGCAGGCCACCGGCGAGGACGTTGACGAAGAGCATCACGGTCGTGCCGAGCGCACCGACCGCATAGATCCCGACGTCGTACTTGAACGAATCGACGGTGATCTCGACGTTCGCGTCCTCGGGGCCGAGCCGCTCCGCGAGCGTGGCCGCCGCCGCGGCGACGTTCTCGTTCGTGATCGAGATGACCTCTTCGGCGAGGTGCTCGAGCATCGCGGCGAGCTTCGCGCCTTCGAGCTCGGCCCACTCCTTGAACTTGTCCTCGATGAACGCGGTCAGGTAGAGCTTGACGTCGTCGGCGTCGACCGCGTCGATCTGGACCGGTAGCACCGCGACGAACGTCTTCGCGAACGCCTCGAGATCGAGTCCGACCTGGGCCTTGATCGAGCTGGCATCCGCGTCGATCCGGATGTGCAGCTCGTCGAGCTTGCGCTTGCTCGAATCGAGTTGCTCGCGCACGGATGCGATCCGGGTCTCGAGCTCGCCGAGATCCAGCTCGTACGAGCGCATGCGCACGCCGAGGTTCGATTCGACGTAGCTCGCGGTGCGTGCGGCGTCGGCCGCGGCGTTGTCGAGGATGATCTGCGCTCGATCGCGCGCGAGGAACCGTTCGAGGTAGGCGATCAGCTCCGGCATGCCGCTCGCGGGGTCGTGCGACTTCGCCCAGTCGCGTGCGGACAGCGCGAACAGCACCGGATCTGCGGCGATGCCGGCGAGGCCCTTGCGCGTGTAGTCGACGACGGCGGTGCGCTCGTCAGGTGACAGCATGTCCATCTTGCCGAGCACGAAGATCAGCCGATCGCGCGCATTCTCGAGTACGCGGGACTTCAAGAATTCGCGCTCGCTGTCCTTGAGCGCCTGGCCGGCGTCGAGCAGGAACACGACCGCGTCGGCGCGTGGCACGTAGCCGTACGTGACCTCGGCGCGCTGCTCGTTGAGATCGTTGACGCCCGGTGTATCCACGAGCACGACGTTGTTGACGAGCAGGTCGCTCGGATAGCCGAGCTCGACGAATGCGACCTCGTTCGCATGGCCGCCCGCGACGGTCACCCATTCCTTGAGCTGGCCCGGGTCGAGGTGGCGGCTCTCGCCGTCGCCGAGCACGACTCGCGCCGTCGGATGCGGCGCGTAGACGACGTGGTTGATCGAGGCGGTGGTCGGCGTGATCCCGGTCGGCAAGATATCGGCGCCGAGCAACGAGTTCACGAACGTCGACTTGCCATGGTTGAACTCGCCGAGCACGACGAGGTGGAACCGTTCGGCCTCGAGCTTCGGGATCCGCGTCGCGCGAATGTCGCGGGCGAGCGTGATCATGCCGACAGCTTCTGCGACTTCGGCGAGCTGCTGGAATCGCGCGACGATCTCGCGCTTCGCTTGCTTGTGATGTTCGAGGATGATCATGGCGGTTCCTAAAACACCGAGATGAGGTCGGACACCTGCTTATCGACATCGGGCAGGCTCGGCTTGCCCGTCGGATCGGCGCCGCTGACGACCGCGTAGAGGCCGGAGCCGGCGAACAGCCGCAGGGCCTGGACGCGTTTCGGCACGTACGGATTCGAGCGGAACAGCTCGGCGTAGCGGCCGAGGCCCTTCTTCACGTCGGGCAGCGCGCGCAGATACTCTTCGACGTTGAACGCGCCGGACTTGTCGAGCCCCAGCTCGAGCTTGACCAGCGCCGCGAGCGTCTTGTCGAGATCGCGCACCGCGAGCAGCGCGGCGCGATCGCAGGTGACTTCAGCGCGGCGGGACCAGGCTTGCAGCGTCATGATCGCGGGCTGGACGATCCAGCGCACGAAGAACACGGCGGAGCTGGTCAGGTAGTGGAGCGCCGTCGCGTACAAGATGTGACCGTTCTGGATGTGCGCCAGCTCGTGCGCGATCGCGGCGACCAGCTCGGTGTCGTCGAGCGTTTCGGCGAGCTCGAGGTTGACGATCAGGTGTGGCGCGTCCTCCGTGCCGAGCACCTTGACCTTGATCGAAGACGTCGGCGCCGCGAACACCGGCGGCACCCGTACGCGCAGCGCGGCACCGGCGATCTTCGCGGCCTCGAACACGCGCGGATATTGCTGGTCGGTGACCTTGACCGCGGTGCCGAGCAGCTCGGTGCGCGCGACGTCGCGCCACAGCCGGGTCGTCGCTTCGAGTGCGATCGTCACCGGCCGCGCGATCATCAGCGTGCGCCGAAACCGCCGTTCGCCGCTGAACGCGTACGCGGCGCCGTCGCGTGCTTGTTGCTCCATCGAGCCGCGCCGCGCCGCGATCCATCGCGCGAAATCGAAGTCGACACCTACCGAGGACATGTCGGGGTTATAGCACCCGGTGGTCGTTGGCCCGTCCGCGCCCACCCCTGGAGTGACGCGCGCGATCTAAGGAACGCGCCGCGATCCCTTGGCCTCGGCCCCGGTTGCATGCGCCGCCGGCGGTCGCGGCAAGCCTGTCCGGACCCAGAGGCCTCCCTGATCGAACAGGTACTGGCCGGCGAGCGAACACACGACCACCACTGCGACGAGCGCCAGCACGAGCGCGATGCGCCGGCGGTGCAGGCGCGTCACGAGCAACGGCCGCATCGCGACGATCACGCCGACCGCGGCAAACGCGGCGAGCAAGAACACCCGGCAGACGACATCAACACCCCGGCAGACGACATCAGCACCCCGGCAGACGACATCAACACCGCCACGGCGCGGCGCGTTGCAACGGTCGTGTGCGATCGCGGGCTCGTGTCGGTCGAGCGAATTGCACCACCGGCGGTGTGGAAAAGGCAGCGCAGGTCAGGTCGCGCGTGCCGGGTTGGCGCGGCTCGCGATCCGGCGGCGAGCGACCGTCAGGAAGCCGATACCGAGCACGACCGCGAACCACAGCGTCGCGAGCCGGGTCAACAGCGTCGCGGCGAGTGCGGTCGAGGCATCGAGGTGCGCCGCGCCCGAGACCAGCGCGAACGTCATCGCGCCCTCGGTGACGCCGAGACCGCCCGGCAGGAACGACAGCGCGCCGGCGATCGTCGTCGCGGCGTAGATCACCATCGCGAGGCCGAGCGCGATGTGCGCGCCGGGAAACGCGTCACAGATCAGCGCGAACCCGATGCACTCGCACGACCACGCGGGGATCGCGATCACGGTCGCGATGATCAGCGTCTTGGGCCGGCAGAGGGTCGCGAGCCCGCCGTACATCTCTTGCAACGGTGCGCGCAGTCGGCGCAGCTTCGCAGGCGTGGTCACGAGATCGATCAGCGCGCGGGTCGGCCGCGGCCAGGCGAGCAACACGAGCCCGAACGCGACCGCGCCGGCGGCGACCGCGACCAGCGTCGTTTGCACGCCGTACGCGGCGACGCCGATCACGGCGAGCCCGAGCAGCGCGACGAGATCGCTGACCCGTTCGGCGACGACGATCGGCGCGGTCTGGACCGCCGGCACGTCGTGCAGCTCGCGCAGCAAGTAGCTCTTCACGAGCTCGCCGAGCTTGGCCGGCGTGATCGACAGAGATAGCCCGGCACCGAACACGATCGCACTCGAGCTCGTTGGTACCGAGACCGCTTGGCGTCGCAAGTACAGCTGCCAGCGCACGAACCGCAGCGCGTAGTTGACGAGCGCGAGCCCGAGCGTCGCGGCGAGGGCCCACCAACCAAACCCGGCCAGCTTCTCTCCGATCTGCCGGACGTCGCCGATCGCGGATATCGCCGCGACGCCGATGACCAGCGCGATCAGGAGCCAGAGCCACGTGCGGCGAGCCACCGGCGGGTCCTAACACAGCTTGACGGCGTCAGGCCCGCGGCCGTAGCGTCCCGCCATGACCAAGGCCGCGAGCATCCTGGTGGTGGACGACGATCCCGAGATCGTGACCTTGCTCAGCACGCGGCTCGGCAAGCGTGGCTACAAAGTGACAACCGCGAGCGACGGCACGAGTGCGATCGCGCAAGCGAAGAAGGGCAAGCCCGACATCATGCTGCTCGACGTGATGATGCCCGGCAAATCCGGCTGGGAAGTCGCGCGCGCCCTCAAGCAAGATCCGGCCACGTCGGCGATCAAGATCGTGATGGTCACCGCGATCGGCGAGCACGTGAACGAGATCACGTCCCCGATCTACGGCGCCGATGCTCACATCGACAAGCCGTTCGAATTCGAGAAGCTCGAGAAGGTGATCGGCCGGCTCCTCGAATAGGTCAGCCGCCGAGCAGCTTTTGCGCCTTGACGTACCACTGGTTCTTCGCGTCCACCATCTTCTGGATCCGGCGCAGCTTGTCCTTCGCCTGATCCGGCGACGAGTCGATCGACTTGGCCGCCTCGCCGTAGAGCGTGCCGGCCAAGATCTCGAGCTTCTCGCGCACCGTCTTCACCGTGCCGTTCGCGGCGCCGAGGCTCTCCGACGTGCGCACGGCGGTGTAGGCATTTTCGTAGTCCTTCACGACATAGAACGCGAC
The DNA here is from genome assembly GCA_963848295.1 of uncultured delta proteobacterium. Classification (GTDB taxonomy): domain Bacteria; phylum Myxococcota_A; class Polyangia; order Haliangiales; family Haliangiaceae; genus JABFXX01. The sequence continues at coordinate 2,917,963 of CAWKDB010000010.1, read as the reverse complement.
CGCAGCTTTCGGCGAGACGCTCGACAGCCTCGCGTGGATGTCATCGGTAAGCGCGCCACCGGCCGAGCGATCGAGGTTCTCGGCCTTGCGTAGCGCCGCGAACGCGTCGGTAGGTCTCGTGCTCGCAGCCATGCCGGTGCTGTACCAACGGCCTAGTTGCTCGTAGAGCGCGGCGATCGACTTGAGCGCGTGCGCGTCGTCGTCGGATGCGACCCTGATTCCCGACCGTGCAGCTTGTGCGGCGTCGTTGAAACGCTTCGCGTGATAAAGCTCGTCGGCTTTGGCCTTGTAGGAGGAGATATCGACCGCGGCGACGCGCTTCGGCTCGGACCTGGGCTCCGGTTGGCGCTTCGGCGTCGGCTGGTTCTGGCGGGCGACGCGCTTGTTTTCGACCGGCGCGGGCTTGTGCGGATCGACCGCGGGCTTCGGGGGAATGACGACGGGCTTGGGCGGATCGACGACCACGACCTTTTGTGGCGCGGTCGTGGGTGGAGCGACGGCGGCGGGCTTGGGCGGATCGACCGCAGGCGGGGTGATCACCGCTACCGACGGCGGCTTGGGCGGATCGACCGCGGGCGGGTTCGGCGCGACGACCGGCGGGGCGCTCGGGGGCGGCGCTGCCGGCGGCGGCGCTTCGCTCGAGCCCGCGGCAACGGTGCTCGCGTTGCCACCCGAGCGAATCACCGCGACCGTGATGACCATCGCGAACAGCGTGAGCCCGATCCCGGCGACGATCAGCCGCGCGCGCTGCGACAGCTTCGCCGGTGCGAACGCGGCGCGCTGGCCCGAGGGTCGCATCCCATACGAGATCGGCGCGACGTGTTGAGTCGACGCGTCGTTGCGCCGGCCCTGCTGCGAGATCACGAGCATCTGGGCGTTGCGCGCCACGTTCTGCGGCGGAAGATCGGAGCCGTTCGGATAGCCGTACAGCGCAGCCGGCGAAACCTGTTGCGGCGCCGACGGTGACATCATGCCTTGGCCGGGCAAGGTCGTCGCGGCCATCCCCGGACGAGCGAGCGCGGGTTGGGCGAGCATCGTCGGCGCCTGCGAACCGATCGCGGGTCCGCGACCCGGGGCCGGCAGTGGAGCCTGCACTGCGATCGGTGACGTCGGCATCGACGAGCCCGAGCTCGGCATCCCGGACAGCGGCGCGAGTGGGCCGCTGCTCGGTCCGCGTGCGCGATCCGGCGGTCGCGATAACGGTGCTGGCAGCGGCGCCGGGAGGGAGGCGGGCGCGCCTGAATACGGCCGCGCGCCGGTGTACGGCTGCGCGTCGATCTCGGTCTTCTCGACCTGATCGCTGCGCAACGGCTTGCCGACCACGGTCGACATCTCCTCGGCATCGATGTCGGACTCCACGACCTCTTCGATGACGCTGACATCCATCGTCTCGTTCGCGCGCGGCGCGCCGTTCGGCAGGTCGAAGCGGAACTGCGTGTTGCCGATCTCGATGACGTCACCGTTCGCGAGCATGAACGGGTTGTCTTCGATGTTGCCGTTGACCACCGTGCCGTTACCGGAGCCGCGGTCGACGAGCACCCAGGAACCGTCGGCGTTGCGCAGGTCGAAGTGCTGGCGCGACACCGCTATGTCGGTGAGCACGATGTCGTTGCCGATCGCGCGACCGATCGTGTAGCTCTTGCCGGGTTTGACCTCGAGCTCTTGGCCGGTATCGTTGCCGCCGATGACGACGAGTCGGGAGACCGGGAGCGAGAGCAGCAGGCCCTGCGGCATGTGCTGATCGTCGACGGTGGGCTCCTCGAGCCGGCTACCGGTCGTCGACGTGAAGCTCGCTCCGAAACCGTTCGGTCGCTTCGGTGGCCCACCGCTGAGCTCGCGGATCCGGTCCGCTGCATCGCCCTCTTCGACGGTGGTGCTCGGCTCTTCTTCCCACGACGATTCCAGCGTCGTCCGCTCTTCTTCGTCGTTCTCCGAAAATGCCTTGGGCTTCGCGACTACGTGCGCAGACACGCGTTGCGGCCCACCAGGATTGGGAGCCCGGCCCATCGACGTAAATTGTACGGGGCACAACGCAAGGGATCAATGACACGGGGGCGACGGTGTCCTACCTTTCCCCTCATGCTTATCGACGTAGTCCGCGCCGGCCGGAGCGAAGCGTTCGACCTGGTTCCGAGCAAGATCATCGGCATTGGCCAGAATTATCGCGCGCACGCGGTCGAGATGGGCAAGAGCATCCCCGACGAGCCGCTGATGTTTTTGAAGCCGCGCTCGGCGCTGCTGCCGTCGGGCGCTGTGATCGAACGCCCCGCGGGCTACGACCGCGTCGACTTCGAAGGCGAGCTCGCGGTCGTGATCGGCCAACGGGCACGGCGCGTGACTCGCGAGCGGGCGCTCGACGTCGTGCTCGGCTTCACGTGCTGCAACGATGTCAGCGTGCGAGATCTACAGAAGAAAGACGGCCAATGGGCGCGCGCGAAGGGGTTCGATACGTTCTGCCCGCTCGGGCCGAAGATCGTCGCGGGCTTGGACCCGCGTGCGCTCGCGATCAAGACGCGGGTCAACGGAGCCATCCGGCAAGACTCGTCGACCTCGGACCTGATCTTCGATGTCGCGACGTTGATCGCGTTCTGCAGCCAATACATGACGCTCGAGCCCGGCGACGTGATCACGACCGGGACGCCGGCCGGGGTGGGCAACCTGTCGCCGGGCGATGTCGTCGAGATCGAGATCGAAGGCATCGGCGTGTTGCGCAACCCGGTCGTCGCGCGCGAATGATCGCACCCGACGCGCTCGTCGTCGGGATCGGCGGCAACATCGGCGCCGACGGGGCGATCGTCGCGCGGTTCGGCCGCGCGCGCGAAGCGTTGGCGCAGCTCGGGGCGGTGAAGTCCGCGCCGCTGTATCGCACCGCGGCGATCGGGCCGGCGCAGGCCGCGTTCTTGAATTCGGCAGCCTTGGTCAGGGTGAGCGACGCGACGCCGGGCGAGCTGATCGCGACGCTACTCGAGATCGAGCGCTTGCTCGGGCGGCAGCGGTCGAACGAAACGCGCTGGGGACCGCGCTCGATCGATCTCGACATCCTGGTGTGGGGCGAACGTGTGATACGCACGCCCGAGCTCGACGTGCCGCATCCGCGACTCGCAGGACGTCGGTTCGCGCTGCGCCCGTTGATCGCGTTGCTCGGCGACGTCGCGATCCCTGGCACGGATCAGACCGCTGCGGTGCTCGACCGCGCGCTGCGCGAGCAAACGATCGAGGAGATCGCGGAGACGTGGTGACCCGGCGCGCTGCGGCGGCGCTGATCGTCTTGGCCGCGTGCAAGCACACGCCGGCGGTGCCGGTCGATCCGCGCGAGCTCGACGCCACGCTCGATTGTGCGGTGCACGCGGTCGATGGGGTGTACGAAGCCGTGCACTTTCACATCGCATCGCTTCTCTGCCAATCGCTGTTCGAGAACGCGCCACCGACCGTCGCGGTCACCGCGCTCGAGCGCCTGGGCGCCGCGTTGCACGAAGCCGATGATCTAGCCGCGGTCGCGTTCTGGCTCGCCAGACTCGGCGATTCGACGGCGGCGCGATCGATCAACGAGCGTGCGCTCGCACACGCGAAGGCCGAGCCGCCGCCGCACGACGGCGTCGCGACCGCACCGGTCGAGGCCATGATCGTCGCGTGGACCGGCGACCCCGCGCGCGCCGAGAGCCTCGTCGCCGGGGACGTGATGGGCCTGCTGCTCGTCGCTGAAGGTGCGGCGCGAGCCGGCAATCGGCCGGCCGCCGAGCATGCCTACGCCGAAGCGACGAAGCTGACACCCAGCTTCGATGGGCCGCCGGTGCACGCCCAGCGCGCCGAGGCGCTCGTGTGGCTCGGCAAAGTCGCGGAGGCGCGCGCGATCGCCGCGGCGGAACCCAAGCCGGAGTGGCGCGCGTACGTCCTCGAGCTCGTGATCAACGCCGCCGTTGAAGCGCACGCGAGCGAGCTCGACGCGTTGTTGCGCGAGACGAGCGAGCTCGTCGACACGCTGCCGACCGAAGCGCCGGCAAGTGCGGCCGACATCAGCGGCCTCGACGATCGGCTCGCGCTCGGTGCCGTACTCGACGCACATGGCGATCACGATGCGGCGGCGGCTCTGCGCGCGAAGATCGTCGCGTCGCTGTCGAAGACCGATGATGCAACGCTCTCGACGCTCGCGGTCCAGGCAGAGATCGGGAACCGCCCCGACGAAGCGGATGCGATGTTCGCGAAGGCCGGTGCCGCGGCTGCGACGAAGGACAAGATCTTCGTGACGATGCACCGCGGAGAGCTCGCACAAGCGATCGGGGATCTCGCGGCATTCGACGATCCGGGCGTTCGTCCGGAAATGTTGATCCTGTTGTGGGCCAAGCTCGCGGCGAGTCCCGACGGCGATGGCGCGCTCGTCACGCGGTTCAAAGCGGAAGCGTGTCGGGCCGCGAAGCGGTAGCCCACCACCGCCGCACCTGCTCGAACGCCGAGGTGCGCGGCAAGCCGGCGGGCAGCGTGTCGAGAAACACCCGGCCATAGGTCTTCGTGACGACGCGGCTGTCGAGGATCGCGACGATGCCGCGGTCATCGCGGCGGCGGATCAAGCGGCCGAAGCCCTGCTTGAGCGCGAGCGCGGCGGCGGGGAGCTGGATCGTCTCGAACGGATCGCGACCGGCTTTGCCGGCGGCAGTCATCCGCGCCGCGACGAGCGGATCGGTGTGCGCCTGGAACGGCAGCTTGTCGATGACGACGAGGCTGAGCGCCTCGCCGGGGACGTCGACGCCTTCCCAGAACGAGCTGGTGCCGAGCAAGATCGCACCGGGCGTCGCGCGAAATCGATCGACGAGCGTGGCGCGCGGGGCGTCGCCCTGCACGAGCTTCGGATACGGCACCTTCGCGAGGCGTGCCGCGGCGTCGCGCAGCGTGCGATGCGACGTGAACAGCAAGAACGCGCGGCCGCCGGTCAGCGCGAGGAGCTCCTCGGTGCGCTCGGCGGCTGCGGCGGTCCAGCCATCGCGGGTCGGCGTCGGCAGGTCGCGCGGCACGTAGAGCAGCGCTTGGCGCGAGTAATCGAACGGCGACGGCACGAGCAGCTCGTCGACCTCCTCGGGATTCGCGAGGCCGAGGCGCGAGCGCGTGTAGCTGAAGTCGCCGGCGGCGGCGAGCGTCGCCGACGTGAACACCGGGGTCGGGCCGGCGGTGACGATGTGCCTGCGAACCAGATCCGCGACGTCGATCGGCGATGCGGTGAGCGCGATCGAGCTCGGCCGCGACTCGCCCCAGTAGACGTGGCGTTGGTCGCGTTGCTCCGCGATCGTGGCGAGTGCATCGCGCAGTTGGCGTGCGCGGCGCGCGAGGCCGGCGAGGCTGCCACGCGCGGACGAATCCGCGTCCGTCTGCTCATCCGGCGGCGGCTCGGCTTCGGCCTCGGCGGTGCGCGCGAGATCTTCGAGGGCGGTGTCGAGCTTGAACCACGCGGTCTGACGTGCGGGATCATCGAACAGCCCTTCGGGCAACGGCACGCGAGCTTCGCCGGCCGTCGCGAGGGGACCGCGGACCGCGGCGAACAACTGGATGCCCGCGCGTTCGACCGCGTGGATCGTGTCGTCGGACGCGCGGCCGGTCCACAGCGGCATGCGTGCGAGCGCGACGTGCGCATCGCGGACGAGCAAGCCGAGTTGTTGCGTCGAGATCCGCGCACCGAAGTGCTCGGTCGCGACGTCTTCGAGCTGATGCGCTTCGTCGAAGATCACCGCGTCGTGATCCGGCAACACCCGAGCCCCCGGATGAGAAGCGCGCAGTGCGCGATCGGCGAAGTAGAGGTGATGGTTGACGAGGATCAGCTGCGCCTGCTCGGCGAGCCGGCGCGCCTGGGTCACGAAGCAGCGCTCGAAGTACGGACAGCGCGGGCCGATCCGAGCATCCGGCGTCGTCGTGACCTCGGCCCAGAGCGGCGCGGACTCGGCGAGCCATTCGACCTCGGAGCGATCGCCAGTCTCGGTGTGCTCGGCCCAATCGGCGAGCGCGAGCGTTTCTTTGCCGCCGCGCGCCTCGCCCGCAAACGATGGCAGCGTGAGCCGCGACGTCGCCTCGGCGAGCCGGCGCTTGCACACGTAGTTCGCGACGCCCTTGAGCACGACCGCGGTGAACGGGCGCGACACGATCGTACGCAGCAACGGGATGTCGTGACGCGCGATCTGATCTTGCAGCGCGCGCGTGCCGGTCGACACCACGACGCGCTTGCCGGATTGTAGCGCCGGGATGAGATAGGCGAGCGTCTTGCCGGTGCCGGTACCGGCTTCGACGATCGAGCGGTCGCGCATCTTCGAGCGCGCGCGTCACTGCCGCCGACATCAAGCGCTGCTCGGCGCGATCTTCGTAGTACGGAATCGCGCGGTCGAGCCCGCCGCCAGGCGCGAGTAGGGCCGACGGATCGAGCTCGATCACGAGCGCGACGCCTTCTCGACGTGACCGCTCGTCCCGAACCGGCGCGCGAGCTCGCGGAGCACGTTCTCGATCGGGATCTTGCGCGCGGTGAGCCCGACCATGACGTGGAACAACAGGTCGGCCGTCTCGTGGACGACGTCGGCATCGTCGCCAGAGGGCAGCTCGGCCGCCAGCTCGCCGTGCTCCTCGGCGATCTTCGCGAGGATCTTCGGCATGCCGGCATCGAGCAGCGACTTCGTATAGCTCTTCACTCCCGTCGCCGAGTCGCGGCGCGCCGCGAGCGTGCGTGCGAGCCGATCGATGATCGTCGAGGCCGGTTCATCGAGATTGTGCGGCGCGGCGCCGAAGCAGCTGATCGCGCCGGTGTGGCAGGTCGGCCCCGCGGGGCGAACGCGCGCGAGGACCGTATCCGCATCGCAATCGAGCCTGAGCTCCACCAGCGCGAGCGTGTTGCCCGACGTCTCGCCCTTCTTCCACAACGCCTGGCGCGATCGCGACCAGAAGTGCACCACACCGGTCCTCCGCGTCGCCTCCAGCGCCTCCGCGTTCATCCAAGCGAGCATCAGCACCGTGCCGACGTCGGCATCTTGCACGATGCACGGCACCAACCCGCGATCGTCGAACACCGGCTGTGGCACGCCTCGTACATTCGCGGTCGCAGATCGCGAAGTCAATTACGGGGACGGTGTTCACTCTGTCAACCCTCGCCCGATCAAGAACGGAACGATCCCAGCGCTTTAGCTGGGGACGGTGTTCACTTTGTCAACCGCCCGGCAACCCTCGCGCGAGCCGGTCGATAGCGGCCGCATGCGAGCTCCGGCGACGGCTGGGGGATCGGGCTCAGTGGCCCGATGATCGCGTTCGGGATCGTGCGTCACTCGCTACCCACGGTCCTGATCGCCTTCGCGCTTCTGATCGTGTCGATCCTTCGAGCCAAGCGGGTCCTACGAAGTAATCGCGAGCTGCTCGGAGAGCTCGGGCCTCGGCGGCGTTGACCGCTCAGCGACGTACGCTGATGCCGCGATCCGACAGGAACCGCTTCGCCTCGCCGATCGTGTGCGTGCCGAAGTGGAAGATCGAGGCGGCGAGCACCGCGTCGGCGCCGGCTTCGAGACCGTCGGCGAGGTGCGCGAGCTCGCCGACTCCGCCCGACGCGATGACCGGGATCGAAACCGCGGTCGCGACCGCCGCCACGAGCTCGAGATCGTAGCCGGTGCCGGTGCCGTCGCGATCCATGCTCGTCACGAGCAGCTCACCCGCGCCGAGGTCGGCGACGCGGCGGCACCACGTGAGGGCGTCGAGGCCCTCGGGCGTGCGTCCGCCGTTGCTGAACACGCCCCACGCAGTGCCGTCGCGTTTCGCATCGACTGCGATCACGATCGCCTGCGTGCCGAACCGCGCCGCGATCTCCGCGATTAGCTCGGGGCGGCGCAGTGCGGCGGTGTTGACCGCGATCTTGTCGGCGCCGGCTTCGAGCAAGCGCTCGGCATCCGCGACCGAGCGCACGCCTCCACCGACCGTGAGCGGCGCGAAGATCTGATCTGCGGTGCGCGCGACGATCTCGACGAGCGTGGCCCGACCCTCGGGCGACGCGGAGATGTCGAGGTAACACAGCTCGTCGGCGCCTTGCGCGTCGTAGGCGGCGGCTTGCTCGACCGGATCGCCGGCATCGCGGAGCTGAACGAAGCTGATGCCTTTGACGACGCGACCGTCTTTGACGTCGAGGCACGGGATGATGCGACGGGCGAGCGTCATGCCGCGCCTTCGTGGGCGACGCGCGGGGCTTCGCTGGCGGCGAACGTTCGATCGTTGACGTCGAAGCACGGGATGATGCGACGGGCGAGCGTCACGCCGCGCCTCCATGGGCGACGCGGACGGCTTCGCCGACGGTGAACGCGCGATCGTACAGCGCACGGCCGACGACCGCGGCGACGATTCCCGCGTCGCGCAGCGCCACGAGATCCGCGAGCGAGCCCACCCCACCCGATGCGATCACTTCGCAGCCGACCGCGCGTGCGAGCTCGGCGGTCGCGGCCACGTTCGGGCCGCGGCTCAGGCCGTCGCGCGCGACGTCGGTGTAGAGCAACGCCGCAGCACCCCAGGCGTCTGCACGGCGGCCGAGCTCGATCGCCGAGACGCCGCCGCTCGCGGTCCAGCCATCGACGGCGACGATGCCGTCCCTCGCGTCGACCGCGACGATGACCCGGCCGGGGTACGCGCGGCACGCTGCCTCCACGAACAGCGGCGAGCGCACCGCCGCGGTGCCGAGCACCGCGAGCTTCGCCCCGGTGACCAGCACGGCATCGAGCGCAGCGCGATCGCGAATGCCACCGCCGACCTCGACCTCGATCGGTGCGGCCTCGACGATGCGCGCGATCAACACGTGCTGACGCGGGTCACCGAACGCGCCATCGAGATCGACGACATGCAACCGATCCGCTCCGCCGGCGGCGAGCTCGGCGACGAGCGCGACCGGATCCTCGTGGAACACGGTCGCACGTTCGCGGCTGCCTTGTTCTAGCCGAACCGCTCGGCCGCCGAGCACGTCGATCGCCGGATATAACTTCATGCGACGAAGCTCTCGAGCAGCCGCAAGCCGACCGCTTGGCTCTTCTCGGGATGAAACTGCACGGCGAGCACGTTGTCCTTCGCGATCGCGGCACAGAACGACTCGCCATGGTCGGCCTCGAGCGCGACGAGCGATGGATCGACGGGCACCGCGCGATAAGAGTGCACGAAGTAGACGTAGTCGCCGTCGGCGATCCCGGCGACCGCTCGGCGCTGGCGGACTTGGTTCCACCCCATGTGCGGGACCTTGAGCCGGCGGTCGCTCGGTGCCAGCTTCGTCACGCGGCCCGCGAAGAACCCCAAGCCTGCGCAGTCGCCCTCGTCGCCGTGATCGAACAGCACTTGCAGGCCGAGGCAGATCCCGAGATACGGCCGCCCGCTCGCGATCGCTTCGCGCAACACCTCGCCGAGGCCTCGCTCGGTCAGCCCGCGCATGAATACGTCGAACGCGCCTTGGCCGGGCACGATCACTTTGTCCGCCGACCGGACAACATCAGGATCGCGGGTGACGACCGGCGTGCCACCGACCCGGGCGATCGCGCGCGCGACCGAGCGCAAGTTGCCCGAGCACACGTCGACGATCGCGATCGACGGCGTCGGCTTCGCCGATGCGTGCCGCGACGCGGAGCGTTGCACCGGGTCGGTCGACGTCACGTCGTCAGCGTGCCCTTGGTCGAGGGCACCGCGCCGCCGAGCCGAGGGTCGATTCGCGTCGCGGCATCGGCGGCACGTGCGAACGCTTTGAACATGCACTCGATCATGTGGTGCGCGTTGCCGCCGTAGTGGACCACGACGTGGAGGTTGCACTGGGCGCGCGTCGCGAACGCGGCGAAGAACTCCTTGACGAGCTCGCAGTCGAAGTCTCCGATCCACTTGCCTTCGAGCCCTGCGACCTTCCACACGAACGCGGGCCGGCCGCAAAAATCGACCGCGACGGTGACGAGCACTTCGTCCATCGGCAACGTCGCCCAGCCGTAGCGGACGATGCCGGCGCGGTCGCCGAGCGCTTGCTCGAACGCGTTGCCGAGCACGAGCCCGATGTCCTCGACGGTGTGATGGCCGTCGATCTCGATGTCGCCGGTCGCCGCGATCTCGACGTCGAACACGCCGTGGCGCGCGAAGGCCTCGAGCATGTGGCTGAGGAACGGGAGTGGCGTCGCGATCGAGCGCTGGCCAGAGCCGTCCAGATCGAGCGCGATCGCGATCTGAGTCTCGGTCGTGTTGCGCTCGATCCTCGTCCGTCGCGCCACGGCACCTTGTATCAGCTCGCTCGGGATCGTACAACGACCGCATGGGACGTCTCGTCGCGCGTAATCGCGGTGTGTGTTTGCTCCTCGCTCTCGTCGCCTGCGGCGGCAACAAGAAAACGGTCGTGGAGCCGGTCGCGAAGCCGGTCGCGAAGCCGGCGCCGCCGCCGGAAACCGAGGCGGATCGCGAGGCGAAGCGCCATGCTGCGGCCCTCGAGATCGCGCCCGAAGGATCGACGTGCTTGCCGACCGCGCTCAAAGACGACGGCGCGCCGAAGCTCGAGCTCGCATCGGTCAACGGCGAGGCGGTCGTGTGCGCGATCGATACGAACCCGACGCGGCTGCTCGGCGTCGTCGGCTGCTGGACGGTCGACCCGACCAAGGCCACCGTCACGTATCGCACGCCGGCGCCGCTGCCCGGCTACAGCGTCGACGTCTCGATCGACGACGGCTGTGCCCGCGGCTTCTGCCTGCCCAAGGACAGCAAGGGCGCGAAGGACAAGATCGCGCACATGGCGTGGAACCTCGACGGCACGAAGGTCGCGGTGCTCGCCGGCGACGAGGTCCACCTGTTCGACGCCGCGACCAAGGAGCATCAGTCGAGCTTCTCGATTCGCGGCGACAAGGGGCTGTCGAACGATCCGATCGCGGTCTACTTCTCGGGCGACGAGATCTTCGTCGAGGGGGCCGACCAAGGCCCGTACTCCGCGGTGTGGGAGTTCAAGGCCGACGGCTCGCAGGTCGGGCCGCTCACCGCGATCGGCAAGGACGATCGGCCGCTGACGACGTACAAGGGCTCGTTCTCGCTGCTCGACAAGGGCCGCGTCGGGGTCGCCGAGCACGGGTTCTCGACGCTGACGACGTTCGAGCTCGCGACGAGCAAGCGCGTGCAGCTCGTCCGCAAGATCCCGAAGATGGTGTGCAAGGCCGACGAGCTCGACGCCTACTGGCACGACGGTGACAAGATCAGCGACAAGTGCAAGCAACAGATCACCAAGAACTTTAACCACTTGATCGGAGCGACCGTCGTCGCCGGGACCAAGAGCTTGCTCGTCTTGCTGCACGGGGATCGGCTCGGCGAGCTCGGCGTGCTCGACCCGCGGACGCTCGCCGAGAAGCGCGCGATCAAGTTGCCATGGTGCGGCTCCGAGCCCGCCGCCGCTGGCGATACACCCAAGGCGGACAAGAAATCGTCGTCGCGCCTCTCGGGCAAAGCCGACGATGCAGCGGCGCCATCGCCGGCAAAACCGGCGCGCCCGAAGAAGGGCAGCCCGTCGCTGTCGAGCGATCCCGACGAAGGCGGTGACTGATGCCGTTATGGCGAACGAATCCAGTCTCGGGTTTCTGAACCCCGGGGCCGATCGATCGCGGCGCGGCCGCCGACTTTGGCGGGCACATTGCCAGCCGCTGCACGCGACTGCCAGGTCGTCGCGCATCCGTGCATCGTACGCTTGCGAGCATGAAGCTCACCTTTGCGATCCTCGTCGTCGCTCAGCTCGCCGGCTGCGCCGCCACGAAATCGGCGGTCAGTGCGATCGGCGGCGTGCTAGGCAGCAAGCCGACCCAGGTCACCGTGATCAACCAAGTCAACGCGCCGGCGCCGGTGGAGCACCGCGACGCGGCGCGCGCGCTCGCGGTCGGCGGTCTTGGCGGAGCGCTCGCGGGCGGCGTGGTCGCCGCGGCGTTGCACGGCTCGACCGCACAGGTCGCGACCGGCGCGGTGATCGGCGCGGGCCTCGGCGCCGCCGTCGGCTTCGCGGTCAATTGAGCCGGATCGATCAACCACGTGTCGGGCGAAGCAAGGACGCATCGACCTTTATTGCAAAAGGTCCCTGTTGGGCCGCTAGCGACGCAGCGCTTGGACGCGGTTGCGCGACGACGCGACGTCAGCGTCGGGCACGGAACCGACGAGGTCCAGCGTCGCGCGTTGCTCGCGACCGGTCTGAGCGTCGCGCGCGCGCACTTGCAAGATGCCGGAGGCGTCGAGCATGAACGTGACCTCGATCGAGGTCTCGCCTCGTTCGCGCGGCGGCAAGTTGTCGAGCTTGAGGTCGCCGATCACGGTGTTGTCGTCGAGCCGGCGCGACTCGCCTTGGCACACGATGATGTGAACGACGTCTTGGCGATCGCGCGAGGTCGTGAACAGCTTGCGCGTCTCGGTCGGCACGCGCGCGTTGCGCCGGATCAGCTCCTCGCAGTAGCCGGCAACCGTGCCGATGCCGAGGCCGCGCGGCGTCACGTCGAGCACGACCGGCGCGGACCGGGCCTGCATCACCGGATAGCTCTGAGGGTAGGCCGCCGGCGGCGTGAAGCCTTTCGCGGTCGACGCCGGCGTCTGGAGCGTCTCGGCCGGGCCCATGCCGGGCGCGGTGCTGCTCGCGGCGGGATCGAGCATCGTGCGCGCCATCGGAGGTGACGCCGGGGGATCGAGCATGATCGTGCGAGCCGCCGGCGACGCCGGCGGCACGGCGGGAGGCGGCATCGGCGGCACGGCGGGAGGCGGCATCGGCGGGGCGGCGAGCGGCGGCAGGGCGATCGCCGGCGGCGAGGCGGGAGGCCGCGAGATCGGCACCGAGCGATCGGTGCCCCGCGTCGTCGTCGGTGGCGTGGCTTGCGGGGGCGGCGCGTTCGGGACGCCGACCATCGTCGTCATCGGCGGTGGGTTCGCCGGCTTCGTGATCCGACCCAGTGGCGTCGCTTGCGGCGGTGGGGTGCGCTCGCCTTCCAGGCGATCGACTTGCGCTCCTCGCGCGGGAGCTCGCTCGCCGGTCACCGTCCGCGCCATGCCGTACGAGCTCGTCGGCCGCTTCGGGGTCTCGAAGGTGAGCTCGGACAGCTCGTCTTCGACCTGCGGCATCGGCATCTCGCGCTTCGGCGTGGTCTTCGTGGTCTCGGTCGGCTCGCTCTCGGTCGTGACGAAGTTGAGCGCGGCATCGAGGTCGCTGCCCTCGCGCGTCGGCGATTCGTCGGCAAACTCGCCGATCGGCACCGGCACGTTCGTCTTGCCAGAGGGTCGCTTGAGCACGCGATCGAGCGCGAGCGCCTGCAGGGCGGCTCCCGAGGCGACCGCCTCTTCGGGATTGACGTCGGTGCGTGGCGCCTTGCCGAAGAACTTCGCGACCTGATCGCGCACGTAGGGGATCTTCGTCGTGCCGCCGACGAGCAACACGTCGTCGATCCGGCGGGTGTCGAGCCCGGCGAGCGTCAGCGCCTCGCGGACGACCGGGAACGTGCGATCGATGATGTCGGCGACCTGCGCCACGAACTCGTCGCGCGTGACTTCGACCTGGAGGTTGAGCGGCTTGCCCTTCGCGCCATACGCGATCTCGTCGATCCGCACGACCGCACGCGATCGGCGCGACAGCTCGATCTTGGTCTGCTCCGCGACCGCACGCAGCCGCATCATCGACACCTCGTTGTCGCGCAGGTCGATGCGATTCTCGGCGAGGAACTTCTCGACCATGCGATCGACGAGCCGCTCGTCGAGGTCATCGCCGCCGAGGAACGTGTCGCCGGCGGTGCCGAGCACCTCGTAGACCTGATCGTCGAGCTTCAAGATCGTGATGTCGAACGTGCCGCCGCCGAAGTCGTAGACCGCGATCGTCTGGCGCAGATCCTTCGCGTGGCCGTACGCGAGCGCCGCCGCGGTCGGCTCGTTGAGCACGCGCAAGATCGTGAGCCCTGCGATCGCGCCGGCGGTCGCGGTCGCCGAACGCTGCGCATCGTTGAACGTCGCCGGGACGGTGACGACCGCGCGTGACACCGGCGCTCCGAGCGCGCCCGATGCCACGTTCTTCATGTGGTCGAGCACGATCGCCGAGATCTCCGGCACCGCGAACTCGCCGCCGCGCGTGACGATGATCGGGAGGTGGTTCGGCCCCTCCTTGATCTGATACGGCATCCGCGGCTTCGCGGTCTGGACCTCGCGCGAGTCGTAGCTGCGGCCGATCAACCGCTTGACCGAGAAGATCGTGTTCTTCGGATCGATGACCTTGCGCTGCTTGGCCGCGGCGCCGACCACGACGCCGCCGTTCGGGTGGAACGACACGACCGACGGATGGATCTTGAAGCTCGCTTCGTCGGCGAGCACCTTCGCTACGCCCGCGGGTTCCGCATACGCGACGACGGTATTCGACGTCCCGAGATCGATGCCTACGATCGGATCGCAAGCTGCACCGACTCTATGACTGCTGACCGAGCGTGGCCAAGACCGCATCGTACCAACGTTCGATGGCGGCGCGAAACGGCCACATCCATCCGTAGCTCGCCCCGAGAAATTGCGAGACCACGTGGTTGCGAAAATCGGGTCGCTTCGGGTAGTCGCTACCCCAGACCTCGGCCGCCGCCCGGATGCTCTCGGCGTACGCCTCCTTCTCGAAGTGCGCGCGAAACCAGGCCAGGCCGATCGGCAGCGGGAACAGCACGTAGAGCACCGCCATCCCGGGCAGCGTGAACCGTCGAAATTGTCGCAGGTGGATCGCCTCGTGGCGTAGCGTCACGTAGCGGCGGTCGGGCTCCCAGTCGTCCCAATCCGGCGTGACGTAGACCGTCGCGCCGATCGTGGTCTGAAACGAGTCGAGGTAGGTCCTCATCCGGCCGAATGTGACGATCCGCAACCCGATGTCGATCGCGCGATGCAGACGCGACCGATCCTTGCGAACGATGCGGAACCGCGGGAACTCGGCGCGCAGCTCGTCGACCAACTGTTCGTAACTGGAGCGCACGCCACGACATCGTAGCGCGTGGGCGCGCATTCGCGTTGACGGCGCGGTCGCGGATCCGTAGCGTGCTCGCTCCGTGGTCGATCTCGGCAAGCTCAATCCGCCGCAGCGCGATGCGGCGAGCCACGGCCGAGGCCCGGTGCTGGTGCTCGCCGGCGCAGGCTCGGGCAAGACCCGCGTGATCACGTTCCGGATCGCGCACTTGCTGGCGCAGGGCGTGCCGCCGCAGCGGATCTGCGCGGTCACGTTCACGAACAAAGCGGCCGAGGAGATGCGCGAGCGAGTCTCGGCGCTGCTCGGCGACAAGGCGGTCGCGCGCGAGCTCACGATCGGGACGTTTCACGCGCTCGGCCTGCAAGTGCTGCGGATCGAACGCAAGGCGCTCGGCATGCCGCGCGGCTTCGTGATCTACGACGGCTCCGATCAGCTCGGCGCGGTGCGCGAAGCGATGCGGGTCGTCCGCGACGGCGATCGCCGCTACGACGCGAAGGCGATCTTGACCCGGATCTCGCTCGCGAAGAACGCGTTCATCGCGCCCGATGACTTCGAGGGCAACCCACTCGACGACTACGATGCGATGACCCAGCAGATCTATCCGAAGTATCAGGAGGGCCTGCGCGCGTGTGCGGCGTTCGACTTCGACGACCTGATCGTGGAACCGGTCCGGCTGTGGGAGCGCGATCCCGCCACCGGCAACGCCTGGGCCGAGCGGTTCGAGTACGTGATGGTCGACGAGTTTCAAGACACGAACCGCGCGCAGCTGCGGATGGTCCAGCACCTCGTGCGCGATCACGGCAACCTGTGCGTGGTCGGCGACGACGATCAATCGATCTACAGCTGGCGCGGCGCAGACCCGACGAACATCTTGAAGTTCGGCGAGCTGTTTCCCGGCGCCAAGATCGTCAAGCTCGAGCAAAACTATCGCTCGACCAAGTCGATCCTCGCAGCGGCGAACGCGGTGATCGCGAACAACAAGAACCGCCACGGCAAGACGCTGTGGTCGCAGCTGCCGGACGGCGACGCGATCACCCACGCCGTCGCGCCGACCGCCGACGACGAAGCGAAGTGGGTCGCGCGCGAGATCCGCCAGCTCCAACAAGACGGCCGGCGCTGGTCCGACATCGCGATCCTCTATCGCTCGAACGTCCAGGCGAAGGTGGTCGAGGACGAGCTGCGCCAGCTCGACGTGCCGTACGTGATGTACGGCGGCCAGCAGTTCTTCGAGCGCAAGGAAGTCAAGGACCTGATCGCGTACCTGCGGGTCGCGATCAACCCGAGGGACGAGCTCGCGCTGCGCCGGGTGTTGAACTATCCGGCGCGCGGCATCGGCACGACCACGGTCGACAAGCTCGCGGCGGTGGCGCAGGCCAATCACGCGACGCTGTGGGATGCGCTGCGCAACACCGAGGTCCACGGCGCCGCGCGCGCCGGGATCGATGGCTTCATCGCGGCGGTCGAGCGCGTACGCGCCGGGTTCGAAGCCGGGATCGATGTCGTCGCGGTGACGCGCTCGCTGGTCAAGGACATCGGCCTCTACGAAGACCTGCGGGCGGCATCGGGCAGCATGGCCGCGGCGCAGCGGCGGATCGACAACGTCGAAGGGTTGCTCGGGTCGCTCGGCAAGTTCGCCGCCAAAGGCCGGACCGATCTCGCCGAGTACCTGCGCCATCTCTCGCTCGACAGCAAGGACGAGAAGCACGACGACGGTGACAAGGTCGTGCTGTGCACGCTGCACGGTGCGAAGGGCCTCGAGTTTCCGGTGTGCTTCATGATCGGGCTCGAAGAGGAGCTGCTGCCGCACGCGCGGACGTTGCAGCCGCAGGTGACCGACGTCGGCATCAGGACCGCACCGCCATCCGGCGGCGCTGCGGGCCGGGAGCAAGTCCCGGCCGTCGATGCGGACCACGCGACCGACATCAGCGAAGAGCGCCGGCTGTGCTACGTCGGGATCACGCGCGCGCAGCGCAAGCTGTACCTGACCCGCGCGTGCACTCGCGTGAATCGCGGCCGCACGATGCCGCGCACGCCTTCGCGGTTCTTGCTCGAGGTCCCCGACGAGCTGCTCGACGTGCGCGATCTCGGCGAAGAGGCGCGACAAAAAGTGCCCGCCGCCGAGGTCAAGAATTTCTTCGCGAGCTTCGCGCTGCCGGCCGACGAATAGTCTTACGCCGCCCTTACATCGCCCGCGCTAGCGCCTGGAGTCGAAATGGTAGTCACGAACACGGGTCAGATTGGACTCGGTCGCGGGGGCTGGAATCGAGGAAGAGATCGGCGCCAGCCGGCGTAAACTTGAGCCGTGGGGCGTGCATCGGAGCAGGAAGCTCAACAATCGCCTTCGGGCGGCGAAAGCTCGGTCGCCAAGGCAGAGGCAAGTAGCGGAAGCGGAACCGCCGCACTCTCCGCGTTGTTCGCTCGTGGCACGCCTCCGCCCGACGAGGTCGCGGCGGTCATCGACGCGCATCCCGCCGATCGCGATGCGATGCTTCGAGCGCTTCACGGCGCGCGCGGCAACAGCTACGTGCAAAGCGTCGTCGCGGTCCTCCAATCCGACAACGCGGCCAAGCAGACGCCGCGCGACGACCGGGTTCACACCGAGGCGGTGAAGCTCAAGACCGAGCAGGACACCGCGGTGTTCAACCACCAGATGATGTCCGCGGGCTTGCGCGACGTCGAACGCGACATCGAGAAGGCGAAGGCCGCGGGCGATGAGGCCAAGCTCGACCGGCTCAAGGATCAGAAGCGCCAGTTCGAGGGCTGGGTGGCAGCGTCCGACAAGAAGGTGCAGTCAACCGCCGCCGACCTCGCCCTGATCGACAACCCGGCGACGTCTCAGGCGGCGCTGAACCAGATGCTCGCGCGGCGCAATGCGGCCGGCACGACGAAGGCGACGACGGACAAGGTCGTCGACGATCATCTCGCCCGGCAGGAGCTCGGCCGCGGCGGCTTGGGCGAGAAGCTGAAGTACAACACCGAGGTAAAAGAAGAGACGACCTCGACCGTCGGCGGCGCGGCTTCGACCCGCAACCATTCGACGAACGCGTCGTTCAACTACACCAGCGCCGCGCTAGGCACGTCGAGCTCGAACCAGGTCGTCACAGGCGGTGATTCGTCGACGTCCACCCACAGCACGCAGAACCTGCTCGATCACAAGGGGCTCACGCGGACCAAGGCCCACAGCGAGGTCGAGACCAGCGACGACGGCAAGGGCAACGCCGTCACGGCGACGGCTGCGGACAAGAGCACGCTCAACGCGGGGTTGGGCGGGGCGAGCAGCACGCACGAGCAGGTCCAGCAGGTCGACGACTTCAAGATGTCGAGCTCGCACACCGAGAACCTCATGCGCGGCGACGGCAAGGTCGGCGGTGGCGTCTCGAACACCTCGCAAGTCGGGACCGTCGACCCGAAGACCGGCGAGCTCCGGACCGGCAACACGAACAACTCGTCGGTCGAGGGCCACCTCCAGGCCGATCGCGACGGGTTCGGCCTCGGCGGCAGTGGCGCTGCGGGTCGCGACAACATCCACACCTGGGATAACGGCCACCCGTTCTCCACGCCCAATCCGGACCGCGAGCCCGATCTGAGCCAGAAGACCAAGGGCATCTCGAATACGGTCAAGACCGGGGTGTCCGTGGCAGGCGACGGCCACGTCGTGATCAGCGTCAAGCCGTACGCCGGCGAGGACAAGTCGCTCGAGGGTAGGTTCGTCGTCGTCGTCGCCGTGCATCTCGGCGCGAGCCTCGGCGGCTCGGCCGATGCGGCGCGGAAATATGACGAGACCGACGGCTCGCGGCGCGATGGTTCATTCGGCGGCGGCGGCGATATCTCGGTGAAGGGCTCAGCAGATCTCAGCTTCCAGCACGTGATGAGCTCCGACGAGTGCAAGGAGTACCTCGATCAACTGCACGTCGTGAACGCGCAGAACGCGGGCAACGGCAAGTATCCCGAGCTCGCGCAGATCTCGACGGCGTGGCGCGATGGCTGGCGCGGTGGTGGCGCCGCCGCCGCGAACGCCGCGCGCGCCGCGTCGCTCGACAATCCCGAGGCCATTCGCAAGATGGCCGACGGCGACAAGATCGAGCTGGACGTCGCCGGCGGCGGCGAGGCCAAGGCCCACCTCGACGCGGACGCGGCCGGACTCGGGATCGGTGGGCACGGCGGCGTCTCCCACAACGGCACGTTGAAGTTCATCCTCGAGAAGGCCCACGACGAGCTGCTGGTCCGCGTCGCGGTCGACAGCGACACCGAGCTCGGCGCCGGCGGCTCGGCGAGCGTCGGGTTCGCAAAGGGCTCGTTCGATCACGCGCACAAGACCGCGACCGGGACCGGGGCGACGTTCCACCTGACCGCGGACGAGGTCGCGATCAAGGACGAGATCCTGCGCGCGCGTTCGCAGGCCGATCTCGAAGCGTTGATGACGAAGTATCCCAAGTTGCTCGAAGAGCACGAGACCTCGAAGGCTTCGACCGACTCGGACAAGGTCGCGGTGAGCGTGTTCAAGGTCAACCTCGAGCTCGGCGGCAGCGCGGGGACCTCGCAGCGCCTCGTCACCGATAAGGACGGAAAGCAGACCGAGATCGATGCGGCGTCGAGCCAGGGCGGTGGCAGCATCGGCGTGGACAAGTGGAAGCTCAGCGGGAGCCAGACCCAGGCGGTCGAAACCGCCGTGAGCGCGGACAACAAGGCGAGCGGCGATCTCGCGCAGACCGACGCGCACACCGATCTCCAGAAGACGCTGCTCGACCACGACGATCGCAGCCGGCAGAAGAGCCTGCTGAGCAAGGCGACCGGCGCAGACGGCCTCAAGCCGGAGGAGTCGAGCGATCAGAGCGGAATGTTCCTGTCGGACGCCGACTACAACACGATCATCGGCGCCGCAACCGACGCGGTGAGCTGGGACCACCACTTCGCGAGCACGCGCAACGGCGACGACTGGAAGACGCTACGCCGCTCGATCAATGCGGCACACGGTGACAAGAAGCTGGTCGCCCAGGCGCTCGCGACGTTCATCGGCAAGAACGATCACGACCGCATGCAGATGATCGAGGCGGTCGTCCGCGTGCCGCTGGGAAACGGCAGCGGCGGCTCGATGTACGACTTCCCCGAGGGTCTCGCGAACCTCAAGCCGCTGTACAAGGCGCTCGTCGTCGAGGATCCGGGCGTGACGGCGAAGCAGCTCCGCGACGCCGGCAAGAAGAAGGAGGCGACGAAGGAGGCGCAAGCCAAGATCGAGGCGCTCGATTCGCTCTACAACCAGATCACCACCGCTCAGGCGAAGTTCACCGAGACCGGCAATATCACCGCCTACGGCGAGATGCTCCACCACATCGCCTCGCGCAGGCAGGAGCTCGGCAACTACGTCGACGACAACGAGGTCGTCAAGGGCAAGAAGCGCTACAACGATCTGCTCGGCGTGTGCACGCGATACAAGGAGCAGGAGAACAAGGCCTACGAGGGCATCGTCGACCTCGATGGCCACGATGCGAAGGCGAAGGCGGACTTCGAGAACCAGCTGCGCGGGCTCTATCATGTGTGGGAGCCCGATTACGCGGAGCTCTCGGACCTCGGCGCGACCTGGTATCCGGGAGACGAGCACATATGGAGCAAGCTCAAGCCCAACGAGACCAAGTGGGAGCAGTCACACGACCACGACGTCGCTCCGGTCGGTGACGACCACGAGCAGATCGATGACAATCGCGAACGTGAAGCCAACGAGCACCTGCGCCGCCCGACGGGCGTGGCCGCGCAGAAGGCGCAACACGCCAACGAGCTAAAGGCCAAGGATGCGCAGGTCGCGGTGCAAGCCGGCCCGGTCGCCGCCGCCAAGCAGAAAGCGGCCGCGGCGGCGCAATGGCACAACAAGGCGATCCGCGACCACGAGCCGATCGCACCGGCGGCGGCGCAGAAGGCCGGAGCGGCGTGGAAGGCGTGGGCCGACGCGACGTACCAAGAGGATCGCTACCACGTCTCGGCCGCCAGCCCGTACGCGGTCGCCGCGGCGGTCGAGAACAATGCGCAGCAAGCGATCGAGGCGTTCCACCGCGCCGAGCAGCTGTTCAAGCAGGCCCGCGAGCTGAACCACGACGCCTGATCTTCGCGCGCCCGCTAGCCGGCGTCTTGGCGGCGACTGTCGCGTACGCGTTTGCAATGACGCTCGCGATCTCGGCCGAGGCGAGGTCGCGATCCAACCGTACGCCGACCCAGCCGAGCCGCGCGACGTACGGTGGCAAGTAGTACGCGGCGGGGTTGTGCTCGACGAGCGCGGCCTGCATCCCGTCCGGCGCAGCGCACACGAACGCGAGGCTGCCATCGCCATGGTGATCATTCGAGAACGTCGCGAACGACTTCTTGCCGCGCACGAACCACGTCGCCATGCCGTGGCTCGGCCGTTCGACGACGTCGGGGAACGCGAGACATAGCTTGCGCCTCGAGCCCCACCCTGTCGCAGCCTGTCGCGGCGCGTTGGCCTAGCCACCGCTTGAAAATCTCTGCTATGTCGAATGCATGAATCGCAAGATAACGCTCGCGCTCGCGCTCGTCGCTGCATGCGGCGGCGGCACCAAGAAGCCGGTGACGACCGCCGACGAGCTCGGATCGTCGCACACCACGAACCCCAACGAAACGAATTCGAGGACCGGGCTGACCGCGGCGGCCGACCCATCGCGCGGGTTTCGGGAGCAGTACCAGGATCCGGGCGGCATGTGGATGCCGTCGCAGATGACGCTGCCGCAGCACGTCGACAACTTCGACAAGATGGGCGTGAAGCTCGACGCGAAGACGCTGTCGGACCCGCTCGCCGATCCGCTCGCCGCGGTCGTGTGGCTCGGTGGCTGCACCGCGTCGTTCGTGTCGCCCGAGGGGTTGATCGTCACGAACCATCACTGCGCGCAGGGCGCGCTCCAGCTCAACTCGACGCCCGACAACAACCTCGTCGAGCACGGCTTCCTCGCGAAGACGAAGGCCGACGAGAAGAGCGCGGGTCCGAACCAGCACGTGGAGGTCGCGCAAGCGTTTCGCGATGTCACGAAAGACATCCGCGATGGCCTCGACGCGATCAAGGATCCGGTCGCGCGTCACGACGAGATCGAGAAGCGAACGAAGCAGCTGGTCGCAACTTGCGAGAAAGATCGCCCGGAGATTCGCTGTCAGGTCTCGGGATTTTTCCGCGGCGGCCTCTACTACTTGATCGAGATGCTCGACATCAAGGACGTCCGGCTCGTCTACGTTCCGGATCGCGCGATCGGTGATTACGGCGGCGAGGTCGACAACTGGCACTGGCCGCGCCACACCGGCGACTGGTCGTACTTCCGCGCGTACGTCGGCAAGGACGGCAAGCCCGCGACGTTCTCGCCCGACAACGTGCCGTACCAACCGAAGCACTTCCTCAAGGTGTCGTCCGCTGGCGTCAAGGCCAGCGACTTCGTGATGATCACCGGCTATCCCGGTCGGACCGATCGGCTCGAGACCGCGGCGAGCGTCCACAACGATGTCGAGTGGTTCTATCCGTACCTGATCGAGTATCTCGAGCAGCGCTACAAGCTCGACGAGGAGCACCTCAAGGACGGAGGCGAGACCGCGATCAAGGCCGGCGTCGCGAAGCAGTTCGCGCAGAACAGTCTCGAGAAGTTCCGCGGAACTGAGGAGGGCCTCAAGAAGGACCCCGAGTTGCTCGCGCAGAAGGACGCACTCGACAAGAAGGCCAAGGAGTGGGCGGCCAAGCCGGGCAACGAGAAGTACGCACAGGCGATCGACAAGCTCGAGTCGATCGAAGCCGAAGCGCATCGCACCGCGCGCGTCGATTTCGATCGCAGCCAGGCGTTTTTTGGCTCGCGACTGCTCAGCACGTCGCTGTCGCTGATCCGGTGGAACGAAGAGCGCGCGAAGCCGGATGCGGCGCGCAAGCCCGGTTTCCAGGACCGCGACCTCGAGCGCGCGGTCGGCGGCCAGAAGCAGCTACTGAAGACCTACGATCGCACGCTCGATCATGCGGACTTTCGCCTGGCGCTCGTGCGCGCGACGCTCCTGCCCGAAGCGGAGCGGCCGTGGCTCGCGACGCTGCTCGGCGTCAAGAAGACCACGAAGATCGACGAGGCGTTGATCGATAAGACGATCGACGCTTGGTACAAGGCGGAGGATGCGCCGGTCGCCAAGGACGGCAGCTCGGCCGCGATCGAGAACGAAACGACGCGACTCGAGCTGCTCCAGAAGGGCAACTCGCGGCGGGTTGCGGCGCAGAAGGATCCGTTCGTGCAGGCGGCGCTCCGCGTATGGCCGATCGCCAAGGCTGAAGAGAAAAAGAGCGATGCGCGCGCAGGCGAGCTCGCGCTCGTCGCTCCGCTCTACGTCGAAGCGGTCAAGGCGGTGCTCGGTGGGGCGCTGGCGCCCGACGCGAACGCGACGTTGCGGATCACGTACGGCACGATCAAGTCGCTCCACCCCGAGCTCCACGACGAAGCGAACTGGCCGTTCACGACGGCGTCGCAGATCCTCAAGCTCGACACCGGCAAGGAGCCGTTCAACTCGCCGGCGAAGCTGCTCGCCGCGATCAAGGCGAAGAAGTGGGGCACCTATGGCGCCCGCACGCTCGGCGGCCAATTGCCCGTCGACTTCGAATCGGATCTCGACATCACCGGTGGCAACTCGGGCTCGCCGACGCTCAACAACAAGGGCGAGCTCGTCGGGCTCGCGTTCGACGGCAACGAAGAGGGCCTCGCGTCCGACGTCGTGTTCAACGGCGCGACCACGCGGACGATCTCGGTCGACGCGCGCTACATGCTGTGGGTGATGGATGCGGTCGACGGCGCCCAGAATCTGATCAAAGAGATGGGCCTCAAGCCGCAGTTCTAGTCACGCGCGCAAGCGGTCGCGCGCGAGCCCGACATAGCGCGCATCGGCGTCGCACGTGAACCACCGCCGGTCGAGCCGGGCCGCGACGACCGCGGTCGTGCCCGATCCCGCGAACGGATCGACGACGAGCTGACCTTCGCCGCTCGACGCCAGGACCAGTCGCTCGATCAGCGCCTCGGGCTTCTGGGTCGCGTGCGGTGTCTTCTCCGCCATGCCGTTGCAGATCACCGGGATCTCGATGACGTCACGCGGTTTCGCACCGAGCGGGTTCGGCTGCCACGTGTCGCGCTTGGCTTGCGCGCCGCCGTATTGCGACGACACGGCCTGGACGCGCGCCGGATACTTCGTGGTGTGGCCGTTGTACGGCACGCGCACGGCGTCGACGTCGAGCCGCGCGTCCGGCCCGCGCAGGTGCAAGATCGACTCGTGCGACCGGCCCCAGTCGCGCCCGAGGTTCGCCTTGTTCTTGTAGTACCAGACGAGCCAGCGGCAGCCGGCGAACCGACTCGCGCTCCGCACTTTGACGTCGGCGAGGATCTCGGAGAACCCGCAGACGTACGCCGAGCCGTGCGGAGCGAGCACGCGCGCGACTTCAGCGAGCCACAGGTCGCACCACGCGACGTAGGCCTCGAGCGACGCGAACTCGTCCCACGCCTCCTTCGCGATCGCATAGGGCGGATCGGCGACGACGAGATCGACGGAACGATCTTTCATGCGCCCGAGCAGCTCGAGCGCATCGCCGTGCCACAGCTCGCCGCCACGACCGCGATACGCGAGCGTCGGGCCATTGCCGGGCAGATCGCGCGGCCGAGGCAGCTCGCGTGCAACACGGGGTGGACGTTTCGGCACGGGCTAGCGCATCCTAGCGCAAAGTGGCAGACGCACAGATTCACGCTTCGGCGATCGTCGACGGCCCGGGCACGCACGTCGGCAAGGACACGCGGATCTGGCAGTTCGTTCACGTCATGCAAGGCGCCTGGATCGGCGACCGCTGCTCGATCGGCCAAGGGTGCTTCGTCGGCGTGGTCCGGATCGGGCACGGCTGCCGGATCCAGAACCACGTCTCGATCTACGACGGCGTGACGCTCGAGGACGACGTGTTCCTCGGCCCGTCGTGCGTGTTCACGAACGTCAAGCATCCGCGCGCCCACGTCCCGCGCAAGACCGAGTACGCGCGGACGCTCGTGTGTCGCGGCGCGACGGTCGGCGCGAACGCCACGATCGTCTGCGGCGTCACGATCGGCGAGTACGCGATGATCGGGGCGGGAGCGGTGGTCACCCGCGATGTCGGGCCGCACGCGCTCGTCGTCGGTGCGCCGGCCACGCGCATCGGCTGGGCGTGCAAGTGCGGCGAGACGCTGCCCGCATCGGTCGATCGAACCGCATCGCCATTCGGCGCTGTTGACGGCCGGGGGCAAGCCCCGACCGTCGAGTGCGCGCGGTGCGGCGACTTCTACGTCGAGGACAACGGCTCGCTCGCCGAGACTCAACGGTAGTAGTGCTTCAGGCGCGCCCACAACTCGAGCGGATCGAAGCCGAGTAGCGCGAACGGATGCGCGCCCGATTCTTTCATCGCCGCACCCGCGCGGTGGGCGAGTGCCGACGCTCGATCACGCGTCGCCTGCGGCAGCATGCTAGCGAGCGCACTCGCGGCGCGACCTGCCATCGCCGCCACCGCGGCGCCTCCGAGCAGCCCGAGCAACCACGCCGGCGCCGGATCGATCACGACCCTCTTTGCGTTCAGCTCGCGCGCGAGCTGGTCGCTCGGACCGGTGACGATGCGCAGCAAGGTCGCGCGCTCGATGAACAGCGCGATGCTCGGCTTGGCGAACCGCTCCTCGACCGCCTCGAGCACGCGCTTGTAGCCCTTCTGCCAATCGCGAGCGAGTGTCGACTCGGACACGAGATCCGCGATCGCCCGATGGGTCGCGGCGCGCGCGATGTCGCCGCCGTCCTTGACCGCGATGATCGACGAGTGAACCCGCTGGCGATCGTCTTCGATCACGTAAGCGACGAGCGCCGTATGATCCGGCACGAGCAGATCGAACGTTCGCTGGATCGCCTCGTGCGACGGAGCGGGCAGGAGCTCGAGCAACGCCGGCGACGTCCATAGCCCTTTGCCGGCGCGCTGCTTGACCGACCGCCAGGCGATCAACGCTTGCGCGGCGCCGTCTTGATCCGGCCGCAGCGCCGCTTCGATCTCGGCCGACAGCTCGCCGATCAGCCGGCGATCGATGACGACGACCGCTCCGACCCCGAGCTTCGTCGCAAAGGCCGTCAGCTCGCGCTCGGACGTGCCGGTCAGCGGCAGCGGCGGCGCGATCGATCCACCCGCTCCGCGCCCGTCGGGGCCGGCGATCACGAGCTTCACGATGTGCGCGGTATCGCCGTCGATCACGACGAGTGCCCAGCGGCGATCGTCGAGCACGCGCGGTGGCACGAGCAGCCGCCACCAGTTGCGCCAGTGTCGAGCGTCGAGATCCGAGAGCTCGAGCTCCGGAGCGATCACGTCGCGACCTTACCGCAGTTGCGCCGAATCGGTGGGAGCGCGAGCATCGCCGTCATGAAGACCATCGCGATCGCGACATTGTTACTCGCAGCGGCAGCCACGGCGCGCGCAGGCGGCCAAGCGGGCACGGTCGGCGTCGGCGTCGAAGCCGAGCTCAGTGGGCTCGCCGGCCTGTCTGCCAACTACGACGCGGGGCGGTTTCACGTCGGCGGCTTTTTCGGGATCAACGACCCGGCCGGCCCCGGTGACGAGATCGAATTCGGCGGCCGGTTCTTCTATCACGTCCACTCGACCGCGATGTCCGACTTCGGGCTCGGCGCCGGCCTCGGTCTCGCGAGCGTGTCGCCGGGCATCGACGGCAACACGTTGATGCGGCGTGCGACCCGCGTGTTTCTCGAGCCGGCGTTTCAGATCCGCCTGTTCATCGCCGCGAACGTCGCCCTCAGCTTCACCGGCGGCTTCTCGTTTGGTCTCGAAGACGCCGACGGCACGAGCATCGACGGCCAGCTCGAGGGCGGCGCCGGTATCCACTACTACTTCTTCTAACGCTATTCTCCTTCGCCGCCGCCGACCGCGGCCGCGATCGCGACGTCCTGCGCCTTGACCTTCGACGCATCGAACTTCTTGGCGCCGTCGATCATCTTGTCGAGCGTCTTGTCGAAGTCGGCGCGCTCGTCGGGCCCGAGCTTCGCGAACCGCAACGGATTGACGCGCGCGACCACGATCGGCTTGAGATAGCCGCTGGTCCAGCCGGCGGCTTTGAGCTTGCCCACTGCGACGGCGACGGCTTCATCGAGCTCGAGCAGCTTGTCGGCGTGCGCCTCGCGCAACTTCAAGCTCTTCGCCATGGGCTCGGTCGAGAACGCCTCGCACTTCGTGACGACCGAGTTGTAAGCACCGCCCGAGAAGCGCGGGTTCTTCTCGTAGCACACGCCGATCGTGACGAGCGATGGCTGCTCGAGCTCGAACGCGACGTCGGCTTCGCTCCGGCCGCCGGCCTCGGCGATCGCCCGCGCCATGCGGATCACCTCGAGCGCCTTGTCCTTGAGGTTGTGCGCCTTCTCGGTGTTCAGCGCGAGGATGCGAAACGCGATCTCGGGCTCCGGCATGACGAGGGCGACGATCGTCTTCGCGCCGAGCTGGGTCATCGCGGTGAGCCGGTGCATGCCGTTCGGCGTGATGAACCCTCCGGCGCCGTCGGGGACCGCGATCACCGGATCGAGGAACCGCCCGACCTTCGGAATGACGCTCGCGAGCCGATCGGCGTGCGCCTTCGACAGCTCGCGCTGGTAGGGCGTCGGCTGGACTCTATCGATCGGCAGCGCCGCGAGCGCGACCCAGTGGCCACCGAGCGGCTCGCGATACACCGCGAGCACGTTGCCGCCGGCGGCTTCGAGCAACCCGCGCAGCTTGCCGATCTCGGCGCTCGGCGAGGCGGTCGTCAGCTCTGCGGCAGTCAACCCGACCGAGCCCGGCTCGGCCTTGACCTTCTTCTTGCGCGGTGTCGTCGCCTTCTTCGGCGCCGAGGTCTTCGCTTTCGCCATGGCGCGGACTGTAGCCGAAGCCGCGTTCAGCGACGCCGAGCGACGAACTCAATCTTGTCGGGCCCGAGCACGAGTGCATACGAGCGTTCCGCGGTGACGAGCTTGACCGGATAATCGGGCCGCACCCAGTCGTCGTGGCGCACGAACGCGCGGTACGTCGCACCGTCGCCCCGTAGCGGGCGCACGTAGATCGTGCAGTGAGTCGGTCGGCGCAACCGCATCAGTTGGGTCACGCCGTACGACGTCGCCCACGTCGTGCTCTGGATGATCGCGTCGACGACCGTGCCATCGCGCGCGACGATCGCGAGGTCGTCGCGCCGGCGCCGAACCCAGCGCAGAAACGGTAACGCGCTTAGCGGTGCGCTCGTCACAATCGACGCCGCCAGGATCGCGACCCACCAGCCGGTCGATAACTCGACGTAGTCCGGCGTGCCGGTCACCCAATGTGCGATCGGCTCGAACACGACGTAGACGGCCAACGCCAGCGCGAACGCCATCGCCGAGACCGCGTAGAGCGCGCCGTAGGCGGCGAAGCCCAACCACGAGCCATGCTTTCCCACGACGCGCGCGCAGACATCCGGCGCGCGTGGCGGTGGTTCGTCGCGCAGCCGCTGAGCCAAGTGCATGGCGAACGATACCTGATAGAGTCTGCGGCGCATGGCCGCGACGTCGTTTCCGAAATCCGAGATCAAGATCGTCTTGCTCGAGAACATCCATCCGGTGGCCGCCGAGGCGTTCAAGGCGGATGGGTTTCATGTCGAGACCGTGTCGGGCGCGCTGCCGGAAGACCAGCTCGCGGCGCGGGTTCGCGATGCCCACATCGTCGGGATTCGCAGCAAGACGCAGATCACTCCGCGCGTGCTCGACGAGGCCCGCCGCTTGCTCGCGGTCGGAGCGTTCTGCATCGGCACGAACCAGGTCGCGCTGCTCCACGCGAATCGCCGCGGCGTGCCGGTGTTCAACGCCCCGTTCTCGAACACGCGCTCGGTCGCCGAGATGATCCTCGCCGAGATCGTCATGCTGTCTCGCCACCTCGGCGATCGCTCGCGCGAGGTTCACGAGGGCCAGTGGAAGAAACTCGCGGTCGGTAGCCACGAAGTGCGCGGCAAGACGATCGGCATCGTCGGCTACGGTCACATCGGCAGCCAGATCGGCGTGCTCGCCGAATCGTTCGGCATGCGGGTCATGTTCTTCGACATCGCCGCGCGGTTGCCGATGGGTAACAACCGTTCGATGGCGAAGCTCGCCGACCTGCTCGCCGAGGCCGACTTCGTGACGCTGCACGTTCCCGAGACGCCGTCGACGAAGAACATGATCGACGCCGCCGAGCTCGCGCAGATGAAGCCGGGCGCATGCTTGCTCAACGCGAGCCGCGGCACGGTCGTCGTGATCGAAGCACTCGCCGACGCGATCAAGCGTGGCCACATCGGCGGCGCGGCGGTCGATGTCTATCCGACCGAGCCCGCGACCAACAGCGAAGGCTTCGCATCGCCGCTGCGCAACTTGCCGAACGTGATCCTCACGCCGCATATCGGCGGCTCGACCGAGGAGGCGCAAGAGGCGATCGGCCGCGAGGTCTCGGCCGCGCTGCTCAAGTTCATCAACCAGGGCACGACGACCGGCTCGGTCAACTTCCCCCAGGTCGAGCTCCCGATCATGCCGGGCGTCCACCGCATCCTCAACATTCACCGCAACGTCCCGGGCGTCTTGCGCGACGTCAACAAGATCGTGTCCGACCTCCACGCGAACATTCGCGCGCAGCTGCTGTCGACCGATGCCGACATCGGTTACTTGATCATGGATCTCGACCACGACGTGTCGAACGACGTCAAGGTCGCCGTCGCCTCGCTCGAGACGAGCATCAAGACCCGGATCTTGTTTTGATGCGCGCGGCCGTGCTGCTCGTCGCGGTCGCCGCGTGCCTGCACGGTTCGACGCCGAAGCCGGAGCCGCTGCCTACTCTCGACGGGTTCGAGCTCGGCGACGAGTTCGGCTCGAAGGTCGGCACCCGCGCGCCGTACACTCATCCGTGCGACGACGATCCGCTCGACAGCGAGCATACGCTGCGCGCGATGGTCTACGCCGGCCGGCCATGTCACGGGCAGACGTTTCCCGATGGCACGTCGGTCGTGTTCTTGGTCGACAACTCGGGTGGTGGCGGGCCGATCCGCGCGTTCGGTTGGATGGGCGGCACGTATTACGCGCACAGGATCTCGCTGCCGATCAGCCTCGGCGATCCGACCGCGAACGCGTTCACGCCGTACGGTCTGCCCGCGGTCACGTTCGATCTCGATGGCCTGCACGTCGCGCGCTATCGCAACGGCGTCCGCGTGCTATCGAACCTCGACGATCGCATCATCGGCTTCGCGTTCGGCGAGCTGCCCGACGATCCGTCGTCGGAGCGCTGGCGCGTGTTCGATCAGATCTACAACAAGTACGTCGCGTCCGACACGCAGACTCAGCCCGCACCCGCGGCGCTCCCGCCACCGCCGACAGATCCGCGTTAGTCGCTCGTTCGCTTGCGGAACGCGCGGATCGCCATCGGCGCGGATACCGCGACGATCAGCGCACAGCACAACAGCGACGACACGACCGCGTGGCGCAACGGCCAGGCGGCATGTCCCGGGAGTGCGGTCGGGTTGCCGAACAGCTCGCGGATCGCCGCGGCGAGCACGCTCACCGGATTCCACGACGCGATCGTGCGCAACACCGGCGTCAGGCCGTCGAGCGGGACGAACGTGCTTGCCAGGAACGTCATCGGAAACACGACGAGAAACACCACGCCTTGCGCGCTGTCCGGCGACCGGACGCTCAACCCGAGCCACGTGCCCATCCACACCATCGAGAACGCGAACAAAATGATCAACCCGTAGGCGGCGACCGCTGCGGGCACGCTCGAATAGATGCCCCAGCCGACGACGAGGCCGGCGAGAGACAGCACGGTGATCCCGACGAGCGTCGCGCCGACCTCGGCGATCAAGTGCCCGATCAGGTACGACGCGCGCGAGATAGGCAGCGAGCGAAACCGATCGACCACGCCTTCGCGCACGTCGGTCGCGATCGCGGTCGCCGGGCCCATGATGCCGAAGCCGAGCGACTGCACGATCACGCCGCCGATCAGGTATTCGCGATAGCTGCCATCGGGGATCGAGATCACGCCGCCGAACACGTACGCGAACATCAAGACGAACATCAGCGGCTGGAGCGTGACGTCGAGCAGCTTCTCGGGAATTTGCCGGATGTGCGCGATGTGGCGGCGCGCGAGCACGAGGCTGTCAACGATCAGATAGCGGGCGCTCACGCCACGACCTCCGAGGCGGGCTTGCGGCTGCGATCGGTGATCGCGAGGAACACGTCATCGAGCGTCGTCTCGCGGCGGGCGACATCGATCGCGTCGATCCCGGCGGCGTCGAGAGCGCGCACGACCTCGACCAGCCGCAACCCCGGCTTGCCGCGCAGCACGACCCGGCTAGGTGCGGTCGTGCCGATCGCGATGCCTTGGGCGTTGGCGTGGGCGTCCGGAGCCGCTTCGATCACCGGCTCGCCCTCGGCGAACGGCAACAGAGCGACGCGAGCGCGAGGCGCATCGTCGGCCGCGGCGACGGCGACGGTCACTCGGTCCCCACCGATCGTCGTCTTCAACTGCATCGGCGTCCCGCGTGCGGCGACGGTGCCGTGGTCGAGCACGACGATCTCGTCGGCGAGGCGATCGGCTTCTTCGAGGTATTGCGTCGTGAGCACGAGCGTCGTACCGCCGCGCACACGCTCGGTGAGGAGCTGCCACAGCTCGCTACGGCTGCGGGGATCGAGGCCGGTCGTTGGCTCGTCGAGGAACAACACGGGGGGCGCGGCGACGAGGCTCGCGGCGAGATCGAGCCGGCGCCGCATGCCGCCCGAGTACGTCTTGACGAGGCGGTCCCCGTCGGCGGCGAGCTCGAACCGCTCGAGCAGTTCGCCCGCCCGCTCGCGGGCGCGCGCGCGCGACAGGTGATAGAGCCGCGCGACCATCTCGAGGTTCGCTCGCGCGGTGAGCAGGCCGTCGACCGTCGCGGCCTGACCGGCGACCCCGATGCGTTCGCGCACGTGCGACGCCTCGATCATGACGTCGTGACCGGCGACGATCGCGCGGCCTTCGGTCGGCGTCGTCAGCGTCGTGAGGATCCGGATCGCGGTCGTCTTGCCGGCGCCGTTGTGGCCGAGCAAGCCGAGCACCTTGCCGGGGCGCACGTCGAGGTCGAGCCCGCGCAGCGCCCACAGCTCGCCGAACCGCTTGCCGAGGTTCTCGGCGCGAACGCCCTTGTTCGTGGTTTGTACGTCATCATCGTACGTCATACGAATAGCATTAGCAGTACACTGTACGGCGTGTCAAACGTCCCGATCTGGGCCGAGCCGCCGCCGGGGTCTCGCAAGCCGCGGTTCACGCGCGAGCAGATCGCGCGAGTAGCTGTCGCGATCGCAGATCACGAAGGGTTCGAGGCGGTGTCGATGCGACGGATCGCCGACGAGCTCGGCGCGGGAACGATGACGCTCTACTACTACGTCCGTACCAAGGACGATCTGCTCACGATCATCGATGAAGCGCTGATGGGCGAGGCCATCAGCCACTCGACGCCGCTGCCCCGCGGTTGGCGCGCCGGCGTCGAGACCATCGCACGCGCGACGCACGCCACGTTCACCGCACACCCCTGGGCGATCGCATCGCTCGACCGTGCGCGCGTCGGGCCGAACGGACTGCGCCACATCGAACATTCGCTGTCCGCGGTCGCCGAGCTGCCGCTGTCGATGCCGGACAAAATCCAGTTGCTGACGCTCGTCGATGACTACGTGTTCGGCTCGGTGCAGCGGTCGGTCGAGGACCACTCGTCGTTCGACCAGGCGCGCGCCGTGAACGACCTCGCGAAGTCGCAGGTCGCGACGGGCGAGTACCCGCAGCTCGCGGAGCTCATCGGGTCGCGTCAGCCTGCCGAGGTGTTCTTCGAGATCAGCGAGACGTTCGCCACGAACAACCGCTTCGAGCTCGGTCTGCAAGCCATGCTCGATGGCCTGACCGTCCGGCTGGGGCTCGATGCCACGTCGGCGCGCGAGACCAGGCGTGTGAAGGAGCAGAAGGCGCGCGAGGCCAAGCGCGCGAAGCAGCTCGCCGATCGTGAGATCCATCGCGCGAAGGACACCACCGCTCGCGAGCTCCGTAGCGCGCAGGACCGCGCCGACCGCGAGGCGCGTGTCGCCAGGTCTCGCGCGGCTCGCGCGGCTCGTCGCGCCGCCGCCCGTCGCGGCCGCACGCGCTAAACGAGCTACACTCGATCGAGGCGCTGTTCGTGCACATCTCCGTCTTCGACATCTTCAAGATCGGCATCGGGCCATCGAGCTCGCACACGGTCGGGCCGATGCGCGCCGCGAAGCGGTTTGCCGAGCGGCTTGTCGCCGATGGGCAGCTCGAAGCGGTGACCAGCGTGAAGGTCGAGCTGTTCGGCAGCCTCGGCTTCACCGGCAAGGGTCACGGCAGCGATCGCGCGATCATCTTGGGCCTCGAGGGCGACGAGCCGGCGACCGTGGACATCGATGCGGTCGAGCGTCGCATCGCCGCGGTCGAGTCCAGCCGGCGGTTGAAGCTACTCGGCCGCCACGAGGTCACGCTCGTTCCGGAGGCGCTGCTGTTTCATCGCCGCGAGAAGCTGCCGCTGCACTCGAACGGCATGCGGTTCACCGCATTCGGCGTGGCTGGCATCATCGTCGAGCGGATCTACTATTCGGTGGGTGGCGGTTTCGTCGTCGATCACGCGGGGGCGCCGGCGGATGGCTCGGTGCCCGCCGATCAGCTGTCGGTGCCGTATCCGTTCAACTCCGCCGAGGAGCTGCTCCGTCATTCGACCGAGCACGGCATGGCGATCTCGACGTTGATGCTCGAGAACGAGAAGGCGGTCGTCCCGACTCGCGGCGAGCCCGACTCGCTTCGACTCGGGCCCGAGGCTGTGGTCCGGCACCGCCTGCTCGCCCTGTGGTCTGCGATGGATGCGTGCGTGAAGCGCGGTTGCGAACGCGAAGGGATCTTGCCGGGCGGACTGAAGGTCAAGCGTCGCGCCGCGCAGCTCTATCGCAAGCTCAAGAGCGATCACGGCACCGCCGACCCGCTGACGATCATGGACTGGGTGAATCTATTCGCGCTCGCGGTCAACGAAGAGAACGCGGCGGGCGGCCGGGTCGTGACCGCGCCCACGAACGGCGCCGCCGGCATCATCCCGGCCGTGATCACGTACTACCGGCGGTTCGTGCCGAACGCCGACGACGAAGGCACGCTGCGGTTCTTGCTCACCGCCGGCGCGATCGGCGCGTTGTACAAGAAGAACGCGTCGATCAGCGGCGCGGAGGTCGGCTGTCAGGGCGAGGTCGGGGTCGCATGCTCGATGGCGGCGGGCGCGCTCGCCGAGGTGATGGGGGGCACGCCGGCGCAGGTCGAAAATGCCGCGGAGATCGGCATGGAGCACAACCTCGGGTTGACCTGCGATCCGATCGGCGGACTCGTCCAGGTACCCTGCATCGAGCGCAACGCGATGGGCGCGGTCAAGGCGATCAACGCGGCGCGGCTCGCGCTGCAAGGCGACGGCACGCACAAGGTGTCGCTCGACAAGGTGATCAAGACGATGTGGCGGACCGGCGCGGACATGAGCAGCAAGTACAAGGAGACCGCGCGCGGAGGGCTCGCGGTCAACATCATCGAGTGCTGAGCTGCCGGCCCGCGCGGCTTGCGATACGCTCGTAGCACGCATGGAGATCGTCGGCCTCGAGCCGCGACGCAGCGACTTGGCGCGAGGCATCGTGATCGCGCGCAGCAAGCGGCCGCTCGACGCCGCGCAACAACGCCAGCTGTGGCAGCTGCTCGCCAGCGCCAGCGTGACCGAGCCGAGCGAGGTCGACGATCCGGGCTCGGAGCCCCCGCGCCAGTGGCACGCCGCGCCGTGGTTGCCGCCGACCGCGGGAGAGCTCGGCGAACAACGCGCGGCACTCGAGCAAGCCGCCGCCGAGCTCGAGCTCGACGGGGTGTGGCTCGTCAAGGTCGAGACCGGTATCGACGGCGTCGCGTGGCTCGAGCTCACCGCCGGTGAAGCGGCCGAAGCCGCGGCCGCGCAAGCGCGCGCGATCGCCCCCGCCGACGCACCCGGCCCGGGCACCGGCTGGGAAGAGATGGTGCTGTACGAGGATCCCGACGCCGCGGATCCCGAAGTGCCGACGGTCGCCGAGGCGACCGAAGATGATGCCGACGAAGACGACGAGGACGACGAAGACGACGACATCGTCGAAGCGGTCGCGCTCGAGAGCCATTGGCGCAATGGCACCCCGCCGTTCGAGCACACCGTGACGTTTCCGATCGAGCGCTATCCCGAGATCATCGATGACTACGACTGGGAGAGCTTCGGCGTCGCGCTGAAGCTGTCTGGCGAACCGTTGCTCGGCGAAGAGTCCGTGGTCAACGCGTTCTTCGCGCTGTGGCTCTCGGTCTATCAAGACGAGCGCGCCGACGAGTTCGAGCCGTTCTCCCGGGCCGATGCGATCCACGATCGTCGCCATCGCTCGTCGCTGATGTGGGTCGAGCGCTTCGCGGTGCCAGCGACGTCAGCCGACCAGGTGCATTTCCTGCTGTGGATTATCGCGCGCCTGTCGGACGTCATTCCGATCGCGTGGGCGCGATTCGATACCGTCGACGACGCCACGAAGTCACATGCGTCCGGCGATGGCGAGGCCCCGTTCGTGCTCGCCGGCAACCCGTTCGCCGATCGGTTTCGTCGCCAAGGCGAAGAACCGGCGCTCGCGTGGGCGGTCGGCCAGAGCGCCTGGAGCAAGCGCGAGCTCGCCGGCATGCTCGTCGAGGTCGCGCTCGAGCACGATCCGGACGATCCGAGCGCCGCGGCGATCGCCGAACGGTTGCTGCGCCGGGCGAGTGCGTTCGATCCGGCGTGTGATGCTGCCGGCTACCTCGCGATCGTGCTGATTCGCCAAGAGCGGGTCGAAGAGGCGATCGCGCTCGCGCGCACGTCGAAGCCGTCGGTGCGGTTGCTCGTGATCGGCGAGGCCGCCGAGCACGCGCCCGACGAGGTCGGCCCGGCGCTCTCGCTACTCGACGATGCCGTGGTCGGCGATACGACGATGGAAGAGCTCGCCGATCTCGCGAGCCAAGTCGCGCGCCATGCTCCCCAGCACCTCGCTGCGATCCTCGACAAGCTACCGAACGAGGTCCTGCTCGTGCCACATCTCTACAACTCGAGCTTCGGCATCGATCGCCCGCAAGCGCTGCAGATCTTGCGCCGCGTGATCGCGTTGCCCGAGCCGGCGAAAGACGCCGGTGAAGCGCGCACCGCGCTCGTCATGGCGTGGAACAACGCATGTATTCACGCGCACGCGATCGGTGACTACAAGCTCGCCGCCGATCTCGCCTCCGGCGGCCAGCGCTTCGGGCCCGAAAATCCGTACATCTATCACTCGGCCGCTTGCGCCTACGCGGCGCTTGGCCAGATCGACAAGGCGCTCGAACAAGTCTCGCGCGCGATCGAGCACGAATACGAGCACACCGAAAAGATGGAGACCGACGCCGACCTAGCGCCGCTGCAACGCGATCCGCGCTTCCCCGCGCTCTTCAACGAATGGCGAACCCGCCGAGCAGATCTGAATTAGGGACGCTGTCGCTTCGGTGGGGACGCTGTCTCTTTTGTCAACTTGCGCTTCGGTGGGGACGCTTCGGTGGGGACGCTGTCTCTTTTGTCAACTTGCGCTGCGCGACCGTGGGTGACGGTGGCGGTCGTACGGTGGCGCGTTCCAGCCAAGCGACAAGCGTCTGCCACGCGCCGGTTGTCAAAGTGAACACCGTCCCTAGCTAGCTAACTAGCTAAGTGCGGGCGACAACAAGCCTCAGCCCAGCACGGCGGTTGTCAAAGTGAACACCGTCCCTCAGCTCGGGCGCAGGACCGCGCCGCTCGCTTCGGCCGAGATCTGCTTGGTCGCTTCGTCGTAGTGCGCCCAGCACACGGGCGCGTAGTGCTCGTCCGCGCCGAGGTGGATCTGCGGGCCGACAACGGTCGGCGTGCCGTTGACGAATCGCAGGTTGCAGATCGCCTTCTTCTGGCAGTACTGACAAGTGACCTTGACCTCTTCGATGCCGTCCGCGAGCTCCATCAGCCGCTGCGCGCCCGGGAACAGCTTCGTGCGGAAGTCGGTGCGCAGCCCGTAGCAGATCACCGGCACACCCGGATCGACCGTGATCCGGCGCAGATCCTCGATCAGGCTCGGCGCCAGGAACTGCGCTTCATCGACGAGCACGCAGTCGAGCCCGGCGAAGTCGCGCGGGTCGAGCACCGTGTCGTCGTCGACCATGACGTCGGCTTCAGCTTCGAGGCCCGAGCGCGACGAGATCTTGCCAGCGCCGAACCGGGTGTCGCGCCGAGGCTTCATCATCACCACACGCTTGCCTTGCTTGCGGTAGTTGTGCGCCACCGCGAGCAGGTTCATCGACTTCGCCGAATCCATCGTCCCGTAGCGGAAGTAGAGCTTGGCCACGGCCCGAATCTGGATCGAGGGTCTGACAATCAGTACGCGCCAAACGCGCGCGCGGCGAGCAGCGTGGCGGCGCCGACGAGCGCAGCCATCGGGATCGTCAAGATCCACGCCCACAGGATGCGCGTGGCCAGGCCCCATCGGATGCCTCTGAGCTTCTGAACCGAGCCGACCCCCACGATCGCGCCGGTGATCGTGTGCGTCGTCGAGACCGGAATCTTCAGGGCCGTGGCGCCGAACAGCGTGATCGCGCCCGCGACCTCCGCGCAGAATCCGCCGACCGGCTTGAGCGGCGTGATGCCCATGCCCATCGTCTTCACGATCCGCCAGCCGCCGACCGCGGTGCCGAGCGCCATGCAGCCGTACGACGCAAAGATGATCCAACTCGGCACATCGCCGGCATCGACCTCGGTCTTCGTGAGGTGTCGCGATGCCACGAGCACGAGCGCGATCACCCCGATCGTCTTTTGCGCGTCGTTGCCGCCATGGCCGAGCGAGTACGCCGCCGCCGACAGCAGTTGGGCGCGGCGGAACGTCTTGTCGACGGTGCGAGGTCGCGCGCGGCGGAACGCCCACGACACGGCGATCATCATCACCATGCCGATCACGAGGCCGATGATCGGTGCGAGCACGATGAACCCTAGCGTCGGATAAAGCTTGTCGGTGTTGAGCACGCCGATGCCGTGGAACGCGATGCCAGCGCCGGACAGCCCCCCGATCAGCGCGTGCGAGCTCGACGACGGCAGGCCGAGCCACCACGTCAGCAGATTCCACGCGATCGCGCCGAGCAACCCGCAGCTGACGACGAACACGAAGCCCGGTTCGTTCGGATCGACGAACACGATGTTCGCGATCGTCTTCGCGACCGACAGCTTGAAGATCCACAGCGCGAGGAAGTTGAACGCCGCTGCCCACACGACCGCGGCGCGCGGCGACAACACGCGGGTCGAGACGATCGTGGCGATCGAGTTCGCGGCGTCGTGAAAGCCGTTGATGATGTCGAACACCAACGCCAGGGCGATAGTGGCGATGACGACGGTGCCGACGTCCATCGATTATGCGTGCTCGAGGATCACGCCCTCGATGATGTTCGCGACGTCTTCGCAGCGATCACTCGCGGCCTCGAGATTCTCGTAGATCTCTTTCCACTTGATGATGTGGATCACGTTGTTGTCCTCTTTGAACAACCGCGCGACCGAGCGGCGAAGGATTGCATCGGCTTCATTCTCGAGCCGATTGATGTCGATGCACAACTTCAAGGTCGCGTGCGGATCGCCGAGCGTGCGTAGCCCGCGCACACACTGCTCGACTTGCAGGGTGGATCGATAGAGCACGTCGGCGAGGTCGCGCACGTCGCTCGTCATGGTTGTCAGC
Organism: uncultured delta proteobacterium; assembly: GCA_963848295.1. Lineage (GTDB taxonomy): Bacteria > Myxococcota_A > Polyangia > Haliangiales > Haliangiaceae > JABFXX01. The sequence goes on along the minus strand of CAWKDB010000010.1, from coordinate 2,879,205 downwards.
TCGTACAGCTCGATGCGTTCGGCGGCGGCTTCGACGTAGTCCATGACGTCGTCCATCTTCGTGATCAGGCGGTGGATCGAGTCGCGATCGATCGGGGTGATGAACGTCTTGTGCAGTGCTTCGACGCAGCGGTGGGTGATCGTGTCGGTCTCGTGCTCGATGTCCGAGATCCGGCGGCACTTCGCCGGGATGTTCGCCGCGGTCGTCACCATCGACAGGAACTCTTTAACGCCTTCGATCGTCAGCTCGGCATGCTGCTCGAAGAAATCGAAGAAGCTGGTCTCTCGGGGCAGGAACCGGCCGAACACTTCAAGCTCGTAACACGAGCGCGATCAGATCGTCACGCCGGGAGCGCGGCGAAACGCGCATCGCGCAGGTACTCGACCGCGAGCTGGCGGACGATCGGCGAGTCCATGATCCACGTGTGGGTCGCGTCGACCTCGGCGAAGTCGGTCATGCCGTCGAGCTTGGTCTCGTCGACCGCGACCGTGCCGTCGTTGCGCATCCCGACGGGGAACCGCCGTCCGACCGTCCAGCTCGTCGGGTTGTTCCACGCCCGGCTGCGGGTGCCTGCGATCACGGCGAACGGCGCGGGCGGCATCGGCCACGTCGCGGCGCCTTCGGCGAGCTCGAGTCCAGCGGGACCGAAGTACCAGCGGAACACCGGATTGCGCGACAGGCCTGCGGCGAGCTGACTGCCGCGATTCGGCGGCGCGAGCATCACGATGCGTTGCCAGTGCAGCCGCGGGTCGTGCAAGTGCCGCACGATCAGGCCGCCCATCGAATGCGTGATCGCGTAGAGCGGGCGTCCGGCCGCGGCCTCGGCGATCCAATCACCGACGGCGCTCGACAGATACGACAGCGAGTGCTTGCGCGACGGATACGTCCGGCTCCACGTCTCGAAGCCATGCGCGCGCAGGTGGCCGCCGAGCCCTGCCATCGAGCCGTGGCCGCGCGCGAGCCCGTGGAGCAAGATGACAAGTGGTCGGGTCATGACTCGTGCTTGTCGTATTCGCTGTCGAGATCGGCGTTGCGGCGAGCCGCGCGCGACTCCTCGATGGACCCACGCCGCGCTTCGGCGGCACTGCCCGCCGCGGGCAAGCCCCGGCCATCGGCCCGACCCGGATGATCGGCCGGGAACATCGCCGGCAGCTCGGCGGGCCTGACCGCGCTGACCGTCGCGATCACGTCGGCGACGAGCCGCTCGCGCTCGGCGCGCAACGCGTGGACCTCGCGGCGAAATCGCAACCGCCGAAACAGCACGCCGAGGCCGCGGCGCGCGAGGCGGAGGCGGTCGAGCACGCGCAGCGTCGCCCAGCCCGACAGCGGCAGCACGAGGGACGCGAGCAACGCCCACGGCAAGCCGAGCTTCCAGCCGAGCACCGCGATCGCGGCGCCGTACGCGACGATCACGATCAGCATACCGATCATCAGCTTCGTCGTCGCGATCACGTCCTTGCGCGGAGTCAGGCGCGATCCGGCGAGTCGCGCGAACGCGAGCGAAGGCAAATGAAACGGCACCCCGGGCGCGGTCAGCGGCAGCCAGAACGCGACGAGCGCGAGGTGGCGGATCACGCGCGCCGTCACCTCGGCCTTCGACAGGTCGCGCGCGAGCTCGCGATCGGTGACGCCGAGGTCCTCGAGCGCGTCTTGGTAGGCGCGCACGCGGGTCATCAGCAATTGCACGCGCGGATCGCCGGCGACCGCGGAGTAATACGTGTTGAACCTGCGCGCGAGCTCGACCCGATCCTCGATCGAGATCTCTTGCGGCTGATAGAGCCGGCGCACGACGTCGAGCGCGCGCACCGTATCCCAATCGGGCGCGTTGATCGTGAGCCGGCGCAGCGCCCCGTCGAGCTCCGCCGTCACCTGGCGCACGTCGCCGGGCTCGACGACCGGGGCGCGCACCCGGTCGTCAGCAGCGCCGAAAGGCGGTGCGGTTCGATCGACGATCACCGGCGGTCCGTATTGCACGAGCACCCGGCTGCGAAACCGCTTCGGATGGATGAACGTCAGGCCGCACGGGACGATCGAGATCGGCCGGCCGGTGCGTTGCGCGCCGCCGATCGCGAGTCGCGCGGCGCCGGTCTTGAGTCGCGCGAGCTGCGACTCGTCGTGCGACAGCCCCTCGGGGAAGATGCCGATCGCGCCGCCTTGGCCGAGCACGTCGAACATCGCGGTGAACGCCGCGTCGTTGTCGACCGCGCCGCCATGGTCGTCCCTGCGCGCCACCGGGACCGCGCCCAGGCCGCGCAGCACCGCGCGCATCAGCCGGCCCTTGAACAGCGTGTCCTTCGCCGCAAAGTGAACCTTGCGACCGCACGTCGTGATGATCAGGATCGGATCGATCAGCGAGTTCGGATGATTGCCGGCGAACAGCACCGGGCCGTCGCTCGGCACGTGCTCGAGCCCGGCGACCTCGACCTGGCGAAAGAACACGCGCGTGATGACTCGCAGAACCCACGCGAGGAACCGATACGCCACGCGCTATTGTCGGGGACGCTGTCTCTTTTGTCACCTTGCTCGAATCCGCAAGCCTCGCAGGTAGCAGTGATTGCTGAGCTTGCGCTGGGGACGCTGTCTCTTTTGTCACCTTGCGGTGATCGCGAGCGAGATACATGGGGCGCGGCGATCTAGCGAGCACGCCCGAGGCAACGGCCCCGAGGGGCCGCGACGACTACGCGACGTCGAACGTGAGACCCGCCGCGCGCAGGCGGTCGAGCAGCGCCTGGCCCATCGCGACCGAAGGCGTCGTGACGCCCGCGGACGAGGTCAGCGGATCGTACGCGAGGCACAGCGCCGATTCGCCGAGCATCCGGCACGTCGATGCGTAGCCCGGATCGCCGCGATCCGAGGCGACGTAGATCAACGCCTGGTCCTCGCGCTCGGCGACGTAGCGAACCTTCCAATGGCCGCGCTCGCGCTTCTCGGCCGACGGACCTTCGCCCGGTTGCGGCGCGCGCTTGCGCAGAAACTCGCGGAGCTTCGGTCGCTTCATCGCCGCCGACAGCGCGGCGAGCCCACCGGTGATCTGCGCCGCGAGCACCGCGCCCTTGAGGTTGCCCGGCGTCGACATCACCTCGTGATAGACGAACTCCTTGCCCCACGGATAGCCCGCGAGCGCATGGCCACGGCGCACGACCGGCGCGTTCGTCGCCGCCATGAAGAACGGCACGAAGAACATGCCGACCGCCGCGTTCCAACCGACGAGGGGTGCGTTGATCTTCGGGTGCGGGGCGTCGGGATCGGGATCGAGCGAGTACGGGTTGCGCAGCACGCGACGCACCGCCGGGTCTTTCATCGCTTCGGCGAGCCCGAACGCGCTCGCCGCGGTGCCGCCCGACATCGAGCCCGAGAGTGGACCGAACAGCGCGGTGACTCGCGCCGCGGGTCGTCCGAACTTCGCGATGAACGCCTGCTGTGTCGCCCAGGTGCCGAGGTCGCTCGGGATCGAATCGAACCCGCACGCCGGGACGATGCGCGCGCCGCTCGCGATCGCGCGCTCGTGGTTCGCGTCGATCGTTTCGCGCATCCAGCTCACCTCGCCGGTGAGATCGCAGTAGTGCGTGCCGGCCTCGGCGCACGCGGCGACGAGCGCGCTGCCGTACTTCGCGTACGGGCCGACCGTCGTACACATGACGCGCGTCCGGCGGGCGAGCGCGGCGCACGCGGCAGGGTCGAGCGTGTCCGCGACGACGATCGGCGCGGCGATGCCGAGCTGGTCGAGCTTGTCGCGGTTGCGCCCGGCGATCGCCCAGCGCGCGGGCTTACGGCCCGCGAGGTACTCGGCGACGAGCCGGCCGGTGAAGCCGGTGGCGCCGAGCATGACGAGATCGAATTCACGTTCACTCATAGGCTGGGCAGGCCGCGCCACGGCGCGAGCGGGAACGTCGCGTCGAGCTCGGCGATCGCCTGCGCATCGAGCTCCACCTCACGCGCGAGCTCCTCGACGTGGCGCACGCTCGCGGACTTCGGGATCACGAACGCGCGCTGGGCGAGGAATGCGAGCGCGACTTGCCGCGGCGTCGCGCCGAGTCGCTTCGCGATCGCCTCGAGTGGTCGCGACCGCGGGAAACCGCCGGCGGCGCCGAGCGGGCTGTACGCGACGACCGCGACGCCGTGCTCGGTGCACCACGGGATCACGCGGTGCTCGATCGTGCGCTCGCCGAGGTGATAGAGCACTTGATTGCACGCGATCGCGCCGGGGCCGGACACGCCCAGCGCCTCCTCGAGATCGGCGTCGTCGAAGTTCGACACGCCCCACGCGCGGATCTTGCCCTGCACCTTGAGCTGCTCGAACGCGCGGAACGTGTCCGCGAGCGGTGCGCCGGCCCGCCAGTGCAGGAGATAGAGATCGAGGTGATCGGTCCCGAGCCGCTGAAGGCTCGCCTCGCACGCGCGCAGCGTGCCGTCGTAGCTCGCGTTGCTCGGCATCACCTTCGATGCGAGGAATACGCGATCGCGCGCGCCGGCGATCGCCTCGCCGACGAGCTGCTCGACCTTGCCGCGACCGTAGAGCTCGGCGGTGTCGATATGGGTCATGCCGAGCTCGATCGCCCGGCGGATCGCGGCGATCGCGGAGGCGCGGTCGTCGCGCTCCATGTTCCACGTGCCGAGACCGAGCACCGGAATCGCCCCGAGCGGGCCGAATTGCCGCGTTCGCATCGCCGCAATGTAGCTCGCTCCCGAGACGAGCGTGTGATTCCCGCGCTTGCTAAGGTAGGTCGTGGATCTCGGGCATCGCCTCGCGCGGCGGTTGACGATCGCGCCGATCGTGCCGCCCGACGACGGCCTGCCGCGCGCGGCGGTCGCGGCGGTGCTCGACGGCGATCGCGTGCTGCTGATGAAGCGCGCCGAGCGGCAAGGAGACCCCTGGTCCGGGCATGTCTCGCTGCCGGGCGGTCGCTTTCAACCCGCCGACCGCGAGTTGCTCGTGACCGCGATACGCGAATCCGAGGAGGAGCTCGGCCTCGAGCTGCGGCGCGCCCGCGCGCTCGGTGCGCTCGCGCCGCTCAAGCCATTCACGTCGGGCCCGGCTGGCCTCGAGGTCACGCCGTTCGTGTTCGCGCTCGATGGACCGGTCGAGCCGCGGCTCAATGCCGAAGCGGTCGCGACGTTCTGGCTGCCACTCGGGCTCGTGGCGTCGGGCGAGCTCGATGCTCCGTACGAATACCCGCGCCTCGGCACGAGCTTTCCGAGCTGGCGCTACGACGGCTACGTGATCTGGGGCCTGACGTGGCGGATCTTGAGCGACCTGATCGCCGCCGCCAAGTGACGGAACGACTACGAGTGGCGCGCGAGCTCGCGGCTCGGCTTGCCGAGCAGGAAGCCCTGCAAGAGATCGACGCCGCCGTCGCTGCACGCGGTCTGCTCGGCGACGGTCTCGATGCCTTCGGCGACGACGCGGCTGCCGAGCTCGCGGCACAGCGTGGCTAGCGCTCCGATCATCCGGCGCTTCTTCGGATGGCGATCGACATCGCGCACGAGCGACATGTCGAGCTTGACGATGTCCGGCTCGATCGTCGCGATCGCGCCGAGCGCGGCGTAGCCCGCACCGAGGTCGTCGATCGCGATGCGATAGCCGAGCTTGCGCAACATCGCGACGCGAGCCGGTGCGTCGACTTCATCGAGCCCGGTGCGCTCGGTCAGCTCGAGCACGACGCGGGCGGCATGCTCGGCGAGCGGGCCGGTCGGCGAATAGAGATCCTCGTCGGCGAGCTCGAGCCCGTGGACATTGACGTAGAAGTCCATCTCGAGTGGCGAGCTCGCGATCATGGTCGCCACCGCGGCGCGCACGGTGCGGCCGAGTGCGGGGATCTTGTCGAGGCGCTCCGCGGTGGCGATCAAGATATCCGGCCGTCGCAGCGTCGCCTCGTCGGTCCGGATCAACGCTTCGTGCGCGACGATCCGGCCGGTCGCGACGTCGAAGATCGGCTGATAGACCATGTACGAGCGGTCGAGCGCCTCGGTGAACCGCGCCGCGAGCTCGCGCATGTCACCGCCGGCGAAGATCGCGTTCGAGTACGCCTCGGCGCGCCGGCGCATGCGCGCCACACCGTGTCGTCGCGCAGCTCGCGCGACCGCGCTCGCGAGCGCTTCTTGATCGAACGGCTTGGCGATATACGAGATCGCGCCGCGATCGATCGCCTTGACCGCGCCGTCGAGCGATGGGTCGCCGGTCATCAACAACACCGGGATGTCGTCATCGACGTCGTGGATCTTGCCGAGCAGCTCGAAGCCGTCGAGATCGGGCATGTTGACATCGGACACGATGCAATCGAACGCCTCGGTCGCGCTCGAAATCTCGGCGAGTCCGGCGCTGCCGCTGTCGGCGAGCACGACGTGCCAACCTTCGGGCTCGAGGATGCGCTTGCACGTGCGCAAGATCGCCGCATCGTCATCGACGACCAGGACTCGACCTAACTTCACGCCACCGCCCATGGGTTGCCTTATTCGCTAGGGTTATGCCGTGACCTGAGGACGATCTCGAGAGCTGCACGCAGCTTCGTGTCGTCCCACGGCTTGAGGAAGAATCGGTGAACCGCACCTTCGTTGACCGCGCGCACGGCGACTTCCATATCGCGATTGCCAGTGACGAGGAACCGCACGGTGTCCGGGTACATCACCTTGATGTGTTGCAGCAGATCGAGCCCGTCGCTGTCGGCCTCGAGCGAGAAGTCGCTCACGATCGCGGCGAACGTGTTGGCCTTGAGCAAGTCGAGCGCCTCGCGTGGCGAAGACGCCTCGGTCACGTCGTAGCTCTTGAGCGTGCGCCGCATGGCGGCCCGGATATCCGGGTCGTCGTCACAGATCAGGACAGGCACCGTCACCGACCTAGTTTACACCAAACCACCGTCTCTCTTCGTCGAACAAGGCCCTATACGGGTTTCAGTTCCGGCCGATTCTCGATCGAGGCCTCGGCTTCGCGTAGAGTTGTGGAAGCTCTCGACGATGCCCGATCACCTCGATGAACACGGCAACCCGTGTCGTGCGCACGCGCAGGCGTCGCTCGACACGGTGCTCGCGCTCGCCGCGCTCGGGTCGCGGATGCCGTCGTTCCACCACGATGCGGCCTCGAAGCTACAGAGCTTGATGATGGCACTCGACGAGATGACCGAGCTCGCCGAAAATCTCGGGGACCCGAATTTTACGGTCGCGGCCGACACCGCGCGCGCGGCGGTCAACGAGCTGCACGGGCTGTTCACCGCGAATCGCGCGCTCGGCAAGCCGCCGCAACGCGCGCCATCGCCTCTCGGTGTCGTGTTCAAGCGCTCGGCCGAGCGCGCCGGCGTGAAGCTGCGCGGCGAGCTCACGAACGCCGAGGTCGAGGTCGCGCTGCCGGCGATGACTCATGCGCTCGCGGTCGTGCTCGATATCGCGGCCGGGACCTCGCAGCTCGGGCGCACGGTCGATGTCACGTGCGTCGCCGCCGACGGAAATCTCGCGATCACGTTGACCGGGCCCGCGGGCGCCGCGGCGAAGTCGCCGCCGAATGTCGGCGAGGTGCTCGCGATCGCATCGTTCCTGATCGGGCGCGACGGCGGCGAGCTCCGCTGCGTCAACGGCGGCGAAAAGTTCACGCTGCGGCTACGTGGCGGCTAACAGCTCGCGCTCGGCGCGGTCGAGCTCGTAGAGATCGCAGACCGCGCGATCGAGCTCGCGATCGAGCTCGGCGCTGGCCTCGCGCAATCGGGTCGCCACCAGGAGCTCGATCGTCCTGCGCGCCGCGGCGCTCGGACGCGCGAGCGGGAACGCCGCGAGGTATGCAGCCTTCGGTCGCACGGCGCCATTGAGCGCGGGTGGGAAGCGCCGCCGCGCGTACCAGCCGTAGAGCGTCGAGTTCAACACCGCGAGCGCGACGCGATCATCGGTCGGTAGGCTCCACACCGTCGTGTCGGGGACGAGCGCGCCGGTGCGATCGAGGCTGCACACGGGATGCGTCTGGATGTCCTGATAGAGCAGGCGCGGCGCGCGCGACTTCGCGAGGGCACCGACCGGATCTTGCAGCTCGTACCAGCGATAGGTCCCGGGCTTGCGACCGGGACCGCGAGCGCCCGGTGTGCGCGGCTCGAGCTCGGCGCGAAACTGCGCGAGGTGGGCGAGCACGCCTGGGAGCCGCGCGAGCGAGGTGCCGCGGTCGACGAGCACGATGTATCGATCGCCTCGGACGGTCCGCCAGCGCCGCACGTCGCGGCCCTTGACGAGCGGTCGGATCAGCACTGCGGCGGCGGGCTCGGCGGTGACGAGGCGGGCGCGCGTCGCGGCATCGATCACGAACGCGCGATTGCACCCGGTGACGACGCCGCGCGACGGCTTGCCGATCACGTCGCCGAACCGGGGCCAACGAGCCGCGAGTCGATCGATCAACGCCGCATCTGCCGGCGCATCGACGTGCCACGGCTCCGAGCTCCAGCGGTCGCGCGCGAGGTCATGGGTCGTCGCCAGCTCAACCGCGACGTCGCTCGTCGCCGCGCGCGCCGCGCGAACCGGACCTGATCGCTCGCGGCCGACCTCGCCCCACGCGATGCACGGGAACGCATCGGCATCGCCGAACAGCGGCAGCGCTCGCCCGAAATCGACGAGCCCTTCGAGGCTCGCGGCGCGCGCGAGGAACTCGCGCAGCGACCGGCCGTATGCGGCGGTCAGCCACTTGTTCGGCATCACGAGGCAATACCGGCCGCCGGGCGCGAGCAAGCAATGCGCGAGCTCGACGAAGTAGACGTAGAGATCCGCCGCGCCGTCGAACACCGCGAATTGCCCGAGCTCGCGCTTGCGACCGGCGAACAGCTCCTGCCGCACGTACGGCGGGTTGCCGACGACCGCATCGAATCCGCGATCCGGCCACGGGTCGGCCAGCGCATCGGCGACGCGGAGATGTTGGCGCAGCTCGGGCACCGGCGCGCCGACGAACGCCTCGATCGCGGTCCGGGCCGCGGCGACCGCACGCGCATCGATATCGACGCCGAACAAGCAGCGCGCCGCGATGTCGCGAGGCTCGCCACCGGCTGCGCAGAGCAGGCGCATCACCTCGACCAGGAACGCGCCTTCGCCGATCGCGGGGTCGCACACGCGCAGCGACGCGGGCGCGCGATGCGCGAGCAGCGGCGCGAGCGCGCGCTGCACCATCGGCTCGGCGACCTCGCGCGGCGTGTATACGACGCCGGTCGCGCGGGTCGAACCTTGCGAGCGCATCACCGGCACCGCGCGATCTTCGCCTATCCGCGCCCCGATGTATCGCCGGATGGATCGGAGGGACAGGCCCTAGGTTTGTCGATGACTCGTCGCGCGCCGCGAGCTATCCTCGGATGATGAGGACTCTCGCGCTCGCGGTGGTTGCTGGCTGCGCGCACTTCTCGTCGCTCGCGTCCGAGCCCACAGATAAGATCTTCGTCGGCTACGCGCCGCATGGCATGCCGGGCTCGGTCGTCGGCCGGCTGAGCGATACGAGCGGTGCACCGTTGATCGGAGCAACGATCATCGCCGAAGCGCAAGACGCACGCGTGACCGAAGCCGGGATCACCGACGAGCACGGCGCGTTCCGGATCTACGGGATGTCGCCGGGCCGCCGGCGCGTCACGGTGTACTACGCGAACGACAGCCGCGACTTCGGTTGGGTCGACGTCGGCGCGAGCGCGGTCACGATCGAAGGCGCGCTCGCGGTTGATCCGATGATCGAACACTGCACCGACTCGCGCCATTGCGACGACCCGCTGATCGATACGTCGTCGACGATGACCGGGCTCAAGGTCGGCGGCTCGCTCTAGGTATTCCAGATCTCGGCTTCGGACGTTCCGAGCTCGGCGAGCTCGGTTGCCCGTAGGTCCACCTCGTTCGCGCAGAAGAACTCGTCGAGTTGCGGTGGCGCGACCGTCGTCCCCGCGAGCATCGCGTGAACCTGGCCGCGATGATGGATCTGATGCTCGAACAGATGCGCGAGCGTGCGCGTCACCGTCTCGTACTGGATCCCGACGCGGCGCGCGATCGCGACCGGCTGATCGAGCTCGCCGTCGTCCAGCGATCGGCACAGCGCGATCAGCCGACGATCGACCTCGTGTTGCGCCGCCGACAACTCGGCGCAGCGCTCGAACGGCTGTTCGGGGTCGAAGTAGCGCCGTGGATCCGGCTCCGGCGCAGCGTTGCGCCGCCAATGCTCGAGAGCGGCGACGTAGTACCGATCGACCGTGACGATGTGGTTCAGCGTCGCCTTGATCGACGGAAAGAAGCTCGTGCGAGTGGCGACGAGCTCCGCTTGGGAGAGCCGGCCGCACGCCGCGAGCAAGCGATGGTTCGCCCACGCGTTGTGGTGCGCCATCGTGAACAGATGATGCGACAGCGTCACGCGAACCGTCAGGTCAGGGTCCGCGCGAACAGCTCGAACAGCGTCTTGTAGTGGCGCTCGGCCTCGGCGGCATCGTGAACCGGCATGTCGGTCGGCACCCAACCGTGCTTGGCGTGGAACTGCTCGATCGTGAAATCGACCTTCGCGTCGGTGAGCGCCTGCGCGAGCTGCTTTCGATCATCGCCTTGCAAGTCGTCGGTCGACGGCCCGATGAACAGCTTCGCCTTGATCTGCGGCGCGAGCTTGTGCGGGCTATCCGGCGTGTCGGTGACGAGGCCGCCGGGATGGTACGAGCCGCACGCGGCGATCTTCGCGCCGAAGTAACCGGCCGCGCACACGGAGAGCCGGCCGCCCATGCAGTATCCGGTCACACCGATCGCGTTGCCTTTGACATCGGGCTGCGCCGCGAAGTGCGCGAGGAACGCCTTGGTGTCGCGCATGATGTTGTCGACGCTCGCGATCTGCATGACCTTGCCGAACCACGTGGTGCGCCACTCGGCATCGCCGAACACCTTCGCGGGCACGATCGGCTCGTACGCGCCCATGCGATAGAACACGTCGGGCAGCAGCGTGTAGTACCCGGCCGCGGCGATGCGCGCCGCGATCTCGAGCTGCGACGGGCGAATCCCGATCCCATCCATGAACATCAGGACGCCCGGCCACGGGCCCTTGCCGTCGGGCTTGAACACGTAAGCCGGGCAGGTGCCGTCTTCGGTCTTGATCTCGATCTTCGTATGCGCCATGCGCGGACATTACTCGAAGGGCGCGGCGGACCGCCCACGGGTTGCTCGGATTGCGTTAAGAACGGTTACGTGGCTCAGCTGGTTGGCGATTCCGCGCGCCGCGCTCGCGAAGCGATCGATGCGGTCGCAGCCGCGCTGCGTGATCCGCCGCCGGACTGGCGGGTCAGCGCGACGCTCGCCGACGGCGACGCCGGGCTCGCCGTGTTCTACAGCTACCTGCACGCCGCGACTCCCGATCGCGATTACGACGCGGTCGCGGCGCGCTACCTCGAGCGTGCGATCGATGCGCTCGCCGCCGAGCCGATGCCCGCGATGTTGCATCACGGATACGTCGGCGTGGCGTGGGCCACCGAGCACCTGATCGGTCGCGTGATCGACGCGGATGGTGAGGACCCGAATGCCGCGATCGACGAGGCGGTGCTCGCCGAGCTCGCCGCGCCGGCGTCGCCGACCGACTACGATCTGACCGGTGGCGTCGTCGGCATCGGGGTCTACGCGCTCGAACGCGCCCCGCGGGATATCGCACACGCGATGCTCGAGCAGATCGTCGCGCGGCTCGATCGGCTCGCCGAGCGCATGCCCGACGGCATCGCGTGGCCGCTGCCCGACGAGATGTTCGACGCCGATCTGCGTGCGCAGTATCCCGACGGCGCATACAACCTCGGGCTCGCCCACGGTTCACCGGCGGTGATCGCGTTACTGGCGGCGTGCGTCGCGCGCGGGGTCTCGCCCGAGATCGCTCGCGAGCTGGCCGAAGGCGCGGTGGCTTGGTTGCTCGCGCGCGAGCTGCCGGAGCATCGGTTCGCCGACTTCGTCCACCGCGGCGACAACGGCGTGCCCTCGCGCCTCGGCTGGTGTTACGGCGAGCTGTCGGTGGCGACCGCGTTGCGCGAAGCCGGCCTTGCGATGGGCCGCGCCGATTGGGTCGCTCGTGCGCGGGTGCTCGCGCACGCGGCGGCGGCGCGCCCGCGCGCGACGACCGGGGTGGTCGATGCGTGCTTGTGTCATGGCGCCGCCGGGCTCGGCGCGATGTTCGCGCGCGCGGCTCGCGACGATGGTGATCCGGTGCTCGAGGCCGCCGCTCGCACGTGGTTCGAAGCGGCGCTCGACCTGCGCAAGGTCGACCCGGTCGGTGGGTTCGCGCCACAGGTCGTGGATCCCGGACTCGCGCTCGGCGTCGCCTCGGTCGGCATCGTGACCGGCGCCGCCGGCGTCGCGCTGGCGTTGCAGTCGGCGGTCGACGGCTCCAACCCCGCGTGGGATCGAGCTTTGATGCTGTCGATCGCTCGCTGATAAAAAATTGTAGAGAGATGAGCCGAAACGTCGGGGCGGGGGCTCTTGGGTAGGACTCGCGACGCGCCGGCTGGCGTCGCTCCCCGGACTGGAACCTCACCCTTTATTCGGAGCCTCCCATGAAGAAGATCAGCAACAAGAAGCTCTCGCTCGTCGCCTCGACCGTTCGCGTCCTCGACGGCGAGCAACTCGAGGCCGTCGGCGGCGCCGGCGGCGGCGCGTCGCCGACCACGACGGTGCTGCATCACAAGAGCGTCAACGCCGCGGCGATCGCATGCCGTCCGAGCGGCGTCCGCACCGCGATGTGCGTTCGCCCGCCCGCGGCCGCGACCCGCTAGCTCACGCGATCCTCCCGGCGATGACTCGGCGTCCTCGACAGACGTCGAGTCATTGTCGTTTCGGATTCACGAGAACTTCACGGCGACTGCGTCCGCGCTCCCCTACCGTTGACCGCATGAAGCTCGCCGCCGCGTGCCTCGTCGCGACCGGGTGTGGCGCGATGCCGTCGTACATGCACGCGACGACGATCGCCGGTAAGGCCGATCCAGCGCACGCGACCGTCGTGTTCGTCCATCACTCCGAGCCGCGCGACGGCGATTGCGCCCCGGACGAGATCTGTGCCCGCGCATCACGAGGCTATCGCTTCGCCGGCACCCCGACCGTGCGCATCGTCGACGAGAACGCACAGTTTCTCGGCGATAGCGCCGCGGGGACGAGCTTCGCGGTCGCGTTCGCACCGGGGCAACATTGGTTCGTGGGTTGGGCTCGCGATGGCGCAGGCAGTGTCGAGGCACTCGAAGCGAACCTCGACGCCGGGCGCGTCTACTACGTCGACGTTCGCGGCTCACTCGTCCAAGCGAAGCACGGGTGCGGCCGAGGCCCTTGCAACTTCGATGCGGCCTGGCGGTTTCGGCCGATCCACAGCGACGACCTCATCGACCCGATGCGGATCGCGGACGGCACGGCGTGGGTCGCCGCCGACGCCGGCGCGAACGAGGCGCTCGGTGGCGACCTGCACACGCTGGCGATCGTCGGCGCGGCCCGGCGGGCCCGGCCGAGCGAGATCCTCGCGTTCGAGGATGGCTATCGCTGACCTTCCCGCGACGAGACCGCGCTACATTGATCGCGTGACGGACCGAGTGAGGGTGGCGCTGCGCGCCGTGTCGGCGGCGGTGACCGCGATGTCGGAGACGACGACCGAGTACGAGCTGCTGCTCACGACGATCGCCCGGTCCGTCTCCGAGGTCTTGCACGGCACGTGCATCGTCATGCTGATCGGCGAGGACGGCGAGACGATCACCCCGGTCGCGATCCAGGACCCCGATCGGTCGGTGATGGAAGCGTTCGCGACGATGTTGAAGCGGCCGCGCGGCACGAGCAATCCGATGGTCGCGGCGGTCGCGAGCTCGGGCAAGACCCTGTTCATGCCGGTCGTCGATCTCGCCGAGCTCCAGGCGCGCGTGCCCGCCGACACACTCGCGTTCATGCAGACGATCCAGCTCCGCGGCATGATCGTCGTACCACTGCGCGTCCGCGGCGAGATGCTCGGCGTGCTCGCCGTCATGCGCCATCGCGTCGAGCTGCCGCCGTTCGACGAGCTCGACCTCGAGCTCACCGAGCACCTCGCGAATCACGCCGCACTAGCGCTCGCGAACGCGCGCATGTTCAGCCGGCTTCAGGTCGAGCACGTCGCCCGCGCCGACGCCGAGCAGGCGCTCGAGCACCTGCGTCGCACGGAGGCCCGCGCGCTCGAGGCGACGTCATTTCTCGACGCGATCGTCGAGAACGTCCCCGCGATGGTGTTCGTCAAGGAGGCCGATCGACTGTCGTTCGTTCGGTTCAACCGCGCGGGTGAGGAGCTGCTCGGGGTGTCGCGCGAAGAGCTGATGGGCAAGAGCGACTATGACTTCTTCGATGCGAGCGAAGCCGACTTCTTCGTCGCGAAAGATCGCGAGACCCTGACCAACAAAGCGCTCGTCGATATTCCTGAGGAACCGATCCAGACTCGCGGCGGCCGCCGCTGGCTCCACACCAAGAAGGTGCCGATCGTCGACGCCGCCGGGGTGCCGCGCTTTCTGCTCGGCATCTCGCACGACATCACCGATCGCAAGCGCGACATGGCGGCGCTACAGACGGCAAAGGATGCCGCCGAAGCCGCGAACCACGAGCTCGAGGCGTTCAGCTACTCGGTCGCCCACGACCTGCGCGCGCCTCTCCGTGCGATCGACGGATTCAGCCAAGCATTGCTCGAGGACTTCGCGCCGAAGCTCGGTGATGTCGGCAAGCGCTACCTCGAACGCGTCCGGGGGGCGACGCAGCGGATGGCGACGCTGATCGATGACCTCTTACATCTGTCGCGCGTCACGCGCGCGGAGCTGCACTCCACCGCGGTCGACCTCGCGGCGATCGCGCGCGCCTCGATCGGCGTGCTGCAGCGTGCCGAGCCAGACCGCACGGTCGACGTCGTGATCGCCGACGGCATCGCCGCATCGGGCGATCCGAAGCTGCTCGCGATCGCGTTCGACAACCTGCTCGGCAACGCGTGGAAGTTCACCTCGAAGCGCGAGCGAGCCCGGATCGAAGTCGGCACGAAGCTCGAAGCGGGTCGGCCGGTCTACTTCGTCAAAGACGATGGCGCCGGATTCGACATGAAGTACGCCGATAAGTTGTTCGGCGTGTTCCAGCGGCTACACTCGGAGCACGAGTTCCCGGGCACGGGCATCGGGCTGGCGACGGTTCAGCGGATCGTCCATCGCCATGGCGGCCGTTGCTGGGCGGACAGCGAGGTGGGCCAAGGGGCGACGTTCTATTTCACTCTCTCGGAGCCAGCTTGATCGATCGCGTCATCCTGCTCGTCGAAGACAACCCCGACGACGAAGAGCTCACGCTGCGCGCGCTCGCGAAGAGCAACGTCATCAATCGCGTCGTCGTCGCGCACGACGGCGCCGAGGCACTCGACTACTTGTTCCGCCGCGGCAAGCACGCGAATCGCCCGGTCACCGAAGTGCCGCAGCTCGTGTTGCTCGATCTCAAGCTGCCGAAGCTCGGTGGGCTCGAGGTGCTCCGTGGCATGCGGGCGGACGAGCGCACGAAGCTGTTGCCGGTCGTCATCTTGACAGCGTCGGTCGAAGACCAAGATCTGCTGCGCAGTTACGACCTCGGAGCGAACAGCTACATTCGCAAGCCGGTCGACTTCACGCAGTTCGTCGAGGCGATCCGGCAGGTCGGACTATACTGGCTCTTGCTCAACCAACCGGCTCCACTCCAGTCTTGAACCTCACGGCCGCACTTCGCAGTACCGCTCTCCTGCTCGCGCCAGCGTGCCAGTTCACGACCCCGATCGCCGGGGCGGGCATCGACGCCCGTGCGGTCGATGCCCCAGAGGGCTCGGACGCGCTGGATGCGTCGAACCTGACGTGCAAGGTCGGCGCGGGCCTGATCGGCACCGACGAAGGCCAGGTCGGTCTCAGTACCGGCGGCGGCACGAAGATGGCGCTGGCGTGTCTCGCGACCGATCGGATCATCGGCGTGGCGCTCTACATGAGCGAACAGCCGGTGAACGGCGGCGACACCGACTCGGCCCAAGGGATCCGGATCGCGTGTGCGCCGATCACGATCGATCACACCGGCGCCCACACCGGCGCGGTCTACACGATAGACGTGGTCGGCGTCGGCGGCGCGGGGTTCACACCGGCCGCGCTGACCGGGCTCGCCGAATGTGCAGACGGCACGGCGGTCACCGGCATGCAGGTCTACGGCAGCCACTACCGCACCTTGTTCCTGAGCGCGACCATCTACTGCACCGGCATCGACATCACCGGCAGATCCACGACGACCGTCGCGGTCCCGATCGCAAATACCGGCTCCGACACCATGAACCCGTCGATGGTCAGCTGCCCGCCGAACGATCAGATCCTGACCCTCGTGCCCGATACCGGCGCCGGCCTCGACTCCGTCGAAGTCTT
Organism: uncultured delta proteobacterium; assembly: GCA_963848295.1. GTDB lineage: Bacteria > Myxococcota_A > Polyangia > Haliangiales > Haliangiaceae > JABFXX01. The sequence goes on along the minus strand of CAWKDB010000010.1, from coordinate 2,862,865 downwards.
CTGCGCGCCGACCGAGTGCGACTGAGGGACGCTGTCTCTATTGTCAACTTGTGCCCAGAGGCCCCCTGTCTATCTAGTGGCATCGACTGGAAGAATTTGGTGACGCTGTCTCTATTGTCAACTTAGCCGCGGGGTTCGTCACTCGCAGTACGCGGCGTCGCACGGGTACCACCTGCTGCACATCGCGTCGGGCCGGCGAGGACATTCGTCTTGCTCGAAGCTGCCGCACCGCGCGCCGTCGAGCGCGCAGGCAGCGCGGCAATCGGTCGGCGCCGGCGGCGGTGCTGGGACGAGCCGCGCGTACCGCGCATTGTAGAGGTGTACGGCCTCGCTGCGCTTGGTCATCGCGACGTGTCCCATCGCGATCCCGACCACGAACGAAGTCAGCGCGAGCCCGAAGCCGCCCCGATCACCGCATCGCGCGTGCCGTGATCGGCGAACGCATCACCGGCGGCGAGTGAACCGATCGGCAGCACGGGGACGCTGGAGATCAGCGCACCGTACGCCGTCATGTAGCTCGAACGTTCGCGCATCAGCGCCGCAGCCTCGGGCACGCCGGTGACCGCGCGCTGGTATGCCTCGCCGCAGTTCCGGCCGGAGAGCGCGACGCCGCCTTTTCGTACGAACCGCGGTTGCCCGGCATGACTCAAGCGATCGGCATCGGCTCGATCGGGACGAGTGGTCCAGCGCACGCCGCGAGGCAGACGAACGCGAGGCCGGTGCGCTGCACGGCTCGATGATGGCACGCCGCTCGCCCGACGCCCGTCGCGCAGGCATGTGGGTCGAAGACGCTGGTCCGTCACGCAGCGGACCCGATACTTACCCGACGCCGGATCGTCGGTTCGACTACGATAGATGTCTTGATGTCACGGATCCTACTCGCGTCGGGTGTCTGCCTTGCTGCGTGCACGAGCCCACCGCCGACCTGCGGCTCGGATGATCTCGACTGCTTGATGGCGCATTTCGTACTCGAAGACGGCAGCGGCAACACCGTACCCGTGACGTACGTCGACTCGACGGCCGTCACCACGCTGATCACCGCGACGAGCACGTCGCCGATGGTGCCGTCGATCACCTCCGTGCCGGTGTCGCTCTCGTTCTCGCTCGGCTCGCTGATCTTCGACGACGTTCCGTTCACTGACATCCTCGACGTGAGCTTCGCCGATCCGAACGGCTGCCAGCCGATGCTCGCGTTCAGGCTATCCGGCACCGGCGGGCATAGCTCGCACACCGGATGTTTCCCCGGCCTGCACGACCACAAGACCGCGGGAACGATCAACGGCAGCGTCGGGTTCGCCGCGAGCGAGCCGACCGGCGCGACCTTCGGGCTCGAAGTGTCAGTCGTGGCGAGCACGGATTGCGCGTCGATCGATGACCCGGCGACGTTGATCACGCTTGCGACCGCGGTGGCGAACAACCCGCTCACGGTTCAGGTGACGATCGCGCCGCCGCAGTCGAGCAGTGGTGGCGACGGTGGCGGCAGCGACACGTGTCCCGGCGGGATCCTCGTGTCGACGCTCGAGTGCGATCCACTCGGTTCCGGCGGCGAAAGCTCGTATTGCTTGACCTCCGCCGAGTACTCGCAGGCGACCCACGGGCTACCTCTGCCGGCGACGTGTGCTCCGAGCGGGACGGCCGGCTGCGAGACCGAGAGTGGCCAGAACGCCGGCGTGTTGACCGATCCATGTTGCCCCGGCCTGACGTGTCGGGTCGGCTCGACGTGCGGCGATTCGACCAGCGCACTCGGCGGCACCTGCCTGCCGTAGCGGGTCCTAGCCGAATCTCGGGGAACCGATCGCGCGCGCCACTGTCGAAGTGGTGAACGCGGGCCGCTCCGCGTCGCGAGGAGCAGTCATGCGCAACACCAGCGCGCTGGTGATCGGGATCCTATTGTCCGCGTCCGCCGTTGCGCGCGCGACGAGTGGCGATGCGACGACCGAAGGCCGGCTCGTGACTCGCGAGCACGGCAAGACGATCGACGTTCCGCTCGCCCACACCGACGTTCACATCCGCGTCGACGGCTTCCTCGCCGATGCAACCGTGACCCAGCACTTTCGCAATCCGTACCCGACGAAGATCGAGGCGGTCTACCTGTTCCCACTGCCCGACGACGCCGCGGTCACCGAGCTGACGATCACGAACGGCACGCACGTCATCCACGGCACGATCCAGCCGCGCGAGGCCGCGAAGCAGATCTATCGAGCCGCGCGCCGCAAAGGGCTCGTCGCCGCGCTGCTCACCGAGGAGCGGCCGAATCTGTTCACGCAGTCGATCGCGAACCTCGAGCCCGCGGCCGAGATCGACGTCACGCTGCGCTACGTCGAGCGGTTGCCTTACGCCGACGGCGGCTACGAGCTCGCGTTCCCGATGGTCGTCGGCCCGCGCTACTTGCCCAGCGCTGGTAAGGACCCGACCGTGCAAGCGCCCGTACTGCCTCCCGGGGTTCGCAGCTCGCACGACATCAGCTTGAGCGTCGAGCTCGATGCCGGCGTGCCGATCGAAGATGTGACCTCGCCTTCGCATCGACTCGTGCTCGCGCGGCCGGGCCCGTCGCGTGCGTCGATCGAGCTCGCGCCCGGCGACACCATCCCGAACAAAGACTTCGTGCTGCGCTATCGCGTCGCCGGCGACACGCCGCGGTTCGGCGTGCTCGGCTATCGCGATGGCGGCGACGGCAGCTTCCTGCTCGTCGCTCAACCGCCGGCCGCGCCCGCCCCCGAGACGATCACGCCGCGCGAGCTCGTGTTCGTGCTCGACACGTCGTCGTCGATGCGCGGCGCGCCGCTCGCAAAAGCCAAGCAAGTCATCGGCGAGGCGCTGCGCAAGCTGCGACCCGACGATACGTTTCAGATCGTGCGCTTCGCGGATCGCGCGAGCGCGCTCGGCGCGGCACCGATCGCGAACAAGCCGCAGAACGTCGCGCTCACGCTCGATTGGCTCGCGAAGCTCGACGCGAACGGCGGTACCGAGATGACGACCGGCATCGCCGCGGCGCTCGCGGTGCCGCACGATCCGGCGCGGTTGCGGATCGTCGCGTTTCTCACCGATGGCTACGTCGGGAACGAAGACGACGTGCTCGCGACCGTGAGCGCGAAGCTCGGCGCCGCCCGGCTGTTCAGCTTCGGGGTCGGCTCGGCGGTCAATCGCTACTTGCTCGACGAGCTCGCGGTGGTCGGGCGCGGCGACGTCCAGTACGTGCGTCCCGACGAGGATACGGCGCGTGCGGTCGCCGCGTTCGTGCGCCGGATCGACGCGCCGGTGCTGACCGATCTTCGCGTCGACTGGGGCGGGCTCGCGGTGCGCGATGCAACCCCGAACGCGTTGCCCGATCTGTTCGCCGGTCAGCCGCTCGTCGTGTCGGGTCACTACGATCGCGGCGGCAGCGCCACCGTCACGGTGCGCGGCATGCTCGGCGGCCGAGCAGTCGCGTTCGAGGTTCCGGTGACGTTGCCCGATCACGACGCAACGCGCCCCGCGATCGCGACCGTCTGGGCGCGCCAGCGCATCACCGAGCTGTCGCGCGCTCTGATCCGAAAAGCCGATCCGGCCGTGGTCAAGCAGATCACCGAGCTCGCGCTCGCGCAGCACTTGATGACGCCGTACACCGCGTTCGTCGCGGTCGATGCGTCGCGCGTCACCAGCGGTGGGCCGGCGACGACGATCGCGGTGCCGGTCGAGGTGCCGGACCACATCGCCGAGGCCAGCGGTGGCGGCATCGGCTACGGCGACATCGGCATGGCCGATGTCGTCAGCTACGGCACGATCGGCCGCGGCTTTGGCATGAGCGGCTCCGGCGTCGGTGGTGGCGGGTTCGGCCGCATCGCGGCGATGCCGACGATCGTCGTGGGCCAGGCGGTCTCGATCGGCGATCTCGACAAGAATGTGATCCACCGCTACGTGCGCCGGCGGATCGCGGCGATCCACGAGTGTTACCAGCGTGCGCTGATCGAGCACCGCACGCTCGCCGGTGTCGTGACCGTGCACTTCTCGGTCGGCGCCGACGGCCACGTCCTCAGCTCGACCGCCGATGGCATCGACGATAGCGCGCTCACCGGCTGCATCTCCGGCGTCGTCGCGGAGATCGAGTTCCCGGCCGTGCCCGATGGCGGCACCGTGCAAGTGAATTACCCGTTCACGCTCCAGCCGCCACCGCCGCCACCGCCGCCCGACCCGCCGATGTCGGATGACGATCCGGCCGCCGCGCGGTTTCTCATCGAGGGAAAATGATGATCACGCGTTCATGTGCACTGCTCGCGATCGCGGCCTGTAGCTCGCCGACAAGCCCACCGGCGGCGACGTCGTCGCGACCGACCGCGCCAACCCCGCCACCGGCGTTGCGCCCCGCGCCCGGGATCGATCTCGCCGGACCGATCGCACCGCCCGTGGTGGAGCCAGCCGCGGTTCGGTCGACCGCGGTGCTCGACTTCGGCGCGGATCGTGCGGTCGTCCCGGTTGCGGTCCCGACGCCTCCGCGCGGCGGCGCCGTCGCGTTTCGGTTCGCCGACGATCGCCGGGCGTGGGTCGCGCGCATTCCGGAGGCCGAGCAGCTGCCGGCGGTCGCGTTCGGCGACGACAAGGTCTACGTCTCCGGCGGGTTCAACTCGAACGCGTTCTACGCGCTCGACGCGACGACCGGTCAGATCGACTGGACCAACGCAGGGCTGTCCGATCCCGGGCCGACCGCCCCCGTCTACGACGACGGTCGCGTGGTGTTCAACACCGAGAGCTGCTCGTTGTTCGCGCTCGAGGCCAAGACCGGCAAGACGCTGTGGCGGCGCTACATCGGCACGCAGACGTTATCGCAGACCGCGGTCGCCGACGGCCTCGTGTTCGCCGCGCACCCGGACGGCGCCTCGCAAGACCTGTCGGCGTATGCGGTCAAGACCGGGGAGCCGATGTGGTCGAGCTGGGTCGGCAGCGAGCTGCTCGCCGCGCCGGTGATCGCGGGTGACTCGGTCTACGTCTCGACCGTCGCCGGTTGGACGTTTCGGTTCCGCCGCCGCGACGGCAAACCGCTGTGGCACAAGCCGCTCTTTGCGACGACCGCTCCGTGGCTCGACGGCGACCGCTTGTACGTCACGCGCCGTCACGCCGGCGTCGAGCAACAGATCGTCGTCTCCGCCGCCAGCGGCGAGGTCATCGCGAAGCACGACGCCGGTCACGGCGACACGACGAGCGATGTGCCGCAGAACATCGAGCAGCCCGAGGCAGTGTGGGCGTTCGAAGGCTCGCGCCCAGTCGTCGATCACGGCGTGCGCTACGTCGCGATGGCCGGCGAGCTCGCGGCGACCGACGCGGCGACCGGCGCGCAGCGCTGGCGCCGGCGCTATCAGGCGAAGGGCGATCCGCGCTCGCTCGGATCGGTCGCGCTCGCCGGCCCGCAGGTCGTCGTGTCGACCCGCGATGGCCAGCTGTTCGGCCTCGACGTCGACACCGGCTACACGCTGTGGTCGTACTCGATCGGCCATCACGTCATCGCCGAGCCGATCGTCGCGCGCGGCTGGGTCTACGCGACCACCGAGGACGGCTACGTCATCGCGCTCGAAGTCGGCGACCACACGCTCGACGGTTGGCACATGTTCGGCGGCAACCCCGCACACGATGGCCCGGTGACCGCGCCGAGCTGAGTCAGCGGCTGCGGGCTCAGTGAACGACGGCGATCTGCAGTGGCGAGGTGAGCCCGGTCGTCGGACCGCTGATCGTCGTCACGCTCGCGAGCGAGAGCGCGGGCTCGGTGCCGGCGGTGTGGACGATGTAGATCGCGTTGCCGGAGTAGTCGACGACGTAGAGATCCGGCGGTGACACCGTCTCGTCGAAGAAGATCCCGCCGGGATAGGCCAGCGGAAACTGCGCCGAGCTCGCGATCGTCGCGGCCGGGGTCGCGTCGCCGACCGACGACGCGGCGTAGAGCGCGACGCCATCGCTGGGATCGGCGATCGCGATCGTGCTCGTGCCGTGCGCCATTCCTTGAATGTTCGGGCCGCCCGCCGGGGTGAACGAGCTCGTCGGTGCGGCATCGCCGTTCGCGCCTTGCGCATAGATCGAGACCAAGCCGCCGAACGCGTTCGACACGAACAGATCGTGGTTCGCGTCCACCGTCAACGCATCGGGATCGCTGAGCCCGGTGTCGGCGCCATCGATCGAGAAGTCGCTCGTCATCGAGCCGGCCGGGAAATGGAAGATCGCGGTGTCGCCGCCGGCCGACTCCCCGCAGTCCGGGCAGGTCGAGGCGTAGACGTCTTCACTCGGGCCGAGCGCGAGCCCTTCGGGCGACAGCATGTTCGGCGCGGTCAGCGTGCTGACCGGCGCGACGTCGCCGTTCGCGTTCGTCGCGAAGATCGCGACCACCGATTGGGTGCGATCGGCGACGAAGATGTCGTTGCGATGATCGACCGCGATCCCGATCGGCAAGCCGAGGCCGGTGTTGGCGCCCGCGATCGTCCGCACGGGTGCGGCGTCGCCGTTCGCGGTGATGTCGAACACCAGCACCGATCCACCTTGCGTGACGTAGATGCCGGGCGAGCTCGTGCTCGACGACGCGTCGTTGAGATGATGCGACGACCCGCCACCGCAGCTCGCCGCGACCGCGGCCAGGAACGTGCACTGCCATCGAGACATCGCCATGTATCGAACAGATTACACCCGCCACGGGTGCGATCGACCGAGCCGCACCCTATGCTGCGGGCCCATGACCACGCCCCCCAACCTCATCTTCGCCCTCTCGATCGCGCTGGCCGTCTCGCTCGCGGGTTGCAAAAAGGCCGCCGCCCCGAGCTGTGACGAAGCGCTCGCGAAGGCCGCGAAGGTCGCGACCAAGCTCGCCGACAAGAAGGTGATGGCAGATGCGGTCGCCGCGTGCATCGGTGACAAGTGGTCCGACGAGGTGCGCTCGTGCGTCGCGAACATCAAGGACGAGAAGGACGCGATCGCGTGCATGTCGAAATCGGACGACGGCGAGAGAAAAGGTCACAAGCACTCCGGCGGTCCGTCCGAAGCGGCGCTCGAGCTCAACGCGATCGGCAAGATGCAGAAGCGCGCCTTCGGCGAAACCTCGTCGTTCACCGTCGGCAACGCCGCGTTCCTGCCGACCGGCGTCAGCGCGACCAACGGTTGCTGCGGCATGAAGGGCGGCACCGAGACGACGCCGGGGACAGCGATCAACAACAAGTGCAAGGCGACGCCATCCGCGTTCAAGGCCGACCCACAATGGAACGCGATGGGCTTCTCGGTCGACGAGGAGAGCACGTACGGCTATTCGTTCGTCGGCACGAGCGCGACATCATTCACCGCCTACGCGATCGGCGACGCCGACTGCGATAGCACCCCGGCGACCTTCACGCTGCAGGGCACGGTCGACGCCGCGGGCAACCCCTCGGTCAACTTGATCAAGCCGCCGGCCGGCACGTACTGAGCGCTGATCGACGCCGTCGCGACCGTGGCACCGCGACGAAGTAGCGCTACTCGGGGTGGGCGAGCCAGACGTTGACCTCGGCGAGCTCGGCGGCCCAACGCGCACCGAGCTTGCCGTAGTCATCGCGCGCCTTGCGACCGAGCTCGAGCGCCTTGTCGCGAGCGCCGCCGGTGCGCCACGCGGCTTGCGCCGCAGCGAGCTCGACCTCCGGCAGCGAGCTCGGATTGCCCGCCGGCGCGGCGAGCGCTCGATCGAGCAGCTCGGATGCTTCGCGCGGTTGCTTGGCGGCGAGCAACGCGCGCCCGAGCGTGCTCAGCGGATCGAACAGCCGCGAGCTCGTCTTGCCGAAGGCCTTCTCGCCCATCGCGAGCGCCCGTCGCCCCGCCGCGACCGCAGCGTCGAGCTGACCGGCGGCACGTAACACATCGCACTGCGAAGCGAGCAGCTGGACGATGTCGAGGCTGTCGCCGGCCGCGTTCTTGGTCGCGATCGCGATCGCGCGCTCGAGGTACGGGACGGCTTCGGCGGGCCGCTTGAGCTGGACGAGCATGCTGCCGATGTTCGCGAGCGGGTCGGCGAGCGATGGGTGCTCGGGGCCTAACGCGTGCTCGACGGCTCTCTCGCTGCGCTGGAACGTCTCGAGTGCGCCCGCGTAGTCTCGTTGTGCGAGCAGCGCGGTGCCGACCATCGTCAGCGCCGCGGCGGTCTCGGGCGAGTCGGCGCCGTAGACCGCTTCGGTGATCGCGAGCGCTCGCCGCGCGTGCTTCGCGCTCTCCTCGGGCCGGCCGAGGTAGTACTCGACGATCGCCATGTTCGTGAGCACGACCGCGAGGTCGCCGTGCTTCGGGCCGAGCTGCTGCTCGGTGATCGCGAGCACCGTGCGAAAGTCGTCGAGCGCTTCGGCCTGGCGACCGAGCTCGCCGAGCACATCGGCTTTCGCTTTCAACGCGTTCGCGTATTCGAGTGTCGTCGTGCCCTCCTCGCGCTCGACCAGCTTGCGTTGTTCTTCGGCGGCGGCGAGCGCTTCGGGCAGGTGGCCTTGGAGCCCGTTGATCTGGACCTCCAAGCGCAGGAGCTGGGCTTCCTGGCGCCACGGCTTGCCGAGGCGCTCGAGCGTCGCCTTCGCTTCCTGCGAGCGCCGGAGCGCGAGCTCGAACTTCGATCCGGTGAGCGCGACCGACGTCAGGTAGAGCCACGACTCGAGCTTGACCGCGTCGGACTTGCCGGCCTCCGCGGCGAGCCCGGCGTCGAACAAGTCGCCTTCGGCGGCGGGCGACGACATCTGGAGCTCGATCTCGCCCGCGAGGAGCAACGCCTCGGCTTCGGTCGGTCGATGGCCGAGCTTCGTCGCTTCCGCCGCCGCCGGCTTCGCGATCGCGATCGCCTCCTTGAGCCGCACCGCTTGCAACAAGCCGCGTCCTTCGGCGAGCTTGTCGCGTAGCGCGACCACGCGCGCGCGGGCGTCGGGCTCACTCGGCAGGCGATCGGGAGCACGCAGCGCCGGCACGTCCGCACAACCGGCGAGGCCGCTCAGGGCCTTCGCGCCGGCGGCGGCGTGCGACACCATCTTGTCGTCGGCGATCGCGAGCTCGCGAACGAACGTGCGCAGCTCGACGAGACGCGAGTCGAGGCAATCGGTGCGCAACGTCAGCACCTCCTCGGTCTGGTCGCCGCGGATCCGAGTGGCCTCGCACGCTTCGGTGCGCATCGCGACCCAGTCGTGCGCGTAGCTATCGAGCTCGCGCTCGGTGTCGTGGAGCGCGTCCGGCTCGCCCGGTGCGTGCGACGTGGCGAACGCCGCCTCGACGCCGCTGCGCGCGGTCGCGTCCCACACGCCGGCGAGCTTGCCGTCGGCCCCGGAGCACAACGGTGGCGCCGACGAGTGCGAAGCGAGCGCGTAGGCGGTGGCGATGCCGACGAGCGCGACGCCGAGCGCCGCGCCGATCGCGATTCGACGGCGCGTGACCGCGGGATCGCGCTCGAGCGTCGCGATCAACGCAGCCATGTCCGGCCAGCGCTCGGCAGGGTCGGCGCGCAGCCCGCGGATGATCGCGCGATACATCCACGCGGGCGCGGGACTGCCGGTCGGCGGATCGATCAACTTGTTCGCGCTGATCGCATCGAGTCGGCCGTCGCCCTTGACGCCGAACGGATCGGTCTTGTACAGCGCGCGAAAGAACGACATGCAGTACGCGAACTGATCGCCGCGCGCGTCGCTGGTCTCGCCTCGCAACTGCTCGGGCGGCATGAACACCGGCGTGCCCACGATCTCGCCGGCGACGGTCATCGGCGATTGCAGCAAGCCCGCGGGCGACAGCAAGCCGCTCGACAACGGATCGGCGCGCGCGAGCCCGAAATCGGTGACCTTTGCGTGGCCGTCGCTGGTGAGCAGCACGTTGTCGGGCTTGAAGTCGCGGTGGACGATCCCGGCGCCGTGCGCGGCGGCGAGTCCGTGCCCCGCTTCGAGGAAGCGCGCCACGACGTCGCGCCACGGATGATCGTGATCGAGCCAGCGCGCGAGCGACCCTTCGAGCAGCTCCATCGCGAGGAATAGCTGATCGTCGATCGTGCCGACGTCGTAGACCGCCGCGACGTTCGGATGAGTCAGCGCCGCCATCGCCTGGGCTTCGCGCAGCAACCACGCGCTGCCCGCGCTGCCGAGCCCGGCGCGCGCCCGCATCAGCTTGACCGCGACCTTGCGATCGAGATCCGGATCGTAAGCGGCGTAGACCACGCCCATGCCGCCACGGCCGACGCGATCGAGCACGATGTAGCGACCGAGGCGTGCGCCGGTGGTGAGCTCGGTCGCCGAGTCGTCGCCGGTCGGGCCCGGTTCGAGGACGGTCGGCAGCGCAGTCTGCTCACGCTCCGTCGGCGAATCCCCCATCAAACCCATGGTCGCGCGAGCGGACAAGTCGGTCAAGCTGCGGCGCGGCCGACCGGTCATACTCTCGGAGGTGACGACCCTCGTCATCTCGCCCCACCTCGACGACGCCGCGCTGTCGGTGGGTGGGACGATCGCGCGCTGGACTGCCGCGGGCGATCGCGTCGTGATCGCTTCCATCTACACGCGGGGTCCGCCGCTCGACGAGATCGCGCCGAGCATGCGCAAGTTCGCCGACTACGACACCCGGCGGGCCGAAGACCTCGCGGCGTGCACCGTGCTCGGCGCCGAGGTGCTCCGGCTCGATCACGTCGAACGCGCGTTTCGCCGCCCGTACCTCACCGGCTGGTCGTTCTTCACGACCCCGGCGCAGCGCGACGGCTTCGCCACGCTCGCCGCCGTGCGCGGCAGCCTCGACCAGCTCGCGGAGCTCGGGCCGACCCGCGTCCTGATCCCGTTCGGCATCGGCAATCACATCGATCACGTCGAGGCCTCGCTCGCGGCGATCGACATGGCGATCGCTCGTGACTGGCTCGATCGCGTGTGGTTCTACGAAGACTTCTACGCGCTGTCGCGGACGATGCGCCGCGCCCACCCGGTGGCTGCGCGTTCGACCTGGCCGGCGCGTCGGTCGCCGTTGTTATCGGCCAAGCGGCTCGCCGTCGTGCTGCGCGCGATCGCGGCGGCTCGCCGTGGCCCGCCGCTCGAGGCGCTGTGGCCGCCCGCGCTCCAGGCCGCGAGCTGGAGGCTGTCCACGGTCGCGATCACCGAGCACGAACAGCACAAGCTCGACGCGATCGCGCGTTATCCGTCGCAGACCAAGGCGTTCGGCGGCGTCGCTGCGATCTCTCGCGCGCTGCGCACGTATCACGCATTCTGGGGTGGCGCCGAGCCGTTCTGGCAGCCGGGGTAGCCGCGTCACGGCGCGAGCATGCAGCTCGACATCAGGCCGTTCGGCGCGGCGTTGTCATCGCACAGCAGGACCTGCAGCGGCGGCGAGCTCGCGCCGGTCTTGTTGCCGATCGCGAACGCCGTGATGATGCCTTCGCCGGGCAGCGTCACGCCCGGCAGCACGAGCGCATCGCCGGTCGTGTTCGCGAGCCGCGCCGCGACGGTCGTGGTCAGCGGCGCCGCGGTCTGGACATAGCCGAGCGCGTCGATGCCGGTGTTCGTCGCGATGTCGCCGAACGACACGTCCGCGAACACCTTCGTGAACGACGCGCCCGAGCCGAGGCCGACGTCGACCGCCGGCGTGCCGGGCGACGCGTGGATGAACCGTAGCTGCGCGGAGCCACTCGGCACGGTCGTCGAGTCCGTGAACAGCGCGAGGTGCAACGGCGGATCGTGAGCCGCGAGGCCGGTGGGATCGGAGTCACCGAGCGCCGCGATCGTCGCGGTCTGATCGTTGTCGACGCTGACGCCAAGCGTGTCAGGGATCGCGGGGATCGAGCAGCCGGTCGCGTTCGCGATGATCACGCGGATGTCGTACTTGCCGACCGGCAAGTCGACGTAGGTCGTGACCGCGGCATACGTCAGGCCGTCTTGCACGCCGAGCGACGCGAGCACCGGCGCGCTGAACGCGGTGGTACCGGCCGGCGCGAGACAGAAGTCGACCGCGCGCAGATCGGGCGACAGGTGAGCGACGCGGACGTGCGCGCGCGACGGCGTCCCGCCGACGACCGAGCACTGCGACATCAGGCCGACGGCCGCCGCGTTGTCGACGCAGAGCAGGACGCGCAACGGCGTCGTCGCCGAGCCGATCTCGCCGATCGCGAACGCGGTCGCGATCGCACCGGCGGGGAGCACCGCGGGCTTGATCGACAGCGCGTCACTCGACGAGCCGTGGGCGCGCGCGCTGATCTCGGCGCCGGAGATCGGCGCGGTCTCGACATAGCCGCTGTCCGCCGCCGCGGTGTCGCCGTAGGCGACGTCGGTGAACACCGAGGTGAACACCGCACCACCGCCGACGCCGACATCGACCGCCGGCGTGCCGGGCGACGCGTGGATGAACCGGAGCTTGGCCTGGCCACTGTCGACCTCGGTGTCGTCGACGTACGCCGCGATGCGCAGCGGCGTCTCGGAGCCGAGCGTCGCGAGTCCTTCCGCCGCGAGCGTCACCGAGTCGCCGGGCGCGAGGCTCGGCAGGTTCGTGAAGTCGGCGAGCCCGCCGAGCGAGGTGTTGCAGTCGGCGGAGCCCGGCGCGACGAGCCGCACGTCGTAGGTGTCGGCGGCGAGGTCGAAGTACTTCGTCGCATTGCCATACGCCAGGCCGGTCGCGAGCCCGTTGGTCGCGAGGATCGGGCCGACGAACGCCGTGCCGCCGTGAGGCGCGACGCAGAAGTCGACGCTCGGCGCGTCCGGCGACAGGTGCGCGACGCGGACGTGCGCATCCTCCGCGGTGGTGCTGGGGTCACAGCCGGCGACTGCGACAGCAAGGCCAAGGGCGAACGACGTAGGGAACGTGGTGCGATCGGGCATCGAGGGTCCTCCTGGCCCCTCACTTCGCCGGCCGCGCCCGATCGGATGCACGGAACGCAACGCTCGCAGGTGACCGAGTGCGTTGCGGTTCGTCCGAGCTCATCGCGTCAGCCCGCCGACTTCACGGTGACTCGACTGCGCCGATGTCCGGCGGCGTGCCGCGCGGTTGGTCCCAAAAATCGTGCGGCGAGCTGTTCGCAGGATCGCCCGCGCCGAGACAAGGCGAGCCGGTACGAAGCCCGGGCGGCGCCCCGGCGTCGAGCAAGCAGTCCTGCTTCACGTCTCCCGGACCCTCGATCGCGTCGCCGCTGAAGTTCGCGCCGTTGCCCCACAGCGCATCGTGGCCGGTATCGACGGTCGAGTCCGAGCGCGCATCGCCGATGTCGAGCGCGATCCCGGTGGTGGTGTGGTCGGCGATGATGTTGTTGAACGACGACAGCGCGAGCGTCGTGGTCGCCGAGCCGAATGCCGTGACCCGCACGCCCAGGCCGGTGTCACAACGCGTGATCGTGTCTCCGGTCGCGGTGATGCTCAAGCTCGCGCTGCTCGCGTCGAGCTCGGAGCCGATGCAGGCTCCGGTCGGCTTCGGCAGGTCTCGGCCCCGCAACCTCCGGCGTCGCCACCGATGATGGCATCGCTGATCGCGGCGTCCGTTCCGGGGCGACCATCGGGAACCGAGGCTGCGGAGTGCCCGCAAGCGATCACAGCGAGCAATACGACGGTCGAGCGCATGCCATCCGGACGGCGCCGACAGCCGCGCAGTCGCACCGCGCCTGCACCGACAGCTCGACACGCCGGGGACCTTGCATGTGGGGCCCGGACCGAGGGAAGAATGCGGGCCGCATGCGCGACGTCTTCACCGAACCGGTGCCCGATCCGAACACGCTCGATCAGCTCGGCCCGTTGCGCGCGCTCGCCGGGGTGTGGTCTGGAGACATCGGCATCGACACTCATCCGGTCGCGACCGGCGGCGAGACCAATCGATTCGTCGAACGCATCGAGCTCCAGCCGATCGACGCGCAGACGAACGGTCCGCAGCTGTTCTACGGGTTGCGCTATCACACGCACATCGTCAAGCCGGGCGAGGTCGCGATGTTTCACGATCAGGTCGGCTACTGGTTGTGGGAACCGGCGACAGGATCGATCTTGATGACGCTCGCGATTCCGCGCGGCCAGGTCGCGATGGCGATCGGCAAGGCACATGCAGACGACACGACGTTCACGGTCGAGGCGGTCCGCGGCTCGCTCGTCAACGGCATCATCTCGAACCCGTTCCTCGAGGACGCGTTTCGGACCGAGCGGTTCGCGATGACCATCACGATCCATCACGACGGCACGTGGTCGTACAAACAAGACACGGTGATCCAGGTCGTCGGTACCGCCCAGCCGTTTCATCACACCGACCGCAACATCCTCGCGCGGGTCGCGGCGCCGACGCCTAACCCTTCGAGCCCACTGCGGTAGAATGCCCGCGATGCGAACGCCGAGTCGGGAGCAAATCCTCCACGCGCTCTACGAGGCCGCGGAGCTCGAGCACACGTTGATGTGCACGTACCTCTACGCCGCGTTCAGCCTCAAGACCGGCGGCGAGGGACTGCCGGCCGCGCACGTCGATGCGGTCGCGCGCTGGCGCGGCACGATCGTGCAGGTCGCCAAGGAAGAGATGGCACACCTCGTCGCGGTGTGGAACCTGACGTCCGCGATCGGCGGCACGCCGCACTTCGGCCGAGACAACTTCCCGCTCACGCCGGGAAACCTGCCGGCGCCCGTGGTCGTGCGGCTCGCACCGTTCAGCGCGGCCGTGCTGCAACACTTCACGCACCTCGAGCGACCGGCCGACTCGAACGAGCCTGAAGGTACCGGCTTCGAGCCCGGTGGCACCTTCAAGCGCGGAAGCCACCGCGATCGCATCACGCCGATGTCATCGGACTACGAGACGATCGGCGCGTTCTACGCGCGCCTCGAGGAGGATCTGCGCGCGTTTGCGGAGCATCACGGCGATGCCGAGGCGTTCTGCGGCGATCCCGCGCTCCAGCTGACCGGCGACGAGGCCGAGCTGGTCGACGTGCGGCCGGTCGTGTGCGTGAAGACCGCGCTCGCGGCCCTCGCGACGATCGTCGAGCAAGGCGAAGGATCTCCGGGGCACGTCGAGGGCTCGCACTACAACCGGTTCGCCGCGATCCGCGACGAGCTCGCGGCCGTGCGCGCGTCCGATCCGCAGTTCGAGCCGGCATATCCCGCCGCGCACAATCCGGTGCTGCGTCCGCCGCCGCTCCGTGAAGGCCGCGTCTGGATCGAGGACGAGGAAGCCGCGCGAACGGTCGACGTCGCGAACGCGATCTACGGCCTGATGATCCGCTTGCTCGCGTTGTCGTACGCGGTCCCGCGTCCGTCGTCGCACAAGCGCGATGCGATCGATCTCGCGCTCGGCTTGATGCACGCGATGACTCCGCTGGCCGAACGTGCGGCGCGGCTCCCCGCCGGACCATCACATCCCGGGTGCAACGCCGGGGTGTCGTTCATCGCGCTCCGCGACGCCGCCCCGTTTCCGCCGGGACCGAGCGTCGCGCGCTATGTCGTCGAGAGGCTTGACGAGCTCGCCGAGCACGCGCTCGCGCTGTCCAGAGACGAGCGCACCGCCCGCACGCACCGCATCCTCGCCGACCTCGGCGCCCGCGCGAAGCGAGGACTTAGCGAAGCGAAGCCGGTCACGCCGGTGGCGCCGGCGCGCGTCGTGAAGCTCCCGCTCGCACCACCGCCGGTGCCGACGACCCGCGACGGCATCGACAGCATCGAGGGCGAGCACCTCACGCTGATCTACGAGGGCAAGAAATGCATTCACTCGCGGTTCTGCGTGACCGGCGCGCCGCAAGTCTTTCTCGCGAACGTCGTCGGGCCGTGGATTCACCCGGACGCGATCGAGGTCGCGAAGCTCGTCGAGATCGCGCATGCATGTCCCTCGGGCGCGATCCGCTACCGTCGCAAGGACGGCGCCCCCGATGAAACCGCGCCGCCGGTGAATCTGATCTCGATCCGCGAGAACGGGCCCTACTCGGTACGCGCCGACCTCGTGCTGGATGGCGATTCCGCCTCGGCGGGGTTTCGCGCGACGCTGTGCCGGTGCGGCGCGTCGAAGGCGAAGCCGTTCTGCGACGGATCGCATCACGAGATCGAGTTCACGGCGACCGGAGAGCCGGCGACGACCACGGACACCGACATGCTCGCCGTCCGTGATGGCGAGCTCGCGATCGATCCGCTGACCGACGGCCCGCTCCGCGTTCGCGGAAACCTGGAGATCACGAGTGGCACCGGCCGGGTCGTCGCGCGCGTCCAGCAGGCAAAGCTGTGCCGGTGCGGCGGCAGCAGCACGAAGCCGTTCTGCGACGGCACGCACCAGCGCATCGGATTTCGCAGCGATCGCTGACGCGGGCTCGGTCGCCGGGTACGCTGTTCGGAGGTGAAGGTCGTCGAGCAAGCTGACGCGGGCCCGCGCGAGACCAGAGACTAGCCACCCTCGACGACATCGAGCATCCGTTCATGGATCTCGAGGCGCTGATGCACGACTGCCCCGAATGCAAAGCCGATCGCGAGCGCGGCGTTCAGCCGATCATGTTCACGCGCGAGCTAATCCGCAGCAGGTGGTGAACGGCGTCAAGGTCGTGTCATCGCCGACGACCAACACGTGCTTCGTCGATGGTGGCACGCCGGAAACCAGCCTGCTCGTCCCGGGCGACGGCGCGCCGGCACCGTACGACATCGAGAACAAGCGGGCGCTGTGCGACGCGATTCTCGCTCACGTCGCCGCCGAGAAAGTTCGCACCGTCGACACGCTTGCGCGCTAGCGAGCCTGGCTACGTCTTGACCGTTGGACGGAACAGACTCGAGTGAAGCGGATGAGGCTCTCGCGCGAAACGTTCGGCGAGTGTCTCCCGGTGACGCTCGTTGTCCGCACTCCAACGTTACCCGCGCTCACCCCGCAGTGGGTGTTTCACCCGCCCGGTGTCGCTGTCGATCCGTTGCCGCCAGTGCCGGACGCAACCCTGCGGGCGCGAGTCAGGATCCACGAGGCGTGCGCTCGACTCGAGCGTCGTCGCGGCTTGCGTGCCGCTGAGGCGATAATTGCAACCGGTCTGGCCGCGAGCTGGGCGATCCTCGAAGCAGCATCCGCGGAGCACGAAGACAACCGTGCACTGGCCCCATACCTCCGCATGGTACGACGTCATCATGGCCACGCGGGTGATGCGCTCGCTCGCGCAATCACGCTCATTCGAGTGCGTGCACAGCTGTTCGCGCTGCGACGTCGTGTCCGCGAGCGCCAACACCGCACCTTCCTCGCGCTACTCGCTGACGCGGGCGATCGAGAAACGATTCTGGAAGCGATCGAGCGCATCCATCCGAAGCGCGGAGCGACGGCGCAAATCGAGCGCTGGTTACTCGCCTTAGCTGAGCCGCTGCAGCTGTCGCTTGATCGTCCCGCCGCACGCCTGCTACGGCGCGTGATCGAGCAAAGACCGCTGGCCGAAATCGCGGCCGAGCTTCAAGGCCGCGGCTACTCTCTTGCTCTCATCGCCGCGCTTGCCAAAGCGTTTCAGGCATCGCCGATGTTCGCAGCGCTGTTCACGACTCGGAAGCTTCCCCACGAGAAGCCTAGGTAGGGCTTCTCGTGGACCGAGATCGAAACGACTAATTGCCTGACGCGATCGTTCCGCACCCGGTTTTGCGCCCAGGCCGAAACGAAAGAAGGCCTCGCATCGCTGCGAGACCTCTTCGTTTCCTGGTGGAGCCAAGGGGGATCGAACCCCTGACCTCTAGAGTGCGATTCTGGGCGCACCGAGGGATCCCGCGGGGTTGAGGGCCACGAGCGTTCCGCAACGCCGAGTCTCCGACGAGGAATCTGCGGAACGGTTAGGTGGGACAACGCATTTGCCGGGCTCGATCGGCGTCCTGACGTTGCGCATACGATGGTATGATAATAGTATGAGTGAGACGAAAGAGCGGGTTACCGTCACCCTTGACCGCGCCCTGGTCGAGGCCGCCAACGCCGCCATTGCAGCGGGTCGGGCGGATTCGTTGAGTGCTTGGATCAATCTCGCCGTTGCAGAGCATGTGCTCAAAGAGCGCCGCCTCGCCGCCCTGTCCGACCTGCTCGCCGGCTATGAGGCTGAGTATGGAGAGATCACACCATCCGAGCTCGCGGCACGTGAACGCGAGGATCGGCGCAAGGCAAACGTGATCCGGGGCCCACTTAAGAACCGCACAAGCAAGCGGCGTTCGAAGGTGGCATGAGGCTGATCTTTGATACCGGTGCGCTGATAGCGCTCGAACGGAATGATCGCGCGATGTGGCAGCGTCTAAAGCAAGCTCTGCAGTCCCGCGAGGCACCGTTGTCTCACGGCGGGATCGTCGGTCAGGCGTGGCGCGGGCGGGGGCCCCGTCAGGCGCTGCTTGCGCGGGCATTCGACGTGATCGACATACGGCGGCTGGATGCGGTGCTCGGCCGCGCAGCTGGCGAGCTGTTGGCCCGAGCAAAACAAGATGATGTCATTGACGCTGCGCTGGTCCTGTTGGCGAGCGATGGCGATCGAATCATCACGTCTGATCCAGAGGACCTAGCGCCGCTTGCTCGCGCGGCCGACCTCGATGTGGAGCTCGTTCGGCCGTGATGCGAAGCTGGGGAACGATCCGAAAACAAAGAAGGCCTCGCATCGCTGCGAGACCTCTTCGGTTTTCCGTGGAGCCAAGGGGGATCGAACCCCTGACCTCTAGAGTGCGATTCTCGGCGCGCCGAGGAATCCCGCGGAATTGAGGAGCAGAACATTCCGCAATCGGTGCAACGTCTTGGATGTTCTGGGAGAAGTTGCGGAACGGACGCGAACCGACTCGGCTCGTGTATCTTGATCTCGTGACCGCGCTCCGAGCTCATGTTGTGAACGGAAAGATCGTCGTTGACGAGCCGGTCGATCTACCCGACGGCGCTGAGGTTCGCGTGTACCTCTACGACGCGGCGGCTGACAACATGAGCAACGATGAGCGCGCGGCGCTCGAACAAGCGCTCGAACGAAGCGCCGCACAGGCAGATGCTGGCGAGTTGGTGGACGCTGACGACGTTCTGGACGAGCTTCGTCATCAGTGAGAGTTCGCTTCACGCCGGAGGCTCGGCTCTCGGTCCGAGAGAAGCGAACGTGGTGGGAGCAGCATCGTGAAAAGGCTCCGGGCGTATTCGTCGAAGAGCTGTCCGCGATCGTGACCAAGCTGCGCGGTGGTGCGGACGCGGAGCGTCAGCAGTACGCAGCGCGTGGCGGCCGGATCGTTTGGCGAATCCTCATGCCGAAGACGCGCAACCACGTCTACTACCGAGTTGACGAAGTAGCTGGTGACATCGAGGTGTTGCTCGTCTGGAATGCGCTCGCGGGCCGCAGCCCCGACGTGTAGCAAGGTCCCCAACGCCGAGTCTTGGTCGAGGATCCTGCGGAACGACTGCCAGGCATTGCGTCGCAGATGCTAGCGGGCTACGAAAGGTCGCGGTGGCGGTATGCAGCTTCTGCAAACAACGCAAAGGCAAGCGCAGTTGCCCTGCGCTCGGTGGCTCGATCTGCTCGATGTGTTGCGGGCATCCACGCGATCGCGTCTGTGGTGGCCGAGGCCTTGTTCCGATTGATGAAGGAGCGCGTCGAGATCGACCCGGCGGCCGTCGCGCGTTCGCTGGCACGTCTTCGTCCCGAGCCTTGGCGCTTTCGATAGCGCTGCGTGGCATTCGGACGCGCGACGTGACCGACCGATCGACGGGACCTCTAGAATGCTTTGCGGAACGATTGGAAGCGCTTCGGGTGGGCCGGAATTGCGTAAGCGAACGGAATGACACTGCGTGCGAGAGCAGACCTCTAGAACGGCTTGCGGAACGATTCGCGTGCGTCCGAAACGAAAGAAGGCCTCGCATCGCTGCGAGACCTCTTCGGTTTTCCGTGGAGCCAAGGGGGATCGAACCCCTGACCTCTAGAGTGCGATTCTGGGCGCGCCGAGGAATCTCGCGAGGTTCCAGTGGGAAACGTTTCGCAGTGCGCGGATCTCCGTCGACGAATTTGCGGAACGGTGACGGCCAACAACTGCGTGCGGTCGTTGGCGTTGAGTCGGCGTCGCGCCGGGCAACACGCGCGACCGCCGGGTTCCGTCAATCACTTCGCCTTATCGCGCTCCTCGAGGGTCGCGATCAGGATCGGGAGCACGAGTCGATCCTTCGGTCGTCCGGCCTTTGTCTTCACAGTGATAAGCGTCGGCAGGTCCAGTACGCGAAGCAATCGCCCCTCATCGATCACCGACTGGCTATGGGCCAACAACTCGTCGAACCCCAGGCCGTCGAGCTCGCAAAGCGGATCGAGCGGACCGAGCGAGGTGGAAAGGTTCAGGTGTCCTCTGCCTGCTAACAGCTCTGTCGTTGGGCGGAGTCGTCTGTTCGCAAAGTCGTAGCGCATCGTTGCATCGAGCTCGAGCAAGACTGCGAGAAGCCGCTCGATGTTCTCCGGCGTCCTCTGATGGACGATATCGAGATCGTTGGTCGTGATCGGCGCGCCTTGGATCACGCAGGCGGCGCCACCGACGATGATGAACTCGATCCCGGCGTCGCACAGCTTCGCGAGCAGCGCGGGAAGGTCAGTGACCTTGGGGTGCGGCACCATCCCGGATCCTGACGAGGGCTTGCGCCATTCGAGATGCCGACCTCAGCCGGTCCCAGGGGGATTGCGCGAGCGCAAGCGCGATGAGCGTTCGATCGACATCGGCGATGGCGTCGCGGACCTCTGGATCGAGGTGCACCATGAGTGCAGCGATCTCGGCTGGAGATACTTTCGAAGCGTCGGCTGCCACAATGAACGCTATCACGCGGGAACGACGCAGCCAGAAGGGTTCAGGACGCGACGACGTGACGACGGGACCTCTAGAATGTTTTTGCGGAACGATTGGAAGCGGTTTGCGTAGGGTCGGGACTGCGTAAGCGAACGGAATGACGACGCGTGCGAGAGCAGCCTCTAGAACGCTTGCCGCACGCCGAAAACAAAGAAGGCCTCGCATCGCTGCGAGACCTCTTCGGTTTTCCGTGGAGCCAAGGGGGATCGAACCCCTGACCTCTAGAGTGCGATTCTAGCGCTCTCCCAGCTGAGCTATGACCCCAGAAACAGGCGGTATGGGTATCAATCGGGGCAGGGGCTGTCAAGGACGCAGGTAGCGGTCGACCTCGCGGACGAGGTCCGACGCGGGAGCGGCGATGCCGTGGCTCGCGAACGCGACCGCGGATTCGATCACCGCGCGATCGCGAAGGATGCGGCGATGGCCGAGGCCGTCGGTCTCGAGCAAGATCGCGCCTGGCCACGCCGCCGCGAGCCGCGAGCCGTGCGCGAATGGAACCTCGTTGTCGTTGCGGTCGTGGATGACCAGGAGGGCGGCGTCGCGGCCGGCGACGAGGCGGTCGAGCGTCAGCGCATCGAGCGCGACGCCGGTGTGCGCGGCGAGCTGCTGCTCGAACACGCGGCGATCGCTCGGGTCGAGCGCGACGACTTGCGAGAACTTCGCGATCGCGTCGGCGATGATTGCGTTCGGCGAGACCGCGACGTTGCGCGCGGCGTCGACTCCGCCGCGGAGGTGCGCGAGCAGCAGCGCGGGCGCGCCGAACGAGTGCGCGATCGCGGCGTGTAGCGGACCGACCGCGGTCGCGACCGACGTGATGCAATCGGCCAGGTCGGTGAGATAGAGGCGATGCCCGGGCGAGTCACCGTGGCCCGGCGCGTCGAACGCGACGACGGACATGCCGGCGGCGACGAGCGGCTCGACAAACGCGCCGAGCTGCGAACCGCGACCTTCCCAACCGTGGACGAGGAGCGCGGTCGGACCGAGGCCCCAACGCCATGCGGTGACCGGTGTGTGCGCGCCGTTCCAGCGCGGCGAGCGCAGCGCGACGTCGACGACGAACCTGCGACCCGATGCAAGCACCTCGCGCTCGCGCGCCGGGCGGTCGAAGTAGCGCGGCGTGACGAACATACGCTCGGCGAACGCGGCCCCGAGATCGTCGGACACGATGAACGCGGTCTGCAGCGCGGCGCGGGCGACCCGGACGGCGGTCTTCGAGCGAACGGTCGTGCTATTTCTGGGCGCGGACGAGCTCGATATGGGCATGGCGCATCCTTGCGTGAGGGTTACCGGGAGCCGCGGGCGGGAGCGCGCGCGGCGGCGACGAGGCGATCGAAAGCGGCGCGAGTGTGGGCGAGCGCTTCCGGCACGCGGAGGAAGCGATAGAACGTGTGGAATCCGAGCGTGATGCCGTAGAGGTCGAACGCGAATTGATCGGGATCGAGGTCGGCGCGAAAATGACCTTCGGTCTTCGCGATCCGAGCCGCCTTCGCGAGCTCGTCGATCCAGTCTTTGCAGGCGCGGACCAGGGCGTCCCGAGGTGCGCCGGGGCGGTCGTCGAGCTCGGCGCTCGCTCCGACGAAGAAACAGCCACCGGGACGCTGGCCCCAGGTCAACCAGCGATCGAACAACGCACGCACTCGGGGCTCGCCGCGCGGCTCGCGCAGCGCCGGCACCATGACCTCTTGCACGAACTGCCGGCTCGCCTCCTCGACGACCGCGACCTCGAGCGCGTCCTTCGAGCCGAAGTGCGCGAACAGGCCGCTCTTCGACAAGCCCGTCGCCTCGGCGAGTCGGCCGATCGACAAGCCGGTCACGCCGACAACGTTCGCGAGCTCGAACGCTCGGGCGAGCACGGCCTGCCGGGTCTCTTCGCCTTTGGTCATCTTCCTAGAATAGAACGACCGTACCATTTGTCAAGGCGTGTACAGTCCGTCGGTGGCTCGCGAGCGCCTCGACAAGCTCTTGGTCGACCGCGGGTTCGTCGCGAGCCGTGACCGCGCCCAGGCTCTCGTGATGAGCGGCTCGGTGCTGGTCGATGGCCAGAAGCAGACCAAGCCCGGGACATTGGTCGCGGCGACCGCCGAGCTCTCGCTGCTCCAGGCCGATCATCCGTACGTCTCGCGCGGCGCGCTGAAGCTGGTCAAAGGGCTCGATGAATTCGGGATCGATCCGAGCGGCGTGATCGCGCTCGACATCGGCGCGTCGACCGGCGGCTTCACCGACGTGTTGTTGAAGCGCGGGGCCGCGAAGGTCTATGCGATCGATGTCGGATACGGCCAGCTCGCGTGGTCGATTCGCCAGGATCCGCGGGTCGTCGTGCTCGAACGCGAGAACGCGCGCAACCTCGAGCTCGACAAGGTGCCGGAGCCGTGTGGGCTCGCGGTGATCGACGTGTCATTCATTTCGCTGACGCTCGTCTTGCCGCGGGTCGCCGAGTTACTGCGGCCGCCGGCCGGCAAGCCGATCGTCGCGCTGGTCAAGCCGCAGTTCGAGGTCGGGCGCGCCCACGTCGGCAAGGGCGGGGTGGTCCGCGATGAAGGGGCGCGGCGCGGCGCGGTCGACAAGGTGCGCGCGTGGGCGAGCGATCACGGCTTCGTCGCCGGCCGCGAGGTCGAATCGCCGATCACCGGCCCCGCGGGCAACGTCGAGTTCTTGCTCGAGCTGCGGACCGCGTAGCGTTTAGGTAGGTCGGGCATGACCAATGGCCAAGCGCTCGAACAGCTCGAGCGTTACTTGAGCGAGCACGAACCGAGCGACCTGTCGTGGAGTGCCTCTCCCGATTGCGCGTTCTGGTTCGACAATGCGGCGGCAAACGACCAGTTCCACGTGTTTGCATCGCGGGGTGACGGAAGCCTCGTCGCCGTGTGGAAGAAGTCGGGGCCGGAGCTCGACGGCTGCCCGGTGGTCGTCCTCGGGGGCGAAGGCGAGCTCGCGGTGCTCGGCGCCGACGTCGCGAGCGCACTGGCGGTGATCGCCAAGGTCGGCACGAACGACTTCATGGTGTTCATCAACGTCACCGACGACGAGGCTCGTGCCGTCCACGAAGCGTCGGACGCCGACGAAGCGAAGGTGCTCGCCCCAGATCAGGCATTCGCCACGTGGGTGAGCAAGACGTTAGGTGCCGAGATGCCTCACAACCTCAGCAAGGCGCTGCGCGCGAACATGAAGGCTCATCCGGGCCTGATCAAGCTCGCTCGCGGGCTCGTCAAGCCGCGGCGTTAGAGCGGGCCGAGGATCACCGTGATCGTGTCGGAGCCGGCGTTCGCCACGACGATATCGCCGGCGCCGTCATGATTGAGCTCGGTGATCAGCACGCCGTCCGGTTGCGAGCCGACGGTGTACGACATCTGGGTCGCGAAGCCGCCCGTGCCGTCACCGTGGAGCACCTCGATCGAATCGCCGGAGACATAGTTCGCGAGCACGAGGTCGGCTTTGCTGTCCTTGTTGACGTCGCCGTTCGCGATCGCGGCGGGTGACGTGCCAGCGGGAAATCCTGCGGGCGCGCCGAACATGCCGGTGCCGTCGCCTTTCGCCAAGCCGGCCTCGCCGGTGCCGAAGTCTGCGCCCGCGAGGTCGGTGTTGCCGTCGCCGGTGAAGTCGTAGGCGACGATGCCCATCGGCGCGGTTTGGCTGCCCATGTCGAGAAGTGTCGGGCCGGGGAAGTTGCCGCTGCCGTCGCCGAGCAACACGAGTAGCGCGTTGTCGCCGTAGCAGCTGACCGCGAGATCGTCGTGGCTATCGGCGTTGAAGTGCCCCATGACGATGCCGCTCGGCGAGGTGCAGGTCCCGACGTTTCGCTTACGTGGGAACGCGCCGGTGCCGTCGCCGAATAACACCTGGACCTCGTTTGCGCCGTACGCGGCGATCGCGAGATCGGTATGACCGTCGCGATCGAAGTCGCCAAGGCCAAGCGCGGCGGGCTCGGTATCGCAGTTCGTGAAGGCCGCGGCTGAGAAGTTGCCGGCGCCGTCGCCGAGCAACACGGCGATCGTGTTCGAGCCGCCGTCCGCGACCGCGAGATCGACGTTGCTGTCGCCATTAAAATCGGTGACGTACACCGCCATCGGCCCGTTCCCTACTGTGATTGTCTGTGCCGGGCCGAACTTGCCGGTCTTGTCGTTCAGCAAGATGCTGATCGTGTCGGTCCCGAAGTTCGTGACGACGAGATCGTTGTAGCCGTCGTTGTTGAAGTCGCCGGTCGCGATTCCGAGCGGCGAGCTTCCGACCGGATAGCTCGCGCCGACCGCTGGCCCGGCGTCGCTTCCGGGGCCATCGCCACCGAGGATGCCGTCACTCGTCGTACTAGCGTCGCCACCCGCGCCCTCGCCGGGGTCGAACCGCAGGCGGCCGCAGCCGACGAGCGCCACGACGATGCACGAGATCGCCCACACTAGACAAGCATACGTCGGTTTGCCGGTGGCTAGATCAACGGTTTCACGAGCGAGACGAACCGCCGATCCCCGACGATCCCGGCGACTTTTTCGTAGAACGGTCGCGGGCCGATCCACGCGACTTCACAGCGTTCGTGAGCAGCGGCGACGTCGACGAGACATGCGACGAGCAAGGCCTCGCCGAGGCCCTTGCCTCGGTGCGACGGCCACGTACCCGTTGGACCGAACCAACCGAGGCCACGGTTATTGCCGTCGTGGGCGGCAAAGCCGCAGTACGCGCCCGCGTGGATCGCGACGTGAGCCCCGGCCGGCTCGTGGCCGAGCGCGCGCGCGAGCTCGAACGGCCAAGCGCCTCCGAACTCGGCCGCGACCGCTTCGCACAGCGCGGTCTCGTCACCGCGCGCGCGGCGAATCTCGTAACCCGCAGCGCGACACCGGGCCGCGAGCTCGGCGGCGCGCTCGGCGGTGACGCGTGGGTTATCGCGCACCGCGATCAAGACGTTGTCGCGTAGCTCGCCGCGCACGAAGCCTCGTCGCTCGAGCCAGCCGATCGCATCGTGATTGCGCTCGTCGACGCCAGGGGCCAGGTAGTTGCCGGGTTGATCGAGCGCCCGCAGCCGCGGCTCACCGGCGCTCCGAGCCGCGGCTTCACACTGCGCGAGCAGCGCCGAGCCGATGCCGGCGCCGCGCGCCTCGGGGACGACCGCGATCAGTCGGAGCCAGCGCGCGCTCACCGCGGCGACACCGACGAGCTCGCTGCCGTTCAGCGCGCCGAACGCGATCGCGGTGGCATCGGGGGCCGGCCGCGAGGGGTCGGCCGGCCTTTGCTCCGCACGGACCTCCGAGTGATCGGTTCGGCTCGGGCCCCCGCTAAAGGGGGACCCTCGCCGCGAGGGGTCGGCCGTCCTTTGCTCCGCACGGACATCCGAGCGATCGGTTCGGCTCGGGCCCCCGCTAAAGGGGGACCCTCGCCGCGAGGGGTCGGCCGTCCTTTGCTCCGCACGGACCTCCGAGTGATCGGTTCGGCTCGGGCCGGGCGCGAAGAGCTTCTCGTCGGCGACCTCGGCCGCGCGGTCGAACGCGCACGCCGCGGCGAGCACACGGGTGGCCGCGTCGAGCTGCGTGCGATCGAGTCGCGCGATGCGCACACCACGACGGTAGCGTGGCCCCGCCGCCTATGCCACGTTTCAGGGATGCGCGCGATGCTGTTGTGCGCGGGCCTGTCGACGCGGCTCGGCAAGCTCGGAACCGAGCGTCCCAAGCCGATGTTGCCGGTGTGCGGCACACCGATCCTAGCGTACGGGATCGCAAACCTCGTCGCGCACGGCATCACCGAGCTCGTGATCAACACGCACCATCACGGTGAGCTGATCGAGCGCGAGCTCGGCGACGGCCGCCCGCTCGGCGCGCACATCCAGTACATCCACGAGCCGAAGCTGCTCGGCACCGGCGGCGGGATCAAGCACGCGTTACCGCTACTCGATCCCGACGGTCGCGACGAGCCGTTTATCTCGGCGAACGGCAAGTTGATCTTCGACCTCAATGTCAGCGCGCTCGTCGCCGCGTATCACCGCGCCGGCGACCCGCTCGGCATGATGGTCGTGCGCCGCGTGCCGGACGCAAAGACCTGGGGCGCGGTCGATGTTCGCGACGGCCGCGTCGCCGACATCCTTGGCGATGGCGACTTCATGTTCTGCGGCGTGCACGTCACGAAGCCTTCGGTCATGGCGCGCTTGCCGGATGGCGAGAGCGATTCGATCCGCCAGGGCTACTTGCCGTGGCTCCGCGCGGGCGGTCGCGTCGCGGCGTACGAGCACGACCACGGCTACTTCGCCGAGCACTCGACGCCCGAGCGCTACCTCGACAGCAACTGGGCGCTCCTCGCCGGCGCGCCGTTGCGTCATCCGCCGACCCGCCTGACCGGCATCGATCCAACCGCGCGGATCCATCCGAGCGCAACGATCGTCGAGCCGGTAAAGCTCGGTGCCGGTGCGATCATCGACGCCGGCGTCACCGTCGGCCCCTTCGCCATCCTCGGCGATGGCGCGCGCGCCAGCCGCTCGCTCACCCGCACCGTCGTGTGGGCCGGCGCCACCGCCGACGCCACCAACCTCGGCGACTCGATCGTGGGGACGCTGTCTCTATTGTCACCCAGCGATGCGCGCCCAACCTCGCAGGATCATTGAATATGAATTTATGAATTGGTGACGCTGTCTCTTTTGTCAACTTGGGGACGCCGGCAGCAGGTCAGAAACGCGTCGGAAGCCCGTGGGGAGCGCCTCGTGGCGTGTCGTAAATTGACAAAAGAGACAGCGTCACCATCACGGGCAGCCGAGCGCCGGCAGGTGCGCGGTCCCGTCGATGCAGGTCTTCGAGATCCGGCGGATGCTGGTCTGCGCGCGTAGCACGTCGAGCTTCTCGGCTTCGGTCGCGGTCGCGAGATCGACGCTCATCTTGAGCGCGGCGGGCAGGGCCTGGCTGTCGGCGCAGATCTTCTTCGCCGCCTCGACGGTCTCGCCGCACTTGCACACGCGCGCGAGGTAGTCGGTGCAGGCGTCGTTCGCGCGGGTCAGCTCGGCTTCTGACATCGGCGGCGGTCGATCTTGCGCCACCGCGGGCCTGGCCGCCGAATCGGACTTGCCGCACGCCGCCGCGACCAGCCAGGCGGCGATCGCGAGCGCCCGGGTCACGCCGCCTCGACTCGCGCGAGCACGACCGAGATGTTGTCGACGCCGCCTTCCTCGTTCGCGGCGGTGATCAGCCGCTCGGCCGCGCGATCGAGATCCTTCTCGGTCATCAGCACGTGCTGGATCGTGTCGTCCTTGAGCATGCCGGTCAGCCCGTCCGAGCACATCAGGTAGATGTCGCCGACTCGCGGCTGCTCGGTGATGATATCGACCTGGACGGTCTCCTTCATGCCGAGCGCGCGCACGATCACGTTCTTGTGCGGCCAGTTCTCGGCTTCTTCCGGCGTGACCCGCTTCATCCGGATGTAGTCGTTGATCAGCGAATGATCCTCGGTCAGCTGCGTGATCTCGGTGCCGCGCGCGCGATAGCAGCGACTGTCGCCGACATGACCGATCACGAGATGGTCGTCGAGGAAATACAGCGCGACGCAGGTCGTGCCCATGCCCTTGAACCGCTGCTCGCGTTGCGACCGCTCCCAGATCTCGAGGTTCGCGAGCATGATCCCGGTGACCATGCGATTGACGTCTTTGCGCATGTCGCGGTCGACCTTGTACGGCCAGGTCAGCACTTGCTGGCGCCCGGTCTCGGTGAAGTGATCGACGATCAGCTCGACCGCGAGCCGACTCGCGACCTCGCCGGACGCGTGACCGCCCATGCCGTCGCACACGATCGCGAGGCGTTCGCCGGTCTCGGGGAGCGAGATCGAGTCCTCGTTGTGGTCGCGCTTGCGGCCGATATTCGTGTCGCCGGCGAACCGAACGCGGGCGCCATCGAGCGGAAACGAGGTGCTCACGTGGTGATTCTAGCAGCGGTCCCGCGATTGACTCCACTTGCCGGTCCCACCATCCTTGGTCGGATGAACGGGTCTACCGGGGTAGTCGCAGCGTGGTGGGGTTACGCTGAAGGCAACGCGGAGCTGGTGGGCTTGGTCGTGGTCGTCGTGGCGGTAGGCGCAGTCGCGTACCTGGGGCGCCGGCTGTGGGGGAAGCGGCGGCGATGACCGAGCTCGCGCGCGGCAACGTCTCGGACCGGCCGTGGGGCCGCACGCTCGGTGCGCTCGCGCTGCGCGGGTTGTCGGGCCAGCTGACGCTGACCAGCGACGGCAAGGCGTACTGCGTCGCGTTTGCCCGCGGCATCGTCGTCGGTGCATCGTCGCCACTCGCGAGTGATTCCGCGGCGCGCGTCGCGTTGACCAGCCACCTCGTGTCGTCCAGCCAGGTCGGCGAGATCGCGCGCCGGCTCGCGACGGCGCCCGACCGCGACGAGGTCGACGTGATCGCCGAGCTCGCGAAGCTATCGCCCGAGCAAGCCCAGCGGCTGCGCCGCCGCGTCAATGCGCAGCGCGCGGCTCGCACGTTCTCGGTCGAGCGCGGCGAGTTTGTCGTCGACGATCAGGTCGCCTTGCCGATCATCTCCGGCGGCGAGCTCGATATCCGCACGATCGTCTACCTCGGCGCGGTCAACAACCTGGTCGAAGAACGCCTATCGCTCGAGCTCGGCCAGATGGGCGGCTACTTCAAGCTCCGACCGGAGGCGACGCCCGACCTCGCGCTGTTCGGGTTCTCCGAGACCGACCGAGCGGTCGTCGTCGCGCTGCGCGACGGTGCGAATCTGGCCGAGGTCCTGCTCGCGCACCCCGAAGTCGACGGGCGCACGATTCGCGCGATCGCGTACTCGCTGGTGTCGTGCGGCGCGGCGGACGCGACCGAGCCGGTCAATCGCACGACGACCGCGATCCCGCGGCTGCGCAAGCCGCCGTCGCGACCGCCGATCGATCAGCCGACCGACGGTGCGACGCTACAGCGCGACCGCGCGTCGACCGGAGCTCCCGTGGCGATGCGCGGCTCGAGCCCGACGAGCGGTGCGACGGCGGTACGGCAGCCTCGCGGCTCGAGCCCGACGAGCGGTGCGACGGCGGTACCGCGGCCTCGCGGCTCGAGCCCGACCAGCGGTGCGACGGCGGCCCCGCGCGCGCCCAGCGGGTCGACCGCGCCGGCGACGCAAGCGCGTACCGCGACCGGTGATCGGCCGGTGATGAGCCGCGCGTCGAGCCGCGACAACCCGCCGACCCCGTCGCGCACGACCACACCGCCGCCGATCGGCCGGACGCCAACCGCGCCGCCCGTCTCGCGGACGATGACGCCGCCGCCGATCAGCCGGACGTCAACCCCGCCATCGGTGTCGCGCACGACGACGCCGCCGCCGATGGGCCGGGCGCTGACCGGACCACCCGCGTCGCGGACCACGACACCGCCCCCGTTCGCGACGACGCCGACCGGTGACGACGTCGTGCGGTTGCGCCCACCGAGTGGCGCGCCGCCGACTCAGATGGCGAAGCCGCGACCGCAGCGCTCGTCGAGCCAACCGCCGATCACGCGGGTCCGCCGCGATAGTGCGGCGACGCGCGAGACCGAAGCGCTGATCGTCGAGCTCGTGCCGCGGCTCGATAGCGGAGCCGATTATTTCACGCTGCTCGGGGTGCCGGTCGACAGCGCGCCCGACGCGGTGCGCGGCGCGTACTTCACGCTCGCGCGCAAGCTCCACCCGGATCGGCTGGCGGCGCTCGGCATTCCCGATGCTCGCCGCGATGCACAGCGCTTGTTCGCGGCGATCAACACGGCGTTCGCGACCCTGAGCGATCCGCAGCGCCGCTCGGACTACGTCACCGTGCTGCGGCGAGGTGGCGAGGCGGCGGTGCGCGCCGAGGACGCCAAGGCCGACCAACTCGCGATGCGCGTGATGCGCGCGGAAGAGGCGTTCAAGCTCGGCGAGATGGCGTTGCGCCGCGATCAGCTCACCACCGCGATCGCCGAGTTCACGACCGCGGTCGAGCTCCAGCCGAACGAGTCCGAGTACACCGCCCTGCTCGCGTGGTCGAAGTTCGCCGCCGCGCCGGACAAGATGGCGGTCGCCGCCGCGACGCGCGGCCAACTGTCGAAGGCCGCCGCGCAATCAGAGAAGTCGGTGACCGCGCGGTTCTACCTCGGCCGAGTCGAGCGCATGCTCGGCCGCGAACGCGAAGCGCTCGAGATCTTCCAGCGCGTCCTCGCGGACAAGCCGCACCACGCCGACGCGAAGGCGGAGGTCCGGATCCTCGAATCGCGCCTCAAGTCGAAGCGCTAGCACGGTGAAGCGCGAAGCGCTTCGGGACCCGAGCCGGTCGATCGATCGGCCGTTCGTGCGGAGCAAAGGACGGCCACTCCTCACGGCGAGGTCCCCTTGAGCGGGGACGCGCCTCGTGCCGCTCCTGGCGGCCTAGCGTCAGCGACGGTGGCGACGGCCGCGCCACGTGCTCGGCGGCGCATCGCGCAGGCCGTAGGCCGCGAGCAACAGCCCGGCGCCGACCGCGGACGGGCCGATTCCGGCGAGCTCGAGCCCATTCTCGTGGTCGTGGTGACCGACCGCGATCAACGTCGTGCCGACCACCGCGAGCAACGCTCCGATGACCACGAAGCTGCCGAGCCCCGACCTGCGTTCGCCGGCTTCGATGTCGTAGATGCGGTCGTAGCGGATCGAGCTGACGTTGTCTGCCGGCGTCACGAGCTCGAGCGCGAGCCTCGGCAACGGTCGCGCGCCGACGTGCGGCGTCGAGCGAAAGACGAAGTGTGCGCGCACGTCGTTGCCCGAGTGCGTGACCAGCGCGAGCGTGCCGTCGAGGGTCAGTTGGTTGCCGAGGATCGGCGTGCGCCGCTTATCGTCGCCGCAGTGCGGACACCAGACATCGAGCCGGCTCGCGTCGCGCTCGATCCAGGCTTCGCTGCTCGCTACTCCAATGTAAGGTGGGCTCGTCGCCGGGAGGTCGGCGTGGCTCGCTCCGTCGGGCAGGAGCTCGATCGGCCCGCTCGGCGTGGCGATCGCGACCGCGACCTGACTCGGATCGCGCAGCGCGAGCGTCGTGACCTCGCTGTACGGCGTGCACGCGACCAGGCTCAGCCATAGCGCGCACCGCATGACCTCGATGCTCGCCGGCGCGGGTTCGCCGGCGCGTGAAGGTGCGATGAAGCCGCGATGAAGCTTCGATTACGCCGGAAACGAGCGATCGACGAAGTGCGCGAGCTCGCGCGCCTCGCCGTCGCCGAGCGTGACGTGACTCTGGCGAGACCAGGCGTCGTGGATGCGGCGGAATCGGAGCAGCGCGAGCTTGCTGTTCCAGCCGCCGTCTTTGGCGCGCTCGGCAAACGCGATCGCGACCGTCGCCCAGCCGGCGCGCTCCCACACTGCGCGGGCGGTCTCGCGGCGAACCTGCTTCGCCGTCGACCTCGAGGTCGTAGGTCACCTCGTCGAGGTCCGCCGATGGTCATCCCGACACGATCCGGGTCGGCGGCGGTCTGCTTCGGACAGCTCGAGCTCGGTGACCTTGTCGTCGCCGTCGCCCGACATGGGCGCGGACCCGGGCGACCGCCTCGCTGGCGCTGCCTTCGCGCTCGATCCGGACCTTGAGCTCCTCGCCGATTTCGAACAGGAACGGCGACCGGACCCGGACCACACCGTCGGTGATCCCGATGACATCGAACACGTCGAGGCGCTTGCCGTCATCGACGACGAGCACGCGAGGCGCAGGCGGCGTGCTCACCGCAGGCTGACCCGACATGATCGAGCAGGTACCACGCTAGGGCGCGCCGCCTCAAGCCGACGTCGCATGGTCTTCATCTTTGTGCCTCGTCCGGGTTAGGCTCGCGGCGGTCGCGGATGCTCAAACCGGTGGAGAAACAGCGGGTCGCAGAAGAGATCACGGAGCAGCTGCGTTCGCTGATTTTGACCGGCCAGTACCCACCGGGCAGCAAGCTGCCGCCGGAGCGCGAGCTATCGAAGCGGCTCAAGGTCAACCGCGCGTCGCTGCGCGAGGCGCTGAAGAAGCTCGAGCACCTCGGGCTCGTCCGGATCCGCCAGGGCGACGGCACCCGCGTCACCGAACTTCATGGAGACCGGCGGGATCGAGCTCGTGCAACACCTGCTGCCGATCGGCGGCGGCAAGCCCGACATGATCCGCGACCTGCTCGAGTTCCGTCGCATCTTCGGGCGCGAGATGGCGCAAGCTCGCGGCGCGCTCGCGGCAAAGACAGCGTCGCCAAGATGCGCGCGGTCGCCGATCGCGCCGATGCCGCCGCGACGACGCTCGAGCTGTTCGAGCTCGACTTCGAGTTCTACGTCGCGCTCGCGCAGCTGACCGGCAACCAAGTCATGCTGCTGCTGATCAACACCGTGCGCGACGGCGTGCGCGGGTTCATGCCGCTGCTCGCGAACCTCGCGTTCTCGGGCGAGGCCGTGCGCAAGCATCATCGCGACGATCATCGCTGCGATCGAGAAGCGGCGACCCGGTCGCCGCCGGCCGCGCCGCCGACGACTACCTCGCGATCGGCGCCGATCTAGCGGGTCGGCTCGTCAGCCCGAGCTATCATCCCTCCGCCGCCGTGACATGACGCGAGCCGAGCTCGAACAGCTAGCGCTCCTCGCCCGGCTGCACCTCGAGCCGGTCGAGCTCGATCAGATCGCGGGCGAGCTCACGGCGGTGCTCGAGCATTTCTCGCGGCTCGCGGCGGTCGATACCGACGGACGTGCCGGCGATGACCCACGCGGTGCCGCTCGATCTCCGGCTGCGCCCGGACGTCGCGCTGCCGTCGCTGCCGGTCGACGATGCGCTGCGCGCAGCGCCGGCGCGCGCGGGCGATGAGTTCGTCGTACCCGCGATCATTCCGGGGCACGACTCGTGATCGAGCTGACGGTCGCGGCGACCGCGCGTGCGATCGCGACCGGACGAGCACAGCGCCGCGGCGGTCGTCGATGCGCACCTCGCACGGATCGCGAAGTGCGATCGCGCGATCGGCGCGTATCTCGCGATCGACGAGGCCGGTGCGCGCGCCGCGGCCGACGTCGTCGATCGCATGCGCGAGGCACGCGCGCCGTTGCCGCAGCTCGCCGGCGTGCCGATCTCGTTGAAGGACGTGATCGTCACGCAAGGGCGTCGCGACCACCGCCGGCTCGAAGATGCTCGCCGGCTGGATCCCGCCGTACGACGCGACCGTCGTCGAGAAGCTGCGCGCGGCCGGCGCGATCGTGCTCGGCAAGGTCAACTGCGACGAGTTCGCGATGGGCTCTTCGACCGAGCGCAGCGCGTTCCGCCGACGAAGAATCCGTGGGATCCGACGCGCGTGCCGGGCGGCAGCTCGGGCGGCAGCTCGGCGGCGGTCGCGGCTCGGCTCGGCGCCGCGAGCCTCGGCACCGACACCGGCGGCTCGATCCGGCAACCGGCCGCGTTCTGCGGCGTCGTCGGCCTGAAGCCGACGTACGGGCGGGTGTCGCGCTACGGCGTCGTCGCGTTCGCGTCGTCGCTCGATCAGGTCGGGCCGCTCGCGCGCACGGTCGAAGACGCCGCGTTGATCTTCGAAGCGATCGCCGGCTTCGATCCGCGCGACGCGACCTCGCTCGACGAGAAGGTGCCGCCGTGTCCGCTCGGGCGACGTCAAGGGCGCTGCGCGTCGGCTTGCCGCACGAGTACTTCGACGGGGCACCAGGAGATTTCGATCCCGAAGTCCGCGCCGGCGTCGATCGCGCGATCGCTGCACTCCGCGATCGCGGCGCCGAGATCATCGACATCTCGCTGCCGCACACCCACCTCGCGCTCGCCGCGTACTACATCGTCGCGCCGGCCGAGGCGTCGTCGAACCTCGCGCGCTACGACGGCGTCCGCTACGGCCATCGCGAGCCGGCGAGCGATCTGCTCGAGCTCTATCGCAAGTCGCGCGGCGCCGGCTTCGGCCCCGAGGTCAAGCGCCGGATCATGCTCGGCACGTACGCGCTGCGCTCCGGCTACTACGACGCGTACTACAAGAAGGCGCAGCAGGTGCGCACGCTGATCAAGCGCGACTTCGACAAGGCGTTCCACTATTGCGATGTCATCCTCACCCCGACGACGCCGACCGCCGCGTATCGCGTTCGGCGCGAAGGCGAGCCCGCTCGACATGTACCTCGGCGACGTGTTCACGCTGTCGTGCAACCTCGCAGGGCTGCCGGGCATCAGCGTGCCGTGCGGCCTCACCAGCGAGCGCCTGCCGATCGGCGCGCAGCTGCTCGGCAAGCCGCTCGACGAGCCCACGTTATTGCGCGCGGCCGCTGCGATCGAAGCCGCGGTCGGTGACATCGGTCGACCACCGGAGCCGGCGGCGTGACCCGCGAGCCGAGCGGTCCGTCGAGCGCAGCGAGGCGGCGGCCGAGCGGGGCAGCAGTCGCGAGCGCAGCGAGCCTGCGGGGCAGCGCCCGCGAGGCCGAGCGAGGCGAGCGATGACGATCGAAGACTGGGAGCCGGTGATCGGCCTCGAGGTCCACGTCCAGCTCGCGACGAAATCGAAGGCGTTCTCGCCATCGGCAGTGGAGTTCGGCGCGCCTCCGAACTCGCTGACCGATCCGGTCGTGCTCGGTTTACCCGGCACGCTGCCGGTGTTCAATCGCGCCGCGCTCGAGCTCGCGCTCAAGCTCGGGATCGCGACCGGCTCGAAGATCCGCGCTCGCTCGCGGTTCGCGCGCAAGCACTACTTTTATCCGGATCTGCCGAAGGGCTATCAGATCTCGCAGTTCGACGAGCCGCTGTGCGAGGACGGCTTCCTCGACGTCCTCATGGCCGGCGCGATCAAGCGGATCAAGCTGCAGCGTATTCACCTCGAAGAAGACGCCGGCAAGAACACCCACGTCGGCAGCGTGTCGCATGTCGATCTCGATCGCGCGGGCGTGCCGCTCGTCGAGGTCGTCACCGCGCCCGAGATGACGAGCGCCGAAGAAGCCGCCGAGTTCATGCGCTCGCTGCATCGGCTCGTCCGCTGGCTCGACATCTCCGAAGCCGACATGGAGAAGGGCCAGCTGCGCTGCGATGCGAACGTGTCGGTCCGCCGGCGCGGCGAAGATCGGCTCGGCACGCGCACCGAGCTCAAGAACATCAATTCGTTTCGGTTCGTCCACAACGCGGTCGAGCACGAGATCGCGCGACAGATCCGGCTGATCGAGAGCGGCGGCCAGCGTCGTGCGCGAGACCCGGCTGTGGGACGCGACGGTCGGCGCGTCGGCATCGATGCGCGTCAAAGAAGAGTCTGACGACTATCGCTACTTTCCCGATCCGGATCTGCCGCCGCTCGTCGTCGACGCCGCGCTGATGACCGCGGTGCTGCGCGGGTTGCCGGAGCTGCCGGCGATCCGGTTCGCCCGCTACGTCGGCGAGCTCGGCCTCGCACCCGACGACGCTCGCACGCTGATCGGCGACCGCGCGCTCGGCGACTACTTCGACGCGGCGGTCGCGGCCAACGCCGAACGCTCGCACGGTCGCGAACTGGATGCTGACCGAGCTGCTCGGCGCGCTCAACACCGATAAGAAGTCGATCGCGGAATCGCCGATGCCGCCGACCGCGCTCGCCGAGCTCGTCGGGTTGATCGAAGACGGCACGATCAGCGGCAAGATCGGCAAGGACGTGTTCGCCGAGGCGTACCGCACTGGCGCCGCCCCCCGCGCGATCGTCGAGACCAAAGGCCTGCAGCAGATCAGCGATCCAGCGCAGCTGTCCGACGTGATCGAACGCGTCGTGATCGCGAACCAAAAACAAGCCGATGCCTACGCGAGCGGCAAAGAGGGCCTATTCGGCTTCTTCGTCGGCCAGGTCATGAAGGCCACAGCCGGCAAAGCAAACCCGACGCTCACCACCGAGTTGCTCAAGCGCCGGCTCGCAAAGCCAAATGGCTAAACCACTTACCCGGGGACGGAGTAACCTTTGACACCTTCCGCCGGCGAGCAAGGTGTCAAAAGTTACTCCGTCCCCATCGGCCAACCCGTTGATCTGGCTAGTGATCGGATTTGCTGCGGCGCAAGCCGCTTGACGACGTCCCGGCGATCAGTAAAGTGCGCGATTCGTAAAGGCCTTTGCGGAGCGAAGTCTCATGTACGCGGTGATCCAAACCGGTGGAAAACAATATCGAGTCGAGCCCGGCAAGACCGTGGTCGTCGAGAAGCTAGATGGCGACGCGGGCGCGAAGGTCGTGTTCGACCACGTGCTCCTGTTGTCGTCGGGCGACGGCGGTAGCGTCACCGTCGGTAAGCCGACGGTCAAGGGTGCAAAAGTCACCGGCGAGATCGTCGAGCAAGGCCGCGGCGAGAAGCTCGTCGTGTTCAAGTTCCGGCTGCGCAAGAACTACGTTCGGCGCAACGGTCATCGTCAGGACTACACCGCGGTGAAGATCGCGGCGATCGAGGCGTAAGCGTCATGGCACACAAAAAAGGACAAGGCTCGACCCGTAACGGCCGCGACTCGCTGCCCAAAATGCGCGGCGTGAAGCGCTTCGGCGGCGAGCTCGTGCAGGCCGGTAGCGTGTTGGTTCGCCAGGTCGGCACGAAGTTTCACGCCGGCGATAACGTCGGCATCGGCCGCGACTGGACGCTGTTCGCGAAGGTCACGGGCATCGTCAAGTTCGAGCGCCACGGCAAGTCCAAGACGCGCGTTGCGGTCTACGCCGCACCGGCAGCGGCGTAATTCCCATCCGCCCGGGATCGGGCTTATGATGGCAGGAATGAGAGTTGCCGTCGTCGTAGGCGTGCTTGGTCTGGCTACGACGGCGCAAGCCCAGGCCATCAACGTCAACTTCGGCCCGATCGATGGGGCGCCGGCATCGACCTATGGCGCAGCGGGCGCGGCCGGCACGTGGAACAGCATCTCCGGCATCGCAGGAACGACGTTTCAGATCGTCGACCTATCCGGCGCACCGACCTCGATCACGATGTCGCAGTCGCCCACGACGACGATGCTGACGACCGCCGACGCGTCGGTTAGCGGCGACGACGCGAAGCTGCTGAACACCGGGCTCGATACGACCGGCGCCGAGACGTGTCTCACGTTCAATGGCTTTACCGCCGGCACGTACGAGGTCTTGGTCTACGCGTGGACGCCGAATGCGCCGAGCGTGTTATCGCGCACGCGGCAGGACGAAGCCCCCACGACGATCGACGTCGGCGGTGCTTGGCCCGGCGCGCACACCGAAGGCGTGACCTACGCGCGCTATGTCGTCACGGTCGCTGCCGACGGGAACTTGCCGGCGCACTCCGGCTTGGAGACCGGCCAACCATCGGCCGCGCTCAACGGCATCCAGATCAGGCCGCTGTCCGCCGCGGTCGATGCCGGCCCACAGCCCGATGCGGCTGGCGGCGGTGGCGGCGAGACCGGCGATGCCGGCACGACGCCGACCCACCACGGTGGCTGCTCGGCCGGCGGCAGCGGTGGACTCGGCTCGGGCGGGCTCGTGCTCGCCGCTGTTGCGCTCGCGCGTCGGCGGCGGCGCTGACGTCCGGTGCACGCCCGGCCGGGTTGTCACATCTCGTAGACGCGAGCGCCCAGTCGCTCGAGCAGCGCGCGATCGTGCGTAGCGATCACCGTCGCGTTGCCACTCGCTTTGTGCTCGAGTAAGAGCTCGGCGAGCGCGACCGTGCGCGCGGCATCGAGTCCGTTGTCCGGCTCGTCGAGCACGAGCAACTTCGGTGGCCCGAGCAGCGCGGCTGCGATGCACGTGCGGCGGCGTTGCCCGAGTGACATCCGCTCGATCCGCAGCTCGCGCACGTCATCGAGCCCGAGGCGCGCGATCAGGTCGGCACTCGGCCCGTCGACACCGCGCGCCGCGGCGCACATCGCCCAAAGCTCGCCGCCGAGGAGAAAGCCGGGCGGATCGGCGGCCTCGGGCACGTAGCCGAGGACCTTGCGCGCCTTGCCACGCTCGCGCGTGCTGCCCCACACCGACGCGCCCGCGATCTCGACGCGGCCGTCGAACGGCTCGAGCACACCGGCGACCGCGAGCAGCAACGTCGACTTACCGCACCCGTTCTTGCCGACGACACCGAGGATCTCACCGCCGCCGACCTCGAGCTCGATGTCGGACAAGATCGTGCGTCCGCCGCGCCGCACGCCGAGCCGTTCGACTCGCAAGGTCATGACTTCCTCGTCAGGACCGAGACCGTCGCGGTCGCCGCGAGCGCGGGGATGCCGAGTACGCCGAGCACGCCGAGGTAGATCAGCGCCCCGGCCGCGACGACGATCGCGCCGATGATCGTGCGACCCGTCGCCGCTTGCGGTGACGCCTCGGCATACAGCAGCACGCGCGTCGCCGCGATCCCGCAGCAGACCCCGACCGCGGGCGCAGCCGCCGCGATCGCGAGCCCATCGCCGCCGACGAACGCGATCGCCGCGACCGAGGCGATCGCGCTCGCTGCGAGATAAATCGCGATGCTCGTCTGCGCGAGCACGCGGACTCGCACGCTCGGCGCGATCCCGAGAGACATCGCGAGTACCTCGGCCTGGCGATGCGCGGCCCCGAGCGCGACGAGCGCACCGCCGACCGCCGGTACGAGCGCGACCGCGATCACGGACGCGCCGACGACGGCGGCGTGGGCGCCGAATAAGCCGTTGTTCGCGACGAATAGCCCGCTGGCGAGACCCGCGAGCACCGCGAGCCCGACCCCGCGCACGAGCGCATCGCCGCCTTGGCGACGCAACGCGCGCAGATAGACCCCGAACAGCGCGCTCGCGGCACCGCTCCATCGCGGGATCGTCGCGCGGACGACCGGCGGCTGCCACGAGGCGATCGCGGACACGAGGATCGTCGTCGAGAACACGACGAGCAGACCGCGCGCGCCTTCGCCGGCGACCCACAGCGCGACCCACGGCAGCTGCCACCACACGAGCCCGATGCCGCCGAGCGCGAGCGCGATCATCGGCGAGCTCGGCAGCGAGCGCAGGTAGCGCGCCTCGTCCTGGCGCACGAGCACGCGCGCGACCGGCACGAACACCAGCACCCAGGTGGCAAGCAGCACCGCGCCGGCCCCGAGGTTGTGGAGCGCGAGCTCGGTCAGGTCCTCCGGCTGCATGCCGGTACCGCCGAACACCACCGCGGCGACGATGCTGGCGCCGAGCCAGACGCCGAGCGCTCGCCGCGACGCCGGCTCGAACACCGCGCGGGCCCACACGACCGTCAACGCGCTTGACCCGCGGGTGCGGTCAGCCATAGATCGGCTCGCGCATCATGCAGTTCATCGACGAGGCCATCATCCACGTGAAGGCGGGAGACGGCGGCAACGGGTCCGCCGCGTTCCGGCGCGAGGACGGTGTACCACACGGGGGGCCGTCCGGCGGCGACGGCGGCGACGGCGGCAGCATCTTGTTCGTCGCCGATCCGCGGATGTCGTCGCTGCTCGATTTCAAGTATCGCCGCCACTACAAAGCCGAGCGCGGCGAGGATGGTCGCAACAAGGATCAGTACGGCGCCGCCGGCGAGGACATGACCGTGCGCGTCCCGGTCGGCACCGTGATCTACGACGAGCCGACTGGCGAGCTCATCGCCGATCTCGATCAGCCGACCGCGACGTTCGTGCTCGCGAAGGGCGGCATCGGCGGTCGCGGCAACATCCACTTCGCGACGCCGTGGAACCAAGCGCCGACGAAGTTCGAGCCCGGCACGCTCGGCGACGATCGCACCGTCCGGCTCGAGCTCAAGCTCCTCGCCGATGTCGGCTTGCTCGGCTATCCGAACGTCGGCAAGTCGACGTTCATCGCGAGCGTGTCGCGGGCTCGGCCGAAGATCGCGGACTACCCGTTCACGACGCTGGTGCCGAACCTCGGCGTCGTCCAGATGTCGGACGAGCGCAACTTCGTGATCGCCGACATCCCGGGCCTGATCGAGGGTGCATCGGAAGGCGCCGGCCTCGGCCACCAGTTCTTGCGCCACGTCGAGCGCTGCCGCGTGCTGCTCCACATCGTCGAGGCGACGTACCTGACCGGGCCGGGCCGCTCGCCGCTCGCCGACTTCCGGACGATCAACGCCGAGCTCCAGCGCTATGCACCGGAGTTGGCGACCAAGCCGCAGGTCGTCGCGCTCAACAAGATCGACGCGATCGAGCCATCCGAGGTCGAGGACTTTCGCGTCCAGCTCGCCGCGCAGGGCATCACGATGTTCGCCATGTCGGCCGCGACCGGGCAGGGGGTGGCGCCGGTGCTCGAAGCGCTGTGGAAGCACCTGGGGCGTTGAAGCGATGTGACCGATTCGACTGAAATTCGGGCTCCCGGAGAGCTCGCGGGCCCGTCGGCTTGAAGCACCCCGTTACCGGTGTTACAACCGCATCATTCCAAAGGAAAATGCGCCGGCCGCACCGGCGCATGCTGATGTTCGAGGGACGTCAGATACGCGTTGTTCGGCAAGGGGCCCTTCCATGCAAAGCACGTCGATCGTTGTCGTTGTCTTGAGTTCTCTGCTCGCCGCCACCGTGGTCGCGGGTCCGAACAATCAGAAGAAGGCGCCGCCGCCGGCACCTGCTCCGGCACCGGCGCCCGCGCCCGACGCTGGCAGCGGCAGTGGCAGCGCCGCAGCTCCTGCGCCCGAAGACGTCAAGCCCGAGGACATGCCGACCGCGGTGCGGATGCGCCGGATCGAGCAGAAGACCCAAGAGCTCAAGGAACGCGCGTGGCAGCTCAAGGCGCGCACCGAGATTCTCAAGGAGAACATGCTCGGCGGCGGCGTCGGCGCGCAGGCGTTGATCACGCACAAGAGCGAGATGGGCTCGGCGTATCGGTTGATCAAGCTGACGTACTCGCTCGACGGCACCGAAGTGTTCGGCCGCACCGACGACACCGCCGAGAGCTTGTACAAGACCAAGTCGTTCGACATCTTCGGTGGACCGATCGCGCCGGGCAGCCACAGCGTGTCGGCCGTCGCGACG
The DNA here is from genome assembly GCA_963848295.1 of uncultured delta proteobacterium. GTDB lineage: Bacteria > Myxococcota_A > Polyangia > Haliangiales > Haliangiaceae > JABFXX01. Next base: position 2,821,385 of record CAWKDB010000010.1, on the reverse strand, counting down.
TACCGGGGTCATGGCTACGGCGTGTTCGAGTACATGTCGAAGTACACGTTCACCGCGAAGGGCTCGAACCAGTTCGTCGCCGGCGAGGGCAAGACGGCACGGGTCGAGTGCCGCGGGTTCGAAAAAGGTGGCATGACGACGCGGATGGAGAATCGTACGGCGATCGATTGCAAGGTCACGCAGGTGATGCCTGAGAAACCGACCGAGACCCCGACGCAGACCACGCCGGGCTCCACGCCGCTGCCGGCGGCCAGCGCGGGGCAATAATGCGAGCACTAGTCGCCGTACTGCTGTTGGCTCCGGCCGTGGCGTCCGCCGACGACGTCGGTACGAAGCTCGGGCGCTATGAAGTCGATGCGCGCCGACTGGCGACCGACATGCCGAAGCTCGGCGAGCTCGGCGGTCCCCACGGATCGCACACGCTCACCGAGGCCGAGCTCGCGTTCAGCCTCGGCGACTACGACACCGCATCGCGCGAGCTGTTCGATCTCGTGCGCTCGCTCCAAGGTCCCGAGCGCGACTCGGCGATCTACTACCTCGCCGAGTCGAAGTACCAGAAGGGCGATCGCGGCGCGGCGCGGATGTACTTCACCCAGCTCGCGAGCGCGAACAACGTCTCGAGCAAGTGGTACCAGCCGGCGTTGATCCGGCTCGTCGAGATCGCGATCGCGCAGGAAGACAACACGCACGTCGACGAATGGCTCGGCGATCTCGATCGGGTGAGCGGCGGACTGCGCCTGCCGCAAGTGCCTTACGTCCACGGCAAGTACTCGTTCTCGCAAGGCAAGTACGACGAGGCGCTCGCGTACTTCAACCAGGTGCCCAAGGGCTCCGACTTCGAGCTCGAGGCGCTCTACTACACCGCCGTGACCTCGGTCGCGAAGAAAGACCTCGCGAAGGCGACCGACATCTTCACCGACTTGATCGGCCGCCAGCCGCGCACGTCGAACGATCGCCGGATGATCGAGCTCGGTCAGCTCGCGCTCGGCCGGCTGTACTACGAGCGCGATCAGCCGTCGAAGTCGATCGACAGCTACCTGCTCATCGATCGCCACAGCGACCTGTTCCCCGACGCGCTGTACGAGGTCGGCTGGGTCTACGTCAAGAACAAGCAATACGACCACGCGCTGCGCGCGCTCGAGCTGCTCGAGCAATCGGACCCGGATACGACGAAGACCCCGACCGTGCGGATCCTCGAGGGCAACCTGCGCATTCGCAAGGCTCAGATGATCCGCGCCGGTCAGGTCAACGGCACCGCGGGCCCGAGCGCACCGAGCGACCCGGAGGTCGAGTACGCGAAGGCCTCCGAGATCTTCGCGCAGACGCACGCCGAGTACCTGCCGTCGTATCTCGCGCTCAAGGACATCGTCGAAGGCCACGCCGATCCGACGAGCTTCCTCGTCCAGATCTCGGGCCGCAGCGGCCACGCCTTCCAGGCGACGACGCCGATTCCGGAAGCGGCCGTGCAGTGGATGCGCGACGAGCCCGCGGTTCAGCGCTTCGTCACGATGGAGACCGAGCTGGGCGATCTCCAGGACACGATCGGACAGACCAAGCAGACGATCTCGCTGCTCGAGGCGATGGTCGTCGCGCCCGACAAGGTGTCGGTGTTCCCCGCGCTCGCGTCCCGGCGCGCCGAGATCTCGCGGATCCAGAACGATCTGATCGGCATGCGCTCGCAGCTCGCAGACGACGAGCTGAAGCTGGTCGACCAATCCGGCCAGGTCGGCCAGGTCGCCGCGGCCCGCCAGGCGCTGGAGAAGCAGTACGCCGCGCTCGGCGATCCGGACAAGGCGTTCGCCGACCGGGTGGTGCAGATCCAGCAGGGCTACGACGGCTTGGACACCGCGCTCACCGAGGTCGAGAGTGCGCTCGACTCCACGCAGGCAATGTCGGTCGCGATGCGCAAGTACATGATGGACAAGCCCGATGCGATCGCCGCCGATGCGAAGGCGGCGACGACCCAGCAGCTCGATGCCACCGGCAGCGAAGCCCAGGCGATCGAGGACGAGATCGTCGAGCTTCGCCACGAGATCGAGCTCGGCAAAGACCTGGCGACGATCTCGGACGATCAGCTCGTGCAGGCGCGCGCCGTGCGTACGCAGTTGATCGCGGCGCTCGGTGCCGAGCATCGCGTGCTCGCCGGGTTCGCGAGCGCGAGCCACGACCCGAGCAAGTCGCAAGCGCTCGCCGCGCTCGGCAGCCGCGCGACCGTGCTCGCCGAGGGCCTCGAGCAATCCGACGGGCAGCTCGAGCAGCTCGCGCAAGCCGGGATCGCGTCGGCGACGACCGAGCTCGCCGCGGAGCGCACGGTGCTCTCGCAGCTCCAGCAGGATCTCGCGACCCAAGAAGCCGACGCGAAGGCGGTCGGCACGACCGTGCTCGCCGCGAGCCTCAAGGACGTCGAAGCCAAGCTCGCGGACGTCAACATCCGGACCGACGTCGGCAGCGTCGACGTCGCGTGGTCGCAAAAAGAAGATACCGACGACGACCTCAAGCGCCTGAACCTCGCACGCGCGCGCGAGATCAAGCAGCTGCGAGACGAGTTCAAGGACATCCTCGACGCCACCGCGAAGCCGGTCGCGGCCAAGAAGACGACGTCGATCCCGCCGCCGACCGACACGACGACCGGCAACCCCGACCAAGCGGGCAGCAAAGGCGGCGGCGACCGGATCAAGCCAGTCGATGGCGGTGACAAGACCGGGACGAGCCCGACGGTCAAGCCCGACGATCCGAAGAAGAAGGCGGGAGGGTCCAAGTGATGACCCGCGCTGTTCGCTGGTCGGTGCTCGCGGTCGCGATCGCGAGCGTCGCGCATGCGCAGCCGGCTCCCGCACCCACGCCGAACCCGGTGCCGGTCGCCGACGGGCCCGCGACAGGTCCCGGCCTCGGCACGCGGCCCGCGACGCCGGCTACCGGCACGCCGGCTCCGGCGCGGCCGACCGACGTCACGCCGCTCCAGCTCTCGCCGAAAGAGCTGGAGGCGTTGAAGGGCGTCGAGCGCGACTGGACCGACTTCGCGCGCTCTGCCGAAGAGCACGACAAGCGGATGCGAGCGATCGCGAAGGTCGACTTCGACAGCCGCACCGGCGAGCTCGAGAAGCGCTACTCCGATCGGATCGCGAAGACCGAGGTCGAGCGCACGAAGCGGCACACCGACACGATCGCGTTGATCGAGAAGTTCCTCAAGGATCATCCCGATAACGAGGAGTACACGCCGGACAAGATGTACCAGCTCGCCGATCTCTATCTCGATCAGGCGAACGACGAGGTCGATGCGCGGTTCGCCGAGCGCGAGAAGCAAGGCCCGGGCGGACCCGACCAGGCCGACATCGTCGCCGACTACTCGAAGTCGCTGTCGCTGTGGTTCGACATCCTGACGAAGTTCCCGAAGTACCGGCAGACGCCGCAGACCCTGTACCTGCTCGCGTACTACGGCAAGACCAAGGACGAGCGGCGCTCGCTCGAGGTGTTCCTCGCGTTGACCTGCGCGAACAAGTACAAGTGGACCGACACGCCGCCGGCGGTGCCGACCCACCAAGAGGCGATCAAGCGCGTCGAGTCCAAGCAGCTGCGCGATCCCTACGCCGACTGCCAGGCCTATCCCGGCGCCGACCCCGAGCTCGTGCGCCATGCCTGGGTCCGCGGCATCGCCGACTATCACTTCACGATCCAGGGCGAGCTCGACGAAGCGATCGCGGCCTACCTCAAGGTCGCGAACGGCGGCGAGGAGTCGCGGCTCTACGCCGAGTCGCTGTACAAGCTCGCGTGGAGCTACTACAAGCGCGACTTCCTGCTCGACTCGATCAAGCGCTTTGACGACAGCGTCAAGCTCTACGATCAGATCGTCGCGGCCGGTAACCCGCCGCCGCTCGAGCTGCGCGAAGAGTCGATCCAATACATCGCGGTCGCGTTCACCGATCCGTGGGAAGGCGAGACCGACACCGATCCGGCCAAGGCGTTCGATCGCGCGAAGAAGTTCTACGCCGGTCGCGAGAACGAGCCGCACGTCCGCGACGTCTGGGTCGCGCTGGGCAAAGCGTTCGAAGATCTCCAGGCGTACGACCAGGCGGTCGATTGCTTCAAGATCGCGATCGGTCCGCCGTGGGAGCTCGATCCGCACAACCCGACGGTCCACCAGGAGATCGTCAACGCGTTCGAGCTCAAGGGCGACAAGTACGCCGCCGACGAAGCCGCCGGCCAGCTCGCGACGCGCTACGCGCCGGGCACCGCCTGGTACACCGCGAACGAGAAGAATCGCGAAGCGATGGAGAGCCAGCGCCGGATCTCGGAGCGCGCGCTGTACGCCGCCGCTCGCAACACGCACTCCGCCGCGAGCGTCTTGCGCAAGGACTACGAGGCGTCGAGCAAGAAAGATCCGCAGGCCAAGGCCGACTACATCGCGATGTACGGCAAGGCCGTCGATCTCTATCGCCAGTTCATCGATAACTACCGCGACTCCGACTACATCTACGAGTTCAACTTCCTCGAGGGCGAGGCGCTGTTCTACAGCGAGCGCTATCCCGAGGCGATCGCCCAGTACAAGTGGGTTCGCGATCACCGCGACATGGGCAACTCGCACTACCTCGACGCCGCGCGTTCGATCCTCCAGGCGTACGTCGCCGAGGCGGATCGCGAGGTCGCGGAGGGCAAGCTGTTGCCGCTCAAGATCCCGACGATCGCCGAGCTCAAGGCGACGCCGCAGCCGTGGGCGCCGCAGCCGATTCCGGAGACGTACGTCCAGCTCCAGACCGAGTACGACAACTACCAGAACATCGTGCAGGACCCGCAGGCCGCGCCGGCTCAGGGCATCAACGCCGCGCTGATCAGCCTCGCGTACTTCCACATCGACGACGCGATCGCGCGGTTCAAGAAGGTCGAAGACCAGTTCTGTCACGCACCGCCGCCCGATCCTCGCGACAAGAGCTCGATCGCGCCGGCGTCGCGCGCGAAGGACGGCATCCTCACGATCTACGAAGCGCAGGGCAACTTCGACGGCATCCAAGCGACGAACAACGCGTTCATCCAGAACCAGTGCGGTGACAAGGCCGCGATCGACCTCGCGGTCGGCCAGAACCGGTCGATCAACTTCGAGCGCGCGAGCGGCTTCTACGCGAAGCAGCAGTACATCCCGGCGGCCGAGGGGTTCTATCGCTTCTACAAGACCGCCCCAGAGAAGGACGCGGATCTGCCGGTCGCGCTGTACAACGCCGCGGTCAGCTACAAGCTCGGCGATCGGCCGAAGACCGCGATCCAGCTGTTCAAGGAGTTCACGAGCAACCCGGCGAAGAACTTTCGCGAGAGCCCGTACTACCTCGACGCGATGCGCCTGACCGCGGCGAGCTACCAAGCTGCATTCGACTACGACAACGCGGTCAAGACCTACCTCGATCTCTACGACACCACGAAGAAGGCGAAGCGCCTCGGCATCAAGGCACCGGAGCCGTTGCCGGGTGAGAAGCCGCGCACGCTCGACGAGATCGGGCTCGACGCGATCTACAACGCCGCGTTCGCCGCGGAGCTCAATCGCGACTTCAAGAAATCGGTCGAGCTCTACGGCCAGTACCTGCGGATCGAGCCCGATCACCGCAAGCAGGATCGCGCTCAGTGGTCGATCGCCGGCATCTATCGCCAGGCGGGTGACGTGAGCAGCATGGTCGACGCGCTCGATCGCTGGCGCTCGCGCTACGGTCGCGACGCCGGCAACGAAGACGACTACGTCAAGTCGTACGCCGATACCGCCGAGCTGTGGCACCGCAAGGGCCGCACCGGCCTGGCCAAGGCGGCGGAGAAGGACGCGATCGACGCGTGGAAGTCGCACGGCGCGACGAAGGGCTCGAAGGGCGCGAAGCTCGCCGCGCAGTTCGCGATCAACATCGCCGAGGACTACTACGACCGCGTGTGGTCGCCGCTGCAGATCACGCGGCAGATCACGAGCAGCAAGATCAAGCAGGTCAAGGCGCAGATCGAAGCGCAGAAGGGCTCGATCGAGTCGACGCGCAAGAAAGCCGAAGACTATTACATCGACCTCGATCAGTTCGGCGTGCTCGAGGCGTCGATGGCGGCGAAGGTTCGGTTCGGAGACATCCAGTACGACCGCGCGCAGAAGATCGCGAACTTCCCGATCCCGAAGATCATCCAGGGCAACGATGACGTCGTCGCCGCGTTCGAAGGTGCGCGCGATGCGGCGTTGAAGAAGGATCTCGACGAGGCGAAGGCCGACTGGCAAGACGTCTACGAGAAGGCGAAGGCCGGCGGGATCTCGAACAAGTGGAGCCAGCACGCGGTCGAGAACCTCGCGCGCGAGTTCCCGGACGAGTTCCACGTGCTGCGCCAGGAGCTGGTGGAAGGAACGGATCGGCCATGAAGACGCTCGCAACCTTCCTGTTCGCCGCGCTCGTCGCGTGCGGTGGCAGTCCGAAGACCGGCCCGACGACCCCGCCGACCGCGACGGCCGGCAGCGGCGATGAAGCCGGCGGCGGCATGACCGGCACCACGACGCCGCCGAGCGGTCCGGACAGCGCGGGTGGTGCGGCCGGCAGCAACTCGATGGCAGCGGGCGGCCCGGTCGCGCCGTTGCCGCCCGATCCGGCGATGAGCGTCCCGCTGCCGAACGCCGACCCCGATCCGGTGCAAGCCAAGGCGCAGGTCGATCGCCTGCTCGAGGTCGCCCGTCAGGCGCTCGAGGCTCCGACCCCGGATCCCGATCGCGCGCTGCGCGAGGCCCGCGATGCGCTCACGATCGATGCCTCGAACATCGACGCGGCCGCGATGGTCGCGTTCGCGTACTACCACCAGAAGAAGTACGACACCGCCGAGCTCGTGCTCGACGACGTGTTCAAGCGCCCGCCGGCGAAAGAGAACGCGAACGTGTTCTATGTCTACGGCCTGGTCTACGACCACACGAATCGTCCCGAGCAGGCCGTGCTCGCGTTTCAGAGCGCGGTGAAGATCAACCCGAACTTTGCGAGCGCGCTCGTCGACCTCGGCGAGCACCAGCTCGAGAACAAGCAGTACACCGAGGCGCAGGCGACGTTCGAGAAGCTGACCAAGCAGCTCGGGCGCGCCGATGCGGTCACGTTGACGTCGTTGGGGTCGGCCTATCGCGGCCACTCGGTGGACTACCCGGTCGGATCGGCCGATCGCAACACGCTGATCACGACCGCCGAGGCGACGTACCGGCGCGCGCTGGCGGTCAACCCGAACTACGGGCCGGCGGCCTACAACCTCGCGTTGCTCTATCTCGACGCCGACCCGTTCCCATCGGGCGGCGGCTCGCTCGATACGATGGCCCGGCTCAACGCCGCGAAAGGGTTCTTGGATCAGTACAAGAACATGCCGGGCGTCGACATCAAGCTGTACGCCGAGCGGATGAAGGACGTCGACAAGGCGCTCAAGCGCGCGTCCAAGCGAGCAAAGGCTAGCGCGAAGGCAGCAGGTAAATCATGATCTCCACCATGCGATCTCTGTTGCGCTTCTGGTCGCTCGGGCTCGCGGTCGTGCTCGCCACGAGCGTCGCGATTCCGCGCGCTCACGCGGCCCCTGAAGGCTGCCAAGAAGACGACACGGTTGGCAGCGAGAAGAAACAGGGCAAGTTCCACATCGAGTATCAGAACGGCAAGCCGGTCACGGTGATCGACACGGTCGTCGCGGTGTGCGGCAAGGTCCCGCGGCCGAGCGTCGTGTACGTCGCGACCCCGCGTGACATCGGCTACGAGTGGGAGAGCCTCAAGCAGGACTTCATGCCGCTGATCATTCAAAGCGTGAAGAAGGCTCCGTTCTAATGGCGACGCCGCGCCCGCCCGGCAGTGCTGCACCGAACCCGGCCGCGGGCAATCGGCAACGCATCCTGCGGATCGGCGTGTTGCTCGGCGGCAAGATCGTCGAAGAGCGCCTGATCCGCGAGCGCACGAGCGTGTCGATCGGTCAGTCGATGAAGAACACGTTCTCGATCCCGATCGAGAGCCTGCCGCTCGAGTTCACGCTGTTCGCGCTTGATCAGGGCAAGTACTACCTGCGGTTCCTCAACAACATGGACGGCCGCCTATCCGATGGCGGCAACGTCAACACGCTCGACGTGCTCAAGGGCCGCGGCGCGCAGCAGATGGGCGGCTACTGGCAGATTCCGCTCGGCGATAGCTCGCGCGGCAAGCTGTCGCTCGGCGACCTCACGGTGCTGTTCCAGTTCGTGACCGAGCCGCCGCGCCAGCCCAAGCCGATGCTGCCCGCGTCGGTCCGCGGCACGCTCGCCGATCGGTTCGATCCGCGACTGTCGGTGATCCTCGGCGCGTCGATCATCATCCACTTCGCGATCGTGATCGTCGCCTGGTCGATCGACCCCGAAAGGGGCACCGGCACGATCGAGACCGCGTACGACGTCACCTTCAATCAACCGACGTACCAGCAACCGCCGGCGCAACCCGCGGTCGCGACCCCGGCCGACACCGGCGACAAGAAGGCGGCGGAGACGAAGGTCGTGAAGCCCACGGCCCCGACGCAGCCCAAGGCCGAGGACAGCGGTCGCGATCAGAAGCAGAACGTCGCGATGCAGGAAGATCAAGCCAAGGCGATGGCCGACTTGCTCACCGGCGAAGGCTCGAACGGCACGAGCGAAGGCGACATGAGCAAGCGCCGTCCCGGGGCTGACCTCAGCCAGCAGATCGCCGACGTCAGAGAGACCGGCAAGCAAGTCGCGGTCGGCGGTGGCTCGGGGCGCGGGTCCCGAGGCAATGGCGATCCTCGCGTCGGCACCGGTACCGGCCCGAACATCAACAGCGGCGGCATCGACGTCGCAGGCGGCCCGAAGGTCGAGCACGCGCCGACCGGCCGCATCACGGTGCAAGAGAAGAACGCGCTCGACGAGACGACGTTGACGCCCGACGCGGTGCTCGCGAAGATCCAGACCGCGTACATGGCCGGACTCAAGCGCTGCTACAAGGAGTACTTGAAGAAGGACGCGAGCGCGCGCGGCAAGGTCATGCTCGCGCTGACGATCAACGAGACCGGTCGCACGACCAAGGGTGCGGCGCACGGGTTCGCGGGCGAGGTCGACGATTGCATCACCGGCTTGATGGGCAGCTGGCGGTTTCCGATCCCGCACGACAAAGACGGCGACGCGACCGAGGCGAACTTCCAAATCGGCCTCCAGCTCGTTCCGGACTGATCGTGGCCACGGCCACCGGCGGAATCGTGTGGCTGACCGGCCTCTCCGGTGCCGGCAAGTCCACCCTCGCCGCCGCGCTCGCGGCCGCGCTCGCCCCGACGCGCGCGGTCGAGCTCCTCGACGGCGATGACGTCCGCACCTTCCTGTCCGCCGGCCTCGGCTTCTCGCGCGAAGACCGCGACACCAACGTCCGCCGCATCGGCTTCGTCGCCCGCTTGCTCGCGCGCCACGGCGTGCTGGTCATCGTCTCCTCGATCTCGCCCTACGCCGCGACCCGCCGGGAGCTGCGCGACCTCAGCCGCGCAGCCGGCCACCCGTTCTACGAGATCTACGTCAATGCGCCGCTCGCCACCGTCGAGGCGCGCGACGTCAAAGGCCTCTACGCGCGAGCGCGGGCGGGCGACCTCCCGAGCTTCACCGGCATCTCCGATCCCTACGAGCCGCCGCCCGCCCCCGACCTCGAGCTGCGCACCGACCTCGAGTCCCCAGCCGAATCGTTACAACGCCTCCTTACCTGGGGACGGTGTTCACTTTGACAACCGCGCGCTGCGACGCCTTCTTGCGATCACGCGGACTTACCTGGGGACGGTGTTCACTTTGACAACCGCGCGCGCGCGCGGTTGTCAAAGTGAACACCGTCCCCAGATCGCGTAACGTCGCGCCATGAAGATCGCGGTTGTCGGCACTGGCTACGTCGGCCTCGTCAGCGGCGCGGGGTTCTCCGAGTTCGGCAACGACGTGACGTGCGTCGACATCGATCGCGATCGCGTCGACGCCCTGAGGCGCGGCGAGATCCCGATCTACGAGCCCGGACTGCCCGAGCTCGTGCAGCGCAACGCCAAGCTCGGCCATCTGAAGTTCTCGACCTCGACCGCCGAAGCCGTGCGCGGCGCCAAAGTCGCGATCATCGCCGTCGGCACGCCGTCGCGGTCCGACGGGAGCGCCGATCTGCAATACGTGCTCGAAGCGGCGCGCGAGATCGGCCGCGCGCTCGACGGCTATACGGTGGTCGTCACCAAGAGCACGGTCCCCGTCGGAACCGCCGACAAGGTGCGCGAGGCGGTCGCCTCGACCGCGCGCCACGAATTCGCGGTCGCGTCGAATCCCGAGTTCCTCAAGGAAGGCGATGCCGTCAACGACTTCCTCAAGCCGTCCCGCGTGATCGTCGGTGTCGACAATCCGCGCGCGCTCGACGTCCTGCGCGAGCTCTATCGCGGCGTGATGCGCACCGGCGATCGGCTCCAGGTCATGGACATCCGCTCGGCCGAGCTGACGAAATACGCTGCCAACGCGATGCTCGCGACCCGGATCTCGTTCATGAACGAGCTCGCACGCCTCGCCGAGGTCGTCGGCGCCGACATCGAAGCGGTGCGCAAGGGCATCGGCTCGGACCCACGCATCGGCGCGAAGTTCCTGTTCGCAGGCGCGGGCTTCGGCGGCTCGTGCTTCCCCAAGGACCTGCGCGCATTGATCCACACCGGCGTCGAGACCGGCGTCGAGCTCTCGGTCGTCTCGGCCGTCGAGCGCGCGAACGAGCGCCAGAAGCGCATCCTCGGGGACCGCGTCATCGCTCACTTCGGTGGCTCGCTCGTCGGCAAGCGCGTCGCGCTCTGGGGCCTGGCGTTCAAGCCCGAGACCGATGACATCCGCGAGTCGCCGGCCTTGACGCTGATCGAGCAGCTGCGCGCCGCGGGCGCCGAGCTCGCCGGCTACGACCCGGCCGCGATGCCGAACATCCGGGCCCAGCTGGGCGACGTCATCGAGCTCTCGCGCGACCCCTACGCGGCCGCCGAACGCGCCGACGCGCTCGTGCTCGTCACCGAGTGGCACGAGTTGCGTCACCCCGACCTCTCGAGGCTCGCCTCGATCATGCGAACCCGTGCGTTGTTCGACGGGCGCAACGTCTGGGCGCCACCCGAGGTGCGCGCCGCCGGCTTCGCCTACTACGGCGTCGGCCGCCCGAGCCAGTCCCAGTAGCGCTCGATCCCGATGTCGGGGGTCGTCGTCGGTTCGTAACCGAGCGCCGCGCGAGCCCGATCGATGTTCGCGTACGTGATCGGCACGTCGCCGGGCTGGTTCGGTTGCCAATCGATCGTCGCGCGCTTGCCGACGACGCGCTCGATCGTGTCGACCAGCTCGCGCAACGAGATCGTCCGCGTGCCACCGAGGTTGTACAGCTCGTACCGCCCGGGCTCGATCCGCTCGATCGCCGCGACCGTGCCGGTCACGATGTCGTCGATGAACGTGTAGTCGCGCCGCGAGCTGCCATCACCGAACAGCGTGATCGGCTCACCGCGCGCGATCGCCGCGGTGAACCTCGCGATCGCCATGTCCGGCCGTTGCCGCGGCCCGTAGACCGTGAAGAACCGCAGCGCGAACACGCCGAGCCCGAACAGATCGCGGTACGCCGACAGCTGCAGCTCGTTCATCCGCTTCGTCGCCGCGTAGGGCGACGCCGGCGTCAGGCACGGATCATCCTCGCGAAACGCCGCGACGTCGCTCCCGGGCTTCGCGCCATACACCGAGCTCGACGATGCGAACACGAGCCGCTGCAAGCCGAGCGCGCGCATCCGCTCGATGATCACGCCGGTGCCCTCGATGTTCGTCCGCAGGTAGCGCAGCGGCTCGGCGAGCGACGGCCGCACGCCGGCGAGCGCCGCGAGATGACAGACCACCTCGACGCCCCCATCGATCGCCGCCGCGATCGCCGCGCGGTCGCAGATGTCGGCCTCGACGAGCCGAAACCGCGGCAGCCTCGCGAGCACCTCCGCGTTGCGCCGCTTCACGTCGGCCGGATACAGGTACGAGTCGAAGCTGTCGATCCCGACCACGTCATGACCGCGCGCGACGAGCCGTTCGCACGTGTGCGAGCCGATGAACCCCGCGGCGCCTGTCACGACAACGTTCATCGCCGCACGTTAAGCATCTTCGTCCTTGCGCAGAGCTCGATAGAGACGTGCCACCACGTCGCGAGTCTACCGGATCGTTCGATCGGGAGCTTAGCCTATTGGACAGCACGCTCCGACGCGAATGCCGACGCGAACGTCGTCACACACGTCCGCTAGGATAAGGCTCGCGAGGTTGATAGAGGCGAGGTCGATGTGTCGCGGAGCAACTCGAACACACGAGCGATTCGATACCCGTTCGGCCGCGGTTCGGCGGGTGCGATCAGCATCGAGGACTATACGAAGGGCACGCCGGTCGCGTGTTTCGGATGCGACCGCCCGCTCGTCGCCAAGCAGGGGCGCAAGAATCGTTGGCACTTCGCCCACTGCACGGATGTCGAAGCGCGGTGCTCCGCCGAAACCGCGCTGCATCGGCTGAGCAAGATCCTGATCCGAGAAGGCTTCGAGGCTGCGCTCGCCGCCGGCCGATCCTACGTGCTGCGCTGGACGTGCCCCCACTGCCGGCGCGCTCGAGAAGTGGACTGCACGAGCTTCTTGTCGCGCGTGTCGATCGAATCGAGCGCCGTCCACGGAACGCGTGGCGACCTGGTGTTCGACGGTCAGCGGCCGATCGCTATCGAGATCGTCGTGCACCACGAGCTCGACACCGAGACGGCACAGCGCTACGCGAGCGCCGACGTGCCGGTCTTCATCGTGCGGCCGAGCTGGGCGACCGTGAGAACCCTGTGGAGCGAGCTCTCCAGCGATGAGGCGGTCGTGACGCGGTCGGAGAAGTGCCCGCACTGCCGCGATCTGATCCGAGAGGAGCAGGCACACCAACCCAGGGTCGAGCAGCTTCGATCACATTTCGACGAATGGCGGTTGCTCGACGATCGAATCGCGGAGGCGCGGTTGGCGGGATGGCCGCCTGATCGCGACCCTTTCGGGAGGGAGCTCTTCCCTCGGATTCGCAGCGAGATGGCCGACTGGGCGATTCGCTTGCTCGCACTCGGATTCCATCAGACCCCGACGACGCCATGGCTGTTCGCGCTCGACCTCGCCGACATCGGAACCGTGCTCGCGCTGTGGGGAGATACGAAGTACGAGCCGATCTGGACCAATCCACGACCATCGATCGAGCTCCAGCTTCGCGTGTCGGGCGCTCGCCTGCGCTACAGCGAGGTCATCCGCAGCTTCCTGGAACGGCATGGGGACGTCGACGACGACTACTACCGCGATTCGCTGGCCTGAATGTAGCTCCGACTCGTGCGAGGATGTTTGCGATGGCGGTGGCCCCCGACCAGAGCTCTCGTTCGAAGCTCGTCGAGGAGCTACGTCGTCTCGACGCCGGTTCGCAGACGCCGGTCGGCGCGACGGATCTTCCGTACTCGTTGTGGTTCGCCTTGCGGAGCGAGTTCGGGTCACTCGAAGCTGCGCGCGAGGCGGCACGCGTTCGGGCACCCGATCTGTCGCGACGATGGTCGAAGGAGGAGGTCGTGGCCGCGCTTCGGCGCCTGCATGCCGATGGCGTCCGGATCACCGAGCTCGGGATGAAGGACGACCACGGCGATGTGCTCGGTGCGGTCCAGAAGTACTTCGGAAGCATCGTGCTCGCGCGCCGCGCGGCGCGTGTTCCCGAGCCCGCGCCGATCGGCGGCGGCAAGCGGCAACGCTGGGACGAGCAACGCGTGATCCTCGAGATCGAGGAGCTGCAACGCAACGGCGAGTCGATCGCGGCTTCGAAGGTCCCGAACCCGCTGCTCAAGGCCGGCAAGCGCTACTTCGGAAGCTGGAAAGCTGCGGTCGAAGCTGCCGGCGTCGCGTACGACGACGTTCGTCTCGCGCGAGAGGCATACACCGAGCAGACGGTACTCGCAGAGTTGCGTGCCCTGTCGAAGCAGCGACCACAGATGACGATGGGCGAGCTCTACGCGTGTGGCTTCACGCCGGCCGTGTACCGATTCTTCGGCGGCTTCGAGCAGGCGCTCGAGCGAGCGCGACTCGTCGATTGGCCCGAGCGCGCGCGGTCGCCGGCGATGTCGCGCGAGGAGGTGATCGCGGCGATTCGTCGGCGCGAACGCGAGGGCAAGGCCACGAACCAGGGCGCCGTGAGCAGGGACGACCATCACCTCTGGTATTCGGGGGCCGTTCACTTCGGCGAATGGCGACTCGCCGCGGAGGCGGCTGGCGTCGACCTGGCCGAACACAATCGGAGCTGGACGCCCGAGTCCATCATCGCGGCTCTGCGCGAGCGCGAGTGGGCTGGTCTGTCGATACGATCGTCGGACGTCAAACGTGAAGACAGTCGGCTCTACGGGTCGGCGATCGCTTACTTCGGGAGCTACGCGCTCGCGCTCGAGCGCGTGAAAGCCGGCCCGCATCCCTGATCCGCGCGGCCACGGTACAGACTAACTAATCCGCGAGCAGCATGCCGGCGCCGACCGTCGCGTTCGTCGTCTCGTCGACCAGGATGAACGAGCCGGTCGTGCGATTGCGCTTGTACGCGTCGTAGATGATCGGCGAGGTCGTGCGTAGCCGGATCCGGCCGAGGTCGTTGAGCCCGAGCTTGTCGGCACTCTCGTCGCGGTGGCCGGTGTTGACGTCGAGCCGATACAAGACGTCGGTGACGATCGCGCGCGACCACCGCGTCGTGTGCTTCAACGCGTAGCGACCCTTCGGCTCGAGCGGCTTGTCGGTCATCCAGCAGATCATCGCGTCGAGGTCCTGCGCGACGGTCGGTTGATTGTTCGGCCGGCACAATAGATCTCCGCGGCCGATGTCGAGGTCATCGGCGAGGTGCACGGTCACGCTCATCGGCGCGTACGCGGTGTCGACCACAACGCCGCTGTGCTCGAGCTTCGTGATCGTCGTCGCCAGCCCGCTCGGCAACGCGACCACCTCGTCGCCGGTGCGCAGCACGCCACCGGCGACCTGACCGGCGTAGCCGCGATAGTCGGGGAACTCGTCCGACTGCGGCCGGATCACCCACTGGACCGGAAACCGGACATCGATCAGGTTGCGATCACTCGTGATGTGCACGGTCTCGAGGTGATAGAGCAGCGTCGGGCCGTGGTACCAGGGCATCTCGGCGCTGCGATCGACGACGTTCGCGCCGGTGAGCGCGCTGATCGGGATGAACGCGATGTCTTGCACGTCGAGCCGCGCCGCGAAGTCGCGGAACTGCTGCTCGATCTCGAGGAACTTGTCCTCGCTCCAGCCGACGAGATCCATCTTGTTGACCGCGAACACGAGGTGCGGGATGCGCAGCAGCGACGCGATGAACGCGTGGCGGCGCGACTGCTCGACCAGGCCATGGCGCGCATCGACCAGGATGATCGACAAGCTCGCGGTCGAGGCGCCGGTCACCATGTTGCGCGTGTACTGCACGTGGCCGGGGGTGTCGGCGATGATGAACTTGCGCCGCTTCGTCGCGAAGTAGCGATACGCGACGTCGATCGTGATGCCTTGCTCGCGCTCGGCGCGCAGACCATCGGTCAGGAGCGCGAGGTTCGTGCGCTCGTCGCCGCGGCGGCGCGACACGTCGGCGACGTGCTGCAGCTGATCCTCGAACGCGGTCTTCGTGTCGTACAGCAGGCGGCCGATCAGCGTCGACTTGCCGTCGTCGACCGAGCCCGCGGTCGAGAACCGGAGCAGCTCGGCATCGTCGTCGGTACCGGCCGTCATCTTCCGCCTCGCCTCTGCCTCGCGGGTGCTACCCCGGAGCGGCTCGCATGCTCGCCGCGGCCCCGCTCGGCAGGCATCTCGCTGCGCTCGACGCACGGCTGCGGCGCCATCAGAAGTAGCCCTCGCGCTTGCGGTCTTCCATCGCCGCCTCGGTGAAGCGATCGTCGGCCCTGGTCGCGCCGCGCTCGGTGATGCGGGCCGCGGCGACCTCGGCGATCACTTCGTCGAGCGTCTTGGCCGGGGATCGCACCGCGCCGGTGCAGGTCATGTCGCCGATCGTGCGAAACCGGACGACCTCGTTGCGGATCGACTCGCCGGGGAGCAGCGTGACGTACGGGTTCGCCGCGTAGAACATGCCGTCGCGCTCGAACACGTCGCGCTCGTGCGCGTAGTAGATCGCCGGCAGCGGAATGTTCTCGAGCCGGACGTACTCCCAGACATCGAGCTCGGTCCAGTTCGACAGCGGGAACACGCGGAGGTGCTCGCCGCGCCGCACCCGCCCGTTGTACAGCGACCACAGCTCCGGGCGCTGCTTCTTCGGATCCCACTGACCGAACTCGTCGCGGTGCGAAAACATCCGCTCCTTGGCACGCGCGCGCTCTTCATCGCGCCGGGCGCCGCCGATCGCGGCATCGAACTGATGCTCCTCGATCGCGTCGAGCAACGTCGTCGTCTGCAACCGATTGCGCGAGGCTCGCGGGCCTTTCTCTTCGGTGACGCGCCCGCGATCGATCGAGTCCTGGACGCTTCGCGACGATCAGCCGCTCGCCGAGCTCCGCGACGGTGCGATCGCGAAACACCAGCGTCTCGGGGAAGTTGTGGCCGGTGTCGACATGCAACAGCGGGAACGGAAACCGCGCCGGCCGGAACGCCTTCTCGGCGAGCCGGAGCAGCACGATCGAGTCCTTGCCGCCCGAGAACAGCAAACACGGCCGCTCGCGTTCGGCCGCGAGCTCGCGCATCACGTGGACGGCTTCATCCTCGAGCGCGAGCAGGTGCGACTGACGGTACGTCCGCAATCACAGATGTATATCCGTCTCGGTCACCATCGTCCAGTGGGGAGCAAGGCCGTAGGCAAAGGACCTGGCAAAGCCGCGTCGGAGACGTCCGCTACGCGGCGAGCAGCGCCACGACATCCTGCCGTGCCGAGAGCGGTATCACTTCGCACACGTCACGAAGGCGGTCGATATCCTCCGACCGATACACGTCGTTGCGGTCGTCGTACACGGTGACGCGTTGCTCGCCGCGCTGAGGCGTGTCGAGGTCGTAGTGCTTTCGGAAGACCTCGTTGGCCGCCGTGTGCGCCGTTGCTGCCGATTGCGCCGCGAGCGTTAGAACCGCGGACTTCCGGCGGCGACCCTCGACCAGGAAGTCGACGACCACGACGTTGCCGTGCCGACCCTGTAGCGGCGCGTTGGCCTGGTACGCGAGGTCGGCGTCGGAGATCAGCTCCTCGACCTCATCTGTCGCGGTGACTACGAGGCTGCTGCGTCGCGTGAAGGACAGGTCAGCTACCCGGACGCACGCCTGACCAAGGCGAACCACGGCGTCCTCCAGCTCCTGGTGATTCGGCGCGAACTCCGTCTCCAGCGCGCCACCGTTCTGCCTGATGCCGAGGACATAGATCGCGTCTTCTAGGAATCGCTGGCGCTTCTTCGACTGCCACGGCCTGACCTGGACATCCGCCAGCCAGGACGTGGTCTGTCCGAGGTCACTCAGAACCGCTGAGCCGGTGAGCAGCTGCTGCTGGGTGCCGTTCACCACGAACAGGTCCACTGACGAGCGGTCGGGGTACAGGAACTTGGTCTCAAGTCGAAGGTGTCCCCTCGGGACTACGTCCTTGCCACGGACCATGCATAGGTCGTCGGCGATCAGCTCGATGTCTTGGATGTTCGCCATCTAGGTGGTTGGGGGGAAGAAGGTTCCTTGGTGAGTGATGTCGGCCATCTGGCAGAAAATCGCAAACAGCTCGGCGATGGTCTTGCCGGCGAGATCGGCACGGTCGTCCACGTTGTCGGGCAGGTTGCGCTCAGGGCAGCGATCGGTCTGTAGGGAGTGTTTGTGACTGCGGCCTGCGGGGCGGTGCGCAGGTCCGTCAACATCGAGACGACAGATCGGTCCGACGCCGCCAGCAGTAACGTTGAACGTCTTGGATCCGACCTCGGGGTTGTAGTTGATGTTCAAGCGTAGCGCGACGGCACTGTCGTTCTCGATCACGATGTTCTCCGCGACGAGCGAAGGTTGGGTCTGCCGGCGTACCGCGAGCCGGATGTCGACACGGATCAGCTTCCTGGGATATCCCTCACCGCCTCGAAAGCAACGCGGTCCATGTTAATGATCCTACCAAGAGCCTACGACAGGGGCACGATCGTGGGGAGCCGATGAGGACCGCCCAAGCCGGTGGTTTCCACGCGGGGTTTCCGTCGTCCAGTTCACCGAGTCATCGCAATCCAGAGATCGAATGCCTCGGTGGTGCGTTGTCACCCGATGGCTCGAAGTCTACGCATCGGTGTGGTGCTCGGCGGCCAGCTGGTCGAGGAGCGGATCTTCGACGGCAACACGCCGATCACGTTCGGCCAATCGCTGCGCTGCAAGCTGTCGGTCCCGGTCGACGCGGCGCCGCGCGACCACGTGCTCGTCGCCGGCGGCGTGCTGCGACTCCCGCCCGGGATGACCGGTCGGATCGGTCGCTCCGGCGACCCCGCCGTGACCGCGATCACCGGCGGTGACGTCGCGCTCGACCACGGCGTGCGCGGCAAGCTCGTGCTCGGCGAGCTGACGCTGCTGTTTCAGGATATCGCCGCGCGCCCGCTCGTGCCGCCGCCGCGGCTGCCGGCATCGATTCGCGGCAGGTTCAGCGACCGGATCGACGGCCGACTCGCGACGATCATCGCTGGCTCGCTCGTCGTTCACATGTCGATCGCGGCGTGCGCGTGGGCGACCGATGCGCCCGAGCGCGACGTGATGGAGCCGATCGCGCAAGCGCAATACGTGATCGAGACGGTCGACCTGCCGCCGGACCAGACGCCGGCGCCCGGCCTCGCGACACCCGAGCACGACGGCCCGCGAGCACCGATCGCGGTCCCCCATCACGCGCCGCACGTCACGCCGGACGCCGCGCCGGCACCGCCGAGCCTCGACGACGCGACGCGGATGGCCGCGATCCTCACCGGCCCGAACGCCGGACCCGATGGCCTGACCGAGATCAACCCGCGCAGCCCGGGCGCGGATCTCGAGAAGCAGATCGAGGACGCCTCCCATCACGTCATCACGATCGGCGACAACGGCCACACGTCGCGACCCGGCGTTGGCCCGCGGATCGGCACCGACCGCCACGACCACGCGGTCGACGATCCGCGCTACGCCATCACGCATCACCGCCCCGAGACGATCGGCCCGCGGATCGACGTCGGTCCGATCCACACCGACCTCAGGACGACGCTGCTGCCGCAAGCCGTGCTCGACAAGATCAACAGCTTGTACTTGGCAGGCCTGATGCGCTGCTACGACGCGGGCCTGTCCGGCGACCGCGGGCTCGCCGGCAGCGTCGCGCTCGAGTTCACCGTCGCGGAGAACGGCCACGTCACCGACCCGTCGGCGTCGGGCGTGTCGCCGCAGGTCGACGCGTGCATCACCGGCGAGATGATGCGGTGGCGATTCGTGCCGCCGCACGACAAGGCCGGCTCGCCGATCGAGCAGACGATGAAGCTGACGCTCGCGCTCGTCCACTAGAGACATCGAGCGCGGTGTGCGCCATGATCGATGGGTGAGGATCCCGCTGGTCGTGATGTTTGCGCTCGGCGTCGCCGCGCGAGCGTTCGCCACGCCGAAGCCGAGGTGGCAAGAGCTGCCGCTGCCGCCGGCGATGCCCGCCGCGGTCGATCACGGGACCGTCGACTCGGCGGGCGCGCACATCTACTACGCGCGCTACGGCGTCGCGACCAACCCGCCGGTGGTCTTGCTGCACGGTGGCCTCGGCAACTCCGATCACTGGGCGTTCGAGCTCCCCGCGCTCGTCGACAAGCTCGGCGTGATCGTGATCGACAGTCGCGGTCAGGGCCGGAGCACGCGCACGAAGGCCGCGCCGAGCTATGACGTGATGGCCGACGACGTGCTCGCGGTGATGGATCATCTCTCGATCGCACGCGCGTCGTTCGTCGGCTGGAGCGACGGCGGCGAGATCGCGCTCAAGCTCGCGATCAGCCATCCCGATCGGGTCGCCAAGCTGTTCGTGTTCGGCACGAACTACGACGCGAACGGCTCGAAGCCGCGAGGCAATGCCCGGTCCGCGACGTTCACCGGCTACGCCGCGAAGTGCCGCGTCGACTACGAGCGGATGTCCGCGACGCCGAAGCAGTTCGACGCGCTCGTCGACTGGATGCTGCCGGTGTGGCGCAACCCGATGGGCTTCACGAAGGATCAGCTGCGCGCGATCAAGGCGCCGACCATCGTCGCCGATGGCGATCACGACGAGGTGATCGTGCTCGATCAGGTCGAGGAGATGGCGAAGCTGATCCCGAACGCCAAGCTGATCGTCTTCAAGGACACGTCGCACTTCGCGCTGTGGCAAGACCCCGACGACTTCGCGAAGGCGCTCGTCGATTTCCTGGCGCCTTGACCGCACGCGGGGCGTATCATGGTGACGTGCGCACGCGCCGGCTCGTCATCGCCCTGGCGTTCGCCGCGCTTCCCGGTTGCCGCGAGGTGTTCGGCATCGATTCGCCGCGGCTGCGCGACGGCGGCGAGGCGGATGTCGCCGGCGATGCCGCGAACGATGGTCCTCCGGCCGATGCGCAACAGTGCTTCGGCTCGGGCTCGTTCGCCGTCTGCCTCGCCACGCTGCCGATCGCACCCGCGACGCTACCGACCGCGCTCGACACCACGACGAGCGTCGAGTGCGCGAACACGCAACCGCCCGGCTGGACGCCGGCGCAACCGGACGCGTGCTTCGTGATCGGCACCGACGTCACGATCGGCGGCAACGGCACGATCGCGGTGACCGGATCGCGACCGCTCGTCGTCGTCGCGACCGGCACGCTGACGATCGCAGGCACGCTCGATGCCGCGAGCCGCAACGTGACTGATCCCAAGACCGGGCCGGCCAGCGCCGCCGGACCCTGCAACCCGTTCGCGCAGACTCCGACCGGCAGTGGCCCGGGCGAAGCGGGCGGCGGCGCGGGAGGCTCGTTCGTCGACGAAGGCGGGCACGGCGGCAAGTCGGGCATGAACGTCGGCGGCCAACCCGGGACCGCGCTCGCGCCACCGACGACGTTGCGCGGCGGTTGCTCCGGCCAGCACGGCTCGCTTCCGGGAATCGGTGACACGTCGAATCCCGGACCGGGCGGCGGCGCGGTCTACCTCGTCGCCGGCACCGCGATCGCGATCGAGCCGACCGGGCTGATCGACGTGTCCGGGGCAGGGGGCTTGACCTCCGGGCTCGGCACCGGTGGCAGCGGCGGCGGCACGGGCGGCATGCTCGTGCTCTATGCGCCGGTGATCGGCGCGACCGGTGGCGCGGTGATGGCGAACGGCGGTGGCGGGACGAGCGCGGGCGACTCGCAGGACTCTGGCACCGATGGCCATGATCCGTCGGAAGCAGCGCCGACGACGCCGGCGCTCGGTGGCATGTACTTGGTCGAGGGTGGCAACGGCGCGGCGGCGGCGATCGCGGCGACGAACGGCACGGCCAACGCGGGGGTCTCGGGCGGGGGCGGCGGCGGCGGTATCGGCTACATCCGCGCGAACGTCGCGGTGCCGGGCGTGACCTCATCGCCGTCGATCTCCGTCGTGACGCCGTAGCGCGGTACGATGCGCCCGTGCCCGAGCCCGGCGATCTGATCGGACCGTATCGGTTCGTCTCGCAGCTCGGCAAAGGCGCGATGGGCGAGGTGTGGCGCGCGCGCGACGAGCGGCTCGATCGCTACGTCGCGGTCAAGGTGCTCGTGCCCGATCTCGCGAGCGACGCCGAACACCGCGTGCGCGTGCTGCGCGAAGCGCGCGCCGCCGCCGCGATCCGCCACGCGAACGTCGTCACGTTGTTCGACATCGTCGAGCACGACCAGGGCGGCAGCGACATCCTCGTGATGGAGCTCGTCGAGGGCCGCACGCTCAACGACGTGCTGCGCAAGTCGGGCGCGCCCGAGCTCGCGGTCGGCCTGAAATGGATCGCGGGGATCGCCGATGCGCTCGTCGCCGCTCACGCGCGCGGCATCCTGCATCGCGATCTCAAAGCGGCGAACGTGATGATCGCGAACGACGGCGGCGTCAAGGTGCTGGACTTCGGCCTCGCGAAGCTGCGCGACGGCTCGTCGCCGGCGCCGGCGGCCGCCTCCGGACCCTCGCCACAGGCGATCGCGCTCGACGCGACGCTGTCGCCGGTGAGCTACGAGACCCAAGCCGGCTCGCTGATCGGGACGCCGATGTACATGTCGCCCGAGCAAGTCGCGGGCGGCGTCCCCGACGAGCGCAGCGAGGTCTACTCGCTCGGCATGCTCGCGTACGAGATCCTCGCCGGCAAGCCCGCGTTCGCCGCGACCGGATCGATCGACGAGCTGTTCGCCAAGATCGCGAGCGAGCCACCGCCGCCGCTCGCAAAGGTGCCGCCTGCGGTCGCCGCGATCGCGATGCGCGCCCTCGCGAAGGATCCGGCGGCGCGCTATCCGTCGATGGTCGAGCTCCGCGATGCGATCGCGGCCGAGCGCGATGCGCTGGCGGCACCGCGCATCCGCCGCGGCCCGATGATCGCGAGCGCGGCTGATCGCGGTCGTCGCGCTCGCAGTCGGCGCGTGGTGGTGGCGCGCTCATCGCGTCGCGCCGCTCGGTCCGGGCGACGAGTACGTCCAGCACGCGCTCGAGGAATACGACGTGTTCTACAACGAGAAGGCGCTGTCGTCGCTGCGCGCCGCGCTCGCGGTGTCGCCCGAGCATCCGCGCGCGAACGCGTACATGCTGCTGTTCGGCGGCGCCTCGCTCGCCGATCGCCAGACCGCGCTGGCCGCGGCGAGTCGCGCGCGCCCTGCGACGAGCGAGCACGGCAAAGACCGCGCGCTGCTCGACGCCGCGATCGCGCTGGTCGAGAGTGGCCCGGTCGCCGCGCGCGCCGCGCTCGTCGCCTCGGGCGCCCCCGCCGATCGCGAGCTCGCGTTCTGGACCGCCGAGCTCGACTGGCGCGCGGGCCACTACGACAGCGGCGCGCGACGAGTATCGCGCGCTGCTCGCCGAGCCCGCCGAGCAATTCCGCGGTCGGATCTACGACCACGACTCGTCGGTGCTGCTCTACCTCGACCAACCGGACGAGGCGCTCGCGATCGGCAAGCTGTACCGCGACGCGTTCCCCGGCGAGGCCGATGCGGTCGGCGTCTACGCGACGACCCTCGCCGCCGCCGGCAAGCTCGACGAAGCCGTCGCCGCCGCCGAAGACGCGGTGCGCCTCAGCGAAGGCGAAGACACCCTCGCCGGCCTCGCGAAGGTGCTCGCGCTGCGCGGCGATCACGCGCGCGCGAAGGAGCTCTACCAGCGCGCGCTCGACAAAGCCGGCCCATCGCGCCGCCCGCTGCGCCGCGCCGCGCTCGCGATGCTGCAGTGGATCGACGGCGACCTCGACCTCGCGCGCGCCACCGTCGCGCCGTGCCTGCCGGGCGGCGCCGACGACGCCGCGCGCGAACGCGGCGCGTGCCTGTTCGTCGCCGGCGTGATCGATCCGGCGAACGCCGAGCCGATCGCCGCGCAGCTCGACGCGCTCGCCGCCGCGGCGACCCCGACCGCGCCGGCGTACGGCGCGCCGCGCTCGCTCGCCGCGCTCGTCCGCGCCCGCGCCGCAGTTCTTCGGCGGCGGCTGCGTCGTCGCCGGCACCGGCTTCGCCGATCGCAGCAAGCTCGACGAGGCCGTCTACGCGCTGCCCGTCGACTTCTTCGCCGCGTATCACGTGCCCGTACTTCGCGACCTGGCAGCTCTGCGAGTTCGCCGCGCTCCTCGCCGCCGAGGGCCACCGCGACCTCGCCGCCGCGACGCTCCGCGGCACCCCCGACCGCTCGGCGGGCCGGCCGTGGATCGCGAAAACGCTACAGGCGCTACGAATGACTAGCGTGGCATCTCGTTGATCACCGCGCGAAACTTGCCGGCACTCGTGCGTGCGATCGCGTCGACGCGCTCGACCTCGACGTGCATCGCGTCGGTCAGCCGGGCGTGGACGCGCGAGATGATATCGCGCACGGTCGCATCGGTGAACTGAGCAGTCGGGACCACGCGGATGCGCAGCCGATCGCGCGCGATTTGCACGACCTGGGCCTCGCGCACTCCTGGGAGCTCGGTGAAGATGCCGTGGAAGCGAACCGTGCGCCGGCCGTCGGGGGCCTCGACGATATCCTCGAGACGTCCGACGACGTCAGCCAGGATCGGCAGAGCGAGACCCGACGGATCGGGAGCCTGATCCCACGCCGCGACGTCACCGAGTCGGTAGCGAATGAACAGCTGACCGCGACGTATGAAGCTCGTCGTGATCGTCTCGCCTTCGTCGCTCGATGTCGGCGCGACAATCGTTCCGTCGCCGCGCCGCAACTCCAAGATGCCCGCGTCGGGCGACAGGCGAAGTCGACCGTCCGCGTGCTCGCTCGCGAACAGCGCGTCTTCGACCGTGCCGTATTCCTGAAACACGCGGCAACCAAACGCGCGCTCGATCGTCGCTCGTCCCGCAGACGTCAACTTCTCGCTCGTCGTGATGATCGCTTTCAGCAGCGGCGGCGGCGCGATGCCTTGCTCGATCATGAACCCAGCCAGCTCTTCCCACGCGTGGGTGTAACCGGTGCCCCACACCACGCCGTGGCGGCGCAACGGCTCGACATAGGCGACCGCATTCTTGGGAGCGAGATGAAACGCGGAGAAATAGACTTGGCGTTCGAACAGATTGAAGCGGTGGAACGGGCCGGATGAATCGGCCCGTGGCTCGACCAGCCGACCGCTAAACGTCGCTCGAGGCATCGAGAACGAAACCCCGGCCGGACGACAGCTCCGCGCCTCGCGCAGCGCGAGCGACCGGCGGAGCTCGCGGTTCGTCACGAATACGCGAACCGGCGTCCCAGTCGATCCGCTAGTCGGACGAGATCACCGCCCCGCGCGGCGGGACGCCGTCCACACAAAACGCTTCCGGCTCGGCTCGGGGCGCGTCTTTTTCGAGGATTGGCAACGCCGCGAGGTCTCCAAGCTCGAAGCGTGCGATCGAACTGCCGGTCAGGCCCAGACCTCGCCACGCGCGCTGGTAATACGGAATCCGAGACGCAGCGAGCGTGATCAGCTCTCGCAGCGCGTGTGTTTGATAGTCGCGCCATTCATCCGCCGTGTAAGTCTCGCGCGCGATGAAGCCGTCGCGCTCCGCTCCGAACCCCGGGCCAAACCGCCGCCAACGCCATCGCGCCCCGAAAGCCGAGACCATCGCATGCTGAAGGACTACCGGAGAGCGGGCGTAGATCCGGTCCGCTAAGCCAGCCACGGTCCCAAGCTAGCGCAAACCGCGACGCCAGCGCACGGATCGCCTGACTTGGGGCGAAAAACATCAATTCGGGTGGCCATCTACGCGCTCCCGTGTGCGTTACATGTGCGAACCGGTCGGGTGATCGGCTAGTGTCCGCGGCGCTGAACACTGACTAGTTCTGCTGCAACTAATCCCCGCCGTACATGCCGCGTTTTCTGAGCCAGAGCCTTCGCACCGCGCTCGATTTCGTCGTGCTGTCCATCGCCTATTGGCTCGCGTTTCTGTTCCGATTCGAGTTCCAGATCCCGCGTAGCGGTCTGAACGTCCTGCTGTTCAATTGGCCGTACGTCGCGCTGGTCCAGTACTTCGGGCTTCGGGCGTTCGATGTACCGCGCATGTCGTGGCGCTACATCAACATCCGAGACACGTTGCGGGTCGCCATAGCGGTCGCGGCGTCGACCGGCGTGCTTGTGGTGTTCCGACTCGTGCTGCCGCAGCTCGGCCAGGCCATCTTCGCGATTCCGCTCGGGGTCATCGCGATGGATCTGATCCTCGCGTTCGTCGGGTTAGTTGGCGTGCGCGGCGCCTGGCGCATTCGCGCCGAAGTGATCGAGCGTGGCACGCGGCGCACCGAGGGCATTCGGCATCGCGCGTTGTTGATCGGCGCGGGTCAGGCCGGCGTGCTCGTCGCCCACGAATTGGCACGTCGCCCAGATCTGGGCCTGCAAGCGGTTGGATATCTCGATGACGACCCGCTCAAGATCGGAACGCAGATCGCCGGATTACGCGTGCTCGGTAGCACTTCGGATGTTGCCGAGATTGCCCAGCGGATGCGTGCAAGGCGTGCGCTGATCGCGATCGCAAATGCGTCCGGCGCGCAGATCCGGCGGATCAACCAGCTATGCCGCGACGCAGGGCTCGAAACCAAGATCATTCCCGGCATCTACGAGCTCGTCGGCAACAACGTGAACCTGTCGCGGATCCGCGAGGTAGCAATCGAAGACTTGCTCGGGCGCGAACCGGTCGCACTCGACGAAGAGAATATCGGTGCGACGATCCGTGGTCGCGTCGTGTTCGTGACCGGCGCCGGTGGCAGCATCGGCTCGGACCTGTGCCGGATCCTGTGCCAGTTCGGCCCACAACGCCTGGTGCTGGTCGAACGGTTCGAGAAC
Organism: uncultured delta proteobacterium; assembly: GCA_963848295.1. GTDB lineage: Bacteria > Myxococcota_A > Polyangia > Haliangiales > Haliangiaceae > JABFXX01. The sequence goes on along the minus strand of CAWKDB010000010.1, from coordinate 2,795,014 downwards.
GCGTTGTTCGAGATTCATCGCGAGCTCGTCGCGGCTTTCCCTCACGTCGCACTTGATCCTCGCGTCGCCGATGTCTCCGACGAGCCGCGCATGATCGGGTTGTTCGAGGCCTTCAAGCCGGACCTGGTGTTCCATGCCGCCGCTCACAAGCACGTGCCGATGATGGAATGGAACCCGGGCGAGGCTGTCAAGAACAACATCGGCGGCACTCGCGTCGTCGCCGATCTCTCGCACCGGTTTGGTGTCGAGCGGTTCGTCTTGATCTCGACGGACAAAGCAGTGAACCCATCGTCGGTAATGGGGGCGTCGAAGCGCGTGGCCGAGATCTATACGCAGGCGATGTCGCAACGGAGCAAAACTCGCTACGTCACCGTCCGATTCGGCAACGTGCTTGGGTCCGCTGGAAGCGCGGTGCCGATCTTCCGCGAACAGATATCGCGCGGTGGACCTGTCACGGTCACGCATCCCGACATGACCCGGTACTTCATGACGATCCGCGAGGCGAGCCAACTCGTGCTCCAGGCCGGCGCGATGGGGAGCGGCGGCGAGATCTTCATTCTCGACATGGGCAAGCCAGTTCGGATCGTCGATCTCGCACACGACTTGATCTCACTCTCCGGTCTGCGCCCGGGGATCGACATCGAGGTCAAGTACACGGGCGTTCGACCGGGCGAGAAGCTGCGGGAGGAGCTCGCGACTGATAGCGAAAAGGCCGACAAGACCAAACACCCAAAGATCTATATCGGCCGGATCAACCCGCACGAGTGGGCTCAAGTGCTCCAAGCGATCGACGGCCTCATGGCCGTCGCGAACGATGGTGCCGATGCGCAACAGATCCGCGGTCGGCTATGCGAGATCGTACCCGAGTATCAGTTGAACGGGCCCATCCGAACGCTCGATGATGCCGTTGACGTCGATGAAGCGATCGCACCGAACTGACGCGCACGAAGCTAACGTCCGGCGACTGTTCGCGGATCCTCGTCGGTACCTCGCAAAGGACTTCAACGTCGCGCTGCGGCAAGAGCTTGTACGTGAACTGGTCGGTAGCGCGCGCGGCTTACAGGTCGTGGATCTCGGTTGTGGCGACGGACGGATCTCGAGCCAGTTTCTTCCCGAGTGCGCGGGCCTCACCTGGGTCGATGCCAGCGAGGGCATGCTAAGCGAGGCGCGTCGCGGCCTCGACGAGATCGCCGCTGGGAAGGTGACCTGGTACCACGGCGACGCGCTGAGTTTCGCGCCCGCGCGAGCGTTCGACCTCGTGCTCGCACTCGGACTCCTAGCTCACATGCGTCCGCTCGCCACCGCGATCGACAAGCTCGCGCAGCTAGTGATTCCACATGGACGCGTGATCTTGCAACTCACCGACGCAGATTCGATCGTCAGCAAAGCGCTCCGCGCGTTTTATCTCGCGAAGCTCCAACTCAGTGGCGGCCGCGACTACGTACCTCTGCCGACCTCGCACGCGGAGATCCGCATGCTCGCCGAGCGCTGCGGTCTGCGCGTCGTTGCCGAACGTCGGTATTGGACCGCGCTGCCGGGACTGGGCCGGTTGCCGAACGAATGGCTGTATCAATTGCAGGCTTATACGGCGCGCGCGCCGTGGCTCGCCGCGCGCGGTCCCGAGCGCATCGTCATGTTCGAGCGCGCCTAAACTTGGACCGTCGCCGCGAGCTCGGCCATCGTGCAGAACTCGAGGTCACCGCGGTCGCGCTCGACCTTGAACGCCGCGATCAGCTCTGCGAGCCGCTTCGCGTGCTGATCGTTGTCCGAGTACGCTTGGTTGGGGTGACCTGACAACGCGATCGCGCCGCCGTGTGCGAGCCGTGATCGAACCAAGTCCTTCGCAGGCGCGCCGAAGCCGGTCATCGCGTTCGGAATCGCTACCAGCCCACCTTGCTTGAAGGCATTCGGTCGCGGCGTGTCCTTTCGCAAGTGCAGTCGTTTCTCAAGTGCATGAAGCTTGTTGGAAAAGCTGACGCGCGACCACATGAATCCCGCACTCGCCGCTTCGCGCAGCAGCGTCGGCAGAGATTGCCGTCCGCGTCCGCGCCCGAGTAGTCCGAATACCTCGGTCGGACTGAACGCGAGCCGCGCCGGAAAGTGCATCGGGCGGTTGAACGGCGGGATAAACCCGCGAACGCTCGCGCCGATGCACGCCTCGAGCACCCGTCGCGATTCCGCGAGCTCGCCTCTCAACTCCGCGAGCGTCGCGGACGGCAAATAGCGGTGGGTCAGCGAGTGAGACGCGATCTCGTGCCCGGCGCGGTGCAACCGACGAATCTGATCGGGGCAGTGTTCGGGCGCTTCACCGTCGAGAGCCGCCACGGCGACGATGCCGAATGTCGCCTTGACACCTTCACCGTCGAGGACTCGAGCGAGCTCGTCCGCGCCGAGTTGGTCCGCATTCATCGGAAAGCTGCGCATGTGGAACGACTGCCGGTAGCCCGCCGGCGAGTCGTAGTCGAACGAGAGCGCGACCCTCAGCACCTTGTACGACTAGCTGCGTTGCGGCGGTTTGCGGAACTGCACGATGAACGAGCTGCCCCACAAGCTGCCGAAACGGTTGAGCAGCGGCTCGAGTGTCTCGGCGAGCGCGGTCGCGATTGGCTTGACGCGCCAGTAGAACGGAAGGACTTGCGCGTTGTATCCACGCGTGGTCACGATCTCCAGGCCCAGCCGTTGACCCTCGTCGTGGACCTGGCAAGCCGTGAAGTGCCGCTTCGTGACCGGTCGGCCCATCGCACGATAAATGTGGCGGCTCGTGCGCCGCATCACGCTCTCGGCGTTGGGGAAGGAGACGGTCACCGTTCCACCCGGCCGGGCCACACGCATCATGTCGGCGAGCGCTCGCCACGGCTCGTCGAGGTATTCGAGCAGGCCCATGCCGATCACCGTGTCGAAGCTCGCCTCGGGGAAAGGCAGCTGGTACGCGGATGCGACGTGCAGATGCAGCTTGCCGCGCCCATCGTCGAGTTTCTTGGCGAGCTCGATCATCTCGCTGCTGATATCGAGGATGTGATAGCTCCGCGCTTGATCGCGGAACGTGTGGTAGTAGACACCCGACGCACCGCCGACGTCGAGGAGGTCGCCGAGCGGTCCGCCCCCTAGCAGGTCGCGCGTCTGATCGCGGCGCGCCCGGAACGAATGGCCGCCGGGATCGTGCGCCTCGTAGCGTCCCGCATATTCGTGGGCTTCGCGATCGAATTGCTGTTCCGATGATCGTTCGTCGGTCCTCATGTCCTATCCATCTCTTGGTTCTAGCGGCCGGTGCATGATACCGGTCCAAGTATTGCCGTTCGCAGTGGCGCGTTTCCACCCAAGACCTTCGTAGAACCGTACCGCGTCCAGGTTGTTCGGGTGAACCGTGAGCACCATGCGACCGTGATTTCCACGGCGTGCACGTGCCTCGGCTTCTTGCATCAGAGCTCGACCGGCACCCGAGCCCCGGACCGTCGGATCGGTCGCGATCGAGAGCACGCCGAATTCTGGCGTCTTGTCGTCGGGTCGCATCGTCTGGATGGCGCGCGAGAACTTGAACGTGATCTTGACCGCGCTCCGAATTCGGTCGCGCACTAGTTCACTCGCGACCAAGCTCGGATGTGTCACCAGATGGCGAAGCAACCGCAGGCGATTGGCACGCAAGAACCCGTTCATCGCGCCGTGAAAGACTCCCGCGGCGCAGAAGCCTACGAGACGCTGATCGCGCCATGCGCCCATGACGGCGGCGTCGTGCGGGCCCACGAGCAGCCAACGGTAGTACGATTCCACGATCGCCGGTCCGAACGCCGTGATCGCGCTGTCAGGAAACGCGCGGGTATGGATCGCAGCAAGAGCCTCGAGATCGGCGTCCGCGACGGGTCTGATCACGAGCTCACTCACGGAGCGACCGAAGCGCGCTCGCGACCTCCGCGATCTGCTCGCGCGTCATACCGGGGTAGATTGGCAAGCTGATCAGTGAGGTCCACGCCTGGCGCGAGACAGGGAAATCATCGGGCTGCAGGCCGTACCGTTCGCGATAATACGGCTGCATGTGAAGCGGCTGCCAGTGTACCGAGGTACCTATCCCGAGCTCCTTGAGTTGATCGATCACGCGATCTCGACCCTGGCGCCACACTCGCTCGTCGAGCCGGATCTGAAACAGGTGCCACGAGTGGCGGCGACGATCGGAGAGCTCGGTCGGGAGCGCGATGCCAGGCACGTCGCACAACGCCTCTCGGTATCCCGCAGCGACGAACTTGCGAGCCGCCCAGAGCTCGTCGACACGACCGAGCTGTGCGCGACCGAGCGCCGCCGCAATGTCGGTCATGTTGTACTTGAAGCCGGGGGCGACGACTTCGTAGTACCAGGACCCCGTCGTCGTGTAGCGCTTCCAGGCGTCGTGCGACATGCCGTGCAGCGACATCAATCGCATTCGGTCTGCAAACGCCGCGTTGTCGGTGACGGCCATGCCGCCCTCGCCGGTGGTAATGCATTTGTTCGCATAGAACGAAAAGCACGTAATGTCGGCGGTCGTGCCGACCGATCGCCATTGTTTTCCGTCAGCGTCGAGCGCGAAAGCGGGCAGGGTGTGCGCCGCGTCCTCGATCACCGCGAGGTCGTAGCGCGCAGCGAGCTCGCGCACGCGATCGACCTCGGCCATCTGCCCACCGTAGTGCATCGCGATGATCGCACGCAGTCGGCCATGAGGTAGGGCGACGCCTTTCACCGGCGTTCCCGAGCACAGCGCTTCGATCGTGCGCTCGGCGGCCCCGACATCGATGCACAGCGTCGTGTCGTCGCAATCGACGAACACCGGGGTGGCATCGAAGTAGCGGACCACCTCGGCGGTCGCGGCAAACGTCATCGTCGGGACGAGCACGAGGTCACCTCGTGTAACGCCGACCGCTTCGAGCGCGAGGTGAAGTGCCGCGGTACACGAGTTGACTGCGACTGCGTGCTTGGCACCGACGAAGCTAGCGAACTCTTGCTCGAAGTCACGTGTGATCTTGCCGGTCGTCAGCCAGCCGGATCGCAAACAGCTCGCGACATCCTCGACTTCGCGCTCCGTGATGCTCGGGCGAAAGAACGGGATCCGTAGGGCGTCGGTCACGATTCGCTCGCCTCGTTGAGTGCTTGGATTCGTCGCCGTGCTTCGGCCACGACCGGCCCCTCCTCGAGATCGCGACGCAGCAACGCGGCCGCAGTACGACCGATGACGAGCAAGTCATCGATCACCGATGCGTGATCGATACCGTACAGCGCGAGCTCGAGCTTTAGTGGCAGCACGATCTCCAGGTACGCTCGTTCGCGGTCGCGGGCGTCGGAGAGGAGGCGCTCTTCATCGCGAAACGCGAGCGAGGCGACATCCGTGAGCCCGGGCCTGACGGTCAGGAGCCGCTGCCACCGCGGTTCGTAGCGCTCGACGTAGTGCCTCACCTCGGGGCGCGGCCCGACGAGACTCATCTCGCCGCGCAAGACGTTCCAAAGTTGCGGCAACTCGTCGAGCTTGGTGCTGCGAAGCAAGCGCCCAACTCGCGTGATCCGCGGATCTCTCGCGGCAGTTACTGCGGGGCCGAGCGTGTCGGCGTGGATCGACATCGTGCGTAATTTCGCGACGCGGATCGCACGGCCTCCACGCCCGACCCGCGTATGCAGAAATACGACGGGCCCGGGCGAGTCCAATTTGATCGCGATAGCGAGCATGCCCAGGAGAGGCGCGGTCGCGAAGAGCCCGGTAGCCGCCAAAGCGACATCGAGGCACCTCTTGAGGTCAACCACGGCGGACCTCGTCGAATAGGAGCTCCCAAGTGTGAAGCACTCGCGTCCAGTCGAACTGCTCAGCAAACGAGCGCGCCGCGGCCGAGAGCGCCCGAGACAGAGCCGGCTCGTCGAGAACTCTCTCGACCTGAACGACCATCGCAGCGACGTCATCGCGTGGGACGAGCAACGCGTCACGTTCGTGGGTGAGCAAGAACGGAATCCCACCGACCGACGTGCTGACCACGCACAGGCCGGACGCCATGGCTTCAAGCACCGAGATCGGCGTGTTGTCGATGTTGGTAGTGTTGAGAAAAATATCTGCGCTGGCCAGATAGCGCGGGATGTCGGCCTTATTGACTCGTCCGACGAGCTCTAACCGATCGCTGACGCCGAGCTCCGCTGCGCGCTTCGCGACGAGCTCGCGCGAACCGTCCTTGTCGGGCCCGAGCATCGCGAGCGTGGCGCCCCGTGGTGCCAAACGTGCGAGCACCTCGACGGCGAGCAGCGGGTTGTAGACGGCGTGCAGCGCGCGGACCCAGATCAGCCGCGGCGATGCCGACGCCCGCAGTGAGAACGCATGTGCACCGACGTCGATCGCATTCGGAATGACCGCAAGATCGCTCCGGTAGTGCGACATGGTTTCACCCAAATACCGCGACGGAACAGTGACGCGGCGAGCCGCGTTGAATAGGCGACGGGTACGTCGCGGCCAGCGTTGCGCGAAGACTGGGAGATTCCCACCGCGCAGCGTCAGCACGTATGGCTTGCGCAGGGTGCGGAGCGTCGAACAGACGGCCTCGGCCCAGACGAACGATGGGCCCGAGAACACGTCGATGTGAGCAAGCTCGTACGCTCGACGCTGCGCGACGGTGGTGTAGACCATGTCGATCAAGCGTGCTGTGCGTGCGCGCTTTGCAGACGTCCGCGTGATCTGCCACCCGCGGGCTTCGAGTCGATCGGCAAGCTCCTCCGAGTAGCCGCGGTTGAGCCCTGCACCAGACAGGAAATTGCTCGCGAACAAGGCGCTGTGCGCGATCACGAAAAGATCCGAGCTGCCGTCGGTCGCCGTCTTTTCAGGGCGCGCTTCGGATTGAACGAATATGCGATCGTGCAGGCGACACCGATCGCGAATGACGGCGCCACGGTTCGCATGCCGTCGATGAGCAAAAACAGGACTCCCCATGACAAGAACGCTGCGACCAGCGCTCGGTAGCGCAGGATCTTCGGCGCGAAGAACACTCGCACCCAAATCGAGACCATCAGGATCAATGCGATCGCGCCGGCGATACCGTGTTCGGCGAGCATGCGCGTGAACTCGGTGTGAGCCGCGCCGAGGTGGCCGAGCTCGTCGCGTAGCTCGGTCGCCATACCTGGACCGACGCCAAGCAAGGGGTGCTCGGAGAAGATCTCCAAGTCGTACCTCATGAGCTTCGTGCGACCATCGGTCTCGACCTCGCTGTAACGCTGTTCGAACTTACCTTTGGTGAGCGTCTCGAGCTCGGGCACGACGACGAACTTGCCGACGAGCGCGAGCACGGTTGCAAGCAGGATGATCGTGATTCGAGTTCGGCCATCTCGCGCGAGGTAGGCGATCGCGGCGAGCGAGCTCGCAAACGCCATCGCAAGACCTGAGCGCGAGAACGTGATCGCTGACTGAGCCGCGAAAAACACGGCCAGCAAGATCAGCGGCAGGCGCAGCTGCCACCTCATCTTCCGTTGCAGCTGCAGTAGTACGATGACCAACACGCCGAGGCCGAGCACGGCGGAGACTTGGTTGGGACCAAAGCCACCGCTCGCGACCGAATTCGACGCGTTGATAAAGCTGATCTTGTCGTGCGAGCTGATCGAGAAGAACCCGAGCATCGCGATGCCCGCCAACGGACCGATCACGATGAACATCAGCTCGCGAAGATCGCTGTCCGTCACCTTCAGATTCGAGAAGAAGATGATGCAGAGCGCGAGAGAGATCGGCCCCGATAGATTGAAGCTGATCAGCTGTCTGGCGTAATCGAGATCTGTCGCGCCGCTGACCGTGAGCGCGACCGAGAACGACAACAGCACGAGGTAAATGAGCGCCGGAGCGCGATTTCGTCTTGCGGTCATGCGGAACAGCGCAGCGATGATGATCGCGGAGACGGTGTACTTGCCAAACTCCCAGACCAACGCTGCGTGCGTCATGCGCCACAGCACCTCCGAGGCAGACGCGTAGGCGATGACCAACGCGGTGACCCGCGCCGGGTAGCGCAACGCCACGAATACGCCACCGAACAAGCACAACAGGGCATGCGCGACCCCGAGTATCGGCGCGCGGCGCATGACGAGCGCGAGCGCCATGTGGCCCACGACGAAGACCCCGAAACCGAGCGCGGTCTTGTAACGCGGCGTTGGAAGTGCCGCCGGTTCTGGTCCGTCTACCAGCGCGGCTGCGGAGATCGTTTCGGCCATGAGCGAGAGCGGTAAGGGTTAGTGCGCCGGGCGCGTGCGGCGTTCAAGGCCGGTGAGCAAGTCGGCAAACTAACACACGATTGACAGGGTCGAAACGCGAAGCTAGACATGGGGCTCGCCAACGCCACGCAGCATGCCGCCTTCGACTTCTCCTATCTTCGTCGTCGGTTACATGCATTCCGGCACGACCTTGCTCTACAAGGCGCTTGGCCAGAGCTCGCTCCTGTTCACGAGCAAGGGCGAATCGAAGTACTTCGAATTCCTACCGCGGATACGGGACAGGTTCGCGGACCTAGGCGATCTCGAAACCCGCCGCGCCCTCGTCGGGTTCACTCTAGAGAACCTGCTCGACGGGTTTCAACTCGCGCAGCTCCACGGCGCTCACGTTTCCGGTTCCGACCATGCCCTGCTCGGTGCCGCGCTCGACGCAGTCGGCGATTGTCGCGACCACGGCGACGTGTTCTATCGCGTGTTTGATTTTCTGACTTTGCGGGCCGGTCGCGGGCGTTGGATGGAGAAGACGCCGAGTCACGTATTTCAGATCGAGGTGATCCTGCGATCGATCCCGACCGCGAGGTTCGTAGAGATCACGCGCGATCCTCGAGACATTCTCGCGTCGAAGAAGACACGCCGCGAGACGGTTTGGTCGACCGATCGCTATGGCGACGAAGAGCGCGCGTACAAGCACCTCGAAAAAGCTTACGACCCGCTGTGGGACGCCTTGTCTTGGAAGTCCGCGGTCACCGCCGGTCGCGCGGCGCGTGCGAAGCATCCCGACCGGATGTTGCGGATCTCGTACGAACACCTGGTTGCGGATCCCGAGTCGGTGCTGCGTCAGATCTGTGATTTCCTGGAGATGCCCTTCGAGCCAGCAATGCTTGCCGCCACCGGCGGGAACTCCGCCGAATGGAACGGCGCTCCGGCGAAGGACGGTATCTACACGAGCTCGGTGGGGCGGTGGCAGCAGACGTTGACCTCACCCGAGCTCGCGCTGTGTCAGGCCGTTGTTCAGCGCGAGCTCGACGAGCTAGCGTATGACCGCGAGCCGGTGCGACTCCTCGATCGCGCACGCGCCAGTGGACTCGCCCTGCGCTCGACTGCGCATCTGTTCGTGCGCCTGCACCGCCGGTGGCGCATGGGGGGCACGTCATTCTTGCGATCAGTCGTGCGCGACTACGGCAAGCGCTTGGCGATTCTCATCGGCGAGCGTTAACGTCGAGCTCCTCGATCTGCGGAAACGTTTCGAGCATGACGCGCGCCGATCGCTCTGCGCCGCGAACGACACGCATCGTGTCGGGCAACACGGCGAGCGAGTACGCCATCTTCATACCGCGGCGTAGCCATCCGCCTTTGACTCGCATCGTGCCCCACGTCCGCAAGAACAACATCTCCCGTACCTGGCGCGCGGTGAAGTAGCGCATCGCGAGGTACGCCTCGGATTGGTTCGGCAGGTTGCGATCGGTGATCTTCGTGCGCGAGGAAGCACGAGTGACGACGCGCGTGCCATGAACGCGCAATCCGCCGGTCGGCGCGTGGCGGTGGATCACCGTCATGCGCGGGTCGAGCACGGCGAACGCGCCAGCGAGATAGAGCCGAACACCGATGTCGGCGTCTTCGCATTGTCGGCGATCATAGGCGACGTCGAATAGTCCTGAAGCGCGCAACGCGTCGCGCTTGACCATCGCGTTGTTCGTCGAGAACACGTCGCTCGCTCGCTCGATTAGCATGTGCTCTTCGAGAGCACCGGCGCCGTCTTCGATGGAGACGCCGCATGACACTTCAGCGCGATTCATGGCGAGACACGCGAGATGGCGCTCGACCAGATGAGGGTCGATCTCGTTGTCGTCATCGAGGAACAGCACGTAGTCACCTGTCGCGAGCTGCAGTGCGTGATTGCGAGCGCTGCACTGTCCGGGGTTGTCTCTGAACACGTGCACGATCGGCAGTGTCGGGAACTCCGCTACGAGCCCGTGCTCGCGCTTCGCCTCGGTCGTCTGGTCGACGATAAGGACCTCGTGAACGCGGTGGGTCTGGGTCTCCAGTTGGGCGAGCAGAGTGCGCAGATACGTGTAGCGCTCGATCGTCGGCAAGACGACTGAGACGCGTGCCTCTCTGGAGACGGAGTGGCCGAGCGGTTCGCGAGCCCGCACGAACTTCCGCTCGGGCGACCGTCCAACTCGAAACGCGGCGCGCGCATCCCCGAGTTGGGTGACGGGAAGCTCGCCCGTGACGAGTGCGCGGCCGATCGCCCATCGCGTCCAGAAATCGCCGTAGCGCAGTCGCGCGAACAGGATCTCGTCGAACAGTGGTAGCGACGCGGCGACTCCTTGCTGACCGCGCGGTGCTAGCCTCGGGTCGTAGCGGACGAACGCGCCGCGTCGCAAATAGCGGTGGCCGAGCTCGAGAGCGGCCGCTTCGAGCGTTCGGAATTCGCAACGCAGTCCTCCGAGCTGGCGCACGACCTCGGTCGCGACGAGACATGCCCGCATGCTCGCTCGCCACGAGGTCGCCTCGATCGCGCCATCTGGATCGCGATTCCACATCCACGTCGGATGCACGTAGTCGATGATCGCCGGCTGTCCGGCAGTGCTGAGCGCGAGGCCGCCGTGAATGACCTCGGCGCGCAGCGTCGCGAACCAGGCCGCGTCGATCCGAGGCACCCCGAGCGCGGGGTCCCAGTAAAGACACGCGCTCGCATCCCGCGCCGGCTGGGCAGTCATCGCCTCGGCGACCGATGCCGGAGTGGCCTCGGCGGCGATCATGTCGCCATGCGGCCATTCGAACCGATCGCCAGGACCGATCAGGCAAAGATCAACGCGCATTCGAGCTCAAGACCTCTCGATACAGCCGATCGAAGGAGTCAATTTGGTCGTCAAGCCGATAGCGCACGCGGGCGCGTTGCTGGCCGGCCGCTCCTAACCGGTGACGGAGTTGTCCGTCGCCCGCGAGCGCGACCAGATGATGTGCCGCCGCGCGAGGGTCGCGCCGCGCCACGACAAAGGCAGTCTCACCGTGCGAGACGTTCTCCGGTAAGCCACCGGCGTCCGAGCAAACCACCGGAATCCCCGATGCCTGGGCCTCGATCACCGCGTTGCAAAACCCCTCGGTAACGGCCAGATGAAGCATCACGTCGGCCCAACCGAGGTGCTGCGTGATCGCGTCCGGCGCGAGGGCATCCAGCAGCTGTACCTCGGCTCCGAGGCCGAGCTGAGCGCGAGCGTGCTCGACAGCAGGGCGAAATTCACCGCCGCCGATGACGCGTAGCTCGCACGCGACACCTGCATCGAGCACGCGACGCAAAGCCGACAGCGCGTACTCGTAGCCTTTCGTCCAGTCGAGCCGCCCGATGCAGATGACACGCAGGGGCCGACCTGCGGTTCCGACCTCGCCCGGGTCGCGCGGAGACAACGACGAGAACCGCGCGAGGTCTACCGCGGGCGAGATCAGCGCATGCTTCATCGTAGGTGGACAACCGCGCAGGATCGCCTGTCGCCAGAGATCCTCGCCGAGACAGTGAATCGCGTCGGCGCGTTGCCAGACGGACTCGTAGTGGTGCGGATCGTCGAGTCCGACGAAGTTGAGATCGTGACCGCGAAAGCTCACGATGACTCGCGCTCCGATCACATCCTTGATGACGATTCGCTGCCGGGCGGCCGAGCCGAACTCGAAATGGAGCAGCTCCGGCTCGAGCTCGAGCAGCCGAGCCTCGAGCAGGAGCGACTTGGCCGCGGCGAGCCCGAACGTCTTCCACGCCCGACGCGCATATCGGGTCGCGACTCGCAGTTCGCGCCCGCCGATCGACCACGCCGCGGCGACCGCGGACATCGGTACGCGCCAGCGCGGTGCGATCGGCCACGTCAGGTGTACCCGGTTCCGCAACTCGCGGCTGGTGAGCTGAGGGAACCGTCGCCATTCACGTTCCTCGCTCGCGTGGCAAACGATGTGAGCGTCGTAGCCGCGGTCCAGCAACCCGAGCAGCTTGTTGACGATGAACGTCTCCGAAAGTCGCGGGAACGAAGGCACGATCATCGCGATCCGCGTCACGCGCGAATCCGATCGTAGAGCTGCAGGAACTGCTCGGTCTGAGCGGAGAGCATGTGCGCCGACTCGATCCGCCGGCGGCCGGCGTTCCCCATCTCTGCCCTGGCTCGCGGCTCGGCCGCTAGGCGTTCGAGCGCGCCTGTCATCGCGTGCGGATCTCGCACCGGGACGACGTAACCCTCGACGCCGTCGTCGACGACCTCGCGCATGCCGCCGCAATCGGTTGTCACGACAGGGAGACCGCAGGCCATCGCTTCGAGCACCGCATTGGAGATTCCCTCGGACACGCTCGCTAGGACCAGTGCATCACACGTACGTAGCGTCGCGACGACGTCCTTCGGAGCGAGCGCGCCGACGAGCTCGACATGATCATCGAGGCCGAGATCGTTGATCGTGAAGCGCAGCCGTTGGTGGTCGGGCCCGGTTCCGACGATCACGACCTTCGCTCGGATGCCGCGATCGAGTAGACCGCGTATCGCGAGCAGCATGTACTCGTGGCCCTTGGGCCACGTCCACGACCCGATCGCTGCGATCCGAAACACTCCGTCGGGCCGACGCGGGGCGCTCGCCGGCGAGAAAACCGAGGGGTCGACCGCCGGAGGGATCACGACTGCTTTCGCGGGCTCGAGGCCCAAAGGAACCGCGACGTCGCGGATCGCGCGGGACACACAATGTACGGCAGTCGCGCGTGCGAACACATCGCGCATCCGCATCGCGAGCTCGGGCTCGGCGAGTGCGCGGACGTTGACTTGCGTGCCGCGACAGCTGACGACGACCGGCACATTCCATACCGACCACAGCGGCAGATGGTCGATAGCGGCGGTGATCCACTCGAAGTGGACGACGTCGGGCCGACGGTCGATCAGCGGTAAGAATCGACGCAGCTCGCTATAGTTTGCGCGAGTCGGGCCCCGGCGGAGCGCGCTGGCCATCCAGCTGCGTCCTCGCGCCGAACGGACCGCACTGGCAACACCTTGTGCGACCAACCGAGGCACCGTGCTCGCGATCGAAGCGCGGTAATCGGGAATCGGGATCGGTCGCACATCCGGAGCCGTCGAGATCGGCCGCGCTCCGGGAGTCGGTGTCGCGACCGAGACCTCGACTCCCTTCGCCGAGAGTTGGACGAGGCGTCGCCAGATGAAAGACTCCGGGGGCCATTTCACACCCACGACGAGCAGTGCGAGACGCTTCAATCCGAGCGCCCTCCGACGACGCGGACCCTGAGCGCGATACTGCCGTGCTTCGCTTGAGGCTTGCGCGTTCCGAACACAGGAGTCTCCGCGACCTCGAACGGGAATAGCTGCGACATCTGCTCGGTCGCACGCGCCTTCGTCTTGACCTCGAACTCGACGAAGTACGTCCCGGGTAGGAGCGGCAGCGCCTCGATGTCGAAGCCGATGTCGCGCGTTTCACCGGCGCTCATAGGACCGATCGAGCCGAAGTTCCAGAAGTCTAGACCGGTGATCCTCTCGTGATTTGCGGTAAGCAGTTTTGCCACGAGGCCCGGCTCCGCGACATCACGCCTCGCGACGAGGCGGACGCGGATCTGCATCACTTCGAACGGCTTGATGATCGCTCCGTCGGGCGCGCGCAGCTCGACGTTCTCGAGCCGGAAGCTATCGGATTCGGCGGTCTGCACTGCAATACTTGTCGCGTGCTGGCGTGATAGGTAGGCATCGACCACCGATGCCACCTCGCCGCGCGCCACGATCTCGCCGCCTTGGAGCTCGATCGCGGTGCGACAGATCGAACGTATCGCCGCCATATTGTGGCTGACGAAGATGATCGTCCGATCACTGCGCCCGACGTCCTGAATGCGTTGGAGGCATTTTCGCTGAAAATATGCATCACCGACCGCGAGCACTTCGTCGATCAATAGGATCTCTGGGCGCAGCTGCGTCGCGACGGAGAACGCGAGTCGCATGTGCATGCCACTCGAGTAGTGTTTGACTGGGGTGTCGATGAATTTCTCGACCTCCGCAAATGCAACGATCTCGTCGAAGTCGCGAGCGATCTCGACCCGGGACATGCCGAGGATTGCGCCGTTGAGATATACGTTTTCGCGCCCTGTGAGCTCGGGGTGAAAGCCGGTGCCGACCTCGAGGAGCGAGCCGACGCGGCCGCGCAACTCGGCAAAACCCGACGTCGGCTCGGTGATGTTCGCGAGGATCTTCAGCAGGGTGCTCTTGCCCGCACCGTTGTGGCCGATCAGAGCGACGACGTCGCCTTGCTTGATCTCGAGCGAGATGTCGCGCAGCGCCCAGTGCGTGGATGCTTCGCTCGACCGGCTGCGACGCAACACGCCGCGCAAACCTTCCAAGATGCGCTTGGATAACAAGTCGTGGCGCTTGCGTTGTACGCCGACGGTGTACGACTTCGACAGCCCCTCGACCCGGATAGCGGTGGCGTCAGAGGACATCGGCGAACGTTCGCTCCGTATTCCGGAAGTAGATGATGCCGCTCAACAGCATCAGGAGCGACACGCCGATCGATGTCAAGAGCGGCAGCGCGCGCGGCGCAGCTGTCCCTAACAACGCCCAGCGAAACCCATCGACGACGCCCACCATCGGGTTGATCGCGAACACCGTGTGCAACCATGGCTTGGTGATCAGCGAGCTCGAATAAGCGATCGGGGTGGCGAACATCCAGAGCTGAACGAGGTACGAGACGACGTACTTGACATCGCGGTAACGCACGTTGAGCGCTGCGAGCCAGATGCCCGTGCCCAGTGCCGTCGCGAGCGCGAGGAGTGCGAGCGGCACGACATAGATCACCTCGATCGACGGTGCGATGCCGTATCCCGCCATCAGGACGAACAGCACGACCAATGCGATCGCAAAGTCGACGACGCAGCCGAGCACCGCTGACACCGGGATCGCGAGTCGCGCGACGTATACCTTTTTCAGCAACGAGGTGTTGCCGACGAGACTGGCTGACGCATTCGTCAGTCCGGTGGCGAACATGTTCCATGGGAGCAGCGCGGCAAACGTGAACACCGGGTAGGGCACGCCATCGGACGGCAGCTTGGCGAGCTTTCCGAAGAAGATGCTGAACACCACCATCGTCATGATCGGTTGCAGCACCGCCCACGCAGCGCCGAGCGCGGTCTGTTTGTAACGAACCTTGATGTCGCGCCAGACGAGGAACATCACCAGCTCGCGCGCCGTCCACAGCTCACCGAGCTTGAGTGAAACCCAACCACGATGCGGCTCGATCCGCACGAGTCTGACCTCGGGGGGCGGCACATTTGTTCGTGCGAGCTCGGTCATCGCGGGAGGGCTACCCGTCGTAACTCGGGCCCGGCTGTCGAGTACAGCTCCCCTTGTTGCCAGACGAGCCGAGTGATCTCGGCCGCGACGTCGAAGAGCGTCCCCACCGTGGTCACTTCCAACGTCGTCGGATCGACGCGCACGAGCCTCTTGCCGACGACGATCCACACCGACTTATCCTCGGGACGCTGGGTCGAGGTTCCGGCGACCGCGTCGAGGTCGCGCCAATCGAGCAGCTTGCCGGCGGCGACGTCGAATCGATAGACCGCACCACGCTTGCCATCGACGTCCTTAATGACCCCGAGGATCGTGTTGCCATCATTCGACGGGTAGAGCGTGCCCGTCGCGGAGAGTCCTGGCTTGACCTCGAGCCGGTTGATCTCGCGGAGATCTTGATCGAATACGACCAGCTGTGCTTCGGGCGGCGTTTTCCCGGGCAGTCCGGGATCGTCGTGTAGCGATCCCGAGAACACCACGCGCTTCAAGGCGTCGAGCGCGATAAGCCCCTCGGGGTCATAGAAACTGAGGTCCTTGTGGTGTCCGGCAAAGGCGTTGGTCGCGAGGTCGTACGACCCGACGCCCGAGCCGACGCCATCTCGTTCGCGCCGGCCGGAGTAGTACAACCGCCCGTTCGATGAAGCGACTAGCGAATGCGCGTAGTGAGCGCCTGCATCGGCGAACAACCCGAGCTTGCGCGGGTTCAACCCGGTGGCTCCTTTGGCCTCCGCCCGGATCGACGATGTCCACGGTCGGGTCGGATCGTATTCGTATAGCAGTCCGTTTGGGTAACCGGCGATGTACACCTTGCCGTCGACGACAATTCGCGGTCCGCGGCTCGGGCCGTGGGGGCCGAAGAACTGCGTTGCCTTGTGCGCCGGGTCGTAGCGGAAGAACCCGTGATACTGCGCCGCGTTTCCGAACAGGCTCCCGTCTGGTAGCGCGACTAGGGACTCGAGCTCGACAGGTCCCGTGTACTTCACCTTGAACGTGCGATCGATCCACGCGCCGGTGGAACCGTGCGGGCGCCATGCGACATGGCCGATGCCATCTGCGTCGGGGTTGAGGTTCGAGCTGTCGATCTCCGGCGGGTCGACGAGCGGATTCGCGTACGGCTGGATGTCGCGGGATTTGAACGGCAGCTTGCCAGGATCGTAGGTTTCGGTCGTCGGGATCGCCTTGCCGTCGACACACCACACGTAGTCGTCCCGCTCGTCGCGCTTCTTCAACCCCGTGACCAACTTTGCGCGCACGCCCTCTTTGCGGTGCTCGAGGTGCATAAAGGGCTCGTCGCTACGGGTTGCAAGGACCTGCGAGCGACCCGTTAGCAGATTCAACGCCGCGAGCTCCCATGGCCGTTCGCCGACGGCGCAGTAGGCCCACGGTGAATCGATCGCAAGGAAGTAACCGTACGAATACGTCAGCCGATCATCGCCGACCTCTCCGATCACGCGATGTGCGAGCGTGTCGGGATCGAGCTCGAATACCGTCGGCCGTGCCGTACTGAGCGTGGCGCCGTACAGCTTACCCGCGTGGTCGAACACCAGCTTGTAGATCGACTTGTTCGCCCCCACTGGGTCGACCATACGACCGAGTTGTTTCACTGACTCGTCGGTCGGGTCGTAGTAGGCGACGTTGGTCTCGAGCTCGGGGAAAAAGATTCGACCATTCTTGGCGCGAACTTCATTCGCGATTTGATAGTTGTTGTTCGTATAGATCTCGGTGGGACCTTCGAACGTCGTAGACTTCCCTGTCTCGAGGTCCAGGACCACGAACTCGGACGGACTTCCGGACCGAAACTCGAACACCTGCGTAATGAAATTCCATCCGCCACGCGCGTTCGGGGCAAGCGCGGTCGACCATGCGCGAGACGCGCGCACGGGTGTGGCGAGCCACTCGGTCTGCAGCGGGTGCTTCGGGTCGTTGTGGTACACGACCACAGGGGCCGCTGGACCCGCACTGGCCGTCGTCGGCACGGCCGCGATGTCGTGGTGACACCCGAGGCACGACGCTGCCCCAAATGCCATCGCAGCCAGCGCGTGACCTCCCGAAGCAGCGCACATACGATTCCCGGCAGCGTACGCCACGAGGACTCGACCTGCTAGGCAGCACGCCCGTACCTCGACGGTGACCGGCGTGAACATCGACGGCCGTAGCGACAACTAAACCCAGCTGGTATACCCGCCGCCGCATCTAGGATTCCCGTCCGCTAGTTATGTCCCCGGAAACCTCAGCGCACGATCCTTCGGTCAGCGTTATCGTTCCGGTCCGCAACGAGTGTGGGTTCATCGAGGAATGTTTGCGCGCGTTGCTGGCGCAGGAGCGGATCCCGGCGCGGTACGACGTGCTCGTGGTCGATGGCATGTCGGAGGACGGCACCCGCGAGATCGTGAGCCGGCTAGCTGCGAGCGATGCCCGGGTGCGCATGCTCGACAACCCGGGGCGGATCGTGTCGTCCGCGCTCAATCTTGGGATTCGCGGATCGTCGGGTGAAGTGATCGTGCGCGTCGACGGCCATACGAGAGTCGCGCCCGATTTCATTCGCGCGAACCTCGATCTGCTGCGCGAGCATGCGGAAGCCTGGTCGGTCGGTGGGCCGATCGCGCATCGCGGTAAGACCACATTCGCTCGCGGCGTCGCAGCCGCGATGTCGAGCCGGCTCGGCATCGGCGGTGCCGCTCATCGGCGCGAGGATTACGAAGGCTATGCGGAGGGCGCCGTGTTTCCGGCGTTTCGTCGCGACGTATTCGCGCGGGTCGGCATGTTCGACGAAGCGCTCGTGCGCAATCAGGACGATGAGTTCAACTTCCGGATCACATCGAGCGGTGGGTCGATCTACATCTCGCCGCGGGTGAAACACGAGTACTTCGTGCGCGAGACTCCAAGCGGACTCGCACGGCAATACATGCAGTACGCGTATTGGAAGGTCGCGGTATTCCGCAAGCATCGCCGGGTCTTCTCGGTCCGACACGTCGCACCCATGGTGTTCGTCGTGGGCTCGCTCGCGAGCGCGTTCGCCGTCGTGTTCGCGCCACCGCCGATTTCGGGGCTCGCGTTGCTGCCTTTCGCGAGCTACGGCGCGCTGCTCGCTGCAGCCTTCGGGGCCGCACTCCACCGCGAGCGAAGCGTTCGGGTCGCGGTAGCCGCCACCGCGGCGACCGCGATCATGCACGTCTCGTACGGCGTCGGGACCCTGCTCGGCATCGTAGCCCCAGCCGGACGCTACGCTCGCCTGAGAGGCGCGATGGAAAGGATCACTCGATGAGCGCGACCGACGAACGCGCTGGCCAGTTCTTCCACCGGTTCGCCGACACATTCGATTCGCTGTACGACGGTCGTCGCGGACCGATCTGGCGACTGATCGATTCGCAGTTTCGGCGAGACATCGTGCTGCGCTTCGAGCTCACGTTTGAACGACTTGGCCCGCTCGAAGGCAAAGCCGTCCTCGATATCGGCTGCGGCTCGGGCGTCTACATGCGCGAAGCACTCACCCGCGGCGCGGCCAAGGTAATCGGCATCGATCCGGCGGAACGCATGCTCGAGCTCACCCGGCACCGGCTCGCACCCGTCTCCCGTCCGGATCAGGTCGAGCTCGTGTGCGCGAACTACCCGACGACGCTTCCGCATGCGAAAGCCGATGCCGCGATCGTGATGGGCGTCATGGACTACATCGCCGATCCGGTCGCGTTTCTCTCGGGGTTACGCTCCGAGCTCGGCGGTGGCAACGCCGCGATCTCGTTCCCTAGCCGGCATTGGTTGCGGTCGCCTATTCGCGAAGCGCGCTACAAGCTGCGCAACTGCCCGATCTATCTCTACTGCCGCGAAGACATCGAGCGCGTGCTCGCGAGCGCGAAGCTCACGCCGATTGCGATCGAGAAGATCCGAGGTGCTGGCCAAGACTTCCACGTGGTCTGCCGCTAGGGCTCATGTCGCCGTTGTGTTGCACCGTCGACGTGGAGGACTGGCTGCAGTCGTCTGTGGACTTCGATGCCGAGCTCACCGAGCGGTGTGTCGACAACACCCGCGAGATGTTGGAGGTGTTCGATCGGCTCGGGCTGCGCGGGACGTGGTTCGTGCAAGGCCTCGTCGCGAAACGCTATCCCGCGCTCGTCGCCGAGATCGCGAACCGCGGCCACGAGGTCGCGTGTCACGCGCATACGCATCGCCCGCTGTTCTCGATGTCCGTCGCGGAGCTGCGCGACGAGATCCGCACCGGCAAGCACGCGATCGAAGATGCGATCGGCGGCCCGGTCCGCGGCTTTCGCGCACCCGACTTCAGCATCGGCGCACCTTGTGACGATCTCGGCGAGCTCGATCGCAAAGTGTTCACAGTGCTCGCAGACGCGGCTTTCAGCTACGACAGCAGCATCGTCCCAGCGCGGACCTCGCGCTACGGCGTGACGAACGCACCGGCGGGTCCGTTCCGACTGCGCGAAGGATTGGTCGAGTTTCCGCTCGCGACTGCGTGGCTCGGTAAACGACTTCCGGCGTTAGGCGGCGGTTACTTGCGACTGTTTCCAATGCTCTATCACCGCGTCGCGCTGTGGCAGGCGGCTGTGGCGCGACGCCCGGCCATCGTCTACGTGCATCCGTACGAGCTCGACACCGCCGAGGTTCGCGACGTTGCGAGTCGCCGTCAGATCTCATGGAAATTTCGACTTAGCCAGGCGCTCGGTCGCGGTCCGCGCGTCGAGCGTAGGCTCGGTGTGCTCCGCCGATCGCAAACCACCCAAACGATGTATCAGTTGTACGAGTCACTCGCTTCGCGTCGCGATCTCCAGACCTTGTGAAGCCGACCATGCATTCGTTGTCCGACGACATCAGCACCATCCTGCGCTGCCCGTACTGCAGCGGCGCTCTCGCCGGGGTCCGTCTGCCTGCGCGTGCCGAGCCTGCGAAGCCGAGTTTCCGTTTCACCGACGGCCGCCCCGATCTCAGGCTGCGCCGCCCGATCCAGCGCACCACGCCGTTCGCGGTCGGGTCTGATCGACCCGCGCCGGAGGACTTCCGCTTCATGTATCCGATGCCGAAATCGCAGAGTTTCAAGTTCGTGTCCGAACGTCGGTAGGTGTGCATGCGGCTGCTGGTCATCTCCCACACGCCCCACTACCAGCGCCGCGGTGAGATCTATGGCTGGGGGCCGACCGTGCGCGAAATCGATCAGCTCGCGACGCGATTCGAGTCCGTGCGACACGTCGCGTGTCTATGGCCCGGCCAACCGCCCGACAGCGCGATGCGCTACCAGGCTTCGAACGTGGTGCTCGTGCCGGTATCACCATCGGGCGGTGACGACCTGGCAGGCAAGTTAGGCGGGCTGCGTGCTGTGCCCGAGTATCTCCGCGTCGTCGATAACGAGCTCGGAGGCGCCGATCTCGTGCACGTGCGAGCACCGGCGAATATCGCGTTGCTGTCGGTCGCATGGTTGATGATCCGGCGCCGACCGTATGCTCGTTGGTTCAAATACGCCGGCGATTGGCGGTCGGAGGCCGTCCCGCGAAGCTATCGGTTGCAGCGTTGGTTACTGGGCCACCGCTGGCATCGAGGCGTCGTGACGATCAATGGAGCTGCGGCCTCCGACCAGCCATGGGTGCGCACGTTCTTGAATCCGTCGCTCGATGATCGCGAGCTCGCGGCGGGGCGAGAGAGCGCCGCGACGAAGCGGTTCGAGGCCCCGATTCGTTTGGTGTTCGCGGGGACACTCGCCAGATCCAAGGGCGCCGAGCGGGCGGTCGAGGTCGTCGCGCAACTCCGGGCGCGCCAGGTCGACGTCGAGCTCGATCTCGCGGGCGATGGTCCGCAACGCGCCGCGGTCGAGGCGCGGATCGACGCACTCGGGTTGTCATCTCGAGTGCGCACTCACGGCTGGCTTGCGAAGCAGGAGCTCGGTGCGCTCTACGCGCGCGCACATTTCGTGGTGCTCCCGTCGGAGACCGAGGGCTGGCCGAAGGTGCTCAGCGAAGGCATGGCTTACGGCGCGGTTCCTATCGCGAGCGCGGTCAGTGCGATCCCCGCGCAGTTGCGCGAGCTTGGCTGCGGGGTTGCGCTGCCTGTGCGCGACGTTGAAGCGTTTGCCTCTGCGATCGCGAGCTACACCGCCACGAAGTGGCGCTCGGAATCGACGCGCGCAGTCGATGCAGCGGAACGGTTCTCTTACAGCGCGTACCTCGAACGCGTCGATCGCTTGATCGCCGAGCTGCGTGAGGCCGGGTAACCCGTGCGGATCATGCTCGTGGCCAGCGAGTTTCCACCCGGTCCTGGCGGGATCGGAACGCACGCGCACCAGATCGCGGTTCAGCTCGTGTGCCGCGGTCACGAGCTTCGTGTGATCGCGAGTCAGGACTATGCGGCCGAAAGCGCGATCGACGCGTTTACAAGTCGCCAACCGTTCGCCATCGAACGTGTGCTTCGGCTGCCGACCCCGGTCGCGAAGCTGGTGTATCGCGGCGCCTTGATCACCTCGGTCCGACGTACGTGGCGGCCTGATGTCACGATGGTCAGCGGCGATCGCGAGATCTACGCTGCGGCGATGGTGTTGGGTCGCAGCCCATGGCTCGCGATCGAGCACGGTCGAGCTCCCACGCCGCGATGGGAGCGACGAGTGAAACGTTGGGCGTTCGGGCGTGCGGCGTCGGTCGTAGCGGTCAGTCGCTACTCGTTGCAGCGGCTGCTTGAGCTCGGTGTCCAGCCGCGCGAGGCGAGCATAATTCCGAACGGTGCCGATCCAGGGCATTTCGCGATCGACCCGGCACCCGACCGCGTGCGCGTTCTGACCGAGCTCGGCATCGCGGACGGTCCCTTGGTCGTCTCTGTCGGCCACGTGTCCGAGCGTAAAGGCCAAGACATCGCGATCGCCGCGATGCCGGCGATCGCGCGCGCGGTTCCCGATGCTCGCTATATCGTCGTTGGCAAGCCCACGCGAGCAGCGGAATACCATGAGCTCGCGCGTCGTCTCGGTGTTGCCGATCGCGTGCATTTCGTCGGTCAGGTCAGCGCGGAGAGGTTGCGCGAGTTGCTGTGTCTATGCGACGTCCACATCATGACGAGCCGGCACACTGCCGACGAGTTCGAAGGGTTCGGGATCGCCGTCGTCGAAGCAGCGCTGTGCGGCAAGCCTTCGGTCGTCTCGGGGAGCTCGGGCCTCGCGGAGGCGGTTGTCGACGGCGTCACCGGCATCGTGGTCAAGCTCGAGGACCCCGAGGACACTGCGCGAGGGATCATCGCGTTGCTATGCGATCCTGTGCGTCGCGCCGTGATGGGCGCGGCGGCGCGACAGATCGCTTCGACCGAGCAGACCTGGGCCCAACGGGCACGCGCTTACGACGACGTGCTGAGCAGGCTCGCGGGCCGCAGCGCTGCAAGGATTGCTCTATGAGCGAGACGCGCAGCCGACCGGTCGTCTTTATTCACATTCCGAAGACGGCGGGTAAGACGCTCGCGAAGGTCATCGAGTCACAATACCCCGCTGAGGCGATCTACGAAATCCACGCCGAGCACCAGGCCGCTTCGATCGAAGAGTTTCGAGCGCTACCCGCAGAACGGCGCGATCGGATCCAGCTGTTGCGTGGGCACTTTGGATTCGGCTTGCACGTGTACCTGCGGCAGCCCGCGACGTACATCACAATGTTGCGCGACCCGATCGAGAGGTTGATCTCGCATTACTACTACGTGCGCGGCTACATCGAGCGCGGTGGCAATCTGTCCGGTCGAACGTGGTTGCAGGAAGCTGCGAGCATGACGCTCGACGAGTACGTCTCGCATGCGAGTTCGGCAGATGCTCGCAATGGCCAGACCAAGTTGCTCGCAGGCGAGATGCTTGGCTGGGATCCGGAGACGCAGTCTGCGCGCGATGATGCAAGCCTGCTCGAGGCCGCGCAGCGCAACCTGCGCGAGAACGTCGCAGTCGTAGGGCTGACCGAGCGCTTCGACGAAAGCCTGATGCTGCTTAAGCGCAGGCTCGGATGGGGGGCACCGTACTATGTGAAGACGAACGTAACCTCACATCGGCCGAGTCGGCACGAAGTCCCGGCCAACATCGTCAGACGCATCGAGAGCGCGAATCTCCTCGATCTCGAGTTATATGCCACCGCGAAACAGCGACTCGAGCGCGAGGTGCGTGAGCTCGGTCCATCGTTTGCGCGCGAGCTGGCTTGGTTTCGCTTCGCGAACCGCCGCTATGGCGAGCTAATGCGGCTCCGAGCTCTTGCCCGCAGTCGGCTGCGGACCTTCAAGCGGCGCGCTTCGTGACGATCTTCGTGCACGCGAAGCATACCCCGCTCGCGAAATATTCGCCGATCATTGGGAGCTTGGCCAGCCCTTTGATTCGCGGCAGCGGGAACACGACTGTCCGATCGATCACGAGGTCACGACACAGCTCGATCAGCGCGCGGCTGCGTTCGATCGTCATCTTGTTAAGGCCGCCTGGGAGGTCCTTGTACTCGTCGAGCAACACCGGCTTGTTGTGATACGCCGAGTGGACTCGCATCATCGTGCGCTCTGGCAGCACGAGATGTAGCCACGGACGATCTCGGCGGAACGTACCCATCATGTGGCGCCCGTATGGACCGCGCCAGGACGGCCCGAACTTGATGAGGACCCGTCCGCCGGGCTTGGTCACGCGTACCATCTCGGCCAAGATCTCGTCCGGATGCTCGAAGTGCTCGAACGAGTCGTGAGACAACACGACATCGTAGGTCTCGGCCGCGAGCATCTCAGAGGAGTGGCCGCGAATGAACGTGACGTTCGACACGCCGCGATCACGCGCAAAGCTCGCGGCCCTCTCGATGATCGGTTGGAGATCGATGCCGTCGACCGAGGCACATTGGGACCCGGCGAGGGCGAGCACGTAACCGCCTTCGCCGCATCCGAAATCGAGCACGCGTTTGCCGTCCACGATTTCGAAGATGTCCGCGCCGAACGCGCGCCGGAGCGTGCGCCTGTACGGCTCTAGTGAATCAAAGGTTGAGCTGTCGAGCCCTTCATCGGGCTCCTCATCGCGGCCGATCCGAGGCGGCAGGTAGCAGCACGTGCGTAGAACAAGCTTTTCCAAGATCGACAGCTCGTCGTACCGATGGAAGAAGCGCCTCACTGCCGAGCCATAGCACCGGTAGCTACCCTTGCGAACAAAACCGATCGTAGTGATGAACCTGCATCCGCCGTTTGGACACCAACCCGGGCACGTTCGCTGCGCGCGGTATTCTCCACGCTTAAGCGTTGAATAACGCTGCGGACTTCGTTAATCTGACACCGATATGTCAAGGGGGCCCGTATGAAATACACAGCAGCTCGTCGCATCGGCATTGCTATGACCGCCCTGACCGCGATGGTGGCCCTAGGTGTCGGCTGCTCCGACGCGTCAGACGTGGGTTTGGGGTCAAGCGAACAAGCCGTGGGCACCCCGACCGTGACGACCAGTGCACCGTCGTACAACACGGCGCAACCGATCGTCGTCAACTACAGCAACATGCCCGGCAATATGTATGACTGGGTCTCGGTCGCGGTAGCCG
Organism: uncultured delta proteobacterium; assembly: GCA_963848295.1. Classification (GTDB taxonomy): domain Bacteria; phylum Myxococcota_A; class Polyangia; order Haliangiales; family Haliangiaceae; genus JABFXX01. The sequence continues at coordinate 2,770,020 of CAWKDB010000010.1, read as the reverse complement.
GCTCGCCGAGCACGTCCTACATCCGATTCGCGTTTACGAACGGCCAAGTGATGGGTTCGCAGACGTTCCCTGCGATGGCCGTCGGCAACTACGAAGCGCGGATCTACTCGAACGACACATTCACGCTCCTCGGGAGCTCGCCGTTCACGGTCGTTCCCGCGCCGGCGGTTACGACGGACAAGCAAGCCTATATCCCTGGGCAGACCATTACGGTTTCGTATACCGGCATGCCGGGGAACATGATGGATTACGTTGCTGTGTCGACGGCGGGCTCGGCTGATACCTCGACACTGCAGCGATTCTTCACCAACGGCGCCGTCAACGGGACACAACCGTTTACCGGCTTGCCGGCGGGTAACTACGAAGCCCGTGCCTATCTCAACAACACGTCGACGGTGCTCGCGCGCCACCAGTTCTCGGTGTCGAACGCCACGCTCACTACCGATGCGTCGAGCTATCCGGTCGGTGCCACGGTCCAAGTGACTTACAGCGGGCTCCCGGGAAACACGAACGACTGGATCAGCATCGCGAACTACGGCTCGGCGACGACTCAGTACGTCCAATGGCACTACACCGGCGGCGGCACGAGCGGCACGATGAACTTCACCGGACTCGCCGCGGGCACCTACGAGGCGCGCGCGTATCCAAAGAACACGTATAATCTTTTGACGCGGTCGGCGCCATTCACCGTCGGCGGATCGACGTGCACGATCCCGCCAACCTCGCCGGTGTTCAGCGGGGAGCAGTCGGGTGACCTGACGATCGCGGCGAACTCTCAGACCGCGACCGCGCCGCTGACGGTCGATCTCACGCAGAGCTTCCTCATCACCTCGCTACGCGAGAACGAAGGGTCGCCCGACTTCGGGGCTACGATCTGCGACCTGCACGCCGCCATCACGGGCAGTAATCCCGTGCCCGCCGGAGTGACTTGTCATCGGAACAACCTCGGCACCGACAATCCGGGCAGCGATGGCACGATCACCGTGCACTGGACGGTCGTCACGTTTAGCTCCGGCGTGCTCGTCCAGCGCGGCGACGCAAACACGGGTACCACTGATCCCACGACGGTGACGCTCGGAACCGCGATCGACCCGACTCAGAGCTTCGTGCTGTTAAACGGAATTCAAACCGGTGGGACCGGGTGGGGCAGCAACGAGTTCGTCAAAGCGAATATCGTCGACGGCTCCACGTTGAACATCCAAACGTTCGTCGGTGGCTCGAAGATCTCGTGGCAAGTAGTTCAGATGGTCGGCTCGAGCGTGCAGCGCGGCTCGGTGAGCTTCGCAACCGCTGATGTCGAGAAGACCGCGACGATCTCCGCAGTTCCCTCTGGCAGTTTCGTGCTGGCGACCTATACGTCAGACAATGCTGGCAGCCTCGCGGCAGCCGCGCTCATGCTCCAGGCGACGCTCACCAACTCGACCACGGTCGACATGAAGCGCGAACAAGGCGGTTCGAACCTCGTCGTCGGTTGGGAAGCGATCTCGCTGCCGTTCGCGACGCACTCCGGCGTCACGACGTTCGCGGTGGGTGAAACATCTGCGAGCCCGGGGGTCGCGAACATCGCCATGGCATCGAGCGTGGCCGTCGCGAGCGGTCAAGCGATCCTCGGTCAATCCGGCGGCACGACCACGTACAATGGGTCGCTTCAGGATCTCGTCGGCGAAGGTACGGTTTCTCTCGCAACGAGCGCAGGGGGCGTCACCATCCAACGCACACCGTCGAGCTCGAGCGCGACGATTCCGTGGACGGTGATCGACTTCGCGCATAATTGCGCGGGGATGTAGTCGAGCCGTCAGTTGCCGAACACCAGCTTGGCCGAGAGCTTCTCGGCCGAGCCGCCGGGCATCAAACGAGGGAGCAACATGCGGTCGTCGAGGTAACTCGCCGCATGCGAGACCATCGTAAAGGCATATCGATACCCGGCCGCTCGGGCCTCGTCAGCAGAGTCGGAGCACGTAGCACCGTTCGGAAATGCGAATAGCGCACATTCGCGTTGCGCGAGCTGTTCGACGTGGTGCTTCGATGCGACGAGCTCGTGGCGGCGTAACGCTGGCGGCTGACGCTCGTGGTGCAATTCGTGCAACGCGCCGTGGCTACCGAGATCGATCCCTGCTGCCAGGAGCTGCGCTACTTCCTTGGGCGCGAGCATTGCGATCGAGGGAAAGCCTGCGACCAATTCGGGTAGCTCATCCGTACCGAGATGCGCCAGCAGCGAGCTCCACAGAGGGGCGCGCTCCTCTGTCGTCGCGCGCTTGAACAGGGTGCGCGCGCGATCGAATGCTGCTGGATCTTGGTCGAGATCGAACGACTCCCCGGCGAGCACGAGGGTCCTAGCCGAACCGCGAGCGAGAATAAGACGGAGCACCGTCGGCCAGATCGGCTGACCACTCCGCACATTGTCGGTCGCCAGAAACACGGTCGCCGGGAGCTTGGCGGCCGCGAGTAGCTCGGCCGCGATCAGGTTGTTCCGAAACCCATCATCGAACGTGATCGCGACCGCTGGCCACCGCCTCGGCACGGTCAAGGCAGGCTCGAGTTCCTCCAACCGCACGACGGCGCACCGCCGCAGCAGCGCGACGTGGGCCCGGAAGTCCGCGACCGTGTGGAAGCTATCCTCGACCCGTCGGTCGACGACGCGATCGACCACCCCGTGGTACGTCAGGATCCGCACGCCACGTTCGAATCCCCGACGGCGGCGGATGCCGCGGGCGAGCTCTAGAGCGGCCTTGGCCGCGTTCACGGTCGCAGGTTCCTGTGTCGCCCGACCGCTCGCCGAGCGAGCTCATCTAGCCGCCGAGTCACTAGCGTCGCCGTGACGGTCTCTCGCGAGTGATTGGCCCAATCGGCCTTATAAGCCTCGGTGCCTTTCAACAGATCCACCCGCTCCGCACGTTGTTGCCGAGCGCGCTCGAATAAGTATGCGAGCATGATCTTGCCGGGGCTCGTCTTGCCGAGTGTGTGATCGAACGCGGGCTTATAATAGTAGATCCGATCACGGTGGTGGAATCCTAAGTGAAGTGCGCACGGTCTGTCGCCTGTCGCAAGGACGTCGAAGTAAACGGTGCCGGCGAGGTCGGGGTGAGTCGCGAGCGACGTGAAGAACGAGCGGTCGGGCTCGGATTCGAACTGCGACCGCCGCCCGGTGTCGGCGAAGTACGCGACGTGCATCGCGAAGAACGCGGGGAGGAGCGCCGCGATCGCGGTTTGATCGACGACGATAGAGTACGTCACTGCGCCGGTTTTCTGGAGCATCTTGATGTTGCGCCGCATCCACTTCGCGTCGAGTCGGTCGGCGCCCTCGGAGATCGCCGCAGGGTCGGCGTACGGATGCTGGCGCTGCACCTCGGCGGACACGTAGCGCACTCGTCTGGTCACCAGGGTGTTGAGCGCAGCGCGCACTAGGCGTCGACGGCGATCGAATGCGGTGGCCGGGACCGAGCGCCCGAAGTCGGTATCGGTCGGGATGCGATCGAGCTTCGCTGACCGACATGGGGCGTCGCGTTCGAGCCACCGCCAAAACGCATCGTGCATCCCGCGATCATCGCTAGCCGAGATCGCCTCGGTGTAATCCGAGCGAAACGAGCCCATCGCGAACCAATCGTCGCGCCGTCCCGTGTGGTGCCACATCGGCAGCAGCCAGGCGAGCTCTCTATCGACGCGCGCTGCGATCACGAAGCGAGCTTTCTCGCCGGAGAATGCGCGATGCCAAGCGTCGAAGAACGCCGGTGAGGTGAACGGCGAGACGTCGCCCCGCGCGTACCACTCGACCCACGATGGTCTGATCTGTTCGAGTTCCCGGTCCGTCGTCAGTACTTCAAACCGGACGTCGCGGTCACGCGGCACGCGGCGGGCTCGGCTTTCTCGCGACGTAATGCACGTGAGGAAACGTCATCGCCAGCCCGCGGATCGCTCCGGCAATTCCATCAGCGACGGTGATGGGCATTAGCTCCTCGGAACCGCGGCGATAGCTCGAGCCGGCGACGCCGTACACCGCGACCGAATCGAACCCGGCGGCCGTGAGCGCGCGAATATGAACACGCGGGGAAGCGGAATAGAGCACTTGAGTGCCGTGCAACTCAGGATAGGCGAGATAACGCGTTCGCTCGGAAAACGGATGCGTCTGCGCGCTCAGCAGCCGTAGATTGCGACGCATCACCTTCGCTAACGAATCGCCGGGTCGCGGCAGCCACGCGGCGAGCCCGTTGTGGCCCGAGTAGTAAAACACACCGCCCGGCGCGAGGACGCGATGGACTTCCGTGAGCACTCGGTCGCGTTCGTTCGACGGGTAGACGCAGTCGAGGCCATTGAACGAGAACAACGCCGCCTGGAACGAACCATCGGCGAAAGTGAGCGCGCGCGCATCCATTGCGTGCACTCGGCCTCGCTTGACGCGCCTGCGTGCCTCGCCCACCAGGTCGTCTGCCAGGTCGAGGGCATCCACGTCGTACCCGATCGCCTCTAGTCCGATGGTCGTCCGGCCCGCGCCACAGCCGAGATCGATCACGCGCGCCGGCGGTTGTGGAAAGTGGCGCTCGATGATTGCGCGCTCGAACGTGTAGAGCCCCGCGTCCGCGCTCCAGTCGCGAACTGCTCCGCTCCCGACATAGCAGTCAATGTTCTCGCGTAGAATATCGCGCTTCATAGATCTACAACTAGACGTAATCGCTTAGGATGATGTTCACGCGCAAGACCGTGAACGGTCGCATGACGCCGCGCATCTTACCCGGCTCATTGGTTGACGTCGCCGTGTGAAATGAGAGAACGTAGCGCTCCGGCACCTGCGAAGGCGACCTAACTCATGCGTCAGTGGGCTATTTTCGGGATCCTAATCGCGGCCGGGGGAGTGGCGCGCGCGGACGGTGGGAGCAACGACGACGGGTCGTCTCAAGACGCCGCGACGATGGGTGCGATCTCGAACGGAGATCCGGCCGCGATGGCGGTTTCGCCGATGTCGATCGTTCAGGGCAACGGCGTCCAACTTGGCGAGACCACGTCACTCTATCCGGTTCTCGGCCTCGAGACCGGCTTCGTTTCGAACATGTTCTACACCGATCAGGACGCGATCGCGTCCGGTGTATTGCGCGTGCTCGGGGAGGTCGGTGTCGGCTCGCTCTCGCAGACTCGGTTTTCGAACGAGACCGAGGGCGCTCCGATCGCGAACCAAGAGGGCAAGGAGCACGGTGTCTTCCAAGGCCATGCCGACCTGTACGCCGCCTACAATCAATACCTCTCCGATAACGCCGACGTGCGCGATCAGAGTGGGGTCGAGGGCGGGCTCGTTCTACGCGGCTTGATCAACGCAGAGCATCCGTTCTTCGTCAGCGTGCTCGACCATTACGAGCGTTTGCTACGTCCGACCAACTTCGAGTCGAACCTCAATACCGATCGCGATATCAACATGCTGACGCTCCGCTTCAACTACCAGCCTACGGGCCGGTCGTTGGGAGGCTACGTCTACTACAGCGACACTCTCGATCTGTTCGAGTCAGACTCCCAGCAGTTCGCCGATCGGTTCGACAACACGTTCGGGCTACGTGTGAACTGGCAGCTACTGCCCTTGACGCGCGCCTACGTCGACGTTTCGGCCGGTGTGTTCAACGGTGTCGGCGCCAGCTCCGAGAAGGTGTCTTCTTATCCGTTCACCGCACTTGCCGGCATCATGACGTCGCTCGCGATTAACGTCACGCTCAACGCGCGCGCCGGCTACACGAACGGGTTCTACGCAAGCGGTCCCAGTTACTCGGCAGCTGTTGGTGGCTTAGAGCTCGGTTATCGCTACAGCCCACGTGGTCGCGCGTTGCTCATGTACAGCTACGAGCACCAGGACTCGATTAACGCAAACTACTATCGCGATCACATCATCCAGCTCACGGTCGAACATCAGATCATGCCGGTTTGGGTGTTCGTCCGCCCGGAGGTTCGGTTCCGCGAGTACGACGGCCTGCTGCCGATGGTTACGGCGAGCACTCCGACCCGCAACGACACCATCCTCGATGTCCTCGCCGGCGTCCGCTATAACTTCCGCGATTGGCTCGCCGCCACGCTAGAATACAGCCTCGCGTCCGACCAGACCGACTTCATGTACTCGGTCAACGGCGTTGCCCAACCCGACCCGAGCTACGTCCGGCAGGAGTTAATGCTTGGAGTTCGCGGCGCTTTGTAGTTGTCTGCTCGCGTGAACGTCGAGCTATAAAGCCGCGTCTAAGCGAGAAGGTCTGCCGTGGAATCAGATTTCGACACATCGAGCGAGGGGGCCGAAACCTTCGACTACGCGCGGTACCTCGCCGGACTTCGCCGCTACTTCTGGCTGGTCGCCGCGATCGTCGCGCTGGCGATCGGCGGCGCGGTCCTATACACGTTGCGGCTCACGCCGCTGTACGAGGCACAAGCGTCGATCCAGATCGAACCGCGACTGCCTGACCTGCTCGGGACCGGCGACATCTTCAACGTCGCAGCTGCCGGGGCGAACAGCGCCGAGTATTACCGCCAGCAGAAGAAGGTCCTATCGAGCTACACGCTTGCCAAGCAGACGGTGCTGCAGAACGATCTCGTCACCAAGCTGCTCGACGAGCACCAGCGCAAGGCCATGTCGCACGACGAGCAGGTCGACTACGCGACCGAGAAGCTTCGCAAGGCGATCACGGTCAAGTATCCGGACGACGACCGTATCTTCTATGTCTCTGTCCGCGATCCCAACCCGCAGCTAGCGCAGACGCTAGCGAACGCGCATGCCGACACCTACTACAGCTATGCCAAGGGTCTGCTGACGCTCGACACGAACACCGCATCGAATGCGCTGCAGGCGGAGTTCAACGATGCGGAATCCAAGCTCCGCGCGGCAGAGCAGAAGGTCTACCAGTTCCAAGCGGACAACGACATGATCGCGGTGACGCTCGAAGAGCGTCAAAACCTCGTCGCGCAGAATATTTTGTCATTCAGCCAGAAGATCAACGACGAACGTGCGCACGAGATCGAGGTGAGCTCGAAGCTCGGCGAGATGACGAAGGAGTCTGACAAGGACGTCCTGACGACGCCGATCATCATGATGGGCGACAACCCATCTTATCAGACGCTCCGTACTCAGTACTTCACCGAGAAGAACCATCTCGTCGAGCTCGAGAAGGATCTTGGCCCGCGCAACAGCGATTACCTCGCGCAGAAACAGAAGGTCGAGGAGCTATACAACGCGCTCAAGGGCGAGGTCTCGATCCTGATCGAAGGCACCAAGGATCTGCACGACGCCGCGCTCACCGATACGCGCGGGCTTACCGGCGAGCTCGACAAATACAAGGCCGAAGCGAAGGCGCTGAGCCCGAAGATCGTCGTCTACAACGACCTGGTTCGCCAAAAGAAGGATCTCGAAGACTCCTACAATATCCTGCGCACGCGGCTATCGACCACGCTGATGACAAACGGCATGAGCGGCATCTTGTCAAACGTGCGTCCGCTCGATCCAGCAATGATTCCGTACAAGCCTGCGTGGCCGAGTATGCCCCTGAACGTGCTGATCTCCGGGGTACTCGCGTTCATGCTCGCAGTCGGCGTCGTATTCCTGTTGGTGTTCTTCGATCGCACGATCAAGAGCACGGCAGATGCGACACAGGCGTCGGGCGCGCCCATCCTCGGCGTGATTCCGATGATCGACGAGAGCGACCTCGAGAACGCAAACGATCGCTCGCGCGATATGTACGTTCACGAGCATCCGGCCTCGCGGGTTGCTGAGTGCTGTCGCTCGCTGCGAACGAATATCTTGTTCAGTGCCACCGACCGCTCGTGCAAGACGCTGGTCGTGTCGAGCGCGAATCCGCGAGAGGGTAAGACCACGAGCGTGATCTACTTGGGCACCACCATGGCGCAGAGCGGCCAGCGCGTTCTGCTGATGGATACCGACATGCGCCGGCCACGTCTGCACTCGTCGACGGGCGTGTCGCGCCAGCCGGGGCTGTCGAACCTCATCCTCGGCGACGGCAATTACGACGAGGTCATTCGTCCGACGGAAGTCCCGAACCTGTTCGTGCTGCCGTGCGGCCCGCTGCCGCCGAATCCAGCCGAGCTCCTGATGACGAATCGGTTCGATACCGTCCTGCGCGAGCTATCTACGCAATTCGATCGCATCATCCTCGATTCGCCGCCGATCCAAGCAGTGACGGACGCCGTGGTGCTTTCGCGCCGCGCCGATGGGATTATCCTCGTCGTGCGCGCGAGCAAGACGATGCGCGACGAGCTCAAGATCGCCTGTGAACAGATCCGCGACGTCGGCGGCTCGATCTTCGGCGTCATCGTGAACGAGTTCAACAGTGCGGAGCGCGGCGCGTACTACTACTACTACGGTGGCTACGGCCCCGGCGAAGACGGCGTCAACCAGCGCCAGCCCGCTGCATGACACGGTAGCGAATCGCCACTCTCTCACAGCCCACCAAAAGCGCGCATCTCCTTGACCGAGACCTTGCGACCGATCGGATAGCTACGTCGATCGAGTCTTGCTCGCACGACAAGACCTCCACGGGTCGTCGTACCGCCGATGAGATTCACGACCGTTTCGTACGTGCGTAGCGGCCGCCCGCGCCAGTTGATCGAGATAAACGAGAACAGCCGGTGCTCGATCTTGTTCCACTTGCTGGTGCCCGGCGGAAAGTGGCTGACGTGGATCGTGATCCCGATCTTGTCGGCGAGCCGTTGAAGCTCCGCTTTCCACACGCGTGATCGATACGCGTTGCTGCCGCCAGCATCGGCGGTGATAAAGAGCTTCGTCGCCTCCGGGTAGCGCTCGGCACCCATCCGCTTCCACCAAGCTTCGATCGAGGTGACCGCGAACATCGGCGTGTCGTGGTCCGTACCGACGCTGACGAACGCGTTGTTGGCGGCAACGTCGTAGACGCCGTACGGAATCGCTTTGCCGATCGCGTCGCTCGGGAAATCATGAACGTCGACGAGCTCTGGCTCATCCTGAGGCTGCCATTCGCGGCCGCCGTTCTTGAAGTTGCCGACCAGTTCCTTCTTCTTGGTGTCGACAGAGATGAACGGAATGCCGCGCTTGAGGCAGTCCATTGCCTGCGCGTTGATGTGCTCGAACTGCGCGTTCCGATCCGGATGCTGCTTGCCTTCCACGGTCTTGCTCGGCGCCTGAAGACTGTAGCCGCTCTTGCGCAGCAACCGAGCCACAGTCTTGTCCCCGACGCGGATCCCGTACTCGGAGAACATCTCAGCGGACAGCGCGTGCGTGCTCTTGTTCGTCCAGCGCAGCGCCGATTCCGGGTCGCCGCGCGTCGCCGGGGCGACAAGCTTTTCGAGCGCCGGAGCAAGTTCTGGATGCACGGCTTCGTGGCGTCGGCGTCCACCGCCCTTTCGTCGAACCTTCACCACATCGTCCGTGCGCGCGCCCGCACGCACTTCTGCACGACCGAGAGTCACCGTGCTGATCGCCAGCCCGGTCGCACGAGCTACGCCGGCAATCCCGCCCCATCCCATCGCGTCGGCCTCAGCACCAGCCCACAGGCGACGTGCGCGCTCATCCATCGTCGCCGTGAGCAGGCGCCATTTCCGCCGGACCAGCTGCTCGGCGTCCACCACGAACGTAGATCACGTCGGCGCGATCCTGTCGATCCCAAATCGACCGACTTCGATCGACTTGTTCAAACGCGGGCCCTTAGAGCTTCAGTCGTAAGAGCTTCAGTCGTAGGGTGAGGCGTAGTTCGGCGGCTCGACGACGCTGCTGCCGTTCTCCCACGGATTGCCATACGGCAGATCTGGGTGGTTCGGGCCGGTGTAGGAGTTCGCCGACTCCGATTCGATGATCGACTCACCGGCACATTGATCAGCGCCATCGCGCAGCTGCCGCATGTTCTGACCGGCCTGGGTAACCTGGGCCGCCGCAGCCGCAACGTTTTGGCTGGAGCGCATCTCGTTCTGCATCTGCTCGAGCACGTTCATCTGGGGCTTCATCTGCACCAGCTTGTCGTTGACGCAGTTGAGCTTGATGATGTCCTTGGACTTCCGAGCCGTCTCCTGGAGCTGGACGACGTGCTGCATGTCAGCGGTGGCGCTGCTATGGACGAGATCGGCCTGACCGAGCAAGTCGTTCAGCTGCGCGTCGGGAGGCGTCGCTTCCGGAGCCGCGTAAAGCAGCGTGGCACCCACGCCTGCAAGCGCGCCGATCAGTCCAAGCTTTAGCAGCGATTTCATCCAGTTCACCATTCCGTCGACGACCAGGAGCCTAGCCGCGTTGACTGCCGCCTGTCAATCTACCGCAGTTTGTCGCCGGGCGGGATCCAAAGGTTCACGCTTGCCCGCTTGAACCTTCTCGGCGTAGATGACAACTCATCCTCGACGCGGATTTGGAGCCATGCAGCGTTTTCTTTGTATTCTCTTGTTGTTGGTCGCGTGTCACGACGACCCACCTCTCGCATACCCCACGGTAGCGACGGTGGACATGGACAAGTTGCATCTAGGCACAGGCGACAAGCTGGCGCTGACGATCTACTACGGCTCCCACTCGGTGAACGCGCAATACACGTTGGATGGGTCGGGGCTGATTTCAGTCCAGTACATCGGCACGGTGACGGCTGGTGGCAAGACGCTGGGTGACGTCCGGACCGAGATCCAGAAGCGCCTCGCCGACGGGTTCCTCGTCGATCCAATTGTCTCACTCACGATTACGGAGCTAAATTCGTTAAGTATTTCCGTCTCGGGGATGGTCGCGCGGACCGGCAACATGAAGTTCACTCCCGGGATGAGTGTCGTAGATGCGGTCGCTCAGAGCGGTGGTTTTACCCCGCTGGCGCGCAAGAACATGGTGAAGGTCACGCGCACCGTGAACGGGGCGAAGCAGACTTATAAGCTGCCGGTCGAGAAGATGGCCGAGGGCGAACGGCCAACGTTTCCGATGATGCCCGGTGACGAGGTGTTCGTACCTGAGCGGTCCTGGTAGCCGCGCGACAGGAACCTAAGTGAGCTCATCCCTCGATGATCCGTGGTTCGAGTCCGAAGACTCGAACGCGCTGGGGGATGAATCCTCCGACGTTTCGGCCGATGCGCTCGGCGATGACGAGGTAGCCGGTGACAAAATCGCTGGCTACGACGTTGGACCGGCGACGGAGCAGAGCCGCGAGGTCTCGCCTCAGCCGCAGCTTCGTAGATCCTCGCGTCGGCGTGGTGGTGGCTCGCGCCCCACCTTGTCCGATTGGACCGTGCTTTGGATCGGCGCGGCGGCGCTTGCCACCTCGGTCCTCGTGGTGGGCGGCGCGATGCGGTGGACCCAGGTGCTGGTCGCCGGCCTCGTCGCTCTCGCGATGATCATTCATCTCACTTCTCGCCGAGCGCCATTGAAGATGTCGCCTGTCGTGCTTTTCCTCGGTGCGGCGACAGTGATCACCGCGTTCCAGTTAGTCCCGCTTCCACACGGTCTGCTCTCGATGTTGGACGGTCAAGGAATGGAGCTCCGCGACGGCGGCGCTCAGTTGGCGGGGACGTCGCCGTGGCCGTGCATCTCGATGGATCCACCGGGCACGCTCCGAGCGCTCACGTTCTTCCTGACGTTGCTTGGCGTCGCCACACTGTGCGCGCGGTTCGCGGCTTCCGAGCGCGGCAAGTACCTGCTCGTCGCCGCTGTGGTCCTGACCTGCGGCGCGGCGGCGATGGTCACTGGACTCCACGTTCTGCTGAGCGCCGATAGCCTTTACGGGATCTACGATCTCCATCACGCGACGCCGCCGATCCTCGGCCCGTTGCTCAACACGAACCACCTCGGCTGCCTGATGGCGTTTGGGATGTCGCTCGCGATCGGGCTCGTGTTCTACCAAAGTCAGGCTACCCAACTTCGAGTTCTATGGCTCGTGATCGCGATCGGTTGCGCACTCGTCGTGCTTGGCTCGACGTCGCGCGGTGCGGCGATCGGCCTCGTGCTCGGCGCTTCGATTACCGGCACGCTGCTGTTCGCGCGCCGTGCCTCATCGAGCGGCTCGGAGGCATCCAAGACGTTACGACGCCGTCGCGCGGTGAGCCGCGATCTGCCGATCGCGATCGTCGTCGGGATCTCGCTGACCGTCGCGCTCGTGACGAGCGCCGGCAAGGTTGTCGATCAGCTCGAAAACACCTCGTTGTCCGAGCTCAACCATCCGCTGAGCAAGTTCGAGGCGTGGAAGTCGTCGATGAGCCTCGTCGAGGAGGCTCCATGGTTCGGGATCGGCCGCGGCGCCATCGAGCCCAGCCTCACGCGGGTTCACCCGGCGAGCTCGTTTGCGACGTTCTCTCACCTCGAGAACGAGTACGTCTCCGGCGTCGTCGAGTGGGGGATCCCGGCATCGGTGATCATGGCGCTCCTTCTCGCAGCATGCGTGGTCGCTGCCGCGCGACGCTGGCGTGACGGCCCGCTGGCCGCGGGCGCGTTCGGCGCAATGTCGGCGGTGATGTTTCAAAGCAGCGTCGATTTCGGGATCGAGATGCTCGGCGTCGCGGTCCCGGTGACCATTATCGCGGCGACGTTGGTGCCGGTTTCGCTACGCCAGGCGACCTCCAAGACCAAGCTCGCTCGCGCCGGTCTCATCACCGCGCTCGTTGTCTCTGGTGCGCTACTCGCCACCGGGATCGGTCGTAGCATCGAGGAGGACCACGACGATCTTTCGAGCGATGACGGCGCGACCCTCGCGGACTTTCACGACGAGATCCAGCGCCATCCGATCGACTATTTCGGCTTTGCCAAGACGGCCGATCTGATGCTGAGCATCGGCGATAAGCACGCAGTCGATTTCCTTAACTATGCGCTGATCTTGCACCCGACTCACGCAGGACTGCACCGACTTGCTGCGCGCATGCTCGTGATGGACCGGCGCCCGGAGCAAGCTGCGATCGAATATTCGCTAGCACTCCACGGGACGGCGATGCCGAAGCCAGTGCTGATCGAGATCCTCGGTACGCTTCCGGATGCATCGTTGGCCGCCCGGGCGATCCCGCCGGATTGGGAGCCCAAGGAAGCGATCCTCACCTCGCTCAAGGAGCTTCACCGAGAGGATGTCGTTGTCGCGTGGTTGTCGCGCGTGATCCAAAGCCCGGATGCGGACATTCAGACCATCGACGACCTCTATCACCTTGCGATGAATCGCGGCGATCTTGAGGCGGCGTATCGGGCAGCGCAACGCCGGCTCGAGCTCGCGCACACATTCTCGTCGCGCCTCATGCTCGCGCGTGTCGAGGTGTTGCGGAAGGACTACGCTCCCGTACTCGCTGACCTCGCTGACGTCGCGTCGTGGCATACGCGCGTCGACGAACAGTCGGAGGCTTGGATGTTGCTGTGCGACAGCTTCTCTGCTCAGAACGATCTCGATCACGCACTCCAATGTCTACATAGACTCGATGGGGCGGGAATCGTCCCACTCGACAAACGACTCGAATTATCGCGGCGCATCCAGCTGATCAGTGATCGCCATTCGGGCGAGCTCAAGCTTCGCGCGGTCGACGACGCCATGCATGAGCAGTTACCGGCGCTGCCGACGGTTCACTCCGATGCACCAGCGAGCCCGACCGGGCATGATGCCCCACCGGCGCAAGCGATCGACAATCCGCTTGCTCACTCGCCGCTCCGCAACTAAGCCGTATCATTCCGGAGGCCGCCTTGCTGCGCACTAGCTTATCGCTCCTCGCTTTGCTCGTGGTCACTGCCTGCGGGGACAATACGCGCCCAGCGACCGACCACGATGCCACGATCGGTGGTGATGCCAGCGACGCCGCGATCGACGCTTCACCAGACGCGCCGGCCTCGACCCACAACTGGGCGGTAGCCTCGATTTCCAGCACCTCGGGCTCGGCGCTACAGGTCTTTCCATTCGACGACACGGGCCTCGGCGCTCCGTGTCCACTGACCGCTGCGGTCGACCGCTACAACGATCTCGTCGCGCATCCGTCGCTGCCGTACGTCTACGCCATCGAATCCAGGTTCGAGGGCATCGCGGTCTCATGCGCGCAGGTCACGTCGACGACGTTTCCCGATCTCGGAGTGCCGCGAACGGTTCAGCGCATCCGGTTCGACGCGCCGTCGTCGGTTGGCTTCTTTACGATCGATGGTACGGGCACGACCGGTGTGTACCGGTTCGAGGCCGGCAGCGATGGGACGCCGACCGTGCTCGACTCGGCGGCCGCACCCACCGGGTCCGGGGCGATGGCACTCGACGGCAGCGGGGCGCATCTCTACATCGGCGGCACGAGCCAGGTCGCGGATTTCGCGCTGATCGCGGGTCTCGATTTCTCGTCTGCGTACGAACAGGCAGCGTCGTGCGCCGCCCCGACGGACCTCGTGCTGAGCGGCGACAGCGTGCTCGCATTCTGTTCCGACGACGACAACGTCTGGCGGTACACCCGTTCCCCATTTGCATTCGATGCATTGGTCGGCACGCTGGGGGCGATCGATCGCGTGGTCGCCCTGCCTCACGATCGTGCGCTCGCCGCCGTGAGCTCGTCCGCCTCGCTTCAACTGCTCACGCTCGGGGCGGGTACGCCAAGTTGGACAGCGGGGCCGTCGTTCGCATCGCGAGTCACCGCTATGGCGGTATCGAGAGACGGTCGGTTCGTCGTGACCGGGCGGGCGGTCGATGCCTCGACGTCCGAGCTAGCGGAATTCGAGATCGACGGTCAGGACAATTTCACGCCGTTGGGTACGATGACCGTCGACGGCACGATCAACTCGCTAGCGGTCGTTCCTAGCGGCTCGTAGCTGCAAGACTGATCGCGATTGGCATACCACCCCGCCCGAGTGACAAATCCGCGGCCTCGAGGATCGCGGTGACGCGGGCGCCGCCGGCGAGGTCGGTATCGGGCGTGGCCCCGGTCGCGACACAGTCGAGGAAGTGGCGGATTTCGGCTCGCAGCGGCTCCTCCATCGACAAGTGAGGGATGTGGACATCGCCGTCGCGCAGCGTCAGGAACTCTCCGAACTCCTTGAAGTCGGGCGGCCGGTCGTAGCCCTTGTCGTAGATCCGCAACTTCTCGCGAATCTGATCGTCGAACTCGACCATTTTTTGCGAGCACACGAGCGTGAGCCGGCGTTCTTTGCGCGGATGCAGCCACGACAGGTGCAAGTTCGCGACGAGGCCGCTCGCGTAGCGCAGGGTCATGAACACGACATCCTCGATCCCGGGCTGCAGCACCGATTGGCCGCACGCCGAGACGGTCGTCGGCGTTTCGCCGGTGATGTAGTCGATCATCGACAGATCGTGCGGGCCGAAGCACCACAGCGCGGTCTCGTCGCTGCGCAACCGGCCTAGGTTCACGCGCGTCGCGTGGATGTAGTACGGCGTGCCGAGCGCTCCGCTGCGCAGCAGCTCGCGCAGTCGGCGGACCGCTGGGTGATAGACCATCAGGTGGCCGACCATCGCGGTCCGGCGCGCGTGCCTGGCGGCATCGCCGAGCCGGACCGCATCGGCGAGCGAGCGTGCGACCGGCTTCTCGATCAGCACATGTTTGCCGGCGGCGAGCGCAGCGAGCGCGAGCTCGACGTGGGTCGACGCGGGCGTCGCGATCACGAGCGCATCGACGTTCGCTGCGCCCAGCGCCGCATCCGCGGACTCGAGGATCTGCGCCTGGGGGGCGAGCGATGTAATCGCGCCGTGCTTCGCGCGATCGGGCTCGACGATCGAAACCAGCTCGCACCGCGGCTCGCCGGCGAGCACGCGGACGTGGTTGATGCCCCAGCTGCCCGCACCGAGGACCGCTACGCGGACTTTCATCGCAGCCCTAGCGCTATCACAGTCGGCGACCGTAGAACGCAACGATCGCGTCGACCACGCGAGCCCGGCCATCGGGCTCGAGCGCCGGCTGGATCGGCAAGGCGAGCAGCTCGGTGCACGCGCGTTCGGCGCGCGGCAGCGAACCCGCGCGATAGCCCAGCGAGGCGAAGCACGGCTGGAGATGGAGCGGTTCGGGATAGTAGATCGCGGTCTCGATGCCCGCGGTCGCGAGATGCGCACGCAGCGCGTCACGCCGCGGCGCGCGGATCGAGAACTGGTGGTAGACGTGCGCCGCGTCGTCGGGCGGCAAGCGCAGCTCGGCGGGGAGGCGCGCGGCGGCGAACAGCGCGCGATAGTGGGCGGCGTGGGAGCGCCGAGCGGCGGTCCATCGCGCGAGATGCGGCAATTTCACGCGCAGCACGGCGGCTTGGAGCGCATCGAGTCGGAAGTTTCCGCCGACGACCGCATGATGATATTTCGGCTGGGCGCCGTGGTTGCGGAGCAGCGCGATGCGATCGGCGAGCGCCGCGTCGTCGGTGAGCACTGCGCCGGCATCGCCAAGCGCGCCGAGGTTCTTGGTCGGGAACAGCGATAGCGCGGCTGCGATCCCGCGCACCGGCGCCGCGAGGATGCTCTGCGCCGAATCCTCGACGATCGGGCATGGCGCGCTCGCGGACAGCGCCGCCGGCAAGCCGAACAGGTTGACCGGGACGATCGCGCGCGTTCGCGGCGTGCAAGCGGCGAGCGCGGCGGCCGGATCGAGGCCGAGGGTCGCGTCATCGATGTCGGCGAACACGACGCGCGCGCCGAGCCGTGCGGGTGCGCCGGCAGTCGCGAAGAAGGTCAGCGGCGTCGTGACGACCTCGGCGTCGCGGTCGATGCCGAGCGCCATCAAGATCGCGAGCAGCGCATCCGTGCCCGAGCTCGTGCCGATCGCGCGCGCGGCGCCGGTGGCGATCGCGAGCTCGCGCTCGAACGCGGTGACCTCGGTGCCGCCGATCAACACGCCGCTGTCGAGCACGCGGGCGATCGCGGCATCGAGCTCGGCCCGGATCGGCCGGAGCTCGGCTCGCATGTCAAAGAACGGCACCGGATCAGCCACGGCGCCGACCATGCCACGTACTCCGGCGGGTCGCGCACTCTACCGGAGCACCAACGTTGACGAGCCCGTGCAGCACTCGTGAACGAGCGGCTAGCTGGTGAGCAGCTCGGTCCTCGCGACCTCGTGGAGCGAGGTCAACGTCGCGAGCATCTGCCGAAGGTCGTCCATCTTCGGCGTCGGGGTGAGGCTGTAGCGAGACGTCGTCGCGTACGCGGACAGCGGCTCGAGCGGGCGGAAGCGTTCGCGCCATGGGTCGCCGGCCGGGAGCGCTCGTGGCTCTGCGCCCGGACGGCCATCGATCAGGATCACGAGGTCGTGATCCTTGGTGTTGAGCAGGCCGCGATGCAGTCGGACGGCGCCGAGGATCTTCTCGGCGGCTTGCTGCAGATGGTTGGCAGCGAGCACGTTCGGTGGCTCGAGGAGCAGGCGTCGAGCCGCGTCGAGATCGAGATTCGCAGCGGCGAGCAGCTTCGCGATCGGTTTGTTCGCTCCCTTCCGGTCAGCGTCCCCGGTCAGCGTCCATAGACGACGTGACCCTCGCGTGCGACCGCCTCTGCGAGCTCGCCCAGCGTGGTCCGGCTTTCATCGAAGTCGCGGCGACGGATCGGGATCACCTCGATGCGCATCCGCCGCAGCTCGCGAAGGTTGCTCCACACGGTGGCGAGATCGAGATCGCGGTCCGGGGCGGTATCCGGCAGCACGGCCATGAGGTCCCAGTCGCTATCGGGCCCGTGCGTTTGTCTCGCACGACTCCCGAACAGCCATACCTCTTCCGGCGCGAGCACCTCGACGATGCGCTCGAGCACGCCGGGCGGAAGGGCGACCGCGACCATGGCCAAGCGTAGCGAGGTTTTGGCCGGCACGACAACGGCGTTCCGGCCGAGCGGGGCGTTACTGCGGCGGGTAGCGCACCTGCGCGGCGAGCACGGTCGTGTCGCCGCCGGCGGCATCGGCGCCGCCGACCGAGACGAGGTAGCTGCCGACGAGCACCATCGCCTGGTTCGTGCGCGGTTGGCTCAACGGCGTTTGCGTTTGCCACGCGCCGAGGGTGCCGTCGCTGCCGATTTGCGCGGCCCACACCGCGGTGGTCGCGGTGCCGCCGAATACGGCGCCGCGGCCGCCGACGACGAAGATCCAGTCGTCGACCGCGACGCCTTGGCCGAACGCGGTCGCAACCGGCAGCGGCGTGGTGAGCGCGCTCGCACCGATCGCGGCGCTCGCGCCGATCGGCGCCATGTAGACGTCGGTCGTGACGGTGTTCGCGTCGTCTTCGCCGTAGCCGCCAATGACGTAGGCGAAGCCGTCGGCGAAGGCGTACTGCGCTTGGTCGCGCCACGTGATGTTCCAGCCGTCGACGCTCCACGCGAACGGCGCGGTCATCGCGGTGCGGATCGTCTGCACGGTGTTCGCGGGGTCGGTGGCGGAGCCGGGGTCGGCGAGCTCGGGGTTCATCACGGCGAGGGTGCCGTCGCGGACGAACGCGCTCTGCGAGATCACGACATCGCCGCTCGGCAGGGTGCCGGCGGAGGTCAGCGTGCCGAGGTGGCCGGTCGCGTCGAGGTCGGCGGTGAAGACCTGGCCGGCGTCGGCGGCGTCGTCGTACAGGCCGTCGATCACGTAGAGATGATTGCTATCGCTCGTCGCGACGCATTCGCTGACCGGGCTCGGCAGCATGCCCGCGACTTGCCACGGCCCGAGGGTGCCGTCGTCGGAGAGCTGAGCCGCGTCGATCTCGGCGGTCTTGACGAAGTCGCCGGCGGCATCGGCGTGGTTGCCGCCGATCGCGAGCACCCAGTTGTCGATCGAGGCGGCGCACAGGTTCGCGCGCGCGATCGGCAGCGCGGGCGCGGTTTGCCAGGCACCGACCGCGCCGGTCGCGACCGGAACGGGAGGAGGTGCGTCGGGCAGCGCCGTGGTCTTCGACGTACACGCGGCGAGGACCAGGACGACGGACAAACGCGGCATCGCCGGACCATCATGCTCGGCGCTGCGCACCGCAAGCGCGACGTTGTTGCAACCCGATGACGGTGTTGCGTCAGCGACGCGGCACGATGAGGCAGGTCCGCGCCATCGCACGGCAATCGAGCGGTTCGCGGTCGGCCGACGTCTTGCTATGCGGCGGGTATGCGCTGCGTCGTCTCGCTCGTCGCGATCACCGGTTGTGCCTACCAGCCCGGATCGTTCCGCCGGCTCGCCATCGATTTCCCGGGGCAGCGCGCGACGCTGGGCTGCCTCGATGTTTCGGTCGCCGGGCGGAGCGAGCGCGATGGGATCGCCGAGCTCGAGTACGACTTCGGCAATCGTTGCGATCATCCGACCGTCGTCGATCTCGCCGCGGTGCACGTGGTTGGCCGGACCGGCGATGGTCGTGAGCTCGCGATGGCGCCGGTCGATCTCCGGAACGAGCTGCGCGCGCTGCCGATCGACGGTCGAATGGCCGGGCGCGAGGTGATCGCGTACGACGCCGGGCCGGGCGAGCTCGCTGCGGTGTGCGTCGACGTCGCGCCGATCGCGCACGCGACGGCTGCGCAATGGATGTGCTTCGGCGATGGCCGCCTGGCGGTGACGCCGTGATTCGCGCTGTCGCCATCGCGAGCGGGCTCGCGGCGATCGCCGGCGCGGCTCGTGCCGATAACGGCGGGTTCGCGGTCGGGCCGCGGTGCCCATGCGAGGTCGTCGGGTTCTCGGCGTGCAATCCGTTTGGCGTCTGGTCGATCAGCGCGCGGTTCCCGGACCTGATCATCGAGCTCGGCACGGAGGTCAGGCACCTCGAGCTCGACGTGCCGTTCGCGCCCGCCGCTCGCACCGCGGGCATGACGTCCGGGGGGCGCCGCACTGGCTTGCTCGCGATCGGCGCCACCGATCGACTCGGTGTCGGCCTGCCGCATCATCTGTACTTCGCGATCGAGACGTCGGTCGATGGCATCGTGTCGGGCGGCTCGACGACGCCGGATCCGTATACGTACGTCGGGCTCGGCGGCGTGCTCGGTGTGCGGCATCGCGCCGGCCGCGCGTCGTTGTCGGTCGAGCTCGAGGGCGGTGTGGGCGTTGTCTCGTTCGATCCCGCGACCGCCGCGACGGGCCTCGCGGTTCCCATCGTCGAAGCGCGCGTTCGCGGCGAGCTATGGCTGAACCCGTGGATCGCGGTCGGCGCGGACGCGGGCGCGAGCGTGATCGACGCGGGCAGCTGGTCGAGCGGCTTGTACTTCGCGCTGCATACCCGCGCGTTCGGGCGCGATCGTTGAGCATCCCCGGAGAGCCTGCGCATATTATGATGATGCGTATGAAGACGCCGATCGATCTGTCGGTGAGAGCCGACCTGGTGGGCGCGCGAAGAGGTCGCGATCCGCACGGCGGACCGCGGGGCTTGGCTCGCCGATAATCGTGACGCGATCGACGCGTATAACGCTCGGGTCTACCGGCACGGCGTCTTCAGCGACGGCTGGCGCAAATTCTGATGGCGCAGCTCGACGTCGACAGAGCGACATGTTTCGCGCTTCACACTCGCGCGCACGCGATGTTAACGCGCTTAATATTTACGGCCGATAGTATTTCCCGAGCGTCGTGGCTTTGATCCGCGAGCGGGCCAACATGAGTCATGGCTCATCGACTTATCTGGCTCGCCCCGCTCGTCGTCGCCGGCTGTAGCTACAAGCCGAGCTCGTTCGACTACTACTGGCATCCGTTCGTCGGTCAACGCGTCGCCGGTGCGTGTCTCGATCTCGGCGTCGGCCGCGATGATCAGGGCTACACGCTCGGGCCGGTGATCGACTACACGTTCGGCAATCGCTGCGAGCACCGCGTGATGGTCGACCTCGCGAACCTGCGCGTCGTCGCTCGCGGGATCGATGGCGCGGTCACGCCGTTGCACGCGTACGATCCGGACGCCGAGCTCCGGCCCGCGGCGATCGTCGCGCTCGGCGAAGGTCAGGAGGAGATCGAGTATCGCGACTCGGCCGGCACGCCCGCGGCGCACACCGCAGATGTCTGCGTCGATGTCGGCGCGCTCGAGCCGGAGAGCCGGCGCAGCGAACGCTGGGTGTGCGTCGGAGGTCCGCGATGAAGGCGGCGGTGGTCGTCGTCGCGCTGCTCGTGCCGCAGCTCGCCGAGGCGGAGCCGACCTGCCACGAGGTCGCGAAGGTGGTCGGTTATCCCCGCTGCGGGCGGTTCGGCATGTGGTCGGTGCCGATATCGATGTCGCTCGAGCTCGGGATCACGACGCTCGCGGTCGAGCGGCCGACCGGGATGGCGATCGCGCGCGAGGCGACCGGGGAACCGGTGTCCGGGTCACTCGACGCGCACGGCTTCATGTTCGGCTATCGGTTCTCGCTGCCGCACGGCTGGTACGTCAGCAACGACTTGACGCTCGCGCTCGGGATCACGGATCCGCTGACCGGCGATAGCGTCGCGACCGGTCGCGATGACTTCGGCGTCGGCATGCAGCACACGTTCGGGCGACTCACGATCGGCGGCGATCTCGCCGGCGGGTTTCGGTTCACCGACTTCGCGCCGCCCGGCGCGGTCGCGCACGATCAGGTCGCGCTCGACGGCGTCATCGATGCACGCGCGCAGGCCGATGTCTGGCTGACGCCGTGGATCACGCTCGGCGTCCAGGGCCGCGTCGATCTGCTCGACAGTCACGACGCCGCGGTCGCGGTCATGTTCGGCGCGCACTTGCGCGCGTTCGACGCGACGCGCTGACCGCGGGCGCGACCGTTAAGACTTCCTGAGCCACGAAGCCTTCACGCGGCCTTAGCAAGTCGCGGCGCGATCGTAGCGATCATGTCGAGCATGACTCGCCCGCTCGCGCTCGCCGTCGCGCTCGTCGCCGGCTGCGGCTACCACGCCGGCTCGTTTGACTACCTGTGGCGGATCCGTTTTCCCGGCCAACGCGCGACGACGAGCTGCCTCGATCTCGCGGTGACCCGCGACGACCAGGGCTACACGATGGGCCCGGTCGATCGGCTACACGTTCGGCAATCGCTGCGAGCATCGCGTGAACGTCGACCTCGCGAACCTGCCGGTCGTCGCGCGCGGGCTCGATGGCGGCGAGGTCCCGCTCCGTCCGTACGATCCGGGCCAAGAGATCGCGGTCGCGCCTGATCCTCGCGCTCGGCCACGGCCAGGAGCTCATCGAATATCGCGACGGTCGCGATACGCCGGCGGCGCAGTTCGCGGAGGTCTGCGTCGACATCGGCGCGATCGAGCCGGGCGCGGCCACCGCCCAGCGCTGGCTGTGTGCGCGGAGGTCCGCCATGAAGGCTGCATTGCTCGTCCTCGCGCTGCTCGTGCCGCACCTCGCCGAGGCGCACTCGAGCTGTCACGAAGTCTCGAAGGTCGTCGGCTATCGCCACTGTCATCGGTTCGGGATGTGGCGACTGCCGATCTCGCTCGGCCTCGACCTCGGGATCACGACGATCACCGCCGATCGCGCGATGGTCGAAGGTGCGCTGGCGTCGATGCCCGTGGCTGCGCGGACCGCGACGGGATCGCCGATGGCCGGAGAGCTCGACGGCCGCGGCCTCGAATTCGGCTGGCACCTCGGGCTGCCGCACGGTCTGGTACTTCGCAGACGACTTCGTGCTCGCGCTCGACATGACCGGTCCAGCGAGCGCGGCGACCGGCACGTTCTTGCGCAACACGCTCGCGATCGGCAAGCAGATCACGTTCGGGCGCTTCATGCTCGGCGGCGATCTCGCGGGTGGCCTACGCGTGTTCGCGCTCGACGCGAGTCAGGGCCCGGCCGACATCGACCTCGATGGCGTCATCGATGCTCGCGCCCGAGCGAGCGTGTGGCTCACGCCGTTCGTCACGGTCGCCGTGCAGGGCCGCGTCGATCTGATCGATCCGGACGACCGCGCGATCGCGGTGATGTTCGGGCTGCACTCGGCCGCGTTCGACGCGACGCGCTGATTACTTCGGCCACTCGACGCGGGGCGCGCTCACCGCGGCTCGACCTTGCTCGGGTCCGAACCGCGAGTCGAGCCCCAGATGGCGACGATGCGGACCAGCTGCTCGCGCTCGACGACGTAGTAGTAGACATGGCAACGCGTCTTCGCCAGTAACAACCGCCGAACGGGCTGGCCGTCGAAGGAGCCGTAGACCTCGTGCTTCGGCGCGTTGGCGAGCAGCTCGCGCGCGTTACGCAGTTCGGCGGTGAACAGCTGCTTGGCGTCGCGGTGCTCGCGCCACCACCGCCGCTCGGCGCGCGCCTGGCGCTGCGCTTCCTCGGTCAGGACGACCTTCACGATTCGTCGTCGAGCTGATCCAGAAACGCTCCGAGGTCGGCCTCGCGACCGGCGCGGCCATCTGCAAGACCGCGGGCGATCGAGGCGTGCAACCGAGCGCGCTCGTCTTCCTTCATGCCGTCGTCGTTCACGACGCACAGCTCGACCTCGCGACCGTCCGGGAGGCTCGTCGGCTCGTCGACGACGATCCGCCCGTTGCGAACGGTGGTCTTGATGACCAGCATCAATACAACCATAGCACCTCCGCGACAGGCCGATCCACAGCCACCCTCGCGAGCCCGGCGACGCGCTGATTACTTCGGCCACTCGACGCGGATCCACGGACCCGCGGTGTACGGAAACGATTGATCGAAGTGGACGTGCGCGACGTACCACAGCGTGACGTCATCGCCGTCGAGCGGCTCGTCGCCGACGTACGCGGCTGGAAACGGCTGGCTGCCCGCGGCGCTGCGCGGCGAGAACGGCGCCCATTCGCCGTCGTGATAGCGGATCGCGAACATCTCGGCGTCGTCCCAGGTGTGCGGGCCGGATGTTGATCGCCGCGCGCGAGCCGAAATCGACCTGGCGCCACACGTTGCCGTGATCGTCGGCCTCGCCGGAATACGGAAACCAGCCCTCGTGCTCGACGCGCTGCCAGCGGCCGTCTTCGTAGCGCTCGAACGCATCGTCGCGCGCGCCGTCGAGATCGAAGTCGAACCGGAAGTGCGGGTGATACGTGTGCTGGTCGTGCACGCCGGGCCCGAAGATCGTCAGCCACGGCGAGATCCGACCGTCGTCGTGGAACCGCCACAGCTGGGTGTAGTGATACGGCCCCGCCGCGAAGCTCGCCGACAGCTCGACGCCGCCGCGGAACGACTGGACGCGGACCGGGCCGTTCAACGTGCGAGCGCCGAGCGGCACCCACCACGGGCCGTGGACCTCGCCCGGATCGCTGTCGACATCGAGCGTCTCGTGCTGATGATCGACGGTGACGAACGGCAGCGAGCCTTCCCACAACACGCGCCGGCCCTTGAAGTCGGCGAGGTAGATCATGATCCCGGCGGACTCGGTGAGCCGCCAGTTGAACTTCCAGTTCGCTTCGGAGATCTGGTTACTCATCGCTCACCACATCCCGGCGGGGACGACCTGCGTCACCATCTGATCGAGGAGATCGACGACCGCGATCAACGTCGCGTGGCCATCGTTGCGACCGAACACGACCGCGGCGGAGCGGCGCTCGAACGCGAGATCGCCGGGGAGGCGTCCCCAATGATGCATCGTCGCCTGCGGCGCATCGCCGAGCTGCAGGCGATCGCGCACGCGCTCGTCGAGCGTCGCGATCGAAACGGCGAGCGCTTCTTCTTCGCGCGACAACATCGGCTGCGCTCGAGTCAGCTCGAGGTGCGCGACGACGCCGGCATCGAGATCGACGCACGCATCGACCGCGCGATCCGACGCGTAGTCGTATGCGACGACGCGCGCGAGCCGATGTCCGGCCATCCAGTGCGGCGGCTTGACGACGAGCGGCTCGGTGCAGATCACGCGGTAGCGGCCGACCTTCGCCATCGTGGCGACGCGGCGATCCTCGGTGAGCGTGCGCAGCGCATCGGCGGTCTCGCCCGGGGTCAACGGGTCGAACAACGTCGGATCGGACAGCACGACGTCGGGTGGCCCCCTGCGCGCGGCTTTCGTCGGCTTGGCCGAGCCACGCACCGCCGAAGGGCGGCGCGGTTCGATCGAGCCGCGCGCCGGCTTGGACTTACCCCGAGCTTGCTTCGGCGCCATGTCGGGCACTATACACACGGCGCCGGCTATCTAGTCGAGATCACAGCCCCAATCGTCTTAGATCGAAGCGGCTAGCTCGTGCGTCTTCATGACCCATGTCGAGCCTCCGCACCGTCCTCGCGTCGCTCCTGTTCGCCGCCGCTTGCTCGTCGGCCTACGCCGATCTCAACCCCGGCCCGCCCGGTCAGCAGATCGCCGCACCGCGCACCGCGCTCGCGATCGCGAACGCGAAGGTCCGCGCGCCTTACGACGTCCAGGTCATCCGCGAAGACGGCTCGACCGAGCCGACGTACGCGTTCAAGGATCGGTTCTACGTCCAGGGCAGCGCGAGCGAGCGCTACACGATCCGCGTGACGAACCCGACGCCGAACCGCGTCGAGGCGGTCGTCACGGTCGATGGTCTCGACGTCATCGATGGCGAAGACGGCGACCTCCACAAGCGCGGCTATGTCGTGCCGGCGTACGGCGAGACCCGGATCGAAGGCTTTCGCACCTCGACCGACAACGTCGCGACGTTCCGATTCTCGTCGGTCGACGGCTCGTACGCCGGCCAGAAGGGCAAGGCGCGCAACGTCGGCGTGATCGCGGTCGCGATCTTCGAAGAGCAGGGTCAACCGCAGATGGTCGCCCCCGACGATGTCAACGTCGACGCGTCGGCGAAAGACCCGAACCATCACTACGACTACAAAGATGATCTCGACAGCCGCCGCGGTACCGCGCCGACGTACACCAACGGCGGCGCCGCCAAGGGCAGCGGCCATCACTACGACGCCGACAAGACGACCGCGTCGGCTGACCAGCCGGCTCCCCCGCCGCCGCCGCGCGGGTACGAACCGGCGGAGAAGATGGCGCCGGCTCCGACGGTGACGGCCGCTCCGGCCGCGAACGGGCAAGGCGCAGGCGGCGCGTATCACGCCGGTCGTGCGACCGCCGCGGACTACGGTGGCGATGACGAGGTCGCGAAGGACGAGGCGCCGTCGACCGGTCGGCTCGGCCTCGGCACGCAGTTCGGCGAGCAGCGCTACTCGGCCGCGCAGTGGACCCGGTTCGTGCGTGCGACGGATCGCCCGATCGCGATCGCGGAGCTGCGCTACAACGACGTCGCCGGGTTGATGGCGCTCGGGATCCCGGTCCAGCCGCTGCCCGATGACAACGAGCTCAACACGCGCGAGACCGCCGATCCGTTCCCGGTCCAGCACTTCTCGAATCGCCCATAAACGCAGGATCGCGCCCAGATCGTTGGTTCTCAAAGTTGTTTCCGGTACGCTCGGGCCTCCAAAAAGGAGGACCACATGGGATTGACGAGAGCGGCGCTGATCGGTGCGTTCGCGCTGGTGAGTGCACCGGCGCTGGCGCAACCGCACGACCACGACAAGGACAAAGACCACGATCGCGGACACCACGACGATCACGGACCTCGGCTCGCGCCTCCGGCGCCACAAGCCGAGAACCACGGGGTCAAGGCCGGCTTCGAGTGGATCCCCGGTCGCTGGGACTGGAAGGCGGAGAAGTGGGCGTGGACCCGCGGTCGGTGGGAGAAGGAGCACCCCGGCCAGCACTGGCGCGAGGGCCGCTGGGAGGCGCGCGGCGCGACCTGGGCCTACGTCGAAGGTGAGTGGGCGGCCGCGGGAGCGCCACCACCACCGGTGGGCGGACCGCCCGGACCAATGTCGCCGCCCGGCGAGGATCATCATCACGAATGGAAGATCGACCGGCCGGTCGTGAGCAGCTACTGGCCAGCGCGCGGCAAGCCCGGCGCGCACGTCGTCATCCGCGGCCGCAATTTCCCCCCCGACATCGAAGTGATGTGGGCCGGGACGCACGTCGCGGCCGCGAAGATCAAGCCCGAGGAGATCGTGTTCGACATCCCGGCGGGCGCCGCGACCGGCGAGATCGTGTTGCATCGCGAGCACGGTCGCGCCCTCCCGGTCGGCCAGTTCGAGGTCGTGGCCACCGGCGATCCCGAGGCCGAGGCGCGCAAGCTCGACGACGAACGGCACAAGCAGGCCGAGCAGGAGTGGGCCGCACGCCAGCACGAGCTCGCGAAGGATCGCGCGGCCCGCGAGGCCGCCGAGGTGAAGCAAGACCAGGAGCTCGACACGACGCGCGAGCAACGTCGCGAAGCCCGCATCGCCGAGCTGCGCGCGAAGTGGGATGCGGCGTTCCTCGCCGATCCAGACACCCAGGCCGAGCTGACCCTGCACGCGCAGCGCGTGGCCGAGCTGGCGCGCGCCAAGGAGGTCGCCGAGCTCAAGGCCGACGGCAAGCTCGCGGTGCGCGTCGATGTCGCGACGAGCCGCGAGAACGATCGTCACGACCAACGGATGACCGCGCTCAAAGCCGGGTTCGGCGCGAAGGGAGCCACGCCATGAAGTCGACGTTCGTCATCGCATTTGTCTCGTTGCTCGCCGTCTCGGGTTGCAAGAAGAAGGCGAAGGAAGCACCCGCACCCGCTCCGGCGATGGGCAGCGGCTCGGCTGCCGCGGGATTCCGCCGGCTCGGGCTCGGCGACCATGCCCAACGCGGGCAGCGGCTCGGGCTCGGCAGCCAACGCGGGCAGCGGCTCGGGCTCGGCGGCGCAGGCCGACGTGCCCACCGAGGTCGACTTCGAGGCTCAGGCCAAGAAGGACATCGACGACAAGAACGTCGACGACAAGGTCAAGCAGCTCGAGCAAGACCTCGCGCACTGAGCAGTCGCGGGTCGGCCCACCCGGTTCTCGCTAGTCGGGTGGGCAGTCGTCGAACGGGTTCTTGATCCCGGGCACGCAGCGCTTGATCCGCGCGAGCTCGCACTGGACCTTCTCCTGCCGGCCGTCGAACACCACGACGACCGAGCCGGCCCGGTAACCCGGTTGGCGACACTCGATCGCGAGCCGTGTCCCGTACGGCTCTTCGACGTGGGTGCCGTTCTCGCCGCGCAAGTGCCCGGCGACGTAGATCTGCGCGGTGTCGGGCTTCGTGAACACCTGGACGTCGATCGTGCCGCGATGGTTCGGCGTGTCGATGACGACCAGGCCGGCGTCGGGCACAGGCCGCGGCGCGATCGCGGCGTCGGCGGCGAGCACGACGAGCGAACCATCGAGCGCGGCGTCGTGGGCGAGCGCGGCGTCGCTGGGCGAGCGCGGCATCGCGCTCGACGATCGCGACGGTGTCGCCGTGACCGCGCATCAATAGGATCGCGGCGACCGCGCCGCCGCCGGCTACCACGAGCACGGCGAGCGCGATCGGCCAGCGACCACGGCGGACCGGCTGGCTCTGGTCGGCGAGCAGGTGATCGAACGCGATCGGGCGATCCGAGGTCACGAACTGCGGCTCGTGTCGGATCCGGCGCACGGTCGGCGCGGCGGTCGCGGCGGTCGCGAGCCCGTCGGTCGCGAGCGGGATCGGATCGGCGCCGGGCGGCAACGGCGGTAACGACTTGAGCAGCTCCTCGCGGGTCGGCGGCGCGGTGATCGAGTCGTAGACCCGCTCGAGCGCGGACAGCAGCTCCGCCATCGTCTGGTAGCGGTCCTCGCGCTTCTTGGCGAGCGCGCGCATCACGACGTCTTCGAGCTCGGGCGCGATCTCGATCTCGGGATGTGCTCCGCTCAGCAGCGGAATCTCGTCGAGCATCTGCATCGCGATCGTGCGGACCATGCTGTCGCTCTTGTGCGGCACGCGACCGCACAACATCTCGTAGAGGATCGTGCCGAGCGCGTAGATATCGACCCGGCCGTCGGTGTCGCTGCGCCCGGCCGCTTGCTCGGGCGCCATGTACTCCGGCGTGCCGAACACCGAGCCGACGCGGGTGAGGCGCGGGCCATCGCTCTGGCCGTCGAGCGGCGTGACCTTCGCGATGCCGAAGTCGACGATCTTGACGAAGTCGGTGCGGCCCTCGCGGTCGATCAAGAACACGTTCTCCGGCTTGAGATCGCGGTGGACGATGCCCTTGTCGTGCGCCGCGCCGAGCGCCCGTGCGATCTGCGACGCGATCCGGATCGCGCGTTCGGCGGGAAAAGGCGCGCCGTGCTTGATCGCCTTCGCCAGCGTCGTGCCGTCGACGAACTCCATCACGGAGTAGGTCATGCCCTCGGGGGTCGTCCCGAAGTCGGTGACATCAACGATGTTCGGGTGGCCGATCCGCGATGCCGCCTTCGCCTCTTGTACGAAGCGGCGGATCGTCGCGGTGTCGCGCATCACCTCGCGCTTCAGCACCTTGATCGCGAGCGGCCGCTCGATCACGGCGTGGCGCGCGGCGAACACGACGCCCATGCCGCCCTCGCCGATCTTCGCCTTGATGAAGTAGCGGCCGTCGAGCGTGTCACCGACGAGCGAGTCGTACTCGGTGCGCTTGCGCATGCTGTCGAGCGCGTCTTGAGTCGCGGCCGCCGCGGAGATCGCGCGGACGCGGTTGGTCGGGTCCTGATCTCGGCGCAGATCGGGCTCGGTCGGCAGCTTCGTGTCGGCCGGGGGCATCTGCGCGTCGACGAACGCCGACAGCACGGTGGGCTTACTGACGTCGGGCTCCCGGAGCGCCGTGCCGTCGAACGGGCAAAACCCGGCTTCGTCGAACTCTCGTTGACACGCCGGGCAGGTGCGCTTCACTCGTGCTCGCGATCAGTGTGTCCGCGGGTCTTCGTAGATCGGCGTGCCACTGCTGTCGACGATCTGGTAGTACGCGAACACTTCGTTGCTCGCGCCGACCGCGAGGACGTTCGCGCCCTCGTACGGCATGATCGCGAGCGACCGGCCGAACAGCTCGTTGTCGTCGGGCTGCGCGTCGTACAGCGTCTGCACCGGCTGGGAATCGATGCCGTTCGCCGCGTCGTACGAGAACACCTCGACGACGCCGGTCGTCAGCGAATTGACCGGCGCGGTCGGGAAGCCCGCGAACAAGTAGCTCTGACCGTCGTAGGCCTGGATCACCGCGGCGTGCAGGCCGACGCCGTCGTTGCGATCGATCGGGGCGCCGGCGAGCGTCGGCGTACCGGTCGACACGTCGTAGACCGCGAGCAAGCTCTCGGGCGAGTTCGTGGTGGTCGAGCTGCCGACCTTCTCGCCGGTCGCGACCACGAGCGTGCCGTCGACGAGCAGCTGCGCGCCGGTGCCGGGCAGGAAGCCGGTGTCGGTGACGGTCGCGGCGTGCAGCGTCTGGTCGAGGTTGATCGGGCAGCTGATGTCGTTGATCGGAGAAGCCGCGGAGTCGAAGTCGGGATAGACGTAGAGCTTGCCGTCGGTCGCCCACACGACGAGGTCGTCGTGCATCGCCGAGCTGATCGGCACGCCGGCCATCGCCGCGACCATCACGGGGTTATCGGCGGCGGTGTCCTCGTCTTCGAGCGTGAGCTGCGGTGGCTTGAAGCTCGGACAGCCGATGTTCGGCAGCACGAGGTCGCCGATCGCGACGAACAACACCGCGGTCGCCGAGTTCGACAGTCTCATGTAGGCCGCACCGGTCGGGATCGTGCCGGCGGCGAACTGCACGACCTGGAGCGAGGTCGTGCCGGTGAACGCGACCGCGCCGCTGTCCTGCGTCGGCGTGACGAGCGACAGGTTGTCGGTCGTGGGATCGGCGAGCAGGATCGGCTGATCTTGCAGGAGCGCCTCGCCGTTGAGCTGATCGTCGACGACGCCAGCGTCGAGCTCGGACTTGCCGTCGGTGCCGAACGACAGCGCGGTGTACACGGTGCTGTTCGTGCCGAGCACCGCGAGTCGGCCGGGCGTACCGTTCAGCGAGCCGCGTTGGATCGCGACGCCCCAGTCCGACGACTTCTGATCCGGCTTCTGGGTCGAGTTGACCCACGTCTGGTTCGACAGATCATCGAACGTCGTCCAGTTGCACGCGGCGAGGCCGCCGAGCGCGACCGTGATCGCGAGAGTCCGCATCAGAACTGCCCTCCCATCGCGAGACCGGCGAAGCCCGGGCCGATCGCGGGCTCGAGCGCGAGTGCGCGGACATCGATCAACCCGGTGGTCGGCGCGCCCTTGTCGCGGAGCGTGTAGTAGATC
Organism: uncultured delta proteobacterium; assembly: GCA_963848295.1. Lineage (GTDB taxonomy): Bacteria > Myxococcota_A > Polyangia > Haliangiales > Haliangiaceae > JABFXX01. The sequence continues at coordinate 2,739,202 of CAWKDB010000010.1, read as the reverse complement.
GCGGTGACGAGCGTGATGCCCGCGACCGCGAACGCGGCATCGGCGCCGATCGCGTAGAGCTTGCCTTTCAAGAACCGCGGATCGTTCGAATCGACCGGCGGCTGGCCGGCCGCGATCCCCTTCTTGAGCTCGTCGCGGATGCTGTTCGCTTGCAGGCCGAGGAACACGCCGCCGCCGCCGAACCCGGCGGCGAGCACGTACGCGACCACCGCGTCGCTGCGGCTCGGCTGGGGCGCGAGGTTGATCTTGATCTGGGTCTGGGTCTTCGCCTGGATCGTGATCCGCTCGCTGTACGGCTTGAACCCGGGCCGGCGCACGGTCAGCGTATGCGGCCCTTCTTGCAGCGGCTTGAGGCACGGTCCGCGCTCGCACAGCACCTTGCCGTCGACGATGATCACCGAGTCTTCGATGCCGAGCCCGACGACGTAGAGCTTGCCGACCGGCGAGCCTTTGAGCTGCGCCTTGATCTCGTGGGTCTCGCCTTGCTCGATGTCGGCCGACTCTTTGTACTCGTCGTAGCCCTCGGCCGTGATCCAGAACGTGTGCTTGCCCGGCTTGATGTTCTGCGACAGCGGCGTCTTGCCGATCGCGCCTTGCGCCTTGTCGTCGATGAAGATTTCCGAGCCCGGCACGTTCGACGTGATGTCGACCCAGCCGAGGTAGCCGTCTTGCGACATCACGACGCGCAGCACGAACAGCTTCGACGGGTCGGCGGTGATCGTGGTCTCGGCGACCTTGTAGCCGCGCTTCTCGAGGATGATCTTGTGCTCGCCGTCGAGCGTGCCCGACCACGGCGTCACGTTGAACTTGCCGTTCTTCTTGTCGTCTTGATAGATCGTCGCGCCGGCCGGCTCGCTCTCGATGATGACGAGGCCGTGCACCTTCACGTCGCCGAGTTGCTGGACTTCTTGCGACGGCGTCGCGGCGATCGCGGCCGAGCCCGAGCCCGCGTTCGCCGGTGTCTTCAGGCGCGCGATCTCGGCTTCGAGCACGCCGACCGTCTTCTCGACCTTCGCGCGATCGGAGGCCTGCTGATCTTCGTCGAGGTACTTCTTGTAGAACTCGACCGCCTTCTCGTACGACTCGAGGTCCGAGCCCTTCTTCCCCTTCATGTGGAAGCTCGCGCCGATGTTGTAGAGGAACTGCGGGAACGGGCGCGCGGCGTACGCCTCCTGGAAGCCCTTCGCGGCTTCGTCGTACTTGCCCTGCAGATAATCGACCTGCGCTTGGTCGAAGCTCGCTTGCGCTTTCTTGAGCGCGTCGGCGGACTGCGCGGACGCGAGCGGGGCGGCGAGCGCCGTGATCGCGAACCAAATAACGAAAAAAGCCCGTGATCTCATGATCTCCCCGAGGCCGAATAGCTTATCACACGACGAACGCGACGTTGGTCGCGACGGGCTCGCGGCCGGTGCGATATCCATTCGCCGGCGCGGCATCGTCGGCGCGACCGAGCGCGAGCCCGAACAGGATCACATCGGTCTCGGCGATCGGCAGCTGCGCGCGCAACGCGGCGGGGTAAGCCGCGACCGAGGCCATCGGGCACGTCGCGATGCCGAGTGCATCCGCGGCGGTCAGCACGTACCCGAGCCAGACGCCGACGTCGACGTACGCGTACGGCCCGAGCCGGCGATCGCACGCGACGATGGCGACATGCGGTGCGCCGAAGAACTCGTAGTTGCGGAGCCAGGCGTCATAGCGCGCGGCCTTGTCATCGCGAGCGATGCCCAAGGCGCGATACAGCGCGACCCCGCACGCGATCCGCAGGCCCTGGTACGGGTCGGGATACGCGAGCGGAAACGGGACCTCGGCCTGCGGCAACCCGCTCTTCGCCGCATCGACCATCGCGCCGGCGAGCGCCTCGGTCTTCGGCGGCATCGTGACCGCGACCCGCCACGGCTGGACATTGCACCAGCTCGGAGCGCGCTGCGACGCCGCGAACATGCGCTGCAGCTCGGCCTCGGCGATCGGCTCCTTGCGAAAGCCGCGGATGCTTCGCCGCTTCGCCCACAGCTGCTCGAGCTCTGCGATCACCTCGGTCTCCGCAGATTGCGAAACCGAAAGATGCCGGTGGTGTGCCCGTCGGAGAAATGGATCCCGACCCCATAATTCCCCATCAGCTGCATCTCGCTCACCGTGATGCCCGCCGGCACCGTCTTGGGATCGAGCAAGCGCTCCCCCGTCGCCTCCGACTGACAATTCGCGCACGTGCACAGGATCCGCAGCTCGCGAGTCTGCCAGACATCCTCGAGTCCGTCGTCCCACACGAACCGGACCTCAGGTTTTCCGAGGCCAATGATCTCGAGAGGCATGGGCATGGCCCCAGCAAAGGTGACGCTGTCTCTTTTGTCAACTTGCTTGCGCACCCACGGCGGCGATCTGCTGACGATCGTTGACGTTATTTGGGGACGCTGTCTCTATTGTCACTTTGCCACCTGTTCGGAGCCGTTCGGAGAAGGTCTTGCCGGCCGAACCTCGTGATCAGGTTCGCAAGTCGAGGCACGGTGCGTAAGCAAGGCCAGCAAAGTGACAATAGAGACAGCGTCCCCAGCGCTTCCGCAGCGATCACGGGGTGTTGGAGCGGCGGGCCCGGACCGCAAGTTGACAATAGAGACAGCGTCCCCGATGGTGCGGCGATGGCTCAGGAGCGCCGCTCGTTGTCGATGACTCGCGCGCCGGGGCGGATCGAGGCGGACGGGGATCGGGAGACGGCGGAGGTGCTGGTGCGGGCTTTGCGCGCACCGACGGTGGATCATGAGGCGGCGACGGAATTCACGCATCCTTTTCATACGTATCCGGCGCGGATGCATCCGGCGACGGCGCGGGTGCTCGTGGGGCTGGTCGGGGAGGGCGCGCCGCGGACCGCGCCGATCGTGGATCCGTTTTGCGGCTCGGGCACGGTGCTGGTCGAAGCGCGCGCAGCGGGCCGGCGAGCGATCGGCATCGATCTCAATCCGCTCGCGACGCTGATCGCGCGCGCCAAGACGTGGACGCAGACGCCGCGCCGGCGCAGCCAGTTGCGCGAGGCCGGTCACGCGATCGCGGGCAACGCGCTCGCCGCCGGAAAGGCGGCGCGGCGCTCGGGCGGCGAGGCGGTCGGTACGCGCAAGCCGAAGGGGTTCGATCCGAACGCTCGCGATCGCAAGCTGCTGTCGTGGTTTCAGCCGCACGTGCGGCGCGAGCTCGAGTTCATGGCGAGCGCGATCGAAGCGCTGCGCGAGCGCGACACGCAGATCGGCGACGTGCTCTACGCGTGCTTGTCGTCGATCCTCTACAAGGTCAGCTCGCGCGCCTCCGATACCGACGACACGTGGATCGAGCGCACGATCGGCCGCGGGCTGCCGGCGCGGTTATTCGCGAAGCGCGTCGACTTGTTGGTCGCCGGTCTCGACGAGCTGTCGGGCACGCCGGGCGCGCCCCCGGAGGTGTTCGAACGCGATGCACGCACGCTCGGGGAGGTCGTCGCGGCCGGATCTGCCGCCGGCATCGTGACGTCACCGCCGTACGCGGGCACGTACGACTACGCCGACCACCAGAAGCTGCGGTTCGATTTTCTCGCACTGCGTCATCGCGTGCTCGATGCCGGCGAGATCGGTTCGCGGCGCAGCTTCGAAGCGGGCGAACAGCCCCATACGAAGTGGCTCGGCCAATTCGGCGAGGTCATCGCGGCGATCGCGCATGCGCTGCGGCCGGGGCGCGAAGTGGCGCTCGTCGTCGGAGATTCGGTCGCGCGCGGTCGCGCGATCTATGCCCTCGACGATCTGCGCGAGGTGCTGGGCGACGAGCTCGTCGTGCTCGCGTGGGCGAGCCAGCACCGGCCGATGCACGGCCCGGTCGAGCGCAACGCGTTCGGCGACCGGCCGAAGGCCGAGCACATCGTAGTGCTGCGCCGCACACCCGCATAGAAGTTGCGGCTCCAGCGTCTCGCGTTCGGTCACCGCATTTGCATGGAACCGCGCGGCGAACGGGTGTACGAAACCCGCCTATGGGGAATCTCCGCGCTTGTTTTGCCCTCGCCGCCGGCCTCGCTGCATGCGGTAACGACCACGGCACTGTCGTCGACGCGCCCAAGCTGATCGACGCCGCGATCGACGCCGAGGCGATCGACGCGCCCAGCGTCGATGCGTCGCTCTACGACTTCTCGTGTCTGACCAACCCGCAGCCGACGATGGCTCCCGACACGCTGACCTACGCGGGCACCGCGGACGCGATCAGCATCGCCGGCGGCGGTCTCACGGCCCAGGCGGGCGTCGTGCTCGACGCCTACCTCGTATCCGCACCGACGGTGTCGATCGCGAACACGACGAGCGCCATCGACGGCACGTTCTCGGTGTCGCTCACGACCTCGGGCACGCCGCTCGATGCATTCGTCAAGGCGGTCACGCCGAAGAACGGCGCGACGACGTACCGGATCAGCTATGTTTATCCGCCGAACCTGCTGCACGCGTCCGCCGCCGGCGTGCTGATGCCGGTGGTCGACGACGCCACCTTCGGAGAGCTCGCGTCATTCGTCATGGCGACGCAGGACGACTCGACCAACGGCTCGATGTTCGTGCAGGTGCAAGACTGCGGCGGCGTGGCGATCAAGGGCGCGACGCTGAGCGTGCAGCAGAATGGTGCCGATGTCGGCACGCAGTTCGACCTCGGAACCTTGGCGGCCCAGGCCGCCGGCTTCTTCTTCGTGTTCAACGTCCCCGACGGAGACACCCAGGTCTCGGCGACGCTCGGCACGACGACGTTCCCGACGACCGCGCATACCGTGACGGCCTACAAGAAGGCTGGCACCGCGAACGCCGAAGGCACGATCACGATCACGCAGGTCGTGCCCGGCCCATCGACCTAGCTCGCGCCGCGACCGGCTCGCGGGCCGCGGTCGCAGGTGCTAGCGTGCGCGCGCGTGGAGACTGTCGCGTTTCTCGAGACCACCGGCGCGCGCCATCTCGAAGTGGTCGGCGGCCTGACCGCGCTCGAGCGCCGGATCCGCGAGGTCGCCAAGGCAGGTGCGACGCGCGCCGTGATCGCGGCGGCGCCGGTCGAGCTCTCTCGCCCGTTGCCGATTCCGATCGAGTTCGTCGCACCGGGTAGCGAGCCTCCGGCCGACGCGCGGCGCGAGCGCGCCGACGTGATCGCCGGGGTCGAGCTCGTCGACGACGCGGCCCGCGCGCGCGCGGAGTGGGCGCTGATCCGCCGGATGAACAAGTCGTTCGAAGGCCCGGTCGACGCGCTGATCAACTGGCGGTTCTCGATGCGGATCACGCGCGTGCTGTCGCATCGCTCGCTCGCGGTGACGCCGAACCACGTCACGATCGTCGCGATCGTCGTCGGCCTGTTCGCGACCTACCTCGCGAGCCGCGGTCACTACGTCACGACCGCGATCGCTGGCGTCTTGCTCGAAGTCAACTCGATCCTCGACTCGTGCGACGGCGAGCTCGCGCGCCTGCGCTACCAGTACAGCAAGCTCGGCCAGTGGCTCGACAACCTGTCGGACGACATCGTCGACAACGCTTTCATCGCCGCGTGCGGGTTCGGCCTCGGCGGGATCTGGCGATGGATCGGGCTCGCGGCGGCGTGCGGTCGCCTACTCGTCTCGATCGTCACGTACGTCTCGGTCTATCGTCGCACCGGCACCGGCGACATCTTCGCGTTTCGCTGGTGGTTCGAGTCGGGCAAGGCGACCGCCGACGACGTCTACGATCCGACCTCGCCGATCACGTGGCTGCGCTCGTTCGGCCGCCGCGACACGTACGTGTTCGTGTGGATGATCGCGTGCCTCGCCGGCTTTCCGTACTGGGTCGTCGGGCACGGCGCCGCGATCGCGGCGGTCAACGTCAGCTTGCTCGCGCTTCACTTCACGGTGTTTCGCGGCGGGCGCGCGCGGCCTACAATCACGCCATGAAGCTCGTACTCGCGTTCGCGCTCGTCGCCATCGCCGCGTGCTCGAAGCCGGACGTGTGCGAGCGGGTCTACGACAAGACCGCGGCGATGCTCGACGGCAATCGCCCGTCCGAGCAGTCGATCGGCAACGTCAAGGATCAGGTGCTCGCCTCGTGCCGCGCGGATCTCGCGAAGCATCCCGAGCGCGCAACGCAGCTCGAGTGCATCCTCGCGATCAGCGGCGAGGTCACGATCGCCAAAGTCGGCGAATGCACCACGAAACCGCCGGGCCACTGAGTTACGATTCGCGGCGTGAACCCGAAGATCGACATGCAGCAGCCATGACCAAGCTCGCCATCCTCGCGGCGCTCGCGCTCGCGGCCTGCTCGAAGCACGACGACTGCGCGCTCGCGGTCGCGAAGATCGCGTCGAGCGATGCGTGGGCCAGAGCCGGCGGTTCCGGCTCCGCGAACGCCGATCGGATGAAGCTAGGCGTCGAGAAGTGCCACGCCTCGGTCGCGAAGGACCCCGAGCGCGCGAAGGCGACGCTCGCGTGCCTGATCGCGCTGCCCGATGCGCCCACCGACGTCCAGATCGCGGCCTGCCCGCCGTTCGAGAAAATTCCACCGAGGCACTCGGTCCACGACCGCCGGCCCGAGACCGTCGACAGCGGTCACACGCCGTGACTTCGCGGTTCACTGCGGGTCGCATCGTCGAGTAAGATGCCGGACCCCATGAAGACCATTGCTATCGCCCTCGCGCTGTTCGGTTCCCTCGCCGCTTGCTCGAGCAAAGACGACTGCACTCGCGCGATGGACAAGATCGCGCCGCTGATGATGAAGGACATGCCCAAAGGCGGCGCGGAGTACGGCGTCGACAAGATGAAGGAAGAGGCGGTCAAGGAATGCCGCGACGAGCTCAAGAAGCACCCCGAGACCCAGAAGGGCCTCGATTGCATCAACGCGCTCGGCAGTGACCCGACGATGAAGCAGCTCGACGCCTGCCAGGAAGCGGCGAAGAAGTAGTAGTCAGCCCGCCGCAAGCTCGCCGCGCCGGCGCAGCTGCCACGCGTGGTGATACGGCTAGGACTGGCGGTACGAGTAGACGACCTCGCTGCACACCGCGGTCGGTCTGCCGCCGTTGACGTACGGCTTGTAGCGCCACGCGAGGATCGCATGCTTGATCAACGCGTCGTAGTCGGTGTTGCCGCTCGACAGCACGGTCGTGACGTTGTCGACCGCGCCGGTCTCGGCGAGACAAAACCGGAACACGCCGAGTAGTGCGGGGTTGTGGTGCTTGGCGAGGTCGAGCTTGATCGCCTCCGTCGGAGCGACCTGGGGATCGCCGACGATGCGCTTGCCGAGCGCGTCGGGGGTCACGGTTCGCGGCGGCCCGGGAATCTGCGGCAGGGGCAAGACCTCGTCGGTCGGGCTCGTGCCGTAGGTGAAGCGCTTGAGCGTACACACCGTGATCGCCGAGCCGCCTGCGTTGAACGGTCGGAACCGCCAGTCGCTGACCGCCGCGGCGAAGACCTCCTCGGCGGCTTGCGACGAGCCGTCGCGCGGCGAGGCCGTGACCGCGCCGTTCGGATCGACACACACCCGCAGCCAAGCGTACGCGTAGGTGTTGCCGCTGACGTTGATGTCGTTGTCGAGCTTGGTGTGCGCATCGGCATCGAGCTCGGGCTCGCGCATCCCGGCCTCTCGGCGCAGCTCGAGCGCGGACGGCGAGATTGTCGGCTCGGGATCGCCCGGCTCGCGCCGTCCGAGGTAGCCGATCGACGACAGCCACGCCCCGTTGTCGTCGACGCCGAACCGGAGCTCGATCTCGATGCCGGGGTCGTAGGTCAGGATCACGGCGTCGGCGAGCGCCGACCTGCGCGGGCTGGTCTCGAGCTTGAGCGCGGCGAGGCACTTCGCGAACGCCGGCAGCTGATCGGCGCCGAGCGTGGTCGCGGTCGGAAACTTCGCCGCGCAGCCGCGATCGGCGAACCACAAGCCGCCGTAGCTGAGCGGTGCCCGCAACAGGCTCGCGATCGCCGCAGCGTCGTGGCGCTTGGCCGCAGACACGATCCGCTCGTGCGCGGTCGCCGGGTCGTTCGGCGGCTTGCCGCCATGTGCGCACGCGGCGAGTGCGAGCAGCCCAAGCGAGACGACCCGGCCCATACCGCGATCATATCGAGCCCGGCTCGCGTCCGCCAATGCCCGGGAGCCACTCACTCCCAGGCGATCGTCATGTCTTCATCGCGCCCGATCGCCTTCTCCAGCATCGCGAGCAGCTCGGGGTCGCCGCCGTTGTCGGACAACAGCTCGATCGTCTCGCGATCGATGAAGTAGTCCTTGTCGTCGTCGTTCTCTTCCTCGAGGTGATCGACGAGGAATTGCAGGTGCGCATCGCTGATCTCTCCGATCTCGGCACCGGTATCCAGACGGATCAGCTTCGGCATGGATCGAGTCTGCCTAGACGAAGACGGCGCGGTCAACCGGCAACGTGCTACAAGCCCACCGTGAGCGAGCTGCCGGCCACGACCGATGTTGCTATCATCGGCGGCGGATTTGCCGGCGTCGCCACCGCATGGGCGCTCGCCCGCCGCGGGATCGCGAGCATCGTGCTCGAGCGCGAGGCCGAGCTCGGCAAGTTCGCGAGCGGGCGCAGCGCCGGGCTCGGCCGCCAGCTCGTCGACGACGACGAGACCACCGCGCTCACCGTGCGCGGCGCGCGTTTGCTGCGCGAGCTCGGCGGCGTGTGGCGCGAGAGCGGCGGAGTCCTGACGTTCGACAACGCCGTCGATGCCGAGGCGTACGTCGAGCGCGCGAAGCGCTTCTCGATCGCGGTCGAGCCGGTCGCGACGACCGCGGTCGCGGCGTGGTGGCCGGATCTCCCCGATCTCTCGATCGCCGCGGCGCTGCACGTGCCGAGCGACGGCGTGATCGATATCGCGGGCTTACTCGCGGCGCTGGCCGCCGGTGCGCGGGCCGGTGGCGCGCAGATCGCCCGCAACGCCGGGGTCACCGCGGTCGAGCCCGACGGGGTCGGCGCCCGGCTGACGACCGCGCTCGGCGAGCTCGAGGCGCGGGTCGTCGTCGACGCTTCGGGCGCGTGGGCCGGTCGCCTCGTCGGGGCGCCGCCGTTGGTCGCGCTCAAACGGCACGTCTACATCGTCGGCGGCGGGGTCGTCGATCGCGCGCCCTGGTTGTGGCATCTCGGCGAGCAGGAGCTGTACGTGCGCGCCGCGGCCGACGGCGTGTTGGTCTCGCCGTGCGATGGCGTGCCGGTGGCGGCCGGCCATCAAGAAGCCGACGCCGAAGGCGATGCAGCGCTGGCGACCCGACTCGGCAAGAGCGCGCTCGCCGGCGCGACGGTGGTCGGCCGCTGGGCATGTCAGCGCTGCTTCACGCCGGACCTGCGGATGCGAATCGTCTCGGATCGCACGCGGCCTTGGCTCGTCTGGGCCGCCGGCCTCGGCGGTCATGGCGCGACCGCGTCGACCGCCGTCGGCGAGCGGGTCGCGGAGGTCGTGTTCCAGACGCTGAACGGGACGCTGGCCTAGCCGACTACTTGCTCTCGTCGCACTTCGCGACGCCGTTATCGCCGTCGAGCTCGGTCTTGTCGAGCGCGCACTCGACGCGCTCCTTCGAGAACGACGACGTGCACGTCTTCATGAACTCGTCGGCGGATTTGCCGACGAGCGCCGCCTGCTTCTGCTTCAGCAGCTCGGCCTTCATCTGATCGTTGCTCGCGACCGCGCCGCCCTTCTTGAACTCGAGGTCGACCATGTGGTCGAGCAACTTCTTGCATTGGTCGTCGGACGGACCGTTCTTGCAGCCCGGCGCGGCGAGCGCGATGAACGCGACAACTGCGACGAGGATCCGGCCGCTCATGGCTTAGATGGTACCACCAGCTGGCCGCTCGTGGTGGGGGCGCGGGCCGCGCGCAGGTGGAGCGCGATGTCTCGATCGAGCGGCGCGAGCGCGGCGGCGAGCTCGAGCGCGGCTAGCGCGCCCTCGCGATCGCCGCGGCGCAGCAACAGCCAGCCCCAGCTGTCGATGATCGCGGGATCGCCGGGTTGCAGCTCGCGCGCGGTCTTCAAGTAGCGCGCGGCGACCTCGAGTCGCGCGCCCGTGTCGACCATGAGGTAGCCCGCGAAGTTGAGCGCGGCGGCGTCGTCGGGGTGCGCGCGGATCAGCGCCTCGACTCGAGCGATCGCGGCTTTGTCATCGCCGAGCGCGTCGTCGAGCCGCGCGCGGGCGAGCTCGAGCGCCGGGGCGGCCTTGACCGCGGCGAGCGCGGCGCGAGCCTCGTCACCGCGATGCAACCCGGCGAGCGCGAGCGCGGCGGACAGCGCGAGATCGAGATCGCCGGGTCGGGCTCGCCACGCCGGCTCGACGAGTGCGAACGCGCGCGCGGGAGCGCCGTGACTCGCGCGGATCGCGTCGGCGGCGACCCGGCGGCCGGCGCCGTACACCGGCGAGTCAGCCGGCAGGGCGAGGGCGAGGCGCTCGGCCGCGTCGAGATCGTGGGTACCGGCTGCGATCTCGATCTCGACGAGCGCCGCGGCATCGGCATCGATGCTCGCGAGCTGGCTCGCGATCACGTGCGCTACATCGACCGCGCCGAGCCCGAGCTCGAGCCGCGCGACCAAGCCGAGCGTGTCGGGATCGCTGCGATCATCGTCGAGCAGCGTCAGGAGATCTTTCGCGGCCGTGATGTCGCCCGCCTCGCACAACAAGAAGAACAGCTCTTGCGCGAGGTCGATCGGTTGTGCCGCGCGATCGAATGCGCTGCGGGTCTGCGCGATCGCATCGGTCAGATCGCCGAGCCGGCGTTCGGCGCGCGCGAGCGCCATCCGCGCGTCGATGTGGTCGGGGTCGCGCTCGAGCACGGCGCGCAGCTCCTTCGCGGCGCCGGCGAGGTCGTCGCGGTCGGCGAGGCGCTGCGCGAGTCGGAAGTGACCGTCGACCGACGCCGGGACGTGCGCGATGAGCGAACGCAGCGTGTCCTCGGCGGCTCGCTCGTGATGACCCGCGAGCAAGACGCGCGCGAGGCCGAGATAACCGCGCTCGTTGTCGGGCGCGAGCGAGATCGCCCGGCGATAGGCGGCGGCAGCCTCGGCGGTGGCTCGTGCGCCGCCGGAGGACGGCGCGGTTCCATCGACGGCGGTGGCTTGTCCATCGCCGGCAGCGCCGCCGGAGGACGGCGCGGTTCCATCGACGGCGGTGGCTTGTCCATCGCCGGCAACGCCGCCGGAGGACGGCGCGGTTCCATCGACGGCGGTGGCTTGTCCATCGCCGGCAGCGCCGCCGGAGGACGGCGCGGTTCCATCGACGGCGGTGGCTCGTCCATCGCCGGCAGCGCCGCCGGAGGACGGCGCGGTTCCATCGATCGGCAGCGCGCTCGCCAGCAGGTCGCCCGACGCGAGCCAGACTTGAGGATGATCCGGCCAGCGCGCGCGCGCCGAGGCGAGCACGTCGCGGGCGGCCGGCTCGCGCTTGGCTTTCGCGAGCGCATGGGCGAGCGCGATCGCGATCATCGGCTGATCGGGCGCGGCAGCCGCGGCATCGGCGAGCGCGCTCGCTGCGGTCGGCCAGTCACCGCGATACGCCGCGAGCCGGCCTTCGAGGTAACGCGCGGTCGCGACGGGTGGCAGCGGCGCGAGCGAGACCTCATGGGGATGGCAAGCGGCGAGGAACGCGACGACGACAAAGGTCGTGGACGTGAACGTGCACGTGCCACGTGTCACGTACTCGTACACGATCTGATCTCGTTCGATCGCATCTTCAAAGCGGGATGTTGCCGTGCTTGCGCGGCAGGTTCGTCTGCCGCTTGTTCTTCAACGTGCGCAGCGAGCGAATGATCGTCCACCGCGTGTCGCGCGGCCGGATGATCTCGTCGATGTAGCCGAGCGACGCGGCCTTGTACGGGTTCGCGAACCGCTCGCGGTACTCCGCGATGAACTTCGCGCGCGCTTCGGCCTTCGCGGTCTCGTCTTGGATCTTGTCGAGCTCGCCGCGGAAGATGATGTTGACCGCGCCGTCCGGCCCCATCACCGCGATCTCGGCGCCGGGATACGACACGTTGATATCGGCGCGGATGTGCTTGCTCGCCATGACGTCGTACGCGCCGCCGTAGGCCTTGCGCGTGATCACCGTGATCTTCGGGACCGTCGCCTCGGCGAACGCATAGAGCAGCTTGGCGCCGTGCTTGATGATGCCGCCGTACTCTTGCGTGGTGCCGGGCAGAAACCCGGGGACGTCGACGAACGTGACGAGCGGGATGTTGAACGCAATCGCAGAACCGCACGAACCGCGCGGCCTTGATCGACGCGTCGATGTCGAGGCAGCCCGAGAGCTGCATCGGTTGGTTCGCGACGATGCCGACCGGACGGCCGTCGTAGCGCGCGAAGCCGACGACGATGTTCCTCGCGTAGTCCTTGTGGACCTCGACGAACCGGCCGTCGTCGATCGATGCCGTTGATGATCTTCTTGATGTCGTACGGCTTGTTCGATTCGGCCGGCACGACGCTGTCGAGGGCGGCGTCGGCGCGGTCCGGCGGATCCTGCGTCGCGCGCGTCGGCGGATCCTCGTTGTTGTTGCCGGGCATGAACGACAGCAGCTCGCGGATCCGCGCGATGCACGCCAGCTCGTCGGGCTCGGCGAAGTGCGACACGCCGGACTTCGACGCGTGACGTCTCGGCGCCGCCGAGCGCCTCCTTCGTCACCTCTTCGCCGGTGACCGTCTTGATCACCTCGGGGCCGGTGATGAACATGTACGACGTGCCTTCGACCATCAGGATGAAGTCGGTGATCGCGGGCGAGTACACCGCGCCGCCGGCGCACGGCCCCATGATCGCGGACAGCTGGGGCACGACCCCGCTCGACAGCACGTTGCGCAGGAAGATGTCGGCGTAGCCCGCGAGCGACTCGACGCCCTCCTGGATGCGCGCGCCGCCCGAGTCGTTGAGCCCGATCACCGGGCAGCCGATCTTCGTGGCGAGGTCCATCACCTTGCAGATCTTCTGCGCGTACGCGCCCGACAGCGAACCCCCGAACACGGTGAAGTCCTGCGCGAACACGCACACCGGCCGGCCGTCGACCAGGCCGTGGCCCGTGACGACGCCGTCGCCGAGGATCTTCTGATCCTGCATGCCGAAGTCGGCGCAGCGGTGGGTGACGAACTTGTCGAGCTCGACGAAGCTGCCGTCGTCGACCAGCGCCATCACGCGCTCGCGTGCGGTCAGCTTGCCGGCCTCGTGTTGCTTCGCGATGCGTGCCGCGCCACCGGCGAGCGCGGCCTTGGCTTCCATGTCTTCGAGCAGCGCGATCGGGTCCTGGGCTTTCACGCGCGTATAGTAGAGGCGTGGCCCATGACGAGGGAAGCGACGAAGGAGCGTTCCCCGAGCGAACGTCGCTCGCGCCCCGACGCGAAGCGGCGACGCCCCGGAGGAGCGGCTGCCTGAAAGGCAGAGGCGCATGGCGAATGTGAAGGGAAGCGCGCTGTCATCTCGCGTGCTGTGGGTGCAGCTCGGGCACGGCGCCGCCGGCACCGATCGGCTGATCGCCCAGTGCTCGCCGGAGCTGCGCGCCGTGATCACCGGTGGCATCGAAAAGGCGCGGTGGTATCCGTTCGACCAGTTCATCGAGCTCAACCTCGTGATCGATCGGCTGTTCGGCCGTGGCGATCTCGAGCTCGTGCGCATGCTCGGCCGCCACGGCGCCGATGCGAACCTCACGACGATCTACCGCCTGTTCTTCAAGGTCGGCACCGTGCACTGGATCCTGGGCCGCGCGGTCCGGCTGTGGAGCGCGCACTACGACTCCGGTTACCTCGAGGTCATGACCCGCGGGCCCAAGGGCGCGGTCGCGCGGATCCGCGGGTTCGCGTCGCCACACGTCGCGCATTGCCTCTCGGTCGCGGGCTGGGCCGAACGCTCGGTCGAGCTCTCGGGCGGCCATCGCGCGACGGTCGACGAGACCAAGTGCCGGACGCGCGGCGACGACGTCTGCCAGCTCGACCTGCGCTGGGAGTAGCGACTATCGCGTGAACGCGAGTCCGACGCGGAACGTCGTGCCCGCGGCGCTCGAGCTCGTGTGCATCGTCGACAGCTCCTGCTTGACGCACTCCGCGACGCCTGCGAAGCCGGCTGACGCCGAGGTCGCGAGCTGCACGCCGCCGTATTGGGTGATCGCGACCGTCAACGTGATGCGGCCGGCACCGAGCCTCGGGTTCGCGCCGACCGCCGTCTCGTAGCATTGCCGCAGCGACACCGAGCGCGCCATCATCACGCGGCCGAGTTGTTGGTCCGCGATGTGGCCGAAGCCGACGTGCGCATCATTGCTACCGATCTCTTCGAGGTGCTCTTCGAGCGAGATCGCGATCCGGCCGATGATCGCGTGAGCACCGCGCAGCTCGAACGGCAACGAGCGCTTGCTACCGAGCGCGGTGACCTCGAGCGTGCCGCGGATCGAGCCCGACGTCGAGGCCGCGGACGCGCGCGTCACCTCGACGAGGTAGTTGCCCCTGCGCAGAGAACCGACGACGAGGCGCTCGTGCTCGGTGCTGGTCGCATCGCTGACCGTCGCGTCGCTGCGTCCCGACGCGCCCATCCACGACACGCGGCTGCCGTCGGGCGCGATCAACGAGATGTCGAGATCGGCGCCGTGGTCCCAGTGCGCGTCGACGACCAGGTCGCCTGACTTCGCAACGACCGGAGCGACCAACGCAGCCTTCTCGGCGGCGGCGCGGGTCGCGTCGTCCGGCAAGGCGCTCGCGATCAGCTCGGCATCGTCGTGGCGACCGAGGTCGCGCAGGCAGCGCAGCGCGTTCGCGGCAACCTTCGCGTCCTTCGGCGAGATCGCGGCGAGCGCGATGCGATGGCTACACGCTTGCGACAGCTTGCCGATCTGCTCGTAGGCGCGGATCATCCGCTCGTGTAGCGCGGGGCGATCGGCATCGAGGTCGACGAGCCCGGCGAGCGTCCGCAACGCCTGGTCGCGGTCGCCGGCGCGGCCCAGCAGATCGGCCTCGTAGCCGAGGGCCTGCGGATCGAGCTGGTCGCGATCGATCCACTTCGCGGTGACCTCTCTCGCGCGGTCGAGCTCGCCGGCGAACGCCAGCGTCTGGACCAACGCGCGATGTTTCTCGCGGCTGTCGGGGTTCTGCTGGAGCGCGCGTTCCGCGTCGCCCATCGCCTGGGCGATGCTCGGCGAGACCGAGCCGTACGCCGAGATCGCCGGCACGCGGATCCAGGTCCGGCGCAGCGCGACCATGTCGTCGCCATAGCCGCCGCGGCCGCCGCCGGCACCCATGCCGAAGCGACGCTCGGCCAGATCATGTCCGACGGTGGCCCTGTCCTTCGCGGGCACGGTCGCGACCGGCCTGGCCTCCGCCTGCGCCATCACCGGGCTCGCGGCGACCGCTGGCACCTTCGTGGCGGCGGCATCGTCGTCGGGATCCGACGCTTTCTTGTCGCCCGCGGCGGCGCTCGCACCTGCCATCAACGTCCCGGTCCTGTTCGCTTGTAGGTGCGGGCTCGAGCTCGCGACCTCGTCGAGATCGTCCTCGCCGGTCCACTTCGCGGCCGGTACGTGGCGATCGACGCCGAACGCATCGAACATCGCCGGCGATTCGAGCACGAGCAACGACGTCTCGCGCGACATCACGCCGTACGCCTGCGACAGCGCGACGATCTTCGCGCGGTCTTCGCCGGTGCCGGCAGCTTCGAGCTGATCGATCGCGAGCGACGCCCACAGCCGCGGCACGAAGCCGTTGCCGCTCTTCGTCGAGACGTCGAGCTTGAGCGGATAGCGTTGCTCGAACGGCTGGCCCGCGACCGTGCCGCGCACGATCACATCGCCTTGTACCGAGCCCTCGGTCCGCGCCGCGAGCAGCACCTCGTCGCCGGCGCGCACGGTCGGCAGTGTCGACGGCGCGACATCGGCGAGCCCGGCGGGGAGCTCGACCGTCGCGTGCTCGAGCGCGGCACCGTACGTCGAGTCGAGCGCCGCGAGCGCCGCGGTGCCGACCCGTTCGCCCGGCGTCCACGCGAGATAGCTGCCGCCGCCGCCGCGCGCCGCGGCCTGGAGCAGCAGGGCGTCGGCATCGCCGCCGATCCCGATCGTCGAGACGTTGACCGCGCCGCCGATCGCATGCGCGACATCGGCCGGCCGGCGAAACCCGGTCGACGCAAAGCCGTCGCCGATGTACAGCACCCAGCGGTCGCGGTCGCCGTCTGCGAGCGCGGCTTGAGCGGAGCGGATCGATTCGACGACGTCGGTCGCGCCACCGGCGGTCTGCGCCTCGAGCCACGCTCGCGCGTCGCGCTCCGAGGTCGGCGATGGCGAGCGCACGTCGCCGAACTTGCGGCAGTCGCTATCGCACGTCATCAGCGAGAACCGATCGCGGCGATCCATGTCGGTGACGATCGCGCTCGCGAGCTCCTTCGCGCGCGTCCAGCGCTCGCCGGTCATCGACTGGCTCGCGTCGAGCACGATCATGTAGTCGCGCGGCTTCGCGTCCTGCCAGTGCGGCAGCTTCGGCGTGATCGCGAGCACCGCGGTCGCGCGGGTATCGGCGGCCTCGGCGCGTTGCGCGGCGACGACGAGCGGGTCGATCCCGACGCCGTGCTTTTCGGCGAGCTTGTCGTCGGGCGCGACCGCCGCGCCGCCGGCGAACGTCCAGGCGCGCAGCTCGGCGCCGGCATCGGCCGGGCGATACGTCGATCACGAGGTCGCCGCGCGGCACGAACCCGCCCTGCTCGAACACGCAGGCGCGCCGACCGCTTGGCGCGCCGGATCGGCCTTGAGGTCGTAGCCCGCCGCTCGGACGAGGCCTGGCGCGGCGCCGCGGACCTCGACGTCGACCGAGAATCGATCGGCGACGGTCGAGCCGTCGTTCGAGTGCGGCAATGGATAGACGTACTGGCGCCAGGTGCCGTGCGGCGCGACGACCTCGGTGTACGCGAGCTTGATCGTGCGCTGGCCGTGCGCGGGGATCGGGAATACGCGGAGCTCGAATCGGCCGCCGCGCTTCCAGTCGAGCAACGCCGGGTCGCGCCACGAGCCGGGCACCCAGATGATCTCGGAGTTATTCGACGCGATCTGTTGCGGCGCCGCTTTCTGGATCACGCCTTTCCAGATCTTCGCGCCGCGCTCCTTGTCGACGAACGCGCCATCGGCGAAGCCGTCCGGCGCGCCCTTCTGATCGAGCGCGAGCCCGTCGATCTGGGCGTCGGCGGGCAGCGGGAACTGATAGACGCCTTCGAGCTCGGCCGCCGAGTCGTTGCGGAACGTCTCGGTGATCTCGGTGCGCGCGATCGGTCCGACGATGCGGACCTTGACGTCGTGGTTCGCGAGCGCGAGGTTCCAGTCGCGATCGCGCGTCTCGCCCGGTTTGTACGCGCGCAGCGAGCCGACGCCGGCGGTGATGTCATCGGACTTGGGCAGCGGCTGCTCCGCCCATTCGACATCGCGCGCGAGCGACGGCACCGGCGCGACGCTGATCGCACCGCCATCGATCGAGCCTTCTTCGCCCGCGCGAACCTCTTGGTGATCGCCGGCGGCGTCGCGCACCACGACCTGGCCGCGCACGACTTGCACCGCGGTGAGGTTTGCGGCGGCGGTGACGACGAACCGCGTGCCGACGACATCGATCTGGCCCAGCGGCGTCGCGACCTGCGCGGGATGGCCGTCGAGGTGCGTGACGTCGGCGAGCAATCGACCGGCGGTGACGCGCAGGTGGCGCGGCTCGTTCGCGTCGAACGCGAGCTCGGTCTGGTGATCGAGCACGAGGTGCGTGCCGTCTGCGAGATCGAACGTCGCGCGCGTCCGTTCGTCGGTGCGCACCGTCGCGCCGCCGGCGAGCGGATCGTGAGCGTGCAGCGGTCGCCAGTCGCCGGAGCCGACCTTGATCGAGACACCGGCATCGCGATCGGCGGCCGCGCGGGTGGTCGACGTCATCGAGCCGATCGCGCCTTCCGGCAAGGCGTGCCCGCCTGCCGCGATCGCGCCCTTGCTGTGGCGATGATCGAGCTTGACGTAGATGCCGGCGGCCGATGCCGCGAGCGCGGCGCCGACCGCAACCCATGCGATCGGGCGAGCGCGGCGCGCGGGTTTGCTCGGCGTGGAAGCAGGAACGGGTACGGGCTCGGGTACGGGCGCGGGGGCGGGGATTTGCGCCATCAGCTGGCCGACGAGGTCGCCGGTCGCGACGTAGTCGGCACCCGACGCGGTGACGCGGTCTGCGAGCAGCGTGGCTTCGTGGCGAGCGTCGCGGCAGTGATCGCAGCTCGCGAGGTGGTCGGCGTGGCGCGCGATCGCGTCGCGGTCGCCATCGACGAGGGCGGACAGGTCATCACTTACTTGGTCACATGGCGTCGACATATTCGTTCTCCTCAATCGATCGCGTCTGGCGGGATCACGACGCGCAGCCGGGCGAGCGCACGGCTCGTCCGCTTGCGCGCGCTCGTTTCGTCGAGCCCGATCACCTCCGCGATCTCGCGGTGGCTGAGGTCGGCGACGTAACGCAACACGAGCGCCTCGCGCTCGCTGGGTTTCAACTTCGTCATCGCGTCGCGGATCACGCGCGCGCTGCGGCGCTTCTCGAATGCCTCGCGCGCGTCGCTCGCGTCGGGTGCGTCCGGCACGATCTCGAGCAGCTCGCGGCCTTTGCGCCGGGTCTCGAGCGCGTGGGCGCAGACGTGGCGCGCGATGCCGCACAACCACGCCTTGATCGAGCCCTCGCCGCGATACGTCGCCATCGCGCGATGCGCGCGCAGCAACGTCTCTTGCACGGCTTCGTCGGCATCGGCCTGCGAGCCGAGCAGCGCGATGCACAGTCGGCCGAGCACCATGCGATGGCTGCGCGCGCACTCGGCGACCGCGTCGCGATGCTTGCCGGCGGTGATCAGCGCCGCGATCGGGTCGATCGTCACCGCTTCGGACATCGTCACCGCCGCGGCTTGGGCCTGCATCTCGCCTCCCATGTGCGGAGCAGCCGTCGGTTCGTGACCAGCTTTGTGCGGAAACTCGCAACTGCCCTGGATCGTTGCCATCCCGCTACAAACGCACGAGGCCCTCGGGCGATCAGTTTTCCCGAGCCCGAGCCCGAGCCCGTCTCACGTCCGCCGCTAGTGCAGCACGGCGCGGGTCACCGCGAACGCGATCGCCGCGATCACGAGCGCGCCGACGATCAGCATCCACGGGCGCAGCGCGGACCGCGGGCGGCCGCCCTGAAAGCCCGCGACCTGCGGTTCGCTGACGCGGCTCGCCTTCGGGCGATCGAAGTTGTCGGGCGCGGTCGGCTCGGCCTCGCGCGGATGGTGCGCGACGATCGGTTGGTTCCACACCGGATTGTTGAGCGGCGGCGCCGCGAGCGGCGGCGGCGGTGGAAACTCGGGCTCGGGCATCGCGTGGATCGCTTGGGCGTGAGCGAGCGCGATGGCCTGCGGGGACGGGATCGGCGGCGGCACGCTCGCGGGCTGCGATCGCTGAGGCGGCCCCGCGCTCTGCGGCTGCGCGCGCGTCGGTATGGGCGGCGGCTGCGTCGACTCTCGCCGAGGGCGAATCGGTGGCGCGACCATTCGCGTCGGTCCTTCGCCTTCGATGTCGAACTTGTCGTGGAGCGGACCTTCGTCGCGCATCGTCATGCCGATGTTGAGCGCGCTCGTCGCGTCCTCGCTCGGCGGGCGGCCGGGGCGCGGCGCCAGCGCGGTCATCTCCCCGCTGTCGCGAAACGAATTGAGCTCGCGCAGCTGCTCGGTCGAGAGCTGTGCGAGTCGGGTCTCGGCTTCTTCGAAGCGATCGATGACGTCGCGAGCGCGCGCGATGCCGATGTCGAAGTCGCGCGTCGCGAACGCATCGGCGGTCTGGATCCGGATCACGGTCGATTCGCCATGCTCTTCGAAGCCGTGCGCTCGGCGATCGACGCGCGGCGGCGGGATCTTGCCGCTCTCGCGCTCGAGCTGCTCGGCCGATTCGATGATCTTCGCCAGCTCGGTCGCTGGATCGCCGACCGTGACGTCGAGCCCGTAGCGCAGCGACCGCAACTTCTGGCCGAGCTGACCTGCGCTCGCGATACGCTTGCTCTTGTCGCGCGCCAGGGCGCCCATCACGAGCGTGTCGATCTCGGCGGGCAACTTCGGATCGATCTCGATCAGCCGCGGAATCTTCGCCTCGTGAACGGCGCGCAACGCGCTGAAGTCGTCGAGCTGCGAGAACAGACGGCGATTGCAGATCAGCTCCCACAGCAAGATCCCGACGGAGAACACGTCGCTGCGCGGGTCGAGGTGCTGATTCTTCGCTTGCTCCGGCGAGATGTACGCGAACTTGCCGCGCACCGCGCCGTGGCCGGTGACCTCCTCGGCGCGTTTCGCGATCCCGAAATCGGTGAGCTTGACCTCGCCGGCGCGCGACAACAGCACGTTCGACGGCGACACGTCGCGGTGGACGAGCGACATCGGTTTGCCGTCGGGCGCGCGCGCGACGTGCGCGTGCTCGAGCGCCTCGCAGATCTCGGCGCCGATGTGGAGCACGAGGTCGAACGGCAGGCGCTGACGCTTCGATTCGAGCGCGCGCTGGACCGCGCCGAGATCCTTGCCGTCGACGAACTCCATCACGAGGAAGTACTTGCCGTCGTCGCCGAGCCCGACGTCGAAGATCTGCACGACGTTGCGATGCTTGAGCAGCGAAAGTACCTTCGCCTCGGCGATCAGCAGCTCGACGAACCGCGGATCTTGCGACAGGTGCGGCAGGATCCGCTTGATCGCGACCGGCTTCTCGAACCCCCCGGCGGCGACCGCCTTGCCGCGGAAGATCTCGGCCATACCGCCGACGCCGATCCGATCCAGCAGCTCGTATCGCGTCACGCGCCCCGCAGAGTAGCATGTGACGTGTGGACCGAACGGGCGAAGCGCTCGCCGCGATCATCGACGACGCGCTCGCCAGCGGCCTCGGGTCGGCGGCGGCGGTCTCCGTCGGAGACCACGGGCGAGAAGTGTTCCGCCTGGCGCGCGGGTTCACGCGGCGCGTGCCGGATCGCGGCGAGCCGATCGACGACGCGACGCCGTTCGATGTCGCATCGCTGACCAAGCCGATCGCGACGGCCGCGATCGCGATGGTGCTCGCCGGCGAGCGAGCACTCGACCTCGCCGCGCCGATTCGCAGCTACTTACCGGACGCCTCGTCGACCGGCACGGTCCGCGACCTGCTCGGTCACGCCGCCGGCTTCGTCGCGCACGTCGACCTGTATCGCGCGTTGCGCGCGCAGCCACCGGCCGATCCGCGCGCCGAGCTCGTCGCGCGTGCGATGCGCGAGCCGTGTCAGCCGCCCGGCATTGCCGCGGTCTACAGCGACCTCGGCTACATCACGCTCGGCGCGTTGCTCGAGCGCGCCGCCGACCTGCCGCTCGAGCTCGCGTTCGCGCAGCGGGTCGCCGAGCCGCTCGGCCTCGCCGCGACGTTCGCCGGGACCCGTGCGATCGCAGGCGCGGTCGCGACCGAGCTCGACGATCGAGGCCTCGTGTGCGGCCGAGTCCACGACGAGAACGCGTACTACGGCGGTGGCGTCTGTGGTCACGCCGGCCTGTTCGCCTCGATCGCCGATGTCGCCGCGTTCGCCGAGGCGATGGTCGCAGCCGGCAACGGCGAGGCGCGCGGTCGGTTCGCGCCGGACATCGTCGAGCGGTTCTTCCGCGATGCGCCGGTCGCGAGTGGATCGTGGCGGCTCGGCTGGGACACGCCTGCACCGGCGCCGGGGAGCTCGCAAGCGGGCGATCGCTGGCCGCGCGATGGTGCGGTCGGTCACCTCGGCTTCACCGGCACGTCGCTATGGCTCGATCTGCCGCGCCGGCGATGGTGCGCGTTGCTCGCGAATCGCGTCCATCCGACGCGCGGTGACGGCAGCGCCGAGGCGATGCGAGCGCTGCGCCGCGCGGTCAACGACGCCGCCACGGATCTCGTCGACTGAACCGCACCGCCATGCGGCAGTGCTGACGGCCGGGCTTGCCCGTGCCGTCGGCGCGTGACGTTCTGACACTTCGCGATGCCGCCGCGACGCCGACTCGCGCAGTTACCGCGTGGCCCATCGCTTGCTCTACGCAGCGAGCATGAAAACTTTGCTCGCCACCGCCCTCGTCTCTACGTTGCTGTGCGCTCCCGCGCTTGCCGATCCGCCGCAACCACCGCCCGCGCATACGGTAGCGATCTCGAACGTCAACCTCCGCTTTGCGATCAACGACGGCACGGGAGTTCGCCGGCTCGGCATCATCCTCAACGACCGGTCGTGCGGGTTGATCTCGAGCAAGAGCTCGACGAACGAAGACGAGGTCAAAGCGTGCAGCTACTTCGAAGGCGTCGATGCCGTCCGGGTCGAGCTCGATTGGCGCACGGTCTCGGGATCGAACGAGGTTCGCAACAAGTCGGTGCTCGTGATGCATCGCGGTCAGACCCAGCAGCTCGACGGCGGTCGCGCGAAGCTCGACGTCACGACGGTCTGGCCGGCGACGTAGCGGCTCGTCCGACTAGAGCTGCCGTTCGTCGGCGCATAACGACCGTTCGTCGGAACGCCTATTCCGCGAACCACGGCGCGGCCTTACATCGCCGGCATGAAAGCCATCCTCCTCATCGCCGCGCTCACCGCTTGTTCCACCGCCTACGCCGATCCGGCACCTGCCAAACCACCCCGTTTCGACGAGCAAGTTCGCCAAGACTTCTTCGATGGTACTCGCGGCGACGCGCCGGCACTCGCCCGCGCGATCAAGCGATGTGACGACGCGCTCGCGGTCAATCCGCGCAACGCCGAAGCGCTGGTGTGGCACGGCGCGGCCGTCGTCGTGCAGTCCGCGTTCAAGTTTCGCGCCGGCGATCGCGTCGCCGGGCTCGCGCTGTATCGGACCGGCATCGCCGAGATGGATCATGCGGTCGAGCTCGCCCCGAACGATGTCGGCGTACGCATCCCGCGCGGCGCGGCGCTGATGGGAGCGGCGGCGTTCGTCCCGGAGCCGGAGAAGTCGCGGTTGCTCAGGCTCGCGGTGAGCGACTACGAGATGACGCTCGCGGTCCAGCAGACGTACTTCGCGAAGCTCACGCTGCATGCGCGCGAGCAGCTGCTCTACGGCTTGACCGACGCCTACGCGACGCTCGGCGACAAGGACAAGGCGCGCCTCGCGTACGAGCGGATGGAGCACGACGCAACCGGTAGCCTGCTGTTGCCGAGCGCGAAGGCGCGGGTCGCGGGCGCCGCCGTCGAGCGGACGACGTGTAACGACTGCCACGGGCGATGATACGCTCGGGCGAGATGGACACGGGACGCCGCGGCATGCTCCGCGTGGCCGTGCTCGCGGCCGTGATCGGCGCGGCCTTCGCGATCGCGTTCGCGTCGCGCTTCGGGCTCCGGTCGGTGATGGTGTCGTGGACGATCTCGGTGATGTACTCGGCCGCGATCGGCCTGCCGGCGTCGTACGTGTTTCGCCGGCTCAAGCCCCATCTCGCCGGCAAGCCCGAGCTGCTGCGCTGGTTCAGCTACGCCGGCGTGCTGCTCGTGCTCAGCGCGGTCGGCTCGCTCGTCGTCGGGCTCGCGACGATCGCGATCGGCTGGGTGCCGAGCGACGCGTTCTGGGACTTCTACGTCGGCGGATTCAAGATCGCGCTCGCGATCGCGGTGCCGGTGACCGTGGGCGCAGTGTCGTTCGCGCAGTTGCACCAGCGCATCGCCGACACC
Organism: uncultured delta proteobacterium; assembly: GCA_963848295.1. GTDB lineage: Bacteria > Myxococcota_A > Polyangia > Haliangiales > Haliangiaceae > JABFXX01. The sequence continues at coordinate 2,715,618 of CAWKDB010000010.1, read as the reverse complement.
GAGACGACCGCGACCGAGGCGCGGCTCGCGTCGCTCGAGTCACGCGTCCGCCCGCACTTCCTGTTCAACGCACTCAACAGCGCGATCGCGCTCATCCCCGATGATCCTGCGCGCGCGGAGAACGTGCTCGAGCGGCTCGCGGGCTTGTTGCGGTTCTCGCTCGACGCGCACGGCAGCGTCGCGCTCGGCGAAGAGCTGCGCATCGTCGGCGACTATCTCGAGATCGAGCGGGTGCGATTCGGCGACCGCTTGCGGTTCGACGTCGACGCACCGGCCGAGCTCGCGAACGTGCGCGTGCCGGCGTTCGCGGTGCAGACGCTGGTCGAGAACAGCGTGAAGTACGCGGTGTCGCCGCGAACCAGTGGAGCGGCGATTCACGTGTCCGCGCGGCGCGCAGGCGACCGGCTGTCGATCGAGGTTCGCGACGATGGCCCGGGGTTTTCCGGGGAGGTCTGGCGCGCGGGACATGGCCTCGACGGTTTGCGCGCTCGGCTCGACGCGCTGTACGGCGCGCGCGCGACCCTCGTCGCGCCCGCGGCGGCGACGACCGGCGCCGCCGTCACGATCGAGTTGCCGGCGGAGGCCGCGTGAAGCGCCGCGTGTTCGTGGTCGACGACGAGCCGCTCGCGATCAAGCGGCTCGAGCGCATGCTCGAAGCGACCGGTCGCGTCGAGGTCGCCGGGCACGCCACCGATCCGGCCGACGCGGTCGCTCGCATCGCGTCGCTCCACGTCGACGCGGTGTTCCTCGACATCTCGATGCCCGAGCTCGACGGCTTCGAGGTCGCGCGTCGCTTGCCCGCGACCGTGATGATCGTGTTCACGACCGCACACGACGAGCACGCCTTGCGCGCGTTCGAGGTCAACGCGATCGACTACTTGATGAAACCGGTGCGCGACGACGAGCTATCGCGCGCGCTCGACAAGCTCGATCGGCTACGCGCGTCGCACGACGCCGATGCCCAGCTCGTCGCGGCGATGGCGCGGATCGCGGCGGCGGCCAGCGCCGACCGGATCGCGTCGCGGCTCGGCGACAAGATCCACCTCGTCGAGCTCGATCGGATCAGCCATTTCTACGCCGAGGACAAGCTGAGCTACGCGGTCGTCGGCGAGCGTAGCTATGTCGTCGACCCGTCGATCTCCGAGCTCGAAGACCGCTACGCGCGCGCCGGGTTCTTCCGGATTCACCGCGCGACGCTCGTCCGGCTCGCCGCGATCGTCGAGGTCCACGCCGGCGCCGATGGCACGCGCGTGCGGCTCGGCGACGGGACGACCGAGCTCACCGTCGCTCGCGATCGCGTGCGCGCGCTCAAAGACCGCCTCGGCCTCGGATAACGCATCCGCAAGAACGGACGCGTGTCTTGGGCATCGCGCGACTCGTCTCGCGATCGGCGCGCGTGTTATTCACGCCCACACATCATGGCCGAATCGTCAGCCGATCATCGCACCCTCGGCGAACGCGCCGCTCGTCAGCTCGCGAACACCACGAAGACGCCGCCGCAGTGGCTCGGATCGACGCCGCGCTGGCTCGTCGGGCTGCTGCCCTGGACTCCGGTCGAAGCCGGCGTCTATCGCGTCAATCGCGTGCTCGATACGAAGTTCGCGGTCGAGTGCACGCCCGACGATCAGGCCGAGCTTCCGCTCGCGGTGATCGATTACGCCGACAAGCCGCGCGAGTACCAGCTGACGACGGTGACGACCTCGATCGAGGTCCACACCCGGATCTCCGACTTGTTCCGCAGCCCGATGGATCAGGTCAAAGAGCAGCTCGCGGTCGCGGTCGAGCGCATGAAAGAAAAGCAGGAAGACGAGCTCGTCAACAACGGCTCGTACGGCTTGCTCAACAGCGTGCACGACTCGATGAAGGTCAAGCCGCGCGGCGGCGCGCCGACGCCCGACGATCTCGACGAGCTGATCGCGCGCGTCTGGAAAGAACCGGCGTTCTTCCTCGCACACCCGCGCGCGATCGCGGCGTTCGGTCGCGAATGTACGCGCCGCGGCGTGCCACCCCCGACGGTGACGCTGTTCGGCTCGCCGATGCTGACCTGGCGCGGCCTGCCACTCGTGCCGTGCGACAAGCTGCACGTGTCGGGCAAGAAGACCGACATCATGTTGATGCGCACCGGCGAGAAGAAGCGCGGCGTGATCGGCCTGTTCCAACCCGGGATCCCGGGCGAGGTCAGCCCGAGCTTGTCGATCCGCTTCATGGGGATCAACACGCGCGGCGCGGCCGGCTACTTGATCTCGCTGTACTGCTCGGCTGCGGTGCTCACCGATGACGCGATCGGCGTGCTCGAGGGCGTCGAGGTCGACCAGTACCATGACAAGTGATCAGCCTCCGCACGAGCTGCGCGGTCCACTCGGTCAGGTGATCGACGCCGGCGGCGGGATCGTCCCGGCGCTCGCGCCGATGCCGGTGCCGTACGCGCTGTCGAGTGCGAGCCCCGGGCTCGCGACCTCGGCGGGGGTTCCGCCGGGCGCACCGTTCGAGGATCCGGCCGGGCTCTCGCTCGCGCTGCAACAGCTCGCGTCGCAGGCGTTCCCAGGCGCCGGTGTGCCGACCTCGCTCTCGCCGATGTCGGGATCGGTGCCGAACGCGTTGCAGGCGCCCGCGCTTCCGCTCGGCGGCGTGCCCGATCTCGGAGGCCCGCCGATCGCGATCGACGCACCGCCCAATTACCTGCCGGCGCATGCGCCGCCCGAGCTCGACTTCTCGCACCTCGAGCTGCCGCGCGACTCGGCGGCGCAGGACGATTCGCTCGCGCGCTCGGTCCGGCAACGCGGCGCGTTCGATCCCTACGCGGTGCGCCGCGACTTTCCGATCCTGGAGGAGCGCGTCCACGGCAAGCGCCTGGTCTGGCTCGACAACGCGGCGACGACGCAGAAACCGCTCGCCGTGATCGAGCGGCTCCGCGAGTTCTACACGCACGAGAACTCGAACATCCATCGCGCGGCGCACACCCTCGCGGCGCGCGCCACCGATGCGTACGAGCAAGGCCGCAAGACCACGCAGCAGTTCCTCAACGCGCCATCGTCGTCGGAGATCATCTTCGTGCGCGGCGCGACCGAGGGCATCAACCTGATCGCGCAGAGCTGGGGCCGGCGCAACATCGAAGCCGGCGACGAGATCGTGATCACGCACCTCGAGCACCACGCGAACATCGTGCCGTGGCAACAGCTGTGCACCGCGACGGGCGCGAAGCTCAAGGTCGCGCCGGTCGACGATCGCGGCGACGTGATGCTCGAAGCCTACGAGCGCTTGCTCGGTCGCCACACGAAGCTCGTCGCGTTTCCACAGGTCTCGAACGCGCTCGGCACGATCACGCCGGCGAAAGAGATGATCGCGATCGCGCATCGCTACGGTGCGGTGGTCGCGCTCGACGGCGCACAAGCGGTCTCGCACATGCCGGTCGACGTCCAGGATCTCGACTGCGACTTCTACGTGTTCTCCGGCCACAAGGTGTTCGCACCGACCGGGATCGGCGCGGTGTTCGGCAAGAGCGCGATCCTCGATGCGATGCCGCCGTGGCAGGGCGGCGGCAACATGATCGCCGACGTCACGTTCGAGAAGACGGTCTATCAACCGCCGCCGTTCCGGTTCGAGGCCGGCACCGGCAGTATCGCCGACGCCGCGGGCCTCGGCACCGCGCTCGACTACATCATGGCGATCGGGATGGACGTCATCGATCGCTACGAGCACGAGCTGCTGGAGTACGCGACCGAGCGCCTCGCGACCGTGCCGGGCCTGACGATGATCGGCACGTCGCCAAACAAGGCCGGCGTCTTGAGCTTCGTGCTCGACGGTCATCGCACCGAGGACATCGGCGCCGCGCTCGACCAGGACGGCATCGCGGTGCGCTCGGGCCATCACTGCGCTCAGCCGATCCTCCGGCGGTTCGGCCTCGAGGCCACGGTGCGCGCCTCGCTCGCGCTGTACAACGTGTCCGAGGACGTCGATGCGCTGGTCGAGGCGCTGCATCGCCTGCAATCCGGCGCGCCGGCCTGAGCTACGGCGTAGGTCTTCGGCCGTCGCCGAGGAGTCCGATGTACCCCCAGCAGGCGACGTGGCCGGTCTTGCGCCGCACGCAATAGTGCACGTCACCGGCGACGAGCTCGACCGCGTCGGTGATCCCCGCGACCGCTTTGACCGCGTCGCGCTGGCGGCCGCCTTCGTCCCAGCACGCGACCGTGCCGTTGGCGCGCAACGCGCAACCGTGTCGCAGCGCGACGACGTCGGCCAGCGCGGAGATCGCCACGTAGCTGCCTGGTGCGTCCTCGTTCGCGCGGCATTCGACGCTGCCGCCGCGGCGCACGACGCAGGTCGTGTCGATCGAGTCGCTCGGCAGGGCGAGGTCGCGGATCCCGTCGAGGTCGCCGAAGTCGGTCTCGAGCGCGAGCGAGGTGCCCGCATGGCGCTCGGCGTACGAGACCTCGCACGTGATCGCGCTCGCGACCTCGAAGCAGCGCCACTCCCACCGGCCCTTGTCACCGCGCCAGACCCGCCGCGGTGCACCCGGGACGGGATGAAACACGCTGTCGCTTCCGTCGGTGCACGCGAGCACGTTCGGACCGGCGCCGCAGGTCATCGCATCGCCGTAGAGCACCGTGGTCCGGGCGAGCGCGGGCACCGGCGTCGGCGTGGTCCACACGACTCGTTCGTTCGCGTCTTTGGCGCCCCAGCACACGACCGAGCCATCGCGCTTGCGCGCGCACGCATTGTGGACCGATACCGCGACATCGACCGCGTCGGACAGCCCCGGAACCTCGACCGGTTTGGGATCGACGACTCCGGTGTTGCCGGTGAATCGTCCGCCCCAACAAACGACGTGACCGTTCGCCCGGCGCGCGCAGGTTCGATCCGCGTACGCCGAGCTCGCGAGCTGAACCGCGTCGGTGATGCCGATGACTTCGACCGGCGTCGGATCGACCACGGCGGGAGCCGCCGCCACAGCGCGCGAGAGTAGGGCAGCGCTCGCGATCACGATGGCCAGCGGTCGAAGCACCACGCGGTAACGCTCGACGACCGTCGCGTATTCTACTCCCGCGGACGCACACCTCGATAATCTCACGTGGTTACGTGTAGTTATGGCATCCGCTAAAACAGACCCCTTGCATACCATGACGTCCGCCGTTATAACGGATGCATGGTCGAAACGCTCACCGCCGCCGAGATCGCGGAGCTCCTGGCGCACGGCGCCGAGCTCGTCGACGTCCGCGATGCGGACGAGTTCGCGGCCGGGCACATTCCGGGCGCGCGGCTCGTGCCGCTCGATGACCTCCGCGCCGATGTCGAAGCCGCGCTGCCGCGCCGCGACGCGATCGTGTTTGTCTGCGCGCGCGGAGTCCGCAGCTTGTCGGCGGCGAAGCTCGCGGCCCGCTTCGGCTACACCCATGTCTATAGCCTCGATGGCGGGACCACCTCCTGGGTGAAGGCAGGCTTGCCGATCGAAGCGACCGCGCGCGCCGCGGCGTGATCCGGGTTGTACGGTCCGGCAGCTGACGTCCACGCTTGTTGACACCAACGCAACGAGCGCTTCGCGTCGCGGATGTCTATTGCAGACATGCGCTACTTGCTCTTCACCCTCCTCGCCACGGGTTGCATCGCCGGTCCGAACGCCTACCGCGATTACTACATCGACAAGCTCGGCCCGGTCGACGCCAACACCGCGGCGAAGCTCGAACCGGCGTCCGGGCCGGCGCGGATCATCCACGGCGCGTCGATCGACGCGGACAACCGCACGCTGTTCGAGCAAGGCTACGTCAAGGTCGGTTACTCCGAGTTCGAGAACAACGAGCTGACGCCGGCCGAATCCGAAGCGCTGGCCCGCTCGGTCGCCGCCGAACACCAGGCCTCGCTCGTGATGCTCTATGACAGCGACGCGGGCACCCAGACCCAGCAGGTCGATCACACCGTCGATAACCCGAGCGTCACGACGTGGACGAGGACCGATGCTCACGGCAACGAGCACTCGCACTCGCGCACCGACGACAACTACACGACGATGACCGAAGACGTCGACGTCGCGCGCTACAACTACACCGCGACGTTCTGGGCCAAGCTCAAGCCGAGCCCGTTCGGCGCTTACATCGCCGAGCTCACGCCGGCGCAGCGCACGCAGCTGCAACGCAACACCGGCGTGCGCGTGCTCGAGGTGATCCACGGTTCGCCCGCGTTCATCGCCGGCGTGATGCCCGGAGACTTGCTGCTCGCGCTCGACGGAGCGGTGATCATCGACGGTCCGACGCTGCAGCACACGGTCGCGGCGCGTGCCGGTCAGACCGTGCGGTTCACCGGGTTGCGCGGCGGCAAGCCGATCGAGGTCGCGGTCACGCTCGGGCTCGGCCCCACCGCCGCGCGGTAGCGTCAGCTTGTCAGACTTGCCGATCGAGACGACGGCTCGCGCCGCAGCGCGAGCTCGCGATGGTTACTCCTCGGCAGTCGCCGCGATCTCGGCGTCTGACAGCGTGCGATCGTAGAACGTGAGCTCGTCGAGCGAGCCGGTGAACAAGCCGGTCGGCACGCCGTCGTCGCGGTCGGCACCGAACTGGATCGGCTGGTTGCTGTCGAGCGTCGGGCCGGTTCGGACCGGGCCGCACGTCTCAGTGGCGCTTGCCGTTCGCGCGGCTGCGCTTCTTGCGCGCGCCGTCGCCGGACTTGCCCGGCTTCGCCTCGGCACCGGTTGCGCCGAACATGCTGTCGACGCCGCGGTCGGCGCACGCCCACAACGAGATGACGATCGACAGGTCGGCGAGCGCACGCCGGCTCATCGAGGCCGGAATGACCAGGCCGTACGTCTCGCACACGAACCGGAGCTCGCGCAGGACGCGCGCGACCTCCTCGCGGTTGACGTCGCCATGCCAGTACACGACGCGCGTGACGAGCAGCTCGGCGTGGCGGCGCAAGAACTCGCCCATCGACAGCGGCTCGGCGATCCGCACCGACGGCGGTTTGCAGATCTCGAGCAGGTCTTCGAGATACTCGTTCCAATGGCGTGCGAGCCGGCGATTCTCCTGCCGGCGCAGGAACTTCACGCGCTCGACCGAGAAGTCCGCTTTGACCGTGATGCGGAACCGCGGCGTCACCGCCATCAGGTCGAACAGCACCGGCGGCTTGTCCTTGACGTAGTCGACGTCGTGATAGCGCCACCAGTTGCGCAGCTGAGGCCACGTGCGCACCGACAGCAGCGGATCGTCGTTCGAATCGATCACGACGAACTGGCGATTCTCCGAGCGCACGACCGTGATCCAATGCGTCCACTCGTCGACACACAGCAACACCGGCGTCTGCTCGCGCAGGTACTTGACGAGCAGCTTGCGCGCGGCTTCGTCATCGCTGCGGCGTTCGAGCACGAGGTCGCACTCGAATTCGCGCGCGGCGCGGGCGAGCTGGATCTCGTTCGTGCCCGACCACCAGTGGGTGCGCGCGGTCGACGAGATCTGGTTGACGTCGACCATCCGGCCGAGCGCGAGCAGGGCGTGCTTGAGCGCAAACGGACCGCATGTCCATTCGTTTGGTTGCGGGTAGAACCCCGGCCCGGCGATACCCTCGGCCACGGCGAGACTCTAGCGTGTCTGAGCCGTGGTCGGCAGCGCCCGCGTACGTGCAGAGTTAGCGATTTTCGTAAGTAATTTCGGTCAGATCTCGGCCCAGTCCCACCGCCGGCCCACCTGGACCGCCTCGCGTGGCAGGGCTTCGACCAACTTCGTCCACCGGCGCAGCGCCGACGCGTGCTGGCTGCCGTGCGCCGCGACCATCGCCGCCCGGATCAGGAACTCGCGCTGCAGCTCGAAGTGCTCGGGCGTCCAGGCGATCTCGCCGACATCGAACGCCCCTCCGACCCTCGACGCGCGCTGCTCGAGCCAGCGCACCAGCTCGGCTTCCCACCTCGACGCCGCGAGCGGCTTCGCCGCCGTCGCGATCGCCGCGAGCATCTCCGAGGCGACTTCGACCGACACCATGAGCTCCGAGCTCGGGCCGACGCGGTGGTTCGACAGCACGACCATGCGCCCGAACCCTACGCACCGGGTCTGACAGTCACGTGACGCAGCGGCGGCTGGTTGTCAAAGTGAACACCGTCCCCAGCTAAGTGCCTACGATCGTGATCGATACCTGCGCGGCCGGTTGTCAAAGTGAACACCGTCCCTACTGGCCGACGACGGTGATCGAGAGCTTGCGCTGGTGCGGCGAGGTGCGGTGCTCCCACAGGTAGAGGCCTTGCCAGGTGCCGAGCGAGAGCGCTCCGCGATCGAACGGAATGCCGATCGAGGTCTGGGTCAGGACGCTGCGCACGTGCGCGGGCATGTCGTCGGGGCCTTCGGCGTCGTGCTCGAAGAGCGGATCGCCATCGGGCACGAGTCGCGCGGCGAAGCTCTCGAGATCGCGGCGTACGGACGGGTCGGCGTTCTCGCAGATGATCAGCGAGGCGCTGGTGTGATGGACGAACACGGTCGCGAGCCCGAGCTGCGCGCCCGATTGTTTCACCGCGTCCGCGACGGCGCGCGTGATGTCGTAGGTGCCGCGGCCGTGAGTCGCCACCACGAGGTCGTGCCGAGTGAGCATGGTGTTGGTTGTGACATACTACGGCGGTGATTCGGCGTGCGCTGCGATACGTCGACGAGCTGTCGGACGCAGTGCAGCGGCAGGTCTCGCTCGCGTATCGCGCGAAGGACCTGATCGGTTACGGCCTGCGCAGCCGGCTGCGCGAGGGCTACACCGTACGCGACTTCCGGGCCGACGTGCTCGCCGCCATCGTCGTCGGCATCGTCGCGTTGCCGCTGTCGATGGCGCTCGCGATCGCTTGTGGTTTGCGACCGGAGCACGGGCTGTACACCGCGATCATCGCTGGGGTCACGTGCTCGATGCTCGGCGGCACGCGGTTTCAGGTCACCGGGCCGACCGCCGCGTTCGTGGTCGTGCTGCTGCCGATCGTGCAGAAGTTCGGCTTGGGCGGCCTGTTATGCGCTGGCTTGATGGCAGGCGTGATCCTGCTCGTCATGGGCCTCGCCCGGCTCGGCAAGCTGATGGAGTTCGTCCCGCATCCCGTGACGACCGGTTTCACGATGGGCATCGCCGTCGTCATCGCCGTGCTCCAGCTCAAGTACGCGTTCGGCGTCACGTTGCCGTCGACCCACACGACGTTCGAATACGTCGGCGCGCTATGGGACGCGAAGGCCAACATCAACCCCGGTGATGTCGGAGTCGCGGCGCTGACCGTCGCGTTGTTGCTCGCCCTGCCGAAATGGATCAAGCGCGTGCCTGCGCCGCTGATCGCGTTGGCCGTCGTCTCGGTGCTCGTCGTGATCGCGAACGACGTGCTGCCCGCCGATTGGCACTTTCACGCGAGCACGATCGGGTCGTCGTTCAGCTACGACCTCGGCGGTGGTCAGCACGGTCATGGCATTCCACCGCTGCCGCCGCAGCCCGGCTTGCCCTGGCACTTCGTCGATCCGGGCTACCCGTCGTTCACGCTGAGCTACGCGACGATTCGCGAGCTCCTGCCGTCGGCGTTCGCGATCGCGATGCTCGGCGCGATCGAATCGCTGATGGCGGCGGTCGTGTCCGACGGTATGAGCGGCACGCGCCACGATCCGAACGCCGAGCTGATCTCGCTCGGCATCGGCAATATCTTGTGTCCATTCTTCGGCGCGATTCCCGCGACGGGTGCGCTCGCCCGCACCGCGACGAACATCCGCGCCGGCGCTCGCTCGCCGCTGTCGGCCGCGATGCACTCGATCTTCGTGCTTGCATGCACGATCGCGCTCGCGCCGCTCGTCGGCTATCTGCCGATGGCCGGGCTCGCCGGCCTGCTGATCATCGTCGCGCGCAACATGTCGGAGGCCCGGCACTTCGTACGGCTGTTGCGGATCGCGCCGCGCCACGACGTGCTCGTGATGCTGACCTGCTTCGGCCTCACCGTCGCGTTCGACATGGTGATCGCGGTCACGGTCGGGGTCGTGCTCGCCGCGTTGCTGTTCATGCGACGGATGTCGGTGCTGACCAAAGCCGAGCTCGAGACCCCGAGCCATCTGAACCTGCCCGTGCCCCCCGGCGTGCGCGTCTACGAGATCGCCGGACCGCTGTTTTTCGGCGCGGCGAAGAGCGCGATGGAGGCGCTGCATATCGCCGGCGACCAAGACCACACCTACATCCTCGAGATGCGCCACGTGCCGACGATGGACGCGACCGGGCTCGTCGCGCTCGAGTCGGTGCTCGATCGTCTGCATCGGTCGAACGTCAAGGTCATCTTCTCGGGCCTCACGCTCGAGGTCAGCGAGATCCTCGCGCGTGCCGGCATCCATCGCGATCCGGGCAAGGTCGCGTATGCCCCGGATGTCGAGACCGCGCTCAGCATGGCGATCGTGCATGCCGCCCGTCTCGGTCGGCCGCCCGAGACGTCATCGAGTCAACTCCCGATCGCGAAGTCCGACCCCGGGCCAACCTCACCGCCCTGAACACGGGTTTCGATCTATCGTCCGCAGCATGACGCGCTGGGTCGTGATCGCGCTGGTCGCGGGTGGCTTCGGCGCCGCCGACGCGAAGCCCGCGCGCCACGTGCCGCGAGCGAACAACATGCCCGCCGGGTTCACGTGGCCACCGTCACAGACGATGGTCACCGCGGGCAAGACCTGCGAAGCCAGGCTCGACGAGCTCGGTATCGGCTGGCGAGCCGCGAGGCCCCAGGGCCACGTCGTCGCTCCGATCACGCTGGCGGACTTCACGCTCGGTGGGATCAAGTACACCGCGCTCTATGACAAGCACGCGCCGGTGATGGATTGCCAGCTCGCGCTCGGGCTCGCGCAGGTCGGTCAGGCGCTGTACGGCCTCGGGGTGCGCGAGGTCCGGTTCGGCAGCATCTATCGGTGGAGCAAGGTCCGAGTCGGCGGCAAGACCAAAGACATCTTGTCGCGTCACGCGCTCGGGCTCGCGATGGACGTCGTGTCGTTCGTCGACGACACCGGCCGCGAAGCGGTGGTCGCGAAGGACTACCAGGCCGGCGACGAGCTACTCCACGCGATCGAGCGCACGATCGATACGACCCCGGGGTTTCGCGGCGTGCTCACGCCACAGAACGACCCGATCTCGCACAAGGATCACTTCCACATCGAGGCGAATCCTGATTATCGCAACTGATTTGCAAGTGCTTGCACGCCGGGTAAGAGCAGCGTAGAGTCGTGATCGATGGCGAGCCGAGCCGAGCTCGATGACATGCGAACTGTAGTGCGAGCCTCCGGGCTGCGGGCGACTCCGTCGCGGCTTGCCGTGCTCGAGTTGTTGCGCTCGAGCGATTCGGCGATGTCGCACGGCGATGTCGCCGATCGGCTCGCTGGCCAAGCGTGGGATCGGGCGACCATCTATCGCAACCTCACCGACCTGGCCGAAGCCGGGCTCGTTCGCCGCACCGACGTGGGAGATCACGTGTGGCGGTTCGAGGCCTTGTCGGCCCACGATGAATCGGCGCATCCGCATTTCGTGTGCACCGAGTGCGGCACGGTCGCGTGCTTGCCCGAGATCGAGCTCGCGGTGCGCCGCACTCCCCGCGCCGAGCGCAAGCGCCCTCCGCGAGCGGTCAAGCAGCGTCAGGTCGAGGTCCACGTGCGTGGCCTATGCGACGCCTGTATCTAGTCTTGCTCGTCTGCGGGGGCTGCTCGCTCAACGACGACGTGCCTGCGCCGCTCGCGTCGAGCGTCACGCCGGATCACGCGCCGCCGGGTGCGGTGGTCTCGATCGATGGCGACTACTTCTGCCAGCGGCCGGAGACCGGCCAAGACGATCCGACCTGCGACAGCACCGGCACGGTCGAGTTCGATCAGACCCCGGCGACGCCGACAACGTGGAGCGACGTCGAGATCATGGTCGAGGTCCCGCAGAGCGCGCCGGGCGACGTCAGCGTCAGCGTCAGCGCGATGGGGCGGACGTCGAACTCGCTCGACTTCACGATCGATTGACCTGCTACGGCGACAAGTCGAACGGGTACTCGACGACGACCGACCCGCCGTTCGCCGGCAGTGGGAACCGCACCGTCGAGATCACGGTCGCTATGCAGTCGTCGACGTTCGCTTGCAGGCCTTTGCCGTGGCTCTGCACGACGCGACCATCCGGCCCGATCGTGAACCGCACCCGGACCGCGCCCGCGAGCTTCGGGTCGGTCTCGAGCGCGTGCTCGTAACAAGCGCTGAGCTCGCGGAGATGTTCGTGCACGACGCGGCGGATCACCTCCGGCGGGATTGCGGCAGGTCCGGCCGGAGCGCCGACCTGTACGGTTGGCGGGTGCGTCGGCGCTGGAGCCGGTGCGCCGCCGATGGCGAGGCCGGTCATGTCGAACGTCGGAGCGCCAGGTGCCGGCGCTGGCGGCGCCTCCGCGGGCCCGAGGGATCCGTGCACCGACCCAAGACTGACTGGCGCAGGCGTCGCGGCGGGCGGCGACGACGAATCGGTCCAGCACCCGGCAGCTACCGCGACGACGACGAGGCCACGCATCTCGTGCGTATGCCACTGCGCGAGCGGCGGATCCAGCGCGGCGAGGTCACGGCGCACTGACACGGAAACAGGACTCGTACCACTGCACGCCGTAGCGCTCGTCGCGCTGCACGACCCACACCGCGATGTCGGCGCCGTTGGGCACATCGTCCGCGCTCGGCGCGGTCCACGTCGTCGCGAGCGGTGCGGGGTTGCCGGCGAGGTCGCGCGGTCCGCCGGTCGAGCCGGTCGAGAACTTGCCGCCCGAAGCGGTCCAATCGTACGTCAGGCTCTCGGTGAACATCTCCGCGCCCCCGTCGGTGGTCGGCAGGAAATACTGCTCGTGCACACCGTCGGGCTCGTTCGGAGTCAGCTCGACCTGCTCGCCGGGGGCCACTTCAAACGCGGCGCCGGGCCGTGGGTTCGTCGGGAAGAAGCAACTGCCCGGGAAGGTGCAGTCATCGATGCAGCGGCCGAGCGGCAGCGGGAAGTCGGCGCCGTCGACGATCGCGACCAGCCCTTGGCTGCCGGAGTCGCCCGGCGAAAAGCTCGTATCGAGGTATGGGTTGTTGTTCGCGGTGCGATTCGACGGCACGCGCGCGGCGAGCTGCAACGTCTTGACTGCGTACTGATCGAGGCTCGGATCCGCGCCGACGCCACCGACCTCGAGCAGGACCTCGTAGTCGAGGCCCTGGAAGCCCTTGAGCGAGTCGCCGTTCAACGTCGCGAGCACGACGTTGAGCAAGCTGCTGTCGGCGGGGACCTCGGCGCACATCTGCGGCTCGGGAACTGGGAGATCGGTGCCGGGATAGAACGTACCGTCGGGATCGGTGATCACGCCGCTGCCGATCACATACGACGGGTCGTCGCAACGGTCGTCCTCGCCCGGCGGGCACAGCGTCATCGACCAGCGCAGATCGCGATAAAAGCTCGGATCGGCGACGAGCGCGCACACGCGGGTCGGCAGCACCTGGGCGAGCAGCTCATCGGCGGGCGGAGGGTTCGCCAGATCGACGTCGATCACCTGCTCGGGCAGCGTCGCCTCCATCGCGATCACGCGCAGATCGACGACGATGTCGGGATCTTCGAACTTGGTGCACGCCGACAGCGCGAGCGCCGCGATGACCGCTGACCGGGACCTGTGCCTGGTCAGCAGCGCTGCCGAATGGCGGGGCGGTTGGATCGTCAGCTTCACCATGTGCCTTTGATTCCAATGGTCGGGAGGATCGGGAAGCTCGTGATCGGCGCCGACTGGCGATAGCGATAGTCGTACTGGATCGCCTCGACGTTCTGCTGATTGATCACGTTGATGATGTCGAGGTACACGCCGAAGCTCCAGTTCTGATAGAGCCAGTCCTTTTCGGCGCGCACGTCGAGCTGACTGAACGTCGGTAGCCGGATCGAGCGCGCGGGCCCGCGCACCGGATCGTACGAGCCGGTGTCGGCGTTGTAGGTCGCGCCGATGATCGGCGTATCGGGCCGGCCACTCGCGAGCTGATAGCGCGCGCCGAACTCGTAGCCTTTGCCCGGCTTCCAACTCGCGACCGCGTTGAGCACGTGCGGTTCGTCGAACGCGGTCGGCTCCCACGCGTCGGCCGGAACGAGCCGCTGGCGCGACTTGGAAAACGTGTACGACAGCCAGCCGTAGAAGTGCGCGCTGAGCTGGCGCTTGATGATCGCTTCGAGCCCGTATGAATTCTCCACGCCGGTGTTGTCGAAGTTGACGTACGTGACAGTGCCGTCGGGGTTGAGGTTCGCCGCATCGGTGAACACGACGAGGTCGTAGCGATGGACGTAGTAGATCTCGCTGTCGATCGACCAGTATGCGTCGGGCTTCCATTCGTAGCCGACGCCGGTGTGGATCGCTTGCTCGAGCTGGACCCCGGTGTTGCCGAACCTGCGATCGAGCGCCTCGGGCTGCGGCGGCTCGGTGAAGTGGCCGACGTAGGCTTTGAGCGTCAGCGTCGGCGACAGCTTGTAGCGCGCGACGAGGCGCGGATCGATCGAGTTGCGATACTGACCGTCGAGCACGTAGCCGTCGAGCCGCAGACTCGTGACGAGTCGAAGCCGCGACGTCAGATCGATGCCGAGGTCGATGTACGTGCCGAGCCCGAGCTCTTGCGAGCCGCGAAAGATCTGGGTCGGCGGAATGTCGATGCCGTTCGCGTTGACGAGGTTATCGCCGATCGGCAGCAGTGCTTGGTAGCTGGTCACGCGCGACAGCAAGTCGATGCCGGTGTCGATCACGAAATACTTGTCGATCCGGCCGTTGACCCGCATGCGATACGACAGCGAGTTGTTGACGACGGCGATGCTCGTGAACGGGCCCGAGGCTTCGGCCTCGGCGCCGGTCGCGGTCACGGTGTCGAGCCCCCACGCCGGAGAGATCGTCAGCTTGAGATCGCCCCCGAGCGGGCGCTTGTAGGCGCCGATGATCCGGAAGAAGTCGATCGAGCTGTTGAGGTCGGTCGACGTCTGCGCGGCGGGATCGCGGTCGAGCACGTGGAGCGAATCGCCCGAGCCGATCATCATCAGCGACAGGTGACCGTCGGCGTGCAAGTTGTAGTCGAGCCTCGCCTGATAGTCGTAGTAGACCGGCGTGACGATCCGCGTCTCGCCGTCGGACGCGGCCGGCAAGAACAAGCCGAGGAACGCATCGATGTACGACCGGCGTCCCGACACGGCGAACGTCAGATCCTTCGTGATCGGCGCGCGCAGGTAGCCACCGGCGTCGATGAAGTCGACCTTCGCCGAGCCGTGCACGCCATCGTCTTTGGTCTCGCGCGATTCGAGCGCGACGATGCCGCCGTGGAACCGGCCGAACCGCGCCGGAAAGCCGCCGGGATAGAGATCGAGCGAGTCGATCATCTCGGCGTTGAAGATCGACGGGCCGCCGAGGAAGTGAAACAGCGACGGCACTTCGTGGCCATCGAGGAAGATCCCGGTGTCATCGGGGTTCGAGCCGCGGATCAGCAACAGGCCGAGGCCGAACGGCGCGCGCTGTACGCCGGGCAGTGTCTGGATCACGCGGAGCGGATCTTCGAACGTGCCGGGCACGCTCTGCAGCTCCTGGCGCTGCAGCGTGCGCTTCGTGACCTCGAGCGTGTCGCGCTCGCCCTCGACGACCGTCTCGTACGGGTTGCCGCCTTTCGGCCGCATCCACAGCCGGACCTCGACCGTCTCGCCCTTCGCGAGAACGATCGGGCGCGACAGTCGATCGTATTTCTGATCGACCGCGAGCACGTTGTAGTGCCCCGGCGGGATGCCGTGGAAGTAGAACGAGCCGTCGTCGCCGCTGACTAGATCGACGCCGAGCTCGCTGATCGAGACGATCACGCCGGCGATCTTGTTGCGCGTGCCGCGCTCGACGACGTAGCCCTTAAGGGTCACCGGCGCGGCCATGCGCCCGGCGTGATTCGGCGGGCCGGCGTGCTCGGCCGGCGGCGGCGGCACCGGCGGCGGCTCGGGCTGCTCGCGTTGCTCGATCACGAAGTTGATCGTGGTCTCGACCGTGATCGGGGCGGGCTTGCCGTCGATCTCGGCGGGGTCGAACACGTACTGCATCGCGGCGGCGACCGCGGCCTCGTCGAAGCCATCGCCGACATGGTCGACGACCTCGACCGAGCTGACCGTGCCCGCGGCGTCTATATGGATGCGGACTTTGACCTTGGCGGTCTTGCCGGCGGCGAGCGCGGCCGGCGGGTACTCGGGCGCGACCGCCTGGAGCAGCTTCGGCGGCTTCGTGACCACGCCGACCGGCTTCGGCGGCGGCGCCGGATCGGGCCCACGCACGCCGTCGTCCGCGCGCGCGACAGCGCACAGCGCGAGTAGCGCCACTACGACCCGAAACATGGCGGCGAGTATATGCACGGCGGTCGCACCGCGCGGGGGCGCCGGAGTAAGGTCCGTGGCGATGCGCACGTTCGTCGTCCTCGCCGCGGCGCTCGCCGCCTGTGGCTCGCCCGCGAAACCGCCGGTCGCGCCGATCGCGGCACCTCGCGTCACCGTCGCGCCGCCGCCGCCACCGCCCGCCGCCCCGGCTGCGGCCAGCTTCCCGGGCGTGCCCCACAACCCGACCGGCGATCAGCTCGCGTGGGTGATCGACCGGATCGCGAATTCAGACGGCAAGCTCTCGCTCGACGACGTCAACGCGCACTTCTCGCCTCAGTTTCTTCAGAACGTCAGCGCCGACAAGGTCATCGAGCTGTTGCCGACGATGGCCGCCCAGCTTGGCGCGATCGCGATCGATAGTGTCGATCAGCCCGCCGAAGGCATGATCGCGCACGCGAAGACCGCGGCCGGGCCGATCGACTTCAAGCTCGCGCTCGATCCCGCGACCGGCAAGATCGCCGGCCTCGTCATCGAGGAGAACACCGGGCCGCCGCCGGCGTCGTACGACGACGCGATCGCGCAGCTCAAAGCGCTCGCCCCCCATGCCCAGCTGCTCGTCGCCGAGATCGACGCCAAAGGCGCGTGCAAGCCGCTGCACGCCCTCGCCGCGACGGACGAGCTCGCGATCGGCTCGGCGTTCAAGCTCTACGTGCTGCTCGGGCTCGCCGATCGGATCATCGCCGGCAAGCAAGCGTGGGACGACGCGATTCCTGTACGAGCCGAGTGGAAGAGCTTGCCGTCGGGCGTGACTCAGAAAGACGACGCGGGGACGAAGTTGACCGTGCGCGAGCTCGCCGATCGGATGATCTCGATCAGCGACAACACGGCGACCGATCATCTGCTCTATACCGTCGGGCGCAAGGCGGTCGAAGCCACGCTGCGCGAGGCCAAGCATGCCAAGCCGGCGTTGAACATCCCGTTCATGGGCACGCGCGAGCTGTTCATCCTCAAGCTCGGCGAGGCCGCCGATCGGGCAAAGTACCTCGCGCTGTCGACCGACAAACGCCGCGCGTTCCTCGATCGCACGCTCGCCGGCAAACCCGCGGTCGACACCAGCACGGACTGGGACAGCGCGCGCTCGATCGACAAGCTCGAGTGGTTCGCGAGCACCGAGGACATGTGCCGAGTCATGGCGGCGCTGCGCGATCGTGCGCAAAACCCGAAAGCGGCGGCGGTGCTCGACGTGCTGACGAAGAACAAAGGTGAGGGCCTGCCGATCGACAACGCGGCGTACCCTTACGTCGGGTTCAAAGGCGGCGCCGAGCCCGGCGTGCTCGCGCTCGACTGGCTGTTGAAGCGCGCCGATGGCAAGTGGTTCTTCGTCGGCCTCGCGATCAACGCCGACGAAGGCGGCACGATCGACGATCACAAGCCGTTCCCGATCGCGGTCGCGCTGATGAACCTGTTGTCGAAGGAAGCGCCATAGCAACCCGGTTCGATCGACCCACCAGGCACCGCAAGGTGACAATAGAGACAGCGTCCCCAGCGGTTCCTGGGCGATCGCAACGAGTTAGCGCGGCGTGACTGCGCCGCAAGTTGACAATAGAGACAGCGTCCCTACGCCAGGGTCTGGCGGAGGTGCGCGAGGAGCTTGTCGAACATGCCCTTCATCGCGTTTTCGAGCGCTTCCTTGCGCAGGCCGGGCAGGAAGCGCGGGTTGAAGGTGCGCGTCGGCACTTGAACCTTCGCGCCGCCGGATAGGAACGAGAGCATCTTGCCGGTGTCGTCGGAGATCGCGAGCCTGAGCTCGCAGTCGACCTCGACGTAGCCGCCGTCGGTCGCGACATCCATCTTGACGACCGACAGATCGATGTGGCGCGGGTCGAGGCCCCAGCGCTCCGCTTCGGCCTGCGCCATCGTGACCTGCGGCGCCGCCTTGAACGCATCGACGAGCACCTGCTGGACGATGTCGGAGTTCTGCTTGCGCGTCGCCTTGTCGGCGCGGCCGGGCGAGTCGTCGTTCGACGACTTCACGAGCACGAACAGATCCGGCCGATCCTCGACCGCGTGCGCGGTGTGACCGAAGCCGACGGTCGAGTGACGCGCCTCGCGCGCCGGATCGGTCGCGGGCTGGAGCGACGGCAGCTCGTTCGGCAGGTTGTTCGCCTTCGCGACCGCGATCGCCGCGGCGCGCGCACGTTTTCGAACGGTCGGGTCGGTGTCGTCGACCGCGGCGCCGCGCAGCGACGGCAGCGCCGCTTTGTGACCGAGCCGGCCGAGCCCGGTGGCGGCGAGCGCGCGGACCTTCGCGTCGGGATCGCGCAGTGCGGCGACGAGCGGCCTGAGCGTGCGCTTGTCGCCGAGGTGGATCAGCGCCGACACCGCCGACAGCCGGGTCTTGTCGCTCGAGCTCTGGAGCAGCTGGCTCAGATCGGCGACGTGATCGGCGTACGCCGGCACCGAGTGGATCAACAGCGCGCACACCACCGCAAACGGCGCAGCGAGCCAAACGATCCGGTTCCCACCGCGCATCTCGTCGCCCGATTAGGCGCTACCGCCGCCGACGGTGTCAATTGTTTCCCCTGACCATGCGAGGTGTTTGCCTTGCGCGTCTTGTGCACATGCGCGCGGTTGGCAATGCGCCGGTGTATGGTGAAGTCTGATGGCGACCGATCAGCAGTTTCGCGTCGGTGTCGTGGTCGGTGGCGCTGCGCTCGTGGTCGTCATGTCCTACGTGCGATTCTGCGGCGGCGTGTCGTTGCCGGCGAAGTCCGCCGCGCCTGCGGCGCCGACTGGTACGAGCGCGCAATTGCTCGACCAGACGACCGCGTCGCCGGTGGTGTACGCCGACTTCCTCGCCCACGACGCTGGCCTCGCCGGGGTGCGCGCGCCGACCGTCGAGGACATGCGGAAGAAGCTCGCGTATCGCGTCGACGACGCGCGCCACGTGATCGAGCCGGGCCAGCCGCCGATCGAGCTCGCCGGGCTGCGCGTTCATCTCGAGCGCACCGGCGGCGATCTCGTCATGCAGATCGACAACACGCTCGCGAGCGCGGTCGCGTATCAGGTCGTGACTCAACCCAGCGTCTCGGTCCAGGTCTGCAACACCGCGCGTCCGCTCGCGTTCGACGCGATGGTGATCGCGAAAGGCCAATCGCAGACGAGGACCGAGTGTGCGTGGCGCGACGGCATGTCGATCGCGATCACGAAGGTCGAGACCCTCGAGCTAACGCCGCTCGAGGCGTACTACGTTCGCCAGGTTCCGCCGCAGCTCGTCGGCATCGACGATAGGATCGCGCGCGGTCACCAGACGCTCGACGGCGCGCTGAGATGCTCGGCGGTAGCGTCCCAGGCGGTCCAAAGCCAGGTCGATCGCGGTGAGATCGGCTGGAGAGATCTCGTCGACTTCTATGCCCGCCACCGCTGTGAGACATATCATTTTCCGCTTAATTATCGTGCATTTAAGTCGGATGACGAGCTGTCGATCCCGGCGCCGGGATCGACAGGCGGTTAGGGCATATGTTTGATTTCGCGGCGTTATACTTGCGCAGAGGGGCCTCGCTTGTTTAGCCTGTATCTAGTTACGCGGAGTTACGGGTGACCAAGTCCGAGCTGATCGAGAAGATCTCCGAGACACTGAAGCTCCCGGCTGGTAAGGCGGAGGCGATCGTCAACACCATCTTTGACTCGATGGTGAAAGCGCTCGAACGCGGCGAAGGTATCGAGATCCGCGGCTTTGGTAGCTTCACCGTACGCAAGTACAAGGCCTACGAAGGTCGTAACCCGCGCACCGGCGAGACGGTTCATGTCGCCGAGAAGCGGTTGCCTTTCTTCAAGGTCGGCAAAGACTTGCGCGAGCGAGTCAACGCCGGACTCGGCACGCCGTTGCCGGCTGACAAGCCCGACGAGGCCGACGACACCGACCCGAACGAGCCCGACTACGACGACGACGCCGAGTAGACGTCGATCGAGCCCGCGTCACCGTCGACAGTAACCACAGCGCCTGCGGCAAGTTGCGACCACGCATCGCGGCAGCCGACGACGCAAGTCACGCCGAGCTCGCGCGCGAGTGCCGCGCCGTGATCGAGCAGGCCCCCGGTTTCGCTGACGATCGCGGCGCAGCCGACGACAAAGATCGCGAGCGCTGGCGTCACCGCGCGAGTGACCACGACATCGCCACGGCCGACCGCGATCGCGCTGGCAAGTGACGCGAATCGCACCACGCGACCAGTCACCTGCGGCCCGGCGCCAACGCCGTGCAGCGCCGGGCCAGCCGGCCGTGGCACCGCGCCGACGGAGACCGGCATGTGCCAGCGCGCGGCGCGATCGGCGGCAGCGCGAGCGGCTCGAGCGCGGCGGTGGGCGTCGTCGCGAGACGGGCCGGACGCCCCGGCGAGCTCGGCGAGCGGTAACCACGCGGCGTCGTCGCGATCGATCCCGAGCTCGTCGGCGCGGCGCAGCAACGCCTCGCGGACGAGCCACTGCGCGCGGGCAAACCACGTGTCGTCGCGCTCCGCGAGGTCCGCCGCGGCGCGCGCGAGCTCGAGGTCCGGCGAGCCCACCGCGAGCGGCGGCGGCTTCGGGATCGCCGCGGCGCGCGCGATCGCGGCCCGAATCGCCCCGGGCTGCTCGCCGAACGTAGGAACGGCGACGTCCCAGGCCGGGGCGAGCACGCCGAGCGTGGTCTCGACGTCCGCGATCGCGAGCTCACCGCGGGCCGCGGCCGCGAGCTGCGACTCGACCGCAGACGGTCGCGCACCGAGCTCGGCGTTGCGCGGCCCCGCCGCGGCGATCAACGGCGACAACCGACCGGCCCAGATCGCGTAGAACGCGACGTAGCGCTCGATCGCCTCGGCAAGCGATCGCGACTTACCGGCGAGGATCGTCGCGAGCTCGGCTTCGAGCTCGGCGGCGCGCGCGACGAGCTCGGTGCGAGTGCGGATCTGCGGCACGGGCGCGACTCTGCGCGGCGTCGAGTACAGATAGCCCGCGACGACGCGTAGCTCGTGGTGCGCCGCTGCGGCGACGCGCTCGACGAGGCCTTGTTGCGCCGGCGAGAGCGGATCCGGGTTGTGCGCGATGTCCCACGTCCACACGCGCCCATCGCGTAGCGGCGCGAGTACACCGTCCGGCGGCGGGACGAGCACGTTGGCTCTCGGGTGCACGATCGGCCGCGCTTGCACGACCCACTCGCCGACGAGCTCGACGTCGGCGCCCTTCGGTGCCGCGATCGCACGCTCGGCATGTAGCGCGAGCTCGACGTCACGCGCTTGCCCCCCGGCGGCGGCGCCGCCGAATTGCTGGGCGGCTCCATCCGTACTCTCGCGGCGGACGCGGAGCAACGTCGGCGGCGAGCCGCGTTGCACGAGCACATCACCGCCGGTGGGATCGCCCGGCGGGCGCGTGTAGATCGTGACCGGCTCGCCCGCGACATGGCGCTGCACGACGACACCTATCGCGATCGCCGCACCGCGCCGGCGCGCATAGGCCGCTGCGAGTGGGGTGAGCGCGCTCGACCACACCGCGCGAATCGCCGGCCACAAGTCCGCGATCGCGACGACCCGCGACGAGAACACGCCGGCTGCAGCGCCGGCCTCGCCGTCTTCGATCGTCGCCGACGACCGCACGATCACGCGATCGCCGAGCGCCGCGGCGCGCGCTTCGACCTCGCGCACGAAGTCCGCGGGGAGCTCGGTCGTCTCCACGGCCTGCGCCGCGTGCTCGAGCTCGTGGCCGAGCGTCGACAGCTCGGCCGCCGACGGCGGGCCCGCGACCAGTGCGCGTCCGGCAGCACGGCCGAATGGCAGTGCGACCGCGCGAAACGCCGCGTCATCGATCGCGAACCCGTCCGGCACCGGCAAGCCCGCGGCGATCAAGCGCGCGAGCCCGACCGCTTTGCCCCCACAGCTAGCGTCGGCGGCGGCGAGGTCGTGCACCCACATCGGTTCCACAGTACGATCAGATCGTGGTGAAGATCGCGTTCGTCTTGGCCGTCATCGCGGCGACGGCGAACGCAGACGACAGCAAGCTCGCCAAGGACGGCGTCGCGGTTCAGCCCAAAGCCGTGCTGCGAGGCAAGGACAAGCTGTGCTGCGGCTATCCGCTCGTTCAAGACTACGGCTGGGCGCTGCGGTTCTATTGGCTCACCGACGAGAAGAGCTTCGAGGACCCGATCGCCCCGCCGTTGCCGCCGACCTGGCCGAAGAACAAGCCGCCGCCGCCGCCGCCCCGCGCGCCGAGGGTCGAGATCTATACCAAGGAGGGGTTCTACTACGCGCATGTCCACAAGGACTTCGCGAAGGCGTTGCGGCTTGAAGGCTCGGGGGTGATGGCCGATGGTCGCGTCGTCAACACGACCGGCGGATGCAAGTTCGGCTACGGCACGTGCTTCGAATCGCTCGATCCGGTCGCGTATCCGTACGGCCGCGGCTCGGGCACCCGCCCGCTGATCCCGTACAAGTCCGTCGCGGTCGATCAGCGGATCATCCCGATCGGCGAGCCGCTCTACATTCCGGAGTTCGACGGCATGGTGCTGCCCGATGGCTCGGTCCACGACGGCTGCGTCCGGGCCGACGACACGGGCGGAGGCATCATCCGGCGCAAGATGGACTTCTTCGTCGTCGGCTACTGGAACTTTCGGTTCTTGCTCGACGAGCTCGCGAACGTCTCGTGGGTGACGCCGCAGATCCAGGCGCCGCGCTGCGAGTACCTCCGCGATCGCTGACAGCCGGGTCGGGCCGTGCTACCGCTTCGGCCATGACCATCTTCCCGTTCGTGCTCGAGATCAAGAAGCTGCTCGGCAACCTCGATACCTTCCTCGGCAAGGCGATCGCGCACGCCGAAGCGAAGAAGTACGACCCGAACACGTTGCTCCAGTTCCGGCTCGCACCGGACATGCTGCCGCTCGTGTTCCAGATCCAGTCCGCGTGCGACAACGCGAAGTACGCTGCGGCGCGCACGTCGGGCAAGACGCCGCCAGCGCACGCCGACACCGAGAAGACGATCGACGAGACGCGCAAGCGGATCGCGACCGTCGTCGCGTACCTCGAGGAGTTCAAGGCGTCGGACTTCGAGCACATCGCGACCCACAAGATCAGCCTGCCGCGGTGGGAAGGTAAGGCGATGAGCGGGCTCGACTACTTCATCGAGCACGCGCAGCCGAACTTCATGTTCCACCTGACGATGGCGTACGCGATCCTGCGCCACAACGGCGTCGAGGTCGGCAAGCGCGACTACCTCGGCACGATGTCGATGAAGTAGTGCTGGGCGGTCTGTTCCTCGCGCCCGCGGTCACCGCGATCAGCGAAGCGCTCGCGTCGGCCGACGCCGACCGTCGACTCGCGGTGATCGGCGACGCCAAGCTCGCCGCGGCCCTCGCCGCCGCGAGGTGCGATGTCGTGCCGGTCGGTCTATCGATTCGCGCTGCGAAGAAGGTCGCGGGCGCGTTGCCCGATCTGTCGTCGATCGACGATCACTCGCTCGCCGCGGTGGTCGGCGTCGACCTCGCGACCGACGATGGCTGGCAAGCCGCGCTGCGCGAATGGAGTCGCGTCGTCCGCGACGGCGGGGTCGTCGTGCTCGTCGACCGGGGCCACGCCCCCGAAGCGAGTCGGCGAGCGCTGTGCGCCGGTCTGTCGGAGCTCGAGCAGCGGCGGGTCGGCCGCGTCGTGGTCACGAGCGGGCTGGTCACGCACTTCACCGGCGACAGCGTCGCCGCGGTCGATCGCTAGTCTTAACCCCCGCAACGAAGCTCTAATCCGTCGAGCGCGCGCAAGGCGTTAGAGCTGGAGCATGCGCTTGCTCTACCTGCTCGCCGTCGCCTCGTGCGTGCCGCAGACACCATCCGGCAGCTACCACGGAGACTACTGGTTCGTCGCCACCGGCGGCGCGACCGGCGCCGGCTCGATCGAGGTTTCGGTCTCCGACGGGCTGCTCGATGTCACCGATGGCTGCACGCTCGCGATCGATCGGCTCGGCGAGCAAGAGATCGACAACGTCCACAAGAGCCACGACGACTACGAGTTCTACGAGCTGGTCGAGCCCGGTCAGACGTGTGCGATCGCGGACCTGTCTTTCTCGGTCGAGAACGGCAACCTCGACGTGATCGACGGCGAGACGCTGATGCTCGAGGCCGGCGGCTCGCTCGATAGCGGCGGCTACGTCGCGTTCAACTTCTCGGGCGTGGGAGCGGATGACTGAGAGAGCTGAGCGGGCTCGACCGCGACGACGATCTTCGTCTTCGGCAGCACGTACGCTGCGATGTTCGCGCCGACGAAGCGCTCGAGGCCCGCGTACAGCGGCCGCACGAGCTGGCCGTCGAGGCGGAACTGCTGGTGGCCGATCGGGCTACGTTCGAGCACGCCGGTCAGCGTGATCAGCGTGCGCTCGCGGAACGGGCGTCCGGCGGCGCGGCCGAGGTAGATCACGGCGCCGAGTCCCGAGACGAAGTAGCCGATCGTCAGCATCAGCGCGTGCTGGTTCTCGCCGGCGCCCAGGAACATCGCGAGCGGAATGCCGACCGCGAACATCACGCCAGCGGTCGCGACGAGGAGCTTCCACCGGCCCGCGCGGATCTTCGCGACCTGGCTCGCGAGGAGCTCGCCTCGGCGATTCGCCGCGAGCTCGTCCTGGGTCCAGGCGGTTTGCAGCGTCTTCATACCGGTGGGCGCGGGTCGTCGTCTGGTTTCTTTTTCGGTCGGAAGATCAGATCCATCGGTTCGGCTTTCTTGCCCTTGCTGTGGTCGCCGCGATCGTTCGGGTTCTGGCCCGGCGGCATGACCCACGGGATCGGCGTGTTCGGATAGCCGTGCGCCGCTTCGAACATGTAGCGCGCCCACAGCGGCACGACGGTCAGGTAGGCCGCATCGCTCTTGCCGAGCGCGCGCTCGCGCTTGTCGTCGCCCATCCATACGAGCGTCGTGAACTTCGACGTGTACGCGATGAACAGGTTGTCACTCGTCGCGCTCGATGTGCCGGTCTTGCCCGCAGCGATCATCCCGGTGGCGCGCAGGACGCTGGCAAAGCCGTACGCGACCTCGTTCGCGAGCAACTTCGTCATCAAGAACGCGGTGCGCGCGGGAATCACTTGCTCCGGCACGATGCCGGCGAGTGCGGCGATCCGATCGTAGCGATCGCCGGCCGCGAGCTGCGGATCCTCGGCCACGGTGTTGTCCTCGATCGTGTTGCCGCTGCGATCGAGGATGCGCCGCACGTAGACCCAGTCCTTCTCCTTGTCTTTCGCTCGCGGCCACCACGTCCCGAGTCGTGCGAACACGGTGAACGCGCGCGCCATCTCGTCGAGCCGGCTGCACGACGCGCCGAGCGCGAGTGCGTCATCGGCGTAGATCTTCGTCGTGAACCCCAACCGGCGCGCCCACGCTTCGACGTTCTTCGCGCCGAGCCGGCGAAACAGGTCGATGGATGGAATGTTCTTCGAGAACACGAGCGCGTACTCGAGCGTCACCGCGTTGTCGAGCGTGTCGCCGAGGTTCGTCGGCGTCCACACCTCGCCGGTGTTGGGATCGGTGATCTGCACCGGGATGTCCTCGAGCACGGTGTCGAAGCCGTAGCCCTGATCGAGACCGAGCGAGTAGTAGATCGGTTTATAGGTCGAGCCCGGCTGGCGACACGCCTGGACCGTGCGGTTGAACACCGAGCGGTCGTAGTCCGAGCCGCCGACCATCGCGACGACATAGCCGCTGTGATGGTCGGCCGTGAAGATCGCGGTCTGCGGATGCGGCACTTGCTCGAGCTTGACGACGTCGGGATGCGCGGCGTCCCACTCGTGCTGATCGTCGTGGATGATCCACGACGGATTCATCTGATCGGGGATCGACCAGTCGCGATAGCGCTCGACCGTGCGAATCTCGCGCGACACCCACACGACGTAGCCGGGTTTGAGCGCCTCGGTGACGCTGTCGATCGTGATGTCGTTCTCGGCATTACCGGGCTGCCACTTCGAGGCCCACGACATGTTGCGCAACGGCAGCTGAACGCGGCGATCGCCGATCAACAGCTCGGCGTGCTCGCCATCGACCTTGTCGACGAGCGCGAGGTAGCGTTTGCCCGGCACGAGCGGACCGGCGCCGTACAGCTTCTTCTGGCGTCCGAGGAACGTCGCTCGCGCCGCGCCGTCGATTCGCCATTCGGGGCCGCGCCAGCCCTGGCGCTTGTCCTGATGGCGCGCGCCGAAGTCTGCGTTCTCGTACGCCGCGGCTTCCCACGTCGGCTCGGCCGCGGTCTCGATCCGCAGGCCGCGCGAGAACAGCGCGTCGTTGCCGTATTGCTCGGTGATGTAGCGCCGGACCTGCTCGGCGTAGTACGGCATGCGATCGGGGAACACGTCGCGATACAGGTTGAGCCTGATCGGCTCGGCCTTCGCCTTGGCGACATCGTCGGCCGACGCGACGCCGTAGCCGGCCATCTTGTCGAGCACGGCGTTGCGCCGCTCGAGCGCCTTGTTCGGATTCGTCGACAGGCGAGTCCGCGGTCGGCGCCTTCGCGAGACCGGCGATCAGCGCGCACTCGGCGAGCGTGAGGTCCTTCAAGTCTTTTTGGAAATAGCGTCTCGCTGCGGCCGCGACGCCCCACGCGCCATCGCCGAGATAGATCTGGTTCAGGTAGACCGACGAGGATCGCCTTCTTCGAGTACCTCTCCTCGAGCCGGCGCGCGGTGATCGCTTCCTTCGCCTTGCGCGACAGCGACTTCTCGGCGCCCAGGAACTGCTTCGCGACCTGCTGCGTGATCGTCGAGCCACCTTGTGCGAAGTCGCCGGCCGTTACGTTCGCCCAGATCGCGCGCGCGATGCCCTTGAAGTAGATGCCGTGGTGATTCCAGAAGTCGTGATCTTCGACCGACAGGAACGCGTCGACGAGCGGCTGCGGAATCTGGTCGTACGGGACGAACTCGCGCCATTCCTTGGCGAACTCGCCGAGCAGCGTGCCGTCTGCCGCGTAGATTCGCGACACCGACGGCACCGCATGCGGATACGCGCGCAGGTCGCGAAGCGGCGGCGTGTTGACCGAGAAGTACGCGTAGAGCACGCACGCGCCGAGCGCGCCGAGCGCGACCCCGACGAGCGTCGCGAAGCCGTACAGCTTGGCGAGCCAGTACGCGAGCCCGCCGTCGGCGCGATTTTCGATCGCGACGCGAGCGCGGGGCTCGGGGGCGGCCAGCTCCAACAACGGGGTGCTACGCTACCGCGAATGAGTGCGCGCCCGGTGCCGATCGTCGTCGCGATCGTCGCGATCGGCGGGGGCGCCTGGTGGTGGCTGCGCAGCGCGGCCCCGAGCGCCAGCGCTCGGACCGGCGCGGCGGATCCCGAGGTCTCGCCGCCGGTTGCGCGGGAGCCATCCACCGCCCCCGATCGCCCGTGGCCCGCGCTCCCCGACAACCCGCCGCCGCCACTCCCGACCGGGCCGACCGCCGAGCAGAAGTTCGAGGCCGAGCCCATCGATCGCGCCTGGGCCTCGACCACCCAGATCGCGCTCGCCGAACGGCTCGAGACCGTGTCGAACATCAAGGCGACCGAGTGCCACTCCATGCAATGCCGGATCATCGTGGTCGGCACCCCGCGCGAAGTCGGCAAGTCGATCGAGCTGCTCACCAGCGATCGCGCCCTCCACAGCTACGCGCGCACGATCACCCTGACCACGCCGACCCGGCGCGACGACTTCACGCTCGAGCTCCACGCGTTCGCGCAATTCGCTCGGTAAGGTGACGCTGTCTCTTTTGTCACTTTGCGGCGCGGTGTCGCCGAGCTACGGCTGCGTGTTTGGGCCGTGTTTGGGCGTGTTTGGGGGACGTGTTTGGGGGACGCTGTCTCTTTTGTCAACTTGTGGCGAGCTGGAGCTCACGGTCCGGTTCGGTACGTCGGTGACAGGCACCCCAGTCAGTCGATGCCCTGGCCATACGTGATCGTAGCGATCCGATCGACCTGCGTCTGATCGGCGTTGAACGTCTCGATCGTGCCGTCGGGCCACCGGACCTCGGCGGTGAAGTCGCAGCCGAGCTCGCCGAGCCCGAAGTAAAGCGTGCGCGTGTCCATCGAGTTGTACGTGCCGCGGCTCGCTTGGACCTCGCGGACGAGCTTGGTCGTACCGAAGTCGAGCGTGACACGCGCGCCGATCGCATCGCGATTGACCGCGACGCCGTCGCCGACCATGCGCAGCGCGAGCCAGTGGTTCTGATTGCCGAGGTCGTTGCGGAACAGTCGGTTCGCGCGGCCGCCGCCTTCATCGCGCCCGCCGACGAGCAGATCGAGATCGCCGTCGCCGTCGATGTCGGCCCACGCGTGATTCTGCGCGGCCTTCATGCCAGGGCCGCCTTTCTCGTCGGTGAGCCCGACCATCGTGTCGAGCGCCTCGAACGTGCCGTCCGGCTTCTGATGCATGAGCCCCATGTAGCCCTGCTGGAGCGCGGTCGTGTACCCCGACTCGTACTTGTCGGTGCGCGAGAGCGAGATGTCGACGAGGCCGTCGTTGTCGAAGTCGACCATGCCGGCGTCGACGTCGCCCTCGTTGTACGGCAGGCCGCGATCGAGCCAGACGTTCGTGAACGTGTAGCCGCCGGCCTCGCCGCTGTTCATCAGCAACACGCTCGGATCGGACCACACGCGCGAATAGTCGCCGCCGGGATGCGAGATCGCCGACACGACGACGTCGAGGTTGCCGTCGTTGTTGACATCCACGCACGCGAGCCCGAAGCCGTTCGAACCGACGTACGTCTGCGGCGTCGCGCCGGGCTCCGGCGACTTGCCGAAGTTGGCGTCGGCGATCCAGTAGTTGCCGGTCGCGAGGCTCGCGAACCCGGTCTGCATCGCGACGTTCGTGAAGTTGCCGTGGCCGTCGTTCTGATAGAGGAAGTTCTGCGCGCCGCCGTTCGACACGCCGTAGACCGACACGAAGATGTCGAGATCGCCGTCGTTGTCGTAGTCACACGCGACCGAGCCGTTCGACGGGCTCGCGATGTTGCCGGCCAAGCGACTCGACGCATCGCGGAACGTGCCGTCGCCGTTGCCGAGGTGAAGCTCGTCGGTCGACAGGTACGAGGTCTGGCCGTTGCCGATGAACAGATCGAGCTTGCCGTCGTTGTCGAAGTCGGCGAACACCGCGTTGCCGGCCGACGTGTTGCCGAGCTCGCCCTCGACGCCGGAATTCGCGACCTGCGTGAAGTGGCCTTGACCGTCGTTGAGCCACATCGAGTTCGCCAAGCCCGGCAGCGGGACGTCGAGGCCGGCGAACAAGTCCTGATCGCCGTCGTTGTCGATATCGCCGAACGCGAAGAACCCGGCCTGGACGTCGGCGAGCCCGGACTCCTGCGTGAAGTCGGTGAACGTCCCATCGCAGTTCGACAAGAACACGAGGTGGGTGAACGGAATGCCCGCCTGCGGGTTCGGGAACAGCGAGCTCGCGACGATGTCATCGCAGCCGTCGCCGTTGATGTCGGCGAAGCCGAGCCGGCTATGATCGTTGATCGGGATGTTCGTCGCGCCGGGGACGAAGTTGTCGAGCTGGATCCCGCTCGCTTCCGAGATGTCGACGAACGTCGTCGAGCTCGGTGCGACGAGCGGCTTGTCGGTGCAGGCGAGCGGCGGATCGCCCTGCTTGCAAGCGGCGGCGAGGCTGAGCAACGACACGGCGATGGTTCGAGTGGTCACGGCGCGGACTCTAGAGATCGCGGCGCCGATCCCGTGCAAATAGAAAAGGACGTCGAACCGGGGTCGCTGCTCGCGGATCCGAGGCCCGTTCGCTTGCACCGGCCGCACCGCGACGTCCGAATTTATGCCCGCTCGTCGGAATGTATTCGCTGTGCCGGGCGATCGCGGCTGCTACCAAGGCCGCGCTTCACACCGGAGCAAGGGGGGTTCGTTCATGTCGACTCGCACGGTCACGTTTTCTGCTTTCGCTGCGCTACTCGCGCTCGGCGTAACCGCGCACGTCGCCGATGCGCGCCACGCGCCGTCGGACAACGGCAACCAGGTCGATCCCGGCCCTTATGCCGGCCCGCTCGCCGAGAAGTACGCCGGCACCGTCGTGTTCTCATCGGCGCCGATCGGGCTCAAGGACGCCGACGGTAGCAAGGTCTACACGTCGTACACGCTCGGTCGGCCGCTCTACATGCGGTTCTGGAGCAAGGACTCGCCGCACAACTTGATGCCGTCGTGCAACGAGCTGCGGTTCAATCTGCGCGCCGAGGTCAACGCGACCGGCACGCGGCCGGCGACCGAGATGACGCCGTTCGGTGGCTACACGATGGACATGGACGACGCCAAGCTGCGCTATGGCAACGCGCTGTCGAACGATCCCGCGCGCGCGTTCACGACCGCGTTCAAATTCGACGCGTCGGATCGAGAAGACGCCGGCGAATCCGCGGTGCGCACGTTCAACTCACTCGTCGTGCCGCAGCTCCACGAGGGAACGAACACGCTGCACATCGTGGTCGATCTCGATTGCGGGTTCTCGACCACGGATAACCCGATCCTCGCGGAGAGCACGATCGACGTGAACGTCAAGCCGGGCGCGAAGGCCGCGTACCTCGCAAAGTTCGGCCCCAAGCTCGCGCGCTCGCCGCATCCGGAGAACGCGAGGCTCGCGCCGCAGATCGTCGCGGCGATGAAGAAGGTGCCGGACTGGGCGAACGAGGAGATCGAGCTCGCGCGCGTCACCTCGCCGAGGTGGGAGCCGATCCGCAACTACCGCGGCGTGCTCGTCGAGTACGAGATCCAGGCGGTGATCGTGGTCAAGGCGAAGAAGGAGACGAACCCGGAGGCGTGCCGGCTGTTCGACATGACGTATCGCCGCGACGCCGCCGGCGGATCGCTCTACTACTACAGCACCGGCAACCCGCGCCCGTTCAACTGCTCGGCGGCGCGATAGCTACGCGACCGCGAGGTCGGCGATCGCGCTCTCGCCGGTGACGCGCTCGAGGCAGCGCACGAGGTGCGCGCGGATCTTGTGCTTCTTCGAGTAGACGGTCTTCAAGCTGATCTGCATCTCGGCCGCGATCTCGTCGGCTTCCATGCCGCGCTGGTAGTACAGCTCGACGAACGTGCGGTCCTTGTCGCTGAACTCGCTGAGCAGGCCGTTGAGGTGCTCCCACCGCTCCTTCTCGATCAGCTGATCGAGCGGCGTGCGATCGCACTCCTCGTGCGGATCCATCGCGCCGTCGACCTTGTCGAGCAGCGGACGGCGACGCGCGCTGCGCAGGTAGTCGTAAGCGGAGTTGACCGAGATCATCCCGATCCACGAGCCGAGCTTGGTGCCACGCGCCGGGTTGTAGATGCGGAGCTTGTGCATGTCGTCGCGGACGAGCTGCATCATGATGTCGGCGTAGATCTCGTCGAGGTCGGCGCTCGACAGGCTCGGCGAGTAGCGCAGCGTCACCTTGGTGATGCAGCGATAGATCAGCGGCCGGAATCGCCGCACGAGCTCGGCCCAGCCGCGCGCTTCGCTCCGGAGCACGACACGCAGTAAGTCGCGGTCGGTCCACTCGGTGACAGGCTTGGCGGCGCGGGCAAGAAGAGCCATAGGGTCGTCCCTCCGAGGGTTGTTACAGCAACCTCGATGCCACGGCTAACCATCTGAAGTTATTGGCACCAAATCAGGGAACAGCGGTTCCGACCACCATTACTTGGTGGAATCGACCAAGGTGAGGAAGGCACGCGACGCGATCCCCGTAGCCGCTCCCGTCAGGCTCGATCCGTTCGCGAAGCTGGCTGGAGGTCCGCGCCGCAGCGGTGCGACTCGGCTCACCGTGGCGCGACCCTCGACTCGATGGCGGCTGGGTCGAGGATCATCTCGACGGCACGTACGCGGTGACCGCTGGGAGCTGGGTCGGCGACGCCGGGACCGAAAAGCTCGACCGGCAATGACGGTATCGTTCGCTGATGAACCACTTCCTCGACGTCACGGTCGTGGCTCTCGCGAGCTGCGCTGCTCCTCGTCCCGCGCCGTCGGTCGCGCCTGCGGTGCCAACCAGCTCGGGTCTCGAATACGTCGGCGGGACCGCGATCCGGGCGAGCGATCCGAAGACGCTGTCGGCTTGGTACAACGACGTGTTCGGCCTGCCGATGAAGGGCGAGATGCCAGGCGGTACCTACGGCGGCTTCGAGTGGAACGGCACCTCGTTCAACATCGCGATCGTCAGCGCCGGCGGTGAGCATCCAGGAGCGGCGCCGGGGACCGCGTATCTCGTGTTTCATGTCGGTAACTACGATGCGTTCCTCGCAGCACGCGCCGCGAAGAACCTGACGCCGTTCTCGACGGAGAACAGCCCCTACGGCCGATTCGCGAAGTTCCACGATCCGGAAGGCAACGAAGTCGACGTCTGGGGAAAGTAGCTCCCTCACGCCTTCGCGACGGCGACATTCCAGCGCGCGAGGGTTTCGGCGACCCACGCGCGGTCGGCGGCGGGCTCGAACCGGCGTTGCTCTCGCCACGTGCGCGACAGCTCCGCTTGGTCGCGCCACACGCCGGTGCCGAGGCCGGCGAGGAACGCGGCTCCGAGTGCGGTCGACTCGACCAGCGCCGGACGAGCGATCTCCACACCGAGCACGTCGCATTGAAACTGCATGAGCAGATCGTTGGCCGCCGCGCCACCGTCGACCTTGAGCATGCGCAGCTCGTAGCCGGAGTCGCGCTCCATCGCGCGCAAGATGTCGACATTTTGCAGCGCGATGCCCTCGAGCGTCGCGCGAGCGAGGTGGGCCCGCGTCGTGCCGCGCGTGATGCCTGTGATCGCGGCGCGCGCATCGGGCCGCCAATGCGGTGCCCCTAGGCCGGCGAAAGCGGGGACGACGATCACTCCGCCCGAATCTTCGACGCTGCGCGCCAGCGCCTCGACCTCGGACGCGCTCTTGATCAGGCCGAGGCCATCGCGCAACCACTGCACCGCGGCGCCGGCGATGAACGCCGAGCCTTCGAGCGCGTAGCGTAGCTCGCCGCTCGCGAGTTGCCAGGCGACGGTCGTCAAGAGCCCGGACTTCGACGCGACCGGCTTGTCGCCGGTGTTCATCAAGATGAATGCGCCAGTGCCGTAGGTGCACTTCGCGTCGCCCGGCGCGAAGCACGCCTGGCCGAACAGCGCCGACTGCTGATCGCCGGCGATGCCCGCGATCGCGATGCCGTCGGGCAACCCGGGCACGCCGCGCGTCGTGCCGAACGTGCCGGACGATGGCGCCACTCTCGGCAGTAGCGAGCGCGGTACGCCGATCAACTCGAGCAGCTCGTCGGACCACGTGAGCGAGCCGAGCTCGAACAGCAGCGTGCGCGATGCGTTCGTGACGTCGGTCGCGTGGACGGCGCCGCCGGTCAGTCGCCACAGCAGGAACGAATCGATCGTGCCGAACGCGAGCTCGCCCGCGCGCGCGGCATCCGCGAGGCCCGGGATCTCGCGCAGCATCCAGTTGACCTTCGTGCCCGAGAAGTACGGATCGAGCGTCAAGCCGGTCAGCTCGCGGACGCGTGCCTCTTTGCCGGCGGCCTTGAGCTCGGCGCAGCGATCTGCGGTGCGTCGGTCTTGCCAGACGATCGCATGGTGAGCCGGCTTGCCTGTCTTGCGGCTCCAGATCACCGACGTCTCGCGTTGGTTCGTGATGCCGATCGCCGCGATCGAGGCCGGATCGATGGCGAGGAGGGCCTGCGCGAGTGCCGCGGTCACCGACGCCCAGATGTCCTCGGCGTCGTGCTCGACCCAGCCCGGCTTGGGATAGATCTGACGAAACTCTTGGTAGCCGCGCCCCCGAACTTCGAGCTTCTCGTCGAGGACGAGCACGGTGGAACCGGTGGTGCCCTGGTCGATCGCGATCACGTGCCGCATCGAATCGATCGGGTATCACACCGCTGCGCACATTGACAGGTGGTGCCGACTGCGCTTGGATCGATGGATCACGGCGGCCTGCGCATGAGTGAGTGGAAGACTCGCATCACCAAGGTTCAGGTCGTCAAGCCGGCCAAGGAGAGCGGGGAAGCGTGCTTGGTGTTGATCTACCCGCCTGGCCCCGAGATGGGCAAACGGTTCGCGTTGTCGCGCACCGAGATCGTGCTCGGCCGCGGCGCGGATTGCGACATCCAGATCGATCGCGACTCGGTCTCGCGCCGCCACGCGCGCGTGTTTCGCTCCGGTGAGAGCTGGTCGGTCGAAGATCTGCAGTCGACGAACGGCTCGTACGTCAACGACGTCCCGGTGACGAAGTCGGTGTTGCGCGACGCGGACTTCGTCAAGATCGGCGCCGCGATCTTCAAGTTCCTGTCGGGTGCCGGCGTCGAGGCGAGCTACCACGAAGAGATTTACCGGATGACGATCGTGGATGCCCTCACCGGTGCCCACAACAAGCGCTACTTCATGGAGTTCCTCGAGCGCGAGATCGCGCGCTGCCATCGCTATCGCCGGCCGCTATCGCTGCTGATGTTCGACATCGACCACTTCAAGCTGATCAACGACAAGCACGGTCACCTCACCGGCGACTTTGTATTGCGCGAGATGTCGCGCCGCTTGCTCGGCCGGGTCCGGCGCGAGGAGTTGCTCGCGCGCTACGGTGGCGAAGAATTCGCGGCCGTGCTGCCCGAAACCGATCTCACCGGTGCGCGCACCTTCGGTGAACAGATCCGGCGCATCGTCGGCGACCAGCCGTTCGAATACGAAGGTGACACCTTCCCCGTCACCGTCTCCGTGGGAGTAGCCACCGTCGAAGGCGAAGACATCGACCTCACCGCGTTCATCAAGACCGCCGACGACCACCTCTACAAAGCTAAGCGCGACGGCCGCAACCGCGTGATCGGGTGACGCTGTCTCTTTTGTCAACTTAGGTCGCGCGCTATCCGGCCTATCTAGTTTGATTGCTGAGACAAACCCAGGGACGCTGTCTCTTTTGACAACTTGCAAACCTGGGGGACGCTTTTGGGGGCAACTTGCGCGCCCGCTGCCCGATAGCTGCGGCATGCGAATCGCTCGAGTCATCTCCCCCCACACGATCCACCACGTCATCTCTCGTTTCGTCGACAAGCGATGGCTTCTCGAAGACGAACAGGACCGAGCGCTGTATTTGCGCTTGCTAGCGGCATCGCTGGCCAAGAGCGACTGGCTGCTGCTCGCCTACGCGCTCATGAGCAGTCACATCCACCTCTCGTTGCTGTCTGGAGCGTCTTCGTTCGAGTCGCTGCTCAAGCGCGTACACGCGCCCTTTGCGCTCGAGATCAACCGAAGGCGCGGCGGGCTGGGTCCGATCTTCGCGACGCGCGCATCGGCAGAGTCCGTGCCCTCCGACAAGGTCGGGCGTCTCATCGCGTATATTCACAACAACCCGGTGCGAGCTGGTGTCGTGCAAACCGCACGGGAGAGCACGTGGACGAGTCATCGGGCGTATATCGGTCTCGTCCGGTGCCCGCAGTGGCTCGCCATTGATGAGGGATTGATCCGCGCCGGCGTTGAGGCGCACGAGTTCGACTCGTTTGTCGGCGGCGCTATCGCGGACGACCGGAGCGACATGATGGACGCCATCCATCGCGCTGCCCATCGACGCGGCGGGATCGAGGTCGCGACGCCGATGCTGAACCCACTCGTCGCCCCATTGGTGGCAAGACCGTTCTCGATCATTCGACCGGATCCACGCCTCGTCGTTGCGATCGTTGCGACGACGCTCGGGTTGCCGATCGAACGGATGACCTCGCGGAATCGTCGGGGCGAGGTTAGCGTCGCCCGTCGCGTTGCGGTTCACACTGGGATCCGCGTGGGACTGACCGCGACCGAAATCGCTGCTGCCCTCGGGATCGCTCGACAAGCCGCATCGAGGCTCGCTGCGCAACAGCTCGACCCCTATGCTGCCGCGGCGGCGACCGTCGCGATGGACCGAGTGAGGGCCGAGGTGAGTGCACTACGAGTCGCAGGTTGACAAAAGAGACAGCGTCCCCAAATTTGTCGAAGGAACTCAACCAGGTGCGCGAGCGGCTTCGCGGCTAAGTTGACAAAAGAGACAGCGTCACTTGTCGAGGAAGTAGTCGCGACCTCGCCAGAACTCGGCGAAGACGCCGACAATGGAGACGGCGGCTGCCGCGGCCGAGAAGTATTCGGCGCCCCGCGGGACGAGGAGCGCGAGGCCGAGCAGGCCGGAGATGCTGAGGACTCGGCTGCCCCAGGCTAGCGAACGCGTCGCCGCTTTGTGATGGGATAGCAAATTATCGAGGCCGCCGACGGCGAGCTCGAGGGACAGCACGGTGAACAGCGACCAGACGTGGACGGGTGTTTCGATCAGCACCGCGAACACGAGGGTCGGCACGGTGATCGAGCCGACGATCCGCACGAAGTCGGCGCGGTTGAAGTCACCGTGCGCGCGCAGCTTCGGCCAACCGAGCCAGATGTAGTCGAAGCCGCTGATCCACGTGATCGCGACGACCCCGATCATGATCGCGCGCACCGCGTACAGCGCACCCTCGGCTTCGTACACCGCGAGCAGGGCGGCGAACGACGCGCTCATCCACAGCGTCGCGGTCCAGAGCTTGTGCTTTGCGAACCACAGCCACGCGAGAGCGATGATCGGACCGACGATGCCGAACACGAGCAGCGGCACGATGACGTGCGAGTTGTCGACGAGCGGAAACAGCAGCATCACGCCGATGCCCTGCATCTGCGCCCAGGTCTTGGCCTTGGCGATGTAGCTGGTCTTGAAGGTCAGCTGCCGTTGCGCGTACGCCGAGCGCAACGCGGTGATGAAGAACTCGCGCACGAACATCAGCGCGCACGCCCATGCGGGGACGAGGCCGAGACTCGCGAACGGCATGTACGCGAACGCGACGAACACCTTGTCCGCGATCGGGTCGAGCAAACCGCCGAGCACGGTCGGTCCCCACTTGCGGGCGAGCATGCCGTCGACCCAGTCGGTCGAGCCGAGCAAGATGCCCGCGGTCAGCGCGCTCCACATGTACGGGTTGCCTTTGAACCCGGTCTCGCCGCCGCGGTAGATCAGCCAGCTCAAGAGCGGCATCGGAATCAGGCGCGCCAGGGTGACCTGGTTCGCGGTGATCCATGGCCGGCCGGCAGGAGGCACGAAGAGAACCTAACAGATCTGGGCCGCCGGCCTCGATTCTGGCCGACGCTCGAGGCCCGATCCAATGCTACCCTCGACGCAGGGATGACGAGCGTCGCTAACGGCTCGCCGACATCGGGCGCCGTCCAGCGAGTCTTGCTGGTAGGAGCGGACGACGAAGCGCGCCGATCGCTTCATCTGTTGCTCGATCGCCGCGGGTTGTCGGTCGCGGCGGGTGCGGATCTCGACGCCGCGCGTCGTCACCTCGCGGTCGAGCCGTGCGACGCCGTGATCGCAGCGCACGGCGTGGCGGTCGAGGTCGTGCAGTCCCCAGGCGCACCGCCGGTGATCGCGGTGGTCCGTTCGCGCGAGCTGCCGCAGACGATGGCGCTGCTCGCGGCGGGGATCGCCGACGTCGTCAGCGAGCCGCTCGACGAGCTCGCGGTGATGCTCGCGCTTCGCCGGTTGAGCTCGGAGGTGCGCTCGTCGCGCCCACCGGCCGAGCCGCTGACCTCGCCCGCGCTCGTCGGCGATGGTGAGGCGATGCAGAAGCTGCGCGCCACGATCGAACGCATCGCCTCTGCGAAGACGACGGTGCTCGTACTCGGCGAGAGCGGCACCGGCAAGGAGCTCGTCGCTCGCGCGATCCACCTCGCCTCCCCGCGGCGCGACCAGCGCTTCGTCGCGATCAACTGCGCGGCGATCCCGGCGGGGTTGCTAGAGTCGGAGATGTTCGGCCACGTCCGCGGCGCCTTCACCGACGCGGTGCGCGACAAGACCGGCCTGTTCGAAGCGGCGAACGGCGGCACGCTGTTCCTCGACGAGGTCGGCGAGATCCCGCTCTACCTGCAAGCAAGGCTGTTGCGCGTCCTGCAAGAATCCGAGATTCGCCGCGTTGGCGACACCGCGTCGGTTCACGTCGATGTCCGGCTGATCGCGGCGACGCTGCACGACTTGGCCGCGGATGTCGCGGCGGGCCGGTTTCGCGACGATCTGTTTTATCGGCTCAACGTCCTGCCGGTGCACGTGCCGGCGTTGCGAGAGCGGGCCGGCGATATTCCGCAGCTCGCGCGGTACTTCGCGCAGCGCCATTCGGTGCGCCACAGCCGCGAGGTCGGGCTCGCCGATGCCGCGGTCGACGCGTTGCGCGACCAGCCGTGGCCGGGCAACGTTCGCGAGCTCGAGAATGTGATCGAACGGGCGCTCGTACTCGCCGATGGTCCCGAGATCTCGGCCGAATTTCTCGGCAGCGTGATGAACCTCAAGGCGGCGACGCCGGTGAACGGCGAAGCCGAGCTCAGCATCAAGAAGGCCACTCGGTCACTCGAGCGCGACTTGATCCGGCGCGCGCTCGGCGCGACCGGCGGCAACCGTACGAATGCGGCCAAGCTGCTCGAGATCAGTCACCGCGCGCTGCTCTACAAGATGAAGGAGTACGGGATTTCCTGAGCGCGGCCGACTCCTCAGTCCGAGGGGCCGCCAGCGAGCTTATCGAAGCGGACCTGGTACCCGTTTTTGGAGATCGCGCGCGGACATGCCAGAATTTCGGGCTGTAGAGGTCTAATGGCGAAACAGTGCATCGGGCTCGACATCGGCTCCAGCTGCATCAAAGCGGTGCAGCTGCGTCGTAAGACCACGGGCTGGGCGCTGCAAGCGTTCGGCATGCAGCCACTCGTTCCACAGACGATCGTCGACGGCACGATCATGGATCAAGGCGCCGTGGCCGAGGCGATTCGCCAGCTGTGGAGCCGCCTGAAGATTCGCCAGAAGGAAGTCGCGATCGCGATCGCCGGTCACTCCGTGATCATCAAGAAGATCATGGTGCCGATGATGAAGCCGGAGGAGCTCGCCGCAGATATTCGCAACGAGGCGGAGCACCACATTCCGTTCGGACGCGACGACGTCGAGATCGACTATCACGTCACGAACCCCGTGACGGCGAGCGGGCAGACCGAGCTGCTGCTCGTCGCCGCGAAGAAAGAAGTCGTGTCGGACTACGTGCAGGTCGTGCGCGACTCGGGGCTGTCGCCGCAGGTTGTCGACGTCGCAGCGTTCGCGAGTCAGAATGGCTTCGAGGCGAACTATCAACTCGATGCGCGCGAGACGGTCGTGCTCATCAACATCGGCGCCGCGATCACGAACATCAACATCGTGCGCGGCGGCGTTTCGCTGTTCACGCGCGACGTCACGATCGGTGGCAACGCGTTCACCGAAGAGATCCAGAAGCAGATGGGCATCGCCGCCGACGAGGCCGAGGCGTACAAGGTCGGTGGTAACCAGACCGAGCACGGTGTGGTCCCGCAAGAGACGCTGCGCGTGATGGAAGGCGTCGCCGAGGTCATGGCAGGCGAGTTCCAGCGCTCGCTCGACTTCTTCCTCGCGACGACCGCTGACGCGAATGTCACGCGGATCGTGCTCGCCGGCGGCAGCGCGAAGGTCAGCTCGTTGCATCGCGCGATCGAACGCCGCTCGCGGTTGCCGCTCGAGGTCGCGGATGCATGGAAGCGGATCGAGATCGATGCGACGCTCGATCGCACGTACTTGTCGGCGCATGCGCCCGAAGCACTGATCGGCGTCGGACTGTCGATGCGCGCGGCGGGAGACAAGTGACATGATCAAGATCAACCTCCTCCCGCAAAAGCGAGCAAAGCGCCCGCAAGCGGCCGAGCCCGGAACGCGAGACTTCCTCGTCGGCGTGATCGCGGTCATCGCCGCTGCTGCGGTGGTGTACCTGGTGTTCGATCGCCCGAAGCGGAACGACATCGCCGATTACCGCGCCGCGACCAAGGATCTGAATAGTTCGATCCAGTCGAACAACAAGCAGCTCGTCGGCTACGACACGCTGAAAGCGGCGAAGGACGAGGCCGCCGAGCGGATCCAGGCGATCAACCATCTCAACGGCACGATGGTCGTGCCGGCGAACATCCTGCACGAGCTCGGCCGCGTGTTGACCGCGAAGGGGCCGACGATGACGCAGTTGATGACGCGGTTGACCGGCGATGGTGGCGACTCGAACAAGAAGTTCCAGACCGACTGGGATCCGAGCCACGTCTGGATCACCGCGTTCACCGACAAGGAAGGTTCGGTGACGCTCGAAGGCGGAGCGCAGTCGGAGTCCGACGTCACCCAGTTGTCGAAACGACTCGCGGCCTCGGCGTACTTCCTCGATGTCGCGCCGTCGGCTGAAGAGCGCGCGACCGACAAGGACAGCGGGCTCAACTACTACCGCTTCACGATCACCGGAAAGGTGGCCTACTGATGGCGGTCATGGCCGACTTCGCCAGGTTGCCGACCGAGCGCAAGGTGCTCGTGTTCGTCGTCGGCGCGGCCCTGCTCGGGTTGGTGTATTTCCAGTTCGGATACAAGCCGCTCAAGGCCGAGCTCGCGGAGGCGAAGGGCGAGCACGACACCAAGGTCGCGCTCAACGCGAAGCTCGAGCGCGAGATTCCGGAGTTTGCGGACATCAAGCGCGACATCGTGAAGCTGCGCGACCAGATCAACGCGAACGACAAGGCGCTGCCGACCGAAGCCGAGCTACCGGCGTTCTTCGAGACGTTGAACCGCAAGGTCACCGAGGCCGGCGTCGAGGTCACGAAGTGGAAGGAGGGCACCCCCGCGAGTGTCGAATCGTTCGTGCGCGTGCCGATCGAGATCGAGATGACCGGCACGTACATGCAGATCGAGCGGTTCTTTGCTTCGCTCCTGCCGAAGAAGAGGGACAAGTCCGCGCCGAAAACCGATCAGCCCGAAGAGCTCGATCGCATCGTGTCGATCGAAAATCTATCTCTGTCGAACCCGGTCGTGCGCAACCGCGAGATCGTGCTCACCGCGAAGTTCACCGCCGCGACGTTCCGCC
The DNA here is from genome assembly GCA_963848295.1 of uncultured delta proteobacterium. Classification (GTDB taxonomy): domain Bacteria; phylum Myxococcota_A; class Polyangia; order Haliangiales; family Haliangiaceae; genus JABFXX01. The sequence continues at coordinate 2,674,455 of CAWKDB010000010.1, read as the reverse complement.
AGGAGCTGAAGAAGCCGCCTGCGCCCGGTCAACCGGGTGCCGCGGGGGCCGCACCTGCGGGTGGCGCGCCTGCGCTGCCCGCGCCGAGGCCCGCGCCGATGCCCGCGAATCCGCCGCAGCCGACCACGACGCCGGCGACCCCGGCCGCGGTCAAAGCCGCCGCCGACAACGCGATGCAAAAGGACGAGGCTCGCACTCGCAACGCGCCGACCGGCGATGGCTCGGGCAAGCCGAAGGGAAGCCTGTGATGAAGCCCTTCGGCCTCATGCTCCTCGTGCTCGGCGCCGTCGGCGCGTGCGGCGACGATGCTCCACCGCCCGGCGCACCGGGCGCGCACCCCGCAGCCGCGGCCGCCGCGGCGGCGAACCCGAACGCGAAGAAGCTCGAGCAACGCGTCCACGTCGAAGACCTCGTGCAGTGTCCGCTCCCTGACAAGATCGACGGCCCGGTGTGCGACCCGAAAGCACCGACGTGCGACACCGGTTACTGCTTGCAGACAACCGCGGGGTTCCACTGCGAGCCATGCCAAGAGCGCGACACGATCCGCGAGACGCTGACGATGCGCGACTTCGCGCCCGAGCTGAATCGCGATCCATTCGAGTCGTTCGTGCTCGTGCCAGCCGGACGCGAGACCAACGGCGCCGGCACGCCCTTGCCGATCGATCGCACGAAAGAATGCAGCAAGGAACAGATGGTCGCTTCGACCTACAGCTATCAGGACCTCCGGTTGGTCGGCATCGTCTCGCGCGGCACCCAGCGCCAGGTCCTGATGATGGATCCGAGCAACTACGGCCAGCTGATCAAGCGCGGCGATTGCGTCGGCAAAGAGAAGGCGGTCGTGCGCGAGATCGGCACCGGCGACGCCGATACCGGTGGCTACGTCACGTTCCAGGTCCATCCCGATGCGAACGCGAGCTCGAACGCGGCGCCGCGCCCCGACGAGGTTCACTCGGTCGAGCTCTACCCCGGCGGGCTCAAGACGCCGACGAGTAACACGCCGCCTCCCGACTCGAGCGCGCCGGTCGTGACGCCGAGGTCGATGCAGCCGGTGACGCCGACGACCCCGGGGCGAGCCGAGCCCGCCCGCCAAGGCACCGGGAGACCGTGAGTAGCGAAAAGTTGTGATCCGGACTCTCGCCGGGTGACAATTTTTCCAGCCGCGCGGTCGATCGCGGAAGCTGCGTCCTACGCGACGCCGCGTCCGTCGACCACCTCGCGACAGGAGTCGCCAATGACATCGACGGGTAGCCCACAGATCTGGTTCGTCGCGTTCGTCGCCGCCGCACTCGCCGCGACGGCTCCGCCCGTTCGGGCGGATGCGCCCGGGAAGTCCCTGACGAGGGATGACAAGAACGAGGTGCGCGGGGTGACCTTCGACGAGGACGGAGGCGCCACTCGCGTCCATGTCCGCGGCGCGCAAACTCCGACGTTCACGGTCTACAAGCTCGAAAAACCTACGCGCGTCGTGATCGACGTGCCGCAAGCCCGACTCGCCGAGGCCGTACGCGGCCACGACAGCTCGATGGTGTTGAGTCCGAACACCTGGGCGGTGAGCACGATCGCGGCGCAGCAACTCGAAGACGGAGGCGACGTCGTCCGGGTGATCGTGACGCTCGCCCGGCCCGGTCGCTACGACGTCAAGACCGACGGCAACGAGGTGATCGTGACGGTGGTGGCGCGCGACGCCGCGCCGAAAACCGCGAACCCGGCCGAGCTCGAAGCCGCGCGCAAGCAGGCCGCGTCGGCCGAGCAAGCGAAGACGCAGGCCGAGCAAGCGAAGACGCAAGCCGAGCAAGCGAAGAGCCAGGCCGAGCAAGCGAAGAGCCAAGCCGAGCAGGCGCGCGCGCAAGCGGAGCGAGTCAGCGCGGCGGCGCAAGACCAGGCGGCGAGAGCGACGGCGCGTGCCGAGGCAGCCCAGCGCGCGCTCGACGATGCCAAGCAACTCCAGAGCAAGAACGTCGCGACCATCGCCGATCTCGAGCGCGCCAAAGTGGCCGCGCTCGCCGCTCGGAGTGCCGCTATGACCGCGCAGAACGATGCCGCGCGCGCGAAGGCCGAAGCCGCGAGGGCGAGCTCCGATATGGTGAAGGCGAAGGCCGACGTCGCGAAGGCCAACGATGCGGCGGCGACCGCGCAAGCGGACGCCGAACGAACGCGCGCGGCAGCCGAGCAGGCGAAGCGCGCGGCGGATGCGCAGCTGCGGCAGGCGAAGAGCGAGACCGCCCACGCGCTCCGCGAGGCGCAGGAGCTCAAGACCGAGATGTCGAACGAGATCGCGAAGGCGCGCGAGGACGTCGCGATGGCTCGCGACGAGGCGCAGAAGGCGCACGCCGACGCCGATGCCGCGAAGGCCGATGCGGCGCGCGAGAAGAGCAGCGCCGACGCGATCCGGGTTCAGGCCGATGCGGCGCGAGCGGCGGCCTCTGCCGATAAGCGCGAAGCCGAGGCGGAGAAGCGCGAAGCGCTCGCGACGCGCGCGGATGCCGAGAAGATGGTCGCGAGTGCGAAGGACCAGGTCGCGGCACTCGCGAAGAAGACCGCGGCGGCCCAAGCTCTCGAAGATCAGGCGCGCACCGCGAACGCCGAGGCTCAGGCGCGCGAAGAGAACGCGCGCAACGAGGCGAATCGCGCCGTTCAGGAGCGGCTCGCCGCCGAAGCGGCGGCGCAACACGCGCAACAAGCGCGCGACCAGTCGACGACGCAAGCCGCCTCCGAACGGGCCCGGCTCGTCGCCGAGGCGAAGGCTGCCGAGCAGCGGCTCGCCCAGGCCGAGCGCGCGACCCAAGAGGCCGAGGCCCACCGCATTGCCGCCGAGACCGCCGCGGACAAGGCGAAGGACCAGCTCGATCGGTCGAGGGTATCGCTGTCGTCGATCGATCACGATCGTCAGACCGCCGAAGCGGCGGCGACCGACGCCGTGCGCAAGCGCGGCGAAGCAGAAGCCGCGGCCAGCGATGCCACGCGCAAGCGCAGCGAAGCCGAGGCGGCGGCGACCGAAGCCGCGAAGCGCCAACGTCTCGCCGAGGTCGCCGCGAGCGAAGCGGCGCAACGCCGCGGACAGGCCGAACAGCAGCGGTTCGCTGCGGAGGCGCAGCGCGTCGCCGCCGAGCAGGCGGCCCATGCCGCCCAGGTCGCGAAGGACGCCGCCGAGCACCAGCGCGCGATCGCCGAGAAGTCGGCGAAGGATGCGCTCGGTGCGCAGCACGTCGCCGAGACGAGCTTGGCCGAGCTGATGGATCGCCGCGCCGCCGCCGAGAAGGCCGCCACCGCAGTCGAAGAGCGTGCGAAGGCCGAAGCGAGAGCGCAGGAGCAAGTCGCCGCGGTCAAGGCGCGTAAAGCGGGCGAGGACGAGCTCGCGAAGGCGAACGCTGCGGCCGCAAAGATCGAGATCGAGCGCAAGCACGCCGAGACCGAGCTCGCCGAACGCCGCAGGGCCGTGACGTCGCAGCAAGCCGAGGTCGCTCGGCTCGAGACGGTCGCGATGCAAGCGAAGGACGCCGCGGATCGAGAAGAGAACCGCCGCGCGCAGCTCGCCCAGAAGCGCACGGATGAAGAGCAGGAGCTCGCTCTGCTCCAAGCCAAGAAGTTGACGGTCCAGCAGCAGATCGCCGCGACTCCGGTCTGGGCACTTGCGCCGACGCCCGCACCGGCTCCGATCGCAAAGGTCGCGGCAGCGCCGGTCGTGGTCGCGAAGACGGCGCCCGCGCCGAGCGCGAAGAACGCGCAGATCAATGACGTCAGATTCACCCCCAACACCGACGGCGGCGAAGTCCAGCTCGCGATCGTCGGCGACGCCGATGTGAGGCTCGGCGAGGTGACGCCGAGGTTCGTCGAGCTCGTGATCGATCGTGCCGATCTCGCCGCCAGGCTCGAGCGCAAGCTCGACGTCTCGGCCTTCGGTGGTCCCGTGCGCAGCGTGTCGTCGTTCCACGATCGTCGACAGCCCGGTCTCGTCCACATCGTCGCCGAGCTCGGCGCGCCGGTCACGCCGACCATCGAGCGCGACCGCGCGGGTGCGCGCGTGATGTTCGCCGGCATCGGCCAGATCGCGAAGAAATCGCCCGGGCCGCGCACGCAGGAGATGCCGCCGCCGATCGTCAGCGGCTTCGGTGCAGCGTCGACGCCGATCGCTCAGCAGTCGGTCTCGCAGGTGCCGCCGCCGAACGGTCTGAACGCGCGGCGCCGGATCTATCACGGCGCCACGGTCGATCTCGATTTCAAGGACGCGCCGATTCACGATCTGCTGCGCACGATCGCGTCGGTCGGTCACATCAGCCTCGTCGTGCCCGAGACGGTCGACGCGAAGGTCACGGTCAGCCTCAAGCACGTGCCTTGGGACCAGGCGCTCGACGTGATCCTGTCGTCGCACGGCTTGTGGTACCGCCGCGAAGGCAACATCTTCCGGGTCGCGCCGCGCAAGGAGCTCGATGCTGAAGACGAGGCCGAGGCCGCTCGGCGCGAAGCCGCGATCAAGGCCGAGTCGCCCCGCCCCGAGATCTTGCGCCTCAACTACGCGACCGCGAGCGAGCTCAAGCCGAAGCTCGACGGCATGCTGTCGCCGAAGGGCAAGCTCGAGGTCGACGACCGCACGAACGCGCTGATCATCAACGACGTGGCCGGCAACCGGCAGCAGATCGCGCAGCTCGCGCTCCAGCTCGACACGCAGACTCCGCAGATCACGGTCGAAGCGCGCATCGTCGAGGCCGACTCGAACTTCACGCGGGACATCGGCATCCAGTGGGGCGGTAACGCGCTCGCAGGTGCGGGCGGCGGCAATGCCACCGGCCTGACGTTCCCGTCGTCGATCGGCATCGCCGGTGGCAACGTCGATCAGAACACGATCAGCGCCGGCGTCGCGAGCCCGTCGGATTTTGCGGTCAACCTGCCGGCGGCCACCGGCTCCGGCGCCGGCGGTGCGATCGGCTTCTCGCTCGGATCGCTCGCGGGCAACTTCAACATCAATCTGCGCTTGTCTGCGCTCGAGGACAACGGCACGGTGCGCATCATCTCGGCGCCGAAGGTCACGGTGTTGAACGGTCGCGAGGCGAAGATCGCGCAAGGCACCTCGGTACCGATCTCGGTGGTGTCCGCGGCCGGTACGAACACGCAGTTCGTCCAGGCCGACTTGAGCCTCACGGTCAAGCCGTACGTCTCGCAGAGCGACTGCACGATCGCGATGGATCTCAACGTCACGAACAACCAGCCTGACTTCACGCATACGAGCGCGAACGGCATCCCGACGATCCAACGCAAGGAAGCGCATACGCGCATGTTGGTGCACGATGGCGAGACCTCGGTGCTCGGCGGTATCTACACGCGCAGCACGGGCGTGCAGTACTCGAAGATCCCGTTCTTCGGCGACCTGCCGGTGCTGGGCTGGCTGTTCAAGCGCCGGACCGAGACCGACAACCGCGGCGAGCTGCTCGTGTTCATGACGCCGAAGATCACGAACCGCGCCGCGCTACGCTGCACGCAATAACTCGACGACGCGCCGGTCAACGTCGACGTAGACTAGAGCTGTGGCCACGCCTGTCTTTCTCATCGGCTTCATGGCCGCGGGCAAGACCTCGGTCGGCCGCGCGCTCGCTGCTCGGACCAAGCGCCGGTTCATCGATCTCGATGACGTGATCGCGGAGCGCGGCACGCCGGTCGCGACGCTGGTCGAGAGCGACGAGAACGCGTTTCGCGCGGTCGAAGCCGAGGTGTTGCGCGAGGCGATCGCCGCCTCCGGGGACGGGCCGATCATCGCGACCGGCGGCGGCTGCGCGGCGCACGGAGGTAACCTCGATCGGATGCGCGCGGCGGGGCTGGTGGTCGCGCTCGGCGTCGACGTCGCAGACGCCCAAGCGCGAGCCGAGGCCCAGGGTGGCCCACCGCGACCGCTGCTCGCGAACGCCGCGCGCCTCGCCGCGAGCCGAGCGCCGAGCTATCGCCGTGCTCACGCGGTCGTCGATACGACGGGCCGATCGATCGCCAACATCGTGCAGCACGTGCACGCGGTCGAGCGCGTGTGGTCCGCGCTGCCGTCTCATCACCGTGATGCGACGATCGTCGCGCTCGGCGAGCGCAGCTATCCGGTCATCCTCGCGGACGGATTCGAGCTCCCGATCCTCGCCGCCAACACGTCCGCCGGCCTCGTGGCCGACGACAACATCGTGCATCCGCACATGCACGCGCTGCTCGCGACGTTCGCCGGCACGACGATCACGACGCATGCCACGACGATCGCGCCTGGCGAGGCGAGCAAGTCGATCGCGGCCTACGAGCACCTGTGCGGCGAGCTCGTCGCGCTCGGGCTCGATCGCTCGTCGACGATGCTCGCGCTCGGCGGTGGCGTCGTCGGCGATCTCGTCGGCTTCGTCGCGGCGACCCTGTTCCGCGGGATCCCCGTGATTCAATTCCCGACCACGCTCGTCGCGATGGTCGATGCGGCGATCGGTGGCAAGACCGCGCTCGACCTGCCCGCCGGCAAGAACCTCGTCGGCGCGTTTCATCAGCCGCGCCTGGTGTGGTGCAACCTCGCAACGCTGGCGACGCTGCCGGTCCGCGAGCGGCGCGCCGGCTTCGGCGAGCTGTGGAAATACGCGCTGCTCGACGGCGGCGATCTGTGGCGCGCGGTCGACGCGTGCACGCCGTGGGCGAACCACGGCGGCGAGCCACCGCCGATCCTGCGCGACGTGATCGAGCGCTCGATCGCCTACAAGGCGGCGATCGTCGGCCGCGACGAGCACGAGCTCACCGGTCACCGCGCACTGCTCAACCTCGGCCACACGGTCGGCCATGCGATCGAGGCCGCGTCGGGCATCCACCATGGCGAGGCAGTTGGCCTCGGGTTGGTCGCCGCGTGCCGCGTGTCGGCGGCGCTGGGGTTGTGCGACTTGGCGCTCGCCGGCGAGGTGGCCGCCGCGCTCGACTGCACCGGTCTGCCTTCGGACCCGCGCGCATATCTAACTGACGACGCGTTGGCACGGCTTGCCGTCGACAAGAAGCGTACCGGACCTACAGTGCGCTTCATCGCGGTGCGCGAGGTGGGCTCGTGTGAGCCCGTCGCGATCGCCGTCGATGAGCTACGAAGAATTTTGCGCGCAGTGCTCGCCGCTTGATACGATTTTTCTGGAGGACCTATGTCCCACTGTTTATCTATCCTCAAATCAGGCCTGGTCTCGGGCCTCGTCGCAGTAGCAGCCACCGGCTGTCTCGCCACCTCCGGCGACGAAGGCTTCGTCGTGCTCAACGACACGGCTCCGCCCACGAGCGGTGGTTGTACGTTCACCGGCGATCCGACGCAGGCCTTCACCGTGGCTGGCACGATCAACGCGCTTTCGACTCAGGGCTACTTGGCGTTTCCGCTGCTCCAGAGTCGCCTGCAGGTGATGACTCCGGGCGAAGGCAGCGCGACCGGCTCGAACAGCGACACCCTGGCCAAGACGATCGACATCCAGGGCGCGCGCGTATCGCTCACGCTCCTCGATCCGGTGACGATGACCGGTGGCGTCACCATGCCGGCGACCGGTAGCGCGATTCCGGCCGGCCTCGATCAGTTCACCGTCGAGTTCAGCGCATCGCTGATGCCGGGAGCCACGGCCAATGTCGGCTTTCCGCTCATCCCGCCGGACGTGCTCTCCGGGATCCTGCCTTCGGGCTTCGACGCAACTGATCTGAGCAACGAGTTTTCGGCGCTGGTCTCCGCGCATGTCGTCGTGTACGGCACGCTTGCGGGCGACGAGATCGACGCGGCGCCTTGGGATTTCCCCGTCACGGTCTGCACCGGTCAAGGCTGCGTGTTCAGCAGCGTCGGATCGTGTCCGGCGACCGGCACGTTGCCGACGCCGAACCCGTGCAACCCGTATCAGGATGGTCAGATCGCTTGTTGCGAGAACGCGGCCAACAACACGCTCGTGTGCCCGGCGACGACGATGTAGCGGCGAATTGCCCTCAAGGGACTCTTTCGCCGTAAGGACCAACGCGTCCTTGCTTCGCCGGACGCGTTGTTGATCGATCCGGCTCAATTGGCGTCGCCATGCCTGGCGTGCGTCTCCCGAGGTGCAGTAGCCTTGGAGTGAGGGACTTTTGTTCGCCGAAACACTCAAGAAAGTCGTCGACAATATCGATGGCGGCCTCGCCGCGGTGGTGATGGGGCTCGACGGCATTCCGGTCGAGACGTACGTGCGGCAGAACGACCGCGTCGACGTCAACACCGTCGGGATGGAGTTCTCGTTCATCCTCGGTCAAGTCCGCAAAGCCGGCGATAGCCTGCAGGTCGGCGGGCTCGAAGAGCTCGCGGTCAAAGCGCAACGCCTCGTGCTCGTGTGCCGGATGTTGTCGCCGCAGTACTTCGTCGCGATCGCGCTCGCGCCCGAGGGCAACTTCGGCAAGGCGCGCTACCTCGCGCGGATGGCGCAACCGACGCTCGCCGCCGCGCTGTAACGGCGATGTCCCGGCCTTGGCGCGTCCAGGTCCTGCACGGCGCGAACCTCAACCTGCTCGGTACGCGCGAGCCGAAGCTCTACGGCAAGACGACCCTGGCCGAGATCGACGCCGAGCTCGCCAAGCGCGCGACCGCGCGAGGCGCCGAGGTCCGGTGCGCGCAGACCAACGTCGAAGGCGAGCTCATCGATCTGATCCAGCGCGCGGTCGGTTGGGCCGACGCGATCGTGATCAACCCCGGCAGCTACAGCCACACGTCGATCGGCATCCGCGATGCGATCGAAGCGGTGCAGATTCCGACCGTCGAGGTCCACTTATCGAACATCCACGCACGCGAGGAGTTCCGTCAGCGCTCGATCACCGCGGCGAGCGCGATCGGCCTCATCAGCGGATTCCGTGCACAAAGCTACTACCTGGGTCTGGACGCGGCCCTCGCGCACGTAGAAGCTACCAAGCGCTCTCATGGCCAAGCAGCCCAAAGCCAAAAACGATCCAAACGGCGCAGACCGTGACGAGCACGAGCTCGTCGCGATGGCGCGCGCCCTAGCGGAGATCGCGAGCGAGCACGGTCTGTCCGAGCTCATCGTCGACGCCAAGGACGCGAAGCTCACGATCCGACGCGGCGTCGTCGCGGGTTCCGCGCCGGTCGCGGCTCACGCACCCGCGGCCCTGCCCGCATACGCTCCACCGGCCGGGTTCGGACACGCGCCTGCGCCCGTCGCGGCCGCACCGGCCGAGGACAAAGGCCACGTCGTGACGTCGCCGTTCGTCGGTACGTTCTATCGCAAGCCGAACCCCGACTCGCCGAACTACGTCTCGATGGGTGACAAGATCGACAAGGGGCAGGTGCTGTGCATCGTCGAAGCGATGAAGCTGATGAACGAGATCGAGGCTGACGCTTCGGGCACGATCACCGGGATCCTCGTCGAGGACGGCGCGTCGGTCGAGTACGGCCAGCCGCTGTTCCGGATCGCGTAGCCGTGTTCAAGAAGGTCTTGGTCGCGAACCGCGGTGAGATCGCGCTGCGCGTGATCCGCGCGTGCAAAGAGCTCGGCTTGCAATCGGTCGCGGTGCACTCGACCGCGGACTCCGACGCCCTGCACGTCAAGTTCGCGGATGAAGCGGTGTGCATCGGTCCGCCGGCGTCGCGCCAGAGCTACCTCAACGTACCGATGATCATCTCGGCCGCCGAAGTGACCGGCGCCGACGCGATCCATCCCGGCTACGGGTTCCTGTCCGAGAACGCCGACTTCGCCGAGGTCTGCCGCAAGTGCAAGCTGACGTGGATCGGACCATCGCCCGACGCCATGCGGCTGATGGGCGACAAGATCAGCGCGCGCGCGGCGATGGCGAAAGCCGGTGTGCCGATGTTGCCGGGCTCGGCCGGCATCCACGACGAGATCACGTTGCTCGAGACCGCCGAGCGCATCGGCTTTCCGGTGATCTTGAAGGCGTCGGCCGGCGGCGGCGGGCGCGGCATGAAGATCGTCTACGAGAAAGAGAAGCTGCTCGACGCGTGGTCGATGGGCCGCACCGAAGCGCAAGCCGCGTTCGGCAACCCCGAGATGTTCATGGAGCGGTACTGCCAGAAGCCGCGCCACATCGAGATCCAGGTGATCGGCGACAAGCACGGTCACTACACCCACCTCGGCGAGCGCGAGTGCTCGATCCAACGCAGGCACCAAAAGGTGATCGAAGAGGCGCCGTCGGCGGCGTTGCCGGACGACGTTCGCCAGAAGATGCAGGCGGCGTCGGTCAAGGCGATCGAGACGATCGGTTACACGAACGTCGGCACGATGGAGTACCTGCTCGACACCGACGGCAGCTTCTACTTCATGGAGATGAACACCCGGTTGCAGGTCGAGCATCCGGTGACCGAGCTCGTCACCGGGCTCGATCTCGTGCGCGAGCAGATCCGGATCGCCGCCGGCGAGCCGCTGTCGTTCCACAGCGCCGCCGAGCGCAAGCCGCGCGGGCACGCGATCGAGCTGCGGATCAACGCGGAGGACCCGGTCACGTTCGCCCCGTGGCCCGGCAAGATCACCGCGTTGCACATGCCCGGCGGCCTCGGCGTGCGCCTAGACACCCACATCTACGTCGGCTACGTCGTCCCCCCAAACTACGACTCGCTGCTCGCGAAGGTCATCGTCCACGACGTCGACCGGCCCGCCGCGATCCGGCGGGCGAAGCGCTGCCTCGACGAGATGGTCATCGAGGGACCGCGCACCAACATCCCGTTCTTGCGACGGATCATCAGCCACCCCGAGTTCATCCGGGGCGACTTCGACACCGGGTTCGTCGCCCGTATGTTGGCCGAGCGATCGTCAGCTGCATGACGATCGCCACCGGGACCGGTGAGCAGTGATCCCATGTGCGCAGAGCACTGCGCAACGCTTGGGATTCGTTCAAGCTTTTCCTTGACCCTGCTGTATGCCCGGCCTTACTCTTTTGGAGATCCACCGGGCATACTGCCACCGGATGGCTGTGATGCATCGCACCAGGAGGCTGTAAGGCGACCGTGGCCTTCAACAAAGAAAAGGTCATGGATGCGGCTCGCAAGTTTGTCGATCGGGGACAGATCGACAAAGCGGTCAAGGAGTATCTGCGCATCGTCCACGAAGATCCGAAGGACGTTCGGGTCTGGTTAAAGATCGGCGATCTCTACGCGAAAAAGGGATCGAAGCAAGACGCGACCGATACGTACCTCAAGGTCGCGCGCTTCTATCACGACCAGGGCTTTCTCCATAAAGCGGTCGCGGTCTACAAGCAGATCCTCAAGCTCGATCCACGTCTCGTCGACGTGATCCTGAAGCTCGCCGAGCTCTATCGCCAGCTAGGCCTGATGTCCGATGCGATGCAGCACTACGAGTCGGTCGCCGCGCATTTTCATCGCGAGGGCAAGACCAAGGAAGCGCTCGAGACGGTCAAGCGCCTCGTCGATCTCGATCCGGAGAACATCGCGACGCGGATCAAGCTCGCCGAGCTGTATTCGAAGGAAGGCCTCGTCGAGGAAGCGTCGAGCGAGTTCAGCATCGCGTGCGAGCAGCTCCGTCGCCAGAACCGGCAAGACGACTTCCTCAAGGTCGCGGAGCGCTTGCTGTGGCACAAGCCGGAGAACCATTCGCTCAACCGCGAGCTCGCCGGGTTGTATCTGCGCCGCAGCGATCCGCGCCGCGCGCTGCAGAAGCTGCAAGCGTGCTTCAAGGCCGACCCTCGCGACGTCGACACGCTCGGCTTACTCGCCCAGGCGTTCCAGGCGCTCGACCAAAAGGCCAAGACCGTCTCGGTGTTGAAGGAGCTCGCGCGGATTCATGTCGAGAACAAGGCGCGCGAGAGGGCCGGCTCCGTGTTCCGCAAGATCATCGAGTTCGTCCCGAACGATCCGGACGCGATCGCGTTCCTGGGGCCGCAGGCTGCCCCGCGCGCAGCGCTGCCGCGCCCGGCGACGCCGCTCCCACCCGCGGTTCGCGCCGCCACGAGCGATGCCAAGTTCAACATCACGGGCGATCTGCCGGCGATCCCACCGTCGTCGCGGATGACCGGCTCGATGCCGCTCGTCGACGAGCAGAGCTTGTCGGGCGTCGACTTCGCGCTGCCCGAGTACGACGATGCCGATTTCTCCGCCGACATGGAGCCGCCGCCGGATCCGCGGCGCGCCTCGGCGGCAGGCGAACGTCACTCTGACGAGATCTCGAAGATCCTCGCGGAGACCGACGTCTACGTGAAATACGGCCTGCATCAGAAGGCGGTCGATCACCTGCGCCGCGTGTTCACGCTCGACACCGAGAACGTCGAAGCGCACGAGCGTCTGAAGGACATCCTGATCTCGCAAGGCCGCGAACAAGAGGCCGAGGTCGAGTTGTTGAAGCTCGCCGAGCTGATCGCACCAGCCGATCCGGATCGCGCCGAGGCCTATCTGCAAGAGCTGCTCGCGATGAACGGCACGCACACCGGCGCGTTCGAGCTCGCGCGGCGATTCCGGCTGCGCGTCGCGCGGATGTCGTCGGTGTCGGCCGAGGTCGAGTACGCCGGCGGTGGCGTCGCGGCGATCGATGGGGACCTCGATCTCGACGACCTGGACCTGTCGTCGCCGCCGCGTGCGATCGCGGTCGCGCGGGCCCCGTCGCCGCAACACGCTGGGCGCAGCAATCGCCGGGACTCGATCGACGACTTCGATCCGGCCGAGCTGCTCGGTCAGGTCGCGTCGGGCAGCCCAGCGCCGTCGCGTCCGCCGGTGCGTCCGGGCGGTATCAACGAGACCGGCGACTTCGAGCTCGAGTTCTCGCCCTCGTCGCAATCGACGAAGCAGATCTCGGCCGCGCACGCCGAGGCGCTCGCGCAGCTCGGCAACGACACCGAGCTCGCCGCCGATGATCTCGACGACGAGATCGCCGACGCGCCACCCGGTAACTGGCAGGAGCCCGACGAAGAGGCGATCGCGGTCGACATCGAAGCGTCGGCCGCCGATGAAGATCTGCCGTTCGATCGCGACGCCGCGCGCGAGTTCGACGCCCATGTGTACGATCAAGGGGGCTCGGAAGTGCCCGGGATCGACGCGACGCCGATCTACACCGACGCCGAGGCGCTCGAGGTCTCGGGCAGCTTCGATCCGTACAACGAGCCCGAGGTGATCGAGTCACCGGCGCCGTTCGAACAGACCGCGATGAACGCGCCGATCTCTGGCGAGCCCGCCGCGCGCTCGGAGACCAGCGTCGAGGACGAGCTCGATACCGCCGACTTCTACACGAGCCAAGGCATGTACTCCGAGGCCTACGACGTGTTGCGCGCGCTCCAGGCGACGGTGCCGACGCATCCGCTCGTCGCATCGAAGCTCGCCGAGCTCGAGCCCCTGGTCCACGGTGCCGCGACGCCGGCCGCCGGTAACCCGAGCGCACCGATCGCCGCGGCGATCGACCACGAAGCCGTGCACATGCCGGAAGGGACCGACGCACTCGAGCTCGACGATATCGAAGAGGTCGACGCCGAGGACCTCGAGGAAGTTGCGGCCGACGCCGACTCGGGACCGGGTGGTGGCCCCGTGCACAAGCGCCGACCGACCGTGATGCTCGAGAAGCCGGTCGAAGAAGGCGACGCCGACACGCACTACGACCTGGGCCTCGCCTACAAAGAGATGGGCCTCTACGACGAGGCGATCAAGGCGTTCGAGAAGGTGCTGCGCGCGCCGGGTCGCGAGGTGCAATGCCGCGTGATGATCGGCATGTGCCAGCGCGAGCAGGGCAATCCGTCCGAGGCGATCCACCAGCTCAAGCAGGGCCTGCACGCCGAGCCGAGCGATCGCGAGCGGCTGAGCCTGTACTACGAGATCGGCATCACGTACGAAGCGATCGGCGACGACTCCGAGGCGCTGTATTACTTCGAGACGGTCGTGAAGCGCGACGCGACGTTCGCGGACGCCGGCGCGCGCGCGACCGAGCTGCGCTCGCGCGGCGGCAAGGCGCCGTCGGCCCACGACGATCTCTGAGGTCGCGCGCAACGTGGTAAGCCCGGTGCATGGCCACGCGCACCGAGACTGATAGCTTCGGCCCGATCGACGTCGACGCGGAGCGCTACTGGGGCGCGCAGACCGAGCGCTCTCGCCGCAACTTCGCGATCGGCACCGAGCGCATGCCGCCCGAGCTGATCGCGGCGCTCGCGGTGATCAAGAAGGCGTGCGCGCACGTCAATCGCGACCTCGGGACGCTCGATGCGGATCGCGCGGCGAAGATCGGCGCGGCGGCCGACGAGGTGATCGCCGGTGAGCTCGCCGGCGAGTTTCCGCTCGCGGTGTGGCAGACCGGCAGCGGCACGCAGACGAACATGAACGTCAACGAGGTGATCGCCGGTCGCGCGAACGAGCTCGCCGGCCGACCGCGCGGGGGCAAGGCGCCGATCCATCCGAACGATCACGTCAACCTGTCGCAATCGACGAACGACGCGTTCCCGACCGCGATCCATCTCGCCGCGCTCGATCGGATCGAGCGCAAGCTCGTACCCGCAGTGACCGGACTTCGCGCGACGCTCGCCGGCAAGGCGTCCGCGTTCGCCGACATCGTCAAGATCGGGCGCACTCACTTGCAGGACGCGACCCCGTTGACGCTCGGCCAAGAGCTCAGCGGTTGGGTCGCTCAGCTCGACTACGGGCTCGCTGCGATTGCCGGTTCGCTGCCGCCGGTGCGCGAGCTCGCGCTCGGCGGGACCGCGGTCGGCACCGGGCTCAACACGCATCCCGAGTTCGCGGTGCGCGTCGCGGCCGAGCTCGCGCGGCTGACCGGCAAGCCCGTCGTCACCGCGCCTAACAAGTTCGCGGCGCTCGCCTCGCACGACGCGATCGTCGGCTTGCACGGCGCGCTCAAGACGCTCGCGTGCAGCCTGACGAAGATCGCGAACGACGTACGCTGGCTCGCGAGCGGGCCGCGCTGCGGCATCGGCGAGCTGACGATTCCGGACAACGAGCCCGGTAGCTCGATCATGCCGGGCAAGGTCAACCCGACGCAGTGCGAGGCGCTGACGATGGTGTGCGCGCAGGTGCTCGGCAACGACGTCGCGATCGGCATCGCCGGCGCGTCGGGCAACTTCGAGCTCAACGTCTACAAGCCGCTGATCGCGCACGTCGCGTTGCAGTCGATCCGGTTGCTCGGCGATGCATGCGCGTCGTTCGACGAGCACTGCGCTCGCGGCATCGAGCCCGACCGTGCGGAGATCGCACGCAAGCTCGAGCGCAGCTTGATGCTCGTGACGGCGCTGTCGCCACATGTGGGATACGACAAAGCCGCCGCGATCGCGAAGCGCGCGCTCCACGATGGCTCGACGCTGCGCGAAGCGGCGATCAGCCTCGGCGCGGTGAGCGCGGAGGACTTTGATCGCTGGGTCGTCCCCGCCGACATGATCGGACCACGCGCCTGAAGTGATATCGTGGTCGAGTGCGGGTCCCGTTCGTCGTCGTCATCGTCATCGTCATCGCGCTATCCGCTTGTCGACTCGACTTCGCCGATCGCGGCGATGCGGGCACGGTTGCGGATGCGCCGCCGGGGTTCGCGAATATCGGCGGCACGGTCGCCGGCTTGACCGGCGGCGCGGTCGAGCTGCAGGACAACGCCGGTGACTCGCGAATCGTCAGCGCGAACGGCGCGTTCACGTTCTCGACTCCAGTCATGTTCGGCCAGCCGTACGACGTCACGGTCTCGCAACCACCGTCCGGTGAGAACTGCACGGTGGCCAATGGATCGGGTGTCGCCGAAGCGCCCGTCGACGACATCGTAGTCACGTGCTTTGGCGCCGGCGCGTGTCCGCCGGCCGCGGTGACATACACCGACGATGGCAGCTTCGTCGTTCCCACCGGCTGCACGTCGTTCCTCGTCGACGCGCAAGGCGGCGGCGGCGGCGGCAGTGCGAAGAACGATGGCACCACGGGTGCCGCGGGTGGCGCGGGCGGGCAGGCGATGAAGACGTTCACCGGGATCGCGGATGGGACGACGTTCACGATCACGATCGGCCGCGGCGGAGCGTGCGGCTCCAAGGTTCAAACGACGGGTGGCTACACCGGGGGCGGTGGTGGCGACGTCGGTCACGTCGGCGGCGATGGGGCGGGCACCGGAGGCGGCGGAGCTGGCGGCGGCGGCTCGCTGCACGGCGCGGCCGGGGGCAGCGGGGGCTACGGTGGCGGTGGCGGTGGCGGTGGCGGTGATGACTCGACCGGCGATGGCGGCGGTGGCGCGACGACGTTCCGCCTGGCCGCGATGGACTGGGTCGTCGCCGGCGGTGGCGGCGGCGCGGGGGTGTCTGACGAGGACGT
The DNA here is from genome assembly GCA_963848295.1 of uncultured delta proteobacterium. Classification (GTDB taxonomy): domain Bacteria; phylum Myxococcota_A; class Polyangia; order Haliangiales; family Haliangiaceae; genus JABFXX01. The sequence continues at coordinate 2,658,236 of CAWKDB010000010.1, read as the reverse complement.
CGACGTTGCCGGCGCGGGCGGTGCGGCGTGCGATGGCACCACCGGCGACGCCGGCATGGCAGCGATCGCCGGCCAGAACTCGTCGGGCGGTGGTGGCGGCGGTGGCTGCTCGTGCCTCGGTGGCTGCGACGCCGCGCCGACTCCGAGCGGCGGCGCGGGTGGCCTCGCGGGAACGACCGGTGCGTGCGGAGCAGGGCAGGTCGGCGAGTCTGGCAAGGTCACGCTGACGTTCCCTTAGCCGCCGATCGTCAGCTTGAAGTTCGTGGCGGTGACCCGATGGATCACGACCGTGACCGCGACGGGCGTGAAGCTGTCGAACGTGACCTCGAGCTGATCGATATCGTCGAAGTGCAAGCGATCCGCCGATAGCGACGTAGGGCCAAGCTCGAGGTCCTTGATCGTCGTGTCGACGCTGCCGATCTTGCCCTTGAGGGCGCCGGGTCCCTTGTCGTTGATCGCGCCCGTGACCTTGAAGTCGACCATGCCAGGCGAGTCGTCGCCGCCGAACAAGATCAGGCCGTTGCCGATCTCGAGATGGCGCGGCGCGAGCAGTGACCATGCGATGTCGATCGCGTTGATCGCGAACGCTTGAAGCGTCTTGCGTCTCCGGCCGTCGTCCGGCTTCAGCGTCCGCTCGGACTTCGGCTTGTCGCTCGGTTTGTCGTCGCCCGCGACGACCTCGTAGTCGGCGAGCGAGCGCACTGGCACTTTGCCGAATGCGGCGAGCGCGGTCGCGTCGTTGTCGAGCTGCCATGTGATCAGATCGTGCGATGCGCCGAAGATCGGCACCTTCCAGCGCACCGCGAGCCGCTCACCCTGGAAGTCGATGTCGAGGAACCGCCCTTCGAGCCAATCGAGGCTGTCTTCGAGCGCGCGGAAGTCGAGCGAGCCGTCTTGGATCGGCACGCGAAGCTGCTGATCGAGCGTGCGCAGCCCGAGCACCGGCAGATCGAGCACGACCTTGAGCGTGAGATAGATCCGGCCGGACAAGCTATCGAGAAACCGCAACTGCTCTTGCCGCAACCCGGGCGTCGCTTCCGCAGGCGAGCCGGCGCGCCTCCGTCCGAACGGCCCCCTGACGGTGAGTCGGAGCTCCGAGAACGACACGTGCGGCGACAGGATCTCGACGCCGCGATTCGCACGGACCAACACGGTGCCGCGCGGCAGCTCGATGCGATCGACGGCGAGGTCGATCTTACCGGCGTCATCGCGCAACCAGGCGGTGCCGAGCGACGCGGCATCGGCCTTCCAATGCAGCGTGTCGAGTCGGCCCTCGAGCGCTTCGAACACGCACTCCTTGGCGCCGTATCCGGTCGCTCCGGATCGACCTTCGAGCGTGCTCAGCTCGGCGTGAGGAAACGAGAGCCGCTTGCCGGAGTCATCGCTCGAAAACCCGAGCCGTTGCACCGTGACATCACCATCGATGCTGCTCGCCAACTTGCGAGCATCGTACCGCGACTTGCGGTATAGCCCGGGCGCCATGAAGACGAATCTCTCGATCTCGATTTCGTTGTTGGCGCTCGGGCTCGCGGCGTGTGGGGATAACCTCGCACATGCGATCGACGCGCATGTTGCGGACGGCACCGTGCCGGCGGATTCCCCGGAGGCCATCGACAGCGCTCAGCTCGATGCCGCGGTTCCCGCGACCGCGCGGATCTGGGTCGTCGGCGACATGATCACGAACAACGTCACGATCGGCGGCGGATTCGACGATACGACCGCGTTGCCGCTCGGCGGGGCGAACACCGCGCCGCCGGTGATCCTGCCGAGCGCGACGACGACGATCGCCGACTCGACCGGCTATTCGGACTTCGTATTCGACGCGACGGCCGACGGCAGCAAGATCGCGTTCGTCGGCGATCTCACGACCGCGGGCACGTTCGACCTCTACGTCGCGAACGCCGATGGCTCGAACCCGACGATGCTCGTCCCGGGCCAGACCGGAGTCGAGATCGCTTCGATCTTGTTCTCTCCCGACGGCACGATGATCGCGTACACGTCGGACTCGGTCGCCGTCAACGGTGGCTACGACATGTGGATCGTCAACACGACGGGTACGCCGGCGCCGATCCAGGTCAGCCCGGTGCGGCCGATGGACTCGCCCGCACCGGCGAGCCAGGACGTCGGCTCGGTGCCGACGTGGTCGGCCGACTCGAGGTACCTCGGGTTCACCGGCGATCTCACGCTCGATACGTTCAACGAAGCGTATTGCACCGACACCAGCGTCAGCCCGCCGACGACCGTCGAGCTGCTCGCGGCCACCGACATCGGCGTTCAGACCGACACCGCCGCGAAAGGCGTCGGTGGCACGCTCAAGTTCGACAGCGCTGACAACGCCTACTTCAGCGCGCGCGTCACCACCGGCGACACCGAGTTCCAGCTGTTCGACGCCGCGCCGGATGGCTCGATGCGCACCGACATCACGTCGATCTTCGCGACCCGTACGCTCGATGGCTCGACCCCGGACATCGGCGGGTTCTCGATCTCGCCCGACGGCGCGACGCTGGTCGCCAACGTCGATACGCCCGTGGTCGCAGCCTACGATATGTGGGCGACCGACACCGCGACGCTCGGCGTGCCCCTGAACCTGACGAACCTGACCGCGGCCGGCCACGCGAACTTCACCGCGCCGTTCTGGTTCTCGCCCGACGGCACCAAGGTCGCGTACCTCGCGACGTTCTTGTCGGCGCGCAACGAGCCGTACGTCAGCTCGCTCGACGGCAGCGATGCCGCGCCGAAGCGGCTGGTCAGCGTGCTCGCGACGTGCCTCGACTGCGATACCGGTACGCCGACGCCCGACGTCAACATCTTCCAGTGGAAGCCGGACGGCACCGCGGCGTACATCATCGGCGACATCACGAACAACAACGTGACGCGCGGCTACGTCATCGATCCGACGATGACCGATCAGACGCCGACGCTCGCGGTCGATGTGCCGGACAGCGGCGATCTGTTCGACCTCGAGGTCCGCGTCCCGGCGCCGACGATCAACTAGCGCCCTCGAGCTCCTAGCGCTGTAGCGCGGACGTCAGCTGCGTCAGGCCGAGCTCGGTCGCCTCGGCGGCGGGCGAGCCGCTGACTTCGTACGCGCCGTCGCTCGCGCGTTGCACCTTCGTGATGCCGGGATACTCGGTCTCGAGCGCCGCGCGCAACGAGTCGCGGCGTTCGCGCTGCTTGCGATCGCCGAGCAGCACGACCAGCTCTTTGTGGCGCGAGATCGCGGCGAGCACGGCCCGGCGCAGATCGTCGGTCTCGAACGGCTTGGAGATGAACCGGAAGATCTCGCCTTGGTTGATGCCATCGACCGCGGTCTCGAGGGTCTGGTTACCGGTGAGGAGAATGCGCACGGTCTCGGGTCGAACGCGGCGCGCCTGACCGGCGAGCTGAGCGCCGTTGAGCTCGGGCATCTCGTAGTCGGCGACGAGCACCGCGACCGGCTCGGTCGTGATCCACGCGAGCGCTTCGTGCGGCGATGTCGTGCGGCGAACCTCGATCGCTTCTTTGCGCAGGCAGCGCATCACCGCGGTGAGCACCGCTTCGTCGTCGTCGACGCATACGACGAGGGGTGAGCCCGGCGGCGGTGGTGGACGCGTCGCGCTCATCCCGATAACCAGCGACGCCAGCCCCGCCGGTCGACCAGGTGATCGATGTCGCTGAGCGCCGCGATCAACGCGCGCGTACTCGGAAAGCGATTCGTCGGATGCTTCTGCAAACACGTCGTGACGACATCGACCAACCGTTGCGGCAGCGGGCCGTGGGGCGACGTCAGCTCCGGAATCGGTGCTTGCAAGTGCATCATGCACAGGTCGTGGAGCGAGGGCGCCTCGTAGGGCGGGAACCCGCACAGCAGCTTGAACATCACCGCACCGAGCGAGTATTGGTCCGAGCGATCGGTCGGCGACTGGCCTCGCAGCTGCTCGGGCGAGATGTAGTGCGGGGTGCCGTGGACGGTATCCACCGGCTCGTCGCGCAAGTCTTCGCCGATCAGCTCGGCGAGCCCGAAGTCGAGCAGCTTGAGGAGCGCGTCCTTGCCTTCGCCGCGGACGAAGACGTTCGCCGGTGTGACGTCTGCGTGGACGATGCCGGAGTCGTGCGCCGCGGCGAGCGCGTCTGCGAGTTGGTGTGCGACCGTCATGACGTCGTCGTGCGGGAGCGCGCCCCGCGCGACCCGGGCCGACAGCGACTCGCCTTCGAGCAGCTCCATCACGAGATACGGCCGGCCGTCGGGCACATGACCGAAGTCGACGACGTCGACGATGTTCGCGTGGCGAACCCGCGCCGCGGTGCGCGCTTCGCGCAGGAAGCGCTCGCCGGCTTCCGGGTGGCGCTCGAGCACTTTCGGCCTCAACACCTTGAGCGCGAACGCGCGACCGAGCGTGACGTGATCGACGCGGAACACGGTGCCCATGCCGCCGGCGCCGAGCTTCTCGACGACGCGATACGGTCCAAGCACGTCGCCGGCGATCGGTCCGTAGGGCGCGGCGGCGCGTGGCTTGGGCCGGATCACCATCAAGTCGGCGCGGACATCCGCGCCCGGACGCAGCGTGATGACCACGTGTGCTTCGCGGTCGCCCGAACGCACCGGGACGACTCCGCTCACCGCGTGCGGCGTCGCGACGTCGAGCTCGGCGACGAACCCCAAGCGAGCGACGACGGCCGCGCCGAGCCCGGCTTCGAGCGCCGCGGTCGCGACGACCTTCGTACCGCGCTCGACCGTGATCGCGTACTGGCCGGCGCTCGGCTCGACGAACACCGCATCGGCTCCGGCGCCGACCGCGGTCGCGAGCACCAAGTCCGCGATCCGCTTCGGGTCCCGTTCGGGTCGGAGATCGCTCGCCACCATCGCCAGCGGCATCGTAGCAGATCGTGCGGGAGCACCTAGCGGCGGGTGCGATAGCCTACTTCGTGCAGCCGATCGGGGCGGAATCGACGATCACCTCGTCGAGCCACAGATCGATCGGCGCCGCATCGCCGCTTGTATACTGCAGCCCGAGCGACACCCGGTTCGCCGACGCCGGCGTGGTCCACGCGACGTCGTCGAGGCCGCTGACGATCGCGTCGTCGATCCACATCGTCATCGAGCCCGGCGTGACGAGCCACTCGATGCACACCCAGCGCCCGATGTCGGCGGGTAAGCCCGAGGTCAGCTCTAACACGCCGGTCGCGCTACCCGACGACAAGACGCGGTGGCGGGACCGTCGTCGGCTTCTTCGGCCGCAGATGCGGTCGCGAGGCTTCGTCGGTCAGCCGCGCGCGCTCGAGGAGCAGGCCGGTGATCGGGAGGGCCATGTCCGAATTCCGGACCGTGCTCGACGGCGACAGCTTGAACGTGCCGTGGCGCCAATCGAGCAGCTCCATCGCGATGTCGGCGGGCTTGCCTTCGCCGCGCGACCAACCGGCGCCGACGACGCGGCCGTTGTGCAGATCGATCCAACCCGCGTGACCGTTCGCGAGCACGAGCCGGCCCGACGTCCGCTCCATCTCGAGCATCGTGAGCAGCGCGGGCAGGCCGAGGTGGGTCAAGCTCCCCGACATCGCGACCGGCTCGTCGTGTCGCGCGACCCGGCTCGTCCGCGCGGTGACCTCGGGGATCGTGAACGGCTTCGCGATGAAATCGGCGGCGCCGCGCTCGAACGCAGGGGCGAGGTCGGCAGGATCGCTCGACATCACGATCACCGGCACCGCGCACAGCTGATCGTGACACGCGATGCGCTCGAGGATCTGGAAGCCATCGAACATCGGCAGTGCGCGATCGACGAGCACGACGTTCGGGGTGCGGCGCTCGCACGCGGCGAGCAACTCCGTCCCGGTCGCGGCGGTCGCGACGTCGAAGCCGAGCGCGGCGAGCGCGGTCGACAGTCGCTCGAGCAAGCGGGGCTCGGCTGCGCCCGCGACGATGCGCAGCCGAGTGGTCGCCGGCGTGCGCGCGCGCTTGACGAGGCGGTCGACCGCGTTCGAGAACCGCTCGCTCGGGTCGGTGAACGCGATGCCGATGCCGGGGGAGCGAGCGAGCTCGCGCGCGTCGTTGTCGGCGAGGCAATGGGTCACCCGCGCCGCGCTGATCACGCGACCACCGTCGTCCTCGAACGCGATCGCCATCCGCGCACCGACCGGCAGTGGCGCGGGCGCGGCGATGAACATGCCCTTGTGCGAGACATCGTGCATCGCGACGCGATGGCGATAGCCCGGCGCGAGCAGCTCGACGACGTGATCCAGCGCGTATCGTTCGTTGTTGCGTTGCACGATAGGACTTCGTACCGAGTTTTCAGCCGTGCGCCTAGACCACATCGAGCGCGGCATCCCCGTCGATAACCGAGGCGTCGGTTACCTGACGCGTACCCGACGACCGTGGCATCGTGAGGCGATGGACGCCGCGACCAACCGCCGCCACGCCGACAAGGTCGCGCGCATCGCACGAGCGCTCGCCGCGCACGACCCGACTCGACCGCTATCGCTGCGCAAGAAATCGGTTTCTCACCAGGTGCCGAAGGCGACCGACCTTCGCCGCCGAGACGCGAAGCTCGACATCTCGGACCTGACCGAGATCCTCGAGATCGACGCGGCTAACCGAGTCTGCATCGCCGAATCGGGTGTGACGTTCGTCGACCTCGTCGCCGCGACGCTCGCCCACGGCCTCGTGCCGATCGTCGTGCCCGAGCTCAAGACCATCACGATCGGCGGCGCGGTCGCGGGGTGCTCGATCGAGTCGACGTCGTTCGTCCACGGCGGCTTTCACGACACCTGCCTCGAGTACGAGGTCATCACCGCGACCGGTGAGACGCTCGTATGCACGCCCGATAACGAGCATCACCTCGTGTTTCAGATGGTGCACGGCGCGTTCGGCACGCTCGGCATCCTCGCGAAGCTGACATTCAAGCTCGTCCCCGCCGAGCGGTTCGTCCATGTCGTCTACGAGACCCACGCGACGCTCGACGCGTATCAAGCGGCGATCGCCGCGCACGCGAAGCGCCGCGATGTCGACTTCATGGACGGCATCATCCATTCGCCGAGCTGCTACGTGCTCAGCGTCGGCCGGTTCGTCGCGACCGCGCCCTATACGACTCGCTACGACTGGCTGAAGGTCTACTACCTGAGCACGCGGACCCGGCGCGACGACTACCTGACGACCACCGACTATTTCTTTCGCTACGATCGCGGCGTCACGAACGTTCGCCCGAAGTCGTTCATCGGTCGGCTGCTGTTCGGCAAGCTGATGTCGTCGTCGCGATGGCTGCGGCTCGGCGACAAGCTGCACTGGTTGCTCAGCGACAAGAGGCCGACGGTCACGCTCGACGTATTCGTGCCGGTCTCGAAGGTGCCGGCGTTTCTGGAGTGGTACGAGCGCGAGATCAACTTCTACCCGTTGTGGTGCGTGCCGTATCGCCGCGTCCACGACTACGAGTGGCTGCGCCCGGCGTACTGGCAGCAGCTGCGCGACGACATGTTCCTCGATCTCGCGATCTACGGGCTGCGCCAGCACGGCGACCGCAACGTGCATCGCATGATCGAGCAGAAGCTCGTCGAGCTCGGCGGGATCAAGACGCTGATCGCCCACAACTACTACGGCGAAGCCGAGTTCTGGTCGATCTTCAACAAGCCGGACTACGACGCGGTCAAAGCGATCACCGACCCGCGCAACGTGTTTCGCGACCTCTACACGAAGACGTGCCGGGCGACGATGGGGCACAATTAGCGCAGCGTGGCTCGCCGGGTTCTCGGGCTCTCCCTCTGCGTGGTCGTGGCACTGGCCGTGCGCGCGGGCGCCGAGATCCCCGGCCTCGATGCACTGACGCGCGGCATCCAGGCGTTCGAAGCCGGCCAGTACAAGCAGGCCGAGGCGCTGTTCGATAACGCGCTGACCCGCGGCGGCCTGAGTCGCGCGGCGACGCTCACCGCCTACGTCGATCTCGGCGTGACGCTTGTCGTGCTCGGCAAGGCCGAGGGCGCCGAACGCGCGTTCGAGCAGGCGGCGTTGATCGATCCGAAGTTCGTCGTGCCGCCGCACTCCGGCCCGCGCGCCGCGAAGATCGCCGATCAAGCGCGCAAGAAGCAGGAGGCGATCGGTGCGTACCACTTCGACGTCGGCGCGCCCGGCGACGTCAAGCCCGGCGAGACGTTCAAGGTCACCGCCGAGATGGCCGAGGATCAAGCCGGCCTGGTCTCGCTCGTGCGGGTCGCGGCGACCGAGCCCGGGGGCAAGACGTTCGACACCGTCGAACCCGCGGCGGCGCACGTCGAGGTCGCGATCCCCGGTGACGTCGCGCAATCGGGCACGACGATCGCGTTGCGGCTCGAGCTGCTCGACAGCCACGACAACCGGCTCGCGACGGTCGAGAAGGTCGTCAAGGTCGCCGAGGGACCGATGCCGGCGCTGAAACCCGATCAAGCCGACAAGGGCAACGCCGACAAGGGCAACGCCGACAAGGGCAACGCCGACAAGGGCAACGCCGACAAGGGCAACGCCGACAAGGGCAACGCCGACAAGGGCGAGGGCGACGACGGCGACGACGGCGCGGTCGAAGAAGGCCCGTGGAGCATCCCGCACGGCTCGAAGAACTACACCGCGATCCGCGCCGAGCGCCCGCCGGTGATCGACGGCGTGCTCGATGATCCGGTGTGGAAGCTCGCGCCCGAGGACGATCGGTTTTTTTCGACGAAGAGCAAGCCCTACGGCAAGATCGCGAAGCAGCCGACCTCGATCCAGATCGCGTACGACGACAAGAACCTCTACGTCGGCGTGCACTGCCGCTACTCGAAGCCGCGCCCGCCGAACGACGAATACGCCGGCGACGAGACCTCGTTGCTCGCCGAGTCCGAGAACATCTCGGTGCTCGTCGATGCGATCCACGGCCACACCGGCGCCTATCAATTCGCGGTGTCACCGGCAGGCGTGCGCGCCGACGCCGAGCTCAGCGATCAAGGCTCGGCGCAGAACCTCGACTGGCACGGCATCTGGGACGTCGCGACCGCGTTCACCGCCGACGGCTGGACCGCCGAGTTCTCGATCCCGTGGGGCACGATGTACATGCCGAGCCACGACGGCGCGTTCGACATCGGCATCAACTTCGCGCGTCACGAGCCGCTCAGCGGCGATACGTTGCTGTGGGCACTACATCCGCCTGCGACCGAGCTCTACGACGTCAACTTCTTCGGCCACGTCGAAGGGTTGTCGAGCGTTCATCCGGGCCAGCGCTTGCTGTTGCTGCCGTACGGCGCCGCCGCGTTCGACTCGACCGCGACGCCGCAATCGCAGCTCACCGACTTCACCGGCAGCGGCATCCAGGCGCGGCTCTACGCCGGCGTCTACATGCGACTGCGGCCACCCGGGCCGTTCCGGCTCGACGCCACGTTCAACCCGGACTTCTCGGCGGTCAATCCCGACGCCGCGCTCGCGAACTTCGACCGGTTCGAGATCGAGTATCCCGAGGCGCGACCGTTCTTCGCCGAGGACAACGCGCGGTTCACGTTCGGCGGCACGCGCTACTTCTTCGGCGATCCCGGCGCGCAGCTGTTCTATTCGCGCCAGCTCGGCCTGGTCACGAACGCGCAGGGCCTCACCCAGATCGTGCCGATCTTGTGGGGCGTGAAGTCGGTGTTCCGCGATGGCGGCACCGAGGCGGCACTGATGAACGTCGAGACCGTGCAGCCGAAACCCGGCGTCATCTTGTCCGACAACGCGACGGTCGGCCGGGTCACCGAATCGTTCGCCGGCCAGCGCATCGGCGCGATCATCCTGGGCCGCGCGGGCGACTCCGATGGCTACGGCTCGGCCGGCGTCGACGGTCAGTTCTCCGCGTTCGATCGCCACCTCCAGCTCACCGGATTCTACGCCGGCTCGCAGGGCAGCCCGACGACGGGCGCACCGTCGGCGACCAGCGCCGCGGGCGAAGGCACGGTCGGCTGGAAGAGCCAAGACGTCTACGTCAAGGGCACGCTGCTCGACATCGGCGACGCGTTCGTCGCGCCGCTCGGCTACTTCCCGCAGACCGGCATTCGCGCCGAGACGATCGCGGGCGGCTACACGCCGGTCGTGCGCAGCGATCTCGTCGAACAGGTCTACCTCGAGGGCCAGATGTCGATCGTGCGCGAGCGCGACGACGATACGCTGGTCTATCGCCGGTCGGTGATCGCCGCGTCGCTGCAGACGATCGAAGGCTCGCTGGTGTCGGTGCAAGTCCAGCCGGCGAGCGAGAACGTCCTCACCGCGTTTCAGATCGGCAGCCGGATCACGGTGCAGCCGGGGCTCTATCACCCGCTCGGCACGCAGTTCGATCTCACATGCCCGCCGAATCGCACGTTCGTCTACGGCATCCACTACAGCGGCGGCGATCTGTACAGCGGCACGCGGCGTGCGCCCGGCGGCATGGTCGGCCTCAACCTCGGCCGGCTCACGACCCGGCTCAACTACATCTTCTATCTCCTGAAGTTTCCCGGCCAGGACTTCTACGGCCACGACTTCTCGCTTAGCGCGAGCGTCGCCTACAGCCCGCTCGCGCGCAGCACGCTCGTGCTCGAAGCCGACACCGTCGCGGCGCGCGGCACCGCGCTGCTCACCACGAGCTATCAGTTCGGTGCGCTCAGTGCGCTGACCCTCACGATCCGCGGCACCAGCGGCTCGACGATCGACACGCCGGCTACCGATACGTTCTACAACCCGGGCCTCACCGCGATCCTGTCGCTCGCGATCGGCGTGTCGCCTATCTAGCGGCAATGCCGCTCAGATAAGTGCGTTGACCTTGACCTCGACATTGACGTCGACCCGATCAGGTCATCTTGGTGAGCATCGCCACGATGCCTTCAAGTGGATCGATGCCGCGCGCGTAGGTCGTCTCGCCGACCAACTTCATGACTCGCATCGTGTCCAAAGCCGCTGCGGCCTCCATCGCGGAGCCGCGCGCGCGCGTGTAGAAGCGAGCCTGGTCGACGTTCGTGCGACGACCCGCACCCTCGGCGATGTTACGAGGTTGCGACTGCGCGGCGCGGACCAGCTGATCGGCAAGCTCGGCATGACCCTTCGGAAGCTCGCCGATGATCTCCAGTGCCAGCGCGAGGAACTCGATCGAGCGTTGCTTCGCGGGCACTACGGCTATTACGGCATCACCGGAAACGCCAACGTGCTCTCGCGTTTCTTCTACGAGGTGACGCATGTCTGGCAGAAGTGGCTGCACCGACGGACAGGACGCGGTGCGATGCCGTGGCCACGATTCATGCGCGTGCTGGAGCGATATCCGCTTCCGCCACCCAAGGTCGTCCATAGCGTCTACCGGACGTAGCGAACCCGTGGACGAAGAGCCGGATGCCGGAAATCGGCACGTCCGGATCTGTGGGAGCCCCGGGTCACACCCGGGGCAACCCGACTGGATCTAGCGCTCGCGGCCGCGCGCGCTGGAGCGGTGCTCGACGGGTCCCTGCGCGCGGCGCGCGGTGGGCGGTGCGGGACCACGGGCAGTGCATCGCGTTTTGCTACGCCGACGCATGATGACCGGCTTGGAAGTTGCGCGCTTGGGACCCGCCGGCCCCGCCCTGGCCGCGCGCGGCCGCTCTCGTTGACTTCCTGGCTCAGAGCGCATGTGTGCGACGGCCGGCTCGTGCAGCGAAGGCGTCGAGGGCGGCCAGGAGCCCTGCCGCGCGCCACACCTGGTTGCGCTTGACGTCGAGAGACTCCACGAGGATCTCGGCGTCGAACAGCGGCTTGATGTAGCGGTGAACGTTACCGGCGTCCAGGCCGAGCTCCTCGGCGACCACACGCGCGTTCACGACGGGCCGGCGCAGGAGCAGGTCGACGAGTCGCCAGACCGCGGAGTCGCTGCGCGCTTTGATGAGCTGTCGCCAACGTTGGCGGATCTGACGTAGCTCGTCGACTAGTACGCGACCGTTGGCCACCGCCTTGAAAGCAGCCTCCGCAAACCGGGCCACGATGGGGATCGGATCTCCGAGACGGTACGCGGTCAGCGCGTCGAAGTACGCTCTGGTGTCGGAGAGAAGGCCCGCCGACACCGGAACAGTCACGTTGCGGGTGAGTTGTCCGTGGCGAAGCATTGCTTGAACCAAGGCGCGGCCTGTTCTCCCGTTGCCGTCAGTGAAGGGATGGATGGTTTCGAACTGGGCATGCGCCAGCGCGGCATGTGCAAGCACTGGCAGATCGTCTCGCTCGATGAATTTCATGAGATCAGCGATCGCGTCGGCGACACGATCGTGATGAGGCGGAATGAAGAGCGCCAGGTGAGGCCCCAAGTTCCCGCCGCCGATCCACACCTGCTCGGTGCGCCAGTGCCCCGCGTTGATCGGATCGGTTTCACTCATCAGCGCGCGGTGCATAGCGAGGACCGAGGCGCTGCTGATACGTCCGGATAGGTCCAACGCGGCGATCATGGCGCGGGTGTTGGCCACGATCTCAGCTGCATTCTTTCGATGTGAGGTCCCGATCTCGGCCTCGGCGATCGCTCGTGCGGATGCGGTGAGGTTCTCGATACGCGAGCTGGCGGCTGACTCGCTGCGCAGAAGGATTGCGGAGAAGTGGGCAATCTCACCGCCCATGAGCTCGTCGAAACGAGCAAGCTCCGCGGATGCTTCTCCAACCTTTGCTGCGGGTCCCCCGGGAAGCTCGAGATTGGCGTTTAGGATCTTGGGCGGAATCGCGGCTTGGTACGGCCCCTGATGCTTCTTGCGCTCGCTGCGTGAGGTTGCGTAGGTCTCGTATCGAGCGGTCCACGGTAGAGTCTCGTAGGTCAGCGGCGGCCAACCCTGTCCCAAGGTACCGCCGTGCCGCCGTGAACGATCTGAAGCCACAGCCTCGGTTAACCTCAGATAGTAATATAAGTGAAGCTGTACCAGCGGGCAAGGACCACATCTTCAAGGCGCGGCTCGCGGCGACTGTGACGTAACGTGAACACCAGTCGACAGCGCGGAGTCGCATCTCTACGTTGCCCCGCATGAACCACATCGGACTAGTGCTCGGATTGTTCGTCGCTGGTTGCTTGTCCACTCCACCGTCGGTCTCGACGCTGCCGCAGCGCCGGCAATACCTCGCGCCGCAGATCAACGACAGCTTGACGGCTACGATGAAGTGTCCGAACGCCAACCTCACGTTCGTGTCCACCGACACCTACGGGCTACCCTCCTTCGCTCAATACCTCGACTTTTACGTCGCCGAAGGTTGCGGGCAGCGCACCGATTTCATGACCGACCTAAGAATGCTCGAAGCAACCGTCATAGGGCAGCAGGCGTCGCCAGTTCCGGCGGTCGAGCAGTATCGCGCCGAAGCGCACGCCCAGACCGCTAAGACCGCCGAGTTCGATTTCGGCTGTAAAGACGTCACCTACGTCGACCTGAGCGAGCAACTCGCCACGCTTCGCAATTCGTACATCGCGGCGATCGGCGCCGCGGGCTGCGGCAAGAGGGCGACGTATCACACGCACTGCAACCAGAGCGGCTATCGCGCGGGCGCGAACCAGATCGCGTGCAGCAGCAAACAGGACATCACGACCGCGACGGGCGGATCCTGAGGTGGCCGAGCCAGGGCGCGAGCCGGTCGGCCGCATCCTCAGCTATTCCGTTAACGACTCATCTATGCTACATAAACGACGTTTCAGACCCATAGATGAGGCCTTATGCGTTCCGCTGTCGAGGACATCCTGCCTTCTAGATTGCGCCGTGAGCTGAAGAAATTCGGCGAGGACATCGGCGTCGCGCGACGCAAGCGGCGCCTGACCGTCGCCATGATGGCCGAGCGTGTTGGGGTCGCGAAGAGCACCTACCTCCGAGCCGAGCACGGTGATCCAACCGTGGCGTTTGGCGTATACGCGATGGTGCTGTTCGTACTCGGGTTCGGGGACGTGATCGCGGATCTGATCGACGCGCGCACGGACGAGCAGGGCCTCCTGCTCGATGCCGGGCGCGTGCCGAAACGGATCCGCGCGCGGAAGTCCCCGACGTCGTCATGAGGCGCACGATCCAGGTATTTCTCGGCGAAACGCCTGTCCGCGTCGGAGCCGTCCTGCACGATTCTCAAGGCGCTCGGGAGAGTGCGGCGTTCGAGTACGCCAGTGAATGGCTGGCCTCGCCCGACTCGTTCGCGATCGCGCCAGACCTTCGCCTCCTCGCCGGCCCACAATTTCACAAGCGGACGCGAGACGCATCGCTGTTTCACGGACCTATCGCAGACACGGAGCCCGACGGCTGGGGCAAGAACGTCATCCTTCGCGATCACGCCAAACGTCGACAAGCGGCGAAGCGAGCAGGAGCAGCAGCCTCCTCGCCCGCGCTGAACAGCCTCGACTTCCTCTTGGCGGTGGACGATGTCAGCCGCGTCGGGGCGCTGCGGTTTCAGGACGAGGGCGGTACGTTCTGCCGTGCCCGCGGGGTGAACGAACGAACGACGCCCCCACTGGTCGAGCTCGGCGCTCTACTCGCAGCCTCGCGCGCCGTCGAGACCAACACCGAGACAAGCGCGGACCTCGCTTATCTGAGAGGACGTGGCACCTCGCTCGGCGGCCTCCGACCGAAGTGTACTGTCCTCGACGACGACGGACGGCTCTCCATCGGCAAGTTTCCAAGCGTCCAGGATCAACGCGCGGTTACCAAAGGCGAGGTCCTCGCGCTGCGCCTGGCCAAGTGTGCCGGCATCGACGCTGCCGATGCGCGGCTGGTCGACTCTGGCGGGATACCGGTTGCCCTGATTCATCGCTTCGACCGGACCGAGCATGGTCGCATCATGTACATCAGCGCGGCCACGATGCTCGGCGTCGATACGACCGCTCCGGGCGAGCATTCGTATGCCGAGATCGTAGACGCGATTCGAGCGCACGGCTCTTCGGCACGGCTCGACATCGAGGAGCTGTTCCGGCGCATCGCGTTCTCGATCCTGATCACGAACGTCGATGACCACCTGTTGAACCACGGCTTCTTGCACGCCGCGCACGGCCTGTGGCGGCTCGCGCCTGCGTTTGACGTCAATCCGTTCCCTGACCGGGTGCGCGAGCTCAAGACGTGGATTTCGGAAGAGACGGGCCCCGAAGCATCGATCGACGCCTTGATGTCGGTTGCTCCCTATTTTCGCCTCGGCGATGCACGAGCTCGGGAGGTCGTTCTCGAGGTCGAGGCTTCGGTGGCACGCTGGCGAACAGAGGGTCACGACCTCGGGATGACCGACGTCGAGCTCGAGCAGTTCGCCGATGCATTCGAGCACGACGAACGCGATGCAGCGCGCAAGTTGAGCTCGCACTGAATCGAGCGGCACGTTCCATCGGTGGGACGGCAGTGTGCTGATCAGCGAAACTGCAAGACTCGATCGGCGATCCGGCCGCGGCCGAGCATCGCGCGATCGAAGACGTAGTTCTGGTACAGCCGCCACGGCAGCTGGTCGCCCTGGCGCGGCAGATGCGCGAGCGCGCGCTTGACGTAGCCCGACGAGAAATCGAGTAGCGGCATGTCGCCGACGCTCGGATCGCGCCGCGGCCGGACCTCGCGATAGCCGTGCGCGTCCATGTACCGGAGCAAGCGGCACACGTAGGTGCTCGCGAGATCGACCTTGAGCGTCCACGAGGCGTTCGTGTAGCCGACCGCGAACGCGAGGTTCGGGATGCCGCTGCACAACAGGCCCTTGTAGATCATCGTGTCGGCCGGATCGACCGCGGTGCCGTCGACCTCGAGCGCCATGCCGCCGAACAGCTGCAGCTTGAGCCCGGTCGCCGTGACGACGATGTCGGCGTCGAGCGCGGCGCCGGACTTCAGCTCGAGACCGCGCTCGGTGAAGGTCGCGATCTCGTCGGTAACGATGTCGGCGGTGCCTGCGCGCAACGCCTCGAACAGATCGCCGTCGGGGACGAGGCACAGGCGTTGGTCCCACGGGTTGTAGCGCGGCGTGAGGTGCGGATCGGCCGGCGTGCCGTCGCCGGCGAGCTTCGCGGTCTGCGCGACGAGGAATCGCTTCGCGTGCGCCGGAAATCGCCGCGCGTACGTGAAGAACGCCATGCCGAGCAGCACGTTCTTCCATCGCGTCAGCTCGTACGCTGCGGTCGCAGGCAAGCGCGCGCGCAACCAGTCCGCGATCGGATCGCGCGACGGCCGCGACATGATGTACGTCGGCGAGCGCTGCAACATCGTGACGTGCGCCGCGCGCTTCGCGAGCTCGGGTACGAGCGTCACCGCAGTCGCGCCACTGCCGATCACGACGATGCGCTTTCCCGCGTAATCGACATCCTCGGGCCAGTGCTGCGGGTGGATGATCGTTCCGGTGAACCGCTCGCGCCCGGGCAGCTCCGGGGTGTAGCCGGCGGCGTAGTCGTAGTAACCAGCGCATACGTAGACAAAGCTGCACGTCCACGTCGTCGCGGCTTCGATCGTCCAGCGCGTGTCGCGGCTCGACCACCGCGCCGCGGTCACGCGTTCGTTGTAGTGGATGTGCGCCGCGATGCCGGACTCGGCGGCGGTCTCCGCGACGTACGCGAGGATCGCCGGGCCATCCGCGATCGCCTTGGCGTCGGTCCACGGCTTGAACGAATAGCCGAGCGTGTACATATCCGAGTCCGAGCGAATCCCGGGATAGCGAAACAGATCCCACGTGCCGCCGAGTCGCTCGCGCGCTTCGAGGATCGCGTAGGTCTTGCCGGGGCAATGCGTCTGGAGGTGACGCGCGGCGCCGATGCCGGACAAGCCCGCGCCGACGATCAGGACGTCGACGTGGGTCATGCCAGCGACCAGACTTGCTCGGGCCGGACCTGGCTCCAAGCGAAGCCAGCGCGCGCGAGCAGCCGCTCGGTCTTCTCGCGCATCGTCACGGTCTCGGTCGATACGCCCTGATCGAGCAAGCCCTCGTGCAGCAACATCGCGGTCGCGGCCTGGCCGATGCCGGCGTCGCCGAGGTGAGCCGCGAGCCACTCGAAGAACTCGGCGTCGGGCAGCGCGGAGCACCTACGATCGGCCGCGACGATGCGCTCGGCGGTCTCGGTGTCGATCACGCGATCGACGTGATGGGTCTGGTTGAGCAGCGAGCTCGCGCCGAGCAGCTTCAAGATCGCATCGCTGACCTCGTTGACCGGGCAGAACGACTGGGTCAGCGCAGACAGCGGGATCTTGCCGAGCGCCACGTAGCTCTTGAGCGTCTGGACGAAGCCGCTGTCGTCGGCGTTCTCCTGAAACTTCAGCGTGCGCGAATCGCCGGTCAGGAACCCGACGCGGAAGATGTTGCACGCGAAGCCTTCGTCGCGCAGCGCGAGCACCGCCTTCTCGGCCTCGAGCTTCGTGCGCACGTAGTGGTTGCCCGCGACCTGGCCGATGTCGCAATCGAACTCGGTGAACAGCGCGCGCGGCCGGCCGGTAATCTCGCCGAGGCCGACCGAGATCGTCGACACCACGTTGAAGTCGCAGCCCGACCGGCGCACCAGCTCGATCACGTGCTTCGTCGCGTCGACGTTCGCCTTGACGAACGTCGCGTAGTCGCCGTAGTGCTTGGTCAGCGCCGCCGCGTGGATCGCGCAATCGAGTGTGCGCGCGAGTGCGTCGAACGTGCCGCGATCGAGCCCGAGCATCGGCTGCTCGAGATCGGAGACCACGACGTTGATCCGGCGGCGATGGCCCTCGAGGAAGTCGGCGCCGAAGTAGTGCGCGGCCTTCGCGGCGATTCGGGCATAGGCGTCCTCGCGCGACTTGCCGCGGATCGTGAGGTGCAGCTTCGCGTCGCTGTGCACGAGCAGGTCGCGCATCAGGTAGCAGCCGAGGAACCCGGTCGCGCCGGTGAGCAGCACGTCGCGATACGCCATGTGCTGGTGCACCGACAGCCCGGCGAATGGCTTGTAGCGCGCGCGATACTGCTCGACGTCGCGGGCGAGCACGACGAGCGGATCGCTATGGCCGTTGGTCTCGCGCAGCTCGGTGACGAGCTCGGTGAGTCGGCCGTGCAGATCGCCGCGCCGCATCGGGACCTCGCGCGCGACCGCGCGGGCGGTGCGAAGCCGGAACAGGTCGTTCGCGCTGATCGGAAAGTCGCTCGCGAGCGCCGCGACGACCGCGACGGCCTTGATCGAGTTGCCGCCGAAGTCGAAGAAGTCGTCGTCGACGCCGAGGTCGGTGCGGCCGAGCGCGCGGCCGAACGCTTCGAGCACGAGCGTCTCGGCGACGTTCGCGGGCGGCGTCGCGACGCGCTCGCGCGCTTCGAGCTCGGGCTCGGGCAACCGCCGGCGATCGACCTTGCCGCTGGTCGTGAACGGGATCTCCGCGAGCTGGACGAACGCCGATGGCACCATGTAGTCGGGCAGCCGGTTCGCGAGGTGCGCGCGGATCGCCGGCACGTTCGCCGCGGCGCCGACATAGTAGCCGACCAGGATCTTGTCGCCGGCCGGATCGTCGCGATCGACGACGACGCTCGCGCTGACGCCCGCGACCTCGAGCATCGCCTGCTCGATCTCGCCGAGCTCGATCCGGAAGCCGCGGATCTTGACCTGGTTGTCGATGCGCCCGAGGAACTCGATGTTGCCGTCGTCGAGCCAGCGCGCGAGGTCGCCGGTGTGATACATGCGGCCGCCCGCGAGCTCGCTATGTACGAACTTCTTCGCGGTGAGCTCGGGGCTGCCGAGGTAGCCGCGCGCGAGGCCGCGACCCGCGAGGCAGATCTCGCCGGGTACGCCGGGCGGGCAGAGCTGGCCGCTCGCGTCGAGGATCAGCGCCTTCGTGTTCGCGTTCGGCTTACCGATCGGAATGTTGTCGTGCTGCGCGTCGACGACAAACGTGGTCGCCGACACGGTGAACTCGGTCGGACCGTACTCGTTCGCGAGCCCGAACGACTGCGGATAGAACCGGCGCAACCGGTCGCCGCCGACCGTCATCCAGCGCAACGGCGTCTGCCGCGGCTCCTTCATGAACTCCTCGGCGAGCTGGGTCGGCAGATCCATCATCGTGATCCCCGACGACTGCAACCACGCGGCGAGCTCGGGCAGCGCGAGCCGGATCTCGTCGGGTACGATGTGGACCTGGCCGCCGCAGCACAGCGGCGGGAATGTCTCGATGATCGACACGTCGAAGCCGATGCCGGCGTACTTCGAGTGGCGATCGGCCTCGGTGAGCTTGTAGACATCGATCGTGCGCTGGATGAACGGCACGAGCGATGCGTGCTCGATCTCGACACCCTTCGGACGGCCGGTCGAGCCCGAGGTGTAGATCACGTACGCGAGGTCGTTGGCATGTGCGTCGATCGCGGGCGGGGTCGCGATGCCGGTCGCGAACAGCGCGGGATCGAGCACGAGGCGCGGGCCGGCCCAATCGACGTCGTCGCCGAATCCCGGCGCGGCGATCAGCACGCGCGCGGCGCTGTCGCGCAGCATGTACTCGAGCCGTTCGCGCGGGTAGCGATGGTCGAGCGGCATGAACGCGGCGCCCGCCTTGAGCGCAGCGAGCTCGGCGATGATCAGCTCGCACGACGGCGGCGTGAGGATCGCGACGATCGCTTCGCGCCCGAACACGAGGTTGCCGGGCTGGGCGCCACCGAGCGCGACGAGCCGGTTCGCGAGCCGGTTCGCGGCGGCTTCGACCTCGCCGTACGTGTACGACCGCGGGCCCTGAACGAGCGCGACCGCGTTCGGCCGCCGCGCCGCCTGCCGCTCGAACATGCGATGCGCCGCGACCTCGGCGGGGTAGTCGACGTCGGTGCGGTTGTGCTCGACGAGGACGAGCTGGCGATCCTCGGCGGACAGGATGGTGAGCGCCTCGACCGCCACATCCGGCCGCGCCGCGATGTCGGCGAGCAGCGTCTCGACGCAACGCAAGTAACGCTCGATCGTCGTGCGCCGGAACAGGCTCGTGCGGTACTCGAACGCGAGCTGGATCCCGGAGGCGGACTCGTCCACGACGAACGACAGATCGAACTTCGCGGTCTTGCTCGCGACCGCGATCGGCGAGAACGCCGCCTCGGCGTTGTGCTCGGCGAACCGCTCGTCCGCGTTCTGCAGCGCGAACATGACGTCGACCAGCGGCGTGTGGCCGGCGTGGCGCCGATCGCCGACGAGCTCGACGAGGTCCGCGAACGGGAACGCCTGATTATCGAGCGCCTCGAGCGAGCGCTTGCCGACGTCGGCGGCGAGCTCGGCGAACGGCTGCTTCGGATCGACCTTCGCGCCGAGCACGAGCGTGTTCACGAACATGCCGAACACGCGCTGCATGTCCGGATGCCACCGGCCGCTGACCGGTGTGCCGACCGCGATCTCGTCCTGGCGCGAGAGCCGCGCGAGGAATACGTCGAACGCGGCGAGCAACAGCGCGTGCAGCGACAAGGCTCGGCTGTGCGCGAGCTCGCGGAGGCCGCGCACGGTCTCGGCGGGCAAGTCGCGCGTGATCGTCTCGCCCTCGGGATCGACGATCGGCGGGCGCGGTAGGTCGGTGAGCAGGCCGAGCGCGGGCACGCCGTCCGGGAATTGCGCGCGCCAGTACTCGCGTTGCTTGCCGATCGTGGCGACCGCGCGCTCGCCGGCTTCGTAGACGGTGCAGTCGCCGAGGCCCGGCGGCGGCGCGGGCAGCTGCTGGCCACGGACGAGCGCCTCGAGCTCGTCGAGCAGGATGCCCATCGACACGCCGTCGGTGACGATGTGGTGCATGTCGAAGAACAGATACGCGCCGCGCTCGGTCGTGACCCAGGTCGCGCGAGCGAGCGGCGCGACGGCGAGGTCGAACGGCACGACCAGCTTGTCGATCGCGGCGTCGCGGTCGGCTTCGCTCGTGGCGACGTCAGTGACGGGCAGCGTCGCGGTCGGCACGACGTGGAGCCTCGCGGCAGTGCCGTCGAGCGTGAACGAGCAGCGAAACGCGTCGTAGCGCGCGACCAGCGTCGCGAACGCGGCGGCGACGGCCTCGCGCGAGATCCCGGGTGCGACCGCGAACACGCTCGCGACGTTGTAGGCGGTGCTCGTCGGCTCCATCTGCTGGACCAAGAACATCCGCGCCTGGACCGACGATGCCGGCACCGACTCGGTGATCGCGACCGGCTCGATGACGCCGAACGCGCCCTTGTCGTCGAGCTCGCCGATCCGCCGCGCGAGCGCACGCACGGTGGGATGGCGGAACACGTCGGAGACTTTGAGCTCGACGCCGAGCTCGCGATAGATCTCGCTGACCAGCGCGATCGCCTTGAGCGAATGGCCGCCGAGCTCCAGGAAGCTCGCGGTCACGCCGAGCCGATCGATCGGTACCGCGAGCACCGCTGACCAGATCCGGACGAGCGCCGTCTCGAGTGCGGTCGCCGGCGGCACGACCGCGCGCGCCGCGTCGCGCTCGATCGGAGGCAGCGCGCGCTTGTCGACCTTGCCATTCGGCGTCAGCGGCAGCGCGGCGACGCGGACGAAGTACGCCGGGATCATGTAGTCGGGCAGGTCGCGCGCGAGCGCCACGCGAAGCTCGTCGGCCGCGACGTCACCGACGACATACGCGGCGAGCTGGGTCGCGCCCGCGTCGTCGACGAGATCGACCACCGCGGCGTCGGACACGCCAGCCACGTCGAGCAAGGTCTGCTCGATCTCGCCGAGCTCGATGCGATAGCCGCGGACCTTGACCTGCGAATCGATCCGGCCGAGGTACTCGAGGTTGCCGTCGGCGCGCCACCGCGCGAGGTCACCGGTCTTGTAGATCCGCTCGCCCGCTCGCGTCGGATGCGCGATGAACTTCTCGGCGGTGAGCTCGGGCTTGCTGAGGTAGCCGCGCGCGATGCTCTTGCCGGCGACGCACAGCTCGCCCGCGATGCCGATCGGACACAGCCGGCCGCGGCGATCCAACACGAGGATCTCGGTGTTCCACACCGGCTTGCCGATCGGGATGTTGTCCCACGCGCGATCGACGATGAACGCGGTGGTGCACACGGTGTACTCGGTCGGCCCGTAGCCGTTGACGATCGTCCACGGCATCGGGCGATACGCGCGCATCTTCTCGCCCGCGAGCGTGACGATCCGCAGCGAGTGGTTCTCGGTCATCCGCAGGAACTGCTCGCCGAACTGGGTCGGCAAGAACGCGACCTTGACCTGCTTCGCTTCGTAGTACGCGGACAGCTGTTTCGGCGCGAGTCGCATGTCGGCCGGCACGACGACGAGCGCGGCGCCCGCGACGCACGCCGGGAACACCTCGGAGATCGACGCGTCGAACGAGAACCCCGCGTACTTCGACACCGCTTCGCCCGCGCGAACGCCGTAGTAGTCCGCGTACCACAGCGCGAAGTTGACGAGGTTGCGGTGCTCGACCACGACGCCCTTCGGCTTGCCCGTCGATCCCGACGTGTAGATGACGTAGGCGGCGTCGCTCGCACGCATGTCGACCACCGGAGCGTTTGCCGCCTCACCGCTCGTCGCCACATCGAGCCGCGCGCCCGCGAAGTCCAAGCCGGCGGCGAGCTCGCCGCGAGTCAGCAGCGCCTTGGCCTTGCTGTCGTCGAGCAGGTAGCTCTTGCGGCCGATCGGGTACTCGGAGTCGACCGGCAGGAACGCCGCGCCGGCTTTCAGCACGCCGAGCATCGCCGGCAGCATCTCGGCGCACGGATCGAGCACGATCGCGACGACGTCATCGCGGCCCACGTTCGCCTCGCGCAGCCACGCCGCGATCGCGTTCGCGCGGCGATCGACCTCGGCGTAGCTCCAGGTGGTGTCATTGAAGATGACCGCGGGCGCGTCGGGCGTGCGCTTCACCCAGTCGGCGACGAGCTCGGAGACCGACGCGACGTCGGGCAGCGCGTGCGCGGTCGCGTTGTACTCGGCGAGCACCGCGAGGTCGCCCGCACCGAGCAGCTCGAGCTCGGCGATCTGCTTGCCGGGCGACCGGATGATGTCGCGCAGCATCGTGACGAAGTGATGCGCGAGGCGATCGATCGTCGAGCGCTCGAACAGCTCGGTCGCGTATTCGAACGCGAGCTCGAGCCCGGCCTCGGACTCGGTCGCGATCAACGCGAGGTCGAGCTTCGCCGTGCGATGCGAGAACTCGCGGAAGTGGAGCTTGACCCGTTGCGCGTCGATCACCTCGAGCTCGCGGGTCTCGAACACGAACATCACGTCGAACAACGGATTGCGGCCGGGCAGGGCGCGGATGTCGAGCTCGTCGAGCAGGTCTTCGAGCTGGTACTCCTCGCTCGCGAGCACGTCGAGCGAGGTGTTGCGCGTCGACTCGAGGAACTCGAGGAACGTGCCGGTCGCGGGAATCTTCGCGCGCCACGCGACGGTGTTGACGAACATGCCGACGACGTCTTGCAGATCCGGGTGCACGCGGCCCGATACCGGCACGCCGACGACGACGTCGTCGCCACCGCCGATGCGCGACAGGAACAGGAACCAGCTCGACAGCAGCGTCGCGAACAGCGTCGATTGCTGGCCGCGCGACAACGCGGTGAGCTGCGCGAGCTCCTCCGGAGGCAGGTGCGCGAGCACGAGATCGCCGGCGTGACTGCGCACCGCCGGGTGGCGAAAGTCGTACGGCAGCTGCAGCGGCACCGGCGGATCGGCGAACTGCTTGGTCCAGAACTCGCGCTGGGCCGCGATCTCCTGCTGATGCTCGGGGCTCTGCTGCCACAGCGCGAAGTCGCCGACCGTGATCCGCAGCGGCGGCAACGACACGCCGCGGATGATCTCGCTGATCTCGCGCCACAGGATCGCGGTCGAATAGCCGTCCGCGATGATGTGGTGCATGTCGACGACGACGAGCTCGTCGCCGTTGCTGCGCCGCACGAGCCACAACCGGGCGAGCGGCGCCTGCGCGAGGTCGAACGGCTGCATCAGCCGCTGCATGAGCTCGTCGAGCTCGGCGTCGCTCTCGATCATCTGCAGCGACAGCGGCGCCGACGCGTGGACCCGCGCGACCGGTTCACCGTCCTCGACGTGGAAGCTCGTGCGTAGGCTCGCGTGCCGGCTGACCAGCGCACGCACGACCTCTTCGAGCCGCTCCGGCGTGACCTTGCCTTCGACGGCGAACACCGTCGGCATGTTGTATTGCACGCTCTCGGGGTTGGTCTGATGGATCGCGTAGAGCCGGCGCTGCACCGACGACAACGGGTAGCGGTCGCGCTCGCCGGCGCGCGGGATCGGGACGATCGCTTCGCGGTCGTGCGCTTCGATCACCCCGGCGAGCCCGCGCACCGTCGGCTGCTCGAACACGTCACCGGCGGACAACCGCACGGTGAACGTCTGCTGGATCTTCGAGATCAGCAGCATGATCAACAGCGAGTGACCGCCGAGCTCGAAGAAGCTGCGCTCGAGCGGGATCTGATGGCGCGGCAGCTTCAGCACGTCGGCCCAGATCTCGATCAGCCGCTCCTCGGCGAGCGTGCGCGGCGTGTCGTCGGCGTCGACCGCTTCGAACACCGGTTCGGGCAAGCGCTTGCGATCGATCTTGCCCGACGTGGTGACCGGCAGTGCGTCCATGCACACCACGGCCTCGGGCACCATGTACGACGGCAGCGTGCGTGCGAGGAAGCTGCGCAGTGCCGCGGGACTCGCGGTCGCGCGCAGTACCACGTAGCCACACAGCCGCTTGTCGACTACCTCCGCAACGCCTCCGGCGTTGCTACGCGTCGGGCGGTCGCCCGACTTGTCGCCCCTGGCGGTCACGATCACCGCCGCCTCGGCGACCGCGGGGTGGCGCAACAACGCCGCTTCGATCTCGCCGAGCTCGATCCGGAAGCCGCGGATCTTGACCTGATTATCGGCGCGGCCGAGGAAGTCGATGTTGCCGTCGCGCGTCCACCGCGCGATGTCGCCGGTGCGATACAGCCGATCGCCGGGCACGAAGCGACTCGCGATGAACTTCTCGGCGGTGAGCTGCGGGTTGTTGAGGTAGCCGCGCGCGACCCCGGCGCCGCCGATGTACATCTCGCCGGGCACGCCGAGCGGCGCGAGGTTGCCGGTCCAATCGAGGATGTAGATCTTCGTGTTCGCGACCGGCCGGCCGACCGGGATCCGCGCGAGCGCGAAGTCGTCGGGCGTCACGACGTGGCGGAGCGCGGTGATCGTCGTCTCGGTCGGGCCGTACTCGTTGTAGAACGCACGGCCGGGCGCCCAGCGTTGAGCAACGGGCACGGGACAGATGTCGCCACCCACGATGATCCGCTTGAGTCCCATCGGCTGCTTCGGCGTGAAGCCCGGAAAGGAACAGCGGCACGGTGTCGAGGTGAGTCACGCCGTGCTTGGCGACGAACGCCTCGAACGCGTCGTGATCGAGCAACACGTCTTTCTTCGCGACGACGAGTCGCGCGCCACCGACGAGCGCGAGCCCGAGCTGCTCGACCGAGGCGTCGAACGTGAACGACGAGAACAGCATGATCGCGTCGCTCGCCGGGTCGATGCCGAACACGTCGCAGGACGAAGCGAGGAAGTTGACGACGTTGCGGTGCTCGATCACCACGCCCTTCGGCTTGCCGGTCGAGCCGCTCGTGTAGATGACGTACGCGGTGGTCTCGGGTCGCGCGCGCGCCGGGATCGGCAGGAGCTTGGCCTTGGCGAACTCGAGCTGACTCCACGGCAGGACGTCGCGTAGGCCGAAGCCGCCGGCGTCGGAGACCAGCAGCTTCGCGCCGCTGTCGTCGATGATCAGCGCGACCCGCTCGGCCGGGGCCTCGGGATCGATCGGCAGGTAACCGGCACCGGCCTTGAGCACGCCGATGATCGCGACGAGCAAGTGGCGCGATCTCTCCATCGTCAGCGCGACGAGATCGTCGGCGCCGATGCCGCGCGCGATCAGCTCGTGAGCGAGGACCGAGGCGCGGCGATCGAGCTCGGCGAAGTCGAACGAGCCTTCCGCGTCCTCGACCGCGATCGCTTTGGGTCGCTCGCGGACGTGGCGGGCGAACAGATCGACGAGCGTCGCCTCGCGCGGGACCGCGACGTCGGTCTGGTTCATGTCGGCGAGCAGCAGCTCGCGCTCCCACGGCTGGAGCATGCGCAGGTCGCGCACCGGCGCATCGGGCGTGCGCGCGGCGGTCTCGAGCACGCGGCGCAGATTGCCGAGGAAGCGCTCCGCGGTCGTGCGGCGGAACAGCTTCTTCGCGTAGAGCAGCGCGATGCGCTGGCCGCGCTCGGTGTTCTGCACCGTGAGCTCGAGGTCGAACTTGCACGACGCTTGCGCCGGCGCGATCTCGACGAGGCCGAGGCTCGAGCCCTGCATCTCGGCGAGCTCGGCCTCTTCCCACGCGAACAACACGTCGAACAGCGGATTGCGCGACGGATCGCGGGCGAGCCCGAGGTCGGCGACGAGATCGTTGAGCTGATAGCACTGGCGTTCGAACGCCGCGTTCGCCTCGGCGCCGATCCGCACGCACAAGTCGGAGAACGGCTCGTCGGCGCGCAACCGCACGCGCAGCGGCACGGTGTTGACGAACATCCCGACCATGCGCTCCATGCCCGGGCGGTGGCGGCCGGCGGCGGGAACCCCGATCACGACGTCGGGCGTGTTGCCTAGCCGCGACAGCACGACCGCATACGCGCCGAGGAATACGCCGAGCGGCGTGATGCCGCGCGCCTTCGCGAGCGCAACCAACGGCATCGCGGTCTCGGCCGACAGCTCGAGTGCGACCTCGTCGCCGTCGAACGCCAACCGCGGCGGGCGATCGAAGTCGTTCGGCAGCTCGAGCGGGCTCGGCAGCTCGGTGAAGCGCTCGAGCCACCAGCTCCGCTCGTCGTCGCGGCGCGCGCGGCCCTCGGGGCTCGCTTCCCACGCGGCGTAATCCGCGAACGTCGGCGACGGCAGCGCGGGCGACTCGCCGGCGTACAGCGCCTCGAGATCCTCGAGCAGCAACCGAACTGACAGGCCGTCGGCGACGATGTGATGGATGTCGAGCGCGAGCACGCGGCGAGCTTCGGTCTCGATCAACGCCACTCGCACGAGCGGCGCGACCGCGAGATCGAACGGCCGGACGAAGTGCTCGAGCGTCGCGCCCAGGCTCGCGTCCTCGACGGTGAGGCGAGCGACCTCGAGCTTCGCGTCCGCGCGAAACCGTTGCAGCGGCACGCCGTCGTCGACGATGAACTCGGCGCGCAGCGCGTGATGGCGCGCGACCAACTGCTCGAGCGCGCGCGCGAGCCGCGCGAGATCGACCGTCGCGGCGAGCTGCCACGCGAACGGGATGTTGTAGGCGGTCGACCACGTCGACAGTTGATGGACGGCGAAGATCCGCAACTGCGATGACGTCAGCGGCAATGGGCCATCAGGCGCGGGCGCGAACGCCAGGACGTCCTCGGCGACCGCGGTGCCGCCGCGGCTCTCGACCAGCGCGGCGATCGCGGCGATCGACGAGCCCTCGAGGAACTGCGCGAACCGCAACTGCACGCCCTTCGCGTGATAGATCGCCGAGAGCAACACCGCGGCCTTGAGCGAATGGCCGCCGAGCTCGAGGAAGCTCGCGACGACGCTGATCGATGTGTCGGGTCGGCCGAGGACCTTCGCGTAGATCTCGCGCAGCTCGGTCTCGAGCGGCGTGCGCGGGCCGACGACCGCGACGAGGTCGAGCGCAACCTCGGGCAGCATCCGCTTGTCGACCTTGCCGTTCGCGGTCAGCGGGATCTCGGCGAGCTCGACGATCCGGGTCGGGATCATGTACGCCGGCAGCGTGCGGGCGAGCGCGGCGGCGAGCTCGTCCTCGGTGGGGAGCGCGGCGCCGGTGACGAAGCCGACGAGCGAAACATCGTTGGTCCCGTTCGGCTGGACGCTGTCTCGCGCGAGCACGACCGCGCCGGCAACGCCCGGTAACGCGAGCAACGCCTGCTCGATCTCGCCGAGCTCGATGCGGAAGCCGCGGACCTTGACCTGCGTGTCGATCCGCCCGAGGAACTCGATGTTGCCGTCGGCGAGCCAGCGCGCGAGGTCGCCGGTGCGATACATCCGCCGTCCTGACGAGAACGGATGGTCGACGAACTTCTCGGCGGTCAGGTCGGGGCGGTTCAGGTAACCGCGCGCCATGCTCGCGCCGGCGATGCACAGCTCGCCCGCGACGCCGATCGGGCACAACCGGCCGAGGCGATCGAGGATCACGATCTGCGTGTTCCACAGCGGCTTGCCGATCGGGATGTTGTCGTAGCCCTTGTCGACGCGGAACGCCGTCGCCGCGACGGTGTACTCGGTCGGGCCGTAGCCGTTGATGATCTCGCAGCGATCGGTCGGCCGATTGCGGAGCTTTTCGCCGCCGAGGAACGCCGCTCGCAGCCGCTGCCTGGTCGCCACGCGCAAGAACTGCTCGCCGAACTGCGTCGGCAAGAATGCGATCGCGACGCCGTGGTCGGCGAAGTAGACGTCGAGCTCGTCGACCGCGAGCCGGAGCTCCGCCGGCACGACGACGAGGCGCGCGCCCGAGATGAAGCAGGGCACGATCTCTGAGATCGAGGCGTCGAAGCCGAAGCCCGCATACTTCGACACGCCATCGCCGACCCCGATCTTGAAGTAGTCGGCGTACCACGCGGCGAAGTTGAGCAGCCCGCGGTGCTCGATCAGCGTGCCCTTCGGCTGGCCGGTCGAGCCACTCGTATAGATGACGTACGCGAGATCGTCGCGTTCGACCCGCGTCGTCGGCCGATCGTTGCGCCCGGCGTAGGTCGCGGCATCGCCGAGATCGATGACGTCGAGCGAGAACTCGGCGACGAGGTCCGCGCTGAGCGCGCCCTTCGTGAGGAGCACGCGCGTGCCCGAGTCCCGCACCATGTGGGTCTTGCGCGCGGTCGGATAGTCCGGATCGATCGGCAAGAACGCGCCGCCTGCTTTGAGCACCCCGAGCACGCCGACGAGCATCTCGAGGCACGGCTCGAGCTGGATCGCGACGATGCGATCACGGCCGATGCCTTTGGCGCGCAGCTTGTGAGCGAGCGCATTCGCGCGGCGCTCGACCTCGGCGTAGGTCAGCCGGAGCTCGCCCATCTCGACCGCGACCGCCGATGGCCGCTCCGTCGCGTGACTCTCGAAGATCTCGTGGACCGCGCGTACCGCCGGCAGCTGGTGCGCGGTCGTGTTGAACGTATGGAGCAGACGGTCGCGCTCGGCGTCGCCGACGGTGTGGAGCTGCGCGAGCGTGTCGACCGAGCCGGCGAGCACGTGGTCGACGAGGCCCGAGAAGTCGGTCGCGAACCGCTCGACCGTGGAGCGCGCGAACAGATCCGCCGAGTACTCGAGCCGGATGCTGCAACCGCCGCTCGCGTGCTCGCGGATGACGACGACGAGATCCATGCGCGCGACGCGCTGATCGAGGCGGCGCTCGCGCAGCACCGCATCGCCCGAGCGATAATCGTCGGGCATCCGGCCCTCGTACGACAACATCGTGTCGAACATCGGGTTGCGACCCGGCGCCGGCGGCAAGCGCAGATCGCCGACCATGTCTTCGAACGGATAGTCCTCGTTGCGCAGTGACTCGCGCAGCTGTGTCATCGAGCGACGCAGCAGCTCGTCGAACGTCTCGTCACCGGCGATCCGCGCGCGGAACGGCAACGAGTTGACGAACATGCCGACGACGCGTTCGAAGTCGGGATGCGGACGACCGGCGGTCGGGAACCCGAACACGACGTCGGCGCTGCCGCTGACGCACGACAGGAACACCGCGTAGATCGCCGAGTAAAACGCGAACGGTGTCGCCTCGCGGCTGCGCGCGTACCCCGCGATCGCCTCGACCGTGGCCGCGGGTAGCTCGAACGTGATCTCGCCCGCGGCTTGCTGGCGCGACAGCGGTCGGCGGAAGTCGTACGGCAGCTCGAGCACCGGGAGCTCGTCGCGGAGCTGGCCGGCCCAATAGGTGCGCGCGGCCGCGATGCGTTGCTTGCCCGCATCGCTGTCGAGCCACGCCGAGTAGTCGAAGTAGCGCAGCGGGGGCGCGGGCAACACCGCGTGCTCGTCCGCGATCAGCGCGAGCAGATCCTCGAGCAAGACGTCGATCGACGTGCCGTCGGAGATGATGTGGTGCATATCGAGCGCGAGGTAGGCGACGCGGCCCTTGGCGACCATCACCGCGGCGCGAAACAGCGGCGGGGCCTCGAGCCGGAACGGGCGGACGAACGCCGCGGCGGCAGCGTCGACCGTGATGGTCGGGCCGAGCTCGAACCGCTCGAGCTCGAACTTCGCGGCGTGCGCGATCTTCTGAAGGATCTTGCCTTCCTGGAAGAAGAACGTCGTGCGCAGCGACTCGTGGCGCTCGATCAGCTGCGCGCACGCTCGGGCGATCGCGGCCTCCGAGATGTCGCCGGTGACCTCGTAGAGCAGCGGCAGGTTGTACGACGTGCTGCGCGGGTTGCCCTGCTGGATGACGTACATCCGGCGCTGGACCGATGTCGCCGACAACGCGACGCCGCTCGCCGCGCGCGGCACCGGCGCGGTGGCGCTGTCACCGGTCGCGATGGCTCCGGCGATCGCGCGGATCGTCGGTTGTGCGAGCACGGTCTGGACCGCGAGCGCGACGCCGAGCGCATCGCGGATGCGCGAGAGCATCTGCATCACGAGCAGCGAATGGCCGCCGAGCTCGAAGAAGCTGCGGGTAACGCCGATCTGCTCGACCGGCAGCCCGAGGATCCGGCTCCAGATCGCGCATAGCTCGATCTCGACCTGGTTCGCCGGCGGCTCGACGCTCGCCTCGGCGAACGTCGGCGCGGGCAACGCGCGGCGATCGATCTTGCCCGACACGGTGCGGGGGAACGCGTCGAGCTGGACGAACACGTCCGGCACCATGTACGCCGGCAACGAGCGACCGAGGAACGTGCGCAGCTCGCCGGCCTCGATCGGCCGATTCGCGACGACATGGCAGACCAGGCGAGCGTTCGGCGAACCGATGATGCTGGCGGCGGCGCCGGAGACATCGGGATTGCGCAACAGCGCCGCTTCGATCTCGCCGAGCTCGATGCGAAACCCGCGCAACTTGACCTGACTATCGACGCGGCCGAAGAACTCGACGCCGCCATCGGGCAACCACGCGACGAGATCGCCGGTGCGATACATCCGCGCGCGAGTGCCTGCGAACGGATCGGCGACGAAGCGCTCGTCGGTCAGCGCCTCGCGATGCAGATAACCGCGCGCGACGCCGGCGCCACCGAGGAACAGCTCGCCGCGCACGCCGATCGGCACCTGGCAGCCGCCCCAATCGAGGATGTAGACCCGGGTCATGCCGATCGGTCGACCGATCGGAACGCGCCCGCCGGCGTCTCTGCGATCGACGAGATGGCGCAGCGAGCCAACCGTCGTTTCGGTCGGACCGTACTCGTTCCAGAATCGAGTCGTCTTGCTCCAGGCCGCGGCGACCGCGACCGGGCAGGTCTCACCACCGACGACGATCTGGCGTAGCGACGGCAGCTCGGCAGGGAGCTCTGCGAGCAGCCCCGGCACGGTGTCGAGGTGAGTCACGCCCTCCGCCGCGATCAGCTGCGCGAGCTGCGCGGGATCGAGCAGTAGCGACTTGGCGACGAGCACGAGCTTCGCGCCGCTCGTCAGCGCGAGCCAGATCTGATCGATCGACGCGTCGAACGAATACGACGACAGCAAGATCAACGCGTCGCTCGCGCGGATCGCGAAGTCCTCTTTCTCCGCGAGCACGAGGTGGACGACGTTGCGGTGCTCGATCAGCACGCCCTTCGGCTGGCCGGTCGAGCCACTCGTATAGATGACGTACGCGAGGTCGTCCGGGCCGCAGCGCCGCATCACGCGGGTCGTCGAGCGCTCGGGGATCGCCTCGATCACGAGCACGTGCGGATGGTCGATCGCCCCGGCATACGCGTGATTCGCGATCACGGCCGTCGCTCGGGAGTCGTCGAGCAAGTAGCGAATGCGCTCGGCCGGGACATCGGGCTCGATCGGCAAGTACGCGCCGCCGGCTTTGAGCACCGCGAGCAGCGACACGATCATCTCGGGCGAGCGATCGAGTACGAGCGCGACGATCGCATCCGCGCCGACGCCGTGCTCGACCAAGCGGCGCGCCACCGCATTCGCGCGTTCGTCGAGCTCGGCGTACGTGACGCGCTTGTCGCCGAACACGAGCGCGGTCGCCGAAGGCGACTGATCGACGCGAGCCTCGAACAGCTCGTGGAGCACGAGGTGCTTCGGCCAACCGAACCGCGGCGTCGACAGCTCGGCGAGCTGCTCCGCCGCTTCATCCGGCGACAGCAGCGAGATTCGCCCGACGATCGCATCGGCGGGAGCGCGCAACACCTGCGCGAGCGCACCGGCGAGCCGCTTCGCGCGTTCGGTCGAGAACAGCTGCGCGTCGTACCAGAGCTCGTAGCCGTCGCTCGTGATCCGTACGTGCAAGTCGCCGAGCGGATCACCGTCTCCGAACCCGACGTCGAACAGCGGATGGCGCGCCGGGTCGGTCGACGGTGCGAGCCCGGTCACCGTCGGCGCGGTCGCGAGCCGAGCCGCGAGCGCTTGCAGCGACTCCTCGGGATCGAGCCGGACCGCGATCGCTCCGGATACCCGACCGATCGCGAAGTCTCGCGCGTTCGCGATCTTGCCGACAAACACGGCGAACGCCGCGAGGCCCTCTGCGATCGTCCCTACGCGTGCTGCGATCCGTTGCCAGGTGGCATTGCGGATGGCCGGGCGTGAGCGATCGCAGGGTAACTCGATGCGGTCAGGGTGCTCCCCATCCGCCGTCGTCATCGAAGAGCAACGTTACCACCACGGCCCAGATCCGGGGCACGCCAGCAGGTATGATCGACGCCGGTGGATGACGAGGCTAGCGCGCGGGCGCACCGCGGACCGACGTCCGTGCGTTCGATCTGGACGCTGATCGGGGTCGAGACTGGCTGTCTGCTCGGCTCCGAAGTGTCGCGGTTCGGCATCTCGGTGTGGATCTATCAGACCACCCACTCGGTCTCGGCGTTCTCGACCCTCCTGCTCGCGAACACCGTCCCGGGGATGATTGCCTCACCGCTCGCCGGCAGCATCGTCGACCGGTCGTCGCGCAAGCGCGTGATGATCGCGGCGGCGACGGTCTCGCTCGTCGGGACGCTGATCGTGCTCGCGGGAGCGACGCTCGGCGAGCTGTCGATGCCGCTCGTGGTGGCGGGAGCGGTGCTCGCGAGCATCGGCGATGCGTTCCAGTGGCCGGCGCTATCCGCGACGATCCCGCTGATGGCGACCGACGAGGATCTGCCGCGCTACAACGGCTTCCTCGAATCCGGACGCGCGATCAGCATGCTCGCCGGGCCACCGATCGGCGGCATGTTGATCGCGTTGATCCACTTGCCCGGCCTGGTCGCGTGCGAGCTCGTCACGTTCCTGGCAGCGACGTTCGTGGTGGCGTCGATGGTGATTCCACACCCCGAGCCCGCCGCTCCCGATGAGACTTCGCCCGGGGAGTCGCAAGCGAGCACGTCGTTGCTCCGCGACTCGCTGTACGGCATTCGCTGGATCTACAACCACAAGCCGCTGTTCAAGTTCCTGCTCGTCGCTACGTTCGCGAACTTCTTCATCAGCATCGGCATGGTGTTGATGGCGCCCTACGCGCTGAGCTTTCTGTCGGAGCGCGCGTACGGCGTCACGAACGGCCTGTTCGGCGCCGGGATGATCCTCGGCGGCCTCGTCTACGGCGCGCTGAGCAAGCGGTTCTCGAACATCCAGCAGTTCTTGTGGACCGCGATCATCCTCGGCCTGATCTACATCGCGTACGGGTTCTCGCGCGATCCGTACACGCTCGGCGGGCTCAACATCTTGATCGCGGTGATGATGACGATCGGCAACGCGTCGATCATGACGATCTGGCAGATGAAGGTGCCCGAGCGCCTGCAGGGCCGCGTGCTTTCGACGATGCGGCTCGTCGCCGACATCACGATCCCGGTGTCGTTCCTGCTCGCCGGCCCCCTCACCGATCGGCTCGTGCCCGCGGTATTCGAGCGCGCTGATGCGAGCGCGATCTGGGGCTCGTCGGTGACGTCGATGATGGGAGCCTTGTTCAGCGTGATGGGCGTCGTGCTGTTCGTCGGATTCATCGCCGCCAGCTCGGTACGAGACGTGCGCAAAGTCGAAGACATCCCGGCGTGATCGCGACGCTGTTCGCGAACGCCTCCGAGCCGTGGCCTCTGCGCGCCGGCGTCGTCCACGTCTGGCGGTTCGCATGTCGTCAGGACCCGGGGCCACTCGCGGCAGCGCTGTCCGACGACGAACGGGCGGCGGCGCGCCGGTTCGCGACCGCCGAGCTGCGCGACGCGTACATCGTCCAGCACGCGATGACGCGTGGCCTGCTCGCTCGCTACGTCGGCGCGCCGCCCGCCGCGTTGCGGTTCGCGCGCGGCGCGCGTGGCAAGCCGATGCTCGATGGCGTGCACCACAACCTGTCGCACGCCGAGGACCTCGCGCTGCTCGCGGTGGCGCACGACGCGCCGGTTGGGGTCGACATCGAGCGGTTCGCGGCGGCGCTCGACGTCACGGCGCTGATCCCACTCGTGCTCTCGCCCGCAGAGGCCGCTTGCACCGATCGCCGCGCGTTCCTGCGCATCTGGTGCCGCAAGGAAGCGTGCCTCAAGGCGACTGGCCTCGGCTTACTCGACGATCTGACGACAGTGTCGGTGATCGCGGATCATGCCGTCGTCGCCGGCACCGCGGTGCACGTGCAGGATCTCGCGATCAGCGCAGCTCATGCGGGCGCGCTCGCGATCATCGGCGCCGACGTCGCTCCGATCGGGGCGACCCCGGTGGGCGAATCTACTTCGTGAAGTCTTGAACGAGCTGGGTCGTGCGGTCCGCGCTGATCTCGACTTCGGTGGTCAGGTGAATGCCCTGTTCGGCGTTCACGAGCGTCACGTCGTGATGGCCGACCGCGACTACGAGCGCCGCTTGCGGGGTGGTCAGGCCCGTGGTCTTGCCATCGATGACGATCGAGCACGGCGGCTTGCTCGAGACCTTGAGCGAGCCGGTCGCGGCCGGCTTCTCGGCGACGACGGTGTGCTCGACCTTCTTCGCGTTGTGGTGATGATGCACCGGTGCGGGCGCGGGCGCAGGGGCTGCTTCAGCGGCGAGCACCACGAGGACGTGTTGGTTCGTGCTCGGATCGACATGCTCGATGTGCGTCTCGTGATCTTCGAGCGTGAGGATCACGTCGTACTCGCGAGTGCGATCGAGCTCGGCGTCGACCGGCGTGGTGCCGATCAGCGTCGTCTTGCCACCGTCGACGAGCATCGCGGTCGCCCCGGCGGGCTGAGTCTCGACCCGCACGACGGCGAGCGTCGGGTGCGTCACGGGCGGAGCAGACGGCGGCGCCGGTGTGACGGTGGCAGCGGGAACCGGCGCGACCGCGACTTGCTTCGGCGCAGGAGCGAGCGTCGGCTTCGCAGCGATCGGCTTCGCCGCGGGTGTCGCGAGCGGGGCGGCCTCGGCGTTCGAGCTGCTGTGACCGCCGAAGGCGATCAGGCCGCCGATCATGATCCCGAACAGGACGCACGCTGCGGCAAGCGCGATGCGCAGGTAGCTCGGCGGGGTCACGCGACGAATCGCGTGGGTTCGCGAGATCCGCGTCGCATTCGGACGGAACGTCGGCATCGTGAAACGGTCGTCGCTGACCTCGAAGCTGCGAACCATCGGATAGGTGAGCGGCAGCTCCTCGGACTCGGTCGGCGGCTTGAAGTAGATATGGGTGACCGACTCGCGCTCGCGCTCGAGCGTGTCGTGCGCCCACTGGGCGTCATCGACCGAACCGCCGAAGCTGGAGCTGATTTGCATGGCGAGGAGCGTATTTGCACGCAGCGCACCAAGGTTGCAGCTATGTGATCCCGGGAGGTTCGACCGCTCCGGCAAGTCGAGTTGCCGGCGGTCAAGTCAGCCGCTGGCGAGTCGCAACACGGCCTTGACGAGCGCCACGACCGCCCGCTGCCGTTCACGAGGCAAGGCGGCCAGCTTGCGCGCGAGCTCTTCGATCGCGCGCGGCAGCGGCGGGTGACTGCTCGCGCGCGAGATACTGCGATGCGGGAACGAGATCTCGAGCCGCAACGCGAGGCCGTGCTCGACCAAGGCGTGCAGCGTGCTGAACGGCAAGTCGCGCGTGCCGCGCTCGATCTCGCTGACGTACTTCCCTCCGAGACCGGCGCGCTCCCCGAGCGCTTGCTGAGTCAGCCCGTTCGCGGTCCGCGTCATCCGGATCAAGCCACCTAACGCCCCCAGTGATTCGGAGAGAGACACTCTTTTCACATATCGACCAACCGGGACCTGTTCTCTAGCCACGCGTGGTGGAGCTTCGCTTTTTCATCCACCAGCAGTGGTAGGTTCAGAAGAATTCCGAGAACGAGAACGCACGATGATCGAACACGTCCTCGAGGCGATGGTGGATGTGGTCTTCGTGGTCGATGTCGAGGGCCACTTACTGCACCATAATGCCGCAGCCGAGCTGCTAACCGGCTTCACCGCCGTCGAGCTCGCGGCGATGCCCATCGCGAGCATCCTCGATGACGCGTCGTCCGGGATCCGGACGGGCGCACGTAAGAGAATTGCCGATGGCGACATCATGCGGCGCGACACCGCCTGGTTGGTGACCAAGGCCGGCGAACGTATTCCGATGTCGATGACCGGTGCGCCGGTGCTCGGCGACGGTGGCGAGCTCAAGGGCATCGTGCTCGTCGGCCGCGATGCGCGCCAGAGGCGACAGCTGCTCGATGACCGCGAGCGCGAGATCGCACGCCGGCGTGCTGCGGAAGCCGAGTTGCGTGCCGCGCTCACGACGATCGGAGAACGGCTCGAGACCACGCGGACTCAGCTGTTGCTCGCGGAGCGCCGCTCCACGCTCGGCACGCTCGCCGGTGGGGTCGGACACGAGCTGCGCAATATCGCCCAGATCCAGATCGGCGCGGTCGATGACCTACGCATCGCGATCGAGGACGACGCCGACATCGAGGCGATCCTGCGCACGATCCTACCGGACCTCGAGCGCGTCGCGGATCACATCAAGATGCACGGCGACCGGATGATGCAGCTCGCGCGGCCCGGCCCCGATCACGCCACCCCGCTCGATCTGCGCGACGTCGTGCGTGGCGTGGTCGCGATGCTCGAAGGGGCGGGTAAGCTCCATCGGATCGCCGTGAACCTCCGCCTCGGCGAGGCGCCGTGCATGGTCACGGTCAATCGCGCGCGGATCGAGCAGATCATGGTCAATCTCATACTCAATGCCGGCGACGCGAGCGTGCCCGGCAGCGGCGCGATCACGATCGAGGTCGATCCCGAAGCGACGCTGGGCCGCGTCGTGTGCTCGGTCGCCGACAACGGTCGCGGCATCGACCCCGCCGATCTGCCGAAGATCTTCGAGCCGTTCTTCACGACGAAACCGGAAGAGCTCGGCACCGGGCTCGGCCTATCGGTCGCGCGGGCGATCGTCGAGAGCTACCAGGGCCAGCTGCTCGTGCGCAGCGTCGTCGGAACCGGTACGGTGTTCACGTTCGACTTGCCGGCGGCTTAACGAATCATTCGCGCGAGCGCTTCGCGGCGGCGCGCATCGCCGAGGAACGCGAGCAAGCGATGGCGGCGATCGGCGACGAGACGGCCGAATCGAACCGCGAGCCCGTCATCCACTCGCCGCGTCGTCAGCCGGCGCACCAAGGCACGCGCTTCGCTCACCGCGAGCTTGGCGAACGCGGTGCCGAGCTCGCGCTCCTTGCGGTGATATGCGGCGTTCAAGGTCTCACCGGGTTGCGGCGGGGCGTCGAGGATCGCGAGCAACGCGCGCTCGGCGGCGGGCGACACGCTCTCGGTCACCGTCGTGCGAAGCGCTCGCTCCGCCGCCGCGGCCGTCGACGTGGCGGCGAGAGATGGCTCGGTC
This sequence comes from uncultured delta proteobacterium, assembly GCA_963848295.1. Lineage (GTDB taxonomy): Bacteria > Myxococcota_A > Polyangia > Haliangiales > Haliangiaceae > JABFXX01. The sequence goes on along the minus strand of CAWKDB010000010.1, from coordinate 2,620,534 downwards.
GGTAGCTCGGTGTAGATCGCCAGCGCGGGGTTCGTCATGCGGGCGGTATCGGCCCGGGGCCGCCAAAGTTGCGTGACGACGATCCCGAGGACTTACGGGCAGATCACGTCGCAGCCGTCGAGCGAGAGGTGGGCGGAGTTGGTCGCCACGATCGGTGCGCCGTCGGTGTTGATCGTCGCGGTGAACGTGTCGTCGCACTGAAACGGCGTCGGGCAGTCCATCGTGCGGCAGCAGAACTGGTTGCCGGTGAAAGCCAAGACGACTGCCGTCTGGCCGCCTTCGACCACCGCGACTTGCGGTTGGTACGTGAAATCGCCGGGCGCTTCGCATCCGGTCCCAGAGGTCGTCGCCGACAGCGTGATGCCTTGGACGACGACCGGATCGCACCCGGTGTTGACGACCGTGAGGCTCATCATATACGGGTCGTGACAAGCGTAGTCGCTCGGCCCGGTCATGGTCGCGGTGACGGTGCCGCTCGCGAGGCACGCATCCGCGAGCTTGTGAGATCCGCCACCACCGCAGGCGGCGAGGACAGCCAATCCGAGAGTACTGCGCTGCATTTGACCGCAAAGCCTAATCGATCGCGCGATGGGGACTCAACTGTCGTCGGGTATCCCCGGGGCTCCCTCGCTTTCCTTCGTTGCGGCGGTTTGATAACGTGATCGACGATGAGCAGGATCTCCGTGGTCGTCGCATGCGTCTTCGGGCTGTGGGCGTGCGGAGATAACGGACTGGCGCCGCCCGACGCCGCGAGCTGCCCGGCGCCGTTCGAGCTGTGCGGCTCGACCTGCACCGATACCATCAATGACACCCAGAACTGCGGCGCGTGCGGCACCGTGTGTCCCGGCGGCATGCTGTGCAGCAGCGGCGCGTGCACCGCGACGTGCGCGGCGAGCGAGGTCGAATGCGCGGGCGAATGCATCAGCCCGGAGACCGACCCTCGCTACTGCGGTGCGAGCGCAGACTGCTCCGGCGCGAACGCGGGCACGCAGTGTCCCACCGGCGAAGTGTGCAGCGCCGGGCAATGCGCGGTGTCGTGCGTCGCTGGCGAGCTCGAGTGCGGCGCGCAATGCGTCGACCCGTTGACCGACAATCAGTTCTGCGGCGCGAGCGGCGATTGCACTGGCGCGAACGTCGGCACACCGTGCCCGACCGGCAGTGTGTGCGACGGCACCGGCCACTGCGCGCAGCAATGCGTGTCGACCGAGCTCGTGTGCGGCGCGCAATGCGTCGACCCGCTGACCGATCGCCGGTTCTGCGGCGCGACCGACTGCGCGGGCGGAGACATCGGCACCGCGTGCGCCGACGGCTTCGTGTGCGACGGTACCGGCAACTGCGCGCTGTCGTGCGACGCGACCCGGCTCGAGTGCAACAGCGCGTGCATCGATCCGCAGACCGACGTGAACTTCTGTGGCGCGACCGACTGCGCGGGCGGCGACGTCGGCATGCAGTGCGGGCCGGGCGAAGGGTGCTTGGCGGGAGTGTGTACGCCGTACTTCTGCGACGTCGACATCGAGATCGATTACAGCGGTGCGCCGGTGACTTTCCAGGTACCGACCACGTGCGGCGCGCTCACGTTCACCGCGGCTGGGGCTGCGGGCGGCAGTGCGACGACCGCCGGTGGCAACGGCGCGAGCGTGACGAGCACGATCGCGGTGACGCCGGGGGAGACGCTCACGATCATCGTGGGCGGCACGCCGGCGAGCGGCAACGGCGGCGGCGGCGGCACGTTCGTTCTACACGCCGACGGCTCGCTCGTGATCGCGGCGGGCGGCGGTGGTGGCGGCGCGGGCAATTGTTGCACCGGTCCGTTGCCAGGCATGCCGGGCGTAGCAACGCCCGACGGAACGGCCTCGACCGACGGCGACAATGGCAACGTTGGCGCTGGCGGCACCGGCGGCAGCGGTGGCGCTAGCTGCTCGACCGACCCGATAGACAGCGTCGCGACACCCGGCGGCGGCGCCGGGTTCTTGAGTGACGGCGGCAATGGAGATGTGGAGACAGGCGGCACTCCGGGCGATGGCGGGCTCGATCCTGCCGACGGCGCGGCGGGCGGCAGCGGCGCTACCCCCGGCGGGTTCGGCGGCGGCGGCGGTTCGAGCATCTTCCCCGGATACACCGCCGGTGCTGGCGGCGGTGGTGGTGGCTATTCGGGCGGCGGTGGCGGCTGCCAGTCAGCCCAACTGGAGTGCTGGCGGCGGCGGCGGCTCTTTCAACCCCGGCGCGAACCCGACCGGCAGCGACGGCGTGCAGGCCGGCAACGGCGTCGTCACGATCAAGGGCAACTGATCACCCGAGATCGAACACGAGCACTTCCGCTTCGTCGACCCCGGCGAACGCGAGGTCGCGCACGTCGCTGATCGCGGCGCCGTCGCCCTCGCCGAGTGGTTCGCCGTTGAGCGTCAGCTCGCCGCGCGCGACCTGGACCCACGCATGACGGCCGGCGGGTAGCGCGAACGTCGTCGTGTCGCCCTGGCCGAGCACGCCTGCGTAGACCTTCGCGTCGGCGTGGATCGTCACGCTGCCGTCGGTGCCATCGGGCGAGGCGACGAGCACGAGCTTGCCGCGCTTGTCGGCGTCGGTGAACGTCTTCTGCTCGTAGCCGGGCTCGATCCCGCGCTGGTTCGGCATCAGCCAGATCTGCAAGAAGTGCACCTCGTCCGCGGGCGACGCGTTGAACTCGCTGTGCGTGACGCCGGTACCGGCGCTCATGCGCTGGACGTCGCCGGGCTTGATCACCGCGCCGGTGCCGGTCGAGTCCTTGTGCGCGAGCGCGCCGTCGAGCACGTACGAGATGATCTCCATGTCGCGGTGCGGGTGCGCGCCGAAGCCACGGCCGCCTTCGACCCGGTCGTCGTTGATCACGCGCAGCGCGCGGAACCCCATGTGGTCCGGGTCGTAGTAGTCGGCGAACGAGAACGTGTGGTGGGAATCGAGCCAACCGTGGCGGGCGTGGCCTCGGTCGGCGGCTTTGCGGATGGTCAGCATGGGTTGCGATAGCTCCTGTAGCGCGAAATCATGGCCATCGCGTGGCATCTACGGAATCGGTAATCGATAGATGACATCCATCTGATAGATTGATGGTCATGCTCGACCCGATCACGCTGGACCAGCTGCGGATGCTGTCGGCCGTGGTCGACAGCGGCAGCTTCTCGGCCGCGGCGCGCAAGCTCGGGCGGGTCCAGTCGGCGGTGTCGACCGCGATGGCGAACCTCGAGAGCCAGCTCGGCGTCGCGGTGTGGGACCGCACGCATCGCGTCGCGACGCTGACACGCGAAGGCGAGGCGGTGCTCGGGAGGGCGCGGCGCGTGCTCGGCGAGGTCGATGCGTTGCGCCGGCTCGCCGCCGGGATGGTGCGCGGGGTCGAGGCGTCGGTCGCGTTGTGCGTCGATGCGATCTTTCCGACCGCCGCGCTGATCGAGATGGCGCGAGGGTTCGCGCGCGAGTTTGCGGCGGTGGACCTGCGCATCGATGTTCAGACGCTGTCGGCGGTCGCGGCGCGAGTCCTCGACGGCAGCGCGACGCTCGGCGTGGCGACTCCGCTCGCGACCGGGCCGAGCCTCGAGCGCCGAACGCTGGCGCCGATCCGGATGGTGCCGGTCGCCGCGGCACGCCACCCGCTCGCGAAGCTGCGCGGTGCGATCGCGCGCGACGCCTTCGAGCAACACGTCCAGATCGTGCTCGCGGAGCGCACGACGAGCGGCGTACCGGACCAAGCCGTGCTGTCGACCCGGACGTGGCGGGTCGACGATCTCCATACCAAGCACGCGATGCTGCGCGCCGGACTCGGCTGGGGGAATCTGCCCGAGCACCTCGCGCGTCGCGATCTCGAGCGCGACCGGCTGGTCGAGCTCCGCCCGGCTGACTGGGCGCGCGACGAGCACGTGCTGCGGCTCGCCGTGATCTACCGCCGCGATGCGACGCTCGGCCCGGCCCATCGCTGGATCGTCGACCAGCTCGTCGAGCTGTGCGCCAAACAAGCGCGCGGCACGTGATACGATCCGAGCTGCGTGGACTTCGTCTTCATGTTGACGCGCTCCGACCAGACGGTCCCCGACTGTCTCGAGGTGCTCGAAGACATCCGGCCGATCGGCCTCGGTCACATCGGGTTCAAGGATGTCGGCGTACCACCCGAGGTGCTGCGCGAGCTCGTCGTGCAGATCCGCGCGCAAGGTGCGACGACGTACATGGAGGTCGTCAGCACGTCGGTCGAAGCGAGCTTGAATTCGGCGCGGGTCGCGCGCGACATCGGGGTCGAGCGGCTGCTCGGCGGCACCCAAGTCGACGACGTGCTGCAGATCCTCGCCGGCAGCGCCACGACATATCACCCGTTCCCTGGCAAGCCGGTAGGCCATCCGACGAAGCTCGGCGGCACGCCCGAGGACGTCGAAGCCGATTGTCGCCGGTTCGCGGCGAAAGGCTGCGCCGGCGTCGACTTGCTCGCGTATCGCGCGACCGAAGCGGATCCGATCGAGCTGGTGCGGGCGGCGCGGCGGGGCACGCCCGGTTACCTGCTCGTCGCCGGCAGCGTCGCGACGCCCGCGCAGATTCGCGCGCTCGCAGCCGCAGGCGCCGACGCATTCACGATCGGCTCCGCCGCGTTCGACGGCTCGTTCTCACCGCTCATGGGCGGGCTGCGCTCTCAGCTGAGAGCGATCCTCGATGCCTGCCGCTAGCGACCCGATCGCGCGGCTGCTGGCGGGGGCGTATCCCGATCCGGACACCGGCGAGCTGCTCGCGTGTGAATCGCGCGCGATCGCGATCGAAGATTCGCTCGCCGGCCGCGAGGTCGAGCTCGTGGCGGCCGCGGGGGTCGCCGGCAAGCTCGCGATGATCGGCGATCCCGAGACCTACGCGGCGCTCGGCGAGCGCGTCGCCACCGCGCTCGAGGCGCGGTTCGCGGTGCAGCGGATCGAGCTGCCACATCATCCGCACTGCGATCGCACGACGATCGACAAGTTGATCGCGACGCTCGAGCCGGACGTCGCGGCGGTCGTCGCGGTCGGGTCCGGCACGATCAACGATCTGTCGAAGATGGTCGCGCTCGCTCGCGACGTCCCGCAGCTCGTGTTCGGCACCGCGCCTTCGATGAACGGCTACACCTCGGTCAGCGCATCGGTGAGCGAGGCGGGGTTCAAGCGCTCGGTGCGCGCGCGCACCCCAGTCGGCGTATTTCTCGATCTCGGCGTGCTCGCGGCGGCACCGGCTCGGTTGATTCGCGCCGGGCTCGGCGACAGCGTGTGTCGCCCGACCGCGCAAGCCGACTGGCTGATGGCGCACCTGCTGCGCGATCGGCCGTATCGCGCGGTGCCGTTCGAGTTGCTCGCGGGAGACGAGGCGACGCTGTTCGGCAATGCCGCGGCGCTCGTCGGCGGCGACCTGGCCGCGATGCGATCGCTCGCGCGCACGCTCGTGCTGTCCGGGTTCGGCATGACGCTCGTCGGCGGTAGCTTCCCGGCGAGCCAGGGCGAGCACATGATCAGCCACTACCTCGAGATGATGCGGCCGGCGCACATCCCCGAGCCGCTGCACGGCGAACAGGTCGGGGTCGCGACGATCGCGGTCGCTCGCATCCAAGCCGAGCTGCTCGCTCGCACCGAGCCGCCGTACGTCGAGCCGACCGCGATCACGCGGGACAGCGTCGTGGCGCACTTCGGCCCGGCGTTCGGCGACGCGGCCTGGCCAGAGCTGTCGGCCAAGGCGCTCGATCGCGCCGCGGCCGACGAGGTCAATGCGCGCCTCGCCGTTCGCTGGCCCGAATTCCGCGCGCGCCTCGGCGCGATCTCGACGACGCCGGACCGCATCGTGCAGATCCTCACCGCCGCCGGTGCTCCGACGACGGCGATCGAGCTCGGCTACCCCGACGCGCTGTTCGACGCCGCGGTCGCGCACGCGCGCGAGATCCGCGATCGCTATACGTTCCTCGATCTCGCCGGCGACCGCGCCTGACAGAACAAGTACGGCCTCGCGTCGTCGTTCCCATTGCCGCTCCTGCCGAGCATTTGCGCTGCGCGCTGCGCGCTCGCGAGCTTACGTAGGCCTTACTCGCGTGCGCGCAGCCATGCGGCATCGTCTAGCCATGACGGTCAAAGCTTCATGTCTCGCGTTGGCGGTGCTTGCCGGATGCGCAGCGGTCCCGAAACCGGTCGCACCGGCGACCGCATCGCCGGCCGCACCGGCGAGCGCATCGCCGCTCACGATCGCGACGCTCGGCGTCCATCGCGCGGAGATGATCACGGCGCTCGAGCGCTACGAGCAGGCCGGCGTGTTCCCGATCGATCCGAAGACGTCATATCCAGTCAGCGAGCTTCGCGACGAGCGCGGCGTGCGCTGCCCGATGGCGGAGCTGATCTTTCAGTCCGGGCGCGGCGACCTGGTCGATGCCGCCGTGCGCACGAACAACAAGCTGCGGCTCGCCGACGTCCACAGCGGCCCGCTGTTCGCGTGGATGCTCGACTCCGGCCTGACCGTGCCGGAGATCGCAATGGTGCAAGGCGTGCTGAGGCTCGACGCCGATTCGACGCTCTCGCCGCAGCTCGCGATCGCTGCGATGAATGGACAGATCCACGGCCGCCTCGAGGTCGCGGTGCAGGCGCTGCGCGCGGCGACGCCGTACAGCCTGGTCGAAGCGGCGGCGCGGCTTCCGCGCGGTGCGCTCGTCGCGGCGCGCTGAGCTACTGGATGACGAGCTGGAAGTTATCCCAGGCCGGCGTGTGGTTGTGGTCGGTCGCGGGTTGGTTCCACAGATACAGGGCCGGATAGGTCTGGAGCGTGCCGCTACCGTCGTCGATCACCGGTGTCACGAACAACTGCGGGATGCCGCCGGTGCGCGTCGACGAGAACGTCAGCCAGTAATAGGTCTTGCCGGTCGCGTTGTCGACGGTCGCTTGCGGCGCCCACTTGGGCCAGCTGTTCTCGATGCCGGGGCTGGTCTTGCCGCTGCAAGCCGTCGGATCGTTTGCGGCGATGCGCGTCGGGGTGACACCGGCGGTCGGGATCACGAACACTTCGGCTTGCGTGTTCGCGTAGCTCGACTGGCCATCGGGCACGCGGTTGTAGGCGACGTACTTATCGTCGGGCGAGAACGTCGGGTAGTACTCGTTGTACGTCGCGGTGTTCGCTCCTACGAGCGGGCTCGCGGTGCCGCCCGCGCGCGCGCCATATGGGACGGTCATCAAGTCGCCATGGCTGACCGTGACGCCCGAGGCCACCGTCGGTGCGCTGACGTACAGCAGTTGATCGCTGGTCCGCGCGAACGACGCGTAGGCCGCGGCCCCGGTGTCGCCGCCGCGCGCGACCACGCCCCACCCGGTGTTCTGCGCGGTCGAGCTCGCCTCGAGATCGGTCCACATGATCTCGAACTTGCCGCCGACCGTGAACATGTTGACCGCGGTGCGGTCGCCCGGCTGCCAATGCTGCTTCGAGAACGTCGGCGACTCTTGACCCGATCGGGCCATCATCGTCTGTGCCGACGCGGTGATGAAGCTCGGCCGCGTGCCCATCGCGTCGGAGCTCAGGAACCCGAGCGCGGTCGGGTCACCATTGCCGGCGTTCTGGCTCGCGGAGTACGCGACGAACGTGCCGTCGGGCGTCGACGAGTGGCAACCGATGCACTTCGTCGCCGGAGCATCGTCGGCGGGCTGCACGATCGTCGTGACGGTTTCGTCGCCGATATGGAAGCCGCGCAACGCGGTGCCGCCGCTCGTCGTCCAATAAACGATCGCGCCCGGCGCTTGCGCGTTCGCGACCGCGATGTCGCCCATCGACCCGATCTCTGGACCACTCGTCAACGCGGACATGCCGTCGTAGGTCGCGCCGCGCACCGTCATCGCGATCGGTTGCTCCACCGTGTCGGCGCTGAGCCGGACCCAGATATCGGCGGGCATCGTCCAGGTGCTCGCGCTCGTGTACACGACGAGCGGGTTGATCTGATTCGCGGCGGTGAGCCGGATCTCGAACAAGTTCTCCGTGCCGGTCGCGATCCACGAGAACCGCGGCCGCAACCAGTTCTGCGGATACAGCGTGCCGACCTCGGGCTCGACCATGCACGGTCCGCCGGTCGTCGCGCCGGTGCCCGCCGCGCCGAATAGCGTCGCCGAATTCGCGGGTGCGCTCGGGTCGATGATCGGATCGACCGGGAAGTCGGCCCACGGTCCTGCAAACGCATCGGGCGTGGTCACGCCGTCGGCCCCGCCCGCGTCGCCGGTGTCCGCTCCGTGGTGACCGCACGCGACGAGCAACAACAGCGACGACGCGAGATAGTTCGAACGCACGCCATCATTGTATGGAGATTCCGAGTTGCTCGTCAGGGACCGCCGTCCCACCTAGGCCTACGTCGACGGGGCGCCGCGCCCCATGAACGCGGGCCTATACTGCGGAGCGATGGTGACGCGGGCTGTCTTGGTCGTCGCGCTCGTCGCCTGCGGCGGGCGCGGTAACGCCCCGCACGACGCAGCACCGAGCGACGGCGCGGCCGATGCGATCGGCGATGCTGGATGCGAGCCGCCGATCACCGTCGACGCCGCCCCCGCGAGCAGCGCACCGGCATGTCTGAACGGCACGATCCCGGGCTCGTGCCTCGACGTCAGCCTGTGCTACGGCTCGCGCGAATCGGTCGCCGGGCAATGCGCTGGCCCGGTCAACATCGAGTGTTGCTCGCCGCGGTTCGCCGACGCGATCGAATGCGATCCCGACACGGTGCCGCAACCGAACGCGTGCCTCGTGGAACAGCCTGGCGATAACGGCTGTCCGGCGGGGATGGTGCACGTCGACGGAACCGCGGCGTTCTGCGTCGACCGGTTCGAGGCGTCGCTCGTCGAAATGGTCAGCGGCTCCGAGCAACCGTGGTCGCCGTACTTCGATCCGACCGGCCACACCGTGCGCGCGGTCTCGCTGGGTGGCGCGGTGCCGCAGGCGTACATCTCGCAACTCGATGCGAGCGCGGCGTGCGCCGCCTCGAACAAGCGGCTGTGCACCGACGCCGAATGGCTGCGCGCGTGTCAGGGCCCGACGATGACGACGTACCCCTACGGCAACACGCGCGAGCCGGGCGTGTGCAACGACGCGCGTGCCGTGCATCCCGCGATCGAGCTGTACGGCACGACCGACAGCTGGATCTACTCGCACCTCGACAGCCCGTGCTTGAACCAAGAGGCCGCCGGGCTCGATCGCACCGGCGCCGAACCCGGCTGCGTCACCGCCGAAGGCGCGTACGACATGATGGGCAACGTCCACGAGTGGACCGCGGATCCATCCGGCACGTTCCGCGGTGGTTATTACGTCGATACGGTCGAGAACGGCAACGGCTGCTTGTACGCGACGACCGCGCACGACGTCAGCTATCGCGACTACTCGACCGGGTTTCGATGCTGCGCCGATCCGATGTGACCCTCGCGCACATGCGCGCCCGTAACCCGCACCGTCGCCGAGACAACGCGCGATCGCGATTGCCAGCCGGCCCTTCGAGTGTGAGGCTTGCCGTATGGCTACCCATGCGATCGCTAGCGACGACGACCGGATCGAGAAGCTGTTCCACAAGCAGCGCGCGAACCAAGCGAAGGTCAAGCGCTCGACCGCGACCGAGCGCATCGCGAAGCTCGAGAAGTTGCGCGCCGCGATCGTCGAGCGCGAAGCCGCGATCCGCGATGCGATGTTCAAAGACTTCCGCAAGTCACCGACCGAGGTCGATATCACCGAGATCTACGCGTCGCTCGTCGAGCTCAAAGACGCGATCAAGTCGCTGCGCAAGTGGATGAAGCCGCAGTCGGTGACCACGCCGCTCGCGCTGTTCGGCACGAGGAGCCAGATCAACTACGAGCCGAGGGGCGTCGTGTTGATCATCGGACCGTGGAACTACCCGTTCCAGTTGATCATCGCGCCGCTGGTCGCCGCGATCGCCGCGGGCAATTGCGCGGTCTGCAAGCCATCGGAGCTCACCGAGCACACCGCGAAGGTGATCGTCGAGCTCCTCGGCGCGGTGTTCTCGGAAGACGAAGTTGCCGTCGTCGAAGGTGGACCGGCCGAGACTCAGCGCTTGCTCGCGCTGCCGTTCGACCACTTCTTCTTCACCGGCTCGACCAAGGTCGGCCGCATCGTCGCGGAAGCGGCCGCGAAGCACCTCGCATCGACCACGCTCGAGCTCGGCGGCAAGTCACCGGTCGTGGTCGACGACTCGGCGGACATCGCGCTCACCGCGAACCGCATCGTGTGGGGCAAGTTCGTCAACGCCGGCCAGACCTGCATCGCGCCGGATTACGTGTTCGTCTCGGAACAGCGCGAAGCCGAGCTCGTCGGCGAGCTGCGCAAGTCGATCGCCACGATGTACGGCGCGAGCGAGGACGATCGCAAGAAGTCACCCGACCTGTGCCGCGTGATCAACACCCGCAACTTCGATCGGTTGAAGAAGATGCTCGACGACTCGGTTGGCCAGGGCGCCAAGGTCGAGATCGGCGGCGGGACCGATGCGACGGAGCGCTACATCGCGCCGACCGTGTTGACGAACGTCAAGGCGGAGCAGCCGGTGATGGCCGAGGAGATCTTCGGTCCGATCCTACCGGTGATGACCTACAAGAAGCTGTCCGACGTGCCGGCGTTCATCGCGGCGCGCGACAAGCCACTCTCGCTCTACGTGTTCGCGACCGATCCGCGGGCGGTCGACCAGATCATCGACAACACGACCGCGGGCGGGACCTGCGTCAACAACTCGTTGATCCACTTCGCGAACCCGCACCTGCCATTCGGCGGCGTCGGCCCGAGCGGGACCGGCAACTACCACGGGTTCTATGGCTTCAAGGCGTTCTCGCACGAGCGCGCCGTGCTGCGCCAAGGCCGCATCGATATGCTGAAGACGGTCTATCCGCCGTACGGCCCGAAGGTCTCGCGCATGCTCAAGTGGATGTTCAAGCTGTTCACGTAGCCGCGGTCCACACCTCCGCAGCGGCTGCTGGTTGATCGCATGATCCGCGCGACGACGCGCGCGCGAATTGCTGGGATCCGCTCGAGGATGAGGCCGATTCCGACGGTGAGTTAGATCTTTTTCTTCTCGATCGGAGCGATCGAGATTCGTAACCGCGATCGCGCGCGCACTCGCGCGAGTGAGGCATCTCCGTCGAGGACCGCACGTGCGATTACGCGCAGTGCTCCAATGTGCCGTCGTGTCGGAGAAAAAACACAGCGACTGGAGGTGAGCGCTCCAGTAACTCCGTGCACCGATGACACAGGCAAGAGTTGTTGTTTTGATCGCGAGTGCGCTCGCGCTCGGTGGCAGCGGATGTAACGGCTCGATCGGCAGTGGCGGCAGTGGCGGCAGTGGCGGTGGCGGCGCGGGCGGCGACGACGGTTCCGGCAGTGATGGCGGAGGCGCGGGAGGTTCGGGTTCGGGGGTCGATGTCCAGCCGGTCTATCCAACCCAACACCCGCGGATCTATCTCGGCCCGAACGCGGCGCGCTTACAGGCGGCGCTGGCCTCGAGTCGTCCGGCCGCGGTGCGCTTCAAACAGCTCGTCGACAATTGGGTCGGGGGCGATGCGTACTACAACTTCTCTGCGTGGAACGCCGCCTTGCTCGGCGCGCTGACGAACGATCCGCAGTACTGCCCTGCCGCAGTGGCCGCGGTCGAGACACAGGTCGGCGCGGCCGAAGCGGCGATCGCGGCGGGCAGCGCGCCGGGCGTGGCCGGCGATAGCTATCTCCAGATCGGGCCGATGCTCGCCGACGTCGCGCTCACCTACGATTGGTGCAATGCATCGCTCAGCGCTTCGCAGAAGACGCGCTGGCTCGCGTACGCGGATCAAGCGATCTGGAACGTGTGGAATCCACCAGCGGCAAAGTGGGGGACGACCGCGATGCCGTGGGACGGCTGGGCGACGAACGATCCGTTGGACAACTATTACTATTCGTTTCTCGAGGCGACGATGCTCGTCGGGCTCGCCGCGAACGGCGAGGACAGCCAGGCCGACCAATGGCTCGTGCAATTCCGCGAGACCAAGGTGCTCGACCAATTGATGCCGGAGTTCGATAGCCAGCTCGTCGGCGGCGGGTCGCGCGAGGGCACCGGCTATGGCGTGTCGATGCGCAACTTGTGGCAGCTGTACGACTTCTGGAACGCGACCACGGGCGAGCCGCTGGCGTCGCTGACGCCGCACACGCGCGCGTCGATGCTGGCATTCGTGCATCAAACACTGCCCACGCTGGATCACGTCGCACCGACCGGCGACCAAGCGCGCGAATCGACCGGCGCGTTCTTCGACTATCACCGCCAGTATCTCCAAGAGCTCGTGCGGATCTACCCGGGGGATACGCTCGCCGGTCCGGTGCAAGCGTTGCTCGCCGGCTGCAGCGTGCCCGAGATGAGCGAGCAGTTCATGGCCGTGGATGACTTCTTGTACGACAACGCCGACGTCGCGGCGACCTCGCTGTCCGAGCTCGACCCGACGTATTACGCCTCCGGGATCGGCCAGCTCTACGCGCGCTCCGGTTGGGACACGCACGCGACCTGGGTCAACCTCACCGCCGGGCCATACACCGAAACCCACGCGCACCAAGATCAAGGCGCGCTGATGATCTACAAGGATGGTTGGCTCGCGATGGATTCGGTGATCGATTCGCACTCCGGGCTGCGCCAAGAGACGACCGCGCATAGCTTGGTGCGGGTCGACAACGGCGGCTCGCCGATCGCACAAATCGGCTCGACCACGTCGCAGCTCGCGGCGCTGCATACCGGCACGGGGTGGACATACGCGGCCGCTGACGTCACCGCTTCCTATGACGGCAATAGCGCGATCACGTTGATGCAGCGCGAGGTCGTGTACCTGCCACCGAACGCGCTGATCGTCTACGACCGCGTCACCACCGGCGCGAGCACGCAACAGACGTGGCAGCTCGCGTTGCCCACTCAGCCCACCGTCGCGGGCACGACGACGACGACGACCGGCGCGCACGCGCTGTCGGTGCAACGGCTCGCCCCGACCGGAGCGACCGCCTCGGTGTTCGATTACGCCGACGATCCGAGCGGCGACTACAGCACCGGGTATCGCCTCGATGAGACGATCGCGGGTGGCGATCAGCGATTCTTGCATGTCATCGGCATCGACGGCGCGGTCGTCTCGGCGACCGCGGCGAACGATTCGACCGTCACCGTTCGCCTCGCGAGCGGCGATACGGTCACGGTCGCGTTCGTGCGCGGGAATATCGGCGCGACGCTCACGTACAACGGCGCGACCTCCGCGCTCGCTCCCGGCGTCGATAGCTTGCCGGAGTAACGCGATCAGTTCGGCTCGTCGGGCGCGATCCGAAACCACAGCGTGCGGCCGACCTGGCACGTCCGGCATCTGACGTCGACCGCGCGCAGGCCGGGCGCGACCGAGCGATGCTCGACGACGCGGTATTCGCCCTTGCATTGCACGCACGGCGTCGCGGTCGCGCGGCCTTCGATCACCGACGCGGACGCGACTTCGATGGGATGATCGGCAGAGCCGCCAGCGACCAGGCCGGCTAGCTTCTCGCGATCGCGCACGAGCTGGCGCAGCGCTCGCTCTTGAGCGCGCCTCTCGCTCCGTTTCGTCATCACCACGTGGATATAACATCGCGCCGTGCGGGCGCGAGCGATTCCAGCCGTGACTGCGCGGGGGGCGCTCGGTCGGCGTCGCGATCGCGTTGTTACAGCGCCTTGCTGCGGCAATAGGCCCAAGGCACCGAGACGTCTCCGGGAATCGGCACGTGGCCAGCGCCCTGGATCGAGTCGAGCTGGCTCGGGAAGCCGTCGCTTTGCAGCGTGGCCGCCGTGGCTTGCGCCGCGCTGTACGCGCTGTCGGCGGTGCCGATCTGCAAGACCACCGCGAGCTGGCGGGTCGCGCCGCCGATCAACGGATCGCCGGAGCCGCCGCCGTACGGGCTCGAGGCCGCGAGCACGGCGGCGCACGACAGCGAGGCGCCGGTGTCCATCCCGTACTCGAACGACATGTAGCCGCCTTGCGAGTAGCCATAGACGAACACGTGGTTCGCATCGACTTGGTGGGTGTTGACGACCTGCGTGCGCAGCGCATCGAGGAACGGCAGATCGATGTTGCCGTCCGCCGCGGAGTTGTACGCGTCCCAATCGATGCCCGGGATCGTCTGACCGACGAGCACGACGTCGACGTCGCGCGTGATGCCTTGCGGTACGACGAGCACGGTGCCGTCCCCATCCGCGAGCTGCCTCAGGCCCGACGTCGCGAGAAAGTTCGAGTCGGTGTCGCCGTTGCCGTGCAACGCGATCGCAAACTGCGAGGTCGAGGTGGCGTTTGCGGGCACGTAGAGGATCGCGCTGCGCGCTTGGCCGGCGACGGTCATCGAGATCGTCGACTGACCGGGCGCGAGCGTCGTCGGTGTACCGCTGTCGCTGCCGCCGCCGCCGCCACCGCCGCCACCGCCGCCGCCTCCGCCGCCTCCGCCATCGCCTCCGTTCGGATCGATCGACGCCGAGCACGCGACGCACAGCATGAGGATGAGGGCGCGTAAGATCGTCATGATGAGGTAGTACGCAGTCGCGAGTGGGCGGCTTCCTGTGGCGCGCTACCATGCACTTCGTGAGCAAGGCGTTTACCAAGGAGGACGACGATGTCCCGGCACGGCCGTCGAGCCGACGAGGAATTCCGGTACCCGACCCGAATTTCCTGACGCCGGCAGGTGCCATAGCCGCTCGCGCCGAGCTCGATCAGCTGTTGCGTTCGTCGGGCGATCCGGATCGCGTGCGCGAGCTGACCGAGCACCTCGCGACCGCGCAGATCGTCGGGCCCGGCGATCGCGAGACGGTAGGACTCGGAGCCACCGTCGTGATCGAGCCCGCAACGGGTGAGCGCCGCACGTATCGCTTCGTGGGTGCGATCGAGGCCGACGTCAAGCGCGGTTGGCTCGGTATCCAATCCGAGCTCGCGAGTGCGCTGTGGGGCGCGCGTGTCGGCGACCGTGTCGAGCTGCCGCGCGGCGGCGAGGTCGAGGTCATCGCGGTCACGTACGAATGATCGCGGTTACGTCGAGCGCGTCAACACCGCGCGGACGCGGCGCAGCAGTGCGTCGGGGGTCAGCGGTTTCTGGATCAGCTCGACATCGGGATCGAGCAGGCCGTGGTGGCCGAGCTTGTCGTCGGTGTAACCCGACATGTAGAGCACGCGCGTCGTCGGGCGCCGTGCCATCACCTGCGCGGCGAGCTCGCGTCCGCTCATCCCCGGCATGATCACGTCGGTCAATAGCAGATCGAAGTCGGCACCGTCTTCGGCAAGCTCGAGGGCATGGTTGGTATCGTTCGCTTCGACCACATCGTAGCCCGCGTCGCGCAACACCATGCAGACGAGCGCGCGGACCTCGCGCTCGTCTTCGACGACGACGATGCGTTCGATGCCGCGCGGCGCGGCACTCGGGCGCGGTGTCGCGGCTCGCGCGGAAGGCGAGCCGGTGGTCGCCGGCAGATAGATGCGAAATGATGTGCCGCGTCCGAGCTCGCTGTCGACTCGGATGTGACCGCCGCTCTGCTCGACGATGCCCATGACGGTGGACAACCCGAGGCCGGTGCCTTCGCCGCGCGGCTTCGTCGTGAAGAACGGCTCGAACAGCTGCGCCTTCGTCTGCTCGTCGATACCGGTGCCGGTATCGCTGATCGATAGCGTGCTGTACGCGCCGGGCGCGATTCCGATCGCGGCGGCGGCGGCGGCATCGAGCTCGACGCGCTCGGTGACCAACTCCAACGCACCACCGCCGCGCATCGCGTCGCGCGCGTTGACGACGAGGTTCATGACGACTTGCTCGATCTGCCCGGCATCAGCGACCACCGGGCTGCCGGCATCGGACGTGACGATCCGCACCGCGATGTCCTCGCCGATCAGCCGTCGGATCATCGCGTCCATGCCGCGCACCGTCGCGCCGAGATCGAGCGCCTTGGGCTCGAGCACTTGCCGGCGACTGAATGCGAGCAGCTGACGCGTGAGCTCTGCTGCGCGTTCGGCAGCATGCTCGATCTGCTCGACATCGCGCAGCCCGCGCCCTTCTCGCGGCAATGACTTCGCGAGCATCGCGCTGTAGCTGAGGATCACGGTCAGCAGGTTGTTGAAGTCGTGGGCGACCCCGCCGGCGAGTCTGCCGAGCGCTTCGATGCGTTGGGCCTGACGGAGCTCGCTCTCGAGCCGCTTGGTCTCGCGTAGATCGTGCTGCACGGTTGCGAAGCACAGCGGCTTGCCGTCGGTATCGCGGGTCAGGAACGAGCTGACTTGCGTGGGAATCAGCTCGCCCGTCGTGACGTGGCGCAGCACGCCCTCGCCCTGCCAGCTGCCGAGCTCGCGAATGAGCTCGCGTCGCTTCATGCCGTCGGCGGTGTGGAGGTCCGCGAGCGTCAACGTGTGGGCGTCGACTTCGGGGTCGAGGCCGACGAGCGCGCGTCCGGCGGCGTTGATGAAGTTTACGCGGCCGGTCAGGTCGGCCATCGCGATGAAGTTCGTGCTGTTCTCGATCAACGCGACGAACGTCTTGGCGCGTTCCTCGGCCTTCTGGCGCTCGCGGAGCTCGCGTTGCAATGACTCGAAGAGGTGCGCGTTCGAGATCGCGAGCGCGGCGTGATCGCTGATGCTCAACGCGAGCGCACGTTCGTAGTCACCGAACGGCGGACTGCTCGGGAGATAGCGAAATAGCGACAGCACGCCGAGTCGGTGGCCGCGCACCTCGAGCGGGACGGAGAGAAAGCTGCGAATGCCGAGCAAGCGGACCGCGTCGGCAAACGCCGGCTCCGCGCGTTCGGCGAGCTCGTTCGGATCGATCTCCGGGATCAGCATCGGCTCGCCGGTCCGCGCGACTCGATTGGACTGGCCGGAGCCGTCGCGTTCGCTGCGTCGGTTCAGCGCGTCGCGCAGTGCCGCCCGCGCCGCGGGGTCTCCGGCGTACGCGCCACTCGGCCCGAACAGCGCGCCATCGTCATTCTCGAGCGCGACGACGCACGCGTCCCCGATCAGCTCGGTCAGCTTGCGCGCGATGGTCTCGACCAACGCGGTGAAGTCGGTCGTGACCTCCGCGAACGCGCGGAACGTCTCGGAGAGGACGAGCACCCTATCGTCGGTTCGGTCTTGCACCGCACGTCGATGATACGCAACTTCGACCATCATCCGGCGGGCGGCGCGCTACATCGTCGTTCACCACCCGCCCGTGCTCGGATCGATAACTCTACGGGACGAGCACCGCGCGAAACCGCACCCGGTTCTCCATCATGCGCGCGAACGCCTGGTCGGCCTGCGCGAGCGGGAACGTCTCGACGCGCGGCCGCACGCCGGTCAGCGCGCTGAACGCCATCGCGTCCTCCGAATCGATCGCGCTGCCGCTCGGCCAACCCGCGATCGCCTTGCCGCTCAATAATCCCATCGCAGAGATCGACATCGGCGTGAACGGTGCCGCGACGAGCACGAGCTTGCCGCGCGGCTTGAGCCCGCCGAGCGTCGCGGTGATCGCGTCGCTGTTCGGCGCCGTGGCGAGCACGATATCCGCGCCACCGAGCTTATCGAGCGCATCGGCCGCGGGCGTCGCCTTCGTGTCGACATATTCGTGCGCGCCGAGCTCGCGCGCGAGCTGCGCTTTGTCCGCGCCTTGCGAGATCGCGATCGTACGAAAGCCCATGCGCGCCGCGTATTGCACGCCGAGGTGGCCGAGCCCGCCGATGCCGAGGATCGCGACGGTCTGGCCCGCGCGTGCGCCGGAGTTGCGCAGCGCGTTGTAGGTCGTGACGCCGGCACACAACAGCGGGCCGGCTTCGATCGCGGACAGCTTGTCGGGGATGCGCGCGACCGACTCCGCCGGCACGACCGCGTACTCGGCGTAACCGCCGTCGTGGCTGATCCCGGTGATCTTCGCGTTGACGCAGTTGAGGAACAGGCCGCGGCGACACGCGTCGCACTCGAAGCAATGGCCGCCGTGCCAGCCAACGCCGACGCGGTCGCCGAGCTTCCATGCCGTGACCTCCGCGCCGATCGCGTCGATCCGGCCTGCGATCTCGTGGCCGGGGATGCGCGGCAACGTCATGCCGGGAAACGCGCCGCTCTTGACGAACGCGTCGCTGTGGCACACGCCGCACGCTTCGACCTTGATCCGGACCCAGTGCGGACCCGGTGTCGGGATCTCGCGCTCGACGAGCTCGAATGGGCCATTGGGCTTTGCAACCTGTGCGGCTTTCATCTTGGGCATGTGGCGAGCGTCTGCGGGAGCTGATGCCATCGCAAGCGGAGCCGCCCCGCCTTTCCGGTCAGGTCGTCGCCATGGCACCGCGATGCGACGCTGATTCGCCAGCGAACTTGACGACTGTGTAGGCAGCGGAATCAGCCGAGTGTTAGCGTGCCTCGTGGCCGAGCCGTTCGCGCAGGTGCGGTTCGAGGATGTGCCGGAGCTCCCGACCGTGCCGCATCGCTGGGCCGACACGATCCGGCGCGACATCACGATTCGCACCGACGAGCTCGGCGAGTGTCGCCTCGCGGTGCGCGAGTACGGCTCGGGGCCGCCGCTCGTGCTCGTCCATGGCCTGATGACCGCGGGCTATAGCTTTCGCTACGTGCTCGAGCTGCTCGGTGCGCGCTATCGACTGCTGATTCCCGATCTGCCGGGCGCGGGCCATTCCGACATGCCCGATATCAGGCTCGCGCCCGACGTGCTCGCCCGCTCGATCATCGCGACGCTCGACGCGCTCGATGCTCGCGGCGCTCCGGTGATCGGCAACTCGATGGG
Organism: uncultured delta proteobacterium; assembly: GCA_963848295.1. Lineage (GTDB taxonomy): Bacteria > Myxococcota_A > Polyangia > Haliangiales > Haliangiaceae > JABFXX01. The sequence goes on along the minus strand of CAWKDB010000010.1, from coordinate 2,601,808 downwards.
CGGCTACCTGTGCATGCGCGCGGCGCAGCTCGACGTCGGTGCGATCGGTCGCCTCGTCAACCTGCACTCGCCGGGTCTGCCGACCGCGCGGATGGTCGCGCTCGCGTGGGCGACGCGGATCTTGCCGGCGCGCTGGATCGTCGATCGGCTCGTGCGGCGGAACCCCGAGCGCTGGGTCCATCGCAACGTCCACTACTACGACGAGTCGCTCAAGTCGCGCGAGGAACACCGCGAGTTCGCCGCGCCGTTGCGGACGCCGGAGGGGCGCAAGGCGTTCTATCGCCATTTGCACGACGCGCTCGATCTCGGCGAGATGCGGCGGTTTCGCGCCCGACTCGCGGCCGAGCCGTTCCCGATCCCTCTGTGTCTGGTCTACGCGGAGCGCGATCCGGTCGTGCCGGCGATCGTCGGCGATCGCCTGCGCGCGCTCGTGCCGGCGGCCGATTTCATCCGCTTACCGAACGCGTCGCACTTCGCGCACGTCGATGCGGCACACCGCTTCGTCGCCGCGATCGCGCCGTTCCTCTCGGCGTCCGCGCCGGAGGCCCCGTGAACGGGGGCCCCTCGGCCCACGGAGTCGGGCGTCCTTGCTGCGCCGGACAGCCGATCGATCGATCGGCCTCGGGGCTCACTTGCCGTGGCCGAGCAGGTCGATGCGCCAGTTGACGCCGAGCGAGACCAGATCGACTTGCGTCTTGTACGTGCCGGGGAACGTCTCCGTACCGGTCGCGACCACGTTGTCGAAGATCGCGTGCTGATAGCCGACATCGATGCGCAGTGACGGCATCACGTCGTAACCGACGCCGGCCGAAACCGCCCAGCTGTTGCCGTCGGTGAGCGACGGCGACACCGTATCCGTCGGTTGGGGCGAGATGCTGCGCAGCGTCCCGACGCGCAACGTCAGCTGCGACAGGAAGGGCACGTGATCCCATTCGACGCCGAGCCGGTAGACCTGCGCGTTGTTGTAGTTGCGCGGCACGACGACCTGAAAGCCACCGTCGCCGACGAACGTATCGGTGTGATAGACGCTCCAGTTCTCGTACGTGAACGTACCCATCACGGTGAGGTTCGGCACGACCGAGTACGCGGCGCCGATCTCGAACTCCGACGGCAGCGTCAGTTGCTCGTGGACGGCCTGATCTTGGAGCAGCGTCTGGTACGCCGGCGGCACGTCGCTGAAGTGCACGTTGCCGTCGATCTGCGTCGAGCCCTTGTAGCGATAGTTGCCGGCGAGCTTGAGCGGGATCGTCGGGATCTTGACCTCGGCCGCGACGTCGAACGAATTCGCGCCACCCGACATGCCGAGGTCGGCGTCGCCGTAGTGATCGAGGAAGTTGAGCGCTTGATGCAGCTCCTCTTCGCCTTGGTAGCGCACGTACGTCGCGCCGATCTTGAGGTACGGCACCGGCTGGAACGCGGCGCCGGCGACGAACTGATAGACCTTCTGGTCGACGCTCTGGATGTATTCCTTGCCCTGCCAGCCGTCCGGCCACTTGAGCGAGCCACCGGCGGGGACGCCGAAGCCGAGCCCGACGCCCCACTTCATGCCGTTCGACAGCACATCGCCGTACGACACGGCGACGAGCGGCGGCGTGTTGACATGACTGACGAGCTTCGCGGAGCCGAGCGTGGGATCGCTCCAGTCGGTGCGGTTGTCGAGCGCTTCGAGGCTCGCCGAGATATCGAGTCCGAGCGGGCCGGCGAGTGCGGCGGGGTTGGTGATGACCGCCTCGGCGCCGGTCTCGTCGGCGAGGTTCGCCTGCGAGAGTCCGAGCGTCCGAGCGTTCTCGTCCGGGATGTTGTAGCCACCCGCGAACGCGGCGGCGGGCACGAGGGTCGTCGCGATGATGATGAGCTTGCGCATGGGTGTTAAGACCTACTGCTCGACGCTGAGGGGCAGGGTGTCGTTCATGACGAAGTTCGCGATGTCGTCCTGAGCTTTGGTGGTGAGCGCTGGAGTGACCCAGTCGGTGATGAACCCGTGCTCGACCGCGGTGGTCGCCGAGCACGTGCCGAACGGCGTCGAGACCGGGTTGAAGCCAGGGCCGACGAAGAGCTGGAACGTCCCGGTCGAGCCGGGCGCGAAGAAGGTCGCGGGGGCCGACGGCTCGGGCTCGGTCGGCACGTTGCTCGCGTAGATCAGGTTGAACGGATTCGGCACCGTCTGATCGCAGTTCGCCATCTGGGTCAGGATGCGCTTCGGCGCCTGGTCGGTCTGATCGTCGTTCGTCCAGTCCTTCAGCGTGTTCGCGGTCAGGTGGCCGACGAAGTTCACCGGGTCCGCCGGATCGATCACGGTCTTCGCGACGACGAGGAACTGGAGATACGCCGAGGTTCCGGGCTCGATGCCGAGGCCGGCGAGCAGCGCGTCGGTCTGGTTCACGAAGGCCGGCGAGTTCGTGAAGATGTCGACGATCGATCCACCGCCGACATTGAAGCCCGCTTTCGTGATGCGCGGGTTCGACGCGACGTCCATCGCACCCTGGATCGCGCCGAGCGATTGACCGGAGTAGTAGATCGTCGTCGGATCGACCACGTATCCGAGGGTGGTCGACGTGAAATCGAACAGGTTGTGGCCGCCCGTGTAGCCAGCCGGTGGCGCGAACGCGACCGTGCGAATCAGCTGCGACTCGTCGATCAGATCCTGGCGCATCGAGTCGCGCGTGCGGAAGAAGTTCGCGCTGACGAGATAGTTGCCGGATACGGCCGGGATGCCCTCGGCGTAGGCGTAGCCGCCGCACGAGCCCGGCGCCGAGCACGTCGGGCTGACCGGCAGGTATTGGAACTTGCCGTCGGTGCAGGTGCCGGGAGGCGACGCATCGCCTTGCGCGCCGCCCGGGAGGTTCGTCGTGCAGACCGCCGGGGAAACGCACTGTGCTGCCGGTCCACTCGGCGTGCAGAACGAGCGATCGCCGTGCTTCGCCGCATCGATCGCGACCGTCACCATGCCGGCCTTCGCGTACTCGTTCGCGACGGTCAGCATGTCGGCGCGACCGCCGCCGAGCCCGTGGCGGAACACCATCAGCGGCGCACAATTGAGGCCGAGCGTTCCGAGCCCCGCGGCGGCGCCGGTGCAGGCCGGTACCGTGCCCGGCTTGGGCAGTGCGAGCAGGACGTGGATCACCTCTTGGGGCGCGCTCGTCGGATCGGGCATGAACGCGCCGGTCAGGGGATCGAGCGCGTCGAGCGTGTCGATGTCGAACTCGACGACCTGTTGGATGTCGCTCGACGGCACTATCGCCGAATCGACGCCGTACTTCGTGAACGCGGACGTCGGCGTTCCCGAAGGCGTCAGCGCGCTGATCGCGGTGAGCGGTGCACCGGACAGCGCCGGCGACAGCGCGGGATCGTACGGCAGCTCCGCGAGGTCGTGCGCCTGACTGAGGATCGTCTGGGTGTGGAACGTGTACGCGATGCCGATCTTCGAGAAGTCGGTGCCACCGGCGGCGAGCGAGGCGAACACCGGCGCGAGCTGCAGCCGCATCTTCTCGAGCGAGGCGGCGGTGCCGTCATCGATGCCGGACAGCGCCGAGTGGCCGCCGACGAGCACCGGGTTCGTGAAGTGCAAGATCTTCGCGACCGTGCCGGGCCCGATCGGGTTGCCGGCCTTGTCGAGCACGCCGGTCGTGATCACGACCGCGTAGTCGGTGTTGTCCTTGAGCGGCTTGGTGCGGAACACCGACGTCTGATCGCCGGCGGTCGCGCCCGCGGGTTGGATCGCGATGACCGGCGACAGCGCAGGCGAACCGCACGCCGACGTGAACTCGCACGGCTCGAGCACCAAGCTGTTCGGATCGACTTGCACCGGGCTCGAGCCACTCAGGTCGAACAGCATCAGCGACGTCGGGTCGACCGTGGTCGCGTCGATCAGATCGGAGGTCGGCGCGAGGATCGCGCCGGTCGTCGAGAACCCGTCGAGCGCTTCGAACCCGGCGGCCGCCGAGCTCGGACACGTGCCGTCGGCGGCGAGCGACGAGCCGGCGAACGTGCACGCGGCGAGCGCGCTGAGCTTGCCCGAGGTCGGATCGCGCAACAGATCGATCGGCAGCGGCACCAGGCTGCGCGCCGGATCGATCGTCACGTTCGTGACCAGCGGGCCGATCGAGAACGACGTCAGGACCGCGAGCTCTTGGTGCGGGAACCGCGTGTCGGCGGCGGGGAACGCGACCTGGTTGTACATGCTGATCACCGCGTTGAGCTGCATGCCCTCGGCTTGCGCCGCCGCTTCCGAGCCGAGCTCGTCACGGAGTAGGCCGTTGTTCGCGGGATCGATCAGATCCTTGCCCTGGGTCAGCAAGTAGAAGATCTGCGACGGATTGACCGGCAGGCCATCGGTCGTCTTCACGCCGTTGTCGCCGCCCCGCACGAGCACCGCGTACGTCCCGGGTGCCCACGGCTGGTTGTTCGCGTGGTGCAGCGTCAGCTCGCCGTGGTCGGCGGACTTGACGTAGTCGGTCGGTTGGATCGGGTCCATCGCGATCTCGCCGGTGCCGTCGCCGTTGCGGCCGTAGACGAAGTAGGTCGTCGGCGTGAACGTAGCCAGATCGAGATCGGGGGCGGTGTTCGTCGCGACGCCTGACGAGTCGAACGACGTCTCGGTGAAGTCGATCGTGACCGAGATCGCCTGGTCACTCGGGAACGCGCCGTTGAACGCGTCGAGCAACTCGGCTTGCGCGCACGCGGGCGGCGAACCGGCGGGCAACGTGTTCGCCGGTGCCGGACACACGCTGTTCGACGGGTTGAGGAACACCAAGTCGTTCGGCAGGGGAATCGACGCGGTCGTCGGATCGAACACCGCGGTGACGAACGTCGTCGGCGCCGTGGTCGTGATATCCGGCTGGCACGCGCCGAGGACCAGCGCGGTGGCGAGGAGGGGGCGGCTCATCGATAGACCTCTCATTGGGCGCTAAACGTCTGGGTGGAGACGGCGGCGGCGTTGCCGGCCATCGTGCCAAAGGCGAATTGGAAGTACGTGTTCGCGACCCACTGACCGAGCAGATCGGGGCCGATGTTGAGGTACGGGCCGTCGCGCTCGGGACCGGGCAGCTGCATCTCGACCTGCGGCGTCGTCGGATTCATCACCGAGATGTGGCGGACGTTGCCGCCGGAGCCGTACGGGAATGACAAGCCCGAGCTCGTCGACAGCGACGGCGAGCCGACGTCGACGGTGAACGAGCCACCGGGCCGCGCGAACGGACCGGGCTCGTAGTTGGTCGTGACGAGTGCGAGCAGCGGCACCGGTGTGATCGTGTGGACCTTGCCCCACACCCAATCCGTCGGCTGGCCGATCTGCGAGGTCAGCTGGTCGTAGGTCTCGATCAGCGCGGTGACGACTTGTGCCGGACACGTGTGAGTCGTGACGGTCGTACCGTTGCCATCGACGTCGTTGCAGAACGCGGTGCCGGGATCGCTCGTCGGCAGCGACATCATATAGATGAACGACTTGATCGCGAGCAGGTCGTCGACGCCTTGGCCGATCACCGCGAGGTCGTCGGTGAACACGTTGCTCACGAGGTTGCGCAGGAACGCGTGGAACAAGAAGCAGCCTTCGGAGTTCTGCATCACCGCCGGCGTCGTATCGATCGGGCTCGCGACCGGGTCGCTGCCGAGCAGGCCCGACGGACAATCCCAGCCGTTCGTCGCCCACTGCGCGAGGATCGCGCGTGCGGCGATGTCGGACGGATCGGTCGCGGCCGGCAGCGCGGCGATCAGGTCGGTGAACACCTTGCCCGGCCGCGACATGTGATCCGACTGGATCGCCTCCATGTCGGAGAGCGCGACGCTGCCGTTCGCGGTGATCGCGGCGTCGAGCATCTGGTCGATCCGCGTCGCGCGGAAGCCGCTGGAGTCATCCCAGTCGAAGCTGAGATACGGCGGGTGCGCGAGCGGGTTGTTGTCGTCGGACACCGACGGGTAGGTCGGATCGGCGTTCGCGGTGAAGAAGTAGCCCTTCGCCGGATCCTTGCCCTGCGGCAGCACCGCATCGGCGGTCCAGCACGTCGCCGGCACCGGGGTCGCGGTCGCCGATGCGCAGTCGGAGGTGCCATCGCCCCACTCCGCGGTGCCGTCGCCGGGGAGCGGGAACCACGGCGGCATCACGCTCGCGCCGACGACGCGCGCGTCGGCGAAGTTGCGCACCGGGACGAGCGCGTGCGGATCGTACGCGATGTGGCCCTTGTCGTCGGCGAGCACGAAGTTCTGCGCGCCGGTCGAGAAGTTTGTGAGCGCCGCGATCGCGGAGTCGACATCGGTCGCGGTGTTGAGCCCATAGATCGCCTTCAGGTCCTGGGTGTTGCCCTCCTGGCCGGTCCACCGCACGCTGACCGCCTTGCCGCTCGCGTCCGGCGCCTGGATGATCGGGCCGTGCTGCGGCACGATCAGCACGTACGGCGGCACCGAGATCCCGAGCGCGGTCGCGTCGACGAGCCCGTTCGGCCCGGCCGCGACGCGGACGTTGAACGTCTCGGGCACGATGATCGTGGACACCGGTGCGCCCTTGAACAGCACGCACGGCGCGGCGGTCGCGCAATCCACCTGCGGCAGGAACTGCTCGAGGTAGAGATCGGTGACGTCGTAGCCGACGACGGTCACGCCCCAGCCGACGTTCGCGCCGCGGCCGACGAGCGCGCCCGGGATGCCCGGGAACGCGCCGCCCGCGAGGTTCAAGTTATCGGCCGGGTTCGACGACGTCATCACCGACAGGTGAAACAGCGGCGGGTACTGCAGGCCGAGGTGCGGATCGTTCGCGACCATCGCGGAGCCGTTCGCGGACTTCGCGCCGGCGACCACCCAGTTGTTCGAGCCGACCGCGGCGCCGATCGGCCGCAACGCCGCACGCAACGCCTGCGACGACGCGTGCGTCTGCGACAAAAGATTTTGCCACCCGGCCAGCGACCTCGCCGGCGGCGTGGTCGGGGCTTGCCTCGCGGCGAACGAGAACGGCTGCGGAGCGAGCGTGTGCGCTTGCTCGGTCGGCGGCGCCGCCGCGCGAATCCACGCGTTGAGCTTCGCGAGGTCGGCGAGCGGGCCGCCCGGGCCGTAGACCGCGGCGAACGTGCCGTACGCCGATTCTTCGTCGAGCGTCTCCGACAGCTGGAACTGCTGCAGCCGGGCGAGCGCCCACGTGTCTTGATTCGTCCAGTTCGCGAGATCGTTCGGCGTGATGCGATACGGCAGCTGGGCGTACTCGCCGCCGAGCGGGGTCGTGCCCGAGGTCGCGCGCAGCTGCGCGAAGTACGCGTTGATGCCGGCGGTGAACGCGGACAGCGACGCGGCGGTCGCCGGATCCATCGCGGCGACCAGGTCGTCCTCGAGCCGATGGCCGGCGCGCGTGATCATGATCGTGCGGAGCTCGACGTCCTGCGAGAGGCCGTCGACTCCGATCAGCTCGGCGAGGTTCGAGCGCGCGACGTGGCGCAGGAAGTCCATCGGGAACAATCGGTCGCGCGCCTGGAGGTAACCTTGCACCGCGAGGCAATCGTTCGCGGCGGAGCAGTTGATGTGCGGGATGTCCTCGGCGTCGTACTGCACCGTGACCGGCGCGGTCAGCACGGGGATGGTCTCGGCGGTGAGCGTCTCGGGCGACGAGGTCAGCATCACCGTCGCGGTCAGTCCGCTGGGCGTCGTCGCGATCAACGTCTCCACGCCGGAGCCGGTCGGCGGCACGAACACGGTGTGCAATCCGGTCTCGCCCGACAGCGTTCCGCCGCCGGTGACCGTCCAGGTCACGGCCTCGTCGCTGTTGACCAGCGTCGCGGCAAAGTCGGTGGGCCCCATCACCTGGTACGTGCCGTCGGAATTCGACGGCGAGATCGTGAGTGACGGGCCGGGATTCGACGATCCACACCCGATCACCGACGCAAACACAGACGCAGCAGCGACAACTCTTGCGCGCATCCAAATCCTCCGAGACCCCGTCGAGACGACGGTCGACTTGGCGATCGGAATACCACGATCTACGCGCGAGAAAGTCGTAGCTCCACGGAAAACTCGGTTCGATACGGGAGTTTAGAGCGTGACGAGATCGACAGTCGAAGGTCAGCGGAGTGTGCGCTCGAGCGCACCGAGCAGCGGCTCGTAGTCCCATGACTCGGCGTACTGGACGCCGTTGATATAGAAGGCGGGAGTGCCGGTGACGCCGCTGCGATCGCCGCCCTCGACGTCCCCGCGGATCCGCGCCATCACCGCTTCACCCGACGCGTCGGTCGCGACCTTGTCCGGATCGAGGCCGAGCTTCTGCGCATAGCCGAGCAGGCTGCGATCGTCGAGCGCCGCTTGGTGTTGGTACAGCGTGTCGTGGATCGCCCAGAAGTCGTGATGCAGCGCGACCGCCTCGGCGACCTCCGCGGCATGCAGCGCGTGCGGATGGCTCTGGGTCAGCGGGTAGTTGCGAAACACGAAGCGCAGCTTGCCACCGAGCGCTTTCTGCACCGCCTTGACGATCGGATACGCGCGGCCGCAGTACGAGCACTCGTAGTCGCCGTACTGGACGAGCGTGACCGCCGCCGTCGCCGCGCCGTGAACGTGATCGTGAGCCGAGACCGGGATGGCGAGCTTCATGCGCCGCAGCTTGCCACGCGCGAAAGCCCGCCGCACCAGTGGCGCGACGGGCTCCGAGGCGGATCGATCGATCGGCTGTCCGACCTTACGGCGAGCCGCTGTTCGGCGAGCGCAGGTACGGGAACGTCGTATCGAAGTACGCCAGGCTCGCGCTGCCGGTGCCTTGGAGGGCGCTGACGCCGGCGCCGTCGCCGTACGGCAAGCAGCCCGACTGACCGGCGTGGATGCAGCCGCCGGTCACCGCGTCGGTCGTGTCGACCAGCGCGCCCATCGCGACGCGGATCTCGATGTCGACGACGTCGTCACCGGGGCGCCGGCCGTTCGGGAACCCGGCCGGATCACAATCGGCGTGACCGCCGGGGTCGAGCACGGCGCCGGCCGACGCGGTCGGCGCGTCGAAGCAGCCGACGGCGCCGAAGTCATTCTGCATCGCCGCCGGCGTCGCCGCGAACGCGCTGTTGAACCGCACGTACTCGGCGGTCGAGCCGTTCGCGTTGTAGCCGGTGATCCCGGTGAGGAATGCGGCGACGAGGTCGGCGCGCGGGAAGTTGTTGGGCGCGCGCACGCCGGCACCGCCGAACAGGATCTCGAGCAGCTCGGGCAGCGTCGGGTTCGTGACGTAGCTCGCGAACTGACCGTCGTCCTTCGGCTCGCTCGCGTTGAACTTGTCCTTATCGGGCAAGCCGATCACGACTTCGTTGACCAGCGGCATGCCGAGCCGCGAGACCTGGACGAGCGGACCGCCTTCGCGCGACGGCGTGGTGAACGTCGGCGTCGGGTTGAGCACGCGCGCCTGGCGCACGCTCGCGGTCGTCCACGCGCCGATGATCGTCGACGGCGCTTTTTGCAAGCACGTCGCCGGGACCTCGAGCGCGATCGTCGTCACGTTCTTGTTGTTGAGCGTGTTGTGGTTCTGGTCTTCGGCGCCGATCACGTTCGCGAGCCCGCCGCTGCCATCGGTGTTGAAGTTCACGAGGTCGAAGATCTGGCCGAGGTTGACCGAGAAGCCTTCGCGGCGCTGGCCGACGAACACCCGCGGGTGCGTGCCGGTCGGTGGCGTGCAACCCGGGATGTCGAGGTTGCGAATGAACGTGTTCGCGTACGCCGCGTAGGTTTGCGTCGAGAAGGTCTTCCCGCCGACGTTGTCGAGCGGCTTCGGGAACGATGTCGCGCCGGTGCCGTCCTCGGTGATCGGCGTGACCGTGCCAGAGCGGCGCGGGCCTGCGATCAGGTCGAGCGTGTAGGTCTCGAGCACGTTCTGCGCCGCCGACGACGTGCTCGTGATCCCGCCGATGTTGGTCAGCGGAACCGCGACCGACTTCGTGTTGCCGGTCGGACCGACGTCGAGCGCGAGGCCGGCGCCGCCGTTCGCGAGCGTCGACTGGAATTGGAACTGGAACGTCAGGTCCTCTTTCGCGTCGCCGTCGTTGTCGATGTGGATCTCGTAGACCGCGTCGGGATCCATCGTGAAGAAGTTCGGACCACCCGCGCCGTCTTGCAGCGGCTCGTAGTTCGCCAGGATCGTGACGTACCCGGCGCGTCCCGGCTCGTAGCTGTTGAAGATGTAGAAGTCGGTGCCGTCGACCTTCGGATTCTTCGAGATGAACGGGGCCTCGCGGTGGCTCGACGCCAGGCCGGCGATCGGCGCCAACACCGTGGCGAGCGCCGTGGCGCCGCCGAGTAACTTCGTCCGTAGCTTCATACTGGTTGTCCTTTTCCGGGGTTGGTGATCGACCTAGAGCGCGGCGAATTGATTGAAGGCGTCGTGCACGAGCCCATCGCTGCGAGCGTCGTGGTTCGCGATCGACAGCACGGTCGCGGCGCGTTGCTCGCGCTTGGCGACTTGCGTGTTCTTGAACGCGCCGTTCATGTACGCGAGCCCGTCGGCGGCAGCGGCCGGCGTCGGGTACTCGCACGCCGACACCGCGACGCCGTCGCTCGTCGTACCGCCGACGCAGTACGCGGCCTTGACGGTCGAGCCGAGGTACTGGCGACGGCGCTCGAGCTTGAGCCCGGCTCGGTCGACGACGTCGAGCACGTGGTCGGCGTTGACCGCGGTCGCCGGCCGATGCTGCGCCTCGTATTGCAGATGGCCGAGCAGGGAGCGCACGTCGGTCGCCGGCTTGATCGAGCCGTTGACGACCGTGGGTGCAGCCGCAGGAGCCGCGATCGCCTCGGGCGTTGGCGCCGGTGCGGCGGTAGGCGCGACGGCGTTGCCGCGGCAAGCGGCGATCGAGAGCACGGCGAGGAACAGGCTTGGTTTGGTCATGGTGGGCCTCATACGAAACAGCGTTGGTAGGACCAGATCAGGGCGATCACGGCGACCGTGGCGGAACCCGCCCACAGGACCGCCTGGTAGGCGAGCGAGCGGCGAATCAGGAACAGCGTCGGAAGCAGTACGAGCACGATCGCCGCTTGGCCGATCTCGACGCCGATATTGAAGCCGAGCAGGGCGCCGATCAGCTCGCGCGACGGCAGGCCGAGATCGATCAGCACGCTCGAGAACCCGAACCCGTGCAGCAGGCCGAGCGCGAACGCGACCGCCCAGCGCGCATCGATCGCGCGCAACAAGTTGTTGGCGGCGGCCGCGACGACCGACAGCGCGATCGCGGTCTCGACAAAGCGCGACGGCAAGCGGATCAACCCGACCGCCGAGATCACGAGCGTGATCGAATGGGCGAGCGTGAACGCGGTCACGATCTCGAACACCTCGACCGCGACGTCGCGCAGCGAGTCGGCGGGCTGCCAGCGCTCGGTTCGGCGCTGGAACACCGCGGGCAAGATCAGACACGTGAGAAACAGGATGTGGTCGAGCCCCATCCAGATGTGCCAGACGCCCTCCTTGACGAACGCGCGGAACGACGTCGCCGCGCCGATCGTCACGGTCACCGGCTCGGCGCTGCGCACGATCACGGTCTGGGTCGAGCCGTTCGCCTCGAGGTGAACGAGCCCGCGGTGCTGGGCGTCGAGATCGAACAGCAGGCGATACGTGATCGCGAGCTCGCGCGGTGGCGCGGCGCAGGTCGCGGTGACCGGCAGCGCCCAGTACGCGCCGTCGGACAGATCGACGAGCGCGGCGGTGCCGAGCGCGAGCGAGCACGGCGTGCCATCGGCGGCGAGCTGGAGCCGGTCCTCGACGTACGTCGCGATCCGCGGCGCGGCGGTCGTGACCTCGGCCCAGGTGAGCGCACCATCGCCGTTGCCGTCGAGACCGAGCGCGCCGTCGAGGTCGCGCAGCGCGATGTCGAGTCGGCCGGTCAGGCGATCGCCGTCGACCGCGAGATGGAGCTGCGCGTCGCTCGGTTTGTGAGCGAACGCGGACGTCGCGGTGAGCGCGACGCCGACGAGTGCGAACGCGAGGCTGCGGATCATCGTGCACCTCCGAGCCAGTGGTCGAGCTGCGCGTCGTGGACGCCGTTCGCGCGTCGCCAGGCGCGCACCGGCTCGGCGGCGTCGGCATCGCCCGCGGCGGCGGCGACCTCGGCGAGCAAGCGCGCATCCGCGAGCTCGTGCTGGACGCCCCAGTTGTCGCGAGCGATCGGCAGCGCGCGGGTCGCATCGCCGTCGACCTCGAGCGTGAACCGCGCTTCTTCGCGCATGTGGACGCGGTCACCGCGCTCGGCGGCAGCCGCGATCCGCGCATGCATCAACCCGGCGAGCCGCGCCGCGTCCGGACCGTGCGCGCGGTGCTCGGCGATCGCGTGGCGGACGAGCAAGTTGTCGATCACGTCGGTGCCGACGAGCAGCGCCGAGGCCTCCGCGGGATGACCGGTCCACAGCTCGACATCGGCGCGCGCCGCGCGCGCATACGCGTCGTCGGGGTCGAGCGCGAGCGCCTGATCGAGCGCCTCGGCCGCGCCGGCATCGTCGCCGCGTTGGGTCGCGAGCTCGGCGAGCGTGGTCAGCGCCCACTCTTTCAGCGTCGGATCGGGGCGGCGCCCGAGGTCGGCGATCGCGGCGGCGAGCGAGCGATACGCATCGTCGGCGTGGCCGGCGAGCGCGTCGAGCGGCGCGACACAGGTCGCGACGACGAGCGGCGGGGCGATCGGCACGAGCGCGTTGCAACTCGCTCGCGCCGCGGGATAGTCGGCCATCACGGTCGCGACCACGGCGCGCGTGAGGTGGGCTTGTGCGTCGCCCGGGCGCACCGCGATCAGCTGATCGAGATCGGCGCGAGCGGTGGGAAAATCGTGCAGCGACTGTTCGATCGTCGCGCGCAGCAGCAGGACGTCGGGCGGCGGTGCCGCGAGCTTCCACCACCGGCCGAGCGTCGCTTGCGCGCGGCCGAGGTAACGCGGATCTTGCAACGCGCGCGAGCGCTGGATGTCGGCGCGCGCGAGCTGGACCGCGAGCTCGACGCGATCCGGTGACGCCGACAAGGCCTGGCGCGCCGCGACCTCATTCGGGTCGCGGGTCGGCACGCGAGCGACGACCGCGTTCGGATCGTGCGGCGTGTACACGACCGCCGCGGTCGCGGTGCGATTCGGGGCGACGAACGCCGTCGCGGTCAGCGCGATCGCGAGGCCAATGGCCCCGAGTGCGAACACGGCGAGCTTGCGGCGACTTCGGCCGATAGAGGCGACTCCCACGCCACAACTACGACGATCGCCTACCGCCGGATCGCCTCGGTCGCTGATCTCTCGCGAACCGCACCCTTTCGGGGCAGTGGCGGCGGACCGATCCGCAAGGGGTGTCCCGCTCGTAGTACGCCCCAGAGCGCGGCGAGATCCTCGGTTCCCAGGGCCGCCGCGATGGTCTGCGCGACGCCCGGCACGAACGGCGACAGCTCGCCTGCGACGAACCGCGCGAGCTCGAGCGGCGCGTAGAGAGCGCCGGCGGCCGCGGCCGGATCGCTGCGCTGCAACCGCCACGGCGCGATCTGCTCGAGGTAGCGATTCGCGGCATCGAGCGCGTCGACGATCGCCGCCGCGGCATCGTCGAGTAGGAACGCGCGGAGCGCGGTGTCGATCCGCGCCGGTAGCGCCTCGGCACGGGCACGCAGCTCGGTCGCGGCCGGCGTGTCGCTCGGCTCGGGCACGCAACCCGCGCACAACTTCGCGGCGAGCGCGCTGCAGCGCTGCACGAGGTTGCCGAGTCGGTCCGCGAGATCGCCATCGTACGCGTCGCAGATCGCGGCGAGCGAGACGTCGGAGTCGGCTCGCGTCCGGCACCGGCGCGCGAAGTACCAGCGCAACGCATCGGCGCCGACCTGCTCGACGACCGGCGCGACCTCCACGTTGCGACCGGACTTGCTGATCTTGTCGCCGTCGACCGTGAGGTAGCCGTGGACGAGGATGCGATCGGGCAGCGGCAGGCCGGCTGACAGCAAGAACGCCGGCCAGTACGCGGCGTGGAATCGCGTGATGCCTTTGCCGATCACGTGCGTGGTCTCGCCGTCGCGCCAATAGCGATCGAGCAACGCCGCATCACCGCCGAGACCGAGCGCGGCGAGGTAGTTCGCGAGCGCGTCGAACCACACGTAGATCACTTGGCTCGGGTCACCGGGGACCGTAATGCCCCAGCCGCTCGATCTAGTCGCGACGCGCGACACGCTGAGGTCGCGAACCTCGCCGTCGAGAAACCCGAGGATCTCGGCGCGCGCAGCGTCGGGAACGATCTCGAGTCGGCCGGAGGCGATCGCGTCGCGGACCGGTTCGCGCCAGCGCGATAGCCGGAAGAACCAGTTCGGCTCGCTGACCGGCTCCGGTGCGGTGCCGTGCTCGGCGCAGATCGCGACATCGTCGTCGACGAACGCCTCGCAACCGGCGCAGTAGCGACCTTGCCAGCGCTGGACATACAAATCGCCGCTCGCGCTGCACGCGCGCCACAACCAATCGACCGCCGCGAGGTGGCGCGGATCGCTCGATGTCCGGATGAAGTCGTCGGTCGCGACGCCGAGCAAGGGCCCTAGCCCTGCGAATGCCGCGGCGTTGCGGTCGACGAGCGCGCGCGGCGACAGGCCTTCGCGCTGCGCAGCGACGACATTCTTCAGGCTGTTGTCATCGGTGCCGGTGATGAACCGGACGACGCGGCCGCGGCGGCGATGATGGCGCGCGAGCACGTCGGCGAGGACGAGCTCGTACGCGAACCCGAGGTGCGGGCGGGCGTTGACGTAGGGAATGGCAGTCGTGATGAAGGACGTGGTCATGGCGATCTCCGGGTTTGCCGGAGGCCGCCCTCGCGCGTTGTTGCAGCCGCCACGAGGGCAGCCGCTCGGCGTCGTTAGTTACGTGCGCGCACGGATGCCCGATGCTCTCGAAGAGCGCATGGGCATCGGCATTCGCAGCGCGGGGTTCACACCTACATCATAGCAGCGTCGCCCGCGATTGCACTGCCGGCTGAGCCGCGGGAAGGTCAGCGCGATGGCCGAATCGCTCTACGATCTGCTCGGTGTCGCGAAGGGCGCGAGCCCGGACGAGATCCGCAAGAAGTATCGCAAGCTCGCGCGCAAGCATCACCCGGACGTCAACCCGGGTAACAAGGCCGCCGAGGATCGGTTCAAGCAGATCTCGTCGGCCTACGACGTGCTGTCCGACGACAAGAAGCGCGCCGCGTACGACGAGTTCGGCGACGCTTCGCTGCAAGGCGGGTTCGACGCTGCGAAGGCCCGCGAGTACGCGCGCTGGCAAGACACGCGGCAGCAGCAGGCCCAGCACTACGACACCGGCGAGCGCGAGTTCGATTTCTCCGAGCTGTTCGGCCGCGCGCGCGGACCGAGTCGCGGCGGCGAGGTCCACGCGGCGATGCAGATGGATCTGCGCCAGGCGATCGAAGGCACCGAGATCTCGATCGACGTTCCCGGCCAGGGCCAGACGCGCGTGCGGATCCCACCCGGAGCCGACAACGGGTCGGTGATCCGACTCGCCGGCAAGGGGGCGCCGGGCGCGCGCGGTGGGCCGCCCGGTGATCTCGTGATCGAGATCGAGGTCATGCCGCATCCGTGGCTACGCCGCGAGGGCCTCGATCTCGAGATGACGCTGCCGGTGACGCTCGACGAGGCGTACAGCGGTGCGAGCATCGACGTCCCGACGTTCGGCGGCGCGATCGTGCTCAAGGTGCCGCCGCGATCGCAGAACGGCGCGACGCTGCGGCTGCGCGGCAAGGGCATCGCGCGCAAGGAAGCGCGCGGCGATCTGCTCGTGACGCTCGAGGTCCGGATGCCGGACAAAGAAGATGCCGCACTCGCCGCCGCGCTACACGCGAGCGCGACCGCGTACAGCAAACCGCTACGCGAGGAGCTGAAGCTATGACCCGGTTCACGTATCAACGCTTGGTCGAGCTCGTCGGCGGCGATGCCGACCTGATCGCGCACCTCGTCGAGGAAGGTGAGATCACCCGGGTCGGCGACGACCGCGCGCTGGTCGACGTCGATCGCGTGCTCGTCGCGCACACGCTCGTGCGCGAGCTCGAGGTCGGTTGGCCCGGGGTCGAGGTGATCTTGCGACTGCGCGACGAGCTCGCCGCGGCTCGCAAGCGGATCGCCGAGCTCGAGGCAGCGTTGCGCGACGCTCGGTAGTATCTTCGCCGCGCAGTACATGGCCGACCCCAAGCTCGAGATCCTCGTCATCATCGGCAGCACGCGCGAAGGTCGCTACGGCGACAAGCCGGCGCACTGGATCGCGGGGCGAATCGATCGCCACCCCGAGCTGGCCGCGACGCTCGTCGACCTACGCGATTGGCCGCTGCCGTTCTTCGACCAGCCGAAGTCGCCCGCGCGCGTCACCGACGGAGATTACGGCAACCCGCTCGCGAACCGCTGGGCCGCGAAGATCGCGGCGGCGGATGGGTTCGTCATCACCGCGGCCGAGTACAACCACGGCTACACCGCGGTCGTGAAGAACGCGCTCGATTGGGCGTTTCGCGAATGGCATCGCAAGCCGATCTCGTTCCTCGGCTACGGCGGCGTCGGCGGCTCGCGCGCGATCGAGCAGCTGCGCCAGGTCTCGATCGAGCTCGAGATGGCGCCGATCCGGCACGCGGTGCATCTGCCGCGCGACATCTATCTCGCGACGATGAAGGAGACGGCGCCTGCGAGCCCCGAGCTGTTCGCGCCGGTCGAGGTGGGCGCGACGACGATGATCGACAACCTCGCCTGGTGGGCGCGCGCGCTGCGCACGGCCCGCGGTTAGAGATTAGTCACGAAAGCAGTTTTGCGTGCAATTTCATGTCCTCGCCTCTCCGCGAAGCGAGCCAGCGGATGTCTATGGTCTCTCGTTGATGTATCGGTTACAATACAGTATTTATTTTGATATAATCTAGCGAGAGATGGCCAAGTGGACGGTGAACATCACACACGAGGCGTCCCTCGTATTCCAAGGCAAAGCGCTCACCACCGACGACAAGATCGTGATTCAGAAATGGGCCGAGCTCGTGCGTGATCTCGGACCAGAATGCTTAGCCGCGCGCCCCGGCATGTGGGCAGACCATGCGCTCTACGGTGAATGGCGTGGTCACCGCGCTTCGAGCTTCAGTCATGTAGGTCGAATCATCTACAAGGTCGAACAACAAGTCGTGACCGTCGCAGTGGTTCGCATCACGACCGATCACGACTACCGGAGAAAGAAATGAAGAACTTTTTTGATCTAGCGCAGGTCAAGGCAACGCCCGGACGAATCGTCCGCGCGTTTCGCACGAATTTCGGCCTCACCCTTAAGGAGCTCGAGCAGATCACCGGCGTTAGCTACACAAATCTATCGGCGATCGAGCATGACCGGATCGATGTAGGCGTGCGCCGAGCGGTTCTTCTGGCCGCCGCTCTCGGGATCGAGCCTCACCAGATCCTGTTCCCTCAGGGTTATGTGCGTCCCGAGCATCGAGACGTCGAACGCGTACGCATACGAGCGAAGCGCCTGCTCGAGAAGAAGCGACACGTCTCGGCTTGAGTATCGCCGCGAGCCAGAAGAGAGCTTCGCTCAGAGCTCGTCGGCTTCGCGCAGCAGAGCTTCTTGAAAGCCGCCGAATTCGCGCGCGCGATCGACGAAGTGGATCTCGAGGATCCAGCGCAGCGGTTGACCGGTCAGGCCGAGCCGGCGCAGCGGGCGCGGATTGTCGGCGCGCAGGTACACCGTGTCGTCGTCGAGCTCTTGCTCGTGCGGAAATCGCCCGACGACGTGGCCGCAGTGGACGTGGCCTTGGTCCCAGCCGAAGCCGCGCGCGAGCTCGCCGACGTGACCGTAGAGCTCGGCGGCGGTGAGGTCGGGATGCGCGCGAAAATATTCCGACGCGAGGTCCCAGCCGCGCGCGACATCCGAGGCGAGCTGATGTCTGCGCGGATCATCGCCGATGACGACGGTGCGACCGACGTCGGCCTCCCACTCGCCGAACACCGGGCCGAAGTCGAAGAACACGATGTCGTCGGCTTGGATCGTCGAGTCCGGCGGGTTCGCGGCGTACGGCAGCACGGTGTTGCGGCCGGCGCGCACGATGCGCTTGTGCCAGTAGCGCTTCACGCCGAACATCGTCTCGGCGATCGCGAACACGCGCTCGCTCAGCGCGCGCTCGGTCGTCCCCGCGATGATCGCACCCTGGCGCGCGCACTCGTCGAGCAATTGCTGCGCGCGCGCTTCTGCCGCGATCAAGTCGTGGATCGACAACGCCGCTAGCGTAGCTCAACAACGTTGGACGGGTTGCGCTAGGCTCCGCGCATGCTTCGCTCGCCGTTCGCGCTCGCAGCGCTCGCCGCCCTCGTCAGCTGTGCCAACCCGCAGGCTCACCCGGTGTCGCCGACCCCGGTCGTGGCTGCATCGCCGCCGCCGGTCGTGACCCCGCCGCCGCCTGCGGTCGCTCCGCCCCCGCCGCCTGCGGTCGCTCCGCCATCGGGCTACGACCAGCCGCCGAAGAACGTGCTCGACGTGCTGTACGCGCCGGCGCCGCCGCAGCCGTACGTCAGCCCGACCGGCGCGACGATCCTGCTGGTGTCGTGGGTCGAGTACCCGCCGATGACTCAGGTCGCCGAGCCGTTCCTCAAGCTCGCCGGCATCCGGCTCGAGCCGAACACCCGGCGCAAGCACGATACGCCGGGCGGCTATGGAGTCTCGCCGTGCGCGCGCGATCTCGCGCTCGCCGACGTCGCGACCGACCACGACCGCCACATCGCGCTGCCGCCCGGATGCGCCGATGGCTTCGACTGGGCGCCGGACGCCAAGCACTTCGCGTTCCACAATACGTCGAGCGACGCGGTCGAGCTGTGGATCGGCGACGCGACCACCGGCGCGGTCCACCGGGTCGGCACCGGGCGGCTCAACCCGATGCTCGGCAGCACGGTGACGTGGCTCCCCGATCACAGGTCGTTGCTCGTCAAGCTCGTCCCCGCGAACGCCGGGCCCGCGCCCGCCGCACCCCTCGTGCCGTTCGGGCCGAGCATCCAGGAGAGCGACGGTGCGACCGGACAGAGCAGCACGTACGAGGCGCGCGACACGCTGAACAGCAAGCACGACGAAGATCTGTTCGAGTACTACGCGACGAGCCAGCTCGCGATCGTCGACTCGGCGACCGGCGCGACGACGCTGATCGGCCAGCCCGCGATGATCGATGATGTCGACGTCGCACCTGATGGCGAGCACGTGCTGGTGTCGACGCTGCGCAAGCCGTTCTCGTATGTCGTGACCGCCGACCGGTTCGCGCACGACATCGAGGTCTGGGATCGCAACGGCAACAAACACCTCGTCGCGTCGTTGCCGCTGGCGGATCGCGTGCCGATCCAAGGCGTGCCGACCGGTGTGCGCGACGTGTCGTGGCGGTCGACCGAGCCGGCGACGCTGGTGTGGGCGGAGGCGCTCGACGGCGGCGACTGGAACGTCAAGGTCCCGGCGCGCGACAAGATCATGATGCAGAAGGCACCGTTCACGAGCCCGGCGGTCGAGATCGCGCGGACCGAACAGCGCTACGCCGGCTTCGAATGGGGCGAGCGCCCGAGCTTCGCGCTGCTCGACGAGTACGACGACAATCGCCACTGGCGGCGGACGTTCATGTTGAACGTCGATGATCCGAAGCCCACGCTGCGCGTGCTGTGGGACCTATCGAGCGACGAGCACTACAAGGATCCGGGCTATCCCGTGATGCGCGAGCTGCCGAACGGCGCCTGGGTCGCGCGCCAAGACCGCAACGGTGCGATCTATCTTCGCGGCCGGGGCTCGTCGCCCGACGGCGACCGGCCGTTCCTCGATCGCTTCGATCCCGCGACGCGAAAGTCGGAGCGGCTGTTTCGCAGCGACAAGGCCGCGTACGAGTCGTTCCTCGCGTTCAACGGCGCGACCGATCGCACGTTCCTAACGTGGCACCAGTCGCCGATCGATCCGCCGAACGCGCTATTGCGAACGCTCGGTGCCGCGACGCCCGCGAGCCCCGGCGAGGCGAGCTTCGCTTCGACGGTGACCGCGGTCACTCACCTCGCCGATCCGACGCCCGCGGTGCGCGAGATCAAGAAGCGGCTCGTCAAGTACAAGCGCAAGGACGGCGTCGACCTGTCGTTCACGATGTACACGCCGCCCGGTTACCGAGAGGGCACGCGCATTCCCGCGATCCTCTACGCCTATCCACTCGACTACGCCGATGCCTCCAAGGCGGGCGAGGTCACCGGCTCGCAGCAGTACTTCACGCAGCTCCACGACTACCGGCTGCTGTTGCTCGCCGGCTACGCGATCATCGACAACGCCGCGTTCCCGATCGTCGGCGATCCGAAGAAGGCGTACGACACCTACCTCGAGCAGCTCGTCGAGGATGCCCGCGCCGCGGTCGACAAAGCGGTCGAGACCGGCGTCGTCGATCGCGACCGGATCGGCGTCACCGGTCATAGCCACGGCGCGCTGATGACCGTCAACTTGATCGCGCACTCCGACTTGTTCCGCGCCGGCGTAGCGACCAGCGGCTCGTATAACAAGACGCTCACGCCGTTCGGGTTTCAGAACGAGCGCCGCACGGTGTGGCAAGCGCAGTCGGTGTACTTGAAGGTGTCGCCGTTCTTCTTCGCCGACAAGATCAAGCTGCCGCTGCTGATCATGCACGGCCAAGACGACGCGAACCCGGGTACGACACCGTTGCAAGCGGTCAAGCTCTACGAAGCGATCCGCGGCAACGGCGGCACGGTTCGGCTCGTGATGCTGCCGCACGAACCGCACTGGTACTCCGCGATGGAGTCGAACGAGCAGGAGATCTACGAGATGATCCGCTGGTTCGACAAGTACGTGAAGAGCGCGCCAGCGCACGACCACAAGCCGGCGCCGGCGCGCCACGCCACCGCGTTTTAAGGGTTCGTCAGGCTCGCTCCGAACGCGACCGTACAGTCACTCGATCCGTCGGCTGCGACGTAGCCGGCCCCGACGCCGCCGTTGATGAAGCTCGAGGTCGCGGTCGAAGCATCGATCACGAGGTATTCGCCGACGAACGACGTGCCATCCGGGCCCGCGCCGGTCGTGTTCGTGAAGCCAGCGAACAGTCCGGGCTGGCCGACGTTGTCATCGAGCTCCAGCGACGGCGCTCCGAACGACGACGAGATCGCCCCGCCGGCGACCGTGACCGCATCGAGCGACGGCGTCGCGACCGCGACCGAGCCGCCGACCAGGCCGAGGCTCGCCTGCGTGATCCCGGCGAAATCGGCTTCGTGACCGACGAGCGCGCCTTCGCAGTAGACCTGCGACGGGCCGGTGACCGCGAGCGTGTAGTTGCCCGGCGTGATCGAGCTCGAGTCGGAGCCGCCGCCACCGCCACCACCGCCTGTGAAGTCGATCGGCCCGAAGTCGCCGGTGATCGTCGCCGACAGCTGGCTGCCGGTCGCGAGTGATCCGGCGGTGAACGTCACCGTTCCAGAGATCGCCGCGCCCTCGACCGTCGGCTGTTCCGCGTCGGGGTCGCCGTTCGCGAACAGCGCCACGCGATCGACGCCATCGAGTGCGATCGGCACACCGATCGCGAAGTCGGACGCGAGCACGATCACGGTGACCTCGGTCATGAGCTCGGTGCCACCCGGGCCGGCGTACGGATAGGCGCCGTCGACGACCGCGTAGTTCGTGCCCGAGTCATCGGCCATCACGAACCCGATGGTCTCGAGCGCGGTCGAGGCGTACTCGGTGCCGCTGATCGTGACGTCGACCGAGCCGGTCCCGGTCGCGGGGCTCATCATCTGACTCGTATCGGCGACCGGCGCGTTGGTGTACGTCGCGTTGCCGGGTGCGGTCGGACCGGTGAACGTGAACGAGCCGCCGCCGTCGAACAGCTGCGGAGCGCTGCCCATGCCTTGCGGCGCGCGATGGATCGTCGGAATGCCACCTCCTGGCGGCAACGTCACGGTCTGGTTGCCCGGATCTTTTGTCGTGTCGCTGGTGCACGCTGCGGCGAGGGTGATCGCCAACGCCGTCATTTGAATCTTCATTGCCATCTCCTCTTTGCTTGCCGAGAGATGGCGGTGAGCCGCGCGGTCTGATCAGCAAATCGACGCGACGCGAATTATTGTTCGGTCAGCAGTGCGCCGAACGTCACGCTGCACGTGCCGCTGGTGTCGGCGGTCGTATAGGCCGCGCCCGCCTCGCCCTGAATTCCGCTCGCCGAGCTCGCGGTCGTGCTGTCGGCGGCGAGCAGATTCACGGCTCGCGTGGTGCTGTCGGGCCCGGCGGTCGCGATCGCGGTGGTCTGCGAGATCCAGAAGCCCATTGGTGCGCCCGGTTGGTTCGCGAGCAGATCGAGCTCGGTCTCGCCCCAGCCGGAGGTGATCGGCGCGCCGGTGACTACCAAGGTCGTCGCGGTCGGTGTGGCGAGCATCACGGTGCCACCGATGTATCCGACACTCGCGGCGGTCAGCCCCATGAAGTCGTTCTCGCTGCCGGCGAGCGTACCGGTACAGTCGGCGACCGCTGGATCGAGGAACTGGACCGCGTAAGAGCCCGCGGCGAACGGATTGCCGTTGCCATCGATCGGGACATCGATCGTCGCCGCATCGATCGCGGTGCCGAGGCGAATGTCGTTGCCGCACGCGACTGCGCCGCACACGAGCGCCGCGACGATCCGGATCATGGCTGCGAGCCGACGAGATCGCGAACGCGCCGAGCGAGCGGGCTGGTCGGATACGCGGCGAGGAACCGAGTCGCGAGCACCTTCGCATGCGCGCGATCGCCGCCGGCGACGATCGCTTCGATCCGGGCGACCGCGGCTTCGGGTGCGAGCACCCCGGCCGGGAACTTGCGGTCATAGGCATCGAGCCGAGCGACCGCGGCTGCGATGTCGTGTCGGCGCAGTGCTGCACGCGCGGCATCGATCAGCGCGACCTCATCCGCGAGACTCGGCTGCGGCGTCTCGGTTTGCGGTTTGTCGGTCTGCGGTTTGTCGGTCTGCGGTTTGTCGGTCTGCGGTTCGCTCGCCGGAGGCGTTGGCGTCGGCGTAGTCATCGCCTCGATCTTCGTCGGCGTCGGCGTCGGCGTCGG
Organism: uncultured delta proteobacterium; assembly: GCA_963848295.1. Classification (GTDB taxonomy): domain Bacteria; phylum Myxococcota_A; class Polyangia; order Haliangiales; family Haliangiaceae; genus JABFXX01. The sequence goes on along the minus strand of CAWKDB010000010.1, from coordinate 2,578,838 downwards.
CGTCGGCGTCGGCGTCGGCGTCGGCATCGGCTGCGGCGTCGGCTGCGGCGTCGGCATCGGCGTCGGCATCGGCGTCCGCATCGGCGTCCGCATCGGCTGCGGCATCGGTTGCGGCGTCGGCAGCCGCGTCGGCGTCGGCATCGGCTGTGGCTGCGGCATCGGCTGCGGCTGCGGTTGCGGCATCAGTTGCGGCGTCGAGTTCGGCTGCGGCTCCGCCCTTGGACTCGTGGCCATTGCCGTCACCGCCCGGACCTGCGCAGACCCAGAAGATCGCGTCACGATGACCTTCGCCCCGACCCCGACTCCCGCCGCGACCACAACCGCCGCGATCACCTTCGCGAGCAGCGGGATCGCGACCTTCGCTCCGACCGCGGCGCCGGTCCCCGCAACATGCGCGGCCGCGGTCGCAGCGGGCGGCGCCGGCAACGGCACGATCGGCGCGAGCCCGAGCGCGACCTCGAGTCCCTTGCGCGAACCCTCGGTCGGAGCATCGCCCCGAGCCGAGCGCAGCAGCGATGCTCCGAGATCATCTTGGTCGACGAGCCTGCGCGGATCGGTCATGGCGCCCTCCGCAGCCGGGCGACCGCCGCCTGAAACTCGTCGCGACCGCGGCGCAGTCGCGAGGCGACCGTCCCGGGCGGCAGATCGAGGGTCACGGCGATATCGGCCATCGTCATTTCTTCTAGCTCGTAGAGCACGAACACCGCCCGCACGTCCAGCTCGAGGCTCGCGAGCACGCGATCGAGCACTTGTCGTCGGCGCTGCTGATCCGCGACCTCGTCGGGTGTCGGCGCCGCGTCGGCGGCGTCGGCGATCGCCACCTCGTCGACGAGCTCGCGGTGGCGAACCCGCCGCCGCTGCTCCGACGCGATGCGCAGCGCGGTCGCGAACAGGAACGACCGCTCGCGTCCGAGCTCGATGTCCGCGATTCGCCGATTCGCGACGATGAACACTTCCTGGACCGCGTCGTCGACGGTGAGCGGTGGCACGCCGAGCCGCCGCAGCGAGCGCCATACAAAGTCGACATTCGCGTCGAACATGTGGCGTAGCCTCAGCTCCGCCGTCGCTGGCACGCTCGCCGGCGATCCGGTCCCTGTCGCGAGACGCGACGGCGCCGCGGGCTCGACCAGACCGAGCTCGCCCCCGGCCGGCCGCACCGAAGAGCGGTGCGGTTCGATCGGCTCGCTCGAGATCGTTCGGGGCACGGCTTGCGCGCGTTGGTGACCGCTGGCCTCGCCATCGTTCATGAATGGCAACGGCGCGAGGAATTGATCACGCGAATCGCTAACCGTCCGCGCGGTCACAGCAAATCCACCGACAGCGCGAGTTGGGCACCTGCGGTCACCGGCGGGACGTGATCGACCGTCGTCGAGGGCGCGATATAGAACCGATCGCGGATCAACGGCGCGGCGACCATGCCGGCGAGCTCGACTGCGAACCGGCCGATCGCGACGCGCAGGCGCACCGTCGCATCGGGCGCCAGCCACGGCCGGTCGGCGTTCGACGCCATCCCGACGTCGCTGCCGATCGCGGTCAACACTCCGCCTTGGACACCGGCGCACGGCGCCGCCGACCAGCGCCCGATCGTGAACGCGAGCGGGCAGGCATCGAGCGTCGCGATCGTCCAACGAAAGCTCGCGTCGCCCTCGGGCATCGTGACATCGCTGCGGGCACTGCGCGCGAAGCCGAGGCGGAGCTGCCAGCCGTTCGTCCGGCGCAGCGCCGCGAACGCGCCGACCGTGTAGATCCCGGCGGGCGCGATGCCACCGTCGACCTCGACGCCGGTGCCGAGCGCTAGGTGCAACGGTCGAACCTGGCGCGCTTCCGACGTCGTGACGCGAGCGACCCCGGCGCGGTCTTCGATGGAACCGCGCCGTCCTGCGGCGGCGCTGCCCCGATCGTCGAGCGCGAGCGCACTGATCAACGCCAAGGCGGAGACCGTCTCGACGCAGGTCGCGCCGTGCACGTCGCGCGTCGTCGTAGCGCCATCGACCGCGCTGACCTCGAGCCGGCCGCGAAAGCCGTCGCCGTCCGCGGTGATCTCGACGCGAAACGATCGCGCGCTCGGGTCGGTGACGCGGATCGCCCGCGCGCGGTGCTGCAGCTGCGCGAAGAACGCGCCGTCGTCGGGGCAGCCGTCGGGCGCCGAGTACGCGAGCTGGATCGGCTCGGCATCGCTCGCGGGTGCGGCTGCGTCCCCGGCGGCTACACCCGTGGCGCGCGTGACCACCGTCGCGAGTGCGAGAGCGGCGGCGAGTCGCATGGCCCGGATGCAAGCACGGTCCGCGCTCGGCGTCACCAACGAAACACCGCGTCGCGGCGATGCAACAACCGCCGGCCGCGTCGATAACCCGGTTATCGTGCACGCATGCGCGCGGCCTGGTTCGCCATCCTCATCGGTTGCTCGGCCACCGTCAGTCACCCGGCGTTTCCGCCGGCACCGCGCGGCAAGCTCGTCGACGATCCCTATCGCTGGCTCGAGGACATGGCATCGCCCCAGACCCAGGCGTGGGTCGCCGCCGAGAACAAGCTGACCACGGCGGCGCTCGCGGACGTCCCCGGCAAGGACGCCTTGCACCGCCGGCTCGGCGAGCTGCTGAGCCACGACGTCTCGTTCGTGCCGGTGCACCGCGGCGACCGCTACTTCTGGACCCGGCGCGAGGCCAACGCCGATCAGCCGACGATCCAGGTCGCGGCGAGCAGCGACGGCACCGCGAAGACGTTGCTCGATCCGAGCGAGTTCGCGCGAGATGGCAGCTTGCAGCTCGCCGGGTGGATCCCGAGCCAAGACGGCGCGTTGATCGCGTACGGCTTGTCATCGGGCGGCGGCGACTGGACGCGGTGGCGCGTGCGCGATGTCGCGACCGGCAAGGATCTCCCCGACGAGCTCGCGAACATCAAGTACTATTCGCCGGCGTTCACCGCCGACCACACCGGCATCTACTACAGCCGGTTCCCGGAGCCGGCGAAGGGCAAGGAGCTCACCGAGCCAGACCACGACTGCAAGCTGTACTTGCACGAGCTCGGGACGCCGGTGACCGACGACCGCGTGGTCTACGAGCGTCCGGATCAGCCGACCTGGCAGTTCGAGCCCCACGTCACGCTCGACGGCAAGTACCTCGTGATCGAGATCGGCGACGGCGAGGTCGGCGACAGCAGCCTCGAGCAAGTCGCGGTTCAAGATCTCGGCGCGCCCGGTGCCGCGATCGTGCCGCTCGTCCCCGCTTACACCGCGGAGTATGTGTTCGTCGGCAATGTCGGCTCGCAGCTCTACTTCGAGACCAACGACCACGCACCGAACAAGAAGATCACGGCCATCGACGTTGCAACCCCCGGGACGTGGCGCGACATCGTGCCCGAGGGCAAGCGCGCGATCGCTTCCGCCGAGCTCGTCGGCGGCGAGCTCGTGGTGGTCGAGCTCCGCGACGCCCACTCGGCGCTCACCGCGTACGATCCGAACGGCGCCAAGCTGCACGACATCGCACTGCCCGGGCTCGGGGCGGTCTACGCGCTGACCGGCGGTCCCGGCGATCGCGACGCGTTCTACTACTACACGAGCTTCACGACGCGCGGCGCGACCTACGACCTCGACCTCGCGACCGGCAAGAGCACGCCTTGGCGCCGCATGCCGCCGGGCCTCGACGAATCGGCGTTCGAGACCCAGCAGGTGTTCTTCGAGAGCGTCGACGGCACGAAGGTGCCCATGTTCATCACCGCGAAGCGCGGCATCGTGCTCGACGGCACGCACTCGACGATCATGACCGGCTATGGCTTCGGCGGCGTGTCGCTGACGCCTGCGTTCGATCCCGAGGTCATCGCGTGGCTCGAGAGTGGCGGCGTCGCGGTCACCGTGAACGTGCGCGGTGGCGGCGAATACGGCGACGCCTGGCATCACGCCGCATGGCGCGAGCACGAGCAGGTCAAGATCGACGACTTCGTCGCGGCGGCGGAATGGCTGATCGCGCATCACTGGACCTCGGCGGCTCACCTCGGGGCGTACGGTGCGTCGGGCGGCGGACTGCTCGTCGGCGCGGTCGTCGTCCAGCGGCCGGATCTGTTCGGTGCGGTCGCGCCGATCGCTGGCGTGCTCGACCTGTTGCGGTTCCATCTGTTCGGTCAAGGCGCGGGCTGGCAAGCCGACCTCGGTCACCCCGATGTTCCGGCCGAAGCGGCATACCTCCGCAAGATTTCGCCGCTGCACAACGTCCGCGCGGGTACCTACTATCCCGCGATGTTCGTCGTGACCTCCGACCACGATGTCCGCGTCGCGCCGCTGCACTCGTACAAGTTCGGCGCGGCGCTGCAAGCGGCCCAGGCCGGACCCGCGCCGATCTTGATGCGGGTCGAGACCGAGTCCGGGCACGGCGGCGGCGGCCTGAAGTCGCAAGAGCTCGAGCAGGACACCGAGCTGATCGCGTTCTTCGCGAAGTATCTCGGGCTCGAGCTCTACCCGGCGCCGCATGGCTCCCGCGATTAGCGCTTGCGCCGACGACGAACGAAGCTGGTCACCGCGCTAGCAGTCGCGAGCACCGCGACACCGACGATCGCGAGGACGTCCGCATCGATGCCGGCCGTGATCACGCGGCCACTCGCCACGAACGCGATCCAGATCGTCGCGACCAGCACGGTCGCCGAGGCGATCCACCAGCGCGGCGACGCATCGAGGAAGTGCGTATCGGCGGTGAACACCGAACGGCTCAGCACGAGCAGCGCGCCGACCACGACGAGCACGATGATCACGTAGAGCGCCGGCTGGATCGCGAGCCCGATCGCCACGCGCATCACGAGCAAGCCGAGCGCGATCCACCACGACATCCGTGTTCGGCGCTGCAAGCCACGCGCGACGAACAGCATGCCGCTGCCGGCGGCGACGGCGAGCACCTGGCCGAGGTTTCCGAGCCGGTCGCCCAGCGGCGACGCCGACACGATCATCACGACTGCACCGGCGAGGAACATCAGCGCGGCGAGCATCGTCGCCGTCGCCTCGGCATGGAACGGCGGGCGCGCCACCGACGGCCGGCGCCGCACCTCCATCATCACGAGCAAGACCGCGCCGACCGCGATCGGCAGCAGATTCGTGATCAGGCGCCACACGAAGAGTCCGGCGATCACCGACGGCGCGACATCGGGCTTGTCGATGAACAACAGCATCGTGGCTTCGAGCACGCCGATGCCCGCCGGAACCTGGGTGATCGAGCTCGCGATGCTCGCGACGACGCAAGCGACCATCACGTCGAAGTAGGTCAGGGCCAGTCCGCCGGGCAGGCAGAGCTCGACGATCAACGCGGTCAGCGCGAGATCGGCGATCGGCAGCAAGATCTGGCCCGCGAGCTGCTTGGCGTTCGGGACCGGGATCACGAACTTGCGGATGTGCAGCTCGTGGCCGCGCCGCGTCCACAACAGGTAAGCGCCGAGGAGCACTACGGCGAGCCCTCCGATCAACCGGACGCCGGCGACTCCGAGCGAATGCTCGAGCATCACGGGAACCGGCAGCACCGTGAACGTCAGCGCGAACTGCGACGCGATGCCGACGAGGAAGACCGTGCTGTCGTAGATCGAGATCTCCGCGACATCACTCGACGTCAGGCCCCAGCCAGAATAGATGTGCAGCCGCAAGCCGACGCCGGTGATCGACGCGAACCCGAGCGAGCCGAGCGACCGCGTCACGATCGACGCCATGGCGATCCGGCCGAGCCCGACGTCGGACTTGCCGGCGTAGCCGACCGCGAGCCACTCGCGGATGACGAGGCAGCCGTGCTGGACGACGAGCACTCCGATCGCGGTGACGATCAACGCGGGCGAGATCCGCGTCAGTGCGGCGACGATCTCGGCGTAGCTGTACGCGCGCAGCAACCGATCGATCGCGAAGAACATCACCCCGAACATCGCGACCATCAGGCCGTTCTTGATCCACCCGACGATGCGGTCGTGGTGCGTCGGTGGCGTCGCGTCGGTCGTCACGGCGAGGGGTAGCAGCCCACCCACGTCGCGAACAACGGAGGGCACCGCACCCGGACATGTTCGCATGTCGCAGGGCGGTTGTGACGCTCGAGTCAGGGCGTGCCGACCTCACCGCAGGTCATATCGGAGCCACAGCCGGCGAAGCACTTGAAGTTGGAGCCGAGTGATGCGCAATCGCCGTCGCCGGCGCACACCATCGAGCACGCCATGCCGACGACCGTGCACGACGTCCCGGTGACCTGCGCGACATCGAGGCAGCTCAGCCCGGATTCGCACGCCGACGACTCGGTGCATTCTGCGCCGGCGGGGAGCTTCGTCGTACAGCCGAACGTGAGGGCGAAGGTGAATGCGATCGCGATCTTGGTCATGACGGTCCGCGACCATGCACCATCCGTACGCCCCGGAGCAACGGCAGAGCTCGGTCATGCCTGGTAGGCTCCCGGCCGATGCTCCGAATCGCGTGCCTGGTCGCCTGTCTCGCCGCCACCGCTCGTGCGGACGATCTGGCAGCGCGCGCAAAGAAGCTGCATCAGGCGGCAATCGTCATCGACACCCACGAGGACGTTCCCGATGCGCTGTCCGATAAATGGGCCGACGTGGCGACTCGTGGCGCGACTCCTCACTTCGACTTGCCGCGCGCGAAAGAAGGCGGGCTGACCGCGGCGTTCTTTGCGATCTTCGTCTCGCCGACGTTCGCGAATCACGGGGCCGCTCGGCGAGCGCTCGAGCTCATCGACCTCACGCGTCGAGTCGTCGCGGCCCATCCGAACGACATGGTGCTCGCGACGACCGCCGCCGACATTCGCGCGGCGAAGAAGGCCGGCAAGATCGCCGTATTGATGGGGATCGAGGGTGGCCACGCGATCGAGGACTCGCTCGGAGTCCTGCGCGAGATGTATCGCGCCGGCGTCCGCTACATGACGCTCACCCACGTCAACACGAACCACTGGGCCGATTCGTCGGGGTTCTACATGTTGCCCGACTTCGATCCGAAGTCGTACGTCGAGCACAAAGGCCTCACCGAGTTCGGCCGCGAGGTCGTCAAGGAGATGAATCGGCTCGGGATGATCGTGGACATCTCGCACACGTCGGATGCGACCGTCGATGCGGTGCTCGAGGTCTCTCGCGCGCCGGTGCTCGCATCGCACTCGTCGTGTCGCGCGTTGACAAACATGCCGCGCAACCTCACCGACGATCAGATCAAGCGGATCGCCGCCAAGGGCGGGGTCATCATGATCAACGTCGCATCGACGTTCGTCGATCAGAAGGTGTGGGACGAATTCCAAGCCCGGCTCGCGAAGGTCAAGCCCGCCTATCTCGTGCTCAAGAAGAAGTATGCGAAGGACCCGGCAAAGCTGTTCAAAGAGTTTCGCGCGCTGATGGACAAGCTCGGGCCGCCGCCACGCGCCGATTGGACGAAGGTCGTCGACCACATCGAGCACGTCATCCAGATCGCCGGCGACGACGCGGTCGGCATCGGGACCGACTTCGACGGCATCCCCGATCCGCCGATCGGGCTCGACGACGTCTCGATGTTGCCGAAGCTGACCGACGAGCTGTTGCGCCGTGGTCACAGCGACGAGCAGATCAAGAAGATCCTCGGCGAGAACTTCCTCGCGTTCCTCGGCCGGGTCGAAGCGACGCGCGTGTCGCTCGCGAAAGAGCCACCGAGCACCGCGATCTACAAGCCTTAGGGAAACACGAGGTGATGCGCGCCGCGCAGGTCGCCGCCGAGCGCGAGTCCGGTGTTCGCGAACGTCCCGGTGATCACGAGCGATCCGTCCTTGGACCACGCGAGCGTGTCGTTGACCTGGGGCTTGCGAGTCGTGGTCCCGCCGTCGGTGTCGACGAGCTTCTCCGCGATGTCCGGCGTCGCGGACGGTTTGTCCGACGGGCCGATGCCGATCGCGACGACCGAGCGGTTGTCCCAGCCCCATTCGTTGGCGAGGTGGCTGCACGACCCCGACGTCGCGTACTCGACCCGAGCGATCGCGCCGCCGCTCGCGAGTGGCTGAAACGTGACCCCGGCGAAGTGCCACTCCGCTTGACCGCAGTGTCCGCTCCCGTCGTTCACGGTGCCGGTGCCGACCGCCGTGACGTACCAACTGCGGCCGTGCTTGACCGCGACGTCGAGCTCTTGATCGACGCCGTCGGCACAACCGTGACGCGGGAACACCGCGATGTCATCGAACCCGCGGGACAGCTTCTTCGCGCCCTCGTTCGCGAGCGCCTCACCGCATCGGCAGTCGGCGTCGTCGCCGCCGATCGAGCTACCGGGTGCCGCTACCTTCTTGCAGAACTCGCCGACCGACGCGAACGGACCCTGCATGGCCGTGGGTCGGAGCGGATCGGCTGCATCGGCCGCGGCGGGATCGAGCTTGCGCAACCGAGCCGACACCACCGGGTTCGTTCGCGCCTTCAGCGAGTCGGAGTAGGCCACGATCGCGCCCTCCTTGTTCGCGCGGGCCTCGAGGATCTGGCCGAGGTTGTAGAGCGCGGCGCCGCGCAGCGCGTTCGTCTTGTCGTTGCGAAACAGGTCATCCGTGACGAGCGGCAGCCGCCCGACCGCACCGCGCGTGTTCATCTCGGCCGCGGTCAGATCGTGGAGCTCGAAATCGACCCAGCCGAGCTCGGCGAGCACGGCCGGATCCTCGGGTGTGAGCTTCGCCGCGGCTTCGAGTGCGGCCGCGGCGTCGGCGTGCTTCCCCTTGGCTTCGGCTGCCCGGCCTTTGCGGAGCAGGTCGGTCGCTTGCTGATTCGGCTCTGCCCACGCCGGGAACGCACAAACGAGCGAGACGACGAGGATCGAGCGCATGGCTACACGATAGATCGATTCAGAATGCGTAGCCGCCGCGCAGCTGGAAGAACGGATCGGTCTCGCTGAACGCGACCAGGTAGAGCGCCCCGACATCCACCCCGAGCTCGATGTGATGGCCGGGGCCGACGTGCAACGTCGCAGGCGTCGTGACGAGCAACAGCTCGGCGGAGGTGCCGTTGTCAGCGTTGTAGTCGCCGATCGGCGAGTAGCTGCCGAGGCCGACGCCGGCGCCGAAACTGTAGACCTCTCCGGCGTAGTCGAAGAACTGTGCGAGCCCGAGCGCGTGGAACGACGTCTGGTAATAGGTCTCTTCGTACGCGGCGACGCCGGAGAACCGCAGCTCGATCCGGTTCGCGCGGATGCGCTAGCCAACTTGCGTGATGCCGGCGGCCGCGTCGCCCGGGCCGTCGATTCCTCCCGGTAGGTACCCGAAGCCGATCGAAAGGAACAGCCCCTTCTCGACCTTGGTGGGTGCTGCGATCTGGGCGGGCGCTGCGATCTCGACCGGCGCTGCGCCCGCGGGGGCCGCGTCATCGGCCCGTGCAACGGCAGGCAACGACAGGATGGCGAGTGCGATCAGCGCTCGGAAGCTCATGGTCGGCTACTCAGCAACCCGGGTGCCAACGCTATCGCGGTTCCGGTCCTAACGGAGAGCACCGGCCTCGTCCCGGGACATCGTTCGCTGCCCCGGACCTCACGGAATTGACTTCGGTCAGTTCATGCGGTTGCATCGCCGGCGTGGAGCGGCGTGGAACGGACGAGCCGACCGTGACGGGCAACCCCTCGGCGACGGGCAAGCCCTCCGCGCCGGACGATCGCGCGAGCTTCGACGATACGCTCGCCGGGCCGGCGGGGGACCAACCGGACTACGACTCGCTCCGCGAGGTCGCACCGGGGGACTACGTCATCGCCGGAACCGTCGCGCAGGGCGGGATGGGCCGCGTGTTGCGCGCGCGAGACCGTCGGCTCGGCCGCGACGTCGCGATCAAGGAGTTGATCAAGCCGTCGCCCGAGCTCGCGGCGCGGTTCGCGCGCGAGGTCCGGATCACCGCGACGCTGCAGCATCCGTCGATCGTGACGATCCACGAAGCGGGCACGTGGCGCGACGGCGAGCCGTTCTACGCGATGGAGCTCGTCAGCGGCCGCGCGCTCGATGCGGTCGTGCGCGACACGACCAGCACGACCGACCGACTCGCGCTCGTGCCGCACGTGATCGCGGTCGCCGAAGCGTTGGCCTACGCGCACTCGCGTGGCGTGATCCATCGCGACCTCAAGCCGGCGAACGTGCTCGTCGGCGAGTTCGGCGAGACCGTCGTGATCGATTGGGGGCTCGCGAAGGACCTGCGCGCGAGCCCGGCGAATGACACGCCGCTGCCCCACGTCCGCGGCGCGACCAGCGAGACGGCCTACGGCGCAGTGGTCGGCACGCCGGCGTACATGCCTCCGGAGCAAGCGCGCGGCGATCGCGTCGACGAGCGCGCCGACGTCTATGCGATCGGCGCGATGCTGTACACCGTGCTCGCGGGTCGCCCGCCGTTCGACGGCGACAGCGCCGACATCATCCTCGATCGCGTGATCGACCAGCGACCGCGGATGCTGTCGGACCTCGTCCCCGAGACGCCGCGCGACCTCGCAGCGATCGTCGGCAAGGCGATGTCGCGGGTCCCGGACAACCGCTATCGCGATGCCCGCGAGCTCGCGGGCGATCTCCGGCGGTTTCAGACCGGCCAGCTCGTCGGCGCGCGGCGCTATACGTTCCTGCAGCGAGCATGGCGGTTCATCGCGAAGCACCGCGCTGTCGTCGCCGTGATCGCGGTCGCGACGATCGCGATCGCCGTCTTGTCCGGTGTGTCGGTCGCGCGCATCGTCGACGAGCGCGATACCGCGCAAGCGGCGCGGCGCGACGCCGAAGCCGAGCGGACGCGGGCCGAGACCGAGCAGACGCGGGCGGACACCGAGCGCGGCGGCGCGGAGGGCCTGGTCTCGTTCATGCTCACCGAGCTCAAGCCTCAGCTCGAGCGCGTCGGTCGGCTCGACGTGATGCAAGGCGTGGCGAAGCACGTCGAGGGCTATTACAACTCGCTCGCGACGCGCGCCAAGACACTCGACCGCGATGAAGAGCTGCGCCGAATCGCCGCGCTCCAGGTGCTCGGCGATGTCTTCTACTCCGGCGGCGATTCCGAGGCGTCGAACCGGTCGTACGAGCAGGCGATCGCACGCGCCACGCCGCTCGCTGCACACGATCGCGAAGCTGCGGTTGCACTCGCGCGGGCGCAGAACGAGTACGCGGCATCGCTGCTCGAGGCCGGCAAGGTCGACGAGGCCGACGCGCTACTCGGCCACGCACGCACCGCGCTGGAAGCGATTCCCGATCACGCGAGCGTCGCGATCCTGCTCGCGATGGTCCACCGCCGGTTGTCCACCGGCGCGTTCTTGAGCGGTAAGCTGGACGACGCGGTCGCCGAGCTCTCGCGTTGCTTCGATGCGGCTCGCTCGGTGATCGACGATCCGGCGCAGCGTCGCGCCGCGCGCCTCGAGCTCGCGAAGTGCTACGATCGCGAGAGCGACGCGGAGTCGGGGCGCGACAACTGGGCCGCCGCCGACCAAGCGGCGCGCAGCGCGCTCGCGTTACGTCAGGACATCGCTCGCGATGACCCGGGTGATCTCGACGTTCGCCACGGCATCGTGGTCAGCTGGGACAAGCTGTTCGAGCTCGCGATCTCGGCGGAGAAGCTCGCGGACGCCAAGGTCGACGCGGATGAGCTCGTTGCCGCGGCCGAACCGCTGGTCAGCCTCGACCCCGACAACGCCGAGTGGGCACGCAGCTTGGCCAACGGGTACCAGCGCTTCGCCGAGCTCGAAGCCGCGATGGGTCACTCCAGCGAGGCTGCCAAGAGGATGGTGAAGTCGATCGCGGTGACCGAGGCGATCGCAGCGCGCGACAAGACGAACGTGTCGCGGGCGATCGACCTCTCCGATGCGCTCTGCCATCGCGCTGGCTATCTGCTCGAGATCCACGACACCGCGACCGCGATTCCCCTGCTGCAGCGCGCTCTCGAGCTCGCGCAGTCGGCGAGTCGCGTGGCGCCGACGAACACGCAATACGCGTCGAGCGTCGCCTCGATCGACGACTACCTCGGGGACGCCTTCCGGCTGAGCGGCGACTGGATCAAGTCGGAAGCGAGTTATCGCGCGCGCCTCACGATCGACGAGGACTTACTGCGCGGCGACCCGACCAATGCACGGCTCCAGATCAACGCGCTAGCGACGAAGTTTTCAGTTGGAGAGACGCTCGCGGCTCAGCAGCCGAAGCGCGCCGAAGGCCTCGCGATGATGGCGACGATGCTGGCGACGCTCCGCAAGCTCGGCGAGGACGGCAAGCTGACCAATAACTTCGCTCAAGACCTGACCGATCTCGACAAGAGGCTGAAGAACGCGCGGGCGGCTACAGCCTCGAGCCCGTGATCGACATCTGTTGCGAGCACGTGCTCCAACTCTCGATCCCGGAACCGGAGAGAGAGCCGGTCGACCCGAGCGAGAGGTTCAACGTCTGCTGATACGCGGTGCTATTGACCGTGAAGTCGAGGACGAGCGAGACCAAGCATCCCGAGGCGGTGCACGACGTCGTTCCGGTGATCGAGGCGCTGCCGGAGACCACGTTGTAGCCGTTCGCCGCCTGCGAGATCGTGAGGCTCTCGGTGTTGAACGAGGCGGGGTTGCCACAGCTGCTCTCGGCGAAGCTCATGTCGAGGTTCCACGTGCCGACCGGGCTGAAATCGGCCGGCGCGGCGGCACATGCTTCGCTGCAGTAGCTGTTGACGCAAGTCGCGAGCGCGTTCGCATCTGCGACGCCGGCGGAGTGGTCGGCGGCGCAGGTGTTGATGCACGCCGTATCGCTACCGCAGCCGGCCACGCAGTCGATGTCCGCCTGGCACGACGCATTGTCCGCGCAGGCTTGCAGCTCGGAACAGCAGCTCTCGTCGCCGCAGGTCTCACACGCGTTGCTTCCGGCACCGCAGCTGTGGTTGGAACCGCCGTCGGGCGGCTCTTGCTGGTTCATACCTCCGCACGCCGCGAGGCCGAGACCGAGAGACACGAGCAAGAACGATCGAGTGAGCGGTGAGATGGCTTCCATGGTCGCGACGAAGAGCACGTGCCATGCCGCGCCGAACACCGCGAAACCGCTGCGAGCAGGTGCGCGAATCGAGTGTCCCGGGACAGCTCAGAACGCGACCAGGGCGACCGCGATCGCGATGATCGCGCCCACGACCGAGAGCGCGACCAACCGATGCCGGCTCCACCACCGACGCGCGAGCTCGACCCGCGAGTACGCATGGGCGGCGACATCGCGCCCATCCTGATAGCGGCGCAGCTCGTCGACGAGCTCGGCGGCATTCTCGTAACGCCACGCCGGGCCGCGCGCCATGGCCTTGTGCGCGATGCTGACCAGCTCGGGCGGTGCACGATCCTCGTCGAGCCGCGCGTTGCGATCCCGTGGCTCGCCGACGAGCAGGTGATAGAGCAGGGCGCCGAGCGCATAGACATCGCTGCGTTCGTCGAGCGCGTCGCCGCGAGCTTGTTCCGGCGACATGTACGCGGTCGCGGCGATCGGCTCGCCGTGATTCGCGGCGAACGTCTCGGCGGTCGCGACGAGCGTCGGCAACAGCGCGAGCCGGGCCGCAAGCGATGATGACCGCTCCAGCGCCGCGCGCAGCGCACGAATGCTCGCCCGGTGAGGCGGTTCGTGGCCTTCGGACATCTAGTCGGCTGAGGCAATGCTCGTGCCACGCGTTGCTCGTCATCGGTTGCGTGCAGCGGGTCACGCGGTGTCTCGGGACATCGATTAAGCTGACGCCAATGTCGGACACCCTCAGCGCGGTCATCGCGAGCCCGCGCACCCGGCGCGAGCAACCGGCGCTCTACGTGGGGCTGAACGCAGATGCTCCGGAGACGCCGCCGGTGCGGATCAGCTTGACCGGGCTCGACCGGGTCGACATCCGGCGAGCCGACGCGCGCCGCATCACCTATGATCGGGTCGAGGATGCCGAAGTCGCGGTGGTCGCGCTCGCCGACGCGCGACTGTCGCAAGGGCATGCGCGGCTGACGTGCAGCGGGTCGACGTGGACGTTCCAGGATCTGAGCTCGAAGAATGGCTCGTGGTCGGGCGGGCGGCGGATCAAGAGCCAAGAGCTCGACGACGGCGACGTGATCATCGTCGGCCACACCGCGCTGATCTATCGCTCGGCCGGCGGCGAAGCGCCGAACCTCACGACGTCACTCGCCGCGACGTTGCCCGGTCTGCAAACGGTCTCGCCTGCGCTCGCGACGAGCTTCGCGGACCTGTCGCTCGCGGCGAAGGCGCAGGTCGCGATCGAGGTCACCGGAGAGACCGGCACGGGCAAGGAGCTGATCGCGCGCAGCGTGCACGCATTGTCGGAGCGCCCGGGCGCGTTCGTCGCGGTCAATTGCGGCGGCATCCCGGGCACGCTGCTCGAAGCCGAGCTGTTCGGCCATCGCAAGGGTGCGTTCACCGGCGCAACCGAGGATCGGCCCGGGCTGATCCGATCCGCCGATCGCGGCACGCTGTTCCTCGACGAGATCGCCGAGCTCCCTCCGGTATCACAAGCGGCGTTACTCCGGGTGCTGCAAGAAGGCGAGGTCACGCCGGTCGGCGGTGATCGGCCGATCCGCGTCGATGTACGCATCGTGACCGCGACGCATCAGGACCTCGATGCCGCCGTCGCGGCCGGGCGGTTCCGCGCCGACGTGCGCGCGCGCTTGCTCGGGTTTCAATTCAAGATGCCGCCGCTGCGCGACCGGCGCGAAGACCTGTCGCTGCTCGTCGCCGCGTTGCTCGGTCGAGTGCCGCGCTCGCGTCGCGTCGCGTTCTCGATCGATGCGCTCGCCGCGCTCTACGCGTACGAATGGCCGCTCAACATCCGCGAGCTCGAGCGCGCGCTCGGCTCGGCGACTGCGCTGCCGCGCGATCGGGTCGAGCTGGCCGACCTACCCGCCGCGATGCACTCGGTATTCGCGGTCGAGCCCGTCGTCGACGAAGCCGCGCTGACCCCAGCCGACCGTGCCCTCCGCGACCAGCTCGCGGCGTCGATCGAGCGCCACGGCGGCAACCTCGCGACCGTCGCACGCGAGCTCGGCAAGGATCGCACGCAGATCCGGCGCTGGATGAAGCGACTGGGCCTGCGCCGCTAGATCACGGCGTCGCGAGCGCGGTTGTTTTCTTCACTGGTCGACATCGACGCCGTCGTGGCCCGACGCCATCATCAGCACGGTGCCGACGATCAGAGCGCCGAGGCCGACGACGCCGAGCCCGAGGCTGCCCGCATCGACGTCACCGCCGCCCTCCGCCTCGACCTCCATCGGAATCGCGAGCAGCTCACCCGAGGCAGCGACGATGGCACCGGCGATGACCATGCCCTTCCGCTTCTTGTGAAACGACACCTTGCTCTGCCCGGCTGGAATCACCGCGCGTCCGGACACGGCGCGATCCTCCGGGCTCGAGAAGATGACCGTGGCGGTGCCGGTCGCGACCTGCTGGTCGCACGGCAGCTTGCACGCCGGCATCGTCGCACCATTCGCGTCGACGACGGTGACCGAGTAGGCGCCACCATCGTCATTGTCGGTGAAGTGAACCGGTGCCGGAGCGCCGGCGCGAACGTATGGGACGACGGAGGGACCACACGCCGTTCCGCACAGCGCGATGGCAAGGAGGGCAGCGGGGGTGCGAACAGATGTCGTTTGCATGGATCGTCACGACAGCAACTGCCGTGCCTCGCGCGAACCGCGTCACGACCACCTAGCGACGCGACTCGGCCGGTTCGATCGTGTCCCGGACTGTCCCGAGACATCTCGATGCGGTTCGAGTGAGCCGAAGCTGCGGGCTCGTGGCTCTGCCGGATATGAAGAAACTCAGCCACAAGAAGCTGTCGCTCTCCACCTCGACCGTGCGCGTGCTCGACGGCGAACAACTCGACGGCGCGGGCGGCGCCGGAGTCAACACGCACACGATCTTGATCGTGCGCCCGACGATCGCCGCGGCCGCCGCGGTCCGTTGCGTTCGCCCGACTGGCACGGTCCACACCGCGCCCTGCCGCTACCCGGGCTAGCGAATGTCGTAGAGGTCGCGAGTAGGTTTCGGCTTGGCCGGCGCCGGCGCTGGCGGGGGCGCCGGCGTCGGCGGGCCCTCGCGATGAACCGGTCGGCCCCAACGCGGCCCGTGGAGCAGCGCGGCGATCTCCGGGCTCGTGTTCCACGACGCGATATCGTCTGCGGTTCCCGCCTTGCCGTCGGGCCCGGCCGAGACAAGGCCGATCATCTGGTCGCTTGGTTGCGCCGTACACGTCATTGTCATGGGATGGCTCCAGGCGTCGAGGAGGTCGCCGGCGTCACCGGCTACGTCGCGGGAGGTCGGACACGGAGCGCCGGCATGGCCCCGCGACCACACCGCGAACCGAGCCACCGCCTCGAGCATCGGGCCCTTGGTGTCGACAGGCGCGACCGCTGCATCGATCGGGGCCGGCGGTGGCGGTGCTGCGACTGGCGGCAGGACCGGGCGCGGAGCCTGGGTCGGCGCGATCGGCGGCCGTTCGTCGACCACCTCGCTGCGGTTGCTCCTCGCGACGACGAAGATCAGCGCGGCACTCGCGGCTGCGACCAGCACGCCGCCGGTCGCCAGCAAACCGATCCGGCTCGCGCTCGGCTTGGAGGTAATGGCGGACCCAGCCGCTCCGGAGAACGTCGTGGGGACTGCTGCCGGCCGTGGCGTCGACGAGATCGGCAGCTGGCGGCTCGACCGGCCGAGCGAAAACTCCGCGTTCGACGGCAGCTGATCGATCGCCGCGGCGAGCTCGGTGCCCGACGCGAAACGCGCGGCCGGATCCTTCGCGAGACAGCGCGCGATCAGATCGTCGACATCGCGCGGCACGTCCAGCCGCAAGCTCGAGATTCGGGGCGCAGGCTCGCGCAGGTGCATCGCGATGATGTCGCCGATCCCTTCGCCGTCGAACGGCGGGCGGCCGACGAGCAACCGGAACAACACGCAGCCGAGCGAGTAGACGTCGGAGCGTTGATCCGCTTGCCCGGCGCCACGGCATTGCTCGGGCGACATGTAGATCGGTGTGCCCATGACCGCCGCGGTGACCGTCTTTAGCGCGATGTCATCGCCGGTGAGCTTCGCGATCCCGAAGTCGAGGACCTTCGCGCGCTCGCCGCCGGCGACTTCCGGATCGCGAACAAGAAAAATGTTCTCGGGCTTGAGATCGCGGTGAACGATGCCGCGCGCATGGGCGGCACCGAGCGCGCTCGCGACCTGGCGGAGGATGCGCAGGGCATCCGGCACCGGCAACGGCCCCGAGCGGTCGACGCGATGATCGAGCGGCTCACCGTCGAGGAGCTCCATCACGATATATGCGCTGCCGTCGGTGTGATGGCCGAAGTCGAAGACTTGGATGATGCCCGGATCGGCGATCGCGGTCGCCGCGCGCGCTTCGTTGAAGAATCGCGCGACCACTTCCTTACGGTGCGAGTAGTCGGCGTGCAGCACCTTGATCGCGGCGTGCCGGCCGAGCGCGTCGTGCGACGCGAGCCACACTTCACCCATTCCGCCCTCGCCGATCTTGCGAATCAGTTGGTAGCCGCCGATGTGTATCCCGGTTTGCACGGTTGAGCTCAGTGGACGTAGTAACGGAACGCGAGCGATGCGACGTAGCCGTTGTTCGCGTTCTCGAGATCGTCGGTGAACTGCAACCCGGCATCGAACATGCGAGTCGAGAAGTACGCGCCGACCGAGACCGGAATCGCATCGACGCCGATGAACGCCGACGCCATCGGATCGCTCACCGTAAACGCCGCGAGCGTCGTCGACACCGACGCGTAGATATTCGGCGTCGCCTGCACGGCGAATCCAACCGGGACGCGAATGACGATCGCCTGACCGTTATCGAGCCCGATGTTGGCTTGGTAGTGGTTGAAGAAGTCGACCGGCAGCGGCATCGTCGGCGCGCCGTTGCGACCGGTGAACAGCGAGAACATGTCGTCGATCCTGTAGCGGAGCCCGATCCCGAGCTCGAGGTTGGCATCGGTGGAGCCTGGAACCGTCATGAACGCGAGGTTCGCGTCCGCGACGAGATCGAGCGCATCGGTCTCGACCGCATCATACGCGGCGTGAAACGACACCGCGCTATTGCCGCCCGTACCGAGCACTTGCATCGTGTCGAGGCCGATCTCGAGGCGATCGACGAGACCGTAGCTAGCACCGACGCCGATCGCCTCGTTCGTGACGTAGCCTTCGAACGCGGCGCCGTCGTAGGTCGGTTCCGCGAAGATCGGCAGCCCGTTGTGGATCTCGATCTTGCCGTGTGGCGTGACGAGCGGGCGATTACCGATCTCGGAGCTCCAGCGCGGATCGACCGCGGGAGACTCTCGAGCGGTTGCAACGTCTGGAGCAGCTACCGCGACGAGCGGAGCCGCCACGATCGCGGGAGCCGCAGTGGCGGCTGGAGCAGCGACCGCCGGAGCACCGCCGTAGACCGCCACGTCCGGAGCCGCAGCGACGGCCGGAGCATCTCCGTGTTCGGCCACGTCCGCTTGGTGCGCGGCGATCGCTTGCGCGATCAGCTCCGCGTCGCCGGGATTGGCGGGCGGTCGCGGCGGTGCGACCGCGACGAGCGCCGGAATCGCGATCTCGGCGGTGCGCTCGCCGGCGCCGATCACGATCTTGCCCTGCCACTGCGTGCGCTTCGCAGCCGCCGCGGTGATCGTGTGCTCGCCGGGATCGATCGGCATCGACACGTCGAGCGCGGTCATCGGCAGCACGCGACCGTCGAGATCGATCGCGAGTCCGGGCAACGCGCGGGTCTCGGCTGCCGCGTCGACCGTCAGATAAGACAGCTTCGCTTCGAGCAGCGAGGCTTGCCGGTTGGCTTCGGCCTCGCGCTCGGAGTCGCCCGCCGCTCGCGACGATGCCGCCGCCTCGAGGAACACCGCGCGCGCCGTGGCGACCTGTCCGAGCTTCGCCCGGCAATCGCCGAGGTTGAGCTGCGCGCCGATGCTGCTCTGGAGATGATCGCTGCCCTCGAACTTCGCGCACGCCTCGGCGAACCGGCCCTCTTTCATCAGCTGCTTGCCGTCGCGGAACAGCTGTTCTGCCACGGTGACCGGAGCCGACTGGGCGTGAACGGTTGGGGTGGCGCCGAGCACGAGCGCGACCGCGATCGCTGTTAGCGAAGTCGTCATCGGACCGTCGCTACAGCACCTCTCGTGCCGATCAAAGGGCGCGTGATGTCCGCGACTTCCGGCCGGCCCGCGGCGTTCCGGGACGGCTCGCAGCGTCCCGGGACACCTGTTCGCCAGTCGAGCAAGAACGCGGCGTATGGTCGAGGTGCGTCGAGCTAGTGCCGCCAGGACGGTCGCGCGGACGGGATCACGACGATCGGATCGCCGAGTAACGCCGCGAGCTCGTCATCGGTGAGCAACACGCCTCGAAGCTCGAACCTGCGCGGCGCGACGATCGCGAACGACCGCCCGAGCTTCAACGCGGCGAACGCGGCATTCAGATCGCCGACCAGGCGATTGATCGCGATCCGATCGGAGGTGTCGCGCGCGATCCGGATCTCGACGAGTAGGTCGTCGACTCGCAGCCGCAACCCGCGGATGTCGTCGTCGATCGCGACCGTGGTGATCGCGAACCGACCGGCGGCGATGCGTGCGAGCGGTGTGATGAAGTCGCGCGCGGCTGCCGCGGCGTTCAGCGAGCTCGCACTCTCCGCGATCCGCCAGTACCACTCCGGGTCGAGTGGAAATCCCGCGGCACCGAGATCCGGTCTCATACGAACTATACGCACGTCACCCCGAAATGATTCAACGGGTCGCAGGCTGTAGCATGATCGGCGAATGCCGCTCCGGATGACGCATGCGACGGTGGTGCTCGGCGCGGTGATGGCTTGTTCGACCCCCGCGGCGAACACGCCCACGAACCGCAGCGGGTCGCCGGTTGCGAAGCCGTTCACGATCAGCGTCTCGCCGTTTGGCGAAGTCGCGATCGACGATGGCGCGCTCGAGCTCATGGATCGCGGCACCGGTGACATGCGGGTGCACGTGGTGACCGTCTCGCGCGACTATCGCGCCGCGAAGGCCTCGTGGTCCGACCGCAGTGGACCGCGGACCGACGTGAAGACCGAAACGCTCGCGCTGTCGAACGACCAGCGCGACGAGCTTCGCTCGTGGGCAGAACCGCTGTGGCAGCTCGCGCCTGGCGGGCGGCGATCGTTCGCCCGGCCACCGCCCGACGGCAAGATCGCTTACGGCTGGGCGATCGTGCTCCGCCGCGGCGACGAGGTTCGCGTCATCGAAGGTGGCGCGGAGGGCTCCGAGCCGCAGCCCGATATCATCGAAGGCATCGTGGACTTTCTCGACATGGAGTTCTGATGTCGAAAGCGATGGCGCTCGCGTTACTCGTCGCGGCGACCCACTCCGCGTACGCCGATCGCGATCTCTGCGCGGGCGGCATTCACCACGGCGCCACGCTCGATCTCGACGTCAAGGAGGCCGACCTCCACGACGTGTTCCGGCTGCTCGCGAAGACCGCGAGTGTAAACCTCGTCGTCTCGGATGAGGTCGTCGGCACCGTCACGCTGTCGCTGCGTCA
Source organism: uncultured delta proteobacterium (assembly GCA_963848295.1). Taxonomy (GTDB): domain Bacteria; phylum Myxococcota_A; class Polyangia; order Haliangiales; family Haliangiaceae; genus JABFXX01. Next base: position 2,558,397 of record CAWKDB010000010.1, on the reverse strand, counting down.
TGTCGCCTGGCAAGACGCCGCGTGCGCGATCGCCGGGCTCGATCACCTGCGGATCACGGTGCAACACTCGATCATCCTCGTGCGCAAGCAAGGTCCGACGTAGCTACGGGCCAACCGCGAGCGTGGCGGCGAGCGGAGGGTGGACGCGTGGGAAGGCGATTCGCTTGATCGTCTCGCATACGCAGCGATCGACCGTCGCGTCGGGACCCCACGTCTGGATCGCATGAGCGACCCCGGCCTCGCTGATCTTGAACTCCACGCCGATGCGGAGCGGTTTCTTCGTATCAGCTGGCGTGTAGCCGCGGTAGCACGGGACGAACCGCGGCTCGGCGGCGTGCCACGCGGAGTCAGCCGCCTCGTATGGGGTGTCAGGGTCGTGTGGATCATCCGAGGCGTACAAGCTCATCCACGCGTGCATGTCGTAGCGATGATCGATGCACGGTTCTGGCGGTGCTGGAGTGGCGCGGTTCGATACCGCCGCTGCGCCATGGCCGCAGCCGATCGCGAGCACATACGCGAACACACACCTCACCCCTCGACGATAGCAGCGCGTCGGGTCGGCGCGGCAACATGACTTCTCGTCGCCAGCTTGATCCGGATGCCCGGCGCGGGACACTGGTACGAGATGGTCGAGGGGTCGGGGCTGGCGTCGTCGCGCTCGGTGGCGCGGTCGCGTTCGTGACACTGCACTAGCCCGCGAGCGACGCTCGGGAGCGTTCGCGCGCGTCACGCTGCGCGCGAGCGCACACGGTGAGACGCACGCTCCCGCGCTACCGCGTCGGTACCTCGATGCCGATCTTGCCGTGGAAGTGGCCACGCTCCTTGGCGATGAACGCTGCACCGATCCGTTCGAGGGGGAACGTCCTCTCGACATGGACGTGGACGATCCGCTCCTCGACGAGCGTGCGCAGGATATCGAGCGTCTTCGTCGTCACGCGCGTCTGCATGAACAACGCCTTGACCGCGTGTCGCGACATCAGCTTCGCATCGACCGGATGCTTGAGCGAGACGATCGTCCCACCCGGCTTCAACACCGCGAACGATCGGGTGTAGGTCTCGTCACCGATCGTGTCGAGGATCGCATCGTAACGAGCACCATCGCCCTCGAAGTCGTTCGCCTTGTAGTCGATCACCGCGCCGGCGTGGAGCCGCCGGACATAATCGATGCCATCGCCCGTCGCCGTCGCGGTGACTTGCGCGCCGAGGTGCTTCGCGAGTTGTACCGCGACCGTGCCGATGCCACCGGCGGCTCCATGGATCAGGATCCGCTGACCGCGCTGCAGCTTGAGATGGTCCTGGAGCGCCTGCACGGCGCTCACGCCGGTGAGTGCGACGGCGGCCGCTTCGACGAAGCGCAGGCTGTGTGGCTTCTTCGCGAGCGTCTCGACGGGAGCCGTCGCATACTCGGCGAACGCCCCGCTACCGCCCGAGGTGACCGACGCCGATCCGTAGACCTCGTCGCCGACCGAGAGCTCCGTGGTTCCCGGTCCGAGCTCGGTGACGACCCCGGCGACATCGACGCCGAGCGTCATCGGTAGCTCGACGTCGTGCACGCCCTTCATGCGGCCCTCGCGGGTCGCGATATCCACCGGGTTGATGCTCGAGGCGTGGACCTCGAGCAAGACCTGGCCTCGGCCGGGTGCCGGTCGATCGATGTCGACGAGGTGCACGACGTCTTCATGCCCGTACTTCGCGATGCGCGCCGCTTTCATGACTGCCTCCGTGGATCGAGTTTGCGATGTCTCAAGCAATCGATATGCCGGGCTCGCTGAGCGCGCACCTCGCGTTCGATCCGCGCCGATGGGAACAGCTCGCCGAGCACGCGTGCGATCTCCGGATTCTTCGCGTACTCGCCGGCAAGCACGACGGTCACGCTCGATCGGTCCTCGAGCCGCATGAGCGCTTGCAGGGACGTCGCGACACACGTCGCGTCTTGGTGCGTGCGGCGCGATGACCATGGATTCGGCGGTGGTGGAACGCGCTTGACCGGCATGAGCTCGCGACGCGATGCAACGAAGAGACCACCGCGAAGGATCGGCCGCGATGGCGCTTGTCGCCATCGGTGAAGCCGATGCGGTGTGCCCGATCGCGCAGCGACTGCGCGCAGGATGCGCCCCGGTCACACTCCAGCGGGGCATGGTTCAGCGCGTTACCGGAGGGCGCCGGTACGACGGCGACGCGAGCAAGGCGATGCTCGCGAGCGCGAGCACGAGGACCACGCCGTAGATGAATTCGTTGCGCGTCGTCACCAAGCTCGAGCCGCGCATCAACGCGACCTGCTCGGCGAAGATGCCGACCACCACGAGGATCTGCGCCGCGAGCACGCGTCCGGCGCGGACCGGACCTCGGCCCGGCAAGATCACGGCGAGGAGCAACGCGCACGCGAGCACCGCTTCGACGATCGCGGCTGGATACAAGAACGGAAACGCGAATGTCGTATTACCGAGCGTCAATTCGAATCCGAAGTGGAGCGAGGCGATGAATGCAAGCAAGCAAGCCTCGACGAACGCGACCAGACTGCCAACTCGTTGTGCGGCCGTTGCGTGGATGTCTTCCATGGCCGCTGGATGTGCATGCGACGTGCCTCGCTCGGGTCGGCAGGCGTGATGCATGAGCGTGAGGAGCAAAGAGGTACGCCATGTCAAAGCTGCTTTCATTGTGTGCATTCGCCGCAGTGGCGGGTTGCGCGACCGCACCGCGGACCGTCTCTGAGCGCCAGAGTCTCGAGGCGCGCGCTCTCGCCACCGTCGGTGACATGAACGCTCGCGATCCTGGGCTGCACGATCTGCTGGCGCACTCGGCCGGCTATGCGGTGTTTCCGGACATCGGAAAAGCCGGCTTTGCGGTCGGGGCTGCGTGGGGTCGCGGCGTGCTGTTCGACCACGGCGTGGCGGACGGCTACCTGCAACTGACCCAGGGCTCGTTCGGCGCGCAGATCGGCGCGGAGAGCGCCGCCGAGTTGGTCGTGTTTCGCGACCAGTACGCGATCGATCGACTGAAGGCGGGGACGTTCCAGCTCGGGGCCGACGCTTCGGCGGTCGCGCTCACCGCCGGCGCCGCGGCCGAGGCGCGCTTCGCGGACGGCGTCGCCGTGTTCGAGGTGCCGCTGGGTGGCGCGATGGTCGAGCTATCGGTGAGTGGACAAAAGCTCAGCTACCAGGCCGCGGGCTGAGCGTGCGGCGGCTCGGTCCGCGTCGCTGCAGCGGCGGCGTTGCGCGCTCCGGCCGCCGGGGTGAGCGGAAGCGTGAACAGGTCGGCCATCGGCGCGACCGTCGAGGCAACCGTCGAGCATGGTAGCGGCGCCACGCCGAGTAGCATCTCGACCGTCTCGAGATACGACGTGGTGTCGTAGTCGACCTGCGAGACGAACCCGCGCTTCGCGTTCGGCGAGATCGTGATGAACGGCGGCCGGTCGACGTCAGGTGGTGCGAGCTCGGATCGTGGTCGTCGAGCACACCGAAGTTCTCGCCCGACACCATCCACAAGTAATTTCGGCTCGCTCGAGTGCGCGAGCGAACACGATGTCGAGCCGCGGATACGACTTCCTCGGAGAGCGTGAGGGCCCAGGGCACAGGCTTTGCTTTCATTCGTCTGGTCATGTCGACGCCGCTCATGGTCGCCGGATCCGCGACGCGGCTCGAATGGATGTTGCGGCGGATCACCAAGGTCCATGCCGGCGAGGGGCTTCGTGCGCTGCTGTTGCTGTCGTGCGTGTTCCTGATCCTGACCAGCTATTACTTGATGAAGACCGCACGCGAGGCGCTGATCCTTACCGGCGGAACGTTCGGGCTACGGGGCGCGGAGCTCAAGTCGTACTCCGGTGGTGCGATGGCGGTGCTGCTCGTCGCGCTGGTCCCCGCGTACGACGCGCTCGCGAACCGCGTGCGCCGGATCCGGCTGATCAACGTGTCCTACGCGATCGTGATCGGCTGTCTCGTCGCGTTGTACGCGGTCGCGCGCAGCGGCGTGCCGATCGGCCTGGCGTTCTTCGTGTGGCTCGGCATCGTCAACATGTTCCTGATCGCGCAGTTCTGGTCCTACGCGAACGACCTCTACACCGAGGAGCAGGGCAACCGGCTGTTCGCGCTCATCGGGATCGGCGCTTCGCTCGGCGCGGTCGTCGGCCCCGCGCTCGCCAGCTTCGTGACGACCTACACGCTCCTGCCATTTGCCGCGGTGCTGCTGATCGGTTGCGTCGCGGTCTTCAACGTCGTCGAGCACATCGGCGATCGAGACGATCCCGCGCGCCAGCGCGCGAATGCTCCGATCGACGGCAAGCCCGCGGTGACGCTCATCGTGCGTCATCGCTATCTGCTGCTGATCGCGGGGCTCGTGCTCGTATCCGAGTTGGTCAAGACCAACGGCGAGTTCATCCTGTCGAGCGCCGCCATCTCGCACGCCGAGCACCTCGTGCCGGCGACCGCGCACGCGGATCTCGCCGGTGCTGCTCGCGCGGCGGCGATCACGGCCGATCGCCAGGACGTGATCAAGGCGTTCTACGGCCAGTTCTTTCTGTGGGTGAACGTGGTCTCGCTGCTCGTGCAGGCGTTCGTGGTGTCGCGGATCATCGAGAAGTTCGGGGTCGGGCGCGCGCTGTTCGTGATGCCGGTGATCGCGTTCGGCGCGTACGGAGCGATCGCCGTGCTGACGAGCATCGCGCTGGTCGGAGTGGCCAAGGCGACCGAGAACGCGGCCAACTACTCGATCCAGAACACCGTCCGGCAAACGCTGTTCCTGCCGACCGACCGCGCGATGAAGTACAAGGCCAAGGCCGCGATCGACACGTTCGTCGTACGCGCCGCCGACGCGGTATCGGCGCTGTTCGTGTGGTTGAGCGTACGCGAGCTTCCGAACACGATCCGCGGCCTCGCGGTGCTCAACATCGGCCTGGTCGCGCTGTGGATCGGGGTCGCATGGCGGCTCGCTCGTCGGCATCGCGCACTCAGCCGGGTCGCGGCCGGAGCCCCCGCGCGATGATCGCCGGGCTCGGGGCCACAGCCGTGGTCGCGTGCTCGGCCTCTGCGATGGCAGCTCCACCGCCGACCGTGGCGCCGATGCGCGCCGCCGAGCTCACCGCCGCCGACGTCGCGGCCGCGCCGCTGCCCGGCAACGAGAGCGGCCGGATCGATCACGACGACTCGCACGACGGTGTGGTCCGCGTCGTGGCGCGAGGCCTGCTGTTCCTGCCGAAGCTCTTGCTCGACGCGGCGGTGTCGCCGATACATGGGCTCGCGTGGGTCAACGACCACTACGACATCGTCGATCTCTACTACCGCACGTTCTTCAACGCCGCGCGGACGATCGGGCTGTTCCCGACCGCGACGTACGCGACCGGTTTCGGCGCCGACGTCGGTATGCGATTCGAGGATCTCGATCTGTTCGGCGAGCACGAGCGCCTCGCCGTGCAGGCCACGACCGGTGCGGTGCTCGGCGAGCACTATCGCGAAGGAGCGCTGGTGTCGTTCCGCAGCGGCGATCGCATCTCGCACTGGTTCGAGCTCGGGATCGACGCGAGCTTCGACCGTCGCCCGTCGGACCCGTTCGATGGCATCGGCAATGGCAATCTGCACGAGCCGCCGCCGTCCGCCGTCGATCCGCAGATCGACGACACCGCAGTCGAGACGTACTATCGCTACCAGGAAGTGCGGCTCGCCCTGATCGGCGACGCGCGACTGCCGCTCCACTTGCACGTGATCGCGACCGGTTCGCTAGCGGATCTGCGCTTCGCGACGAGCACGACCGGCCCCCCGATCGGCGATGTGTACGACGCCGCTGACCTCGTCGGTTTTCGAGCCGGCGTCCGCCACGCGTACGGCCAGCTCGAGCTGCGTTGGGATACGCGGCGGCAGCGTTCGCTCTGGGAGCCACGCGGCATCCACGCCGCCGGTTCACTCGTGGCAGCCTACGCGGGCCGCGTCGACGGCTTCGACGGCGAAGCCGACTTCTGGCGCTACGGCGCCGAGCTCCAGCACTTCTGGCCGATCGCGAATGGGCCGCGCGTGATCATCGCGCGGTTCCGGCTCGATGCGGTGACCGGCTCGCTCGCGCAAGTGCCGTTCAGCGAGCTGCCTACCCTGGGTGGGGGCGAGTTTCTCCGCGGCTACGCGTTCGAACGGTTTCGCGATCGCGTCGCGGCGCTCGCGTCGTTCGAGTACCAGTGGGACCTCTCGCACTTCATCGATGCACATGTCTTCGCGGACGTCGGCCGCGTCTTCCCTTCGATCGAGGACCTGTCGATCGACCATCCTCGCGTCGGCTACGGCGTCGGTCTCGAGCTGCATGGCGAGCAAGGCGACTTCGAGCTCTCCGCCGATCTCGCGAGCTCGACCGATGGCGGTGTGTTCGCGAGCGTCTCGGTCAGCCCGGTACTCGACGCCGAGCCGAGGTGGCGATGAGGTCGTGGCTATGGTCCACCGCGCTCGCGGGCTGCGGCGCCGCCGTCGCGGTGCCCGCCCCGCGCTTTGCCGACGCGCCGGCCGCGACGAGGGTCGACGACCGCCTCGACGTTCCCAAGCCGCCGGCGACTCGCGAGTTCTCGCCCGACGTCTACGCGTACGACGGCGTGATCGCGCAGCCGATCGCGCGCGCGTTCGAGCTGCGGCAACCGCACCGCGCGCTCGGCGTCAATGCGCTCGACGAGGTCCCCGACTCCACGTGGTTCACCAATCGCATCGGGGTGTTCGCGCTGACGCCCGACGAGGTTCGCGACGGGCCGGTCACCGACAACCCCGAGCGCCATCTGCCATGGACGATCCACAGCACGAAGGTCGGCGGCAACAGCCTCGGCTTCATCGTCAAGGACTCGACCGGCGTCAAGTACGTGGTGAAGTTCGACGCGATCGCCAACCCGCCCGAAGTCGAGACCGGCACCGACGTCGTCGTGGACCGCTTGCTCTGGGCGTGCGGCTACAACGTGGCCGAGGATCAGGTCGTCTACATCCGCCCCGACGATCTCGTGCTCGAGCGCGACGCGAGCGTCAAAGGCATCCACGGAGACCACGAGCGTCGGCTGGGCCGCGCCGAGCTCGCGCGCGATCTCGAAAAGGTCCACCACGAGCCCGATGGCAGGATCCGGGTCATGGTCTCGCGCTGGATCGATGGCAAGACGCTCGGCGGTCCTCCGGGCATCGGCGTGCGCCGCGATGATCCGAACGACCGGATTCCGCACGAGCTGCGGCGCGATCTGCGCGGCCAGGCCGCGATCTTCGCGTGGCTCGACGCGGTCGATGTCACCGAGGCCCAGTACGTCGACACCTGGGTCGCCGACCCGAAGAACCCGAACCGCCACTACGTCAAGCACTACGCGGTGGACTTCGGCATGAGCCTCGGCGCGATGGCGGCCACCGATCACGACTGGTGGCGTGGCTTCGCCTTCCGGGTCGACTTCGGCGAGATGTTGCGCCAGCTGTTCACGCTCGGCTTCGCCGGCCGGCCATGGGAGGAGCGCGTCGCGCCAGAGCTTCGCGGCGTCGCGGCGATGTTCGAGGCCCGGATCTACGATCCCGAGCGCTGGCACATGGATCTGGCGACGTACACTCCGTTCATCATCTCCGACCGATTCGACAAGTACTGGGGCGCGAAGATCATCGCGCGCTTCACCCGTGCACAGATCCGCGCCGCGGTCGAAGCCGGGCGATTCTCCGACCCGCGCGCGATCGACTACATCACGGACACGCTCGTCGCGCGACAACGCGTGACGATCGCCCACTGGTTCGCGCGCGTGAATCCGCTCGACAACTTCGCGATCGACTCGAGCTCGGGCGCGCACGACCTGTGCTTCGACGACCTGGCGATCGTCTACGGCATCGCGCCGGCCGCGACCATGCGCTACGCGATCTCGACGTACGACTTCCATGCGCACCCGCTCGATCCCGCGGTCGTTATCGCCGCTCGGCCAGCCGGCCGCACGTGCGCGCCGCTCGAGCTCGCCGGCGATCGCTACGACTACACCATCGCGCGCATCGTGACCTCGCGCCCGGGCTTCACCGGCGAGACCGTGGTGCACGTCGCCCGCGATCTCGAATCGGGCGCGCCGCGCGTGATCGGGGTGTGGCGACGATGAGCCCGCTCGTCGGTCGGCACATGCAATGCATCGCTGTCGAATGTGAGATTCAAGAAGTTGTTGGTGCCGATCGATTTCTCCGCGCCGTCGAGGCGCGCCTTCGAGGTCGGAGCGGCGATGGCTGCGGACACGGGCGCTCCGCTCGTGTTGATGAACGTGGTCGCGGGAACGCGGTTCTACGCGGAGGGTCCGCAATATCCTTTCGAGGAATTGGCGCCCGCGATCGTCGAGGGAGCGACCGCCGCGCTCGAGGAATGGCGGCACGAGGCAGAGGGCACCGGCGCCAAGCTCGTGTCGACGCACGTCGCGACCGGGATTCCGTGGCACGAGATCGTCGAGTACCTGCGCGCCGACCCGACCTTCGATCTCGCGATCCTCGGGACCCACGGCCGCACCGGAATCAAGCACATCTTGCTCGGCTCGGTCGCCGAGCGCGTCGTGCGCCACGCCCCGTGTGCGGTGCTCGTCGTCCGGTGAGCGGATGAGTCACGCGCGCGTGCGCGACAGTGTGCAGATAGCCCGCACACTCAAGCCGCGGCGGTCGCCTCGATCACCTGACACGCACCGAACACCGCGTGCAGGCGGAGGTGGAGGTGCGGCGGATGATCGCGGCGCGGCGTGTATTCGATCGTCCCGGTCGCGGTGGCGCTGCGATCCGGCAGCCGCACTTGCCCGAACGTGGCACTGCCCTCGACGTCGTAGGCGACCGTCGCAGGCAGCTTGACGATCGCGCGGCCGAACAACGTGTCGATCGTGACCGTGACGTCGCGCATCGGCTCGACGAGCTTCGTCAGATCGATCGCGCCGCTGCCGAGCACGACATCGAATCGCTCGTCGCGGTCGAGCACGCCCTGCTGGGAGAAATTCAGGTTCGCCATCACGGCCTCTCCGGCCGCTGGTTCCAGCTTGCGCCGGTTCCAGATCTCGAGCACCATCCGCGCCCCGATCACGGTGATCGCCACGCCGACGACCAGGCGGAACACGGGCAGCGCGACGTGCGCCAACAGCTCGATGAGGATCATCATGCCGACGAGCAAGATGACGAGCGCGAGTCCGAATCGAGCGCCGAGGTGTCTCATGCTCAGATCCCGAGCAAGCGACGTGCCTCGCGTTCCGAGCGGGAGTGGACTAGGGAAATCCCGGATGTGGCGACCGCCTACACGGACAGGGCCGGTGAGAGATTCGATTCAGCCGAGCGTCGCGATCTCGAGCGCGTCGAGCTGCGCGCGATCAGCGATCACATCGGCGGTCGCGATCTTGTCGCCCGAGAACGAGAATCGGAGCACGCGGAACTCGTGACTCGCGGCTGACGAGATGCTTGCACCGGTGAGGTCGATCGTCACACCGGCGTACGCCCACTCCTTGAGCCGTGGGAAGCGCGGCACGAGCACCGCGATGCCACCGAGCAGCTTCCACGCGCCGATGATCGTCACGACGTAGACGGGGTAGCCGAGCCTGACGACGCCCTCGACGGCCTCGTGGAAACCCAACACCTGCGCAACACCGCCCGACGGGAACGCGAGCGCGATGATCGCCGTGGTCGTAGTAACCGATCGTTCTCGACTTGGTCACATCCAGTCCTTTCGTTCCGTCCTACAGCTGACGTACGAGCCGCCCCGAACGTGACAAGGAGACCCATGCAAGCCCGAATGAAGAACCCCGCGATGATCTTGAACGACGCGATGGCCCCGTTGATGGCGCTCGGCAAGATGCTCGCCGCAAGCCCGATCCCCGCGACGACGCTCGGCCTCGTCCACCTCCGCGCTAGCCAGATCAACAGCTGCAGCACGTGCGTGGACATGGAGATCACCAAGACCACCGACACACCGCAGCGGTTGGGCGCGGTCGCAGTCTGGCGTGAGGCGCCGTTCTTCACCGACGCAGAACGCGCCGCGCTCGCGCTCACCGAGGCCGTGACGCGGCTCGCCGACCAAACGGATCCCGTTCCAGATCCGGTCTGGGCCGAGGCCGCGCGCCACTACGACGAGGCGGTGCTCGCGTGGCTCGTGCTCGACATCGCGGTGATCAACCTCTACAACCGCATCAACGTGTCGACGCGGCAGGTCGCGGGTGCGCAACGCTGGTGATCACCTATCCGCCCGGCGCGTCGGTCGGGCGCTTGACGGCACGTCGCCCAATGTCGGGAACGCTCGTCCCGGATGACCGCATCTGCCTTCGGGAGTAAGGCGACCGACGCGAGCATCGGTGGATCGCTACCCCAATGGTAACCACCGGAGCGACCGGCCTCGGCGAAACTGGTGACGATGACCGCCGACCCGGATCTCCAGAGGCTCGAGGAAGCGCTGGAGGCACGCGTTTCCGAGCCTATCGTGCGGCGTAGCTTCACGCGGCTCAAGACCGAGGATCCTGCTCCGCTTCTCTCCGAGAAGCCGACGCGACGCCTACCGCGACTTCGAGCGCATCACGAGTGAGCGCCGAGTAGCAACTCGGCCGCGAGGTCCATCCGCTCCTCGGGGGTTAGCGCGAGCGCGTCGTCAGCACCTTGTTCGCAGCGTTCGTCACCCCCGAGATGATCGCCGGCCGAGAAAGATCGCATCGAGCAAAACGATCCCGCTGCGGCGCGACTGGGAACCTGAGGTGATGAAGGAACGAATCAGTAGGCGTTCTCGTAACCTTCGCGTACCGAGTGACCAGCGCGCGTAGCTCGTCGATCGGTTCCGTCGCGTCATTCGGCTCGGGCGCGACGGCGAGGCCGGACCTGTCGCCGCCCCGCGGAGCGATCTCGTCGCAGGCATCGATGTGATCGCCGATCAGCCTCTTCACCTGTGGGCCTCCGACGGCATCGAAGACGACACGCGCCCCTTTGCCTCCGGCGATCCGCATGACGTCGGCCACAAATGTCTGCGCGTGTTCAAGACGCGCCGGAGCGCCGTGCTTGCGCGGCGTACTTCGGGCATAGCTTCGCGTAGTGCTCGACGAGGCTCTTGAGCTTGCGATCGTCGCTAGCGTGTCGAGCGATCTGCGCGAAGGCGGGGCCGATCGGCTCCATCTGGCAATATAGGTCGGCGCGTTCGCGGAGCTTCGCGCGATATTTTTCAGCGTCGGCGACGGCGGCGGTCAGCACCAGCTCGGGGCCTGTAACACCGCATAGTTGATGCGCACGGGCGACGAGGTTGGCGGGTAACGATGGCGCGTCGACCTGCATCAACCCACACTCGCTGAACACGCCGAGCGCATTGCCCGCGGCGGCCATGCTCTCGCCGTTTCCGATGTGAGCCTCGAGCACGATCTCCTCGGGCGTCTTCGACGCGGCCTGCTGCTCGGGTTGATGGGCCAACGCGGCCTGCTTCGGACACAGCGCCGTGAATTCTGCGACCAGGCTGTCGAGCTCTCGATCGTGGCTCGGGTGGGCTGCGACTTTACGTAACGCTTCTTCGCCCGCGCCGTAGACACACTCGTCTCCCGGTTCGTGGTGCGCCATCGCTTGCATGTACGGCCTCGCGTAGGCCTCCTTCATCTCTTTCGCGTTCGCGATCGCGACACGCAGCGAACGCTTGGGCGCTTCGACGAAGCACAGCGTTGTTAGCTTATCGGCGAACTGTTTCGGCGCGCCGTTCTCGAGGATGAAGTCGGCCGACATGCACTCGAGCTCGACGCTGTGACCGCCGGCGAGCGCCTGTTCGATCGTCGCCAGCTTGTGCGCGAGCCTCGGCGGCACCTCCTCATCGACGGCGGGCTTTGCCGACGTGCCACATGCCGCGAGCAACACCAGCGCGATACCGATTTTCATGGTGCACCTTAGAGTGCGTCGCGGTTGGACCGGTCCGAAACTCGTCTTCAAGTCCGAAACTATTCCGGCCGCGCGAAGTGAGCCAGCGACAGCTCCTGGCGTCTCGCGCAGCTCCTGTGACGACGCGCTGCGCGCAGGTGACACGTGAGGCTTCGCTCCCACCTCGAAGCCTCTCACGGCGTCTTTCGATCGGTGCGGGTGGGAGTGAAGGTGGGAACGAGAGCTCACTTGAGCGCCTCATCCCTCGTAAGTAGTCGAGCGGGATACCAGATTCGAACTGGCGACCTTCAGCTTGGGAAGCTGACACTCTACCGCTGAGTTAATCCCGCAGAGCTGCGTAACCGTACCGAATCTCAGGAGCCCGTCAAGCGCTCCGTACGCTCGGATGCCTCGTTCACACCCGAGTTCACACTTTCCCGACGGTTCTCACCCTGCTCGTCATTCTTTGCCTCCTTGGCGGTGGCGAGTAGCTTGAGGGCGCCGGCGATCGCCGCGCGCTTCTCCTCGGTGCCGACGTTCGAGTAGTGGTCCTGCATCTCCTGCGTGACGTGCCCGGTGAGGGCGCGCCGCACCACCGCGTCCGCCTTCGACAACCGGATGAGGTCGGTGAAGGTGTACCGAAGGCCGTGTAGCGTGAAGCGTCGCTTCACGTTGGCGGTCTCCAAGCACCTCGCCCATGCCCTGTCCATGCTGTTCGGCGTGCGCAGCGACCCCGCTTCTGACGGGAACATCCAACCGAGTTCGTAGCCGGGTGCATTCTCCTCTTCCAGTCGTTCGCGATGCTCGCGTAGAGGTTGTCATCCCTAACGCGGTTTTCTCGTATCCATAGCCCTCGCGTCGACGCTGGGCGCGAACGACACGGCGTTGCGAGCGCCCTCTAGATGGTCTGGTAGCAAATGCGCATACAGCTCCGTGACGCGCGTGTGGCTGTGGCCGAGCACGCCAGCGAGCGCCGCGAGGCTTTTCGTTTGCAAGAAATAGGACGCGTAGGTGTGCCGCAGCGTGTGCGCGCCACCCTTCAAACCTGCGCTCCGTTGTACGCGCTGGAACTGGTTCTCTGGCCAAACGGCGAAACGTTTGCCGGTGCGCAACGCCGGGAACACCCAAACCGGCGACGCGCGATTGCCGCTGAGCCAAGGTAGCAACGCGTCCGAGATCGGAACCTCTCGCGGTCGACGGTTTTTCGGCTCCCAAGGCTCGTCGTCGCCATCTGCGTCGAGGTCGGACGGCCAGATCATGATGATCCCACGCGTACCGTCGCGGCTCGCGGCTCTTCTCGGAGCTCGCGCTCGCCCGCGCCGACGGCACCTACGCCCGGCTGCTGACGCGCTTCGCCCGCGCTGACGTGCTCGTCCTCGACGACTGGGCGATGGCACCACAGAGCGGCGTGACCTCCTCGAGGTCCTCGAGGATCGCTACGGCACCCGCTCGACGATCGTGACGAGCCAGGTGCCGCCGGAAAAGTGGCACAAACACATCGCCGACCCCACCCACGCAGACGCTATCTGCGACCGCTTGATCCACAACGCGCACAAGCTCGTGCTAAGGGGACCGTCGAAGCGAAAGGGCGAGGAGGCCGAGACCGAGAAGTAAAACCACGAGCACCGTCTCCACGCCCCGCGATCGCCATCGTCCGTTTTCGGCGATCACGATGCGCCGGTTTCGGTGATCGCGATGAGTGAACTACGCATCCGGTGACGCGCATCCGACGGCCGCACGCGCCAAGCTCGTGCGCAGCTCATCTACCAGAAGCGGCATCGGCATCGCATGGACGCGACGGACCCAAGCCTCGACCTCGAGCGGCACCGACATTTCGAGGATGTCGCTGATCGAGGCGTGGGCGCGGTGAAGATGCGGGTAGCCGATCTCGTCTCGAACCGCCTCTCGAAGCGGGATCCCTCGAGCCCTTGCAAGGTTCACCTCGAACGCAATTGTGACGAGCGCGGCCTCGAGTTGGTGCATCCCTGCGCTCAGCTCGGCTTCCGAGATCAGGTCGGTGATCCCGATCGCGCGGTACAGTTGTTCGATTGCGAAGCCCCACGCCAATTCCGTCGACATGCCCTCACTGCAACATGCTCGTCCGACGTTTCTGACCGGCGCCTACGAAAGCTGCTGATTCCGGGCCGATCCCCACCCACTTCTCGCTCAAGCCGCTGATATCCCAACGCTTCATATTGGTTGCGTTTGGGTCGATTTCGCCATACATTGAATTCAGAGAAGGAGAACGGAGATGGTGGCTGGCAGTGACACCAGAGCGAATCCGGCGCCTCGAGCCCGTCCGAGCACCACGCGAGGATCAGGCCGAAATCGCCGAGCTGTCGACGGCGCTTCACGCACCCTCGACGGCGCGCGACACGCACTACGATCTGATCGGTCCCGGTGGGGAGCGACATCGCATTCCCCAGGCTGTCGTGTACGGGCTCGCGCGCATCGCCGAAGTGCTTGCACGTGGCGACGCGCTCACGATCGTTCCGGTGGGCGCGGTGATGACAACCCAACAGGCGGCAGATCTGCTGAACGTGTCTCGTCAGTATCTCGTCCGTCTGCTCGACGATGGAAAGCTCCCGTACGATCGAACGGGCAAGCACCGGCGGCTGAAGATCGAGGACGTTCTCGCGTACAAGCAGAAGCGAGATCGCGAGCGCGACGAGAAGTTGGATGAGCTGGCGAGGCTCACCGAGGAACTCGGCGGTTACGACGAGCCCAAGAGCCGCAAGTAGCCGTCGATGCTCTCCGCCCCGTTCAGGGTCGTCCTGGATGCATGCGTCCTCTATCCCATGCATCTGCGGGACGTTTTGCTGCAAGCGGCGGCGGAGGGGCTCTACCAGGCCTACTGGTCGAAGGAGATCCTCGATGAGGCGACACGCAACCTCATCGCGAATCTCCAGATCACGGAGCCACAGGCAACGCATCTCATCGCGATGATGTCGGGCGCGTTTCCCGAGGCGATCGTCACGGACTACGAGCATCTCGTCGCGGCCATGCGGAACGATCCCAAGGATCGGCATGTCGCTGCCGCTGCCGTGAAGGCTGGCGCACAAGTCGTCGTCACCGAGAACATCAGCGACTTCTCCACGATGCCGTTCACCTATCGCTCGTGTCCGATCCGAGTTGGCTACCTGGCATCACAGCACTCCGTTTGCAATGGATCGAACTCATGGAGACAGGCATCGACATCACGTCGACGAATCGGAACCTTGTCTTGTCAGACCTCGGTCAACTCCGGTCGTGGATGACCGAACGACTTCCCACTTCCAGGTACGATATCGAGCGCCTAAATCGGCTGGTGAATGAGATCGCGAATCTCAGCTTCGAAATGGGCGCCACGGCGTTCTTAGGTTGAATCAAGGCGGTGAGCGCTGGGAGTGACTCTGCTGCGGACGTGCGCGCCCGACGTTTCACCCCAAGCGTGACGACCAACAGCGCGCTGCAAGCTGGCGAGGGCCGAACCGACAAATATGGCAACATCGAGGTTTCCCCTCACGGCAGTCCAAGAGACCAGGCACTCGCTTTGGAACACGAACGCGTACATTCTGGACTCTCTCCCAAAACCCTATTTCTTCGCGAGCTTCGAGCCGACGGGGCCTGGGCCGGCTACAACAACTCAGCACTGCTTAAGTACACAGAAGAAGCGCTTGCCGAGACTATTTCACGAGTGAAGGTTGACGGCTTCAGTGCTAGTTTCCTCGTGCGAGGAGTGCGGTTTCCGATCGTTGAGGGCTACGTTGGCTTGAGGCGTTTGGCGGTCGAAGCCACAATTGGCTCACTAGTGTATGGGGCCATCGTCTATGGCGCATACAAGGCGTCCGGCAGAGTGTCTGGAACGAAGGCTAACGACAAGTGACCGAAGATGAGGCTTTGTTACGTGCGATGACTATTGCGCACAACAACAACTGGACATGGATCGGGACGATCCACATCCATTTGAATCGCAGATGGTTTGGGCGAAGCGCGCGATGGGAGGTCTCTTCCAACTACGAAATGAGGGGTTGTAACGTTCGCGTCGTGATAGATGACTCGACCGGGAACGTCGTCCATGCCTCTTTCAATCCCAGGTAAATTGCTCAACGAGGTCGTCGCCGCAACTGCGACCTGAACCCCCGTGACTGGTCCGATCCAGGAACGCAACTCGACATCCCGATGCTGATCACATCCGATGTACAGCGATACAGGCAGAAATTCCGGCAGCCCTCGATTCATCCATGCGCTCACTCGGTGATTGCCCTCGATCAGTTTGAACGGGCCGTTCGGGTTACGCAGCGGTGAAGATGGCCCCGGTGGAAGTTCGCCTTCGTTGTTCGGGTCGAACCACAAGACAACGCCGCGGAGTTCTTCGATCGTCGAGACCCTCGTTCGTACCTGAGATATCTCCCTCACATCAGCCCGAACACAGCGCGGAAAATTTCCTGCTGCCGAACGATGTGGTCGAACGATTTCATGAGCCGGTCGCGAGCTTCTCGTCTCCCATGTACGGAATGGTCCTCGTAGCAGGTGAATGCTCTTCTGGTTGAGGAGCCGACATGGTGCGCTTCTTCGAGGTGACGGAGGTGCGCGCGTCGAGCACGAGCTGCCGCGCGGCGACGATGGCGGGCGCGCACATGGGGACATCGGCCGGCGTGAGCAGCGCGAGCCCGGTGTGGTAGTGCGCCGTGTTGTACCAGCCGAGGAGCGGAGCCATGACAGCCCGCGCGTGCTCGATGGAGCCAAAGCGCTCCGGCATCTCCTGTCAGTACTTGATGGTCTTGAAGCCCGCCTCGGAGTACGGGTTGTCGTTCGAGACGTGCGGTCGGCTGTGGCTCTGTGCGATGCCGAGGTCGACGTAGAGCTGCGCGTCGATTTCGCGATCATCAGCGAGCCGCGTCCGCGTGCACTGTGAGCTGACCGCGCACCACCCGCTGCTGCTCGCAGCACGCCGCGATGAGGCGCTGCGCCTTCACCACTCGCTCTTGCCATCTGCCAGCCGACGACGTAGCGGCTGAAGAGTCGAGATGACGTACAGCGGTAGTACGGCCCTTCGCCGCCAGCAGCTGTCGTGTCCCACTCCACACCTTTCGGCGTCGCGACAGCTGGGCTGACGTACTCGTGCCGCGCTGCGCGCGCGTTCACGCACCTGCTGGCGTCATCAAACGCGTACATCGGCGCGTCAGCACAGTACTCGCCGTCTTCAGCAGCTTCGCGTAACCTGCGCAGCGCCTTCCTACATCGCTGTCAGCACGCAGCACTGCGCGCTCTCCTCTCCGGCGCAGCCGCCGTGCCGCCGTGCGCCGTGCCTTCGCTTCTGCGCGCGTGTAGCTCGCGCGTTCACACCGCGCAAACACGCGCGATATGCCGACATCATCAAACACGCCCCTGCATCACCGCGCCCCTCTCCCCGTCTCCGCCCGCTCCCCGCCTCCCCCACGCTCACAGTTCTTCGATCGTCGAGACCTCGTTCGTACCCCAGAGAACGTCAACGTGCGCCGCAACCCAATTCAGTTCTAAGCGCTGTAGCTGAACGCTGTGCCAACATCCGTGTTCGCGTCGTGGTTTCCAAAACGAAAAACGACCACGTACATTCTCAAACGTTACGTCGACCCGTCTTCTCAACGCGGTGTCGACGGTAATGAACTTCTTCAGCAGCAGATCTCGCTCGCTACCGGGGAACGCAGCTTGGATAAGCTGTTTGAAAATCGGATTGCTCGATTCCCATTCGGCATGGAGCCAGGCCATTTTCACTGCGAGTGGATCTGGCAGAACCGCGAACACATCGTTCGACGTGAGACATAGCGACAAGGCCGAACCCATCATATCCGAGACTCCGCGATCAACTGCGACCTGCGCTCTTCGAGCGCCGAGACCTCGGCCTTCAACCGTTTCAGCTCGCGATCGATGCGCGCGATCTCCGTCTTCGTCTGCTGGTTCTTCAGGTAGTCGTCGCCGTGCTGCTTCTTGACCAGTGCCTCGACCTCGTGTCGAAGCAGTCGCAAGAACGGGTTCCCGTGCATCGCGCCGTTACGGTACTGGAGCTTGCCCGCGCGGATCGCGGCGACGATCTCGTCCTGCGTCAGCCCGAACTCCTTTCGCGCCGTCTTGTCGCTGAGCGTGGCGCCCTTACGCCGCCACTCGGAGTCCAGATCTGCGCGGTTACCCGTGGCCATCGCCGCTCCACGTTGCCGCCGTCGATCGATCGATGCAAGGCTACGCGCCCATGCAGAACCGGGAACTACAGCGGCCCCTCGACCGCGCTGAACGCGAGGACCTGAGCGAGTACCTCGCGACCGCGCCCGGGGCGATGCAGCTCTCGGAAGCGCAGGGGTTCCTGACCGCGATCGCATCGGCGCCAACCACGATGATGCCGAGCGTCTGGCAGCTGGAGATCTTCGGTGAACGCGGCTTCTCGTCGATGGAGCAGGCGAGGCGCTTGATGGGGCTCGCGATGCGCCTCTACAATCAGATCCTCACCGACCTCAACGAGGGCGAGCAGATCGCTCCGTCCGGTCCTGACGACGATGCCGTTGGTCTCTGGTGCGCGGGCTACCTCAAGGCCGCGCGCATGGACGACGTCTGGAACGAGGACGAGCGCGGCGCCGTGTTTCTCTTTCCGATGGCCGTGCTGTCAGGCGAGGCCGATCTCGTCGGCCACGAAGACTCCGACGGTAAGGTCATCGAGGATCCGACGCCCCAACTTCGGCGATGCCGGGAGCTGTTGAACGCCACCGTGCGTGAGGCGAACCAGTACTGGACCGCGTGGCGGCGCAAGACCGTCGCCGCGCCGATCGCATCGCGTTCGCACAAGGTCGGACGCAACGAGCCCTGTCCCTGTGGGAGCGGACTCAAGTTCAAGAAGTGCTGCGCGCTCAAGGAGCACTGATCCACGCAGCTTCCCGGCCTCGCGGATGCGATCCAGTACCGCCGAAAACGATAACCACTTGCATCACCACTTTGCGTTACGGGGCTCGACGGTCCGAGACGCCCTCAGACGTTATGTCCCCGTAATCGCGAAGTTCTCGACGGTGATTTTAGCTGTCCGCCCTTTGGGAAGCTGACACTCTACCGCTGAGTTAATCCCGCAGGTCTCGGTAACCGTACCGAAATTCCGCCGAGGATCAAGCGGCAAGCGCGTCCGGAGAAACATTCCGGAGAACATTTCGACGAACTCGATTGGCCTGACTGGCTCAGCCGATTCCTCCGCATCCTTGGATTCCACTGCAATGAGCTGAACCTGACCGCGTCGCAGGCGGCGTACGCGAAGTGGGGCAAGGGAAGACGAGCTCCGCTGCGGTTCACCAGGCCCAGGCCCGCGCACGTGGCGCGCGATCAGAACGTCGTCCCGATGTGCAGGCCGACGAACGTTCCTGCCGGTTGCGCAATCGCCGCCTCGCCGTTCCAGATCGTGCTCTCGATCCAAAATTCGAGCCACGCGACGCGGCCACGCGACCAATGGAAGTAGCGAACGATGCGCGCGCCGACCGAGACCGCGGATCCCCGGGAGAAGCGGCCGCCGAATCGCCCATCGAGATGCTCGAACGAGCCGGTCAGCGCGAGCTTGAAGCCTTCGCCCAGCTCACGAGTGACGCCGCCGGCGACGGTCCATCCACTCGAGTTGGCGTCGATCTCGTTGGACCAGCGTGACCCGAGCGCGAACGCACGGGACTGTGGTCCGAGATCGAGGCAGCTCGCGTTCGTACTCTCCGACGCGCCGACACCTTCGAGGAGCGCGTGGAAACCTGGGTCGACGAGCGTCGGCGCTGAATCCTCGGCCGTTGCCGTCGCGGAGGTCGAGGTCGGATCGTCTGCGTGCGCTGTGGCCGCGACACCGACCAAGACCAACAAGACCGCCGCGCGCACGATCGTTGGACCATTCCGCTGCTCGAGCGGTTGCCTCAAGCCAAGACAACAACGGCCGATCGCCGGTCTGACCGGCCGGGGGCACGTAGCTGTGGAGCTACCTGCGGCGCCGCTTGGTCCGCTCCTCGACGAGCCTCTTCATCTCCGGATCCAGGTCCGGAGATCGTCGTCGGCCGCGAGCGCGTTTGCTTTGTCGACGTTCGCAACCATCTCTGCGACAGCCGCATCGAAGGTATCGAGAAATGCCTCCAGTTCGCCGGCGACAGCAAGGTGATTGCACGGGAAGCGCGTACGTGATCAAGCTCGGACCCGCAGCATCACGCGGCGATCGCGTCCCAGCACAACGTCACCAGCTGAGTCGCCATGCGCGCGCGTGTTGCCTTGGTTCCGCCGCGCACTTCCGTCGCCGAGAAGCGTATCGCGCCGGCGAGGAATGCGACGAGGAGTGGGGCGGCGATGCGCTTGACGAGGCGTTCGGCCTGACCACGCTCCAGAAGCGCGATGAGTGGTGCGATCGCCGCTCGATCGAGCGCTCCGATACGGCGCCGGTACCGAGGCACGAGCTCGACATGCTCGAGAAACGCGATCTCCGTCGGACGTTCGGTACAGTACGCGAAATACGCTCGGCACGTCCGTTCGAAGCAGACACGCACCGGCGATGCGCCGTCGCGTAGTTCGTTTTGGGCCAACGCTTCCGCGAGACGCACCGCCACCTCTACGTAGGCCGCTTCGATCAGGGCTTCTTTGCCCGAGAAGTACACGTAGACGGTGCCAGTGGCAACGTGGGCGCGCTTGGCGACCGCGTCGATCGAGAGCGCCGCGAGACCCGAGGCGGCGACTTCCGCTAGCGCCGCCGCGAGAATCGCAGCACGCTTCTTCTCATCGCGGGTCCGCATGCCTCGAGCCTGAAACTGGGGCGGACGTCGCGTCAATTCTCGCCCGCGATAGATCGCGCTTGCGGCGCACGATGCACGCGATCAGCACCGAGAGCACGACGCCCATCGCGACCGGAACCACGGAGGCTTCGAGCCCGAACTCACCGCCCGTCAGCCAGTTGTTGCCGTGCTTGACGGTCAGGAAGAGGCCGGGATCGCGATGGCCTGATACCGGAATTCCCAAGAGCCCCTCCACGGAATTCCACGTGAAGTGGACCCCGATCACGAACCACAGGCTACGGCGCCAAACAAACGCGACGCCCAAGAACACACCCGCCTCGACGGCGATCGCAAAGGCACTCCACAGCGTCGCGCTCGGAGCGAGTAGATGTACACCGCCAAACATCAGGGCGCTGGCCGCAACGGCGAGCGCGGCCCCACCCAGCTGTTCGATGGCTTGTAGCGCCAGGCCACGGAACACCAGCTCCTCGACGACGGCGGCGCTCGCGTTGACGGTGACCGTGATGCACACGGTCCTCGCAGGATCGATGGGGTGCCACTGCAACGTGTAGCCCCCGAGTGCGGCCACGACGATCACCGACGAGACAACGAACAGCGCTCCCAGGACGCAACCCGCGAGCATCTCGCTCACGATCGGCCTCCCGAGCTCGGGTACTCGGCGGCGCGCCAGCACTCGCATCGTGACGAGGTAGGCGCCGACCGACGCCACCGAGCCGACAAGCGAGCCTACGATCGAGAATGGCACGCCGAGATAGGAGCCGACGCCGATCGGGACGCCGTCGACGAGAGCGATCATCAGTGTGCCGAGGACGAACCAGGCGAGCGGGTAACCGAACCGGCGACGATTCATCCGCAGGTGCCTCGAAATCCGCGCACGCCATCAATCCACCGCCGAGGCGAGGCCTGCTCGAGCAGGGACACGCTGGCGTTCGCGCGTCCTGCGACGAAGCTGGACGCGGCGACGTGGCGCCAATCTCTAAAGCGAACGTCCATTCATCTTAGAATGAGGCACGGGCGTTGGCGGCGCAACCGGCTCGGAAGAATGGCTCACCAATCGCGCAGCGATGGAGCACCTTCTCTCGACGAATCACTTGCGCCCGGGAGCGCCGTACGCTTATACTGAACCTAATGGTTCAGTATACGAAGGCCGACCAGATCGACATCGCGTTCGCCGCGCTGTCGGATGCCACGCGGCGCGGTGTGCTGGAGCAGCTCGGGCGGGCGGATGCGTCGATCACGGACCTCGCCAAGAGGTTCGACATGACGCTCACCGGCATGAAGAAGCACGTCGGCGTGCTGGAGCATGCCGGGCTCGTCGCGACGGCGAAGGTCGGCCGCGTGCGGACGTGTACGCTCGGCGAGCGCCGGCTCGACGAAGTCACGGCGTGGATCGACCGCTATCGCCAGCTGTGGAGCGCGCGCTTCGACGAGCTCGACCAGTTGATCGAAGAACTGAAGCAGAAAGCGAAAGAGAGAGCACCCCGATGAAGAACGACACGACGGTGGAACGGAAATCCGAGCGCGAGGTCGTCATCACGCGCACCTTCAACGCCCCGGCACACCTCGTGTTCGAGGCGTGGACCAAGCCCGAGCTCATGCGTCGATGGTGGGTCCCGAAGTCGACCGGCCTCACGCTGCTATCGTGCGAGATGGACGTCCGCGCCGGCGGCACGTACCGCTTCGTGTTCCTTTCCGCGCCGGAACCGATGGCGTTCTTCGGCCGGTACCTCGAGGTGTCGCCACATTCGCGCCTGGTGTGGACGAACGAAGAAGGCGGTGACGCCGGGCAGATCAGCACGATGACGCTCGAGGACCGCGGCGACACGACGCGAATGGTCTTGCATGAGCTCTATCCGTCGGGCGAAGCCCTCGATGCTGGTGTCGGTGCCTACGACGGAATGCCCGAGTCGTTCGACCAGCTGGACGAGCTCTTCGCTGGATAGTCCATCGAGCACAATCATCCTCGCGTGATCATCGGCTCGCTACCAGGTGGGCGTACAGATCGACGTCCTCGATCGTCGGCCGCCGGATCAGGCTGTCGTCGAACACCGCGTGCGGTGCGCACGCGCGAAGCTTCTCGACGACGATCGCGAAGTTGCGGTTCGCGACCGGGGTGAGCGCGGCGCCGAGCGCGCCGTAGTTGGTCGCGTGCTCGCGCAGGATCCATGGAGTGCGGCCATCGGCGCTGAACAGGTAGAGCACCTGCTCGATCTCCTCGGTCGTGGAGGAGACCTCGCGTTTCTCGGTCTTACGCATGACGAGGCCGCCGGTCAGGATCGCGCGCGTGGCGTCGAACTTCTTCTGCTTCACGGTCGCGGTCTTTGCAACCTGACGCTGGTGGCGTGCGCGGACGAGCGTCGACAGGTCAGCCCAAGCCAGGCGTTCTTCACCGGACTCGAGTCCTTCGTGGTCGAGCTGGAAGTACCGCATCTGAATCATCTCGCTTGCGCGGACGACGTCGGCCCCACGAACCATCAGCGCGCGGTGCCCGCGAGCCCGGAGCTTGCCGACGAGCGCCTGCGCCACATCGACATCGGTGGTCTCCAGCGCGATCGCCGGAAACCCCGCGACGAGCATGAGGCGCTCTTCGTACGCTGTGGTCCCGAGATCAGCGGCGAGCGCTTTCGCCTCGGCCTCGACCGTGGTCCCCAGCGCCCGGATCGCGACCACGTAACGCTCGACGTCCATCACTGCAATCCAAGTATGGCGCGCATTGACCGTGGTCGCGAGCGGCGAGATCGTTGCGGCATGCAGGTCGGCAAGAGCGTGGTCTACGGCGTCGCATTCGCGTTCGTCGGGATGATCGCCATCATCTTCTTCCTGCTCGGGCGCGAGTCGCAACGCGTCCGGTCCGGTCAGGCGGGTGGCGGGCAGATCCGCGGGGCTCCGGTTCCGGAGAGCGCGCCACTACCTCCGGTCCCGGCGTCGTCGCCAGCGGCGGAGGCAACCCCGACGGCCGTCGCACCGGCGTCCGTGGACAGTCCCGCGCCGTCGCCGGGAGAAGCGGCCGCGGTTCGCGACTACTTCACCAAGATGGACGGCATCCAAGCCTTCACCGGGAGCACCGATACCGGCGACTTCGCGAACACGGTGCTGGCCGGCGCGATGAGAGGCGACATGTCGGGCTTCGACACGGTGCTCAAGCTCGCGCAGGACGGTGCCGCGCGGGCACGCGCGATCTCTCCGCCTCCGTCGTGCACGAGCTATCACGAGGGCATGCTCCGGCTGCTCGGCGACGGCGTCGAGATGGTGCAACACCTCACGGCGGCGATGAAGAGCAGCGACACCGCCGCGCTCGCCGCGATCGCGGCATCCGGGAACGCGCTACAGATCCGTGCGAACGCGCTGGAAGCCGAGGGCAAGGCGATCAAGTCGAGGTTTGGGATCACGAACTGAAGTCGAGGAGTTTCCGATGCGAAGTCAGTCATGGGTGGTGATCGCGGCAACGGTGGGTGCCGTGTCGTGCACGGGGGGCAACATGATGCCGCAGCCGACGATCGACCGGCCCGTGCCGACTGCGAGCGGGCCACCGCCGCAACTGGCCGACGACCCGAGCACGCAGCTCGATAAGCTGTACGCCGACCTGATCGCGCGTCGGGCTGCGCTATCGCTTCCGACCCCGCCGTCATCGCCCGAAGAAACGTGCGAGCCGGTGTGCGCGGTCGAGGATCCGCCCGGTAAGCCAAGCCTCGCCGCGGATTGCACGCCCGGCGCCGGGTCGGCGTGCTCCACCGCCTGCGTTCAAGCCGACGCGGCCTGCGATGACGCGGCGCAGATCTGCGCGATCGCGAAGGAGTTGCGAACCGACGCCACGGCAGCCGGCCGGTGTCACGATGCGGGCGCGACCTGCGCGGACGCCCGCGCGCCGTGTTGCGATTGTAAGTCGCGGTAGAGTGCTCCAGAGTTCGCCGCATTTCGTGAACTGATCGAATGACGCGGGTTTACGAGAATTCGATTAGATCGATGGATTGTGGGAATTTCGGATCGCTGGCGGTTGTCTTGGCAACGATGGAAGCTCTCGACCTCGCCTTGCCTGAGCCGTCGCCAAAGCCCGCCCACGAAATCCGGCGTTTCTCGTCGGACGGGGTGGTGATCGTCCGGGACACGATCGCGAGCGTGTACATCGGCGGGACGCTGATCGGCGGGTTCGATCTGGACGACGATGACCGCGGCCCTCGCAACGTACTGGCAGTGACGCTCGCGAAAACCGATCAGTTCCACCTCGGGCGACTGGCAACAGCATTCGGGATCACGGACGAACATTTGCGGCGCCTGCGGCGGAAGGAAGAAGCCGCGGGGTTTGCTGCGGTGCTGGGACCGCGACGCGGAGGAGTTACGAAGGTAACGCGGGAGTTGCGAACTGTTTGGTACGCGATGTTCGACGCGGGGCGAATGCCGATCGACGCGCACCGCGAACAGCCGCGCAAACAGCGCCTCGTGTATTCGACGGTGTGGCGCGTTTGGGACGACTGGCGTCGTGAGCGCGCCGCCGGGAGCCCTGTCGAGGCGGCACGGCAGGCCGCGCCGACCGCGATCGCCGGGCAGCTCGCACTGCTGATCGCCGGACCGGATCGCGATGTCGACCTCGGCGACGATCCGGTCACGGCCGACGAATTCGACGACAAGGATCAGGTGCCGATGACGGCGCAGCCGGTCCGCGGCGGAAAGCTCGTGCAGCACGCCGGCTGCTGGATCTTGCTCGCGCTTGCCGGCGAGATGGGGCTGCACGAAGAGGCGCAGCGCGCGTTCGAGGGCCGGCATCCCGATGGGCTGCGGATCGCGCTCGACGCGGTGATCTGTGCGCTCGCGCTCAAGCAATTCGTCGTCGAGGGTGTGCGCCGACTCGCGACACCGACCGGCGCGACGCTGCTGCGCGCCGAGCGCGTGCCCACGGCCAGCGGGGTCCGCAAGATCCTCGGTCGATTGCTCGCACAGACCGACGCCGGCGCCGCGCTGGAGGCACGGATGGCCGAGCGGCTGATCGCAACCGCAGCGAGCGACGGCGCCCCGGCGATCTTCTACGTCGACAACCATCTACGGCCGTATACGGGCAAGCATGTCGTGCGAAAGGGCTGGCGGATGCAGGCCAAGCGCGTGCTGCCCGGGACGACCGACTACTACGTCCACGACGAGGACGGCCGGCCGATGTTTCGCGTGCCGGTGCCGTCGCACGATCACCTGACCGAGTGGCTGCTGCCCCTGGGCCAGCGCCTGCGCAAAGCGCTCGGCCCCGACGAGACGATCCTGCTCGCCTTCGATCGCGGTGGTGCGTTTGCCGCGCAACTCGCGGCGCTGCGCGAGGCCCACTTCGACTTCGTCACGTACGAGCGAAAGCCCTACGCCGAGCTGCCGGCGACGGCGTTTACAGCGGCGACGATCGCGGGCGAACAGGTCGGGCTGCACGAGAGCCGATTGCGAAATCTCGGCGAGGGTCGCGGGCGCCTTCGTCGCATCATGGTCTGCACCGAAGATGGTCGACAGGTGAGCTTGCTCGCCGCCTCGAAGCTGCCCGCGGAGCGGCTCGTCGAGATCCTGTGGCTCCGCTGGCGCCAGGAGAACGGCTTCAAGCACGGGGTCGAGCGCTGGGGCATCAACCAGCTCGACGGCCGGCGCGTCGAACCGTATCCACCCGGGACGATCATCCCGAACCCGGCACGTCGAAAGCTCGAGCGCGCGCTGCGGGTCTGGCGCACCGCCGAGGGCGACGCACGCCGCGAGCTGGCGCGACGCGTGTACGATCGCGTGGTGCAGTCCATTTGCGTCACCGCGAGCGTGCCGTCGTGACCGAGCCGGCCGGCTCCGTCGGGGCCGCCGTCTCCTTCGGCCCGAACGACATGCGCTCGGGAAGTTGTCCCCTATGCGGGCACGGCGAGGTCATCTTCTCGTTTGCCGCGGATATCGGACCCCGGCCGGGTGCCATTTACAGCCACTGTCATCTCTTCCCCGAGGCCATCGCGTATGACTTCGAGGAGCAAGAGGGCCGGATCGTTCAGGCGTACGGCCGGCTTCAGCGGTACACGTGCCGGCGGTGCGGGTTGGTCCAGACGTTTGCCGACGCTCCGGCTGCGATCCCGATCGACGGCCGGCAGACGACGCTCATCAAGAAGCCGTGACCTCGTCGAGGTCACGATGTCCGCAGCGCGGACAGCCGAGCCCTACCGAGGCACGCGCGATGCATCCGTGTCACGTATGACGAACACCACGCAGCCGCCCCGCAGGTTCGGCATCGTCGCCGCGATCGACGAATCGGAGTATGCCGAGATCGTGCTCGAGCACGCGATCGATCAGGCCGCGCGCCACGAGGTGCCCGATCTCCACGTGCTCACGGTCGTCGCGGATCGTGCCGACGTCGAACAAGCAAAGGACCGGCTCGGCATGCTCGTGTTGCCGGCGCTCGACGAGCTCGACAGGTTCGACTGGCACGTGCGCCTCCACGTGCGCGGTGGTCGCGCCCACGAGGAGATCGCGAACCTCGCGGCCGAGCTGCGAGCGGATCTGATCGTCGTCGGTCGGTTCGGGCTGCACCACCGGGGAACGCATCTCGGTAGTGTCGCGAGTCGCGTGCTCGATGCGGCCACGTGCCCGACCCTCGTGGTCGGCTTGACCGACGACTCGCCGGACGCGATCCCCGCTTGTCCCGACTGCGTGGCCGTGCGCGCGGAGTCAGACGGCGAGCGCTGGTTCTGCGACGCCCACTCGGCACCGGATCGGCTGTTCGCGACGAGCTCCGTGTCCGCGACGACATGGACCGGCTCGTTGCCGATGTGGTGAGGCGTCCTTGCTCGGACCGTTGTGGCGGGGACGCTGATCACGGGTGGTGCAGGCGTGCGGTCGCGCTCGCTCGCGGAGCGCCGCCGTCGTGGCCGGACCGTCGTGACCCGGCACGGGTGTTGCTGTCTATCGAGGCATGTCGAGGTACTTTCTCCTCGGGATCCTCGTCGTCGTTCCCGCCGACGGATCATCGACCTCACCGCCTGCGTTGATGCCGTGGCTGTACGACTTCGAGGTCGAGGCTGCCAGCGACGCCGAGCTCGATTCGGTCTCCGACCGCATCGAACAACTCGTGGGGACACCGGCCAACGGCGGGTACGGCGGTCTGGAAGTCACCGGAGAGATCGGTCGTGGTCGAGGTCTCGAGGCCGTGTTGGCATCGTTTCAACAAGGGCTCGTCGTCGTCGATCGCGCCGGGCAGCTCGTTGCCCGCGCGCCCGGCTTCGAGTCGACCGGGTCCGCGGATGACCTCGTGGCGCTCGCGATCGGCGATGGCCAGCTCGACGAGCCGATCATCGCGCTCGCCGTCACCACGGGCGGTCATCGCGATAGCGTGACGTCGATCGTGCTGTACCAGCTCGGCGAACGCGGCGATCTGTTGCCGTTGTTCGCGAAGCCGATCGTGGAGCGCGACGGTGACCAGACGTTCGCAGGCGCGATCGTGTTCGCGCCTCGAGCGCTGCGCTATCGTTCCCCGCGTGGGGCGACCTCGCTCTGGATGTTCGATCCGGCCCGCGGTCGGTATGTCGAGTCCGAGCCGGCCGAGCTCGATCGGAGCGCGCCGGACGAGATCGTGTTCGCCGATCGAACCGCGGCCGGCGCGCCGCTCCAGGTGGTCCCATGATCCGTCACGGCTCGGTCACGGTGTTTCGGGTCCGCGGCGTCCCGGTGCGGTTGCACTGGACGTTGCTGCTGGTCATTCCATATCTCGCGGTGGCGCTGTCGTATCAGTTCCGTTCGATCGCGCACCTCGCCGGAGTCGAGAAGGCAGACCTGACGTTGCCGCCTCTCGTGTGGGGAGCCTTGCTCGCGGTGGCGCTGTTCGCATCCGTCGCCGTGCACGAGCTGGCGCACACGTTTCTCGCGCTCCGTTTCGGTGGGCGCGTCCGCTCGATCACGTTGATGCTCGTCGGCGGCGTCTCTCAGCTGTCGCGGGCTCCGACCCGGCCGCTGCACGAGGGGCTCATGGCCGCCGCCGGGCCGGCGATGAGCTTCGTGCTAGGCGCGTTGTGCTTCGCCGGCTATGCGGTGATCGGCGGTGGCGCCGACGTTCGGATGGCGCTGTTCTACATCGGCGTCATGAACGTGTCGCTCGGGGTCTTCAACTTGCTCCCGGCGTTCCCCATGGATGGCGGTCGCGTGCTGCGCGCCGTGCTCGCGGCCCGCGTCGGCCGCAGCCGAGCCACCGCGATCGCGGCCACGGTAGGCCGGGTGTGCGCGATCGGGCTAGGGATCCTCGCCATCCTCGAGGTCAACCTGTTGCTCGGGTTGATCGCGCTGTTCGTCTATTCCGGCGCGACCGCGGAGGCCGCGAGCGAGCGCATCACCCAGAGTATCCACGGGCTCCGCGTGACGGACTTCCTCCCGAGTCGAGGCCAACCGCCGGTGATCGCAAGTGGCGAAAACCTCGACGACGCACTACGTCGGATGTCGGACCTCGACCGGCTCGAGCTCGTCGTGATCGATCGAAGCGGCCCGATCGCCGTGATCGAGGCCGACGACGTAACGCGGCTGGCTCGCGCGAATCCGGGCACGCCGATCGAATCGGTCGTCGCCCAGCTTGGCGCGCGATACGTGGTCGCCCCGGACACCACGGCCGCCGATCAGGCACTCGCGGCGGCGGCCGAGCAAGGCGCGACGTATGTCGTCGTGGTCGACCCCTCCGCGACGGTGACCGGCTTGATCGGGCCACGCGATGTCGCGCGGACCCTCAAGCTGCGCGCCGTGCGCGGTTATCCAACCCACCTCGCTCCTCCGCTGGCGTCATGAGGGGCGACGACGACCCATCGAGATAGCTATGCCGTACGCCGATATCACCGATCTGCCGGCGACGGTCCGCAAGGTCCTGCCGCATGATGCGCAGGACATCTATCGCGACGCGTTCAATCACGCGTACGCGCACTACGGCGCCGCACGCGAGCCGGTCGCTCGTCGCATCGCATGGGCTGCGGTCAAGCGCCGTTACTTTCACGTCACGGGGGGCATCTGGGTGCCGCGCTCCAAGCACGCACAGCATCGATGCGTTCACGGGATAGCTCAGAACGCGACGCGATAGCCGCCGGTGATCGCGATGTTGTAGACATCCGTGCCGCCGGTCAGCGGTGCGCTTCGGGCCTCGCATACCGGAATGTAGATCGGCAGGATCGCGCACGCCGACATCGGCCGCGAGTACACGAACTGGATGTTCGCCGCGAGCCAACCCGGCCCGACGCGTATGTCGACACCGCCACCGGCTTCCGCGCCGAGCTGGGCCTCGTTCGCGCTGAACTCGCCGGGCGCCGCGGTCGTGGTCTCGGTGCTGAGCAAGACCTGGACGAGCGGCCCGAGGCCGACGTGCGGCACGATCGCGTGGGTCGAATCGAAGAAGCGGTAGTTGACCGTGATCGCGAGCAGGATCTGGCTTTGCTCGAGCGTGTAGCTCGTCGCCAGGTTGTCATCCATCACGCTCCCGGTGTGGTGCGGGTGGGTGAACGACGCCTCGAGGCCGAGCAGGCCATCGTGCGGGAGCTCGAGGCCGAGCTCGAACCCGCCGAGCGGGCTCGCATCGAGCTTCGACTTCGACAACAACACGCCGACGCGCGGCTCGACCTCGACGGTCCACGGCGCGACCGGCTGCGCGCGAGCGACGGTGGCAGTGACGACGACGAGCACGGCGATCGCGCGCATGGCTAGAGGGTCTGGAACGCGTCGGCCACGGTCGACGTGCAGCCGTCGCGGTTGTCGACGGTGAGCGCATAGGTGCCGGGTGCGGTGGCGGTCAGATCGAACGTCGCGGTCGCCGAGGTCGCGTCGCTGGCGATGGTCGTTGCGGTCGCGGTGATCGGCGGGGCCGCGTCGAGGGTCGCGGTCATCGCCGGCAAGAATGCGGTGCCGGCGATCGCGATCGTCGTGGTCGCGCTCGCGGTCGCGGCAGATGGCATCACCGAGACCGCGTTCGGAGGCGGGTCGATCGTGAGCGCCGCCGCGAGCGTCGAGGTCGTCGCCGGATCGGAGGGGTTCGCGGTGCCGTCGGCGTCCGGATCGACGACCTCGACGTCGTAGGTCGCGGGCGGCAGGTCCTGCACCGCGATCGTCAACGTGTCGCCGGTCGAGTCGGGCACGGTGGCGAACGCCGTCGCGGTCGCGTGCGGATCGATCAGCAGCACGCTCGGCACGACCGGGGTTGGCTCGTCGAGGCCGCCGAGCACTTCGACCGAGAAGCCGGTGCCCGCGAGCGTGAGCGTGACGCTCGCTTGGGCGTCGCAGATCGCATCCGGCGTCACGGTCGACAGCCTCGGCTTCGGGCCACTCCAGGTCGTGCACCCGGCCACCAGCGTGCACACGGCAAGGTGACGCATCATCAGCTCGCTGGCGCCGGCACGAGTTGCCAGTCGACGAAGCCGGTGGCGGTCGCCAGGTCGACGAGCGTGAGCAGATCCGCATAGGTCGCGTCGTCGGAGCCGGCGAGGTCGAGATCGGCGCGGCCGGAGAATTCGTCGCTGGCTTTCAGCGCCCGCAAGGCGGCGGCGAGCTTGTCGTGTAGCGTCGCATCGCGCGCGAACACGGTCTGCTTCGAGCCCACCGCGAGCGTGATCTGCTGGGGTTGCACGGTCAGGACAACGGCGGTGCGGCCGCCGACGTTCGCGCCCGGCGGCGGCAACGCCTTGAACCGATTCCAGCGCGCACCCGTGCCGAATGGAACGGGCACGACCGGGAGCTCGAGCGGCACGACCAGCTTCCACGTCGCGGCATGGCGCGCGAGCACGAAGTCATCTCCGGCGTCGAGGATCGCGTTCGTCGCGCGATAGATCGACTGCATCGGCGTCGCATCGTTCGGCTCGAGCACGATCGGACCGAATAGCTCCAGCGCCAGCCCGTTGACCACGCCCGCCTCGAACGTCGCGGCGGTTGCGACGCGCGTCTCGAGCGTCGTCCGCAACTGATCGAAGTCGAGCGGCTTGCGTTCGAACGCGAGCGCGTGTCCGTCGAGCGTCAGCGGGTGCGCGACGTCGAGCGGCATCGCGCCGAACGCAACGGAGCAGCGCTCGGTCGGCCCGCCGTTCGCGGGGCGCTGGATCGCCTTCGCGAGCTCGGTCACGCAGGAGCTCGCGGATTTGTCGCCGAGCCCGAGCGTCCTCGCGGTCGTGCCTGCACCGGTCGGATCGAACGCGAGCTCGACGATGAACGCGCCATAGCTCGCCGAGCTGCGGTGCAGGCAATCGCCCAGCCCGGCGGCGTGCGCGGCGAGCGGGTTCGCGGCGCCTGGCACGTAGCGCGCGGGGCTTTGCAAACCAGCGTTGCGCGGTCGAAATAAGCCGGGGCGATCCGCAAGCGCCTCGCCGAGTCCACTGCGTACGGACGGGGTTTGCGATGAGGCCCCGAACCAGTAACCGCCGGCGAGCGACCCGGGCTCGGGCGGGTCCGCCGCGAGCAGGTCGGCGAAAGCGACGGCGCTGCCAGCGCCGCCGCGACCGCGCAGAGTGCCGGTGCCGACGCCGGTGCCTGGGCCGAGCGCACCGGCGGCGGTGAGCTTCCCCAGGTCGAGATCGCTGCTGAGGAGCTTGTCGAGGACCTTGCGATTCTTGTCCTCGAACAGCGCGATGCGATGGTCGTGCTTGCCACCGGCGCGCGGAGGTGGCGGCGGATGATCCGGCACGGTGCTCGGCGCGGCGACCTCTGCGCCGGGCCAATGGCCCTCGGCTTGCGCGAGCGTGAACGCCATCGGTCGCGGGCCCGAGATCCACGCGACGTTCGCGCTCGCGCAATCGCCGATACGAATCGCGATCGGGGGCAGCGGCGGCGGCTGCGGCAGCTCCTGCTTCTCGCAGCCGAGCGCGATGGCGATCACAGGGGCCAGGCTAGTCGCGCGCATTCGTGCCGAACACCGTATCCGCGATCGGGAACGTGATGTTGAAGTTCGTCTTCGCCATCCGCTCGAGGTCGTGGTGGATCGTGTGGTGGCGGCGCAGCCGGCGGACGAGGGCGAGCCGGCCGATCCAGCTGTCGACCGGCTGGTGATACGAGAAGTGCAGCCACTCGTAGGTCAGGAAGTAGCCGACGCCGGTCGCCACGAACAGCCAGCCGAGATTCGGCGAGAATACCAGCCCCAGCACGATCCCGATCGGCGCCGCCATCAACCCGAGGAAGAACGCGAGCATGATCGGCGGGAACAGCACCATCTTGAAGTCGCGCGGTGAGTCGGCGGCCATCGCATCGTGCGTGTAGTACTGATGATGTTGCAGCGTGTGGCGCTCGAAGATCGCCATCAAGCCCGGGCGGCGATGATGCATCGGGCCGCGATGGCCGAAGTATTCGGCGAGATTCGCGATCAGGAAGAACACCGGCACGGCCGCGAGCTCGGCCCACGACGGCGAGCGGACGCGCGAGATCGCGAAACCGACCGCGGCGAGCGACCCGATCGTGGTCACCGCGAAGTGCAGCCACCCGTTGTAGTTAGGGCCCACTTCGTCCGCGAGGTAGCTCGTTCGAAACGACGTGACGTGCTCTGGGGGCATCGCGATGTAACGCCTTCGCTGCAATCATAGCGCCGTGGCGTGGCGCATCGCCTCATCCGTTTCGTGCCACATTTCACGCGTGAAGCATCACACGGTGGAAGGTCGGATGAGCCAGACGACGATCGTCGACGGCGACACGGACGTCGCGGACGACGAGACGCACGTCTCGGACTGGCGCAGCATCGACAAGATCCGCACGACCTACGACGTCGTCGCCGAGATGTACTCGCGCGACCTCGCCGACGACATGGTCGCGCGTCCGTTCGAACGCGGGATGTTCCAAGCGTTCGCCGAGCTCGTGCGCGGCGCCGGCGATGGACCGGTCGGCGATGTCGGCTGCGGGCCGGGCCACATCGCGAAGCACCTCGCGTCGCTCGGGATGGCGGTGACCGGAATCGACTTGTCGGCGGCGATGATCGCGCAGGCGAAGCTGCGCTTTCCCGAAGGCAAGTTCCAGCTCGGATCGATGTTCGAGCTGCCGATGACCACCGGGTTGTGGGCCGGCGCGATCTCGCTGTACGCGACGCTGCACTGTACCGCCGAGGAACGAGCGCGTGCCTATCGCGAGCTCGCCCGCGTGGTGCGCCCGGGCGGCTTCGTGATGCACGGGTTCTACGTATCCGCGCAGGATCTGCCGCCGGGCAGCGCCTATCACCTCGACAAATGGTTCGGTTACAAGGTCGATCTCGACGTCCACTTCATCGGCATCGATGACGCGGCCGAAGAGATGACGCGGGCGAACTTCGAGGTGATGGCCGCGCTCGTCCGCGAGCCGCTCAATGCGAACGAGCTCCCGACGCGCCGTTGCTACATGATCGGCAAGCGGCGCTAGCGGTCCTAACGGCGAACGATGCGCATCGCGATGTAGCCGATGCCGAACGCGGCACCGACCGCAGCGAACGGGTGCGCCGCGATCACACCGCGGAGGCGGCCGATCGCCGCACTCGCGCCCGAGCTGACCGAACCGCCGGCATCGGTGATCTTGTGCTTCAACGCGCCGGCGCGCTCCGTGCCGAAATCGACGAGACCGCGCAGGCTCGATTTGAGATCATCGAGCCGAGCGTCGAAGTCCGCCGCCCTATGATTGTTCTTCGCAGTGGCCATGACGAGTCTCCTTACGACTCATCTCTAGCAATGCGCATGCCGCGCGGTGTCACGAACGATGCCGCGACGTGATCTCACCCGAGACCTGATCGCGTGCGCCGCGCGGCGTGATCGGGCGGAGGCGCGCGGTCGGCCCTGGGCTCACCGCAGTGAACGCGACCTCGGGAGTCCATCGCGGTGCTCGCAGGATCGGCGTCATCCCGAGCGACGTCGTCGGCGTGACCTCGACGACGTACTCCTCATCGTCGTCGCAGAGCGCGCCGAAGTCGTCGACATCGATCTCGACGACCTCGCATGGCTCGACCTCGTCGGCAGGCTGGGCAAGCTCGTCCGCGAGCTCGCGAGCGAGTCGCAGCACCTCGGTCGCGGTCGGGCGACGCGCCGGATTCTTGTCGAGCATGCGATGGACGAGGCCGCAGAGCGACGCGGGAGCGAGACACTGCTCGCGCAGCGGCGCCGGAGCGCGCGTCAGGTGCAAGCACACGACCTCGGCGAGCGAGCGTCCGTCGAACGGCGGCTGACCGGTCAGCGCTTCGTAGGCGACGACGCCTAGCCCGTAGATGTCGCACGACGAGCCGAGCTCGCGTCCGGCCGCTTGCTCCGGCGCCATGTACACCGGCGTTCCCGGGGTCATGCCATCGAGCGTCAGACGCGTGAACGAGCGCAGCTTCGCGACGCCCCAATCGATCAGCCGGATCGGAAAGCCGTCGGGTTGATCGAGCATCAAGATGTTGTCGGGCTTGAGGTCGCGGTGAATGATCCCGCGCGCGTGCACCGGCGCGAGCACCTCCGCGACGTTGGCGAGCAGAGTAGCGACAGCGCGCGGCGACAACGAGCCCTCACGCGCGATCCTTGCACCCAAGGACTCGGCGGCGATGAGCTCCATCGCGACCCATGGGCGACGGTCGGGCAACAGCCCACAGTCATAGACCTGGACGATGCCGGGATGACGAACCTCCTCGAGGATCGCGGCTTCCTGGACGAGGCGCGTCGCGTTGCCGGGTTGATGCCTCAGCTCCGCATGCATGACCTTGAGCGCGGCGCGCCGAGGCAACATGACATGGTGTGCCTCGTAGACCGTTGCCATTCCGCCGCGTCCGAGCTCCTTGATGATGCGATACGGACCAACCATCGACTGGGTCGTGATTTCGTAGAGATCTAGTCCGAACATGTCCGACCGACAGTGCACGCGTCGGGCCGGCCGCCAGCCGCGCGATGGCACGTCGTGTGCTGTCTAGATCCGGCAGCCATGGTTCCTGAGGGGTACGCACACGCGCTCGCTGCGGCGCAGGCGCCCGATCTCGGTGCGCTCGTCGGCCCGTATCGCCTGGCCGCGTTGCTCGGCAGCGGCGGCATGGGTTGGGTTTATCGGGCGCATCATGTCGACGACGATCGCGTCGCCGCGGTGAAGATCCTGCGAGCCGAACAACTCATGAACGAGCAATCGGCCGCGCGCATGGTGCGCGAAGCGCGGATCCTGGCGATGGTGTCGCACGCTGGGGTCCCTCAGTTCTTCGATTGCGGGATCCTCGCGGATCATCGTCCGTGGATCGCGATGGAGTTGATCTCCGGCCCGTCGCTGACGACGCGCTACCAAGGACCGCCGCTGATGCCCGAGGAGATCATCGCGACGATCTCGGAGGTCGCCGATGTCCTCGCCGCGGCGCACTCGCACGAGATCGTGCATCGCGACGTCAAGCCCGACAATATCGTGCTCGCGCCCGATGGGGTCCACGTCGTCGACTGGGGCATCGCGCGCCCGCGCGATGGCGCGCGCTACACGAATGCCGACGAGGTCATCGGGACACCCACGTACATGGCACCCGAGCACGCGCGCGGCGTTCATTGCGACGACCCGCTGAGCGACATCTATGCGCTCGGGGTCATCGCCTATCAAGGCTTGGCGCGGCGCGCGCCGTTCCTCGGCGACGGGCCGGTCGAGATCCTCGTCAAGCACATCAACGACCCGGTGCCGGCGCTGGCGCCGCGCTGTCCCTACGTGCCGATCGGGGTGATCGAGCTCGTCGAGCGAATGCTCGAGAAACGGCCGGAGCGCCGGCCGACCGCGGTCGAGGTCAAGGACCGGCTCGAGCGGTTCCGGACACGGGCAAGGTGAACGTGAACTCGGTGCCTTCGCCGGTGCGACTCGCGACCGAGAGCCGGCCACCGTGCGCGTCGACGATGCCCTTCGCGATCGCGAGCCCGAGGCCAGCCCCAGCTTTGCGCGTGCGGCCGTGCCAGTAGCGATCGAACACGAACGGCAGCTCTTGCTCGCCGATGCCGGGACCTCCGTCGCGCACCGAGATCCGCGCCTCGCCGCGGTCGCTCGCGACCGACAGATCGATCGGGCTACCGCGCGCATGCTTGAGTGCGTTGCCGATCAAGTTGCCGAGCACCTGCAACACGCGATCGCGGTCGGCGGCGACGACGATCGGCTCGTCGGGGACGTGGGCCAGGATCCGACCGCCACTCTCCTTCGCGAGGAGCTCGTGGTCCGCGGCGGCTTGCCGCACGATCGATCGAGCGTCGACGGGTGAGCGCGTGAGCGTGAGCGCACCGTTCTCGATCGCGCTCGCTTCCAGCAAGTCGGCGATCAGGCGCTCGGCGCGCTCGGCGGACCGCTCGATGGCACCGAGGAGGCGGATTCCCGCCGGCGTGACCTCGTCTCGCAGCGCCTCGACCGCGAGCCCGATCGCGTGCAAGGGCCCGCGCAGGTCGTGCGACACGACCGCGAGCACCTCGTCGCGCGCTCGTGCGGCGACGTTCGCAGCGGCGAGCGAACGGCTCGCTTCGGCCTCGGCGAACCCGGTGCGAATCGCGAACCCGATCCGCAGCCGCAGCCGACGCGGGGAGAGGTCCTGCTTGAGCACGAAGTCGGTGACGCCGGCTACGACCGCGGCTTGCAGAGTGTCCTCGTCGCGATGACCGACGACGAACACGATCGGCGTGCGGCTTCCCGCGGCGCGCAAGCGCTCGACGAAGTCGATCCCCGGCACCTCCTGGTCGACGAGGATGCAGTCGTACGGCGCTTGCTGCGTGCGCGCGAACGCGATCGCCGGGTCGTCTGCTTCATCGGTCGTTGCCGCGATGCCGCTGTCGTCGAGAGCACGCCGCAACGCCGCGCGCGAGCTCGCGTTGCGGTCGACCACCAACAACTGGATCGCTTTGGCCATCAAGCTCTCGGCTACTCCAGGTCAGATTGCGCGCCACTCGTCGGCGGAGTGGTGTAGGTCGGCGGTGACGTCTGCGGGCGAGCTCCGTTGGTCTGCCCGTCGGCCTTTGATTCGAGTCGGCGATACAACGACCGCCGGTCGATGCCGAGGATGCGCGCGGCATGGGTCTTGTTCCCGCCGACCGCGGCGAGGACCTGGCGAACGTAGCGCCGCTCCATCTCGTCGAGCGTGATCAGCTCGCCCGGTGACTCGGTCGCGATCACGATCTTCGAGCTCTGGTGATCGCGGATCTTCGCGGGTAGGTCGTCGACCGTGATCTCGTCGAGCCGGCACAACGCGACCGCCCGCTCCATCGAGTTCTCGAGCTCGCGGACGTTGCCCGGCCAGTCGTAGTCCATCAACATCCGCGCGGCTGGTCCGGAGATGCCCTGCACCGCTTTCGAGCTGCGGCCGGCGATCCGCTTCAGGAAGTATTGCGCGAGCAACAAGATGTCGCCGGCGCGCGAGCGCAGCGGTGGTACCGGAATCGCGACGACGTTGATCCGGTAGAACAGATCTTCGCGGAACCGTTTCTCTTCGACCTCGGTCTCGAGATCCCGATTCGTCGCGGTGATGACGCGCGCTTCGAACGGCACTTCTTCGTCGCCGCCGACCGGGCGCACCTTGCGCTCTTGCAGCACGCGCAGCAGCTTCACCTGCATCTCGGTCGGCATCTCGCCGACCTCGTCGAGAAAGATCGTGCCGGCCCCGGCTTGCACGAACAACCCCGGCCGAGACCGCTTCGCGTCGGTGAACGCGCCGCGGATGTGGCCGAACAGCTCGCTCTCGAGCAGCGGCGCCGGCATCGCGGCGCAGTTGACTGCTACGAACGGCTGATCGCGCCGAGGCGACAGGTTGTGTAGTGCGCGAGCGACCAGCTCTTTGCCGGTGCCGCTCTCGCCGGTGACCAGCACGGTGGCATCGCTATCGGCGACGCGACGTACCAGCTCGACCGTCTCGCGGATCGCAGGGCTCGTGCCCGCGATGCCGTCGATCGGAACTTCCTTGTCCGCCGCGGTGCGCAGGCGTTTGACCTCGCGGCGCAGCGTGAGGTGCTCGAGCGCGCGGCCGACCGCGATCGCGAGCGCATCGACCTTCACGGGCTTGGTGATGAAGTCGTACGCGCCCGCGCGAATCGCCGCGATCGCGGTCTCGAGCCCGCCCTGGCCGGTGAGCACGATCGGCAGCAGATCGGGATAGCGCTGCCGTAGCTCCTCGCATAGCTCGATGCCCGATTGCCCGGCCATCTGCACGTCGGTCACGACGACGTCGACCGGAGTCGTGCGCAGATGATCCAGCGCTTGTTGCGCGGAGTTGACGGAGTCGACTTCGAAGCCACGCTTGCGCAAGCTATCGCGCAAGAGCACTGCGGTATCGTCTTCGTCGTCGACGATCAGGATGGTTCCGTTCACCGCGCATCTCCCTGTTAGATTAGACTGCCGGAGGACGACGACCAGCGATGAAGCTGATGATCGCCATGATGAGTGCCACCACGAAGATGACCTTCGCGATGCCTGCCGCGCTTGCCGCGAGTCCGAAGAACCCGAAGAACGCGGACACGAGAGCGATGACAAAAAATGCGATGGCCCATGAGAACATGATCGACTCCTTTGCTGATGCAGAGGAGCAGTGCACTCGATGTGCCACGGCTCGCTAGCGCTCGTACCGGAGCGAGCGAGTCGCGATCGAGCCCACATGACAACGAGCCCACGCGCACCGTGCGCGTCCGCCGCTGATCGAGCTCGATGGATAAACGCACGCGTGCTTCCTGTGCAGTCGAGGTGCCAGAAAAGCCCTCGAAAACATTGAGCTGACCCTACTCCCACCTGTGCGGATGCGCTCGCTGTGGCGGAGCCGCGCGACGATCCTTGTGATTTCAAGATGGTATCGAGGATGCAGAGTCCCTCGATCATGATGAACGCGAGCGACGAGCTGCGAGATCGGGTCGAAGTGAGGAAGCACGAGCTGCTCGTCGCCTACGATCGTGCAAAGGCCGATGCGCGCAAGGATGCGATCGCCGCGCGCGCCAAGATGAAGGCGAAGCTCGACGAGCTCGAGGTTCATCTCAAAGATGGTTGGGACAGAGTGAACGACACCGTCCGGCTCAAGCTCGACAAGTGGCTCGAGTCCTCGAAGTCATAGAACGCTCATAACGGCAGCCGCGACTCTCATCCACCCGCGCGAGCCGGCCGCCACAAGACCCCCGCACGACGTGTGCGGGTCCCGCCGATGCGCGCCTCAACCCGCGCATCGGCGGTTTTATTTTGCCCCGACGCCGACCGATCGATCGACTGTCCGGCGCAGCGAGGACGGCCGAGACCTCGGGCGGAGGGCCCCCCGTTTACGGGACGGCCCCGCTACTTCGCGTCGTCCGGCGCGTGGATCGCCAACGCGATCCGAACCTCGCCGTGTCGCGGTGGGCCCGCAGGGCATGGCGACTGGATCGTCACCAACTTCTTCGTGATGCACGCGCGCTCGTCGGCGGTGAGCACGCCGCTCGGGTCGCCGATGATCGTCTTGGCGACCGCGCCGTTCGCGTCGAGCTCGAGCGTGGCGGCGATCTCGGTCTCGATGTCTTCGGTGCGCGCGACGAAGCAGTGCGCGATCGAGTCGTTGTCGCGCAAGAACCACGGGGCGGTGCCGTCGGGCCGATCTTCGTTGCCGCCGATGAGGGTCGCGGAGATGTCCTTGCCGTTGCGGGTCTTCACGCTCGCCGCGGGTCCGATCACCGCCGCATACTCGACGTAGCTGCGCTCGATCGTTGGATGCTCGGTCTCGAG
This sequence comes from uncultured delta proteobacterium, assembly GCA_963848295.1. GTDB lineage: Bacteria > Myxococcota_A > Polyangia > Haliangiales > Haliangiaceae > JABFXX01. The sequence continues at coordinate 2,518,280 of CAWKDB010000010.1, read as the reverse complement.
CGAGAGTGCGCACATACAAGCGTTGACCTTCGCCGAGTATTCGGTGATGAGCCCGGGCATCGTCGCGGGCTCGCACCGCGTCGCGCCGGTCGGATCGCGCACGAGCATCAGGGCGACGAGGCGATCGGCCATGCCACACGCTTGGCGGTCGGCCTCGGCTACCGCGATCGGGTTGACGTCACCCTCGAGGTACCAGTCGCTCGAGCCGGGTTTGCGCACGACGCCCGGGATCGAGATCGGATTGTTCGCGTGACCGAAGCGCTCGTGTCCGCCGTTGTCGATGACCTGCGGCAAGCGGCGTTCGAGCTCGGCGCGCCACGGTTGGCTCGGATCGAACGCCGCCGAGTAAAACTCGGTGCCCTTGCCGAACATCTCGATCTCGAGCTGGATCGTGCACTCGGCGGCGCAGTCGATCCGCGCCGTGATCGTGCCCGCCGCACCCATCGGCTTGATCCAGCGGTCCATCGCGTAGCTGCGATCGATCGGCGGGCCGCACGCCTTGCCCGTCTCGGCATCGAGGCCCGCGGCGGCGCGAGCGATCGCGGCTTCGACCGTGGCGGGCGGCAGGATCGTCAGGCCACTCGCCCGCGCCCACGCGGCGATCCGTTGTTGTGCGACGAGCTGCTCGGCGGCGGTCAGGCGAAGCGACGCCACCGGCTCGATCACCAGCTTGCCGTCGCCGACCGCCGCGATCAGGTCCGGGCTCAAGCCACCTTCGCCGGTGTGCGCGATCGGATCGGTGCTCGGGCTCGGAGCCGGCTCGTCCACCGGCGGTGGACGCGAGCCACACGCGGCGGCACTCACTGCGATCGCGAGTGCGCGAGACAGCATCTTAGAAAGCGTAACCGACGACGAGATCGAGCGCCGGGAACACCGAGCGAAAAGCGATCTCGGTCAACGGGCCGGTGGGCCCCGACAGATCGATGTACTGGATGCCGACGCCGAGCCGCACGTTGAGGTGCAGCGGCAACGCGAACGATTCACCCGCGAAGATGCCGCCTGTCCAACCCGGCTGCGAGCCGGAGCTCGCAGCGTGACCGTCGGAATCCTGCGTCGCCGACACGTCGATCAGCCGAAAGTACGGGGCGATGTACAACCCATACGGCGCCCGCCCGTGCGGAAACCAGGTCGCGCGCAAGCCGACGCCGAGCCCGCCGAGCCATGGCTTGTCGAAGTACGGCCCGAACCACGTGCCCATGAGCTCGCCGGCGATCCCGAGCGTGAGTTGCGGCGCCACCGTGCGCTCGTAGCCGAGCCCGACCACGCTGAGGCCCAGGTCGGCCTGGATCTCGTCGGCGCGGGCGCTGCCGCTCGCGAGGACCGTAGCGACGACAACGGCGAGGCGCACGCCCCAGACTCTATCCTGATCGCGCACTTACCTGGGGACGGAGTAACCTTTGACACCTTGCTCGGGCCCCGAAGCTTGCGCCGAGACGCCGGCCAGCGCCGCCGCGACGACGAGCGGCACGCCTGCCGCGACCGCGACGAGCTCTCGCGCAGGTGGCAGCGCGCGCGCGACCGCAGCCGGGATCACCGCCACCGCGATCGCGAACGCGACGAGCAACGGCGCGACGCCCTCGGCGACCACCACGGCATGCAACGCGCATGCAGCGACGAGCGCGACGACGAGCCGCGAGGCGGGATGCGCGGTGACCGCCGCGAAGCCGGCGCCGAGCAGGCCAGAGCCGACGAGCACCGCGGTCGCGCCCGCGCCGGAGGCAGCGACGAGCGGCGCGAGCTGCGGCGAGAGCTCCGGCAACCCGCCGATCCAAAGCGCGACGCCGAGCCCGCCGAGCAGGCCGACGATCGCGACGACGTGCCCGATCACTATGACCGCGCTGCGCACGAGCCAGATCGCGACGACGATCGCGAGCAGCCCACCCAGCCACGGCTCGCTACCGATCACGATGCCGGTGCACGCGAGTGCCGCTAGCCCGCGCCGTGCGTCTCGGGTACGCGCGAAGTCCGCGGCACAGGCGGCGGTCCACGCGGTGCCGCACGCGGCGAGCATCGCGGGCGAGCCGATCGCCTCGCGAAACGCCGGGGCCATGAAAAGTAACATCGGCCCGATCGTCGCAGCCGCCGGTTGCTTCGGCACGACGGCACGCGCCGCGCGAACCGCGCCTGCGAGCGTGAGCCCGCCGAGCACCGCGCCCCAGCCCGACCCGGTGGCAACCAGCGCGATCACGCCGACCGCGAGCGCGAGCCACTCGAGCCACGGGTGGCGAACGTCGGTCGTGCGGTCGGTCATGCGGCCCAAGGCTGCCACGACCGTGGCGCGCTTGGTAAGATGTCGCGGAGCCGTGGCCCAGATCCGGATCATCGACGACTGGCTGCGCAGTCCAGCCGCGCGCCCGAGTCACTACCGATCCGTGATGGTCGTCGCCGAGAAGTGGGCCGAGCAGCGCGTGCTGATGCGCGCCTACGCCGACAGCCGCGACCAGACGCGACCGACGATCATGCTGCACGGCCAGGAGCTCGGCGTCGGGCCGGCGGGGGTCGATCACAACGGCCCGTGGGGCATTCACGTCGGCGAAGATCCGGGCGGGCGAGCGCAAGAGGTCAAGGCGATGCTCGAGGATGCCGCGCGCCGGGTCTCGGGCTCGAGAGGCAATCCACCGCGGCTCGCCGACGAAGAACCGACCTTCGATCGCGAGACCACCGCGAACTGGGGCCCGGGCGCGCCGCGGATCCTGCCGCAGCGACCGCACCTCCGCGAGACCGCGGTCGATCGGATCGCCCCGGTCGCGGCCTCGCGCGTCCCGCAGCAGCTATCGGCGACGCAGATCCAGACGGTGCCGAGCGCGCAACACTATCCGGCGACGTCGTCGCAGCCGCAGGCCGGCGCCATCGCACCTTCGAATCCGGGCATCCGGGTCACGCCGATGCCGCGGCGCCACACAAGGACCGCGCAACAACAGCCGCTCGTGCGGACCGCGCTCGGCTACTCGTCGGGCTCGGGCGCGCAATCGGCGGTCGTCCGGCTAGGGCTCGCACCACACGTGTCGGCGCAGCTCGGCCGCCTCGTCGAGCGCATCGTGCCGGCCGATTTCCACATCGACGCGCGCGAGCGTCGTGCGCTCAACGCGCTCGGCGAGGCGTCGGCCATGACCGCACGGGCTCTCGGCCAACTGCTCGATGTCGCCGACGCGGTGACGTTCATGGAGCTCCTCGTCCGCAAGCTCGAGCTCTACGGCCTCGGCGATCTGCTCGAGCCGGGCGAGCCCGTCGGCAACGAGCCGACGTATCGGATGCGCCGGTAGCCGCACGACGACGTTCGCCCGCGTTATCGTCCGCGCCATGCGAACCCTGGGTGTCGTTACCGCGCTACTCCTCCTGGCATGCAATTCAAAGCCGGCGCCGAAGCCGGATCCGGCGCCGGTTGCCGCACCAAAGCCGACGCCGGTGGCTCCTGTGCCAGCGCCACCTTCGACTCAGAGCGCGGCGATGCCGGCTGACGCTCGCGCTCTGTCCGACGGCAGCAATGCGTTAGGGTTCGAGCTGTGGCACCGGATCGCCAAGCCGGTGAATCAAGCCTTCTCGCCGGCGAGCATCTCGATCGCGTTCGCGATGACCGCGCTCGGCGCCAAGGGCGAGACCGCCGCGCAGATCGCCAAGGTGTTTCACCTCAGCGACGCCGACGGACCCGCGAGCTGGGGTCAATTCGCACGCGCGCTCCAGGACCCCAAGCGCTCGGTCACGCTCCGCATCGCGAACCGACTGTTCGCGTCGAAGGCATTTCACGTCGAGCAGGCGTTCCTCGATCAGACCAAGGATGAGTTCGGCGCGCCGCTCGAGCAGCTCGATTTCGTCGGGGGTGCCGAGGCCGCGCGCGCCCAGATCAACGGCTGGGTCGCCGAGCAGACCGGCAAGCGCATCACCGACCTGATGCCACCGCGCTCGATCGACGCGCTGACGCGGCTCGTGCTGGTCAACGCGATCTATTTCCTCGCGGATTGGCAGACCCCGTTCTCGCCGAACTACACCACCGACGAACCGTTTCGCCTGACCGCGGCGACGAAGAAGCCGGTCAAGATGATGCACGGCGAGGGCTCGTCGTACGCCAAGGTCGACGGCGCAGCGGTCCTCGAGCTGCCGTACAAGGGCGGCGAGACCGCGATGCTCATCGTCCTACCGGACGCGATCGACGGTCTTGCCAAGCTCGAAGCGACCGCGAACGCGAGCAAGTTGTCGGCATGGCTGGCCGCGCTCAAGCCCGACGGGGTCAACGTGTCGTTGCCTCGCTTCGAGATCGCCGGTGGCGAGTCGACCGAGCTGTCCAAGCCGCTCGCCGAGCTCGGCATGCCGCTCGTGTTCGACAAGAAGCTCGCCGACTTGACGGGCATCGCGCCCGCGTCGACCCCGGAGGATCGACTGTACGTCGCGTCGGTGTTCCACAAGGCGTTCGTCAAGGTCGACGAGAAGGGCACCGAGGCGGCCGCCGCTACCGCGGTCGTGGTCGCCGCGGCCGGCGCGGCGCCGCCGAGCACCACGTTCGTCGCCGATCACCCGTTCGCCTTCTTCGTCATCGATAAGGCGACGGGCCTCGTCTTGTTCATGGGCCATGTCCTCGACCCGAGCGCGCCGCCGACGTAGATCGATCCGGCGCCGCACACCGAGGATCCCGGTTCGCCCCAGGCGCTTACGCCAGGCTCGCGATTGGCCGCGGTTCGCAGATCCGCCGTCGTCGAGGCTGTGGTAACCAACTCTGCCCATGCAGGTTCGCATCGAAGACGTATCCCCGGTCGAGAAGAAGATGTTCGTCGAGGTCCCGTGGGAGACCGTCAGCGAGAAGCTCGGTAACGCGTATCGCGCGCTCGGCAAGGACGTGGCGCTCAAGGGCTTCCGCAAAGGCAAGGTGCCGCGGCCGGTGCTCGAGCAGGTCTACGGCCAGCGCGTTCACGCCGAGGTCGCTTACGAGCTCGTCCGCGAGTCGTTCTTCAAGGCGAACCAGGAGCACTCGCTCGAAGCCGTCGCCGAGCCGCGCGTCGAAGAGGCTGCGCCGATCAAGAAGGGCCAGCCGTTCACGTTCGCCGCGATCATCGAGGTCCGCGGCGAGGTCACGCCGAAAGACTACAAGGGGCTGCCGATCGAGCGGCGCAAGCTCGCGATTCCGGACAGCGCGGTCGAAGAGGCGCTGCAGGCGCTGCAGCGCGAGCACACCGAGCTGCGTCCGATCGAGGGCCGCGAGGTCACGCAGGCGGGTGACATCGTCGGGCTCAGCGTCGTCGGCAAGATCGGCGAGCACGAGGTCAACCAGCCACAGTTCGCGGTCGATCTCGACGACGCCGAGCGCGAGCCGATGCCGGGGATTCGCGCGGCGCTGACCGGGATTCCGATCGCGTCGAAGGATCTCCACCTCGAGATCGCGATCCCAGAGGACCACAAAGACGAGCAGCTGCGCGGGCGCAAGGCCGATCTGATCGCGACCGTGATCGAGGTCCGCGCGAAAGACGTGCCGGCGCTCGACGATGAATTCGCGAAGGACACCGGCAAGGCCGAGACGCTCGACGGGCTGCGCGCGGCGTTGCGCAAAGACCTCGAGGATCGCGAGCAAGAGGTCATCGATCGCGAGGCGCGCGAGGGCGCGTTGCGCGAGCTGATCAAGGCGAACCAGATCCCGGTCGCGGCGTCGCTCGTCGAGCGCGCGGTCGAGATGCAGTACCAGCGGCTGCGCCAGATGCTCGGGATGAAGCCGGAGCGCGGCACCGCCGGGCTGACCGACGATCTGCGCGAGAAGATCCGGCCGGCCGGCGCCGACGAGGTGCGCGGCCAGCTGCTGCTCGAGGCGATCGCCGATGCCGAAGGCCTGACCGTCACCGACGAAGAGCTCGACAAGCACATCGACCTCACCGCGAAGCAGCGCAACATGCCGCCGGCGAAGCTACGCGCCGAGTGGCAGCGCGATGGCCGGATCGATGGCGTGACGTACTCGCTGCGCCAGGAGAAGGTGCTCGGCTTCCTCGTCGCGAACGCGAAGATCACCGAGGTCGACAAGCTGACCCAGCAGGGCACGCCGCTGCCGGATGCGCCCGCGCACGGCGAAGAGGGCCACGTCCACGGCCCCGACTGCGATCACTAAACGCCATCACTGACCGGATAGACCAGGAACGCCCTCGCCGCCGACGATCGCTTTGATCGACGACGCGGCGAGCACCTCGGGCGTCATCGGCTCGAACGTGCCGCCGAGCTGCGCGGACAAGTACGCTTCGACCGCGCCGAGCATCGCGAGGTTGTTCTCGGGTCGGGTGATCGTCAGCGCCTCGTCTGGGAACTCGAGGAAGCTGACCGGCACGCCGCGCCGATGGAGGTTGTCGACGAGCGTTGCGGTGTCGCTGCCGGCGGCCTTTTCGCTGCTGTGAAACACGAGCAGCGGCTTCCTGATCGCGTCGGCGTGGCTGGACGGCGAGATCGCGTCGAGCTTCGCGCTGCCCCCGGGCGTCGTCGGGTCCCCGATCTTGCGCAAGAACAGCGATGCGTACTGCGGCGCGGTGACGCGGGCGAACGTGTTGAGGTTCATCGGCCCGAGGATGTCGACCGCGCATGCGAACGTCTCGGGGGCCTGTTCGAGTGCGGTGACCGCGGCGAAGCCGCCGTAGTTCGCGCCGAGGATCGCGATCTTCGCCGGGTCGGCGATGTGCTGGGCGACTGCCCACGCGACGGTGTCGAACAGGTCTTGCTCGATCGCGCCGCCCCACTCGCGATCGCCGGCGCGCGAGAACTTCTTGCCGTAGCCGTCGGTGCCGCGCGCGTTGACCGCGAGCACGACGTAGCCGCGGCTCGCGAGCAACTGCGGGAGCGGGTCGTAGGACACCGAGACGCGCGTCTGATTGTCGGCTTGGACGATCATCACCGTCGGCAGCGGATGGTCGGGGACGCCGGTGTTCGCCGCGTCGTGTTCGTGCGGCACGGTCGTGAACGCGCTCAGCGCCAGGCCGTCGCGCGCCTTGATCTTCCACGCATGCGTGTGCGCGAGGTGCAGCGCGTCGAGCTCCGGCGTCATCGAGAACACGTAGGTGGCGGTCTTGGTCTTGCGGTTCCACAAGTAGTACTTGCCACTCTGGATGTCGCTGCCGTACGCGACGAGCCAGGTCTGACCGTCGCGGGTCGCCGACGTGATCTCCCAGCCGCCATCCGTGACCTTGTCGAGGCCGGCGATGTCGGCGGCGACGCTCGGATCGACCGCGCGCCAGGTCGTCGCGAGATCGGTGAACGCGACCGCCCCAATCTCGCCGTCGGACGGATTCGCGAACGCCTGCGCGATATCGAGGTGCGGGTCCTCGGCGAGCAGCTTCCGCTTCTTCGTCTTGATGTCGACCGACACCAACGCGGCGGTATCGCGATTGCGCGTGTCGATCATGAACGCGTGCGTGCCGGCGAAGTCGATCCCGAGGATGCGCACGCCGTCGCGTTCGTCGGCGCTGATCGTGTCCCACGGCGACCAGCCCTTCGCGCCGAGCACCAAGATCTGGACCGAGCCATCCGGCAGCTGCTTGCCGCCGAGCCGGACCTTCAGGTCCCAATCGATGATGATCGTCGTCAGCTTCTCGTCGTTCTGGACGACTCGCTTGCGATCGCCGGTGCGGATGTCGACCTCGTAGATGTCGTCGATCGATGCGTCTCGATCGTTGATGCCGACCATGACCGTGTTCGGATGGCGCGGGCCGACCGCGAGCAGATCGATGCGCGCGCCTTTGATCGGGACGAGATCGGTGACCTTCGAGTCATCGAGGTCGTAGCGAAACACGTGGACGTTGCCATCGCCGTTCGGATCCTGGACGTAGAGCACGTGCTTGCCGTCGGCCGTCCACAGCGCGGTCGTCACCGGCCGGGTCGTATCGGTCGTGACCATCGCCGCGTGCTTGAGGTCGTCGATCGCGCTCACCCACAACAGCATCACGTTGTTGCGCGGGCCGATCCACAGCAGCCGCTTGCCGTCCGGCGACAGCCGGACCTGTGTGTACGTCGCGTTCGTGAAGAACGCCAACCGATCGGGCAGCGTCGTCGATGGGTGGCCGAGCGCGTGCGGTGTCGCCGGCGGAGTAGCGTGGGGCGCAGGCTTCGGTGTCGTGGCAGCCGGCACGTGGCCGCCACAACCGACCAGCATCGCGGCGATCGCCGAAACGAGTGCACGCATCTCGGGCAATCCTACCTGGTTGGGCTGCAACGACAGAGCGTGGCTGTTAATTCTCGATGAGCGATGAGCAGCGGTACATTACCGGCATGGAGACCGACGCCACGGAGCTGGGCCTCGCGTCCGGGCCACACCCGACGATGGCCGAGCTGCGCGATCCATCGCACCCGAAGATCAGCTTGCACCTCGAGCGCTGCTCGATGTGCCGCTCGATCGTATCCGCCGATGACGTGCCGATTCCGCTCGATCTGCCGAAGGGGCTGGTCAGCGAGAACGCGTTTCGCTGGCCCGCAGATCCGCTCGCGCGCGGCGGCATGGCGCAGGTGTTCGCCGGCGAGGATCGCCGGCTCGGCCGCACGGTCATCCTCAAGGCGCCGCGCGAAGGCGACGACCTCGCGCCCGGGATGGCCGAGATGTTCCAACGCCGGGTCACCGCAGAGGCGCGGATCCTGGCGAAGCTGCAACATCCCGCGATCGTCACGATCTACGAGCTCGGCAAGGCGAGCGTCGGCTGGCCGTTCTGCGTGCTGCAGCGGGTCGAGGGCGTGTCGCTGCGCGATCGGCTCGACGAGCTCGCGGCGCAGGAGACGCCGGGCAAGCCGAAGACGCGCGAGCGGCTCGAGCTGTTGTCGAACCTCGTCGCCATCGCGGAGGCGCTCGCGTACGCCCACGAACGCCGGATCGTGCATCGCGATTGCACGCCGAATAATATCCTGCTCGGCAAGCGCGGCGAGGCGACGCTGATCGATTGGGGCATCGCGCGCGATCTCGATGCGCCGGTCGGCAGCGATCCGGTGTTGACCGACGAGGCGCCGTCGACGAGCGGCCGGATGGTCACGGTCGCCGCCGGTACGCCGCCGTACCTGCCACTCGAGCAGAGCCAGGGCCGGCGCGCCGATCCGAGCTTCGACGTCTACAGCTTCGGGATCACGCTGTACGAGGTCGTGTCGGGCCGCACGCCGTTTCAGTGGGAGCAGGTCGATGGGCCCGGCGAGCGCACGCGCCAGATCGAGAAGTTCTTCTCGTGGCTCGAGTCGACCGAGACGGCGCCGCCCGCGATGCCGCGCGATCCGGAGCTGTCGGGAATCATCGCGCGCGCGATGACGCGAGAGGTGAACGAGCGGTTCACGGCAGACGAGCTCGTGCGCGCGCTCAAGCAGTACCTGACCGGCGATCTCGTGTTCTCGCATCGCTACTCGCTGACCGGCCGGCTCGCGAGCTGGTCGCGCAAGCACCGCGGGCTGACCGTCGCGATGTTGTTCATGGTCGCGGCGGCGGTCGCGGGCGCGCTCGTGTGGATCCAGTGGTCGCGGCAGGCGCGCGAAGAAGCCGAGCTGCGGTCGGTGGCGGCGTCGGCGCAGGTCGTCGCGAGCGAGAAGGAGCGCGCGGCCGACACCGCGAGTCGCGAAGCCGATGCGGCGAACCAACGGGCCGAGCAAGCGCAACGCGAAGGCAAAGACGCGAACGCGCTGCGCAAGGATGCGGAGCGCAAGCGCCACGCGGCCGATGAAGCGCGCCGCAGCGCCGAGAGCGCCGCGAGCCAGGCGAAAGGCACCGCGGACGAGGCGGTGAAGCGGTTCGAAGAGGCGATGAAAGAGAAAGAGGACGCCGACGCGGAACGCGACGCGGCGAACACCGCGCGCGCGGACGCCGAGCACGAGCGCGACGTCGCGAACCAAGCGGCCGCGAGCTCCAACCTCGAGCGCGATGCGGCGAAGACGGCTCGCGAAGCGGCCGAGCGCGATCGCGACACCGCGAAGCAAGCCGCGCTCGCCGCCGAAGCGGATCGCGATTCGGCGCGCTCGGGCCAGACCCGCGCCGAGCAAGAGCGCGAAGCGGCGAGGGCAGCACAGGCCGCGGCCGAGAAGGAGCGAGATTCCGCCGTGGCCTCGCGCGCGGACGCCGAGAAAGAGCGCGACGAAGCGCGCAAGAGACTGCGCGAGCTCGAAGCCAAGCCGAGCGGCGGCGACAAGACCGCGCCGGTGACCGCGCCGGCGCCGTAGCTCTAGCTCGGCTCGACGCCGCACCATTCGGCGATCGAGCGAAACCGCGAGCCAGCGATCACGACGTGGTCGACGACCGGGATGCCGACCAGCTCGCCTACCGCTCGCAAGCGGCGCGTGAGCTCGACGTCGTCCAGTGAAGGCGTCGGATCGCCCGACGGATGGTTGTGGACGAGCACGACGCCCGCGGCGGCCATGCGCAGGAGCGGGCGAAATACTTCGCGCGGGTGGACTTCGACCGCATGCACGCTGCCGCGCGCGACCTCGACGATATCGAGCACGCCGTTGCGGATGTCGACGCCGATCGCGATGAACACCTCCTGCTGCAAGCCGGCGAGTCGCGTGCCGACGAGCCGCAGCACGTCTTCGGCGTTCGCGAGCGGATCGCGCAGCTGCTCGGCCGCGATCGCCCGGCGACCGAGCTCGAACGCGGCTGCCACGCGAGCGGCGCGAGCGGCGCCGACTCCTGCGACCTGGGCCAGCTCGCGCGGCGAGGCGCGAGACAACGCGATCAAGCCGCCGGCCTCGCGAGCGAGCTCGCCCGCGACCATCCGGGCCGGTCGCGCGCGCATCCCGCTGCCGAGCAAGATCGTCAACAGATCCTCTTCGGTCACGGCCTCCGCGCCGCGGCTGAGCAAGCGTTCGCGCGGGCGGTCATCCATGCCGGCGTAGAAAGCAAGCGACGAGCCAGCGCGCGCCGTGCGGCGACGCGGCCTTACGCAACTCGCTGTCCGCCGCTGTCCGGTTTGGGCCGGCCGCCGGACACAGCCGGCCGTTCTAGCGCGGCACACTATCGGTGTTACGCTTTCGCGATGTTCGTATGCCCGGAGTGCGGCGCATCGCAGCCAGGTCCGGGGACGTGTAGCGCCGATCGTACGGAGCTCGTGTCGAACGGTGGCGATGGTTTGATCGGCACGACGATCGGGCCCTATCGGATCGCGCGGTTGCTCGGCATCGGCGGCATGGGCCGCGTCTACAAGGGCGTGCACCCGCAGATCGGCAGCCGCGTCGCGATCAAGGTGCTGTCGCGCGAGTGCAGCGACCGGCGCGATGTCGTCGAGCGGTTCTTCTCCGAAGCGCGGGCGGTCAACTTGATCCGCCACGAGAGCATCGTCAACGTCCTCGACCTGTCGACGCTGCCGGACGGTCGTCCGTTCATCATCATGGAGTACCTCGACGGCGTACCGCTGTCGGCCGTGATCGAGCAGGCGCAGCTGCGCGGCGTGCCGCTGCCGCTCGGCGGGCTCGCTCGTCTCGCGGTCGACGTGCTCGATGCGCTCGCGGCGGCGCACTCGAAGGGCGTCGTCCATCGCGATCTCAAGCCCGACAACATCTTCGTCACGCCGGCCGGGCGACCGAAGGTGCTCGACTTCGGCATCGCGAAGCTCCAGCCCGAGCTCGGCGGCAGCGCGACGCACACCGGGTCGCTGCTCGGTACGCCTCATTATATGGCGCCGGAGCAGGCGGCGGGTCGACCGGTCGATGCGCGCTCGGACATCTACGCGATGGGCGTGATCCTGTTCGAGTGCGCGACGCTGACCAAGCCGTTCGTCGCCGACTCGATGTTCGACCTGTTGCGCATGCACATCGAGGTACCGCCGCCGTCGCCGCGCGCGCGTCGCCCCGACATGCCGCCGGAGCTCGACCACGTGATCTCGGTGGCGCTCGCGAAGCTCGCAGACCAGCGCTACGGATCGGCGCAGGCGATGAGCGCCGCGCTGCAGAACGCGACCGCGCAGCTCCCCGCGGATCAGTGGACCCCGATCACCGCGACGAGCTCGATGGGCGGACGGCCCTCGGGCTGGGAACCCACGGTGCCGAAGTCGTGGGGGCGGAGCCACGACACGACCTCGAGCGCGTCGGCGGGCCAGATCGCGCCGGTCGCGACGAAGCAAGCCGGATCGCGCAAAGGCTTGGTGCTCGCGATCGGAGCGATCGCGCTGGTCGGCGGCGGAATCGCGGCGGCGATGGCGGTCGGAAGCGGCGGAAACACCAAGCCTGCACAGGTCGCAGGAGCGCCGGCGCCCGCCCCGATGCCAGGGCCGACGCCGGCACCAGCGCCGACACCAGCGCCGATGCCAGCAACGCCGGACCCGGTCCCGCCTGCGGTGAGGCCAGTGACCGTGGCGCCGACGCCGACGGTGGCGCCGACGCCGACGGTGGCGCCGACGCCGACGCCGGCGATCACCGGCCCGATGCCAAAGCCCGGATCGTCCGAAGACAACGCACTCAAGCAGATCGCGAAGTCGCGCGAGTATGTGAAAGCGCTGCCGCCGGACAAGCAGGCCGAGGTCACCAAACAGCTCGATGACGCCGAGCGCCAGATCAGGCAGATGGTCGCGCGCAACACGCCGAGTGCGCCGGCGCCGGTCGGTACCGGCTGGATCACGTATCACAAGCTCGCCGGGCCGCCGGGCTACGATCCGAAGCACGTCAATGTCGACGCGTTCATCACGTGGGGCGTCGAGCAAGCCAAGGCGATGGTCCCGGATGCCGAGCTCGTGTGGGTTTCGGCCGAAGGTGTCTACCCCGACGGTCACGCCGATCTGACGTTAGTCGGCAACGGCTCGGTCGATCTGCGGTTCAACTCGCCGTCGCGCGCGGGTCGGGACAAGTCCAAGCCGATCGGTGCGAAGCAAGAGCTCAAGTGCCAGTTCCGCGTGATGGGCGGCATCGACGGCGTCGAGACCCTGCCGATCGATGGCTGGGAGTGCGACGCGCGACGGATCGCGCCGCACTGCAAGATCGCCGCGATCTGGAAGAGAGCGATCGCCGCCCAGAAAAAGCTCGAAGGCCTCAACGCGATCGCCGAGATCGGCTTTCGCGAGAACATCGTGAGCCATCAGGTCCGCTGGTTCTTCGACGTCAAAGACACCGCGTCCGAGCAGTTCCCCGACGACTGCCACTGATCGCGCAGCTAACGCGGCAGGATCACGCCGTACTGCAAGTAGTTCTTGCCCCACGCCAGTAGCTCGGCGTCGTTCGTGAGGCTGGCCGGTACTTGCAGCACGATCGCGACGCGGTAGCCCGGCCCGATCAGCGCGACGACGGCTTGCGATACCGCCATCCCGTTGAACATGCCCATGAACCACGCCGAGCCGCAGGGAATCCCGGCGACGCTCGCGGTGCCGACGCCTTTGAGCGTCATCCCGGTCGACGTCGCATAGGCCGCGGCGAGCGCCTTCGGATCGTTCGATGGCTCGGTGATCACCGCCGCGAAGATCATCACCGGGAGCTTCTGTCCCGTCAGGGTCGTGAGCGCGCCGTTGCGCGACCACGTGAAGTCGACCGGGACGTTCAGCTTCACGCCATCGCCGACATCGATCGTAGCGCGAGTCTCGATCCCGCCCACGAGATGCGTCGGCGCAGGCGGTAATGGATCCGGGATCGGAGGCGGAGAGGGCTGTGGCATCGGCGTCGGCGCTCGTGGCGTCGCTTTGTCGGCCCACGGATCCGGTTTGTGCTCGGCCCACGGGTCATTTGGCTGTGCCGCGGCGTCGGGGCTCGGCTTGCGGTTCGCATAGTACGCGGCGCCACCGATCGCACCGACTGCCGCGAGCGCGATCACGACGTAGAGCCCGCGCCTGCCACTCGGCCGCGGCGCCTGCCAGGTGTGCGGCGGTGCGTCCGACCGCAACGGCGTCATCGCCGGCGCCGCAGCGACCTGACCGACGTGCGGCGGCGTCGCGATCGGCGCACCGGGAGGCGTGGCGTACGCCGAATACGCCACCGGAGTCGGTGCCGCGGCGATCGGCATCGCGGTCGACCCGCTCGGCGGCATCGTCGCGAGCGCGCGATTGATCTGCTCGGCGTAGCTCTCCATCGACGGCCGCATCGCGATGCTCTTCGTCATCGCGGTGATGACCAGCTCGTCGATCACGCGCGGCAAGCCGAGATCCGGGCGCCGCTGCGACGGCGGAATGACCTGGTCGGTGAGATGCTTGCTGAGCATCGCCATGATCGTCGGTGCCTCGAACGGCATGCGGCCGGTCGTCATCTCGTAGAGCAGGCAGCCGAGCGCATAGACGTCGGTCCGACCGTCGATGTTCTCGCCGCGTACTTGCTCCGGCGCCATGTACTGGGGCGTGCCGAGCAGATCGCCGGCTTGGGTCAGCGCGGCGACTTGGGTCGAGCGCGAATCATCACGCAGCTTCGCGATGCCGAAGTCGAGCACGCGGGCGATGTCGCGCTGCTTGCCGCGATCCTGGAGCATCACGTTGTCAGGCTTGAGATCGCGATGCACGATCTGATGAGCGTGCGCGTCGGCGAGCGAAGCCGCGACTTGCGCGGCGATGTGGAGCGCGCGGGCCGGCGGCAACGGCGCCTCGGCGTGGACGACCGAGCGCAGCGACTTGCCTTCGATGAACTCCATCGCGATGAACAGCGAGCCGTCCTTGCCTTGACCGAAGTCGTAGATGTTCACCGTGTTCGGATGCGACAGCTTCGCGACCGCGGTCGCCTCCGATCGGAACCGGTGAAGCAACTGCTCGTTCGCAGACAGCTCGGGCCGCAGCAGCTTGATCGCGACCGCGCGCTTGAGCGCTATCTGTTCACCGCGATAGACCGCGCCCATGCCGCCTTCGCCGAGCTTCTGGATGATCCGATAGCCGTCGGCGATCTCGGTGCCGATCAGGTTCGGGCCGTCGACCGCCGCCGGCATCGCATCCTTCGATTCGGTCGGCGAGATCGACTGTCCGCACGCCGGACAGAATCGCGCGTCGGCGGCGACCGCCACGCCGCAGGTCGGACAGCTCACGAACCAGCCTCGGTCAGCGCGTAGATCGCGTAGAGCGGCGTGGTGCCGCCGCGTAACATGCGGAGCTCGGCGCGATGATCGTCGTACAGCGCGATCACCGCGAGCGCGTCGCCGGCGCCGTCGGGCATCGCGACAAACGCGAGGTAGACGCGCAGCGGCGAGCCGGTGAACGTCATGCCGCCGAGCGCATCAGCCTCGGCGCCCGCGATCGAGCTGAACGACGCCTGGTCGACCAGATCCGCGATCTCGATCGTGCCCTGCAACCCGGCCTTGTCGAGCTCGCTGATCTCGAGCGTCGCGGCGGTCGCGGCTGGTGCGCCAACGCGCAGCACCGGGTTCGTGCCGACCCGCGCGCCCGACCAGCTGCCGCGATAGTCGCGCAGGTCCGTACACGCGCTTAGAACGACCGCGAGCCCGATCAGCAAGACCACGCGCACGGCTGCGAAGGTAGCACCGCCGGTGCGCGGTGCGCTACGTTCGGGGCGTGCGCCGCCGCCTCGCGCTGGTAGTCCTCGCCGTCCTCACGGCGGTCCCGCGCGCGCACGCCGACGGAGACAAGGATGGGAGCGCCGAACCACTCGGCGGTAGCGGGGTAGACAGCGGAGCGCCTGCCAACCCACCGGATGGCTCGGACGCGTCCGTCACCCCGGACGAGCCCGAAGCGCCCCCGCTACACGAGGACAACGAGTTCGGCCCGCTGATCATGATCGAGGCGATCGTGATCACCGGCAACACCGTGACCCAGACCGAGATTATTCGGCGCGCCCTGCCGATCGCACCCGGCGACATCCTGCATGCGAGCGATCGCCGCTTGCGCGACGCGCGGTTCAAGGTGCTCGGCCTGGGCTACTTCCGCGACGTCACGCTCGCGATGCGAAAGGGCAGCGAGCGCGGCCAGGTCGTGATCGAGATCCACGTCGTCGAGCGCGGCACGTTCGTGCTCAATCGGATGTGGTTCGGTACGACCGACCTCACGCCGTATTGGTTCGGCGCCGACGTCGGCCAGCGAAATCTGTTGGGTCTCGGCCTGCAGGTCGGCGGCGGCGTGATCTACGCCGGCACCTCCGACGTCGCCGGCAGTCGCGATCAATGGGCGGGAGAGCTGCGTCTCGCCGACGGCGCGCTCGGCGGCACGCGCTGGGGAGCGTACGGCTCGATGACGCTCGTCCACGGCAGCGAGGCCTACCGCACCGGCGGCGACTTCGAGGACACCGCGGCGAAAGACTTCGCGGCTTTCCCGTATCGCCGGTTCGGCGGTCGTGCGGGCGTCACCTACGACATCACCTCGCTGTCGCGGATCTCGGCCGGCCTGCGGCTCGAAGAAATCTCCGACCAGTTGCCGACCGCGCCGGCCCAAACGCTACCGACGGGCGAAGTCGTGCCGGTCGATCTCCATTTGTTGCCGGGCCAGAGCCGCGTCTCCACGCTCGCGTTCGGCTTCGATCGCGACACCCGCCCCGATCCGGTCCTGCCGCACGCCGGTGGTCGCATCACGGTGAACGCCGAGCTGGGCTCCGCCGTGTTCGGGAGCGACTACGACTTCGCCACGTTGTTCGCGCGCTACGAGCACTGGTGGCCGCTGTTCAACGAGCACCAGACGATCGGCATCCGCGTCGCGGGCGGGCTCGTCATCGGAGACGCGCCGCGCTTCGATCGGATCTACGTCTCGGATGTCGACCACTTGTTGACCCCGCGCGCGCTCGGGCTCGTGCTGTCCGACGCCGCGCCGCTCGACATCCTCGGGACACGCGCGGACAAGCCGACCTACGGCGAGGTCGGTGGCAACGCGATCGTCGAGTACGCGGCGCGGTTGTTTCGCGGCAGCGGCAAGAATCGCGTCTACGGTGGCGACGCGTTCATCGCGGCGGGGCTCTGGGGACTCGCCGAGACCGCCGATCTGCGCGTGCGCGACGGTGGCCTGTGGACGTCGCTGCCGGTCGACATCTACGCCGACGCCGGCGTGCGGATCGACACCGACATCGGCATCTTCGAGCTCACGATCGGCAACGCGCTGGGACGGCTGCGGTGATCCCGAGGAGGATCGGCACTCCATGGGCGTTCGCACGGCTCGCGCTCGTCGGGCTGATGTTGATCGCGCCGGTCGCGCGCGCCGACGACGATCGCAGCGAGCTCCAGCACATGCGGTTCGTCGAGCACGGCGATTCGCTCACGTTATCGACGTCGATCGCGAAGCTGTTCGACAGTGCCGCCTACGAGGCGCTCGGCAGCGGGTTCGCGTCGACCGTCGAGATCCAGATCTGGGTCTACCCGAAAGATGCGAGCGAGCCGATCTCGTACCTCAAGCTCGTGCGGTCGGTGACCTACGACATGTGGGACGAGCAGTTCACGGTCAGGCTCGAGGGCCCGCGCAAGCCGATCGTCGTCGCGACGAAAGCCGATGCGCTCAAGTTGCTGACCACGATCGATGATCTGCCGGTCGCTCAGCTCGCCGACATGCCGGTCGATGACGTGTTCGTGCTCGCGATGCGCGTCGATCTCAATCCGGTCGACCAGAAGACACTGACCGAGGTCCGGCGCTGGCTCAGTCAAGGCAACGGCGGCGGGCTCGACCGCGGCGGCACGTTCTTCGGTTCGTTCGTGTCGGTGTTCGTCAACCCGAAGATCGCGGAGGCGGATCGCATCTTGCTCGTCCACTCGCAACCATTCTTCCGGCCCAAGCAGTAGATGAAGAAGCGCCGCATCCCGCTGCAGCTCAAGGTCACGGTCGGCCTGCTGATCGTCGTGCTCGTGCCGCTGGTGTTGTCCGCGTATCTCATCGATTCGATCGGCAAGGCGTCGGCGAACGTCGCGGCGGGGGAGGCGGCCGAGCGCGTCGACACGATGGAGCACGGGCTCGACGCGTATCGCGCGCTGTTCGATACGACGAAGCGACTGCATGCCGAGATCGCGGATCGGCTCGCGAAACGCCCCGATCTGGTCGCGCTCGATCCGGAGGCGAACCTCGACAAGATCCTCGACGACGACAGCGCGAAGGAAGCGGGTTTGCACGGGCTCGCGCTCGAGCGCGCCGACCATACGGTCGTGTCGCAAGCGGTGCGCGCGCTGCCCACGCCCGCGCCCGGTCAAGCGCCGGAGTGGCGTGACAAGGTGTTGCGCCAGCCGCTCGCCGAGACCGGCGCGACGCTGGTGCTGACGTTCGAGGTCCCGGCGGGGCTGCAGAAGGACTATCAGAATCTCAAGCACGCGATCGATAGCGCGCGCTTGACGATGCAGATCCGCACCGGCTTGCCCGACACGTTTCGCGACGCGTTCCTCAAGCTGATGGGTATCGGCGCGCTGCTCGCGACCGCGTTCGGCCTCTTGATCTCGACGTTCTACACGCGCCGGCTCGCGCGGCTCGTCACCGCGGCGCGCGCGGTCTCGGCGGGCCAGGTCGACGCGCGCTCGGGCTTGCGCGGCAGCGACGAGACCGCCGAGGTCGGCGAAGCGTTCGACAACATGCTCGACGATCTTCGCGGCTCGCGCGATCAAGTCGCCTATCTGCAGCGCATCGGCGCATGGCAAGACGTCGCGCGCCGGCTCGCCCACGAGATCAAGAATCCGTTGACGCCGATCCAGCTCGCGGTCCAGCAATGCGTCTCGGCCTACAAAGGCGCCGACACCGATCCGGCGCGGTTCGGCAAGCTGCTCGCCGACACCGGCGAGATCGTCGAGGAGGAGATCCTCAGCTTGCGCCGGCTCGTCGACACGTTCCGCACGCTCGGCCAGCTGCCAAAGGTCGAGAAGGCGGCGTTCGCGCTCGGCGACGTGCTCGAGGAGCTGCGCAACGATCCGCTGTTCGCCGCGAAGCTCGAGCTCGACCCTCCTGACACGCCGGTCACCGTCCGCGCCGACAAGCTGTTGTTGAAGCGCGTCGTCGCGAACCTCGTCGAGAACGCGATCCACGCCGGTGAAGACGCGAATGCGACCGGCAAGGTCGTGGTCGGCTGGCGCGCCGAAACCGATACGATCGTGATCACGATCGACGATCGCGGTAAAGGCGTCGCCGAAGCCGATCGCGAGCGGATCTTCGAGCCTTACGTCACGACGAAGTCGACCGGCACCGGCCTCGGCCTCGCGATCGCTCGCAAGATCGCGATCGAGCACGGTGGCGACCTCGCGGTCGCGGCCGAACGTGCGCCGACCGGTGGAGCGCGCTTCGTCATCACGCTGCCGGTGGCGGACTGAAACGATCGGTCAGCGCACGACGAGCGACTTGCACAGCGCGAGCGCAGCAGGCTTTTCGGAGGCCTCGAGATAGCCGCGCGAGTGACCCGCGGAGCACATCAGCGAGTCTTCGCTCGAGCGCAAGCAGATGTTGACGAACACATCGATGTCGCGCTCTTTGCCGTCGATCGTCTCCGACGAGCCGCCGGTGCCGGAGTCGCGGTCGCACGGGTGCGTGACGGGCCGACCGTCGATGATTTCTTGCGGTCGCGGCGACACGACGAGGTCGATGACGAAGCCTTCGCCGTTGGCGGGCGCCCAGCGCTGGCGCTGGTTGTCATCACGCGCGAGGCGATAGCCGGCAGGGAGATCGATCGCATAGTGCACGCCGCCGAGCGTGCCGGTCTCGGATCCACCCGACGACACGTGGCCGGGGTCGGCCGAGAACGCCTCACCGTGCCTGCCGAGCACCGAGCCGAATGGGCCGCTCGGGTACCACAGCACGAGGTGGCCATCTTCGATGCGCGCTCGGTAGCGCTCGACGTTGATGCCCTCGAACGCGAGCTCGAGCTCGGAGCCTTTGACCGTCCACTTCCCGATCATCGGCGAATCGCCGCGGCCATCGACCGAGAGCTCGACCGTGCCATCGGCCTTGAACGTCTTGACGAGCTTCGCGTCGTCTTTGCCCAGGCAGGAGGCCTTCGCTTCGTCGTCGGTCGCACACCACACGTCCCACGCGCCGACGATCGCCTCCTTCAGCGGTCGGTTGTCCGTCGGCTTTCCTGCCTTGCATGCGACCAGAGTCGCGCCGGCAGCAACCAAGATGCGGTCCGCCCACACGATCAACCCGGTGGCGGCAGCAACCGGAACAGCAGCGCGTCTTTGTTCTGCGCCGCCACCGCGACGCACTGCTTGAGATCGGTCAACGCGCGCACCGCGGTCTCGGCGAGCATCCGGCCATCGTCGCGGCGATTCGGCGCGTCGGGCACGGTGCGCAGGTACTTGACGAAGTCGTCGTACTTGTCGAGGAGCTTCGGCGCATCGAACTCTTGCAGCATCGCCGCGAAGTGCCCGGGGTTGACGACGACCCAGTCGCCCTTGCCGATCTCGAGCACGTTGCGGTCCGCGTACGGCGTCGTCAGCTGCTCGTGCGGGATCGTGCCGAGGAAGCCTTCGTCGTCGGCCTGAAACTTGTGCGGCACGACCTCGACGAAGAACGCGAACAGCTCGACCTGCTTGCGCAGGTTTGACAGGTCGTCCTCGTCGAGCGGTGGAAACTTGTCGGGGATGCCGACATGCATCGCCGGCATGACGACGCGCTCGAGAATGTCGATCGCGATCGGCGCGGTCGCACGACGCAGCGCGATGATCTGCGCGATCGCCTCGAACAGGCCGCGGTCGGTGGTCTGCTTCGCGATCGGCGCGTCCTGCTTCGCCTTGGCGAGCGCGGCGACGACTTGCTCGACGATCTGCGTGTTCTGCGGGCCGAGCCGCGGGCCCTTCTCTTTGAGCTCGGCGATCAGCGCCTCGACCGGCGCTTCGTTCCACAGCTTCGCGAGGTTTGCGAAGTCCATCGCCATCCACTGGCCGAGCGGCACGGTGTGCAGCCGGATGTAGTGCTGCGCTACGAACCGATCCAAGGCCTCGCGTTTGTGCTTCGTCCGGGAGCTCGCGGCTTCACCCGTCGCGGGCTCCTTCCCGCTGTCGCGCTCGCGCTGCTCTTCGTGCAACACGCGGATGCGCTCGATCTCGGTGACCATCGTGCGCGTCGCGCCCGAGCCCATGCGGAGCAGGCGCTCGGCGAACACGAACGGCGCGATCTCGAGAAAGATCTTCGAGAATCCGATCCGCCAGGTGTGCGGATCGTCGCCCATCATCAGCCAGTGACCGCCGTGGCGGCGACGCATCGTCTCGCCGATCCACGCGCCGAACGTGAACCAGACCTCCCAGTGGTCCTCGGACTTCAGATCGAGCGCGTCTTGGTCGCCGATCTGGCCGAACAGCCACGTGTCGAACGTGATCAGCTCGAGCGATTGGGCGAGGGCGAGCGCGCCGGGCTCGCCTTCGTGCTCGGCGAGCGACTTGACGGTCTCGCCCTCGGGATCGACGAGCTCTTCGATGATGAGCTCGGACTGGCCCCGGGCGCGGGACGAAAACCGGTACGCGCCTTCGCGCAGCTCGGTCATGGCCTTCTCGAAGCGCTCCTTGGCCTGCTGCTCGGCCGCGGCGAGCTGCTTGCTGCTCTCGGACTGCTTCGGAGGCTCGGACACGGCGCGAGAGTATACGACCTTCGTCGCTTCTTCATTGTCTCGTCGGCGAATCTGGTGAACCATCGGGCTAGCCGTGCGTCTGCTCACCCTCGGTTTCGCCGTTGCGACGGTGGGCGCAGTGCGCGCGGCCAGCGCGGCGCCGTGCGTCGAGCTCAACGGCGACCCCGGGTTGGTTCGTGACGTCGGCAAGTTGCTCGTGCAACGCGGGGTCGAGCTCGGCGCGTGTCCAGAGCTACAGGTTTCGATCTCGCGCTCGGCGGACGGCATCGTCGTCGCGCAAGATGGCGCCGAGCGCCACGTCTCCGAACCGATCAGCGCGGCGATCGTGCTCGAATCGTGGGCGCGGGCCGATGTCGCCGAGCCGTTGCTCGCTGCTCACGAGCTCGTGCTCGACGAGGCCCCGCTCACGTTGGCCGCCGACCGCAAGGCGCCGCGGGGGATGCAGGTGTTCGCCGCGGTCGAGGACTCGCTCGCGAGCGATCGCACCGATTGGACCGGCGTCGGCGGTGGCGCGTGCATGATGGTCGGCCGGATCTGCGTCGCCGGCCGCGCGCGCTACGCGAAGGTCGTCGACGGACCAGGGCCGTGGCAGCACGAGCTCGATCGCACGGGCAGCGAGCTGCTCCTCGGCGGTGACGTGCCTCTGCATTTCGGTCGCGCGACGGTCTCGCCCGGATTCGGCGGTGGCGTCGGCATGATCGATACGCGGTCCGACGACCGCGACGATCACATGCACAGCACGACGCCCGGCTTGCGCGCCGATGCCCACGCGGCGTTATCGTATCCGCTCGGCGATCGGCTCTCGCTCGACCTGACGTTCGCGGTCGACATGACCGAAGCGACCCACTTTCAGAGCATGCCGGCGTTCGCGTTGCCGAACGAGCCGTGGCTGCTCGCTCGCGTCGGCGCCGGCCTGCGCTACGGAGACCTGTGACCGAGCGCGCCGGCAAGCTGCTCCCGCTGCGGCGCTCGCAAGGTGCGATCGCGGAGTTGTCCGACGAGGCGCTGCTCGCCGCGTGCGCGACCGGTGATTCCGCGGCCCTCGGCGCGTTGTTCGACCGGTTTAGCGTCGCGGTCTATCGGTTCGCGGCGCGGCTCGCGACGACCGACGAGCTCGCGCGCGACGATCTCGTGCAGTCGACTTTCTTGGCGGTCCAGCGCAACGCCGGTGCGTATCGCGGATCGTCCTCGGTCAAGACCTGGATCCTCGGCGTCGCCGCGAACCTCGCACGTCATCAGCTGCGGGGCGAGCAGCGCCGGCGCGTCCATCAAGCTAGGTTCGTCGAAGATCTCGATGCGGTCGCGGCGGCGCCCGACGCCGAGATCGATCGCAAGAAGTTGCTGCGTCAGATCGCGATCGCGATCGCGGCGCTGCCACACGAGCATCAGGTCGCGTTCATCTTGTGCGATCTCGAACAGCTGCCCGGCGCCGAGGTCGCGCGCGCCCTCGAGATCTCGGAGTCGATGCTGTGGCGCCGGCTCGGCCACGCGCGTAGAGCCGTGCGCGCCGCCGTCGAGCAGAGGTCGCGATGACGTGCAAGCGCGAACGCGAGCTGTTGCGCGCGGCTGGCGCTGGTCTCGACGCGCGGGGCATGGCCCCGGGCGTCAGCGCAGCCGAATGGCGGCGCGGTGCGATCGACGCGAACCTCGCCGCGCACATCGAGAGTTGCGCGAGCTGTCGCGCCGCGTGGCAAGAGCTCGACGCCGCGTTGCGGTTCGCGCGCGAGCTCCCGGTCGACGTGCCGAGCTCGAGCCATCGCGAAGAGGTTCGCACCGCGTTGCTCGCGATGCCGTTGCCGATGGCGATCCAACCGCGGCGGCGCCGGCGCGTGTCGATCATGATCGGAGCGAGCGTCGGGCTCGGGCTCGCCGCGGTCGCGGCCGCCGCGGTCGCGATCGTCGTCGTCGCGCCTCACGTACCGGAGCACGTCGCGCACGGTACGATCTATCCGCACGCGCGCGCGTTGGTCGCGACGACGTCGCAACCGCCCGACGAGGTCGCGCGCCTGCGGGATGGCACGATCGACGTCGAGGTGTCGCCGCTCGCGCCGGGCGAGCGGTTCCGAGTCGTCGTCGGCGATGGCGAGGTCGAGGTCCGCGGTACGGCGTTTAGCGTGACCGCCGATCGCGATCACCTCGTCGCGGTGAACGTGGTGCACGGCCGCGTCGAGGTCCGTCCAGCCGGCCAGCCGACGACCGTGCTGCACGGCGGTGAGAGCTGGCATCCGCCCGAGGTCACGGCGGCCGCGCCCCCGGCGGTCGTGGTCGAGCGAGCCCAGGTTGCCGCGCCGGCGCCGATCCCGATGTCACCTCGGGTCGCCATTCATCGACCACCGTCGCCGGTGGTCGTACCGGGACACCGACCGTCGCCGCAACTACAGCCCGCGCCGCGGCCTGCCGACGCGCTGGCGTACGACGCCGCGTGGGCCGCCCTGCGCTCCGGCGACTTCCGCGGCGCCGCCGACGCGTTTGGCCGCGGACTCGAGCTCGCTCCCGACGGGGCGCTCGCCGACGACGCTCGGTACTGGCGCGCGGTGTCGCTCGCACGCTTGGCGAAGTCGGCGCAAAGCTCGACGCGCGCGGCCGCCGCAGCCGCAGCCGTCACCGCGTTTCGCGACGTTTGCGACGGTCACGCGAGCTCGCATCATCGAGGCGAAGCGTCCGCGATGCTCGGCTGGATGCTGGTCGACGCGCGCGACCTGAGCGAGGCCGAGCGCCGATTCAAGGCCGCGATCGACGACTCGAACGCCGAGGTTCGCGCCAGTGCACGAGCGGGGCTCGACGCGCTCGCGAAGCACCCGCGCTAAGTCGCGCGCGAATCCCACAGCGCCTCGGGCTTGCCGTCCTTGAGCGCGCACCAGCGCCCCCACACGAACAGCGCATCCGACAGGCGATTGAGGTAGCGCACCGGCAACTCGCCGATCGGCTCATCCGCACCGAGCTCGACGACGAGGCGCTCGGCGCGCCGGCACACGGTGCGCGCCAGATGGCCGTACGCCGAGGGCCAGCCGCCGCCCGGCAGCACGAATGACGTGAGCGCCGGCAACTCGTCGTTGACCGCATCGATATCGCGCTCGAGCCCATCGACGTGGCGCGGCTCGATGCGCGGCATCTTCGCGCGGCGGTCGCCGTCCGGCGTCGCGAGCTCGCAGCCGAGGTTGAACAGCTCGTTCTGGACACGCTGCAAGATCGGCGACAGGTGCGGCCCGGCCGCCGACGCGCCGAGCGCTTCGATCATCAGACCGATGACCGCGTTGAGCTCGTCGATCGTCCCGTAACAAGCGATCCGCGGCGACGCCTTCGAGACTCGGTCGCCGCCGATCAGCGAGGTTTGGCCTTGGTCGCCGCCGCGGGTGTAGACCTTGTCGATCCGCATCCCCCGTGCGTAGCACGATCAGTTGTCGGACCAGGTCGTGACCGGTGCCGTGAAGTTCAGGTAGAACCACCAGCCGGACGTGCCGTTGTCGGTGTCCTTGTCCGAGAAGCTCGCGCAGGCGCCGGTGCCGCCGGCGAGGATCGTGCTCAGCGGCTTGCCGCCGACGAGCGGCAGATCCGACGGCAGATTCGTCGCGTTGGCGTCGGTCTCGGTCATGAACCCGACGAGCAAGCCGTTGACGACCTGAGTCGCCGGCGAGCCAGAGTACGTCGCGGCGATTCGCGCATCGTGCAGCGTGAGCGGGATGCCGACGATGCTGACCGCGATCGTCGACGATGCGGACACGAAGCACGGCCCGGTCGTCGTCGTCACCGCCGGCGAGTAGGGCTTCACCGTGCCGGCGATCGTCGCGAGGCACGTCCCGGTCGATTGGTTCGTCGCGGTCAACGCGACCGGCACTTGCGCGTTTGGCTTGCACGAGGTCGACGCGAGCGGCGACGTGCAATCGGCGAAGTAGAGCTGGAGCGCGGGCATGTGGGCGTTGACCTGATCGAGCGGGCGGAACACGAGCGTCGGCGACAAGTCGAGCAAGCCATCGCCGTTGCTGTCGGTCGTGATCTCGGACAGCAGCTGGTCGTTGACCGACGGCTCGCCGAGCAACTTGTTATCCGTGATGTCCTTACAGCCGAGGATCGGCACGTTGATCCACGTGTGCGGATCGCGCAGCTCGAGCGTGTTGAACCGGAACGCGGTCGCCACGACGTGCGTGTGGCACGTGTTGTCGCAGGCGTCGGTGTTGTCCGTGTTGCCGTCGTCGCATTGCTCGCCGGCTTCGACGACGCCGTTACCGCACACCGGCGCGCAATCGTTGTCGTCGTTCGCGTTCGCACCGGTCGGGCAGCACCCGTCGCCGTTGATCGGCATCGTGATCGCCGGATAGACGCAGGCCGCGGTGCACGTGCCCGGATTCGACAGCACGTTCGACGTGCACGCGATGCCATCGTCGCACGCCGTCGGGCACTTGCCGGCGCCGCTCGCGATCGCCGTGTCACACGTCTCGCCGACATCGACGAAGCCGTTGCCGCACGCGGCGCTGCAATCGTTGTCATCGCCGGGGTTCGCGCCGGCCGGGCAACAGCCATCGTTGTTGATCGGCATCGTGATCGCGGTGAACGTACACATCGCCTGGCACGTACCGCCGCTGACCAACGTGTCGGTCGTGCAGGATTGATCGTCGTCGCACGACTCCGGGCACGCACCCGCGCCCGCGACGATGCCCGGATCGCACAGCTCGCCGGCTTCGAGCACGCCGTTGCCGCACATCGCGGTGCAGTCGTTATCGGTGTTCGCGTTCGCGCCCGCCGGACAGCAGCCGTCGCCGTCGATCGCGGACGTGATCGGCGAGTACACGCACTGCGCCGTGCAGCCCGAGCCTTCGAGCACGTCGGTCGTACACGCATCGCCATCGTCGCACGCGGTCGGACACGAGCCCGGCCCGCTCGCGATCGAGGTATCGCAGGTCTCGCCTTGATCGCTGTCGACCACGCCGTTGCCGCACGTGAAGTGGCACATCGAGTCGCAGTACGAGTCGGCTTTCGTGTCGCCGTCGTCGCAGTCCTCGCCGGGCTCGACGATGCCGTTGCCGCACGTCGCGCTCGATGCGTCGATCGTCGGCCCACCGCCGTCGCCGGTCGCGTTCGACGTGAAGTGACATGCCGCGGTCGTGACGACCGCGAGCGCGAGCCAAAGCTTCCCCATCCGCACATCATACGTGCACGCCCCCGATCTCCCGCAAATCTTACGTTGCGCGCCGCGTCGCCGACACGTCGGGGCGTCTACGACCGCGCCAACGGCAGCAGCGCACGGCGCAGGTGCGCGACCGCCTCGGGGTCCGCGGGCACGGCCTCGCCCGACGCGAGCTCGAGCTCGAACCCGGCGTCGCGAATCATCTCGTGGTCGCTGTACGCGGTCGCGCCGCCGGTCGTGAGGTAGCCCTGCGTGAAGATCGAGTTCGCGGGATACAGCGCGAACACCTGCAGCGAGCGCAGCGTCAGCTCGCGACCGCCGGCGACGCGCAGATCGGTGCGCGGGTGGACGAACCGGAACATGCACAGCGCGCGCAACGCGAAGCCGGGCTGGACGAGTGGATAGCCGGCGAGTGGCGTGCCCGGGCGCGCATCGAGGAAGTTCACCGGCACGCTGTCGACGTCGAGCTCGCGCAGCGCGAACGCGAGGTCGAGCAGATCGTCTTCGCTCTCGCCCAGGCCGACGATGCCGCCGCAGCACGTGTCCATGCCGGCGGCCTTCGCGAGCTGCACGGTCTCGACGCGATCGCGCCACGTGTGCGTCGACACGATCTTGCCGTAGTGACGCTCGCTGGTCTCGAGGTTGTGGTTGAACCGATCGACGCCGGCCGCGGCGAGCCGTTGCGCCTTCGCCGCGGTCAACAAGCCGAGCGATGCGCACAGCTCGATGTCGAGCTCGGCTTTGATCTGCTGCGCCGCATCGCAGATCGTGTCGAGGTCGCGCTGCGAAGGCCCGCGCGTCGCGGTCACCATGCAGTAGCGCTTCGCCTTCGCCGCATGAGCGCGCCGGGCACCGGCGACCAGGTCGTCGACGGCGATCATCGGCGCTTCGCCGCTCGGCGACGCGCCGGAAGTGCGAGACCTCGACTGCGAACAGAACCCGCAGTCCTCGGGGCACGCGCCGAGCTTCGCGTTCTCGAGCACGTGGAGCGACACCCGCCGGCCCCAGTGCGCGCGGCGGACCCGAAACGCCGCGTCGAGCAACGCGAGCAGCTCGTCTTCGGGCGCGTGCAACACGCCGCGTGCTTCGTCGCGCGTCGGCGTGCGTCCAGCGAGTACGGCGTCCGCGAGCTGCTGCCACATGGTGGCGCACCCTAACGCGCCGCAGAGGGGCAATCAATCATCGTCGTCGCGTCGCGAAACGCACGCCCAGCGCGGCGGCCGGCTATTGGTGCGCCTCGAGCGGTGATGGGACCTGCTGGCCGGACAACCCTGCGTGTGTTTCCGCGGGAGGCGGTTGCTTGGAAGTTTCTGCAGCATGGTGCGCGACCTATCTCGACGATGGCGGTGCGCGTGGCCAGCTGTGTAGCGTGAGTGAGCAGTCGTGCGCGACCGTGATCGGGCTCTCGAGGTATCAGCGTGCGGGACGCGAATATGGCCGATGCGTAGCGGTCCACTCAGGTCCGCCGTAGCCAGTCGTCATTGACGGCGCCCACGGGAACTCGTTGTCGTTCGGTCGAGGCGCGCCGGTTCAAGTCCGAATCTTCCCCAAACAAAAATCTCCGAAACCAGTAGCCGCAGCGCTGTGGATGCTGTGGACAGGCGCGCAGCGGCTGTCCAAGCGGGGTGGTCGGGTCGGGCAACCGCACCTCGTCGTCATTGCGAATCCTCGGTGTCGTCGCCCGCGGTTTTCCGAGCCGTCCACGCCGCGTCAGCATCCACAGGGTTTTGTGCAAGCACGGACATCCCTGACACTTCAGTCCAAGGACATCCCTGACACTTCGCCCGCCTTCAAGCGCCGACGACGAGGGACGCGTAGACCGCGATCGGTGTGCTCGCTGTCGAACGTCCCGAGGCGAATGCCGCCGAAGAGGACGGCAAAATGTGTCCAGCTATCAGCGGCACGTGCGACGTGCCGAGCTCGATCCGACCAAGCCGCTCCACATCACGCTGCGCGTGGCCGCCGCGGTCGCCGCGCTGCGCACCGAGACGGCCTACCGCGCGAGGATGCTCGGTGTCGGTTATCTGCGCGGCAGCCCGGTCAGCGTGTTCGCGGTGCCCTCCGGGCGAGCCACGTGAGCGCCATCCAAGAGTTGTGACGAATCATGAGGCGTGGATGTCCACGATCCGAAATCGCAAACCGCCCGAAATGAGAACGGGGAGCGCGCCGTGTGGCGAGCTCCCCGATTCGTTGCGTCAGTTGTCGTTGGTTCGAGCTACCAGCGATCGCCGCCGCCACCGCCGCGGCCGCGACCACCGCGACCACCACGGCCGCCGTCGCCGCCGCCACCGCCGTAGTCACCACCACCGCCGCCGCCACCACCGCCGTAGTCACCGCCGCCGCCGCCGCGATAGCCGCCGCCACCGCCGCCGCCGCGGAACCCGCCGCCGCCACCGCCGCCGCCGCCGCGAGCTTGGCGCTGTTCGGCTTCGTTAACGCGGAGCGGGCGACCGTCGAGGGTCTTGCCGTCCATGCCTTCGATGGCCTTCGCGGCCTCCTCGGTGGTGCCCATCGTCACGAACGCGAAGCCGCGCGAGCGGCCCGTCTCGCGATCGGTGACGAGGTGGACGTCGCTGACCGTTCCAAAGTCCTGGAACGCGGTGCGGACGCCATCAGCAGTGGTATTGAACGAAAGGTTTCCAACGTACAGACGAGTGTTCATCGCTATCTCGATCTGGCCCTGATGCTTGACCCGCCCCTAGAGGGGCCTACGTGCTCGGAAGCGGGTTTCGAAACTGTGAGCCCACTGAGCACCGGAACAAGCGATGGCCGACCCGTAGCAAACGCAAACGGCAAACCAGAGCAAACCGACGAACCGTGGCAGCTCTGAAACTACAGCCGCTTTCGCCGAAAAGCCATATCGGAAACGCCGGCCACCGGGAGTGGAAACCCGGGCCCGGTTTCTGGTGTCATCTCGGGGGTATGCTCGCGCTTCCCCATGTCTGAGCTCGAGCGGACCCTCCTGCGGCGGCTGCGCGACCGCGACGAGCGGGCGTTCCGGGAGTTGATCGACGCTCATCGGGATCGGGTGTTCAACATCGCCTTTCGGATGCTCGGACCGACCCATGCGGAGGACGTCGCGCAGGAGGTGTTCATCACGGTGTTCAAGACGATCGACACCTTTCGCGAGGAGTCGAAGTTCTCGACCTGGCTGTACCGAGTCACGGTCAATCACTGCAAGAACCGGATCAAGTACCTGTCGCGACGGCCGGACTATCGCCGTGACCGTGACGAGGTCGACGAGACCCGGTCGACCGGGACCAACGGCGCGATCGGCAGCGCGGTGCCCTCGGCGCCGGATCGCGCGCTCGAAGGCGCTCAGATCGAACAGCTGATGCAGGAGGCGATCGCGGGCCTCGATGAGGACCATCGCACCGTGATCGTGCTGCGCGACATCGAAGACTTGTCGATCGAAGAGATCTGCGAGATCACCGGGCTGCCCGACGGCACCGTGAAGTCTCGCCTTCACCGCGGGCGCCTCGCGCTGCGCAAGAAACTCCAGCGCCACGTATGAAGGAGCTGCGATGAGCGAAGAGCCCGAGCTCGATGACGAGATGGTGATCGCGTTGTCGGATTACCTCGACGGTGCGCTGTCGCCGGACCAGCGAGCCTCGGTCGCGGCGAAGATCGCGGAGCAGCCGGAGTGGAAGCGCGCGCACGACGAGATGGTCGAGACGCGCAAGCTCGTGTCGGGGATGCACAAGGCGCGGGCGCCGGAGAGCTTCGCGCAAGATGTGACCGATACGATCCACAAGCGTTCGGCCGGGCGGTTCTTCGCTGGCAAGACCTTCGGCGATCGCGTGCCGGTCGGTGCGCTGGTCGTGATCGCGCTGCTCATCCTCGCGATCGTCGGCTACGTCATGTGGTCGTCGCAGACCGGCTCGCTCGAGCGCGATCACAGCGGCCGGCCGCATCCGACCGACCAAGAGCTCGTGCCCAAGCCCTAGCGGATATCGACGGTGACGCGGCCCGGGCTGCCGGGCCGGCCGTCTGAACCGCGCGAGCCCGACGCACCGTTCGAACCGTTGGAGCCGGCGGAACAGCCCGCGTCATCGACGACGGTCGCGCCGTTGCTGTCGGTGTGGGTCGTCTGAGATCTCGCCGCGCCGCCTTGGCCACCCTGGCCGCCTTGGCCGCCCGAGCCACCTGCGCCACCGTAGCCGCCGATGCTCGCGATCGTGCGCTGCACCGCTGCGACATCGCAGCCCGCGGTCTGGCACGAGATCACGACGTGGACGTTGCCACCGTTGCCGCCGCGGCCGCCGTCGCCGCCGGGTCCGCCGTTGCCGCCCGGCCCGCCCGCACTGCACTCCGATCCGGCGCTGCCGGTCGAGCCGCTGGCACCGGTCGAGCCCGACGGGCCGTTGCCGCCGCGACTGTCGACGTGAAACGCGCCGAGGTCGGCCGCCTGAACCACGGCGGCGTAACCCTGCGCTCCGCTCACCGTGTAGACGTAGCGATCGCGGTTCGGATGATCGACCCGGACTTCGAGATCCGGGCCGCGCGCAGCCACCGGCGCCCCGAAGTCGAGGTCGTCGGGCTTCTCGAAGCCGAGGCCCCACTGCAGCGCCGCGGCCGGCAGGTTCGCGAGCCGCACCGGCAGCGAGAACGCGGAATTCGCCGCGAGCGGCACGACTTCGTTCTCCGCGATGTCGTCGCGGAAATGCACGCCACCATCGTCGAGATACGCGAGCGGGTTGTCGAGCGCGACGTCGCTCACCGCGATGCACGGCGTCGGGTCGAGCTTCTGCGCCGCGCCGCACAGCGTGACCGGGCGCGAGATGCCTTTGAGCTCGGCGAACAAGCTGCCGCGAAGCGCGAGCTCGGGCAGCACCGATAGGCCGGGCCGATTCTCACCCGAGCCGAGCAGCGTCGCGGTTCGGTCCCATACGTGTTGGCGCACGACGACGTAGCGCACCGGCGTCTTGTTGTCGTCGAACCACGCGCGCGCGAGCCTGTGCTCTGCGATCACCACGCGGTTGTGACCATCGCGGACGACCGCCTCTTCGATCTTCGCGGCGTTCTTGCGCACCTCGTCGAACGGGGACAGCGCGATGTGAATGCGCACGAGCCGTCGCGCCGCTTGCTCGCGCAGATCGGGCTGGGGCAAGCGCGATGCGAAACGCTCGAGCGTCATCTCGTTGCCGGCGGCGGCGAGCGCATCCATGAGCGCGAGGTCGACCGCGCGTCCTTGCCAGTTGCCGTGCGAGACGTCGACCGTGCCGATCACTTCCTCGGCGAAGCTCTTGCCGACCGGCCCGAGCTTGCGCTTCGCCAAGGCGTCGCGCAGATCGTCGAAGATCGCGGTGGTGACCCCCGGATGACCGTCGAGCCCCTCGGCGCGCTCGAGGTACAGCCGCTGGATCGTCGCGACGCGCTCGGCGAACGCCGGATCGCTCTGCAGATGGTCGCTCTTGACCATCGACTGGTAAGCGCGTAGCAGCTCGTCGAACAGCGATGCGACCTGGGTCGGCGGCATGTTCTTGATCACGAGCTCGACGCAGCGTCGCCACATCACGGGCTCGATCCGGCCCTTGACGAAGCCGTCGACGAGCGCGCCGTGCACCTCGTCGCTGAACGCGAGCAGGTGCGGGCCCCGCGCGCGCAGGTCGCACACGCTCGGGTTCGCGTCCGGTTGACCGAGATATGCGACGAGCGCGGGCCCCGAGTTGAGCTGCAACAGCTGGTCGGCGGTCATCGGCAGCGTGAAGCTCGGTCCGCAACCGATCGCGGCCAAGACGAACGACATGACGATCGCGTGCTTGCTCATGGCTGCTACAGCGCCCTCACGTGCGCGACGAGCGAGTAGTGATAGAGCTTGGTCTCGCGCCGCACGATCAGCGGCACTTGCAGATCGAAGCGCCTGCCCTCGTAGGCGGCGGCCGCTTCCCCGCTGCGCGGCAACGCGAGCGGCAACAGGCGGGCTTCGAGGTTCGCGCCCGGCTGGATCCAGCCGAGGTCGGTATCGGGTCGCAGCGTGGTGACCGCAGAGACGCGACCGTCGGTGCGGGTCAGCCGGATGTCGTTCCACTCGACCGCGAGGATCTGATCGGTCTTGTTCGTCAGCGTCAGCACGATCGCCTCGGCCTTCGGGTCGACCAGCACGTCGGCTTTGACATCGGCGTCCTCGAGCGTCTCCGGTCCACCGGGCGCACCGGCGCGGGCGCCCGGATCGGTGACCTGGAACGTGTACGCGTAGTGGCTCGCGCATCCGGCGAGCAACGCTAGCGCGATCGCCTTCATGGACGCTCTCCACTCGGCTGGAGCGAAGCGCAGAACGCTCTCAACGGCTCGCGGCGCTCCGGCGGCACGTACTCGAGGTTGAGCTGGCGATCGGTGACCTCGAAGAACGACTGATCGGCAGCGAGGAGCTGGGCTTCGGCGCGCACGATCTGTCCGGACGAGACGTCCTGCAAATTGTCGCGCACCTGGTCGGCTTCCGCGGTCAATTTGTTCTCGATGAAGAACCCGCCGAGGATCAGCTTGGCCTTGACCGCCATCGTGTGAAGGTCTTCACCGGTGCGATGCGGCAGGGCGAGCACCTCGCGCAGCAGGTCGGCGGCCGCGGGCGACGCTCGTTCGTACGCGCGGCGCGTGACGTAGCCGAGATCGAACAGCGCGAGCTGCGGCGCGAACACCATGCCGTACGTGCGAGCCATGCCGGCGTAGTACGCGAAGTGGTGGCCGATCTCGCGCAACAGCTCGGGGCGATCGACGAGCTCGCGGCCGAGCCGACGGTACTGGTGGAACACGTCGTAGACCGCGCGCAGGTTGCGCGCCCTGATCGCCTCGCGCAGGAAGTTGTTGAAGAACCGGATGCATAGACGCAGTGCCTGTTCGTCGTGATGGGCGTGCGCCCGCACCGCGATCACGCGGGTCGCATCGGAGAACGTCGATACGGTGCCGGTCGCGCTGTTCAACGCCCGCATGAACCCGTGCTCGATCTGCTGGAGCGCCTTCATCTCGTACCAGGTGCGGCTCTCGGTCAGCATCTCGAGCGCCTCGTCGGACAGCCCGACGAAGTCCGCGCGGTCGACCTTGAACCACTCCTTCGGCATCCGCGTCTTTTGGCCCTCGTACTGATCGAGCAGCCTCTTGAGCGCCCACGTGCCCTCGGCCGCGACGTCTCGGTCATTGCGATCGAGTGACTTGATGATGATCGTGCCGATCTGGTTGAACGCGGTCGACACTTCGGGCTGGGACTCGATCGGGTCGGCGTGGCGCTCGACGACCCTGTCGACGATCTCGGCCGCACGATCGCGCAGCCGGATGATCAGCCGCGACGGATCGACGAACCGCACGACGTAGAAGAAGTACGGGATCAACAGCGCCCACCCGAGCATCGCGAAGTACACCGCGAGGTTGATCGCCCAGGTCGGCGCGAACTTCGGACCGATGATGTAGTCGACCCACAGCACGTGCGCCGCGCCGATGGCCATGAACGACAGGACCCAGCGGTTGACCCGGTCGCGCAAGAACATCTCGATCAGCTTCGGCGTGTGCATGCTCGCGGTGAGCGGGATCGCGAGGCCGATCGTCGCGAGGAGCATCGCGAGCACGTTGTTGTAGGCGCGCGCCATCGGCGACAGCACGTCGACGAGCTTCGCGTTGTTGATCCCGGCCCACGACACCGCCGACATGCCGGGCCGGCCGGCGCGGTTCCACTCGAGGAAGAACTCGATCCCGAACAGCAGCGCAAAAGCGATGAATGCGATCGCGAACGACCGCACGAATAGCTTGCGCATGCCGCCCTAGTCCGGATCTTCCGCGAGAAACGCGAAG
Source organism: uncultured delta proteobacterium (assembly GCA_963848295.1). GTDB lineage: Bacteria > Myxococcota_A > Polyangia > Haliangiales > Haliangiaceae > JABFXX01. The sequence continues at coordinate 2,484,046 of CAWKDB010000010.1, read as the reverse complement.
TAGCGCTCGGGCAGATCGTCGAACTCGAGCGCGCCGCCGCAGCTCGGGCACTTGAACGTCGGCGGTTCGAGCGCAGATGCGAGGATCGCGGCGCTCTGCAGCAGGCGCTCCTCTTGGTGATCGCACGTGATGCAGTGGAACGGCGCGAAGAACGAGGTCACCGTGCCGCGGCCGATCACGTCGCGCACCATCGACGCTTGCAGGATGAACGGCACCGAGCACGCGTGGAACTCGTAGCCCTGAATTCGCGCTTGGCGCAGGAACTCGCACCACGCGCGCACGCCGAGCGAGTTCATGTAGGTCACCTGCGCTGTGTCGAACACGACGCGGCCGACCATCGCTGGCAGCAGCTCGTCGAACCGGGTCGCCTCGGTGAAGTCGCCGCGCAACACGACGCGCGTGCGGTCGCCGTCCTTGACGACCTGCCATTGCGTGAGCTTCGCGAGCACCGCGCGCGCCTGATCGTTCAGCGTATCGAACGCCACGCCGATCACGGTCTTGCCGTCGCGGGGCTGTGCCCAGACCGCGGTGCCGCGAATCGTCACGGGTTGCTCGCCGGCCGGAGTCACGGTCACCGCGACCGGCTGGCCTTCGCCGACCGGTTCGGCGAGCACGAGCCGCACGCCATCGATCGAGAGGTTCGACACCGTGGCGTCGACCTTCTTGCCGCCGAGCTCGATCGTGAGCGCGAATCCCTCGGTGCCGGGCCGCGGCTCGCCGAGTTGGAGCGCGATGACGTCGTGCAGCTCGTCCGCGGTCATCGGCGCGATCAGGATCTCGTCGCAGCCGCACGCGGTGATCTCGCGCATCTGATCGCCGTCGAGGCGTTTGTTCGCGACGACGATCACGCGGGTCGACGGGTTCTTGTGCTTGATCGTGCGTGCGACGTCGAGCCCGGCGCCGTCACCGAGCTCGGCATCGAGGATCACGATCGCGGGCTCGTCGCGCTGGAACATCGCGCGCGCTTCGTCGGCGGTGTTCGCGACGCTGATCTCGAGCCCGAGTCGCTGGAACGGCGGCGCCGTGAAGTGCCGCAGCAACTCGCTGTTGTTCGAGACCAAGACCTTCGGCACGACTCCTCAGCAGGCTAACACGGTCACAGGATCGCGCGCAGGATGACGATGACCGCGATCAATGCGACGAACGCGCCACCGATCGCCGCGGCGCCGCGGAACAACGTGCCCCGATCGTACGCCTCGCGCTCGGCGGTCAGCTTCTCGATCTCGGTCGTGCGCGCGGTGATCGCGGTGCGCAGCCGATCGATGCGCAGGTAGAGCTCGGCGAATTGCGGGTCTTCGACTCGGTTGAGGTTGACGAGCGTGCCGAGCGTCACGAGCCGGCGCGAGATCTCGGACTCCGCCAGCCCGATCTCGCGGGCCTTGCGCTTCTGTTCGGAGTCGAGCTCGGCGAGGCGATGGGTGTGGCCTTCGCGCGCATCGTTGAGGCTGCGCTTGGCCGCGTCGAGCTCGGCCTTCGCGGCGTCGAGGCGTCGCCGTGACCTCGGCGATCGGCCGCTCGAGTGCCGCGGCCCGGCGTTCGACCTCTTGGCGATCGGGCTCGAGCGCGGCGGCCTCGCGGCGATGGCCCTCGGCGGCCCGGCGCAGCTCTTGCCGTTGATCGCCCATCTGCGCGCCACCGGCCTGGCGGTCGTGGTCCTCCGCGGTCTTCAGGTACGCCTTCTGGCGGCGCTCGAGCTCCTTGCGTTTATCGCGCAGGCTGCGCCGCTGGCCTTCGAGGTTCGCGAGCTCGCGCTGCGCTTCGTCGACCCCGCGCTCGGCGTCGGCGAGCTTCGTGTTGCGCTCGCTCTCGACGTCGACGAACTTCGAGTTCTCTTCGGCCTTGCGACCTTCGACCTCGGCGGTCTCCTTCTGCGAGCGCCGCGATCCGCTCCTCGGCGGCGCTGATCGCGGAGTTCTCCGCGGAGAACACCCGACTCTCGACTCGCGCGCCGCGCGCCGCGCGGCCGAGCGCGCCGAGCACCTGATCGAGCGCCTCGGTATCTTGCTTGATCTCGATCGCATAGCAGCTTGATCGCACCGCGGCGTTGCCAGCGCGCGCGCCAGAACGTCGCGGCGTACCTCGCGGCGTTGACGAGCCCGGGCTCGGGAATCTCCGGCACCGCGAGCACCTTCGGCGGCGTGAACGGCCGATCGACCATCGCCTCTGGCCGATGGATGCGGGTCGGCGGTGGTCCTTCGCCGCCATCGCTCGTCACGCGCAGCGGCGCGATATCCAGCGGCTGGCGGGCCGGCGAATGCAGCGGCGGCGGCGCCGCGAACGGCAGCGGCGGTGGGATCGACGCGGGCTTGGGGCGCGGCGTCGGCGGGGGGGCGGAATCGGAGCGGCGACGCGCCGGATCGTCGGGACCGCGTGCGGGCGTCGGCGGTGGGCGGCCGGCGCTGCGGCGCTCGGCGCCGGGCTCAACGCATCGAGCAGCGCTTGGCCGGCCGGCGTCGGCCCACGGCGGCGGTCGCGGGCGGCGGTGGAAAAGCCGGCGCCTCGGGCGGCGGCGGCAACGGCGCGGAGCACTGTCACGCCGCGGCCCGGATGATGCGCTCGACGGCGGCGGGGCCGACACGATCGTCGGCGGCGCCTCGCGCGGCGGCGGCGAGATCGCGGTGACGCTGTCGCGCACCGGCGGCCTGATCTGCGAGGGCGGCTTGGTCGGCGACGTCGGAGGCCGGATCGGCAGCTGCACGCCGGTCGGCGGCGCGTTGCGCGCACGGCGCGGCGGCAACGGCGGCAAGCGTCGGCCGCACGCCTGGCATACGGCGAGCTCGTCGGCATTCTCCGCGCTGCAAAACGGACAGAACCGCATTGCTAGCCGCCGTAGTGCCGATCAGGTCGTGAGGCCGATCGCGAGGTAGATCTGGAAGTCACCGGCTTCCAGACCATACCCAAAATCGAGACCCAGGAGTGGCAGCACGAGGCCGCTCAGAGTAGAAGCGCGTGCCGACGCCGACCGAGTTCTTGAACGGTGCGAGCCCGCGCGGCATTGCGTTCGGCAGATAGTTGCGGTCGGGATTGTCGGCCGACATGAACGTCGTGTACGCGCGAGTCCCAAAAGCCCAAGCCGCGCAGCGACAGCGTGCCGAGCTTCTCACCGAGGTCGATGCCGAACAGCGGGAACGAGTACTCCGCGGTCGCCGCGACCTTCAGGTCGCCGCGGAACTGATCGTTGAGCCAGCCGCGCATCGCCGTGCCTCCGGTCGTGAACTCCTGCTGGAACGGCAGGTTGTGGCCGACGTTGAGCGAGCCGCGAAGCACGAGGTCGTGGCGCTCGAGGAGCTTGATCGCGTTGACCGTGTACAGCCCGACCGAGTAGTAGTGAAAGTCCGAGCCGAGCGAGGGCAGCGCGCGCTCGTACGTCAGCATGTAGCGATAGCCGCTCTGCACGCCGTTGAAGTCGATCCGGCGATCGAGCGTGAAGTCCCACTCGTTCGAGACGTCCCAGCCCTGCTTGCCCGGCTTCGCGAGCGGCGCGTTCGGATCGCCGCCCGGAGTGACGTCATTGATGCCGGCGCCGTCGGCGAGCTCGACATGCTCGTAGCCGACCCAGGCGCCGCGCAAGCGTGTGTCGAGCTTGATGCCGCGCGACGATCTCGTAGCCGAGGCGGACGCCACCGTTGAGGTAGATCAGCCGCGATTGCCGCACCGCGATCGGGTTGTCGATGTACTTCGTGGGCTCGGCGTACTCGATGATCGCGCGAGTCGCGCAGATACGTATCGATCTGCGCGTACAGGTGCGTGCCGCCGATCGATGGGATCTGCCAGACGCCGAGAAAGAACGAATCGCCGGTCGCGAGCTGCGCGTAGAGCAACAGCTTCTGATCGACGCCTCCGAGGTTGTTGTCGCCGTAGCCGACGCCACCGCCCTTGTTCGTCGGCTGGTCGTAGAACGTCGGCGCCGACGAGCCGCGAGAACTTGTCTTGGACGACGATGTGGAGCTTCACGCCGCCCTCGACCGGATCCCAGAACACGCTGGACGTCGCGGAACAGCCCGGTCGTCTCGAGGCGGTCGCGGATCTGCTCGACCAGGTCGACGTTCCAGTCATCGCCGACCGAGACGCGCGCCATCAGCAGCACCGTGTCGGTCGTGGTCTTGGTGTTGTCCTCGACGACGATCTGCTTGATCGCGTCGGCGACCGCTGCGCGGGCCATGAGGCCGACGAACGCGAGCGCGAGTACCACCGTCCGCACGACCGCGATTATCGCACGCCCACCGTCGGGGAGGGGCGCGGGATCTCTCACACGAAGTGGCAGCCGTGTTAACACCTGGGCCATGAATCCCGCCGAGGTTGCGACGGCGCTCCTGATCGAGCGCACCCTGCAAGCGAGCCCCGCGTATCGCAAGATCGACGACTCGCTGTACGTCATCAAGCAAGGCTCGGCCTACGTGATGATCAGCGTCGTCCCGTGGGGCGACAACCGCGCGATGGTGCGGTGCACGTCGCAGCTGGTCAAAGGCGTCGACGTCGATGGCCCGCTCGCGAAGCAACTGCTCGAGCTCAACGCGCACCTGCGATTCGGTGCGTTCGCGTGGGACCCGGGCGAGCACACCGTGTTGTTCACCCACACGATCCTGGGCGGCACGACGCTCGACTCCGAAGAGCTCAACGCCACGCTGCGCGACGTCGCGCTCGTCGCCGACGAGTACGACGACAAGCTGATGAAGAAGTACGGCGGTCAGCGGATGATCGACTTGCTCGAAGAAGCCGCGATGGAGCGGATCATGGAAAAGGATCCGAACAGCTTTCGATTCGAGGACTAGCTCATGACGAAGCACGGCGAAGACGGGTTCGGAACGAGAGCGATCCACGCCGGTCAAGAGCCGGATCCGGTGACCGGCGCGGTGATGACGCCGATCTACATGACCTCGACCTACGCGCAGTCAGAGCCCGGCGTGCACAAGGGCTACGAGTACTCGCGCACGCACAACAAGACGCGGTTCGCGCTCCAGGACAACATCGCCGCGCTCGAAGGCGGCGCCGGTGCGCTGTGCTTCGCGTCCGGGCTCGCCGCGACCTCGACGCTGCTCGCGCTGTTCGACAGCCGGCACCCACATCGTCGCGTGCGACGACATGTACGGCGGCACGTTCCGCCTGTTCGACAAGGTGTTCCGCCGGCTCGGCTTCGAGTTCACGTACGTCGATCCCGCCGCGGGCGGCGCGGCGGTCGAAGCGGCGATCACGCCGAAGACCAAGCTGGTGTGGATCGAGACCCCGACGAATCCGATGTTGAAGCTGTGCGACATCGCGGCGGTCGCGGCGGTGTGCAAGCACAAGGGCGTGCTGCTCGCGGTCGACAACACGTTCATGACGCCGTATCTGCAACGGCCGCTCGAGCTCGGCGCCGATATCTCCGCCCACTCGATGACGAAGTATTTGAACGGCCACTCCGACGTCGTCGGCGGCTGCCTCGTGTTCAAGGACGCCGAGCTCCGCGATCGCGTCGCGTTTCTGCAGAACGCGATCGGTGCGCAGCTCGGGCCGATGGACTGCTTCATGGTGTTGCGCGGCACGAAGACGTTGCACGTCCGGATGGATCGCCACGAGCACAACGCGCGCGCGCTCGCCGAGTGGCTCGTGCGCCATCCGCAGGTCGAGCGTGTCTACTACCCGGGCCTGGAATCGCATCCGCAGCACGCGCTCGCGAAGCAGCAGCAACGCGGGTTCGGCGGGATGATCAGCTTCGTGCTGAAGGGCGGGCTCGACGCATCGCGCCGGTTCTTGTCGACCTGCCGGATCTTCACGCTCGCCGAGTCGCTCGGTGGCGTCGAGTCGCTGGTCGAGCACCCCGCGATCATGACGCACGCGAGCATCCCGGCGGATCGCCGCGCCGCGCTCGGCATCGTCGACGGCTTTATCCGGCTGTCGGTCGGGATCGAAGATCTCGTCGACTTGCAGCGCGACCTCGAGCGCGCGTTCGCCGCGGCGAAGTAACGGCTGCAATGCGGGCGGGAAGGTGGTGTCGTGGTGGCATGCGCGGCGTGGTGCTGATGTTGGTCGCGTGCAGCTCGGCCCCGGCGCTGAAGCCGGCGACGCCTGGGTCGCCCGATCCCCAGGTGCAACGCCTGTTTCCACTCGAGCTCGCGCCGCGGCCGGAGCTGACCGCGGCGTTCACGTTCGCCGGGCCGCCCGTCGCGGCCGAGGCCGTGCCAGTCGAGCTCGCGGCAGCGCGCGCGGTGGAGCATTGCGCGCGGACGACGCTGCTCGCGTCGGACGAACGTGACCCGTGCGAGCAGGCCCTGTGCGACGCCGGTCATCACAGCTTCGCGCTCGCGCTCGCAGCCGAGGCGCGTTGCGCTCACGCCACCGCGCCGCACCAGATCCTGCTAGCCGCGGTGCTCGCGAACGAACCCGCCGCGGCGGTTGCGACGGCGCTGCACGGGGAACCGCGCGTCGAGGCGGACCTCGCCGGTCTGGTCGCGGCCGAGTATCGCGGAGCCGGGAGGATGGATGACGCAGATCAGATCGACCGTACAGCTTCGCAGCCGCCGGATCCGCTCACACCATGCAGGCGCATGATCGAAGCCGGCCGCACGATCGGCGACCCGGACGAAGTGATCAGGCTGTGCGCCGGCTACGCAAGGGCCGATCGAGGCGCGGTTCCGGCGATCGCGCTCGCCGCGGCGTACTTCGGCTGGCCGCGCGAGTCGATTCCACCCGCGGCGCGCTGGCTCGAGATCGCCCGCATCGCGAGCAAGGCGCAGCCCGCGCGCGACGCCGCGGCGCTCGAGCTCGCCGCGCTCGGTAACGCCGCGCAGGTCGCGATGTGCCGCGATCACATGACGGTCGACGCGATTCGCGATCTCGCGACGAGCTTCGCCGAAGCTGTGCCTGCCGATCGCGCGGCCGCCGAGGCGATCGCGGCCCGGCCGTGCGCGTATCGCTAGCCCTGCATGCAGCTCGCGGTGATGCAGGCTGCATCATCACGACCAAGTTCTCGGCATCGTGGCTGCCGCCGTCGGCGCGCGCGATGATGTGATGGACATCGAGGAACCGCTTCGAGCGACAGCCTGGACGACGCACGTACCGCCGTCGCGATGGAACACGAACCGCCGCGTCTTGGGCGGGATGTCTTGCTTTGCGCGGTGATCCGGCCCTAGCTGCCGAGCTGGTCGACGATCTTCGCCGCAAAATCCTCGGGCGGATCGGGCTCGGGCAAGCTGCCGTAGATCGCGGCGATGTCGCGCATCGGAGCGTCGTCGTTGCCGATGCCGGTGCCGTAGCGACCGTACGGCTCCGGCTTGCGCAGCGAGACTTCGCGGCCGATCGGGCCGATGAAGCCTTTGTGCAGCGCGGTGCCGACGCGCGCCGGGCAGCGACACGGATTATTCGGATTGACGTGCTCGCAGCGCGGCGCGAGGTAGTCGCCGACCTTCTTGCGCGCGCGAGACAGCCGGACCTTGTACGCGCTCTCCGTGATCGCGAGGCTCTTCGCCGCTTGATCGTCGGGCAGCTTCAACACGTGGCACACGACGAACGCGGCGCGCTCGCCCGGGCGGCAAGCAGTTGATGACCGACGTCATGCAACCTTGCTTGAGCTCCCACAGCAGCAAGTCGCGCTGCGGATCGCTGAGCGAGCGCACGACGTCGGTGCGCGTCGCTTCGCTGCGCAAGGTCTCGTCGAGGATGTCGAAGTTGACCTCGGGCTGCCGAGGCAGCCGATCCTCGAGCAGCTCGTTCGCGATACCGAGCAACCAGACGAGCGCGTCGCTTTCGGTCGCCGGCAGCTCGGCGATCTTGCCGATCGCGACTGCGAAGATATCGCCGACGTAACGCTCGCAGCGCTCGCGATCGAGCGTGAGCCGGAACACGAAGTTGTACAGCCGGCGCCAATGCGGCTCGACGATCGCGCGTAACCGCTCGCGGTCGAGCTTGGCCTCCATCTAACCACGATGGTACACCACCGACCGTGCCGAGGCTCAGCACCACCGTGACGTTCGCGTTCGCCGTCGCTGCTGGCTGCGCGGCGTCGCCGGACCGGGCTCCCGTGGCGCGAATTGCCACGACGCCGACCGCGATCCCGCAAGGTGACGGCCAGCAAACGCCGGTGACGATCGACGGCTCGGCATCCGCCGATATCGACGATCCAAGCGCGACGCTGACGTTCCACTGGACGTTGCTCGATGACACCGCGACGATCGACGGCGCCGACGATACGCCGATGATCGTGGCGCGCTTCGCAGGCGAGCGGCCACCGACGATCGTGCTCGACGTCACCGTCGACGGCGACACCGGCGAGCTCGAGCACCAGCTCCAGCTCACGCTGCCTTAGCGTGCTAGCGTCGATGAGATGGCTAGGTTCGCGTGCCTGCTCCTCGTGGTCGCGGGCTGCTACCGAACGCCGCAGCCGGCCTGCGGCTTCGTGTGCGGCTTGGCCGGGTCGTGCCCCGACAACTACACGTGCTCCGCCGACGACAATCGCTGTCACCTCGACGGCGCGGGTGCGGAGTGCGAAACCGCGATCGATGGCGGGTTCACCGAGGATGATGTCGGTCAGGACGTCCTGGTCCTCGTCGATGCGCCGCCGTTGCCGGTCGCGAACATCGAGGGGTTCACGCCGACGAACCTCCAGCTCGACGTCCCGGTCGACGCGCAGCTGTCCGTGACGTTCGATGTTCCGGTTGCTGCGGCCGACGCGAACGCGGCGTTGCTGATGTCGGCGAGCGATACACCTGTGCTCTACACCCAGTCCGCCGTACCTGGGACGATCGATGTCGGTGCGTATCTCCAGCTCTCTGGCTCGACGGATTACACGGTGACGCTGTTTCCCGCGTTGCTCGAGCCGAGCGGCTACACGATCGTCCAGACGTCGTGGTCGTTCACCACGGCGGCCGACACGGTCGCGCCGCACCTCGTCGACGAGCTGCCCCTCAACGGCGATGTGAACATCCCCGACGACACCACGATCGATCTCTACTTCGACGAGATCGTGGAGAACCTCGACACGACATCGCTGGTCGTCACCGCGGACGGCACGCCGGTCGACGGCACGGTCTCGTTCGTCATCGCCGACCCGTACGCGCTGTACCGCTTCACGCCGACCGCTGCCTTCCCGGCGGCCGCGACCATCGAGTACACGTTGTCGAGCGCGATAACCGACGCATCGGGCAATATGCTCGCGCCGCTCGACTACACGTTCGTGACCCAGTGAGCGGTCGCGATGCCCTGAGCGCTACGACACGAGCTTCGGCTTCGGCGGCGCGGGCGGCGCGCTCGTCGGCGCCTCGCTCTCGACTAGACCGACGCGACCTGTGACCTCGCCGCGCGGGTCATCGTAGGTCGCCAGCTCGCGGCTGACCTCGGCGACGAGGTCGGCCTTCTCGCGGTACGGCATGAACGCGCTCTTGAAGCCCGCGATGATGATCTCTTTGATCGTGTGGAGCGACCAGCCGTAGTGCAGGTGGCACAGGTGCAGCTCTTTCGTGACGGTCGTGTCCGACATCAGCCGGTTGTCGGTGTTGATCGTCACGCGCAGGCCGTAGTCGACGAAGAAATCGACCGGATGGGTCTCCCAGCTCGTCGCGGCGCGGGTCTGCAAGTTGCTCGACGGGCAGACCTCGAGCGGGATGCGGTGGTCGTTGACGTAGTTGAGCAAGTCGCCGCTCTCGACCAAGCGCGTGCCGTGGCCGATGCGATGCGCGCCGCACTTGTGGATCGCCTGATGGACCGAGTCGGGCCCGAACGACTCGCCGGCATGCGCGGTGCAGTTGATGTTGTTGTCGATCACGAGCTGGAACGCCTGGCGATGCACCTTCGCCGGGTTGTTGACCTCGCTCCCCGCGAGATCGAAGCCGACGACGCCGCGGTTCTTGAACGCGACGCACAGCTCGGCGATGCGCAGCGACGACTCCGGTCCGAGCGAGCGGATCGCGCACAGGATCAAGCCGTAGCGAATGCCGAGCTCGCGCTTCGCGGCGCGCAAGCCTCGCAGCACGGCCTCGACGACTTGCGCCGGTCGCAACCCGTCGCGCAGGTGAAGCAGCGGCGAGTAACGCACCTCGAGGTAGCGCACGTTCTCGCGATGGGCGTCTTCGGCGAGCTCGTACGCGACGCGCTCGAGCGCGTCTTCGGTCTGCATCACGCTGAGCGTGATGTCGAACCCGCGCAGGTAGTCGTCGAGCGACGTCACGTGCTCGCCCGCGAACAGCATCTTGAACAAGCCGGCGCGATCGAACGTGGGCAGCTTGATCGAGTGCCGGCTCGCGAGGTCGAGCACGGTGTCGAGACGGACCGAACCGTCGAGATGACAGTGCAGGTCGGTCTTCGGCAGACGGTGGAGAAGCTCGAGGGGTAGCTCGGACGCCATCGCGTTATCTTACCGCTCGTCGCCGCTCTCCGCTGCGGTCGGTTGCCGTCCCGAGACATCGATGCGCGCGAGGCCCCACTCCCTGGCCCGGCGCTCGCGCGACGAGCGAATCGCGAAGTCATCGCCGATCACCCACCTCGAGCGGCCGATCGAATACAGCGGCAAGGCGATGACGCTGCCCTTCGGGGCGTGATCGAGCGCGTCGAGCCGCGCGGTGAACTCGTCGTCGAGCGTCGCGTAGCTGACGAGCAGCCGTTCGGACACGAAGCACACGACCCCGGCGACGAGCACGCCGAACACGATCCGCGACCATCGGACGCGGAGTTGCGGCACGAGCCAGCTCGCGAGCGCGACGCAGATCGCGATGACCGGAGCGAAGTGGAGCCGCGGGCCCTGTTTCGGCGAGACTAGCAGCGTCAGCGAGATCAGCATCGCCGCCGCGAGCGCGACGTAGATCGTCCAGACGCGCGGACGCGATATCGGCTCGGCGCCGCCCGACCTGCGCGCGAACCAGCCGAGCGCAAGTGCCACGGCGGCGGGCGACGCGTAGCCGAATGTCCCGAACACGACCCGGAGGTTGCCGCCGATGCCGCGATCGCCGATCACGTCGAGCAGCGGTTGCTTGGCGAGCCCGCTATAGCGAATGTCTTGACCGGGCGCGAAGTACAGGGCGAGCCCTCCGGCGAGCATCCCGACCGCACCGGCGAGCATCCACGGTCGCAACCGGTCGCCGCGCCGCACGAACGCCACGATCGCGAAGCCGATGATCGCGAGTACGGTCGGGCCGGTGTGCTCGTTGCACATGCCGGTGACGAGCCCGAGCACGAGCATCGCGCTCGCGAGCACGATCTCGACGGGCCACGACCGCCGCGGTCTCGCACGCTCGGCGAAAAACCGATATGGGAGGAGCAACGCGAGCGTGATCACGAGCCCGTAGAGATAGTTTCCGGTGTACGGCCGGTAGAACAGCATCTGTCCGAACGCCGGACCAGCTGCGAGCACGAGCATGACCACGGCCGCAAACACGAGCGCATCGTCGAACTGCCTCAGCTGCGGCCAGCGCCCGAGCGCGAGCGCCGCGAGGAGGTAGAACATGCCGAGCTCGACGACCGGCGTGATCAACACGTGCCACGGGCCCGGCGTGTACAACAGATAGGTCAGCACTTGGCCGAAGCGTGGATTGCCGCCGAGGTAAGCGGCCTTCGCGAACAGCCACGGGTGAACGTCGTTGTGGCGGTGGTTCGCGAAGTGCCCCCAGCCGTCGAGCATCACCGGCTCCCAGTGCGTGCACAGCACGCACACCATGTAGACCGGCACGACGAGCGCCGCCCACACCGCGATCGCAGCGCGCGACGACCGCGGCATCGTCATCCGCCGACCTGGCGCGACGCCGAGATCACGAAGCACTCGTCGGTCCGGCACGCGAGCACCCAGTAGGTACCGGTCTTCCACGGGACGAACTCGAGCTCGGCGCTGTGCGTATCGCCGATCGCCTTGGCGTCGCCGCCGACCTCGTACGCGTAGATCTCGAAGTCGGTGGCCTTGAGCTCTTTGGACAACACGACGACGCGCGTCTTCGAGTGCTTGCTGCGCTCGACTTGCGCCGTCCAGCCTTCGAACCGATCCGGCCGCCAGCGCGCGACCATCACGTCCTTGCGCGGCAGCGGCGGGTGCGTCCCTTCGACCTCGACGAGCATATCGAGCTGCACCAGCTTCGCGCGGCCGGCGAGCTGCTCGCGCAGTGCCGCGATCGCGACGTGGAGCTCGTCGAACATCCCCGAGATGTCGTAGCCGCGCGTCGACGTGAACGCGAACCCGCCGACGGTGTCGAGACAGCCGGGCGGATCTAGCGTCGCGCGCGGCACGTACTCGACGCCGGTGGTGCCGAGCGGAGCGGTGACGTCGTACGCGCGGAACACCACGCCTGCGAGATCGAAGTAGGTCGCGACCATCTCGCGCTTGCGAATGTCGCGGAAGTCGTCGCCGAGGAACCACCACGAATCCTCGACCTGCTCGAACGCGTCGGCGACGAACACGCTGCCCGGCTTGCTCGCGGCGAGCGCGGCGAGGCGCGCGTCACTCTCGCGATGGAGTCGGCCGAACAGGGGGATCGTATGGGTCGCGGCGAAGCTGGACGCGGCGAGCGCGAGCGCGACGAATGGCGCGAGCCGACGTCCGGTCGGCAGCATCGCCTCGGCGACGCCGATGAACCCGGCGAGCAGCAACGTCATCGAACCGAGAAAGAACCGCGGGCCGAGCTTCGGCGAGACGAAGATCGTGCACGCCATCGTCACGCCGGCGAACATCGCCATGCCGACGAACCGCACCGCGCGACGGCGCGCGAGCTGCTGCCCTTCGTTCGGCCGATCGCGTGCACCGATGACCGCGGCGATCGCGAGCAACGCGAGCAACGGCGCCGCCGCGAGCACGAGCTCGCGCAAGATGTCGAGGTTGCCGGCGATTCCGCGGTTCAGCATCCGGCCGACGAGCGAGACCTTCTGGATCGCGCCTTCGTAGCGCTCGCCTTGGCCGGGCGCGAAGAAGATCGCGGCGAAGCCGATGACCGCGCCGAACGCGCCACTCCAGATCAGCGTCGGGCGCGCGCCGGTCTTGTGCTGCATCCACGCCGCATATGCGAGCATGTACACGACGAGCGTCGGGCCGGTGTGCTCGTTGCACAGGCCGGCGATGATGCCGAACGCGAAGTACGCGGCGCACGCCGCCGTGCTCGCCGTGCCACCGCGCGCGTGGGCGAACCGGATCGGCACGAGGAACCACAGCTGGATCGCGGCGCCGTAGACGTAGTTCGCGCAGTACGCGCGGCAGAACAGCGTCTTGCCGATCTGCGGATACGCGAACCACGCGAAGCCGAGCGCGATCGCCCACAGCGCGAGGTCGCGGCCGCGCCGGAACGGCCAGCGCGCGAGCCCGAGCACGGTGACCGCGAGCGAGATCGCGACGAACGCGAGCGGCGTCGCGATGACCGCGAAGTCATCGAGCTTGTACGCGAAGTACGTCAGCGGCTGACCGAACCGCGGGTTCGAGTGCGTGTACTCGAACAGCCAGTAGTTGAAGAACCGGCCCGGCGTGATCGGCTGCGCGTGGGTGTCGGCCGCGACGTTCCAGGCATCGAACGCGAACGGCTCGTGCGCGACGATATAGCCGATGTGGATCACCGTCGCGATCACGTAGAGCGCGAACAGCACGCGCAGCACGCGCCCCAGCCACGTCGGCATCGCTGCGGCGATATCAGCTTTTCCGGCCACGGTCCTACGGGGTGCTGCGCGGAACCGGCGGCTTGGTCGGCTTGGGCAGCTCGCGGCGCGGCAATTTGCCTGGTTCCATCGCCGGCGGCTCGGCGTTCGGTGCGGTCACCGGCTCGATCGACACCGCGGCGACCGCGGCGACCGGCTCGAAGCCGAACGTGCGCGCGACGACGTAGAGCGGCCGGCCTTTGACCTCTTCGAAGATCCGCGCGATGTACTCGCCCTGGATGCCGTTGCTGATCAACAGCAAGCCACCGACGAACAGCAGCACGATCAACAGCGACGCGTAGCCGGGCGCGCTGATCCCGAAGAAGATCTTCTGGACCAACGTGATCACGAGGTAGACGAACGCGCCGAACGCGGACAGCGCGCCGACGTACGTCCACAGCTTGAGCGGCGCGGTCGAGAACGAGAACAACCCGTCGAGCGCGAATCGCCACAGCCGGAAAAAGCTCCACGAGCTGCGGGTCTCGTTCGCGCGCACGTTCGCTTGGAAATCGATCGACGCGACGCGAAACCCGGGCCACGCGAAGATGCCCTTCATGAACCGGTGGCGCTCCGGCATCTGCGCGATGACGTCGACGATCTTGCGATCGATCAGCCGGAAGTCCCCGGCGTTCGGCGGAATCTCGACGCTCGTCATCATCCGCATGACCTTGTAGTAGGTCCGCGACGCCCAGCGCCGCATCGGGCTCTCCTCGTCGCGCCGGCTGCGCACGCCGATCACCATGTCGAAGCCCTCGCGCCACTTCGCGACGAACGCAGGGATCAGCTCGGGCGGATGCTGCAGGTCGCAATCGATCGGGATGACGGCCCGGCCGGTCGCGGCGGCGAGCCCGGCCGATAGCGCGATGTCTTTGCCGAAGTTGCGGGCGAGGCCGATGACCTTTAGCCGGCGGTCTTGCGACGCCGCGGCGGCGAGGAACGCGAGCGTGTTGTCACGGCTGCCGTCGTCGACGAACACGATCTCGAACGTCTCGCCGAGCCGCTCCAGGATCGGCACGATCGCCGCGAGGAACGCGGGTAAGTTGCGCTCTTCGTTGTACGCCGGTGCCACGATCGACAAGGTCGGTGGGGTCGGCGAGAGCATCCCTGGGTCCATAACACTTTTTGGCTGTCGAGGAACCTTACAGCCTGAAAGGGGCCCCGACACGCCGGCCACGAACATCGATGTGACCAAAGCCCGCTTCGTGGCACCGGGCGTGCAAACGTCCGCGCTATGAGATTCCTGCTGGCCCTCGGCTTGGCGACGGTCCCGGCGATCGCGCATGCCGATCGGGTGTTGACGCTCGATGATGCGCTCGCGCTCGCCCGTGCGAACAACCGCGATCTCCGGGTCGCGCAGGCGCGGCTCGCGCAGACCGCAGCGACGGTCGACATTGCCCGCGCCGGTTTGCTGCCGAATGTCTCGGCGCAGGGCAAGTATACGCACAACTACAAAGAGGTCGATCTCGACTTGGGGCAGTTCACCGCGCCGACGACCGCGCTCGCCGACGTGATCAAAGGCGCCACCGCAGAGCCGGCGCTCGCCGGCGCGATCGCGGGATACGAGCAGGCCCTGTCCGGCCAGCTCGCGGCCGAGGCCCCGATCGTGATCCAGAAAGAGGAGCAACTCGACTTCGGGCTCAACGCGACCGTGCCGCTGCTCGCGCCGGCTTCGCTCGAATCGTGGTCGGCGGCAAAGCTGTCCCAGCGCGCGAACGGCGCGAGCTACGACGTCACGCTCGCGACCGTGCTCGTCGGCGTCGCGGTCGCCTACTATGCGGCGGCCGGTAACGACGAGCTCGTCGTCGCGCGCCGCCACGCGGTCGAGGTCGCGAAGGACACGTTCGACAACGCGAAGGCGCGGGTCGCGGCCGACGTCGCGAATCAGGTCGACGTCACGCGCGCCGAAACCGCGCTGGTCCGCGCCGAGCAAGATCAGGCCGAAGCCGAGAACTCGCGCGGCCAGGCGTATCGCGCACTCGGCACGCTGCTCGGTACGCACGAGACGCTGGTCTTGAAGCCGGCCCAGGTTGCGGATCTGCCGCCGGCTGGGATCGACGAGCTCGTCGGCGAAGCGCGCAAGTCGCGACCGGAGTTCGCGGTGCAACGCGAGACGATCGCGGCGGCGGCGGCGAATGCTCGCGCAGCCGGTTGGAGGTGGTCGCCCTCGCTGTCGGCGTTCGGCAACCTGCGAGCGTTCAACTACGCCGGGTTCTCGGGCGACAAGTACTCCTGGGCGGTCGGCCTACAGCTCGATTGGGTGCTGTACGACGGCAGCCTGCGGGACGCACAACGCTCGCAAGCGCATGCCCAGCGGGCCGAAGCCGAAGCGCGGCTCGATCTGCTCGGCGATTCGGTCAGCGACGAGATCCAGAACGCGATCGGCACGCTCGGCACGAAGCGCCGCGGCGTGACCTCGGCACAGCACACCGTCGCGCTCGCGACCGAGACCCTGCGGCTCGTCAAGGCGCAGTACGATGCCGGCACGGCCAGGCAGCTCGACGTGTTGGAAGCGCAAGATTCTCTCGTCTCGGCCGAAGTGGCGCTCGCGCAAGCGCACTTCGATTCGTCGCTCGCTGATCTCCAACTGCGTCGCGCTTCGGGTGCGTTCCCGGGCGTCGCGAAGGCCACCCGATGAGTCCCGCTCCCAAGAAGTCGCCTGCGCGGTTCCTTCCGATCGTCCTGATCCTCGGTGGGCTCGGCTGGTACGGCGTCCATCGCTGGCAGCTCGCCCACGCGCCATACGAATGGAGCGGCACGGTCGAAGCACACACGATGGACCTCGGCTCGCGCGCCGGCGGCCGTGTCAAGGACGTGCTCGTCCATGAAGGCGACCACGTCATCGCCGATCAGCCGCTGATCGAGATCGAGCCCGGCGATTGGCCGGCCCAGCTCGAGCAGGCGCAGGGTCAGCTCGCGCAGATGCAGGCGAACTTCGAGAAGCTCGAAGCCGGCTCGCGGCCCGAGGAGATCGCCGAAGCCAAGGCGCGGTTCGAGACCGTCGTTGCGGCTCAGCAAGAGACGAACGCCGGCACGCGGCCGGAGCAGATCGTCGCCGCGCAGGCGCGGTTGCAAGCGCAGCAGCTCGCGGTCGAGAAAGCGCAGCAAGACGCACAGCGGCAGCACAAGCTCGCGGCGGCGGGCGCGGCGATCCCCGCCGAGGTCGACAATGCCGACATCGGGCTCAAGGCCGCGGTCGCACAGCGCGACGCGCTCGAGGCGCAGCTGATCGAGCTCCAGAACGGCGCGCGACGCGAAGACAAAGCGCAAGCCGCGGCGCGCACCGCGGAGCAGCTCGCGTCGGAGAAGCTCGTTACCGCCGGGCCGCGGGTCGAAGACATCCGCGCCGCCAAGGCTCAGGTCGAAGCCGCGCAAGGCAAGGTCGATCAGATCAAGACGATGATCGCCGAGCTCGTCATTCGCGCGCCGCGCGCGGCCCGGGTCGAGGCGCTCGATCTCCGACCGGGCGACATCATCGCGCCGAACGCGACCGCCGCGACGCTGCTCGAGGACGGCCAGCTGTTCGTGCGGATCTACGTGCCCGAGACCCAGCTCGGCCACATCAAGGTCGGCCAGAAGGTCCCGATCACGGTCGATTCGTTTGGCGACACGGCCTTCACCGGCGTCGTCGAGCACATCAACTCGGTCGGCGAGTACTCGCCGCGCAACTTGCAGACCGCGGACGAGCGCGCCGACCAGGTATTCGCGACTCGCGTCGGGATCGAGACCGGTGCCGACAAGCTGAAGGCGGGCATGGCCGCGTTCATCCAGGTGCCGCGTGAGTGATCACACGATCTCGGTCAACCACGTGTCGCGCGCGTTCGGCACCTTCATGGCGCTGCGCGACGTCAGCCTCAGCGTCGAGACCGGACAGGTCTACGGTCTGCTCGGGCCGAACGGCTCGGGCAAGTCGACGCTGATCCGGATCTTGTGCGGCTTGCTCGCTCCGACCGAGGGCAGCGCGAGCGTGCTCGGGCTCGACGTCGTCAAAGACGGCGAAGAGATTCGCCGTCACATCGGCTACATGAGCCAGAAGTTCTCGCTCTACGAGGACCTCACCGTGCGCGAGAACCTCGACTTCTACGCCTCGGTGTACGGCTTGCGCGGCGCCAGGAAGCTCGAGCGGCGCGACGCGGCGATCCATCTGACGCATATCGAGCCGTACATCGATCGGCTCGCCGGTCAGCTGTCCGGCGGATGGAAGCAACGGCTCGCGCTCGGCGCGACGCTCATGCACGAGCCGCGCGTCGTGTTTCTCGACGAGCCGACCGCCGGCATCGATCCGGTCGCGCGCCGCGAGCTGTGGGACCTGCTGTTCGATCTCGCCGCGCAGGGCATCACGCTGCTCGTCACGACGCACTACATGGACGAAGCCGAGCGCTGCGGCGAGGTCGGCTACCTGTACTTGTCGCGGTTGCTCGTCAGCGGCACGCCCGAGCAACTGAAGCAGCTGCCGCAGGTCAATCACCAGGAGACGCGGCGGGTCGAGATCGAGACGCCGCAGACCGCGCGGGCTCTCGCGTGGTTGCGCGGTCAAGGCTTCTGCACCGCCGCCACGATCTTCGGCCAAGCGGTCCATGCCGAGGTCGGGCGCGCGCTGCGCGATGACGATCTACTCGATCGCTTGCACGACGCCGGCTTTCCGAAAGCGCAGCTGCGCGACATCTCGGCCTCTCTCGAGGACGTGTTCGTCACGCTGACCGAGCAAGCGGCGGAATCGCAACCGGAGGTCGGCCAATGATGTCGTCGTTCTGGGCGGTGTTCCGCAAGGAGACGCT
Organism: uncultured delta proteobacterium; assembly: GCA_963848295.1. Lineage (GTDB taxonomy): Bacteria > Myxococcota_A > Polyangia > Haliangiales > Haliangiaceae > JABFXX01. Next base: position 2,465,702 of record CAWKDB010000010.1, on the reverse strand, counting down.
GCACATCCGCCGCAATCGCGGCGTGCTGATCGTGACCGTGATGATGCCGATCATGCAGATGCTGCTGTTCGGCTTCATCGACCAGACCGTACACGACGTGCCGACGGTGATCGTCGATCAAGATCGCTCGGTGCAATCGCGCGAGCTGATGGACAAGCTGCGCGCGACGAAGACGTTCCAGATCGACCAGGTCACGACGAACCCGGATGCGGCGCGCAAGGCGATCACGCAGGGCAAGGCCGGAGTCGGCATCGTGATCCCACCCGACTATCACGACCTGCGGGCGCGCAACCTGCCGGCCAAGATCCTCGTGCTGATCGACGGCTCGGACTCGACGGTCAGCGCCGGTGCGCTCGCCGCGATCAACGGGGTCGTCGCCGACGAGAATCTCCAAGTCATAGCGGAGCGCGGCGGCATGCCGTTGCAGGCCCAGCCGATCATCTTGTTCAACCCCGAGGGCCGGACCGCGAACTACATCATCCCGGGCCTCGTCGCGATCCTCATGCAGATGATCGCGATCTTCTTGGCGTCGGGCTCGATCGTGCGCGAGCGCGAGCGCGGCACGATGGAGCAGTTGTTGGTCACGCCGATCGATCCGCTCGGCCTGATGCTCGGCAAGGTCGCGCCGTACATGTTCCTCGGCCTCGGCGAGACCGCGTTGATTCTCATCATCATGCGCTGGTGCTTCACGGTGCCGATCCAGGGCAGCCTGATCTTCCTGTTCGGCATCATGGTCGTCTATCTCGCGGCGCTGCTCGCGTTCGGCCTGTTCATCTCGGTCCGAGCGAAGACCGAGATGGAGGCGATGCAGACCGCGCAGATGCTCGTGCTGCCGTCGATCTTCTTGTCGGGCTACATCTTCCCGATCAAAGGCATGCCGTTCCTGCTCCAGGCGATCGGCCAGATCCTGCCGGCGACCCACATGGTCGCGGTGATGCGCGGCATCGTGTTGCGCGACGCCGGCCCGCTCGAGATGACGACCCACGTGCTCGCACTCCTCGTGTTCGCCGTCGTCCTCGTGTGGGCGAGCGTCAAGCGGATCTCGAAGCTGACCCAGTGATCTAGAAGTCTTGACGATGGCCATCGACATGGCCATCATTGGGGGCATGTCGCGCCGAGTGTCGATCGCGGAGGCTCGTGATCACCTCACGGGGTTGGTGCACGAGGTCGAGCGCGGCAAACGGATCGAGCTGACCCGGCGGGGCAAGCGGGTCGCGGTGCTCGTATCGAGCGACGAATTCGACCAGTTGAGCACCGCGCGTCCGGCGCTCGGCGACGCGTTACGAGCATGGCGCGCGTCCCTGCCCTCGGACTTCGAGGGGCTGACCGCGTCCGAGGTGCGTGCGTGGCGCGATCCATCGATTGGACGTCGTACCCGCCTGTAGGAACGTGACGTACCTCCTCGACACGAATATATTCGCGGCGCTGTGCCGGCCTCGGCCTCATGCGTCCGTCGAGCGGGCGGTCTCGAAGCACGCGACCGACCTGGTCACGGCATCGGTGGTCGTTCACGAGATGTGGTTCGGCATCGAGCGCATGGTCAAGGGGCGTCGCCGCGGTGAGCTCGAGCGGTTCATGACCGAGGTCGTGTCGGGCATCCCCGTGCTCTCGTATGGCGAGCGAGCGGCCAAGTGGCACGCGCTCGAGCGCGCGCGGTTGGCCGCACGTGGCCGCACGGTCGACTTCGCAGACGGCCAGATCGCGGCGATCGCGGCGGTGAATGACGCGACGCTCGTCAGTGCTAACAAGAACCACTTCGAGCCCTTTGACGGCCTTCGCGTCGAGAGCTGGGGGCTGTAGTGGCCGCCCCGACCGTCGCGGTGCTCGTGCCGTGCCTCGACGAAGAGGTCGCGATTCGCAAGGTGGTCGCCGACTTCCGCGCCGCGTTGCCCGACGCGACGGTCTACGTCTACGACAACAACTCGACCGACAAGACGAGCGAAGTCGCGACTGCCGCCGGCGCGGTGGTGCGCCGCGAGCGCCGTCCGGGCAAGGGCAACGTCGTGCGCCGGATGTTCCAGGACATCGAAGCCGACATCTACGTGATGGTCGACGGCGACGACACCTACGACGCGACGGTCGCGCCCGAGCTCGTCGCCAAGCTCGTCACCGAAAACCTCGACATGGTCGTCGGCAAGCGGGTCGAGACCCACGAAGCGGCGTATCGCGCCGGCCATCGCCTCGGCAACGCCGTGCTCACCGGCCTGGTCGGGCGGATCTTCGGCTCGCAGCTCGCCGACATGTTGTCGGGCTATCGCGTGTTTTCGCGCCGGTTCGTGAAGAGCTTTCCGTCGTCGTCGCGCGAGTTCGAGATCGAGACCGAGCTCACGGTCCACGCGATGCAGATGAAGATGGCGATCGCGGAGGTCGATACGAACTACAAGGAGCGCCCGCCCGGTTCGACGAGCAAGCTCCGGACGTTCCGTGATGGTTGGCGGATCTTGCTGACGATCACGAACTTGCTGCGCAACGAACGCCCGCTGCTGTTCTTCGCGCTCGTCGGTTGGACGTTCATCGCGGTGGCGGTCGCGCTTGGCATCCCGGTTGTCATCGAGTACGCGCGCACCGGGTTCGTGCCTCGCGTCCCGACCGCGATCCTGTGCACCGGGCTCGTCGTGATCGCGGTGCTGTGCTTCGCGACCGGCCTCATCCTCGATCTCGTGGCGCACGTGCGGCGCGAAGCGAAGCGGCTCGCGTACCTACAGTATCGGTCGCCGGCCGAGTCCGCGAAGCGCGGCTCCGAGCCCTAGATCGCACGCCCGAGTCGTGCGTTAGTGCCGGGTGGAGGCTCCATGACCAGATTCGGACTCGCGATCGCCGCAGCCGTGTGCGCGCTGCCCAGTGCTGCTCACGCCTTTTGCGGGTTCTACGTCAGCGGCTCGGGCGACAAGATGTTCGCGGACGCGACGCAGGTCGTGCTGATGCGCGATGGCACGAAGACCGTGCTGTCGATGCAGAACGACTACAAAGGGCCGCTGTCGGACTTCGCGATGGTCGTGCCGGTGCCGGTCGTGTTGCACGAGAAGGACGTCAAGACGCTGCCGAAGAGCGTGTTCGAGCACGTCGACTCGCTCGGTTCGCCGCGGCTCGTCGAGTACTGGGAGCAGGATCCGTGCTTCGTCGACCGCGAGTACGACAAGGACGACGTGGAGAGCGCCGCCCCGTCGGGTCGCGCCTACGGCGCGATGGCGACGCCGAAGCGGGCGACGGTGAAGATCGAGGCGAAGTTCGACGTCGCCGAATACAAGATCCTGGTGCTGTCGGCGACGGACTCGACCGGGCTCGAGCGGTGGCTGACCGAGAACCACTATCAGATACCGCGGGGCGCGGAGCCGCTGCTGCGGCCGTACGTCGAGAGCGGGTCGAAGTTCTTCGTGGCGAAGGTCGATCCGAAGAAGGTGCAGATGGTGGCGGGGCACGCGGCGCTGTCGCCGCTGCGATTCTCGTACGACAGCGAGGAGTTCGAGCTGCCGATCCGCTTGGGGATGGCGAACTCGTCGGGCAAGCAAGATCTGATCGTGAACATCGTGGCGCCGGACAAGCGCTACGAGGTGGCGAACTACAAGAACGTGACGATCCCGACGAACTTCGACGTGAAGGACGCGGTGAAGTCGCGGTTCGGGGAGTTCTACGCGGCGCTGTTCGACAAGACGATGGAGGTGAACCCGCGGTCGATCGTGACCGAGTACGCGTGGACCGCGATGAACGGCTACCACTGCGATCCGTGCCCGACGCTCGACGTGACGCCGGAAGACTTGATGTCGCTCGGCGGCGACCTGGTGGGCGGCAAGATCGCGACGGGCAACTTCGTGTTGACCCGGCTGCACGCGCGCTACAGCAAGGACGACATCAAGGACGACCTGCGGTTCAAGGCGGCGACGCCGATCACCGGGGGGCGCGAGCAGATGGGCGCGAGCGGCGCGCTGGAGACCGGAGCGATCGCGAGCGCGGAGAACTACTTCCAGGCGCGCTACGCGATCCGGCATGCGTGGACCGGGCCGATCGCGTGCAAGAACCCGCGGCGCAACATCTGGGGCGGTCCGCCGAACGGCGTCGCGAACCAGGTGATCGCGGCGACGAAGGTGGCGTTCGCGCCGCGCGGCGGGCTCGCGCTGGCGAGCATGGTCAAGGCCGACATCAAAGAGCTCGGCGTGCGCCGTGCGACCGGCGGCGGCGGCCGTAGCGGTGGCTTCGCGCAACCGCCCGGCGGCGGCAAGGCGATGGGCCTCGGGCTCGGCGCGCTCGGCGGTCTCGCGCTGATCGGCCTGGGCTTGCTGGTCACGCGCCGGCGCCAATAGCTGGCGTGAATCGCGACATCGCCGTCGCGTGATAGCGGGCACAAGCCCGCGGTTTGCTTGACGTACCCGGCGCTCCCGTGGCAATGGTTTGGGCCATGGACGTCAAGCTGATGCGCCGGTTGGACAAGGTGTTGGGCAACGCCGCGTGCAACGTCCTGGCGACCGCCCATCAACTGCAGAAGCCGTTCGTCGCGCCGCGCCTCGAAGTGCGCAACGTCGTCGTCATGAAGTTCTTCGGCATCGGCTCGATCATCGTGGCGACGAAGAGCTTGGCGGCGCTGCGCGAGCATTATCCGAACGCGAAGATCCACTTCGTCACGTTCAAGTCGAACCAGACGATCCTCGAGATCCTCGGGCTCACCGACTTCAACCACTACGTCGATCCGACGACGCCGCAGGCGTTCCTCAAGACCACGCTCGCGGTCGCGCGCACGCTGCGCAAGGCGAAGTGCGACCTCGCGCTCGACCTCGAGTTCTTCGCGAAGTTCCCGCTCGTGCTGTCGAGCCTCGCCGGCATCCCGCGCAAGGCCGGGTTCTACCTGACCGGCGAGCCGTGGCGCCGCGAGCTGCTCGACATCGCGGGCTTCTACAACAGCTACTTCCATACGAGCGATATCTTCCTGTCGCTGGTCTACCTCGTCACGACCGGCGATCACTACTACCTGAACTTCAACGAGATGGCGGCGAAGTACCGCTACCCGAAGATCACGCCGAGCGAGCACGAGCGCGCCCAGCTGCGCAGCAAGCTCGCGAAGCTCGGGATCCGGCCCAGCGACCCGCTGTTCGTGATCAACCCGAACACGTCGCCGGATCTCGCGCCCGAAGCGCGCAAGTGGCCGACCGAGCGCTACGCCGGCCTCGCCGACGAGCTCGTCGCGCATACGCCGAACGCACGGGTGTGCTTCATCGGCGCGCCGCACGAGCGCGAGTACGTGCAGAGCGTCGTCGATCGCTGCAAGACGCCCCGCGCGCACAACCTCGCCGGCGAGATCTCGTTGAGCGAGCTGCTCGTGCTGTTCGCAGAGTCGAAGCTCGTCGTGTCGAACGACTCCGGCCCGATGCACATGGCGTGTCTCGTCGATGCCCCGGTGATCGGCCTGTTCTTCGCGGATTCGCCCACGTTGTTCGCGCCGATCGGCTCGAACGTTCGCTCGGTCGCGCCGGACCTGTACTCGATCCCGTTGTTCACGGTCTACAACGGCAAGGACGTCGCGGTCGGCCGGCCGAGCCTCGAGATCGGCAACGCCGCCGCGTGCACGGTGCCGCTCGAGACCGTGATGGATCACGCGCGCGAGTTGCTGGCGTTGCGGCCGGCGCTGTCCGAAGTGCGCGCATGAATCGGTCCGTTCGCGATGCGCTGGTCGAAGGCGTTCGCGTCCGCACCGAGCTGGTCGCAGAGCATGCCGACGCGATCGTGCACGCCTGCGAGCTGGTGCGCGCGGCGGTGCTGTCCGGCAAGAAGCTGTTGATCTGCGGCAACGGGGGCAGCGCGGCCGATGCGCAGCACATCGCGGCCGAGCTCGTCGGTCGGTACGTGCTCGAGCGCCGGCCACTGCCCGCGATCGCGCTCACCACCGATACGTCGGCGCTCACCGCGATCGCGAACGACTACGGGTTCGACCACGTGTTCGCGCGCCAGGTCGAGGCGTTCGGCCAACCCGGCGACGTGTTGATCGCGATCACGACGAGCGGCACCTCGAACAACGTGCTCGCCGCGATCGCCGCGGCGCGCTCTCGCCAGATGAAGGTGATCGCTCTGACCGGCGTGAAAGGCGGCAAGCTCGTCGCGAGCTGCGACGGCGGGGTCGCCGTGCCGTCGGCGGTGACCGCGCGGATCCAGGAGTGTCACATCGCGATCGGCCACCTGATCTGCGAGCTCGTCGACGAGGCGTTCGCCACCGAGGCCCACACCGCGCCGGTCGAAGGCGCGTCTCGCGTCACCGATTGCGCGAAGGAGTACACGCTGTCCGAGGCGATCGCGTGGCGCGAAGCGTGTGCCGCTCGCAAGAAGCTGGTCGTGTGGACGAACGGCGTGTTCGACGTGCTCCACGTCGGCCACTTGACGTCGCTGCGAGCGGCGCGGCGGTTCGGCGACGTGTTGATCGTCGGGGTGAACGGCGACGCATCGGTGCGCGCGAACAAGGGCCCCGGCCGGCCGATCTTCCCGTGTGCCGAGCGAGTCGAGCTCCTCGCCGCGCTCGATGTCGTCGACGCGATCGTCGTGTTCGACGACGCCACGCCCGAGGGCGTGCTTGCACAGGTCAAGCCCGACGTCCACGTCAAAGGCGCGGACTACGCCGACAAGCCGATTCCGGAACGCGCCACGGTCGAGGCCTACGGCGGCCGGGTCGAGCTCGTGCCGATGGTTCCCGGGCGATCATCGACGGATACACTAGAGCGGCTCAAGAGGTAGACCTCGCCCCGGCGGCGTGCGTTGAATGGCAGTCGGGAGACTTCCATGACCAAGCTAGCGCTCGTGATCGGAGCTGCCGCGTTCGCCATGCCGGCCGCGGCCCACGCCTTCTGTGGTTTCTACGTCAGCGGCTCGGGCGACAAGATGTTCGCGGACGCGACGCAGGTCGTGCTGATGCGCGACGGCACGAAGACCGTGCTGTCGATGCAGAACGACTACAAAGGGCCGCTGTCGGACTTCGCGATGGTCGTGCCGGTGCCCGTCGTGCTGCACGAGAAGGACGTCAAGACGCTGCCGAAGAGCGTGTTCGAGCACGTCGACTCGCTCGGGTCGCCACGGCTGGTCGAGTACTGGGAGCAGGATCCGTGCTTCATTCCGCCACCGCCGGAGGCGCCCATGGACGTCGCCTCTGCGAAGGGCGGTGGCGTCCTCTACGACGAGGCGCCGATGCACCGCGCGACGGTGAAGATCGAGGCGAAGTTCGACGTCGCCGAGTACAAGATCCTGGTGCTGTCGGCGACGGACTCGACGGGGCTGGAGCGGTGGCTGACCGAGAACCACTATCAGATTCCGCGGGGCGCGGAGCCGCTGCTGCGGCCGTACGTCGAGAGCGGGTCGAAGTTCTTCGTGGCGAAGGTCGATCCGAAGAAGGTGCAGATGGTGGCGGGGCACGCGGCGCTGTCGCCGCTGCGGTTCTCGTACGACAGCGTGGAGTTCGAGCTGCCGATCCGCTTGGGGATGGCGAACTCGTCGGGCAAGCAAGATCTGATCGTGAACATCGTGGCGCCGGACAAGCGCTACGAGGTGGCGAACTACAAGAACGTGACGATCCCGACGAACTTCGACGTGAAGGACGCGGTGAAGTCGCGGTTCGGGGAGTTCTACGCGGCGCTGTTCGACAAGACGATGGAGGTGAACCCGCGGTCGATCGTGACCGAGTACGCGTGGACCGCGATGAACGGCTACCACTGCGATCCGTGCCCGACGCTCGACGTGACGCCGGAGGACTTGATGTCACTCGGCGGCGACCTCGTCGGCGGCAAGATCGCGACGGGCAACTTCGTGCTGACCCGGCTGCACGCGCGCTACAGCAAGGACGACATCAAGGACGACCTGCGGTTCAAGGCGGCGACGCCGATCACCGGCGGGCGCGAGCAGATGGGCGCGAGCGGCGCGCTGGAGACCGGAGCGATCGCGAGCGCGGAGAACTACTTCCAGGCGCGCTACGCGATCCGGCATGCAGTGGACCGGGCCGATCGCGTGCAAGAACCCGCGGCGCAACATCTGGGGCGGTCCGCCGAACGGCATCGCGAACCAGGTGATCGCGGCGACGAAGGTGGCGTTCGCGCCGCGCGGTGGGCTCGCGCTGGCGAGCATGGTCAAGGCCGATATCAAAGAGCTCGGCGTGCGCCGTGCGACCGGCGGCGGTGGCCGCAGCGGCGGCTTCGCACATCCGCCGGGCGGCGGCAAGGCGATGGGGCTCGGGCTCGGCGCCCTCGGCGGTCTCGCGCTGATCGGGCTCGGAATCCTCGTGACTCGACGTAGACTGTAGGTGTGTCGGGCCGCCGCGCGTTGTTCCTCGATCGCGACGGCACGTTGATCGTCGATGTCGGCTATCCGAGCGAGCCTGCCGAGGTCGAGCTGATCGCGGGCGCGGCCGAGGCGCTGCGCGCGATGTCGCGCGATTGGCTGCTCGTCGTGATCTCGAACCAATCCGGCATCGGCCGCGGGCTGGTCACGCCCGAACAAGCGACCGCGGTCCACGACCGGTTCGTCGCGGCATTCGCCGCGGCCGGCGTGGCGTTCGCCGCGTTCCACTACTGCCCGCACGCGCCGGAAGCGAACTGCGCGTGTCGCAAGCCGGCGCCCGGCATGTTGCTCGACGCCGCCGAACAGCTCGGCATCGATCTCGCGGCCTCGATCGTGATCGGCGACAAGGCGAGCGACCTCGAAGCGGGGCGCGCCGCCGGGGTCGGACACGCGATCCGGTTCGGGCCCGATGTCGACGGCGCCCCGGCCGACGCGCGGTGCGACGAATGGGACGAGGTCACGCAGGCGGTGAGGGCGGTGCGCTCGGGCTGAGCCGCTCGATCGCGAGCAACAGCACGAGCACGATCGCGACGAACACTTGCTGGCCGGCGCCATAGCAATGCCGGCCGACCTCCGCCGAGTCGCCGTAGAACGCGGACAGCCCGCCGACCCAGCCACTGACGACGAGACAGATCGCGAGCTTGCCGAGTGGCTCGCGGCGACGGCGATACAGCGCCGGCACGAACAGCAGCACGAGCAAGACCACCACGTCGTACGACGCGAGCTGGAGCTTCTTGCCGAACGCGCCGCGCGTGTGCCAGCCGACCGGCATGTAGCCGAGATAGTCGTCCTTCGCGACGCCGAGCAACTCGCCGGCGTGGCGGAGCTGATCGCCTACCCGCGCGAGCGGATGGAGCGCGAGCCACTCGATCCACACCGAGCGGAACGACGTCTCGATCCAGATCCGCGCGGGATCGAACGCCGGGTCGCGGTAGATCGCCTGACGATTCCGTCCGTGCTCGGGATCGATCGCGACGAGCTTGTCGACTTGCGGCAAGCCGTGGGCGACGAAGAACTCGCGCGCCTCGCGATCCGGCAACACCCGCGACACGAGGTTGTCCATCATCGAGTACGTCATCCGCGCCGTGAAGTCCGGCGGCATGATCGATTGGAACGACAGGTGGGTCGGCGCTGGCACGACCGTCGTCGTCGACAGCACGAACACCGACGTCGCGGCGACCACCGCCATGATCGCGATCACGGCGTAGCGCCGGAGCAGCGCGCCGCGCCAGACGATCAGCGCGGTCGCGATCGCGACGATCGCGACTACCGCGTTCGTATCGCGCGCGAACAACCACGCGATGCCGATCACGGCGGCGGCTGCGGTGGCCCAGGCGCGGACCGCGCCGGTGCGCGCGAACGCGACGAGCAGCGAGGCGAGCAGCAGCGCCATCAGCGAGTCGTTGAGCGACTCCGACAGCAGCACGTCGCAGAACCCGATGCGGAACGGGTCGAGCACGAGCAACACGACCGCGATGCCGCACGCGAGCCGCGCGCGCGGCGACCGAAACCATGCGAGCAAGGCGGCGCCGAACACGAGCCAGGTGAACAGCGATAGCCACTCCTGGAGCATCACGATCCACCCTTGGTCGACGCCGCACAGGCGATAGACCAGCGACGGCAGGATCGGCTTCGGGTAGTAGATCTGCGACCAATCGAACGGTTGCCGCGCCTGCTCGAGATACGCCTCGCTGTCCCAGAACCAGCGGATCTGTTGGCCGGCGAGCAGGATGCGTTGCGCGATCAGCAGGAGCCCGCACCCGACGAGCCAGCGACGGCGCGCGGGGGTCACCCGACTCCGAGCCGTTCGCGATACGCGCCGGACTTGATCGCATCGGTCCACGCGCGATTCGCCAGGTACCAGTCGATCGTGCGGCGGATACCGTCGGCGAACGGGGTCGACGCTCGCCAGCCGAGCTCGGTCTCGATCCGGGTCGGATCGATCGCGTAACGGAAGTCGTGGCCGGGGCGATCGACGACGAACTCGATCAGGTCGCGATGCGAGCCGGCGCTGCGCGGCCGGCGCTCGTCGAGCACGTCGCAGATCGTGTGCACGACGTCGAGGTTCGTGCGCTCGTTGCGCGAGCCGACGAGGTAGCACTCGCCGACCGCGCCGTTCGCGAGCACCGCGCGCACCGCGGCGCAGTGATCGGTGACGTAGATCCAGTCGCGGATGTTCTCGCCCTTGCCGTAGACCGGCAGGCGATTGCCCGCGAGCGCGTTCGCGATCGTCAGCGGGATCAGCTTCTCGGGGAACTGATACGGCCCGTAGTTGTTCGAGCAGTTCGTCGTCACCGCCGGGAACTTGTACGTGTGGACGTACGCCGACACGAGGTGATCGCTCGACGCCTTCGACGCCGAGTACGGCGAGCGCGGATCGTATGCGGTGTCCTCGCAGAACGCGCCGGTCGGGCCGAGCGCGCCGAACACCTCGTCGGTCGAGACGTGCAGGAACCGAAAGCTCGGATCGGGGCTCGCCGCGAGGTAGCGCCGGCACTCCTCGAGCAAGCTGAACGTGCCGACGATGTTGGTCTGGATGAAGTCGCTCGGGCCGTCGATCGATCGATCGACGTGGCTCTCCGCCGCGAAGTGCACGACCGCGGCGGGCTGCGCGCGCTCGAGCAGATCGCGCACGATCGCGCGATCGCAGATATCGGCCTGCACGAACTCGAGGCGCGGCTCGGCCGCGAGCTCGGCGATCGACCGCGGGTTGCCCGCGTACGTCAGCTTGTCGAGCACGATGACCTCGGTCGCGGGCTCGGCGACGAGCAGCTCGCGCACGTAGTTGAACCCGATGAAGCCGGCTCCTCCGGTGACGATGACTCGACGCATGCTTAGCCCTCCGCGAGCGCGTGCGCGATCACGCGGTGCAAGCCGAGCTGCCAGTGCGGCGGCTCGATGCCGAGGTCGCGAATCCGTGCGGTGTCGAGGATCGAGTAGGCCGGGCGCTTCGCCGGCTGTCGGATAGTCGGCGGTCGTGATCGCCTCGACCCGTTCGCACGCGACGCGGCCGGCCCCGCGTACCGACTCCACGATCGCTCGCGCGAACCCGTGCCACGTCGTCTCGCCGTGGTTGCAGTAGTGGTAGGTCGCCGCGAGCTCCGGTCGCGCGCCGAGCTCGATCAGCGCGTCGGCGAGGTCGCCGGCGTACGTCGGGCAACCGCGCTGATCGGAGACGACGCGCAACACCTCGCGCTCGCGCGCGAGCCGCACCATCGTGTGGACGAAGCTCGGGCCGCCCTCGGCGAACAGCCAGGACGTGCGCACGACCGTGCCGCCGGCTTCGTGCACCGCTTGCTCGCCTTCGGCCTTGCTCGCGCCGTAGACGCCGAGCGGCGCGAGCGGATCGTCCTCGCGGTACGGCCGGGTCGCGCTGCCGTCGAACACGTAGTCGGTCGACACGTGGAGCAAGCGCATCCGCCGCTGCGCACAAGCGTTCGCGACGATGCCGGCGCCATCGCGGTTGACCGCGAACGCGCGATCGCGCTCGGACTCGGCCCGGTCGACCGCCGTGTAAGCCGCGGCGTTGATCACGACCGCGGGCCGATCGCGATCGAGCACGCGCGCGACCGCTGCGGCATCGCAGATATCGAGCTCGGGTAGATCGATGCCGGTGATCGCACCGCCGCGCCGCGCGACGCTTCGCCCGAGCTGGCCGCGTGAGCCGATGACGAGCGTCTTCATGGCGTGTACAGCGGCAGCTCGGCGGTGCGCAGCGAAGCGGCCGCGGCGTCTTTCTTCGACAGCGTCGGTGCGCCCGCGATCGGCCACGCGATTGCGAGCTCCGGGTCGTTCCACATCACGGCGCGCTCGTCGCTCGGATCGTAGTTCGCGGTGACCTTGTACGCGAAGTCGGCTTGCTCGGAGAGTACGAGGAAGCCGTGCGCGAACCCGGGCGGCACCCAGATCTGGCGATGGTTGTCCGCCGATAACGTCGTGCCGAACGATTGCTTGAACGTCGGCGAGCCACGGCGCAGATCGACGACGACATCGAACACCTCGCCGCGCGTGACGTGGACGAGCTTGCCTTGGGGATGATGGAGCTGATAGTGCAGGCCTCGCAGGATGCCCTGCGGCGACGACGAGAAGTTGTCTTGCACGAACTCGACGCCGACCCCGATGCCGTGCTCGACATATCGATCGCGCCGATACGTCTCCATGAACCGACCGCGATGATCGCCGAACACGTCGAGCTCGATCATCACGACGCCGGGCAGCGTGGTCGGCAAGGTCTTCATCGAACGGGTCGGGTTGTAACACGCAGGTCGATCAGGCTCACCCCGTCGCGGGTGGCGATCGCGGTGCGGTCTGCGGCGAGGTCGGTGTCGTCGCGCTCGACGAGCAGCCAGCTCGCGCCGGTCGCGGTGATCAGCTTGTCGAGCGAGCCTCGCAGCGCCGCGGTGTGCGGCGTACGAAGATCCACGATGCGATGCCGCCGATAGTCGAGGAGCTCGGGCCGACCGACCCACACCGCGACGGTCGCGCCGTCGGGCACGCGCCCGAGCAAGCGCTCGTAGTCGCCACCCTCGGGCGCTCGGTGCTCGCCATAGCCGACGTCGCTCGCGAGCTCGATGTAGTGCCAGGCCCAGCTCGTGCGGCCGGGCGCTTCGCGGGCCTCGAAGATCAGCATCGCGCCGAGCGCCGAGAGTACGAGCGTCGGCGCGCCGAGATCGCGGCGTCGACCGAGCGCGATCGCGACGACGAGCACCGTCGCGAGCGCGGACGGCCACACGAGGTGCGCGACGTAGCCCGAGTGACCAGCGCCGAGCAGACGCGCAGGGACTCGCGCCGACGCAAACGCTGCGTGGCGTGCCAACGCGAAGCCGAGCACCGCGAGCGCCGCACCGAGCACGAGCACCGCGATGCGCGACACGTCGAACGCGAGCGAGCGACGGCGGCGCCACCAGGCGTACCACAGCCCGATCATCGCGATCGGGACGAGCTCTGCGCGCAGTGCGATCAACGCGCCGGCACACAGCGCACAGGGCACGGCGGTGCGCGCGGCGAGATGCGCATCGGTCGGCCACGCATCATCCTCGCGGTCGCCGTACGCGGTCAGCGCGAGCGCGACGACGAACCCGATCGCGAGCCACGCGGTCGCGAGCTCCGGGTACGCGGTCGCGGCGATCGAGCCGAGCACGACGACGAGCGTGGTCCATAACGCCGAGCCCGCGTCGCGCGGTGCGATCCGCGTCACGACGAGTGCGAGCACGAGTGGAAACGCGAGCGCGTCGACGACATGGGCGAGCTCCGCGCCGCCGAAGCCGGTCGCGAGCGCGGCGATCGCGGCGTGGCCGCCGAGCTGAGCGCTGCGCGCATAGCCGATCGCATCGCCGAGCGCACCGGTGTCGACCAGGCGCTTGAGCTGCGCGGCGAAGTTGCCGTCGTCGTCGAACGCGTGACCCGAAACCGCACCGGCCGCGCCGAGCACGTGCAGCACCGCGAGCAGCGCGATGATCGCGCCGGGCACGATCAGATAGCGATTCGCGACTGACGGTGGACGCGGCGCGAGCAACAGCCAGATCGTGTGTGCGACGACGCCGGCGACGACGAGCACGGTCGGATCGTAGATGTGCAGCGCGATCGCGGCGCCGGACAGCGCGATTATCGCCGCGATGCCCCACCAGATCGTCAGCATCGCGCCGACGTCGCGACCAGCGAGCCGCGCGACGAGCCGGCCCCAACCATGAAACGCCGCGACGAGCGCGATCGCGACGAAGCCGGTCGAGCCGCCGATCCACGCGAGCCACGGCGCGCCGATCGCGAGTCCGGCGACTACCGCGGCTCCCACACCAGCTCCTCGAGGCGCGCGACGCGGAGATCCTTGACGTCCTTCTCGGGCTGGCCGATCGTGTTCCACACCGCGTAGAGATCGCACCAACCGTCGAGCAACTCGACCGGCACGATGACGTCCACGATGTAGTTGCCGCGGATGTCGACCACGGTCGAGGCGATCAGCTCGCCGGCGAGCGACACGTCGAGCCGCGGCCGGCTGTACAGCGCGTTGAGGTTGACGTGGCCGCGCAGCATCAGGTGCATCGCGCGATCGCCTCTGACTCGCCAATGGACGCGGCGTTGCATCCACTTCACCGGCACACCGGACGTCGGCTCGTGCCCGCGATCGTAGACGTCGTTCCAGTGCGGATCCGCGATCGCCGCGGGGTCGACGTACGTGATGCCGTTGAGCCCGTCCTCGATCACGATGTCGCGGCGCGAGCTCAGCGCCCATTCGGCGTGCAAGCCTTCGCGGTCGGCGAGCGCGCGCACGAAGCGGCCGCGGCGGAGCGCTTCGTCGTCGGGATCGAGCTCGAGTGCCGGCTCGTGACGCGCGTCGAGATCGAGCACGACGAGGCCATCGTCGTCGTAGAGCACGTGGGAGCTGCCGGCGAGCGTCGCGAAGTTGTCGATCGTATCGATCGCGTACGCGCTCATCGCCTGAAAGATCTCGGCGTCGTTGAACAGCCGCCACACCCAGAACCCGCGGCGAAAGAAGTAGCGCGAGCGATCCGACTTCACGAACGCGGCATAGCGATAGCCTTGATCGAGCAGGTACGCGCGCATCGCCTCGGCACCGCAGAACGACGGGAGCTGCGTGCCCGGGCTCGCGAACCCGGGCGTGTCGAGGTTCGCGATCGGATTGCGGTTGAAGTCGAGGTACGCCGGGTCATCGACCATGACCGCGAGCCGTGCGCCGGCGGGGACGCTCGCCTGCATCGCCGCATAGCGCTCGTGCTCCATCTCGCGCTCGGGCGCGCCGCCACCGTCGGCGATCGCGTCGCGCAGGTCGCGGAACATCCCGGCGTAGCGCTTGACCACGCCGGTCCGCGCGAACCCGACCTGGATCACGAGCGCGGCGAGCAGCACCCAGCGGCCGAGCGCGGTCACCCGGATCGGCGCCGGATCGGCTGCGGCTTCGAGCGCGAGCACGAGCACGAGCGGCAGCGTGTAGCCGAACGCGTAACGCCAGAGCGTCAGCGCGTCGGCGCTGCCGAAGCCATGGACGAGCAGCAAGAACCCCAGGCCGGCCGCGACGAACATCGAGGTTAGCGGCCGGCCGGGGCGCGGATCGACGACGAACGGCGCGAGCACCGCGAGCACGATGCCGACCGCGATCGGCTGGACCTCGAGGCAGCACGCGATCACGTGCGACAGCGAATCGGTCCACGTCCAGGCCGACGGATCGAGCGACAGCCCGTGGTTCCACGTGCCCTGCATCAGCGGAAACAAGAACGTGCGACTCGACGAGAACGCGGCGAGACACCACGGCACGAGCACGAGCACGACGACCGCGAGCGCGACTCGCCAGCGCCGCCACTCGGCGCGCCACGCCTCGCGCCACGAGGACTCCGAGGCCGCGCGCGTGATCCGCGATCCGGCGACGAACACGAGGAACAACACGACGACGGGCAGGTAGCTATGGCGCAACGTGCAGGTCGCGGCGGCGACGAGCGCGGCGATCGCGAACGCGGTGCGCGGTCGCTCGTCGGACTGTTCGATCGTGCGATAGAGCGCGAGAAAACACGCCGCGCCGCTCCAGTAGCTCGCGGTGTTGATCGAGATGTCCGGTAGCAGCAACAGCAGCGCGACGGTCAAGCCGAGCCACAGCGCCGGGGTGCGTGCCCGCGCGTGCCCGACGACGAGCGCGAGCACGAGCCCGAAGCACAAGCCGTGATCGACGAGGTGAACCGCGGCGAGGTTGCCGCGCGCGGCGCCGAGCGCCTGCAACGCGGTCTGGCCGCCGTACGCGGCGAGCCGGCGAAACGAGAACGGCTCGATCAGGTTGCCGGTGTCGAGCAAGCGCCGGACGAGCGGCGTGTACGCGAGGTCGTCGTCCCACGGGTTGCGCTCGAGCTGGACGATCGCGCCGAGGATGACGATCACCGCGACCAGCCCGCCCGCGATCGCGAGCGCGGAGACGAACGGGCGAGCGCGCGCGAAGGCGGCCGCTCCACGCAACCGTTCCGCGATCGGCTCTGGCGTCACGAGCTCGCGCCAGCCAAAGCCCGCGAGCCCGACCGCGACGAGCCCGAGGATCATGCCGCGCGAACAGATGCCGATCATGACGAGCACGCCGGCCACGCCGAGATACGCCGCGACCCCCCACGCGGTGCGCAGGCCGAAGTCGACATCGTCGATGTGCGCGACCCGCGTGACGAGCCATCCCCAACCCGACAGCGCGAGGAACAGCGCGACGAGCCACGCCGCGCCGCCGAGCACGATCGAGTGCGGCAACGCGAGCCCGATCGCCGCGACCGCGATCGCGACCGCGATCGTCACCGTGCGCAGAGCCCGGTCCGCGGTCATGGCTCGCTAGGAGACCGTAGCGCGTAGCGCACACGGTCGGTATAAGCGGCAGGGGTTGGGGAGGGAACCATGACGGCGAAGCCGCTCCTTTATTGGGGCAGCGCCGCCGCGAGCTCGGCGGGACTGACCGTCGAGGTTCCGCGCTTCGACACCGCGACTGCCGCCGCGACGCTCGCGAGCTCGATCGCCTGCTCGATCGCGACCCCCGCGGCCAACGCGAGCGCCACCGTCGCGACCACCGTGTCGCCGGCGCCGGTGACGTCGAACACTTCCTTCGCCATCGCGGGCACGTGAAACGACGCGGCGCCGGTGCGGTAGAGCGTCATGCCATCGGCGCTGCGCGTGACGAGTAGCGCGCTGCCGTCGATCAGCGGCAACAGCGACATCGCCGCGCGCTCGATCTCGAACGTCGCGTGATGCGGCGCCGCGCCCTCGAGCTCGTGCAGGTTCGGCGTGATCACCGTGGCGCCGGCATAGGCCGCGAAGCCGCGCTGTTTCGGATCGACGATCGAGGCGACGCCGGCCGCGCGCGCCGCGCGAATTGCATACTGCGCGATCTCCGCGGTCACGACCCCTTTCGCGTAGTCCGACACGACGATCGCGTGCGCACCGACGAGCGCACGATCGATCGCCGCGCGCACGTTAGCCGCGACCTCGCCGCCGATCGGCGCGCGCTGCTCGAGGTCGACGCGCACGATCTGCTGCTGCTGAGCGACCAGCCGCGTCTTCTTGCTCGTCGGACGGCCCGCGTCGGGCACGAGCTCGGCTGCGATCGCGTGGCTCGCGAGCTGGGCGATCAGGACCTGCGCCGTCTCGTCGTGGCCGATCACGCCGACCAACGTCGTCGCGCCGCCGAGCGCCGCGATGTTCGCAGCCGCGTTGGCCGCGCCGCCGAGCCGATAGTCGTGACTGCGGACCTCGAGCACCGGCACCGGCGCCTCGGGCGAGATCCGCGCGACATCGCCCTTCAAGTACTCGTCGAGCATCACGTCGCCGACGACGACCACGCGCTTGCCGCGCAGCTGGTCGAGGAGGGCCCGGAGATGCACCACTGCCGCCTTGGTATCGTGGCTGTCGGGGCGTTGCAACGCCTGCATGTGGAGTAGCGACTGGGGCGCCCAACGCACCCGACGCGGCCAGAAACCCGCTAGATTCCCCCGGCCAATGTCTGAGGCTTCGCCTCATCCGCGCCGCGCTCTGATCATCGAGCTTGCGGTCTGCACGGTCCTGATCGTGCTGCTGTCGATCTTCGCGCTATGGAAGATGAACTACCTCAGCGCCGAGACCGCGCACGAGGTCAGGATGACGGACAGCGGACGCACGGCCTACGTCGCTAAGAACATCGCCGAAGGCCGCGGCTACACCGCGAATGATCTGCCGACGTTCCTGATCGATTTCTACGATCACCGCGGCAAGCTGCACGACGAGAACTGGGTCAACGCCGACCGCTTCCCGTTCACCGCGTACGCGATCGCCGCGCTGTACACGGTCACCGGGCAGCACGGGTACGAGATGGGCATCCTCGGCTACAACTTGATCTGCTTCGTCGCCCTGATGGTGATGATCTACTGGCTGACCCGATCGGTGTGGAACGACCGCTGGGCCGCGCTGTTCGCGTTGCTGATCGCGCTAGCGCATCCGCTGACGTACGTCTACCTGTACCTCAAGGACGGCGACATGATGTTGCTGACCACCGGGCTGCTCGCGGTGTTCTTCGGGTGGTTTCGGCAGGGCGCGGTGATGTCGTGGAAGCGTGCGCTCGTCGCCGGAACGCTGCTCGGCTGGCTGTTGCTCGATCGGCCAAACATCGGCGGCGGCTTCATCCTGTACTTCAGCTTCACGGTCGCTCGACGGCTATGGCGACTCTGGCGAACCGAAGGCCTGCGAGCGGCGGCGCGTTCGTTCGTGCGAAGTGAAGGCATCGCTTTCGCGGTCATGGTGCTGTGGTGTCTGCCGTTCGTGATCCACTCGATGTCGGAGTGGGGCTCGCCGTTCTTCAGCGCGAACGCGATGTACCAGGAACCGCTCGGCACGCGGTTCGCGATGGACACCGACACGTGGTGGAAGTACTCCGAGCCGGGCCACCCGCTTTCGCTCGGCGTCCTGATCGACAAGGCGCCTCACGAGATGATCGCGAAGTTCACGACGTCGTGGGTCGCGACGATCCGCAATCTGATCCACGCGTGGCCTCTCGAGATCGCGCTCGGCGTCGGGTTCTTCGCGTGGCTGGGTCGCAAGAAGCCAGCCGCAGCCGAAGATGCGCCGCCGTCGGACGACCAACTCGATCTCGACGCGCGCAGCGCAGCGGTGCGCAAGCTCGGAGCGATGATCGGGTTCATCGTCGTCTTGAACTTCGTGGTCCTGCCGCTCTACGGCTACCAGGGTTATGGCTACGGCCACTACCTGTCGTTCTTCCTGCCGGTGATCTGGATCGTATGCGGGCGCGCGATCGCGCTGATGATCGCGTGGGTGCCCGAGGGCATAGCGAGACTGAAGCCGGCGTGGGGGGTGATCATCGCGCTCGGGATCGTCGCGTTGCTCGCGTGGAACCTCGGTGCGAAGTCGATCGATACGAATCAGTTGTTCGTGACGACCGAGGCGTTCGTCTCGCGATACTGGCTGATCGCGGCGATCTCCCCGGTCGTGTTGCTCCTGTATCGCCCGATCTTGCGCATCCCCACTTTCTGCCGCGGCGTCGTAGTCGTCGCCGTGCTCGCGATCGTGCTGTTCCGCCCGAACACCTACGTGAAGCATCTAAACCTGTTGTGGTATCCGGCCGACCCGGCGGTCTACGACGTGCTTCGCCAGCGCAAGGGCATCGTCGCGTCCCTGTCGCCGCAAGGCGAGGTCGCGTGGGTCAGCGATCGCAAGAACATTCCGGTCCCCGAGTGGCCGATGCACATCTACAGCTTCCTGTTCGATCACAAGCTCGAGATCGAAGACGTCTATCTCGAGAGCGCCGAGATCATGGTCGACCCCACGGACGGCGTGTTCGCGTTCGCCGCGCCGGGCTTCGAAGGCTACGCCCGATTGCAAAAATTCGACGGCAAGCTCCCCGGCTACGATCTCGTGTTTCACAAGAGCGAGACGAAGGGCTACCCGAAGTACAACGTCAAGCCGCGGCCGAAAGCATCGTCGGTGTACCGCCTGACCGACCGAGCGGCGGTGCTCGCGATGGGCCACAGCCCCGATCGGATCGAGCTCGGCCGCGTCGACAACGTTATCTACACGCCGCACGGTTGGGGCGATTACTTCTTGCTCGAAGGCAAGCCCGCCGTAGCTGCGACGGATGTGACGCGCGCGCGATTCGCCGGCGAGAAACCGATGAAGCCGTGGGAAGACACGAGCACGACGTTCTTCCTCGACGACCGCCGACCGACGTCGATCGACCTCGACATCTACGGCACGGCGGCGACGACCGTGCAGTTCTACTGGAACCTCGACCTCTACTATTACGACCAGGCGTCGGACCGAAAGACGCACCTGATCGGGACCTACACGGTGAGCCACACCGGGTGGCAACGCGTGCATCTCGAGGTCCCGAGCAAGCTGACGCGCGAGGGGCTGAACAAGCTCGGGTTTCGCGTCGGCGCGTTCCGGCCGACCACGGTCTGTCCAGCAGCGATGGCCGACGGGGCGTGCTCCGCGATGCATCCACCCGCGTCGGCGCTCGCGCCCGAGCCCGCGACGCCCTCGTTCGTCGTTCACGACGATGCTGCGACCGTCGCGACGTCGATGAACACGTCGCTGTTCGTCGGCACGCTCGTGTTCAATTACTAGAGCCGTCTGGCGGTTCAGAGGCGGCTGCGCGCCTGGGACTATCCGCAGCAGCAAGTGGAAATCTCCTCGCCCGACTCGTGCGGGACGGCCTGCTCGATCGCGTTCGACGCGGGCACTACGCGATCCGGCAGCTCGGGACGCTCGGTACCACCGCTGCTGCGGAGAGCATCCTTCTCTCGGTTGCCGCCGGCTTTGGCGATGTCCTACATCGCGTGGCGTACCGGACCGCGCTCGATCAACTCGATCTCCTCGCGCACTCCTCGCGCTGGATCCAGGTCGCGCTCGCCAAGCCGACGCGCACCGTCACGCTCTCCGGGCGCCGACTCAAGGTCGTGCAGGAGTCCGAGACAGCCGTCAGCGTAGGCGCCAAGAAGCAGGACGGCGTATTTATCTCGGATCTCGAACGATCCCTGCTCGACGCGGCGGCGCGACCCCGGCTTGTCGGAGGCGTGGCGATTCTTGCTGAGGCGATCGGTGCGGCAGCCTCCAAGGGGGTCGACGCGGCGCGATTGATGGCCTACGCGCGCGCCTTATCATGGGGGCCTGCGCTTCGTCGAATTGGATCGATCGCCGATACCCTCCACATCGCCGGGCTTGAACATCGACTCGAACCTCTGGCCATGCCGACCAGTGACATCGATCTCGAACCGGGGCACGACGGTTCGTCGTACCGCGACGCCAGGTGGTGGGTTCGTTGGGATCAACCGCCGGCGGAACTGCAGAACGTCGTGCACCAGTGACGTCGAAGGCACAGATAACGAGGGTCGCGAGCCGGGACGGCGTCGATGCTCGGGTCGTGGAGCGCGACTACGTCCTCGCCCACGTCGTCGCGCTTGTCGCGTCGCTCGATCTAGCGCTCGTAAAACGCGACGCCGCAGTGCGGGTCTTCGTTCACGACCTTGACGAAGCGCAAGCCTGCGCGGCCGAGCACGTCGTCGACCGGATCGCGCGGCGTGATCCACTTGTGCCATTCGAGTACGACGCTGTTCGTGCTCTTCAGCAGCTCCGGGATGGTCTCGAGCACCTTGACCTCGAAGCCCTCGACGTCGACCTTCATGACGTCGACCGGGCGATCGCCGGCGTGATCGCGCCACGCCTTGTTGAGATCGATCGTCGGTACCTCGATCTTCTGCTGCTCGCCCTTGGCCGGGATGTTCGGGTTCAGCGTCGTCGCCGAGCCCGAGATGTTCGACGGGTTCAGGTAGAAGCTGCCCTCCGCGACATCGAGCGGGAAGCCGACGACGTTCCACAGCGGCGCGACGTTCGTCCAGCCGTTGGTCTCGACGTGCCACTTGGTTTCGGCGGCCATCTTCGGATTCGCGTCGACCGAGAGCCCGATCGCATCGCGCCGGTTGATGCGATCCATCGCGTAGCACGTGAAGTAGCCGACGTTCGAGCCGAGGTCGACGAACGTGCGGACCTCGCGATCGACGAACGGATCGCGATAGACCTGGCGCTTGAAGATCTCGTCGGCCATCAGCAGGCTCTCGCCGTAGCGCACGCGGTAGCGCGAGCCGTTCGGGAGCGTGCGCTTGAGCGGCCGCACCGACAGCACGGTCGACGCGAGCTCGACGAGCTTCAGCGCCTTGATCGCGCGATGGAACTCCGGCCGCAGCTGGAGCCGCGACATCAGCGTCGGTTTCATGGGCACGATCGTGTTCTCCACGGCGGAGGCTCTACCATAGTCGCCGTCGAAGGTGGCGTGGTATGAGGTCACCGGGCCGTGGTGCGCGAGCGACAAGACACGAGAACGTCCCGCTTTCTGCGGGCCTACGTGCTCGGCAGCGTCGCGCTCGCGTTCGGCTATCTCGTGCTCCACGTCACCGAGCCGCTTCGCCTCGACCTCGGCGATCCGGGTGCCGATGCCGACGTGCTCCTCGGCCGGTTCGGCGGCTGCGGGCTCGTCACGCTGCGGTTGCTCGCGCTCGCCGGCTCGGCGGTCGCGATCGCGGCGCTCTACGACTACGCGCGCCGGACCTGGAACGAGACCGTCGGCCTGCTCGCCGCGGCGTTCGCAGCGACGAATCTGCTCTGGCTGATGTACGCCGACAGCCTCGACGGCATGCCGGTCGCGGAAGCCTCCGCGTTCGTCGCGCTCGCCGCGCTGGCTCGCGCGCTCGCGACTCGCAAGCTCGGCTACTCGGCGCTCGCGCTGGTCGCCGCGTGCGCGTGCTTCGCGAGCTCGGCGGATTATTGGCTGTTCTTGCCGGCGGCTGCGTGGTTCGCGCTCCGGCGCTCCGAGCACGATCGAAGCATCGCGATCGTGGCGTTCGCGATCGGTTGCGCGGGCGGCCTCGCGTTGCGAGCGTGGGCGAGCCCGGCCGACGCGCCGAACCAGCTCGCTGAATTCGTGATCAGCCACGCGCCGCCGGCGCATATCGTCGTGCCCGCGTTCGCGCTCGTCCGACGCTTCACCGTGCTGTTCACGCCGATGTTCTGGGCGGCCGCCGCGTACATGCTCTATCGCGCGGCGCGCACTCGCTCGTTGCAGGCCGCGTTCGGCGAGGCGTGGCTGTTCGTCGCGGCGCTGCTCTCGGTGCTCGTCTATCCCCGCGCCGACCTCGGCCAGATGCTCGGTGCACAAGCGATGCTGCCGTTCTACGCGATCGGCTCGGCGCTCGCCGTATCGCACTTGCTCGAGCACCCCGCAGTCGGCCGAGGGCTCGCGATCGCGTGGCTCGCGTTCGTGCCTGCGTGGGCCGGCTACACGATCCTCGCGCACCCGCGCTCGCTGCTCGATCGCGACGATGTCGCGCGGGCAAACGCGTACCTCGACGCCTACGACCGCGACGACTTCATCCTGTCGAACCTCCCGGTCGACGGCCCGGTCGAGCTCGCGTTCGGCCGGCATCGCATGGCCGCGCCGACCACAGGCGACGCGGTGGCAGCCTCGCGCCAGGTCCTCAAAGCGCTGGCAGCCACCGGCACGGACTACGCGCACGCCGTTGTCTTCAAGACCCGATCGGCGTTGCGCGCCGCGAGCAAGGTGGTGCCGAACCTCACCGCGATCGGTGCGAGGCGCGTGCTCCATCTCGGCACCCTCGACGTCTACCGGATCGAACGCGCCGCGGTGCTCGATGCGATCGCGCGCACGGTGCCGGTCGCGCACGAGCTCGCGCCCACCAATCCGGCGTCGGCGATTCCGCGACTGCTCGGCTGGGGCGGCAGCTGGACGACGAAGCAGAACGTCACCGTGTTCAGCCTCGACGGCTACGTACCGTGCGCGAACCCATCGCGCGAGACGAGGCCGGGCGAGCCGCGTGGTAACGCGTGCGAGACCATGATGACCCGTCGCGGGTTGGTCGCTCTCGACGGCGAAGAGGTGCGGCGTGCCCAGCTGTTGGTCCGCCTCGGGCGCGCCTGCGACGTGCGCGTGACGTTCGAGCTGGTCGCGCCCGCGGTGCTCGAGGTCTCGGTCGGCGACTTCACGAGCGAACCGTGTGAGCCCACGAGCCGGCCCTCGTTCGTCATTCCGCAGAACGTGGTCCACGCCGGGATCAATACCCTCACGTTCACGAAGCATCGGTTCGACAAGAACGAGGCGCGCGCCGATGTCAGGTCGCTCGCGATCGAGCCGCTCTGCGCGCCCCCGTCATGACGCAGCCGCTGCAGCCATGGTTGCGGATCGTGGTGGTCGCGACCGGCCTCGTGTTCGCGGCGGTCGCGATCTACGTGTTCGGGTTTGCCTTCACGGCGCGCCTTCACCCCGACGACACGGTGATCGTATTCCTGGCCGACAAGGCGTTGCACGCCAAGTCTCCGGTCGCGACCGACTGGTACTACGCGAACGGCGAGATCTGGGTGATCGGGCAACACCTCCTCGCGCTGCTGCCGGTCGCGATCGCCGGTGTCGGCAAGGCGAGCTTGTGGATGTCACTCGTACTCGGGTTCGCGTTTCAGCTCGTCGTCTTCACCGCGTCCTATCGCCGGCTCGCGAGCGCGCGCTGGATCGCGGTGTTCGCGTCGATCGCGGCCTCGATGGCATGGTCGCACTCGCACATCGACTTCGAGTACGTCCAGCTCGCGTACGGTTTCGGCGCGTGTATGTATCTGCTCGCGTTCACCCAACTCGCGAGCTTCGCGGATGGCACGGGTCGCAGGCGCGCTTTGTTGTTCGGCGGGGCGCTCGTGGCGGTGTTCGCGATGGAAAACCCGTCTCGCACGATCGTGTTCATGATCGCCCCGGTACTCGTGGCTTGCGCGTGGCCGTGGCGCGACGTCAGCCTGCGGATGCGCGGCACCGTCGCGGGCACAGCACTCGGCGCGTGGCTGGTCGCGTTCGCGATCTACAAGCTCGTGCTCGTGCCCGTCGTTACGTTCGCGTATCCGGCCGGCTACGTGGCGTTCGAGCTCGCTGACGCCAAGCGCATCGCGATGAACCTGCGCCTGTTGCGCGATGGGCTCGTCGCGCTGTGCGGCGGCGACGAGTCCGCAGTGCGCGCGCTGCCCGGACTCTTGCTCGTCACCGGCGCGATCGCGCTCCTGGTTCGCGACGTCGTCAGCTCGCGTGCGATCACGGCGCGCAAGTTCGTCGGCGCGATCGTCGTCGTGCAGCTCGTCATCGTGCTCGCGCTTTCGGTGTTCGGGACCGTGCTCAGCAACGTGACGTCGGTGCGGTATCTGATCCCGAGCCTCGTCACGATCGTGGGGCTCGCGGTGCTGATCGCGGTCGATACCCTCGGTGACGCGCGCATGCTCGTGCGCCGGTTCGCGACCGGATGGCTCGTCGCCATCCCGATCGCCGCGCTCGTTGCGGTGCCGGACGCGCGTCCGCAGCCGCCGCTCGCCGCGATGCGACCCGACGCGCTCGCGATCGCACCGATTGCCGACGCGCTGGCACAGCGCGGGCTGCACCGCGGGTTCGCGATCCACCTGGCGGCGAGCCTGTTGACGCTCGAGTCGGGCGGCGAGGTGGTCGCTTGCCCGGTCACGTTCTGGCACGCGATCATTCCATCGCGTTGGCTCACCGACACGAGCTGCTTCGATCGCGCGACCGTGCCCGATCGATTCTTCGTGGTCGCCGGGCGCAGCAAGGTCGAGCGCGATGCGATCCAACTGACGCTCGGCCCCGAGCTAGAGCGCTTCGCCGTGGGCGGTACCTACGACATCTACATCTACCGCACCGCCGACACTGACATGGATTGGCTCGAGCTCCCGATCCGCGATGGCGATGACGCGGTATTTCCGATGCATCTTGCGGCGAAGCACCTACAGCTCATCCACGACAAGGCGGTGCTCGCGGGTGGCGACCTCGTGGCGACTGGGGAGCCAGGCACGATCGTCTACGGTCCATACATCGCGTTGCCGCAAGGCACCTACGACATCAGCTGGATCGGCTCCGGCGTCGAGTCCACCGGGGAGATCGACTTCGTGGTTACCGCGACCGGCGGCCCGACGTTCCTCGCGCGTGCGAAGGTCGACGCGAGCAAGCTGGATCGCGGTCGCTCGGAGGTCGTCCGGATGCGGGTCAAGCTCGCGACGCGCCGCAACAACATCGAGGCCATCGCGACCAATCACGGCGGCGCGCGGATCGCGCTGCACGAGCTCGTGATCGAGAAGGTGAAGTAGCCTAGGCGGGCTTCGTCCCCTCGATCACGAACCCCGACGAGATCACGTGCGCCGATGGATGCTTCATCAGCACGACGTCGATGTACTTGAGCGGAGAGAGCACCCAGGTGAGCGGCACGATCGCGCGATACAGCCGCTCGCTGCCGAACGAGCCGGCGATCGCGATCCATTCTTGTAGCGTCCAGAGCAACCCCGACGTCGGGCCGCCGGCGACGCGGGTTTCGCAATCGGTAAAGTCGGCGAACAGGTGCTTGAGCCCGTTGACCGTCATCCGGCTGTAGTCGTGGGGCGATGCGTGAAAGCCCTGCATGAATGGGAAGAAGCAATGCACGCGACCACCCGGGCGCAGCACGCGAAACATCTCGGCGACGTGAGCGGCCGGGTCGGGGACGTGCTCGAGCACCGCTTGGCTGATGATGCCGTCGACCGAGCCGTCCGCGAACGGCAACGCGGCGAGGTCACAGATCACGTGGACGTTGTCGTAGGCGTAGCCGTCGATCGACACGACGTTGTCGCCGTACGTGCTCGTGCCGGATCCGAGGTCGCAGATGAGGTCATCCGCTCCGAACGTCGCGACGAAGCCGCGTGCACCCGGCTTGGAGTAGACCGGCGCGAGCGCATCGATCGCCACCGGATAGAACCGACCCAGCGCGTGCTTGGCCTTGGCCTTGGCGGCGTTGAGCCAGTCCTGTTGTTGGGTGTCGTCGGACAGGCCGCGGAAGTGAAACGCACCGCGCTCGCGGCGCGCGATCGCTTGGCACGAGGCACAGCGCAGATCGCCCCGCAACTCGCCTGCGAGCTCGGTCCGGCACGCCGGGCAGACGAGGGCGGGCCGAATTCGATCGAGCACCTGCTCTCGGCGATCCATGCTGCGCCGACCCTAGCACTCGCGCGTGCGGTCAGCCGATCGAAGGCCAGGAGTCTCATGGACATGACCGGAGAAATCGACTAGGAGAGTCGCAGCCATGGTGGGGTCGCGGGTCCAGCTTCGTCGAGTCGTGATCGCGCTTGCCGTGTCGACGGCGATGGTCGTGCTGATCGCCGCGCTGCTGCCGCGGGCCTACCTCGTCAACGACGATCCGGGGTTCGTGCTCTACCTCCGGCTCGGCATGTTCACGCCGTGGATGTCGTCGGTGCTGAACTGGGTGCTGGTCGCGCTGTACCGGTTGCGCGACCTGCCGTGGTACGGGCTGTTTCTCTACGCGCTGATCGTCGCGACCGGGGCGGTGCTGATCCACAGCTGCCTCGAGCTGATCGACCAACGTCCCGGGTTCGGGCGCGTCGCGACGTTACTCGGCGCGATGGTACTCGCGGCCAGTCACGCGATCCTCGCGATTGGAGTGACGTGGACGACCGTATCGATCTCGGCGATGGGCACCGCGCTGGTCGCGTTCGTCGCTCACCTCGAGACCTGCCGGGCGACGGGAGCGCGCGTGTCGATCGTGCGCGCGGTGATCTACGGTCTGCTGTTCGTCGCGGGCTTCGCGCTTCGCGAGGCGGCGATCGCGGCTGTGGCAGCCGCGGTGTTGCCGCTGCTCGTGTGGGTCGGCCTCCGCTTCCTGCGACGCCGCCACCTCCCGCGGCCGGCGCGGTGATCGCGTTCCTCGCGCCGATCGCGATCGTGTTCGCGATCCAGAGATCGTATCTCGCAATCCCACGGCGCCGACTCACGAGGAGTTCAACCGTCAGCGCGGCCGGATCAGCGGCGCTGCGGCGTTCGCATCCCTAGACATCGCGCGCACCGGAGCTCCTGACCCGCGCCGGCTGGACGGTCGACGAGTACCGAGACTTCTCGACCTGGTTATTGGCGGACGACACCGAGTTCTCGACTGAGAAGGTCAAGCGGCTCGCCGACACCGGCGGTGTTCCGTCGTCGCTCGGTCTCGCCGAGGGCTACGACGTCTTGCGCGGCATCGCGAGCGAATCTGCCGCGAGCGTGTGGCTGTTCCTCACCGCGATCGTCGGCGGCCTCGCGCTCGCATGGCTCGGGGGCATCGATCGTAGGCGGGGCGTCGTGCTCAGCCTCGGCTACCTGGTGTTCCTGATGGTCGTGCCGGTGGTGATCGCCGCGATGAGTCGGTTCCCGCAGCGCGTGTCGCTGTCGTTCTATACGGTGGCCGCGTTCGGCATGTTCGTGATCATCGCCGGCGAGATCGCGAGTCGCCCACCCGCTCGCGCGTTCGGACAGATAGCCCTCGGCGCGGCGATCTCGCGGTGCTCGTGGTCTCGCTGTTCATGTTCGCGTGGGCGCGCGATCTGCTGATGTGGACCGATCGCGACGCCATGGCCGTATCACCCGGCGCTCCACGCGTTCGCCGATCGCGTGAACGCGCGCCACGGCATGGTGATGGAGGGCATCGGGACCGCCGAGATGGATCCGCTGCTCGCGGATCCTCGCGGCTACGATGCGCTGCCGAGCGGCTGGGGAACGTTTACCGGCGCCGTGGTTCGAGTATGTCGAGCGATTCGGGATCCACAGCGGCCATGAGTTTCTGCGCAAGATGATCGACAATCCGAACGCGTACATGGTCGCGACGCCGTACGGGCACGAGGTGTTCGAAGAGTGGATCCGGCGCCGGCTTCACGACCCGCGATCCGGATGTCGCTGGTAGACACCGCCGCCGGAATGCCGATCGCGTTGCGCTCCGAGCTGTATCCGGCTGGTTACGACGCCACTCGTGCGCGGCAGCGACGAATGGAACTGCTGAAGCACAACTCGCGCTGTTCGCCGAGGAGTTGCCCGGCCCGCCCGATGTCTCCGATCGCGCGTTCCACTCGATCGCGTTCACGGCTCCGTACGACCGCTACATCTTGCCCGTTCCGCGATGCGGCCTCGAGGCCGCGGTCGAGCCAGTCGACGGCGGGATTCGCTTCACGGTCGACGCGGCGGCGCAGCGATCCGTGCGCTTCGATCGGAGAGCCACGGCGAGCACGCCGGCGTTCAGGTCCCTGTCAACGGGCTCGCCGCGGCGCGTTTCGACCTCACGCTGGTCGATCCCGAGAACGTCATCGGCCTCTACGTGATCGCCGAGACCGCGACCAACCGATCGATCCGCTGGCGCTGGGGGCTCGATCCCGCGGCGCAACAGTTCGGCTTCTCTGGCCCGGTGACGCTGGTCCCCGGCTATTCCGCGCACAGGTTCGTGTTCGCCGGCAGCACCGCGAGTGCCGGAGGACGTTCGCGAGTTGCGCGTGATCGTCTCGGTGAAGCGCGGCACCCACGCCGGCTTCGAGCTGCGTCACGTCGAGGTCTCGGAGCGGTAACCCGGCGATCATTGGTAGAGTACGGAGGATGTGTAAGCTGGGGGCTGGCTTGTTGGTGCTCTCGGTTACCGCGTGCCGCGACAATTATCCGGCGCCCCTTGCGGACGCGTCCGGACCTTCCCCGCGGTCGACGCTACGCCCGACCCAACCGACCTGTGCGCGGACATAACCACCGTCAGTACGGCTGCTGGAAGCGTGACAGTGGATACATGCAACGGGATCGTTGTCACGACGTGTGCCGGCACGAGCCTGCGGTCAGTTGGCGTGACCGTCATCGCATCACCGCCGGGCCCAGGCGAGTCCGGCTGGGAAATCAACGCGAGCCAGATGGGGAGCGCGGCGACGGTGTCGGAATTGGATACCGGTTGCGGCCTCGTCGTCACCGATCCGCCCGATTCGTGTTTCTACGGGTTTGCGGGGATCCAGCTCTTCGGCTCTGGAGCGAGCATCAATGTCGCCGTCGCGCTAACCCAAGGCGGATGTGGCACGGTTGAGTTGAAGTTCACAAGTTCTCGGGCGGCGGATGATCTTGAACAAGACTGTTAGCGTCGCGATCGCTTGTTCCTCGACCGTCATCGCCAGCTCTGTGAACTGCGAGGCCGGACTCTCGATCAATGACTCGATCGTCATACCCGGCGAGTTTCACAGCTGGTGATATCTTAGTGGTGGGCGCGGCCGATCCTGCATCCACGGAGGACATCGACTTCGATGGGCACGTGCGCCCTCAAGGGGCGGCCCGTGACATGGGAGCATTCGAGCTCTCTCCGTGACGGCTTGCGCGCTCAGTGTAGGCAGCGAGCAAACCAGATCCCGAACGTGTCGTCGGGCGTCACGAGATCCAGGCGACCATCTCGGTTGATGTCCGCGAAGGTAGCGCGTCCGATACCGAGTGCATCGGGATAGATCCAGCCGGTCGAAACGTTGCGTCACCGTTTCCCGGCAATATGCTCAGGTTGCCGCCAGTGAATTCGGAGTCGTACAAGACGATGTCGAGCTTGCCGTCCCCGTGTGACGTCCGGGATCCTGCTGGGCTAGCGAAGCTAGCGAAGAGTCCGGGTGCATCAGGCCGGCTGCAACGTGCCACTCGCCGTTGCCCCGCGCGACTAACACGCCTTGCTGCCCTCCCGCGGTAACGATGCTCAAGTTCCCGTCCCCCATCGAGATCGGCGAACAGGAACGAGTAGCTAACGGGCAACGCGGTTCGAATCGGCGCCCCGACATCACCACCGTTCTTGTTAAGCAGCACATCGACCCCGGCCGTTCCTTGTGGCAGCCGGACTCGAATCGCACAGACCTCGACCGTGGGAAACCAGAACGTCTTGGTCTGCCGTCGTCGTTTTTCAAATCGCCGAGAGCTACAGCAAAGTAATCGTGTCTATAGCTACTGTAGTCCATGACTTCGTACGGGCCTCGTAGAAGGTCCCGTCGCCGGTCCCGGCGTAGAGGTCCACCGCTACCGTCGCCCATGCCGCCCATACCCTCGGATCCGCTGGAGCCGACAACGAGATCGGATTTTCCGTCACCGGTGAAGTCTCCGAATCGCCCATTCGTACATCGCGCGGACGGTGAGCGGCGTAGGCCAACCGGATTTTGAAACGTTCCCATCGCCATTTCCGAGCAGCACGCTGACGCCAGGACCATTTCCCGAGGGTAAGACCGACATCTATTGAGATCGAAGAGGCCGTCCCCGTTGATATCGGCGACGACGATGGCGCCCGTGGTGGTGCCACGGGGTAGCTGACCAGCGATTTGAACGCGCCCTGGGGTTTCCCGAGGGCGACGTCGATCGAGCTGCTGCCCCCTGTCGAGACGAGGTCGACATATCCATCCGCCGTCGAGATCTTGCAGCGGCGACATCCCTTTTGCTTCTATCTATCCATCAGGTACGCGTTGTAGCCGAAGCTGCCGCCGCCGTTACTTCTCGACGATGCTCGCCAAACAAGAAGAGCGGAACTCGCTATCACCAGATCAGGAGCGTGATCGCCATCGATGTCGCCGATTGCGATTCCATTTGCGCCCAACAAAGACTGGGAGTGACGACCGCGGAACTGGAACGTTCCGTCGCCATTGCCCGCAAAGACCAGCATGGCGCCGTCCTCGTTGGACGATTCTTCGGCACCGACCACGTCGAGCTTGCCGTCGAGGTCGACATCGCCAATCGCGAAGGCGGTGATCTCGTCCGACACGGAGTAGTCGATATGATCGCGAAGCGCGCCGTCACCATTGTTCATCAGCACGCGTAAAGCGAAGTCGCCGCCAACTACCAAGCTCGACGTGGCCATCGTCGTCTAGATCCCTTGCGATGATGGTGGGGCCGCCATTCGTGTCGTAGTCGACGTTGGGCTGGAAGTGTCCCATCGCCGTTGCCGCGTATAGGACGCTGATCGTGCGGCTGTTCCAGTTCCGACCGCGACGTTCCGGATGACCGTCGCCATCGAGACTCGGTGACCGCGACGCCGCCTTCGTACGCGGCCTGGCTGCCAACCGTATAACCGGTGTCGGCACCGAACGTACCGTCACCGTTGCCGAATGGACGTTCATCGTGTTGGTCGTCGGATCGACGCGCACGAGGTCGACCTTGCCGTCCCTCGTTGAGGTTGGCCAGCGCGATCGCGTTGACGTGAGCATCCCATCGGATAATCGGCCAGCGGCGCGAAGCCACCGGTCCCGTTGCCGAGCCAGACCCTGTTGCGGCCGCACCGAATTGGATGCCTTCGACGAGATCGAGCTTTCCGTCGCCGTCGAGATCGGCGATCGCCACCGAGACCACGCTCCCGGATGTCAGGTCGGTGGGAGAATCGATGCTGGCGCCGAAGGAACCGTCGCCATGGCCAAGAAGCAGACTCACTCCACCGTCGGCGGCAATCAGGTCGAGGTTGCCGTCGCCGTCAATGTCACGCAGGTTCAGGTTGGCCGTCGTCCGCAC
Organism: uncultured delta proteobacterium; assembly: GCA_963848295.1. GTDB lineage: Bacteria > Myxococcota_A > Polyangia > Haliangiales > Haliangiaceae > JABFXX01. The sequence continues at coordinate 2,433,559 of CAWKDB010000010.1, read as the reverse complement.
AGCGATCGCGGGAGGACCAGGGAGCCCGAGCACCGCGCACGGAGGGACCAGCTTACACTGCCGGCACCGGCGTCGCCGGCATCATGTGCGCCGGCGTCGAGGGAGCCGCCGGGTTGTCACCGCACGCCGTGATCGCAAACGCGATCGTCACAACCCCCAGACACCTCGACGCACCGAACCTATCACGCCATCGTCGTCCCAACTCTAGCTTCTCGCCGGCGCGAAGCGACGATTCGACCGACGGCGTTTGGCCGCACGCTCGAGACGAAGGCCGAGGCCGAGGCCAAGACCAGGAATCGGTGGAGGTCGCTATTTCGAGTCGGTCGCCCTCATCAGCGCCCTGTACTCGGCTTCGCTGTCTTTCGTGAAGTGTTTGAACAGCGTGACGAGCGCCACATGGCGGCCCGCGAACCAGCTCAGATCGAGTGGCTCCATCGGATCGATCCTCGACGCCGTGCGTGACGCGGCCGTCGTAGATCACGACGTCGCCGATCTCGCACTCGGACTCGAACAGATAACGCTCGCCCTCGAGATTGATATACGCGCCACCCTCGTGGTAGTCCACGCCCTTCTTTCGTCAGGAGCAGGAGCAGCTGGACGAGGCCGATCCATGCCCGCGTCGGGCAGCTGGACCGAGGCTGTGCCGACATCGGTGTGCGTCGCCATGAAGCCACCGCCGCGCGGGTAGTGGTTGATCGGCCGATGCCGACCACATCCCGTTCTCGTACCGTCGCCAGGTGAAGTCCTGCGGCAGCTTGTAGAGCAAGTTGCGGAAACCGCCATCAGCCGGCGAATATTTGGCGAACAGTGCCGAAACCGAACCCTTGTTGAACGTCGTTGATTGTGAGAACATCCGTAGGAACCGCGGACACGCGTTTAGGCCTACGTGCTCCGACGATCGGAACTTCTCGATGTCCGCTTGATGGCCTCGGCGTCCTTCGGATCGAGCGTTCCGTCGTCTTGATCTGTTGCAACCTCGACATGAACTTGGTCCGAGCTGCGAGTGACCCTCGTCCTGCGAGAGAACAATCCTGTGATGCGCGCGGATGTGTGCGTGCCGAGCAGGTCGCGCAGCTCTGTCGAACGGAACTATCATCGAGACCCGGCATGTACGGTCGCGTCGGAGATCGTCTTTTTCGTCATGCGTATAGTTTCTGCAGGTCGCCAGGTTTGCTTGAGGCGGTACTTGAAGCCGCCGACCTCGAGGTTGATCACCGGGTAGTTGCGCGCCGAGCGGGGTCGTGAAGCGCTTCACGCCGTTGCGGGTCAGCTCGTTGAACTCGTGATAGGCGTTGATCGGGGCGACTCGGTGTTCTTGAAGTCGGTATGCACGCCACCGAGCAGCATCAGCGCTTCTTCGGGGTTCACGATCCGATGGGTCTTGAACGCGACCGTCCGTCCGGTCGTGGCGTTCACCATGCGGTACACCGTCCTCGTCCGACCGCGCGAATGAATTGCGCACATAGGCGGCATAGCGCGCGGACGAGACCTTCGCCGCGTCGGGCAGCATCGGATCGACCAAGAACCGGTCGTCGGTGAAGGTGTTCGCGGCGATCTCGAGGACGTCGCGCAACTGGTCTTCGGTGGTCACGCGCTCGAACACGTAGGGTGCCTTCGACGTATCGAAGTGGCCGCGCAACCGGAACGTCAGGCGCAGCTGCGTCTCGACGAAACGAAAGCCATGATCCTCCAGTTTCTGGATCGCGGCGATGTCCTCGATCGGGGCTTTGTACACGACGTAGAACGGCTTGTGCGTTCGCACGTACTCGCTCTCGACGTGCGCGAAATCGCCGTCGAGCGGCCCGCGCAGCTCGAGGATCGGGCGACCGAGCACTTTGCTGTCGATGTCGTGCTTCGTGATCTCCATGGCCGTGGCTCTACAACGCCACCATGTCGTGAACCTCGAAGCGGGTGTCGCGCTCGACCGGAGCGGGACCGCGAGGAAGTAGTTGGCGTCTTCGCCGATCTTGCCAGCGATCGTGTCGTACGCGAGAGGCTCCGAGACGCTCGAGATGAAGTTGTCGCCGCACGCGACCTTCTTCATCAGGCCCTCGTGCACCATGAAGTCCTCGAACTTCGTCGTCGATTCGGGCTGGACGCCGTTGTAGCGAACGTAGAGCTTGTACGTATCCTCGTACTGGCGAGCGCCGTCGGTGATCGTCCCGGTGAAATCGCGGCTGTAGCGGTACGGCACGCGCAACCGCTCTTCGACGTAGTGCGTATAGGTGAAGCATTTCGCCGCGCCGACGCCGAGGAACAAGAACCGCGCGTTCTTCGCCGCATGGAGCTTGTCGAACGTGCAGCCGGCACCGATCGAGTGATGCCTAGATCCGTGACGACGCCGAGGTCAGCCCCGATCGCGGCGGACGACATCAGCGGATTCATCGAACGCTTCGCGTTCGGAAGCCGGCGAATGTACTCGTTGAGCACACCCATCTTCGAACGCGACTGGTTCACGTCGTAGGCGACGCCGTTGCAGAAGCTGAACGTGAAGGTCGGAACGCACAGCGTGGGCACGCCGAGCTCGAGCAGCGTGTCGAGCACCGCTTGAAGCAGCCCCGTCTTACCAAGCTCGGGATTGGGTTTCCCGAACGACATTTCGGAGTGGACGTAGAGCACGGCGACAATCGCCGGCGCCCACCGACTCCAGACAACGCAGCAGATCCGAGGTGGTCACTTCATTGCGTGACCTAAATAAGATGGTGTCCTTCATCGCAATGCCCTGTCCTAGTGTGCGGTCTGCCCACCGTCAACGACCATCTTCTGTCCGGTGATCCAGCTGGCTTTGTCGGAGAGCATGAACTCGACCATGTTCACGACATCGTCGACCTCGCCGAACCGCAGCAGATATTCTTTCTTCATCTTCTCCAAGGTCTGCGGGTCCTCGAACGCGTGCTTGGACATCGGCGTCCTGACTCCACCCGGCAAGATCGAGTTCACGCGGACGGTCGGCGCGAGCTCGACCGCGAGCGACTGCATCATCGCGTCGAGGGCGCCCTTGCTCGCGGAGTAGAGCGCCTGGCCCTTGACGCCCCGGATGCTGTACGTACTCGAGATGAACAGCACGTTGGTGAGGGCGCCGTGGTTCGCCTTCTTGAGCAACGTGCGCAAGATCTGGATCGCGGAAAGCACGTTCACGTTCATCGTCTCCTGCACGACTGCGGGCTCCATCATGCGCGCCGGCATCACCTTTACGACACCAGCGCAGTGGACGAAGCGATCGACCGTCGCCTGATGTGGTTCGAGCAGGCCGATGAGCGACGCGTGGATCCCGTCGACATCGCGCAGATCGTATGGCCACACCAGGTGCCGATCGTCATGGCCTGCAAGCGCGCGAAGCTTGTCGGCGTCACGCCCGCCGAGGATGAGCGCGCACTCGCCGCCCAAGCGCTTGGCGATGGCTGCGCCGATGCCCGAGGAGGCACCGGTGAGCAGCGTATACGTTTGCATGCCGTGTCTCTACTGCTTCTGCTTCGCCGCGACTAGCGCCTCGAGGGCGCCGGCGGTGCGAGCGCCGGCGAGCTCCTCCGCGGAGACGTTGACTCGGTAGTTGTCGTCAATCATCGAGACGACGCCCAACGCGGTCAGCGAGTCCCATTGCTCGAAGTCGGCGAGCACGTCGTCGGGCCCGACCGTGTCTTCTTCGACCACCGCAGCGAGCCGTTCGTAAAATCAATCCAACAACATGGCCTCCTCAGTAGTCGATCATCTCGCAAAATGCCAACGGGCCGACCGGCATCACGAGCGATGCCCAGGTCAGGCCGACCCCGAAGCCGGCAAAGCACAGCTCGAGCGTGCCGTTCAGCAGCGGCTGAGCCAGGTTGAACGTGATGTTCGTGGGGATCGTCGCACCGCTCGCGTTACCGAAGTTCTCGACGATGTTGCTCGGCACTTTGTCACGGCTGACGCCGATCCGGTCGGCGAGCTTGCCGAGCATGAACTTGTTCGGCTGGTGGAACATGAAGTAGTCGACCTGGGCGACTGTCAGCTCCGCTTGCTTCAACAGCGACTCGATCATCGGCGGGACTTCGACCTGGACGAAGTTGAACACCGCCGTGCCGTTCATCGTCAGGTTGTCTTTGGCGCGGAAGTTGTTGTCGCCGACATCTTCGACCACCGCGGTCTCGGGGCTCGACGGCATCCGAAACCCGCCGGCCGGGATGATCAGCACTTCGTGGTGCGTGCCGTCCATCTTCAGATTTGCGTGGATCGGTCGCCGGTCGTCGGTCTTCTCGACAATCGTGATGCACGCCGCGTCGCCGATCAGCGGAAAGCTGTTCTTGTCTTTGCGAGAGACCTTGCGACTCAGCACGTCGGCGTTGACGAGCGCGACCTTGTTGATCGACGCTTGCTCCAACATCATGAACGCCTGCATCAGGCCGACGACGAAGCCGGCACAGCCCTGGCTGATGTCGAGGCAGAGCATGTCGTGCTTGAGGTTCAGCCTGCCCTGGATGACGTTGCTGGTCGCCGGCATGTAGTAGTCGGGAGACTGAGTCACGACGACGAGCGCATCGATTTCATCGGGCTTGACCACGCCCTTGTTGAACAAGTGGTGGAAGCCGTGCACCGCGAGGTCCGAGACGCACGTGCCGTCGGTCACGATCCGGTGCTTGTCGTAGCCCATCACCTTCTTCAGCTTGAGCGACTTCTCTTCCGGGAAATCGAAATCCTTCATGTCCTCCATGAAGCTGCGCTCGTTGGCCGGCAGCACGGTGAGGACGCCGGCGATGCGCTTGCCTGCGAAGCTGAAGTTCACGGCTCGATCCCGTACTTCTTCAAGAGGGCCGTGATCGCCGCGACGCTCCTGATGTTCTCCGGCAGGATGTCGGTGCCGAGGATCGAGATGCTGTAGCGCTTGTCGAGCTCGCTGATCAGCGTGATCACGTCGAACGAATCGAGCATGCCGTCGGCGATGAAGTCCTCCGACGTTGCGAAGTCGAACTCCGGACGGATCCCTTTGAGTACCTCGATGACAGAACTCATGACGCCCGCCTTATCAAGACCTGATCGATCAACCCGTCTCGCTGATAGCCGTAGTGCACGTATCGATCGATCGCGTTGTCGTTGTCGGAGATGACCCACAGCAGGAACCGCCGCACGTCTGTGCACTCGGCGAAGTAGCGCCGGATCAGCCGGGCACCGACGCGCTGATCGCGGTGGGCCGGGTCGACCACCCAGTGGCGTAGCAGCGAAGACTGCCCGGTGGCCTCGAAAAACAGCAAGCCAGCGATAGTGGCGCCCGACCGGATGACCATGATCTTGCGATCGGTCGCAGCTCGCGTCATCTCGTCGGCGTCGGGGATCTGCTCGGTAAAACGGTCGAGCTCGCCCTCGAGCATGCGGGCGAGCGCCACACCGTCATCGCCGTTGGCGTAGACGACCTCCGGGTCAGGCGCCGGCGAGGGCGAGGATGGCTCCGCGAGCTTCGTCATCCGATTCAACACGCAATGATCGCGAAATCCGGTCTGCGTGAACAGCTCGGCGATCTCGTCGACCTGCTCGCGCTTGCCGATCAGATCGACGGTCACGGTCTCGCGAAAGCTCTCGAACAGCTCGTGCACTGCTGCACTCAGATCCGCGCCTTTGCTTGCTACGTAAGCCAGGTGAAAGAAGTCACGATCCCGGCGCATTACGAACAATACGTCGCCCGCGGTCACCGAGAACAACTCGCGTCGGTCGATCGAGCGCTGCAGCTTGTCGCGCGCGGGATAAAAGTTCGTCACGAGCGGCCCCTGTCGCTTCGCCTGCTCCACTTGCTCGTAGACTGCGTCGATGGTCGAGAGCTGGTTCACGGCTGCTTCTCCAGCAACGTCGACAGCCCCTGGCGATCGATCTTGCCGTTCGGATTGCGCGGCAAGGCTTCCATCTGATGGAAGACGGTCGGCAGCATGTACTTCGGAAGGACCGCGGCGAGTCCTTGACGGATCGCGGACGGCTGGACCTGCTGCTTCGCCTCGAAGAACAGCGTGATCTCCTTGCGCTCGCGGTGATAGAGCACGCACGCGTTGTCGACCAGGCCGATGCTCGCGACCAAGTGCTCGATCTCGCCGAGCTCGATCCGGTAGCCCAGGTGCTTGATCTGGAAGTCCTTGCGGCCGAGGAACAGGATCTCGCCGCGATCGTTGCGTGAGACGAGATCGCCGGTGCGATAGATCAACTCTGGATAGTGCTTGTTCAGCGGATTCTGGACGAACGCCTTCGCGGTCTTCTCGGGATCGTTCCAGTAACCGAGCGCGAGCGAGCTGCCACGCACGCACAGCTCGCCGGGCTCGCCGTCCTTGGCGCGCTGGTTACTGTCGTCGAGGATCAAGATGTCGGTGTTGCGGCAGGGAACGCCGATCGGCAGCGGCTCGTCATCGCGCAGCTCGCGGTCGACGATGAAATACGTGCAGTCGACCGAGATCTCGATCGGGCCGTAGAGGTTGACGAACAGCGCCTGCGGAAGCCGACGCCGCCAGATGTTGAGGTGCTTGGTCGGGAACACCTCTCCCGCGAAGAAGATCTTGTTCAGCTTCGCAAGGTCGACGCTGTCGAGCAGCCCTAGGTTCGCGATGTTGACCATGATGGTCGGCACCCAGAAGATGAAGCTGATCGCCATCTCCGCGAGGTACGCGACGAGCTTCGCGGGGAAGATCGGCAGCTCGTCTGGGATTATGACGAGTGTCGAGCCCTTCGCTAGCGAGAGATAGAGCTCGAGCGTGTAGATGTCGAAGTAGAACGGCGACAAGCTGCCGATCACTTCGGTGCCGTCGAGCCCGAGGCGAGCCATCACCCAATCCATGAAGTCGATGATGCTGCGGTGATGCATCACGACGCCCTTGGGCACACCGGTCGAGCCCGAGGTGTTGATGATGCACAGCGGATCGGTGTCGATCACTGCCTCGAGCCGCGCGGTGATCGCCGCAGAGTCGATCGTACTCGCGTCGTCGAAGATCTGATCGACGAGCAACACGTCGTCCGGCGCGACTCCGAGCGCGACCACGGAGGCGAGCAGCGCCTGCGAGGTGATGACTAGCGCGGGCTCGAGGTTGCCGAGGATGTTCTTGACCCGCTGAGCCGGGGACTTCACATCCAAGTTCGAATAGACGTTGCCGCTATAGATGATCCCGAGATCGGCAAAGACCGTGGCCGCGCTCTTGGGCAAGTACACCGCGATCGGCACGCTCGTTCGCGGGCTGCGTTTGATCAGCAGCGAGGCGCAGCGCTTGGCGTAGCGCTCGATGTCGGAAAACGTATAGCGATTCGCGCCATCGATGATCGCGGTCTTGTGCGGGTAGGCCGCCAGCGCTCCGCGTTCCAAGTATTCAACGACGTTGATCTGCATCGTCCATCGGCGCTCGAGCGCGTGGACCATACAAAGCTCCGCGCTCGTTGTCATGCCGGTCGACGATCTTCTCGTCGATCTTGCCCGTTGTTCCGCGACATTGGCCACGCAGCGGCCGTCACACCGTGACGCGGAAGGCAGCCCTCGATCCGGGCGGTTGAACATGTCGAGAAAAGCCGATAAGACGAGGCTGTGATCGCCGTGGCCGACCCGGAACAAGCAGCCTCCGTCACCGCCCTGGCGGCCGACTGATGCTGTATTCGTTCGTCATCCCGATCTACAACGACGGCGCGCTCGCCCGTGATTTTTGCGTCGAGATGGCGAAGACGTTCCGAGCTTACCTCGGCCATGACGAGCTCGCGCAAGACCTCGAGGTCATCTTCGTAGACGACGGCAGCCGCAACGACTCGCCCGAGCTGCTCAAGAAGACCTGCGATGAATTCCCCTTTGCGAAGTGCGTGCTACTCAGTCGCAACTTCGGACAGCACATCGCGACGTCCGCCGGTTACCGCGCGGCGAGCGGAGACTACGTCGGTACGTTGAACGTCGATATGGAGGAGCCGCCCCGGTTCCTCCCGAGCCTACTCGACGCGTTGAAGCAAGGCGACTACGACATCGTCGGTGGCGAGCATCATGGGCGGCCGGTCCGGTTCCACACGCGAATCACCTCGTATCTGTTCACCGTGGTGATGAATCGACTCACCGGTCATCAGATTCCGATCAACGCCACGACGATGCGGATCATGACCCGACGTGCAGTCGACATGTACAACGCGCTGACCGAGAAGAGCCGCTACATCCCCGGGCTCGAGGGCTGGCTGGGCCTGCGCTACACGCGCGTGCCGATCGAGCAGCAACCACGCAAGGCCGGCAAGTCGAGCTACAACTTTCGCCGCCGCCTGCGGATGGCCTACTCGTCGGTCATCTCGTTCTCGGACTTTCCGCTTCGCCTCGCGGTCAAGTTCGGCATGCTCGTCGCGAGCGTCGGTATGGTGCTCGCGGTCGGCTTGATGCTACAGAAGTGGTTCGGCCGATCGATCCTCCCTGGCTACCGTCGACGTTCGTCGCGATCGTGTTCCTCGGCGGCGTCCAGATCGCGGTCACCGGAGTAGCGAGCCTCTACATCGGACGCATCCTCGCGGAGGTGCAGCAACGCCCGCTGTTTGTCGTGCGTGAGACCTATGGCGAGCTGCGTGCGTTCGACGAGCCGAGCTTGCGCGGTCGCAGCGCGACGGTCGTCACGCCTCGCGTCGTGAAAGAGCCGTCCGAGCCGCGCAAGCACACGGCGTCGGGTTAGACCTCAGCTTCATCGATCGGCGCGGCCTGGCGCCGCAGCGTCAGGTACGGGATCACGCCGAACAGGCACGGCACGACCTGGCTGATCAAATAGGCGTTCAGCACCGTCGCCCCGCCGGTCAGCCCGACGAGCGTGAACAGCTGATCGAATGCGACGTGGCCGACGCCGAACCCGGCGTACGAGATCGGCAATACGAGGGTCAGCATCCCGAGCGGATACACGCTCGCGAGGGTCGAGACGGCGATGTCCTGACCCGTGATCGCGGTCGCGAGCACCGCGAACAGGATGATCCCGGCGAGGTGGATGCAGACCGCGAGGCCGAACGCGCCGACGAGCGCCTTCGGATTCGCCGCGATCAGCCGGTGGCCGCGACGAGCTGACCGAACAGCTTCGCGATCCGAGACGTGCCTTGGGCCCTGCCGTCGAGCCGCGACCCGAGTCGTCGCACGACCACGATCAGCAGGATCGGCCCGCCGAACGTAGCCGCAGTCAGGACGAGCACCGCCATCGCCAAGTCCCGAAGCTGCGGTGATGTCCCACACGGCATGGCCTCGGGCGAGCGTGAGCACGCAAGCCACCGCGATCGAGGCCGACGAGCGCGAGTAAGCGATCGAGCAGCCCGATCACGTAGATGGCCGGTCGTCGTTCACGCGGCGCGTCGCGAGCGACGTAGACCGACCGGATGACGTCACCGCCGATGTTCCCGGGCAGCGCGACATTGAAGAACATGCCCGGTCAGCATCAGCTGGAGTGCGCGGCCGACGCTGAGGTGGACATCCGCCATGCGAAGCAAGAGTCGCCAACGGAGCGCGCCGAGCGTCACGGTGAACGCGAACATCGCGAGGCTCGCGCCGAGCAGCTCCGGTCGGTGATAGAAGATCTCCAGCGCGCCGAAATCGAGAGTCCCCGACTGGACGAGCCACGCGATCAGGACCACCGCGACGGCGATCTTCGCGGCGAGCACGAGCCGCGCTCTCGTCATTCGCGAACCGTATAACAGATCTGGGAGCTGTCCGGATTCTGTTATGGTCGCCGGCGATGAAGGGAATCGTCCTCGCAGGAGGGGCTGGCACGCGCCTCTATCCGATGACTCGCGGGGTGAGCAAGCAGCTGCTCGCGGTCTACGACAAGCCGATGATCTACTACCCGCTGAGCACGCTGATGCTCGCGGGGATTCAAGACATCCTGTTGATCTGCACGCCGCGCGATCGGCCCGCCTTCGAGGCGACGCTCGGCGACGGCAGCGACTTCGGCATCCGGCTCACCTACAAAGAACAGACCGCGCCGCGCGGGCTCGCCGATGCGTTCATCGTCGGCGCGGAGTTCATCGGCCGCGATCCAGTGTGCCTGATCCTCGGCGACAACTTGTTCTACGGCGAGACGGTGACCGCCGAGCTGCGCAAGGCCGCGAAGCTGGAGTCCGGCGCGCGGATCTTCGGCTACTACGTCAAGGACCCGACGCAGTATGGCGTGGTCGAGTACGACGCCGCCGGCAAGGTGGTGTCGCTCGAAGAGAAGCCGGCGAAGCCGAAGTCGCACTACGCGGTGCCCGGCCTGTATTTCTACGACAATCGCGTGATCGGGATCGCGAAGGCGCTGAAGCCGTCGCCGCGCGGCGAGCTCGAGATCACCGACGTCAACCGCGCATATCTCGCGGACGGCACGCTGTCGCTGTCGCTGTTCGGCCGCGGCACGGCGTGGCTCGACACCGGCTCGCCCGACGCGATGCTGCAGGCGAGCAACTTCATCCAGACGGTCGAGGCGCGCCAGGGCCTGAAGATCGGCTGTCTCGAGGAGATCGCGTTTCGCAAGGGCTTCATCGACCTCGCGCGGCTACGCGCCGCGGGGACCGCGCTCGACAAGACCGAGTACGGGCAATACCTGCTGACGCTGTCGCGCGAGCTGGCGTGATGATTCCGTTCACGCGTCCGGCACTGCTCGAGAGCGGCTTCGCGAACATCCGCGAGGCGTTTGCGAGTCGTCGGCTCGGCGGCGATGGGCCGTTCGGCCGGCGCGCCGAGCAGCTGATCGAGCGCGAGCTCGGCGCCCCGCGCGCGCTGCTCACCACATCGTGCACGCATGCGCTCGAGATGTCGGCGCTGTTGCTCGAGCTGCAGCCCGGCGACGAGGTGATCGTGCCGGCGTTCACGTTCGTGTCGACGGTGAACGCGTTCGTGCTGCGCGGCGCTCGGCCGATCTTCGCGGACATCCGGCCCGACACGCTGAACCTCGACGAGAACCAGCTGCCGATCTCGCCGCGCACGAAGGCGATCGTGCCGGTGCATTACGCGGGCGTCGGCTGCGAGATGCACGCGATCTGCGCGCGCGCCGGCAGCGCGGTCGTGATCGAGGACAACGCGCACGGCTTGTTCGCACGCTATCGCGGCAAGCCGCTCGGTTCGTTCGGCGCGCTCGCGACGCAGAGCTTTCACGATACGAAGAACTTCACGTGCGGCGAGGGCGGGGCGCTCGTGGTCAACGACGCGCGGTTCGTCGAGCGCGCCGAGATCCTGCGCGAGAAGGGCACGAACCGCAGCCGGTTCTTCCGCGGTCAGATCGACAAGTACACGTGGGTCGACATCGGCTCGAGCTACGTGCTGTCCGATATCCTCGGCGCGCTGCTGCTCGGTCAGCTCGAGGCTCGCGCCGAGATCCAGGGCCACCGCGCGCGGATCTGGAAGCGCTATGCGGCCGAGCTCGCGGACTGGGCTGCGCGCAGCAGCGACGTCCGCCTACCGATCGTGCCCGCGCACTGTGATCAGGCGTTTCACATGTTCTATCTGCTCGTGCCAGCCGCGCGCCGCGCCGCGTTCATCGATCACATGAAGGCGAGCGGCGTGCAGACGGTGTTTCACTATCAGCCGCTGCACCTGTCGCCGATGGGGCTCGCGCACGGCGGGCGCGCCGGCCAGTGCCCGGTGACCGAGCGGGTCGCCGACGAGCTGGTCCGCTTGCCGCTGTACGCCGATCTCACCGACGACGAGCAGAGCGCGGTGATCGCCGCGGCTCGCGCGTTCGCGTAACGACGGCGCGACGGCGCGCGACCGTCTGTGCCATACAACGGGAGTGGGTAGCGCAAATCGGCTCCGCAGCTTCGGCATCGCCGCGCTGCTCGCCATCGCGCTGCTCGCGATCTGCCGGCAGATCACGCTGCACGGCTGGTATGCGGCGCATCCGTATTATCGCGCGCAAACCGATGCGCTGATGTCGGGCCGGTTCGCGCTGTCGAAGACGCCCGACGGGCTGTTCCACGATCTCGCGTGGACGCAGAGCGGCGTCGAGCAAGTGTGGGGACTCGGGGTCGCGCTGTGGCAGCTGCCGTTCGAGGCGCTCGGCCGGCTCGTTGGCATCGCGCCCTTTCCGGACCGCATCGCGCTCGCGGCGTGGCTCGCGCTGATGTTCTACGCGGTGATCCGCGCGTTCGAGCCGCGCGATCTCGAGTCGCGGTGGATGCAGATCGGCGCGGTGGTGATCGTCGCGCTGCTGCCCGGCGTCGTCACGATGTTGCGCTGTCGGCTTGGGGTCTACGAAGAAGCCGATGTGTACGCGTACGGCGCGGCGGTGATGCTGCTCGCCGGCGTGCTCGCGTTTGCCCGCGCGCCGACCGGGCGGCAGTTCGCGGGGCTCGCGACGTTCGCGGGGTTGACCGGGTTGATCCGACCGACGGTGTGGTTCTACGGCCTCGCGGCGGTGATCGTGATGAGCGCGATCTATGCGCGGCGCGAACGGCGGCGCACGCAGGTGATCGCGATGATCGCACTCGGCGGCGCGTTGTTCGCGGTGGGAGGCGCGGCGTTGTACGCGACGAACGCGGCGCGGTTCGGCCGCGGCACCGAGTTCGGTCATCGCCTCAACGTCGAGGCGCTGCCGGGGAACATCGTGGCGACGCGGTTCAGCTATCCGTTCGAGCGCGTCGGCGTCGTCGCCGCGACCGAGGAGCTGGTCGGCAGCATGTTCGGCCGGCCGGAGCTGCGCTATCAGCCGGCCGCGGCGAACAAGTTCTATCAGCGCGACCTCCACGTCGGCCAGGCGGACGAGCCGCGCTGGCGCGAGTACTACTTCACGACGTACTCGTGGCCGTACCTGCCGCTGATCCTCGCCGGCGGGCTGCTCGGCGTGCTTGCGTGGTTGAGGCGCGATGGCGATCGCGTCGCGCGCGTGTTGTCCGCGTGGGCGGTGCTCGGCGCGCTGCCGTTGTTCGCGTTCTACTTGCACTCGCCGAGCCTCACGTCGCGCTACCAGCTCGACTTCGCGCCGGCGATCGCGGCGCTGCTCGTGATCCTCTGGCGCGCGGTCGCGCTGCATCGACCTCGCGGCGGGTTCGCGGTCCTCGCGGCCGGCTGGGCACTGGCGATCGTCACGAGCAAGATCACGCGCCCGGGCAAGCTGTCCGCGCCGCTCGGGCGCGCGGTCGCGGCCGAGCGCACCTACGCGGTATCGCGCCCGACCGCGCACGAGCATCCGCTGCCGAACCACTACGATCGGTTCGAGCTCGCGACCGCGCGTCTGATCGACGACGGCGAGCCGAGCTTCGCGTTGTGCAGCGACGCGGACGGCGCGCGGATCTCGTGCGATGCGCCGCCGGTCGCCGGCGATATCGTCGTCACCGCGACGCGCGTCGAGCGCAGGTTCGAGTTCGTGCGCGAGCAGATCGCCGGCGAGCCGGACGAGCCGACGGAGTGCTGGTCCGATCCGCCGACCTGCGCGCTCGGGCCGACCGTGCGCACCGATCCGCGCCTCGCGGTCGTCGATCGGTTTGCCTCCGAGCCGCTGCTCTACGGCAACGGCTTCGGCTGGGATCACGACACCGGCGCGGTGCCTCCGGCGACGCTGTTCTACCTGCGCGATCCCGCGTACGTCGAGCTCGAGGTCGAAGGGCCCGCGAGCACCAACTGGAACGCGGTGCGCGTCGCGGTCGAGCTCGAGCATCTCCGGCTCGTCGCCGCCGCCGATACCGCGCACGGCGCGCGCTTGCGGTTCGCGGTCGCGCAGCGCCACCCGGGGCTCGTCGTCGCGTTCATAGCGTTCGGGCCCGATACCGAGCTCGATCGCCCGGTGTCCCAGTTCGCGCTGCGCTCGATCCGGTGGCGCGATGACTGAGCCGCGCACCGCCTGGCAACGCTACGGCTGGATCGCGAGGTGGCTCGGTACCGGCGCGGGCGTCGCGTACATCGTCCATCGCGTGAGCTTCGCCGAGGCGAAGCTCGCGGCGCAGCGGCTGTCGCTCGCGACGATCGCGATCGCGTGCGGCCTGATCGCGCTCAACGTCGTGTGCGGCGCGGTGCGCTGGCGCGTGTTGCTGCGCGCGTACGGCGCCGAGTCGCGGCCGAGCCTGGCGCGCTGCACGAAGCTCTACTTCATCGCGTTCTTCTACAACAACTACTTGCCCGGCGCGGTCGCGGGCGACGTCGTGCGCGGCGTCGTCACGCGCGATGCTTTCGGCGAGCACGGCGCCACCGGCGCGCTCGCGGTCGTGTTCGTCGAGCGCGCGCTCGGGCTGTTCGGCGTGTTCCTGCTGCTCGCGATCGGCTTGGGTCTCGCAGGCGGCGCGATCGACGCCGGCTCGCTATGGCTGTGGAGCGGCGTCGGCATCGCCGGCTCGGTCGCGCTCGTGCTCGCGTTGCCGTTCGCGCGCGCGATCGCACGCAAGCTCGCGGCCGGTCGCGTGCGCACGATCCTCGAGCGCGTGCCCGAGCTCGGCGACACGGGGGCGTTCGCGATCGCGACGCTGCTGTCGGTCGCGACCCAGGCGCTCGTCGCGCTCGCCGGCTACGTGTTGCTGCACGCGATCGATCCGCGCGTCGATCTCGGTGGCTCGCTGCTGATCGTGCCGCTCGCCGCCGCGACGACGTTTCTGCCGATCACCGTCGGTGGCGCGGGTGCGCGCGAAGCCGTGTACATCTCGCTCGGCGCGAGCTTGTTCGCGATGCCCGAAGGCGACGCCCTCGCCGCGTCGCTCGCGCTGTGGCTCGCGCACCTCGTCAGCGGCGCGGTCGGCGGCGTGTTGCAGCTCACCGAGCGGGCGAGACCAGCGCGCTGACCGCGGCCGGAGGCACCGGCGGCGGCCTGACCAGGAACGCGCGATCGGGCTGGATCGCGGTGTCGGCGACGACCGTGATGCGCAGCGGGTCCGACGGCACGACGCCGGTGATCACGACGTCGTGGTCCTTGTCGTCGAGATCGATCAGCGCGGTCGCTTGCACGTGATCGACCTCGCCATCGAAGCTGAGGTCGGTATCCGCGGAGGCCGCGGCCCAGTAGCGGCCGGCGAGCCGCACCGTCATCGAGATCCGGATCTCGACCCCTTCGGTCTCGCGGGTGGCGACGATCGCCGGCGTCGTGAACGGCCAGCTCGGCGCCGCATCGTTCGCGAGGTTCGCCGTCCCGTCGCTGACCGTGACGAGCCCGGTGCAGCGGAAGTCGCCGCGGGTCGGCGAGTGCTCGCACGGCTCCCATTCGCCGGCGCCGAGCCGCGCCTCGACGGTCGCGTCGCTGCGCAGCCCCGAGCCGACGAGGATCGCGGACTCCGGTGCGCGCGCGCTCCAGCAGCCGCGAATCGCGAGCAGGCCGATCGCGACCGGCGCCGCGAGCCTCACGATCCACGGCGAGGCATACTTCACGCGACGGCGCAGCGCGACGATCCGCAGCAGCGCGCGCATGCGCCAGCGCCGGCGCGACCATACGATGATCGCCGCCGCGGCGAGCAGCATCGCGGCGAGCGACACGAACCGGCCGTCGCCATCCGACGGCAGCGGGCCGTCGCACGTGAACGTCGTCTTGCCCGGAGCGAGCCACGCCGCCACGACGTGGGTCGGGCCGCCCTCGATCGCCGGCCACGCGTAGACCGGCTCGTCCCCCCCGCCCGCATGCGTCGCGCGCCAGCGCGGGTAGTAGCCGGTGCCGAGCGCGACGAGCACGGGCGCGGTCGCGGTGACCTCGACATCGACCTCGGTGTCGTCGAGCCGAGTCACGACAACGCGGCCTTCGCCGGCCTCGATCCGCGCGAACTTGCCGTCCCACGCCTTGATCTCGCGAATGTGGAAATCGCCGACCGTGGTCTCGGTGTCGGGATCGCCGAGCTCCGGCGACTTGCCCTCCGCGATCGACCACTTGATGTCGAACCGAGCGAGGCTGGCCGGCGACGCGTCGCTGATCCGCTCGCGCAGCAGCAAGTCGGGCAACGCGCCGAGATGCAGCGTCGGCAAGCCGGTCGTCGCGGTGAGGTGCAGCGGCTCGTGCGAGTCGGTCTCGAACATCGCGCGCGCATAGCTGCCGGGGCCGATATCGCGAACGCGCGCTCGGGCCCAGGTCGCGAGCGCGTCGTAGCTGGCGGAATCCGGCGCGACCCAGTGCGCATCGTTGGAGGCGCGGTCGCCTTCTTCTTGCCAATAGCTCGGTCCGATCCGCACGAGCCCGGCGGCGACGACCCCGAGCAGGGCCGCGACCGCCGTCCTGTGTCGCGGCGGTGCGTCGCGCCACGCCTCTCTCGCGCGCCGGTAGAGCACCGCGAGCACGTACGCCGCGGCAGCGTAGAGGAATGGTCGCGCGACGAGCATCAACCGGATCGCGCCGAGCCTGGCGACGGTCATGCCGGGGAACAGGCCGAGCGCCGCGTACGGCGCGTCGCACAGGCCGATCACGAGCGCGAGCGCGACGACCGAGATGAACACGACCTCGGCCTTGCGCGAGACCACCCCGGCGAGCGTGCCGAGGTAGCCCGCGTAGATCACGGCGGAGTACGACGTGATCGGGAACGCGGTCGTCATCACGGTCTCCAGCACCTCCCTGCCGGTGAACAGCTGGTTCGAGAAGTGTTGGCCGTATGCCAATAACCGTTCGCCCTCGGGCAGCCACACCGAGGCCGCGAGCGCGACGCCGAGCACGACGTGGCCGATCGCGACGAACGCGCGGCGCGCCGGCACATCCGACGCGAGCAGCGCGACCGCGAGCAACCCGACGATGCACACCGCCGCGGCGATCAACGCCGACGGGTGGGTGGCCGTCGCGAGCGCGGTGCCGACCCAGATCGCGACCGACGCGCCGAGCCGCGGCCGGGTCAAGGCCGCGAGGATGCCGAGCGTCGCGATCAGCGTGAACACCTGCGCGAGCGCGCTGTGCAGGATCGCGTACTTGAACAGGCCGACCGTTCCGCCGTGCGAGATCGCGCCGGCGTCGACCATGAACAGCATGCCGAGCACGAGCGCGATCGGCTTGGGTGCGAAGCGCATCGCGAGCAATGCGGTCAGCAGCGCGAGCGCGAGGTGGACGACGACCGCGACGATCATCATCGCTTGCGGCAGATCGTGCTCGAGCCCGAGCGCGAGCGCGAGGTGACCGGTGACGAGATAGGTCAGCGCCGGATACAGGTCGAGCGGCGGATCGCCGGTCGCGACCGCGTGATCCCACACCGGCACGTGGAGGCCGGGCAGCGACGGCATGATGTGCGCGAGCACGGCGTGTTGCGGTCCCCAGTCGCCGAGCAGCCACGCCGGCGAGGTCGTCATCGCGTCCCAGAACGTGGTCAGGCCCGCGGCCGCGATGATCAGCAGGACGAGCGCGGTCGCGAGCGCGGGCGGTTGTTCGAGGTAGCCGCGAGCCTTGGGCCAGAATGTCGCCGCGAGCACGCCGAGCGAGCCGGCGAGCACCACGAGCGCGCATTCTCCCGCCGCGGTCGACGGAAATGCGAGCGCGACGGCGAGTGCGCCGACGGCCAGTTGCGCCGCGGGGTGCGAGCGGAACCAGCGCACGTCCCCGGTTACCACGGGGGTTCGGTCGCCGGCAATGTCGCGGTGAGGCGACTTGACCCTTGCTCGCGGCGCGCCGACCGACGAGCATGCGCCGGTGCGCACCTTCTTGCTCGCACTGATCGCGGTGGCCGCTTGCGGTGACAATGATCTGCCGCTCGGCGAGCCGCTCGCGCCGAGCCGCGACCTCGTGATCGTCGCCCACGAAGACGATGACCTGCTCTTCATGCAGCCGGACCTCGTCGAAGCGGTACGCGGCGGTCAAGGCGTGACCACGGTCTACGTCACGGCGGGCAACGGCACCGGTGGCACGTCGAACGCCAACCGCCGCTATCGCGCGCTGCGCTACGCCTACGGCGCCGCGGCGAATCAGCCGTACGACGCATGGCAATGCGGCTGGATCACGATCGCCGATCACGTCGCGCAACACTGCCGGCTCGCAGCCGCGAACGTGTCGCTCGTATTCCTCGCGTACCCCGATGGCGGGATCCACGGGGAATACGATCACAGCCTGCTCAAGTTGTGGGAAGGCGACATCACGAGCGCGGACACGGTGGCCGATCGCAAGGCGAGCTACGATCAGGCCGGGCTGATCTCGGTGCTGTCCGAGATCATGACGACGACCGATCCGACGACGATCCACACGCTCGAGGTCGCGGGGACGCACGGCTACGATCACACCGACCATATGATCGTCGGCGCGCTCGCGGTGCTCGCCGCCTCGGCGACCGGCAGTACGGCCGATCTGATCTCGTATCGCGGCTACAACATCGACGATGATGTCGCCGACAAGATCGACCCGATCTACGACTACGTGTTCCCGGTGCTGTCGCACTACGAAGCGTGCGCGACGGGCTGCGCGGCATGTAGTCAAGCGTGCACGACGATCGACAAGTCGCACGTCATCTGGATGCATCGCCGTTACGCGCTCGGATTTCGGCGCAGCGCGACCGGCCAGCTCGCGACCGGTGGCATGTGCGCGTCGGCGACCCAAGACGGCGGGATCTTGATGGGCGACTGCGCGACCGCGCCGGTGTGGACGTTCGTGCCGGGCGGCGCGCTGAAGGTCGATACGCGCTGTCTCGAGGCGCTGCCGACCGGCGAGCTCGTCGCAGGCACGTGCCACGGCGGGCCGGAGCAGAGCTTTCGCCTCGACGACGAAGGCCATATCTGGGTCGGCATCCCGCCGTACCCGCAGACCGGCATGGACTACGCCCACCTCGATTGCCTCGGCACCGGCGGCGGCCACGCCCACGCCGTGCTGTGCGGCCAAGACGGCGCGCCGACGTGGAGCATCTCGCCGATCGCAAAGGCGACGCCGCGCGCCGCGCTCGGGCTCACCGCGACCGGTCGCGCGGTCCGGATCGGAGACCTCACCGGCGACGGCAAGGCCGACCTGTGCGCGATCGACGGCGGCGCGCTGCGCTGTGCACCCGGCGACGGCACCGGAGGCTTCGCCGCGGCGACCCGGATCGACGCCGCGATCTCTCCGCTCGCGATCGATCCCGACAGCCTCGTGCTCGGCGACGTCGACGGCGATGGCCTGACCGATGCGTGCGGCCGCGACACGATGGGCCTCCTGTGCGCGACCGCGGCGAGCGGGTTCGCGGCGACCCGGTGGAGCTCGGCGTTCGCCGATAATGACGTGCAAGCCGCGACGTCCGCATCCCTCGCGATCGTCGCGATCGCCGGAGTGCCCGCGATCTGCGGGCTCGCGACCGAAGGCGAGGTGTGCGCGACCCCGACCGCGACGACCGTGCAATCGACCTGGCCGATGGCGGCGACGATCGGATTCCCGGCCGAGCTCGACGGCGACGGCGATGCCGATTGGTGCGCGGTGACGGCGGACGGCGTGGCGTGCAGCGTCGCCGCCGAGACGAGCCTGACGACCGATGGCGAGCCGTGGGGTTACTCGAACGCCGACGCGGACGGAGGCATGGGGGCGCCGCCCGATCCGGCGCCGGCCGACGCGATCACGAGCGCGGTCGCCGACATCGATGGCGATGGTCGCGCGGATCTGTGCTCGATCGTCACCGGCGGCGTCACCTGCGCGCGCAGCACGGGCCGCGGCTTCGGGCCGCTCGCCGCGACGCTCGCGGTGTTTCCGGCCGGCACGACCGCGACCGCGTTGTGGCTCGGCGATCTCGACGGCGACGGCGCGGCCGACGCGTGCGTCGACGCCGGCACCGACATCCTGTGCGTCGTCGGTCGCTAGCTCTTGCGCCGCGCCCGCGTCGGCTTCACTGGAAACACCGCTTGCTCGAGTCGCGTGACGCGAGTCGGTAAGTCGGTGTACTGGTCGTCGATCGCGCGAAACTGGAAGCTGAAGCTCTCCTGGATCAGCTTGAACTGATGCGCGATCTCCTCTCCGACGACGCGCCGGAGCTCGGTTGCGAGCGCTGCGTTGTCGCTCTTCAGCTCGGTTCGGAGCGCTGCCATGTCGCTCTTCAGCTCGGTTCGGAGCTCGGCGATGTCGCCCTTCAGCTCGGTTCGCACCTCGGCGACCTCGGTTCGCACCTCGGCGATGCCTTCTCGGAATTCTCTGCGGGTGACCGGCGCATCCATAGCGTTGTCGTCGTCCACGTTAGCTCCTCTCGTTCGGGAGCAACAGCACGATCGATGCCGCGGCTAACCCGGCGAGAGATCGCGCTCGTGCGTCCGGATGTCCGGCGCGTGTCCGGATCTGTCCGTCAATGGCCGAACACGCGCTCGACATCGGCGCGCTTGCACGGCCCGCCGTGGCCGAGCACGAACCACTGCACGCCTCGCGCGAGCAACCAGCGAATGCGCGCGTGCGCCATCGCGAGATCGTCCTGGTAGAAGTGGTCTTTCGGCTCGCCGGGATGGACGTAACCGGCGAGCGCGCCGCCGCGAAACAAGTCGCCGACCAGCGCGATCGTGCCGCCCGCGACGAGCACGACGACCGAGCCCGCGGTGTGGCCGGGCGCGACCACGACCTCACCGTCGACGCCGCACGCCCGCAGGTCGTAGCGGTCGTGCACGCGGACGTCGGGCCAGAACGGCTCGTAGTGACTCGGGATCACCGCCTCGAGCAAGACCGCGAACAAGCTCGTCGCCTTCAGATGACCGTGCACGCCGGCGATCTCTCGCCATAGATCGCCGTCGCCCGCGATGATCTTGATGCCGCGCTGCTGCAACGCTCGCGCGCCGCCGGCGTGATCGGCGTGGCCGTGGGTGACGACCGCGCAGCGCACGTCGTCGAGCTTGACCCCGAGCTTCGCGAGCCCACGCTCGAGCTCGTAGTACTCGCCGGGCGAGCCGGTGTCGACGAGGACCGGATGGTCGCCGAAGATCACGTGGACGTTCGACAGCCCGAGCGTGACCGTGCCGATCTGGATCCCGGCCGAGCGCGGGATCGAGATGTGCGGCGCCGGCGTGCACGCGGCGACGACCGCGCAGGCCGCGAGGCTAAGCGCGCAACGCACGCGCCATCTGCTCGAAGCGCTCGAGGATCGGCGCCGCGACGTTGCGGTCCTCGAGCCGCGCGATGTGCCGGATCCCGGTCGGCGACGTGATGTTGAGCTCGGTGAGCATGCCGCCGATCACGTCGAGCCCGACGAGGATCTGGCCATGGTCGCGCAGCATCGGCGCGACCGCCGCGATGATCTCGCGATCGCGCGCGTCGATCGCGCACTTCACCGGGCGACCACCGACATGCAAGTTGCCTCGCGCTTCGGCCTCGGCCGGCACGCGCAGCACCGCGCCGACCGGCTCGCCGTCGACGAGCACGATCCGCTTGTCGCCTTGCACGACCTCGGGCAAGAACCGCTGGGCGATCGTCCACTTTCGCCCGGCATCGGTCGACGTCTCGAGGATCGAGCTCGCGTTCGGATCGCCGTCGCGCACGACGAAGATCCCGAGCCCGCCGTAGCCATCGACCGGCTTGACCACGATCGCGCCGCCTTGCTCGCGCTGGAACGCGCGCAACCGCTCGGCCGAGCGGGTCACGATCGTCGGCGGCGTGAGGTTCGGGAACCGCAGCACCGCGAGGTGCTCGTTGAGCTCGCGCAGACCGCGTGGATCGTTGACGAGCAACGTCTTGCCGCGCGCGTGATCGAGGATCCACGTCGCGTGCAGGTAGGCGACATCGACCGGCGGATCCTTGCGCATCAGCACGACGTCGAAGTCGGCGAGTCGCCGCGCCGCACGCGCCTCGACCTGAAACGCCTCGGCGGCCGTCGTCGCAGGCGTCACGATCGTCGGCACCGCGTCGACGACCGCATCGTCGCCGACCAGCCCGAGGTGCTCGACCTGGCAGGTCCACACGTCCCAGCCGCGCGCGGCGGCTTCGAGCATCAACGCATAGGACGTATCGCCGGCGAGTCCGAGGCGATCGAGCGGGTCGAGGATGAACAGAGCGCGCACGCGCTGATGGTACCCGTTAACGGGGCTCGCTATGGCTGCGACAGGGCGATCGCGATCACCTGGTACATCGCACCGTCGCTGCCGCGGACTTGCCGCGCCGAGAACGCGACCTCGTCGGGCGTGTCATCGGGGTCGATCAGGTTCACGGTCTGTTGCAGGTCACGCGCGCTGACGACGGTGACATACGAGTGGTGCGTCCAGCTCCACGTGTTACCGACCTTGTGCAGCTTCGCCTGGAGCGTGGGGCTCAGCTCGACCGGCGGCTTGCCGGCGGCGAGCGCCGCGATGTCGAGGGCATCGTGGGGAACCGGGCGCTCGACGAGCGACGGCCAGCGATCGTGCAGCTTCATCATCACGTGCGAGTGCAGCGCGGTCGGGCTCAGCTGCTCGAACCGGTTGAGCAGGCGGTACGACACGGTCGTGGCATCGCGCGCACCGTACTCGAGCACCGCGGCTCGCCTGACGAGCAGCGCGGACTGGAACGACGGGCTGTACGCGATCTGACGCGAGAGCACCTCGGACCACGTCGATTGAATCTGCTGGCAGGTCGCGATGTCGGTGACGTCGACGCCGCTGACCCGCGGTGCGATCGAATCACAGCTACCGAGCGTGCTCGACGACAGCAACGGTGCGAGGCCGACGTGGGCGCGTGCGGCGTTCGCGCGTTCGAGCAACGTGCCGCGCACCGCGAACAACGGGCTGCCTTCGCCGATCCGAAATCGAGCGAGCACGAGGTTGGTCTTGTCCGTCGGGTCGACGCCGATCAGCTCGACATCGGCATCGACGCGCTGCGAGATGTCGAACGCGAACTTGCCGTCGACCATCGCGAGCTTTTCGCCGGTCACGCCGGCGCCGGTCGACACGTTCGCGGATAGCGTCCGACCCGCGACCAGCCGTCCACGGATCTCGAGGTCGCCCGCGTGGTACGGCTCGAGCTCGAGCTGCGACGGCGCCGAAACGATCGAGACGAACTCGCCGTCGACCGCGGTGCCGATATGGAGCGAGGTCTGCTCGTCGGTGCCCTCGCGGAGCTCCGAGATCGCCTTGGCGGCGGCATCTTTCATCACGCGCTTGGCATCGTTGACGATGAACGGCTCACCACAAGCCGCGACCGCCGCGTAGCGATCGGGGTCCGACAGGTCGTGGATCCGGTTGGCCACGCAGTCGAGCGCGGTGTCGTAGACCACGCCGGTGAGATCGACCTCCCACGGCCTTGGCGGCCGGACTTGCACCGCGATCGTCTTCGCGACGACCGACGCCGGAGGAGCATCGCTCGGAACGACCGGAGCCATCGCGACCTTCGCGGCGGCTGCGGGATCGGGGGTGGCAGCGCCGTCGCACGCGCACCACGCGCAGGCAACGAGGGCGAGCGAGCGGTTCAGCATCCTCTGTTCAGACGCCACGACTGCTCCAACGGTCGCACGGTTTCGCACGCCCGGCAGTGACATTTCGCGCCGGTTATGCAGGCGGTTCGCCGGTGTCGGGAGCAGGCGCCGGCTCGTCGCCGCCGACCTGAATCTTCGTCGGCAGCAGGTGCTCGAGGCCGTGCTTGCGCAGCCGGTAATACAGGGTCGACCGGTTGATGCCGAGCGTCCTGGCCGCGCTCGCGATGTTGCCGCGCGACTTGTCGACCGCCGCGACGATCTCCTTGCGCTCGCTATCGAGCAGGCGCTCGGCGAGGCTCTTGCCATCTTCGCTGATCGGCGCGGGGGCGCTGCCGGCACCGGAGGAGGCCGCCGGGACCGCCGTGGCACCCGATTGGTTCGCGGCGGGCTGGGCGCGCCGGCCGAAGTCGAGGTGGCTCGCGCCGAGCGCCGCGCCGCGCGACAAGATCATCGCGCGTTCGATGATGTTCTCGAGCTCGCGCACGTTGCCGGGCCAGTTGTACTCGCGCAGCTTCGCGGCGCCCTCCGCGGATAGGCTCGACGGCGCCACGCTCATCTGGCGCGAGAACTTGCTGATGAAGTGATTGACCAGCACCGGCAGATCGTCGAGCCGGTCGCGCAGCGGCGGCAAGTTGATCGGGAACACGTTGAGCCGGTAGTAGAGATCCTCGCGGAACTCGCCGTCCTCGATCATCTTCTCGAGGTTGCGGTTCGTCGCCGACACGACGCGGACGTCGATCTTGATCGTCTCGCTGCCACCGACGCGCTCGAGCTCGCGCTCCTGCAACGTGCGCAGCAACTTGATCTGGACCTCCATCGGCAAGTCGCCGACCTCGTCGAGGAACAGCGTGCCGCCGTCGGCGAGCTCGAACCGCCCGCGCCGGCGCTCGAGCGCGCCGGTGAAGCTGCCCTTCTCGTGACCGAACAGCTCGCTCTCGAGCACGCCGGGCGCGAGCGCCGCGCAGTTCACGCGCACGAACGGCTTCTCTTCGCGCGGCGAGTTGATGTGGATCGCGTGCGCGACGAGCTCCTTGCCGGTGCCGGTCTCGCCTCGCAACAGCACGGTCGAGATCGTCGGTGCGACTTGCTCGACCTTCGCGAGCACCTCGCGCAGCGGCGCGCTCTCGCCGATGATGTTGCCGAAGTCGAACTCGCCGTGGAGCTGCTGGTTCAGGTAGCCGGTGTACTCCGCGAGCTGAGCCGCGAGCTTCTTGTTGTCGCGCTGCAGATCGAACCGCTCGATCGCATACTGCAGGACGCCGCGGACCTCTTTGGCGTCCCACGGCTTCGTGATGTAGCGATAGACCTGGCCCAGGTTGATCGCCTCGATCAGGACGTCGACATCGGTGAACGCGGTCAGGATGATGCCGACCGCCTCGGGCGAGCGCTCGCGGACCTCGCGCAGCAGCTCGACCCCGGTCATCTTCGGCATCCGCTGGTCGGTGACGACCACCGCGACGTCCTTGCCGTCGAGGATCTGCAGCGCCTCGGCGCCGCTCGTCGCGGTCAAGATGTCGAACGTCTTGCGGAAGTTGAACCGGAAGGCGTCCAGGTTGTCCTGCTCGTCATCGACGACGAGGATCGGATACCGCTTCACGTCGAGCGTCATACCGGGCCCTTCAAGCCCTATCACGCCCGGTCGGACCTGTATAGGCGACCGGGCACGGCTGGAAATTGGCGATCCGACCTAGCCGCCCGCTACCATTTTTTCTCGCATGGCAAAGCCCCGACGCGCGCCCGCCGCAAAGCCCCCTCGCAAGCCGATGGCGCTGGCCCGCCGGGTGTCGCTGTTCGAGCGCGAGGTCACGATCCGGCTCGCGCCGGCGGCGCTGGAGCTGCTGCACGACGCGGCTCGCGTGCTGTCGGAGGGCGAGGTCGATCACGGCATGTACGCCGGGTCGACGATGCTGACGATCGATCTCGCACGGACGACCGCGCAGATCTCGGATCCACCCGATGCCTCGACCGCGCAACGCGTCGCGTTCCTGTACGCCGCCGACGAGCGCTGCCGCGATCATGCACGCCGGTTCGGCCTCGCCGAGGCGCGGCGCACGGCCGGTTGCGAGCTCGCCTCGCCGCTCGTCGATCTCGAGAGCCGGGCGGTCGGCTCGGAGCTTCACCTCAGCCTCAACATCGAAGCGCAAGCCCAAGCGCGTCTAGCCCAACGGAGCCGTCCATGATCGAACTCTACTCGCTGCGTGATGTCGCCCGGATCCTCGCCGTTCAGGAGTCGCGGCTGCGTTACTGGACGCAGGTCGGCTTCGTCGGCCCGACCGTGCGCAAGGGCGGTCGCTTCTACTACACGTTCTGCGATCTCGTCGCGGTCAAGGCCGCGAAGGACCTGCTCGCCGGCGGGCTGCCGCTGCAGAAGGCGCGCAAGAACGTGGAGGCGCTCCGCAAGCTGTTGCCGGACGACACGCACCCGACGAGCAAGCTCCGCGTGTGTTGCGACGGCAACACGATCGTCGCGCTCGCCGACGACGTCGCGTTCGAGCCGATCGGCGGCCAGGTCGTGATGGCGTTCACGGTCAAGAGCTTCGGCGAGCACGTCGCCGAGGTGCTCGCGATGCCGCGCGTCGACCCGAGTGCGCCGCAGCCGATCGAGGACTCGCCGACCGAAGCGAACGGCGGCACGACCGCATATCGCCACTTCGTCGAAGCGTGCGCGGCCGAAGATCGCGGCGATCATCAGACCGCCGAGCACTTGTTCCGGCTCGCGGTCGAGCTCGAGCCGAACATGGCCGCCGCGCTGACCAACCTCGGCAACCTGGTCTATCGCCAGGGCGAGCTCGACGAGGCGCGCCGGCTCTACGAGCGCGCGCTCGAGCACGATCCCGGGCAGCCCGAGGCTCGCTACAACTACGCCAACCTCCTCGAAGACCTCGGCGATACCGACCTGGCGATCGCCGAGCTGCGCCGCGTGTGCTCGTCGTTCCCCGAGTTCGCGGACGCGCACTACAACCTCGGCCTCATGCTCGCGCACGTCGGCGGCACCGCGCAGGCCAAGCAGCACCTCGAGCGCTACCTCGAGCTCGACACCGCCAGCGACTGGGCGACCCACGCGCGGACGTTCCTCGACGCGATCGCCGCCTGAGCGCGTCAGTCGCCGTCGACGTTCAGATCGGGCTTGTGCGCGAGCGCGAGCACGCCGCCGTCGATGCACCAGACGCGGCCGGCCGCGTCGACCGCCTGCGCCTCGCCGACGGCTTCGACCGGTAGCGCGCGCGCGACGCCGCGCACGATGCGGAACAGCTGCGCGCCGTTCGCCATCACCGGATACGGCCCTTCGAGCGGCCTCGCCTGCGCGGGTGGATCGCTCGGCGGCGGCAGCCCTCCGATCGGCTGCCACGGGTCGGCGCCGGTGTGGCGCAGCGAGGCGTCGGCGACCTCGAGATCGCCGTAGCGCGCGAACCGAGCGCCTTCGGCGATGCCCTTCCAGTCCTCGGTCACGGCATCGCCGCGCACGGTGATCGCGTCGAGGATATCGTCCATGCAGTCGGGGATCGCGGCGGCGACCCGGATCACCCCCACGGCGTCTTGCCGTCCGCTCACGGCCCCACCTTCGAAGTCGGCGCGGAGATCGAGGTAACGCCAGGTCGCGCCCAGGTCGGGCGTGATCGAGATCCGGTTCCGAGGATTGTCGACCGTGTCGGCGCGCCCGATGACGATCGCGTCGGGCCCGCCGCCGACGAGCCACGCGTTGGGAGCCTCGAACGCGCGCCACAGCTCGTGACCGGCGGCGCGAACGCCGAATTGTTGTCCGCGCAGCGCGAACACGTGGCCGTAGCAGTCAAAGGCCACGTCTCGAACCTCGCCGGGACCGTCGAGCACTCGAGCGAACGCCGCGCCCGCGTTCGTGCTGACGAAGATGCTGTGTTCGTTCCAGGCGGCGATCCACTGCGCGTTCGATGGCGCGGGTCGCACGTGGTCGATCGGCTCGGGGAGGCCCGCGGGGTCACCGTGGCGGACTACGGCGACCTCGGTCGGGCACGCGGCGCGAACCGCGACGGTCGGTAAGGCTAGCGGCACCGGCATCGGCACGACGATCGCGCGATCGTGGCCTGGCGCCACGACGATCACGTTGCGCGGCTCGGCGAGCGAAGCGCGCGGCTCGCCGAGCGCGAACACTCGAACACCGACCAGCACGATCGCGATCGCCGCACTCGTCGCGATCAGCGGAACCGCGAGCGAGCGATGGCATCTCGCGCGGTGCACGATCGGACGGAGCGCGGGCAGCATGCGCGGACGAACGCACGACCTCGGCTCGATATTTCAGTGAACGCAGATCGCGCCGAATCGTTCCGGCGCACGAGCGCGAGCGTCATCCCCGGATGATCAAGTAGCCGTAGACGTACGGCGCGATGAACAGCACCGCGTCGATCCGGTCGAGCATGCCGCCGTGACCGGGCAACAGCGCGCCCGAGTCTTTGACGCCGACCGAGCGCTTGATCAGCGACTCGGCGAGATCGCCGAGCTGGCCGAGGATGCCGCCCGGGATCGCGATCGCGAGCACGTCGACCCAGGTCAGCCACTCGGCGTGCACGAGCTTCAACACCGCGACGCCGAGGATCGAGCCGGCGATGCCGCCCCACGCGCCGGCCCACGTCTTCTTCGGGCTGACCGCTTCGTACAGCTTCGCTTTGCCGAGGAAGCGGCCGGCGAAGTAACCGCCGGTGTCGGCGATCCACGCGACGAGCAAGACGAGCACGACGGTGTCGGCGTCGTGGCGCGGATCGACGAGCTTGAGCTTCGCGAGGTACGTCAGCAAGAACCCGGCGTAGACGATGCCGGTGATCGTCGCGCTGATCCGACCGGCGACGCTCGGGATGTCGCGGAACCGGAACAGGAAGTACAGCGCGGGCACGACCACGGCGAGCGCCGCGGCGAGCGAGCCGCCGACGAACGAGACGCGCTCGAGCGCGTGCGGCAGCCCGGAGTACGCCTGGAGCGCGAGTGGATCGAGCCAATAGAACGCGGCGCACGCGATCGCGCCGAGCGCGAGCGCCGGCTTGCGATCCTCGGCGGGCAACGTCATCGCGAAGAACTCGCGCATCGCGAGCAGCGAGGCCGCGAAGATCAGCGCCCAGGTCGGCTCGGCGCGGTGGTAGTGCAGCACGACGAGCAGGATCGGGACCGCGACGACCGCGACCAGGAATCGTTGCGCGAGATTACCGAGGGCCAAGGCGTCGCCCAGCTAACCAGAGCACGGCACGAGACGCAACGCCCGGCGACGATTGCCGTTCAGCTCTCGACGTCCGACGGATTGGCGAGCTGCGCGGACGTCAGGCCGTAGCGGCGTTCGCGCGCCGCGTACTCGTCGAGACACTTGCGCAGATGCTCGCGGCGAAACTCCGGCCACAGCACGTCGACGAACACGAGCTCGGCGTACGCGAGCTCCCACAGCATGAAGTTCGAGATCCGCCGCTCGCCGGACGTGCGGATCAGCAGATCGAGCGCCGGCAGGTGCGCGGTCGGCAGATACGCGCCGAGCGTGGTGCAATCGAGCGCCTCGGCGGTGAGCCGGCCCGCGGCGACATCCTCCGCAGCGGCGCGCGCCGCGCGCGCGATCGACTCGCGCCCGCCGTACGACAGCGCGAGCGTGAGCACCATCGTCGTGTGATGCTTCGACGCGGCGCGCAGCTCGTCGAGCGGCTCGCGCACGAGCGGCGGCAAGCGCTCGATGTCGCCGAGCGCTTCGAGCCGGATGCCGTTGTCGAGGATCTCGGCGCGCTCGTCGATCAGGAAGTCGTGCAGCAGCTGCATCAGGCCGGCGACCTCGGAGGCGGGTCGCGCCCAGTTCTGCGACGAAAACGCGTACAGCGTCAGCGCTTCGAGCCCGAGCTCGCGCGAGGCACGCGTGATGTCGCGAACGCTCTCCGCGCCGGCGCGATGGCCTTCGAGTCGAGGCTGACCGCGGAGCTGCGCCCAGCGGCCGTTGCCGTCCATGATGATGCCGACGTGGCGAGGAAGACTGCGGGGAGTCATCGTTGCGGCTGCCTCGTTGATCTCGTACGCTCGGACAAAGCCATGGGTATCTTTTCCAGACTGGGCACGCTGATCAAGTCGAACATCAACGACCTCATCACGAAGGCCGAGGATCCGGAGAAAATGCTCGGGCAAGTGCTGCTCGAGATGCAGCAGCAGCTGGTCGAGGCGAAGAAGGCCGTCGCGATCGCGATCGCCGACGAGAAGAAGCTGCAAAAGCAGTACGTCTCCGAGACCGACAAGTCGAAGGAGTGGGAGCGTAAGGCGATGGTTGCGGTGCGCGCAGGTGACGACAACCTCGCGCGTCAGGCGCTCTCGCGCAAGCAAGAGCACGAGACGATCGCCACCCAGTTCCAACAACAGTGGATCTCGCAGAAGCAAGCGGTCGAGAAGCTCAAAGACGCCCTGCGCCTGCTGAACAACAAGATCGAGGAAGCGAAGCGCAAGAAGAACATCCTGATCGCGCGCAAGAAGCGGGCGGAGGCGCAGCAGCAGATCGCGAACACGATGCAGGGCCTCGGCGACACCAGCGCGTTCGACACGTTCGACCGCATGGCCGAGCGCATCCAGCTGATGGAGGCCGAAGCCGAGGCTGGCGCCGAGCTCGCGGGCGAGCTGTCGGGCGATACGCTCGAGTCGAAGTTCATGGCGCTCGAGGCCGGACCCGGCGGTGCCGAGGACGAAGCGCTCAACGACCTGAAGGCCAAGATGGGCCTGCTCGAGGCCCCGAAAGGCGACAGCGCGAAGCAGCTGTCGTCCGGCGGGGTCGGGGCGAAGGATGACAAGCCCGAGGCCAAGGACGCCACCGGGCCGACCGGACCGTCGCTGACCGCCGAGGATATGAAAGAGCTCG
Source organism: uncultured delta proteobacterium (assembly GCA_963848295.1). GTDB lineage: Bacteria > Myxococcota_A > Polyangia > Haliangiales > Haliangiaceae > JABFXX01. The sequence continues at coordinate 2,403,582 of CAWKDB010000010.1, read as the reverse complement.
AAGACCTCGACCTTTCCGAGATCGAGAAAGACGCCAAGAAGGCCTGAGCCCCGAGGCCGACCGAGGGGCCCTCGCTTGCGGGGCCGGGCCGAGACGCGACAGCGTCGGCGCCGCGGTGTGAAGCGGCGAATACAGAGGCGGAAACCGACAGCGTGGTTTCGAGGCTTTGTCGACGAACCGACCGGATCGGCGTTTGCACGTTCGCGTGCAATGCGGCTGCTCCCCACCCTACTGTTTGTCGCCCTAGTCGGCGGTGTTGGCGTCGCCCGTGCCGACGATGCGAAGCCCGCGGATGCGCCCGTCGAGGCCAAGCCGGAGGTACGTGCGCCGCACGCGCCGCTTCGCGTCGTTCGGATCATGGCAGATACCAACCAGGCCCTGCTGTTCGACCGCAACCACAACACCCACGTCCTGGTCGAGGTCGGCTCTGCGGTCGACGGCCTCCGCGTGACCGCGATCGACGACGATGCGGTGACCCTATCGGGCGAGGGCGGCGTTCAGATGGTGCTCTCGACGCCCGAGCGCTGGCGGACGCGCGGTTACGGCGACGAGGCGGCACCGGCGCGGCCGACGAAGGCGGCAAGAGCTGATTCGACCGGCGCGCAGCCCGTCGATCCGTACGCGCAACCTATTGATCCCTACGGCGAGGGCGCCGTTCGTTCAGCCGAAGCGCCCGCCCCGATCGCCGCGGGCGAGAACGGCATGCGCGTCGCGGAGGCACCGGGTGCGGCGGCGGTCGCGGACCCGGCGGCGGTCGCGGCCCCGGCGGCGGTCGCGGTTGCCGCCCCGGCGGCGGTCGCGGCCCCGGCGGCGGTTGCGGCCCCGGTTGCGGTTGCGGCCCCGGCAGCGGTCGCGGCCCCGGCAGCGGTCGCGGCCCCGGCAGCGGTCGCGGCCCCGGCAGCGGTCCCGGGCCCGGCGGCGGCCCCGGTTGCGGTCGCGGCCCCGGCAGCGGTCGCGGCCCCGGCAGCGGTCGCGGCCGTCGCGGTTGCGGTCGCGGCCCCGGCAGCGGTCGCAGCCCCGGTTGCGGTCGCAGCCCCGGCAGCGGTTGCGGTCGCAGCCCCGGTTGCGGTCGCAGCCCCGGTTGCGGTCACGGCTCCGGTTGCGGTCACGGTTGCGGTCACGGCCCCGGCAGTAGCAGCGGCTCCGGACGTTCCGCTCGTGCTCCTCAAGACCGACGTCACGGCCGCGCTCGGCAACTTCGCCACGCTCGCCGCTGCCTTTCACGGCGAGTTCACCCCGGCGGGTGTTCGGATCGACTCGGTCGCGCCGACCTCGCTGTTCGCGAAAGCGGGCCTGCGCGCCGGCGACGTGATCGCATCGGTCGACGGCCACGCGCTGCGAACGATCGACGACGCCGCGAGTCTCTACGCCCGCGCCGGCGCCGCCCACGGCTTCGCGATCCAGGTCGTTCGCGCCGGGAAGCCGGTCGCGCTGCGCGTCGCCATTCAGTAGCCCCGAGGCGGATCGATCGATCGGCTCCCGTTCACCGGACCCCCGGAACGGGCCCACCTGGTTTACGATGAGGGCGTGGGACCGGTCAGGCTCGAGCTACGGCTGAACAACCACTCCGAATGGATCAAGATCTTCGATCCGCGCGATTGGACCGTGTTCGTGCCCGCTGAGGATCCGCTCCCGAATGGGGAGAACCTGCGCATCGACCTCGACGTGGGTGGCTGGCTCGTGACCTTGCGAGGGACCGTGGTCGGCCATCGCCAGGACCCGTCGGGGATGGTCGTGGCCCTCGGCGGAACCGAGCGTGACAAGATCAACTACCTCAACGGGTTCATCCGCGGCGGGCTGCTCAACCTGCGCGAGAAGCGCCGGCTGCCGATCAAGCTGTCGGTGACGTACGGCGCCGTCGAAGGGCCCGCGAACACGTTCACCAAGGACATCAACGAAGAAGGCGTGTTCTTGTTCACCGACAAGCCGCTGCCCGAGACCTCCCAGGTCCACATGCTGGTCACCGTGCCGGGCAAGGCCCAGCCGCTGTCGCTGGTCGGCAAGGTCTCGCACACGATCCTGGCCGCGGACGAGGAGCCGCCCGGCATGGGCATCGTGTTCGACCTCGACGACGCGCAACGCGAGCAGCTGCTCGAGGTCATGAAAGAGCTCGAAGAGCAGCTGCGAGCCGGCGGGCTGCCGCCGCCCACGGTCGAATAGCGCTCTCCACCGTCGACGAGGCCAGAGGGCTAAGGGCTCGAAATCTTGCCAGACCTGCTTCTGGGTGCCACCGTGAAGGCGTGCCTCCGCCGCGTGCGTCTGCCGCTGCACGAGCGCGCGCGGCCGCGATCCCGGCGGTGACGTGGCGCGACGGCGTGCACCTTACCGGCACGCCGATCTGGTGTGACGCCCGGCGCCGCCGAGACGCCTGCTTTGCCTCGTCGGCCGATCGGGTCGGCCGGACCGGCCACGGCCAGCTGATCGCGACCCCGACGACGCTCGCGCTGCTCGGGATCGCGACGGCCAGAGGTGCGGGCGGCGACCTGTCGGCGCCGCTCAACAAGCGATTCACGCTCGGCACGCTACGGCTCGAGCTCATTCCGTCGGGGCGAGGCCTCGGCGCCGCGGCGCTGTCCGTCGACACCGGACCGCACACCGTGCTCTACGCCGGCGAGATCGGCGCGAACGCGGATGTTCGGGCGGCGGATGTCGTCGTCGTGGCCGCGCCGTACGGCGATGTCCAGCGGTTCGCGCCGGTCGAAGGCGCGGTCGTCGCGTGGGCGCGCGCCCAGCTCGCGGCCGGCAAGCGCCCGGTGCTCGTCGTCGACCATGTGATCGACGCACTCGAGCTCGCCGGTTGGTTCGCGGCCGCGGACATCGCGATCACTGCGTCGCGCGCGACCGTCGCCGCCGCGACGCGCGCGCGCAAGCTCGTCGCGGTGCCCGAGCTCGCCCCGATCGGTCGGGCCCGGTCCGCGGTGATCCAACTCGCGGCCGAGCGGATCCAGCTGCCGGAGCATGCAGTGACCGCATTGGTGTCGGGCCGCGCGCTCGCCGGCTCGCGCGGTTTCGCGGCGGCGTTCGCGTGGACGTTCTCGGCGGGCCGCGACGAGCTGCTCGGGTGGATCGCGAGCACGCGCGCGAAGCAGGTGTACGTCACCGGCGCCGGTGCCGAGGCGATCGTCGCTGCGGTCGGCAGTCGCGCGCGCTTGCTCGGCCCGCCGCGCCAGATGGCGTTGTTCGAGGCGTCGTGAAGGTTCGGATCGCCAATCGCCGCGACGGCGGTTGGTGGTGGCGGCTGCCGGTGCTCGCCGTGATCTGGCTCGCGATCGCGGTGCCGATCGTCGGCTTGCTCGTCGTCGCGACGACCCTGCGGCGGTGGGCGCGCGACCTACCGGAGGTGCCGGATCTCGCGGTGTGGCGTGCCGAGGCGCCGCAGACGACGCTCGTGCTCGCCGCCGACGGCTCGCACCTCGCGGAGCTGCCGTTCCACGACGGCGCGGTGATCGGCCATCGCACGCTCGTGCCGCTCGACGACGTGCCGCGCGATCTGATCGCCGCGGTGCTCGCCGCCGAGGACGTCCGGTTCTTCGCGCACCACGGCGTCGACTACCAGGCGATCGCGCGCGCCGCGTGGATCAACTACCGCGCCGGCCGGGTCGTCGAGGGCGCGTCGACGATCACCCAGCAAGTCGCGCGCAACTTGCTGCCGGCGGAGATCGGCAGCGCGCGCACCGCTCGGCGCAAGGTGCGAGAGGCGTTGCTCGCGCGCGCGATCGAGCGCAAGTGGAGCAAGCGCGATGTGCTCGAGACCTATCTCGACTTCGTGTTCCTCGGTGAGGGCGCGTACGGCATAGCCGCCGGCGCGCACGCGTACTTCGATCGCGAGCTCGCGCAGCTCGACCTGCCCGAAGCGGCGATGCTCGCGGGCTTGATCCAAGCGCCCGGTCGGCTCGATCCATTTCATCACCTCGACGCCGCGCGTGCTCGCCGCGACGAGATCCTCGCCCGCATGGCACGGGCAGGTCTGATCACCGAGGCGCAACGCGCGACCGCGAGCGCGGCTCCGATCGAGCTGCATCATCCCCATCGCAGCTACGGCACGATCACGCCCTGGTACACCGAGTACGTGCGCCAGCTCGTCGCACGCGAGAAGCCCGAGGAGCTCGCGCGCGGCGGTCTCACGATCGAGACCGCGGCGCTGCCGGCGCTCGGCGGCCAGCTCGCTCACGCGGCGCGGGTGCACGCGCTGGAGTGGCGCCACGGCGACACGCTGCCTCAGCTCGGTCTGCTCGTGTGGGACCACCACACCGGCTACATCGAGGCGATCGTCGGCGGGCTCGTGTGGGGCCATGGTGGCGACAAGTTCGATCGCGTGACGCAGGCATGTCGCCAGCCCGGCTCGGCGTGGAAGCCGATCGTGTACGGCGCGGCACTCGATGCGGGTGCGATCACGCCTGGCACCGCGCTGCGCGACGCTCCGGTCACCGAGTACGACGAAGCGACGAACACGTCGTGGAAGCCGCACTCGAGCGGCAAGTTCCGCGGCGTCGTGCTCGCCGTCGATGCGTTCGCCGCATCGCTCAACGCGCCGGCGATCGACGTGTTCGATCGCGTCGGCGCCGCGCCGATCATCGCGCTCGCTCGCCGGCTCGGGATCACGACCGCGCTCACCGACTTGCGTCCGATGGCGCTCGGCGCGTCGTGCGTCAAGCCGATCGAGCTCGCAGGGGCGTACGCGACGATCGCGCGGCACGGCTGGGCGATCGCGCCGCGGTTCGTCACCCGGCTGCGCCGGGGCGATGCGTTGATCGTCGATCGCGCGGTGCCCGAGGATCCGTGGATCGATCCGGCGCGGCGCTACGATCGGTTCGCCGCGCTCGCCGGCAGCGAGCCCGACGAGCGGATCGGCGCCGACGGCGGCCAGCGGCTCGATCCGCGCACCGCGTATCAACTCGTCGACATGATGTCCGCGGTCGTCGAGCGCGGCACCGCCGCCGCGGCCGGCGCGACGCTCGGTCGCCCCGCCGCCGGCAAGACCGGCACGACGAACGACAACACCGATGCCTGGTTCATCGGCTTCACCGGCCGAACGCTCGCGGCGGTGTGGATCGGCTTCGACGATCCGAAGCTGAAGCTCGGCGAGCGAAGGCGAAGGCGCGCACGCGGCGCTGCCGCTGTGGCTCACCGCGATCCGCGCCGCCGAGGCCGATCGCCCCAAGGTTCCGGTGCTCGGGCCACCGCCGCCCGGGCTCGAACGCGCGACGATCGATCGCGAGACCGGCCTGCTCGCCGCGCCACACACCGGCGGTCTCGACTTGTGGTTTCGCAAGGGCACGGCGCCGACCGACGTCGCCGGCCAGCCCAGCGCCGTACCGAATGACTTCGGACGCGCCACGCGCGAGTTTTAAGGTGTAATTCACGCCGATTGCGCGCGAGACAGCGCGGCGAGAAGACCCGCTTCCCCCGACGACAATGCTATGCTGCGAAGGTGTTCGGCATTGGAGGCAGCGAGATCCTCGTGATCTTGGTTGTCGCGCTCCTTTTCCTGGGGCCCGACAAACTGCCTGAAGCTGCCAAGACGATCAGCAAGGGCATTCGCGACATCAGGAAGCAAACGCGCGTGCTTCAGGAGCAGATCGAGAACGACGAGCGGGTCGGCGGCGCGATCCGCGACATCAAGAGCGCGCTGCGCGGCGAGGAAGCTCCGCCCAGGCCGAAGAAGAAGGTCGCGCCGCAGCTCGCGAACAAGATCGAAGGCGACGGCCCCGCGCCGGCTGCCGCCGAGAAGCCGCCGATCTCCGCGCAGACCGAGCTCGCACTCGCCGATCCGCCGGTCGTCGCACCGGAAGCAGACGCCGCACCTGAAGACGTCGCGCCGGAACCGGGTGGCGAAGCCAAGCCTGCGATCACGCTGCCGGCGACCGCTGGCGAAGGCGATACGTCCGAGCCCGATGACCACGAAGAGCTCGCCGCGATGGTGCGCCCGGTCGCCGGTACCGTCGCGAAGACCGCCGAGCCCGCTGACGTAGTCGAGCCGAAGCATGGCTAAGCAGGCGCCGGCTGACGACGACGACGACCTCGATCGCGAAATCGCCGCCGAGAAGCAAAAGGAGGCCGAGCTCGAGAAGGGCCGGATGCCGTTTCTCGCGCACCTCATCGAGCTGCGCGATCGCGTGCGCAACGCGGCGATCATCTTCGGCATCGCGTTCGTCGTGTGCTGGTACTTCGCCGACTACATCTTCGACTGGCTGAAGCAACCGCTGTTCAACGTCTGGTACGCCAACCCCGAGCTCGTCAAGCAAGGCTCGCCCGCGCTCGCGTACCAACGATTGACCGAGCCGTTCTGGGTCACGATGTCGATCGGCATGTGGGCCGGCATCTTCTTGTCGTGCCCGTTCATGTTCTATCAGATCTGGAAGTTCATCGCTCCCGGTCTGTACAAGCGCGAACGCAAGGTCGCGACGTCGTTCGCGGTGTTCTCGGCGATCTTCTTCGTCGGCGGAGCGCTGTTCTGCTTCTACTTCGTGCTGCCGAACCTGTACGGGTTCTTGATCTCGTACACGACGGTGGAGCTCCACCCTCAGATCATGATGCAGGACTACCTCGACCTGACGCGCGACATGATGATCGCGTTCGGCGCGGTGTTCGAGCTCCCGCTGCTGATCTATTTCCTCGCGATGATCGGGCTGGTCACCCATCGCGGGCTGTGGAAGTTCAACCGCTGGTTCATCGTCCTCGCGTTCATCATCGGCGCGATCCTCACGCCCTCGCCCGATGCGGTGTCGCAGATCATGATGGCGACGCCGATGATCGTGCTCTACAACCTCTCGATCGTGCTCGCCTGGCGGGTGACGAAGAAGCGCGAAGCCAAGAAAGCCGTGCTCGCAGCGAAGGAACAAGCCGCCGACGAGCGCGCGCGCGCCCGCCGCAAGCGCGTGATCGAAGTCGAAGACGACGACGACGAGTGACGCGGTCAGTGACTGCAGCGACTGATCGCGAACGCGATCGCGAAGGCGATGCTGACGAGGGTTACACGTACGGCGAGCCGCATGCCGACCTTGCTGAGAAACTCCGTGCCTGCCGCCCCGGGCTTCGCGATCCGCGGCGGCTCGCCCAACTCCTGGCGCGCGAACGACCATCCGCAATCGCAGCGATCCGCCGTTGCCGGATTGACGAGGCCACACGTCGGACAGCGCTTCGATGCCATGGCGGGACCCTAGCCCCGCACCGGGCGTTCCGGCGTTACCAGTAAGTTACGCGTCCTCGAGCTCGTCCCAGCGGATGCGCCGGAACCACACGTAACCGATCGCGCCGCCGAACAACGCCCACACGAGTAGGGCGGTGATCGCGATCTGGCGCTGATCGCTCTGCTTGCGGACGAGCTCGCTGCCCCGCAGCTGATCGAGCGCTTGCCACGCTTCGATCGTTACCGCCTGGTCTTGCGCCGCGATCACCTTGCGATCGACCTCGCCATACGCCGAGTGCTCGCGCCAGCGACCGACGAGGTGCGCCGGCACGAAGCCGATGAGGATCGACAGCAGGATGCCGGCGGCGAACCGCGCACGCGGATCGGCGAGCGGCCCGAGCCGGGACGACACCCGCGGTGCGATCGCCTGGGTTGGCGGTTGGATCGACGGGTTCGAACGGCGCATCGCCGGCGTGCCCGTCGTCGCGGCCGGCGCGATCGGCTCGGTCTGCGGCGGGATCGTCGACTTCTTGCGCGCTTGATGCGCGAGCTCGTCGTCGGCCAGCTCCATCTTCATCACCGCGTCTTCGGCATCGGGCGGCGCGAACAGGTCGACCGGGACATCCTTCGGGCGCACGCTCGGCTTGGCCGGCCGCGGTGCGGGGGCCGGCGCCGGCCCGAAGCTCGCGGCGAGCACTTCCTCGCTCGGCGCAGCGGAGCCGCCCGGCGAGTCGACGCCGTCGAGCGACGCGAGCGAGAACGAGCCGCTGTTCTGTTCGAGCGCGCCGAGGCTCGCCGCGGCGGATGGCTCGCTCGAAAACGCGGCCGATAGGCCACTCTGATACGGCGTGCCGGCCGGCGGTGTGGTCGGTCCCCCGCGAGTCGCGGGTGGCAGCGTCTGACGCGGAGTGGTCGGCGGTGGCGTCGTCGGCCGGGGCGGTTGACTCGCGAGCGGGCCACTCGGCCGGGTCGGGGCGCTCGCATCCTCGATCGTGGCGCGCGCGCCGATCGCTTCGAGGTCGTGGAGCAGCTCGTCGGCGGTCGCGCGGTCGACGTTCGCTTTGACCCGGAACCGGCCGCGCGACAGCCGCGCCTCGAGATCGGCCGCCGGCACCCCATAGCGCGTCGCCATCGCCTCGGCCAGCTTGCGCAGCGCGCCCGGCGACGGTGCGCTCGCCCCCTCGACGTACACGTGAAACGCAGCCGCCACGATCCCCATCCTCTCACAGCTCTAGCGCGGGAGAGATCTCCCCGGCGCTCAGGAAGTTGCCCGCGCGGATCGGGCGCCCCTAGGCTGAATCATGCACCTCGGGAAAGCAGTTCCGAAGCTGTCGCTCTCGTCGTCGACCCGCCGCCTCCGTCTCGGTGTCGCCAATCACGGCACGCCGAGCTCGTGGATCGCCCCGACCAAAGAAGTCTCCGAGCGCCGAACCAAGGGCGGCAAGAAGCGCTGAGCTTCAAATTCGGGCGAATCGGGTTCGCCGGCTCAGTTGTCGTCGGAGGGCGGCGGCACGCGGCTCGACGCCTCGTTGTAGCCGTCGCGGGCTTGCGCGTTGTCGGGATCGAGCTGCAGCGCCTTCTTGAAGTTCTCGGCCGCGATCGCGTTCTGTCCGCTGTTCAGGTACGCCTCGCCGAGTAGCGTGAAGATGTGCGAGCTCTTCGGCGCGAGCCGAGCGGCTTTGCGCAGGTGGGTGACGGCGTCGCCGAACAAGCCTTGGCTCAGAGCGATCTCGCCCATGCCGGTGAACGCGGCGGCGTTCTTGCCGTCGAGCTCGGACGCCTTCAAGAAGTTCGCGGCCGCGTTCGCGATGTCGTGCGAGGCGAGCTGTTGCGCGCCGAGGCTCGCGTAGAACTCGGCTTTCTTGTCCGGGGACGCGCCGTCGCCGGGATCGCCGCCGGACGCGGCGCCGTACGGATCTTCAGGGCCACCGGTCACGCTCGGATGCTTCGGCGCGGGCGGCGCGACGGTCGGTGCCGTCACGGCGGTGTGCGTGACCAGCGGCGGCGGATTCACGGTGAGCGGCGGTAGATACTTGCCGAGGTCGACGTCCTTCGGGGTCTTCGCCGGATGGTCTTGGTGCGTCGTGGGCGTCTTGACCTTCGGCGGATTCGCAACCGCCGGGGTGGTCACCTTGATCGGCGGCGGGTTCGCGACCGGCGGCGGGTTCGCGACCGGCGGCGGGTTCGCGACCGGCGGCGGAGTCACCTCGGCGACGACGGCGGCGTCGGCCTCGCCGATGATCGTGCTGGGAGCGGCGTCGACCATCACCGCAGGGGTCTCGGTTGCCGCGGCCGCCGCCACTTGCTTCGGCGGGTTGTCACCGCCGCGGGTCACCGCGAATGCAATCACGCCGCCGAGCGCGAACGCGCCGAGGACGACGAGCAACAGCCCGTGACCTCGGCGCCGCGGTTCATCCTCGTAGAAGTTGAGATCGGTGGTGCTCGGGGACGTCGGCTTGCGCGCGCGCGCCGGCTTGGTCCCGCCGTCGGCTTCGTCTGACGCGCGATCCCCGTCCTCGTACCAGACCTGCGAGATGCCCATCGGATCGCCGTGCGAGCTCGAGCGCTTGCTCCGCCCGGCCGGCGCTTCGATCGAGCCCGTGACCGGCGCTTGCACGACTTCGGGCGCGGGCTCCGCAGCGACCGGCACGCCGACGCGCGGGGTGCCAGTGCGCTTGCGTGGTTCGGCCTCCTCGACGACCACCGCTTGCGGTTTCGGCGCGGGGGCGGCGGCAGCAGGCGCGGGGGTCGGCGCAGGAGTGGCATCCGGCAGCGGCGGCGCGTTCGGCGATGGCACCGGGCTCGACGGGATCGGCTGATCCTGCGAGACGCCGAACCGCTGCATCACGCGCGACACCGATGGCGGCGGAATGCTCTCGCGCCGGCGAGCGATATCGTCCTCCATCACCTCGCCGGTCTCGAGCCCGCGGCGCAGCGCCTCGACCATGCGAGTCGTCGTCGCGAACCGGTTCTCCGGATCCTTCGCGAGCATCTTCGCGGCGGCGGCTTCCATCCACAGCGGCACGCCCGGGCGCTTGGTCGGCAACGGCGCGGGGACCTCGGTGACCTGCTTGGTCAGGATGTCGAACACGCGGCTGCCGGTGAATGGCGGCGAGCCGGTGAGCATCTCGTACGCGATGCAGCCGAGCTGATAGATATCGGCGCGCCGGTCGATGCGATCGCCGCGCGCTTGCTCGGGCGACATGTAGCGCGGATCGCCGAACGTCATGCCGAGGCTGGTCGACGCGGCTTGTGAATCGCTCTCGACGAGCTTCGACAGGCCGAAGTCGAGCAGCTTGACGAAGTTCGCTTTGCCGCGCCGGACCGCGAGGTAGATGTTGCGCGGACGCAGATCCCGGTGGACGTAGCCGATCGCGTGCGCCTCCATCAGCGCCTCGCCGACCTGGATCAAGATGTCGGCGGTGCGCTCGACCGACAGTTGGTGCTCGCGCGCGAGCACGCCGTCGAGCGTCTCGCCTTCGAGCAGCTCCATCGCGAGATAGAGCCGGCCGTCGTTCGTGCGACCGAAGTCGTGGATCTCGACGATGTGCTCGTTGTCGATCTCGGCGACCGTCGTCGCCTCGCGGCGGAACCGCTCGACCGCGAGATCGTCGCGCGACAGCTCGGTGTGCAACACCTTGATCGCGACGCGCCGGCGCAACGTGATGTGCTCCGCGCGATAGATCGTGCCGGATGCGCCCTGGCCGATCAGCTCCTGGACCTGAAACCGCTCGCCGAGCAACTTGCCGACCAGTGCGTCGCCAGCCGTCTCGCGAACCTTGGGGCGGCCGCAATTCGGACAGAACAACGCCGAGTGGACGTAGCTGTGCTGACAACCGGTGCAGATGATCGAAGAAGCCGAGCTCATGTCATGTGGCGGCATAGGTCGCTTAACGGACGACCCGTCGAGCATAGCGCACGAACCTTGAAAAGGCGCATTACGAAAAGCTGCGCCGCGACCGGCAAACCCGGATCACGCCTCGGGTTTCGCCTTCGCTATTGCTTCGACCAGCTCGGCCTCCGAGACCAGTCCCTTGGTAACAAGTAAGCGACACAACGCTGCGAACCGAGCCTCCAGGTCGGTCGCCCCGGCCGGCGGCTGCAGCATCGACATCGGGATCTGCGCGGTGACCGAGACCTCGGACTCTTCGTTGTTCGAGCCGGGCCGGGTCGGCGTCCGGGTGCGGGCGGTCACGAACAGGTTGTCGCCGAACGGGCGGGAGCGATTGACGACGACGGTCGAGATCTGGCGATAGCCCTTGTCGACGAGCTCGTCGATCGCGGACAGCGGCAGCGCACACACCTCGATCTCGCAGCGCGCGAGCGCCTCGATCTCGGCGACGGCGGACTCGTCGGTCGGATCGGCCATCGCGAGCCGCAGCGTCCGGGTCGCGCCGTCGGTCGAGAGCGAGATCGGCAGCACGCGCAATCGAGCGCAGGTGTCGCTTTGCGACGAGCCGGAGCGCATCGGGATCGATCTGGACCTCGGCCGGATCGAGCAGCTGGACGCGGGTCTGCTTGCGCAGCGCGCCGATCAAAGCGACCTCGTCGACGCCGAGCTCGCGGATCAGCACGACGACGAGCGGCAGCTTGCGCGCTTCCGCCATCCGGCCGGCCTTCGCGGCGTTGGCCTTCGTGACGAGGCTGGCCTCGATCGCGATCTCCGCTAGCGTCTTCGGCATCCGCGAACTCGTGCGCCCGACAAGATTCGAACCTGTGACCTTTGGCTCCGGAGGCCAACGCTCTATCCAGCTGAGCTACGGGCGCGCAGTCGTGGTTCTACCGACGATCGCCGGCGGAAACAAGGGTGAGGCAGTGTCACAGCTGTCTGCTAAGAGGACGTTCGATGGCGATCGACTACGTCCTGGGCATGAAGTGCGAGCCCCAGCGCGAGCTAGGCATCGATCGCCTGGTCGCCCTCAACCGGACGCGCATCGTCGCGCGCTCGATGCTCGCTCACATGCGCGAGGACGGTGATCTGCGCGAGCCGGGCGAGATCGAAATCCAGCTCACCGTGCGCAAGCCCGACGGCGACAGCGCGCGGGGCGTGACGCTACAAGACCTGATGAACGAATCGGCGCCGCTCGATGCGGTCGCCTCGGGTTGTGCGCAGTGCCCCGCCGAGCTGCCGCGCGAGTTCGCGTGTCACCGGCGGATCCGCTATCCGATTCCGGAGCGGGTCGAGGCCTGGCTGATGGGCCGCCTGCCCGACACGCTGGGCTGCACGGCGGGCGCGCTGCTCGTCCGCGGCCTCGGGGAATTCGGCTGGGACGGCGTGCCGACCGCGAAGCTGCGCGCGGCGGGCACGACGTACTTCGAGAGCCGCGCGCCGTACGGGGTGCGCTGGCAGGGCGATGACGGCGTGATCGAGATCTCGAGCGACCAGCTGTTCCAGATGATGTTCATGGTCGGCAACCTCGCGCCGACTCATTGCTTGATGCTCGCGCTGTTCTGCGGCGTCATCCCGCACGACACGAGCCTCATCGATCTCAAGGACGAGCCGGGCAAGTCCCGCGTGCTCGCCGCGGCGAGCGTGCCGAGCGAGCCCGACGCCGATATCGAGCAGCTCGCGGCGTTCTTGCGCTCGCTCGCGCTCGCCGCGCGGCTCGACGCCACGATCCTGATCGACGGCTGAGCGTCCGAGCTTCGGACAGCGCTGGACAAAGCGGACACGAGCGTTTGCGATCTCGCGCAGTTGAAACGGCACGTTCGCTGCAGCTGCGTCTGGTAGCATGCAGGGAGTGAACGTCTCGACCGATGCCCCCGTGCCGCGCGGCGAGTACGTGCCGCACGCGGACCGCATCGTGACGATGCGTGTCGACTGGAACGGCTACGAGAAGCTCCTGGAGCTCCGCTCCAAGACCATCCCGCGCATGCACTACCTCGACGGAGTGGTGCAGCTGATGACGACGTCGCGCGATCACGAGCACTTCAGCCATTTCATCAGCCGCATGTTCGAAGCGTTTGCGTACGATCACGGCATCGTGTTCGCCGGCTACGGCAAGTGGACACTCAAGGATCAGGAGCAACAGGCCGCAGCCGAATCGGACGAGTGCTACATCGTCGGACGCGATCAGACGACCGACCGGCCGAGTCTCGCGATCGAGGTCGAGTGGACCAGCGGCGGGATCGACAAGCTCGAGATCTATCGGCGACTCGGAGTCCGCGAGGTCTGGCGGTGGCGCTACAACGAGATCTCGGTCTACGTGCTCGGAGCTCTCGGGTACGAGCTATGCGCACGCAGCGAGCTCGTGCCGGCCCTCGACCTCGAGCTGGTGTGCCGGCTCGCCGACGAGTGCGCGGTGACGAACGACGCGATCGTGGCGTTGCGCGCGAGTTACGCGAAGCCGTGAGCCGTGCGACTCTCGGTGGGCATGCCGCGTCCGAAAGGTAGATGCATCGCTTCGTCATCGTGACCTTGGCGGCTGCGTGCGGCAGCGCGCCGCCACCGATGCCGGTGACCGCGGTCGCGCCGATCGCGATCGCGCCGGCGCCGCCCGCCGTCGCGCCGCCGCCCGCAGCCGCGCCGCCCGCAGCGGCCAAGCAGGCCGAGCCGCCGCCGCTTCGCCCCGAGGCGACCGCCGGGCTGTATTGGGAGCCCTACGTGACTTGCTACGACTGCGATCGGCCGGATGCGGTCGTCGCGTACGTCGTGTCCGATGCGCGCGAGGCCCGCGCGATCGTTGCGGCACTCGACGGCAAGCTCGCGTTCGGCTTGCCGTACGTCGTCCACACCGACGACCTCGGCATCACGCCGCGCGGCATCGCAGTCGTGATCGGCAACTTCGGCGATCGGGCAGCGGCGACCGCGGCGGCTGCGACCGCGCCGGTGATCGCCCGACATCACGCCGTGGTCCACGGCCTGACCGAGAACGACGAGCTGGGCACCCCACACGATCCGCCGAGCCACGTCACCGTCGTCGATCGCGGCGCCCCGGTCCCTGCGTGGAGCAAGCGCGACGTCGACCGCGCGACCGCCGCGATGAACGACTCCGAGGACCCGGCGGCGCACGAGACGCTCGTGGCTGAACACGCGTGGGTTGCGCGCGAGCTCGCGAAGCGAACGCCGCTGTGTGTCGTCAAGCCCGGCGACATGTTCGTCGTGCAAGAGAGCGAGCTGCGCTACTACGCATTCGCGCCGGTGCGGTGCGGCGGCCGGCTCGCGTACATCCCGTGGACCAAGAGCTTGCTCGGTCACGCCGTGATCGTGCCCGATCGCGAGCGCGGCACCGGCTACCAGCTGATCCAGGTCGTCGGCGCGGAGTGCGACTCGCCGGTCGAAGGCACGTGGCGCTACGACGAAGCAGGCCGGCACGACGACAGCGACGGTGCGCTCGTCGCGGTCGGCAGCTGCCGCGGCTAACTACTTGTTCGCGGGCGCAGGAGCCGGGGCCGCCGGCGCGTCCTTCGCTGGCAGCAGCACCGCGGTGTACGTCTGCTTGAGATCGAGGAAGCGCTTGGCCGCGGCCTTGACGTTGTTCGATGTCATCCGCGCGACCACCTTGGTCGGATCGAGGATCAGCGTCGGATCGTCGCCATACTTGTAGGCCTTGGCCAGCCAGCCGACCCAGAAGCTGTTCTTGCGCATCTCGGTCTCGCGCGCTCGCAAGTACGTCTGCTTGACCTTCTCGAGGTAGTCGACCGGCTCGCCGTCCTTGGTCAGCTTCGTCGTGCCGTTCGCCGCGATCTCGGCGATCTGCGCGTATGCGGCCTTCGTCAGCTCGTCGACCCGCGCTGGATCGCAACCGAATTGGATCACGAAGCTGCGCTCTTGATGCGGCGATCGCGTCAGCGAGCCGCTCGCGCGCACGCCGTAGACGCCGCCCAGGTCCTCGCGCAGCACGTCGCGCAGGCGCATCGACAGCACCTGGCCGAGGATGAACATGTCGCGCTCCTTGTCGCGCGTCCACGACTCGTCGCCGTGGAAGTCGATGCTGACCGACGCTTTCGGCTCCTCGCCGAGCTTCCATTCTTTCTTCACGACGCCGCCGACCTTGCGGATGCCGAGGTCGATCTCTCTGGCCTTGTGAGCTTTCGCCGGCAGGCTCGCGAGGTAGGTCTCGACCAGTGGCTTGAGCTTGTCGAGCTCGACCGCCCCGACGATCACGAACGTGAAGCTCGATGCATCGCCGAATTGTTTCGCGTAAAACCCGAGCGCCTTCGCGGCGTCGACCTTCGCGAGGTCACCCGGCTCCGCCGCCACGTGACGCAGGTTGTTCTTGTACAGCGCCGCTGCCGACTCGCGCCGGTAGCGCGCCTCGGGCGAGCGCAACTGGTTCGTGATCCGCTCGGCGGTATTGTGCTGCCACACCGCGAATTCCTCGGGGTCGGACCGCGGCGCGGTCATCCGCAGATAGACCAGCTGCATCGCGGTCTCGAGATCGCGCGCCGAGCCCCCGGCGAACACCGACTCGGTGGTCGGGTCGATCGAGGTCTGCGCGTACACTTCCTTGCCGGTCAGGATCTTGCCGAGCGTCTCGGCGTCGAACGTGCCGAGCCCGCTGACCTCGACGATGTCGTCGGCGAACTTGTCGCTCGGGTAGTCCTTGTCCGAGATCGTCGCCTCGCCGCCCGCCGAGAACCCGACGATCGCGACCGAGTCGCGCTCGAAGTCGGTCGGCTTGACGATCACGCGCGCGCCGTTCGACAGCGTCCACTCGGTGACGCCGATCGCGTCGACCTTCTTCTCTTTGACGATCTTGCCCGGGGTCGGCAGCGTCGCGAGCAGCGACTTCGGGATCGGTTTGTCTTCCCACTGCGGGATCTGCGCCTTCGACACGTCGCTGATGATCGCGAGCACTTGGTCCTTCGTCGGCAGCGTCTGGCCGTCCGGGCCGGAGATCAACACGACGCGATTGTCGGCGCCGCTGAACGTCTTGACGACGGCGTCGAGGTCGTCGACCGTGATCGTCGGTATCACCGCGAGGGCCATCTGGCGCTCGACCGCGCTGCCGACCATGAACTCGTGGACGAAGAAGTTGCGCGTGATCTCGTCGGTGAATTGCCGGCTGTCGCGCGTCGCTTCGGTGTCGGCCAGCTCTTCGTAGCTACGCGCCATGTTCGTGCGCGCCCGTTCGAGCTCGCCCGCGGTGATGCCGTTGCGTTCGATCCGCAACACCTCGGTGAACAGCGCGCGCAGCGAGTCTTCGACCTTGCCGGTCTTGACCTCGGCGACGCGCTCGAACGCGTCGACATCGCGCACCATCGGCGACACGCTGCCGAAGGCCCGAATGAACGGCGCGTCGGGCTTGCGGGCGATCGTGTGCAACCGCTCGTCGAGGATCATCGAGTACAGCCGCTCCGCCAGCAACCGGCGATAGTCGAGCTTGCTCGCCACCTCGCGATGCGGCACGAGGTTGGCCACGGTCACCGACGTCGCGTTGGCCTCTTTGTCGGTCTCGATCGACACCCGCGTGCCGGTCCCCTTGGGAAAGCCGCCGATCGGCCGCGTGCGCTCGTGCGCCGGCGCCTTCAGATCCGAGAACCGCGCGATGATCTGCTTTTCCATCTCCGCCGGATCGAAATCGCCGACCGCGATCACCGCCATCAGGTCGGGCCGATACCAGTCCTTGTAGAATCGATAGAGCGTGTCGCGCGGCGCGTTCTTGATGATATCGGGATCGCCGATCGTGATGCGATCGGCGTAGCGCGAGCCGGCGAACAGCACCTTCGCTTGCTTGTCGAACAACCGCTTGCTCGCGCCGCGACCGAGCCGCCATTCTTCGAGCACGACGCCGCGCTCCTTGTCGCCTTTGCCTGCCACGCCGACCTCGCTCGGGTCGTACGTGACGTCGCCGGCCCAGTCGCGCAGGATGTCGAGGCCACCCGCGATGTACTGCGGATCGTCGGTCGGCACCTCGAGCTGATACACCGTCTGATCCCACGTCGTGTACGCGTTGAGATCGGCGCCGAACCGCATGCCGATCTTCTCGAGGTACGAGATCAGCGCGTTCTTCGGATAGCGCTTCGTGCCGTTGAACGCCATGTGCTCGTCGAAGTGCGCCAGGCCGCGCTGATCGTTGTCCTCTTGCACCGAGCCCGCATCGACCGCGAGCCAGAGCAGGGCGCGCTTCTCGGGCTTGCCGTGCTTGAAGATGTAGTACGTGAGGCCGTTCGGGAGCGTCCCCTTCTTGACCTCGGGCCACAGCGGAATCGGCGCGGCGTCCGGGTTGACCGGCGCCCGAGGGGGCGCGACGGCGACATCTGGAGCCGTCGGAACAGGAGCTGGGACCGTGACTTGCGGCTTCGAGCTGCCACACGCGAACAGCAGCGCGAGACCAAGACCTAGAGAGCGGGTCGACATGCCCCGGACATTGCCACGTGCTCGAGAGGAACGCTGGCTCCTGACGCTGATTTGCCTCGAATGCTTCGGGGGTCTACGTTCCACTCATGAGTCGAAAGGATGACGCGCTCGAGTACCACCGCCGGGGGCGCAAGGGAAAGATCGAGGTCGTCCCGACCAAGCCGTTGGTCAGTCAGATCGATCTCTCGCTCGCGTATACGCCCGGGGTCGCCGAGCCGTGTCTCGAGATCGAAGCGAACGAAGAGAAGAGCTGGGAGTACACCGCACGCGGCAACCTCGTCGCGGTGATCTCGAACGGCACCGCGGTGCTCGGGCTCGGCGACATCGGCGCGGCGGCAGGCAAGCCGGTGATGGAAGGCAAGGCGTGCCTGTTCAAGAAGTTCGCCGACATCGACGTGTTCGATCTCGAGATCGCCGAGAAAGACATCGACAAGTTCGTCGACATCGTGGCCGCGCTCGAGCCGACGTTCGGCGGGATCAACCTCGAAGACATCGCGTCGCCGGCGTGCTTCGAGATCGAAGAGAAGCTGCGCCAGCGGATGCGCATCCCGGTGTTCCACGACGATCAGCACGGCACCGCGATCATCTCCGGCGCGGGTTTGCTCAACGCGGCCGAGCTCGCGAAGAAGCCGCTCGCGACGCTGAAGGTCGTCGTGTCGGGCGCGGGCGCCGGGGCGATCGCGTGCGTCGACTTCTTCTGCAGCCTCGGCGTCTCGAAAGAAAACGTCGTGCTCGTCGACACGAAGGGCGTCGTGCACGCGGGCCGCAACGACCTCAACCGCCACAAGCTGAAGTTCGCGATTCCCGACGACGGCCGGCGCACGCTCGCCGACGTGATGAAGGGCGCAGACATGTTCATGGGCCTGTCGGTCGCCGGCGTATGCACGCCCGACATGGTCAAGACGATGGCCGAGCGGCCGATCATCTTCGCGCTCGCGAACCCCGATCCGGAGATCTCGTATCCCGATGCGATCGCGGCGCGGCCCGATGCGCTCGTCGCGACCGGGCGGTCGGACTATCCGAACCAGGTCAACAACGTGCTCGGCTTTCCGTACATCTTCCGCGGTGCGCTCGATTGCCGCGCGAGTGCGGTGTCCGAGGCGATGAAGCTCGCCGCGGCGCGCGCGCTGTCCGAGCTGACGCGCGAGCCGGTGCCCGATGCCGTGGTCAGCGCGTACGGCGGCAAGGCGATCAAGATGGGGCCGGACTACTTCATCCCCAAGCCGTTCGATCCGCGCGTGCTGTGGTGGGTCGCGCCCGCGGTCGCGAAGGCGGCGATGGACAGCGGCGTCGCTCGGGTCAAATTCGACATCGAAGAATACCGCGAGTCCCTCGTGTCGAAGGGCTCGAATGCGGCGTACTCGATCATGCGCACGATCGGGCGCGAGGCGCGGCGCGAGCCGAAGCGGATCGCGTTCCCGCACGCGGCGAATCCACGGCTGTTGCGCGCGGTCCAGCAGATCGTCGACGAGGGCATCGCGAAGCCGGTGCTGCTCGGCCGCAAAGACGAGATCGCCGCGATGTGCGACGAGCTGTCGCTGGATCTGCTCCAGCACGGTGCCGAGATCATCGATCCGCGGATCGAGAGCCAGCCGACCTACGTCGAGCGGCTCTACCAGCTGCGGCAACGCAAAGGCCTGACGTCGTTCGCGGCGCAAGCGCTGCTCCAGAAGAGCGACTACTACGCCGCGTTGATGGTCGATCGCGGTGACGCCGACGGCATGGTCACCGGCTTGCGGCTCAACTACCCCGAGACCGTGCGGCCGCCGCTCGAGATCTTCGGGCTGCAATCCGGCTGCAAGGTCGCGGTCGGGATGTACCTGATGGTGCTGAAGAACGCAGTGCGGTTCTTCGGCGACACCGTATTCAACATCGATCCCGACGCCGAGACGCTCGCCGACATCACGCTTCAGATGGCAGATGCGGTGCAGGGCTTCGGCATCACGCCTCGGATCGCGATGATCTCGTACTCGAACTTCGGCTCGGTCCATCACCCGGAGGTCGCGAAGATCCAGCACGCGCTCGAGCTCGTGCGCCGCCGCCGGCCGGAGCTCGAGATCGACGGCGAGATGCAGCCCGAGATGGCGCTCGATCCCGAACGGCGCGCGCAGTATTTCGGATTCTCTCGGCTGAGCCGGCCGGCGAACACGCTGGTGTTCGGGTCGCTCGCCGCGGCGAACGCGGCGTATCAAACGCTCAAGGTGCTCGGCGGTGCCGGCGCGGTCGGCCCGATCATGCTCGGGATCGGCAAGCCGTGTGCGGCGCTGCAAAACGAGGTCACGGTCGAGGACATCGTCAACATGACCGCGTATGTCGTGCTCAAAGCACAGCAGATGCGCGCGGTCGCGTTGCGCGCGTAGTTACGGCGCGGACGCGAGACGACACGCGCGCTACTGGATGACGATCGGAGCGCAGGTCGAGACGCCAGCGCCGACGATCGAGCGCGAGCCGGTGTTCGTCGTGCTCGTGATCATGCCGCTCGTGCCGTCGACCTGATAGACCTTCGTCGCATCGTCGGTGTCGCGCTCGAGGAATACCCAGAAGTCGCCGCCGTAGAACGCGAAGGCCCAGTCCATCGGCGTGCCGGCGAGCGTGCTGAGGGTCGACTGGAAGGTCGTCAGCGCCGAGCCGTTCGTCTTGTCGAGCTTCTCGATCTTCGGCGCGCTCGCATCGGGGAACCAGCCCCACAGCTCGGCCGATCCGGTGCCGGTGAGCTCGGGCGAGCCGTCGACCGTGCCGACCGTCGTCGCGCTGAACGTGCTGAGGTCGACCTTCGCGAGCGTCGTCGTCGCCGGCGGCGTGCCGGTCTCGAGATCCGGGCCGCCCGAGACGAACAGCGTGTCGGTCGAGCCGCCGGCGGTGTCGGTCGAGAAGCCCATGCCGAACTCGTCGAGGTTATCCGGCGAGCCCCACGCCGTCTGGGTGCAGGTCAGGCCGTTCAAGATGTCGACCTTGTAGAGCACGCCGTCGCTGTAGACGACCCACGCGTTCGTGTCGCGATCGACGCCCATCGAGAACGGCGTGCCGCCGAACAGCGGGTCCTCGCACGACAACATCCCGAGGTCGGTGAACGTCTTGGTCGTCGGGTCGAACTTCGAGAGCTCGTTGCTCACGTCGACGACGTAGACCAGCTTCGACGAGTCCGAGCAGCCGTCGCCGCCGTCCCCACCGCCGCCGCCGCCACCGCCACCACCGCCACCGCCACCACCGCCGTCGGGGCCGCCCCGGCCAGCGGGGCCGCAAGCCGCCACCGCCAACGCGCCGAGGAGGGCGAACGGAAACCATTTCTGAACGGTCATCGCGGCGAACCTACCACCGCGGGCCCGCCGCCTGGCCAGCCAAATTTGCAAGCGTCCTTGTGCGCGAGATCGTTGGTCCACGGTCAGGGCGGAGGCGGTTCGCCCCCGTTGCGCACGTGGCTTTCTACCGCGTAGGCTATCGCCCGTGATCGACGACGAGCGCAGCGCTACGACCGAGCAGATCGATCGCCAGGCGCCGTTTGGCGATCGGGTGCTGCTCGTCATCGATGGCGCATCGCTCCAGGTCGTGCCGTTGCCCGCTCTCGGCACGCTGACCGTGGGGCGCGCGCAGACGTGCGACGTCTCGATCGATTCCGGATCGGTGTCGCGCCATCACGCGAACCTGGTGCTCGGCGTCGACGTCGAGATCGAAGACATCGGCAGCTCGAACGGTACGTATGTCGATGGAGCGAGGATCGCGGCGAACCACCGCGTCCGGCTCGGCGTCGGCATGCCGTTCTTGGTCGGCGCGGTCACGTTGATGGTGCAGACGCGCACCGGCTCGCGCCGCGAATCGTCGCCACACGCGTCTCAGATCGCGGCGCTCGAAGCTTCGGCATCGCGCATCGCGATGGGCAAGTTGTCGGTGCTGATCACCGGCGAGAACGGCACGGGTAAGGAGCGGTTCGCCGAGCGCATCCACGAGATGTCGCCGCGGCGCTCGCATCCGTTCGTGCGCATCAACTGCGCGGCGATCAGCGAGGCTCAGCTCGAGGCTGAAACCTTCGGTATCGAGGCGCAGAACAAGGCGGGCGCGATCGAGCACGCCGACGGCGGCACCGTGTTCCTGCGCGACGTCTCGGAGCTGCCACAAGCGCTCCAGCTCAAGCTGCTGCGCGTGCTCGAAGACGGCGCGCTCCGCCGGGTCGGTGCCACGACGGCGCGCCCGGTCGATGTCCGGTTCATCTCGTCGTCGACGAAGGATCTCGCCGCCGAGGTCGAGGCCGGTCGGTTCCGCCGCGATCTGTACTTCCGCGTCGCCGGCGCGACGTTCGCACTGCCCGCGCTGCGCGATCGCAAGGACGAGGTGCTGCCGCTCGCGGAGCAGTTCGTCGCCGCCGCGGCCGGCCCGCTCGGGCGCTCGTTCGTGCTGGCCGACGACGCGAAGGCGTGGTTCGCGTCGAACACGTGGCCGGGCAACATCCGCGAGCTGCGCAACGCGTGCGAGCGCGCCGTGTTGCTCGCGACCGGCTCGACGATCGAGCGCCAGCACCTCGCGATCGAGCAGCCGCAGCGGCCGCCGCACCGCATGCGGACCTCTCCGACGATGACACCGCCGCCCGGGTCGATGCTCGCGCCCGACATGCCGAGCCAGGTGCGCGCGACCGTCGCCGAGCTCGAGAAGCAACGGATCTTGGAGGCGCTCGACAAGTGCGCCGGCAATCAGACCCGCGCGGCCGAGCTGCTCGGGATCTCGCGGCGCACGCTGATCAATCGGCTCGACGAGTACGGCATCGCACGCCCGCGCAAGCGCGACGAATAGCGACCAAACCGGCCCGGCCCGCGATACGCTCTACTGTATGAAGCGGACTACACTGCTCGGGGTATGTCTCGCGTGCGGGTGCGCCGGGAAGACGCCACCGGCCCAAAACCGGCCCGATGGCGGCACCGACGCGCCGGTCGACGCCATGTTGGTCCCCGTGACCATCACGGTGCAGAACCTCGGCGGCATCGCCGGACCGAATGCGAACGCGATGGTGTCGTTCGCCGATGCCAGTGGCACACCGACCACGATGGTCACGACCGATGCCGGCGGCAAGGCGGCCGCGATGGTGCCCCTCGGCGGCAGCGTCGCGGTGGCGATCCCGAAGTCCGGCACGGCGATCGCCGATACCGTCGCGATCATCATGGGCGTGCAGGCCAACGACGATCTGTTGATCGGCCCGAGTGGCACGGCGATCGTCCCGTACGGCACGGCGATCGTCACCCCGCCGGCCGCCACCACCGGCGGCGTGACGTACATGGGCAGCGCCGGCTGCGCGAGCGGCCCGGTGGCTGTCACGATCGGGACCGCGTTCGACCTGCCGCTCGACAGCACTTGCCTCGACCCGAACGGCGACATCGCGATCCTCGTGACCGCGTACGACACGACCGGCGCGCTGATCGCGACCTCGACGCTGCTCGCCCAGATGCCGCCGGCGGCGAACACGACCGGCATGTTCACCGCGAACGCGTTCGTCACCACGCTCGACTCCGCGACGATCACCATCGCGAGTCCACCCGCGACCGCGGGCATGATCACGGCGCAGATCACCGACCGCAACGGCAACGCCGAGTTCGTGCCGGATGCGGTACAGGGCGGCGCGGTGCCGCAAGGGCCGCTGTTCACGTTCCCCGAGCCGCAGGTCCTGTGGACCGGCTATCACGAGTCGCTGATCGTGCAGTCGCAGGACGCGACCGCGACGACCGGCATCTACAAGGGCTCGAACGATCTGCCGGCTGACGCGATCAACCTCACGGCCGACGCGCTGCCGTTCATCACCGGTGTCACGCTCACGCCGGCCGCCGATGGCCTGCCGGCGGTAGGTTGGACCGCGTACACCACGCCGGTGCTCGGCATGTACGCGAGCCTGTCGTACGCGAACGCCGGCGGGAACCCGACGCAGGTCGGCATCTCGTTCGCGCCCGGCGCCACGCAGACCGCGCTCGCACCGCCCCAGCTACCGTCGGGGCTCGCGGCGTACCTACCGGGCGCCGCGCCGGCGCTGACCGGCTCGCTCGCCGCCTATGGCGGCACGGTCGCGACCGACGCGAACGCGTTCCGCACCACGGGCAGCGTGCTCACCTCGCTCGCGCCGGGCTCGGTGCGGGTGGGCAACGGCATGTCGCTGCTCGTCTCGAGCGCGACCCCGCCGACGCAATGAAGTCACTCGCGCTCGCCGGCGCGGCGGCGCAGTTTCTCGCCGGCGGTGGGCGCGATCTCGAGCTCGCGCGCCTCGACGGCGCCGCGGCGCTCGGCGATGGCGAGCACGTCCAGCTCGTCGATGGCAACGGCGACGAGCTCGGCCTCGCGATCGCCGATCTCGGCAACGCGAAGTTGCGCGTGCTCGCGGTACCCGCGGACGGCTTGCCGGCGATCGGCGGAGCCTTGCTCGCGCTGCGCGTCGAACGCGCGCTCGCCTGGCGCACCCAGCTCGACTTGCCCGGCGTCGATCACGCGTATCGCTTGCTCCACGGAGCCGGCGATGGCGTGCCGGGCTTCGCATGCGACGTGCTCGGCAAGACCGCGATCGTTTACGTCTACGGCGAGGGCTTGCGCGCGCTCGGCCGCCAGCTCGCCGAGGCGATCGTCGGATTCGCCAAGCTCGACGGCGCGGTCGTCAAGCTGCGCGCGCGGGGCGGCGCGGCCGAGGTCGCGCAAGACCTCGTCGGTCGCTCGCCCGACGACGCGTACGTCGTGACCGAGCACGGCGTGCCGTTCGAGGTCCATCCGCTGGGCGGGCTCAACACCGGCCTGTTCACCGACATGCGCGAGCAGCGCCGTGGCTTGGCGCGGTTCGCCGGCGGACGCCGCGTGCTCAATCTGTTTTCGTACACCGGCGCGCTCAGCGTCGCGTGCGCGCGAGCGGGAGCACGGGCGGTGACGAGCGTCGATACGTCGCCGGGCGTCGCCGCGTGGGCCCGCTCGAACTTCGGTCGCTCGAACCTGACCGGCGATCGGTGGCGGTTCGAGACCGGCGATGCGGTGCGCTACCTCGCGCGCGCGGCACGCGATCGCGAGCACTACGATCTCGTCATCATCGATCCACCGACGTTCTCGACCGCGCGCGGCCAGCCGTGGACGCTCGACCGCGATTATCCCGCGCTGATCAAGCAAGCGGCGGCGGTCGTCCCCGACGGCGGCGTGCTGTGGCTCGCGGCGAACACGCACGAGCTCGCGTCGCTGAGCAAGCTCGCGCACAAGGGCCTCGCCGGCCGACCGGCCGCGATCCTCGAGCAGGGCGGCTTGCCCCCGGAGTATCCGACGCTCGTCGCTCAGCCGCGCGACCGCTACTTGCAGGTCTGCGTGCTCCGCCTCGGCTGATCGGCGTACGATCGCGCGCATGCGAGGCCCCGGTCTCGCCCGACGATGTGCGGTCGCTACACCGTGATGAGTCCCGACGAGGTCGCCTCCGACCTCGAAGCCGCGATCGCGCCGGGCGCGACCGAGAGCGAGTGGTGGAAGTCGCGGTTCAACGTCGCGCCGACGCAACCGGCACCGGTGGTGACGCTGCGCGATGGCGCGCGCGTGCTCGAGCTCATGCGGTGGGGGCTCGTGCCGCACTGGGCGAAGCCGGGCAGCGGCAAGAAGCCGCCGTTGATGATCAACACGCGCGTCGAATCGCTCGATGCCAAGCCGATGTTTCGCGACGCGCTCGCGCGCCGGCGCTGTCTCGTCGCGGCGAACGGGTTCTTCGAGTGGAGACGCGCGGGCAAGCTCGCACTGCCGATGTACTTTCATCCGCGGCGCGGCCGGCACGTCGCGTTCGCCGGGATCTGGATGCGCGCGGGCGACGTGACGAGCTTTTCGATCGTGACCGGGCCGGCGAATCCGCTCGTCGCGCCGATCCACGATCGGATGCCCGTGCTGCTCGAGCCGTCGCTGTACGCGGCATGGCTCGATCCCGCGCTCGACGCGGCGGGCGCTCACGCGCTGCTCGGGGTCCCCGAGGTCGGCGATTGGTACGCCGACCAGGTCTCGACCTGGGTCAACAAGGCCGACCACGACGATCCGCGGTGCATCGAGCCGGTCGTCGAACCGGCGAAGCCGCAAGGCGAGCTGTTCTAGCGCGCCGCGGAGCTCAGGCGAACGCCTGCTCGACGTTCGGCGGCGGCCGGCGGTCGTCGAACAGCGCGAGCAGGAGCTCGGTCGCTCGCTTCGCGTCGTCGCGCGCGACGTACACGGTCATCGGCGCCCACGGGCCGAACAGCGCGAACAACGCGCGCACGTGCGTCGCGCTGACGTGACTGCGCACGCCGCCGGTCGCGAGCACGCTGCGCGCGAGCTCGACGTGCTGCGCATCGTGCAGCGACCACACCGCCACCATCGCCCCGCGCCGGCCGCGCCAATCGGCGACGAGATCGAGCGCGGTCGCCGTCGCGATCACGGTCGTCAGCCCCTCGAACACGAGCGGCGGGATCGTCCAACGCGCGACCGCGATGATGATCGCGGCTATCGCGATCAGCCAGGCGCATGACAGCGCCGTGGCGCGCCACCAGCTGCTCCACGCCGGCGGAGCGAGGCTCGCGCGACCGGCCAGCTTCGCGAGCGCGCCCGGTCGGGTGAACGCCAGCGACCACAGTGCGCCGAACCCGACCGCTATGACCACGACCGCCGACACTCTCCACGTGAGCTCGTAGGTCGCGTCGTAGACGCGCGCGACCGTGCGGGACCACAGGTCGAGCCCGGTCACGATCCCGATCACCGCGAACAACCCGCCCGCCGGGAAGATCGAGATCATGCCCGAGCTCGGCAGCGCGAGCGGAACCTCCTGGTCGCGGGCGATGCGCCAGCGTAAGAACGTCGCGGTGAGCGCAGCGATCGTCACGAGCGCGCCGACCGCGAGCGCGACTTGATGCGAGTCGAGCGAGCAGGTGCGAGCGATGGCCACCAGGCGCAACGCCCACGTGATCGCCACGATCGCGGCGTAGCCATTGCCGAGGCCGAAGCTCGCGATCAGCGCCGCGAGCAGCACGATCATCATCGTGCCTCCGGCGAGAGATAGCGCGCCCTCGATCCGCACGAGCAAGCCCTGGTCGACCAGGGTCGGGCCGCGGAACCCGAGCTGCTGGAGCATGTCGACGTGCGCGTAACCCTGGACGAGCGCGAGCGCGATCGCGACCGCCGCGATCGCCCACGCGATCCGGCGTCGGTCTTGCGGGCTTCGCGTGCGTAGCGGGCGCCATGCCGGCACGGCGAGTACGAGCAACTCGACCGCGATGGCTGCGGTGATCACCGGGAACACGCCCAGCGCGAATAGACTCCCGCGGACGAGCGACGGGTCGCGGTCCGGACCGTAGACAAGATGGAGCAGCTCCTGCCGGTCCACGATCGGCAAGGTCAGGTCGATGCCGAAGTAGACGACGATCACGACGCCGAGCATCGTCGCGAGGCGAAGCCAGGGTCGCGCGCCTGCGGACCGCGGCGCGAACGGTGCCCACGCGGGCCGCGCGAGCTTTACCGCGAACCAGGCGAGCAGCGCCGCTATCAGCGCCGCCAGCGCCGCGGTCGCGATCGCGCCGATCGTCTCGGCACCTCCGCGGGTCGGCGCGACGTAGCTCGCGGACACGAGCGTGCCGCCCGGTGGCAAGCTGCCCGCGGACAGCGCATGCACGAGCCGATCGGCGTCGGCCTCGAGCTCGTCGATCGAATGGCCGCCGCCCATCGTGATCGAACAGCGGCCGCCCCCGATCCGGCCGTTGATCACGGGGTCCGAGACGATCTCTCGGCCAACGACGATCGCGAACTTGTGACCGGAGAAGCGCTCGGTGACGTCGCCAAATCGCTCGCCGCCGGCCCGCGTGAACTCGAGCATGACGATCGGACGATCGGTCAGCGGGTCGAAGCCGGTGGACGCCGACTCCAGCATCGTGTCGTCGACCAGGACCTCGGTCGACAGCAGATGGGCGATCCACCGGCTCCGATCGTGCTCGCCGATGGAATGCTCGAGCACGAGCTCGCCATCGGGCGGCTGACGCCATCCCGCGGCGCGCGCGCTCGCCACGACCGCCTCGATCGAAGCGCGGTCGGACCCTACGAGCGCGTAGGCGGTATGTTGTTGGTCGCTCGTCTCGGGGAGCCAGGTCTCGGGCTCGAACGTGACGGGCCCGTGGCTGTTGGTGATGCCCGCGGCCTCGGCGAGCTTGACGATGTCGTTCGTCTCGAGCTCGAGGCGCATCTGCATGCCGCCCGACATCACGATGTCGGCGGTGTGGGCGACATCGGCCTTCGCGACGCCTGGAATCTCGATGACGATGCGGTGATCGCCATCGTGCACCGCGACGTTGTTGCCCAAGAGGATCGGCCGGGTGACGCCGCCCGGCGGCGGCTGCCACTCGAGGCGCAGACCGCCCTCGCGCTCGAACGCTGTGCCGCCGCCGACCGCGGCGAGGATCGCGTGCGGCACCGGGTTCACCGCGAGCGCGCCCGCGGCGAAGATCGCCGCGATGACCGCTGCGCCCAGCGCGACCCGCAGCGGCTTGACGATCACGGAGTGACGCCGATCGCGCCGGTGATGTTCTCGGTGCCGCTGCCGAGCGCGAACGCGCCGTGATCGGTGACCGAGCCGTCTCGACCGAACGTCGCGATCCGCACGCCGAGGTTCTCGGCGACGAGCGCGGTGCCGGCGAGCATTCCGGCCGTGATCTCGACCGCGCCCGCGGGTAGCTGTGGCGCCGCACCGACATACGTCACGTCACCGCGCAGCTCCCAGCCGGCGCCGCCGACATCGAGCACGTGGAACGCGTTGCCGAACCCATCGCTGACGAGCGCGACATCACCGAATGGCGACGCGACGATCGCCTCGGGGTCGCCGACGTTCGCGATCACGGTCACCGCAGCCACCGCATCCGCGCTCACCGAGACCACCGCGACGCGATTCGGAATCCCCGAGAACTGGCTATTGTCGCCGATCAAGAAGTGCCCCGCGTCGGCGGTCAGCGTCGTGCCGCCGATGATCGCCATGGCGTCGCCGAATGCGTTCGCGCCGCCGATCCAGGTCGGCGTGGCGCCGAGCGTGACGAGGTGCGCGCTGTCGCCGGCGGTCGAGGTCAGGAAGTCGCTCGCAGCGACCACCGCTCGGTCGCTCCCCGGCACGAACGCGAGCCCGCCGGGAAGCTTCGCGGCCGCGACGAGCCCGGCGTCGGTGACGCTGCCGTCGCACGCGATGTCGACCGCGTAGATGCCGCCGCCGTTGTCGCGCGTGTTGCCGTCGAGCACGTACACCCGATCTCCGGACGGCGCCATCGCGACCCCGGTCGCATAGAAGCTGCCGGTGAACGCCGCGGCGATCACCGTAGGCGTGCCGTCGCTCGCGAGCTGGACGACCCCGAGCGAGCCGTCCTCTTGCGCGACGACGCCGATCTCGCCGTCCGGGGTAAACGCCATCACGCCGTCGGTCGCGCGGCCCATCGTGAACGTGCGGTTCGGGCGGGTCAGCACGCCGGCGGTCGACAGGTCGAGCACCTCCCACGCGTTCGCTTCGTCGCTCGCCGCGTCGTACGGATGCGAGATCACGACCCGGCGGACGCGATCGACGGGCGCGGCAACGCGGCCGCAGCCGGCATCGCCGGTCGCGCCATCGACCGCGTGCGAGTCACCGCCGTTCGGCGCGTCGCTGGTTGCATGGCCACCGCCGCAGGCAGCGAACGCGAGGATCCAGCCGGCGGTGATGCGAGTCATGCGGTCTTTTCACCCCGACCGCGACGGCGGTCAAGCGGGTTACGTCATCTCGGGTGGCTCGCGCTTCGCTAAGCTAAATCTCGTGGATCTGTTCGGCGAAGTCGTGGCTCTGACGACCGCACTCGATGCGGCCGCGATCGACTACGCGATCTGCGGCGGTATCGCGCTCGCGATCCACGGGGCGCCGCGCGCCACGATGGACATCGATGTTCTCGCCCGTGCCGCTGACGTTCCGCGCCTTCGCGAGGTGGCGCGATCGTGCGGCTTCACGCTCGACGCGCTGCCGAGGACATTCGCGAGCGGGGTCTCGATTCAACGGTTCACCAAGGTCGAGACCGATGGCCGGACCCTGATGCTCGACGTGCTCCATGCCGAGGGGAGCGTCGACTCGGCGTGGCGGACGCGCTCGCGCGTCGCGTTCGCGTCGCCCGATGGGGTTGTTCGCGAGCTCTCGGTCGTGTCTCGCGAGGGTCTGATCACGTCGAAGCTCGCCGCCGGGCGGCCGCAAGACATCGTCGATATCCAGCGACTCCAGGAGGTCGCCTATGGTGGCGATGACACCTGAAGCCGTCGGCGCGAGGCTGCTCGAGGTCGCGAGACGCAGCGCGGTCGAGACCTCTCCGATGCAGCGCGGGGTCGACATGACGCCGAACGGCGTCGCGGCACGACTTCGCGAGATGGCCGCGATCAGCGAGCTGTGCCGAATCCTGGCGAAGCCGCGTTAGCGCTCAGTGCCGTTTCAGCCGGCCGAAGAAGTCGCGCGCGACCGCGCTCTGCGGCTCGCTGATGACCTGAGCGGGCGCGCCGTCCTCGGCGATCGTGCCTCGGTCGATCACCCAGATCCGCGACGCGATATCGCGCGCGAACGCCATCTCGTGGGTCACGACGAGCATCGTCATGCCGCCGGCCGCGAGGTCGCGGATCACGGTCATCACTTCGTCGCGCATCTCCGGATCGAGCGCGCTCGTCGGCTCGTCGAACATCATGACGTCGGGGTCCTGGGCGAGCGCGCGCGCGATCGCGACGCGCTGTTGTTGGCCGCCCGACAGCTCGTGCGGATACGACTGCGCGCGATCCTCGAGCCCGACCCGGGCGAGCAGCTCGGCGGCGCGCAGCTCGGCGGTCCGCGGGGCGAGCTTGCGGACGAGCCGCGGCGCGAGCGTGATGTTGTCGATCGCCGACAGGTGCGGGAACAGGTTGAACTGCTGGAACACCATGCCGACCCGCGTTCGCAGCACGCGCAGGCGCTCGCGATGCTTGCGGCCCATGTCCGGGACCAGCTCGACCCCGGCGATCTCGATCGAGCCACCGTCGAACGCCTCGAGGTAGTTCATGCAGCGCAACAGCGTCGACTTGCCGCCGCCCGATGGCCCGACGACCGCGATCGTCTCGCCCGGCTTCACGTCGGCGGACAGCTCGTGCAGCACCTTGCGCGCGCCGTGCGCCTTAGAGAGCTTGCGGACGCTGATCACGCGCCAACCTCCTCTCGAGCCGCCGCGCGATCTCCGACAGCGGCAGGCTCAGCAGCAGGTAGAACGCCGCGCACGCGAGGCCGGGCAAGAGCCAGCCGCGCAGATCGACCGAGGCGATCGTCATCCGCTTGGTCAGCTCGATCACGGTGATCACGCTGACCAGCGAGCTGTCCTTGAGCAGGGACACGAAGTCGTTCGTCATCGGCGGCAGCGCGAGCCGCAGCGCCTGGGGCACGAGCACGTGGCGCAAGATCTGGCGCGGCCCGAGGCCGAGCGCCTTGGCCGCTTCGGTCTGTCCGCGCGGGATCGCGAGCAGCGCGCCGCGATAGACCTCGGCTTCGTACGCGCCGTAGTTGAGGCCGAGGCCCAAGATCGCGGCCTGGATCGGCCCGAGGCTGTAATACGGCGCGAGGCCGTAGTAGAGGACGTAGAGCTGGAGCAGCACCGGCGTGCCGCGAAACAGCTCGATGTAGATCCGCGCGAGCGCGCCGGCGAAGCGCCCACCGTAGACGCGCGCGACCGCGAGCGCGATCCCGATCGGCACGGCGAGCAAGAACGCGGCGAGCGACAGGCCGAGCGTGACGACCGCGGCCGACGCGAACAGCTCGAGCTGATCGAAGTCGAAGTGGCGCGGCCGAACGTTCGCGACCGTCTCCTCGGCATCGTCGGTCTGGCGCGCGTTCCACAGCTTGGCCTTGCGCAAGATCCGCTCGAGCTCGCCATCGTTTTTCATGGCTCGTAACGCGCCGTCGATCGCCGCCTTGAGCTCGGGATCGCTCTTGCGGATGCCGATCACGTAGGTGCCGCGCGCGACGTCGTACGGGACGCACTTCAGCATCGGGTGTTGCGGCGTGCAGCCGTAGCGATTCGCGATCACGTCGTCGAGCAGCACCGCGTCGGTGCGCTTGTCCTCGAGATCGCGGTACGGCTCGTCGTTGCCCTCGTAGAGCACCGGCTCGATCGTCGGGATCATTCGCAAGATGTCGTGGGCGAACGTCTGGTTCAGCGTGCCGACGCGTTTGCCGGCGAGCTCGAAGATCGAGCGATACGGCGCGTCGTTGCGAACGGTGAGCGTCTCGGCGTAGACGTAGTACGGGTCCGACAACAAGATGCGCTCGCGCCGGTCCCCGGTCGCCTCGAGCCCGTTCATCGCGACGTCGTAGTCGCCGCGCTCGAGCGACGGCACCAGGTTCGACCAGTTGTACTGAACGGTGCGCGCCTTGATGCCGAGCCGGCGCGCGATCGCGTTCATGATGTCGACCTCGAAGCCGATGACCTGGGTCGGATTGTCAGGATCTTCATAGACGTACGGCTCGCCGCCCTGGACGTCCGCCGCCCACACGATCTCGCCGCGCGCCTTGATCTTGGCCAGCGTGCCGCCGTCGGGCGTGCCGCCATTGCCGCAGGCGCCGGCGAAGGCAAGCCCCGCCAGCGCAAAGACCGCGCGTCTCACGCGTCGAGTATGCAGTAAAATGGTGAGGTCATGGACCTGGGCCGCATGCTCGACAAGTGCATCCGCGATCAGTGGTCGATCGACGATCTCGACTGGTCCCTGCCGCCGCCCGAGCTGCCTCGGGAAAAAGAGCAGGCGGTGGTGCAGTACTTCACCGACATGGCCGGCATCGAGCTCCTCGCCGGCGCGCTGTTCGAGGTGCAACGCGAAAAGACGAACGATCCGACGCTCGCTAAGATCTTCGCGACGTTCGTCGCCGACGAGAAGCGTCACTCCGCGGTCGCGGCCCGGCTCGCCGACCACTACGACGTGCACCGCTACCGCGCGTACGCCGAGAGCGCTTCGCTCACGCGGTTCCGGCCGCACTTCCTGGCGCTCGTGCGCCGGACCTCGCCGGAGATCGCGAACGCGTACATCACGTCGGGCGAGCTGATCCTCGACGTCGCCCTGTTGCGCTCGCTCGACGATTACGTCGCTGACGACATGAGCCGGCGGGCGATGCACCTGATCAACCGCGACGAGAGCCGCCACATCGCGGTCGACTTTCACATGACCGAGCTGTACTCGTCCGACGAGCACCTCGCGGAGATTCGCGCTCGGCCGCTGCCATCGCCTCGCGAGCTCGTGTCGGGCGCCCGTGCCCTGGTCACGATGATGTGGCACGCCAAGCCGTTCCTGCAGGAGGTGTTCGTCGCGCCGATGGATCACACGGATCCGTCGGGCCGGCGGATGGCGGAGGCGTTCAAGCGGATCCAGCTGATCACGCGCAAGCCGACGGTCGCGCGCACGCCGTTCTCGCGGTTCATGCGCGCGATGCAGTGGCTCTACAACCAGCCGGTGCTCGGCCGGATCTTCGGCCCGGCGCTGCTGCGCGCGATGGGCGCCGATCCGCGCGCCGCGAAGTTCTTGTTCACGCCGGCCGAGCTCGCGCGCAGTCAGCGGATGAGCTTCGACGAGCTCGCCGAAGAGGCTCTCGCGGCGAAGGCGTCGTAGTCCCGCAAACGGGGCCCCCTCGGCCTGAGGGTTCGGCCGTCCTTCGCTCCGCGCAGACAGCCGATCGTTCGATTGGCCTCGGGGCTACGGACGAAGTGCCGGCGGCGGCGGCGGCGGCGGAGGTGGGAGCTGTTTCGGCGGTGGCTCGACGCCGGGTGCCGCGACGACCGGATAGCCACGACGATGCCACTCGAGGATGCCTTCGTCGAGCACGACCGCATGCTTGAACCCGCGCTTGCGCAACTCGTCGACGACGAGGCCCGACAGGTGGTGCGGGCACGCGCAATACGCGACGATCCACGTGCCGTCGTTGGTCAGCTCGTCGAGCCGCTTCATGTCGAGGTACGGGATCGAGACCGCGCCGGTGATGTGGACGCGCATCCAATCCGACGCCGGACGCGCGTCGATGATGACGAGCCGGGCGTGCTGCGCGAGCGCGGTCGCGACTTGTTCGGCCGCGACGTAGCGATCTTCTTTGAGCTCGAACACCGCCGGCGGCCCCTTCGGGTTGAGCACGAGCGGCTCGGTCCCGGTCGGAGGGGGCAGCGAGCCGACCGTCTTGGCCACCGCGAACTTCCGGATGTACGCGACGAGGTCGTCGATGTTCTCGCCGGTCAGCGTCGCGCCGAACGGCAGCATCTTCGTGCCGGGCCGGCCGTTGACGATCGCGTAGCGGATGAACGCATTCGACGCGAGCGCCAAGAACTTCGTATTGGCGAGGTGCACGCCTTCGCCGCGCGTGTCGCGGTCGCCGTGGCATGGCTGGCAGCGCTGCGCGTAGAGCGGAGCACCGCGAGCCGGATCGCCGGTGTTCGACGCGCTGGCCAACGCCTTCGCCGCCGGACCATGCGCCCGCAGCCACCCGACGAGCTTGGTGATGCTCGCGTCGTCCAGCGGGCCGCCCATCGCCTTGCCGTACGCTGCCATCGCCGTCCCGGGCCGGCCGTAGACGATCGAGCGTTTCAGGAACTCGTCGCTCGCGCTCTCGAGAAACGTCGAGGTCACGAGCGAGGGCGCGTGATCGGCCGCGTAACCGTGCCCATCGGCGCCGTGACACGGCGCGCACGTCCGCAGATAGGTCGCAGCGGTCGCGGGATCGATCGCGATCGGCGCTGGCGGCGCGGGGCTACGGCTACAGCCCGCCAACACGAGCGCCGCGACGAATCCCAGGAGCCGATGCAAGGCCCCGCAGACTACCGCCGCCAGCCGCCTTCGATCCACACGCGGCGTCGGCCGCGCATCTCGTAGCGAGCTTGCACGTAGTGATAGCCCGCGCGTTCGCGCTCGTAACGACCGCGCTCCCACACCCAACGACCACCGACCCAGCGGTGGCGACCTTCGATCCACACGAACCCCGGCCGCGGTGCCGACACGACGATCTCCCCCGCCGGCGGCGGTGGTGGTTCGGCATCGACTTCGACTTCCGCCGTCGGGCCGGCAACCGCGACCTGACCTTCGCCTACACAGCCGGCGGCTCCAGCCGCGACACCGGCGAACAACAGACTGACGAGCGCGTTCTTAAGCTGCATCTGCAATCCTCCTAGGATCGCGGTGATGAGCAAACTCGGTACCAGCGACAATGCCGAGAGGTTACGCAGCCGTGCACATCGCGACGGTCGCCGACGCCGTGAAGGCCGCACCACAGTCGAGGCAGATCGCCCGACCCGCCTCGATCGTCGAGGAGTTCGCGGCAGTTTCTGCCCACTTTGGCGAGCCAGCGGTTATCATTAGTTATGCGCTGCCGGATCGCGCTGGGGGCCATGGCGCTCGCCGCGTGCGGTGCGTCGCTGGGCGGTGCTCCGAGCGATTCGGTCGCGTCCGACGCGAACCCGCTCGATGTCGCGCGCGATACCCAGATGCCGGATGCGCTCGGACCGTGGGGCGCGGCGCAGCTCGTCGATGGCGCCGATCTGTCGACCACCAACGAGGACGACTGCACGCTGAACTCGACGCTGACCGAGCTGTACTTCAAGAAGTCGGTGGCCGGCGATAGCAACGACATCTTCGTGCTGACGCGCGCGACCGCGCAGGATCCGTGGGGCCCCGCGGTCGCGGTGGCGGCGGTGAACACGACCGTGGCCGAAGAGAGCCCGCGCCTGTCCTACGACGACAAGATCCTCTACTTCGGCCGCAACGGCGACATCTACATGACGACCCGCGCCGACGTCGGCAGCCCCTGGGGGGTCCCGGTCGCGGTCACATCGGTCAATGATCCGACGAAGTACGAGAAGTGGCTCGCGGTCTGCGACAACAACGTGTTCATGGTCAGTCGCGCGACCGCGGCCGGCGATCAGGACCTGTTCCAGGGCACGCTCGGGAGCGGGCTGGGCACGGCGGTGGCCGAGCTCAACACGACCTCGAACGAGCAGTCGACCTTCTTGTCGAAGGACTGCCTTACCGTCTACTTCGCATCGAACCGCGGCGCCACGACCGACATCTACACGTCGACCCGCCCGACCGTGAACGATCCGTTCGATCCTCCGAGCCTGGTCCCGCCGTTCGACACCGACACCTTCGACGAAGAGGACGGCTGGATCTCGCAG
Source organism: uncultured delta proteobacterium (assembly GCA_963848295.1). Lineage (GTDB taxonomy): Bacteria > Myxococcota_A > Polyangia > Haliangiales > Haliangiaceae > JABFXX01. Next base: position 2,368,010 of record CAWKDB010000010.1, on the reverse strand, counting down.
GATCTCCATACGTTCGTCTACGCGAGCGACGCGCTCGGCACCAAAGACGTCTACATCTCGACCCGCTGAGAAATCGCAGGTCTACGTGAGCCCGCAACCGCGAACGCTACCGGTCGATAGCGCCGTCATGCGCTGGCTGATTGTCGCGTTCGCGTTCGCCGCGTGTCGACCCTCGAGTCGGCCGGCACAATGTACGGATATGATCGCGCCGGGCGATCTCGTGATCAGCGAGATCTTCGCGGACCCTTCGAACGGCGACGCTGGTCGCGAGTGGTTCGAGATCTACAACAGCGCCGACCAGCCGATCGAGCTCGAGGGCCTGACGCTGATCCACGGCGATGCCGATGGCTCGAACGACAAGCGCCACGTCATGGCGGAGATCGTGATCGCGCCGGGGCAGTTCTTCACACTCGGTGATACCGCGCAGGACGCGACACTGCCGTGGGTCGAGTACGGCTACGGCGACGATCTCGGGCAGCTCGCGAACACCGGAGGGACGCTCTCGCTCGCGTGCGGCGACACCACGATCGATACGACGACCTACGGGATGGTCGACCCGGGCCACTCGCGCGAGCTCTCGGCCGAGTCCTCGCCGGACGCGAGCTTCAACGACGACCAGGCCAACTGGTGCGTCGACAACGTCAACGAGTTCGAGCCCGGAAACTTCGGGACGCCGGGCCAAGACAACGATTGCATCCCGGTCGCGATCGGTCAGTGCCTCGACAACGGCTCGACGCGCATGGTCATGACGCCGACGCCGGGCGACCTCGTGATCAGCGAGGTGATGCCGAGCCCGTCGAAGGTGCCCGATGCCGATGGCGAGTGGTTCGAAGCGCGCGCGATGACCGACGTCGACCTCGTCGGCTTGCGCCTCGATCGCGCCGCCGACACGAAGCAGCCCGACCTCGTCGGCGGCACCGATTGCTTGCACGTGCCGGCCGGCGGCTACGCGCTGTTCGCGAAGTCGGTCGATACCGCGTTCAACGGAGGCTTGCCGGATGGCGTCGTCGCCGGGACGTTCACGTTCTCGTTGATCGCGGGCACGGTCGATGCGCCCGGTGATGTCCGCATCCTGGCCGGCGACACGGTGATCGACTCGGTCACGTGGACCCACTCGACGAACGGCGCGTCGCGCCAGCTCGATCCAGCGCACATCGATCCGCAACAGAACGACGACGAAGCGAACTTCTGCGATGGCACCGAACCGTACGGGCTCGGCGACCTCGGCACGCCCGCCGCCGACAACCTCGCGTGCTCGTCGCAGCCGCCGCCCGGCATGTGCACGGATCTGGTCAGCGGCCTGTCGCGCGCGATCGTGCCGCCGCTGACCGGCGCGCTCGTGATCAGCGAGATCATGCCGAATCCGAAGGTCGAGCCTGAAGAAGAGTGGTTCGAGATCACGAACACGAGCAGCGCGGCATTCGATCTCAACGGGCTCGGGCTCGATCGCGTCAGCGATACGCGCGTGCCGGACGTGATCTCGTCGCCGGAGTGCAAGCCGGTCGCGCCCGGTGGCTACGCGCTGTTCGCGCACTCGTCGGACCCGGCGAGCAACGGCATGTTGCCGGCGGTCGACGCGACGTTCGGCTTCACGATGGTCAACACGGCCGGTGACGTACGGGTGCTCGCGGGCACGACCGTGCTCGATGCCGTGACCTGGTCGCGGTCGACCGATGGCGTGTCGGCGCAGCTCGATCCGAGCAAGCTCGACGAGACCTCGAACGATACCGCGGCGAATTTCTGCCCCGGCACGACCGCGTACGGCGACGGCGTGAACCTGGGCACACCGAAAGCTCCGAACGCGGCCTGCCCGTGATCGCGGTTGACTCGCGCGGCGTGGATGATAGCGTCGGCCAATGGCGCTGTCGAAGCTGACGCTCGCGTTCACGGGCTCGCTAGCCGAATCGGAGCGCTGAGATGGCGCTCACCACGATCATCGTCGGCGTGGATCTCTCGGCGATGAGCGACCAGGCGCTCGAGCGCGCCGTCGGGCTCGCCTTGCAGCATCGCGCGAAGCTCGTCGTGGTTCATGCGCTGTCGACCGACGAGCCGATCGAGAACGCCTCGAACGACCTACTGAAGCAGCTCGGGGAGGTCTCGGCCGCGGTGCACGCGGAGTCCGCTCGCCGGCTCGCCGAGCAGCTCGTCGCGATCAAAGCGCGAGGCGTCGACACCGAGCTGGTCAGCCGCGTCGGCCCTCCGGCCGAGCTGCTCGCGACCGTCGCCGAAGACCGCCGCGCCGAGTTGCTCGTGGTCGCCACCCATGGCGCTACGGGGATCTCGCGGTTCCTGCTCGGCAGCGTCGCGACCGCGACGTTGCGGCTCGCGCCGTGCGACGTGCTCGTCTGCCGAGGCCCGACCAGCGCGACCGGATTCAAGCGGCCGTTGGTCGCGACCGACTTCTCGCCCGCCGCGACGCGCGCGCTCACCCATACCGCGATGCTCGCGGACGCCGGCGCCCCGATCGAGATCATCCACGCGTGGCAGCTGCCGGCCGGCTCGTGGGGCGCGACATTGCTCGGCCAGGCGCGGTTCCCGTGGTCGACGGTGCGCGACGCGGTGTTGTCTTCGGCGAAGAGCCAAGCCGACAAGCTCGTCGCGGCCCACGCCAACCTTGGTCACCCGTTGCACGTCGAGCTCGTGCAAGGGCCGGCACCGTCGGTGATCACTCACGCGGCGGAGCAGGGCGGTCACGATCTGATCGCCGTCGGCACGCACGGCCACAGCGGGTTTCGCCGGCTGCTGCTCGGCAGCGTCGCCGAGAGCACGATTCGCCACGCGCCGTGCTCGGTGCTCGTCGCGCACGGCGAGAACGCCGGCGAGACCGCTCGATTTCGCAAGCAGTGAAGCGACCGTGACTACTTCGAGCCACCCTCGAGCGTGAGGGCGGCGATCTTGCTGTCTTCTTTGGCCGCGTCATCGGCACCCGGCAGCGCCGGCTTTTGTTCGGTGATGTTCGGCCAGGTCTCGGCCGTCGCGGCCGCGCTCTTGAGGTGATCGGGCCACGATGCGCTATCGACGTCGGCTGGCTTCTTCGCGCCGGACACGAGCGCGTTGATGTCTTTGTAGACATTCCACTTCGCCGGCAGCTCGCTCTCCTCGAAGATCGCGGTGGTCGGGCACTCGGGCTCGCACGCTCCGCAGTCGATGCATTCGTCGGGGTTGATCGCGAGCGAGTTCTTACCTTCGTAGAAACAATCGACCGGGCACACCGCGACGCAGTCGGTGTACTTGCACTTCACGCACGGGTCAGCAACGACGTATGCCATGGCCCAAATCTAGCCATATCTTCGTCGCGCCCGGAAGGCATGGACGCAACGATCGCGAGGGTGCAGAGTGTTCGCCATGACTCGCCTCGCGTGCCTCCTCGTGGTCGCCGCGGCCTGCCAGCGCGGAACCAGCGGCAGCGGCAGCGGCAGCGGTGGTCCGGGCAGCGGCAGCGGTGCGCAGCCGACGACGCAGGGCTATCGCGACGACATCGCCGCCTTGTGCGATGTCCTGAAGCTGTCGGGCGCGGACCAGCAAGAGCCGAATGCCCGCGCCGCGATGATCGCGATGTGGCTCGGGCCACACCTGAAGACGCCCGAGTCGCACGACTTCCTCGTCAAGATCCAGCCGCTGGTCGGCACCGCGAAGGCGGATGCGCTCGACGGCGAGGCCAGGAGGCTCGGCATGCCGGGTTGCGCCCTCGCTGCGGAATGGCGAAAGTGACTCGGCCCGTGCGAGGATCACCGAGATGAGGCTGATGCTCGTAGCCGCACTCGCGAGCACCTGCGGCTGTGACCAGATCTTCGGGATCAACGGCACCAAGCTCGCGGATGCTCCGCCTGGCACCGACGGCGCGCCGAACCCGGACGTCCCGCTCGGCACGCTGTTCCTGACCCAGCTCCAGCTCGTCACGCCCGGCGGCTCGGCGCTGAACGACATCGTCTCGCAGGACGCCGCGATCACCCCCGCGCCGACGATCGAGATCGGTGCGCTGACCGGTGCGTTGACCCCGGTGACGTACGCCGGCGACGGCTCGTTCCAGGTCCCGTTCTCGCTCGCGGGTCAGCCGTATCGCATCGTCTACCAGGTGCCGGGAGACATCCCGACCGAGATCCAGTGGTCGCGCAGCGCCGCGCACCTCACGGTGCCGCTGTGGGGACCGGTCGACCGCGGCACGGTCCCGGCGAACGCCGTCGTCCACTTCGCTCCAGCGGGCGCACCGACGACCCTAGGCAGTTACGCGTATGAGTACAGCACCGGCGGCTGGGCGTCCGGCCCGGGGGACTACACGTTGGCGGGAACCGACGACTGGTCGTACTCGACTCAAGCGACGCCGATGGGCGGCCCGCTCGCCGCTCTGACCAGCGCGGACGGCGACTACGAGCTGTTGCTCCGTCGCTCCGACATGGGCACCGGCTTGCCGGCGAACGGGTTCGCGTGGGAGCAGATCTCCCAGCTGCAAGCCAACGGGAAGGCAACGGCGGCGTCGACCTGGGAGACCACGCCGTCGACCGAGCTGATATGGGATCCGCAGACGAGCAGCACGGAAACGCGCTTGAACAACGACGCCGTCGAGAATGATCCGGGGAATGGCTACCTCGTCGGATCGTTCGGCGTGCTCGCGAGCGCGGCGATGCCGGCGTTCACCGAGCCGTCGGCGAGTGGCGCGCTAGACGGGTCGGTCGCGATCGAGCTCGCCCACCTGACGAGCCAAGACTCGTCGGTCACGTTCGTCAACCCGTTCGCTAGCGCGCCGGTGCGGCTGCCGACCGCGGTGATCGGATCGGTGTCGTTGCTCAAGACCGAGCTCGGCGTTGCGGAGTACAGCGGGTGTGAAGAGGCGGCGCTCGCCGTTCCGGGAGTGGAGACCAAGCTGCAATTCGACGTCGGGATCGCGGTGCAGCCGACGATCGACGGCGCTCAGTTCTTCGATGGCGGCATGGTGCCGGTGAGCGATCCGACGATCACCCTGGCCTTCAAGCTCGACGACACGAGCAACATCTCGACCGCGCGCACCGATGACTGCGTCGCGACCCTCATGAAAAACGCGGGCGGGACGCTGACCCCGATGCGGCGCTATCAGGTGCTCGACTTCCCGGCGTCGATCGTCGTCGACACCACCCAGTTCACGAACGCGACGTCGTACGTGTTCCGCATCCAGTGCCGGCGCGGCTATCCGTTGGCGCACACGACGGGCGACTACCGCACGGTCGACTATCCGTTCGAGGCCGGCGTCGCGTTCACGCCGACGTTCGTGGCGACGAAGTAAGCACCGCCGCGACGAGCGCGCGCGCGTACGGACCGCAGGCGTCGGTGAGGAACCGCTTGAAGTCGACCGCTGCGGCGTGGTTCGCGGTGTCGCTGATCACGCGCGCGATCGCGAACGGCACGCCGTGCTCGTAGCAGACCTGCGCGACCGCGGCGCCCTCCATCTCGACCGCGAGCGCCTCGGGCAATCGCGCGCGCAGCGCGGCGGTGGCGTCGGGAGACGCGAAGAATTGATCGCCGCTCGCGACGAGGCCACGCCACGATCGCGGCGCGGGCAACCACGACGGCGGCGCGATCGTCGCGACCGCGTCGGCGAGCCGATCGGAGAGCGCGCGATCGGTCGGCAGCGTCGCGGTGCCGAGCAGCGGGATCTCGTGGCGCGGAAACAACGGGCGCGCGTCGAGGTCGTGGTGGATCAGCCGATCGGCGACGACGACGTCTCCGATCGCGAGCCGCGGATCGACCGCGCCGGCGACGCCGGTCATCACGATCGCGCGCGGCGCGAACCGCTCGATCAGGATCGCGGTCGTCATCGCGGCGGCGACCTTGCCGATCCGGCTGACGACGCACACCGCATCGCGCCCGCGGTGGTAGCGCCGGCCGCCGAGCTCGACGACCTCGTGTGCATCGACCAGCTCGGTGACCGCGGCGAGCTCCTCGGCCATCGCGCCGATGATGCCGATCATGCCAGGCCGAACGACCGCAGGTGATCGGCGAAGTGCAGCCAGTGCAGCTCCGCGTACTCCGGCTTCGTGCACCGGCCGTACGCGAGGTGCGGCGCGAGCTCGCCGTCGAACGCGACGAACGCGGCGAGCGCGGCGCTGGCTCGATCGCACGCGTCGGGCAGCGCGACCGTCGCGGGAATCGCGGTGCCGCCGGCGATCGCGGCAGTCACGTCGTGGCTCATCCGACCGGCGCGAAGGAACTTGCGCTTGACCAGCGGACCGATCGTCGCGCGGAACAGCCCCGAGCGCAGCTTCGGGTAGCCGGCGAGCGAGCACTCGACCGATTGCGCGCAGTGCGCGATCGCCTGGGCCAGCGTCCACGTCTGCGGGGCGATGTCCGACGTGCGTAGCGTCGTCAGCTGCGCTTGGAATTGCTCGATCGGATCGGTCACGGCGCGATGGTAGACGACTTGGCCGTCCGGGTTCGTCCGGCGGCCGGACAGATTCGGCCGAACCGGACACGCCCGCGTAGAGGTTCCGCGCGGTTGCGAGCGGCACGCGTCGTGGAATGGCCGACTGCGGAGGTTTGCATGTCGGACGACAAGAAAGACAAATCGATCGCCGAGGCGATCCGCGCGATCCACAAGCAGTTCGGCTCGGGGTCGATCATGCGGCTCGACGGCAGCGAGGTGCAGGCGGTCGACGTCATCCCGACCGGCTCGATCGCGCTCGACGTCGCGCTCGGCTGCGGCGGCTTGCCGCGCGGTCGGATCATCGAGATCTATGGTCCCGGAGTCCTCCGGCAAGACCACACTGTCGCTGCACGCGATCGCGGAGGCGCAGCGCGCGGGCGGCGTATGCGCGTTCATCGACGCCGAGCACGCGCTCGACACCGGTTATGCGCGCCGGCTCGGCATCGACCTCGAAGACCTGCTCGTCAGCCAGCCCGATTGTGGCGAGCAAGCGCTCGAGATCGCCGACACGCTCGTCCGCACCGGCGCGATCGATCTGATCGTGGTGGATTCGGTCGCGGCGCTCACCCCGCGCGCCGAGATCGAAGGCGACATGGGCGACGCCCACATGGGCCTGCAGGCCCGGCTGATGAGCCAGGCGCTGCGCAAGCTGACCGCGGTGATCTCGAAGACGAAGACCGCGGTGATCTTCATCAACCAGTTGCGCCAGAAGATCGGCATCGTCTACGGCAACCCCGAGACGACGACCGGCGGCAACGCGCTGAAGTTCTACTGCTCGATCCGGCTCGACATCCGGCGCAAGAAAGCGATCAAGCGCGGCGAGGAGACGATCGGCAGCGAGGTCAAGGTCAAGGTCGTCAAGAACAAGCTCGCGCCGCCGTTCCGCGAAGCCGAGTTCGAGATCCTCTACGGCACCGGCGTCAACAAGCTCGGCGAGCTCGTCGACACCGCCGAGAAGCTCGGGCTGATGGAGAAGTCGGGTACCTGGTACTCGTACGGCGGCGAGAAGATCGGCCAAGGCCGAGAGAAAGTCCTCGCCCATCTCGACGAGCACCCCGCGATCCAAGCGCAGCTCCGCGCCGCGCTCGTCAAGCAAGCGCGTCTCGCGGTGACCAGTCCACCGCCGCCGGCGCACCACGCGAACGGAGTGTCCGCGACCTAGCCGGGCCTTAGCCGGACCTGAGGGATTCGCACCGGCCGCGAGCTCAAGTTCGTGCGAAAGGCCGCAGGGCTCCGCGCTGTCGAGCTCGCGGCCTTGCTCGATGTAAGACCGGAGACCGTGTCGCGATGGGAACGCGACGAGCAGCCGGTTCCGCGGCAGAGCGCGTACATCGTCGGGCTGCTCGAGCATCCGAGGCAGACGCGCCACCGACTCTGGCCCGACGGCTGGTTCGAGTGGTTGGCGGCAGCTCCAGCCGGAAAGACGTTCGAAGCGCCGAAGCGCAGTCGCAAGATCACCGCCCGGAAAACGTGGCCGTGACCGGGCCTACGGCGCCAGCTGTCCCGTTTTAGGCCACCAAAGTGTCCAATTTACAGGACGAGTCGCACATCGAAGTGTCCACTCGAGTGGACAATCGCGGTGCGGCGGAGGCGAGGCGCGTTGTCGGGTGTGGCCAGCGTGTGTTGCTTGGTGAGGTCGCGCAGATTGTCTATCGTGCCGGCAAATGTCGTCACGCGAAGATGATCTGACGAGCGAGCGCGACTTCTATCGCCAGTTGCTCGACCTCGGCGGGCAGCGCGAGATCGATCCGTTGCTCGATCAGGCGCTCGCGCTGATCGCCGATGTCACGGGTGCGCGGACTGGATACCTCGAGCTCTACGATGACGACTCGACCCAGCCGCGCTACTGGAAGGGCTTTCACTGCTCGGATCGCGATCGCGAGACGATCCGGGCGTCGATCTCGCGCGGCATCATCCAGCGCGCGATCTCCGAGGGGAGAACGATCGAGACGCCATCGGCGCAACTCGACGAGCGGTTCGCGGATCTCGGCAGCGTGCGCCAGCACGAGATCCAGGCGGTGCTGTGTGCGCCGGTAGGTGTCCCGCCGATCGGCGTCATCTACTTACAGGCCCGCGCGAAGCCGGGGCCGTTCAGCGCGACCGATGCCGAGCGCGCCGAGCTGTTCGCGCGCCAGCTCGCGCCGCTCGCCGACCGGCTCGTGAGGACGTCCGATCCCGAGCGCTACGACTTCACGCGCGAGGTCCGGAGTCGCATGCGTTGCGAGGAGATGATCGGGCGGTCGCGCGCGTTGGCGCAACTCCTGCAAACGGCATCACACGTCGCTCCGCTGGACGTGAACGTGTTGATCACGGGCCCGTCTGGAAGTGGCAAATCGATGTTGGCCAGAGCGATCGCAAGCAACAGTCCGCGGGCGAACGCACCGTTCGTCGAGCTCAACTGCGCGGCGATCCCGGAGACGCTGATCGAGAGCGAATTGTTCGGCGCCGAACGCGGCGCGCACTCGACCGCGACCCGCAAGGTCACCGGCAAGGTCGCGGCGGCCGAAGGCGGCACGCTGTTCCTCGACGAGATCGCCGAGCTGTCAGCCGGCGCGCAGGCGAAGTTGCTCCAGCTGCTCGCGACGCGCGAGTACCACCCGCTCGGCAGCGCCTCGGCGCTGCGCGCGAACGTGCGGATCATCAGCGCGACGAACGCGAACCTCGAAGCGCGCGTCGCGGCGAAGCAGTTTCGCGAAGACCTCTACTACCGGATGCATGTCGTGCCGGTCGAGGTGCCGGGGCTCGATCAGCGGCGCGAAGACATCCCTTCGCTCGTCGAGCACTTCTGCGCCGAGGCGTGCGAGCGCCACAAGTTGACGCCGCTGACCGTGTCACGGGGAGCGCGCGCCGCATGTCGCGAAGCGCCGTGGCCCGGTCATATGCGCCAGCTCGCCCACGCGGTCGAAGCGGCGGCGATCCGCGCGAACGGCGAGCACGCCTCGACGCTGCACGACTTTCACATCTTCCCGAAGGCGGCGAGCAACGCGAACGACGCGGTCACTCTGCAAGACGCGACTCGGCAGTTCCAGCGCAGGCACTTGCTGCAGGCGCTCGAGTCGAACGACTGGAACGTGTCCGAGACCGCGCGCGAGCTCGATCTCGCGCGCTCGCATGTCTACAACTTGATCAACGACCTCGAGATCAGGCGCACGGATGACCACGGGGTTGGTGGCGGTCGCAAAGGCTCACCAACTCCTGGAGGATCATGACCCGCTCCGTCTTCTTTGGTTTCGGCGCATATGTAGGATCGTTCTCGAGCGCGACCGCGTGCTCCTGGTGGCCGGCCGATCCTGGCACGCTCGGGTTCGCGCCGGCGCAGCAAGTGCCGGTCGATCTCGCGCTGTGCCCGCAGGGCGTGCGCAACGGGACGATCACGCAGGCCGCGATCCAGGTCGACGACTCGCCGGTCAACGGCGGGCTCACGAAGATCGGACCGGTGTTCCCGGGCGGCACGATGATCGGCGCGTGCTGGCTCGAGCAGGGCTACTGGACGAACCTGCCGGCGCGCGGCATCGCGCAGCCGCCGCGGTTGACGCCGCAAGACCAATGTCGTGACTTCGAGCTGACCTCGGTGCTCGACTGGGATGCGGACCGTCGGTTCGCCGGGTTCTACGCTGAGATCTCCGGTGCGCAAGGCTCGCTGCGGTTGGTGTCGGTGTGGAACGCGGGCACGTCGCTCGTGCCGGGCCAGGTGCCGGCCGGCACCTGGTGGCTCGATCTCGGCGCCGTCGCCGACCCGGTCGCGAACGGCTTCACGACGGTCGCGAGCACCGGCGACAAGGGCGCGCTGTTTCTCGACGTTCAAACGATCGGGCTGTTGGTGCTGGCGGGGCCGAAGAGACCACCGGCGTCTGGGCATGCTGACTATTTCGCACGCGAAGAGGTCCTGTAATGCGCGAATCAAGCCCCAACCACCACGTTTCGATCATCACCCGCAACTCCGAACAGTCGCTGTTGCAGATCCAGAATCGCATCGATCACGTCCATCGCGTCGATGGCCGCAGCGATCTCGAGGAGCTGCTCGGCACGCTGTTGAGCACGGCGTGCGACGTACCACCGCCTACGACGCTCGATCTGATCGGGCACTCGGGTGCGCGCGATGCACAGCTCGAGCTCGGGGACTGGACGATCGACGCGGCTCAACCGAGCGTCGCCGCGTTCTTTCGTGGGCTCGCGGATCAAGACGTGTTTCGCCGGCTCGGCATCACTGCGATCCGACTGCTCGGCTGCGAGACTGCTCGGACGAAGTCTGCGCGGTCGACGTTGCTCGCGCTCGCCGACATCACCGGGCTCGACGTGCTCGGCACGCGGACGATGACCTATGCCGCGCACTACGACGAGCGCGGGTTCGCGACCGAGCACGAGTACCTGCTCGTGTCCGCGGCCGAGCTGCGCGAGCAAGGTGAAACGATCACACCCGTTGTCCGCGGCGAGCCATGGCCGCGCTTGCTCGATGTCGAGTCGCTGCCGACGTCGTTGCTCGCTGCACTTCCTGCGGTCGCCTGGCCACGCGCAGTCGCTTCGCTCGACCAGGCTTGCGAGCTGCTGCGACTAGTCGATCGCAACGCCGGTGGCGAAATGCCGGGCCTACTCGCGACGCCGATGTGCGAGCTCGCGATGCCGGCGATCGACGCCGGACGCTACTGGCGCGCACAGATCCTGCTCGACGGCGCCATGCTGCGCGTGTTCCCGAGCGAGCGCGCGGCCGGCGTGTGTTTCGCAACGACCGAGCCGGGCGAGGTACGCGCGCTCATCGCAAGACTCTCGCCGTTACCCCGCGCGAACTAACGCGCGACCGCAGCGACGCAGCGAAAGCCAATGTTGAACAGGCGCTGGCTCGCCGAGCTATCGCTCGGCACGTCCACCAGGTCGTGATAATTCTCGGTCGTGGCGTACATCCAGTCACCGCCCATCACGATCCTGAAGCTCTGAGACGTGGACTGCGAGTCGGTCCATTCCCGGACGTTCCCGCCGAGGTCGAGCACGCCCTCGGGGCTGCGATCGCCGGGATGAGAACCCACCGCCGCCGAGCCAACGACGGTGGTGCCGACCACGATGTTGCCGGGAAACGGTGTCACGTCGGTGCCCCATGGCAGATTGCGGTTCGGGATCGGGTTCGGCGAGCCGTCGGGCAAGCGCTCGCCGCCGCGGAGCGCTCGTTGCCACTGCTGCTCGGTGGGTAGCTGCTTGCCAAGGAACCGGCAGTACGCGCGCGACTCCGCCCACGTGGTCGCGACCGCGGGTCGGTCGGGTTCTCCGGCATGCTCGAGCGAAGGTTCTCCGATCGGGTACTGCGGTGTCGCGATGCCGGTCACGCCGACCTGGTCGCCGAACACGCGAAACGCCGCATTCGAGACCTCGGTGCGATCGATCGCGTACGCCGGCAGCGTCACTCGCTGTTCGACCGCGAGCTCGGGAAAAGCGTCTAGGTTCATCGGCGGCTCGCCGCGGCCGTGGAAGATGAACGGGCCTGCCGGGATGGCGGTCATGCCGGCGTGCGACGCGGCGCAGGTCGGGATGCGAACGTGCAGCGTCGGCTCGATCCGCTCGCGCTGCATGTAACCGGGAAGCTGATGCAGCGGCACGATCGACGGCGCGCACGTCTCGCCCCGTCGGCCGCGGCCGGTGACGACGAGGAACGCCGGGCCGCCGCGCGCTTCGACGCGCTCGGCGACCGCGGTCGGGCTCGACCCCGGCACCGCGACGCGCTCTTCGAGGTGGCGCGGCTCGAACGGCGCGCCGGGCGAATCGGGATCGCCGGGATCGGGATAACGCAGCTCCCAATGCAGCTCGGGTAGCTCGTGCGCGTCGACCGGTAGCGCGCGCAGGCCGTGTGGATCCCAGTCGAACGCGCTGACCTCGATCACGAACCGGCCGAGGTCGCGATCGCGCAGCGATTGCTCGGCGCGCGCCTCGGCCTCTTTCGCGCGCACCTCGTAAAGGCCGACGCCGGCGACCGCAAACGCCGCTGCGACCACGCCGACGATCGAGCCGGTGCGCCGGCGCAGCACCGAGCGCGAGTGCGCGACGAGTGTCGCCGGGCTCCAGCGATCGTCGTGCTGCGCGCGCCATTGCGCGTCGATCTCCGCGATCGCGACGGCGTGACCGCGCAGCTCGCGCAATTCGCGCCGGCCGAGCAAGCTCGGGTTGTCCGAGCGCGAGCGGCGCACGTGATAGCGCACGAGCTCGATCGCGCGGCGGCGCGCGAGGTCGCGGCTGTCGAGCCACGCGAGCACGCGCGGCACGAGGCTATCGTGCACGAGCTCCCACGCCGGCTCGCTCGACTCGCCACGGATCCGCACGATCAGGCCGCGCGCGCCGAGCAGCTCGAGGACGTCGGCGACCTCGGCGACGCTGTGCTTGCCGCCGACGCTATCGAGCAGCTCCGCCTCCGGTCGCATCGCGCGTTCGTGCGATGTGGTGACGAGCTCGATCAGCACGTCGCGCGCGATCGCATCGCGGCCACCGGCGAGCTCGACGTCGAGCACGCGCTCGAGGTGCTCGCCGACGATCGCGTCGAACCCGCCGAGCGCGCGGTAGTGCGCGAGGGTCAGCGTGGTGTCGTCGGGATCTAGCGCCTCGTACAGCACCGAGCATGCGAGCTGGAGGTGCGGCGGATACACCGCGGGCTCGCTGCCCCAGCCGAGCTCGGGCGCGAGCGCGGCGGCGGCGCCTTGCAAGTCGGCGAGGAGGGTCTCGAGCAACCCCGGTTCGATCGCGAGCCGCGCCTCGGCGATCGGCGCGACGATCGCCTCGCGAGCGCCGGCCGGGCGAAGCGGCCGCAGCCGCAAGACCGGGGTGCCGGGCTCGAGCCGCTGGACGCGCGCGACGAGCCGCGCGAGATAATCCTCGCGAATCGCGAGCACGAGCGCGACGTCGGCTTCCGCCGGCCAGCTCGCGAACGCGAGCTCGGCTTCGAGCCGCTCGCTCGCCGCGTCGTCGGCGAGCACCGCTTCGAGCTGATCGAGCACGATGACCAGCTTGCCGCCGCGCTGCGCGGTGTGGTGCGTGATCGCCTCGGCGACCGAGCTCGCACCCGGCACGATCGCCTGCGCGATCGCACCGACCGGCGCGTTGCGGCACCGCACGTACGCGACCGCGACGCCGAGCGCTTCGAGCCGTGGCACGAGGCCGGCGCGCAGCAGCGACGTCTTGCCGGTGCCCGACGGCGCCGTGTAGATCACGGTCCGGCGATACAGCACGTGCTCGATCAGCTCCGCGATATCCGCTTCGCGTCCGTGCAAGCGCTCGCGATCGGCTTCGGTCAGCGGCGCGAACAACCGAAACGGCAGCACCGGCGGCGGCGCGACGTCGGTCGACGCGAGCGCCGTGCCGATCAACGCCGCGGCGAGCTCGCGCGCGGTCGGGTAGCGCTGCGCCGGATCGATCGCGAGCGCGCGGGCCAGCACGGCGCGCAGCTTCGGATCGGCGACGCCGTCGAGCGGCGGCACGATCTCCTGCGCGGTCTTGCGCCGCCACCCGGTGAGCAGCGCGACGAGCACGAGCGCGGCGGAGAACAGATCGCTGCGCGCATCGACGCGACCGTCGGCGAGCTGCTCGGGAGCCATGAACGCCGGCGTGCCGCCCGCCGATTCCGCCGGACGATCCGGGTTGCGCAAGCGCGCCAAGCCGAAGTCGACGAGCACCAAGCGCTCGCCGATGACGATCGCGTTCGCCGGCTTGACGTCGGCGTGGACGAGGCCGGCATCGTGCGCCGCGCCCAGGCCCGCGAGCAACTGGCGCACGAGCTCGACCGCGCGATCTTGCGGCACCGGCGAGTCGACGTCGACCTCGAGCGCCGGCGCAGGTCCGTCGCCCGCGAGCTTGGGGCTCGGGACGAGCTGTTGCAGGTCGCGACCGTCCAGTAGCTCCATCGCGTAGAACAGCCGGCCGTCCTGCGCGATGTCGGCTTGATAGATCCGCACGACGTTCGGATGATCGATGCGGCCGACGCTGCGGATCTCGTGGACGAACAGCCGGCCGTCGTCGGATCCGGGATCGATGTCGGCGTGCAACACCTTGATCGCGATGTCGCGCTCGACCGCGAGCTGGCGCGCGCGATAGACCGTGCCGAACGCGCCGCGCGCGATCATGCCGTCGACGCGGAACCGGCCGGGCAGCACGGTGCCGGTCAGATCGTCGAGCTCGCCGCTCGGTTGCGGTCCGCGCCGCCGGGTCGCGGTCAGCTGCGAGCGGCGAACGTCCCACAGGCCGGCGAGCGGCGGCGACTGCGCGAGCGTCTGCGACGTGTCGGCGCGCTGCAGCGCCGCGGTCGCGAGCCGGCCGGCGAGGTGATCGCCGAGGCTCTTCATCGTCACCGTGCCGGTGCGGTGATCGAGCGCGTCGCCGCGCAAGCCCGCGAGCAGCGCGTCGATCATCGGCGCGCCGGTGTCGCTCGCGGCGGCGGCGATCAGATGATTCGGCCGGCCGGTCGCGAGTGCATCGCGCCAGCGCTCCGGGCCTGCGCCACGGCCCGACACGACGACGATCAGCTGCTCGGCGCGCGCTCGCTCGAGCCGTTCGCGGATCCAGGCGAGCGACAGCGTCGCGTCGTCGGGATAGTCGCGGTGATTACGCCCGGTGATCAGCGCGGACCCGGTCGCGAGCTCGTCGATCACGCCGACCACGACGATCATCGCGGCGCGCACCGGTTGGGTGACGAGCTCGTCGAGGTGCTGCTTGAGCGTCGGGCGATCGGCGGGATAGCGCTCGCCGGCGACCGCGCTGAGGCGGCGAATCTGCCAGACCGCGCCGGTCGCGAGCAGGGTTTCCCCGATCTTGCCGAGCGTGTGGATCGCCGACGCGTCGAAGTTGCCGTCGATCGCGCCGTGTCCGGCGACCAACAGTGCCGTCCCTTCGACCCGCCGCGCTGCCATCGGCGGCGAATCTACTCCGATGGTCCGCCGCTTGCTCGTTGCCGCTGCATGACTCGCAACTACCTATTTCCTCGATTCACGAGCGTCCGGTTGTGGACGGTCTGCGCGGTTTTGTCCGGCGGCTGCGCGGACAACCCGGACGATCCAGATCCTGCCGCTCGGCTCGATAACGCCCCGATGACCTGCGCCGCGCAGACCACGACGTATCGGCTGGTCTCGCTCGACCCGGCGGCGCCGCGCGCGGAGCGGCTCGACCTCGACGGCGATGGCCATCCCGACGACGCGCTCGGCCTCGCGCACGATGCGATCACGTCGCTCGAGCCGATGTTCGCGGTCGCCGGGCGATTTCCCGAGCGGCTCGCGACCGACGTGCCGTGGCTGATCGCGATCGACGCGTGCAGTGACGGCCAGGCGCGCGTCACGATCGATCGCGGGATGCAGCTCGCCGATGGTGCCGGCGGCATGATGATCCCGAAGGTGCTCGCTCGAGCGGTCGGCACGCTGCGCGACAACGGCCTCGCCGCGAGCGATGGCGAGCTGCGCGTGCCCCTCGTCGCGCTCGCGGATCCGCTCGGCATCGCCGGCGTGGGTTGGACCGAGGGCGACGGCATGATGATCGCGGCGACGGTCACCAACGATGCGCTGGTCGGCTGGTTCGGCGGCGCGATCGATGTCGACGTCGCTCGCGGCGCCATCGCGCCGCCGATCGCGTCGTTCATCACGTCGTTACCCGCGACCGATACGGTGCGGCTCGCAGCCGATAGCGATGGCGACGGCGTGGTCTCGGCCGCAGAGGTCGCAGACTCGACGACGTTCCACGACATCATCCAAGGCGATGTCGTGATTCGCGCACCGGACGGCGTGGCGCGCGGCGGCCCGGCGAGCTCGATCAGCTTCGCGTTCAGCGCGAAGCGGTTGCGCTGAGCTCGTACGCTACGCTGCGTTCACGGCGCCGCGGGCTGGAGCTTCGCGGCGATCGCCTTGAGCTGCTCGAGCGCCCTCGCGCTCTTGTCGTCGAGCCGGTTCCCGTTGCACATCACCTCGGTGAACAGCCGCTTGCCGTGCGAGAGGTACACGGTCGCTTCGCCGTTGCGCGCCATGCAGTGGATGACGCTCTTGGTCGTCCATGGCGCGGACTTGACGAGGTCGTTGACCTGCGCCGAGGTCTCCGCGTCGAGGCAGGCGCCACCGCTCGGGCCGGCCGCGCCGGTCTTGTCGGTCGACGTCAGCGTCCACGCGCCGTTCGCGTAGATCTTCAACGTCGACGTCTGCGGCTTGTGGATCGTGTGATCGATCTCGAAGGAAACGTCGCCGCTCGGTTTGCACGTGGCCGCGGAAGGCGGTTTGCGGGCTGGACCGTCGGCCGCGGCGACCAGCGCGAACAATGACAACGCCGCGAACGTGGGGAGAGCTACGAGCTTCATGGCGGTGATCCAGTCCAGGGTGATGGGTCGTGCAGGAATGTAGACGCGCCGGCACGCCGTGGGTTCTCGGCGAACTCGCCGCGCAACAGTGCGCAACACGAATCGCCGTCACTCTAGCGCTTCGGCAGCTTGACGACGACTTGCACGATGCGGCTCGCCGCCGAGCCGGCGCGCGTCCACACCGCGTGCAATACGCGAGCGCGGTCATCGATCGCGAGCACCGCGCGATCGCCGAGGGCATTCGCGGCATGGCGCACGGTCGATACCGGCGCGGGCGCGTCGTCGAGCGCGCCGAGCACCGCGCACTTCGCCGCCCCGATCGTGCAGATCGCATGGGTGAAGCCGCCGTCGCCGGCCGAGTCGTAATACGCGACGTGAAGCACGCCGGTGGCCGGATCGACCGCGAGCGTCGGCACCGCGTGCCACGCGCAGTGATCGCCGAGGATCGCTCGCTTCCACGTCTTACCTGCGTCGCGGGTCGCCGCGATCACGATGTCCCACGTCGCATCGCGACCGCCGCGGACATACGCGAAATAGAGGATGCGCCGGCGATCGTCGAGCGCGATCGCGGGCGTTGCGAAGTAGTACGGCAGGAGCTCGTCGCGCGGACTGATCGTGCCGTGCGTGAACGTCTCGCCAGCGTCGGCCGAGACCGCATAGCCGGCCTGCTGCATCGCGGAGCCGTAGCCATCACGCGGGCCTCCGGTGAGCGCGACGACGTACAACCGGCCGTCGCTGCCGACCGCCGCGCTCGCCGCGCCGCCCGCGAGCGGCGTCGCCGACGTCGAGAACGTCGCACCGGCGTCGTGCGACGCGAGCACCCGCACGCCGACATCGCCGCCGCCGTGCACGACGTAGAGGATCTCGGCGCCGCGCCGCCTCGGATCGGGACCGACCGCGATGGCCGGCGGCGCGAAGCAGGCACCGTCGGCGAGCGCGCCGCACGCGAGCGGCTCGTCGGCCGTGACCGGCGGCGACCACGTCGCGCCGCGATCGTGCGAGCTCGCGATCTCGAGCAGCGCGAGTCCGTTCGCGTCGAGCTCGTGCCACGCCGCGAACAGCGTGCCGGCATGGTCACGCGCGATCGACGGGTCGCGCGCATGCGCCTCGGCGGATCCGGGCGCGGTTGCGGTGCCGCCGAGCCCGTCGCCGTCGCCGAGCGAGTACAGCGCGACGAGCGAGCCGTCATCGGTGAGGACCGCGGTCGGCGAGCGCTGCGAACCGCCGGGTGAATCATCGGTCGTGATCGCGGTGACCTCGCCCGCCGCCGGGTCGCGGTGAGCTTGCGCGGCGCAGGTGCGCGGCACGATCGCGGCGAGGTTCGGCAGCAGGCAGGCATGCCATGTCGGGTCGCAGACGAACGCGTCGTCGCCGCGGCAATCGGCGTCGGTCGAGCACGGCGGCGCGCAGATCGAGCCGAAGCGCGGGGTCGGCACGCACGCGCCAGCGCATGCGGCGTCTTCGCAGCGCGCGGTGCAGAACCCGCCGGCGACCGGCAGGCAGGTCAGCGCGGGAGTGCACGATCGAGCCGCGTCGCAGGCTGCGCCGAGTGGTTCGAGGACAGGCTCGGGCGCCCGGACAGACGCGGGCGCGGGCGCGGGCACGGGCCTCGGGACCGCGACGGGCACCGGCCGTGGGGTGCGGCCGGCCGAACAGGCGGCCACCGCCATGAATATCCCGAGCGCGCGCACCGTCCGTAGCAACGCACGAGACCCGCGTGCTCGCAAGCACACGGCTTCCCCTCGTCGCGCTATAAAGCGGCCATGTCACGCATAACCTCGCTTGCGTTTGTGCTTCCGCTCGCGTTCGCCGCCACCACGGCCGCCGCGGATACCTCGAAGGGGCCGGTCGCCACGCTGCCGAAACCGGGTGGCTCGCTCGGCCTGACCGGCGAGGCGGAATGGCCGAAGCTGCAATGGATGTACGACGCGCCGTCGGCCTCGGATGCCGCGGGCAAGGTCGTGATCCACTGGTTCTGCTCGGCCAAGGCGAAGCCGTGCGCCGACGATCTCGCGCGCATCATCACGCTGCGCGACGCCGGCAAGATCTACATCGTCGCCTACATCGACGGCAGCCAGCGCGATGCGAAGAAGCTCGATCCGATCCGCGAGAGCGAGGGCATCGGCCGCGGCACGGTCGCGTTCGGTCCCGGCGTCAAGAAGTTGACGAAGCAGCTCGGACTCGGGCCCGGTCCGTCGTCGATCGTCGTCGACGTCGATGGCAAGGTCGCGCTCGTCGCTGCGAACTCCGCGTCGGAAGAGCTCGACGCCCGCGACGCGAAGGCGAACGCGCTCGCCGGCGCCGTCAAGGACTTCACGACGTCGCAAGAGGGCCCACAGACCGTCAGGGTCGGCGACAAGTTCCAGCTCACCTTCAAGGTCCAGCTGTCGCCGTGGCTGAGCTACAGCCCGAGCGCGCCGATGCAGTTCGACTTGTCAGCTCCGAAAGACATCAAGTGCGACGCGATGACGCTCAAAGGCGACCAGCTGAAGATCGAGGATCACACCATGATCGCGACGACCTCGTGCACCGCGCCGAGGGGCAGTTACGAAGCGCGCGGTCAGATCCGCTTCAGCTACAGCATCCCGGGCAGCCAGAACCTGGGCACCGGCGAAGACGGCGCGACCTGGAAGTTCCAGGTCAAGTAGTCCCAGTTAACGTGATGTTTTCACAGTCGGCCGCGTCGCATTGAACACGAGGCCGAACAGGCCCGCCGCGAGCAACACCGCACCGACGACCGTGCCGCCGCTCACCGGCGCGGTGTAGAGCGGGCAACCCTCGGTGCCCGGGATGACGCCTGCCATGCACGGTCCGGGGCGCGTGGCGAGATCGGCCCCCATCGCCGCACCGCCTCCGAGGATCAGCAACGTGTCTCCGAGGTACGCCCACTTCTTTGCGGAGTGGTTGTAGCCGAAGCAGCCGCTGAGAAATGCGGCGCAGGTCAACGCCGCCATCGCTCGTCGCGCGATCGTCATGCCGCTCCAGTATCGGTCAGGCGCGCCGCGCGGGCAAGGGCATGCGATTCATGACATCCTCGACCGTCGTGCGCACGCGCTCCCCGCTTCTGCCGATCTTCCTGATCGTGCTCGTGGACGTGCTTGGCCTGACGATCGTGCTCCCGCTGCAGGGGTTCTACGTCGAGCACTTCGGAGCGTCGCCGCTCGTCGCTGGCCTCGTGTCGTCGTGCTACGCCGCGTGCTCGCTGTTCGCGACGCCGGTGATCGGTAAGCTGTCCGATCGCTACGGCCGCCGGCGGCTGTTGTTGGTCAGCCAGGCCGGCACGTGCATCGGCTTCCTGATCGTCGGCTTCGCGAACAGCCTGTGGCTCGTGTTTGCCGGTCGCATCATCGATGGCATCACCGCGGGAAATCTCTCGACGGCACAGGCGTACATCTCGGATCACACCGCTCCCGAGAAACGCGCGCAGTCGTTCGCCGTGATCGGCATCGCGTTCGGCATCGGCTTCGCGATCGGCCCGACGATCGCGAGCGAGCTGTCGCCTTACGGGATCCAGATCCCGTTTCTCGTCGCCGCGGGCCTGTCCGCTTGCAGCATCCTCTGCACCTATACGTTGTTGCGCGAACCCAAGGATGCGCGTCCCGAGGCGCAACCGAGCCCGGTCGCCGGGCCCGGCGGACAACGTCCGGGGCTATTCGATTTCGAGACCTACGCGACTTATTTTCGTCGCCCTGAGCTCGCGTCGTTGTTCGTGCGATTCATCCTGTTCGCGTTCGCGTTCTCGTTGTTCACGTCCGGGTTCGCGCTGTTCGCCGAGCGGAGGTTCACGGCCGACCTGTGGACGAGTGGCGACTTCGGCCCGTTGAGCTCGTTCGCCCACGTGCTTCACGTGATCGCGGTCGGGCGCCGGCCGTGGACATCACACGAGGTCGGCCGGCTGTTCACGTTCAGCGGCGTGCTCGGCATCATCTTGCAAGGCGGCTTGATCGGGCGGCTCGTCAAGCGGCTCGGCGAGGTCAAGCTCGCGATCGCGGGCTTCGTGTCTGCGATCGCGGCATACGTCGTGCTCGGCTTCGCGTACAGCGTGATCGTGCTCGGCATCGCCGCGATCTTCTCGTCGTTCGGCAACGGAGTGTTGCGCCCGGTGCTGACCAGCCAGATGTCGCAAACGGCCAGTCGGTTCGAGCAGGGCGTCGTGCTCGGTATCTCCGGCTCGCTGAGCTCGCTCGCGATGACGATCGCACCCACGATCGGTGGCGCGATGATCACCGCCGGCTGGCTCGTCAGCTGGGCCATGCTCGCCGCCGCGGCCGTCGCGCTCGGTCTGTTCGTCGCGCTCAGCGCACCGAAGCCGGCCACGACCTAGACGATCCCGCGAGGTTGTTAGTCGTTCGGCGGCTTCGGCGCGGGTGAGATGATCGCGCCGGGCACCGTCGCGAAGTCTCCCGAGATCTTGATCATGTAGCCGGTCGCGCCACCGCCACCGCCGCCGCCGCACGTCGCGTCGACCGCCGTGACACCGGCATTCGCTTGAACATAGCCACCATTGCCGCCGGCGGTGCTGCACGCGTCCACGCTGCCGGGGGAGCCACCGATCGCAGCGGAGCTTGACGTTTGACCGTCTTGTCCCGGCGAGCCGTTGCCGGTCAGATCGTCCGCGCCGCCGCCGCCGGCGCCGCCGTTCGATACGATGATCGCGGTCGACATCGCGGTGACGGTCGGCGCCTCGAAACCGATGTACCCGCCGGAACCACCGCCACCCCCGGCGCCGTAGGGGGCGAACCCGCCCTTGCCGCCGGTGCCGCTCGCGTTGATCGTGCCGGAGATCGCGATCGACGTTGCGGCGTCGAGGTGGACCGCGCCGCCGCCGGAGCCGTTGCCCGACTGCCCGCCGCCGCCCATGCCGCCGTGGCCGCCGTCGCAACCGCCCTGGACGATCGTGGGTGTCCCTTGCTCGAGCGAGCCATGCCGGCCGCCCTTGCCGAGGCTGCCGTTGCCGCCGTCGCCGCCGTTCTGGTTGCCGCCGCCGCCGCCGCCGCCGCCCGCGCCGTCGGTCGCATCGCCGTCCATGCCGCCGCCGCCGTCGTGGCACGTGCTCGGGTTGCTGCCCGCGCCGGAGTTGCCGAAAATGTGATGGCCCGCGACATCGAGCCCGCCGTCGATCGTGATCGTGCTCCACGATGCGATCTCGACCGGCACCGGACCGTCGACGCGTAGGCTCGCGCCAGACTCGATCTCCAAGCTCGACACCGACACGAGCAGTGAGCCATCGTTCGGATTCGTCATCGTCGCGATCGCGATCTGCGTCATGTTGCTGCGGTCGGTCAGCACCCCGGAATCGGTATGGAGGATGTAGCCGGGGTTCTGGCCGTTCGACACCAGGTCGAGGTCGCCCATCGGCATCGGCAGCATGCACGGATCGAAGTAGCGCTGCGCACCCCACATCACGCACGCCGGGGTCGCGTCGGGCGGCGGCGCGTCGGGCGGCAGCCCTTCGCTCGACAGCGGCGCGTCGATCGGTTCGCTACCACCGCACTTGTCGTCGATGCACGTCAGACCCGACGGGCACTCGCCGTTCGGGCCGCACTGCGCACCGAGCTGCGGATGCGGCGCGTAACACGCCGCTACCGTTACGAGCCCCGCGATGACGCGCATACGTCATCATAACCGAAGCCCAGGCCCTACGACGCGCATTCGCCCTCGCTGTTCGAGACCTCGAACGCGCTGGTTTCGCCGAGATCCACGAAGTCGGCCTCGATCGCATCCTCGTCGCGCAGCGTCGCGAGGTCGCCGATCACGCCCTTGAGCTCGTCGGTCGCGATGTCGGTCCAGAACGTATGCCCGGTGCCGCCGTGCTCGGTATAGAAGTCGAGCAACCGTTCGAGGGCGGCGCCCGCGCGTCGCGCCGGCACCTTCGCGATCAACCGCCCGAAGTCCGCGCGATCGGCGGTGATGCCGCCGCCGACATAGACGAGATACTGCGGCGCGGGACGGCCCGCGACCTTGCGCATCCCGCCCTGGAACCCGATGCCGGCGATGTAGTGCTGACCGCAACCGTGCGGACAGCCCGAGACCTTGATGTCGAGGCCGCGAGTCGCGGCGGCGAGCTCGGGACGGCGCCGGATCAAGTCGTCGAGCTGCTCGGTCAGGGTCGCGCCGAGCCCGCGTGACGCGGTGACCGCGAGCTTGCAAGTCGAAGCGCCCGGGCAGCTCGTCACGTCGGCGATCGTGTTCGCACCGGAGCGTGCGAGCCCGATCGCGGCGAGCTCGCGATGCAACGCGGGCAACCGCGCAGTCGCGACCCAGCGCAGCACGAGGTTCTGCTCGTTCGTCGTGCGCAGCTCGCCGTCGCCATAGTGGACGCACAACCGAGCGAGCGAACGCAGCTGTGGCGCGGTGACGTCGCCGAGCACGAGGCGGATCACGACGGCCGAGAAGCCGTGTTGTTTCTGGGCGCGCACGCTGTCGGTCGCCCACGCGCTGTACTCCGGGGTCACCGACGCGAACACGCCGAGCGGAGTGCGCAACGCGGGCCGGACCTCCGGTTGCGGCGGTAGCACGAGTGGCACGCCACCCTCGGCGCGAATCACGTCGCGTTCGGCGCGGTACTCCGCGAGGAAGGCCTCCGAGCCGATCTTGTCGATCGCCCACTTGAGCCGCGCCTTCGCCCGATTGTGGCGATTGCCGATGCGATGAAACACCCGGACCACCGCGTCGGCAGCTTCGAGGACCTCGACGGCGGGTACGAAGTCTTCGACGATCAGCGCGCTGCGGCGCAGCGTCGACAAGCCACCGCCGGCGAGCAGCTGGAACCCGATCTCGCCATCGCGCGAGCGCGCGAGCAGCCCGAGGTCGTTGATGAACGCCTGCGAACAGTCGGTGCCGCAGCAGCCGCCGAGCGACGGCTTGAGCTTGCGCGGCAGCGACGACGAGTACGGGCCGCGCAGCAAGTGGCGAGCGAGGGCCTCGACGTACGGTGTCGGGTCGAACGCTTCGCCGCGCGCGACGCCGGCGAACGGGCAGCACGTCCAGTTGCGCACTGAATGTCCGCACGCCTCGCGCGTCGTGATCCCGGAGTCGGCGAGCAACCGCAGCGCGGTCTCGACCTCGGTGGCCGCCACGAAGTGGAACTGGACGTTTTGCCGGGTCGTGATGTGGCCTTTGCCGTGGGCGAACCGATCGGCGACCTCGGCGAGCGCTTCGAGCTGAGCGGGCGTCGCGATGCCGGCGGGGAGCTTCGCGCGCAGCATCATCACGCCGTCCTGGCGTTGCCCGTAGACGCCGTTGAGCAAACGAAATGACCGCCAGTCGTCGGCGGACAGCTCGCCGCGCTCGAACGCATCGAGGCGTTGCACGAACAGGTCGATGTCCTCGTGGTTCGCAAAGCCGAGGCGGCCGACCGGGATCGGAGCAGCAGTGACACTCATGACGACCTCGCAGCTTCGGGCAAGATGACTTCGCGCCGGCCGATCGCGTCCGCCAAGCGGACGACCTCGCCGATCACGATCACGCCGGGCGACTCGATGTCGGCGCTGGCCGCGAGCTCGCCGAGCGTCGCGAGCGTACCGAGGTAGCGCGTCTCGCCCGGTTGCGACGCGGCGAGCACGATCGCCGCCGGCGTCTCGGCCGACCAGCCGCGGGCGACGAGGTGCGCGGCGAGCTCGGTGCGCGTGCGCAGGCCCATCAACACGACGAGCGTCAGGGCACCCGGCGCGATCGAGTCGATCATCGGTTCGTACGCGCTCGCCGCGTGGCCGGAGATCACGGCGAACCCGGCCGCGACCCCGCGATGGGTCACCGGGATGCCGGCGAGCGCGGGTGCCGCGAGCGCGGAGCTCAGGCCGGGCACGATCTCGTACGTCACGCCCGCCGCCTCGAGTGCGAGCGCCTCTTCGCCGCCGCGGCCGAGCACGAACGGATCGCCGCACTTGAGCCGGACGACGCGATCACCGCGCCGCGCGGCGCGGATCATCAGGCCGTGGATCTCCCGTTGCTCGATCCAACCGCGCCGTCCTGCGGCGGCGCTGCCGGCCGGGGACAAGCCCCGTCCGTCGATCGAATGACGTCCCGCGCGTTTGCCGACGAAGAATCGCTTCGCGTTCGGCGCGAGCGCGAGCAAGCTCTCGGGCGTGAGCGCGTCGTAGAGCACGAGATCTGCGGCGCGCAGGCGGTCGACCGCGCGCACGGTGAGCAGCTCGGGATCGCCCGGGCCCGCACCGACGAGCGCGACGCTGCCGGTCACGACGTGCTCCGCGGCTGCTCCGAGGTCGGGCCGAGGCGTTGCTCGTACAGCCGATCGAGTGCGCGGAGGAGCAACGGGCGGCGCTCGGCGATCGGAACGCGCCGGCGACGGTGCTCGGTGCGCTCCGCGATCGCGACATCGATCCAGCGCTCGAGATCATCCGGCAACACCGCATCGAGCGCCTCGCGCAGCAAGCCGGCGAGCGCGGGAGCGCGCCCGTTCGTGGAGATCGCGATCTCGACATCGCCGCGGCGCACGACGCCACCGAGGTAGGCGGTCGCGGCGTCGGGATCGTCGACCGCATTGACGAACAAGCCGCGCGCTTCAGCGGCGACCGCCACCGCGCGATTGACGTCGGGCGTCGCGGCGGCGACGACCCAGCGCGTGCCATCGAGATCGCTCGCGCGGAACTCGCGTTCGATCAAGCCGCACCGCCCTTCGGCGGTGCCGCCGTCGCGGGGCGAGCCGGCGCCGTCGATGACCGTCGCCTGCGAGCGAATCGCGGGCGAGACGTGTGGCGCGACGACCGTGACGCGCGCACCGGCGGCGACGAGGCCGGCGAGCTTCTCCGCCGCGACCTGTCCGCCGCCGACGATGACGACCGGCAGCGCATCGAGCTTCAGGAACACCGGGTAGAGCGTCATGATCTCTCCTTGGCTTGGACCGGAGCCGCCACGTGCAGCCCGCATTCGCGCTTGCCGGCGCCGCGCCAGCGACCCGCGCGCAGGCTCTCGCCCGGCACGATCGCGGAGGTGCACGGCTCGCAGCCGATCGACGGATAGCCGCGCTCGTGGAGCGGGTTGTACGGAACGTCGTGGAGGTAGATGTGGCCCCACACGTCTTCGTGGGTCCACGCGGCAAGCGGGTTGACCTTGATCAGACCAAACTTCGCGTCGTGCTCGACGACGCGCGCGGTCGAGCGCTCGGGCGTTTGCTCCCTGCGGATCGCGGTGATCCAGGCGTCGAACCCGGACAGCTCGGCGCGCAGCGGCGCGATCTTGCGGAGCTCGCAGCAGCGGTCCGGATCGCGCGACCACAGGGCGGCGCCGTGGTGCGCAGCTTGCTGGTCGATCGTCTGAGCCGGACGGACCGCTCGAATCGTGACGCCGTAGTGGCGTTCGAGCTCGCGCCACAGCGCATACGTCTCGCGAAACAGCACACCGGTGTCGAGCGTGAACAGATCGATCGGCAGGTGGTGGCGCGCGATCAGGTCGATGAGCACGCATCCCTCGGCGCCGAAGCCGGTCGCGAACGTTACCCGTGGGAAGGCGGTCGCCGCCCAGCGCAAGACATCCAACACAGGGGCTCCCTCGAGCGCCCGCGGCAAGGTCGAGCTGTCATCCGCCATAACGGATACATGTCTAGCGCGACAGCGGATGCCTTGTCAACTATAGCGGATATCACACCTGGCGGAACCGGTCCCAGGCGACGCCGAGCTTGTGCATGCGCGAGCGCAACGTGTTCGGATGGATCGCGAGTAGTGCGGCCGCGCCTTTCGGCCCGTCGATCCGGCCGCGGGCACGAGCGAGCGCGCGCTCGATGTGGGAGCGCATCGCGTCGTCGAGAGTCGGGAACCGGTCTCCCGAGTCCGCCGCGAGCGCGACGCGATCGGTCGCGCCGAGCGCGCGCGCGACGTCGAGCCGGCGACCGTCGCCCAGGATCGCCGCGCGCTCGATCACCGCGGATAGCTCGCGGACGTTGCCGGGCCAGTCGTACGCGGCGAGCAGAGCGACGTCGCTCGCGGTGAGCGACAGCGGACCGGCGCCGAATCGGCGCCCCGCGCGATCCGCGAAGTGCTCGGCGAGCACCGGAATGTCGCCGACGCGCTCGCGTAGCGGCGGCAGCCGGATCACGAACGTGTTGATGCGATACCAGAGGTCTTCGCGAAACAGCTTGGAGCGCACCATCGCGGCGAGATCGCTGTGGGTCGCGGCGACCACGCGAACATCGACCGAGAGCGGGCGCGATCCGCCGACGCGCTCGAACGTGCCGTCCTGCAACACCCGCAACAGCCGGACCTGTGCCGCGTGCGGCAGCTCGCCGATCTCGTCGAGAAACAGCGTGCCGCCATCCGCGCGCTCGAACCAGCCGCGGCGCTGAGTCGCCGCGCCGGTGAAGCTGCCGCGCTCGTGGCCGAACAGCTCGGAATCGACGAGCTCGGGCGCGATCGCGCCGCAGTTCACGCGCAACACCGGCCCGCTCGCGCGATCGGAGCGCTCGTGAATCGCGCGAGCGACGACCTCCTTGCCCGAGCCGGTCTCGCCCAGGATCAACACCGGCGCGCCGGTCGGAGCGACTTGCTCGACCTGCCTCATCACGTCGCGCAGACCGGAGTCGGCGCCCACGATCGCGACGCCGATATCGCGAATCTGCAGGCGGGCGAGGGCGGCCGCGCGGTCGGCCTCCGCGGCTTCTCGCAGCCGCGTGAGCTCGCGCCGCGCATGCTCGGTCGACAGCACGGCGGAGATCGGCTCGCTGATCCCGGCGAGCTGGCGGGGCTCGAGCCCGCGCGCCGCCACGAGCAAGGCGCCGAGCGGCTCGGCGTGCGCGGCGAGCGGCACCACGAACCATTCCTCGTCGAGCTCGCCGACCCCGCGCAGTAGATCGCGCGCGACCGCGGACGCGCCGCGACCGCCGGCGCGCTCGGGCATACCCGCTTCGATCCAGGCGAGGAGGCGCGCCATCGCGGCGGCGCCCAGCGGTGTGCGCGCGCGCCCCGAGTGCGCGACCCCGACCGCGCCGCGCCGGATCGCCGCGACGGTATCGACGTGATGCTGATCGCTCGAACCGTCGACGACCCGCACGACGATCGTCGAGGCATCGAGCGTGGCGAGCAGCCGCGCACCGGTCCGCTCGAAAAAATCGGCGACGTCGCCGGACAGCGAAGCGTCGCGCCACAGCTGGCCGTCGAGTGCCATACCCACGAAATATCATGATAGCGCACGAGATTTCGAGTGATACACGATATTTCGTAGAATCTGTTATAGCGGACATCGGTTCATCAGCTGCTTACCGGGTGGCCTAGGCGATGCACCGTGGCGCCGCGTGTCCCGGCTCGCGGTCGCGTTCAGTATCGGGCTCGGGCTCGCGCTCGCGCTCGGGCTCGGGCTCGGGTGTGGCGAGGGCGGTGACGACGGGTCGGTCGAGCTGCTGAACGTCTCGTACGACCCGACCGTCGAGCTCTACCAGGACCTCGATGCCGCGTTCGCCGCGACGTACGAGGCGAGCCACCACATCGCGGTCGCGATTCGCCAGTCGCACGGCGGCTCCGGCAAGCAGGCGCGGTCGGTGATCTGGGGCCTCGATGCCGACGTCGTCAGCCTCGCACTCGCCGGCGACATCGATGCGATCGCGGCGAACGGCTTGCTGGCGAGCGACTGGCAGAGCCGCCTGCCGCACCGCGCGACGCCGTACACGTCGACGATCGTGTTCGTCGTCCGCAAGGGCAACCCGAAGCACATCGCGGGCTGGGACGACCTCGTGCGCGACGACGTCGCGGTGATCGCGCCGAATCCCAAGACCTCGGGCGGCGCGCGCTGGGCGTATCTCGCGGCTTGGGGCCACGGGCTGCAACGCGGAGGCGAGGCCGGCGCGACCGAGTTCGTGCGCTCGCTCTACCACCACGTGCCGGTGCTCGACTCGGGTGCGCGCGGCGCGACCACGACGTTCGTCGAGCGCGGCATCGGCGACGTCCTGCTCGCGTGGGAGAGCGAGGCGTATCTCGCGCAGGCGCAAGCGCCCGGTGCGATCGACATCGTCGTGCCGGCGCGCAGCATCCTCGCGGAGCCGCCGGTCGCGGTCGTCGATAGCAACGCCCTGCGCCATGGCACGACGGAGGTCGCGCGCGCGTTTCTCGAGTTCCTCTACACCGAGCCCGCGCAGGACATCATCGCGCGCGATCACTATCGGCCGCGCTCCGCGATCGCCGCCGCGAAGTACCCGCTGCCCGCGCTCGAGCTGTTCACGATCGACGACCTCGGCGGCTGGGCCGCGGTCCAGCGCAAGCACTTCGCCGACGGCGGCGTGTTCGATTCGATCTACGCGAGGTAGTGATGGCGCGCCGCGTACTCCCCGGCTTCGGTCTCTCGCTCGGCATCACGCTCGCGTATCTCGGGCTGCTCGTCGTGATTCCGCTGTCGACGATCGCGCTCGAGACGTCCTCGATGTCACTCGGCGAGCTCTGGCACACGATCTCGTCCGACCGCGCGCTCGCCTCGTTCGCGCTATCGCTCGGAGCGTCGCTGATCGCCGCGACGCTCGACGTCGGGTTCGGGCTGGTCGTCGCGTGGGTGCTCGTCCGCTACGACTTCCCGGGCCGGCGCATCGTCGATGCGTTCGTCGATCTGCCGTTCGCGTTGCCGACCGCGGTCGCCGGTATCGCGTTGACCGCGACCTGGGGCCCGCACGGCGTGATCGGCCGTTACCTCGACGCGGTCGGCATAGATGCAGCGTACTCGCGCCTCGGCGTCGTCATCGCGCTGACGTTCATCGGTTTGCCGTTCGTCGTGCGCAGCGTGCAGCCGGTGCTCGCCGGACTCGATCCGCGGCTCGAGGAGGCGGCGGCGACGCTCGGTGCGACCCGCTGGCAGGCGTTCGTTCGCGTCGTGTTGCCCGCGTTGCAGCCCGCGCTCGTCACCGGGTTCGCGCTCGCGTTCGCGCGCGCTCTCGGCGAGTACGGCTCGGTCGTGTTCATCAGCGGCAACCTGCCGATGAAGACCGAGATCACGCCGTTGCTCGTGATGACGAAGCTCGATCAGTTCGACTACGCCGGCGCGACCGCGCTGTCGCTCGTCATGCTCGTCGCCTCGTTCGCGATCTTGATCGCGATCAACGGCCTGACGTGGCGCCGCCGCGGCCGCACGATCCCGACCTTGCGCCGGCGCTCGCCGCCACCTCCGACCATGCAGCCTCCGGCGGCGACGGTGGTGGGGCCATGATCGCGCGCCGATTGTTGATCGCGGTCGCACTCGGGTTTCTCGCCGTGTTTCTCGTCGTGCCGCTCGTCACCGTGTTCGCGGTCGCGTTTCGCGACGGCGCGGGCCCGTACTGGGCGGCGATCACGCAGCCGGACTCGGGGTCCGCGATCCGGTTGACGCTGTTCGTCGCGGCGCTCGCGGTGCCGCTCAACATCGGCTTCGGGCTCGCGGCAGCGTGGGCGATCACGCGGTTCCAGTTCCCGGGCAAGCGCGTGCTCGTCGCGCTGATCGACTTGCCGTTCGCGGTGTCGCCGGTGATCGCCGGCATGATGTTCGTGCTGTTGTTCGGTGCGCGCGGCTGGATCGGGCGGTTCCTCGAGGCGCATCACCTGAAGATCGTGTTCGCCGTCCCGGGCATCGTGCTGACGACCGCGTTCGTGACGATTCCGTTCGTCGCGCGCGAGCTCATTCCGGCACTCGAAGCGCGCGGCCCGGCGCAGGAGATCGCGGCGCTGTCGCTCGGGGCCTCGCCTTGGCAGACCTTCTGGCGAGTCACGCTCGCGAACTTGAAGTCGCCGCTACTACTGGGCGCGATCCTGTGCACCGCGCGCGCGGTCGGCGAGTTCGGTGCGGTCTCGGTCGTGTCGGGCCATATCCGGGGCAAGACCGACACCGTGCCGCTCCAGGTCGAGGTGCTCTACAACGATTTTCAGTATCAGGCGGCATTCGCGGTCGCGACGATCCTCGTCGCTATCGCGGCCGCGACGATCGCGTGCAAGACGATCGTGGAATGGCACGTCAGGAGGTCGCGATGACAGCGCTCAAGGTCACGGTCGAGCACGTCTCGAAGGCGTTTGCCGAGTTCCCGGCGCTCGACGACGTCAGCGTCGAGATTCCGGCAGGGCAGCTGGTCGCGCTGCTCGGCCCGTCCGGGTCGGGAAAGACGACGTTGCTCCGGGTGATCGCCGGCATCGACGCGCCCGATCGCGGTCGCGTGAAGTTCGCTGGCGACGACGTCACCGACGCACCGATCCAGAAGCGCGGCGTCGGCTTCGTGTTCCAGGACTACGCGCTGTTCGAGCACATGACGGTCGCCGAGAACATCGCGTTCGGTCTGAGCGTGCGGCGCGGCCCGAACGCGTCGACCAAGGAGCAGATCGAAGCGCGCGTGCGCGACCTCGTCGAGCGCGTCCAGCTGGCCGGCACGACGACGCGATATCCGCGCGAGCTGTCCGGTGGCCAGCGCCAACGAGTCGCGCTCGCTCGTGCGCTCGCGCCAGCGCCCAAGCTGCTGCTGCTCGACGAGCCGTTCGGTGCCCTCGATGCGCGCGTGCGCGCCGAGCTGCGGGCGTGGATGCGGCGACTGCACGACGAGCTGCACGTGACGTCGGTGTTCGTGACCCACGATCAGGAGGAGGCGCTCGAGGTCGCCGATCAGATCATCGTGATGAATCGCGGCCGGATCGAGCAAGCCGGCGACCCCAACGACGTCTTCGACCGGCCGACGAGCGCGTTCGTCATGGACTTCCTCGGCGGCGTCAACGTGCTCCGCGGCGAGGTGCGCGGCGAGATGTTCGTCGCGGGTGGGCTCGAGCTGCCGAGCGACGGCGTGCAGCCCGGGCCGGCCCGCGCGTTCGTCCGCGGTCATGACTTCGCGCTCGGTCGCGGCGACGTCGAGGGCGCGATCGCGGTGACGGTATCGCACGTGCGCCGGATCGGGATCGCGGCGCGCGTCGCCGTGACGACCGCGGAGAACGAGGTGTTGACCGTCGAGCTCCCGTTCCGCGAGCTCGACGAGCTCGGCGTCGTGCGAGGCGCGGAGCTCTCGGCGCGCGTGCGCTCAGCCCGGATCTTCCCGCGAGAGGAAGCGCGATGACCAAGCCGCGCGATGCAGAGCCGTTGGAGCTCGTGCGCGCCGCGCTCGTCGGGCTCAAGTTCGGCGAGCTCGTGATCGCCGTGCATGACGGCGAGATCGTCCAGATCGCACGCACCGAAAAGATCAGACCCGCGAAGGCAGGATCGCAGACCTGACCGCTGTTCCGCCGACTCGAAGACGAGAGGCATCGAACCGATCGCTCGTGATCGCCGACCGGAGCTCCGGAGGCGGTGACAGAGGCTTGTCATGGCCTGGTTCAGTCGTGTCGCATTCGCACTCGCGCTCGTCGTCGTCTCGGGCGCTGTCAGGGCCCAACCCGCGCCACCCGATGGCCCACCGCCGGATGTGACGCAGCCGCGAGACGCGCCAGAGCCGCCCGAGCCGCCAACGTCGGTCGACCGTCCGATCGCCGCGCCGCAAGGCATCGAGCCGCTCAGCTCCGTTCCGCTGCAGCTGACGCCGGGCGGCAACATCCAAGCCGACGGTCGCGCGTTCACGAACGACAGCGGCAGTCACGACCTGACGATCCGGCGGCTGCGCGCCGAGCTCGCCGGCAAGGCGTACGACTACTTCAAGCTCTACACGTTGCTCGATTTCGCCTCGAGCAAGCTCGTGGTCGAGAACGCGTACCTCGAGGTCGGTGTGCCCGAGGTCTCGTTGCGCTTCGGCAAGGACAAGGCGCAGTTCGGGATCGAGCGGCTGCAGTCCGATACCTATCTCGCGTTCATCGAACGTTCGTTCGCGACCCAGATCTCGCCCGATCGCGACCTCGGCGTCGCGTTGCGCGGCGAGCTGTTTCATGGCGTCCTCGCTTATTCCGGTGCGATCGTCGACGGCGCTCCCGACAACACGACCGCGCTCGAAGCCGAGACCGACAACGCGCTCGAGTACGATCTTCACGTCTCGTTCTCGCCGTTCAAGGCTCCAGGTCTCGCCGGCCTCGGCGATCTCGCGATCGGCGCGGCGACGACGTTCGGCTACACCCACGGCACGCTCGCGGCGCCCGGCCTGACCTCGATCAAGAGCGACGGCCAGCAGACGATCGTGAAGTACGCCGGCGGCGGCGCGACCGACACGATCGATACGACCGCGCACGCCGAAGGCTATCGCACGCGCCAGACCATCCACGGTTACTACTACGGCGGCCCGATCGGGGTGCTCGCCGAGTACGTTCGCGATCACGAACCGATCGCGCTCGGCGGCACGCACACCGGCATCGTCGACCAAGCCTGGCAGGTCGCGGTGAGCGTCGCGGTCACGCCCGGCGATCATCCGAGCTACACCGCGATCCGGCCGGTGCATCCGTTCGATCCGAGGCACGGCCGGTGGGGAGCGGTCGAGCTCGCGGCCCGGTACGGCGCACTCGAGCTCGATCCGGATGCCTTCGACACGAAGATCACGAGCGCGACGTCATCGGTCCGAGTCGCTCGGGATGTCACGGTCGGAGCGAGCTGGTACTTCAACCGCTACTTCAAGCTCCAGCTGAACTACAGCGAGACGTTCTACAAAGAGGGCGCGATCGGCGGCGACCGCCGGCCCGAGCACCTGATCGCGGTTCGCGGCCAAGGCATGCTCTGACGTGGTACATCGCAGGCGTGAACCTGCTCGACGACTGCTTCGCAGCGAATCGCCGCTGGGCCCACAAGGCGGCGGCTAACGACCCGGGCTTCTTCAAGCGGCTCGAGGATCTGCAGAGCCCCGATCTGCTGTGGATCGGGTGCTCCGATAGTCGATTGCCACCGAACGAGATCATCGGTCGCGCCCCTGGCGAGCTGTTCGTGCACCGCAACGTCGCGAACATCGTGGAGCACACCGACGTCAACTGCCTCTCGGTCCTGCAGTACGCGGTCGACGTACTCCGGATCAAGCACGTGGTCGTCGTCGGTCACTACGGCTGCGGTGGCGTGCGCGCGGCGATGGCTTCACAACCGCTCGGCTTGATCGACAACTGGCTGCGCCACATCCGCGATATCCACCTGTGGCATCGCGAGGAGCTCTCCGCGATCGTCGACCCGGTCGCGCGCGCGAATCGGTTGTGCGAGCTCAATGTCGAGACCCAGGTCGCGAACCTGGGCCACACGACGATCGTGCAGGACGCGTGGCAACGCGGGCAAGCCCTGACGATCCACGGCTGGATCTACTCGCTGCGCGATGGCCTGCTACGCGATCTCGGCGTGGTGATCGAGTCGGCCGACCAGATCCCGCCGGAGTACCGCCTAACGTTTTAGCAAGCTGATCGCTTCACGCACGCGGCCGCGGTCGGCGTCGTTCTTCGGCGCGAGCTCGAGGAACTTTTCGTAGTTGTCGATCGCCTGCCTGTTCTTGTGCTTCGCGGCGTAGAGCGTCGCGAGGTTCAAGTAGTTCGACGGCTCGAGCGGCAACCTGCGCACGGCTTTTGTCAGCACGACTTCGGCGTCGTCATATTGCTTGCGCGCGACGTACATGGCCCCGAGCTTCTCGAGTGCCTTCGGGTACGGCGGATCGAGGTCGGTCGCTTTCTTGTAGGCCGAGACCGCCTCATCGGTGCGGTCTTGGAGTCTGAAGATCTCGCCGTACGCGTACCAGAACAGCGACTCGTTCGGCGAGCGTTGGATCGCCAGCGACAGCTCGCGCTCGGCCTCCGGCTGCTTGCCTTCGCGGTTGAACAACAACCCGAGCTCGAAGTGGGCGCGGCCGTTGTTCGCGTCGAGCGTGAGCGCCTTGTCGAGGTAGGTCTTCGCTTCATCGAGCTCGCCGAGCTCGCGCAGCGCCATGCCGAGCGCGACGTTCGCGTCGGCATCGTCCGGTGCAGCATTGAGTGCGGCGCGGAACTCGAGCTGCGCCTCTTCGACGTGATGCAGCCCGTCGAGCGCGGTGCCGAGCGCCATGTGGTAGGTCGCACTCTTCGAGTCGAGCCTGAGCGCCTTGCGCAGCTCCTCGATGCCTTCGTCGCTCTTATCGAGCAGGAGGAGCGCACGGCCGCGCTTCTCGTACCCGACCGGATCGTCCGAGCTGAGTTGCAGTAGCTGATCGGAGACCTCGAGCGCGGTCTTGCCGTCGCCGGAGGCGATCAGCGCTTCGGCGTAGAGCGCATAGCCCTTCGTGTCACTGACGTTCGCGTCGTAGTAGCCCTTCGCCGCTGCGACGCCCTTCGTGGCGCGCCCGGCGTGGACGAGAAAGTCGACGCGCTCCTCGAGAATGTCGAAGTCCTTCGCGACGCCGTACGCATCGGCGTAGGCCTTGTCGGCCGCGTCGTACTCGCCGTTCTTCGCGTCGTCACGGGCTTCGCTCAGCAGCGTTCGAGCCTCGCGCTTGGTGTCCGGCTTGACGACTTTGACCTGCTTCGGCTGGCCACCACACGCGACGACCGCGAGCGTAAGTGCGACTGCAAGGTGCCGGCGGAACATGGCGAGAGGGTAGCTAAACCCGAGTGCGCGCGCCAGTTGACACCCAACGCGCTTAGCTCCGCTGTACAACTCCTAGATGCGCAAGATCGTGGTGTTTGGCGCCACCGGTGGGACGGGGCAGCAGATCGTCGAGTGTGGGTTGGCGGCAGGGCATCGCGTGGTCGCGGTCGCGCGCAAGCCCGAGGTGATCAAGACAACCCACGATCGGCTCCAGATCATGAAAGGCGACGTGCTCGACTGCGCGTCGATCGATGCTGCGGTCGCAGGCGCCGACGCCGTGCTGTCCGCGATCGGCCCGGCGAACAACCGCCGCCCGGGTACGCTGATCTCGGTCGGCGTTCGCAACATCGTCGATTCGTGCGAGAAAGCGGGCGTCAAACGCTTCGTGTTCGAGAGCGGCCTGATGGTCGGCGATGGCCATGCGCTGTCGCTGTTCAACCGCACCGCGACCGCGATCTATCGCTCGATGAATCGCGCGCTGTGCGACGACAAGCGGATCGCCGAGTCGACGATTCGAGCGAGCACGCTCGAGTGGGTGATCGTGAGGCCGCCGGCGCTCACCGGCAAGCCCGCGAAAGGCGGTTACCGCACCGGCGTCGATCTCGCGCTCAGCGTGGCGAAGAGCCTGTCGCACGCCGATGTCGCCGAGTTCCTTGTCGCCGCGGCGACCGATGACGCGATCGTCCGCACGATTCAAGATATCGGCTACTGAGCGTTACGGGCCCAGCGCGATCGCTCGCGAGCTCGCGCCGCCGGCTACTTGCGCAGCGCGAGCATGACCGCGCCGCCGATCAGCACGTTCGCGACGATCGTCGAGACGCCGATCGGCTCGCCGTACAGCGCCGCGCCGATGATCACCGCGATCACCGGGTTGACGTACGCGTAGCTCGTCGCGACGGTCGGCCGCGCGTTGCGCAGTAGCCAGCTGTACGCGGTGAACCCGACGAGCGAGCCGAAGACCGCGAGGTACGCGACCGCGAGCCACGCGTGCGCTGACACGCCGGCCGGGATGTGCTCTCCGCGCAAGCGGGCGCCGAGCGCGAGCATCGCACCGCCGACGAGCAACTGCAGCGCCGGGCCGACGAGCCCGGCGTGCTCGCCACCGACATCTTTCACGCGACGCGCGAGCAGCGAGCCGAGCGCCCACGACGGCGGCGACAACAGGAGCAACACGATATCGATGCGATCGCCGGCGAGCGACGGACCGCCGACGAGCACGACGACGCCGACGAAGCCGACCACGAGCGACAGCCACTCGCGCGCGGGTCGGCCGTTGGCCGCTCACCGCTCCGAGCACGCCCATCCACAGCGGCATCATCGCGCACACGATCGCGGCGCCGCTCGACGCGATCGAGGTCTCGGCGGTGACGACGAAGCCGTTGCCGCAGACGAACAGCAAGAACGCGGCGGGCGCGACCCGCAACCAATCGCGGAGCGGCGGCAGCTTCGCACCGCGGCGGATCGCGACGAGCAGCATGACCGAGCCGGCGGTGAGGAACCGCATGCACGCGGTCGTGAACGGCGGTAGCTCGCGCACCGCGATCCGCGCGGCGAGGTACGTCGAGCCCCAGATCACGAACACCGCGGTCAGGCTCGCGATCAGGAGCGGATCGGTGGGGGTGCGAGCCCGTGCGACCGGAGCAGCTGTCGTCACCATGTCCGAATGGTCGGTCGCCACGGCGAACCGGTACAGAACCACGAGTCTCGGGTTGCCACCAGTACAGACCGACTGTTCCGGTTCCGAGCGAAATGATCTGTGCTGGTCGATCGCGGACGTGATCGATACACTTCATGGCATGGAGTCCGGCTTCCTCTACGAGAACCTGGCGGACGAGCTCGGAACGGCGATCGATCGCGGTGCGTTGCGCGCCGGAGATCGTTTGCCATCGGTGCGCCGGCTCGCGCGCGAGCGCAGCATCAGCGTGTCGACCGTGCTCGAAGCCTATCTCCGGCTCGAGAACGCGGGCGTGATCGAAGTTCGTCCGAAATCCGGACACTTTGTTCGACGGCGCTCGCGAGCCACCGCGGAACCGCGGCCTCCGCGCGCGTGTCAGCGGCCGTCGCGCGTGACGGTCAGCGACGCGTACACGAAGATCCTCGAGGCGATGCGCGACCCCGAGCTCGTGCCCCTCGGCTGCGCGACGATCGACGCGTCGTACCTCCCGATCGCCCAGCTCAGCCGGAGCCTCACTCAGATCACGCGCGAGATGTCGAGCGTCGGTGCTCGCTACGAAGCCAGCGCCGGGGTTGTTGACCCTGCGTCGCCAGATCGCGCGTCGCGCGGTCGAAGCGGGCGCGGCCCTCGCCGAGGACGATCTGTGCACGACGATCGGCGCGACCGAAGGGCTGTTCCTCGCGCTCCGCGCGATCGCGAAGCCCGGAGACGTCGTCGCGGTCGAATCGCCGGCGTATTTCGGCGTGCTGCAAGGCATCGAGAGCCTCGGGTTGCGCGCGCTCGAGATTCCCGCGCACCCGCGCACCGGGCTCGATGTCGCGGCGTTCGAAGAGGCGATTCGCGCGCAGCCGGTTCGCGCGGTCGTGGTCAGCCCGACGGTGTCGAATCCGCTCGGCGCGATCATGCCGGAGGACGAGCGCGAGAAGCTCGTGCGGATCACGAGGCGCGCCGAGATCGCGATCATCGAGGATGACGTCTACGGCGAGCTCGTGTTCGACGGCACGCGGCCGCGCCTGCTGCGCGGCTACGCCGGGGCGAGTGAAGACAACCACGTCGTGCTGGTCAGCTCCGTCTCGAAGACGCTGGCCCCCGGCTACCGCGTCGGTTGGGTCGCCGGTGGGCGCTGGCACGGTCAGATCGTGCGACTCAAGTACGGTCAGTCGCTCGCGTGCCCTGCGTTGCCAGGCATGGCGGTCGCCGAATTCCTGGCGTCGGGCGGCTACGATCGCCATTTGCGCCGGTTGCGCGCGGCGGTTGCCGGCAACGTCGCGCGTTATCACGACGCGATCGCGAGCCAGTTTCCGGAGGGCACGCGCGTCGCGGCACCGCGCGGCGGCTACGTGTTGTGGGTCGAGCTGCCAGCCAGGCTGCGACGCGCTCGCACTGCACGACGCGGCGCTGCGTCGCGGCATCGTGGTCGCGCCCGGCCCGCTGTTCTCGGCGCGGTCGCGGTTCGCGAGCTTCGTGCGGATTTCGGCCGGAGCCCCTTGGTCCGAGCGGATCTCCGACGCGATTCGCCGGCTTGCGAAGCTCGTCGCCACGGAGTGAATGCGCGCCGCCGTCGCAGCGTTATACTCACACTGGTGAAGAGCTCGCCCGGGTACGAGACGACGATCGGCGTCGCCGATGCGACGACTCCCGGTACGGGCTTCACCGGAGAGCGCCGCATCGATCTCCAGCGTGGCACGCATCTCGGGCGTTACACGGTCGAGAGCGTGCTCGGGCGCGGCGGCATGGGCGTGGTCTACCTCGCGCACGACAGCCTGCTCGATCGCCGGGTCGCGCTCAAGCTCCTGCACTCGACGCACGCCGAGGCGGCCGAGCGGCTCGGGCTCGAAGCGCAGGCGCTCGCGAAGCTCGATGATCCGCACGTCGTCGCGGTCTACGACGCCGGCGAGATCGACGGCCAGGTGTTCCTCGCGATGCAGTACATCGACGGCGAGGATCTGGCCCGAGCGCTCGCGCGCCGCCGGCCTCCGACGTCGCAGATCATGGGGTGGTTCGTCGAGGCGGGACGCGGGCTCGCCGCAGCACACGCGGTCGGATTGGTTCACCGCGACTTCAAGCCGAGCAACGTCCTGATCGATCGCCGTGGCCGAGTCGCGGTGACCGACTTCGGGCTCGCGCGCACGGTCGATCCGGGGCCGCGCGGCGTGACGCGGATGGGTTCGATCATGGGCACGCCGGCATACATGTCACCGGAGCAGCACGCGTTGCAACCGGCGAACGAGGCGAGCGATCAGTTCTCGTTCTGCGTCGCGTTGTGGGAGGCGTTGTTCGGCGGCCAACATCCTTACATCGTCGGCGATCGCGGCTCGATGTCTCCTTTTGCGATCGGCTATGCGATCTACGATGGCGATCTGATCCCGCCGCCGCGCGGCAACCGGGTGCCGCGGCGCGCCCTCGATGCGATCATTCGCGGGCTGTCGCGCGATCCGGCCAAGCGCTGGCCGTCGATGACCGCGTTGATCGCCGAGCTCGCACCTCCGGCGAAGCGCCGGATCTGGCCGCTCGTGGTGACTTTCGGCGCGCTCACCGCGGCAGGTGGCGCCGCGGCGGTGTACCTCGCATTGCGCCACGAACAGCCCGCCACGGTGACTTGCGACCGCGTCGCGGCTGATCGAATCGGTGCGACGTGGTCCGCGATGCAAAAGACCGCGGTGGCCGCGAGGTTCGCCGCGACCAAGCGGCCTTATGCCAAGCTCGCGTCGGACCAGCTCGACGCCGCGGTCGATCGCTACTCGACGCGCTGGCAGTCGATCACGAGCGACGTCTGCAAGGCCGAGCGCGCTTCGACCGGCGCTGCCCCCGAGCTCGTCGTGCGAAAGCGGGCGTGTCTCGACTCGCGCCTCGACGCGTTGCGCGTGCTCGTCACCGCGGTCACGGGCGACGTGTCGCCGGAGCTCGTCGACAATGCGAGCCAACTCGGCGACGGATTGCCCGATCTCGGCGACTGCGCGGACTCGACGGAGATGTCCGCATTGCCGATGGTCCCGCCCGCGATCGCGGCCGAGGTCGGCCAACTCGAGCTCAAGCTCGACGCCGCGCTCGTCCGTGGCATCACCGGCGACTATCGCGGCGCCCGCGATGCGGCCGCGGCGATCGTCAAGCGTGCCGACGAGCTCGGCTACGTCCCGCTGCAAGCGCACGCGTACTCGGTGCTCGGGCGCAGCAAGGTGGCGCTGATCGAGCCGGCGCGCAAGGACCTCGTGCATGCCGCGGAGCTCGCCATCGGGCAACACCTCGATCGAGCTGCTGCAAGTGCGCTCGCGCTCGCCGCGCAGGCGTCGGGCACGGAGCACGCGCTGGATGCGCTCGAGACGCTGTCCCCGCTCGCGAAGGCCGCGGCCGCGCGTACCGGTGATCGCAAGCTCGTCGTCGGCGCCGAGATCGCGACCGCACGCGGGCTGGTCCACGCTCGCAAGTGGCGAGATGGGTCGGTGGCGTGTCACGCCGCGTATGCCGACGCGCTGCGCCTCGACAGCCACACCCAGATCGACGACGCGCGCGACTGCCTGATCGAGGCGCTGACCCCGCTCGGCGAGACCAAAGAGAACACCGAGGTCCTCGATCAGATCATCGCCGACCGGACCAAGGACCTCGGGCCGGATCATCCGCAGGTCGCGACCTACCTGGACGTGCGCGCGCACGACGAGGTCATGCGCGGCGAGCTCGCGCAGGCGCACGCCGACGCCGAGCACGCGCTCGACATCATTCGTCGAGTCTACGGCGACCATCACTTCAAGGTCGCGCTCGCGCTCGATAATCTCGCGTACGTCATCGAAGCCGAAGGGAAGACTAAGGACGCGATCGCGATGTTCGAGCAGGCGCTCGCGATGACGGACGAATCACGGCCGGAACAGCTCGTCACGATCGCCGGCTTGCACACCTCGATCGCGATGATGGAGAACTCGAATGACGAGCACGCCAAAGCGCTCGAGCACTTCGCGCACGCGGTCGAGCTCGTCACGAAGGGATCGGGCCCGAACTCGCTGGAGCTTGCCTTCCTGCTACTCAACTACGGTCAGATCAGGTCCGAGGACAGCGTCGACGAATCGCTGCGGATCCTCGGCCAGGCGCGCGACATCCTCGCGAGCAATCATGACAAGCGAGTGAGTGCCGCCGGCACCGCGATGGGGATCGTCGCGTACAACGCGAAGCGCTTCGCGGATGCACGGAAGTTCGCCGAGGCGACGCTAGCCGACCTGGGCGACGAATCGATGATCCAACAAGTCGCGATGACGAAGAACGTGCTCGCCCGCTCGCTCGTCGAGACCCACGGCGACAAGGCCCGGGCGCGCACGCTGATGACCGAGGCGAAGGCGGCGTTTCAGAAGCTCGGCCCGAACTTCAAGGGCAACGTCAAGGCGAGCGACGAGTGGCTCAAGAAGCACCCGTGATCACCGCAGGCGGAGGTCGCCGGAGCGACGCTACATGCTCAGGCCGCCGTCGACGTCGATGGTGCGGCCGTTGAAGTAGTCGCACTCGAGCACGAACTTCACCGCGAGCCAGATGTCCTCGGGGATGCCGATGCGGCCGACCGGGATCGCCGCGACGAGCGCGTCGCGCGCCTTCTGGTTCATGCCCTGCGTCATCGGCGTCTCGATCATGCCGGGCGCGACCGCGCCGACGCGAATGCCGAACGCAGCGAACTCGCGCGACCACGTCACGGTGTTCGCCGCGAGCGCCGCTTTCGCGGACGTGTAGTTCGACTGGCCGCGGTTGCCGTGGCGCGCGACCGACGACATGTTGACGATGACGCCGGGGCGCTGCTCGGTCGAGACCATCTTCGCGACGGTGTCGCGCACCATGAACGTGGCGCCGGTGAGGTTGACGGCGATGACCGCGTCCCACTGCTCCTTCGACAGCTTCGTGACCGCGCCGGTCGTGCGGTCCTTCTTGACGAGCAAGCCGTCGCGCAGGATGCCGGCGTTGTTGATGAGGCCGTTGAGCCCGCCCATCGCGCCGGACGCCCACTCGACGAACGCGCCGACGTCGGCTTCGTTCGATACGTCGAGCTTGCGGGTGTGGACCTTGCCGGGCAGGCCCTTCGTCGTCTCTGCGAGCGTTGCGAGCCCGTCCTCCTTGACGTCGCCGGCGGCGACCTGAGCGCCGGCCTCGGCGAGCCGGCGAGCGAAGTGCGCGCCCATTCCTTGAGCGGCACCGGTGACGATGATCTTGAGCTGGGACAGCTGCATGCGCAGCCGTATAACACGGCGACGCTAGTGGCAGGTTCCGGATCCGCACGTCAACGGTGGCATGCAATCCGAGGTCGACGTGCACTTCTGGCCGTTGCCGCAGTTCCCGCCGCCGCCGCCTGCCATGCCGACGAACGTCCACTCGGGCGATGCCGTCGTGTGGGCGATCGCGACGTTGCCCGCGGTCGATTCGAGGGAGCTCGTCAGCGTGACGACGTTCCCGGCGTGCGCGGCGGAGATCACGAGCGTCGCCGCCGACGCCTTGGATCGCGCTGGCGAGCGCGGTCGCGACCACGGTCGGCGTGTCGGTGCCGGTGAAGGTCACCGCGACGTGGCTGCCGCTGACGCTGCCGTCGTCGTCGAGCTCGAACACGGTCGCCGCGTGCTCGCCGTCGCCGAGCGTGATCGTCTCTCCGTCGGTGACATCGCCGCCCGCGACCGCGCCGATGATCCCGGTCGGCGACGCGCTCAGGATCGTCGAGCAGTCGGCGCTACAGCTACCGCACGTCGCGTTGTCGTCGTCGCACACCTCGTGGCCGTCGGGATCGACCACGCCGTCGTTGCACGTGTTGCCGTGTAGCGTTTCGGTGCCGGAGCAGTCGGCCTTGCACGGGTTGCACGTCGGGACGCCGTAGTCACATGCGGTCGGGGGTGGGCCACCGCCGTCGCATGACTCTTCAGGGTCGGTGTTGCCGTCGCCGCAGTACGGGCCGGTCAGGTTCAGCACGGTCTGGCAGTTCGCGCTGCACGCGGTGCAGCTCTGCTCGCCGTACACGCACGCGGTCTCGGTGGTGGTGTTGCCGTCGTCGCACACCTCGTGTTTCGCGCCGGTCTCTAGATCGGTGACGCCGTCGCCGCACTTCGCGACCGTGCAGTCGTTGCGGCAGTCGTCCGCATCGTCGCTGTTGCCGTCGTCGCAACCCTCGCCCGGGTCCTTGATGCCGTTGCCGCACTTCCCGATCGTACAGTCGTGCTCGCAACCATCACCGTCGGTGTTGTTGCCGTCGTCGCACTCCTCGGTACCGTCGAGCTCGCCGTTGCCGCAGGTCGGAA
Source organism: uncultured delta proteobacterium (assembly GCA_963848295.1). GTDB lineage: Bacteria > Myxococcota_A > Polyangia > Haliangiales > Haliangiaceae > JABFXX01. The sequence continues at coordinate 2,325,012 of CAWKDB010000010.1, read as the reverse complement.
ACGTGCAGTTGTTGTCGCAGGTGTCGCCGTTGACTTTGTTGCCGTCGTCGCAGGCCTCGCCCGGATCCTTGATGCCGTTGCCGCAGTTCGCGATCGTGCAATCGTGCTCGCAGCCGTCGCCGTCGAGCAAGTTGCCGTCGTCGCAGGCCTCGGTGCCGTCGATGATGCCGTTGCCGCACGCCGGCACGGTGCAGTTGTTGTCACAGGTGTCGCCGTTGACCTTGTTGCCGTCGTCGCACGCCTCGCCCGGGTCCTTGATCCCGTTGCCGCACTTCGCGATCGTGCAATCGTGCTCGCAGCCGTCGCCGTCGAGCAAGTTGCCGTCGTCGCAGGCTTCGGTGCCGTCGATGATGCCGTTGCCGCACGCCGGGATCGTGCAGTTGTTGTCGCAGCCGTCACCGTTCACGCTGTTGCCGTCATCGCACTGCTCGCCGGGGTCCTTGATGTCATTGCCGCATCCGGTGATCGTGCAGTTGTTGTCGCAGCCATCGCCGTTCGTCATGTTGCCGTCGTCGCACGCCTCGGTGCCGTCGACGATGCCGTTGCCGCAGCCGGGGATGGTGCAGTTGTTGTCGCAGCCGTCGCCGTCGACCTGGTTGCCGTCGTCGCAGGCCTCGCCCGGGTCCATGATGCCGTTGCCGCACGTCGGGATCGTGCAGTTGTTGTCGCAGCCGTCGCCGTTGATGCTGTTGCCGTCGTCGCACTGCTCGCCCTTGCCGGTCGAGACGACGATGAACAGCGGATCGACCTTGCCGTCGCCGCAGCGCGCGGTCGTGCAGTCTAGGTTGCACGTCGCGGTGTACGCGGGGTGGCCGCCGGAGCCGCCGTCGCAGTCCTCGTGATGCGCGCCGGTCGCGCTGTCGACGAAGCCGTCGCCGCACACCGCGATCTGGCACTTGCCGCCGTTCGCCGTATTGCTGCTCGGGCAGTCGTCGGTGTCGCTGGTGTTGCCGTCGTCGCACTCCTCGCCCGGATCGATCTGACCGTTGCCACAGCCGATGCCGGCCTGACAGTTGTCTTCGCAGCCACCCGGGGCGCCGCCGTCGTCGCACTTCTCGCCCAGATCGACGATGCCATTGCCGCATGTCTCGTTCGACAAGCAGTTCGACGAGCAACCGTCAGGCGAGCACGCCCCGCTCGCGCAATCCACGTCGGCGTTGCATGGCGTGCCGTCGCCACACGCGCCGTTTGCCGTGCCGCCGTCATCGCAGACCTCGCCGACGTCGACGATGCCGTTGCCGCAGGTCTCGAGCGACTTGCAGTCGGCCGAGCAGCCGTCGGGCTTGCACGTGCCGCCCGGGCAATCGCTGTCGGCATTGCAGCTCGACATGTCCGTCGAGCACTTGCCGTTCGCGGTGACTCCGTCGACCCCGTCGTCGCACAGCTCGCCCGGATCGCGAACGCCGTTGCCGCAGACCTCTTTCGACAAGCAGTCATGCGAGCAGCCGTCGCCGTCCATGATGTTGCCGTCGTCGCAGGTCTCGCCCGGATCGACGATGCCGTTGCCGCACAGGTTCGTGATGCACACGGGTTGGACCGCAGCGCAGGTCGTGCCGGCCGGGCAGATGATGCCGCTCGGGCAGCTCGTGGCGTTGGGCGAAGCGTTACAGCCGGCGATTGCGAGCGCGATCAGCGCCGTGAGTGCGAGGCGTGAAGTGAAGCCATTCATGCGATCTCCCAAAGCTAGAAGTGGCCCTGCACCATCGCGCCGGCCATCCCGGGTGCGACGATCGGCGTGAACGTGACTTGGTTTTGCTCGCCGTCGACGACGTCGTCCGCCCGGATCTCGTAGGCTTGGTCGCGGTTGAGGATCGCGAGCGCCGCTCCGGCCGCGATCGCGGCGATGCCGACGCCGTAACCCACATACGCGAGGGTCTGCTTCGTGTCGCCGTCGTGCTTGAGCGACGCCAGCCCGGGCGTGGTGTTAGGACAGCCGGAGTTGTTCATGCTGCACGCTGCGACCTTCTTGTCGTAGTCGCTGAAGTTCGATCGCGCCGACGCTTCGAGCGCGCCGCCGCCGATGCCGACGAGCACGCCGCCGCCGATCACCGCGTACGGGAACCAGGTGTTGTGCCAGCGCCGCTTGTAGCGAGTCAGCTCGTCCGACGTGTAGAGCTTGAGCTCGATCCTGAAGTGCTCGCCGGGGCCGATGTACGGTGCCTTGATCCGCGTCGCGTAGCCCTCTTTCTCGGCGAGGAACGCGTGCTTCCCGATGCGGACCTTGCCGCTGAACTTGCCGGGCGCGATGAACACCTCTTTGCCGTCGACCTGGACGTGCGCCCCGGGCTTGTCGCAACTGACCTCGATATCGGCGATCTGCTTCTCGATCAGCAACAGGTATTCCTTCGCGTGCTCGTACTTGTCCTTCTCGAGCGGAGCGGGGCCGTACTGCGTCGCCTTTTGCAGGCTGTCGTAGACCTCGATCGGCTGATCGAGGTTGAGCAGCGCGAGCGCGAGGTTGTAGTGGATCGCCGGGTGGTCCCAGTGCTTGAGCGCCTCGCGGTACTTCTCGACGGCCTTGACGAACAGGCCATCGTTGAGCAGGACGTTGCCGTCGTGAAACAGCGCGAGCGCGGCTTGCTGTTGGGCCATCGACACGCCGTTCGCCCACGGGCGTGCGTCGGCACCGCCGTTCTGCAGCGTCTCGTTCGTGCCGGCTTTCTCCGGCGTGCCGGCCTTCGCGTCGGGCGCCGGAGCATCGTCGGGCGCCATCAGAGGCGCCGGCTTGGGTGCCGGCGCGGGTGTCTTTGGCTGTGCGAACGCGGTGCTCGACAGAGCGAGCGCGAGCGCAGTTGCGGACAGAGTTCGGGCAAGGGCAAGTGTCATGAGCTCTCCGGTTCGCTACTTCAGATCGTCGACGATCGGGCTGCCGATCTGACTCTGTAGCTTCTTGACGCGCTCCTGCTCCTGCGTGAGCAACGCGTCGATCTTGGCTTTCGCGGCTTCAGCCTCGTGCTGATTCTCTTCGGCGATGCGTTCGGACTCGTTGCTGCTCGGCGAGCGCTTTCTCGAGCTCGCTTGTTCTTCTTCTCGAGATCTTCCTTCGATTGCGCCTTGACGTCGACGATCTGCTGCTTGTCCTCGACGTCCTGCGCGACCGCCGCCTTGCGCGCGGCTTCTTCCGCGCGACGTGCATCCTCGGCCGCTTTGGCTGCGGCATCCTGAGCGGACGCGGTCGGCGAGGTTCTGCTCGGCGACCGTGCGCTGTTCCTTCTCGGCCGCCGCCGACTGCTCGGCCGCGTTGCGCTGGCGGCTCGCCTCGTCGCCTTGCCGCTTGAGCACGACCGCAACCGCCATCGCAGCGATCACGAGCACGCCGAGACCGACCATGCCGGCGATGACCGCGGTCCGACGCCGGCGCGCCGCGGCTTGCTCGTAGCGGATGATCTCTTCGAGGAACGCGCGCTCCACGTCCGACAGCGGGCCCTTGTAGCGCTTCTTGAACTTCTTGGCCTCGTCGGCGGTGTCGCCGCGCCACAGCAAGCCCGGGTCGCGGCCCTTCGTGTGCCATTGGCGCGCAGCGGTGCGCAGCTGGTCGACGATCGCGGCGTCGTCTTGGTTCTCGTCGAGCCAACGGCGCAGCGTCGGCCAGCCTTGGATCAGCGACTCGTGGACGATCTCGACGGTCGAGCCTTTGCCGCCGTCGAGGTTCTGCACGACGAGCAAGCGCGCATCGACCATCTGATCGACGAGGCGCTGGACCTCGCCGACCTCGCGCGACAGGTCGCGCAGATCGCTCATCGGCACGATCGCGCGCGTGCGCTCCGGCGTGACGAGTCGGAGCAAGATCGCGCGAACGAGCCCGTGTTTCGCCGTGCCGATGTCCTGCACGACGCGATCGGCGTGACTCGCGAGCGCTCCGGCGACCCCGCCCATCGCGGCGTAGCTCTGATGCGTGAGCATCTTGCGGCCGCGATCGCGGCTGTCCCACAACTTCGCGGCCGCGAACTGCAACAGCGGCAGCGCGCCGGGCGTGGTCTCGAGGTGATCGAGCATGTCGTCGACCGTGGCGGCGAGCTCGAACGAGTAGCCGGCGAGCTCGGCGGGCTGCAGGATCGCCTCGCGCAACCCTTCGCGGTTCGGCGGGCCGAGGAAGAACAAGCCCTGCGTGACCTCGGCGACGAACTCCTGGTCTTCGGCGAGGCGATCGAGGAAGTCGGAGCGCATCGACAGCACGACGCGCAACGGGCTCGTCGCATCGTCGGCGACCGCCGACAGACACGCGGTGAACGCCGCGCGCTCGGCCGGATCGGTGACCTGGGTGTAGAGCTCCTCGAACTGATCGACGAACAGCAACATCCGCCGACTATCGCGACGCGCTCGACCGCGCAGCACGTGGCCGAGGTGGCCGGGCTCGCGGCGCAACGTCTCGACGAGCTTCCGCTGCTCGTTCATCTCGTCGGCGAGGTTCGCCGCGGTCGCGACCATCGGTGCGATCACGCTCGCGAGCGATTCCATCGGCGTGCGGCCCGGGCGAATGACGAGCGTCTCCCACTGTTCGCCCGAGCGCTTGAGCGCGGGCACGAGGCCGGCGCGCACGAACGACGACTTGCCGACGCCGGAGCTGCCGGCGACCGCCATCAGCGGCCGATCGCGAATCCGCGTGACCATCGCCGCGATCTCGCGCGTGCGGCCGAAGAACTTGCCGGCGTCGGCCTCTTGGAACGACGACAAGCCGGCGTACGGGCTCTCGTCGAGCTGGAGCTCGACCGAGCGACGGCCGGGCAAGAACGGCTCGATCGCGCGCAGCAGCTCTTGCGCCGACTGCCAGCGCTGCTCCTTCGACCTTGAGCAAGCAGCGATCGACGATCTGGATCAGCTCGCGCGGGGCATCCGGCGGCGCGGCCTCGGTCATCGACGGCATCGGCAGCTCGAGCATCGCGGTGACGACGAGCTGGTTGCCGTCGAGCGGATGCAGCGGGTGGCGGCCGCAGATCAGGCGATGCAACAAGCATGCCGCACGCCCAGATGTCGCTGAGGTGATCGATCTCGATGCCGATGCCCCACTGCTCGGGCGACATGTACTTCAGCGTGCCCATGATCGTGCCGACGCGAGTCAGGCTCGTGTTCGTGCCGGTCGCGAGCTCGAGCGGGCTCGGCATGCGCAGCGCGCCCGATGACAGGCCGCCGGGGCTCTGCTGCGCCTCGAGCACCTTCGCGATGCCGAAGTCGAGGACTTTGATGTTGCCGGAGTCGGTGATGAAGATGTTGTCGGGCTTGAGGTCGCGATGGACGATGCCCTGGCCGTGCGCGCACTCGAGAGCGCGCAGGACTTGGACCATCATCTCGACCGCACGCGTATACGGCACGCGCTGGCCGTTCTCGACGTACGCGGTGAGCGGCTTGCCGGTCAGGAACTCGAGCACCATGTACGGCGAGTTGTTGTGCTCGCCGACTTCGTAGATCACGACGATGTTGTCGTGCTGGCAGCGTGCGGTCGCGCGCGCCTCGACGAGGAAGCGCTGAGTCAGCTCTTGCTGGTTCGATTGCAGAAACTTGATCGCGACGCGCCGACCGAGCCGCAGATCGCGGGCGAGGTAGACGGTTCCCATCCCGCCCTCGCCGATCATCTTGATCATCTCGTACTGGTTGATGCGGACGCCGGGATGCGGTGCGCCGGTCGTCGCGTGGACGCCGGTGCTCTCGCTTTCGGACTCGCCGAACTTGTCCCACGAGCTCGAGCGATTGACGCTCGGCGCAGCCGACGGTCGCTTCGCGCGCGGTTGCCCCGCGAGCGTCGAGCCGGGCGGCGCGGCCGGCGACGGCGTGCCATGCGCGATCGTCGTCGGCGGAACCGGTGCTGGCCCGGACGGCGTCAGGTGGATCGTCGCCTCGCCCGGCTTGGCCTGTACGTGCATGCCTTGCAGCGTCGGGCGCGCGGCGTCGGCGGCCGGGCTCGGAGCGCCTGCGCCGGTACCATTGCCGAGGGCGACGGTGCGATCGGCGGGGCCGGACGAACCTCCGCTACCGATCTTCGACAGTCCGCTTTGCTCGTTCCGCGCACCACTGGCCGCGGGCGGCTTGGCCGCTTCTGGGCCGAGCCGAGTGTCTTTGTCGCTCATCTAGAATCGACCTCCCGAGTAGTCCCCACCGCCGACAACATCCGCATGGATGTCCCTCCGAAAGACGCGACTCCTATGATAACCGCGCGCGTCCGAAGATCGCGAGGGCGGGCGCGTTCAATGCGCCCTGCGCGGGTGTACATGTGTGCCGATCTGCGACCGCGATCAGCCGGGAGTGAGCAGGCTCGGTGGCCCCGGGCTTAGAACAGCCAGAGCGGCTTCGAGCCCGCGAACAACACGCTGTCGTTCGCCGCGGACGGCCTCGTCAGCGAGATCTCCATCATCTGTCCGCGCTGGATGCTCTCGTCGTGCGGATGGATGTCCTGGACTTCGCCCGGCAGGATCTTCGTGATGTGACCGACGGTGTGGCACATCACGAGCCCCCACGAACAGCCGTAGAGCTTCGTGCCCTCTTTGACGTTCGATAGGTTCGAGTACGGCACGAACGCGAGGTACACGGTGCCGCTCACCGCTTTCAGGTACGGCGACTGCTCGCGCTGAGCAACGAGCTGCTCCTGCGTCTTTGACCGATAGATCGAGGCTCGCGAGCTTCTGCTCGAGCGGCGCCTTGCGGCCGATCTGGTTTTCGATGTCGAGCTTGGTCTGCTCGACCTCGCGATGGACCAGCCACTCCTCGGCGGTCCTCGGCGACGCGGCGGCGCTGCCGACCTCGGTGAGGAACTTGTTGTCGGCGTCGACCGTGCGCTTGATCTCTTCGAGCTTCGCGCTGTTATCGATCTTCTCGGCCTCGAGCTCGCTCGCGCGCAGCTTCGCATCGTCGAGCTGGGTCACCGCTTCGATCACCTTCTGATGGTTCGAGCGTCAACACGACCGGGCGAACCCAGGTGTGATCGAAGTAGTAGAAGATGTTGACCGCGAGAAACCCGAGCAGGCCGACCAGGATCGCGCCGAGCGCGAACAACCCGGCAACCTTGTAGAGGCGGATGATCGATGGCTGGACGGCGATCCAGAACCGGGGGGTCTTGCGAGCTTCCATCTCCATCGAGGCCTGGTCCTACTCCAAAAATCGGGCCTACGCAGCAGGAAGTTGCGCTTGGGATCTCGCCCGGGCGCGGACCGGCTCCGCAGCGACGCTGGCCGCGACCAGCATCACTTTGCCAGTGAGCGGCTCGCCGATCGGCTCCGCCGCGGGCTCGGTGACCGTCTCGGCGTGGCCGCGGGTCTCCCAGCTGCCGGAATCGAGCGTGAACAGCGCGAGCGGCGTGAGCAGCGCGTACGTGACCGGCATCAGCAGAGACATCGGCACGAACGACGAGCGCGCCGACGCGCTCCGACGCCGGTCGCTTGCGGACGCGGAACCGGTAGTAGAGCCCGAACACGGCGACCACCATCAGGTGGATCTTCAAGCCGGGAAAGAACCAGTGCGAGCCGAGCGCGCGGACGACCGCGAGCGGGTACGCGATGAGCAAACGCGAACTGCGCGAAGAAGTGGATCGCGAGCAGCGGGTTGAGCCGCCACACGTGGCTGCAGGCGCCCGCGTAGTCGACGATGTTCGAGCGGCGCCAGCGCAGTTGCTGCGAGAAGTAGCTCGACAGTGTGTTCGGTACGAACGTGCGGCACTTGGCTTCGAGCGTCATCGTCGTGAGGTAGCCGGCCTTGACGACTTGACGGGTCAGGAACCGGTCCTCGCCGTACTTGATCGGCACGCCGAGGATCGAGCGCTTCTCGAGCACGGCCTCGAGCTCGACGAGCACGGAGCGGCGATACGCGGTGAGGCAGCCGGACAAGCACATCACCCGGCGGAAGCCCCACTCGAGGTTCTTCAGGAAGAAGTAGCCGTACCAGTACTTGATGACCTGCATCCGGGTCAGCCAGTTCTCGTGCTTGTTGCGGACGTCGACGTGACCGCCGACTGCCGCGATGCGATCGCTGGTGAACCGACGGACGAGCTGGCGGACGGCGTCGTGATCGACCACGACGTCGGAGTCGACCGAGACGATGATCTCGGCATCGGTGTCGCGCACCGCGCGAATGATCGAGCGGCGTTTGCCGAGGTTCTTGCGGTTGCGAACGACCTTGAGCCGGCCACCCGACGTGCGCGCGAGCGACATCGCTTGCTCGTAGCTGTCGTCGGTCGACAGGTCGTCGATGCAAACGACCTTGAGCTTGTGAGCGGGATAATCCGAATCGAGCAGGCTGCGCAGCGTCTCTTTGATCGCGGCGCCCTCGTTGAACATCGGGATCACCGCGAGCACGGTCGGTTCGTAGTCGTCGGTGGTCTCGTCCCACTTCTTGCCGCGGATCAGGCGGAGCAGGATGCCCGCGATGTAGCGGTTGATGAAGACGACCAGCGCCAGCGACTTGACCAGAACCCAGAGCAGATGGGTGGTCATCGACGGATCTCCGGGAGGAGACCGAGGCGCGCGCTACGCACGCTGAGATTCGTGGTCAGGCTAGGGGTCACGGTACTCGAAGCTAGGAGAAGGTCGTGGGGTTGATAGCCACGACCAAGGGGTCTGCGGTCCTGGGGACCTGAGGCAAACTAGTATGGTTCGCCTAGTAACTCAAGTTGGTTAACGCAGGTTGCCACATCATGCGTGACCTACACAACCGACCCTCAGGTTCCTGAGACCACCTAGGTTGTGTTCGCATAGCCCGGGTGCGATAAGCCCCAAGTGCGCCGCCCGGTCGCTGCCTTGTTGGTGATCGCATGGTTGCGCCAACCCGCGTTTGCGGACGCTGACAATCCCGTACCCGCGCCCACTGATCCAACTGGCGCGGTCGCGGCGCCGGGAGCTACCCCGCCGGCACCCCAGCCCGACGCGGCCGCTCCCGCGATCACGACGCCGTGGATCGATCTCGCGCCCGCGCCGGTGCTCGATCATACCGATGACGATGGTCAGCCGAAGCGCGATCACAAGACCGCTGCGGCGCTGACGCTCGCCGGCTTCTACGTCGCGTTCACCGGCTGGACGTACATCGCGTGGTACCGCAAACACAAACCTCTCGCCGAGTACAAGTTCGGCGGCGACGGTTGGCTCGGCGATCGAACGTACGCCGGCGGTGCCGACAAGTTCGGTCACGCGTGGGCGACGATGTCGCTCGCCCGGATGGGCACCGAAATTCTCAACCAGTGGGGCGGCTACTCGCGGCTCGGCAGCGCGGTGGTTTCGACCGCGTTGTCCGAGGCGCTGTTCGCCGGCGTCGAGGTCAAAGACGGCTTCTACTACGAGTTCTCGTTCAGCGATCTCGCGGGCGATACGACCGGCGCGGTGCTCGCGTTCGCGCTGTCGATGTGGCCGCGGCTCGACGAGTTGTTCGATTATCGCGTCCAGTATTTCCCGAGCCAGATGTACCTCCGCAAGCTGACCGGCGCGTCGCCGTGTCCGACCGGCAGTTGCTCGAAGTACAACATCGCCGAGGATTACTCCGGCGAGACCTACTTGCTCGCGTTTCATCTCGGCGGCATCCACGCGCTGCGCGACCTGCAGTGCGGCTCGTTCCATTGCGGCACGCTCGCGCGGTTCATCGATATCACCGCGTCGTACGACACGCGCAATTACAAGCCGAACCCGGATCCGCAGTTCGGCTATGCGCCGCATCAGCAGATGGCGCTCGGCATCTCGTTCAACGCTCAGGGCTTCTTCGATTGGCTGCTCGAGGATCGCCCGTCGAAGGCGGCGCATCGCCTGCGCAAGGTCACGCACGGGCTCGGCGAGGTGTTCAACCTGCCGTACTCGTCGGTGCGCCTGATCAAGCACGACGACACGCCGACCGGCCCGATCACGCGCGACGGCGCTTAGAGGTTTGCGCGCGAGTCGCGAGTGATGTAGTCACGAGCGATGCCCGCGCCCGAGCCCGTCCCCGCGAGCGCCGACGAACCGATGGCGAAGCCGACCGTACCGACCGACGCCGAGATCGAGCGCTGGGCGTATCGCTACCTCCGGCATGCTCCGCTGTCGCTCGCGCTGCGCGAGATCAACCGGCTCGCTGCATTTCAGGCGGTCGCGAGCGCGCGCGGTCCGGTGCTCGATGTCGGCTGCGGCGACGGCTTCTGGTGGACGGTGCGCGAGGACGGCCGCGAGATCTACGGCATCGACATCTCGGCTCGCGAGATCGCGCAAGCGCGCGCGCGGATCACCGCGGAGATCACCGACGTGTCGCGCGATGCGCCATTCGCCGGCACGCGGTTCAAAGAGATCATCGGCAACTGCTCGCTCGAGCACGTGCCCGACATCGACGCGGCGCTGCTCAATCTTCGCAAGTCCGCCGCCGATGATGCGCGCCTGTTGATGTTCGTACCGACGCCGCGCTGGGCGTTGCAGGGCCGGATGCAGTCGCTGTTGCTCAAGCACGCGCCGCGCGTGGCGATGACCGTGTCGGGCGCGCTCAACGGCTTCTTCCAGCACTGGCATCTCTACGATCTCAAGGTGTGGACGCGCCTGCTCGAGCAGAATGGCTGGACCGTGCGCGCGTCGTACGGGATGGGCTCGCAGCGTTCGGAGTTTCTCTATCGCTTGTTCCTGCCGCAGGCGTTCGTCGAGTTCGTCGCGAAGAAGCTGACCGGGCACTACCCGGCGAAGCTCGGGGCGCTGCTGCCCGATGCGGTGCTCGCGCCGTTCGCGAAGCTCGTGCGTTGGGCGGTGCAAGATCCGCTCGTGCCGGCCGATTCGCCGAGCGCGTACGAGTATCTGATCATCGCCGACGCCGCGACCGTGCCGACGCGATGACGGAGCAGACCGACTACTTCGCGAATCACGCGCGGGCCCGGCAGTTTCCGTGGACGCTGTATCACGCGCCGCTCGAGCGCGATCTCGCGCGGTTCCTCGGCGAAGTGCCGAGCGGCGACATCGCGGGCTCGTCCCGGGACGGCAGCGGTGTTGTAGACGTGCTCGTCGTCGGCTGCGGCCTGCTGCACGAGCTCGACGCCGCGCCGCCGGGCCTGCGCTACACCGTCGTGGACATCGACGAGCGCGCGGTCGAGGCGGTGCGCTCGCTCGGCAATGCGCGGATCAGCGACGCGCGCGTCGTGCCACCGGAGACGCCGATCGACGCCAGCCTCGGCGCGGGAAAGTTCGCGGCGATCTACGCGAAGGAAGTCGTCGAGCACGTGCTCGCCTGGCCGGTGTGGCTCGCCGGTCTTCGCCGGGCCCTCGTCCCGGGCGGCCGGCTGTGGCTCTCGACACCGAACTACGGCGAGCCGTGGTTACCCGCGGTCGAATCGACGATCCTCGAGCTGATCGCGCGGCGCAGCGGATTCTCGCGCCGCCACATTCACCCCACTCGGTTCTCGCGCGACTCGCTCGCGCGCGGCGTGCGTGCCGCCGGCTTCGAGGATGTTGCAGCTCACGTCACGCCGACGCGACTCGCGATCACGGTGTGGGCGCGAGCGCCGCACGGACCGGAGTAGCCGCGAGCCACTCGAGCGGTCCGGGCTCGAAGCCCCAATGGCCGTTCGCGCCGCCGAACCCGACGAGCAAGCGGCCGTCGTCAGCGATGGCCATCACGTGGCCTTCGACATCGCGCCCGACGACCGTCGCGGTCCGGGTGGCCGAGCCGACGTAAGCGCGCTGCGCGTCGCCGCTCGTTATGTTGAAGCCGATCGAGATGCTCAACGCGCCGCTGTGATCGGTGTCGTGCCGCGCGTGGCACATCGCGACCCAGCTGCCATCGTGCGCCGCGGCGATCACCTCGGTCGGCGCGCCGGCCATGCCGAACCCCGTCGCGGGCTTCGGCGCCTGCGCTTCGGTGGCGTGCGCGGCGAACAGGGCTGCAAACGTCAGAGCTGTGCGCGGGGTGTATGCCACGGTCGGTTAGAGTCGCGCGGAGGCGGGTAGGTTCCGTCCTCGAGCGATTCGCTCGGTCGCAGCGTCACGCTGTCGCGGGGAGGCTGCGCTCTTGGAAGATGCGCAGGATGTCGGCGGCGGTCTCTTCGATCGCGCGGTTGGTGACGTCGATCACCGGCCAATTCGCGTGCTTGCGGAAGATCTCGCGCGAGTACGAGATCTCGCTCTCGATATGCGCGCGCTGCCCGTAGCTCGAATCGTTCGGCATCCCGAGGTGCGAGAGCCGCGCCTGGCGAATGCGCATGAGCATGTCGGGTTGGACGATCAGGCCGAACACCTTGCGGTCATCGACTTGCGAGAGCTCCTCGGGGGGATCGACGCCGAGCACGAGCGGCACATTCGCGACCTTGAGCCCGCGCTGCGCGAGATAGGTCGACAGCGGGGTCTTCGATGTGCGCGAGATACCGACGAGCACGAGGTCGGCCTTCGGCAGGTTGCGCGGCTCGGCGCCGTCGTCGTTCTTGACCGCGAACTCGACCGCCTCGATGCGGCGGAAGTAGTCGTCGGTGATCGAGTGCAGTAACCCGGGAACGCCGGCGGGCGCGGAGCCGATGAACAGCGCGAGCTTGCTGATCAGCGCGCCGATCAGATCGACGGTCTCGATGTTATAGCGCTCGACCAGCTTCGAGATCAGGTCGCGCTCCTCTTGGTTGACGACGGTGAACACGACGAGCGCCTTGAGCTCGTGCGCCTTCTCGAGGATCTGCTCGAGCTCGCTCTCGAGCCGGACGCGAGAGAAGAGTCGGACCTGGACCGGCTCGCTGAACTGCATCGTCGCAGCGCGCACCATGCGCTCGGCGGTTTCGCCGGTCGCGTCGCTGATGATCATGACTGTCTTCACGGCGCCGACTCTATAACACGGGGAGCTGAACGCGGGGCCGCGGTCTCGCGTGGTCGATCACGCGCGGACACTCGGGATCGGGCGTCGCGGGATCGCCGTTGACGTGCGCGCTCACGACCTTGCAGCCGCCGCGACACAACGCGTGATATTCGCAGCTCGCGCACGGCTCCGCGGCATCGCGCCACGTGCGGAACGCGCCGAACGCGCCGGGTCGATCCCAATAGGTCGCGAGCTGCGTGACGTCGGGGCGGTCGGCCGGTGAGCCCATGAAGCTGCACGCGGTCAGCCGACCATCGGCTTTGGCGCCGACGAGAAAATCACCGCCGGTGCAGCCGTAGACCGCGAGCTCGGCGAGCAACGCGCGATCCGGGCGATGGTGCGCGAGCATCGGCGTGTACGAGCAGTCGACCTTGACCCGAATGCGATGGCGGCGCGCGGACGCGAGCACGCTCGGCAAGAACGCGCGGTGTTGCGCATCGGTGCAGCGCAGATCATTGTACGCGCGCGCGCCGCGGCCCGACGGCTTGAACCGCAACAGCTCGACCTCGGACAGCCGGCGGCGAGCGGCGTACGCGAAGATCGCGTCGAGCTCGCCGATGTTGTGACGCGTGACGACGACATTGATGCCGACCTCGCGCTTGACCGCGCGCAGGCGCGAGATCGCGGCATCGGCACGCGCGAAGCCATCGAAGCCGCGGACGGCCGCGTACGTCGCTTCGAGCCCGTCGAGCGAGACGTTGATCTGCCCGAACCGATCCGCGATCGCGACGAGCGCATCGAGACCTTCGAGCCCGGAGGTCGTGAGGTTCGGCACCAAGCCGCGCGAGCGAGCGTACGCCGCGAGCTCGCCGAGCCACGGCAGCACCGCGCTCTCGCCACCGCCGAGCGCGAGATGGAACACGCCGGCATCTGCGAGCACGTCGACCGCGCGCTGCCACTCGACGAGCCCCCATTCGTTCGGGCCGCCGGCCGGCGAGGCGCCGGTGTAGCAGCCAGCGCAGCCCGCGCCGCAGCGATTCGTCAGCTGCAAGTGCGCCTCGAGCGGCGCCGACAGCACGTGGTCCCCGAGCTCGCCCTCGGGGCCGCGCCACTCGGGGGGCTCGCCGCGCATCGTCACCGTGCGTCGTGCCATCGCGCGATCGACGAACACGAGCGCGCGCGGCACGGTGAGCTGGAGGATCGCGCCGAACCGCTCGAACCGCGACCTGCGCGGCGGATGACTGCGCGCGGCACGTAATCGCTCGACGATCGCACCGAGCGCGTCGCTCGCTCGTCGAAGGGTGGCGATCACGGCGATACCTTAGCGCGTTAGCCAGCCGCGGATCGCGGCATAGACCGCCGCGTCGCCGAGCAAGTCGGTGTGGCCCACGCCGTACGCGATCATCCGATGCGTCTCGGGGAACGCGAGCACGAGCTCGGGGTTATCGTGCAGGCCGAGCGCGCTGGCGACCGGGATGATGCCGTCGCTGCGCGGCTTGCCGCCGGGTTGCGGCGACAACGTCCCGGCGACCGCGTAGCAGGCGACGTCGGCGGGGAGCGGTACGAGCTCGCGCGGATCGCTGCCGTGGTCGAAGCGATCGCGGCCCTGCCAATCGTGATCGGCCACGTTGCCGTAGCGCAAGTCGGTGATGCCGGCGCTGCGAATCCGGCCGAGCCGGCGCAACGGCGCGCTGTACCGGCTGACCGCGAGCAACAGATCGAGCCAGCTGCCGCCGCGCTCGAGCGGAGCGCCGTGATGCGGTGCACCGAGCGTGATCAGCGTGCGGAGCTTGCCGCGCCACGACATGTGCTCGAGCTCGGCGACGTGGCACGCGCTGCGCGCTACGAGCCCGCCCATGCTGTGGCCGATCAGCACGAGCTCGTCGAGCGGAACCGGCCATGCGGCGACGCGCTGGTCGAGCAGCATCGCGAGCTCGCGCCCGTTCGTCGACACGTGCCGTCCGCTGTTGAAGTGCGGGTAGATCGCGGTGTACCCGAGGTCGCGCTCGAGTGCCGCGCCTAGATCCGGACCGTAGCGCACGAAGTCGTGGTCGGTGCCGCACAGACCGTGGACGAGCACCACGAGCTTGCTCGTCGCGCTCCGCTCGCCGTGATCGCGCAGCTCCATCGCGATCGCGAGCGGATTGCCGTGCTCGACCAGGTAATCGCCGAGCACGCCGTCGAGCACGCCGAGCACGATCTCTCGATCGGTGCCGGGTGCGCTCGCGCCGAGCAGCGGGGCGAGCTGCGCGAGTGCGAGGTCGATGCCCGCGCCGACGAGCTGCGCGACGCCGCGGACCGCGCCGTAGACGACGCCGGTCGCGAGCTTGGCCGGCACCGCGAGCGGCTTGCCAAGGATCGCCGGGCCGCTCGCGATCGTCGCGTGCATCTCTTCGATCAGCGCGGTGACGCCGCGGGTGGCTTCGACCGCGAGCCGACTCGCTCCGCGCAAGTCATCGCCGTGACGGCGTCGCTTCGGCATCGCGCCGGGAGCTTACCCCTTGGCCGCGGTCACGACGATGCGCTCGCGCTTCGACACGACGACGCCACCCGGCTTCTCGATCGTGACCGCGAACAGCGTCGCGTCCGCGATGCGGAGCCGCGCCGTGATCGGGATGATCACTTCGCCGGTCGAGGACACGTCGAACACGCCGCCGTCGACCGGGAACTTGTCGTCGCGATTCTTGTCGAAGATCCACAGCTGATACTGGAACTGTTTCGGATCGTTCGCGGCGAGCCCGACGAACCGCATGTAGCCGCGTTGCTGCGCCTCGCTCCAGATCACGTCGCCGGTCGCCGCCGTGGCGGCCGGATCCTTCGTCGCGGTCCACGCGATCGTCGTCAGATCGGTGGCGTTCTTGACGAGCGCGGCGCGGCCATCGGCGGCCGATACGATCGACGCCGCGGTGCCACCACCGCCGTTGCGCGCGGCGTAGAACACGGCGCCGGATGCGATCACGAGGCACGCCGCCGCAGCGAGCCATGGCGCGACGGTCGCGAACCGAGAGCGGTTGCGTCGAGCCGCGAGCTCGTCCACCGGAGCGACGAGTGGAGCTGCTGCCGGCGCAGGCACCGGCACGGCCATCGGCATGGCCATCGGCAGCGCCGAGGGCTCGGACGCGGGCGTGAACTCCGAGAGCTGGACGCCGACCAGCGTGTCGCGCGGCAGCTCGGTCGGGGCGACGACTCCGGTGAGCGTCCGGCGCATGTCGAGCGCGGGTGCCGCCGCCAAGATCTTCGCGGTCACGTGCGCCGGCATCTCCTCGCGATCGATCGTGACCTGGGCGACCGCGGCGGCGGCGAGATCGAACGTCGTGTCGCCGGCAGCGCCGAGCTGTTCGAGCTCCCGGCGCTCGTGGTCGTCGAGGCCGTGCAGCGCCTGCTCGACGAGCAGCTCCTCAGCGCGCGGATCGTTGACCGACGAACCCATCACGATTCTCCAGTTCGTACGCCTAAGAGTGTCGCGCGGATCGAGAGTAGTCCACGTCGCGCATGAGCCTTGACC
This sequence comes from uncultured delta proteobacterium, assembly GCA_963848295.1. Lineage (GTDB taxonomy): Bacteria > Myxococcota_A > Polyangia > Haliangiales > Haliangiaceae > JABFXX01. Next base: position 2,308,817 of record CAWKDB010000010.1, on the reverse strand, counting down.
GTCCCGAGCGGCATGCCGGTCTTCGCGGCAATTTCGCCGTGCGACAGGCCATGACACGTGGATAGCACGAGCACTTCGCGCTGCTCCGGCCGCAGCTGGCCGAGCGCCGCGGCGGCTTTCGTCGCCTCGGCCGATTCGGCGGGGCCGGCGCTCGGATCCGCGACCGGGAGGTCGACGAGCTGCTCCGTCGTCGGCCGGCGCCCGCGAGAATCGGCGGCGATCGATCAGCCGGCGGCGAGCGATCGTCGCGACAAAGGTCACCTCCGAGCCGAGCGCGGCATCGTAGCGACCTGCGCTCTTCCACAGATCCAAGAAGATCTCCTGCGCTGCATCTTCCGCGTCCGCCGGATCGAAGCGACGCGCGAGCGACCACACGAGCCCGCTGAACTGCGCGATGCACTCGCGAACCGCCGCCGGGTCGCCGGTCGCGACGCGGGCGAGCAACGGCGGTGTCACCGCGATGCGCTCGTCGGGTTGGGGCATGGCGATCGGCTGCACGCTATCATGCCGGTTGCGACGCGACCGGGCCGGCGACGAGCACCGCACGCAAGCGCCTCATGCCATCGGCGAGCCGCGACTTCACGGTACCGAGGGGCATCGCGAGTCGCTTCGCGATCTCGGTGCACGACTGGCCGCCGAAGTACGCGAGCTCGAGCACTTCGCGCTCGCCGGCGCGCAGCATCTGCAGAGCGCGTCGCGCGCGCGCGTGATCGGGGGAGGGCGTTCGCTCGTCGAGCACCTCGTCGATGCCGGCATCACCGGCGTTGCGCGCCACGCGCGCCGATCGCACGACGTCGAGCGCGCGCGATCGCATGCGCAGCGCGAGCCAGGTCCGGACGTTCGCGCGTTTCGGATCGTAGTCACCCGCCGCCCGCCACGCCTCGAGAAACACGTCGTGCAGCAAGTCCTCGGCTTCGCGCCGCTCACGCACGATCTTGATCGCGACCCCGAGCAGCACCGCCGAGTGCCGCCGGTACAGCGCCGCGAAGGCCGCGCGATCGCCGCGCGCGACCGCCGCCACCAAGGCCACTTCATCCGCCCGAGCGCCTTCGCCGCCAGTGCTGATCGAGTCGGTCATGCAGCTGTATTCGCCGCCGGGCCGCCTTTGGATGCAGGCCGATCGCGATGAAATGACAGCTACTTGCGAAGATTGTACTGGCGCATCTTCGTAAAGAACGTGCGCAGCGGCATCCCGATCAGCTCGGCCGCCTTGGTCTGGTTGCCGCTGGCGACTTCGAGGGCCTGAGTCATTCGCTCGATCTCGAGCGCGCGGATCTCGTCGGCGATCGGCGCGAACGTCCGCGGGCCGTCGCTCGTCGGTCGCTCCGGCGGCGCGGCGGGCCTTGACCCCAGTCGCTCGGCGACCTCGGCGGCGGTGAGCATGTGGGCTGTCAGCGTCGCCGCGAAGTACTCCATCGCGTTCTTCAGCTCGCGGACGTTGCCGGGCCAGCGATACGCGCCGAGTGCGGCGAGACCGTCGGGCGCGATCGCGATCGTGCCGCGGCCCGCGGCCTGACAAGCCTCGGTCATGAACAGCTCCGCGAGGACTCGAGGAGCTAGTCCCAGCCCAGATCGCCGCCATGCCGATCTTGCACTGCTGAATCGGCGCGGGCGTGCTGAATCGGCGCGAATTTGGTTACGACTTCGGCTTCGGCCGCCAACGCAGCAACACACCGATCAGTGGCGTGACCATCGCGAGCGCCGTTGCACCTACAAGTAGGAAAGTGACGTCGACGCCGAGACTCGACGAGTTCGGGTTCATCCCCCACTTGATCGCGAGAATCCGGCCGCGCTTCACCGCGTGAGCGTATCAACCTTCGGGCCCGAACTGCACGGTCTCGAGCACCATGTCGAGCAGGCCGTCGCGCATCACCGCGATGTAGCTGATCGCGACAACTCCGACCATGCACGCGATGAGGTGACCGAGGCCTCGCAGCCGCGTCGCGCGACCGCGCGCGCGAGCCGTATCGAGAGCGAGGCCCGACAAGTACGCGAGCATCACGCCGACGACCGAGATCCGCGCGACCGCGGGCGCGATCGCGCGATGAGCGGTAAACGCGAGCAAGACGAGCACGCCCGACACCGGTGCGAGGAACAGGACCTCGGTCGCCGGCCGGAACGAGATCGCGGTTCGCCCCCCGCGCAGCGCCGCATCCGCGAGCGAGGCCAACAGCGCGGCGATCGCTGCGGCGAGCGCGAGATACGCATCGCGGTAGCGCCGATCACGCCGCCGGCCGCGAGCCGCCGCCGCGATCAGGTCGGAGCGCACGAGCTGATCGAACGGCGTCGCGCTCGGCAACGTCGTGGCGAGCTCCTCGGCGCGGTCCCAGTCGCCGGCATCGATCGCGCAGCCCGCGGCGCCGAGCGCGGCTTCACGCGCTTGCTTGGTGTGCGGCCAGCGCGTCGCGACGTCGGCGTAGCGCGCGGCGGCCTCGGCGATGTAGCCCGAGCGGCGAGACCAGTCGGCGAGCCACAACGCGGCGTCGGCCGCGCCCGGCCACGGGGTATTCACCAGCGCGGTCCCGCGGCGCACGACCTCTTCGGGCGCGAGCCGGTCGGCGCCGGCGATCAGGCGCGCGAGGTCACGCGCTTGCCCGGCGTAGCTGCCATCGCCGATCTGCGAGCGCAGGTACTGGGCCCGGCGCTCGGCGCTCGCCGCGACTCGGGCATCGGGCAGCTCGCGAGCGATCCGGTCGTAGAGCGCGAGAGCGCGTGCGGGATCGAGCAACTTGTCCTCGCACGCGCGCGCGGCGGCGAACAGCGCATCCGGATCTGGCGGGCCCTGCTCGATCTCGGTGACCGCGCTCGCGACCGCGGCGATGTCGTCCCGCGCGAGCGCATCGACGGCGCGCAGGTCCCGGCCATCGATCGCGCTCGACGGCGCCGCGCTAGCGAGCCGACTCGCGACGACGACCGCGACGACGATCGCGAGCTTCAGTCGTCACCGTCGATGGCGACCGCCTCGCACGCCTTCGCGAACGCCGGCGCGGCGTCCTTGATGCTCTCGTCGAGGTCCGCCGAGCAGATGTGGTAGTTGCTGTCGCCGTCGTTCCACCACGCGACCGACACGTGCGTGATCTTCGTGTTGTCCGGCTCGCTCGCGATCATCGTGCGGCGGCCGTTGGCCTTTTCGTCCTTGACGATCGTCTCTTTAGCCGTGACGTGCGGGGCGAACGTCGCGATGTCGGCGATCTTCGCCCAATCTTTCGGTTTGCACTCGCTGTCCTTGAACGACGTGCCGCAGTTCGGGTTGATCGCCATCTTGGAGAAGAAGCCACCGGCCTCGTCGGCCTTGAGCGAGGCGAACATGTCGCCGTCTTGCTTCCACGTCTTCGGCGCGGCGAGCGTATACGAGACGTCGTCGCGTCCGCGCTTGATCTTGATCGTTCGCTTCTCGAACACGATCTTGTCTTTGAGCGCGGCGGGCACGAGCGCGTTGACCGCCGCCGCATCGATCGTCACGGTCGGCTTGGCCGGCGCCGCTTTGTCGCCGGCTTTCTTGCCGCACGCGACGACGAGCACCAGTACGAGGACAGTTTGCTTAATCATGATCTCCGCTTCCTTCGCCGCGCTGGATGCCGAGCGCGCGCAGCTTCTTGTGCAGGTTCGTCCGTTCGATACCGAGCGCTTGGGCGGTGCGCGAGATGTTCCACTCGAATTCGGCGAGCCGGATGCGGATGAACTCGCTCTCGACCTCTTCGCGAAACTCGCGCAGGCTCTTGCCGGCGTAACGGCCGAGATCGATCGCGGTCTGCGGGCCGGTGGGCGCGCGATGGCCAGCGGAGCGCGGGCCCCCGAGGTACGGCGGCAGATCTTTCTCCCGGATCACGTCGTCGCTCATGATGACGAGCCGTTCGACGACGTTGCGCAGCTCGCGCACGTTACCTGGCCACTCGTATTGCTTGAGGCGGTCGAACACCGGCTCGTCAACGGGCTTGTAGCCGAGACCGTTCTCGTCGCAGCACTCTCGGACGAACGATTCGACGAGCAGCGGGACGTCGTCGGCGCGCTCTACGAGATCGGGCGAGCGGATCGGCACGACATTGAGCCGGAAGTAGAGATCCTCGCGGAACGATCCGGCCTTGACCATCTCCTCGAGGTCGCGGTTCGTCGCCGCGACGACGCGGCAGTCGGTGCGCAGGCTCTTCTCGCCACCGACGCGCGTGAACTCGCCGGTCTGCAGCACGCGCAGCACCTTCGCTTGCGCGGACTGCGCCATGTCGCCGATCTCGTCGAGGAAGATCGTGCCGCCATCGGCGACCTCGAACAGACCTCGCTTCTTCGCGATCGCGCCGGTGAACGCGCCGCGCTCGTGACCGAACAGCTCGCTCTCGATCAGCTCGGGCGGAATCGCGGCGCAGTTGACCTTGACGAACGGCCCGCTCGATACGCTGCTGTTGCGGTGGATCGCGCGCGCGATCAGCTCTTTGCCGGTGCCGCTGTCGCCGGTGATCAGCACGCGGCTGCGACTCGGCGCGACCTTGGCGATCTGACGGCGGAGGTCGTGCATCACCGGCGTGTTGCCGAGCAGCTCGTAACGAGCGTCGACCGCGCGGCGAAGATCGTGAACCTCGCGCCACATCCGCCGGCGCTCGAGCGCATTGCGCACGGTCACCATGACGCGATTGCGATCGAGCGGCTTCTCCATGAAGTCGAACGCGCCGAGCCGGGTCGCCGACACCGCGTCGTCGATCGTCGCGTGACCGGAGATCATCACGACCGGGATGTCCGAGGTCCGGCTCGACATCCCGTCTTCGCCGCGCGCCTTGAGCGTGCGCAGCAAGTCGAGCCCGTTGTCCTCACCGAGCTTGACGTCGAGCAAGATGAGCTCGACCGGCTCGCGCACCAGGAGCGCCTCGGCCTCGGCGATCGAGCCGGCTTCGTGCACGGGATGACCTTCGCTCTCGAGCACCATCCGCAGCGCGCGCCGGATGTTCTTCTCGTCGTCGACGATCAGGATCAGCTCGCCCGGGGTCGGTGCGGCTTCGTCAGTCATCTTTTTGGGCCTTGTCCTTGTTGCCGACAACGTCCGCGCCCGATTTGTCGCCGCGAGCTGCAGCTTGCAACGCATCGGCGTCGGCATCGGCGCGCTCGAGCTCGGCGCGGCGGCGGCGATTCCACCAGAACAGCGCGGCGAGCACGACGATGCCGGCGCCGAGGTAGATCGGGCGGCGATCGCTCATCGGCTCTTCGTGATGGACGACGATCGGCGGCAGCGGCGTATGACCCTGGTCGTCGTGCAGGCGCGACACCTGGCCGTTGTCGATCGGCGCCGGAGGCGGAGCCGGCGCCGCAGTCGGCGCGAGCCCCGCAGCCGGTGGTGGCGCACTCGCGGGATCGAGCGCGATGCGATGGCCGGCATCGATGCCGACTTCGAGCGTCGCGAGCGCTGCTTTGCACGCGTCGACGAGCGGGGCGGGCGCGTCGGAAGCCGCGACGCACTCGCCGGTCACGGCTTCGAGCCGCGTGTCGTCGGCCGCGATCAGCAGGCGATCGCGGGTGATGAGCCCGGCCGACGTGTCGCGAAACACGAGCTCGGCTTCGACCTGCTTGTGCGCCGGATCGATGTGCTGGCCCCACGTGTCCTCTTGGATCGTCTGGCTCGTCACCTGCGCGCGCTTGACTGACTCGTGCAGCTCGTCGACGTAAGCGCGGGTCGCGGCGTTCGCCGTGCCGGCCGGTGGCAGCGCGATGATGTCGGTGACGAACAGCGCGACCCCCCGCTGAGGCGCGAGGTAGACCTCGACGCGGCCGGTCGATTTCGTCGCGCCTTCGGTGCCGCTGCTCGCGAGCTGATCGGTGAGCGAGCTGGCGCGCGCGTCGTCGGATTTCCAGCCCGGTGGCGGCGTGACCGGGCGCGCGCCGGCGACTCCGGCGACCGCGACGACGATCGCGATCGCGCGCGCGGCGATCATCCGTAGCTCAGCCATACCGTCTGGCCGTCCTCGACCGCGAGGCGCTTGCTGACATCCACGGTGATGCCGACGAACCCTTCGTCGAGTGGAATCACCCGCGTGCCGATCGCGCGAAACCCGGGACGTGCGCCGGCGGTCTCGGTCGCCATGATCGCCCACGGGCGCTCGCCATCGGCATCGCCGACGACGCGGACCGGAACTTGGCGCGCGTTGTTGATCAGCGAGATATCGGCGGTCTTCGCCGAGAAATGCGGGCCGCCGTCGAACGGATCGATCTGATTGGCGTAGTCGAAGCCGATCCTGCGCAGCATCGCCTCGACCGCTTTCGTTTCGGGCCCGACCTGGCCGATCACCGAGCGCACGCCGTCGGGCAACAGCTCGGTGTGAATCGGATCGTCGGGAAACAGCGCGTGGATGAACTCCTTGTTGTCCTTCGACAGCAGGTCGGCCTCTTGATAGCTGAGGCCGGTGAACCGGCGGCCGAGCGCCTCCCACAGCTTCGACGTGCCGTCGGTCTCGAGCGGCGGCAGGAGCTCGGACAGCACGTCGTCGCGGAACAGCGTGCGATGCATCGCGATGAACAGGAACCGCACGTACGACAGACCCTTGCCGAGCGCCTCGACGTTGCGCCGATACTCCGGCAGCAGGATCAGGCCGCCGATCTCGGTCGGACCGTCGTAGTTGTAGCCGATGCGTAGCGTCTGATGGACGAAGTAGCGATCGAGCGTGACCGAGTAGCGCTCGTCGTTCTCGACGCGGAAGAAGATGTGCGGCGCGCGCTTCGTGCCGTGTTGCGCGTAGATCATCGACGTGCCGATGATCTTCTTCTTCGCCAGGTCTTCGAGCACGAACACGAACTCGCGCTCCGCGGTCGGCAGCTCGGCCGCGAACGAGCGTTCGGAGCGATCGAGAATGCCGACGATGTGTGGGCGATCGGCGGGCAGGTTGACCGTATCGAGGTGCTCGGCCACCGCGAGCACTTGGTCGACATCCTCCCGATACGATTGGCGAATCCGAAACATGAGTCTGCCGTCGCAGACCCTACCATGGCCGGGACCCCGCGATCGGGGGCTACGGCAACGCGGACGCGAGCGCTGCCGGCAGCTCGCCGATATCCGCGGCGGCTTGCGACAGCGCATCGACGAGTCCGGGCGGTAGTTGCTCGGCCGCGAGCTCGTAGCCCGCGATGATCCGGATCGGCCGCTCGTGCGCGAGCTTGCGGCGCGCGTTCTCGGCCTCGATCCAATCGAGGATGCGCGGCAGCGCCTTGACCGTCGCGGTCTTGATGTCGTGCATCAGCAGCACGTTGCGGCCGGTCATCTTCGCGAGCTGCTTGGTGACGTAGGCGTATGCCTTCTCGGGGTCGTTGTGCTTCCATTCCTGCGGATCGAGATCCCAGTGGAAGTGGTGGAGGTGGCGCGCGGCGAGCATCGCGTCGACGCGATCGCAGCGCACGCCATACGGGGTGCGAAACCACGGCAGCAGCACGCCGGTCGCCTTGTGGATCGCGGCGATGCCGTCGTCGATCTCGGCGTTGGCCCTGGCGTCCGACAGCTTCGCGCGGCACAGGTCTTGGTGCGTCATCGTGTGGCTGCCGATGACATGACCGTCCTGCTCCATGCGCGCGACGATCTCCGGGATCTTCTTGTTCCTGCTGGCGGCCATCTCGCCGACCATGAAGAACGTCGCGTGGATGTCGTGCTTCGCGAGCGTCTCGAGCACGTCGGGCGTGGTCCTCGGGTTCGGCCCATCGTCGAACGTGAAGATCAGCTCGGGGTCGCCCGACTTCGACGGACCCGCGGCGGGCGAGGGCCAGCCCCGGTGGTGCTTGTGCTTCTTCGGCACCGGGTCGTCGGGTGCGCCGGCGCCGTACTGCCCGGGTTGATCGGCGGGCTCGGCGGCCGCGGGCTGCGGCTTCTTCGGCTTCGCGTCGGCGTGCGGCATCGCCCCGACCAGAGCGGCGAACACGAGCAACGTCCTCACGTTCCGGATGTAACACGCGGCGCGACGCCGGCATTGTTTTCGTCATACTGTCGGCCCGATGTCGCCGCTGCCCGAGCGCCTCCTCGAGATCGAGCCACCGCGGATCCGGCTAGCGAACACGCCGACCCGCGGCCACTGGCTGCGCTACGGCGAGGACCTCGGCGCGAAGATCTGGGTCAAGCGCGACGACCAGACCGGCAGCGAGCTGTCCGGCAACAAGGTGCGCAAGCTTGAATACTTGATGGCCGAGGCGGTCGCGCAACAGGCGACCCACGTCATCACCTGCGGCGGCGAGCAGTCGAACCACGCGCGCGCGACCGCGTTCGCCGCGACCCAGCTCGGCCTGCACAGCGTGCTGATCTTGCGCACCGAAGACCCGACGCGGCCGCCGGCTCCGACCGGCAACATCTTGCTCGATCGACTGACCGGCGCCGACCTGCGCTGGATCTCGCGGCCGGCGTGGCGCGATCGCAATCGCTTGATGGCGGAGCAAGCGGATCGCGTGCGAGCGGCGGGTGGCAAGCCGTACGTGATCCCGGAAGGCGGCTCGAACCCGCTCGGCGGCTGGGGCTACATCCGCGCGATGGCCGAGCTCGCCGACGATCTGATCGGCATCGCTGACCCCGACCATCCGGTCACGATCGTCTATGCATGCGGCTCGGGCGGCACGGGCGCCGGGCTCGTGCTCGGTGCGAAGCTGCTCGGGCTGTCGGCGCGGGGCATTCGCGTCGCCGGCGTCAACGTCTGCGATGACCGCGCGTATTTCATCGACGCGATCGGGCGGATCTGTGCCGACGCCGAAGAGCGCTGGCAGCTCGCGGCGCGCGTGACGCCGGCCGACATCGAGATCATCGACGGCTACGTCGGCGCCGGCTACGCGAAGAGCCGCCCCGAGGAGCTGGCGCTACTGCGGGACGTGTGCCGCAGCGACGGCATCGTGCTCGATCCGGTCTACACCGGTAAGGCGTTCTACGGCGTGGTCAGCGAGCTGCGCAAGGATCCGAAGCGGTTCGGCTCCGCCGTCGCGTTCGTCCACACCGGCGGCATCTACGGCCTGTTCGGCGCGTCCGAGACGATCGCTACGGCACTGTGATGGTCAGCTGCTTCGTGTCGCGGCCGTAAGCGTTCGTCGAGCTCAACGTGTACGTCGTCGTCGCCATCGGGTGGACGATCGCGGTGCCCGCGCGCGCGACGCCGGCATCGTCACCGGCGGAAGGCGTGATGAAGTCATAGGAGTCATTCGTCGCGCTCCACGTCAGCGTGACGGCTGCGCCGGCCGACGCGGTCATCGCCGACGCGGTGAAGCTCGAGATCGCCGGCATGTCGCCGCTCGGTACGTTGGCCTTCGTGATCAGCGTCGGCAGCTTCAAGACTTCGAAGTCGGATAAGTGGAGGACCGTCAGCTTGTGCAGATCGTCGTCGTCCCAGCGGCTGTCGCCGGTGCCCGTGACGTACAGCGCGCTGCCGTTATCGGCGACGATCAGGCCGTACTTCTTCATCGCGTTCGTGATCGCCTGGTCGGCGGCCGAGTAGCCCGACGTATCGACCGACGCCTTGAGCCGGAGGCGCATGCCCATCGGCACCGGCGAGCTGGTGTCGTTGCCGGCGTAGTGCGTCGCGGGTGGCACGAACGCCGCCACCGTCGCGGGCACGGTGACGCGCAGCGCGTGGTCGATCACGCCGGCGCTGACCTCGTCGTAGCGGACCAGACCCGGCATGATCGGTAGGCCCGCGGCGTCTGCCGACGTCCAGGTCAGGGGTCGCGAGTTGTAGTTCTCGAGATCCCATACCGCGCTGTTCGCCGCGGACCACTTGCCGGCGCCGTCGACCGACGCGTTGTACAGCTCGTAGAGCCAACACGTCGCCTTGTCGAGGACGAGCGCGTGGCTGTCTCCGCCTCCTTCGATCGGCGCGGTCGCGTCGATCGGCATCGGCATCGAGTCGCTCTCGGAGTCGTCGTCGAGCGCGACCGAGACGAGCGGCGTGGTGGACGAATCGACGATCTCGTACGAGATGCCATCGCCGCCGCTGTCGAAATCGGGATGGAACGGCGAGTCGTTGCCGATGTAGGCCAAGATCGCGTCCGAATTCGCATCGACGTCCGCGGTCGAGATGTCTTGGTTCCACGCGTTGTTCGTCGGGAACGGCACGGTGCCGCCGAGGCTCGCGTTGATACCGACGGTGAAGTTGCCGCACGACGACGGCGTGCCCGGCCCGGCGTCGGGTCCGTCGCTACCGGCTGCACCGTCGGGATTTGCCGTGGAATGTGAGCTGCCACACGCGGCCAAAGCCGACGCGAGTGCAACACCGAGCAAACATCTCGGATCACCCATGGCGATCATCCTCGCACATCGCGCTATCGTCGGGCATGCGGACTTTTGTCCTCATTGCAGCCCTCGGAATTGCATCCAGCACGGCCCGCGCCGACGGAGATAAGAACCCGAACACGGCGATCGCGTTGTCGGGGGTCGGGGCTGGTGTGTCGTCGGCGTTGATCGTGGCGAGCTTCTTCACCGCGAACGACTACAACGATATCAATGTGCCGATGCTCGAGATCGGGCTCGGCACATCCTTGATCACGCCTTCGCTCGGCCAGTGGTACGCGCACGACTGGCTGACGTGGGGCATGGGCGTGCGCGTCGGAGCCGCGGCATTGGCAGCGGTAGCGGTCTCGACCGAAGAGAAGACCGCGCCGTGCGATCTCGATCCGACGCACGACTGCAAGTCACTCGAAGGCACCGGGCTCGCGTTGCTCGGCATCGCGGCGATCGCGTACATCGGTGGCACGGCCTGGGACGTCGCCGACGCCGGGGACTCGGTCGTTCGTTACAACCACCGTCAGCTGACCTACTCGCTCGCGCCGATCGTCGTCCACGGCGGTGCCGGCCTCGCGGTCGGCGGAACGTTCTAGCGAGCGCGCGCCGCCGCGAGGCGCGATGCTGCGATAGAGGTGCGCTTACTTCTCGGCGACGTACTCGTCGAGCAGCCCCGACAACGCGCCCTCGCTGATCGCGCCGACGTGGCTGAACACTTGCTTGCCGCCGCGGCTGAACACGAACGTCGTCGGCAGCGCCTGAGGATAGTGGAACGCGGTGATGATATCGGAGCTCGCGCGCACGATCGGATAGGTCATCTCGTGATCGCTCGCGAAGTTGAGCAGCTCCTGATCGCCGGCCTGGTCGGTCAGCACACCGAGGAACACGACGCCGCGATCTTTGTAGTGATCGTAGACTCTCGACAGATCCGGAATCTCCATCTTGCACGGGCCGCACCACGTCGCCCAGAAGTTGACGACGACGACCTTGCCGGCGAGCGCGGCGAGGTCGTACTTCTTGCCGCTCGTGTCGATATACGTGACGTCGGGCAGGCAGTCGCCCGAGTTGCGATCACACGCGGCGGCCTTGCTCGTCCCGACCTCGATCTTGCCGCCGCCCGGCGACATGTGGACGTAGAGGAAGAAGACGACGCCGGCGGCGCCCGCGAGCAGGATGCTAAGCAACGCTTTGGTGCTCATCGAAACCTCAACAACGAAGGCTCAAGATCATCGGGAGGAGTCAGGCCGAGTAGCTCGAGACAGCTCGCGGTGACGTGCGCGATTCCAGCGTTCGCAGCACGAGCGGGATCGATATCGTAGCGGTCGCCGCGCATGGGATCGTGGATCAAGAATGGCACGGGTGACAACGTGTGGCTGGTCTTCGCGACCGGCACGCCTTGCTTATCGCGGATCACGCGGCCGCGCTTGTCTCGCTGATACATCTCGTCCGCGTTGCCGTGGTCGGCAGTAACCACCAGAATTCCTTGCAATTCTTCGATAGCGATCGCGAGCCGAGCGAGCTGGAGATCGACCGTCTCGACCGCCACGACGGTCGCGTCGAACGAGCCGGTGTGGCCGACCATGTCGCCGTTGGCGTAGTTGACCCGCGCGAACCGGTGCTTGCCCGAGCGCAGCTCGGCGATCAACCGATCGGTGATCTCGGCCGCCTTCATCCATGGGCGTTGATCGAACGGCACGCGGTCGCTCGGGATCTCGATGTACGTCTCGCTGTGTTCGTCGAACTTCCCGCTGCGGTTGCCGTTCCAGAAGTAAGTGACATGGCCGTACTTCTGGGTCTCCGAGATCGCGAGCTGGCTGATGTGCGACGCCGCGAGCAGCTCGCCCATCGGTCGTTCGATCTGCGGCGGCGTGACCAAGTAGTGGCGCGGAACGTGAAGATCGCCGTCGTACTCCATCATCCCGGCGTAGAGCACGTCGGGCGTGCGCACGCGATCGAACTTATCGAGCTCTCGGTCGTCGAACGCGCGCGAGATCTCGATCGCGCGATCGCCGCGGAAGTTGAACAGCACGCATGCGTCGCCGTCGCGCATCGGCGCGCGAGGCTCGATGACGAACGCGGGCAGGTCCTGGTCGATCACGCCCGGGTGCTCGGCGCGTAACGTCTCGACCGCTTGCGTCGCGGAGGCGAACGGCCGGGCGTCGGCGAGCACGTGCGTGTGCCAGCCGCGCTCGACCATCGCCCAGTCGGCTTCGTAGCGGTCCATCGTGATCGTCATGCGTCCGCCGCCCGACACGATCCGGGCGTCGATGCCCGAGGTGCGCAAGCTCGCGAGGAACCGCTCGATGCGGTCGACATATTCCAGCGCCGAATACGGCGGCACGTCGCGGCCGTCGAGCAGCGCGTGAACGAACAGCTGCTTGCAGCCGGCCTTCGCCGCCGCGCCGAGCAACGCCTCGAGATGATCGAGATGCGAATGCACGTTGCCATCGGACAACAGGCCGAGGAAGTGCAGCGCTCCGCCCCGCGCGCCACGCTCGACGATCTCGCGCCACGTCACGCCCTCGAACAGCGCGCCAGATGCGATCGCGCGACCGACGAGCTTGCTGCCCTGGTCGTAGACCTTGCCGGCGCCGAGCGCGTTGTGGCCGACTTCACTGTTGCCCATGTCGTCGTCGCTCGGCAGGCCGACCGACTTGCCGTGCGCGCGTAGCTCCGCGCGGACGCCCGGAACCCACAAGCGATCGAGCGTCGGGGTCGCCGCGATCGCGACCGCATCGGCTTCGTCGCCGGCACCCCGGCCCACGCCGTCCATCACGACGAGCACGACCGGCCCCTTCGGTGCGACCTGGCGCGGGTGCGAACGGAGCGGGGACAGCGCCATCGCGCGCACCTTAGCCGATCGAGTGCGCGCGCGCGACCATCGCGCCGGTCCACCACTCGTAGTCGCGGCCGAGCTTGTCATCGGTCGGAAAGAACACCAGGTAGCTCATCGCGTCGTATGGCAAGAAGCTCGGGCGACCGCCGAGGTCGTGGCCGATCTGATGCACCGCGCGCCACGTGCCGGTGTTGAAGTAGACCGCCGGCTCGCCATCGATCCGACCGAGCGGCTGCATCGACGGAAAGTGCGAGTGACCGTTGACGACGTAGCGCAGGCCTCGGCGCCGGCCGAGCTCGGTCGCGGCGAGCTCCTGCATCTTGCCGTCGAAGCTGTGCTGGAAGAACTTGTAGAGCTGGGTCAACCGCTCGTCGGAACCGTGCGCGATCACCTTGTTGCGGGACAGCTCGAGCAGCAGGTGCAGCTTGCGGCCGAGATCGAGCGAGAATGTCTTGCGCTGCCGGCCGAGCCAGTCGCGCACGAACTCGTTCTGCAAGAATTCATCGACGCCTTCGCTCCACACGCTGCGGATCGGCTTGTGGAGCTCGGGCCGGATCGCGCTCTGTTGCCGCACCCATGCCGGCACGGCGTAGACCGGGCGAACGTCGTCGATGTCGTCGATGTCATCGATGCCCGGATGATCGTCGCCGACCAGCGTGCGCAGCTTGCGCGGGAACCGCAGGATCAGCTCGGAGCCGATCGCGTCGCCGATCGTCGCGTCGCCGTCGGGGCTCGCGTTGATCGGATCGCCGACGTTGCCGTGATACGCGAGCACCCCGTGATCGCGAAACTCGAGCTCGCGGTGGAGCACGAGCTTCGGCAGGCCGAGCGCGGTGGCGATGCGTTGTTGCGCGGCAGGAGCGGTCATCAGCAAGCGATCGTGATTGCCGACCACGTAATGGAACACGAGCTCGCCGGTCGCGAGCTTGGCCTTGATCGCATCGAAGAAGCCCTGTTCGCGGCGGATCGTCTCGTCGACGATCTGCTCGACGTTCTTGACCACGCCGTTCGTGTGCGCTCCGTGATAAGGGCGATGCCGGCCCTCGAACCACGACGGCGAGCGCACGAGATCGAATAGATCTCCGACGACGCACAGCTCGGCGGGTCGCTTGCCGCGCACGGCGCTGATCCGGTCCCAGAACCGCTTGAACTGATCGGCTTTGCTGACCGCGTTGCCGTGCAGCCGATCGGTCAGGTGGATGTCGCTGACGAAGATCAGCAGCGGCCGCTCGGCCATCGGCAGATCATCGCACGGCTTGGTCGGGGGCGCGCTACTTCGTCGCGGGCGGAGCCGGAGCGGGGCCCGCCGCCGAGCCCGCGGGGGCACCGGCCGGTTGGTTCGCGTTGATCATGCGGTACGCGGGCACGCTCTTCGGATCGAACTCGAACAACCGAGCCGGGATCGGCGTCTTGAAGTCCGGCGCGAAGAACTCGAACTGATTGATGTTGCCCGACGAGTCGATGATGATCGACTGCTTGACGTGAAAGTCGGTCCTGTTGACGACGAGCACGAGCATCTTGTACTGCGCGGACGGTTGCTTGGGCGTCAGGCCGATCACGACGTCGGGGGTGCCGGCGAGGTTCAACTTCGCATCCAGCGTCGGGTCGAGCTGGGTATTGAAGTCTTGCTTGAGGTCGCCCTTGCCGAACAAGAAGCTGAGCGCGACCGGCATCAGGTCGGCCTGCAGGTTCTTCTGGACCACCTGCTTGTTGTCGTGCTCGACCATGTAGAGCGTCGTCCCGTTCGAGATGAAGCTCTTCTTGGCCAACACCTTGCCGCCGGTCTTCTCGTAGTAGTCGAACCGCATCTTGCCGGGCTTGACGAGCCAGACCCTGCCGTTGCTCTGCTTCGTGGTGCCGAACGTCGAGTTCGTGACGTACTGCCGGAACTGTGCGGTCACCTGCTGGATGCCGGCGTAGAACTTCTGAACGTTGTCGACGGCGGTTTCGGCGGACAGCGGGGCGGCGGATGCGGCGGGAGCTGCCGGCGCCGCGGTTGCGGTCGGCGAGGCAAAGCTCGGCGCGCCGAGCAGGTTCAGACCTGTACACGCGATTAGGAACGCGATGCGGCTCATGGCGAGGTGGTAGCACGCCGACGCGGCGGTTACTCTATCTACGTGAGAGACGCCCGGCTCGCCGCCGTATTCATCGCTGTCGTGACCGGTTGCGGCCCCCACGTCGCGACCATGCCGCCGGTGACTCCGCTGCCGGCTCCGCTGCCCGCGACCGTGCTCGCCACGCCCGACGACTATCAGCCGAGCTACGGCAAGCCGGAGCTCGAGCGCGCGTTGATCGCCGAGCGCGGTGTCGAGGCGGCGCTCGAGACCAAGATCGCGCAGATGCAAGTGAACCTCGACGCACAACTCGACCACGTGGTCGCGCAAACGATCGACGACGAGGTCCGCGCCGCGACCGCGGATCTCGCCGTGCGCCGCCAGTTCATCGCGATGCTCGAAGCGTGCGAGCGCGACGGCCAGCTATGCCCGCCGCGCCTCGACGAACCGGCGTGGAGCTTCGACCCCGAGTCCGATTCGGCGGATCCTCCGCTCGACGCGGCGCTGCGGTTCGATCTCGCGGACTGGCAAACGATCGCCGCAGAGCTCCACGGCCGTGCGTGCGCTTGCCGGACGCTGGCGTGTGTCGACTCGATGGGCGTCGCGATCGACCGGCTCGAGACCCGGCCGATGCACGACGTGCGAGGCGACGAGACCGCGAGTGAATCGATCACGCGCGCGCGCCAATGCTTGTTTCGCTTGCGCGGTCGCGCGGGTAAGGTCCGTGCCCGGCCCGCTGCCGATGACGACGCGAGCCCGTAGTCAGAGCTCGAGCGTCAGCTGCACGACCGGATTGCCGTAGCCTTCGACGCCGGCGGGCCAACCACCGGTGCGCACCTCGAGGTTCGCCTCTGGCTGGCACACGCCGAGCCCGTGCGAGTGACCGCACAGCACGGTGATGCGAGTCTGCGGATGAGCGCGCGCGTGCTCGACGAGCACCTCGCCCGTCGCGATGCACGTGAACCACGGTAGCCAGCTCGCGTCCGATGGCTGGTCGGCGTAGACGCACGCTTCGGGAAACGGCGGCACGTGGGTGAGCACGAGCAGCTGCGCGGTTTCGGGAGCGCGCGACAACCGATCGCGGAGCGCGCGGGCTTCGTTGCCGCCGAGGCGTTGCAACAGCTCGATCCGGCGCTTGCGATCGCCGTGCAGCCGCTTGAAGTCGTCGATCACTTGCCAGTCCGATAGCTGCACGGTCGACGCGAGGTCGCCACACCGCGCGTCGCCCCAGCCGTCGACGCCGAGCAACACGACGCGCTCGCCGATCCGCACCGGCTCGAGCGCGGGCAACCACTTCGCGCGCCCGGATCGGCGCTCCATCTGGGCGCGCACCGCCGAGATGCTCGAGCGATAATAGTCGTGGTTGCCGAGCACGAAGTACAGCGGCGCGATCACCGCGAGCTCGTCGGTGTAGCGCAACACCGAGTCGGCCTCACCGATGTCGCCCGTGACGAGCAACACGTCGGGTTGCTCCTGCTTGACGCGGTCGTAGAACGCTTGCAGCGCGAGCGGCCGCATGAAGTTCAAGTGGATGTCGGTGAGCCAGGTCGCCCGCAAGTGGCGAGCGTATACGGCGCCGGGCGGTGGCGCACGCTCCCGCTGCTTCGGCGATTTTGGCAATAGCTGACATGCCGCTGTCAATCGGCGCGCTCATACTGCCGCCATGACCAGCAAAGAAATCGGTAACCAGCTCGTAGAATTCTGTAGAGCCGGCAAGAACGACGAGGCGATCAAGTCGCTGTATGCGAATGACATCGTCAGCGTCGAGGCAGGCGCACCTCCCGGGCAGCAGCGCGAGACCAAAGGCCTCGCCGCGTGCCTCGAGAAGAGCAAGCACTGGGCGGCGGCTCACGAGATCCACGCCGCGAAGGTCGAGGGGCCGTTCCCTCACGACGACCGGTTCGCGGTGATGTTTGACTACGACATCACGCGCAGGGCCGACAAGCAGCGCTTCAACATGCGCGAGGTCGCGCTGTTCACGGTCAAGAACAACAAGATCGTGCGCGAAGAGTTCTTCTATTCGATGTGACGTCTACGCCGCCGCGACGAGCACTTCGCGCTTGTTCGTGTGGTCCGGGCCGCTGACCACGCCTTGCTTCTCCATCTCCTCGACGAGACGCGCGGCGCGGTTGTAGCCGATGCGCAGCTGGCGCTGGACCCACGAGATCGACGCGTTGCGCGTCGTCGTCACGATGTAGACGGCCTTGTCGTACATATCGTCATCGCTCTTGCCGGCCGGCATGTTCGTCTGGCCGTCTTCGCCGTCTTCGTCGCGCGGCTTGACGATGTCGAGGTTGTAGACCGGGCGACCTTGCGTCTTCAAGAACTCGACGACGCGATGGATCTCGGCTTCGTCGACGTAGCAACCGTGCAAGCGCTGCGGTGCCGCGCCGCGGTCGGAGAACAGCATGTCGCCGGCACCGAGCAGCGCTTCGGCGCCGTTCTGGTCGAGGATCGTGCGCGAGTCGATCTTCGACGCGACCGAGAACGCGATGCGCGACGGAAAGTTCGCCTTGATCAGGCCCGTGATCACGTCGACCGACGGCCGTTGCGTCGCGAGGATCAAGTGAATGCCCGCGGCGCGCGCCTTCTGGGCGATGCGCGCGACGCTGGTCTCGACCTCTTTCGGCGCGCACATCATCAGGTCGGCGAACTCGTCGATCACGACGACGATGTACGGCAGCTTGTGCATCGGCGACTCGACCTTCTCTCGCGCGTCGGCCGCTTCGGGCGAATCGGCCGCGACGGCCTTGCCGAGATCGTTCTCGAGTGCGGCGGCGGCGGCGTCCGCGACCGCGCGCAGCTTGTCGGCTTCGAGCTTCGCGAGCTGCTTGCCCACCTTCTCGTTGAACGAGCCGATGTCGCGCACGCCGAGCTGCGCGAGCATGTCGTAGCGCCGCTCCATCTCCTCGACCGCCCAGCGCAGCGCGAGGTTCGCCTTCTTCGGATCGGTCACCACCGGCAGCAGCAGGTGCGGCACGCCTTCGTAGATCGACAGCTCGAGCATCTTCGGATCGACCATGATCATCCGAACTTCTTCGGGCGAGCAGTGATACAGCAAGCTCGTGATCATCGCGTTGACCGCGACCGACTTGCCCGAGCCGGTCGTGCCCGCGACGAGCAAGTGCGGCATGCGCGCGAGGTCGACGACGCTGGGCCCGCCTTCGATGTCCTTGCCGATCGCGAGCGGTAGCTTGCCGCGGCCCTTGCGGAACATCTCGTCGGCGAGGATCTCCTTGAGGAACACCTTTTCGCGCGAGCGATTCGGCACCTCGATGCCGACCGCGGCCTTGCCCGGAATCGGCGCGACGATGCGCACGCGGAGCGCTTCGAGCGCGAGCGCGAGATCGTCGGTGAGGTTGACGATCTTGTTGACGCGCGTACCGGGCGCGGGCGCGAACTCGTACATCGTGACGACCGGACCGGGCCGGATCGCGACGACATCGCCCTTGACCCCGTAGTTCTCGAGCGTCTGGGTCAGCTTCGCCGACAGCTCGAGCATCGCGGTCTTGTCGATCTGATTGACCCCGGAGCCGTCGTAGTTGAGCAGCTGGATCGACGGCAGCTGGTACTCGCCCTCGCCGAGCTTGATGAAGCTCTGACGCTCCTGGTCGGCTTGCTTCTCCTTCGCCGCCATGGTCGCCTTGTCCGCGTTCTTGAACTTCGGCTCGAAGATCACCGGGCCCGCGGTGTCGGTCGGCTCGGGCGGCGGCATCGGCGGGGCCTCGGTGCCCGCGGCGAGCCGTTGCTTCTTCTTGCTCGGCACCGCATCGGCTTCGACGATCTGTTCGTCGTTCGCGGCGGGCCCGGGCACGACGAGATCGACCTCGGTCTTTTGCGACTCGCGCTTCTTCTTCTTGGCCGGCGTCAGCTCGATCACCTCGATCGCGGACGGCTGCGTGCGCTCGAAGATCATCGGCTCCGGGCCGGTCTCGTCGGCCGCGGCCTCGAGCACGTCCTCGTCTTCGATCTCGAGGTCTTCGTCGTCGTCATCGCGAGCGTCGCGGTCGGGCAGGATCGCGCGGAACACGTCGCCCCAGAACCGCGCGAACGCGAGCGTGCCGATCTTGATGCCGCGACCGGCGGCGCGCATCGCCGTCCACATCGCATGCAGGACGTCGCGCATCCGCAACGGCGTCGCGATCACCACTGCGACGACCAGGCCGATCACCGCGAGCAACGCCGTCCCGGCCGTGCTGATCACCGCGCGGAGGATCTCGGCGAGGTGCTCGCCGATCGCGCCGCCCGGACCGTGACCCGCGACGCGATAGCCCGCCGCGATCAAGTGGATCAGCGTCGCGAGTGCGACCACGCCGAGCAAGCTGCCCGACGCGATCGCGAGCGGCAGCACCGACTCGCGGCCGAGCAGCGTGCGGATCGCCGCGACGAGGCCGAGCGCGATCAACAAGTAGCCGCACATCCCGGCGAGGCCGTAGAATAGGCCGGCGCTCGAGCGGCCGAACGGCCCCATCACGTGGGCCCCGAGCTGGAGCGAGATCATGGCGATCAGCAGGAACAACCCAGCGCCGAGCCCGACCACCCCCAGCACCTCCCGCCGGCGGTCGGATCCTCCGCGAACCGATGTTTCCTGAATCTTTCGGTTTTTCGACATAGGTATACCGACTCCTGGAGCACCTTATCCTACACCTCATCACATGTGCCCCCAAGTTTTCGCCGCACGCCGGCTGAGCGAGCCTCGCGTCTCGTGGAGATGGTGCTCGTGAGTGCTCGCGCTGCGTTGCTCGTCGCGGTCACCGGTTGCGGTCGGGTCGGGTTCGGCTTCGGCTCGGCCGCCGACATCGGCGACGCCGCGCGCGATAGCCTTTCGGTGCTCCCCGATGGGGACGTGCCCTGCACCGCGTTCGGACCGTGGCAAGCGCCGACGCCGGGCTGTGTTGCCCGAACGTCCCTGGAGACGGGCTCGACGCGTTCTTCGCGTCGGATCGCCCGGGCGGTGCGGGCGGCTTCGACCTCTACGAGTCGACGCGCGTCTGCAACTGATGAGGCTCACGCACCGGGCGAGCCGATGATCCCGGCGAGCAGCCGCGCCTGCATCGAGGCGATGTATTGTTCGAGAGTTGCGGGCGATTCGTAATTGCCGATCGCACCGACCTCGACGCTGACCTGGCCTCGTGGGGTGATCGTGATGATCGCGCGCGTTCCGACGAGCGCGTCCTCCGGAGCGTCGTCACGCATCTTGGCGCTGATGTAGCCCGCGTCCTGGTTGAGAACCTGCGGCTCGTAGCCCTGCTTCAACAGCACCTCGATCGCGCGATTCCACGCGGCGATCCGCTGGTCGGGATCGATCTGAGCGACCTCCGAGGGCAAGTCGCCGGGGCGGAACGAGTAGGCCTGGCTCATCGCGCAGGCGGCGAGGTTGGACACGAGGACCGCGACGACAAGCAGCTTCATCGCTCGAAGATGCCGCGCGACCTGCGATGCAGCGTTGCGAGCACGTTGCGTAATGCGAACGCCGGGCGCCCTAGACCAGCGCGACGAGCTCGTCGGCCCACGCGATCGCCTCGAGCCACGCGGCGTGGACGTCGGCCTCTGGCACGCCCGAGGCGGCGACCTCGGCGAAGTTGCAGCGCTCTTGCGCGCGAGCCGCCGCGACGATGCGCGCCGGGAGCTCGTTGCCACCGCCGAGCGCCGCCGTGATCGTCGGGGTCAGCGGGAGCTCGCGCAGCACCTCGTCGAGCGGCTGATCCAGGATCGCGTCGAGCAGCGACAGCAGGCCCGCGGTGAACAGCTCGTCCGGTGAGGCGCCGGTGCGCGCGGCGATGCGCTCGCATAGTTTCGCGCGCACGAGCGCGAGCCGGATCAGCTCGCGGGGCTTGTCATCGAAGCCAGACACCATGACGAGCATGACGAGCGCGGCGAGTTGCTGCGTACCGATCCGCTGGATCGCCTGGCCGAGCGTTCCGATCTGCGCACCGCGAGCCATCGCGGCGGAGCTCGCGAGCTTCATCAGCCGCACCGGAAGGCCCATGTCGCTCGCTAGCAAGCGCTCGAGCTCGCGCAGGTTCGTATCGGGATCGTAGAGCTTCGCGAGCAGGCGGACGAGGCTCGCGCGGTTGTGCGGCAGCCGGCGCGCGCGGTCGATCTTCGGCATCTCGAGGAAGTGGCCTTGATAGAGCTCGAAATCGAACGTGCGCAGGAACGTCATCTCGTCCTGCGTCGACACCTTCTCGGCGAGCAGCGGGATGCCGTACGGGCGCAGCGCATGGACCGCGGCGGCGATCCGTTCGCGATTGCCATCGAGCACGTCGAGCTTGATCACGTCGGCGAGCTCGACCATCGGCTTGGTCTTCTCGTCGAGCTCGAAGTCGTCGAGTGCGATCTGAAACCCGCGCGCGCGAAACGCCTTCAACGCGGCGAGCAGCTCCGGCGTCACCGGCACGGTCTCGAGCACCTCGAGCACGACGCGCCCGGGCTCGAGCGGCATCGGATGGCGGCCGAGCAGGAAATCCTCGGTCAAGTTGACGAACACCGGCTTGTCGCCGATCAACGCGTCGAGATCGAGCTCGACGAATGCGCTCAACATCGTGGCGGCGCTCGCCTGGTTCGCGTCGCTGAACCGAGCGCGGTTCTCGAAGCTGTCGCGATACAGCAGCTCGTATGCGTGCACCGTGAGGTCGCTCGCAAAGATCGCTTGACGACCGAGAAATGCGAACAGCCCGCTCACCGCGGATCAACGTACCACGGAGCGTCATCGCTTCTTAACGACCCGCGAGCCGCGGTTTGCCGGTTCTGGAGACAACACCGGCGCGCGCGGCGCGGTCTTGGCACATATGAAGACCTTAACGCTCGCTTTACTCTCGTTCGCTGCCTGCACGACCGAGTCGCCACCGACGGTCGTCACGAGCGGTAGTGCCAACGACCCCCGGTTCCAGGCGGTGTTGTCATATCTGCAACAGCAGATGATGGATCACGACATTCCCGGCGCCTCGATCGCGATCGTCGACCACGGGCAACTGTTTGCGGCGGCGGGAGTCGGAACGAAGCGCGAAGGCACCGACGATCAAGTCGATGCGGGCACCCTGTTTCGCGTCGCGTCGCTGTCGAAGCTGGTCACCGCATCGACCGCGCTGAGCCTGGTCGAGACTGGCGAGCTCGCGCTCGATCATCCCGTCACGGAGTACGCGCCGATCGGCCTCGCGCCCGGGTTCGATCCGAGCACGATCACCGTCGCCGAGCTGCTCGATCACACGTCGGGGATCCCCGATGTCTCGGCGTCGACCGACTGCGCCGTCGATCGCACGACGTGGTTCGCGCAGAACGCGGGCGAGCCGCTGTGGACGCCGCCGGGCGAGGTCTGGAACTACTCGAATCGCGGCTTCGGGGTCGCGGGCTGGGCGATCGAAGGCGCGGCACGCCAATCGTACGAGGATGTCGCCGCGGCTCGAGTGTTCGGCCCGGCGGGGATGACGACCGCGACGTTCGATGTCGAGGCGGCGACCGCGGGCGATCACGCGACCGGCCATGTTCACGACGACGGCGGCACGTTCTACTACGAGCCCGACGCCTACACGTGCTCTGCGACGCGGCCGGCCGGCGGCGTGATCGCGAGCGCGCTCGACTACGCGAGCCTCGCGCAGATATTGCTCGCGAACGGCGGCGCGATGTTGCAGCCGACGTCGGTCGCCCAGCTCGAGACCGAGCACGCCGATCCGCACGACACCGCGGATGATCGCGACCGCTACGGCTATGGGCTGTACGTCCGCGACGGCTGGAAGGGGCTGCACGTGGTTCGTCATTCAGGCTCCGAGCCGGGCTACGAGTCGTCGCTCTGGATGGTGCCGGACCAACAATTCGCGGTCGTCGTCTTGTTCAACGCGACCGGTCGCAAGCCATCCCACGTCGCGGAGCGCGCGATCGACGAGTTCCTCGGCGTGGCCGACGTGTCGGCGCCCGACAACGCGACCGCGCCGGCGACCTGGGCGAGCGAGGCGGGGAGCTACTTCGATCCGTACGTGCTCGGCGAGGTCAGCGTGCGGTTCGATGGCAACGCGCTCTATGCGAGCGCGCCGGCGATGAACGTCTACGACACGCCGCTGACGCAGGTCGGCGGCAACGAATTCTCGGCGACGATCGACGGCGAGACCGGCGACCTGACATTTTATCCCGACGCCGACGGCGCGCCGGCCTGGCTCGTGACTCGGCAAGGCGTGGCGCACCGCGTGGTCGCGTTGCCGTAGTATCGCAGCATGTCCGAGCGCTTTGTCGAAGGCTTCATCGTCTCGCCGAAGAAGCTCACCAGCTTGCTCGGCACCGCGGCGCTCGAGCCGAATACGGTGAAGAGCAAGCTCAAGGGCAACCCGATCCTCAAGGACGTGATCATGACGCTCGCGAACGGCGAGAATGATCCGGAGCCAGTCGACTCGGCGCTCGCCGCACTGCGCCGCGGTTCGCCGCATCCGGAGGCGGCGTACAAGTACGCGCGGGTGACGACGCTCGTGTTGCACGCGTACGGCGAAGCGCTCGGCACGCTGCAAGCGAGCTACATGCCGAGCGAGGACTTCGGGCTGTGGAACCCGGTGTTTCACGCGCTCGGCATGAAGACGATCGCGAAGCAGTGGGGCAAGGCATCGCTCGCGTTTCCGTTCGCGCGCCCGAGCCTCAACGTCAGCTGGCCGATCCTGTCGTGCATCGACGGCGAGTCACTCGCGGCGTGGCAGCGCGAGCTCGCCGGCAAGTGGAGCGAAAAGCTCGAGACGCTACCCGTCAAGACCTACGATCCCGAACAGCGCGGCTCGATGACGCGCGAAGAAGTTCACGCTGGCATCGCGATGCTCGCGCAATGGGTGAAGCGCGCGAGCGCCCAAGCGAAGATGCAATCCGACAGCGCGCTCGTCCTGATCCTCGACGGCGACCAATAGGCTATTCGGCCGCGACGTCGGGCGCGTGCTCGGCGAAGTACTTCGCGATCGCCTCGGCGGCCTTGCGCGTCATGCCCGGCGCCTTCGCGAGCTCGTCGATCGTCGCGAGCCGCACCGCGCGCACGCTGCCGAAGTGCTTGAGCAGCTTCTGCCGCCGGCCTTCGCCGATGCCGGGGATCGAGTCGAGCTCCGAGCGCAGCGTGCGCTTGCTCCTGCGATCGCGATGGAACGTGTTCGCGAACCGATGCGCTTCGTCGCGGATGCGCGCGAGCACGAACAGCTCGGGCGAGTTCGCGCGCAGCGGGATCGAGTCCTTCACGGTCCTGCGATAGATCCGATCGGGTGCGCTGCCCGCTTCGAGGTCGCGCTCCTTGGCGAGCCCGATGATCTCGACGCCGGTCTCGCCGCCGAGCGGCACGCCGAGATCGGTGAGCGCGGCGACCGCCATCGCGAGCTGACCCTTGCCGCCGTCGATGACGAGCAGATCGGGCCGCGCCCACGCGGGATCGCCGTCGCCCTGCGTGCGTTTGAACCGGCGGGTCAGCACCTCGTACATCGCGGCGAAGTCGTCGTTCGCGACCGAGCGGATCTTGAACTTGCGGTACAGCGAGCGCGCCGGCACGCCGTCGACGAACGTCACCATCGACGCGACGGTCTCGGTGCCCTGGATGTGCGCGATGTCGAAGCACTCGATGCGCAGCGGTGGCCGCGGCAGCCCGAGCCGCTCGGCGACCTTCGCGAGCATCGCGTCGATATCTCCGCCCGCGCTCTGCCGCGACGCCGCCGAGGCCGCCGCGTTGCGATCGGCGAGCTCGACCAACCGCGCGCGTGTGCCGCGGCGAGGCTCGACCAGCTTGACGCGCTTGCCGCGCGCCGCGCCGAGCCACTCGGCGAGCGCCTCGCTCGCTTCGAGGTTGACGCCGACGACGACCTCGTCCGGGATCAACGTTCCACTCGCGTAGTACGCCTGGACGTGCTCGGCGATGACCTCGGCATCGGGCAACTCCTGGTCCTTTTGCTGGAACGTGCGGCGCCCGACAAGCTTGCCGGCGCGGATGAACAACACGACGACCTCGACGACATCGGCCTCGCGATACAGGCCCCACACGTCTTGATCGACGAAGTCTTCCTGCACGACGTCTTGCCGGGTCAGCGCGCGCTCGACCGCGGCGATCGAATCGCGCAGCGCCGCGGCGACCTCGAAGTCTTCCGCTTCGGCGCGCGCCGCCATGCGCGTCCGCAACCGGCTGAGCAGCTCGCCATCTTTGCCGGCGAGGAACATCTTCACGTCCTCGACTTGCTCGGCGTAGTGCGCCGGCGCGACGTCGATCGCGCACGGCCCCGAGCAGCGCTTGATCTGATACTGGAGGCACGGTCGGCCGCGCGTCTCGAGCACGTGATCGGTGCACGTCCGCAGCTGGAAGTGGCGGTTGAGCGTGCGCAGCGTCTGCCGCGCCGACGTCGCCGAGTGATATGGCCCGAAGTAGTTCGCCTTGTCGTCGCGGATGTTGCGCACGACCTCGACGCGCGGGAACACCTCGCGCTTCGCGGCACCGGGCGCGCTCGGCTCCGGATCCAACAACCGCAACACGAGGTACTGCTTGTCGTCGCGCAGCTTCACGTTGAACCGCGGCTGATGCTTCTTGATCAGGTGGTTCTCGAGCAGCAGCGCTTCCTTCTCGACCGTGACGACGATGGTCTCGACGTCCGCCGCCGCACGCCCGAGGAACCCCGCCGCCACGAACAGCCGCTCGTCGCCGCCTTCGCGAAAGTACTGGCGGACGCGCACGCGCAGGTTCTTCGCCTTGCCGACGTAGATCACCGTGCCGCGCGCGTCCTTGAATAGATAAACGCCCGGCTCGGTCGGGATCCGATCGAGGACGTCGCCGGTGATCACGCGCTCTACTGTAGCGCGGCCGACCGCGTCGCCCACGTCCGAGCGGGCAGCTAGAACACGCTGAGATCGTGCAGCGTCACGAGCACCATCACGACGCCGAGCACCATGATGCCGCCCATGTGGATCATCGTCTCGATCTTTGGGTTCGCGCGCCGGCGCGTGACCATCTCGTAGCCGAGGAACACGAGCCGCCCGCCGTCGAGCGCGGGCAACGGCAGCAGGTTGAACAGCCCGAGGTACACCGACAGGACCATCAACAGCTTGATGCCCGGCACGAACCCGAGCTGCCAGGCGCGCGAGAACTCGTCGAAGATCCGCACCGGACCACCTGGATCCGCTTCTTGCTCGCGGGTCACGATCTGCCACAGCCCGGTCGCGATCGCCTTGGTCTGCTCGACTGGATACTCGAACGCGCCGACCGCCGCGGCCACGACGCCGACGTCGAGCACGTCGGGCTCCTGCGCGAGCGAGATGCCGAGCCGATAGATCGGCGATCCATCTTTTTCTTTCTCGGTCTCGAGCTTCGGCTTGAGCGTGAGGTCGAGTTGCTTGCCGTCGCGCAACACGGTGAGCGTGACCGGCGCGCCCTTCTTCGCCGCGAGCGACTTCTTGAACGCGGCGTTATCGCCGTGCAGATGTTCGCCGCTCGGCAGCGTGTAGTCGCCGATCGCCAAGATGTCGTGGTGATCGATCGCGATGATCCGGTCGCCGACCTCGAGCTTGCCGTACGCGTCGTAAGCATCGTTGACGCCGGCGACCGCGTACCAGCGCCACGAGCTGTCCATGCCGTGACACGTGAACAGCGCGAGCGCGAGCACCAGCGCGGAGATGTAGTTCGTGGCCGGCCCGGCGAAGATCGTGACGAACCGCTGCCACGCCGGCCGGTTCGGGTACGCGAACTTGTCGTCGGGATCGACGTCCTCGGCGATGTTCATGCCGCGGATCTCGACGAAGCCGCCGAAGGGAATCGGCGCGAGCTGGAACACCGTGCCCGTCTTCTTCGAACGGCGCTTGAGGATGCCCGGCCCGAAACCGATGCTGAACCGCTCGATGCGCATCCGGCACCAGTGCGCGACGAAGTAGTGACCGCCTTCGTGGACCACGATCAGGAAGCCGAGCGAGAAGATCGCGGCGATTCCGTAGACCCAGCCCATGACAACCAAATGATAGCAGCCCCGAGGCCGATCGGTCGCTCGGCTGTCCGGCGAAGCAAGGACGGCCGAATCCTTACGGCCGAGGGGTCCCGTTTACGGGACCGCCGCGTTAGGCGACGCGGGTCGTGCGCGCGAACAACCGGCCGAAGGCGCCGCCGCGAGCCTGACCGGCGCCGATCGCGCCGCCGGCGGTCCCGATCCGGACTGCGAGGTTGCGCACTTGCAGGCGCTTGCCGAGCCGGCGATGCATCGCGGCACCGAGTAGTCGAGCGCCGCGGAACGCGGTGAGCGCGCGCACGCGATGGGCGACCGTGTATCGGCCGAGCGCGACCTCGGCGTCGCCTTGCCCGTCGAGCAGTCGGCGGCACGCCTCGCCGAGGCCGTCGAGCGAAGCGCTCGCGACATCGGTCGTCGTCACCGCGAGCAGCGTACCCTGGGCGCGCGCGGCGCCGAGATCGACACCGCGGCCGCGGCCCGGCGCGTGGGTCACCCGCAGCTCGGGCACCTCGGCGCGGAGCAGCGCGAGCACCGCGTGGGAGTTGTCGCCGGAGTCTTCGTCGATCGCGAGCAGCTCGAAGCTGACGCCGAGCCCGCGCAGGTACTCGGCGGTGCGACGGACGGCGATGCCCACCGCCTCCTCGTCGTCCCCGAATGGCAGGATGAGCGAAACGTCGAACGGCGGGCGATCAGACATCAATGACTCGGGAAATAGCAGCAACCGTGCCGCCACCGAAGCGCCATTCATCGCACGAATCGGTGGCGATCGTCACGTGATTGCAACGGGTTGGCAACATGCGGTCCGACCGAGGTGCGTACGGCGTTACGCGTTAGGGCCCGTGCGCTGGCGTCGCGGTTGCGCAGCCATAGCCCGCATGACCGTGAAGTCGGGCGGTTACCGAGGCCCAATCGAAGGCGGCGGCGGCTCGGCGCAGGGTCGCGGCGGCAGGTGGATCTGCCAGGCAGCGGGCGAGCGCGGCGGCCAGCGCGCGCGGGTCATCGGGCGGCACGAGCGCGACCGGGAGATCTCGCAACCCGCCGACCGCCGACGCCACGACCGGGACTCCCGCGGCGAGCGCTTCGAGCGCGACCACCGGCGTGCCTTCGGATCGGCCATTCGCGAGCACGCGCGATGGGATCGCGACGACCGACGCCGCACGCAGCAGCTGATCGCGTCGAGCGGCATCGAGCTCGCCGACGAACTGCACCCGGTCGATCCAAGCGCCGGCGCTGCTGCTCGCCGGGCGCACGTCCCGGCGGTCGATCCAACCGCTCCTGGTCGGGCCAACGTCTCGCTGATCGCGGGCGACGCGCTGCAACTCTGCGCGCGCGGGACCGTCGCCTGCGATGACGAGCCGAGCACCGGCGGGCAGCGCGGCGAGCGCGACATCGACGCCTTTGACCGCGACGAGCCGGCCGATCACCGCGACGATCGGCGGCGTCTCGGGCGCGCGCCCGATCGCGGCGAACCGCGCGACGTCGACGCCCATCGACTGGACGATCGCGGCGGTGTCGAGCCAGCGCGCGAGCGACGGCGCCGCGGCGCGGGCGAGCTCCAGCAGCTCGGCGCTGACGAACGCGAGCTTCGCTCCACGCAGGCGCAACGCCGCGAGCAACGGTGCGAGTAGCTTCGCGCGGCGCAGCGCGTGGACATCGCCGCCGTGCGCGATCGCGAGCAACGGGACGCGCGACGGCAACGCCGCGATCGCCGACGGCGCGAGCCAGTGCGCGACGATCAGATCCCACCGCGACGCGCGCGCCGCGACCGCCGCAGTCAACCGAGCGGTGAACGCCGCCGCCGCGAGCGCGGTGCGCACGCCGCCGCGCTCGAGCGCCTCGGGCGCGCCGCCTCTATAGAACAGCCGCGTATCGGGCACGCGGCCGGTCCCGAGGCCAATCGATCGCTCGGCTGTCCGGCGACGCGAGGACAGCCGAAACCCTAGGTCGAAGGCCCCCCGTTTACGGGGTCCGTCGCCCGCCGCGATTACCTCGACGTCGTGCCCGAGCGCGCGCACCGCGGCGGCGTGAGCCGCGACGAAGCTGCCGGCCGGATCGCCGGCGAACCGCGGGTACGACGTCGTGACGAACCCGACCCGCACTACGATCGCGCGCGCCGCCGCGCGGCCTGTGCCGCGAGCCGATTGCCCCACGAGCGCAGCAGCACCCACGGGATCGGATGCAGCGCGGTGCCGAAGTTGATGCCGCTCTTCCAGTGCTCGCCGTAGATCGGGCGCACTGGCACGTCGACGACGCGAACATCGACGACGCGCAAGCGCGACAGCAGATCGTTGGGATAGCCGTAGCGCGGGAACAGCTCGTCGAGATCGATCTGCTCGAGCGCGCTGCGCGAGATCGCGGTGTAGCCGCACTGCGAATCGAACAGATGGCGGTAGCCCGACGTCACGCGCGTCGCGGTCGACAGCAGCACGTTGCCAACGATCCGGGCCGGCGGCATCGCGGTCCACACCTCGGGATGCAAGAACCGATTGCCTTTGACGTACTCGGCGACGCCGCTCGCGATCGGATCGAGCAGCGCCGGCAAGTCGCGCGGATCCATCTGGCCATCGCCTGCCATCACGACCGCGACCTCCGCATTCGCGGCGAGTGCGCGGCGATAGCCCGTCGCGATCGCTCCCCCGACCCCGCGATTCGCGGGATGGCGCACGACCTCGGCACCGGGATTCGCCGCGGCCGCTCGGTCGGCGGTGTCGTCGCTCGAGCAATCATCGACGACGATGACGTGATCGACAAAGCTCGGCACCGACGCCACGGTCTCGGCGATCGCGCGCTGCTCGTTGTACGCGGGGATCACGACCGCGAGACGCAACTGCCTGTACATCGCCGCGGTTGTAGCACGCGGGGTCGTGCCGCCGGGCCTAGCAGATGCGCTACTACCCGATAGCGACGGCGCCGTCGACGAGCGCGATTACCGCAAGTCAGTGGATGATCGAGATCGTCAGCTTGATGGACCTACCGCGGCGGAGGACGTCGAGCTCGATCGCCGTCGCCTCGCGAAGCTTCGTATAGACACGGAGGGCTTGTTCGGTCGTCGTGATCTCGACCCCGTTGACGCGCCGGATGGTGTCGCCGCTGTTCAGGCCGATCCGGGCAAACAGTGAGCTCGGTCGAATCGCGTAGAACTGGAAACCGTCCGGCTTGCCATCGCGTATCGTCGGGACCACGCGCACGCCTCTCGTGGCGACCAGCGGGTCCGCGACGATCTTGTCGAAGAGCGCTCGCGTGATGGTGCGATGCGTGTCGTCGATCGTGGCGACGTCGACGTTCAGTTGCTTGTCGAAGTCATCCGGCTCCGCTGGTGGTGTTGGAGCTGGCAGCGGCGGCACTGCGCCATCGCAGCCGAACCCTTCGGGCGCGAGCGCGTCGAGATGTCCGGCGAGCTTGACGTTGAAGTGGCCGTTCGCGTCGACGGCGATGCCCGCGCCGGCGAGCGTCCGCGCGAGTGACGAATCCGGCGGCACCGCGGTCGTCGTCCCGAAGCGCACGCAGATGCTCGCCCTCGAGTCGCCGAGCGCCGCCGCGAGATCGAGATGCGCGGTGACGACGAGATACGGGATGTCCTTGGATTCGAACGACCAGGTCGTCACATCCGCGCTGCCCTTGGCGAACACGACGTGCGCCTCCAGCCGATCGATCGTGTATACCGGGAACGCGAACTGCGACGTCGTGTCGCTGCCGATCGCACCGCCGAGGCCGCGCGCTGGACCGCCGCCGATCGCGCAACCGTTGCAGCGCAATGTCGCTTCACCGGTCGCCGTGCGGTAGTCGCGCGTCTTGACGTGCAGCATGTGGAGATCGGCGGCGATGTCGGCGGCGCCCTTGATCGGCGCGATCTCCCAGTCGGGGAGCCGCAGATCGGCGATCGAGACGCCTGTGCCGATGACATGGAGCCGAATGCCGTTGGTCTCCAGCGTTTCGGTGACGTGGAGCTGATGATCGTTCGGCGCGGCAGGCGGAGCCGGCGGCGTCGTCGACGATAATTTGCAGCTACACGCGAGGACTGCACACGCCAAGACGAGCTTCATCAAGCGCGCAGTCTAGACCGACTAGTACAGACCTTGATTAAATCGAAGTCATCCTCGACTTCTAGTGAATATCCGTCCTGAGACCGCTCGGGGACCTGCCACGGACCAGTCCCATTCGCATAGGTACGAACGTCGGCACTTCGTGTGTTCGGTAAGAGGATGAGCGCGGGCTAGCCGCGCTTCCCGTTGGCTGCGACGCTCCAGCTGTCCCAGATCAGGACAGTCGAGTGTGGAGCGAGGACGCGATCTCGTCGCTGAGCGCGGCGTCGCCGCGAGGGATGCCCCGGAGAGCAGGGCAGGCGCGCGAAGAGACGCTCGGCCTCGCGGTCGACACTCCAACTCGCGCGCAGCGCGATCGCCGCGCAGCGGCGTCGCTCCGCGGAGGCGCCGGGAACCGCCACCGTCAGCGCCGTCGCCCGCGCGGGTCCGGGGCGCCCTCGCAGGCAGCCGCGCGAAGCCTTCGCGGTGACGCCGCGCAAGGCAGCCGCGACTCTGTAGTGGCGCGCCGAGCCAGGCAGCCGCGACGAAACCTTTGCGATGACGCCGGGCCGGCGCTCTGCGACGGCGCGATCGCGCTGCGCCACGTAACGCAAGTCCCATCGATGCATCGCAGATTTTTTGCGGCATCCGATCGAGGCCGCTCGCCCGGGTAACCGCCGTGGCAAACAAGACGCTCGTGTCACTGAACCTGTCGTGCTCGCGCGACGACCTCTTGTCAGGGCCGCGTGGTATGGCCAGCTCACCTAGAAAGAGGACGTCATGGCCGGCGGAGTCAACAAAGTCATTCTCGTGGGCAACCTCGGGGCCGATCCCGACATGCGATACACGCCGAGCGGGCAGGGCGTGTGCGAGCTCCGCGTCGCGACGAACGAGAGCTGGACCGACAAGAACGGCCAGCGCCAGGATCGCACCGAGTGGCACCGCGTCGTGATCTGGGGCAAGCGCGCCGAGATTTGCTCGAAGTACTTGTCGAAAGGGCGTCAGGTCTACATCGAAGGCCGGATCCAGACCCGCAACTACGACGACAAGGAAGGCAACAAGCGCTACATCACCGAGATCATCGCGAACGACGTCCAGTTCCTCGGCGGCAAAGAGGGCGGCGGCGGCGGTGGCGGCGGTGGCAAAGGCCGCGACGAGGGTCCGCCACCTCCCGGTGACGCGGACATGGGCGGCTACGGCGGCGGCGGATCGTCCGGCGGCGGCGGCGGTCCCGATGACGACATTCCGTTCTGACCTGCGGCGCGCGTGTCGCTGACGGATAACGCCGACTTCGTTCGGCTATGGTCGGCGCAAGCGGTCAGCGCGTTCGGATCACGCGTGACGCGCACCGCGTTGCCGATCATCGCGGTCAAGGTGCTCGGCGAGCCCGATTCGATCGTCGCGTTGCTCGCGTCGGTCCAGCTCGCACCCGGCGTGGTGTTCGCGGTGTTCGCCGGCGGCATGGCCGATCGCGGCGACAAGCGGCGCTTGTTGGTCATCGCCGACGTCGTGCGCGCGGTGGTCGTCGCTTCGTTGACGCTCGCGTGGGCGCTCGGCGCGCTGTCGATCGGTCACGTGATGATCGTCGGAGCGATCGTCGGTGCCGCGTCGGCGCTCGACCAGATCACCGACGTCGCGTACCTGCCGGCGATCGTCGGCGCGGATCAGCTCGCCGATGCGAACGCGAAGCTCGGCGCGACCGACAGCGCGGCCGAGATCGCCGGGCCCTCCGTCGCCGGGGTGTTGATCGCGGCGATCGGCGCGCCGCTCGCGGTCGTCACCGACGCGCTCGGCTACGTGTGGTCGGCGGTGATGCTCGGGCGGATCCGCGCGCGGCCGAAGCTGGCGGCGAGCTCCGAGGGCAAGCTCGGGCTGCACGATCTCGTCATCGGGTTGCGCGCGGTGTTCGGCGATCGCTACGTGCGGTCGGTGACGCTCGCGCACATGGTGTGGTCGATCGCGGGCGGGTTCTTCAGCGCGCTGTACCCGATCTATTGCCTGCGCGTGCTCGGCCTGTCCGAGGCGACGTTCGGCATCGTGATCGCGATGGGTGGCGTCGGTGCGCTCGGCGGCGCCTTGCTCGCGCGCCGGCTCGCGAGCTCGTTCGGCTTCGGGCCGGCGGTGATCATCGCCTCGGCGATCAGCCTCGGCGCCGGGTTGTTCATCCCGCTCGCGAGCGGCTCACCGGTGCGCGCGATCGGCTTGCTCGCCGCGCATCAGCTGATCGGCGATGGGTTCGCGATGGTGTTCTTGATCCACGCGGTGACGCTGCGCCAGACCGTGTTGCCGGCGAGCGTGCTCGGTCGCGCGAACGCGGCGATCCACGTGTGCACGATGGGCGTGCTGCCGATCGCCGCGATCGTCGCGGGCGTCGTCGCCGAGCTGAGCTCGACGCGATCCGCGGTGTGGCTCGGCGTCTTGATCGGCCTCGCCGCGCCGCTGATGTTGATTCCGCTGCGCCACCTGCGCGAGTTGCCGAGTTAGGACGGAGCTACGGCGCGACCCGCTCGACCACGTAGCCGTCGTGCTGGAGCCGCGCGACCAAGCCGGCCTCGCCGAGCAGGTGGCCGAGCCCGACCGCGATGAACGCGCCGCCGGTCGCGAAGTAGGCCTCGATCTCGGGCACCCACGCGGCGCTCCGCGCGTCGAGCAACACCGGCGAGTGGCCGACGTCGAGCATGATCTCGAGCGCGGCCGCGTCACCCGCGCCGTACGCGGTCGACATCCGCGACAGATCGCACGTCATCTCTTTGCGCAGATGCACCGCTTCGACCAGATCCTTGATCGTGACGGCTCGATCGAGCGCGGTGAGCTGCACCTTCCAGGTCTCGAGTGGATCGACCGGCAGCGACTTCGCGCGCGCGTGCTGCGCGAGGCTGGTGTCCATCGCGACGGTCTTCACCGTCGCGTGCGTGGTCAGCAGCGACACCGCATACCAGGGCCGCGCGCGCTTGAGGCTGTCTTCCTTGATCACACCGCCGAGCGCATCGCGCAAGTCGTACCAGTCGTCGGCCGACAATAACGAGTCGAGCCCGGGGCCGTGCGCGATCCGCGCGAGGTCGCGCGTCACGTCTGGATCGGGCTCGACATCGCCGAGCTCGGACGCGAACCGCGGCGATGCGTCGAGCGCGGCCCACGCCGGTTTCGGCACCGCATCGGAGCCGGCGTCGTGGATCGTGCCGTACAGCCAGACGATCGGCCCGGTGTGATCGGCGCGTTGCGCGCGCCACAGGAACGGCGTCGCGCCGGCGACCGGAGCCGCGGACGTGACCGGGCAGCGCTGAGGGCTGCCGCAACTCGACGCGACGAGCACGGCGATCGCGAGCGCGCGGCTCACGGCGCGATGACTCCGGCGATATCGCGCACGACCGCGTCGAGCACCTCGGCACCCCAGCGCAACCCGGCGATCGGCACGCGCTCGTTGTGGCCGTGGAACATGTCGGCGAACCGGATCCCCGACGCTCTCTCGATCTTGACCGGCGAGAACCCGTACCAGCGCGCGCCGGTCTGCGAGAAGAACTTGCCGTCGGTGAAGCCGGGGATGAGATACGGCAACACGACCGCGTCGGGCTCGCGCGAGGTGATCTCGCGGGCGATCGCATCCCACACCGGCGACGCGACCGGCTCGGTGACCGTCGGCGGTTGCGACTTGATGATCTCGAGCTCGACATCGGCGCCGAGCACCTCGCGCAGCTCGCGCAGCAGATCCTCGTCGGTCTGGCCCGGCAGCGTGCGGCCGTCGATCTCGAACTCGGCGACGCCGGGGATGACGTTCGTCTTCGCGCCGGCGCGCACGACGGTCGCCGCGGCGGTGTTCGCGAGCAACGCGGAGAAGCTGCGCGCCAGGCCGGCGCCGGGCACGAGCCGCGCGATCCGCGCGAGCAGGTGCGGGCGCGCGACGAGCTTGACCAGGGGTTGGATCAGCGCGGGTTGGCGAGCGCGCACCGCATCGAGGAACTCGGCGACGTAGCGCGTCGGGTGCACCGGCAGCTGCGCCGCGCCGATCCGGGTCAGCGCTTCGCCGAGCTTCGTGACGACGCTGTCGTGGCGCGGCATCGAGCCGTGGCCGGGCTCGCCGGCGAGGCGCGCGCGGATCCAGCAGAACCCTTTCTCGGCGACCTGGATCGGATAGAACGTCGTGTCGCCGAGGTGGAGCGAGAACCCACCGGACTCGCCGATCGCGAACTCCGACTCGACCAGCGCGCGGTGCTGCTCGACGAGGAACCGCGAGCCGAGGTCGCAACCGGCCTCTTCGTCCGCGACCGCGGCAAAGATCACGTCGCGCTCGAGCTTCGCGCCGGTCGCGGCGAGCCGCCGCATGATCGCGGTGCACATCGCCGCCATGTTCTTCATGTCGATCGCGCCGCGGCCCCACAAGCAGCCTTCGAACTCTTCGCCGGAGAACGGCGGCCGCCGCCACTTCGTCGCATCGGCTTCGACGACGTCGAGGTGGGCGGTGAGCAGCAACGGCGGCTTCGCGCCGGTGCCGCGATAGCGAACGACGACGTTCGTTCGGTCGGGCTGCGCCTCGAGCAGCTGCGGCTGATAACCGACGTCGGCGAGCGCGCGCGCGACCAGCTCGGCTGCGGGCCGTTCGTTGCCCGGCGGGTTCGTGGTGTCGATCCGCAGCAGCAAACGACAGAGCGAGACGGCGTCATCGCCGAGGCTGGGGAGCGACATCGCGCCGACACTACCAAAGCCAGGGCCGGCGAGCGGCCCGACGACAAGCTCTACGCCTCGAGCATTCGCGTCGAGGTCGACGACCTACGCCTTGCCGACCAGCGCGCGCAACGTGTCCGCGAGCTCGGTCGTACCGCGGACGTGGCGCACCGAGCCGCCGGCCGTGGTGTGGGCGACCCGGCCCGATACGACGCCGGCGTACATCTCGCGGAACAGCTCCGCGACCGGCGCCGAAACACCGAACGAGGTCACGGTCGGTACGACGGCGTCGAGCGGCGCGTCCTGCGCCTTCACCGGCTTGCCGGTGATCGTCGACAGCGTTGCGGCGGCATCGTTCGCGCTGTAGTCGCGCGGGCCGGCGAGCTCGATGATCTGCGGTGCGCCCCGCGCCGGTCCCTCGACGAGCGCGGCGGCGACGACCTTGCCGATGTCCTTGGCCGCGACCTGCGGGTAGGCGAGGCCGGCCGGGATGAACGTGGGCAGCACGCCCTGGGCGAGCGCGCCCAGCGCCATTCCCCAGTTCTCATAGAACGACGCGGCCCGGACACAGGTGAGCGCCGCGCCGGACGCTGCGAGCTCGATCTCGGCGCGGTGCAGCGCGCGGATCGGCCCGGTGCCGTCGGGCTGCTGGGCACCGATCGACGACAGCAGCACGATGTGCGGTAGCTTCGCGGCCTTCGCGGCGCGGGCGAGCACGCCGGTGCGCCGCGCGTTGTCCTCGAGCGGCTTCTTCGTCGTGACGTCTGGCGGCAGCAGCAAGAACGCGCCGGCGACCCCGGTAAGCGCCTTGGTCATCGCCGCCTCGTCGTCGATCGACGCGATCGCGACCTCGGCGCCTTTCGCCTTCCACGCTTCGCCCTTCGCGGCATCGCGCACGATCACGCGCACGGGCTTGCGCTGGTCGAGCAGCGTCTGCGCGACCACCGAACCGACATGACCTGAAACTCCAGCGATTGCATACATGGCGTCCTCCTGATGTGCCCACACCATGCGCTCGCCGCTCCAATCAGTCCAATCGATGATAATCATAGCCATCATGCACGACGCTCATGACGAGCTCGCGGGAGTGGATCTCAACCTCGTGGTCGCGCTCGATGCGCTGCTCGTCGAGCGCCATGTCACCCGCGCGGCGGCTCGGCTCGGGCTCACCCAATCGGCCGCGAGTCATGCGCTCGCCCGCCTGCGCGATCTGCTCGACGATCCGCTGCTCGTGCGCGGGCCGGGCGGCGCGATGGTCGCGACGCCGCTCGCGAGCCGGCTAGCGCCGCAGGTGCGCAAGCTGCTCGGCGAGCTCGCCGGGATGCTGCGCGGCGACGCGTTCGATCCGGCCTCCGCGCGCCACGCGTTCCATATCGGGGCCGGCGACTACGCCGAGGCGGTCTTGTTGCCGCAGCTCGCGCAGCGGCTCGGCCGGCTC
Source organism: uncultured delta proteobacterium (assembly GCA_963848295.1). Classification (GTDB taxonomy): domain Bacteria; phylum Myxococcota_A; class Polyangia; order Haliangiales; family Haliangiaceae; genus JABFXX01. The sequence goes on along the minus strand of CAWKDB010000010.1, from coordinate 2,271,668 downwards.
GCGCCCGGCATCGACCTGTGGATCCACACGTTCGCGGACTGGGGCGATCCGGAGCTCGCGACCGGTGTGATCGATCTCGTGATCGCGCCGCCGCGCGGCAAGGCCCGCGCTGCCGGGACCTACGAGAAGGTCCTGTTCGACGAGTCGTTCACGTGCCTGTTGCGCGCCGGCCATCCGTACGCGAAGGGCAAGCTGACGCTGGCGCGCTATTGTGAGCTCTCCCACCTGTTCGTGTCGCCGCGCGGCACGCCGGGCGGCACTGTCGACGATGCGCTGGCAGTCGCCGGGCGGTCGCGCCGCGTCGCGATCGCGGTGCCGCACTTCCTCGCGGTCCCGGGCATCGTCGCGGCGACCGACCTCGTCGCTACGCTGCCTCGTCGGATCGTCGACCGCCACGTCGACCGTCGCCGGATCGCGCGCCTGGCGCCTCCGGTCGAGATCCCGCGGTTCCAGATCGCGATCGCGTGGCACGAGCGCAACCACGCGGACGACCGCCACCGCTGGCTGCGCGAGCAGGTGCTCGCGGTCGCGGCCGAAGTCGCTTGACCGAGCCCGAGCCCGAGCCCGAGCCCGAGGCCGAGCCGAGCAGACTCGTGGGCAGCCACTGCGACGCCAGCGATCAGAACACGCACGACGGCGGCGCGGTCGTCGTGTTGCCGAGGATCGCGTCGACCTGATCGAGCTCGCGGTGCCAGTAGCACAGCGTGTCGGCTTGATAGAGGTAGCCGAACGCGTAGACCGTGTAGTTCGCACCCTTGCCGGTGATCTCGGGACGCGGATCGTGCAGGTTCGCGTGACGGCGGTGGACGATCGCGGTCGCGTCGTCGAGCGCGGCCTGGGCCTGCGCGCGATCGGCGGTCGCTGCGGTGTCGTCGCCGGCGAGGTGATCGATCGTCGTCTGGTACGCGGCGTAGATGAACCGAACGCGCGCGCGATCGATCTCGACGCCATCGCGCAGCTCGGCGGCCCAGATGTCGCCGTCGGGCAAGTGCAGCGCGTCGGCTCGCGCGGCGAGCGCCTCGACGGTGGAGCGAAACTCGCCGAGCGGTTGCATCACCGTTGCCTCGAAGCTCGCGATCTGCGTCGGATCGGCCGCGAGGTCGTCGAACGTGACGCGATCGGGTTGCGAGATCACGCCGATCGCGCGGCCGGCATCGATCAGCGCGTCGCGGCTCGCGATGTACGGGGCGAGTCGGTCGTCGATCAGCGCATCGTGCTGCGCATCGGCGAGCTCGGACACGACGGTCGCGGCGACCGGATCGAGATCGGGTGCGAGCTGGTCCGCGATCAGCGCCTCCTGCGACGCCGGCAGCTCGTAGCTCATGCGCAGCGACGCCGTGTCGTGCAGCCAATAGCCCCACTCCCAGCCGGACGAGAACACGAGGTGCTCGTCGAGCGGCGAGCACGGCGCGGGCGCGGCGGCCTGGAGCTGTTGCAGATCGTAGAGCCGGCTGCGGATGTACAGCGGGAGGTACTGCGGCACCGAATCGTCGAACGCGATCCAGTACGCGTTCTCCGGGAAGTAAGACGCCTTCTGGTTCGCGCACATCTTCGAGATCAAGAAGTCGCGATGCTCGGAGAAGTCTTGCATCTGATAGGCGCCGCCCGCGTCTTCGAACAGGTCGTAGTACATGACGGTATGGACGTCGGCGATGATCCGCGGATCGGTGTACGCGACCAGGAAGTAGTAGATGATCGTCTGGCCCATGTAGGTGACGAGCTGCGTGCCGCCGACGTGAATCACCGCGTGCATCTCGGCACCGGGCGCGATCGCGTACAGCGCGCTCGCGGTCTCGTCGACCGCGTCGATGAATGCCTGCGGATCGGCATCGAAGAACTCGCCGAAGCTCAGCGCATACACATCCCAGGGCAGGTCATCGACGATCAGCGGCAGCCTGGCCGCGACCTGGTCGGGCACCGGATCGGTCGCGTTGTCGACGAGCGTGAACGCCTGCTGCAGGCTGCTCTGGCTGAACAGCTGGATGTTGATGCCGACGCGAATCCCGCGCATGTGCGCGTAGTCGATGATCTCGCGCGTGTACGCCTGCCACGAGGCGCGCCGAGCGGGGTCGAGGATGTCGTCGAGCGCGACCCACTGGAGATAGTTGCCGCGGTTTTTCACGACCCAATCGATGACTCGATGCGCGTCGTCGGGGTTGTCTTCCCAGAACGCCCAGTAGCTCTCGATCGGATGCAGCGTGTGAAGCTGCAAGCCGCGCACGCGGACCTGCGGTTGATGCACGACGCCGAGCGCACCGTCATCTCCGCTCGCGGGCCGCGGAGGCGACGGCTCGTAGGTGTCGTACGGATGGCGAAACCGAAACCCGAGGTGCTCGAGCGCGGCCGCCACACCGTACTGCGCTCCGAGCACGTCGTGCGCGTGGACCGCCCACGTGCGTTCGCTACCGGTCACCAGATCGAAGCGATAGCCTTCGAGCGGGATCGCCGGGTCGTCGACCACCGCGATCTGGAAACCGCTGTCGTCGGCGGTCGGCGCCTCACCGGTTGCCACGGTCACACCCCCGCCCGGCGTCAGCGCTGCAAACTCGCGCAGCGCATCGCTCCACTCGGACGACACGATCGTGACTCGCCCGGAGGTGTTATCGCCGCACGCCACGAGCGCCGCGACGATCACCGCGAGGGCGATGCCGCCGCCCATGCGCTCGCGATCCGCGGCCGGTCTCGTCATCGGTCCGACAGCGTACTGTCTCCTTTGATGTCGAGGAACGGCTCGAGCCGCTTGAACGTCTTGTAGCCGAAGCCCTTGACCCGCCGCAGATCCGCGATCCGCTTGAAGCTGCCATTCCTCTTGCGCCACGCGACGATGCGTTCGGCCTTCGCCGGACCGACCGTGGGCAGCTGCATCAGCTGGTCCTCGGTCGCGGTGTTGAGGTTTAGCTTGCCGACGAGCTCTTTGCGCGCCGACTTCTTCGCCGGACGCGCCGCTGGCGATGCGGCGAGCGAGCCGGGCGGGCCCGATGTGCTGGCTGCGGTTGGCGCGGCCGATGCGATCGACCAGCTGCCGCCCATCGACACGAACAGAGCCATGACGGCCGCGATCGGCGCGAGCCGACGCGACCACGTTGTGATGATCGAAACCATGACGAAGTCCTTTCAGAACGGAAGTGGATTGCTGGTGGTGGTCGCTTGCGGGCCGATGCCGCGCGCTTGGAACCGCTCTCGCTTCGCGAGATCCTCGGCGTCGAGCTCGCGCAACTGGAACTCGAGCGACTTCGGCATCGCGTCGAGATAGACGTTGATCGAGTCGTCCTTGTTGGGGAACCCGCTGCCGATCCGCATCCAGTAGCCGCCGCCGCCCTTCTTTTCGATGTGAGTGATGACCTTGAACATTCGCTTCTGCACGACTCCCTGCTTTCCGACGCCAACGCGTCACGGTCAGCAAGAGCAAGCCCGATGCCGGCGCAAGCTCGCGATCTCTCGATCGCGATGGCCGGAACCGTCCGCCGTCCGGCCGGCTTTGTCCGAAACTCGGACAGCGCCGGACGACGCGCAGCGGTTCTTATCGACGACCGATCGCGACGTTCATCGCCGCGATCTTTGCGGCGACGACGTTGACCTTGTGCGTGACCACGATCGGAGCGCCGTAGGTCACGGTTCCGTTCGCGCCGACGCGCGGGCTCGGCGGCACCCACACGGTGACGACGAACGGCCCGTCCGGGAGCTGATCGATGCGAAAGTGTCCGCGGTCGTCGGTGATCGCGTAGTACGGCGTATCGAGTCCGACGACCCAGGCCGCGCCCGAGGTCCCGTCCTCGTCGGCGACGCGGGTGACGCCGGGCGGCACGGTGACCGCGGTGATCGCGCCGGCTTGCAGCGCGACGGTCGAGGCGACGCCGTCGGGGCTCGTGATGTGCAACGTCGCCGGTCGATCGTCGCCGTAGATCGCGAGCGGGGCGGCGCTCGTCGTGCTGGTCGGTGCGACGATCTGCGCGACCGGCTCGAATCCGCAGCCGCGCTTCGCGATCGTCCCGCCGACGATCATCGGCCGGCTCGAGGTCGGAGTCTCGCGCCCGGTCTCGATCTTGTTGATGTAGACGAGCACGCCGCGCAGCGCGCCGCGCGGTCCGACCCGCAAGCTCGGCTCGATCGCGCCACATGACGACGTCAGCCGCGCCGGAGTCGCGCCGGTCCACGCGATCGTGCCTTCGATCGCGCCGGTCAACCCGTCGCTGGTCTCGTAGCTCGGCGCGAACGTATCGAGCTTGTCGGCGTCCCACGATTGCGGTTGCCAACCGGCGTAGTTCTGCCCGCCGTAGGGGTCGCCCGCGAACGGATTGCCGCCGTAGTCGTCGCCGCCGACCGCCGTGACCGCGGGGCGGGTGTCGCTGCCGTCGTCGCCGCCGAGCCACAGGTGGACCGAAGCGCGCGCGAGCCATCCGGCGCCGTCGTCGGCATACGGGCTCTGCTTCTCGTCGAGAGCGTTCGCGCCGACGGGTGCGAGCGGCCAACTCGCATCGCGGTGCCGGCACGAGATCACGGTCGCGATCGCGACGATGGCGACGGCGACCGCCCGTACTCGCATGCATCTAGTGTGCAGGATCACGGGCGCTGGTGCGCGAAGTATTGGTCGAGGGTGACCGCGACCGCCGCGAGCAGGGCGCGCGCATCCGCGATCGAGAGCGACGTGGCATACGACACGCGCGCTTCCGTCCGCGCCAACGACATCCCGACGATCGCCGAGAACACGTGCTGGCGCTCGAGTACGAGCTTGAGCGCGATGCTGTTCGCGAGGCTGGTCTGCGCCTTGCCGACGGAGGTCACGAACTCCTCGGCGTCGGCCGCGTTCGCGAACTCGATGTTGCCGCGCGCGAGCCAGCCTTGCGGCACGAGCTCCATCGCCAGCGACAGGCGCTCGGGTCCCGGCAACGAGGTCACGCCGAGGCCGAGGTCGGGGAACGTCAGCCGGCCGCCGCCGATCGCGAGCGTGACGACGAGCGCCGGCCCGCGCGGATCGCCGGACTCGGCTTCGATCGTGCGCAGGCCATCGACCCAGCCCGGGAGCTTGCCGCGCGGTCGCGCGCTATCGAGGTCGCCGGCGGTCGCCGCGGTCATCGCACCGAGATCCTGCGGCTGTGCGAGCAAGAACCAGCCCGACCACGGCGAGATCACGACGCGCCTGTCGCCGGGAAACAGCTTGCCGGCGCGCACGCCGAGCATGCCGCCCTTCGCGGTCGACCACTTGATCGGGTTCGCCGACAACAGATCGCGCAGCGCTGCGCGCCCGAGCTTGGTGTGCGCCACGAGCGTCGTCGCGGTCGCGTCACGCGGTTGCGGGGTCGAGATCACGAGGGTGTCGATCTTGTCGGCGATCGCCGCGTCTCGATCGCCGAACAGCCCGCGGTAGTCGGGCATCGGTCGAAACAACTGCTCGGCGGCTCTCGCCCACTCGGTGCCGCGGATGCGATCGAAGCGAACGAGCGCGGTGACGGTGTGGCCCGCCGGAAAGTAGGCGAGCAGATTCGCCGCGGTGCCGGCGGTCGTCGGCGCGCCGGCGACCGCGGGAAGGCTCTCCGCGCCCGCGCCGGATCCAGATCCAGAATAGGAAACCTGGGAACCGGAACCGGAATTTGAACCGGCGGCGGAATCGGAAGCGGCAGCGGAATCGGAACCGGCAACGGCAGCGGAACCGGCAGCGGCAGCGGAACCGGCAGCGGCAGCGGAACCGGCAGCGGCAGCGGAACCGGCAGCGGATCCGGCAGCGGCAGCGGATCCGGAACCGGCCGCGGATCCCTGGTTCATCGCGACCATCGCCTCGGCGTCCCCAGCGTCGATCGCGGCATCGGGCTTGACCGCGGCATCGGGCTTGAGCGCGGCATCGGGCTTGAGCGCGGCATCGGGCTTGAGCGCGGCATCGGGCTTGAGCGCGGCATCGGGCTTGAGCCCGGCATCGGGCTTCGCCGCATCGGGTACGCCCGCATCGATCGAGGTCGTTGCCATCGCCGGCTCCGGATCCGGCAGCGCCGCCGTCGCCGCCGGCTCGATCGCGGCGATCTGGTGCCTCTCGACCTCCTGGGGCAGCGCCTCGACCCGCGGCGCCTCCGGCGCGATGTCGATATCGACGAGCTCCGGGCTCGCGTGCTTCGATGCAGCGAGCCACCAGAGGGCGAAGATGACCGCGAGGTGCAGCGTCGCCGACCCCACGAGCGAGCTGCGCAGCCGCGGAGCACCGGTCGGAAAGGCGGTCGGCGTCACGATTTCTCGACGGATAACTCCCTCCGCAGTAGCATTCCGCCATGGCCGAGTCCAGCGAGCAGCCGCTGACCGCCGAGGCAGCTGCGTACGTCGCGACCGCGCGCGAGAAAGCGTTCGTGCTGTACGAGGGTGTTCAGGTCGCACATCGCAGCTGCGGTATCGCGCTCGCCGAGACCTTCGGGTTGCCGACCCCGGCGTACCAAGCGCTGCGCCGAGGCGGGATCACCGGCAAGGGCGCGTGCGGGGCGATCCGCGCGGGCGAGCAGGTGCTCGGCGAGCTGCTCGGCGATCCGGATCCAGCCGGCCCGGTCACCGCCGAGCTGCGCGCCGCGGTCAGCTGGTACCAAGCCGCGTGGCTGACCCGGCTGCGCAACAACGAGCCCGATATCACGTGCGATCGGCTCGTCCGGCCGCATGGCGACTTCGCAGGTCCGGCGCGCAAGGCGTTTTGTACGAACCTCGCGGCCGAGGTCGCGGCGCTCACCGCGGAGGCTCTGGTACGGTTCTGCCGAGCACGCCCGCCGATCACGGCCATTGGGGAGTCATGAAGCTGTCGAAGGAGCAGGTCGCCGCGGTCGTTACCGAGGCGTCGAAGAAGATGTCCGACCCGAACTACTCGGCGGTGCTGGTCGGGGGGTTCGTGCAATCGCAAACGCCGGTCGCGCAGTTCATCAGCGCGCACGAAGGCGATCTCGGCGGCGCCGAGGCGATCGTCAACGTGATCTTCCATTGCGCCCTGGTCGCACAGTGCTTTCAGCGCGCCGGCGCCCGCGTCCGCACGCTGTCGTACGAAGATCTCGACGCCGCGGCGCGGGGCAAGCCGCTCGCGAAGCTCGAGAAGGCGCAGCTGCCGTTGCACGAGTTCATCAAGGCCAACGTCGAGCACGAAGGCGCGCAGGAATTGGTCGCGATGGTCGCGCTCGCGATCGACGGCACGGCGTAGAGACGGCGTCGGGTTCGAGACATCGCGGTCGCGGATTCCGGAAACACGCAGGTAACCGCGGGTCGAACCGCGCGTGAGTGCTCGCGCGAGCACCTGGCGTCGGATCTGCAACTCCGGGCGCGCAGATGTTCAAGCTCGCGCTGCTGATCGTGCTGCTCGTCACGGGGCACGCGTTCGCGCAGCCGTCGACGGTGACGCCGACCGAGGATGATCCACCCGCGCCGCCACTCGGCAGCACGGCGGGCCGAACAGAGGCCCCGGCGATCGATCCGGACAGCGAGATTCACGCCGTCGGCGCGCTGCGCGGCGGCGTGACCGCGACCAAAGCTCACACTAACGACGACGGCGAGGGCGATCCGTTCGGCACGGAGTCCGGAATCGGCTGGGTCTTGGGTCTCGAGGTCGGATGGGGAACCGCGCGGCTGATGGGGGTGGGCTACCTCGACGTCGCTCAGACGCAGGTCGGGAGCGGCCCCTCGTCGCAACAGCTCACCGAAGTCGGAACGGGCATGCGCTTTCACCGCGAGTTGGTCGGCGGACTCTATGCGGGGCTGGGACTCGGCACGGAGCTGTTCAGCGACGGCGGCAACATCGTCGGCGGACTCGCCGGCGTGGTCGATGTTCACGCGAGCTACCGGATCCCGGGGAAGATCGGGCTTCAGCTGTTCGTGATCGGCTCGGCGGGTTACGCACCCAACTACCCGTTGCCGCCGGACGAGCCCGCGCCGAGTAGTTGGATCGTATCGGCGCGAGCCGAGCTCGGGCTCGCGTTCTGAAACCGATCTGACACGGCGCAGCGATCACCGCTGCAAATCGGCGTGGTAGGACTTGGCCCATGGCCAATCCGACCGCGACGTTCGAGACCTCGCTCGGCACGTTCACCGCCGAGATCTTCCAAGACCAGATGCCCGTCACCGCGGGCAACTTCCTCAAGCTCGCGAAGAGCGGCTTCTACGACGGGCTGCACTTCCACCGCGTGATCAACGAATTCATGATCCAGTTCGGCTGCGAGTTCTCGAAGGATCCGGCGAGCCCGCGCGCCGGCACCGGCAACTCGCCGTTCGGCCGCATCCAGGACGAGCATCCGCCGGAGCACAAGCTGTCGAACAAGCCGGGCACGCTGTCGATGGCGAACACCGGCGCCCCGAACTCGGGCGGCGCGCAGTTCTTCATCAACACGATCGACAACGGACGGCTCGACTGGTTCACGCCGGGCCCGTCGCGTCACCCGGTGTTCGGCAAGATCACGTCGGGCATGGACATCGTGAAGAAGATCGAGACCACACCGACCGGCTCGGGCGATCGCCCCAAGACGCCGGTGAAGATGATCAAGGTCACGGTCAAAGAGTAGCGCCGGCGCGCTAGGCGGTCCCGATCCGTCCGGATTCGCGCAGCTGCTCGAGCTGCGCTTTGAGCTGCATGTCTTCGAGATACGCGCGCAGGCCCGGACGAACGTCGACATACGCCGACCAGGCGCCGCGCAGGAACGGATCGACCTCCACCCCGTGGCTCGCCGAGATCTTCGCCGCTCGCGTCAACAGCTCGTGAACCCTGACCTGCCACGGCTTGGTCGCGCGCGCGCGCTTCCGCGCTGACGGCACCGGCGCGGTGTCGCGAGCCGGCTCGGTCGAGGGCGCGCTCGGTGCAGGTTCGGTGGTGTCGTTGCGGGACATAAGCAATATACAAACCATCGCTGGGCCCGCTCGCAACCTCCCCATCTGACGAGGCGGCTGGTGTAGCGTCGCGCTAGACGCCATGACGACCCAGCGCAAGCTCTTCCCGGCCGACCGCGTGCACCCGGCCATTCGCGAGAAGATCGCGACGAACCACGCCGACATCATCGAAGAAGTCGAGGGCGCGGTCGCTGCCCACGATGTCGTCGTCGTCGGGATGAAGCAGAACCCGTTCCCGAAGCGTGCGCGCAAGGCGCTCGACGCGAAGGGCATCGCGTTCCACTATCTCGAGTACGGCAGCTACTTCAGCACCTGGCGGCGGCGCACCGCGCTCAAGATGTGGACCGGCTGGCCGACGTTCCCGATGATCTTCGTCAAGGGCACGTTCATCGGCGGGGCCGAAGACGTCGCGAAGCTCATCGAGTCTGGCGAGCTCGACAAGCTGCTCGCCGGCACCCGCGCGGCGTCATAACGCAGACGCGGGCCCGGAGTGGGCGTATGGTCCAATCATGTCCCGGACAATCGCCGCCGCCGCGATGCTCGGGCTCGTTGCGTGCGCGACGAGCACGGCGCCGGTCGGCACGGATACGTGGTGGCACGAGTCTCAAGGTAACGGCGTCTCGCTCAACGAGCGTGCGTCGTATGATCTGGCGTGCGAGCGGCCGCAGCTCGTGATGTCCGCGGCGGGCGACAAAGCGGCGCCGTACACGTCGATCAACGTGACCGGCTGCGGCAAGCACAACACGTACATCTGGAAAGACGGCGCGTGGATCGTCGACAACGCCCGCGCGTACATCTGGAAAGACGGCGCGTGGATCGTCGATCCGAACCCGCCGAAGTCGTAGCTACACCAGCTCGGCGGTGATCCGGCCGATTCGTTCGCGCATCGCGGTGCGCGCTTCGGGCGGGCTCTCGATCCACGCGTGGCGACCGAGGCCGAGCACCCAGCCGGTGACCCACTCGAAGCCCTCGCAGTCGATGATCAGGTCGGCCGAGCCGTCGTCGTGCATCGTGACTTCGCCGACGGGCCAGCTCGCGCCGATCCGGGTCACGGCGAGTTGATCGAGACGAACGCGCACGGTGATCGCGTCGGCGCTCGGCACGTAGAGCCGCTCGCGGCGATAGGCTTCGAGGTCGAAGTCGACCGGGCGCTCGAACTTCTCGCCGGTGAGGCGAAACGCCGAGATCCGATCGATGCGGAACGTGCGGACGTCGCCGCGCTTGTGACAGTAGGCGACCACGTACCACTCGCCGGCGTGATGGACGATGCCGTACGGATCGATCGGCCGGTGCTCGGCTTGATGGCGCGATGCCGACGAGTAGTCGATCTCGATCCGCAGGTGCTTGCGCGCGGCGTTGACCAGCTCGCGCAGGTGCGTCGCGACCGCGGCATCGGGCTCCGCGACGATCGTGCTGGTCGCGAGGCTCTCGGCCTCCATCGCATCGCGGCCGAGCGCGGTCAGCAGCTTCTTCTCCGCCGACTGCATCGCCGCGTCGAACGGCGCGATGCCGCTCTCGCGCAGCGCGCGGATGCCGAGCAACAGCGAGCAGCCTTCGGCCGGCGTGAGCCGCAGCGGCCGGGTGAGCCGATGCGCGAGATCGACGAACACGCGGCCGTCCTCGACCGAGACCAGCAGGTACTCGCCGGGATCGCCGTCGGGCGGACCGACCTGCGACAGCAGATCGAGGTCGGCGACGAGCTCGTCGCGCGGGGCGCCGAGCAACTTCGCGAGCTGCTCGACCAGCACGCCCTCCGGGTGCTTCGCGACGTACGGCACGATGAACAGCAAGCGGCGCAGCCGGTGCCCGGGGTCACGCATCGCCGAGCTCCGGCGTGACGTCGTAGTGCTTCGCGATCGCCGCGAGCTCGTCGCCGATCCGCGCGCGCAGCCTGTCGCCTCGCGTGACCCGGATCGCGCCCTTCGCGGCGAGCACGCGCGTCGCGGCGAACTCGGGGTTCGCACAGTCGAACGTGATCAGCGTGAAGTGTTGGTCGACGCGCTTGACCGCGGTCGGCCCGAAATCCTCGTTCGCGACCTCGGCGGCTTCGGGTGCGAGCGCGAGCTGGACCTCTTCGGCGACCTCGCTCGTGAACGTCCACGGCGAACGCTGCGCGTAGGCTTTGACATCGAACGTGATCGGGCGCTCGAAGTCCGGCGACTTCGGCTTCGCCGCCGTGATCGCCTCGTGAATACGATCGACGCGAAACGACCGGATATCGCCGCGCAGGTGACAGAACCCGACGACGAGCCACGCGCCTTCGCGATAGACCAGCGCGTACGGATCGACGTCGCGGCGCGAGGTCAGGCCGGTCGCCGCGGTCTGATAGGTCAGCGTGACGCGCTTGTGCAGGCGAGTCGCCGCCTCGAGTGTCGCGTAGATGTCGGCGAGCTCGGGCCGCGCCGCGCGTTGCTCGGGAAAATGCACGAGCACGGTCGGGCCGCTCGGCGCCGGCCGCGGAAACTCGGTCGGTGTGTCGGGGAGCTCCGGCAGGTCGAACGCGAGCTTCTTGAGCGCGAGGTCGACGATCTTGGGATACGCGCCGCCCGGCATCGCGTGCGCGACCGAGGCCGCGAGCACGAGCGCGGAGATCTCTTCCGGCGTGAGCTGGACCGCCGGCATCTTGAACCGCTTGAGGTCGATGACGTAACCGCCGTCCTCGAGCGAGTCGTCCTCGTCGGGCGTGACGTAGCGGATCGGCACGCCGAGGTCGAGGAGGTCGGCCTTGTCGCGCTCGAAAGCGCGTAACCCGGCCTCGATGTTGAGCGTCTGGTACGCCGAGAACTGATCGCGGATCTCGCGATAGGTCACCGGCGTGCGCGCGCGCAGCAGGATCATCACGAGGTCGAGCAAGCGCTTGCTGCGATCGCCGCGGGTCGCGCTGTCGTCCTTTGCAGGCTTGCTCTTGTCGGACGCCTTCGCGACCGCCCCCGGCTTGGCCGCCTTCACCAGCTTCGGCGCCGGCTTCCCCTTGCGCGCTTTCGTCGCCACCGAGCCGTTCTAGCGCAGGACACCCGCGATCGGAAGCTGCGATCGTTCAGAAGTAGTAGCGCACGCCGACGCCGCCGTTGAGCGTCACGTTGACGTGGCTGATCGTCTTGTTCTCGGCGGCGTCGACGAACCGCCACTCGAGGATCGGCGCGACCTCGACGAACACGTCGAGCGGCACGTTCTTGAAGTCGAACACCATACCGACGACCGCGCGCACGCCGGCCGCGAAGTAGCTCGAGCCGGTCTCGCCCGCCGAGTAGTCGATCAACCGGATGCCCGGACCGACGTAGACCGGGAGCACGAACGAGTCCTTGTCTTGCAAGATGAACGGGTGCCACACGTAGTCGGCGGCGAGCTGAAAACCACCGCCGCCGAGCGCGTATCCGAAAGCGGCTTGCACCGCTTGATCGTCTTTGAGGTAGAGCTTCGCGCAAACCCCGGTCGGCTCGCCGATCATGATGCCGGCGCCGAACGTGCCCTTCTCGGCGGGATGGCCGCCTTCGTCGGCGAGGGCCGGCGCCGCGAGCAACGCGAGAGTTGGTAGAGCCGCGAGTGCGCGCATGGTTCGAGGCTAACCGGGGTCGCTCCGCGAGCGCAAATTACCTCTGGCGTCGGATACCCTGGTGGCATGAGGACACTCGCGCTGATCGCGCTCGCGGCATGCGGTGGCGGCGGTGGCGGCGGTGGCGGTGGTGGTGGTGACGCCGGCGGCGGCAGCGACGGGGCGATCACGTCACCGATCGCGGGCGCGCGGATCTTCTTCACCGATCTGACGAGCGGACCGAACAGCGGCGGCGAGGGCGGCAACGGCGCGTACGTGACGATCTACGGCAACGGGTTCGGCAGCGCGCAGAGTAGCTCGACCGTCACGGTCGGCGGCGGAACGGTCGCCGCGTATCCGGTGTGGAGCGAAACGAAGGTCACGGTGCAGCTCGGCGCGGCGGCGGCGACCGGCGAGGTCGTCGTCCACGTCGCGGGCAAGGCCGATTCGAACGCCGCGATGTTCACGGTGCGCGCCGGCAACATCTACTTCGTGACAACCAGCGGCAGCGACGGCGCCGACGGCAGCTTCGCGCACCCGTGGGCGACGATCCCGATGGCGAAGAACACGATCGCCGCGGGCGACATCGCGTACCTCGGCGCGCACGCCGGCGACACGCTCGTGCAAGACACGGTCGATACCTCGGCGTCGTACAAGTGCGCGCTCGGGATGAGCTCGAACGACGCGGGCAACTCCGGCACCGCGGCGATGCCCAAGGCGCTCGTGAGCTATCCGGGTGCGACCGCGACGATCGGCGCGGAGACCGGGCTCGAGCGCGGCATCGTGACGCCGGGGATCGGCGATTCGTTCGACTTCTGGGTGATCGCCGGGCTCACGCTGCGCGGCGCGCAAGAAGCGCTCGACTTCGAGGGCGGCGGCGACGGTTGGCGCGTGATCGGCAACGACATCTCGTGCCCGAACGGCTTCGGGCTCACCGGTTGCGTCAACGGCTCGGTCGGTCCGACGAACCTCGCGTTCTACGGCAACGACGTCCACGACGCCGCGGCGAACGTCACCTCGATCAGCAAGTATTATCACGGCGTCTACTTCGCGACGTCGCACCTCGATCTCGGCTGGAACGTCGTGCGCAACGGCAAGACCTGCCGCGCGATCCAGTTCCACGACACCGACGGGCCCAACGAGTTCGACGTCCATGTCCACGACAACGTCATCCACGACACCGTGTGCGACGGCATCAACTTCTCGACGATGGATCCGTCGCAAGGCGTGGTCGAGGCCTACAACAACGTGATCTACAGCGTCGGCACCGGCCCGGATCCGGTCGAGGCGTCGTCGGACTACGCCGGCATCTACGTCTATCAAGCGACCGACAACGACGGCTCGATCGGCAGCGGCCAGGTCGACGTCTACAACAACACGTTCTACGACTGCGGCTCGATGACGAGCGACTCGAGCGCGTCGGCGATCAACTTCGATTCGAGCTCCGCGCCGGCGTTGACGTTGCGGCTGCGCGACAACCTGATGCTCGCGAAGACCAGCGCCGAACGCTACGTGCTCGGTGACGTCAGCGGCTCGAACAACTTGATCTTCGGTGGCACCGGTTCGGCCGGCGGTGCGACCGCGACCGTGACGGCCGACCCGCTGCTCGTCGCGCCGGCGACCGCGGACTTTCACCTCGGCGCGGGCAGCCCGGCGATCGACATGGGCGTCGACACCGGCTTGGCCGACGATCTCGACGGCAACTCGCGGCCGCTCGGCGCCGCGTTCGACATCGGCGCGTACGAGACAGCGCCGTAGGTCATTCCGTAGCCGGGCGTAGCAGCCGCGCCAGCTTGTTGCGGCTGATCCCGAGCGCGCGCGCCGCGGCCGACTGGTTGCCGTCCTCGCGCTCGAGGATCGCGACCGCATAGCGGCGCTCGGCTTGTTCGAGCGAGAGGCCCGGTGGCAGGACGATCGCGTCGGCGACCGCGGCGGGGACTGCGGCCATCACGCCGGTCGTGACGCGAGGTGACAGCCCGAGATCCTTGATGCCGATCGTCGGCCCGGCCGCGAGCACGACGGCGCGCTCGATCGCGTTCTCGAGCTCGCGCACGTTGCCGGGCCAGCTGTACGCGATCAACGCGGGCCGCGCCGAGGCGTCGAGCCGCAGCGGGCCCTTGCGATAGCGGCGCGATAGCTGCTGGACGAAATGATCGGCGAGGTCGAGGATGTCTTCGTCGCCACGCGCGCGCAGCGGCGGCAGCTCGATCTCGACGACGCGCAGCCGGAAGTACAGGTCGCTGCGAAACTGGCCGGCGGCGATCATCGCGGCGAGGTCGCGGTTCGTCGCGGCGACGAGCCGGACGTCGGCGGACAGCGTCTCGCGGCTGCCGATGCGCTCGAACTTGCGGTCTTGAACGACGCGCAACAGCTTGCCTTGCAGCGCGAGCGGCAGCTCGCCGATCTCGTCGAGGAACAACGTGCCGTGGTCCGCGGCTTCGACCTTGCCGATCACGCGCGCATCCGCGCCGGTGTACGCACCGCGCTCGTGGCCGAACAGCTCGCTCTCGACGAGCGCGGCCGGCAGCGTCGTGCAATCGACGTGCACGAACGGCTGATCTCGGCGCGCGCTGTTGACGTGGATCGCGCGCGCGAGCAAGCCCTTGCCGGTGCCGGTCTCGCCGTGGACGAGCACGGTCGCGTCGGTCTGCGCCGCCTTGCCGATCATGTCGTAGACCGCGGTCATCGCCGGCGACCGGCCGATGACGTGGTTGAACCGGCCGCGGACGCTGAGCCCGCGCTGCGCATCGCCGCCGCGCAACGTCGTGTAGTCGAGCGCGCGCCCGATCTGCTCGGCAAGCACCCGCACGAACGCCTCGTCGTGTTGCGTGAACGCACCGCCGCGCTTGTTGAGCACCTGGAGCACGCCGCGGATCTGGTCGCGGCGCTCGATCGGCGCGGTCAGGATCGACTTCGTCGGATAGCCGATGCGCTCGGCGATGTCGTCGGCCCAGCGCGGGTCGGCCGCGGCGTCGCGGATGTTGACGAGCTCGCCGGTGCGCGCGACGTGTCCTACGACGCCGGTGCCTTGCGGCACGCGCAGCTCGACGAGCTCGGGCAGCGTCGCGACGCGCGAGCGGATCTCGCCGGTCTCGCCGTCGATCAGCCATAACGTCGCGCGGTCCGCGCCGAGCGCGCGGGCGACTCGATCGGCGAAGGTCGCGAGCAGGTCATCGAGCTCGACCTCGCCCGCGATCATCGCGCCGAGGTCGGCTAGCAGCTCGAAGCGCTGCTCGTGCTCGCTCATCGCGAACAGCATCGCACGGCCTTGGGTCATGCGGCGGCCGCACGCTCCGCATCATGCGCGCGCAGCTCGAGTCCTTCGCGCGCGGCGATCGTCCCGGGCAATGCCGCCCGCGCGGCCGCCTCGAGCGCGGCGAGCTGATCGTCGGTCCGGTTCGGATCGTGGTGGAACAGCACGAGCTGAGCGACGCCCGCCGCGCGCGCGAGCTCGGCGCCGGCTTGCCACGTCGAGTGGCCCCAGCCGACCTTCGCCGGATATTCCTCGGGCGTGTACTGCGAGTCGTAGATCAAGATGTCGGCGCCGGCCGCGAGCTTCTTCAGCGTCGGGTCGACGCACGCGAAGTGCTCGGTGTCGGTCGCGTAGACGATCGTCTGCCCGGCGTGCTCGAGCCGAAAGCCGTAGACCGGATCGGGATGGTTGAGCCGCGCGGTGGTGACCTTGATTTCGCCGATCATGAATTGATCGGTGCTCGCGAGCTCGCGCGTCGTGACCGTGCCGCCGAGATCGTCGAACGCGACCGGGAAGAACGGCGCGCGAAATAACTCGCGGATCGCGCGGTCGAGCGGCATCACGCCGTTCGGGCCACTCGCGATCTCGACGCGATGTCCCGGGACGTAGATCGGCGTGAAGAACGGCAAGCCGGCGACGTGGTCCCAGTGCAAGTGCGACAGCAGGATCGTCGACTGACGCATGCCGCTCGCCATCCGTTGGTTGCCGATCGCGGCCAAGCCGGTGCCGGCGTCGATGATGATCCGGGTCTCTCCCGCGCGGACCTCGACGCACGACGTGTTGCCACCCGCGGCCTTGTCCGCACCAGGAGTCGCGATCGAGCCGCGGACGCCGAAGAACGAAACGCTTAGATCGTGGGTCATGCTGGTCTCCTCTTGCCGGAGATAAGAGCAGCTTCGATGCCAGCGCTAAGTCCGCGTCGCGCCGAGCGGTCTCCGGGCAGTCGCTCCATAACGGCGCAGCAGCCGCTCCGGGTTGGAGCTACGCGGTCTTGTTCAGCGCTTTGCGCAGGAGTCCGAGTAGGTCTTTGGCGGTGTTGCGACACAACACCAGCGCGGCGACGACATAGGCCGCGGCGCCGACGACGATCTCGACGACGAGCTGCAGCCACGGTGCCCAGCCGTGCGCGATCATGCGCACGCCGTATACCGCCGCGCCCATCACCGCGCACGCCGCGAGCGGCTGCAAGAACCCGATGATCAGCCGCATCGGCTTCGGGATCTCGCGAATCACGAGCCCGACGCCCGCGATCGCACTCGCGCCGAACGCGATGCCGACCGCCGCGGCCGACGCGCGCAGCCCCCAGCGCGACAGCACGGCGATCCCTCCGAGCAGGATGCCGAGCTTGATGACCTCGACGAACATCGTCCGTGCGGTCTTCGACTCCGCTTCCATGTACGCCGACAGCACCCACGTGATCGGGCGAAACACCGACAGGCACGCGAGCACGGTCAAGAGCGGGGCAACTTCTTGCCAGCGGTTCGCCGGCAAGATCGCCGCGATCAGCGGGTCGGCGACGAGGCCGAGGCCGACCGCGAGCGGGAAGATGATCAGCGACAGCAGCGCGGTCGAGCGGACGAGCGCGGCGCCGCGGCGGTCGTGCGGCATCGGTGCGAGCGATGGCAGCAGCACGATCGCGATCTGCTCGCCGACCTGGATCGCGGGGATGTCGGCGAGGTTGTAGGCCATGTTGTACGCGCCGGTCGACGCCGTGCCGAAGAAGTGCGACACCGCGAGGTTGTCCCAATAGCGCGACGCGTTGTGCGCGATGCCCTGCACGCCGAGCGGCCAGCCGTACTTCATGATCGCCTTGAATCGCGACCAGCGCAGCGGCGTCGGCGTGGCCCAGCTGCGAATGCCCGCGGCGCGAATGAACACCGCGGCGACGACGGTCGACTGCGCGATGTTGCCGATCACGATCGACATCGAGCTCCAGCCCATCGCGGCGAACCCGAGCGCCGTCACGGTGTACGTCAGCTCGCCGAGTGCGAGCGCCACGCCGGTGGCACGGAAGTTCATGTCCATCGTCAGCGTGCGTTCGGGCATCGCGCCGAGGCGCTTGATCCACAGCGCGAGCGCCATTCCGGGGATGAACGCGGCGGCGGTCTCGGCGTTGAACACCGGCAGCAGGTAGTGACCGAACAGCGCGACCAGGCCAAGCGCGATCACGCCGAGGCCGACGTAGAGCACGGTCGCATGCCAGATCACCTCGGTGCGGTCGTCGCCGCGGCCATGCACGACCGCGTATTGACCGAACCCGAAGACCGAGACCCAGTTCGCGGTCATGCAGATGATCACCGCGACCGAGACCTCGCCGATCTCGTCGGGGCTGAGGAACCGCGTCATCGCGAGTGTGCCGATCACGCCGACCGCGCGACCACCGATGCTCGATGCCACGGTCCACAGCGCACCGCGCGCTGCCTGGCCTTCCAGTGACATGCGGGCATCGTCGCGTTAGCGCTCGTCGCGCGCAATGTCGGCGCTCGGGAATAGCGCTACGCGTAGCCGGTGACGCCGACCTGCAAGCTCGCGGTGTAGCCATCGGCGATCGATCCGTCGACGGTCGCGAGCTCGTATTCGTCGCCGTCGCTGAACACCATGTCCTGCGCATTTGTCGTCGGATTCTCGCCGCTCGTGTAGTACGACGAGCCGCCGCCGTAGACCTCGGTGTTGGTCGCGTCGGGGAACGCGAGCTGCGTGGTCTTGACCACGGTCGTGCCGTTGTAGACCTGGATGTGAATGTGGGTGGCCCGACCCTGGTACCAGCCGGGATAGATCGTCGTGAACGTGACGTAGCCATCGGCGTCGGTGGTCTGCACGCCGCGCAAGAACGTCGTCGTCGTCGAGCCCGGGTTCATCGAGTTCGCGTACTCGGAGTACACGCCGCCGGCATCGCAGTGCCAGATCTCGACGTTCGCTCCCGAGATCGCCGCACACGCGTTCGCCGCGTCGACGATTTTGAGCTTGAGCGCGAGCGTGAGCCCGGTGCGGTCCTCGCGGACGTCGGAGCGGTAGAACGCGGGATCGCTGATCATGCCGTCGATGTCGGGGTACGGTCCGGCCGTCTCCTCGGGTGTCTCCGCGCATGCGCCGGCCGTGGTCGAGTCGGAGCCGGAGGACGCATCGACGGTCGAGCCAGCGTCGGTCTTGCAGCCGACGAGCAGCGCACCGCCGAACGCGCCGAGAGCGGTGAGCAAGCCGCGGCGATCGATCAGCAACGGAGAGTCAGTCTTGGTTCGCATCCCGCCAAGCTGCCACCGGCGAACGCAGTGCTCGCGGATCGCAACACGGCGAAATCGTGTTGCGCGATGTTTCAAATGCTAGAGGAAGCGTCGTAGGCGATAGCCGAGCCACGCGAACGCCTTGCGCCACCACGGCAGGCGCAACCAGGCTGCCTCGTCGTACGGATCGCAGTTCGCGAGGTCGCCTTCGAACTCCGCGACGAGCTGCGCCCCGATCGCGCGGTCGAGGATCTCGACGGTGACTTCGAGGTTGTTGAACCGGCTCTGGGAATCGAAGTTGTAGCTGCCGATCGTCGACCACGCCCCGTCGACCACCGCCGTCTTCGCGTGCATCATCGGGCCGCGCCAGCGCATGATCGCGACCCCCCGCTGGGCGAGCCGACGCATCGCATAGAGCATCGCCCATTCGACGAGCGTGACATCGGAGTGGCCCGGGACGATGACGCGAACGTCGACGCCGCGAGCGACCGCGCGAGCGAGCGCCCGCCGCAACACGCGTTCGGGCAAGAAGTACGCGTTCTGGATCAGGACTTGTGCCCGCGCGGCCTTGATCACGTGGATGTACGCGCGGCGGATCGCTCCGCGCCGGCGCCCGGTGTTCTCGATCATCCGCACGATCGAGGTGCTCGCGGTCGGCGGCCCGGCCTCGGCGCGCGGTGGGCTGGGATACAGCGAGCCACCGGCGTTCATCCACGTGCGCCGGAACAACCGCGCGAGGTCGAGCACGATGCGGCCGCGGACCATGCAGTGCATGTCGTGCCAGTCCGCGCCCCCGACCGCGGTCGACGCGTAGTCGAGCGCGATGTTCAGGCCGCCGGTGAACGCGACCGCGTCGTCGACGACGAGGATCTTGCGGTGGTCGCGCAGGCTCAGGTTGTAGCGACGGCGCCACGGCCGGATCGAGTTGAACACGAGCACCTCGCCGCCCGCGGCGCGCAGATCGTCGAGCCAGCCGTCGGCGAGCGTGAGCGAGCCAACCGCGTCGTACATCACGCGGACCGCGACGCCGGCCTTCGCACGCTCGATCAGCGCCGCTTTGAACCGGTCGCCCATCGCGTCGGATGACAGGATGTAGACCTCGAGGCAGATCGACACGCGCGCGGCCGCGATTGCCGCGAGCATCGCGGGATACGTCTGCGCGCCGTCGCGAAGCACCGTGACATCGCAGTGCTCGCGCCAGCGTCGCGCGTTCTGCGTGTAGCGCGCGAGGTCGGCGGGCAGATGGACCGCGAGCGCGCGCGATTCTTCGTCGTAGATCGCGCGCGGGATCCCGTCGGAGCTCGACACGATCACCGGTTTCTTGTCGTCCGAGCTCACGGATACCGGATCGCGATGACGGTATACGTCATCTCACCCTTCGGCCGGCGCACGAGCACCTCGTCGCCGCAGCGCTTGCCGATCAACGCCTTCGCGACCGGCGAGTCGATGCTGATCCAGCCTCGATCGACGTCGAACTCGTCGGCGCCGACGATGCGATAGGTCGCACCGTTGCCATCTTCGTCTTCGACATCGATCGTCGCGCCGAAGAACACGCGGGTCTGGTCGCTCGGCGGCTCGTCGACGATGGTCAGCACGTCGAGGCGCTTGCTGAGGAACCGGACGCGGCGATCGATCTCGCGCAGCCGGCGCTTGCCGTAGATATACTCGGCGTTCTCCGAACGATCGCCCTGGGCCGCGGCGTCGGCGACCTCTTGGGTCACGCGCGGGCGCTCGACCCGCCACAGCTGATCGAGCTCGGCTCGAAGCTGGTTCGCGCCGGCGAGCGTGATGTACGGCGCCCGGCGACATCGCGTCGAGCATATAGCGTATGCTCCGCACGGGCACGCTATGGGCTCCGAGTTGCTGATCGTGGTGGGGTTGCTCATGGCGAACGGCCTTTTCGCCGGCGCAGAGATCGCCGTGCTGTCCGTTCGGAAGACGCGCTTGCGCGAGCTCGCGCGGCGCAAGGACCGGCGCGCACTCGCGGTCACGAAGCTGCGCGATACGCCCGAGCGCTTTCTCGCGACCGTGCAGATCGCCATGACGTTGCTCGGCACGACCGCCGCCGCCGTCGGTGGCGCGCGGATGGAGCACAGCCTCGAGCCGACGTACACGCGGCTCGGCGCGGGGAGCTGGAGCCCCAGCCTGTCGTTCGCGACGATCATCGCGCTCGTCACGTTCTTGGAGCTCGTGATCGGCGAGCTCGTCCCGAAGTCACTCGGCTTGCGTTACAGCGATCGTTATTCGGGGTTCGTCGCCCGACCGCTGCTCGCGCTCTCGCAGTTGATGCGGCCGCTGGTCTGGCTGCTCACGCTCGTGTCGAACCTCGTCCTGCGGATCTTCGGCGATCGCACGACCTTCACCGAAGCCCGGTTGTCGAAAGACGAGCTGCAACAACTCGTCGAAGAGGCGGCGAAGACCGGCTCGGTCGATCCGCGGGCGAGCGAGATCGCATCGCGCGCGCTCGGCTTTGGCGAAGTCACGGTCGCCGAGGTGATGGTGCCGCGCAATCGCGTCGTGGCGCTGCGCCGATCGTCGCCGGCCGAGGAGGTGCAGCGCACGATCCTCGAAGAGGGCCACACGCGGATGCCGGTCTACGACGGCAACATCGACAACATCACCGGCTACGTCGTCGCGCGCGACGTGCTCGCGATCGTCTGGGAGAAGGGCCTCGTCGTGCTCGAAGACATCTTGCGACCCGCGCACAAGGTTCCGGAGTCGACGCGGGCGCTCGATCTGCTACGCGAGATGCAGCGCCGGCGCACGCAGATGGCGATCGTGATCGATGACAACGGCGGGCTGTCCGGGCTCGTGACGACCGAGGATCTGATCGAAGAGCTCGTCGGCGACATCATGAACGAAGACGACGTGCCGGAGAGTCTACTTCGTGCGCGAGCCGAGCGGGACGATCCTCGTCCAGGGTTGGGCGGCGGTGCGCAAGGTCAACCGCGACCTCCACCTCGACCTGCCGGTCGGCAGAGATCGCACGACGATCGCCGGCCTGTGCATGTCGCTCGCGCAGGCGATCCCGCAGGCGGGCGAGAAGCTCGCGATCGAGAACGGCACCGTGCTCGAGGTGATCGAAGCATCGCCGCGGCGGGTCAGGCGCGTACGGATCCATCCGGTGGCACCGGACGCCGCCGTCGACAACCCGGCCCCTTGATCCGAATCTGACTCGCCCTTGTTACGCACCGCCCCGACGGATCCTTCCCGCCAGATCCTGTAGTATCGACCGTGATGACGGTCCTCGCGCGCGACTCCGTCGCGACCGACCACCTCGTCTACGCCTGGCCGTTTCCGATCGGCCCGGAGTGCGAAGTGGCCTGTGCCGACGACGAGCAAGTCGTGATGTGTCCAGCCTGGACCGTCGGCGAGCGGCTGGGACCCGGCCGGCATCGCTGGCGCACGCCCGATCCGAGTCGACCGGTGGCTGCGTTCTTCGTCCTCACCGCGCCGGTCGAAGTGTCGTTCGACATGGTCACGACGTTCACGATCCCCACGAGCGGCCAGTCGGTGCGGCTGCATGCCCAGGGCTCGCTCCAAGTCCGGTGTGGCGATCCGGGACTGCTGATCGCGCAGTTCGTCGGACTGCCGTTCGATTCGGTCAACGAAGGCGTACTGCGCAGCGTGTCGCGCTCGGTCGAGCGGATGCTCGCGCGTTTGCTCACTCGCCGGGTCGTGCTCGGAGGTACGCCGCAGGCGGTCACCGATCCGGCGATGCTCGCGAACGTGATCGAAGAGCTGATCGCATACAACCCGGCGGCGGGCGCGGTGTTCGGCGTCGAGCTCATCCGCATGGGCCACATTTCGATCACGGCGGATGACGGCAACGCGTGGCCAACCGGCTCGCGACCGTCGGCGAACGACGACGAGTGGGCCGCCGATCCGAGCAGCGAGACCGGGCGGATTCCCGCGAATCGCCGTTACGGCTCGCAGCCACAGGCCGAGCCGACGCCGAGGGCCTCCACCCAGCCTGCCGGCGACAGTCGGTCGACGCCGCGCCATCACAGCGCGCCGCCGATACCGCCCGATGCGCCGACGCTGCGCGCGGGTAGTAATCCGCCGACCCAGGCCTCCGGCGAGATCATCGTGCGCGCCAAGGCGCCCGTCGAACCGCCGGCCACGCCGCAGCGAATCCCGACCACGCCGCCGCCGGAAGCGCGACGCGCCGGATCGATCGAAGTGCCAGCCGGAACCGAGTCGGCGGTGATGGCGATCGCGAGTGCGCTCGACGCGATGGGCAACAAGCCGATGCCGCGTCCGCCGGCGCAGTCCGAGCCGGAGCCCGAGCCCGACGAGCCCCGCGGTTCGATCATGGGAATCGGGATGGGAGCGATCGGCTCCTCCGGCATCGGCGTCAGCTCGATCGGATCGGGCTCGTCGGTCGCCGGCGAGATTCCGTCGAAGGTGGCCCCGGGTGCGCGCGTGCTCGTACCGGGCCCGAATGGCTTGATGCAATCGGCGACGGTCGTCCAATTGCTGCAGGGTTACTACGAGCTCGAAGTCGGCGGATCTGGCGAAACGATCTGGGTGCCGATCGGCGGCATCGTTCCCGAGTGATGCGCGCCGTCGCGATCGCGGTCATCTGCGCCGCTCGCCTCGCCGCCGCCGATGGTCACGCGAAGGTCGGTTCGGTCGCCCGGCTCGATCGCGTCGCCGCGCTCGTCGATACAACTCCGATCTGGCAGAGCCAGCTCGACGAACGCTCGACGACGGCCGACCTCGCGATCGACGACGCGATCGTCGCCGCCGCCGGGGTGGAGCGCGGCGTGACGGTCAGCGACGCCGAGACCGATGCGGCGATGGTCGAGATCAAGAAGCAGAACAACGTCGACGACGCCGGCCTCGACGCCGCGCTCGCGAGCCAGCACTACACGCGCGCGAGCTATCGCGCGGAGCTCACGCGTCAGCTCGTGGTGCTGCGTGCACTCAACGTCTTGATCGGCGACCAGCTGCGCGGCACGCCGGAACAGGCTGCCGCCGCGAAGCAGCGCTGGCTCGACGGCGAACGGCCGAAGCACCACATCGAGAAGCCGCCGGCGCTCGCGCCGATCGCGTCCGAAGTCGCGTGGACGGCGTTATCGGGGCCGATTCGCGCGGTCGAGGTCACCGGTGGCGACCCGGCGTTGCGCGCGGCGGCTCGCGCGCTCGTTGCACCGGAGGTCGGCGCCACCGCGATCGAGCGCGGGCGCCTGCGCGACGAGCTCACCGGCGTGCTCGGCGTACGCGGCGTGTCGGAGGTCTCGGCGCGAGCGACCCAGCGCGCGGACGGGGTTGTGCTCACGATCGCGCTCACGGCGCAGCCGATCGTCCATGCGCTCGCCGCTCGCGAAGGCACCGGCCTACCCTTCGCCGTGTCGGGCGTATTCGGTGCCGCGACGGGGTTGCCGCTCGATCCCGGCCTGTTGGGGACGATGACCGAGCAGCTGCGCGATCGCTACCTCGCACGAGGTTACCGCGCCGCGAACGCGGCTTGGAGCGCGTCGCCGGCCGGCGCTGGACGCGTCGACGTCATGATCGACATCACGCCGGGCACTGCGGTGACGATCGCAGGGGTGACCTTTGCCGGTAACACACACGCATCGCGCGCCGAGCTCACGAAAGCGCTCGACGGCACCGTCGCGGGCGCGACGCCTTGGCTCGACGATCGGATCGAGCGCGCCAAGGGGCTCGTGCTCGGGTATTACTACGACCACGGCTATCTCCAAGCGACCGTGACGATCGCACCGCCGACCGGCGATCATGCGAACGCGGCGTTCGCGATCGTCGAAGGCGCGCAGTATCGGATCGGCAAGCTCGCGGTCACTGGCGTCTCCCCGGCGGATGCGAAGCGCTACCTCGAGATGTTAGGCGTGCACAAGGGCGACGTGTTCTCGCGCTCCGCGTTGTTGGCCGGCAGCGCCCGGATTCGCGATGCCTCGAAGGCCAAGACGATCAATCCGCTGACGAACTTGGACGGAACCAAGCACGTGGTCGATCTCACGCTCGAGATCTTGCCGTAGGCCGGAACGGGCCCCTCTACCTCGACGCGAGCAGCTCGGCGCGGCGAGCGGCAGTGCGCAGCAGCTGGACGCGCAACGGATGGATCAGACCGTCTGCCGCTTCTGCGATCGCCTCGTGCTCGAGGTGCGCGATCTGCTCGGGGGCGCGCGCGTGGTTCGGCGCTTCGACCACCGCCGCGCCGGTGACGTACGCCAAGATGTTGCCGTTGCGATCCGAGAGCACGACGTGGAGCTCGGCCGAAATCTCGATGTGGCCGCGCACGGTGTCGATCGACAGCTTCGTCACCGAGACATCGAAGCCGAACTCGCCGCGCACCGCAGCGGCGCACTTGAACGCATCGACCAGCACGTGGCGGATCGTGTCCGCGTGCGCCATCCGTCGCGCGGCATCGACGGTCGGAGTTGTTACCGTGACGTGAACGTCGGGGTCAGCCACACCCTGTAGCGCGGCGGCCCGGGCCGCGGACGGCGCGAGCGCGGTGAACGCGACGGCTAGGGCGATGGTCAGCGTGCGCATCGTGGTGTCCTGATAGCGACAAAGAGCACCATCCATGCCGCGGCTAACCCGATGAAACCTGGACCGTCCCAGGTGGCATGCCGACGAGCCATGGCGAGCGGCCCAGTAGCCGGGATCTACTGGATGACGACGACCTTCGACGTCCACGCCGGCGTGTGATTGCCGCGCGGGCCCGCGAGGTTCGGATCCTGTCCGGGCAACCAGACCGGCGCGAAGCTCGGATCGGAGGTCGGCATCGCACC
This sequence comes from uncultured delta proteobacterium, assembly GCA_963848295.1. GTDB lineage: Bacteria > Myxococcota_A > Polyangia > Haliangiales > Haliangiaceae > JABFXX01. The sequence continues at coordinate 2,246,072 of CAWKDB010000010.1, read as the reverse complement.
GCTATCGTCGACCGCGACGGCGGCAAACCACAACTGTGGCTTCGTCGTATCCGCGCCGGTGCCCGCCGAGAGTGACAGCCCGTAGCCGCGCCGTGAGGAGTACGCGACCCAGTAGAGGCGCTTGCCGCGGAACTCGCCGTGATCCGGACTCCAGCGCGGCCACGAGTTTGTCGTGAGCGGCGAGTCGCCGCCATTGGCATTCGTCAGCGCGACCGGTGTGCCGCCGCCGGTCGACACGAGGTGCAGCGTCGCCGAGATATCGTTGTAACCGTCGCACGGGCCTTGGCCCCAGCCGCCCGGGGTGTTGGCCGGCCCGCTGCAGCTCGATTGGTCGAACACGACGAAGTTGTCGTCATCGCTGATCGACGGGTAGTAGCTCGTCACTCCGGGCGCGCGCGGCACCAGCATGGTCGCCGTGCCCATCTTCGTGCCGCTGACGGGCGCGATCCAGATCTGCGCGCCTTGCACCATATCACCGGTGACCTGGCCGGCGGTGATGTCGGCCTCGGACGGCACCCACGATACGAACGCGAACTTGTTGCCCGACGGGCTCCAGAATGGGTGGCTCTTTTGCTCGGCGACCTCGGGGAACAGCGGATCGGTGACGACGCCGAGCGTGTCGTCCGCGGTTCGCATCGTGAGGTCCCCGTAGCTCATCGTGACTTCGCTCGATCCGTCGGGCGAGAACGTCGACATGACGGCGAACTTGTTCGTCATGTCGGTCGCGATCGGCGTCGTCGTCGCCACATCGAACAGCGAGAAGTAACCGGGGAGACTGCCGCCGAGCGAGAACGACAGCTTGCTGCCGTCGGGCGACACGGCGTGGCAGCCGATGCACTGGGTCTGGCCCGCTGGCACCGCCGGCGCGCTCGCGCTCGACAGGTAGATCGCCGGGGTCGAGGTGTCGCCGGCAAAGTCGTAGCGCGCGATCGCGGTGTTGAACGTCGTGTCGCCCGTGCCCGCGGTCGTCCAGTAGTACAGACCGCCGGTCAGCTTGGTCTTGGCCCACGCGAGCGCGATCGGCGACGACTCGCCGAGCATGCTGCCATCGGGCGCGACGAGCCGGACCGCGAGCGAGACGTCGCCGCTCTCGCTGACTCCCGCGAGCTGGGTCGCGAACGATCCGGTGATCGATACGATGCACGCGTTCGGAAACGTGCCGGGGTTCGGCGACGCGGTACACGGCGCGTAGTAGCGATATGACAGCAGGGATCCAGACGTCAGCTCGATGCGCGCGAGGGTCTGCGACGGATCGGACTTCTGCGCCTGGATCGAGATCGGCGAGACGTTGACCGGGAACAACGCACCGGCGAGCGGATACGCGATCGTCGGAGTCTGGGTTGCGACCGGCGAGCCATCGAGCAGCGCTTGGTCGTTCGCATCGAAGCCGGTGCCGAAACCGGAGTCGGTCAACGTCGCGTCGAGCGTCGCCGTGGCGGTCGTGCCCGCTTGCAGCGTCGCGGTGATGTTGTAGTGGCCCGCAGCGATGACGGTCGCGAGCTAGCTCGCGAAGCTCACCGCGTTCGCATCGTCGACTGCAAACGTGACGTCGGCGGTCACGTCGCCGGTCGATCCGTCGGCGTATGTCGCGGTGACTTCGTAGGGTTGCGTCGCGCTGTAGTCGCCGGCATTCGCGGTGAGCGCGACGGTCGCGGCCGGCGGTGTGATCGCCAGTGCGGTGATCGCACCGCCATCGGCGCCGCCGGGACCGGGGTTTTCGTGGTGACCGCACGCCGACAACGCTAGGACTGCAACGACGACGCGAGATTGGCCCATCACCTCCAGGATACCGTCGTCGCTGAATCGTCGATAGTCTCTGCGGTCACACGCTGTCGGTACGGCGATGTGCGCGCACACGCCGGATGTAGACGCCGGCGACTAGAAGTCGGTCAGCCCCAGCGCGAAGTAGACCTCCGGGCTGTGGCCCTCGATGCCATAGCCGAGGTCGACGCCGAGCAGCGGGAGCACGACCGACTTGAGATAGACCCGAAACCCGACGCCGACGTCGTTGCGAAACCAGGAATTGCCGTCGAGCTCGCCGGGCAAGTACTGCCGCATGCCGCTGCGATCCGGGAAGTTGAACTTGACGTAGCCGGTGTCCCAAAACGCGTTCGCGCGAAACGCGAGCGTACCGATCACCGGCGGCGTGAGCTTGAACAACGGTACCGAATACTCGGCGCGCCCGGTCAGCTGCGTGTCGCCGCGAAACTGATCGGCGTCGTAGCCGCGCAGATCCGATTCGCCTCCATTCGACAGCTCTTCGTGAAACGGCATGTGCCGGCCGACGCCCGCGAAGCCGCGCAGCTCGAGCTCGTGCTCCTGGAAGAACTTCCAGCTGTAGTACGCGCGCACCCACGTGTCTTGGTACTGATAGGTGTCGAGCTCTGGCAGCGAGGCCTCGGCGAACGCCTGCGCGTAGGCGCCGCTCGTCACCCCGAACAGATGCACCCGATGATCGATCGTGACGCGAACCTGCGCCGTGTTGTCCCAGCCATCCGTCTCGGGCCGCGGGAGCGCGGTGTTGTCGACATCGTCGGCGTGCGCCTTGCGAAAGTAGACGTAGGCGCCGCGCAACCGTGCGTCGACGGACAGCCACCACTTGAATTGCCAACCGACGAGCGCTCCGGCGTCGAGAAACGTCTCGGTGACATAACGAGCGACCGAGAAGTTCGTGGGGTCGTCGACGGGATTCGCGTACTCGGGGCGAATCATCTGATACGTGTAGAGATCGAGCCGCAGCGTCAGCGGCGTGCCGTTGACGGACGGATCGAGATACGCGCCATAGAACAGGTTCGTGCGATTGCCGACCTGACCGTAGAGCAGCAGCTTCTTGTCTTCGCCTCGCAGATCGTTGTTGACGTAGCCGATGCCGACCGACCAGGTGCCGGGCGCGATATAGACGGTCGGGGCGGCGATCTGACGCAGCTTGTCCTTGAGCTCGGCGACGACGAGCACGCCATCGGGCGTGTCCTCGAGCGTGATCTTGACGACCTCGAACAGCTCGCTCGACATCATCGCTTTTTCGAGCTCGGGTAGGTCCTCCGACGTGATCGTGTCGCCGACGCGAACGTGGGCGAGATAGCCGACGGTGGTCTCGGTGACGATCGATTTGCCGCGGACGCGAAACCCCGCGATCCGTTTCGGCGAGATCACGACCACCTCCGGCGCGACCGCATCCGGAACAGGCTCCGCAGACGCGACCGCGGACCACGCTGCTGCCAACACGCAGGCGGCGAGCGGCGCGAGGCGGGACATCGCCTAGAGCGTGCGGAAAAGTCGCGGCGAAGTCATCACGCGAATGGTTATGGTTTCTTTCGTTTGCTCGGAAGAATGCCCATCAGCTTCGCGATGATGCCGAGCATGATCTCGTCGGCGCCGCCGCCGATCGAGAGCAGGCGCGAATCGCGATAAGACCGCGCGGCCGGATTGTCCCACGTGTATCCCATGCCGCCCCAGTACTGCAGGCAGCTATCGGAGACCTCGCGGACCAAGCGCCCGGCCTTGAGCTTGGCCATCGACGCGAGCATCGTGACGTCCTTGCCGCCCACGTACTCCTCGACCGCGCGGTAGCACAGCGAGCGCAGCGCCTCGACCTCGGTGCGCAGCTCGGCGAGCCGGAAGTGGATCACTTGGTTGTCGAGCAACGGCTGGCCGAAAGTGTGGCGCTCTTTGCAGTACGCGGCGGTCGCGTCGATCAGCGACTCCATGCCGCGCAGCGATCCGGTCGCGCCGCACAGCCGCTCTTCTTGAAACTGCACCATCTGCATCATGAAGCCCGAGCCTTCTTCGCCGATCCGATTCGCCTGGGGCACGCGGACATCTTCGAAGTAGACCGGGCAGGTATCCGACGCGCGGCATCCGAGCTTGTCGATCTTCGGGCCGATCGTGACGCCGGCGGTCTTCGTCGGCACGATCACGAGTGTCTTGTTGAGATGGACGGCGGCTTCGCTCGTGTTGACGAGCAGGCACAGCCAATCGGCCTGCGCCGCGTTCGTGATCCACATCTTCGAGCCGTTGATGACGTAGTCGCCGCCGTCCTTGCGCGCGACCGTCTTGATCGCGGCGACATCGGAGCCGCCCGAGACCTCGCTGACCGCGATCGAGCACACGACCTCGCCGGCGATCGCGGGCGCGAGGAACTCGCGTTTGAGCGGGTCGCTGCCCCAGCGCGCGAGCGCGGGCGTCGCCATGTCGGTCTGGACGCCGAGTGCCATCGGGATCGATCCGCCGTGGCACGTGCCGAGCTCTTCGGTCAGCACCATCTGATACGAGTAGTCGAGGCCTTGGCCGCCGTACGCTTCGGGCTTGTTGACGCCGAGCAGGCCGAGTCGTCCCGCTTTCTTGAACAGCTCGTGGGCCGGGAACGCGCCGTCCTCGTCCCACCGCGCCATGTGCGGGTTGACCTCTTTGTCGACGAACTCGCGAACCGTGCGGCGGATCTGATCGTGCTCTTCGGTGAAGCGCATTGAAAGCGGACCGTACCCTTGGCGTTCGATCCTTTCCAGAGCCCGCGACCGGTGAGGTTCATCGGTCGGAGCTCGCACTGTGCGACAGGTGGGATGGATCGCGAGCAGCTCGTCATCGCGGTAAGCCGCGTCGCAGAACCTACTTCGTGCCAGATGTGGCATTCAGAAACTGTCCGGAATCCGTACAGAATCCGGCGTTCGAATTCGGTTTGACTACAAAGCAGCTCGCGATAGCGTCTTGATCGTCGTGTTGCCGATCATCCTCAAGCTGAAGCTGACGACGATGGCGATGGCGGGCATGTCCGCCGCGGCGATGCCACTACCGCTGCCGACCGACGCGCTGCTCCCGGTGCTCGTCCACGAGTCGGGGCCGATCGAGGTCAAGCTCTACGACGAGAACGATCATCAACACGGCACGATCGCGATCTGGCGCGACGGCTCGACCGACGCTGCCACCAAGGTCGAGGTCAAGCGCCTGTTCCGCTGCCGGCGCACTCACCTCGAGAAGCTGATCGCGCAGAAGACGCTCGCGATGCTCGCCGACGTCTCGGAGCACTATCCGGGTAAGACGCTCGAGTACGTCTCGGGTTATCGCGTCGGTCGCGGCGAATCGGCGACCTCGCCGCACCGCGATGGCCGCGCGGTCGACTTCCGGATCCGCGGCGTCCAGCTGCGCGAGATTCGCGACTATCTGTGGCGGACGTATAGCGACGTCGGCGTCGGCTGGTACCCGCAAGAGCAGTTTGTCCACATCGATACACGCCCGGGCCTGCACGACACGCCGTGGACGTTCCTGCACGGGCGCAACAACTATCATCCGTATTGGGCAGAGCTCGCGCGTCAGCCTGCGGTCGCAACCGCCCTCAGTCACGAACATCGCGCCGGCTCGTGACATAGTTCACGCGTGATCGGGCGGTTCGCTCCGTCGACCACCGGGCAAGCGCACCCGGGGACGCTGCTATCGGGACTGCTCGCGTGGCTCGATGCGCGCGCGCGGGGTGGACGCGTGCTGCTGCGGCTCGAGGATCTCGATGCCACGCGGACCCAGGCGGCGTGGGCCGGCGACATGCAAAGCGCGTTGACCTGGCTCGGGCTGGCCTGGGACGCGGTGATCGTCCAGAGCGACTCGGCGGCGGCGCACGAGGCGGCGCTCGATCGGCTGGCGGCGGCGGGCCGGCTCTATCCGTGCGCCTGCAGTCGCGCGAGCAGGGCGGGCCGAACGCGCGCGCCCGACGGTGGCTGGGCCTACGCCAACACGTGCCGCGATCGATCGCTGCCCGCGCGCGGTTGGCGCGAATCGAGCGAGTCGTTGCGGGCTCGGCTCGACGACGATCGGATCGAGCTCGTCGACGATGGCGGGCTCGACCTCTCGCAGACGCCTGCGGTCGAGATGGGCGATCCGATCGTGCGACGGCGCGACGGTGCGATCGCGTATCAGCTCGCGGTCGTCGTCGATGACGCGGCGGCCGGCGTCACCGACATCGTGCGCGGCCGCGACATCGCGCCCTCGACCGCGACCCAGATCATGTTGCAGCGCCTGCTCGGCCTGCCGACGCCGCGCTATCGCCATCACTTCCTACTGCTCGAGCCCAGTCGCGACAAGCTCGCGAAGCTCCACGGCTCGATCCCGTTTCCCGCGCTGCGCGAGCGCTATCGCGGCGACGAGCTGTGCGGCCTCCTCGCTGGCGCCGCCGGGCTCGGCGCCGGCACCCCGACGACGCCGAGCGACCTCGTCACGACCTTCGCATGGCCGAAAGTCACGAGCGACGACCGCGTCGCCACCTGGAATGGCGACCTCCAGATTTGGTGACGCTGTCTCTATTGTCACCTTGCGCGTTCGCTGCACCCGCGGAAGCTCGGGACATTCCTAGAGAAGATTGGTGACGGTGTCTCTTCTGTCAACTTGCCTGTCCGCGGGCACCGCGCTTGATGACCTGCCGACGCCGACCGCGAGCTCTGGTAAAGCGACACCGTCGCGGTGGGCCCGCGGCGAGCGGCAAGTTGACAGAAGAGACACCGTCCCCGGACGACCGCAGCGATCACGCGATGTTGAAGCGGCGCAAGCGGACCGCAAGTTGACAATAGAGACAGCGTCACCCTAATGGGTATTGACGCCGACCTGCGCGAGCACCGCGCGGTCGCGGTCGTTGCCGGTGAGGGTCGTGATGCCTTGCTCGAAGCGCAGGCCGAAGATCAGCGGCGAGTTTTCGGGCTCGATGTCGAGCCACGCGACGCCGTCGAGGCCGAAGCGGTTGACCGCCATTCCGGCGATGGAGTCTTCGAGTCGGATGTCGCCGCGCGCACCGAGGCCGACGCGGAAGTCGATCGATCCGGCGGTACCGAGCGTGACCGCGGGTCCGAAGGTGAGGCCGAGCGCGTCGGCTTGCGCGGTGGTGCCGCCGCGTTGACTCCAGTCGCCGCGCAGCTCGAGCAAGAGGTTGCTCGCGAGCACCTTCGGGTCGAGGCGATCGCGCACCACGACGCCGATCTCGACGCCGGCGCGCGCGTCGGCGCCGGTCTGCTGGAACATGCCGCCGGCGACGCGCAAGCCGGCGCTGAGTTGCCACGGCGGGTGCGAGCCGCGCGGCCGGACCGCGACCGCCATCGGATCGGCGAGCTCTTCGCCACTCGGCGCATCGGGGATGCCGAGATACTTGTTCGGCAACAGCGACGGATGCTTGATGTCGGGCGGCGGCCCGGAGTTGGTGTCGCCGGCGTTGTCCTCGGTGAAGTCTTGGTGGCCGGCCTGGGGTGGCGCCGGCGGCTTCGGCGGGCCCGGCATGATCTGCACCGAGCGGGCCCGCGCGCGCGTCGTGACGATGATCCGGACGTCGCCCGAGCGCAGGTGATACGTGCCGGCGCGCAGCCAGACCGTCGCCGACGCCGGCAGCGTCACGCCTGGCAGCTCTTCGATCTCGATCGTCGCGTCCGCGGTCGGCGATACGATCGACAGCTCGGACAGCTCGCTCGCGCGCAGCGCCTCCTCGATCTTCGAGGTCACCTTCGAGTCGTCGCAGCTCGTCAGCTCGACCGACGCGCGGGTCAGCTCGTGCGCGCCTGCTGCTCGCACCGCGCCGTCGCACGATGCCGTGGCGATCCGCGCCGAGCCGGCGATCGCGATCGCAGTCAATGCGACGAGCTGCACCTGCTCAAGATGACACGGCGCGCGTAGGATGGTTGCGTGGATCCCCGGCGCGGCGAAGTCCTGCGCGTCTTCGAGCGCTACCTCGTCGAGATCGTCGAGAGCTACGAGCTGTGCCCGTGGGCGCGGTCGGCGCGGGTCGGCGGCGAGCTCGCGGTCGAGGTCGTGTGGGGGACGCCGACCGACGACGCGTGGGTCGGCGCGGCGCAGACCTTGCTCGCGACGCCGCAAACCCGGGTCGCGATGGTGATCGCACCCGAGCTCGACGTCGCACCGGCCGAGCTGCGTGCGCTCCGCGATCGCGTCGCGGCCCGGCTCCCCGCGGCGGGCGTCGCCGAGTTTCATCCCGCCGGCGTGCTCGACCACGCAACTCCGGCTCGCCTCGTGCCGTTCCTGCGCCGTGCGCCCGATCCGCTGCTCCAGCTCGTGCCGTTCGCGGTGCTCGACGCCGTGCGCGCGCCGCAGTTGGTCGCCGATCGAGCGCAACAAGCGCAGCTCCTCGTCGGAGGCGGCGAGCCGCAGAAGCCAGCGGTCGCCGATCGCATCGCCGCCGCGAACCACGCGCGGGTCGCGCCTTCGCTCGCCGAGCTCGCCGGGCGGCTCGACGCGATCGCGGCGGACCGCGAGACCAGCTACGCCCGCGTCGGCGTCAGTACTGGCCTTCGACGTCGATGATGATCTCGCCCGCGGTGATCATGTTCTCTTCGGCGATCATCGCGGTGGACGTCGGCGTCGTGATGCTGCACGCGGTCGACGACAAGTAGCCGGGGTGATGCTCGCCCGCGTTCGTCGCGCCGATGTACATGTAGCCGGTCGAGTCTTGGTCGGGCAGCGAGACTTGAACGACGAACATCGCGCCGGCCGGGATCGTCGCGGTGATCGGCACGATCACGTTCTCGCCGGTCTCGCCCGAGGTCGGCGGCACCGGCGCGGTCGCCGTCGCGAGCGGCGAGATCAGTGCGGCGTTGAGCGTCGTCGCGTCGATCGTGCCGGTGTAGGTACCGACCTTGATCGTCGCGGTCGGTGTGCCGGTCGACTCCTGGACCGAGAACGTCACGCCGGTGACGTCGAACGCGTCGGTCACGGAGAAGTCCGACGGCCGGTACACGCGGTACCAGATGTTGTCGCGCGTGTTGCCGGTGCTGGTGTCGGAGCACGTCAGCGAGATCCCGTAGGTCATCGTCGCGTTGACCGACTCGACCATGTCGATGACCCTCACGGCGTCGATCGGCGGCCGCGCATCGATCGGAGGCGGCGGGGTATCGAACAAGGTCCTCGCGTCGCTGCCGCCGTGGTTGTTGTTCGTATCGGCAGGCGCGTTGCCGATCGAAGCCTGCGCACAGCCCCCGACCAGGCCAACGCCGGCGCACAGCACTGCCCACCTCATAGCTAAAATGGTAGCCCCAGCGCGGCGACGGGTACAACCCCGAACGGCCGCGACGGCGGCGTGCGTCACGTCGATAAGTGAGCTAAGTCGTGCCGGTGACCGTGATGATCTCGTCGGCTTCGCCGCCGGCCTCTTCCGTCATGCTCGTCGGCGTGCCCGCGCCGGAGCAGTCCGGCGAGCTGATGTAGCCGGGGTCGGTCTCGCCCTCGGTGCTCGCGCCGATATAGAACAGGTACCCGTTGCTGTTGCTGCCCTTCGTCGTCTGATCGATCTCGACGATCAGGTTGCTCCCGGCCGGGATGTCGGTCGCGAACGCGGCCTCTTCGCTCGTGTCGCCGTCGCCCGGCGTGATCGGCGTGGTGTCGATGACCGAGATGCTGCCGGTCGCGAGCGTGTCGCCGTCAGTCGCTCCGCTGTACGTGCCGACCTTGACCGATAGCGGCGTCCCGGCGGTCACGGCGCTGACGACGAAGTCGACCTTCGTGACGTGGAACGCGCCCGAGATGTTGTAGCTCGGCAGCGAGAACACGCGGTAGTAGCTGTTGCGCAGCGTGTATTGATCGCCGTTCGTCGGGCCACACGCGATGCCGACTTGCTCGTCGGTGTCGCTCATCGCCTGATCGAGCGTCTTCTCGCCGGGCGCGGCGGGCGCGTCGATCGACGTGTTGCCGTCGCCGCCACCACCACCACCGCCGGTGTCGACTAAGTGGATGCCGCCGTCGGGCCGGCCGCCGAGTCCCGATTTCTCGGCGACCGCGCAGCCGGCGAGCGCGAGCGTTACGACGAGCGCGCCGACGAACGGACGTAACATCCCCATGACCCGACTCTGCCCCAAACGCCGTCGGTGGGAAACCGGATCCTTCGCACGTTCGCGCGCGGAAACAGGCTACTGACACGCCTCAGATCGGATAGCCCGTGTCAGACAGCGAGCCGGATCGCATCGACCCGGGTGTCGAACATCGGACGGGCCGCGAGCCGCGCGTTGGCCGCGAACAGGTCCTCGATCGTGTCGATCTCGGTCGCGTACATCGAGCCGATGTCGACGCCGTACAGGGTCGCGCCCTCGTCGAGCGCCTGCTGGAACGCCGCTTCGTAGTACTCGTTGACCAGGCCCTGGACGCGGACGCGCTCGTGCAGCACCTTGAACAAGCGCTTGCTCGACGCGGCCGAGAACAGCTCGATGCCGACCGACTCGCCCATCGCGGAGCGCACCGGCACGTGCTTGCCGATCGCGAGCAGGCGATCTTGCTTGTCGGCGGTGACCTTGACCTCTTCGAGGCCGATCTCGCCGACCGATCGCACGGCGAGGCAGTCGGGGCCGCGCTCGACGAGCTCGGCGACGACATCGATATCGAACACGACGTCGCCGTCGAGCAGGATGAACCCGTCGTTCTCGACGTGCGGGCGGCACAGCAACAGCGAGAACGCGTTGTTCGTCGTGCGAAAGTCTTTGTTGGTCACGAACGTGACGTCGAGGCCGGGGAACCACGAGTCGACCGCGTCGCGGACCATGTGCTCGAGATAGCCGGTGCCGATCACGAACTGATCGAACCCGCAGCGCAGCAGGCTCGTGATCGTCCTGCGCAGGATCGGCACCCCGCCGACCGGCAGCAGCGTCTTCGGCGTATCGTCGGAGTGGGGGCGGAGCCGGGTCGCACAACCCGCAGCGAGGATGACAGCCTTCATGGGAGCTTCACGCGTGATGCAAATCATGTGCGAGTGGGGATTTCAGACACTTACCACTCTTACCTGTTTACTTTTCACCGCATATGGCACGGGAGCGCCGCCGATCCGACGAATTCCTGTCACCTGAGGTCCATGAAATTCCACCGACCGCTGGCTCGCTGGTCTTGCGCAGGAGCGCCGTTGGTCTGGTAGAAGCATTCGCGTTGTCTCCTACCTCCGCTCCGCCTTCGGCGGTGCTACGCGCCGGGCGTTCGCCCGACTTGTCCGTCCTCGACGCCGTGGTGCTCGCCACCGATCCGCTCGCGCAGGTGCGGATCGCGGGACTCAGTGCGCGCGAGCGAGCCGTGCGCGTCGCTCGCCGCGTCGGTGCGCGGCGCGTACTCGTGATCGATAGCGATCGCGAGCGCGCCGAGCTCGCGAGCTGGCACGACGCGGGATCTGCGTTGCTCGTGATTCGTGCCGATCAACTCGTGCACACGCCGCTCGTCCAGCCGCTCGTGGAGCGCGCCACCACCGCGATCGCGGTCGATCCCGACGGCGGCTACGCCGGCGCCTTGCTCGCGACCGGCGGCGATGTCGCCGGCGTGATCGCCGCGCTCGGAACCGGCACGAGCGACAGCGCGTATGTCGCGACGCTCGCCGCGCCGACCCGCGTACCGCACGGCGCGATCGCGCGAGCTCCGATCGCGACCGCCGACGAGCGCCGCGCAGCGCATCGCTTGCTCTATCGCATCCTGGTCAAGCCGCAGGACAACGCGATCACGCGCTACCTGTATCGACCTGTATCGTTTCCGCTGACCCGGCTGCTCGTGTGGACGGCGATCACCCCGAATCAGATCTCGTACCTCGTCGCGGTGCTCGTCGCGATCGGCTGCTGGTTGTCCGCAGGTGCGAGCGATAACTCCGCGACCCTCGGCACCGCGATCGTGCTCGCCGCGTCGTACCTGGACTGCTGCGACGGCGAGGTCGCGCGCGTCAAGCTGCTGTCGTCGCGGTTCGGCGCGTGGATCGACACGATCGTCGACGAGCTGTCGACCGTCGGCTACATGGCCGCGATCGGCTGGCATTGTCACCTGAGGTACGGCGCCGGCTACTTCGGCGCGCTGCCGGTCGATCCGTGGAAGCTCGCGATCGCGGCGACCTCGGTGCTGTTCACGATCTCGCTGTACTGCATCTACTACAACATCATCGTCGCGGTCGGCTCGGCGAACAGCCAGGACTACATCGGCCGGTTCGAGGTCGTGGCGGGCGAGCGACCGAACAGCGTGCGCTTGCAGCCGGCCGCGCCGAAGGCGATCGCACCGAAGCGCGAGCTCCCGCGCTGGCTCGCTTGGCTCGCGACCTACGCGCCGTACGCGGTGCGCCGTGACTTCATCTCGTGGGGCGCTCTGGTCCTGGCCGCGGTTCATCTCACTCAAGTCGCGTTTGCCGGGTTCGTGCTCGGCATCGTCGTGACGTGCGTCATTGTTTCGATCGATCACGTCCGGTTGCGCCGGTTGCGCCGCTCGATCGTGCGTGCGGGGCAGATCGTCGAAGCACCCTCGGTCTAGACCGCGCCAGGTTATTCGACCCGCTTGATGATGTGAAAGCCGTAGTCCGACTCGACCACGCCGATCTCGTTCGGCCGGAGCCTCATCCCGAGTTGCTTGAACTCCGAGACGAGCTCGGCCTGCGGCGACACCTGGTAGACGCGCCCGCTCATCGCGCTGCCCGGATCTTCGGAGTATTGCTTCATCATCGCGTCGAAGTCGGCGCCGGCCTTGAGCTGCGCGAGGACCTGCTTGACGAGCGCCTCGGCATCGGCCTTCGTTCGCTTGCTCGCGCGCTCGTCGACATGACCGTCTTGCAAGTCTTTCCAGCCGATCAGGATGTGCTTGACCCCGACCTCGTTCGCGATCACGTCGCGCGCCAGGATGTCTGCCGACACCACCGGGGAGCTCACCGGCTGGAGCTCGCTCACGGGGGGCTGGTTGATCGTCGGCCCGCCTTTGATCCCGGGACCGCACGCCGAAACCACGAGCGCGAACCACACCACAGCTTTCATGGTCGAGAAGCTACCACGGGCTGACCGTCGGGGACGGTCGTGTCGAATTGGGTCAGGTCGATCAACATGTCGCCGTTGTCGAGCGGCGACAGCGTGTCGGCGAACCGCTGCCCGAAGATGATCTGCTTGTCGTCGTACACGTGGCTCGAGTGCACCGTCTCCACCGTGACGCTGTCGAGGCCGACGACCGAGACCTCGATCTCGACCTCGGCTTTGGCGAGGCCCGCCGCGTCGAGCCCCTTGAACGGGCTGGTGTCGTCGATCGCGTGCATCGCGGTCCAACCGCGGCGCATGCCCGACATCCGGTCGCGGACCAGCTTCAAATCGTACGCCCGGTAGAACGTCTGGCCCTCGGTCGTGGTCTCGGTGAACGACGCGGTCGCGCTCAGCTGCGCCTGGACGATCACGTTCGTCCTGCGATTGCCGAGCCTGAACATGAAGTGCGGCTCGCCGTTGTAGCTCGTGATCACCGCGTGCTGCGAGAACGCGACGCGGGCCGTGGCGCGCGAGAACTTCGCGAACACGAGGCCGGTCGCCAACGCGATCACGATCACGCCGGTCATCGACTCGACCATCATCACGACGTTCGCCGCGCCCGACGACGGGCTCATCACGCCGTAGCCGATCGTGTGCAGCGTTTGCACGCTGAACGACAGCGCGTCGAAGAACGAGCCGTCGCGTACGCCGTGGAGCCCGCCGATGAAGAAGTAGATCACCGCGAACACCAGATCGATCGTGAAGATCGCGGCGCAGATCGACAGCAGCGACGCCCACCACGGCAGTTGGAGGTAGGTGTGGTACGCGTCGCGCAGCACCGCGCGATCGTCACCGACGACCCAGATCGTGTAGCCCGTCGGGGCATACCCGCGCCGAGCGTTCGGAGGCAACCCGTTAGGACGAGCCATGGCGGGCGCTACTGTGGCATGGTCCGGCCATGTCCGAGGACGTCACGCTCGAGAAGCTGGTGGAGTTTCTGCCGCCGCGGATCTGGTACTTGACGTCGAACGGCAACGACATGTGGTGCCGCCGGCCGTATGGCTTTCTGTTCTCGACCGGTCCCGCGGCGGAGTCGTTCGCCAAGGAGATGGGCAACGACGAGACCCTGTTCGCGGTCGGCCTCGACGTCGGCGCGTTGATCTCCGACGCGCTCCTCGACGGCTTGCGCAACAGCGCGGTGACTCGCCTGTTCGTCGATCCCGCGATCGATCCCGCGACCGGCGACGTGTTCGGCAAGATCCTGCGGCTCGCGCCGCTTACTTGAGCGCGCGCATGCGTGCGACCTGGTGGCCGCGCCGGACGCGATGGCGCTGCGCCACCGCGAGTCCGCCCCCGTCGATGCCGGCCCCGGTCCCGTCGCTGTTGGACACGCCGAAGTCGTAATAACCGGTCGTCCCATCGACCATCCATTCGCTCGAGAACATCGGCGCCGTGGTGTCGAACTTCAGCGTCGTCGCGTGGGTCGCGGTGAGCCAGCTCGGAGTCGCATTGATCGTCTGCGTCTGCGACGCCTGGGTCGCGCCGTACATCCCCAGCATGACGTCGCTCGCGCTAGCGGGCAGCGCCGTCCAGCTCGCGACCGCAACGCCGCCGGTCACCACCACCGCGGCGCCGCTCAGCTTCGCCGGCAGCGCGAACGTGACCGTGGTGTCGTCCCAGCTCTCGTCGACGCTGCGATAGCTGCCGTCGCTCGCGTAGTCTTCGGCGAACAACGACAGGAAGTCCTCGCCGGTCTGAAGCAAGTCGGATGGCACGGTCATGACGGTCGCGCTGTTACCACCGGACAACGTCGAAAACCCAGCGCCGCGATCGGTGACGAGGAACAGGTCGGTGAAGTAGCTGTCGTCCGCGCCCGCGCCGGTGAGCGTGAGGGTCTTCGAGACCAGCGCGGTGCCGGCGGCATCGACGTCGACTGTGCCGAGCGCCTTGTCGGCGCTGATCGAGATGCCGCGGTCGAGCTCGATGTGGGTCGTGTCGAGCGCGATCAGGTCATAGGTCCCGGTCGGCACGTCGAGGCTGAACGTCCAGTCCGCGGTGGTCGAGCTCGCGGAGTCCACCATCGAGATCGAGCCGGCTTGGCTCATCGTACCGGTCACCGCGTACGTGGTCTGGGCGACATTCGTCGGACCGTCGCCGCAGTAGATCGACTGCATCGGTCCGTCGGAGTACGTGGCCGCGAATTCTTCGGCGTCGAAGTCACCGGCGAGGCCGGTCGACGTGCACACCGCCATCGCGAGGTAGGCATCCGTGATGTGCAGCTCGTACATGCCCGACGAGTCGGCGGTGGGGGTCAGCCATGGGCCGTTGCCGTCGCGGTACTGGAACACGGTCGGCGAGCCTTGAACCGCGAAGTCGACGATGTTCGGGCCCGGCGTGTACGCGTCCGGTGCGGCGTCGATCGCGATCGACGAGTCTGGGTGCGCCTCGTGCGAGTTGTTGCACGCAGCGGCGGCGAGGATCACGGCGTAGTGGAGGCGCTTCATGCGCGCGACCCTAGCACCAGCGTTTTCGCGCGCGATGTAACAACCACCGGCAGCGCGCGGCAGCTTCGCCTCGCTGCGACGTTCATTAAGAATGGCAATTGCGAATGGCAATCACGACAGCAGCGCGAGCAAGTCGTCGCGCGTGATCGACGTCGCGCCTCCCGCCTCGGACAACGCGGCATCCGCGAGGTGGCGCTTGCGGTCTTGCAGCTCGAGGATGCGCTCCTCGACGGTGTCCTTCGCGACCATGCGATAGACCATCACGGGTTTATCCTGGCCGATGCGATGCGCGCGATCGGCGGCCTGATCTTCGACCGCAGGGTTCCACCACGGATCGACGAGGAAGACGTGATCGGCGGCGGTGAGGTTGAGGCCGGTCCCGCCCGCCTTGAGCGAGAGCAGCATCACCGGCGGGCCATCGTCTGCCTGGAACTCGCCGACCACCTTGGCGCGATCGGTCGTGCTGCCGTCGAGCCGGGTGAAGGCAATGTCGGCGGCGTCGAGGTGCGGCTCGATCAGATCGAGCAGCGACGTCCACTGCGAGAACACGAGCGCGCGATGGCCATCGGCGACCGCGTCCGTGAGCGCGTCGAGCAGGCGAACGAGCTTCGATGAATTCTGCGGCGCGGCGCCGCCGCGCAGGCCACCGGGCAACAGCGCGAGGTGACACGACGCCTGGCGCAACCGGAGCAACGCCTCGAGCGCCGCCATCACGCCGCCGCCGGCTTCGAGCAGCGCCACGATCTCGCGTTGCGTCGCCGCGCGGATCGCGTCGTAGGTCGTGCGCTCGTTATCGTCGAGCTCGACGTACATGATCGCGTCGGTCCGCGGTGGCAGCTCTTTCGCGACGTCGCGCTTCAACCGGCGCAACACGAACGGCCGGATCCGCTCGCGCAGGCGCGC
The DNA here is from genome assembly GCA_963848295.1 of uncultured delta proteobacterium. GTDB lineage: Bacteria > Myxococcota_A > Polyangia > Haliangiales > Haliangiaceae > JABFXX01. The sequence continues at coordinate 2,229,964 of CAWKDB010000010.1, read as the reverse complement.
GGCCGCGTCGTTGTCGCCGCTCGAGATCGGCTCGGACCAGCGCTCCTGGAAATCGGCGCGTCCGCCGAGCAGGCCCGGATTCGTGAAGTGCAGCTGGCTCCACAGCTCGTCGAGCCGATTCTCGACCGGCGTACCGGACAGCACGAGCCGCCAGCCGCCTTTGAGCCGATACGCGGCGCGCGCGACCTGCGAGTCGGGGTTCTTGATCGTCTGCGACTCGTCGAGGATCACGTTGGCCCACGGCGCGCCGGCGAGCACGTCGATGTCGTTGCGCAGGATCGGATAAGTCGTCAGCACGACATCGGCGCTCGGATCGAGCGCGCGGCGCGGGCCGTGATAGGTCGCGATCCGCAATTCAGGGCGAAATCGCTTGGTCTCCGCCATCCAGTTGAACAACACGCTGGTCGGGCTGACGACGAGCGTACGGCCCTTGATCGCGGCGAGCGCCTGCACCGTCTTGCCGAGACCCATGTCGTCGGCGAGCACGCAGCCGAGGCCGGTGTCGCGACAGAACGCGAGCCAGTCCAAGCCGGTCTGTTGATACGGCCGGAGCTCGCCGGTCACGAGCGACTCCGCGTGCGGGATCCCGGTGAACCCGTCGAGCAGCGGCCGCAGGCGATCGAGCTCGGGCGGCGGCGGCGCATCGAGGCTCTCGCACAGCCGCGCGAGATCGGGCAGCGCGTAGATCGGCACGCGGTGGTCGCCGCCGCGCGTCGCGAGCACGTCCGCGACGCGCTCGCCATGGACATCGAACCACGACATCGGCACCCGGCCCCAGCCACCGCCCTCGAGCGGGACGAGGTCGACGCCCGCTTGCCATGCGCGCAGCGCCGCCGCGACCGACGCGTGCCGACCGTCGGCGCCGTACAGATCGATCTCGAACTTCGTGCCGTCGACCGCGACGCGCGGCTCGAGCGCGACCGCCTTCGTCGCGTTGACCGCCTTCGCATCACCGCGCAACCAGCCGGACAGCGCGGTCTGCATCGCGAACGCGTCGCGCCCCGACAGCTCGACGCGGCGGCCCGGCACCAAGTTGATCTCGCGCAGGCGATGGACGAGCCGGCGCTCGGCGTCTTGATCGCGCACCGGCAGCGTCCCGCCGAGGTGAGTCAGCGCGTTGCCGTCGACCCGCGCGCGCGGCGGCTCGCCGTAGACCAGCGTCGGGAACACGATCAGCTTGTCGCCGTCTTGTTCGACGTCGAAGTGCATCCGTGGCTGCTCCGCGCCGCCGAGCTGCGGCAGGCCACTCGCGCGCACGTCGATCGAGATCCGCTGGGCGAGCGCGGGCAAGGTCTCGCGCATCAGCTGGGGCAACGCGGCGCGGCCGACGAGGAACGACTGCGGCAGCTTGTCGAGCTTCGGGCCCGACAGGTCCACCGCACCGATCGGCCGCAGGACATCGGCGTCGCCGACCTTCGTGCGCACGAGCCCGACCGCGAGCACTTCGAGCACCGCCGGATCGGCTTCGATCCGGACCCGAATGCCGGCGCCGGCATCCTCGACGATCGCGCGCGGCATCACCGGTTCGGCGCTGGTCTTGACCGGCACGCCGCGCCAGCGCACGTCGCGCGCGCCCTCGAGCACCGCGAGCAAGCGATCGAGCCGCTCGCCGTTGAGCGGGCCGCCGCGCGCCGAGATGATCGGATCGGCGAGGATGTCGGCCTCGATGCTCGCGATCTTCGCGCCCGCCGCGATCGCGGACAGCAGCGCGCCGCCGAGGGTCTCGGTCTTGTCGCCGTGCACCAGGGAGCGCACGACCGTGATCCCGCCGGGCGCGGGCTCGAGCAAGTAGCGCAACGGCGCGCCGATCTCGTCGGACGTCGGCATGCCATCGACGGCTTGCTCGCTCGCGATCACCGCCGCGACGACGTGCGAGCACACAGGCTCTTTGCTCGTGCAGTCGCACTCCCACTCGCCGCGCTTCGGATCGAGATGGACGGTGTACGGCACCGGCTTGCCCGGGACTCGGACCTCGAGCTCGAGCTCGTCCCCGGTCTTGCCGCTGCCGACCACTCGCCGATCGCGAGCGAGTCCGACGCCCTGTGACCAGGTGCGGTCGGTCGCCTCGGCTCGCACGGAGTCGCGCAACTGCATCTCAGGCAAATACCACGCGCACGCGGCCGACCAAAGCCGTGCTACCGTCCTCCGCGGATGGCGGATGATGACGCCGAGGACGCCGCCCTGGTCGCGGCGATGGCCCGCGGCGACAGCAAAGCCCTGGCCCGGCTGTACGAACGGCATGCTGGCCTACTACTCGGCGTGGCGGTCCGTATCGTGCGCGAGCGGAGAGAGGCCGAGGACCTCCTACACGACGTGTTCTTGGAGGCCTGGAAAGCGGCTAAGGACTTCGATCCAAAGAGAGGTCGGGTTCGTACTTGGTTGGCTATCCGTATGCGTTCCCGCGCCCTAGACCACCAAAAATCGGCCCGAGTTTCCCGCAACGCGGGTGACGGCGGGATCGAGCTCGTGGCCGATGACCGCGAGCGCAGCTCCCCGGATCACGTCCGGGTGCGGGCCGCGCTCGAAGGACTCGGCGGCGATCAGCGCGCGGTGCTCGAGCTCGCGTACTTCGAAGGGCTGTCGTGTACCGAGATCTCGGATCGGATTTCGATCCCGGTCGGCACGGTCAAATCTCGTCTCGCGGCGGCGCTCGGCAAGCTGCGCGACATCCTGGCGGGTAAGTCATGAGCGACGTTCGCGAGCTGCTGCCTCTATACGCCCTCGGGGTGCTCGACCCGAGCGAGGTGAGCCAAGTCGAGCGCGCGGTCGCGACCGATCCGGCCCTCGCGGCCGAGCTCGCCGAGTATCGCCAGGCCACGGATGTGTTGATCGACGCGGTCGTGCCGGTCGCGCCCTCCGCCGAGGTCAAGGCTCGGATCCTCGCTTCGATCGGCGACGGCCGATTCGAGAGATTCTCGGGACGTCTCGCTTCGCTGTTCGACGTCTCGGTCGATCGCGCGCGCGAGTTGCTCGGCTTCGTCGAGCGCAAGGCATCGTGGGAGCACCCGGTGCCCGGGATCGGTCTGGTCCATTTCTCGGGTGGCCCGGCATGCGCGACCGCGGACTGCGGCTTTATCCGGATCGCAGCAGGTGCGTCATTCCCGTGGCACAAACACCGCGGCGAAGAGGTCACCCTGGTGCTCGCCGGGGTCCTGCGCGAGCGCGGAGGCCTCGTGCTGCATCCTGGGGACGAGATGGTGTTCGCTGGCGGTACACAACACGACCTCACCGCAGAGGGCGACGCAGACGTGATCTTCGTGGCACGTGCCGAGGGCGGCATCGAAGTCGGGCCACCGAGCTAAAGTCGCAACGACGACCAGTGTACGATGGTGCTATGGGCCGCGATGAAGGACTGCGGCTAGTAGGCACGATCCGCAGCATCGAGCTCCACGCCACCGGGGCGAAGTTCGAGCACGTGCCGGCGCGTCAGGTCTCGAAGATCCAGCTCGACATCGAGCGCGCGACCGATGAAGAGGGCGAAGAGCTCGATCTCGAAAACTTGGTCGACCTGCATTTCCAGGGGCCGCCCGAGCTCGTGCCTCGATTCTCGACCGGCGATCGCGTGCAGATCGTGACGAGCCCCGAGGCCAACCTGCACATCACCAGCATTCGCCCGGCGCCGCTGAGCTAGCCTAGGCCGCTAGGATCGGCACAAGGCGGGTCCCGAAGCGCGACGCGCTTCACCCAGCTAGAATCTGGCGCCGAGCCCGAGCCGAGTCGTCGTCGCGGACGGCCCCTCGTCGGGCGGTAACGACACCGCCTCCTCGACGACAAGCAACAACTCCGGCGCCACGCCGCCGATGCGCGGAAACGTGTAGCCAGCGTGCAGCTCCGCCGTGACCATACCGGGCGAGTCATTGGCATCGGCCGTCATCGGGGTCGCAAGGGACGTGTCGAGATAGGTCCCGCTTTGCGCACCGATCAACATTCCGGTGCCGACGCCGACGAACAACCCGCGGTAGCACACGCGAAATCGCGCGCCGAAACCCACGAAGAGCTCGTGAAGACTCCAGACCGGCGTCGTCGATGACATCTGGGCGAAGTCAACGTAACCGAGGACCTCGACCGAGCCCCAGTGACCGCCGAGCTCGACGTCGGCAGCGAACCCGGTCCCAGACGGATCGATGTACTCGGGATCCGACTCATGCAGCGCGATGTTCTCGATCCCGGCGTGCACCGCCACGAACAAATGCCGCGGTTCGCTGACCGGCGCCAGCAGCGGCGCGCTCGACGGCGGCGCGAGCTCCGACGAATCAGGTGAGCTCGGTGCGGTCGGCGCGGGTTGCGCGACGGCGATCGTTTCGAGGGTCACGAGTGCGAGCACGACGAGCTTCACCCCCGCCGCGTCGAGCAGAGATCGTGCCGAGCACTGCTCACTGAGATCCCGCGCACTTCAAGTCGCGGTTACGTCGGCGTAACGCGAAATGACGACACGGTTGTCGCGGCGCCGCGAGCTTACCCGGGCGCGCCGTGCCTACTGGATCACGATCGCGGTCGGCGGCACGAGGATGATCACCGTGCGCTGATCGAGGGGCGTGCAGCCGCTGGCGAGCACGGTGATCGTCGCCGTGAAGATCTGCGCCTGATCGGTCTGTGGCACGAACGTGTTCGTCGCCACGACGTTGAAGTCGACTTGCGTGCCCGGCGTGACGCCGTAGAACGAGGTCGCGTCGAACGTCGGATTCGGCAGGTTCGGCGGCGGCGGCGGCAACGTGAAGCTCGCCGGGGTGACCGCGGTGATGAAGTCCGCGGTCGTGTGACCCACCGGCAGCGGGTTGTTCATGTTGTCGGTCGTGCCGCCGGCGGTCATCGTCGTGGCGGTGAACGTCGCGAACCGGGTCAGCAGCTCGATGCCGGTGACCACGTTCGTGCTGACGCCGGTGCCGCTCGTCGACGCGAGGAACACGAGAGGACATAGGCCGTCGGCGTCGGTCGACTGGCCGGCGCCGTTCTGGCCGGTACAACACTGAGCCGCGGAGCATCCGGCCGGCCGGGTCCCGACGTCCCAAGCGCCAGGCGGCACGCGCGAGCCGGTCTTCGTGCCGAGGTCGGTGTAGTAGCTCACCGCGCTGCAATTCGCGTTGCCGATCGGCGCGATGCCGACAAAGCGGGCGCAGATGGTGTTGAGCGCGGTCTCGGTCTGCGGCAGAGAGTGCGCGACCGCGGCGACCGTCCCGGTGTAGTCGTCGTTGGTGCCGTTGCACGCGCCCGGATCGGGCGACATCCGATGCGAGTCGGCGTCGCTGATCGCGACGATCACCGGCATCGTGCCGGTGCGGAACTCGACGCCACCGACGCCGACGTGGTTCGCCGCGACGCTGGTCGGCGACGGCCCGGTGAGGCCAGCGCCGGTCGCGGCCTGGTAGATGCCCTCGATCCCGCCCTCGGGCTCGTCGTCGCCGTTGCTGAGCGTCAGCGCGTTGACGCCGGCGGTGATCAGCGTGTTGTTGTTCGTGATCGGCTGGATCAGATGGAACGGCTGATCGGCGCCGGCGCCGTATGGGCTGATCGGGAAGTCATCGTGATAGCCGACGCCGAACTCCGAGTCCGCGACCGCGGCCTCGATGCCCGGGATCACGGTCGAGTTGAGCGACGTCTTGAGGTTCGAGATCTCGCCCGACATCGAACCGGTCGTGTCCATCAGGAAGAACACGTCGAGTGCGGGGATCGCGGTCGAGAAGTCGAGCGGCTTGGTGACGTTCGGCGCCTGATAGGGCAGGTCGAAGAAGAAGTCTTGCTGCGAGCCGCTGCGGCGATACGCGACCACCGTGATCTGCGCGATCCCTTCGAGCCCGGAGTAGTCGGCGTTGATCCGCGACACCACCGCTCCGTCGGCGGTGAACGATGGAATCGCGAGCGTCGCGGCGGTCATCGTACCGACCGCCGGGTTGACGACGGACCACGTCGCCGCGCTCGTCAGATCTTCGTCGACGTTATCGGCGTAGTTGCCGGTCGCGGTGAAGCCTTGCGCGCCGGTCGCGTTGAGATCGAGCTCGACGATCGGATTCGTCGGCGTGATCGTGATCCCGGTGAGCACGTGAGGCTGGCCGTTGCCGCTGTCGCCGCCGCCACTGCCGCCGTCGCCGTGGTGCAGCCTCGACGGTCCGCACGCAACGATCGCGGTCAGTATGCAAAACTGAATTCGGCGCATGGAGGCCCCCTCACCGGGACTATAGGGCCGAAATCACGCGGCGTGCACTCGTATCACCTGACAACCCACGGGGGTCAACTGTCACCAGTTGACCGTGCCCTCGTCGGTGTCTTTGCCGCCGTACATCGTGATCTTGATCGTCTTGCTCTTCTTGGGGCCGACCAGGCGTACGACATGTGGGCCTGGCGGCAACGGGTAGCGGGTCATCGGCGTCTCGCCATACGGCCGGCCGTCGATGAAGATCGACGTCCTCGCGTTCGCGGTGATGCTGAAGTACCCGAACCGGGCCTCGGCCTCGATGTTCGCGCGGTTGTCGGCGTCGACCTTGACCGCGGCGTCGATCGGCTTCACCACCTCGCTGTGGTTGGCGACGACGTGGGACGAGTCGTCGCTGCCGCCGCCGGAGCTCGACACGACGACGACGATCGCGACGGCGATGCCCGCGAGGATCGCGATCGCGATGATCGCGTTGCGCACGCTCTTCCAGCGGTGGGCGCTGAGCAGATTGGTCCCGCCGTCGGCCATCCACGTGTCGACCGGCATGTTCCCGCTGAGATCGAGGACGCCGGCGAGCGCCGAGTCGCCGTGCGGCAACAGCGCGGGTGGCAGGGCGACCTTCGACGAGCCCTGGTGCACGATCATCGAAGGCACGCCCTCGATCGGCCCGGTCGGGCGATGCGAGCGCTGTCCCTGAGGCAACTCGCCCTGCACCGGCGCGGGGCGAATCGGCACCGCGGTCGGCGTCGCCGGGAGCTGCGTCGCCGCGAGCGAGATCGGAGCCGCGTTCGGATCGTCGGCGGCGCGCAGGATCTCGTCACGCTGGGCCATCTCGTCGGAGAAGTCGGTGAACAACAGGCGTGCGAGCTCCTGTTGCGACGCCGGGCCGCCGATGCTGGCGACCGCGTTGCGAATCGCGTTGCCGAACGCGAGCGCGGTGTCGAATCGACCCGCCGGATCGCGCGCCATCGCCTGCAGCATGGCGGCGCGCATGCTCGACGGGATGTCGTGACGGCGATCGCGAATATCGGGGATCGGCTCCTCGGTGATCGCCTTGAACGTCAGGAAGTCGCTGTCGCGATGGAACAGCCGCTTGATCGCGAGCATCTCGTACATCACGACCGCGAGCGCGAACACGTCGCTGCGCCGATCGAGCGACTTGCCGAGGATCTGCTCCGGCGACATGTACGCGTTCTTGCCCTTGACCGTGCCGGTCCGCGTTCGCGAGTTCGCGCCGCGCGCCTTCGCGATGCCGAAGTCGAGCAGCTTCACCGTGCCGTCCGACGTCACCATGATGTTGGGCGGCGACACGTCGCGATGGACGACGCCGAGCAATTGCTCGTCGGGGCCGCGCGCTTCGTGCGCCGCGTGCAAGCCCTCGCACGCCTGGCAGATGATCGCGGCGACGACGCGATAGTCGAGCTGCTTTCCGCTCTTCGATAGCCGCGTCATCATCCGCGACAGCGGGACCCCGTGCAGGTACTCCATCGCGATGAACCACGTCCCGGCGTACGAGCCGAACGACGACACGTGGCACACGTTCTTGTGGATCAGCTTGCTCGCGAGGTCCGCCTCGTCGCGAAACATCGTCACGAAGTGCTCGTCCTCCGCGAGGTGCGGGAGGATCCGCTTCAGCACGAGCACGCTCTGGTGGCCGGCCGACGACGACGGACGCGCGAGATAGATCTCCGCCATCCCGCCGGTCGCGAGCTTCGCGAGCAGCTGATAGCTGCCGAAATCTCTAGCGTCGCGGGGGACGAGCGTCCCCGCCGGAATCGTCACCCGACTATTATGCCCCAACGATTCCTTGGTTTTAAGGCCGACCTGCTGCTGGAAATCATGCGGTCGGTTGATTCCGTGAGATCCAGGCCTGGGTACAGGCGGCTGCCAGCGGGATCGACCGCTCGAGCTCTTCGGCGATATGGCGCTCGATCCGGGCCGACAGCAGGGCGATATCTACCGACACCTCACCCTCGTAACGACGCCGGATCGCGTTCGGAGCGATTCGCTCGAGGCTGTAGGTGCCCGAGATGATCGCTCGACCCTTCAGGATCGAGGGCCGCATCTCGACCGATAGCTGGTCGTCCTCACGATTCCACGTGACCGTCTCGATGTAATGGAGCGAACCAGATGAAAACGGCTTGAGCAAGGCCGGGAGTTGCCGCCGCGGTGTGACCCGGCAGACCCGGCGAATGACCTTGCCATCATCCTCGTATTCGAGGACCTCACGCTGGTCGATCTCGACCGCTCGATCCTGCACGACCTGGAGCTCGGGATCGAAATACGCCGCGAAGATGATCGCGGTCGATGGCGCCTGAAACACGTGCTCCGAGCAGAACGACTTCATGGCTTCTTCCCACTATCGCAAACTTGGGACGCGGCTCCGCGCACCGCTGCGTTACAAATCGCCGCGTCACGAAATGGTCACCTGGCGCGGTAACGCCGCTGCAATGGGCGACCTGGGTCAGCGCGCGATCGGCGGCGGCGCGACGACATGGTCGAAGTACGCGTTCGGATCGCCGGTCATCCCGTCCATCGCGGCGCGGGCGACGTTGTACATCTCGCGAGCGGTGACGTAGTGCAGCTTCCAGCCGCCGGTGTTGAAGCCCGCGAGCGCGGAGTGCAGCGCGCGCCCGCCGTCGCCGAGCAGCGACGCCGCGGTCTTCTCGATCGCGCCGTGGGTGTGGACCTTGACGAACACCCACTCGGGGCGGCCCTCGATGTGAATGGCTTGCGCGACCCAGCTCGCGACGCGCGTGGCACTCGGCGGATCGTCGCCGGTGATCGCGCTGTTCTCGATCCGCACCCCCGCGCCTTTGCGCGCGAACGCCAGCGGACCCGTGATGATCAACAGGCGATCGTCATAGCGCGTGCCGACCCGAGCGCGCTCGCCGCCTTCGTAGCTGCGCCGGCGCGTCAGATCGCCGGTGGGCCAGTAGATCAGGTTGACCCGATCGGGCTGGCACACGTCGGGCGCCGACGGAAACGTCAGGTCGGCGTAGCAGCCGAGCTCGTGGAGCACCGGCAGTTCCTCGTCGACACCGCACCACTTGCCGTCGGGCCGACCGTTCGCGAGGCTCCAGTTGCCGTGGATGAACGCCCATTGGAAGTTGCCGGCGGCATCGCGCGACAGATGGCCGTGGCTCGCGAAGTCGCGCAGCGTGGCGCGGAGCTTGTCCTCGAGCGTGGCGGCGGTGTCGCCGTCGTGATGGAGGTGCACCTCGACTTCGCCGAAGCCTTTGCGCGCGAGCTCGGCGAGGCGATCGAGGTAATACGGCGAGTATTCTTCGCCGGGGAAGAAGAAGCTGTGGCGCGGCGGTCGGCCGTTGCCGTCGCGAAACCGATCGAGATCGGGATAACGATCCGCCCACGCGTCGACGCGCGCGCGACCGGTCGACTCGTCGGCTCTGCCCCACAGCGGCTCGTAGTGATCGCACAGCGCGAACAGCACGTGACGCGGCCCGGCGCCGCGCGGCGTACGCGCTCGGCGCACCAGGTGCCGCGCGTAGTCGCGCATCCAGGTATCGAGGTTCTTGCTCTTCAGGCGTGCGAGCACCGCTGGGGCATCGTAGCCGATCGCGCTATGTTGGGTGGATGGTGCCGCTGGTCGTCGTGACCGGGTTTCTCGGCGCGGGCAAGACCACGCTCGTGAATCGCTTGCTCGCGCGCCGTGCCGCCGAGCATGCGCGGAACAAGATCGGCGTCATCGTCAACGAGCTCGGGGCGATCGGCATCGACGGTGCGCTGCTCGGCGGCGAGTCGGCGCGCCAGATCGAGCTCCCCGGCGGCTGCGTGTGTTGCGCGCTCGGCGACAAGCTCGACGCGACGCTGATCGAGCTGGTCGAGCGCACGCCTGATCTGTCGGCGATCGTGCTCGAGACCACCGGGGTCGCCGAGCCGATCCAGATCGCGTGGGCGGTGCGCAAAGCGCCGGTCGATCGCTATGTCCGGCTCGCCGTGGTGGTCACGGTCGTCGACGCGGCGAACTTTCGCGCATCGCGCGCGGTGACCTCGGCGGTCGATGCGCAAGTCGCGTACGCCGATGTCGTGCTGATCTCGAAGGCGGAGCTCGCCGGCGCTGCGGAGGTCGCGGCGGTGGCGCGCGAGGTCGCGGTGCTCGCGCCGAAGGCGATGATCCGGCGCGGGACGACCGAGCAGCACGCGCAGTGGCTCGAGGAGGTGCTCGTCGATCCGAAGATCGGGGACGAGCACGAGCACGACCACGACCACGTGCACGACGAGAGCTGTCGGCACACCGACAACGGTGCACACGGAGTCGACAGCATGAGCATCGAGCTGGCGGGCGCGGTCGACGTCGAAGAGTTGGAAGAAGCGTTGGGCGAGCTGCCGGCGAGCTACGTCCGGATCAAGGGCATCGCGCGGGCCACCGACGGTGGCTGGTTCGCCTTCCACCGGGTGGGGCTGCGAGTCTCGATCGAGCTCCTGGACGCGAAGCCGCCGGGCTTCGGTGAGCGCGGTAGGCTCGTGGCGCTCGGGCGGGACCTCGATCGTGCGGTTTTGGCCGAATGCGTCACCGCGGCGTCACGTGGTTGACGTCGGCATCCGCCTTGCTACTCGATGGTGCTAACCGTGATCCGCTCCTGCCTCGTCGCCTCGCTCCTGGTCGCCGCCTGCGGCCAGGACGCGATCGGCGTCAAGCCGGGCAGCACGAGCGAGGACTACCATCACGCCGAGCTCGTCGCGGCGGTGAACGCGTTCGTCGTGGCCGGGCGCACACCGGCTGCATACGCGACGCTCGCTCGCACGGTCGTGACGCTGCGCCCGGGCATGGACAAGTCGGTCGCCGACGAGGCCGAGCTCAAGCTCGTCGTGCTCGCGCTCGAGCCGATGAAGGCGGTGCAGGCCAGGCCGATCGCCGAGCAGATCGCCGAGCTCGCACTCACGGTGTTCCCGACCTTGCTCGCGCCCCCGATCGAAGCCGACGAGCTCAACTCGATACGCGATCCGAAAGCGCCCGAGCTCGTGCCGAAGCCCGGTGAGAGCGCGAGCGCGTACCTCGAGCGGATGTGCGGAGGCGTGCTCGCGACGGATTGCAAACGCGTCGTCCCCGAAGATCAGGGCCAGGTGGTCGAGGCGCTCGCGATCCGCCGCGCGACCGAGCGTGCGCGCAACGCGGTGGGCGATTGTCTGACGTGCTCGAGCGACCCGGGCTGGCACCAGGCCGTGCTGGGCTGGGAAGAGCTCGATCGCAGCGCGGTCAGCACGATCGATGACGTCGAGCGCCGCGCCGATCCGGCGAATTGGCCGATCGCGGGCGCCGCCTCCGAAGAAGACCCCGACCTGCCCGAGGCCGAGTTCACGCGCCAGGGCGAGCTCGTGATCGGTGGCCACAAGTACGGTCCGAATCAGCAGCGGATCGACGTGTTGCGCGATCTGCGCGGCAACTCCGACGTCATCGCGTTGCACATGCGGCCGGACACGACCCTGGCCGAAGCGCGAGCGATCCTCGACGACGCGCGCAAGGCCGGCTGCGTCCGGATCGCGCTGATCGCGCGCGAAGGGACATATCCGTGGCGGCGGCGAGCCTATTGGATCGCCGAAGGCGCGGGCTTGCGCGCGAACCTACGCCCGACCGATACGCTCCAGTTGCTCGTCCACGCGATCGACGAAGTCGCCGGCCCGGGCACCGTCGCTCGAGTCGACTAAATCAGTCGGCTTTGTGGACGCGATCGCGCGCGAACAGCAGCGACTTCGCGTACTGGCGGTTCAGCTCTGCGATCACGTCGCGGCTGATGTCCTTCGGGCACGCGGCTTCGCACTCGTAGTGGTTCGAGCAGTTGCCAAAGCCGGCGGCGTCCATCGCGGTGACCATCGCATCGGTGCGGTGCGCGCGCTCGGCCTGACCTTGCGGCAAGCGATGCATGTGCGACAGCTTCGCGGCGACAAACAACATCGCCGAGCCGTTCGGGCATGCCGCGACGCACGCGCCGCAACCGATGCACGCCGCCGCATCCATCGCCGCGTCCGCGGATTGTTTAGGAACGAGCGTCGCATTCGCGTCGCATGCCGAGCCGACGTTCGCGGTGATGAACCCACCGGCCGCGATCACGCGATCGAACGCTCGGCGGTCGACGCACAGGTCCTTGACCACGGGAAACGCGGCGGCGCGCCACGGCTCGATCCAGATCGCGTCGCCGTCGTTGAAGAACCGCATGTGAAGCTGGCACGTCGTCGTCGCCTTGTTACCGCCGTGCGGACGGCCGTTGATCATCAGCGAGCACATGCCGCAGATGCCTTCGCGGCAATCGTGATCGAACGCGATCGGCTCCTCGCCTTTGGCGACCAGTTGCTCGTTCAAGATATCGAGCATCTCGAGGAACGAAGCGTGGGTCGACACGCCGGCGACCTCGTACGTCTTGAACCCACCGGTCGACTTCGCGTCTTGCTGGCGCCAGACGTGGAGCGTGAGCTTCAACTGCTTCGCTTCGCTCATTACTTATAAGACCTCGTCGCGAGCTTGACGTTCTCGAACGACAACGGCTCGATGTTGCGGATCGGAGTGGCGCCGGCTCGGTATTCCCACACCGCGACGTGACAGAACTGCTCGTCGTCGCGCTTCGCCTCGCCGTCGCCGGTCTGGTGCTCGACGCGGAAGTGGCCGCCGCAGCTCTCCTCGCGTTCGAGCGCGTCTTTGCACATCAGCTCGCCGAACTCCAAGAAGTCGGCGACGCGCCCGGCCTTCTCGAGCGATTGGTTGAACGAGTCGCGGCTTCCGAGCACGCTGACGTCGGACCAGAACCGGTCGCGCAGCTTCGGAATCTCTTCGAGCGCATGCGTCAGCGACTGCTTGCTGCGCGCCATGCCGCAGTCTTCCCACAAGAGGTGCCCGAGCTCCTTGTGGAACGAGTCGATCGACTGCTTGCCGTTGACCGCGATCAGCTTGTCGAGCTTGGCGCGCACTTCGGTCTCGACCGAGGTGAACGCCGCCGACGTCGCATCGGCGAGCGTGGTCGACGGCACACCCGCGAGGTAGTTGCCGAGCGTGTACGGGATGATGAAGTAGCCGTCGGCGAGGCCCTGCATCAACGCGCTCGCGCCGAGCCGGTTCGCGCCGTGATCGGAGAAGTTCGCCTCGCCGAGGCAGAACAAGCCCGGGATCGTCGTCTGCAAGTTGTAGTCGACCCACAGCCCGCCCATCGCGTAGTGCACGGCGGGATAGATCCGCATCGGCACCTCGTACGGATCCTCGCCTGTGATCCGCTCGTACATCTCGAACAGGTTTCCGTACTTCTCGTTGATCGTCTCGGCGCCATCGCGGGCGAGCGCGTCGCGGAAATCCAGGTACACGCCCCGGCCGCCGGGCCCGACACCGCGGCCGTCGTCGCATTGTTCCTTGGCGGCGCGGCTCGCGATGTCGCGCGGCGACAGGTTGCCGAAGCTCGGATACTTGCGCTCGAGGTAGTAGTCGCGCTCGCTATCCGCGATCTCGCCGGGGTGCTTGCCGACGTCGGCTTTCTGTCTTCGGCACCCAGACGCGGCCATCGTTCCGCAGCGACTCGCTCATCAGCGTGAGCTTGCTCTGGTAGTCGCCCGACACCGGGATGCACGTCGGATGGATCTGCGTGAAGCACGGGTTCGCGAATCCGGCGCCGCGCTTGTACGCGCGATACGTCGCGGTGACGTTGCAGCCCTTCGCGTTGGTCGACAGATAGAACGCGTTGCCGTAGCCGCCGGTCGCGAGCACGACCGCGTGCGCCGCGTGCGAGCTGATCGCGCCGGTCACGAGATCGCGCGTGACGATGCCGACCGCCTTGCCGTCGACGACCACGAGGTCGAGCATCTCGGTACGCGGATGCATCGCGACCTTGCCGGCACCGATCTGGCGCTCCAGCGCGCCGTAGACGCCGAGCAACAATTGCTGGCCGGTCTGGCCGCGCGCGTAGAACGTGCGCGACACCTGCGCGCCGCCGAAGCTGCGATTCGCGAGCGTGCCGCCGTACTCGCGCGCGAACGGCACGCCCATCGCCGTGCATTGATCGATGATGTCGACCGACACTTCGGCGAGCCGATGCACGTTCGCTTCACGCGAGCGGAAGTCGCCGCCCTTGACCGTGTCGTAGAACAGCCGGTGCACCGAGTCGCCGTCGTTCTGATAATTCTTCGCGGCGTTGATGCCGCCTTGCGCGGCGATCGAGTGCGCGCGGCGCGGCGAGTCCTGGAAACAGAAGCACGCGACGTCGTACCCGAGCTCGGCGAGCGTCGCTGCCGCCGCACCGCCGGCGAGCCCGCTGCCGACGACGATCACCTTGTACTTGCGCTTGTTCGATGGGTTGACGAGCTTGTTGACGAACTTCGCGTTCGACCACTTCTGGTCGATCGAACCGGCCGGGATGTGTGGGTCCAGGTTCAGCGCCACGTCACGCCCCGGGCAACTTGATGATGCCGATCAACACCGCCGTCGGCGGGATCATGTAGCCGACGAACAACACGAGCGAGACCAAGGGCCCGGTACGGTCGGTCGGATATTTCGGATGGCGCAGCCCGAGAGACTGCAGCCACGACGACGCGCCGTGCCCGAGGTGCGTCGCGAGCAAGCCGATGCCGACGAGGTAGACCGCGTAGATGCCGGGGTTCTGGAACCCGCGCACGAACATCGTGTACGCGTCGTAACGGCCTTTGGGGTCGAGCTGGTGGAAGTACTCGGGCTGAACCTGGCCGAGCGTGTAGTGCAAGATGTGAAAGATCAGAAACACGAGCACGACCAACCCGGAGATCGCCATCGTCCGTCCCGCGACGCGCGACACGACGGGGCGATACACCGCGTACGGCGTTGGCCGCGCCGCCCGGTTGCGCGCGACGAGCGACAGCGCGACGACGACGTGGATGCCGAGTAGCGCGAGCAACCCGACCCGCACCGGCCACTTGACCTCCCACAGCTCCTGCAGGAAGTGCGCGTAGCCGTTGTACATGTCTCGCCCGCCGAACATCTGGAGATGTCCGAGCATGTGGAACAGCGCGAACAGCAGCAGGAGCAGGCCGGTGACGGCCATCACGTGCTTCCCGCCGATCGACGAGCGGAGGTAGCGAGACGGCCAGGACACGGTGGTTGGATGCCACCACAGATGCTACCGGTGCGGCAACGCCTCGCGCCGGGATTAGATGTTCGGCGCGATCCCGAACAGCTGCGTGATCGCGTGATCGTCTTCGAGCCGGCGGGCGATCTGATAGGTGACGAGCATCGGGATGCGCAGCACCTGGATCTCGAGCGTCGCGGCGAAGCCCGTCGCGGCGTGGAGACTGCCGGCGCTATCGCGAGCGCCCGAGCCGAACAGCTCGAAGTCGATCTCGCTGACGAACGACGCCGGGAGCTTGTTCGCGGTCGCGGCGACGCCACGGTCGATGATCAACGGATAACGCCACGAGACGTCGGTCGCTTCGATGCGATCGGTCGTGATCGCGTAGTCCTCGTAGCCGCGCAACGGTTCGACGAACTGCAAGTTCGGCGGGAACCGGCTGTCATCGAACTTCGGCGGCGTCATCGCGGACGATGTGCGATTCCATAGCGTGAGGTAGCCGGAGTCACCGCCGAGCTGGAGCAAACCGGTCTGATCGTGGGTGACGAGCTCTCGGCCGCGCACGGAGATCGACAACGTGTGGCGCCGACCGAACGGCAGCGGCACGATCGCGCCGATCGATCCGCCGACGTCGACGAGCGGCTGCTCGAACGTCGACAGCGCGGCCGGGTAATACCCGGCGTCGGCCGACACCAGCAACGCGCGCCGCAACCCGGTGTAGCGGGTCGATTCGCCGGAGACCCAGTCGAGCGTGAAGCTCGGGCCGCCGAGGTGACGGCGCAGCGACGGCTGACCGGATGGTGCGTCGGTGTCGTCGGTGTAGATGCCTTCGACCGCGACGGTGAGCTGATCGCGGAACGTGCGGACCGCCGACAGGGTCACGCCGCGGGTGCGGCGCTCGTCGGGGATCGGCTTGGCGTCGGACGTATCACTGTAGATCGGATCGACCCAGTCGATGATGCTCGCGTCCGCGACGAGCTGCCACGGCGCGAGCATCGTGTTGAGGTACGAGACGTCGCCGCCGAAGTGCTCCTTCGTCGAGGCTGCACCGATCGCGGGCTGCCAATATCCGGCGAGACTCCAGCGCTGAAAACCGAGGCGATCGCCGCCGCCGATCACGAACCCGAGATGCGGGACGTTGGCGGCGAGGAACAGCAACGTCGGCGATCGCAAGTCCGGCACGAACAGGCGCTCGAACGGGCTGTACGGCTTGTCCGATAGGATCGCCACGCTCGCCGACGGCACGGCCACGACCGGATCGGCCGATCCGCCGGACGGCTGGGCCGTTCGATCGACGGGTGCGCCGGCGCCAACAGGCTCGACCGGCGCGGCGATCTCGGCGAGCTCCCACTCCCAGCCTTCGCGATCGAGAAAGCGAATCGTGCCATTCGCCTCGCGCGGAGCGAGCGCGCTGTACGGCGCATCGCTGACGATCGCGCCTTCGATCGTGACCTGAAAGCGACCGGCCGAGACGCCGAGCCACATCACGCGGCCGTCGCTCGTGAAGCTCGCGTCCCACACCGGCAGCGTGTCCCGCGCCCGGATCTCGCGCTGCTTCTCGCCGGTCGTCGCATCGAGCACCCACGCGACGAACTGCGAGCCGTCCCACACGTCGGCGACGATGCGCTTGTCATCGGCAGAGATCTGCGCCGCGAGCACGTAGCTCCCGGGCACCATCGCGTGGATCACACGATGCGAATGGCTCGCGACGTCATAAGCGGCGAGGCTCCAGCGATCGCCGTCGACCTCGCAGTAGTAGTACGTCGTGCCGCGCGAATCGATCGTCGCACCCGAGCCCAAGCCACTGACGATGACGTGCACGTTACGTTCGCCGCGGCGCCAGCGCACGAGCCGCGTGATCTCGAACGTCGAGTCGACATCGATCACCGTGAACCACACCTCGTTGCCGTCGGCGGTGATCGACAAGCCGCTGATCAGCAGCGGATCGGCTTGGACCAACGCGCGCGGCGGCAGCACGTCGACGAGCGAGACCGTCGCGAGCGTCACTCCACGCGGATCGCGCACCGTCAACCGCGACGGCACGTCGACGTCATCGGCGATCCACGCTTCGGTGCCGTCGCGACCGCGTGCGTAACGCGCGTCGTTACCGACGACCACGAGCTTGTGCTGCGTCGCCGGCCGATCGCGTGCCGGGAACGTCTTGTGGGCCCACACGTCGAACTCGGCGAGTAGTTGACGAAACGACACCCCGAAGCCCGCTTGAAACGTACCCGCGAAAAACCAGCCGGTGACCGCGTGCGCCTGATCCGCGATCGTTCGCCACATCGCGGCGTCGCCGGAGCGCTCGGTCAGGAACCGCACGAACATCGCGCCGACGAGATAGTTGTGACCGACCGACGCGAGCCGGCCGTACGACGACAAGTCGCCGCCGTCGAGATGCTCGTGCGCGTAGGCCGCCGCGAACATGCCGGTGAACGTCGGCCAGGTCGGCCGTCCGACGCCGGGTTGCAGCTCGGCTTCGTAGTGGGTCGCGAGGCCCTCGAGAAACCACGAGTCATAACCATCTTGCGGCGTGTACAGATGGCCGAACACCTTGTTCATCCAGCTCCACAGCCCGCTGACTTGTTGCAGATGAACGTAATGAGTGAGCTCGTGACACGCGATGTACGCCGGATCGGGAGGCAGGCCGAACTCGGTCGTGAAATCGAGCGTCGAGTGCAGCGGGATGACCGACACCGGCTCGTAACCGGCGAGCTCGGGCAACACGAACGCGTTGTTGAACGCGACGTCCGGCATCGCGAGGATCATCTTCTCGGCCCACGCGCCGGAGTGGATCAACGCGCTGTCGCGCAAGATGTTGACGCAATGGTCGGCGTGGGCGAGAAATCGCTCGATCTCGGTACGACGCCCGCCCGGGTAATAGATGATGAAGTGCTCGGTCTCGAGCCGGTGCATGTTCGAGTGCACGACCGCGGTCTGCACGTCGACGGGGAAGCGCTGCTGGACGCCGGTGCAACCCATCGCCAGGGCGAGCACGCATACACCTCGCCTCATGCCCGGCCGACTCTACCGCGCAGCCGCCAGACGGATAGACTCTGACGATGCCGGTTTTCCGGCTCGACGACCGTCTCGTGTTTCCGCCCGTGCACCTGGCCGAGGATGGCCTGCTTGCGCTGGGCGGAGATCTGCGACCGGAGCGCCTGCTGCTCGCGTACACGCAGGGCATCTTTCCCTGGTACGCGGAGAACCTGCCGATCTTGTGGCACTCGCCGGATCCGCGAATGATCATGACGACCCGCGATCTCGTGGTGCAGCGCAGCTTGCGCAAGGCGATCAAGCGCCGTCCCTACGAGCTCAAGCTCGACACCGCATTCGGCGACGTGCTCCGCGGCTGTGCGCAGGTGCCACGACCGGGTCAGAGCGGCACGTGGCTGATCCCCGAGATGGTCGACGCGTACACGAAGTTGCACGAGCTAGGGTTCGCCCATTCGGTCGAAGCATGGCGAGGCGACGAGCTCGTCGGCGGGCTGTACGGCGTCTCGCTCGGCGCGGCGTTCTTCGGCGAGTCGATGTTCGCGCGCGCACCCGATGCGTCGAAGATCGCGTACGTCGCGTGTGTCCGCCAGCTCGATGCGTGGAGCATCGGCCTGATCGATTGCCAGGTCCACACCGAGCACCTCGAGCGGTTCGGCGCTTACGAGATCCCGCGGCTGGAGTATCTCGAGCTGCTCCGGCTCGCCCTCGACGAGCCGACTCGCCGCGGCAAGTGGACATTCGAGCTCGACCCCGAAGCCTTCGCGGCGACGGGCGGCATGACGGCGGCGGCCGCCTGAGGCTCAGCGTCCCCAGAGCTCGACCTTGGCGTGACCGTCGCCCGGCAAGTTGTTGAGGACGAAGTCGACGCGGCGCAGGTGGCGCGCGCCACCCTCGAGCGGAATCTCGCGCGAAGGCGAATCGGCGCCGAACACGAGGCGCGTGCCGACCTCCTGCTTCTGGCCATCGGCGAACGTGAGCACGACGCGATCCATCTCGACCGGCGCGTCCTCGACCACGAGCATGATCGACGTGAAGGATCCATCTTCGCGCAGGCCGGCGATCGCCTCGTGGACCTCTTGGCCGCCGCCGTGGACGACGCGTTCGCCGAGATAGCCGTAGCCGTTGCGCGCCGCATGGTTCTCCGCAGGTGCGGCTGGGCCACAATCGGTCGCTGAAACGGCTGCCGCGGCGAGCGCGACACGGATCGCGATCGAGACAAGGCGAATCATCGAGATCCTCCCAAGCGTCTCGAAAATCTATCACGCAGGCGCGGTGATCTCGGCGACCAGCGCGCTCGCGACGATCGGTGCGAGCGCCTCCGCGATCGCAAGTGCGAGCCGAGCGAGGCCGAGTGGGGCAATTCGCACCCACAACGCGGCGTGAACCTCGAAACCGCCGCGTTCAGGGCGAGCGCGGGCGGTGCGCGCTCCGAGATCCGCCCAGACGATCGGCCGGTCCGCGATCGCGGAACGTGCATCGGCGGCGAGCACCGCGGGGACCGCGTCGGAGACGAGCTCGGCGAGCGCGGCGCGCAACGCGACAGGAAACTCGCGGCCGACGACGTCACTCGCGACCCGCTCGATCGGCCACGGCCCCGCGACGAGCGCGCCATCCTCGCCGAGCTCCGCGACTCGGCTCCACGCGGCATCGCCGAACCACAGCTCGGCCGCCCAGCCGGTCTCGATCGCGACGAGGCGCGCGGGCGATCCGCCGCGCTCGTACGCCGCGTTGTCGATCACCGCGCGCAGCGGACCGTCGCGCCACTCGACGAACCCGCACGCGATGGCGCGCCGCTCGTGCGGCGCCGGCCGAAACTCGATCGGCAGCTCGTCGCGAGCCAAGCGCAGCGCGCGGCCGAGCGCATCGGCGGTGAACGCCGCCTCGTCGGCGTCGGTGTGAAACGATCGCGCCAGCGCTCGCCACAGCGCCGCGGTCGGATACGGCCCCGCGTAGCGCAGCGCCGGAACGCCGGCCGCGACGGCGCGCGCCGCGATCGCGTTGAGGATCGCGCCGCCCGAGCCCGGCGGCAGCTTGCCCGGCTCGGCGACGGTCGGAATCTGGGTCGGTCGATCCCAATCGATCGCGGACATCGCGGTCGCGATCACACCGCGGTGCTCGAGCTCGTGGGCGAGGCCGAGCAGCGGGTGAGGCACGACCACGCGGTGAATGACCACGCCCGCGATCACGAGCGGCTGCACCGGCAAGAACGTAACCGATCACGAGGTTTCCGGGCCCGGCCCTTTCGCTTCTTCCCGCGGTTTGGCAACCTCCGGGCGCCGCATGCAGTTAGGCATCGTTAGAGAGACGAAGCGGGAAGAGCGGCGCGTCGCGGCATCGCCGAACGTGGTCGCGAAATGGGTCAAGGCGGGTTGGCAGGTCGCGGTCGAGCACGATGCGGGCTTCGCCGCGAACTTCACCGACGCGATGTACGTCGCGGCCGGGGCGACGATCGCCGAGCGCGCCGCCGCCTGGCACGCCGACATCGTGCTCAAGGTGCGCGCGCCCGAGCCCGAAGAGGTCGATCAGCTGCGCGAAGGCGGCACGCTGATCTCGTTCTTGTTTCCGGCGGAGAATGAAGCGCTCGTCGCCCAGCTCGCCGCGCGCAAGCTCACGGTGCTCGCGATGGACTGCGTGCCGCGGATCAGCCGCGCGCAGAAGATGGACGCGCTGTCGTCGATGGCGAACATCTCCGGTTACCGCGCCGTGCTCGAGGGCGCGAACCGGTTCGGCAGCTTCTTCACCGGACAGTTCACCGCCGCCGGCAAGGTCCCGCCGGCGAAGGTGCTGATCATCGGCGCGGGGGTCGCCGGGTTATCGGCGCTCGGCGCGGCGAAGGGTCTCGGCGCGATCGTGCGCGCGTTCGACGTGCGCGCCGCGGTCGAAGAGCAGATCAAGTCGCTCGGCGGCGAGTTCCTGACCGTCACCATCAAGGAATCGGGCGACGGCGCGGGTGGCTACGCCAAGCAAATGAGCCAGGAGTTCCTCGACGCCGAGTACGCGCTGTTCCGCGCGCAAGCCAAAGAAGTCGACATCGTGATCACGACCGCGCTGATCCCGGGCAAGCCCGCGCCGAAGCTGTGGTTGAAGGACATGGTCGAGCTGATGAAGCCGGGCTCGGTCGTCGTCGACCTCGCCGCCGAAAAGGGCGGCAACTGCGAATACACCGTGCCGGGCGAGGTCGTGGTCGAGCACGGCGTGTCGATCGTGGGCTACACCGATCTGCCGAGCCGGATGGCGTCGGTGGCGAGCGATCTGTACGGCATGAACTTGCTGCACTTCCTCGACGAGATGGGCGGCGCGACCGGCTGGAAGATCGATCTCGACAACGATGCGATTCGCCCGGCGCTCGTGCTGCAAGCCGGCGACAAGAAGTGGCCTGCACCGCCGATGCCGCACAAGGCCGCGCCCGCGCCCGTCGCGGCGAAGCCGGCCGAGACGCCGAAGCCGCTGACCGTCGGCCTGCCGACGCCGAAGTCGAGCCACGGCCCCGCGCACAGGGCACCGTCGAAGGCGCAAGGCGTCGCGCTCAGCGTGATCGGCCTCGTGCTCGCCGCGGTGTGGCTCGGCTTGCGCTACGGCAAGGCCGACGCCGCTGCATCGGGTGACACGTACGTGCTGCTCCAGCACATCACGGTGTTCGTGATGGCGGTGTTCGTCGGGTTCCAGGTCGTGTGGAACGTGACGCCGGCGCTCCACACGCCGTTGATGAGCGTGACGAACGCGATCAGCGGGATCATCGTCGTCGGCGGGCTGCTCGGAGGTCGGGGTCACATGACGACATCGGTCGGGGTTGCGGTCGTCGCGACCCTGTTCGCGTCGATCAACATCGCCGGCGGGTTCATCGTCACCCGGCGCATGCTCGCGATGTTCAGGAAGTAAGCGATGGAGCTCCAGTTCACCAACGCCATCGCGCTGTCATCGCTCGCCTACATCGTCTCCGGCGTGTTGTTCATCCTCGCGCTGCGCGGACTCTCCAGCCAGGAGACCGCGAAGCGCGGCAACGTCTACGGCATCGTCGGCATGGTCATCGCGGTCGTCGCGACGTTCACGCTGCCGAGCAGTCACTTCAACCCCGCGCTGTTCGGCGCGATCGCGATCGCGGCGCTGATCGGTGCGACGCTCGCCACCCGGGTCGGCATGACCCAGATGCCCGAGTTGGTCGCGCTGCTGCACAGCTTCGTCGGTATCGCCGCCGTGCTGGTGGGGTTCTCGCTCCAGCTCCGCGGCATCGAAGGTCGCGCGGAGGGCATCGAGGTCTACATCGACGTGATCATCGGCGCGATCACGACGACCGGCTCGGTGCTCGCGTTCTTGAAGTTGCGCGGCTCGGTGTCGGGCAAGCCGCTGCTGCTCCCCGCACGTCACTACTTCAACCTGGCGATGTTGATCGGCATCGTCACGCTCGGCGTCCTGTTCGGCGGCGATCATCAGACGTGGGCGCTCGGCGCCGCGACCGCGATCGCGTGCGTGCTCGGCGTTCACCTGGTCGCCGCGATCGGCGGCGCGGACATGCCGGTCGTCGTGTCGATGCTGAACAGCTACTCGGGGTGGACCGCCGCGGCGGCCGGCTTCATGTTGAGCAACGACCTGTTGATCATCACCGGTGCGCTCGTCGGTTCGAGCGGCGCGATCCTGTCGTACATCATGTGCCGCGCGATGAACCGGTCGATCTGGAACGTGATCTTCGGCGGTTTCGGCGCGGCGCCGCCGGCGAAGAAGAAGACCGATGCCGCCGCGCCGGTCCGCGAGGTCCAGGAGATCGACGTGCCGACCCTGGCGCAGACGCTGCTCGGATCGAAGTCCGTCGTGATCGTGCCGGGCTATGGCATGGCCGTGTCGCGCGCTCAACACGCGGTGCGCGAGCTGACGCAGGTCCTGCGCGACAAGGGTGTCACCGTCCGGTTCGCGATCCACCCGGTCGCCGGTCGCCTGCCAGGTCACATGAACGTGCTGCTCGCCGAGGCGAACGTGCCCTACGACATCGTGCTCGAGATGGACGAGATCAACCACGACTTCCCGACCACCGACGTCGCGATCGTGATCGGCGCGAACGACATCGTCAACCCGGCCGCCGAGGACGATCCGACGAGCCCGATCGCCGGGATGCCGGTGCTCCAGGTGTGGAAGTCCAAGCTCGTGATCGTCAACAAGCGGTCGCGCGCGGCGGGCTACGCGGGCATCGACAATCCGCTGTTCTACAAGCCGAACACGAAGATGCTGTTCGGCGACGCGAAGGACGCGATCGAAAAGGTCGTGACGGCCCTCAAAGCATGAAGCAACTCGCATGGCTCGTAGCGTTCGCCGCGTGCTCGCACGGCGGCAGTGACGTCGGAACCGCACCGCAACCGGGGAGCGCTGGTAGTGGCGGGGCGCCGAAGGCCGGTGCGATCGCGCTGCCGACCGTCGACGATGCGTCTGCCGTGATGACGAACGATCCGCACGTCGCGATCGTCGCGTTTGTCGACGATACCGGCGCGAAGATCGCAGTGCCGCCGAGCTCGTGGGCGCGACTCGCATCGCCCGACTTGGCCAAGTCTGCGAAGTCGATCAGCTACGAAAATCTCGAGCCCTCGACGAAGATGGCCGAGCTTCAAGGTGCCGATGTGGTCGTCGCAAGCAATGGCAAGGCCGACCTCGGCGCGGTCGAGGACACCGCGACGCGCCATGGCGCCGCGAACCAAGACGATCCGCCGCCGCCGCCCGACGAGGACAAGCCTGACGACGGCAACGAAGAGAGCGGCGGGACCGGCACCGCGATGGCGCTCGACGAAGGCAAGATGGGCAAGAAGGACGGCGCGAACAAGGCCAAGATGGCCCATAGCGCCGCCCGCCGCACGGGCGCATTTGCATCGCTCGTGGGTTCGAACAAGAGCACCGGCTGGGGCACGACCGCGCCACCCGCGGGCACCTCGCCGGATCGGGTCAGTGTCGTCGGCGGCGAGATCGTGGCGGCGGATAGCCTGAACCGGGAGCGGGCCGTGCTGCTCGCCTCGCCGACGATGAAGGCGACGAACCTGATCAAGGCGATCGGCCTGTCCGATGGCGTGATCGCGGTAAATCAACACGGTTCGGTCCGCGCGCTGCGCATCTCGTTCAAGGCGCCGCGCGACGCCGACTCGGTGGCATCCAGCGACGATCGCGAACGCTGGATCGAAGTGCGCGTGAAGCGCGACGGCGCCGCGATCGAGGTCGTCCCTGACGTGCCTGCGGCGATCGCCTTCACCGCCGGCAAGCTCGACATCAAAGCGCTCGGCGCTGCGATCACCGCCGCTCGCGCGAAGCGCAAGCTCGACGCATCGGTGCCGGTCGACGTGCTCGTCGACGGCGATGTCGACGCGCAAGAGCTCGTCGATGCCCTCGTCGCGCTCGAAGCCGCCGGCGTCGCGGAGGTCGGCCTCGGCATGTTTCCGCCGCTCGATCAGCTCGCGCTCCGCGGTCATCGCATTCCGACCGCGCACTTCGGTCGCCCGAAGATCGAAGGCGGCGACGTCCCGAACAGTCCACTTCGCACCGCGCTCGCGAGCCATCACCCCGCGCTGCTAGCCTGCTACACCACAGCGCTCGCGACGACGCCCGCGCTCGATGCGAAGCCGGAAGTGGCGTTCGACATCGCCAGCTCCGGCAAGGTCTCGAACGCGAAGGTCACCGGCGTCGACCAGGCGCTCGGTAGCTGCATCGCGAGCGTCGTGTCCACGCTCGCGCTACCGAAGCTCGCGGGCGCCAAGGCGCACGTCACCGTGGCGCTGACGCTCGAGAATCTCTAAGCGGCGAGGCTCTTCACCACCTCGAGTGCTTCGTCGACGTGACGGCCGAACCGGATCGCCGAGTCGAATCGGTTGCGGCACACCCCCGCCTTGTCGAACACGAACGTCACGCGGCCCGGGATCAAGCCGAGCGCGCCCTTGACGCCCCACGCCGACGCCACCTTGCCCGCGGGATCGGAGAGCAGCGTGAACGGCAGGCGATGGTGGGTCTTGAAGTCGGCGTGCGACTTCGCGTCGTCGCGGGAGATGCCGATGACCTCGGCGCCGGCGCCGATGAAGTCTTCGTACTGATCGCGGAACGAGCACGCTTCCTTCGTGCAGCCGTAGGTCTCGTCCTTCGGATAGAAGTAGACGACGAGCGGCTTGCCGACGTGATCGCGCAGGTTCACAGGACCGGAGTCTCCGACGAGCACGGTCTCGGGCATCGGGTCGCCTACGTTGAGCATGGCGGCATGGTACGACTCCCTGGCGATGTGGCAACCGCCGGAGCGGATCAAGCACGAGCTCCCGCAGGTGTCGTGGCCGACCGCCGAGGTCGCCGCGAAGGCGCAGTTGTTCCAGCCGCTCGCGATCGGCGCGCGGACCGCGACGAGCCGGACCTGGGTACCTGCGATGGTGCCGTGGCGCGCGACCGACGACGGGTTCGTGACCCGCGACGTGATCGATTGGTATCGCCGGTTCGCGGAGGGCCAGCCCGGGGTGCTCGTCGTCGAGGCGACCGGGATCCGCGACATCCCGTCGGGGCCGTTGCTCCGCATCGGTCACGATCGGTTCATCGAGGGCTTGTCGCGGCTCGTGACCGCGGTGCGCGAAGCGTCCGGCGGCCGGACCCTGTTGTTGATCCAGCTCATCGACTTTCTCGCGATTCGCCGGCGCCCGCCGCGCGACAAGTTCTTCGCGCGCTTCCTCGCGGTCGGCGAGCACCATCGCAGCGCGCTCGCGCGACTCGGCGATGAAGCCGCGCTGACGTGCAGCGACGACGAGCTGCGCGCCAAGCTCGCGACGGTCGCCGACAACCAGCTGTCCGGTGTGCTCACCGCGCGCGAGCTCGACGATCTCGAGCGCGGCTATCGCGAGCGCGTCACCGACACGCAGCTACCGCACATCGCCGAGCTGCCGCGCGTGTTGCCGCCGCTGTTCGCAGATGCCGCCGAACGGGCGGTGAAGGCCGGGTTCGACGGCGTCGAGCTGCACTTCGCGCACGCTTACACGATGGCGTCGTTTCTCTCGGCGCTCAACACGCGCGCCGATGGCTATGGCGGGCCGCGCGAGCATCGCGTTCGGCTGCCTCTCGAGGTCGTCGCGGCGGTGCGCGAGCGGGTCGCGAGCCGAGCCCTCGTCGGATGCCGCTATCTCGGCGACGACGTGATCGCCGGCGGCAATCGCGTCGAGGATGCCGCCTGGTTCGGTGTCGAGCTCGCGCGCGCCGGCCTGGACTTCCTGTCGATCTCGAAGGGCGGCAAGTTCGAGGACGCGAAGCAGCCGAAGGTCGGCTGGTCGGCGTATCCGTACACCGGGCAGTCCGGCTACGAGTGCATGCCGACGATCTACTCCGACGCGCGTGGCCCGTTCGCGCGCAACATCGGGCTCGCCGGACAGATTCGCGCGGCGGTGCGCGGCGCGGGAATGACGACGCCGATCGTCACCGCCGGCGGGATCGCAGACTTCGCCGATGCCGAGGCAGCGCTCGTTCGCGGCGATGCGGATTTCATCGCCTCGGCGCGCCAGACGCTCGCCGATCCCGACTGGTTCGCGAAGCTGCGCGCCGGGCGCGGCGCCGAGATCCGTCGCTGCGAGTTCACGAACTACTGCGAGGCGCTCGATCAGCAGCACAAGCAGGTGACGTGCAAGCTCTGGGATCGCGACGCCCTCGATGCGCCCGATGTCACGCTCGCCGCCGATGGCAAGCGCCGGCTCGTCGCGCCGAAATAGGATGGGCCCTAGCGCATCGGGCGCGACGGCCCCATGTGGCTGCGACGCCCACCCTCGCGGCTCGAAGCGGTGTTCATGGGTTTTCCGCGCCCGCTGCCGGTCTGCTTGCCGCCGCCGGTCTCCTTGTTGACCGTCGCCCAACCGATCTCCGCCGCGCGCTTCGTCGACGCTCCGCGCTTCTTCGCGCTGTCCTCGATGTGCTTCGCCATCCGTTTCTGCTTGCTCGTGTAGCTCGCTTTGCTTCCTCTCGGCATCTCGTCCTCCTTGATTGGGTCTCGTGCGTGCGAATCGCGTGCCGAGGTGCAACGATCCGCGGGCGAGGATAAGGTCGTGGTCATGACTACGAACCGACTCGCCCTTGGCTTGGGATGTGCGCTCGCGCTCGCTGGATGTGGATCGAGCGAGATCGATCTCGATGGGACGCTGTCCGCGACGATCCACAACCCCGGGCAGGCGGATGTGATGGTGCAAGCCTGGGAGGCGATGGATGCCGTGCTCGATGCGCCACCCGGACTCGGCAACGATTTCTTCGGGACGTGCGACTACGCCGACAACACGTGGAGCGCCGACCTCAATCAATCGAACTCGTCGAACGGCGTGAGCGAGGTCGTGATCTCGGAACAGAACGACAGCGGCGGCGCGCAGGCCCAGGTCACCGCCGTCGGTGTGACGTATACGGGCAGCTGCTCGATCGCGCCGAACAACGGGGGCCACGACTTTGTCGTCACTTTGGACTGCACGGCGCTGACCGCGCTTGCCGATCCGCGCACGCTCGACCTGAGCGCCGCGCTCAAGGTCACGAACTGTAACTAGGGGCGACCCTCGCGGACCTCGGTCGGTGCGTCGTGCAGCTTCTGCATCAGCTTGCGGCTGCGGCTCAGCGGAATCCAATCGAACACGAGCGTATCGATCGGTCGCCACATCGTGACCCAGCTGATGATCACGAGCCCTTCGTGAAGCGGATCGTGCAGCCTGCCGAGCGGCAGCCGGTCGACGAACTGCGCGAGCGACAACAAGACGACGAGTAGCACGAGGCCGATCGCGAGCGACGCCTGACCGATCCGGCGCTGTTGCCGGCGGCGGCGGTCGATGCGCTCGAGCTCGTACTCGAAGTGCGATTTCAGCGCAGCGCGGACTTCATTGCCGGGCAACGGCCGCGCGAACCACAGCACGAGCCGCATCGGCACCCGCTGCAGATCTTCGGACGCCGCGACGAGATACTCGAGGAGATCCGGATCGAGGTCGCGCTCGCGAAACGGTGCCGGATCGCGGTTATCGAACAGGCGGTCGATTGTCCCGACCTGGATATCGACGACGTGGTCGGCGCCTTCGACGCGATAGCGCGGGTGCTCGGCAGACATGTCCAACCATAGCCCCGGGTCGTATAGTGGCGCGATGGATGTCGGCGCGACCGCGCTGGTCACCGGTGCCGCGCTCGCCGGTGGCATCGTCAACGCGATCGCGGGCGGCGGCAGCCTGATCACGTTTCCCGCGCTCGTCGCTGCGGGCCTGCCGCCGGTCGCGGCGAGCGTGACGAACACGGTCGCGATGTGCCCGGGCTACCTCGGCGCGACCGTCGCGCAGCGCGAGCAGCTCCGCGGTCAACGCGCGCGGTTATCCGCCGTCGTTCCCGCTGGTGCGGCCGGGGGTGTCGGCGGCGCGCTGTTGTTGCTCCACACCGGCGAGGCCGCGTTCGGCGTCGTCGTGCCGTTCTTGCTGTTGTTCGCGGCGGGCATGCTCGCCGGTCAGACGCGGCTGCGGCGCTGGCTCGACGCGCGCGCCGCGGCGCGCGGTGGTCGGCATCGCGAAGTCTGGGCCGCGCTCCCGGTGGGCCTCGTCGCGATCTACGGCGGTTACTTCGGGGCGGCGATGGGCGTGATCGTGCTCGCCGCGCTCGCGGTCGTGCTCGACGATTCGCTCGTCCGGATCAATGCGCTGAAGCAAACCGTGTCGCTGTCGGTCAACGTCGCGGCGGCGGTCGTGTTCGTCGGCTCGGGTCTCGTCGCGTGGCCGGCGGCGATCGCGATGGCGATCGGGTCGTCGATCGGCGGAGTGATCGGTGGTGCGATCGCGGCACGCGTCCCGGCGGCGATGCTGCGCTGGTCGGTCGTGACGGTCGGGCTCGCGGTCAGCGCGTACTACTTCGCGCGACTCGTCTGAGCCTCGAGCTTGTCGAGCCGGCTGCCCATTTCGGCGCGCATCTCGCCGAGCTCGCGCAGCAGCGTCTCGATGTTGACTTCGTTCTTGAGGTTGACCTGGAAGTCGGTCTCGGCGGTCGCGCGGTCCTTCGTCGACTGCCGGTTCTGGCTCATGACGATCAGCGGGCCCTGCAAACCGACGAGCACGGCGAGGGCGAGGTTGAACAGCTGATACGGATACGGATCGAACTGCGGCGCATCCAGCGACTCGGCGTTGAACAGCACCCACAGGACCGTCGTCGCGAGCAGGAACAAGATGAACGCCCAGCTGCCGTTGAGCTCCGCGACCTTATCCGCGAGCTTCTGGCTCCAGGTCAGCTTGCTCTCGATCTCTTGCACCGCGTTCTTCGCCGCGCGTTGAGACAACATCTCGTTGGTCTCGCGCAGCCGGGTCGCGAGCGTGCGCAGCAACAGCATCGCGGCGTGCGGCCGTTGCGCGAGGTACTTCGACAGTGTCTTGCGATCGAGCTCGAGCAGCGTCGCGTCGGTGGTCGCGAGGGCGCTCGCCGACCGCGGTTTATCGTCGAACAGCGCGATCTCGCCGAAATACTCGCCGCGCGCGATGTCCTTGAGCGAGATCCGGCGCGACGCTTCGCCCGGCAGATAGATGTTCACGTCGCCCTCGGCGACGATGTACATCGCGGTGCCCGAGTCGCCCTGATTCATGATGATCGCGCCGGCGGGGAACTTGCGCTCGACGAAGCTGCGTGCGAGCTCCGAGAGATCTTCGGGCGACAATCCCTCGAACATCGGGATCTTCGCGAGGAGCGGGGCGTGATCCATGGCGGATCTATTCTAACCCGAGCGCTCGCGGCTCGCGCCGGAGCGGAACGTCGATCCGCCGCTAGTAGTGCCGCGACGACGAATTGCCGACATCGGTGCCATGCAGCGCGAGCGTGCGCGATTGCCCATCGGCGCTCTGCACGCTCGGGGGGATCGTCGCGAGGTCGCCGTCGAGATGACGCATGCCGAGCGTGACCGAGAGATCGAGCTCGGTGTTCGGGGTCACCTGGCCGAGCTCGTAGATGCGATGGTCGAACGAGACGAGCAGCTCGTGCTCGCCCGAAGCGACGTGCTCGATCCGGAACGCGCCGTTGCCATCCGCGATCGCGCGATTGCCGCCGACCGAGATCGTCGCGCCGGCGAGCGGCAGTCCGTTGGCTTGATGGACGATGCCTGCGATCACGCCGCCCGCGCCAGGGGGACCTACGGTCGAGCTCGGCGGGTCGACGACCGGCCGGCTCTCCGCACACCCGGCCGCCGCGATCGCGATCAGCAACGCTGGGCACATCGAGTGAGGATTGCGCATACGACAATTTTAGACTCGCGGCGGCGCGCTGTCACTTGGTGTGAAGTACGTGGCGTTGCGTGGTGTTGGCCGCCGCGACCGTGATCGCGAGCGCGACCAGGCCGATCTCGAGCGCGACGTCGCTGAGCCCGACGAACACCTCGCAGCCCAGGCTCGGCTCGGGCCCCGGCACGGCGAGGGTCGCGAGCTCGCCCGGCTCGATCGTGACCCTGCGATCGAACGCGCGCCCTTGCTCGCATTCGCCACCGCTCGCGACGTGAACGCGCGCGACGCCCGCCGGCACGCCGTCGATGTGAGCGCGCCGCGTGAACGCGCGGTCGACCACGAGCTGATCGTCGACCGTGACCGTCAGCTTGCGCGACGGATCGTTGAGCACGACGTCGAGCGCGCCGCTGTTCGGTTGGCGATAGGGGAACGCGCTGACCACGTCGTGCGGGTGCGAGCACGCGGTGACGAGCGACGTGACGACCGCGGTAGCGAGACAGCGACGAGCTGATGACATGGTGCGAAGACCGTGGTCATCCGCATCGCGTTGCCCGGGCGTGATCGCGGCCACGCATGCAACCGTTTTCGCGTATAAGGCGGTCCAGCCATGGACAAGCTCACCGGCGAGGTCGTGCCGATCATCGTGCTGTGCGCGGTGATCGCCCTCGTCGTGCGGCGGTTGCCGCGGGTGGACCTCGGCCATTCGAAGGCGTTCTTGCGCCGGCGTGTCCTCAACTGGTTGCCGCTCGGCTTGACCTACGCGTTCCTGTACATGGGCCGCTACAACCTGACGAACCTCAAGGATCCGAACGTCGGCGTGATCAGCGGCCTCGACTTCGGCGACATCGACGCCGTCGGATCGATCGTCTACGGCCTCGCGTTCTTGTTGAACGGACCGATCTGCGATCGCTGGGGCGGGCGGCTCTCGATCTTGATCGCCGCGGCGGGCTCGTCGGCCGCGAACATCGGCATGGGCGTCGCGGTCGCGGGCGGCGGTCATCCATCGATCCTCGCGCTGACGCTGCTGTTCGCGATCAACATGTACTTCCAGAGCTTCGGCGCGGTCGCGATCGTCAAGGTCAACGCGTCGTGGTTTCACCTGCGCGAGCGCGGCACGTTCGGCGGGATCTTCGGCATCCTGATCTCGCTCGGCTTGTACCTCGCGTTCGACTGGGCGCCGAAGATCGCGCTGCTGACCTCGCCCGAGTGGTTGTTCTTCGCGCCCGCGGTGATGCTCGCGATCTTCTGGGTGCTGTCGTTCCTGTTCGTGCGCGACACGCCCGCGCAGGCCGGGTTCGCCGACTTCGATGTCGCGGACGCGTCGAGCGGTGACGATGGCCCAGCGACGCCGGCGCTCCAGATCATCAAGCGCCTGCTGACGAACAAGATCATCCTGATCTTCGCGTTCATCTCGTTCTCGGCCGGCTTCCTGCGCCAAGGCATCCTCAAGTGGTACCGAACGTTCGCCAGCGGCGTGCACGCGTCGGGCACGTTCATCGACGTGCACTGGGGCATGACGTCGTGTGTCGCCGGCATGCTCGGCGGCATGTTCGCCGGTGTGATCTCGGATCACCTGTTCAACTCGCGGCGGCCGCCGGTCGCCGTACTGCTCTATTCGATCATGCTCGCCGGCTCGGTCGCGATCATCGCGATGCTCGGCATGCCCGCGATCATCAGCTGGGTGATCATCGTGATGGCGATGGCGATCATCGGCGTCAACGGCATGGTGTCCGGCGTCGCGAGCCAAGACTTCGGCGGTCGCCGCAACGCGGGGACCGCGACCGGGCTGATCGACGGCTTCGTCTATTTCGGCACCGCGCTGCAGGGCTTCGTGTACGGTCACCTGCTGCCCGAGTCGAAGATCCTCGTCGCTGGCAAGATGGTCGACAATCCCGCGGCCGCGGTGACGTCGAACTGGACCGCCTGGCCGATCGCGATGATCCCGATGGCAGTGATGGGCCTCGTGCTCTCGCTAACTATTTGGAACGCCAGGGTCCAGCCTAAAGCGCCCCATTGATTCTCGGTGACTCGGTCCGAGGTCGCGTGTTATGGCGGTCTCCCTATGACCCGCGCCGATCGACTCTCAGCCCTGGTTATTGCCACGACGGTCGCCTGCGGCGGTGGGGGCAGTGGCCCGACGTTCACGACCCAGCACCCGCGGATCTTTCTCGCTCAGAACGGCAACAAGCAGAGGCTCCAGGCCGCGCTGACCGCTGGCTCGCCCGCGGCGAAGACCTACCAGGATCTGGTCGACAAATGGATCGGCGGCTACGAGGTCGACTCGTTCTCGGCGTGGAACTCCGCGCTGCTCGGTCAGCTCACCGCCGATCCGAAGTACTGCGCCGCCGCGGTCGCGACGATCGACATGCAAGTGACCGCCGCGAACGCCGCGATCGCGATGGGCAACGCGCCCGATGTCGCGGGCGATGACTACCTCTACATCGGCACGATGGTCGGCGATCTCGCCCTGACCTATGACTGGTGTTACGACTCGGTCACCTCGGATCAGCGCACCGCGTGGCTCGCGTACGCCGATCAAGCGGTGTTCAACGTCTGGAACCCGGACCAGGCCGCGTGGGGCGGCACGCCGATGTCGTGGGACGGCTGGGCGGTCGACGATCCCGAGGACAACTACTACTACTCGTTCCTGACCGCGACGATGCTGCTCGGCCTCGCCGCGCACGACGAGGCGCCGATGGCGAGCTTGTGGCTCACCGAGTTCCACGACACGAAGTTTACCGACGAGCTGCTACCGAAGTTCGACTCCGACCTCGTCGGTGGTGGCTCGCGCGAAGGCACCGGTTACGGCGTCTCGCTGCGCGAGTTGTTCTTTCTCTACGACATGTGGAACCAGTCGACCGGCGAAGTGCTCGCGACGCAAACGCCGCACACGCGGGCGTCGATGCTCGCGTTCATCCACAGCGTCGTGCCGACGCTCGATCGGATCGCGCCGACCGGCGATCAAGCGCGCGACTCGACCGCGTCGTTCTTCGACTACCACCGCCAGTACATGCAGGAGCTGATCTCCCAGTTCCCGACCGACCCGCTCGCGGGTCCGGCCCAGGCGCTGCTCGCGGCGTCGTCGGTGCCGGCGATGACCGAGCGGTTCATGTACGTCTACGACTTCCTCTACGAGAACACCAACGTCCCCGCGACCTCGCTCGACGGCCTCGGCACCGCGTTCTACGGGCCGGGCACCGGCCAGATCTACGCGCGCTCCGGATGGGACAAGCACGCGACCTGGGTCAACTTCATCGCCGGTCCGTACACCGAGAGCCACGCGCACCAGGATCAAGGCTCGTTCCTGATCTACAAGGACGGCTGGCTCGGCTACGACTCGAACATCGATTCGCACTCGGGCCTGCGCCAAGAGGTCGAGGCGCACAGCGAGATGAAGATCGGCGACACCGACTCGATCCCGCAGAAGCCCGGTAATGCATCGACGCTGCTCGCGCTGCACGCCGGCACCGGCTACGTCCACGCCGCCGCGGACATCACGCCGGTGTTCGCCGGAGCGGCCCAGGTCCAGAACGATCAGCGCGAGCTGCTCTATCTGCAGCCCGATTGCGTCGTGATCTACGACCGCGTCAATTCGACCGAAGCGCAGACCTGGCAGCTCGCGACGCCGGTGGCCGCGACGATCGATGGCGCGTCGGCGGCGATGACCGCGTCGGGCCACACGCTGAACGTCCAGCGCCTGACGCCGGCGGGCGCGACTTCGTCGATCTACGACTACACCGCGGACAGCGATTACAACTCGGGCTTTCGGTTGGACGAGAAGATGGCCGCTGGCGACAACCGCTGGCTCCACGTCGTGTGGATCGATGGCGCGGTTGGCTCGGCGGTCGCGAACGGCGCCGATGGCGTGACGATCACGTTCAGCGATGGCAGCACCGCCGCGGTGACGTTCAACCACGACTCGGTCGGCGGCACGCTCGTCATGACCCCGTCGGGCGGGTCGGCGAACACGATCACGCTCGGCGCCGGCGTCGACGCGCTGCCCGAATAACCGTGCGGCAGCGCGCGTCGGGCCAGTGCGCTCGGCGGACGGACAAGTCGCGCGAGTTGGGTGGCGCGCGCGATGCACCTTCGTCGGTCATGTTCGGTCCGTATCGCGTCGTGCTCGTCGGCGCCCTCGGCGCATGCGCCGGGACGATCGGTTCACCTCCACCCGCGAGCTACGACGAGCACGTCGTCGCCGCCGAGCGCCACGACCAGGCCGCGCAACAACACGAAGGCGCCGCGGCGGTCGCGGAAGCGCGCGTCGGCCCCGAGGCCTACGTCTGTGGCGACGGCGTGCTCAACGACCAGCTCACGACCGGTGGCCTGCCGGTCACGACGTGGAACCCGTGCTGGAACGGCGAAGAAGAAGCGGCGTTGCGCCAGCTCGATGCGGCCGAGCACGAGCGTCGTGCGGCCGAGCGCGAGCGCCATGCTGCGCAGGAGCTAATCGACGCCGAGCGAGTCGCGTGCGCGAAGGTTTCGCCTGAAGAGCGCGAGCATTCGCCGTTCGCACATCGCCAGGAAGTCATGGCCGTCCTGCCCGAGCGCGCAGGCGGCGAGCTCCGCGGCGTGCGCGTCGTGTTCTCCCGCGTTCGCGGCCTGACCGCGGATTGGATGCGCGACTCGATCGCGTGTCAGCAGGCGCGCTGGGCGATGTCGGGCGAGGATCCGGCGCTGATGCCCGATGACCCGACGCTCGTCGCCGGCGCGCAGACCACGGTGTTCGATCAGGACGGCCAGGTCGTGGTCGTCGTGACCGCGGATTCGCCCGCGGTCGCCCGCGTGGCGCTCGCTCGCGCACGGCACCGGCTCACCGGTCCGCGCACCGCGACCAGGTGAAGCGCGCCACCGAGCGACACGACCCGCCAACGCGGTTGGCACCTCGTCACCAGCATTCATCGAGTTGCGCTGGCGATGCCCTTGCACGGTCGGTCCGGCATGAAACCACTCGCGGTCGTCGCCGTGTGCTTGCTCGTCGGGTGCGTGGAGTCCGACCACGACCGTATCGCGGACCGGATCATCGCCTCGAACGAGAGCTTGCACGAGCTCTTGTTCTCGGGAACGAACCCGTGCGGCAGTGAGATGCTCGCCGCCGAAGGGGCGGACGTCGGCGAGGTGTTCACGCTTGCCCCGTGCGACGCGCATGTCGAAGAGCTCGACACGCGAAGGCTCGCGCTCGAGCTTGTCCTGTGGCCATCGCGCGACGCGCACCCTGACGACACGACCGTCAGCACGTACGACCTGGTGTATCTCTCCGGTGACGTGCTGTTCGACCATACCCACCTCATGTTCACCGACTATGCGTTCTTTACGGTCTCCATCGACGGGGGCGACGGGACGGATCGCCACGTGACGCTCGACGGCAACGTCACGGTCGATGGCGCCGACGTCGAATTCTCGAAGGAGTCGTTCGGCGTGCGCTGACGCGGCGAGGTACACTCGGTCTGCGGATGGAGTTGAGCGCAGGTACGCGCGTCGGACCCTACGAGATCCAGAAGCGGATCGGGGCCGGTGGAATGGGAGTGGTGTATCGCGCGCTCGACTCGCGGCTCGGGCGCGCGGTCGCGATCAAGGTGTTGCCCGAGGCGCTGCGCGACGACGGCGAGCGGCTACGCCGGTTCGAACAAGAGGCGCGTACGATCGGCGGGCTCAACCACCCGAATCTGGTGATCCTGCACGACGTCGGCCGCCACGACGGCGTGCCGTATCTCGTCACCGAGCTGCTCGACGGTCACTCGCTGCGCCAGGTGATCGATCGGTCGCCGCCGAGCACGCGCGAGGCGGTCAAGCTCGCCGCCGAGATCGCGCGCGGGCTCTCGGCCGCGCACGGCGCCGGTGTCGTTCATCGCGACATCAAGCCGGACAATATCTACGTCACCGACTCGGGGCGCGTGAAGATCCTCGACTTCGGCATCGCGAAGCTGCGCCGGGATGCGCCCGGCGACGGCGACATCGGCAGCGCCGCGACGATCGGCGGTCACAGCGGGTCCACGTCGGCGACCGGCACCGGGATGGTGATCGGCACGCCGGGTTATATGGCGCCGGAGCAAGTCGCGGGTGGGGCGATCGATGTTCGCGCCGATCTGTTCGCGCTCGGCGTCGTGCTGTACGAGATGCTCGCGCGCCGCCGGCCGTTCGAGTCCGAGACCAACGTCGAGGAGTCGTACGCGATCCTCAAGCTACCGCCGGCGACGCTGCCGGCGACCGTGCCGGCGGCGCTCGGACGCGTGGTGGCGCGCTGTCTCGAGAAGCGGCCCGACGCGCGGTTTCAGTCCGCTGCCGATCTAGCGTTCGCACTCGATGCGATCGAGGTCTCGGACACGATGCCGAGCCGCGCCGACGCAACGCCGACGCCGAGTGCGAGGACCGACGTGCCATCGGCGCCGACGCTCGCCGCGCCCCAGGTCGTCGCGGAAGGCACGGTGCCGATTCCGAGGGCACCGGCCACCGAGCTCCGGCCGCGGTCGGCGCGCGGCGCTCGCATCGCGATCGTGCTCGGCGCGGTGTGCGTCGTGCTCGCCGGGGCGCTCGTCGTGCTCTGGCGCCGGTCGCCGAAGCCATCGCCCGCAGCGCGCGTGTTTCCGTCGCTGATCGAGGGCGGTCCGGCATGGCGCCGGATCACGTATCACTCGCAAGCGCAGTGGTTCGCGCGGTTCGATCGCTCGGGCCGCAGCGTCGTGCACTCCGTGCGGGTCGGCGAACAGTGGCGGATCGTCCGCACGCAGATCGAGCCGCTCATCACCTCGTCTCCAGAGGGCGAGGGCCGGGTGCTCGATGTCTCCAAGCGCGACGAGTTGCTGGTCCGGCTGCCGGACAAGACCGATGTCGGCGGCACGCTCGCTCGCGCGATGCCGAGCAGCGGCTCGGCGACGCCTGTGGCGAAGGGCGTGATCGAGGCATCGTGGGCGCCGGACGGCGAGCAAATCGCGATCACCCGGCGCGGACCAGGCGGGGCGACGCTCGAGTTTCCGATCGGCAAGACGATCGTGACGCGCAAGTCCGGCGAGATCGCCACGCCGCGGATCTCGCGCGACGGACGGCACATCGCGTTCGTCGAGCAGAGCTCGTCGCCCGACACGCACGGCCGGGTCGTGATCGTCGATCTCGACGGCCGCGAGGTCTCGGAGTCGCAGGCGTTCGACGCGATCGACGGGCTGGCGTGGCCGCCGGGCGACCGCGAGGTCGACTTCGGAGCAGGAGGCGAGATCCGGGCGCTGTCGCTCGATCACCACGAACGCGTCGTGTTGCGCGAACCGCTGCGGACGCGAGTGCTCGACATCGCCGAGGACGGCCGGCTGCTCGTCGCGCCGACCGACTCGCGCATCAGGATGTTCAGGATCGCGGTCGACAGTGAAGGCCATCAGACGCACTCGGATGCGATCCGCACGTACGAAGAATCGACGATCCAATCGATCTCGAGCGATGGCAACGTGCTCGGCTTCATCCACAGCGGGCTCGGCCATCCCGATGCCGGTGGGTTCTCCGCCTTCGCGGTACGGACGGGCGGAGAGCCGTTTCGAGTCGGATCCGCGCACCAGATCGTGATCATGCCGGACGGCAACTCCGCGCTGGAGCTGTGCGGGGCGCCGCCATTTCTTCGCAAGGTCGCGCTCGACGAGGTCCAGGAGAAGCCGGTGCCCACCGGTGCGATCGCGACACCCGATCTCGGCGACCTGCCGGCGGTCAGCGCCGACGGCCGTCACGTCATCGTGCGCGCCGCGGAGAAAGACAAAGCGATGCGGCTGTGGCTGCTCGACCTGCAAGGAGGCGCGCCTGCGCCGATCGGGCCCGATCCCGCGCCGACCGGACGCCACCCGATCTCGCCGGATGGTCGGTTATTCGCGGTCGGTGATCCGCGCGGCGGTCTCGACGTGATCACGACGGTCGGCGGTGCGACGCGCCATCTCGACGACCCCGAGCCGCTGCTCCCGATGAGCTTCTCGAGCGATGGCCGCTATCTGTTCACGATGAATGCGCACAACTGGCCGCGCGTGATCTCTCGCGTCGAGCTGCAAGACCTCACGAAGCGAGTGGAATGGGCGCGCATCGATCCCGAGGATCGCCCGAAGCACTCGAGCGTCACGATCGACGGCGATGGCTCGCAGATCGTCTACGATCTACCGAGCGACACCAGCGATCTGTACGTCATCGAGCCACCTTGACCGGTACGCGCGTTTCTAGCGGCGTAGGCGCTTGCTCGCCGGCAACACGAGGTCCCAGAGGCCGAAGATGGCGGCGAGGGTGTGGTCGAGCTCGCGGGTGCCTTTGGACCGGACGAGCGAGCGCTCGGGCAAGCAGCTGCACGCGAGGCGCGATTGCTCGAGCGTGTGCAGCACGCCGCGCGACCAGCCCTTGCCGGCGTAGACGAGACAGCCCGGGACCCACAAGGCCTCGAGATCGGCGAGCGCGTACGGAATCTTCTCGTCGACCGTGCCCTGCGTGTCTTGGAACTTGCACTCGATCGCGAGGGCCTTGCGATCGCTCGGTCGCACGACGAACACGTCGATCTGGCGATCCTTGCCGATGATCGTCTTGCCGAGCGAGACCTCTTTGTAGACGTCGAGCCCACCGTCGCCGCGCGCCCCGATGCCGTAGTTCTCGTCGATGTAAGCCGCGATCAGATCGCGGTATTGGTTGCCGGTCACGTCAGCTCACAACAGGCCGAGCTGTGGCTGATGCTCGACCGTCGCGGCGCGCTCGAGCTCGCGCCCGCCGACGTCGGCGAGCCGGCGGCGCGTGATGTCGACCGCCTCGACGCACAAGTCATTGCCGTAGAAGTCGCGGCCGTTGCGCAACGTCGCGACGCCTGCCGAGCCCGAGCCCATGAACGGATCGATCACGAGCTGCCCGGGCTCGGTGCTCTGCCGCACGAGTACTTCGCTCACCTCGGGTGGTTTCTCCGCAGGGTAACCGCCGCTGATCCGGGACGATTGGATGATGTCGGCCACGCCCAAGTCGTTAAGCTTCTTCTTGCCCTTCTCGAAGAACAGAATGCATTCGTACCGGGCGCGGTAGTGGTAGCCCATCCCGATCTTGCAGTTGTGCGTGACCACGCCATTCGCAAGCAAGTAGAGCTCGTCGCGATCGGAGACCGAGATATCGACCAGCTCTTGCTCACCAACGTCATCGACCGCGACGATTGTGGTTTGTTCCGCACGATTGATCGGATCGAACCGCACCGTCCATGCGCCGGCATGATCATTCTCGAATCGACGGACCGTTGGAGCGCGGTCGCGCGCCTCCAGCTCCCTGCGCACGAACATCGTCAGGTCGGCTGATGCGCTGGTGTAGCTCTCGCGCTGCTCGTCGTTAGCCCAATGGCCATCGCCTTCGATCAGGCCGTCGAGCACGCCGTGGCGGAACGCTTCCGGAGTCGCGTACACCGTCGGCTTGAAGAACTTGGCGATGGCATCCCTGCCGCCGACAAAGTGTTCGATGAGATAGCTCATCACTTTGAAGTCGACATGGACGACCGCTTTGTTGCCGTCGATGTCGATGTGCGCTCGCACACCGAGCGATCTCGCGAAGCGAGCGATCGTGGCGTGGAGATGCTTCTCGTGCGAATGAAACGCGAACGACACGGTGTTCGGTGTGCGCGAGCCCTCTGCGGCATACAAACCGATCACCTTTCCGAGCTCGTAGTCGAGCGGCAAGGTGCGCGGGTACCAGATCTCGACATCGTTCTGGAGACAGCACTGAATCCGGCGCCGCAGCTTGTCTTCGATGCCGAGAGCGTGCGCCCATGTCTTGGGAATGCGGCCGCGATGCATCCAGCGGCGCAGGCGCTTGGGTTTGATTCCAAGCTCCTGTGCCAACGTTCGCTTAGACATCGGAGCCTCGCACCAACGCGCCTGATGCGCCGCTGCGGCCCTGGAGTTCTGGAATTTTTCGCCACACCACAAGCACGCAGTGATGTCCGGAAGTTCGTAGACCGCATCTTCGTCCGGGATCACCGCGTCGAGATCCAACGACGAGCGAATTCGCTCTCGCACGGGACGTGTACAGAGCGTGTCGCCGACCTCGAGTGCCGCCGCTTCGACGAGCGCACCGTCGCTCCGAGACAATCGATGCTCGCGCGAGGCGATGAGGTCGGTTCCGTCCGAGAGCGTCAGCTTCACGGAGGGCGCCTTCGTGTTCCGCACGGCCTTCACCTCTGTGGTACCGCCTTCGGGCAGGGCGACACGGTCACCTGCGACCACGTCCGCGATTCGGATCGTTCCGCGCTCGGTCCACACCAGCGTGTCTGGGCCCAGGCACTTGTCCCAGATGATCGGCTTCCAAAACTTGAAGCCGGCGGCCTCGCCGATCGGCTTCGCGACGAACATCGTCTCCGGATCGCAGAACAAGTAGAAGTGGCTGTCCTTCTTCAGCACGCGATAGATCTCGGCGAATAGCTCGGGAAATCTCGTATTCGGGAAGATCTTGAACCAGTCGTTGCTCGAAGCCTTGCTGTGCTTGAGCCGCGTGGTCGTGCCGATCGCACGATGCTTTTCGAGTGATTCGTATGGCGGATCCGTGATCGCGAGATCGACGGACGCCGCCGGCAGCGTTCGCAGCCACGTCACGGCATCGCCGCGCGACAGCTGAAACCTCGGTCCGTTCATGCGCAGACGTTCGCATGCGAGTCTGACAATCTGTTCAGTGGCGTCCCGTCGCGTGCGCGAACGCCCGTCGAGCCGTGTGCGTCCAGGAGCGAGGCGATGCGGTCGCGCTCTCGGGGATCTCGCCTTGGAGCAGCCATTGCACGATCGAGCGGTATGACGATCTTGATCGCGGTTGTTCTGGGCACCGCGGCCCTCGTGCTTTGCGCTTGGTACGTGCATTCGCGGCCGCGACGCGCCGGCGCGCTCTCGGACAAGAATGCGACCGAGCTCGATCGAGCCCTACACGGGCTGATCGACGAGGTCTCGAGTGAGATCCCTCTGCCTCGGGCCGCGCGCCGGACGTCGCGGCACGTCGAAGGGCAGTCGCAGCAAGCGCTCGACGACGAGGTCACCGGGCCGCGTCCGAGCACGGGGCCGACCGGCGGCCTCGCCGGCCACGGGTTGTTTCACTGACGCAGCGTCTCGTCGATCAACGCGCGAAACACTTCGACCGGAAACGCACCGGTGACTTCGCGACCGTTGATCAGGAACGTCGGCGTGGCGTGAACATCGATCTCCTTCGCGGCGGCGACATCGGCGGCGACGTCGGGTGCGTACCGGTGCTGATCGAGCGCCGCGGTGAGCGCCGTCACGTCCATCCCGGCTTGCTGGG
Organism: uncultured delta proteobacterium; assembly: GCA_963848295.1. Lineage (GTDB taxonomy): Bacteria > Myxococcota_A > Polyangia > Haliangiales > Haliangiaceae > JABFXX01. The sequence continues at coordinate 2,188,337 of CAWKDB010000010.1, read as the reverse complement.
CGAGATCGAGGATGCCTGCGCGCGACAGCTCGTCTTGGTGCGCCATCATCAGGTCGTGGAGATCCCAGAACTTGTCCTGCGCGTCCGCCGCGAACAGCGCTTCGGCCGGTAGCTCCGACGCCGTGTGCACCGGGAACTGTTTGACGACGAGCCGCACCTTGTTCGGATAGTCGTCGAACAGCTGATCGATCGTCGCGAGCGCTTTGCCGCAATACGTGCAGTTCATGTCTTGGAACTCGACGATCTCGATCGGCGCGTCGGCCGGGCCGCGCGATGGCCCGCGCAGAAGATGCAAGCGTTCGACGGTCGCCGCCGGAATCTGCGGCGCCTGATCGCGGGACAGGCTCGGTACCGGGACCGGTTTGGCCCGGCTCGGCACGGCGGCGGTTCGGGCGACCGGCAGGCTCGGGACCTCGGGCGAGATCTCGGCGCGGTGCGCGGCCGCTGGCGCAGCTACGACCTCGGCGACGGGTGCAGCGGGCTCGGCGTACGCGTGATGAACGACGTAGGCGGTGGTGCCGGTCGCGACGAGCGCGGCGGCGGTGAACGCGAATTTCAGCATGGTCGATCCTTTGTGAGGTGAGGCATCGACACGGGACGCAGTCGCGATCACCGGCAGCGCCGCGAGCACGCCTCCGACGAGGTAGCGGGTCCGCCTCGGCGCGCGCAGCGAGCGCTCGACGAGATCGGTCACCCCGTCGGCGAGATGCCGCCGACCGCGCGTGAGCCGTTGCAGCGCCGCCGGCTCGGAGATTCCGAGCGCGTCGGCGACTTCGCGGACCGAGCAGCCTTCGCGATAGAACAGCACGAGCGCTTCGCGATAACCGTCGGGAATCCGCGCGAGCGCATCGCGCACGACCTGTTCGGTCTCGGCGCGCGCGGTGTGCTCGAACGGAGTCCCACTCGGCGCCGGCAGCTCGTCGTCGGCCGGCTCGTGCCCGCGCTCGCGCGCGCCGCGCTTGCGCGCCTTGCGGGCGAGGTTGCGCGCGATCCCGCACAGCCACGGCCGGAGCCGCGCGGTCTCGCGCAGCTGACCGAGCTGACGCCACGCCGCGATGAACGTGTCTTGTGCCACGTCCTCGCTGAGCGGCCAATCGCCGGTCGTGCTGTACGACACCGTGCAGACCACGTCCTGGTAGCGCGCGACCAACTTGCCGAACGCCGCGCGTTCGCCTCGCCGGCTGGCGGCGATCAGCTCGCCGTCGCTCGCGCCGCCGGATGGCGGTGCGGTTCCGTCGATGACTGCGACTCGTCCCATGTCAGCCGGTAGTGCCTCGCCGCGCGCAGAACATGACAGCGAATCGCTAACCGGCCGCGAGGGCCCGGCATTTCCGCTACCAGACGCTGCAGCTCGTCCCCGGGTTCATCGGCGTGCCGGCCGCGCACTTGAACGCGCTCGCGAACCCGGGCTGATTGACGATCACGCCATCGACGCGCCACTTCGGCGGCGAATGCGGGTTGATGTGCGCCGAGGTCTCTAGCGATTCGGGGGTCGCCTTGTCGCACCACGACTGCCCGTACGCGAGGTAGTACAGCTGATCGTCGGTGAAGCCCTCGACCTCGTGGGGCGGCGGAGGCTGTAGGCGCGAGCGATAGGCCTTGTAGGCTTCGTACGCGAGCTTCACGCCGCCGTTGTCGGCGATGTTCTCACCCGCGGTGAGCTTGCCGTCGAGGTGAACGCCGGGCACGGCCTCGTAGTTCGCGTACTGATCGATGATGCACTTGGTCGCAGCCGTGAACTGCGCCTTGGTCGCCTTGCTCCACCAGTCGCGCATGTTGCCGTTGCTGTCGTACTCGGCGCCCTCGTCGTCGAAGCCGTGCGTCATCTCGTGACCGATCGTGCCGCCGCCGGTGTCGCCGAAGTTGACCGCCGGGTGGAACGCGCGCCCGAAGAACGGCGGCTGGAGCTGGCCGGCGGGTAGCACGAGCTGGTTCAGCGACGGGTCGTAGTACGCATTCACCGTCGGCGGCGTCATCTCCCAGTCGTGGCGATCGACCGGCTTGCCGATCTTTGCGAGCTCGCGATGGAGCTCCCAGTGCCGAGCCGCGAACACGTTCGCGGCGTAGGTCGCTCGATCGATCGCGAACGTATAGTCGCGCCACTTGTCCGGATAGCCGACGAGGTACTCCATCTTGTCGAGCTTCTCGACTGCGGCCTTGCGCGTCGGTCCATCCATCCACGGCAGCTGATCGAGCTCGCTGCGCATCGCGCCGAGGATCTCCTTGGTCAGCTCGGTGGCGCGTGCCTTCGAGTCGCCGCCGAACTTCGCTTTGACATACGACTGGCCGAGGAGCTCGCCGAGATCGCGATCGGTGCGGTGAACGCAACGCCGCCAGCGCGGCGGTAGCGCCTTGACGCCGGTCAGCACGTGCTGCATCGCGAACGCTTCATCGACCCAGGCCTTGCCGAGGAGGTCGGCGCTACCGCGCAGCACCGTCCACGTCAGGTAGTCGCGCAACGCTGCAGGCGACTCCCTCGCGACCATCTTCGCGACGGCAGGGTAGTACGCCGGATCGTTGACGTTGATCGCGGTCACCGACGGCAGCTCGAGGGCGGTCAGCAGGTCGGCCCACGGGAAGCTCGGCGCGGACTGCGAGCAGGCCGGCGCGCTCGACCCGGTGATAGACCGCGTGCGGATCGCGGCGCACGACCTCGTCCTGTTGCAGCTTCGCGAGCGCGGCCTCGATCCGGAACGCGTTCGCCGCCTGCTTGTTCGCCGCCTTGCTGCCCAGCAGCTGGAACATCCGCACCATGTGCTCGCGATACGCGTCGCGCGTCTTCGGGATCGAGCCCTTGGTCTCGAGGTAATACTTGCGATCCGGCAGCCCGAGCCCGCTCTGGTCGAGGTTCGTGATCACTTGCGTCGCATCGGCGAGGTCCTGTCCACTCGACACCGAGAAGAACGGATCGAAGCCCGCGACGTGTAGCGCGATCACTTCTTTCGCCGCCGACTTCGCGTCGGTCACCGCGGCGATCTGATCGAGATACGGTTGGATCGGCTTCGTGCCGGCCGTCTCCACGGCGCCCTCGTCCATGCACGCCGCGTAGAACGCGCCGAGCTTGTCGACGCCCGGGTCGCCGCTCGGCTTCGCCGCCGCGTCCTCGAGCACCTTCTCGAGAAACTCTTCGACGTCGCGCTGGACCATCTCGATCGCACCCCACGCCGCGCGGTCATCGGGGATCGTCGCGGTCTTCGTGAAGCCGCCGCATGCGTAGGCGAAGAAATCGCTGCACGGGTCCGCGGCGCGATCGAGCCATGCGGGGACGATGCCGGACTCGGCGAGCGTCATCGGCTTCGTTGCCCAGTCCATCTTGGACTCGCGCGGCTTCGGCGCCGGCGGCGGCATTGGAGACGGCGTAGTCGTCGGCTTCGTTCCACTCGAACAAGCGGCGGCGACGACGAGGGCGAGCGATCGCGTGGACATGGCCGCGGACGATAGCGTGATAGCGTCGAGCCCGCTATGGATCGTATCGAGCTGCTACAAGGCATCCCGTTGTTCGAGTCCCTCGACCAGGACTACCTCGCCGCGCTGGCCGGCAAGCTGCGCGAGTCCACGCTCACCGCCGGCCAAGACGTGTTCGCGCAGGGCGACGACGGCGACGCGATGTACATCATCGTCGACGGCGCGGTCGATATCATCGTCAGCAACGACAAGCAGCAGAAGGTCACGCTGACCTCGCTGTTCAAGCAGCAGTACTTCGGCGAGCTGTCGCTGCTCGACGGTGCGCCGCGCTCCGCGACCGCAGTGGCGAGTCGAGATAGCTCGCTGCTCGCGCTCGACCGCGATGACTTCATCACGTTCGTCAAGGAGCACCCCGAGGCCGCGCTGACGATCATGCACGAGGTCGGCGAGCGCATGCGCGCGACGAACGAGCTGATGACGCGCACGGTGTCGCGCAACGTGCTCGAAGAAGAGGAAGGCAAGCTGTCATTCGGCGATCGCGTCGCCGACATCGTCGCGTCGTTCGGCGGCAGCTGGCCGTTCATCTTCTGGTTCACCGGCTTCATGCTGGTGTGGATGCTGTGGAACACGATCTTCGAGAAGCCAGTCGCGTTCGACGTGCTGCCGTTCATGTTCCTGAACCTGTTCTTGTCGACGGTCGCGGCCCTGCAAGCGCCGATCATCATGATGAGTCAGAACCGGCAAGCGGCGAAGGACAAGGCGCTCGCGATGAACACCTATCAAGTGAACCTCAAGAACGAGACCGCGATCGACAAGCTGCTGCGCGGCCAGAGCGAGATCGTCCAGCGGATCGCGCAGCTCGAGACCCGCGTGACGTCGGTGGCCAAAGCGACGACCGTGGCGTAGCCTGCCGCGATGCCCGAGCCGTTGTACGAGCCGATCACGTTGCGCTGCGGCCTCGTCGTGCCGAACCGGATCGCGCTCGCGCCGATGACGAACGGTCAGTCGCTCGCCGACGGTTCGCTCGGCGACGACGAGCTCGATTGGCTCGCGCGGCGCGCCGACGGCGGGTTCGGCTTGATCGAGACCTGCGCCGCGAACGTGTCGCTCGACGGCAAAGCATGGGCGGGCGAGCTCGGCGTCGATCGCGATGACGAGCTCCCCGGGCTGACCCGGCTCGCGGCGCGGCTCAAGCGCGGCGGCGCGGCGGCGATCGCGCAGATCTTCCACGGCGGCGTACGAGCGTCGTCGGCGCTGTCAGGCTCGCCGGTGTGGAGCGCGAGCACGTGGCACGAAGACGCGCCGGCGTTCGAGCCGCCGCGTGCGGCGACGATCGAGGACATCACGCGCGTCATCGATCAGTTCGCCGCGGCCGCCGCGCGGTGCGAGCGCGCCGGGTTCGACGGCGTCGAGCTCCACGGCGCGCACGGCTACCTGCTTGGCCAGTTCATGTCGGCGACGATGAACCCGCGCAGCGACGGCTGGGGCGGCGACGCCACCGGCCGCGCGCGGTTGGTCCGCGAGGTCATGCGCGCGGTGCGGGCGCGCGTCGATCGCGGCTTCGCGGTCGGCGTCCGGCTGTCATTCGAAGATTGGGGCCAGGCGCGCGGCCTCGATCTCGACGAGAGCCTCGCGATCGCGCGCGGCCTCGCCGCCGACGGCGCCGATTGGATCCACGCCTCGCTGTGGAACTTCGCGCCGAACACGAAGAAGCGGCCCGACGTCCATCCGATCGCCGCGGTGCGCGAAGCCGTCCCGCGCGAGGTCGCGGTGATCGCCGCCGGCTCGATCTGGACCGCCGACGAAGCGCGCAGCGTGCTCGAGCGCGGCGCCGATCTCGTGGCGCTCGGCCGCGCCGCGATCCTCAACCCCGATTGGCCCAAGCTCGCCGTGCAACCCGGCTGGGAGCCGAAGCGCCCGCCGATCACGCGCGCCGAGCTCCTCGATCGCGCCGTCTCGCCGCAGTTCGCGCAGTACCTGACGCGGTGGAAGAACTTCGTCGCGGAGTAGCGGCGGCGGGAAGCAGATCGGATTTACCCGGGCGGCCCACGTGGCGCGGCGGAGGCATCGCGACGATCGCCGCTCACAAGATGCTGCTCGCCTTGCCGCGATGAGTGGCCGCCGAAGACCGATGCAGATGGCATCGGGCAGAAGCAGAGCGGATCGGATCTGCGGCCCACGTGGGGCGAAGTCGCGAGCGTTGTCGCGCTGTGTGTCGGGTGGATGTCGATTGTTGGAACAAGTCGCTTGACGACCAAATTCTGCGCAGCGCGCGCGTGATCGGAAGCGCGCACTGATTCACCGCGAGACGCGATCGCTTTCGTTCTGCAAGCGTTCGTCGCGGTGCGCCGCCCGCGGTTCGAAATCTCGCGAATCGTCGATGAGAACGCACGAGGCTGCGCCGAAAAACCCAGTGCTAGAACGGTCGTCGAACCCGAAGGGAGGATCTCATGTTTGATGGGTCGAAGACGAACGACGTGGGCGAGACGACGGGAACTGCAGCCGCGACGCCGCGCTGGAAGCTGATCGATCGCCAGCTGCGCGCGATCGCGAAGCGGCGCGGTGCGCTCGATAGCGATGAAGCGATGCTGCTGTGCGATGCGGCGCGCCACGAAGTCTGGCGGCGAGTCGGCAACGCGTCGCTGTTCGAATATCTCGAACAGGTGCTCGGCTACGGCCCGAAGATCGCGCGCGAACGGATTCGCATCGCGACCGCGCTCGAGGAGATGCCCGAGCTCGCGACCGCGCTCGCGAGCGGCGAGCTGAGCTACTCGGCGGTGCGTGAGCTGACGCGCGTGGCTACGCGAGAGACCGAGCCCGAGTGGATCGACGCGGTGCGCGGCAAGAACCTGCGCCAGGTCGAAGAGCTGGTCGCCAAGCACCAGAGAGGCGACCGGCCGAGCGATCCGGAAGATCCGAGCCTCGCGCCGCGCGTCGTGTCGTTCAAGGTGCGACCGGCGACGCTCGAGCTGTTGCGCCAGGTCCAGCGCCAGCTCGCCGACGAGCACGGCGGTCAACTCGAAGACGACGCGCTGGTCGAGGCGCTATGCAACGCGGTGCTCGCGGGCCGCGAAGCCGCGGATCACGGGCGCGCGAAGTTTCAGATCCGGGCGACGATCTGCTCCTCGTGCGAGCGCGGCGCGCCACTCGATCACGTCGATGTCGAGCGCGCAAACTGCGATGCACAACGCATCGGCGCCGATCACCGCGCGAAGCAAGACATCCCGCCGAAGACCCGGCGCTTCGTGTTCCATCGCGACGGCGGCACATGCGTCGTGCCCGGTTGTCGCGCGAAGCGCTTCGTCGACGTTCATCACCTCATCGCGCGCGCCGACGGCGGCGGTCATGACGCCGAGAACTTGGTCGTGATGTGCAGCTTGCACCATCGCGAGCTTCACGCCGGCGCGTTCAGGATCACCGGCCCCACGTCGAAGCTCGAGGTCACCCGCGGCGCGCCCCCCGTGGGGGATCGCTACGAGCTCGAAGCGATGAGAGTCGAGGCAAAGCAGGCGCTCACGCAACTGGGCTATCCCAGAGCGGTCGCGAGTCAGATGGTCGAGCGCGCGAAGCCGGCGGCGACCTTGGAAGCCTTGATCCGCGCAGCGTTGCGCGAGAAGGCGGGAGCCCGCGAGCGGCGGCTGCCTGGTGCCTTCTCGATGTGACGCGCCGTCTCACCTTGGCGGTGCCGAGCCTCTTGGTGGCTGTGCGTCACGAGCGTCATCGTCCACAGGCCGGGCGGGCCGCCCTCGAGCGCAGCTATTTGCAGTGAGCCCCGTAGACAATGGCGACCCAGATCCAACCGGGCATCGTTCCGCCCGGAGCCTGTTGGTAGACGCCGATGCCGAGGTCAGTGAAATAGGCTCTGACTTCGAGTGCATCAGCGGTGATCGCAGCCAGGCTTGGGAAGTTCACATAGATGAACGAGGTTGACGTGCACCGATCCGCCTTCGCGGAAGTGATCACGTAGTCGGCGATCTGCTCCTTCGTCGCGCCCGACGCTCGGGCCTCGACTGCTCGGCGCGCAATCGCCGGTAGGTCGCCTTCCGGTCCTCCGATCGGTCGTCCGTAACCCAAGAGGTCTGCTACGAGTGCCTTCACTCTGTCTTCCGGTACTCGCGGCGGGATCCCGGCGAGCTCGACTACCGCATAGAGCTGGTGATCCGCTCCGGTCGCGAGCGCCACGCCGACGTGGGTCAGGTCTTCGCGCGCGACCGCCGAGCGGTAGCCGGGCTCGTTCATCAGCTGCGCGGCGACCCGACCGAGGTTCGCGTTCGCGAGCGCGGTCTCGACGCTGACCGGCGGAAACAAGCCGGCGTCGTAGAGTCGGCGCTCTGGCGAGCCGCCCCGGTCGTGCGAGACCTCGCGCGCCTTCGCGATCGCGTCGGCATGCGCACGGGCCACCCGGTCGAGCCGGATATCGCCGCGCAACGCGTGAAAGCCGTACTTCCTGCGCTCGCGGTTGATGATCGACGTGAGCCGGCGCGCCGGATCCGAGGTGACGAGGTTGGCGTCCGGCTCGATCAGCAAGGTGTCCGGTGGCGGCTCGGCGCACTCGATCGGGATCACCGCGACCAGGTGCTGGACATTCGACGCATCGCACGCATCGATCGCGAGCCACTGCGTGCCGCGGTGCGCGCCGCACGCGAGCTCGGCGTGAAAGCGATGATCGCCGGCGGCGAACATGTGCGGATGATCGACGGTGGTGTCCTCGTGCGTGAACGCGACGTGCGGCGCGTGCAAGCGGCTGTCGAGCACGGCATCGAGCTGCGCGACACCGGCCGACGGCAGCGAGCGCGGCAACGGCTGCGTGAGCCGCACGGTGATCGGATTCGTCACGACCACGACGCGCGACGCGTGACCGCCGACCCCGAACTGCATGTCCGGGCGGACGATGACCTCGGCGAGCTGAGGGTCGAGCTCGCGGGCGCGCGCGTCCGGGGTCGTCGCGCGCGAGCTCGCGACTCGCACCGCGGATTCCAGCACGCCGTGCTCGCGCAACGCGAAGGCCACCGCCTCGTCGCCGAGCGAACCGCCACGATCCACGACCTCGGCGAGCTCGGCCGCGGCGAGATCGAGCCGCGGGTCGCGAGTCAACGTCGCGCGGCCGCGTACGCGCGCGACGAGAAGCTCGGCGATGCGATCGCTCGTCGCGTCGCTCGCGCGGAGCGTCGGCGCGACGCCGTAGTCGGCGACTTGAAGGCTATCGGCGCCCAGCGCGATCGCGGGCGCGAGCGGCTCGACGATCGGTGGCGTATCGGCGCCCGCGATCGGCTTCGGTGGATACGGCAACGTCGAGCACGCCGCCAGGACCCCGGCCATCGCGACCCGCCGCACCGAGATCATGTCATCGCAACTCGCGTCTCTTGCGGGTTAGGACATCATTAACGCCGCAAGATGTACGCCGCGATCGCTGCGCCTGCGAGCAACACGATGATGATCGCGATCAACGGCAGCCTCGACCGGCGAGCGGGCGCAGGACGCTGCGAGCCGGCGAGCGGTCGGTTCGGCGGCGCGGCGCTCGGCCGGCGGCGGTCCTGCCATTCCTTCTCGAGCTCGAGCTCGGGCAGGTCGGCGTCCTTGCGAAACAACATCGCCTGCTCGGGGGGCAGCGGCGGCTTCGTGCCGCGCTTGGGCCGCGCGCCTTCGCGCTCGTCGAGATCCGTCACGTCCGCCATCGTCAGCACCGCGGGCGCCGAGTCGGGACGCTCCTCGACGCTCGCGATCGACGGCGAGATCGTCGTCGGTTGGCCGCGGAACGAGATCTGGATCGCGCCCGGCGTCCGCGCCGCCTCGAGCATGCGCTGGAGCTCGTCGGAGACCCCCGCCGCGGTGCTCGGACGCTTCGTCGGATCGGGATCGACGAGCCGCATGATCAGATCGCGCAGCGCGCTCGGCGCGGCGCTGAGCTCGGGCTTCACGGTCAGCTTGCGGTCGAGCAGCTGGTGGATCTCGGCCGGCTCCCACAGCTCGCGTCCGGTGATCAGCTCGCCGAGCACGACGCCCGCCGCGTAGAGATCGTTCGTCGCGCTCGGTGGCACGCCGGTCATCGCCTCGGGGGCGATGTACTGCGGCGTGCCCATGATCGTGCCGGCCTGGGTGTCGGTCGGGTCGCGCTCGATCAGCGACTTCGCGAGCCCGAAGTCCAGCACCTTGATGTGATCGCCGCGCGCGTCGTCGATCCGCATGATGTTCTCGAGCTTGAGATCGCGATGGATGATCTGCTGCTTGTGCGCCGTCGCGAGCGTGTCGAACAGCTGAACGCCGATCCGTGCGACGCGCTCGAACGTCAGCGCGCCGTCGTCGAGCAGCACGCGCGCGAGCGTCACGCCGCGCAGCCGCTCCATCGCGATGAACAACCGGCCGTCCTCGGCCTGGCCGAAGTCGATGATGCTCACCGTATTGGGATGCGACAAGCTGCTCGCGAGCCGCGCCTCGCGCAGGAACCGCTTCGTCATCCCGACATCGTGAGAGAACGAGCGATCGAGCACCTTGAGCGCGATCTCGCGGCCGATCGACTGCTGCCACGCGAGGTAGACCGTGCCCATCCCGCCCGAGCCGAGCACGCCGCGCACCTCGAACCGGCGGTCGACGACCGTGCCGATCAGATCGTCTTCGCGTTTGACGACCACGAGCTTGGCGCCGCACGCCGGACATACATCGCCGGCCGCGCTCGAGCTCGGCGGCTCGTGATCGCAGCTGGGGCAGAGAAGATGCGTCGACGCGCCGTCCACCACCGCTCAGCGAATCAGCATCCACCGGTCTGCGTCAAGCACTCGCCGTCGGCATCGCACGTCCAGCCCATGAAGCACTGGTTCGCGGCAAAGCCATAATCGCTGCACTTGTACTGACACGAGCCCGAGCCCGAGCCCGAGCCCGAGCCCGACCCCGACCCCGAGTCGGGGTCCGGCACGGTCGTGACGTACGCGGTGCCGTAATCGGTGACGTATTGCTCCGAGATCCAGCCGTACCCCGCGCCGTTGGGGTTCGTCACGCCGAAGATGTCGGTGCCCCAGCTGTTCTTGAAGATGTAGAAGCCCTTCTGCATGACCGGGTTGCCGCTACTATCGACGACCGGCTGATCGTTCTCGTCGACCGACTGGAACTCTTGGTTGTCGTCCCAGCCGACGATCAGGATGCCGTGACCCGCGCGCTGCAGGTGGCTCGCGGTGACGTCCGCGGCGTTCGGATAGCGCACGATGCCGGCGGTGAGGTCGGCGCGGTTGATCGGCAGCGTCGACAAGCCGTGGTTCCACGCCTGATAGAAGAAGTCGATGCCGACGCCGACCGCGGTGTGGTCCGACGTGATGTGCGCCTTGATGTCGGTCGTGTTGATGAACTGACCGACCGGCAGCGTGTACTTCGTCGCCGCCTGCGCCGCCGCCGAAGGATCGCCCTGGGTCCAGCACTTGGTCGGCAGCGTCTGGGTCTCGGTGCCGTCCGGGACGCACGCCGGATCGTTCGCCGCGGTCCACTCGGTGCCGACGTACGGATCGTCCGACTCCGCGACGATGCCGAACTGGTGGATCGCCGCGACGTTGTCGGCGATGTCCGAGCCTTCGCTGTCGGGCAACACGCCGAGCTGCGCCTTCACGGCCCACTGCAGATATTGTTCGCTGAAGCTCGGGTTCTCCATGCCGGCCTTGAGGTAGAGGTGCTCCATCAAGCCGGTCGTCGTGAAGATCGTGCAGATGCCGCGTTCGTTCTGGTCTTTGACCGGCGACTGGAATGCGAGCAGCTCGGTCGACGTCGCGGGATACGTCGCGTCGGCCTTGCCGATGTCGGGCAGCGTGCCGTTCGCCGGCACGTTGTGGAACACGTGCTCGTACTTCGAGAGGCCGGGTGCGAACAGCGCATCATTAGATGAAGGCGCGTTGCAGCTGGCGAGCGTGATCGCGGTGAGAGCGAAGCTGAGCTTGAGCATCGCGACCGGGCTAAGCAGGAATCGGTCCGATCGCAAACGAGCGAACTCTCGTCGCGCCGCTGGCCGATCGGGTTGCCGCGTTCACGACTGGCAACTGGAGTCGTCGTCGGCTACTCGAGTCGCCGATCGCGACGCGATGCGCAACGCGCGGTTACAGCGGGCATAGCGAGTGCACAGGGCGCGAGCATCAACATGCGCACGCTTTTCTGTATCGCCTTCATCGCCTTGGCCGCCTGCGGCACCACCTCCAGCACCGACGACACGGATCAACAAGACCCGTCGCTCGGCAAAGACGACGGAGCGAGCAAGCCGTCGGGCACGTACACGAACCCGTCACCGACGCTCGGTACGCTCGCGACCGTCACGCTCAACTCCGACATGACGTTCTCGCGCAGCCAGCTCGTGCTGTGCCCGGGCGGCGGCACGTGCGCGCCGGCGGTCAGCGAGGGCACGTACCTGTTCACGCACTCGACCACGACGACGAAGAAGTACATCCGATTCTATGACGAGAGCGGCAACGCACTCGACCGCTACACCTGGAAGTTCACGAGCGCCCACAACCTCGAGCTCGAGGCGCCGGACACCACGACGTTCGTGACGTTCGATGCGGGCGCCACCTGCGAGTCGGCTGGCGGTAGCTGCGTGGCGCTGTCGCCGGGCAGCTGCAATGAAGGCTCGATCGGCGACGCGACGCGATACTCGTGCGGCGGCGGCGACGGCGTCGAGTGCTGCCTGCCGGCCGCGCCGAGCAACAGCTGCAGCGAAGCCTCGGACTGCTCGGGCGCGGTGCCCGACTTCTGCCGGGTGTGCAGCGACGGCAGCGAACAGTGCGCGCACTGGGCGTGCGACACCGGTACCTGCCAGATCGAATCCTGCCCGAGCTGATCGTTCTCGTTATCTAGTTCGTTAGCCAAGCCTCGATTATCCGCCGGTCGGCATCGGACAGCACGGTGCCGGCCGGTGGCATCGTCTTCGTGACGAGCACGCGGTCTTTGATCTCGTTGTTCTCGAGGGTCCACGCCGCAGCGGTCGACAGATCGATGCCGGCGTCGCCACCCGGGAGATGGCAGTGGGCGCACACGCGTTGGAACACCGGGGCGATGCTCGCTTGCCAGCGGGCGTCGGCAGCGTGCACCGCGGTCGTCGCGCCGGCGATCGCGTAGTGCGCCAACCCGGGTTTGCCCGCGACCCACACGTCGCCGGTGGCCGATCCGTAGAGCGGTCGCGGCGCGTGCGTCGCGCTGGTCGTCGGCGACGTCGTCCGCCCATCGTAGAGGTACATGCCGTCGGCGGCTCCGATCCACAGCCGCGGTCCGGCGGCGACGATCTGGGACAACACACGGGGCGCGCTGACGCGGCGCAACGCTCCGCCGCTCTCGATCGCGAGTTGATCAGCCGTTGCGACGACGAGTCGCGGTGCCGAGCTGTCCGGCTCGAGGAATGCGAGCGAGTGAGCACCGGCGATCGCGAACGACCGGCGCGTCGCCTTCGCGAGATCCCACAGCTCCACCGTCGTGGCGGTCGCGAACGCGAGCCGGTCGACGGCAGCAGCGAACGCGGTCATCGCCGGCACGCTCGTGACGATCTGCATGTGATGGCCGTCGGTCGACGACGCCACGCCATGATCGAGCTGCGCTGCGATGGTCTTGCCCGCTCCGACGAGCGCGATGACCTTGGCGCCATCGAACCCGAGTCGCTCGCCGATCGATTCGAAGGCCGCCGTCTGGGTCACGCGCCACACGCTGCCGTCGCGGCCGATCCCGACGACCCAGCGACCATCGCCATCGAGCGCGGCGATCGTCGTCGCCGACCGAATCTCGACGGGTGCCTCGCCGGTCGCGGCCAGCACCGCACCACGTACGATCGCGACGCCCGAAGTGCGGAACACGAACGTCGCGTCGCCGAGCCCGACGACCGCAGACGCATTGTCGAGCGTGCCGAGGTCGGTGGCGACGAGCTTCGTCACGGGCGGCGGCGCGTGAGCGCATGCGACGGCGACCACGAGCAGCGCGCGCCTCACCGCAGCATCGCCTTCACGACCTCACCATCGCGCAGATACTTGCGCGGATCGATGTCGAACGCCGAGACGAACGTCGCGAGCAGATCGGGCGGCGAGATCGGGCGTGGGCCGTCGGAGAACGGCAGGCCGGCGTCGGCGGGCAAGAGTTGCTCGACATCGGTCTTGCCGAACGAGCGACCGGCGACGAACTTCGGCGAGATCACGAGCGCCGAGTTGTTCGGGTAGTGATCGCGCCCGCCGTTCAGGTTGATCTGTGGCGTGCGGCAGAAGTCGGAGAACACCAGGATATGGGTGTGGTCGGCGAGCTTCGCGGAGCGCTTGCTCGGATGCGGTGTGCGATCGAGCTGCTCGACGAGCCGCGCGATCACGGCGAACAGCTCCTGCTGCGTGTGCGCCTGCTGCTTGTAGTTCTGGTTGTGCGTGTCGAGCCCGCCGAGCGAGAACCCGACGCAGCGCACGACGTTGCGTCTGATCGCTTCGAGCGCGAATGCGGCGGACAGCGCGCCTTGACCTTGCGACTTCGCTTTGTAATCGAACTTCGGATACGCGTCTTGCAGCGCCTTCTGGGTGAACGCCTTCTCGAGCGCACCCGAGATCAACTTCGGCAGCGCGGTCTCCTGACTCTCGGCGCGCAGATAGGTCTCAGGATACGCCGATTGCTCGGCGAGCGCGGCGGATTCGTCGGTGAGCAACGCGGTGATCGCGGCGCGATCGTCGGTGGCGAGGTAGGCGTCGCTGCGGGTCAACGACTTCGCGATCGTCGCGGCGCTCGCGACGCGCAGCGGGACCGCGCGGCGGTCGAGTCGGTCGCCGATGAACGACGCCGGGTATTGCACCGCGACATCCGGCAGCAGCTGGTCGGTGCCGAGCTCGTTCGCGATCGCGACGTCGACGCTCGAAGCCGGAGGTCGCCCACCCGCGAGGTGACGTCCGGTCGCGGAGAACGCGGTGCCGTCGGGATGGCTCACCGTGTTCATCGCGAGGCCGTTGATGACGGTCAGGCGCTCGCGGAAGTCGAACAGGTCGCCGATCCCCGGCCCGAACCGCAGCGCGACGTTATGCGGCGCGAGGATCTCGAACGTGTCGACGTCGTTGTCGAGCCGCGTCGACTTCCAATGGGTCAGCGGCGCGATGTCGGTGTTGTCGGTCGCGGCCGGTTCGACGAGCCCCTTGCGCTCGTTGCGCGGATCGGCCCACAGCGTGACGTCCCAGCCGCCCGCCGCATGGATGAAGATGAAGAACTCGCCGGGCGCGGCGGCTTTGGTCGCGGCCCACACAGGCCGGCGCAGCGCGAGGCTCGCGGCGCCACCGCCGAGCAGCTGCAACATCGAGCGTCGAGTGAACATCAGTAGAGCTCCGTTTCGGGATGCTGGACGAGCGCGGTGCACACCGCGGCCCACGCGGTCTCGTCGCCGGTCAGCGGTCGCTTCGCGGTCTTGTGGCGCGCGGCGACCGCTCGATAGAGCGCGTAGAACTTCGCGAGCCGATCCGCGGGAGCGAGCGCGATCGGATAGCCGATGAACGTGCGATGCAAGACGTCGAACCGATCGCGAAACTGGTCGAGGCTCGGCGTCGGCACGACGTCGAACGCGTAGATCACGCGATCGGCGACCGCGGGCGGCTTGCCGTGCAGGTCGCGTTCGGCGGCGCGCATGCACAACGCTTCACCGAGCCGCCCGAGCGTCGCGAGCATCAGCGTGTTGGTCTGGATCTGGCGCGGCAGGTCGACGCGATAGTCGGGCAGACCGAGCGCGGCCAGATAGTCGTCCCACGCGTCGAACAACGCCTTGCCCTTCGCGCGCGCTTGGACGTCGAGCGGCACGAGCCCACCGAACCACCCGAGGTACGCGCGCAAGTAGACCTCGGGCGGCATCATGCGGCGCCGCTCCTTCGGGGTCGTGTCGATCGCGACCGACTTCGCCGCCGGCAGCGGCTGCGACGCGGTCGGCGCGATGCCGCGAGCGGTACCGCATGCGGCGAGCACGACCAGGGCGAGCTTCACGGCGCCCTCTTCGCGTCGTTGCCCTTGCGATAGCGCGCCGAGGTCACGATCGCCTTGACCAGCGCCTTCAT
The DNA here is from genome assembly GCA_963848295.1 of uncultured delta proteobacterium. Taxonomy (GTDB): domain Bacteria; phylum Myxococcota_A; class Polyangia; order Haliangiales; family Haliangiaceae; genus JABFXX01. The sequence goes on along the minus strand of CAWKDB010000010.1, from coordinate 2,172,918 downwards.
CCGGTAGCCGCCGGTGACGAACGTCGTCGTCAGCTCGGTCTTCCACGCCTCGTCCTCCGGTGCGAGCGCGCGGCCGAGTAATGACGACGCGACGGTGTCGACGACGCACGGCGCGAACTCCGGTGCCCCGACGATCTCCTGCGCGAGCCCGGCCGGTCCGGCCTCGGCGTGCGCCGGCGACGCATAGGCGCCGCGCAGCGTCGAGTGGTGCTCGTCCGAGAACGCGGGGTCGTAGACCTGCTTGCACAGCCCGGGCAACTTCGAGCGATCGGCCTTCGCGCAGCGCGCTTGCGACATCGGGAACGTGGTCGCCGGCAGATACGTCCAGTCCGACTCCAGCACGCGCGTGAAGTACGACGCCATCGGCTCGAGCGTCTGGTGACAGCTCGAACAGCCCGGGCGCTTGGTCAGATCGGCTTCGGTCGATGGCGCGAGCTTGACGCTGTCCGCGACGAAGTCCTTGCACAGGAACGCGTTGTAGACGACGTGGGCGCGCGCGCGCCGCGAGCCGTACTTGGTCAGGAAGATCGGCATCGTCAAGATGCCCGATGCGTGCGGGCCGCGATCGGCGACCGGTAGCCACGTCGCGGTGTCCTCGGGCACGAGCGCCTCTGGGATCGCGCCCGGTTCGACGAGCGGCTCGGGTTGGCTGTAGCCGATGTCGGCGGTCGGGCCGCAACACGTCGCGCCCGCGAAGAACCGATAAAACTGGGCGAGCGGGCCGTTGACCGAGGTCGCGCGGCTGGTCAGCACTTCGCGGAAGTCGCGATCCTCGGTGAAGATCTTGTCGAGGAACACGCGCGCTTCTTCGCCCCACCACTTGCGTTCCCACGACGACGCCGGCTGCGCCGTCGCCTCGAACGGCGCACCGGTGCCGAGCGGCGTGTGCGTCGGCATCACGAACGCCGGCGACTCGAACTGCGGTCCGCTCGCCGGCTCGCAGCGCTCGAGGCCGATGCCGCAACCGCACTCGACCGAATTCTGAAAGCCGGTGCCGGACAAGCACGACACCGCGCGGCCCTTCTGGTTCTTCGCGAACCCCGAGTCGCCGGGTGGCGCGTCGAGTCGGCCCGCGATCAGCGGTTCACCCTTCTTCACCGCGGCGCGACCCGACGCGTAGACCGTGCCGCTGTCCGCGGTCTGTGCTTCTTCTTTGCACACGCGGACGAGCGTCGTCGGCGTCTTGCCGTCGGGCTCGACGAGCAACGCCGGCGCCGGCACGAACCCGGGGTAGCGCCTCTTCCAGTCGACGCCGATCCGGTCGCTCGGCGTCGTCGCGCGATAGTCGGCGTACAGCCACCACGGCTTGACCAGCACGGTGCGATCGTCGAGCACGCGCTGGCTCACCGGATGCGGGAAGCCGATCGACGGCCCGTTGTTCGGAAATTGCAGCCCGGTGTCGTCGTGGCTCAGGCAGAAGTCGCCATCGGTGATCGGATCGACGCGGCGCTGACCTTTGCGAAAGTAGATGTAGAGCGGCGCGCCTTCGGGATCGAGGACTTGCTCGCGGCGCAGCACGAGCGGCGCGGGCGCGAACTGAAAGCTGGGACCGACCTCGAGCCGCAGCACGTCCATGTAGATCCGGCGCAGGCGGTCGGAATACTCCGGCGTGCCCATCGCGGAATCGATCCACGCATCGAGATCGAAGTCGGGGCGCTCGAACACGGCGAGCTCGGACCGCGTCGCGGGTCGGCCGAGCAGATCGATCGACAGCGCGCGAAAATAGCGATAGTCGCGCACGCCGAGATCGGCGCGCGTGTCACCGGCGAGCGCGGCGACGGCGAGCAATGGATACAGGCGAAAGCGCACGAGACGACTGACTCGGTGGTCGGACGCGAAGTTTAGCCCGAATATTCAGCGCGATTAGTCGTCGAAGCTCCGGCGCTCGCCGAAGCGAGTCGCTCGTTCAACTTCTTCGCGATCAGGAATGCATCGCCGGGCCAGCGCGCCGAGACGTAGCGGCCATCCTCGACGACAAACGCGTACGTATCGTCTTCGCGCGTACCTCGCTTCGACAATTCGCGCGGACCGCGCACGAAGTCATCCGGCGTTGCCAGAGCGGCACGAACTTCGTCTTCGACATACGCCGGATACGTCCGGTAGTAGCGACCGCGTCGCCAAAATGTCGCGAGGTAGGCCGAGCGCTCCATGTACTTCGGCAAGCACGTCGTCTTTTTGCCATGTAACACCGACATGCCATCGCCGCGCTTCGATCGCGCCGCGACGAGCACGCCGTGGCAGATCGCCGCGATCGGCTTGTCGGTCGCGAAGAACGCGGCGGTCAGTTGCTGCACGAGCTCGCTGCCCAGGTACTGCCGCATGCCCGGCGCGTGACCGCCCGCGAGGAACAGCGCATCGAATTGCTCGACGCGACAATCGCTCCACCTGCGCGGCGCGGTGAGCTCCGGTGACTGCTCCATCTCGCGGTACAGCGCGATCGCATCGCCGCGCGCGCCGAGCTTGCCGAACACGACGCCGGTCAACAGCAATGGGTCGCAGGCAGGCACGGCTCCGGCTTCCGTCGCGAACACCGGCTCGTGGCCAGCGTCGCGCAAGACCTTCCACGGCGCGGCGACTTCGGTGACGTCGAAGTCGTGGTCGGGCAGCGGGAACAAGACCTTGGCCATGGCCGAGAGTCGCATGTTTCGGCGCGGCCGGAGTTGCGCGTATGATGGTGGAACGTGAGGTGCCAGCTGTGCATGGTTGCGTCGCTGGCGAGCGGCTGCTCGTTCACACGGAATCTGGGCCCGACGAGCGGGGATGATACGAACGCGATCGACGCCCAGCGCGTCGACGTGATCGAGCTCGACGCACCGGCCGAATGCACGATGTGGAGCCCGCATAACTTCGTGGCGTGCTCCATCCCCGCACCGAGCAGCGGGCTCGATCTCACCGCGGGCACGTGGACATTCAGCACCGATTCCGGCGCGCTCACCGATCCCACGAGCGCCTCGACCACGCCCGCGAACAAGCCGATCATGCAGAGCGACGGCTCGACCGCGTATCTGATCTCGATCGCATCGTTGAACGTCGAAGCGGGCGCGACCCTTCAGGTCATCGGCGCCGAGCCGCTGATCGTCGCGTCGTGGGACACGATCATGGTCGCGGGCGCGATCGATGTCGGCTCGACCGCGACGCGAGTCGGCGCCGGGTCGAGCCCGCAGCCGCAGTGCGCGGTGACGCCGTGGTCGACGACACCCGGCGCGACCGCGATGCTCGGCCAGGACGAAGTGCCGACCACCGGCGGCTCGGGCGGTGGCGGTGGTGGCGCGCTCGACGGCTCCGGAGGCGGCGGCGGCTCGGGCGACAGTCCCGAAGCCTCCGATGGTGGCTTCGGCGGCGTCGCGGTCAGCGCACCCGCGATCGTGCGCGGCGGCTGCTCGGGGGCCAACAGCGGCAAGGCGGGTCCGGGTGACACCGGCGATCCGAACGCGATCTCCGTCGGCGGCGCCGGCGGCGGTGCGGTCGAGCTCGCGGCGAAGACGGCGATCGCGATCACGGGACGCGTGCTCGGTGGCGGCGGCGGCGGCGGCGGTAGTCCGCTCGGCTCGGCGTCCGGCGGCGGCGGCGGCGGCGCAGGTGGCTTGCTCGCGTTCGACGCGCCCGCGATCGCATTCACCGGCGCGACGGTCGCGGCGAACGGCGGCGGCGGCGGCGCGAGCGGCGGCTTCGCCGAGACCGGCAACGGCGGTCAGGATGGTCAACCGAGCGGGGTCCAGGCGATGGGCGGCGCAGCCCCCGCGAGTGCTTGCGCTGAAGCAGGACAGCTCGGCGGCGCGGGAGCGATACCCAACGGTGCGAGCTCGACCAACCGTGTGTTCGCCTGCGGCGGCTCCGGCGGCGGCGGCGCGGTCGGGTTCATCCTGACCTGGGGCGTAGTGACGAAGGTGGCGGCCACGATCTCGCCCGCGGACATGCCCGGACCGTCGTGATCCCGCTGACCCGTGCCGCTGCGACGATCGCGGCGCCCGGCGGTCGCGCGACCCTCGCCGTGGTTGCCGATACCCACTCGCATCCGCATCCCGATACCAACCGCTGGCTCGCCGCGCGCGCGCCCGCCGCGATCCTCCACGCCGGCGACATCGGCGAGCTGACCGTCCTCGACGAGCTCGCGACGATCGCGCCGGTCTACGCGATCCGCGGCAATATCGATGGCCGGGACCTGCGCCCGGCCAGCAGCGCCGCCGGATGGCGGCGCGGTGTGATCGATTCGCGCGAGCGCGATCTGCCCGACGTGCTCGCGATCGACGTCGGTGCGCTGCGGCTCGTGCTCGTCCACATCGGCGTCGCCGGTCCACGGTTGCGCGCCGATGCCGCGAAGGTCGCGCGCGCCGAGAAGGCGCAGCTCGTCGTGTGCGGTCACTCACACGTCCCGTTCATGGGAGCCGAGCGCGGTCTCACGGTGTTCAACCCGGGCTCGATCGGGCCGCGCCGGTTCAACTTGCCGATCACGTTTGGAATGATCGAGGTCGCGCCGACCGGGATCCGGCTCAGCCATGTCGACGCGGAGACCGGACGGCCGTGGACCCCGCCGTGACCGCCACGTATGATCGGCGCGTGCGGTTCGCAGTGGTCGTGATGCTCGCGGGGTCGGCGTGCTCGTTCACCGCGCCGGAGCAGGGCGGCGTCGGACCGCGCGATGCCGACTTCGACGGTGCGCACGGCGGCAGCGACGCCCCGACCGACGCACCCGAGATCTCCGAGGATGCGCCGGGGTTCGATCCGGCGACCTGCCCGGCCAACTACACGACGATCGGCGGCTCGGGCGAGAACAGCGCGTACTACGTGCCGACGACGTATCCCTCGGCGACGTGGACCGGCGCCGAGTCCGCGTGCGAGCAGACGCGGTCGGGCAACGAGCCGATGACTCACCTCGTGGTGTTCGACACGCCGGCCGAACGCGAAGCCGTGATGGGCGCCGGCGCGCGAGTGCTCGGCTACGCGTACATGTGGACCGGCAACTATCAGGTCAGCGCGGGCGGCGCGTGGACGAAGATCACCACCGGCGCGATGACCGACAGCAACGATTGGGCGACCGGCGAACCGAGCTACAAGACCTATGGCTATCCGGCGAACAACCCGAACGGCGCGGTCCTCGGCAATTCGTTCGACAGCAACGGCGGCGAGTACCAGGCACAGCCGTTCAACTTCTCGTTCACGTACATCTGCGAATGCGACGGTAAAGCGGTGACGTTGCCGTAGCGCTGGTCTACGTTCCGCGCATGAGCCTTCGCGGAAAGACGTTGTTCATCACCGGCGCGAGCCGCGGCATCGGCCTCGCGATCGCCCAGCGCGCAGCACGAGACGGCGCGAACATCGCGGTCGTCGCGAAGACATCCGAGCCAAATCCGAAGCTGCCCGGCACGATCTTCACCGCCGCGAAGGAGCTCGAAGCCGCCGGCGGCAAGGCGCTGCCGATCATGTGCGACATCCGGTTCGAAGATCAGGTCGCGGCGGCGGTCGCGAAGACGCTCGAGACGTTCGGCGGCATCGACATCCTCGTCAACAACGCGAGTGCGATCAGCCTGACCGGGACCGAGATGACCGACATGAAGCGCTACGACTTGATGCACTCGATCAACACGCGCGGCACGTACGTGTGCAGCAAGCACTGCATCCCGCATCTCAAGAAAGCGACCAACCCGCACGTGCTGATGCTGTCGCCGCCGCTCAACATGGAGACGCGGTGGTTCGCACCTCACGTCGCGTACACGATGGCGAAGTACGGGATGAGCATGTGTGTGCTCGGGATGGCGGGCGAGTTCAAGCACGCCGGCATCGCGTTCAACGCGCTGTGGCCGCGTACGACGATCGCGACCGCCGCGATCAAGAATCTATTGGGCGGCGATGCCGCGATGAAGGGCTCGCGCAAGCCGGAGATCATGGGCGACGCGGCGTACGCGATCCTCAATCGGTCGGCGAAAGATCACACCGGCAACTTCTACATCGACGACGAGGTGCTCGCGGCAGAGGGCAAGACCGACCTCGGCGAGTACGCGGTCGATCCGTCGGCGAAGCTGCTGCCCGACTTCTTCGTGTGACGGCTAGAAGTCGAAGTTGCGCAGGTAGTGGTCGTTGTAGCCGTCCGGATGCTTGATCAAGTAGTCCTGGTGGTAGTCCTCGGCGCGGACGAACGTGGTCGCCGGCTCGATCTTCGTGACGATCGGCTTGCCCCACTTGCCGCTCGCCTGGACCTTCGCCTTGACCTGCTCGGCGATCTTCGCTTGCTCCGGCGTGGTCGTGAAGATCTCCGACCGATACTGCGTGCCGTAGTCGTTGTTCTGGTGGTCGAGCTGCGTCGGATCGTGGCCGCGGAAGTACCAGTGCGTCAGCAGATCCGCGTAGGAGATCTTGTTCGGATCGAACACGACGCGCACCGACTCGGCGTAGCCGGTGTCGCCATCGCTCACCTGTTCGTACGTCACGTTCGGCTTCGCGCCGCCGGCATAGCCGACCTCGATCGACGCGATCCCGGGCGCGCCGCGCAGCACGTTCTCCATGCCCCAGAAGCAGCCGCCGGCGAGGATCGCGGTCTCGCGCGGGCCGTTCGGGTCGGCCTTGATCTTCGAGGGTTCGGCGAGCGCGGCGTGGTCAGCGCAGGCAAACAGCGACGTCGCGGCGACGAGTAAGGCGGTGAATCGCGTCATGTCCAGTGTACGAGCGAGCAGGGCGACTAGTTACGGTCAAAATGTACAACGCGGTGCTGCGTCTGGCTCGGCCGATTCTTGTCATCGCGTGTACTTCGGCCACGCCGGGCGCCAAATCGCTCCCGCCGCCGTCGGGCCGAAGCCGAGGACGAGTGATCCTGCGACACGCGTGCGGCGCACGGCTGCGTGCGGTAGCTGCTGCCAACTGCTGCAGGCGCGGCACGCTCGCGAATGGCAACCACGCGTTTCGGCGTGTCGTGGCCGGCTTAGGAGCGGAAGGCGAGCGTGTCGCTGGTTCCGGTCCGCGTGATAGGCTCGACCGCGCCTCCCGGCCAGTCTGGTGATCAGGTTATCTCTGCACGGCTCCTTAGCGACATGGCCGGCACTGTACCCGGGCCTACTCGTCTGATTCCGAACCGACAGGTGATGCGTCGTTCGCGAACAGTGATATCAAGCGATCCGCGATCTTCCTTGTGTGCAAGGAGTTACCAGTCAGTCCCATGTGGACAGTTTCAAGATTCCACAAGTACTCATGAACCTCTCTCGTCGATCTGCCGCCTTCGAGCAGAGAAAACACATCTCCGATGTAGGAATCGTACTCGTCAGAAGCTTCCTCAAATTGTCTTATGCCAATCGGGTCCCATTCCGAAAGCAGAACATCGCGGATGGCTCGACGTAATCTCATCGAGTCAGTTAACGATCTGTTCATTCGTGAGACCTCGGATAACCGTAACAACGGTTCCCGATAGATCGTTGACGATAACGCGTACGCCGATAGCGGCGGCGCTGAAGACCGTTGTGTTGACAGCGTTGCCGGACGCGCCCGTTCGATCCGCTCGCGAGCCGCACGTCGATCATGTGGTCACGCAGCTTCTCGCAATCCTGCCTGCTCGGAGCCGTGGACGACGACGTGCACGCAACCGTCACCAGCGCTACCAACCCGCCACACGACCTCATTGGATCTTTCTACAAGATTCACGCAGCGCTTTTCAAGCATGCTTCTTCGAAACCCGAGCTCCGGATCTCGAACACACCGTCGCTGTCCCAATCCAGGACAGCGATCGCGGGAGCGCGCGCGACAGGCGGAGCTGCACGGGGTCCAAGCGCGTAACTTCCAAGTCGATCATCATGCGCCGGCGTAGCAAAACGCGATGCACCGCCCATTGTTCCGCACCGCCGATCGCGCGCCGCGCGCAGGACTCCGTGACAGCGCAGCCAGCGCGCGCGGCACGTCGCTCGAAACGTTGCCTTAGCCCTTCGGGATCAGCTCGACGCCGATGAACGGGATGATCGGCAGGCCGTAGGTGTCGTTTTCTCGGCCGGTGCCTTCGTCGAACTCGCGGCCTTCGATGTTGTGGTGGTTCGTGACGTTCTGGATGTCGAAGTAGAGATCGACCGTCCCGTAGTGCGGATACCAGCGGTGATCGATCCGGAGATCGAGCTGGAAGAACATCGGCAGCGTCCCGGCCCACGGCTCGGTGATCTCGTTGCCCGCGGCGTTGACCACCACGGGGCTGTACGGGTCGCCGCTCACGAGCTGGAGGCGGCCGCCGAATTGCCAGTGCTTGTAGCGATACGAGCCGACCGCGTTGAGGTTGTGGAGCTGGTCGAGCTCGTACGGATGCCAGCCGGCGTCGGCGGCCGGATCGTCGGTGCGCTGCGCGCTCGCGAGCGTGTACGACAACATCGCGAACCAGCACGCGCTCGAGTAGCGCACGGACAGCTCGAGGCCGTAGTTCTTCGCACGCCCCGAGTTGTCCTCGTAGCCCGACGCGCCGAGCTCCTTCTCGAGCAGCTCCTGGAACGTCGGACCGAGCCCACCGAAATCGGGTTGGACCGCCGGGTGGCCGGGGAACGCAGGATCATTCGCGGCGACCGGGATGTTCTGACCATAGCTGTAATAGCCGGTGAGCGAAGCCGTCAAGCCGGTCGCGATCGCGGCATCGAACCCGACCGAGGCTTGGTCGTAGTACGAGCTCTTGAGCAGCGGGTTGCCCGAGACCTTGTCGGTGTCCGCGGGTGAAGGCGGTTGGTGATAACGCCCGAGGCCCTGGCGAAACCCGAGCCAATCGGTCAGCTGGATATGCGTGTTGAGTCGCGGATCGGCCACGAGCTCGCCGGTCGTCAGGTACGACTCGACGCGGATACCCGGCCGGATCTGGAGTCGCTTGCCGAGATCGAAGCGCGCCGCCGTCCACAGCGCGATGTCCGACCAGTTCACCGTCGACGAGCCGTCCGGCACGTCGTTCATCACGCGATTGCCGGTGCCGACGCCGTACTGGGTCGCTTCGAGGTGACCGGCGTCGTACTCGAGGCCGCCCGCGAGCTGGCCCCACGACGCCTCTTGCGTCACGTCGGCGCGCAAGCCGCCAGGCCAGGACGGGCGCGCGAACGTCGTGACCTTGCCATCGTCGTCGGTGTTCGTGAACGACACGTCCGTCCAACCGACCCAGGGCACGAGCCGCAGCGTCAGATCACCCCACTGCTTGGTGTACGGCGCTGCGAGGCGCACGAACGCGGCGGTCGCTTGCAGCTTCGGGCTCGCGATCGAGTCGATCGACAAGAAGGCTTCGGGTGTGATCCGTCCGCTGTCTTTCGGATTGCCCCACGCGGTGCGCAGTTGCGCGTCCCAGTAACTCGGCAGCGGGGTGTCGGCGTCGACGAACGGCGCGGCGACCGCGTCGAGGTACGACCGGCGAACCCCGACGATCACGCCGCCTCCGTCGGGCAGCGGCCCCTCGGCCCATGCGCCGGAGTCGAGCAGGCCGATCTGACCGCCGGCACGCCACTTGTCGATTCGCGGATCGCGAGTCGTGAGCGTGACGAGCCCGCCTTCGGTCCGGCCGTACGATGCGTCGAAGTTGCCGTTCTGGATCGACAAGTCAGAGAGCATCTGCGACGGATAGAACGAAGCGATGCCGCCGAAGTGAAACGCGAACGGCACTTCGATCCCGTCGAGAAACACACTCGTGTCGCGCGGCGACGAACCGCGCAGGACCAGCCCGCCGAACGAGAACGGGATGCGAGCAACACCGGGGAGCGCTTGGGCGGCGCGCAAGACATCGTCGCCGGCACCCGGGATGTTCTTGACCTCGTCCGCGGTCAGGCTGTAGCTCAACGCCTTCGCGCCATCGGGGGCGCGGCCGACGACCTCGATGACCTCGGAGGTCGGGTCGGGCACGAGCTCGACGTGGAACACACCGTCGCGGATCGGTGCCGTGAGCGTGAGGTAGCCCGGGCTGACGTAGGTCAGCTGTCGCGCGGTCGGCGCGACCTCGATCGTGAAATAACCGTCGATGTCGGTGACCGCGACCGCGCCCGCGTCGTTGAACACCGTGACGTTCGCGATCGGCGTCGTCGATTTCACGCCGGTGACGACGCCGCGGACGACCCTCGCGGCGATCGGTGCAGCGGGCGTGCTCGGTGGTTCGGCGCGCGCCGAGGAACCGAAACCGGCCGAGATCGCCAGCACGGCGAGCCTCCCTCTCACGTGGCCTAAGACACTCCGTGTGGCATGCAGCGTTGCCCGCTGGCTCTGTTACGATGCACTTCGATGGCACGTCTGGCGGTGGTCTCTGCGCTCGCCCTGGCGAGCGGCGGCTGCGCGCAGCTGTTCGGGATCGACAACACCAGCGGCCCGGACGGCCAACCGCAGGACCTCGTCACCCTCGATATCACGCGAGTCTCGATCGGTACGTCGATCGTCACCGAGCCGCAGGACATCAGCATTAATAGCGCCACGTTCTATACCACCGACCCGGACGACCCGACGTCGATCTCAGAAACCGTCGCAGCCGAGAGCGGGAGTGAGTGGTCGGCGCAGATCGACGGCACGCCTTCGGTCGTGTTCACGCTTCCCGACTACCCGATGACGCTCGATCACATCATGTCGTTGCCATCGCGCACGCAGACCTATGGCTTCGACTTCTACGGCCACCCGAATTCGCAGCCGCCTGCCGACGCTGCCACCGTGACTTTGCAAGCGACCCTGCCGACGCCGTTCGCGGCGACCGAGAGCTTGATGTTCATGGCCGCGGGAACGTGGACGCAATACTCGGTGCCCGCCGGCGGGCTGCCCGCGCTCGGTACGACCGCGGTGAACACCACGTTCAACTACTCCGACGCCGTGAACCCGTATGCGGGCCTGCCGCTGCAGAAGTTCACGACCGCCGACTCGTTGTTGCTGCTGCGCTACGAGAACAACGCGCTGACCGCGGTCGGAACGGCGACCGCGATGGACCAAAGTGACACGAGCTCGACGCTGGTGTTCGGCTCGCTGTCCGCGTTCGCCCCGACGACGACGGTCGCCGTGCCGCTCGATCCTTCGATGGACGCGGCGCGGTTTGCGGCCCAGATGCCGGCCGATACGTCCGGAGGGCTGGCCTGGCGGATCAACGCGGTGCCGGGCACAGGCTTCGCGATCGGCGCGGTGCTGCAACAAGGCGCGGCGGCCGAGACCGATACGATGATCCCGATCTCGTACGCGAATCCGTTCGCGACGACCGAGAGCTGGACCCCGTACCTCACCGCCTACGACACCGCATCGCGCTCGTTCACGCCGGCCATGCCCGCGCTGCCGGTCACGCTGTACTCGCAGGTCGTGCAGATCGTCGCGGCCGATGCCAGCGCGTCGATCGACTTCCCGGCGGCGATGCCGGACACGATCACGCTCGCGGGCGTGCCGCTGACGACCGACGGCGTCACGGTCGCGCTCGATTCGACCCAGCCGGTCAGCGTGACGGTGACGACCGATCTCACGACGACCACGCTGTACCAGCTCCACCTCTACGCGCTCGTGCCGAACGCCGGGGCTACGGCGTTGCAGTATCAGGAGGTGTTCAACGCCTCGAGCGATCAACCGAGCTTCACGTTCCCGCCGGAGCTGTTCGCGGACGGGACCTACACGCTGCGCGTGGTGTGTTTCGACGGTGGCTTTCCGAACGCCGAGGTGGGCGATCTCACTGTCCACCCGTTCCCGTTCAGCTATGGCTTCCTCGATAGCGGTGTTTTCACCGTCTCGCATTGAGCCCGCGCTATAATTAGCGGCGATGGGCTCGAGATACGGAGGCGCGTGGATCTGGCTGTGCCTTGTTGGCGCCGCGATCGGTTGCGGCGGTGGCCACGACCAATGCACGGCGGATCAAACGACGTGCGGCGGCGTGTGCGTCGATCTCGGCACCGACAACAATAACTGCGGCGCGTGCGGCAGCGCGTGCGCGAGCGATCAGGTGTGCGGCAACGGCACGTGCGGCGCGAGCTGCCCGACCGATCAACTCGAGTGCGACGGCAGCTGCGTCGATTCCACGAGCGATGCCGCGAACTGCGGCGGCTGCGGCAACGCGTGCACGACCGGCGACGTCTGCGTCGAGAGCCAATGCCAGGTCCCGTGCGACCCGACGATGTTGATGTCGAGCATCCAGGACCCGTGGGGCGAGACCTGGGACGGGCTCGATCGCACCGCCGCGGCACTCGACGCCGCGACCGACGACTGCAAGGCGTTCGGCGCGCGGTTACCGACCGCGAGCGAGCTGTTTCGCGTCTCGGCGACGCAATCGGGTGCGGTCGGCCAGAGCTTCAACACGGACTTTCTGTGGACCGAAGTCCCCGAGGACATGCTCGATCAAGCGACGGTCCGGCTGAGCGACGGCGCCACCTCGACCGCAGTCGCGACGACGCCGACCGCGTATCGCTGCGTGTGCAGCGAGCCGCAGCCTCGGACCTTCAGCGCGGCGCACTGCAACGGCCCGACCGGCGCGGCGTGCTCCGCGTTCGGGGCGTACAACATCGATGCGGTCGATCGCCCGCCGTTGCGTACGAGCGCCGCGCAGTGGGAGTGCATCAACGATCGCGCGCACCTCGCGAGCTCGACGCAGCTCGCGCAGGCGATTCGCACCGGCTTGCCGGGTTCGGGCGCACTGATCGAGACCGCCGACAACTTCGCGTACTACGCGGCGGTGACCCTCAAGTGGAGCGGCGACACGACGTCGTGGGAGCCGAGCGGCAATCTGTCGTACACCGATCTGCGCACGCCCGCGCCGTTCCGCTGCATCGGGCGCAGCGACCTGGTGTCGCCGAACAGCAACGCGATCACCGGCGGGTTCGTGCCGCCGACGAGCACCTACACCGGCGAGACCGACGATCACGCGTCGACGGATTGGGCGTCGGCCCACGATGCATGTACGCAAGCCGGCGGCCACCTGCCATACACCGCCGAGCTCGGCGAGCTCGTCTCGCAGGGGCTGCCGAACGGCAGCGGCGCCGCGTTGTGGACCGCGGATCAAGACGGGTTCCAGGTCACGGACCCGATGACCGGCGCTGGCCAGTTCCTCGCCGAGGTGTTGTACTGGACCGCGCTCGATCGCCGGTTCTCGTACGCGTACACCGCGGCGGCCGACAACACCGTGACGTGGGTCTACAAGACCGACCCCTCGCATCCGTTCCGCTGCATCTACTATCCGATCGACCCGACCGTGACGGCGCCGACCTGCTACGCCGGCTGCTTCACGGTCTCGCTGCCGGGCGCGACTGCGCCGACGATGTGGTTCGACAGCCAAGATCGCGCGTCGGCCACGCTCGGTGCGGCGTATGGCGATTGCCAGGCGTCGGGCGGCACGCTCGCGACCGAGCGCGATCTGACCGAGGCGATCCGCGCCGGTCTGCCGAACGGCACCGCGACGATGGCGGATCCGTGGATCTGGGCGTCGGACTACGGCGGTGGCGCGGGTGCAGTCGACAACGTGATGGTCGTGCGCTGGAGCAACGTCGACACCGCTTTCAACGATCAGTACTCGACGTACATGACGTGGGAGAACGTCGCCGCCTCGCACCGCTATCGCTGCGTGTGGACGAACGAGATCCGTTAGGTCGCTAATCGGAGCCGAGCGCATCGAGCGGCCGGGCATCGCCGATGAAGCCGTCGTTGATGAAGCCGTCGCTGGGGACGTCGTCGAGGCTGCCGCTGTCGTTGCGGCGCGCATCGGCGGGAGGCGCGTTGCGATAGAGATCGATGTGGCGAACGCACGCTGCGAGCCCGACGATGGTGAGGGCGACGACGACGACGACCGCGATAGCTCTCGACAAGGCCTGGATCATTTGCTCTCCGGACAGCGCGCGAGCCAGGCCGCGGTCGCGGTCGCGTGCGGGTACGCGTGAACGAGATCGGCGAGCGGTGCGCGAGCGGCGGTGCAACCGCCATGGGAGTGGGCGAGCTGGACGATCAGCTCGAGCACGTCGAGATCGTGAGGCGAGTGCGGGTGCGCGGCGCGATACGCGATCCAGCACCGCGCCGCACCGGCGTCTCCGGCGGCGAGTGCGACGCGGCACGCGAAGTACTGACCGGGCTCGGCGAGCGGCGAGTGCTCGATCGTCGCGAGCTTCGCGAGCGCGGCGCGCGCATCGGGCCACGCGTGGCGATCGTAGGCGAGACGCGCGCGATCGTAGAGCGCCTGATCGACGAGCGCAGAGGAGGGGAACGCGGTGACCAGCTTCGCGAGAGCGTGATCCGCAGCGGCGGCGTCACCGCGCGAGCGCGCGGCGTCGGCCTGGCGATAGAGCTCTTCGGCCGACGGTGGCACCGCCACGGGGGCAGGAGCTGCGGCGGCGGTAGGAGCAGGAGTCGTCGGCGGAGGCGTCGGTGTCGGCGAAGCCGGACTTGTCACCGAGGGAAGCGTCGCGGTGGGAGTAGCAGCGGAATACGGAACCGTGGAAGCGGAACGGGGAGCTGGAACTGCGGCAGCGGGTGCGGCAGCGGGAACGGGTGCGGGTGCGGAAGCGGCAACGGCAGCGGTAGCGGGTACGGAAGCGGCAACGGGAGCGGCAGCGGGTACGGAAGCGGCAACGGCAACGGAAGCGGGTACGGAAGCGGAAGCGGGTACGGAAGCGGAAGCGGCAACGGAAGCGGGTACGGAAGCGGAAGCGTCAACGGAAGCGGAAGCGGCTGCGGCGACGGCAGCGGGAGCGGCCGCAGGTGCGGCAACGGCAGCGGGTGCGGCAGCGGAAGCGGGAGCGGCAGCGGCCGCAGGTGCGGCAGCGGCCGCAGGTGCGGCATCGGAACCGGAACCGGCGGCGGGAGCCGCAGCGCGCGTTCTTTCATGCTCGAGCAGCATCGCCTTGATCTGCTCGTCGATCGCCCGCGTGGTCCCGTCGTCGGTGCATACACGCTCGCCGTCGCCGAGCATGATCGTGCCGCGGTCCATCGCGACCTTGACCCGGCCATGCGCGACCGAGACGCACGTCGCTCCGCGCTTGGCCTCGACCGAGAACAGCGTGCCGACCACATCGACGATCGCGCCGGGTGCTTCGACGCGCAGCGACCGGCCCGGGCCGCCGTCGAACGAGGTCAGCAACATGCCGCGCTCGATTCGCACGACCGATGCGGCGCCTTCCGAGCCGACCACGAGCGAGGCTGGGCCGACCAACGCGATGTGAGCCGATTCGCCGATCGTCGTGGCGAGGGTGGCGCCGCTCGGCGCGTCGAGCGTACGCGCAGCTTCGATCGCCGGAACCGCATGGCTCGTCGCGAGGCGAAAGACGATCGCGACCGCAGCGCCGAGCGCGACCACCGCGCCGCCCCCGATCCACCACCGGCGCCACGATCTCGGCACGTCGCCGATCCGCGCTTCGATCCGTGACCAGTTGCGCGCGCGACGAAGGTCGTCGAGCTGATCGTCGGCCGCCATCACCACCCGCAGCGCTTCGTTGTCCTTCATGCCAACCTCCGCTCGTCGCGGTCTGCCCGCCGCATCAACGCGTCGAGCTCGCGCTGGCCGTGTTGCACGCGCTTCGCGACCGTCTCCGGCGTTGCGTCGACCAGACCGGCGATCTCCTCGAACGACAACTCCTCGACGACGCGCAACAGCAAAGCGATGCGCTTCTTCGGCTTGATCCGCGCGACGCACGCGAACACGCGCGCGAGATGCTCGCGCGATTGCGCCTGCGCTTCCGGCGACGCGAGCGGCGCGATCAGCTCGTCGAGCACGCTGGCGTCGAGCGAGGTCGTCGGCCGGCGGCGGGTTCGCCGCAGATACTCGTACGCGGTGTTGATCGCGATGCGATGGACGAGCGTCGCGAGTCGCGACTCGCCGCGAAAGCTCGGCAGTGCGCGATGCAACGCCACGAACACGTCTTGCAGTAGATCGTCTCGCTCGGGAATGGGCCCGAGGATGCGCGCGAGCCGACGAAACACCGCCGCGGCATGCGCGCGATAGATCTCGGCGAACGCGGTGTCATCGCCGCCGAGGTGGCGCTCGATCAAGGCGACCTCGTCGGCGAGTGGATCGCGCGAACGGCGCGCCGCGACGTCGGTGATCACGGCGCGAGCTCCACGCCCGCGGCCACCCACGGCGCGACGAGCGGAGTCTCGGTGACGTCCGCGCCCACAGACGTGTACTCGGTGCGCGTCGCAAACACGTCGGCGCCCGCGGCGATGATCGCGTGCACGCGCTCCGCGATCGGAATCCGCAACCGCGCGGACGCCCCTGCGCCGAGCAACACCGTGACATCGCCTGCACCGTCGCTCACGATCAGCGGCGCGAACGTCGCGCTCGCGATCACATCGAGCCAACCGATGCGATAGCCGCCGCCGATCCGCACGATCACGTCGTCGCCGTGGATCGGCCCGTCTACCAAGGCGCCACCGCCGACCGAACCATCGAACAGCCACGGCCCGCCGCCGAGCGTGAAGTCGAGTGCGCCTCCGGCCAGCGTGCCGGTAAACGCCGATGCGCCGCCGAGCGCACCGATCGCGAACGTGGGTGGCGGGCGCGGCGGCGGTGGCGGCGTGGCGGCGAGGTTATCGAGCGCCAAATCGCTCGCTGCGATCGCGACGAGCCGCGCCGCATCGACACCGCGCCGGCCGCCGAGCTCGAGGTCACGCGCCGTGCCGCCGGCGTCGATGCGCACGGCATCATCGGTGGTCGTCACGCGGATGTGCAACGGCGCCCCGGTCGGGCTGACCCGCACGCGCAAGGCCTCGGTCAGCTCGGTGGCGGTGAACGGTCCGTTGGCGGCGATATCGACAACGATCGTGCGTTCGGCGGCGGCAGGTGCCCCGAGCATCGCGATCATCAACATCACCGCAGGCAGGCTCACGCCCAGTCTTAGACGGTGCCGCCCGCGGTCGCGGGAAAAATTCTTTTCGGGCCTCCGGCGCCGTCTGTAGGGCCTAGAGGACCTCATGCGCACCCTTACCATCATCCTGTTATTGGCAGGCTGCAAATACCAAACGAGCTCGACGAGAACCCAGATCGAGGGCCCGGACGCCGGCCATGACCACGACACGGGTTGTCACAACGGCTCTAACGACGGCGGTGGGCTGCCGGACGCGTATGTCTACACGAACGACGCGTGGCCCGACGCCGAGTACCGCGGCGCCCCGGACGGAGGCTCGTACTATCCAGACGGAGGCTCCTACTATCCAGACGCAGGCCCCTGAACGAAGGCTCCTACTACCCAGAGGCCTCGATCGCGGATGGGTCGATACGCCCGAGGATGCCGGGAGCCCTTCGGAGACGGGCTCGTCCGCCGGTTGTGCGACGACGAATGGCAGCGGGGCACGGCTCGTCGTGGTCGGGCTCGCCGCGCTCGTCGCTCGCGGGCGTCGCGCGACGGTTCCCTCGTCCCGATAGCGGCGCGACTCCTAGCTCGCCGCCTGATGCTTGCGGCACTGTCCGCCGAGCGCGCCGGCGAGGTAGTCGCGCACGATCGCGACGCGACGGGGCAGGTGGCGGCCGCCGTGGGTCAAGACGTGGAGCGGCAGCTCGGTCGAGAACTTCGGTAGGATCGCGACGAGCGTCCCGGCGCGGACCGCTCGATCGCCGACGAACGCCGGCAGCATCGCGATCCCCATGCCCGCGATCGCCGCGTCGCAGACGAATTGCCCGTGATCCCGTCGACGAGTGCCGCGATCGCACCAGGCTCGCCCGACGATGTCAGCTGCGCGGCGGTCGGCAAGCATCTCGCTCAGCCGACGCAACCGGACCTCGACTCGGTAGATCCCGCGAGGCGAGAGCAATTTGCCGCCGCGGTCGCGACCGCGCAGAAGGCAATGCCGAGCCAAGTCGAAGCGGCCTGCGAACAAGGATCGTGGTCGGAGGCGCAGCGCCGATGCATGGTCGCGGCGACATCGTCGGACGGCCTGCTCGCGTGTCACATGGTCAATGCCGCCGCTTCGATACATCCACGATGATCTTCTGAGTCGTGATCGCAGACTCGTCGCGCCGGCGCCGTGGCCCGCGCTCGTCGAGTCGGCCGATCGCGTCGATCGCGACGACCAGGATGACCGCGCCGAGCAGGATGAGCGCCACTCGGTGGATCTAGCTCGGAAAGGTCCGACCACAGGAAGGTTCACGCGAATCTCACGCGGTGTCGGCGCGCTTGCCGAGGTCGATCTTGATCGTGAACGTCGACTCGTCGCTCGACGGGGCCAGCGACTGCGCCTTGGACCGGAACTCTCGCCACCAGTCGCTCGCCTGCGCGTCGCTCCACTCATCGGTGTGCGGTAGCTCGCGGAGCACGGCGGCGAGGTCGGCGGCGCTCGCGTAGCGATCCGAGGGGCGCTTCTCGAGGCACTTCATGATGACCGCTTCGAGCGCGGGATCGATCGGAATGGCGGCCACCTCGCTCGGGCGCTTCGGCTTGTCCTTGACGTGCTGGGTCACGATGTGAACCGACGTCTTGCCTACGAACACGTTGCGACCGGTCAGCAAGTAGTAGCCCACGCAGCCGAGCGCATAGAGATCGACCGACGGGCCGATCGCGCCGGGATCGGTGACGACCTCCGGCGCGATGAAGTGCGGCGTGCCGAGGATGACTTGCGCCGTCGTGTCGTCGGCGGTGAACGACTTCGCGAGCCCGAAGTCGACGACCTTCGCGACGTCCGGCATCCGCCCGCGTTCGCACAAGATGATGTTTGCCGGCTTGATGTCGCGGTGAATGAACCCGGTGTCGTGCGCTTCGTGCAGCGCGCCGCAGACTTGGCCGAGCACGTGCGCGACGCGCCCCGCGGGCTGCGCGCCATATTGCTCGACGAGCTGACGCAGGTTGATCCCGGCGCCGAGATATTCCATTGCATAGTAGAAGCCGCCGTCGGGGCTGGGACCGTAGTCGAACACCGCGACGGTGTTCGGATGCGTGAGCTGACTCATCAAGTGGACCTCGCGCTCGAACCGCTCGAGGTCGGCGCCCCGGATGCATCAGCTTGATCGCGGTCGGCCGGCGGAGCAGCACGTGGTGCGCGCGGTAGACCTTGCCCATCCCGCCTTCGCCGATCATCCGATCGATCGTGTATTGCCCGAGCTGCTTCGCGTGGCTAACCTGGCGGCGCAACCCGTAGATGATTTGCGACCCGACGGTCGCGAGTGACACCGCGCACGCGTTGAACAACAGATCTCCGGTGAGCAACGCCGCGCCGGGGAGCTCGTGAGTTTGGTGGGTCAACGCGAGGTAGGTCGCGGTCGCCGCGATCGGCACGAAGGCGAGGCTCGAGACGATCGCGGTCCGCAGGCCGGTGCTCGGCACGAGCAGCGCGCGGGTCAAGACCGTGAGACACGCGTAGATCAAGCACGTGTATTGCGAGGGTTGGCGATCCGGCGTCAGCCATGCGACCGCGCCGAACGTCGCGCCGCTCGCGGTCATATAAAACACGTCGAGCGCATCGAGTGCGCGCACGCTGAGCTCGCGGCGCAGCAAGATCCCGCGCCAGAAGAACGCGAGCAGGGCGAGCGCGCAGGCGGCGACGACGTACACCGTCGACTGCCGAGCCGGCCGGATCTCGGGGAACGCGTAGTACAGCGGGACTTGAAATGCGATCAGGGCCGCGAACGCCCAGAACACCAGCTTCGAGAATGCGGTGAGCCGGTCCTTGAGCTCGAGACGCGACTCCTCGTCGGTCGCCGCGGCGTTCCACGACCGCCGGATCATTCGGCGCGAGCCCCTGGGATCCCCCACAGCTCCCATCATCAGGTCGAGCATGCCAGCGCGCGATTCGGTTCACGCGAAGCTCACGCGCCAGGCGGGAAGAATCGGCGCCGTGTTATATGTGCGATGTCGCGAGCGTGGTGGAATTGGTAGACACACTGTCTTTAGGTGGCAGCGCTTAACCGCGTGCGGGTTCGAGTCCCGCCGCTCGCACTCCGCTTCGCTCCGTGCGGCGCCCTGCGCGGCGCGCAAGGGAAGCGCTGCGCGCTTCGCGGGACTCTCTGGCCCGCGCGGGTTCCCGCGCCCGCGATGCGGGCGCGAGTCCCGCGGGGTGGCGAGTCCCGCCGCTCGCACTCCGCTTCGCTCCGTGCGGCGCCCTGCGCGGCGCGCAAGGGAAGCGCTGCGCGCTTCGCGGGACTCTCTGGCCCGCGCGGGTTCCCGCGCCCGCGATGCGGGCGCGAGTCCCGCGGGGTGGCGAGTCCCGCCGCTCGCACTCCGCTTCGCTCCGTGCGGCGCCCTGCGCGGCGCGCAAGGGAAGCGCTGCGCGCTTCGCGGGACTCTCTGGCCCGCGCGGGTTCCCGCGCCCGCGATGCGGGCGCGGGTCCCGCGGGGTGGCGAGTCCCGCCGCTCGCACTCCGCTTCGCCCCGTGCGGCGCCCTGCGCGGCGCGCAAGGGAAGCGCTGCGCGCTTCGCGGGACTCTCTGGCCCGCGCGGGTTCCCGCGCCCGCGATGCGGGCGCGAGTCCCGCGGGGTGGCGAGTCCCGCCGCTCGCACTCCGCTTCGCTCCGTGCGGCGCCCTGCGCGGCGCGCAAGGGAAGCGCTGCGCGCTTCGCGGACGATCTAGGCGGCCGTCACTCCTGCGATCTTCATGATCGACTTCTTCGACTCGTTACTCGCGCGCGATCGTTGCCGACCCGGCGTCGCGGTCGAGCGCGCGCAGCCACTGCTGGAGCGAGTCGCCGCCGCCGGGCTCCGCGCCAGTAGCGAGCCAGTAGACTCTTCGCGGCCATGGATAGCTCGGCCCGCGCGCGACGATCGCGACGCCTGAACATCCGGCGGCGCGGGCATCGTGCAGCACGCCGCGCAGCTTGGCGCTCGTGGTGTCGGGCGCGAGATCGAGCGCGATCGCATCGCCGATGCCACGGAGATCGCGGAACACCGCGACCCGGTCGCGACCCGCGGCGCGGCCGCCGACGAGCGCATCGCCGCGGCCACGCGCGGACGAGATTCCCTCGATGATCCCTCAGGGATTGGTCAGCATCAGCGCATGAACCGCCAACATGCTTCGAGCGACGATGGCGGGGCGTTCAGCGACTCGTTCGAGTTCTGACAGTGGCTGATCAGTCCTGGCCGGAAGCTGATCGCGGGCGGCGCTTGGGCGAATGTTCGCGCCTCGACGTCGGTATAGCGCGATGTGCGCGCTGGCGACCTGCTCTCTGACCCTCGACGGCCGGGGCTTGCCGGGCGCGCGGCGCCGCCGAATGGCGATGCGGTCCCGTCGACCCCGGTGTACCTTTGCGACGCCGATGGCGGCCCTGATCGAGCTCGTAGACATCGCCCGCTACTACACGATGGGCGACGAGCGAATCGCGGCGCTCGACGGCGTGTCGTTCGCGATCGATCGCGGCGAGATGGTCGCGATCGTCGGCTCGTCGGGCTCGGGCAAGTCGACGCTGCTCAACATCCTCGGCTGTCTCGATACGCCATCGGCGGGCGAGTACCGGCTCGACGGCGCGGATGTCCAGAGCTTGTCCGATGACGATCGCGCGCGCGTGCGCAATCGCCAGATCGGCTTCGTGTTCCAGAGCTTCCAGCTCCTGCACCGCGCGACCGCGCTGAAGAATGTGGCGCTGCCGCTCGTCTATCGCGGCATCCCGGCGCGCGAACGCGACCGGCGCGCGGCCGCGGCCTTGACCCGCGTCGGGCTCGGCCAACGCATGCGCCATCGCCCATTTCAGCTCTCGGGTGGCCAGCGCCAGCGCACCGCGATCGCGCGAGCGCTCGTCACCGAGCCGTCGCTGCTGTTGTGCGACGAGCCGACCGGCAACCTCGACTCGGCAACGACCGAGGACATCATGGCGTTGTTTCATCAACTGCACGCCGAGGGCAACACGATCATCATCGTCACCCACGAGCCCGAGATCGCGGCGCGCTGCCCGCGGGCGATCCGGGTCCTCGACGGCAAGGTCACGTCGGATCAGCGCAAGCAGGCGGCGGCGTGAGGTACGCGGTGGTCGCGCTCGCGATCGCGGCGTGCTATCGCGCGCCGGCGAAGCACGGCGCGGCGGCGACTCGAACGCAGGCGGTGACGAGCGGCTCGATCTCGGACCGCGTGTTGCTGACCGGCGAGCTCCGCGCGGTCGTCGCGGTCGAGCTCAGCGTGCCGCGGACCACCGCGACGTGGGAGCTCGCGATTCGCTGGATGGCCGAGGACGGCGCGGAGGTCAAGGCGGGCGATCGCGTGCTCGCGTTCGACAACTCCGCGGTGACCGCCGACCTCGAGCAGAAGCATCTGACCTGGCTCGAGGCCGCGATGACGCTGCAGACCGCCCGCGACGTCTCGGCGATGGAGACCGAGAACAAGGCGAACGCGCTCGCGCAAGCGCAGGTCGCCTACGACAAAGCGAAGGTCCGCGCCGACGTCCCGGCCGATCTGCTCGCCGCGCGCGAAGCTCAGGATCGTCAGCTCGAGGAGAAGCGCACCGCGGTCGCGGTCGAGAAGGCGAAGGCAGACCTCGCGGCGCAGAAGCAAGCCGCCGAGCTCGATCTCCGCGTGAAGCAGATCGATCAGGACAAGGCCAAGCGCGCGATCGATCTCGCCGCCACGGTGATCGACGCGCTCGAGCTCAAGGCGCCGCGCGACGGCGTGATCGTGATCGACACCCACCCGTGGGAGGGCCGCAAGTACCACGTCGGCGATACCGTGCAGCCGGGCTGGCCGATCGTCACGATGCCGGACCTCGGCGCGAACATGGAGGTCCACTCCGAGCTGTCGGACGTCGACGATGGCCGGGTCAACGTCGGGATGACCGGCACGTGCACGCTCGACGCGTACCCGGCCGAGCCGTTCGCATGCACGGTCAACCAGCTCACGCCGGTCGCGCGGACGAAGGGCGAGCAATCGCTGCGCCGCGCGTTCTCGGTCGAGCTCGCGCTCGGCAAGCCCGATTCGCGGCTGCGCCCCGGAATGTCGGTGAAGGTCGAGCTGCGCCGGCCGGGGCTCGAGAACGTCGTGCTCGTGCCGCGCGGCGCGGTGACGTGGGGCAAGCAAACGACCGTGCGGCTCGCGAACAGCACGGTGCGCGACGTGACGCTCGGCCCGTGCGATGCGCAGGCATGCGCGGTCGACAAGGGTCTGGTCGTCGGCGATGTCGTCGTGATCGGAGACGGCACGTGACGCGCGCGAGCGCGCTGCTCGTCGGGTTGCTCGCGGCGTGCTCGCATGGCGCGACCGACAGGCAGTTCGCCGACGTCAAGCGCGACGATCTCGTGATCGGCGTCGAGGTCACCGGCGTGCTCGCCGCGGTCGACTCGACCGACATCAAGCCGCCGCCGCTGCCCGGCGTGTGGAACTTCAAGATCGCGAACCTTGCGACCGAGGGCGACGACGTCAAAGCCGGCGACCCGGTGATCGCCTTCGACCCGTCGGACCAGATCCGCGAGCTCGAGACCATGAAGAACGAGTCCGATGCGGCGCAGAAGAAGCTCGAAAAGAAACGCGTCGATGCCGCGCTCGCTCGGCGCGAGGACGAGCTCAAGGTCGCCGAAGCCGAAGCGGCGCTGCGCAAGGCATCGCTCAAGGCGCAGGGCACGCCGGATCTGGTAGCGAGTGTCGACTTGAAGACGCTCAAGCTCGACGAGGACAACGCGAAGCTCGTGCTCGCGGGTGCGAAGAACCACGCGGCGGAATCGAAGCGGTCCGACGAACAAGAGCTCGAACGCCTGACCGACCATGCCGCGTACGCGAAGCACCGGGTCGAGGAGCTGCAGAAGAACATCGAGGCGATGCAAGTCACCGCGCCGCGCGCCGGCACGATCGTGATGCCGGTGAACTGGCGCGGCGAGAAGCACAAGGTCGGCGACAGCGTGTGGAAGATGGAAGACATCATGCAGATCGTCGGCCTCGGTGCGATGGTCGGTGATGGCGTCGTCGACGAGGTCGACATCGCGCGGATCGCGCCCGGTCAACCGATCACGCTGCGCCTCGACGCGCAGCCCGATGTCCAGCTCACCGGGACGGTCCAGTCGATCGCGAAGAGCGTCGAGCCGAAGTCCGACGTGGACCCGAGCAAGGTCGTCAAGCTCAAGCTCGCGCTCGCGAAGACGACGGTGCCGCTGCGGCCGGGGATGCGCTTTCGCGGCGAGGTCGAGACCGAGAAGCGAGCGCACGTGATCGTCGTGCCGGTCGACGCCGTGTTCGTCAAACCCGATGGGCCGATCGCTTATCGGCAGCGCGGCAGCGGCCTCGAGCGCGTCAAGCTCGAGCTCGGCAAGCGATCGACGACGGAGATCGAGGTCGTCAAGGGCCTCGAGCCGGGCGATCGCGTGTCGCGGGCGGAGCCGGCGCCGTGACGAAGGTCGCGATCACCGTCGTCGTGCTCGCGGCGCTCGGCGTCGGCGGCTACGTGCTCGGGTTTCGCGGCCACGCCGCGGCGAGCCCGTCGGTCGCGACCTACACGGTGAGGAAGCAGAAGTTCGTTCGCCACGTCACCGCCGACGGCAACCTGAAAGCGGTCAAGTCGGCCGAGCTCAGCGCGCCGCGCCAAGGCGGCCCGTTCGGGCCGATGAAGATCGCGTGGCTCGCTCCCGATGGCACGACCGTCAAGCAAGGCGATGTCGTCGTGAAGTTCGATCCGAGCGATTCGCAGAAACGCTTGATCGACGGCACGAGCGATCTCGAATCGGCGGACGCGCGGCTCGCCGAAGAGGCGGTCAAGTCGCGCGCCGCGGTCGCCGACAGCGAGGCCGATGCCGATCTCGCGACGGTCGAGCTCGAGCAGACCAAGCGGTTCCAAGCGAAGGACAAGACGATCTTCTCCCGCAATCAGATCATCGAAGCCGAGGTCGACGCGAAGCTCGCCGACGCGAAGGAGCAACACGCGACCCAGACCGAGCGCCTCGAGAAGCGCAGCACGACCTCGAACGCCGCGGTCATCATCGTCGACAAGCAGAAGGCGCAGCTCGCGATCGACCACGCGAACAAGGCGCTCGCGAGCATGCAGGTCACCGCACCGAACGACGGCATCTTCGTGATCGCGCGCGATTGGCAGGGCCACCTCCGCAAGGTCGGCCAGCAGATCATGCCGGGACAGAACGTCGCCGAGATCCCGCTGCTCGACCAGATGGAGGCGGTCGTCTACGTGCTCGAGGTCGACGGCAGCGGCTTGACCGAGAAGCAGCCGGCCGACGTCGTCGTCGAAGCGCACCCCGAGTTGACGTTCCACGGCAAGATCAAGCTGGTCGACAAGCTCGCGCAGCCGCGCCAGAACGGATCGCCGGTGCAGTACTTCGCGGTGACGATCGCGCTCGACAAGACCGATCGCGACGTGATGAAGCCGGGGCAACGCGTGTCGGCGACGCTCGTGCTCGATCAGGAGGATGCGCTCGTCGTGCCGCGCCAGGCGGTGTTCGACAAGGACTCGAAGACGATCGTCTATCGCAAGACCGCGACCGGGTTCGAGCCGGTGACCGTCGAGATCGGCGCCGCGACCGCCGGCCGGGTCGTGATCAAGAGCGGGCTGCACGACGGCGACGACATCGCGTTGCGCGACCCGACCGAGACCCTCGACGCGCTCGGCAGCGCTGGCTCGGCGACGAAAGAGCTCAAGCCATGAGGCGAATCCTCGACGCGTTCGCGACCGCGTTCGGCAGCCTCGGCGAGCACAAGCTGCGCACGACGCTGACGATGCTCGGCATGATGTTCGGCGTCGGCGCCGTGATCGCGATGCTCTCGATCGGCGCCGGTGCCGAGAAGCAAGCGCTCGCGTTGATCGACAAGCTCGGCACGCGCAACGTCGTGATCCGATCGAAGACGTTCAAGCCGGAGGAGCTGAAGGAGATCCGCAAGAAGTCGATCGGACTGTCCCAGCGCGACATCGAAGCGATCGAAGAGGCGGTGCCGGGCGTCGTGTTCGCCGCACCGCGCGTCGAGGTCGAGCCGTACAAGATCCTGTCGGCCGGGGGCAAGACGACCGCGCAGGTCTACGGCGTCGGCCATCGCCATCGCGAGGTCACCCCGTTCTCGCTCGCCGAGGGGCGGTTCATCGATGTCGCCGACGAGCGCGACCATGGCCAGGTGTGCGTGATCGGCGCCGGCGTGCGCCGCGATCTGTTCGGCGTCGACCCTGCGATCGGTAAGGATCTCAAGATCAACGACGTGTGGTGCGAGGTCATCGGCGTGCTCGTCGCCGAAGCGAACCCGGTGACGGAGGTGCAGGGCGTGGCGGTGTCGTCGACCGACCACGAGATCTACATGCCGTTCACGACCGCGCTGCGCAAGCTCGATCACGATCCGCTGAAGTCTCCGCTGTCGGAGATCGTCGTGCGGCTCGAGCCGCAAGCGCCGGCGCGCGAGACCGGCGCGGTCGTCGGCACGCTGCTCGATCACCTGCACGGCGGCGCGCGCGACTACGACATCGTCGTGCCCGATGCGTTGCTCGAGCACAGCAAGCAGACCCAGCAGCTGTTCAACCTCGTGATGGGGCTGATCGCCGGCATCTCGCTGCTCGTCGGCGGCATCGGGATCATGAACATCATGCTCGCGTCGGTGCTCGAGCAAACGCGCGAGATCGGCGTGCGTCGCGCGGTCGGCGCGCGCCGTTCGGACATTCGCTTTCAGTTCCTGGTCACCGCGTTCTCGCTCGCGATGCTCGGCGGCTTGCTCGGCGTCGCGCTCGGCGTGGCGCTCGGTCGCGGTGTGGCGGCCTACGCGAACTGGCCGACCGTGGTCACGACCTGGTCGATCGCGCTCTCGCTCGGGGTGTCGATCGTCGTCGGCGTGGCGTCGGGCTTGTACCCGGCTATGCGCGCGGCCCGACTCGATCCGATCCAGGCGCTGCACGCCGAGTAGCTACTGCAACACGACGTGGCGCGCTTCGAGCAACGTGCCCATCGCGCGTAACAACGCGGCGGTCGCCTTCTTGTGGGTCAGCACCGCCTGGAGCTCGGAGAGCTGGGCGTTCGCGAGCTCCTCTTGACGTTGCGCGACGAGGAAGTTCGACGACGTGCCGGCGACGAACTTGCGTTGCTCGACGTCGAGGTTCTCGGTCGACAGCGCGCGGAACTTGGCGGCGGCGAGCACCTGACGCGCAGCTCCCGACTGGTTGCGCACGGCATCGCGCACCGCGAACCACACGTTCTGCACGACCTGCTCGCGCCTCACGACCGCTTGCCGTTGGTTCGAGCGCTGGATCTCCGCGAGCGCAGACGTCGCGCGCTGCAACGGCGTCCACGACATGTTGAGCACGACGCTGTAGCCCGTGGCGTTCGTTCGGCCGACGCCATCGAGCGCGCCACCGTAGGTCGAGTCCGCTCCGAACAGCGACGCGGTCAGCCCGAGATCGATCTGCGGCAGCTTCGCGTTCTCGGCCTGGCGAACCGCCAACATCGCCGTCTGGAGATCGAGATCGAGCTGGACCAACTCTGGCCGATGCTTGAGCGCGACGCCGAGCGCCTCCTCGGCCGAGGCCGCTTGCGTCACGAACGTCGGCAGATCGGTCGGGACGATCGGCCGCGACCACTCCTCGCGCGGCAGGTTCAAGATCGTGCGCAGCGCATCGGAGCTCGCTTCGATCTGTTGCTCGGCTTGCACGACCTGGAGGTTGCGTTGCGCGAGCGTGCTCTCCGCCGAGATCAGATCCGATGGCGGGTTCAAGCCCGAGGCGATCTGGCGTTGGGTCAAGCGCGAGCTGATCCTCCGCGCGTTTCTGCGAGCGGACCTGAAGATCGTAGGTGAATAACGCCAGCACGACGTCCCAGTACGCATCTTCGGTCCGCTCGATCACGTCGGCGGCCGCTACCGCGAGCTGAGCGCGCTCCCTCTTCGATGCGATCTTCGCGCGCAGCAGATCGATGCGGGGGACCACGAGATCGGTCGAGAATCCACGCAACAGCGGCTGCGTCACGCTCGCTTGCACCGTCGACGAGTAGTAGAGCGGCTCGACCGCCGTCCCGCCGTTCGAGGCGAGGCGCGAGTTCAAGAAGTCCACCTCGACCTGCGCGCCGGTCGGCAGGTGCTCGGCGACCGACAACCGCCAATCCTCGTTCTTGTTCGTGATGATCGCGCCGGGGATACCGGCCTGGATCGACGTCGGCGGTTGGTCGGCGCTCGCGTGATCGACGGTCGAGCTCACGACCGGCTCGTAGGCGCCGTTCGCGACATCGATGCCGAGGCTCGCGACCGTTACCGACTCGCGCTCGAGCACGACGCCGAGATTCTGGTGGATCGCGATCTGCAACGCCTGAGGGAGATCGAGCTTCCACACGTTCGTCGCGTCGGCGGACGCGGGGAGCGGCGGCAGCTGCGCCATGAAATCGGGCGGCACGTACGGCGGCCCGTCGTCCGCGCGCAGATCCGTTGCGATCGCTGCGAGGAACAACACTCCGAGCACGCTGCGGGCCAACGTCATGGCCGCGAGCGTACGTCAGAAGCACCGACGACGCTGGCAATGACCGAGCCGGTCCGTGACCGGGGCTACGTCTTCAGCTTGTACCCGGTCTTGAACACCCACCAGATCGCGACAAGGCACAGCGCCATGAACCCGATCGTCGCGCTCACGCTGATCGCGACGGCGACGTCGCCGCGACCGTAGAACGCCCAGCGCATACCGGAGATCAAGTAGACGACCGGATTGAACAGCGTCACCTTCTGCCAGAACGGCGGCAGCATGTTGATCGAGTAGAACGCACCGCCGAGGAATGTCAGCGGCGTGATGATCATCAGCGGAATCGTCTGCAGCTTCTGGAAGCTGTCGGCCCACAGCCCGATGATGAAACCGAACAGACTGAACGTGACCGCGGTGAGGACGACGAACGCGACCATCCACACGGGATGCACGATCTCGTAGGACACGAACGCGCGCGCGGTGACCAAGATCAGCACACCGAGCATGATCGACTTGCTCGCGGCCGCGCCGACGTAACCGAGCACGACCTCGACGAACGCGACCGGCGCCGACAGCAGCTCGTAGATCGTGCCGGACCACTTCGGCAGATAGATCCCGAACGACGCGTTCGAGATGCTCTCGCCGAGGAGCGACAACATGATGAGCCCCGGAATGATGAACGAGCCGTAATTGACGCCGCCGACCGCGCCCATCCGCGAGCCGATCGCCGAGCCGAACACGACGAAGTACAGCGAGGTAGAGATCACCGGCGACAAGATGCTCTGCACCGGCGTGCGGAACGTGCGTGCCATCTCGAACCGATAGATCGCGCGGATCGCGTGGAGGTTCATCGCGTCCCCTTGACGAGGCCGACGAAGATGTCTTCGAGCGAGCTCTCCTTGGAGTGGAGGTCTTCGAACGCGATCCCGAGCTCGCCGAGTTGCTTCAACAGCGCGGCGATCCCGGTGTGCTTGCTCTGGACGTCGAACGTGTAGCTCAGCGTCGTGCCGTCCGCGGACAGCTCGAGCGGCAGCGTCGCGAGCGCTTCGGGCAGCTTGTCGAGCGACTGCTGGAGCTGCAACGTCAGCTGGCGCTTGCCGAGTCGGCGGATCAGCACGTCTTTGTCTTCGACGACGATCAGCTCGCCCTTGTTGATGACGCCGATCCGATCCGCCATCTCCTGTGCTTCCTGGATGTAGTGGGTCGTCAGGATGATCGTGACCCCGCTCTCGCGCAGCTCGCGGACCTGTTGCCACATGTCGTGGCGGAGCTCGACGTCGACGCCGGCGGTCGGTTCGTCGAGAAACAGGATCGTCGGCTCGTGCGCCAACGCCTTCGCGATCAACACCCGCCGCTTCATGCCGCCCGACAGCGTCATGATCTTCGAGTCCTTCTTGTCCCACAGCGACAGCGAGCGCAGGACCTTCTCGACGTGCGCGGGGTTCTTCGGCTTGCCGAACAACCCGCGGCTGAACGTGACCGTCGCCCACACGGTCTCGAACGCGTCGGTCGACAGCTCCTGCGGCACGAGCCCGATCTTCGAGCGCGCCGCGCGAAAGTCGCGGACGATGTCGTGGCCGTCGGCGATCACCGTGCCGCCGCTCGCGTTGACGATGCCGCAGATGATGCTGATCAACGTCGTCTTGCCGGCGCCGTTCGGCCCGAGCAACGCGAAGATCTCGCCGCGGCGGATCGTCAGATCGATCGAGGACAGCGCCGTCAGCCCGCTCGCGTACGTCTTGCGGACCCCCGAGATGGTGATGATCGGCGCAGCGTCGGACACCGAACACTTGTCCTATGCCGCGACACGCAAAGCAAAGCCGCGCGCGCGTTGTTCGCCTGGAAGATCGGGCAGGGCGACGAGCCGACGTGTCAATAGATCTGGCAGATCACGTTGATCTTGATCGTCGCTGCATCGTCACTCGCGGTCTTCACCGGCACCGCCTTGAGCAACGTCGCCATGCACGTGCCGAGCTGCTTCACGTCGTGGTCGAAGAAGTTGTAGTGGTTCTCGACGGTGTCCGCCGGCTGACCGTGGTCGTACGTGCGCCGGACCTCGACCTCGCCTTCCGGCAGGTCCTTGTCTTTCGCGAGCGCGGTCTTCCAGCAGGCGTCGAGCCGCCGCGTCGTCGCGCGCACGGCGGTCTCGTACGCCGCGGCATCGGCGAGGCCGGTCGATGCCACCGTGAGGTCGACGTGCGGCGCTCGCGGCGCGGCGGCGAGCTCGATCGAATCGCAGATCTGCGAGGCGATCGTCGCCTGATCGTCGTCCTCGGCGGTCGCGGTGCAGGTCGCGGAGTGCTTCGGCGACGTGATCGTCCAGTTGACGTGGAGCTCCTCGACGCCGCCGCTCTTGCTCGTGGTGCGACCGCCGGTCGTCGTCACCGCGATCGTCACGGTCGGAAAGCCGGCGCCGGAGATCGCCAGCTCCGAGCCGTGGATCGCGATCTTCGCGGTCTTGGGATGACGCGCGCGCACGCCGAGCGCCTTGTTGTCGAGCTGGATCCACTTCGACCGCGGATCGACGTCGGCGCGGGCAGACGTCGTGATCGCAGCGACGATGATCAGCGCGAGCGAGATCCGCATGGGCCGAACATATACCGCGAGCGCCGGCGCGGGCGCAGCGCGAGCAGCGCGACCCCGAGCCCGAGTAACGCGGAGGCTCCGCCGCGACCCGCATCGCAGCCGCCGCCTCCACCGCCGCCGGTCTCGCCGTTGGCGAGGCACTGGCCGCCCGAGGTTTCGGCCTCGCACTGGAAGCCGGCCGGGCACATGTCGTTCGCGGTATCGCATGCGACCGAGCACTCCGACGCCGAGCCGTCGGCGGTGCACACGCCCGATGCGCAATCGCTGTCGGCGGAGCAGGTCGTGCCGAGGCCGTTGCCGATCGCGCCGCCGGCGATGCACGCGCCGAGGTAGCACACGTCGCCGGTGTTCGAGCAATCGGTGTCGGCGGCGCAGGCCTCGGTCTGCGTGACGGTCAGCCGCGTCGTGACCTGCGCGATCGTGCTCGTCGTACAGGTCACGACGATCGAGTGCTTGCCGCTCGCGAACGTGCTCGGCGCGACGAGGTTGTACGGCCCGGCCGTGAGCTTGCCGAGCGGCTCGCTATCGATCGTGATATCGACCTCCGCGACCATCGCGCTGTCGTTCGGCGTGCACGTCGTCGCGACGGTGAACCCGGGCGGCACCGACTGGCCGTCGAACGGCGAGCTGATCGCGAGCGTCGGGGCCAGCGCACCGGCGAGCATCGCGCCGTTCGGCGAGCCGTTGCCGGTCGGGCCGTCCCAGCCGACGCCCGCGGTGCACAAGATGTTGCCGCAGGTGCCGTTCGTGCCGCCGACGGAGTCGAAGAAGCTGCTCGCGTTGTCGTACGCGAACTTCGCGATCTCGCCGCCGTGGTTGGTCAGCGCGAACAGCGACGCGACGAGCGGGCTCGCGGCGCTCGTGCCACCGGTCACCGTCCAACCGCCACCGTCGGCGTTATAGACCGCGACGCCGGTATCGGGATCGGCGACCGCGGACACGTCGACGCTCATCCGCTTGCCGCACGCGGTCGAGGTCTGCCACGCCGGCTTCGCGACCGAGTCGCTGCACGAGCTGCCGCCGCCGCGCCAGGCCGTCTCGGTGAACCCGCGCGGCGACTGCGCGGTTTGCAGCGTCGTACCGCCGACCGCGAACGTGTACTGCGACGACGCCGGGTAATCGGCGCCGCGGTTCCCGTCGTCGTAACCGACGTCACCCGAGGCCACGAAGATCGCGATCCCGGGGTGGGCGAAGTACGGCTCGAGGCTCGCGACCTGCTGTGCGCCCTGTTCCGGGCCGCCCCAGCTGTTGCTGATCACGGTCGGATCGAACGTCGCCGCGGTGTCGTTCGCGACGAACAGGCCGTCGCCGCGATCGTCGTCGGCCTGGACGACGAGGATCTTGCAGTTCGGGCACGCGGCGCTCGTCATGTCGACGTCGAGCGCGGTCTCTTGCGTCCAGTCGTCGTCCTGCGGCGCCGCGCCGGGCAGCGGTGTCGTCTGGCCTTCCTGATTGACCACGGTCAAGCAACCGCTCGCGATCGTGCATGGCGACAGCCCGAAGGTGCTGCGATACGTCGCGAGATCGGATTCGAGGTTCGGGTAACCGTACGCGCCGATGATCGCGACCGTCGCGCCCGGCGTCGCCGACGGGTCGTAGTTGTACGCCTTGACGAGATCCGGCGGGCCCCAGCCTTGCGGCGCCGCGGCCGCGTCGCGCTCACCGGTCGCTAACGTCCGGACCCGCGCGAAGCAGCGGTACGTGCCGCCGTTGCACACCTCGGCATTCGGATAGTGCGCGATCGTCGCCTCGCCGGTCGGCACCGGGTCCGCGATCGAGTCGGAGCTCGCGGCACTCTCGGGTGGGGTCATCGAGCACGCGACGACCGAGCCCCACCCGGCGAGCGCGAACGCGATCGTCTCTCCACGCATCCCCACGCTGTAGCGCGCCTGGGGGTCCGAGCAAAACCCGAGCCCCTATCTTCGCATTTCACCGCGATACCGACGGTGCGCATCACTACGGCAGCAGCGTCGCCCCGTCGACCACGATCGTGCGAGGGCCCTGATATGCCCCACGGCGAATGATCTGTGCGCTGCGCCGGGCGCGGGCGAGCGAGGCGACGAGATCGAGGCGAATCGACCCACCGGTGAACGGCCTGGCGCCGGCGGCGAGCTCGAGCCCGAGCCCGACCTCGAGCGTCGCGTCGCCGGTGTACGGATCGATCGCGAGGCCGCGCAGCCGGCGTATCTCGACGACGCGGCCCGGCAGCGAACCGGGCGTGTCCTGCCAGGTTCCGGCGGAGACCACGAGGTTGCGCACGCCGCCGTTCGGATCTTCGCCGCGCAGCGCGGCCTCGCGCGGCGACAGGCCCAAGCCGACCGCGATGCCGCGATCGATCAGCGTGAACCGCCGGATCGCATCGCCATCGTCGCCGATCGGGGCAGAGTCCACCGCATAGTCGAGCGCGCCGTCGCTGACGACCGTCAAGGGATCGACGGTCGCCCGAGCACCCTCGGTGATCGGGGTGCCGAGCCGATATCGAGTCAGGCCTTGGCGCGCGACGACCGCGTCGGCTTGATCCGCGAACACCTGCCAGACGCCGAGCCCACCGTGGAGCATCGCATCGGCGGTGAGCACGAGCGTGCACGGACCCGGCGTGACCGCGCCGGCCGCTGGATAGCGTGCGAGGTCCGCGGCGGCTGCCGCGAGCGCTGGCCCGAACCCGAGATCGCCGATCCGGCGCGCGTCGCGCGAGACTTCGAGGCTGCGATCGGCGACCGCGATCATCGCGTCGGCATGCGCGAGGCTCGCGACCCATTGCGCGCGTGCGCCCTGCTTCGTGTTCACGAGCACGTGCTCGCGCGACACGGTCGCTGCCGCGACGACGGCGGCGCCCGGCGGGCGCTCGAGATCGCGCAGCATCCGCCTCGCGATGTCGCCGAGCTCGGCGCGGGCCAGCGCGGGATCGAGCAGCGCGACCTTGGCCGGAGCGGCCGGCGGCGACGTCGACCACGCGGGGCCGACCGACGCGTTCGCGACCGCGATCGCTTGATCGACGATGTCGTCGGGAAACCCGCTGCCGGTCTGCAGCTCGACCCGCGCACTGCCGCGACCGCGTGCCGCATCGACGTGGACGGTGAGGTCCCAGCGCTGGCGCTGCTCGCCGCGTTCGCTGCTCGGCACCGCTTCGTCGACGGCGGCGAGCTGTTCGTCGTGCTCGATCAACACCCAGTCGGCGAGCGGCCGTTCGCCGAGCGCGCGCAACAACCCGCGGCGATCGATCACGTCGGTCTCCGCATCGCGCGCAAGGCCGCGCGCGAACGCAGCGACGGGGTCTCGATCGATCGCCACCGAGGCTGACCACCGCGTTCGTCGCGAATGCCGAGGCTCGTGACGTCGTTGCCGACCGCGGTGATCGCGGCGAGCAGCCCGCCGAGCTCGCCCGACAGCTCGATGTCCGCGAACAGCCGGCCGGTCGTCTGGCCGCCTCGCACCTCGCGCGCGCGTTGGACGGCGACGAGCACGTGATCGCTCGCCGGATCGACGCTCGCGTGCACGCCGCCTTCGAGGATGAAGCCGTCGTCGAGCAGCGCATCGCGATCGGTCGAGCCCGCGGCGACGCGGATATGCGAGGGCTCGGCCTCGACCGCCGCGACATGTCCGGGTCGCTGCCCGCGTCCCGCGACGGTCGCGAGGCCCGCCGCGACGCCGGCGGCATCGGCGAGCCTGCCGACGACGCGACCGCGGTCGAGCAGCGTCACCGCGGCGGCAGGCGTGCCTTCGTCGTCGAACGCGAACCCGCCGTACGCGCCGGGTACCAGCGGATCGTCGGTGACGGTGACGAGCTCCGACGCGACGCTCGCACCGAGCGCGAGCCGGCGCGCGACCTCGGGCCGACGCACCGCGGTCGTCGTCAGCAGGGCACGCACGGCGGCGTCGATCAATTGCGCGGCGACCGAGGGCTCGAGCACGACGCCGTGATCGCCGTCGGCGAAGCTCGCCGGCGTCGCGAGCTCGAGGGCTCCGCGAGACGCGGTCGCCAGGTCGGCGGCATCGAGCGCGTGATCGAGCTCACCGCCGGCCCACGAGCGAGAGACTTCGCTCACGATCGGCCGCGTCCCATTCCACGCGACGCGCACCGCCGCCTCGCGAATGCGGACGATTCGCTGCTCGCGGTCGTGGCCCGGCATGATCGACCACACGTGCGCGTCGTCGATGTCGAGCGAGGTCGCTGCGTAGACAATGCGACTCGAGCGTTCGCGCTCGAGCTCGACCAACGCGTCGACGCGCGCGAGCAGCTCGGCATCGCCGAGCGCGCGCGGATCGTGGACGAGCGGCGAGAGCCGCTGGGGGACGCCAAAGTCGATCGGCGGCGGCCGGAGGCGGCCGTCGCCACCGCCGAGCACCGCGGCTGCGGTCGCGACGCCGTCGCGCGTCAGATCACTCGTCACCTGTTCGCGGCGCCGGCCGCTGCGATCGCGCACGGTCAACACGACGCCTTCGCAGTAGGCGCGAGCGACCGCTCCGCCGAGCACGTCGCGCGCTGCGGTCGTGCGGCGCCGCATCACCGCGAGGGCGTGCGCGCTCGGAAACTCGTGCGCGAGCATCTCGACCGCGCGCCGCAGCCAACCGCGCAGCTCGTCGACCGGATCGTGCGCGGTCTGGTGTTCGTAGTTAGCCTTCGCCCCGCAGCCGAACCCGAACAGCAACGCGTGCGCCGAGGCGAGGCCGAGACTGCCGAGCACCTCGCGCCGGTTCCACGTCACGCTCGCAGTCTACTTCGCGGCGGCGTCGTCGTGGGGCGCGGTGCCTTCGAGCCAGGCCGCGACGCGATCGAAGTCGGCGAATCGCGTCTGCTTGCCGTCGGCGCCGTAGAACGCCATCACGACCTGGCGGTGCGCGATGATCGCGGCGGTGATGTAGCAGTAGCCCGCCGCTTCGGTGTAGCCGGTCTTGCCGCCGATCACGTCCCATTGCCGCTCCGCGAGTGGGCGATTCGTCGTCGCGTACTCGATCCTAGGGCGGCCGCCTTGGCCGATCACGGTGTCGCTGTCGTCGCCCATGATGGCGCGCAACACGTCGTCGTCGAGAGCGGCGCGCAGCGCGATCGCCATCTCGCGCGCGGTCGACACGTTGCCGCGCAGCCCGGTCGGATCGGTGAACTTGGTGTGATGGAGCTCGAGATCGCGCGCGATGTGATTCATCGCCGCCACGAGCTGGTCCGGATTCATGCCCGCGGCGCGGCCAAGCGCGGTCGGGGCACGGTTGTCTGATGCTACGAGCATGGCGCGCAGCAAGTCGCGATTGCGAAACCTCGCACCGACCTCGAGCCGGGTCCTCGAGCCGCCGCGGGCGTCGTACGCGTCGCCCTTGGTGATCTCGGTCCAACCATCGAGATCCAGGCCCTTCTCGCGCACCGCCATCGCCACGAAGATCTTCGTGGTCGACGCGATCGCCCGGATCGAATCGGCGTTCTTGCCGAAGATCTCTTCGCCGGTCTCGGCGTCGATCACGACGGCCGACTTCGACTTCACGTGGGGTAGGCCATCCGCCCACGTCGGGCCGGCGAGCACACCAATGACTACCAACAGGGCGAACGAAGCAAGGCTACGGACACTGGCAAACCGCCGGAGCTCGCGCATCATGAACATCGTGACAGCAGGGGCCGCCAACCGCGACTTTTCGGACCTTTGTGAGCTACTATGAGCCCTCTCGGAGAAGCGATGGAGCCGCAGCCGCCGCCCGACATGCTGATCGGCCAGACCGTCGGCAACTATCTGGTTACCCAGAAGTTGGGCGAAGGCGGGATGGGCTCAGTCTATCTCGCCGAGCACCCGGGCATCGGCAAGAAGGTCGCGCTCAAGGTCCTGCACAACGAGTTCTCGGCTAACCGAGAGGTCGCCGAGCGGTTCTTCCACGAGGCCAAGGCGGTCAACGCGATCGGCCACCCGAACATCGTCGACATCGTCGACTACGGGATGATCCAAGCCGGGACGTCCGGCCACGAGCAGCTCGTGTACTTCATCATGGAGTACCTCGCGGGCGGCACGCTGTCGAACCTGATCCGCGCCGAAGCGCCATTGCCGCCGGAACGCGCGTTGATGATCGCGCTGCAGGTCGCCGACGCACTGGCCGCATCGCACAAGTGCGGCATCGTCCACCGCGATCTCAAACCCGACAACATCATCCTGATCTCGCGCGGTCGCGAGCGCGACTTCGTCAAGCTGCTCGACTTCGGCATCGCGAAGCTGACCGGCGACGCACAGGGCTCGCATCGCACGCGCACCGGCATCGTGCTTGGCACGCCGGCCTATATGTCGCCCGAGCAATGCGAAGGCCGCGCGAACGTCGATCACCGCACCGACGTCTACGCGCTCGGCATCTGCCTCTACGAGATGCTCACCGGCCGCGTGCCGTTCATCGGCGAGGGCTACGGCGAGATCCTCGTCCAGCACCTGACGCAGCAAGCGGTGCCGCCGTCGCAGTACCGGATGATGTCGCCGCATGTCGAGCTCGTCGTCATGAAGGCGCTCGAGAAGCGTCCCGGACATGCGCTACCCGACGATGGAAGAGATGATGCGCGCGATCGCCGATCCGATCGGCTACGTCGAGGCGCACGGCGGGCTCGGTGGGTTCTTGCAGCGCCAGCTGATGCCGTCGACCGCGCCGGTGCCGATCCGGCTGACCCCGACGCCTCTGACGCCAGCGCCCGGCAGCTTGATGATGTCGCCGGTCCCGGGCATGGGCACCGGCGTCGGCATCGGTGGGCTCGGCCCGACGACGCTCGGAGCCGCGGCCGGTCAGGTCCAGCCCGGTCGCAACCGCAGCGGGTTCATCATCGCCGGCGTGATCGTCGTCGCCGCGGCGACCGTCGGCATCATGCTGGTCGTCACCAAGAACAAAGCCGGAACGCCCGCGGACACCGGCACCGGATCCGCGGTCGCGGTCAACGGCTCGAGCAGCAACGTCGCGACGACCCCGCCACCCGTGCCGAACACCGGCAGCGCGACGACCCCGCCGCCCAGCACGGGCAGCGCGACGACCCCACCGCCGAGCACGGGCAGCGCGACGACCCCGCCGCCGAGCACGGGGAGCGCGACGACCCCGCCGCCGAGCACCGGCAGCGCGACGACCCCACCGCCGCCCGAGGACGTCAAGCTCACCGTCAAGTCGCATCCCGCCGGCGCCGAGATCTTCCTCGACGGCGTCGACGCGGATGCCAGGACGCCGACCGTGATCGACGTCCCGATGAGCAAGCACAAGGTTCGGGTCACGCTCAAGCTCAGCGGCTACGCCGACGCCGACTACCCGGACGTGCGGCTCGAGAAGTCCGAAGTCTCGACCGGGGACATCGCGCTCCGCGAGGTCCGGCACGCGATCCCCGCCGTCTCGGGCACGGGCAGGACGGGCAAGACCACACCGACCGGCAAGACAACCCCGACGGGTAAGACCACGCCAACGGTCGACAAGACCCCGAAGACGAACCCGAACGATACGAAGCTGATGAGCCCCGAAGACTTGTAGAGACTCGTTACCTGGAGCGTTGGATGAAACGAATCAAGACCTGGGTGTGCGTGGCGTTGGTCGCGTTGCCGATGCTCGCGCTCGCGGAGCCGAAGACCGCCGACGACTGGTACAAGGAAGGCGAGAATCAGTACAACCTCGGCGACTTCGACCAAGCCGCCGATGCGTTCAAGAAGGGCTTCGAGCTCGAGACCGTCGAGGCGAAGAAGCCGGCGTATCTCTACAACGTCGCCCAGGCGTATCGCCAGGGCAACAAGTGCCGAGACGCGGTGTTCTTCTACAAGCGCTTTCTCGCGCTCAAGGACACCGACACCATCAAGCCGCTCAAGCCGGAGAAGCGCACCGAGATCGAGCAGCTGATCACCGGTCTCGAGGACTGCGTGAAGAAGCAGGACGACATGAAGAGTCGTCCGCCCGATACGACCGCGAAGCCCGAGGGTGACGATCACAAGGACGACACCAACGCGAACAACGGTACGAAGCCGGACGGCACGAAGCGCGTCGCCGCCGCCGGCGATGGCAGCGGCGACGACAACGGCGAGGATGGCGGCATTCGCAAGGGCACGACCGTCGGTGGCCCACCGAAGCTGCTGTCCGCGCGCGTGCTCGGCGGCATCTCGAAGGTCGGCCTCGGCGGCCCGACCGTGCCGCTGCAGGCTACCGCGACCGTGATCGCCGGCTACCCGATCACGATCAACGACAAGCTCCGACTCGATGTCGGCGCCGCGTTCACGTTCACGCCGGTG
This sequence comes from uncultured delta proteobacterium, assembly GCA_963848295.1. Taxonomy (GTDB): domain Bacteria; phylum Myxococcota_A; class Polyangia; order Haliangiales; family Haliangiaceae; genus JABFXX01. The sequence continues at coordinate 2,133,957 of CAWKDB010000010.1, read as the reverse complement.
CCCTACGACAACGCGGTCAGCGGCGGCAAGGACAACGCGTCGTTCGTCGAAGCGCTCGCCGACGTCGCCGGGACCTACACCGTGGCTCCGAAGATCGGCATTCGCGCCGACCTCGGCGTCGGCGTGCTGCTGTTCAACGGCATCAACGCGGGTAACCCGTTCACGATGGATGAAGCGGGCACGACCGGTGCGCTCGCGATGTTCGCGGTTCGCGCCGGCCTCTCGGCGGACTACGAGATCACGTCGAACCTGATCGTCACCGTGGCTCCGATCGCATTTTCGTACAGCCCGGCGAAGGCCGGCCTGAGCAGCGACATCTCGTCGATCACGCGCTTCGACTTGATGCTCGGCCTCGGCTATCGGATGTAGCGATGAAGAAGTGTCCGTTCTGCGCCGAGGAGATCCAGGACGAGGCGATCAAGTGCAGGTTCTGCGGATCGTTTCTGAGCGCCGCACCGGCCGCGGCCGCTCCGGCGGCGGACAAGCCCGCGCCCGCCGATCCCGCGCCGAAGCTCGAGCAAGCGGGCAAGGCGCCGTTCGCGAAAGCCAGACCTAATGTCGACGAGCACGGCATCGAGCGCAAGACGATCTACGAGGGCAGCCCGTCGTGGAAGGCCTACGTCGGCCACTATCTGATGGCCGGGGTCGGCGCGCTGATCCTCATCGCGATCCTCAACATGGCCTCGGGCACCGATGCTGGGGTCAAGACGCGGTTCCTCAACGTCATCATCCCGCTGGCCGTCGCCACGGTGTTCGGCTTCGCGGTCACGTTCTATCGCAAGTCGATGAAGTTCCGGGTCACGACCACGGTGATCGAGTTCGAGCGCGGCTTGTTGTCGAAGCGGATCGACGTGCTGCAGCTGTGGCGAATCCGCGACGTCGTCTACAAGCAGAACCTCGTCGATCGCATCCTCGGGATCGCGCACGTCGAGGTCGTCGCGCAGGACCCGACGAACCCCGACATGGAGATCGTCGGCATGCCGGCCTCGCGCCAGCTGTTCGAGCAGCTCCGCGACTCGATCGAGATCCAGCGCCACGCGAAGAACGTCTACGGCGTCGTCTCGTAAGAGGACCCAAACGAACTAGCAACTCGCGTCGCCACGACAGATGTGTCGCGAGCGGCCGGAGCGTGCGCGAGCGGGCGCCTGGCAAGTGCTCGATTACGCTCGATCGGCGACTGGCGCAGCGGTTGCGAAACAGCCGGGCATGCGCAACTTCATCCTCGCCCTCGCCATGCTTTGTTCCACGGTCGCGGCCGCGGAGCCGCCGGGTGAAACCCCGGCGCGCGGGCCGCATAAGGATCGCTCGACCGCGCTATGGATGTCGCTCAGCACGACGCTGGGTGGGCTCGGTCTCGTGCTGGTCGCCGCCGACATCGGGATCCGGCCGCAGGCGTATCCCAACGAACAATGGCTTCAGCCGCCGCTGATCGCGGTCGGGAGCGCCGCGTTGCTCGTCGGGCCGTCGCTCGGCAGCGCCTATGCCGGTCGGTTCTGGAACGGCGGCACCGCGATCCGGCTCGCAGGCCTCGGCATCGCCGGCGCCGGCGTCGCGTTCGCTCTCGCGTACGACCGCCGCGGTGGCGACGCCGGTCCCGATCCACTGCCGTATCTCGCGTTTGCCGCCGGTGGCATCGTCTACCTCGCGGGAGCGACCTACGAGATCGCGACCGCGCCGCGCGCGATCGACCGCTACAATCGCGAGCACGGCGTGTCCGCGCAGCTATCGGTCGTGCCGATCCGCGCGCGCGACGGTAGCCTCGCGCCGGGGGTGTCGCTGTCCGGGCAGTTCTAGCTCGCTGGCCTTCTCAGAGCCGCTTGAGCTTGAGCGGATCGACGCCGGTGAGCACGAGCTCGCCGTCGCGCGCGATCCGGATCTCGGCGATCGGGGTCGCCTCGACGTCGGCGAGCGAGTAGCGCGCGGTCAACAGCTGGATGCGCTGGTTCGCCGAGCCGCGCAGCCCAGTCGCGAGCCGTTCACCCGCGACGTAGCGGCCGTCGATCAGGACGTCGAGGTTCGCGAGCACCGCGTCGCCACCTGGCAGTGCGCGGATCTCGTCGAGAGCGTAGCCCGAGAACGCGAGCGTCGACAGCCCCCGGGCGCGCGCAGCCTCGAGCAGCGCCGCGGCGGCGATCGGCTGCTGCAACGGCTCGCCACCGGACAGCGAGACGCCCTCGACATCGGCGGGGATCTGCGCGGCGAGCTCGGCGACGGTCAGCTCGCGGCCACCGGCCTCGTGGGTCGCCGGGTTGAAGCAGCCGGCGCAGCCGAGCGTGCAGCCTTGGAACCACACGACGAACCGCGCGCCCGGTCCGTTCGCGCGGCTGCGCGGCTCGACCGCATGGACCCGGATCGCGGTCACTTCGTCGGCTTCGGCACGATCGGCTGCGATCGCGCGCCGCCGCTGCTACCGACGACGTCGACGTCTTTGATCAGCAGATCGGGCGTCACGATCGCGCTCTCGAAGCCGCCCGACGGCACGTAGCCATCGTCGGTGCCGCCGGACAGCCGCAAGGCGAGCTGGGGCTCGGTCGCCACGAGGAAGTTATAGGCCGTGAGCTCTTTGCTCGTGCCGATCACGTTCTTCCAGATGCTGATCGGGAGGTCGGTGAGCTGGACGCCGCGCACGAGCTCGCGCTTGCCGTTCGGATACAGCCGGTACGCGACGAGCGCCGGCGGGGGTAGCTGCGGATCGGTGGTCTTGTACATCTGCACGAGCTCGCGGCGCGAGAACTCGGGGGCCGCGGTGATCGCCGCATCGTCGAGCTGGCGGATGATCAGGCCGTACTTGAGATTCTCCGAGCGCGCGGCCGCGATCAGCTGCCGCTCGAGCTGCGCGCGGGGCACGCTGCCCTTCGCGGACACGAACAGGTTCGTCGCGCAACCGTGGAACGCGCCACCCTCGACCGAGCATCGCGCGTGACCGTTCGAGCTCTGGCCGCGCTCCGACGGCGTACGGCTCGTCAGCAGCGCCTTGAGCGTGCCGTCCTTGACGACCTGGACGCGCTGTGCGGCGACACCTTCATCATCGATCTTGTAGCCGCCGATCAGCGACTTGCCGGCGCCGACGCTCACCGTCGGATCGTCGACGATCGACAGCTGCGGCGATAACGGACGCAACCCGATCTTGCCGGCGAACGCGCCGCCGAACTGCTTCGCGTCTTGCGGGTTGAGGCCCTCGGGCACCGGGGTGCCGCCGAGGTTCGGCGCGAGCGAGAACCGGACGAGCCCGACCGCGCCTTCGCCCTCGAACAGCACCGGGCCGCTGTACGCCTCGAACACCGGCGCCTTCGCGAGCTGGACGACGCCTTCGGCGAGCTTCTTCGACTCGGCCTCGAGCTCGTCGTCGCTCGGCAGATCCTTCGCGGTGCGGCCGTAGCGCAACAGGTACTGATGGAGCAGCTGGCCGTCGCTGGCGAGGCCGGCGGCATCGATGACGATACCCGTCGCGCGCCGGGTATCGGTCACGCTCGTGCCTTCGGTCGTCAGGTACCAGCGTCGTTCGAGATAGCTGGTCATGCTGACCCGCGCGTCGCGCAGCGCCGGTTGGTCGCGGAACACCGAGGAGATCGCCTTGGCGCGCGTCTCGAGCTCGTCGAGGGACTCGAGCGGAGCGACGAGCACCGGGTCGTCACCGACGACCGGCTTCTCGGTGGTCCACGCCGGCACGCCGGTGCTGGGCAAGCTGCCGGCCTTGCGCGCCTCGAGCTTCGCGCGCAGCTGGACCAGCGCCTCTTTGTACGCGGTGTCGGTGACGAGCCACGCGGCCCGCCGGGCGATGCGCGGCGTCGCTTCGAGCGGCAAGTTGATCGTGAACATGCCGTCGATCTCGGGCGCTTCCGGCACGACGAAGTTGCCGTTATCGAAATCGGCCGAGCCGACGCGCACGCGCGCCTCGAGGCTGACGAAGTGGCGATTGCGCCGCGAGGTCGTGTACCCGAAGCTCGCGGCGACGTCGTTCACGTCTACCTCGGTGATCTTGTACGAGATGCTGTACGGTCGCGGCGCTCCGTCGATCTGGAGCTTGGTCATCGCACGGTTCATCTCCTCGGCGATCGCGTCGAGGATGTCCTGCGTGACCGCGCGAGATGGGCCGCCGACCTGTGCCGGTGCCGGCGCTGGCGGCGGTGGCTTCTTCGCGAGCGCGGGCGCGGCGGGCACGAGCGCGCACAACGCGACGATGACGGCGAGCTTCATGGCGCCACCTGCCTGATGTCCGGCGCGTTGAGCACCGGGGGTCGATCGGGCGGGACGAAGCTCTTCTCGACCTCGATCTTGTCGAGCAACAGGCTCGGCGCCGACGCCGACACCGGCACCCAACCGCTCTCCGCGCCGCACACGCCGTTGAACGTCTCGACCTCGCGGCTCGCGGCGCGGATCGATTGCAACGCGACGAGCGGCGTGCCGCTGATGTCGATGCCGCGCACGAGCTGTTTGTGACCGTCGGGGTAGAGCCGATACGCCATCACCGGATTGACCTTGAACGCCTGCGGCGCGAACGCCGAGGTGTTCGTGAACCCGCCGCTGATGTCGGTGAAGATCATCCCGTACGGGCGGTTCTGCTTCTTGATCTGATCGATCAGCATCCTCTCGAGCTCCGCGCGCGGCACGCTCTTCGCGGCCTCGACGACGAGGTTGCCCTGGCGCGCGACCGGCGGCAGGCCCGGCGACCGCCGGCCATGGCCGTTCGAATGCGGGAAGCCGGCGATCGGGTTGCGCCCCATGTCGAAGCCGACGAGCTTGCCGTGATCGATGAGGTTGACGTGACGTGCGCGCACGCCCTCATCGTCGAACCGATAGAACCCGTTGAGCTGGATGCCGTTGAGCGTGACGAGCTGCGGGTCGTCGTAGACCGACAGCCACTCCGGCGCGATGTCCTTGCCGATGTAGCTCGCGAACGTCTGGCCGCTCGTCAGATCTTTCTGGCGATGGCCTTCGATGCGATGGCCGAACACCTCGTGAAAGAACACACCGGCGGCGCGGCCCTCGAGGATCGCCGGTCCGACGTACGGCTCTGCGAGCGGCGCGTCGTGGAGCGCGTCGAGATCCTCGGTGACCGTCTTGATCATCTTATCGACCTCGGCGTCGCCAGGCAGATCGCCGGGCGTGCGGCCGAACCGCTGCTCGAGGCGCGATAGGCTCATGCCGTCGTCGGCCTTGACGCCGACCGACACCGACAGCTGCGCGTTCGTCCACGATTGCTGGATCACGCTGCCTTCGCTGTTCACGAAGTAGCTGGTGTTGAGCTGGAACACGACACCGCACGAGCCGCGCGTCGCGTCGCCCTTGAGCGCCTTCGCCGAGCAGCGCTTGAGTCGCTCGACCCACTGCGCCTTGTCGAACTCGAGCCGCGCCGGCGGTTCGACGTAGGTCTCGACCGGCTCCGCCGAGAAGTCGGGCTCGTTCGTGCGCTTGGTCTGGCTCGACAGCGTCGATTGGTCCTGGCGAACGTAGCCAAGGGCCTGGACCGCTTCGTGATAGCGGCGATCGGTCTCGAGCCACAGCGCGTCGGAGATCGCCTGCTTGTCGTCGCCGAAGGGCACGATGCCGCGGCGGCTGTACGGCGCGTTGAGCCCGTTCGTGTCGTCGGACAGCTGGCGCGTGTTGTCGAGCTTCGGCGAGCCGACCCGGACCTCGGCATCGAGGTTGCGCGTCGTGTCGTCGCTATCGGCGACCACCGCGCCGCCCTCGGCTTCGATCGCGACGATCCGTTGCTCGACGATCTGATAGCCGAGGTAGTACGCCGGATCGGGTTGTTCCTTGAGCAGCGCGAGCTCGCGCTCGTTCTCCGTGCGCATGATGTCGAGGATCGGCGAGCGCTTGTCGGGCGAGTTGTCCTCGGTCGGCGCGCTCGTCGTCACGTCGATCTTGGCCGGGATGTCCGGGAGCTCGAGCTTGGCGTCGCCGACCGGGAGTGCCGGTTTCACCTTCGCCACCGGTCGCATGCCGGCGCCAGAACAGGCCGCCAGCCCGAGCAAGAACAAACGTCGCATATGGTCCGAAGCCTAGGGGGCAGAGGACACTAAATCAAACGCGATCCGGCGCCAATCCGCACGATTTGGCTATAGTGGGGTTGTGTCGTCGTCGGGCCGACCCAGCGCGTTGGTGATCCACGGCGACGGCGAGGTGCTAGATGTTCTGATCCGCTGGTTCGAGGCGGGCGACTTCGACGTGATTCCCGCCGCGACCGCGTTTCGGGCGCAAACGCTGCTCGAAGGCAGCCGCACGATCGGCGCGATCGTGGTCCCGTGGGACACCTCGCACCCGATGGGCGGCGAGCTCTATCGCTGGGCGCTGGGCCATCGCGCCGATCTGCGCGGCCAGTTCGTGTTCATCGCCGAAGAAGTACCGCCCGAGTTCGACTCGATCGTCGGCGGGCGGTGCCTCGCGGTGCCGCTCGCCGAGCCCGAAGAGATCGTGCGCGTCGCCCGAGCGGCCGTCCGCCGCGTGCGGGTGTCATCGGGCAGCGTGCCGGTGCTCGTCGATACGCGCCCCACGCTACTGCTCGCCGAAGACGAGCCCGTGCTGATCGATGTGATGACCGGGTTTCTCGACGACGCGGGCTATGCCGTGACTCAAGTCGAGAGCGGCAACGCGGCGATCGCGGCACTCGAGCGTGACGACTTCAAGGTGATCGTCAGCGACTGGGCGATGCACGATGGCTCGGGCGCCGAGATCTTCCGGTGGATCGTGACGCAGAAGCCGCACCTGATCGAGCGGATCGTCTTTCTCTCGGAGGGCGACCTCGACGATGCCGGCACGGTCGCTCCCGGGCGACCGATGCTGCGCAAGGGCCAGGACTCGCAAGCGCTGCTCGACGTGCTATCCGACATCGTGCGCAAGCAAACCGAGTCATGACCGACCTGCCCGTGGTGTTCATGGCGCACGGCGCGCCGATGCTGCTCGACGACGCCGCATGGGTCGGCGAGCTCGCCGCGTGGGCCAAGGCGCTCGGCAAGCCCCGCTCGATCCTGATGATCTCGGCGCATTGGGAACAGCGACCGCTCGCGATCGGCGCGACGGCGCCGCGGCCGCTGATCTACGACTTCTACGGCTTCCCGGAGCGGTTCTATCGCTTGCAGTACGAGAGCCCGGGCGCACCGGAGCTCGCCGCGCGCGTCCGCGAGCTGCTCGGCGGCGCCGGAATCGCGTTTCACGACGAGCCCGAGCGCGGCCAGGACCACGGCTCGTACATCCCGCTGATCTGCATGTACCCCCAGGCCGATGTACCGGTGCTCCAGATCTCGTTGCCGTCGCTCGAGCCTAGCCAGTTGTTCGAGGTCGGGCGCGCGCTCGGCGAGCTGCGGCGCGAAGGCGTGCTGATCGTCGGCAGCGGCTTTTTGACCCACAACCTGCGCGCGATGCAGACCCGGCCGCTGCCCGGTTGGGCGCGCGAGTTCGACGGTTGGTGCGCCGAGGTCCTCGCGCGACGCGACGTCGATGCGGTGCTCGATTACCGCGCGAAGGCCCCGGGCGTGCGCGAGGCATTGCCGACCCACGAGCACTTCGTGCCGGTCGTCGTGGCGCTCGGCGCGGCTGCGGACGGCGCGAGCGTGACGTTCCCGATCACCGGGTTCTGGATGGGCTCGCCGATGACGAAGCGCTCGGTCCAGTTCGGCTAGGAGGGTGAAGCGCGTAGCGCTTCGGGACCCTCCTTGTGCCGCTCCTAGCGGCCTAACTACGGAGCATTCACGCCGCACACCGCGGTGCAGTCGGCCGGGGTCGGCGACGAGCCGTCCTCCGACGCCAGCGCCACGAGCTCTGCCTTGTCGAGCGTGCGATCGTAGATCCGGACGTCGCTGATCGCCCCGCCGTACCAGGTGCCGGCGGCGGGATAGCAGCCGATCGTGACCTCGTAGCTCGTGTAGTCGAACCGGATCGCGGGCGTTATCTGGCACTGGCACGCGCCGCCGACGTAGACCTGCTGGTTCGCGCCGTCGAACGCGATCGCGACGTGGGTCCAGTGATTGTTCGAGAGCATCGAGGTGTTCGTCCATGCTTCTTGATGCGTCGTCGCGGCGGTCGTGCCGACAAAGCCGACCGCGGAGTCGGAGCTCTCCATCGACGGGCTCGGACATGACGTGTCGTGCTCGCGAACGACGATCGGAGCGCTCATCGACGTCGGGTTGATCCACGCGGCGATCGTGTAGCTCGACGGCGTCCAGCTCGTCAGCCATGGCACGTGCACGCAGGTCGCCGAGCCGTCGAACACCGCGGCTTCGCCGCCGATGCCAGGCTCGAAGTCCGGACACTCGGCCCCGCTGCACTCCGCGTCGTTCGAGCTGACGTTGTCGGTGAGCGTACCGTCGAACCCGATCTGCGCGACGAGACCGTCGTTCAGCGTGCCCGGATCGTTCGGGTTGTTCGACAGGCCGGTCCCGCCGGTTCCACCGCCGCCGCCGCCGGGACTGCCGCCGCCCTCATCGCCGAACCCCAAACGGCCGCAACCTGCGGCGAGGATCAAGCTGATCGCAATGGCCCGCATGTCACCACGCTAACATGATCTCGGTAAGCATCGCCGAGGTAACGCCGTCGACGGTTTGCTTACATCTGCGTCGAGGTCGGACCCGCGCTCCGGCAGTGCCGCGAACCGACCGCAGTCGATCAGTTCGTCCCGAGCAGGTCGCGCGCGGTGTTCTCGAGGTAGCCGAGCGCGGCGCGCAGGTCTTCGATCGGGCGCTCTTCGGAGTCGATGACGAGCACGTAGCCGGGCTCGCCTCCGCGCAGCCGACCCCGGCGATCGAACAGCAGCCAGTCGTTCGGCGTACCCCAGCTCGCTAGCGGCACGCACTCTTCGATGCCGGTCGCGCCGGCATTCGCCGACACCTGCGCGAACCGCTGCGCGCGGAGCGACAGCTCGGTCGGATCGCGATAGTCGGAGGTGCCGAAGAACGCGTGGTCCCACACGATCATGCCGTTGGTCAGCGCGAGCAGCGCGCGGTAGTCGTTCGGCAGCGCGATCTTGCGGGCACGCTCGACGTCGATGATCGTGCCGACCGACGCCGGCGGGTGGAGCTCGGTCCGTTGGCCGAGCTCGCGCAGGGTGTCGATCAACGATTCGAGCGCGGCGCGTACGTGCGGGACGTACGGTTCGACGTGGACCGGGATCGCCGGCAGATCGGCGCGTGCGAGCACGCGGATGAAATCCGGATCTTGCAGGTACGGGGCGAAGTCGCGATCGCGGCGCATCTCGGTCGCGGTGACGCCCGCTTCGAGAGCGCGTTCGACCGCGCGCACCATCGCGACCTTGTCACGTGCGACCGCGTGAGCCGCCGCGACGTTGAACAGCAGCTCGCCATTCGCGGTCGGCGGGATGAAGCCCTCGAGCCGCGCGATCCGCTCGCGATCGACGCCGACCGCTGCGAACGCGTTGCGCAGAAACTCCTGCGCGTGAAATCCGGTGCGGCGATCACCGAAGTCCTGCCAGCGCTCGAGGATCAGATCGACCAGCTCTTTGACCTCGCGCCCGCCGCGATTCTCGCGCGCGATCGGCAACAGCATCAGCTGCGCCGAACCGAGCGCGATCTGGGCTTGCTGTGGCGACGCCGCGCCTTTGACGCTGTCGAGAAACCGGCGGAGCGCGCCGATCGGATGCTCGTCGTCGAGGATCTCGACCACCGGCGACGAGCGCATCGCGAATTCGCGCGCGGTGCGCGCCCGCTGCCCGCGTTCACGGGGCCCGGTGGGGGTCGCGGCGATCGGCGGCTTCGTCGTTGGTGATTTCTTGCGCGGCGGCGCGGCAGTCGCGGCGGTTGCCGGCTTTTTTTTCGCCTTCGGCTTCGGTGTCGGCCTGGCCTTCGGCGCCTCGCGTTTCGCGCCGGCGCGTTTCGCTCGCGGTCGTGGCGCGCGCTTACCCTTGCCCTTGTTCCCCGCCATGGTGTCGCGAGTTACTTCTTCGCCCCGAACATGCCAGCCTTGTATTCGACGATCCGGCCGGCAACCGCCGACGCTGCGACGGTCAACGGCGATGCCAGGTACAGCTTGCCAGGACCCGAGCGGCCTTTGTAGTTGCGATTGATCGCCGAGACCGTGACTTGATCGCCGCGATCCGAAACGCCGGGTCCGCAGCCGATGCACGCGCCGCATCCCGGCTTGATCACTTCGACGCCGGTGCGCGCGAACAGCTCGAGATAGCCCTGCTGCTTCGCGTACGCCTCGACGTCTTGCGAGCCGAACTGGATGTAGAACCTCACCCCGTCGCCGACCTTCTTGCCGGCCGCTTCGGCCTCGGCGATCACGCGGGCGTACATGTCGATGTCGTCGCGCTTGCCCGCGGTACACGATCCGCCGTACGCGATATCGATCTGGACCGCGCCGATGTCGGGCACGAGCGCGCCGTTCTTCGGATCGCTCGCGACGCCGTGGTCCGGATCGCCCGGAGTGGCGACCATCGGGCGAATCGCGGCGAGATCGATGCGATGAACGCCGCCGTCGTAGTGCGCACCTTTGTCCGGCGCCCGGACCTTCGCGCGCAGCGCGTCGACGTTCGTGCCGGGCCGGCGCGAGGCGATCCAGCCGAGCATCGTGTCGTCGACCTCCATCACCGCGCCGCGCGCCGAGCACTCGGTCGCCATGTTCGCGAGCGTCGCGCGCTCGTCCGGCGACAGCGTGAACAAGCCTTCGCCGCCGAACTCCATCACGCGGTTGAGCGTCTGCTCGCGCTTCGCGAACGTCGCGAGGATGTGGAGCATCACGTCTTTCGCACTGACGTCGGCGGACAGCGCGCCGGTGAGCTCGAACCGGATCGATTCGGGCACGACGATCGGCGTGAAACCCCAATGGATCAGCGCGGCGTACTCGGTCGAGCCGACGCCCCACGCGAGCGCACCCGACGCGCCGCCCATGCACGTGTGGGAATCGGTCGCTTGCACGAAGTCGCCGGGGTCGATGAGCTGCTCGCGCGCGACCTGATGGCAGATGCCGGGCGAAACGCCGTTTTTCGCGCCGAAGTTGCGGACGCCGGTGCGTGCGGCGAAGGCGTTCTGGGCGACGCGCAGCGTCTCGATCTTGTCGGCAAACTTCGCCATCGCCGGCACGCCGGTGGCGTAGATCAAGTGGTCTTCGAACACCGCAAACTTCGACGGGTCCTTGACCTTGTAGTCGGCGCCGTACTCGTCGGCGAGGAACTTGTCGACCTGGGCGGTCGTGAACTCGTGCGAGTAGCCGGCATCGACCTTGACCAGCACCGCATCGCCGGGCTTGACGTACGCGCCGTCGCCGACCAGCTTGCTCGCGAGGATCTGCTCGGCGATCGTCATCGGCCGCGCGGTCGTGCCGGTCGGCGGCACCGCGATCTCGTGCTTCGCGAGCCGCGCACAGAACGGCAGCAGGCCGCCGCTCTCGATGATCAGCGCGGTCACCGCGTCGTGGCCGCGCGTGAACTCGGAGAACGGAATCGCCTCGCCCGCCTCGAGCCGGCGCAGCATCGCGTGATCGCCCATCAGCTGGCCGATGTTGATGTTGTTGCGCGCGTGGATCGGCGCGAACGACGACGCGATCGCGAGCCGGCTGCCGGAGAACACCTCGGCCTGAGCCGCGTGCTCGCGGCTGGAGCCGACGCCTTTTTGCGCACCCGAGACGATCACCTCGAAGCCGCCTTCGCTCAGCGCGCCTGGCGGGATCACGCGCTTGCTGTCGACGATCACGCCGGCGTACGCGTTCGCCGCGATCGCTTTCGGGTCGTAGTCGAAGCACACCCAGGCCGGCGTCATCGCGTCGGTGTTGATGTCGTCCATCAGCTCGTCGACCGAGAGCTCGGCCATCGTCAGCGTCAGCGCGCCGGCGAGCTGCGCGCGGATCCGCTCGGGATCCTTCGTCAGATAGAGGACGCGCTTGCCGGGCCGGAGCTTGAAATCCGAGAGACTGCGGGCCACGGGGGCAACCGTACCACTACATCCGACGGTCCAAGCTCGCCCAAGGCGGCGAGCAGCGCCGAATGGCGGCGCGGTCCAATTCAGAACGGCGTGGTCACCTTGCCGGAGCCAGAACCGGCCGTCGGCGCTGGGCTCGGGGTCGGCGTCGGCGTCGGCGTCGGTGTCGGCGTCTTCGGCGGGTGCCGCGGCGGATAGTGCCGCACGGTCTGCGGGGTCGACACTGGCCTCGGGGTCGGCGCTGGCCTCGGGGTCGGCGCCCGCGTCGGGGTCGGCGTTGGCGTTGGAATCGAAGCGGGCGTCGTGGTGGTCGGCGGGCTCGGGATCGATGCGGGTGTCGAAGCTGGCGTTGGCGTCGGAGCTGGCGTTGGCGTCGGAGCGGGAGGCGGGGCCGGCGCGGGCGGAACGGCCGCGGGAGCCGTCGGCTGGTCGGGACTCGCGCCGCGATCTCCGCGTCGCGTGATCGCAACCACCGCGATGCCCGCGAACACTGCGATGCCGACCGCGATGACAGGCCAGCGCCGTCTCGCGACCGCACGGTCGATCTCCGGCAACGACTTCGCGGCGACGACATCGGAGTCGTCCATCCCCACGGCTCGGGTCGAGATCCCGCGCTTGCTCGGGTCGAGCCCGGCCTTGCTCGGCGCCGACGACGGCGCGAGGCTCGACTGGGCGTCCCACGGCTGCGGCGTCATCCGGCTGACGACGGACACCTCGAGTGCTTCGCGCACCTCGACCGCGTTCTGGTAACGATCGCGCGGCTCCTTCGCGAGCAGCTTGCCAATCACCGCCGCGAGCGCGGCCGGCACGACGGGCATCGGCGGGGCCGGGTCGGTGGCGTGCATCGCGATCAGCTCGTGTGGCGAGGTCGACTCGAACGGGAGCTGGCCAGACCCGATCAGATACAGCACACAGCCGAGCGAATACAGATCGGCTCGGCCGTCGCACGGCTCGCCACGCGCGAGCTCGGGCGGCATGAACGCCGGGGTACCGAGCAGCGCACCGGCGTTCGTCATCGTGGTCAGCCTCGAGTCGTGGACGAGTGACTTCGCGAGCCCGAAATCGAGCACCTTGACGAGATCGCGCCCGCGATCGAGCAACATGATGTTCGCCGGCTTGAGATCGCGGTGCACGATCGACAACCCATGCGCGCCTTCGAGCGCATCGCACACCTGCATGCCGATCCGGACGACGCGCTCCGGCTTGAGCACGCCCTCGGCCTTGAACACCTGGTCGAGCGTGCGACCGCTGACCAGCTCCATGACGAGGTAAAACATCCCGTCATCGGTCTGGCCGAACTCGTGAACTCCGACCGCGTTCGGGTGCGACAGTCGGCTCGCGAGCCTGGCCTCGCGGGAGAACCGCTTGATCGCATCGGTGGCGTTCATCGCGTTGCCGCTGACGACCTTGATCGCGACCTCGCGTCCGACCGAGTGCTGCGAGCCGCGATAGACCGCGCCCATTCCGCCCTGGCCGAGCTTCTCGAGGATCGTAAACTTGCCGTCGAGCTCGCGGCCGATCAGCGGATCGATGCCGATCGCGAGCCGAAATAGCTTCGAACCGTCGTCCGGACAGCGTTCGCCCGACGCAAACGTCTTTTCACACACCGGGCAGAACAACTCCCCGGGCGGCGCCGAGTCGGCGGTCGCGTCGGTCGTCATCGCGCACGTCGAGGGTAACATGCTGTCCCTACGGCCGCCGGGGCGTTGTCCCTTCGCACCGCTGCCACAACGGCGTTATGAAGCAGGCGGATGCGCGCTCCATACATTGGCCTCCATGTCACGACCCCGGGCCGGCGTGCGACCGCGGCCGATATCATCGCGAGCGTGCTGCGCGAGGTCGCGAGCGGCGCGTTGCCGGCGGGTAGTCGAGTGCCGCCGATGCGAGCGCTCGAGCGCCAGCTCGGGTTATCGAAGAACACCGCCCAGGCCGCCTACGACGAGCTCGTGGCACGCGGGGTGCTCGAGGCGCGCCCGCGCGAAGGTGTGTTCGTGCTCGCCCGCGGTGGGATCGCCGCGCCGGCGACGGTCATCGCGCCGCCGCTCCCGATCCTCGTACCCCCGCCGCTCGGCCAGCCCGAGATCGCGCCGCATGGGATGATCGCGCTGTCGACGGTGTTCATCGATCCGGACCTGCTGCCGACCGAGCGGATCGCGGAGTGCGCGCGCTCCGTGCTGCGCGAGCGGATGCCCGCGCAATACGAAGCTCAGGGCTATCGCCCTTTGCGCGAAGCGATCGCGGCGCGGCTCGAGCGGCGCGGTCTCGACGTCTCCGCTGACGAGATCGTGATCACGACCGGGTCACAGCAGTCGCTGGACATCGTCGCGCGTTCGCTCGCGCACAAGCGCATCGCGGTCGAGTCGCCGGTCTATGCGTACGCGTCGTTGCTGTTTCACAGCCTGGGCCACGAGCTCGTCGGGCTGCCGCTCGATCCGTTCGGCGGCGGCGTCGATCTGGCCGCCTGGGATCGCGCGCTCGCGCAGAAGCCCGCGCTCGCCTACTTGATCCCGAGCTTCCAAAACCCGACCGGCTACTCCTACACGAGCGCCGAGCTGCACGGCGTGCTCGACCTGTGTCGCCGCCATGGCGTCGCGATCCTCGAGGACGATTGGGGCTCCGACATGCTGTCGGACGGCGAATATCGGCCGATGTTGCGGATGCTCGGCGGCAAGGACGTGCTCTACGTCAACTCGTTCACGAAGAAGCTGCTGCCGTCGCTGCGGATCGGGTTCGTCGCCGCGGCGCCGAAGCTCGTACCGACGCTCGTCGCGATGAAGCGGTTGTCGACGCTCGGCAACGCTTGGCTGACCGAGGCAGTCGTCGCCGAGTTTCTCGAGCGCGGCTACTACGACACGCACCTCCAGACGTTGCAGCGCGCGCTCGACGGTCGCTACGCCGCGTGCTTGCAAGCGCTCGACGAGCTGATGCCGGACGGTGTGCGGTGGACGCGGCCGGGTGGCGGTCCGACGCTGTGGCTCGAGCTGCCGGGGTCGATCGAGCTCGCCAGGCTCGAAGCCGACCTCGCGCGGCGCGGCATCCACGTCTCGAACCGCAGCGCGGCATTCCTTGGCAAGCCGCACTTGCATGGTTTTCGCGTTGCCTATGCGTACCTCGCCGAGGACGTGATGCGTCGTGCCCTGACGATCGTCGGCGACGTCGTGCGCACGCACTTGTGAAACGAACCGAGCCAGTGCAGAAATGGGAGGGTGAGACTCGGAGCTGCAGCGTTCGTGATCGCCATCGCCGGTGCGGCGTGCGGAGCGTGCGAATCCGCGCCCGCGGCGACGACGGCGTTTTTCGGTCCCGCGATCGAGCCGCCGCGCGGTCTCGCGAAGATTCACCCCGGGATGACCGTCGCCGAAGCGAAGCGACTCGTGCCGCAGCTCCACGACACCGACCGCGCCGGCGTGCGCGACGAGATGGTCCTCGACTCCGACGTCCGCGACGTCCGGCTCGCGGTCCACGTCGACGGCGGTGCGGTGTCTGGCATCGTCGCGACGATCACGGGCCCGAACAGTCGCGAGCTGTTGACCAAGGCGTGGGGCGAGCCGTCGATGACGCACGACGCGCTCGGCCAACCCGAAACGACCTGGACCAGCGATGTCACCGGCTGGCGCGCGCGGCTCGATTGCCTCGAGCGCAATTGCTCGCTCGAGTTCACGCCGCACCACGCGATCAGCAAGGAGTTCTTCGGCGCGCACGTCGTGCCGCCGGGCGAGCTCTCGAAGCTGCGCATCGGCATGAAGCTCGCCGACGCGAAGGTCGCCGCGCCCGGTCCGGTCTCGGTGCCGGCCGGAGTGCCGACCGGCGTCGCTGGCATCCGGTCGTTCGTGCAGTTCGACGACAAGCTCGGCACGGTGCGATCGATCTACGTCAACTTACCGCCGCACATCGAAGACATCGTGACCGAGGCGTGGGGTCCGGGCACGCCCGCGACCGAGCCGGTCGGCAAGGCCGTGATGGTGTGGCCGGACCCGGAGACCGGTTGGCGAGCGACGCTGCGCGCTGCGCTCGGCGACGATCATGACCTCGCGTTCGACAACTACCTGCCGGCGTCGCAGCTGTTCGGTGACCAACCCGACTCGCTCGACGGTCTGCGCGAGCCGGTGCTCGGCAAGACGGTCGACGAGGTCAAGCACATCTACAAGGATGACGTGGCGCAGGTCGGCAAGGACCTCGTGTTGTCGCTACCACCGACCGAATGGGACCGGTTCAGCACGAAGATCACGCTCGGCATCGCCGGCGGCAAGGTCCACGAGCTCACGTTCGCGATCGGCTGGAAGGCACACCCCGAGGCGCGCGACACGCTGCTCGAGCTGTTCAAGCACAAGTGGGGCGAGCCGAACGAGATCGACGAGGACGGCAAGCCGGTGCTGTTGTTCCGCGACCAGGACCCGCGAGTCGAAGTCCGCGAAGACGTCGCGCACGGCGCCTGGCACGTCGAGATCAAGTAGCGGGATCGGTTCCGAGTCCTTACGCGCTATTACGCGATAGATAACGATATATCGTTGACATGTCGCGAGATGATGGCACTATGACGCTCAGGAGAAATCCAAAACAACACCATGAGACGATTCGACAGAGAGATCCTCCGCGCTGCTCGCGACGAGCACGCAGACAACAACAACTTTTGGGCCGCGGCCCGCGGGCGACACGGTCGCCATCGCGGCGGCCCTCCACCCGGTTTCGGCGGCCCCGGTTTCGGTGGCCCCGGCGGCTGGGGCCCTGGTAGCGGACCGCCGGGCGCACCTCCGTGGGCGCAGTGGTTCGGACGCGGTCATCGCGCACGTCGCGGCGACGTCCGCGGTGCGATCTTGCTCGTGCTCGCCGACAAGCCGCTCAACGGCTACCAGATCATGCAGGAGCTGGCGCAGCGCACCGGTGGGACGTGGCGTCCGAGCTCGGGCTCGGTCTATCCGACGCTGCAGCAGCTCGAAGACGAGGGCTTGGTCGACGACGCCGGCAAAGCCGAGCAGGGCGCCACCGGTCGCGTGTTCAAGCTGACCGAGCGCGGCAAGACCTACGTCGGCAAGCATCGCGACGAGCTCGAGACCGCGTGGCCCGAAACGCCCGAAGCCGGCGACGATCCGCGCGCCGAGCTCATGCACCTCGGTGCTGCGCTCGGCCAGATCATGCGCGCGGGCACACCGGCGCAGATCGCCGAAGCTCGCAAGCTGCTCGTCGAGCTTCGCCGCAAGCTGTACGGCTTGCTCGCAAGCGACGGCGGCGACCTCGACGAGGACTAGCACCAATGTCGCTCAGATAACGTTGACCTTGACCTGAATGTCGAGGTCAAGGTCAACGCACTTATCTGAGCGGCATGTGCGCCAGGCGAAGCCTGGGAGAGGAGAACGGATGGATAACTGAAACCTCTCGATCGAACCTTGCAGCGTTTCAACCTATTTACACGAGGTGCTCGACACGTGGTTCGAGACGGACGTGAAGCCTAGGCTGCAAGGCTATGCGTTTCTCATCCGGTACGCGGACGACGCTGTCCTCGTATTCTCGTCGGAGGATGACGCTCGCAGGGTGATGGACGTACTGCCGAAACGATTCGGCAAATACGGACTGAAGCTCCATCCCAACGAAGACGCGGCTGGTGAGGTTTGTCCGGCCGCATCACAACGACACCCCGAAGGACGTGGACACCGAGAGCTTCGATCTTCTTGGCTTCACGCACAGGGAGCTCGCGCCTGTCATCGTGAAGGTCCGAAGACTCACTTCGGCGCTGCGAGCCGGTTAGACTGGGGGGATGCGGAGCATCGGGTCGGTGGCGATCGCGGTCGCGGTAGGCGCTTGCGGGCGGCTCGACTTTCGGCCCGTGATGGTTGCCGGCCCGAGTGACGCGCCGCCGCCGGGTTTCGACTCGGATCTCGGCTTCATCGTGATCGAGACGATCGCCGTGCCGAGCGATGGATCATCGGTGACGTCGACCTCGGTGCTGTCGAGCGCTGGCGTCTACCGAGTCAACGCGTCCGGGACGATCACCTGCGGCGGCGTCGGCGATCAACTCGGCGACGCCGAGTATCACGACTTCACGAATCCCGCCGACAACAACGACCTCAACGGGCTCGACTACGGGATCTCGATCGACCACCCGACGGTCGGCGACAAGGTCACGCGCTGGGGCGCGTACACCACCTCGCACGTCTACGAGATCGCGTTCACCGGCCTCGACTCGACCCTGTCGGCGAACCTCCACGACGGCGACTACGCCGACAACGTCGGGACGCTAACGCTGAGGATCCTCGAGCAGCTTTAGTCAAGCGCCGGCGCGATCGACCCGCGCTCGATCGCGCTGCGGGCCTGCTCGGCGAGCACGCGGACCGCGAAGATGAACGCGGCGAACCGCGCGTCCTTCGTCAGGCCCTTCGCAAATCGATAGTAGATCTGCTGCGCGATCACCGCGGTCTTGAACAGACCGAACGCGTAGTAGAACACGAGGTCGGTGGTCCGCCGACCCGATCGTTCGAGGTAGCGCGCCGCGAGCTCGGTGCGCGCCATCATGCCCGGCGTCGCGGTTGGCCCGAACGGCAACTGGCGCACCGGCGCCGCGTCATCGTGCTGCGCCCAGTACGACAGCGACGTGCCGAGATCCATCAACGGGTCGCCGATCGTCGTCATCTCCCAGTCGAGCACGCCGGTGATCCGTTCGAGCCCGGGATCGAAGATCAGGTTGTCGAACTTGAAGTCGTTGTGAATCAGCGACGGTGCGCCCTCGTACGGTCGATGCGCCGGTAGCCACGCGGCGACCTCGGTCATCGCGGCAATGTCATCGGTCTGCGAGCCGACGTAGCGCTCGCTCCAACCGTGGACCTGGCGCACGACATAGCCTTCGGGCTTGCCGACGTCGCCGAGCCCGGCCGCGCGGAAATCGACCGCGTGGAGCTCGACGAGCGCATCGACGAGCAGCTCGCACAGCCGGCGCAACGCCCCGGGGTCGGCGACGAGCTCGGCCGGCAAGTCGCGCCGCAAGATCACGCCGCGGCGACGCTCCATCAGATAGAACGGTGCACCGAGCACGTCGCCGGTCGGCTCGTTCGCGAGCACGTGCGGCGCGCGCGCGTAGACCGGGGCGAGCTTCGACAGCACCGCGACCTCGCGGCCCATGTCGTGCGCCGATTTCACCTTCGAGCCGAACGGCGGCCGGCGCAGCACGTACTCGCGGTCGCCGTGATGCACGAGGTACGTCAGGTTCGAGTGGCCGCCCGGGAATTGCTCGACCGTCACCGCGCCGTGCGCGCCGAGCTCGCGGTCGACGAACGCAGTGAGCGCGGCGACGTCGAGCTCCTCGCCGGCGCGAACCGGCTTCGGCCGGTCTTCGATCAAGGCGCATACCTCGCGAGGATGCGCTTCGCGACGACCATCTTGTGGACCTCGTCGGGGCCGTCGTAGATCCGCGCGCCGCGCTCGTGCACGTAGTAATGCGCGAGGATCGTATCGCTCGTCACGCCGAGCGCGCCGTGCAGCTGGATCGCGCGATCGACCAGCCGCAGCATGATGTCCGAGACATAGAACTTGATCAGCGACACTTGGTCGCGCGCGACCGAGAAGCCCTTGTTCTCGATCGTCCACGCCGCGTGGAGCACCATCAAGCGCGCCGCATCGATCTCGGCGCGCGCTTCGGCGACCCATTCCTGCGCGATCTGGCGGGTCGCGAGCGTCTTGCCGTCTTCGTCGATCTTGCGGCGCGAGATGTGGCGGCACATCGTGTCGAATACGCGCTCGCAGATGCCGATCCAGCGCATGCAGTGATGGATCCGCCCCGGGCCGAGCCGCTCTTGGGCGATCAGGAAGCCCGCGCCCGATGCGCCGAGTCGATTGCCGACCGGCACGCGCACGCCGCGCAGCCGCAGCTCGGAGTGGCTCGCCCAGCCGTCGCCGGCATCGCCCATGATCTTGATGTTGCGCACGCGCTCGTAGCCCGGCGCATCGGTCGGCACGATGATCATCGACGCGCGACTGTGCGCCGCCGCGGTCGGCTCGGTCACCGCCATCACGATCGCGAACGCCGCGCCATCGGCGCTCGACGTGAACCACTTGTGACCGTCGATCACGTAGTGATCGCCGTCGAGTCGCGCGCTGCACGACAGCAGCGTCGGGTTCGAGCCGGGATTCTCCGGCTCGGTCATCGCGAAGCACGAGCGGAGTTCGCCGGCCGCGAGCGGCACGAGCCAGCGCGCCTTTTGCTCGGGCGTGCCGTACTTGTGGAGGATCTCGAGGTTGCCGGCATCCGGAGCCTGCGCGCCGAACACGAAGTGACCGAGCGGCGATCGCCCGAGTCGCTCCGACACCAAGCCGTGCTCGACCAGCCCGAGCCCGAGGCCGCCGATGTCTCTCGGGATCTGTGGGCCCCACATCCCCTCGGCTTTGACGCGCGCGCGCAGCTCGCCGAGCTGCACGCCCGATGCGGTGAAGCCGCGCTCGAACACCTCGTGCTCGACCGGCAGCAAGTGATCGGCGACGAACCGCTCGATGCGTTCGAGCAGCGGACGTACGGCGGCGGGTGGATCGAAGTCCATGTCATCTCTCCGTCTGCAGCGTGGCCGGCAAGTGCGAGGTCTGGTTGAACGTGACGAGCGACAGTTGATCGGGCTGCCAATCGAACCCTTCGCTGCGGAAGCGAAGCTCGGTGATCGACGCGTTGCGGATCACGATGCTCGTCCTCACCATGCGCTCGGCCGGGATCCCGAACGTCAGACCGACCGCGACGCCGATCGGCCCGGCCGAAGTGACCGCCGCGATCCGCGCCCCCGAGCTCGCCGCGCGCAACACGCGATCGAGGCCGGCGCGCACGCGGGCGACGAAGCTGTCGACGCGCTCGACGCCATCGAACGCCCACTCGTCGCGCGACCACTTCGCGAGGATCATGTGGAACGCGCGATCGAGCAGCCGGGGCGTCGGCGCCGACGTGATCGCCGCGAGCTCTGCATCCTCCGCGATCAACCTCGGCACGAAGTGCTGCAGCATCTCGAACGCGGGATACTCGCTCAGCTCGGGCAACGTGATCGGCTCGGGCAGCGATCCACCCGCCGCCTCGCGCGCGAACGCCGCGGTCTGCGCTTGCCGGCGCAGCGGCCCGGCGTAGAGCGCGTCGACCTTGGCATCGGCGAGGTAACGGCCGAGCGCGCGCGCTTGGTCCTCGCCCTGCGGCGACAGCCGATCGTAGTCCGCTTGGCCGTACGACGCCTGGCCGTGGCGGATCAACAGCAGCGTCGCCATGCCGGCATCCTACCGGGGATCAGAAGTACATCCGGCAGCTCTTGCAGTAGAACCGCAGGTGCTCGTCGACCCACGACATCGGCGATTCACATTGCGGACATGCGGGAGCGGCGCCGGTCGCCGCGAATTCGTCCTCGGACGGCGGCGGCAAGTCCGGCGATGCGGTCGAGATCGGAACCGCTGGAGTCGATGCTCGCTTCGGTGGCTCGGCAGGCGGTGGCGCGATCGGCGGAAGTGCCGGCTCGGCGGGTTTCGCCGCCGGCCGTGGCGGACCCATCGGCGCCGCCATCGCGGCAGCGAGCGCCGGGTTCGCGGGGCGAGGCATTGGAATGTGCGGGATGCCGGCGAACCCGGGGATGTTCGGCGGGGGCACGCTCGGCTTGCCCGTACGGCCGGGCATCGGCACCGAGGGCATCGGCATCGTCGTCGGCGCGGCCGGCGGTGCGGTCGGTGCCAGCTGCGGTGCCGACACGCGATCGACTTGCAGCGTCGCGTCGTCGCTGGTCGAGCCGGGATCCACCGCGTCGGGCGGCGGGATCGTCGGATCGTCGGCCGGCGTCGTCGCGTCGACCGGCGGCGGTGGCTCGATCGTCGGCGAGGTGCCATCGTCGGCGAACTGCTCCGCCAGCTGATCGGCATCGGTCGAGCCGCGCTCGGTCGGCGGCTCGGGCGCCACCGCGGGCCCCGCGATCGTCGGACGCGGCGACGAAGGCCGGGGCGGCGGACTGGCGCGATTCGGCGCTGGCAACGAGGGCGACGACGGCTTGAGCAACGGCACGGTCATCGCCTCGGACGGCGGCAGATCCGGCGGCGCGCCCGGCATGATCAGACCCGCCGGGCCCGCGAGCGCTCCACCCGGGCTCGGCGGCAACGGAGGCAGGATCGGCGCGAGCGGATTATGCGGCGCTGGCCCTTCGTACGGCGATATGAACGGCGCCGGCATCGCCGCCCCGAACGGCGGCGGGACGGTCGGCGGCGGCGGCGCGGGAAATACCGGTCCGGGCGGCGGAAAGCTGCGCGGTGGACGAGCGGGCGGCGGCGGGAACATCGGCGCCGGTGGCGGGAACGACGTCGCCGGGTACATCGGCGGCAGCGGGGCGACGTACGGCGCACTCGGCGGGATCGCGGCGGGTTGCGATGCGAGCTTCGGCCGCGATGGTTTGAGCCGCAACGGCTGGCGAGTGCTCATCGCGAGCGCGCTCGCGACGACGAGCGCGCCGCTGCCGGCCCAGAACAGGATCAGCCCCCAGCCGATCGGCAAAGACACCTTGCGCGCCGACACCGGCCCGAGCGCGACGAGCGCGATCGACAGCAGCAGCGCGAGCCCGATCACGCCGAGCGCGAGCTTGCCGACCGGCTGCCGGCGATCGCTGCCGCGGTAGCTCGCCAGGCCGAGCGCGATGCCGATGATCGCGGCAAACCCGACGATGCCGAGCTCGCCGAACCCGAGGATCTTCGCCGGCGTACTGATCTCGAGCGAGCTGCAGCCCCGGTTGTTGCAGCCTTCGCCGCCGTGCAGCCCGACGTGGACCTCCTGGATCTCGCGGACCTTGCCGTCGACGGTCGGATGACCGTTCCACCACGCCGACGTCGCGAGCGAGACGACGAACAGCGCCACTGCTGCGAGCGCGAGCAGCGCACCGCCAAGCCGTGGATTCATACCCTAAAAGCGTATCACGCGGCCGTGCCGATCGCGTCGAGCGCGGCGCTCGGTGAAGCGGTCACGCGAAAAAGTGCGCGGACCTCCGGTCGCAACACACCGGCGACCACCGCGTGGTCGAGGAACCCGCCCAGCTGGTCCCAGAACCCGTCGACGTCGAGAAACACGATCGGCTTGGTGTGATAGCCGATCTGGATCGCGGTCAGGATCTCGAACGCCTCCTCGAGCGTACCGAACCCGCCGGGAGCGACGACGAACGCATCGGCGAGCGCGAACATCATCGCCTTGCGCGCGTGCATCGTGTCGACGACGTGGAGCTCGGTCAACGCCCCGTGCGCGACCTCCTGATCGACGAGCGCGCGCGGAATCACGCCGATGACCCGTACGCCGTTCGCGAGCGCGACATCGGCAAGCGTGCCCATCAGGCCGCGTTGCGCGCCGCCGTAGACCAGCGCGTGGCCGCGGCGCGCGAGCTCGGCGCCGAGCTCGGTGATCGTCTCGACGAACGCGGGCTGGCCCGGCGAAGACGACAAGAACACGCAGACCGACGTCACCGGCGCGATGGTAGTCTGCCGGCGTGCCCGATGCACTCACCTGGCACGCTCGCACGTTCGGCGAGCTGACGACGGCCGAGCTCTACGCGATCATCGTGCTGCGCGAGCGGGTGTTCGTCGTCGAGCAAGCCTGCGCGTATCAGGACGCCGACGGCCGCGACCCGCGCGCGCACCACTTGTGGGCGGAGCGCGACGGCGAGCTCGTCGCATATCTCAGGGTGTTGCCCGCCGGCGACAAGTACGCGGAGGTCAGCATCGGCCGCGTGATCACCGCGGTGCAAGCGCGTGGCACCGGCATCGGGCGCGAGCTGATGCGCCGTGGCCTCGCGCTCGCCGGTCCGGTCGCGGTCCGGATCAGCGCGCAAGCGCATCTGCAACGGTTCTACGGCGAGCTCGGGTTTCGGCCGGTCTCTGAAATTTATGAGGAGGACGGGATCCCGCACGTCGAGATGCTGCGCGTCGCTAACGCCTGACGAGCCGACCGTTACCCCGTGGCTACTCCGCGGATCGCGGCCGGCGCCCTACCGTCGATGCCATGGCCGAGCCTGTCTACAAGTCCGCACCGCCCCACGGCCAAGTGCGAGCCCCGACCGAAAGGCCACTTCCGCCGGCGTTCGACGTCACCGGCGTCGTGCCGCTCGTCATCGTCGATCCACCTGCAGCGCCGTCGGCGGGCCTCGTGTGCGTGATCGGCGAGCAGCTCGGCCGGACGTTCCGGATCGGCACCGCGCCGGTCGTGATCGGCCGCGGCGCGGTCGACATCGTGCTCGCGGCGACCGACGTGTCTCGGCGCCATGCTCGGTTGGTCCACGACGGTGACAGCTTCGTGCTCGAGGACCTCGACAGCGCGAACGGCACGTTCCACAACGGCTCGCGCATCGACCGCGTGGTGCTGCGCGTCGGTGATCGGATCCAGATCGGCGGCTCGATCTTGCTGTTCGCGCAGCATGACGAGCTCGAAGAGCGGATGCGCCGGCTGCAGCGCCTCGAGACGATGGGCTCCCTCGCCGGCGGGCTCGCGCACGACTTCAACAACACGCTCGCGGTGATCTTGGGCGAGCTCCAGATCGTCGAAGATGCTGTCGCGCTCGACGCGCGTGACGCCCAGGAGGCTCTCGAATCGATCCGACAAGCGACGACCTCCGCGATCGCGGTCGCGAAGCGGTTGATGCGGCTCGGTCGCACCGACGACCTGCAGTTCGAGATCGTGTCGCTGTCGCATCTCGTCGAGAAGATCGTCGCGATCATGCGGCGGCAAGCGGGCGGTAAGCTCGCCATCGCGACGAAGGTGCCGGTCGAGCTCGCGGTGCGTGGCGCGCCCGAGGAGCTGCACCAGGCGCTGCTCAACCTGTTCGTCAACGCACGCGACGCGATGCCGGACGGGGGCACCGTCATCGTCGAGGCACGCGCGGTCCACTGCGACGCGCAGACCGCGATGGCGCGCAACCTCCCGGCCGCGGGCCACTACGTCGAGATCGCGATCGCCGACACCGGCTGCGGCATGGACGAAGCGACGCTTGCCCGCGCGTTCGAGCCGTTCTTCACGACGAAGCTCGGCAAGGGCAATGGCCTCGGTCTCGCAATGCTCCACGGCAGCGTGCGGCGCCACGGCGGTGCGATCGAGGTCGAGTCGGTCGTCGGCGTCGGCACGACGTTCCGGTTGCTGCTCCAGCGGGCCTGAAACGTGTGGTAAACGACGCGGATGCGCATGATCCTCGTCGGGCCACCGGGAGCAGGGAAGGGCACACAGGCCGCCCGCCTCGTCGACACGTTTCGGATTCCACATATCTCGAGCGGCGACATGTTGCGCGCGGCGGTCAAGGACGGCACCGCGATGGGGCAAGAGGCCGATCGCTACATGAAGGCGGGCAAGCTCGTACCCGACAACGTCGTGATCGGGATGATCCTCGAGCGGATCGCGAAGCCAGATTGCGCCGGCGGGTTCATGCTCGACGGGTTTCCGCGCACGGTGCCGCAAGCCGAAGCGCTCGACGCCGCGCTCGAGGCCGCGAACGTGTCGCTCGACGCGATCGTGCTGATCGAAGTTGCCGACGACCTCATCCTCGAGCGCGTCACCGGCCGGCGATCCGATCCGAAGACCGGCACGATCTATCATACGAAGTACAACCCGCCACCGGCGGGGCTCGAGGTCGTGCAGCGCAAAGACGACACCGCCGAGGCGTGCACCGAGCGGCTCGTCAAGTATCACGGCGAGACCGAGCCGATCCTGCCGTTCTACGCCAGCCAAGGCATCCTGAAGCGGGTCGATGGCGTCGGCACGCTCGACGAGGTCTCCGCGCGCATCCGCAAAGTGCTCGGCAAGTAATGGCCGGCTTCGATCACAAGTCGTTCGACGCGAAGTGGCAGGCATACTGGGAGCGCGAGCAGACGTTCTTGACGCCGAGCGATCGCACGAAGCCGAAATACTACGTGCTCGACATGTTCCCGTATCCGTCGGGCGACGGCCTGCACGTCGGGCATCCGAAGGGCTACACCGCGACCGACGTCGTCGCGCGCGCGAAGCGGATGATGGGCTTCAACGTGCTGCGCGTGATGGGCTGGGACAGCTTTGGCTTGCCGGCCGAACGCCGGGCCGAACGCACCGGCGAGCATCCCTCGGTGATCACCGCGCGCAACATCGCGACGTTCAAGAGCCAGCTCGTACGACTCGGGCTGTCGTACGACTGGACGCGCGAGATCACGACGAGCGACCCGGCCTACTACAAGTGGACTCAGTGGATCTTCGAAGTGCTGTACGAGCGCGGGCTCGCGTACCGCGCCGAAGTCCCGGTGAACTTCTGTCCGGCGCTCGGTACCGTGCTCGCGAACGAGGAAGTCCACGACGGCAAGTACATCGAGACCGGCGATCCGGTCGAGAAGCGGTTGATGCGCCAGCTCATGCTGAAGATCACCGAGTACGCCGATCGGCTCAACGACGATCTCGCCGGCCTCGATTGGCCGGTCGGCACGGTGAAGGTGCAACACGACTGGATCGGCAAGTCGATCGGCGCGAACGTCGTGTTCGAAGTCGTCGGCCGGAACGAGCCGATCACCGTGTTCACGACGCGGCCCGACACGCTGTTCGGCGGCACGTGGGTCGTGCTCGCGCCCGAGCATCCACTCGTCGACACGATCACGACGCCCGCGCAGCGCGCCGCGGTCGCCGCCTATCGCGAGCAAGTCGCCAAGCGCAGCGAACGCGATCGCACGACCGAAGCGGCCGACGCGCCGAAGACCGGCGTCGCGACCGGCGCGTTCGCGGTGAACCCCGTCAACGGCAAGCCCATTCCGATCTGGATCGCGGACTACGTGCTCGCGAGCTACGGCACCGGCGCGGTGTTCGCGTGCCCGGCCCACGACGCGCGCGATCACGCGTTCGCGACGAAGTTCGGTCTGCCGATCATCGAGGTCGTCAACGGCGGCGCAAACGTCCAGACCGAGGCGTACCTCGGCGACGGCGCGCACGTGAACAGCGCGTTCCTCGACGGGCTCGACGTCGCCGCCGCGAAGGCGAAGGTCATCGCGTTCCTCGAGGGCAAGCAGCTCGGCGCGCAGAGCATTCGCTACAAGCTGCGCGACTGGTTGTTCGCGCGCCAGCGCTATTGGGGCGAGCCGGTGCCGCTGATCGAGCTCGGCGACGGCACGACGAAGCTGGTGCCGAAGGACCAACTGCCGGTCGTGCTGCCGAAGATCGACGAGTACAAGCCGACCGCCGATGGCTTACCGCCGCTCGCGCGCGCGAAAGACTGGGTGAAGACCACGGATCCGGACACCGGCGCACCGGCGACGCGCGAGACCAACACGATGCCGCAGTGGGCCGGCTCGTGCTGGTACTACCTGCGGTTCATCTCGCCGACGCGCAGCGACGTCGCGTGGGATCCGGCCGAAGAGAAGTATTGGATGCCGGTCGACTTGTACGTCGGCGGCAACGAGCACGCGGTGCTGCACCTGCTGTACGCGCGGTTCTGGCACAAGGTGCTGTACGACGCGGGCTATGTCTCGACGAAGGAGCCGTTCCAGCGGCTGTTTCACCAGGGCATGATCCACAAGACATCGTTTCGCGACGCGCGCGGCAAGTACCACGGCGACAACGAGGTCGAGCAGCGCGACGGCGCTTGGTACTTGAAGGGCACGAACGAGGTCGTCGAGACCAAGCTCGATAAGATGTCGAAGAGTCGCTACAACGTCGTCAACCCCGACGACATGTGCGCGGAGTTCGGCGCCGATGCGATGCGGATGTACGAGCTGTTCATGGGCCCGCTCGAGGATGGCGTCGAGTGGGAGACCAGCGGTGTCGCCGGCACGCGGCGGTTCCTCGATCGGCTGTGGCGGCTGCTGATCGATACCGAGACCGACTCGCTGAGCGGCAAGGTCAGCGAAGACGCGCCGACGACGAACAAAGAGCTCGAGCGCGCGCTGCACGCCGCGATCAAGAAGGTCACGAGCTCGGTCACGGACTTGCGGTTCAACACCGCGATCGCCGAGATGATGGTGTTCGTCAACGAAGCGACGAAGGCGACCGCGATCCCGCGCGCCTGGTTCGAGATGTTCGTCAAGATCATGTCGGCGTTCGCGCCGCACCTCGGCGAGGAGCTGTGGCAGCGGCTCGGGCACACCACGTCGATCGCCTACGAGCCATGGCCGGCGTTCGATGAGGCGAAGCTCGCGCGCGACGTGATGATCATCGCCGTCCAGGTCTCGGGCAAGCTGCGCAGCGAGATCGAAGTGCCCCTCGACGCGAGCGAGAGCTCGATCCTGTCGCTCGCGAAGGCCGACGACAAGGTCCAGCCCTTTCTCGCAGGCAAGGCGATCAAGCGCGAGATCTACGTCAAGGGTCGGCTCGTCAACCTCGTGGTGTGACCCCGAGCTGATATGCTCGGATCTCATGAAGGCAAGGTGGGCGGCGGCGATGGTCTTGGCAGCTTGCGCGACCGCTCACGCAGAGGTCGGCGCCATGCCCGGGGCGCCGCCGGAACCGGAGCCGACCGCGCCGGATCCGATGTCGGGCAAGCTCGCGTGGGCGGTCGGCGCCGACCTCACGCATGCCACGACCGCGCTCGCGACGGCGTGGGGCTCGACGGTGTTCGGCGAGATCGGCGTGCACATCGACAGCACGACGACGGTCGGGTTTCACGCCGATGCCGGCGTGTTGTCGGGTAGCTACACCCCGGAGTTCATCTCGTATCAGGCGACGCTCGTGCCGATCGACCTCGGTGGCTATGCGTCGGCGACCGGCTACGATCGGTTCTGGGCGAAGATCTTCCTCGGCGTCCACCTCGACGACGTGGCGCTCGACATGGACTCCACCGACTCCGGCTTCAACGCGTCGTTCGGCCTGCAGCTCGCGGGCGGTGCCGACATCGTCAAGCTCGGCGTGCATCGGGTCGGCATCTACGTCGAGCTCAAGACCTCGTTCGATAGCGACGTCGGCTACGTCGGCGTGGGCGGCGGCGTGCAGGTTCGTCAATAGCGCAGTCGGCTGCGACCGAGATGCGGAACCGGGCGAAACCCGGGTAAGCTCCGGCCGAGTCATGACCGAGCACGACGCATGCGCGCTGCTGAAGGCGCGATTCGAGCAGGCAGGCTACGAGATTGCGGAGAACGTCGCGTTCGCTGAAACCGGCGTGCGGTTCGAGGTCGATGGCTTCGACGCCGGCAAGCGGGTCGGCTACGAGTACTTGACGTCCGAGGCCGGCGACAGCTGGGACGTCGATGGCGATGTGATCGCCGAGCTGTCGCGACGGCGGCTCGCCGGCGACCTGTTCATCCTCGTGGTCGACGAGATCGATGCGCCGGACGCGGCGTCACTCGGCGCGATCGCCGATGTGTTTCTCACCCAGCTCGCTCAGCTCGACGAGCTCGCCGGTGCGGCGAAGCCCGCAAAGGCGGCGAAGAGGTCGGCGGCAAAGAAGCCGACCGCTGCGAAAAAGCCGGCCGCGAAGAAGCCGGCGGCGAAAAAGAAGTAACTACGCCGCCGGGATTGCGGGCTTAGCCGGCTGCCCGCCGATGCCGGTTCCGACGCTGTGTGCGAGATCGGTCGCGGCGCGCGTCGTTTCGCGAGCGGAGCGCACGGCGCCGCCGACGAGGCGCTCGACGTTGCCCAAAGTCTCGGCGACGCCCTCGTCGACGCGTTGCACGAGCTTGCGCGCGAGCCGGAATGCGGCCGCGGTGGTCTTGTCGACGAGCTCGATGCCGCCCTCGAGCACGGCGCGCAGCTCGATGCGCGCGTCCTGGAGCACTGCGATCGCGGTCGATTGGCTGCGATCGACGACGTCGAGCGCGAGGTTGGCGACGCCGGGAACGACGCCGGGATGGTCGGTACGAATCTCGATCTTTGCGGTGGCCATGGTGTTTCCCCTTTCGAGAACACCTTAAGACGCGCCGCGTCATCCGCAATGAGTTGTGTTCTAACACTGTCTAACGCAATGCGTTAAACACAATTCACGACACAGGATTTCGACGGCCGTGCGACAGTTACCCAGCCATGGAGCGACCGTTCATCCCGATCAATGTCGCGGTGTTGACAGTCTCGGACACGCGCACGCTCGAGACCGACACATCCGGCGGCTACATCGCGACCCGGCTCGCCGAGGTCGGGCATCGCATCGCGGCTCGCGCGATCGCTGTGGACTCCGAGCTCGTGATCCGCGCGCAGCTGAAGGCGTGGATCGCGGACCCCGCGATCGACGTCGTGATCGCGACCGGCGGCACCGGCGTCACGCCGCGCGACGTCACTCCCGAGGCGCTCGCGCCGCTCGTGACCAAGGCGATCCCTGGCTTCGGCGAGCTGTTTCGATCGATCTCGTTCGCCGAAATCGGCGCCGCGACGATCCAGAGTCGCGCCGAGGGCGCGCTGTGCGAGACGACGTACGTGTTCTTGCTGCCGGGCTCGACCAACGGGGTGAAGACCGCGGTCGAGCGGATCCTGATCTCGCAGCTCGATCACCGCACGTCGCCGTGCAACTTCGTGATGCTGCTGCCGCGCATCAAGCACGAGCCCACCGGCCGTGCATGATACGTTCGATCTGAGATGGCCAGCTCGCTCGAGACTGCTCTGCAGCGCGCGCTATCGGTCCGGTTGAACCTCCAGATCAGCCTGTCGCAGCTGCCGATCATCGAGGAGTGGATGGATATCCATCTCGACCGCTGGCTCGAGCACAACCCGACGCCGCCGGATATGCCGGACGGCGAAGGCGTGAACTTTCTCGCCATGCTCGGCAGCGATCTGCGCCGCGTCTGGTGGGGCTCGTGGGGCGATCCGCGCGGCTTCGTGCCGCGGATGGCCGACTACTTCAAGCTGTGCAACATCGCGAAGACCGACGCGCACCTGCTCGATCAGATCGGCGAGCAGCTCGAGCCGAAGCTCGTCGGCTCGTGGATCGGCGTGTGGGGCGGCAAGGTCACGACCGGCTGGCACTTCTTCGATCCGCACGAGTGGCCGAAGGTCGAGGCGATGTTCGGGACGCACGAGGCGAAGTACCAGATCAAGAAGTGGGTCGAGGAACACGGCGTGTCGCGGATCGAGCGGTTCACGCAATCGATCGGCGACGCGCCATACTCCGAGATCGAGCTCGCGATGCCGGGTGCGACCGTCGACGCCCAAGTCACCGCGCTGTCGGCGGCTTTCGCCTCGTTCACCGGCGCACCGCTAGAGGCTCCACTCGTCGCGCATCTGCTCGGCGCATCGCCGGTCGCGGCTCGCCCGGGACCGGGAGCACCGGCGGATGGCGGTGCGGTTTCTTCGACCCCGGCGCTCGGCTTATCGCTGCGGATCCGCGGCGGCAAGATCGTGCGGGTCGGCGCGCTGGTCCCGGGGCTGTCGTTCGAGGCGACGCGCACGCTGTGCGGCGATGTGAAGGTCGGGGTCGATCCGAAGCTCGACAAGCTGGTCGGTGCGCTCGGCGGCGGGATCGCGAGCGTCGAATACGGTCGAGCCGGAGAGCGCGCCGGCGTCGATGTCTATCTCGATCCGAGCGCGCCGGTGACGCAGCCGACGACCCCCGCGACCGCGCCGAGCGACGCGAATTGACCCCGCGCGACGCAGCCCTGATCGCGACCGATGATGCATTGATCGCGCAGAGCGAGGTCGATCGCTATCGCGCGTCCGGGCCGGGCGGACAGCACCGAAACAAGACCGAGAGCGCGGTACGACTGCGTCATCTCCCGACCGGCGTATCGGCGATCGGCGAAGACAGCCGGTCGCAAGCCGAGAACAAGATCTACGCGGTGCGCCGCCTGCGCGCCGCGATCGCGCTCGAGGTGCGCGCGCCGATCGCGGGTGAGCTCGACGGCTACGTGGCATCGCCGCGGCTCGCCGCGCTCGTCGCCGGCGGCACCGCACCGCTCGGCGCGCGGACTCGGCTGACCGCAGACTACTGGCTCGCGATCGCGGAGCTGCTCGATCTGCTCGTCGCAGGCGACCTCGAGATCGGCGCGACCGCGCGCCGGCTCGGCATCACGACCGGCGCGATGTCGAAGCTGCTGCTGCACGATGATGCGATCGCGCGCGTCGTCAACGACCTGCGGCGGGCACGCGCGATGCGCCCACTCCGTTAGCCGGTTGACAAAGTGAACACCGTCCCCAGTTAAGGCATTGAAACTGTTGTGGCTACGCCGTGAGGCCGGTTGACAGAGTGAACACCGTCCCCGCTAACGCAGCGAGCGCAGCAGCTTTGGCGGCAGGATCGCGCGGATCGTCATTCCGCCGGGCACGACGCCACCCGAGAGCCAGGTCACGCTGCCTTTCTTGAGGTCGAGCGCTTCGCCGTGGCGCGAGTCGCCAAACGCGAGCCAGGCGACGAGCTCGCTCAACCACGGCTCGTGGCCGACGACCGCGGTGTGGCTAGCGAGCTCGGTGATCCGCGCGAGCAGCTCGGAGCCCGGCCGTTGGCACAACAAGTCGGTCGCGATCGGTTCGCGTTCGGCGATCGGACCGAGCAGCTCGGCGGTCTGCACGGCTCGCAGCCACGGGCTCGTCAAGACGTGATCGAATCTCAGCCCGGCGGTGCGCATGCCGCGGACGCCGCGCCGGAACTTGCGAGCGCCTTTCGGGGTGAGCGCGCGGAGAGGATCGCCACCGGCGGGTGCGGCGTCGAAGGCGATCGCGTGGCGGACGACGTACAGCTCCATTCGTCGACTGTACCGGAGCCGCGGTTGACACGTCCGCGCGCGCGTGCGAAAGCGCGGCGATGCGTACCCTCGGCTTCGCGTTCGCGTGCGTCCTCGCCACGGCTTGCAGCAAGAAGCAGGACGCCACCCCTGCACCCGCGCCCGCGGCGGACATGAAGGATGGCGAGCACCACGACAAGCACGAGCGCGAGATGGCCGGGCTGTCGCCGGAGCTGTCGTCGTTTCACGACGTGCTCGCGCCGCACTGGCATGCCGCGCAAGGTCAGCAGCGGATGACCGACACGTGCGGCGTGATCGGCGACTTCAAGACAAAAGCGGATGCGGCGAAGAACCAGCCGCTCGTCGATGCGGTCGCAGGGCTCGCGACCGCGTGCGGCGGCACCGATCTCGCGACGTTCGATGCGGCGTTCGCGAGGGTGCACGACAGCTTCCACGCGGCGATGGAAGCGGGACATGGTAAGTAGCGCGCATGGTCAATGATCGGCTGTGGCGACTCGGCGAGCAGTACGAAGGTGCGCCGCTCGATCCCGAGGCGTGCGATGCCGATCCGATCGTCGAGGTTCGCCGGTGGATGCAGGCCGCGATCGACGGCGGCGTGGCTTCGCCGAACGCTGCCACGCTCGCGACGGTCGATCCGCGTGGTCGAGCGGCTGCGCGGATCGTGCTCGTCAAAGAGATCTCCGAGCGCGGCCTGACGTTCTTCACGAACTACGACAGCCGCAAGGGACGCGATCTCGCGGCACATCCGAGTGCGGCGCTCGTCCTCTACTGGGAGCCGATGCATCGCCAGATCCGGATCGAAGGCATGGTCGAGCGCGTGTCGGCCGCCGACTCCGACGCCTACTTCGCGTCGCGCCCGCGCGGCAGTCAGCTCGGCGCGATCGCATCGCCGCAGTCTCAGCCGATCGCGAATCGCGCGGTGCTCGAGCAGTTCGTGACGGCCGCGGCTCACGAAGGCGCGCTCGCTCGCCCCGCCCATTGGGGCGGCTATCTCGTCGTTCCGGACATGATCGAGCTATGGCAGGGCCAGCCGTCGCGCTTGCACGATCGCGTGCGCTATCGCCGTATCGACGGCAGCTGGTTGCGCGATCGCCTGGCTCCGTAACCGGGGGACGGTGTTCACTCTGTCAACCGCGGGTCGGTGTCACCCCCAATAGTTTCAGAGACTTCACTGGGGACGGTGTTCACTTTGTCAACCTGCTGCCGTCTTGGGCTTCCCGCACGCGGCTTGACATAGTGTATGTCAGACACCATAATGGTGTTGCATGGACACGAAGGCAATCTGCGCGGCCGTCATCGGGGCGCGCCATCTGCGCAACGCGCGGAACGGTCAGGACGCCGCCGCGAGCTGGACCGGCGACTGCAGCACCGCGGCGATCGTCGTGTGCGATGGTTGTGGCTCGAGCCCGAGCTCCGAGGTCGGCGCGCGGCTCGGCGCGAAGCTGTGGATCGGCGAGCTCGGCCGGGCGCTCGCGGCGGGTGGCGATCCGAGCGATCTGGCGATGTGGACCGCGGTCCGCGCGACGGCGGTGGCGGCGCTCGGCGCTCTCGCCGATGCGCTCGGCGGCGAGCGCGAGCGTGTCGTCGCCGACTTCCTGCTGTTCACGGTGGTCGCCGCCGCGGTGCACGACGGTCGCGCAGGCGTGTGGGCGATCGGCGACGGGGTGTACGCGCTTGGGGGCCCCGTTCCGGGGGCCCTTCGCTCCACGGAGTCGGCCATTCTTGCTTCGCCGGGCGGGCGATCGATCGACCGAGCTCAGGGCCAGCGCGCGCTCGGGCCATTCGCCGACAACGAGCCGCCGTACGTCGGCTACGAGCTGCTCGGCACGCGCGTCGAACCGCACTTCGCGACGCACAGCGCCGAGGCTGGCCGCGCGATCGTCGCGACCGATGGCGCGCACGACTCGACGCTCGACGACCTCGTCGCCGAGCCGGCGTTCACCCATCCCGACGCGCTACGCCGCAGGCTCGTGCTGCTCGCGCGCGGCGACGAGCGGATCCGCTGGGACGATCGCCGGATCGTGCGTACGCCGGCGGTGTTGCAGGACGACTGTGCGGTCGCAGCCCTGCGCTGGAGCGCGCGATGAATCGCGTCGTGTGGATCGACGGCGAGCGATTCGACCTCGCGCCGGCGACCCTGATCGGGCAAGGCGGCGAAGCAGAGGTCTACGACCTCGGCGATGGCCGGGTCGTGAAGTGGTGGAAGCCCGCCGATCACCCCGACTTCGCCGGACAACCGGAGGCGCAAGCCGCGGCCGAGCGGCGGCTCGCCGAAGCCCCCGCCAAGCTGCGCGCCTTACCGGCGGGTCTGCCGCCCGCGATCGTCGCGCCCAATGGGCTCGCGCTCGCAGGCAAGCGCTCGACCCAGGTCGTCGGTTTCACGATGCCGCGCGTCACCGGCACTCCGCTGCTCAGCTACGGCGAGCCGCGCTGGCGCCGCGAGCATCCGATCGACGGCGGCGAGCTGATCGCGGCGTTGCTCGCGCTCCACGATGCGATCGCCGCCCTGCATCGCGCCGACGTCGTGATCGGCGATTGCAACGACCTCAACGTGCTCGTCGATCTAACCGCATCGCCATCCGGCGACGCTGCCGTTCGGGGGCGAGCCCCGAAGGTCGATCTAACCGCATCGCCATCCGGCGACGCTGCCGTTCGGGGGCGAGCCCCGAAGGTCGATCTAACCGCATCGCCATCCGGCGACGCTGCCGTTCGGGGGCGAGCCCCGAACGTCGATCTAACCGCATCGCCATCCGGCGACGCTGCCGTTCGAGGGCGAGCCCCGAACCTCGCCGCCCGACGCGTTCACCTGATCGACGTCGACAGCTATCAGCTCGCCGGCTTTCCGTGCTCGATGTTCAGCGAGCGCCTGCTCGACCCGCGATTGTGCGACGGCCAGCTCGTGCCATCGCGCCCGCACGATCGCGACAGTGACTGGTTCGCGTTCGCCGCGATGGCATTTCGCACGTTGCTCTGGCTCGGTCCGTGGGGCGGTGTCTACCCGCGCTGCGCGGCGACCGCGCGAGCCCTGCGACGGATCAGCGTGTTGCACGCCGAGGTCGTGTACCCGCGCGCCGCGCGTCCGCTCGCGATCCTGCCCGATGCGCTCCTCGCCGTGTTCCGCGACGTCTTCGAGCGCGACGTCCGCGGAGAATTCCCGCGCGCATTGCTCGCGAGCCTACGCATGCGTCGATGCAGCGAGTGCGGCGACGAGCACGCTCGCGAGACGTGTCCGACCTGCCGCCATCGCGCGCCGGCGCCACCGGTCTCGGTCTCGGGTGGCTTGCGCTGGCACGTCATCCCGACGACGTCGCCGGCCGCGGACTCGCGCATCCGGTTGTCCGGCGGTGCGTTGCTCCGCAAGACGCGGCTCGGCGAAGAGCGGATCGGGTCGGTGCTCGCCGGTCAAACGCGGATCTGGGTCGGCGCCGCGCTCGGCGTCGGGTTCTATCGCGCCGGGGGCTACGCGGTCGGCTTCGTGTTCCGCCCCGAGCGAGGCGGGCTCGACGATCGCGTCGCGCTGCCGGCGATTCACGGCGAGCTCGTCGCCGCGCACGCGACCATCGCCGGCGATCGCGCATGGCTGTGGTTGACTCGCGTGGTCAACGGCCAGCTCGCGACGATCGCGGTCGTGATCGGCAGCGACGCGCGCGTGCTCGCGACCGAGCTGCTGACCGATACGCCGTGGCTCGCCGGCATCGCCGGCGCGTGCGCGAGTGGCAGCCAATTGTTCGTACCGACCGACGCGGGCATCGTTCGCATCGAGCTCGTCGCCGGCGCGATCGCCTGCACGCGCGTGTTCACCGAGACCGCCGCAGCTCGTGTCCGCCGCCGATCGGCTCGTGCTCGCGCCGGGCGGCCTCGACGTGATTCGCGAGCACGACGCCCTTCACCTGTCTCTCAACTAACCCAAGGAGATCTCATGACGACACTTCCGCTACCACCTTTGTTCGAGCCCGCGCGAGCCGCCGATTATGGCTATCGCCCCGACGCCGCCGCGATCGCGACCTCCGCCGGAGCCTGGCGCGCGCAACACGCGATCCGTCCAGCCGCCGCCGACGAGACCCGCATCCACGTCTTGCTGATCGACGTCCAGAAAGACTTCTGCTTCCCCGAAGGCACGCTGTATGTCGCCGGCCGGAGCGGGCGCGGCGCGATCGATGACTCGCGGCGGATCGCCGAGCTGATCTATCGCAACCTCGGCGCGATCACCGAGATCACGACGACGCTCGACACCCACCTCGCATATCAGATCTTCTTTCCAAGCTTCTGGCTCGACAAGACGGATGCGCCGCTGACGCCGTATCGCACGATCACCGCCGAGCAGATCGCCGCGGGAGAGGTGCGGCCGAACCCCGCGATGGCGAAGTGGCTGTGCGGCGGCAACTATCCGTGGCTGTGCAAGCAAGTGCTGCACTACTGCCGCGAGCTCGAGAAGGCTGGCAAGTACCAGCTCTACCTGTGGCCGCCGCACTGCTTGCTCGGGTCCGACGGCCACGCACTCGCCGGCATCGTGCACGAAGCGCGCTTGTTCCACGCGTTCACGCGCACCGCGCAATCCGCGGTCGAGGTCAAAGGCGGCAACCCGTTGACCGAGAACTACTCGGTGTTGCGGCCCGAGGTCACGTCGCGGTTCGACGGCGCCGCGCTCGCTCAACGCAACACGCAGTTCTTGCAGACGCTACTCGCCGCCGACGCGGTCGTGATCGCCGGTCAAGCCGCGAGTCACTGCGTCAAGTCGACGATCGACGACTTGCTCGGCGAGATCGCCGCTGCGGACCCGGCGCTCGCGCGCAAGGTCTATCTCGTCACCGACTGCATGTCCGCGGTGACCGTGCCCGACGGCAAGGGCGGTTTCGCCGCCGACTTCACCGCCGATGCGGACGCCGCGCTGCAGCGGTTCGCCGATGCCGGCATGCACCTCGTCAAGTCCACCGACCCGATCGCGAGCTGGCCTGGCTTGCGCCTGAAAGGAACGCCATGAGTGATCGCAAAGCTAAACAGCTCCTCGAGGATGCCCACGGAGCAGGCGCCCTATCGGCGCGCGCCCTCGCGACGCTCGATGTCGTCGACGTCGGCGCGCAGATCCAAGCCGGACTCGGCGTGACGATCGATGACATCGCCGCGAGCGAGGTCGTGCTGGTCTCGGTCATGCCCGACGACTCGCAGTCGATCACGGCGGCGGGCAACGTCGATGCCGTGCGCGATGGCCACAACCTCGTGCTCGCCGCGTTGCGCGCGTCGAAGCAAGCCGGTGAGGTGCTCGCGCATACCCGGCTGCTCAACGGCGAGGTGTTGTGCGCGTATACGACGCTCGATCATGCGGTCGAGCTGACCGGCGCGAACTACCACCCGCTGCTCGGCACGCCGCTCTACGATCAGACCGTCGTGATGCTCGGTACGGTGATCGCGAAAGCGCAGGAGCTCTCGCGCGCGGGCATCGCGGTTCGAACGGTCACGCTGATCATCACCGATGGTGGCGACTACGGATCGCATCGTTGCCGCCCCGCCGACGTCAAGGCGATCGTCGATGACATGCTCGCGCAGGAGCATCACGTCGTGGCGGCGATGGGCATCAGCGATGGGCGCACCGACTTCCGCGCGGTGTTCACCGAGATGGGTATTCCGGATCGCTGGATCCTGACGCCCGGTAACAGCGCGACCGAGATCCGCCGCGCGTTCGCGGTGTTCTCGCAATCGGCGGTGCGGGCGGCGGCGGGCGCGCAGCTCGGCGGCTTCGGCAACTGAGGCGAACTAGCGAGCGAGCCCGCACGCGACGGCGACCTCGTCGCGATACGCGAGCCACGCCGCGAGCACGGACTCCATCGCGGCGACGACGCCGGCGCGATCTCCGGCCGGGACATGATCGAGCACGATCCGCCATGCGGCGGCGCGATGGCTGCCTTCGACGCGGCGATGCGCCTTCGTCAGCGCGAGCGCTTCGAGCGGCAAACCGTAATGCACGACGAGCGGATGCTGCTCGAGCGGCGGCGTCGGCGCGCTTCGGGGCATTCGGATCGAGCTCGCCGCGCTCGTGGGCGGTGCCCTCGAGAAAGATCGTCGTGACGGCGCATGCCTGAGCCCAGCCGCGGCGCTGCGTGTGCTCGTCGAGCGCGGCGCGATAGGCGCGAGCCGCCGGCAACAGCTCTACGCGCGCGAACCGGGTCAGATCCATGCCGAGCCCGCGTGGATACTCGAGGAACAGCTCGGGATGCGGCCGGCCGGCGATCAAGCCGCCGGTCTCCTCTTCGTAGAGATTCTCGGCGAGGTCGCGCCGGACCTCGGCGATCGGGCACTGCACGTACGCCCAGCCGACCAGCACCGGAAAGTCGCGCACGTACGTCGCGTACTCCTGCTCGAAGTGCACGTGCATCCGCGGCTTGGCGACCGTGCCGTCGGTGAACGACTTCCAAGCCCAGTGCTGCTTGCGCTCCATCACGCCGAGCAGCGCCTCGCGGAACGAATCGCGGTCCACCGCCGAAGTGTAGCCGGCAACACGCCCCGTCGCGAATGCCGGCGGCCGCGGCGCCATGCGACAATGGAGCGATGGGCCCGCTAGTCGTAGCGTTCGTCACGGTGGCCGCGGCAGGCTGTGGACGGGTCGACTTCGGCGCCGGCCTTCGGTCGATGGACGGCGGGCCGGCGGACGTCCGCGCCGACGGCCTCGCGGACGACGCCGCGCCACAGCTCGGGCCGTGGGGCGCGCCGATCGCGCTGAGCGCGGTGAACAGCTCCTCGGACGACGAGTCGCCCGCGCTGAGCCCGGACGGGCTCACGCTGGTGTTCCAGTCGACCCGCCCGGGTGGCGCCGGCAATTCCGACCTCTATCAGGCCTCGCGCCCGACCACGGCCGACCCGTTCGGCGCCGCGACCGCGATCGCTGCGGTCAACACCGCGGCCGCCGAGGCCGAACCGACGTGGGCGCCCGACGACCTGACGTTGTACTTCGTGCGGGGCTCGGCGACTCTGTTCGTCACGACCCGGCCGGACCCCAGCTCCGCGTTCGGCCCTGCGACTCAGGTGATGCAGGTGGCGAGCGACCAGATCGGTGGTCCGTCGCTGTCGCGCGACGGCACCGAGCTGATCTACACCACGCTGGCGCCGACCGCACTCGCGCACGCGTCGTACGCGGCCGGTACCGGCTTTGCGATCATCGGTCCGTTGACCGAGCTCGACGTGAACCAGGAGGACGGCTACGGGACGCTCGGCCCCGACGAGCTGACGATCTACTTCGAGTCGACCCGCGACAACGGCAAGATCGACATCTTCACCGCGACCCGGCCGACTCGCGCCGACCCGTTTGGTCCGGTGTCCGAGATCTCGGTCGACACGGTGGCCGCGGACGAGGCCGACCCCGAGATCTCGGCCGACGATCTCACCATGATCTACGACAGCGACGCCGCCGGCGGAATGGGCTCGTACGACCTCTACCTGGTGACGCGCTCGCGGCTGTGACGTCACGGCGCCGGCGCGATCCGCGCATCGAGCTCGAGCCGCAGCGTAGCGTTCGGCGCCGCGGTGACCAGCGTCGGCATCACCGCGCGGACATCGAGCTCGGCGGGGACTTGGTCGTTCGCGAGCCGGCCGACGAAGATGTCGCCGAGGAGGTCGGCGAACGCGGAGGTGAGTGCACCGTGAAACTCGTCGCCGCGATCGCGCAACGCCGCGACGAGATCGCTGTAGCAGGGCACGAGCACGCTCGGGCTCCGCTCGCAGGTGAGCTCGAGCGCACCGAGGTCGACGTCGACGACTCGCGGCGCCGCAGCGCTCGCTGCAAAGCCGAACGCGACGGTGCCGTAGAGGTCGCCGATCGTGGTCTCGGCACCATCGGCGATCGCGACGCGCGCTTCGGCCGCGAGCCGCAGGCCCGAGGCGGTCGCGGTCACGACCGGCGGCAGCGCGAGGCGAAGCGGCGAGATCCGGACCGAGAGGTACTGGGTGACGATCGGGTCGCTGTTGAACCGGCGATCGAGTCCGACCTCGGCGAGTCGACGATCGAGGTAGCCGGTGCGCCACAGCTCGAACAAGACCGCATCGAGCGCGTCGACGTCGAGATCGATCGCGAGCGCGGTGTCGGCGCGTGGCGCGACGCGCGGACCGGACCCGAGCTTCGGCGGCAGGATGTCCGGTGCGCGACCGAGTCGCTCGAACGCGACCGCAAACGGCAACGCGGCCCACGCCCCTTCGGCGAACTCCGGCGGTTCGTCGCAATACGTGAACCGCAGCGTCTGGCCGTCGCCGAGCTCGAACGGTGGCGGCGGGGCGAGCGTCGTGACCAAGACGTCGTCGATCTGACGGCGCGCGAGCCGAGTCGCGAGCTTGTCGCCGCCGAGCTTGTCGCTCAGCCATTGTTCGACGCGGTTGTCGAACGCCAGCTCGGCGCGCGCGGCGATGCGAAAGTGCATCGCGCCTGCTTTGACCTCGGGCACGAGCGTCACGACGAGTGGAACCGAGACGCGCTCGAACACGACGGTGGCGAACGCTCGAACGTAGCCGTGCGGTGCCTCGCCGACGAGCTTGCGATCGCCGGGGTGCGCCTCGAGTCGCGCCCAGCGCACGCGGAGCCCTTCGAGCCGCTCGTAGTCGCCGACCGCGAAGATGCTCTCGCCGTGCAGCTCGGCGTCGATCTCGTGCGCCATCGTGCCGGCGAGCTGATCGAGCAAGCGCTGGCCGACGATCACGCGCCCGCTGCACGCATGCTGCGCCGGATCCTGAAGCGGACCGGCGAGCTCGGTCGCGCCGACCTCGCGCACGAACCCGCCGCGATAACGCACCGTCCACCGCGTGCGCACGAGCCCGCTGCCGTCGTGGCTGATCGTCGGTGCGCGCCGCGAGCGTAGCGGGCACCCGGCCGTGGTCGACGACGAGCTCGTCGCGACCGGTGCGCGCCGCGAGCGCCGCAAACCCGGCCACGTGCGCGGCGACCACGAGCGCGCCGAACGCCGCCGCGCCTCTCACGATCGGAACACCACGACGACGGTGACGAGCTCCCACGCGACGACCCACAACGTGCACGCGACGACGCTCGCCGTCATCGAGCGCGTGACCGCATCGGCCTCGGGCTTCGGCGCGCCGCCTTTCGCGACGACGTCGCTCGCGATCCCCCACGCGTAGATCCACACGAGGAACGCCGCGCGCAGCGCATAGCGCGCCCGCTCGGGCCGCGGGTCGACGAAGTCGGCGGTCAACAGCTGCCACGCGTCGTGTACGCCATACGACCGACACACGAGCAGCCCGCCGACGATCATGCCGAGTGCGAACAGCGCCGCGACGAGCACGTACGACAACCCGATCGCGAGCCATGCCGGCGCCCACAAGTACGACCGACGATCGACGCCGAGCGCGTCGAGCGCGAGCGTTTGCTTCGTCAGCCCCATCGACCCGAGCCACGCGTTCGTCGCGCTGCCCGACGCCGCGACGAACAGCAGCGCCGACAGCGCCGGGGCGAGCGCGACGACGTAACTGCCGCCGATCTGGCGCAGCAGCGCGTCCGGGCGGACGCCGGCGCCGCCGACCTTGCTGATCACGAACAGCACGGTGTAGCCGATCAGCGTCGACACGATCGCGTAGAACACGAGCGGGCGAACGAGCGTCTGGAGCAGCACGCGGCTCGCGACGACCGCAAAGTCGCGCGGATGGCGCACGAGCTGCACCGGCGCGCGCACGGCGGCGATCACCGCGGTGCGAAACGGCGCGATCACCGGCTCGGCGAAGCGCAGCGCGGATCGGTTCGCGGGCGCCGGCCCTTGCGGCGCCGGGCGATCGCCGTGGGCATCGAGGT
This sequence comes from uncultured delta proteobacterium, assembly GCA_963848295.1. Taxonomy (GTDB): domain Bacteria; phylum Myxococcota_A; class Polyangia; order Haliangiales; family Haliangiaceae; genus JABFXX01. The sequence continues at coordinate 2,091,744 of CAWKDB010000010.1, read as the reverse complement.
GATCGAGCAACGTCTGCTCGAGCTCGAGCACCCACCGGCCGCGCTCGGCAGCGTCGTGTCCAGGCTCGTCGAGAGCACCGGGCCAGCGATCCGCGAACAGCGGCTCGAGTCGGCGGTGCTCGAGCGATAGCAGGAACAGGCGATCGGCGACCCCGACCGCGAGCGCGACGTCGTGAGTGACGATGATCGCCGAGATGCCGAGCGCCTTGACTTGCTCGCGCACGAGCCGAGCGAGCATGCGCACGCGATGCGGGTCGAGGCCGACCGACGGCTCGTCGAGGAACACCAGCTCGCGCCGGCTCGCGAGCACGCGCGCGACCGCGACGCGCTGGGCTTGACCGCCCGACAGCGACGTCACCGGCGTGCCGGGCTCGGCGAGCTTCGGATCGAGACCGACGCGCCGTAGCCAGGTCGCGACATCGTCGTTCGCGGTGTCGCGCGCGGCGGCATGATCGATCGCGATCTGGAGGTTGCCGCGGACATCGAGGTGATCGAACAGCGCGCCGCGTTGCGGCACGAGCCCGAGGCGCTCGCGGTCGAGCGAGAGCTCGGTCGCCACGACGTCAAACCCGGCCGCCGCGAGCTCGTCGCGCTCGAACAGCACGCGCGCGAACGTCGACTTGCCGGCTCCCGAGCCGCCGAGCAGCACGACGACCTCGCCAGCGCCGATCGTGAGGTCGGCGCCATCGATCACGACGCGCCCGTCGGGTAACACGACGCGCAGGCCGCGAACGGCGAGAGGAGCGGTCACCGGGGCAACGTTATCACCCGGCAATCGTGTACGTGGACGTGCACGTGCCACGTGACACGTGCACGTCCACGTACACGATCTTCGAACACCCAAACCCGGCGATCTCCGCCGATCGTCGACGGTCAATCGAAATGCGGAACCGAGTCCAACTGCCGGTGTCGGAACGTTCGATCGCAAGGCACGTCGCCAGGCGGTCGCGACGGCGAGATGCCGCGACGCAACGCGCTCGAGTGAGCGCGACGCGAACGCGGGCCGGCCGGAGCCAGGCGCATGCGCCATCCGACGCGAGGTCCGACTATGTCCACATTCGATTCCACCGCAACCCTTGGCACCGGAGCTCGCGCGATCGAAGTCGCCGCGCTGCTCGGTGATTCGGTCGTCGACATCAAGCACTGCAGCGATCCGCGCTCCGGCAAGGTCACGCGCGCGACGTGGGGCTTCATCGCGCTCGGCGCGAGCGCGCTGATCGCCTCGACGATCGCGTTCGGCCTTTCGGTGTCGAACGCCGCGACGAACAAAGGCGCGCTCGAGGACTGGACGCGCGTCCAGCATCGCCCGGCTCACGCGTTTCGTCCGCACCGGCTGGGTTCGGGATACGACGTGTTCGCGTTCGGCGGTCTCGCGCTTGGCCTCGGCGCGCTGACCTACGCGCTGTCTCGCGCGCGGAGCGAGCGGCGCAGTCCCTACTATCGGATCGGCACCGCCGCCGGGGTCGAGCTCGCGGTCGAGGGTGCACCGGCCGCGGCGTTCCCGCTCGTCGCGCCGTCCGGCGATGACTTCGTGTTCAACTTCGGCCCGGGCATCGAAGGCGAGCTGATCCTCGGCGGCGCGACCACACCGCTCGCCGCGCTCGCCGCCGCGGGCCGCGCTCGGCCGTCGCTGACCGTCGCGGGCGCGTTCGCGCTACCGATTCCAGATCAGGCGAAGATCCGCGCGCGCACCGGCAAGACGACGTTCATGGTCAGCGCGGTCGACAAGCCACGGCGCAGCGCCGCCGGCGGGTTCGCGGTGTTCGAGAACCGCGCGCTCGCCTACTTCGGCGGCTCGCTCGCCGCGCACCTCGCGATCTGGGGGCTGCTGCAACAGATTCCGGTCGAAGACAGCGGCGGCTCGATCGATCTCGGCTCGGTCGAAGACACCACGACGAGCCTGCGTTCGGCCGAGAACGAGGTCGCGCCCGATCCGGTGGTCGAAGACACCGATGGCGGCGGCGCCGACAGCAAGGACAAGCAAGCCGGCACGCAGGCCGCGATGGCCTCGGGTGCGATGGGCAACCCGGACCTCACCACCGCGGGCAAGTACCACCTCAAGGACCAGCACGTCGCGCCGTCGCTGACACGCGACGAGGTCATGGCGAGAGCGACCACCGAAGGCTGGCTCGGCCAGATCCAAGCCGCCGATCAATTCACCTCGCTGGTCAAGACCGGCGATATCAGCAGCGGCAATGACGTCGACAGCTACAACGGCGCGATGTTCGGCGCCGACGGTCCCGGCGCCGGCACGTGGGGCATGGGTCGCGCCGGCTACAGCATCGGCGGCGGCTGTTTCGAGGAGCCGTGCGGCACGATCGGCAGCGGTCGCTACAACACGATCGGCATGGGCTCGCTGCACGGCCACGGCTATGGGTTCGGCCCGGGCGGCGGCTTCAACGGCCCCGGCCACGTCCAGCACCTGCCGAACCCGTTCATCTCGAAGCCGACCACGACCGACGGCCTCGACAAGGCGATCATCGAGCGCTACATCAAGCGCCACCGCGCGGAGATCAGCTACTGCTACGAGAAGGAGCTGCTGTCGCGCCCGCAGCTCGGCGGCGAGATCACCTCGGACTTCTTCATCTCGCCGAACGGCTCGGTGGCGAGCTCGACCGCGCACGGGTTCGACGCGACGGTGAGCAGCTGCGTCGCTGGCGTCATCAAGACCATCGCGTTCCCCGCGCCCGAGGCGGGTAGCGGCGGGGTCAGCGTGAAGTACCCGTTCACGTTCCGCCAGACCGGCACCTGAGCACGGTCATCGCGGAGCCGCGGCGTCGGTGAAAGCCGGCGCCGTCTTCGCGTTCAGCCGCCCTTGAGCTGCAGCACCCACGCGCGCCACTTCGGCTCGAACGTCGCGAGGTCCTCGCCGAGCACCGACTCGAGCGCCGCTTGCCCGGTCGGGTCCTTCTTGTCCGCGCGAAACGCCGTGTAGAACGCGTGCAGCTGATCGTGTTCTTGCAGGTAGTACATGATGTAGCGCGCGAACGCATACGCGTCGTAGTCGGCGCCGTAGAACTCTTCAGTCGTCGTCCCCATCAGCTTCGTCATCGCCGGCAGCGTCTTCGCGCGGATCTCTTTCTTGAGCTCCGGCAGCCGCCAGTTGACGAGGCCGATGATGTGACCTTTGCGCTCGCTCGGATATTCGAATAGCGACGCGAAGCCCTCGTTGAACCACGACGGCACGTCGGGAAAGTTGACCTCCATGTACGGATGGACGAGCTCGTGCGACAGCGTCCCGAGCCCCGACGCGTTCATGATCAGCGCGTTGTGATCCGGGGAGTAGTAGCCGAACGGCGTGTCCGGAGCGTCGCCGAAGAATTTCTTCGCGCCCTTGCGGAACGCGCGCTCGTTTTGGAACAGCCAAACTTCCAGCAGGCGCTCGGGCCGCTTGTCGAAGAAGTCTTTCTCGAGCATCGATACCTTGTCGTGCAAGAAGCCCCTCGCGATGTGACGGACCTGCGCAGCCGAACCGTCGCCGACGACCACGAACGGCGCCTCGACGAGCACGGTGTAACCTTGACCGGTTAGCTTGTCCCGCAGCTCGGTTGCGCGGGCCTCGAGCTCGTCGGCGGTGGGCTCGGCGAGCGCGAGCACGGGGGTGAGAAGGGACGCAGCCAGGACGGTGAGCGCGATGTTCCTCATCTCGACCATGACGTGCGACCGCCTCCGAAGTTGCCGCCGCCGTGTAAGGTTTGTGCAAGGGCCGATTTGCGTGGCGCCTCGCCGGTGGGCTCGTACAATGGCGTGGTGAGGCTCGGCGTGGCGTTAGGTGTGATCGCGCTCGCCAGCGTGGCATACGCCGGGGGCGACGCCGATGCGGTCATGCGCGCCACGCCGACCTGCGACAAGGCGCGCGCGCACTGCTTCGAGATCCAGCTCCACATCGTCGATGATCATGGCTTTGTCGCGGCTCCCGAGTGGCTCGCAGCCCAGATCGCCGGTGCGAACCGGCACTTTGCCGCGCTCGATGTCGGGTTCCAGCTCGCAGGCGTCGATACGTTGCCGGCGTCGTTCGACCACGTCGAGAGCCGCAGCCAGCGCGACGCGCTCGCCGCGCAGAAGCTCGGCGGCAAGGTCATCCACGTGTTCGTCGTCGGCCAGCTCGACGATGTCGACGAAGACGGCGCGATCGCGTACGGCGTGACCTGGCATCGCCGCAACGACGAGCGCAAGTACGTCATCGTCTCCGCCGCCGCGCTCAAGCGCACTCTCGCGCACGAGCTCGGCCATTTCTTCGGCCTGCCGCACTCGACCTACGCGATCTCGATCATGAACAAGGCCGATCGCAGCGATCCGCCGATCGAGCAGCGGACGTTCGCCGACGAAGAGATCGCCGCGATGCGCCCGAAGCTCGCGCAGCTGTTGCGCGACAAGGTCATCGCCGACGTCGCGCCGCGTTAGCGGAGGTCGATCTTCGCCTTGATCGTGTACTTGATGTCTTGAGGCCCGGCACCCGCGTCGATCGTCATCTTCGCAACCGATGACAAGTCGAGGGCCGCGTGGGTGGCGAGCACCTTCGCGAACTCGAACGTCAGGTCGCCGCCACCCGTACCGGTCCACGTCACGACTCGCATCTTCACACCGGCGGGGATGGTCGGGCTGCTGAAGGCTTGTGGATCCGCCTTCTGCGCGAGCGTGACCGACGCGATCATCCGGTTGGCATCGAGCGCGGTGATCGTATAGGTCGCGGTTTGCTTCAAGAGCACGCCCCCGGCGGGCAGGGTCGACATCACCTGCCACTTCGCCCCGACCCCTACCGCCTCGTCGGGGAACGGCGCCGACAGCTGACTGAACGACTGCATCATGCTGTCCATCATCTGGCGCATCGTCGGATCGATGTTCGGCGAGAAGTTGATCTCTGCGGCGGTCGTGAAGTTGCGAGCATCCACCCCGATGTGACCGTTCGTGCCGACCAGCGCCTGGGTCGACTTCTTGACGGCTGCGACCACCGCCGGAGCCGCGCCGGCGCCATCGACATCGACCTTCGAGAACGAAATGTCGTACTTGATGTCGCCTGACTTGGTGACCTCGGTGACCTTCGCCGGCATCGACATCGTGATGACTGGCAGCTGCATCGCCGGGATCGACATCACGCCGTCGATCGCCATCGACATCTTCATCGCCATCACGAGCGTCTGAGCCGCGCCGCGAGTCGCGCGCACGCGGAGCTTTTGCTTCGGGCCGTGGCCGGCATCGAGCAACTTGACCTCCGGCTTCGCGAGATTCGGAGCGGCTGCGGCGATGGTCGAGCCGAGCAGGAGGGCGATGAGGGCGATCCGCAACATCGCCGGATAGTGCCCTAGATCCCGTGCGCCATGACTCGGTGGAGCTACGTACTAATGAGGCTACAGCTCGCCGGTGACCACGCGGCGCAGCGTCACGGCGTCGATGTTCGAGCCCGAAAGGATGACCGCGACGGTCTTGCCCGCGAGCTCGTCGCGCAAGGCGCAGAGGCCCGCGAGGCCGGCGGCGCCCGCGCCCTCGGCGAGGTTGTGGGTCGTGCGCAGATAGATCCGGATCGCCTCGGCGATCGCCGCTTCGGACACCGCGACGAAGCCGGCGAGCCCTTCGCGCAACGGCTGCCAGGTCATGTCGTAGGTCGAGCGCGTCGCGAGACCATCGGCGAACGTGTCGGCGGTCGCGGTCGTGAGCCGCTCGCCGGCGTGCCAGGAGTCGTGCGCGGCTGCCGCGGAGGTCGACTGCACGCCGTAGATCTTGACGTTCGGGCGTAACGCGCGAGTCGCGACGATCGCGCCGACCGCTTGCGAGCCGCCGCCGATCGCGACGACGATCGCATCGAGCTGCGGCGCCTGCTCGCACAGCTCGGCCGACAGCGTGCCGGCGCCCGCGATCACGTGCGCGTCGTTCGTCGAGTGGCCCATCACCATGCCGCGATCGATCGCGGTGCGCTTTGCGACCTCGAGCGCCTCGTCGTAATCGCGACCGGCCTCGATCAACTCGGCGCCGTAGCCGCGCATCGCGGTGTTCTTCTCCGGATTGTTGCCGTGCGGCACGCAGATCACGACCGGCACGCCGAGCTCCGCGCCGGCCCAGGCGAGCCCGGCGCCGTGATTGCCGCGCGTCGCCGCGACCACGCCGCGCGTGCGCTGCGCGGGATCGAGCGCGGTCATGAACGACACCGCGTTGCGCGCCTTGAACGCGTTCGTCGGCTGGTGGTTCTCGTGCTTGACGAGCACGCGGATGCCGGCGCCGACCTCGGCGTCGAGCGGGGCGTAGTGGCGCAGCGCCGTGACAGGGAGGTGCGGCGCGATCCGCTGGCGGGCGGCGACGATGTCATCCCAGGTGATCACGGCGGGGACAGTACCGCGCCGCGGCGACCGTGCCACAATGGCTGCGTGGAGGTGTTCTTCCTCATGATGGGCCTGTGGCTCGTCGTCGCCGTCGCTCTCGGCGTACGGCGACCGCGCGGGCTCGGCGGCGGTGCGTTGCGGGCGCGGCTCGATGCAGTCTACGGCGAGCCGCACGAGCTCGTGCGCGTGACCCCGGCGGCGTTTCCCGAAGCCGATCTGGAGTTCTACGATCGCGCGCGGCGCGAGCTCGAGGACCGCAAGTACAGCTGGCTCGCCGACGTCGAAGACCTCACGCTCAGCCGGATCTATCCGCACAACCGCACGTTCCTGCGGATGTTCATCGATGGTGGCGGCATGATCCGGGCGAGCGTCTATCATCTGCATCCGCGCGGCGTCGTCGTGTCGCTGCTCCAGCTCGTGCAATTGTTCCCGCGTCACCTGCGCGTGCTCGAGCTCGTGACCGAGGTCCAGGGCCAGTTCCTGGTCACGAGCAACACCCACGGCGTCGATCGGCTCGAGCCGCCGCCCGAAGCGAAGATCGAGCGCCTCGCGCTCAACGCGCCGATCGCCGAGGTGATGGCGCGCCACGAGAAGCGGATCACCGAGTACCTGCGCGCGCATCCGGAGCGCACGCCGGTGTGCTTCACCAGCTTCGACGAGGTGCTCGCGTCGATCGGCCGCGCGCACGTCGCGATGGCGCGGCATCGCCAAAAGCTCGGCGGCATGTCGCGCGACGAGCTCGAGCGGCTCAAGGGCCGACCGCTGAGCGCGACCGAGGAGCAGTTCTTGCGCGAAGTGCAGATGAAGGAGCCGAGCTCGTGACGGCTACCAGAGCGCCGGGCAGTTGAACCCGGTGCCGACTGGAAAATGCAGATCGAAGCGCGCCGCGAGCACGTCGAGGAGCTCCGCCGGCGACGCGAGCACGCGCGTGTCGGCGATGCCATCGCGCCCGCGCAGCGTGAGCTCGCGGTTGAGGATCGAGGCGCGCCCGCCATCCGGCAGCCCGCGCGCGACGACGAGCCGGCTACGAAAATGCGATTGTGGATGTTGGCTCGTGTACCAGTTGCCGACCTCGCGATCGATCGGCGGCATGTGCTCGAGCGTGAACTCGCAAATGTCGTTCCAGGTGTCGGCGAAGCGCACTTGATGGAACAGCAACGCGCCTTCGCGCACGATCCGGCGCGGCTCGTGCGGCGTCGCCTGCTCCTCGCTAGTCTCGAGCCGCAACGCGCACGTCGGCGATAACGCACCGACCCCGACGTCGGCGAGCCAGCTCTCGCCCGCGAGCTCGACGCGCAGGAACACGTGCGTGCGCGCCGGCGTGTAGTCGCGCGGCCGGCCGATGCGAACGCGCGCGCTGATCGGTTGGACGTCGTAGCCGAGCGTCTCGAGCACGCGCAGCAGCAGCGTATTGTGCTCGAAACAATAACCCCCGCGCCCGCCCGCGATCAGTTTCGCGTCGACCGCGTCCGGATCGAGGCTGATGCCGCGGTCGAGCAGGACGTCGAGGTTCTCGAACGGAATGGTGAGGACGTGCGCGGCGCAGATCGCGTGCAACGTCGCGAGCGTCGGCTCGTGCGCGCCGTGATAGCCAATCCGGCGGAAGTAACGATCGAGGTCGACCACGCGCGAATCCTACACGTATGCTCCCGTCATGCCGACCCGAGCCCGCGTCGAGGACTTGATCACCGCCGTCGTCACCGGCAACCACTTCTTCTACGACCCCGCCGCGGCGGGGTGGAAATAGTCGTTTCCCGGTCACATGTGCCGGGGTTGGCTCGTCAGTGCTTTGACGATTACCGGGCAAAGGATGCCACCGTGACCGAAACGCTGACCGATTCGTTCGAGCTCCACCGCGCCCACCTGCGTGCGGTCGCGTATCGCATGCTCGGCTCGCTCGCCGACGCCGACGACGCGACGCAGGAGGCGTGGTTGCGCGCCAGTCGCGCCGAGACGAGCGAGGTCGAGAACCTGCGCGGCTGGCTGACGACGATCGTGGCCCGCGTTTGCCTCGACATGCTGCGGTCGCGCAAGGCCCGGCGAGAAGAGGGCCTCGATCATCGCGCGCCGGAGCCGATCGCAGCCGGCGCCGATCAGGCCGCCGTACTCGGCGAGTCGGTCAGCCTCGCCGTCCTCGTCGTGCTCGAGAAGCTCGAACCGGCGGAGCGGCTCGCGTTCGTGCTGCACGACATGTTCGGGATGGCGTTCGACGAGATCGCCGCGGTCGTCGGCCGCAGTCCGGTCGCGGCGCGCCAGCTCGCGAGTCGCGCGCGTCGCCGAGTCCAAGGTGGGCCGCCAGTGCCTGAAGCCGAGCTCGCGCGTCAGCGCGGTGTCGTCGACGCGTTTCTCGCCGCCATGCGCGGCCGCGACTTCGAGGCCCTCGTCGCCGTGCTCGATCCGGACGTCACCGTGCGCATCGACACCGGCGCGCCCGAGATCCGCGGTGCCATCCAGTGGGCGAAGGGCGCGATCGAGTTCTCGCGCATGGCCGGCGCGGTGTGCGCGGTGCTGATCGATGGCGAGCCCGGCTTGGCGCTCGCGCCGCATGGCGTCGTGAAACGGCTGCTGCGGATCGCCCTCGACGGCGGCCGGATCGCCGACGTCGAGATCATCACCGACCCCGCGCGCGTCGCCGAGCACGTCGTCGAGCTGTTGCCGTAGCGCTAGCCATGGAACACGCGACTCGCGACGATCTTGCCGCCCTCGATGTCGAGGACCTCGGCGACCGGCAGGTCGGGCTCGCCCGCGACCTTGCGGACGTATTCCATGTACGCGCGGCGGTCGTCCGCGGTGATGACCGGTTGCTCGTAGCGCATCGACGGCAGACGATCGAAGGCGTCTTGCCACCACGCGCGCATCGCGGCTTTGCCGCGTAAGAGGCCGCCGGTCTCGGGATGGCGCGCGCGGATCTTTGGCGACGTGTGCGTGGCGGTGTCGGCATAGAGCGCGAGTAGCGCATCGAGCTCGCGCTGTTCGAACGCGCGCAGCCAGCGCTCGGCGATCCCGCGCAGCACGGAGGGATCGCGATTGCTCTGGGTGTGCTCGCCGGTAGCGGCGTCGAACCGCGAGACCTTGAGCTCGCTGCACACTTGTAGCGAGTAGCGCGCGTAGTACTTCGCGCGACCGTCGCTCTGTGCGGCGAGGTGATCGACGTGGTCGCGCCAGATCGCGAGATTTCCCGGCGAGTCCCATTCGATCAGCGCGAGGCGCTCGCCATCGCCGGCGACGAAGTCGGTCGCCGACACATAGCCGGGCAGGCTCGAGGCGAGCCGCCACATTCGCTCGGCGTGTGGCCCGTAGTCGGGATCGGCGCCGGGGCGCAGCCGGGTGCGGAACACGATGACTCGACGATCCGTCGTCATCCGGCGAGCTTACCGCTACGTCTGTTCAGTGTCAGACCGCGATGCGAACGTCTTCGCACGGATGCGGCTCCTTCACACATCGGATTGGCACCTCGGGCACACGCTCAAGGACGTCACTCGCGAGCACGAGCACGCCGCGTTTCTCGCGTGGTTGCTCGAGACCTGCGCGCGCGAGCTGCCCGATGTCGTCGTGATCACCGGCGACGTGTTCGATAGCGGCACGCCGCCGGCGAGTGCGGAGCGGATGTGGTTCGATTTTCTCGCGTCGGCGCGCCGCACGTTGCCGGCGGTCGACATCGTTGCGATCGCGGGCAATCACGATTCGCCGGCGCGGCTCGGCGCGGCCTCGGCGGTGCTGCGCGAGCTCGGCGTTCACGTCATCGGCGGGCTGCCGCGCGGGGCGGGCGGCGCGCTCGATCTCGACCGCATCCTCGTGCCGGTCGCGGCCGGTCGCGGCTTGGTCGCGGCGGTGCCGTTCTTACGGCCCGTCGATCTACCCGCACTGCCATTCGGCAGTGCTGCTGGCCGGGCACAGGCCCCGGCCAGCGATGTGCCCGCGGATTGCCCCGATCCACTCGCGGCGATCTACGGCGAGGTGTTCGAGGCCGCACGCGCGAGGCGCCGGCCGGGCCAGGCGGTGATCGGGCTCGGCCATCTCTATGTCGCGGGCGCGGAGATCTCGGCGAGTGAACGGCGGGTGTCGATCGGCGGGGTCGAAGCCGCGTCGGTGCGGTTGTTCCCGAAGGACATCGACTACGTCGCGCTCGGCCACATGCATCGCGCGCAGCGAGTAGGTCGCGACACCGTGCGCTACGCGGGGGCTCCGATCGCGCTCGCGCTCGACGAGGCGAGCTACAAACATCAGGTCGTCGTGGTCGACTTCGACGGCGACGGCAAGGTCGCGGAGCTGCGCTCGGTCGCGGTCCCGCAGACGGTCGGGATCGCGCGGATCCCGAAGCGCGGCGCCGCGCCGCTCGCCGAGGTGCTCGCCGAGATCGCAGCGCTGCCGGCTGCGAGCGAGGGGCCGCGACCGTACCTGGAGATCGTGGTCGCGCTCGATCGGCCGGAGCCGCGCCTGCGTACCGCGATCGAAGCGGCGCTCGACCGCAAGCACGCGCGCCTCGTCAGGCTCGGCGTCGAGGTCACCGGCGATGGCGCCGCGCTCGCTGACCGGATCGCGGTCCAGAAGCTCGCCGAGCTCGATCCGCGCGAAGTATTCACCCGGATCTGGACGCGCAGTCACGTCGAGCCACCGAGCGCGAGCATGCTCGGCGCGTTCGATCGCTTGCTCGGCTACGTCCGCGGCGATGTCGTCGACCTCGCGGAGATGTCGTGAAGATCCTCGCGATCCGCGGCTGCAACCTGGCGAGCCTCGCCGGCGAGTTCGAGATCGACCTCGCGACCGGCGCGCTCGGCGGCGCGGGCGTGTTCGCGATCGTCGGGCCGACCGGCGCGGGCAAGAGCACGCTGCTCGATGCGATGTGCGTCGCGCTGTTCGATCGCACGCCGCGGCTGACGAATCGCAGCACGGTCGTGGTCGGCCGCGATCCGGACGATCCGAGCGCGCTCGGTGCCCAAGACGTGCGGACGATCCTGCGGCGCGGTGCGACCTCCGGCTGGGCCGAGGTCGACTTCGAGAGCGGCGATGCGCGTCGCTATCGCGCGCGGTGGTCGGTGCGGCGCGCGCGCAACGCGAGCGACGGCACGCTGCAAGACCAGCAGGTCACGCTCACCGCGATCGCCGACGGCGAGCGGCTCGGCGGCACGAAGACCGAGACGCTCAAGGCGATCCACGAGCGCCTGGGATTGTCGTTCGATCAGTTCCGGCGCAGCGCGCTGCTCGCGCAAGGCGAGTTCGCGGCATTCTTGCGCGCCGACGGCAGAGACCGCAGCGAGCTGCTCGAACGGATGACAGGTACCGAGATCTACTCGCGGCTGTCGATCGCCGCGCACGAACGCGCCACGCTCGCCGAACAGCTCGTGCGCGATGCGCGCGCGACCGCGCTCGCGATCGCCGTGCTCGACGACCCGAGCCGCGCGGCGATGGAGCTCGCACTCGGCGGCGCGCGAGCGGCGAAAGCGGCGGCACGCGGCGCGCACGCGGCCGCCGAAGCGGCGGTGCGCTGGCTTGCCGAGGCCGGCGCGCGGTCGCTCCAGATCGAACGAGCCCGAGCGGCAGTGGATGCCGCGCAGACGGCGGTCGCGGCGGCCGAGGGTGAACGCCGCGAGCTCGCGGTCCGCCGGCGCGCCGAGGCATTGCGGACGAGCTGGGATGACGTCGCGCGCGCGGATCGCCAGCTCGGAGCGGCGCGCGGCGAGCTCGCGGCGGCGACCGAGGCGGCGACCATGGCTGGCGCGCGGGCACGCGAGATCGCCTCGACGCGCGAGCGGTTGATCGCGTTGCGCGAGCCGCTCACCGCCGCCCGGATCGCGGCGGGCGTTGCCGAAGGTCGTGCACGGCCGCTCGCCGACGGCGAAGCACGCGCGGCGCGCGCGGCGGCAGATGCCGACTGGCTCGTCGCGCGCTCGGCGCTGGCGGCCCAGGTCGCGGGTTGGCGCGATAGCGACGCGAAGGTCGCGGCGGCGAGCGCGCTCGATAGCGAGCTCGCGACGGCGGATCGTGCGCTCGCCGAGGTCGAAGCGAAGCGCGTCGCACTCGGGGACCGGCGCAAGGAGCGCGTCGTCGCGCAGCAGGCGGCGATGGCCGGGCTCGAGACCGCGAAGATCGAAGCGGCGCGGTTCGCCGATCGCCGTGGCCTGTCGTTCGAGGCCGCTCGGCGGCAAGAAGACGAGGCGCGCGCGAGGTGTGTCGAGGTCGACAAGCTCCTGGCGATCGCGGCGCAGGCCCACGATGCCGCGGTCGCGCGCGGCGAGCTCGATCGCCAGCTCGGCGAGCTTGCCGCGGCAAACGCCGAAGACAGCGCGCAGCGCCACATCGCCGAATCCGCGAAGGCCACCGCCGCCGCGGTTCGCAGCGAGCGCGAGCGCATCGTCGCCGAGCTCCGGCGAGTGGCCGGGTACGAGCACGCGCGGGCCGAGCTCGTCGAAGGCGACCCGTGCCCGCTGTGTGGTGCGGTCGAGCACCCGTGGTATGGGCGCGGCGCGTTCGACGAGTTGATCGCCGACGCCGAGGTGCAGCTCGCGGCGTGCGGACACACGTTCGATGCCGCGATCGGCGAGCTCGCGCAGCTCGCCGCGCGCAGCGGGCAACGCGCAGCCGAGAGAGCTCGGCTCGACTCGTGTCTCGCGACCGTCGCCGCGACCGCCACGGCAGCGACCACGGCGTGGCGCGGCCAGCTCGGAGCGCTCGGCGAGCTGCTGCTCGTCGGCGAGCCGGCCGGGATCGATGCGCGAGAGCTCGCGGTCGAGCGGGCCGCGGCGGCCAAGGCGACGCTCGACGCCGCGCGCGCGGCGCGCAGCCACGCCGAGGCAGCGGTCAAGGCGGCCGGCGAAGCGGTCGCGCACGTTCAGACCTGCCAGGCCGATGCCGAGCTGCACGCGACCGCGGTGCGCGATGTCGACCACGAGATCGCCGCGAACGCCGCCGCGATCGAACGACTCCGCGGCGAGCGCACCGGCAAGCTCGAGCGCCGGCGCGAGCTCCACGCCGAGGTCGCCGCGGCTTTCGCCGAGTGGGCCGTCGCCGCGGCGAAGGACGATCGCAGCGCGCTGTTTCGGTCCGCCGCGAGGGCGTTGTCGACGACCTCGCACGACGGGCTCGCAGTAGCGCTCGATCGAGCGCGCCGCGCCGCGAGCGAGCTCGCCTCCGAATGGGCAGAGCGAGTCGCGTCGATTGTCGAGCTCGATGCGGCCCTCGCGGCCGGAGTCGCCGACGCCGATCGACTCGCACGCGAGGGCGAGCGCACCGACGCCGAGCTCGCAGCCCGCCGCAGCGAAGCCGAGCGGCGCGCGATCGAGCTCGCCGACCAGCGCGCGATCGCGACCGCCGCCCTCGACGAGGCGCGCGCCGCCGCCGGGTTCACCAGCGACGAGCTACGCGATGCCCTCGCCGGCTCCCTCTCCCGGGTCGACGAGCTCGCCGAACGACTCGCCGCGCTCGACCGCGTCGCCGATCACGCCAGAGCGATCGTCGGCGAGCGCCGGGCCCACGCCGCCGCTCACGAAGCGTTACGACCGCCGGCCATCGAGACCGCCGGTCAGGTCGCGGCGCTGGCCGACCAGCTCGCCAAGCTCGAGCAACAGGCAGCCGAGCTCGCCGCGTCACTCGCCGCCGATGCCGGGGCTCGCGAACGTCGCGCCGCGGCGCTCGCTGCGGTCGAAGCGGCAGAGCGCGCCGCCGAGGTCGACCGATCGCTCGGCCAGGTGATCGGCTCTCACGACGGCAAGCTGTTCCGCAGCTTCGCCCAGAGCCTCACGCTCGACGGCTTGCTCGCCGTCGCGAACGCGCACCTCGAGGAGCTCGCGCCGCGCTTTCAGCTCGAGCGCGTGCCGCGTCACGATCTCGAGCTCCAGATCATCGACCGCGATCTCGGCGGCGAGATTCGCTCGGTCCAGTCGCTATCTGGTGGCGAGAGCTTCCTCGTCTCGCTCGCGCTCGCGCTCGGGCTGTCGTCGATGTCGGCGCAGGATGTTCGCGTCCGCACGCTGTTGATCGACGAGGGCTTCGGCACCCTCGATCCGGCGACGCTCGAGGCCGCGCTGTCGGTGCTCGATGCGCTGCAGGCGACCGGTCGCCAGGTCGGCGTCATCTCGCACGTCCCGGCGCTGCTCGAGCGAGTCGGCGCGCATGTCCGCGTGTCGCCGCGCGGTGGCGGGCGCAGCGAGGTGATCGTCGCCGAGAGTTAACCCTCGACGTTGCGCATGAAGTCGGCGACTTCGGCGAACCGGCCGTCGAGAAACGTGCGCACGTCGCCGGCGATGTGCTCGGCGTCGAGTGCAGCTTGCATGCAGCGCAGCCACGCATCGCGCATCGCGACGTCGACCGAGACGCGGTTGTGGCGCATGCGGAGCCGCGGATGCCCGTGTTGCGCGACGTAGTCATCCGGCCCGCCGAGCCAGCCGATCAGGAACAGCGCGAACCGATCGCGCGAGCCGCGGTCGACTCGGCCGTCGGCGGTGCACACGTGCAACCTGGCGAGCGCTGGCTCGCGCTCGGCCATCACGTCGTAGAACCGTTCGACCAGTGAGCGCACCCGGTCGGCGCCACCGACGAGCTCGAACGGGGTTGCGGGCACGCTGCACCATTAGCAGCCGGCACCGGCGCGGGCAAGCGTGCGAAGCTCATCGCCATGCCGCGCCTGACCGCCGACGAGATCTATGGCTTACTCACGAGCTACTTCCCCGACGCGCGCACGTTCGCGGCGATCGAAACGATCACCGAGCGGGAGCTCACGGTGCGTATGCCGATCCGCAAAGAGCTCCTGCGCGGCGGCGGCACGATCTCGGGCCCGGCGCTGATGACGCTCGCGGACACGTCGTCGTACTTCCTGATCCTCGCGCACGCCGGCGCCTCGGCGCTGAGCGCCGCGACCGCGAACCTCGACATCGCGCTTCTGTCGCGACCCAAGCCCGCCGATATCGTCGCGACCGCGACGCTGATGCGGATGGGCCGACGGCTCGCGTTCTGCAAAGTCGACCTATTCTCCGGCGACGATCTCGTCGCGCACGCGACCGTGACCTACGCGCTACCACACACCTCGGCGTGAGCGACGTCGCGATCGGGGGCAAGCGATCACGTCGCCTTCGCGGCCAGCGCGGCGAGCGGCTCGCCGACGAGCCGTTGTACGGTCCACTCGCCGAGCGGCGTCGCGCCGAGCGCGCGATAGAACTTCAACGCAGGCTCGTTCCAGTCGAGCACGGACCATTCGAAGCGGCCGTAGCCGCGCTCGATCGCGAGCTTCGCGCACGCCGCCATCAGGGCACCGCCGACGCCGCGCGACCGCGCCTCGGGCAGCACGAACAGATCCTCGAGATACAGGCCGGGCTTGCCGAGAAACGTCGAGTAGCTCGTGAAGAACAGCGCGAAGCCGACCGGCACGTGGCCCCCGGCGGCGACGCTGCCGAGGGGCGGCGCGGTGTGATCGAGCTCGGCGATCAAGACTTCGGCCGCGGGGCGAGCGCCGAACAACGTCGCGTGCAGCGCCGGTTCGTCGGCGACGACCTCGTGCGACAGCTTCTCGTACTCGGCGAGCGCGCGGATGAAGCGCAGGATCGTCGGCACGTCGGTCGCGCGCGCGAGTCGAATCGAGGCGATCATGGCGGCGATGGTAGCAGTCGGGTGACGACCGCGACAAAGTCGGGAGGCAGCGGCGAGGCGAGCGCGATGCGATCGCCGGTGACCGGATGTTCGAAGCCGAGCGTCGCCGCGTGCAGCATCAGCCGGCCCGACGTCAACACCGAGCCGGTGTAGTCGCGGATGTAGACCGGCTCGCCGACGAGCGGATGGCCCGACTCCGCGAAGTGGATCCGGATCTGATGAGTCTTGCCGGTCTCGAGCCGGACCTCGCATTCGGTCGCTCCGCGCAGCGCTTGGCGAATCGCGATGTGAGTGACCGCGCGCTTGCCCTGATCCTTGTGGGTCGTCGAGCCCCGCAGGCCGTCGCCGCGGTCCGCGACGAGCTGCGACTCGATCGTCTGCGCGCTTACGACGCCGTGCGCGACGCAAACGTAGACCCGCTCCATCGCGTGCGCGCGCAACTGCGCCGCGAGGCCGAGCTCGGCGCGCTTGGACTTCGCGAACATCAACAGGCCGGAGGTCGCGCGATCGATGCGATGGACGACGTGCAAGGCGACGTTCGTCGCCGCCTTGCCCTGACGCCGCCACGCGCCGCGGATCAAGTCCATCGCGGTGCCGCCCTCGCGCTCTTCGTACGGCACGCTGTTCACGCCGGCCGGCTTGTCGATGACGACGACGTGCGGATCGTCGTAGACCAACACGCCTTCGCGCTCGGGATCGTGCGGGCGCGGGGCGGCCATCCGCAGCTCGACTTCGTCGCCGACCGCGAGCCGGTGGTCGACCTCGACGACGCGCGCGCCGTTGACGAACACCTTGCCGGTCGTGACGTGGCGCTTCGCGACCGACCACGCGACCTCGGCGCGCGCTTTGACGAACGCCGCGACCGTCAGTCCACGACCGTCGACTCCGGGCGCCTGACTACCGGAGTCAGCGTCGCGGAATGGCGGCGCCGTTTGATCGACGGTCCATGTGGCCACGCCGGTTGAGATACCACGCCGGTGCCACGGGCCGTGGTACAGACCGGGCATGGACCGCACGCTGTTCACCGAAGAGCACGACGCTTTCCGCAAGGCGTTTCGCCAGTTCGTCGAGCGCGAGATCACGCCGCATCAAGCGCGCTGGCGCGAGGCCGGCCAGGTCGATCGCGAGCTGTGGCGCAAGGCCGGCGCGCAAGGCTTTCTGTGCCCGTGGCTCGATGACAAGTACGGCGGCGGCGGCGGCGACTTCATTCACTCGATGGTCGTGATCGAGGAGCTCGCGAACGCCTACGAGAGCGGGTTCGCGATGTCGCTCCACTCCGACATCATCGTCCCGTACATCCACTCGTTCGGCACCGAAGATCAGAAGCAGCGGTGGCTGCCGGGCTGCGTGTCGGGCGAGCTCGTCACCGCGCTCGCGATGACCGAGCCGGGCACCGGGTCCGACCTCGCCGCGATCGCGACGACCGCGGTCAAGACCGCCAACGACTACGTGATCAACGGCTCGAAGACGTTCATCTCGAACGGCCAGCTGTGCGACCTCGTCGTGGTCGCGGCGAAGACCGATCCGGATCCGGCGAACGCGCACAAGGGCATCTCGCTGATCGTCGTCGAGGCCAATCGCAAGGGCTTCGTGAAGGGCAAGCGCCTCCACAAGATGGGCATGCCATCGCAGGACACGAGCGAGCTGTTCTTCGAGGACTGCCGCGTGCCGGTGGGCAACGTGCTCGGCGCGGAGGGCGCGGGCTTCATGATGATGATGCAGAAGCTGCAACAAGAGCGGCTGTGCGTCGCGATTGGCGCGGTCGCCGGCGCGGAGCAAGTGCTCGCCGACACGATCGCGTACACGAAAGAGCGCAAGGCGTTCGGCAAGCCGATCAGCAAGTTTCAGAACACGCAGTTCAAGCTTGTCGAGTGCCTCGCGAAGGTCGAGGTCGGTCGTGCCTACATCGACAAGGTCGTCGCCGGCCACGTCGCGGGTCAGCAGCTCGTCAAGGAGTGCTCGATCGCGAAGTTCTGGTCGACCGACATGGGCCAAGAGGTCGTCGACACCTGCCTGCAGTTCTTCGGTGGCTACGGCTACATGCTCGAGTACCCGGTCACGCGCGCGTTCATGGATGCCCGCGTGCAACGGATCTATGCCGGCACGAACGAGATCATGAAGGTGATCGTCGCGAAGCAATTGGGCTTGTAGCTCCGCGCGAAGCCCGCCGGCTCGGCTTCGCCGCCACGCGCCAGCGGCACGGTGCGGCGCGCGCATGTCCGATTCTATTGGCTAAGGTCGCGGATCGACCGGCGCGCTCGCGCGTGGAATGCGGATATGACTGCGCATCTCGCACGAATCGCCTTGCTCGCCGCCCTCGCCGGCTGCGGTACCTCGACCCGGCGCGCACACACGCCGCCCCCGCCGATGCCGGTCGCGTCGCCGCGCACCGTCGACATGGCCTGCGTCGATCGCGCCGCGAGGGGCGAGCTGCTGCGCGACCTGCCGGCGACCGTCGCCGGCTTCCGCGTGACCCCCGCCGCGGACGGCGTGCACTTGCATCGCGGCGGCCACAGCTTGTCGGCCGGCGCGGCGCGCACGCTGTGGACCGAGCTCGAGCACCAGATGTTCTCGACCGGCGGCCTATCGACGGGCGATGCCGGCGTGAATTCGACGTATCGCTGCGCGGGCGTCGGCCGCAACGGTTGCTTCAAGCTCTCGCAGTGGGTGTGTCAGCGCTCGCTCGAGGACGTGGCGCAGTCGTTCGCGGCGATCGCGGCGGCCGCGGGCGACGACGACACTGCGGTCAGCATCGACATTCATTTCGAAGAGACACGCGGTCCGGCGTGCAAGAACCCCGCGGGGTGCGGGCCGACGGGTCACTACTCGCGCCACGACGTCTACGATCCGAACAAACCGCGCCTGCCGGTCGGCCGCGCCGCCGGCGCTTGCCACGCCGACGGTGATTGCGTCGGTCACCAGGTGTGCGAGGCGTGGTACCTCCTCGGCGGCGGCGAGGTGATGGACTACGAGATGAAGTCGCAGCCCACGTTCTGCGGCTGCGTCGAGAATCAGTGCACGTGGTTCGAGCAGCACCAGTAGCCCTGACCGTATAGTCACCGCGTGAGCATCGCGGTCATCGATATCGGCACGAACACGCTGCTGCTGCTGATCGTCGACGACGAGGGCAAGCGCCTCGTCGATCTGTGCCGGTTCGGCCGGCTCGGCAAGGGACTCGACGCGAGCGGCAACCTCGCGGCCGATGCGATCGAGCGCAGCCTCGAGATCTGTCGCGAGTATCGCCGCGTGCTGGACGGTCACGGCGTGACCGCGCCCGCGGTGATCGCGACGCAGGCGCTGCGCGAAGCGAAGAACGCCCGCGCGTTTGTCGAGCCGGCGCAGCAGATCCTCGGCGCGTCGATCGAGATCATCGCCGGCGCACGCGAAGCCGAGCTCGCGTTCACGTCGGTCGCGCGCTCTCTGACCGAGCTGGCCGGCCAACGCTACGTCGTCGTCGACGTCGGCGGCGGCTCGACCGAGCTGATCGCGACCGATGGCGCGCGCGTCGTGTCCGCGGTCAGCGTGCCGATCGGCGCCGTGCGGTTGACCGAGCGCCACTTGAAGTCGGACCCACCGACCGCAGCCGAGCTCGCCGCGCTCGACGCCGACATCGACAAGGCGCTCGCACCGCTCGACCTCCCGACCGGCGTGCCGATCGTGGCGACCGCGGGAACCGCGACGACGATGGCGGCGGTGCACTTGGCGCTCGCGACGTACGATCCGGATGCGGTGACCGGCCTGCGACTCGCGCCCGACGACGTCGCGGCGTTGTCTCGCCGGCTCGCCGCGCTGACCGTCGCCGAGCGCAAGCAGGTCGCGGGCATCGAGCCGCAACGCGCCGACGTGATCGCCGCGGGCGTCGCGATCTACGCGCGGCTCGTCGAGCGGATCGCGGCGCCGGTGCTGATCACGTGCGATCGCGGGATTCGTTGGGGCGTCGCCTACGAGCGCGCCGCGGCTCAGCGAAACCACTGAGCCAGCTCGTACAGCGCTCGGTACGCGCTGACGCCGGCCGACAGCAGGACCGTGCCGCCGACCACGAACAGCACACCCACGATCGGATGACGGGGCGACCGCGCACGCAGCGGACTCCGACCGCCGGTGGCGATCTGCGCAGGTGGCACCGGAACGGCGTGTCGCGGCGGACTGCTCGGCGCGCGGAACGCCGACGCGACCAGGAAGATCCCGGCACAGATCATGCCCATCGGCACGATCAGGACGAGGACGATCAGCGCGACCACGGCTCGAGTGTAACGCCCAGCGTCGCGGACTATTCGGCGAATCCGCGCAACGCGAGCGCCGAGCTCACGCGGGCGGGTGCAACGCCGGCGCGAGCTGATACAGCATCAAGTACACGATCACGCCCGTGACCGAGACATACATCCAGATCGGCCACGTATACTTGACGATGCGCCGGTGGGCGGCGTAGTCGGCGCGGAGCGCACGGCGCAGCGTCACGATCACGATCGGCACGAGGACGAGCGCGAGCGCCATGTGGCTGAGCAACAGCGTCAGGTAGAAATCGCGATCCCAACCGGTACCCGGATACTTGTGAGCCCCGGTCGTGGCGAAGCGGATCACGTACGACACCAGGAATACCGTCGCCGCCGCGAACGCGGTCAGCATGCGCTTGCGATGCAACGCGACGTTGCCGCTCGCGATCGCGACGCGGCCGAGCACGAGGAACACGAAGCACGTCAGGTTCAGCGCCGCGTTGATCGCCGGGTGAATCTGCGCCGACGACCAGGTCATGCGCGCCCGTCGAACACCATGACGGCGAACAAGATCGGTAGGTAGACGATCGACGCGAGGAACACCGAGCGCGCCCACTTGGTCGAGCCGTCGCCGGCGATCCCTTGTGCGAGCACCCAGGCGCCGAGCACCGCGGCGGTGATGAAGTACGGCAGACCGGTGACGCCGAGCAGCGTCGGTCCGAAGCTGATCGCGACCTGGACGACGAGGAACGCGACGATCGCGAGCCGGGTCGCGGCGACGCCGTGCATGCTCGGCAGCGTCTTCATGCCGGCCGCGTCGTACTCGCGCTGGCGGTACATCGCGATCGCATGAGTGTGCGGGATTTGCCAGAAGAACAGCACCGCGAACACGCTGAGGCCGGCCAGGTCGATCCGGCCGGTCGCCGCGGTCCAGCCCATCAGCGCCGGCATCGCACCCGGCACCGCACCGATCCACGTGGCCCAATGCGTGCGTTGCTTCATCGGCGTGTAGACGCCGACGTACATCAACAGCGCGACGAGGCCGAGCGCGGCGGGAACGATGCCGGTGATGAGCAGCACCGGCAGCGCGAGCGCGCCTTGCACCGCACCGAACACGAGCGCGGTGTTCGGCTGCAGGCGATGTCCGGGCAGCGGACGATCCTTCGTGCGCGACATCAAGCAGTCGACGTCGCGCTCGAGCCACATGTTGAGCGTGTTCGCGCTCCCGACGATCAGCGCCGTGCCGAGCAGCAGCGCGATCGCGTGGCCTGCAGCGATGCCGATCGGGGCGAGGCTCATCGCACCGGCCGCGGTCAGCAACGCCATCACCATGATCCGCGGCTTCGTCAGCGCGACGAGATCGATCGACTTCGCGCGCAACACGGTCGCGGTCATGACGACGCTCCAGGGACCGCGGTCGCGATCGCGCTATCGTCGTGCTCCGGCTTCGGGCCGCCCGTCATCAGCCACGCGTACATCCACACCGCCCACAGGCTCGCGCCGCCGGCGAAGTGCGCGACCGCGAGCGGGACCGCGCGATGGGTCAGCACGGTGAACACGCCGAGCGTGACCTGACCGGCGACGAGCACCGGCGCGAACGCGACGAGCCCGCGCAAGTGCGGCCACGACTTCGCGCGTCGAAACACCTTGATCGCCGCGATCGTGGTCACGACCGCGACGACACAGCCGAACGCGCGATGCAGCATGTGCAGTTGTTGGATCGCGGCGTCGGGGATCATCGGCCCGTTGTCCATGCACTTCGGCATGCCGATGCACACGAGCGCCGCGCCGAGATGGCGAACGAGCCCGCCGAGCAGGATCTGCACGAACACCATCACGCACGCCGCGCCGATCCAGGTCCGCGTCGAGCCGAGCTCCGCGCGTTGTGCGTCGTGGCGCGTGATCTCGAACGCGGTCTGTGCCGGACGCGTGCGGAACACGGTGTAGACCAGCATCGCGAAGTAGCTGAAGCCGAGCAGCAGGTGACCGGTCGACACCCACCATACGAGCTTGAAGTGCACGGTCAGCGCGCCGAACAGCGCTTGTGCGATGATCATGGTGGGCAGCACGACGCCGAGCCAGCGCAGCTCGCGCCGGCGCATGAAGATCGCGATCGTGAGGCCCAACTGGAGCACGCCGACCGTCATCGCGAACAACCGGTGACCGTGCTCGTACAGCACGCCGCCGACCATCGGCGGCAAGATCTCGTGATGGTTGCACGTGATGAACGAGTCGTTGCACGCGAGGCTCGAGCCGGTCGCGTTGACCAAGCCGCCGATGATCAGCAGCATGAACGCGGCGCCGGCCGCTGCCTTCGCGAGGCGGTGCTCGATCATCGACGAGCGTGGTTACCACGTCTGCGCCGCTGTCGGACGCCGTGCGACAACACACCGCCCCGATAGACGGCCCTCCCGACCTCAGGGAAATCAGCCGGTTAACCCGACGGGAAGGTTGCCCCGCACCACCGCCCGGGCGTACATTCGATCGCGCTCGACGAATGACCGATTCCTGGTCCGAAACGACTGCGATCGGAACGTTGCGATCCGAGGACCTCGCGCGCGAAGGCCCGGTCTTTCGCTACAACCATCACCTGTACCGCACGCTCGGCGCGCACCTGTCGAATGGCGGCATGGGCACGGTCTACGAGCTCGAGCGTCGCGATGACGAGACCGGCGTGGTCGAGGCCGTCGTCGGCAAGGTGTTCCACTCGAACTACCTGTACCAACTGCGCACCGACGAGGTGACCCGGCGCGATCATCACAACAACCTCGCGGCGATGGCGCGGATCGCAGCGATCGAGCACCCGAACATTCTGCCGACCTACATATCGGCGCCGATCTCTGACAACTACCTGTTCGTCACGCCGCGGATGGGCCTGACGCTGCTCGAGGCGATCCCGAAGCACAACCTCACGCCTCGCGCGCGCACGAAGCTGCTCGCTCAGGCGCTCGAGGGGCTCGCGACGTTTCACGCGGCACGGCTCGTCCATCGCGACTTCACGCTGCGCAACATCCTCGTCGATCAAGGAGCGAACGTCGCCTACCTGTTCGACTTCGATCTGTCGATGTCGCTCGACGATGTCGCGAACCAGACCTATCGCAGCTACTACAAGGGCCGGATCTTCGGCTCGCCCGGTTGGTCGGTAGCGCCCGAGACCGTCGATCAGGGGTTGATGGATTCGCCGATCAACACGTCGCTAGATATCTATGCGATCGGCGGCGCGCTCCACGGGTTGTTCACCGAGCAGCTGCTGTACGGGCAGGCCGACGATATGTGGGCGCTGCTGATCCGGATCGGCGAGGGGGTTGTCGTCGGCGGTCGGAGCCGCGTGCACTACCCCGACGGCTTTCCCGACGTGCTGAAGCCGATCATCGAGGGCTGCCTCGAGCGCGATCCGAGCCAACGCTTCAGTTCGGTGCAGGCCGTCGTGCAAGAGCTGCGCGCGATGCTGCGCGAGCTACCCGACGAGCGACCGCGCGAGCCAAAGCGCCGGATGGCGACCGATGTCGACGGCGAACAGAACCGCGCGGTCGAGGCGGTCGCCGCGAGTGCCGCGGACCCGAGCATCACCGAGGACGTCGTGCGCGTCGCAGAGAAGTCGGTGTTCGACTGGGGCTACACCGTCGAGCGCAGCCTCGGCCGGGTGCGTGGCCATCCGATCTTTCTCGCGACGCCACGGCCCGAGCTCGTGCAGTCGGGGCAGTTCCCCGACGGCAACGTGTTCCCGAAGCTCGTCACGGTGATCGACCTGACGAAGGTCAAAGACCCGCGGGAGTTCGTCGAGAACTGGCAGCAATACTTCTGGCCGATCCTCAAGCGCGTGCGGCAAGGCCTGCTGACGTCGCTGCACAAGGTGATCTACGACGCGAACTCGAGCTCGCTATTGCTGTTCAGCGAGTACATCGACGAGCCGCAGTTCGGCCAGCGCCTCGGCGAGGTCGACTTGCACGTCGATGGTGCGCTCGCGCTCGGATTCATCGTGATTCGCCAGGTCGCGGCGCTGCACGAGCACGGCATGGCACACAACAACATCTCGCCGAACGCGCTGTTGTTCAAAGGCACCGCCGCGACGCGCACGGTGGTCCCCGCGATGATCGGGTTGGTCGAGCCCGCGATGGGCGCCGAGGCGATGGCGGGCGACTGCCGCGCGATGTGTGCGATGGTGCTCGGCTGGTTGCGGCCGAATCGGATCGCGGCGCTGCACGTCCGGATCAAGCCGATGTTCGATGCACTGCGCGCGAAGCTCAACAGCTGGGCGTTCGATACCTCGGCCGCGACGCCGGCGCCGACGATCGATCAGCTCATGGCGCTCGTCAGCGACGCGCTCGCGCTCGTCGACTTCAACTTCTCGGTGCTGCGCGATTCGGGCGGTGACCTGCAAGAGTACGCGCTGCTGATCATCAGCTTGCGGCTGTACCATCACCTGTGGCCGAACGCGGAGGCGGAGAAGCCCGACGAGGCGTGACCGCTACTCGCGCACGAGCTGGGTCGGGTCTTCGGGCCATGCGTGCTTCGGATAGCGCCGCATCAGCTGCTTGCGCAGGGCGGGATAGTGCCGGACCCAGAAGCCGGGCAGGTCGCTGGTCACTTGGACCGGGCGCTGGTTCGGCGCGAGCAAGTGGATGACGAGCGGGACGCGGCCGTCGCCGACCGATGGCGCCCGCGCGAGGCCGAAGAAGTCCTGCATCCGCGAGGCGATCCACGGTGGTTGATCCAGCTCGTAGTGGATCGCGACGCGACGGCGGCGCGGCAGATCGAGGTGGGCCGGCGCGAGCCGATCGACGAGCGCGCGATTCGCACCGAGCTGCGCGTCGAGCAGCGCGAGCACACCGAGCTGGCGCAGCTCGGCGAACGAGGTCGCTCCTTCGCACGCGCGGCCGATCACGCCGGCGAGTGCGTCGTCGGTCGGCGCGACGAGGCCCGCATCGGGCGCCAGCTTCGCGGCAAGACCGACGCGAGCGCGCCACTCGGTGAGCGCGTCCTTGTCGACGAACCGCTCGATGCCGGCGGCGATCGCCTGCTTCGCGAGGAGCTGGCCCGCTGCCGGCCCTGCGCGGCGCGCGCCGTCGACATCGCGCTGCTCGTCGATCGCCAGGCCGTCGTAGGACAGCTGGGTCACGCGCTCGATGCGCTCCTTCGCGGCGTTCCACACCAGCTCGTCGACCTCCGTGATCCGATCGAGGTAGAGATCGAGCAACCACGCCGGCTCGATCGCGCTGGCTCGGCGAATCTGGACCTTCGTTGCCTGGCCGCGCGCACCGGTTTCGGCGACGTCGACCGCGACGAGCAGCTCGGCGTCGATCACGGCGGAGCTCGGTGCCAGGGTCGCGCTGCCTCCGCCCGCGAGCACGATCTCGGCGCTGCGCGCGCTGCGCCGCTTGCCGACGCGATCGGGAAAGCCCGCGAGGATCGCGATCTGGAGCTCGCGATCGAGGTCCGCATCGCTCGCCGGGGCGCGGACTCGAAGGTCCACGAGTCGTTCCAGCTGGCGTGCCGCACGGTCGACCGCGAACGCCGTGCCGACGTCGAGACCGTCGCGGCGCAGCCGATCGGCGCGCAACCCGCCGTGGCGCGCGTCCAGCATCGCGTCGAGGTCGTCGATCAAGTCCGACGGCGACGTCAGCTTCGCTTCGGCGGATCGGCCGCGTCGTTCGAGGCGCAGCTCGCGCGCGCCGACGAGCGCCGCGATCAGGCACGCCTCTCGCGCGACCCCGCGACCCTCCGCTTCGCACACGAGACGCGCGAGGCGCGGGTGCACCGGGAACCGCAGCATGCGGCGGCCGAGCTCGGTGATCGCGCCGTTGCCGACCGCGCCGAGTCGCGCGAGCACGTCCTCCGCCGCGGTCGCGGCGATCTCGGGCGGCGGCTCGTACCAGCGCAACGCGCCGAGGCCCGCGAGCCCCGCGCCGTGCAGCTCGAGTGCGGCGCCGGCGAGGTCGGCGCGCGCGATCTCCGGTGGCTCGAACGCCCGCCGGGTCTCGAAGTCGTGTTGCGTGTACAGCCGCACGACCCGGCCAGGCCGGGTCCGACCCGCCCGACCGGCGCGCTGGGTACAGCTCGCGCGGCTGACCGGCTCGATCTCGAGGCTCGCGATGCCCGACCACGGCGAGTGCCTCGCGATCCGCGCGAGCCCGCTGTCGATCACACACGTGACGCCGTCGATCGTCACCGAGGTCTCGGCGACGTTGGTCGCGAGGATCACCTTGCGTCGCGCGCTCGGGCGGACCGCGGCGTCTTGCTCGTCGCTCGGCAGGTCGCCGTGAAGCGGTACGATCGCGAGATCGAACAGCGCCGCCGCATCCGCGAGGTCCTCGGTGCATCGCCGGATCTCGCCGGCACCCGGGAGGAACACGAGCACGTCACCATCGAGCCCGGCCTGCGCGAGCTTGCGCACCGCGGCCGAGACTTGCTTGCCGAGGAGACGGTCGTCGGGTCGAGCCGCGTACTCGATCGTGAGCGGGAACGTCCGGCCTTCGGAGCGGACCACCGGCGCGTTCGCGAGGAACGCGGCGACCGGCTCGGCGTCGAGCGTCGCGGACATCACGACCAACTTCAGCTCGGGCCGGCGTTCGCGCAGACGCGACAACAACGCGAGCGCGAGGTCACCGTCGAGATGGCGCTCGTGAAACTCGTCGATCACCACGCAGCCGACGCCGCGCAGGTCCGGATCACCGAGCAGTCGCCGCGTCAAGACGCCTTCGGTGACGAGCTCGATCCGCGTCGTCGGCCCGACCTTGCGATCGAACCGCACCTGATAGCCAACCTCGCCGCCGAGGGCCACGCCGCGCTCGCTCGCGATCCGTGCCGCCGCGAGTCGAGCGGCGAGCCGGCGCGGCTGGAGCACGACGATCGAGCCTTGGACGAGCTCGAGCAGCGCTCCGGGGACTCGCGTCGTCTTGCCGGCGCCCGGGGGCGCGACCAGCACCGCGACGCCGCGTTCGCGCACCGCCTCGACCAGCGCGGGCAGGACCGCGTCTATCGGCAAGGGCTGCAGCAACGGCATTCCTCGCGCGACCCTACGCTATGCTGCGCGAGATGTCGTTCCCCTCGCCGCCGATGCCCGCGATCGAAGCCACGCAGTCCAATACCGAGAAGCTCTATCTGCGCTACGAGGACATCACTCAAGATGCGCGGCTGATTCCGATCGCGATTCCGCCCGCGCTCGGCGGCCTGTGGCACACCGTGCTCGTCGATCACCCGGGCGCGCGCAACGCGATCAAGCAAGGCGTCCTCCCGATCCTCACGCGGATGACGATGGTCGCGCACGATCAGCCGATTCGCATCGACCGCGAAGTCGAGATCTCGGCTGGCTTTCAGCTCGCGCACGACCGCGAGGGCGACGCGATATCGCGCTTGTTCATGAACGTGTGGTGCGAGCTTCGCGGGGTCGGCGGCCGGATCGGTAAGCGCGGCGACGGCGAGCTGGTTCCTGCCGGGTCGCTGTTTGCCGAGCACACGTTCACCCGGTTGCTCGCGCCGCCCGACCAGCGCCGTGTCGTGAGGCTCGACGTGGAGGGCTATCCAGCTATCCCCGATGCTCGCTATCGCGCCCCCGCGCCGGCGACCGCGCAAGACGCACCCGATGGCGCGCGCTGGCTCGACGAGCTGACCGCCGATCCCGCCGAGCAGTGCTTCACGCTCGATCAGACCGACTCGAATCAGCATGTCAACTCGCTCGTCTACATCCGGCTGTTTCTCGAAGCGGTCAATCGCCGACTCGCGTCCGGTGGGCACTCGCTCAAAGTGAAGACGAAGGCGATCGATATCGCCTATCGCAAGCCGAGCTTTGCGGGCGATCGCGTCCGCGTCCACCTGCGGCTCTACGAAGCGGGCGGGTCGCTCGGTGCAGCGGGCCATATCGCGGGTGACGACGGCAAGCCGCGCTGTTACGTCCGCGCGAGCCTGGCCGCCTAAGCACCGCGCATGCGGTCGTCAAGCCGTTGCCTTCAAGGCGACGGTGATTACAACGAACACACAACCAATTTCTTCCCCACACAGGAGGGATTCAGATGGCGCTCGCTCTTCGCACCAATAACAATGCCCCGCGCGTCGTCACGCGCGACCCGTTTGCGTTTGCTCGCAATCTGTTCGCGTGGGACCCGCTGTTCGGCGCTACCCCCGCATCCGCTTTCTCGCCGACGTTCGAAGTCAAAGAGACGATCGAGGCGTTCGTGCTCAAGGCGGATCTGCCCGGGGTCGAGGAAAAGGACCTCGACATCGCGGTTCATAATGGGGTCATGACCGTTTCCGGTAGCCGCCAGGCCGAGGAACGCAAAGAGGGCGAGTCGTATGCGCTCTACGAGCGTCAGTTCGGCTCGTTCTCGCGCAGCTTCGCGCTCCCCGAGGTCGCCGACGGCGATCGGATCGATGCCGAGCTCAAGAACGGCGTGCTCACGCTGACGATCGGCAAGCGCGCCGAAGCCAAGCCCCGGAAGATCGCGATCAAGAAGTAATCAGGGCGCAGCCCACGCCTGCGTATAGAGGTCCATGAACGCCTTCGCGGTGTTCACGAGATCTTGTTTCGGCGTGAGCTTGACCATCGCGTCGAGGCTGCTCGCCGGATCGTCCTTGTATTCGGCGCAGACGTGGATGCGATTGATCGTGTCGTTGAAGTAGAGGCAATACATGTCCGTCCACTTGCCGGCATCGCCGCTCTGGAACCAGTAGCCGAGCTGGTAGGACGAGATCATCTTCTGCCCGTCGAGCTCGTCCTCGCCGAGCTCGAACTTGGTGTCCGGCCGGGCCGCGAGGTCCGGATCGAGGCCCGTCTTCGCGGGCGCCGGATCGGCTTGCCACTTCGCGAGCTCGAGCGGCCGGCACTCGGGCCCCGGGCACGGCGAGATCACGACGGTAGCCGCGATCTTCGGATGGTCGTCGGTGGTCTGGCGCGCGACCAATAGGACGTCGGTCAACAGCTGGACCTTGAGAAGGAAGCGCGGAACCTTGATCTCGGACAGCTTCGTGAGCTGCGCCTTGGTCAACGCGGCGGTCGTCTTCGCCGGTGGCAGTCCCGTCCCACGCGGGAGCTCGATGTCGGGACGTGGTCCCGACGGGATCGCGGCCGACCCCGATCCCGAGCCGGTCGCTTTCACCGCGATCGCCGGGCCGGGATCTTTATGGCGCGGTTTGCCTTTGCAGGCGACTACGAGGGCGAGTGAGACGAAGGCTACGGAGAAACGCACGGGCGCAGACTAGTACGCCACCCCGACTCTCGCCAACCGCAAAGCTCTCACGGCTTCTCGAACAGTGCTGCTGCGCCCTGGCCTCCACCGATGCACATCGTCACGACCGCGTAGCGACCGCCGCGCCGGCGCAGCTCGTACAGCGCGCTCGCCGTCAGCTTGGCGCCCGTGCAACCGAGCGGATGTCCGAGGGCAATCGCGCCGCCGTTGACATTGATCTTCGCATCGGGAATGCCGAGCTCGCGCTGGCAGTATACCGACTGGCTCGCGAACGCTTCGTTGAGCTCGAAGAGGTCGATCTGATCGATCGGTACGCCGGTCTTCGCGAGCAGCTTCTTGACCGCCGGTAGCGGCCCGATGCCCATGATCTCGGGATCCACGCCGACCGCGACGAAGCCGCGCAGCACACCCAGCGGTGCGATGCCCAGCTCCTTGGCTTTCGCGCGGGTCATCACGAGCGCGGCCGCGGCGCCGTCCGAGATCGGCGAGCTGTTGCCGGCGGTCACGCTGCCGCCTTGCGCGAACGCCGGCGGGAGCTTGCCGAGTCCTTCGAGCGTGGTGTCGGGGCGCGGCATCTCGTCGATGGCAAAGTCCTTGTAGACGCGATGGCCGTCTTTGAAGCTGATCGCGCGGACCGGCACGATCTCGTCGGCGAACGCCTTCTTCTCGAGCGCCGCTTTCGCCTTCATCTGCGACTTGAGCGCGAATTCATCCTGCATCTGGCGCGTGATGCCGAACCGATTCGCGACGTTCTCGGCGGTGATGCCCATCGGCGTGTTCGCACCCGGCATGTGCTCCATCAAGTCCGGCGACGCCGACAGATGAAAGCCGGTCATCGGCACCATGGTCATCGACTCGACGCCGCCTGCGATCACGACGTCGTTCGAGCCGATCGCGATCGAGCCCGCGGCGATCGCGATGGCCTGCAAGCCGCTCGAGCAGAAGCGATTGATCGTCTGTGCCGGCACTTCGATGCCGAGGTCAGCCGACAGTGCGATCAACCGCGCTACGTTGAGCCCTTGCTCGCCTTCGGGCATCGCGCAGCCGAGCACGACGTCGTCGATCTTGCCGCGCACTTGAGGGACGCGAGCCATCAAACCGCGGATCACATCGGCGGCGAGCTCGTCGGGGCGCTTCGTCGCGAGCGAGCCTTTGAAGCCGCGGCCGACCGCGGAGCGAACTGCTTCTGCAATGACGATCTCGGTGGTCATGATTAGTTCCTCAGCGGCTTCTGGTGTTGGAGCATGTACTGCATGCGCGCCTGCGACAGCGGCTCGCCACACAGGCTCAAGAACGCCTCGCGCTCGAGCTCGAGGATCTCGTCCTCGGTGACCGGGCGCGTGTGGCCTGCCGGACCGCCGCACAGCACGTTCGCGAGCTTCATCGAGATCTTCGCGTCGTGGTCGCTCGCGTACTTGCCGTGGACGAGCGTGTTGACGAGCATCTGCAACGTCGCGATGCCGCTCTCGCCGGGCAGCTTGTAAGCCCGTGGCGTCGGCGCGTGATAGCCGGAGCTCGCGAGCCCGATCGCGCGCTGCTTCGTCTCGTAGAGTTGACGCGCGCGATCGAACGACACGCCATCGGTCGTGCGAAAGTAGCCGAGCGCCTTGCCCTCCTCGGCCGAGGTGGCGACCTTCGCGAGCGCGATGTTCTTGAACACCTGGGTGACGAACGCGTACGTGTCGATGTCGGTGCCCTCGGGCACGCCCTCGAGCGCGCGCCACAGCATGTTCATCGTGCCGCCGCCGCCCGGGATGAGCCCGACGCCGACCTCGACCTGACCGGAGTAGGTCTCGGCCGCGGCTTGCACCGCGTCGCAGCCGAAGCACAGCTCGAGCCCGCCGCCGAGCGTCATGTTGTACGGCGCGGCGACGACCGGCACCGTCGCGTACTTCATGCGCTGCGTCGCGTACTGGTAGCCCTTGATCATCTCGCGCAGCTGGTCCCACTGCTTCTGACCGGCCGCGACGACGACCGCGAAGAGGTTCGCACCGACGCAGAAGAACTCGCCCTGGTTCCAGATCACCATTGCGCGGAACTCGCGCTCGGCGCGATCGACCGAGTCGTGGATCATCTTGATCACGTCGGCGTCGATCGAGTTCGACTTGCTCTTGAACGTCAGGCCGAGCACGCCGTCGCCGAGGTCCCACGCCTCGGCACCCGCATTCTTCAGCACCGGCGATGCGCCCACGCGCATCTTCTCGACGGTGATCTCTCGCGGATCGATCGCACGCCTCACGTAATCGCTGCGCTGCGCATCCCAGATGCGGTCGTCGTTGTAGAACGCCGTCGCCTTCGCGGCGCGCATCTTGTCGATCCAGGCGGGCAGCGTGATGCCGTCCGCTTTCATCCGATCGACGGTCGCCGCAAACCCGAGCGCATCCCACGTCTCGAACGGGCCGAGATCCCACCCGTAGCCCCACTTCATCGCGTTGTCGATCGCCTCGATCGACTCGGTGATCTCGGGAATCCGCCGCGCCGCATAGGCGAGCGAGCGCGACAGGACGGTCCATGCGAACTGGCCGGCGACCCCATCGATCGCGACGAGCTTGCGCAGGCGCTCCCGCGGATCTTCGATCTTCGCGACCGCCTTGGTCGCCTTCGCGATCGCTTCGTCGCCGGCCTTCGCGCGGTACTCGCCGGTTTTCGGATCGAGCGTCGCGATCGCGTCGCCTTGCCTCTTGTAGAAGCCGCCCTTGGTCTTGTCGCCGAGCTGACCCTTCTGGATCATCGCGGTGATGTACGCGGGCGCCTTGAACACCGCGCGATCCTCGTCGTTGGTCAGCGTGTTGTAGCAGTTCTCCGAAACGTGCCCGACCGTGTCGAGACCGACGACATCCGCGGTGCGAAACGTCGCGCTCTTCGGGTGCGCCATCGCGAGGCCGGTGATCGCGTCGATGTCCTCCGGCGCGAGACCGCGCTCGAGCATCAGGTGGATCGCGGTCATCATCGACTGCAGGCCGATGCGGTTGCCGATGAAGTTTGGCGTGTCGTTCGCCCACACGATGCCCTTGCCGAGTAGCTCGCGCCCGAAAGCCTCGGCCGTGCCTTTCGCGTCCGCCGAGGTCTCGGGGCCGGCGACCAGCTCGAGCAGCTTCATGTAGCGCGGCGGGTTGAAGAAGTGCGTGACCATGAAGTTCTTGCGGAACGTCTCGCTGCGACCGACGAGCATGTCCGCGATTCGCAAGCCCGACGTGTTCGACGCGATGATCGCGTGCGGCGGCGCGAGGGCTTCGATCTTCTCGAACAGCGACATCTTGAGATCGAGCCGCTCGACGATCGCTTCGATCACGAGATCGCAGTCTTTGATCTTCGCGAGGTCGTCGTCGAAGTTGCCGATCGAGATCAGCGCGAGGTTGCGCGGATGCATCAACGGCGCGGGTCTCGCCTTCTTGAGCTTCTCGATCGCCCCCGCGGCGAACGCGTTGCGCGCGCCCTTGCCGTCGGGCGGAACGATATCGAGCAGGACGACCGGCAGGCCGGCGTTGGCGCAGTGTGCAGCGATACCGCTGCCCATCACGCCGGCACCGAGCACGGCGACGCGACGGATCGGGTGAGTCATGCGGGGACCATAGCGCACCGGTTCTCGCGTGCGATAGGCTCGGCGCGGGAGCGATGACATGAAACGGATTCCGATGCTCGCGATCATGCTCGTCGGTGTGCGCGGGGCACGGGTCGATCGGTGATGGCCGAGAGCTCGCCGAGTCGGCCGCCGCTCGTCGGCATCGCGATCGTCGCCGGCGTGATCGCGTTGGCGATCGTCGTCGTGCTCGTGATGATGAGCGGTGGCTCGAAGTCGGACGACGGCGAGCCCGAGGTTCACCACGGCGATACCGCATCGGCGCCGCGGCGCGACGACGGCACGGTCGAGATCGAGATCCACGCTCGCCCGGCCGGCTCGATCTCGGTGAACGGTCGTCCCGCCGGCCATACGCCGCTGACCTTGCATGTCCAGCAGTCGGACACCGCGGTCACGATCGAGGCGGTGCTGCGCGGCAGGCACTACACGAAGCTCGTGACCCCCGATCACGACCAACGCATCGACTTTCCAAGGTAATTCGCGGCCCGCAACCGCGGCGAGCGGCGGTCGATACAGCCGTCCATGGAAAGACTCCAGCAGGCGAAACGCATTCTGATGGTGGCGGTGATGATCGTTGGTGCGCGCACGGCGCGGGCCGACGACAAGAACGACTACTTGCTCTACCAGCTCGGGCAGCAAGCGTCGGTATGGTGGCGAGACGCCGGCGGGATGTGGGGCGTCCGCGGATCCAGCAAGGGTTGCATGGCCGTGTTCGACAAGATCGCGGCGGCCCACGTGCCCGAGACCGCGACGTTTACGCTGACGACCCCGGCGCCCGGGCTCGACGCGGGCGAGCATCCGTGGCCGGAAGCCAAGCGGCTGTGCGAACGGATGGTGCCGGCCGAGGCGATGGTGGCGGCGAAGCAATGGCTCGGGCTCGCGCGTCACGATGCCGAGTCCCCGCATGGTCCACCCGACGCGGCGATCTACGGAGCGTGCATCAATGCCTACAATCTGGCGAAGGCCGCTGGCGTTGCCGATACCGACCCGGTCGATGTCGGCGACGCGCAGACCACGCTCGGCGCCGCGATGGCGAAGTGGTGCGCCGCCGGTAAGAAGAAGTTCGACGAGGTCGCCGAGAAGCGCGCCGCGCCATACAAGAAGGTGCTCAAGGCCGACAAGCTCGCGATGGCGCTCGTCGATCCGGCGTTCTTCTTGCCGGGCGGCTCCGCGACGACCGATGCGCGCAAGCTCGCCGCCGCGTCGGTGTGGTTTCGCGACACCGAGTCCGACTCGCCTTGTCCGAACGGCCGACCCGCGCACGTCGTGCACCGCTATCAGTTCAACGCTGCCCACAAGCTCGTGCGGACGACGGACAAGGACTATTGCGGTGCTCCCCCGGCGTCCGCGTATCGATGACAGCCGATCGCGAGCGTACGTCGAAAGGAATGTATGGGAAGCGGAAATGCAGCGGAGAAGCTTTCGGCAGCGCCGGCGAAGGCGGTTGCGCCAGCTCACCGTGAACCGGAACGCCGTCCGGGCCTGGCCGCCTACGGTGATGCGGTCGGCTCGATCGTTCGCAACATAGCGGCGTCGCGGTCGCAAGAGGCTCCCAAGCCGTCCGCGGTAGCGCCCGAGGTCCATCGCGCAGGGGTGCTTGATCAGATCATCAACATTCAATCGACGATGCTCGACCACGTCAGAGACGGTATCGAGGAAGCGAAGCATTCGATCGAACGCGCGGAGCAGCCGTCTCGGCCAAGCCTGCTCGGCCAGCTAGTCCGATTGGCGGCCTCGCTCGCGCTGGCCGAGGCTGGAGCGGCGCTGATTCCGATCATCTTGGACGGCGTCGTGAGCGAGGGGGCCGCGAAGGTGTTCGCGAGCGCGTTCCGCTCGAGCGTCAAGGGCGCGTTCAAGTCTGACCCGCTGGCCGGCGACGCCATGATCGACGATCTGCGCACGGCGTATGAAGAATCGCTCGGCGCCGCGCTCGCGGCTACGAAGCATCGGTTCATGAGCGAGCTCTCCGTTCACTACGATCGGCTCGCAGAGCTCGATACCGAGGCGCTTGAAAAAGTCGCGAGTACAACGCTCGAGGCTCTCGCCACGTCGCGCGAGCCGATAGTGCAGGCCGCGAAGCAGTCGGCGCTCGTTGGTTGGGTCAACCTCGTAGGGCAGGCGCACGTCGGCGCGATGCGGGGATGGGACTCGTGGGACGAGAGCAACAACGGTCAGCGCGGTGCGATCAAGTTGCCGGGCGCGGTGTCACCGAGTGCGGATGTGCGCGGCGCAGAGATCGTGAAGGGCAACGTCGACCCGTTCGCGATCGACACCGATACGCTGCGCGAGCCAAGCACGTCGCTACACGGGATTCTCGAGATCCAGGTCGATCTGTTTGGAACGCTCAAGCAGAAGATGCGGCTCAACGATGTCGGCCCCGACGTTCGCCGCCAGCTGATGCACGCGGGCCGCGTTCGAGACTTGAAGATCAACAAGGCGATTCGGATCGTGGAGCACGGCACAGACGCCTGGCCGATCGCATCGCTGTTGATCACGGCGGATGGTTACGTGCGACGGAGCGACTGGTCACAGCTGATGACCGCTGTCGTGCCACAAGGCTCCTATGCTGCAGGTCACCACTGCCTAGGCGAGCTCATCTACAACCGCGAAACCGCTGACTGTCACTACGCGCCCGAGATCGACGAGAAGAACATCGTCGATCTCACCGAGAAGGTTCAGAGCTTGTCGCTCGAGAACCTGGAGGTCTGATCATGATCGAGATCATCGTCGTTGGAGTCATTGCTTCGGGCCTTGCTGCGCTGCTCGTGCGACGCACGCGCTGGCGGACGGCGCTCGGCGCGGTAGCGATCGCGAGCGGCGTAACGATCCTCGTGGCTCGTCCTACGCCGGTGCCGTTCGACGAAGCGGCGCACCAGGCGGGTCGCTCGTATCTCGAGTTGTGCCGCCAAGCAGGGTGGTACGTGCGGGATGTCGGGGCTTTGGCTGGCCAACCCCTGGTGAACGAGGAAGCGAAATGGCAGTGGATGGGGACGCACTCTCTGCTGAGAGACATCGCAGCGGTTTGCCTCAGCAGCGAGGCCTCGTGTCACGATCTGATCACGTCGGTGGATCTGCTCAACCCCGCCGACACCGAGCGTCTCTCCCAGGCGTTCTCGCAGAGGTCGACGTGCAACTGACCCTCGAGGCTCCGGCGCGTCTCGCCGCCGACCTCGCTCGCACGCTCGACGACGTGCTCGCCGCGATCTCTCGTGCGCGCAAGGCGGGACTGATTAACGCCGCGGCGCCCGACATTTCGCCTGAGCCGACCGAGACCTCGGATGATGGAAATCTACGGCTCTTGCGCGATCGCCTTGGCTTATCGCCGACCGAGCTGCGGGCTTTGTGGGTGCTCGTCGGCTACGAGCTCGACGCTCGGATCCGGCAGCTCGTGACGGCGCTCGCGGACGACCCGCGATCGCCGACCCTCGGCGCGCTGCTCGCGATCGTCTACGACCGCAACGAGTCGCTCGGGATCGCAGAGCTCGCGTCCAAGCTGGTCGCTTATCAACTCGTCGAGCTCGATCCCGCCGACCGGCACGCGGCGCTTGCGCGGAGGAGGATTCGCGCGTCCGAGCGTGTCATCGAGCTCGCGACGGGGTTCGCGCGGCTCGATCCGGCGCTAGACCGGATCGCGAGCGTCGACGCTACGCCCGCGAGCGCACTCGCCACCCTCATGCTCGCCGCCGGAGTGCGAGACAAGATGCGCACGGCGCTGCAAGACGAGGCCGGCGGGATCGTCGTGGCGCATGGACGCGGCGGCTCCGGTCGGCGCACGTTGCTCGCCGCCGGCCTCGCAGCGGAAGGCAAGCGCGCGCTCGTTATCGAAGCAGGCACGTTTGCCACCGACGAGGCAGAGCTGCGCGTCCAGCTCGGACGGATCGCCCGTGAGTGCCGATTGCTCGACCTCGTTCCGCTGTTCCGCGCGTTCGACGAGCTCGACGAGGGTACCCTCGTGCTCGTCGAGCGCGAGCTCGGTTCACTTCCGCTCATAGCAGCCACCGCGGCATCGCTACGCGGCCGCCGGTGGCGCCGCGCTCCAATCGCGGTCGAGCTCGCTCCACCATCTCAGGCGCAGTATGCCGAGCTGTGGAGTCGCGCTCTGCCGCAAGCGAGTGTCGGCGATGCCGAGCTCCTTGCCCGGCGTTATCCACTCGCTCCCGCGATCGTAGCCGCCGTCGGCGAAACCGCGTGTCGACGCTGCGGTGGCGCGGCGATGAAACCGATGCACATAGAGTCGGCGCTGCGGTTCACCATCGACGATCGGTTCGCCGGTCTCGCGACGCGAGTCGACGTCACGCAGACCTGGGCGGACCTCGTGTTGCCGTCGGATCAGCAGACCGCGATCGCGGAGCTCATCGCGCGCGTGCGCGAGCGCCGCCTCGTGTACGAGGACTGGGGGTTCGGCGGCAAGCTCGGCCGAGGGCTCGGCGTTTCGGCTCTACTGTCTGGGCCTCCCGGCACGGGGAAGACAATGACTGCCGGACTCGTCGCGCGCGGCCTCGGCGCGGAACTCTACCAAGTCGATCTCAGTCAGATCGCGTCGAAGTGGATCGGCGAGACCGAGAAGAACCTCGCGGTACTGTTCGACGCCGCCGAGGCCGGAAACGCCGTGTTGATGTTCGACGAAGCCGACGCGCTGTTCGGCAAGCGCACCGAGGTCCGGACGAGCAACGACCGCCACGCGAACCAACAGGTGAACTACTTGCTCCAGCGGATCGAGAGCTTCACCGGCATCTGCATCCTCACGACGAATCACGAGTCCGCGATCGACGACGCTTTTCGCCGTCGCCTTGCGGTGCATATCCGGTTTGCGCTGCCCGAAGCCGACGAGCGCCGGCAACTGTGGCGGGCACTGATTCCCGCAACAGCACCGGTGAGCGCGGATCTGCCGTTCGAAACGCTCGCCGAGACCTACGTGATGAGCGGCGGGTGCATTCGAAATGCAGTCATTCGCGCGGCGTTCCTCGCCGCAAACGCGAAGCAGCCGATAGGCCCTGATCACCTCAGCCGGGCAGCCCAACTGGAGTACGAAACGATGGGAAAGATCAGCCCGAGCGCGCGCCCGATCTCGGCCGGGCGCTAACCCAGCGTCTCCGCAGGGTTACGCGAATCTCGAAACACCGCGTCCACCGACCGCAAGTCATGGGAATCTGAGGTCTGCCGGGTAGGTTGCCGGTGCTCCATGGCCGACGTTACGGATCGCACCGCCACGCTGTCGCCGCGCGCGACGAGCGGGCCGCGTTCGCAGACGTGCGAAGACGAGGGCGATCTTCCGGTCGACGATCCCGAGCGCTACGAGCAAGTCGCCGAGCACGCGCGCGGTGGCCTCGGTCGCGTGGTGCGTGCGGTCGACAAGCGGCTCGGGCGAACCGTCGCGGTCAAGGAGCTGTTGCATCGCGACGAGTGGCACGAAGCGCGGTTCGTGCGCGAGGCGCTGATCACGGCGCGGCTCGAGCATCCCGGCATCGTGCCGGTGCACGAAGCAGGGCGTTGGCCGAACGGCGACCCGTACTACGTGATGAAGCTCGTCGAGGGCCGCACGCTCAAGGAGCTGATCGGCGAGCGCGAGACGCTGCGCGAGAGGCTCGGTCTGTTGCCGCACGTCATCGCGATCGCCGACGCGGTTGGTTACGCGCACAGCGAAGGCGTGATCCACCGCGATCTGAAGCCGTCGAACGTCGTGGTCGGAGCGTTTGGCGAGACGATCGTCGTCGATTGGGGACTGGCGCGCGATAACAAGGGTGCGGTGCCGGAGCCGCCGGGCGAGCACGTCGCAGCCGGATCGAGCGCATCGACGATCTCGGGCCGCGTCGCGGGCACGCCGGCCTATATGGCGCCGGAGCAAGCGCGCGGCGAGGCGTGCGACGAACGCGTCGACGTCTATGCGATCGGCGCGGTGCTCTACGAGCTGCTCGCCGGCGAGCCTCCGTACTTCGATGTCTCGACCGAGCATCCCGATGCGCCGGAGGCGGTGATCAGCCACGTCCTCGCGGGCGCACCGAAGGCGCTCGTCGATGCCCCGACCGAGCTCGTCGATCTCGTCGGCAAGGCGATGGCGCGAGATCCGGCGAAACGCTACGCCGATGCGAGCGAGCTCGCCGAGGATCTCCGCCGCTACCAGACCGGCAAGTTGGTCAGCGCGCACGCGTACACCACCTGGCATCGCATTCGCCGCAAGCTGGCGCAACATCGCGGCGTCGCGCTGATGGCGCTGGTCAGCGCGCTAGCGTTGGCCGCGGTCGGGGTGATGTCGTTCCGCCGCGTCGTCGACGAACGCGATATCGCCGAGACCGAACGGGCGCGCGCCGAGGATGCGCGCTCGTCGGCCGAAGATCGCAAGCACGCGCTCGTGCTCGTCCAAGCCGAGACGTCGCTGCGCAAGGATCCCACCGCAGCGGTCGCGTGGCTGAAGCTGTATCCGCTCGCGGATCGCGATCGCTCCGAGGTCGTCGACGTCGTCGACGAGGCGGTCTCGCTCGGGGTCGCGCGTCACGTGTTGCGCCCGGGCGATTGGGTCTACGACGCGCGGTTCACCCCGGATGGGCGCTCGATCGTCGCGAGCGTGCGCGACGGGACAGTCCGGATCTATGACGTCGCGACCGGAGCGAGCCGCGTGCTCGGGCGCACCGCCTCCGAACCGGTGGTGCTCGCGTTGTCTCCCGACGGCAAGACCGCGGTGACCGCGGGGTCGCTCGGCGATGTCGTCGCGTGGTCACTCGCCGGTGGCTCGTCGCGCACGTTGCTCGACCGCGGTCGTGCGCCCGTACACATCCGCTTCGACCCCGCGGGGACGCGCGTCGCGATCGAGTACGAGGCGGGGCCGGTCAACCTCGTCGGCCTGGACGGGACGCATCAGCAGGTCGGCCCGGACGCCGCGATGCTCGTCGCCGTCGCGAGCAACAACTGGACGCACGGGGTCGGTGTCGTCGGGCCGAACGAGGTCGTCGCGATCGACACCGCGCAGACCGGGCCGCCGCGCGTGATCGCTCATACCGAGCGCGCGGTGAAGTACGTCGGCGTCTCGCCCAGAGGCGATCTCGCGATCGTGCACGACGGCCTCACCGTCTGGGGCGTGCCGTTCACTGGTGGCCCGCTGCACAAGCTCGCCGACTACGACGGCATGATCGACGCGGTCGAATGGTCTCCGGATATGCGCACGCTCGCGCTCGCCGGCACGCGGCCCGAGCTCTTGCTCGTCGACATCGCGGGTGGCCAGACCCGCACGCTCCGCGGCCACAGCGATGCGATCTACTCGATCCAATTCACCGCCGACGGCAAGACGATCGTCACCGCCGGCGATGACGGCACCGCACGGTTGTGGAATGTCGCATCCGGCACGTCGCTCGAGCTCGCCGGTCACGACGACGATGTCTATCGCGCGCGGTTCTCGCCCGACGAGAAGCTCGTCGTCACGGCGAGCGTCGATGGCAGCTTGCGCGTCTGGCCGGTGGCTCACAGCGACGCGCGAGTGCTGACCGAAGGCGCGGAGATCGCGATGCTCGAGGTCGCGGGCGATCACGCCTTGGTCGCGACCCCGACGAGCCTCGCGCGCTGGGATCTCGCGAACGGCACGCGCGAGCCGTTGTTCTCGTGGGCCGACGCGCACAGCCTCGGGATTGGAGTGCCATCGCCTGATGGCGAGCTACTCGTCGTGCCCGAGTCGGATCCGCTCGGTGCGATGGAGCTGCGGCGTCGCGTCGGCGCGCCGCTCGAGCTGCGCGGGCATACCGGCCGATTGTCGCGCGAAGAATTCTCGCACGACAGCAAGACGCTGTACTCCGCTTCGTTCGACGGCACGCTGCGCGCGTGGGACGTCACGACTGGCGCGAGCAAGCTGATCGTCGACGGCGGCGAGCCGATCCGCAAGATGACGGTCGCGCGCGATGGCCGGGTCGCCGCCGAGATCGGCGACCAGCTCGTGATGATCGAACGCGACGGCACTCGCACCCTGATCGGCGATGGCGCGCCGTCGTGCACGAACTTCATCCGGTTCGATCCGGTCGACGATCACCTCGTCGTCGCGCGTTGCGATAATTCGATCGCCGTGATCGATGGCGGACACACGATCGAGCTTCCGAGCGAAGGCCGTCAGCTCCAGCGCATCGTGACGTCGCCGGACGGCAAGTTGATCGCTGGCGCGCTCGGCGATCGCACCGTCCGCGTGTGGAGCGCGAGCGGCGCGCTGGTCACCGTGCTCAAGGGCCACGGCGATCTCGTCATGGACCTCGCGTTCTCTCCGGACAGTCGCGAGATCGCGACCGCGAGCTACGACAAGA
This sequence comes from uncultured delta proteobacterium, assembly GCA_963848295.1. Lineage (GTDB taxonomy): Bacteria > Myxococcota_A > Polyangia > Haliangiales > Haliangiaceae > JABFXX01. Next base: position 2,050,599 of record CAWKDB010000010.1, on the reverse strand, counting down.
CGATCCGCGTCTGGCAGCTCGACACCGGCCGTCATCGCGTGTTGCGAGGTCACGACGGTGCGGTCGATCGCGTCGCGTGGCCGAAGCCCGACGAGCTCGTCTCTGGCTCGCGCGATGGCACGTTGCGGATCTGGAAGGTGCCGTCGCTCGAGCCGCCGACCGCCGCCGAGCTGGCGCGCCGGCTCGAGACCGCGACGACCGCGCGCATCGACGACCACGATCGCGCGACGACCGATTGACCCACCGTGCGAGGCCGTAGATCGCGAGTCGCGCGGTTCACTGCGACAGCAGCTTGTCGATCTTGTCGTAGTCGGTGTCGCGCACCCCGCCCGCGCGTGCACAGCGAATGTGGCCCGCAGGGCTGACGAACACGTGTAGCGGGATCGGCGTCGCCGGCTGGACGCCGAGCGCCGAGAACCACGCGGCCTGGTTGTCGAGCTTCGCGAGGCGTGCGGTCTCCGGCGTATCCGGGTGCGCCTTGCGAAACGCGGTGATGTCATCTTCCTTTTCGTCGATCGAAACGAACGCGAGCTCGACCTTGCGGCCGGCGGCCGTGAGCTTGGTCTTCATCCGCTGAATGCGCGGCAGCTCGGCGACGCACGGCTCGCACCACGTCGCCCATACGTTGAGCCAGCGCCACGTGCCCGCGGGTTGCGGTGGCACCGTACCGATGAGCTCCGGGAACGTGAGCTCGGGGCCTTTGTCGTCGGCGGCATACACGTCGCAGAACGCTTCGACATCTGTCGTCTTGGCGTGCGCGGCGGTCTTGACGACCTCGGTTCGCGACGGGGTCGGCTCGGCCTTGTTGGAGTCGCACCCGGCGGTGACGACGACCGCGATGATCAGAGCTGGCAGTCGATCCATGCGATGAACGCGCTCCGGTTGATCTCTTCGGGTCCGCATTTTTCGCCGGAGCTGCGCTTCCACTGGCAGAACTCGGCCTCGAGCTGAGCGTACTCCTTGCCGAGCCACAGCATGCCGACCTCCTTGTCGAGATCGGGATCCTTGAACTTCTCGCGCAGGTGGGTCATCACGGCTTCGGCGCGCGCCTTCGACAGCTCGCGGTTGTGCTCGATCGAGCCTTCGGGCGACGACCGCGCGACGACGAAGAACCAGCTCGCACCGCGTTGATCGGCGAACGTCTGATCGATCAGCGCGAGCGCACCCGGATCGAGATCCGACTTGTCGAGATCGAACTGGACGATGCCGCCGCGATCCTTCATCGGCTTGAACAGCGCGTTGAAGTCCGTGCCGCTCATCGTCGCGACGTTCTTCGCCTGCACCGGCTGGCAGCCGCGCGTGACGCCGTTGCCGACGAGGCCGCAGCTCATCAGCACGCGGCGCAGGATTCGCTTGAGACCGGGGCTGCAGTAACCGACGTCGGACGCGGCGGCGACGGGCGCGGAGTCGGTCGCGCTCGCCGACAGCTCGGCGAGCCGAGTCTCGGCCGAGTGGATCCACATGCCGGTCACGGTCGCGGGGATCGCGAGCAACACGGCGACGATCGCGATGCGCAACCCGATCATGGTGCGCTCCCTGCGGCCGAGCCGGTAGGCGCCGTCTCGGATGGCGACGTCACAGGCTTGTCTTTCACCTCCGCGCCGCCATCGGCGGCGCTACGCGTCGGGCGTTCGCCCGACTTGTCCGGCGTCGGCTTGGTCTGCTCCGGCGGCGGCGTCGGTTTGGTCTCGGGCGGCGGCTCCGGCTTGGTCTCGGGCGGCGGCGCGGGCTTGGTCTCGGGCGGCGGCGCGGGCTTGGTCTCGGGCGGCGGCGCGGGCTTGGTGTCGCTCGGTGGCGTTGGCTTGGTGTCGGCGGGCACGGCCTTGGTGTCGCTCGGCGGCGTTGGCTTGGTGTCGGCGGGCACAGCCGCGGGCATCGGCGTGCCGGCCGCTGGGATCGGCGCGAGCGTTCCCTTCGCGTGGCGATCGAGCATGATCGTGAGTGCGTACTCGAGCCCGAGGTCGACATCTTCGTCGCACAGCTTCGTGTTATCGATGAACAGCTGCGGGGTCAGCACGTGGATGTTGTTCGCGACGGCCCAGCGCAGCGACTTGTTGATCTTCGCCTTGGCCTCGGGCGAGCCGACGCACGCCGCGAGCTCCGGGAACCGCTGCTTGACCATGCGAGCCGCCGCGGTCGGATCGGCCTTGGTCTGTTCGCGCACCTGATCCTGGACCTCGAACGCCCACGCGATCACGTCGGGCGCGCGATCGCCGGCGCACAGCACCGCTTCGCTGATCGTGCAGGCACCGGGATGCGTGACCTCGGGGACCATCCAGTTGCACGTGCTGTCGAGCGGAAACAGGACCGCTTTTCGGTCGAGCTTGTCGGCCATCCCCGACGCCTCGAGCCGGGTCTCGAACGCTTTGCACGACGGGCACAGCGGGTCGAAGATCTCGATCGCGGGTGCGGCATTCGGGCCGCCCTTCGCGAGCTGAACCATGATGCCGTAGGTGTCGTCGGGTTTCGGCAGCGAGTCGCACGTGCCGATGAACTTCGAGTTGTCGGGCGCCATCGCGAGGTACATCACGATCGGAATCGCGACGAACGCGACGCCGATGCCGAACATGCCGCCGAGCATGCCGTTGGACGCGCTCGCGGGAACTTCGAGCAGCTCCGCAGAATTGCCACGCGACTTAGCCGAGCCGACGGACTGGCCACGCACCGCGCGCCGGTAGCCCAGGATCGCGCCGACCAGGCACAGCGCGCTCGCCGTATAGATGCAGATGCACATCTTGCACGTGGTGCCGAGCTTGATCAGCGAGATCGAGAGCATCAGCAGCGACATCGCCGCCGGGAGGCACGCCGCGAGCACGAGAAAGCCGGTCGCGCGGCGATCCGATTTGCGCCGGGTGACGAGCAAGTCGAGCGAGTAGAACCCGAGGAACGCGAACACCGACATCGCGGGCAGCGCGATCGGCACGCCACCCCACACGCGCGAGCGGAACACCGAAGAATACGAGCTCATCATCGCGACCTGGCAGCCGGATTCGCCGGTGCCGTGGCTCATCCCCGGGATGAACGAGCAGTGCAGGCTGTGCTCTTGGCGGTCGAGGTGCTGGACGAAGTCGTAGGTCGACACGCCGGCGAACAGCAAGCCGATCGCGACACCCACGAGCACGACGACGAGCCATGCGGGCGGTTTCATCGCGGCATCGTCCCACGGGAACGCTCGCCGCCCAACTCCTGGCGACAACCGTCATGATTTCGGCGTGTCAGGGCCGCGCGCTGTGCGCGACCGCTACGAAAATGTGGCGAACTGTTGAGCCGCTCGAACTGGCGGCCGGCGGCGCGTAGGTTGCGCACGGAGGCCCATGATGAAAACCCCGTGGCTGATGTTGCTCGCCGTCTGTTCGCTTCCCCTCGCCGCACGCGCTGCGCCCGACCATCATCGCGCGCCCCGAGCGGCTGCCCCGCCCGCGCGGACCGGTGCGCGAAGCGTCGGCGTACACATCGTGCCGCACCCGGAGCGACCGATGCACCCGGTCACGAACCCGCCGCACACGGTGATCATCCACAACGCGAAGACCAACAAGGACGAGAGCCACGCGGTCGTCGTCGACCACCGGCCGGCGCACGTCATCGACCGCGACCCTCGGATTCGCATCGCTCGTCGCGGCTATCATCCGGCTCACGACTGGGTGCGGTTCCATCGCCCACATGGCGGCTGGTGGCACGTGTGGGGAATCACCGCCTGGACCGACGTGGGGACGGTCACCTGCGAGGCCGCCAACGAGGCCAACGGGGAGCTGTTCCCCGTGTCGGAGGACCGCGACGGCAACGGCTGGGACGACGACACCGTCAACGCGGTGCTCGATCAGGCCCTCGACGACTGCATGGCCGAAGCCGGCGGAGCGGTGTGTGGGCCCGCTACGCCGTCCTGCACCTTTCAGCCCTACTGAGGGCGCGGTATAATTCGGTGGATGCGAAAGGGGACCGTCGTCGACGGTAGATTCGAGCTGCTTTCGCAGGCGAGCAAGGGCGGGATGGGCTCGGTCTATCGGAGCCGCGATCTACACACGCAAAAGATCGTGGCGCTCAAGGTCTTGAGGCTCGAGCGGCCATCCGATCTCGCGCGGTTTCAACGCGAATCGGTCACGCTCTCGAACGTTCATCACCCGAACGTCGTCGGATACGTCTCGCATGGCATCGCGGACAGCGTGCACTACCTCGCCGAGGAATGGGTCGACGGCATCACGCTGTCCGTACATCAACGTTCGGTCGGAACGACCGTGCGCGAGGCGGTCACGATCGCGAAGGGCGTCGCGTTTGCACTCGCCGCGACGCACACGCTCGGCGTCATTCACCGCGACATCAAGCCGTCGAACATCATCCTCGCGGGCGGTTCACCCGATGCCGTGAAGGTCGTCGACTTCGGGATCGCACGGCTCGCGAACGAAGCGGGCGTCTTGACCCGGACCGGCGTGATGCTGGGTACACCGTCGTACATGTCGCCGGAACAGGCACGCGGTCAGATGGACATCGATTGCGCGACCGACGTGTGGTCGCTCGGCTGCGTGCTCTACGAAGGGCTGACCGGGCGGCTGGCGTTCGCGGGCAAGACCGCCGCCGCGATCCGCGCCAAGCTGCTCCTCAGCGAGCCGGCGCCGATCGAGCCGATGTGTCCCGAGGCACCCGCCGAGCTCGTCGCGCTGATCTCGGCGATGCTCGAGAAAGATCCGGCGAAACGGATCGCGAACGCCGGCGACTTGCTCGCACGCATGATCACCTTGCCGGCCCTGCCGGACGACGAGCGGCGCCGCCACATCACGCACGAGCCCGCCACCAAGGTCATGCCGGTGCGCAACACGAAGGTGCCGGTCGACAACGGGCCGAGCTCGTTCGTGTTCCTGTCGACGTTCGATCCGCCGCAGAGCGACGAGCACGACAAGCAGCTCGCCGAGGTCGCCGAGCGTCACGACATGGACGTCCACGTGTTCGAGGAGGGCTCTGCCTTGCTGGCTTCGCGTCAGCCTGGCAAGTCCGGCGCGATGGAAGCGGCGAAGGCCGCACTCGAGGTTCGCGAGCGGTTCGACGGTGGCGTCAGCTTGTTCGGCCAAGCGTTCAACGACACGCTCGAAGAAGCGATCGATCGCGGCTCGGAGCTGCTCGAGCGCGCGACGATGGGGAGCCTGTTCGGCGACGCGAGCGCCGACGACCCCGACCCGCGTCCCGTCGTGCTGGTCGACAACGTGATCGCAGAGCTGGTGTGCGATCAGCTGCCCCTCGAGGACAGCGCCGACGGTCAGGTGCTACGCGTCGGCGCGCGGCGCGGCTAGTAGCAAATATTTCGACACGAGGCGCACTCGTTTCACCGCATTTCGATCCGATGGTCTCGATCGGTGCGGCGGTACAACGAGCGCGGCCTCGAAAGGAAGTCATGCGCCTCGTTCTCGCCTGCGTCTTGTTCACCGCACTGCCCTTTGCTAGCTCGATGGCGGAACCGCCGCGGCGCCCGCATCGTCCACCGCCCAAGGAGGCGTTCGATGCTTGCGCGAGCAAAGCGAAGGCCGACCCGTGTGCATTCACGATCCACGACCGCGACATCACGGGGACATGCGAGCCCGCGCCGCCGGAGTCGGACACGCTCGCGTGTAAGCCGGACCATCCGCCGCGACCGCCCCGGGATCGCGACGAGCCGCCTGCGAAGTGATCGAGGCTCTCCGCGTGGACGACTCCAGCGAAGACGAATAGTTACGATTCCCCGGAACCAATTGCCCGCCAGTGGGTGATACCTGGAGCCGATGTCCGCCGCCGCCGCCGCCACGACCGCCGATCCGGTCGACGAGCTCACGCTGCGGCGCGCGCAGAGCGGCGACGAACGAGCGTGGCGCGATCTGATCGCGCGGTTCGGCCCCGTGGTGCATGCGCTGATCTGGCGACTGCTCGTCGGGCGCGCCCGCCATCGCGTGGAAGACCTCGCGCAAGAGACGTTCGTCCGCGTGTTGCGCGCGTTGCCGGGTTTCGATCCGTCCGGCACGGCGACGCTGTCGACCTGGATCCTCACGATCGCGACCCGGCTCACGCTCAACGAGCTGCGCCGGCCCGAGCTCGCCGCGCTCGATCACGAACCCGCGAGCGCCGAGCGCGCCGATGGCCACAGCGAGCGCAAGCGTCTCGGCGATGCGATCGCCGTCGGTGTGGCAGCGCTGCCCGACGCCCAGCGCGCCGTGCTCGTGCTGCGCGAATATCAGGAGCTCGACTACGCCGACATCGCGACCGTGCTCGAGCTCGATCTCGGTACGGTCAAGTCTCGCCTGTCGCGGGCGCGCTCGACGCTGCGCGCGCACTTGCTGGCCACCGTTCCGGACCTCGAGAGGCATGCATGACCGAGGACAACGAGCGCGACGACTTCGATCTATCCGCGTGGGAGGCGCCACCACCGCCGGTCGATCTCGCCGACGGAGTGGTCGCACGCGCTCGCGAAGGTGCGCCGGCGCTCGAGGTCGCGGAGCCACGGCGCATGGTGTCGCGCGCGCGGCAACGACTGATCGGCGGCGCGGCGGTCGTGGTGCTCGCGGTCGCGGCGGTGCTGATGATCTGGCTCGCACCGGGTGCGAGCCACGAAACCGCGGGGCCGGCGACGTCGTCTGCGGACGATGGGTCATCGGCCGGCAGCGACGCGCGCAAGCTCGTCCTTCCCGGGGCGATCGCGACGCTCGACCCCGGCGCGCAGATCACGTGGCATCGCCACGGCGACGATCTGGTCGTCAGCCAGCGCGCCGGCAACGCGACCTGGCAGGTCGACGGCGGTCACCGACTCGTGCTCGACACCGGCGCCGTGGGGGCGTCGGTCGAAGCGACAGGCGCGAGCCTGCGCGTGGAGGTTCCGATGAACTTGATGGACAAGCGAGTGCTCGCGGGCAGTGCGATCTCGGCAGCGGTCGTCGCGTTCGCGACGGTCACGGTCTACGAAGGGCACGTCAAGACGACGACGCCGACGCGAACGGTGATCGTCGAGCCGGGCGCCCAGGTCGCGCTTAGCGGCGGTGTCTCGACCTCGGTGGCCGGCACCGGCGATGCGCCGGGCGGCGGTCCGGTCGCACCGTCGCACGCACCGCCCACGGCTCGGACCGTCACCTGCGATGCCAGAGCGCTCGCCGAAGAGGGCCGGAAGAAGCTCGGGGCGAGCGACGATGTCGGCGCGCTGAAAGCGCTCGCCCAATCGCTCGACTGCAAGGACGACCCGAGCGTCTATCCGACGGCGTACATGGCCGCGTGCGGTGCGCACGACGAAACACAGGCGAGGCACTATTACAGCTTGCTGCCGTCGAGCCGGCAGCTGCCGCTGCTTCAGATCTGCCTCCGTGCGGGTGTCGACCCCCGCGATTCGACAGTGAGCGAGAGCGCGCCCCCGTGTGACGCGACCGCGCTCGCCGACACGGGTAGGGCGAAGCTCGGCGTGAATGACCACGCCGGCGCGCTGAACGCGTTCGCGCGATCGCTCGACTGCAAGGACGACCCGAAGCTCTATCCGAGCGCCTACATGGCCGCGTGCGGCGCGGGGAACATCGCGATGGCGAAGCACTGGTTCAAGATGTTGCCGCCCGACCGCCAGCGAGCGCTGATGCCGATCTGCATGCGCGGCGGGATCGATCCGCGCTAGCGCATCGCTTCGTCGCGCGACTGGGCGTGCTCGAGCAAGATCTGGGTGACCGACGCGTCGAGCTCGACCCTCCCGATCGGCGGAGCACAGGCGGATAGCTCGAAGAAGCCGCGCTTCCAATCGAGCACGCTCATCAGCACCGTGCGCGAGTCGCTATCGAGCTCGGACGATCGCGCGCGGACGATCCGGCCGTCGAGCACGTCGATCCACGCGACGAGCTCGTCGGAGGTCACGGCGAGCTGACCCGACTTGCGATCTTGCTCGATGATCTGGAGCAGCGAGGGCAGCCCCATCTCGGCGAGCGCACCGCGCAGCACGACGCGCTCGGTGTCGCGTTGACTCGCTCGTGCCCAGCGGCGGGCGCGCAACACGACCTCGAGCACGGTGAACGGCTTCGGGATGAAGTCGACCGCGCCGATCTGAAACGCTTGTAGTCGCGCGAGGTCACTCGCATTCGCCGACATGACCATCACCGGCACGCTCGCGAGCTCGGTGTGCCGCCCCATCTCCTGGAGCACGTGCAAGCCGTCGACGACCGGCATGTCGCGTTCGATCAGCGCGACGTCAGGCGGCTTGGTCAGGCACGAGCCGATCGCCTCGAGCCCGTTCGTCGCGGTCGCGACCGCGAAGCCGGCGTTACCCAGCGCGGTCGACAGCCGCTCGAGCAGTCGGGTCTCGCTATCGGCGACGAGGATCCGCAAATCGCTCGTGCCGCGCGCCTTCGCCGAGCCGTCGAGCAGCCGCGCGATCGCTTCGGTGAACCCGAGCTCGGCCGGTCGCATCGGCTCCTTGAACACGACGCCGACCCCCGGATAGCGGCCGAGCGCGCGCGCTTCGAGCTCGCCGAGCGCGTGCGTGACTTGCCCCGCGCTGATCTCGCGCGAGCCATTCGGCGAGATCACGATCTGCACGATCGTACCGGCGGGCAGTGGCGGCGACAGGCGGATGAACATGCCGAACGGCGAGATGTCCTGCGAGACCGCGCGCACCTTCCGGCCGTTGGCGATCAGCTCGACCGGCAGGTTCATGATCACGCGATCGTTGCGGCGGCGCACGGGACGACCACCCTACCGCGAAACCGCGAGGGCTAAACAGAATCGCACGGCTTGTGGATCACAGGAACCTGGCCACGTGATTCGCGATCAGCTTCGGGTCCTCCTGAAACATCGCGAAGGTTGCGCAGAGGGCCGTGTCGCGCTCTTCGACGGTCTTGTAAAAGCGATTGTGGGTGGTTCGTTTCTTGGTCACTTTCCAGACACCTTCAATCGCATTGAACTCGGGCGAATAGGGCGGCAGTCGGAACAGCTCGATGCGATGGCGGTTCTCCTTTAGCCACAGCTTTCCGTCTTCCTTGAGATTGTGGCAGGGACCGTTGTCGATGATCAGGAAGATCTTGCGCCGGGTTCGAGCAACGACCTGCTTGAGGAAGTCGAAGAACGTGAGTCCGTTGAAGACGGGCGCAAACTTGTAGTGGAACCGTGGTCGTTGCTCGAGCGTAACGACGCCGAAGACGTGCGCCGTCTTGCGCATGCCGAACGTGTCTACGCGGGGCTGGCAGCCAACTCGGGACCACGTTTGGTGGAGCGTCCCGTCGAGCCAGAAGCTGGCCTCGTCGCCGAAGGCAACGACGCCGCGGCACTGGCGCGCTTTTTTTTAATCTTCGGCAAGGTCTCTCGCAGCCACGTGGCCTGCCGCGCAAGATCGGCTCGGGCCAGCCGTTTACGCGGCCGCTGGACCGAGAACTTGAGTTGGTGCAGGAGCCTCGGCACGTGATGATTGTGATAGCGAACGCCGAACCGCTCCTCGATCAGGTCGCCGATCATCGGACCGGTCCAGACACCGGACTGATAGCCTGCCTGCATCGGGCCCAGTTCAATGATGATCCCCAGAGCCTCGCGTTGCTCGTCGGTGAGCTTCGGCGCAGGGCCTTCGGCAATCGAAGTCCGAAGCCCCTCAACGTGATCGACGTCGTACCACTGGAGCCAGCGATTGACGGAGCCGCGTGTGATGCCGAAGTCGACCGCGATGTGCGTGACTTTTCGTCCATCGATGTATGCACGAACAGCACGGCCCCGACGCCATTCGCCGAGGTCGTTCTTGAGTTGCGCTTCGACGATAAAATCGTCGAGCTGTTTGAGCTGCGTGCCACGGCGACGCGAGCGACGAATTGCCTTGCCTGGTTGAGATCGAGCCACGATCGCCGCACGATGATCCTCTCGGGATCCTTCGTCAATAGGCGAGGATCTCAGCCTGTGCGATCCTGTTTAGCGCGCAGTGCGAGCGCCGGGCGTGATCGGCGAGCTCAGCTCGGATTGACGGGCTTGCCCGCGACGTCGGCGCCGGGCTCGAGGCACAGCAAGCGAACACGGCCCTGAGCGAGCGCGCGGCCTTGTTCGTCGCGAACGGTGGCTTCCCAGACCTGCGTCCGCTTGCCGCGAGTCAACGGTTTCGCGACCACGTGCAGCGTGCCGCCGCGCGCCGCCCGCAAGAACGAGGTCGAGTTCTCGAGCCCGACGACCGTGCGGCCATCGGCGAGCGCGACGATCGCCGCCCCCGTGGAGCACGCCGCCTCGATGATGCCGGCATGGACACCGCCGTGCACGATCCCGTAGGGCTGCGTGTGAATGTCCCCGATCACGACTTCGCCGATGCACTCTTCGGTCGTGACCCGCGTGAACCGCAGGCCCATCGCGCGGTTCCAGCCGCCGAGGTTCTGATTGATGTAGTCGGCGGCGTTGCGCGGTTCGGTGCTATCGGCCATCCGGCGAGGGTGCCGTGCCGATCACGTGACCGCAAGCGCGTCGTAGAGGACGTTGCGCGCTCACGATCGCGCGCGTTCGTGTTACCACCACGGCATGCGTGGATCCTTGTTGTTCGTCGTCGCGGTCGTCGCACTGTCGCTTCACGGCGTGTCCAGCTTCGCCGGTCCGGGCGCCGGCAAAGCCTTACCACCGGCGAAGGTCGGGCCGGTGTGCCCGGCCAAAGCCACGTTGGAGAGGATCGTCGCGCCGAAGCTCGCGTCGATGGCGATCGACAAGAAGCTCAAGACCGAGGTCACCGACTGCCTGCCGGGTACGTTTCCGAAATCGGGCTGGTACGTCGAAGCCCATGTCACGCACGGCGACACCGTCGATCTCTACGGGTTCATCGTCACGCCGCCGAGGACGATCCTCGCCGCCGGTTGGGTGTTCACGCTATCGAACGGGCCGAAGAGCCCGCCGATCACGCGCAAGATCGAGAAGCTCGAGGATCGCGACCACGACGGCATCGACGAGATCTACTCGAGCGGCACGACGACGAACGCGAGCAGCGGCATCGCCAAGCCGGTCGCAAATGTCGTGAAGCTCGAAAAGGGTCACCTCGCGTTCAGCGTGATCGACCACATCTAATAAAGGTGCGGCTTCGCCGTCATCTTCCCCAGCCCCAACCCGGCCGATAACTCCGACCGTCTGCGCTGCGCGCTACGGTCTCGTACGCATTCGCGATATCGTCGTAGCTTGAGCGCTCCGCCGGTTGCACGCCGTCACGTCGCCGCGCTCGACGGGCTTCGCGCGTTCGCGGTCATCGCGGTCATCATCTATCACACGGTCGACCCGACGCCGTGGCTCGCCGTCGACCGCGCGGTGCAATCGGGCTGGGTCGGCGTCGATCTGTTCTTCGTGCTGTCGGGGTTCCTGATCACCGGCATCCTGCTCGACTCGAAGGGCACCGCGCACTTTTTTCGCAACTTCTACATCCGCCGCACGCTGCGGATCTTTCCGCTCTACTACGCCGTGCTGGTCGCGGCGCTGCTGATCGCGCCGCACTTCTTGCCGACCGACGACGCGGTCCAAGCGATTCTTCACAAGCAAGGATGGCTCTGGGCCTACGCGCAAAACATCGAAGAGTTCCACCACGGCGGCAAGTCGTGGAAGGCTGGTTGGCTAAACCTCACGCACTTGTGGTCGCTCAGCGTCGAAGAGCAGTTCTATCTCGTGTGGCCGGCCGTGGTGTACCTCACCGCGCGACGCTCGCTAGCTATGGTCGCCGCTGCGATCGTCATCTGCGCGCCGTTGCTACGCGCTGCGATGTTGCATGGCGGCACGCCGGCCCAGGTGATCTATGCGTTCACTCCGTGCCGGCTCGATACGCTCGCGGTCGGTGCGTTGCTCGCGGTGCTCGTTCGCGCGAGACCGGACCTCGCGATGGCGGTCGCGCGCGCGCTCGTCGCAGTCGGCGGAATCGCGGTGCTCGCGATCGTGATCGCGACCGGCGGCTTCGATGCCGAGAACTATACCGTCCAGGTCATTGGCTTCACTGCCGCCGCGACATTGTTCGGCGGCATCGTGCTGCGCGCTGCACAACCGCGGACGTCACGAGGCCTACTCGCCCATCCGATCCTGACGACGATCGGCCGCTACAGCTACGGCATCTACATCTTCTCCGAGTTGCTCGATCCCTTGTTCAACCGGATCTACAACATCGACCGGGTCGGCGCGCTCGTCCATTCGCGCGTGCTCTCGAACGTCGGGTTCACCGTGTTCGCACTCGCGGCGAGCACGGGCATCGCGGCGATCAGCTGGAACGTGTTCGAGAAGCGGTTCTTGGCGCTGAAGGACCGGTGGGCGCCGGTCGAGCGAGCCGCACCAGCAGCCTCGGCGTCGTGAGCAGCTCGTGTTTCTGCCGGCGCGTCAGCTGCTTGACGCGATACTCGACCTGCAGCGCGCGGCCCTTCGTCGCATAGCGCCGGGTCAGGACCAGCTCGATCGGCGTTCGCGATCGCGTGTAGCGCGCGCCTCTTCCCGCGTTGTGCGCCGCGAGTCTCGCCGCGACGTCGTTCGTGACTCCGCAGTACAACGTGTCGTCGGCGCAGCGCGCGAGATAGACGAACCAAGCCACGCGGGAGTATGCGTGCGAACCGCCGGGGTTGTGCAACAGTTGGGTATGGCCAAACGAGGACATCGTCAGCAGAACACCGAGCTACTCGACGACGACCAGCGCCCGCTCGTGGTCAAGCCGCTCGTCCAGCTCGACCGCATGCACAACCCCGATGACATCCAGCCCGACTCCGCCGCGATGGCCGCAGGAATCACGCACGGCGGGACGATCGAGACCCGCGCCGAGGCGCTGACCCTGCGCGGCGACGGCGGGCGAAAGCGCTCGGGACCGCGCGGACGGTCGCGCACCGGCCGCGACATCTCGAAGAAACGTTAGGAGCCGAAGCGCGGAGCTAACCCGCCGCGAAGAACGCCTCGAGCATCGCCGCGACCGGCGGCGCCTGGAATACGTCGTAGTGCGTCGCATTCGGAATGATCGCGAGCTGTGACCGCGGACGCGCCTTGCCGTCCCACCCGGCGTCGCGCTCGCCCCCGCCGAGCAGCGCGTACATCTCCGCGGCATAGCGCGGCGGAATCGAGTCGGCGTCGGCGAACATGATCAGCGCAGGCGGCACGAGCTTCGCGAAGTCGGCGCTCCAGTCGTAGTCGCGGCGCAGCAAGTCGCCGAGCTTCTCGCACAACCTCGGGAAGTCCTCGACGCGGGGTGCGATCGCGCGATAGCTCGCGTAGACCGGCGATTGCTTGAGGCCTTCGGCCGCCTTCGCGCTCATCGTCGCCATCCCCGCCAGCACGTCGGGATACGAACCGCGGCGAGCGACCGGCGTCGCGACGAGCGCGAGCTTGCGGACGAGCGCCGGGTGCTGGATCGCGACTCGCGCCGCGACGCCTCCACCGAGCGAGTAGCCGGCGAGGTCGATGTGCGGGAGGTCGAGCTCGCGCGCGAGTGCGGCGATGTCGTCGGCCATCAGCTCGAAGCGCAGCGGACGATCGATATCGCCGGTGCGCCCGTGGGCCTGCAAGTCGACCGCGATCACCCGCCGTTTCGCGGCGAGGTCGTCGAGCTTCGCGTTGTGCAGTCCGGTCGAGCCGAGCCCGCCGTGCAGCACGACGAGCGGTTCGCCGGCGCCGCGGATCTCGTAGTACATGCGCAGCGCGCCGATCGTCGCGTAGCCGGTCGTGACCTTGCCGGCCGCGGCGAACTGCCAGATGCCCAACGCATTACCCGCGGGATCGCGCAGCGTGGCGATCAGCGTGTCGCCCTCGAGTCGCGGCGCGGTCACGACCTCGCCGCCGTACTCGGTGACGCGCGCGATCGCGTCCGCGACGTTCTCGACGTAGTAGTACGCGAGCGCGGGGTCGGTCGACGTCGCAGGTGACCAACGACCGATCAGTTGCAACGCCTCCGAGGCAAATCGGAAGTCACCCCCGCCGCGATCTTCGATCGACCAGCCGAGCGCGGCTTCGTAGAACCGGGCCGAGCGCTGGGCGTCCGTCGCTGCAAGGTGGAGATAGGTGAGCCGCGGTGGCATGACGTCGTTGTATCACCCCGCGCACGCCGGCTTCGTGCGCAAGCGTAGCCCCGCGCCGAGGTGAAGCGTTTACCGCGCACCCATGGTCGCGTTCGCAAAGCCCGGCACCGTCGTCGCCCCGGTGTCGCCCGCGCTCGAGATGTGGACGAAGAATTTGCCGCGCGAGCACGGCTTCGAGCCGCTGCGCGTCGAGGGCAAGCTGCCGCCGTCGCTGCGCGGCACGCTATATCGCAATGGCCCCGGGCAGTTCGAGCAGTTCGGCCGACGCTACGCCCATCCATTTGAAGGCGACGGTGCGGTGACCGCGATCCGGATCGCCGATGGTCGCGCGCTCGGCGCGTCGCGAGTCACGCCGACCACCGGGCTGGTCGACGAGCGAGCGGCCGGCAAGCTGCTGTACGGCACGTCCGTGTCGTGGCCGCGCAAGGTGTCGAACATGCTGCGCGGCAAGCACAAGAACCTCGCGAACACGAGCGTGCCGAGGTAGCGCTCGATCAATACGTCGCGCTCGCGGTCACTCGCTCCGAGCTGCGGGCGCGGAGTGCAGCGATGAGATGCCTGCTAGCGGATGATGATCGCGGGATGGAAGTGGGGCCGGTGCCAGCGCGTCTCGACCAGGCACCCGAGAGCAGGCTCGCGGCAACCGCGACGCAGACCGCCTGACCATCGGATGAGCTCCGAGGTCCGATCCTTCGATCTTCTCGGGATCACTGGAGGATCTCGGGCGGGGTGCCGGTGGGAATTGCACCGCTCCGCCGGAAGGTCCGCAGCCAACCCCTCGTATAATGAAGGCCGTGGCCACGCAGGACGTACAAAACACCACTACGACTGTTCCTGCGCCCGTCGTCGCGAAGACGCCTGGAACGCATCACCAAGGTCCGGGCGTGCTCGTGCTCGAGCACTACATCAAGGGCCACAGCGGCGCGCCCGATCCGGGCTCGGTCAGCGACATCGTCGAGAAGTTCCCCGCGGATCGCGACGCGATGTTCAGGCTCTTGCACGGCTCGGTCGGCAACGCGTTCGTGCAACGCGTGATCGTGTCGATGAAGGCGTCCGGCGACACCGCCGCGGTCGATCCGGAGCCGCATGCGCCGAACAAGGTGCGCCGCAAGAAGGGCGCCGAGACGCCGACGCCGACGCCGCGCCCGGAGCAGGCGAGCGAGGTGACCGCGGCGCCGACTCACACGCCGACGCCGACGCCCGAGCCGACCGCGACGGTCAGCGCCACGCACGCAGCGACCACGACGAAGCCGGAAGACAAGCCCGGGTTCTTCCACCGGATGGGCCACGACGCGAAGGTCGGCGCGCAAGGCGCTTTCGACGCCGCGGAGCTGTTGCTCGAGCTCGAAGGCCTCGGCTTGACCGGCATGTTCACCGGCATAGCGCAGGGCTATCTCGACATCGGCAAGGCCGCGCACTACGGACAGCTGATCGTCGGCGGCAACTTCGCGAAGGTCGTGACGCTCGAGTCCGCGGGCCGCGGCTCCGCATCGGTGTACGTCAAGTTCAACGTGTGGCATCGCACCGCCGAGCTCAGCGCGAAGGAGCTCAAGATCGAGGGCGTCCACACCGCGGCGTTCAGCGCGGGCGAATGCGATCTCAAGGATCTCAAGGCGAACGCCTCGGCCGGTGGTACGGCGAACGTCACGTTCTCGCGCGCCGATTTCCACGACCCGGTGTTTGTCCGCGGCAAGGAGCACGTCTCGGCCAAGGAGCTGATCGTCACCGGGATGAGCATCTCGGGCGTCGATGGAACGTCGGTGATCGGCGGGATGCACTTCGCGGATGCTCAGGTCCACGGCCTGGTGTACCCGGACATGCCGCCGATCGACTTCGAGCTCGGCGGCGGGACGAGCTTCGCAGCGGTGTGGCAGCGCTCGCAGCCCGCGCCGAAACCGACGGCCAACGCGAAGCCGGCGCCGACGCCGACGCTGCCGGCCGCGCACGGTCCGGCCCCGGCCCCGACGACGCAGCCCGCACCGGCCGATGGGCTGCCGGTGGTGCCCGCGCTGTTGCCGGCGGGCGCGACGATCGACGTCAAGTTCGAGGCGCTTCACGCCGAGGCGATGGGCGGCAAGGGCGGCGGCGGTGGCGACGCCGGATTCAAGCGGCTGTACGCCGCCATGAAGAAAGCCGACAAGACGCTCGCGAGCGTCGAGATCGATGGGTTCACCGCAGCGGGCGCGACGACCGGCAGCGGCGTCGGCGCCGGCGCGACGATCCAGACCGTCGTCATCACCGGCGATCCGTCGCTCGTGCAGACCCTCTTGTCGAACCCGCAGCTCGCGTCGCGCCCGGGCGTGAAAGAAGCGATCGCGCTCGTCACGAGCGTGGGCTTGACGCCGAGCGCGAGCGGCACGATCACGGGGCACAACATCACGGCGGCGTCGGTCTCGGGCGAGGTCGCCGGTCGCGGCGACTTCGCAGGCCACTTCGACCTCCCGTCGCTCGGCGTGTTCGATATCAAGGTCGATGGCTTGGTCGCGCAACAGCAAGACGCCGCGAAGGGTCTCGAGCTCAACAGCGCGTTCACCAAGCTGACGATGGCGCTGCACGATCACCAGAACCAAGAGATCGCGGCGCTCGAGCTCGACAACACCAGCGTCGGCGTCAACGGAGCAAAGAAGAAAGGCCACATCGGCCACCTGACCGCGCACGGCAACGTCGCGGAGTTGGTGAAGGCCGGCTCCGACATCGTCGATCACATGCCGACCGCGGTGCGCGGCGCGATGCAAGCGATCCGCGAGCTCGGCGTGACCGGCGAGATCTCCGGCTCGCTCGACATGACGACGGTCAAGCGCGCCAACAAGTCGGAGCTGCAGTTCACCGGCGACTTCGACGCGCAGCTCGACGCCGGTGCGAGCGGCTCGGTCGTGCTCAAGCTCAGCGCGTTCAAGGGCGGCGACCAAGGCGACATCTCGTTCTCGAAGTTCTCCGCGCAGTTGCGCGATCACGCCGGCAAGCAGGCCGCGTCGCTCGCGATCAGCGGCGGTTCGTCTCCCGGCAACGCGCCCAAGGGCACGACGCGGTTCCATGCGAACCAGATCGCCGCGCAAGGCGAGGATGCGAACCTCGCCGCGCTGCTCGGCACGCTCGACGCCAAGGCCAGCTCGCTGCCCGAGGCCGTGAAGTCGGCGTTCCTGTTCGTCCGCAAGTTCTACGCACAGGCGGGTGGCTCGCTCACGTTGAACAACGTCACCGCGGGAACCGACAAGGCCGGCAACGAAGTCGGGACGGCGCACGACGTCGAAGCGAACTTCGAAGTCGAGGGCGCCGCTCGAGCGAACATCGCGATGACCGGCTTCCGCACGGTGCTCGGCAAGCACGAGAACCAGCTCGACTTCGCGACGTTCGATGCCAAGCTCGCCGACGCCAAGGGGACGCAGGTCGCCCACGTCGTGATCGACGGCTCGCACGACTCGTTCGCCACGACCGGTACCGACTACGGGATCAAGGCGAAGAAGCTGATGATTGATGGCGACACCCACGAGGTCGCCCATCTGTTCGCGGGCGTGCGCAAGCACATCACCGAGCTGCCGCCGCCGATCGCGACCGTGTTTCACATGGTCGAGCACTACGGCAGCGAGATCAAAGCGAACGGCACGGTCGAGGCGACCGACGTCGGCCTGACCTCGCACGCCGGCAAGCTGATCGGCAGCGGCGACGTCTCGGCGCACGTCCGCGTTCCACAGGGCGAGCTCGTCGCGAGCCTGACCGGGGCGCGCAGCGACGGCGACCACGTGTCGTTCGACGCGCTCTCGGTCCAGCTCAAAGATGCAACCGGCGCGCTCGCCGCGAGCCTGCATGGCGTCGGCGGCCACGCGGACGTCAAGGGCGACCAAGCGGGCCTCAAGAACATCGAGGTGTTCGGCGACGCCACCAAGCTGCAAGCGCTACTCGATCCGCGCGTCCAGAAGAGCATGCCGCCGGCGCTCGCCGGCGTGCTCGCGATGGTGAAGGGCAGCGATCTCGACGCCGGCGCCACCGATCTCCAGATGACCGCGGCGGCGGGCGGCGGCTACACCGCGAGCGCGGCGATGCTCAACGCCAGCGGCACGCTGCACATCACCGATAACGCGGGCAACGTCTACACCGCGAAGGGCGCGCAGATCGAGCTCGACGGCGCGCATCTGACGCTCGGGGCCGACAAGAAGCCGCGCGAAGTCTCGGCGACGTCATCGTCGATCCACGGCCAGTTCTCGTCGGAGAACGGCGGCACGGTGCTGCAAGGCGACGCCACGGTCCGCACGGGCTCGGTGCACATTATGCTCGATGCCGCGGGCACCCCGACGGTCAACGTCACGAACCTGTACGCGAGCGGCGAGGGCAGTCGCACGACCGGCGTCGCGAAGCCGGCCGCGAAGTCCGGGGCAGGCGCTCCGGTCACCACGCCGACCGCGGGATCCGGCGTCGGCACGTCGGCTCCGGCCGCCAAGCCGCGTCCGCACGCCGACGCGCTCGCGAGCCACGATCACACGACCGAGGTTACCGAGGACATCGCCAGCGCGGTCACGAACGCGGACATCCAGACGAGGACGCCGCTCGTGCCCGGTCTCTACGGCCGCGGCATGCTGCACGCCAGCATCCCGGCGAACGCGACCGTCAACCTCAATGTCCAGGTTCGCCAGCACGAGCTGACGGGCGCGACGAACCTGCGCGTCGTGCCCGTGCTCGACGGCCCGGCGTGGCTGACCGGCAAGGGTGCCGACCTCGAGACCAAGGGCACCGAGGGCATCGTTCGCCTACGCGTCGGTGGCTTGTTCCACCTGCTCGACCTCAACCTCAACAAGTACATTGTCGGCAAGGGCAAGCCGCTGTCGCTCAACGTCAACGCGGTGATCCAAGAGGTCATGGACTACGTCCGCTCCAACATGCCTGCGGCGGAGCCCGAGCAAGCCGCCGGGTCGACGAGCGCGGATGGTTCGTCGACCTCTAGCGCTCCGAGCGGCGGCAGCAGCCATCCGGCAGCGCCGACCAAGGCCGAGCTCAAAGCCGAGAAGGAATCACGCGACAACGAGCAGTGGCTCGAGAAGAAGCACGAGTCGTGGGAGAAGGACGTGGCGAAGCACGAGCGCCAAGACGCGAACAAGAGCGCCGCGGATCGTCAGAAGCGCGAAGACAAAGACATCGGTGCCGAGCCGCGGTCCGCGAGCTTCACCGACATGTTCACGACCGCGATCGAGTACAGCAAGACCTCGGGCTCGGCCGATGTCACGATCTCCAAGGCCGACAATGAAGCCACCGTGATCGGCGATCTGCATGGCCACACCGACGGCGGCGGTCGACTCGAGCTGCAATCGAACGCGATGCAAGCGAAAGTCGGCAGTAACTCGGTCAGCGTGACCGGCGCCGATACCGGGGAAGTCGACATCTCGAAGCCGAGCGAGAACACGACGCACGTCGCGCTCGCCGGCTTGAAGATCGACTCGCTGCAGTGGTCGCTTAACACCGTCAAGTAGCCCCGAGCTCGATCGATCGCCGTTCCGGCTGCACGTCCTCGTGCCAAGTAGATCGCGGCGCGGTGGCCGGCCGGGACCGGCACCGCCGAATGACAGTGCGGTTCGATCGATCGGCGTGGTACGTGTGGAGGTGCCGTCGGTGTTGCCCGCCGGTCATCCATGACCATCGCCACCGCCGCCGCCGCGATCTACATCGAAGCTCACAAACACGCCTCGAAGCACCGCGCCGAGCTCGACAACAGCGCGCTGTGCGGTTGCTTCTTCTGCTTCCGGACGTTCCAGATCACGGACGTCACCGCGTGGACCGACTCGGATCAGACCGCGCTGTGCCCGCGCTGCGGGATCGACGCCGTGCTCGGCAGCGCGTCCGGGCTCTCGATCGATGATCGCTTCCTGCGCCGGATGCACCAGCATCACTTTAGCTATCGCTCGCGCTAGCCGCGGGACTTCGAGGTACCACCGCCGTCGCTCCAGTCCGACGATCGTGGAAGTGTAGGTTCCACGCGCCCACCCGGCGAGCGCGCGCGGCGTGGCGCGGAGCTTGCTGTTAGCGACGGCATGGCTTTGCGTCTATCGGTCGCTGTTGCCGCGCTCGCCGCATGTCACTCCAGCCCCGCAGCGAGCGCTGATGGCTCGATCGACGGAGCGGGGAGCGACGCCGGTGCGAGCAACGACGTATTGCTCGACGCAGGCAGCGTCGCACTACCGCAGCTCGAGTTCTGTCAGGTCACGAACACGGTGAACCTCAACGCCGCATACACGGTGGAGACCACCGGCGACGCGGTGACGTATTCGTGCGCGACGCCGTGCTCCGACTGGACGACTTGCACGTTCGGACTATCGAGCGCATCGGGGCCGACGATGTCCGCGCGCGGTGATCAGATCCAGGCGCTCGCGTTTGTCGTCGACGGCATGGGGGGGCACCTCGCGTTCACGCCCGATGGCACCGACGTCGTGGTGACCCATGCTGGCGATGGCGGCACGTCCGTGTTCAATCCGTTCGACCTGCAGATCCAGATGATCAGCGACCTCAAGACGGTGTCGCTCGGCTGGGAAAAGGGCACGCCGAGCATCCTCGCGGGCGGCGGCTGGTTCACGCGCAAAGACGCGACCCCGACGAGCACGCGCGGCCAAGCTGCACGCCCTGCCGCGGTGATCCGATGGGTCAAGGACAACTTCGCGCAGGGCCAGAAGCTCGGCACCGTCGGCAGCAGCATGGGCACCGCCGCGACTTTCGGCGCGCATGTCTGGTACGGCCTCGACTCGATCATCGACTACCAGATGCTGATCGGCGGCCCCGGATTCTGGGACGTCAACGCCGGCTGCGGTCGGGTTCACATCTCCGAGGGGCACTGCGACGAGGACGCGTCCGAGTGCACCGGCAACCCGAATTCGAGCTACGGCAACGACGATCCGTTCTGCGGCACGAGCACGACGAACAACTGTCGGGTCCCGACCGTGATGGCGCCAACCGCGGCCGGTAGTGCCTACAACAACGTGATCAACTACGTCGGGATGACGACCGCGTGCGCGAACATGACGAACGATTCGCGCGACTCGTCGCTCGACGATAGTAGCCTCGCGTTGACCGTGTCGAGCTGGAGCTTTCGCGGTCGCATCGACTTCGTGACGAACGAGGGCGGGGACCAACCGCCGGACGCGGATCAAGGGATGGGCGAGGGCCACATGATGGCGATCTACTCGCAGATCCAATCGGCGAAGAGCTGGACCGACAACCAAGGTTATCACCACGGCGATTCGTGGGACATCGACCCGGCGCTGATGGCGGCCGGTGCGAAGCTGGTCGTCGACGGGATGAGGTGAGCCGCTACCAGTCGAGGATCGCGACGATCTCGCTGCGATGGCTCGGCAGTTGCGTGTAGCGGACGCGCGCCGCACCGAGCTTGGCGATGCGGGCTGCGAGGCGCGGTAGCGCCTCGAACACGCCATCGTCGTTGAGCTTGAGCGTGATGAACGCGCCGCGCAGACCGCCGTGCGCGAGAGCGACGAATCGCTCGACGTACTTGAGCGCGACCATCGGCGCGAGGTTGACGTCGCTCGCGAGCCAAGCGTAGGTGCGCGGCAGGTCCTTGCGCGCGACCTCGGCGGCGGGCGACGCGTGATGCGTGAAGCGGTTGCCGGTCGCGCCGACGTAGCCGAGGACGCGCGGATCCATCGCGCCCGGGTCGACGCCGTGAACGTGCAAGCCGCGCTCGAGCAACGCGAAGCTCGCGCCTCCGGGCGCCGAGCCGAGCTCGACCGCCGACTCGCCGGCGCGCGGCACGAGGCCGGACCAGCGGATCGCCTCCTCGATCTTCGCCCACGCGCGCGATGGCGCGGCGGTGGGAATCGCGACGTGCGCTACCCCGCCGGGGAGCGGTCCGTGGGATACGTCGTGGCGATGCCAGCCCACGAACATCCCGTCTTCGGGCTCTTCGGCTGGCGCGACGATCACGTCGAGCACGACGTCGCCCGCGTTGGCGAGTGCATCGGGCGAGAACCGATCCGGCGCGGCGGCTCGTACGGCGGTTTCGAGCGCCGCGGCGCGGGTTCCCGCGATCGCCGCGTCGCGCTCGTCGGCGGGGCGGTCCGGATCGCGCTCGAACACGTGCAGCCGGGTCGCGGCGAGCGAACCGGCGTGCGCGAGGACCTCGTCGACCGAGGCGGCTCGGCCGAGCGAATGGCCGTACGCGCGTGCGAACGAGCTGCCGGTCGGCTCGTCGGCACGGCTGGACTCGACCTTGAAGGTCGTCAGGCCGGGGCGCGAAAACGCGAACCGCAGGTCGGGTCGCTTCGCCGCGAGCTCGCGCTTGAGCCACGCGGTCGACGCCGGTTGATGGGTGAACCAGACGAATGCATCGCGGGCTGCCGGGTCCACGCCTGGTAGTCTAGCTGACCGCCGTGACCGACCTGTCGTTCTCGACCTTGGCCCTCGCGAAACCGTGGCTCGATAACCTCGCGCAGCTCGAGTATCGCGAGATGACGCCGATCCAGGCGCTCGCGTTGCCGGCGATGCTCGCGGGCCGTGACCTGCTCGGCCAGGCCGGTACCGGCACGGGCAAGACCGCGGCGTTCGGGCTCGCGTTGTTGGCGCGGATCATTCCTCGCAGCGGCTCGCCGGGCGCGCTCGTGTTGTGCCCGACGCGCGAGCTCGCCGCGCAAGTCGCCGACGAGATTCCGCCGGCTCGCTCGCCCGTTGCCGCACGTTCGCGTGAGGACGCTGAGCGGGGGCAGCTCGGTCCAGGCCGAGCGCGCGTCGCTCGAGCACGGCGTCGACGTCGTCGTCGGCACGCCGGGTCGCGTGCAGGATCACCTCGCGCGCAACCGGCTCGACTTGTCCGGAATCCGCACGGTCGTCCTCGACGAAGCGGACCGCATGCTCGAGATGGGGTTCGTCGCGGCGGTGACCGCGATCGTCGCCGCGACGCCAACCGATCGCCAGACCCTGCTGTTCTCCGCGACGTTCCCCGATGCGGTCCGCGCGCTCGGTCGGTCGTTCCAACGCGATGCGGTCGAGGTCGTCGCGCCGGCCGACGACGTCGCCGCTCGCGTCTCGCAAGTGCTGTACGACGCCGGCAGCCTGGAGAAGGTCAGCGCGCTCGTGCGCATCCTCGGCCATCACCTTCCCGAGTCCGCGGTGATCTTCTGTAACCTGCGCGAGACCTGCGATGCCGTCGCCGAGCATCTACGGGCCGCCGGCTTCGCAGCGGTCGCGTTGCACGGCGGCATGGACCAACACGATCGCAATACCGTGCTGATCCTGCTGCGCAACGGCAGCTTGCGCGTGATCGTCGCGACCGACGTCGCCGCGCGCGGCCTCGACATCGACGAGCTCGGCGCGGTCATCAACTTCGATCTGCCGCGCGAGCCCGACGTCTTCATTCATCGCATCGGTCGCACCGGCCGCGCGGGCCACGAAGGTCTCGCGATCAGCCTCGTCGGCCAGGGCGATCGCCGCGCGCTCGACGAGCTTCGCCAAGGTCCGCTCGCGAACATCCCGCTATCACCGATACCCGCCACGGGCGGCGATCGCGCCGCTCCGCCCGCGATGATCACGATCGCGATCCAAGGCGGGCGACGCGACCGGCTGAGGCCAGGCGACATCGTCGGCGCGCTGACGACCGAGATCGGGCTCGCCGCGCCGGACATCGGCAAGATCTCGATCACCGATCAGATGACGTTCGTCGCGGTCACCGCCGAGGTCGGAGCGCGTGCGCTTGCCGGGCTCGAGCGCGGCAAGATCAAGAACAAGCGGTTTCGCAGCTACCTCGTGAAGCCACCCCGCCAAGAGCGCCGCTAAGGCAGCTTGACGTTGGTATCCCCCGCCGCGGCCTCGACCGGGTGGGCGATACCCGGTCGATCCGGCATGAACGCGCTGAGCGCCCACGTTCCCGGCTCCATCTGATGGAACACGAAGTGGCCGTTCGCGTCCGACTGAATCTGGATCGCGGTCTTCCGCCCCGACTGGACCGCCGCCCCCTTCTTGGTCGCATCGATGACCACGTTCGGCCGCGTGGTGCCGGAGATGTCGCGCCCGGGTGCGAACTGGAGGTCGGCGGCGCGATGCTCGTCCTGCGCGAACACGAGTGGCGTGTCGATCCGGCGCCAACCGAGCACCGCGTCGTGCTCGACGAGCGCGACCAGGGTGTGCGCGCCCGGCCGGAGATGCGCGATGACGTATTCGTCGCCGACCGCGGTAGCGCCCTTGCAGTCGTTGTCGGGATCGCAAGCAGCCACGTACGCTGGCGTCAGCGGCGTCCCATCCGGCGCGAGTACGCGACCGCGCCACTGCGCGCCGTCGTGGGCGATGACCACGTTGTCCTTGCTGCCCGCTGCGAAGTGAAACGCCGTCTCTTCGATCGCATCCCCGAACACGCGACCCTCGAGATCGCCGCGCACGGTCTCGATCGTGAAACGTCCGTCGCCCGTGGTCGGGATGCGCAGCGTTGGACGCGCGCCCCCGCACGTGCCGACCGCGAGATCGAGCACGTCGACCGTGACGCCGGCGGCGGGCGACCCGTCGGTGGTGACGACCTTGCCGGTGACCTTCGCCATCGCGAGCGGCTTGACCGGCATCACGATCCGCGCAGGCGGAGTTCCAGCCCCGAGGAGCTTGACGTGGCCGGCACATGATCCGCCGTGCTCGCCGTCGGGCTCGATCGTGAAATACCCGCTCCACTCGCCCGTCGGGACACACAGCGCCCCGGTCGCATCGCTCTCCCATTGGCCGACGCCACCGGTGCCGGTTGCGCCATCGGGATCGGAGTCCCAACGTATGACCAGGGCGTGACGCACCGGGTGCCCGTATTGATCGACGACCGGCACGGTCGTGCACGCGGGTGACTTCGGCGCCGCGGCAACCGTCGACGTGAGCGCGATCACGATGAGCACGGGCCGCATCCGCCGACTTAAGCACTAACGCGCGGCGAGGTCGAGCCGATAGAACGCGCTGAGCTGTGCGTACACGTCGGGCAGCTCGCGCGCGAGCGCGTGCGGCTTCTCGAAGAACACCTCGGTCGCAACGGCGAAGTACTCCGCCTCGTTCGTGATCGCGTAATCATCGAGCAAGCTCGGCTCGCCACGGGCCGCACGCTCGCGATGTGCGAGGAACGCTGGCTCGAATGCGCTGGCCCAGGCCCGGCGCGCGGAGCGGTCGGCGAGCAACGGCGTGCCATCGGCCGCGCCGTTGAGGTAGTCGATCTTGTGCGCGAGCTCGTGGATCACGACGTTGTGACCGTCGTGCGCGTCGCGCGCGCCGCGCAGCGCGCTGTCCCAGGACAGCACGAGCTCGTCGTGTCGCTTCGCCAGCCCGATCACGAGATCGGCGCCGCGCGTCCCCACGATCGGCGAGCTCGTGAGCTGCGGTGGCTCCTCCGGCAGCCGGATCGTCGATGGATACACGAGGATCGAATGGACGTCCGCGAACAGATCGTGATCGCCGCCGAGCAACAGCTGGCACCCGGTGCCCGCGATCGTGACGCGAATCTCGTCGGTCAGCTCCAGGCCACCGCATCCCTCCCAATGCTTCTCCGCGACGAACACCTGGACGAGCTCGCGCAGCTGCTTGCGCTCGTTCGCGTCGAGCAACGTGTACGCCGCGACGTTGCGTTCGAGGAACGTGGTCCACTCCGGTGGAAACGGTTCGGCGAGGAGATGCGCCCTCCGGCGCTCGGTGAGCCAACCCACGTCGACCGTCTCAGCCTTCGGCCGCGGTACGCGCCGCCGCCGCCTTGTCGGTGTAGAGTTGGCGGCGCTTCGCGTCCTTCTCGCGATCCGCGGCGCGTTCCCACTGGCGGCCGGCTTCGAGCCAGCCCTGCACACGCGCGGAATCGTCCTGGGCGTCGTTCGCCTTCTGCTCGGCGGCCTCGGCCTTGGCGACGTGCGGGTTCTTGCCGAAGCTCATGGCTCGACGATAGCTCGAATACTGTAAGCCGCGAGCCGAGCGCGCGTTGAACTCGCACATGTCGAATCAAGCTCGCTTCGCAGCACTCCTGGTTTGCGTGGCCGCCGGCTGTGCCGTTACGCCGTCGAGGATGGCGTCGGCGGTGATGCCGAGCGCAGCGCCCGCGGCGCCGCAACCGCTCGATCACTCGTTGTTCTCGAGCTCGCCGAACGGCGCGCTGTCCGAGGATGCGTTGCAGACGATCCTCGCTTCACCGATCGAGCTCGATCTGCCGTCGCGCGTCGGCGTGATGCCGGTCACCACGGCGGGAGATTGGCGCGGGCCGAATCCCGACATCGATCACGTACCGGTCGGGATCGCGCCGTTGGTCGAGCGGTTGCGCCACGACGCGTCGTTCTCGCTCGTCACCGAGATGATGCCGATTCCGTCGGGCGCGCTCGGCATGGAAGCACTGCGCGAAGCCGCGGCGCGCTATCGCCTGCGCTACATCGTGCTCTATCGCGAGGTGATCACGAAGGATCACCACGTCGGCCCGTGGGCGTTCGGATATGCGACGGTGATCGGCGCGTTGTTCTTGCCGGGTCAGGAGCAGGAAGCGACCGGCTACATCGAAGCGACGATGTTCGATGTCAAGACCGGCTTGCTGATGTTCACGACGCGCCGCTCGATCACCGCGACGCAGCGCACGAACGAGTGGAACACCGATCGCAAGCTCGATCGGTTGGCCTCCGCCGCGGTCATCAAGTTCGCGCCCGAGCTCGCCGCCGACATGTTGACCGACGTACGGCGGTTCGCGGCCGCGGCGGCCGCCGAGAACGAGCATCACCACACGTCGGGGGTCGCCGCGACCGCGCCGGCGGTCGCTCACTAACATCACTCGGAACGGCGGCGGGAAGCACATCGCTCCGAGCGTCGTGATACGACCGCACCATGATCATCGGCGCCCACGTCATCATCTACAGCAAGGACGCAAGCCGCGATAAGGACTTCATCCGCGATGTCCTAGGCTTCGCGAATGTCGATGTCGGCGGAGGCTGGCTGATCTTCGCGCTGCCCCCGGGCGAGGTCGCGGTCCATCCCGGCGAGGACAACGATCGTCACGAGCTGTACTTGATGTGCGACGATGTTCAGGCCTACATCGCGGAGATGACGGCGAAGCACGTCGAATGTGCGGCGGTCCACGAAGAGCGGTGGGGCTCGTTGACGTTCATCACGCTGCCCGGTGGTGGTCGCGTCGGCGTGTACCAGCCGAAGCATGCGTCGCCGCCGCACCAGGCGAGCGCGCCGCACCAGGCGAGCGCCCCGCGCAAGGCTGCGAGCAAGCCCGCGAAGAAGGCTGCGAGCAAGCCCGCGAAGAAGGCTGCGAGCAAGCCCGCGAAGAAGGCTGCGAGCAAGCCCGCTCGTCGGCGTTGACCGGCGAAGCGGTCGCGCTGCACCGAATCGTCAGCGCCAGTTGCCGGCTTCGTCGAACAGCGGCGGCTTGCCGTGCGACGCGGCCGCGAAGTCGCCGGTGAGGACGAAGCTGCCCGGGCTATGGCACGGCGACAGCGTCGCGACGTGCGTCGTCGAGTCGCCGGGCTCGTGGCTCGGCGCGCGGCGCGCGAGCACGATCGTATTCGCGGTGAAGGTCGGCGTGCAGCTCGAGGTATCGTGCAGCACGTCGGTGCCGTCTTCCTTGCCGCCGGTGTGAACGTTGTTGCGAGACGCCGTGACGGCGCTGCCGCACGCCGGCCGCCCGGCGCGATCGATCTTGCACAGCAGCGCGAACGACTTCTCCGCCCAGGTGAACCGGCCGACGCTGCACGTGTAGCGGAACGTGAGCCGGTCGCCGACCGCGCCGACCGCCTCGAGGTCGCACGTGTCTCGGTTCTCGGCGCGCCCGAGGACCGGACTGAGGAACCAGCCGGTCTTGGTGTGAAGCGCGAGGTGCCAGAACCGCGGTTCGTCGGGCGCGGTCGTGACGCGCTCCACGATGGCCAAGGTATCGGCGCCGACACCCGGCGGCGGCCCGAGCTCGTGGTCGGTGAGATCGGAGCTCCAGCTCGACAGGTTGGCGCCGGTCATCGCCTCCGGATCGCTGAACGGGCCATCCCATGGCTCGGCGGGCGTAGCGTTGGCAACAGTGCCGAGCCCGCACAGCGCCAGGACGATCGCGGTGCGTCGCATCTCGCGAGGGAACGCGCGGTTGGAGAGGCTTGTTCCGCGCCTAGAGCAACTCGCGCCCGATCACCGCGGACAGCGTCTGGCGAAGCCGAAACAGCGGCAAGCTCACGTCGTGGTCGACGGTGGTGCGCCGGATGTCGAACCGCTCGGTCGTGCCGGGGCGATTGATCCCGCCGTAGTACGAGAAGGCAGCGCGATAGCCGGACCTCTCGGCCGCGGTGATCGTCGTCGGTGAGAACGCGTATCTCGAGCCAACCGGGTACGCGAGCACGTCGGCAGCGATCGGCAGCGCTGCTTGCAGGATCTGCCGCGACTTCGTGAGCTCGTGGATCTGATCCTCGAGGGAGAGCTTCGCGAGCACCTCGTGCGTGTGGGTGTGCGAGCCGATCGACATCCCGCCGGCGATCATCTCGGCCGCTTCGTTCCAGTCGAGGAAGGTCCGCTCGGGCACCGTCGCATCGATCCGGCACGCGTCGGCGATCGCGCTGATGAAGCGTTCGGGATCGGTCATCGCGGCGGACTTGTAGAGCTGGAGCAACCGGCGCAACACGGCCGGTCGCGACTCTCGGTCGAGATCGAAGTCGAGCGCGGTCGGATACTCGACGTGCAGGCGGGGCTCGCGCGTGCGGCGCACGTAATCGGCGATGCGATCCCACCACGGCAACCGGCTCTCGCCGACGAACGACGTGGTCAGAAAGAACGTCGCCGACACGCCGTGATCGCGGAGCACGGGGTACGCGAGCCGATAGTTGTCGATGTATCCATCGTCGAACGTGATCAGGACGGCGCTGCCGCTGCGCCGCGTCGGTTGGTCGAGCCAGGCGAGTGCTTCGTCGAGCGAGATCACGCCGATTCGCTGCTTGAGGTAAGCGACCTGCGCGTCGAAGTCCTCGGGCGTGGCCGAGTACATCTCGGGATCGTAGGCGGCATGCGCCGCATCGCCGATGCGATGGTAGGTCAGCACGATCAGCCGGCGCCGTCGCGGCAGCGATCCGAGCGCGCGGGTCATGCCGAGTTGATCGGACCATGTCGCGAGCGCCGTCTTTGCCCTGGCGCGATTCATGACGCCCTCGCGCTCCGTCGTCGCCACCACGCTCGTAGATCGCGCGCGCGATCCTCGAGCGCAAACCGGATGCGCGGGCGACGGACCGCACACCAGCGCAGCTCGGTCGAACGAGTGGCGAGCGAGCTCTTGTAACGCGCGTCGCCGCCCAAGAAATCGTAGATGCGATGGCCTGCGCGTGCGTTGTGCCGGATCGCCTCGACGTGGCACACGAGCCCGGGCTTGAGCTTGTTGTCCACTTCGTACGCCACGCCGCTCTGATAAAACGACACGATCCCGTCGTGGACGAAGTTATAGAGGCAGCCGATCGTGGTGGCGCCGGAGCGCACGCGTAGCAGTTGGATCTCGCCATGGCCGAAGCGCTGATCGATCAACCGCTCGTGAAATCGCCGCATGTATGGCGTGAACGCCCCGGGCTTGCCGCGGTCGCGCCACGCCGCGGTGTGCAGTGCGACGAGCTCGGCGAAGATCGCGCGCGCCTGCGCCAAGTCGGTCGCGAGCTCGACATCGATCGGCCCGCGCGCCGCATAGAGCTTGAACGCGCGCTTGATCTGCGAGCGGGTCTCGCCGCTGACCAGCGCGAGGTAATCGGCCACGGCGCGCACCTTTTCGAGCTCGACCGCATGACACGCGACCGCTTTGCGCGTCACCAGGCGCGCCGGCCGTCGCGGAGTCAACGCGGCATCGGTCGCGTCCATCGCCTCGAGCACGAGCTCGTCGCACGTCGGCGGGAGGGCCTCGACGACGCGATCGATCGAGCAGCTGTCCGGCGACCGGACGAGCCAACCGTTGTGCTCGATCGTCAGCTCGTCGAATTCGTCGCAGCCGGTCGCGTTGAGGAAGCCCGCGCGGCTCGGCACGATCCCGCCGTGGAAGATCACGCGTTCGCCGATGAACCAAGCGGCTGCCGGGCCGAGATCGTCGACGATGGCCGCGAGCTGGAGCGATACGCTGCGCGGCAGCGTCGCGAGCCAGTTCTCGACCCACGCCCACGTCAGGAAGTAGGTCGGCCGGCACGTTTCGGCGAGCGAGGTCCAGATCGCCTCGACGTCGCGCTGTTCACGCCACGGATCCAGCCAGCGCACCGCCGCCTCTTCCATACTGTGAGGTTGATTGTCCGCGCAGGTTCTCGCCCATTGCAAGGCGTCCGGTGAGCCGAGATGGCAAACTGAGATAACCGATGAAGCCGACCGCGGTCTTGCTCGGCGACCTGAACATGCTGCGGTGCTTCGTCGGGTCGGACATTCCGGTCGTCCTGGCCGCGACCGACCCGAACGACGTGACCCTCGCATCGCGCTTCGCAGGCCACCGTCACCTGATCGCGCCATACGCCGAGACCGAGAGCGCCCTCGCCGATCTCGAGCGGATCGCGCACGATCGAAGCGACAAGCCGGTGCTGTTCTATGGCAGCGACGAGCAACTGCTGTTCGTGTCGCGTCATCGGGAGCGGCTGACCGACTCGTTTCGCTTCCGCATGCCGCCGGCCGACGTCATCGAAGCGATGGTCGACAAGCGCGGGTTCGCGGCGCGGGCGAGCGCGGCGGGCTTGCCGGTGCCCGCGACCGCATGCTCGCGCGATGTCGCCGGCGTCGACGAGGTCCTCGAGCGCGTGCCGGTGCCGTGCGTGATCAAGCCCAACGTTCACATCGGCTGGTTCGAGCATGTCGCGCTGCATGCGACCGGGCCGCGCAAAGCGTTGATCGCGACCTCCGCCGCCGAGCTGCGCGCGCTCTACGCCGAGGTCTCGCGGCACACCGAAGACTTCGTGATCCAGCAGTACATCCCCGGCGGAGAGGACCTGATCTACAGCTTTCACGCGTACGTCGACGCCAGCGGCAGAGCGCTCGCGCACTTCGTCGGCAAGAAGATCCGTACATTCCCGCGCGAAGCCGGCATCAGCACGTACCTCGAGCTCGTCAAGGAGCCGCGGGTCGTCGCGATCGGCAACGCCGTGGTCGCGAAGCTAGGGCTCAGCGGGCCGCTCAAGATCGACATGAAGATGCACGCTGACACTCGCGAGCTCTACGTGCTCGAGGTCAACGCGCGCTTCAACCTGTGGCACTACCTCGGCGCCGCCGCGGGGATCAACCTGCCGCAGCTCGCGTACGCCGAGCTCACCGGCGCGCCGATCGCCGCGGCGACCGACTACGCGACCGATATTCGCTGGCTGTCGTTCGCCGACGACCTGCGCTCGTTTCTGCGCAGCTATCGGCCGAGCGGCGAGCTGAGCTGGCTGTCGTGGCTCGCTTCGTTGAGAGGGCGAAAGGTCTACGACGTGTTCTCGTGGCGTGATCCGATGCCGTGGGCGACGTCGCTGCTCGACTACGGACGAGCGCTGCGCAAGCGACTGGCGGGCCCGCGGCCGTGAAGTACGGGCTGATCTCGGATCTGCACGCGAACGTCGAGGCGGTCGTGGCGGTGCTCGCGCACCTGGCGGATGCTGGCGTCGATCGGATCGCGTGTCTCGGCGACGTCGTCGGCTATCACGCCAATCCGAACGAATGCGTCCAGCTCGTCCGCGATCGCTGCACGCACGTCATCGCCGGCAACCACGATCGCGCGACGCTAGGCACGATCGGGATGTCCGAGTTTGGCTTCGTGGCACGCCGCGCTGTCCAGTGGACCGCCGAGCACCTCGCGGCCGAGCACGCGGCGTATCTGCGCGGGCTCGACATCACCGGGCCGATCGACTCGACCGCGATGATGGTGCACGGCGCGCTCGTGCCGGAGCCGAACGACCGCTTTCACATCACGACGCCAGAGCGGATCGCCGCAAACCTCGAGAGCCTCGCCGCCGCGGGCGGCCCACGGGTCTGCTTCTTCGGCCACACCCACCGCGGCGTCGCGCACGCGCTGCGCGACTCGGGCGTCGAGACGCTGCGCAACCCGGCGAGCGTCGAGCTCGAGCCCGGCGTCGTGTACCTGATCAATCCGGGCAGCGTCGGCCAACCGCGCGACGGTGACTGGCGCGCCGCGTGTGCGATCTACGACAGCGAGCACCGTCGGGTCGACTTCATGCGCGTCGGCTACGACGTCTCGGCCTGCCGTGCGAAAGCCGCCGCCGCGGGCCTGCTCGATCCGCCGACGCTCGCGCGGCGATCGTTCGAAGTTGCGAGGGCAGGCTGGTACGACGCCGCCGAGCTCGCCGGCCGCGTGTGGAGACGCGCGCGGCGTTAGGCGTTCACACCAGGCCGAACGTCGCGCGGACCGCGGCGTGTGCGGCGGTCGGCGTGCCACCGGCATCGCGCACGATGTGCGGCGGCTCGTGGTCCGGCGGCGTCGACCAGCTCTCGGCGCGCGCGCAGCAGTAGAGCGAGAACAGCGGGGCGAGCCCGACGCGTGGCACGACCTCGCGCCAGCGCACGACCGCGAGCTGCGCTTCGCGACAGGCGGCGATCGCGCGCTCGTGCTGCACGCTCGGGAAACAAAACACGAAGCGACCGCCGTCGGCGAGCGCGCTCCGAGCCGCCGCCGCGTAGTCGCGAATGTCGCCGCGCAGCTCGAATCGCGCATGCGCCTTCTGGGAATCCGCCGGGACGATGCCGGCTGCCACGTCGAAGTAGGGCGGACTGCCGCTGACGAGATCGAAGCGCTCGCCACCGAGGTCGACCACGCGCAAGTCGCCGTGGATCGCGCGGACCCGCGCCTCGAGCCGGTTGAGCGCGAGGTTGCGCTCGAGCAGCGCAAAGCTGATGTCCTGGGCCTCGATCGCCACGAGCGTCGCAGCCGGAGCTCGCCACAACACGAGCATGCCGACCGTGCCGATGCCGCTGCCGAGATCGAGCACGCGGCCCGGCGCCGGGACTTGCTCTGCCGCGTACCAGCCGGTGAGCAGATCGTCGGTCGAATGGCGATGACCGCGCCGCCGCTGGATGATCTTCCAAGCGCTGGTCAGGCCATCGACGGTCTCGTCGGGGTCGTCCAAGTAGCCACGGTAACCTGGACGGCGATCCGGTAGCATCGTTGCGGTGATGCGAACCGCGCTCGCGACGGCCTCCGGTGACCGACGTACGGATCAAGATGCACGCGTCCGGTTGCCCGTGCGCGGTCCAGCTCGCGATCGGATCTGGCGCGCACAGCGGTGGGTCGTCCAAGTAGCCACGGTAACCTGGACGGCGATCCGGTAGCATCGTTGCGGTGATGCGAACCGCGCTCGCGACGGCCTCCGGTGACCGACGTACGGATCAAGATGCACGCGTCCGGTTGCCCGTGCGCGGTCCAGCTCGCGATCGGATCTGGCGCGCACAGCGGTGACGTATCGGTGTCGAGCGAGCCGGTCGCGAGCGTGAGCGGCTCGGTCGGTAACGTCTACAAGCACAGCGCGAACGGCCCCCAGCCCGAGCAGTAGCCGAGATACGCGTCGAGTGCAGGCGCGTCGCGGCCGGGGCTCGCGTCGGCGGGCGGCGGGTTGCAGCCGCAGACGATCGCAACCACCACGAGAGCGAGCCGCACGATCTCAGCTTACTCCGGGTCACCGTACCGTACTAAAGTCGCGCCGTGACCACGCACTACCGCACGTGTCCGCTGTGCGAAGCGACCTGCGGCATCGCGGTCGAGGTCGACGGCGATCAGGTGGTCTCGATCCGCGGTGATGGCGCCGATCCGTTCAGCCGCGGCTACATCTGCCCGAAGGGCGCCGCGCTCGCCGATCTGCATCACGATCCGGATCGGCTGCGTCACCCGGTGCGGCGCGACGGCGATCGCTGGATCGAGATGACGTGGGACGACGCGCTCGATCACGTCGCGGCACGGCTGCGCGCCGTGAGCGCGCGCCATGGCAAGCACGCGATCGCGGTCTATCAAGGCAATCCGACGGCGCACAACCTCGGCCTGTTGACCTATGGCCAGCTCGCGCTGCGCACGCTCGGCACGCGCAACATGTTCTCGGCGACGTCGCTCGATCAGCTGCCGCACATGCTCGCGGCGCTGCTGATGTTCGGCAACCAGCTGCTGATGCCGGTGCCCGATGTCGATCGCACCGATCTGTTCGTGTGCCTCGGAGCGAATCCGCTCGCGTCGAACGGCAGCCTGATGACCGCGCCGGACATGCGCGGCCGGCTCAAGGACATCCAGGCGCGCGGTGGCCGCGTGATCGTGCTCGATCCGCGGCGGACCGAAACCGCCGAGCGGGCGGACCGCCACTTGTTCGTGCGCCCAGGCACCGACGCGGTGCTGCTACTCGCGATGATCCAAGAGCTGTTCGCGGCGGACCTCGTGCGGGTCGGTCCGCTCGCGGCGAACGGCGTGGCCGAGCTCCGCGCCGCCGCGCAGGCCTGGACTCCCGAGCGTGCGGCGCGGATCACCGGGGTCTCGGCTCGCGATCTGAGCGAGCTCGCGCACGCGCTTGCGACCACCCCGCGCGCGGTGCTCTACGGTCGGATCGGCGTGTGCACGCAGGAGTTCGGCGGGCTCGCGGCGTGGTTGTGTTACGCGATCAACGCGCTGACCGGGCATCTCGACGTGCCCGGCGGGTTGATGTTCACGACGCCTGCGGTCGATCCGTTGCCGCTCGCGGCGCAGCTCGGGTTCGACGGCGGGTTCGCACGCTGGCGCAGCCGCGTGTCGGGCAAGCCGGAGTTCGGCGGCGAGCTGCCGATGTCGGTGCTCGCCGAGGAGATCCAGACTCCGGGCGACGGTCAGATCCGCGCGCTCGTGACGAGTGCGGGCAATCCGGTGTTGTCATCGCCGGGCGGCGTGCAGCTCGAGCAAGCGTTGGGCGAGCTCGACTTCATGGTGTCGATCGATCCGTACATCAACGAGACGACGCGCTTCGCGCACGTGATCCTGCCGCCGACGTCCGCGCTCGAGCGCTCGCACTACGACGCCGCGCTCAACGCGTTTGCGGTGCGCAACGTCGCGAAGTACTCGCCACCGCTGTTCGAGCGCGCCGCCGATGCGCGCCACGACTGGGAGATCTACGCCGGCTTGTTCGCGCGGATGAAGCTGCCGTCGATCGCGCGCGGGCTCGCGCAGCGCTTGCTGGGCCGGCTCGGACCCGAGGCGATCATCGACGTCGCGTTGCGCGCCGGTCCGTACGGCTTCGGCCGCGGTGGCCTGTCGCTCGCGAAGCTACGCGCGTC
The DNA here is from genome assembly GCA_963848295.1 of uncultured delta proteobacterium. Lineage (GTDB taxonomy): Bacteria > Myxococcota_A > Polyangia > Haliangiales > Haliangiaceae > JABFXX01. The sequence goes on along the minus strand of CAWKDB010000010.1, from coordinate 2,015,479 downwards.
GCCGCACGGCATCGATCTCGGCGCGCTACAGCCGCGATTGCCCGGGCGGCTCGGCACTCGCGACCACCGGGTCGCGCTCGCGCCGAAGCCGTATCTCGACGATCTCGCGCGGCTCGACACGGCCTGGGCCTCGTCGCCGAGCGGGCTCGTGATGATCGGTCGCCGCCAGCTGCGGTCGAATAATTCTTGGATGCACAACAGCGCGCGGCTCGTCAAAGGTCCGCCGCGCTGCACGTTGTTGATCCATCCCGACGACGCGTTCGTGCGCGGCCTCGAGGACGGCGGCCTCGCTCGCGTCGCGACCGCGCGCGGATCGATCGAGCTCCCGATCGAGATCTCCGACGCGATGATGCCGGGCGTGGTCAGCGTGCCGCACGGCTGGGGCCACGGACGGCGCGGCGTCAAGCTGCGTGTCGCGGCGAGAGCACCGGGCGCGAGCATCAACGACATCATCGATCCCGCGCGGGTCGACGCGCTGTCCGGGACGAGCGCGCTGAGCGGCCAGCCGGTCGACGTCACCGCGGTGTGATCACGGGCAGGCGAGCGTCGATGTCGAGCTCGCGGTGCACACCGAGCCCGGGTCGAGCGCGGTGCATTGCGCCATCGTCGAGCACACGCCGAGGTCTCCGACGCAATAACCATCCCCGCCGCACGCGCCGCCGATCGCCGCGCAATCGGCCATGATGCGGCACGGTGTGATCCGGCACCGGCAGAGCGAAGCGTCGAGCGGTGCATCGATTGCGGCGTCGATCGGGTTGCCGAGCTCGACGGTCTTCGTCGCGCAGGCGGCGAGCACGACCAGCGTGGCGAGCGCGATCCGGATCATCGCTTCGGCTCGCAAGCGGCGAGCGTGCGCGCGCGCGGGGCAAACGCGCCGTCGGGATAGCGCCGGACGTACTCGGCCGCGAGGGTCGCCGCACCCGCGCACCCGCCGCGCCCGGCATCGCCGGCGAGCCACGCGAGCACCTCGGCATCGTGCGGCGAGTCGGGAAAGCTGACCCGGAACCCGCGGAAGCACGGCGCGGCATCGTCGCCGGCGTCGACGCGGATGCGGCAGCGTAGATAGGCCGCAGGCTCGCGCACCGCCGCCGGCGGCGCCGAGGCGAGCAGGCGATCGAGCCACGTGACCGCCTTGGCGTACTCGCCGCGGGCGCGCGCGATGCCCGCGAGGTCGTACAGAGCGGAGGCCGCTTGCGGTGACGCCGGGAACCGGTCGAGCAGCTCGACCAGCGTTTGCTCCGCCGTCGCGCGTTGGCCGGCCCCGAGGTCGCGCTCCGCGGTCGCATACAAGGCCGATGCGGAATCGGGCGCCGCGGCGTCGGTCTCGGTCGGCGTCGGCGTCGCGGCCGGCGGCGGCGCGACCGCGGCGATCGGCGCGGGACCGCGCGCAGGCTCGGTCGGCGTCGGCTCGACCGCAGGCGCGACCGCAGCGACGTGCGCCGTGACGCCCTCGCGGATGTCGACGGTGGCGCGGCGCTCGCCGGCGCCGCCCGTGGCGACCAGGGCAAGCGGACCGGCGGAAACGCGCGCCCACACCGGCGCGGTGCCGATCACGGCGCCGGCTTCGGTCGCCACGGCTTCGCCGTCACCGTCGACGGCCACGATTCCGGCACTGCCGATCGGAGGCGCGATCGCATGGCCGTGATCGCGGATCATCGCGACCAGCGCCGGCGATCGGTCGGCGACCGCTCCGAACCACTGGCCGGTGGCGAGCTGCGCCCCGTCGAGCGTGACCTCACCGCGATCGACGAACACCACCGTGGTCTGCGCCGAGCCTGCGACTCTGACGACGACATCGGCGACGCGCGCGACGAGGTCGTGGCCGCCGGCGTGAATGTGCAGCGCGGTCGAGCCCGGCGCAGCGACGAGCAGCGTCCCCGACTGGAGATCGAGCGCGACGTCGGTATCGTGCACCGCGGCCACGACGACTCGCGCCGGACCGACGATGCCGATCCGGTCGCCCGCGACGTTCGCGCGGACGAGCCCGGTCGAGACGTCGAGCGACGCGAAGGCGCCATCGAGCAGCGTCTTGGCGACATCCGGCGCGACGCCGCTGACGACGTACGGGGCGAGCACGTGGCGATCGCGCTCGATCGGCGCGCGCGCGATGGTCGGACTCGACGTCGTGGCGCGATGCTCGCGGTTGGTCCCATCGCCGGTGATCCGCCAACCGACGAGCGCGACCACGGCCGCGGCGGCCGCGGCGCCGAGCCACAGCCAGGGCCCTCGTTGCGAGCGTGGCGCACGAGCCGACGCGTAGTCAGCCGCGATCGCATCGATCGCCGGCGCCATCTGAGCGAGCGAGCGCGCGCGCGTGACGTCGTCGAGAGTGACTTCGTCGCGTTGCAGCGCTACGACCAGCCGATCGACGGCCGATGGCGGTGCGGATCGATCAACATCGCTCATCGGGCCTCCTCCGGGGTTCGCAGGCGATCGCGCTCTGCCATCGCGACCAGCTCGCGTTGGGCGTGTTTGACTCGTTGGCCGACCGCCGCGGAGCTCGCGCCGACCAGCTCGCCGATCTCGCCGAGCGACATCCCCTCGACGACGCGCAACACGAACGCGATGCGCTTGCGCGGCTTGAGCGCGGACAGGTAGCGCAGCGCGCGGGTCAGATCTTGCTGCTGTCGCGCTTCGTGCTCGGGCGACTTCGCGAGCGGCGCCGGCAGCTGATCCGAGATCTCTTCCCAGCTCGCGAGCTTGCGGCGGCGCAGATGTTGATACGCGACGTTGACCGCGATGCGATGCAGCCACGTCGCGAACGCGGCGTCGCCGCGGAACTTCGGCAACGAGCGAAACGCCTCGAGGAACGCCTGCTGGACGAGATCGTCGCGATCTGCGCCGGCACCGACGAGCCGCGTGATCAGTCGGTACACGCCAGCGGCATGCGCATGATACAGCTCGTCGAACGCGCGGCGCTCGCCGGCGATCGCCCGTCGCACGAGCTCGGCGTTCGCGTCGCCCGCCTGCGCGGCCGGATCCGGAGCTCGCCACAACGCGCCGAAGAATGCGCCGAGGATCATCGCCACAGCTCCGCCGCGACGCCGACGCCGCCCCACCATGCGACCCGATCGGTCGTCACGATCGAATGGCCCCCGACCTGATAGTCGATCGACGACGCGAACCCGTCGACGCCGAGCCCGAGCTGCGCGGTCACGCCGACATCGCCGTGCGCGATCACCGGCACCGCCCACACGACGGCACCGCCGCCGCCCCACAAGACTTCGGACTGGCTGCGCGCCGCCGACGCCGATTCGATCACCGCGAGCGCGGTCGCTCGGAACTCGAGCGCTCCGAACCGCGTCACGATCGGGCGATACGCCACGCCGACGCGCGCCGGCACATCGCGCAGCTCGACCGTGTCGGCCATCGCCGTCGCCGTCGCCGTGCGATCGAGCCCGATCGAGATCAGCGCCCGGAACGCGCCGGCGATCGGCACGCCGACCTCGACCGCCACGTCATCGCGCGCTCCCGCCGACGCCCACACACCCACGGTCCAGCGCGGTGCGCCGACCCGCGGCCGCGCGTTCGCGATCGGCGCGGTGACGTCGACGATCGCCGGGGCGAGCGGAGCCAGCGCTGCACCGGTCGTCCCGGCGGGTGGATCGAGCTGATCGCCGGCGAGCTCGAGGATCGCAAACGCGACCAACCGCGCGGCATCGCCGCCGCGCTGCCCATCGAGCGCGACGATCCGCTCGCGGCCGAGGACGTTCACCTTCGCCGCCGCCGCGTCGCCGCTGACCTCCGCGATCAAGCGCGATGGCGATCCGGCCGGCGCCAGCGCGGCGCGTACGGCGAGCGCGGACTCGAGCTCGGCATCGCTGAACGGCAACGTGCCGGTGCTCCGCACGCTGAGCGGATCGCCGCTCGCCGCCCGTGAGCTGAGCACGAGCGCGAGCACGAGTCCGGAGATCACCGTTGGTTGCAAGCAGAGCCTTTGATGCGCACTCGATCGCGAATCGAAAAACTTTTTCGATCGAGCGCGAAGCGAAGCACTAAGCCGGGCATGGAGGGACTGATGACTACCGAAATCCGTAACGTTCTCAAGGCCGTTTTCACGATGGCCTTGCTGGCCGGCTGTGCCACCAAACCCGAGCACCTCGAGCCGACTGCTCAGATCGAGTGTTCCACGACCGCCGATTGCTCCGCCCGTGGAGGCAGTTGCGTCGCGAACGCATGCCACGCCGATAACGAATGCAGCTCGGACGCCGACTGCGCGAGCGGCACGACGTGCATCGCCGATCCGGACTTCGGCGGCCTGTGCACCGCCGCCGGCCAGCCTCCCGCGCCGCTGCCCGCGTGGAGCTGTACCACCGGCAAGGACTGTCCGCTCGACGAAGGCTGCGGCTCCGATCTGATCTGTCACGTCGATGGTAGCTGCACGCTCACCGTGCAAGCCGACGGCACGCTCGCCGGCGTCTGCCCGGGAGATCAGATCTGCGCGGCACCCGGCGAGAGCATGCAAGGCTTCTGCACCGAAGATCGCGGCGGCCCGAACCCGTACTGCAGGAGCACCGGCGGCGGCGAATGCCGCGACGAGTGCACGACGTCGGATGACTGCGGGACCGGCAATAACTGCGTCGCCGGGTTCTGCCACGACTCCGACGAGTGCGCGACGACGGCCGACTGTGACCCGAACAACACGTGCGGCACGCCGGCCGGTTGGGAGAACGACGGCTACCTCGTGTGCGTGCCGAACGCCGATCCGGTCTGCGTCCAGGTCGGCGATGCGTGCCGGCTACCGTGCGTCAACGGCGGCGATTGTGTCGACGGCGGCGGCTGCGCGGCCGACGGCTATTGCCACGCGTCGAACGAGTGCACGACCGACGCCGACTGCACCGGCGGCGACACCTGCCAGCCGTCGAGCGAGTTCGGCGGGCTGTGCGGCCAGAGCGGCGGGCGCTAGGCAGCCGTCCGCGATCTCGCGGTTCTTGCTCGAGCACCTCGACCACGCGCGCTAGCGCGCTCATTGTCACGAGATAGTTCACGGAGTCCTCGCAAGGAGCGTTATCGTCGCCGGGTGCAGCCCCTGACAACGATCGCGCTCGCCTCGCTCGCCACTCTCGCGGTCGCGTGTGGGCCGACCCGCCGCGGTGGTAACGGCAGCGGTGACGGCGGTCCTGGCAACGGCGACGGGCCGATCGCGGGCGCGTCGTGCAGCTCGGATCTGCACAACGTGCTCGACGGTAACGGCAACGTCATCGCGACATGTCCCGACGACCAAGGTTGCGCCGCCGGGGTGTGCGTGCCCGCGTGTCAGGCCGCCGCGGCGAGCCAAGGCTCGGTCGGCTGCGACTTCGTCGTCGCGACGCCGTCGTTCTACGACACCGACCGCCCGCCGTGCTTCGCGATGTTCCTCGCGAACAACTGGCCCGAGAACACCACGATCACGATCTCGCGCGGCGGCACGAGCTACGACCCGACGATGTTCGGCCGGGTTCCCGACGGCACCGCGACGGTGGCGAACTGGCCGGCGATCTCCTCGACCGGGATCGCGAGCTCGAGCGTCGGCGTCGTGTTCCTGTCGTCCGACCCGAATTCGATCAACAACGGCACGATGATCACCTGTCCGATCACGCCGGCGGTGTCGGCCTCGACCGGGTCGGCGGTGTGGAGCGGAACCGCGAGCTCGACCGGAATCGGCACGTCGTTCCACGTCACGACCAGCTTTCCGGTCAGCGCGTACGACATCTTGCCGTACGGCGGCGCGACCTCGTACTTGCCGAGCGCCGAGCTGCTGTTGCCGACGACCGCGTGGGGCACGAACTACGTCGCGGCGGGCCCCAAGCCGACCGGCGGTCCGGGCTGGGGTCAGATCGTGGCGGCGACCGACGGCACCACCGTGCAGATCAAGCCGACGTCGGCGTTGCCGGCCGGCACGGGCGTCGTAGCGGCACCGGCGAGCACGACGACCTCGTACACGCTGGACGCCGGGCAGTACATCCAGTGGCAGGACTCCGGCGACATGGCCGGCAGCATCATCAGCTCTAACAACCCGGTGTCGTTCACCGGCGGCTCGGGCGAGCTCTGCCTGTCGTCGACGACCTCGACCGGCGGCGGTTGCGACTCCGCGCACCAGGAGATCCCACCGGTCTCGGCGCTCGGCTCGGAATATGTCGCGCCGCCGTACGCGACCCGGCGCGCCGATCTGATGCCCGAGTCGATCATCTATCGCGTCGTCGGCACCACCGCGGGGACGACGCTGACCTATTCGCCGGCCGTGGCAGGTGCACCGACCGCGCTCGACGTCGGCGAGGTGGCCGAGTTCCAATCGACCGTGCCGTTCATCGTCACGAGCCAAGACGCGATGCACCCGTTCTACGTCGGCCAATACATGACCGGCTGCTTCACCACGAGCGGCAGTCGCCCGGGCGCGAACGACCCCAACGAGGGCACGTGCCTCGGCGACGAGGAGTACGTCAACATCTTGCCGCCGGCGCAGTGGCTGTCGAGCTACGTGTTCTTCACCGATCCGACCTACACCACGACGAACCTCGTGCTCGTGCGCAAAGCGGGCACTGCTGGCTTTCAAGATGTCATGGTCGATTGCCTCGGCACGATCAGCGGCTGGACGCCGGTTGGTGACGGTACGCAGTACGAGGTCACGAACGTCGATCTCGAGCGGTTGACGCCGGTCGGCACCTGTACGAACGGTCGCCACACCGCTTCGAGTGCGGGCGCGTTCAACATCATGGTGTGGGGGCTCGCGGCGTTCTCGTCGTACGCGTACCCCGCCGGGGGCAACGTCGGAAAGATCAACTCCGTCGTCGTGATTCCTTAGCCGCCACCGTTTTGGTGAGCGGACCAGGCCTGCATCGCCTCGGTCATCCGCTGTTGGACCTTTTGGGTCAGCTCGGGCGGCATGTCTTTTTCGCAGCCCTGAAATGCCATCGGGTTCTGCGGCATGTTCGTCGCCAACACGCAGTGCTTGAGCGCATCGGGCCAGTGGTCTTGCAGGCACGATTCCTTGACCACGCGGATCGTGGTGTCGAGCCAGCCCTTCATCTGCGGGTTGTTGCCGTAGTTCGTTTGCTTGTCGAGCGCGGCCGAGATCTTTTGCGAGATCGCGTCGCACTGGCCGGTGTCGCTCGTCGATGCGAGATCCGGGAACATCCGAGGCACGCATTGCGCCGCGGCCCACTTGTCGTGTGCTTGGGCCATGCACGTGCCTTCTTCCTTGCTGACCATCGAGGTCTCGCATTGCGTCTTGTACTTCGCGACGACAGGCGCGCGCGCTTCCGGCTCCGCATAGTTGCCGAGCTCGAACGAAGCCAGCTGTTCGGCGATCGGGGCGCAGTCGGCCGGGGGCGGTCGCACGCACAGGTTCGACAGGCACAGCAGATTCGGTTCGCAGGTCTTGTCCGGTCTGCAATCGCCGCGTTCGTGACCGACTTCACCGAGGCCCGCGGCAGGGACCGTCGGTCCGGTCGTCGACTTGGCCTGCTGACAGGCGACGAGCGCACACGCGACACCGAGACTGCGCCAACCAGCGTTCATCCCTCTATCTACGCACGGACGGGCGCAACGATCTGCCGTGGCGGCGCTCAATTCCTCTAGCGCTCGAACAACGCGCGCATCGCGGTCGCCGCGAGCCCTGGCTGTTCCACCATGAGCCAATGGCCGCAATCCGCGACATGTTTCGCCTCGCCGCCGAACCGGTCGGCGAAGCTCGACGGCAAGAACGGATCGAGGTCGCCCCACAGCGTCAGCTTTGGAACGGTTTCGGTCGCCGCGAGGAACCGCGTGTCCCAGCCGGTCCACACGTCCGGATCCATCGCGCGATACCAGCGCAGCGTGATCTTCTTCATCGCAGGCGTGAGCTCGCCGTACGCGTGGGCGGCGTACTCCGGCGGCATGCCGGGCGATCCGCGCTTCAGCTCGCGCGCGAACAACGGTCGGTTCATCAGCGCCAATGAGATCTCGCCGAGCACGCGCGTCCGCCACACCCGCGCCCAGAAGTGCCAGCGCAAGTCCGGGAAGAAGCCGGTGTTGAACATCGTCAGCGAGAGCACCCGCTCGGGATGCTGCGCCGCGAACGCGAGCCCGAACGCGCCGCCGATATCGTGCACGACGAGGTGGAAGCGATCGAGCTCGAGTGCGGCCGCGAGACCGCGCACGAAGTCGCCTTGGTTCTCGAGCGACATGTCGAAGTCTGCCGGCGCACGCGACGCGCCGAATCCCGGGAGGTCGGGCGCGAGGCAGCGATAACCGGTCAAGAGCGCGACGGTGGAGCTCCACACCGAGTGGGTGTCGGGATTGCCGTGCAGGAACAGCACCGGCGGGCCGTCGCCGCACGCTGCGACATGGGTCTCGACCGCGCCGACTTGCACCGAACGATGGCTGGTGAACGGAGATGGCCAGTTCATGGCGCGAGCGTACCGGGAATGGTGTACGAACAAAGCGGATGGGCTCGCTTCGTGTCAGCTCGGCGCTCGCTCTCCTCGGCGCGGCGTGCGGTGCGCCGACGAAGCCGGCCCCGGCGCAGCCGCCAGTCGCACCCGCCGTCGTTCCGCACGGTGTGACGCTGTCGTATGAAGACTCGACGAGCGGCGGTCGCGAGGCGATGGTCAAGACGTCGTCCGAGCATCACCTCGGCGTGCTGTCGGCGGCCGCGGGTAACGCCGCGTACGAGGTCCACGTCAGCCTCAAGAGGGTCGAGCAGACCGACGGCTTGGTGTGCGGCGTCGGCGTCGCGATCATCGCGCTGCCGAGCCAGGCGATGGTGGCCGTGTTGAGTGGCGATGCGACGGTCGAAGGCATCGACGACATCGCGCTCGCCGATTGCATCGAGGGCGTCGTCGCGAACCTGTTCGAGACTCGCGGCGTATCGGCGCTCAAGTCGGCCGCGGGCGCGAAGTGACGCTGCTATCCTGGCGCCGTGGATGCAGAGCTCTTACGATCGTCGAACGAGTTTGCGGCGCAGCTCGCGAGTCACCTCGCCGAGCTCGCCGAGCCCGGCTCGCCGCTGCCGAGTGACGCGCAGCTCGTCGCGCTGATCGACGCGACGTTCTTCGCGAGCCTGCACGCCGAGGAAGCACGCCGGGTCGAGTTCGGCGTCGCCTGGGAGCCGAAAGCTCGAGATTGCGCCGCGGTGGTGGAGCTCGCGTCCGCCGTGCGCGTCACGCCGAAGAACCTCGCGAAGCTCGCACCCGCAACGCGAGGCGACGCGACCTCGATCGCGGTGCGTGCTGATGGCGACGAGCTCGTCGCGTGGGCGTTGATCGAGCGCAGTCTTGCCGCGCATCAGCCGCTCACCCTTCGCGCGCTCGGCGCGGGCGTGTTGCGCGTCGAGTATGCCGGCGTGACGCGCGCGCTCTACTCGCGCGGCGAGATCCATCTGCTCGGCGGTGCACATCGCGTGAAGTCCCCGGCGCGCGAGCTGACTCGCACGTTTGCCGAGTGGGCCGCAGATGCGCACCCGACGATCGGTGTCGATCTTCGCGCCGCGGTCGTCACGCGAATCGCGGCGCGCGTGCTCGCACACGGCCACGGCGGAATGATCTTGTTGATTCCCGCGGCGGTCGACACGCCGGTCGGCGTGCGGGCGCACTACCCGGTTGGCGACGGGGCCGACGTGCTCGTCGAGCGGTACGCGCGGGTGATCCGCGATGTCCATGTCGACGACCGCCTGCCGAGGCTGGTCGGCTCGCGCCCGCGCGGCGCCGACGGTCGAGCGTTGGTTCGCGATGAAGCGCAGATCGCGTTCGCCGAAGCGATCGAGCTCGTGGCGCGCCTGACCGCGATCGACAACGCGCTCCTGCTCGACACGAACCTCACGGTGCGCGGCTTTGGTGTCCAGGTCATCGAGGGCGCGGCGCCGACGACCAGCTTTCGCCACGTGAACCCGTACAGCGAAGACGTTCACATCGACGACTTGTCGACGTTCAAGGGCACGCGCCATCCCGCGGGCGTGCTGTTCTGCATGCGCCATCCCCACGAGGCCGCCGCGATCATCGCGTCGCAAGACGGCAACTTGTCACTCGTGATCAAGGATGCGAGCGGCGACGTCGAGGTCATCGGCAGCTACCAACACACGTTCGGCTGGCTGTAGTTGCCTATTCGTCGGGCTCGCAGGGCGCGGCCGTGCGTTTCACGACGACCGACTTCCCGCGCACGGTCGCGGTGTAACTGCTCGCCTTGGACTTGGGGTCCTGGCCGCAGAACGTCAGCACGGTCTCCGACGTCCACGCGACGCCCCAGATCTTCACGCCGTCATCGGCCGAGCCCCAGAGCTTGTGATTGTCGACCCACAGCTCATCGCCTTCGGCTTCTGGCGCTCCGGCCGGCCACCCGCTCGACCACGGCATCCACGCGATGTGCTGCATCGCGGGCGATTCGAGATCGAGGCCGACGAACCCCACGAACTTCACGCCATGGGTCGGCCCGGTCGGGTCGATCAGCGCGACGCGTTCGCCATGGCCGGTGTCGACCGAGACATGGACGCGATGCGAATTCGCGGTCCAGTCGAACGTGTGATGATTCGGGTTGCACGCGTAGAAGCTCATCAGCCTGCTGCCCCATATGGCTCCGCTCGGACCATCGAACACGAGCGCGACGACCGGGCCGTCGGGATCTTCGGCGCGCCAAGGGATGCCGAGCGCGGTCGCTTTGGCGCGGTCGAGGTCGAGCGTCGCGATCACGACCAGCGTCTTGCCATCGGGCGATGTCGAGGCCGCGGTGTTGTCGTCGATCGCGGGCGCTTTCGAGGGCGTGCCGTCATCTGCGTCACACGGTGCGGGCGCGCTCAGGATCGCATCGAGCTTGCGTGCGGCGAGCGTGGCTTGAAGCTTCGGGAACTTCGCCGCGAACCGATGGATCGGATCGGCCGCGACACCATCGGCGCGAGCCACACCACCCGTGAGCAGCAACGCGATCAGCGCTGGCAACCGCATCACGCAATAACGATCTCCGACGGCCACCTATTCGTACGATCAGGCTACAGGACGCAGCGCACGCGGCCCCATTGCCGGCGAGCGGCCTACTTCACCGCGAGTCCCTGCCAGTTCGCGCTTGCGGGCAGGGTCGTCTGTGTCCAGTTGACCCCGTCGGGCGAGGTCGCGGCGATGTTCGTGCCGCTCGCGACCGCCAAGAACAGCGTTCCGTTCCAAGCGTCGAGCGCCCAATCCTGCGTGGACGGCATCTTTTGCAGCGTCCAGTCGATGCCATCCGGGGAGGTTGCGGCCACGTCCGTGGCCTGAGCCACGGCGCTGAACGTCGACCCGTTCCACGCCAGCCCGGTCCAGAACTGGCTCGAAGGCATCGTGCCTTCGGTCCACGTGATTCCATCGGGCGAGGTTGCGAACGTCGCGCTCGGCGTCGTGCCGTCGGTGGCAAAGCCGGCCATCACGCAAAACACCGATCCGTTCCACACGAGGTAGCCGTCCCAGTACTGCGATGAGGGCAGCGTGCGCGCGGTCCAGTCGATGCCGTCGGGAGACGTCGCGGCGACGTTCGAGATCAAACCGATCGCAGCGAACTGCGAGCCATTCCACACGACGTGGCCCCAGTAGTTCGACGATGGCATCGTCCGCGACGTCCAATTCACGCAGTCGGTCGACGTCGCCGCGAGGTTGTCCCCGCCGGTCTGCACGGCGCAGAACTTCGAGCCGTCCCACGCCACCGAATTCCACCGCGCACCGGCAGGCATGCTTCCGGTCGCCCAGCTCACTCCGTCGACCGAGGCCGCGGTCGCTTGCCCTGCGATATCGGTATTGCCCGCGATGACGCAATAGGTGGAGTCGCTCGCTCCGATCGCATCCCATGCCTGAGTCGAAGGCAGCGGCTCTTGCGTCCAGTTGATCCCATCGGGCGAGACCAAGGCGTAGTCGATCTGGTCACCCGTGAGGCAGAACGTCTTGCGCGCCATCGCGGCGTCGGCGGCGTCGACAGTTCGCGCGCCATCTGTGCCGGCGTCGCCGCGACTCGGTTCGTCGACGAACTCGAGCCGACCGCAAGCGCACAGGATGAGCGCGACGCCGGCGACCCTCATCATGCAATGGTAGCCCCGCTACGGGTGTGGTGTCTGGAGCTCGAGGTCGGCGCCGAGCCCGATGTAGCCGGCGGTGACCGAGGCGCTCTGGCGGACGTCGAGCTCGAGCTGCGCGTTCGCGAGCTTCGGCGACAGCGCGTCGAGCCCGAGCGCGGCGAGATCGGGGACCGGCAGCGTGAGGTGGAGCTTGTCGCCGATCGCACCGAACAGCTCGGGCCACACCGCGGTCGTCACGATGTCGCTGACCGCCGCGGGCGTGAGCAGGCCCGGCGTCGCCGACGTCTCCCACACGACGAGCGTCGGCGTCGCTTCGATCACGATCGAGATCGTGGTGCCGTCGACGACGACGCGCGCACCCGCGGTCGCGTTGATCACGAACGTCTGCGAGAAGTCGGGCAGCGCCACCTCGAGCTGGCCGAGCTCGAGGATCACGTCGCAGCGCACGCCATCGATATCGCACGCGACCGCATCGGGGATCGGCGCGACGAACGGCTGCAGCTTCGCGCTGACGTTGGCCGAGATCCCGCCGAGCGTCGCGGAGCCCTCGAGCAGACCCGAGTTCCATAGCGAGTGAAGCAGCGCGTTCAAGAAGTCTTGCGACAACAGCACGTCGAGCGATCCGGTGGTCGCGGGCAGCACCGGGGCCGCCGCGACGCGAGCCGCACCGCGCGAGTCCGGATGGATCGGTGTGCCGGTCGTCGAGATAGCAACACTCTGATGGATCGTGACGTGCCCGGGCGCTTCGCCGACCGCCGGCCCGGCGACGACCTCGAGCGAGCTGACCTGACCGTCGAGCGTCGCGGTGACCGGCGTGCCGAGCGAGGCGTCGAGCGTGAAGCTGACGTTGTCGAGCAGATCGCTCGTCGCGCCGAGCAGCGATTCGAGCAGCGGCGGCAGTTGATTCGTGAACGTCGGGATCAGTTGCTGCTGGATGATGCCTTCGACCAGCGTCTGGAAGTCGTTGTTGCCGATCGCGATGAAGCCGTCGAGCGTGTTGCCGTCGGGGCCGGTGAAGCTCGGGACCAGCGGACCGACGGTCGCGGTGACGTCGGCGACGGTCACGGCGATCGTGCCGTCGGGGTTCATGCCGAGCAGGAGGCGCGCCGACGCGTGCATGTCGGCCGACAAGCCGCCGCCGATGACGAGGGTGTTGCCGCTGTAGGTGAAGCTGCCGGTCGTGCCGAGGAACACGCCGTCGAGGTCGATCGAGAGATCGATCTCGGCATCGGGTGTGTCGGCGACGAGCGCGTCGACGATGATCTGCGAAGGCGTCGCGGAGGCGATGTCGATGTCGAGCGCCGAGCCGCCGCTGCCGACGTGGATGCCGCCTTGGAGCAAGCTCGCGAGATCGATGTTCCACAAGATCAGCTCGAGCGACGACGCGAGGTCGTGCGCGATCACCGGATCGGTCGCGAGGTCGAGCGTGGTGCCGAGCTGGCGACCGTCGAAGAAATCCTGCCCGAGGTACAAGTCGAGCGCGTCGGACAACACGAACCCGGTCGTGCCGGCGGTCGGCGGCAGATAATCGGGCGCCCACATCACATCGAGTTGCTGGCTCACCGTCGTGCCGAAACCGTCGTCGCCGTCGACCTCGATGTGGTTGATGCCGACCGCAGGCGCGATGTCGGTCGCGAACGACCCGTCGCTGGCTAGGTCGACCGCGGCACCGTCGACCCACGCGAGCAACACGCCGTACGCGGGGTCGGTCGTGGTGACCGTGCCGGTGACATGGATCATCGGCTGATCGCTGGCGAGCAGCTCGGCCCCCGGCGAGGGCGACGTGATCGTGACGGTGAGGTCGCCCGCGGTGGGGAGCGCGGTCGACGAGCCGCACGCGCAGACGATCGCGAGCATCGCGGCGCGCATCAGTGGACTCCAAACTGGCCGACGAGCACCGCGCTCGAGCCCGATGTCGACAGCGACGGGTTGACGATGCCGAGCTGGGCCCCTGCCGGTAGTCCGTAGGTCGCGACGCTCGCGGGCAGCGTGAACGACGGGATCGGCAGCGCCGGGATCGCGTTGTTGATCGCGGTGCCGAGCACCGACTGGAGCGCCGAGGTCAAGAACGTCTCCATCGCGGTGCGCTGTTGTTGCGACAGGGTCGCCTGGAACGACACGAACAGCTGATCGAGGTCCAGGTTGCCGAACACGAGCGAGTTGCCGACGAGGCTCACCGTCGCGCTCGCGTTGCCGCCGAACACGATCTGGATCGGCGTATCGATCACGCCGGGGATCGTGAGCGTCGCGTTGATGCCGCCGAGCATGAGCGTCGCGGTGTTGCCGGTGCCGAACGCGACGACAGGAGGCAACCGGCCGTCGATCACGGCGGTGCCACCGGCGAGGTCCAACGTCGCCTGGAAGAACCCGCCGCGCCACAGCGCGTGCAGCGCCTCGTTGAGGATGCCTTCATAGGCGGAGATCGCGACCGGGTTCGAAGGGCTCGTGCCCGGCGGATCGAGCAGCGCGCTCGCGGTTCGCATCGCGATACCGAGGCTCGGCCGGGTCTGCGCGACCGTACCCGGCGTGAACTTCGTGCCGAGGCCGATCAGGACGCGGGTCGTCGAGATGTCGAGTGACGACAACTGAAGGCCGAAGCCGAGCATGATCGTGCCCGTGTTATCGAGGCGGGGCACCGAGAACGATTGGCCGAGCGTCGAGACGTCGAGGCTCGAAGTCACGCCGTCGAGGATCGGGCCCACCGAGGTGTTGATGAAGCTCGTCAGCGCGTTCTGCACCGCGGTCTTGACCGTGCCGGTGAAGAAGCTCTGGATGAGGTTGAGGACGAACCCGCAGAAGCCCGAGCCGTTGAGCGTGACCGTACCGACCGTGACGACCGGCGCCCCCGACACCGCGGAGCGCAGCAAGCCGCCTTGCAGTTGCAGGCTGAAGTTGACGGTCGCGCTGATGCTGCTCGCGGTGACCTCGATGTTCGACCCGCCGATGCAACAGGTCGTGCCGCACGCGCTGACGTTGAGCCGCACGTTCGGTAGCGTGACCTTGGCTTGCAAGCCGCCGGTGATCAGCGTCAACGTCGTGGTCGGCGTGTCCCACGCGATCGTGCCGCCGTTGTACGTGACCTTGGGATCGCACGCGAAGACCCCGCAGCTGCCGTTGCTGATCGGGTTGTCGGCGGTGAGCGCGGCGTCGACGAGCGACCGCAGCGCGCCGCTGCTCAGCACCGTGTAGAAGATGTCGTTCAGGCTATCGAGACCGGACGGCGACGGATCGCCGATCGCGTACTGATCGAGGCGCAAACCGATCGCGCCGGCCATCACGTTCGGTTCGGGGTTGTAGGTCGACGCGGCGAGCACGAAGCACGTGGTGCTGTTCTGGATGCCGTTGGTATCGGTCGCGACGACGTCGACGAAGTTCATCCCGAACCCGATCGGCACGCTCGCGGTGTAGTTGCCGGAGCCGGCATCGAGGCTCGCCGCGTTGCCGCCGATCGTCACCGACTGCACGCTGAACGCGGCGCCGATATGGACCGGGAACACGACGGTCGCGGGCGCTTGCTGCACCATGTATGCGTCGGCCGCAACCGTGGGCGAATCGATCCGCCGGCATTCGATCGCGGGCCCGGTCGAATCGACGAGCGCGGGCAGCGTGGCGCTCAGCGGCGTGCCGTTCTCGGTGGCCGAGGTCACCATCGCGGACAACAAGAACGTGCCGTCGGCGTTGAACTGGAAGCGCGCGGTGGCCGGCGAAGGCACGGTCGGCGACGCCGCATACGACAGGCCGACGTCGTCGACGCGGTTGCCGAATTGATCGAACGCGTCGGCGATCAGCGTGACCTGATCGAGGATCGCGTACAGCGTGCGTTCCGGATCGAGCGCGCCGACGAGCGACGCCGGCAGCGCGGGGAGCACGACGAGATCCGCCGGCACGACCTCGGTCGCGCCGCCGATCACGCACGACACCGTATAGTCGCCGGTCAGCGTGGCGGTCACGCTGTCGGCGGTCGTCGACGTGCCGGCGCCGGTTGGAGACAGCGCGATCGACTGCGCGACGACCTGCACCGGGTTGTCGAACGCGTCGAACACGAGGCACTGCACGCCGTCGGCAACGCCGGCGAGCGTCGTCGGTTGGTCGAGTTGCGTGATCGCGCGGACCGCGGGGCCGGCGACGATCGTGAGCTCCACCGGGGTCTCGTCGATCAAGGCGAGGCTCGCCGCCGAGCAGCGCACCGTCGCGGTGCCTTCTTTCGCGGCGATGATCTGGCCGTCGTCGGCGGTCGCGAACGACTCCGGCGCCTCGTAGCTGATCGAGAAATCGGTCGAGTCGGTCAGCGGATTGCCGTGCGGGTCGAGCGCGGGCTCGCCGGTCGCGTCGACGAGCGAGCACCGAGCTCCGACCGGGTCGCCGGCGGCGAGCGTCGTGTTCGGCACCGCGGTGTCGACGAATACGCCAGGATGGATGTTGTCGCCGCAACCTGCGAGCAGCGCGACGAGCGAAAGGACGTGTCTACGCATCGCTCCCCCAGGAGGTCGTTGCGGCAAGGATACACCGTGGGGTCGGGCGCTCCGTCGGAAATGCGGCCGGGCAAACTTCGATCGCGTAGAATGTTGTGGTGCGGCTTGCCCTCGTCGTGTTGACCGCCAGCGCGACGCTCGCGGCAGCCGCACCTCACGCCCACAAGGCGCCGTCGAGACACGCGACCTCGCGGTTCACGACGCCCCGCGATGCCGACGCCTCACCCGCGGTGCGATACGGTGCGCTATCCCCCGACGACTGCACCGCCGAGCTGACCCGGCGCAAGATCGCGTTTCGCACGGAGACCGCTCGCGGCGTCGCGGCGCCCGTGCGTCTACAAGGTCCGTTGCATGGCGTGACGTTTCACACGGATCTCCGCGAGGCCGCGCGTGCGACTTCTCCGTGGGAGATCGGCGACTGCCGGCTCGTGCTCGCGCTCGATGACTTCGCCGAGATCCTCGCGCGCCACGACATCGTCGAGGTCGTCCACTATTCGATGTACCGGGTGCCGCCGAAGTCGTGGGCCGCGGACAAGATCGGCGGTCAGCACAACGGCGGGCTCGCACTCGACGCCGCGAGGTTCGTGAAGTCCGACGGCAGCGCGCTCAGCGTGCTCGACGACTTTCACGGCGCGATCGGCGCGGCCACGTGCGGCAAGGGCGCGGCGCCACATCCGGTGACCGCGAAGGCGACCGAGCTCCGCGCGATCCTGTGCGAGGCGGTCGACGATCACTTGTTCAACGTCGTGCTCACGCCCGACTACAACCGTCCGCACCGCAACCACTTTCATCTCGAGGTGACGGCGGGCGTGCGCTGGTTCCTCGTGCACTGACGCTGCGCCCGACACGGCTCGAGCGTGGACCGCCCGTTGTCCCGCAGCGCGACGCGAACGAACCATAGTGGCCGCATGGTGCGCGCGAAGCGACGCGGGAGAGGGCGTCCCGCCGGCGGCAGCGACCTCGTGGCGCTGCTCCGTGGCAAGGCGCCGTTGGTCGCGACCCAGCGCCAGCGCGCGATCGCCTACGCGATCAACAACTCGATCCGGCGGTGAGCGAAGCGCTCGTCACCGAGCTCCGGAGACGGCGTTACACGATGCCGTAATGCAACGCCTGTCGCTTTCTTCAATCACGCAAGGAGTCTGACCGTATGCCCACCGCCGCCGTTCGTTATCGCAAGGAGACGATCACCACCCGCGACGGCTCGTGCCCGAGCTACGTCTATCACCCGGACGGCAAGGGTCCGTGGCCGACCGTGCTCGTCTTCATGGACGGCCTCGGCATCCGCCCCGCCATGCTCGAGGTCGGCGAGCGGCTCGCGACCTACGGCTACTTCGTCGTGCTGCCGGATCTGTTCTATCGATCGGGGCCCTACGAGCCGATGAATCCGCACACCGTGTTCAGCGATCCCGAGCAGCGCAAGGTCCTCATGGAGAAGTTCTTCGCGCACGCGACCGCCTCGAACATCATGGCCGACACGCGCTCGTTCCTCGAGTACATCTCTACGGCACCCAAGGCGAAGCCCGGCGGCATCGGTACCACCGGCTACTGCATGGGCGGCCTGATGTCGCTCACCGCGGCCGGCACGTACCCGGACCGCATCGCGGCGACGGCCTCGTATCACGGCGGCCGACTCGCTACCGAAGCGCCCGACAGTCCGCACCTGCTCGCGCCGAAGATCAAGGCGCGCGTCTTCATCGGCGGTGCGATCGAGGATCAATCGTTTCCCGACGACATGAAGCAGCGGCTCGGCCAGGCGCTGACCAGCGCGGGCGTCGATCACGAGATCGAGACGTTCAACGCGAAGCACGGTTGGGTGTTTCGCGACACGCCGGTCTACGACGCCGCGGCTGCGGAGCATCACTGGGAGACGATGGTCGCGCTGTTCAATGCGACGCTGCAGAACTAGCGCGTGACGAAAGGCGTACAGTGCCGCGTATGAAGTTATCGCCTTGGTTGCTCGTCGCGTTGTGTGCGGTCGGTGCGTGCAAGAAGCACGAGGCCGCTGCGAAGTCCGAGAACATCGCGCCGATCGTGGCGAAGACCGCCGTGACGGTCGACGCCGGCATGACGGTCGACGCCGGCATGACGGACGCGGACAAGGTCGCCAAGGGGATGGCGGACGCCGAGGCCGACGCCGCCAAGGAAGCCAAGCGGTGGACGCCCGAGCTCATCAAGGCCGCGGTCGCGGTACGAGATCAAAAGGCCAAGGATACGAAGGCCGCGCTCGCCGCGATCCTCGCGAGCCCGTACCGCGTACCCGGCAACAAGGACCGCGATGCGGCGCGCCATCCGATCGAGACGCTCGAGTTCTTCGGCTTGAAACCGACGCAGACCGTGCTCGAGATCGGTCCGGGGAGCGGCTGGTACACCGAGTTGCTCGCGCCGTTGCTCGCGAATCACGGCAAGCTGATCGTCGCCGGACCGGACGCCGCGGCGCCCGCCGGGAAGATGTCGACGGTGAGCGGACGTCGCCTCGATCTGTTCCTCGCGAAGTCGCCCGAGCTGTTCGGCAAGGTCGAGCGCGTCCGGATCACGAGTGGCGACCCGCTCGTGTTCGGGCCGGCAGGCAGCGTCGATCTGGTCCTCGCGATCCGCGAGATGCACGATTGGCAGCGCGACGCCGAGCTCGACAAGTACCTCGCGGCGATCCACGCCGTGCTGAAGCCCGGCGGTACGTTCGGGGTCGTCGCGCATCGCGGGGTCGCGGGCACCAAGGGCGAGGACACCGCGAAGACCGGTTACCTCGCCGAGCAATGGGTGATCGATCGCGTCACCGCGGCCGGCTTCACGCTCGCCGGCAAGTCCGAGGTCAACGCGAACCCGAAGGACACCAAGGACTACCCGCAGGGCGTGTGGACCTTGCCGCCGGGCTATCGCGAGGGCGAGAAAGACAAGGCGAAGTACACCGCGATCGGCGAGAGCGATCGGATGACGCTCAAGTTCACGAAGAAGTGATCAGCTGGGCCGGCGAGCGCGCTGGTTGGCGAGCACCTTCGCGCGGCGCGCTTGCTCCTCCGCCGAGATGGTCGCGGGATCCTCGCGCAGCTCCTTGCCGACGGCCATCCCGCGCTCGACCGCGGGGCGTGCGGCGAGCTCGTCGAGCCAGCGCTTGACGTGCGGGAACTCTTCGATGTCCTGGCCTTGATACTTCCAGGTCGCGGTCCACGGGTAGCAGATGATGTCGGCGATGCTGTAGTCGTCGCCGCCGAGGTATCGCTGGTCGTGGAGGCGGATGTTCATCACGCCGAACAGCCGATTGGTCTCGTCGTCGAACCGGCGCAGGGCATACGTCAGGTCGCCGTTGCTCGCGTTCTGGGCCGCGCGCTTGAAGTGGCCGTTCTCGCCGAGCTTCGGGCCCTGGTTCGCAAGCTGCCACATCACCCACTGGGCGACTTCGTACTTGCGGCGCGGCTCGGCAGGCCACAGCTTGCCGGACTTCTCGGCGAGGTACATGAGGATCGCACCCGACTCGAAGATCGAGATCGGAGCGCCACCGCCGACCGGCTCGTGATCGACGATCGCGGGCATTCGGTTATTGGGACTGATCGCGAGAAACGCGGGGTCGAACTGGTCGCCGCGTCCGATGTTGACCGGGATGACCCGATGAGGGAGGCCGGTCTCCTCCAGCATGATCGCGATCTTCTGCCCGTTCGGGGTCGGCCAATAATAGAGGTCGATCATCAATGCGCGGTGTAGCGCTTTGCCCGCGATCGGCAAGTGCGGACCGCGACTCGGTAACCGTCGTGTAGTAATGCGCCGCGCTGCCGCTGCTACGCTCGCGCGCGTGCGGTGGTGGCTCCTCTTGGTCGTCGCGGCTTGCGCGAAAGGCGGCGAGCCGCCGGCGCACGCCGACGGGAGCACCGATTCGCCGATCGCCGAGTGCACGCTCGGCTCGACCGATCACTGCGGCACCTGCAGCACGAGCTGCCCGCAAGCGGATCCGACGAGAGAGCAAGAGACGTGCTCCGACGGCACGGCGAGCGGGACGTGCGTGTTGACGTGCGTCGGCGAGTACTACGACATGAACGGCAGCGCGGCCGATGGCTGCGAGGCGCTCGACGCGCCGGTGCAAGATAGCGCCGCGACCGCAGTCCCCGTGATGCTCCCGAACGTGACCGGCGGCACCGGCACGTGTGACAACGCGAATAATCCGTGCACGATCGTCAGCCAGATCTACTCCGACGATCGCATGCACGACAGCGCGCCGACGATGCGCACCCTCGGCCGCGACGACTGGTTCGTGATCACCGCCGTAGGCGCCGGCACGTCAGGCGGGATGGCGACCTGCCTCAACATCGCGAACTACCCGGCCGACGACAACTACCAGGTGTGCATCTCGGCGAACGGCAGCACCGACCCGCAGACCTGCGCGACCGCGACGGGTGGCGGCGGCGCCAGCGCGTGCGTGATGGCACCGGGCAGTCCCGACGCCGGCACGTTCTACATCAGCGTCCACAAGATCAGCGGCACGCGCACGCTGAATCAGTACGCGTTATTCGTCGAGCATTGACGTGGTTTGCGAGTAGCGGCGAGCAACCGGCGCGTAGGCCTCGCGGTCAGAGCCGCATGCGCACCATGTTCTTCCTGTCCGTCCTGGTCATCTCGAGCGTCGCCAGTGCGGCTCCGTCGCGACTTCACTTCGTCGGCAATCGCGAGGTGACGGATGCCGCGCTCGGAGCGCTCGTGCCGGCCGATCGCAAGCTCACCGATCAAGAGCTCGAGCGCGTATCGTTGAAGACGAGCCAGCTCTACTGGGACCTCGGTTACGTCGACGTCAAGGTGCAGGAGACCGACGGCACGTGCGTGATCGGGTTCCTGACCCCCGACTGCAAACGCTCCGGCGCGGTCACGATCCGGATCGACGAGGGTGCGAAGTTCTCGATCGGCGCGGTGGAGTTTCGCGGATTCCCGACGGCCGTCGAGGATCTGGTCAAGACCCGCGCCGGTGACGTGTTCAGCCGGACGAGGCTCGTCCAGGACCGCGACAGGCTCCAGGCGAGCTTCGTCGGGACCGTCATGCCGCTCACCAAGCTAGATCGGCAGCTTCATACCGTCACGCTCCGGTTCGAGCTCGAACCTAACCCCGTTGATGACGCCCGGTGACGCAAACCGCGACATCGTTGTCGCGAATCAGAAGCCGACGCAGCTGACGTTCCGGCTGCCGTCATAGCCCGGGATGCCGCCGCACAGACCCACGATGCACGGCGGACAGCAATTGCTCACGCCCTCGTGCGGGCATTCGTAGCTGCATTCAAGGAGCTGGCAGTCCGCGGGTGGCGTCGCGCAGCTGAACGTTTCGATCTCGTTCGACGAGCCCTCGCTGCCGTCGCGCGTCGAGTCGATGCACAGCTGACCGTCGCCGCATGTCATGGTCCCGCACGCGACCGAGCCCGACAGATCCGGCGGCTGGTAGCTGCTGGTGCATGCCGCGATCACGGCGAACGTTACAACGAAGAGACAGGTGCGCATGGTGTACGGAGGAGCAGCGGGCGTGCCAACCCTCATCGGCGAGCACACGCGTGAGCCGCACGGACCCAATCCGGAGGCCGCACCACGCTCGTCAGAGCCGCGCGCTACAACCGATGGCGTGCCGATCCGATCGAAGCGTGATGCGAGCCGCGTGCGGCTGCAGCCGGCCGACGCGTTCGATCTGATCCGCTGGCTCGCGCGCAGCCAGAGCGATCCGCGCAAGGCGGTCGCCGAGCTCGTGCAGAACGCGATCGACGCGAATGCGCGCGCGATCGTGATCGAGCGGCGGCGGCGCGGCCGGCGGGCGACGCTCGTCGTGCGCGACGACGGCGACGGGATACGCCCCGACGAGGACCGCGAGACCGCGCTTCGCCACATCGCGACGCACATCGGGCGCTCGCACAAACGCAACCTGTCGCCGCGCGAGCGCCACGAGCAGATCGTCGCGGGCCAGTACGGCATCGGGCTGCTCGGGTTCTGGTCGATCGGCCATCGCATGGACATCCGCTCGCGGGTCGCCGGGTCGGCGCCCTGGCTGCTCCGCCTGGTCGAGGACGAGCCGCGCGCCGAGATCGTGCCCGCGCCGCCCACGATCGACGCGCCCGCGACGTTCACCGAGATCGTGGTCGGCGAGCTCCACGCCGCGGCGCTGCGCCCGCTGACGACGCGTCGGCTCGCCGACTATCTCGGCGCCGAGCTGCGCGGCCCGTTGCTGTCGAGCGGCGCCGCGGTCGAGGTGCGCGAGCTCGATTCGCGCGGGGTGCTCGTCGATCGCATCCCGGTCGTGCCGCGGCGGTTCGATGGCGTTCGGCTCGATGTACCCGCGCAGGTCGAGGTGCCCGGCTGTTCGCCGATCGTCATCGAGCTGTATCACGCGAGCGTCGGCGCGGCCGGCGTCGAGCTGACCTGCGGAGGCACGGTCGTCGCCGATCGGCTCGGCGAGCTCGCCGCGCTCGGGCTCGACCACGCACCGTGGACCGATCCCGCGCTCGCCGGCACGATCGAGTTCGCGGGCTTCGCGGTGCCACCGGGCTCGCGGCGCGGCGTCACCCCAGATGCGGCCGCGGCGGCGTTCGTCACCGCGCTCGCCCGGATCGAGCCGTACGCGCAGGCCGCGCTCGACCGCCAGCTCGAGCAGCGCCACGCCGCGTCGGAGCGCCAGCTGCTATCCGAGCTGCGCCGCGCGCTGCGCGGGCTACGCGATCGCTTACCTCACCTCGAGATGCCGTCGCCGATCGTCGGGCGCGGCGGACCCGACGGCGAGCGCGCGATCGATCCGCTCGCGACCGGCGCTTCGGTCCCCGCCGCGAGCACGACCGGAGAGACGCCCGCGCCAAGCGACGAGCCCGCGCACGAGCCGCAGTTGTTGCCTCCCGGCCCGGCCGCGCACGTTCGACTGTCGCCCGATCCGATCCGCTTGTGGCCCGGAGGTGCGCGCCGCGTGCGCGCGATCGTCACCGACCTCAACGGCCAGGCGATCGCGGCGGCGACGACGTGGTCGGCGAGCTCGCCATTGCTGTCGATGGACGGCGAGGGCAGCGCGCGCACGATCGCGCTCGCCGAGCTCGCCGACCGCGGCTTCTACGCGATCACCGTCGTCGCCGAGGCGAACGGCGGCTCGGCATCGACCACCGCCGAGGTCGACGTGGTCGACGGCCCTCCGATCGGCGGCCCGGGCGCCGGCATTCCCGAGCCGGTGCTCGTCGACGAACCGGCGAGCGGCTGGCGCAGTCGGATGTCATCGGGCAGCTGGCGCGTCAACATCGGTCACGCCGACTACCGCGCGCTCGCGGCCGAGCCGCGTGCCCGCCTGCGCTACATGGTCGCGTTGTTCGCGAAGGACGTCACGGTCGCGACCACGCACGCGGCGAACGAGCCGATGCTCGATCAGATGATCGATGTGCTCGCGCACGCCGAGCGCAACCTGCTGCGCGCGCCGCGCTGACCGGGCGAACGTGGCGCGAACGACGCCTCTCCGGGTGCCACAATCTGGGACAGCGACTGCAGCCAGCTGAGAGCCACCGGTACACGTTCGCAAGGTATTTACGTCGACGATCAGCTCGGCGACTTAGGTGGGTTGATTTCAGCCACCAGCCACGTAGATTGATGAGCTGTGGCTGGGGTCGGTGCTGATCATTCCGCGGGGCAACGTGCCGAGACGAACGCGCCCTCTGCGGAGCACGAACACGAGCCGACCCCCGCAACGGGCTCCGGTGCGGCGCGACTGCGAGCGCTGATCGCCGGCGGGCGACCGGCGCCCCCAACGGTCGCGCACCTGCTCGAAGAGTATCCGCGCGAGCACGCACAGATGATCGAGGTCCTCCACCGCTCACTCGGTAATGGCTACGTCCAGCAGGTCATTCAGGCGAGCGCCGCGAAGGCTGCCGAGCACCCTGGCGTAGCGGCCGCGACTCGACAGGCGGCGGTCGACGCCGGGGCCGAGCAGCACGCGCACGACGAAGAGGTGAAGGCTCAGGTCCGCGACCAGCTTGCTGACCTGCAAGCGACCACGTTTGCCGCGACCCTCGTGTCCGCAAAGGACGACACCGACCACAAGGCCGCGCGTTGGCAGTTCCTGAACGTCCTCGATCGTGTCGATGACCCGCTGGTTCGCCACAAGATGATGGCGAAGTTCCAGCAGATGACCGGCGTATCGCTTCGCGATTTCATCGATAAAGCGGACTGGCACGGCAACCGCGACCAAGCGCAGGCGCTCGACATGATCTCGGACGACCGCGACGCGACCGAGCATGCGCTCGAGAAGATGAACCCCACCGCGCGCGCGGCACTCGCCACCCAGGCGAATGCGTGGGCCGAGCAGGTCCTCGCGGTGACTCGTACCGACGACGCGAACGACGACGACCAAGCGCAGAAGATCGCCCGAGTACTCGGCCCACGCACGCCCGAAGAGATCGAGATGATCCGCGCGGCGATCCGGAAGAACACCCATGGGGATCACACGATCTACGAGGAGCTCGACAAGTCGCTCTCGAAAGGCAACGAGGATGAAGCGGTTGCCGGGCTCAGCGGCGATCCGGTCCACGCAGCGGTGATCGGCGTGATCAACGCCGGGGATGACGTCGAGCGGATCAAGGAAGTATTACGCGGTCTCACCCCTGCGCAGCTCGCGGAAGCAGCTCAGCGCCAGTGGATGCTCGGGCCCGAGTGGGCTGCTGTCCGAATCGCGCCCGGCGCCGATCGGGACGAGATCTTGAAGCTGTCAGCCGGAGACCGCGCGGCGGCCGAAGGCATTCACATCGCGAACATGCTGAAGAAGCGCGGCGACGGTATGAAGACCGGCGACTACGGGCAGATCGACGCGCAGAGCCTCCACAACTACGACGTCCGCAAGGCGAGCAACGTGCTCCGCGAGCTCGAGCAGATGCCGCCCGAGGAGATCAAAGCGGCTCGGACCGCGTGGGACCGGCAAGCTGCCGCGACGGGCGGCGAGACGTTCGACGAGCTACTGAAGGACCGGTTCAACGATGGCGATACGACCGACATGCGGGTCGCGGCGCTGTTGCGCGGCGAACGGGCCGAAGATCGCGCCTACGCGTTGCGCGAGGGCATGCGCGAAAACGACCAGAAGGAGATCGAGACCGCGCTCACGAGTCCGGACCTGTCGAGCACCGATCCCCAGAAGCGAGCGGCCGCGCTGGCCGAGAAACAAGCCCTGGCCGCGAAGGCGACCGAGCTCGATGCAAGCGAGCAACGCGGGGTGGCTATCCTCACCGGGCGCGACACCACGAAGGTCGACGAGCATGGCGTCGACCAGCAGCTCGCCGCGCACTACGCGTCGTACGTCGAGACCGATAGGCACAGCGACAACGCCTTCGTAGAGGAACAGCTCGCCGTCACGCGAGATCACGACCGCGAGAAGCGCAAGGCAGAGGCAGCGGACAACGAGATCGGCACCACCGAGCTGTGGAGCGAAGGCAAGTTCAGCACGGCGACGGAGTATCACCGCGCGGACAGCGACAAGGATCGCGTCGCCGTGCTCGAAGGGATCAAGTCGAACAAGGGTCTGATGTTCGACGAAGCCGAGTTCAAGGCCAAGTACGGCAAGGACATGCTCGAGGCGCCCGAGCTCGCCAAGTTCCAGAACGATGCACTGAACGCGAAGGCCGAGGGCGACGAGAGGCCGCTCGAGGAGATCGAACGCGAGCTCGCTCACGACGATCTGAACGCGATGGAGCTGAAGATCGACAACGTGCGCGAGTACGGCGTCAAGCCGGAGCGCCGGCCCGATCTCGAGCATCGCCTTCAAGTCGAGCTCTACGACAAGCAACATAGCGACTCGCTCGATAACCGCGAGACGATGCGCGAGCAGTACGGAGGCAACGCCGGCACCGAGGAGCTCGCGCGCGAGCAGCTGCTCGTTCAAGACGACATGCTTCGACCGGCGGCGGATCCGTTCGGCCTGGGACCGCGCGAGCTCAAGTCGGGAGTCTCCGACGCCGAGTTCCGCGAGATCGACCAGAACCTCGCGCAAACGCTCGACGTTCAGCGCGAGGAGAAGATCAAGCTCGGCGAACACCTCGGTCACATCTTCGCGACGATCGCGAAGATCGCCGCGCTACTAACGGCGCAGCCGGAGCTGTTTGCGCTCATCGACATCGCGTCCGGGCTCGCGACGATGGCGATCAAGAAGTCCGTCGCGGGCGAAGCCTACGACCCGGCCGACGATACGAAGTTGCTGGCGATCGACGCCGTCGTCGATCTCGCGACCGTGGGCGTCGCCAGGTTCGCCCAGATGCGCAAGGTCGGCGCGATCGGCGGTGATGCAGTCGAAATCGGCGAGAAGACCGCAGGCGAGCTCGTCGAGCACGGCGCGACTCAAGAGGCAAAGGCCGAGATCGTCGATAAAGGCGTTCAGGAAGTCGCGGGCGACGCGGAGCTCGCGGACAGCGCACCGCGCATGCCGGGCGAGGCGGCCGACGCGGCGAAGACCGAGACGGCGCTCGAGGGTTCAGCGACCCGCGTGCCCGAGGATCCCGCCGAGGTCTCGGGGGACGAGTGGGAGGTCGAGGCAACGATAGATCGGTCGCAGAGCGGCTACGACCTCGATGCAGGGATGACGAGCGAGCCGATCGACGGCCCCGCGATGGACGCCGAGCGATTCGGAAAGATGAAACGGGCCTTCGAACGACAGGGCGGTGTTCTCGCCCAGGATGCGGAAGCCCAAGCATATCTTGAAGCGCGCGAGGCCAGTGCCGTCACACTCAATGCGAAGACCATGGTGCTACGTCCCCAGCCAACCGCCTCGGAGACGTTCGAGGAGTTCATTCACACCGCGCAGTATCGCACCGGGCGGGCGACCGGCGCCAACGTGACTGAGATGGAGATCGAGGCGGCGGAAAAGCTGATTCGCAACCGTAGGCAGTACGGGATTTCGCCGGTGGAAACCCGTCAGACAATCGCGCGACTGCGGCGCTTACGAGAGACACTCGCGAAGGAGCAGGCACCACGATGAGCCTCCGTTTCGTTGTCAAGCAAGTATCCAGAATTGCCGGCGTCGACACGGTAACTGGAGTACTCGAAAGCGGAGCTCTCCGCCACGGGATCGCCGCGACGGCACAGACGCGCGAAGGCTCGCTCCCGATAGTCATACGAACAGTCGCTTTCGTGGACCCACCTAAGACTTCGAATGAATACACACTGACGATCGCTGCCCCGGGGTTCGCCCTTGCGCTTCTCAATGGGGCGACAATCGTTGACGCAGAATCAACGCCCCCAGTCGACCGAGACGGCGAGAATCGGTGACGAAGCCGAAGCCGTAACGAACCAGCACGCCGATGGAACCGCGGATACGGCCGCGGTTGTGCAGCCGGAGCGCCGGCCCGACCTCGAGCACCGGCTCCAGACCGAGTTCGCGCAGGTTCGAGCTCAGG
Organism: uncultured delta proteobacterium; assembly: GCA_963848295.1. Lineage (GTDB taxonomy): Bacteria > Myxococcota_A > Polyangia > Haliangiales > Haliangiaceae > JABFXX01. The sequence goes on along the minus strand of CAWKDB010000010.1, from coordinate 1,987,661 downwards.
CTTTACGCGGACGATCGATTCGAGGCGAGTTACGAGCATCGCAAGAAGCGAACGAGTTGGCGCGGAACGTTGGTGCGCGGAACATTTGATCGCGCGACTGCCGCGGTCAGTGACGCAGGATTCCCGCGCGTTGCGCCAATTGCCCCAGTCTCGTCGGGTTCGACGAATACGTTGATCTCGCCGATTCGCCTGGGCGCGCTGTATTCACTGACCACAGCTTGATGGGCAACTTCCCTGTGGAGGGTCAGAAAGCCGCTTCTATCAGGCCGCGGCACATCGAGCAGATCGGCGGCGACATCGAGAGTACGCGCCGGAGCGAGGCCGCGGCTAGCAAGGTCACGCAGCCGATGGTCGCGGTTGCACCACCCGAGTTCAACGACGTCAACGCTGCCGCCGAGCCCCAAGAGACGCTGGTCGCCGGAACCGAACCCCGAGGGCCGAAGACGCTCGGCCTGCCCGAGTCACAGCTCTCGAATACCGGCAAGACCCTGCCGCAGCCCCTGACGAGTGACGAGCAGCGCAGCCTCGAGCAAGCCGCGACCGAGCGCAATCGAGTGCTCAGAATTTCGCGCGAAGCTGACCTCTCGGCGCTACCAGAGGCGATGCAGAACATCTTGCGACGCGCCGAGAACGCGGTTCGCGATCACATGAAGCCCGATGACCTGGCCGCGGTGATCAAGGAGGAGCGAGGAGTCGAGATCACGAATGCGGTGGGACGCGTGTATGACCACGTTGCGGAAGTTGAGACCGCTCGCGAAGGTGTGCTCAACGCGATCGCGACCGTGAAGGACGAACTGGGCCGAGTCGACGCCGCGGTGGGTGGCTACGGCGAGCGCGAACTGCTCCAGGCTTGGCTGTCGCGATATTCCAAGTTCCTCGATACAGTCAAGTCGAAGATATGACGATGACGGCGGACGAAACGGCCGCGCTCGCCGCGCTACGCGACGCGAAGACCTCGGGGGATCGCTACAGCGCGATCATCGCGATTGGCAAGGCGTCACTAACAAACCTCGCGCCCGTCATCGCCGAGTATCTGCACGACGAGGATCCTGAGCTCCGCTCCGCGGCGATTCGTACGCTGGGGTTCTATTGGCAGATCTCTGCCTATCGCGAAGTCGCTGAGCAGATGATGCGCGAGGAGCCGGATGTCGCAACGCGCGCGGTTGCCGTTCTGGCATGGGCTGCATATGACAGAGCCGCGCGCGCCCCTTCGACCTTGCGCCACCTATATCAGCTCGTGATCGACGATACGCAACCCACAATGGTGCGCAGCGTCGCCTACAGTCAGTTCTTCACCGTGTATTTGCCTAACGCCGTCGGTCGGCCGAAGCCTGCATCGTCGCTTGATCATCCGGTCGAAGATGGAATCGATTGGAAGCGACTCGACGCTGCCATGCGCGAGACTGGCGCCGATCGCGCGAGTGAGACCGAGCTCGCGCGCACCACGAGGATCGAGACGCGTGGTCCGGTCGCGAGCGTTTCGTTCACGCGCGGCGCATTCGAGCTGCGCTGCGATGACAAAGTTTGGCGTGGGACCCTCGTCGCAGGAACGTGGGAGCGCGCAGTCGGCGCGATGGAGCTCGCCGGCTTTCCGGCACCTGCGGCGCCGCATGAGGGAGACGTCATTGCGATCGCGTGCACGCGTGATGGTGCGCGAGGCCAACTCGACGCGCCGATGGCGAGCAGTCGATATCGGGATATCATTCGGATCGCCGGGGCGGTCGCCGGCGACTTGGTTCCGGCGCTGGGAACGGCTGGCCCGGACCGATTGGTCGACACGGCGCGACGCGAAGCAACGATGAACGTCACGCAGATCTCGTACTGCCATGGAAATCCACACAACCCATACTCCGGCAGGATCGAGCTCCTGCTCCATGTCGATGACCGATTCGAGGCGAGTTACGAGCATCGTACACGGCGTATGTGGCACGGCACGTTGGTCATCGGTACGTTCGCTCGCGCATTAGCCGCGCTCGCGGCGGGGGGCTTTCCGCACTCGGCTCCGATCGGCCCGAGACTATCTGGAACCTCATTGCTCGAGCTCGGCCGCGAAGCGGACGGCGTGTGGGATCGGATTCGCGTCGGTGAAGATGACGAGGCCTACGGTGCGATAGACGTCATCGCATCCTCGATAATCTGCATGCTCGAGCCGAAGCTCGCTCGCATGCCTCCGGGCGCGACCACGCCGATACTCGAGCTGCACCAGGACGCATGATCGCGATCAGCGTCGCAACCTCGTGGCAGCGGGTCCAGACGTTGGAGCGAAACAATTCTGGAGGATCCGTGTGCTCACACCGACGATGATCGAGCAGCGTCAGGTCGGTTCGGCGGGATGAGCGTCGCGCTGCTGATCCGAGACGCGAACGTGGAGTCGTCAGCGGTGCCGGTCGCGACGGAGGCGACAGACCGCACGGTCTGGCAGCGCGGCGCAAAGGCGCTCGCGCTCGATTGGGTGCGGGGCGATGCAGGGCGGGGTCGTAGTCTCCGAGGACAACCGCGAGGAGATCTTGAAGCTGTCGGCCGGAGACCGCGCGGCGGCCGAAGGCATTCACATCGCGAACATGCTGAAGAAGCGCGGCGACGGTATGAAGACCGGCGACTACGGGCAGATCGACGCGCAGAGCCTCCACAACTACGACGTCCGCAAGGCGAGCAACGTGCTCCGCGAGCTCGAGCAGATGCCGCCCGAGGAGATCAAAGCGGCTCGGACCGCGTGGGACCGGCAAGCTGCCGCGACGGGCGGCGAGACGTTCGACGAGCTACTGAAGGACCGGTTCAACGATGGCGATACGACCGACATGCGGGTCGCGGCGCTGTTGCGCGGCGAACGGGCCGAAGATCGCGCCTACGCGTTGCGCGAGGGCATGCGCGAAAACGACCAGAAGGAGATCGAGACCGCGCTCACGAGTCCGGACCTGTCGAGCACCGATCCCCAGAAGCGAGCGGCCGCGCTGGCCGAGAAACAAGCCCTGGCCGCGAAGGCGACCGAGCTCGATGCAAGCGAGCAACGCGGGGTGGCTATCCTCACCGGGCGCGACACCACGAAGGTCGACGAGCATGGCGTCGACCAGCAGCTCGCCGCGCACTACGCGTCGTACGTCGAGACCGATAGGCACAGCGACAACGCCTTCGTAGAGGAACAGCTCGCCGTCACGCGAGATCACGACCGCGAGAAGCGCAAGGCAGAGGCAGCGGACAACGAGATCGGCACCACCGAGCTGTGGAGCGAAGGCAAGTTCAGCACGGCGACGGAGTATCACCGCGCGGACAGCGACAAGGATCGCGTCGCCGTGCTCGAAGGGATCAAGTCGAACAAGGGTCTGATGTTCGACGAAGCCGAGTTCAAGGCCAAGTACGGCAAGGACATGCTCGAGGCGCCCGAGCTCGCCAAGTTCCAGAACGATGCACTGAACGCGAAGGCCGAGGGCGACGAGAGGCCGCTCGAGGAGATCGAACGCGAGCTCGCTCACGACGATCTGAACGCGATGGAGCTGAAGATCGACAACGTGCGCGAGTACGGCGTCAAGCCGGAGCGCCGGCCCGATCTCGAGCATCGCCTTCAAGTCGAGCTCTACGACAAGCAACATAGCGACTCGCTCGATAACCGCGAGACGATGCGCGAGCAGTACGGAGGCAACGCCGGCACCGAGGAGCTCGCGCGCGAGCAGCTGCTCGTTCAAGACGACATGCTTCGACCGGCGGCGGATCCGTTCGGCCTGGGACCGCGCGAGCTCAAGTCGGGAGTCTCCGACGCCGAGTTCCGCGAGATCGACCAGAACCTCGCGCAAACGCTCGACGTTCAGCGCGAGGAGAAGATCAAGCTCGGCGAACACCTCGGTCACATCTTCGCGACGATCGCGAAGATCGCCGCGCTACTAACGGCGCAGCCGGAGCTGTTTGCGCTCATCGACATCGCGTCCGGGCTCGCGACGATGGCGATCAAGAAGTCCGTCGCGGGCGAAGCCTACGACCCGGCCGACGATACGAAGTTGCTGGCGATCGACGCCGTCGTCGATCTCGCGACCGTGGGCGTCGCCAGGTTCGCCCAGATGCGCAAGGTCGGCGCGATCGGCGGTGATGCAGTCGAAATCGGCGAGAAGACCGCAGGCGAGCTCGTCGAGCACGGCGCGACTCAAGAGGCAAAGGCCGAGATCGTCGATAAAGGCGTTCAGGAAGTCGCGGGCGACGCGGAGCTCGCGGACAGCGCACCGCGCATGCCGGGCGAGGCGGCCGACGCGGCGAAGACCGAGACGGCGCTCGCGAAGGTCGGCGAGCCGGCGACCGAGGTCGCGGTGACGCAGGCGAACCTCGGGGCACCCGAGCAGATTCGCGGCGAAGTTGAAGGCGCTACCAACGTCTCACGCGGTCCGCACTACGAGAAGTTCGAAGCCGAGCTCAAGGAGGCGGAGGCGCGCGAAGCCGCGCATGTCACCGAGGTCAAGAACAGGCGTTACGACGGTAGCGTTATCGTCGATAGCAAGTTCGACGTTCGGAAGTTCGAGGCAGCGGACGGTCCGCTGACCGAGATCACGCTCGACGTACATATGCGTCCCGGCGAAGCGGTGAACGACGTCGAGATCGAGATCATGAAGGATCACTCCAAGAACGGAATCGATCGCTTCTACAACTTCAAGGACGGCAAGCGCCTCCACACGCTTCAAGACGGCAGCAACCTTCACGTTCGCATCAACTTCGTCGATGATCCTGCAGAGGCGGATCTGGTGGTCGACATCGAGTGCCCGTACGATCCCGCGACCGGGTTTCGCGTGAAGAAGACGCATCAGTACCGCTGGCTTACCGACGACGCCAGCGAGGAGGTCGCTGCCCACGAGCTATCGCATCAGATCGGCTTACTCGACGAGTACGAGGAGCTCGGTCGCTCTCCCAATCGCGCCCTTTTCAATGACAACAGTCTGATGGGTGACTTCTGGGACGAGGGCGAGAAAGTAGCCTCGCTCAAGGCGCGCCACATCGACCAGATCGGCGGCGACATTGATCGTGCGATGCAGAGCGAGGCCGCTGCTGCGAAGGTAACGAAGCCGATGAGTGCCGTCGCGCCGCCTGAGTTCGACGAGGTGAAGGCTGCAGCAGAAACTCGGAGGATGTCAGGCGCTGGAGGCCCACCCGAAATCGATGAGGTGAAAGCCGCGGCCGATACGCAAGAACTGCCAGTTGCAGGACACGCGCCTGAAGCGCCGAAGACAAAGGGAACGCCCGAGGCGCAGCTCTCGAACACGGGGAAGAACCTGCCGCAACCCTTGGCCGCCGATGAGCAGCGCGACCTCGAGGAGGTTGCGAACGAGCGGAATCGTGTCCTCAAGGACTCACGCGAAGCGGACCTCACTGCGGTGCCACAGGCGACGCAGAACGTTTTGCGTCGCGCAGAACGCGCGGTTCGCGATCATATGACGCCGGACGATCTCGCCGCGGTGATCAAGGAAAACCGAGGGGTTGCCATCCCGAATCCAGCTGGAGGGGCCTTCCAACATGTCGCCGAGGTCGATGCAGCACGACAGGGCGTGATCAACGCGATCGACAGAGTGAAGCGCGAGCTCGCCGGTGATTTGGATGACGATGCACGCGAGGCGCTCCAGCGTTGGTTGTCGCGACACTCCAAACTTCTAGATACAGTGGAGTCGAAGACATGACGATGACGCCAGACGAGAAAGCTGCGCTCTCGCGCGTTCGCGATGCACAGACGCTGGACGATCGCTACAGCGCGATCATCGCGATCGGTAAGTCGTTCAAAAAGACGCTGGCACCCGCGGTCGCGGAGTATCTCCACGACCCGGAACCGGATCTTCGCTCTGCCGCGATCCGCACACTTGGCTTTTATTGGCAGCTGCCTGCGTATCGCGAAGTAGCCGAGCAGATGATGAGGGAAGATCCAGACGACGAGACCCGCGGGATCGCCGTTCTCGCGTGGGCGGCCTACGACACGGCTACGCGTTCTCCGTCCACGCTTCGCCGCCTGTATCAGCTCGTCGTCGATGATACGCAACCGGATGCCGTCCGGGCGATCGCTTATACGGAGTTCTTCACTGTCTATTTGCCCAACGCAGTGGATCGCCCAAAGCCGGCCTCGTCATTGGATCGCCCACTCGAGGACGGCATACTCTGGACGAGGCTCGATGCGGTGATGCGCGAAACGGGGGCCGATCGCGGAACCGAAGCGGACCTCGTACGCACGACGCGGATCGAAACGCGCGACGCGCTGACGACAGTCTCGCTCACACATGACGCATTCGAAGTACACTGTGCTGACAAGGTCTGGCGCGGCACGGTTGTCCCCGGGACCTGGGATCGTGCCGTTGGCGCGATGGAGCTCGCCGGCTTCCCGGGACCTCCGGCGCCGCGCGCAGGAGAGGCCATCATCATCGGATGTACCCGTGATGGAAACCGGGCCGAGCTGGAGGCGCCGATCGCCAGCACCCGATATCGCGACATTGTGAGGCTGACCGGCCAGATCGGTGGCGACCTAGTGCCGGAGCTCGGAGCCGCCGGCCCGGAGCGGTTGGTGAGCGATGTGCGGGAAAGCAGATCATGAGCGCTACCCAGATTTCGTTCTGCAATGGGAGCCCCAGCAATCCTTACTCCGGCCGGTTCGAGCTCAGGCTTTACGCGGACGATCGATTCGAGGCGAGTTACGAGCATCGCAAGAAGCGAACGAGTTGGCGCGGAACGTTGGTGCGCGGAACATTTGATCGCGCGACTGCCGCGGTCAGTGACGCAGGATTCCCGCGCGTTGCGCCAATTGCCCCAGTCTCGTCGGGTTCCTATCCAGTCGAGCTCGCGCTGGAGACGGACGGAACGTGGGAGCGGATTGAAATCGGCGAGGGTGACCGCACCTACGTCGCGATATCCATCATCGCATCGTCGATCTTGTCCATGCTCGAGCCGAAGATCGCTCGCATGCCACCGGGTCAGACCACGCCGATCGTTGATGTTCAACAACACGCCTGATCGCTGTGGGCGAGCGGTTAGGTTCGGAGTTTGGAGTCAAGTAATGGCTGTTGACGCCGTCAGCTACGAGTGCGGAAGCCCTGGTGGTTTCTACCTCGGTAGGTTTCGTTGCACATCTTCAGCGACGAACGGTTCGTCGCAACGTACCGCGCCAGGTCGATGTTCCGCCGGGCACGCAGTTCGTCGAGCTCGGCTGGCGTCGCGGCGACGCGCTGGAGAAGCTCGAGTTTCCTCAAGGCACACTCCGATACCGCGACGTCACTCGATTCGCCTCGGCGGTGCTCAGCGATCTCGATCCGGAGCTGGGCCGACTCCCGCCTGGAATGCCGCATCTCGTCGCTACGCAAACGATTTGATCGCGGTCCGTCCAGACGCGTCACGCCTATCCGCGCGCGGCCGGGTGCTCGCTGGACGCAGCGGCATCGGCGCGTTCGGCGGCGCGCGAACGCATGTACTCGCGGGCGATCGCGGCCTCGTCGATCAGCCCGAGGACGCGCTGGTCGGCGTCGATGACGGGCAGCTCGCGCACGCCCAGCGACATCATCAGGTCGAGCGCGCGACTCACGAGCTCGTGCTGCTGCAGCGCGACCGGCGGCCGCATGAGGTCGGTCGCACAGACCAGGTCGTCGATGTCGGCCTCGGCGGCGAGCGCGGTCAGATCCTCGAGCGTGATGATGCCGATCAGACGTTGCGTCGCATCGAGGACGGGGAACACTTCCTGCCGGCCGGCGGTCTGAACGACCTCGAGCATACGCACGGGCTTCTCGTTCGCCCGGTACGTCGCGTGCGGACCGTCCTCGAGCTTGACCCGGTCGATCGAGAGGCGGTCGATCGTATCCAGCACCGGATTGGGCGCGTGGAGCTGGACGCCATCCTGCTCGAGCAGCGCCTCGTAGATCGGCGTCGGTCGCAGGTGGCGAGCGAGGCCGTAGGCCATCATGTTCGCGATCATCAAGGGTAGGGTCAGGCCGTAGCCCGCAGTCATCTCGATGATGATCAGCACCGAAGTGATCGGCGCGCGAATGATCCCCGCGAACACCGCGCCCATCCCGACCAACGCGAACGATGCGACCTCCGCCTGGCTGTGGCCGAACACCGCGACGTCGATCGCGCCGAACGCGCCGCCGAGCATGGCGCCGATGAACAGCGCCGGCGCGAAGATGCCGCCGGAGCCGCCGCTCGAGTACGAGAACACGGTCGCGACCAGCTTGCACGCGCCGAGCACGAGGAGGACCTCGACGACGAACTTGCCGGACAGCGCCTCGCCGAGCACGGCGTAGCCGCCGCCGGTGATGCCGCCGACGTGCGCGATGACCATCGCCGCGACACCGAGCAGCCCGGTGACGGCGCCTCCGACCGCTGGCCCGAACCACACCGGCACCCTCTTCGATGTGTTGAACCGTTGTCGCAGCCACAGCAGCGACTCGGTGAACGCGATCGACACCAGCGCCGCGGCCACGCCGAGCGCGGCGTAGATCACGAGTGACGACGCGTGGTCGAGTCCTTCGGCTTTCGGAATCGAGAACATCGGGCTCTCGCCGAGCACGCTGCGCTCGACGGCGGCCGCGAGCGCCGCGGCGACGATCACGCCCGAGAGCAGGGTCTGATCGAGCTTGCCGACGATCTCCTCGATCGTGAACGTGACCGCGGCGATCGGCGCGTTGAATGCCGCGGCGATTCCGGCCGCCGCGCCGACGGGAAGTAGCAGCTTGATGTTCTGCGCCGACACCCCGACGACCTTGCCGAGTCCCTTCGCGACACCGGCGCAGATCTGGACCGTCGGCCCCTCACGTCCGAGCGACGAGCCCGTGCCGATCTGGACCACGCCGATCACGAACTTGCCGAGCGAGTCGCGCAAGCGAAGCTTCATCGCCTTCAGCGCATAGGCGACCTTGACCTGGGGCACACCGCTGCCCCGCGCCCCGGGGATGTAGTAGAGCATCACGCCCGACACCAGGGCGCCGACCGACGGCACCAGGATCACCCACAGGATCCAGGTGTCGCCGGATGCGGAGAACGCGCGATCGATCGTGAGCGAGGCGAGCCAGCGGATGCTCTCGTGGAATGCGACCGCCACCAGCCCGCACACACCTCCGATGATGATGGTCAGCCCGAACAGCCGCTGGCGCTCGGTCGGACTGAACCGCGCCTTGGTCGTCAGCCAGACCTGGTAACTCCGCTGCACGACGTCCACCGCGAATGCGAGCGGCTGGGTCGGGCGCGCAGGGCGACGACGCGGACCGGGTGCGGCCTTCGCACGCTCCGCGTCCAACCGCGCTGGCTGGGGATCGGGGGTCACGGGGTCAGCGAGTCCCGACGATGCCGTCGAGCTTCGCCTCGGACTCGAGCCGTATTGCAGCGCAGCGTGGGACCCGCACCATTTCGTTGGTATACAAAATAATCGCGTTGGCTGCACTCGTTCAGCCGCAACGTTTGCACCCGATGTTCGGGCCGAGCGCGACGTTCGCTCGTAACCTTCGTTCGCTGCGCGCGTAGGTGCGGCAGACCATCTTGGAGGGCTGCATGTCTTACTCGCGCACTTTCACGTTCCTGCTGTGTTCCTTCGTCGCTGCTTGCACCGGATCTACCGGGCCCGAAGGCCCCATGGGCTCGGAAGGGTCAACTGGGTCAGCTGGACCACAAGGCCCGGCCGGCCCCGTAGTCGACGCCGGCCCGGGAGTGGTCGGCGCGGTGTACGTCGCGTCCAACGACAGCGCCCACAACGAGGTATGGGCGTTCGCACGCAACTCCGACGGCTCGCTCGGCGACCCGTGGGCGTTCGGTACCGGCGGGACCGGCACCGGAGCCAGCCTGGCGGATCAGGGCGCGGTGGTCGTCGACGCCACCGCGAAGCGCGTGTTCGCGGTCAACGCCGGTAGCAACACCGTGTCGATGTTCGCGATCCAGACCGACGGTAGTCTGTCGCTCGTCGGTACGCCGGCCGCGTCGGGCGGCGTCGCGCCGATCAGCGTCACCGAGTACAACGGGATCGTCTACGTCCTGAACGCGGGCAATCCCTCGAACGCGCCGAACGTCGCGGGTTCTCGGCCGGCGCCGACGGCCTCGACCTCGAACTCGGTATCGGTGGGGCTGAGCACGACCGTCGTCGTCGCTCGCCGCCGCCGCGCAGATCTCGTTCACGCCCGACGGCAACCACCTCGTGGTGACCGAGAAGGGCACCGGCGAGATCGACACGTACGAGGTCGACGCCGCCGGCGTGGCGACCGGGCCGCGTGACCAGATCACCGCAGGCGGCGCCACCGCGACGCCCTATGGGTTTGCGTTCAGCGGCAACGGCACGTTGCTCGTGACCGAGGCGGCGGGCGCCGTGAGCGCCTACACGATCGCGACCGACGGCGCGTTGACCGCGACGACCTCGTCGCTGAGCACGCACCAAGCTGCTCCGTGCTGGATGGCGGCGGGCGGCGGCTGGGGCTGGGCGATCAACGCCGGCAGCGATAGCGTGACCGGTTACGGCATCGCGGGCGACGGCACGCTCGCGCTCACCGCGAGCAGCGGCATCGCCGCGACCACGGCCAACAAGCCGCTCGACGCTGCGCTGAGCTCCGATGGCGCGTTCCTCTACGTGCTCGATTCCAACGACCACTCGATCAGCACCTACGCGGTCGCGACGGACGGTACGCTGACCCGGCACCCCGACGTCATCGGGTTACCGGCGACCGCCGAGGGCATCGCTGCCAACTGAGCTCATTGCGGGCCGACCGCGAAGATCGGGCAGTTCACGAGCGGGCCCTTTCCGGCGACCGGCGCGGCGATCGCGGTGTTCGCATCGTGGACGCGATCGAACGCCTGCCGATCGTAGATGTGCACCGCCCACAGCGGCGAGTAGTCGACGTCGCCGGGCACGCTCATCACGACGTTGTGCGTCTGCGGAGTCTGGGCCTCCGTCCGAAACCCGGACGCGGGGCCCGCTTCGCTCGCGAACGTCACGTAGATCGGCGAGGTCGGGACCCGGTCACCGTCGAGCGTGAGGTCCGGCCCGAAGTGCAGGCACGTCACGCGCTGGCCGCGGACCGACAGCTCGCGGACCTCCGGCGGCGCGACACCGTGGCCACCGCGGGCGGTCGTACCGCGCGGAACGATCGGACAATCGACGACGCTCGCCGAGGTCTCGACATGAAGCGCGCGCAGCTGGCTCGCGTTCGTGATCGACCCCGCGACGAAACCGGCCGGCACCTCGACCCACGCGACCCGCCAGAAGTCGCTGTAGCCGTCGTCGCCGGGGACGACATCGACGATGTCGAGCTGGCCCGCGATCGGATCGTGAGACCCGGCGTGGACCAACCGGTACATCGTCGCCGGCTGATCGCTCTGAACGTCGAAGTTGTAGTAACGAACCGGCGAGCCATCCGGGCCGAGTCCTTGCGTGGCGAACGGCGGTCGATCGAGATCGATCGGCTGATCCGGTCCCGGCAGCTTGGGCGCGTGATCGCGGACCATGAGATGTCCGGCGCGCTGGCTGAACCGATCGATCACCAAGCTCGTCGGTCGAGCGCGGGGCGTCGCATGGCCGGCGCACGCCGCGATCGATCCGGTGACGAGTGACGTGTAGAGCAAGCTCGCGATCCACGATGAGGTGCGAGCGGAGTACGGCTGATCGGTGCTGCGGACGGGGCTCATTCGGCGACAATACCTCCGACCGCTGGTGTACAAACGAGAGACCCGTGATCGAGCTGCTCTTGGTCCTCGCGGTCGCCGGCCTGATGCGTGCCGTCGGCAGCTTCACGATGAGCGCCACGAACGGTGGCTCGGAGCTCGCGTTCGGCTATCTGCTCCTGGTCTCGTACCTCGGCGGGCGCGTCATCAGCCGGCTCGGCTTGCCGAAGCTGACCGGCTATTTGATCGCCGGCGTCGTGTCCGGCCCGTTCGTGTTCGGGCTCGTGACCGACGGTATGACGAGCGCGCTCAAGGTCGTCAACGACGTCGCCACCTGCATCCTCGGCCTCACGGCGGGCGGCGAGCTCAACCTCAAGCGCGTGCGGCCGCTCATGCCGACGCTACGCGCGGTCACGGTGTTCGCCGTGTTCGGAGCGATGTTGGCGCTCACCGCATTGCTGTTCGTCATGCGGCCGTTCCTGCCGGTGTTCGATTCGTTGTCCACCCTCCAGAGCTTCGCCGTGTGTGGACTGATCGGCGTCGCGCTGTCCGCGCAATCGCCCGCGGTCGTGATGGCCTTGCTGTCCGAGACCCGCGCGGATGGTCCGCTGAGTCGGCTCGTGCTCGCGACCGTCGTCGTCGCCGACCTCGTCGTGGTGGTCGTCTACTCGATCGTGGCCGCGGTCACCGGAGGCGTGATCGGAGGCAATATCGATCTCCGCGATACCGTGCTCGATGTCGGCTGGGAGCTGTTCGGGTCGATGGCGTTCGGTGTCGTCGTCGGAGTGTTGCTCGGCCTGTTCGTACGCCATGTCAAGAGCGGCGCGGTGATGTTCGCGCTGCTCGTGTGCGTGATCGTGGCCGAGATCGGCGGGCGCGTCGGCCTCGATCCGATGGTGGTGATGCTCGCCGCCGGCGTCTGGCTCGAGAACTTCTCTCGCGGCGACCCGTCGAAGCTGTTGCATGGCTTCGAGTCCGCGGAGCTCCCCGTGTTCCTCGTGTTCTTTGCGCTCGCCGGGAGCAAGCTGAACATCGACCAGCTCGGATCGATGATCATCCCGGTCGCGCTGATCGCGATCACGCGCGCGGCCGTCTTCTACTACGGCTGCCGCGCCGCATGCGCGCGCACGTATGCGGATCCGGTGATCTCGAAATACGGCTGGACCGGGCTCGTCCCGCAAGCGGGCTTGTCCCTCGCATTGGTGGTGGTGATCCAGAAGAACTTCCCCACCTTCGGGCCGCAGGCTGCCGTGTTGCTGCTCAGCGTCGTCGGGATCAATCAGCTGATCGCACCCGTGATGCTGCGGATCACGCTCGTGCGCAGCGGGGAAGCCGGAAAGAGAGCGGTCCCCACGCTCGCCGGTGGGCATTGACCCGGCCCGGTCGTCACGACGAGTGCACGGTCATCACCGGACACGGTGCGTGACGAACCACCTGCTCGGCCACGCTGCCGAGGATGGCGCGCGAGATGCCGGTGCGAGCATGCGTCGCCATCACGATGAGATCGAACTGGTCCCGGCGCGCGAGCTCGACGAGCGCGGACGCTACCGACGGCGAGACCACGTAGGTCGTCTTCGCGTCGATCACGCCCTTCTGGGCAAGGACCCGTACGACCTCGTCGAGCCGTGCCGTCGACATGGCTCGCTCGGCTGCGAGGTCACCCTCGATGCTCGCGCCCGGGACGATGCCGACCATCGCGTTGGAGGTCTCGTCGACATGAGCCAACGTGATCGACGCATGTAGCGCCAGAGCCAGGACGGTGGCGTAGTCGATCGCGGCTTGCTCGCTCGGGACGCCGACCATCGGCACCAGGATGCGATGGATCTCGCGTGCTCGCGGCGCCGTCGTCATCGGGATCCCGTCCATGCGACGAGACCGGGGTTGCCCGGCAAGAGCTTCGTGACTCGTTTCATCATCGGAGTAGTCCTTTCGGTTCGGTGAGTGGCAGCGACAACGTGAACGTCGAGCCACGACCGGGCGCGGTGTCGACCGTGACCGTACCATTGTGTGCGGCGACGATCGCCTTGACCATGCTGAGCCCGAGCCCGAGCCCGGGCTTCGAACGACTAGGCTCGGCGCGATAGAGGCGATCCCAGATCCGCGGTAATGCCTCGGCGGCGATGCCCTCGCCGGTATCGCGCACGCGGACGAGCGCGTGCGACTCGGTGTGATCGACCTCGAGTGCCACCGCGCCACCGCGTGGCGTGTACTTGATCGCGTTGTCCACGAGATTCGCGATCGCTTGCCGGATGCGCGTCGCGTCGGCCATCGCGATCGCGCGCGCGTCGCGAGTCATCGTGAACCCGACGCCGGCGTCCTCGGCGACGTTCTCGTACAGCTCGAGGACATCACCGGCGAGCTGGTCGAGTGACACCGGCGCGCGATCGAGCTTCATGATGCCGGTCTCGGCCTCGGAGATGTCCATCAGCGAACGCAGCGCGGTCAGCAGATGATCCGACTCCTCGATGCAGACCGCGAGCGCATCGCGACTGGCCGTGACGTCGTCGGTTCGCAGCGCGACCTCGGCGGTCCCTCTCAGCCGGGTCAGCGGGGTTCGCAGATCGTGCGCGACGTTGTCGAGCGAATCGCGCATGCCGGTGACCAGCGTCAGGTTGCGCTCGAGCATCCGGTTGAACAGGGTCGAGAGCTGATCGAGATCGTCGGCGCTGCCGCGCTCGGGAACACGGCGCGATAGATCGCCGGATCGGATCACGTCGTGCGCTGCCGCGGCGAGCTCGCGCACCGGCCGGAGACCGCGCCTCGTCAGCAGGTAGCCGCCGAGCACCGCGAGCGCGAGCGCGCAGAGACCGAGGACCAGCGCACCTGAGCGCAACTCGTCGAGCACGGTCCGCCATGGAACCGCCGGCGCACCGAGCTCGAGCCGCAGGTCGCCGGTGTCGCGCTCGACGGTGAGCCGCGAGGAGCTGAGATCGCCGTGCTCGTAGACCGTCCCTCCCTTGGCGTCGCGAACTCGGACCGGAGCTTCGGGGTTGCCGAGCGCGAGCGAATGTTCGACCGCGGCGCGATATTGCGGCAGGCCGGTCGCGAGCACCGCGATGTGGCGATCGACGCGGTCGTCGAGCACGACGGTATCGGCGCGATCGAAGGCGGCGCGCACGGTCGGGACGGCGAACGCGACGAGCGCCGCCAGGCTTGCCACGAACGCGACCACGTACCAGGCGTTGATCCGAAACGCGAGCGACTGAAACGGCCTGCGCCGCGGTGGATCACTCGGCTTCGGATCGGAGGACATAACCGGCTCCTCGCAGGGTGTGGATCAGCTTGGTTGCAAACTCGCGGTCGAGCTTCGCGCGCAGGCGGCTGATCAGGACGTCGACCACGTTGGTCTGCGGATCGAACCCGTACTCCCAGACGTGCTCGAGGATCATCGTCTTGCTGAGCACGCGCTCCGGGTTGCGCATCAGGTACTCGAGCAACACGAACTCCTTGGCTTGGAGATGAATCTGCTTGCCGCCGCGCTCGACCCGCCGCGTGCGCAGATCGAGCGCGACATCGGAGTAGGTCAGCACGAACGAGCTCGGGCTCGTGGTCGCGCGACGCACGAGCGCGTGGATGCGCGCGACGAGCTCGGCGAACGAGAACGGTTTGGTCAGGTAATCATCGGCGCCGGCTTCGAGCCCGGCGATCCGGTCATCGACCGAGTCGCGCGCGGACAGGATGATGATCGGGGTCGTCAGCTTGTGCTTGCGCACCGCGCGGATCACGTCGAGCCCGCTCTTCGCGGGCAGCATGACGTCGATCACCGCCGCGTCGTAGGTCGTCGTCGTCAGCTGCGAGAGGCCGTCGATACCGGTTCGCGTCCAGTCGACGATGTGGCCGTCCTGAGTCAGTCCCTTGTAGACGAACTCGCCGATCCGTTCGTCGTCTTCGACCAGGGCCAACCGCATGAGTCATGACACCTCGGTCGAGCGCGCGGTTCAAGTGTGCGCGGCGTGTCGATCGGTGGCGATGACGCGTTCGACCGCGCTGGCCGGCAGCCAGCCCGAGCGGTCGCCGTCGCGGACATAGACAAAATCGCCACGGTGTTGCTCGATCCGCACGTTCTCGCCCTCGGGTGCGGTGAACGCGGCTTCGGCGGCGGCGGTCGGCGCGATCCGCGCGGTGTCGCCATGGACGATGACCGCGTCGTCTTCCCCGGGCGCGACGGCGCTGGCCGCGGTCATCGCGAACGCGCCTGCCACCACACTCGCGATGGCGAGGGCGCGGGCAGCGCGCGTACGGAGCGACCACGCGAATGCCGCCACACTCGCGCAGGCGAGGATCGCGGCGGCGATCGCGACCCAGGTCCATTCGTCAGAGCTCAGCGTTGCGAGCGCGGCTCGGATCGGGGATGGCGCCGCGACGGTCACGCCGGCGGTCTCTCGGACGTGCTCGAGGTTCGCGCGGATCGCGTGGTCACGTGGCGCGAGCAGTTGCGCGCGCTCGTACGCCAGGATCGCCGACCCAGGCCGACCGCTGCTCGCGTAGGCGTTGCCGAGATCGAACAGCGTTCCCGCGGACCACCCGTGAGTCTCGAGCGCGTGCTCGAATGCGATCGCGGCCGCGGCATGATCGCCGGTGGTCGCCGCCGCGTTGCCCGCGACGAACGGCTCCGGGGCTGCGCCGGCCGAGCCAGCGAGAGCTGCAGCGAGGATGGATGCGAGGACATAGGGCTTGCGGGTCATGACGCGGCCTTCCAGTTCGCGAGCTCGGCGCGAACGACGTGATGCCAGTGCTCGAGCGGCTCGGGCGTGATCGCACCGCCGTAGGTCACGCCGTCGGCCTGCTCGAACACCGAGCAGATCGATGCACCGCGATCGCCGAGCCGAGTCGCCACGTCGTGGGCGGTGATCGCTTCGGGGGTCGTGTCCCAGCTCGCCGCGAGCCGAGTCTGGAGTGCGGTCCGCGCGGCGCTGAAGAACGCGGGCCGGTCGTTGGCGCGCGCGGCGCGGTCCATATCGGCCGACGCGCGCGTGATCGCGCGATCGATGCGCCGCGATCGGAGGACGTTTGCGATCCGCGGGCTCTTGCGCGACCACGCTGCGACGACGACCAGCGCGGTCAGCGCGACGAGGCCGGCGAGCGCCATCCACAGTCGCGATTGCCGGATCAGCGGCAGCAGCGTGGCGCGGGTGCCGCCGGCATCGATCCGATTGGGGACCATCGCCGGATCGCGGACCGATGCCGCGAGTCCCGGATCGGACGAACCGCCGCCGCGAGCCGCCGCGATCGGTAGCGTCACCGGCTTGGTCTCGGCCGTGACGTAGGCGTGCTTGGCTGGATCGAAGTAGGCGAGGGCGAGCGCGGGGATCGTCAGGTCGCCGGCGCGCGTCGGGACGACCGTCTGGGTGAACGTCTTGGTGCCGGTGAGCGTGCTCGTCGCCGACGGCGTGAACGCGCTCTTGATCGAGTAGGTCTTGAGATCGCCGGCGTCGGCGGCACCGGTCATCTCGACGCGGTCGAAGTTGCCGGTGCCGGTCACGCGGATCGACAGCGTCAGCGGCTCGCCGACCCGCGGCTCGCCGGCGATCGGATCGAGCGCGACGTCGAAGTGGCCGACCGCGCCGGTAAAGCTCGCGGGTCGGCCTGCGGCCGGGAGATCGGTGACGACGATCGTGCCGGCGGTCGCGCGCAGCGTGGTCTGATACTGCTGCATCGGGCCGATGTCGAACATCGTGTCCATGTCGCCGAACGGATCGCCCATCCCGGCAAAGGGATCGCTGCCTCCGAACGGGTCGGCGAACGAGTCGCCGAACGGATCGGCGCCGAACACGTCGCGCAACGAGCGATGTTGCGCCGGGCGTGCCGCCGCGCGGTACGCCAGCTCGACCGGTAGCTCGACTCCGAGCTTGCCATTGCTCGGCTTGGCCGGAGATAGCACCGCGGTCCAGGTCGCCTGGAGGTACGGCTCGCCGCGGATCTCGAGCTGCGCCTGCGCGGGCTTGTCGGACAGCTCGGACAGCGTGAATGCATCGGACGTGACGTGTGGAAGACCCTGCAGCGTCGCCGACGTGCCGCCGCGAAAGTACGCGCGGATCTTGATCGGAATGGCCTGACCGACGACCAACGACTTCGCCGGGACGTCGAGCGTGACGAACGCGTGCGCCGGCTCGAGCCCGACCGCGCGATCGGCGGTGGCGGCTGGCGCTGCGGCCGCTTGGCTCGGCGCGACCGGCGAGTCCGTCACGGTCGCGTGAACCGGCTCGGTCGACTCTGCTCCGGTCGGTGTCGTGACCGTGATCGCCGGAATGTCGAGCGGGCCGGTCCGAGTCGGGACGACCGTATAGACGTAGGTCATCTGTTGCGTCGCCTGGCCGTTGGTCATCCGGGTCTGCGACATCTGGCCGGTGAGCTGGATCGAGGCGCCGTCGACGCGCGGTGGCGCCGGCGGCTGTGCGTCACCATCGATCGTGATCGAGAGCTCGGCGGGTGAGCCGACGGCGAGCTGGGGGCCTGGTCGCAACGTCGCGTGGGCGGCGGCGAATGCGCTGGCCGGGACGAGCCCGAGCAGCAACGCGATCGCGGTTGTGCGTTTCATGGTCATCACCAGTCCTTGATCTTGGTCTGTTCGGGACGGCCGCCGGCGCGTCCGTGGATCGGCATCGGTTTGAGCTCGCTCTCGACCGAGTCGAGCAGCTGCACCGCTTCGCCGTGGGTGAGCTCACCGGCCGCTCGGCGCTTCGCGTCGGCGGCGGCTTGTGCGGCGGCGGCTTGTTGGGCGGCTTGTCGTGCGGCAGCCGCTGCCGCCGCGGCCGGCGTCGGCTTCGGCGCGTGATCCGCGTGCTCGCTTGCGTCGGGCGCGTCATGCGCGGGTTGATTCTTGGCTTGCTTGCCCTGGCCTTGCTGATCTTTGGCTTGTTGACCCTGGCCTTGCTGGTCCCTGGGTTGTTGACCCTGGCCTTGCTGATCTTTGGCTTGCTGCCCCTGGCCTTGCTGGCCCTTCGACTGGTTGCCCTGGCCTTGCTGATTCTTGGCTTGTTGACCCTGGCCTTGCTGGTCCTTCGACTGGTTGCCCTTGCCTTGCTGATTCTTGGCTTGTTGACCCTGGCCTTGCTGGTCCTTCGACTGGTTGCCCTTGCCCTGCTGGTCCTTCGACTGCTTGCCCTGACCCTTTTGGTTCTTGGCCTGCTGATCCTTGGGCTGCTTGGCTTGCTGGTCTTTGGACTGTTGCTGCTTCTTGTCTTCGTCCTGCTTTTTTTGTTGCTCGAGCGCGGCGAGCTTGCGAGCGACGAAGTCGCGATTGAACTTCGTGTCGGGGTCGCCGGGGGTCACGCCGAGTGCGGTGTCGTACGCGGCGAGCGCCTGTTTCCAACTCGCGATCGTCGCGTCGCGATCCTTCGCGAGCGTCGCCTGGCCGCCGCGATAGCGCGCGTTACCGAGATCGTAGTAGGCGTCGGTCTGCAGGTGCACGTCACCGGTGTGGAGCGCCGCCTCGAACGCCTGTTGCGCCGCCGCGAAGTCGCCCTTGCGGTAGGTCGCGGTGCCGGCATTGTACGAGGCGACTGCGCCGGGTGCGGGCGCGGCAGCAGCGAGGCGCGGAAATACGACCAGGCCGATCGCGGCAGCCGCCGCCGCCGCGCGAATCGCTCGCGATCGCCGGCGCCGATCGCCGAGCGCGAGCTCGAACATCAGACAGCCGATCGCGATCGCGAGCGGAATCTGGTAGCGCTCGGTGTAGACCTTGCGCGCGGTTCCAGCCGAGGTGCTGTGCGGCAACTTCGCCTTCACGCGCCCGTAGAGCTCGTCGAGGCCACGACCGTCGGCGCCGAGCGGCGCGTAGGCACCGCCGGTCACCTGCGCGAGGCTGCGCATCATCGGCTCGTCGAGCCGCGAGCGCACCGGCTGACCGTTTTCGTCACGCACGAGCTCCTTGACGCCGGCCGCATTCGCGATCTCGATCAGCTCGCCTTGCTGGCTGCCGACGCCGACCGTGAAGATCGTCAGCCCCTGTTGACCGGCGTTTCGGGCGGCGGCGAGGGCATCGCCGTCGAGATCTTCGCCGTCGCTGACGAGCACGAGCACCTTCTTGTGATCTGGCTCGCTCGCCATCGCTTGATCGGCCGCGCGAATCGCCGACGCGATGTCGGTGCCGCCCTTCGGGATCACGTCGGTATCGAGCGCGTCGAGCGACTCGAGAAACACGTCGCGATCGACGGTCATCGGGGCCTGGACGAACGCGTCGCCCGCGAACGCGATCAGCCCGACGCGCTCGCCGTCGAACTTGCGCACGAGGTCGGCGACCGCGAGCTTGGCGCGGGTGAGCCGATCGGGCCGGATGTCGGCAGCGCGCATGCTCTTCGACGTATCGATCGCGAACATCAGGTCGACGCCTTGATGCGGCGTCTGCTCCCAGCGATAGCCTGCGAGCGGCCGAGCGAGCGCGACGCATGTCATCGCGACGCCGAGCAGCGCGAGCCCGTTGCGCAGCCACCGGCGCGACGTCGCGACCGAGGTCTCCGGGCTCGCTGCCGCGAAGATGGAAATGGCGGCGCGGCG
The DNA here is from genome assembly GCA_963848295.1 of uncultured delta proteobacterium. Lineage (GTDB taxonomy): Bacteria > Myxococcota_A > Polyangia > Haliangiales > Haliangiaceae > JABFXX01. Next base: position 1,967,585 of record CAWKDB010000010.1, on the reverse strand, counting down.
CTTGCGCTCGGCGCGGACGAACAGCACCGCGAGTGCCGCGCAGCCTAGCGCGCCGAACCAGAGCCATTGAGGTTGTGCGAAATGCATGGCGGTTTCCTTACGGGACCCGGCGCAGCCAGGTTGTTGCGAGCCCGAGCTCGGCGGCGAGGAGCGCGAGGCCCGGCAACAGGGCCCATGCAAACCTATCGTCGTGGTGCTCGTAGTGGCTGACCTCGCGGGTGGTCTTCTCGAGCGCGTCGATCTTCGCGTAGACGTGCTCGAGCGATTTGGTGTCGGTGGCGCGGAAGAACTCGCCGCCGGTCTTGGTAGCGATCGCGCCGAGCGTCTTCTCGTCGACATCGGCGTCGGTCATCACGATGTGGCGATGGCCTTGCTCGTCGGTGATCGGCATCGGCGCCTTGCCTTCGGTCCCGACGCCGATCGTGTAGACCTTGATGCCGAGCGCCGCCGCGGCCTCGGCCGCGAGCAGCGGCTGGACCTTGCCCGAGTTATTGACCCCGTCGGTCAGCAGCACGACGAGCTTGGTGTGGGCGTCGCTCGTGCGCAGCCGGTTGACCGCGGAGGTCAGCGCCGAGCCGATCGCGGTGCCGTCTTCGATCGTGCCGAGCTCGACCCGAGTGAGGTTGCGATCGAGCCAGTCGTGATCGAGCGTGAGCGGCGAGACGAGGTACGGCGCCCCCGCGAACGCGATCATGCCGATCCGATCGTTGGGGCGGTCGTCGATGAACTTGCCGACGACCGACTTGACGACCGACAGCCGATCGGCCGGCTTGCCATCGAGCGTCAGATCGAGCGAGGCCATCGAGCCCGAGACGTCGAGTGCGAGCATGATGTCGACGCCGCTCGCCTTCACGCTCGATCGCGCCAGGCGGGTCTGCGGACGAGCCAGTGCGATGATCATGAGCGCGAGCGCGGGGAAACGGAGGTACGGCACCAGCCGGCCGAACCGGCTGCGCGTCGTGCGCCCGACCTCGCGAACGAGGTCGGTGCTGGCGTAGCGCACCGCGGCGCGCGGCCCGCGGCGTGCGCGGATGATCGCGAGCACGGGCAGCAGGAGGAGGAGCCAGAGCCATTGCGGCGAGGCGAACGAGCTCACGGTGTACCTCCTCGAGCGCTCGACGGACTCGGAACACTCGGCGCCGCGTCGGTGTCGGCGTCGGCATCGGCTCGAGTCCGCGACCGGTTGGGTCTGGCAGCGGTCGCGTGAATGAAGGCGGTGGCGCTGTCGAGCATCCCGGTCATGTCCTCGCGCGCGAGCGACCACCGCGCGTACTTCGCGAGGTCGCAGAACTCGAGGAAGGTGCCGAGCTGCTCGCGGTGCGCGGCGACCGGGCTGTGATCGGTCATCAACGTGCCGAGCAGCTCCTCGGTCGTCAACCGGGGGGCGTGCAGCGCGAATGCTTCCTCGACGTAGCCGCGCACGGCGGCGGATACCCGGATCGAGAAGCCGAGCGCGTCTCCGCGCTCGATCAACTCGCGCGCGGCGTCGAGCACGAGCAAGGCTCGAAGGTCGGCGGGGACCGCGCGGCGCCGGCGCCAGACGATCACGGACCGGACGGCGAGCGCGATCGCGACCACGACGAGGCCTGCGAGCGCGTACGACCACCACGCGGACGCGGGCGGCGCGACGATCGGCCCGTGGATATCGCGGATGTCATCGGCGGCTGCGCCGGCGGCGAGCAGGAGTGCGGTCATCGCGGCCTCCGTTCGCGCTCGGCAAAGAACGCGAGCAACGCGGACACGTATCCCGCCTTGGTATCGATCTCGAGCGTCTCGACGTTCGAGCGACGCAGCAGCCGCACGGTTTCGTCGGCGCGCGCCCGGGCGAGCTCGGCGAACCGCTGTCGGACCTTCTTGCGCCCGGTGTCGATACAGACCACGTCGCCGGTCTCGGCGTCTTCGACCGTGACGAGCCCGAGATCGGGGAGCTCGCGCTCGAACGGATCGCGCACGTGAAGCGCGACGACATCGTGAGCGCGCGCGACCGGACGCACGGCGTGCCGGAGATCGGCGAGCTTCGTTGCCCGCGGCTGGCCGAGCACGAGGTCGGAGACCACGAACATCAGCGACCGTTTGCGCAGCATCGAGCCGGCGAGCCGCACCGCGCCCGCGATGTCGGTGCCGGTGCCGGCGGGTTTGCATCCGAGGATCTCGCGCACCACGCGCAGCGCGTGCGATCGACCCTTCGCCGGCGGGACAAAGCGTTCGATCTGATCGGAGAACAAGACGAGCCCGACCTGGTCGCTGTTGCGGATCGCGGACATCGCGAGCACGCAAGCGAGCTCCGCGGCGAGCTCGCGCTTGCGCACGCTCGTGCTGCCGAACTCGCCCGACGCGGAGACGTCGACGAGCAGCATCAAGATCAGCTCGCGCTCTTCACGGAACTCCTTGACGAACGGATGGCCGGCTCGCGCCGTCACGTTCCAATCGATCGTGCGGACCTCATCGCCGGGCACGTATTCGCGAACCCGATCGAAGTCGATGCCGCGACCGCGAAACGCGGCTTGATATCCGCCGGCGAGCGAGCTCGCGACGAGACCGCGCGTGCGGATCTCGATCTGGCGGACCTTCTCCATGATCGCCTTGACGCGCGCCGGATCGACATGCTCCGCGGGCGCCAACGCGCGCCGCGGCAACACCGGCGCGCGGGTCGCGTGGACGACGCCGGTCACGGGATCGCCACCTGCTCGAGGATCCGATTGACGATCTGCTCGGAGCTGATCTGTTCCGCCTCGGCTTCGTACGTCACCGCGATGCGGTGGCGCAGCACGTCGAGAGCGATCGCCTTGACGTCCTGCGGCGTCACATAGCCGCGGCCGTGCATGAACGCCCAGGCCTTCGCGCACAGCGCGAGCGCGATCGTCGCGCGCGGTGAAGCGCCGAACCGGATCAGCGGCGCGAGATCGAGACCGAACGCCGCCGGATCGCGGGTCGCGACCACGAGGCTGACGATGTAGCGCCTCACCTTGTCGTCGATATAGATCCCATCGACGACGTGGCGCGCTTCGAGCAGTTGCTGCGCCGACAGCACGGGTTGGACGTCCAGCATCGGCGTGCTGGTCGCCATCGCGTCGAGGATCGCGAGCTCCTCGTCGGGGTCTGGATAGGTGACGACGACCTTGAGCAGGAAGCGATCGATCTGGGCTTCGGGCAGGACATACGTCCCCTCGTGCTCGACGGGGTTCTGCGTCGCCATCACCATGAACGGCGACGGCAGCGCATGCGTGTGATCGCCGAGCGTCACCTGGCGCTCCTGCATTGCCTCGAGCAGCGCGCTCTGGACCTTCGCAGGCGCGCGGTTGATCTCGTCGGCGAGGATCAGGTTCGAGAACAGCGGGCCTCGCTTGGTTTCGAAGTGACCGTCGCGCGGGTTGTAGATCAACGTGCCGACGATGTCGGCCGGCAGCATGTCGGGCGTGAACTGGATGCGCTGGAAGCCGGTGCTCACCGCTTGGGCGAGCGTCTTGAGCGCGAGCGTCTTCGCGAGCCCGGGCATGCCCTCGAGCAGCACGTGACCGCCTGACAACAGCGCGACGATCAGGCGATCGACGAGCGCGTGCTGGCCGACGAGCACCCGCCCGATCTCGGCACGCAACGGCGCGACCCAACTCCCGGTCTCGACGACCGCGTGCTGGATCTGCGCGATCTCGGGTGGGCTGCCACCGAGCGGTCGAGACGGCTGGTGGAACAGCGAGCGGATGGATGAAGGAGCGACGGGAAGGGCTTGGGATTCGGTTCTGCGAGCCATGCCAACAAGTCTGGCCCGGCGATCCTGCTCGAACGTTGCCGTAACATTTCAAGCTGGCAAGGTTCGAGCTTATCCGCCGCATCGCGAGACACCGGTCACTTCACCGCGATCCGACGGAGCTCGGGATGAGCCAGGAGCTCGACGTAATCGGCCAGGATCCGCTCCCCTTCGCGCAGGATGACATCGTCGGACGACCATTGTTTCGCATCGGATCGATCGAGCTTCGTCTGCGCGTGGTTCGGCGAGGTCGCATCGGCGTTCGACGTGGCGGGCGGCAATCCCGGTGCAGACGCGTTCTCGAGCGTGATCGCATAGGTCGTCGGCTCGGTCGAGCGCATAGCTCGATCGGCCGCGATGCGCTCGGCGTCGCGCGCCTTGTCCTGCGAGAGCTCCAACCGCCGCTCCGCCTCGTTCAGCGAGATGGACTTCGTCGCGAGGCGCTGTTCGAGACGGACGGCGTCACCGGCGAGATATGCGAAGTCCTTCTCGCTCGCGATCCGGCGCGCGGCGCGAGCGCGCAGCGTGGCGACATACGGGGCGACGAGACCGAGGCGGTCGTAGCTCGCAGATGGGATCGTGTCCCAGGGCAACGGGTCTTTCAGCGCGGCCTCGCTCACGCCGCTGACCTCGCTCAGAGACGGCACCACGATGTCCGATGCCACGCCGCGCAACTGGGTCGACGCGCCGCTCGGGCGATAGAACTTGTCGGTGGTGATCTTCAACGCGCCCGGGTCGTAGCGGTGTGCGAGCCCGAGTCGGTCCATGATCCGGGCGAGCGGGACGACGTTCTGCACGGTGCCTTTGCCGAACGTCGCGGAATCGCCGACGACGACCGCGCGCCCGTAATCCTGCAGCGCACCTGCGAGGATCTCGGTGGCGGAAGCGCTGAACCGACTGGTCAGCAGGACGAGCGGCCCGTCGTACACCACCGATGGATCGGTGTCGGAGCCGACCTCGATGCGTCCGATCTGGTCGCGCGTCTGCACGACCGGCCCGGTGCGGATGAAGAGTCCGGTGAGGCTGATCGCTTCGGCGAGCGACCCGCCGCCGTTGCGGCGCAGGTCCAGCACGATGCCGCGCACGTGCTCGGCCTCCAGCTTGCGCAGCAGGCGCGCGACATCCGCGGTCGCGCTCCGACGCATGCCATCGCGGTCGCCGGCGTAGAACGATGGAAGGTCGATGACGCCGAGTCGGAGCTTGTGACCCGTCGTCATATCGACGATGCGGGCCTTCGCTTCCTGATCTTCGAGCTTCACCTCGCCGCGGGCGATCGAGACGGTCGTCGCGGGTGCGCCTTCGACGGCGCCGGCGGGCAGGATCTTCAGCGTCACCGTCGAGCCCTTCGCGCCCCGGATCAGCTCCACCGCTTGCGACAGCGGCATGTTCGTGATGTCGACCGGATCCTTCCCAGCCTGAGCGACCGCGATGATGCGATCACCTGGCTTGATCGCCCTGCTTCGCGCCGCGGGACCGCCCGGGACCAGATCTCGAATCGTGCAATAGCCATCCTTGTATTCCAACGTCGCACCGATGCCGAACAGCGACAGGTTCATCGCGATCGAGAAGCTCTCCATCTCCTCGTGACCCAGATAGTCCGAGTGAGGATCGTAGACGTGCGCGAGCGCGTTCAGGTACACGTCGAGGACTTGGTCAGGCCCGAACGACCTCGTCATCTTTGCCTGTTGCGCGTAGCGGAGCGCCAGCGTGTGCACGATCTCGCTCGGCTTGTGGTCGCCCAGCTTCTCTTGCAAGTAGTCGGCGCGAAGCTGTTCGTGCCAGAGGTGGTGCGCGTCGGTCAGATCGCGCGGCCGCGGCGCGTGCTCGCGATCGAAGGCGTACACGTCATGTCCGGTAAAATCAAAAGTCCCGGCGAGTGCGCGCGTGAGGTACGCAGACCGCTGGCCGAGTCGCTCGACGAAGCGCGCGAAGATCGCCCGAGCGAGGTGCGTATCGCCGACGTCGCGAGTTGCACGTGCGAGGTCGGCTCCTGAGGCGGCGAAGTCGTCGACGTCTGACTGGAGGAACAGTGATCGAGTCGGGTCCAACGAATCGAGGTAGCGATCGAGGAACCTGCGGGCGAGCTTGTCGTCGAGCATGTGGTGCGCGAACTGCGAGCGCTCGAGGAGGTTCGTGGTGAGCCGCGTGATGTTGGCCTCCGTCGTGCCCGATGCGGGCGATCGGCTGCCCAAGCCACCGCCAAGGCCGGTGGCGACCAGGATGATGACGATTCCTACCGACAGGACGAGGGACCCGATATTGCGACGTTTCATCTGGCGAGGCTTTCTTGCGGCTTCGAGCGCGCTTGCCCAAGCCTGACCGTCGCGGGTAACGAGAACCTTTCACCAGCATTACACGGTTGACAGGATCACCACCCCGACAAGATCGACACGGCCAGGATCGCGGCGACGATCAGGCTCAGCACCACGAAGCGCCAGTCGCGTTCGCCGATCCAGATCGCGATCAGCGCGACCACGCGCATCACCGGCGTGAACGCGAGGACCAGCAGCCCGATCGCGATGAGGCGGTCCGCGACCGTCGCCTCGGAAAACAAGCTGTGAAGACTGACCGCGTCTCCGCTCGGCTCGCCGGTGACCAGCGCGGCGATCAGACCACCAGCGACGAGCACCATCGCGATGACGAGGCCGACGCGAAGGATCCACTGGAGGTAGCGGTGAGCGCGCTGCGACCTCGCGCTGGGGCTCGACGAATCAACCACCGCCGACCCCGAGGGCGCGCAGGCCCATTTGAATCGCGACGATGATCAAGACGACCGCGAGCACGCGCTTGAGGCCGGCGTGATCGGCCTTCGCTGAGTGCGTGCTACTCGCGAGCGCGCCGGCGATCACGCCGAGCACGACCGGTGCGACGAGGGCAGGGTGAACGTAGCCGCGACCGAAGTAGACAAAGACGCTCGACGCCGCCGTGACCCCGATCATGAAGTTGCTGGTCGCGATCGCGACCTTGATCGGGATGTCCATCGCCACGTTCATCGCCGGGACCTTGAGGAAGCCGCCGCCGACGCCGAGCAGTCCGGACACCGCCCCGGCGACCAGCGCGAGCGCGGCGCCGAACCCGACACGCCGAGCGCGATAGCGGACCAGACCGCCGCGTAGATCGTCGTAGTAGCTGCCGGCGAGCTGCCCGGCGAGCTCCGACGCCTGATCGGGGGTCGCGGCCGCATCGACCGTGCGCGGCTGGCGCGCGCTGGCGCGCCGGAGCATCAACACCGCGGTCACGCCCATGACGATCGCGAACACGCCGGCGAGCATGTACGAGGGCACCATGACGGCTAGCAAGCCACCGATCACGCCGCCGAGGCTCGTCGCGACCTCGAGCGCGATCGCGAGCCGGGTGTTCGTGAGGCCGCGGCCGACGTAGACGCTGCCCGCCGCGGTCGAGGTCGCGATCACCGCGAGGAGCGAGGTCGCGATCGCGATCTTCGGATCGATCCCGAAGCCAAGCACGAGCGCCGGCACGAGCACCACACCGCCGCCGATGCCGATCCGCGCGCCGAGCAGACCCGCGCCGAGCCCGACGGCGAACAGCAGCGCGATGACCGGGAGGGTAAGCTCGATCATCGTCGTCTATCGTGCCTCTCGCGCATCAGCTATCGAGCCACCCACCGCGAAATCCGGCGCGCCGCAAGCCGGCGACGATCGGCGCACACCGCTTCATCATCTTCCAGATCAACTCGTTCCGATGATTCTCGATCATCAGGACGATCGGTCCCTCGTTCAACCCGATGCGCCACGGCGCGACCCAGCCGTGCGGGTTCTCTCGCTTATAGGGAAACGTCGAGTTGAAGCTGGCATCGAAGCCGGGTCCGTGTTTGTTCTTGAGCTCGAGTCGCTCGATCGCGTGGTGGAGCGTCTCGCACACGATCTCCGGCACGAACGGCAGCGATGCGACGACCGCCCATGGCGAGATCGTTCCGTCGTCGGGGCCAAACGGCGCACCGCGCGCCAGGTAGCCGAAGAACTCACGCGGAACGCCGTCGACGACCTCCACCATGGGCCCAGGTCCGTCGCTCGCGGTCAGGCCCCACTCGTTCTTGGAGTAGTGAGCGAACCCGTGTGGATTTTCGATCGCGTACCGCTGATGCACGAGGGTCGCGCGCCGGCTGTTCTCGAAGTAATCCCAACCGAGCTCGCGCGTCCGATCGTCGTGAATGCCGCGAAAGTCGATCCAGATGTGCGAGAGCTGGTGGATGAACAACGGGCCGGCGTAGATGTAGTCGACGTCGTACGCGGTCTTGCGTTCGAACGTCGCCGTCCAGGCGCGATAGCCTTCGGCGGCGGTCGCGAACGTCGGCGAGCCGAGCGCGAGGACATAGAGCAACAACGCCTCGCAGTACGCTTCGCTCCAGTCCGATTCGAGAAAGCCCGACTCGGGCGTCCAGCCGTGCCCGATCGTCGCGGTGCGATTGCAGGCCCAGCTCCACTCGACGCGGCGATACAACTCATCTGACAGCGCACGGATCGCGACTTCATCCGCGTCCGCACCGTCGAAGAACGTCCCGGCGGTCAGCACCCCGGCGATCAACAGTGCGGTATCGATCGTCGACAGCTCGCACTTCCACGCGCGTCGACCGCTGTTCATCTCCAGGAAGTGATAGTAGAAGCCGTGGTGCCCGGTCGCATCGGGCTCCGGGCCTTGCGCGCTCCCCTGAAAGAACTCGAGGGTCGACCGGACCCTCGCCGCCACCGCCGCGCGTGCCATCCAGCCGCGCTCGACCGCGACGCACAGCGACGACAGTCCCAGGCCAGTCGCGGCGATGCTCGCCGGGGCGCCGGGCTCGGTCTTGTCCGCGATCAGGCCGTTGCGCGGATTCGCGTTGCGAACGAAGTAGTCGAACGTCTCGTGCTGCAACGTGTCGAGCATCGCTCGGTCGCGCGCTGCGAAGGTCTCCACGCTCACCGCAGCTCGATGCTCAGCAGTGCAGTTCCCTGGGGTGGCATGGTGATCTCGAACAGCACCTTATCGCGATCCGCCCGGAACGGTGTGGGCTGCGCCACCAAGGCGGAGGCCGCGTCGAGCGCTGCGACCTGACGTGGCATCGGCCGGTCCGGCTGTCCCATCTCGACCCAGGCCCGCCGAGGGTTCGCGTGATCGTCGTCGATCCGTTCGATCGTCGCGGAGGCGATCGCCCCGATGCCGCGAAGCTCGATCGTCACGACCTCCGTGCGGATCGGGTGGCGGGGTAGCGCACCGTTGGTGACGAGGATCGACACGCGACCGGTGCGCTGCGTGATCCAGACATCGACCGTAGCGTGCGAGCCTTCGACCACGGAGATCCGATCGCCGAGCCGATGCAAGAGCTCGAACGCGCGATACGCCGGCTTCGGCACGCCGTCGATCGTGAGCAGCCCGAACCCGCCGTGAAACGGCCGCGATGCGAAGTAGTTCTCGTCGAAGATGTCGCTGAACGTCCAGTAGCTGTAGCCACTGACCAGGTCGCGGACCTCCATCACGGTCTTGACGATGAACGCGGCGGCGTAAGGCTGGTCGTGCAGATCATCGAACGGGTTCGACGAGGTGCTCCACTCGGTATAGTACAGCGGCGTGGTGCCGGCTGCGCGACGTGCGCCCGCGGCTTCTTCGCGCAGCACGCTGCGCCGGCTCTGCGCCAGTTGCGCCACCGTGTCGTCGCCTGGCTCGCCGAACGCGTCGGTCGGATAGTGATGGGTCGAGACGAAATCGACCGGCACCGCGCCTGCCTGACAGAACGCGAGGAAGTCGGCGATCCACGCGTTGGCCGCGGTCGCAGGACCGCCGACGACCAGCGAGCTATCGATCGCTTTGATCGCGTGGACCGCGTGCTCGTACAGCCTGAAGTACTCGGCCTGGGTCCCGGTCCAGAACGCCGGCAAGTTGGGCTCGTTCCAGATCTCGAACAACCACTGCCGGACCTCGACGGCGCCGTAGCGATCGACCCAATGCAGTACGAGCTTGCCGATCAACGCCTCCCACTCCGAGTAGCTCTTCGGCGGCGTGATGTTGCCGCGATAGTAAAATACCTCGGCTCCGCCCGAGGACAATGCGTTCGGCATGAACGACAGCTCGACGAACGGCCGCATGTCGATCGAGAGCAAGAAGTCGACGATGTGGTCGGCGTTGTAGAACGAATAGACGAGGGCATCGTTCTCGCGCACCAGCGTGCCCAGGTCATCGGACAAGACGCCGTGGAATCGAACATGACGGAACCCGAGCTCGCGCCGGCACCGCGCGAGCTGGTGTTGCCAATCGGCGCGCAAGGCAAGCGCGGCGTGGCCGCTGCCGATCGTGTGTTCCCAGACGTGCGGGAACGCGACCGCGGCTGAGGGATCGAGCGCGCACGCGAAGTGACATCGCGTCGCGGGAGGCTCGACGGGTGTCACGTGACCCGCTTGGACGCCGGCGGCTCGTGCCAGCGCTGACCATCCGGCAGCAGCCGCGCGGCCTCGGCCGGGCCCCAGGTTCCCGGGGCGTAGGGATGGACCGGCGCCGCATTGCCGAGCACGGGATCGACGATCCGCCATTGCTCCTCGATCGCATCGGCGCGTGCGAACAAGCCCTGGTCTCCCCGCATCGCATCGCCGAGCAAGCGCTCGTACGGACGCATCTCGCCAGGGGTGCTCTCGATCGCTTGGAGCTCGCACGCCTGACCGACCATCTGTTCGCCCGATTGCTTCACGCGCACTCCGAGCGCGATCACGACATCGGGGCCGAGGCGAAACCGCACGTAGTTGCCGCTGTCGGTGTGCTCGCCAAACAGCTCGCAAGCCGGTCGCTTGAGCTTGACAATGATCTCGGTCGCGGTCGTCGGCAGGCACTTCCCCGATCGGATCAGAAATGGCACGCCGGCCCAGCGCGAATTCTCGATGCGGAGCTCGACTGCCACGTAGGTCTCGACCGACGAGCCGGCAGCGACGCCTGGCTCGTCGCGATAGCCGCGGAATTGACCGCGAACTACGTGGCTCGCGTCGAGCGGTGCGATCGCCTTGAGGACTCGCACCTTCTCGTCGCGGATCGCCTCGGCATGTGCACCGATCGGCGGTTCCATCGCGAGGATCGCGGTCACCTGCAGCAGATGGTTCTGCAGCACGTCGCGGATCGCCCCGGTCTCCTCGTAGAAGCCGCCTCGCCCCGCTACGCCGAAGCTCTCGGCCATCGTGATCTGCACCGACTCTACGTGATCGCGATTCCAGATCGGCTCGAACAGCGAGTTCGCGAAGCGGAAGTACAACAGGTGTTGCACCGGCTCCTTGCCGAGGAAGTGATCGATGCGAAAGATCGCCGAGTCTGGAAAGACCGCCCGCAGCGTTACTTCGAGCGCGCGCGCCGACGCGAGGTCGCGTCCGAACGGCTTCTCGATCGCCACGCGCGCGTGCTCCGACAACTTCGCGCGTTCGAGCCCGGTGACGACGGTCGCGAAGGCGCTCTCCGGGATCGCCAGGTAGAACAACGGCCGCTTCGCGGAGCCGAGCTGCTGCTTCAGCGAAGTGAAGGTCTCGGGGTTGGCGTATTCGCCCTGGACGTAGCGCAGCATCGACGACAGCTTGTCGAACGCCCTCGCGTCGACCTGGCCATCATGCTCGAGGCTGGCGCGCGCACGCTGGCGTAGTTGCTCGACCGTCCACGGTGACTTGGCCACGCCGATGATCGGCACGTTCAGCTCGCCGCGCCGCACCAGCGCCTGGAGCGCCGGGAAGATCTGCTTGTACGCGAGATCTTCCGGACGCGCCAAAGACGACGAGCGCGTCGGATTCGGTAGGACTCAGTACAACGGCCATTCGAGAGGCCTCTTGATCAGCCGCGTCTCCTCGTAGGAGTAGCGGTGCGGGGGAACGTACGGATGGTGACTGGGCTCGACCTCGATGATCGGCAGTAGCTTGACGTCGGCGTACGACTTCGGCCGCGCGACGATCACCGAGCAGCCGGCACCGCGGACCACGGCTTCCGAGACCGATCCGAGCAGGGCCCGTTCGAGACTCGTGTGGCCATGGCTGCCGACGATGATCAGATCGGCGCCGACGCCCTTCGCGAGTACCAGGATCTCGGTCGCCGCCTTGCCGAACCGCGCGTGGACAAAGAAGTGCACCGCGCCGGGGACATGTTGCGCCGCGAACTCGGTCTCGATCCGCTTCGTGAGCTGTTGCTGGACGCGCTCGGCGTACTGGTAGTCGTACTTGCCCTCCGCCGGCACGACGGGGACGCCAACGTGCGGATCGATGATGCAAACAAAGTGGAAGACGTGACGTTCTGCGCGATGCGCGAGATCGATCGCGCGCTGCAGTGCGGCCTCCGCGGTTTGCGTGAAGTCGAACGCGACGACGACCTGAAGTGGTCGGGTGGGCATGGGATTCACTTGACCGCGTGCACCGCGGTCTCGGTAGCGCCGGTGCGTTGCAAGATCGAGCGCGCGCGGTCGACGTCAGCCGCGGTGCCGTGCACCGCAACGATGAATTGATCAGCCTTGAGCGCCTTCTCGTACTTGATGACGCTGTCCTTCGGGATCCCGATGTTGAACAGCGCGGCTCCGAGCACGCTCAGTCCACCCACCACGACAGCGCCTTCGAGCCCGCCGACGAGCCAGCTGACGATGGGACCGGCAAGGACGACCGGTCCGATCCCGGGGATCATGAAGAACGCGCTGCCGAACACCGCGCCGAACAGCCCGCCCCAGAAGGCGCCGAGCTTGCCCCATGCCTTCATTCGATCGCCGTGGTTGTAATAACCGACGACTTGTTCCTCGGTGTGATAGTCGCGGCCGATGATCGACAACGCCTTCATGTCGACACCAGACCTCTGGAGCTCCTTGACCGCGGTCTCCGCCGAATCGTGCGTCGGATAGATCGCGACTGCGATGTCGTTTTTGTTCGCCATGGCTCGATTCCTTCCTAGTTATCAAGACGTCCCGCGCGCGGATGCGTTCACGCCTTCGGCCGGCGCGGCGGGCAAACGCCGATGTCGATCTGCTCCGGATGAGACTGCGCGCCGGGCGGCCATCGACTACAACGTGGATCGATGAGAGTGCTCGCGATCGACGTCGGTGGCACGCATGTCAAGGTCCTCGTCAGCGGGGAGACCGAGCCGCGCAAGGTCGACTCGGGGCCACGCATGACTCCGCATGTGATGGTGACAGACGTTCAGCGCCTCACCTCGGATTGGCAATACGATGCCGTCTCGATCGGTTATCCAGGGCGTGTCACACGCGCACAGATCGCCGCAGAACCGCAACACCTCGGACACGGCTGGGTCGGATTCGACTTTCATCAAGCGTTTCACCGGCCCATCAAGATCGTCAACGACGCGGCGATGCAAGCGCTCGGGAGCTACCGCGAGGGCTGCATGTTGTTTCTCGGCCTCGGCACCGGGCTGGGCTCGGCCATGGTCATCGATGGCCACCTCGCTCCGATGGAGCTCGCGCATCTGCCCTACAAGAAGGGACGCACCTACGAGGACTACGTGGGCGTGCGCAGCCTCGAGCGGCGGGGCAAGAAGAAATGGCGCAGACACGTCGCGGACGTGATCGAGCGGCTGACCGCGGCCCTCGAACCCGACGACGTCGTGATCGGCGGTGGCAACGCGAAGAAGCTCGACCAGCTGCCGGCCAACGCGCGTCTCGGCGACAACGCGAACGCGTTCATCGGCGGGTTTCGGGTGTGGGAGTCGCCCCACCAGGGGGCTAGGGTCGGCGCAATCCACAACGACCTCGCGATCGGCACTTGACGAACTTCCAGCTCGCGGCGGTCGTGCTCGTGCTGACGTCGGGCTTCGCGTATGTGAACACGCGGCTGTTCAGGCTGCCGTCGGCCGTGGGGCTGATGGCGACCGCGCTCGCGGCGTCGATCGTGCTGCTCGCACTCGAGGGGACCGGCGCCGTCGAGCTCTCGGACCGGGTGCGCGAGCTCGTCACCCAGCTCGACTTCGGCAACACGTTGCTGCACGGCATGCTCGGGTTGATGCTGTTCGCCGGCGCCCTGCACATCGACGTGGGCGATCTCGGGCAAGAGAAGGTCGCGATCGGCGTGCTCGCGCTCGGTGGCACGCTGGTGTCGACGGCGGTGGTCGGGGTCGCGACGTACTTCTTGCTCGCGGCGCTCGGCCACGACGTTCGATGGATCGACGCGCTGCTGTTCGGCGCGCTGATCGCTCCCACCGATCCGATCGCGGTGCTCGGCATGTTGAAGTCCGCGGGCGCACCCAAGCGACTCGAGGTGCGGATCGCGGGCGAGTCGCTGTTCAACGACGGCGTCGGCGTCGTGATCTTCACGATCCTGCTGGGGATCGAAGCCGGGCACGGCACGACGTGGTCGAGCGTGTTGATCCTGTTCGCGCGTGAGGCGCTCGGCGGGGTCGCGTTCGGTTGGATCACCGGCTATCTGGTGCTGCGCCTGCTGCGCACGATCGACGACTACTCGGTGGAGGTGCTGATCACGCTCGCGCTCGTCGTCGGCGGCTATGCGGCTGCCGAGGCCTTGCACGTGTCGGCCCCGATCGGAGCGGTCGTCGCCGGGCTCGTCATCGGCAACAAGGGCCCCAATGCGATGTCCGACCACAGCAGGTTGCATGTCGACATGTTCTGGAAGTTGATCGACGAGGTTCTCAACGCCGTGCTGTTCTTGATGATCGGCCTGTCGCTGATCTTGGTCCCGGTCTCGATGTCGGTCGCCGGTGCCGCGGCGCTCGCGGTCGTGATCGTCTTGGTCGCGCGGCTCGTCGCGGTGAGCGGTGCGATGCTGGCGCTCCCGAAACTGCGCCGCGTCGTCCCACACTCGATCGCGATCCTCACCTGGGGCGGGCTACGAGGAGGGCTGTCGATCGCGATGGCGCTCGCGTTGCCGGCGATCGGCGCTCACGATCTGATCCTCGTGATGACCTACGTGGTCGTGGCGTTCTCGATCTTGGTTCAAGGGTTGAGCTTCGCACCGCTCCTCCGTCGGCTCGGCGTGGGAGCCGCGGTGCCGTGAAGGTCCGGACGATCGCGCATCGCATTCAGGATCGCGTGCTCGCGTCGTTCGGACGCGCGCCGTCGGATCGGGCTGGGCTCGTCCAGGCGATGTTGATTCCCAAGCAGGGCGACGCGACCGGGTATTGGCTCCAGCTCGGGATCGCGACCATGCTCGCGACCCTGGGCCTCGCGCTCAACAGCACGGCGGTCGTGATCGGCGCGATGTTGATCGCACCGCTCATGAAGCCGCTCGTCGATCTCGCGATGGGGTTGGCCACGGGTTCGCCGGCGCTCGCGCTCCGTGCGACGATCCGGACCCTCGTCAGCATCGCCGTGGTAGTCGTCGTCGCCGTCGCGATCACCTGGTTATTGCCGTTTCACTCGATCACGCCGGAGCTCGAGGCGCGAACCGCGCCGAGCCTGCTCGACCTCGCCGTCGCCGCGGCCTGCGCACTCGCCGCGGCGTACGCGACGCTACGCGCCGATGCCGACATCGCGACCACGGCGGCCGGCACGAGCATCGGCATCTCACTCGTGCCACCGTTGTGCGCGTGTGGCTACGGGATCGCCCTCGGCGACCCCGACGTCGCGCGAGGGGCCGCGCTGCTGTTCACCGCGAACCTCAGCGGGATCCTCGCGATCGCGGCCGTGATGTTCGTGGGCGCCGGCTTCGCGCGGGTCGACATGCGCCAAGAGGAGCAGACATTCGATGCGCTCGATAAGAAGCATGCGAGCATTCGCGTCGGCCGCGCGATCAGCAAGGTGACGACGAAGCGACTTGGACCGTTTGCGCGGATCGTTCCGCCGCTCGTGCTCGTCGCGATGGTGTTCATTCCGCTCGAGCGTGCGGTCGGTGAGATCAAGCACCGCAGCGAGATCAGTCAGGCGGTCTCCGACATCGTCGACTCGGACAAGCGTCGCGTCGTCCAGTACACGCTCGATCAGACCGCGAAAGCCGTGATCCTCCGCGTCGTCGTCGTGGGCGATGCACACACCGCGAGCGAGCTGGAGACGGTGTTACGCCAGCGCCTGGCCGGCCTGGGCGTCGACGATCCGAAGCTCTCGGTGTGGGCGGTCCCCGATGCGGCATCGGTGAGCGCGCTGACTCGACGGATCGACGAGATGCCTCCGCCGTCGACTCCAGAGCCGGTGGCCCAGACGGTTCATCGCTACACGTCTGACCTTGCCGACGACATCCGCGCCGTCTGGCCCAAAGAGAGCGGCAAGCTCGTTCGCGTCGCGCTCGATCTCGACCATCCCGACCAGATTCGCATCACGCATCTCGGCGCCCCGCTCGGCGCTCCGGCGCTGCGACTCCTGGCCGCCGCGATCGAACCGCATGCGGGTGCGGTCTCGATCACCGAGGACGCGCTGGCTTCCGTCGAAGCCGAGCCGACCGACGGCGTTCGTTGGCTGCCCGCGGCGCTCGACCTCGTCGCGCGAGCCCGACGCTCGGGAGTTCCGTCGTGCATCACCGTGCCCGCGCTCCCCGGCGCCCCACGCGGTCGCACCGCGAAGCCGCCCGATCCGAGCGCGGTGTTCGTCCGAACCATCGTAGCCGCGCTCGTGGCCGGGGACCCGACCGTGACCGAGAGCGAAGGCGAGCGATGGCGAGCGACCTCGGGACCTGCGTGCGCCGCCGCGCGACCGGCTCCGTGAGCGCGATCGGGTGGGGTCGCGGTCAACCGCGCGGTCGCGTCGCTCCGGGCGGTACCCACGTCAGGCCATTTCCGGTCCACAACGCGCCCAACGCGCTGAGGATCACTTCGCGATCGATACCGAGAGTTGCAACGAGCGCGGCGACCGATCGGCCCGAGTAGCAAGCGTCGCGGAGATCGGTCAACACCCTGCGGCGGGCGACGCCATGGGCACGCGTGTCGTGCGACGGCGCTCCAAGCGTCCCACCCGTCGGCGTCTCACCCTCGAACAACTTCGTGCCCCGAGACCAGGTCGGAATCGGGGTCGGCACGATCGCCCCCAAGTGCTTCGACCAGCGGAGTCCACGATGCACGAGAGGCGACGTATTGGCGAGGGTGAGAAACCACGTCGGCAGGTGGATCGAGGGGTCCACGGTGACCTTCGACTTCCCGGCGATCGCGTCCAGCGCCCATCGAGCAGTCTCGATCGACCACTTGATACCTGCGCCGAGCGGACCGCCGACGTGAAATACGGTCCCGGCGAAGTGCACGCCACGTCGTCCGCGCCAGATCGCGTCGGACAACGCCGGCAACTGCGCCGCGATGGCTCGGGGGTCCGTGCGATAGCTCGATCGGTGCGGCCGAAAGCGTTCGAGTGCGCGCGCCTCCGTTTCAGACATTAGCTCGGCGCCGAAAAGAGCTCGAAGCAGATCGCGATTGACCTCCAGCCCCGTGCAATTCACCGCGACCGTGCACGGAACCTGGATCGCCAGACCCTTTTGCGAGACCGCAAGCACACCGGATTTCGCAACAGCGATCGATCCGACGTTATCGACGTAGCGAGAGCCCGATACCTTGAACAGAGTCTGGAGCTCGGGAGGCAACACCTGTCGGCGCTTGTCGAGCAACGTGACGCGTACGCCACGTCTGAGCAGATGATCGCACGTCTCGAGCCCCGACATTCCAGCCCCGATCACGACCACGCGCTCACTGGCGGATATCGCGTCGGTCGCGGCCTCGACGACGCTCACACCGGGCCCCTCGAGTGCGACTCGGCGCCGACGGAACCATGGCGTCACGATCACTCGGCGTGCAAGCCAATACGCTGGCCCGTCTTGCGTTTCGACCTCGACCCTCACCGCGTCGGGGCGCGCAGTGAGCGCCGTAACGCGCTGTCGACATGCGACCTCGAGTCGGCCGTAGGCGCCGATCCGAGAGTAGTAGCTCAGGAGGTCCTCGCGCGTGACTTCGGTCGGGGCGCGGCAATCGACCGGGAGCCCATCGATCTCCCATTCATGCGCGGTCGAGACCGTGACAAGCCCAGGGCCGAACGAGCGAATCGAATCTAGTGATGCTTGCCCGGCGTCGAGCGCGATCGCGTCGATGCTGTAACGATGCGCGTACCAGAGTGCCGCCAAGCCCACTGGCCCGGCGCCGATCACGATCAGATCGCGTTTGCCTGCGAGTCTACGTTTCGCACTATGGGTCACAGCCCGACCATGGTACGCGATGAGGAAGCCCCACGTTCACGCCGAGCCGTCGATCAAGTCCGCGGGGTCACGTAGGATCGCTTCAATGGGCAAAGATGCCGCGTTCGACGATGTACTCAAACCATCGCCGCACTTCGCGCTCGAAGTCGACTTCGACGGCAAGCCATACGTCACGTCGCTCACGCATCCGTACAACCGCGCGGTGAATCTGACCGAACCCCATCGCGTGCTGCTCGGCTGCTTCAGCGGAACCGGGACATCTGTCCGCGAGGCGATCGCTGCATTTCTTCGCGTCAACGGGCTCGCGCGCACGGCCGAGCACCAGCGGATCGCATATCAGCTGGTGAGCGGGCTCGAGCGCCACCAGATCCTCGTTCGAGTCGGCGATGCTCGCGCGATGTACGGGGCGGACATGGCCGACGACTATCGCGAGCACCGGACGATTCCGCCCGCGATCGCGCGTTGGGTTGCTCGCGCGGCCAGGATCCGAAAACCAACGCGAGTCCTCGATCTCGCGACCGGAACTGGAGCCTTGGCAAATCAGCTAGCAGAGATCTCGTCTCACGTTACGGGGATGGACGTCTCCGAGCCATTCCTGAGGATCGCTGCGGGGGACGCGGCACAGCGTGGTGTGCGCGTGCGTTATCTGCATGACAACTGCAACCGGCTGCCATTTCACACCGAGCACTACGACGTCGTCACGATCTCGCTCGCCCTCCACTGGCTCGACCCGGGGCGCGCGGCACGAGGGATCTACTCCGTCCTCGAGCAGGGCGGCTATCTCGTCATCATCGACGGATGGCTCACGGTGCCGAGGCGACATCCGCTGGCGCGGTTGCTGAATACGCGCGGGCGTCTCGACGCCGCGGCTCACGCGCGCTCTCTCGAGACGCGGCTGACGGCGCTCGGGTGCCCGGTCCGACATCTCGCGAGCTGCGAGCTCGACGAGCGCCGGTCGATCGGCATCCCGTTCGCGAAAGCGTTCCTTTCTCAGGAACACTTGAAAGCGGCGGCCTCACCCGGCTGGGAGGATCCGGCGCGCATGTGGCGCGCTCTGGAGAGGCGCTTCGCAAAAAGCAACGCGCGCGCCTGGATGGGGACGTTCCGCTGGGCCGCCTTCTCGTTCCGACGACTCGGCTAGGTGAACGCGCACCCAGCATTGTGGACGGCGATTCCGCCCACCGCGTCCTTGAGCTCTTTCACGCTGAGGCTCCGAACCGCGACTTTTAGAACCTGAAGCTTCGCCTGTTTCTTGGTGGGCTTCTTGGTCTTGTTCATGGTTACCAAAGTACCCGGACGCGGTGTCGATCTCAATGGAAAACGTAATGATATTATACATGTATGAGATCGGGGGATGATTCACTTCATCATCGTACCGAGCTCCGGTGTGGGCATGCTCGGAAACCACTCCCGCACGCCTGCTCCGTCGGCAAGGATCACGGCACCTTGGGGGCTGAGCGCCATCTCGTCTGCGCCGTGCAGTATCAAGAGCGAGCGCCGGGTCGCTAGGTCCCAGACCCGGACGCTACCGTCGCGGCTTGCGGTCACGAGCAGATCGCCCGGTAGGAAGCCACCCTGGCCGACGACATCGGTGTGACCGTCGAGAGTGCCTAGCTCGGCCAGCGTGTCCGGATCCCAGACCGTGGGCGAGGTCCCGCCGATGCCCACGAGGAAACGTCCATCCGGGCTCATCTCTAGTCCCGCCAGAACCCCGCTCGCGTCGAGCTTGGTGATCAACGCCCCGCTGCGATCATCCCAGATCCACACGCGCTGATCGAGCGCCGACGCGAGGATGCGATGGTGTGCTGGATCGAACGTTACCGCGGAGAGCGATTGATTCGACGCCGCGAGCACCCGTCGGTTGACCGGGTGAGCGGGATCCAAGAGGGTGAGGGCACCGCCTGTTTCGCTCGATGTTGTCGCCCAGATCTGCGCTTCGGCGGGATCGAAGCCGACGAGGTCGATTCGACCGGGAAGGGGAGGGTAACTCGCCACTACGCGTTCGCCGGCGATGTCCCAGCGCCGGAGGATGCCGTCATCGGAGCCGCTGACGATCTCCCCGTTCGGAGCAAACGCGACACACGAGGCGGGCCGAGGATGTCTCAACTGATGCACGACCGTACAAGTGCGCGCATCCCAGACGGGAATGATCAGGTCCGAGTCGAACACCGTCACGATGGTCGCGCCATCTGGCCCCCACGCGATCTGATCGATCGGCTTGTCGAACGCGTGGCTGCACACGAGGGCTCCGTCCACCGACCGTAGGACCGCGAGCGATCGATCGGCGGTTGCCACGGCGACGAACCGCCCATCTCGGCTGAACGCCGTCTGTGAAACAAACGCGATCGAGGTGACCCCTCCGATC
This sequence comes from uncultured delta proteobacterium, assembly GCA_963848295.1. Taxonomy (GTDB): domain Bacteria; phylum Myxococcota_A; class Polyangia; order Haliangiales; family Haliangiaceae; genus JABFXX01. The sequence continues at coordinate 1,947,412 of CAWKDB010000010.1, read as the reverse complement.
GGGAGCGACACAAACTCGCGGGCCTTCGCGACATCCCACGCGATCGCGCGCGAATCGAGCGAGCCGGTGACGATACGATCGCCTGTCGTAGAAAACGCCGCGGCAAAGATCGCGGTGGAATGGCCGGACAGCTCGCCGAGCAAAAGCCCGCTCCGCACCTGCCAGAGCCGCGCGGAGCCGTCTGCGCAGGCCGTCAACAGCAATTCGCCGTTCGGTGAGAATCGCACGACGTTGATCGCGGGACCACCTCCCCAACCGAAGACGCGAGCTGGCCGGCCCGCGAGGTCCCAGGTCTTGGCGGTGCCATCCGCGCTGCCGGTTGCTACGAGCGAACCTGAAGGCGAAACCGCCACCGAGATGATGGTCTGATCGTGCGCGGTGATCGCGGTGATGGTTCCGTCGGCACGGAGCACGTCGAGCTGCCCGGTCTTTGTCGCCACTGCAACGAAGGATCCGTCGGGGGCGGCGGCGCCTACACCATCACCGACCGCGGCAACGTGGCTAGCGATCGGCTGCCGCGAGCGCGTGTCCCACAGCCCGACGTGTCCGGCAGAATCCCAGCCCGCGATGGTCGCGTCGTGGTTCGCAAAGACCGCGCCGGCAAAACCCTCCACTGGGCCGAAATCGACGACCGCGCCTCCGATTAGCGACATCGTCTTGATTCGGCCGGCGCCGACGACCAGGATGAGATGGCCGTCGCCGCTGAACGACAGTTGGAGAACCGCCGGCCCGGCTCCCGCGAGCGGGGCGAGCTCGCGGTGTTGCTCGAGGTCCCAAAGGTGGACTGCTGCTTCGTCGCCTCCGCAGGCGACGATCTTGCCATCGGGACTGAACGCGAGCGCTCGGACGACGCCCGACAGAGCGATCGTATCGATCAGGGCCCCGGTCTTGCTGTTCCAGACCCGGGCGGTACCGTCGTCGCTCGCCGTCCCGACCTCCGTACCATCGGGACTGAACGCAACCGCCCGCAGTCGGCCGGTGTGCCCGGCAAAGGTCGCGATGCGTGCGCGTCCCGATCGAAGAGCCTCCTCGATCAGCAAGCGATTCGCCGGGCCGGTCTCGCCTTGTTCGTACGCATGCTGCAGATAGGGCAGCGCGGCGCGGCTATCGCCGTTGAGCATCATCATCCGGCCCTGATCGAAGGTCGCTTCGCGCAGCATCCGATGCTCGATCCGGTTTGCGCGCCAGAGGAACGCGACGAACACCGCGGCGATGACCAGAGCGATCGCTGCCGACAACCTACGGAGCCGGCGCCCCCGTGCTTCACTCGCGACGCTCGCCCCGCCGAACGCGGCCTCGACCGGTGTGAGGTTATCGGGGTGGCGCTTGCGCCACAGCTCGTATTCGGCGAGGGCGTCCCCGCGCCACAGTGCCCCGCGCGGGCGGCCGCGATCGTGCCATTGCTTGGCGGCGGCGCGCAGCTGTTCGTGGAACCGCGAGCCTTCGCTATCTTCTCGTCGCCACTCGGCCAGCCGCGGCCACGCCGTGAGCAGCGTCTCGTGAATGATCTCGACCGCTGCCTCGCCTTCCTCGTTCTCCGACGACACCAAGAGCCGGGCCTCGATCAGTCCCTCGAGCGCTTTCTCCGCGTCCCCCCGGCCGCCGAGCAGCTGCATCAACTCATCGCGGCCGAGCACGGCGCGGGTACCTTCGAACGTCACCAGATGGCGGAAGGCTTTGCGCACCAGCGCACGCTCGCCCGCAGGCATCGCTTCGACCGTTTCGTCGGCGTGCAGCGCGAGGGCACCGGCCACGCCCCCGATCGCCTCGTAGGCTTTCCTTGGCAGTTGATGGAAGTGACGATCGCGCAACTCCCACAGTCGCGTGGCGGTGAACGAGATCAGCGCAACGGCGGCAGGAGTACCTGCGACAGCCTCGACCATCCTCGCCGGCAGGTTCGCATCCTCGAACTCGAAGCCCGCGCGACGTGCCGGCTCGACGACGACACGCTCGAGTGCGGCCGCGCCCAGTGGTCCGAGGAGCTGGAGTCCTCTGGCGAGCGCCTGGTCGAAGCCGGGCAGCTGTTCCGCGCGTATTAAGAAGTCGTCGCGCAACGTGATCACGACGCGGACCGGATGGTCTGGCGTGCGAGTCGCGGCGAGCAGGACCCGTGCAAACAGATCGCGCTCTTCCGGCGAGCTACCGAGAGTGAGCGTCTCCTCGAACTGATCGATCACGACGAGCAGGCCGTTCGACTCGGTTGCCAGCGCGCGGATTTGCGCTGCGGCCGTGGTGACATCGGCGGTCGCCGCCTCGCGTAAGTTGGGGATGCCGAGCGCTGCTCCGAGTTGCTCGAGGGGCGCATGCTGGGGCCGGGTCGTCACCACTCGAAAGCCCGCCAGGGCAGACGCGACGCCGGCGTGGACGAACGAGCTCTTGCCGACACCCGACGGTCCCACCACCGCGACGAACGCCTCGACCTTGAGACGATTGATCACGACCTCGACCTCGCGCTCGCGACCGAAGAACCACGCCGCGTCGCTCGCGCGGTATGCCGCCAGCCCGCGGTATGGCGACTCCACGGCCGTCGCGTTCGCCTCCGGATCCTCGGCGCGGAACAGCTGCTCGCGGAACCAATCCCACAGCCCATCATCGCTGTGCTCGAACCCGTGGGGGCTCGAAACGAGCCGGGCACCGCGTCGGCCCGGTCCCGCCAACATGAAGAGCTCTTCCGTACGTCCGGGCACCGCCATGCTCAGCTGCATCAGCGGCCACAGCGAGACGAGTGGGTGCCCGTCGCTGTCCACGAGCACTGGATGGTCCTGCGAGACCACTCGGCCGAGCAGGACGCGCCGGCGGGCGCCTGCACCGCGCGCGCCGGCCCAGGACTCCGCATAGCCATCGCGTGCGACGACGAGCTGGTAGTCGAGGACGAACGCGAGTGCACGGAGCAGGCCGATCACGCTGGGGAGCTCGCGCGCGATCGCTTGGCTCGCCGCTTCCTGCGACGGATCGACCAGCGACTCCGACAGCGAGCCCTCGACCACCGAGGCGAACGGATCGACTCCACGTGCGCGCTGCAGCAGGGTCACCAGCTCCGGCATCGGATGCGTGTCGGGAAGACGCGCGAACGGCTCGGTCAGCTGGCGGGCGAGCCCGATCCATCCACTCGATGTCAGTCCGTCGCGGCGGAGCTCGCGCAGGAGCGTTTGCGTATGCTCCGAATCGACCACTCCTCCGCTGCCAACGCGTGTCCGGCAGGCAAGCGCGACGATTCCCACATAGGTCGCGGAGGTCCGGACCAGTGCGCGCAACGACTCGCGAGCCTGGTGCGCATTTTTCGCTGCGTCGTAGCCTGCGACCGCGTCCGCAAGTGGCTGCGGCGCCCGCGCCAGGTACAGCGCCCGCAGCTCTTGGTCGAGCTCGGGGATGTCGACCGCTGCGGCGTTGACCCCGGCGGCGTCGCGGAACGCCTGAGCAAGCTCGAGCATGTTCCCATACCGATTCGCAGGCGAACGAGCGAGCGAACGACTGATCACGCTATCGAGCTCGACAGGAAATCCGTCGCCGAGCGGCGCGACCACACCCTTGGCGTGCGCGCGCGCGACCTCCATCACGGTCCTGCCATCGAACGCGATCCGGCCACTCAGGGCCTCGTAGGCGAGCGCGCCGAGTGCGTACTGGTCCGCGCCAGGTCCGACGCCGTGCGCATCCCTCCACACCTCCGGCGCCATGTACGGGGGCGATCCCAACACGGATCCGCGCTGCGTCGTCTTTTCGACGGGACGCGCAAGGTCCTCCGCGCTCGCCGCTTCATTCGGCAACGTCGCCTCCTCGCCCAGCGCCCGCGCGATCCCGAAATCGAGCAGCTTGGGCATGAGCTTCCCCGCCCGCGAGATCACCATGATGTTGTCTGGCTTGAGGTCGCGGTGAATGATCCCTTGCTCGTGTGCGGTCTGGACGACCTCGCAGATCCGTTCGAGCAGCGGCACGAATCTCTCGAGGACCATCGGGCCTTGCGCTTCGAGGACGGCACGGAGTGACGCCCCGCGCACGTGCTCCATCGCGATCCAGAACACGCCGTCGTCTTCAGCGCCAAACGCATAGATGTGCGCCGCATACGGATGGTCGAGTCGCGAGGCGAGCCGCGCTTCGCGCAGGAACCGCTGCACTCGCATCTCGTCCATCGCCTCTTGGCGCAGCACCTTCACGATCGCGTCGCGATGCAACGCCTCCTGCACGGCGAGATACACGTCGCCGTAGCCGCCCGCGCCGATCACTTCGCGCAACGTGAAGCCGCCGAGCTCCCGACCGGTCAACTGACCGGGGGTCGCACTCGATGCGAAGCTCGCCGGCACGCCGGTCGGAACACCCGATCCGGTTCGCGTATCGCTGCCCACGACCAACGATACCCGAACGGCGCACCGGTACGGAATCCGTGGACGCCGCCCGGGCATAGCGCACGTCGATCGCACGAGTCCCAAACACGACTGATCCGCGAGCCGTTCGACCCTCGCGGGAAAGCGCTACTGGCTCGCAGCGCGCTTGAGCTGGATCAAACCAGCTGCCGCTGCAGCTTCGTCGCGATCGTGCTCGTCGTCGAGGTCGGTGATGCCGAGTCGCCTGAGCGCCCGGTGCTGGTCACGCGCGGTCGCGAGGGAGAGGTACTTGCCGCGCTCGCGGTAGACCAGACGGAGCTCGACCAAGCTGTCGAGGAACTCTGCGATGTCTCCTGGCGTGAGCTCGTGTTCGCCGCGCTTCGTGAGGAGGTCGTGCACCTGCGCCGGCGTCGCACCGGCGTCGCACGCCAGATAGATCAGCGCTTCGCGCTCGTGAAACGTGTAGCGCGCCGACTCCACCGTCGGGCGATGGTCATCGATGACCACGAAACCGGGCCCGACATCGTACGCCAAGGTTCCGTCCGCGGCCGCTTCCCGCCACGCGTTGACTTGGCTCACCAGCGGATCGGCATACGCGTGGGGATCGCGGCCATCGAGATAGCGGAACTCGAAGGCGTATGCGAGCTCGGCGAGTTGCACCGCGGGGAGCGGGTAGAGGAGCGCGTAGTGTCTCGCCGCGCCGAGGATCTCGATACCGTAGCGCTCGGGGTGCTCGTGATACGGGCTGAACCGTTCGACGTTGAGCGGCGTCACTGTGGGCGCAGTCAAGTGAACCAACGACGGGATCAGCGCGGCCATCGCTTCGTATTCCGCGGGATCTTCCCCGGGGAAGCCAAAGATGAGGTTCCACTCGATGTGGATCCCGAGCTCGGCGCACCATTTCAACAGCCGAATGTTCTGGAGCGCGGTAACGCCCTTGTTCATCAACCTGAGAATCGGAGTGCTCAGGCTCTCGATGCCGGGTTGAATGTCGCGAACTCCCGCTTCGCGAAACAGGCGCAGCTGATCGCGCTTGAGGTTGGCCTTGGTTTCGTAAAACACATTCCAATCCCACTCGGTATCGCGTAGCCGAGGCAGGAGCTCCTCCAGGTAGCGCAGCTCGATGATGTTGTCGACCACCTGAAAATGGAGGTTTGTGTGCCGGCGGCCGAGCTCGACCATCTCTCGATACGTCTGGTCGGCACTCTTGCTGCGGAACTTCATCGACGAGCCGTTGAGCCCGCAGAACGTGCAGTGGTTCTTCTCGCCCCACCAACATCCGCGCGCGCTCTCGTAGAGGATGCGCACGTCGCTCAGCAGATCGTGTCGGAGCGGACTCGCCGCGAGCGCCTCGAAGTACTCCTCGTAGTCGGGCGCGGGAACTTCGGCCATGCTGACCAGATCGTGGCTCTGTGGCGTGACGATGCTCACGCCCTCATCGCGCCGACACATGCCGGGCAGATCTCGCACCGGACGGCCCGCCAGCAGATCTTCGAACAACGGAACCACCACGCGCTCCGCTTCGCCGCGCACGACGACATCGACCCACGGGAAGCTGTGGTGGAGCGCCACGCCCATCGGCCCATCGCAGTTCGCCCCACCGAACACGATCCTCGTCGCAGGCAAGCGTTCTTTGATCAGTTGCGCCAATGCGAGCGACGCGACGTTCTGACCGAAGCTGGTCGTAAACCCGATGACGCGAGGTTCCAGCGCGATGATCTCTTCTAGACAGTCAGTCAGAAACGCCGGAGCCAGAGCACGCAGACGTGTGAGGCTCGCGACGACCCTTTCGACCGCCGGCTCGCGGACACCGCGCGGCGTGAGGAAGTCCCGATCGGCGTCATCGTTGGTTGGGCGGAACGGCGGGACCGCAAAGACCCAGTCACCTAACCTCGGGTTGTCCCCAAGCTGGAGCAGCTCTTTGATCGAGATCCGGTCCTCGTCCGATGTGCTCGCCGCCTTCGCTCCTTGTTCGGAGATGAACTCGGCGAACTTGAGATTCAAGTACAGCACTCGCGCCTCGAGACCTCCGCGCTGCAGTACCGACTTGAGTGTCCCGAGCTGGATCGACGGGAATCGGACCGACCCCCAAGGCATCGTGACCAGTAAGATCGGTACGCTCATACCGGAGGCTCCACTACCCGATGGTAGCGCGGTCGGGGACGGTGAGCCCGATGCGGGTGGAGCCGCGTCGTTGGTTGCGTTGCTCGAAGAGTGAGCGGCGGCGAGCTCATGTCGCGCACTCCGGAGCGCGAAATTTCGCGCGCGTGAACGAGAACCTGCGCGGATCGGGAGGCATGCTGCGCGCATGGCATTCATCACCGTCGGAAAAGAAAACAGCGCGGATATCCAACTGTATTACGAAGACCGCGGCTCCGGAAAACCGGTGCTGCTCGTTCACGGTTGGCCGTTGAACGGCAGCTCGTGGGAGCGGCAATCCTCGATGTTGCTGGCGGCGGGCTTCCGCGTGATCACGTACGACCGTCGTGGCTTCGGTCGCAGCTCGGCGCCCGCAGCGGGCTACGACTACGACACCCTCGCCGGCGACACCGCGAAGGTCATCGACACGCTCGGTTTGCGCGACCTCGCGCTCGTCGGGTTCTCGATGGGCGGTGGCGAAGTCGCTCGCTACATGAGCAAGTACAACGGCAAGGGCGTCGCGAAGTGCGCGTTCGTCTCGTCGATCGCGCCGGCGCTGCGCAAAGACGGCAACAACCCAGACGGCGTCGATCCTTCGGTGTTCGAAGGCATCAAGCAGGGTATCGAGCACGATCGCTTCGAGTTTCTGGGCGAGTTCTTCGCCAACTTCTACAACAAGGACCAGACGAAGATCAGCGACGCCGCGCTCGGAGCTTCGTTCAACGTCGCCGCGGGCTCGTCGTACGGCGCGATGCTGAAGTGCGTCGACGCGTGGTTGGAGGACTTCCGGCCGGACGTCAAGACGATCACCGCGCCGACGCTCGTCATCCACGGCGACTCCGACCGCATCGTCCCCGCCGAGGCGAGCGGCAAGCGGATGCCGCAGTTCGTGAAGCACGCGCACTTGCACCTCATCAAGAACGCGCCGCACGGCTGCATCTGGACTCACGCGACCGAGGTCAACAAGGCCTTGCTCGAATTCGTGCGGTAGCTATTGGAGCTACGGCGATGATTGAACGGCGCCGATATCGATCGCGGATCCGCGCGGCCTCCCCCAAAAATCGTGCGGCGACGCGTGCGAGGGATCGCCAGCGCCACGACAAGGCGATCCGGCGTCGAGCCCGGGTGGGGTGGTCGACGCGTCGAGCAGGGGATCCGATTTCACGTAGCCAGGGCCATCCGTTGCGATGCCAGCGTAGTTCGTCGTGTTCGCGAATAGCGCGTTGTTGCCGTCCGCGATGACTTCGTTGGTCTCGGTCTCGATGGCAAGCGTGTTGTTGGTGAACACGTTGTTGAAGTAGTTGACGACGGGTTGACCGCAGACCTCGAGATCGACGCAACCCTCCGGCGTCGCTATCGCGGTGCCGTCGTGCTCGAACGTGTTGTCGAGAAAGGTCAGCGAGGCGGTCGCGGTCGACGCGGTGCTGCTCGTGAACTGAAGGCCGTAACCGGAGTCATGGATATAGGAATTTTCCACCGAGATCGAGAACGCTCCTTGCGACTGTCCGACCGTGATCGCAGCGGCGGCGTCGCCGGACGATATGTCGACCCCGTCGAGCGAGACCGCGACCGTCGCGCTCCCCGCGGCGATGTTGAGGGTCCCGATCGAGCACGCGGTGAACGACGCCGTGCCGTTTCCGGGATTCGCGCCTGTTCGAAGCGTCACGCCATGGATCGCGAGCCCCACCAGACTTACGCCGACATCTCCCAGGCCAGCGCCATACGGCATGTCGAGGGCGCCGGTCACACGCGATTGGCTCGGCGATACGCCTTGGATCGTGACGCTACCCATGACGAGCGAAGGACTCTCGGCATAGGTTTGTGCAGCAAGACAGATCGTTCCGTGACCACCGGCGTGGGTCAGCGCATCGATCGCCTGTTGGATCGTGGCGTAGTCTCCCGGCACGTGAGCACCGCTGCACGCGGTAAAGGAACACTGGTCGCTGACGCACGACTGCCCGGCGTAACAGACAGCGCCGCCGCACGGGCCCGTGTTGCCCGAGTCGGACCCGGTGCCGCCCGTATCGGACGACGAATCCGACGTCGCGTCGCCAAGTCCAGCATCGGTGCGCTCGTTCGCTCCGTGGCCACAGCCGGCTGCGCAGAGTACGACAAGCGCGATCGAGGCACGATCATCTCTGGAGACACCGGTCATGCTGTTCCGGACGTGGCCTCCCGGCCGAAAGCCGCATTTGAAGTCCACGCGATGGCCCCGGCGGTCGCGCACGGCTCGCGGCGGCGCGCATGACGGCCACGGTGTGACGGGTGTGACGCACTCGCAGCCCACCGTACCGATTCGCGCACGCTCACCGGAGCATCGCGCGGCACGAGAGTTGAATCTACGAACCGCAGTATGGCCGAGCGAGCGAATGAGGATGCCGCACCGGCGTCACCGCCGGCGCCCGAGCGACCTGCCGCCACGGCGAGAGACATACCGCCCGACACGCCGCGGCGATCGCGTCGCAAGTGGCTACTGATCGCCGGCGGCGTCACCGTGGTCGCGCTGGTCGGGTTCGGCTATTGGCTCTATGCGCGGCAATTCGAGACGACGGACGACGCCGAGATCGACGGCGACATTACCGAGCTGAGCCCGCGCGTCGCGGGGACCGTGAAGGCGGTGTATGTCGTCGAGGATCAGCCGATCAAGGCGGGCCAGCCGTTGCTCGAGCTCGATCCGTCCGACCTCGAGGTCGCAGCCGCGGAGGCCAAAGCGTCGTTCGCGCGCGCCGGCGCCGAGCTCTCGCAGCAACAGCCAAGCGTATCGATCACCGAGGCGAGCAATCGCGCCGCGCTGGCAAGCAGTCGATCGGACCTCGCGGCGGCGCAGGCGTCGGTCGCCGAGGCGAACCAGTCGTTCGAGCAGGGACGCGCCCGGCTCGCGCAGGCCCGCGCACTCGACGACACAGCGCAGCTCGATCGCGGCCGCGCAGAGCAGTTGGTCGACGGTGGCGCGATCCCGAGATCCGAGGCCGACCAGCGGATCAACGCCGCGAGAGCGTCTGCCTCCAACGTCGACGCGCTCGAGCATTCGCTCGAAGCCGCACGCGAACGCATCGACGAGCAACAGCAGAAGCTGGCGTTGGCCCGCAGCAAGCTGATCGAGATCGAAGCAAACGCACCGCGCGAAGAAGATACGCAACGCGCCGCGGTGCTCGCACGGACCGCCGCCCGCGACCTCGCGAAGGCAGAGCTCGACCAGGCGCGCCTCAACCTCGGCTACGCGAAGATCGCCGCGCCGGTCGCCGGCGTGGTGGGCAGAAAGTCGGTCGACGTCGGCGATCGCGTCGCGCCTGGCCAAGAGCTGATGGCGATCGCGCAGACCGAGTCGCTGTGGGTCACCGCGAACTTCCGCGAGACGCAGATCGAGCGTATGCACGTCGGGCTTGCCGCCGAGGTCCACGTCGACGCGATCGACCGGACGCTGCACGGTTCGATCGAGGCGTTCGGCGGCGCGACCGGATCGCGGCTCAGCGTACTGCCGCCGGAGAACGCGACCGGCAACTACGTCAAGGTGGTCCAGCGCCTCCCGGTGCGCGTCGCGCTCGACCGCGGCCAGCCGGGGTTAGACCGGCTGCGCCCCGGGATGTCGGTGGAGGTCAAGGTGAGGGTGCGGTGACCGCGGGCGAAGCTCGCCCGGCGTACTTCGATAGCGGATGGACGGGCGGCCACAATCCGTGGGGCATCGCGCTCGTCGTCTCGATGGCGACGTTCATGGAGGTGCTCGATACGAGCATCGCGAACGTGAGCCTGCCGCACATCGCAGGCAACCTATCGGCGACCGAGGACGAGAGCACGTGGATCCTGACGTCGTACCTGGTGTCGAACGCGATCGTCCTACCGATCAGCGGCTGGCTCGCGACGAAGATCGGGCGCAAGCGCTACTACATGCTCAGCGTCGGGCTGTTCGTCGCGAGCTCGTTCTTGTGCGGCATCGCGCCGAGCCTCGATCTACTCGTGCTGTTTCGCGTGCTGCAGGGTATTGGCGGCGGCGGGCTCGCGCCGAGCGAGCAGGCGATCCTCGCGGACACGTTTCCGCCGCGATCGCGCGGCATGGCGATGGCGATCTACGGCATGGCGGTCGTGCTCGCGCCGGCGATCGGCCCGACGGTCGGCGGTTTCATCACCGATCACTTCAGCTGGCGGTGGATCTTCTTCATCAACATCCCGGTCGGCCTCGTCTCGCTGCTGCTCACCTCGCACGTGGTCACCGACCCGCCGCACCTCGCGCAGATGCGCGAGCGCTCCGGAGGCATCGACTACATCGGCCTCGGCCTGATCGCGGTCGGCCTGGGCTCGCTCGAGTTCGTGCTCGATAAGGGCCAAGAGGACGATTGGTTCAACGCGTCGTCGATCGTCGGCTTCGCGATCATCGCCGGCGCCGGGCTCATCGGGTTCGTGCTGTGGGAGTGGCGCCAGCGCCATCCCGTCATCGACGTCCGGATGTTCACGAACCGGACCTTCGCGAGCTCGAGCCTGTTGATGCTGCTGCTCGGCATGGTGCTGTACGCGCCGACCGTGCTGCTGCCGACGTTCGAGCAGACGTTGATGGGCTACAGCGCACAGCAAGCCGGCGAGACGTTGTCGCCCGGCGGGTTCGCGCTGATCCTGCTGATGCCCGTGGCCGGCGCGCTGGTCTCGAGGGTCGATGCGCGATGGCTGATCGCGACCGGCGCTTCGATGCTCGTGGTCTCGCTGTTCTACATGTCGACCCACCTCTACGTCGGCATCGACTTTCGCAGCGCGATCCTGATGCGCGTCTACCAGGTCGTCGGGCTCTCGCTGCTGTTCGTTCCGATCAACACGCTCGTCTATGCGCACGTTCGACCGGAGCAGAACAACGCCGTGTCCGGCGTGCTGAACCTCGGGCGTAACTTGGGCGGCTCGCTCGGCATCGCGCTGGCCACGACGCAGCTCGCACGCCACGCGCAGATGCATCAGACCTACCTCGCAAGCCACACCAACAACTACAACCCGGCATTCGTCGCCCAACTCCAAGGCATCGCGCGCGTGCTCGAGCACGCCGGCCGCTCGGCGCCAGATGCGGCGCACGACGCGCTCGCGGTCGCGTACCGCCAGCTGCAGGTGCAAGCGACCCAGCTCGCCTACGTCGACGCGATGCGCACGATGGCGATCCTCGCTGCCTGCATGCTGCCGGTGCTCCTGCTCGCGAAGGGCGCGAAGCAGATAGGTCGTCCGTCCTGAGCGCGTCGGACGCCGAGGCGAACGCCCGTCGTGGGTCGTCGATCGCGTGATCCCAGCGCATACGGACTGGCGACCGATCGAGTGGCGACATCCGCGAGCACGCCAAGAATGATCAGCGCGACGAAGCACATCGCAACGACGATGACGATGCGGTGAAGCGGCGGCCCGTGCATGAGATGCATGAAGACCGCAAATACGAGCCCCGCCTTGACCGTCGCGATCGCGAACGCGAAGACCACGTTCCAATCGCCGAGGTGCGCGTACGATGCCAACAGTGACAGGGTCGCGAGCGACGCGAGTGCAAGCCACACGATCACGTAGGTCAGCGCGGATGGCTGGGAGGGCTGGGTCATCGGATGAGGTAGATCAGAGGCCATAGGAAGAGCCACACCACGTCGACGAGGTGCCAATACAATCCGCCAAGCTCGAGGGTGATGTGCGAGCTCGGGGTGAAGTCGCCGCGCTTTGCTTTGACCGCCAGCCAGACGAGCATGATCAGGCCACCGGTGACATGGATCGCGTGGATCCCCGTGAGCAGGTAGTACAGCGTGAAGTACAAGACCGCGCCGTGGGCGGGAAGCGCGGAGAACGAGTAGTAGTGACCGGGCGCGATACCCTTGGACACGTGCTCGGCGTATTCGATGCCCTTCAACACATCGAACGCGATCCCGAGCGCGATCGTGATTGCGAGGAACATCACGATGCGACCGCGATGTCCGTGGCGGGCGGCATGGATCGCGAGTGCGACCGTGAGGCTCGACGTCAAGAGCAGGTACGTGTTGACCGTGCCGATCAGGACGTTGGCGTGCGCCGAGGCCGCGCGAAACTCCGCGGGGTACTGGAAGCGATACGCCACGAACAGCGTGAACAGACCGGCGAATAACAGGAGCTCGCTGCCCAGAAAGATCCAGATCCCGAGGCGCGCAGTCGCGTGCTGGCGCTCGATCGAATCGTATTGAACTTCGTGCTCGATCATTCCGATTCCGTCGGATGGTCTGGCGGAGGTGGCTCGTTGTACGAGTACGCGCCGTACGCGGGATCGAACGGCACCACGAAGTTGTGGACGGGCGGAGGTGAGGTCGTGCGCCACTCGAAGCCGCGCGAGCCCCACGGATTGGCGGGGGCGCGCTTGCCGTACTTGAGCGACACGAGCAAGTAGATCAGCGTGATCGTCATCGCCAGCCCGAGTAGATACGCGCCACACGTCGAGAACACATTCAGGACGTGATAGCGAGCCGGGTAGCTGTAGTAGCGCCGCGGCATGCCGGCATTGCCGAGCAGGAACTGAGGGAAGAACGTCAGGTTGAAGCCGACGAACACGAGCGATGCGGAGAGCAGGCCGAGGCGCTCGGGGTACATCCGGCCGAACATCTTCGGAAACCAGTAGTGGATCGCGGCGAGGAACGCGGTCAGCGTGCCGCCGACCATGATGAAGTGAAAGTGCGCGACCACGAAGTAGGTGTCGTGCCAGTGGACGTCGAGCGACGTGGTCGCGACCGCGACGCCGGTCATCCCGCCGAACACGAACAAGAAGACGAACGAGAAGAAGTACAGCATCGGTGTGTTGAACGTGATCGAGCCGCGATACATCGTGCCGATCCACGTGAACACTTTGATCGCCGAGAAGATCGCGACGAACATCGAGAGCAGCCCGAAGAGCGCGGCGTCGAATTGCGAGATCCCGGCGACGAACATGTGATGGCCCCACGTCAAGAACCCGACGAAGGCGATGCCGAGCGATGAATACGCGAGTGCGTTGTACGACAGGAGGTTCTTCTTCGAGAACGTAGGCACGATCTCTGCGATCACGCCCATCGCCGGCAAGATCATGATGTAGACGGCGGGGTGCGAATAGAACCAGAACAGATGCTGGAACAGCACCGGATCACCGCCGAGCGCTGGATCGAACATTCCCATGTGCAGCGCGTGATCGAGCGCGACGAGGATCACCGATAGGCCGAGCACCGGCGTCGCGAGCACCTGGATCACGCTCGTGGCGTAGATCGCCCACACGAAGAGCGGCAGCTTGAACCACCGGAGCCCGCTACGACGCAGCATGTGGGTCGTGGCGATGAAGTTGAGGCCCGTCATGATCGACGACACGCCGAGCACGAACACGCCGATCGCGATCGGCGCGACATCGGTCGGCGACGCGGTCGCATACGGGGCGTAGAACGTCCAGCCGGTATCGGCGCCGCCGTGGATCATGCCCCACAGCGTCAGGGTGGCGCCCGCGAAGTAGACGTAGAAGCTCGCGAGGTTGAGTCGCGGGAACGCGAGATCCTTCGCGCCGACCATCATCGGCAGGAAGAAGTTGCCGAACACCGTCGGGATCGCGGGGATCATGAACAGGAACACCATCGTCACGCCGTGGAGCGTGAACAACCGGTTGTACGTGAGCGGGCTGAACAGGGCCGGGCCCGGAATCAGCAGCTTGGTGCGCAACGCCATCGCGAACGCACCGCCGAGCATCATCGCGAGCGTGACCGCGACGAAGAACATCAGCGCGATCCGCTTGTGGTCGGTGGTCGTCAGCCACGACTTGATGCCGCTTCTCGCGCGCAGGTAGTCAGTCGGTGGCGGCGTCATGGGGCGCTCCTGGCGGGTAGGTGATCGGGGCGACCGGCGGCGGCTCCGCGACCACGGGCTGCACGTCGCGCAGCGAACGGATGTACTCGATGATCGCGGAGATATCCTCGGGCGAGAGCAGCCCCTGATACGACGGCATCACCGGTTGAAAGCCCGCCGCGATCACCGCCTTGGGGTCCATCATCGACTCGGTCAAATAGGCTTCGTCGACGAGTACCGAGCGGCCGTCCGCGGTGGGCCGCTGCCTGCCGAACGCGTTGGCCCAGGTCGGGCCGATGAACGGCGTACCGTCGATCGAGTGGCAGCGCAGACAGCCGTGCGCGGCCGCGACAGCTTTGCCGGTGGCGGCGAGCCCGATGCCATTGCCCTTGGCGCCCGGCAACGCGAGCGGACCTCGTGCGGTCGCGAGCCAGCGCGCATAGTCAGCCGGTCGGAGGGCGACGACCTGCGCGCGCATCAGCGAGTGCCGGGTGCCGCAGTATTGCGAGCACAATACGTCCGATGTGCCCGGCGCGATGGCTTCGAACCAGGTCGTCATCGTGCGTCCCGGCACGACGTCCTGCTTGATCCGGAAGTCGGGCACGAAGAAGCTGTGGATCACGTCGCGCGACGTCATGATCAGCTTGATCGGCCGGCCGACCGGCACGGTCAGGACGTTCGCCGACGTCGGGCCGTCGGGATACGCGAACTGCCACATCCACTGCTTGGCGGTGACGTAGATCGGCAGCGCGTCGGGAGGCGCGGATTCGATCGTGGTGTACTGCGAGAACCCGACGACCCAGAACCCGCAGAACAGCGAGAGCAGCCCCGCGATCACGAGCGCCTCGAGCCAGCGCGGGACGACCACGTATGGGGTCAGCGGGATGGCTTTGGTGCGGCGCCGGTAGCGCACCAGGAACATCGCGCCGAACCCGCCCGCGACCATCGCACCGGCGATCGTGCACAGGATCACCACATAATGTAGATGATCGACCGAGCTCGCGATCGACGACCGCTGCGGCGGCAAATTCAACGCGTGACGGAGCAGCTCGTTCACGCCACGCCCCTCCGCGCGCGCCGCCGCTCGTGGCGCCAAAAAATGCGACCGATGACGAGCGCGATTACGAGGATCAGGAGCCCTCCGACCTTCATGAATCGGCTGATGAACAGACCGTAGCGCCGGGTCGTCGGATCGTAATGAAAGCAGCGCAGCAGGATCTTGTCGCCGAACGAACCGGTCTTGCCATCGGAGGCCTCGAGCAGCGCGAGCTTGAGATCGCGGGGCGCGTAGTCGGTGCCGTACAGGTAGCGCGAGATCTTGCCGTCGGGGGTCAACACGAACACGACCGCGGCGTGCGCGATATTGCCGGTGCGCGGATCACGCAAGAACTTGAAGCCGAGATGGTCGGTGAGCGCGCGCACGTTGGCCTCGTTGCCGACGAAGAACGGCCATGCCTCGAGCGGGGCGCCGAGCGTGCCGACCACGCTCGCCTGCTTGCGCGCCGCTTGATCGATGCGCTCGGTAGAATCGAAGCTGATCGTGGCGACGCGATATTGCGGTCCGAGCTTCCAGCCCCACGTGTCGAGCTGCCGCATCGCCGAGACGGCACCAGCGAGCACGAGACTGCACAGCTGCGGGCACTCGTAGTAAGCGAGCACGAGCAGCACCGGATGAACGCCGTCGAACAGCTGGCGGAGCTCGATCGGATGGCCGGTGCTGTCTGTGAACCGGAGATCGAGGGGAAGCTGGTCGCCGAGGTGCTCCGTGACGTCGGCTTGCTCGGCCCACGCGGGCGAGCCGGGAGGCGGATCGGCGGCGACCGCGCGCAAGGAGAAACCGAGCGAGAGTGCGATGACGAGTGCAGCGCGCATCAGCGATGTCCTCCGATAAGGGCCGGATCCGCGACCACCGCATCGATCGCCCGGTCGATCGGAATCCGTGCGACGTGATGAGCCCGATCGATCCAGCGGTACACTTCGAGCCGCTTGGCGCCGCGCGCGTTCGCGTCGGCGCCGCCCGAGGCCTGGACGAACAGCCCGTGCTCCAAGACCGAGGGAGCGCTCGGCGTGTGCCGAGGCGCGGCCGGGGCCACGACGAACAGCCACGCGACGCCGACCAGCGCCAGCGTGATCGCGAGCCCTGCGAGCCCGACGACGACGATCGCGCGCGTCCGGATCTGATCGGCTTCTTGGTCGCTCACGAGCCCTCGTAGCGCACGGCGGCCGCGAATCGCGGATCGGCGGTCGCGAGCGGGTTGCGGTTGCGAGCGACGACGAATGCCGTCGCGAAGCCGATGACGGCGAGCGGCGCCGCCACGTCGAGCCAGTGAAACGCCAACGTCGGATGCAGGACCGGCATCACCATCCAGTAGATGTCGACGTAATGCATGAGGAGCAACCACCAACCGACGAGCGCGAGCGGAGTAGCTCTGCGCTTGAGCGGCTTCGACAGCAGGATGAAGAACGGCAGCGCGAAGTGGCCGACGACCAGCACCGCGAACACCGCGCCCCACGCGGTGGCGCCGCGCACCACGTACCACGGCACCTCGCCGGGCTTGTTCGCGATCCAGATGATCAGGCCCTGCGCGAACTCCATGTAAGCCCAGAACACGAGGAACGCGAACAGCAAGCGCCCGAGGGCACCGGTATGACTCGGGTGGATGCTCGAGTCGACGTCCGGCACCCGGCGGGCGTCGCGCGAGATCACGGCGAGCGCCGCTAGCGCCGCGACGAAGCCGCCCGAGAAGTACAACAAGCCGAACACGGTCGAGTACCACAGCGGCGTCATCGACATCAGCCAGTCGAACGCGGCGAACGTGAGGGTCAGTGCGACCGCCGGCAGTGCACCGCATGCCAGCGCACGCAATCGATAGAGGTGGCTCGCGAGGTCGCGATCAGAACGCGCGGCCCATCGGGTCAGCAGCTCGGCGAGGACGATCCAGAACGTGAAGAAGATCGCGGCGCGAACGATAAAGAACGTCGGATTCAGATACGGCGCCTTGTGCGCGATCGTGAGCAGCGCGTCGTGGCCGAGGGCCGGCGAAGGATCGACCCACACGTAGATCCGGCCGAGCACGAGCGCGATCGGGATGAAGCCGATCGCGAGCGCGGGCAGGCTGCTCGTGATCGCTTCGGCGAGTCGGCGAAACACGATGAACCACTTGCCCTGCGTAGCGTGCGCGATCAGCAGGAAGATCAGCGCGCCGAGCGCGATCGACACCGCGTACACCCACGCGGTGAGGTACGAGAACGCGGCCTGCGTCGGCTCGACGACAAAACCGATCGCCATGCCGATCGTCCCGAGGGTCCCGAGCACGAGCGAGGCGATCAACAGCGCGCGACGGCTCACGGTAAGCTCTCGACGATCTCGGCCGCCTCGGCCGGTGGCAGCGTTTGCAGGTCGAGCTGCCACGCGCGCTGCAGCGTTCGCACGTATGCGATGACCGCCCAGCGATCGTCGACGCTGATCATTGCCGCGTACGAAGGCATCAGGCCGTAGCCGTCGACGATCGTGCGATAGAGCTCGCCCGGCGAGAGCGCGACCAAGCGCGGCTCGTGGAACGATGGCGGGCGCCGGCGCTGCATGTTGTGTGCGACGGCGCTGTCGCCGTCGCCGGCGATACCGTGGCAGGCCGCGCACACGATCTCGAAGCGCTCGCGGCCGCGCTCGAGCAAGGGCCGGGTGATCGCGATCGGGATCACCTCGACCGGCGCGCCGGAGCCCATGACACCATCGCGGACGGCGCCGTCGGCGATCCAGTCACGCGTGATCGTGCCCGCCGGTACCGGGCGCATCGCCGCCCCGTCCGCGAATTGCGAGGTCGCGCCGAACGGCAGCAGCTTGGGCTGCGTGATCATGCGCGACCAATCCGGCGTGGAGCCGTGGTTGTCGCACGCGACCAGCGCGAGGACGAGCACGATGACCTTCACGGCGCCTCCCCCAGCCAAACCACGCGCAGCGCACCGGCGGTCTCGAGCACGGCTGCGGTGCGAGTGCGGTCGAGTGCTGCATCGCCGCGATCGATCGCTAGCCAGAACCGATCGATCGTCGCGCGCTCGAAGCCCTCGACCTCGAACACCGGATGCCACAGCGAGGGCAGGCCACCGAGCACGAGGGCGCTGATCAGCGCGGCCGTGGCCGCGCACAGGACCGTCATCTCGAACGTGATCGGGATGAACGCCGGCGCCGAGTGATAGGGTCGTCCGCCGATGTTCAGCGGATAGCTCACGACGTTGATCCACCACTGCAGCGCGTAGGCTGCACCGCCGCCGACCAGCCCCGCGGCCAACACGATCCACGGCAACCGTGACCGGCGAACCCCGAGCGCCTCTTGTAGCCCGTCGACCTCGTATGGCGTGAACGCGTCGAGCCGCGACAGCCCGGCCTCGCGCGCGGCCCGCACGCCGGCGAGCAGCTCCGGTCCGCTCGCGAACTCGGCCATCATGGCAGGGCGGCGCTTCACGTGACCTTCTCGCCGCGCTGGAGCTCGGCGCGCATGTGCTTCATCTCGGCGACCGGGATGAACGGGATGAACCGCAAGAACAACAAGAACAACAGGCCGAAGAAGCCGAGCGTCCCGGCGAGCAGGCTGAGGTCGACCCACGACGGCACGAACACGTGCCAGCTCGAAGGCAGAAAGTCGCGCGACAGGGAGACGACGATGATCTCGAAGCGCTCGAGCCACATCCCGAGGTTGATCAGCAGCGTCACGCCGAACAGGACCCACAGGTTGCGGCGCATCCGCCGTGACCAGAACAGCTGGGTGACGACGCAGTTGCAGAAGATCATCGTCCAGTACGTCCACGCGTACCAACCGGTCGGGCGATTGACCAACGCTTGATAGATCTCGAACTTGTCGCCGGAGTACCACGCGACGAAGAACTCGATCAGGTACGAGTAGAACGCGATGTGGCTCATGACGAGCATCATCTTGGCCATCGCGTCGAGGTGCGCCGCGGTGATCACGTTGTGGAGCTTGAACACGCGCCGCGCGGGAATGATCAGCGTCATCACGAGCGCGAAGCCCGAGAAGATCGCGCCGGCGACGAAGAATGGCGGGAAGATCGTCGAGTGCCAGCCGGGCAGGCCGGTGATCGCGAAGTCGAGGCTGACGATCGAGTGGACCGAGACGACGAGCGGCGTCGCGAGGCCGGCGAGCAGCAGGTAGGCGACCTTGTGGTGGCGCCATTGTTGAACCGAGCCGCGCCAGCCGAGCGCGAAGATGCCGTAGATGATGCGGCGCCGGCGGGTCGGCGAGCGATCGCGCAACGCGGCGAGATCGGGAACCATACCGAGGTACCAGAACATCAGCGAGACGAGGAAATACGTCGAGACCGCGGCCGCGTCCCACGGCAGCGCGCTGCGCACCTGCGGCCACGTGGTCATCACGCTCGGGTAAGGGAACAGCCAGTAGGCGAACCACGGCCGGCCGAGATGGAGGAGTGGGAACAGCCCGGCCTGCATCACCGCGAACAGCGTCATGCCTTCGGTGAATCGATTGATCGAGGTTCGCCAGTTCTGCTCGAGCACGAGCAGGATCGCCGAGATGAACGTGCCGGCGTGACCGATGCCGATCCACCACACGAAGTTGATGATCCCGAAGCCCCACGCGTTGGGGATGTTGTTGCCCCACATGCCGATGCCGCGAGTCACGGTCAGCGTCACCGCGGTGGCGAGCAACAGCGTGAGCGTGCCGCATACCGCGAACGCGATCTTCCAGCCGCGCGTCCACGGCCGCCAAGTCGTCGACAGCAGCTGATCGGAGAGCTGCGCATCGTCGGGGCGACCGATCAGGATCTCGTCGCTGGCTGCGAGCGCGGTCTCGCTCATCCGAGCTCCGGGTTCGGATTGCGGATCCGGGCGAGGTACGTCGTCCGCGGCCGCGTGCCTTGATCGTGCAGCACCTCGTAGCTATGCGGGCGCGTGCGTTGCTCGGTGACCGTCGAGGTCGCGTTGGTGATCGAGCCGAAGCTGATCGCCTGGGTCGGGCAGGCTTGCTGGCAGGCGGTGCGAACCTCGGTCGCTCCGATCGGTCGGCCGGCGATGCGTGCGTCGATCTCGGTGCGGCGAATCCGCTGCACGCAGTACGTGCACTTCTCCATCACGCCGCGATCGCGAACCGTGACGTCGGGGTTGCGCGCGAGGATCTGCAAGCCATCGTGCTGCTTGAAGTCGAACCAGTTGAAGCGGCGGACCTTATACGGGCAGTTGTTCGAGCAGAACCGCGTGCCGACGCAGCGGTTGTAGACCATCTCGTTGAGGCCGTCGGGGCTGTGGGTCGTCGCCTCGACCGGGCACACGTACTCGCACGGCGCGTCCTCGCAGTGCTGGCACAGCATGGGCTGGACCGCGATCACCGGGTCACCGGGAGCGCTCCCGTCATCGACGTAGCGATCGATGCGCAGCCAGTGCATCTCGCGGCTGTTCAGGACCTGCGTGCGACCGACGACCGGCGTGTTGTTCTCGGCCGCACATGCCATCACGCACGCGGAGCAGCCGCTGCAACTGGTGAGATCGATCGACATCGCCCACTGCTCGCCTTGCGTCGGGAACCTCGCGAGCAGGCTCGGAGGATCGCCGCGATGCGTGGCGAGCTCGGCGAGCCAGGGCCCGCTGCCGAGGTCGGCGAGCTTGCCCGACAGCGCGATCGGACGATGCTCCATCCGCCAGTGCTCCTGCGTGATCGCGAGCTCGCGATGCGCGTCGCGTGTCGTCACCGTCACCGCGGACTGGAACGGACCGCGCCACAGCGCGAAGGCATTCGCGCCGATGCCGTGCGCGATTCGTTCGTCCCCGCTCCGGCCGTAGCCGGCGTGTAGCGTGACCGCTTCGTCGGCGTGACCGGGCACGACGATCGCAGGCACGTCGAGGGAGATGCCGTCGACACCCAGCGCGATCACGTCGCCGGTCTCGATCCCCAGCCGCGCCGCGGTTTGCGGTGAGACCTGCGCGGCGTTGTCCCACGTCAGCTTCGTGATCGGCTCGGGGAGCTCTAACAACCACGGGTTGTTCGTGTGGCGCCCGTCGTAGACCATCGGGTGTGGTCGGACGTCGAGCTCGAGCGCGAATGGCTCGCTGGCCGCGCCTGCGATCGCGGCGGGTGCGGAGACCGCGACGACGGTCGCCGGGTCGCGAGCGCGGCCGAGCGCGAGGCCGGCGGCGAAGTTCATCGCGGGGACCATGCGTGTCCATGCGGTGTGCGCGCGATCGCGCGCGCGCATCGCGGGCGCGCCGACCAGCGCGGCGAGGACGTCACTCGTCGAGTGACCGCCGAACAGCGGCTCGATCAACGGCTGGATCGGGGTGAGCGTCCCGTCGAACGCGCGCGCGAGGTCCCACTGTTCGAGCACGTGTTGCGCGGGCACGACGTAGCGACAGGCCTGCGCCGTCTCGTTCGCATACAGGCCGAGGTACAGGCTCGGAGCTCGTGCGATGGCGCGGGCGAGATCGAGCTGTGCAGGCGCGGTGTAGGCGGGATTACCGCCGAGGATCAACAGTGACGTCGCCGTGCCAGCGGTCAACGCGGCTGCGAGCGCGTCGAGCTCGTGACTCGGTCCGCCCGCCTCGAACACGACCGGCTCGCTATACGTGACCGTCGCACCGACATTGCCGAGTGCGTGATCGATCGCCGCGACGATCGCGTGCACGATCGCGGGCTGACGCTCGCCGGCGATCACCACCGAGCGCCCGCGCGCTTGCACGAGGTCGGCCGCGATCGCACCGAGCCAGCGCGCGCGACCGCCCGTCGGGCGAGGCGTCGTCGGCAGCCCCTCGATGCCTCGTGCCGCGAGCTCCGCTGCGAGCTCGCGCGCGATCGCTTCGACCTCGCCGCTGCGCAGTCGGATACGATGATCTGCAAGCGTGCCGGTCGTGGTGTGG
Source organism: uncultured delta proteobacterium (assembly GCA_963848295.1). Lineage (GTDB taxonomy): Bacteria > Myxococcota_A > Polyangia > Haliangiales > Haliangiaceae > JABFXX01. The sequence continues at coordinate 1,925,305 of CAWKDB010000010.1, read as the reverse complement.
GTGGCTTCGACCGCATAAACCCGACTCATCGCGGCATGGGGACCATCGACGCGCCTGCGGTCGGTAAGCTGCCGCGCGTAGGCCAGGCCCATCGGATGCTCGCCGAGCAGGTCGGCATCGAGCGCGACGATCACGTCCGCGCGGCGCAGATCGAGCTGGGTCTGTAACGGTCGGCCGAACGCGATCGCGTTGCCGGCGAGCGACGCGCGGAGCGCGAAGGGTGCCCAGAACGTGACGGTCGCGCGAGGTAGCTTGGCTCGCACCTGACCGAGCAGCTCGATCACGATCGGCGAGCTCGTCGGTTCGAGCACCACGTGGAGCCCGGCGCCTGCGTCGGCGCGTGCGGCCGCGAGAAAACGCTCGATATCGTCCCACGTGCCAGGCACACCGCGATCGGTGATCGCGCGCACGCGCTGAGGATCGAACAGAGACAGTACGGCGGCCTGGTCGATCGCGCGCGTGGCGCCGAGGCTGGCCGGGTGATCGGGATTGCCCTCGACCTTGGTGGGGCGCCCTTCGTGCGCTTCGACCACCATGCCGGTCGCGAAGCCATCCTCGACGAATGCGGTCGCGTAGTATTGCGCGACTCCGGGTGTTAGCTCGGGCGGCTGATGCACGTACGGCCGGATGTCGCGTGCAGGTCGCGACGAGCACGATGCCAACCCCGCGAGCGCCGCACTGCCCCCGATCCACTTGAACAAGCTGCGGCGACTGATCTGGTCGAGACCTTCGGCAACATCGGGCTCGCGCCAACCGCGGTCCGCCGCGCCGAGCCGGACGAGCGCTGCGACGCCGGCCCAGCCTCGACCCGTCTGGATCGGTGCGCGATCGTCTTCGTCGTGATCTCGGGTCATCGGTGGCACGTCGTGCAGTTGGTGAGACTTCGGGTCCCGTACTGGCTCGCGAGCGCGGCCGTGACGTCGGAGCTCGCCGGCTGCCAGGTCATGCTCGTGATCTGATCGCGCGGTCGGAGGTTCGGCACGGGATCGCGATGACAATCGAGACACCACCCCATCGTCAGCGGCGCCACTTGATAGACCGCGGCCATCTCATCGACGCGGCCGTGACACGACACGCAACCGATGCCTTTGTTGACGTGGATCGAGTGATCGAAGTAGACAAAGTCGGGCAGCGAGTGGACGCGTTGCCATGCGATCGGCCGTCCGGAGGCTGCGCTCTCGCGCACGGGAGCGAGCAACGTGCTGTCGTTCCAGATCTGGTTGTGACAACCGAGGCAGACCTCGGTCGCGGGAACGCCGGCGTAGGGCGCGTGCCCGGCGGCACCGTGGCAATATCGGCAATCGATGCCGTCGTCGCGCACGTGATGACGGTGATCGAACTGCACCGGCTGGAGGAGCGGATTGTTCTGCCCGGTCGCGAACGGCATGCGCGCGTAGATCATCGGCGCGGCGAGCGCGCCGGCCGCGCCCAGCGAGAGCACTGCCAGCGCGACCCGGGTTGCCGTGTTCGTCCACGGTGGGAACAGCGCTGCCATCCGGACCTCTAGGCGGTCTCCCGCGGGAGGCGACGCGTCTCCGCGTTGGACTCGCGATGCGCGATCGGTGCAGCCGACGAGAAGGGGACGTCGGCCGAGCGTCGGATCACGTTCCAGATCGGTCCAATCGAATGATTCTCGATCATCAGCACGATCGGCCTTCTTCGTTCAGCCCGAGCCGAGGCGGCGCGACCCAGCCATGTGGATTGGCGGTGTCTCGGGAAACGTTGGATCGAAGCTGGCTTCGAAGCCCGCGCCGGCGCGGTTCGTGAGTCCGAGTCGATCGATCTCGTGATGCAACGTCGCGCACTCGATGTCGTCGGGATCCGCGATGAAGCAGGTGTACGGATCGGCGTGACGTACGAAGTGATCGAACGTAGTCTCGAGCCTTCCGCGGTTGCTCGCATTCATGACATCGGCATCGATCGCGTTGCTCGCGCTGACCTCGTTGCGTGTCATTGCGAGCTTCACGGTCAAGGGCAAAGTGGCTTGGGCTGACTGCATGCCTCGTGCCTCCAAAGGACCTCGTACGCGGGGTTTCGACGGCGCGGTTCCGAGCGAAATCGCCCGACGAGCGGATCCGCATACACGTCTGCCACCGTCGCGGCGCCGGTCGCGCGAGGGGGCCTTCCGCGCTGAAGTGGTGTCGCCCCACCATGACCCGCGGCGACGTCAGCGACGATCGCGATGAGCTCGAGCTCGCCAGACCGTCACGCCGTTCGTCGCGCTCGGCCCAACGATTCGTTCGGTTGGAGAGTGCTCTTAATGATCGGCGGCGCGATCGCTCACTTCGAAACGCGCGAATCGAACCAGCACAGTGCATCGACGACGTAGCGGCAGCTCGAATCACATTCCAGATCACGTGATTCGCATGAGTCTCGACGGTCGCTACGGTCGGACCTTCACTCGGCCCGAGTCGCTGAGGCGCGATACACCGTGTGGACTCGCGGTGATCTCCTGAAACGTCGGGTTGAAGCGGTGTCGAAGCAGCTCTTCAGCTACGTCGCACATGGCGCTCCGGATGGCATCGACGACCTGATGGATCCCCTCGCTTTGGCGGCGTAGGTGATCGAAAGCGCTCCGGATTTTTCCCAGCTGAGGCGGAATTTCGGAGCTCGCGCGTCGGTTCGAGCGGCATGATGAGCCGTCGATCGATGACAGAGTTTGTTCGAGACCCGCTGGAAGTCGCGAAGACGGTGCACCAAATCTTCGGTGATGATCTGCATGCGATGCGCGTGCTGTCGTTGGCGAACGGTGTCGTGGGCACCGTCGACGCAGCGGTGCTGTCGATCCACGCGATCGGTCGTGGATACGCGCGCGTCACCAACAACGACAAGAAGCACGGGGTGAAGCAGACCGATCGTTTGCTCGGAAACCCGGGCATCGACGTGTGGACGTTGTTCCGACCGTGGGCCCAGTTTGTCGTCGCAGAGCGCAAGGAGATCGTCGTCGCGCTCGACTGGACAGAGTTCGATGGCGACGACCACGCGACGCTGGCGGGCTACCTGATCACCAGCCATGGGCGGGCGACCCCGTTGATCTGGATGACGGTGAGCAAGACCACGCTCAAGAACAAGCGGAATGACCACGAGTATCGGTTGCTCGAACGGCTGCACGACTGCGTCGCGCCCGACGTGAAGATCACAGTGCTGGCGGATCGCGGCTTCGGCGATCAGAAGCTGTATCGGTTCCTGCAGACGCTCGGCTGGGATTTCGTTATCCGCTTTCGAGGAGCGATTCAGGTCGAGGACGCAACGGGAACTCGGAAGACGGCGAACGCGTGGGTGCCAGACAACGGTCGCGCCCTGATCCTGCGCGGGGCTCGAGTCACGCGCACGCGCGCCGAAGTGCCGGCGGTTGTCGTCATGCACGCCAAGAGGATGAAGGAGGCGTGGTGCCTAGCGACGACGCTGAGCGAGCTCAAGGCCGCAGAGATCGTGAAGCTGTACGGCCGACGGTTCACGATCGAAGAAACGTTTCGCGACCAGAAGAACTTTCGCTTCGGCATGGGGCTATCGGCGACGCACATCGGCACCACGGATCGCCGGGACCGCTTGCTGCTTCTGGCGGCAGTCGCACAGGCGTTGCTGACGTTGCTCGGCGCCGCCGGCGAGGCGTGCGGACTCGATCGGCTGATGAAAACCAACACCTCGAAGAAGCGCACCATGTCGCTCCTCAACCAAGGCATTCACCTCTACGAGGCCATTCCGTACATGGGAGACGAGAAGCTCGCGCCGCTCATGAAATCGTTCGACCACATCGTTCGGCAGCAGGAAATTTTCCGCGCTGTGTTCGGGCTGATCTGAGGGGATATCTCAGATCGACGACGGCACGCGTCGCTACCGCTCGCTCCCGACATCGGGTGTGCGAGATTGCATCACGCGATCGGTCAACTCGAGCTCACCAACGCGGACTCGAGCTCGTGCGTGCGTGCGAACCACGCTGTTACTGGCTTGGTACAACCGGTATGCGACACTACGTGTGCGAGCCCGTCCGGATCTTCGTGTCGGTGCGTGTCAACGACTTTGAGACGGCGCTCGCACGTATTTTGTGAGCAGCGACCTCCTCGATCCGATCCGCGGATGTGATCAGATCCGTGATCGCGATCCGATCCGTGATCCGATCCGCGCTCCCGATCTGATCCATTGGCGGCGGGTTGATCCACGCGGCGGGTGGCGGCGACTTCTGGATCGGTCGGCCGTTCACGAAGCGCTCGGGGTGACGGAGGTGCGCGGCGTCGAGCACGAGCTGCCGCGCGGCGACGATGGCGGGCGCGCGACCATGGTGGACATCGGCCGGCGTGAGCAGCGCGAGGCCGGTGTGGTAGTGCGCCGTGTTGTACCAGCCGAGGAGCGGAGCCATCACAGCACGCGCGTGCTCGATGGAACCGAAGCGCTCGGGCATCTCCGGTCGGTACTTGATGGTCTTGAAGCCCGCCTCGGAGTACGGGTTGTCGTTCGAGACGTGCGGCCTGCTGTGGCTCTGCGCGATGCCGAGATCGACGTAGAGCTGCGCGGTCGATTTCGCGATCATCGGCGAGCCGCGGTCCGCGTGTACCGTCAGCTGACCGCGCACCACCCGCTGCTGTTCGCAGCACGCCGCGATGAGGCGCTGCGCGATCTTCGCCGACTCGCTCTTGGCGATCTGCCAGCCGACGACGTAGCGGCTGAACAGGTCGAGGATGACGTACAGCGTGTAGTACGTGCCCTTCACCGGGCCAGGCAGCTTGGTCGTGTCCCACGTCCACACCTGGTTCGGTGCGGTCGCGACGAGCTGGGGCTTGACGTACTCGGGGTGCCGGCGCTGCGCGCGGCGTTCACGCACCTGGCTGGCGTCATCGAGAACGCGGTACATCGTGCGCGTCGAGCACAGGTACTCGCCGTCTTCGAGCAGCTTCGCGTAGACCTGCGCAGGCGCCTTGTCCATGAACGGATCGCTGTCGAGCACGGCGAGCACGTGGGCGCGCTCGTCCTCTCCGAGTGCGCGAGCCGGCCGTGGCCGCCGCTGCGCCGGTGCCTTCGGCTTCTGCGCGCGGTAGTAGCTCGCGCGGTTCACACCGAGCGCAAGACACGCGGCGATGATGCCGACGATCGGGATCAGAGACACGAGCCCCTGCATCACCGGCGCCTCCGGGCGGAGGTCTCCGGGCCGCGCGCGAAGTCTTCCGCCGTCGGCTCCGCCAGCGTCTCCCCCAACAAGCTTGCTACTTTTTTTTGGACGTCGGGCGGTACGCCACCGACAGACAATGAAGTGCTAGGTGAGTTTGCAGTTCGACTAGCTGGGCAACACGGAGACCCGACCTACACGGCCGTGCGACTGCGACGGGCAGGCACGGACTGGGCGTGTGTCGACATCGACGAGCGTGACTTCGTGCCGGCGACCGGCTCGCCCGGACCGGCCGTCGGGGTCTCCGTTTCGTGTGCGACGCTCGCGCTCGCCTGTCGCCCGCGCTAGCTGCATGCCTGACGGCGGCGAAACGCTGCGGGCCGCCCGCCGAGCTAAGGAGCTGTCGACGGTCCGCACTGGGCGACTGACGCAGATCGTCGAGCCGGTCGCATTCAAGCGCAGCAACAGTCGAAGTGCAACTCCTGATTACGGTCCGTTGCAGTACACCTCGATGCCGCCTTGCGCGCGCGAGCACACCGGGTCGGTGAAGGGCCCGGACGGCCCGCCGCCGGAGTCATCGCATTCCTGCGTGCTCGCTATCACGCGCGATACGTCGCCGTTGCTCAGGCACGCTTCGCCCGAGCTCAGGCTGGCGATCACACACCTCGGCGCCGCGGTGAGATCGCAGAACTGCGTGGTCTCGTCGCAGAACAGACCACCAGCGCCGCATGGGAACATCCCCGGACACGAGGCCGGCGGCGGCGTATCGGGACAGTTTGGATAGTCCGGCGCGGGCGACGTGCAACCGATCGCTGCGAGCACGACCGCGATGATCCTCATGCGCCGTCGGGCAGCAAGGAGAATGCCATCGCACGCCGCGATTGGTCGCGCGGGGTTGGCTCGTCCCTCGCCTCAGTCTTTCGTCGTACCGTGACACTCGTGTCGCGCCACTTGACGCCTCGCGAGCTCGCGCACGCGCTGCTGAAAATTCACTAGGTGCATCGCGCGCCGATGAGGCACGCCGGGTGCACGGTCGCTGATCATGGATCCTGACAACGCCTGCCGAATGCGATGGTTGATCGAGCAGCGCCACTCCTCGCGCGTGCCGTTCGATCCGGCGCGCACCGTGACCGAGCTCGAGCTTGCGGACATCATCGACGCGGCGCGCTGGTCGCCGACCGCGCACAACATGCAGAACTTTCGTCTGGTCGTCGTCGACGACCGAGCCAAGCTCGACGAGCTCGGCCGGATCCGCGCTCCGGTATCACCGGCGTTCATCGTCGAGAACTTCCGGCAGTTGTCATGGTCCCCGGAAGAGCTCGCCGCGCGCCGGGTTGGCATTCTCGGAAGTACGTTTCCGCCGGCCTGGCGTACGGGCGATCTGCAGCGCGTTCCCACAAACCTATCGCGCTTGCTCGGCGAGACCATCGCGGGTGCGCCGATGGTGATCGTCGTCGTGTTCGACCCGAGCATCCGAGCACCGGCATCCGAAGGCGACGTGCTTGGAACGATCAGCCTCGGCTGCGTCCTCGAGAACATGTGGCTCGCCGCGCAAGCGGCGCGTCTCGACGTTCAGGTCGTGAGCGCGTTCAGCGGTGAAGGCGCCGAACCCGCCGTCAAGCGCGTGCTCGGTATTCCCGCCCCATGGCGCGTTGCTTATGCGATCCGCATCGGTCACGCGATCGGGTGTTCGACCGGTCCGAGAGTGCGGCGCGATCCAGCGGCGTTTATCTCCCGTAACCGGTTCGCGTAACGACCTTCGCGCATTGACTGCGGAGCGAACCGCAGAGACGCAAGGATTGCGCGCTTGGGCCGGCACCAGCGGGAACGGAGCGTGCACGAGGTACGAACATGCGCCCAAGCCCACTCCTCATGCTCGCGCTGATCGCCTGTGGTACGAGCTACGCCGACCAACCGCCGAGCAAGCAGTTCGAGCACGATATGATGGCGCGCTTTCACATGCACGAGAGCTACTCGATGTTCGGGGCGATCGAGCATCTCCTGGTTCACGGCAAGCTCGACGAAGCTCGCGATCTCGCACGCTCGATCGGTATCGCGCCTGATGAAGCCGGACTGTCGGCGTGGGCGACTCAAGCTGCGCTCGTTCGGGACCGTGCAACCGCGCTCGCGAATGCGACCAGCGTCGACGAGGCGTGCCGCCGAACGGCGAGGTTGGCCGAGGCCTGCGCGAATTGCCACGTCGATACGAACGCGGTGCCCGAGTTTCGCATCCCGCCCGAGCTGCCGCCGGACCGACCGACCGTTGAAGCCCGCATGATGCGCCACCTCTGGGCCGTCGAGCGCGTCCGCGAAGGCGTGATCGGCGCTGTCGATGATCCGTGGCGGGCTGGGCTCGACGTGCTCGCACAGGCACCGCTTCCATGGCCGGCCGACGACGCCGACCGCTCGCTCCTCGCTCGTCGAATCCACGACGTTGCAGACCGCGCACGCAAGCGAGGGTCAACCGATACTGCAGCCGACCGGGCGACTGCCTACGGCGAGCTGCTCGTCACCTGCGCGGGCTGCCACGCCGTTGCCGACAAGCAGAAGCGCGATTAGCCGAGTCGCCCGGACCCGGGTTTGGATCGACATCGGCGCCAGGCCGCGATGGGAGCTGAGCGACAGCCACAGGATCGTGGGTCGGCGGACCGACGCTTGAACTACGGCGAGATGTGCAACTCGTCCGTGACCATCTCGACGCCGCGCGTGCCCCACGCCGCGCCCACGACCGCTTGGCGCTCGCTCCAGGAGTGCACGGTGCCCGACAGGGTGACGTGACCCGCGTCGATCTGGAGCTGGATTCGGTCCGCGTCTCGTTCCGCCCGGCGTTCTAGCGCATCGTGGATCGCGGTCTTGAGCATCGGCTTCTGGACGTCGACTCGTTTGACCTTGATCAGGTTGTCGATCGCACATACGCCGGCGAGGTTCTGGACCGCTCGCGCCGCATCGTGACGCTGCGACGCGTACTCGACCGTGCCTTGCAGCGTGACGAACCCGTGGGCGACCGTCGTCTGGATCTTGTCATCCGGTACGAATACGTCCCATTGGAGGGCCTGGCGAACCGCTGCGGCGATCTCCGTATCGTCAGGCTTCGCATCGGGCGCGAGCTTCACGGCGAGATCGTTCGCGACGTCCAAGACGCCGAGAACGTGGTGCGCTGCCTCCTCTGCCGCGAGCTTCTTTGCATAGCTCGAAACAGTCCCGGTCAGCGTGACGATGCCGTTGCCGACTTCGACGCCGACTTCGTTCGGCGCGACGCGGGTATCCCACTTGAGCTCGTTCAGAACATCTTGCTGGATCTGGCTATCGGTTTTCACGGTGTCCTCCCTACGACTTTGAAGTGCCGGTCGAGATCGCGATTTTCTTGGCCTGGGCGCCTCGCCTTCTTTACGATGTCGGTCATCTCGATTGCTCCTTGAAGGGTGTGAACGAGCCAAGAGCAAGGTGCGCGCCAGTGAGTGAGGGCCGCAGTGCACGCACATCGCGAACGAATCACGTTCCTTGTTCGGCGCCACGCGAGATGTGCGCGATCGCGGCTCGAGTCCCGCTACGAAACCGGAGGGGTCGAGTAGCGATGAAGGTCCGCACGGCTTGCGCGATGGCAGGATCGTGCAGCAGCGATTGCGCAAACGCGGTCGGATCCTCGCGTTCCGGTCGGCACGTCGCGTGCTGTAGCGCGAGGCATGATCCGGTCGATCTCAGTCTGCGTTGCGTGTCTAGCGGCGTGCGAGACCCACGACTTGGTGCCTGCGACGCGCGATCCTTCCCTCGCGTCGAGCATCCTTGCCGCCGAGCAGGAGATGCACCTTCGGTACAGCGCAGCGATGGAGATGGAGAAGGCGATCGCCCACAGCGATCTCTATACGGCTCGCGCGGACGCGCACACGCTCGACTTCGACGAACCCGAGATCCTCGCGCAGTGGCAACCGTATCTTCAAGTAGTCCGTACCGACGCACATCGCATTGCGATCGCTACGGGTCTCGACTCCGCGGCGGAGAGTGCGGCTGCCCTCGGACGTGCTTGCGGCCAATGCCACGAGGCGACCGGGGCGCACGTCACTTTCCCCGCCGCGCGTCCACCGATTGTCCGTGACACGCTCGCAAGCGACATGGCGGGTCATCAATGGTCGGCACTCCAGATGTGGCAGGGAGTGATCGGACCCGCCGATGATCTGTGGCAGACCGGCGCCTCGGGTCTGACGAAGATGCCCGCGAGCATCCTCGCTCAGCGGTCGACGCGTTCACCCGACGACGATATCGACGACGTCGCTCGCATCAAGCTGTACGCGAACCGCGCGCTCGACACGCCAACGCAGGACGCTCGTGCGGAATTGTTCGGTCGGATCCTTATTACGTGCGCGCACTGTCACTCCATGTTGAGAGACAGATGATCGCCCGCGGGCTCGTTGTCGAGCACACGACGCGCTCCGGCACGGGCCGTGCTTGGACGGGTTTACATGATGGAATCGAATGTCACGTTGGGCACCCGTCTCGATAGACTCGCCACCGATCTCACCGGCTTCTATGACGCGATCGCCGGCGAGGTCGCGGACTTTCGCAGAGACCGCCGCGAACCAGCCCCTGGCCGCAAGCTCGTAAATGCGGTTGCGGACCACCCGACAGTCGCGATCCTCGTCGCGATCGGCATAGGCATGCTCGCGGTGCGCGCGTTGCGACGGCGCTAGGATCATCGGCGGGGACGAGGTCTCCGGATGCGAGCTCGATCAGGTCACCGCGGCGCGACGGCCGGGGTTACCGCTCGCTCTCGCCGGTGTGGCGGAGTAGATCGACGAGCGCGCGCATGGCATCGGTGCGAGTGAAGATACCGGTGACGTCGGCATCCTGGACGACAACGACCGAACCGGCTTGCTTGGTCTCCATCAGCGCGACGACCTCATCGATCGGCGTGGCCGCACCGACGGTCGTCGCCGGAGACATCGCATCCTGCACGACGTCATCTGGACTATGGATACGCAGCAGGTCGTGCTTGCAGACAAGCCCGACAAGTCGGCCATGGTCGACCACGGGAAGGTGACCTACGCGGTGCTCGCGCATCAGCTCACCGGCCTCGGTCAAACGCATCCGTTCTTCGATGACGAACGGAGTCGGAGTCATATAGCGCGAGATCGGTGGGATCAACATGGCAGTTACGGAGGCTGCATCGGTCGTGCCGGTGAGCCGTGAGGTGGCGCGCGGTCGATCGCGCGGGAACTGCAAAGCGCGGCGTCGGCACTGCAAAGCGTTCGCGAATAATCGATATACCGATGTGACAACCTCGCGATGACCAACCCGGCACGTTGCATGCTCTGACTCCCCGCGTGCCGGAGGAGACTACGAGCCTACTCGCGGGTCGCTATCAGGTCGGCCCGCTGATCGGCGCCGGTGGGATGGGCGTGGTTTATCGGGCCCGCGATCTCGAGCGCGGCTGCGATGTCGCGGTCAAGGTCCTGCGGTCCGAGCTCCTGTCGGACCCGGTCGCCCGCAGCGACCTGCGGGGCGAGTCGCGCGCGATCGGCCGGATCTCGCACAGCAACGTCGTCGCGGTCAGGGCGTGGGGGACTACGCCCGGTCGCGAGCCGTATCTCGTGATGGAGCTGGCGCCCGGTCGCTCGCTGCGCGACGTCCTCGTCGAGCAAGCACCGCTCGCACTCGGCCGCATCTCCGCGATCATTCGGCAGGTGCTCGCGGGTCTACACGCGATTCACGCTGCAGGCTTCGTTCACGGCGACGTCAAGGCCGAGAACGTCCTGATCGACGACGGCGATCGCGTGACGCTGATCGATCTCGGGCTGATGCGGTCGCGTTCAGAGGTTGCGCCAGCACGCGACGGCTTGGCGTCCGGGACGCCCGACTACATGGCGCCGGAAGTGATCCGCGGCGAGGGGGCCGTGCTCGAGTCGGATCTCTACTCGGTCGGCGCGCTGCTGTACGAGCTGCTCACGGGCACGACGCCGTTCGCCGGTGGTGCGTCACGCGAGATCCTGATGCGCCACCTCGAGGACGATGTCGTCCCACCAAGCCTGCGCTGTCCAGACCGCACGATCCCCGTCGCGATCGAGCGTGTCATTCTGCGCGCTCTCGAGAAGGCACCGGTCGCACGCTTTCGCAGCGCTCCACAGTTCGCACGGGCGATCTCGGCCGCGACGCCCGAGGTCGAACCTGCGAGCACCGGCCGGATCCCGATGTTCTCGACCGCAGCGCCGACCGAGCGCTGGCATTCGGCAGTCGTGGCGCGTCACTAGCTCGCCGCGGCTTCACGGTCGGGCGGGGCAGGCTGCCGCGACGATGCGGCCTGCGAGATCGTCCCCTGACGCAATCAATGCCTCACCGATTGCACGGACGACAGCTTCGATCGACGCGTCGGCCGCAGGGCGCTCATCGCGCACGTCGCCACGAGCGATGACCTCGCGGTCGTCTCGCAGCTCGTAGTGCAACGCCACGACCCCGGCGTGATGACCGGCATGCGCGAGCTCCTCGAACGCCGTCACGTCGATGTCGAGCACGAGGCTCGGTCCGGTGATCGCCTCGGCGAGTGGGCGCGCGAACAATGCGCGCGCGACCGCGCGTCGCGCGTATGCGTCCGGAGCCTCGATCCACCTCAAAGTCTCGTAGGGCTCGAGCTCCACGTTGGAAACGCGGCGCTCGATCGCGAGTCGGAGCTCGGAACCCGCTGTCACTCGATCGAGTCGGACGCGCGCACATGGCTCGCCGACCGCCGGCGTAACCTCTGCGAGCTCAGGCGCGAAGAAGCGCAATTCGCGCGGCTCCGCCTTCGACGTCAGGGCGCATGCCGACAGCGCCAGCAACCCGATCGAGAACCCGCGGATCACGGTCGCCTCGATCGGGCGTGGCCCTTGACGAGCATGTCGGGATCGCGTTCGAGCTCGTCGACGAACGCGCGGAGCGCGCGCGCTGCTTGGCCGACGTCATCGATCGTATGTTGCAGATCACGGGTCGACTCGAGCCCGCGGTGGCCGAGCTCACCGAGTGCATCGGTGGCGCGTTGCGCACTCACGGCGAGCCCGTCACGGGCGTCGATATGCCCGACGAGCTGACGCACGCCGCCGACCGTTGCGTCGGAGTCGGCTGCGAGCACATCGAGGTGCTGGAATAGCGCGGCGGCGCTCGGGGTCAGCCGGCGAACGTCATCGATCGCGGCGCGCGCATGGTCGAGCAGCGTCGCGACGCGCTCCGGCACGCGCTGGCCGCGGATGTCGTCGAGCATTCCGTCGAGTCGGTGCAGCGTAGCGATCGCATCGTCGGCAAGCACCGGCAGCGAGCGACCCAGCCGCAAACCTTCGTCTTCGAGCCGCGCGGCAAGCGAGGGCTGCGACGGAAGATAAACGACTCCGTTGGCCTGCGGCGCGATGATTGTCTCTGTGGACTCGTCCGCGCTGGCAAAGTCGAGATCGACGAACTTCACGCCCGTTAGTCCCTGGCTCGCGAGATGTGCGTGCAGCGCCGGCGGGGCTGCGGCGAGGTCCAGCTGGCTACTGTGGCGACTATCGATGGCCATCGCGACGTCGATATGGCGGCGGTCAGTCGCGACCGCGATTGCGGCGACGCTGCCGATCTCGACGCCTCGGTACTTGACCGGCGCGCCGAGGTCGAGGCCCTGTACCGACTCGTCGAACAGCGTGTGGTACTCGGTGGTCGGCGTCTTCCGAACGTGTAGGCCGAGGACCACTGCGGCCGCTGCCAGCCCGCCGACGCCGGCGAGCGTGAACAACCCGAGCTTGAAATTCGTGGCGAGTGTCATGCGGCCTCGGGGATACGGCGGAAGAAGTGCTGGACGCCGGGTACGTCGCTCGCACGCAGCTCGCGCGGTGCGCCGCGAGCGAGGATGCTGCGGGACCCGCGGTCGAGCAGGATGCAGGAGTCGACGATCGCGTCGATGCTGCCGAGCTCGTGCGTGACCAACACGATCGTGAGGCCGAGCGTGCGGGCGAGCGTCACGATCAACCGATCGATCTCGGCCGACGTGATCGGGTCGAGCCCCGATGATGGCTCGTCGAGAAACACCAACGGCGGCTCGAGGGCGAGCGCGCGGGCGATCGCGGCGCGCTTGCGCATGCCGCCGGACAGGGTCGACGGTGCTGCGTGCTCGGCGCCACCGAGCCCGACCAGGTCGAGCTTCGCGCGTACGACAGCGCGGATCGCGTCGCGCGGCAAGTCGGTCCAGCGCTCGAGCGGCAAGGCGAGGTTCTCTCCGAGCGTCATCGAGCCGAACAGCGCGCCCTGCTGGAACATCACGCCGAACGCCGGGCGGCGCGAGGTCAGTTGAGGCGCACCGACGCCCGCGATCTCGATCGCTCCACCGAGCACTGGCTCGAGGCCGATCAGCGCACGCAGCAGCGTCGACTTACCGCACGCGCTGCGTCCGAGGATGCCGAATATTTCACCGCACCGGACGTCGAAGCTCGCGTGCTCGAGTAGCACGGCGTCCTCTGACCAGCCGATCGACAGGTCGCGCGCGACGATCATGGGCGCGGCGGTCATGCGCCGATTCCCCTGAACAGCATGGTCAGCCCGGTATCGATCGCGACCAGCATGAATAGGCACGCGACGACGGTCGTCGTCGTACTGCGGCCAACGCCTGATGCCGCGCCGCGCGTGGTCAGGCCCTGCTGACAGCCGATGATCGCGATCGCGATCCCGAACGCGATGCTCTTGACCAGGCCGGTCCACAGGTCCGACGCGACGGTCACCTCGCGCAGCTCGGTCAGGTATGCGTGGGGATGGACGTCGAGGGTCATCGCGCCGACCACGAGCCCACCCATGACCCCGGCGAGGTCGCCGACGAGCACGAGCACCGGCGCCGCGATCGCGAGCGCCACGATGCGCGGAACGACGAGATACGGCACCGGCGCGATGCCCATCGTACGCAGCGCGTCGATCTCTTCGGAGACGCGCATCGTGCCGAGCTCGGCGGCGAAGCCGGCACCGGATCGGCCGGCGATGATGATCGCGGTGATCAACGGGGCGAGCTCGCGTAGCATCGAAATCCCGACGATGTCTGCGACGTAGAGGTTCGCGCCATACGTCTGTAGCTGACGCGTCGACTGGTACGCCATGACAAAGCCGACCAAGAAATCGAGCACGAGCACGATCGCGATGCCGTCTGCGCCCGTGCGCGCGACCAGTGGGCCGAGCTCGCGCCAGCCAGCGATCGAGGGCTGCCGAATGACCGCAACCGCGCCGTGCACGAGCTCGCCGGCGAATTCGACGAGACCGCGGCCACGCCGCGCCGTAGCAGCGATCGCGCCGCCGACGCGGGCGATCACCGGCTCGCGGTGCTCTGTCGATGCCTCGCTCGGCGCGCGATCACCGCCGTAGAGGTGGACAAGCCTGCCGAGTGACTCGTTCGCGCCGGTGATCCGCGCGGCGATGCCGCGGCGCGCAAGAGACGCGCGGAGATCGACGAGCAAAGCCATCACGGTCCCGTCGATCGTCGTTGCCTTCGCGAGCTCGAGGTCGACGCCGCAGGCACGGGGAAGCTCGCGGGCGTGGCGCTGCAGCACCGCCCATATCGCGGCGGCCTCCGCTGTGCCGAACGCGCCGGCCAGCGAGATCCGGCCCGGGCTCGTATCGATGTGCCACACGGTCACCCGTCGGCCGAAGTGCAAACGCAAGGCCCGCGCGGCGAACGAATTCCGCGCACACCTTGCGGGCGCTGGCGACGACGCGCACGACTTGCGCGCCCCGGCGGCAAAGCACGCGAACCACAAGGTACGCGGTGTGCACCGGTGGTCGTCATGATCACGTCTCCTCGCGCCACGATGTCCGCACTCGATGCGATCTACGCACGTCACGCGACGCGTGCTTTCACGCCCGATCTGGCCACCGAGCCTGCGATTCGCGAGCTGCTCTCCGCGGCGGTCCACGCTCCCACTGCGATGCATGTCGAGCCGTGGGCGTTCGTCGTCGTCCAAGACGCCGCACTACTCCGGCGGATCTCCGACCGGGCGAAGGAGCTCGTTGCCGCACCGCAGGGTGCGGCTCATCGCGAGCTCGCGCGCGAGCCCTCGGCGCCGCGGCGACCAGCGATGTTCGGTAATCCCGCGTTCAACATCTTCTACAACGCGGGCACGCTGATCGTGATCTGCGGACGGCCGGGCAGCTCGTTCGTTACCGCGGACTGCTGGCTCGCCGCGGAGAACCTGATGATCGCTGCGACGGCGATGGGCCTCGCGACCTGTCCGATCGGGTTAGCGGTGATCGCGCTCGGTGACCCGGCGACGAAGGCCGAGCTCGGCATTCCACCGGACGTGACGACGTTCGCGCCGATCATCGTCGGCGTGCCCGCCGCTCCGGCGCAGCCGACCACGCGCCGCGAGCCGTTGATCTGGGCGTGGAAGCGATGAGAGCCGGACTCGCGCTGTTCACCGTCGTCGCGGCATCGTGCAGCAGCGATGTTTGTCGCGACTACATCGATCCGGAGACGACCTACGTGCCTCCGCGCGCGCCGTGGTACGAGCCGCTTCCGGACCCGCTGCCGCCCGCGCGGTTTCGTGACCTGGCCGCAGCGCGCTACCACATGAGGCAGCACTTCGATGATCTGCGCATGATCGAGGAGCTGCTGATCGCGGGAAAGCTCGATGAGGGGCTCACACTAGCTCAGCTGCTCGTCGGCCAACCGGACGAGCCGGGGCTCGAGCCATGGTCCCTTCACGTGAACCGTGTAGCTGACGCCGCGGATAGGCTCGTTCACGCACCGGGCCTTGACGATGCGCTGCGGCGCGAGGCCCAGCTCGCAGTTGAATGCGCTGGCTGCCACGTCGCATCGCAGAACTGGCCCCGATTCGGTCCGGTCTCGGCGCCGCCACCCGATGGACCACGCCGGCAGGACCGAATGGCCCGCCACGTGTGGGCCGTCGATCGGCTGTGGGAAAGCCTGGTCGGCGCCGATGACGTGCGATGGACGCGCGGGCTCGAGGTCCTCGCGGCGACGCCGCTGCCGTTTCCCCCGACCGGCGATCCACCGCAACTCGCGATCGATCTCCAGGCCAAGGCGCGCGCGCAGCTCGCGAACCGAACCACGACGCTGCTCGACGAGCGAGGAACCGCCTATGGCGAGATGCTCGTGACTTGCGCGGCATGCCATGCGTCGACGCACGCGAAGCTTCCGTAGCTCGCGATACCCGCGGTCGAGTTGGCGCCACCCGGGCATCGCAACGTGCGAGCTCTCCGGCATCACGCAATTGCCGCGCCTCGCGCTCGTGCAGAGGCTCGCGAACGTTCCATACCGCGGCACGCACGATGCAACGCGAGGTCCCATGATTCGCGACGGCTCGCTCACGTTGTTTCGCGTTCGCGGCGTCCCGGTACGGGCGCACTGGACGTTACTGCTCGTCATTCCATACCTCGCGGTCGCACTGTCGTATCAGTTCGGTTCGATCGCGGATCTTGCTGGGGTCGAGCAAACACGGCTGACGTTGCCACCCATCGTCTGGGGTGCGTTGCTCGCAGCGGCGTTGTTTGCATCCGTCGCGCTGCACGAGCTCGCGCACACGATGCTCGCCCTACGTTATGGCGGTCGCGTTCGCTCGATAACGCTGATGTTGATCGGCGGCGTGTCTCAGATCTCGCGAGCCCCGACTCGACCGCTGCACCAAGCGCTCATGGCCGCGGCCGGTCCGGCAGCAAGCTTTGCGATCGGCGCACTGAGCTTCGTCGGCTACGCGGTGTTCGGTGGTCGCGCCGACCTCCAGATGGCCCTGTTCTACGTAGCGGCGATGAACATGACGCTCGGTCTCTTCAACTTGCTGCCGGCGTTCCCCATGGACGGCGGTCGCATCTTCCGCGCCGTGCTCGCCGCCCGGCTCGGTCTGGGCCGTGCAACGGCGATCGCGACCGCGATCGGTAGGCTGTTCGCGATCGGACTGGGTGTCCTGGCCATCCTTCAAGTCAACCTGTTGCTCGGTTTGATCGCACTGTTCATCTACTCCGGCGCCACGGCGGAGGGTGCTAGCGAGCGCATCAGCCAGCGTCTGAGCGATCTCCGGGTTACGGACTTCCTTCCGAGTCGCAAACAACCACCGGTGATCGGAAGCGACGAATATCTCGACGACGCACTTCGCCGGATGTCAGAGCTCGATCGGCTCGAGCTTGTCGTGGTCGATCGGCGTCGGCCGATCGCGGTGATCGAGGCCGACGACGTATCGCGACTCTCGCGCCTGCGTCCCACCGCGCCGATAGGATCGCTCACAGCTCATCTTCATGCGCGATACGTGATCGTTTCGGAAACCGCGGGTGCCAATGAAGCACTCCGCGCAGCGGCCGAGGAGGGCGCGAGCTACGTCGTCGCGGTTGACCCACCCGCAACGGTGACAGGGCTAGTCGGACCGCGCGACATCGCGCGAACGCTCGAGCTCCGCGCGGTGCGCGGCTACCCCACGCATCTCGCCCCCCCGCTGGCGTCATGACAGCTCCGAAGCTTCACGAGCATGTCGCGCGGCTGTTCCCCGGCGCGAAGTTGCTGGCGGTCAAACCGCTCGCGCCGGACGCGGGGGCGACCATGAGCTCGACGGCAAAGGTCGCCGGCTACGGCGAACCGGCACACCTCGTGATCGACGATGGTGGCCGTCGTCGCGACTTGGTCTGGCGAGTCGCAGCGCCGAACGAGTTCGGCCACGATCGCCGCTCCGACCGTGCGGCGGAGACGCTGCTCGCGTACGACGACTTCACCGAAGTTCCAGCCCACGTCGCACCGTTGGATGTCGGGGCCGTGCGTCGCGACGGTCAGCTCGTGTCGCTGCGAGATGCGGGCGAGTATTATCTGATCACCACCTACGCACGGGGCACGATCTATGCGAACGACCTCCGGCGACTCGCCGCAGGTGAACCGCTCGCGGATCAAGATCTCGAGCGACTCGATACGCTCGCCGCGTATCTGGCGGACCTCCACCTGCCGATCGCGAATGGCCACCATCGCTACCGACGCGCGCTCCGCGACCTCATCGGTCACGGCGAAGGCATCTTCGGCATCATCGACGGTTATCCGGACGACGTTCCCGGTGCGCCGCCGAGCCGGCTGCGCGCGATCGAAGAGCGATGCGCGTCATGGCGATGGCGTCTTCGCGATCGGGGCGATCGACTCGCGCGGACGCACGGCGACTTCCATCCGTTCAACATCGTATTCGAGCGCCTCATGCCGTCGCTGCTCGACGCGAGCCGAGGTGCGTGCGGCGATCCGGCCGATGATTTGACCGCCCTCGCGATCAACTTCGTCCTGTTCGCCATCGACGCACGCGAGACATGGGCCGGCGGTCTCGGTGTCCTGTGGCGGCGGTGGTGGTCGCGCTGCGCCGAGCATCGCCCCGATCCGGAGCTGCTTGCCGTGGCGCCGCCGTTCTTCGCGTGGCGCACGCTGGTCGTGTGTAACCCACGCTTCTACCCAAAGTTGTCGACCGCCGGTCGCGAAGCGCTGCTCGGGCTCGCCGAACATGTCCTCGACGCGGGGCGTCTCGACCCGGATGCGGCGGAAGCGTTGTTCGAATGACGATCGTGTGGATCACGGGCCTTCCGTCGTCCGGCAAGTCGACACTCGCCGAGCGGCTCCGCGAGCGGTTGATCGCCGGTCAGCGCAGCGCCGTGGTGCTCGACGGAGACGATGTCCGTCGCGCGCTAGGGATCCATAGCTATCAGAACGCCGCGCGCGACTACTTTTACCGCGCGCTCGCAGAGCTCGCCGCGTTGATCGCGCGCCAGGGCCCGACCGTGATCGTCGCCGCGACGGCGCCATTGCGTGCCCACCGCGAGCTCGCGCGGACGTTCGCATCGCAGTTCGTGGAGGTGTTCGTCGATACGCCGCTCGACGAGTGTACACGGCGCGACACGAAGGGACTCTATGCAGCGGCTCGCCGCGGCGAAATTCCGACGTTGCCAGGCGCCGGCGCGGCTTACGAACCACCGCTGGCGCCGGATGTGATCGCGCACGGCGGCGAAGACGAGGTCGCGGTGGCCGCGATCACCAAACGCATCGAGAGCTAGCCATGCCCTACGCCAAGACCACCGATCTGCCCGCACGCGAACCGATCGCCCACCGCATCGCCTGGGCCGCGGTCAAGCGGCGCTATGCTCGCGTTCCAGGCGGCGTCTGGGTACCGCGCTCGAAGCGCGCTTGAGGCCGGGCGTGGCGCGGTCCCTGCAAACGCTCGAGCCATGGACTCGACATCTCACTCACTCGATGAGCGCAGCGTGGCACTCGTCCCGGTGCACGACGCGAGCTGTTGCCGACGATCGTTGGCGGATCGCATGCCGGCGCCGTTCGTATTCGGATCCGGCGTTGCGGCTCTGCTCGCATTCGCCTGCCTGATCGCATCGCTACCTCTAACGTCGCTCTGGAGTCTCGGAGCCGCGATCGGCGGGCTGTTCATGCTCACGTCGATTCCGTGGCCTCGGCGCGGCTCTCGGGCGATCGACCCCGACGCCATCGCTGATCGAGAAGTGGCTACGGCTTACGGCGCGCTGCTCGCTGCGCATGCCCACCTCGCCGCCATCCTCGCGGAGCGCGACGGATCACCGTGGGCCAAGACCGTGATCGGCGAGCTCACCATCGGTGGCGATTGGGCCTGGGTCCATGGCGAGCTCGCGACGCTCGGCGAGCTCGTGCGCGGGCTCTCAGAAACCGTGCGCGAGCCCGTGCATTGCGAGCTGGTGGCGTTCGCCGACCTGTGCGCGGCGGAGCCGAGTCACGCGGCCGACGAGTGGCCGCGCATCCGCGAGTTGCTGCGGACTCTGCGATGACCTGGGAACGCGACGAAGGATTGCCGTATCCGCTCGGCGTATCCTGGTCCGCCGACGATCAAGCGCATAACTTCGCGGTCTACTCGAAGCACGCGACGACCGTCCGCTTGCTCGTCTTCGGCGACGACGTCGAGCATGCGATGTACGAGCACGTGCTCGACCCGCTCCTCAATAAGTCGGGTCGTGTGTGGCACTGCCGTGTGGCGGCCGACGCGCTGCACGGGGCGCGATTCTACGGCTATGTCGTGGACGGGCCAGAAGCCACCGGACCGTTCGAGGCGCACGCGTTCCATCCCGAGAAGCTGCTGCTCGATCCCTACGCGCGCAGCATTCACTTCCCGCCGGCATTCGATCGCGCTGCAGCGCTCGATGGAGTGAAGAATCTCGGTCGCGCACCGCTCGGCGTGCTCGATGTGCGAGTGCCGACGTTCCCGTGGCGCGATCACAGGCCGACGCGCCACGAAGCCGACGCCGTCATCTACGAGCTCCACGTGCGCGGCTTCACGCGCGACGCGAGCTCCGGTGTGTCCGAGGCTGCTCGCGGGACGTTCGCCGGCGTGATCGAGAAGATCCCGTATCTCCGCGAGCTCGGCGTCACCATCGTCGAGTTGATGCCGGTCTTCCAGTTCGATCCGCAGGCCGGCGACTACTGGGGCTACATGCCGATGAGCTTCTTCGCGCCGCATGCCGGCTACGCACACGACGACGCCGTGCGTGAGTTTCGCGAGATGGTCGACGCGCTCCACGCCGCCGACATCGAAGTTGTCCTCGACTCCGTCTACAACCACACGACGGAGGGTGGCGCGGGAGGCCCGATCTATAGCTTCAAGGGCCTCGACAACAGCACGTACTACTTGATGAAGTACCAAGCGCCGACCGACTACGCGGACTACTCCGGGTGTGGCAACAGCCTGAACGCGAACAACCGCTACGTCCGCTCGATGATCCTCGACAGCATGCGCTACTGGGTGGACGAGATGCGCATCGATGGCTTTCGCTTCGATCTCGCCTCCGTGTTCACACGCGGCCCGGACGGCTCGCTCAACTTCGACGACCCGCCGATCTTCGGCGACATCTCGTCGGACCCGTCCTTCGACCGGATGCGGATGATTGCGGAGCCCTGGGATGCCGCCGGTGCCTACGAGCTCGGACGCGGCTTTCCGGGGACGACGTGGCAACAGTGGAACAGCCGATTCCGCGACGACATGCGCCGCTTCGTGCGCGGCGACAACGGAATGGTCGGGGCCGTCATGCAGCGGCTTTACGGAAGTGACGACTTGTTTCCCGACGACGTGATCGACGCGTACCACGCCTATCAGAGCGTCAACCACGTCACCTGTCACGACGGCTTCACGCTCTACGATCTGCTCGCCTACGAGCACAAGCACAACGAGGCGAACGGCCACGGCAACCTCGACGGACCGGCCGAGAATTTCAGCACGAACTGCGGTTGGGAGGGCGACGCGAACGCGCCGGCCGACGTCGCCGCGCTGCGCGAGCGCCAGGCCAAGAATCTGATCGCGTTGCTGCTGCTATCGAATGGCACACCGATGCTACGAGCCGGTGACGAGTTCTTGTTCTCGCAGGGCGGCAACAACAATCCGTACAACCAGGATAACAAGACCAGCTGGCTGGATTGGTCGTGCCTCGACCGCAATCGGGACTTCTTCCGATTCGTCCGGCAGATGATCGCATTTCGCAAGCGGCATCCGTCGCTCGCGCGCAGTCGGTTCTGGCGCGAGGACGTCCGGTGGTTTGGTCCGCGCGGCGTCGTCGACCTGTCTCAGTCGTCGCACGAGATCGCGCTGTGCCTGCGCGGCTCGTCGCAAAGGGACGACGACCTCTACATCATGGTCAACGGCGGTCCAGATGACGCGTGCTTCGTGATCCAGGATGTCGAGGAGCGCCCCTGGCGGCTCGCCGTCGATACGGCAAGCGCGAGCCCGGAGGACATCGACATCGCCGCGGCGGTAGCGCTGCCCCATGCATCGTACGTCGTTCGTACGCGGTCGGTCGTCGTGCTCGTTCGCTCGAATCGATCTTGAGCTCGTCGAGCGCGTCGCGCAACGCGCTAATGCAACGTCGGTTCGACTTGCGCCTCGAAACCAGAAACCACGTCGAATAGCTCTTCGTCGATGCTTGCCTGCCGCAGACGCTGGAACGTGCCGTGGAGAGTCTCGAGCAACTCGTCGATGTTCTGCTCGGCGCGTTCCATCGCCGCGAGGCGGCTCGCGTTCTCACTCGCGAGAGATTCGGCGCACGCCCGGAAGAGCGAAATGAAGAGGTATTCGTGGACGAGTGCGCGCAGCGTCGCCGTGCCGCTCCCGAGGACCTCCGGCAGCGTTCCCGTCGGCCATGGAAGCTCGGCGAGCTTGCGGCGCCAGGTTTCGTCCAGCGGTAGCAATCGCTGAGAGATCGGAACATAGACCGCTCCGGCAGTGGGGCGGTTGTAAAAGAGGTAGAGCTCGGTCACTTCATCCTGGCGATGACGCGTCTCGCTGTCCACGAGGATCTGCCGGACCAGCGGGGTAATGGCCTGGACGGAGTTAGGCACGGTGAAGAGTTCGGTCGGTTGTAGACCGGCGCCCGCGAGGCGGGCGTGAACGCGCTCGCCGACGGCCCAGACGCGGTGTGTACCGGGCAGAGCGGCGAGCGTCACGATCGCGTGCTCGACCACGACCTCGTTGAACTGCCCCACCAGCCCCTGGTCCGAACCGAACACGACGGCGCCGATCACGCGCGCACCGGCCCGACGTCTTCTGTTGCCCGTGAACGTCGCGGCCTCGCTCTTCCGGAAGCAGGCGCCCAACCCCAGCTCGACGGTTCGATAGTAGTCGGCCAGTGCGCGCACCGACCTTTCATACTGTCCGATACTCGAAGCGGCCAAGGCTTTCATCGTGCGGACGACGGATTGCAGATCACCCGCAGTCGCGATCTTTCGGCGCAGGCTCGCCGTGGTGTCGCTCATGACTTCTCCACAGGTGCCGCCTCCGCCGAGACCTTCGGCTTCGGCTCGGTTTCGAGCTTCGGCCCAGCCTTGACTTCGAGCTTCGGCGCGGCCTCAGGCTTCGGATAGAACGGCGCGAGCGCTCGGCGGGCGAGCTCGACGATCGACTTGCGATCCTCGGCGCTCAAGGCTGAGGCCGTTTCGAATCCAGCGCTCACCTCCGCCGGGATGCCCGCCGCCGCCTCACGCACGGCCTGCTCGGCGGCGGTCATTTGGTCGAGCGGCACCGGATCGAAGAGCTTCGCGGTCAGCGCGAGCAGGATCGCGATCTGCGCGGGCACGGACACCGGATCGAATTCGGGCTGCTCGAGGCAAGCGCGAATTCGCCGTCCGTGGTCGATGCTCTTGCGGGTGTCCTCATCCACGCGGGCGCCATTTTGAACTGATCGAATGACGCAGGTTTACGAGAATTCGATTAGATCGATGGATTGTGGGAATTTCGGATCGCTGGCGGTTGTCTTGGCAACGATGGAAGCTCTCGACCTCGCCTTGCCTGAGCCGTCGCCAAAGCCCGCCCACGAAATCCGGCGTTTCTCGTCGGACGGGGTGGTGATCGTCCGGGACACGATCGCGAGCGTGTACATCGGCGGGACGCTGATCGGCGGGTTCGATCTGGACGACGATGACCGCGGCCCTCGCAACGTACTGGCAGTGACGCTCGCGAAAACCGATCAGTTCCACCTCGGGCGACTGGCAACAGCATTCGGGATCACGGACGAACATTTGCGGCGCCTGCGGCGGAAGGAAGAAGCCGCGGGGTTTGCTGCGGTGCTGGGACCGCGACGCGGAGGAGTTACGAAGGTAACGCGGGAGTTGCGAACTGTTTGGTACGCGATGTTCGACGCGGGGCGAATGCCGATCGACGCGCACCGCGAACAGCCGCGCAAACAGCGCCTCGTGTATTCGACGGTGTGGCGCGTTTGGGACGACTGGCGTCGTGAGCGCGCCGCCGGGAGCCCTGTCGAGGCGGCACGGCAGGCCGCGCCGACCGCGATCGCCGGGCAGCTCGCACTGCTGATCGCCGGACCGGATCGCGATGTCGACCTCGGCGACGATCCGGTCACGGCCGACGAATTCGACGACAAGGATCAGGTGCCGATGACGGCGCAGCCGGTCCGCGGCGGAAAGCTCGTGCAGCACGCCGGCTGCTGGATCTTGCTCGCGCTTGCCGGCGAGATGGGGCTGCACGAAGAGGCGCAGCGCGCGTTCGAGGGCCGGCATCCCGATGGGCTGCGGATCGCGCTCGACGCGGTGATCTGTGCGCTCGCGCTCAAGCAATTCGTCGTCGAGGGTGTGCGCCGACTCGCGACACCGACCGGCGCGACGCTGCTGCGCGCCGAGCGCGTGCCCACGGCCAGCGGGGTCCGCAAGATCCTCGGTCGATTGCTCGCACAGACCGACGCCGGCGCCGCGCTGGAGGCACGGATGGCCGAGCGGCTGATCGCAACCGCAGCGAGCGACGGCGCCCCGGCGATCTTCTACGTCGACAACCATCTACGGCCGTATACGGGCAAGCATGTCGTGCGAAAGGGCTGGCGGATGCAGGCCAAGCGCGTGCTGCCCGGGACGACCGACTACTACGTCCACGACGAGGACGGCCGGCCGATGTTTCGCGTGCCGGTGCCGTCGCACGATCACCTGACCGAGTGGCTGCTGCCCCTGGGCCAGCGCCTGCGCAAAGCGCTCGGCCCCGACGAGACGATCCTGCTCGCCTTCGATCGCGGTGGTGCGTTTGCCGCGCAACTCGCGGCGCTGCGCGAGGCCCACTTCGACTTCGTCACGTACGAGCGAAAGCCCTACGCCGAGCTGCCGGCGACGGCGTTTACAGCGGCGACGATCGCGGGCGAACAGGTCGGGCTGCACGAGAGCCGATTGCGAAATCTCGGCGAGGGTCGCGGGCGCCTTCGTCGCATCATGGTCTGCACCGAAGATGGTCGACAGGTGAGCTTGCTCGCCGCCTCGAAGCTGCCCGCGGAGCGGCTCGTCGAGATCCTGTGGCTCCGCTGGCGCCAGGAGAACGGCTTCAAGCACGGGGTCGAGCGCT
Source organism: uncultured delta proteobacterium (assembly GCA_963848295.1). GTDB lineage: Bacteria > Myxococcota_A > Polyangia > Haliangiales > Haliangiaceae > JABFXX01. Next base: position 1,900,405 of record CAWKDB010000010.1, on the reverse strand, counting down.
GGGGCATCAACCAGCTCGACGGCCGGCGCGTCGAACCGTATCCACCCGGGACGATCATCCCGAACCCGGCACGTCGAAAGCTCGAGCGCGCGCTGCGGGTCTGGCGCACCGCCGAGGGCGACGCACGCCGCGAGCTGGCGCGGCTGGCCGCGGACGACAAGCGACGCGAGCGTGTCGAACGCGAGCTCGCAGAGTCGCTCGAATGGCAGCGGCAGCTCGAGGCGCTCCGCCCGCTGTTTCCGAAGCACGCCGCCGTCGAAGAGACCGAGCTCGCCGGCAAGCTCGTCCGCCACACGGGCAAGCTCAAGACTGTCATCGACGTCATCCGCGTCGTCTGCGCCAACGCCGAGTCCGAGCTGGCCGCGATCGCCGCACCGCACATGAGCCGGCCCCGAGAGGCGAAGAAGCTCGTCGCGAACCTGTTCGCCGCGCCGGCAAAGGTGGCAATCACCGAACACGCCATCATCGTCCGCCTCGCGCCCGCAGCCAATCGATCCGAGCTCGACGCGATTCATCATCTGCTCGGTCATCTTACCCAGCGCGGCCTGATCCTGCCGAGTGATCACAAGCGCCTTCCCCTACGCTTCGAAACCCAACTCCAATGAGATCAGCGTCCCGAAGTCTGGGCGCCGAACCGCGCGAACGTCTCGAGCTCCTCGAACTGCGCGTAGGCGAGCTTTAGGTCGCCCGCGACGGCGCGGTACGCCGCTCGCTGTGCCTTGCCGCCGACGCGCGAGACGGACTTGGCGACATCGACCGCGGGCAGGACTCCAAGCTCGAACAGCGAGGGTGACAGGTAGATCTGCCCGTCCGTGATGGAGATCAGGTTGGTCGGAATGTACGCGGAGATGTTCTGCGCTTCGGTCTCGATGATCGGCAGCGCGGTCAGCGAGCCACCACCGAGCTCCGGACAGAGACAAGTGGCGCGTTCGAGCAGGCGCGAGTGGATGTAGAAGATGTCGCCGGGGAACGCCTCGCGCCCCGGTGGACGGCGGAGCAGGAGGGAGAGCTCGCGGTACGCCCGGGCGTGCTGCGTGAGGTCGTCGTAGACGATCAGCACGTCGCGTCCCGCTTCCATGAAATGCTCCGCGATGCTCGTCGCGGCGTATGGAGCGATGTATGCGAGACCCGGCGGGTCGTTGCCCTCGGTCACGACCACGACCGTGTAATCCATCGCGCCCTTCTCCCGCAGCATCGCCACGACTTTCGCCACGGCGGCAGCGCGCTGACCAATGGCGCAGTAAACGCACGCGACGTCCCGGCCACGCTGGTTCAGAATCGTGTCGATCGCGATGGCAGTCTTGCCCGTCTGCCGGTCACCCAGGATCAGCTCGCGCTGGCCGCGCCCGATCGGAATAAGGGCGTCGATGACCTTCAAGCCGCTCTGAAGCGGCACCGTGACCGGCGCGCGATCCATGATGTGGGCCGCCGGGCGTTCGATCGGCAGGCGCTTGCTGGAAACCACCGGTCCCTTGCCATCGAGTGGCCGACCGAGCGGGTCGATGACGCGTCCCACCAAGCCATTGCCGACGGCCACGTCCATGACCCGGCCGGTGCGCTCGACCTCGTCGCCGGCGTGTAGATGCCAGTAGTCGCCAAGCAGGACGACGCCGATCTCGTCCTCGTCCACGTTGAACGCGATCCCGAACACGCCGCCGGAAAACTTCACGAGCTCCTCGAAGCCCACGCCGGGAAGGCCGGAGACCTTCGCGATCCCGGTTGCGATGCTGGTGATCCTGCCCACCTCGCGTGGCGTCAGCTGCGGCGTGAAGGCGTGGCGCACCTCCGCGATCTCGGCGAACGCGCGGTCGAAGACGCTCTGCAAGCTGTCAGGCGTGCTGTTCATTCGCTCTTGGCTTCCGGCGTGGGCTCGGCTTTGATCTCGGTCTTCGCGTTCTCCTTCAAGAGCTCGTCCACGCCCCGTTCGAGCGAACCAAGGTACTCGGCGATGGTCCAGCCGACTTTCTGGCCATTCGTGGCGAGCTCGATCCCGCTGACGAGATCCGGCGCGGTCTCGAACCGGACATGGATATCGGCGGAGAACGTCTCGTTGAGCGCGTTCTGGATCACCGCGCGCTGATCGGCGGGCAGCTCGAACGCGCTGCGAACGAGCGCGGAGTCGGACGCCGCCTTGATGCCCTTGGCGAGATCGGTTTTCGTCGCGCCGTCCAGCTCTCGCAACCGGCGAGTGAATACGGCGGCGAACCGTTCCTCGAGACCCGTCGCGGCGAGATCTGTCAGCGCCTTTCGTGCGATGGCAAAGACCTCGTGCTGCGTCCGGCGCTGGATGGCTTCTTGGAGGCTCCTGGCGTCGTCCCGCAGCGCGGCCTGTTGCTTCGCTCTCAGCGCGTCGGCTGCCCGGCGGGCATGGTCGAGAAGCCGGTGGCGTTCCGCGTTGGCATCGTCGGACGCCTTCTTCAACAGCGCCACGCGCTGCCGGTCGAGCTCCTCGTTCTTGTGCTGGAATTCGTCACGCTCCTTATGGGCCTCGGCCTCCTTCGCGGCGGCATCTGCGAGCTCGGTGGCGATCAGCTTCTCGCGCGTGTCGATGGCGCGGAGCACGGGCTTGTACAGGAAGTGCTTCATCAACCACACGAGGATGACGAAGTTGAGCGCCTGCGCGCCGACGGTGTACCAGTCGATCAGCACGAGTCACTTCGGCGCAGTCTGGGAGATGACGTGATTCCAGAACGGATTGGCAAAGATCAGGATCATCGCGACCACAAAGCAATAGATGGCCAGCGACTCGATCATCGCTAGACCCACGAACAAGGTCCGCGTGATCGTCTTGGACGCATCCGGCTGCTGGGCGAGCGAGCTCAACGCCGTCGCGACCGCCCTGCCTTCCGCCAGCGCGGGCCCGAGACTGCCGACCGCGATCGTCATGCCGGCGATGACAATGGATGCCACCGCGATGATTGTCATGTTGTCCATGGTTTGTCCTCTCGGTCACTCGTGTCGGTTCACGTCTTGACGGCACGCTTCGGTCTGCGCGCGCTTGTCGCGGCGGCGATGTAGACCGCCGCGAGGATGCTGAAGATGTAAGCCTGCACCATGCCAGTCAGCAGACCGAGCGTCGTCATGACGATCGGGAAGATGAATGGAGTGATGGTGAGCAGAATGCCGATGATCATCACGCCGCTCATCATGTTGCCGAACAGGCGCACGGCCAGAGCCAGGGTGCGGGAGACCTCGCTGATGATGTTGAACGGAAGCATGATGAACGTCGGCTCGACGTACGACTTGAGGTAGTCGCCGAGCCCCTGCTCCTTGATGCCGAACCAAGGCACGGCGACGAACACGCACAGCGCGAGTGCGGCGGTGGTCGAGAGCGAGCCGGTCGGCGGCTGGTAGCCGGGGATGACGGTGAACAGGTTGGCCGTGGCGAGGAACAACAGGAGCGTGCCCAGAAAGCCGAGATACTTCTCGGGATGGGGGAGGCCGACCTCTTCGATCTGCGTCTCGATGTTGATGACGATCATCTCCAGCAGGTTCTGCCAGCGAGAACGCTCTAGCTCCGTGGATAACCTGCGTGTGATGAGCTTCGAGCCGACGACCAGCACGAACATCAGTCCCCACGTGAACACGATCGTTCCATTGAGCTTCAGGACCCCGTGGTGCCAGAAGATCATCTGATCGGCACTAAGGTGCATGGCCCGCCTCCGGTGCCGGTCGCGTTCGCGTCAGCCATGTCACGACCGGGCGTGCCACGACAAATCCAAAGAGACACGCGAGCAACCGATCCAGATGGCCTCCGGAGACGACGTAGAAGCCGGCCAGGGCAACGCCCATCCGTACGAGCAAGCTGCCGAAGAACCACAGCGCGGGCTGGTTGGCCGTAACGCCCTTGCGAACCGTCCACCAGAGGCCGCCGAAGAAGATCGCACCGAGCCCGCTTCCAGCCGCCCACGCGAGCACGAGCGCCACCGGTTCACTCATCGTCATCCTCCCCCATCGCCTTGTCTTCTTTGGCGATCCAATGCCACGCATTGAAACAGCCGAGCACGAGCCCGGCCACCAGCAGCGCCAGCGTCCACGAATGCTCGCCGGCGTGGCGGCGATCCAGCCAGTATCCGAGCGCCGCGCCGAGCAGCGTCGGGAGCGCGACCGACCAGCCGATGAGGCCCATCATGCCCAGGCCGAACCAGACGCCGTGCGTGTTCCGCCGCGCCTTGAGCTTGCGCGCCGCCTTCGCGCCGACCTGCTCGGCGAGCGTCGGCGCGCTCTTCGCGGGTTGCTTGGTCGGTTCGTCACTCATGTTGAAAGCTCGCGAGTCGATGCAGAAACCCAGCCTCCAGTTTCGCGATGACCGAACGCACGCTCCTTTCGCGCTCGTCCAGCGTCAGGAACTCTTGCTCCACCGAAGCGCGCAGTCCGGCGAGGTCGGCTCCGCCGAGAGCCCGCCGCGCGGAGACGAGCACGTCCATACCGGCCTTGACGAGCACGCCGTCATCTATGGCAACGTAGACTTCGCCGTCCGCTTCGGTCTCGTAGGTCAGAATTCCGGGCGCGAGCGCGGCGACGCAGTCGAGTCGGTGTGGCAAGAGTCCGAACGAGCCCTCAGGTGTCTCCGCGACGATACGCGACACGCGGGCGCTCTCGGCGAAGACCTGGAACGGCAGGAGGATCTTAAGCGTCATGAGTGTCGGCGGCACGGTCGACCTCCTGTCGCGGCTTCGCCTCCGGTGGAAGTGGCTCGGCCTTCGGCGCGAATGCGGCGGGCTTCGTTTTTGCCTTCGCCTCCTCGATCGGCCCGATCATGTAGAGCGCGCTCTCCGGATAGTCCTTGAACTCGTCACCGAGGATGCGCTCGCAGCCATCGAGCGCGTCCTCGAGACTGACGAGCTTGCCCTGGAGGCTCGTGAACTGCTCGGTCGTGAAGAACGGCTGGGTGAGGAAGTGCTCCAACCGGCGGGCGCGGCCGACCACGTCGCGATCTTCCGGCGAGAGCTGCTCGAGACCGAGCATCGCGATGATGTCCTTGAGCTCCGCGTACTGGGCGAGTGTCCGCCGGATCTCCTCCGCCACCCGGTAGTGCCGTTCGCCGACGATGCCCGGCGTCGCCATCTTGGAGCTCGATTGCAGCGGGTCGATCGCCGGATAGAGGCCCTCGCTCGCCCGCTTGCGCGAGAGCACGATCGAGGCAGAGAGATGCGAGAACGTGTGCACCGCTGCCGGATCCGTGAAGTCGTCCGCCGGCACGTACACGGCCTGGATCGACGTGATGGCGCCGGTATCCGTGTTGGCGATCCGCTCCTCCAACCCCGATAGCTCGGTGCCCATCGTGGGCTGATACCCCAGACGCGACGGCATCTGGCCCATCAAGCCGGAGACCTCCATGCCGGCCTGGATGAAGCGAAAGATGTTGTCGATGAGGAGCAGCACGTCGCGGTGCTCGTCGTCGCGGAAATACTCGGCCATCGTCAGCGCCGCGTGCCCGACCCGAAAGCGGCTTCCCGGCGGCTCGTTCATCTGGCCGAAGACCATCACCATGTTCGGCAACACGCCGGCTTCCTTCATCTCGCGATAGAGCTCCTCACCCTCGCGACAGCGCTCGCCGATCCCGCAGAAGATGCTCACGCCGTCGTGGTGCCCGATCATGTTGTGGATCATCTCGGTGAGCAGCACGGTCTTACCCACGCCCGCTCCGCCGAACAGGCCCGCCTTGCCGCCGCGCTCGAGCGGCACGAGCACGTCGATGACCTTGATGCCAGTCTCGAACACTTCGGACTTGGTCGAGCGTCGTGACAACGGCGGTGGCGCTCGATGCACCGAGCGCCACTGGACGTCGGCCAACGGCGCGCCGCGATCGATGACATCGCCGAACACGTCGAACATCCGCGACAGCACCGCGTTCCCCACCGGCGCCTTCAACGGGCCGCCGGTGTCTTCCACCGCCATGCCGCGAGCGAGACCTTCGGTGGGCGTGAGCGCGATCCCGCGTACGTGATGCGCGTCGCGCTGCGCCAGCACCTCGATGACGATGCGCCCGCGGTCGCCAGCGCGAAGCACCGAGTAGATCGGCGGCAGCCGCGCGTCGAACCTGACGTCGACGACGCTGCCACGTACCGCCACGACCGCGCCTACGTTCGGCTTGCTCGCCTGGTCGCTCATCGCTGCCCGTCGATCGTCGCCGGGGCGGGCCAGATCGCCGGTATGAACCGATCGTCGTACGTCACCTTGATCCACCGAGCTGCTTGCGCGCACGGCTTACGGGTGCCGCAGGGGCGCTCGCTCCGGATGCGGATGGCCGTCATAAGAGCATCGCTTGCATCGACCATGCCGTGCGCATGTCGCTGCTCCGGGCAGCGGCTCTGGGCCGTGACGGCGAGAGTTCAAAAGATCGACGATGTCGCTCGAACCGTGTGCGCGATCACTGCCGCCAGAGAATGGGAGCGACCTCCAGCGGTACCGCTACGCCGGGGTAATGCGGGATGATGCGCGGCGTATAGTCAGTTGCGAAGCGGGTCGCCGAAACCGACGCTCGATAGACCCGCCCGACTCGTTCGCGGGCCGGCTCCGGGACGTGGGTCATCTCCTGCCGGATCGGACCGCTGCCGTCGATCCCGTCGGCATACAGCTCGACTCGCACGATGCTCGGATCGATATCGCCCAGGGACACTTCCACCTCGAAGAGGTGCTGCGTCGAGGTCGTCTCGACCGTGACCCCGCCGAAACGTAGCCCGCTCCACTTGTCCTTCAACGTACGCTCCCAGCTGACGATGGCTCTGCCACCTGCGCCGTTGTCGGCCGCGCGCGCTCGGTACTCGGTTGCCGCCGGCAGATAGTGTTGCTCGGCGTATTCGCGGACCACCCGGTTCGTCGAGAATTGCGGAGTCAACCGCGCCATGCTCTCCCTCATCCGGGCGACCCAGGCCGTGGGGATGTCCTGTGCGTCGCGGGTATAGAACTCGGGAATCACCTCTCGCTCGAGCAGGCCGTACAGCGCGTCTGCCTCGGCGGCATCCCATGCGGGATCCTCACCGTGTTCGCGGCCGTCCCCCAACGCCCACCCGATGTCGGGCGCATACGCCTCCGCCCACCAGCCGTCCAGCTCCGACAAGTTCAAGCCCCCGTTGACGAGCACCTTCATGCCGCTGGTTCCACACGCTTCCCACGGCCGGCGCGGCGTATTGATCCAGACGTCCACGCCTTGAACGAGGTGCTCGGACACGAGCATGTCGTAGTCACCGAGGAAGATCACGTGGGGGCGCGTCTCGGGTTGGCGGATGAAGTGGATCCATTCCCGGATCAGATCCTGCCCCGCCTGATCCGCGGGATGCGCCTTACCGGCGATGATGAGCTGAACGGGGCGCTGGGAGTCGGCCAACAAACGCAGCAGTCGCTGCCGGTCATGCAGCAGCAGGTTCGGTCGCTTGTAGGTCGCGAAGCGGCGCGCGAAGCCCAGCGTCAACGCACGGGGATCGAACAACTGCTTCACCTGGTCGAGCTCGTCGCGCGATGCGCCGGACGCCGCGAGTTGTCTCGCTAACCGCTCGCGCGCGTACACGATCAGAGTCTCGCGGGCGGCGGTGCGCGATTGCCAGAGCGCGGCATTGGAAAGGCCGCGAATCTTTTGCTCGAGGGGATCCGTGGGCTCCAACCAGCGGTGTTTGCCACAGGCTCGCGTCCAGAGATCGTCGGCTGCCACCGAGTCCCAGGTCGGCACGTGAACCCCGTTGGTCACGTGCCCGACGGGCACTTCGTCGATCGGCCATCGAGGGAACAACGGCTCGAACAGCTGTCGGCTGACGTTCCCGTGGAGCCGACTCACGGCGTTCACGGCCCCGCTGCCGCGAATCGACAGATAGGCCATGTTGAAGCTCTCCGACGAGTCGTTCGGATTCTGGCGGCCCAGGGCCAGCAGCTCGTGGCATGTGATGCCGAGCCTCTGCTCCGCATAACGACCGAGATATCGCTCGATCATGTCTGGAGCGAAACGGTCGAACCCAGCGGCCACCGCGGTGTGGGTCGTGAACAGGTTCCCCGCTCGAGTAACGGCCAGCGCGACGTCGAACGGCTGCCCTGTATCCTCCATGAACGTGCGGGCACGCTCCACCACCACGAACGCCGCATGCCCTTCATTGAGATGACAGACCTCTGGTCTGAGCCCGAGCGTGCGGAGTAGTCGCCATCCACCGATCCCGAGGAGCAGCTCCTGCGCGAGACGCAACTCCTGTCCATCGCCGTAGAGCGCGCTCGTGATTCCCCGATGCGCCGGAAAATTCGTCGCGTCATTGGTGTCGAGCAGATACAGCTTCACTCTGCCGACTTGGACCTGCCAGGCGCGCAGCCACACCGAGTATCCAGGGAGGGCGATCTCTAGTCGCAACCACTCGCCGTTGGGCTGGCGCAATGGCGTGATCGGAAGCTGTCCGGGATCGTTGTACGGGAACAGGGCCCGTTGCTCTCCATTCTTGTCGATCACCTGTCGGAAGTAGCCTTGCTGATACAGCAGGCCGACGCCGACCACCGGCACGCCGAGATCGCTGGCGGCTTTGAGTTGATCACCGGCCACGTTGCCGAGCCCACCGGCGTAGACCGGCAGCGCATCGCTCAACATGAACTCCATGCTGAAATACGCAGTGCACGTCAGCGGGGAGTTCGCATGAGCCCGCTGAAACCAGGCCGGCGCTTCGGCCGCCTGACGAGTCGCTTCGACGAGACTATCGACCTGCTTGCGGAACATCGGGTCAGCCAGCACACGCTCGATTCGATCGCGCGAGACGGTTTGCAGGACGACCCACGGATTGTGCGTGCGCTCCCACAGCTCGTGATCGAGCTGCCGCCAGACTTCGTCGGTGGCGTGACTCCACGACCAGCGCAGGTCCAGGGCGAGGTCCGCCAGTGAATCGAAGCCCTCGATGTGCGTGGGCAGGAGATTGTAGATCGGGTGGCCGACGCGCGTGTGAGCGTGAAGCATGGCTTGCTCGAACGGCGATCTGCACGTGCCGGCGGCGACGTGTGAAGTGCAGGTGTCGTGCCCGCGCAACGCGGCACGTTTGACCTAGGGTTCGGCGTGATCGGTTTGCGTGTCGCCGGGAGCGCGCAATCGCCGCGGGCTAGAGTACCCCGCCCGCTAGATTTGCGCGTGAACGATCCGGCTGACGAGATACACGCTGGATCGCGGCTTGCTGTGTTCCGAGCAAGCACCGATGACGAACGACGAGCGAACCTGGGCAGTGATCCTTGCAGGCGGCGAGGGAACGCGGCTGGCCTCCCTTACTTCCGCGCTCTACGGGCAGCCGATGCCCAAGCAGTTCGCTGCGCTCGACGGCGCCCGCTCGATGCTCCAGGAGACCGTCGCACGCGTCGAGCAGATCGTGCCGCGCGACCGCATCGTCGTGGTGGTCGGCCCGAAACACACCGCGCTCGCGCGCGCGCAACTCGAAGCGTTCGACGGGGTCACGCTGCTGATTCAGCCTGCCAGCCTCGGCACCGCCGTCGCGATCCTTTACGGCGTCGCGTGGATCCGAGCTCACGATCACGCGGGCAACGTCCTGGTGTTCCCGAGCGACCACTATGTCGCTGACGAATGCGGCTTCCTGAACGCCGCGCGAGCCGCGGCCTCGGCGAGCCGGCAGCTCGATCGCGTCGTGTTGGTCGGGACCACGCCCGATGCGCCCGATCCGGACTACGGATGGATCGTCCCCGGCACCGCGATCGGGCCGGGCGTCATGACGGTCGACGGTTTCGTCGAGAAGCCGGACCGCGAGCTCGCAGCACGCCTACAGCGCGACGGTGGGCTATGGAACACCTTCGTGTTCGCGGCGCCGATCGCGTCGCTCGATCAGCTCGTCCGTTCCCACCTGCCGGTGCATGCCGAGCGGTTCGCTGCGTGGGCCTCGGGCGGCGGGTCGATCCGCGAGGCGTTTGACGGCCTGGCGTCCGCAGATTTTAGCCGCGACCTGTTGCAGCTGGCGACGGAGCTCGCGCTCGTCACGATGATCGACGTCGGATGGAACGACTGGGGGACTCCGGCGCGAGTGCTCGCGAGCCTGCGTGGCAAGCCGAGCGAGACGCGCTTGCGCGCGTGCCTGGAGAACCAGATACCCCTTGCCGCGATCTACAACGAGATCGCGATAACGAGCGCATAGCGCCAGGCGCCACGGTCCCATGAGCGAACCGTTGCTTTCGTAGTCACCTAGCGGGTCCGGCCAGATACGAGGCACGGCCGTTGCAACTCGTGATCGCGTCAGCGGACTCGGTCATCGATGCCGCTTCATCCAGCTCACCGTGAGGTCGCATCGTGACGAAGACCGGCAAGACAGCGCTCGTTCGTTGGTTCAGCGAGATCGGCATCGAGGACGTCCCGGACGTGGGTGGCAAGAACGCCTCGCTCGGTGAGATGTATCGGCAGCTCACTCCGAGGGGCGTCAAGGTCCCGAACGGCTTCGCGACGACGGCGGATGCCTACCGCCAGTTCCTTCGCGAGACCGAGCTCGATCGCAAGCTCGAGGACATCCTCGCCGGCTTGAAGACGCGAGACCTCGCCGATCTTCGCGCGCGCGGCCTCAAAGTCCGGCAGGCGATCCTCGCGGCCGAGCTCCCGGACGCGCTCGAGCGCGCGATCATCGAGGCGTACGATCGACTCGGCGACAAGAGCTCGGAGCCGGTCGACGTCGCCGTTCGAAGCAGCGCGACCGCGGAGGATCTCCCCGACGCGAGCTTTGCTGGACAGCAGGAGACCTACCTCAACGTCCGGGGTCATCGCGAGCTGATCGAGAGCTGCAAGCGGTGTTTCGCGTCGCTGTTTACGGACCGCGCGATCTCGTACCGCGCCGACAAGGGCTTCGACCATACGAAGGTCGCGCTGTCCATCGGCATCCAGCGCATGGTGCGCTCGGATCTCGCCGCCGCCGGCGTGATGTTCACGATCGATACCGAGTCGGGCTTCCGGGACGTGGTCCTCATCAACGCCTCGTACGGACTCGGCGAGAACGTCGTCCAGGGCTCGGTGAACCCCGACGAGTATTACGTGTTCAAGCCGACGCTCAAGACCGGCAGCCGCCCCATCTTGCAGAAGAGCCTCGGCAACAAGGAGTTCAAGCTCGTCTACGACGTCGGCGGCGGCAAGATGGTCAAGAACATCCCGGTAGCGCCCGAGGACCGCGCTCGGTTCGCGCTTGCCGACGACGAGATCCTCACGCTCGCGCGCTGGGGCTGCGAGATCGAGGATCACTACTCGAACAAGAAGGGCCACGAGAGCCCGATGGACATCGAGTGGGCCAAGGACGGGCGCACCGGGGAGCTGTTCGTCGTCCAGGCTCGACCGGAGACGGTCGAGTCGAGGAAGGCGCAAGACGTCCTCGAGACCTACCAGCTAAAAGAGCAGGGAAAGAGCCTCGTCACGGGCCGGAGCGTCGGCGAGAAGATCGCGAGCGGTCCCGTGCGCGTGATCAAGAGCGCGCAGTTCCTCCAGCAGTTCAAGGACGGCGAGGTCCTGGTCACCGACAAGACCGACCCCGATTGGGAGCCGATCATGAAGAAGGCCGCCGCGATCGTGACGAACCGCGGCGGCCGCACGTGCCATGCGGCGATCGTGAGCCGCGAGCTCGGGCTTCCCGCCGTGGTCGGCACCGAGCAGGGTACGGAGGTCCTCAAGGATGGACAGATCGTCACCGTGTCGTGCGCCGGGGGTGACGAGGGCGTCGTCTATGAGGGGAAGCTTGCGTTCGAGATCGAGCGTACCGACCTGAAGGCGCTCGCGCGGCCGCACACGAAGGTGATGATGAACGTCGGCAACCCGGAGGACGCATTCGCGCTCTCGTTCATTCCCAACGATGGTGTCGGCCTCGCGCGCGAAGAGTTCATCATCAGCAATTACATCAAGGTCCATCCGCTGGCACTGCTGGACTACGACCGACTCGATGACGCGGGCGTCAAGGCCGAGATCGATCGACTGACCGCCGGTTACGCCGACAAGCCCGGTTTCTTCGTCGACAAACTCGCCCAGGGCGTCGCGATGATCGCGGCCGCGTTCTACCCCAAGGACGTGATCGTCCGGATGAGCGACTTCAAGTCGAACGAGTACGCGAACCTCGTCGGCGGCAAAGCGTACGAGCCGGTGGAGGAGAACCCGATGATCGGGTTCCGCGGGGCGTCGCGCTACTACGACCCGCGCTATCAGGCCGGCTTTGCGCTCGAGTGCCGGGCCATGAAGAAGGTGCGTGACGACATGGGGCTCACCAACGTGAAGCTCATGATCCCGTTCTGCCGGACGGTCGCGGAAGGCCGCGCCGTCGCGGTGGAGATGGCCAAGCACGGCCTCGAGCGCGGCAAGAACGGGCTCGAGCTCTACGTGATGTGCGAGATCCCGAGCAACGTGATCCTGGCGAAGCAATTCGCGCAGATCTTCGACGGCTTCTCGATCGGATCGAACGACCTCACCCAGCTCACGCTCGGCGTCGACCGCGACTCGGCGATCGTCGCCCACATCTTCGACGAGCGGAACGACGCGGTGAAGACGCTCATCGCCTCGGTCATCGAGGCGTCGAAGGCGGCCGGTCGCAAGGTCGGCATCTGCGGGCAAGCCCCGAGCGACTACCCCGAGTTCGCGCGCTTTCTCGTCGAGCAGGGGATCGACAGCATCTCGCTCAACCCCGACGCGGTCATGAAGACGACCGTGACGATCCTCGAAGCCGAAAAGGCGCGGCGCTAGCGCCATGGCGCGCCGAGGCACCGGTCGATGACGCCGACGGAATGGACGACGCTCGACGCGAACGAGGCGGTCGCTTCGGTCGCTTATCGGGCGAGCGAGGTCATCGCGATCTATCCGATCACGCCAGCCTCTCCGATGGGCGAGCACTGCGACGAGTGGTCCACCGCGCGGCGACCGAACCTATGGAACGCGATTCCGGAGGTCGTCGAGATGCAAGCGGAGGGTGGCGCTGCAGGTGCGATCCACGGCGCCGTGCAGGCGGGCGCGCTCGGCACGACGTTCACCGCATCGCAGGGCCTGCTCCTGATGATCCCCAACATGTACAAGATCGCGGGCGAGCTGACGCCGTTCGTCATGCACGTCGCATCGCGAACGGTGGCGACGCACGCGCTGTCGATCTTCGGCGACCACTCCGACGTCATGGCATGCCGCCAAACCGGGTTCGCGCTGCTCGCGTCGGGCTCGGTGCAGGAGGCGCAGGATCTCGCCGCGATCGCGCACGCGGCGACGCTCGAGTCGCGCATCCCGTTCCTGCACTTCTTCGACGGGTTCAGGACGTCGCACGAGGTCAACAAGATCGCGACCCTCGACGACGAGGCCCTGCGCGGCATGGTCGACGAGTCGCTCATCGCCGCGCATCGCGCCCGCGCGCTCACGCCGGATCACCCGGTGCTCCGCGGCACAGCGCAGAATCCCGACACGTTCTTTCAGGCGCGCGAGGCGGGGAATTCGTATTATCTCGCCGCCCCCGCGATCGTCCGGCACGCGATGGAGCGGTTCGCAAGGCTCACCGGGCGAAGCTATGCGCCGTTCGACTACGTGGGCCACCCCGAGGCCGAGCGCGTGGTGGTCGTCATGGGGTCCGCCGCCGAGACCGCACACGAGACCGCCGAGTGGCTCGCGGTGCGCGGCGAGAAGGTCGGCGTCCTCAAGGTGCGGCTCTATAGGCCGTTCTCGGCCGCGGACTTCTTCGGCGCGCTGCCGGCGACGGTCCGGGCGATCGCCGTGCTCGATCGGACGAAGGAGCCCGGCGCGCTCGGCGAGCCGTTGTACGAGGACGTCGTCACGGCGTTCCACGAGGCGCGCCAGGCCGGCGACCTACGCTTCGCGCGCGAACCCGTGGTCATCGGTGGACGCTACGGATTGTCCTCGAAGGAATTCTCGCCCGCGGCGGCCAAGGCGGTGTTCGACGAGCTCGCGCGCGAACGCCCGCGCCCGCACTTCACGGTCGGGATCACCGACGACGTCACGCACCTCTCGCTCGCCCTCGATCATGCATTCGAGATCGAGCCCGAGGACACCACCCGCGCGGTCTTCTTCGGGCTCGGCGCGGACGGCACGGTGAGCGCGAACAAGAACTCGATCAAGATCATCGGCGAGCAGACGCCGCTGTTCGCGCAGGGCTACTTCGTCTACGACTCGAAGAAGTCGGGCGCGATCACGATCTCGCACCTCCGGTTCGGCCCGCGACCGATCCGCTCGAGCCACCTCATCCGGCGCGCCAACTTCGTCGCGTGCCACCAGCCCCGGTTTCTCGACCGCTACGACGTGCTCGATCAAGCCGCACCGGGCGCGACCTTCCTCTTGAACTCGCCGCAAGCGCCTGGCGAGGTTTGGGACGCGCTTCCCCTGGAGGTCCAGGCCGCCGCGATCGAGAAGCGTATCCGGCTGTTCGCGATCGACGCCGCACGCGTCGCGCGCGACGCCCAGCTCGGCGGGCGGATCAACACCATCATGCAGACCTGCTTCTTCGCGCTGTCCGGCGTGATCCCGCGCGATGAGGCGATCGCGAAGATCAAGGCCGCCATCGCGAAGACCTACGCGAAGCGTGGCGAGGAGATCGTCGAGCGCAACTTCGCAGCCGTCGATGCCGCGCTCGCGAACCTGCACGAGATTGCCGTGCCCGCACACGTCACGGCGACTCGCACCATGCCGCCGATCGTCCCCGGGGTAGCTCCAGACTTCGTCCAGCGCGTCACCGCGGTGATGCTCGCGGGCAAGGGCGATGGCCTCCCGGTGAGCGCGTTTCCCGTGGACGGTACCTGGCCGCTCGGAACTGCGCGCTGGGAGAAGCGCGACCTCGCCGTCGAGATCCCGCAATGGGATCCGGGGATCTGCATCCAGTGCAACAAGTGCGCGCTCGTCTGCCCGCATGCCGTGATCCGCGCGAAGGTCTACGCGCCCGAGCAGCTCGACGGCGCGCCTACCGCGTTCCGTTCGATGCCGTTCAAGGCGCGCGAGGCGCCCGCGCTGCGCTACACGATCCAGGTCGCGCCGGAGGACTGCACGGGCTGTGGCCTGTGCGTCGCGGTCTGCCCGGCAAAGGATCGCTCGAACCCTCGGCACAAGGCGATCGACATGGTCGCGCAAGCTCCGATCCGCCAGCGCGAGCGCTCATCGTGGGAGTTCTTTCAGACCATTCGCGAGGCCGATCGAACCAGCGCCGCGCTCGACGTCAAGGAGTCCCAGTTTCGCGAGCCGCTGTTCGAGTTCTCGGGTGCGTGTGCCGGCTGCGGAGAGACTCCCTACATCAAGCTCCTCACGCAGCTGTTCGGCGACCGCTTGCTGATCGCGAACGCGACCGGTTGCTCGTCGATCTACGGCGGCAACCTGCCGACGACGCCGTATGCGACGAACCGCGACGGACGTGGGCCCGCCTGGTCGAACTCGCTGTTCGAGGACAACGCCGAGTTCGGGCTCGGCTTTCGGCTCGCGGTGGACCGGCACGAGGCCGAGGCACGCACGCTCCTCGCGAAGCTCGGCTCGCGCCTCGGTGACACGGTCGTCGCCGAGATCCTTTCGGCGGAGACCGCGAGCGAGGCCGCGATCGCTCGGCAACGAGATCGTGTCGCGGCGGTGCGGCGCGCGCTCGCGAAGGTTGACGGCGCCGACGCGCGGCGACTCGACGCGCTCGCCGACTACCTCATCAAGAAGGCGGTGTGGATCGTCGGCGGCGACGGATGGGCGTACGACATCGGCTACGGCGGCTTGGATCACGTGCTGTCGCTCGGGCGCAAGGTCAACGTCCTCGTGCTCGACACCGAGGTCTACTCGAACACCGGTGGCCAGCAGTCGAAGGCGACGCCGATCGGCGCATCCGCGAAGTTCGCGATCGCTGGGAAGGCACTCCCCAAGAAGGATCTCGGCCTGATGGCCATGGTGAGTGGAAATACCTACGTCGCACGCGTGGCGTTCGGGGCCAAAGATGCGCAGACCGTCAAGGCGATGCTCGAAGCAGAGAGCTACCCGGGTCCCTCGATCGTGATCGCGATGAGCCCGTGCATCGCGCACGGCTACGACCTCGTTCACGGTGCCGACCAGCAGAAGCTCGCGGTCGCGTCGGGGTACTGGCCGCTGTACCGTTTCGATCCACGGCGCCTCGCGGCGGGTCAGAACCCGCTCGAGCTCGACTCGCCGCCGCCGCACGCTGACCTCGGCGCCTACATGCGAAACGAGTCGCGCTTCCGCATGGTCGAGGACCAAGACCCCGCACGGTACCGAACCCTGCTCGAGACCGCCCGGCAACACAATCGGAACCGGGTCGCGCTCTACGAACAGCTCGCGAAGCTCGCCGTGCCGTTCGCGCCGGCTGGCGCGCCGGGCGCATCGGCTCCCCTTGCCGCGGCCGCGGCGAAGAAAGGCTAGGCGAGCATGGATCTCTCGACCACCTACCTCGGTTTCGAGCTCTCCCATCCACTTATGGCTGGAGCTTCTCCGCTGGTCGATGACCTCGACATGGTGCGGCGTCTCGAGGACGCGGGCGCCGCCGCGATCGTCCTGCACTCGCTGTTCGAGGAACAGATCGACGCTGAGCGCCAGGCGACGTTCGGACACCACGACGCGGTCGCCGAGAGTTTCGGAGAGGCGACGACGTACTTTCCGGCCCGGTCGGAGTTCGCCTTGGGGCCGGACGCCTACCTCGAGCGCATCCGCGCGATCAAGGCCGCGGTCGATGTCCCGGTGATCGCGTCGCTCAATGGGACGACGCCATCGGGCTGGCTGCGCTACGCCGGCCTCATCGAGCAAGCTGGAGCCGACGCGCTCGAGCTAAACGTCTACGAGGTGGCGATCGATCCAGATCGGACGGGCGAATCCGTCGAGCGCCGGTTGCTCGAGACCGTCCGCGCCGCGACGACCGCGGTCGAGATCCCGATCGCGGTGAAACTGTCTCCGTTCTACAGCTCGCTGGCGCATCTGGCGCGGGAGATCGTGCACGCGGGAGCGCGCGGGCTCGTGATGTTCAATCGGTTCTATCAACCGGACGTCGATCCCGAGACGCTCGAGTACGCGCCCGTGCTCCACCTGTCGGACTCCTCGGAGCTCCTGCTCAGGCTCCACTGGCTCGCGATCTTGTCCGGGCGGATCGACGCGTCGCTGGCGGCATCGGGCGGAGTCCACACGCCGATCGATGCCGTGAAGGCGGTGATGGCGGGCGCGGACGCCGTTCAAATGGTGTCCGCGCTGCTCAAGCACGGTCCCTCGCACCTGTCCGCGGTTCGCGACGGACTCGCGACCTGGCTCGAGGAGCACGAGTACCGATCGCTGCGCGAGGCGCAAGGCTGCATGAACCTCGTCCGCTGCCCGGACCCGGCCGCGCTCGAGCGCGGTAACTACATGCGCATCCTCCAGAGCTGGCGACACCAGGCGAGTCAGAGCGGCGGCTGACCGGTCACCTCGCGCACGGCTTGCCAGAGCTCGTCATCGACGCGCGGCGCCTGTTGGATCGCAAGCGCGATCGGAACGTGCGCGTAGACCCCGTGACAACGCCCGACGAGCACGCCGGTTCGGCCGGCCAGCACGGCGTGCACGGCATAGCGGCCGAGCTCCGCACAGTAGAACGCATCGGAGGCGTTGGCCGGCGCCGCGCGGATCGTGTAGCTCGGGTCGATGTACTTGAGGGCGATCGGTACAGCGATGGCCGCGAAGTGGTGCTTCACCGCCTCGCAGAGATGAGGACCGATATCGAGCGCAGCACTCGCGTAACGAAGATTGCCGGACGCATCGCGTTCGGCGTCCGGGGTCGCGAGACTCTTCCCGCAGCCCTCCGCAATGACGATGACCGCGTGGCCTCGCGCCGCGAGACGTCGCTCGAGTGAGGCGAGCAGTCCGCCAGCTCCGCCGAGAGCGAAGGAATACTCGGGTAACAAGCAGAAGTTTGCCTCGGCGCTCGCGATCGTGGCATGCGCGGCCACGAACCCGGCATCGCGGCCCATCAGCTTGACGATGCCGACTCCGTTCCGCGCTGCGAGGGCTTCGGCGTGCGCGGCGTCGATCGCGGCACGCGCATGTTCGACGGCGGTCTCGAAGCCAAACGTCTTGTCGACGTACGCGATGTCATCGTCGATCGTCTTGGGGATGGCGACGACGGCGACCGGGATTCGGCGGCGGTCGATCTCGCCGACGATCTCGGCGGCCGCGTGCAAGGTCCCGTTGCCCCCGATCGCGAACAGGACATCGATCCGATCCCGCTGCAGCGCGTCCACCATCGTGGTCGCAGTTTGTCGCACTCGCGACGTGCCGAGCATCGTGCCGCCGAGCCGATGGACGTGGCGAACTTGCTGCAAGGACAGGGGGAGCGGCGGGAGGTCGTTCGCGGCGGCCATGCCTTCGAAGCCGTAACGAAATCCCAAGACGTCGCGGATCCCGTAGCGATGGTGAAGCTCGAGGACGATCGCGCGGATGACGTTGTTCGTCCCGGGGCACAGACCTCCCGCGGTGACGATCGCTGCGCGAGTGCTGCGTGGGTCGAAGGCGATGGTGGGACGCGCGCCGGCCTTCTCGAACGCCGCGTCGAGGTCGACCGACAGGCCCGAGTGCGATTCGATCGCGGCCAGCGTGCGCGCGTCGTCGGCCACGAACGGACCTGACAAGGGAGACGGAAATCGCGGGACAAGCACTTGGGGTGCAACGTAGGTCCTCGCCACGGGACCTCAGCTCGCCACGCGCAGTCGATCGTCGACGCGCTTGACGCCGGCGGTGCCCTTGATGGCTCCGACGACGGCCCGACGTTGTGCGGATGACTCCACGGAGCCCGTCACGACGATGGTCTCGCCTCGAACCTCGATGCCGACCCGACCGGCGTCCCGTTCGATGTGACGTTCGAGCGCATGTTCGACCGCATCGCGTAAGACGGACGTCGAGGTCGCCGGTGCCGCGATCTCGAGCAAGTTGGTGACGATCTCGACGCCATACAACGCGCGGACAGCCGCCTCCGCATCGTCGCGCTGCTGGAGCGTCGACACCATGCCGCTCAAGATGACGTGGCCGCGGCCGCTCACCGTGGTCTGGATCCGTTCGTGCGGGACCGTCGATGTCTCCGCGAGCGCGTTCCTGACCGCTTCGGCGACCTCCGAGTCGCTCGGTGTCGTGTGCCAGCCGGGCCGCACGCTGATCTCGTTGGCAACGTCCTGGACGCTGAGCACGTGATGAGCGACTGAAGCCGCCGCGTCGCGTTCGGCATACGTGGGGACGATCCCATCGAGCGTGACGATTCCGTGCCGCACCGAGACCCCGATCGCCGACTCGTCGACGTGGGGATCGAGAGCGAGAGCCTGCATCACCGTCTTCTGAAGGTCGGAGTCTGGCTTCATGACGGAGGCAGGTTGCATGGCGCATTCCATGATGTCGCCCCCGTTCGCTCGAGATGCGCGCGGACCTTGCGGTGCAGCGCGCGACCGGCGCAAACCCTGCGCTCGATCGCCGTTCGAGCGTCGGATGAGAAATTCAGCTCGCGAACCAGGTCGCCTGCTCGAGCACGATCCGCTGCCGAACGCGCGCGTACTTGCCGGATGGCTCGGGCTCCAGCGAGGCAACTCGCTCGACCGCGATCGGCAACCGTCCGTAGAGTGCGCCGAGAGTGTCGGCCAGCTGCGCGACATCGAACGCGGCTGTCGCAGTCGCGTGCAGGCGTACGCCCTCGGCGCGCTGCTCGAGCTGGTACGAGATGATGCGCTCGCAGGTCGGCACGCTCGCGACAACATCGTCGAGCGCGGCGACCGTGATGATCCGCCCATCGCTCGCGACTGTGGCTTCTTGAACGCGACCCTCGATGCGTTCGATCGCGCCGCCTGGGCGCCCGCACGGGCACGGCTCGGTCGCGAGACGCGCGAGGTCACCGACGTCGAACCGCAAAAAGCATGCGAACGGATGACCGAACGGCGTCACCAGCAGCTTCCCGATCGCGGGCGAATCGCGCAGCGGCACGAAATCGATTCGACACGACGCGGCGTTGTGGTGCATGCGACCGCGCTCGCACTCGACGAGCACCGTGCCGGTCTCGGTCGATCCGTACGAGCTCGCGATCGGTGCGCCGAACACGCGCGCGATCCGCACGCGTTCAACCCGTGACGGGTTCGTGTAGCTGAGCGTGACCACACGCGGGCGTGGCAAGCGAATCGCGAGCCGCTCGGCGCGCGCACAGAACGCCGCGAGGTAGGCTGGCTCGGCTTCGAGCAGCGCGGGCTCGAAGTCGACGAGCTCGCCTGCCATCCGACGCACGTCCTCGTCGGTCCAGCGCGCGACATCGGCGTGCTCGTTGGGAAACAGCAGGCGCCCGAGCGTGCGCTCGGCTACCGAACGCGGGCGGTCGCGCTGTCCCGGGCCGACGCAACGAGCCGATGCGAGCACGGCCTCGCGATCGCCGGCCGCGACCGCGGCGATGTACGCGTTCAGCGCGGAGCTCAGACGCTCCGACTCGTCCCACCATGCCTGACTCCAGACCAGCGTTACCGGTGGCCCGGTGGTTCCGCTCGTCCGCACGAGCTCGGCATCACGGGCCGCGAGCGCGGCATCGAGATCGGCAGACTGCGGGACGAACCCGCGCGGCGCGTGCGCGATCGTCAGCTCCTTGGTCGTCGTCGGCAAGGCCGCGTAGCGTTCGTCGATCGCCGTGGCGCGTCCGGGATCGAACGCACGCCATGCGGCGTATGCCTGGACCTCGCGGAGGCCGCGCTCGAGCTCGGCGAGGCTGCGCGCCGGATCGTTCGCGAATGCTACGCTGGCGGGCGGTGTCGAGTGCATATCTGATCGCAGGGGCTGGTCCCGAGACTTCACGGCAGTCCGTTCGTTATCACCGCGAATGTATCGCCGCGATCGGCGTTGCGCGGCCTATGATCGCGTTCGTCGGGGCCGCGGCGAACGACGATCCAAGCTTCGCGGTGCGGATCGAACGGCTCGTATTCGGCACGCGCGTGAGGATCGTCCCGATCGAGCTCTCGAAGCGGAGTCGGACCACGAGCGCGATCCGCACCCAGCTCGCCGACGCGGACCTCGTGTTCTTCACCGGCGGTGATGTCGAGCGCGGCATGGCGTTGATCGACGACCGCGACCTGGCGCCCTATGTTCGCGAGCTCGCCCTGGCTGGCAAACCGATGGAAGGCATCTCGGCCGGCGCGATCTTGCTCGGTCGGCACTGGATCCGGTTTCCGGCGCGTCGCGAGCCCGAGGTGTTCGCGTGCCTCGGCGTCGTGCCGGCGTCGTTCGACACCCACGGCGAGGCCGACGGCTGGAGCGAGCTCGCCGAGCTGGCGCGCCGATCCGGTGACGAGGCCGAGGTGTACGGCATCCCTTCGCACGGATGCGCTCGCTGGGACGGCAAGACGTTGCGCGCCCTCGGCGACCCACTCGCGCGCTTCCGTTGCGGTGACGATGCGCGCCGCGTGGCGGATGTTCGAGCGATCCGGTTCCCTCATCGAGCCCCTGCGGATCACCTCACGCTACCCGGCTCTCGGTCGGCGCCGCCGGTACTACGTCGTAGTAGTCCCCGCACTCGCGCTCGCGTCCGCGGATACCGGAGAGTTCCCGGCACGGCCAGTGCTCGGTGGACCGTCGTGTGGCTGTGGACGTCGATTCACGAGTCCGAGAGCCCCGAAGTCGACTATTCGACCGCGATCGGTTGGATCCGGAGGAGTCGTCCGGGCGAACTCGCGCCGCGGCTCATGCGCCGGCGCTGGTCGGAACGGCGTCCGCGATCTGCAGCGCCCAAGCCCGGACCGGCAGCGACCAATCGACCAGCACCCGCGTGGATGCTGCTCTCGAGTGATCGCGAAACCACGCTAGCCAGCCCCAGAGCGCACCGTGCTCGACGTGCGGGGGCGTGAACGTCGCCGCGTCGGTAGGTTGCCAGCGCGTGCGCCGGGTCAACCTGCGGAGGTACTCGTCTGTACCGCGCGCGACGAGGTCGTGCGCGACGAAGAACACGAATGCGGGCATCGTTCCGAGGACGTCGCGATGACGCATGATGTAGTCGATGGCGTTCGGCGCGCGGACGCCGAAACGGAGCGCCAAGCCGATGACGATCGCGTCGTAATCGGCAGGAGGCGCCGCACCCGTGTCGGCGTTCCCGAGCTCGACGTCGAAACCGTCGCCAACGAAGGTCTCCGATAGGACACGCGCGACCACCTCGCTCCGGCCGTCGCGGCCCGAAAAGACGACAAGGACTCGTTCTCGGGGACCGCCGCCCTCGGCTCGCTCGCGCCGATCCATCCGGCGCGCGCACTCGCGGCTGCACGCGATCGCGGTGCGAGGCTCGAAGCGGTCACAGGCCTCGATCACAATTCCGAGCCGCGTCCGGTCGAGATCGATCTGGGTGAGCCGGGCGGTGAGCGGACACGTGAGGCACTTGCGCTCCGACATGGAACGACTCGATGCAGGAACATCGCCAGCCGTGCGACCGCAGCGGATGGCCGATCGCGCAGCGCTTGCGGCGCCGGTCATTTGACCGCGCGGAATGCGCGATCGGTCGCGCACGCGAGCACCAGCTACTTGAGATCGAGCGCGGTCACACCGGGAAGGAATTTTCCCTCGAGCATCTCGAGAGCCGCCCCACCGCCCGTCGATACGTGCGTGACCTTGGCGTCGAGCCCCATCTGGCGAATCGCCGCGGCCGAGTCGCCACCGCCGACGATCGTCACCGTACCGCGCCCGGTGATGTCGGCGAACGCCCTCGCGATCTCGAACGTCCCTTCGTTGAAGCCCTTGATCTCGAACACGCCCATCGGCCCGTTCCAGAACGCGGTCTTCGCCCGGCTCAACTTGTCGATGTAGAGCTGGCGAGTCTTCGGACCGATGTCGACGCCGATCCAGCCGGCTTCGATATGGTCGACGATCTTGATCTGCGCCTCCGCGTCGAGCTTGTCGGCGACGACGTGATCGATCGGCAAGATGATCGTCTTGCCCTTCGCTTTGGCGAGGTCGAGGAGCTCCTGCGCCATCTTGAGGACGGGCTTCTCGACCCCTTTCTTGTCGAGCACGACCCGCTCGTACTTCGAGCCGCCGACCTCGAGACCGATCGCCTTCATGAAGGTGTAGGCCATCGCCCCTCCGATCAGCACTTCGTCGACGATGTTGAGGAGGTTCTTGATCATCAAGATCTTGTCCGACACTTTCGCGCCGCCGAGCACGGCCACAAATGGGCGAGCCGGGTTCTTGAGGGCATCGCCGATCACCTCGACCTCTCGCTTCACCAGATAGCCGGCGACGCCGCCCTTGAGCAGGTTCGGCACGCCGGTCATCGACGCCGCGTCGCGGTGGCTGGTCCCGAACGCATCGTTCACGTAAACGTCCGCGAGCCGCGCGAGCTTCGCCGCGAACTCGGCGTCGTTGGCCGCTTCGCCCTTGTAGAACCGCAGGTTCTCGAGCAACGCCACGTCACCGTCCTGCAGCGCCGCCACGGTCTTCTCGGTCTCGGCGCCGATGCAATCGGGAACGAACTTGACGGGTTTGCCGAGCAGCTCTTGTAGCCTCGCCGCCACCGGCTTGAGGCTGAGCGCCTCCTCGTAGCCGTTCTCTGCCGGACGCCCGAGGTGACTCGCGAGGATCACCTTGGCGCCCGCCTGCATCGCCTTGCGAATCGTCGGCAGCGCCGAGATGATGCGGAAATCGTCGGTGATCTTTCCGCGGAGCATCGGCACGTTGAAGTCGACGCGGATGAACACGCGCTTGCCCCGCAGTTGTCCGGCGATATCGTCGATGGTCTTGAGCTCGACATGATCGCCTTTGTCGACACCTTGCTTCGCCATGAATAGCGCGAGGTCGACGACGCGCATCGAGTAACCCCACTCGTTGTCGTACCAGCTCACGATCTTGAAGAAGCGCTTCTCGCCTTTGAGGTTGTTCTCGAGGGTCGCGCGGGCGTCGTAGATCGACGAGCGATCGTCATGGATGAAGTCCGTCGAGACGACTTCGTCCGAGGTCACGCCGAGGATGCCTTCGAGGTAGGAGCCAGCGGCATTGCGGAGGAGCTTGTCGATCTCTTCGATCGACGAATCGCGCATCGCACGGAACGTCAGATCGACTACCGAGACGTCCGGCGTCGGGACCCGGAACGACATGCCGGTGAGCCTCCCCTTCGTCGCGGGGATCACTTCGCCCACCGCCTTCGCGGCGCCCGTCGAAGACGGGATGATGTTCATCGCGGCCGCGCGACCTCCGCGCCAGTCCTTCTTGCTCGGCCCGTCGACCGTCTTCTGGGTCGCGGTGTAGGAATGGATCGTCGTCATCAGACCGGCTTCGATCCCGATTCCCTCCTTCATGAGCACGTGGACGATCGGCGCCAGGCAATTGGTGGTGCACGAGGCGTTCGAGACGAGGTGATGCCTGCGCGGATCGTATCCATCGTCGTTCACGCCCATGACGATCGTCTTGACGTCCACGCCTTTGCCGGGTGCGGTGAGGATCACCTTCTTCGCACCCGCCGCGAGGTGGCCGCGGGCGAGATCCGCGTCGGTGAACAGACCGGTCGATTCGATCACGATGTCGACCTCGAGTGCCCTCCACGGGAGCAGCGACAAGTCCCTGGTCGCGGGCAGACAACGGATCTTACAGCCGTCGACGACGATGACGTCGTTCTCCTTGTTCTCGGGGGTGCTCTTCTCGGTCCGGACTTCCCCTTTGAACCGGCCGTGCACCGAGTCGTACTTCAGCTGATACGCGAAGTAGTCGGCATTCGTGGACACGTCGACCACGGCGACCACGTTCACGTCGTTGCCGAGAACACCACGTTCGTGCATCGCACTGACGACGAGCCGACCGATTCGACCGAACCCGTTGATTGCTACCTTGATCATTCGCGACCTCGCCTCCGGCTTGGTGCGCGATCCGTGCCACCCGACATCGCATCGTTGCGTCTGAATCGCGCACGGTCTGCGCGGATGCGGTTCACGCCGCGAAGGGATGCCCCGACGATGCGATGTTCTCGCCGGTAGCCAGCGGCTCGACCGCATCGGTCTCGTCGAACCAGATGTACTCGTCGAACTGTGCCGGCAGGACGGCCTGGAAGTAGTGGCTCGCGAGCTCGGTGTCGGGCCGGTAGACGACGCCGATCGCGCGCTCGAGTCGCGGCTCGGCGAGCTCGTCGCGCAGCTCTCGCCGGATCGGATCGCGCAGGTGCAACAGGAAGGCGGGGATCGCGGCGTCGTGGCAAAGGCGTTCGTAGCTGTCGTCGCGAGACGGACGCACGCGCATGCGCTCCATCGGCTCGTCCCAGTTGTGTGCCGCGGCGACCACGCCGTGGTCGGTCCCGAACCCGACGAGGTATGCGGCGTCGCCGAGCAGCTCGCGGCACAAATGCCCGACGTTATGCTCGCCGCGCGCGCCCATCTCGGTCGCCCCCGCGTCGCCGACGTGCGAGTTGTGCTCCCAGATCACGAGCTTCGCCGCCTCGCCGCGGTACGCGAGGAGCGACCGGATCGTGTCGAACATGTGCTGGTCACGGAGGTTCCACGATTCGACAGCCCCGTAGAACATCGCGCGGTAGTAGCGCTCGGCACCGGCGACCACGCGAGCGTTCATCGCGGCGTCGAAGAACTCGTCGCCGTCCTGCGCCGAATAGTCGAGTCGCCGCGCGAGCAGATCGCGCAGCATCGCGACGATGTCCTTCTCGTACGGTTGGATCCGGCCGACGAGCGCCGCGCGGCCGTACGCCGCCGGGTCGTGTTGCCACGGCGTCAACTTCCCGTAGCGCTCGCGCGCGACCTTGGCGGCCTCCGGGTCGACGCGATCGAGGTAACGCACGACCTCGGACGCCGACGTGTACAAGCTATAGAGATCGAGGCCGGCGAAGCCGACGCGCTGTGAGGTCTCCGCGTTATGCGCGCGCAGCCACTCGATCAGCGTGTCGACCTCGCGGTTTCGCCACATCCACGTAGGGAACCTCGAGAACGGCACCCACGGGCGCGGTCGTGGCGGCAACCCGCGCACGTAGCGGTCGACCGCGGCGGCATCGGGCCAGTCGCCCTCGATCGCGACCGTCGAGAAGCCGTGGCGCTTGACCAGCTCCTGCGTGATCCGAGTGCGCATCCGATAGAACTCCGACGTGCCGTGCGTGGCCTCGCCGAGCAGGACGATTCGCGCATCGCCAATCCGCTCGAGCAGACCATCGAGCGGCGCGTCTTCGATCCTCGCGATCGGCTCCGCACATTCCCGGATGAGCTTCGCGACCAGCGCGGGCTGCGACGCCGGCGCCGGCGCACGCAGCGGCCCCGGGTTGCGCGGCGGCCACACGCCGCGATCGCCGCGCACGTCGCCGGTCTCGGCCCAGCCGTGCGCGCCGATCAGCGGGACGAAGCGAACCGCCCCGAGGTCTTCACGTTGGAATTCTTGCTCGCCGGTGCGCGTGACCCGAACCAGCTGCTGGTCTCGGCTCGATCCGATCGGCATCACGAGCCGGCCACCGATCGCGAGCTGGTCGAGCAATGCGGTCGGGAGATCGGGCCCTCCGGCCGCGGCGACGATCGCGTCGAACGGCTCGTGCTCGGCCCAACCCAGCGTGCCATCGCCGCAGCGAACCTCGACGTTGGCATAGCCCAGCTCGGCGAGCCGCGTGCGCGCGAGGTCCGCGAGCTCCGAGATCCGCTCGATCGTAAACACGCGCTTGGCGACGCTCGCCAGGACGGCCGCGGCATAGCCCGAGCCGGTCCCGATCTCGAGCACGGTCTCATCGCCGCGCAGCTCGAGCGCCTCGGTCATGAGCGCGACGATGAACGGTTGCGAGATCGTCTGGCCGGCCGCGATCGGGAGCGGTGCATCGTCGTACGCGTGCTCGGCGAGCTCGGGCGGCAGGAATGCCTCGCGTGGAACCGCGGCCATGGCGGCCAGAACGCGGGTATCGCGTACTCCACGGGAGCGGATCTGACGTTCGACCATGAGCGCACGGCGCGTGACGATATCTGGGGTCATACGGCAGCCAAGAGCATGCGACGTGCCGTGCCCGAAGGAGCAGGCGCCAGTCCGGCACCCGCGCAACGTTGGCGCGACCGCAATCCGACCACGCAGATTCTGCGAGTTGCATCGGCGTGATTCGCAGCCATGTTGGCGATGTGGTGACCGCGATCGATCTGATGACGAGCTTCGCCGAGCGAACAGGGCTCACGGGATCGGCGTCGCAACGTCGCTATCTCTGGACCGACGCGTTTGCGGTCTGCAACTTCCTCGGTCTCGGGCGGAGCGACCTCGCGCTCCGGCTCGTCGATCTCGTACATCGCGAGCTCGGCCGCCATCGTGCGGACGGCGATCGCCGCGGCTGGATCAGCGGACTCGCCGACGCGGAAGCTGCGATGCATCCGACCATCGGCGGCCTTCGCATCGGCAAGCCGCTCGCCGAGCGCGGCCCGGGCGAGCCGATCGACGACCGGCTCGAGTGGGATCGCGACGGCCAGTATTTCCACTACCTCACGAAGTGGATGCACGCACTCGCTCGTGCGGCGAGCATGACCGGGAACGCGAAGCTCGCGGCATGGGCGTGCGAGCTCGCCGACGTCGCGCACCGGCGCTTCGTCTACGAGGCGCGCGGCCGGCGGCGAATGCACTGGAAGATGAGCGTCGATCTGACACGACCGCAGGTCGCGTCGATGGGACAGCACGATCCCGTCGATGGCTTCGTCACGTGTCTCGAGGTCGACGCGACCGCCGAAGCCCTCGCGGTTCGCGCACCCGACCTCCGAGGAGCCGGTGCGGACTTCCGGGCCCTGATCGATAGATCGGCGCTCGCGACCGCCGATCCCTTGGGCATCGGCGGTCTACTCGTCGATGCCTATCGCCTCGCACAGCTCGATCGGGATCGCGACCTTCGCGATGCCCTCGTGAACGGAGCGCGCATCGGTCTCGAGCGCTACGTCGTGCAGCCCGATCTGCGCCTGTCGGCGAGCCACCGGCTCGCATTCCGCGAGCTCGGGCTCGCGATCGGCCTCGCCGCGGCGGACGAAATGAACGCGCGCGACCTCGCGCGCTATGCGGATCTGCGCCGTGCGATCATGTCGTTCTGGACCGATGCGGTACATCGACGCTCGGACGCGTACCGCGCTCACGAGGACATCAACGACGTGATGCTCGCGACCGCGCTCGAACCGCATAGCTTCTTGTCGTTGTCCCAGCCAGGGGCTGGAGCCGCTGCTTGAGCCGTTCGCGCGCTCTGCACGCGGCACTGCGTATGCAACGCCCTTCTCCACCGCATCCACGGAGAGATCATGTCAACCGAAGCAACGTGTCCGTTCAAACGCCAGCCGGGTAGCGGGGCGTCGAATCGCGATTGGTGGCCGAACCAGCTGCGACTTGACACTCTTCACCAGCGTTCGTTGCTGTCGAGTCCCATGGGCAGGGACTTCGATTACGCCGCCGAGTTCGAAAGCCTGGACTTCGCCGGTCTGAAACAGGATCTGTTGGCGCTCATGACCGACTCGCAGGACTGGTGGCCGGCCGACTTCGGTCACTACGGGCCGCTGTTCATCCGCATGGCGTGGCACAGCGCGGGCACGTACCGCACCGGTGATGGACGCGGCGGAGCCGGCAACGGCAGCCAGCGGTTCTCTCCCCTCAACAGCTGGCCGGATAACGTCAACCTCGACAAGGCGCGCCGGCTGCTGTGGCCGATCAAGCAGAAGTACGGCCGCAAGATCTCTTGGGCCGATCTCATGATCCTCGCCGGCAACGTCGCGCTGGAGTCGATGGGCTTGCCGACGTTCGGGTTCGGCGGCGGACGCGAGGACATCTGGGAGCCCGAGACCGACATCTACTGGGGCGCCGAGACCAAGTGGCTCGACGACAAGCGCTACACGGGAGACCGCGTCCTCGAGAATCCGCTCGCGGCGGTCCAGATGGGCCTCATCTACGTCAACCCGGAGGGTCCTAACGGCAACCCCGATCCGATGGCCGCGGCGCTCGATATTCGCGAGACGTTCGCGCGCATGGCCATGAACGACGAAGAGACGGTCGCGCTGATCGCGGGCGGCCACACCTTCGGCAAGGCCCATGGCGCCGGCGATCCGGCGGCCTATGTGGGGCCCGAGCCCGAAGCGGCCGGCATCGAGGACCAGGGCCTCGGCTGGAAGAACAGGCTGGGCGCGGGCAACGGTGGTGACACGATCTCGAGCGGGCTCGAAGTCACGTGGACCACGACGCCGACCAAGTGGAGCAATACCTTCTTCGAGCACCTGTTCAACTACGAATGGGAGCTGACGAAGAGCCCGGCCGGGGCGCATCAGTGGCGGCCCAAGCACGGCGCGGGGGCCGGCACGGTGCCGGATGCTCGCGATCCCTCGAAGCGTCACGCGCCGTCGATGCTGACCACCGATCTCTCGCTGCGGTTCGACTCCACGTACGAGAAGATCTCGCGGCGTTTCATGCAGCACCCGGATCAGTTCGCGGACGCGTTTGCCCGTGCGTGGTTCAAGCTCACGCACCGCGACATGGGGCCTCGCGCCCGCTACCTCGGCCCGGAAGTTCCCGCCGAGAGGTTGATCTGGCAGGACCCGATTCCCGCGGTCGACCACGCGTTGATCGATGATCAGGACATCGCGACTCTCAAGAAGGCGATCCTGGCATCGAGCCTCACGGTCTCGCAGCTGGTCTCGACCGCGTGGGCATCGGCATCCACGTTCCGCGGCTCCGACAAGCGCGGTGGTGCGAACGGTGCACGCATTCGGCTGGTGCCGCAGAAGGATTGGTCGGCGAACCAGCCTGCTCAGCTCGCGAACGTACTGGCGGCGCTCGAGCGCATCCACACCGAGTTCAACAGCACGCAGTCCCGCAACAAGAAGGTGTCGCTCGCCGATCTGATCGTGCTCGGAGGCTGTGCGGGTGTCGAGCAGGCGGCCAGGAACGCCGGCCACGCGGTGACCGTCCCGTTCACGCCGGGGCGCATGGACGCCTCGCCGCAGGAGACCGACGCGACGTCGTTCGCCGTGCTCGAGCCGATCGCCGATGGGTTCCGCAACTATCAGAAGGCGCGGTACGCCGTGTCGGCCGAGGATCTGCTGATCGAGCGAGCTCGACTGTTGACGCTGACGGCGCCGGAGATGACGGTCCTTGTCGGGGGCCTCCGCGTTCTGGGGACCAACGTCGGACATTCGCCGCACGGCGTCTTCACGAAGCGACCGGGGGCGCTGACCAGCGATTTCTTCGTGAACCTGCTCGACATGGATACGACGTGGAAAGCGACGTCCGACGCTCACGATGTGTTCGAAGGGTGCGACCGCAAGACCGGCGCGCTCAAGTGGACCGGCACGCGCGTCGATCTGATCTTCGGTTCGAACTCGCAGCTTCGTAGCTTGGCCGAGGTCTACGCGAGCTCGGACGCAGCCGAGAAGTTCGTCCGCGACTTCATCGCGGCCTGGACGAAGGTGATGAACCTAGACCGCTTCGATAAGCGCGATCCCGACTGACATGGTTTCATCAAGACCGCGCCAAACTTGCGTGACGATGCGCTGGCCCGACCCGTGCAGCCGGAAGCGCCATGAAGCTCACGTCTCCAGCGTTTCGCGACGGCGGCGAGATCCCGACGAAGTACACCTGCGACGGCATCGACGTATCGCCACCTCTGGATTGGATCGACGTGCCGTCGCAGGCGCGCAGCCTGGCGCTGATCGTCGACGATCCAGATGCTCCCGATCCCGAAGCACCGACCACGACGTGGGTGCATTGGGTGATCGTCGATCTGCCACCTACCCGTCAGGGTCTCCACGAGAGCATCGGAAAGCTCGCAAACGGACACGTCGGTCTGAATGACTGGAAACGCGCGGCGTGGGGCGGTCCGTGTCCGCCGATCGGTCGCCACCGGTACGTGTTCAAGCTCTACGCGCTCGACCGCATCCTCGAGCTCGCACGCCCGACGAAGGTCGAGCTCGAGCGCGCGATGGCTGGTCACATCCTGGCCGAAGCAACGCTGGTGGCTACGTATCAGAAGCGCAAGCGACCCGCGTGAGCTTGATGCGGACGCGCCGTGAGACCTTCGAGCGCATGCTCGACGAGATCGATGCGCCGGACGTTCAGCGTCCCGCGCACCGCTGACATCATGCCGAACAGGTCCGGCGAACCGAGCTCGCGCCCGTGGCGCACACGAAAGGCCGGAACATGTGCGTCTCCGCAGAGGTGAGCTTCTCGCTCGCAGGTACGCTCGCGGCGGGCGGCAGCTATTGCGTCTACAAAGCTATGCGCACGGATCGCGCCTACGTTCCGTTGGCGATGATCCCGATCGTGTTCGGCGTCCAGCAGTTCTGTGAGGGCTGGGTGTGGACCGGCATCGAGCGAGGCGACCCCGGGCTCACCAAGGTCGCCGCGCTGTCGTTCCTGTTCTTCGCGCTGTTCTTCTGGCCGGTGTGGATCCCGTACACGATGCTCTTGGTCGAGCGCTCTCGAAGAACCCGGTTCTTCCTGCGCGCGATGACCGCGCTCGGCGTCGGGATCGGGCTCGCCCTGATGATCCCGCTGGTCACGGGTCCCGGATGGCTGGCTCTCGAGGTCAGCCGCCATTCGATCCACTACAACATCGGCGAGTCGCCGGTGTTCACCTTCTTCCCCGGGGTCCTATGGCAAGCGCTCTATCTGATCGTCGTGTCGACGCCGCTGTTCGTCTCGTCGATCCATAAGATGGTTCATGCGGGCGTGGCCGTCATCGTCTCGGCCGCGGCGACGCGGGTGTTCTTCGACTATGCGTTCGCGTCCGTCTGGTGTTTCTTCGCGGCGGCGCTCTCGCTGTACCTGTGCGTGTTCTTCGCGACGATCCGGGTGACCGGAGTCCGAGCCCCGCGCCCACGAACATCGTGACTCGCAACGGCCGGCGACGCGCTGACGTGAGACCAAAGACGCGCGGCTCGCGCACCGCCGGCGGTTGGTCCTCGTCGGCGCTGGTTCGCGGTCTCGACGATCAGCGACTATAGCCGGTGTGGCGGGTCGCTGAATCCAGCGGCCGGGTCGCCGGAATTCGACACAACACCCGCAGCAGATCGAACGCGCTGATCACGCCGAGCAGCGCCTCGTCGTCGCACACGAGAACGCGGTGCACGCGATGCTCGAGCATCGTGCGTGCGATGTCATCGACGGCCGCGTCCGGTCCAACGGTCACGAGCGCTTTCGTCATCGCGTCTTCGGCCGTGAGGTCTTGCATGCGATCTTGAAAGTCCTCCGGCATCGCCAGCCAGTCCGGGCCAGAATAGGGAAGCTCGTCGCGAAAGTACGTCGTGGCGGTGGCGCCGGCCCCGGGCTCCAGCTCGTCGCGAACGACGCGCAGGAGATCGAGCGCCGAGACGACCCCGCGGACGCGACCGTCGTCTCCGACGACCGGCGCGCCATGGATCTCTTCTTCGACGAGTAACCGGTGGAGATCGAGGATGCGCGTCTCCGGCGTGACCGTGATGACGTCGCGCTCCATGAGATCGCGTGCGCGTGATGTGGGCAGGGAAGTCTTCATGCTCGGCAGTCGAGCAAGGGCCGAGCCAGCCCTCGTGTTCGTAGTGGCGCTCTTTCGCAGCGGCACGTCACTTGCTGCAGGACATGGTGAGGTTCCCGATGGCACAGGCGAATCCAATCCACGAGCTCCGTCGCGAATTGCACCAATGGTGGTTCGGTGCAGATTGGGCGTGCGCAGACGGCAATCTCGACGATCCCCAGCGAGCCGTCGCCGCCTGGATCCGCGTCAGACAGCAGCTGCTGGCCAGCCAGCCCCGGGCATCATGATTGCCTTGCGGTTCGCGAACCGTTTGCGCGGCAGGGTCTCCGATGCGAACAGGACGCGCGACTCCACCGCGCGAGGGCACTTGCCATGATCGGGCTCGCCCACAAGACGGCCACGCGTCGCGGCCGGTTGACCGAGGTGTCCCGGCGCATCGATCGATTGCGGCAGACGATTCGCGAGCACGACTATCGCTATTACGTGCTCGACCGTCCGGCGATCTCGGACGAGCACTACGATCGACTGTTTGCCGAGCTCGCAGCTCTCGAGCGTGCGCACCCGGGGCTCGCGACCGCGGACTCGCCGACCCAACGGGTGGCCGGCGCACCGAGTGCCAGGTTTGCGAGCGTCCGGCATGTCGCGCCGATGCTCAGCCTCGACGCGATCGCGGGCGAGCTCGCCGTGCAGCGATTTGGGGAGGTCACCGCCCGCGCACTCCACCGTAGCGGCACGTGGGTACTCGAGCCGAAGTACGACGGGCTATCGGTCGAGCTCGTCTACGAAGGAGGTCGACTCGTGAGCGCGTCGACGCGTGGCGACGGAGAACGCGGCGAGGACGTCACGGCGAATGTCCGCACGATCCGAGGCCTGCCGCTCGCGCTGCGAGGTAGGCCGCCGGCGCGACTCGCGGTCCGCGGTGAGGTGATCATGCGGCCGTCCGCGTTTCGCGCGCTCAATACCGCGCTCGCGAAGCAGCAGAAACCCGTCTTCGCGAATCCACGGAACGCGGCGGCGGGCTCGCTGCGGCAGCTCGACCCGGCGGTCACCAGAGCGCGTCCGCTCGAGGTCGTCGTGTACGACATCCTGGCCGTCGAAGGAGCTCGGTGGCGAACCGCGTCCCAGGCGATCTCCGCGCTGCACGACCTCGGACTGCCGACGAGCTCGTTGCATCGCGCGCGGGCGCCGATCCGCTCGATCGCGGCGTACCACGCCGATCTCGAGGCCCGCCGCGACGCCCTCGATCTCGAGGTCGACGGCATCGTCATCAAGCTCGAGGACCTCGCCGGACGCGATCGGCTCGGGGCGACCGCACGGCATCCGCGCTGGGCATGCGCATGGAAGTTCGAACCGCGCAGCGCCGAGACGACGATCGAGGAAATCCGGTTCCAAGTCGGTCGCACCGGGATGGTCACGCCGGTCGCTGTCATCGCGCCGGTGGCGATCGGTGGTGTGACGGTCGCGCGCGCGACGCTACACAACCTCGCGGAGCTCGATCGCCGCGAACTGCGCGTCGGCGACCGCGTACGGTTGGTGCGCGCCGGCGACGTGATCCCCGAGATCGTCGGGCGGATCTCGGGCGGACGCGAGCGCCGCGGGCCCCCACCACGCATCCCGCGAAGCTGCCCCGCATGCAGAACACCGCTCGTCGGTGGTCGGTGTCCGAACCGCACGTCGTGCCCGGCACAGCTCGCGGCGGCGGTCAGGCACCTGGCGTCGCGCGAGGCGCTCGACATCGCCGGCCTCGGGGAAGCAGCCGCGGCGCGGCTCGTCTCGAACCGGAACGTGAAACGGCTCGCGGACGTTTTCGGCCTGACCTCGCCCGCGCTCGTTCGTGCTGGCTTCGGCGCCGCGGTCGCCGCTCGGATCGCGGCCGGCGTGCACCGCGCGTGTCACGCCGAGCTCGCTCGCGTCGTGATCGCGTTGGGTATCTCGGGCGTCGGCGCGCGGGCCGCGCGTGCGCTTGGCGAAAAGTATGACAGCGTGCGCCAGCTCGCCCGCGCGAGCGAACGCGAGCTCGCGGCGGAGATCGGTCCGACGCTCGCCGCGCGTGTCCATACGTTCTTTCGCGATCCGGCGAACCGCGGACTGGTGGAGGCGCTGCGTGGAGAACGTTGACGTCGCCCGGGCGTTCCAACAGGTCGCCGATCTCCTCGAGCTCCGCGGCGACAACCCGTTTCGCATTCGCGCCTATCGCAACGCGGCTCGGACGATCGAGTCGATGCCGCAACGCGTGGCCGAGATCGTCGGGCGCGACGGCAAGGCGCTCGCGCGGCTGCCGGGCATCGGCGCGGATCTCGCCGGCAAGATCGCCACGCTCGTCGCCACCGGCCACCTGCAGACGCTCGACGAGCTCGCGCACGAAGTCCCCAAAGGCTTGATCGACGTGATGGCCGTGCCGGGGCTCGGCCCCAAGCGCGCGAAGGCGATCTACGATCAGCTGCACGTCTCGACCGTCGCCGGCCTGGCGCGCGCCGCTCGGG
Organism: uncultured delta proteobacterium; assembly: GCA_963848295.1. GTDB lineage: Bacteria > Myxococcota_A > Polyangia > Haliangiales > Haliangiaceae > JABFXX01. The sequence goes on along the minus strand of CAWKDB010000010.1, from coordinate 1,865,604 downwards.
CGGGCAAGCTCCACTCGATTCACGGCATCGGCGCCGGAATCGAGAAACGGGTGATCGACGGGCTCGCGCACCGCATGCCGGACGCCGGGCGTATTCTTCTGGCCGAAGCCGACGCGCTGGCCGCGCCCTTGCTCGCGCACCTGCGGACGTCACGCGGCTTGGTGCACGTCGAGGTCGCCGGCAGCGTGCGCCGCCGCCGCGACACCGTGGGCGATCTCGATGTCCTCGCGGCGGCCGAACCCGACAACACGGTGGCCGAGACGTTCGCGACGTACCCGGATTTCGCCAAGATCCTCGCGCGCGGCGCCACGCGCTGTGCGGCCGAGCTCCGGCGTGGGCTCCAGGTCGATCTGCGGATCGTGCCGCCCGATGCCTTTGGCGCAGCGCTTTACTACTTCACCGGTGCGAAGCCGCACACGATCGCGGTGCGCACTCTAGCGCGCAAGCACGGGCTGAAGATCAACGAGTACGGCGTGTATCGCGGCAAGCGACGGATCGCGAGCGCGACCGAAGCAGACGTGCTCGCCACAGTCGGTCTGCCCTACATCGAGCCCGAGCTGCGCGAGGACCGCGGCGAGCTCGAGGCGGCGCGTGCACACGCGCTTCCGAAGCTCGTCGAGCTCGCCGATCTTCGAGGCGACCTGCACATGCACACCACCCGCACGGACGGCCGCAGCACCCTCGCCGAGATGGTCGCGGCAGCGCGCACACTCGGACGCGACTACATCGCGATCACCGAGCACACGCGGGTGCTGCGCGTCACGCGCGGGCTCGATCGCAAGGGGTTCGTCGCGCGGCGCCGGGCGATCGAGCGTATCAACGACCGCGGTGAGAAGCCGGTCGTCCTGTGGGGCGCCGAGGTCGACATCCTCGAGGACGGCGCGCTCGACCTCGACGACGCGACGCTCGCCGAGCTCGACATCGTGCTCGCGTCCGTGCACACGCACCTCGACATGCCGCGCGCCGCGATGACGGAACGCGTGTTGCGCGCGCTACGTCACCCGCACGTGCACGTGCTCGCCCATCCGACGAGCCGTCTCATCGGAAAGCGCCAGCCGACCGCGATCGATATGGAGCGGGTGATCGCGGTGGCCGCGAAGACCGGCACGTTGCTCGAGATCAATGCGCAACCGGACCGCCTCGATCTCGACGATGTGCTCGCGCACGCTGCGCGCGATGCCGGTGTCGGGCTCGTGATCGATAGCGATGCCCATCACGTCGACGAGCTTCGCGCGCTGCGCTATGGCGTGGATGTCGCGCGCCGCGGTTGGTGCGAGGCCAAGGACGTCGCGAACACGCTGCCCCTGCGAGCGCTGCGCGCGCGACTGCGCCGTTAGCTGTTTGCGCAGCGAGCCGGATCGGCTGGGCCCGACCCCGAGCGGCACGACGCGTGCAGCGCTCATAGCTATGATCGAACCCAGGACCACCACGAGCGTTCATGATCGCTCGGCTGATCGACCCGCTACTGCCGCCGAGCTGATCGCCGTTTTGGGAGAGCTCGAGCCGCTCGCGATCGAGCAGCTGCTCGTCACCGGCGCGACCCTGGATGAAGTGACCGCGGCGGTCGCAGCGATTGAAGACGAGGACACGTTCGGAGAGTCCCGTCACGAGCCGCCGTCTGCGCGTGAAGCGGAAGTTCGCGCCATCCTCGAACAGCTTGTGCTCGAAGATGCAGAACAGCGCGACGACGAGCGCGAGATCGCGAGAACGTGACGTGACCATCACATGGCTCATCCTCGCCGCGCGCGGCCTGGTCATCGCCGAGGGTGACCGACGCCCGCGCTGGTGCAGGCGGCGCTGATGCCGCTCAATCGGTGCAGGGCAGCGTATCGAACGCGCAGTCGACACAGCGTTCGCGGATCGGACGACTCCGATGTCGTTTGGGATCGAGCGCCTCACCGCATTGTTCGCACCGCGGCACATCGGGCTCGGGTGCGGATGGCTCGAGGTCGGTGCTGCGCTTGGCGGCGTTCGCTTCCATCGCGCCCATCCGATGCAGGTGATATGAAGTGGTCATCATCGTGGCCCTGGAGTAGTGCGAGCCCTCGCCACGAGCACCGAGCACGGCGCGTGGCGAACGACCTTCTCGGCGGTGGAACCCAGCAGTACCCGCTGGAGTCCGGTCCGTCCGTGACTACCGACGACCACGAGGTCATACGTGGCGCCATCGAGCCTATCGAGGATCCGCGCTCCGGCCCCGCCGGTCTGGAGCTCCGTGGTGACCGGAACCGACGTCTTCGTCCTCAGATCGGCCGCCCACTGCTCGATCAGGTGCGTCGTCTGCTTCTCGACGTCTCCGAGAAAGTCCGGCGGCAACGCCTCGTCGTAATAGATGGCCGGGATCTCGATGGCGTGGAACAGCGTGATACCTGCCCCGCGCGGCGCGGCGAGCTGTGCAGCAAGCTCGACCGCCTGCTTCGAGCTATCGGAGAAATCGACCGGACATAGCACGCGCTCGAATGCCTTCGCGTCGCCCCGAGGCCGCGCCACGAGCACCGAGCACGCAGCATGACGGACGACCTTCTCGGCGACCGATCCGAGTAGCACGCGTGCGATCCCCGTTCGTCCACGCGTTCCGATCACCACGAGATCGACCGCATCGGCGGCCGCGTGGACGATCCGATCCCACGCCGCTCCGTTGATGAGCTTGGTGGTCACGTTCTTCGCACCCAATCGCGACGCATCGCGCGCTGCCGACGCGAGCTCGCGTTCTTGTTCGTTCATCACGAGCTCGACCGCGTCGACCGGCAGTGGAAACCGGCTCGAAGGCATGACGGGTAGATTCCATACGTGCACGAGCTCCAACTCGGCATCAGCGTCCACCGCCATTCGAACCGCGACCTGCAAGGCAGTCTTGGAATCGATCGAGAAGTCGATCGGGCACAAGATCTTCTTGAACATGCCCGCTACCGCTGCATCCCACGTTCCAACGAGCGCGCTTACGGCAATCTTCTGGCGATCTGCGCGCCTTGCCATCTCGAGATCCGCGACCGACTTGCTCGATCGCGGTTCGCTACGGAGTGCTCACGCGGGCGAAATCTCGTGCCGCGCGCGCAGCGATTACTTCATTCTTGACGTCGCCGCGCAAACGATGCGCGCTCTCCTGTAACTGACGCCGCGCCGCACGAAACGCAGCGCGAATCGCGACATACGGTGCTGACGTTGGTGCGACCGCTCGAGCACGACCTCGTGCGAGGTCGAACGTCGACTCCATGTCTCGGAAGACCCGGCCGTGGAGCTGAGCCGATCTCGCCGAGGTCACGGCGGTCTTCCGATGCCGCACGATCTGCGCGTTTTGCGAGAACAACGGCGGCACGGTCGTTGCTGACCCGATCGTCATGAACATCATGTCAAACAAGGTCGTCTTCATCACCGGCGCGTCTTCTGGAATCGGTCGCGCTACCGCCCTCGCGTTCGCGCGCGAGGGAGCCAATGTCGCAATCGCCGATGTGCTCGCCGACGGCGGACGCGAGACCGCACGTCTCGTCGAAGCTCGCGGCGCGCGCGCACTCTATGTTTCGTGCGACGTCTCGAAGGACAGCGACGTGCGGTCCGCACTCGGCAAGACGATCGAGACCTTCGGCCGGATCGATTGCGCCTTCAACAACGCGGGCATCGAAGGCGAACAAAGCTCGATCTCCGGGTGCAGCGAAGCGAACTGGGACCGCGTGCTCGGCATCAACCTGAAGGGCATCTGGTTGTGCATGAAGCACGAGATCCCGCAGATGCTGAAGCAAGGCGCTGGGGCGATCGTGAATTGCGCGTCGGTCGCCGGGCTGGTCGGCTTCGTCGGCATCCCGGCCTATGTCGCGGCGAAGCACGGCGTCGTCGGCTTGACGAAGACCGGAGCAATCGAGCTCGCGAAGTCTAATATCCGCGTCAACGCGGTGTGTCCGGGCGTGATCAAGACACCGATGATCGACCGGTTCGCACACGGCGAAGCGCAGATCCAGCAGCAGCTCGTTGCCGGCGAGCCGATCGGCCGGCTCGGCAAGCCAGAAGAGGTCGCCGAGGCGGTGGTCTGGCTGTGCTCGGACGCGGCCTCGTTCGTGACGGGTCAGCCGATCGCGGTCGATGGCGGATGGGTCGCGCAATGACAGCGATCCGCACCGAGGAGCTGCTGTCGCACGTCGCCGCGCACGCGGGCATCACGACCGAGCGCGCGGCGGTACTGACGGCGAACGTGCTATCGGGGATCGCGCCGTATCTGTCGCCTACGATCCGCGATCTCGTCTCGAGCGAGCTTCCCGAGACTCTGGCCGACGCGCTGCGACGAGGTGGCTCGAGCGCGGTTCCCATCGAAGAGCGCATCCTCGCGCCGGGGATCACGCTCGGACACGCCCACGAGCTCGTCGCGAGCGTATGTCTGGTCCTCGCCGAAGATCTATCCGAGGAGGCCAGGAGTGCTCTCTGCGCCGCGCTACCACCAGCGCTCGCGCGGCTGCTTGCTCCTCCGACTCCCGAGCTCGTTCGGCACGCCGAACAGCCGCGCTCGCGCAGCATCGCCTCGGGACGGGCTGGCAGCGAACATCCGATCAGCGAGTCAACGCCCGACCTGGTTCAGCACGACTCGATCGCCGCTTCCAATCCGCACGGCTCGAGCAAGTTGTCGAGTGCGCTCGGGACGACACAGGAACGCCTTCACGACACGCTTGCTGAAGGCGAAGCAGGCGCCGAACGACCGATTGCGGGACGGTGACCACTCATGAGACGCGCAGCACGACCTTACCTATGTTCTGGCGGTCCTGCACGAACCGGTGCGCTTTGGCCGCCTGGTCCAACGGAAACACGCGCCCGACCACGGGCTTGATTGCGCCTTCGGCTAGCAGGGCGGTGAGCGGCCGCGCGATCTCCTCGAACGATCCGCGATCGTCCCACAGCCGTAGCAGGTTGAGCCCGAGCACAGCCTTGTTGTGTTCCATCAAGTTCATCGAGCCGAAGCGCGGCATCCCGACGATCATCTTCAGCGCCGACCACAGATTCCGCCGGTCGTCGGTGACGGCCGAGCTCGCCCCGTACATGACGAGGCGGCCGCCAGGGCGCAAGAGCTCGTAGCTCTCCTTGAAGTCGCGCCCGCCGCGTGCGTCGAGGATGACGTCGAGCCCGCGCCCGCCGGTGATCTCGCGAACCGCGCGCGGCACGTCCTCGGTGTGGTAGTCGATCACGCGCTCGACGCCCTGCGCTTGCGCAGCGGGGCGCTTGCTCTTCGACGCGGTGCCGAAGATCCGCGCGCCGAGCCGGTGCGCGAGCTGCGTCGCCGCGATGCCGACTCCGCCGGCGACGGCATGGATCAGGATCCAGTCCCCTGGCTGGACGTTTCCGAGGCGCACCACCGCCGCGTACGCGGTGCCGTAAGCCACGGGGATCGCGGCGCCCTCTTCGAAGCCGAGCGCATCGGGCAGGACAAGCGCGTCGTGTTCGCCCACTACCGCGAGCTCCGCGAAGCCCTTGAACCGGGTCCCGGCGATGACGCGGTCGCCGACCTTCCACCGCGTCACTCCGTCGCCGACCGACTCGACGGTGCCCGCGATTTCGTAGCCGAGCACGGCCGGCGGCTTGGGTGCGTCGGGATACAAGCCCTGGCGGGCCATGATGTCGGCGAAGTTCACGCCGGCAGCGCGCACGCCAATGCGGATCTGGCCGCGACTCGCGACCGGCTCGGGCTGCTCGCGCACCTTCAGCACCTCGGGTGCGCCGTGGCCGGTGAGGACGAGTGCCTTCATGGTTTGGGGTCCTTTCGCGCCGCGTTCACGATCCGGTCATAGAGTGAAGCGGGCAGCAACATGCCACAGCGCGTGATCGCCGCGAGCTGCCACGGGAACGCGACCACCGCTCGTCGCTTGGCGACCTCTCGCACGATGATCTCGGCTGCGCGATCGCTCTCGACCAGGAATGGATGTGGGCCGCTCGCGGCGTCCGACATCGGCGTGTTCACGAATCCCGGGCGCACGTCGGTCACCGAGACGCCCACGCTGTGGAGGTCGGCGCGCAGGCTCTCGAGGAACGTGCTCAGGAACGCCTTCGTCGCGGAGTACATCGCGTTGCCTGGCAGCCCGCGGTACTGCGCGAGGCTCGAGATGCCGACGAGATGGCCGCGCCTGCGCTCGCACATGCGCGGCAGGATCGCGAGCAGGGTCGCGACCGCGCCGTCGAGGTTGACCGCGGTTCCGGCGCGAAAGTCCTCGAACGTGAGGTCACCCGACCAGCACTCGACGTTCGTGCCGGCGTTCGCGATGACGACATCGATCCCGCCCATCTCGTCGTCGGCACGCTCGATCGTCGTGCGCACCGCGTCGGGCTGCGCGACATCGAGCACGTAGGTCCGGACGGCTCCGCCGGCGGCGCGGATCGCGTGCGCGACCGCTTCGAGCTCCTCGGGCCGGCGGTCGGAGAGCGCGACCGCGACGCCGGAGTCCGCCAGCTCGCGAGCCAGCGCGGAGCCAAGCCCACCGGCGGCGCCGGTGATGAAAGCCGTCCTGTAGTCCATCGCGAGGTTGTGACATTGCCATGTCTGGCGAGACCCCGGTGGTTTCGGCTGGCCTCGCAGCCCCAAACATGAAACGCCATGGGTGTCACGCTCATGGAGACCACCCATACCCGTGTCGTGATCATCGGCGCCGGGTTTTCCGGGCTCGCGGTCGCGATCCACCTGCTCAAGCGAGGCGTGCGCGACTTCATCCTGCTCGAGAAGGCGAGTCAGCTCGGCGGCACGTGGCGCGAGAACACCTACCCCGGCTGCGCGTGCGACGTGCCGTCGCTGCTGTACTCGTACTCGTTCGCGCGCAAGGCGAACTGGAGCCGCGTGTTCGCCGAGCAGCCCGAGATCCAGGCGTACCTGCTCGACGTCGCGAAGCGCTACGAGGTCACGCCCCACATTCACTTCGACACCGAGGCGAAGACGTCGAAGTGGGACGACGCCAGCCGTAGCTGGGTCATCGAGACGCCGCGCGGGCACTACGTGGCGAAGTTCCTGGTGCTCGGCCAGGGGCCGCTGCACGAGACCCAGATCCCCGAGTTGCCGGGGCTCGAGACGTTCGCCGGCACGACCTTTCACTCCGCGCGCTGGCGGCACGACCACGACCTGCGCGGCCGGCGAGTCGCGGTGCTCGGCACCGGATCGTCGGCGATCCAGTTCGTGCCGAAGATCCAGCCGCTGGTCGAACGCGTCGTCGTGTTCCAGCGCTCGGCGCCGTGGGTGCTGCCGCGGCTGGACCGCGCACTGACCCGGCGCGAGCAGTGGCTGCTCAAGCACGTGCCGGGGTTTCAGCAGGCGGTGCGCAGCGCGATCTACGGCTTCACCGAGACGTTGCAGCTCGCCCAGCGCAGCCCGGCGACGATGCGACAGCTCCAACGCATCGGTGTCGCCTATCTCGAGCGCCAGGTCCGGGATCCGGCGCTGCGCCGCGCGCTCACTCCGAAGTTCACGCTCGCGTGCAAGCGCATGCTGTTCTCGAACACGTGGTACGCGGCGGTGCAGGCGCCCAACGCCGAGCTCGTTCCCCGCGCCGCGACCGAGGTCACCCGCGATGGGATCGTCGGCGCCGACGGCATCGAGCGCAAGGTCGATACGATCATCTTCGGCACCGGCTTCTTCGTCACGAACACGGCGATGTCGAAGACGGTGGTCGGCCGCGACGGCACGAGCCTCGGCGACTTCTGGGCGGGCAGCCCGCAGGCCTATATCGGTACGACGTGCCATGGCTTTCCGAACGCGTTCCTGATGTTCGGCCCGAACACCGGCAACGGGCATGGTTCGGCGCTGATCGTGATCGAGGCGCAGGCGCGCTATGTCGCCGACGCGATCGCGACCGCGAAGCGCGACGCGATCGACGTGCTGGAGATCCGCGCCAGCGCACAGGACGCGTGGAACGACCGGGTCCAGGCCGCGCTCGCCGGGACCGTGTTCAACACCGGCTGCGCCAGTTACTACGTCGACGAGAACGGCCGCAACAGCTCGATCTATCCGTGGACTACGATCGATCTGCGCCGCCGGCTCCGTCGCTTCGATCGTGCGCCGTACGAGCTGCGGCCCGGTTAAGTCACCGCGCGGATCGTCGAGTGATGGAAGCCGAGGCGGGTGTCGGCGAACCGGCCGAGCTGCTTGCAGAACTCGCGCATCGGCGGGAACGCGACGCGGCGATGGACCTCGAGCTCGGGGTAGCGATAGACGATCACCTCGTTGAGCCCGCGATGCGCGGACAGCAAGAACCGATGGTCGGGCGACATGCCGAGGCCATAGCTGCCGTCGAGCATGCTCCCGCCTGCGATCCGGATCGCCTTGATCAACCAATGCGTCGCGTTCGGCAGGTTGATGCGCGACGCGACCTCGACCAGGTTACCGACGCCGGCGCGCCACCCGCGCAGCTGATCGCGCGGTCGCGCTCGCTCGCTGATCCACTCCACGTGCGTGAAGTCGTCGAGCCGCACGCGGGCGAGCACGCTCGCGGCGGGGCCGTTGTAGAGCACCTCGTCCTCGGTGACGACGACGTCCGACGTCAGTGCGCCGGGCTGGTCCTTCGCGACCGCGAGATGACGAGTCACGCGCGCACCGGCGACGTCGACCTCGAACAGGTAGTTCTTGAAGTGCGCGATCGCGTACTCGGTGAAGTCCCCGTCCTGCGGGATGCAGCGCTGGGTCGGCGCGTAGCAGAGGTCGCGCGTCGGATGCACGCCGAGGTGCCACACCGTCGCCGGCAGCGCGACGACGCGGGCGGTGGCGGTCTCGAGATCGAAGATCCCGAGCTGGTTCGCGAACTGTCCCGCGATGTCCATCGCGCCGTACACGAGGTACCGGCCGCTCGCGGTGCGCTTCATCGCGTGCGGCAGGGTCACGCCATGCGGCCCGAGCGCGCGTGGGTGCTCGAGGTCGGCGAGCGAGAACCGCCAGAACTGGCCGCCGATCGCGGCCACGAACGCGTCTTCGTCGAGCCACGCTACGTGGGTCTGGCTCTCGTAGAAGCACGACGGCGCGCCGAACCGCAACGTCGAGCAGCGCGCGCGTTCCTCGAGGGTGAGTGGGTCGAAGAACACCAGCTGCTGCGACAGGTTGCCAAGAAACCCGACGGTGCCGCGCGGCGAGAGTTGCACCGCATGTCCGCCCGCGACGCCGTCGAAGAACTTCACCTCGGGCTGCCAGCGATCGGCGTCGGGCTCGCACGCGAGCCGGGCGATGCCGGCGAACCCTTCGAAGCCGTTCAGGCCGTGACCGTCGAGCGCGATGATGAAGTCAAACGCCATGGCTGGCAGTAGTAGCGCGGCGGCAGCCGCCACGGGGCCGGCGCAGCGCGTGTTAACGACGCTGTCACGGTTGCGCGACCTGCGCGACCGGCACATCGTCGTGAGCGTGGGGGAACCTCCGGTTGCCCTGGCTCGAGCAGCGCATGTCGCCGCCGATCCGGCGCGCGGCGGCGCGCGCTACACATCCTACGGTCCGCGAGGCCGAGGGTGGCTTATCGCTTCTTCGCGCCGAAGAAGGGAATGGCGGCGGCTTGTTTCATCCACGAGGTCGCTTGGCGTTCGTCGAGATCGTCCACAGATGCCGGCTCAACGCCCCGAGTGGCCTTGCCCATCCCGACCGGCTTTACGGGCGGTTCCGGCTTGATCTCCGTGCCGCGTATGAACATCAGTTTCACATGGCCGACAAAGCCTCCGGACGTGAAGCACCAGCCGCCATCCGCGCCGTAGTACGCCATGCCCCACTTCACCGCACGCTGCAGACCCGGCAACGTCTTGGCCGCCAGGGCGTCAATGGGCGCAAGAAGTCGCGCAACCGCATTCGGTACGCCGAAGCGCAGATAGTCCGGGAAGGCTTGGACTGCAGGCGATAGGATCTCGCCGCGTGCTTCGAGCAACCTCGCCAGCAATGCAACGGCCTGTTCAACGAGGGTCTGAAGCAAATAGGACACCACTCTTCCGTGGATGCCAAGAACGTCGTCGATGTCCTGCTGCGAGAGCGTAGCCACCTCGCGAAAGCGGCTCCCTCGCAACCAAGCGTTGACTGTGGCGAAGAAAGCGGTCTTCACCGTGTCTGTCCCCACATCTTCGTCGAGGCGATACGATTCTTGGATCGCCGACTGAACCTCGGGCTGGGTCCACGTCCATTCAAGGAAGATAGCAACCACGTTGGCGTCCAGGGGCTCTGCTATGTCGTCCCAACGCGCGCGCTGGACCAAGAGCTGCGTTTCAACGACGTCGATCATCCGAAGACGCGCTCCGGTCTCTCGAATCCATCCGATTCGTCCCGCAGCGCGAACCGCGAACACGCGTCTTGCGCGTAACTCGAAGACCGTTCTTAGGAACTGCTTTGATGGCGCTGTCGCTGTTTGAGACGCAAACGTCTGGTCGGCGAACCTTCATTTCGGTCGCGCGCGCAGACGGCGCCCGCCCCGACATCCTCCGGTGGGCGACGCACGGCCCGACCGGCGACATCACGGACCTCTACACCACGCTGCCGTGGGCGACGCTGTGCGAAGAGGTCGCGAAGGTCCGCATCAGTTTGCTCGAAGGAAAGCTCATCGAGTTCCCGATCGCAGCGACTGGGACCGCTGGGCCTCCGCCTGTAACGGCGAAACCCGCGGACCCCTCGGACCCTCGTTACACTACTCGTTACAGTGGCCCAACCCTTTGTAACGAGACTCTAAATTGGCGGAGCGGACGGGACTTGAACCCGCGGCCTCCGGCGTGACAGGCCGGCGTTATAACCAACTTAACTACCGCTCCAGATTTCAGTAGGCGAAGCAGGGTTCGAACCTGCGACCATCGCCGTGTAAAGGCGACGCTCTTCCGCTGAGCTATTCGCCCGACTTCCGAGGAACAGGTTCTTAATCGGATAGCCGGTCGGTGTCAAGAGAGGTCCACGCGCCGAGCCGGCCTTTTGCTCGTTATTTCTGGCGCTTGCTCGACGCCGTGAGCTGCAGACTTGCGCTCGGTCCCAACGACGTGCAATACGGGCCGCATGTTCGTGCGAACCATCGTCCTCGCGTGCGCCCTCGGGGGCTGTGCGCATGCGCCGTCGCGTGCGTCGATGCAGATGCCGACGCAGAGCGATATGTGGTTCCGCTCGATCGCCGCGCCCGCTGATCACGCGCCCCGCGTCGATACGAATCTCGCGGTTCCGCGCGCTTCGCAACAGCTCGGGTAGATTCGCACGGCGCGCGCGAGCGCCCGGGGAAGAACTGGCAGCGGTCTTGCTCCGCCTCGGGGCATGAAGACGCAACAAGATCGTTGGTTGCTCCCTACGTGTCAGTGCGAGCGCCCTGGTCTCGCTCTCTTGCCCGAGGCCACGCTGCACGGCCGGCGCGAAGGCACGTTCCTGGTGTTTGCAGCGATCGTGCTCTCGACGACGGTCGCCGCGGCGCTCGTCGGTGGGACCATCCTCGATGTGACGGATACGCTCGGCATCGAGCTTCCGCTCGCGACGATGCCGACGGGCGCTTTGCTCGCGCCGGTCGCGCTCACCGCGGCTCTGATCGTCTGCGAGGTCTACGCTCGACGTCGTGCACTCGCGCTCGTGCTCACCGCCACGCTTTCGAGCATTGCGGTGCTCGCGATCTGCGACTTCGGGCTCGCGCCGCTCGCGATGGCAGCGGCGCTGGGCGGTGCGCTGTTCGTCGTGGTGTTTGCGATGTCGGCGATGAACCGCGCGCTCGATGGGCGGCAGACGTGGTTGCGAGCGGTGTTCGCGTTGGTGCTCGCCCAAGGGGTTGCGGCCGCGATCTACGACACCGTGCTCGTGATCGCCGGGGCTGATAGCGATGCGACGTTGGCGATGGCGAGCGCGATGTGGGCGTTCGGCGCGGCGTGCGCGCTCGTCAGCGGGGTCGTGCTCGCCGTCGCGAAGCGCGCGCTCGGCTCGTACCTTCGCGTGATCGGATTGCCGTCGCTGGGTTACCGGCTGCCAGCCGCGTTCATCATCGACGAGATGCCTACCGAGCCACACCTGCCCGTGCAATCAGAGCAGCTTCCGGCTCGGCGGTTTACGACCGCCGAGGTCGAGTTCTTCGACGAAGGTGAACATCTCGAGGATGTCGAGGTCGTCCCGTGATCGCTCAGTGAGCGTCGCGCGGATCGGTGGGTGGCATCGTCTCGACGATGCGCCAGTCGACGACGCTCGACGGCTCGCGCAGGAACTCGCCCGGCTGCGGATGAGCGAGCGCGTGGCGCAGCACCTCGTCCATGTGCTTGACCGGGATGACGGCGATTTGCTCGAGCACCGCCTCCGGAACGTCTTTGATGTCCTTCGCGTTGTCGTCGGGGAACAGCACGGTCGTGATCCCTGCTCGGTGCGCGGCGAGGATCTTTTCTTTCAAGCCGCCGATCGGCAGCACGCGACCGCGCAGCGTGACTTCCCCGGTCATCGCGATCGTTTGGCGCACCGGGATGCGCAGTAACGCGCTCGCCATCGCGGTCGCCATCGTGATGCCTGCGCTCGGGCCGTCCTTCGGAATCGCGCCCTCGGGGAAGTGGACGTGCACGTCGATCTTGTTCTGGAAGTCATTCGACAGCCCGAACGAGCTCGCGCGCGAGCGCAGGTAGCTCATCGCCGCTTGCGCGCTCTCTTGCATCACTTCGCCGAGCTTGCCCGTCAGCGTTAGCTTGCCCTTGCCCGGCACGATCGTGACCTCGGCGCTCAGCAGGTCGCCGCCGAACATCGTCACCGCGAGGCCGTTCGCGAGGCCGATCTCGTCTTCCTTCTCGCGCCGCGCTTCGCGGAACTTCTCGGTGCCGAGCCACTCGGGCAACAGCTCGGGCGTGACCGCGTACTTCGCGTCGGCCGGGCGATTGTTCGCGAGGTAGCTCTTCGCGATCTTGCGGCACACCGTCGCGATCTCGCGTTCGAGGTTTCGCACGCCCGCTTCCTTCGTGTAGCGATGGACCATCTGGGTCAACGCCTCGTCGGTCCAGGTCACGTCGAGCGCTTTGATCCCGTTGTTCTCGACCTGCTTCGGGATCAAGTACTGGCGCGCGATCGCGATCTTCTCCCATTCGGTGTAGCCGGGGAGCTCGATGATCTCGAGGCGATCTTGCAGCGGCAGCGGAATCGCGTGCTGCTGGTTCGCGGTCGTGATGAACATGACGTCCGACAAGTCGTAGTCGAGGTCGAGGTAGTGATCGTTGAAGGCGTTGTTCTGCTCGGGGTCGAGCACTTCGAGCAGCGCGCTCGCCGGATCGCCGCGGAAGTCCATCGACATCTTGTCGATCTCGTCGAGCAGGAACACCGGGTTTTGCGAACCGACCTTCTTCAGCGACTGGATCAGCTTGCCGGGCAACGCGCCGATGTACGTGCGGCGATGACCGCGGATCTCCGCTTCGTCGCGCACGCCGCCGAGCGATTGCCGTACGAACTTGCGACCGGTCGCGTGGGCGATCGAGCGCGCGAGCGACGTCTTGCCGACGCCGGGCGGCCCGACGAGGCACAGGATCGGTCCGCGTTGATGCGGGACGAGCGCCTGCACCGCCAGGTATTCGAGGATGCGCTCTTTGATCTTCTTGAGGCCGTAGTGCTCGGCTTCGAGGATCGCTTCGGCTTCGTTGATGTCGGTGCGGTCCTCGGTCTTGTCTTCCCATGGCAGCGCGACGACCCAGTCGAGGTAGTTGCGCACGACCGTGGCCTCGGCGCTCATCGGCGACATCTGCTTCAGCTTCTTGAGCTCCTTGAGGCAGCGCTCCTTCGCCTCTTTGCTCATCTTCTTTTGTTTGATCTTGGTCTCGAGCTCGTTGAGCTCGTTCTTGAACTCGTCGCGGTCACCCAGCTCCTTCTGGATGGCCTGCATCTGCTCGTTCAGGTAGTACTCTTTCTGCTGCTTCTCCATCTGCTTCTTGACGCGGCTCTTGATGCGCTTTTCAGCCGCGCGGATCTCGATGAACTTTTGCATCAGCTCGACGAGCGCCTCGAGTCGGCGCAACGGCGATTGAGTCTCGAGCAGGTCTTGCTTGTCTTTGAGCTTGAGCGCGACGTGCGCGACGATCGTATCGGCGAGCCGACCAGGCTCTTCGATCGTGCGCACCGAGACGAGCATCTCCGGTGGGATCTGCGTGTTGAGCTTGACGTACTCCTCGAACACGTCTTGCACCGAGCGCATCAACGCGGTCGCTTCGACGCCATCCTCGTCGGGCTCTTCGACGTCGTCGACATCGCACACGAAGAACGGTTCGGTCTGCGCGAACGATCGGATGCGCGCGCGCGCGCGACCTTCGACCAGGACTTTCACCGGGCCCTTCGGAAACCGCAGCAGCTGGATGATGTGACCGACCGTGCCGATCTCGAAGATGTCGTCCTCGTGCGGATCGTCGGTCTTCGCTCGACGCTGCGCGGCGAGTAGCAACTGCTTGTCGCCGGCCATCGCCTCTTCGAGCGCGGCCAAGGATTTGTCGCGACCGACGAACAGCGGCACGACCATGTGCGGGAACACGATGATGTCGCGCAGAGGGAGCAAGGGCAGCCGGTAGCCCGCCCGGAGCTCGTCGTTCTTCATGTCCGATACTTTAAGGGGGACGAGGACTTGAGCAAGAATTCGCGGCAGATCATGGTGTTGATGCCATGCTAAACATGGCTGTGGTGCCATAGTCGGCCCGGGAGTGGCTTAACTACGTAGAAAGTGATCACAAGATGATCCGGGATGCGTTGTAAGCCCGCTTGCAACCGGGCTTCGTGGCATCGCCAGTGCTGTACGTGTGCACGCGCGATGTCTCAATTTTCGCCACTTGTCGAGGCCTTTCTCGTCATCGAACAGCCTCGGCAACGCGTCGGCCACTGGGCCCAAGTCCTCGCCACGCTCGATGCTCCGAGCGCACCGCCGCTCGCGGCCGTCCTCGCGTTTTACGATCCGGTCGTCGACCACGCGCTGATCAACCTGCGCTACGACGAGATGGCGCTCGGGCCGCATCGCCTGTCGTACGTCGTCGAGATCGCGCTGCTCGCCGAGATCGGGATGATTCAGCCCGCGGAGCTGTCGGACTACGAGCGCAAGCGGTTCCTGATCGAGCGGCTCGCGCGCTGTACGCATCAAGTCATGCATCGCCGCGACGTCGTCGGCGCTCTGACCGAGCTGGTCAAGCAGATCCGCGGCGCGAAGCCGAAACCGCAGGTCGGGTTGAAGCTGCCGCCGCCGATCCCGAGGGCGGCGCGCGGCGACACCGACGATCCGGTGTTGCTGGTCCCGGCGCGAGGCACGCGCGAGATTGATGATCCGCCGAATATCGTCGCGAGATCGACGCGCGACGACGCGACCCAGCTGCAGCGACCCCATCGCGCGGGCTCGGAACCGCCGCAACGCGCGGGCTCGGAGCCGCCGCAACGCGCGGGCTCGGAGCCGCCGGCAGCGCGTACGTCGTCGCGCAACGTGATCCGTCGCGAGCCATCGCCGGTCAAGATCCGGCTCAACTCGATCGCCGACGTCGATCAAGAGCCGCCGAAGCAGGTGACCGAGCCGTATCTGCCGACCGCGACCGGGCCTGTGCCCTCGACGATGATCTACGCGCGCTATCTGCGCAGCGGTCGCTGGGTGCCGGCGCGCATCGGCGCACTCAGCCTCAAAGGAGCGGCGCTGATGACCGGCGCGCTGCCACGGCTGCAGGATCACGTCGACATCGCGCTCGCGTTTGGCGCCCATCGCGCGTTGGTGCGCGGCGCGGTCGTGAAGGTCTCGGGTGCGCTCGAGCAGTCGAGCTCGGGCACCGCGACGTTCTCGGCGACGTTCGAGCTCGACGATGCGGCGCGACGCCAGCTGACCGGGCTGCTCACCGCCGCGCGCGCCGCGAACGTCACGATCAAGCCTCCGCCGCCGCGCTCGACGCGCCGGTTTCCGGTGGACTGGCCGGTCTCGATCGCCACGTTGCGCGGTGCGGTCAAGGCCGAGGCGCTCGACGTCTCGGCGCAGGGGATGTTCGTGCGACCGACGATCTCGCTCCGGCTCGACGAGACCGTGAACTTCTCGATCCTGCTCGACGACATCGGCTCGCCGGTCGCGGGTCGCGCGAAGGTCGTTCGTCAGATCGGAGATGCCGACGCGCGCGCGTGCGGGCTGGTCCCGGGCTTTGGCTTGAGCATCGTCGACATGGGCGAAGCCGATCGCATGCGTTGGTTCGGCTTCCTCGCACGGATCGAGCGACGCGCCGACAAGCGCGTGTTGATCGGCGCTTCGCCGGAGCGGCTCACCGAGCTGCAATCGACGCTCGCGGCCGCAGGCTACGCGGTTACCGGCGGTACCGACCCCGGAGCGCTCGTGCAGCTCGCGAGCGCGGACACCCGTCCCGCCGATGCCGTCTTGATCGACGCGGGGTGGCTGCAGAACGGCGCATCGGCCTCGTGGGTCGAGAGCTTGTTCTCGGCGCGCAACGTCCCGTGCGTGACCATGCACGGCGATCCGCGCCGCGCTCGAACCACGATCGACCGCTTACTCGACGTAAACGTTTAGTCGACCGGCGAGAAAAGCTTGGGGCATGTTGGCCCGACCGAGCGCTGACGTAGCTGCGCGTTCACGACGTGGTCCAGGGGCACAGTGCACGTGTGCCACATCGCCGTAACCCCCCGCATCTACGTCCGGCCGGCCACTCGCGCACTGGCAAGACTCTTGCGATGCTCGTCGTAGATAAATGCGGCATGCCTGCCGCCACGAGGGTCCTGTTTTATGAAGCCTATCAAGTCACTAGTCGTGCTCGCGCTCCTGGTCGCTCCCGCGATCGCTTCTGCCCAGGGCTACTACGGCCGCCCGGACGGCGGCCACTATCGCGGGTTCCACCGGCGCGCGGGGCGGCTCGCGTGGGGCTTCAGCCTCGGCATCGGCGGCATGCACGACGGCGGCAGCGGCATCACCGACTGCCCCAACTGCGACTACAACCCGTGGACGGTCGAGTTCGACGGCCACCTCGGCGGCATGCTGACGAACAACTTCGCGCTGCTGTTCGAAGCACAGGAGAACGTGCAGACCGTCAGCAGCAACGGGGACGTGCTGAACCAGACCGCGCTGATGCTCGCCGGCCAGTACTGGCTGCTGCCGCAGCTATGGGTCAAAGGTGGCATCGGTTACGCGCACCTCAATTTCGACGACGTGCCTGCGATCGACGGTGGCGCAGTGGTGATGGGCGCGATCGGGTTCGAGGTCTTGTCGGCGCGGTTCTTCGCGATGGATCTGCAGGCGCGCGTGATCGACGCCGCGTACAACGGCATCGACGACAACATCACGTCGTTCACGGTCGGTCTCGGGCTGAACTGGTACTGACGCCAGCGGATTTCGGCCAGACTTAATGGTTCGGCGCTCGGCTTCGTACGACGCTGGTGAGGATGAGCGAGTCGAAACACCCCGCCGGGGTCCGGATCGTGTTGGTCGAGGACAATCACCAGCTCGCGACGACGATCGCCGAGGGGCTGACCGAGGACGGATTCACCGTCGAGGTGCTCGATACCGCCGCGAAGGCGGTCGAGCGCGGCACGCGCCGCGACCTGGACTTGATGATCCTCGATCTCGGCTTGCCCGATCGCGATGGCCTCGACGTGTTGCGCGAGCTGCGCCAAGCCCACGTTCACGTGCCGATCTTCGTGCTCACCGCGCGCGATGCGGTCGATGCGCGAGTCGAAGCGCTCAACCGCGGGGCCGACGACTACCTCGTCAAGCCGTTCGTGTTCGCCGAGCTCGTCGCACGCATCGGTGCGCTGACCCGCCGCGCCGGTGGCCCGCGGTGGACGCCGTCGTCCGACGTGCCGTTGCGGATGCGCGATGATCTGGTCGTCGAGTCGGGCGAGATGAGTGCGGCGCTGTCGCCGCGCGAGTACGCGTTGCTCGGCACGCTCGTACGGCGTCGTGGCGAGGTCGTGACGCGGTCGGAGATCTTGCGCGAAGCGTTCGGCTACGACTTCGATCCGGGGACGAACGTCATCGACGTTCACCTCACGCACCTGCGCAAGAAGCTCACCGGGTTCCCGATCACGATCGAGACCGTTCGCGGCGCCGGCATCAGACTCGTAGTTGCGGGATGAGCGAACAGACCACGCTGGGCCGCGGCCTCGGCCGCGCGATCGCGGTGGCGATGGTGCTCGGCATGGCGATGTTCGGAACCGTCGTCGCGATCGTCATTTACATTTCCGAGCTCCACGAGGAGTGTGCACCGGGCGTGTACATCGACGATCCGCCGATCGTGATCATCAAGGAGGTCGGCGCCGCGCTCGCATTCGCGGCTCCGATCGGCATCGGGCTATCGCTCGTGCTCGGGCGGACGCTGACCCAGCGCACGACGAAGCGACTCGACGAGGTCATCGCGCACGCATCCGCGCTCAGCGGGCAACGGCTCGAGGAGCGGCTGCCGGTCAGCGGCGACGGCGACGCGCTCGATCGGCTGTCGCTCGCGCTCAACGACGCGCTCGAGCGGATCGAGGTCGGGGTCAAAGAGCAGAAGCAATTCGCCGCGAACGCATCGCACGAGCTGCGCACGCCGCTGACCGTGATCTCGACGAACCTCGAGGTCGCGCGCCGCAAGCCGCGCGCCGCGAGCCACTGGGAGCATGTCGCCGACGACGCACTAGCCGAGGTCCATCGGATGGGCGACATCGTCGAGAAGCTACTCGTGCTATCGCGCGCTGGCGCGGCGGCGCTCAAGCGGGAGCCGCGCGAGCTGCGTACGCTCGCTGCGGCCGCGATCGAGCGTGCATCGGCTTACGCCGCCGAGCACGATGTCATCCTCGAGCTCGCACCGGGTGCGCCTGCGACCGCCGATGTCGATCCCGGCGCCTTCGGGATCGTGTTCGACAACCTGCTGCGCAACGCGATCAACCACTCGCCGGCGAACGCCGCGGTCACCGTGAAGGTCGGTAGCGCGCGCAGGCTCAGCGTGGAAGATCATGGGCCCGGCGTGCCGGCCGACATGCGCGAGCGGATCTTCGAACCGTTCGCGCGCGGCGTGCACAAGGCGACCGATCGCGCGGCCGGCAAGGGCTTCGGCCTCGGCCTCGCGATCTGCCAGCGCATCGTCGAAGGCCACGGCGGCACGATCCACGTCGAGGATGGTCCGGGCGGCGGTGCGCTGTTCGTGATCGCGCTAGCCGCCTGAGCGATAGCGGTCGGTGAACGCGCGCGCGCCGTCGAGTCCGAGCCGATCGAGTCGTGGCAAGACGAGCTGCTCGACCGCGTCGTAGAACGCATCCACGCGGCGCCCCGGCTCGATCACACCGAGCGCAGCCCAGGCCGGATCGAAATGGGCGCCGCGCTCGAGGAAGCGCATGGCGGGCACGGCGATCTGTTGTTCGGAGCTCGCGAGCGCGCTCGTCGCCTCGCGCTGCATCGCCTCGCTCGGGCCGAGCGCCTCGAGGGCATCCCATCCGAGCTGATGGTGGCGGGCTTCGTCGGCAAGGATGAGCTCGATCGCGGCGAGCGACAGTGGCTCGGTCGCGGCCCGCCGGCTCTCTCGAAACATCGCCATCGAGATCGTCTCGCCGATCGCGACCTCCCCGGTGACCAGCGCGATCGTTCGGCCAAGCCGGTCGGGAACCCGTGCGAGCCGGACGCGGACTGGCTCGGCGTCGTAGTGAGGTGCGTGTGCTCCGAATCGCGCCCCCAAGATCGCGCACAGCCGGGCATGCCCGACCTCCTCGCTCGCCACAGCCAAGAATCGATCCGCGAATGCCGGGAGCACGTCGTGACTCGATCGCGCGAGCGCACGATAGATCAGCGCGGACCGCAGCTCCTCGGCGGCGCGCAGTGGCCAAGCCGCGCTCGCGAATTCGATCTGCGCTCTGGAGAAGCGGTCGAGCTTGGCCGCGGGAAGCTCGACCTGCACGCGCATCGGCCGAGCTCAGTGAGCGGTCGAGCCGACAGCGTCAGGAATGGTGGCATCGATGGCGGCGTCGATCGCCTCCGCATCCGGTCGCGCATCGATCGCAGCGTCGGGTAGAGAGCTTTCGCAGCGGCCCCTGAGACCGTCGGAGCCGTTGGGCATGTCGTCGAATGCCCAGTAGTCGCCACTGTCCTTGCACATTTTCTCGGCGACGCACTGCGGGTCGTCGGCCGGTGTGCGGCCGCAGATGCACGGGTCCGGGTTGGCATTCCCGCACGGAATGCCACCAACGACACCGCAGGCGGATAGGCCGCCAATCACGCCGCCCGCCTTGACCAGCTCGACCAAACGCCGTCGCCACTCCATGGCGTCTAGCCTAGCCCGAGCGACCGTGCGCCGACAACCGCGGCGATCGTGACCCAAGTCACGCCTCCGTACCGGAGGGCCTTGCGGACTCCGATCGATCGATCGGCCTCAGGCCTCGGCGGTCTTCGGCTCTTTGGCGAACGTGACGAGCGGCGTGCCGTGCTTCTCGATCACGTCTTCGTTGATCAGCACTTCGTTCGCCGCTTGGCCGGGCGTGTCGAACATGATGTCGAGCAGCGCGGACTCGAGGATCGCGCGCAGTCCGCGTGCGCCGCTCTTCTGCGCCGCCGCCATGTTCGCGACCTTGCTGAGCGCGCCCTTGCCGAACTTGAGCTTGACGCCGTCCATCTCGAACAGCTTTTGATACTGCTTGACCAGCGCGTTCTTCGGCTGGGTCAGGATCTGGACCAGCGCGTCTTCCGACAGCTCGTGCAGCGGCGCGATCACCGGCAACCGGCCGATGAACTCGGGGATCATGCCGTACTTCAGCAGATCCTCGGGCTCGATATCCTGCAGCAGCTCCCACTGGGTGCGCTGGATCTTCTTGTTCATGCCGGCGCCGAACCCGATCAGCTTCTGGCCGACGCGGTTCTCGATGATGTCTTCGATCCCGGTGAAGGCACCGCCGCAGATGAACAAGATGTTCGTGGTGTCGACCTGCAGGAACTCCTGCTGCGGGTGCTTGCGGCCGCCTTTCGGCGGCACGCTCGCGGTCGTACCTTCGATGATCTTGAGCAGTGCTTGCTGCACGCCTTCGCCGGAGACGTCGCGCGTGATCGACGGGTTGTCGCTCTTGCGCGCGATCTTGTCGATCTCGTCGATGTAGACGATGCCGCGCTGGGCGCGCTCGATGTCGTGATCGGCGTTCTGGAGCAGCGAGACGATGATGTTCTCGACGTCTTCGCCGACGTAGCCGGCCTCGGTGAGGTTCGTCGCGTCGGCGATCGCGAACGGCACGTTGAGGATCCGAGCGAGCGTCTGGGCGAGCAGGGTCTTGCCCGAGCCGGTCGGCCCGAGCAGCAGGATGTTCGACTTCTGCAGCTCGACATCCTCGTCGGATTGGCCGGTCTGCTTGTGATCGATGCGCTTGTAGTGGTTGTGCACCGCGACCGCGAGGATCTTCTTCGCGCGGTCCTGCCCGATCACGTACTCGTCGAGGACCTTCTTGATCTGCGCCGGCTTCGGGATCGACGACGCGCCGTAGGACTGATCTTCTTTCTCGATCTCCTCGGCGATGATGTCGTTACACAGCCCGATGCACTCGTCGCAGATGTAGACGGTCGGTCCCGCGATCAGCTTCTTGACCTCTTTCTGCGCTTTTCCGCAGAACGAGCAAGTGAGCGAGCCTCCGTCCTTTCTCTCGATCGGCATTACTGCCCAAAGCCTAGCGCAGATCCGCTCGCCGGGGGAGTGACGCTACTTCTTCTCGGACTTGTCGTCGGGCTTCTTCTTCGCCGTGATCAAGACCTCGTCGATCAGGCCGTACTCTTTTGCGCTCGCCGCCGACATGAAGTTGTCGCGCTCGGTGTCGTGCTTGATCTTCTCCATCGATTGCCCGGTGTGCTTCGCGTAGATCTGGTTGAGCGTCTCGCGGGTCTGCAAGATCTCGCGGGCGTGGATCTCGATGTCGGTCGCTTGGCCCTGAAACCCGGCGAGCGGCTGGTGGATCATGACCCGCGCGTGGGGCAGGGCGTAGCGCTTGCCCTTCGTGCCGGCGGCGAGCAGGAAGCTACCCATCGATGCGGCTTGGCCGATGCAGATCGTCGCGACGTCGCAGTGCAGGTATTGCATCGTATCGTAGATCGCCAACCCCGACGACACGATGCCGCCGGGCGAGTTGATGTACAGCATGATGTCCTTCTCGGGCTCTTCGGAGTCGAGGAACAACAGCTGCGCGATGATCACGTTCGCGACCGTGTCGTCGATCTGCGTGCCGAGGAACACGATGCGGTCCTTGAGCAGGCGCGAGAAGATGTCCCAGCCGCGCTCGCCGCGGTGGGTTTGCTCGATCACGGTCGGGATCAGATAGCTCATCTCGGCGGGCTTCATTGCTATCGACTCTACGAGCGCAACGCGAACCGTGCAACGCGCTGGAGAGGCAGATCCAGCCTGCCAGTTCGGTCAGGTGAGCGCGGCGCGCATGCGGCGCACGGCGTCGACGAGCTCGGGTTCGTCGTAGGCACCGTAGGTCAGCCGGATGAACGGATGTGACTTGGCTTCGAGGTCGAGCTCGCGCGCCGGTGTGACGTGCACACCACGAGCCGCCGCGCGTCGGCACCACGCGTCGACGGCGATGTCGTCTGCGACGCGCACCCACAGCGACAGCCCACCCGGTGGCGGCTCGCACTCGACCGCGCCCCCGAGCTCGCGATCGAGCGCGGCGAGGAGCACATCGCGCCGAGCGCCGTAGATCCGCCGCATCTTGCGCGCGTGACGTTGGAGCTCGCCGTCTTCGATCAGCTCGGCGATCGCGAGCTCGGTCACGTGATTGCCGTGGCGATCTGCGACGGTGCGCAGCCGCGCGAGCTCGTCGATCACGCGCTCCGATGCGACGATGAACCCCAAGCGCAAGCCGGGCGCGAGGATCTTCGACAGCGTGCCGATGTAGATGACGTTGCGGCCCTGGTCCATCGCGGCGAGCGGTGCGACCGGGCGGCCGACGAAGTGAAATTCGTGATCGTAGTCGTCTTCGATGATCGCGAGCCCGTCGGCGCGTGCGCGCGCGAGCAGCGCGAGCCGGCGCACCGCGGAGAGCAAGACGGTCGTCGGGTACTGATGATGTGGCGTCGCATAGAGGCAGGTCGTGCGCGCCGGGATCGAGTCGACGATCAAGCCTTCACGGTCGAGCGCGATCGGCGCGAGCGTCGCGCCCGCTTCTTCGAACGCGCGCCACGCCGGGCGGTAGCCGAGCCGTTCGACCGCCGCGATCGCGCCCGGCTTGACGAGCAACCGCGCGACGAGATCGAGTGCGTTCTGGCTGCCGTTCGTGACGAGGATGTTCTCGGCGCCGGCGGGAATCGCGCGATCTTCGCGGACCATCGCCGCGAGCGCCGTGCGCAACCGCACCATGCCGCGCGAATCCCCGTAGTCGAGCGCGGACCCGGCACCGCGCGACCGCAACACGCGGCGATAGGCACGCGCGAGCGCGGCGGTCGGTAGGATTCGGGTGTCGGGCACGCCGGCCGACAAGTGATAGCGAATGCCGGTGGCATCGAGCACGGTGCGCGATGGCGCGATCGCTCGGAACGCAAAGCTCGGGCGCGCCACCATGCCCGCGGTCGGACTGCGCTGCGGCCTCGGATCGGGCAGCGTGTCGGCGACGTACGATCCGGCTTGGCCGCGCGATGCGACCCAGCCTTGCGCGACGAGCTCGTCGTACGCGGCGACGATCGTGTTGCGATTGACCGAGAACCGGCGGGCGACATCGCGCGTGCTCGGCAGCCGATCGCCGGGCCGCAACGAGCCGCGCTTGATATCGCCGACGATCGCGAGCGCGATCCGCGCGTACATCGCCTCGCCGCCGACGCCCCGGCGGCGCCGTGGCAGCGCGTCCTCGATGGACCACATAGAATACCTATTATGGACCTATGAGATAGTCCGAGCAATCGCTAGCGTGAGCGCATGTCCGAATCACTCTCCGTTACCGATCGCACGCGCGTTCGTCGCAAGCCGGCACGCGGTTCGTACGATCGCGCCCTCGTCTACGCGATCCTCGATGAGGCTCTGGTCTGCCACGTCGCGTTCGGGTCCGAGCATGGCCCGGTCGTGCTGCCGACGACGTTCGTCCGGGTCGACGATCAGATCTACATCCACGGCTCGCCCGCGAATCACCTGCTGCGCGCGGTCGGCGCGAACGTCGAAGCGTGCGTCGCGGTCACGCTCGTCGACGCGCTCGTGCTCGCGCGCACCGCATTTCATCACTCGATGAACTACCGCTCGGTGGTCCTGTTCGGCCGCGGCGCGACCGTCGAGGCGCATCCCATGAAAGCGCGCGTGCTCGCCGCGCTGATCGAGAAGCTCGAGCCCGGCCGCTCGGCAGCGTGTCGGTTACCGAATCCGACCGAGCTGTCGGCGACGCTGGTCATCGCATTTCCGATCGCGGAAGCGTCTGCGAAGGTCCGTAGCGGTCCGCCGATCGCGGACACGCCGGAAGACGCGCTGCTACCGCACTGGTCGGGCATCGTCCCGCTGCGCGCCGTGCGCGGCGAGCCGATCCCTGACTAGCGGGCGCGGGCTACTTGCCCTTGGTGTACGTCACGAGCTTGGCCTCGACCTCGTTGGTCGTGCCGTGGTGCGCGTAGTGATAACGCGCGATCCCGGTGTTCGGTTGGAGCTCGAAGGTCTGCTCGTCAGGCCCGGTGAAGAACGACAGCGCATAGTCACCGCCCTTGTCGGCGGCGGTTACCTGCCAGCAGTACACCATGTCGGCGCGCGGGCAGATCTTCTGTCCGTCCATCAGCGGCCACGTGAACCAACCTTCCGAGCCGTCGAGCGTCGGATCCGCAGTCGCGCCGAACAAGAAGCTGTTGCCCGATCGCAGCACGGTCTTCTCGCTCGGGGTCGGCAGCGCGTCGCCCGACTCCAGTGACGCGAGATCGCTCGGCCAACCGCGGACGCGATACGCGGTCACGCCGTTGGCTTCGCGCGCGTCGACGACCTCGGTTGTCCACGACAGGGTCTTGGTGAGCTCTTTGTTAGCGTCGGGGTCGAAGCGCTTGACCGTGACTTCGTACGTCCACTTCGCACCCTTCGCGAGTGGGAGCGGATCGGAGGCGATGACTTCGGCGAGCGTGAGCTCGTGGGTGCTCGCGGGCCCGCACGCTCCCAGCGAGAGCGCGACGAGCAGGCACGCGAGGCGAGTCGTGGTCGACATGAGCCCGATCATCCTACCCTTACCGAGTATGCATGGGGCTGCGCGGAACGCATGAAAACGGTCCGGATCGATGGGGCTTTCCGGTATGGTCCGGCGATGCCGTTTGCCGACCGCCTAGGGCCGCTCGCCAAGCTGATCCCGTCCGGGCGCGGCGGGCGCAACCTGATCCGCGACGCATGGAACCTGTTGCGCGGCGTGCCCGGTGGCAAGGCGCTGTTCTCCGCGATCGTCGGCCGGATGGCGCCGTACACCGGCACGATCCACGCTCAAGTCGCCGTGCTGCGGCCGGGCTACTCCGAGGTCCACATGGCCGACCGCCGGTCGGTGCGCAATCACCTCGACTGCGTCCACGCGATCGCGCTCGCGAACCTCGCCGAGCTCGCGGGCAACGTCGCGTTGTTCTACTCGTTGCCCGACGACGCTCGGTTCATCGTCAGCGGGATGGAGATCGAGTACACGAAGAAGGCGCGCGGCAAGATCATCGCGATCGGCGAGCCCCCGGTGCCGCGGACCTCGGCGCGGGCCACGCTCGATGTCCCGGTCACCCTGCGCGACGAATCCGGCGAACAGGTCGCCAAGGCCATCTTGCACAGCCTCGTCGGACCGAAGCCCGGCGTCCGTAGCGCCCGCGACACTCGCGACCCGCGCCACGACGTCAATTAATGGCGCAGGGGAGCGAGCCGCCGTATGTCTAATCGTAGTCGCATGCTCGCCTCGCTCGCCGCCGTGATCGCGCTCTCGACCGCGAGCAGCGCGCGCGCCGACGAACCACGCGACTTTATCAGCGACGCGAAGCTGTTCTATCGCATCGTCGCGTGCGGGGGCAGCGACGCGTTGCCGGCGAACGTCGATGCCGCGCTCGTCGACAAGCACTGCGCGGAGATGGCGAAGCGCTACCAGCACTTCACCGATAAGTACGTGACGCCGGCGCGGGCGTTCTTCGCGACCGTGCGGCCCGCGAACGTTCCGACGACGATCGTCTATCCGTTCGGCGGCGGCGACCTGGGCTCGGCGCTCGTCACGTTCCCCGACGCGCGCGACATCACGACGATCTCGCTCGAGCACGCGGGCGACCCCACGCGACTCGCGACCCTCGACAAGAACGGGCTCCGCTCGGCGCTCGCCGAGTATCGCGAGCGGATCGATGGCCTGCTCGCGCTCAACGACTCGACGACCGAGAACATGCGCAAGCTCGAACGCGGCGGCATCCCCGGGCAGCTGTCGTTTCACATCACCGGCATGACCGCGCTCGGCTTCGAACCGGTGTCGCTGAAGTTCTTCTCGGTCAACGACGACGGCACGCTGCATTACTTCACGCAGGCCGAGATCGACGAGCTCGCCCCGAAGAAGGCGCGCAAGATCAAGTCGGGCTGGGTCGACACCGACTTTTCGACGGCGTTCACGAACATGGAGCTGACGTTCCGCAAGGCCGGCGACCCCACCGCGCCGCTCGTCACGCATCGCCACATCGCGTGGAACCTCGCCGACAAGGCGTTCAAGGGCTCGGGCCTCGAGAAGTACTTGCTCGCCAAGGGCAAGGTCGCGGCGATCACGAAGGCCGCGAGCTATCTGATCTGGGACTCGGGGTTCTCCGGAATCCGCGATTATTTGTTGGCGAACATGACGTGGATGGCATCGGACTCGACCGGCATCGCGCCGCACTCGGCGAGGAAGGCCGGCTTCAAGCAGACCACGTTCGGCTCGTTCGCGGGCGCGTTCCTCGACGAGGCGAACAAGGATGTCAGCGACGAGATGGTCAAGCTGTGGGCGTCCCAGCCGCACCGCAAGCTGATGTTCCGCTTCGGCTACCCAGACTCCGAGAAAGCCGTGCACCTGATGATCACGGCGCCAAAGGATCCGAAATGAAATCACTCGCGGTCCTCGTCGCGCTGCTCGTCTCTGCCCCCGCGTTCGCCGACCAACCGGCCGCGACCCCGGCGACCAGCGACGATTCGGCGCCGCCGTCGCCTCCTCCCAAGACGTCGGTGTCGACCGCGGATGACGCGCCGGGCACGCCGGGCGAGAACGCCCCGCCCGCTGCCGACGATCCCGCACCGGCGCCGGTCGCGCCGCCGGGCAAAGCGGCTCGGATGACCACGCAGTCGCCGCGCACGCACGTCGAACATCGCGCGCCGAAAGACGATGGCGAGTCGAGGCTCGCCAAGCGCGAAGACACGGTCGCGGGCGGCACGCACTGGCGGATCAAGACGTCCGAGGGCGCGGTCCACGTGTGGATCCCGGACGGTTACGATCGCGATACCGCCGGCACCGTGATCTACGTCCACGGTTACTACACCGACGCCGATGGCGCGTGGCGCGATCACCAGCTCGCGAAGCAGTTTCGCGCCAGCCATCAGAACGCGATGTTCATCGTGCCCGACGCACCCGCGGGCAACGACGACAGCGTCAACTGGCCCGCGCTCAAAGAGCTACGCCACGCGGTCGCTCGCGCTAATTTGAAAATCCCCGACGGGCCGACGATCGTGATGGGCCACTCCGGCGCGTTCCGCACCGTGATGCAATGGGTCGACCACCGGCTCGTCGAGCAGATCATCTTGCTCGATGCGATGTACGCCGGCGAGTCCGCGTTCGACGAGTACATCGGATCCGGCAAGCACGCCGACGAGCACAAGCTGATCGTCGTCGGTGCGAGCACCGCGCAGGAGTCGGCGGGGTTCGCGAAGAAGTACAAGTTCGCGGTCGCACGCGAGGGCATGCCGGCGACCGCGAGCGGCTTTACGAAGCGCGAGCGCGGCGCCAGGCTGCTGTACGTGCGGTCGCAGTACGAGCACATGGCGATCGTGACGAGCGGCAAGGTGATTCCGGTGTTGCTGCATCTCACGCCGCTCAAAGCGATCTGATAGCTTGAGAGCGTGACGATCGTCGTCGCGCTGCCGGGCAGCGAAGACCATGCCGACAAGCTCGCGACGCGAGTGGGGGCGCGGCTCGTGCGACCGGAGCTGCGCGAGTTTCCCGACGGCGAGATCTACGTCCGGATCGATGACGATCTCTCGAGCGAATCGGTCGCGATCGTCGCGAGCCTGTATCCGCGGCCGGCGGAGCAGTTCATGCGCGTCGCTTTCATCGCCGAGACCGCGCGCGAGCTCGGTGCGCGTCGCGTCGGGTTAGTCGCTCCGTACCTGGCGTTCATGCGCCAGGACCATCGGTTCAAGCCGGGCGAAGGCGTGACGTCGGGATACTTCGCGAAGCTCGTCTCGCGTGCGGTCGATTGGCTCGTCACGGTCGATCCGCACCTGCACCGCCACGCGTCGCTCGCCGAGCTGTACACGATTCCCACCGCGGTCGCCCATGCGGCCTCGGCGATCGCATCGTGGATCGAATCGTCGGTGCGGTCGCCGGTGTTGATCGGACCCGACGCCGAGAGCGCGCAGTGGGTCTCGGCGGTCGCGGCGGCTTGTGGCGCGCCGTACGTGATCCTCGAGAAGACCCGGCGCGGCGATCGCGATGTCTCGATCACGCCACCATCGGGCGCGTGGAACGGTCACACGCCGGTCGTGATCGACGACATCGTGTCGACCGGCAAGACGATGATCGAGGCGACGCGCCAGGTCGTCGCCGCCGGCGGCGCACCGCCGATGTGCGTCGCGATCCACGCGGTGTTCGCCGACGCGCTGCAAGCGGAGCTCGCCGCTGCGGGTGCCGCGGGCATCGTCACGTGCAACACGATCGCGCACGCGTCGAACCAGATCTGCGTCGCCGATGCTATTGCTGCGGCGGTGCGGTCGCACGTGGCGTGAAGCCGCCGAACCTCGCGTCGCCGTTGCCGGAGCGATCCGCGTCGACCCGGCCGACGAAGTCGCCGATCCGGATTCGCGCGCCTTCGATCCGAGTCGCGAGCTTCGGCAGCGCGATCGTAGTATCGCCGGCGCCGGCGTGAACGTGAACCGTGGCGGCGGTGACGAAGTGGTGATCGTAGAGCTCGACCGTCGCGTCGCCGAGGTCGCCGGTCGCGTCGAGGACGAGCACGGCGGGCGGCCCGTCCCTGCGCACGGGCCGTCGCGTCGTCACCCGGTGCTCGGTCTCCGGCTGCAACGTCGCGGCGAACGCGGGCTCGCGCGGCGCGGCGACGGTGTAGCTCGCGGCCCAGGGATCGCGGCCGGCGACCGTGGTCGCGTCGGCATCGGTGTAGCGATGCGTCAACGGACCGGTCGCGACGAACCCGTGCGGCACCGGGCCGACCATCATGCGCGGGCCGCCGCCGGTGTCGACGACGAACACGCCGAGCTCGGGCCCTTTCGCGCCGAGGTAGTGGATCAGCTGGTGGTCGTTGCGATCGACCGTCGCGTAGTCGGCCATGAACGCCGCGCTCTGCGTCGAGACCTCGATCGTCGGGAACAGATCGATGTACCAGCCATCGTAGGTCGGGACCGCAAAGTGGTGGTTGTAGTCCCAGGCATCGGCGTCGCGCTCCTCGACCACCATCGCGAGGAACCGCTTCTCATCCGCGGACAGCGGCCGGTTCGCGAGCTCGTCATTCGAGATGGTCTCCAGCACCTGCATGAGGTGCTCGAGGCGCTCGAAGTACTTCACGCCACCGCTCGCATCCTTCGGATCGAGCGAGGCGAACGTGGCGGCACCCTTCGCCGCGAGGTCTGCGATCGCGCGATACGTCGCCGGCACGGGTTCGACATAGCCGTCGGGGATCTCGCAGCCGCCGACGTCATAGACCTGCGCCTCGATTAACACGTGATCGTGGCGGAGCTGGCCGTATGCGACGAGCGCGGTGTCGAGCCGGAGGTCGGCGAACGCCGAGCCATCCATGAACGACGGCAGCGCGCCGGCCGGCTTGATCGCGAGCGTGCGGATCGCCGCGAGCCAGCTGGAATAAAGATCCGGTCCGACCGGCACGTGGCTCAACGAGTCACGCGCCGTGGCCAGCTCGCGCGCGATGTGCGGATCGGTATACGCCTTCGCGCGGTCGTGACCGAGCGCGTAGCCGATCTCGACGCCATCGTGGACGTCGCCGCGCCGCGTGATCAGCGCGTCGAGCGCGCCGTTGTCGGCGGTGAACCGCGCACCGATCGGCGTCGCGATCACCGGTAGGTTCGCGACGTCAGGCATCGGGCTCGTGTTGATCGTGCGCTTCCAGCCATCGCCGATCGCATCGCGCAAGCGCACCGAGGTGTCGGCGCGACGCAGATCGGTGATCCCGGCCTTCGTGCGCAACGCGACGAGATCGGCGAGCGAGACGTCGACCCGCGAGCCGGCGAGCGCGGCCCACGCTCGATCGAGCGCCGCGAAGTCGGCGAGCGCACCGGTGCGCCGCGCGAGATCCGCGAGCGCGAGCGCGTCGACCGCTTCGCGCGGGGTCTCGCGTGGGTCGGGGACGTACCCGGGCTGCGAGCTGCGCGAATCGCGCGACACCAGGTTGAGCTCGACGCGCGACAGCCACATCGCGGCTTGAAAGTAGCCGGCGAGCTCACCGGTGTAGTGACCGCGCGGCGTGAACTGGCTCGCGTCGAGGTTGCGCGTGCGGCCGAACAGCGCGACCTCGTGAACGCCGTCGCCGGCGCGTACGAGCTTGACCAACGCCTCGACCTCGTCGGTGTTGCCGAGCTCGGACGTGACGTCGAGGCCCTGGTCGGCGCTGACCAGCAAGCTGCGCGCGACGGTGAGATAGACGTCGAGGTCGTGCACCGTATCGCGCGGATAATCGGCGGCCGCGGCGGCGAGCCCGCACTCCATCGCGCCGAGCGCCGCGTCGAGCCGCCCGACGAGCTGCGCCTTCTCGAGGCTCGCGACGAGTAAATCGTGCGACGCGTAGACCGCGTGCAGGATCGCACCGGCGCTGACGAACACCGGCAGCTGGGCGCGGTGGATATCGTAGAACGCCGAGGTGTAGTTCGCGTAGCCGAGCCGAGCGGCGACGACGAAGCCATTCCGCGCGAGCTTGGCCTGCTCGGCGGCGGTCAGGGCGAGCGCGCCGCGGACCGCATCGCGATACGCGGGTGGCGACCTGCGATTCCACGCGGCACCGGCGCGCGCGGGGCTCGGCTTGGTCTCGGCGAGCACGGCGCTCTCGACCTCGGGGCGATGGCGGGTATCGCACACGCCGCCGATCGGCACCGCGGCGCTCGCTTCGGCCGCGAGCTCGTCGCGCGACTTGCCGGCGTACTGTTTGTCTTCCTCGACGTCGGCTGGGTTTGCATCCGCGTCGGCTGGGCCCGGCACCGGTTCGGGCCAGTCCTCTGCGTCTCGGTTGTACTCCGGCCACACCGATGCCAGGCACCGGTGCTGAGGGGTCGCGGCGTCGGCGCTGACCGGCCGAGTTACGGCGGCCGGAGGCGCGACCGGCGTGGGCTTCGGGCCCGCGGAGCACGACCCGAGCACGATGAAGACGAGCGCGCGCGGCAAGCCTGTCGGCATGGCGGTGGTCATCGCCGTGCAAACGAGCGCAGGCAGCGTTCGATCCACGCCGTTACACAACCCTGACACGCGATGCGCGGCTCACGTTGCAGCGAACTTTTTCCTCGGAGCGGTTCCTCAGGTGCAGCCCGTCATGGGCGGTCACGAAGGAGCTCTCGATGTGGTCCCATTTCTTCGCAGCGGGCGGTCCCGGCATGTACCCGACCATCCTGTTTGGCTTCGCGTTGCTCGCGGCGGTCGCGCTGCTCGTGTTGCGCCGCGATCGGCACTTCGAGCGACTCGGCCTGCTGCTCGGCGTCATGACGCTCGCGAGCGGCGTGCTCGGCACGGTGATCGGCATCTGCAAGTCGGCGCACGACCTGTCGCAGCTGCCGCCCGATCGCCAGCTCGCCGTGTTCGCGCTCGGCACGGAAGAGTCACTACACGACCTCGTGCTCGCGCTGATCATCGTGCTGATCGCAGGACTGATCGCGACGGTCGCGGCCCTGCGGCGACGCACGTCGGTCGAACCGATGAGCCCGCGCTGATCATGGCGAGCGACGAGGTCCTGTACGCGCGGCTGCTCGGCGGCGAGCTCGCGGCATTCGACGCGCTGTACGAACGCTACGATCGACGCTTGCTCGGGTTCGTGTCGGCGCAGCTCGGCGACGTCGGCGAGGCCGAGGACGTCGTGCACGAGACGTTTCTAGCGCTGCTGCACGCGCGCCGCACGCACACCGAGTTGCACAGCTTCAAAGCGTGGCTGTTCCAGGTCGCGCGCAATCTCTGCCTGAATCGAGTGCGATCGCGACAGCGCGCGCGCCTGGCCGTCGAGTCCGCGGCTCGGCTCGCCGAGATGGCGCCATCGGCGCTGGACCGCGAGCCCGACGCGGCTCCCTTGCAGGATGCGATCGCTCGCCTGCCGGCGACGCTGGCCGAGCTCTATCAGCTCCGGGCGAGTGGTCTGTCATACGCCGAGGTCGCCGCGATCTTGCAGCTTCCAGTCGGCACCGTGAAGTCGCGGATGCACGACATGGTCAAACGACTGCGCGAGGAGATGACATGAGCGACTGCGAAGCGATCCAGCCTCAGCTCGTCGGTTTTCACTTCGGCGTGGTGACGCTCGCCGAGCGAGCTTCGATCGAAGCGCACCTGATGACGTGCGGCGCGTGCCTGCGAGAGCTGCTCGAGGTCAAGCGCGCGATCGAGACCGGCGCCGACAGTGCACCGCCGAGCGACGCGCTGCGCCTGCGCATTCGCGCGTCGGTCGCGCGCGTGTTCGAGCCGCCGGTGCGGTGGTGGGACAGGCCCGCCGCGTTCGCGTTCGCCGCGTCGATGCTCGCCGCCTCGTGGGCCGCGATGTCCGCGCTCACCGGATGACACTCGCGACGAACCCGGCGATCCGGGCGTAGACCGCCTCCGGTTGCTGCCGCTGCGGTGCGTGGCCGGCCGCCGCGATCATCGCGACCTCGCATCGGCCGCCGAGCTGGCGCGCGATCGCGTCGACTTGCGCACGCGTGCCGTACTCGTCGGCATCGCCCTGGACGACGAGGGCCGGTGCCGTGATCGCCGGCAGGTAGATCTCGAGGTTCCACGCGCGGAACGCGGGATCGAGCCAAGCGCGGTTCCAGCCCCAGAATGCGCCGTCGACGTCGCGGTGAAAGCGCGCGAGGCGTGCGCGCAGGTCTCCCGTGCGATACGCATCGGCCGCCGCCGCGATCGAAGTCACCGAGACCTGCTCGACGAAGACGTGCGGCGCGATCAGCACGAGGGCGCGCGGCGACACGACATGCGAGCCGGCGGCGATGATCGCGATCGACGCGCCGTCGCTGTGCCCGACGAGGATCGGATCGGCGACCCCTGCCGCCGCGAGGATCCGCGGCAGTCGCACCGCCTCGTCGTGCATGTAGGTCAGCGGTCGCGGCACTGCGACCGGCGATGACGCGCCGTAGCCCTGGCGCGAATATACGAACGCGGGCAAGCCGGTGCGGCGAACGAGCTCGGCCGGCATCTCGCGCCACTGCTCGAGCGAGCCGAGCCCCTCGTGCAGGAATACGAGCACCGGGCCGGACGCCGGCTCGCCGATCCACGCGGTCTCGAGCTCGATCCCGTCGACATTGATCACCGGAGCTTGAACCGCTGGATCTTGCCGGTCGCAGTCTTCGGCAGCTCGGTCACGAGATCGACCCAGCGCGGATACTTGAACGGCGCGAGCCGGTCCTTGACGAAGGCTTGCAACTCGGTCGGCTCGGCCTTCGCCTCCGCGCGCAACACGACGAACGCTTTCGGCTTGGTCAGGCCGTCTTTGTCCTCGGCGCCGACGACCGCGCACTCGAGCACGGCCGGATGCGACGCGAGCGCCGACTCGACCTCGAACGGCGACACCCAGATCCCGCCGACCTTGAGCATGTCGTCGGCGCGGCCGCAGTACGTCCACGTGCCGTCGGGGTTGCGCAGGTAGCGATCGCCGGTGCGCGTCCACGGGCCGTGAAACGTCGACACGCTGCGTACTCGATCGTTCCAGTACGCGATCGCGCTCGACGGGCCGCGCACCCACAGCGAGCCTTCGTCGCCGGTACACGGCGAGCCGTCGTCTTGGCGCAGCTCGAGCTCGTAGCCGGGCACCGGCCGCCCGGTCGTGCCGTAATGGACGTCGCCCGGCGCATTCGACAAGAAGATGTGCAGCATCTCGGTCGAGCCGATGCCGTCGAGGATCTCGCTGCCCATGCGGTCGCGCCAGCGCTCGCCGATGTGCTTCGGCAGCGCCTCGCCCGCGGATGTCGAGACGCGCAAACCGGGCGCGACCTCGCGCGTCAGCGCCGGGTCGGCGAGCAGCGACGCGTACAACGTCGGGACCCCGCCGAAGATCGTCGGTTGGTGCGTCCGCATCACGCGCATCACGGTCGCGGGCGTCGGCCGGTCCGAGCACAGCACCGCGGTCGCGCCGACCGAGAACGGGAACGTCAGCGCGTTGCCGAGGCCGTACGCGAAGAACAACTTCGCGGCGGAGTACACGACGTCGTCCGGCCGGATCCCGAGGATCGCCTGCGCGTAGAGTGCGGCGGTCCACGGCAAGCTGGCGTGCAGGTGCATCGCGCCCTTCGGCTTGCCGGTCGAGCCCGACGAGTACAGCCAGAACCCGACATCGTCCGGCGTGGTCTCGGCGGCCGCGGCGATCGGCTGGGCCTGCTCGACGAGCGCTCGCCACGCCGGGTACACGCCCGCAGCGCCGACGACCGCGACCGCGAGGCCCGGGCCGGCCGCGATCGCGGGCGCGAGCTTGCCGAGCAACGGTTCGCTCACGACGAGCGCGCTCGCCCGCATGTCGCGCAGCAGGTAGACGTAGTCGTCGGCGGTGAGCAGCGTGTTGAGCGGGACCGGCACGGCGCCGAGCTTCATCGCGCCGGCGAACGCGGTCGGAAACTCGATCGAATCGAGCAGGCACAGCGCTACGCGTTGTTCGGCACGGACTCCGAGCCCGGCGAGTGCGGTGGCCGCGCGATCGCTGCGCTCGGCGAGCTCGCGATACGTGAATCGGCCGTCGTCGTCGATCACCGCGGCGCGATCGCCGCGACCCTCGGCGACATGCCGGTCGATCAGATCGACCGCGGCGTTGTACGCGCGAGGCAGCTTGACCCGCGGCGGCTCGCCCGCGATGATCTTCGAGACACCGAGCATGGCGCAGCATACCTCTGCGACTATCGCAGCGGCGAACGCGGCTACTGGCTCGGGGCAGGGCCCCAGTCGACGCCGGTCGCGCTGCCGCTCCAGACCTTGACCGGCGTGCCCGTGCCATCCGCATTTGCGATGAAGATGCCCTGGCCCTGGCGCGCGAACGCGATCGCTCGCCCGTTCGGCGAGAACGATGGCTCTTCGTTTTGGCCCATGTTCTGGGTGATGCGCGTGCTGACGCCGGTGTCGAGATCGAGCGTGACGATGTCGTAGGTGCCGCCATCGCGCGTGGTGTATGCGATGACGTGCTTGCCGGCTTTCGGCGACCATGCCGGCGTCGTGTTGTAGTTGCCGTCGAACGAGACTTGCTTCGGCGTCCCGCCGCTCGCGGGCACGACGAAGATCTGCGGACCGCCGTTGCGATCGCTGACGAACGCCAGCGTCGAGCCATCCGGTGACCACGCGGGCGAGGTGTCGATCGCCTTGTCGTTCGTGATCCGCTTGATGATCGCGCCGTCGTTCGCGTTGATGATGTAGATCTCCGGGTTGCCGTCCTTCGACAACGTCAGCGCGATCTTGCTGCCGTCCGGCGACCACGACGCGCCGGTGTTCATCCCGCGCTGCGCGCTCAGCCTCTTCGGTCGCGAGCTGCCCGCCGAGACGTAGAGGTCGGGGTTCTCGCGCATGAACGACGTGTAGGCGATCTGCGCGCCGGTCGGCGACCACGCCGGCAAGATGTTCGTCGACGTGTTGTGCGACACCGAGTAGGCGTTCGCGCCGTCGAAGTCCATCGCCATGATCGAGCTGGTGCCTCTGCCCTTCGCGGTGAACGCGATCTTCGAGCCGAAGAACCCGGGCTCGTTCGTGTAGTACTTGACCACGTCGTTGCACCAGCGATGGACGAGCGTGCGCATGTCGCCCTTGCGCGGAAATGTCTTGGTCAGCGTCGCGGTCGCGCCCTTCGAGACCTCGTAGAGCCGGAACTCGACGGAATCGGCGGTCGCCTTGAACTTGATCACGCCGTACGCGCCGACGTCTTGCCACTTCTGCGGATCGATCGACATGCCCTCGGACTTGAGATCGGCGAGGAACGATTGCGGATCGAGCACCTTGAACACGCCGGCGACCGAGAGATCGAACGACTCGATCTGCGCGATCTCCTTCGCCGCGGCGAGATCGCCTTCGACGGCCACCGGCGTCGCGATGGGATACAGGCCCTTCTTGTGACCGCCGACGTCGATCGACACGTCATCCGCGTGCGCCAAGGCGGGCGCCACGAGCGAGAGCGCGAGGGCGGCGATTACGGCGTGAGCGTGAACTTGAAGCATAAGTAGTGCTCGGTGAAGTGAAGCAGACGGGTCGGCACTTCCTCGGGAGTCTCGTTGCGGATCTTCTGCAGGCCTCTGAGCGAAGCTTCGGCGGCGATCTGCAGGTCGTCGTCGGTCTTCACCTTGAACTTGTAATCCGTGATCTTGCCATCGGGCGCGAGCAAGATGCACCCGACGGGCACGCTATCGCCCTTCGCGATCGCCGGCGGCTGATAATGCATGTCGCGGTTGAGCCGGGCGAAGAACGGGTCGCCCTTCGACACCGCCGCGTTGCCGTCCGCGGCACCGTTCAGATCGCCGACCGTGGGCTTGGTCAGCGGGCCGGTGGGGTCGTCGTCGCTCGAGTGGTGGAACTGGTTGAGCTTCTGGTCGACGGTCTTGTCGTCCGGTTTCTTCGGCGGGTCTTTCTTCGGCTCCACCGGCTTGGCCTTATCGTCGTGCGACACGCCGACCGGCTTCACGACCGGATCGGGCGGCTTGAATTCTTTCTGCGGCTGCTTGTGCGGCGCGCTGCGATACGCGATCGACGCCTCGATCACGTTCTCGTTGCCGAGGTCCGGCTTGACGTCCACTTTCTCGACTTGCATGTAGACCATGAGCGCGAACAGGGCCCCGCTGACCACGGCGGTGGCCACGATCGAGACCACCGTGATGTCGTTGTCGCGCAGGCTCATGGCTCTCTACTAAGACGTCCGTCAGGGGCTCTTGTTCTCGTCGAGCTTCTTCATATCGTCCGCGAGCTTAGCGTCGTCTTCGGGGTTGGTCAGGAGCATGACCTTGGCTACCCCGGCGTTTTTCGCGACCGCCATGGCCCTGGCGACCGCGCCATATTGCAGGTTGTCCGCGGCGTCGAT
This sequence comes from uncultured delta proteobacterium, assembly GCA_963848295.1. GTDB lineage: Bacteria > Myxococcota_A > Polyangia > Haliangiales > Haliangiaceae > JABFXX01. The sequence continues at coordinate 1,828,381 of CAWKDB010000010.1, read as the reverse complement.
GTAGATCGCGCTTTCGGTCTGGACCCGGTTGTTGAGCTTGAGCTTGGCCGCGAGCTCTTCCCATTTGATCGGCGTTCCGCCGAGCGTGATCTTGCGGTCTTGATCGATCGTCAGCACGAGCTTGCCCTCGGGATCTTCGATGTTCTTCGCGGTGACCTGCGGCAGCTCGATCTCGACCCCGGTGTTCATCATCGGCGCGGTGATCATGAAGATGATGAGCAGTACGAGCATGACGTCGACCATCGGGGTCACGTTGATGTCGGAGTTGAGCTCGCCGTCGCCGCCCGCTTTCATCGCCATCGCGCGCTACCTCAGGAAGTGCCGCTTGATGATGTTGAGATAGTCCTGCTCGAACGTCTCCATCTCGGATCTCAGCACGCGGATGCGCCGCGTGAAGTAGTTGTACGCCATGACCGCCGGGATCGCCGCAGCGAGGCCGATCGCGGTCGCGAACAGCGCTTCGGCTATGTGAGGGCCGACGGTCTTGATCGTCGGCGCCGAGTTCTTCGAATCGGCGATGTCGAGGAACGCGAACAAGATGCCCATGACCGTGCCGAGCAGGCCGATGAACGGTGCGGCCGAGCCGGTCGTCGCGAGGAACGGCACCATCGACTCGAGCTTGGTCGTCTCGTGGGTCTGCGAGCGGCGCAGCGCGCGCTCGATGTTCGCGAGGTTGCCTTCGCGATCGCCCTTGAGCGCCTCGTCCGACGCGAGCTTCGCGAGCTCGGTGTAGCCGGCGACGAACATCTGTGCGACCGGACTGTTCCGCATCTGCTGCGCCTGCTTGTAGATCTGCTCGATGTCGCGCGATTTCCAGAACGCGTCGGTGAACTGCTGCGACTCGTTCGCGGCGCGGCCGATGTACAGCCGCTTGTAGATGATGATGTAGAGCCCGATCACGAACATGATCACGAGCAGGATCATCACGGCCTGGACGGTCCAATGCGCCTGGTTGAACAGCTGCGGGATGTCGAGGCTTGCCGCGAGGGCCGACGTTGCGTGTGCCGGCGAAAACCCTGGCATAATGACGGCTTCGATAGCACGCGCCATGATGCCGGGTCAATTGAGCAGCCGACGACGAATCGCTTGCGCCGCGCTCGTCGTCGCATGCGGCTGTACCCGCGTCGACGGCGGCGCGGTCGAGCTGTCGTGGAAGCTGCGACCCGCGAGCGGACCGGCGAGCGATCCGAAGAACCCCTTCCTCGACTGCAACATCACGCAGAACGGCAAGGAGTTGCCGGATACCTCGCCGGTGAGCGAGATCGAGATCGCGTGGTCGCCGTGCACCGGCGAGCGCTGCACCGCGCGCTGGGACTGCACGCAGAATCACGGTGTCACCGGTTTCGATCTCGACGAGGGTGATGCGCTGCTCACGATCACGCCGGTGTGCGCGGATGGTCCGGCATCGCCGTTGTCGTATGAAGCCGCGGCACCGATCCAGCGCAGCGTCGTGACCGGCAACATCGTCAACCTCGGCGCGGTCGAGCTCGTGCTCCAAGTGTCATCGTGCGATCCGGCGACCCACCCATGCATCTGCGAACCCTGATCCCGGTCGCGCTCGTCGCGGGTTGCGACATCCACAGCGGTGGCAACAGCGATCAAGCGTTCGTCACCGCGACCTGGCAGCTCGGCGATCTCGAGTCCGGCGATCCGATCGCGTGTCCGAGTGGGTTCCCGATCGCGGCGCTCGTCACCCAGCCGCTCGATGACAGCTCCGGCCTGCCATCGGGCGCGGCCACGACGACGCAGTTTCCGTGCGACGACGGCGAAGGTACGAGCGCGCCGGTGACACCGGCGACCTACGACACCGGGCTCGTGATCGAGAGCTCGGACGGCACGGTGTGGGCGACGTCCCTGCACCAGACGCTCGACCTGCACGAGGTCGATCAGGCGTTCGCGACGATCCTCTACGACGACGCCGGCTACTTTCACCTGGCGTGGACGTTGGTCGGCGCGACGTCGGGATCGACGCTCGACTGCGGCGCGATCGCGATCGACGGCATCGAGGTCGCGAGCACGAGCGCGAACGCGAGCGCCGACACCCTGCTCGAGTGCGAGCTCGGATCGGCGTACACGCCGGCGATCGTCGCCGGCACGTACGACGTCGCGATCGGCGCCGAGACCGGCGGGAGCCACGACGGGGCCTACGCGAGCCTCGCGAACCGCGAGATCACGACCCCCAATCAGGTCACCGAGCTAGGCTCGGTGATGATTTCGATCGACGGCCAGTAGGCCGCCCGACAAGGACTAGATGACGTCGCCGTCGGCGTCGAAGTTGACGCTGCAGTCCGAGCCGTCGGTCAGGACGAAGTTGATCGTGCCGGTGCCGGTGACCTGATCTGCGTTGTCCTCGACGAGATCAGCCGAGATCGTCTGGGTATCGACGTCGGAGTCTTCCGAGCCCGGGCCGCTATCGGTGAACTGGAGGTCGCACTCGGTGACCGAGGTGCAATCCATCGATCCACCCACCGTGTCGCCGGTGAGACCGGTGTTCGCGGCGAGGTTGTAGCCGCCCGCGCCGTCGTCGGTGATGTCGAAGTTGATGTCGAACGTGGCTGGCAGACCCGTGCAGGTGCCGCCCGACAAGAACGTCAGCGTGACGTCCCAGTTCCCCTCGGGAACCGCCGCGCTGTCGTCGCTGCTGCTGCAGGCGGCGATAGCCAAAGATAGAACAAGACCAACCAGGATTTTCCTCATGCCCACAGGGATAACATGCCCCAGTCCATGCGTTGAAGTCGGATCGGGTCGAATCGCGACGCGGTTACCTGGGCGATCACAGGGGGTGGCAAAGGCTGGTCGAGCCAGCGTGCTAACTTCACTTCTGTGAGCAGCTTTCGCGACAGCCTCAAGCAAGCGCGATTCACGCGCGGCGCGCTGACGATCCTCGTCGTCGAGCTCGCGATGTCGGTGCTGTGGCTGCTCGCCGCCCCCGAGGCCAAGCAATCGCTCGCAGAATGGGTCGCCGCCTCGCCGCGATCGGTGTTCGACGCCGGCCACGTGTGGACGCTCGTCACGAGCCCGTTGCTCGAGGTGAGCTTCGTCCAGCTGATCATGAGCGGCCTGATCTTGTGGATGTTCGTGCCGACGCTCGAACGGTTCTGGGGCACGCCGCGGCTCTATCGGTTCGTCGCGATCACCTCGATCGCGGGCACGCTCGGCGGGTGCCTGCTCGGGCTCGCGCTGGGCGGCACCGACAGCCCGGTCGCGATCTCGGGCCTCAGCCCGTTCATGTACGCCGCGATCGTCGCGTACGGCATCATGTATCCGCGCCAGCAAGTGACGTTCTCGTTTTACATCAAGATGACAGGCCGACAGATGATGTTCGGCTTCCTCGGCTTCGTCACGCTGTTCATCGTGCTGCAACAGAAGTGGGAAGAGGGCGCGGCGTACGCGTCGGCGATCGCGGCGGCGGCGTTGCTGACCTCGCGGACGATGAACCCGGGACTCGCGTGGAAACGCTGGCGGATCAAACGCGCGCGCGCGCGACTGACCGTGCTCGAGGGCGGCAAGCCGAAGCGCGACCAGCAACGCTGGGTCAACTGACGTGATACCGTCGCTGTGATGGAAGAGGTGGATGCATCGTTCGATCCCGGTGAAGCCGGCGAGGCGGGCACCGGGCTGACCACGCTGTTCGAGGGCGAGTGGGCCACCGTGCGGCGGATGCGCAAGGGCAAGCTCGTCGTCGTCAGCGGCGCCGATCAGGGCAAAGAGATCGAGATCTCGAAGCCGCGCGTCACCGGCGGTCGCAGCATCATCAGCGACCTCGTCGTCCAAGACAAAGCGGTGTCGGGCACGCACTTCGAGGTCAGCGCGCGCGACGACGGCTATCGCCTGCGCGATCTCAACAGCCGCAACGGCATCTTCGTCGGCGAGCTGCGGGTGCGCGAGGCGTACTTGCGGCCGAACACGGTGTTCCGCATCGGCCACACGAGCATCCAGTTCCAGACGACGCAGGACGTCGTCGAGATCGAGCTGTCGAAGAAGGACCGCTTCGACATGATGCTCGGCGGCTCGCCCGCCATGCGCGAGATCTTCGCGCACCTCGAGAAGGTCGCACCGAGCGATCTGACGTGCCTGATCACCGGCGAGACCGGCACCGGCAAGGAGATGGTCGCGCGCGCGTTGCACAACGCGTCGTCGCGCAAGCAGAAGCCGTTCGTCGTGCTCGATTGCGGATCGATCCCGCGCGAGCTGATCGAGTCGACGCTGTTCGGCCACGAGAAGGGCAGCTTCACCGGCGCGGTCGCGCAACACGTCGGCTGCTTCGAGCAAGCGACCGGCGGCACGATCTTCCTCGACGAGATCGGCGAGCTCGATATCACGCTGCAACCGAAGCTGCTGCGGGTGCTCGAGCAACGCGAGATCAAGCGGGTCGGCGGCGACAAGACGATCAAGGTCGACGTGCGCGTGCTCGCGGCGACGAACCGCGACTTGCGCGAAGAGGTCAACCGCGGCGGGTTCCGCGAAGACTTGTATTTCCGGCTGTCGGTCGTCCACGTCGAGCTGCCGCCGATGCGCGAGCGGCGCGAAGACATCCCGGCGCTCGCGAATCACTTCTTGCGCGATGTCGGCCAGCGCCGCGGCATGACGATGTCGTTCTCGACCGATGCGATGGCGGCGATGGTCAGCCACGCCTGGCCCGGCAACGTTCGCGAGATGCGCAACGTCGTCGAGCGTGCGTCCGCACTCTCGGATGGCCCGGTGATCACGCGCACCGATCTCGTGTTCGGCCGCGAGATGGGGCCGAGCATCGTCGTCGCCCACGATCTGGCGCAAGCCGGAGCGCAGGCCGCACAACGCGCCGCCGCCCAGATGTCAGGGGTCGAGCCGCCGAAGCAGACCGGGCCGGCGACGTTCGATGCCTCGCTGTTGAAGGCCGGATTCGGGTTCAAGCAGGCGAAGCAATCGGTCGTCGATGCGTTCGAGATCGCGTACCTGACCGCGTTGATGGCTCGCAACGACGGCAACATCACGCGGTCCGCGCTCGAGGCCGGCCTGACGCGCTATCACCTGCGCGAGCTGCTCAAGCGCCACGGCCTCAAGGGCGGCGACCAAGAGTAGCGGGTCAGTGCTTCGCGAGCGTCGCGAGCCACCCGAGCTGAGCCTTGATCGCCGCGGTGCGGCGCGCGAGCGACCAGTAGAGCTCGAACTTCGGGGCGCCCTCGCGCTTGGCGATCTCGTGCGCGTAGAAATCGCAGACGCGAACCGGCTGCGACACGACCTTGCCGAGCGTGGCGTCGCCGGCCGCGAGGTCGTAGCCGTACGTCCAGTCGGCGTGGTCGACCCGATAGCGCCGCGGCGGCTCGGTCACGACCGTCGCGACGACGTGCGTGTCGGCGAGCGCGGCCGCCAGGTGCGCGCGGAAGCCGGCGAGGCCGTAGAGCGGCAACGCGATCCACGGATGGATCGCGCTGTTCTCGATGTTCGCGAGGTCGACGAGAGGTAGCCACGGCGACCCGCGGCCGAACAGGATCTCGGCCGCGTGCTGCGCCGCTGGCCGATCGGCGTGCGCGCCGAGCGGCTCGAGCTCGCCGGTGACGTAGCTGTCGGGCGCGACCGTCCCGGCGAGCCACGTCGCGTACTCGTCGACCCCGGTCAGATCACCGAGGGCGGAGCGGAGCTCGACGAGCGACGACAAGCAGCCGTGCAGCTCGTGCGTCGTGCCGGTCTGGGCGAACGCGCGTGCCATCTGCGAGCGCACGATCGGCAGCGCGATCGTCGAATCCCAGCGGACGAGCATCTCGGTCAACGTGCAGCCGTCGTCGACCGGGACTTCGGCGATCCGCTTCTCGATCAGCTCGGTCACCGATGGCGTCGTGCGGCTGCGCAGCTCTTCGCCGCGGATCCCGTCGCGCACCGGCAGTCGCCGATCGGGCGCGAAGAACTCCTTGGTCGGCCCGGTGATCCGGCCCGCAGAGTCGACCCAATCGTCCGGCGTCGCATTGTCATCGGACAGGATCGCGAACCAGCGATCGGCCCGGTGCGGAAACTTGCGGACCGCGGCCCAGTGCGCGCGCAGCTCGGCGACGACCTCGGCGCGGTCTCCGCCGACCAGCCGGCCGTAACGCTCGCTCGAGAAGAAGCTCGTGTTGATGATCCGCTCGACGATCGTGTAAGCCGCGACATAGACCGGTACGACGATCGGCTGGTCGAGCTCGCTCTCGCGATCGAACGTCGCGCGGGTCATGCGAGGATCCCACGCGATCACGTCGATCAGCGCGTCGACCGCCGGCTCGCCGATATCGATCAGCTGCTTCGCGATCGGATCGGTCTCGGCGAAGCTCAGCGCGGACGTGATCTTGTCGAGCTGCTCGACCAACGTCGGGATCCGCGGGTCACTGCCGGCACGAGCCACGCTGGCAGCGAGGATCATCGCGGTGACGACGGCTGCGGTGCGCATCCGCTGTAGTCTAGCGCAGCTTGTCGAGAACGTCGTCGCGCGTCACGACCCCTCGATCGACGAGCAACGCCAGGAGGTTTCGCACGAGCTGCTCGTCGCGGGCGACCGCGGCTTCGAGTGTCGAGATCCGCTCCTGGAGCGCGGCGATCTCGATATCGCGCGCGGTCACCTCCGGCACCGCCGGTCGGCGGCCGTGGCCGTAGTGCGCGGCGAGGGCGCGCTCGATCATCTTCGGACCCGCGAGGTACGTGACGATCGCGAGCTGCGTGCGCAGCCTGAGCTCGTCGACGATCCCCAGGTTCGTCGGATCTGCCATCGCGAGGTCGAGCGTCGTCGCGGTCTTCGCGAACGGCACGAGCGTGAACTGCTGCGCGAGCTCGCTCGGCACGAGCGCGAGCACCGCCGGATCGATCACACGCGCATCGAGATCGACCGCGGCGAGCCCGAGCTGGCGCGACAACACGCGCACGAGCTCGTCCTCGCCGACCAGCTTCATGTCGACGAGCATGCGGCCGAGCGAGCCGCCCCACCGGCGCTGCTCCTTGAGCGCGGACGCGAGCGCGGCTTCGCTCAAGGCGCCGGCCTCGATCAGCAGCTCGCCTAGCTTCTTGCGCTCCATCAGTTCGTCGGGACGACGACCGTCGCTTTGCCGGTCGCGGCGAGCGTGCCGAGGAATTCCGCGGACTGCTGCTCGGCCGCTGGAATCTCGAACACGACGAAGTGGCCGTCCGAGCCCGGCGCCATGTTGTACTGCGCGAGCACCGCGGTCGCGCCGTTCAAGTTGCCGGTGATCGGCGGCGCGAGGCTGGTGTTGCCGCGCAACGTCAGGCCGTCGATGTCCTTCTCGTTCGCGGTGACGACCTCGTTGCCGCCGATCGCGGTCGCGAACGCTTCGATCCCCGGGTTCGGGGCATACGTGTCGACGAAGCCCTCGCTCTGGAAGATGTCGCGCGGCGCCATCTGCGTGCCATCCGGTCCGAGTTGCGGCTCGCGCGTGAAGTAGCGTCCGTAATTCGCCGGATCGGCGCGCTCGATCCACATCTGCGCGAGCGCGAGCGTCGGGTTGTCCTCGTCGACCGGATCGTCGCGGACGAGCGCGGTGACGAGCTGCGTGAGGTCGACCGGCTGGGTCTTCAGCAACAGGCTCAGATAAAGCACGCCGCCCGCGCCGGACAACACCGCGCCCTTGACCTGCGGCTCGTACGCGATGAACCCGGGGCTGGTCTCGCTGCCCTGCGAGTGACCGAAGAACATCACGCGATCCGGGTCGAACGTGATCGTGCGATCGGTGTCGACGATCGACATGCCCATCGCGAGCCGGAGCTGTGACCACGCATCCGCGTAGCCCTGCAGCGCGTTGTCGCGGCCGGCGAACGGGTTCGAGAAGTTATAGAACGCGACGCCGGGATCGGTGCCGGCCGGATCGCGCGGACCGTGCAGCACTTGGTCGGTCGAGATCACGGCGATGCCCTGTGCCGCGAGCCGATCCGCGGTGCCATCCTGGATGAACGATTGATAATCGCCGCCCGTGCCGTGCTGGTAGATCGCGATCGGCCACCCGGTCGCCGGCGTCGCCCCGGGCGGGACGGTCAACGCGAACCGCATCGTCTCGGTGCGCTGGACGATCGCGGTGTTCGTCGCATCGAACTGGATCTCGCCGCCGGCGTTGAGGTACGGCGGCGTGCCGGTCTGGAAGTTCGGCGCCATGTAGCTGCCGGTCCACTCGGTCCACGTCGCGGTCGGGCCGGACGTCACCACCGACGTCGCGACGGGCATCGCGGTCGCGTACACCGCCCGGCGTATGCCGGGCGCCACGAACGTCGCGTGCTGGGTCGTGAACACCGCGGCCGAGACGACATTCTTCGGGTCCTCATCGCCCGAGCTCGCGAGATACGAGCGCAGCGGCGAGTACGCGTCGGTCGCGCCGGTGTCGTCGCGCAGCTGTTCGAACTCGCTCTGCGCCACGATCGGAGTGCCGTCGGCGGCGTTGACCCGGTTCGTGATGATCAGCGCGTAGACCGTGCCCTCGTCGAGCGTGAACCCCGGCACGGGGCGGACGACGAGACGGTTCGGTCCGATCGTCATCGTGCCATCCGCTCGGAAGTGCACGATCACCGGCGTACGCTTGCCGAGGTTCGGCGACTTGGGATCGATGTTGACGACGTAGACCGACGCGCCGGGTTGCGTCGAGCCGGCTTCGTCGGGCAGCGACGCCGGATCGAGCGGTCCATCGAACAGCGCGAACTCGGCGGCGTTGAGCGAGAACCCGTCGAGCACCTGTGCGTCCATCCGGTATTCGTCGACGATCAAGCTGTTCGTCGGAAAGTTCGTAAGATCGAGCGTGCCGTCAGCATTGCGGTGCAAGTCGTTCGGAAACGGCAACGCGTAGAAGTCGCTGCCTTGCTGCTCGAACAGCGCGTGCGTTCCGGTCGTCGAGTTGCACGCACCGACGACGGCGAGGCACGCGAGGACGTAACAGCGAGATGTCATGGCGCCGACACTAATCCCGGCCCGTCGACGTGCCAACGTGAAAACGCGGTCCCCTTCCGCCCCGCTTGAATGTGCGCCGTCACCGCCGCGGTCGGCTCGCCGCGACCCGAAGGCGTGATCAGAACGCGAGGACGATCACGCCGCTGCCCGCGATCCCACCGCCCGCGGCCGCAGTGATTTCGCCGACATCGCGATTCGACGAGCCGCTCTCGTACAGCGCCACGCCGGCCGCCGCGACGACGAGCCCGGTGATCGACAAGGTGATGCCGACTCGCCGGCGTCCGCGCTCGAGGCCTTTGACCTGGCCGCGAATCGGCTTGAGCAACATGTTGTACGCCGCGGTCTCTTCGCTCGCCTGATCCGGCAGCTTGTCGGGTATATCCTCGAGCAGCTTCAGCGTCCCGAGCGTCGCGCCGGTGACCGCTTCGTTGACGGTACAGACGTCGCAGCGCGCGGAGTCCTGCGACAGCACGCGCCCGGAATCGGTGCGGACCAAGGTCACGGTCCAGCCGAAGCTCGTTCCGCCGCCCGACATCGCGGCGAGCAACACGAGGTCGGCGCGGGTCTGGGTGCGGATCTCGCGCAGGCACATACCGACGAGGCAGCCCTCGGTCCACCGCGTCGAGTTCGCCATCAGCTCGCGCATCCGGGGACGCGGCACGAGCCAGAACAGCTTGGTGTCGAGTTGCTCCTCGAGGTTCGCTTGAAACTGCGTCGCGACCTCCGGCGGGACGCCATCGACCCGCACATCGAGAATGCCGATGATCCGGCGGTGATCACTCGGATCCGGGATCGCGGGGCCGGGCGCTGGTGGCGGCGTGCGCCTCGGCGCTGCCACGGCCGGCGCGGCGGCGAGCGCGACCGCCATAGACGCGACGAGCAGGCGAGGCGTCGTCAGCAAACGTCAGGTTTCATCGATCTTGGCGATGAATTGCTTCATCAGCCCATCGATCATGAGGTTGCGGTCCGTGATCTGATACTTCCCGTCCCGCCAACCTGTCTGGACCTCGGTGTAACGCGTGTCGTTATCGGCGATCGCGGCCTTGTAGACCGAGACCTTCTTGATGATGTCTTTCTGATTGCGCACGAAATACGCGACCATCGACGCTCCGGCCGCGACGCCGAGCACGAGGCCGAGCGGTCCGCCGAGCGCGTAGCGCAGCCCGATGCGAAGCGCGAGTAACAGCCCCGCGCCGATCGCGACCTTCTTCGTGCCCGAGCCGTCGACGACCGAGTCCTTGGCTAACGCCAACGACGTCTGGCCCGAGGCGATGAGCAACGCGATGAAGTTGCCCTTACGCGTGGTCCAGCTGCGATCGTAATACTCGCGGATCGCCTGCTTCAGGAACGCATCGAACGAGGTGTAAATCCCCTGCGCGCCTGCGGCTGGTTCCTTCGAGGGCTCGGCCACCTCCCGAGGATAGCACCGTTCCCCGATATCGCGTTTGACAGGGGTATCGCGGTCGCACAGATTCGAGGGCATGCGAACGAGCCTGGGAGCGGTGTGCGCGGTTTGCGCTCTGAGCGGAATCGCGAACGCTGATCTCGGCAGCGGCCGCGACAAGCTGATCGCCGGCGACTACAAGGGCGCGATCACCGATCTCGCCGCGGTCACCGGCAAGGACAAGCCGGCCGCGCGCTTGCTGCTCGCTCGCGCACAGATCGAGACCGGCGACTACGCGGCGGCCGAGGCGACCGCGACTCCACTCGCCGCGGCCAAGGATGCCGCCGGCGTCTGGATCGATGCGCGCCTCGAGCTCGATCGCGAGCGCACGCTGACCGGCCGGAGCAGCGATGCGCGAGCCGATCTCGAGCAGCTGTTCAAGGATCGGCCCGACGATCGCGGCGTGCGCACGGCCCTCGCCGAGCTGCGGTTCTGGCAGGGCGACACGGTCGACGCGAAGTTGCTGTTCGACGAGACGATCAAAGAGTTCGACGCGCACAAGATCGACCTGGACGATGCGATCCAGCTCTACCAGCTCGCCGAGGCCGCGAAGTACACCGAGCAGTTCGAGCTCGCGAACGATTCGTATCGCGCGGCGCTCAAGATCGAACCGCCGCAGCATCCCGATCCCAAGCATCCGGTGCGCGCGCTCGGCGAGCGGTTCTCCGAGGCAGGCGTCGCGTGGGCCGATCTGTTCTCGCAGAAGTACGCGGCCGAACCGGGCGGCCAGACCCTCGAAGAGGTGTTCAAGGTCAACCCGAACTATCCGGACGCGCACGCGGCGATGGCGGGCGTGCTGGTCGAGACCACGTACGACCTCGCGGCGGTGCGCCATCACCTCGACGCCGCGCTCGCCGTCAATCCAAAGAACGCGCGCGCGCTGAAGGTTCGCGCATCGGTCGAGATCGACCAGAACCAGTGGGACGTCGCGGGCAAGACGCTCGATCAAGTGCTCGCGACGAACTCGCAGGACGTCGAGGCGCTCGCGATGCGCGCGACGATCAAGTGGCTGCGCGACGACACCGCAGGTTACGAAGCGGCGCGCACGAAGGTGTTCGCCGTCGACAAGGCGTACGCGCAGTTCTATCGCATCGTCGCGCGGTCGGCGGTGCGCGAGCATCGCTACACCGAGGCGATCGAGCTCGAGAAGGAGGCGATCAAGCTCAAGCCCGATTTCTACGAGGCGATGGCAGGCGCCGGCCTCGGCTACTTGCGGATGGGGCTCGAGACCGAGGGCCTGGATTGGCTACGCAAGTCGTTCCACGGCGACGGCTACAACGTGCGCGCGTTCAACACGCTCAACCTGTTCGATCGCCTGCCGCGCGAATATACGTTCGCGACGACCAAGGACTTCAAGATCCGTTACCACAACGAGGAGAAGCCGGCGCTGTCCCGCTACCTCGAGCCCACGATGGAGCGCGCGTTCGCCGACATGGTGAAGCGCTACGGCTTCACGCCGAAGACGCCGGTGACGCTCGAGCTCTACGCCGACAAGACCGACTACGCGGTGCGCACGGTCGGGCTGCCCGACATCGGCGCGCTCGGCGTGTGCTTCGGCCAGGTGATCACCGCGATGTCACCCGCGACCGGCGACCTCAACTGGGGGATGGTGCTGTGGCACGAGCTCGGCCACGTGTTCGCGATCCAGCTGTCGAACTCGCGCGTGCCGCGGTGGTTCACCGAAGGCCTGTCCGAATACGAGACGCTGATCGCGCGCCCCGAGTGGCGGCGCGAGAACGACGCGGATCTCTACGGCGCGGTGGTCTCGGGCACGCTGCCGTCGATCGGCGACTTGAACTCCGAGTTCATGCAGCCGGATCAGAACGCGGTCGTCGTCGCGTACTTCCAATCGGCGGTCACGATCGAATACCTCGCCGCAGACCTACGGGTTCCCGAAGATCGTCGAGGCGCTCAAGCTCTACGGCAAGGGCAAGGAGACCCCCGAGGTGTTGCAGACGATCACCGGCAAGACGATCGCGCAGCTCGACAGCGACTTCCACAAGTACCTCGACATCCGGCTCGCTCCGTACGCCGGTACGTTCAAGCTGCCGACGCGCGGATTCGACGATCCGACCAAGCTCGAGATCGCCGCGGATGCCGCTCCGAAAGACGCGAAGGCCCGCGCGTACGTCGCGCTGGCCTACACCTACGGCGGCGACGAAGACAAAGCCGGGGTCGCGGCCCACGCCGCGCTCGCGCTCGATCCGAAGCAGCCGATCGCGCGCTACATCCTCGCCGAGATCGCGATGCACGAGGAGGACTTCGCCTCGGCGAAACAACTCTACTCCGGGCTCGCCGCCGACGGTCACGACAGCTACGACCTGCGCACGCAGCTCGCGCGCATCGCCGAGAACGAGCACGACGTCGCCGAATTCGAGAAGCAGCTATGCGCGGCGAAGAAGCTCGACCCCGAGCGCAGCTACCCCTACCAGGCGCTCGCCGAGCTCTACAAGAAGCAAGGCGCCGTCGAGAAGCAGCTCGCCGAGCTCGAGGACTACGCGTACATCGAGCAGATGGAGCTGTCGCCGCTCAAGGAGCTCGTCCTCGGCTACGCGAAGCTCGGCAAGTGGGCCAAGGTCCGCACGTATGGCGAGCTCGCGACGTTCATCAACCCGCAAGATGACGACATCTTGCTCGGCCTCGGCCGCGCCTATCTCGAGCTCGGCGACGGCAACCGTGCGCTCTACACGTACGACACCGCGCTCGTGACGAACCCGCAGCCGCGCCGGCCCGCGCTGATCCAGCTCGGTCGCGCGAAGGCGTTCCTCTTGCTCCGCAAGCCGCGCGACGCGAGGGCGGCGATCGGCCTCGCGATGCAGACCGAGCCGGAGAACGCCGAGATCCTCGAGCTCAAAGCGAAGCTGAAGTAGAACTACGCGATGCCTCACGCCGAGCTGCTCGAAGCCTTCGCCGCGGTGCGGCCGGTGCTCGCGTCGCGCGGCGAGGCGCTGCGCGACGATATCGCCGGGTGGTTGCGCGGGCACGGCCTCAAGGTCCACTCGGTCACCGCGCGTGCGAAGGATCCGGCGAGCCTCGCGCGCAAGCTCGCGCGACCCGATCGCAACTACGGCGAGCTGTGGAGCGTCACCGATCTCCTCGGGCTGCGCGTCATCACGTACTTCGAGGACGACGTCGACGAGGTCGGCCGGCTGCTCCAGGGTCGGCTGCGCATCGACCTGTCGCGCTCGAACGACAAGCGCGCGCGGATCGAGCCGCGGGTGTTCGGCTACCGCTCGTTGCACTACGTGTTCGGCATCGCCGATCACCGCGCCGGGCTACCCGATGCGGCGCGCGCCGAGATCCAGGTCCGGACGCTGCTCGAGCACACGTGGGCCGAGATCGAGCACGACCTCGGCTACAAGGCACCCGGTGCGGTCCCCGCGGCGATGCGGCGCCGGCTCAGCCGGCTCGCCGGCTTGCTCGAGATCGCAGACCACGAGTTCGTCGCGATCCGCGACGAGCTCGACGAGTACGAGCGCGCGCTCCCCGGGCGGCTCGCCGCCGCCGAGCCCGGCGTGGCGCTCGACGGCTTCGCGCTCAACGCGCTGGTCGCCGGCGACGAGGTCGGTGCGCTCGATCGCGGCATCGCGGAGGCGCTCGGCGCGCGGCTCGGCGCCGACGTGTTCTTCCCGGATTATCTGGTGACGATGCTCGTCTCGGTCGGGCTCGCGACCGTCGCCGACGTACGCGCCGCGCTCGCCGCCCACAGCGCCGCGGTCCGCGACATGGTCGGCCCGTACTTTCAGTTCGCGTGGCAGACCTGGCGGCTGTCGCCGATGCGCGACGACCAGGTGCTGCGCGGCTACGCGCTATTCTTCGTCGCGCACGCCCACGCGCTCGCCGGCGCCAGCCACCAGCTCGATCGCGTCGAGCGGCTCGCGCGCATGTACCGCGAGCTCGACTATCCCGACGACCCGGCCGAGGCCCAGCGCGTCGCGAGCTTGCTGGTCGAGGCGCTGCGGCCGGGCACGTCGCCGAGCCGCGGCTAGATCGCGGGCGGCGGAGACTGGCTCACCCGCGAGCGGCCGGTCGCGGTCGTCAGCGTGCCGAGCACGGTGTCGGGGCTCGGGCGAACGGCGTCGTAGCTCGCGAGCGCGTCGAGCTCGACGAGCTCGACCGAACCAGACGTCAGCGTTCCGCCGGTGACCGCGAGCTCGGCCGGTAGCGCGGGCAACGCCAGCATCGTCGGGTCCGGGCCGTAGACCGTCCACTCGACGCTCGTCGAGCCGCCGGTGATGAACGACAGCGAGGCGATCGCGACATCGGGCGCGTCGCCGCTCGTGCCGGCGGTCGTCAGCGCCGCGCTGATCGCGCCGGTGCCCTGATCGACGGTCGGTGCGGCGATCCACGGCAGCAGCGTGTCGCCGACGTCGAGGTTGTACTGCGGCGAGGTCGGCGCGGCTTGGAAGTAGACCGACTGTGCGCCACTCGGCGCGGTGAAGTCGCCGCGGAAGTAGGCGGTCGAGCCGACGACCCCGGGAAACGACACGGTCGCGCTCGTGCCGGTGGTAATCGCCGCGCTGCTCGTCGCGTAGTCGGACGTGCGCGACATCGTCGCGACCGCCGTCGCCGGGATTCCGGACAGCATCGACGTGAACGTCGGCTCCGCGGTCATCGCCGGGACCGCGACGGTCTCGCCCGAAATGAACGCGATGCCGGACGCGATCGCGAACGACGGCACCCCGCCGGGTGAGCCCTCGAGTACGAGCTCGAGCGGGTTGTGCGCGCAGTCGTTGTAGAGCATGACGGTGATCGGGCTGGTCGCGCCCTGAGTGACTCCGCATGCCGTGCTGATCGTGTAGCCGTCGCTCGACGGCGACGTCGTATCGAAGCTCGCGTTGACCGTGCCGGGCGAGCCCAGGTCTTGCCCCGGGAGGCCGAGCGCGATCGAGTCGCCCGGTTGCACCGCGAGCACCGACGTGACGAACGCGACGCCGCCGGAGAACCGCACGCTCGTCACGCTGCCCCCGGCGAGCACCGCCGCCTGCGCCACGCCGTTCGCGTCGGTCGGCACGCTCTGCGTGCCGTTGTCGTCGATGAACACGACGGTCGCGCCGGAGAGCGGCGTGGCTTGCGTCAAGGTCGGATCGATCAGCGTCACCGTCACGAGATCGCTCGCGGGCGGCGCGTCGACCATCGCATCGGCGGTGTGATGACCACCGCCGCATCCAACCAGGCTCGCGAGGAGTAGCGCCCGTTTCACGCGGCGACGCTAGCACGCGTAGACCGGCAGCTGGAGTGGTGCGTTAGCGGCGGCATGCGTTTCGCCTCCACCGTACGCGCCCTCGTGCTCGGTACGCTCGCGTGCAGCGCGTTCGCCGGCGCGTCCGCTCCGACCCCTACGAGTGCGATCGACGACACGTTTCGCCGACTCGAGCGCGGGCTGCCGCCGGCCGACACCCTCTCCGAGCAAAACGGCGCCTCTACGATGTGCGCGCACGGCGGCGGCTCGACGTACACGCACCTGCGCGCCCTCGGCACCAAGGTCCCGATCGCGAACGCCGCGGACCTGCCGCGGCTGATCAAATGGGCTCGCCACTCGGACCTGTGCATTCGCGAGATCGCGATCCACGCGCTGTTGCCGAAGATCGGCTACAACGAGAACCAGCTCGCGATCCCGTGGATGCACGGTCCCGAGCACTACGAGTTTCACGACATCCTCGCGGCGTCGCGCGCGTACTTCGACGCGAAGCACATCGCGTACGACGCGAAGATCTTCGACGGCCTGCTGCTCGCGCCGAACGCGCACGACTTTCACGCGCACTTCGACGGTCATTGGACCGAGGACAGTGGCGGTAAAGGCTTCCAAGAATTCGTCGAGCTCGCCGGCGACGAGATCCGGGTGACCACGAAGCATATCCCGGTCGATCCGAAATGGCCCGATTCCACCGAGACCACGAAGATCAAGGGCGTCGCGGTCGACCACGGCCAGTACGTCGTGACCGGCGCCTGGAACGTCGAGTCGAACGCTGCAGGCTATCAGGGGCCGCGGATGGTGCCCGCGCAGTTCGAATATCGGTTCTGGCAGGTGAGCGACGACATCGCCTGGTTCAAGAACGTAAACTCGCCGTACTGGGACAAGCTTCGCCGCAGCTGAGCTAGCTCGCGACGATGCTGAACATGAAGCTGCGGCCACCGTTGGTCGAGGTCAGCGTCAACACGTGGTTGCCCGCGGCGGGTGTGATCGTCACGCCTTCCGAGAACTGTGTGCCCGAACAGGACGCCCCCGCGCACCGAGCGCGACGTTGTCGAACGCCACGTCGTAGAAGTGCGTGCCGCTCGAGACCTGACCTTCGATCTGCGGAAAGAACTCGAGCTCGACCGCCACGCCGGCCGCGACGTTGTAGCTCGCGTCGTAGATCTCGGTCGCGAGCGGACCTTCGATGCCCGGTGCCTCGAGACGGAGCTCGGTGAGCTCGGCGATCTGGACCGACGCCTCGAGCGCGACTTCGTCGTTGTCGATCAGCAGCAGGTCGTCGTCGCCAGGTGCCATCGCGGTGACTTGAACCACGAAATCTCCCTCGTCCATCGCCGGGGCGAGCTCCACATAGCCGTTCGCCGACGTCAGGTTCCCGGCGCTGCCGCCGTAGTCGTAGATCACGCCGCCCACACCGAGGAGCGGGTTGTCCGGGCACATGAATCCTTGGCACACCAGGTTCAACTGAGGATTCTCGGCGGGCGTCGGTTTGCTGGCACAGCCAACGAGCAACGCGGTCAGCGCGATTCCCTTGATCATCGAAAGAGCGTACCTGCGTCGCGGTGACCGCCGGCGCCAGACCACGGCGCGTTTCGCGCCAGCCTAGACGAGCAGGCGCTGGATCGTCTCGATGACCTGGCGCAGGCGCATCGGCTTGTCGAGAAAGATGTTCGCGCCGGCTTCGAGCGCCGAGCGCCGAGCGGCGTCGCCACCGGCGGACACGGCGATGATCGGCACGTCGGTCAGGCCCAGCTCGGTGCGCGCGACCTGGATCACCTTCGCGCCGTCGAGGACGGGCAGGTAGACGTCGATGATCAGCGCATCGAACGTCTCTTTGCGCAGCACCTCGATCGCTTGCCGGCCGTCCTCGGCACTGCGCACGTGGAACGACAGGCCGCCGCCGAAATCGCGGCGCGAGCTGCCCTTCAAGCCGTCGTGGATCAGGTTCGCGACATGGCGGTTGTCTTCGACGACGAGCACGCGAAACAACCGCGTCATCGTCTTGGGGTCGCGGGCGCGGATCCGATCGATCACGGCGCCGAGCTGGTCGCGGGCCGGACCGGCGGCGAACTCGAGACCGCAGCCCGCGCCGGCGTCGTCGCCGCGAGTCCATCGCACGACCCCCTCGATCGAGACCGCCTCGAGCAACCCCGGGAAGCTGAGCACGAGGTGCACCCTCGTGCCGATCGGCAGCTCGCGGTTCGTGGCGACGAACGTGCCGCCGTGCGACAGGTTCTCGGTGTAGTCGCCGACCAGATCCTCGGCGCCTTCGTATTCGACGAACAGCGTGACCGGCTCGCGGTCGCTGTTGCGCTTTTCGTCGTCCGATACTGCCATGCGAGCGGAGATGATCCCCCGGCATGGCGGCGATCGCAAGCTTCACCCGCGCGCTTGCACGCTGATCGTGAAGGTCGTCCCGCGCCCGACCGTGCTCTCCACGCTCAGATCGCCATCGTGGTCTTTGACGATCTGCTGGGTGAGCGCCAGGCCCAAGCCGCTGCCGCCTTCTTTGGTGGAGAAGAACGGATCGAACAACCGCGGTAGCACCTCCGCCGAAACCCCGACGCCATCATCGGAGACCTCGATCACGACCCTGTTATCCCGGAGGATCGTGCGCAGTGCCACATTTCCGCCGCCCTTCGCGACCACCGCTTCGGATGCGTTGCGCACGAGGTTCATCAGGCACTGGCGCAGTTGTGCCGCGTCGACCATCGCCGCCGGGTCGCTCGCGCCGAGCTCGACCGTCAGCCTCACGTGCTTTGCGGCCAGATCCTCGCGCACGAACCCGGCGAGCGCTTCGACCAACGGGTTGATCTGCTCGTAGGCGAGCTTCGGCTTCGGCAGGCGCGCGAATGCCAAATACTCCTCGGTGATCTGCGTCAGCCGATCGACCTCGCGGTGGATCGAGCGGCACAGCTCGCGCGCTTCGGTCGCGTCGCCCGGCTTGCCGAGCTCGTCCTCGAGCAGCTCGGTGTTGAGCCCGATCGATGACAGCGGATTGCGCACCTCGTGCGTGATCATCGCCGCGATCTTGCCGACCGCCGCGAGCCGCTCGGACCGCACGAGCTCGTGCTCGCGTTCCTCGATCGCGTGCGCCATCGAGTTGAGCTCGCGGGCGAGATCGGCGACCTCGAGCGGCCCCTTGACCGGGATCCGGCTCGCGTAGTCACCGGATGCGACCCGACGAGCCGCGATCTGCAGCCGGCGCAGCGGCCGCAGCGTGATCAACACCCAGATCGTGATCAGCAAGCCGAGCACGATCGCGGTGATCCCGAGGTAAATCGTCCCGAGCCGCAGCGTGTGCTCGCGCGAGCGCAGCTGGCTCGCGGTGCTGCGCACGCGCTCTTCGAGGCTCCGCGTCAGCTCCGATGCCTCGTGCTCGAGCTGGGTCTCGGCGTTGCGCAGCTGGCCGATCGTCGGGTCGGTCGAGAGGTTCACATGATTGTGAAGCTTCGCGATCAGGTTGACGTATAGCGGCTTGATGTTCGACGCCTCGGTCTGCATGTGCAGGATCTTGTCGTGGAAGTCGGAGATATCGGCGGTGACCGGCTCATCGCGCTGATCGAGGATCTGCAACGTCCGGGTCAGCGACTGGTCGCGGAGGAGGCGGGCGCGGGTCAGCCCGGGAGCGTCTTCGAACCCGTCATCGACGAGCGTCTTGAGGTCGCGTTGGTGGACCGCGAGGTCCTTGCTGGTCAGCGCCAGCGGGACGTAAGCGGCGCTGACCAGGAGGATCTGGTCCTCGACCTTCTGCATGTTGACCACGACGGTCGCGGTGATCACCCCGAAGGCCACGGTCAGCGCGGTAAAACCGAGGAGGATCCGCGCTGATAGCGTCCGCATTCGCTCGGCAAGCCTAGCCCGGTCAATTCCGGCAAGCCAGGTTACCCGCTCGACCAAACGTGTATACTATTTGGCCGAGGAGCCATGATCCGAGTCCTTCCGCTAGCCTGCATCGCCGTGGTGCTGGCGGCTGCGAGCGCCCACGCGGGCCCGAAGCCGTCGATCGCCGTCCTCGGCATCGAGGTCGCCGACACCAACGGCATCGCAGCAGCCGACACGACCGTAGCGAAGGAGCTGACCGAGGGCCTGCGCTCGCGAGCGAAGGTCGGCTCGGGTCCGTACTCGCTCGCGCCCGGCAGTGACAGGGAGCTGATCGACGAGAAGCTGATCAAGAACTGCGACAACGAGGCACCCGCGTGCATGGCGTCGATCGGCAACGACATCGGCGCCGAGATGCTGATGTTCGGCAAGATCTCGAAGGAAGGTAAGTCGTACCGCGTCGACCTCAAGCTGCTGAATGTCACGAAGAAGCAGATGGAGAAGACGTGGAGCGAGCAGATTCCGCTCGCTCAAGCGACCGGACAAGGCCTGCAGCGCTGGGCGATGACCGGCTACGCCAAGCTCACGGGCGAGACCAGCTCCGGCCAGCTCGTCATCATCGCGAAGAACATCGATCGCGGCACCGTGCTGATCGACAACGAAGAGCGGGGCAACATCGTCGCCGGACGGGCCCAGATCAGCGGCCTGCCCGAAGGTCATTACAAGCTGCGGATCGAAGCGCAGGGCTTCCAGCCGTACGACACCGACATCACGATCACTGCGGGGCAGTCGACGAGCGTCCCGGCCGAGCCGGTGCCGATGTCGACGACGATCACGCCTCCGCCGCCGCACTGTCCGGGCGCGCCGGATTGCGATGACGGCTCGCACATGGGCGGCGGCACGGTGCCCCGGACGGGCGGGAACGGCTGGAAGAAGGCGTTCATCGGCGGCGCGATCGCGACGGCCGCATTCGGTGCGACGTGGGCCTACGGGTACTCGCAGCTGCACCCGACCGGTCGGTGGAATAGCAGCGACCCCAACGATCCAGGTGGGTTTCTCCCGCAGTACGGCAGCAAATGCACCGAGGCGAATATTGCGGCGGATCCGACGGGCCTCGGTAAGTCCTGCAGCGCGGGTGGACGCAACCAGGCCGTGTCCTATGTCGGCACGATCGGCACCGGCGTCGCGGCCGGCTTCACGATCGTCGCGTTCGTCGAGGCGTTCGTCATCAACAAGGACTCCCAGACGTCGACCGAGCATGCCCAGGGCCATCGCAAGCACAAAGATCAATTCGTCGTCACGCCGGTGATCTTGCCCGGCGGTGGCGGCGCGACGATCAAGCTCGACTTCTAGTCGCTCGAGCGACGCGTCGGCTCGATCCGGACCGTCACCGACTTCGACGTCGGCGTGTTCGACTTGTCCGCGACGCTGTCGAGCGGGACGAGCGCGTTCGCCTCGGGGAAGTACGCCGCGGCGTTGCGTCGCGGCAGGTGGTACGGCACGACGATGAACCTCGGCGCGATGCGCTCGCCGTCGGTCCACTCGGAGATGAGATCCACGACCTGGCGCTCGGCGAGCCCGAGCTCGATCATATCTGCGGCGTTCATGAACACGACGCGGCGCTCGCCCCGGACGCCGCGATAGCGGTCGTCGAGGCCGTAGATCGTCGTGTTGTACTGGTCGTGGCTGCGGATCGTCATCAGCCGCAGTCGGCCGGGCGGCAGCGCGAGGTCGGGCAACGGCGAGGTCGTGAACTTCACGCGACCGGCCATCGCGGTGAACGTGCCGTCGCGCGCCGAGCTCGGCAGCTCGAAGCCGCTCGGTTCGCGCACGCGCGCGTTGAAGTCGGCGAACCCGGGCACGACGCGCGCGATCCAATCGCGGATGTGATCGTAGTCGGCGATCAGGTTCGCCCACGCGATGTTATCGCCGAACAGCGCACGGCCGAGGCCGGCGACGATCGCGGGTTCGCTGCGCAGCTCGGGACTCGCCGGGTCGAGCACGCCGCGCGAGCTGTGCACCATGCTCATCGAGTCTTCGACCGTGACGAACTGTTCGCCGCCGGCTTGGACATCGCGCTCGCTGCGGCCGAGGCACGGCAGGATCAGCGCGCGCCGGCCGGGGTGAAGGTGCGTGCGGTTGAGCTTCGTCGAGATCGACGCGGTGAGCTCGCAGCGCTCGAGACCGCGCGCGACGCGCTCGGTGTCGGGGCTCGCCGCAGCGAGGTTGCCACCGAGCATGACGAGCGCCTGCACTTCGTCGCGCTCGATCGCGCGCAGCGTGTCGACCGTGTCGAGGCCTTTGCCGCGCGGCGGCACGAAGCCCGCGACCGCCGCGAGCGCGTCGAGGAACTGCTGCGACGGGTGATGATCGATGCCCATCGTGCGATCGCCCTGGACGTTCGAGTGTCCGCGCACCGGACAGAGCCCGGCGCCGGCGCGGCCGAGGTTGCCGCGGAGCAGCGTCAGGTTGACGATCTCCTGGATCGTCGCGACCGCGTGCTTGTGCTGGGTCAGGCCCATCGCCCAGCACGTGATCACCGCGTGCGAGCTCGCATAGAGCTGAGCGATGCGACGGATCGTGGCTTCGTCGATGCCGGCGCATTCGGTGATCGTCGTCCACGCCGTGGCGCGCGCATGCGCGGCCCAGTCCTCGAAGCCTTGCGTGCGGTCCGCGATGAACGCATGGGCCAGTCCATCGGCTTCGAGCACCGCCTTGCCGAGGCCGAGGAAGAACGCCTGATCGCCGCCGATCTGGACCTGGACGAACTCTTTGGCGAGCGCGACGCCGCCGGCCAGCAGATCGAGCGGATGCTGCGGATGTGCGAATCGCGACAGGCCGACCTCGCGCAACGGGTTGATGCTGACGATCGTCGCGCCGCGCTTCGCGCACTCGCGCAGCGTCGTCAGCATGCGTGGGTGGTTCGTGCCCGGGTTCTGGCCGACGACGAAGATCAGATCCGCGTGATCGAAGTCCGCGAGCGTGACGGTACCTTTGCCGATGCCGATCGTCTCGCCGAGCGCGACGCCGCTCGACTCGTGGCACATGTTCGAGCAATCGGGGAAGTTGTTCGTGCCGAGCATCCGGCCCACGAGCTGATACAGAAACGCCGCTTCGTTCGACGTTCGCCCCGACGTGTAGAACGCCGAGCCGCGCGGCCCGGCGGTGCGCAGCTCGCTCGCGATCAGCTCGAACGCGCCAGCCCACTCGATCGGCCGGTAGTGGCGACCCTCGAGCACCATCGGATGGGTCAACCGGCCGAGCTGGCCGAGCTCGAAGTCGGACAGCGTTCGCAGCTCGTCGACCGAGAGCTCCGCGAACAGCTCCGGTGTCGCGCGGGCGGTCATCGCCTCCTCGGCGAGCGCCTTCGCGCCGTTCTCGCAGAACTCGATCTTCGGGCGCGACTCCGCGGCGGGCTCGGGCCACGCGCACCCCGGGCAATCGAACCCGGTCGGCTGG
This sequence comes from uncultured delta proteobacterium, assembly GCA_963848295.1. Taxonomy (GTDB): domain Bacteria; phylum Myxococcota_A; class Polyangia; order Haliangiales; family Haliangiaceae; genus JABFXX01. The sequence continues at coordinate 1,805,569 of CAWKDB010000010.1, read as the reverse complement.
TTCATCGCCGCCAGCGCGCGGGCGCCGCGGCCGAGGCCGGAGTCGCGTTGGAGATGCTGCGCCGTGACGAACAGCGCCTTGAGCCCGCCGGCGGTGCGCGGCGGATCCGTCAGCTCGAGCTCGGCGAGCTCGACGTCGGCATGCGCATCGTCGTCGACCACGACCGCAGCGTACACCCGCAGTCGAGCTGCACATCGGGTGAGACCATTGGCCGGAGCCATACGTCCGGACCACCATGAAGCTCCTGGTCGGCTGCCTGGTCTCGGCGCTCGCAACGGCGATCGCGGTCCCGCACGTGGGCGCGGCGCCCGCGAAAAGCCCGGCACCGTGGGCCCTGGCCGGTGAGTTCGTCGGGATGATCGGCGACACGCTGTACGAATGGAATCGCGACGGCGACGGCGCGATCGCCGAGCGCTCCGCGATCGACGGCTCGCCGCGGCGCAGGCGACCGATTCGCGGCCTGAACATCAACGGCGCGCCGGAGTCGTGGCAGGCGATTCCCGGCGGCTACCTCGCCTCGTGGGATGCGCCTACCGTGATTCGCGAGGCGAAAGACGGCTCGCTGTCCAGTGAGCTGGGGACGCTGTCTCTATTGTCAACTTGCGGTCCGACAGGACCCGGTCACCGCGTGGTGATCTGATTCCACAGCGCTCGGACGCCGAGGGCATCGGCCCAGCGCTCCACGTATGCCGTGTCGAGCGTGTCACGGTGGACCGCCAGGATGTTCGCGGCATCTCTGAGCTGCCGTTCCGAGTCGCCGAGCTTTGCCCACTCGAGCTTTGACAAGATGGCGTCCTCGGCGGTCGCAACGAACACCGCGACGCCGAGCATGGTCGCCGGCATGCGGCGGCGGAGCTCCTCGACGCTGAAGGGCCGGTCTTTGCGAATCACCAGGTCGACTTTCCACCCCGTGGCGAGGTCGATCACGTTGAACTGCGATCGCCGGCGCAGTGCGTCTCGCGCGGTATCGGAGTCGACGTAGTAGTCGGCCTCGTTCATCTGTCCCAGTAGAAGGTCGAACGTGTCCACCGTCGGGTCGATGACGATGTCGATATCGTGTGTCGCGCGCGGGGCGCCGTGGTGCGTGCTCGAAAACGAACCGGTGATCATGTACGGAACGTGCGCGGTCTCGATCATGCTCACGATGCGTAGCAGCAGCTCCGCGCTCATGGCGGGAGCGGAGCTTCCGAGGGGAAGGCGCGGCGAATCAGATCTGCGCCGTAAAGCGTGCAGAGGAGCGCGAGCTCGACCTGACGAGCCGTGTAGTCCGGGTGCCGCGCGCGAATCCCTTCGCGAGCGATCTCGCGCACGCGTTCCGAGAGCGCCATCGCGAGCTCGACGCGCTGCTCGCCGGTCATGCCCGCGTACACGCGCAGTTGTGCGAGATGTGCGGCGTCCGAGGTGTCTCGCGAGTGCATGGCCTGGCCCCAGCCTACCGGAGCCGCGAGCAAGTTGACAAAGGTTCCACCGTCCACGGCTACGTCAGCGTTTGCGGGGCTTGCGCTTCGCGACGGTCGGCATCTGCACGCCCAGCTCGGCGCCTTCGAGCTTGCCGATCGCGGCGAGATCACCGCGGCGGGTCGTCGCGATCGTCGGGTACTCGCCGCGCGATGCTTCGATCAGCCCGGCGGCTTCGAGCGCGCGCAGCAGGTCCATGACGTGGCGCTGCGACCATCCGCGCAGGCAGCCGCGTTGCGGTAGCTCGGTGAACCGTTCGTCGTCGTCGGTCGCGTTCGCGAGATCCGCGACGCGCTTGCGCCCGAATCGGCCGGAGAGGGCGCCGATCATCGCGAGGACGTTGCGGATCGCGTCGAGCTCGCCATCCGCGAGCGCGACGGTACGGCCGTGCGCGACGGCGTCGCAGGTATCGCAGGCGCCGCACCGCCGCGAGCGATCGAGCCAGTCTTCGTCGCCGAAGTATTCGAGCACGAACTGGCGCCGGCACTGCGTGTAGTACGCATACTCGACCATCGTGCGCAGTTTGCCGCGCTCGTTGTCCGCGCGGCGCGCCAGCGACTCGACATCGAGCGGCGCGAACTGACCGGGCTCGGGCCGGGTCGCCAGGTAGCGTTCGTCGTCGCGATGCAACATGCCGTGGCGTTCCAAGATGCGCAGCGCCGAGCTGATCATCGCGCCGCTCGGGCTACCGGGCACGAGCTCGCGCAGCTTCGCCTCGACCGCGTCTTGGCCGCGCTCGAACGTGCCGAGCTCCGGCCGTTCGCGCAGCAGCTTCCACAGACCGCGCAGCACCTCGGTCGACGGATACGACGCGTCGATCAGGAACTCCTGCATCCGCACGTCGCTGTGGTTGAACAACAGCACGCAGCGGGTCGGCAGGCCATCGCGTCCGCCGCGGCCGGCTTCTTGGTAGTATGCCTCGGGGCTGCGCGGAATATCAGCGTGGACGACGAGCCGGATGTCGCTCTTGTCGACGCCCATGCCGAACGCGTTGGTCGCGACGATGACGTCGAGCTTGCCCGACATGAACACGTCTTGCGCGCGCTCGCGAACGTCGCCCTCGAGCCCCGCGTGATAGACGCGGACGCGCATCCCGGACTTGCGCAGTGCCGCCGAGTACGTCTCGGCGTTCTTGCGAGTCGATGCGTAGACCAGCGCGACGCCGCCGTCGCGCGTGCGCACCAGGTCCGCGAGCTTTTCGTTCTTGTCCGCCGCGCCGCCGCACTTGACGACCTCGTAGCGCAGGTTCGGCCGGTCGAAGCCGCGGACGTGCAACCGCGGCTCGGCGAACCCTAGCTGGACCGCGATATCGCGGCGGACCTCGGGCGTCGCGGTCGCGGTGAACGCGGCGACCCGCGCGACGCCCAGCTCGCGAATCACCTCGCCGATCCGGCGGTAGTCCGGGCGGAAGTCGTGGCCCCACTCCGAGATGCAGTGCGCCTCGTCGACCGCGACCAGCGCGAGCTTGCCCGCGCTCGCCCGCAGCGCGTCGACGAACCGCGGGCTGCGAAACCGCTCGGGCGCGACGTAGACCAGCGTGTAGGCGCCGGCGCGGATGCCGTCGAGGATCTCGCGCTGCTCGTCCTGGCCCGCGGCCGAGGTCAACGCGACCGCGGCGACGCCGCGTTGCCGCAACACGTCGACCTGATCTTTCATCAGCGCGATCAGCGGCGAGATCACGAGCGTGACGCCGCCCTTCTCGCCGAGCACGATCGCCGGCAACTGAAAGCACAATGACTTGCCGGCGCCGGTCGGCATCACCGCGATCACCGGCCGCGCCGCGAAGATGTCGGCGATCACATCCGCTTGGCCGGGCCGCAACGACGTATGGCCGAACCGCGCGAGCGCGCGAGCGAGGATCTCCTCGCCGGCGCTGGCGTCGTGCGCGTGGGTGGCCGTGCCGAGCATCGCCGGCACGGTAGCAGCTCGGTCTGACGCCGAACGCGGCTACGCGCGCTGTAACAGCAGCGAGCCGAGCGAGTAGCCGGCTCCGAACGAGCACATCACGCCGTACGTCCCGGCCGCGAGGTCTTCGTTGTGGTTCGAGAACGCGATCAGCGACCCGGCCGATGCGGTGTTGCCGTACTCGCCGATGATCACCGGCGACTCCTCTTGCGTCGCGGGCCGGCCGAGCACGCGCTCGGCGATCAGGTCGTTCATCTTGCTGTTCGCTTGATGCAGCCAGAACCGGCCGACCTGACTCGGCGCGAGCTGATGCGCCGCGAGGTGCTCGGTGATGAACTTCGCGGCGAGCGGCACGACGTCCTTGAACACGCGGCGGCCGTTCTGGTGGAACAGCTTGTCGATGTTGTGCTCGGTCGTGGGATCGCAGCGATCGAGGTAGCCCTTGTTGTTGCGAATGTTGTTCGACCACTTCGACAACATCTTCGTCGACAAGATCTCCCACGAGCCCGGCTTCGCGGCGGCGGTCGGCTCGATCACGAGCGCGACCGAGGCGTCGCCGAAGATGAAGTGGCTGTCGCGCTCGCGCCAGTTCATGTGGCCGGTCGTCAGCTCGGGCACGACGACGAGCGCGCACTTCGACAGGCCGAGCTGGACCTGCTGCGCCGCGACGGTCGCCGCGCCGGTCGCCGCCGAGCAACCGAGCGACATGTCGAGGCCGTAACCGCGCGCGCCGAGCGCGTCTTGCACTTCGATCGCGATCGCCGGGTAGAGCCGCTGCAAGTTCGACGCGCCGAGCACGACGAAGTCGACGTCTTCCCCGGTCTTGCCCGCGGACGCGAGCGCGCGCTTCGCGGCGTTGACGCTGTACTCGGCTTGATAGCTGAGCTGGTCTTCGGGCCGGTCCGGAAGGTTCGGGCACATCCGCTCGGGATCGAGCAGGCCGGTCTTGTCCTGGACGTAGCGCGAGTGAATCCCCGACGCCTTGACGATGAACTCGGACGAGCTCTCCTTGAGCGGCTCGCGCGTGCCCGCGGCGATCTCGGCGGCGTGCTTCGCGTTGTCGCGGTGAACGAACTCGTTGAACGCGACGCATAGCTCGTCGTTTTCGAGCGTGGTGTCCGGGTGCCAGACACCCCAGCCAGTGATCGAGGTTCCGGTCGTGGTCCGGGGCGACATTTGCCGCGTACCTTACACGCGTCACTTGGATCGCATAGCGAATTTGCGTCGAGATCTCGGTCGGACCGGAGCTCAAGGAATCTTGCGTACTTCGGATTCAACTTCCGCGATCGCGGTGCGCAGGAACGGGCTGTGTGGGTCCGCCGCGATCGCCATCTTGAGCTGGAGCAGCGCGCCCTTCAGATCGCCGCGGCGGAGCGACGACTCGGCCTTGCGGTAGTAGACCAGTGCCTTGCTCGACATCGATTGCGCGGCGTTCGCGATCGGCGCAGCGCCCGACGGCGTGACCGGCACGTCGCGGTCGGCGCCGGACTTCGTGCGGAACTCTTGATATGCACCGGCGACGATCGCGTACGCGGTCGTCACCAACTCGAGCTCGTCTTCGGACAGCCCGGTGCGATGCAGATCCGGGTGCGCCTGCTGCGCGATCTTGTGAAACGCGGCTTGCGCGGCGTCCAGCCCCGAGCCGGCCGGGATGCCGAGCAGCTCGTGCGGCTGCGGGTGCTTGCGGCCGACGACGCGTTGCGCCCACATCAACACATCCGACCGCGTGCTCACGACGCCTCGGCCTCCACGGGAGCGCCCAACATCACCAGATGTGCCTCTTGGCGCGCGCCCGATTCGGCGTCGGCCGCGCTGACGTGCAAGATCCCGTCGGGATCGACGCGGAACGACACCTCGATCTTCAGATCGCCGCGCGGCTTCGCCGGCAGGTTGTCGAGCACGAGCTTGCCGAGCGGCTCGTTCTCCGCGTAGCGCCGCGACTCGCCCCGGCAGCAATCGATCTCGACCCGGGTCTGGCCATCGCGCGCGGTCGTGAACACGCGCGACCGCTCGATCGGGATCGGCGAGTTCTTCTCGAGCAGGCGGTCGGCGAAGCCGCCCGCGGTCTGGATCGACAGCGTCGCCGGGTTGACGTCGAGCAGCACCGGGCGCTTGACCGCGGTGATCTGCTGCGCGTTGCGATGGACCAGCGGCGACAGCGCGGCGGTCGGCACCGCGTCTTGCACGCCCATCCCGGTGCCGGCCGACAGCGAGCCCGACAAGCTGCCGGCCTGGATCGCGGCGCCCTGCGCGACGACCTCGTCCGGGTTGATGCTGACGTTCGGCGGCTTGCCGAACAGCTCGGCGAGCCGTTGCCGGACCAGCGGGATGCGCGTCGATCCGCCGACGCACAAGATCTCGCTGATCGCCGACGTCGACAGCCGCGACTGCGCGATCACCTGGCGCGTGACGTCGATCGTGCGCTGGACGATGCCGCCGACCAGCTCTTCGAACTGCTCGCGGGTCAGCGAGAACGGCAGCGACGAGACCTGGCCGTTCGGCAAGTCGATGCCATCGATCTCGCCCTCGGCGGCGCCGGCCTCCGATAGATGGCACTTGATCGCCTCGGCCGCCATCGTCAGCTTCATCATCAGCACCGGGTTCTGGCGCGGATCGAAGTTGAGCGTGCGGTTGCACTCCGCGGCGAGCACCTCGGCGAGCGCGCGATCGAGGTCATCGCCGCCGAGGAAGAAGTCGCCGTCCGAGGCGAGCACCTCGAACACCTCGCCCTTGAGCTTCAGGATGCTCGCGTCGAACGTGCCGCCGCCGAAGTCGAACACGCAGATCAGCTGATCGCGCTCCTTGCCGAAGCCGTACGCGACCGCGGCGGCCGTCGGCTCGTTGATCAACCGCGTGACGTTCAAGCCGGCGAGCCGGCCCGCTTCTTTGGTCGCGGTGCGTTGCGCGTCGGTGAAGTTCGCGGGCACGGTGATCACCGCGTCCGGCACCGGCTGGCCGAGCTGGCGCTCGGCGTTGCGGCGCAAGTTGATCAGCACGTGCGACGACACCTCGGGCATCGTCAACCGGCGGTCGCGGACCAGCGCGATCGGCGCCTGGTTCGGACCCTCGGCGATCTTGTAGCGGACGCCGGTCATCGCGAGCTGGACCAGCGGCGCGCGGATGTTCTGGCCGATGAACCGCTTCGCCGAGTGGATGACGTTCATCGGCTCGGTCAGGCGGTAGCGCTTCGCGTCGGCGCCGACCACGACGTCGCCCGCGTTCGGGAACGCGACGACCGACGGATGCACGCGCTCGCCCTTGGGGCCGAGGATGAACTCGACGCCGGTCGCGGTCGCGACGGCCGCGCACGAGTTCGTGGTCCCCAGATCGATGCCTAGCGCGACGCCCATGACGCGTGAAAATCGTAACCCAGCGACGGCCCAGGGTCTAATTGATGCCTACCGGGCCGAATCGCGGCGGCGCTCGGCCCGTCCGAGTGCTGGTAAACTCGACATGCACGGCGGCGTTATGAAGAACCCCGATGAACCCAGCCCCGAGTCTCTCGCAGACATGCCCGAGCTCGACGATCAGCGGTTTCGTCGACGGCCAGGGCGTGGCCACCACGCTCGTCTCACTTCCGCGGCTCGCGAAATCGATCCCGCATCGGTCCGGGCGTACGTCGGCCGAGACTGGGCGGGGCTCCGCGAGGGCAAGCGTAACTACTGGCGCGAGCGTCTGGATCGTGGTGGCCTGGCGGAGGCGCTCCGGGTGACCGATCAGCTGTACGAGTGGATGCGCGCGCGCCACCCGAGTTGGCCAACTTCGCAAGACCGTGACGAAGACTTCGAAACCCACAAGCGCGTCGCGGAGGCGCTCGCCCGCACCGCGCCGCGCCCCGTACGAAAGCGCACTCCGCGCGTTCGCTGATCTCGCGAAGCGGCTGGGAATTCGCTGGTACGTGTTCGGCGCGCAAGCGGTCAATTTCCAGGGGTTCCCGCGCACGACCGCGGATCTCGATCTGACGATCGAGCTCGGGAAACTCTCGCCGCGGACATTCGTGCGCCAGCTCGATCGAGCGGGGTTCGCCGCGCGGTTTTCTGACGATGAATTCATCGCAGCGGCGCGCGTGATTCCCGTCGTCCATCGTGCGACCAAGCTACCCGTCGACCTCGTGCTGGCCGGTCCCGGCTTGGAACAGCGGTTTCTCGACGAGGTCGAGCTCCACCGCAGCGCGAATCGCATGATCCCGGTCCTCTCGGTCGAGAACCTCATCGTCACGAAGTTGCTCGCGGGGCGCGAGAAGGATGTCGAGGACGTTCGCCAGCTCCTCGCGCGGCGCAAAGACATCGACAGCAGGCTCATCGTCGCGCTGCTCGAGCAGCTCGATCGCGCGCTCGAGCGCTCGGACCTCGTGGCCATGTACCGCCGTTTGCGCGGCGGTTGATGGCGCGAGGCGCGACGTCGATTGGCGCACGGAGGCAGGCGGGGGCGGCGATTATCGGGTGATGCAGAAGCGAATCGCGCTGTCCGCCGCGCTCGTCTTGGCCGGCTGCGGCTCGCACTCGATGGATGCGGTGCCCGATGCGGCCGCGGGCAGTGCCGATAGCGCCACGGCGATCGATGCCGCGGTCTCGAGCACGCCGTGCTGGCCTTACGATCAGCCGTCGCTCGCGACGTTGCACGCCTCGCCGCACAAGGTGTTCGCGCACTACTTCGCGCCGTTTCCGATCTCGATCGACAACAAGCCCGCCGCGACCGACTACTACACGACGCAGTTCCTCGCGCCCGACGGCGAAGCCGGCAAGCACCTCGCGTACGGCGGCTACTTGCGCGAGCGCCCGCTGCCGCAGACGCCGTGGCCGACCGATGTCGACTACGACGCGGCGAACCTCGCGATCGAGCTCCAGCGCGCGTCCGCGATCGGGCTCGACGGCTTCACGTTCGATCTGCTGACCACGACGACGACCCAGCCGAACTGGACGCGGCTCGTCAAGATCCTCGCGGCGATCCCGAACGTCGCGCCCGACTTCCGCGTGCAGCTCGTGTTCGACATGACCGCGGCGGCCTTCGGTGGCGGCGGCGGCACCGACGACACGGCGAGCGCCGGCATCATGACGACGCTCGCGGCGGTCGGTCACGATCCGTCGCTGCTGCGCACCGCGGACGGCAAGCTCGTGGTGTCGGCGTTCGCCGCCGATGCGCGCAGCGCCGCTTTCTGGAATGGCGTGCTGCAGTCCGCATCGACCGCGGGCTACGACCTCGCGCTGATCCCGATGCCGGTCGGCGGCTAGAATGCGGCGTCGTTCGATGGCGTGCCGCTGTACGGCGCGTCGTCGTGGGGCGTGCGCACCGTCGCGGGCGCGGCCGGCCTGCACGACGTGCCGGCGCAGGTCCACGCGGCGGGCTTGCTATGGATGGGCCCGGTCGCGCCGCAAGACAGCCGGCCGAAGGACTTCAACTTCACCGAGGCTAACAACTCCGCCGCGTTTCGCGCGCAGTGGGACGCGGCGATCACCGGCGGCGCCGATTGGATCCAGCTCGTGACCTGGAACGACTACTCCGAGGACAGCGAGATCTCGCCGTCGTCGCAGACCAACGACGCGTTCTACGATCTGTCCGGTTACTACACGACCTGGCTCAAGACCGGCGCGCAACCGCCGATCGAGCGCGATGCGCTGTACTACTTCCATCGCGCCCACAGCATGGACCCGACGGTCGCGCCGCCGTCGGCGATGCAGACGATGCCGTTCACGGCGGTCAACGGCTCGACGATGGCGAACGACATCGAGGTCGTAGGCTTTCTGACCGCGCCCGGCACGCTCGAGATCGACGTCGGCGCGACGACCCAGACCCTCGACGTGCCCGCCGGCATCCAGTCGTTCACGATCCCGCTGGTCGAGGGCACCCCGACGTTCAAGCTCGTGCGCGGCGGCTCGACCGTCGTCACGCTGACCAGCGCCACCGCGATCGACAACACGATCGCGTATCAGGATCCGCTCTATCACGCGGGCGCGAGCCTGACGTGCGCGCCGCCGGACTGAGCCGAAAATACAAAACCCCGCCGATGGGGCGGGGCGTTGAGTCGTCAGCGACGACGCGTTATTCGGCGGCTTCGAGCCAGACGGCGAGCTGGTAGTCGTTGTTGGCCGACGAGAACTCCGATCCCTGTGTGACCTTGACGCAGAAGCCGGTGCTCGAGAGCGGGCCCGCGACGGTGTCTTCGTTATTGAAGTCGTCGACAACGGGGTCGCCGGTGTTGGGGTCAGACGAGATTGCGTTGTTGGCGTCGCACGTCGCGAGGTCGTCGATCTCGATCGCGGTGTCGGTGCCGTCGTCGCCGAACGTCACCGCATGGACGTACATGCCTTGGGTGCCGGTCGTGAACTTGTACCAGTCACCAGCGTCATTGGTGCCGAGCGTCGCCGGGGTGACGAGGCCCGGGAGCATTGCAACCGCTTCAGCGGTGCCGACCGTCGAGCCAGCGTCGCCACCGGCGCCGGTCTCAGCGACGTCGGTGAACGTCGCGGTATGGCCCGTGATCGTGTACGAGTAGCCCGACTCGGTGCCAGCGTCCATCATGATCGCGTAGTACGTCCCACCCGTCGGGGCGAGCAGGCCCACCGAGCCGAGCGTGAAGTCGCCGAAGAACGACGACTCGAAGTTCGTGGTCACAAAGTCGCTCCAGTGCCCGGACGGCCCGAGCACGTACACGCTAGCAAGCGCGGCGGCGTCCGACGGCGGCGGAGTAACGAAGTCGATCTCCGACGGGCTGCCCGCCGCGGTGATCGTGTACGCGGTCAGGTCGCCCGGAGACGCGATCATACCGGTGGCAGTACCGCTGAGCGCGACGGGTGTCGTCGCGGCAACCGTCAGCGGGATCTCCGACGTGATCGGCGTGCCCGCTGCAGGGCCACTCGCGAGAGTCAGCGTTCCGCTAGCTGCGGCGTCGAGGTCGACCTCGGTGAAGACGCTGATTTGGTTGTCGGCGACGGAATTGACGATGAACGTCAAGCCGGCCGGACCCGTCAGCGCGATGTTCGAATAAATAGTAGCGCCGGTGTTGGGATCGGTACCCGAGGACGTCGCGTCGAATGGGTGCTCGATGTCGTGGTTCTGGATCGTCAACGTTGCCAGCGATCCCTGCCTCAGCGTCGTCGTTCCGATGTCGATCGCCGAGTCGATCTCGAACGCCTGTGTCAGCGTGAACGTGCCACCGCTGGTCACCGTCACATCGTTGAGGCCGGCGGTCGCGGTCGGATCGATCGCGATGTCTGCGAAGATATCGGTCGGGCTCGCGACCGTCACGTTCGAAGCGGTGATGCCGGCGCCGAAGTCGACGGTCGCGCCGTCGGTCCAGTTGGTCGCATCGCCGCTGATCTCGACGCGCACCGTGCGTCCCGCGAAGCCGCTCGCCGGGAACACGCCGCTGGCGGTCGGGGTGGTCTTGTCATCGCTGCTGCAGCCAGCAGCCGCGATACCGAGGACGAGAACGATCGTTCCAAACTTAGTCATGTTGCCTCTTCAGGGTTCCGATTTGCGGCGGACCCTATCAAGAGGATGCTCGGCGTGGAACGGCAAAATGCCACAATGGCGCGACGCTGCTGCAACGTGCCAGACCGCACAGCCTGCTAGCTCGCGGCGCCGCTACGAATGGGCTTTATCGTCAAGGGACAGCTTCCCGCGCCAGCGACGGAGCTCGCTCAGGCGCAACCGGTAACGCGCGATGTTGCCCTCGTGCAAGCCGCTCAGCTCGCTGACCGTCATGGCGACGAAGTCCTCGAGATCTTCCGGAGCCACGATCGTCGCGGCGATGGCTCGGATCCTCGCGTCGTCGATCGGCAGATCATCTCGGACGATCGTGTTCACGACCTCAGCGAGCTGTTCGCGGTTTCGCAGGCGCATCGGATCGGGTTGTGGAACCACGTCGCGGGCGACCGTGTAGCGTTGGCACGATCGTTCGTACGCCCAGGAGAAAACGTCGCGTAGTAGGTCCACCTTCTGGAGCTCGTAGACGCCGAGCAGTCCGTCGACGTAGTCGCGGTTCGGCACGTCTACGAACGATAGCGGCGCAAGGTTGTGCTTCAGGAACGGGATGTTTGCCGCGAGCCGCGAGACGCGTTTGTTTACATCCTCGAATGGTTGGAGGTACGGCAGGTGGACCATTGCGAAGAACGCCTGCTCGAATGGATCCGAGATCTCCGACGCCTTTTCGAGCAACAGGTCGAAGAGGTGCTCCAGCTGCTGCGGGATCGCCAGCGGCTGATAGACCGTTCCCGAGATCCCAACATCGATCTTGCGGATCCGACCCGCCGCGGATGGATCGGCCAGGAGATTGTCGGCGAGCAGCGCGTGCAGGTTGCAGATCGTGTAGCGATCGAAGCGAACCTCCTCGACGTTGTTCACGAGCATCTCGATCGCGGCTTTGTGGTTCAGGATCATCTGGGCTTCGCGTTGGTCCTTGCCGGGCGCGCGCCTGCCGAGCTCGATTAGATTCTGCGTGTCGAGCCGCGTGTACGTGTTGCCTTCGAGCCGGCTCGAAGCCCATGACAGGTCGATCAGCAGCCGGTTCAGGATCTGCCGTGCGTACGTGCCTGCAGGACGCTCGACGCCGGGCGCACGACCCAAGTCATGTAGTCGCGAGCGCATGGACGCACCGAGATAGAAGTCCCGATTCGGGCGATAGCCTTCCAGGAAGCTGGTGACGTAGCCGACCGGGATGCGTTCGATCAGCGGTCGTCGGACCGAGGCGCGAACCTCTCGTCCCGAGCGCGAGACCGACAGCTCTTCGGAGCTGCTCTGCTCAGCGTCTGTGACTTGATACCGGCGCTCCTTGCGGTTCCCGATTGCACGGACGCGGTCACTCTCGATCAGCTCGGCCAATCTCCGCTGCAGCGTCCGACGAGGAGTCTTGGTGAGAGCGGCGAGCTGTTCCATCGCAGCACCTGCTGGATGACGCCGGAGTGCCTCGAGAATCTCCTCGAACGCGTTCGGATCGCCGGGACGGGCCACGGGCTATTCTGGCGCGAATCAGCCGAATCGCGCCATTATTATCTTAATAAAACTAGAATCTTACAGATCAAGTGGCGCGAATCATTGGATTCGCGCCAGAATGTGGCGCGAACCCTACGTCGGGTTCTGGCCGGTCAGCTGCTTCGCGATGATCCGGCGCTGGATCTGGCCGGTGCCTTCGAAGATGTCGTAGATCTTCGCGTCGCGGTACCACTTCTCGACGGGATGGCCGGGCTCGAGCGCTTCTTCGCCGAGCAGGACCATCGCGCGCGTCGTGACCGCTTGCGCGGTGCGCGCGCCGTGGGCCTTCGCCATCGACGCGTCCATCACGTTGTCTTGGTGGTGATCGGCGAGCCACGCGGCGCGCTGCGCGAGCAGGCGCGCGGACTGGATCTCCATCGCCATGTCGGCGAGCTCGAACATGATGTGCTGGTGGTTCGCCATCGGCGTGCCGTGCAGCGAGCCGCCGCGCACGCGCTCGAGCAGGAACTCGAACGCCGCGCGCGCGATGCCGACCGCTTGCGAGCCGACGACCGGGCGGGTCGAGTCGAGCATCTTCTTGGTGTCGGCGAGGCCCCCGGCCGATTCGCCGCCGTGACCGCCGCTCGCGCCGAGCATCATCGCCTTGTGGACGCGGACGTCCTCGAAGTGGACCTGCGCGGTCTCCGAGGCGCGGATGCCGAGCTTCGTCTCCTTCTTGCCGGGCACGAGCCCGGGCGTGCCACGCGCGACGATGAAGCCGCGCACGCCGGCGCGACCCGCCGACGGATCGGTCTGCGCCCACACGACGTAGACCGACGCCGACTGGCCGTTCGTGATCCACTGCTTGCTGCCGCGGATGATCCAGTGATCGCCGTCTGGCTGCGCGGTGGTCTTCAGACCCGAGATGTCGGAGCCGGTGCCGGGCTCGGACAGCGCCATCGCCGCGACCTTGATGTGGCCCTTGTCGTCGGGGCCTTTGAGCAGCTTGCGGAACTCGTCTTTCTGCTCGTCGTTGCCCATGCGCGCGACCGGTGCGCACGCGAGGCCGGAGCCGCCGAGCGCGAGCGCGATGCCGGCGCAGCCCCATGCGAGCTCTTCACTCGCCGCGACCGCGAGCCGCGCTTGCATCTTCGGCTTCTTCGGATCGGGATCCTCGTCGACCCCGGTCAGCTGCTTGCGGCCGTCGAGCAGCGAGCTCTGGGTCATGCCGAAAGCCTGCGCGGCCTTCATCAGATCCCACGGCATCGATTCTTCTGCGTCGTGCTTGGTCGCGACCGGGCGGATCGATTGCTTCGCGAACGCGCCGAGCATCTGGCGCACGCCCTGGAGCATCGGGTTGGCGTGGAAGAGATCCATGACTACGCCATCGCTTTCTGCGCGAGCACGCGGCCGAGCCGCTCGTCGCCGTAGATCGCCTCGAACGCGCGCGCATCGCGCATCAGCTTCTCGACCGGATAGTCGTTGACGAACCCGTAGCCGCCGAAGATCTGCACCGCATCGATCGTGGCGCGGGCGACGACATCGCCGGCGATCACGCGCGCGCGGCTCGCCGCATCGTGCGCACCGGGCAGGTTGCGATCGAGCTGCCACGCGGCGTGCAACGCCATCAGGCGCGCCGCGGCGGTCGTGGTCTGCGCGTCGTCGCGCAGCCGGATCAGCGACTCGAACTGGCCGATCGGCTGGCCGAACTGGATGCGCTCCTTGCCGTAGTGCTCGGCGTGCTCCATCGCGGCGGCGGCGACGCCACATGCACGCGCCGCGAGGCTCGTGCGCGCCCACGCGAGGACCTCGGCGATCGCGGCGGGATCGCGCGACAGCACGAAGTCATCGCCGACCGCGTGCGCATGGAGCTCGGCGGTCGCCCACTGCGCGGCGCGCCAGCCGCTCGGCGTGATCGGAGTGCGCTTCATCTTATCGGTCGCGATCAGCGCGAGTAGGCCGCCGGTCGCGAGCACGACGAAGCCGGCCTGCGCGAGCACCGGCGCGGGCCCGAGCTTGCCGGTCAGCCGATCGCCGTCGACCGCGATCGCGCCGCGCGAATCGTGGATGAAGGTCGCGCTGCCACCGGCCGCGAGGGAGCCGAACAGCGCTTGCTTCGCCGCCGCCGAGCCCCAGCGCTCGACCGCGAGCGCCGGCTCGACGTTCGCCTCGAGCAACGCGGCGAGCGCGGGGCAGCCGCGCCCGAGCTCGTAGCCGCGCAACGCGCGCGTGACGTGCAAGTACGCGCCGTCGAGCGTGCCGCCGGCGGCCTCGGGCACGGCGTCGAGCATGAAGCCGAGGTCTCCGCCGACCGCCGCGAGCTTGTCGGGAGGCGCGCCGGCGCGATCGGCATCGGCGGCCCACGCGCGCAGGTCGCGGTCGGCGAAGCGACGAACCGTGTCGACGATCAGCTGTTGATCGTCATCGAGTGCGAAGTCCATGCGGCAGGTTTACCGCGTTTCGCAAAAACCGTCAGCTATGACTGTTGCTCGAGATCGCGGGTTGTTGCGCGCCGGTGACACGTCGGCTAGCGACCCTTGCGACCGGCGACCAGCGCTGCGGCCGCGACAGAGTGCGAGCTCAGTCGCCGAGCTTGCGATGTCTGCGAAGCGCCGAGATCAGGCGAGGCGCCGGCGTCGGCGGGTTTGCGATCGCGTTCAGGAGCGCATCGCGATCGCGACCGCGGAGCACGGTCTGGGTGGTCTTTAGCTCGTGCCAAGCACGTCGTCTGTCGCTCGACGCCATGAGGTTACTCGCGACTCGCGCGCTCGACGAGCTGGTCGAACAACGGCACGAACCCCGCGGCGTGCTCGGTGAGAAACGCGCGGCAACCGTCGATGTCGAGGCTCGCCCTGACGAGCTCGATGACGTCGACCTGATCCTTGCGGCGAGCTGCCTTGAGCTTCATGTAGACGAGCGGTCCGGCCTCGATGATCGAGCCCGGCGGAGCGGAGAGCGCATCTTCCAAGAAGGACTCTCCCGGCTCGGGAGACAGAAAGTCCACCGCGACGCCGTCGACCTGAAACGGCACACCGGCTCGCAACGTGACGAGGCCGTTGGCGTCGCGCTCGAACGCCTCGTCGCCGACGAGTAGCTCGACGTCGGTGGTGTTTCGCGGATAGCCGTTCGCTCCGACCGCGATGCCACCGACTACGACGTGTCGAACGCGCGCGGCCGTCAAGGCCTGCGACGCGAGCTCGAGCGCGCGCAACACTTTCGGGCTGACGATGTCCGCGAGCAGGGTCGGATCGGGATGTCGCATGAGCTTCGGGCGCGCCGCGCCGATAGACAGATGCGGCCGGACCAACACGCGATCAGTATGCCATTCGTGGCGGGGGGCAGACTTGAACTGCCGACCTTGGGCTTATGAAACCCCTGCTCTAACCAGCTGAGCTACCTCGCCAAGTGGGGCGCGACCCTAATGGGTTCGCGGAAACGAGGCAAGAGTGTGAGCGTCGAACTCGCGAAGGTCTCAACGAAATCATAGGGATGCCTAGCGCGCTCCGACGGTGTGCGGTATCGTGCCGTCGAAGATCGGGGATCGTCTAATGGCAGGACAGGAGCCTTTGGAGCTCCTTATCAAGGTTCGAATCCTTGTCCCCGAACGCCGATGGCCGCCGTGCGCGCGGCGAGAGCCCATATGAAACTCGATAAGACCTGCGCCCTTTTCTTCGCAACCAAGATCGACAGCAAGCTGCGCGAAGGCCTCGCGCTGTCCAAGCCGGGCGACAAGAAGTACTTCGACGGGAGCTCCGACGACTTCTTGCGCGTCATGGAGATCGGCGACGAGAAGGATCGCGAGCGCTGGGTCGGCAAGGTGATCAAGGCCGGGCCGGCGGTCACCGAGGTCGACGATATCCAGCGCAACATCCTGTCGATCTTGCGGCGGGTCGCGCCGAACGCGCGCATCCCGGCCTCGGCGGTGAAGATCTTCGTGCTCCAGGGCAACGCCGCGGTCACCGCGCAGGTGATCGACGAGGACGAGCCCGAGGACGAGATCGTCGGCGCCGCCTCTTCGGGCGGCCCGTACATCACGTACTGACCGTATCGGCTACGGCGTCTGATTCACCGGCGGTGGAGCCGGTGGCGCGGGTGGCGCGGTCGGCGCGGTTGGCGCGGTCGGCGCGGTCGGCGCGGTCGGCGGGGTCGGCGGGGTCGGCGGGGTGGCGTCCTTGAGCTTCTGCTCCACGTCCTTGAGCTTCTTCTCGGCCTCGTCGGCGCGATGGATCGCATCCTCGAGCTGCAGCTGCTCCTTGGTCTTGGGCTTCGGCGCTTCCTTCTTCTTCACGAGATTCAGCTGGAACGTCAGCAGCAGCGTGTTCTGGATCTGGACCTCGTCCTTGCCGTCGGGGAACAGCTGCGGGTCGCGGATCACGCTCATCGAGTACACCGCCGACAGCCACGAGCTCATCGCGTAGGTCAACGTCGCGTCGAACGCGACGCGGGTCAGCTCGCCCGCGCTGCGATTGGCCGAATCGTTGTTGACGAACGGAAACAGCACCGCGATGCCGGCCTTGTAGTTGAACCTGCCGGTGTCGAGCTTGCCGATCGCGCCGGCGAACGCTTCGACCCCGAGCTGCTGCACATCGGACAGCTCGAGCAGCTCGACCTCGGGCGTGGTCGGGTCGTCGTGGTTGACGTACACCCCGTTCGCGAACGTGCTGCGGCCGCCGACACCGAGGCGCAGCGACAGCGCGATCTCGGGCCGCTTGATCGGATCGTAGAACCCGCCGGCCGATTCCGAGATCGTGAACGGCTTGAACCCGTCGGCGAGGTGCTGCTCGAGCGCGTTCTGGGCGAGCGGCTGCGGCGTGGTCGTCGTCACGTCGACCCACGAGGTCGGGGTGCCGCGGATGTCGTCGCTCTCGAAGAACGAGGTCGCGAGGCTGAGCCGGCCGTAGAGCCCGGCGTGGTCGATCAGGAAGTAGTCGTAGATCGCCTCGAGCTTCGCCGCGTCGGTCGACTTGATGAAGTGGTGGATGACCGGCGTGCGTGCGAACGCTTCGTTGATCACGAGGCTGGTCTGCAAGAAGTGCTTGCCGTGGACGTAGTCGGCGCCGCCGAGCAACCCGAGGCCGAACACCGTCGACACGCCGTTGATCTGACCGATCACGTTCGAGTTCGACACGACGTTGAGCGTCGACGTGATCGCGAGGAACGGATTCCATCCGTCGATCGTCGCCTTCGGGTCGGCCGGCTTTGGAGCGTCGGTCGGTACGAGCTGGGCCTGGGCGTGGACCGCGGTGCTCGCGATCGTGCAGGCCAAGATAGTCACTAGAGCTACGCGTGAAGCCATTCGCGGAGTCTCTGTGATTCGCCGATCGCGGGCCACCTGGCCGCGCACAAAACGCCTTACAGACGCCTTACGCAACCGCGGCGCTCGGCGTGGTTCGCTAACGGCATGAAGCGACCCCCGCGTGCGGTGCGAATCGGCATCCTCGTCATGGCGGTTGGCTGTCTCGGCCTCACGATGTGCGCCCACACTCATCATGCGAGCTCGCCCGCGGGCACCACGCCCACCTCGTCGTTCTCGGCCTCGAAAGCGCCGGGTGGGTTGTACGGGGCAAGCGAGCCGGAGCCAACTCCGCAGCAAGCGGCGCCGCCGCAGGCGGTCCAAGCGCGCCGAGCACCACCGGCTGCGCCCGCCGATGCGGCGATCCGCGAACCGGAATATTTCCCTGCGACGAAAGCACCGGCGGGGCTGTGATGATCGCGACGCTCGGCTATGCGTCGGCGCAACTGATCGGGCTCGGCGTCGTGCTCGGGGCGATCGAGTGGTGCTATCCAAACCGCCCGAACCAACGCCGGCTGCGCAAGCAGCTGTCGACCGATCTCGCGTTCTATTTCGGCCAGCACTTGCTGTGGCTCGGGGTCGAGCTCGCGGGCCTCGTGCTCGTGAGTCACTTGCTGGCGCATGTCGTGCCCGCGTCGTGGCCGCCCGCGTTCGCGACTCAGCCGTGGCCGGTGCAGGCGATCGAGGTCGTGCTGGTCGGCGATCTGTTGACGTACTGGTATCACCGCGCGTCTCACGACGTGTCGTGGCTGTGGGCGTTTCATCGCGTCCATCACTCGAGCCTCGAGCTCGATTGGCTCGCCGCGCATCGCGAGCATCCGGTCGACGGCCTGCTCACCCAGATCGCGATGAACGCGGTCGCCCTGGTGTTCGGCGTCGGGCTCGCCGGTCTCGGCTGGCTGATCGTGTTCCGCGGCGTGTGGGCGGCGTTCATCCACTCGAACGTGCGGCTGCCGATCGGTCCGTTGCGCGTGCTCGTCGGAGCGCCCGAGCTGCATCACTGGCATCACGCAAACGTCGCGCGCACCGAGCACAACTTTTCGAACCTCGCGCCGTGGACCGACGTCGTGTTCGGCACCTATCACTGCCCGCGCGGTCAGCACCAGGAGCTCGGGCTGCCGGGCCGCGCGGTGAAGAGCTACCTCGGCTGGATCCTCGCGCCACATCGCGACGACGTCCTCGCGGTCGACGCGATCGAGGCAGACAGCGATGTCGTGCTGGCGGCGGCGCCAGCGCTGCCAAGTCGCCAGAACGTTTGACACGCGTCGGCGGCATGACCGCTGCAACGCATTGCGCGCGATGCTTGACTGGATCGCGGTAACGGGTCTGTTACTACTCGCGCTCGCGCGTGTCGTGGCCGCAGAGCCGGTGTCGAAGCTCGCCACTGCGGAGCCGGATCCCGGATGGCAACCGCGAGTGACCGCCGCGGTCGCAGCTGGGGTCCAAACCGCAACTGAAGAATCGGTCTTGGCGCAGTACGACGCGCCCACCGGTACCGGGGGCTTCGTCGATGCGGAGCTCGGCGCGCGGTTCGGCCAACTCGGCGTCGTCGCCTTCGGGCGATGGTCGAGGTACTACGATCCTCGCATCCGTGTCGACTATCCAGCGGCCACGCCGGACTACAGCGCACGAGTCGACGACCTCTACGTAGGAGCTCGCATGCATTACTGGCCGAGTCGCTGGTTCCGCATGAGCTTCGCAGTCGGCGAGGTCGTCCAACGGGAACGCGATCGCGACGTGGTCGCTCCGATGCAGTGCGAAGTCAGCAGTGACGGCACGCTTCGGGCGCATCAGCTGTTCTGGCAGACGCAGTTCGCCGTGCCGTTCGTCCAGGTTCAGCGCTGGCAACTGGAGATCGGCGTCGATCTCGCCTCTGCGCCGCCTTACGGCTTCGAGGCTGCGCTCGGCCTGGGCATCCGGATGTGACGGCGACGCGGTACGATGGTGCGTGCATCGCGTCTGCGTGCTCGCGCTCGTGACCGCCGCGGCGTGCGGGCGGGTCGGGTTCGGCGATCTCGCGGCGGCAGGCATCGATGGCGCGATCGTGGGGAGCGACGTCGCCCCGGTGCAGTACGCGACGCCGAGCGTGGCGCAGTTCGCGGTCGGGTTCGGGGTCGCTCCGACGGTGACCGTACCGGTCGCGGCGACCGACGCGAGCGACGTGATCGCGGTCGCGGTGTCCGGGTACTTCGGCGTGATGTCGGTGAGCGACGACGCGGGCAACACCTACACGCACGCGGTGGTCCAGGGCGACGCGAATAACGACTCTGCCGAGATCTGGTACGCGAAGCCGGGGCAGGGCGCGGCGACGGTAATCACGGTGACCATGCCGAGCGCGAACAACACGGTCGTGTGGGTGCTCGAGCTCGCGCACATCGATCCCGATGCGCCGGTCGCCGCGGCGATGGGCAGCAGCGCCTCGACCTCGCTCTCGACCGCGACCGCGGCGGCGCTCACGACGACGATCGCGAGCACGATCGTGATCGATGTCGGTGCCGGTGGCGCGGCGTTCGATTCGCTGAACGCGGGCTCGTTCACCGGGCTCGAGCAGCAGTACGGCGATGCCGCCGCCTTCGATATCGCCGCCCAGCCCGGCAGCTACGCTGCGACGTGGAGAGTGTCGGGCGGCGGCGCGTGGTCGATCAGCGCGGCGGCGTTCGCGCCGGCCCCGCTCTAGGGTTCGAGCGCGAGCAGCGGATCGCCGGCGTTGACATCGGCGCCCTCGGCGACGAGCAGCGCGCGCACGCGAGCAGGCGCGCCGCTGTACGTGACGCGGTGGAACGTCTTCATGATCTCGAGCAAGCACACGGTCGCGCCCGCACTGAGCTGCGCGCCGACCTCGACGAACGCCGGTTTGTCGGGCGAGGGCCGCGCGTAGTAGCGCCCGGAGGTCGGTGCGCGAAACACCGGACCGCCAGCGGCATCGGTCGGCGCGGTCGAGACGTCCGGCCCGGTCGTCTCGCCGAGCCCGTGCGGCCCGATGGCCGGGACTCGCGCCCGGCCATCAGCGCCGCCGAATGGCAGCGCGGTTGGATCGACGCGCACGAGCAGATCGCCGTAACCGACGGCGGGGCGCGCCGAGCTCGGATCGGCGAGCGCGACGATCGCGCCGTGCGCGGTGTCTGGAGCGACGAGCTCGACCGCGCGGCCGAGGATTTCGAGCACGCCGAGCGCGAGCCCGGGCCGGACGACATCGCCGATCGCGACCGCGGCGCGAAACAGGCCCGGCTCCGGCGCGCACAGCTCGACGTGATCGCCGGGCGCGATTCGCGATAACGCGATCATCGAACACCGCCGACGAGCTCGTGCAGATCGTGCATCGACCAGATCCGCGAGTTCTTGACCCGGCGATAGCCCACGTTCTGATACGCCATCTCGACGAGCGCGCCGAGATACGCGCGCAGCTCGCCGAGCTCGACGATCTCGTCGGTATCCATCTGGCGCGCGGATACGAACGGGTCCATGTCGCGCTCGATCCGCGCCTCGGTGTCGCGCATACCGGCTTCGATCTTCGCGCGCTCGGCGGGATCGGTCGTCATGATCTGGAAATCGTCGTCGAGCTTCGTGTTGTACGCCGCGATCGCGAGCGTGCGGCCTTCCATCACCGACAGCCGCGCGTAGCTCGTCGACAATTGCACGAGCGGATCGTAGGGCAGGCCGGCCATCGCGTAGTAGCCGGCGCCCGACGCCTTGCGGAGCAGCACGGTGAACATCGGGGTCGTGTTCGTCGAGTTCGTGTAGATCAGCGAGCTGCCGTACGCGAGCAAGCCGTGCGCCTCGGCCTCGCGGCCGATGTCGAACCCCGAGATGTCTTGCAGCCAGATCAGTGGGATGCCGTCGTCGTTACACGCACGCGAGAACGCGCTGATCTTCGCGATGCCGGCGCGATAGAGGATGCCGGACGGTCGCTGGCGTCCCGGGTGCTCGGGATCGCCGACGAGGCCTTGCCGGTTGATCACGAACCCGGCGTACAGGCCGTTGATCCGACCGATGCCGCAGATCATCTCCTCGCCGACCTCGGGCATGACCTCCCAGAACAGCGATTGATCGACGAGCCGGGCGAGCACCTGGTTCGCGTCGTAGGCCTCGCGATAGTCCGCCGGCACGAGGCCGGCGAGCTCACCAGTCGCGAACCGCGGGTCGATGGAGGCAATGTCGCCGCGATAGAACGCGGCGCCGCTCGTCGGCAGGCGCGTCATCTCGCGGCGCAGGCACGCGATCAGCGTCTCGTCGTCCGGAACCCGGACATCGGCGCAACCCGACATGTGAACGTGGACTTCCGGTCCGCCGATGTCGAGCGACGTGATCTTCTGGCTCTTCGCGCCTTTGATCAGCGCGGCGCCGGCGATCACCATGTACGCCTGCTCGGTCATGTACACGCGATCCGAGATGATCGGCATGTAGCCCCCGCCCGCGATGCAGTCGCCGAACACGCCCGCGAGCTGCGGCACGCCGGCTGCCGACAGCAAGCTGTTCATCTTGAAGATGTGGCCGGCGCCGGTCGCACCGGGGAAGCTCTTCGATTGTTCCGGCAAGAACAGGCCCGAGCAGTCGACGAGGTAGATCGTCGGCAGCCGGAGGCGCAGCGCCATCTGCTGCGCGCGCTGGATCTTCTCCGGCGTGCGCGGCCACCACGCGCCCGACGCGACGGTGTTGTCGTTCGCGATCACCATGGCCCACCGGCCCTCGACCCGCGCGAACGCGGTCACGACGCCGGCCGCCGGTGACTTCTGGTCGCCGGGGAACACGTCGCCATAGTTGACGAACGTGCCGACCTCGAACGTGCGCGTGCCGGGATCGGCGAGGCGTTCGAGCCGCTCGCGCGCGGTCAGCTTGCCCTTCTTGTGGACGCGCTCGACGTAGCTCGGGCCCCAGCCGGCGTGGACCTCGGATCGGCGGCCGCGCAGAGTATCCTCGAGCTTGGCGAGCGCGGAGCGATGGTCCGACGCGGTGCGCTCGTCGACGAGCGTGGCGAGAGGTGCGCCGATCGGGACGAGCGGTACGAACGCCATGCGCGCGCGAACCTATCACGCGACGAACGGATCGAGAGCGTCCACTCCGAGCCTTCAGGGCGTGTCTCGAGGCGGCGGCGGATCTTCGTCGCGAGCGGACGGCCGATCGCCGCGCTTCGGGGTCGCCGCCATCTTCGTTCGCAGCGCGACGAGCGCATCGTGCAGCGCGGTTTGGCGCGCCGTGAACGCGGCGTCGCCGGTCGCGCAACTCGTCGCTTCGTCCAGCGATCGGATCGCCGCTTCGAGCGCGGCGGGCTTCTCGGACGCGAGTTGCAACCCGGAGCGCACGCCGATCAGCGCGGTGCGCAGGCAAGTGTCGTGCGCGCTCGGGGTCGCGAGCGGCGGGCGCGCGAGATCCTTGGCCTCGCCGCGCGCGAGCGAGATCATGTCGCCGTCGCCCCATCGCAACTGCACGCCGTCGCCGCCGCCGGCGAGTGAGCGCGCCTGCTCTAACACCGAGTCCTGCATGGCCTTGCCGAGCTGCAAGGCGTTGCCGAGCGCGATGTACGCAAAGCAGTACGAGCCGCATTCGGCGAACAGCGTGGCGACTCGGCGAGTCGCGTCCTTGTCCGAGGTGGGCTCGGCGCGCATCAGCCCGTTCACCTCGACCGCTGCCGCAGCCTTGTTCCAGTCGACGTGGTCGATCGGGGTCGTCGATCCCGGCTTGAGCCCCGCTGCGGCCAAGGCCGCGACGCCCGTTTTCGATGCGGCGAACGCGACGCGAGGCGGGTCGTCGCTCGTGGGCACGTCGACGACCAGAGCCTCGGCCATCGAAGTCGCCGGATCCGCGAGGACAAACCCGGTGAGGGTCTCGGCCAGCCCTTCGGCGAGGAGATCCGGCTCGGACGGGTTCATGCTCGCGAACGCCTCGGCGACCCGTCCCATCGCGTAGCTGGCGCCGGCCTCGGCGATCCCGTCGGCGCGCAAGATGAAGCGAGCAGCGCTCGGCGTTCCTGGATCGAACGGCACGCTGCGGATCGCCGGTGGTCCCGCGTGCGCGGCGGGTACGCTGCCCGGGGCGTACACATCGATCGCGATCGCATCCGCGCCGCGTACGACGGCGACGTTCGTAGCGGAGTGCTTGGCGAGCACGGCGTCGACCGCCGCACCGAGGACCGTGGCGTCCTTCGCGGGCAGCGTGATCCGCAGGCGCACCGCCGTGTCGGCGGTCGGCGTGAACGTGCCGCGCGCCGCTCCGAGCGCGATCGTCTCGAAGCCGGAGTGTGCGCGGTAGATCGCGAGCGTGATCGGCGACCGCGAATCGAGGCCCGGCGGCGGCAATTGGACGTCCTCGAACCCGAGCTCGCCGAGCGCGAGGCTCGCGATCGACCACACCGAAGTCGCGTCCGGACCACCGCGGAGTGCCTCCGCGACCGCCGGTACGGCTTTGATCACCCGTGGCCACTGTTCCGGCCAGACCGCGAGCTCGACCACCGGTAGGTCGCGACCAGCAGCCGATCCGGAAGTAGCGCTCGAGCCGGTTCGCTGCGCGTGCGAACCACACGCGGCGATGGTGACAACGACCGCGACCAACGACCAGCGATTCGGGGCGCGCTTCATTGCCGCGACGCTAACTCATCGTCGGCGTCTATGCGTGTACGAACGGATCGGGCTACGTCGTTCGCGGTATCGATCAACGCGCACACGCCGCGATGGTAACCGGACGAGCTGGTATCTTCGAGCGATGAGCACCGCTGGCAATGTCGCGCCGGAGCACCGTACGTTCTTGTGCAAGCTCTACCCGCCGCGCCCGTCGTTCATGACCGACATGACCGCGGACGAGCGCGACATCATGAACGCCCACGTCGCGTACTGGCGGGCGAAGCTCGCCGAGGGCCAGGTCGTCGCATTCGGGCCGGTCGCCGACCCTAGCGGTGTGTGGGGCCTCGGCATCGTCAAGGCGAAAGACGAGGCCGAGCTGGCGGCGTTCCGCGCCGGCGACCCGACGATCGCGTCGGGCCGCGGGTTTCGCTACGAGGTTATCCCGATGGTCAGCGTGGTCTACTGACGGCGTAGCTGGGACGCTGTCGCTATCGTCAACCTGGGCGCTACGGCCAGCCCGGGATCGCGCCCGTGTCGTAGTGACCGGTACGGAACGCTTCACTGCGCAGGATCTTCAGGTGCATCGGGATCGTGGTCGGCACGCCCTCGATGCGAAACGCTTCGAGCGCGGCGATCAGCTTCGTGATCGCAGCCTCGCGCGTCGCGGCGAGCGCGACGACCTTCGCGATCAGCGAATCGTAGAACGGCGGCACGACGTAGCCGGCGGTGACGTGGGTGTCGACGCGGATACCATCCCCGGTCGGCGGCTGCCACGCGGTGATCGTGCCGGGCGCCGGGGCGAAGTCATGCGCCGGATCCTCCGCGTTGATCCGGCACTCGATCGCGTGGCCGGTGAACGCGAGATCGCTCTGCGCCCACGGCAGCGTGCGGCCCGCGGCGATCTCGAGCTGCGCGCGCACGAGATCCGTGCCGCTGCGTTGCTCGCTGACCGTGTGCTCGACCTGGAGCCGGCAGTTCATCTCCATGAACCGGAGCACGCCGTCGGGCCCGAGCAGCATCTCCATCGTGCCCGCGCCGACATAGCCGATCTTCGCGGCGGCGCGCGCGGCGGCGTCGCACACGTGCGCGCGCTGCTCGCGCGATAGCGCGGGCGAGGGGCTCTCCTCGATCAGCTTCTGATGGTTGCGCTGCACCGTACAGTCGCGCTCGCCGAAGTGGACCGCGTGGCCGTAGCGATCGCCGAACACCTGGATCTCGACGTGGCGCCCGCCCTCGATCAGCTTCTCGACATAGACGCGATCGCCGCCGAACGCCGCGCGAGCCTCGGCCTGCGCCTCGCGATACGCGCCGTCGACCTCGCTCGCGGAGCGCGCGACTCGCATGCCGCGACCGCCGCCGCCGTTCTCGGCTTTGAACAGCACGGGAAAGCCGACTTCGCTCGCGATTCGCCGCGCGGCTTCGGCCGAACCGAGCACGCCTGCGCTGCCCGGAATCACGTCGAGCCCGGCGGCGCGCATCGCCGCTTTCGCCCGGGTCTTGCTCGCCATCAACGACGTCACTTGTGGTGGCGGCCCGATGAACGTCACGCCGTGTTGCGCGCACAGCGTCGCGAGCAGCGGGTTCTCCGACAGGAAGCCCCAACCGGGATGTAGGGCCGAACAGCGCGCTTGCACCGCGGCTTGGACGACGCGCTCGACATCGAGGTACGACTGTGCTGCGCGACCCGGCCCGAGCACGACCACCTCGCGGCCGCGCAGGTACGCCGCGTCGCGATCGGCTTCGCTCGCCGCGAACACCGGCGTGATGCCCATCGCGTCGCACGCGCGCGCGACGCGGACCGCGACCTCGCCGCGGTTCGCGATGAACAGCCGGTGGAACACTAGGCGCCGAGCTTGAGGAGGCACGCGTCGGCGCCGGAGACCTCGAACTTGCCGGGCGCCTCCATGTCGACCGACTTGACCGTGCCGTCCTCGATGACGAACACGCCGCGCGCCGAGCGAATGCCCATGCACGCCTTGGTCAGGTCGACCTCGATGCCGAGCGCCTTCGTGAACGCGCCGCTGCCGTCGGCGAGCATGACGATCTTACCGAGCGCGCCGTGCGCCTCGGCCCACGCCTTCATCACCCACGCGTCGTTGATCGACAGGCACGCGACGAGGTCGATGCCCTTCGCCTTGAGCTGTGACAGCTCCTTGACGTAGCCGGGCAAGTGCTTGCTCGAGCACGTCGGCGTGAACGCGCCGGGCAACGAGAACATGATGACCTTCTTGCCGGCGAACAGCGCGGCGGGGTCGACATCGGCGCCACCTTCCGGGGTCGCTTGCTTGATGGTGACGGACGGGATCTTGTTGCCAACTGCGATCATGGCGATGCGTTACCACAAACCATCGCGGCGAGCTTGCACGCGTGATCGAATCGCGACCGATCGCCACGCATCGTCGCGGCGGCGACCTCGTAGCTCATGTCGGTGCACGGTCCGCGCGGTCCGGCGTTCGCGAGCATGGCGGCGCACACCGGGTCGAGCACGCGGGCCCGGTCGACGACACGGTCGCCGAGCCCGATCAGCGCCCGCCAGCGCTCGCCGTCGTGGAAGAACACCGCGCCGAGGTCGCGACCGTCGAGCGCGACGACGTAGCTCGGGAACTCCACCGGCAACATGAACCGGGTGCGCGCTTCGTCGCCGTCGAGGTGGGGATCGCCGGCGAAGTGACGGCGCGCGACGAGCTCGCCGTGGCCGATCCGCTCGGCGATCCGCGGCATGCGTTCGCGAAACGTCTCGGCGTAGTCGGCGTACAGCCGGATGAACGGCGGCATGATCGTGCGCTGCCACACTGGCGAGGGTGCGAGCCAGTCGGTGAGCTCGCCGCGCCGGAGCTCGCGGACGAGGTCGGCGCCGTCGTGGACGGCGGGCGGAGCCGCGTCGTGACACGCCGCGAGCGCGACGACACCTACGAGCGCAGCTCGGGCCGACACGGGCGCTGGGTCACTCGCGGTTCGCGCGCGACCGGCAAGGGGAGATCGAGCAGCAGCTTGATCGCGACCGAGGCCGCGGCGGCACCGAACATCGCGGGTACGAACGCCGCCGAGCCCTCGACGCGATGCTTGTGCTCGCAGTCGTTCTCGCCGTTCTTGCCACCCGGGCACACGCAGCGAAACGCCCCGCGATCATAGGCGAGGTCGTGCGGGGCGATCGGCGTCTCCTCGGAGAACACCGCCCACGCGCCGACGTGCCGGGTCGAATCGATGCCGTGCTTCTTCTTCATATTCCGCCGTAGGTCGCGCGCGAACGGATCGACGCGGGTCTCCGACAAGTCGCCGATCCGGACCTGCGGTCGGATCGAGCCGAGCGGCAGCACCCATCGCGGACACGATGCGGATCTTCTCGCGCACGCACGTCGCGATCAGGTGCATCTTCGCCGCCATGTTGTCGATCGCATCGATCACGACATCGGGCTCGGGCACGAGCAGCTTCGCGGACGTCTCGGCGCGATAGAACTCGCCGCGCGCGTCGATCACCGCGTCGGGGTTGATCGCGCGCAGGCGCTCCGCCATCACGTCGACCTTCGACTTGCCGAGCGTCGCCTTCATCGCGTGGAGCTGGCGGTTGACGTTCGTGACGCAGATCCGATCGTAGTCGACGACGATCACCCTGCCGACGCCGCTACGGACGAGCGCCTCGGCGGCGAACCCACCGACACCGCCCAGGCCGAACACCGTCGCGGTCGAGCGCGCGAGCCGGGCGAGGCCTTCGTCGCCGACCAGGCGAGCGGTGCGGTCGAAGCGGCGATGAGTGGTCACGCGCCCATACCTAGCACGCGCCGCGCGTTTTCGGCGGTGAGCTTTGCGATCGCCTCGACCGGCTCGCCGCGCGCGCTCGCGATCGCGGCGATCACGGCGGGCAGGTACGCGGGCTCGCTGCGGCCGCCGCGGTGTGGCTCGGGCGCCTGATCCGGTGCGTCGGTTTCCGGCGAGCAACAACCCCGCCGGCACCGCCCGAACGGCTTCGAGCGGGCGGCGCGCGTTCGCGTAGGTCACCGGGCCGGCGAACGAGAATGCGAGCCCGAGATCGCGATAGACCGGCACGAGCGCGGCGCCGCCCGAGTAGCTATGCAACACGCCTCCGACGTCGCCGGCGCGCTCGTCACGCAGGATCGCGGGTGCGCGGTCGTGCGCGTGAAACACGTGGATGACGAGCGGGCGCTTCGTCGCGCGCGCGGCGCGAATCTGGATGCGAAACAGTTGTTCTTGCGCGGCCGGATCCGCGGTGTCGCCATCGAGCCCACATTCGCCGACCGCGAGCGCGCCGCTGTCATCGATCGCGCGAGCGAACGCATCGACATCCAGCTGCTCGGCCGGCGAGAGCTCCGGCACGATCTGCGGATGCACGCCGAGCGCGAAGCGGAGCGCGCGGTGGGCGCGAGCGAGCGCGATCACCGCCGGCCACGTCTGCGGTCGGATCGCGGGCACCACGATCGAGTGCACGCCGGCGGCCTCGGCGCGAGCGAGCACGTCATCGCGATCGCGGTCGAACGCGACGACGTCGAGGTGGCAGTGGCTGTCGATCACGCCCGCAGTGTACGCTGGCCGGGTGAGGAGGCTGTACCAGCGCGTCCGCGACTGGCTCGCGACGAGCGAGGCGATTCCGGCCCGCTGGTTGCGCGCCGCCCACGGCGCGTTGCTCGGCGAGATGCCGACGCTCGCCGCCGGGACGGCGTTGTTCGCGATCGTCGCGGCGGTGCCGACGATCGCCGCGGTCGTCGCGATCTACGGCCTGGTCGCGGACCCGGACCAGATCCACGCGCACCTTCGGTCGCTCGGCGGCGTCTTGCCGAGCGATGTCGTCGGCTTCCTCGGCGACCAGCTGACGCTGCAAGCGAAGCGCTCGTCGGACGAGGTCGGCTTCCAGATCGCGACGAGCGTCGTGCTCGCGGTGATCTCGGCGCGCGGCTCGGCCCAGGCGTTGATCGCCGCCCTCAACCGCGCGTATCGCGTGCGCGAACAACGCGGCTGGCTGTGGCGGCAAGGGCTCGCGCTCGCCATGGCGTTCGCGACGCTGATCGGCGTCGTGACCTTGCTCAGCGCCGTAGTAGTCTTGCCGCTGGTCGTCGGCGCCTTCGATCTCCACGGCTATCACCTCGTGACGATCCTGCGCTGGCCGATCCTGCTCGCGATCGTGTTCGCCGCGTTGTTAGGGCTGTATCGCTTCGGCCCGTCGCCGCGCCCGCTCGGCCAACGCCACGTGTGGCCGGGTGCCGCGATCGCGACGCTGTTGCTCGTCGTGGTGTCCGGCGGCCTGTCGCTCTGGGTCGAGCGCGTGTCGAACTACGAGCTGTTCTACGGCGCGTTCGGTAGCGTGATCGTGATCGTGCTGTGGTTCTATTTGTCGACGATCGCGCTCGTGATCGGCGGGTTCGTCAACGCCGAGATCGAGCGGCAGAGCGGCGCGCCCGAGCCCGAGCGTTCGATGTATTGAGCTACTCGCACGCGTCAGGGCGACGCGACGACGGCGATGCTCTGAACGCCCTCCACCGGCGCGAAGATCAGATACGGCTCGTCGTTGTCGGTCCGCGCCGGGTCGACCCAGTACAGCATCGGCGGGACCGCCGCGAGATCCGGCGTCGCGACCATCCACATCGTGCGATCGTCGAGCGACCACGCGAACGAGGTCGCGGCGGCACCCGCGGTGGGTTGCTGGAGGTCGAGCACGCGATGCGCACCGCCCGACAGCTCGGCGACGTAGGGCGCGCTGACGTCAGCGCGATCGAAGTTCGCGGCGAACGCGACGCGGTCATCCGCATGACTGAACACGAACGGACCGCGCGGTGCGCGCCCCGGGGTCGAGCCGGTCGTCAGCCGCGTCACCGCACCGGTCGCGACGTCGATCGCGTAGAGCTCGCCGGCGGTCGCGATCGGCGTATCCGCGACGACGAGCACGTGCGCGCCGCTCGAATCACTCGCGAGCCCGAGGCAGTCGGGCGCCGAGCCGTCGCCGCGCGCCGGGAGCGCGACCTCGGTCCCGGTCATGGTAGCGGTGGGAAAGCGATACAGCCGTGCGTCGCTCGCGCAGGCGTAGACCGCCTCGTCCGAGCCGAACGCGATCGAGCCGGTAACGCCGGTCGGGGACATCGCCGCGCTCGGCGCCGGCGCGGTCGTGTCGACGACGTGCAGCTCGTTCACGCCCGGCGAGCTGAAGTCGCCGGCGAACGCGACGTAGCGCCCGTCCGGAGACCAGGCGAGCGTCGCGACCGATGCGGCGCTGTTTGCGATCCCCGGCGACAGTGACGTCATCGCACCGTGGCGCACGAGCTCGACATCATCTGCCGTGCGCGCGACCGCCATCGCCGCACCATCGGGCGACAACGCCGCCACTCCGGGACCGGGCTGCGCGCTGAGCCAGGTCTGCGCGTGCACGCCCGCGAGGACCCCGAAGTCGAGCTCGTCGGTCAGCGAGCTCGCGACGTAGACCAGCGGGTCGGTCGCGGTCCCGAACGCGGTGAGCTCGAGCGACGGATCGGCCGGCAGCGTCGCCTCGATCGGCGTTCCGAACACGTAGTCCTCGGGAATGACGCCGGCGCGGTCGCCCCACTCGACCCACACCACCGCCGCGGCGGCGGCGGGTGCGTCGGGACCCGCAGCATCGTCGGCGAGCTGGGCATCGGGTGCGCCAGGTTCAGCTCCCGGCCGACCGCAAGCGACGAGCGAGGCGACGAGCAGAGCAAGGGTCCGCATACGCGCGGACGATGCGGGCGCCGTGTGACGCGAGCGTGACGCGGTCGTCGTGGCGATCCCGCGGACACCCTACATCTGAGTAACACCGCCAAGAAAAAAGACCGGCCGAGCAGGATTGCCCGGCCGGCCAGCCATCTCGCGGATGGGAAGCGTTAGTTGTGCGTGCCGGTGAACGTCGCCGGCGCGAGCGTCTCGGGCGTGCTCGCGTAGCTGATCGTGCCGGTCCACTTGCCGAGCGAGATCGCGTCGACCGTGCCGTCGCCGTTGTTGTCGGTGCCCTTCGCGGCGCCGGTGACGTCGAACATCAGCGCGGAGGCGTCGATACCGTCGAGCTTGTTGTAGATCGTCGTCGCGGCGTAGCCGAGGCCCGCGGTGCAGGCCGCGGCCCACGTGCTCGCACCCGGGAAGCCGATCTCGTTCTCGATCGCCTGTCCGACCTGATTGCAGTCGACGAGGTCGGTCAGCAGCTCGGTGAGGTTCGACGCGCTCGGGTCGACGAGCGGGATGATGCCGGCGTCGAGCCCGATGTGGAGGATCTTGCCGTACGGCAGCGGCAGCTGGTGCTCGCCGATCGCGACCGCGCCGGTCTGGTCGACGGTCGCCGAGACGCCGTTGACGACGATGTTCGCGACGTTGTAGTCGGCGAACGCGTAGTCCGACGGCGTGCCGTTGATGTTGAAGTGAACGCCGAGCACGGTGTCGACGCCCTTACCGGCCGTGACGTCGAGCGTCTCGTTGAGGCCGAAGTGGCGCGTGATGTCGCCGAAGTCGTTGCCGACCTCGAGGATCGTATCGACGAAGCTCGGCGCGTAGTTGAGCAGCTGGTCGTTGAGGTACGGCGCGACGAGCGGAATCGCGTCGTTCAGCGCGGTCTGGTAGATGCCGCTCGGCAGCGCGCTCGCGATCTGTTGGAGGATCCATGCCGACGGGTCATCCGAATCGTCGGTCGCGTCGATGAAGTCGTTGACGATCGTCCCGGCGGTGCCCGGCACTTCGCTCGAGATGTCGTACGTGCTCTGCAGCTTGTACATGCCGTTCAGCGTGAGCTGCGGTGTGGCGCTACCGCTGCCGCTGCCGCCACCGTCGCCGCCACCGCCGCCACCGCCGCCGCCACCGCCACCGCCACCGTCGCCGCTTCCGTCACCGCCGGTGTCGGTCGGGCTATTGGCACAGCCGGTCGCAGCGATACCGGCCGAGAGGATGAGGATGAAGCTGAAGGTCTTGAACGTGGACATCTGGGATTCTCCGTCGAGGATGGTTGCTGCGCCTCTTGTGCAGCGCATGTGCCATCCAGCCCCCACGGAGAACCTCGGGCGATCCGTGCACTTCGCGCGCACGGCCGCGACTGCGGCAACTCGAGCTTCCAGGGTCTGGCGATGCCCTGGAGTCGGCAGACCGCAAAAATGTTACGTCACCAGCCGCAGCTCTGACCCTTGTTCTGTTCCTCGAGCCACTGCTGGAGCGGTGCGAAGTATTCGAGGATCGCGCTCGCGTCCATCTCGCGCTCGCCGGTCAACGCGTACAGCGCGTCCTGCCACGGCTCGCTCGCGCCGAGCGACAGCATCTTCCAGTAGAGCGCGCCCGCTTCCTTGTTGTTGAAGATCGAGCACTCGTTGAGCGGTCCGGTGAAGCCGGACTTGCGGCACAGCGCGCGGTGAAACTGGAACTGCAAGACGTCGGCGAGGAAGTACCGCATGTACGGCGTGTTCGAGGCGACGTGGAACTTGGCGCCGGGGTCGAAGTCGGCCGCGGTCCGCGCGATCGGCGGCGCGATGCCCTGGTACTTGAGCCTCAGATCCCACCAGTGCTGGTTGTAGTCCTCGGGTTTGACCTTGCCGGCGAACACGTCCCACCGCCACTTGTCGATCATCAGGCCGAACGGCAGGAACGCGACCTTCTCGAGCGCGACCTGCATCTGGTGGTTGAGCACGCCCTTGTCGTCATCGACGACCTTCTTGAGCAGGCCCTTCTCTTTGAGGTAGGCAGGCGTCATCGAGAGCTGGATCGTGTCGCCGATCGCCTCGTGGAAGCCGTCGTTCGCGCCGGCCTGGAACAGGATCGGCAGCTTGTAGTACGCGGAGAAGTAGTAGCTGTGGCCGAGCTCGTGGTGGATCGTCCACAGATCCTCCTGGTTGATGTTGATGCACATCTTCACGCGGAGGTCGTCGGAGTAGGTCACGTCCCACGAGCTCGCGTGGCACACGACGTTCTTGCCGGCCGGCTTCTCGAACATCGAGCGCTGCCAGAACGTGTCGGGCAGCGGCGGCATGCCGAGCGACGTGTAGAACGCCTCGCCCATCTGGACCATCTTCTTCGCGTCGTACTTTTGCTTGACGAGCTCGGGCGTCACGTCGATCGCGGCGACGCCCTTGAACGGCTCGAGGTCTTTGTAGATCCCGCCCCAGCTCTGCGCCCACATGTTGCCGAACAAGTGCGCCGGGATCGGCCCGGTCTTCGACACGACCTTGTCGCCGTACTTTTTGTTGAGCTGGCGCCGCGCGTAGCAGTGCAGCTGGTCGTAGAGCGGCTTGACCTGACCCCACAGCCGATCGACATCGGCCTCGAACTGATCGTCGGGCATGTCGTAGCCGGACTTCCACAGCGTCGCGACGTTGGCGAAGCCGATGTCGTGGGCGCCCGCGTTCGCGAGCCCGACGTACTGCTCGAACAACGGCTTCTCGGCGTGGCCGACCGCGTCGTGCCAGCCCTGCCATGCCGCGAGCATGTCGGCCGGTCTCTTGGCGGCCTCGAGCTTCTTCGACCAGAAGTCGACGTCCTTACAAACCTCTTTGCCTTTGACGTCGGTGCACACGCCCTTGCCGTAGACCGCGGTCATCTCCTCGGCGACCTTCGCGAGCTCCGCCGCCGCCTTCGGATCCTCGGGGGCCGGCTGGCCGGAGTACTTGAGCAGCGTGAGCTGGCGGCGATCAGAAGCGTCGAGCTGGTCGAGGATCGGCTCGAACTTGCGCGCCGCGCGGATCGCCTTGGTGAGGCCGATCGCCTGGGCGCCGTTCGCTTCGGCCGCGGCGGCGCCGTGCTCCTTCGTGATGTCGGTCTCGTTCGCCCACTCGGCGAGCGATGCCGCGACGAACAACCGCGTCATCTCGGTGTTGGTGTCGGCGACGAACTGCTTGGCCTCGGCGATCCGCGGATCGGGCGCGGGCGGCGCCGGCGGAACCTCCGGCTTCTCGATGTTTGGCGGCGGCTCGACCGGCACATTCGGCGTTGGCTTGGAGGTACCGCACGCGGCGGCGAACACGACGGCAAACAGGGAGAGGGTGCGCACGGCGCGACTCTACCCGTGGTCACTCGCCACGGGAAGACGACAGCGGTTGCACCGTCGGCTAAGATGGTGCGCCATGGTGAAGACGGTCTCGATCATCGCGGGCCTGGCCGCATGCGGCGGCGGTTCGTCGCACCACCTCAACGACTCGAACGGCGGCGGCAGTGGCAGCGATGCGGGCGTCGTCTACCCGTGCTCGCTGCAAGTCGCGTCGTCGGATGTCTCGGGCGATACGAATGCGACCGGCGGGTCGTGTACGCCGAGCTCGCAGGGCCTCTACGAGTTCGGGCTCAACTTTCTCGCGCCCGCGGCCAACGGCGACAGCGCGATGTGCGAGATGGCCTGCACGCTGCCCGACGGGACGATTCCTCAGACGCTCGGGGTTCGCACCGGCACGATGGGCTGCAACGTCGAGATCGACTGGAACAAGGTGGGCAACGGCTTGTTCGACTCCTGGGCCTCCGATGCGTCGAGCACGATCGATGTGACGGTGACGAACCTGACGCCGATCTCCGGCACGATCTCGATGACGCTCGTCGCCGATAACAACAACAGCGGCGTGACGCTCACCGTGAACGGGACGTTCTAGGAGCTAGCCCGCCCGAGTTTCGCGGTCGCAAGGATCCGCACGGAATTCAACGCGCCAAACTCCCCGCGATAATCCCCACGAGTGCTGGGGAAAGACGCCAACGATCGCGTGCGTTTCGTGGCGCCTGTCGGCCAAGCGTCCCGCGGCTCGCGGTAGGTTCCCGCGATGAGCCTTCGCCTTCCCATGCTCGCTGCCGCTTTTCTGCTCGCGGGTGCTTGTCACCACACACCGGCGCTCACGACGATCCACCTCGAGTGGCGCGCCGACAAGGTGCCGTACAAAGACTCGATCCTGAAAACGATCGCCGACAAGAAGCTCAAGCTCGAGCTGGTCGACGCGCGCACCGAGAAGCCGATCGGTCGCTACGGCCGGCAGACCGTGACCGCGGCGGGCGACGTGGGCGCGTACTGCACGACGGTGTTTCAGGATCGCTTCAAGGCACTCGGCGTACCGTTCGTGGACTCCGGGCAGGCCTTCACGCTCAAGGTGAACGTCGAGCAACTGTTCGCCGAAGAGACCGACCAGTATCACGGCAGCGCCAAGCTCGGCGTGTCCCTGATCGGCCCCGACGGCGCAGTAGTGTGGCAGAAGGAGCTCGTCGGAAAGAGCTCGCAAGGCGGCCGCGATCACAGCGAGGACAACTACAACGAGACGCTCAGCGCCGCCCTCGTCGACGCGATGAAGCAGCTCCTCACCGGCCGTGACTTCGAGACCGCGCTGCTCGGCCACGAGCCCCCGCCCGATGTGGTCGCGATGCCGGCACCAAAGCTTCCTTCGGGCCCGACGCTCAAGCTCGTGTGGCGTGGCGTCGACGAGTCCAAGCCGATGGGCACCGAGGCGACCCTCGCCGCGGTCCGAGCTGTCAAGATGAGCGTGCCCCCACTCAAGGACACGCGTACCCAGCCCCTTGCGATCGGGCGCTACGACAACTCCAAGGGCGCGATCGTGTACACGCCGGACAACGTCGCCAACTTCTACGGCAAGGTGTTGACCGACACCTTGAAGCAGGAAGGCGCTAACATCGATCCCGCCGGACCCTTCTCGCTCGCGAGCGAGATCCTCGAGCTCATCGTCGTCGAGAACGATACGTTCAAGGCCGTCGCGCGGCTGCGCTTCACGCTCTCGAAAGACGGCAAGGAGGTGTGGTCCGGGGTCGTGGAGGGCAAGGCCGAGCGCAAAGGCAAGGATCACAGCTCCGAGCAGCTAAACGCAGCGTTGTCGAACGCGTTTGCCGATGCCGAGCGCAGTCTGCTCGGCAACAGCGACTTCGCGAACGCGCTGCACTGATCGATCGGGTGCGCTCAGGGCCCCGTTTGGGGGCCCTTCGCGCTGAAGAGTCGGCCGTCCTTGCTGCGCCGGACAGCCGATCGATCGATCGCGCTCAGGGCCCCGTTGGGGGCCCTTCGCGCTGAGGACTCGGCCGTCCTTGCTGCGCCGGACAGCCGATCGATCGATCGCGCTCAGGGCTCGCCCTCGGGCAGCGGCGTGCCGTCTTCGGTCGAAGCCGGCCCCTTCTTCGCGGAGCCCGGCGCCTCGAAGCCGTGATCTTCGAGCAGGCGGCGGGCGCCATCCTGCTGCGGCTGATCGAGGAGCGCGAAGGCCTGTTTCAAGGCGGTGCGCTCGTTCGAGTTGCGCAGCTCGTGCAGCTTGCCCGCGTCGGCGGTCGTATGGATCTCGGCGCCCGGTGCGTTGTTGTGCAGCTTGTGGGGCTGATGCGCTTTCGCCTGCGCCTGCTCCTCGTCGTCGTCGGGTCTCTCGATCTGACGGAGCTGCGTATCGATCTCGGAGTTCTGAGCGGCGAGGCTCGCGTCGAGGTCCTTGAGCTTCGTGACCTGATCGTCGCTGAGCTTGAGGTCGGTCGAGTCGTCGAGGAGATAGCCGATCGGCGTGCCCGACGCGGGCGGCAAGGGCGGCAGGTCGCCGGCCTTCACGTGCATCGGGGTCGGATCGTGGTGACAACCGCCGAGGGCGACGAGGAGGCCGAGACCGAGCGGAGCGAGATACGAGCGCGCCATGGCTATTCGCCTAGCACGATTCGCGGCGGCTTTCACTGCGCGGTTAGCACCACGGCGGTCCGGGGTGCCAGCTGGAGCGGTGCGGTCACCGTCGCCCCGCTGATCAGATCGGTGTAGTTGCCCCCGGGCAGGCCGGTCGCGGTCTGGGTCGAGTCGCCGCGGTTGAGCGCCACGAACAGCTCGTCGCCGGTGGTCGTCATCTTGTAGACGAACGTGTCGGTGCCGACTCCGAGCGTCGTCCGGGTGCCGCGCCGGGTCGCCGGATGGGCGGTCCGCAGCTTTGCGAGCGCTGCGATCTGATCGTGCAGCCACGTCTGGTTCGCGGTGTAGTTGTCCCACTGCATGAAGTGGCGGTTGTCGGGGTCGCCGGCGCCGTTCATGCCGTATTCATCGCCGTAGTAGAGCATCGGCAACCCGTTGGTCGTGAACAGCAACGTGTACGCGACCGCGAGCCGCTGAAACGGGTTCGCCGTGGTCGGTAGCTGCGGCTGGTTGCTCCACGCATCTTCTTTGCCGCCGTCCCACGGGTCGAACAGCGGGACGTCGAGCGCGTGCTCGATCGCGCGCGGGACGTCGTGGTTGCCCAGGAACGTCGACATCACCGCGCCCTGGCCGTAGTAGCCGTCGTTCGAGTCCATGAAGCCGACGAGGTCGCTCATCTGGCCGTCGCGATGCAGCAAGGTCGACAGCACCTGGCCGCGCAGCGGGAAGTCGAACTGACCGTCGAGCATGGTGTTGGGATTGACGTACGACTTGATCGAGATCTCGGTTGCCGTCGAACGTCTCGCCGACCATGTAGAACGGCTGATCCCAGGCGAGCTCGCCGTTGCTACGCGCGCGCGTATCGGTGAACCAGACTGTCTCCACCTGCTTTACAGCGTCGAGCCTGAACCCGTCGATGCCGAGCGTCTTGGCCCACGAGATCGCGTTGTTGACCGACCACCGGCGCGCATCGTCGTCGAGCATGTTGAACGTCGGCAAGAACGTGTCGAACCAGCACACCGTGTTGAAGTCCGGGCAGCCCTGGCCGCACACGCAGTTGCCGCCGGAGCCGTTGTCGTCGGGCCAGAACCAGTCGGGGTTCTGTTGATAGATCGGCGCGTCGGTCGTGACGTGGTTCATCACGTAGTCGATCAAGATCTGGATGCCGTGCGCGTGCGCGGTGTCGATCATCGTCTGCAGGTCGGCCTGGCTGCCGTAATGCGCGTCGATCAGGGTCTCGTCCTTCGGCCAATAACCGTGATAGCCCGAGTATTCGTGACCGTCGGAGCCGGGCTCGGCGAGCCACGTGTTCTCGAGCGGCGACGTGATCCAGATCGTGTTGATCCCGAGGTCGGTGAAGTAGCCGGACGTGATCTTCTGCGTGATGCCGGCGAAGTCGCCGCCCTGGTACTGGCCGGGGAGCTCGGCGCCTTGCACCGTCATGTCGTTGCTCGTGTCGCCGTCGTTGAACCGATCGATCAGTAGGAAGTACATGATGCCGTCGCGCCAGTCCATCGTCGGCCGGGCGGGACAATGATCGCAGTCGACGCGGATGACCGAGTTGCTGCCGCCGTAACCGTCGGGGCTCGTGCGCGTGTTGTCGGGGTCGCTGATCCACGCCCCGCCGTCGACCTGGAACTTGTAGAGGATGACTTGCTCGTCGTTCGCCGGGACGGTCGCCTCGAACCCGTCGGCGTACGCGGTCATCGGCATGCCGGTGGTCCAGCCGTCGGTCGCGAAGTCGCCGTAGAGCGTCACGGCGGTGCCGGTGCCGTGATACTGGATCGTCGCCGTACAGGTCGGGACCGGTGGACACGAGCCACCCGCGTCGCCGCCGGCATCGATCCCGGCATCGCTGCCGTCGCCGTTGTTCGGATGCTGAGCCGATGGGCAGCCGGCGAGCAGAGCCGCGAGGGCAACGAGCGAGAAACGCATGCGCGGTTGCGTTCCAAGGGTCATGCCAGCGGACATTGAGATCGGCAGCGGTCCGAGGTCCAGCACATTCGACACTTGCGACCGCGGCGTCGGCCCGGCGCGCGGGGTCGTTGCGATCCGCAACGTCGCGTGGCGATTGCATTCGCGCAACTTGCCCCGTAATTGACGATCCTGTAGCACTCCAAGTCATGCTTCGAGCGCTGCTCCGTACGCTTCCGTTTGTCCTCGCGCTCGCTGGAACCGCGGTCGCCGAGCCCAGCTCCGACCCGCTCCCGCCCGAGACGCCGAACACCCATGCGCCGAAGCCGGATGCGCCGAAGCCCGACGCGGCGAAGCCCGATGCCTCGAAGCCCGACGCGCCGAAGATCGCGAAGAAGGCCAAGCGCCGGCATAACAAGAGCGCGCGCAAGCGGCACAACAGGCATCGCCACCACAAGGCAAAGGGCCCCAAGGGCGATGGGCCCGCGCCCACGCCTGCGCCTGCGCCTGCCAAGTAGCCCGTTGCCGAAGGCAACGACGCCACGCAATTCTGGCGAATAGATCGCGGAGTTGAGGCATTGCGACCCGGGCACGAAACGTGCTCGCCTGCGCGCGCCATGCGGTATCAGCGACTCGTATGCGCGACTCTGTTCGTTGCGGCATCGCGCGTCGCGGTTGCTCAGCCAGCGCCGGCGACGGATACGACGCCGACGCCGACGCCGACGCCGACGCCGACGCCGACGCCGACGCCGACGCCGACGCCGACGCCGACGCCGACGCCGACGCCGACGCCGACGCCGACATCGACACCCACGCCGACGTCAACGACGCCTACGACGGCGACGCGGGGAACGACGCCGCCGACGACGCCTGTTACTCCGCCGGATAAGACGGACTACAGCGCGACGAAGATGCCGACGCAGGCGGTGAACACCGAGGACCTCGTCTCGACGTTCCCCGACAAGGGTTACCGCTTCGGCTCGTACGGGCGCGTGCTCGCGGGCACCGATCTACGCGGCGGCACGCCCGAAGGGATCCTGATCGTGGCGCACGGTCCGCGCATCGTCGAGGACAGCTATCTCGAGCTCGACTCGTCCTACGGCTTCGTCACGCCGACGGGCGTCAAGCTGCGCCCGGTCGTGACGCTCGCGTTCGACGGGACGCTCTTCCACGACACCGGCGTGTTCGACGCGACGCCCGCGCTGCGCAATCTGTTCCTCGACGCGCAGGTCAACGATCACATCACCCTGTGGGCCGGCTCGCGGATGTACCGCGGCGACGACATCTACCTGTTCGACTACTGGCCGCTCGACAACCAGAACACCGTCGGTGCCGGCGCGTTCTACTACGCGCATCCGCGGTCGCACGACGCGCTCGACATCGCGGTGCACGCTGGCGTCAATCGCCTGGTCGAGCCGACCGACTACCAGTATCAGACGATCCAGGTCGCGAACCCCGAGCAGGGTGCGGTCACCGTGCTGCAGCTCAACCGGCAACGCATGGTCGCGAGCACGACGGTGTCGTACCTGATCGACAACGGCGCGGAGAATCTCAGCTACAAGTTCAAGCTCCACGCGCAGCTGCAACACATCGACTCGGGCACGCGCGCGACGGGCTGCGATGCCACCGGCGAGAACTGCGACGGCACGCAGGCGCTACCCGCGGATTCCGGATTCTTGATCGGCGCCGAGGTCAGCTTGTTCGGGCTCGCGCCGAAGGAGCTCGGTTATCGCCGGCACCTCAACCTGTTCGCGCGCTACGCGAAGGCGCTCGCCGCGTTCGACGAGCTGTCGCCGCCGACCAGCTTCGGCACCGATCTCAAGACCACGAATGCGAGCGAGCTGTCGTTCGGCGCGTCGGGCAACTGGGACTTTCGCTACGGCAACGTCATGTTCGGCGCGCTGTCGCGCAAGTTCGTCGACGCGAGCGGCGAAGAAATGGGCAACTTCAACGACGGCTGGGAGTACGCGATCGATGCGCGCCCGCTGTATCGCGTGATGCCGAACTGGTTCGTCGGCGCCGACCTGTCGTATCAAGCGAAGTTTCCCGAGGGCCTGAACCCGTACACCGAGCGCGCCGAAGACGCGAGCGTCGTCCAGATCGCGCCGATGGTCGTGTTCTCGCCGATGGGCCCGTCGGCCTACGATCGTCCGCAGCTCCGCTTCGTCTACCGCGCCGCTCACCTCGATCAGGGCGCGCTCGATCTCTACGTGCCCGACGACGCGCGCCACCTGCACGCGTGGCAGTACTACCTCGGCGTCCAGGCCGAGTGGTGGTTCAACTCGTCGTCGTATCGCTAGCGCAAGACCTAATGAGGCGATTCCGGCTAGCGCTCGAAACGAAGACGCGCTGATGGATTCGGCACGATCTTGTTCGTCGATGCCTGAGGCTTCGGCTTGACGGTCAACTCGAGCACGCCCTGGAGCGCCTCCACCATGTCGATCACGGTGCCGATCGTCGGGTTGCTGTCCGGCTTCTCGAGCTTCGCGATCGCCTGCTGCGATACGCCGAGCTTTCGAGCGAGCTCGGCTTGCGTCAGCTTCTGCTCGTCGCGCAACCAGCGAAGCTGTAGCGACAGAGCCAGCCGCGGCGGGACTACGACGAGCGCTCCGATATGACGCTTGGGACGCGGAGGGACGCTGCCGTGAATGAGGTTGGCCTCGAGCCAGCCTTCGAGCGCCTCTTGCGCGAGCTCGATGGCCTCCTCTCGCGTGTCTCCGAACGTCACGCAACCCGGACAGTCCGGGAAGTCGACGAGCCACGAACCGTTGTCGTCCTTGGTGATGTTGGCGAAGTAACGCATGGTGTCTCCTGATGGGCTAGCGCAGCTTGACCCCGCTCTGTTTCTCGATCGATTTGAGCGTGCCAATCGGAAAATCCTTCGCGGGGTGTTTGACGGTGACGATGCCCGGCTTCCTCGGATGCGCGAGTTGGTGATGCGAACCCTTGACCCTCACGACGCTCCACCCGTCCGCCTTCAATGCCGCCAGGATCTCCCTCGAGCCCACTCCCTGACTATACAAGTTATAAGTTGTATCTGCAACCACCAATCGACGCCTACCTGAAACTCGAGTGGTGGTTCAACTCGTCGTCGTATCGCTAGGCTAGTTGCAGGTGTTGCAGACCGCCGTCGCCTGTGACGAGCAACCGAGGCCGGAGTCGCAACCGAGCGGGCACTGCACCGTGTCCGAGCAACTCGCGATCCCCGAGCAGGTCACGTCGCACGCGCACGAGGTCCTGCAGTCGACGGCGCGGCACGAGCTCTGGCCGGTGCACTGGACATCGCACGAGCCCGGGCCGCACAGCACGCCGCGGCATGCCGAGTTACCGCTACATTCGATGATGCACGATGCAGCGTCGACGCAGTAGACGTTGTTGCGACACGAGCTCGCGACGTCGCACTTGATGTCACAGTTGTAGCCAGCGGGGCACGTGACCTGCCCAGTGCAATCGGCATTCGCGTTGCTGCAATCGATCGTGCAGACCTTCGTGGCGACATTGCAGGTCGTGCAGCCGGGGGGGCAGGTCGAGGCGTCCGGCGGGTGAGTGGGGGCGTCGATGTGGAGCGGCGCGTCGATCTGCGTGCCGGTGACGACACAGAATCCGCCCGAGCACGTACGGCCGGTCGCGCAATCCGCCTGCGTCGTGCACGTGTAGTCTTGGCTACGGTGGGTGACCGTGCAGCCGGTGATGACC
Source organism: uncultured delta proteobacterium (assembly GCA_963848295.1). Taxonomy (GTDB): domain Bacteria; phylum Myxococcota_A; class Polyangia; order Haliangiales; family Haliangiaceae; genus JABFXX01. The sequence goes on along the minus strand of CAWKDB010000010.1, from coordinate 1,763,280 downwards.
GACGCGAGCAAGAGCAAGCGTGCATTCATCGCAGACCTCCGAGCGTGACCGCGATGCCACCGCCGTGATCGAATAGGACGGGCGTGATCGATGCGTGGCGTGCGTCGTGATCGTGGTGGTCGCGCCAGAAGAAGTAGCCGCCGATCGCGGCAGCCGCGAGCCCGCTGACGACGAAGATGTTGCCGACGGTGGCCTGGGTATCGCCCTTGTTCTCGAGATCCGTCAGGTTCTTGAAGTCGGCGGGCGTCTTCGTCGGCGCGTTGCGGATGTCGTTATCGGTGCCCGACGCCGCGGCCCAAAACAGCATGCCGAGCAGCGAAGCCGTTCCGCCCGCCGCGATCACGCCGATCTCGACGTGCCGGCGGCGCGTGTACGACACATCGTCGTCCTCGGCAGTCGGTTGCAAGCCGGTGAGCGGGGGCTGGCCGTTGTCGCCGCTCGGCGATGCAGGCCCGACCGGCGTCGTCGGTGTTGCCGGTGCTGCTGGCGTTGTCGGTGTCGTCGGCGTCGCCGGTGTCGTCGGCTGGCTCTCGCCAGGCGCTGCGGTCGTCGCGGCGACGCCGAACAGCGGGCCGATCACGCTCTCGATTCGCGCCTCGAGCGGCTGGCCTGCGGGCACCGCGAGCGCGGCGTCACGCGTCGGTGAACCTTTGATCAGCCGGCGCACCGAGACGTCGATCTCACCTCCGGCGCCGCTCGTCACCGTGGTCGTGACGAGCTCGTCGACCGACATCGTCGCCATCACGTCATCGCGACAGCCGGCCTCGCTCGGATTGCAACCGACCGCAGCCGTCGCGTCGGCGAGATCGATCTCGCCGGCTTCGACCGTACCGTCGAGGTTATGAGCGAGCTTGAGGATCTCGGCATCGACCTTCGCGTGGGTGGCGGCGTCGGCGTTGCCGTCGGAACGCAGCACGAGGACGTGGCGCGGTTCCGCGGACGCGACGCTCGCGACGAGCGTGATCGAGGCAAACGCGAGACTCTTCATCGGCCCATCCGATCGAGCCGTGCGCGGATCGTGTCGGCGTCCCCCGCCGACGGCGCGAGCTGGAGATAGCGCCGGTACGCCGCTCGAGCCTGATCCTTCTCACCCATGCGTTCGAACACGAGGCCGAACGCCCGCCAGGTCGGCGCGAAGCCGGGGTTCGCGGACATCGCGGCGCGCAACGACGCGAGTGCACCGCTCGTGTCGCCCCGCGCGAACAGCTGGAGCCCGGTCTTGTACGCGGCTTCGGCCTCCGCGGTGCGCGCGGGCGCCCTCGGTGTGGTTTTCGGCGTCGGTCTCGGCGTCGGCGTCGGTCTCGGCGTCGGTCTCGGCATCGAAGTGGCCTTCGGCGTTGGCGTTGGAATCGGCGTGGGCTTCGGGGTCGGCTTCGGCGTCACCGTCGGCGTCGGCGTCACCGTCGGCGCCACCGTCGGCGTCGGCGCCACCGTCGGCGTCGGCGTCACGGTCGGCGTCGGAACCGGCGTCGGCGCAACCGCGGGTTGCGCACTGCCGGCCGGTGCAACCTCGGCGACAGCGCTCCCGGAACCCTCGCTGCTGCCGCTCCCCGCGTACGGATCGATCGGCGTTGGCTCGGTCGTGCTCGAGCCCGAGCCGAGCGCGGAGCCCGAGCCGTTGCTCCCCTGATCCGCCATCGCAACCAGTGCGCCATCGATCGGCGCGGTCTGCGCCTCGCGAGGGGACTCCGCGGCGACCGGCTTCTTCTTCGAGCCGCCGCCGAAGCCGACCATGATGATCGTGATCATCAGCGCGAGGCCGACGCCGCCGCCGACCATCATCATGATCGTGCGCCGGCTCGTCCCCTGCGGCATCTCGTAGTCGCCGTCGTCCTGGATCGCCGCGATCGTGTCGGTGCGCCAGGCCCAGTTGTTGAGCACGTCGCGCGAGTCGCGAGGTGCTGCGCCCGGAATCGGCCCGAGCGCGATCGCGGCGGCGGCGTTGCGTGCTTCGGGGTCGTCGATCGTCGCGGCGTTCGCGGGCAGCTGCGGTGCCGACGGCCGCGCCGGCATGGGAGGCGGCGCGGAGACGACGGGCGGCGCGGGAACGCTCGGCGGTGCCGGTGCGGGGACGATCGGCGCGGTGGGGACGATCGGCGGCGAGGGAACGATCGGCGGTGCCGGTGCAGCGGGGACGATCGGCGGCGCGGGGACGATGGGCGGCGACGGTGCGGCGATCGGCGGCGCGGGTGCCGGTGCGGCGGCGGCATGGGGCGCGAGCGCGGTGCCGATCAGCGTCTGCCGGCCGAGCGCGTGCGGCGATTGCGCATCGGGGATGGTCGTGTCCGGAGACGGCGCCGGGGTCGCGAGCATCACCGGGGGAGCCGCGGGCCGTGGCGCAGGCGCGGTCGAACGCGGCGCGAGCGGCATCGGCATCGGCGGCGTGATCGAAGGGATCGGCGGCGCGGCCACGTTCACAGGAGGCGTCGATGGCATCGCGGTTCTGAGCGGCGGCGGCAGCGGCGTCTTACGTCCGCCCCCGCGCTTCGCGAGCTCGCCGACGAAGCTGGTGATCGCCAGCTTATCGTTGTAGCCGGCCTCGGCGAGCACTTCGTCGAGCTCGGCGGCGAGGACCTTCGCGCTCTGATAGCGATCGGCCGGTGTGCGGGCGAGCGCCTTCATGCAGATCGCGCTGAGCTCGGCCGGGATGTTCGCGTTCATCTCCGACGGCGGCCGGATGTCTTGCTGCGCGATCGCGGTCTCGATCGCGGCGTCACCGGTCGCTTCGAACAGCTTCTGGTGGGTCAGCGATTCCCACATCACGATGCCCAGCGAGAACACGTCGCTGCGGCGGTCGCCGGTGGCGCCGAGCTGCTCCGGCGCGCGGTACCCGATCGCCCCGGATCCACCTGCGATCGCGATCGTGACATCGCCGGTATCACTGATCGACACATCGGCCGGGGTCAGCGGACCGATCGACTTGCCGAGGCCCGCGCTCTGGTGGGCGGCATGCAGCTGATCGGCGGCATCGCAGATGATCCGCGCGGTGCTGAGCTCGTCGAGGCGCTTGCCGGCGCTGCCCGCCTCGATGACGGCTCGCAGTGTCTCGCTGATTCCCACGTCGCTATCGTACTGTAGCCGCGGGCCCGGCGCTCTAGTCCCAGAAGGCGACAAGCGGTTCCGGTAGCGCAGATCACGGCCCCGAGCCCGATCGCCGGGCCTGCGCCGATTGCCCCGCGTTGCGAACGGCAACACGAATCGACCTCGCCTCGACGATAATGTGTTGATCCCGCGGGCGGCTGTAGGGCACGAATCGTGCTCGCCATGGCTCCGATGTCGTCCGCCAGCCGTACCGCGCTCCTGACTGCTGCGATCCTCACCGCGGTCGCGAGCTGCGGCGGCGCGTCGGACTTCGAGCATCCCGCCGACGAGCCTCACCAGGCCAACGCCGACATCGATTGGCGCGATCAGATGATCTATCAGATCATGATCGACCGGTTCTCGAACGGCGATGAGAACAACGATATCAACGTCGACCCGTCGGTCCCCGGTCACTTCCACGGCGGCGACTGGCAGGGCGTGATCGATCAGCTCGATTATCTGCAGGACCTCGGCGTCACCGCGCTGTGGATCTCGCCGGTCGTCAAGAACGTCGAGTCCGACGCCGGGTTCGACAGCTATCACGGTTACTGGACGCAGGACTTCCTGCGCCCGAACGCTCACTTCGGCGACCTCGACAAGCTGCGCGAGATGGTCGACAAGGCGCACGCCCGCGGCATGCTCGTCATCCTCGATGTGGTCACGAACCACATGGGCCAGCTATTCTATTACGACATCAACGGCAACGGGCAGCCCGACGACACGATCTCCGGTGGTGGCTACAGCCACAGTTGCTTGCAGATCTGCGCGCCGACGCCGGCGTTGTGCACGACCGACGAGCTCACCTACTGCCAGGAAGGCGGCACCCAGCTCGAGCAGATCCTCGAGTGGGATCCCGACTACGACGATCGCGGCGTGCAGGGGTGGACGTCGCTCGGCTTCTACGGCCCGGCGCCGATCATCTTTCCCGATTGGCCGGATCTGAATCGCACGAAGCCGCCGCGCCCGCCGGACTGGTTCGGCTGGCCGTCCGACAAGTCGTGGTTCGACGATCCGAGCTGGTTCCACCGCAAGGGTCGGGTCTACGTCTGGTGGCACCAGCAGGACTACTCGACCGACTTCGTGCGGGAGCAAGAGACCACCGGCGACTTCCCGGGTGGGCTCAAGGATCTCGACACCGACAATCCCGACGTCCAGGCGGCCTTGATCCAGTCCTTCCAGTACTGGATCGAGGTCGGCGACTTCGACGGCTTCCGCATCGATACCGTGAAGCACATCGATCGGCCCGAGGTGAATCGCAACCTGCGCGGGTTCTGGGGCAACTTCGACGATGCGATGCGCGCGAAGGCCAAGGCGCTCGGCAAGCAGAACTTCTTCATCTTCGGCGAGGGCTTCGACGGTAACGACCCGCTGATCGGCAGTTACACCTGGCCCGGGACGGACGCGCAGGGAACCTTCGGTCGGTTCGACTCGATGTTCAACTTCCCGCAGTACTACGAAGGCATCACGACGGTGTTCGGCGATACGAGCGGCACCGCGCCGCCTACCAAGCACCTCGAGTGCTTGTACAACTCGCGGACGGGGCGCAACCCGACCGACCCGTTCTGCAACGCGAATGGCTATTCGCCCGGGCCGGATTTCGGCGACACCGCGATGGCCTCATCCGCGGATGGCGGCGTCGGGTTGGCTCCGCAGCAACTGCTCGTCAGCTTCCTCGACAACCACGACGTCGCGCGGTTCATGTTCGACAAGACCGATCCGAACGATCTGCGCGTCGCGCTGATGTACATCTACACGTGGGACGGGATCCCGTGCATGTATTACGGCACCGAGCAGCTGTTCCATGGCGGCGTCGATCCGGCGAACCGCGAGGACATGTGGCGCGGCAACGAGGACGCGGGCTATCCCGGGTTCGACACGACGAACGATACGTTCCAGATGGCGAAGGCGCTGATCCAGATGCGCAAGGACCACGAAGCGCTGCGCCGGGGCACGGTGGCTCCGGTGTGGTCGACGACCGTCGCGGGTGCGGCGCGCGACGCCGGGATCTTCGCGTTCGAGCGCTCGACCGCAAACGAGACCGTGCTCGTCGTGTTGAACTCGAGCGACCAGACGAGCGAGAGCTGCGCGCAATCGGGCGGCTGCCTGAAGACGTCGCTGCCGGTCGGCACCGTGCTCCAAGATGTGATGCCGGGCAGCGATGGCAAGACGTTCACCGTGCAGGCCGACGGCACCGTCGACGTCAGCGTGCCGGCGCGCTCGGGCCGCGTGTTGGTCAAGCCGTAGCTGCGACCCCAGGCGACTGCGTTGTGCAGACGCGAGCGTCCCTGACCCCGAACCAACGCGCTTCATTCGATCGCAATCATCACTGCCGGCGCGCCGTGGACGATCCGAGCAGGGGCCGTCTACCGGTGCTGGTGTCTCTCGCGGCGGGTTGCAGGTCGTGCTCGGCAGCGATGGCGCGCCGTCGGTCGCGGCCGCCGCCGCGGTCCTGACGCGTCAAACTTCGACACGATGCGATCACCGCCGCGCAACGTCCGCGGCCTACGACCGAGCCATGCGAATATTCTTGTTCTGCATGGTCGGCGCGTGTAGCTCGTACCAAGCTGCGGCGCGCGCCCAGTTCTCTGGCGACGCGACGTGCCCCGAGGACCGTGTGACCGTCGCGCACGCGCCGACCCCGCCACCGCCGGAGGACATCGCCGCGGATCCCGGCCGGCTCGCGGTGTGGAACGCCGACGCCGCGAAGTCGACCCACTACGTCGCGCGCGGCTGCGGTCAAGAGCAGCTCTACGTGTGCCAGAACGACGGCGGCAGCTGGCCCTACAGCTATAGCTGCGTGCGGGTCTTCAACTTGGGTGGGCTCGAGCTCGTCCAGCCATGATCCGCGTAACGATCCGCGTTGCGGTAGCATCGCAAGCGTAGTGCCGGACGCCGCGCTCGGCCGGATCTTGCCGCTCGTCGGGGCTCGTTCGCTGAACACGTTCGGCCGCGCGATCATCACGACGACGGTCTACTACGAGCTGTACCAGCGGACCGATTCGACGCTGGTGCTCGCCGGTATCGGGCTGGTGCAGGTCATCCCGGTGGTGGCGCTGTTCGTCTTGTCGGGCCGGCTCGTCGATAAGTACGACCGGCGGATGCTCGCGTTCGTCGCGGCGGTCGGGACCGGCGCGGTCGGCATCGGGCTCGCGGCGGTGTCGGCGCTCGGCTTGCCGGTGTGGGCCTACTTTCCGTTGCTGTTCGCTCAGGGTTGCATCACGAGCGTGCACGCACCGGCCAGCTCGTCGCTGATCCCGCTGATCATCGATCGCGAGGACCTGCACCGTGCGAATCGCGTCGGCTCGAGCTTGTCGGAGCTCGCGCAGATCGGCGGTCCGACGCTCGCGGGTCTCGCGCTCGCCGTGTTCGATCCGGCGGCGATCTACGCCGTGGTCGCCGCGACCGGCGTCGCGTCGGCGGTGCTCTATCGATCGCTGCCCAAGCCGCGCACCTTCGACGCCGCACCGGGCGCGTCGGCGGCGCGCCGCGATTGGCGGGTCGGCTTGCGGTTCATCTTCAAGTCGCCGCTGCTGCTGCCCGCGCTCACGCTCGACATGTTCGCGGTGCTGTTCGCGGGCGTGACCGCGCTGCTGCCCGCGATCGCGGAGCACGTACTCCACGTCGGGTCGATCGGGTACGGCATCCTGCGCTCGGCGCAATCGGTCGGCGCGATCGCGATGGCGCTGATCGGCGGCCGGATCGCGCCGTGGCAGCGGCCCGGCAAGGTGCTGTTGATCGTCGTCGCGCTGTTCGGCGCCGCGACCGTCGGATTCGGCCTGTCGACGTCGTTCCCGCTCTCGGTCGCGCTACTCGTGCTGTGCGGCGCGCTCGACAACATCAGCGTCGTCATCCGGCTCACGCTCGAGCAGATGGTCGTGCCCGACGTCATTCGCGGCCGAGTCAGCGCGGTCCACTACATCTTCATCGGGATGTCGAACGAGCTAGGCGGCGCGGAGTCCGGACTCGCGGCGTTCTTGATCGGTACGGTGCCGGCGGTCATCGTCGGCGGCGCGGTCGCGATCGTGGTCGTGCCGATCGTCGCCCTGAAGTGGCGCGCGCTCACGAACATGCCGCCGCTCGCCGAGCTCACGCCCGATTCGGACTAAGCTCCGCGCAATGCGCGCCCTCATTCTCGGAAGTCTGCTGGTCGCGTGCTCGTCGTCGAAAGCCGACAAGCCACCGCAACCGACCACGCCATGCGGTCAATCCATCGCGTACGTCGGTGGCGCGATCGAAGCGACGCTCGAACGGCCCGACGCCGAGGCGTTCCGCATGGGGCCGAGCTGGCTCCGACAAAGGACTGCGCCGGCATCCCCGAGCTCGTCCGCGACTGGGAGGCGTATTTGAAAGCGCCCGAGCCGGCGCGCAAACGCGAATTGCTGTTGCGCGTCGAGCAGCTCGCCGCCCAACACCGGTGGTTCCCCTCCGGCGCGCTGTTGGAAGCGATTCAAGCAGCCAAGGCCGATCCGTAGCTCGAACGTTTCAACCGAGATAGGCGTCAATGAATCCGCGCGACGACTTCGCGCCGGGCGAGGAGCTCGCGCTCCACCCCGGCGAGCTCGCTGGCGCGGGCGCGCCAGGTCTGCGGGAACGCGTCGCGGGCGAGCGCTAGGAACGTGTCGCGATGGCGGACCTCGGCGTCGGCGAGGCTCGCGTATAGCGCGCGCGTCTTCTCGTCCGCGAGCGCGCCGGCGAGCAGGCCCAGGCGCTCGGCCGAGCGACCTTCGATCACCGCGAACACGATCAGGCGATCGAGCAAGCGCTCGGGCTCGCGCTTGCGAATGTGATCGCGCATCGCGGCGGCGTAGTCGTCGCCGAAGTCGTACGCGGCGGGTTGCTCGCGCCGCGCCATCAGCTGCGCGACCTGGACGACATGGCGCGTCTCGTCGTGCGCGAGTCGCGCCATCGCCGCGACCAGGTCGGCGCGCTCGGGATAGCTGCGGATCAGCGACAGCGCCGACTGGGCGGCCTTGCGCTCGCAGTGGAGATGGTCGGCGTGGATCGCATCGAGGTCGGCGAGCGCGATCGTCAGCCAGCTCGGATCGCTGGCGGCGAGCGGCAACGCATCGCCGAGCGCGGGCGCGAGTTCGTTCACGCGAACGATGGTACATTCGATCGCGGCGCGTGAAGAAGTCGGACACGAAGAGGGCGGCCGAGTTCGCCGACGAGTGCCTCGCCGGCCTCCGACGCGCAGAACAGCTGCGCCCCGCGATCATCGCGGCGAACGCGCGCACGGTCGAGACGACGCTCGCGACGTACAACGAGCTGCTCGCCGCGGCGAGCGCGAGCAACGCACTCGCCGGTCTGTACTCCGAGGTTCACCCCGACGAGGCGATCCGCGACGCCGCGCGCGAATGCGAGCAGGAAGTGTCGCGGTTCTACTCGGATCTCGCGCTCGATCGCGCGATGTACGACACGCTCGCGGCGGTCGACGTGTCGCGCGCCGACGCCGACACGCAGCGGTTCGTCTCGCACACGCTGCGCGACTATCGCCGTGCCGGCGTCGATCAGCCACCCGAGGTCCGCGCGCGGCTCAAGCAGATCGACGAAGAGCTGACCCGGCTCGGCCAGCAGTTCTCGAAGGCGATCTCCGAGGACGTTCGCACGATCGAGATCACGGACAGCGCGCGGCTCGGCGGCTTGCCGCAGGACTTCCGCGACTCGCATGCGCCCGACGAGCACGGCGTCGTCCGGATCTCGACCGACAACCCCGACTACATGCCGTTCATGACGTACGCGATCGACGACGCGCTACGCCGCGAGCTCTACATCAAGTATCGCAGTCGCGCCGACCAGACCAACGAAGGCGTGTTGCACACCGTGCTCGAGCTCCGCGCCGAGAAGGCGAAGCTGCTCGGCTTCGCCGATTGGGCCGACTACATCACGAACGACAAGATGATCGGCTCGGGCGAGCACGCCGCCCAGTTCCTCGAGAAGGTCTGGCAGCTCGCGAAGCCGCGCGCGGATCACGACTACGCCGAGCTGTTGCGCCAACTGCGCGAGCTCGATCCGAGCGCGACCGCGGTCGCCGACTGGCAGAAGGCGTGGGTCGAGCACCAGGTCAAGAAGCAGCGCTACGACGTCGATGCGAGCGTCGTTCGCCAGTACTTCCCGTACGACCGCGTGCTCGAAGGCCTGCTCGACATCACGTCGGCGATCTACGAGCTCAGCTACGTTCCCGTCGACGAGACCGCGTGGCATCCGACCGTGCTCGTCTATGACGTCAGGCGCGGAGCCCAAAAGCTCGGTCGGATCTACCTCGACATGCACCCGCGCGAGGGCAAATACAAACACGCGGCGCAGTTCCCGCTCAAGGATGGGGCGCGCGGCATCCAGTTGCCCGAGGGCGTGCTGGTCTGCAACTTCCCCGAGGGCAAGGACGCCTTGCTCGAGCACGACGACGTCGTGACGATGTTCCACGAGTTCGGCCACCTGATGCACCACGTGCTCGGCGGCGATCAGCGCTGGATCTCGCAGGCCGGCGTCGCGACCGAGTGGGACTTCGTCGAGGCGCCGTCGCAGATGTTCGAGGAGTGGGCGTGGAGCTACGAGACGCTGTCGCGATTCGCGCGCCATCGCGAGACCGGCGAGACGATTCCGCGCGAGCTCGTCGACAAGATGCGGACCGCCGACAAGTTCGGTCTCGGCACCGCGACGGTCCAGCAGATCTTCTACGCGGCGATCTCGCTGGGCTTTCACCGCGCCGATCCAAAGACCCTCGATCAACTCGCCGTCGTCCGCGCGTTGCAGCTGCAGTACACGCCGTTCGCGTATGTCCCCGGCACGTCGTTCCACACGTCGTTCGGCCATTTGTTCGGCTACTCCGCGATGTACTACACGTACCAATGGTCGCTCGTGATCGCGAAGGATCTGCTGACGCCGTTCGAGCGCACCGGCTTGATGGCACCGGCGGTGACGCGTGCCTATCGCGACAAGGTGCTCGTTCCGGGCGGTACGCGAGACGCCGCGGTGCTCGTCCACGACTTCCTCGGCCGCGACTACGACTTCGCGGCGTACGAACGTTTCCTGCGCGAGTGATCTCTGCCGTCATCGCGGATGAACGTCCGCCGACGCCAGATTGACCCCGGATCGCGAATACGGAAACGTCACGGCCACATTTCTATTCCCCGGAGCCAAGTGATGAAGAACCTCTCGATCGCGTTCGTGACCGTCCTCTCTCTCGCCGCGTTCGCCGGCTGCAAGAAGAAGGGAGGCGGCGGCGACTGCGACGGAACGATGAGCTCGGCCGTCGACCGGATGATGGAGGAGCAGGCGAAGCAGATGCCGAAGGACATGCCGGCCGATCAAAAGAAGATGGCCGACGAGATGATGAAGACGATGGTGCCGAAGATGAAGGCGACCCTCACGAAGGTCTGCACCGACGACAAGTGGACCCCGGAGATGCTGAAGTGCGTCGATGCTTCCAAGACGATGGAAGAGGGCCAGGCGTGCAACAAGAACCTGTCGGCCGAGCAGAAGGCGCATCTCGACAAGGAGATGGCGGCGGCGATGGGCATGGGCGGTGACCACGGCGACATGAAGGGCGGCGACATGAAGGGCGGCGACATGAAGGGCGGCGACATGAAGGGCGGCGACATGAAGGGCAGCGATACCGGTAGCGCGGCTCCGGCTGGCGATGGCAGCGCGGCTGCGGCCGGCGGTGGCGACCTCCCGAAGGAGTGCCAGGACTACAAGGCCGCGATCGAGAAGCTCTCGACCTGCGATAAGATGCCGCAACAGGCTCGCGACGCGATGAAGCAGGGCTTCGAGACCGCGTCGAAGGCGTGGGCGGGTCTGCCGGCCGACGCGAAGGCGTCGCTCGCCACGGGCTGCAAGGCCGGCGTCGATGCCGTCAATCAGAGCGCGAAGGCGGTCTGCGGTTGGTAAGCGCTAGCGCTACGCAACTCGTACGTAGCAACACGTGAGGCCGTCGTCTTGGCGGCCTCTCGTCGTTTCGGGCCTCAAAGGAGCGTCATGAAGATCCTCTCCATCGCGATCGTTCTCGCCGCGGTCGCCGCGTGCTGGACCGACAAGACCAACCCGAACATGCCGCCGCCGGTCGTGGCCAAGGCGCCCGCGGTTCCACCGCCTGATGCTGGGCCACCGCCGCCCGTCGACCTCCTCGCTACACTGCCGATCGAGTGCCGACAATATGGAGCGGCGGTCCACAAGCTCGCGACCTGCGATCGAATGCCCCAGGCGGCGCGCGACGCGATGACCCAGGCCTTCGATCAGGCGGCAGAAGCGTGGGTCGGACTCCCGCCCGAGACGAAGGCGGAGCTCGCGACCGGATGCCTGCAGGGCCTCCAGGCGGTGACCGAGGCAGCGAAGTCGGTCTGTCCCTGACCGAGCGCGCGCGCTGGTGAGACCTCGCGGCGTATGCGAGGCTTTCGCCATGATGAAGCAGTTCCTGGCGCTCTCGCTCTCGTTTGGACTCGCGGCGTGCGGCAGCAAGAGCCATGGCTCGGCCGCGTGTGGCGATGCGATCGGCAAGGGCGTCGATCAGATGTTCGCGAACAACCGCAAGCGAGTCGAAGCGCGTGCGACCGGCGCCGACCCCGATCAGCTCAAGAACATGCTCGCCGGCATGGACGAGATGGCCGGCAAGCTGAAGGCGGCGCTCGTCACGCGGTGCAGCGAAGACGCGTGGTCCGACGAGGTCATCAAGTGCTTCGCGGCCGCGGCGAGTCGCGAAGACATGCGCGGCTGTCAGGCGAAGCTGCCGCAAGACGCGCAAGACAAGGTGGCCGCCGACGTCAAGGCGACGATGGGCGGCCGGGGTATGGGGCGCGGTGGTCGCCATGGCCGCGTCGATCGAGCGGGCAGCGACGGCAGTGGTAGCGACCTCGCCGGCAGCGGCAGTGGTAGCGGCAGCGGTAACGTCGCGGGCAGCGGCATCATCCACCCGAACATGACGCCGGAGAACGGCATGAAGATGCCGGACGTCGACGAGGTCGGCTCGTTGACCGCGCAGCTCGTCACGCTCGATGCCGCGGTCAGCGCCGCGAAGAACGCGGTCGCGAAGGCGCAAGACGACAGCGCTCGCGATGCGGCGAACGCCAAGCTCGACGACTTGAAGAAGCAGCAAGACGATCTGAAGGCCAAGCTCGCCGCCGCGAAGGCACGCAAAGGCTCCTAGGAGCGTGTCAGGTCGCGCGTGATGTTCTTCTGATGCGCTTCGATCGTGCCGCCGCCGATCTCCATCAGCTTGGTGTCGCGTAGGAATTGCTCGACGCGATACTCGGCGCAGTAGCCGTAACCGCCCATCACTTGCACGGCGGCATCGGCGACCTCTTTCGCGGCGGTCGCGGCGAACAGCTTCGCGGCGTCGGTGCCGAGCCGATTGCGCTTGTCGTGACCGACCGTCGCCGCGACGTTGTAGATCAGTGCGCGCATCGCTTCGGTCTTCGCGTAGCTCTCGCCGATGTAGCGCTGGATCTGGCCGTGCTCGTGGATCGGCTTGCCGAACGTCTTGCGCTCTTGCGAGTACGCGACCATCGCGTCGAGGCAACGCCGCGCCATGCCGAGGCTCATCGCGGACAGCCCGAGCCGCTCGATCTCGAGGTTGCGCATCATGTTCGTGATGCCGCCGCCCTCGCTGCCGAGCAGGTTGTCCGCGGGGATCCGGCAGTCCTCGAAGATCAGCTCGCACATCGTCGAGGCGCGCATGCCCATCTTCGGGATCTTCGCGCTCGTCGAGAACCCGGGGGTGCCGCGTTCGACGACGAACGACGTGATCCGATCGTCGACCTTCGCGTAGATCAGCAGCACGCTCGCTTCGAGGCCGTTCGTGATGAACGTCTTCCGGCCGTCGAGGATGTACGCGTCGCCGTCCTTGCGCGCGGTCGTCGTCAGACCGAGCACGTCGGTGCCGACCGCGGGCTCGCTCATGCCCATCGCGCCGATCGCCTCGCCGGTCAGGACCTTGGGTAAGTGCTTGCGGCGCTGCGCGGCGTTTCCGGACCAGTAGAAGTTGTTGACGAACAACAGCGCGTGCGCGAGGTAACCGAGCGCGAAGCCCGGATCGGAGTACGAGAGCTCGTCGTGAATGATGCAGGTCGCGGTCGCGTCGAGCCCGGCGCCGCCGTCGGCCTCGGGAATCGTCACGCCGATCAGGCCGAGCTTGCCGAGCTCGCGCAACAAGCCGGTGTTGAACGTGCCCGCTTCGTCGTGCGCTTGCGCTTGCGGCTCGACCCGGCTTTGCACGAACTGGCGCACGGTCTGGCGCAGCAGGTCGTGCTCGTCATTCGCCGAGGCGTTCATTGTGGGAGACACGTGGACAACCATGTCGAGCGTACCTTATGACGGTTTAGCGGCCAAAACGGGCGAGTCCGCGCTTCATACCTCGCAGCCACTGGCTTCGACGCGTGCTCACGTTACATTGCCGAGGCATGCTGCCTGGGGACGATCCAACCGCACCGCCATTCGGCGGGGCTGCTCACCAGGCGCAGGCCCCGGCCATCGCGCGCTGGACTCGCGACCGCCCGGCGGTGCTGGTCGCCAATCCGACCGCGCACAGCGGGAGCGCCGCGGACTGGATTCGCCACGCGCGCGCGCTGCTCGACGAGGCCGCGGTCGCGCATCGGTTCGTACCGACCGAGCCCGACGGTGCGACGATCGACCGCGTCCGCGAGGTGATCGATGACGACGGTGCGCGCGTCGTGATCTACATGGGTGGCGACGGCACGTTCGCCGAGGTCGCGAAGGGCGTGCTCGGATCGCACCACGCGGCAGAGGTCGCGATCGGGATGCTGCCGACCGGCACCGCGAACGATCAGGGCAAGTCGTTCGGGCTCGAGCCCGGTGCCGGCGCGCTCGCTCGCAACGTCGCGGTCGTCGCGGCGGGCGAGACCGTCAGTTGCGACGTCGGTCGGCTCGCGATCGATCGCGGCCTCAAGAGCGTGCACCGCGACCTGTTCTTCGATTCGTTCTCGATCGGCCTCGGCGCGGCGAGCCTCGCGACGCGCAATCGCGATCGCGATCGGGTCGGTCGCATCCCCGGCCTGGGCATGCTGTATCGCGATCAGCTCGTGTACTTCGGCGCGGTCGTGCAGCGGTTCGTCGAGAGCTACGTCGTCGACATCAAGTTCGATCTCGATGCCGTGATCGACAACCAGGTCCACCATTTCGATCAGCTGCTCGACGTGATCGTCAAGAACACGCGCGTGTTCGGCGGCGAGTGGATCTTCGATGCGCAGGCCGAATCCGATGACGGGCGGTTCGAGCTCGTTCCGATCGTGGGCCGGCGCGATCTGATCACGAAGCTCGTCGGTCACCTCGGGCGCAGCCCGGTTGGCGTCGACGATCTCGAGAGGCTAGGGCTCGCGCTCGCTCCGGCGATCGGCGGTACGAAGTTCGAGCTGACCGTGCGCAGCGAGACCGGATCGTTGCCGGCGGCGCAGTGCGACGGCGAAGAGCTGCCCGCCGGCGACCACTACGTCATCGAGGTCGTGCCACGCGCGCTGCGGTTGATCGTGCCGCGCGACGAAGCGATCGCCTGACCACGCGAGGTTGCAGTGGAGGGCCGAGGCCCCCGGCCACGACGTTCTGGCGATGCAGAGACGCGAGCTTGGCGCTTGGTCCAGCGCTTGCTGTAGGGCCGAGCATGCGCTTGAAGAATTTCGGGCTCGGGCTCGGGCTCGTGTTGGCTGCGTGCGCCGGCGATCTAGACACCGGTGCGAGCGATCCGGGCCAGACGTTGCCGCCCGACGACTTCGGCGGCGGCGTCACGCCCGCGGTCGACGACGGCTACGTGCCCAAGCCGCTGACCGCGACGCGGTTCGGCATCTTCTATCAAGTCTCCGCCGACGTGCTGACCGCGTATCAAGCCGGGCTCCCGCAAGACGGCACCCACGCTTGGCTGATCACGCAGAGCCACGGCACCGCGTTCGCGACGCGCGCGCTCGCCGATCGCGTCCACGCGCGCGGCGACTTCTATTACGCGCCGGCGTTCGACGTGTGGGACGCCAGTCACGCCGGCTGGGAGACCGCGTCGGATGCGACGCTCGCGACGTGGGCGCACACGTTCCGCGACGCCGCGATCGCGGCGCACGCCGACCTGTTCACGTTCAACGAGGTGCCGAGCACCACCGCGTCGGATGCGCACGTGCGATCGCAGATCTCGGCGATCCTGCGCCATCTGCACGAGCCCGATGCGCGCGGTCGCCGGCTGTTCGGCGTCGTGTACTTCACGGAGCGCCCGGGCTTGGCGGCGAGCTGGAGCGTGCCCGCATCCGACTTCTTCGCGGCGATCGACGAGACCGCGGTCGCGATGGTGGTCGAGCACTATCACTCGAACGGCTTCGTGTGCGGCATGTCCGAAACGGCGCTCGCGGCTCACTACTTCGGCATGCGCGATTGGCTCGTTGCGAGTGGCGAGCCTGCAAAGCTCTCCATCGCGAACACGAAGTACGCGGTGTTGCACTCGGCGCGCTACAGCGCCGGCGACAGCGGCTGGTCGGGCGGTGACGCCGATGCGATCTCGCTCGCCGATTATCAGCGCACGTTGTCGCGCGCGGCCAAGGTCACGCGCGACACGGCCGGCGGCTACAACCGGATCGCGTTCGGACCGGTGACCACGGATCTGACCGCGATGGGTGTGATGCCGCGCATCGTCGAGCTGTTCAAGTGGCACTACGCTAACGCGACGACGCAACCGAGCGAGACGGCGTGTGTCGCTGGAACGGATGCGAACTGCACGTGTCAATGAGCCGACCCGGGGTTACCTTGGAGGGATGAGACCGCTGCTGCAGCTTGTCGTCGCCGGATGCGCCGCGACCACGACGCCGCCGGTTGTCGGTCCAGCACCGCCGGTTGTCGGTCCAGCTACGCCGATCGCTACGAAGACGTGTGATGACGCAGCGATCGGCTTTGCCGCGGCGACGATCGCGATGCACTCGCCCGACGTGTCACTGATCGAGCCGGTCCGCACGTTGTGCACGAGCGATAACTGGCCAGCCGCAGCGATCGCTTGCTTCTCGGAGATGGGCGCGGACGACCTCGTGAGGTGCGCGAAGCAACTCGGCGATCGCGGCCGTGACACCCTGTATCGCGAGCTCTCCGGCACCGGCGACGAAGCGACGGTCGAGGTGACGCGCGCTCGACTCGCGAAGGTCGAGGTCGGCGTCGTCGAGTGCGACCAGTTCGTCGCCGAAGTGAGCGTCGTGTTGACGTGCGATCTCCTGCCGATCGATCAGCGCGTCTCGCTCGGTAACCAGACCGTCGAGCTGTGGGACCTACCGAGGAAGCGGCTAACCGGCGATGTCTATTCGCGGATGGCGCGCGCGTGCGGTGATTCGCTCGCAGGGTTGAAGCAAGCCGCCACAACGGCCGGTTGCATGCCCTGACGGTTTGGACCATCCTGCCGCCATCAACCTGGAGGCAGTTCCATGACCGACGTGTTCATCTACGACGCCGTCCGCACGCCACGCGGCCGCGGTAAGGCCGGCAAGGGCGGGCTCACGAACATCCACCCGCAAGAGCTGCTCGCGCAGACGCTCAACCACATGGCCGAGCGCAGCAAGCTCGACAAGAACCTGATCGACGACGTCTCGATCGGCTGCGTCACGCAGGTCAAGGACCAAGGCGCGTGCATCGCGCGCCTCGCGTTGATCGCCGCGGATTGGCCCGAGGACGTCACCGGCTACACCGTCAATCGGTTCTGCGGCTCGGGGCTCGAGGCAGTCAACGGCATCGCCGCGAAGATCGGCGCCGGCTTCATCGATGCCGGCATCGGCGGCGGGGTCGAGTCGATGTCGCGCGTGCCGATGGGCTCGGACGGCGCGATGCTCGACGGCAACAACGAGAAGCTGCGCAAGAAGCTGTTCATGGTGCCGCAGGGCATCTCGGCGGATCTGATCGCGACGCGCGAGAAGCTTCAGCCGCGAGGACGTCGACAAGTTTGCGCTGCGCAGCCAGAAGCACGCGGCGATCGCGATCGAGGGCAAGCGGTTCGATAGGTCGCTGTTCGCCGTCAAGGCCGACGACGGCTCGGTCGCGCTCACCCGCGACGAGCATCCGCGCGCCGATACGACGCTCGAGTCGCTCGGCGGCTTGACCGCGGTGTTCGCGCAGCTCGGAGCGACCGCGATGGGCCCGAACGGCGAGACCGTCGACCAGCTCGCGCTCAAGCGCTACACCGACACGAAGGCGATCGAGCACGTCCACACCGCGGGCAACTCGTCGGGCATCGTCGACGGCGCCGCGGTCGTCGTCATGGGCTCGGCGGAGTGGGGCAAGAAAGCCGGGTTGAAGCCGCGCGCGCGGATCCGCGCCCAGGCGACCGCGGGTGCCGAGCCGGTGATCATGCTGACCGCTCCGGCACCGGCGTCGAAGAAGGCGCTCGCTCGCGCGAAGATGACCGTCAAGGACATCGATCTGTGGGAGATCAACGAGGCGTTCGCGGTCGTCCCGCTGCAGACCGCGCGCACGCTCGGGATCGATCACGATCGGATCAACGTCAACGGCGGGGCGATCGCGCTGGGCCATCCGCTCGGTGCGACCGGTGCGATCTTGCTCGGCACGGTGCTCGACGAGCTCGAGCGCGCGGACAAGGCGACCGCGTTGATCACGCTGTGCATCGGCGGCGGCATGGGCATCGCGACGATCATCGAGCGCGTCTAGCTCGCCGACAGCGAGACCTGATACGTTCCGGCGGTGAATCGCGCTGCCGTGCTGTTGACGCTCATCGCGCCAACTGCCTGCGATGCGCCCGCGGCACCGCCGGCATCGCCGGTGCGCTGGGTATATCCGCCGCCACCGACGGTGTGGCCGCTCGGCCCGGTGATCCGGCGATTCGGTCGTGGCCAGACACCGCAACCGGTCGAGCGGCTCGGCATCGATCAGGCGGCCGGCGGCGAGCCGCTCGCACCGTTGCGGTTGCCGACGCCGTGGGCGGTGCCCGGTGACGGTCCGGCGCGCGCGGTCGTCTACGGCAGTGAAGGCGATCACACCGCGGTCGAGCTCATCGATGTCGACAGCGGGCGCGTCGCTTGGCGCGATCACGACGGCTGCGCCGCGCCGATCGTCGGCGTGACCGAGGAGGCGATCGTGTGCGCCGATGCGGCGGGCATCCGTGCGATCGGCCTGGATGGCAAGGTGCGGTGGAAGCGCGAGTCACCGTTTGCCGCGTTCACCGACGATCGCGTCGTGACCGCCGGCGCGGGCGAGGCGATCGTGCTCGATGCCGACACCGGCGACGAGCTCACCCGCGTGAAGCTGCCGGCCGGGATCAGCGCGGCTGCGGTCGTCGCGAGCTGCGGCGACGCCGGTCGTGAGCTGTTCGCGGTGGATTCGTCGGGCGCGATCGGTCGGATCGCCGAAGCCAAGGGCGGACCGAAGCTGATGTGGCACACCCCCGTCGGTGGCGTCATCCAGATCGACGCGTGCGCCGGCGACTCGATCCTCGTGACCGCGGGTCCAGCGACCGGCCGGGCGGTGATCGCGCTGGACCGAGCGACCGGGGCGATCACCGGCCGGATCGATGGCGTGCGCGGGATGTGGCCGGCGCGCGACGGCGACGATCGCGTCGAGGTATCGACCGCGAGCGGCGTGTCGAGCCGATCGCGCGATCTGCGCGGCGAGGTCCGGGTGCTCGATCTTCCGCCGCTCGGTGAGCTCCTCGACAAGCGCGGCGACCGGAGGCTCGTGCGCGTGACTTCGACGACCGCGGCGGTGCTCGATCGCGACGGCGTTCGCGCCTACGTTCCGCTCGCCGCGCCCGGCGGCGTGCTCGGCGACAAGGCGATCGTGTACGCGTCGTGGACTGGCTCGCCGAGCTCGACGGTGCATCGCGTCGCGCTGCCCGCGCCGTGGCGTCACACGTTGCGCTCGCTCGTCTCGGGGCCGCTCGCGGTGCCGGCCGAGTTGCGCGACCTGCCACCGGTGAGCGACGTCGCGGCGGCTGCGACGTACGCGAACGACAACGCCGACCCGGGAAACCTCGCCGCGATCGCGATCGATCCCGCCGATCCACAGGCGCTCTACATCCAAGCGGTGGCTCGCGGTAGCGTGACAGAGCCGCGCGTCGACCTGTCGCGATTCGATCTCTCGAGCTCGACCTGGCGTCGCCGCGACGAGCCGTGCGGGTTCGGCACGCCGGTCGGCATCGCGTTCAGCAGCCGCGCGGTGATCTGCGGCGCGCGCGCAAACCAGCTCGACTCGATGGTTCGCGCGATCACGCGCGATGGTACGCCGTTGTGGTTGCGGCGGCACGAGAACGTCGACGCGCTTGCCGCCGCGGGCGATATCGTCGTCGTGTTCGATGGCGACCGCGCAACCGTTCGCGATGCGGACACCGGCCGCATGCTCGGTTCGGTCGCGAGCGACGATGGCGCGGCGATGCGTGCGGTGCCGCTCGCGGTCGGCGGCGGCGCGCTGTTGATCACTGCCGAGCGCGGTCGGTTGGTCGCTCGCCTGCCGCACGTCCGGATGCTCCCCGTATGGTCGATCGAGGTCGCGGGAGCGGTGCGCGCATTGACCGCGGCGGGCGACGGCGTGCTCGTCGAGCTCGAAGATGGCGATGCCTACCGCGTCGATCTGCGCGGGACGGTCTCGGCGCTGCCCGCGATCGGGCTCGCGTGGGGTGCGGCGGGCGACATCATCACCGGCATGGCTCCCGGCGGGCCGGTGCCGCCGAACCCGCTCCCGATCCCGAAGTTGCCGCCGCCGCCGATCGGACCGCCACCGCCAGCGCGACCGCCGACGAACTTCGAGCCACCGCCGATCGCGACGCCGTGGCCACCGCCGCCGCCGATGAGCGCGAGTTGGCAAGCGACGCTGTTCGACCTCGACGGAGGCGTCCGCGCCCGCAACGACTACGCCCTGGCCGAGCCGATCGTCGCCGGACCGCGCGGCGGGGCAGCTAGCCCTGTCGTCGTCAGCTATGGCAGCGACCAGAACGAGGCGCTGGTCATCGATCCGCGCACCGGCGACCCGCTGCGCCGCGTCCGGATGCCGGACGACGTCACGGGAGCGCTGGTCTTTGGCGCCGTCGTCGCCGGCAAGCCGGTGGCGGGAGCCGTGCTCGCGGCGCCGCTCCGCGTCGTGCTGTTTTGACCGTGGGCGCGCGACGCCGCTAGGCGCGCTCTGCTATGGATCGAGGATGGCACTCCCGCTCCGAGCTGCGCTGCGTTCTGCCGGTCGCTTCATGCTCAAGAATCCGACCACCATGCTGAGCATGGCGCGTCACGCGCTCGGGATGCGGATCGCGGTGCCGCTCGATGCCGTCCGCTGGTTCATCTCGAACACGCCGCCGTCGAAGAAGGCGCCGCAAGACGTCACGATCACGCCGCGTCCGCCCGCGATCGGACTCGGCGCGACGATCGATCTGATGGGCACGACGGTGCGCGCCGGCGCATCGATCCGGATCGACCAGATCGAGGTCTCCGACGACAAGTTCAAGGTCTCGCTGCGGATCTCCGACGTCACGATGAAGGTGCTCGGCGAATCGTTCACGCCGGTCGCCGGGCTAATCAAGTCGGGCGCCCTCGATCTGAGCAAGCCCGGCAACCTCGCCAAGTTCATGCCGAAGCGGCCGGCGGTGCTCGTCGAAGCGCACGATGATGTCATCGTGCTCGACCTGATGCAGAACCCGAAGTTCGCAACGAACGATCGCGTGCGCGGCGTGCTCGGCACGTTGACGCCGGTCGTCCAGGTCTCCGGTCTCTCGACCGAGGGCGACTTCTTGATCCTCCAGCTGCGCGCGAGCCCGTTCGGCATCCCGCGCGCACTCAGCGCGGCGCGCCAGCTCGCCGCGGGCTAGAGCCTGTGGCCGACGCGGTTTCGCCAAGCGGCAAGTCGGGCGAACGCCCGACGGGCAGCGACGCCGACAAGCCAGGGCGCTACCGCGAGCTCTTGCCCCAGCTCGCGTCGCTCGTCGACGGCGAGCCCGATCTGATCGCGAACCTCGCGAACCTCACCGCGGCGTTGCGCGACGCCGCCCCGGCCGCGAGCTGGATCGGCTTCTACGTCATGCGCGGCGGCGAGCTCGTGCTGGGCCCGTTTCAGGGCAAGGTCGCATGCGTCCGCATCGCGCTCGGCAAGGGCGTGTGCGGCACCGCCGCGGCCGAGCGCCGCACGATCGTCGTCCCCGATGTCGAGAAGTTCCCCGGCCACATCGCGTGCGACGCCGGCTCGCGCAGCGAGATCGTCGTGCCGATCGTGCGCAGCGGCGAGGTCGTCGCGGTGCTCGATCTCGACAGCTACGAGCTAGCCGCGTTCGATGCGGTCGATGCCGATGGGCTCGCGCAGGTCGCTGCGCTGGTTGCCAAGCTCGCGTGGTGACGACTCGCGCGTTCGCGCTCGCGCTGCTGTCGCTCGCGGCATGTCAGAGCGGCGGGGAACCGCCTCCGCGCGTCGACAAGCTAGCCGGGCGCGATGCCGCGGTCGCGGTGAAACCGGGGCGGCTCGATGCGAGCGATGGCTCCGCGGTCGACTTACCGGCGAAGCCGGACGAGACCGAGCCTTCACCCGATCCTGGCAAGATGCTCGACGAGCTCGGTGCGATTCCCGCGTGGCAGGCGGTCGTCGATCGCGCGCGGTATCTCGCGCGGCGCGGTCAACACGGAGTCGTCTACGGCACGATCGTCGCTGCCGAACCGCTGCCGTGGTTGGTCGACGAGACCGACGGCAACGGTGCGCTCGCTATTCACTTCGCGCTCGCAGGCAAACCGGCAACCGGCCGGGTCGCGCTCGGCGGCGCGTGGACGCTGGACGCCGATCGCCACTGGATCTGGAACGTCGACGCGGTGACCCCGCTCCCTCCGGTGACCGCTCCGACTCCGAAGGATCCACCGTCCGTGCCCGGCCACGCCGTGGCGACCAGCTCCATGCCGGCCGGCGCGCGGCCGATCAGCCTCGCGAAAGACGGTGACCTGGCGTACTTCCAGGTCGTCGGGTCTCCGCCGGCGGTCGATGGCGATGGCTGGCCGGTCGCGGACCAGGCCGGGAATCCGGTCTACGCGTTGCTCGACCTGCCCGGCGAACGGCCGAGCTTCGGCGGTCAAGACATGCGCGCGCCCGACGAACGTTGGCAGCTCAAGCGCGGCGTGACCTACGCGCTCCGGATCGGACATGTTCACAAGCACGGCGCGAAGCCGGGTGAGCCGGACCGACCGGCGACGATCAACGCGCGCACCGCACCGCTGCGGATCTTGTAGTACAACGCCGGCGGTGAGCGAGCGGCTGCGGATTGGCGAGGTGCTCTTGCTCCGCGAGGTGATCGATCCGTGGCTGCTGTCGCGCACGCTGCGCGAGCAGACCGCCGGCGGCCAACGGCTCGTGTCGACGTTGATCGCGCACGCGCACCTCGAACCGGACGACGGCGCGCTCGCGCTGTCCGAGCAGCTCGGCTATCCCGCGATGTTGCAACGCCACTTCGAGCGCCGCGATCCCGACGTGCTGTCGACGATTCCAGCCGCGCTCGGTCAGCGCTGGGGCGTCGTCGCGATCGGCCGGGCGCGCGATGGCGGCATCGTCGCGTGCGCGAAGAATCCGACCCCGATCTTGGCGGCCGCGCTCGAACACGCGTGCAAGCTGCCCGTCGCGTTGTCCGTGGCACCGGCGATCCAGCTCGATCGCCTCGTGCGCGCGGTCTACGGCGATCCGGCGCCGGACGCGAAGTTCGAGACGCCGCCATCGATCGCGGACATCGGCGACATTCGCGTCGGCGAGCAGCGACCATCGTTGCGCCGGGCGCGCAGCGTGTCGGATCTGTTCGTCGCCGCGGGCCCGGGGCGGGTGCCGGTGCGTCTGCACACGGCCCAGACATTCGACGAGGTCCTCGACGAGATCGATCGCGCGATCACGCGTACGGCGGCGGAGCTCTACGTGATGGCGTACGCGGTGCGGCGATGGCGCGCGGCGTTGCTCATGCGCATCACCGACAGCAAAGCGATCGGCTTCCGCGGCCACGGCGCACAGCTCGTCGCGGTCGACGACGTGTCGCTCGAGCTGTCGGGGAGCTCGCTCGTCGCACGAGCGTACGCGACCCGAGACCTCGCGACCGCCGGCGGCTCCGGCGAGCTCGCCCGCTTGCTCGGCGATGCCCGAGCGCCGATCGCAGCACCGATCGCGATCGCGGATCGCGTCGAGGCCATCCTCGCGGTCGGCGATCCGCACCTCGGCGACGACGGCGCCGCGGCCAAGGAGCTCGCGCGACTCGTCGATGCGCTCGGCGCGGCCTACGCGCGCCGCGAACGCGGACGCTGACCACGAAGCGCGAGCAACACGACGAGGACCATCGCGAGCGGCGAGCCCGGCGCACTCTGCGCTTCGCAACAGCCGGCGCGCGGCGACGTCGTGAGCTGCGCGCGACTCGGGCGGGTCCCGGCCGCCGACGCTGCGGCGAGCTCGGGGTCGATCGTGACCGCGCACTTGTCGTCGAGCACCGCGATGAGCGGGCTCGCCGCGGTGGTCCCGCCGGGGGTGACTTGAACCGCGCAATGATTGCCGTCCGGCTTCGCCGTGATCGTCGCGAACCCGTCGCGGCCGGCCGCGTCGAGCACGACGTGGATCACGCCGGATCGGCGCGGTGCCGCGTAGGCCAGCGCTCCGCTGTTCGAGGTCCGCCACACGACGACCGCGTCGCGCAACCCGCCGAGCACGACGCCGGCGAAGCCATCCCCCGACAGCGGCGTCGCGGTCGGCCGCGCCGCCGCTCGATCGATCGCGGAGATCACATGAACGACCCGCGCGTCCGGCCCGGGGACGTTCTGGCGATAGTAGGTCGCTGGAAAGCGCGCCGCGTCGCACGTACCCCGCGCTTCGGCGTGCTCGCAGTCCTTCGCGGTCGGCACGCCGATCGAGGGCGCGTTGCCGCCGATCGTCGTGATCTCGAGCTTGCTGTTACCGACCTGCGCGGTCGCGACTTCGCTCGAGAGCGCGAGCTTGCCCGGCGTGTGAAAGTTCAAGATCAGCGGGCGATCCGCGCCGCCGGTCGTCGCGCGGTCGACCACGACGAGCGCGGCTGCCTTGCCATCGCTGGCCGGCACGAGCACGAAGTCGCGCAGCGCGTACGGGATGTCGCTCGCTTGCTCGTGGTTCTTGAACTGATCGGCATAGTCGCAGCGCGCCGCGACGACCCCGGTCTTGCGCTGCGTCGTCCAGTCGAACGCGGTCTTCTCGCTCCACCAGCCCTGGCTCGGCGTGTAGTCGGTCCGCGCCATCCCGGCCGCGGCGATCGTCGGCGCGTTGGTCGTCAGCGTCGATTGCGTTCCGTACGGCGCCGAGTCCGCGATCACGTCGTCGTGGCCGCGCGACAACACGAAGTTACCGGCATCGGGATGGCGGTGGTCGGTGTCGATCGCGGCGTGGCAGGTCGCGACGAACCACATCGCGTCGTCGTCCCACCGCGTGCGCGCGAACAGCGTGCCGGTCCCAGCCGCGACGTACCACGTCGGCCATTGCGAGCGCGGAGGGAGCACCGGTCTGTCACCGACGCCGGCGAGCGCATCGAACAGCAAGTAGTACTTGTCGGCCAGCTGCAACCGCGACAGCTCGCCGCGCGCCCACCGCTTGTCGTCGGGCGAAGCGTCACCGAGCGCGACCGCATCGAGCGTGAGCACGTTCGGCGGCACGTTCGGGACCTCGGCTTCGGTGTCGCCGCCCGGGAACACGCCGTCGCCGGGCGACAGGCCGTAGACATGGCGGCGCAGCACGGCGTCGAGCCAGCGCGCGACGCCGCCGACCTCCACACCGTGTACCCGCATCACCCGCGCACCGAGCGAGAGCTCCGCGATCGACAGCGGCCCGTATTGCCAGCCTTCGGGCCAATCGCCACCGTCGAGCACGCCGTTGTCGGCGAGCGCGGGCGCGATCTCTTTGCCCCACATCGTGTCGGTGACGAGCTTCCACAGCGCGGCGCCGTCGCTGCCGGCTTCGCCGCCTTGCGCGATCGCCATCGTCGTCGCGGCGATCATGTAGCCGGCGTAGTAGTTCGACGCCGGATCGTGCGCGCGATAGCCACTCGTCGCGAACCAGTCGAGCCAGGCCTTCCAGCGCGCGCGCGCGTGGGCGCGTAGCTCCTCGGTCATGCCCGGTGCGTCGTGCAGCCAGTCGTACGCGATCGCGGTCGCGAGCCCGAGGTTGCGAATCGAATATCCGGAGTCGCGGCGCACCGCGGCGTCGCCACCTTTGTGATCGCCCACGGCATCGAGATCGTCGAGCAGCGCGGAGAAGAACTTGAGCGCGGTCTTCGCATGCTGCGGGTCGTCGGTCGCGGCCCACGCGACGAGGCAGGCTTCGAGCGTCGCGCTCCAATCGCCGCCTTGATAGATCGCCTTGTCGTGCTTGTCGGTCGTGCGCGCCTCGTCGCAGATCGCGATCGCACCTCGCACCGGGCCGTGCGCTTCGCGGGCCTGTGCGCGCAACGCGGCGTGCAGCTCGGGGTCGAGCAACATCCGGGGATGGGCACCGCTCGGCTCGGGCGCCGCGGACACGGCGGTCGAGAGCGCGAGCAGGCCGACGACGAGAGCTCTCATGCTCCGACCCTAGCATCCGAGGCGCCTCAACGGAGGGTCGCGGGACCGCGCGACACCGCTTGACAGGCAAGCAGGCGCTTGCTAATTAATAGGCAAGTAACAACTTGCCATATGTCCGAGCGACGTGAAACTAACCTCCTGTTCAAGGCGCTCGCCGATCCGAGCCGGCGCAAGCTGCTCGATCTGTTGCACGCGCACGAAGGGCGCACGCTCGGCGAATTGTGCGACCACCTGGACATGTCGCGCCAGGGCGTGACCCAGCATCTGGATGTGCTCGAGTCGGCGAACCTCGTCGCGACGGTGCGGCGAGGCCGCGAGAAGCTGCACTTCCTCAACCCGGTGCCGCTGCAGGAGGTCTACGAGCGGTGGCTCTCGAAATTCGAACGGCCCCGCGTGAAGGCGCTGGACGACCTCAAACGACGATTGGAGAGAGCTCATGGCTAGATCGACCTTTGTCTACGTGACGTACATCCGCACGACGCCGGAGAAGCTGTGGACGGCGCTGACCGATCCGGCTTTTCAGAAGCAGTACTGGTTCGGCATGCACGCCGAGAGCGACTGGACCGCGGGTGCGTCGTGGCAGCTGATGGCGAGCGACGGCGCTGTCTTCGACACGGGCGAGATCCTCGAGGCGGTGCCGCCGCGCCGACTCGTGATTCGCTGGCGCCATGTCAAGCGGCCCGAGCTCGCGGCCGACGGCGAGACCCACTGTACGATGGAGCTCGAGCCCCAGGCGGACGCGGTCAAGTTGACGATCACGCACGGCAGCGAGCGCGAGCACTCGAAGGTGATCGAGTCGGTGTCTGGCGGCTGGCCCAAGGTCCTGTCGAACCTCAAGTCGCTCGTCGAGACCGGCGCGATCGCGTTCGCGGAGCCATATCGCTCGGCCGCTTCGTAAAGGTTACTGGCTACGGCGTGCGACGACCGTCTTCGCGTCGGGGCCGGCGGAGAGCGCCGGCTGCGAGCCGGCATCCGCGACGACCACCTGCTGCGACGGTGCCGCGCGTGGCGCCTCGATGTTCGCGGGTCGATTCACGTACCACCATGCTTGCGCGCGCGCTTCGGTCCACGCGTGCTCGTCGTCGATCTCGATCGCACGCAGCTGTTTCGCGAGCACGTGCGCGTCGCGCGGCCGATCGTTCGGGCTCTTCGCGAGCAGCGATAGCACGATGTCCTCGAGCTCTTGCGGTAACCAACCGTGGACGCGCGGTCGTAACGGTGGCACGGGTTCCTCGGCGTGTGCGCGGATCGCCTCTTCGTCATCGACGCGCGAGAACACCTCGGTCGAGGTCAGCAGCCACCACGCGACGCAGCCGAGCGCGTACAGATCGCCGCGGCCATCGACGTCTTCGCCGTACGCTTGCTCGGGCGGGATATAGCCCGGCGTGCCGACGACCGAGCCGATCTGCGTGAGCTTCGCACGCGCCGATAGCACCCGTTCACCCGAGCCGTTCGCGCGCACTTGCGGCAGCCCGACATTCTCGACTGGGTCCGCGCCCTCGGAGCGCATCTGGACGATGCCGAAGTCGAGCACCTTGAGCACATCGACCTCGTCGGCGGCCCGGCTGATGAACAGGTTGGCGGGTTTGATGTCGCGATGCAGCAAGCCCGCGTCGTGCGCCTCGGCGAGCGACTGACACGCTTGCGCCATCAACTGGATGACGCGGGCGGGCGATTGCGCGCCGTAGCTCCGGACGAGCGTGTCGAGATCGAAGCCGTCGAGCAGCTCCATCACGTAGAAGAACGTGCCGTCGTCAGTGACGCCGTAGTCGTACAGCTCGATCGTGTGACGCGATCGCATCGACGCGAGCGTCTGGGCCTCTCGCCGGAACCGTTCGCGGATCTTCGGGGCGTGGTTCGGATCGCGCAGCGCTTCGGGCCGCACGAGCTTGATCGCCGCCTGCCGCGCGAGCAGCCGGTGCTCGGCGCGCCACACCTCGCCCATGCCGCCGGCGCCGAGCTTCGACACGAGGCGATAGCTGCCGAGCTCTTTCGCGCGCGCCTCTGCTGATCGCGCCGCTTCGCGAGCAACTCCGACCGCGCGCCGCATGCGCACGAGGTTCCACGCGAACATCAGCGCGACCCCCATCGCGATCGCGAGGGCGCCACCGGAGGCGATCAGGCTTTGCTTCGACAACCGCTGGGTCGGGCCGAGCAAGGTGCGCTCGGGCACGAGCGTCGTCAGGTACCAATCGAGCGGCGCCGCGATGCCCGCGCGCTTGCCGCCGACCGGCGCGACCGACGCGAGGTAGTCGCCATCGTCGGAGTGCAGCTCGAAGTACGTGAGCGTGCGAATCGGCGTCTTGCCGATCGCCGCGAACAGCGCCTCGAGCGCTGGATCCCGGAAGTCTTCGTGGCGGAGCAGGCGGTTCTCCTTCGAAGCAACTTGCGGCAAAGGCGCCGACGGGAACGCGAGGATCGTACCGTCGGCCGCGAACACGACCGTGCGCGAGCTCTCGAGCGGGGCGCGCACGATGAACGACGACAGCTCGCCGACATCGAAGTCGACCGTCGTCACGGCGTGGAGCGAACCATCGTCGTCGTAGATCGGCTCGGTGACGGTCAACCCGGTCTTGTGCGACGTGAAGAACGTGCGCGGCGGCATCCACATCCGCTGCTTCGCCTTGACCGCGTCGGTGTAGTGCGGGCGGACGCGCGGATCGTAGTCGGTGACCTCGGTGCTCGTGAGTTGTGGCCCGGGCGTGAACTTGTAGTTCGAGCGCGCGGTGCCGTGGTCGCCGACGCGACTCTCTTGCACTCGCAGCTCGCCGGTGGAGAGATCGATGAACGTGCCGCGCATCAAGCCGCTCGGGAACGCGATGCTGACGTTCGCGACGCCCGGTCGCCCCGCGACGATGTCGCGCATCCGGATCGCGGCTTCTTCGATCGGCATGTCCGGATCGGCGATCGCGCGCATGCTGACGAGCAACGTCTGCGCTTGATCGAGCGCGAACGCGACGTCGTGCTGGACGTCGACCGCCTGAGCGGCGAGCTGCTGCCGCGCCATCGTGTCGCTCGCATCGGTGGTCGCGCGCCGGCCGAGTAACAACACGACGACCCCGGCCGAGATCACGAGCAGCGGCAGGATCACCAGCACGCCGCCGGGTGACGCGAGCAACCGGCCCAGGCGCTCGGTCGGCGGCGCCGCCGCTAGGCTGCCCTGGGGCTGCTCCACCGCGTTCAGTGTAGCCGGTCCGGTCAGTGCTTTGGCGCGAGCGGTCAGTGGTGCGGCGCGCTCGCCGTGCGATTCGTTCTCGCATGTCGCACCTGCTTCGCACTTCGGTCACCATCATGGCGCTCGTTCGCATCGGCCTCGGCGTCGCACCGTTCGTCGCCGCCGGTCGGACCGCGCGTCTCCTCGGATTCCCCGCCGGCCACGACACGCCGACCGCGCGGTTGATGGCGCGGTTCTTTGGCGTGCGCGACATCGGCCTCGGCGTGCTCGCGCTGTGGGCGGTGCGCCATCCCGAGGCGCTCCCGTTCGTCGCGCTGTTCCAGGCGGCGATGGATGCTGGCGACCTGGTCGCGATCTCGATTCCCTTGTTGCGCCGGCAGGGGATCGCGCGCGCCGGTTTGATTTCGGCAGCCTTCGCGACGACCGGCGGCCTTAGCTGGCTCGTCGTCTGGCTGTTCGCGCGATAATCGCGTCATGGCCGGCTCGGTTAGCGTCGTGCTCGTCCGTCCGCTCGCCGCGGCCATTGGGACCGCGCGGCTCGCGGCGTTCTGGGGCGCGACCGATCTGACGCCGGAGCTGCTCGGCGACGACGATGCGCGGATCTCACCCGCGCAGTTCTGTGTCGCGTGGGCCGAAGCGGCGCGGTTGACCGGCGAGCCTCAGCTCGCGCTCGCGATCGCCCGCGCGACGCCGGCGGGCTCGTTCGGCATCGTCGAGTACGTGTGCCGCGCCGCACCGACGCTCGGCGAAGCGCTGCAGCGCTGGGTGCGCTACCTCAACCTGCTCGACGACGCGGTCGAGGTCGCGCTCGAGGTCGAGGGCGATCGCGCATACCTGCGGGTCGTGCGCGAGAGTGAAGCGCCGGCTCCGGCGTCGCACGAGCTGTGCTTCGCGCTCGTCGCACAGCAGGCGAGGCAACTCTCGGCCGCGCCGTTCCGGATCGCTGCGGTCGAGTACACCCATCGCGGCGATGCGGCGGCGCACCGCGCGTGGTTCGACGCTCCGGTGACGTTCGGCGCGCAACAGACGCAGCTCGTGGTGCCGGCGAGTGCGCTCGACGCCGCGTTGGTCTCGTCCGATCCCGCGCTGCTCGCGATCTTGACCCGCGCCGCGGACGAGCTGCAGAAGCGCGCGCCGTCGGATCCGTCGCTCGCGGCGCACGTCGCGCGCGTGCTGCGCGACACGTTGCGCGAAGACGAGGGCAGCGCCGAGCGGATCGCGAAGCGGCTCGGGCTGTCGCCGCGTAGCCTACAGCGCCGGCTCAAGGACGAAGGCACGTCGTTCCAGGCCGTACGCGACGCGACGCGCAAGGAGCTCGCGACCCGTTACCTCGAGGAGCGACTGTCGATCGCCGAGGTCTCGTTTCTGCTCGGCTTTTCCGAGCCGAGTGCGTTCTTCCGCGCGTTCAAGCGGTGGACCGGCACGACTCCACTCGAGGCGCGGCGGCGCGGCGTGCTGGCTCCGGCTTAGCGTTTACGGGGTGCCCGACAATCGGTATGATTGACCTTGACGGATGACCGTGGGATGAGTTGGAACGGACATGAAGCTGGACGCCCGAGCCCTCGTGATCGCACCCGCGCTGCTGCTGGCGCTGGGCTGCGCCCGAGGTAAGTCCACCGATGCTCCCGGCGACGCGTTCGGCAACGGCGACGCGTCGTGCGGCGATCTGTGCGACGCAGACGGCGACGGGGTGCCCGACGTCACCGACAAGTGTCCGAACACCGCGCCCGGCGAGGTCGTCAACAAGGTCGGTTGCGCCGACTCGCAGCTGACGCCGACGCTCGAGCCGAGCTTTCCGCCGTACGACCTCGCCTGGACCACCGCGGGGGATCTCGGCAGGGCGGGTGGCCTGACGTGGACCTACGCCGGCATCCAGCGCGGCGACCTGTTCCACATCTACTGGATCATCTGCGACGACCCGGCGACCCCGTGCGGGGTCTCCCTCGACGGGCCGATCGACTCGACCGAAGGCTGGGGCTTCGACGCGCCCGATTCGATGCTGGCGACCGGCACGCTCGTGTTCATCAACGCGACGCACATCGCACTCGCCGACGGCACGATGCCTGCGCTGACCGGCCGGTTGACGATGACGATTGTCGACGGCAACAACACGCCATTCCCGTTCGCCGATGTCGGGACGCTCGGGGTGCCTGCGCGGCTCGGGACCTACGGCGCCGAGATCACCGGCACCGCGTTCACCGTCACGGCGATCATCGAGGTCCAGCCCGTCGGCGGCATGACGTGGACACCGTTCCTCGACTATTACGACGCCGCCTCGACCCCGGTCGCAGGCATGGGCGCGCAGGTCTCCTTCGGCGGCTCCTTCTACGACAAGTAAAAGTAGCGCGAGCGGTCAGCGTTGTGGCGCGCGCGGTCACTGCCGCCGGCCGCTGCATGCGCGACAACGCGTGCATGACGCTCTCCAGCTACGACGATCACCCGATCTGGCGGCAGTATCAGCCGCACTTTCCGCCGGCGATGCGCTGCACGCCGAGCTCGACGCCGCGCGAAGAGTATTGGCGCTGGCGCGGCCTCGACGTCCACCTCGATCGGCTCGCGGTCCCCGACGCGAAGCTCAAGGTCATCGTCCTGCACGGCGCCGGCGCGTACGGCCGCGTGATGGCTCCCGCCGCGGTGCTCGCACAGCGCCACGGTTACGAGACGGTCTCTCCCGATCTGCCGGGCTACGGCCTGACGAAGGTGCCGTGGAAGCAGATGACGTATCCGCTGTGGGTCGATTGCGTCACCGACCTGATCGACGCCGAGCTCGCGCGTGACGGTCGTCCGGTCGTGGTGTTCGGCGTCTCGCTCGGCGGCTTGCTCGCGTACCAAGCGGTCGCGCAGTCGCGCAAGCCGGTCGGCCTCGTCGCGACGACGCTCGCCGATCCGCGCGAGAAGCCGGTGCGCCAAGGGTTCGCGCGTCATCCATGGCTCGGCACCGCCGGCTTGTGGCTGCTCGACAAGCTCGCGCCGATCACGGATGGCTTGCCGTTGCCGATGGCGTTGATGTCGCGGATGCAGCACATCTCGAACAAGCCCGAGCTGTCGCGGCTCGTCGCGTCGGATCGGCTCGGCGGCGGCAACTGGGTGCCGGCGCGCTTCCTGCGCACGTTGATGACGACGGCGCCGGCGATCGAGCCCGAAGACTTTCGCGTCTGCCCGGTATTGCTCGCGCATCCAGGCGTCGATCGGATGACCGACATCGCGTTGTCGCGCCGCTTTTTCGACCGGCTCGCCGCGCCGAAGCGGATGGTCGTGCTCGAGGGCGCCAGTCACATGCCGACCGAGCATCCGGGAGTCGATCAGCTCGAAGCCGCGGTGGTCGAATACATGACGGCCATCGAACGGAGTGCTACGCACGATGCATGGGTCAGCTCGTCGACGGCGTCTGGACAACCGCAGGGTTCGCTACCGACAAAGCAGGAGCCTTCACCCGTCCCACCACAGCGTTCCGCAACCGCGTGACCGAGGTCGTCGGCGGTCGCTATCACCTCTATGCGGCGCGCGCGTGCCCGTGGGCGCATCGCACGCTGATCACGCGGTCGCTGCGCGGGTTGTCCGATGCGATCAGCGTGACGATCGTCGACCCGCACATGGGCGAAGACGGCTGGCCGATGCGCGCGGATGATCCGGACCCGATCGGCAACGCGCTGCACTTGCGCGACGTCTACCTGCGCGCCGATCCGAAGTACACCGGCCGCGTCAGCGTACCGGTGCTGTGGGACCGCGAGCGCAACACGATCGTCAACAACGAGTCGCGCGAGATCATGCGGATGTTCGATGTCGACTTCGCGCCGCTGTCGCGCGCGCCGCTCGTCGATACACTCGCGCCGCCGGAGCTCCGAACCGAGATCGATCGCGTCATCGATCTCATCTTCATGCCGATCAACAATGGCGTGTATCGCTGCGGCTTCGCGCGGACGCAGAGCGCCTACGAGATCGCGGTCGGCGAGCTGTTCGCAGCGCTCGATCACTGGGAGCGCGTGCTCACCGCGCAGCCGTACCTATGTGGCACGCAGATGACCGAGGCCGACATCGCGATGTTCACGACGATGCTGCGCCTCGACCTCGTCTACTACAGCCACTTCAAGTGCAACGTGCGTCGCCTGCGCGACTACCCGGGGCTGTGGGCGTTCACGCGCCGGATGTACCAGCACCCTGGCATCCGACCGACCTGTTTCCTCGACGACATCAAGACGCACTACTACTGGAGCCAGGACAACGTGAACCCTACGCGCATCGTGCCGGTAGGGCCGGTCGACTACGCGGCCGCGCTCGACGCGCCTGTGAGCTAACGCGCGACCTTCGTTCCGCCGCGCAGCTGACGCGCGCGGTCGATCAGCGACACGAGCTCGCCGCGGTCGTGATCCGCGCCGGCCGAGGCCGCCGCGATCGTGCGAATCGCATCGAGCGACCACGTCTTTGCGTCCGGGCCGTCGCGCAGCACGTCGGCGAACGCGGCGACCGCGAACGCGAACTGCAGATCCCGCGAGGCTTGCGCGAACGTCGGTGCCGGCGGAGCGGTCATCGGAAACTGCGACTCGGTCGAGGTGACGCCCTCCGGCGCCTTGTGTCGGATCCGCACGACGCCGAGCGAGCCGTGCGCGTTCGGTTGCAGCTCGAGCTCGTACAGCGCGGTGACCTCGTGACCCGGGCCGACCTGGCCGGCGGCGACCTTGTCGTTGCGGAAGTCCTTGTCCGCGACGTCGCGATTCTCGTAGCCGATCAGGCGGTAGCGCGCGACCTGGGCGGGGTCGAAGTCGACCTGGAGCTTGACGTCCTTCGCGACGACCTCGATCGTCGATTCGAGTTGCTCGCCGAACACGCGCCGCGCTTGCTGCTCGGTGTCGATGTAGTAGTTGTTGCCATTGCCCTTGTCGGCGAGCTCCTCGAGCGTCTCGTCCTTGTAGTTGCCGACACCGAAGCCGATCGTCGACAGCGAGACGCCTTGCTTCGCGCGCTCCGCGATCAGCGCGAGCATCTCTTCGTACGAATGCGGCCCGACGTTCGCGTCGCCGTCGGTGCAGACGATGACGCGCGAGATCACGCCGGGCGCGAGGCCCTTCATCGCTTGCGCGTACGCGACGTCGATCCCGCCGGCCATCGCCGTGCTGCCACCGGCGTGCAAGTCGTCGAGCGCGCGCTCGATCGTCGCCTTGTCGCGCATGCTCGTCGCCGGCAGCACGAGGCGCGACGTGCCGGCATAGGTCGCGAGCGCCACGGTGTCGCGCTCGGTCAGATGATCGAGCAGGATGTGCAGCGACTTCTGGACGAGCGGAAACCGATCGGGCGCGTCCATCGAGCCCGAGGTGTCGACGAGGAACACCAGGTTCGCCGGCCGGCGCTGCTCCGCCGTCTCGTGCTCGGTGCCGACCGAGACCCGCAGCACGTAGCGGCTCGGATCGAACGGCGACGGCGCCGCATCCATCACGACTCCGAACGGCGAGTCGGCGTCCGGATGCGGCAGCGCGTAGCCGAAGTAGTTCACCCACTCTTCGACCCGCACCGCGGCGGTCGCCGGCAGCTCGCCGGATTCGAGCTTGCGCCGCGCGAGCGTGTACGACGCGGTGTCGACATCGGCGGCGAACGTCGACAGATGGTCGACGCTGGTCTCCATCCACGGGTTCTTGCCCCAATCGTGATAGGCCTCGCCGGTCGACGGGTCGCCCGCGGCGGTGACGAACGGGCGGGCGGCGTACATGCGACCGCCCTCACCACAGGCGGCGAGGGCGCAAACGAATAACAGTCGGCGCATAGCTGACCTCCAACGGCGGCCGTGCCGCGCCGAGATCGACGCGGCGGCTGCCAGACAGCCTTTCAACGCGAGCCGAGCGCGCCGCTTACACGTGGCAATCTGTGTAACTTCAAGCGAGCGCAGCGGCGGCGTCGGCAACGTGCGTTACCGTCGCGAACATGAAGCGATGGGTCATGGTCCTCTTGATCGCGAGCTGCACGAACAAGCTGCCGTCGCGTGACGAGCGCTGTCGCGAAGCCGCTGATCACCTCGCCGCGGTCTCGACGTCGAAGATGCCCGAGGACGATCGCAGGCGCGTCGTCGCTGCGTGCATGACCTGGACGGACGCGACCCTCACCTGCCTGCTTGCCGCGAAGGACGACGCCGACATCGATCACTGCGGCAATCGGCCCTCGCGCGAGGAGCGCTGCCGCGATGCCGCTGATCACCTCGCGGCGATCTCCACGGCGCCAATGCCGGAGGGAGATCGCAAGCGCCTCCTCGCGGCGTGCATGACCTGGCCCCCCGCGGCGCTCGCCTGTCGACTCGCCGCGAAGGACGACGCCGACATCGAAGCCTGCGGTAAGACGATGCGCGCTCATTAGACCCTATTGCCAAGTCAGCCGGCGATTTGGTAACACGAGCCACGCGCCAGCCACTCCGGCTGGCGTTTTGCTTTCCGGAAAAAGGTGCAGATGACGACGGAGATCCACTTCGAGCACGCCGGCACGTCGCTGTTTGCGGTCGAAGCCGGCGCGGGCACGCCGATCGTGTTGCTGCACGGCGGTCTGGCGACTCATCGCCGGGCACAGCTGATCGCTGGATCGCTGACCGAGCGGTTTCGCGTGATCACGCCGGACCTGCGCGCCAGCGGCCGCTCGATCTACGCGGGCGCGATCACGTGGGATCTGCTCGCCGACGACATCGTCGCGCTGGTTCGCCATCTCGGCCTGGCGCGCGCGGTGATCGGCGGGATCTCGTTCGGCGCGGGCGTCGCGGTGCGCGTCGCGTTGCGCCATCCCGAGCTCGTGCAAGCGCTCGTCGTGCTCCACCCGGCGTTCGCGGGCGGCGACATCGGGCTCACGCCGGCGCAAGCCGCGGCGATGCAGGCGATGGCGGATGCCGGTGCGCGCGCGCTGACCGAAGGCATGAACGCGATGTTCCCGCTGCTCGCCGCGTTGCCACTCGCGGTGCAAGCGGCCGCGCGCCAAGCGTTCGCGACGTACGATCCGGCGAGCGTCGCGGCGCTGACCCGGTTTATGGCCTCCGGCGCCCAGCCGTTCGCCACCGCGGCGGAGCTCGCCGCGATCGCGCCACCGGTGCTGCTCGTGCCCGGCGTCGACCCGCAGCATCCACGGGAGGTTGCCGAGGTTTATCGCCGCGAGCTCCCGCAGTGCACGACCGTCGATACGACGGACTTCGCGGCGGCGATCGCTGACTTCCTCGCAGGACACTGACTGCTCGACCGGACAGCGGATCGGGCTGCGCGGCCTACCTGTGCGGGTACGTGCGTTGCAACGGGTCACCGCATATATGCGCCCTATCATCGCCTTAGCCTGCATCACCGCGTGCAACGGACCTACAAAGTCTGCTGCGCCGGACAGCGGAACCTCGACCCCGGATGCGAACGTCGTCGACGCCAGCGGCTCCGACGCCGGCTCAGGTGCGACGAGCCCGGCGCTCGTGATCGCATTCGAGGCACCGAGTCCGGCGGACACCACGCACTTCGACAATTTCTTGTCCGACGTGTTGCCGAATGTCTCGGGCATCGGCGCGATCGTGCGCTGGTCCGCGATCGATGCCTGCGGCGCCGCGCCGTGCGCTACCGAACCTGACTTTCATTGGGCTGCGCTCGACTCGCTGCTCATGAAGTACGCGACGAACGCGACGACGCCGTTCGGATCGGGCTGCGCGGGCGGTCGCGCCTGCAAGATCGTGCTGATCGTCTCGCCGACCGGCGACTCCGGCGACGACAACACGTACACGCCGAGCTATGTATACAGCCAGTCCTACGCGACCTCGCTCGGTGCGCCGCCGCAAGACGTAGCGGTGTGCAAGAACATGCAGGGCGGCAGCGAAGGTTGGGCGGTCGGCTCGCCGATCACCGGGACGTTCGGCGGCGCCGACTTCGCGACGTGGAATGTCGCGGGTGGTCAGATCGTCGCGGGCAGCGGGCTCGCGCTGACCGGACCGTTTCCCACGACGAACTTCTCCGGCTTTCCAGTCGAATACGAAGTGCCGTTCACGACCGCGTACGAGCACTTTCTCGCGGCGCTGCTCGTCCACTACTCGGCCGCAGGTAGCGGTGACGGACCTACGCTCGCGCCGTACTTCGCGTACATCCGCGTCGGTTTTCACGGCGGCGAAGACGATCCGGCGTGCGCGTCGACTGGTTTCGTACCCTCGACCGACTGGACCGCGAGCGCCGCGGTTCGCGCCGGCGACTTGATCCAACCGACGAGCGGCAACGCTGGTGATTACTACTTCGTCGCGAACAGTGATGGCGCTTCGGCGGCGACCGCGCCGACGTGGTGCCAGACCGCAGGCTGCAACACCGCAGCGGATGGATCGGTGGCGAGCTGGCGCAATACCGGCCTCGCCAACAGCGACAGCGGTGCGGTGAAGTACGCGATGTGGCCGGGACCGAACGGCGCGGCGAAAGGCTTTACCGACGCGGCCTACCTCGGCTTCGTGCACTCGGTCTACGCGTTTATCGCCGCTCAACACAGCGCGATTCCACTCGATATCTCGTCACACGATGGCCCGCCGTTCAACGCCAACTGGGCGTACGCCGATGCCTCCGCGGTCTCGGCGGTCGCCAACGGGCTCGGCTTCGGCAACGAAAGTGTGAGCTTGTCCGACATCGCGCTCTACAACGCGGGCAAGGTCACTCGTCACGATTGGGTCGAGAACTTCGACGTGTTTCGCACCGCGCCGGTCATCCGTCACCTGCAGACCTATTGGCCCGGCGGTGGTGGTGTGCAAGCCGAGACCTTCGCGATCGATAGCATCACGGTCAGCGCCGGCGTGGCGACCGCGACCTGCGGTGCGGGCTGCTCGCTGTATTGCACTGGAACGACGACCGTGCAGGTCACCGGCAACGCGAACGACGCGCTGAACGGCTCGTGGTTCGTCGCGGCCGCGAGTTGCACGCCGAATACCATGGTGCAGTTCGCGGCGACCGGCGTCGCCGATGGCACGTATGCCGGCGGCCAAATCTGGGCAGCCGATTATCTGCCGGCGGTGTTGCCGTTCGCGTTCGCTCACGCGGCGACCACGATCGAGCTGCACGAATGCACGCTCGACTACGCGTACGGTGCGCAGACCGTCGGGACCGCGGCGCATGCCTGCGCTGGTCTGCCCGGACCGGATGCGACGTACAAGGCGCTGATCGCCGGCGCGCAGCAGTAAGCCGCGATCACTCGGCGGGCGGCGGCGGCGGCTTCGACGCGCGGCACTCTTCGACCTTGTCGGTGCCGTGGTTCGCCGAGAACAGGAACGTGAACCCGGCGATCAGCACCGGCAGGCCGATCAAGAGCTCGAAGTGATCGATCGGATGCGAGCTCTTGTGGTCGACGACCTCGCCCGCGATCGCTCCCGCGACGGCGAACGTGCCGATCACGCCGTCCGCCGAGGGCAAGAACGCGCTCTCGGTGCACGGCGGATCCTTCTCGCCACCCGGCCCGTGGACCGCGAAGTACGAGCAGCTCGTGCACAGCACCAGCGACAGCAACCGACGGCCCACGCTCGAATAATCTCATCGCCGGCCGCGCAGGCAAACTCTTACGAGGTCGTTGCGGCGAACCTGCGGGTTTCTCTCACGGCGATGGGGCGTTTCGCCGTGCTCAGCCGAACCGGCCGGTGATGTAGTTCTCGGTCCGTTCGTCGCGCGGATTCGAGAAGATCTTCGACGTGTGATCGTATTCGACGAGCACGCCGCAGCGCTGCTCGGTCTTCGACACCTCGGCCGTGAAGAACGCGGTGCGGTCGCTGACGCGCGCCGCTTGCTGCATGTTGTGCGTGACGATCACGATCGTGAACCGACTCTTGAGCTCGCGCATCAGGTCTTCGACGCGCGCGGTCGCGATCGGATCGAGCGCGCTGCACGGCTCGTCCATCAGCACGACCTCGGGCTCGACCGCGATCGTGCGCGCGATGCACAACCGCTGTTGCTGGCCGCCGGACATGCCGACCGCCGAGCTCTTGAGCCGATCCTTGACCTCGTCCCACAGGGCGGCGGCGCGCAGCGACCTCTCGACGATCTCGTCTAGCTTCGAGCGATCGGTGACGCCGTTGATCCGCGGGCCGAACGCGATGTTGTCGTAGATGCTTTTTGGAAACGGGTTCGGCTTCTGGAACACCATGCCGATACGCCGGCGAACTTCGGTCGCAGACACCCCGGGGCCGTAGAGATCGGTCCCGTGATACTTGACGCTGCCGGCGACGCGCGCGCCCTGGATCAGA
Source organism: uncultured delta proteobacterium (assembly GCA_963848295.1). Lineage (GTDB taxonomy): Bacteria > Myxococcota_A > Polyangia > Haliangiales > Haliangiaceae > JABFXX01. The sequence continues at coordinate 1,724,348 of CAWKDB010000010.1, read as the reverse complement.
TCGTTCATCCGGTTGAAGCAGCGCAACACGGTCGTCTTGCCGCAGCCCGACGGACCGATGAACGCGGTGATCTGGTTCTTGCGCACCTTCATCGACACGCCGTGCACCGCGCGGTAGCTGCCGTAGAACACCTCGAGGTCGCTGACGTCGAACACCGCCGGCGCGGAGTCGAGGATCTCGATCATGCTCGCGCGGACCTCCGGCGTCTGCACCGGGTTCGAAGGTGCGCCAGCCACCGCGGGGCGGGGCTTGTCTTCGCTCGTCTGGGTTTGCTCTACGACCATGGGATCCTCGCTGGGCAACGGAGCTACCTCTTCGCGAACCGCGCGGTGACGACGCGCGCGATCAGCGTGATCAAGAACGTCAGGAGAATGAGTGTGAGCGCCGCGCCCCACGCGCGATCGTTTTGCGCGACCGCTGCGGCCTTGGCGTTCTCGAAGATCTGCGGCGGCAACGCGTTGTTCGCGCCGTCGAAGAAGTGGACGTTGTAGGCGGTGGACGCGCCGACCGTGAACAGCAGCGGAGCGGTCTCTCCCGCGGCACGCGCGATCGCGAGCAACGTGCCAGACACGATGCCGGGCAGACCGGCCGGTAACACGACGGTCAAGATCGTGCGTGCCTTGGTGGCGCCGAGCGCGTACGACGCTTCGCGGAGATGATTCGGTACGAGCTTGAGCATCTGTTCGGTCGTGCCGATCACGACCGGCAACATCAGACAGGCGAGCGCGAGCGCGCCGCCGAACGCGGAGTAGCCGAAGCTGAGCGTCCAGGTGATGTAGACGAACAGGCCCATCACGACCGAAGGTACGCCGGTCATCACGACCGCCATGAACCGGACGAGCCGCGCGAACACGGCGTTGCCCCCATACTCGTTGAGATAGACCGCGCCGAGGATGCCGAGCGGCACCGCGATCAGGGTCGCGCCGCCGGTGACGAGTAACGTACCGACGATCGCGGGGCCCATCCCGGGTCCTGGCCGGAACGAGACCTTCGGGATCGTCGCGGTGAAGAACGCGGGTAACACGGTCGAGTCGGTCGCCACGCACACGATCACGATGACGAGGCCGATCGCCGAGATCGCCAACCCGACCCTCGACTTGAGGCCGCGGAACAACAGGATGCCCAAGCCGATGACGAGCGGGATCGGTGTGAGCGGCGCGTCCTTGAACGCGGAGCCCGCACCTTTCTCGATCACCGACGCGAGCACGAACACCAGCGGGAACGCGACGAGCAACAGGGCGCCGAGCATCAACCCGGCGAGAATGTTGCTCTTGACGTGGCGCCAGCTCGGGCGCGCCCGCAGGTCGATCGCGACGGGTGGCTCGATCATGCGAGCCTCTTCGCGCCGACGATGCGCGTCGCGATCAGGTTCACCGCGATCGTGATCAGGAACAGCGTCATCGCGAGCGCGATCAGCGCCGACTTGTGGAGATCGCCGGCTTCGCCCCACTCGCTCGCGATGACCGCGGGCATGGAGTTGCCCGAGCCAAACAGGTTCGTCGTGATCGAGGCCGAACCGCCGATCACGAGCGTCGCCGCGATCGTCTCACCCATCGCGCGGCCGAGGCCGAGCATCACGGCGCCGACCAACCCGGCGCGGCTGTGCGGCAGCACCGACATCCTGATCATCTCCCATCGTGTCGCTCCGAGCGCGAGCGCGGCTTCTTTCTCGCCCGGCGGCGTCGTCTCGATCACCTCGCGCGCGAGCGATGTGATGATCGGGATGATCATGATCGCGAGGATCACGCCCGCGGTCATGAACGACTTGCCGGCCGAGGCCGAACCGAAGATCGATTGCAGCACCGGGATGCCGTCGACGGCATTGTGGATCGAGTCGTAGACGTGCTTGATCTTCGGCGCGAGCACGAGCACGCCCCACAGCCCGTAGACGACCGACGGCACGACCGCGAGCAGATCGACGAAATAGACCAGCGGGCGGCGCAGCTTCGCCGGCGCGACCTGCGTGATGAACAGCGCGATCCCGAGGCTGACCGGCACCGCGAGGATGACCGCGACCGTCGCGGTGTACAGCGTGCCCCAGATGAACGGCAGCGCGCCGTAGAGCGCCTGGCTCGGATCGGTGTCGTTCGCGGCCCAGCGACTCGAGGTGAAGAACTTCAAGCCCATCTTGTCGAGCACCGGTCCCGACTGCGTCGACATCGTCAGTGCGATCAACCCGAGCACGAGCAACACGAGCGCGGCCGCGCCGATCGCGAGCCAGCGGAACGTTCGGTCCGCGCGGTCGCCTTTGCTGCGTAGGTCGATGCCGGCCACGGGTCTGCTCAGGTCTTGATCTTGTCCAGTTGCGCGATCGCCTTGTCAGCAAGCGACTTGGGAAGCGGCGCATAGTCGACGCCGGCCGCAAGCTTCTGACCATCGGTGAGCACGAACTTGAGGAAGCTCTTGACCGCGTCGCCCTTGGCCTTGTCGGTCTGCTTCGCGTAGACGACCATCCAGGTCTGGCCTGTGATCGGGTAGGCCGCATCGCCCTTCGCGTTGACCGCGCTGAACGTCAAGTTGTCCTTGACATCGATGCCTTCGCCCGCGGCCGAGACCGACGCCGCGTCCGGTTCGATGAACTTGCCGGCGCTGTTCTTGATCGCGGCGTAGTGCAGGCCGGTCTGCTTGGCATCCGAGAGGTCGACGTAACCGACCGCGCCGCCGGTGGTCTTGATGATCTGCGCGACGCCGCCGTTGCCCTGGCCGGCTTGCGTGTCGGTCGGCCACTCGACCGTCGAGCCGCTCTTGAGCTTCCACGTGCCGTTCGAGCCTCCGTCGAGGAACTTCGTGAAGATGTCGGTCGTGCCCGAGCCATCGCCGCGGTGCGCGACGACGATGTCGGTGGCGGGGAGCTTGACGCCCGGGTTGTCGGCGGCGATCGCCGGGTCGTTCCACTTCTTGATGTCGCGCTGGAAGATCTTGGCCGCGGTCTCACCCGACAGCTGGAGCTTGTCGACGCCGTCGAGGTTGTAGCTGATCGTCACCGCTCCGAGCAGGATGGGGAAGTGCAGCAGGTCGCCGCCCTTGGCGCTCTTCGCCTCTTCGTCCTTGAACGGCGAGTCCGTGCCGGCGAAGTCGACGACCATGTCGCCGAGGTCCTTGCGGCCCTTGCCGGAGCCGCCGCCCGCGTAGTTGATCTGCGTCCCGGGGTTCGCCTTCGTGAACGCTTCGATGCACACCTCGTCGAATGGCTTCTGGAACGTCGACCCACTGCCGTTGAGCGTCACCGAGCCGCCGGCCGGCTTGTCGCCGCCCTTCATGCCTCCGGTGTTCTCGACGGTCTTGGCGTTGCCGCCGCCGTCTTCCGCCTTCTTCTTGCACGAGGTCGACAGCGCCGCGATCGCGAACGCGCTGATCAGGAGATGGATCGAGGTCTTCATGGCCCGAACCTAGTCACCGACGGTGGCACCTCGGCGGCCCGAATGTGTCGGGACGGTGACGACGCCCGCGGGGATCCGTCAGCTCCCGCAACCACTCGACCCCCGATCGTGTCGTGTTGGCATGAGATCTCTGGCGTTGCTCGTCGTGTTGGCCACGACCGCGCGTGCGAGCCCTTCGCCAACCCGTTGTGGGCCCGAGTCGACGCGGCGACTGACCCGGGTGACCCGTCAGGTCCCGGCACCGAAGGGCGACCCGATCGCCGCGCTCGACCTCGAGTTGCTTGCTTACTTCCGGCTCGCGATCCCGAAAGGGCTCGACTTCGATTCGAACGACCCTGCGATGCGCCGGCGCAGCGTGGCGTGGCTTACGTCGTGGGCACAGCGCAAGAACGAGAGCGGGGAGGCGTTGACGGCGAAGTACCTGGCGGCGGCTGCGCTGGTCTCGCCGGACCGCGCGCTCGAGGCGTACGCGCGCATGGGGCAGATGGTCGAGGACTTCGCCGAATCGCTGCTTGTCGAGCCGATCCCGGCTCAGCTCCTCGCCGCGCCGGACGCGGATGCGCGCGTGTCTGAGTTTTGCGAAGAGCTGATCACCGCGGCGGAGCCACTGGAGGAGCGCGCGGTGGCTTCCTACGTCCAATGTCTCCAGCAAGCGACGAACACGATGGTCGCGAACGAATGGTCCGTTTGGTGCGAGCTCCGGCTAGAACAGCTCGCGCCCGAGAAATACCCGGCGCGAGACGAGTTGCTCGGCCCGGCGCGTGCTGCGCCGGTGATCACGAGCGAACCGCCGGCGAAATAGCGTACGGTAGGGTATGCGATCGATCGTCCTAGGGTTCGTGAGTCTGCTTGCGGGTGCGGCGTGTCACGGCAGCGGCAACGAGGTCGCGCCGCAAGGATCCGCGACCGCGCCGGAGCCGAGCATCGACCCGGTCGTGGACCGCGCGCGGGCCGAGCAGGCCGACGCCGAGCAGAAGATGCAGGCCGCCGTGGCCGCGACGAATCAGGCGCGAGCCGACGCCAAGGCGGCCGGAGACAAGGTCGAGAAGCTCGCGAAGGCGCTCGAGGACCAGCAGGCGAAGCTCGATGCCGCTGTCAACATGGTGGTGAATGCGACGACGCAGGCCGACCGCGCCACCGCAAAGGCCGCGCTCGCCGAGCTCCAGAAGGAGCACGCGGCGGCCCTAGCGGAGGTCGCCGCGGCGAAGCGTGGGGCCGAGCAAGCCGAGCGCGCGAAGGGCGTGAAGATCAGCCCCGAGTGCGTTCAGAATCCGCTCGCGAAGGGCTGCTCGTAGCTCACCGCTTCGGGTGCGCGCTGAGCCCAGGCGGATCGCCGCTTTCTTGTCCATCAGCGTCGCGGCGAGCCTGGTCCCCTGCACCGCGTCTCGCGGAATCGGGCGCCGGCTTGGGGTCGTCGCTGCCCTTCCCGGGGGGCTGTCCGCCGAGGTGCCACAACCGACCAACGTGCACGAGATCAGCCATCGCATCGCGCGATGGTAGCAACGCGGTCGTGCGATGAGTGTCCATAGCCCCATGGAAGCTCTAATCGCTGTCCTCGTCCTCGTCCTCGGTCCTCTCGTCGCTGTCGCGCACGCCGATGCGAAGCCGACGCACTGTAGTGCCGATGCGGCGCCGTTCGCGGTCAAGCTCGCCGCGAGACCGGACAAGTCCGATCCGGCCGACACCTCCAAGGCGTACTGCGACGCGTTGACCGAACAGGCCGAGCCACTGTTCAAGTCGGCGAGCGACAAGTACCAGGTCTGCTCCGACCGGGCGAAGCAGGAGTCGATCTCGAACGACTGGAGCGCGTGGTGCGACGCGCGGCTCGCGATCCTGGCGCCGCCGAAGCCGTAGCGCTCGAACCGCGTCAGTTCGCCGACGGAATCTGCGGCGGCCGATGGCGCACGTCTTGGGCGCGCACCATGTAGACGACCTCTTCGCAGATGTTCTTGACGTGGTCGCCGATGCGCTCGAGGTAGCGGCACACCGAGGTCAACGGCAGCACGCGCGTGACCGACGCCGGATCAGTCGCGACGTGCGCGAGGAGCTCGGCGAACAGGCTCGCGTTGAGCCGGTCGACTTCGAGGTCGGCGGTCATCACCGCGGTGGCGCGGTCGGCGTCGCGGGCGACGAAGCTGTCGAGCGCGGCGCGCAGGTTCTTCTGGACGAGGCTGGCGAGCGAGGTCAGATCGCCGTGTGGGGTCAGCACCGGCAAACGATTGAGCTCGAGCGCGCGCTTCGCGATGCCGGCCGCGAGATCACCGATCCGCTCGAGGTCGGTGACGAACTTGAGCGCCATCGTGATGAACCGGAGGTCGCTCGCGACGGGTTGGCGCGTCGCCAGGATCTGTAGCGCGAGCTCGTCGATCTCGTTTTCGTCGCGGTCGATCGCCATATCGCCGTCGACGACCTTCTTCGCGAGATCGTCGTTGCGCTCGGTCAACGCTTCCATCGCGGCGACGATCTGATGCTCGCACTTGCCGCCCATGCCCGCGAGCCGCTCGCGCAACGTGCGCAGCTCTTGCTCGAAATCCTTGCTCGTGTGCGTGGTCATCATGATGCCATGAGGGTTTGAGGTGAGGCCTTCGGGAGACGGAGCCAGAAGATGCTACCGCGCGGCGCGTTGGCTTCGACGCCGACTTCGCCGCCCATGCTCTCGACGAGGTGCTTGACGATCGACAAGCCGAGGCCGGTGCCACCGGCTTCGCGCGATCGCGAAGGGTCGGCGCGATAGAACCGCTCGAACACCCGCTCTCGATGCTTGTCGGCGATGCCGGGGCCGTCGTCGCGGACTTCGATCCGCACCGAGTCGCCGACGGCGCGGGCTTCGACCCAGACGTGGCCTTCGGCGCGCGTGTACTTCACGCCGTTGTCGATCAGGTTGACGAGGATCTGGTCGAGCGCCTTCGGGTCGGCGCGGACCACCAGCTGCTCCGGGATCGCGACCTCGACGGTGACGCCCCGCTTCTGGGCTTGCGGCTCGACCGCGGTCAGCGACTGCTCGGTCACGACCAGCACCGGCACGGTCCCGACCTCGAGGCGATACTGGCCGGCGTCGAGCCGCGACAGATCGAGCAGGTCCGCGAGGATGCGGGCGAGCCGCTCGGCGTTGCGATGCAAGCCGTCGATCAGCTTGTTCGCGATCACCGGATCGTCCTTCGCTCCGGCGAGCAGCGTCTCGGCATTCGCGCGAATCACCGCGACCGGCGTGCGCAGCTCGTGCGAGACGTTCGCCACGAAGTCGCGCCGCACGGTCTCGAGCCGGCGCATGGTCGTGACGTCTTCGAGCAGCAAGACGCGACCGGCGCGGCCCCAGGTGCGCGCGGCGCGGACGAGCGTGCGCGGTCCGTTCGGCAGCTGGACCTCGGCGCTCGAATCGGCAGGGTGCTCGATCAGCGTGCGCAGCTCGGGCACGCGCACGAACTCGAGCAACGGCTCGCCGACGAGCGAGCTCGTGACGCCGAGCATCCGGCGCGCGGCTTCGTTGAGCATCTCGATCCGCTGATCGCCGTCGAGCGCGATCACGCCCTGGGTCAAGCCGTCGGCGAGCGAGGCGAGCAGCGTCCGCTCGTGCGCGAGCGCGTTGCGGCTGCGCTCGGCATCTTCCGCGAGCGCATTGATCCATTCGCCGAGCGAGCGCAGAGGGCCGGCGGTCGACGCAGTCGGTACGCGCTTGCTCGGATCCCGCACCGCATCGCGCGTCGCGTCCGAGAATCGTTGCAGCGCTCGCCGTTGCACCGCGATCGCGACGATCGCGCCCACGAGCGCGAGCGCCAAGCCGATCGCGAGGACGATCACGCGGTCGCCTCGTCGGGCTGGTCCTTGAACCGGTAACCGACGCCGCGCAGCGTCTCGATGTAGTCTCCGGCGTCGCCGAGCTTCTCGCGCAGCCGCTTGACGTGGGTGTCGACCGTGCGAGTCGTGACATCGGCATCGATGCCCCAGACGTCGGACAGCAGCGCATCCCGGGTCTGGACTCGGCCGCGCCGCGACAGGAACGCGTGGAGCAACCGGAACTCGAGCGCGGTCAGCCCGATCTCGGCTTCGTCGACCCACGCGCGGTGCGCGTCGCGATCGATCTTGAGCCGGCCGAACCGGATCAACGACGGCTCGCCTTCGACGCGATGAACGCGGCGGAGCAGCGCGCGAATCCGCAGGATCAGCTCGCGCACCGAGAATGGCTTGACGATGTAATCGTCGGCTCCGACTTCGAAGCCGACGACGCGATCGATCTCTTCGCCTTTCGCGGTGCACATCACGACCGGGATGTCGCGCGTGCGCTCTTGCTCGCGCAACCGCCGGCACAGCTCGGTGCCGGACAGGTCGGGCAACATCAGATCCAGCACGATCACATCGGGCAATGGATCCGACGTTGCACTCGCCAGGCCCTGGCGCCCGCTATGCGCGAGCCGGACTTGGAAGCCTTCCGATCGGAGGTTGTACTCGATCGTCGTGGCCAGGTCGGTCTCGTCCTCGATTACCAGTACGAGCATGGCCAACCCTTAGCATGCCGTCGGTGACGTTGGTGTGACGGCTCGGTGGTCAGAAGATGAAGAACGCGGAGAATTGCGCCCGGTAGTCCGGGGCATCGGTCCCGTCGGTGTAAGTCTGGTCGAGGTAAGAGCCTTCCAGCCCGAACCGGACCGCCGGCGTCAGGTCGAAGAACACGTTGAGATCTGCGAACTGGGACGCGTTGAACGTCTTGTTATGCGGTCCGAAATCGTCGACGTTGCCCGACGACAGGTGCGAGTAGTTGACGCTGAGGAACAGCCGGCCAGAAGGCGGCAAGTAGTACTGCAGGCCGACGATCTCCGAGGTCCACTGGATCGGGTGCAGGGAGTACGTGCCATCGCCGTTCGCGTAGAACATCGCGAGTCCCGAGTCGATGTTCGGCGTGTAGGTCGGAGCGGGGGTAGCCATCGTCGGGTTCGGCAACGCCGGGTTCGATACGCCGCCGTTGAGGCTCGTGTACTGATCCGCGATGCCGGCGCCGGTGACGAAGCTCGCGGTCAGGGTCAGCGCGTTGGCCTTGCTCTCTTTCGTCGCGGCCACGACCGGGATCAGCGCATCGAGCGAGATACCGTAGCCGTTGCGCGTGACCTGCTTGTTCGGCGCGGACGAGAACGTATCGGCCGCGAACCGCCGGCCGTCGACCGACACGCCGATCGCGGCGGCGTCGAGCCCGCTGCCCGCCGAGCCGCCGGTGTGCCAAGCCTTCCAGTGGTTGATGCTCAGCTTGACGCCGGCCTGGCCATCCGGCGTGCTCGACGCGCGGTCGGGTGGGCGCAGCGCGGCGACCGCGACATCGACGTTGACCGCATCGGACTTGAAGATCTTGCCGGCGCGGAGCTGCGGAGCGCGCGAGTAGACCTGGCCGGGCAGACCCTGAATCGCGACCGAGCTCGGGTGGAATGCCGACTGCCAACCGAATAACTGCCAGTACTGACCGGCGAGCAAGTAGGTGTCCATCGGCATCTCGAGCTTCACGTTCATGTGGCGGATGCGAAACCCGGGGTTCTGCCAGAACGCCGATTCCGAAACGAGACCGCTCGCATCGAATGGCTTGCCTGGCTGGTTCCCGAGGAAGTCCATCTCGAGCTGCGCGGTGGCCTTGATGCCGTCGTACGTCGGGGCGCCGAGCTTGAACCCGATGCGCGAGTTGCGCGCACCGATCATCACCTGGCCGTGATCGCCGGCGTAGGTGCTCGGCCGCGCGATCGCCGAGTTGGCGGCGAGATCGATCAAGCCTTGCGTGGTGTCCTTGATCATGTCGAACTCGACGAACCCGTAGAGCGACGCCTCCCACTTGCTCGCGACGGTGTAGGTCGGGTGTGCCGCGGGCGGGGTCGGCGGCGTCACCGGCGGTTCCGGCGGCGCGACGTTCTCGGGCGGCGGCGGTGTCGGTGGTGTCGGCGGTGGCGCCGGCGGGGTCGGCGGCGTCGGCGGCACGGTCGTCTCCGGCGGCGTGGGCGTCGGAGGCGGCGTGTCGCTCGGCTGCGCGAACGCAGGCGCGGCGGCAAAGAGGAGAGTCGCGAGGGTGGTGAATCGAAAGGTCGACATGCGCCACGGACATTTGCCGCGTCAAATGACGGCGGCGTGACGGCCAGGCGACGCGGCGGTCAATCCTCGGGAGAGATCCCTGGTCCCGGCAGCTTGATCTTCGCTTCATCGGGGTGAGGTCGGTACAGAATGACGATGTTGCCGAGCACCTGCGCGACGTCACTGTGCGTGCGGACCGCGAGCGAGTCGGCGGCATCGTGACGGTCGAGCCCGGCGGCGTCGCCGAGCTTGACCTTGATCAGCTCGTGGTCGAGCAGCGCGCGATCGACCGCGGCGACGAGCCCGTCGTCGATCCCGCTCTTGCCGATGTGGACGAGCGGATGCAGCTCGTGCGCGAGTGCTCGCAGGTATCGCCGCTGTTTGCCGCTTAGCTTCGGCACGCTGCCTCGATGTCCGCGATTGACTTCGGGCACGCGCGGGTCAACACGTCGTGGCCGGTCTCGGTCACGACGACATCGTCCTCGATCCGTACGCCGATGCCGCGCAGCTCGGCGGGAGCGCCGTGAGTCTCGGGCGCGTCGTTCGCGACGTAGAGCCCGGGCTCGATCGTGATGACCATCCCGGGCTCGAGCGGGCGAGCCTTGCCGGATTTCATGTAGGCGCCGGCGTCGTGGACATCGAGGCCGAGCCAGTGCGACGTGCCGTGCATGTAGTAGCGGCGATACGACTGATCGGCGACGCGATCGTCGACGCTGCCGGTCAGCAGGCCGAGCTCGATCATGCCGGCGGTCAGCTCGCGGACGCAGTACGCGTGGATGTCATCGATCGTCACGCCGGGCTTCACCATCTCGATCGCCGACATCTGAACCCCGAGCACGAGCTCGTAGACCTTGCGTTGCGCCGGGGAGAACGTGCCGGTCGCCGGCCACGTACGCGTGACATCGGCGGTGTAATGCTCGTACTCGCAGCCGGCATCGACGAGCACGAGGTCGCCGGTCGCGATCGCGCAACGATTCTCGACGTAGTGCAGGATCGTCGCGTTGTCGCCGGCGCCGACGATCGACGTGTAGCCCGGGCCGGCGCCACCGGACTTGCGGAACGTGTAGTTGATCAGCGCCTCGAGCTCGTGCTCGAACACGCCGGGTTTGCCCGAGCGCATCGCGGCGAGATGCGCGTCGGCAGTGATCTCGGCGGCCTTGCGCAGCGCGCGGAGCTCGTCGGGATGTTTGCGCAGCCGCAGCTCGTGCAAGGCGACGCGAGGATCGATGACGGCGCGGGGTGGGCGCTTGCCGCGCTTCTCGGTCTTGCGCAGCGCCGCGATCGTCCGCGCGATCATGCGATCGGCGTCTTCGTCGAACCCGAGCCCGTAGTGCAGCTCGTCGCAGTTCGCCACGAGGTCGCCGAGGCGGCCGGCGAGCTCGACCGCGGGATAGGCCTCGTCGGCGCCGAACTCCGCCTTCGCGCCTTCCAGGCCAGCGCGCCGGCCATCCCACGTCTCCATCTCCGGATCGCGCGGTCGCACGAACATCACGAACCGCTCGGTCTCGGCGCCAGGGCGCAACACGAGCGTGGTCTCGGGCTCGACGAAGCCCGTCAGGTAGAACACGTCGGACTGCTGGCGAAACGGGTAGTAGGCATCTCCGTTGCGCAATCGCTCCGGCAGCGAACGCACGACCGCGACCGCCGCTGGGCCGATCGCCTGCATGAACGCGTCGCGGCGCGCCGCGAACACGGCGGGATCGAACATCCCGTTGATATAGCATCACCGGCGACGGCGGCGCGATACGAGCAAGCCGGCGATCACGATGACGAGGCCGGTGCCCGCGCCGTTGCGCCCGGCCGAGCACGCGCCATCGTAGCCACCACCGTAGTAGGTGTCGCTGCCGCTGCCGTTGCCCGTTGTCTCCGGGTTGTTCGCGATGCAGTCGGCCAGGTTCTCCGATGTCGTCGCGGTCGCGCCGGCCGCCTGGAGGTTGCCGAGGTACTCCGAGATCAACTCGAGGTCGGCAGCGACGTCGGGATCTTCGTGCGTGGCATTCCAGCTCTGCGCGTTCGTCTGGGTCGCGAGCAACGCGGCAGTGGCGCAGTCCGGGCTGTCCATGTTGGTCGCGGCCTGCAGCCCGAGAAAGATGTTGTACATCGCGAACCGGGGCGCCATGTCCGACGACGACAAGTACGGGTCGTCGTTCGTCGTCGGATATGCGAGCTCGCCGGTCTCGCTGATCTTGTCGTCGAGGTCGCCCTGCGCATTGAACTGCATCGCGGTGTACGCGACGACACCGCTCGCGTTGTCGCCGGTCGGCGTGACGTCGACGAAGATCATGCTACCGCCGCCGCGGCGATCGCCGTTCGGGTCGGAGTCGGTCGTGCGGCGCGCCAGGAACGCCGCCGGGATCGCGATCTCGCCGACCTGAGTGCTGCCGGTCCACGCGGGCGCGCCGGTGACCGCGCCGAGCCCGAAGCCGTCGCCGGCCGTGGTCCGGATGTCGATGTTGTCTGCGAGCGGCACGACGAAGTACGCGAGCTCGTCGGTGAACACGTTGGTCGCGTCGTCGGTGCTCTCGAGGTAATAGAAGTTGCCGGCGCCGTGCTCGGCGAGCCGCTTCATCAAGTCGACGTCGAAGTCGGTCCCGACGCCGACCGTCGTGAGCTGGATGCCGAGCTCGATGTCGTAGTCCGACATCTGCAAGATGTCGTCGGTGCTCGTGTCGCCCGACGTCGCGTTGCCGTCGGACATGAAGATCACGCGGTGTTGGCGAGTCGCGGTGTCGGTCGCCTCGGCCGAGGCTTGCGCGATCGCGAAGCCCTGCGCCAGGCCGTCGTAGATGTCGGTGCCGCCGCCGGGCTCGAGCGCGGCGACCTCGGCGTGGAGCGCATCGCGATCGAGCATGTCGGTGAACGGCGTGACGACCTCGACCTGATCGTCGAACTTCACGATCGCGAGCCGATCGCCGTCGATCAAGTTGTCGACCAGCGTATCGAGCCCGGCCTTGACCTTGTCGAGTCGGCCGTCCGACGCCATCGAACCGGAGTGATCGATGACGACGACGAGATCGAGCGGCGGTCGCGTGTAGGTCGACGGATCGATCGGGGTGTCGACCGCGAGCTGCAACGTCGCTTGCTTCGCTCCGGTCAGCCAGTCGTGACCGACCGACAGTCCGGGCACCAGGCACAGCACCTCGCCGCAGTCCGCCGGCGGCGGTGCGGTGTAGTGCGTGTTGAAGAAGCCGTTCGCGTCGAGGGTGTCGGGCCCGGGGATGCCGCCGCTGTCGAGAATGCTCTGGAACTGGCCGATGTCTTGGGCGCCGCCGAAGCTGACATTGCCGCCGCCACTCTCCGAAGACGAGCTGCAGGCCGTGACGAACAGGACGAGAGCGATCGAGCGTGGACGCATACGCGGCTGTTCAGCAACCGCGGTGCCAACTCGCGAATCACGGTTTTGTCGAGGGCGACGGATGACTTGCAGAGGCGCGCGCGCGCTCCGCCGCGATCACGACTTCGCCGCCACGCCCGCCGATCGGGACATCGGTGTCGTAGGATGCGCCATGCTTCGATCGATCGCGCTCGGTGTCTTGATCGCGGCGGCGTGCGGGAAGTCGCACCGGGCGGCGGAACCGGCTGGCAAAGGTTCGGCCGCGGTCAGCAAAGCTTCAGGCTCGGGCACGAGCGCAGTCTCAGGCTTGAGCGCTATCTCGACCAAGTTTCCCAAGGACGCGCCGCCGAAGTACCGCACGGATGACAGCGGATGGAATCTCGATCCCAGAGTCACGGGCGTCGGCAAGACGTTCATGGTCGCGTCGGAGAACGAGCTGGCGACGCGGGCAGGGCGCGACATCCTCGCGGGCGGGGGCAACGCGGTCGATGCGGCGGTCGCGACTGCGTTCGCGCTCGCGGTCGTGCATCCGAGCGCGGGCAACCTCGCGGGCGGAGGGTTCGCGGTCATTCACGTCAAGCCGGGCGACGATCGCGCGCTCGATTTTCGCGAGACCGCGCCCGCGGCCGCGACCGAAACGATGTTCCTCGATGCCTCCGGCAACCCGACGAGGGGCTCGTTGATCGGCGATCGCGCGTCCGGGGTCCCGGGCTCGGTCGCGGGCCTGTGGGAGCTCCACCAGAAGCTCGGCAAGCGGCCGTGGCGCGAGGTGATCGCACCGGCGATCGCCTACGCGACCGATGGCTTCGCCGTCGACGAAAGGCTCCACGGCTCGATCGTGCGGCTGTCGAAGTTGCTCGGCGCGAACCCGGCGAGCGCCGCGCTGTGGATGCCGGGTGGCAAACCGCGCGCGACCGGCGAGGTCGTCAAGAACCCCGAGCTCGCCGCGGTCCTTCAGCGGATCGCGCAGCACGGTGCCGACGGTTTCTATCAAGGTCCGACCGCCGAGGCGATCGTCGCCGAGATGACCGCGGGCAAGGGCCTGATCACCGCGAAGGACCTCGCCGGTTACAAGGCTATCTGGCGCGAACCGATCCGCTACCCCGACCCGCACGCGACGTTCGTCGCGATGCCGCCGCCGTCGTCGGGAGGCGTCGTGATCGCGATGACCGCCGAGATGTTGGGCGACATCACCAAGCTGCGCTGGCACTCGTTCGAGCACGTGCACCGGCTGGTCGAGGTCTGGCGCCGCGCGTTCGCGGCTCGCAACGAGTTGCTCGGCGATCCGGCGTACGTGAAGGACATGCCGGTCGCGAAGATGCTGTCGAAGGAGTACGCGGCGAAGCTAGCTGCGACGATCGGGCCGAGGGCAACGCCATCGCTACCGGTCGCGCCGCTGATCGAGGGCGATCACACGACGAACCTGTGCGTGGTCGATGCCGCAGGGATGGCGGTCGCGCTGACAACGACGATCAACACCGCATTCGGCAACGGCGTCACGGTCTCGGGCTTTCTGTTGAACAACGAGATGGACGATTTCGCGAGCAAGCCCGGCACGCCGAACGTGTTCGGCCTCGTCCAGGGCAGGGCGAATCGCATCGAGCCGGGCAAGCGGATGCTGTCGTCGATGGCGCCGACGATCGTGCTCGACCCGAAAGGCGCGGTCGTGCTGCTCGCCGGCGCGGGCGGTGGGCCTCGGATCATCACGGCGGTGTGGCAGACGATCTCGAACGTGCTCGATTTCGGCATGCCGCTCGATCGCGCGGTCGCCGCGCCGCGGCTGCATCACCAACATCTGCCCGACGAGGTCCGGCTCGAGGCGGAATCGGTCAGCGAAGCCGATGCGAAGGCACTGATCGCCGCAGGCTACAAGCTATCCTGGAGCGCGACCCCGCGGGAGTTCGGCGCGGTGACCGCGATCGCGCGAACGCCGCAGGGCTGGAGCGGCACCGCAGACCCGCGCGGCGGCGGCGCGGCTATGGGAGACTGAGCCGATGTCGACGCTTGCCGAACGCTGGCTCGCCCTCGAACAACGGATTCGCGCTCGCGGGATCGATTGGGCGATCAGTCGTGCGCCCGCTGATCTGCGCGTCGCGCGTCGCGCTCGTCACCCGCACGGCAGTCGCTGGGAGCACCTCGTGCCCGACGACTATCGCGAGCTCGTGGCGGCGATCGGCTATCCGATCCTCGGGTTTCGCTACTACTGCGGCGACGGGCTGTCGTTCTTGCCGCCCGAGCACATCGCGCGGATCAGCGCCGATGTCGCCGATCTCGATGGCGAGATGCCCGCCGCGGTCGAAGGCAAGCCGACCGAGTGCAAGGTCGCGTTCTTCGCCGGTACCGAGCTGTCCGACATCGTCGGCTGGGCATTAGGACCCGACGATGACGGCGAATCGATCGTGTGGCTGGTCGAAGGCGGCGTGATCGAGCCGATCGGCACGTTCACGGAGTGGCTCGACGGTGAGATCGAGCGGATCGCCGGATTCGTCGCAGGGTTGACCGACGAGCGCATCGCGGTGATGCGCGACGAGGGCGACGACGATCCGCATCGCGTCCTCAACTACGCGCTCGGCACGGGCGGCGATCGCGATGTGCACTGGGTCGAAGAGCAAGAGGGCACGCCGTACTCGTACGGCGCGATCGACGATGCCGGCCGCTGGGTCCTGCCGATGGCCAAGAGGTTCTCGACCGTGCGGCCGTTCGTGCAGGGGACCGCCGAGGTCGAGCTCCATCGCGGCCCGTGGCGCAAGCTGCGCCGCGACGGCACGCTCGTCGACTGATCAGTTCTGGCGCTCGACGAAGCTGAGCAAGTCGGCGTCGGCGGCACGTTCGAGCAGACCGGGCGCGGCCGAGCCACTCGCGGCGTCGCGCGCGAACACGAGGATACCGACCTGCGCGACCTCCTTCTCGGCGCGCAGCTCGCGCAGCACATCGCCGACCCCCTCGCTCGAGACATCGAGCAGGATCGCACGCGGCCGCAAGGCGCGAGCGAGTCTCGAGAGCTGGACGAGCGCACGCGTCATCGACACCACGGTGTAGCCGTGCTTGCTCAGCACGAGATCGAGCTGCTGTAACCGTGCGCGATCTTGCTCGACGACGAGCACGACGCCGCGATCGATCGGCTCCGGTGCCGGGTCGACGACGACGGCGATCGGCGCGGTCGTCGGCTCGCCGGCGTCGCGCGAGCGGTAGACCGCGAGCGCCACTTTGTTGAGTAGGTCGTCGACGTTGAACGGCTTCTCGACGAGCTCGCTCGCGCCGATCGTCGACAGATTCACGTTGAGGCCGTGGACCGCGGTCATGATCAGCACCGGGACCTCGGCATACTCGGACTCGCCGCGCAGCGCTTGCAGGAACTGCCGGCCGTTCATGCCCGGCATCAGCAAATCCAGGAGAATCGCGTCGGGCCGGGCAGCGTGAACGCGATCGAGCGCGTCGACCCCATCGACGGCGATGTCGACGACGTAGCCTTCGTCGGCGAGCACCTGGCCCAACGTGGTTCTCACCATCGGCTCGTCATCGACGACGAGGATCCGCCCACCTTTCACGGACGGAGCGTACCACCCCGATGCCGCGCGGTGTAGCATCGCAACAATGGCGACGGCGCCGCCGCTGGCAAGGGCCTACGAAGGCCTCCGTCCGAAAATCTTGGAGCGCTTGCTCCAGATGCGAGCGAGCCTCGATCCGTCGCTCGGGCGCGTCGACGATGCCACTGCAAAGGCGCAGATCGGCGCGGTGCTCGATCACCTCGGCAACTACATCGCGACCGGCGATCTCGGAATGCATCGCGCGTTCCTGCACACGTTCATGGCGATGCGCGCGGCCGAAGCTCAGGGCGCGGCGGCGGTCCTCGCGATGCTCGTCGCGATCGGCGACACGGCCGCACAAGTCGCACAGGAGTCCGGCGCCGGGACCTCGGAAGGCGCCGAGCTCACGCTCCTGCTGACGCGCGTCACCGCGAGCACCGCTCGAGCGGTCAACGACCTGATCGCGGACGAGCTCGCGCGCCGCACTGCGCAGTGGCACGAGCTCGCGCACCGCGAGCGCAAAGGCGGGCCCCGCTCGTGACGACCGCCGCCGAGCTCGGGATGCGGATCGCCGGCGATACCCACATCGGTAAGGTCCGGACGACGAACGAAGACTCGATGATCGTCGAGCCCGGGCGCGGCCTGTACGTCGTGCTCGACGGCATGGGCGGCGCGAGCGCCGGCGATGTCGCGTCGCAAACCGCGCGCGACGCGATCCGCGAGTTCATCTCGCAGCGTTGGGGGCAAGTCCCGCCGCGGCAATTGCTCGACGAGGCGATCAACATGGCGTCGGCGGCGATCTTTGCGGCGGCACAAGGCCATCGCGAGCGCCACGGCATGGGCACGACCGTCGTCGCGTGTCTGGTGGTCGATGCGAAGCACGCGGTCGTCGCGCACGTCGGCGACAGCCGCGCGTACCTGTGGCGCAACAACCGGATCCAGGTGCTGACTCGGGATCACACGATCGTCGAGGAGCTCGTCGATCGCGGCTTGCTGCCGGCCGAAGAGGCCGAGCGCCATCCGTACAAGAACGTGTTGTCGCGCAACCTCGGCGCGAAACCGGACGCGCGCGTCGACTTGGTCGACGTCGAGCTTCGCCCGGGCGATCGCCTGATGCTGTGCTCGGACGGGCTGTACGGGTACGCATCGGCCGAGGCGATCCAGTATCAGCTCGGCTCCGGCGATGCGCCCGAGCATGTCGTCCGTGACTTGATCGATCTCGCGCTGCGCGGCGGCGGCGGCGACAACGTGTCGGCGATCGTGATCGAAGCACCGGCGGCGCCACCGAGCTCGACCCAGGTCGTGCGCACGACGGGTGCGATCGGCTGGTGGCAACGCCGGCAACGGTTCCTGCAAGTCGCGAAGGAGCGCGGACTCGCCGCCAACCCGATCTGTCGCGGGCTCGAGCCCGACGAGGCCATCGATCTAGTGGCGCGCTCGCTGTGCGAAGCGATCTTCCACGATCTCGAGAAGTCGACTGGCGTCAACGTCTGGACGTTCGCGCAGAACCTCGCGAGCGCGTGGTTCGAGCGCTTCGCGCTCGAAGCTCAGCCAGGAGCTGCGAGCGGGAAGGACGGCGCGTGGGGGCCGCTGCGCGAGCTCGTCGACGTGCTCGGTGATTGCGCGCGCGCGGTGATCGCGGAGGTCCGAACGACCGATCCCGCGCTCGGGTTTCTGCTCGACGTCGCGGTCGGTCGCGCGCTCGTCGTCGCCGAGCTCGCGATCGGCGGGCTCCTCGCTGATCGGCTCCGTCAGGTCGACGCCGATCTCATCGCGATCCACGGCGCGATCCAGGAAACGATCGTCGAGGCGGGCCCCGAGGATACGACCGGCGCGCGGTTCCTCGATCAGCCGACCGTGCCATTCCTGCGCCCCGATCGCCGCGTCACCGCGTCGCAGCTCAGCGACGAGCTCATCCAGCAGATCGCCAAGACGCTCGAGATCGCGCGCAAGCGCATCGCTCCTCGCGCCGACCTCGCGCGCCAGATCTTGTCGGCGCTCGAAGTGATCTCCACGGATCGCACCGGCAGCTTTGCCGCCGCCGTCGTCGCGGCACGCGAGCTCTACGGGGTTCGTTCGGTCGACGATCAAGGCATCATGCCGCTGTTCGATGCGCTCGATCAGGTACGGATCATCACCGCATCGAGCGTCCATCAAGCTTCGTCGACCGACGCGATGCGCGCGAAGGTGTTGCGCGAGCTGTCGAATGCGCACCAACGGCTCGTCGGCGCGGTCACCGGGCTCGTGCTGGAAGCGGTCGCCCCGTTCTCCGACCGCCTGCGCGAGGTCCAGGCCGAGACCCAGCAACTGCGCGAACAAGTCGAGCGCGCCGAGCGCAAGCGCGCCGACCTCGAGCGCAAGTTCGCGACGACCGTAGACCCGAGCCTGCCGTGGGATCAACGCGGCAACACGGAGTGGTGATGTCGGACGTCGATCTCGTCGAAGCGATCCGCGTGTTGCGCGACGAGGTGCTCGATACCGTCGAGCGTGGCGATCGCGATCCGCCGGGCGCCGAAGTGTTCGACGGCTTGTTACGCGCGCTGTCGATCGGCGGCGATTCGGCATCCGGCCTCGATCTGACGTTGCACGACGCGGTCGCTCGCCGACTCGCGTGGGGCGACACCGAAGAGGTCGTGGTGACCGACGCCGAGCTCGTGTTCGATCGCCTGATGATCGCCGTCGATCGCGCGTTTCGCGATCCCGCCGACCGCATGGTGGTGATCGAAGCGGCGACCGAGGTCGCGGTGTCGGTCGCGCGCGTCGTGTCACTCGCAGCCGTCGCGCGTGCGGCGCGCGATCGAGCGGCGCGATTGCGCGAGGAGATGGCGCAGCGCCAGCTCCGCGACGTGCTCGACAAACAGCGCGCGAGCATCGTCCGCCTCGAGCTCCAAGGCGACGACGACTATCCGGCGACCTAGAACAGATCCGGGAATCCTCACTCAGGCTGATCGAGCGACCTAACCGGCGGTGAAGTTCGCGGTCACCGCGTCGACGAGCGCTTCGAGGCCGGCGTCGCGATCGACGTAGCGATGGACCAGCGCGACCGTGCCCTTGCCGATACCGCGGACGATCCGGCGCGCCTGAGGCTGCGCGTGCTCGACGTCGTCCATGATGCCTTCGACGCGCGGGTCGCCGGCATCGAGCTCCGCGATCACCGCATCGAGCGGGATGTGGTCGAGCGCTTCGCGCACGCTCTGATCGTCGCTCGCGAACAACACGTCCCAGCCGCTCGACACGTAGAGCGCCATCGCGCCGCGCTGGCGATGATCGTCGCCGACGACGAGCACCCGCATCCGCTTTCCAGCGCGCTCGATCGGGCCCGACGTGCGAGCCGCGTGCGCGACCAGCGACTTCCACTCGAGCGACGGCTCGATCAGCAGCACGCCGAGCGCCGGATTGACGCCGTTGGCCTCGCGCACCACGTCGCCGATCGTCTCGAGCGATCCACCGGCGGGATCCGCGAGGCTGACCGATACGCGCGTACCGACCGGCAACCATGCCGCGGTGTCGAGGCACATTCCGACGTCGGAGACGTCACGGGTGCGACACACCACGATGTCACCCCCGAGCAGCGGGGAGACAGTGGCCGATAGCGAGATCCGATAGCGGGGCGCGCGACGCGACACCGAGGACTATTGTATCACCGCATACCGATGCTCCCCGCGATCCAGCGCGCTATCGCGTCCGCAACGGTCTTCGCGATCGCCGGGATGGGTGCCTCAGCGCGCGCCGATGAACCGGCGCCGCCACCGCCGCAGCCCGCACCGGCCAGACCGACGGCACCGACGACACCGACGGCACCCGAACCGGCTCCCGCGCCACCGCCGGCCGCGCCGCAACCGCCGAGCGCGGTCAAGCCGGAACCGGTCGGACCGGTGTACACGATCACGTCGCACGGCGATCGCTCGACGAAGAACATGGTCGTGCTCGGCAGCATCGCCGGCGGTGCTGCGGTGCTCGGCCTCGTCGGCGTGGCATTCAACCTCGATTCGCAGTCGCAAGCGAACAAGGTCACGCTCGTGCAAGCGACCGCGATCCCGTGGACGCCGGCCGATCAGAAGGCGTACGACCGCGCGCACACCTCGGGCGTCGTGGCCGGCGTGTTCTACGGGCTCGGCGGCGCCGCGCTGATCACGGCGGCGATCGCGTACATCGTCACCGCACCGAAGGACGAAGTCACCGCGATCCGGCCGCACGGCTATGGCCCGCAGCCGACCGTCGCTCCGACTCCAGGCGGCGCGATCCTCGGCGGAGCATGGACGTTCTGATGCGCGCGTTCGCGATCGCCGCGCTCGCGCTCGCCGCGTGCTCGCCGTCGATCGGCGAGGGCGCATATCTGTGTGGCTCCGAGGAGCTGTGCCCACCGGGCCAAGAATGCAGCGGCGATGGCACGTGCGTGTTCACCGGGACCGCGGAACCGTTCGCGTGCGATCCGATGGTGCTGCACGAGCCCGACGACACCGCGGCACAAGGCTTCTCGCTCGGCGTGCAGCGCTGCGCGACCGTGCCGCTCGACAGCGACGGCTGCCTCGCCGCGGGCGACAGCGCGAACTGGCTGGTGTTCGACACGTCGGCGAACTGCAGTGCGATCGCCGCGACGATCCGCTTGAAGTCGCCGCTCGCGTTCGAAGTGCTCGACGTCCAGCTCTGGGACCTCGATGCGAGCTCGGTGATCGCGACGAGCGACGCCTGCGGCGATTCGCAGGGCCTCGACGCCGAACAATGCTTGACCGGCGCGCTCGCGAACAGCGGCCACTACGGCATCGAGGTCGCGCCGACCGGCGAGGGCGATTGCAACGGTACGTGCAACTTCAATGACTACGCCGTGACCCTTCAGGTCGGCCCGCCGTAACATCGGCGAAGTGTTCGACCTGCAGTGGAGCTGGCTGTGCGCGCCGTACGTGGCGTGCACCGTCGCCGTACTCGCGGTCGCACTCGCGGCGGCGTTGGTTCGCGGCGACCGCGTGTTGCGCCTCGGCGTGATCAGCGCGGCGTTCAGTGCGGCGCCGTGGGCGGTGTGCCAAGCACTCGCCGCGTGCACGCACGATCCCGAGGTCGCGACCCGGTTGTTGCGGCTGGGCAATGCGCCGATCGCGCTCGTCGGGCCCAACCTGTTGCTCGTCTTGCTCGGGGTCAGCGGGCAGCTCGAGCGCTATCGCTGGCTCGCGCGGATCTCGGGGGTGATCGGGACCGTCTTCACGATCGCGTGTTGGGCGACGCCATGGACGGTACCGGGCGTCCAGCAGCTGTCATCGGGGATGTACTACGTCCAGCCCGGGCCGTTGACAGCGATCCACTTGTCGCTGCTCGTCGGCTGGCTCGGAGTCGGGCTCGTGATCGTCGGGCGGTCGACCCCGCGCGGCGAGCGGCGGCGAATCGTGCGGATGATGATCGGCGTGTTCGTGCTCGGCGCGCTCGGCTCGAGCGACACGTTGTTGCTGTACCACCAAGGCGGCAGCTATCCGGTCGCCTGGCTCGCCGCCTTGATCGCGGCGTCGTTGACGCTGTATCTCGTGCTCGCGACCGATCTGCTGCGGCCGCAAGGGCTCGATCGCGGCATCGCGGTCGAGGTCGGCGGCTTCGGCACGATCGCCGTCGTGGTCGGCGGTGTCGCGGTCGCGCTGCCCGACGGGTCGCCGGTCGTGCTCGCGGCGATCGGAGCGAGCGCGTGGACGATCGTGACCGGCATCGCATGGACGCTCGGGCGCCGCCGACCTGTGCGGGTCGCGGGCGAGCGCGCCCTCGAGCAGTTCGTCGCGCGAGTGACCGAGCTCGACACCGGCGCGGCGATCGCCGAACGGTTGGCGACGCTATGGAAGCGCTCGATCGGCATCGAGGTTAGCGCGACGTGGTGGACCGAGGCCGGCGAGCTCGTCTCGAACGGTCAACACTGGCAACTGGCGCCGCAGCTCGCCGCCTGGTTCGTCCGGTCGAGCGAAGCGCTCGCGGTCACCGATCTCGCGACGATGCGGCTCGGTACGAATCGCGGGCCGCTCGAGGCGCTCGCGGCGGCGCGCGGCGTCGACTTGCTCGTGCCGCTCGTCGATCGCGGCGAGCTCGTCGGTCTGGTCGAGGCGACGTACGATCGCGCGTTGCGCGAAGGCGAGCGCGGGCTGATCATCGAGTCGGCGCGAGCCGCGGCACGCGCGATGACGTTCATCGGGCTCGCGCGATCCGCGGCGCGCGAACGCGAGACGGAACGCGAGGTCGAGGTCGCCGACGCGCTGCGCCTGCAGGCCTCGGCGAGCCGCGATGCCGAGCTCGGACGGTGGGCGGTGATGGTGGAGTATCGCACCGCGAAGCGCGGCGGCGCGGGCTGGTCGGCGACCGAGCTCGGCGACGGCCGGCTCGCGTTGCTCGTCACCGAATCCCAGGCGCACGGTGTCGCTGCCGCGCTCGCGACCGCGGCGGTGACCGGCGCTTTTGCGGCGGCGACGACTGGAGCATCGGGCTTGCGGCTCGACGAGCTGCTCGAGGCGATGCAAGCGAGCGCGGACGGCGTGATGCGAGGCGGCGAGCCGGTCGCGGCGTTCCTCGCGATCCTCGACGCCGACCAGCAGCTGATCGAGTGGGCGTGCGCCGGACATCCCGGCGCGGCACTCGTCGGGCCGATCGACATCGACGCCGAGTTTCCGGCCGGCTCCGCGCGCGGCGGTCCGCGACCGAGGCCGATCGCGATCGGGCCAGGCGCGAGCGGCGAGCACAGCGGTGCGAGCTTGTCGATCGCGACGCGAGGCCGCACCGGCTATCCACCTGCGACGCTCGTCGTCGTCGCCTCGACCGGGCTGCGCGGCAACGATGACGCGCGTTGGCTCGAGACCCTGCGCGAGATCGCGCCGGCCGGCGGCCGGCTCGCGAGCGTGGTGGTCGAGACCGCGTTGCGCGCCGGTCCGCCGAGCGAAGATCTGCTCGCCGTCGTCGTGCGCCGCCGACAGAACGGCTAAGGTGCGCGATGGAGGCGATATGGCTGATCCCAAGGATCCTAAAGACCGCGTTCGGTCGATCTTCAACGTCCTGCGCGGCGCGGGCAGCGAGCCTTCGCGGCTGTGGCTCGCCGGCGGCGCGATCGTGCTCGCGCTGGTCGGGTTCCACTCGTGCGCGTCGGTCGAAGCCGGCCAGGTCGCGGTGCGCGTCAACAACGTCACCGGGTCGATGGAGGTCATCACCCAGCCGGGCCTCATCACGCGGCTGCCGTTCGGGATCCAGGACGTCTACATCCTCGACGTCAGCCCGCAGACGTTTCACCTGCGCGGCAACGCGAACAAGAGTCCGCTCGAAGTTCGCGAGCTCGACGTTCGCGCGAAGGACGGCTCGAGCTTCTCGTTCAACGACACGACGATCCTGTTCCGCGCGATTCCGAGCAAGGCCGACGAGACGCTGCGCGACTCCGGCCTCGACCACGCCTACTATGAATGGATGCTGCCGTACGTGCGCGCGATCATGCGCGACGAGTTCGGTAACCTGACGACGATCGACGCGTCGAACCCGACGATGTTCGGCGACGCCGAAGCGCTCGCGAAGAAAGGCATGAACAAGATGCTCGGCGAGCATGGCATCGAGGTCACGAGCATCGTGACGCCGCGCCCGCGGTTCTCGAAGGAGTACGAGGACCTGATCGAGGCGCGCAACCAGGCCGAGAACCAGCTCGCCGTGATCGGTTCGGATCTCGAGCGCGCGCAGACCGAGCGCGCCCGCAAGCTCGCCGAGGTCGAACGCGATCAGAACAAGATCAACCAGACCAAGCGCGCCGAGCTCGAAGCCGCGCTCGCCGAAGCGGTCGCCGCGAAGGCGGAGACCCATCGCGAGGTCGACGGTTATCGCGTCGACAAGCTCGCCGCCGGCGAAGCGGCGCGCTCGGCCGCGAAGAGCAAGGCCGACGAGCTCAAGGGCCAGCTCGACGCGCAGTATCAAGCGCGCAAAGCGGAGATCGACGCGTTCCGCAACCAGCCGGTCGAGCGCGTGATGGAGCGGCTCGGCGATCGCCTCAAGGGCGTGACGATCGAGATCCAACCGGTGCGCCAGGACGGCAATCCGACCCGAGTCCAGCTCGAGAACGTCGGAGGTGCGAAGTGAAGACACTCGTACGGATCTCGAAGGTCGTCGTGCTCTCGGCGCTCGTGCTGTGGCTGGTCAGCTCGGTGTTCACCACGACGGTCGGCCCGAACCAGATCGGCGTGCGGCAGAGCGCGGCGAGCGGCGTGCTCGACACCGACCTCGGCCCGGGCTGGCACATGCGGATCCCGGGCATGCACAAGTACATCTTGCTGCCGAGCAACTACTTCGTGCTCGACTTCACCGAAGACAAGGTCGGCCCGCAGAAGCCGCTCGTCATTCGCACGAAGGACAACAATACGGTCGACATCGACGTCTCCGTGCCGGTCCGGATCAAGCCGGGCGAGGCGCACTTGCTCGTCGAGGCCGGCAATCACGTGCTCGATCCCGATGGTCGCTATCGCTACATGCGGCTCGCCGAGGAGACCGCGACGAGCGTGCTCCGCGAGCAGATGGCCGCGCTCGATTCCGCCGGGTTCTATACGACCAAGGAGCGACTCGACGCGAGCGGAGCCGCGCTCAAGGCACTCAACAAGCAGCTCGGCGCGATGCACCTCGAGGCTCAGGCCGTGCTCGTCCGCGCCGTGACGTTCCGCGACGAGTACGAGAAGCAGCTCCAGCAGATCCAGCTCAACGCGCAGAACAAGCTGCTCGACGCCGCGACCCAGAAGCTCGCGAACACGCAGCAGAGCCTCGATAACTATCAGCAAGGCACGAGCGCACAGGTGTCCCAGAAAGCGGCCGAATGGGCGAAGCGGATCGCAGAGCTCGAGCGCGATTACCAGGTCGGCTTGCTCGGCGTCGAAGACGCGACCCCCGGTGCATCGCGCGCGAGGCTCGTGTCGCTGTCGCCCGCCGATCTCGCCGCGAAGAAGGCCGAGGCCGCGAAGGCGTTCAGCATGGACGCCGATTCGGTCGGCGAGGACTACTTGATCGGGATCAAGAACATCCAAGCCGAGACGCTCGAGTACAAGAACCGGATCACGTCGCAAGCCGATGCGATCGAGGGTCGGCTCGGCGCCGAAGGCGATGCGATGGTCGCGAAGGTCCAAGGCGAATACGAGACCAAGCTCAACGCGCTGCTCGGATCTCCGGCCGGCACCGCATACGTCGCGTGGCAAGCCGCCGACAACGTGAAGTTCGCCGACACGCTGTCGTTCAGCTCGGCGGAGGGCATCCCATCGGTGTTGCGGTTGCGTCAGTTCGCGCTGTTGTTCATGGGCTCGCGCTGACCTGACCGGTCTGCCGGACATCGCCCCCGCGGCGGACGGTTGGCATCACGCGGTGCGCGAACGTGCGTACCGCGCGCAGGCCCTTCGCGGCATGCCGGCTGCACTCGTGGCACGCATATGCTGCGCTTAGCTCTTGTCCTCGGTGTCCTCGGGTTCGGATGTCACTCCGCCAGTGAGGGTCAGCCAGACTCCTCGCCGCCGCCCGGCGACGCCGCGGGGGGCGGCGATGCGATGGGCTCGGCCGCGTGCAACCCGGGCTCACCGACCGCCGACTTCTTCGTCGCGACCGACGGCAACGACGCGTGGTCGGGCACGCTCGCCGCGCCGAACGCCGACCCCAGCGACGGGCCATTCGCGTCGCTCGCTCGGGCGCAGACCGCGGTGCGCGGCCTCGGCAGCCCGGCGCGTACGGTGACGGTGCTCGTGCGCGGCGGCACGTACTACCTCGCGCAGAGTGCCGCTACAGACACTCGCGATCGATCTCGAACAGATCGTAACCGCCGAGGCTCGGCGCGCGCTCCGATCCAAAGATCACGGCGTCGCCGCTCGGCGTGATGTACGGATCCGAGTCGTTCGTGCCGTCGCTGCCGACGAGCGTGGGCGCAAATTCGACCGGTGCGCCGAACGTGCCGTCGCCATTGTCGGCGGCTTGATAGATGTGGAGCACGCTCGGCGTGTCGAGGTCGCTGGCGATCAGCACGAACGTGCCATCACCGGAAAAGCTCACGCAGCAATTCTGCGCCGCCACCTCGAGCGACGGCACCGGTTGCGGCGCGTCGAACGGGTCGATGACGCGGCCGCGCGTCGCGATGTAGACGACCTGTGGCGTCGTGAGCGTATCGAATGCGATCCTGAGCTGGTCGAGCGACAGGCTCGGGTTGAACTCGTCGCGCCCGAGCGCGAGCTCGGTCTCGACGACCGGAGCACCGAAAGCCGCGCCCACGGTCGCGCGGGTGGACTGGAGGATCGTCACCGTCGGCTCGCTGTCGAGCCACAGCGTCAGCCCGTCCGGCGACACATACGGATCGCCGTACGTGCTCGGGCCGAGCGCGATCACGGTCGGTGCGGCGAACGGCGATTGCACGGTGGCGCGCTGCGCGGTCAGGATCTCGAATCCACCGCTGCGATCCGACGCGAACACCGCGGTCAAGCGATCCGCCGATAGCCACGGCCCGTACTCGTCGCTCGTGCTCGCTAGCTCGGTCAGCGCGCGCGGTGCGGTCCACGGCCCGAACGTGCAACCGGCGTCGGACGGCTCGGCATCGCCGCGATCGTCGAACCGCACGCGACCACAGCCCGTCGCGACGACGATCGCTGCGAGCAAGAAGCTAGCGCGCACCACTGCCAAGTCTACCCGAGCTAGTCCGCGACGTTCGATCCATCGAGCACGAGTCGCAAGCCCGCGGGCAGCGTATCGCCGAGCGCGACGCGCTCTTCCCGCGCTTCGAGCGCGACCACTTGCTCCAGCAGCACGACCGCGCGATCGCCGCCGGGTAGCGCGCGCACCACTGCGGCGAGCTTGCTGCGGGTCGCGTCGTCGATGTCGCGCGTGCGATCGCCGGTGCGCCGCCCGAGCTGCGCGAGCGGGAACGCGACCTTGTCGGGCTCCGGCCATTCCGCGTCGAGCACCGCGGCGATCCACGCCGACACCTTCGATGGTGCAACGACGGCGTCGAGTGGTCCGTACAGCGGCACGCGCGCGCCGAGGCGAGACAACGCCCACAGATGAACGCCGTCCTCGAGGCCCCTCTTCGTCGCCATACGCTGCACGACCTCGTCGCCGAGCCGGACCTTGTGTGCGGTGGGCAGGCGCTCGAGGCTCGCGACGGTTCGCCAGATCTCGGCGAGCTCCTGCTTGCTCGGCTTCACGTCGGCGAGCCTCTTGTTCTGCTTGGTGCTCGGCAACAGCAGCTGGGACAGCCGATCCCACAGTTGCTCTTGCTGACCCTTCACCAAGCCGCCGGCGATCCGCCGCCACGCGATCCACCACGCGAGCTTGTTCGGCTCGACTTTCCCGAACGCGAGCCCTTCGTTGAACACGCCCCACATCACGCGCGATCGCCATGCATCGAGCGGTGCGCCGGTGCCGGGCCGAAGCAAGAACCCGGCGAGGTTGAGCCAGCGCTGCTCGTGATCCGCGGACTTCTTGCGATCGGGGGCGACCTCGAGCAGCGCATCGAACAACGCGCGCGCGGTCTGCATCGTCCACTCGTCACGGCGGACTTCGAGCAACGTCTCGAGATCGCGCGCGAGCGTCGGCAAGCCGGTGCCGGACGCGAACGCTCGTTTCACGAGCGCGACCGCCTCGTCGGTCTTGGGATGCGACTCGCTGCCGTCGCTCGGCGCCGCGGCCGCACCGCCCGAGCGCATGTCGAACGCGAGCTTCCACTGCTCGTGCGCTTCGCCATGGTCCACGCACAGGATCTCGAGCGCGCCGAGCTCGGTGATGTGAACGGCGAGCCGGACCGTGACCTCGCTGCGGCCCCGCGCGCGCAGCACCGTGACGATCGGCGGCAGCTCGAGCAAGTCGCTGCCGTCGTCGAGCGTCTCGGGCCGGCCATCTCCGATCGGCACGAGCGCACCGGGCGAGTCCTCACGCGAGCTGCTCGAGTACAACCGGAAGCTGACCGGCCGATTCGTCACGAGCGTGAAGTCGCGCGCGAGCTCGACCCGCGCGCCGTCTTCGAGCCCTCCCGGCGCGAGGCACACCGCCATGCGGTCGGCGCCGCCGGTCTCCACGCCGACGTAGAACGCGCGCGGCGTGCCGCCCTTGATCCGGGTCGCCAGGCCGCGGCGGACGAGCCCGTAGTACGCCGCGCCTTGCGCGACCGCCATCTCGGGCATCGCGGCCGGGAGCTCGCGGGGCCTGCTGCTCTGCCAGCGTCCGATCTGGTCGAGCACACGCGCGCGCAAGGATGCCGGCGTCATCGCGCCGCCGTTGAAGAGCACCGCGTCGATCCGCGCGCCGGCCGCGACATGGCGCTGCACGAACGACGCGAGGTGACGGGTGATCGCCGGATCGGCGGCGTAGGGCAGGCCGAATTCTTGTAACCCGCCGCGCGCGCGTGACAGCTGCGCATCGCGGGCGACGATCGGGAAGAAGCCATCGAACAGGATGTGATCGAGCTCGCTGCGCGTGATCTCGTCGCGCACGGTGCCGCCGATCATCTTGCTGCCGCGGCTCTGCACCGCGATCGGCGCGCTCGCCGGCGGGGCGTCACCGAGCAGGGCTTCCTTCGCGAGCCGGCACGCGTGAACGAGGCCGTGCCACTGCAGCGTGTCGAGCTTCTTGCCGGTCTTCGCGGCGACCCGTTGCTCGACGATCTTCGCGAGCGTGAGGTCGAGGTTATCGCCGCCGAGCAGCAGGTGATCGCCGACCGCGGTGCGCGTGAACCCATCGGCATCGGCGTCGATCAGCGTGAAGTCGGTCGTACCGCCGCCGACATCGAACACGAGCACGCGCTCGCCAGGTGCGAGGTTCCCCGACTTGCCGTCGAGCCACGCATAGAACGCCGCCTGTGGCTCTTCGAGCAGCACGACCGGCGGATATCCCGCCTTCGCAGCGGCCTGCAGCGTGAGCTCGCGCGCGGCCTCGTCGAAGCTCGCCGGCACCGTGATCAAGACTTCTTGCGCCGCGAGCAAGGCGTCGGGGTGCGCGGCGTCCCACGCGCCGCGAATATGACCGAGGATCTCGGCTTGCGCCTGGATCGGCGACAGCTTCGGGACGTCGACTCCGCCCCACGGCAAGATCGCCGCGCTGCGGTCGACGCCGGGATGACACAGCCACGACTTCGCGGACGAGATCATCCGCGATGCCATGCGCGCGCCCTGTGCCCGCGCGAGCTCTCCGACGACGACACGCGACGGCGGATTCCACGGCAGTGCGGTCTCGTGTGGTGCGAGGTCGTGCTCGCCCGCGAGATAGATGAACGACGGAAGCTGGCGGCGCGCCGCGACCTCCCCCGGCGCGATCAGCTGCGCGACCTCGCACACCCGGACGCGCGGATCGGCCGCCGCGGTGTCGACGAACGCGACCGCCGAGTTCGTCGTGCCGAGGTCGATGCCGATCAGGTAGCGCGCGGCCACGGCGCGGTCTTACCGCATCCGCAGCCGCATGACAGCCGGCGAGCTGGTCCTGATATGACCGGTCGATGAGCGACGGCTGGCAGGCGCTCGCGTACGCCTCGATCAGCAACCCGTGACTACTTCGTGAGCACGACGACGATCGCCTCGACGAACGCGTTCGCATCGGCCGCGAAGTCGCCGGTCACCGGCGGCCCATCGCCGACCCTCACCATGCGCGCGCCATCGCGCTCGCATAGCAGCGTGCGATGCGTCTTCGTCGCGAGCACGTAGTCGTTCTCGAGCGTGAAGTACCGCGCCATCGCGGCGTCCTGCTTCTTCGCGACGAACGCGCACATGAACGCCTCGCCCATCTCGTTCGGCTTGGGGAGCGACATCACGCCGATCCGCCACGCATCGTGTTCCTTCGCGACGACCTGCGGCGTGTGCGTCACGCCGGTCTGCTCCCAGACGTGCGCGAACAACGAGACGTCCCGGCGCTCCATCGCGGACATCACGACCGACGCGCCCTTCAGCTTCATCACGTTCGGCAAGATGACATGAGCGATGGTATCGAGCGCGGTGGCCATAACGGCCAGGGTACCTCTAATCGCGCTCGCGCACCGAATACTCGAGCTTCCATCGGCCGTGGCCGTCGCGCGCGACGCACCAGAGCTCGAGCGTGCCGACCTCGGTGACGTGAGCTTCGAGCCGCACCGGCACCAGCTCGCCCGCCGTGCGCTCGCCCTCGGCCTCGACGAGCTTCTCGACCGGATCGAGCTCGACGATGCCGGCGGCGTCGGCGTCGATCAGCGCGCCGGCCGGATCCTCTTTGCGCGTCGCCGCGGCGAAGAATCGGAACGTCGCGGTCTCGCCGACGATCAAGCCGAGCTCGTCGTCGGGCAGCGCGACCGATTGGCCCTCCTCGAGGCCCTGCGGCGCGACGCACAGCGCCTTCACCGGCGGCGCGAACCCGGGGATCGCAGGCATCGCGCTCTCGATCCCGATGTAATACGCGCGCGCGGTGCCGCCGCGGATCCGCACGCCCTTGCCGCGGCGGACTCGGCCGTAGTGCGCGGCGCCGAGCGCGACGGCGAGATCGAGATCCGCACCTTGCAGGACCGCGATGTCGCGACCTGCCCACGTGCGCAGCAGCTCGACGATCCGCTCGCGCAGCCGCGACGACTTCATCACGCCGCCGTTGAACAACACCGCGGTCGGCATCCGACCGAACCGGCCCAGGAACTCGGCGAGGTGACGCGTGATCGCCGGGTCGTGCGCGTATGGCAAGCCCATCTCGCGCAAGCCGCCGGCACGGCGCTTCTCGGCGCGCGCCTCGGCGCCGACCCTCGGCAGGAAGCCGTCGACCAGCAGGGCTTCCGCGTCGGCGCGCGTGACGTCGACCTTGATCGTGCCGCCGATCAGCTTGCTGCCGCGCGCGAGGATCGCGATCGGCGCGGACGACGGCGCATCATCGGCGAGCAACGTCTCCTTCGCACGGCGACACGCGTGCACGAGCGCGCGTTGCTGCAGCGCATCGAGTGTCTTGCCGGCGTCGGCGAGTTGCTTGGCGACGAGCGCGGCGAGCGCGAGATCCATGTTGTCGCCGCCGAGCAAGATGTGATCGCCCACCGCGATGCGCTCGAGCGCGAGCGTGCCACCGTCGTCCGCGACCTCGATCAGCGAGAAGTCGGTCGTGCCGCCACCGACATCGCATACGAGCACGACGTCGCCTGGCTTCAGGTCATCGCGCCAGCGCTCGCCGCGCGCCGCGAGGTACGCATAGAACGCCGCCTGCGGCTCTTCGAGCAGCGTGATGTTCGCGAACCCCGCCTCGCGCGCCGCGACCACCGTCAGCTCGCGCGCGACCGGATCGAAGCTCGCCGGCACGGTGACGAGCACGTCTTGCTCGTCGGCCGGCTCGTCCTCGTGCTCGTCGTCCCAGGCGGCGCGGAGGTGCGCGAGGTAGCGCGCCGACGCGTTGACCGGCGAGACCCGCTCGCCATCGGCCATCGCCGCCTCGAGCTCGCGTTGCGCGCCGCGAGCCGCTTCGGAATCCCTGGAGAGGGAAAAAGGCAGCACCTGCGCGGTACGATCGATCGCCGAGTTGCACAGCCACGACTTCGCCGAGGCGACGAGCCGATGCGGCAGCTCGGCGCCGCGCTCGCGCGCGAACGTGCCGACCGCGTAACGCAGCTTGCCGGACCACGGCAGCTGGAGCTGCGCCGCCGGGACCTCTTGCTCGGTCGGTAGCAGCAGGAACGACGGCAGCGTCGGCCGCGCCTCGACCTCGCCCGGCCCGACGACTTGCGCGATGTCGTGCGCTCGCGCCGCGTGCTCGTCGTCCGCGACCGCGAGCGCGGAGCTCGTCGTCCCGAGGTCGATGCCGAGGACGCGGGTCATACCTCGACTTCCGCCGGTGCGATCACGGTGCGATCGACGCCCTCGGCGAGCGTCGGCAACTTCGTGTCGACCGCGCGCCAACCGTGATGGCGCAGCGTGCCAGCGAACGGCGGCTCGCCCTTCGCCTCGCCGATCAGCCGGATCTCGGCCGGGTCGAAGCCCTTCGGCACGCTGACCTTCGCGTCGTCGTCGCCTGGCATCACAGGCTCGAGCGTGACGTGCTGATCGAGCACCTTGCGACAACCGCGATGAACCTCGCGCGCCGCGGCGCCGATGTCCGCATCGCTCGCGCCGTCGACCGAATCGCGGACGAAGTCGACGAGCCGGCCCTCGCGCTGCAACAACGCGAGCAACGCGAGCGCGCCATCGCGCTGATGTTGCGCCGCCGATAGCTTCGCCGCTTTCACCGGATCCGGTTTCGGTTCGGGCTTGGGCTCGGTCTTCGCGACCTCCGGCTTCGCGGCCGGGAGTGCTTTCGGTCTCGCCGCTTCCGGCAACAGGTCGCCGAGCTCGGCCGGCAGCGGGCGTCCGAACAGGATCTTGAAGAAGCTGACGAAGGCGAGCCAGGGATGAAAGGAGCCGCGCACGCAGCGGATCTAATGAGGGGCCGCGAGCCGGCACAAGGCGCGGGGGCGTCGAAAACCAGGTAGATCGAAGCGCGCCCGGACTCAGATTTTCGAGGCGGAACCTCGGGTTGCCGAGCGCGATCGCGCACTTGCGCCGCGAATTCCGGTGGCGCGAGGCTTGCTGAAGCTCACCGCCATGAAGATGAGGCTAGCCGTCCTGTGCGCATTCCTCGGCGGCTGCAGCCTGTACTGGCCTGGCAATGGCGATGACGTCTGCGCCGGGGCCAGCCGTGGCGAGAGCTCCGGTATCGTCAAGATGCTGATCAACCCGGACACCGGCTCGTGCCAGTCGTTCTCCGACGGCGGCGGCGGCTGCACCGACTCGTGCGGGCCTTGCTACGAAACGCCGCCCGAAGCGATCCCCGGCGACTGGGCGCAGTGCACGAGCGGCTGCAACGGGCTCGATCTGACGAGCTGTGAAGCGGCGGCGGGCTGTCACGCGTTCTTCATCGATCAATCGGCGACCGATGCCAGCACCTCGTACTGGGAATGCGAAGCGGTCGCGCCGAACGGTCCGGTCGAGACCGCATGCGACGGCCTCGGCTCGCAGGACTGCTCCGATCACGACAACTGCATCTCGATCTACGCGAGCGACGGCTCGACCACGAGCTTCGAATCGTGTGCCGCCGAGAACCCGACGACGTGCGGCGCCGACGGATCGTGCGGCTCCGGAGCGCACTGTGCCCAGGAGTGCACCGTGGGCTGCAGCGGCAGTAACGGTAGCGAGCCGAAGACGCCGTGCATGACGTGCTCCGCGGTGTGCGTGCCCGACCAAGCGTGCGGCGAAGACATGTCGTGCCCGACCGGCTACGACTGCGCGCAGACCTGCGCGATGTCCGGCGACGGCAGCACGAACTGCTCGAACCTGTGCATCCCCGACGGCAGCAACCCCGGCACGTGCACGAGCACCGGGCCGATGTGCTCGATCGCGGCGCCGGCGTGCCCGGTCAACACCGTGCCGGGCATCCTCGACGGCTGCTGGAGCGGCTACTGCATCCCGAGCGCGGACTGCGGCCCGGGCGACCCCGGCACGTGCACGAGCAGCGGCCCGATGTGCGCGATGGCGCCGCCGGCGTGCCCGCCGAACACGACGCCGGGCATCACCGACGGTTGCTGGAGCGGCTACTGCATCCCCGATGCGTCGTGCCCGACCCCGGACTGCACGACGCTGACGACCCAGAGCGCGTGCGAAGCGCGCAGCGATTGCGCGGCGGTGTTCACCGGCGTGAACTGCACGTGCGACGCGAACGGCACGTGCACCTGCGACTCGGAGACATTCTCGCGGTGCGAAGGGGCGGGCGGCCTGTGAAGGCGCTCGTCGCGTTGCTCGCCGTGACCTCGGCGTGCTCGCTGTACAACGGCGGCAACACCCAGCTCGACGCGGGTTGTGCGGTCGCGAAGGAACCCGCCGAGAGCTTGATCGATCCGTCGACGAACCAGTGCGAGACGTTCGCGCTCGGCGGCGGCTGGTGCGGGTGCGAACCGTGTCCCGACCAGGGCAGCGGCGTGGATCCTCCCGACTGGGCGCAGTGCGACAGCGCGTGCACCGGTCTCGCCGAGCAAGCGTGCTTGACCACGAGCGGCTGCCACGCGACCTACGAGACCACCACAACCGGCACGAGCTTCTGGACGTGCGACGCGCTCACCCCGTCGGGTGGTTCCACCGCGGCGTGCAAGGCGCTCGACGCGCAGGATTGCTCGACCCGCGACGATTGCGCCGCGACGTTCAGCGACCTCGGCCCGCAGAGCACGGGCTCGAACTCGGCGCCGACCTTCATCTTCGCGAGCTGCGCGCCCGAAGTCCCGGCCCCGGCATGCGCCACGCTCACCGAGGAGGCGACGTGCACCGCCCGCAGTGATTGCGAAGCGGTCTACACCGGCATGAACTGCACGTGCGATGCGAGCGGCTGCACGTGCGCGAGCGAGACCTTCCTCGACTGCGAGACTCCACGATGAAGGCGATGCTCGCCGTGGCGTTCGCCGCGTTGGGGGCAACCTCGGCGTGCTCGCTCTACAACAGTAGCGGCCACGGCGACGATACCCAACCCGACGCCGGTTGTGCGGTCGCCAAGGTCCTCGAACTGGACTTGATCGATCCGTCCACGAACCAGTGCGTCGCGTACCCGGTGTCGGGCTACGAGGACTGCCAGCCTTGCTATGACCAGGGCCCGGACGGCTCTGGCGGCTGCGAGCCGTTCCCTGGCTGGCCGCAGTGCGATAGCGCGTGCACCGGCCTCGCCGAGCAAGCTTGCTTGAGCGCGACCGGCTGCCACGCGACCTACGACACCAACGGAGCCGAGACGAAGTTCTGGACCTGCGACGCGGCCGGTCCCTACGAAGGGTTCACCGGCGCGTGCGCGACGCTCGACGCGACCGGCTGCTCGACGCGCGACGATTGCACCACGACGTACACCGGCGCTACGACGAGCGCGAGCTTCACGAGCTGCGCCCCCGAGACCGCACCCGCCGCATGTGAGTCCCTCACCGACGAGGCGGCCTGCACCGCGCGCAGCGATTGCGAAGCGGTCTACACCGGCATGAATTGCACGTGTGACGAACATGGCTGTACGTGCCAGACCGAGACGTTCGCGTACTGCGAGACCCCGGGCCGGTTGTAGGACCCGTAAGAGTCGTTCTGGCCCTCGCTGACGCCGCGGCATATGCTTTTTCGGTGGCGGTAAGGCACCCAGGGGATGACGACCGTCCGACGGTCGATCTCGGGCCGCAGCATCGCGTCGACGGGGATCACGACGGCGATACCGAGGCCGACGACCTCGAGGCGGCGCAAGAGCCGGAGCCCGCGCCGACCGCGACCGTGATGCCACCGGTCGTGGTGGACCTACACGCGCAATCGACCGCGGACCTGCCGCGCCGTCGCGCGTCGACCGATTCGCATCAGACAAAGTTCTCGATGACCGCGTCGCCGGTCGAGGCGATGCGCCTCGAAGAGATCGCGCGGACCCAGGTGTTTCTCAAGGTCGCGATCTTCACGTGCCTCGCCGGCTTGATCGGCGCGTTCACCACGAGCGGCGATCCGATCGCGTTTCGCGTCGTGATGCTCGGCTGCATCCTCACGACGATCGGCGCTGCGTGGATGCTCCACGTCACCCGGGATCCCGCGACCTACGGGCCGCGGCGCGTGCTCGGGCCTGCGCTCGTCATCGCGTTCGGCTCGTACGGCGGCGTCTATTACTGGGGCGCGGGCTCGCCGGTGGCCGCGATGATCGTCTACGGCATCTACTTCTTCAGCCTCGGCTCGAACGGGCGAGTGACGACCGGCATGTACATCGTCGTGGCGTTGCTCCACCTCGTGCTCGGCGGCGGCATCGCGGCCGGGTTGCTCGTCGATCGCGGCATCGTCAACATGACGGGGCTCAAGACGTTCGAGCAAGTCGCGGTGCTGCTCGTCGTCGAGTTCCTCTACTTCATCGCGTTCTATACCGGCCGGGTCAGTCAACGCGTCACGCTCGATGCGGTGCACAAGCTCGAGCAAGCAGTGCGCGGTGTCGCGCAACGCGAGGCGTTGCTCGCCGAAGCGCGGGCCGAGCTCGATCGCGCGCTCAAGATCGGCGGGCCGGGTCGATTCACCGACCAGACCGTCGGTTCGTTCAAGCTCGGCGTGCTGATCGGTCGCGGCGGCATGGGCGAGGTCTATGAAGCGCGCACCCCCGATGGCGGCGAGGCGGCGGTCAAGCTGCTCCATCCCGGCGCACTCGGCGATCCGACTCACGTCCAGCGGTTCATCCGCGAGGCCAAGACGTCCGCGAAGCTCGACTCCCCGAACGTGGTCCGCGTGCTGGAGGTCGGCACGACGGTCGGCGAGGTCCCGTTCCTCGCGATGGAGCGGCTGCGCGGCCACGACCTCGCGCACCAGCTGCGCCGGCAGCGCAAGCTCGCGCTCGAGCCGGTGCGCCAGCTCGTCGAACAAGTCGCCGCCGGGCTCGAGGCGGCGCGGGCCGGGGGCATCGTCCATCGCGATCTCAAGCCGCACAACGTGTTCCACGCCGACCAAGGCAACGCGCGCGTCTGGAAGGTGCTCGACTTCGGCGTCAGCAAGCACGGCTCGACCGGCACCCTGACGAAGGGGCACGTCATCGGCACACCGGCCTACATGGCGCCCGAGCAGGCGAAGGGCGAGGACGTCGATCATCGCGCCGACGTCTACTCGCTCGCCGCGATCGTGTACCGCGCGGTCACCGGTCATCCCGCGTTCTCGGGCAAGGACGTACCGACGACGCTGTACGACGTCGTGTATCGAGTGCCGACGCAGCCGTCGATCCTCGCGCAGCTGCCCGGCGACGTCGATCGCGTGCTCGCGGTCGGCCTCGCGAAGGATCGGCGCGATCGGATCGCGACCGCGGGGGAATTCGCGGCTTGGTTCACCGCGGCGATCGGCGCCGGCCTGACACCCGAGCAACGCCGGCGCGCGGATGACGTGGCCGCGAAGCAACCGTGGGGCACGAGACAGGGCACCGCGTCGATCGGATGACCGTCACCTGAGATCGCATCGCAATCGACATCGCGCGCACACAGTGGTACCTGTGTATGAGTAGTCGGGTCGCATGGATCGCGCACGCGTATTGATCTTGTGGAACCAGACCGACGAGGACGTCGTCGAGCACTGGCGCCGCGAAGGCCGACGAAGCCCGGATTGGGATTCGTCGAAGATCATCGAGCCGTGGGATACGGTCGCCGAGGAGATCGAGCTGATCG
Source organism: uncultured delta proteobacterium (assembly GCA_963848295.1). Taxonomy (GTDB): domain Bacteria; phylum Myxococcota_A; class Polyangia; order Haliangiales; family Haliangiaceae; genus JABFXX01. Next base: position 1,686,980 of record CAWKDB010000010.1, on the reverse strand, counting down.
CCGACTGCGTGCGCGCGGCCGGCCATCACGCGACCGCGGTCAACATTCAAGACGACCTGAAGGCGATGCTCGATGCGATCTCGGCCGACAAGCCGGACGTCGTGGTGAACCTCGTCGAATGGTTTCACGACGACCTCGAGCACGAGCATCACGTCCCCGCGCTGTTCGAGCTGCTCGGCATCTCGTACACCGGCAACCGGCCGCTCGCGCTGTCGCTGTGTCAGAAGAAGCCGCACGCGAAGGCGATCCTGCGCAACGCCGGCTTGCCGACGCCACGCGCGGTCGTCGTCACCGGCAACGTCGCGCCGAAAGACCTCGATCTGCGCTATCCGCTGATGATCAAGCCCGCGTACGAAGACGCCTCGGGCGGTATCGACGCCGGCTCGGTCGTCCACAACCGCGCGGAGCTCGATGCGCGGATCGCCCACGTGCGGAGCGATCACAAGATGGCGGCGCTGGTCGAGGAGTACATCGAAGGCCGCGAGATCCACTGCGCGATCATCGGCAACAATCCGCCCGAGGCGATGCCGCTGTACGAGATGCAGTTCAAGGGCGGCACCGATAACGAAGGCCGCAAGCTGCCGAATATCATCACCTACCGCGCGAAGTGGGATCCGTTCTCTCGCGACTACCACTCGATGGAGAGCAAGTGCCCGGTCGACGACCTCGACCCGCAGATCGTCGCGAACATCCAGTCGATCGCGTTGCGCGCCTACGAGGCGCTCGGCTGTCGCGACTACGCGCGCGTCGACATGCGCCTCGATCCCAAGACCGGCGAGGCGTTCATCCTCGAGGTCAACCCGAACCCCGACCTCGCCGATGGCTGCGCCTACGCGCAATGCGTGCGTGCGAGTGGCCGGACCTACGAGCAAGCGATCCAGCAGATCGTCGGGTTCGCACTCGAGCGGTCGCGAGCTCAGCCGCAAGTCGTTGGCGGTGTGTCGTCTGAAGTCATGCTGCGCGAATACCTCGGCGACCGCGGCAAGATCGCGCGATAGGCCTTGCCGCCCGATCGCGTCGCGCGGGATGATTTCGGGATGACGATGCGCGCGATGTTGCTGGCAAGCGCCGGCCTGCTGAGCTCGTCGACCGCGTTCGCCGATCCGCCCGCCGACCCCGCGCCGCCGGTCGACAGCGATTGGTCGAGCGAGATCGGCAACCGCTCGCTGATCACGCCCGAGGGCAAGCTCGAGCTCCACGGCGGCATCCCGATCGTCGAGGTCACCGCCACCTCGCCGACCGGGATCGTCAGCCACGACACCACCGAGCTGCTGTCGCTCGGCGCGAGCTACGGCGTGATTCCGAACCTCGAAGTCGGCGCCGACTACTCCGCGATCCTTAACCCGGACGCCTCGGCGGGCGGCCTGCTCGCGTTCCACGGCGCGTACGCCGTGTTCCACCGCGACAAGCTCGACATCGCCGCGGCCGGTGCGCTGACCCTCAACCTCGACGGCGCCACGAAGGTCGGCCTGTCGGTCGGCGCGTGGCTGCGCTACCGGATCACGCCGATGGTCTCGGTGTTCACGGGAAACAACGGCATCCCGACCGCGCTCGCCGGCCTCGGCGAGTACTACCAGCCCCCGCCGATCGGCTACCAGCTCGCGATCGGCTTCAACAACAACCAGCCGGTGACCTTCGCGTTCCCGGTCGGCGTCGGGATCCAGGCCACGCCGAACATCTACGCGTTCTTCGCGACCGAATTCGCGAACATCTGGTTCGCGAACGGTGAGAACGGCAAGCGCGGCCAGGTGCTGTTTGCCGATTTCATCCCGGTCGCGATCGGCGGCTTCTACTCGATGGCGAAGTTCGACGCCGGCATCGTGTTCGCCGACGACCTCAAAGCGGCCGGCGACGACTACATCATTACGTTTGTCGGCCGGTATTACATCAAGTAGCCGTTCGCGGCGGTCGCCGTCCTTGACACGGCCCGACCTCGTGCGTCATCTATAGGGCCCTTCTTCCGAAGTAGCTCAGTGGTAGAGCAGGCGGCTGTTAACCGCCGGGTCGGGGGTTCGAAACCCTCCTTCGGAGCCAAGACGCTCGAAATTTCGAACCTTCACCGGGAAGGTTAACGGAGCTGAAAGGCTCCATCGTTACCTCGGCATCGAAGCCGCGGAACACGATCCGTTTGATGAGGAGCTTCAGAAGCTGCTCGCGTTCGGTGGGGTTGGCCACCGCGAACAGGGTGTCGAAGTCCTGGAGGACGTGGCGCAGCTTGTCGGCGTCCAACGGGTCACCGCCATGCCGATGCAACGATCATCGTTCTTCGTCTGCGTCGCAGAGGTCGAGGCACCAGCCCCGCGCGTGAATTCTTCGTCCTCGATGAGCCGCGGACACTCTTTCCGATGGCGACGTCTCGCATCATGATCGAGAGGGCGTCTCCCGCGCTGCACGCGTACGTGACGAGAACGTCCTTGTCGCCGCACGGCCCGACCACTCGTTTCTCGCGCAACACAAGGTTCACGCTGCCGAGGCGCGCCATCACACGCGTAGGACGGTCAAGCTCGGCTTGGGCTCTCGACCGGTTTGACAACCAGCTGTCTCATGTAACACTATGTTACATTCGGTGCCTGGTCCAAGAAACGCTACCGAGGCCCTCGCCTGGATCCAGGAGGCGATGCTAGGCGGCCGAAACATCGTCGATGCTCATTTCGAGAAACGTGCGAAGGCTCGAAGCTTCAGCGTGTTCGATGCCAAGAAGATCGTGGCGACGGCTTCAGCCTGCACGACGTACCCCGATGCGCCGCGGCTAGCGTCTGGAACCTCGTGGCGAGTCACCGGAACCGCGCTCGATGGGACGACCGCGAAGGTCGGCGTCGAGCCTACAAAGATCATCTCGGCAAGCAGGTCATCCTCATCACGATCATGGACGGATAGGACATGCGAACCAAAACCAGCGAGATCCGTTGCGGGGTCTGTCACAAGGCCAACCTTGTTCAGAAGCATGTCGACCACGATGTCGGACCGCTTCTCGACATGAAGAAGGTGGTCGTCCACAACATGCCCGCACTCGTTTGCCAGAAGTGCGGGAACGTCAGCATGTACGGCGGGCTCTTGGATCAGATCGCGATTCTGCTCGCCGTCGACCTCCTCCAACTCCAAGAGCTCGCTCCAATGGAGGTTCGTTACCTCCGCAAGTTGGTCGGCGACACGCAGGAGGAGTTCGCGCATCGCTTGGGCGTCGTGCGCGCGACGGTCAACCGCTGGGAAAACGGCGCCGAAGCGGTGAAGGGACCGGATGCCTACGCGATCCGGTCGCATGCATTCTTCCGACTCCACGAACGAAATCCGCCGATCGAAGGCGTTGCACCTGCATTCACGGCGGACCAGCCTCGTCCACGGTCGAAGAAACGCGGTTACCGCATCGACGGAGCCACTCTTCAGCGGGCTGCGTGAAGTGACATCGATGGGAGCGAGCGCTACGTGTCAACCGGATCTATTGGCGTGACCGAAAACGCTGAACGCCTCACGTGGGATGAGGTGCGTCGCCGTTATCCCGATCAGTGGGTCACGCTCGTCGACATCGACTGGGTCAACGAGACCGATTTCGAGTTTCGGTCCGCGATCGCGATCGGTCATGGTGCGCATCGCAGACTCGCGATCGCCGAGGCCCACCCACAGCTCGACCGTTATCCTGGCTTCGGGTGCTACTTCACCGGGCGAATTCGAGCGCCGCTGCGCGACTTCATCGCCCCGGACGCGAGTGCGGCTTCGTTCGAGCGGGGTAAATGATCTTTCATGTAGGAGGCTCGGTCAGCGACAGGTTGTATGGCCACTTGTCGCGTGCAACGTTCCACCCATGCGAAGGTACATTCTGTTCAGCATCGCGCTGCTGCTCGTCGGCTGCAAATCGAAGTCATCCGGAACGGTAGCCAAGCCTACGCCGGGCTCGGCGACCCGGGAGCCGCCACGTGCCAACGGGTACACGACCGGCGAGATCGCACTGCCCGGCGGCGGTCCCGACGGTATCGGGATGGATTTTCTGCTGTACAACCCGCGCACCAAGACCGTCTGGGTGCCAGCCGGAAACACCGGATCGGTCGACGTAGTCGATGTGTCGACCGGCAAGGTGTCGCGCATCGAAGGCTTCGTGACCCGAGAGGTGGAGCGGAGGGGCAAGAAGCGCACCGTCGGACCGAGCTCCGCCACGCTCGGCGCCGACGGCACGGTATACGTCGGGAATCGCGGCGACTCCACTGTGTGCGCGATCGACGAAGTCAAGCTGGCGAAAGGTGCGTGCGGCAAGCTCGACTCGATGCCGGACGGCATTTCGTATGTCGCGAAGACGAAGGAAGTCTGGGTGACCACCCCGCGTGACAAGTCGATCCGGATCCTCGACGGCGCGACGCTCGCGCAGAAGGCAAAGCTCGATTTCGACGGCGAGCCAGAAGGCTTTGCACCGGATGCGACTCGCGGGCGCTTCTACACGAACTTGGAAGACAAGGACCTAACGCTCGCGATCGACGTCGATACGCACAAGACGGTCGCGACCTGGAAGCCTTCGTGCGGCGAGCAAGGTCCACATGGCCTTCGACTCGCCGAGACGGAAGGATTCCTTATCGTTGCATGTAGCACGCGAGTCGAGATCCTCGACGCCGGACACGACGGGGCTACGCTCGGTTCGATCGACACGGGCGACGGCGTGGATGATCTCGACTACGCGTCGGCGACCCACACGATCTATGCCGGCGCGGCGAAGGCGGCGACCCTCACCATCGCGAGCCTCGACCGCCAAGGGGCGCTGACGGTCTCAGCGACGGTAAGAACCGAAGAAGGCGTACGAAACGGCGTCGTGACAGGCGAGGGCAAGGTCTACTTGTCGCACTCGAAGGGATCGGACCTGCTAGTTGTCTCGCCGCCACGCTAACTATAGCGCGCGGTCATCGTCCCGACCGCCGATGGCTTTGATGGAGGATGCGAAGTAGCTCCTCGACTTGCTCGCGGCTCAGATCTCGGCGGGCGTACCGGCGCGCGATCGCTCTGGTGACTTCGATGTACTGCTTGGGCGTGTTCTTGAGAGTGATGAGCACCGGCTTCGACAGGTCGCGCGCGTGGTCGAGCTCTCGCTTCGAAACGGTGGGGAGGCATCGCAGCAGCGCGCGTTCGAAGGACTTCCTCAACGGCCCAGCTACGCCGATCTCGACGTCAGCGAGGTATTGATGAGAGATCCCGACCGCGCTCGCGACGTCGCGGAGCGTGCGACCGTGTTCCAGGCGTCGCAAGCGGATCAGCGCGCCGTAAGGAGAATGGACGCCCCGCACGCGGCAACGGTATTGAAAGTCGTTTTCAGATTCAAGTAGAACCACGACTCTGCCGCGTGATTGTTGGTTAGCGAGCGTGACAGGACCACGGCCACTGACGGTCTCCGGTATTGCGGCGTGTGCAAGCGCGGTCGCCCGGGCGGAGCACCGCGAGCGATGGCGAGCGCTATCTTCGCGATTCCGCGCGCAATCACCGCGATGCCAGAAGCTCCTCAGTATGGGCGACAGGGTCGCGACGGTGCACGAGCTCTTCGCCGTACCGCTCGATCCGATCATGGAAGCGCAGTAGCGTCGCGCATGGTCGCAGTCGCGCTCGGTAAGGTACCGCAAGCTACGATCGGGTTCTGGGTCATCAAGATCGCGGCGACCACGCTCGGTGAGACCGGCGGCGATGCGGTGACGATGTCGATGGGCCTCGGCTACCTCGTCGGCACGCTCATCTTCGCAGCGGTCTTTGCGGTCGCTGTCGGCTCGCAGGTCGTCGCGAGGCGGTTCCACCCGATCTTGTTCTGGGTCGTGATCGTCGCCACCACGACCGTCGGGACGACACTCGCCGACCTACTCGATCGGTCGTTGGGCATCGGTTACCTCGGCGGCACGGCGATCCTGATCGCGTTGCTGTTCGGAACGCTCGCGCTGTGGCATCGCATGCTCGGTTCGGTCTCGATCGCGTCGATCACGTCACGTAAGGCTGAGCTGTTCTACTGGACGACGATCCTGTTCTCGCAGACGCTAGGCACCGCGCTCGGCGATTGGATGGCCGACTCCGACACCGGTCTCGGCCTCGGCTATGAAGGCGGCGCGCTGGTGTTTGCGGGCGGCTTGTTGCTCGTCCTCGCCGCATACTTGTTCACAAAGGTGTCACGCACCTTCTTGTTCTGGGCTGCGTTCATCCTCACACGACCGCTCGGCGCGACGGTTGGCGACCTGCTCGACAAGCCGCACGCAAACGGGGGTCTCGAGCTCAGTCGCTACACGGCGTCGGTTGTGCTCGCCGCGTTCATCCTGATCTGTATCGTCGTGATGCCGCAGCGAGCGGAGCGCGTAGCTGGCAACGGCCAGCCGTCGATGTGACCGAGGACATGATCCGGTACTCACACGGATTCGCGTGTATCAAGCGACGCAGCTCGCGTACCCGGCCAGGATCCTCCCATTCGCGCTAGCCCCGCGTGAGCTGAGGCAGCGCTCGCTCGAGCGGCTCGGTCCGAGTCGCCAGCCGCGATGCCTCGCGGTTCGCGGCATCTGCGCGAACCCGCCACGTCCTGGTGAGTGCGTCGGCATAGCGAAATCGCTGGACGTACTCGTCGATGGTCATCGCGTTGGTCAGCGGCAACGACCGTGACGACACCGTGGTCGCCAACAACACGACCATGCCGGCATACGTGTCGGCTTTCGCGCGCTGGGCCGCGATCTGATGCGCGAGATCACCGTGCGCGATCACGTAGCCGAGAAGCTCCAGCGATGGTCGCACGGCGTGATCGAGCGCATCTCGCGACTGCGGCGTTGTCGCGAGCGCGAGTGCGTGGGTACGGACGAGGACCTCGCAGCTCGCGACCGAGATGTACGCATCGAGTAGGGGACCCCGGGTGGTCGCGTTACTCGGCGCGGAAGCGAGCGGACGGCAGTGCGCCGGGATCGTCCCGAGATCGATGACGGGTGCGAGCGCTGTATCCGCCGCGGCAGGCGGGACTGCGAGCGCGACAGCTAGGCTAAACATGATCGGCCGCATGCGATGCCTCCTGGTTCGCAACTGAGTGCATCGGCCGTGCCTGGGGTGACGATCGGTAGTCCAGCGAAGCCGTTCGAGTGAGGTTGGCAACGGCGCGCTACGGGCGAAATCGCTCGCCGGTTTCGCACGTCGAGCATCCGCACCTCTTGTTCGTTCTGGCAGCCCCGGGTGCGAGCGTCGGACCGCCACACCTCGACGGTTGATCGGTGTATCGTGGTGATGTGGGTCGACTTTGGGTCGCGCTGGCGACCGCGCTGACGGCTGCGGGCTGTATCGGCGATAATCTCGTCGCGTGCGGGAACTTGTCGTGCCCGCCGAGCGACGTGTGCTCGCCCGCCGGTGACGCGTGCGTACGCCAGGATCAGATCGACGCGTGCAATGGCATGCCGGAAGGAGCGCCATGCATGCCGGCGTCGAGCGCGCCCGGCACATGCCAGAGCGGCGTGTGCGTGCAGTACTGCGGCGACGGCGTCGTCGAGGCCGGCGAGCAGTGCGACGACGGCAATCAGAACCCCGCCGACGGCTGCAACGCGTGCATGCTCACGACCTGGGCAGCGTCGGCGGTGATCGGCGGCTCGACGACCTCCGGTCCGATCGGTCTGCCCACCGCGGTGCGATTCGATGCCGCCGGCAACGCCTTCTTCACCGACATTCACGGCTACAGAATCGAGCGCATCGACGCCGCGACCGGCGTCGTAACGGTCGCCGCCGGGAACGGCACGGAAGGATTCAGCGGCGACGGCGGTCCGGCGACGGGCGCGATGCTCGAAGGCCCGAGCGACGTGGCGATCGACGGGTTGGGTAACTTGTTCATCGCCGATAGCAATCGCGTCCGCCGCATCGACGCCGAGACCGGCGTGATCACGACGATCGCCGGCACCGGCGCGCCGGGGTTCAGCGGTGACGGCGGCCCGGCGACCTCCGCGGAGCTGTGGAACACCGCCGGTGTGGCGATCGACGGGCTCGGCAACGTGTTCGTCAGCGACTCGTACAACTCTCGCGTGCGGCGGATCGACGCCACGACCGGCGTGATCACCACGATCGCGGGCGACGGCGGCTTCGGCGAGACCGGCAGCGGCGGGCCCGCGGTCGATGCCGAGCTGCAATTCCCCAACAGCATCGTGATCGCTTCCGACTCCGCGGTGCTGTTCGTTTCGGGCACGTACCTGCACCGCATCGACCCGACCACCGGGATCCTGAGCACGCTCGCCGGCGCAGGCGGTGGCACCGGGCTCGGCGACGGCGGCCCGGCCAGCGAGTCGATACTCAACCGTCCGAGCGGCGTCGCGCTCGATCTCGCGGGCGACATCTACATCGCCGATTCGGACGACAGCCGGATCCGGCGGATCGATGCGACGACCGGGATCATCACGACCGTCGCCGGCAACGGCAGCGCCGGCGCTTCCGGCGACGGCGGCTCGGCGCTCGCCGCGGAGCTCAACTATGCGTCGGGCGTTGCGGTCGACCGCGCGGGCAACATCGATATCGCCGACTACAACAACCTGCGCATCCGCCGGGTCGATGCCACGACCGGCGACATCGCGACGGTCGCTGGCAACGGCCAAGATCAATCCAACGGCGATGGTGGTCTGGCGACCAGCGCGCAGCTGACCTACGTCCAGGGCATCGGGCTCGACGCTGCCGGGAATCTGTTGATCGCCGATCTCTACGCCGACCGCATCCGCCGCGTCGATGTGACCACCGGGTTGATCACCACGATCGGCGGCGGCGGCGGGCACGGTTACGGCGGCGACGGCGGCCTCGCCACTGCGGCCGAGCTCGCGAGCCCGTGGGACGTCGCGGCCGACGGCGCCGGCAACATCTATATCGCCGACAGCAGCAATCAGCGGATCCGCCGGATCGATGGTGCCAGCGGCGTGATCACGACGTGCGCCGGCAATGGCACCGCGAACGAGACCGGCAACGGCGGGCCGGCGGTCGATGCGACGGTCAGTTACCCACAAGGTATCGCGACCGACGCTGCCGGTAACGTCTACTTCGAGGATGAGCAGGCCGCGACGGTGCGCATGATCGCGAGTGCGACTGGCATGATGTCGGTCGCGGTCGGCAACGGTATGAACGGCTTCTCGGGGGATGGCGGACCGGCGCTCGCCGCCGAGCTGCGCCAGATCTACAACGCCAACGTCGACCCGGCGGGCAACATCTATGTCGCCGACACCGGTAACAACCGGATCCGCCGTGTCGACGGGACGACGCGCGACATCACGACGATCGCCGGCTCGAGCACCGCGGGCTTCGCGGGCGATGGCGCTGCGGCGACGGGCGCCGAGCTGATGACGCCGTACTCGGCCGCCGCGGACTCGGCCGGCAACGTGTACATCGCCGATTCCAACAACGAGCGCGTGCGCCGGATCGACGGTCAGACCGGCATCATCACCACGCTCGCCGGCACGGGCGTCGAGGGGTTCTCGGGCGACGGTGGCCCGGCGAGCAGCGCGGAGCTCAACCAACGGCCAGCCGACGTCGCGGTCGACGCCGCGGGCAACGTGTTCATCGCCGATCCGTACAACAACGCGATCCGGCGGGTCGACGCTCACACCGGGGTAATCACGACCGTCGCCGGCGCGATCGATGCGCTCGGGATGGGTCCGATCGGTCAGGCGCGGCTGTTCGATCCGCAACAGCTCGCGGTGATGCCCGGCGAAGCGCTCGCGTTCGTGGCGGGCGGAACGAGCGGCACGGTGCAGGCGATGTCGCGCACCGTGGTCCGCGTGGTCGCCGGGCGCTACCCTCAGCCCGCCGTGGCCGGCCAGCTCGCGCGCTACCGCGACGCGAGCTTCGGCACGGTCTCGGGCGTCGCGTACGACGCCGCCGCTAGCGTGTTCTATCTCACCGAATCGAGCGCGAACCGCATCCAGGCGGTGACGATGGTCGATCCGGCGAACGTCGATACGTGGACGATCGCACCGCTTGCCGGCGCCGCGGGCACCGCTGGTTACGTCGACGGGGCGGCAGCCAGCGCGATGTTCCGCAATCCGACCGGTCTTTACCTCGACGCCGTGGCTCACGTGCTCTATGTCGCCGATACAGGCAACCACGTGATCCGTGCGGTCGATCTGACGTCGAACATGGTGACCACCGCGATCGGCACCGGGGCGACGCGCGGGTTCGCCGGCGACGGCGGTCCGGCGACCAGCGCACTGCTGTACTCGCCGCAGGGCATCGTGCGCTGCACGAATGGCGACTTTTTCGTCGCCGATACCGGCAACGAGCGCATCCGACGCATCGATGGCAGCGGCGCGATCACGACCGTGCTCGGCGACGGCATCGCGGACTCGTCCGGCGCCGGCGCTCCGGCCGCGACGTTCACGATCGATACGCCGAGCGGGCTCGGCTGTGACATGCACGGCAACGTCTACGCCACCTCGCGTTCGACCGTGCGCGAGCTTGCCGCCGATGCCAACGGAGTGGTCGACGGCACCGGCGCGGTGTGGACGATCTATGGTGCGGGTCCGCGCTCGACCTTCCCGGCGAGCGTCACGAGGTGCCTCACCGGGCTTGCCGTGATCGACGACGCGACCCTCCAGCTCACCGATTCCTGCACCGGCCTGCTCGTCGAGCTCGATCGGCAGTAGAACGCCTCGAGCTGATCGCTCGGATGCGTGAACGCGATCGGATCGAGTTGCTCTCGCTGAGCCAGGGTCACCGCCCGCAACATGGTGAAGGTCGCATTAAAGTGTCGTGCCCCAGCCCGCCGACGCGCGTGAGCGCTGGCACGGCGCAACACATCGCAATCGAGAGGCGCTTGGCGCGCTCCGGCGCAGCCCGTATGGTGTCGTCGGCGGACACGAATGCTGCTGCGCGCGGCCCGACGAGGTTCAATGCCGACCACGATCGATCGACGGACCGGCGCGACGCTCGGGTTTGCATTCGGGGCGGTCACCGTGCTGCTCGTGGTGAGCCAGGTCGTCGCGTACTTCCAGTGGACGGACGTCCAGGTCAGCGTCGACGCGATCGAGAAGAACGCGCTGGTCAGCGTCGAGCTCGTCGGCAGGATGGGGATCGACATCGGGCGCGAACGCAGCTTGATCGAGCGTCACATCTTCGAGCACGAGGGCGCTGCGATGACCGAGCTGGAGAGCGAGATTCAGCAGACCAAGCGCGACTTCGCGGTCGCCGCGAACGGGTACTCGCCGCTGGCCACGTTCCCGGGGGAGGCCGACGCGTGGCGCGGGCTCACGGTCGACGTCGCATTGCTCGACAAGCCGATCACGGCTGCGCTCGACGCATCTCGCGGCAACCGAAACACCGAAGCCGCGGCCGCGATGACCGCGCTCGAGCCGGTGTTCGACGCCATCGCGCGTGACGTGGCGACGCTCGTCGAGATCAACCACACGGCCGCTGATCGCGCTCGCGAACGCACCGCGCACCTCGAGCTCAGCGTGCTGGGCGTCCGGTCTGCGCTGTCGGCGTTCGTCTTGATCGTGACGCTCCTCGCCGGGATCTGGGTGACGCGCGTCGTGGTCCGCATCCAGCGTCGCCTTGTCCGCAACGCGTCCGAGCTCGAGGTCCGCAACCGCGAGCTCGATGCGTTCGCCGGGCGGGTCGCCCACGACCTGCGCGGGCCGCTGAACACGATCAGCCTCTCGGCGTCGATGCTCGCCGAGCGCACTCCCGACGCCAAGACGGCCACGGTCATGGAGCGCGGCATCGCGCAGATGACCAGCCTAGTCGAAGACCTGCTCGCGCTGTCGCGGGTGGGGTCGATGGTCGGGTCGGTCGCGCGTACCGAGCCGATCGCCTCGGCGCTGGAGACCGATCTCGGGGCACTGGTCAAGGACGCCGGAGGCGCGCTCCGGGTCGACCTGCAGCCGGCGGCGGTATCGTGCAGCGAAGGGTTACTCCGCCAGCTCCTGTGGAACCTCGGTGAGAACGCGGTCAAGTACCGTCGCAGTGACGTACCGGCCGCGATCGAGCTGATCGGCAGACGAACCGCCGAGCGCTACGAGATCCGCGTCATCGACAACGGCCAGGGCATGTCCAGCGAGGACGCGACCCACGCGTTCGAACCGTTTTATCGCTGCGCGGCGACGAGCAGCGTCCCCGGAACCGGGCTCGGGCTCGCGATCGTCCGGCGGATCGCAGAAGCAAGTGGCGGCACGGTATCCGTCGACTCCAAGCCCGGTCACGGCTCGACGTTCAAGGTCGTCCTGCTCTTGGCGCAGGTGTCCGATCCGCGCTTGGCGCTCCCCGAGCAGTAACGATCGTCCGGGCGCGCCGTTCACAAAGCCGCCGGGCGCGTTCGTCGAAGTCCGCGTCGAGCTTGGGCGTGATCGACGTTTGTTTCGAGGCGAGTCTTGCGCCCAGGTGATGGAGTCTTAAGCCGAGCGATTCGGCTTGAGGGCCCGCTGCGGCGGCCTTACATCGCTCGCATGCGAAATCTTGCGATGTGCGGGTCGATCGCGCTGGTGCTCGCATCGTCGGGGTGCTCACCGGCGAACGACGTCACCGCGCTGGTTGTCCAGGTCGAAGGAGTCGGCACCGTGACGAGCAGCTCCACCGGCATCGCGTGCACCGAGAGCTCTGCCGGGACGTGCACCGCGGATGCGTCGGTCGGGACCACGGTGACACTGACCGCGACGAGCGGGGAGGGCGACGTGCTGGCCGGCTGGATGGGCGCGTGCGGTGGAACGGCGACCACGTGCGCCATCGCGGTGACACCCGCGACTGCCGACATCTCCGTGACCGCGGTGTTCGTGCCCGTGTCGACCTCACTCGCGGTGCTGTTCACCGGCGACGGCCGCGGCTCGATCACGTCCTCGCCGTCGGGCATCGCGTGCGCCACCGGCGACACCTGCACCGGCGCGTTCGTGCCCCAGACCACCGTCGCGCTCACGGCGACGCCGTCGACGGACTCGATCTTCACCGGCTGGAGCGGCGGGTGCACCGGCTCGGCGCCGACGTGCACGACGACGATCGGCTCGGGTCTCGACACCGTGCGCGCGGAGTTCGAGCCCGCCACCGAGCCACTGACCATCGATCTGGCCGGGCGTGGCACGATCACGGCGACGGTCGGGGGACTCGATTGCGTCGACGGCGCCGGCGAATGCTCGGCGAACGTGGCGTACGGTACGACGACGACGGTGCGCGCGGTCGCCGCGCCCGGCTGGCAGTTCGCGCGATGGAACAGCGCGAACGAAGCGTGCGCTGACGCGGGCGCGGGCGACTGCGAGCTGAGGATGGCTGACCCGATCACGCTCGACCCGGTGTTCACGCAAGACCTGGAGACGCTGTCGGTGTCGTTCGAGGGCGGCGGCCCGGGCGAGGTGATCGCGACGTCGAGCGCGTGCGGGAGCGACGACTGCTTCGATTGCCCGAACGGCGCATGCTCGGCAAGCTTCGACTACGGCGCGACCGTGACGCTGACGGCGTCGCCCGGTTCGGGATCGACGTTCACGGGCTGGTCGGGGCTGTGCCCGGACCTGGGTCCCTGCACGGTGACGATGGATCAATTCACCGAGGTCGTCGCCACGTTCGCCGACCTTCCGGAAGCCTTGACCGTGCGGCTCACCGGCCCGGGATCCGGCAGCGTCACCGCGACAGGATACGTCGACTGCGCCGGCGGCAGCGGCACGACGTGTGACACGTCGGTGCCGGCGAACACGCTCATCACGTTGGAGGCTCGTCCCTCGCCGACCGCGACGTTCGTCGGCTGGACGGGCGCGTGCACCGGCTCGGGCTGGATCTGCACCGTCGATCTCACCGCGGCGGCTACCGTCACGGCCGACTTCGCGCTCGCCAACTTCACGCTCGAGGTCTCGCTGCCGACGATCTACCTCCAAGAGGATGACGCGATCGGCGCCGAGTCGACCCAGTCCGCAGGCGCGGTCGTCGCAACGGGCTCCGACGGTGTCACGTTGATCGACTGCGGCGAGGGGGCCTCGACGTGCTCGGTCACGCTGCCCGCGAATTCTCGGATCACGCTCACCGGCACGCCGTCCGGCAGCAACAGCCTGGAGTGGTGGGGCGACGCGTGCAGCGACAGCCACTCGGCCACGTGCACGATCACGCTGACCTCGAACATGAACCTCTATGCGCTGTTCTCCACGGTCGAGCTCGAGGCGCTGTCGGTCCAGATCAGCGGCGGCGGTGAGTCCATCGACGTCACCGCCGTCCCCGAAAGCGCCACGATCGCCACGTGCGGCGGCGCTTGCACGTACTTCTTGCAGCGTGGAATCGAGGTCGATCTCGGAGCGTACGCCGACCCCGATTCGGACTACGTGTTCGACACGTGGGAGGGCGCCTGCTCCGGCAACTTCCCGTACTGCGAATTCACGGTGACCGGCGACGTGAGCGCGAGCGCCGAGTTCGACGAGGTCGAAGGCCCGCGTTCGCTCGACGACTAGCCGTTCGCCGAGACGAAACGCGCCTGGACGATCTTCGCTGCGCGGCGGAGCTCGTCCGCGGTCAGCTGTGGCGGCACGATCTCGGGAAAGGCGTCGGACAGCGGGTACTCGCGCACGAACCGCGCGCGCGCGACGATGCCCACGCGTTGCAAGCCGCCGCCCGCGAACTTCTGCCAGTCGTAGTCGATGCGGTCGCGGAACGCGCGGGCGAACGAATCGTCGCGGTACGCGAGCGGGATGAGCAGCGTCTCGGCGACGCCGTGGAGATCGTCCGCTGCTAGCTTCATGCGCTCAGGTTACAGGACGAAACGCGACCCGAGTCGGGGGAGCCGCGTCTGCACGGCCGAAACTCCGAGCCTCGTCGTGGCCGTCAACGCTCTAGAACAGTCCCGGGGGCAGGCGAAGGCGCGTCGAGCGCCGCCGCCAGCGCGCGAAGCAAGCCACTCAACGCACCAGCCGCCGGCGCGGGCAGCTCGAATACGATCCGGCCGTCTCCGGTGGTTCGCGCTTCGAGCTGCGATGCCGTCCGGGCGAGCTCGGCGATGGCCGCCGGGTCGAGCGACGCACGGGCGTTGGTGGGCGGTGTGGGCTCGGGCTCGAGCTCGTCAGGCTCGGCGCCGCTAGCATCGTCGACCCTCTCGACGTCGGGGTCTTCGCCGTCGGCGAGCTCGGGACGCAAGACCTCGTGGACGCGGGACAGGAATGATCCCGACGAGTCGAACGGCACCTCGTCACTCGTGCCGTCGAACAGCCCGGTGAACAGCGCGCGCTTGTCCCCGACCAAGTGCGCGATGCGCTCCTCGATGCCGCCCGATGCGATGTAGTTGTAGACCTCGACCGGCTGATCCTGGCCGAGCCGGAAGATCCGGCCGACGCGCTGCTCGAGCACCGCGGGGTTCCACGGCAGCTCGAGGTTGATGCAGCAGCTCGCCGCGCGCTGGAGGTTCAGCCCCACGCCGCCGGCGTCGGTCGCGAACAGCACGCGCACCGCCGGGTCGTCGTGAAATGCGACCAGGTTCTCGTCGCGGCGGCGCGGTGACTCCTGGCCGGTGAAGAACACGGCGCGCAGGCCGCGGCGCTCCAGCACGTCGCCGCAGGTCCAGTCGGCGAGCTGGAGCATGCGCCGCCACTGGCTGAACACCACGACCTTGCGGCCCTGGTCGACGACGAGCTCGACGAGCCGCTCTCTCAGATCCTCGAGCTTGGGGCTACCGAGCGCCTCGATCAGCGAGCTCGTGCGCTTTCGACTCCGCGCGAACATCGGCCATGTCGCGATGAAGTCGCGCAGCGCGAGCGCGTTGCAGGTCATCCGCTGCTGTGCGAGCAGCGTCATCAACTTCAGGAACTCCGGCCGGGCCAGCGGCCTTCGCTTCGCGATGCCGGCGAGCCTCGCGATCGGTAGGTTGAGCTCGTCGTGCGCGTCTTGCTGCAGCGGGGTCAGCGCGACCGGGATCCGCGTGTCGCGGCGCGGCGGGAGCTGCGCGAGCACGTCGCCGCGGATGCGACGCAACATCGCCGGCGCGAGCCGCGCGCGCAACGTATCGAGGTTGCGCGCACCGATGATCTCCTTCGAGCCGTCGGCGCGGATCGCGTGCCAGCTCGACAGCCGCCAGCGCGGTTCGAGCGCGTGCTCGTCGACCCACTCCATGATCGACGACAGCTCGTCGAGCCGGTTCTCCATCGGCGTCCCGGTCAACACCAAGCGCCACTCCGGTTGCAGCCGCTTCACGACGCCGGCGGTGCGCGTCTCCCAGTTCTTGATCCGCTGCGCCTCGTCGAGGATCACGAGCTCCGGCGCGAAGGCCTGGACATGCGGTAGGTCGCGCAGCAGCTGCTCGTAGTTGACGAGCAAGATCCCGCCGCCGCGACGGCGATACATCCGCTCGCGCTCGTTCGGCGGCCCCTCGACGGTCACGAACTCGACGTCGGTGAACGCGCGCCACTCGCGCGCCCACTGCGGCTTGAGCGACGCCGGGGCGACCACCATCGCGCGTTCGATCCGGCCGCTCGCGAGCAACGCGTGGCAGGACGCGATCGCCTGCGCCGTCTTGCCGAGCCCCATGTCGTCCGCGAGCAGCAGTCGGCCGGCCCCGAGGAACCTCGCGACGCCTTCGCGTTGATACGGGAACAGCTTCCGCTTCAGCCCGCGCAACGCGCGGTCGAGCTCGCGCCCGGCGAGCCGGCTGTGCGACCCGACCGAACCGAGCCGCCGACGCGACGCCGCCAGCTCGTCCTCGAGCAGCGGTGCGATCGCCGGCTCCGCGAGCTGCGGATCGCGACGGCACGCCGCGAGCAGCGCTTCGATCGTGGTGAGCCGCGCGGCGCCGGAGACCGCGCCCGGCTCGATCGGCCGCCCCGCCGGCGCGGCCTGGAACAGCATCGCGATCGCGGGCGACACGCGCGCGCCGGCGTTCAGCCACAGCCGTTCCAGCCGATCGCCGGGCCCGGTGAGCGGGCGCACCGGATCCCAGCGCAACGCGCGCGGCGACGTGCGCCGCCGCGGCAGCGCCAGCGCGGAGAGCAAGTGCTTGCACAACCCGAGTGACGCCTTGCCGAAATCAGGACAGCTACAACTGCCCTCGAGCTCGCGATCGCTCGCGAGCCACACGTCGTAGCTGCCGCGCCGCCCCGCACTCGGCGCCGCGCGATACCCGCCGCGCGCCGGCCGTAGCTCGACGTCGCGCGCCGACTCCGCCCGCCTCATCAACGCCTCGAGCGCATCGCGCGCGACCGCGAAGTCCGCGCCGGCCGTCACGCGCAGCGCGCGGGCAGCGAGCATCGCCGCGATCGGCTCGGTCTCTCGCCGCCTCGACGCGAGGTCGGCGAGCACCGCGAACGCCTCGTCGGCGACCACGGTCGTGGCCGCGAAGGGGCGCGAAGGGATCGACGCGATCGAAGTCTCCACGGCCGCGACGCTGGCACGGAGGTCTGACATGCGCTGCCGGCGCGCATGGGCGGAGGCGGATGAACGAACACCGACGGCACCATTGAAGCTTCGCATCCGGTCGTGTCTCACAAGACGCAGCCCGTTCCGTCGACGTTCGTCGACGGGGCCATTGAAGCTCGTGTCCGAATTCTAGGCTCCGACCCGCGTACGTGTAGAGTCGGGATGGTGCGCCGTTGGCTGCTTTGCATGGGCTGGATGGCGGGGTGCGGGCGAGCCGGATTCGATCACCACATCGACGCGGGCGATGCGACGAGCTCCGCGTGCATCGCTCAGATCTCGGCGGGCGGCGCCGATACGTGCGTGTTGCGCGGCGATGGCACGATCTGGTCTTGGGGCGCGAACGGCTTCGGGCAGCTCGGCGACGGCACGGTGATAACTTCCGCTGCTGGGGCTCGAATACGAATGGCCAGCTCGGCGATGGCTCGACGAACAACCAGCCGTATCCGGACGCCGTGCCGCTGGCCAATGTCGTCCAGTCGTCATCGTCGGACATCCACACGTGCGCCCGGCTGAGCGACGGAACCGTGTTCTGTTTCGGCGACGACGAGCTCGGGCAGCTCGGCGACGGCAACCTCGGCGCCATGCAGGTGCCGACGCCGACCGAGGTCGTCGTCGCGCTCGACGGCGTAGCGTTTGCCGGCGCGGTCGAGATCGGGCTCGGCGATCGAGACTCGTGTGCGCGCAAGAGCGACGGCACCGTGTGGTGCTGGGGTGACAACACGACCGGCGAGCTCGGTATCGGTGCGTTGACGCCCGCGATGTCGCCATCGCCGATCGAAGTGCCGCTGCCGTCTACGGCATCGGCGCTCGTCGTAGGCAACGCTCATGCGTGTGTGGTCTTGGCCGGCGACGCGATCCGGTGCTGGGGCGATGACACGTACGGCGAGCTCGGCGATGGCACGCCGACGCCGACGCCGATCGATCTCCCCGTCGCCGCGATGTATTCGTGCCCGTAGCGCGCGTGCGCGTTACTTCGGCCCGCTCCGAGCCGCCTTCGAGATCCGTTCGATCTCTGCGGCCGGCGCGGCCTTGCCGAGGACCTCGCGGATCGCGGCTTCGAGGACTTCGTCTCGACCGGCTCGCAATCCCGCGATCGTCGGCGTCACCACGACGTCGGGCACGATCCCGACGCGTTGGGTCGGAGTCCTGTCGGGATAGAACACGCCGATGCCACTGATCATCGTGCTCAGTCCGCCGGGCAGCGAGAACGGCGAGACGTTGCCATCCGCGCCGGCGGTGGTCGAGCCGACGATCACGGTACGTGGCGACGCCCGCAGCGCCATCGCGGTGTACTCGGCCTGGCTTTGAGACAGCTCGTCCACCAGGACGACGACCTTGCCAGCGTAGTGCGGCGTGCTCGGGTCGAGCGACTCGTTGTCGGTCCAGTGGAACGCCCCGGGGTTGGACAGGTCGCCGGTCGTGAACCGGGCGAACGGCGTCGTCTTGTCGACCAGCAGCGACCCGAGTGCGAACACGACGAACTCGGCGGGATAGTTCCGGATGTCGATGATCCAGCCCTTCGTGCCGGCCGCCTGTTCGACGTAGTGCGCGACGGCGCTCGCGTCGACCGAGGACAACTTCAGGTACGCGATGTCCGGCGACAGCAACCGGAACGCCGGCCCGGCGAGGTCGTGTACCATCGCCTTGCGTGCCGCGGGTGTGGCTCGGTGGAGAGTCCGCAGCAGCGCCGAGCCGCGCCGGTCCACGCCGATCGCGACTGGACCGCATGGGCCGCGCGTCATCGATAGCGCGACGTCGCGGAGCTGCGACGCCTCGTTCGACCCGGCGTAGTACGGCAGCCACCGCGCAACGAGGTCATCGATCGGCGCGCCATCGACGCTCGTGATCACGTCGCCGGGTTCGAGCTTCCGATCCGGATCGGCGGTCGCGACGACCGGTTGCCTGCCGACGAATCGAAGATCGATCGCGAGCTCGCACGGCCCCTCCGGTGGGCGCACGTCGAGCGAGCTCCACAGGTTGGCGTGACTGTCGCGCAATCGGGCGATCGCCTCCATCATCGCGAGCTGATAGTCCTTCGCCGTCGCCGCGAGCATCACGGTCGGCACGAGCTGCGCGAGCTGAGCTTGCCAACGGTCGGCGAGCGTCCGGTCCGGAGCCCAGTACTCGACGATGTTCCATAGCCGGAACAGCGCGAGCAGCTGATAGCCGGCATCGGGGAGCTTTACAGCGGCGTACGCCGGCTCGTGTTTGAGCTCCGGGTTGCCGACCCCTGGCGCGAGCGCGACGTAGAACTGTTGATTCGGAACCCGGGCGTCGTAGATCGCGTGAAGGCGCGCGCTCAGCTCCGCTCCGATCGCCGCGCGATCGTCGAGCCAAGCGAGATCCGGACGGAGCGCGAGGTCGTGCTCGTCCAGCGTCACGCACGACCGGCACGGCGGGACCGGACCCAGGTCATCGATCCAGCGCAGCAGCGACGCATCGCCAGCCGCGCGATCGCTCGCGGCGAGGATCGACGGCAGCACGCGGAGTAACTCGTCGTCCCATTGCACCAGGCCGGCCGTGATCTTCGGGTGGTGGTACTTGAGAAAGCCCCATACCCTGCCGAGCGCGACCAGGTTCGCGATCTGCACGGGCGACAGACGAGCGACCGAAATGCCGGAGCCGTGGATGGGCCCGGGCGCGACTTTCTCGACATACGGAGCGTCCCAGATCGGCTTGCCGTCGACGAGCAGCTGGAGGTCGTCGGCCCATGCCTTGCCCTGGCCGTGCAAGAGGACGCCCCAGACCAGCTGCGTCGCCTCGGTGTCCAGCGGTAGCTGGACCGAGTACTCGGTCCACCCGGTCGTGCCATGCAGCTTCATGTCCTGCATGTTGGTGAACTGCACCACGCTATTCGCGCCGTCCTCGCGCAACCACAGGCCGGTGTCTCCGTCGACGTTCTCGGTCCGGATGAACCCGCGTAGCTCGACGCTCGATCCGGAGAAGTCGATCGGAATGTGGTCGATGATCGTCGAGAACGCCGCCGGCGTCGTGGCGGTCCGCTCTAACCGGATCGCGCCGTGTCCCCCGTGGACGATCGAGTCGTCGATGACGCCCGTTCCGTCGGGCCGGGTCGTCCAGTGCCGAGGCGGGCTGCCGGGCGGCGAGCCTTCGAAGCTGAACGCAGCCTCGAGCTCTGCTCGGGTCGTCGACGCGACGGTGTGGCGCGCGGGTGGCACGGTGATTCGCGCCGGAGCCGGAGCGCTGATCGGCGGTGGCGGCGAGGTGCAGCCGACGATCGGCGCCACGAGCAGGATGACCGGGTGGGTACGCATCGCGTATTAGGGTGTCTTGGCGCGCGGCCGGTTGCCTGTTCTCGAGCCTTGAATTGGCGACGAGCTCGATGTGTTGATCGGATGGCGCGCTCACCGTGCTGCGTGTTCGAGGTGCGATAGTGCGCGCCATGATCACGCCAGACGAGGTGGCGGCGCTCCGCGCAGCACCTGCGGACGACGCATTGCGGGCGGCGATCGCCGAGCGATACCGCGCCGGCGGCGACGACGCCCGAGCGAGCTTCATCACCATGCAATGCCAGCTCGAGCGGATCCGGCTGGCGGGCCCAGCGCGCTGGGAGCTCCCCGATGCGATGAGCGCCATCGAGCGATCACGCGGGACGCCGGAGCGGCAGGAGCTCGACAAGAAGATCCGCACGAGCTGGGAGCTCCACGTCAGCGCCTGGCTCGGCGAGCTCGGGCTGGTGCGGAACTACGAGCAGCGCGGGAACGTGACGTACGTCGGGATCCTCGAGGGGCAGTTCGTCCGAGGCTTCGTAGAGTCGCTTCACCTCCCGGCGCAGCGCTATGCCGAAGCTTTCGAGCTCGCGATGGCGCGCGCGCCGATCCGCAAGCTGCGGCTCGAGATCGCGTCGAAGTCAGATCTCGCCGAGAACGCGTCGTGGTTTACCGGGCTGCCGTTACCGGCGGGGTTTCCTTCGCCGTCGCTCGACCTGATCGAGGAGCTCGATCTCCGCGCCAATCGCCTCGAGCCGGACACCGGGCGCGCGCTGGCATCCGCGCCGTCGGGCGCGCTCCACACGTTGCTACTCGACGAGAACGACCTCGGCGACGAGGGCATCGCGGCGCTCGCCTCGGCGAGGTTCCCCGCGCTGCGCAGGCTCGACCTCGCGTCGAACAAGTGCGGTGCAGACGGCCCAGCCGCACTCGCCGGCGCCCCGTGGATCGCCGCGCTCGAGGATCTCAGCGTCGGGTTCAACGCCAAGCGCTCGCAAGGTTTCGATCAAACGCTCGCACGCGTGATCGCGGCCGCGCCGCGACTACAGGTGCTCCAGGCTCCGCAATCATCGGCGGGCGACGCGACCGTCCGGGCGATCGCCAACGCACCGGGCAGTGGGCTCCGCGGACTGTTCCTGTTCGGCGCGAGGGTCAGCAACGCGGGCGTCGCCGCACTCGCGGGTTCGTCGCGGCTAGGCTCGTTGCAGACGCTCGTGCTCGGCTCGAATCCGATCGACGATGACGCCGCGTTCGCGCTCGCGCATGCCGCTTCGACGACCCTCCGCTCGATCACCGCGCTCGGCGTCGGCGCAACGCAGATCACCGATCGGGGACTCGCGGCACTGCGCGACGCGTTCGCGCACGCGCGCATCGTCGCGTCGCATCCGTGATGCCGGTCGTTCCCGTCCTCGTCATCTGCTTCCTCGCGACCCTGACGAGGTCGACGTTCGGTTTCGGCGAGTCACTCGTCGCGGTGCCGCTGCTCGCGCTCGTCATCCCGCTCGAGATCGCGGTTCCACTCGGGGTCCTGATCTCGATCCTCGTCGCGCTGATCGTGGTCGTCCAGGATCACGAGCAGATCCATTTCCATAGCGCGAAGTGGCTCGTGCTGTTCGCGCTCGTCGGCATCCCGCTCGGCCTCGTGATCCTGCTCTGCCTCGACTCGGATGCGGTCAAGCTCGGGCTCGGCGGACTCGTCGTCGCGTACAGCGGTTACGCGTTGCTCAGCAAGCGCGTGTTTCATCTCGAGCAAGACCGACGACTGTGGTTGTTCGCGTGCGGCTTCCTGTCCGGCGTGCTCGGCGGCGCGTACGGGATCAACGGACCGCCGCTCGTGATCTACGGCAATCTGCGCCGGTGGAGCGCGCCGCAGTTCCGCGCGACGCTGCAGGCGTACTTCCTACCGGCCAGCTTGCTCGGCGCGATCGGCTTCGCGCTGAACGGGCTCGTGACGTGGAGCGTGATCCGCTACTTCCTCATCTGCTTGCCCGCGATCGTCCCGGCTATCTTCATCGGCCGGCATCTCAATCGCCGGCTGCAAGGCTCGTCGTTCTTCAAGTACGTCTACGCGGGGCTGATCGTCGTCGGCACTCTGCTCATCGTGTTCACGCTCGCCGGCGTCAGAGGTGCTTGAGTAGCTTCTCTGCGAACTGGTCGGGATGCTCGCGGTGCATGAAGTGACCGCCTCGCATTTCTTCCACGACGTAGCCGGCCGAGAACATCCGCTCGGCGCGGTGATAGTCGGCCGGATGGACGATCACGTCATCGAGTCCCGCGAACACGACGGTCGGCACCTCGATCGGCTTTCGCAAGAAGGGCTGCGGGCGAAAGCGAAGCTGTCGGTAGTAGCCGAACGCCGCGTCGAGGCTCGCTGGATTCGCGAACGTCTCGCGGATCGCAGCCTGCTCGCTCGCATCCGGGCTCCAGGCGGGCGACCACCGCTTGTAGATCAGCGGCAGCGCCGCGAAGTCATTCTGCGCGAACCGCCGCGCCGCCCCTCTCCACTTGTACGCGATGAAGTGGCGCACCTTCCAGAGCGTCAGGGGCGACGGCCGAAGGGTCGCGGTGTGCGGAATGCCGACGACGAACAGCTTCTTCACGCGCTTGGGTTCGAGCGAGGCCGCGGCGTAGGCCGCGCCTCCGCCCCAGTCGTGACCGATGACGATCGCCTCGGTCTCGCCGAGCGCCTCGATCAGCGCCACCGCGTCTCGCGCGAGCGTCTCGAGGTCGGCGTCGCATTCGGGGATCGCGGTCGGCGCGTAGCCGCGCGTCCACGGGCTCACCGCGCGGTAGCCCTTCGCGGCGATCAACGGACGAACGTGATCCCACGTGTGCGCGGTGTCGGGAAAGCCATGGAGCAACAGGACGAGCGGGCCGCGTCCTTCCTCGAGATAAGCGAACCGCAGACCATTGGCCTCGACGTAGGACGGCTCGTGGGACATGGCCGACATGATGCACCGACTCAGTCGTCGGGTGCGCCGATGAGCGGGTCGTCGGGCTTGAACTTGTGATTGAGCGAGGGCTCCAGTCGCCCGTCTTTCACGATGCAGCTCGCCTCGTGCGGCGCGATCCGGCGAACGTGGCCGATCGTCCAGCGCTGTGCGAACTGGAGCTCGCTCGTCGCGATCAACCGCTTCTGCGTCACGCCGTCGTCGGAGTCGCTGTACACGACCGTGATGCCGGACGTCTTCGGGTCGAACCAAGCGGGGAGCGTGATCGCGAGCAGCACGGGCTCGCCGTCTTTCGCGGTCGTCGGCGAGCGTCGGACCGAGAGCTTGTCGCGCGGATGGCCCGACGCCGAGAACACGGCGCCATCGGCGATGCGCACCCCCCACTGCTCGGCGTCCGATGCGTGGAGGTCCTCGCACTTATCGAGGACCTGCGGCGACGCGGTGTCGACGAGCCAGAGCTCGAGGTGGTCGTCGAACGTCCAGTCCTTCCCTGGGCCGACCCAGTGGTCGTCGGTGACCTCGACGAGCAGCTCGCGGCCGGCGATCACCGCGCGGAACGACGCGTCGGCGGTCGCGCCGGGCTTGCCGTGGATCGTGAATCCGTTGCGCGTGCCATCGACGAAGGTCGCGCACGATCCGAGGTGCACCACGCCGGGGACGATCGTCGGCAGCGCCGGCACCGTGACCCACTTTACGGTCGGCCCGGCGGGCGCGTTGTCCGGCAGTGCGTCGCCGGAGGCATCGCAGCGAAAGTAGCCGGCGCTTCCGCTGCCCGCGAAGTCGAGCCAGCTCCATCTGGAGTCGACGACGTTCGTGTCGGGGAACCGCATCGCATCGGAGCCGTTCTCCGCGGCGAAGCCGAGCGGCGCGAGAGTCAGCGAGTTGTCGTGGGTGTAGTGATCGGCGTGGCCGCCGCCGCACATGTCCTCGTAGTCGAACGTCGAGGTCGAGATCGACGCCGAGTCACCGACCGACGCGCACTGGCCGCTGAAGCCGCTCGCGAGCAGCTGACGGCGGGCCGGCTTGTCGGCGCTGCCGGTGACGAGCCAGTGCTCGGCGGGCGTGCAGCCCGGGAACGCCGCGTCCGGATCAGGGTCGCTCGTGAGCACGGTGACGACGACCTGGGCTCGGCCTGCGTCGGGGTCGACCTTCGTCACCGAAGCGACCTTGCACCGCGCACGTCCGGCGCACAGCAAGCGTGCGTACGCGACGTCGGCATCAGGTGTAGCGAGCGCGTCGCCGCTACCCACCGCGGCCAGTGCGATCAGCGAGAGGCTCGTCCGCGTCATCCGGCGATCCTAGCAACGTCCGGCGAGTGGCTGGTATTCGAGCGAGCTCGAAGCGACGCGCTAGACGCGAGGCTTCACACCCTCGAGCAGCGGCGGCAGCTTCTTGCCGCGCAGCACGAGCTCGTCGGCCATGATGTCGCGCAGCGTGTCGTCGAGCGGGCGCGGCGTCCAACCGAGATGCTCGCGCGCTTTCTGGGTCTCGACGATCTGCGTGAGCGAACCGGCGATCCCGCGCAGCGCGTCGCTGCTGAGGAACTCGGGGAGCGGGATCACGCGCTCGACGACCGAGTTGATCGCGGCGCTGAAGCGCAGCATCCACGACGGAAGCACGATCCGTCGCGCGCGCAGTCCGCTCGCCCGCGCGGCGCGCACGAACAGCTCGGGGATCGAGATGTTCTGGTCGACGAGGTGATAGCACTCGCCTGCGCGTCCCTTCTCGAGGGCGAGCACGTGGCCGAGCGCGCAGTCCTCGACGTCGACGACGCCATAGCGCGCGCGGCCGAGCGGAGCGGGCCAACCGCGGGCCATCAACCGCCACAACATCCGGAACGTGCTGTGGTCGCGGGGCCCGAGCACCGCACCCGGTTGCACGACCACGATCGGCGCGCCGGCCTCGATCATGGGCAACGCGACGTCGTAGTGCGCGCGCGCTTTGCTCATCGCGTAGAACGTCGGGTGCGGGTTCGGACACGCGATCCGCTCCGGCCGCCAACCTTCGGGCACGATCTCGCCGCGCGTATTGCCGTAGACCACGATCGAGCTGGTGTAGACGATCTTCGCCGCGCCACTGTCGCGCGCCGCCTCGAGCGTGGTCCGCGTGCCGTCGAGGTTCTTCGCGAGCGCTTGCTTTGCCTTCTTGCCAACGACACCGAGCTCGTAGCTCGCGGCGATGTGCAGCACGCCCTCGCAATTCGCGAACGCGGCGGCGAGGCTCTTGCCGTCGAGGATGTCGCCGCGGGCGAGCGAGGCGCCGAGGTCGGTCAAGGCGCCGGCTTTGTCCGGGCTCCGGACGACGCACACGACGTCGTGGCCACGGGCGCGCAAGATTCGAACGACGCGCTTGCCGATGAATCCCGTGCCACCGGTGACCGCGACGCGCATCGGGCGAGTCTAGCGCGAGCTTACGAGCGGCGGCGGCGGTTGACCGCGAACACTACGAAGCCGACGAGCAGCAGGCCGCCACCGGGCGCACTGCCAACCGCGTTGCAGCCGGCCGGCTCGTCGCCGTCGGTGCCCGGCTGGTTCGTCTGGCCGGTCGACGAGGCGTCGAGCTCGACGGTGACGGTCGGGTTGTTCGGGTCGTTGGTGTCGAGCACGAGCGCCGAGCTGCCCACCGAGGCCGGGTCGGCCGCGTTGACCTCGACCGCGCCATTCGCGCCCGGAGCAATCGTGATGGCCGCCGCGGTGACGCCCGACGGTGCCGACGCCATCTCGATCATCAGCGGCGCCGCGCCGCTATTATGAAACGTCAGCTGCTGCGCCGAGCCGCTCGCGAAGCCGAGCATCTGCGGCAGCGTGTCGATGTGGGGCAAGCCGATCTGCGCGCCCGCGCCGGTCAGCGAGATCGGGCGATCGATCGCCGACAGCGGCATCTGGATGCTCGCGATCTGGTAGTTGACGACCTTGATGCCGAGGATCTTGACGTCGAAGTTCGCCGCGAAGATCAGCGACGGCGCGTAGTGGACGTTGCCGGTCGCGCTCGCGGCGACCGCGAGCATCGGACCGTAGCCGCCGCTCGGTGTCGTGACCGCGGCGGTCCCGGTCGCCGAGGTGATCTGGCCATCGTCGCCGATCGTGACCGCGTTCGTGGTGTACGTCGACGTCATCTGGCCTTGGACCGTGACGTAGAGACCACCCGAGATGCCGGTGATATCGATCAGGTCACCGATCAGATTCGTGGAGATCACGGTGATCGGGTCGGTCGTGTCCGACACGCTGACGGACTTCTCGGGCGAGTCCGGCAGCATCACGGGATCGAACGACGCCGTGCCCGCGAGCAACAGGTCGGTCGGAATGAACGGGATCGGAATCTGGCCTTCCCAATCGATCGCCTCGCCGAGGATCGAGGTGTGGATCTGACCGAACAGCTGGAGATCCGCGCCGTACTCGACATCGAGCGTGCCGCTGCCCTTTGCCCCGGGCACGCCGATCGCCATGCCGTTGTCCCAGCACGCGCTCGGCGCGAGGTCCATCGCCACGTTCGTGGTGCCGACGATCTGACCGGTCAACCGGAGCTGCGCCGTCGTGTCGCTCGGGAACCAACCGGTGTCGCCGCTCTGCTCCGCGATGTCGTTGACGTTGTAAGCGACTGGTGCGTCGCCTCCAGCGCAACGCGTCACATCGGCGCGAGCGGTGTGAGACGCCGAGAGGACCAGGGCGGCGGCGAACAGGTTGCGCATGGTGGGTCCAACAGCACGCGCTGTGCCTGCGCCTCGGCTTGTGGTTTCGACCAGATGCCACGGCGCTGGCAAGTCGACTAGCCGGCGTGACGCGGGACGTCGGCCACCGCCGTCGCGCGCACGGCGTAGTCACGGCGCGGTCGCGACTTGCTGGTCGCGCTCGTGCATCGCGCGCGCGTAGCCGCGGAACGCGGGGTCGGGCGCCGCGGCCGAACGCACGCGGACGAGCGAGCCCGGGTTGTCGGCGTCGCCGTAGACCGTGGTCCATCCGGCCGGCACGTCTGGCGACGACCAGCGATAGAGCAGGCGAGCGTCGCGCGGCGCGAGGTTGACGCAACCGTGGCTGCGCGGGCTGCCGAAGCCGTCGTGCCAGTACGACGTGTGCAGCGCGAAGTCGCGGTCGTAGTACATCGTCCACGGTACGTCCGCGACCGAGTACACCGAGCCCTTGCTCGCATCGCTCGTCATCACCGCGGTCTCGTGCTTCGACGCGATCCGCGCGATGCTGGTCGGCGTCTCGTGTTGATACTTGCCGGTCGACACGAGCGTCGCATAGACCGGACGCGTGCCCTCGTAGGCGACGAGGATCTGCGCGTCGCGATCGATGTCGAACCATTTCTCGTCGGCGCGCGTCCCGGGCGGCGGCTCTGCGACCGTCGCGATCCGCAGGTCGGCGCGCTCGAGCCACGCGCCGTCCCCGACGGACGGGGCTTGTCCCCGGCCGGCAGCGCCGCCGAATGGCGGTGCGGTGAGATCGACACGGACGAACCGGCCGTCATCCGAGGTCTCGAGGATCGTCACGACCGTGCGCGGCGCGAGCGAGCCGATGACCTTCGCGCGCGGCGACGGCGCGTTGCGCGTGCTCGCCGGCTTGTACGGATCGCGATGCGCGCGGACCCACGCGGGCATCTCGGTCGGGTCCGCGATCGCGACGCCCTTGAACCGCGACGGCGAGATCTGGATGATCGAGCTCTCGTCGATCAGCTCGCCTTGGGTCGTGCGCCAGAACCGGCGGTCGTCGACCGCGACCACCCCGGCCGCGCGCACCGTGTTCGAACCGGCGAGCGTCCGGCCATTCGTGTCGGCAGCGGCATCGTCGCGACTCGCGAACGCTTCGGTGTCGCCGCGGACCATGCCGTAGACGCCTTTGATCGGATCCGGATCCGAGCCGTCGTCATCGAGTGAAGCGACGGGCGCGACGGTCGGCGCGTCGCGGCTCGGCTCGACCGCGGTCTCGCAGGTCCAGCCGCGCGGCGCGAGCTCGATCCATCGGCCCTCGGCGCCGTCGGTCGTCGGGCAATCGGCGCCCGCCAGGATCGCCTGCTGCACACCGGCGTGAGTGCCCTTGCGGATGATGCCGACGAGCGCGGCGTCGAGCCGCGGCTGCTTGCGCAACGCGGTGTTCTTGACCAGCACCACCGATCGCACGCCCGCCATGTACGGCGGATTCGCGCTCGGCACCGCGGCGACCGCAGGTAATGGCGTGACCTTCGGTGCCGTCGGCGCGATCACGACAATGCGCCTTGGCGCGATCGGCTCGGCCGGACGCGCCGGACTGGACCCACAACTGACGGCGACGAGCGCGAGCAGGTTTCGCATCGCACACCGTGAGTGCAAGGCGGTTGCCGCCGGTAACCGACCGACATCGCTCGACCGGGCTCACATCGCGTACGCAAGAACCTGCGTGATCGCGCAGCTCAATGATCGAACTTCTTCTTGATGCCGTAGGTCTGGATCTTGTGGACGAGCGTACGCAGCGGTAGCCCGAGCGTCTTCGCGGCCTCGGTCTGGTTGCCGTCGTGCTTGTGCAGCGCCTTGACGATCAGCTGCGCCTCGTAGCGCCGCAGGTGCTCCTTGTGATCGGCCGGCATGTCGGCGGGCTCGGCGGCTTCCGGATCGACGGTCTGCGCTCGCATCGCCCCGCCGGTGATGCGATCGGTGAGGTCGGCGGGCGTGATCGCGTTGCCCTCGGCGAGCACGACTGCGCGCTCGATCGCGTTGCGCAGCTCGCGGACGTTGCCGGGCCAGCTGTACGACTCGAGCGCGGTCATCGCGCGCGGATCGATCGCGCGGACCGACGTGCCCGCTTGGTCGTTCGCGTCCTTCAAGAATCGCTCGGCGAGGGCGCGGATCTCGTCGATGCGCTCGCGCAGCGGCGGGATCCGCAGCGTCATCGTGTTGAGGCGATACAGCAAGTCCTCGCGGAACCGCCCGGCCGCGACCATCGCCTCGAGATCGCGATGGGTCGCCGCGATCACGCGCACGTCGACCGCGATCTCCTTGTCGCCGCCGACCCGCGTCACCCTCTTGGTCTCGAGCACGCGGAGCAGCGCCGCCTGCGCCGACGGAGCGAGCTCGCCGATCTCGTCGAGCAACACGGTACCGCCGTCGGCTTGCTCGAAGATGCCGCGCGCCGACTTCTCCGCGCCGGTGAACGCGCCTTGCTCGTGGCCGAACAACACGCTCTCGATCAACATCCCGGGAATCGCCGCGCAGTTGATCGTGCGCAACGGCTTCTTCTTGCGCGGGCTGCCGTCGTGGATCGCGCGCGCGATCACCTCTTTGCCCGCGCCGGTCTCGCCGTGGATCAGCACCGCGATCGTCGACTGGGCGAGCCGCTTGACCGTCGCCATCACCTGCTTCATCGCGGTGTTCTTGACGATCACCGCCGAGGCTTCGAGCGGATCTCGCGGCGCGGCGCGATCCGAGCGCTTCGCGACCTGCAGCGCCGCGATCAGCTCGTCGGGCGAGCCACCGTCGGTGGGAAACGTCACGGCGCCGCATTGCAGCGGAGGATCGCCGGCCGCGAGCTTGGCCATCAACGCCCGCAGCTCGTCGGCGGTCGCCTCGGGCAGCGACACCAGCACCGCGGACGGACCGAACAAGCCGACGCGATCGACCGGCCGCAACGCGACGCGCAGGCGATTCGCCCAGCGATTGACATGACCGTTCGTCGCGCTCGTACTGCGCACGAGCATGAGCGCGAGCGGCCGGCCGAACGTGCGCGCGCGCGTGATCTCGTCCCCGAGCGCCGCGACGAACCGATCGTGACCGTCGAACCCGCGCAAGTCCTCGTCGACCGACGACACGATGTGGACCGACACGAGCAACGGGCCGACCGCGACCTCGTCGCCGGGCATGATCTTCGCGCGCGTGATCCGCTCGCCGTTCTTCTTCGTGCCGTTCGTGCTCTGCAGATCCTCGACCCAGATGCCGTGGTCGTCCCACGTGAAGCGCGCGTGCTGGCGCGATAGCCCGAGATCGTTGATCTCGACATCGGATGGCGCCGAGCGGCCGATGACGAGCGGCCGGCCCTTGTCCATGTGCGCGACCGTCGCGCCGTCGCGGTGATAGACGACGAGCGTGGTCCGCGCGTGCATCACGACATCGCCGTGATTCTTGAGCGTGGTGTCGCGAGAGGTCATCGGCTTGCTCGAACGCGCAAGTTCTTGCGTAGTGAGCATCTCGCAGATCCGAGAAAACACAAGGGGTTACGCGTGGACCGGCAGTTGCTCTTGGGTCGGGCCTCAACCTCTCAAGGAGCAACTCCATGTTCGCAGGTCTCATCACGATCGCTGGCGGAATTCTCGCGGCCTCGGCTCTCATCATCGCGCGCAAGCCGAACGCGAAGGAGCTGATCAACAAGCTCACGCCGTATCAGGGCTGGATCGGCATCGTCATGTTCTTCTGGGGCGTGTGGGCGGTGATCGATTGCGTCACGCACCTCGGCCTCTTGAAGGCGATGCCGCTGTTCTGGACGTTCTGGCTGGCGTCCGGCGTCGCCGACCTGCTGGTTGGCTTCCTGCTCGGCTTTGGCCTGATCACGAAGTACGCGCTGTCCAAGAACCCGGCTGCCGAAGCTCGCGGCACCGAGATCCGCGCGAAGCTCGCGCCGTATCAAGGCACGTGCGGCCTGTTCGCGATCGCGATGGGCGCGCTGTACATCCTGTGGCCGTACGTCGCGTGAGCTAGACTCGGATGGGTGCGGAGGCTCGTCATCGCGGCGTTCGTGATCGCGAGCGCGCCGGCGTCGGCCGAGCCGGTCCAGCTGCTGTGGGACGTCGACTTCGGCCCGATGCTGCTCGATCCGGCGACGCCGGTAGTGCTGGCCCGGGTCGAAGGCGTCGTTTCGGGGCACGCCAACGCCAAAGGCGAGGTGCCATCCCGGCTGCGGCTCGAGGTCGATCGCGCGCTGCGCGGGCCGCTCAAGGCCGGCGATGCGCTCGAGCTGCCGTTCACGAAGCAGCTGCACTACCAGCGGCCGATCGACAAGGCGCGCGCGTTCCACGATCAGTGGCAAGAGCTCGCGTTTCACCGCGGCGACCTGCTCGTGTTCTTGCTGGCGCGCGACGACCACACGTGGACACCGCTCGCAGTGGTGCAAGTCGCCGACGCCGCGGCTGATGAAGTCCAGGACCTCGCGCGCTGCGTCGACACGACGCGATCGATGGCAGAGCTCGTGACCGACGCGCTGCACTCGCCGCATCCGATCGGCGAGGCCTTCGCGCGGGCCGCGCTCGAGTCGAAGACCGCGTTGACCCGCGCCGAGGTCGCCGCGGCGATCGCCGACGTGATCGCCACGGCCGCGGTCGACGCCGGGAAGCGAGATACGTGGGCGCTGTACGACCAGCACGTGTTCGAGCTCGCGCGGGGCGGCGATGCCCCGAACGCGCTCGTCGTGCGGAGCCTCCTCGCCGCGTCGCTCGCCGGTAGCGCGAAGCCGATGTCGAACTACGTCAGCCTGCTCCATCAGTTCCTCGTGCAGGACTGGAACGGCAAGCCCGACGT
This sequence comes from uncultured delta proteobacterium, assembly GCA_963848295.1. Lineage (GTDB taxonomy): Bacteria > Myxococcota_A > Polyangia > Haliangiales > Haliangiaceae > JABFXX01. The sequence goes on along the minus strand of CAWKDB010000010.1, from coordinate 1,655,019 downwards.
GTCCGGGCGAGTCGCGCTGCTGAACGCCGTCCCGGCGAAGCTGCGCATGACCGCAGCAACGAGATATCGGCGATGGGCCGCTGCGACGACCGGCGACTACGCGGAGCAATACCGAGCGTTGGCGACGGTGGTCGCACCGTAGATCGTGCGACGCTCGCGCCATGCCACCGGCGACCGATTGGAAAGAACAGATCCCCGACGACGAGGCCGCGCGGTTCGAGCGCTACGCCACGATGCTCGGTGAGATGCAGCAGAGTCGCGCGCATGGTGGCGTCGTGGATCGCGCGCTGCACGCGAAAGCGAACCTCGGGGTCGAGGCGGAATTCGAGGTGGTCGGCGATGTCCCGACCGACGCGAAGCTCGGGATGTTCGCGGAGCCGAAGACCTATCGCGCGCTCGTGCGCTACTCGAACGGAGCTCCTCGGCGCCAATCAGACACGAAGCCCGACGTGCGCGGCATCGCGGTCAAGGTGCTCGGCGTCGCCGGCAAGAAGCTGATTCCGGGGCTCGAGGATGCGACGACGCAAGACTTTCTCGCGATCCGCACGCCGTCGGTGCCGATGCGCAATGCGGACGAGTTCGTCAAGCTCGTCCGGGCCGCGCAACCCGCCGCGCTCGCGCCGTTCAAGGTGATCGGTGCACTCGGCCTCGGCCGCGGTATCGGTTTGCTCAAGAGCGTGCTCGCGGGGCTCAAGCCGCCGACCGCGCCACTCGCGGCGACCGCGTACTACAGCGCGTTGCCGAGCAAGTACGGTCCGTATGCGGTGCACTTCGCGTTCGTGCCGCACGATCCGGTCTCGGTCGCTACTGGCAAGGAGCCGAACGCGCTGGGCGACGCGCTCGCGGCGCGGCTGCGCGAAAGCTCGGTCATCTACGATCTGCGCATCCAGTTCTATCAAGATGCGACGCGCACACCGATCGAGGACGCGTCGGTCGAGTGGAGGGTCGCGGACGCGCCGTTCGTGACGATCGGCAAGCTGACCCTGCCGGTGCAAGACGTGACGTCGCCGCGCGGTCGCAAGATCGGCGAGTACATCGAGACGCTGTCGTTCGATCCGTGGCACGCGCGCGAGGATCTGCGCCCGCTCGGCAACATCATGCGAGCGCGCAACCAGGCCTATCGCGTCAGCACCCAGGGCCGCGCCGCTGCGCCCGAGCCGACCGAGCTGCCGAGCTTCTGACCGGGGGACCGGACAACGTTGACAAAGGTTCCACCGTCCCCGGGTGTTGCGTGCGAATAGCCCGGGGAGGTCGCGCGTTGGCCCTGAATGCGGCGCGTGCTCTCGCTCTTGCTGCTGTTTGTCGCGACGACCGCGTTTGCGGATCGAGCCGTCGTGATCGGCCGTGTCGGCGATGGGCCGTGGACCGACGCGCCGACGCTCGCCCGCTCGGATCAGAAGGCTCAGCTTTCGGTCGTCGTGATTCGCAACCATCGCGGCTTCGCACCCGAAGGCGTCACCGACGTGCACATCGACGGCAAGCCGGTGAGGCTCTCTCCACTGGTCGGCGCGAAGCAGCATTGGTCGACCGTCGAGCCGCACGGCTTTCGCGCGCACCCCGCGGCGAACGGCGCGACGAGCGACTTCTACAGCAACGTCTCGACCGAGCCGAAGACGTTCGGCAAGTGGCTCGGCTACGACCACATCGACTACTTCGAGCGCGCGTTGACCATCGATCAGCCGATCATTCCAGCGACGGTCGATACCACCGACATGGTGCTGCCCGGGCTCGGCACGATCCGCTACAAGGTCGACGTCGAGCTCGACGACGGCACGCACCTCGTCAGCCCCGGCGCCGAGGCCATCAACACCGCGGGCATCTCGCCCTCGGTGCACCGCGTTTCGATTCGCATGGGCGATGACTTCCTCGGCTGGCTGACCGCGTATCTTCAAGTTCCGGAGGTCTTCGGCTCGGCCGGCAACGGACGCGATCATCAAACCGATCGCTTCACCGGCGCCGACTGCGCGGATGTCATGGTCGGTGCGCTACGCCGCACGGGTCGCGGCCTGGCGTACACGAACGTCGCGGGGTTGCCGGCATACACGACCCGGGTCGCCGGCCCGACCGCGCTCGACGACGACGGCATCCCGGCGCATCCGATCACCGGCGTGCAACGCGGCGACTTGATCCGGATCGATTACGGCGGCGAGCTCGCGCATCACACGCCGCGCGACTTCGACCACGTCGCGGCGCTGTGGGAGGACCGCAGCGACCCCGACGGACCGCTTCACGGCGGTCCCGACGGGCAGCTCGACGGCTGGGACCTCGTGATCCACATGGGCCATCCACACTTGATGATCGAGCCGCTGTCGAGTCAGGCCCCGGCGACCGTCGACGTGCTGCGCTGGAGGCGCTGAGCTGACGTGTTAGCTTCGCCCAATGACTCGCGCGCTCGCGGTCCTCGTCGTGTTCGGCTGCGGCAGTACCGAGCCGCGTTCGCCGCCCCCGAGTGAGGCCGCGTGGGCGCACATCGCCGAGCTCGCGAGGCCGACGGTCGCGCCCGGCCCGACCGAGGATCTCGTCGCCGCGCTCGCGATCGTCGCGGCGAACGAGCGAGCATGGCAGGACGTTCTCGACACGAACCCGGCCGCTCCACTCAACGCGTTCCCGAACGGCAGTGACGCGGTCGTCGACCTCGTGACGTGGTCACGCGCGAAAGGTGGGCTGCCGCCGGTGTCGGCGCTCTCCGGCGACGACCCGGTGCGGATGCACACGCTCGGCTCGCTCGCGATCCGTGCGGGCGGCGATGGGGTGCGCGCCGGTACGTACCTCGGGGAGCGGTTGATCGGTGAAGGCGGCAACCTTCTCGAGCCCTTGGTCGGTGCTTGGCTGCTGAAGCGAGTGCGCGACCAAGCAGCCGAAGAGCAACACCCGACGCCACCGGTCGCGCGCCCAGACGGCGAGCTCGTCCGGATCGTCGCGGCCGCGGCGCAGTACAACAAACGGCAAGGCGAGTATTTGCTAACGCCGGAGGGCCATAAGGAAGTCGAAGCGCGGATGGCGGCGCTCGGCTCGGCCGCGAAGGCGTCGGACTTCGATCGTGCGCACGTCGCGGCCTCAGAACGGATCTGGGCGGCGATGCTCGACGGCGCGCAGGCGGGCGAGGCGCAGAAGACGACGCTCGATCGCGTCCACCGCGTAGCGTCGGATGATCCACGTGCGAACAAGATCGTACACGCGATCGATAACGTCGCGAGCGCGCTCGACGAGCTGCGTTGAGCTCACGTCGCCGGCTTCGGCGGGGCGTCGACCGGGCGCCGATTCACCTGCGCGGTTACTCGAGCCCGACGCTCTGCACGCCCCAGTAACCACTCGACAAGAACAGCTGGGAGCCTTGCCGCGAGACACCGTCGATCCACCAACCGCGGGCTCGCACTGTCTGTTCGAACTGCGGCGCCTGGCCGGCCGGGAGCTTGTAGATATCGAGGCCGTCGGGCCCCCAGCCCGAGGTCACGAGCAAGCGATCGCCTTCGACCGCGAGCAGCCAGCCCCAACCGGAACCACCGCTGGCGACATGGTCGACGGGATGCTGCGGATCGGAGACATCGATCGCGTGCAGATCGACCACCGGCCAGTCGTTTGGACTATTCGGATCGGGATAGCGCTGCGCCGACACGTACGCGGTCGTGCCCTGAATGAACGGCGTGCCGGTCCAACCGCTGACTCGGGTCGTCGACTGGAGCGTCGCGGTGTCGCCGGAGATCCGCACGACGTTGAAGTCGTTCTTCGGCGTGTTGCCGTCCCAGCGATAATCGACGGTGTAGAGCAGCTCGTGGTCGTTCGCATCCGCGCCGACCAGCATGCCGGGCACGTTGATCTTGTGGCGGACGCGCGGGTTGCCGCGGTCGCTCAGGTCGATGCCATCGATGTAGTATTTGACGAGGCCGCCGTCATCGTTGGACGGCTGGCGCACCCACTCGTAGTGCGAGGTGTAGAGCGTGTCGCCGACGACCTGCATGTCGCCCCACCACGCGGCCGGGTCGGGTTGGATCGTGATCGAGGCGATGTGCGGCGCGTCGGGGTTCGACAGGTCCACGAGATAGAGCAACGAGTTCGTGGTGATGAAGTTGTGGTTGGCGTCGTACTCCGGTTGCCAGCGGCGGAACGCGAGCGCATCGCCTTCGAGCTGGACGACCTCGGAGCCCTGGTACCAGTCGTCCCACAGGAAGCCGTACCAGCCCCAGCCGTACCAGCCCCAGGAGTCGGTCGGCAGGCTGATCGATCCGCGAGGGACCGCCAGCCCGTTCGACAGATCGACGACTTGGACGCGCTGCGCACGGCAGGTGGCTTGCGAATCCGCGCACGGCGTCTGCACGTTGGTCACGACATAGGACAGGTTGCCGTTCGTGAACAGCTTCGCGTCGACACCGGGGACGTCGAGCGTCGGCACACCGGTCGCGTCGGCGGTCTCTTCGGCGTTCGCGATCGGCAGCACGCGTACTTCCGATGTCGTGACGTCGTTGTCCCACCAATCCGACGACACCTCGGCGATCGTGCCGCCGTTCGACGTGCTCGGCCGCGACGCGACGACGTTGCGCGCGAGCGTGAGCTCGGTGACGACGGTCGGCGCCATCGGATTCGTGTAGTCGACCACCGCGAGCGACATGTCCGACAGCGACACCAAGCGATTTCCGACGAAGATGCCGCGCTCGACCCAGCCCTTCGTGCGCGCCGCGCTCGCCGTCGTCTGCGTGGTCGGCGTGAACTCGATCAGCTGCAGCCCGTTGGTGTACGTCTGTTGCGTCTGATCCCAGCCGGCGAACGGCAACACGACGAGGCCCTTGGTCGCGTCCATCGTGAACGCCTTGAACGTGTCGGTCGCCGGCGTCCACGCCCAGCCTTGACCGAACTGCGAGGTGCCGAGCCGGACGGGCGCGGCGGGGTTCGTGACGTCGAGATAGGTCAGCGTCACCGCGTCGCCTTCGCCGGGTCCATCCGAGCTGCCGAGCGCGAACAGCCGCTGCTGCGGCGCGGGCAAGATGTTCCACACATCGCCCGGGATCGTGACGGTGCCGGCGAGCGCCGGCTTCGTCGGCACGGTCAGGTCGTAGACCTGGAATGGGGTCGAGCCACTGCTCCAGCCGCTGTCCGGCGACAGGTACATCCGCCCGCTATCGAACCGAGCTGCTGCCGTCCAACCGGTCGCCGGGATATCGAGCTGCGACGCGAGCGCCGGACGATCCGGGTTCGTGAAGTCGACCGTCGAGAGGATGAAGCCGGTCTCGTCGTCGCAGTAGCTCTCGCCGCCGCAGCCGATGACGTGCGCGGTCGCGCCGTCGGCGAAGTCGAGGTTCCATCGGCCGTTGTCGGCGCCCCAGCCCTCGACCATGCCGTCGACCGAGATCGAGCCGCGCTGCACGATCGCGCCGTTCGGATCGGAGATGTCGAGATAGAGCAGCGCCGTGCGCCCGGTGTCGCGATCGTTCGCGTCGATCAGGTCGTGCGCGAGCATGATCGAATTCGGCGTGACGTTGAAGATGCCGGCGTAGCCGGGCAATGACACTTGGCTGACGCTCTTGATCGTGTTGTTTGCGAAGCTGACCGACGACACGATCACTTGCTCGACGTTCTCACCGCTGCCGTTGGCGTACCAACCGTAGTTCCAGCCGTAGTCTTCGCTCACCGCGTAGATCACGTTGCCGACGACGCGATCGTCTTGGACCCAACCGCCGAGCTTCGCATCGCCGAGCGACTTGATGTTCGTCGGGTCGGTCGCATCGAGGCCGCGCACGATCGAGCCGCGAAATGGCGTGCCGTCGTCGAGCGTGCCGTACCAGTCGGCGACGACGACGATCGCGATGCCGTTGTTGACGACCATGTCGACCGGCGAGCCGTAGATCGGCGAGCGACCGAGCAACGCGGGATGGTCGACGTCGGTGACGTCGAACACCATCAAGCCGCGAAACGCGTTGAGGTAGTACAGCCGGTTGCCGTCGAGCCGGTACAGGTCGGTCTCTTCGACCGTGCGCGCCGTGCCGGAGGTCGTGTCGGTGCCACCGGCCGCCGATCCGGCGCCGGCAGTACCGCCGACGCCATCGGTCTCTCCAAACGTGTACCAACTCGGAGGCGCCGAGACGAAGCTAGTCTGCCCCGGAAATCGGTCCTCGTCGCTCCCGGTACAGGCGGCGAACAGGGCCGAACCCAATGCGATCGACAGCGCGAGGCGACTCATCCGTCCGGTGGTTGCGAGGACAGTGCCACGGCAAAGCCTGCGAAATCCATGGAGCTCTCGCTCGCCAGCTCTCAGATTGCCGCCGCGCGCCTCAGATTTTCGAGCCGCGCTAATAGAACGTCGCGGGATCGGCCGGCTCCTGCAGCGGGAACGCGGTCGGCGCAGGTGGCGGCATCAGCGCCGTGGTCGTGCGACCCGCGGTCGATGGGTCGAACGGTACGAAGCCGATGCCGAGCGCGGGCGACGTCGCGGACAAGGTGAAGTCGTCGTGGCCATACGTCGGGTCAACGAGCTGCGGGTCGGCCGAGATCGAACCGAGCTCCTCGGACTGCATCGCTTGGAACTGCGCGAGCGTGTAGCTCTCGGCCGGAGTCTGGATCTGAAAGGTCACGGCCCCTCGCGTCGAGAGCTCGTCGTTGTCGTGGAGATCGAACGACGATCGGCAGTCGCTGCCGGCCGGGCAGTGAAAGCCCTGGTCGAAGAACGGGCCGGTATCGTAGTAGACGACGTTGTTCGCGAACGTCGCCCACAGCGTGCCGGCCGGTTCGTAGAACTGGTGGTGGTAGACGCCGGCCTTGCCGAACGCGAAGAGGTTGTTCGTGAACACGTCGGCGCGGCCGTAGTTCTGCTGCATCAGCGAGCCGGTGACGCGGTAGACGAGATTCGACGTCGCCATCACGTTGCTCGTCCCCTGGTCGAAGTAGATGCCGTTGCCGCCGTAGCCGCCCGCGCTCGGGGAGTTGACGATGTCGTGGATGACGTTGTTCGAGACGACGTTGCCGAGCGACTTCCCGACCAGCAGGTAGATGCCGCCGAAGTCGTCGGTGACGCCGCGGCCGATGTCGTGGATCAGATTGTGGTCGAGCACGTTGTCGTGCGCGAGCGTCGCGGGATAGGTCGCGATCGTACCGTTGGCGGAAGTGGTCGCGAACGTGAAGCCGACCGAGATGCCGGTCTGATAAAGATCGTCGATCTCGTTATGCTCGATGACGTTGCCGTGGGATTCGCCGATGATGATACCGACGCCGCTGGTCAGGTACCGGCCACCTCCCGCGATCAGGTTGTTCGCGACGTGCACGCTCTGGGTCGCGGTCGCATCGGTGACGGTGTTCGGCGGTCGGTTGTCCGACCCGATCCGGATGCCGCTGACGCCGATGTCGGTGACCGCACTGTTGATGATCTCGTCCGAGTACGGGTCGCCCGCGCTCGCGACGAACCCGCCGCTGCCCTCGATGTCGACGCCGACGTTGCCCAGGTGCTCGAACGAGCAGCCATCGAACGTCACGTGGACCGAGTCATCGAGCTCGACCGCCGCCGGGATGTCCCACAACCCTTGGGTCTGTTGATACCCGGTCGCCGGGATCACGTAGTTCGAATGCGAGAACGTCAGGCCGCGAAATGTCGTGTAGGTCAGGCCGTTCGCGACGACGAGCTGCGATAGCGCCGGCGCGATCGCGGTCACGTTCGCGGCGGTCTCGCCGGCGAGCGGCATATATGACAGCTCGTGGCTGACGCTGTCGAGATAGAACTGGCCGGGCGCGATCGCCTCCTTGACGTTCTCGACGAGGTAGCGATGGCCTTGCAGATAGCCGTGATCGGCACCGGCGTTCGTGAACGGGTCGGTCGTCACCGTCTGCGTCGCCGCATTGACGCCGAGGACCTTCTTGCGCGACACCGTCCACTTCTCGAACACGACGACCTCGACATCGCCCAGGTCGTGCCAGCTCGGCGAGAACGCGCCGGCGTCGGTGAAGTGGAAGCCGTTTGCGGTCGGCGTGTCGATGAAGCCGTACCCGCCGGCGAGCGCGCGCGGGCGATAGCGGCGCGCATCGTTGACCCACAGCTGCGCGAAGCTCGCGGTCGCCGGTACGGTCGCGGTGAGCGCGCCACTCGCATCGGCGGTCCACGAGTCGATCGCGAACCCGCCGCTGATGACCGGGGTCTCGCACGGATATGCCGCGTAGACGGTCGGCACGGCGGCCGTGCCGGCATCGGTCGCGTCGAACGTCCACGTCTTCGCCAAGAAGTACGTGCCGCCGCGGATCGAGACCGTGATCGGCGTCGTCCGGCCACCGCGCGGCAGCGAGCGCACCATCGTCTGGGCGTGGCCGAGCGTCGCGAACGGCCCGTCGGTGCCGGCGCTGTTCGGAGCTGCGAGGGTGCCGGTCCACGCATCGTCGCCGTTCGTGGCGACGAAGAAGTCGGCGGGCTCGGCCGCGCACGACTGCGCATCGATCGACGCGCCCGAATCGCCACCGCCACCGCCGCCGTCACCGCCATCGCCGCCGCCTTCCGCACCGCCGTGGCACGCCGCGAGGGCGACCGCACAGATCGACAACAGGAGCTTGGTCATGAGGCCTCGACGGATTAGTGGTTGGGGACGCAGTCGGTCGTCATCTCTTGGACCGCGAGATCGAACGCGCCGGCGTCCTCGAATACCTCCTCGCTCGTGCACGTCCCGCTGTAACAGTTCACTTCGGCCGGGTTCTTCGCGTGCGCCGCGTCGATGAAGAACGACGCCTGGCCGGTGCTCATGTTCGGCGTCGTGACGCAGTACCAGTACGTCATCGTCGTCTGCGAGTAGTCGAGCTCGTCGCCGGTCGAGACCAGGCTGTCGCTCGCCCACTTGTCGACATCGCCGGCGGGCGGTGCCGCCGCGTCACACGTGCTCGTGCCTTCCCAGCCGTTCGCGATGCTGACGATCGACGAGCCGGGACTCTTGTACTGCCACGGTGCGTCCGTGAGTTGCGGGCACAAGTTGCGTGCGCCACCGGTATAGAGCGGCGGGTCGCAGCCGTAGTCGAGGCGCGCGGGCGTCGGGCCCGCCGCGAGCTGCAGGTAGTCCCACACGTTCTTGAGCCCGTACGACGCGATCGAATAGAGGACCGCCGCGGTGCCGCCGCTCGCGCTCTGCGCGCAGAACCCGGTCGTCCGGCTGCCGCCGTGAATGTTGTCGAAGATCCAGCGGAACACCGTCGCAGGGCGGCAGCCCGCGGTCTTGATCCCTTTGCCGGTCGATGCCCAGTCATCGGCCCACGCGACCTGGACATACCGGTAGCCCTTTGCGGTGAGCGACTTCGAAAAGCTGCGGCTCGGGTCGCCGGTGTTACCGTTGTAGAACCCGGTGCCCGAGCCACCGTCGTGCGACACGATCGTGCCCTTGGGTGTGCCGGTGGGCTCGACGTCCGCGATCGTGACGGCGAGGTCTGGGATGTCCGGACACGAGACCGACAACGTCTCGCACGTCGCCCCCGGTGCGGCGCCCTTCGGGCATGCGACCGTCGCTTGCGTCACGGTGACCGTGCCGAGTGGCAGCGCGCTGCTCGTCCCGGCGTCACCGCCGCCATCGCGGAGACTGCCATCGGGCGACACCGACCCAGAGCCGCTGTCGGGCGACGCGGATCCGGAATCGAGCGCGGTGCCCGAGCCGGCATGCGTGCAGGCGGCGAGCAGCAACACGATCGCGCAGCGAGCTGAATGACCCATGGCGACTGCTTCTGCACTGCACGGGCCACTCGCGTCGCGATGTAAGTACACGGATGACGTCGGGAGTCCGGAGGCTGGCGCCACCTCCGGAGGCTGGCGCCACCGCGGCTGTCATTGAAACGAGAACGTCGTCGCGAACGCGCCGCACTGCCCGGCACCGCCGCCGCCGACACCGTCGATCATCAACCAGTACGGGCCGGGGCTCAGGATCGTGCCGTGAAGCATCTCGTTCGCACCGTTGCCGCCCGCGTTCGCGCAGTAGCCGCCGACCTCGGAGTTGTCGGTCGCGCGGCGCAGCGACAGGCCGACATCGAGACTGGCTTCCGGTGTGATCGTCGCCGCGAACTGCAGCTGCATCGACGGGCAGTGCCACAGCAGCACCGGCACCGACGGGCCAACCGGGCTGAAGCAGCTCGGAGTTGCGACGTTCGTCGCATGACCGCATGTCGAGCCGTTTCCGGTCGCGGCGGTCGCGACGATCGCGGTGCCGTCGATCGGAAACATCCGCAGCGTGCCGGTGGTCGCGCCTGTCTGCTCGGCGACGATACAATACGTACCTGGATCGAGCGTCTGGACGTTGCGATCGTACGTCGGATCGTTGCACGGCATGTCGGTGCACATGCCCGCGCTCGGCGTCGCGGGCGGACACGATCCGGCGTAGACGGCGATCGTCGCCCCGGCTCCAGGTGTATCGAACGCGATCGTCTGTTGGCTCGCGATCGAGAGCTCGAGCTCGATGTCGGCGGTGCCGGTCGAGCAATTGCTCGCGACTTGATCGGAAGCGTGGGTGAAATCGAGGTCGGCCTGGACGACCTCGTCGGCGAGCACGCACACACCGGCGCGCACACCGCTCGACGCGTCGTAGCGATAGCCGTCGGTACCGCACGTCGCATCGGGAAAGCTGCAGCTGCCCGACGGTTCGCAGCGGCCTTGCGCGGCGCCGGTACACTGCGCATCGCTCGTGCACGTATAGGTATCGGCGACGTGCACGCAGCTCGTGCCCAGCGCGAGCAGCAGCGCGCCGCGGATCACAGCGCGCCGCCGATCACGAGCATCGCGCCGCGCGAGACGGGCGCGATCGCGACCGCGTGCGCGGGAGCCGCGCGCGAGACGGCATAGTAGATCGCTGCCGTCGTCGCGAGCGCGGCCGCGGCGACGCCGGTGACCTGGCTCGCGGTCTGAAACGCGTATGCGTTCGACCGTGCGGTATGAAAATCGCCGAGCGAGCCCGCCGAGCCCGCCGCGGAGGCTTCGTGGCGCGCGACCAAGTACAGGCCACCGGCGACGAGTCCGATACCGGCGCTCGTCACCCCCACCGCGATCGCGCGATGACGAGCTCGCAAACCGCGATTCGCGAGCTCGCTCGCTTCGCGATCACGGAGCGCTTGATCGTCGGCGAGGCGCTGGCGCTCTGCCGCGGCGGCGCGTTGTTGCTCGGCCGCGCGCTCTTGCTCGGCTCGTCGCGCTTGTTCGGCGAGCGCCGCGTCTTCTTCGCGCCGCGCTTGCGCGAGGATCTCGGCGCACTCGGCGACGCCTTCGTGTGCCAACGCCAGCTCGTCATCAGGCGGTCCCGCCGCGATGAACGCATCGTAGGCCTCGATGGCTTCGGGACACGCGTTGGCCTTGCGCCGCGCGACCGCGAGGTTGAACAGCAGCCACTTCGCATCGGGGTCGAGCGCGTACGCGGCGGCGTACTCGGTCGCGGCGGTCGCGAAGTCGTTCGCGTCGAACAGCTCCGTGCCGCGCTTGAAGTGGGCCTGCGCGCCCCGCACCCGAGACGGCGGTTCGAACGACACCGGACCAGCGCTCGCGAGTAACACGCGAGCCGCAACCACGATCGGCACGATCGCCAGTGCGCGCGCCTTCATCGGATGATCTCGTCGGGATCGACGTGCTTGGGAGCACCGTGACGCGGATGGTCGACGCGTTTCGGCGGCGGCGTGATGTGACGCAGCGGCGCGGGAGGTGCGTCGGTGATTCCGGCGTCGATCGGGATAGCGACCGGCGGGCTGGCATCTGGAATCGCGGCCGGGGGCGGCGGTGCGATCGCTGGTGGCGGATCGACGGCGATCGGCTCGGCTGGCACAGCGGCTTCGGGCCCACTCTTGCCCGTGAAGTGAAAGACCAACCCGCCGGCGATGACAGCGGCGATCACGCCGCCGGTCGCGTACAGCCGCGCGCGGCTGCGCCGGATCGCAGGCGCGGCGAGGTTCGTCGCGGACTCCGGCGGCTCGACCATCGACGCGGGCGGCATCGGCGCGACGATCGTCGCCGTCGCTTCCTCGGTCTCCGAGAACCGCGCGGGTCGGCGCGCGTCCGTCGCGGTACGTTGGATCGCGAAATCGACCATCGCCTGCTCGTTCGCCTGCGCCGCTTGCCACGCATCGAGCTCGACCTGAAACAGGCTCGTCATCGCGCGCTGTAGCGCGAACTGCGAGACGTCGAGCCGTCGTCGACTCGCCAGCGCTGCGAGCTCGTCGTGCATCGCCTGCGCGCTCGGGAACCGATCGCGGCGATCCTTCGCGAGCGCTCGTCGAGTGACGGCTTCGAGCTCCGCGGGATACGCGCTATCGATCGCTCGCGGCCAGACCGGCTCGAGCTCGACGATCGCCTTCGCGAGCTCGTACTCGCTGTCACCCGCGAATGGTCGGATCCCGGTCGTCAGCTCGTACAGCACGATGCCGAGGCAGAACACGTCGCTGCGGCGATCGAGCGGCTCGCTCCGGCACTGTTCCGGCGACATGTAGCCCGGCTTGCCCTTCACCGTGCCGAGCTGGGTCTCGCTCGGCAAGGACGTCGCCTTCGCGATCCCGAAGTCGATGATCTTCACGCCGCCGTCGTAGGTCACGATCACGTTGGAGGGCGACACGTCACGGTGCACGATCTCGAGCATCGAGCCGTCGCTGTCGCGCTTCTCGTGCGCGTAGTGCAGGCCCGAGCACATCGACAGCGCGATCGCGAGCGCCGGATCGAGCCCGAGCGGACGCTTCGTTCCCCATGCTCGGGTCAAGATCGCCGCGACGTCCTGGCCGTGCAGGTACTCCATCGCGATGAACACCACGCCGTCTTCGATCCCGACGTCGTGCACTTGCACGATGTTCGTATGTTGTAGGGTCGCCGCGATTCTGGCCTCGGAGAGCAAGTTCTGTTCCCGATCGTCGGACGCCCCGGGCAGCGCGCACTTCACGACCACGAGCCGCTCGAACCCACCGGGTCCGCGCGTGCAGGCGAGATAGACCTGGCCCATCCCGCCTTTCGCGAGCGCGGCGACCAGCTCGTAGCGACCGAGCTTGCGCGGCAACATCGAGTCAGGTCGGGCAGTGGCTTGGGCGCCTGCGTCCGCCACGAGCCGAGTGTATCACGCGGTATTCGCGTGCTACCCTGGCACCGTGATCGAGCGCTCGACCGACGTCGTCGTGTCGCGACTCGCGGTCCTGACCTTCCGCCGGTTTCGCGTGTCGGTCGTCGGCAGCTCGTCGTCGGCCGAGGCCGATGCGAGCACGAGCGAGCTCACGATCGGGTCGGCGCCCGGCAATCAGCTCGCGCTCGACGATCCGACGGTGTCGCGCCATCACTGCGCGATCCGCGTGACGCCGCGGGGGTTCCAGCTTCGAGATCTCGGGAGCACGAACGGCACCTGGCTCGCGAACCACTTGATCGAGTCGGCCTACCTCAAGCCGGGCTCGACGTTCCGCGTCGGCACGGTCGCGGTCAAGTTCGAGACGCTCGACGACGAGGTCCGCCAGGAGCTGTCGACCGAGGATCACTATGGCGAGGTGCTCGGCGAGAGCCCGGCGATGCGCCGGATCTTCGCGTTGATCGCGCGCGTCGCCCCGACCGACAGCACGATGCTGCTCGAAGGCGAGACCGGGACCGGCAAGAGCATGATCGCCGACGTCGTCCACCGGCAGAGCCCGCGCGCGGATCAGCCGTTCATCGTGGTCGACTGCGCGTCGATCCCGCCGACCCTGATCGAGAGCGAGCTGTTCGGCCACGAGAAGGGCTCGTTCACCGGTGCGCACGCGATGCGCGTCGGCGCCTTCGAGTCCGCGCAAAACGGCACGGTGTTTCTCGACGAGATCGGCGAGCTGCCGCTCGATCTTCAAGCGAAGCTGCTGCGCGTCCTCGAGGAGCGCGTGATCAAGCGGATCGGCAGCACGAAGCCGGTCCGGCTCGACGTGCGGATGATCGCGGCGACCAACCGCGACCTGCGCGAGGAGGTCAACCGCGGGCGGTTCCGCGCCGACCTCTACTACCGACTCAACGTGCTGCGGTTTCGAATCCCGCCGCTGCGCGAGCGGCGGGAGGATATCCCGCTGCTGATCGAACACTACTATCGCGTGTTCATCGGCGACGACGCCGCGAGCCCACCGGAGGCGCTCGTCGCGTCGCTGCGCGATCATGCGTGGCCGGGCAACGTCCGCGAGCTGCGCAGCGCGGTCGAACGCGCGGTGCTGATGGTCGGTGCGCCCGACGTCGACGCGCCGGCCGGCGACGGCTACGTCGGCTTCGACGACGCAGCGTCGTTTCGCGAAGCGAAAGAGCGCGCCGTCGGGACGTGGGAGCGCTGGTACGTCCAGGAGCTGTTATCGCGGCACGCCGGCAACATCACGCGTGCCGCCCGCGCGGCGAGGATGGATCGGGCGCACCTGCGCGAGCTCGCTCAGCGCCACGGTCTAGCTCGGCCGAAGGGCGATTAGTCGACTTCGTCGGATGAGCCCGCGGATCGCGACCTGCTAGGGGCGTGTTCTCGATGAACGTGAAAGCGCCGACGGCGAGAGCGTAGCAGCTAGGCCGGCTTGCCGGGGTGGCGCTTGCCGAACGAGCCGAGCCTCCAGAACGCGAAGGCGAGGATCACGACGCCCGCCATGTTGAGCGCGGCATCGCTCAAGAACGAGTGGTCGATGTTGTTGAACCGCGTGTCGACAAGGCCGGTGTACTGGATCGCGATGTTGCCGGCGGACACGAACAGCGCGTACTGCGTCGAGGCCGCCTTGCCCGCGTCGCCGATCGTCTCGAGCACGGTCGCGGTGAACGCCGAGTAGCAAAACCCGGTGACGAGGTTGTACGTCGTCGCGAGCACGCCGTAGCTCACCGGCGTGTGGTCGGTCTTCGCCATGATCACGCCGATCACCGCGGTCAGTGCGCCGGACAACAAGTACATCGCGCGGCGGTTGAAGCGATCGCACAGGTAACCGCCGACGAATGCGCCGAGCGCGGTCACGACCACGCTCGCGCCGCCGGCGACGAACGCGACCGTACCATCCGATGCGTGGAAGTCATCGCCCATGTCGGAGAAGAAGTTCGTGAGCGCCGCCGTGCCGACCGGCGAGAGGCACAGTGCGATGCCGGTGATACCGGCGCGGCTGAACAACACGCGGCCGACATCGCGCGTGCTCTGGCCGAGCACTTCGCGGAGCGTGCGAATGTTGTCGCGCGGCGGTTCGTAGATCGTGAGGATGACGAACGCCGGTGCGATCACCATCGCGGCGACGACGAGGCCGACGACGATCTGTGGGACGCCCGCGCCGGTCAACGCGATCGCGAGCGCGCCGGCCGCACCGCCGCCCGAGAGATTGCCGGTGTTGTACCAGGCGCTCGCTGCGCCGCGTTTCTCGTCGGGCATCGTCACGGCCAAGAGTCCGCCGGCGCACGCGCTGATCAGCGCCGATGATAACTGCGCGATGAACCCGAACACCAGAAACAGATCGAGCTGGTCCGGCAAGTGAACCGAGAACGCGCCGACGAGCGCTGCCGCGCTGATGATCGCGACGATCACGAGCCACTTGCGCCGCGGCGGCCCGACGTCGACGACCGGTGCATACAGGAACTGCAACGCCGCCGGGATGAACAAGATCGTCGTGAACAGACCGATCGACGTCTGCGGGATGCCGTGCTTCTTCGCGACGAACGGCATGATCTGCGCGATGAAGGCGCCGGCCACCCCGTACGAGCTACCGGCGAACGCGAAGATCCACGGTGGCGGATGCTTGCGGGGCGCGGGCTCGCTCATCCAAACAGCCGCTTGAAGATGCCGGACTTCGCCGGCGGCGGACCGGCCTCGAGCGCCGCCTTCATCGCCGCGGCGGATTCGAACCGGTCCTCGCGGGCATGGGCGAGCGCGCGCGCGACGATCGCATCGAGCCACGCCGGCACGTCGGGACGGCGGTTCGCGGGATGGCGCTCGAGGTTGCCCTTCATCACGTGGCTGAGCAGCTCGCGCTTCGTGGTCCACGTGTACGGCCAATCCCCGGTCAGCGTCTCGAACAGCACGATGCCGAGCGAGAACAGATCGGCGCGCGCATCGACCGCGCTCGGGTCGAGGTACTGCTCGGGGCTGATGTAGAACGGCGTGCCGAGGATGTGATGCTTCGACGTCAGCTTGAGCTCGTCCTCGACCTTCGCGAACCCGAGGTCGAGGAGCTTGACCTGATCGCCGTTCGGCGTCGGCACGAGATAGATGTTCTGGGTCTTGAGATCGCGGTGGATCACGCCACGGCCGTGCAACACGGTCAGTGCGTCGAGGATCTGGATCGCGATCGGCACGACGCGCTCCGGCTCGAGCGGGCCGACTTCCTTGCGCAGGCTGTACAGCTCGCGGCCTTCGAGCTTGTCCATCTCGATGTACGGGCAGCCGTCCTCGGTCGTGCCGGCGTCGTGGACATGGACGAACGCGGGATGACCGAGCGCGGCGGTCTCGCGCGCCTCGCGTACGAAGCGAGTGGCGAGCTCGCGATCGTTCGCGAACCGGCGATGCAGGATCTTCACCGCGATCTGGCGGCGCAGCACCGGGTGCTCCGCGCTGTACACCGCCGCGATGCCGCCGATGCCGAGCACGCCGCCGATCGTGTACTTGCCCGCGAGCTGCTGGCCGGTGCGCTGTTGAGGGCACGTCGGATTGTCGTCTGGGTGCGACGAGCCGCACAGCTGGCAATCGGCCATGAACGCCGAGAATAGCTCATCACCGCTGCGCGACGGTCTCGGCGAGGTGCGCGATTCGCCCGTAACCGCGGGCTCGCGCATCCGCGACGAGTGCGCGCTGTTCGGCGGCGGCCTCGGGAGCGGCGGTCAACACGAGCGTCTCGACCCGTGCTAACCGCGCGGCGAGGGCGAGCCCGACGTAGCCTTGCGCCTCGGCCTCGCCGCGGGCGGCCTCGATGTCCTTCAGGCCGTTCTCGGCGTCGCCGAGGATCGCGGCACTCTCTCCGCGCGTGATCCGGGCTTCGATGCGGATGCGGAAGGCCTCGATCGCGTCGGGCTTGATATGGCCCAGATCGTCGAACGCCTGTTGCGACGAGGCTTGCGCGAGGTGCGCGCGGGCGAGCAAGACCCATGCTTGCTCCTCCGGTGCGATCTCGCCGCGCTCGGCGGCCACCGCTTGCAGCTCGGTCGCCTTCGCGACGACCGCGTCGTACTTGCCGTTGCCCTCGTCGAGATCGAGCGCCGCGATCGCGAGCTCGAGCGGCAACGCGCGCTCGTTCGGATCGGCGCGCTTCGCGATCTCGAGCCCATCGGCGTACGCCTTGCGCGCCGCGGCGCCATCGCCGTGGTCAGCGGCGGCATCGCCGTGGAGCTGGAAGCACAGCGTCGCGAGCGCCGGCACGGTCGTCGAGAACTGCGCCGCACAGCTCGCACTGCGAGTCAGCGCCGTGTCGAGGTCGCCGGCGGACGAGGCGATCTCCGCAGCTGCGAGATCGGCGTAGGCGAGCGCGACCGGATCGCTGCCCTTCGTCGTGTCGGCATCGTGCAGATGCGTACGCGCCTGGTCGAGGTGGCCCCGGAGCGCGAGCAGGAGCGCGCCTGCCGACGAGGCGATCGACGCGTGCGTGGTGTCGCCGTTCTGCTCGGCGAGCGCCGCGGCCATGTCGTACTTCTCGCGCGCATCGTCGAGCTCGCCCCGCTCGATCGCACTCGCGAGCCACTCGATGCCGCGATCGGTGCCGAGCGTCTTGGGATCGAACGCGGTCAGGGGCGCGCGCTTGACTTCGTCGTCGTGGGTGCGCAGCGCATAGCCGCCGGTGACCGCGGCCGCCGCGATCACGAACACGCCGATCACGATCGCGAACGCACGCGCGCGTCGCTTCGGCGGTCGCGTCAGGTCGGCGAGCAGGGCGTCCATCGACGGATAGCGCGCCGACGGCTTCGTGCTCAGTCCGCGCAACAGGATCGCGCGGATCCGCGCCGGAACGTGATGACCGCGCGGCTCGCGTTGCATCCGGCCCTCGATCACCGCGTCGGCAAGGGAGACCGCGGTCTTGCCCGCATACGGCCACTCGCCGTAGAGCGCTTGATACAGCGCGACGCAGAACGCGAACTGATCGGACCGCTCGTCGGCCGGATCGCCGTTGTGCTGCTCCGGCGACATGAACATCGGCGTGCCCATCACCGCGCCGGTCCGGGTCAACGCGCTCATCGGGTTGGTCGACAGATCGAGCTGAGCTCGCGCCATGTTCGCGCGAGTCGCCGCGGGCAACCCGTCGTCGCTCGGACCGAGGGCGCGCGCGAGCCCGAAGTCCGAGACCCGGACGCGACCGTCCTTGCCGAGCAACACGTTGTCGGGCTTGAAGTCCCGGTGGACGAGCCCGGCGGCGTGCGCGGCCGCGAGCCCGCGCCCGGCCGCGACGAACTTGTCGATGACCTCGGCCTGCGAGTGCGGCTGCTCGAGCCAGCGGCCGAGCGTGCCGGCGTCGAGCAGCTCCTGCGCGAGGAACACCAGGCTGCCTTCGACCCCGACTTCGTAGACGGTGATCACGTTCGGATGAGTGACCCGCGCCATCGCCTGGCCCTCGCGCAGCATGCGCATGCGCTCCTCGTCGGTCGCGGCGGCGGCGCGCAACACCTTGAGCGCGACCTGGCGATCGAGCTCGCGATCGTGCGCCGCGTAGACGATGCCCATCCCGCCCGAACCGAGCTCGCCGACGACGACGAACCTGCCGACCTTCGAGCCGTGCCTGATGTCCGCTTCTGCCATCACGACGTGCAGCAAGTCTGCCACGTCTACTCCTGTCGTTGCGCGAGCACCACGGTGACCGCGACTCGTACGCCCGCGGCCATGGCGAGCGCGCGATGTGGAGACCTGCGAATCGGGCTACGCGCCGGGCTCGGCGTCGAGGCGCTCGATGTGGATGTTGCGATCTTTGTCGTCGGGTCGGCGGATCGCCTCGGCGAACCGTTCACTCGCATCGGTGATGATCTCGACGTGAGTCTCGCGCGCGAGGATTCGGATCTTGCCGATCTCGCGCTTCGTGATGCCGCCGCGCCGGCACAACAGCGGGATCAGCCACTTCGGGTCGGCGTTCTTGCTGCGGCCGACGTTGATCGTGAACAGCGTCGTGCCGCCAGTCGGCGCAGCATGATGCTCGCGCGGGCGATCGATCGGCGCGGCGTGATGCTCGCGCGGGCGATCGGTCGGCGTGTAGCGCGGGCGCTCCGAGCCGGCATGGTGCTGCGGGCGGTCGCGGCCGGGCGCCGGTCGATCATGAGCGCGATCATCGTGGCGATCGTTCGGCCGGTCGCGGACGAAGCTGCGCGCCTCGCTCGGTCGCGGCCGGAGCTCGCGTTGCGGGTTGCGCGGGCGCATCGACATCGGGATCGTCAGCTCTTCGGGCGACGGCAGGGCCTCGCGACGCAAGCGGACGAGTGCCGCGGCGAGCTGTTCGGCATCGCGCTCGGCGAGCAGCGCTCGCGCGACCTGCCGATCGTCGTCGGTGGTCTCGTCGGCGAGCTTCGCGATCTCCTTGACGAGCTGCTCTTGATCGCGCGCGCGGATGTCGTCGGCGGTCGGCGCGAGTGACCACGTCGCGACGAGGTGCGCGGCGTGCAGCATGCGTTCGACGTGCAGCCGCGCGGGCTCGGGCACGAGCACGACCGCGACGCCCTTCTTGCCCGCGCGCCCCGTGCGGCCGCTGCGATGGACGAGCACTTGCTTGTTGTTCGGCAGATCGGCGTGGATCACGAGCCCGAGGTCGGGCAGATCGAGGCCGCGCGCGGCGACATCGGTGGCGACGCACACGCGCGCTCGCCCATCGCGCAACGCTTGCAGCGCCTGGTTGCGCTCGCGCTGGCTGAGCTCGCCCGACAGCGCCGCGACCGCGAAGCCGCGTTCGTGCAGGTTCGCGCTGAGGTGAGTGACGCCGTCGCGCGTCGCGCAGAACACGAGCGCGCCGGGCGCGTCGTGATAGCGGAGTAAATTCACGACCGCGAGATCGCGCTCGCGCTGGATGATCGGGATCGCGCGGTACTCGATGTCGCGGTGCGCATCGACCTCGCTCGAGGTCGCGAGTCGCAGCGCGTTCTGCTGATAGCGCTTCGCGAGGGTCGCGATGTCGCGCGGGATCGTCGCGGAGAACATCAGCGTGCGGCGCTGCTTCGGCGTCGCGTCGAGCAAGCGCTCGAGCTCGTCGCGGAAGCCCATATCGAGCATCTCGTCGGCTTCGTCGAGCACGACCGCGCGCAGCTGGTTCAGCACGAGCACACCGCGCTCGAGGTGATCGCATAACCGTCCGGGTGTACCGACGACGATATGCGCGCCGCGCCCGAGCGTCTGGGCTTCGCGCCGGGCGTCCATGCCGCCGACGCACGTCGCGATCCGCGCGCCGGTCTCGGCGTACAGCCACGACAGCTCGCGATGGACCTGGATCGCGAGCTCGCGGGTCGGTGCGATCACGAGCGCGAGCGGCATGCCGGCCGACGTGAACCGCGGCGCGTCGCCGAGCAGCTCGGGCGCGAGCGCCAGGCCGAACGCGACGGTCTTGCCCGACCCGGTCTGCGCGGACACGAGCAGATCGCGATCGCGCGCGTCGTCGGCGAGGACCGCCGCTTGGACTGCGGTCGGCGTCGTGTACTCCCGAGTCGCGAGAGCGCGACCGAGCGTGGGATGGGCAGCCGAGAACAACATCTACCGTCGCCGGCGCGACGAAGGCGGCACCCTAGTCTGTCCGGTCCCCGGACGCAATCATCAAAGCGGTCACGACTCTGGCGCGCTCAGTCACTTCCCCGCGGCCGCGGTCGGCTTACCTGGGCATCATGCAGACCATGACCGAGAACGGATCCACCCGCAAAGTCGTCGTCCACTCGGCCGGCGGCTACGACCGGCTGAAGCTCGAGACCGCAGGCCTCCCGGAGCCGGCGCCCGGTCAAGTCCGGGTCGCGGTGCGAGCGATCGGCGTCAACTACGCGGACACGATCGTACGGATGGGGCTCTACGCCTCCGCGAAGGAGTACGTCGGCTGGCCGATCACGCCCGGGTTCGAGGTGTCGGGCGTCGTCGAGGCGATCGGCACCGGCGTCGAAGACTTGGCGATCGGCAGCGAGGTCTTCGCGATCACGCTGTTCGGCGGCTATGCGTCGCACGTCGTCGTCGATCGGGCCAAGGTGTTTCGTCGCCCCGCGCGCACCAGCTTCGAGCAAGCCGCAGCGCTGCCCGCCGTCTACATGACCGCGTGGTACGCGCTGTTCGAGCTCGCTCATCCGCGGCGCGGCCAACGGGTCCTGGTCCACTCCGCTGCGGGTGGCGTCGGCAGCGCGCTCGTCCAGATGGCGAAGCACGCCGGTTGCGAAGTCGTCGGCGTGGTCGGTGCGACGAGCAAGGTCGCGACCGCCCGAGGACTCGGCGCCGATCACGTCATCGACAAATCGAAACAAGACCTGTGGCGCGAAGCCGAGCGGATCGCGCCGAAAGGCTACGACGTCATCCTCGATGCGAACGGTATATCGACGCTCGGCGCGAGCTACAAGCACCTCGCGCGCGCCGGCAAGCTCGTCGTCTACGGCTTTCATTCGATGATGCCGAAGACCGGAGGCCGCCCGAACTACGCGAAGCTCGCGCTCGATTACGTGCGCACGCCGCGGTTCAACCCGCTCGACATGACGAACGACAGCCACAGCGTGCTCGCGTTCAACCTCAGCTATCTGTTCGATCGCCAGGACCTGCTCGCCGAGGGCATGAGTCAGATCATCGGCTGGATCGACGACGGCACGCTCGCGCCGCCGAAGGTCACGACCTATCCGCTCGCCGATGTCGCGCGCGCTCACGCCGATATCGAGTCCGGGCTCACGGTCGGCAAGCTAGTCCTGCTGCCGTGACTACTTGATGGCCGCGTTGAGGTCGTGCTCGAGCGAATCGAACGAGCTGTCGACGTCTTTCTTGAACGCGTCCCAATGTTCGGTGCCCTGCGTGGCGAGCCCGTCGAGCTTGCTCGCGAGCACGTCGCGGCGCTCCTTGATCTTCTGCTCGGCTTCCCTTGATTTAGCGTCTGCCTTCGCCGCGAGCACGTTCAGCTTCGCGTCGAGCTTCTCGAGTCGCGCGTGGACCGCGGTGCCATAGTCGGCCGCGGCTTTTTCCCAGTCGGCCTTCGCCGAATCGAGCTTCGCCTGATCCTTCGCGACCGACTCGTCGGCTTTCTCGACGGTCTTGCCGAGGGCCTTGCCCTCTTTGTTGATGTCGTCCTGCGCCTGCTTCATGTCGTCGCTCGCGCGATCCGCATCGCGCTTCTTGCACGCGCCGGCGGTGAGCAGCGACAGAGAGAACAACGAGGTCCAGAGGATCGATCGAGTTTTCATCCCCGCGAGTAGTGCAATGGAGGTGCCGGAGCTGTTGCGCTCCCACGCGCTGATCTCGGGCGTGGTACCGATGCTCACCCGCACATGCGCGCCCGTGCTCGCATGCGTGGTGTTCACATCGCGGCGGCGAGCCGGCGGAGCTCGCGCTGCATCGCCTCGGCGGTCGCGGTGTGGAATCGGCGGCCGTGACCGGGCCAGACATGAGTAAACGCATGCTCCGCGAGCTCGGCCATCGATCGCCGTTGCTCGGGCCACGAGTACCAGCAGACGTCGCGACCGGCTTCGAGACCGTCGCCCGCGTCGTTCGCCCACACGTGATCGCCGGTAAACGCATGGGTGGCGCGGTCGATCAGCACGCAACTGCCGCGGGTGTGGCCGGGCACCGGCACGAGCTCGAGGCCGGGCGCGAGCTGGGTGACCGCATCGATCGTGAGCTCGATCCCGCGCGGCGCATCGGCTCGATGCATGACGCGTTCGCAGCCGAACCGGTCGTGCCACGCTTCGTGGTCGGCGATGTCGTCGCGGTGAGTCAGCACCAGCCAGCGCACCCCGCCGAGCTCGGCGACGCGGTTCATCAGTGTGCTCGCCGCGCGCGGCGAATCGATCAGCACGTTGCCGGCCGGGCGCGTCACGAACCAGCTCGCCGCGCCGTACGAGTCGGCCGACGCGTAGCCGCAGAAGTAGACGTTGTCGGCGACGCGCTCGGGAAACGCGCGAGCTGCGGCGCGGCTGTCGAGCTTGCGCGTCGTGCCGATCGAGCTGGTCGGGCAGGTGACGAGCGCCATCAGCGCGCGAAGACGCGCGGCATCGTCGATCGGTTGGCACGCGACGTACGACTGTGCGGCGGCGTTGCTCCGCGCGAAGCTCTCGGGCGCGAGTTGCCGGCATAGATCGCAGTCGATGCACGAGCGATCGACGTAGAAGTCGCCGGCGACATTGTCGGCGATCCGGTCTGCGGCGCGCGCCATCACCGCAGTATGACCGACAGCTCGGCACGCGCGTTGCTGTTCGTCGCCGCATGCAGATCCGATTCGATCGCGGCACGATCCTCGTCGATCGTGCGAGTAGCGGGCTCGATCCCGCGCAACTTCCAGGTGTTGTGTGGGATCCGCGCGTGCAAACGTGGCGCGCACCAGCTCAGGCCTATGCGTCGCTGCTCGGCCGATTTGCGGACGGAAGCGTCCGGTATTCGGACACGACGCCGGACCACCGGACAGCGATCGCAGCCGCGCCCGACCTGCGCTGGTACCAGCGCGAAGCGCTGACCGCCTGGTCCGCAGCGCATCGCCACGGCGTGATCGCGCTGCCTACCGGCGCGGGCAAGACGCGGATCGCGACCGCCGCGATCGCGGAATGCGGCGTCTCCGCCCTGTGCTTGGTGCCGACTCGCGTCTTGCTCGATCAATGGGCGACCGTGCTCGCGCTTCACCTCGACAACATCGGCCGGCTCGGCGACGGCGATCATCGGGTCACGTCGGTGACGGTGGCGACCTATGCGAGCGCGATCAAGTGGGCGCCGACGATCGGCGATCGGTTCGGGCTGGTGATCGTCGACGAAGCGCATCACGTCGGCGCCGAGTGTCCGACCGAGCTGCTCGAGATGCTGGTCGCGCCAGCGCGACTCGGGCTGACCGCGACGCCGCCCGACGGCGATTCCGCCGCGGCGCTCGAACGCGCGATCGGGCCGGTCGTCTTCTCGCTCGCGATCGATGATCTGGTCGGCGATGCGCTCGCCGAGTTCGACTTGACGACGATCCCGATCCGACTCGAGCCGAGCGAGCGCGAACGCTACGACGCCGCGCGCGCGGTGTTCGCCGTCGCGTTCTCGGCGTTGCAGCGACGCCAGCCAGGCGCGACGTGGGACGCGTTCGTCAAGGCGGCGACGCGAACCCCCGAAGGGCGGCGGGCGCTCGCCGCGTGGCGTGCGTCGAAGGCGCTGCTCGCGTATCCGGCGGACAAGCGGCGCGTCCTGCGCGAGTTGCTCGCGCGTCACCGCGATCGGCGGACGCTCGTGTTCACCCATGACAATCGGACCGCATACGACGTCGCGCGCGAATTCCTGGTCTACCCGATCACGCACGAGATCGGCCGCAAGGAGCGGACGCGCGCACTCGCTCGGTTCGTCGCCGGCGAGATCAACGTGCTGGTCTCCGCGCAGGTGCTCGACGAGGGGCTCGATGTCCCGGAGGCCGAGATCGCGATCATCCTCGGCGGATCGGGCAGCGGGCGGCGCCACGTCCAGCGCATCGGTCGCGTATTGCGCCCCGCGCCGGGCAAGCGCGCGCACGTCTACGAGCTCGCGGTGTCACGCACGGTCGATGTCGACAGCGTGCGGCGGCGACGCCGGGCGATCGGCAGCGCGACGACGGCGGTGATGTCGTGAGGTCGCTGCCGGTTCGCCATCACGGCGGCGATGCGACGCTCGAGTTGCTCGACGACACCGACGTGCCGTGGATCGCCGAGCTCGTGGACGCATTTGTCGGCGCGGTCGGCCGGCCGTGGCGCGAATGGATCGAGTCGATCGCCGCGATCCCGGTGGTCGGCTCGCCGGCGCGCCGTGCCGCGATCGTCCACGCGCTGCGCCGGCTGCTCGGAGGCCGCGTGCACCACGATCTGGTCTCCCCCGAGATGCGTAGTCGCCTGCTCGGCCGGCTCGCGCTCGACGAACGCGAGCGCGCGACCCGGATCCGGGCGGCAGCCGAGCAGCTCGTCGTGTCGGACGCGGACTTCGAGCAGCTGATGTGGGCCGACTTGTGGGACGAGCGTACGATCTCGCTGCCGCTCGGGCGGCCCTCGGAGCTCGCCGTCGCGGCCGCTGCGAACCTCGCGATCATCCAACGCTGTCTGCTGCGCTGTCACGAGCTCCGCTTGCGCGTGCCGGACGGCTCGCGGTCGCTCGTCCGCGGCGCGATCAGGCGCGGTCTGATCGCGAGTGCGCATGCGAGCGGCGACATGGTCGAGGTCGTCGTGTCGGGACCACTGGCGCTGTTTCATCGCACCGCGGTGTATGGCCGCGCGCTCGGCTCGCTCGTCCCCGCGCTCGCCGCTTGCGAGTCGTTCGAGCTGATCGCGCGCTGCGACCTTCCGCCGTCGCCGAGCCCCACGATCGTCCGGATCGCGCCGCCGATCATGCTGCCGGGCTACGATGCAAGGGGCGGAGTGCGGCGCGCGGTCGAGCAGCGACTCGCCGCCGATCTCGCGAAGCACGCGCCGCAGTGGACCGTGGTGAGCGAGCCACCGCCGATCGCGGTCGCGAGCTCGTTTGCGTTTCCCGATCTCGTGCTCGAGCGCGATGACACGCGCTGGTCGATCGAGATCGTCGGGTTCTGGACGCCGAATTATCTCGCTCGCAAGCTCGAGCTCTACGCCGCGGCGAACGTGCGCGTGATCCTCTGCATCGACGCGAGCCGCGCCGCGGATGCCATGCAGTTACCCGCCGGTGCGCCGGTCGTGCCGTTCACTCGTCGCGTGCCGGCCGCCCGCGTGCTCGCGATCATCGATCCAACCGCATCGGTCACAGGCCGAGCTTCGCTCCCTGGAGTCCGAACGTCGCTCAGCGCAAGTGAGGACGCGGGCGTCGTCTCGGGAGCAGCGCTTGGCGCTGACGCGGATTGACCGAGCGCGCGCACTACGCTCGCGCCGCGATCAGGTCGACGAGGTCGCCGGTCGTGAGCCGTGCGGCGGCATCGGTGCCTGCGAGCACGCCGGCGACGAGGGCGCGCTTCGTCGCGTGCATCGCGAGGATCTTCTCCTCGACCGTGCCACGGGCGATCAGCCGATAGACCGTGACCGGCTTGTCCTGGCCGATGCGATGCGCGCGATCGGTCGCTTGATCCTCGACCGCGGGATTCCACCAAGGATCGAGATGGATCACGTTGTCCGCGCCGGTCAAGTTGATGCCGGTGCCGCCGGCCTTGAGCGAGATCAGGAACGCGGTCGCCTCGCCCGCCTGGAACCGCTCGATCAACGTGCGGCGCGTCGCCGTGGGGGTCGCGCCATCGAGGTACAGCACCGAGACGCCTGCGCGTTCGAGCTCTTCGCGCACGAGCGCGAGGTGTGACGTGAACTGGCTGAACACGAGCGTGCGATGGCCTTCGGCGCGCAGCTCCTCGACGAGCTCGAGCAAGCGCTGCATCTTCGACGAGCTCACCGCCGACGTCGCGTCGTAGAGCTTCGGATGCGACGCGAGCAGCCGCAGGCGAGTCAACGCCGCGAGCACTTGGAACCGGCGGCGTTCGTCGCGGTCACCTCGCTTCGCGAGCTTGTCGAGGTGGGCGACCGCGGCGAGCCGAGCATCTTCGTACAGCTCTCGCTCCTCGGTCGACAGCGCGATCGGCACGCCGATCTCGGTGCGCGGCGGCAGGTCGGGCGCGACCTCGGCCTTCGTGCGGCGGAGCAGGAACGGGCGGATCAAGTGCGCGAGCGCGGCGCGCGCCTCGGGGTTGTTGTTGCGCTCGATCGGCACGGCGAACCGCGAGCGAAACTGCTCCCAGCTCCCGAGCAAGCCGGGAAACGCGATCGAGAACAGCGACCACAGCTCGCCGAGATGATTCTCGAGCGGCGTGCCGGACAGCGCGACGCGGAACTCGGCATCGATCGCGCGCGCCGCCCGGGAGCGCTCGGTCCGCGGGTTCTTCAGCGCCTGGGCCTCGTCGGCGACCAGCGTCGCGAACTTGATGCGAGCGAGCGGCTCGATGTCGCGGGTCATCAGGCCGTAGCTCGCGATCAACACGTCGTGCTTGCCGAGCGTCGCGAGCGTCGCGATCCGGTCGCTCGCCTCGCCGTAGACGATCGGGTTCAGCGTCGGCGCGAACCGGCGCAGCTCGTCGAGCCAGTTCAAGCTGACCGAGGTCGGTGCGAGCACGAGCGCAGGGCCTGCGGCCGCGCGGTCGACGAGCAGCGCGATCGCCTGCACGGTCTTGCCCAGGCCCATGTCATCGGCGAGGCACGCGCCGGCGCCCCATGCGGCGAGCCGCGACAGCCACGCGTGACCTTCGATCTGATACGGCCGCAGCGTCGCGTTCAGCGCCTTCGGCGGGCGAGGGCGCAGCTTCGTCGCCGCGGCCAGCTTGGTCGCGAGCTGCTGCCACGTGGCGGCCGAGTCGACCTGCGCGCCTTCGTCGGCGAGCGCGCGCACCGCCGGCACCGCCGCGACCGAAACCTCGAGCTGCCCACCGGTCGCCTCGAACGTGCGGTCCGCGAGCTCGCCGAGCCGCGTGCGCAACGCCGCCGCGAGCTCGACCCAGCGGTGCTCGTCGAGCCGGACGAACCGCTGCTGCCGGCGGGCTGCATCGAGCAACACCGCGAGCTCGATCCGGCCGGCTTCGACCGTGACGCCGCCGGTCATCCCGAACCAATCGCGCTTCGCCTCGATCGCGACGCGCAACTGCGGCAAGCCCGCGGATGCCACGATCCGGGCGCGCGCGTCGACCCACTCCGCGACGACGCCAGCCGGGAGCGTCTGCACCGCGGCGACCACGGTGAGCGCCGCGTCCGGCTCCTCGATCCGGTAGCAGTTCGGCGGGCCCGCTTCAGCGGTCGCGAGCGGCAACGCGGCGAGCGCGGCGTCGACCTTCGCCCGTTCGATCCCGAGCTCGCGGCGGACGTAGCTGCGCTTGCCGTCGCGTGCGATCATGACGTCGCGCGGGCCGACGCCGGCAGGATAGAGCGGCGCGCCGTCGGCAGCGCGGACGAACGGCTCGAGCTCGAGCGAGGTATCGGGTTGCAGTCTCAACCGGAGCACGACGGTCGTCGGCTCGAAGATCTCGTCGCCGAGCAACGACGTCGGCACGCCGACCGGCAGCTTGTGCTCGAGCTTCGCGAGGCGGTCGAACAACTGCGCGTGTGCCTCGGGCGGGAACGTATCGCCGTGGCGCGCCAGGACCGCCCACACGCGGCGCGCGTGCTCCCCGACGTCGATCATCGTGCACCGCCCGTGCTCGGGCTCGAGCACGATCAACGGCTCGTTCGGCGGAAACGTCTCGAGCAGCGGCGCGAGCAGGCGCGGCGAGAATCGTGCGCCATCGACCGAGGGCTCGAGCCGGATGTCGCCGCCGGCCACGCCGGCCGGGGCTTGCCCCCGGACGGCAGCATCGCCGGATGGCGATGCGGTTAGATCGACGGCGGTGAAGCCGAGCGGGCACCGGCGCACCGCGATCGGATCGCCGGCGAACATCACGCGCGGGTGGCCGATCAACGCCGCGAAGGCACCGACCGGATAGCTCGTCGCGGGTCCGGCCCGCCAACTGTCGATGTGGGCCGCGATCTCGCGGTCGCGATCGGACAGCGTGGTGCCGTGGTCGCGCAGCAGGCGCACCGCGCTGATCCGAGTGCCCGCCGACATCCCACCCTTCTTGAGCTCGCGCTTGACGACGGGTGTGACCGCGAGGTTGCCGAGCTCTTGATCGATCTCCCACCATACTTCGACGCGAGCCAGCGGCTTCGTGGTCGCCTCGTCGGCGGCAAGCGCGGCGAGCGCGCGCTGCCACGGCGGACGGCCGAGCTCGAGCGCGGCCTCGCGCGCCGCGGGATCGTCCGCCTCGAGGCGATCGAGCGTCGCGTCGATCAGCGCGATCGCGTGCGTACATGCCGGCAGCCGGCACGCGCATGCCGTGGCCGGGGTCGGCTCGAGCCGGAGCCGCGCGACGACCGGCACGATCGTGTAGCTCGGACCGCGCAGCTTGATCGGCTCGCGCCATTCGATCGCGAGCCCTTCGCGGTCGAAGCTCCACGCACCGGTCGCGCGCGCGGCTCGCGATCGCGGCACGGCCTTCGCGCGCAGGCGGCGGCGCAACTCGACGAGCGCCGTCCGCAGCGCATCACCGGTCGATCTAACCGCAGCGCCATCCGGCGATGCTGATGTCGGGGGGCGAGCCCCCGACGTCGATGCACGCTCGCGCTCCTCGGCGATGCCGGTCGCGATGTCGGCGGCGGTCTGCTCGAGCCGATGCGCCACGACCTCCGCGGCGCGCTGGCACAACGCCGCGTCGCCGAACATCCGGCTCGTACCTTCGATCGATCCGACGTCGCGCAACCGGACGAGCGCGAGCTCGCGCCGCAGGTGCCACGCGCTCGCATGGAATGGCTCGAGCTCGGGCGCGATCACCTCGGCGGTGACGTCGAGCTCGAACTCGACGCGATGCGCGCTCGCCCAGGCGTCGAGCTCGGCGCGGGTCGCGAAGGCGCTCGCGGTGGCGGCCACGACGCGATTCGCGGCTCCGCCAACCGCGAGATGGTGGAGCGCGAGCGCGACCGCGTGCTTGCACATCTCACCGCGCACGCCGACCGGGCACGTGCAGTCCGCCTCGAGCTGCTTGCCGCGCGCGAGCAACCGCACGTGGTAGGCCTCGCTGCCATGAACGATCCCGGTGACGAGATCCGGGCGCGAGACATACGAGCTGACTCGGCCTTGCCGCCAATAGCGCTCGCCGCGCTCGAACCCGCGGCCGGCGCGCGCGCGCAGCTGTGCGGTGGTCAGAGCCTGGACGAGGGACACGCGGCCAGCTTACTCGACCGCTGCGACATCGCCCGGCTCGAACCTCAGTGCTGTGGTGGAAATCGAGACACGCGCTCACGGCGCGAGGACACCCGTGCGGTGCAGCGTGAACACACCGATGCTCTCGCCGATCACGAGGCCGGTGCGACGCACGAGCAGGATGCCGGTAGTCGAGCTCGGATCGTAGCTGCATGCTCCCGGGCCGTAGCCGTCCGGTTGCGCGAGATCCGACGCGGTGACCGACGCGCGCAGGACCGGCGCACCCGTGGCATCGCGGGCGAGCACCGGAGGATCGAGCGCGGCGAGCTCGATCGCGCGGCAGCCGAAGTGGATGTCGACGACATCCGCGGTGTCGAACTCGCTGGGAGTCACGATCGCGAGCAGCGTGCCGTCGAGCGCGGTCGCGATATCGAGCTGCACCCAGTACGTATGCCCGTCGAGCGCCTCGGCGTCTGCGTGCGTGCCGAACGCGCCGGCGTAGCGCCAGGTCCAGGTGGCCGGTGCGCCGCTCGGCTGCGTCGCGAACACGGCGTAGAAGTCGCTGCTCGGATCGTACGTCAGGCCGTTGTACGACAGGCACTGCGCGAGCAGATAGAGCGTGCCACCGCGTACGATCAGCGCGGGCTCGTTGAACAGATCGCAGTGGGCGAGAGCGGGCGACAGCGCGTGGAGATCGACGGCGGGGTTCATCTTCGCGTTGGTCAACGTGCTGCCGAGCAGCGCCGACGGCGCGGTCGCGAGCCCCGACGGCGAAGAAGCCGTCGTGATCGTCATCCCGCTGGTCCCGGGTTGCGCGTACTGCGCCTTCGCCGGATCGACCAGGTACGTCGCGCGGATGCCGTACCAGGTCCCGGCGCCGTCGGTCGCGAGGTTCGCGACCTCGCTCGACGTATAGTTCGCGGTGTTCGTGATCGGATTCGTGACCTGCACGGTGGGCCACAGCACGGTGTCGAACTGCCAGGTCGCCCCCTCGTCGTCGCTGTGCGCGAGGCGGACGTCGATCACGTCGGCCGGCGTGGTGTGAGCGGACGAGTAGGCGAGCCACAGTCGAGCCCCGTCACGCCGGATCGTCGGATCGGCGAAGCCGGTGAACGCTTCGCCCGACGGCGAGTCGCCCATGATCGCGAGCTCCGGACACGCGGGATCGTTCGCGACGCAGTCCAGCGTCGTGAGGCCGGCGTCGCTGCTCCGCGTGTCGGCCGCCGGGGTGTCGGCCGCCGGGGTGTCGGGGGAACCGGCGCCCGGGTGCCCGCATCCGAGCAGGGCAGCCAGGATGAACGACCTCGGGCTCATCGGGTTTGGTAAAGCAGGCCGCATGCCAAAGAACCAGTCGCAAGATCCTACATCGAGGCCGGGTCGAGTCGGCGTCGCGGCCGCTAGGGCGGCGCACAGTCGATCGGACACAGCAGATAGTCTTCGACGAGCTCGCACGTCCCATCGCCGCAGTACGCGCACCGCGCGGCGCAGTCGGGATCGGCGCAGCCGACAAGGCCATCGCCATCGGTGTCGACGCCCTCACACTGGTCCGGCGGCGTGCCGGACTCGAGGCCATAGGTCCACGTATCCCCGACCTCGGTTTCCTGCGACGTGAATCCTCCGTACAGCAAGAGCTGACCGCGTGCGGCGTCGTACGCCAACCCGTGATCGACGCGTTCGGGTGGCGACGCCGCCGGGGTCTGGAGCGTCCACGTCGTGTCGTCGAACGATTCCCAGGTCTCGCCGACGAGCGTCGCGCCCGGGGTGTCGCCACCGAACGCGATCATGCTGTGGCGCTTCGCGTGATACGCGAGGACCGCGTCCGAGGGCAGATTCGAGTTGTCGTGCTCGGTCCAGTCGGTTCCATCCCACAGCCAGATGCCGGTCGTCGGATCCTTCCACAGCACGGCGACCTGCCGATCGGGATCGTACGTGAACGAGAACTCCGTGGTCGGCGGTGGGCTGTGCGCCGGCGTCAGCTGTGTCCACGTCGTGCCATCGAACATCCACGTGTCGGCGAGCACGGTGTTCGTGGCGTCGGTGCCGCCGAAGAGGATCGTGCGCTCGTGCGCTGCGTCGTAGACGAGCCGATGCCCGGCACGCGGCGACGGTGACGCGGCCACGGTCAGCTGCGTCCACACGCTGCCGTCCCATTGCCAGGTGTCGCCGAGCGCAGTCGAGTTTTGTAGGCCACCGAACATCACGACGCGATCGCGCGAC
This sequence comes from uncultured delta proteobacterium, assembly GCA_963848295.1. Taxonomy (GTDB): domain Bacteria; phylum Myxococcota_A; class Polyangia; order Haliangiales; family Haliangiaceae; genus JABFXX01. The sequence continues at coordinate 1,623,109 of CAWKDB010000010.1, read as the reverse complement.
GCATCGTACGCGAGCGAGACGTGCCTGCGCGGCGAGGGCGATGTCGCCGGCACCCGCTGGAGCCAGTTCGTGCCATCCCATTCCCAGGTGTCGTTCAGCGCAGTCAGCCCGTCCAGACCGCCGAACATCAGCACGAACCCGCGCGTCGGCTCGTCGACGAATCCGGCGTTGATTCGCGGCAACGGCGACGCGTGATCGAGCTCTTGCCACCCGCTGGCGTTCAACGCCCACGTCTCGGCGTTATCGGCGATCGCGGTGCTTCCGCCGAAGATGATCGTGGCATGTGCGACGGCATCGAACGCCGCGCCGCCGAGTAACACGGCAGGCGGTTTCGGGGCGGTCGCGGTGCGACGAGCCCAGTCGGTGCCGCTCCACTCCCACGTGTCGGTGTCGGGCGGCATCGTCGACCCCGACGTTCCGCTGTACACGACCACGACGTGGCGATCCGAGTCATAGGTCGCGCTGGCGGCGATGCGAACCGCAGGCATGGTCGTGGCCGGCGTGCGTTGCGTCCACGTCGTGCCATCCCATTCCCAGGTGTCGGTGAAGTTGGTCGTGCCGTCCGTTCCGCCGACGAGCACGACTCGTGCGCGGACCTCGTCGTACGCGAGCACGTGGAGATGACGCGCCGGGGGCCCGCCGGTGAACGCGATCTGTCGCCAGGCCGCGCCATCCCACTCCCAGAGGTCGCCGACGATGCCGCTGCTGTCTCGGCCGCCGAACAGCACGAGCCTGCCGCGCGCTTTGTCGAACGCGACCGCGGTGTCGGTGCGCGGCGATGGCGCGGTCGAGGTCGCGGCCTGCGTCCACGTCGTTCCGTCCCACAGCCAGGTGTCGTTGTACAGCGTCGGGCCGAACTCGCCACCGAAGATGACGGTGCGATGATGCACCGAGTCGTACGCCGTCGCCGGCGATGCGCGCGGGCTGGGCGAGGTCGGCGGCGTGCGCAAGATCCAGTTGAGCCCGTCCCACTCCCACGTATCGTTCTGGCCGGTCACGCCGCGCACGCCGCCGAACACGACGACGCGATCGCGCACGCTGTCGTACGCCATCCCCTGACTCGCACGCGCGTACGGCGACGCGAGCGGGGACTGCTCGCGCCACACCGCGAGCTCGAGCTTGCAAGTCGACGAGCAGCCATCTCCGGACAGCCCGTAGCTGCCGTCGTCGCATTGCTCGCCGACCGCATAGTCGACGACGTTGTTTCCGCACGTCTCGTTGGAGTCGCACCGCGCCGAGCAACCGTCGCCGGAGGTCTGGTTGCCGTCGTCGCATACCTCGCCGTACTCGAGCTTGCCGTCGCCGCACACCGACGCGCGACAACCTCCGGAGACGCAGTACCCGGTGGTCGTGGGCGTCGAGCACGTCGCCCCTTCGGGCTCGCCAACACACGCGGTCGCCTGATCGCTCGTCGTGCATAGGCCCTCCAGGCACACCGAGCCGATCGGGCAGAGCTCGTCGCCGCACGGCACGAGTCCGTCCGTGATGCACGCCGCGAGCGCCAGACAGGCGAACGCCGCGGTTCGCAAACGCCAGGCAAGCCGATCGGAGGTCATTGGACCAGCGTAGCCGCGAACGACGCGTCTTCGGTGCAACTGGCGAGCGGGAGTGCTGCGAGTAGGTCGGTCATCGCCTGCGCGGGGTTCGCCGGCGCCGTCGAGGTCGAGCCGACCAGATAGTCGAACACGGGCTCCCACGTCGCCGGGAGCACGATCGTCTCGACCACGGGATGCGTCGCGAACGTCTCGCGGCGCTTCCACGGCCACACCGCCCAGCCGGTGTCGTGTGCCTCGACGAGCGCCACCATCTCCTGTTGCCACGCCGCCGTGTTCTCGCCGAACTCGCCCAGCCACAGCGGCAGATGTTGCGCGGTCGACAGCGCGACGTACGGATCCAGCTGCGACGGCGTCGCGGTCGGGTCTACCCAGGCCGTGGCCGTCTGGTACGCGTGGAGCTCGTACGTCGAGTTCGGATCGAGAGCGGCCGTGAATGGCGTGAAGTCGGTCGCGAGCGCATCGCCTTCGACGAAGAGCATGTGGTGCGGATCGACCGTGCGGATCGCGGAGATCACCGCTTGATAGAACGCGATCAGGTCGGTCTGTGGCACCGGGCTCTGGCTCGGCTTGCCCATGTGGTTCAGCTCGGGCTCGTTCAAGAGATCGAAGCCCGCGATCGAGGTCGCGTCGGCATAGCGCGTCGCGAGCAGGCTCCATAGCTGGACGGTCAGCGCCTGGTTCGCCGCGGCGACGTCGCTCGGATACTCGCCGTTGGGACCGACCCACAGCTGCGGAAACGTATCGGTGCTCGGCACATCGCTGCTCGTCGGCGCGAAGTTCTGAGCGCCGAACGTCGCGTGTAGATCGAGCACGACATAGACGCCATGCGCGGCCCCCCAGGCGACCGCGTGATCGACTGGCGCGAGCTCGACGCTGTCGAGCGCGACGGTCGTCCCGGCGACGCTCGCGATCCGTTTGGCATTGACCGGAAGCCTCACACAATTGAACCCGAGCGCCGCGATCCGCATGAAGTCGGCCTCGGTGACATACGCCGCCTCCCATTGCTGCCAGAACGCATCCGCCGCGGTTTGACCGACGAGCGTCACGAGGTTCGCGCGGATCTCGCTCGGGCTCCGGACCAGCCCGAGCAGCGCCGTACCGAAGAGATAGCCTTCCGGCTCGAGCCAGCCTCCCAGGTTGACGCATCGGAGACGGAGCGGCGCGTCGGCCCCGTCCACGATCGCCCCACTGCCGACGTGGACAAATCCTACAGCCGGCGTCGCATCCGCATTCGAGCCGTCGCCCGGGTGGGCATCGGGCTGGGCCGACATGGTCTGGGGGTGACAGGCCGAGAGGATGCAGAGCAGCACGGCGGCACGCATCAACCTACGTCGAGCAAGGGTCGTACCGGCGGCGCTGTAGGATTCGGCAACGCGAGGAATCCGAGCTCGCGGATCACGCGGGCTGGGGCGGAGCCGCTCGTAGCGCCGCGAGCAGCTCGCGCTCTTCGCCCTCGGACTCGAACACGTACTAATGCTAGGGTCTCCCCGCCGTGGGCCGCGCCTTCGAAAAACGCAAATCCACCATCTTCGCGCGCATGGATCGCGTCGCGAAGCAGTTCAGCAAGGTCGGCAAGGACATCGCGATGGCGGTCAAGGCCGGCGGCGCGAGCCCGGATGGTAACCCGTCGCTGCGCCGGGCGTTGCAGAACGCGCGCGCGGTCAACATGCCCAAGGATCGCATCGAAGCGGCGATCAAGAAGGCGAGCGGCGCGGGCGCGACCGACTACGACATCGTGGTGTACGAAGGCTACGGTCCGAATGGCGTCGCGATGTTGGTCGAGACCGCCACCGACAACGTCACGCGCACGGTCGCGAACGTCCGTAGCTACTTCAAATCGCACGGCGGCAACATGGGCGCCACGAACAGCGTCGCGTTCATGTTCAGTCGTCAGGGACTGTTCCGGCTCAACCCCGAAGGGCTCGATCGCGATGCGCTCGAGCTCGATCTGATCGATCACGGCTTGGTCGCGCTCGAGGACGGCGAGGGCGACAAGGGCGAGAAGCATCTCGTGGTGCGGGTCGCGTTCACCGACTTTGGCACGATGCAGAGCGCGCTCGATGCTCGCAAGATCTCGCCGATCTCGACCGCATCGGAGTACCTTCCGGCGACCACGACGGAGCTGCCCGACGACAAGACCGACGAGGTGTTGAAGCTCGTCGCGGCTCTCGAAGAGGATGACGACGTGCAGAATGTCTATACGAACCTCGCATGAGCGAGACGGGTCGCGTTATCACCGCGTCCATGGGCATGAGCCGAATCACGAGCGTCGCTGTCGCGGTGGTGCTCGCCGCCGGATGCAGCAAGAGCGCGAGCGACCGCCCGGCGGGCATCACCGACGAGATGGTCGCGACCGCTGACAAGTACGCGGGTGCGCTCGAAAAGTTCGCCGGTGATCTCGAAGCCGCGGGATCCGACTGCGGCAAGGCCGTCGAAGCGGTGCACGCGAGCTCCGAGATCGGCAAAGCGATCGCCGCGGATGTCGACGTGGTGAGAACCAAGACGATGACCGACGCGGCGGCGAAGGAATGGTTCAAGAAAGCCTACGAGGCGCGCATGAAGAACGCGTTCGACAAGGTCAAGGCCGCGGCGCAAGCCTGCGACAACGACCCAGCGTTCAGGACCGCGATCGAGAGCGACGAGATCCTGCCGCGCAAGCGAGCGGTCAAGCCCTGACGTTCGTCGAGCGCCGTGTCGTATCGCACCGCGTCGCTGGTCTCCGCCGATGGCACCGCGATCAGCTATCGGAGCTACGGTAGCGGCCCGGGCGTCGTGCTGCTCCACGGCGGGCTTCAGGCTGCGCAGAACTTCGACAAGCTCGCGCTCGCACTCGGCGACACGTTCACGGTCCACGTGCCGGATCGGCGGGGCCGCGGCAAGAGCGGCGCGTTCGGACCGAGCTACGGCCTCGCCGCGGAGCGCGCCGATCTCGAGGCGCTGTTGCGTGCGACGAGTGCGCGCTGCGTGTTCGGGCTCAGCTCCGGCGCGGTCATCGCGTTGTACGCGGCGCGGACGCTCACCGCGATCGCCAAGCTCGCGCTGTACGAGCCGCCACTGACGGTGCGCGGTGCCCGGCCCGACGCGTGGGTGCCCGACTACGAGCGCGCGCTCGAGAGCGGCGATCTCGCGGCGGCGATCGTCGCGGCGATCAAAGGCACGAGCGACCACTCGGCACTCGCTCACGTGCCGCGCGCGCTGCTCGTGGCCGGCATGAGGCTCGCGATGCGGCTCGACGCCGCGGACAAGCACGAAGACCACGTCGCGCTCCGCGCGCTGGTCCCGACGATGCACTACGACGTCCAGCTCGTGCGCGAGATCGCGGACGACTCGAGCTTTCGCGACCTGCGCTGCCCGCTGTTGCTGCTCGGCGGCGAGCGCAGCGCCCGGTTCCTGCGAGTCGCGCTCGACGAGCTCGCCGATCAGCTGCCGTCGGCGACGCGCATCGAGCTCCGCCGCGTCGGCCACACCGCCGCCGACAACACCGGCCAGCCCGCGAAGGTCGCGGACGTGTTGCGCCCGTTCTTCGCCGGCCAGTCGCCTTGATCGCGCGCTCGCGCACGGCCGCGTGCAGCCGGGCTCGTGCGCTCGGCTCGGCCATGTAGGTTCGCGTCTGCGCGCCCTGCTGCGCGGTACACGCGTTGCACTTCTTCGTGGCATGACGACTGTAGCCAAGACCATCAGCAGAGCGGCAGACGACCTCGCGAGCCGGTTCCACGACGCGAGCGACAAGATCATCGAGCTCAAGGACGACGCGCAGCGCAGCGTCGGCAAGGGGGTCAAGACCGTCGGCACGACGGTCCGATATCACCCGTTTGCCGCGATCGCGCTCGGAGTCGCGGCTGGCTATCTCGGCGCGCGCCTGCTCCACCGCGGTTAGCATGCGATCGCCCGTCAACGTCGTGCTCGACAGCCCGTGGGCCCGGTTCGGGCTCGGCATCGCGATCGGCTACGAGCTCGCTCATCGCGACGCCGCCGCCAAGCCCACGCCGCCCGTGCGCCGGGAAGGCATCCTGCGCGCGGTGACGCGAGTCGTGTTCGTCGCGATCGCCGAGTCGATCGTTCGCCGCGCCCTCGTTCACGCCTAGCGTGGCGTTGCGGACGCGTTTTGCGTCGCGTAGCTTCCTGGGGATGTGCCGCAACATCAAGACCCTGTTCAACTTCGCGCCCCCGGCGACCGACGAAGAGATCCGGGCCGCGTCGCTCCAGTTCGTCCGCAAGCTCAGCGGCTACGCGCACCCGTCGCAGGCCAACACCGCGGCGTTCGATCGCGCCGTGGTCGAGACGTTTCGCGTGGCGCGCAAGCTGATCGATTCGCTCGAGACCGAGGCGCCGCCTCGCGATCGTGCGATCGAGTCCGAGAAGGCGAAGCAACGGTCGAGGCTACGGTTTGGTAATGAACGCGCTCGGCGTTGAGCCACTCAGTTTTTTGAGACTAGCGGGCGGTTTCGGGCTCGTCGCAAGATGAGGGATGCGATTCGCGATCGCGCTCGTCTTCACAGCCTGCAGCTCGCACAGCGCGACGGTCATCGATAGCGCGCCGGGCCAGGACGTCGTCGCCGACAGCGATGCCGGCGACGCCGCGGTCGGTCACACCGGCGTGACGCCGATGTTGTTCTCGATCAACTGGCCGGCGAACCCCGCGTCGGCGCCGAAGGTGAACACGCCGTGGCCGACCCTCGCGGGCTCGGACATCGGGAGCTTGCGGACCTGGGGCTCCGACGTCGACTGGGCCGGGCTCGAGACCGCGCGCTGCGATCCGACGCAGCTCGATGCGTCGTGCTGGAGCTGGGCGAGTCTCGGCGCGTTCCTCGCGCACAACAGCGACGTCCACTTCGTCGCGGCTGACTATCCGGACTGGAGTCATCCCGTCGGTGGCGCGGGCTCCGGCGTGCTCCCCGACGATCTGACGATGCCGACCGGCGCGGATTGCGTGAACATCCCTGCGTCGTTTCGCACCGCCGCGGCTCTGCCGCAGGACGACTGTGCGTTTCAGGAGTTCGTGTTCGCGCTCGCGATGAAGACCTGCGACGGCTGCAGCGAGGCGAACGGCTGGCACGGCACGCTGCAGATCCGCAGCTTCTCGCCCGGCAACGAGGTCAACTCGAAGCAGTACCTGACGCCTCCGTGTCAGGCCAACCAGGCGACGCCATGCGCGAACCTCGCGCGCGCCGCGACCGACCTACAAAGGATCGTGAAGTACGTCGACCCGACCGTCGTCGTCGGCACGCCGTCGTTCACGCAAGCGGCGGGCTACGACGATCTGAAGTACTACCTCGACCAGACGCCGTCGCCGGGCGACGTCGCCGACATGCTCGTGTTCCACATCTACGGCACCGGTGATTCCGCGGGAGACACGCAGGCGTTTGCGGCCGGCATGCCCGAGGTCAACTGGGCGACGCGGCTCGCCAGTTACGCGGCGCTCACGACCGGCGAGCAAGACCACATGGGCGGCAAGCCGATGTGGGTCGACGAAGGCGGCTGGGGCGAGAACTATCAAACGAACGGCAACTCGACCGCGCTGTGCGCGAACAGCGACTGCGGCTGCCTCGACGCGCCGATCAAGCCGTGCATGGATGCCGACAGCATCGCGACCGAGACGATCACGACGACGAAGACGACGCTCACGAACGCACCCGCGCCGGGGTTCCTCGTGCGCGGCTACTTGCAGATGCTCGCCGCGGGCGTCGCGCGGTTCTATTGGTACGCCCCGGGCGCGGGCGAGTGGGGCTCGTTCGGCGACTACATCAAGGCGACCGCGACGCTACAGCCAACCGCGACCACCTACGCGTGGGCCGCGATGTATCAGTGGCTGGTCGGCGCTACGATGGGCCCGCTGTCTCACGCCGACACCCAGTGGACCTACGCGATCACCGGCAAGGATCCGACACGGCTCACCGGGTGCTCGCCGACCGCGCTCGCCGCGCCGGGCTACACCGCGCTGATCGCGTGGGACACTGCGAGCGCGTCGACGATCGACTGCGGTTCGTATCACTCGTACTGCCGCCTATTCGAGATCTCCCCACTCGGTCCCGGCGTCTCTCACCCGTGCGTCGGCTCGGCGCCGGTCGATGGCAATCCGATCCTGCTCGAGCCGTAATACCTAGACCGGCGGTGGGTTGCGCTCGACGAACCCGCGCTGGTGCCAGTACGGATACGCGGGCGTGACCGCGCTCGCGGCATCGAGCGCGGCGACTTGTGACGGTGTGAGCTGCCAGCCGACCGCGCCGAGGTTCGCGCGGAGCTGCGCCTCGTCGCGCGCCCCGATGATCACGCTCGACACGGTCGGTCGCTGGAGCAACCAGTTCAGCGCGATCTGCGGCACGGTCTTGCCGGTCTCGGCCGCGATCGCGTCGATCGCGTCGACGATCTTGTAGACGTGCTCGTCGGGGATCGTCGGACCGCCGGCCGCCGACGTCGGGTTGCGCAGCCGGCTGGTCTCGGGCAACGGCTGGCCTCGGCGGATCCCGCCGGTCAACCGAGCCCAGCCGAGCGGGCTCCACACGACCGTGCCGACGCGCTGATCGATCGCGAGCGGCATCAGCTCCCACTCGTAGTCGCGGCCGACCAGCGAGTAGTACGCCTGATGCGCGACGTAGCGGGTCAAGCCGTGGCGATCGGCGTGCGCGAGCGACTTCATCAGGTGCCAGCCCGAGAAGTTCGAGCAGCCGAGGTAGCGCAGCTTGCCGGCGGTGACGAGATCGTCGAGCGCGCGCACCGTCTCGTCGATCGGGGTGAGCGCATCGAACGCGTGCAGCTGGTAGAGATCGATGTAGTCGGTCGCGAGCCGGCGCAAGCTCGCCTCGACCGCAGCGACGAGATGGTGGCGCGACGAGCCGATGTCGTTCGGCCCGCTGCCGGTGCGCATCGCGCCCTTCGTCGAGATCAAGACGCGGTCGCGCTTGCCGGCGAGCGCCTTGCCGAGGATCTGCTCCGCGTGGCCATCCGAGTAGACATCGGCGCTGTCGAACATCGTGACGCCGGCATCGAGGCAGATGTCGACGAGCCGGGCCGCGCCGCTGACGTCGGTCGCGCCGAAGCCGCGGAAGAATTCGTTCGTGCCGCCGAACGTGCCGGTGCCGAGCGTGAGGACCGGGACCTCGAGCCCCGAGCCGCCGAGCGTGCGGTACTCCATGCCGCACCGTAGCGCGGAAAACCCGTTATTTCCGGTTCAACGTCGCCGGCGAGCGCGGGTGCGGCCGCGGGTGGTGCGGCTTGGTCATGTGGATAATCGTGTTCGGGTCGCCGGACGCGGCACAGCCCGCGTCGGGAGCAAAGCCGATCCGGCTGCCCTGCGTGTCGATGACCGACAGGTAGCCGCGCATGAACGTATCGCCGAGCGTGCCGCCGCCGTCCGCGCCGCCGTCGGCGATCCCGAGGCACCATTGGCCGCCGCCGAAGTCGAGCAGGTACGACTGGCTCGGGGGCACCGAGATCGTGATGTCGCCCGACGCGGACGGCACCTTCATCGACAGCACGGGCAACGCTGCATCGACCTGCGCCGCGGTCGAGCCGGCCTTGGTCACGCAGGTGTTGTCGCTGATCTTCTTGGAGTTGAACATCGACTGGAACGCCGGGTCCGCATTGATCGCGTTGACGAGCGCGGTGTGCACGGGCGTCGGCAGATACGTGTAGCTCGTGCCGGTGTCGAGGATCGGCTCCTGGAAATCGGGGGCGGTGAAGCCGAGGCTCGTGCCGCCGAGCTGCATGTCGTCGATGTTGATGGCGTAGTACGGGTTGTTGTCGTCGATCGGGATCATCGTCGCGTACTGGACGTCGCCGGTGCCGGCGCTCGGATCGAAGCCGCCGTACCACATGTTTCCGTGCGACGGGCACAGCTCGAACGCCATGATCTTCGGGACGCCTGCAGCGCTCGCGGCATCGACATACGCGGTCGTGCCGTCCTCGGCATTCTGCTGCGGGCCGAGGCCCATGATGCCCTGGTAGTCCGAGCCGTCGAAGAAGCCGTTCTGTTGTGCGGTGATATCGACGAACGCGATCTTCACCGATGGGGTCTCGTGGCCGAGCGAGACGCTGTCCGAGTAGATCTCGCCCGACCAGCCGGTGCCGTCGTCGTACTCGGTCGACGCCGTCTTGTGCAGATCGGTCCCGCTCGATGCGTTGTAGAGCGGGGTGACGCCGCAACCGGTGCACGTCGAGCCGGCGACGCCGACCGAGGTCGAGCCGGTATCGAGATCGAGCGCGAACGTGCCGGCACCCATCATCAGCGACACGTTGTAGTAGCTGCCGTCCGGCGTGGTCAGCGGGATCGCCTCGACGCCGAGCTCGAACGCATCAGGCTTCGCGTCGACGGTGAGGCCATCGGGCGAGCCGTTCGAGCTGTTGCCGCAAGCGGCAGCGGACAAGAGGATCCCGGCGATGACGAGGCGCGCGCGAGTCATACATCTGGGTAACACGCAGCTCGTTCGGGCGAACGTGACGCCGCTGACAGTCAATCGCGCCAAAGCCGTCCGCACACCTCACGGCCGGTCCTCAGGTCACCGTCGACGGCATGCGAAGCCGCGGCAAATCGCCCCTTTGGCCCGCCGACCGGCCGATCACCGGAACGCGCGGTGATAAACCGGACCGATGATCTCGGCCGCCGTGCTCCGCCGTCGGCTGCGCGCGCACCGGCTGGTCGCGTCCCGCGAACACAGTGCCCGCGAGCTCGTTCACCACCTCGGCGCGGTACAGGCGCAAGACTTCGCCGGCGCGAGCTGGGCCGTGGCGCAGCGACTCGCCCCGAGCGCGGCCGGCGAGGTGGCCGCGGCATTCGCGAGTGGAGCGATCGTGCGTACCCACGTGATGCGCCCGACGTGGCACCTGGTGGCGGCCACCGATCTGCGCTGGCTGCAGCAGCTCACCGCGCCACGCGTTCGCCAGTTGTGCGCGTATCAAGATCGCAAGTGCGGGCTCGACGACAAGGTGTTCGCGCGGACGCGCGCCGTGTTCGAGCGCGAGCTCGCCGGCGTTCAACGGACTCGCGCCGAGCTCGTCGCGGTGTTCGCCCGCGCGAACCTCGCCGCGACCGGGCAGCGACTCGTCCAGATCTTGATGCGCGCCGAGCTCGACGCGATCATCTGCAGCGGGGCGCTGCGCGGTAACCAGCACACCTACGCGCTCGTCGCGGATCGAGTGCCTACGGCCACGCTCGATCGCGAGCCCGCACTCGCCGAGCTCGCGCGGCGATTCTTCACGGGCCACGGTCCGGCGACGATCGCCGATCTTGCGTGGTGGTCGGGCCTGACCGTCGCGGACTGCCGACTCGCGGTTGCGCTCGCCGGCGATGGGCTTGCGGCGGAGCGGTACGACGGTACGAGCTACCTCGTCGGTGCCGCCGACGCGGGCTCGGTGATCGCGAGACCGCGCACGCCGATCGCGCACGTGCTCGCGAACTTCGACGAGTATCTGGTCGCGTACGTCGATCGGGTCGAGGTGATCGACGATCGCGTGCGGGCGCGGTCGGTCGGGCGGGGCGGCATCATCTTCTCGAACGCGCTGTTGATCGATGGCAAGGTCGTCGGGACGTGGAAGCGCGCGAAGACCGGAATCTCGGCGACGCTTTCGATCAGGCCGAGCCCAGCGGAGCGTGCTGCGCTGGCCTCCGCGATCGCGCGCTTCGACGACCGTGCAATGCGCCGCGCCGGCGATCGCTAAGCAAGCGGGAGGCGCACGACGAACTTCGTGCCCGCACCGATCGCGCTCGCGACATCGATCGTACCCCCGCAGTCGCCGACGATGCCGTAGCTGACCGACAGCCCGAGCCCGGTGCCCTGGCCGACCCCCTTCGTGGTGAAGAACGGATCGAAGATGTACGGCAGGTCGGCCTCGCGGATCCCGGTGCCCGCGTCGACGACCGTGATCGCCGCGAACCCGTCCTCGATCGCCGTCGCGACCTCGAGCGTCCCGCCGCGCGGCATCGCTTGAATCCCATTGAGGATCAGGTTCGACACGACCTGCTCGATCTCCGCGAGGTCCGCGCGAACCCGGCCGCTCGGCGTGCTCGGCGTGAACTTGATCGTCGTGCCGGCCTTCGACGCGGTCGGGGTGAGTAACTCCACGGCCGACGCCGCGGCGCGTTCGGGATCCACCAGTTGCTTCGAGCTGGCGTTGCCGCGCCGGCCGAAGTCGAGCAGGTGACGGATGATCGAGGTGATCCGCTCGGTCTGGGTCAGGATCATGCGAGCGGCGTGGCGGGCGTCGACTCGATCGGGCTCGAGCTCCTGGAGCATCTCGGCAGCGCCCGAGATCACGTTGAGCGGCGTGCCGAGCTCGTGCGCCACACCGGCGGCGAGCACGCCGAGGACGTTGAGTCGCTCCGAGTGTCGCAATTGTTCGATCGCGAGCCGGCGCTGAGCGCGCTCGCGTTCGACGTGGCCGCGCAACGCGTCGAGGATCCCGATCATCGCGGCGAACATGCCGAACGCGCCGATCGCGTTGAGGCTGACGCCCAACGCCGATGCCGTCGTCGATTCGTGCACGAAGATGGCGGTCGTGCTGAACGTGGCGAGCACCGCGAGACAGATGCCCGCGACGCGACCGCTGTGCCAGGTCGCGAGCGTGATCGGCAGCAGGTAGGTCAGCTCGACGAACGTCATCTCGACGTCGGTCACGTAGTCGGCGATCGCGACGATCGCCATCAACACGACGGCGCCGAGGATCGGATGGCGAGCGAGCGAGCTCACGATGGTCGACGATCGATCGCGGCCGCCGCGATCCGGCTCAGTTGGGTGAAGGCGAACGGTTTCGCCAGCACTCGCACGTTCAACAGGTCGGCTTCGTCGAAGATCTCCGGGTCGGGATACGCGGTGACGAGCAGGACGGGCATCTTCATGCCCCAGGCGCGTACGAGATACGACACCTCCATGCCGGTGAGCCCGGGCATGCGATGATCGAGCACGACGAGCGACAGCGAGCGATGGTCGGCGTCGATCGCGGCGTCGGTCAGCGCATCGAGTGCCTGATCGCCCGAGCGCACCTCGATCACCTCGCAGCCATCGGCGCGGAGGCGAGACACCATCAGCGCGCGCAGCGCCGGATCATCTTCGGCGATCAACACCCGCGCCGGTCGCGGCTCGATCGGCCGAGTCGGTTCGTCGTCGAACGCCTGCTCCGAATCGAGGTGATCTTGCATGCGACCACGGATTTGCACGCGTCACGCCAGCGCGCATGCGTAGGCGAATCGCGGACATCGCCGCGAGGTCTTGCAATCTGCGAGACGCAGCCACGCATCGTGCACGCGCGCGCCGTGGTCGCGTGCTACGAATATATCGATGCGATCGGTCTGGGCCTTCGTGATCGCCTGCTGCCTCGTGGCGGCCGGGACCGGCCATTCGATGGTCGATCGCGTCGATCACGTCCAGCAGCTCCACGGACCGTCGTCACCGCACCTCCACGCGGTCCACCGCGCGCGCACGTCGGCTCGAGTCGCTCCGTTCGTCACCGCGTCGGTGTCGGCCGGCCCGGATGTCACTCGCCACACGTCATGCATCCAGCTCGATCGGCGTGCGATCACCGTCGAGGATTGCGGTGCATCGGTTCGTTCATCTCGCGGCCCCCCGGTCGGCTGATCGTTCGCAGCTCGAATCGATCAACCGCGACGTCGCCGCTCCACGGTCGACGCTCGCTCTCCGCAAAGCCGGCCAGGTGCATCATGCGTTCCGCGCCCGACTATAGCTTCGACATTTCCCCGGCAACCACACCGCGACTCGTCGGCACGAGCGATGCGATCGCGGAGCTCGTTCGGCTCATCGAGTGCGTCGCCCCGTCGCCTGCGCCGGTGTTGATCCGCGGCGAGAGCGGCACCGGCAAGGAGCTCGTCGCGCGTGCGATCCACGACGCGAGCCCGCGCCGAGCCGGACCGTTCGTGGCGATCAACTGCACCGCGATGCCGGAAGCGCTCGTCGAGACCGAGTTGTTCGGTCACGCTCGCGGCGCGTTCACGGGCGCGGTCGGCGGCCGCGACGGGCTGTTCGCGGAGGCGAGCGGCGGCACGCTGTTCCTCGACGAGGTCGGCGACATGCCGTCGACGTTGCAAGCGAAGTTGCTGCGCGTGCTCCAGGACGGCGAGGTGCGCGCGGTCGGCGCCGATCGTGCTCGCCACGTCGACGTCCGCGTGATCGCCGCGACGAATCGCGATCTCGAGGAGCGAATCCGCACCGGCCAGTTCCGGGCGGATCTGTTCTATCGCCTCGACGTCGTGCCGATCGCCGTCCCACCGCTGCGGGCGCGCCCCCAGGATCTCCCGGCCCTCGTCGCGCACTTCTTCGATCGGGCGCGAACGCGCAATCCGCGCGCGACGGTCGAACAGTTGGCGCCGGACGTCGTCCCGCTACTCAGCCGCTACGCCTGGCCCGGTAACGTCCGGGAGCTCGAGAATCTGATCGAACGCCTCACCGTGTTCGGCGGCACCCGCGAGCTGTCGGCCGCCGATATCGCGCGCTTCGTGCCGTACGTCGTCCGAGACCATGGCACCGAGCGCTACGAGCTACCGCGCGAGCGCCGGGCCACACTCCGCGAGGTCGAGGCCGAGTACGTCGCGTGGGTGCTCGAGCGCTGCGATCACAACAAGACGAAAGCAGCGCAACAGCTCGGGATCGACCCGTCGACGCTGCATCGCTGGCTCCGGCACAAGACCTAGTCGCGCTCTACCCAGGTCCACCTACACCCCGGTCCGGGAGCGATCGCCTCATCGCGTCGTGATGAAGCCTCAGCATTGCGCCGAGCAACACGACCAGAGTAAAAAGCTATATCGGTCTCGTGCACGCCGCACCATGTCGAGCGATACGACCCCACTCGTCGACCATCGTCTGCTCGCCCTGGAAGAGGCCTCGCCGGACGCGATCGTCTACGAGACGCTCGAGGGCACGATCACGCGATGGAGTCGCGGGGCGGAGCATCTCGTCGGTTACACCGGCGACGAGATGGTCGGCCGGTCGAGCGAGCTGATCGTCCCGGCGCACGATCGCAGCGAAGCTCGGATCCGACGCGAGCGGATCGCGCGCGGCTCGCACTGCGGCCCGTTCGAGACGCGCTGGCTCAACAAGGATGGCGCGATCGTCGACGTCGAGCTCGCGTCGGTGCCGTTGCGTGACGACAGCGGCGCGAGCGTCGGCATGGTGACGATCGCGCGCGATCTGACCGCGCGCAACGAACGCGCGGCGAGCCTGGCGCTGGCGGAGCGAATGTCATCGCTATCGCATGTCGCGTCCGGCGTCGTCCACGGCATCAACAACCCGCTCGCGTTTCTCGCCGCGAACCTCGAGATGCTCGACGGCCTGAGCGGATCCGGCGCCAAGCTCGACGCGAGCGAAGTCTCCGCGATGATGCGCGATGCCCGGTCCGGCGTGGAGCGGATCAAGCGGGTCGTGAGCGCCCTCGGCGCCTTCGCTCGCGCGCCCAATGTGGTGGCTCGAGTGAACGTCGTGCGCGCGCTGCGCGACACGATCGATCTCATCGACTTCCAGCTGTTCGATCGGGCGCGCGTCGTCACGCACTTCGCGCCGCTCCCCGAGCTGACCGCGAACGAAGCGCGGATCGCGACGTTGTTCGTCAAGCTGCTGGTCTACATCGCGCGCGCGTTCCAGCCCGGTGGGCCCGAGCTCGGCCAACTCGCGATCGCGACCCGCGTCGATTCCGCTGGATGGGCGCTCGTCGAGCTCCATGCGACCGGCCCGAACGTCGGCCCGGTGGTCGACCCGACGGGCGCGCTCGGCGTCGAGCTCGCGTTGTTCAGGGAGATCGTGCGCTCGATCGGCGGCACCATCACGTTCGAGCTCGATGCCGGTCATCGGGTCCGGATCACGTGGCCGACCGAGGATGCGCCGAGCGGGCCAGGGAGCTCCGATGAGGCAGATTCCGGACCGACCGCGCTCGGCCGGCGGGCCCGCGTGCTAGTGGTCGACGACGACGTCATCGTCGCCACCTCGCTGCGCAGGCTGCTGGCGCGGGACTACGAGGTCGTCGTCGAGCACTCAGCGGTCTCGGCGTTACAACGGTTCATCTCGGGAGAGCAATTCGCCGCGGTCGTGTGCGACGTCCAGATGCCTGGAATGAGTGGGATCGAGCTCGTCCGGGACCTGCAAGTCCGGTCGCCGCATCACGTACCTCGGTTCATTCTCGTCACCGCGGGCGACCCGGCGGCCGCTCGCGCACTGGCGAATCTCGGCCCTATATATTTCGAGAAGCCGTTCGATGTAGGCGAGCTGCGACGCGCTGTTCGAAGGCTCACCAAGTAGTAGCGCGCCGCCAACCTCCTTCGGAGTATAAGGCCGCGATGCTTTCCACTGGTACAACTCGTCTACTCGTCGTCGATGACGACGCGTCACAACTCCGGGCGGTGGAGCGGGTGTTGCGGGGTCAGCAGCTGGTCGATGCGCGGTTCGCAGACAACGGAGTCGACGCGATGCTGCAAGTCGGCCTCGCGAAACCCGACCTGATCGTGATGGACGTGTTCATGCCGGGCCTCGATGGCATCGAAGCGTGCCGCCGGATCAAGGCAAACCCCGAGACTCGCGATATCGACATCGTGCTCGCGACCGCGGTGGTCGCGCCGGACCTCGAAGACGTCGCCCGCGCCGCGGGAGCGCGCTGCGTGGTGTCGAAGCCGTTCGACGTCAAGGCGCTCGTCGCCTCGGTCGCGGCGCACGCGACCCCGAGCGAGTTCGAGGTCGAGCAGACCGGCGAGTTCGACGAAGTGCCGGCGGCAAAGCCGGTGCAGCTCCGCGGTGCGAACCTGGTCGTCAACATGCTCGTCGACGCCGGTGTCGAGGTCGTGTTCGGCCTGCCCGGCGGTGCGATCTCGCCGATCCACGATGCGTTGATGGACACGAACATCCGCGTCGTCACGACCCGGCACGAGAGCGGAGCGATGTTCGCGGCGGCGGCCTACGCGCGCGCGACCGGCAAGCTCGGCGTCGTCGCCGTCACGTCCGGTCCGGGTGCGCTCAACTCGATGACCGGCCTCGCCTCGGCCTGGTGCGACGGCTTGCCGGTGTTGTTGCTCGTCGGCGAGGTCGCTCGCCTCGCGCATGGCAAGGGCGTCTTGCAAGACGGCTCGGCGCACGGGCTCCAGCTCGTCGAGATGGCGCGCCACGTCACGAAGCTGTCGGCCGAGGTGCCGCGGCCGAGCGCGCTGCCGCACCTGCTGCGCCGTGCGATCGCGACGGCGCTGCTCGGGCCGCAAGGGTCCGGTGATGCTGACGCTGCCGATCGACGTGACGACCGCGCAGACCTCGATGCCGCGCGTCGGCGGCTCGGTCACGTTCGGCGAGCACGTCGCGCCGGAGATCCTCGAAGAGCTCATCGAGCTGGTCCGCGGCGCGAAGCGGCCGCTGATCCTCGCGGGCAGCGGCGTGCGCGGAGACGGCGCGCCGGCGCGGCTGCGCACGGTGGCCGAGCGCTTCGGTTGCCCGGTCGCGACGACGCCGAAGGCCAAGGGCGTGTTCCCCGAAGATCATCCGCTCGCGCTCGGCGTGCTCGGGCTCGGCGGGCATCCGTCGGCGCGCAAGTACCTCGACAGCGACGTCGATGTCGTGATCGCGATCGGCACGAGCCTCGGCGACATGTCGACCGACGGGTTCGCGCCGCAGCTGCAAGGCACGCGCGCGCTCGTTCACATCGACATCGACGCCCGTCAGATCGGCAAGAGCTACACGCCGACTCACGCGGTCGTCGCATCGGCAGCCGAGCTCCTCGGTGGGCTCGCCGACATGCTCGACGGCAGCGTGCCGAAGCCGGGCGTCTACGGCGTCGAGCGTCACGTGCTGCCGGCCTCGCTGCGCACCGACAAGGTCGGCGCCGCATGACGCGATCCGCGAACATACAAAGCCTCTTGCCGGCGGACACGATCTACACCATCGACTCCGGCGAGCACTTCCTGTTCGCCGTGCAGTACCTCGAGATCGCCCTGCCCGACTCGTTCATCGTGATGACCGGACTCGGCTCGATGGGCCAATCGATCGGCGCGGCGATCGGCGCACAGCTCGCGCACCCCGACCGCACGGTCACCGCGATCTGCGGCGATGGCTGCTTCGCGATGAACGCGTTCGAGATCGCGACCGCAGTGCAAGAGCAGCTGCCGATCCGCGTGTTCGTGTTCAACGACGCGCGCCTCGGCATGGTCGAGCGCGGCCACGAGACGGTCTACGGCCGCCGTCCCAAGTATTCGACCGCACCGCTCGACGTGTGCTCGGTCGCGCGCGGCCTCGGTGCGCAGACGATGAAGATCACGAGCGTCGCTCAGTTTCGCGCCGCGACCTGGATGATGCGGCAGGTCACCGGACCGGTGATCTTCGATGTCCACATCGATCAGGACATCGCGATGGTCAAGCAAGATCGCGTCGCGACGATGATCTCGAATGCACCGGTCCACACGCCCGCGCGCCCGGCATCGGCGCGTCACTTGTCGATCGCGAACTAATCGGAGTCATCATGTCGCCCATCGCCGTCCCCGGCCCCACCGACTCGCCGCTGGTCCAGCGCATCCGCTACATGCGCGATCCGATCGGCTACATCGAGCAGTGCCAGCGTCGCTACGGCGATGTGTTCTCGATCAAGCTCGTCAATCACGGCATGGTGTTCGTGTGCTCGCCCGAGCTCGCGAAAGAGGTCTACACCTCCGGCGAGGACACGCTGGTCGCGGGCGAGGCGAAGATCAAGATCTTCGGCAAGCTGCTCGGCCAGTCGTCGACGCTGTTGCTCGACGGTCCGGCGCACCTCAAGCGCCGCCGGCTGATGCTGCCCCGGTTTCGCGGCGAGATGATGGAAGGGTTTCGGCCGGTCATGCTCGATGCCTGCGAGCGCACGCTCGACGCGATGCCGAAGGGCGGCACGTTCGCGCTCCATCCATACATGCATCGCATCGCGTTCGATGTGATCGGGCGCGCGCTGTTCTCGGCGACGCCACCGCGGCTGGTCGGCGAGCTGCTCGAGGCGTTGCGCAACTTCGCGAACCGCGCGGTGACGTCGCGCTTGCTGATGTTCCCGGCGTTGCAACGCGATCTCGGTGCGCTCAGTCCGTGGGGTCGGGTGCTGCGCGTCGTCGCCGCTGCGCGGGCGGCGGTCGAGACCGAGATCCGCCGGCGCCGCGCCGACCTGACCGAACAGAACGACATCACCGGCCTCTTGCTCGCGGCGCGCCACGACGACGGCTCGCCGCTCTCGGACGACGAGGTCCGCGACGAGATCATGACGATCGTGGCCGCCGGTCACGAGACCACCGCGATGTCGCTCACATGGCTGAGCTACGCGGTGTTCAGCCGGCCGAGCGTGCTCGCGAAGCTGCGCGCCGAGCTCGCGGCGAGCCCGAACGGCGTCGGCGGCGAGCTGCCGTACATGGACGCCGTGATCCGCGAGTCGCTGCGCTACTACTCGATGATCCCGAACGGCAGCGGCCGGATCGTCAAGCGCGACTTCACGCTCGGCGGATATCGCGTTCCTGCCGGCGCGATGGTCAGCGTCGCGTTTCACGCCGTCCACCGCAAGCCACAGGTGTTCGAGCGCGCCGGCGAGTTCTGGCCCGAGCGGTTCATGACCGCGAAGTACTCGCCGTACGAGTCCGTGCCGTTCGGCGGCGGGACGCGGCGCTGCCTCGGCATGCCGTTCGCGATGTTCGAGATCAAGCTCGTGCTCGCGTCGATGATCGAGCGGTTCTCGCTCGAGATCGTCCAGCGCGAGGTCGTGCCGAGCTGGCGCGGCGCGTTCCTGACCCCGAGCAAAGGCTTGGTCGTACGCGCGGCACCAGCTCCGCGGATCGGCCCGGGGGCGGCGCTCAACTCGCGCGTTGCTGACGTGGTAGCTCGAGCCTGAACACGGTGTCGTCGCCGCGCGCGACGATGCGAAGGTCGCCACCGTGATCGAGCGCGATCCGGCGCGACACGCTCAAGCCCAAGCCGGTGCCGATGCCCACGGGCTTCGTCGTGTAGAACGGCTCGAAGATCCGTTGGCGTAGCGCCGGAGGCACGCCGGCGCCGCTGTCCCTGATCTCGACCACCGCGAGATCGCCTTCGTCGCGCGCCTCGATCCAGATCGTGCCGCCGCGCCCGGCAGCGTACGCGGCGTTATCGAGCAGGTTGACCAGGATCTGTTCGATCATGGATCCGGAACACGACGCCGGTTGCACGTTGGCGGTCTCGACCACGGTGATCTCGGCGAGCTGGGTGCGGAGCACGAGCCGCGACCGCGCGATCAAGGGGGCGAGCGCCTCCGGCTTTCGGTCGAACTTGCCGGTGCGCGACAGGTCGAGGATGCTGCGGCAGCGATCGCGCAGCTGAGTGCCGGCGGTGGTCAGCACTTGCGATAGCAACTTGCCGGCCGATCCCGGCTGGCGTTGAGCCTCGGGCAGCAGCGACAGCAGCGGGTCGAGCGCGTTGACGATCGCGTTCGCCGGATTGCGCAGCTCGTGCGCGAGCCCGGCCGACATGATGCCCATCGCCGCGAGCTTCTCGTTCTCGTGTAGCCGAAGCGCGAGCTTGCGCATCGCGAGCTGGGAGCGAATGCGGGCGAGCAGCTCCTCGGCCGAGAATGGCTTCGTGACGTAGTCCACCGCACCGGCCTCGAACCCCGCGAGCCGCTCGCCGAGCCCGGAGTGAGCGCTCACGATCAACACCGGCGACAACGCCATCCCCTCGATCGCGACGAACTGCTTGGTCAGCTCGATGCCGTCCATCTCCGGCATGTCGAGGTCGGTAACGAGCAAGTCCGGGCGATGTTTTCTCGCGAGCTCGAGCGCATCCCTGCCGTTGCTAGCGACCAACACGCGGTAGTGTTCCGACAGGATGTTGGCGACCTGACGGGCGAGCCCGGCGTCATCCTCGGCGAGCACGATCGTCGCTGCCGCATGCTCCGGCGCGATCGGGGCGGGTGCGCGGACGCTCACTTCGACGTCCGGCTGTGGCGTCGTCGGGGTCAGCGGAATCGGTCGGCGCTGCGGTGCGCTGCTCGGGTCCGCGATCACCGCCGCGATCGGTTGATGACGCGGCAGCGTCAGCACGAACTCGGTGCCCCGAGGATCCTCGTGGCGGAACACCGCCAGCGTGCCGCCCTGCAGCTCGACCAGATCTTTCGCGAGCGCGAGGCCGATGCCGCTGCCGCGAATCCCCGAGGTGCTGGTCGACCGTTCGAACCTACCGAACAGCTTCGGGATGAACTCGGGATCGATGCCGACGCCTGTGTCGCGGACGCCGATCGTGATCTCGCTGTCGGTCGCGCGCATCGACGTGGTGACGCGCCCACCGGGCGGGGTGAACTTCACCGCGTTCGACACCAAGTTGCCGACGACGGTGTCGAGCGCCGCTTCATCGAGTGACGCGGGGCAGTGCTCGGGCCCGTCGAACGCGAGCTCGATGCGCGCGTGGCTGGCAGCGGTGTTCCAGCTCGCGACGAGGTTGCGCACGTTCGCCGCGGCGTCGACCGCGCGCGGCTTGACCTGGAGCTTGCCTTCGTGACCGGCGGCGAGCTGGAGCAAGCTGTTGACGAGATGCAGCAACCGCCGGGTTGCGGTGTGGATCTCCTCGCCGCGTTCGCGCACCATCGGCGTCGCCTCACGTGACAGCGTCACCGCCTCGGCGGCAAGTTGGATCAGCGTCAGCGGCGTGCGGATCTCGTGGTTGATGTTCGCGAAGAATCGGTCGCGCGACAGCCTGGTCTCGCGAAGGTCTTCGATCGTGTGCTCGAGCTGGACATGGGCCTCGTGGAGCTCGGCGGTGCGTTCCTCGACGCGCTTCTCCAGCGTGGCCCGGTAGTCGAGCACCTCGGCGAACGACACCGCGTGATCGATGCCGAGGACAGAGTCGGCAGCACGAACTCGAGGAGCTCGGACTGCTCGCCCATCGCGTCGACCGAGCGGAAGTGCGTCACGATCGTCCCGATCTCGGTGCCGCGGATGAAGATCGGTGTGACCCGCGTCAGCTCTGCGTCGCCGGAGGAGTACCTGCGGACGCCGATTGTTCGACATGAAACCCGTCGAAGTCGGCGTTCAGCCGGATCTCGGCGCCGCTGAATCCGGCGACCTCGACGAGCTGCTGGGCGATCGATGCCACCATGTGATCGAGCGCGAGCTCTTCGTGGACCGCCTGGATGACGCTATATGCGGTATCGAGCCGGCGCGCTTGACGCTCTAGCTCGGCGACGGCGTCGGCGCTCGCGACATCCTCGACCACGCTGCAAGTTACTGCGAACTACCGTGTCCGTGCGAGCGCATGACCTCGCGAAGATGTTCGAACGCAGCACCGAGCCCGACTTCGAACTCCGGGTTGTCGGGTTGGATGCGCGGCTTGACCCAATTAGCCATGTCGCGGACGTGCTTGAATACCTTCGACGGCTGGGGCTGCTTCAGGAAGAACAGCATGCCCGTGATCACCGCGCGGGCGAGCACCGAGCTCATCTGGCCACCCTCGAGCACGAAGCTAATCGACGAGAGCTTCGGACCTAGCTCGCGGAACACATCCATCGCGATCTTGCGGGTTTGATTGTTGGGCGGCTTCGACGTCGGTTCGACGACCTCGACGAGCGCGCACCGGCCGGGGTACTTCCCGCAGAGCTCGACGAGCTGCGCTGCGCGCCTTCGCATC
This sequence comes from uncultured delta proteobacterium, assembly GCA_963848295.1. GTDB lineage: Bacteria > Myxococcota_A > Polyangia > Haliangiales > Haliangiaceae > JABFXX01. The sequence goes on along the minus strand of CAWKDB010000010.1, from coordinate 1,600,986 downwards.
GCTTCGGGATCTGGCTGACCGCTCCAGATCATCGCCAAGCAGCGTTCGTACTCCCCCATCGCCCATTTTTCAGTGGCTTCGATCAGCCGAAGCCCCGGAGGTGCTGCGATCATGTCATGTCCTTCGATCGTATCGCATCGCGCGCGTGTCCCGCTATTTCGATCGGTTCGCGCGCTCGCTCGTGCGCGTTGGAACTCCTACATAGTCAACGCATCGGCGAGGCAGCGACTGTAGGGAGGTTGGGTGCTGATGCGCACCTTCGACCGCGTTTGCCAACGAATCGTGAAACAGCAACAAGGTCGCGACGCTGGCGATGGCGTGGGGCGCGATGCCGAGGTCGAGGCAGATCGCGGCGACCACGAGGAACACATGTGGTTCGACCTTACGCTCGGTGCGAGCGACCTCGACTGCGCGCAGGCATAGCGCCGTGAAGGGACGCTCGGCACGACCGCGTCGAACGATCTGTCGTACTAGGGCCTCGAATCGCTCGTCACGAGCGCGGTAGAGGACTCCGAACCCGCGGGAATCGCGATCGAGGGCGTCCAGGATCGCAGCCTTCTCGATCGGTCCCGCGCCGACGGCTCCGTGAAGGTCGAGCAGCCAGGTCGTCGAGGCCAACATCCGATTCGAGCCGAACATTCCGCCCTCAGCGGCGATCAGACTTACCGAGGTGCCGAGTGATGCAAGCCCGTGCGCCGCGCCGAGCCGGGTCAACTTGAACGGCCACATGCGCGGATCGGCCGAGGACATCGCGGTCACGATGTCGTCGATGATCGCGATCGCCTCCGCATCGAGCAGCTTGCCGCTGATCCCAAGCACGAGCATCTGCCCGACCGACGCGTGGCCGAGCAGCTCGGCGAAGACCTTGCGTCCCTGGAAGCGGAGCTCGTCGGCACCGGTATGGGCGACGCGTGTGACAATTGGCTCGAGCTCGATCATTACGCCACCTCGTCTTCGACGTAGTGGAACGGTGGTAGCTTGACCGGATACGAACCGAGGTCCTTCGGACCAGCGCGGAGGGCCTCGGCGGCGATGCCGCAGACTCGCGAGGCTACGAACGCGGCCTCGATCTGCGCCGGCTCGCGCAGCCCGGCGTCGTAGAGCAGCGCGATGCGCGCGGCATCGCGCGATAGCGAATCATGAACCAGCGTGCTGTCGGGGGCGGCGCGGCGCAAGGTAACAACCCAGCGCGCGTCGTCGGGATCGCGGCTGCATACCTCATCAGGCGGGGGCCCGACCGGGTTTGCCAACCATGCGAACAGCGGCCAGTTGGCCTCGAGCTTGAAGCGCGCTTGATCGGCAGCGACAACAAGCCCGGCGCCGAGCGCGGACGAGATCGCACCGGCGCAGATTCGACTGAGCAGCGCAACATGGGTCGGTGCCTCGTTCACCCCTATCGCGGCGAGGCTGATCAGCGCGACTCGGAACCGGTTCGCCTGCGCCGCGTTCGGCAGCTCGCCTACGATCGCGAGGTAGAGCACCTCCGACAGCTCGTAGTGCTTCGCGAGGTCTCCCACGACGGCGTAGCCATGCAGGCGGTCGTCATCGGAACCGGGCTCGATCGCTCTCGCGACGAGCTTCTCCGGCCACGCGGTGTCGTCGAGTGCGCCACGCGCGGGTGGTTGCCAGGCGTCATCGGTCATCGCGGCCGATGATGGCCCAACTCGCCTCGTCCGACCATGACCTCGGTCCGGAGGTGTTGGAGTCCGGTTACCACGCACAGTGGACGGCTAGCGGCCGGGGGCTCCTCCCGGCCTGACCGACGCGGTATGCTGGGGGGGCTCGTCCATGCCCGCCGCCGATCCGCCCCCGAGCCCGCTCGTCATTTACGTCGACGACGAAGAAGCCGAACCGCACGGTGTTCGAGCTGTCGATCGGCAGCATGTTTACGGTCTTGACCTGCGAGACGCCTGAAGAGGCGTTCCGCGCGCTCGAAGAGGGCGACGTCGCCGTGATCGTCAGCGACATGAGGATGCCGACGATGTCTGGCGAGGAGCTGCTCCGCGATCGTCAAAGAGAAGTACCCGCGGACGATCCGGATGGTGATCACCGCGTACGCCGATGTCGAGCCGATCCTGCGGGCGATCAACGAGGGTCTGGTCGCGCGCTACATCGTCAAGCCGTGGGAGCGGACCGAGGTCGATCCAGGTCCTGCGCTGGGCGATCGGCGCGTGGACGTTCAGCCGCGATTCGGAGGCGTTGCAACGCCGGCTGCTCGACACCGAGCGCCTGGTCACGCTCGGCACGATCTCCGGCATGCTCGTCCACGACCTCAAGCAGCCGGTCGTGTCACTGCTCGTCAACCTCGAGCTGCTCGACGAGCTCACGCAGAACGCGCCGATGATCCATCGCGCGCTGCTCGCGGGCGAGCCGAAATCGGCGGAGCGCGACGCGCTGATCACCGCGCTCGGCGACATCGATCCGCTCATGGCCGACCTCAAGGCGTCGGCCGAGCACCTCAACCACATGATCTCGAACCTGCGCGAGTTCAGCCGGCCGCGCGATCCGAAGTCGACGCCGATGACCGATCCGCTACCGATCTTGCGGCACGCGATGGCGGTGTGTCAGCAGATCTCGATTCGCGCAGGCGCGTCGGTGGATTACATCGGGCCGACCGAGCTGCCGCGCGTCACGATGCCCGCGACCGAGCTGACGCAGGTCCTGATCAACGTCCTGTCGAATGGTGCGCAGGCGGTCGCCGCGCGCGGCAAGACCAACGGTCACGTCTCGATCGCGGTACACGCCAACGACGACAACATGCTCGAGTTCCGGATCAAGGACGATGGCGTCGGGATGAAGCCCGAGGTGCTGTCGAAGGTCGGCACGCCGTTCTTCACGACCCGCACCGAGGGCACCGGCTTGGGGATCGCGCAGTGTCAGCGTCTCGTCGGTACCGCCGGCGGGCGATTGCACATCGAGAGCGAAGTCGGGATCGGGACGACGGTCACGATCATGCTGCCGATCTCGGCGGCGGCGAAGCCCGACGCGCCTACGACGTCGTAGCCCGCAGCGTGACGACGAGTCGGATGACGTCCGCGGTCGGGACCGATCGGCTGACGTAGACGTGGTTGCAGGTCACGACCGGTGTGCGATCGACGAGCGCGAGCGCCCGCGGCGCGCTCGGGAACCGGAAGAACACCTGGCCGCGCCTGCGATAGTGCAGCTCGGCCTGTGGCACGGCGGCCGGCGACAGATCGAGCACGGCCTCGATCGGCCGGTCGTCGTAGAACCGATCGTGATGCGCGAGGACATAGTCGCCCGCGCGCAAACGCAGGGCGCGCGCGTCGCTCGCGGCGAGCGTACGCCCGGTCGCTTGCGAGGCGATCGCGGCGAGCGTCGCGAACAGCTCGGGCTCGACGACGCGCTCGGCGAATTCGTAGCTACCGCGATCGAGCAACGCGAACCGGCGATAGGCGAGGCGAGCGCGAACCGCGGCGGCGAGCGCGACCGAGACGGCGTCGGCGACGAGAGCGACGCCTTCGTTCGCGAGCTGCTCGGCCGGCGTCACGGATAGAACCATCCGGCGAGCGACATCCGCAGCCCGGCGGTGACCTCGCGGACCTGGTGCAACGACACGTCGTTGACCTCGAACACGACCAGGCGATTGCCGCGCGGTTCGATCAGCAGCGCCGACGTCGTCTCCGTGAGCTCGCCATCGGCGATCGAGCAGCGAAACAGCTCGAGCTCGCCACCGGTCGGCGGCTCGGGCGACGGCAGGTAGTACGCGTACGCGAGCGCGCGGTGCAGCCCGTCGCGGTGATCGGTGTGCGGCAGGAGGTAGTGGCCGATGCGATACGCGAACGCGCGCATGTCGGCGCGCGCGAGCACTTTGTGGGTGATCGCCGCGAGCGGTGCGGCGTAGGCGGCCGCGAAGGCCTCGCGCACGGCGCGGAGCTCGGCGGTGCGGGGCTCGGGCGGCGATGCCTCGAACGACAAGATGTCGCCTTCGTACGGATCTACCGATTCTTCGTCGAGGATCGCGAACAGCTCGGCGAGCGCTGGCTCGGTCAACACGTCATCGAACACCAGGTGCGGAAACGGCTGGGCGCCGCGCCACTGTCGTGCGAGTGCATCGCGGTCGGTCCAGGCGCTGCCGGTTCGCCACATCGCGGCGTGGTATTACCACCGGCGTGGATCGCCGCGTCGCGTTCGCGTCGCTGTTCGCCCTGCCGGTCTGCGTCGGGGCATGCGAACGCGCGGGATCCTCGGCGCCGAGCCCGCTTCATTGGGTTCCGCCGCGCGTCGGCGACCGCGTCGACTGGACGTTCGATCTCGACACCGAAATCGTCGAACGCGATGGCGTCGAGCACGTGATCACGGGGCACAGCGAGCTCGCCGGCGAGGTGCTCGCGGTCGCCGGCGACCAGGTGACTCGTTACCGGACGACAGCGAGCGTGGATCGCAGGGTCAAGGACGGGGTCGTCCAGCCACCCGACCTCGATACGATCGACGCGACGATCACTGCTTCGGGGATCGTGGTTTCGAAGAACGGCGCGCCGGTACCCGCCGGTGAACAGGACCACGACATGCAGGAAGCTCGATCCGAGCTGCAAGGCGAGGCCGGGCGCCGCTCGTTTTACTCGCACCGCTTCACGGTCGGCGAGCGCTACCGACCCACGCGAGGCGAGCGGCTCGGCCTGCAGCTCAACGCCGACGACGTCGAGCTCGTCGTGCGCGCGATCGATGAGCAAGCGATCTTGTTCGATGTCGAGCTCACGTCCGACCTGCCCGTTGCCCGTTCGATCCATGCAAAGGGCACCCTGCGGCTCTCGAATACCGGGCGCGACCTCGATCAAGCGGGCGAGCTCATCGACGACGGCCGCAAGGCCGGCACGATGCACGTCAAGATCCATGCGCACCTCGTCGAGCCCGTCCCGGCTCGCGACCGGTGATCCGAGCTACCCGGCGCGCGGGGCGAGGCGTGTTATCACCGGCGTATGTGTCGCTCGCTCGTCATCGCGGTGCTCGTGGTTGGCTGCGGCTCGCGCGCGCAGCCGAGCGACTGCGAGCTCGTGCTCGGCAAGCCGGCGAACGCGATGGTCGCGATCACGGCGCGCTATCCCGGCGATCCGGTCAAGGTCGCGACGACGATCGAAGGCTGCGTCGCGCCGAGCGGGGAGCTGTGCGACCGGTTCGCGAAGCTGATCGCGGCGATCCCGACGATGGCGCCGAACCTTCACGCCCCCACGGCGGATGCCGCGAAGCAGTGCCGCGGCATGCCGCCCGAGATGCAGCGCTGCATGCTGCCGAGCTACATCCTCGCGCACGCCGACGAGTGCGGGAAGATTATCGCGGTGATGAAGCAGACCGCGATCGATTCGATCAACCCCCAGCCGAGCACGCGGCCGGTGGCAACCTGTGTCCGCGACTTCCAGATCTACATCGACACCGGCGGCGTGTGGATCGCGACCGCGGCGGACCAGCATTGCTATGCGCCACGGCGAGCGGGCGCGATCGACACGACTTGGCTCGACGCCGAGATCGCGACCTTCGAGTCGGCCACGTGCGGAGCCGAGGCCGACGTGGCGTCAGCGCCGGGCGTCGTGTATCAAGACACGATCCACGCGATGGACATCGCGATCAAGCACGGCATGGACTCCGGGCTCGACGACCCCGGGTCGCTCACCTACGGACCGCTGCCGACCGATCCGCAAGGCGCGCGGAGTCACTGCGCTCCGCCGAAGGACCAGCCGATGACGGCGCGCGCTCCGGCCCCGACCCCATCGCTGCCGACGACCGACGCCGGTCTGCGCCAAGCACCGGTCGTGATCGTGACCAAGACCGAGCTGCAGTTCGAGCATCACGCGCTCGCGACCACCGCGGCACTGCGCAAGGGCTCGGGCGCGATCGCCGAGCTCACGGCGGCGCTGCCACCCGGTAGGAAGTCGCAGGGCGTCCTGATCCTTCAGGCCGACGAGCTCACCGACGCCATCGTGATCAACCGCATCGTGCTCACCGCCAAGGCTGCCGGATTCGACAACCTGCTGTTCGCGGTCAAGAACAAGTCGGGGGCTAGCGCGCCGTGAGCGTGTACGTCGTGGCGCGCGCGAGCGTGGCTCGGAGCTCGGCGAGCGAGCGCGCGTGCAGCGAGCCGGCGACGAGCGCGCCGTCGTCGAACGCCTCGAGCCAACGACCGTGATCGGCGAGCCGCACCGCGTCGCGCGCGCCGTGCTCGCTCTCGACGACGGCGGGCGAGCCGAGCGACCACCGGATCACGCCGCCGGCGCGGGTCACCGCGCGCAAGTCGCCATCGTCTTCGAGCACGAGCCGAGTTGCGGCGGCGGGGATCGTCGCGGTTTCGGAAGCGCCGACCGAGCCGGCCGACACCTTCGCGCGCGTGATGACGACGTCGCGGCCCGCCGAGGCGATCCAGCCGGCGGTGACCGCGAGCGCGGTGACCGCGCCGGTGTGACGAGCGACGATCATTCGCGAACCGGGATCTACGGCGCCGTTCGTGACGCGCCACGCGTAGACCACGCCGTCGTTGCCCGCGCTCGCGAGCAAGTCGCCGCCCGGCGAGAACGCGACGAACGTGGTGTCGCCCTTCGGACCGTCGAGCGCGGCGACCTGAGTCCACGCGTCGGTCGTGCGCCGCCACACGCGGACCGAACGATCTTGTCCGCCCGAGGCCAGCAGGTCGCCGCTCGGCGCGAACGCGATCGCCTCGGTGCCGGCTGGGTTGCCCGCGAGCGAGGGCAGCGCACCGCCCGCGACCGAGAACATCGCGATCGGGCCCGCCGAGGTCGCGACCGCGATCCGATCGCTGCTCGTCGCGATCGCCTTGACGATCGCGTGAACGGACTCCTTGTGCGGCGGGTCCCCCCACAGCGTGACGATGCCTTCGGTCGTGCCGGTCACGACCCGATCGCCGGCGAACGCGAGTGCGGTGACGCGGCTGTCGGCGGTGCCGAGCGCGACGTGCGCGCCGGTCGCGGTATTCCAGGTCGAGACGCCGTACGCCGCATCGACCGTCGCGACGGTCGCGCCGTCGGGCGAGATCGCGAGCCGATCGATCGCCTCGCCGCCCGCCGAGAGCTCGGTCGGCGGCATCTCGGTCAGGTCCCAGCGGCGCACGACCCCGTCGCTATCCGACGACAGCAGTTGCTTGCCGCCGTCGACGAATAGCAGGTGGCGGATCCGGCCGGTGTGCCCCGCGAGCTCGCGCGTGCGCCGGCTGATTCGATCGTAGAGCGCGAGCGTGCCGTCGTCGCCGCCGTGCGCGATCCACCGGCCATCTTCCGAGATCGCGATGCTGCGAACCTGCGAGTGATGCAGGCCGATCGGTTCGAGCGTATCGCCGTCGACGGCGCCGGCCTGCCCCGCGTCGAGCACGACCCGCGTCACCGTGCCGCCGACGCCGCCGAGCACGAGCCAGGCGCCGGCCGGGCCGAACACCGCGCGCTTGACGTTCACGCCGGTCGCCTTGACGTGATCGGCGACGAGCGCCGGTGGAGTGCCTTCGACGGTGCCGGCTTGCCCGGGACCGGCAGCGCCGCCGGATGGCGGTGCGGTTCGATCGACGCGGAACGTGCGCACCGTGCCACCCGCGTCGGCCGAGATCACACGCTTGCCATCGGTCCACACCGTCGCGATATCGGTGCCGGTCGCCGCCGATGCACTCGCGTGCGTCGCGAGGTCATACCAGCGGACGACGCCCGCGTGATCGCCGGATGCGAGCTCGCCGGTCGGCGCGAACGCGACCGTGCCGATCGTCGAGCCACCCGGAATGAGCTCGACGCACGGTGCGCGACCCTTGGGCCATACCGCGAGCCGGCCGTGGTCGTCGCCGGCGGCGAGCCACGCGCCGTCGGCGGACCAAGCGACGTGCTGGACGTCGCCGGCGTAGCCGGGGAGCGAAGCCAGGTGCTTGCCGTCGCGGCTGACGACGTCGAGCCCGCCGAAGTCGCCGCCGACCGCGATCTCGGAGCCGTCGGGTGAAGGCACCGCGACGTGGGCGCGGCCCTTCTTCGCGGTGAACACGGTGCGCGGCGCCGGATCCCACACGATGACCTTGCCGTCGTAGCCGGCGCTGACGAAGCCGCCCGGCAGCTCGGCCATGCGGTGGACTTCGTCGGAGTGGCCGCGCAGCACGTCCTTCGCGACGCCGCGAGCGAGCGCTTCGTCGGCGATCGCCCACGCGGTGCCGGCGTCGACGCCGCGCGAGGTCAACGTCGCGAGATACGCGAGCGCTTCGGTCGGATCGCGGGCGAGCGCGGCGCGGGCGGTGCGGAGCGTGAGCTGATTCGTCCGGGTCTCGAGTGCGGCGCGCCGGACCTCGCTCTGCGCGGTCGCACCTTCGGCGACGATGCGCGCGACCGCGGCTTCGCGCCACAGGATCGTCACGACGATCGCGAACGCGGCAGCCGCGGCGACCGCGACCCCGATCGCGCTTGCGAGATACGGCCGGCGGCGCACGAACCGCGCCGTGCGCTCGATCGCTCCCGGCGAGCGCACCGAGACCGGCAACTTGTCGAGGTGACGGCGCACGTCGTCGCCGAGCGCCGCGATCGATTGGTAGCGCTCGCCCGGTTCCTTCGCGAGCGCCTTGCCGGTGATCGCGTCGAGATCGCCGCGCAGCGCCGGATCGCGCTTCGCGAGCGGCGTCGCCGGATCCTCGCAGATCATGCACGTCAGGATCGGCAGCGGCGCGTCGCGCGTTTCGTACGGCAGCTCGTTGCTGCACAGCTCGTAGAGCATGACGCCGAGCGTGTAGACATCGGTGCGCGCGTCGACCTCGTCGGGGCGCAGCCGCGCTTGCTCGGGGCTCATGTAGATCGGCGTGCCGATCAGCTCGCCCGCGCGCGTCGCGGTCGGCGTCATCGAGCCATCGTCGACCGCGAGCCGCGCGACGCCGAAGTCGAGCACGACGACGCGACCGTCGCTGCGCACCATCACGTTCGCCGGCTTGAGATCGCGATGGATCACGCCCTTGATGTGCGCGTGTTGGACCGCCTCGCATAACGCGACGAACAGCTCGAGCCGCGCGCGCAACCCGAGCTCCTTGACGTAGCGATCGAGCGTCGTGCCATCGACGTGCTCCATCACGAGGAACGGCCGGCCATCGGCTTCGCCCGCTTCGAGCACGCGCGCGATGCCGGGATGATCGAGCCGCGCCATGATCTCGGCTTCGTTCTGAAACCGAATGAATGCGCTCTGCGACCGGCCTTCGAGCACCTTGATCGCGACCCGCCGGTGCGGGTTGTCCTGTTCCGCGGCGTAGACCGTGCCCATCCCGCCCTCGCCGAGCAGGTCGGTGACGGTGTAGCCGGGGATCTCGATCGTGGCGATGCGCATCCGTGCCGGACGCAAGTCAGCGGTCGGCACTTCGCCAACCCCGAGCTTGGTCGTCGGCTGGATGGTGTCGTCCCGCTCGATGCTCACGCCTCGAGTATCCGCCATCGTCAGACCGCTGTGCTAGGGCTCGGCCATGGAGCGATTCCCACGCGGTACCTTGCCCCCGTCCCGGTTTGCGGCGGTCGCCACGATCGCGCCGAACGCGGTCACCCGGCCACCCGAGGTCGTCGCCGAGCCTCCCCGCCGGCCGAGCTGCGACCTGTCGATGACCTCCGCACCGCCTTCGGCGGAGCTACGCGTCGGGCGTTCGGCCGACTTGTCGACGATCTGCCCGAGCTGCAACACGCAGATGCAGCCCGAGCACGCGCACTACAAGTGCCCGGCCTGCGGCTACCGCGACTCCTGCTGCTTCTAGGTCACTGCGATTCGCAGCGCAGCAGCGCGCCGCCCGGCGTGTCGCGGCAGGCGTTGTTGTTCCAGCCCATGCACGCTTCGCACGGCATCGCGTCCGGGCACGATACGCACGGGTCGTAGGCGCCGGGCGCCCCGGGAACGTCGTTCTCGCCCGACGACGGCGCCGAGTCCGACTCCGACGCCGCCGCCTCGGACGCTGGCTGATCATCGTCGCCCGAGGTGTCGCTCGCCAACGCGACCGCCTCGGCGACCGTCTCGGTGACTCGCAGGGCGACCGGGATCGCCTGGCCTGCGGCGCGAGCGACGAGCGGCGTAGCGCGCGCGATGGCCGGCGCCGCTCGAGCCGCCGCGACCGCGACACTGCCCGCGACGTGGCCGAGCCCCGACGCGACATGGCCGAGCCCCGACGCGACATGGCCGAGCCCCGACGCGAAGCCTCCCATGCCCTTGCAGCCCGCGAGACCGAGGCCGATGGAGGTGACGATCGCGGCAAACCGAACGGACATGTCGGGGGGTCACAGCAAGCGTCACGCCAGATCGGTACGGGCCTGCCGCGGTTCGCCGGCCAACGTCCGACCTTTGCTGTGGTGCCAGCGCCACGGACCGAGCCGGGTGTCGCGAGGCGGCAACATGCCTCGCCCGACATCTGCAACGTGACTTAGCGGGTCGGCTCGACCGCGATGACGGTCCAGTCGTCGGCGCCGTGGCCCGTCGCGATCGCCGCGTCCATGCGTGCCGCGATCGCGGGTGTGACGATCAACGAGGTGTGCGCCGCGGCGGCCGCCTCGAGCATCAAGCCGGCGTCCTTGCGCGCCATCGCGAGCTCCCACGACGGGTCGCCAAAAGCACCCTCGGCCATCCGCTTCATCCGCGGTGCGATCAGCCCGGCGGGGTTGAAGAACTCGAACAGCGTGGCGGCTTGGTCGCTGGTCACGCCGTGGACCTTCGCGAGCGCGAGGACATCGGCGATCCCTGCGGTCAGCGCCATCAAGAATGAATTGCCGAGCAGCTTGAACGCCGCACCGGCGTCGGGTCGCTCGCCGAGGTCGACGAGCTTGCCGGTCATCGCGGCGAGCGGCTCGCGCAGCGGATCGACGGCCGCGCGCGCGCCGGAGATCATCATGATGCCGGTCGACTCGCGCGCGTTCTGCGGGCCCATGAACACCGGCGCGTGGACGTACGTGATGCCGCGCTCCCGCCACCGCGCGATCCGAGCGAGCGTACCGGCCGCCGACGTCGTCGTGTGATCGACGATCACCGCGCCTGCAGCGAGCCCGCCGCGCGCCGCTTCGAGCACGTCGTCGACCGCGGCGTCGTCCTTGAGCGTGAGATGCACGCGGGCGGCGCCGCGCACCGCATCAGCCGCGCTCGCGAACGACCGCGCTCCGATCGGATCGAGCGCGGTCGCGCGCGCCGGCGAGCGATTCCACACCTGGACCGCTTCGCCGCGCTTGCGCAACGCCTTGACGAAGTTCGAACCGAGTAAGCCCATGCCGAGGAATGCGATCATGGGCAGACTCTACTACCATGCGCGCATGGCGGCCTACGTCGCGCTACTTCGAGGCATCAACGTCGGCGGCAACAACCTCTTGCCGATGAAGCAGCTCGTCGAGCTGTGCAAGCGCGCCGGCGCGGCCGAGGTCCAGACGTACATTCAAAGCGGCAACCTCGCGTTCCAGGCGACCGCCGCGGTCGCGAAGCAGCTGCCGCAGAAGCTCGGCGCCGCGATCGAACGCGCGTTCGGATTCAGACCGCCGCTGACCGTACGCAGTGGCGCCGAGCTCGAAGCGATCACGACGCACAACCCGTACCTCGCCGCCGGGGTCGCTGCCGATCTCGTGCACGTCGGCTTTCTCACCACCCGTCCGACCGCCGCCGCGATCGCGTCGCTCGAGCCGAACCGATCGCCGGGCGACGCGTTCGCCGTCGTGGGCCGCGAGATCTACTTTCATCTCCCGCGCGGCGTCGGCAAGACCAAGCTGACGAACGCCTACTTCGACAAGGCGCTCGCGACGACCTGCACGCTTCGCAACTGGCGCACCGTGCTCGCCTTGCGTGACCTCGCGAGAACCTAGGGCGGGCACTTCAGCGGAGGCGTGATCACCGGATTCTCGGCGAGCAAGCCGCACACTTCGGCGTGTGCCATGCTTTGCTCATCGCCGGCGACGACATGGAACAGCAAGAACCAGGCGCGCCAGTCATCATCGTGAGCCTTGACGAGCGCGCGCGCCTCCGCGACCGAGATCGGTAGGCCGACCGCAACCGACACGAGGCGCGCGAGGACGTTCGTCGGATCGGCGGCGAGCGCGGCATGGACCTCGGTCGTCGCGGCGAGCGGGCGACCGAAGATCCAGTGGAGCAAGCCGCGCACCGCGTCGACATCGGCGTCGCGGAGCACGCGCTGGGTGACCGGCCAGTCGTGGAACGTCGAGTGGTAGCGCAGCTCGAGGTGCCGCCCGGTATCGAGCCAGTCGTAGAGCTCGCCCTCGATCTCGGCGGTCTGTGTGCCGAACACGTCGTGCCACGCCGCGGTCGGATCGCCGTGCGTCTCCTGCATGCCGCGCTCGAGCTTCGCGAGATCGTCGGGATGGACGTTCGACAAGAACGTGTACACCGCCCATGCCGTCGCATAGAACCCGGCGTCGAGACACGAGACCTCGTTGCATTCGAGCATCGAGCGCAGCGGCATCAGCCGATGCAACGGCGCTTCGACCGGTGGCGCTCCCACGATGACGCTGCCGCTCGCGTGATCGATCCGGATCGTCTCGAAATACTTCGCCATCCCCTCCGAGAACCACCGCGGCTGATAGCGCATCACCGAGTGCGAGATCACGTGGGTCAGCTCGTGCGCCGCGATGCCGGTCGTCACGTCGTCGGACGCGGCGAGCACGATCATCGGTTGGCTGAACGCGCCCTCCATCGTGGCGGCGTACGCCTCGAACTGCGTGGGGACGAACGCGTGGAGCTCGTCGCGATCGGCGAGCGCGATGACGAAGCTGCGGCCGACCGGCGAGACGCCGTGAAATGCGACGCCGGTCTCGGCTTCGCGCAGATCCTCCATGCCTTGGATCAGCGCGGTCGCCTGGGGGATCGCCGCATCGGTCCACAGCGTGAAGTGGTCGCTCGTCAGCTCGGTCCACGCCGGCCCCCCCTTGCTCGGCAGCTCGGGGATCGCCGCGCCACACCCGGCGAGCACGACTAGGACTTGGGATATTTCGACGCGCATGCCGCGAGCTGGGTCTGGTCGACGGTCGGCGTCGGCAGGCTCGGCACCGACGTGTCGGGATTCGCGAAGTCGAACATGTCGAACGGCGGCACCGCGTTCGCGTCGCGATGAGTGAGCGCCGGCAGCCCGAACCGCGCCTCGATGAAGCGCAGGATGCTCGTGTGATCGGTGACCTCGTGCGACACGTAGCCGCGCTTCGCGTAGGGCGAGATCACGAACAGCGGTACGCGCAGTCCGTAGCTGTCGTATGCGGCATCGACGCCACCGCTGTCGATCATCGGCGGCAGATCGTCCGGAATGCACGCGGCGGGCGGCGGGACGTGGTCGTACAACCCGCCTTGCTCGTCGTAGCTGAAGAACATCGCGAGGTGCGGCCACTGCGGCGAGCTCGTCACTTCGCTCACGACCGTGGACACGAACGCCTGGCCGGCCTGGAAATCCGCCGGCGGATCCTCGTCGGGCGAGGCACCGCCGAGCATGTCGGAGCCTTCGACAAACACGACCTGCGGCAGCGCCCCGGCCGCGGCATCGGTCGCGAATTGGTCGAGCGGCAGGACGTGCGCGAGGTTCTTCGCCCAGGTCTGCGTCAACAGCGCGAGGCTCGCCGCATCCTGCGCGTAGAACGCCCATGTGATGTTCGCGTCGTCGAGCCGTGTGAACAGGTTCGGCAACACGCTGCCGTCGGGCGCGGTCTGGGGCGGTACGACGTTCGACGTGATGCCGTACGCGGTGCCGGCCATGTAGAACAGCCGATTCGTGAACGTGTTCGCGAGCACCGAGGCGAAGTGGCGGTCGGAGATCGCCCAGGCGCGCGCGAGCGCGTAGTAGTACGGCAGATCGGTCTCGTCGTAGTAACCCATCGAGCGCAGGCCCTGCGGATCGGCGGCATCGGACAGCGCGTTCTGCGTCGTGAAGCCGTCGAGCGCGCCGCCATCGACTTCGCGATGGACTTCGTCCCAGCTCTCGGCCGGGTTGTCGAAGCAAGCCGCCGTTTGGTGGAACCGCGAGACGGTCGCGCCCGGCATCGTCGGATCCGGGTTCGTCGCGTCGGGCGCCGCGCCATCGACGGTCTGACCCGGCACGGTCAACGACGAGAAATACGAATCGAACGTGCGGTTCTCCTGCATCACGAGCACGATCGTGTCGATCGGGATCTGGTCGCCGAGCGCCGTGAAGTCCGACAGCGTCAGCGTCGCGAGATCGCCGGAGCCATAGCCGCAGGTCGTCCGGCACGTTCCCGGATCGCCCGCGCAATCGACCGCGGGCGCCGATCCGCCGCACGTCGGTGCCGAGCACAGCGCCGCGGTCGCGAGCGTGAACAGGACACGGGCCATCATGTCGATGCGAGCGTCCCGCGCAGCGCCCCGCCGCGAAACACCCACAACGAGCCCGGTGCGCCGATCGTCCAGTGCTCGTCGCGCGTCAGCGGCGCGGTCGCGACGATCGCGACTCTGTCGGCGGGGTTGGTCACGCGAGCAAAGTCTACCGTGAGATCGTCGTCGGCGAGCGTCGCTTGCGTGAACGGCGCCTTGCGGATCACATAGCAGAGCTTCGTGGCGCAGCGCGCGTACAAGTGCGTGCCGTCGCCGAGTAGAAAATTGAACGTGCCGCGGCGGCCGAGCCGGCCGCCGATCTCGGCGACGGCGCGCCACAGCTCGCTCGGTCGCTTCGGATAGCTCGACCAGCGCCGGCGCAGCGCCTCGAGCAAGACACAGAACGCGTGCTCGCTGTCGGTGTCGCCGATCGGCGTGAACCGACCGGTCGACTGCGACCGCACCCCCTTGACCGTGCCGTTGTGCGCGAACGTGAACGTCCGCCCCCACAGCTCGCGCACGAACGGATGCGTGTTCGCGAGACACACCCGGCCGCGCGTCCTTTTGCGGACGTGTGCGATCGCGAGCAGCGTCTTGATCGGATGGGCGCGGACGTAGTCAGCGAGCGGAGAGCTCGCGGCGGCGTGCGGCTCGAGGAACGTGCGAGCCGCGCGGCCGTCGTAGAGTGCGAGGCCCCAGCCGTCCGCGTGCGGTCCCTTCGCGCCACCCCGCAAAGCGAGTCCCGAGAACGAGAACACGATGTCCGTCGGGACGTTGCACTCCATACCGAGCAACTCGCACATCCGAGCCGCATCGTAGCGAACTTACGGTTACTCGGGAGCGTCGGGAGCGTTCTCGTCGTACCGGTCGGGGTGCGCGGCGCGCTGGATGACGAGCGCGTTCGAGACTTGCTGGACGTACGTGTTGCCGAGCTTGCGGTGCAGCTCGCGGAGCATCGCGTCTTGGTGCTTCGGGAACCGCTCCATCAAATGAACGACATCGGCGACATCGGGCATGCCGGTGCGCGCGATCAGCCGATTCAGCGCATGAACGCCGGCGCCTTCATGCTCGGAGTCGCCCGTGCGCTCCTTGTCGGACTCGATCCCCTGCTCGACATCGACCTCGAGGAGCTCGTCGGAGACCAGGTCTTGTTGCTCGGCCATTGCGTTATCATACAGGCGAGTTGACCCGATCTTCCATCTGATCATCGGGTTCGACGACAATCCGCGCCATGCCCACGATCGCGGTCAACGACACCGAGCTTTACTACGAGGACACCGGGCCGGGCTCGACCGGCGAAACGATCGCGTTTAGCCACGGCCTGTTATGGAGCACCGAGCTGTTCGCGCCGCAGGTCGCTGCGTTGCGAGATCGCTATCGCTGCATCGCGTGGGACCATCGCGGCCAAGGCAAGAGCGCCGCGGATCGGCGGCACTGCATCGATCTCGAGACGGTGTGGAGCGACGCGGCGGCGCTGCTCGATCGGGTCGCGGGCGGCCCGGTCCACTTCGCGGGGTTGTCGATGGGCGGCTTCGTCGCGATGCGGATGGGCGCGCGTCGCCCCGACCTCGTGCGGTCGTTGATCTTGCTCGAGACCTCGGCGGATCCCGAGCCGATCGAGAACGTCGGCAAATATCGCGCGTTGACCGCGGTGACGCGCGCGCTCGGCAATCGCATCGTGCGCCGTCGTGTCGGCCCGATCATGCTCGGCAAGACGATCCTCAACGATCCGGCGCGCAAGCACGAGCTCGCGAAGATCCAAGCCGTGATGGAGCGCAGGCGCGACATCTGGCGCGCGGTCAACGGCGTGATCGATCGCGTTGGAGTCGCGGGCGAGCTCGCGCGGATCTCGGCTCCGACGCTCGTCGTCGTGGGTGAAGAAGACGTCGCGACCGTGCCGGCGAAGGCCGAAGCGCTCGTCGCTGCGATCGCCGGTGCGAAGCTCGTGCGCATCCCGCGCGCCGGCCACAGCTCGTCGGTCGAAGAACCGGCCGCGGTAACCGCGGCGATCGAGCAGTTCTTGGGCGCGCTGTAAGATAACCGGCGCCAGGTGAGCGACCGCGACCCGTCCCGCCGGACAGCATGATCGGCCAGTTCGCGCGTATAGGTTTACGCCGGCCCGACTCCGCTCGGGTAGCTGTGAGCTAGCCGCGTCTCACAGCTTGTTCGCGAGGGGCGATCGCCCTATCGTTGGTCGGGGCAGGTGAATGGCGCCAATTGAACCGGCTCGCTTGCGGCTCCTCGTGGTCGAGGACTCCGAGGATGACTTCACGTTGCTCGTTCGCGAGCTGATCAAGGCTGGTTACACGGTCGAGGCCGAGCGCGTCGCGACCGCGGCTGCGCTGAGCGCGGCGCTCGATCGGTCGTGGGATCTGCTGGTCACCGACTGGATGATGCCGGGGTTCGGCGGGCTCGCGACGCTGCAGCTGCTCTCCCAGCGCGGCCTCGATCTGCCGTGTATCGTGATCTCGGGGACGCCGAACGAAGAGGTCGCGGTCGCCGCGCTGCACGCGGGCGCGCTCGACTTCTTGTCGAAGGACAAGCCGCGGCGGTTCGTGCCGGCCGTCGAACGCGCGCTGCGCGAGACCCAGGAGCGCCGCGACCGGATCGCGACGGAGCGCGAGCTAAGGTTCGCCGAGCAGCGCTATCGCGCCGCGTTCGAGCTCGCGCCCGAACCGGTCATCACGTACGACATCGACAAGTTCCAGACCGTCGACGTCAACGCCGCGATGCTCAAGCTGTTCGGCTACACGCGCGAAGATCTGCTCGGCAACAAGCTCGGGCGGTTGACGCCGGAGCATCAACCTGACGGCCGGCCTTCGCGCGAGGTGATCGTCGAGCACATCGCGCGCGCGGTGCAGGGCGAGATCGTGACCGGCGAGTTCATGTTCCGCGACAAGACCGGCGCCGAGCTGCCGTGCGAGGTCAGCTTCGGCCTCCTGCCCGCGTCGAACCAGCGGTTGATCCGGGTGTCGATGACCGACCTGCGCGAGCGCAGGCGCGCCGAGGAGATCAGGCGGCGCTCCGCGGATCTCGAGCTCGAGAATCGCCGGATCCAGGAGGCGAACCGACTCAAGAGCGAATTCCTCGCGAACATGTCACACGAGCTGCGCACGCCGCTCAACGCGATCATCGGCTTCGCGGAGCTGTTGCACTACGGCCAAGTCGCGGCGGGGTCACCGGAGCACGGCGAGTTCCTCGGCGACATCCTGACCAGCGGTCGTCACCTGCTCCAGCTGATCAACGACGTCCTCGATCTCGCGAAGGTCGAGGCGGGCAAGCTCGACTTCCGACCCGAGGCGATCGAGCTCGACAAGGTGATCGGCGAAGTCGTCGCGATCACGCGCACGACCGCAGCGATCAAGAAGATCCACGTCACGACGTTCGTCGATCCGAGCCTCGTCGGCATCGTCCTCGACCCGGCGCGGCTCAAGCAGGTCGCCTACAACTACTTGTCGAACGCGCTGAAGTTCACGCCCAACGGTGGCAGCGTCCGCGTCCGCGTGACCGCCGAGGGCGACGCGGCCTTCCGGCTCGAGGTCGCCGACACCGGCATCGGCATCGCGCCTAGTGACATCAGCCGGCTGTTCCTCGATTTCCACCAGCTCGAAGCGGGGACCGCGAAGCGCCACCAAGGTACCGGTCTCGGGCTCGCGTTGACCCGCAAGCTCGTCGAAGCACAAGGCGGCACGGTCGGCGTTCAAAGCATGCCCGGCACCGGGAGCGTGTTCTTCGCGACGTTGCCGCGGCGCGGGAAGTCGACGACCGCGGCGGTGGTCACCCCCCCGTCGCCGCGGATCGAGAGCGGTTCGCCGACGATCCTGGTCGTCGAGGACGACGAACGCGACCGCGAGCTGCTGGTCGCGACCCTGACCTCGGCGGGCTATGCGGTCGAGACCGCGGCGACTGGCTCCGAAGCGCTGGCTCGCTGTGCCGAACGAACGTTCGACGGCGCCACCTTGGATCTGCTGCTGCCCGACATGACCGGGCTCGAGCTGCTGAGCGCGCTGCGCGGCGATCAAAGAACGCACGCGCTGCCGATCGTCGTGGTCACCGTCGTCGCGAACCAGCGTGTAGTCGCGGGATTCTCGGTCGCGGACGTCCTACACAAGCCGTTCACGCGCGAGCGCGTGCTCGCCGCGCTCCGCACCGCAGGCGTCAAGCCGGATGCGAAGGGCGGCGTGCTCGTGGTCGATGACGATCCGAGCGCGCTGCGCCTGATGGATGTGACGCTCGGCCAGCTCGGGTTCGCCGCGATCACGCGCACCACGGGTGCGAGCGCGCTGGTGGCGGCCGAGCAGCTGCGCCCCGCTGCCGTCGTGCTCGACCTCGTGATGCCCGAGATGGACGGCATCGAATTTCTCGACCGGTTTCGCCGGTTGCCGCAGCATGCACGCACGCCGGTGCTGATCTGGACCGTCAAAGAGCTCGATGCGGCCGACTGTGCGCGTCTCGCGCAGAGCGCGCAGGCGATCGTCGTCAAAGGGCAGGCGACCGCCTCGAGCGTCGTCGAACAACTGCAAGTGTTGCTCGGAGGTGCGGCGTGAAGCCCCGCATCCTGATCGTCGATGACAACGCGCTGAATCTGAAGCTGGTGTCCTATCTCGTCCAGGCGGCAGGTTACGAAGTGCGAACCGCGAGCGATGCGTCGGCGGCGCTCGTCGAAGTGCGCGAACATCCACCTCGCGTGATCTTGATGGACCTCCAGTTGCCCGGGATCGACGGCCTCGCGCTGACCCGTCTGCTCAAAGCGGTGCCCGAGACCGCATCGATCTCGATCATCGCGGTGACCGCCTACGCGATGAAGGGCGATCGCGAGCGCGCGATCGCCGCGGGATGCGATGACTACGTCACCAAGCCGATCGACACGCGGGCACTGCCGCAGTTGATCGCGAAGTACGCGGGCAAAGGGGACAGCGCGTGAGTCACAAGATCATGGTCGTCGACGACAACACCGCGACGCGGCGGATGGTGCGCTCGGCGCTGCAACGCAACGGTCACGAGGTGATCGAGGCGGTCGACGGACGGAGTGCCCGCGAGCTCATGCGCGAGCAGCCGCGCGTCATCTTGCAAGACCTGATGTTGCCCGACGTCGATGGGTTCGAGCTCGTCGGTCAGCTCCGCGACCTCGCCACGTCGGAGATCTCGATCCTGGCCTTCTCGGGGTTCGTGTCGAAGCTCGACGAAGCGCGGGTCTCGACCGTCGGGTTCGACGACATCATCCCCAAGCCGATCGCACCGTCGCGGCTCGTGCCGTTGATCGAAGCGTTCTTGCCGGCGGCGATCCCGGGCGGTGCGCGGTTCGGCATCGGTCGGCGGCTCGTGATCGCGGACGACGATCCGATGCAGCTCAAGCTCGCGGCGTTCCGGCTCGGCCGGATCGGGTTCTCGGTCGAGACCGCCAGCGATGGTGCCGAGGCGCTCGTCGCGATCCGCCGGCAGCGCCCCGACGCCATCGTCTCCGACGTGATGATGCCGGAGCTCGATGGCTTTGGCCTCGCGATGGCGCTGCGCCAGGACCCGGCGCTGCGCAGCTTGCCGCTCGTGCTCGTCACCTCGAGCTATGTCGAGAAGTCGGACCGCGAGCTCGCGCGCCGCTCGGGGGCGAACGACCTCGTGTTGCGTACGCCCGAGCTGTCCGAGCTGATCGAGACGCTGAGGACGACGCTCGCCGCTTCCGATGCGCCGCCGGAGGTCGAGCCGGAGGCGATGCCCGATCTCGAACGCGAGCGCAACCGCAGGGTGTTTCGGCAGCTCGAGCGCCAGGTCATGCTCAACACCGGGCTCGCGAAGCGCTGCTCGGCGCTCGCGTCGGAGCTGACCGTGCTCACCGGGATCGCCGACGCGGTCCTCAAGCATCGCGATGTCGACGTCGCACTCGACGAATCGCTCGCGAGCTGCTTCGACGCCGGTGGCGTCGCGGTCGGCGCGCTGTATCTCCTCGATGAGGGCGGCAAGCTGCGGGTCCGCGCGGTCGGCAGCGACGCGTCGTGGGACGACGAGGACCTCGAGACGTTCTTCGGCCGAGAGGCGTTGCTGCGCTCGGTGATCGCGAGCGGCAAGCAGCTCTACCTGCCGTCGGACGAGGTCGATCGCGACGTGGCAAATGACTTGATGCACAAGTGCGGCGCGAGCTCGTTGCTCGTGATGCCGTTGGTGTCGAGTGGGACGCAGCTCGGAGCGCTGCTGATGGTCGCCCGGGGGCGCGACGTCGATCAGGACGATTGGCGCGCGTTTGCGATCGGGGTCGGCACGCAGATCAGCCAGGTGCTCACGCTCGCGCGAGCGTATGCCGATCGCGCCGCTGCGGAGCGGCGGGCGGCGCAACAAGCGGCGTTGCTCGAAGCGGTCGTCGACGGCGCACCTGACTTGATCCTCGACATCGACCTCAACGGCACGATCCGGTTCGCGAATCGCGCGGTGCGCGGCTTGCCGCCGGATCAGGCAGTCGGCACGAGCTTCTTCGATCAGATGCCGTCGGACCAGCTGCGCACCGTGCGCGCGGCGTTCGACCTTGTCATCGCGACCGGCAAGGCCGCGGGCTACGAGCTGCAGGGACTGAGCGGCGACTCGGCGCACTCGACGTTCTCGGTCCGGCTCGGCCCGGTGAAGGAGGATGACCGGGTGATCGGCGTGATCGCGATCGCACGCGACGTCACCGAGAAGAAAGCGACCGAGATGCAGCTGATGCTCGCCGACCGGATGGCGTCGGTCGGGACCCTGGCGGCCGGCGTCGCGCACGAGATCAACAATCCGCTCGCGTCGGTGATCGCGAACCTCGACATGGCGATCCTCGAGGTGGACCAACTCGGCGAGCGCGTCGAGCTGCCGCCGGACCTCGCCGAGGAGCTGAGTGACGCGCTGACCTCGGCGGGGCGTGTCCGCGAGATCGTGCGCGACTTGAAGATCTTCTCGCGCGCGCAGGAAGATCATCGCGGGCCGGTCGACGTCGAGCGCGTGCTGGAATCGACGTTGCGGATGGCGTGGAACGAGCTGCGCCATCGCGCGCGCGTGGTCAAGCAGTTCGGTGAGGTGCCGCCGGTCGACGGCAACGAGTCGCGGCTCGGCCAGGTGTTCCTCAACCTGATCGTCAATGCGGCGCAGGCGATCCCCGAAGGCAATTATCAAGGCAACCAGATCAAGATCGAGACTTCGGTCGAGAACGGCTCGGTCGCGGTCGTCATTCGCGACACCGGCTGCGGGATCCCGCTCGAGGTCCAGCCTCGGCTGTTCACGCCGTTCTTCACGACGAAGCCGGTCGGCGTCGGCACCGGGCTCGGCCTGGCGATCTCGCATCGCATCATCACGTCGATGGGTGGCGAGATCACGTTCGAGACCGAGGTCGGCAAGGGCACCGAGTTCAAGGTGTTGCTGCCGGTCACGCAGACCGTCAAGCCGGTCGTATCGCGCACCAAGTCTCCGCTGCCGCCGGCGTTGCGACGCGGCAAGGTGCTCGTGATCGACGACGAAGAACCGCTCGCGCAAGCGTTGCGCCGGTTTCTCTCGGTCGATCACGAGGTCGACGCGGTCACGAGCGCGCGCACGGCGCTCGACGGCATCCGCCGTGGCGAGCGCTACGACGTCATCCTCTGCGACCTGATGATGCCGCAGGTCACCGGCATGGACTTCTACGCTGCGGTGCTCGAGCTCGATCCTCAGCAAGCCGCGAAGATCGTGTTCGTCACCGGCGGCGCGTTCACCGCGGCCGCGCGCCATTTCCTCGATTCGACTCGCAACCGCCGGCTCGAAAAGCCGTTCGACCTCAAGGCGCTCGGCAACCTCGTCAACGAGATGCTCGTATAGTAAGGCATGACCGAACCGTCCTTCGACTACGACTACATCGTCGTTGGCTCGGGGTTCGGCGGCGCGGTGTCGGCGTGCCGGCTAGCGGAGAAGGGCTATGCGGTCGCGGTGCTCGAGATGGGCAAGCGGTGGACCGCCGGCGATTTCCCGAAGACGTCGTGGAACGCGCGCAAGTTCATCTGGCGGCCGGGCGCGAAGCTGTTCGGGTTCTTCAACCTCCGGCCGTTCAAGCACGTGATGATCTTGTGCGGCAACGCGGTCGGCGGCGGATCGATCACCTACGCGAACACGATGCTCGTGCCGCCGGACTCGGTGTGGAGCGAGGGCTCGTGGAAAGGCATCGCTGCGTGGCAGAGCGAGATGCCCGCGCACTTCGCGACCGCGCGCCGGATGCTCGGCGTCACCGAGAACAAGATCCTCGGCGATGCCGATCGCGCGCTGCAAGCAGCCGCCGAAGACCAAGGTGTGGGCGCGTCGTTCTATCGCACCGACGTCGCCGTGTATTTCGGCGACAAGCAGGGCGAGCCCCATCCCGATCCATACTTCGACGGCCAAGGGCCGCCGCGGTCGAGCTGCATCGGCTGCGGCGGCTGCATGGTGGGCTGCAGGTTCAACGCGAAGAACACGCTCGACAAGAACTACCTGTACTTCGCAGAGAAGCACGGCGCGAAGATCTTCGCGGAGACCCGCGTCGTCGATATTCAGCCGATCGATCGCGGCGGCGACGGTACTGCCGGCTATCGGGTCACGACCGAGCGCTCGACCGCATGGTTCGCGAAGCGACGGCACACGTTCACGGCACGCGGCGTGGTGCTGTCGGCATCGGCGCTCGGCTCGACCGACCTGCTGCTGCGGCTCAAGCAGCGCGGATCGTTGCCGGCACTGTCATCTCGGCTCGGCGACGACGTCCGGACGAACAGCGAATCGCTCGTCGGCGTGCGGTTCCCCGGTAAACGGCTCGACATGTCGCAGGGCATCGCGATCGGTTCGGGCATCCACATCGATCGGTTCACCCACATCGAAGCGACGCGCTATCCGCGCGGATCCGACGCGCTCGGCCTACTCGCGACGATGCTCGTCACCGGCAGCGGCTGGAAGCGAATCGCGAAGTGGATCGGCAACGCCTTTCGCCACCCGATCAAGTTCGCGCGTGCCGGCTGGCCGTTCGGGTTCGCGCGCCAGACGCTGATCTTGTTGGTGATGCAGACGATCGACGCCACGCTGCGGATGCGGCTGCGCCGCCGCTGGTTCTGGCCGTTCACGCGCCTGCTGTGCAGCGAAGGCGATCGGATCCCGACGAACATTCCGGCGGCAAACGTGTTCGCGGAACGCGCCGCGGCCAAGCTCGGTGGCACCGCGATCACGTCGACGCCGGAGATCCTGTTTGGCTTGCCGATGACCGCGCATTGCATCGGCGGCTGCGTGATGGGTACCGATCCGGAGCACGGCGTGATCGATGCGCAGCACCGCGTGTTCGGTTATCGCAACCTGTACGTCGTTGATGGTGCCGCGGTCGGCGCGAACCTCGGCGTCAACCCGAGCTTCACGATCACCGCACTTGCCGAGCGCGCGATGTCGTTCATCCCGCCGCGATGACCCGACCCTGGCTGGTCCTCGCGATCTGCTGTTCGAGCTTGTTCCTCGTGTCGATGGACGTGACGATCATGAACGTCGCGCTGCCCGAGATCGGTACTCGGCTCCACACGTCGGTCGCCGGCCAGCAGTGGACGGTCGACGGCTACACGCTCGTCATCGCGAGCTTCCTCATGCTCGCCGGCTCGACCGCCGACCGCGTCGGCCGCCGCCGCGTGTTCCGTCTCGGCCTCGCGCTGTTCTCGGGTGGCTCGCTGTTGTGCAGTCTCGCGACGTCGATCCAGATGCTCGTCGCGTTTCGCATCGTGCAAGCGCTCGGCGGCGCGATGCTCAATCCAGTCGCGATGTCGATCATCGTCAACGTGTTCGTCGATCCGAAACAGCGCGCGCAGGCGATCGGGATCTGGGGCGCGGTGTTCGGCGTGTCGATGGCGATCGGGCCGCCGCTCGGGGGATTTCTCGTCGAGAACGTCGGCTGGCGCTCGATCTTCTGGATCAACGTGCCGATCGGGCTCGCCGCGATCGTGCTCGCCACGCGCTACGTTCCGGAGTCGCTCGCCGAGCGACCGCGTCGTCCCGATCTCGTCGGTCAGGCGCTGGTCGTGATCGCGTTGGCCACGCTGACCTCCGGGTTGATCGAGGGCCCGACTGCGGGTTGGGATTCGCCGTGGATCATCGCCGCATTTGCGACCGCCGGGTGCGCGGTCATCGCGCTCGTGGCTTACGAGCGGCGCCGGATCGATCCGCTGATCGATCCTCGATTCTTTCGCAGCGCGCCGTTTGCATCGGCGACGGTGACCGCGGTGCTCGCGTTCACCGCATTCGCCGGGTTCTTGTTCGTCAACTCGCTCTATCTGCAAGACACGCGCGGGCTGGCGCCGTCGCGCGCCGGGCTGTGCTTGTTACCCGTCGCGATCGCGCTCGTCACGTGCTCGCCGCTGTCGGGGCGGCTCGTCGGTAGAGGCCAGGTGCGGACCGCGGTCGTGATCGCCGGCATCGCGACCGCGCTCGGTGCGGGCTTGCTCGTCGGGCTCCGTGTCGATACGCCGCTCGTCCAGCTCATCCTCGCTTACACGTGCCTCGGCGTCGGTGTCGGGATGGTCAACGCGCCGATCACGAACACCGCAGTCTCGGGCATGCCGAGGGGGCAGGCCGGGGTCGCGGCCGCGCTCGCATCGACCAGCCGGCAAGTCGGGTCATCGCTCGGTGTCGCACTCGCGGGTATGCTCGCCGGCGGTGGTACGAGCGCGGTGGCAACGAGCCCGAACTTCGCGCTCGCGACCCATCCGTTCTCGTATCTCGTCGTGGGTTGCGGGGTCGCGATCGTCGCGCTCGGCGTGGCTTCGACCGGTCGCTGGGCGCGCGCGACTCAGGGTCGCGTGGCGGCGCTGATCGAGGAGGGCTAGCGCGCGGCTGCGGCCACAGCGACTACGCGGTCTTCTTCGCCGGCCGGCTATCGAACTTCGCGCGCGCGTCTTGGATCGCCGTGCGGTACCGCTCGGCCCACTCGGCGAGCCCTTGGATGGGCTCGAGCAACGTGTCGCCGAGCTTGGTCAGCTCGTAGTCGACGCGCGGCGGAATCTCCGCATAGACGGTGCGCGTGATCAGGCCGTCGCGTTCGAGCCCGCGCAGCGTGAGCGTCAGCATGCGTTGCGAGATGCCTTCGATCGCCCGCCGCAACTCGGAGAATCGCAGCGGGCCATCGCCGAGCAACGCGACGATCTGAACGCTCCACTTGTCGCCAACTCGATGCAATACCTCGCGTACGGCTGGACACGAGTGTGCCGGACGAAGCTTGGTGTGCCTTGGTGACATCGCTGTGCCCTCTTGCGGATTCGCCATGCGGTTCTCACTATTCACCATGGTTACGATTTGTATCCAAGGCAATAGCGAGAACCTTCAAGGAGTCTGCCATGTCTGCTGAGCAATGGGATTTCGATCTGACGCACTCGAGCATCGGCTTCCACGTCCGTCACCTGATGATCTCGAAGGTCCACGGCCGGTTCCAGGGCTGGACCGGGTCGTTGCAGCTCGACCCGGTCGATCCGACCAAGTCGCATGTCGAAGTTCAGATCGACGCGGCGAGCATCGACACGAAAGAACCCAAGCGCGACGAACACCTGCGTTCGGCCGACTTCCTCGACGCCGCGAACTTTCCGCATCTGACGTTCAAGAGCACGCGGGTCGAGCGCGATGGCGACGACCTCGCGGTCGACGGCGAGCTCACGATCCATGGCGTGACCCGTCCGGTGCATCTCAAGGTCGAGCCGGCGGGTCAGGTCAAGGATCCCTGGGGCGGCACGCGCACCGGGTTCTCGGCGAAGACGACGATCAGTCGCAAAGACTTCGGCCTGACCTGGAACCAGCTGCTCGAAGCCGGCGGCGTGGCGGTCGGCGACAAGATCGAGATCTCGCTCGAGATCGAAGCGGTCAAGAAAGCCGCGACCGTCGCTGCTTAGGGAAAGCCCTCAGCGCCGAGCAGCGGCACGAACCGAACGTCCCCGAGGGCCTCGGTCTGGAACGTCGTCGCGTCGGTTCGGGTGATGCGCACGAGCTGTTGGTCGTCGTCGCGGCCGACCGGCGCGACCATGCGCCCCCCGATCGCGAGCTGGGCAAGCAACGACGGTGGCGCGACCGGCGCGGCGCACGCGACCGCGATCGCATCGTAGGGTGCGCCCGGCGGCCAGCCGAGCGAACCGTCGCCGCGATGCACGCTCACGCGATCGTAGCCGAGCCTCGCGAGTCGATCGCGCGCGGCCGTCGCCAGATCCTCGATCCGTTCGACCGTGTCGACCGACGCGGCCAGCTCGCTCAGGATCGCCGCGGCATAGCCCGAGCCGGTGCCGATCTCGAGCACGCGATCGGACGCGCGGAGACGCAGCGCTTGCGCCATCACGGCGACGACGTAAGGCTGCGAGATCGTCTGACCGAATCCGATCGGTAACGGCCCGTCGTCGTACGCCCTCGCCAGCTCGTCCTGTGGGACAAACGCTTCGCGCTGGACCCGGCCGAACGCCGCGAGCACGGCGGGATCGGTGATGTCGCGGCGCTGGAGCTGGCCGCTGATCATCTCGTGCAGTCCCGACATCCCCGCCTACTCTAGCCTCAAGCCGCGGCGTGACGGGGCCGCACGACCGAGCCGGTGCGCACGGTCAGGACGGGACACGGCGCGGTCCGCACGACCGACTCCGCGACGCTGCCCAGCAGCACGCGTGACACACCGCGACGGCCGTGCGTCGCCATCACGATCAGGTCGCAGTCGAGCTCGCGTGCCACCTCGTTGATCTGGTCGCGAGCGTCGCCGCCGCGCATCAAGACCTTGCCGATCTTGACTCGGCTTCGCCGGTCGTCCGCGAGCTTTTCGAGGGTCGCTTGGTTGTCATGGACCATCGCGTCGATCACCCCAGCGGTCATGGCGACGCCAAGCTCGGGCACGCCGAGCCCCGGGACGGCGATGACGTTCAACACGTGGACGGTGGCGCCGAGGTCGGCCGCTAGGTCGCACGCGTAGTCGAGCGCCTCGGTCGCGCCTTCCCCGAGATCGGTCGGAACGAGGATGTTTGAGGTCGTCATGAGCTCGCGTAACTTCAGGATCTGAGCCACGCCGTTCACGTGCGGTGGCGCCTAGACCTAATGGTTTCTTCATGGAGTAGATCGCTCGCTGCGGGGACCCACAGCATGGCGCTCCGCGTGATTTCGCACGCCCTTCGTGGGGGCATTGTGCCCCAGCGGGAAAGCGCAGTGGCGTGGGCCCTTCGGCCGATCTGCGAGGAGTCCCGCTGAGATGGCGTTCCCGATGGCCGGGCCCGTGGGCTTCGCGGATCGGGTAGAACTCGTCCCGACCATGAGGCTAACTCGCAAATTCATCGCGGCGCTGATCATCGGGGTGGCACTCGTCGCCCTGGTGCAGGGGTGGTTCGACTACCGCCGCGAAACCGAGGTGTTCGAGTCGCAACTAAAGTCGGAAGCGATCGCACTCGGGCACGCGCTCGCGGGCGGCGTCGGCGTGGTGTGGAATCACGACGGCGAGGTCGTCGCGATCCAATATCTCGAAGCGGCGACCACCCACGGCGAGCGGACACGCGCGCGCTGGGTCTGGCTCGACGCGCAGGTCGGCTCGTCGCACAAGCCCTTGGTGCCAGCGAGCGAGCTCGGCGCGATGAAGGATGGCGAGCCGGTGATCATTCGCGATGGCGCGAACCAGCGAATGATCACGTATATCCCGGTCGACACCGGCGTCGATCCCGACAAGCCGGGCGATCCGCCGAAGCTCGGCGGCGTCGAGATCACGCAGTCGCTGCAGCACATCGATACGTTCGTGCGCGAGTCGTTGCGCAACGAGATCATCGGCTCGGCGAGCGAAGTCGCGATCGCGGCGGCGCTCGCGCTCGGCCTCGGCGTCGTGTTCATCGGGCGGCCGATCTCGCGGCTCGCGGCGAAGGCGCGGCGGGTCGGCACCGGCGATCTGTCCGGTCCGCTCCAGCTCGCGCAGCACGACGAGCTCGGCGAGCTCGCGACGGAGATCAACCTGATGTGCGAACGGCTGGCCGATGAACGCAGTGCGCGCGAATCGGCGACCGAGCAGCTCCGCCACGCCGATCGGCTCACCACCGTCGGCAAGCTCGCATCGGGGCTCGCGCACGAGCTCGGCACGCCGCTCAACGTCGTATCGGGCCGTGCGAGGCTGATCGTCGAACGCGAGGTCGAAGGCGCCGAAGCGATCGACTCCGCGCGGATCGTGCTCGAGCAATCGGAGCGGATGACCGCGCTGATCCGCCAGCTGCTCGACTTCGCGCGACCGCGTGCGCTCGAGACCACGCCGGTCAACGTCTCCACGCTCGCGGCTCGGGTCTGCGAGCTGGTCGGCACCATCGCACGCAAAGCGAACGTCACGCTCGTCGCTCCGCCGTTCGACGACTCGCTGCGAATCGAAGCCGATGATGGCCAGATGGGGCAAGTGTTGACGAACCTCGTCGTCAACGCCGTCCAGGCGATGCCAGAAGGTGGTGGGACCGTGACGATCACGACGCGTGTCGTCGAGCACGTCGCGCCCTCGTACGTCGACAGCGATGCCCACGATTGGATGGCGATCGCGGTCGCCGATACCGGTCACGGCATGGACGAGCCGACGCGTCAGCGGATCTTCGAGCCGTTCTTCACGACGAAGGAGGTCGGCGAAGGCACCGGTCTCGGGCTCAGCGTCAGCTGGGGCATCGTGCGCGAGCACGGTGGCTGGATCGATGTCGCGTCGTCGCGAGGTAAGGGCTCGACGTTCACCGTCTACTTGCCGCGGAAGGGCGGTGCCGCGTGAGCACCGAACGTCCGATCAAGGTGTTCGTCGTCGACGACGAGCGCGAGATGGTCGAGCTCGTCCAGCTCGGGCTCAAGAAGCGCGGGTTCGCCGCGATGCCGTTCGGCAGTGGTGCCGATGCGCTCGCGCAGCTGACCGAGCAAGACGTCGATGTCGTCGTCACCGATCTCAACATGAAGGGCATGACCGGCCTCGAGCTGTGTCAGAAGATCGTCGCGGCGCGACCCGATGTGCCGGTGCTCGTGCTGACCGCGTTCGGCAGCTTCGAGACCGCGGTCGGTGCGATTCGCGCCGGCGCCTACGACTTCGTCACGAAGCCGATCGAGGTCGAGGCGCTCGCGATCGCGGTGCGGCGCGCGGCCGAGCATCGCCGGCTACGCGGTGAAGTGAAGCGGCTGCGTGAAGTCGTCGCGAACACGCGAGGCCGCGGCGAACTGATCGGCGCGAGCCCGACGATGCAGACCGTGTATCAGCTCATCGATCAGGTCTCGACGACCGACGCGACGGTGCTGATCACCGGCGAGAGCGGCACCGGCAAGGAAGTCGTCGCGCGCGAGATCCACCGCCGCTCGCAAGCGCAAGGATGGGCCGTTCGTCGCGGTCAACTGTGCGGCGGTACCGGAGCAGCTGCTCGAGAGCGAGCTGTTCGGTCACGCCAAGGGCGCATTCACCGACGCGAAGCAGAGCCGGCAGGGCCTGTTCCAGCAGGCGAATGGCGGCACGCTATTCCTCGACGAGATCGGCGAGATGGCGCTCGCGCTCCAGCCGAAGCTGCTGCGCGCGATCCAGGAGCGCAAGGTCCGCCCGGTCGGGGCCGAATCAGAGATCACGATCGATGTTCGGCTCATCACCGCGACCAACCGCGATCTCGACGACATGGTCGAGGACAAGCGGTTTCGCGAAGACCTGTATTACCGGATCAACGTGATCCATATCCCGCTGCCGCCGTTGCGCGGCCGCGGAGGAGACGTGCTGCTCCTAGCGCAACACATGCTGCGTCACCACGCGGCCGTCTTCGACAAAAAAGTTGTTGGGCTTTCGCCGGCTGCGGCGGAGAGGCTCATGGCCTATGACTGGCCAGGGAATGTGCGGGAGTTGGGCAATTGTCTCGAGCGTGCAGTCGCGCTCGCCCACTTCGAGGAGATTCAAGTGGAAGACCTACCTGATAAGATTCGCAATCAACAGACTAAGCGTCCTACGTCTCTCAACGGCAACGAGCTGCCCGAGCTGCTCACGCTAGAGGAGGTCGAGCGGCGTCACGTGCTGCGCGTCCTCGAGGCATGCCATGGCAATCGCACGGATGCCGCGAAGATTCTCGGCCTGGATCGCAAGACGCTCTACCGCAAGCTCTTGCGGTGGGGCGTCACCGACACCTGAGCGATCGACGCGATCACGAGCCAGCCGACGTGCGATCAGCTACGCTGATCGTGGGTCGATGAGGTTTGCGATTCGCGAAGCGGCACTCGGCGATGCACACGGGATCGCAAGGGCTCACACTGCGAGTTGGCGAACGACCTACCGCGGCATCTTGCCCGACGCGATCCTCGACCGGATCGACGTGGGCCAACGCGCGTCGACGCGCAGGCAGATCCTGCGCGATCGTTCGGTGTTGTCGCTCGTCGCGTTCGATGTCACCCATCAAGATATCGTCGGCTTCTGCGACGCGGGGCCGGCGCGCCGACCGGAGCTCGCGGCGGGCGAGCTGTACGCGATCTATCTCGTGCATCACGCGAAGCGGCACGGCATCGGCCAAGAGATGCTCGATCGGGTGATCGCGTGGCTGCGTGCGAGCGGGATGGGCTCGATGGTGATCTGGGTGCTCGAGCACAACGCCCACGCGCGCGGCTTCTACGAGGCGATGGGCGGGCGTCTCCGGTCGCGACTGAGGACGACGGTGGGCGGCTTCCCGGTCGTAGAGGTCGCTTACGTGTGGGACCGCCTGTAACGCGCTCGAGCGCTTGTTCGGCGCGCTCGCCGAGCCGCTCGCGTGCGCGGCGCCGCGTCTCACGGTTTGTAGGGCGCGCTCGGCGTGATCTTGCCGTCGCCGTCGGCGTCGATCCAGATCGGATTCGCGATCGCGAGCGGATACACCTGCCAGCCACCGAGGTCGCCGACATTCGGCGCCTCGGGGCGATCGCCATCGACGCGCACGATCGCATAACCGTCGCGCGGGACGTCTAGGTCGATCGACTCGTCGAACCGGACGACTGCGGTCGACTTCGCGATCGGTCGAGTCGCGAGCACCGCGCCGGCCGAACCGATCACGGTCAATGACGTGACCGAGATCCAGTTCGCCGCGCGCACGCGGATCTTGAGCGCGACCTTGCCGCCGTGCGCCGTGGCCTGCTCGCCGGGACCTTTGCCATCGATCGTCACGTCGAGGATCGGGCCGGTCGTGAAGTACGAGTGGCCCGCTTTCACTGCGGCGGCGACCGCAACGGGATCGATCGCGGTGATCGGGACGTCGCCGATGTTGACGTAGTTGCGCGGATACCCGCCGAGGTTGAACGTGAGGTGATGGGTGTCCGAGTTGCCCGTCGCGGTGACGCGCTTGCCGCTGTCGAGGAACGATACCCAATCGCTGATCACGCGACCGACCGTCTTGCGATCGGCGTCTTGGTAGCCGTTCAGGACTTCGATCGCATCGAAGTCCATCGAGAAGCCAGCGCGCTTCGCCTTACCAGTCTTGCCGTCGAGCTCGGCGAGATGGAAGTAACCGATCTTGCCTTGCTCCAGCCGCGGATGGTGGATGTCGATCAGAGCGGTCGGCGCCTTCGAGCGCACCTCGGCGAAGATCTCCCCCGGCGTGTGGATGCCGACCGGCACCGCGCCGCGTCCGAGCTCGCCTTCTTCCGATGGCAGCGGGAACGCGCCGAAGTGGCCCCATGACTTCGTCGTGATCTCGTCGCCGGTCGCCGACGCGAGCAAGTCGCCGACGCCGAGCTCCGCGATGATCGGTTTGTAGTCCGAGATGATGTTGTGATCGGTCGAGACGATGAGGTCGACGCCATCGGCGACGAACTGGTGCACTCGGTCGCGCATCGGCACGCGCGAGTCGAGTGACGGCGCGGCGTGAACGTGGAAGTCGCCGGAGATCCAGCCCGGCGTGTCGATCACGTGGTGCAGCTTCGCGTCGAGCTCGGTGTCGGCGCCCGCGTTGACCGTGATCCTCACCCGCGATGTGTCCCACTCCGGGCCGTGACAGATCCACACGTCGTAGGTCCCGGTAGGCACGCGGAGCTCGGCCGCGCCGCGCAGCACGAACACGCGATCGTAGGCCGCGATCGCGCCGACTTCTTCGCGGCCGATGTCGGTCGTGGTGAAGAACACCTCCGGCGTCTCGCCGACCGGTCTGAACGTCAGGCGCGCTGGCAAAGGTGCTCCGTTGTCATCCGCAATCTGGACCACGACCGTACCGACCTCGCGCCGCGCCCGGCCCTTCGCGGCTGCGGTGGGCAGCAGCGTCTGCGCACCGATCGCGATGGCCGCGCCGGCGACCAACATGAGCCACGGAGCTAGACGATCTCGCCGCACGCCCGACCACTATGCCGAAACCCTCATTGAACGCGCGCCGTTGGGTGGCTATTCAACCTGCCGGTGGCGGCGAGGCTAATTGCCACGAGGGGGCATCGGGCCTCGAAAACCCGACCTATAACCAGGCGGAACTAGACGGGCCCGGCGGCATACCGGGTGCAAAAGGTCCCGACGCAACCCGCAACCCCTGAACTCTGAACCGACCTCCCAAGGAGATCTCCATGCGCAACATCATCAAGTCTGCTCTCATCATCGGCTCGCTCCTCACCCCGGCCGTCGTCATGGCCGATGCTCCGGCGAAGAAGGAAGCCCCGGCGGCGAAGGACGCGAAGTCGAAGGACGCGAAGACCGACGCGAAGGCGACCGGCAAGGACGCGCCGAAGACCGACGCGAAGGCGCCCAAGACGACCAAGAAGGCTCCCGCGACCAAGTAACTCCGGTTACCTCGTCCGAAACCGCCGCCACCTGGGCGGCGTTTTCATTTTCGGTGGTACATCGCGCCGATGCCGCGCGGGTTGATCACGAGCGATCGGTTCGCGTCGGAGGCGAGGGCGTTGCGAGCGGTGTTCGACGAGCGCCACGCCGATCCGCGCAGCACGCGAGGCGATCGGTTCGCGTGGGACTGGTGGCACGTGCCCGGCCAATACACGCACCTGCGCACACCGGCGTGGACATATTTCCCGCGCCGCGCGTACGAGCAGTTCCATCGCGGGCTCGTGGCGTGGGGACGCGACGTCCTGGGTTGTCACGACGTGTCGCCGCCGTGGTTATCGCTCTACGTCGCCGGCTGTCGGCAAGAGCTCCACGGCGACCTGCCGCATGGCCCATGGGCGTTCGTGTTGTCGTTGACCAACTGGCGCGGCCGGCGGTTTCGCGGTGGCGAGACCCTGCTCGTGCGCGACCAGGTCTTGGATTTCTGGCGCGACTTTCGTTCGACCCGCGCGGTCGAGCATGGCGAGCTCGTCAAAGCGATCGCTCCGGAGCTCGGGCGGCTGGTCGTATTCGACCCGCGCATTCCGCACGGCGTGCGCGAAGTGACCGGCACTCTCGATCCGCGCGAAGGCCGGCTCGTCATCCACGGCTGGTTCGTGCAACCGCGGCCGTTCATCCGCGGGCCGTTGCGCGTGCGCGAGCTCGCCATGCGGATCGCCGAGCTGACGCCCGCGATCGAAGCGAAGATCGGCGAGCTACCGATCGCGGGCTTGTTGTCGATCGGGTTCTCGATCGATCGCCGCGGCCACGTCAGGCGACCGGCCGTGTTGTCGGACACGACGCGCGTGCCCAAGCCCGACGACCGCCGGCGCGCGCGTCACGTGCGCGAGATCCTCGAAGCGATCGCCGACTGGACATTCGGCCGTCAGCGCGCGGCGAGCCAGGTCACGCTGCCGCTCGTATTCGAACGCGGTTAGTGATGATCTCGATGATCGACGCGGTCGAACGCGGTCTTCGCTTCGGCGAGGCGCGCTTCAGTCTCGGTCTGCTCCTTCGTCGCCTGATCGAGTCGCTTCTTCGCCTCGTCGCGAGCGTGGCGATCCTTCGCGGCGTTGAGCGCGGCCTGCGCCTGGCTCACCTTCTGGGCCGCTTCGGCGGCATCCTTCGATAGCTTGTCGAGGCGGTCGCGCGCGTCGTGCCAATCCTTGTCGTGGTTGCGATCGTGATCCTCGGCAGGTGCGGCGGCGGGCGCGGGCGCCGGCGCTGGAGCCGGAGCGGGGGCCGCAGCGGGTTCGGGCGCGGGCGCGGGTGCCGCAGCGGGTGCCGGAGCGGGTGCTGCTGGTGCTGCAGCGGGTCCACAGGTGCAAGCACCATAGACCCCGGCGGCGCAGACTTGAGCGCCGCTGCCACCCGACGGGCAAGCGCATGCGACGCTCGCTCCTTCGGTGCACGACGCAGACTTGTTGCCGCACGCAGGCGCGGCGAGGACGAGGGCGATCCAAGCGTAGCGTAGCTTCATGCCCGAGACTCTACTACGCTGGCGGCGTCAGCATCTGCGGCGCGATCACCGCGATCAACGAGAGCAACACCTGGCTCAACAGGTCGCGCAGCTCGTCGCGCGATAGCCGCGGGTTCGCGCACCAATCGATCGACGCGCCTTCGACAAAGCCGATCCAGCCGCGCACCGCGATGTCGAACCGCGGGTTGCCAGCGAGCACCGCGGCGAACGGCGAGCCGGCGATGAACTGCTCGACCAGCCGGCGTCGGACACCTTCGATCACGGCGGCGACTTCCGGATCGGAGCCGATCCCGCCGCGCATCAACGCGACGAACGCATGCGCGTGGACGGTGATGTGGTCGAGGTAAGCATCGAGCCCGGCGCGCACGCGCTCCGCCGGGGGGAGGTCCGTCGGGATCGAGCTCGTGCGCGCGACGAGCTCGTCGGCGATCTCGCGTAGGCCGGCGACATACAGATCGCGCTTCGTCGGGAAGTAGTGATAGAGCAGGCCCTTCGAGATCTTCGCTTCGCGGGCGAGATCGTCGATCGAGACTTCGTCGTACGAACGGTCGGAGAACGCCTTGCGCGCGAGTTGGAGCAGTTGCGCTCGCCGCGCGTCGTTGTCGAGCCGGACGCGGCGCCGCGGCCGCGCGACCGCGCGGACCAGCTTGTGCACGACGCGGCGCGACGCCATAGCGTTTACCATACACCTGGAGGCTATTGACTTAAGGTCAATAGGTGTTAACCTGGAGTCACAGGAGGCATCATGGCGATCCCGACCCCACGCGATTTCGACGACGACCTGACCGGCGTCCCGCGCCATTGGTTCGCGGGCAGCGCCGCTGCGACCGCGGTGTCGAACGGCATCAATATGCTGTTCCCCCACGGCGAACGATTCTTCGTGCGCTCGGTCCACGAGTTCGCCGACGCGATCACCGATCCGACGCTGCGCGCTCAGATCAAGGGCTTCTACGGCCAGGAGGGCCGGCACGCCCATGCCCACGACGAGTTCAACAAGGTGTTGCGCGCCCAGGGCTATGACATCGACACGTTCCTCGAGCGCTACGCGCGAGTCCACGGCTGGATGGAGGCGCGCGTCCCCGCGAAGCTCAACCTCTCCGCCACCGCGGCGGCCGAGCACTTCACCGCGATGCTCGCGGACGATGCGTTTCGCGCGGGCCTGCTCGATGCGATCGATCCCCGGATGGCCAAGCTGCTCGCGTGGCACGCGGCCGAGGAGATCGAGCACAAAGCCGTCGCATTCGACGTGTTGCGCGCGGTCGATCCGTCGTACGCGCTGCGCATCGCCGGCTTGATCTACGCGACGACGACGCTCGCCTATTGGTGGTTCTCCGCGACCTCGATGCTGATCAAGCAAGACGGCTTGAGCTGGCGGCAAGCGCTCGCGCAGCTCCGCAAGCTGCGAGCGGCGGGCCAACACACCAGCGTCGTCACGGGCCTGTTCAGCGCCGGCATCCGGCGCTACCTCAGGCGCGGGTTTCATCCGAACGACGACGCCAACTACGACCTCGCGGGCACGTGGTTCGCCGAGCGTGGTCTCGCGATGCCGGAGGCAGCGTGAACGGACAGATCGCGGTCGTGACCGGAGCGGGGAGCGGCATCGGTCGGGCGACCGCACATGCGCTCGCGGCGAACGGGGCGCGCGTCGCGATCTGCGACGTCGATCGCACCCGAGTGGATGCGGTCGCCGCCGAGCTCGGAGAGCGCTTGCTGCTAGCGCACGCGGTGGATGTCGCCGATCGCGCGCAGATGGCAGCGTTCGCCGCGGCGGTCCACGAGCACGCACCGGCCGCGGACGTCGTCGTCAATAACGCTGGCGTCGCGGTCGCCGGCAACTTCATCGAGACCAGCCTCGACGATATCGACTGGCTGCTCGGGATCAACTTGCGCGGCGTCGTCTACGGCTGCCACTTCTTCGCGCCGCAGATGGCGAAGCGCGGTCGCGGTCAGGTCGTCAACATCGCGAGCATCTTCGGGATCTTTCCGGCGGCGCGCTCGACCGCGTACGTCGCGAGCAAGTTCGCGGTGCTCGGGTTCTCGCAGTCGCTGCGCGCCGAGCTCGAGCCCCACGGCGTCGGGGTCACGGCGATCTGCCCGGGCATGATCGCGACCCAGATCGTCGCCGACTCTCGCACCGCGGGCGAGATCACGAGCGCTCGCGCGAAGATCGTCGAGACGTTCAAGAAGCGCGGCGCGCCGCCGTCGAAGGTCGCCGACGCGATCCTCGACGCGGTCCGCACGAATCCGGCGGTGCGCACGGTCGGCACCGACGCGCGAGTGCTCGCCGCGATGTTTCGCGCGTCGCCGAAGCTCGCGACGAAGATCGGCGCGATGGTCGCGCGCCGATCCTAGTTCTTCGCGTTCGCTTTCGCGTTCGCGGCGGCTTCGGCTTGGGTCAACGGCGTGCCGTCGGCGTTGCGCGCGATCACGACCGCATCGGTCCACTGCGCGATGTGGTTACCGGTCGCGAGATCTTGGAACGGGACCCGGAACGCTGGGCCCGACGGATCCGTGCCGGCGATCGCGCGGTCCGGGTAGAACGGCGCCATCCACAGCTGCGGATCGGTGCCGTACACGCTCGTCGATAGCGGTCGGACGCCGAACGGGCGGATCGACGAGAACGTCAGGTAGAACAGCGGTTCGTCGTTGCTGCCGAACGACTGCGGGAACGGCGCCCAGCGCGCCCACGAGTTCTCGAGGCTCCCGGTCGCGGTGTCGGCGAGCGCGAGCTGGATCGGCGGCAGCGAACCGTCGGCCTTGACGACCCAGACCTCCGCCGACGGATCCGCGTACGAGTTGCCGGTCGTGCGGGTAAACGCGATCCACTGGCCGTCGGGCGACCACGACGGGTAGTAGTTCGATGCACCGGACGCGTTCGGCACGAGCGTGGTGACCGCACCGAACGTGTTCGTCGTATGGTCGAACGTGCGCGTCACGATCGAGCCGTCCTCGACCTGGAAGTCTTCCGAGTCAGCGGTCGTCTCGACGTTCGCGAGGCGCGTGCCGTCGGGCGACATCTCGGGATGGGTCGCGAGCATGCCGGCGCTCGACGGGATCGCGGAGATCACCGCGCCGCCGTTGGTCGACCGCAGCGACATCTGGCCTTCGAACACGGTCACGAGCTCGGTCGCGTCCGGCGTGAACGTCGCGAAGTTCCAGTACTGCGGGTTCGTCGCGTACGGCACCATCACGTTGTAGCTGGCGACGTCGAACACCGTGCCGCGACCGTCGCCGCTGTCGAGCGTGAGCGCGATCTTCGTGCCGTCGCGCGACAACCCGTGGCAGCCGACGCAGGCCGTCGGCTGTGCCGGGTTCGTGAAGAACGACGCCGGGGCGATGTCCGGCGTGCTCATGTCGTAGCGCATGATTCCTTGCGTCGGCTCGTTGGTCCAGTAGTACATGCCACCGGCGATATCCTCGTTCGTGACCTCGACGGTCTGCGGAGTCGACGTGCCCTTTTGCGCCGGGTTCGCGGTGACGAGGCCCGCGACCGTGAGCGTGAGCTCGCTGTGCGTGCTCGCGAGCGAGTACCACTCGGTCGCGAGGTAGTTCGTGTAGACCGGGCCGGAGCCCGCCTTGTAGATCTTCAGATCGACGTACTGGTTTTGCATCTCGACCATGAACAAGTCGTCGCTCGCGCCCTGCCAGTGGACATCGAGCTCGCCGAGGTTCGGCGGCATCGTCACGCCGTTCGCGGGATAGGCGATCGTCGGAGCGATCGCGGGGGTCTCGGTCGCGGCGCCGAACAGGTCGGCGGCGTTCGCCGGCACGCTGCCGTCGTTGCGGAAGCCTTGCACCATCACGGTCAGCGAGGTCGTGCCCATGTTCGCGCCCGACGACGCGACGATCTGGGTCGGGCCCGCGGCGCCGCCGGTGACGGTGAGCGCGGGACCGGACCATGACCCGTAGGTCGGATCGCCGACGCTGAAGGTCGTCGACGCGGTGACGTCGGAGCGATCGCCGCTCGCGGTCACCAACGTCGCGGTGTAGTCCTCGATCACGGCCGCGCCATTCACGATCGTGACGGTCGCGTCGGCGGGCTCGATCTCGATGTGCGTCGTGGGTGTCGTGTCGTCGCCGCGCTTCGAGGGACCGCAACCGATGGCAGCGATAGCAAGGCAGGCGAGAACGGTCTTCATGGCCGGCACGCTAACGCGCTAGCCAAGGTCGCTGGTGAACAAATTGCGCAACATTTCGAAGCCGACTCAGATCCGCCGGCGAACTGCGTGAGCTGCGCTACACCGCTTGCGTCGAGAGCCGCTCGAGTAACTCGGAGATCACATCTTCGGCGTCGCGGTGGGTGCCTGCCAACCCCGACCCGCACGCCGTGATCGAGGCCTGCTGGCCATCATCGACGATCGTGATCACGCAGCCGCCGAACCGGTCGTCGGGCGTGGCGATCCGGCCCGGAGCCGACACCGCGCACGCGATCGGAGCGGGCATCTCGATGCAGATCCGCGACAAGCACGCGCGACCGCCGAGCTTGTCGGCGAACCGATCGAGCCAGCGCGGGCGCACCGGCGACAACGCGAGGCGCTTCCACGCGAGCGGGGCAGGCGCGACGCGTGCGGCGGCGAGCAGGCGCGAGATCATGCCGCGGCCTTCAGCTTCGCGTTGCAGGGTCGCGCGAACCCGCCGCGCGAACACGTCATACGGCTCGGGGGAGCCGTGGGCGAACCGCAGGCTCGCGATCGCGGGCACGACGCGGCGGCGGCGGCGCGCGCGCTCGACGATCGGATCGCGTCCGATCGCGGCGTCGCGATGTGCCGGCGGGAGGCGAGCGACGGGGATCTGAAACGCCGGCGATAGTCGTGCGGACGGCACGCCGGCGACGCGATGCAACAGCTGGCCGAGCGCGTAGGCGAGTGGGATCGCCCGGGGCGATGGTATCTCGATCGAGCGGCAGGCGATGCCGAGCGCGATGCCGCCGTCGACCAGGGCGAGTGGCGGAGCATCTGCTGGATGATCCGGCACGATCGCTGCGGCGCGGGGCGCGAGCTCGCGGGCGTGCTGGCCGATCAGCGCGGTCAACGCCGCGTGGCCATAGCCGTCGATCGCGAGGTGGCAGGTCGAGACGATCGCGAGCTCGCCGATGCGCGATAGCCCGAACCATGGCCCGCGCTCGCCGCCCGCCGTGTCGGCGGTGGTCCAGCCTCGGCGATGGCCATGACGGGCGAGCGCGCTCGGCTCGTCGCCGATCGAGATCGTCACGAACGGAGTCGCACCTCGACCGCGTGGTTGCAGGCGCCCGGTTCCCGACGGCGGTGAGCGATGCCGTGCGAGCGCCTCGAGCGCGGCGACGAGCTCGGTGGCGAGCTCGCGCTCGTCGTCGATCGCGGAGCGTAGCTCGCACCACCACGCATGATCGCCGATCGCGAATGCGACCGCACCGAGTCCGCTGGTCTCGACGCTCGCGCCGGCATCGCCGCGCCGGCGCAGCGTGACGGCGAGCGGTTGGGTCGGGAGGTCGCCGTCGAGGTCGCGAATCGCGGCGCGAGCGGCGTGGGCATGCGCGATCGCGTCGGCGATCAGGGAATTGGCGGCGCGGCCGATGGTCACGCCCATGAACGTGTCGGAGCCGGGCTCGGCGTCGGATGCGAGGTAGTGATCGCCGGGGCTTTGCATCACGCGACCTCGAGCTCCATCACGTAGAACGGCTGGATCGGATCGGCGCGACGCGAACGCTCGCGAAACCCGGCGGCGCGGGCGAGCTCGGCGATCGCGTCGGCGCGCGGCGCGGTGCGAACGACGAGCGGCCCGAACGCGTGGCGCAACACGGTCGACCCGAGCCGAGCCGCGTGGTTCGCGATCCGGTGCGCGTCGGCGGCGGGATCGAGCTCCGCGATCACGACCATGCCGTCGCGCCGGAGGACGCGGCGCAGCTCGCGGAACACCTCCGGCCGATCGCGGACATGGCGAATCGACGATACGCACACGACGAGATCGATCGAGGCTGCGGCGAGCGGCAGCGCCTCGCCGACGGCTCGCACCACGCCGAGGCCACGGCTCCGACGCGCGAGATCGCGACTCGGTTCGAGTGCGATCACCGTCACGGTCGGAGCCGCCTTCGCGGCCCGGCGCGCGAACGTGGCCGGACCACTGCCGAGCTCGAGCACCCGCTCGGCCCGGCGCAGCTCGTCGCCGAGCGAGGCGACCAGCCGGTCGTCGAAGTCACCGAACGCGGGCCGCTCGGCAGAGGCATAACGCCGCGCGCTGGCCCCTTCGAAGGGGCGTCGGTACAGCCAACCATCCAGCCACGCACGCAGCACGCGTGCAGCATAACGCCGAGCGTTACGGCGTGCCGGGTCCATCGTGTTTACTCAGATGCAACAACCGCGGTCGGTGATAGGGTCGCGGCGATGCAGCTCCGACGATTTTGGTCATCGCTCGCGCTGACGATTGCGGCCTGTGGCGGGGGCGGCAACACCAGCGGCATCCCCGACGAGTGCAATCCACTCGGCGGTGGCGGTTGCCTGTTGCCGTGGCCGTCGATGACGTACGCGACGACCGACTCGTCGAGCCCGACCGGATATCGGGTGGACGTTCCGATCGAGGCGATGCCGACGAACATCGACGGCATCGAAGTCGATCCCGGTCCGCTCGACCGGTGGGACGGGTTCTCGCCGATCGGCGAGATCCTCGCGTCGTTTCCGACCGGCGTGTCCTCGAACGGGCTGCCGGGCTACGCCGATCCGAGTCAATCGCTCGCCGACGATTCGCCGATCGTGTTGCTCGACATGGACACCGGCGAGCATCAGCCGTTCTTCGCCGAGATCGACCAGAACATCACCGTGCCGTCGGCCCAGGATCTGATCATCCGTCCGCTCGCGCGGTTGAAGAGCGGCGGCCACTATGTCGTCGCGATTCGCAATACCGTGACCGCCGCCGACGGCAGCCCGCTGCCGGTGCCCGCCGCGTTCGCCGCGTTGCGCGACGGCAAGAGCTTCGACCATCCGCGGTTCGCCGCGCTCGTGCCGCGCTACGCCGACATCTTCGCCGCGCTGTCGTCCGCCGGGATCGACAAGAGCGAGCTCGTGCTCGCGTGGGACTTCGTCACCGCGACCGACGACTTCCTGCAAGGCGACCTGATGACGATGCGCGCCGCTGCGCTGCCCGCGATGGGCACGAACGGCTCGGCGTTGTCGTTCGCCGCGACCCCGACGACCGGCACGA
Source organism: uncultured delta proteobacterium (assembly GCA_963848295.1). Classification (GTDB taxonomy): domain Bacteria; phylum Myxococcota_A; class Polyangia; order Haliangiales; family Haliangiaceae; genus JABFXX01. The sequence goes on along the minus strand of CAWKDB010000010.1, from coordinate 1,559,374 downwards.
CGAACACGTACGTCAGCTACACCGGCACGTTCAAGTCGCCGACGTTCCTCGACGACGGCGAGGAGGACGACTCGATCATCGCGCGCGATGCGAGCGGCTCGCCGGTGCTGCAAGGCCTGCGCGATGCGCGGTTCGCCGCGATCATTCCCGAGTGCGTCACGATGATGCCGCTGCCGCGGCCGATCGTGGTTTTCGGCCACGGCCTGTTCGGCTCGTCGGCCGAGTACATCAGCGATCCGTTCACGATCGATCTCGCGAACCAGCTGTGCGTGATCATCGTCGCCGGCGACTTCATCGGCCTGACCGATCGCCAGCTCCAGCTCGCGCCGCTCACCGTCAACGACATGAATCGCGCGCCGCAGATCGCCGAGAAGCTCGGCCAGTCGGTGATCGACTTCATGGCGCTCGAGACGATCGCGCGCGGCCCGATGGCGACGTCGCAGGAGTTCTCGTATATGGGCCAGCCGGTGATGGATACGACGCGCGAGTACTACATCGGCGGATCGCTCGGCGGCATCATGGGCAACACGTTCATGGCCTACGACCCGAACATCACGCGCGGCGTGCTCGCGGTCGCCGGCGGCGACTGGGACATGTTGTTCGAGCGGTCGAACGCCTGGTCGCTGCTGATCGGCGCGGCGCAAGGCGCGTACGAGGATCCCGCGGTCTATCAGACCAACGTCGCGCTGCTCGGCATGGCGATGGAGCCGTACGACCCGATCACGACCGCGGCGCACGTGATCTCGGACCCGCTGCCAGGCACGCCGGTGAAGAACATCTTGTTGTGGTACTCGCTCGGCGACTGCCTCGTGAATAACCTCACGAGCGAGCTGATCTCGCGCACGATGGGCCTGCCGGTGCTCGCACCGTCGGTGAAGACCGCGTGGGGGCTCGAGGACGGGACGCTGCCGCTCCAGAACGCGGTCAACGTGTTCGACGCGCACCCGACGCCGCTACCGCCGACGACGAACGTCCCGCCGGCCGTCGACAACGGCACGCACTCCGGGATCAACCGCGAGCCGGCCGCGCTCCGGCTGGCCGAAGACTTCGGCCTCAACGGCGTGATCTCGAACGAGTGCATGCTCGACGCCGCGCCCGCACCCTGTGACTGCTCGACCGGCGCGTGTGACTGAGGCTCGCGTTAGCGCGAGATCGCCTGCGCCGCGGCTTCGAGCGCGTTCGCCATCTCCAGCGCATCCGCGTAGCGATCCTTCGAGTGCTTGGCGAGCGCACGCGCGAGCACGTCGTCGAGCGGTGCCGGCAGATCGGGCCGTAGTGTGCGCAGGCGCGGCGCGTCCTCGTTGACGTGCATGTCGATCAGATCGAAGTCGTCGTCGGCGACGAACGGCGGGCGGCCGGTGAGCAACTCGAACAGGATCACGCCCATGCCGTACAGATCGGCGCGGTGATCGGTCACGTCCCCGCGCAGCCGCTCGGGTGCGATGTACGTGAGCGAGCCGACGACCGTGCCTTGAGCGGTCAGCTTCGCGGAGCCCTCGAACGTCGCGAAGCCAAAGTCGATCAGCACGACGCGCTCGACCGGGCCGGGCGACGCTTCGAGCATGATGTTCGCCGGCTTGAGATCGCGATGCAGCACGCCGGCCGAGTGCACCGCGGCCAGGCCTTGCAGCGCCTGCCAGCCGTAGCTCGCCGCGCGCACCGGCTCGACCGCTCCGGCCTTGATCGCGCCGCGCAGCGACTTGCCGCGCAGCAGCTCGACGATCAGATACGGCTCTTGGTATTCGGTCACGCCGGTCGCGAGCAGCGCGGCGATGTTGCGATGGCGCAGCCGTGCCTGCACCTCGGCTTCGCGCTTGAACCGCGCGATCGCGCTTCGATCCGTCAGGTGCGCGCCGCGCAACAACTTGAGCGCTACATGCGTGTTGTCTTGGAGATCCGCGGCCTGGTAGACCTCGGCCATCGCGCCACGGCCGATCAGGCGGTCCAGCCGGTATCGGCTGCCGATCACCTGGCCGGTGCGATCGACGCGCTCTAGAGCCACGTCGGCACGATAACACCGCGCTGCATCTGATATACGAAGGCGTGACCGAGCCTCGGCACCTCGTCAGCATCGCTCACCTCGACGCCGCCGAGATCGTGCGGATCCTCGATCACGGCGATCGTTACTGGTCGTTGAGCGACGAGCCGATCAAGAAGCTGACGAGCCTGCGCGGGCGCACCGTCATCAACTTGTTCTACGAGAGCTCGACCCGAACGCGCACCTCGTTCGAGCTCGCCGCGAAGCGGCTGTCGGCCGAGGCGATCAACATCGCCGCGTCGTCGTCGTCGACGACCAAGGGCGAGACGCTGATCGACACCGGGCGCAACCTCCAGGCGATGCACCCCGACGCGATCGTCGTCCGCCACGCCTTCGGCGGGGCCGCGGCGCTGCTCGCGCAAACCTCGAAGTGCGCGATCATCAACGCCGGCGACGGCCAGCACGAGCACCCGACGCAAGCGCTGCTCGACGCCGCGACGATCCGCCGCCACAAAGGCCAGGTCGAAGGCCTCGAGGTCGCGATCGTCGGCGATATCGCGCACTCGCGGGTCGCGCGCTCGGACATCTTGTGCCTGACCAAGCTCGGCGCGCGGGTCAGGTTGGTGGCGCCTTGGACGCTGATCCCGCGCGGCATCGAGGAGATCGGCGGCGAGCTGACGCGCGAGCGCGTGAAAGTCTATCCCCGGCTCGAGGATGGGCTCGACGGCGCCGACGTCGTCATGATGTTGCGCGTCCAGCACGAGCGGTTCGACGGCGAGGCGCCGCGGTTCCCGAACACCCGCGAGCTGTCGCGGACGTTCGGCTTGTCCGAACGCACGCTCGCGTTCGCGAAGCCGGACGCGATCGTCATGCACCCCGGGCCGATCAATCGCGGCGTGGAGGTGTCGCCGCAAGTCGCCGACGGGCCACGCGCCGTGATCTTGCAGCAGGTGAGCTGGGGCGTCGCGATCCGCATGGCGGTGCTCGAGCGTGCGGTGCTAGGGGACGCGGCATGACCAAGCACGCGCTCGTCGTTCACGAGGTCGTCAAACGCTTCGGCAATCACGTCGCGGTCGACGGCGTCTCGTTCGAGCTCCCGCGCGGCGTGGTGTACGGCATCCTCGGCCCCAACGGCGCGGGCAAGACCACGATCTTGCGGATGATCAACGACATCATCGCGCCCGACGCCGGCGAGATCACCGTCATGGACGGGCTCAAGCCGGGCCGGGAAGCGGCGGCTCACATCGGCTACCTGCCCGAGGAGCGCGGGCTGTACCCGAAGATGAAGGTCGTCGAGATGATCGAGTTCATGGGCGAGCTCCGCGGCTTGAAGGTCGCGGAGGCTCGACGGCGCGCGGGCAAGTGGCTCGATCGGCTCGGGCTCGCCGCGTGGACGAAGAACCGCGTGCAGGATCTGTCGAAGGGCATGCAGCAGAAGGTGCAGTTCGCGTGCGCGCTGATCCACGAGCCCGCGATCGTCATCCTCGACGAGCCCTGGAGCGGCCTCGACCCGATCAATGCCGAGGTCCTGCGCGACGTGGTCGAGGAGATCCGCACCTCGGGCCGCACCGTGTTGTTTTCGACCCACCAGATGGAGCAAGCCGAGAAGGTCTGCGACCACGTCTGCATCATCGCGCGCGGCAAGAAGGTGCTCGACGGGCCGCTGCGCGAGATCAAGCGCGCCTCCGCCGCCGAGGGGCTGGTCGCGCTGGCGTTTGCCGACGACGCGTCGCGCGAGCGAGCGAAGGGGCCGTTCGGCGAGGCCGCGCTCGTGGTCTCGCAACACGAGCCGCGTCACGGCGACACCGCCGATTGCGAGGTCAAGCTCGCCGAGGGTGCGACGCCGCAGAAGCTACTCGCCGCGCTGCTCGCCGCCGACGTCGGGTTGCGCCGGTTCGAGGTCGTGACGCCGACGCTGCATCAGATCTTCGTCGATCGCGTCGGTGCCGCAGCAGCGACGCCGGAACGCCGGCCGGAGGCATCGCATGCGTGAAACCTGGGTGATCGCGAAGCGCGAGTTCCTCGAGCGCGTGCGCACGAAGTGGTTCGTCGCGATGACCGTGCTCGGCCCGATCTTGATGCTCGGGCTGTTCATCGTGCCGGCGTTGCTCGCGAGCCGCGGCACGAAGCATGCGAAGGTCGATATCGTCGACGCGACCGGCGTGCTCGGCGCGCCGCTCGTCAAGGCGTTCGCGAACGGCGACGAGCACTGGATCGGCACGGTCGTGCCGCCCGACACGACCGATCAAGCGTTGCGCGACAAGATCCGCGACAAGAAGGTCAGCGGCTTCATCCGGATCCCTGCCGACGGCGTGCACGGCGGCGAGATCGTCTATCAGGGCGACAACGCGACGAATCAGATGGTCGCGATGACGCTCGAGAGGACGGTGGTCGGGGTCGTGATCGCCCAGCGCGGGATCGAGGACCACCTGAGCGCGGACCAGATCGCAGCGCTCGTCACGCCGCCCAAGATCAAGAAGCTGCACACCAACGGCGAGACCGAAGGCGAGTCGGGCGCGGCGACGTTCGTGCTCGGCTACATCATCGCGTTCATCCTCTACATGATGATCACGCTGTACGGCATCAACGTGATGCGCAGCGTGGTCACCGAGAAGACCAGCCGCGTCGTCGAGCTCATGGCGGCGGCGACGACCACGCGTTCCATGATGGCCGGCAAGATCCTCGGGGTCGGCGGTGCCGGGCTCGCTCAGATCGCGCTCTGGCTGATCGCCGCCGGGATCGCGCTCGCGTATCAATCGGCGATCCTGTCCGGACTCGGGTTGAGCAGCTCCGGCGCGGCCCTGCCGGAGCTCGGCGCCGGTCAGCTCGCCGTGATCGGCTCGTTCTTCGTGCTCGGCTATCTGTTCTATTCGTCGCTCTACGCCGGCGTCGGCGCGATCGTCGCGTCCGATCAAGAATCGCAGCAGGCGCAGATGCCGATCACGATGTTTCTCGTGATCGGCATGGTGTCGATGACCGCGATCACCGGTGATCCCCGCGGCCCGACGTCGGCCGCGATGACGCTGGTCCCGATGTGGTCGCCGATGTTGATGCCGCTGCGCTACTTGCTCGGCGGTGCGACCGGCGCCGAGGTCGGGCTGTCGCTCGCGATCCTCGCGGCGTCGACGTACCTCGTGTCGCGCGCGGCTGCAAAAATCTACCGCGTTGGAATCTTGATGTACGGAAAGCGCCCCGGTCTCGGCGAGCTCCTGCGCTGGTTGCGGCACTAGCTGACGAGCGGCGCAAGCGCTTAATGAAGTAAGAAGATCGGGCGTGCACTGGAAATTACCCTCCGCTGCGCCTTACACTTTTTACAATGCGCTGCCGGTCGGGACTCGCAACGGTTCTTTGCGTCGTGGTCGCAGCGCCTGCAGCGATTGCTCAACCCGAACCCTCGGGCGGTGATGTCTCCGCGGCCGCCGACGTCGCGCCGAATCCAGCGCCGGCTCAAGAAATTGGCTACGGAGCCATGCCGGGCGGGATGCACGTCACGAGCGCGATCACGCTCCCGGCGGGCGCTGTCGAGGTCGGCACGATCGACGGCTACGGCCACAGCTCGGGCTTGCTCGCCTCCACGCATTCGTTCGATCGCGCGCTCGGCTCGCTCGCGGTCGCGTACGCACCGCTCGACATCCTGACGATCGGCCTGTCGCTCGACGGTCGTTACGACAAGCACTTCGGCGCCGGGTTCGAAGACGACGGCTACGTCGGCGACCCGCGCCTCATGGTCCGGGTCGCGAAAGGCTTCGGCACCGCTCACGTCGGCGCGCAACTCGGGGTTTGGGTCCCGGGCAAGAACGCACCCTCGGTGTCCGGGTCGGCGACCTCGGTCGATCTGCGCGCGATCGGCTCGATCCCGGCCGGTCCGGCGATGCTCTCGGTCGACATCGGCTTCCGGCTCGATAACAGCTCGAAGAGCGCGCCGGACCTCGATCAGCTATCGCTGTCGGATCGGATCTCGCTCGGCGTGTCCGACTACAACGAAGCGTTCGGTGGTGCCCACGTCACGATCCCTGCTGGCAAGGCCTGGGTCGGGCTCGAAGGCAGCTTCGAGGCGTTCCTCGGCAGCCCGCCGAGCGACCGCCCGATGGCGACGCTCGACGACGGCAAGGTCATCGTGCGCGGCACGCTGACCGGCGGCTATCACTTCACCGACGAGTGGTCGCTCCTCGCGTACTTCGACGTGGCGAAGTCCCCCGGGATCACCGCCGCTCAGGTCATGTCGCAGAACATCCCGATCGTCCCATACGAGCCGAGCTTCACGTTCGGGATCGGGCTCGACGGTCGGTTCGGCGGGCCGAAGCGCGACACTCACATCCACGTCAACGACTGCGCGCGGACGAACACGTGCGAGGCCAAGGCGGTCGACGAGTTCGCGGACGTCAGCGGTCAAGTCACCGACGACGCCGGCACGCCGGTCGTCGGCGCGAAGATCACGGTGAAGCTCGCGAAGATCACCGGTACCGGAGCGACCGACGACAAGGGTAACTACACGGTGTCGAAGCTCAGGATCGGCGAGACCAAGGCCGGCAAGACCGAGCTCGATGATACCGGCGCCGAGATCGACGTCGACGTCGATAACAAGAAGCCGGGCCGGGCGACGCTCACGCTGGTGAAGGGTCCGAACACCGTGCCGGTGATCAAGCTCGATCCGCTGCTGCCGCCGGGCACGTTCTCGGGCTTCATCCACGATGCGAAGACCGGGAAGGGAATCGCGAACGCGACGATCACGATCGCGGACAAGAAGACGGTGAGCGACGCCGAGGGTGCATTCAAGATCGAGCTACCGCCGGGTTCGTACAAGGCCTCGTTCACCGCGAAGGGGTTCGCGGCGCAGCAGCTCGAGATCGTGATCGACCCGAACGGCGTCAACATCAAGAACGTGGACTTGCACAAGTAGCATGCACAGCCGGAGAGTCGCCTTCTTCGCCGTATGTGTCGTCGCCCTCGCGATCGCGGGATGCGGCAGCAAGAAGAAGATCGGCATCGCGGAGCTGGTCGAAGCCAAGTCGACGATCGAGCGCCAGGAAGGCCAAGCCGAGTGGAAGCCGTCCGCGGTCGGCGATCAGTTCTTCCTCGGCGATGCCGCGCGCACCGGTGACGGCACCGCGTTATTGCGACTCGCGAACACCGCGCAGATCGAGATGCAGCCGCACTCGGTGTTGCGGTTCGGCGGCCAGGGCGGCGGCACGATCAGCGTCGAGCTCGGCAGCGTGTTGTTGTCTGGCGGCGACGTCAACCTCGACATCGGTGCGGTCAAGATCGGCAAAGACGGCCGGATCCGGATCACCGCGAACGGCAGGGGCGGTGAGTTCAAGCTCGAGGCCGGTAGCGCGACGTTCGTGAACAAGGCCGGCTCGCAGACCAGTCTCGAGCTCGGTCAGGCGTTCGTGCCCGATATCTCGAACGTCGTGATCGCCTCGGTCGATGCCGGTGTCGTCGTCGACGCCGCGCCGCCCGATGCCGCGCCGGTGGCGACCGACACGACGATCGACGTCAAGGGCAAGCACGCCGAGGTGCTACCCGCGGGCGAGAAGAAGTGGCAGCCGGTGCCCGAGGGGCCGTCGACGTTTGCCAAGGGCACGAAGATCCGCCTCGGCTACGGCACGACCGCCACCGCGGTCGCGAGCGGCACGACGATCGATCTCGTCTCGGGGGCGCGCATCAGCCTGTCCGACGACAACGTCTTCGCGCTCGAGCTCGGCAGCGCCAAGGCGTCGGTGCCGGCGACGGCCGAAGGCAAGATCGCGGTGCCTGGCGGCGCGGTCGCGCTCAAGGGAACCGAGAAGGCGCCCGCGATCGCGAAGGTCGACGTCACCGGCCGCGAGACGCGCGTCGCGGTCCTGCGCGATTCGGTCAGGCTCACCGGCGCCGGCAATGCCGCGCTCCAGATGAGCCGCGGCGAGAGCGCGACGCTCGCGCCGGCCGGCACGATCCGGGTCGACGTCTCGATTCCGTCGTACTTCGATTTCCGGGCGACGAACGGCGAGTCGTTCACGATCCACGATCCGAAGGGGCCGACCGCGGTGCAGTTCGACTTCTCGGCGAAGTGTCCGAACGGCGGAGTCGTCGACCTCGATTCGCATCCCGGGTTCCCCGCGCCGCGCGTCTCGGCCGGCAAGGAGAACGCGAACCTCTACATCCCGAGCGGCGGCTGGTACTACCGGATCCGGTGCACGGTCGGCGACAGCGAGGGCCCGCCGGTCGCGTCGGGTCGGATCGTCGCGATTCGCGACGCGGGCCGCCGCGCGTTGCCGCCCCCCAACACGTCGGTCAATCAGATCGACACGCTCGGCCAGACGGTGCGCGTCGGCTATCAGAGCTCGGTGCCGAACTTCGACGTTCGCTACAAGGGCCCCGGCTCGGCGTTCACGCTGCACATGGCCGCGGGCGGCACCGACAAGACGTTCGAATCGACGACCGGCAGGTTCCTCGTGCCCGGCACCGCGCTCAAGGAGGGTACGTATACCTACTGGGTCGATCACGACGGCGTGAAGCAAGACAAGGTCTCGACGCTGATCATCAGCTTCGACCAGACCGCAGCGCAGGTGTACCTGGAGTCGCCTCAGAACGGGGCTGCGTTCACGGGTGACATCGAAGTGCGTGGCGCCGTACTCAACGGCTGGACCGCGAAGGTCGAAGGTGTCGACGTGCCCATCGATCGTTCGCGGCGGTTTCATGCGACGGTCGGGCCGCCGCCGGGTAGGGCGCTCGCGATCCGCATGTCGCACCCGCAGCACGGTGTGCACTACTACTTGGTTCGCGGCGAGAAGTAGTGCGACGATGACCGCATGCGCGGGTATCTCGTAGCTCTTGGCGTGGTCGCGGCGTGTGGTGGTGGCGGTGGCGGCGGTGGCGGCGGTGGCGGCGGGATGGGCACATCGGGGCCGTTCTTCGAGCAACCGATGTTCTTCGACACCGACGTCTCGGGCAGCGCGCCGGCCGCGAACAGCGCGGCGATCATCGCAGCCTTGAGCGCGGCGGGCGGCTGGGGCAACGGCAACAAGTTTCAGATCGACTTCTCGATCGTGACGCTCGCGGCGGACTCGTCGACGCCGATGTTGACGTTCACGCCGACCGATGACTTCTATTCGCCCGATTGCGACGACGTGCAGATGCCGGTGCCGACCGGTGGCAACGTCGAAGGCGAGACCGGCTATGCGTGCACGCAGGACGGCGACTGCCATCTGCTCGTGTTCGATCAAGACGCCGGCAAGCTCTACGAGATGTGGCGCGCGAACATCAACGGCAGCGATTTTCAAGGCGGTTGCCTCGCGGTGTGGGACACTACGAAGAGCTACGACGCGACGCTGCGGGGCGACCAGTGCACGAGCGCCGACGCGGCCGGCTTCCCGATGTCGCCGATGCTGTTCACCGCCGACGAGGTCGCCGCAGGCTCGATCGATCACGCGATCCGCTTCATCATGCCGAACGATCGCATGCAAGAGGGCTTCGTCCGACCGGCGACGCACGGCACGTCGACCACCGGCGGCGCTGGCCTACCGTATTACGGCTTCCAGTTGCGGCTGCGCGCGGACTACGATGTGTCGTCGCTGCCGAGCGCCGGCGCGCAAGTCGTCGCGCGCGCCCTGCAGAAGTACGGCATGTACCAGGCGGACGGCGGCAACATCGCGCTGACCGGCCAAGACGACCGTTATTCGACCGCGAAGTGGGACGGCTTGCTCGATCCTCACGACCTGGCAGCCCTCAAGGTCGAGGACTTCGAGGTGATCGACAACGGGCCGATGATTCCATTGACCGGCGACTGCAACCGGTAACAAAGGTGCGGCTGCGCCGTCATTGTTCCCTGCTCCTGCCCCTGCCGCTCATGCCGACCGTATGCGCTGCGCGCTACGGTCTCCTGGCGTGTAGACTCGGCGCGTGCGCTGGCTGTCGCGGTTCGTGACCTTCGCCGTGATCCTCACGGTCGTCGGAGCCGCCGCGTTGTTGATCCGGTCGCGCATGCCCGACACGAAGGTCGGCCAGGCATTCACGACCTGGGCGTTGTTTCGCGACGGCTCGCGCCTGGCGAGCGGCTCGCCGGTGATGATCGCGGGCGTTCACGTCGGCGAGGTGTCGCGGCTGTCGGTCGAGGCCGGGCTCGCGCGCGTCGACCTGCGTCTCGTCGACGACGTCGATATTCCGATCGACTCGTGGGTGACCAAGCGCGCCGAATCGGCGTTCGGCGACAGCTACATCGAGATCGTGCCGACCACGGGCGAGGCGGGCGCGGCGACCGCGCGCCGGCTCAAGTCGGGCGAACAGCTCATCCACGTCCTCGAGGGGTCGTCGACCGACAGCGTGTTGAGAGGGATCGGGCGCGCGATGCCGAAAGTCGATCGTGCGCTCGATACCGCGCACGGCTTCATGCTCGACGCGCGGCGTTGGGTCAGCGGCCCGGTCGTCGCCGGACTCGCCGGTGCCGAGCGCTGGCTCGACGCTGGCCACGTCGAATCTCCGTTGGGCGCCGCCGAGCGCGCGATGGAGCGCGTCGACCAGGGGACCGAGCGCGCCGCGGCGGCGGTCGCGGGCGCGAAGCAATCGATCCCCGACGGCATCACGTCATTCGATCACCGCATCACGAGCGCGCGCAAGCAGATGGCCGACCTCAAGTCCGGCCTGCACGACGCGCTCGCTCGCACGCGCGCTGGCCTCGACCAGGTCGACAAGCCGATCCAGCAAGTCGCCGACGTCGTGGAGGCGGTCAACGAGGGCCGAGGCGACGACTTCAAGGGCGGGCTCGGCCGGTTGATCAACGACGGCGAGCTGGGCGAGTCGCTCGACGACACCACCGATACGATCGCGAGCGGCACCGCGAGCTTCACGAAGTTCCGCTCGTGGCTCGGGTTCCGCGCCGAGTACAACATCTTCTCGCACATCCCGCGCTACTACGTCACCGCCGAGCTCGCCGCGCACAAAGACAACTTCGTGCTCGTCGAGCTCGAGAAATCGCAGCTCGGTGCACGCCCGGGTGACTCGCTGTCCGACGTGACCGGCAGCGATACGTTCGATCGCACGCAAACGATCGACGACAGCCTGCGGTTCACCCTCGAGTACGGCAAGCGATTCGGCGGCTGGTTCCAGCTGCGCGGCGGCATCAAGGACTCGAACTTCGGCATCGGCGCGGATGCGCTGTTGCTGGGCAATGGCAAGTTGCGGTTCTCCGCCGACTTGTTCGGCTCGTTCAATCCGCGACCCGACCTCAAGCTCGCGGCGGCACTCGAAGTGTTTCGCTCGGTGTACTTGATCGCCGGCATCGATGACGCGCTCAACAAGGGCGAGTACCTGCCGATCGAGACCGGCCCCACCACCGTACCGACCCAGTTCGACAAGCTGCGCTACGGCCGCGATTACTTCCTCGGCGCGACGCTGCATTTCACCGACGCCGATCTCACGACGCTGGTTCGCGTCTACGGTGCTTTACTCGTCGGGCTACTGTCGCGCTAACACGATCGCCTCGCCTTCGACCGCGACGATGGGCGCGGTCTCGGACGCGAAGCGCTGCGCGACGAGCGGACCTTTGCCCGGCGTATCGACGACGTCCCCGGGCTCGATCCGCTCGCCGGCAGCGAGCGTCGCGGCGACATCGCGCAACACGAGTGCGGCCTCGGTCGCGGCTTCGGGGGCGACGCCGAGCAACACGATATCGGGACGGCCGAACTTGCGCAGGCCGAGCGACCACGCGGCGAGCGTACCGTCGCCGACCTCGTCGAAGAACAGCGTCACTTCGTGCATCACGTCGAACCCGCGATCCGGCGCGAGCGCCGCGACCTCTTGTCCGAGGTGGGCGCGCGCCGCGTAGACGTCGATCACGATCGTCGCGCCCTCTTCGCACACGCACTTCGCGAGCGCCCACGCGGCCTGGACGTGGCCGAGATCGTCGGGATCGGCGAGCTCGGCCTCGATGACGTAGGCATGCTCGGAAGCGAGCGCGGCGGCGGCGACCGATGCCCCGAGGTCGGCCGCGATCAGATCCGCGAACGGCGCGACGACCTGCTCGACGAACCACGCGGGATCCTCGGCGCGGTCGCGAGCGACCAGCGCGATCGCATCGGGACCGTCGCCGTCGTGCGGCATGCCGTGACGGTTGCGCGAGATCGGCAGCGGATCGGGCAGCTTCGTGCGCGCGAGCGCGATCAGCGCGATCGCCGCCGGACCGCCGCCGACGACATAGCTCGTGCGCGGCCAGACCGCGGTCACCGATCGTCCGCGTACATCGCATCGATCTCCCGCGCGTACATCTGCGCGACGACCTTGCGCTTGATCTTCATCGTCGGCGTGAGCTCGCCGGAATCGATCCCGAACGGCTTGGCGAGGATCGCGAACTTCTTGATCTGCTCGACGCGCGCGAGCGTCTCGTTCGCTTCGTCGACCTGCTTCTGGATCGCGGCGCGAACCTCGGTCTCGCCACCGACCTTCTTCGCGGCGGCATCGTCGAGCGTGACCAACGCGGTGAGGAACTTGCGGCGGTCGCCGATCACGACGGCTTCCGCGACGAGCGGCGACATCTTGAGCATCGCCTCGATGTTCTTCGGCGCGATGTTCTTGCCGCCGGCGGTGATGATGATCTCTTTCTTGCGGCCGGTGATCGTGAGATAGCCGTTCGCGTCGAACGCGCCGAGGTCACCCGACAGCAGCCAACCGTCGTGCAGCGCCTCGGCGGTCGCCTCGGGCTCCTTGTAGTAGCCCATGAAGACGTTGCGACCTTTGACCAGGATCTCGCCGTCCTCGGCGATCTTGACGGTGAGGCCGGGCAGGGCGACCCCGACCGAGCCGATCTTGGTCTGGCCCACGAGGTTGCACGAGGTCGGGCCGGTGTCCTCGGACTGGCCGTAGATCTCGCGGACCGGCAGATCGAGGCTGTTGAAGAACTCGAGCACGTCGGGTGCGATCGGCGCCGCGCCGGAGAACAGGTCGCGCACGCGGTCGAAGCCGAGCGCAGCCTTGAGCTTGCTGATCACGAGGCGGTCGGCGATCCGGTGGCGCGCCGCGAGCAAGCGCGGAATCGGCTGGCCCCGGTCGCGCAGCGCCGACACCTCGGAGCACACGCCGCGGGCCCAGGTCACGAGCCGCTTCTTGACGCCGGTCGTCTCGCCGAGCTTCGCCGCCAAGCCGGCGTGAAACTTCTCCCAGATCCGCGGGACGCCGAACATCGCGGTCGGCCGGACCTCTTTGATGTTGTCGGCCACCTTCTCGAGCGATTCGGCGAAGCACACGGTCGAGCCCGCGGTCGCGGGCATGTGGACCGTGCACATCTGCTCGGCGATATGCGACAACGGAAGATACGACAACATGATGTCGTCGGTATGGCGGCCGCCGATGTCGAGCAGCAGCTGCGCGGTGAACGACAAGTTGTCGTGCGACAGCATCACGCCCTTCGGCGGCCCGGTGGTCCCCGACGTATAGATCAGCGTCGCGAGGTCGTCGGGTTGCAGCGCGTCGACGCGGCGATCGAGCTCGGCGTCTGTGACCGAGTCGGCACGCGACAGAAACTGGTCCCACGACAGCACGTCGCCGCCGGTCGCGACATCGTTCGCGCCTCGCATCAACACGATCCATTGGAGCAACGGCAACTGGGCGCGGCGCGCTTGCACCTTCGCGAGTTGCGCCGCGTTCTCGACGAGCACGACCAGGGCTTCGCTGTGGTGAATGATGTATGAAACCTCGTCGGGCGAGCACGTCGTATAGATCCCGGCCGGCGCACCGCCCGCCATCATCGCCGCGTGATCGAGGATCACCCACTCCGGCGTGTTGAAGCCGAGGATCGCGACCTTGCCGCCGCGCGCATAGCCGAGTGCGATCAACGCGCGCGCCGCGGTACGGATCTCGGCGACGTAGGTTTGATACGTCGTGGGTTGCCAGCGGCCGCCGACCTTCGCTTGATAGGCGATCGTCGACGGTCGCTCCACCGCCTTGCGCAGCAGCCGATGCGGGATCGTGTCGCCCACGGTCGCTAGTTCTTCTTCTTGCGGCCTTCGCTCGCGAAGTACGTCGTCGAGCGCTTCGCGCCCTTGGCCTTGAGCGCACCCTCGGCGATCAGCTTGCGGATCGGTAGGGCGAGGTCCTTGGTCGTCGTGCCGAGCTCCTTGTTGATCTGCTCGATGCGCAGGCCCGGGTGCTTCATCACGTAGCTGTGGAATGTCTCGGCGAGCTTATCGAGCTCGTTCGACGATCTCTTCGCACCCTTGCCGCGCGCGCCGCGGGGCAGAGCGAACGACGCGCCGCCGCTGCCGGTGCCGCGAACCGGGCGGAGGGCTGCATCGACCATGTCGAGCGCGGCGCGACGGGCAAGCTCGGTGATTTGTGCCACGAATCCCGCCACCGCCCGATTCATGTCGTTCTGCAGTCCGCTCATCTAATGTTCCTCTCGTATCGGGAAAGCCAGATCGCTTATCAGCAAGCGACGCGCGGATTCCAGCACACGCGTGCTCGTGGGGCAATCTCGAACCTCATTGAAATGCTGGTTCGAGCCCACCGAGCGTCGTGTAGACCACCGGACCGTTGTCATCGCTCGCGAGGAACTGATCGGCGTAGGTCAGGAAGTCGTAGACGCGCCGGTATTCCTCGTAGCTGAACTGCATCGCGGGATGGAAGCCCATCATCAGCGTCGTCGGCTGGATGAGCGCACCGTGTTGCGGCCAGTTCTCGTCGAAGATGGTCGTCATGTCGGTGAGCGAGGCGTAGTCGATCATCACGCCGTTGTCCGGGACCTCGAGCAGCGGCATCAGCGGCGTCGGGCCGCCCGGCAGCACCTGCGTCATGCTAGGCGTGTAGGGCTGACTCGTGTCGTTGATCGGCGTCCAGTGCGCCATGTTCCAGTCGTAGAGCACATAGCCTTTCCACGCGGCGTAGAGACGTGCCCAGTTCATCGCCGAGCTGTCCGCGCGAAAGCCTTTGTCGATCAGCGCTAGAAACGTATCCAGATCTGCGGTCCAGCCGCCGGCCCGGAACGACGTCGGTCGACCGAGGCCGTTCGCGGCGAACAGATCCGACGCATGCTGGAGCAACGTCTCGAAGTCGCTGCGACTGTACGCGCCGACCTCGATCGTGTAACCGGATGGGTCGCCCGCCGGGTACACGGTCGAGACGTTCGTGATGCACGTGACGCCGGCGTCCGCGACGAAGTTGCAGTACGGATGGATGTGCAGGCCGATCTCGACGCCGTACGTATCGCGCTCGTTCGCGATCCACGTCGCGAGCTCCTGCTTGCGAGCATCGGTGTTCGCGGGATCGGTGAACAGATACGGTCCGATGAAATCCGTCATACGGATTCCGGGATGACCGAGGTGGAGATCGTTGATGTACGTCAGCGACGAATCGCCTGGGTCCGAAAAGTCCCAATCGGTAGAGACCAACACGTAGTACGGCGAGCTGCGCTGGAACGACGCTGCGGCGAAGCCCTGATCCGAGCCGTCGGCCGAGAACACGATCGAGTACATGCCCGGGTCGAGATCGGCGATCGACGCTTGCGCGACGAGCTGACCGTCTTGCAGCTGCATCCGCACCGGCTGGAGCGGGCCGATCCACGCGTCGACGACTTTCGCGTCGGCGGGCGGCGTGATCGCGAGTTGGACCGTGTCATCGCCGGGAGTCACGCCGTCGCCGACCAGGTACCAGTGCTTGAGGCTCGAGATCTGGAACGAGGGATCGTTGGCCCCGGGGGCAGTAGGCTTTTCGCTAGCAGGCCCGGGATCTGAGTTATCACCACAACCGAGGACGCTGGCCGCGACAATCAGGGCATAGAGACGCATCGGGCGGACGCTATCACGTCCAATGCAGGTTCGGATTGATGTAATAAACGCTACGGGTGCGGGCCGGCGCAGGTCGAATCGTTGGTGCCATCGCAGCTCGCCAGCCTCGTGCTCGCCAGGTCGTTCGCGGTGATCCCCGTCATCGCGGTGACCGGATCCTTGTCGAAGTAGTCGTCGCTGAAGTCGCCGCTCACCTGACCCGGCGTGAGGTCGACGTTCGTGGTGTTCGAGGACCAGTTGTCGTACGTGAAGTCGGCGTTCAGGCCGCCGTAGAACATCATGCCGTACGCGGACGTGGTCAGGCTCGAGTGGCTGATCGTGAGCGTTCCGCCGTTGCTGTGGATGTCGCAATGGGTCGTGTCGCCTTGACCGGGCGCAAGACCGATCGCGGAGTACTCCATGTCGACCGTACCGCCACCGAGCACGAGCAGGTCGTGCGACGACTTCGACATCTGCGAGTCGCGAATCGTGACCGTACCGTCTACGAGGATGCCGCTGCCGGTGAGCGTCACGTACGTCGTCTGCGCCGTACCGGTCTTCTCGACGAGGATGCCGTCCTCGCTCGAGCCGAAGTTCTTCGCGCCGGTTACCGGCTGAAACGTCACCGGGCTGCCGCTCGCACCCTGCGCGTCGAGCGTGCCTTCAACGTCGATGTCGATCATCGAGCTCACGTTGACCGTCGTGCCGGCGGCGATCGTGAGAGTGACGCCGGGGTCGACCGTGACCGTGTCGACGACGTCGATCGTTCCGGACCACGTCGTATCGGCGGCGATGTCGCCCGACACCATCATGGCGCCGCCGCCGCCACCGCCGCCGCCACCGCCGCCGCCACCACCGCCACCGCCGGGCGTCGTGTCGGTGCCGCAAGCGGCGAGGAACGCGAACGCGGCGAGGGCGAGCTTCATGGTGCTAAGTGTACGAGGGAATCGCGGTTACGGATGTGGGCCAGCGCAAGACACATCGTTCGTGCCGTCGCAGGCGGCCAGCATCGCGGTCGCGAGGGTATTCGCGGTGATCCCGGTCGTAGGCGTCGAGATCGAGGGCGGGACGATGTCGAAGTAGCCGCTGCTGAAGTCGCCGCTGACCGAGCCGATCGTCGGATCGAGGCTGGTCGTGGAGTTCATGAACCAGTTGTCGAACGTGAAGTCGGCGTTCGTGCCTGCGTAGAACATGATGCCGTACGACGACGTGCTGACGTTCGAATGCGACACCTTGATCGACGTGAGCGCCGAGCCCATCGGCGTCTGGAAGTGCATGTCGCAGTGGGTGGTGTCGCCGGCGGCGGTGAGGCCGATCGCCGAGTATTCGAAGTCGAGCGACGCGGTGTCGGACATCTGTACGAGATCTCCGTCGGCCTTCGAGAACGTGCTGTCGGTCACCGTGGCGGTGCCGCTACCGAACACGCGCAAGCTGCCGCCGGTCTGGTCGACGTACTTCATGATCAGCGTGCCCGGCTGAGGCGAGCTGCCGACCGTCAAGGCCGACGCGCCGACCGTGATGCCCGCGTCGGGCGCACCGAAGTGCAACCCGGCATTCGCCGGCTGGATCGTGATCTTCGCGGCGCTCGTCCCCTCGGCATCGAGGGTGCCGAGCACCACGATGCTCATGCCGGCGGCGACGTTGACGACGGCGCCCGGCTGGACCGTGACGGTCACACCCGGGTCGATCGTGGTGTCGCCGATGATGTTCACCGCGCCCATCCAGGTCGTGCTCGCGGTGATGTGGCCGCTGATCCCATCCGGAGGGGTCACGCCGCCGTCGGACTGGGTATCATCGCCGCTGCCTTGGGGGCCGATAGCACCCGAGCCGACCGTGCAAGCTGCAGTCAAGGATAGACCTAGGGCTAGCGCCTTCATCATGGGCTCCCAGAGTAGCAACGCATGTGCCCGTACGTCGCGGCGGATCGCGCGTTCATGACCGCCGCCTCGTAGGGGCGCGCGCTGCCTCGGGGACTGGTCACCCCACTGGGTGGGGCTGTGGTCGCCGATCAGTGCGCCGGGAACATGAACTCGAGCATCCGCCACACGCGCGCACGCCAGGCCAGCTCGTCGTGGGTCGCGCCAGGCTCCCAGTAGAAACACAGCGCGCTCGCTCCGGGCGCAGCGCAACTCGGCGACATCGTCTCTTGCCAGCCGAGCGTGACGAGCTCGCTGACGACCGCGTCGGAGTCCGCGGCGCCATCGCCGTTGTCGGAGTCTTCGCCGCCGTGGTCGAGATAGATCGCGAGCGGTTGCTTGCCCATCGCGGGCATCTGATCGACGAGCTCGGTGCCGTCGAACGTCGTCGGCCAGAACGCTCCCGATAGCGAGGCGATGCCGCGATAGACATCGGGCCGCGCCAGGCCATCCTGCATCGCGATCAAGCCGCCGAGCGAGCTGCCGCCGATCACGACCTTGCCGCCGTCGCCGCGGACGCGAGCGAGTGCATCGGGTTGGATCGTGTCGATCTGGAACGCCTCGAACGCGGCGGTCGTCGTCGGATCGAGCCCGTACTCGTTATTGCGGTTCGCGGTGTTCGCGGCACCGATCACGATCACCGGCGCGACCTTGTTCGCGGCGATCTCGGTATCGAGTGTGAGGTTGACTTGCCAGCCGCCGTTGCCGAAGCAGCACGTGTTGTCGTCCCAGATGTTCTGGCCGTCGTGCATGAACATCACCGGGTACGTGAGCGCCGCCGATGCCGGTGCGTCGTATGCGGCGGGGAGGTACGCGGTGACCTCGCGACAGTTGCCGAGCGTCGTCGAGCACTCCTGTCCGAACGACACGAGGTGGCCGAGCCCGGAGTCGGGCGTATCGATCGCGCTGTTGCGGCCGTCGGGGTTGCCGGCGAAGTCGTCGTAGGCGAACGCGGGATTTGCGGGATCGAGCGACCAGTTGCCGCCGGCGTCGACGAGCTTGTACGGCCACAGGCCGGTCGCGATCGGCGTCACGACGAGGATCGGGCCCGTGCCGCACAGCGGTGCGGTGATCGCGGCGGTCGTCGACCACGCGTTGAACGCGCCGGCGACCGCGAGCGGCGCGGAGGTCGCGAACAGCGCGCGGCCGTCCGACCACAGCGGGCCGAGGCCGGCGCGCGCGGTGAGCTCGGTCGCGAGCTGGGCGAGCGCGGTCGGATCGCTGCAGGTGGCGGCCTGATCGTAGAGCGCGAGCACGCACGGCGCTCCTGCGAGGCCGGCGGGGCAGCCATTCGCCGCATCGGAGCCGGCGCCACCGTCGGGCGAGGCCGCGTCAGGATCGGTTGCCGGCGCGCCCCAGTGACACGCCGTTGTAAGGACCAAGCCGAGGATCAGGTAGCGCATGTTGTGATCCGCAACGCGACTCGGGCACAAGCCCGCGGAGCGTCGTCGTGGCCGTCGCTGTGAGCAAGACTCGTGCTACGAGCGAGCTGTGGACCGCGAGCAGGCCGCCCGGGAGATCGCCGGCAAGGGGGCGAAGCTGCGCGTCCCGGTGCCGCGCTCGACGTGGATCGCCGCGGTCGTGATCGCCGCCGTGTGCGCCGGTGCATTCGCGATTGGCTGGTTTACCGCACCGAAGCGCGAGCCAGGTGCCAGGCCCTCGGTCTCGCAGCCGTCGACGTCGGGCTTCGCGCTCGGTGGACTGGTCGGGCTCGCCGCCGGAATCGCGATCGGCTACGGCATCGCGCGCCGGCGAGCGCGGTAACGACCGTGTGCTCTCGCAGGAGTCGTGAGGGTGCTCGCGGCCGAGCGCGGAGCGGATGGGGTCGGACGGTTACGCTCGCGTCGGCCATTCGTCGCGGAGCAGCCCGAAGAGCGTGACGTCGTGCAGGCGATGGCCTTTGCGCACGTGCTGGCGGCGCGTCCCCTCGCGCTGCATGCCGAGCTTCTCGAGCACGCGACACGAGGGTTCGTTGCCGGCGAGCACCTGGGCGTAGATCCGCGCGAGCACGAGCTCGGCGAACCCGAACTCGATCAACGCGCGGCAGGCTTCGGTCGCGTAGCCTTTGCCCCACTCGGCGGCGCCGAGCCAGTAGCCGAGCTCGGCGCGGCGGTCGCGGTTGTGGCGGCGCAAGCTGACCGTGCCGAGCAGGTCGTCGCGCGCTTCCCGTCGGGCGATCGCGAGCGTCACGCCCCGGCCGGCGTCCCACCACGCGACTCGACCTGCGATCCAGCGCTTCGCGAGCGCGATCGGATACGGGCTCGGCACCTGGATCAAGAACTTCGCGACTCGCTGATCACCAGCGCGTGTCGCGACGGCGGGAGCATCGGTCGCGCGCAGCTCGCGCAGCGTCAACCGGTCGGTGACGAGCGCCGGCGGCCGCGTGATCACTGCGGCGCGCGAGTACCGTTGAAATTCTGCGTCGAGGTGCAGCCCATGATCGTCGAGCAATCCGGGCTGCCGTTCGTCTTCGGCGAGTACGCGATCGTGCCGGTCAGCTCGTCGACGTCGAGCGACGCTTCGAGATCCGCGTCGTAGGTGTACTCGCAGCCGCCCATCGTCGCGCTGGTCGTGCCGAACAGCGTCGCGCTCACGTTGTCGCCGTCGACCGTTCCCATGAAACTGCTCGTGCCGAGGATCACCGCGACGTACGCACCGGCCGCACCCGTGATCTTGATCGTCACGTCCTTCGTGTCCTGGGTGATCGTGACCGGGACGCCGGTCGAGCTATCGCCCATCGTCCAGTTCTGGAGGTTGCAGCCGTTGGCCTCGTCGGTGACGGCCATCGTGTAATCGCCGCTGACATCGGCCGGGGTGCTGCTGCAGCCAAGGACACCAAGGAGCAACGCATAGGCGACTCGGTTCATCGGCAGAGCTTAACCAAATTCGCGGAACTCGGGAGTAATCTGCCGCACGGGAAAAAGGTGCCCATCCTGACCTGGCGTGCCTATCATTTCGGTGCGGCCGCGCTCGCGGTTTGCTTCGCCGCCGTGCAGGACGTCCACTCTTACCGCCTCGACAACGGGCTGGCGCTCCACGTCGCACCCGGGCACGCGTCGCCGGTCGTCGCGATCCAGGCGTGGGTCGGGGTGGGCTCGGCCGACGAGACACCGGCGCAGGCGGGGTTCGCCCACGTCGTCGAGCACATGCTGTTCAAGGGCTCGAGCGACTACGGCCTCGGCGAGCTGACGCGTGCGATCGGAGCCGGCGGCGGCGAGATCAACGCGTGGACGTCCTACGACCAGACCGTCTACCACGCGGTGCTCGGCCGCGATCACCTGGACACCGCGATCGACGCGCTCGGGGATGCCCTGACCGCGCCGCGGGTCGATCGCGACGAGCTCGAGCGCGAGCGCGAGGTCATCCTCGAGGAGATTCGCCAAGGCGCCGACGATCCGGCGCGCTCGGTCGCGCAGAGCCTGTTCGCGACCGCGTTCGTCTCCCATCCGTATCGCCGTCCGGTGATCGGCACGTCGGACAGCGTGCGCCGGGTCGGCGACCGCGAGCTCGTGGATTTCTTTCGCAACTACTACGTCGCCGATAACGTCACGCTCGTCGTCGCCGGCGACGTCGACCCGCAGCGCGTGCGGCGCGCTGTGGCGAGGAGATTCACCGCGATGCCGGCCGGGCGCCCCGCGCGTCAGGTCGCGACCGAACCGGCGCAGACCGAGCCGCGATCGGCCGCGGTGTTTCGCGAGGTCAGCGAGGCGTACCTCGCGGTCGGGTTCCACGTCCCGTCGGCGCGCCACCCCGATCTCGCGGCGCTCGATGTCGCGGCGATCGTCCTGGGCCAGAGCGAGTCCGCTCGACTGCCACGCGTCCTGCGCGATCGCGATCAGGTCGCGACGTCGGCCCATGCGCACGTCCACGCGTTGCGCGATCCGGGGTTGTTCGTGCTGTCGGCCACCTCGCGGCCACGCGATGCCGGCAAGGCGGTTGGCGCGCTCGTCGACCAGACGCTCGCGCTCGCCGACTCGCTCGAGCCCGACGATCTCGATCGCGCGAGGATCGCGGTCGAGACGTCGCTCGTGCGCCAGCTCGAGACCGCGCAAGGCCGGGCTCGCTCGCTCGGCTGGCATGCCGTGGTCACCGGCGATCCGCACTTCGGCCACGTCTACGTCGATCGCATCCGCGCGGTCCGCCGGCACGATGTCGCATCGGCGGTGCGCCGCTATCTGCGCCCGGACAACGCGAGCGTCGCGGCGATCGTGCCGAAGCGAAGATCGCAGCCGGCGGCGTTCGCGCGCGATGCCGAGAAGCGCGTGCGCAGTGCGCTCGCGAAGACGACGCCGGTCGCGGCCCCGGCCGATCAGCGCGTCGTGCTGCCGAACGGCATGGTGCTGCTCGTCCGGCGTGATCCGTCCGTTCCGATCGTCGCGATGCGCGCGGTGTGGCGCGGCGGCCAGCGCATCGAAGATGCCGACCACGCCGGCGCTTCGACGCTCCTCGCGCGCACGCTGCTGCGCGGCTGCGGCAAGCTCGGTGCGTCCGCGGTCGCCGAGCACATCGATAGCCTCGGCGGCTCGCTGACCGGCGTCGCAGGGCGCAACAGCGTCGGTGTCTCCGGCGAGTTCCTCGCGCGGTCGTGGCAGCCCGGGCTCGAGCTACTCGCCGATTGCATCCTCGCGCCGACGTTTCCCGCCGCCGAGGTCAGCCGCGAGCAACGCTTGCTCGTCGCCGATCAAGACGCGCAGGCCGACAATCCGACTCAGGTGGCGTTCCGGCTGTTCAGCGAAGCGCTGTACGGCGACCACCCCTACGCGCGCGACGTGCTCGGCACCGCGACCGCGGTCGACCGCCTCGATCGCGATGCGCTGGCCGCGTTCTATCGCGATCGCTATCCGGTCTCGGCGCTGACCCTCGCGATCGTCGGCGATGTCGAGGTCGCCGACGTCGTGGCGCGAGTCACTGCGCGGTTCGGCGGCGTCAAGGCCAAGCGCGCGATCGAGCCGATCGTGCCGGCGCCGAAGCTCGACGGTCGCCCCGGCGAGGCCCGCGAGGTCTATCGCTACCTCGACCGCCAGCAGGCCTATCTCGTCGTCGGGTTTCCCGGCGCGACGGTCGCCGCGCCCGATCGGTTCGCGCTCGAGGTGCTGGTCGCGATCCTCGGAGGCCAGAGCGGCCGATTGTTCGCCGAGCTGCGCGAGAAATCCGGCCTGGTCTATCGCATCTCGGCGCACTCGATCGAAGGCGTCGATCCGGGGTTCGTCGCGATCTACTTGTCGTGCGCGCCGGCCAAGCTCGACGCCGCGGTCGCCTCGGTCAACGCCGAGCTCGATCGCATTCGCACCACGGGCGTCACCGACGACGAGCTCGCGCGCGCGCAAGCGTACCTGATCGGCAGCCATCAGATCGCGATGCAACGCCGAGCCGCGGTCGCAAACGCGCTCGCGTATCACGAGGCGTACGGCTTGGGCTGGGATCGCTGGGCGCACTACGACGATGCGATTCGCGCCGTCGGCGTCGCCGATGTCGCCGCCGCGGCGACCACGTACTTGCGCGTCGATCGCGAGATCACCGCGACGGTGCGACCACCCGCGCGCACGCCGGCGGCGGCCAAGCGTAGCAAGCTCGGAGCGAAGTCGCGATGACGAAGGGCCACGGCTGGTCCGGGCGCGGCGACCTCGCCGACAGCCTCGTCCTGATCTTTCCGGTCATCCTCGCGTACGGGATCGGCGCGGCACTCACCGGACACGTCAACGGCGTCGACCTCGTCACCCGCGGTCTCTACCGCATGTGCGGCGGCCGCACCGGCTACCTCATCCTGCACGCGGCGATCGCGCTCGGCTTCCTGGTGTGGATCCGCCACGAGCGGCGCTGGCACGCGCTGCGGCTCGAGTCCTGGGCGCCGGTCGTCGTCGAAGCGGCGATCTACGCGGTCGTGCTCGGCGCGGTCGTCACGATGGTGATCCACCGCGTCCTCGGGCTTGGCTTGTCGGCGCGCAGCGTCGTCGGCGCGCTCGGCGCCGGGGTCCACGAGGAGCTCGTGTTTCGGCTCGGTCTGATGTGTGGGGTCGTCGCGATGCTCGGCCGGACCCGAGTCGCGCTGCCGATCGCGCTGGTCACGACGTCGTTGCTCTTCGCGGCGGCGCACCACGTCGGGCCCGGTGGCGAGCCGTGGTCGCTGCACGCCTTCGCGTTCCGCAGCGTCGCGGGTGCCGCGTTCGGTTTGATCTGCTGGTACCGCTCGCTGGCGCACGCGGTCTACGCGCACGTGATCTACGACCTGCTCGTCGCCGCGAGTGGCTAACTCCGACGAGCTGCAGGTGTTACGTCGTTGTCACGTTGCCAAAGCAAATGAGGTATTCGCCCGCCACGTGGGGAGACTTCCCCCGCGAAGCACGGCGCCAACGCATGAACTTCGTTTGAAACGGCTCGATGTAGGTGTCGGCGCGCCATTTGCTCAGGGCACCGCACATGAGAACTCGGATCGCTGTGTGTTGCGTCGCTGTAACGATGCTGTCCGTCGCCTCCTGCGCAGACACGTCCGACACGTCTGAGACGAGCTCGACCGAAGCACTCTCTGCAGACTCGTTTTCGATCGTCGTGCTGCCGGATACTCAGTACTACTCGTCTGGATATCCTGACCCGGCGAACTCGCATTACTCGTGGCCATTCAATGATCAGGTGAGCTGGGTCGTCGCGCATCACGACGACGCCGACAAGAAGATCCAGCTCGTGATCGGGCTCGGCGATATCACCGACGACGGCGGGTCACGCCCGAGCGGCGAGCTCGCTTGCCGAATCGCGCCCGAGGCAAGCTCTGCGACGCAATGGACGCGCGCCGACAACGCGATCAAGCTGCTCGACGACGCGAACATCCCCTATGAGATGGCGATCGGTAATCACGACTACGATTGCGAGGCCGAGCACAACGACGGACTTCCCCAATCACGAAGCACGAGCAACTTCGACAAATGGTTTGGTCCGAGCCGCTACGCGGGCAAGAGTTGGTTTCACGGCGGCCGGATGAACCCAACCAGCAATGCGAACTTCTACAACATCGTCGAGCTCGGCGGGAAGAACTATCTCGTGATGGCACTCGAGTTCTATCCGCGCGATTCGGTGTTGGCGTGGGCCAATACGATCCTGAACGACAATCCAGATCTGCCGGTCATCGTCGCGATGCATGCCTACTTGTTTCCCGACACGGGCGCACCCGGTAGCGGGCATCGCGTCAAGCTCGGTGATCCCGACTCCGCCGAGTCGTATCATCTCTCTCCGTCGTGCGCAGAGATCTGTACCGGCGCCCATGCGTGCCCGAAGGCGGTCACGGCGTCGTGCGACAACGGCAACAACGGCGATGACATGTGGACGAAGTTCGTGTCCCTTCACAAGAACATCGTGCTGGTCGTCAATGGTCATTTCAGGGGGCCGAATCCCGGCACGATCGCTCCCGATAACAACGGCGTCGGCTATCGAACCGAGAT
This sequence comes from uncultured delta proteobacterium, assembly GCA_963848295.1. Taxonomy (GTDB): domain Bacteria; phylum Myxococcota_A; class Polyangia; order Haliangiales; family Haliangiaceae; genus JABFXX01. The sequence goes on along the minus strand of CAWKDB010000010.1, from coordinate 1,534,320 downwards.
CGCACCGACGGGGCAGCGCATCGATCAGATCGTCTCGGACTACCAAGGTCAGGGCAAAAACGGGTATTTCGGAAATGGCTATCTCCGCATGTACACGATTTCGCCATCGGCCGGCACGTTGAAGACGTTCACGTATTCGCCGCCGGCGGCCGACCATCCTTCGCGATTCCCGAAGGACTCGTCGGGCCATCCCGTGGTGCCGGTCGCGACTCGAACGGATGGATACAACGCGTACACGATCCCGTTCGAAGACTCGACGGCTTCGCTGGGCTCGGTCACGGTGCACGAGCCCGCCCAAGGTGCAACCGTCTCGAGCCCCGTTCCCGTCGAGGCTTCGTATTCGGGCGAGATCGGGCTCGGTCACTTCGAGGCATGGCTCGACGGCACCAAGCTCGGCAACGTGTATCCGGCGAACGGGGCGACCACGTTGAGCACGAGCTATTCCATGAGCACCGGCGCACACCGACTGACCGTACTCGCCGTCGACGCCGACAAGAACGTGATCAAGAGCGCACCCGTCAATCTCACGACGAAATGAGATGGGAGGCGGCGATGCGGAGGGATCGCGTTGTTGCTAGGAGTCCATCCCCAGGTTGCCGTCGAGATCCATCTCTCCGACGAACAACTGGAACTTGATCTTCTTGATCGCCTCGGCGTTCGCGGTCGATTGCTCCATCGCGAGATGGAAGATCCCGACCTCGGACAGCTTGAGCCGGAACAGCACCTTCTTGCGCGTCGGATCGAGGAACTCGATCGAGCCGTTGCGCTGCGACGTGTCGTCGCTCTGGCCCACGACGACCGCGTCCTCGTACCACTTGAGGACCGCGTCGGCGTACTGGAGCGACATCGAGCACACCAGGTTCGGGAACTCGATCTTCGTCGGCTCGACCTGACCGTGTGCGCGATACTTCTCGTCGCCGGGCTTGAGCCACTTCACGCCCTGCTTGATCGTGAACGACTCGATCTTGCTGACCCACTCGAGCCCATCGATGCCGTCGATCTTGAGCTGGAACGCCGACGGCACCCACATCTTTTGTTTCGGGCCGATCTTCGGCCGGATCTGAGTCGCGCTCTTCGGCTTGCGATGCGCGACCGCTTCGGGCTGGAGCTTGACCTTGATGTATGCGGCCTCTTTCGACGCGGCGTCGAGCGAGGGGAACGTCGTCTCGGTGATCAGCGCCTGCGTGAACTCGTGCTCGAACGTCCGGTACATGTTGAAGTCGGCGTGCGTGATCTGGCCGTTGCGCCGGCTCCACTGCTTCTTCCACGACGAGCGGATCCACTCGAGCACGTGGTTCGAGCCGGCGAGGCCGAACTCGAACGAGATCGGATCGATGTCGGTGACCGACGTGTGCTTGACCCGCAGGTTGTACGGCCCGATCGGCTCGTCGATCGTCGTCGCCTTGACGTAACCGCCGTCGACGGTCTTGAGATACGCGGTCGTCTCCTGCCCGTCGATGTCGAGCTGGAAGTGGCCGGCCGAGTACGAGCGCTTGTTAGTCGTGTCGGGCATGGCGTGCGCCTTTACTTTAACGCGTTCTTTCTACGGACATCGGCGCTCGATCCTCCCTTGGCTGGCAGCGACATTTGCGGCTGATTTCAGAGGATTGCCCGACGGATCGTCTCGAAATCCCGGCCTGGCGGCCTCCGGTCGGTTACAATACGAGACCGATGCGGGTGAGCGCCGTCGTTTTGTGCGTCGTCCTCGGGGTCTCCGGTCATGCGTTTGCCGACAAGGTACGCACGAACCAGGAAGCGAAGTTGTTCGCGAGGCCAGGCGAGCAAGAGAAGGTCATTCTCAAGCTCAAAGAGGGCCAGGCGATGACGCTGTTGTCGGAGAACGGCCGCTGGATCAAGGTTCGGGTCCAGGGACGGACCGGCTACGTCACCCGGACCAAGGTCGATATGCCGGAGGGCGCGACGATCGCGCGCAACACCCGCCGCCGACCGTTCGTCGATGGGCGCGGCACGAAGCGCGGGTTCGACGGCGAGCAGGGCCCGGACGATCGCGTCGGCGCCGATGCGGTCGGCGACAATGTTCAGAAGCCGGACGACGATGACACCGACAAGGGCGACAAAGCCGACAAGGGCGACAAAGCCGACAAGGGCGACAAAGCCGACAAGGGCGACAAAGCCGACAAGGGCGACAAAGCCAGCAAGCCCGACAAGGGCAAGAGGCCGAAAGCCAAACCCGTCGACGATGACGACGATGACGAAGATGACGTCAAGGTCGACAAAGTCGATAAGGGCAAGAAGCCGGCGGCGAAGCCCGCGGCGAAGAGCACCAAGGCCAAGGCCGACGATGACGACGACGACGACGATACCAAGCTCGACAAAGGCAAGAAGCCCGCGGCCAAAGCGGCGGCGAAGCCCGCACCCAAGGGCAAGGACGACGTCAAGGAGTCGGACGACGACGACGATGACGACAGCAGCGACGCCACGGACAGCAAGAGCGACCAGGGCGACAAAGGCGACCAGGGCGACAAGGGCGACAAGGGCGACGACGACAAAGGCAACGACCAGAGCGACGACGATCGCAAGATCGCGCACGTCAGCGAGAAGTCCTCGGTCTACAACGACCCGAACGCCGACAGCGACGAGGCGTTTGTCGCGAAACCCGCGGACGTGCTCTATCCCGACGAGGTCAAAGGCAAGTGGACCTTCGTGTCGAGCGAAGAGGGCGACGCCGGGTGGATTGAATCGTCGAAGCTCGATGTCGGCGGCGGAGCATCCGGCATGACGGCGCGAGTGATCGACCTGACCGCGCGGCTCGGCCTGACGTTCATCAGCCAGAGCCTGGCGTCGGCTGGCGGCACCGGTACGCTCGACAACTACAAGGACAGCACGTCGAGTGTGGGCATCACGCTCGGCGGCACGATCTTGTATCCGTACAAGAAGAAGTACGTGCTCGGGGCCGACCTCGAATACATGTACGGGAGCACGACCTCGTCGGTTGGCGTCCAGCTGCCGATGACCGCGGCCATGACGACGTCGGGCTTCGCGCTCACCGACTTCAAGCTTCGCGGCATGGCGGGCTACGACTTCCACAAGCCGAACGGCATGGTGCTCTACGGTCGCCTCGGCATGCGCTACGAGGCGATCCAGATCCACGACTTCAACGACATGACCAAGAACACCGCGTTGATGCCGTCGGAGACCTACGCCGGCATGACGATCGGCATGGCGCTCGCGATTCCACGGCTGACCGACAAGATCGGCGCGGCGGTCAACCTCGACGCCGAGCTGATCGATTTCGGCGTGTCCCAGACGAAGAACCTCGAAGATGGCGGGTCTCCGAGCGCGACCGCGTACTTGATCGGCGCCGTGTTCAACTACCACTGGCGGCCGGAGTACGACTTCCGCCTGAGCTATGACCTCGTCCTGACGAGCTACGACTTTGGCGCGCCCGTGATGACCAGCGCGCGCGTCCACACCGGCACCGATACGACGCGCAGCGACATGTTCAACACGCTGATGTTCGGCATCGTGCGCAAGCTCTGACCCGCTACTGGCGCGGCGTCGCGAGCTTGTCGAGGTCGACCTGCGACAGCGCGAGTCGGATCAGCTGCGACTTGTTCGCTTTCGTCCAGCCGCGGCGCTTGAGCTCGGCCACCTTCGCATCGAGCTCTTCGAGATCGCGCGTGTAGATCGAGATGCAGATGACCTTGTAGTGGGTCGGCCGCGGTTGCTTCGGGCGCTTCGCGGCGACCGGGCCGTTCGCCGGGCGGCGACCGTAGTATTCCTCGCTGAGGATCGCGTCGGCGTCGCTGAGCGGGTCGTGGGCCATGAGTTTTTCTTCTTTCATTTACGACCTCAAGCGGCAATCGGAGCGCCGGGCTCCGGGTGGAGGGTGGTCGAAGCCGAGGCCGTCGTCGCGAGCACCCAATCGACGACGCGGTTGTAGTCAGCGGCGCCGTGCGAGATCGGCGCGTACTCGAAGATCGTCTTCTTGTGACTCGGGGCCTCCGCGAGTCGCGTGTTGTGGCGAATCGGCTCGAGACACTTCGTCTTGAAGTGGTTCTGCAGGGTCTCGAGGACTTCGCGGGCGAGCCGGGTCCGTCCATCGTAGAACGTCGGCAGCACCGCGGCGATCCGCACCGAGTGGCCCAGGTGGCGCTCGACATCACGGACCGTGCGTAGCACCTGCTTGACGCCGACGAGCGCGAGGTAGTCGCAGGTCACCGGGACGATGACCTCATCGGCGTACGACAGCGCGTTCTGGTTGAGCAGATTGAGCGATGGGCCGCAGTCGATGATCACGTAGTCGTACCGGCGCGAGACCGCCATCATGTTCAGCCGCTTCGTGAGGATTCGCGACCGCGCGTCCGCCGCCTGATGGGCGAGCCAGATCTCGGCGGCCGCGAGCGTGGCGTCCGACGTGATGACGTCGAGGTGCTGGCGCACCGGCACGCTGATGTCGGACGGTTCGGCGCCGTCGACGAGCACGTGGTAGAGCGAGCGCTCTCCCGCGACGCCGAGCGAGACACCGACGTTGCCCTGCGCGTCGGTGTCGACGAGCAAGACATCTTGTTCGCGTTCGGCGAGACCGGCCGCGAGGTTGACGGCGGTCGTCGTCTTGCCGGTGCCGCCCTTCTGGTTGAGGATCGCGATCCGCCTCGCCCGCTTCGCGCGGAACGCCTCGGTGCCCAGCGCGGATTGACGACACTCGAGCGAGCAGAAGTGATTCTTCTCTCCGCCCGGGGTCACCGCGATCTGAAACACGAAGGCGGGTCGAAACGCTTGCCCGCATGCGCTGCACGTCTTCTCCATCCCCTTATCGAAGCGGCATCGACGGTTTGCGGGCAACTTTTCGGCCTCGCGATCGGAGCTATAGTGGCCGCGTGTCCATCGCACGACCGGTGTCGGTACGCGGTAACGACGCCACGCACGTCGCGGACGAGCTGATCGAACGCCTCGCCGCGCCCGATCTCGCCCTCGCCGTGGTGTTCGCCGCCGACACCCTCGATCTCGGCGTGCTCGCGCGCCGGCTCGCGGCCGGGCTGGCACCTGCGGCGACCGTCGGTTGCTCGGCCGCGGGCCTGGTCGGGGATCAGGCGATCGCGGGCGACGAGCTCGCAGCGGTCGCGATCGGGTTGTCGAGCGAGGCCGTGCGGGTCGGCATCGGCGTGGCGCCCGAGCTCTCGAAGTCGCCGCTCGTTCGCAGCCGCGACGCCGTCGTGCGGGCGGCGCGGGCGTTGGGCGCGACCCCGGTCGAGCTCGTGCCGGACCGCCACGTCGCGTTCACGCTCGTCGATCCATCGACCGGGCACGACGACGAGTTCTGCATCGGCTCCGCTGCGATCGCGCCGCAGATTCACATGGTCGGCGGCGCCGCGGGCGCCGTCGGCAACGCACGCGCGTGCTTGTGGGTCAACGGCGAGGTGTTGGCCGACGCCGGCATCATCGTGCTGCTCGATTGCAGCTTGCCGTTCGACGTCGTCACCTCATGCGACATGGTCGCGACCGACGTGCGCACGGTGGTCACGGCGGCGTCCGGTCGCGTGATCGACGAGCTCGATGGCCGCCCGGCCGGCCCACGGCTGCACGATCTCGTCGCGGGGCTCGGCGGGACGCTCGACGACGCGCGCCCGGTCGAGTACTCGCTCGCGCGCTTCATCGACGGCGTGCCTTACGTGCGCACGCTGCTCGCGCTCGATGGCCCCCAGATCCGGCTGGCCGCACCGGTCGAGCCGGGTCACGTCTTGCGGCTGATGAAGCCGGGCGATCTCGTCGGCGTGACTCGGACACACCTCGCCGAGGCGGCCCGGCGCGTCGGCGGCCAGATCGGCGGGCTGCTCGCCTTCTCGTGTATGGCGCGGCATTGGGATGCCCGCGCGCGCGGGCTCGAAGCCGACCTCGCCCAGGCCTACGGCGAGCACCCCACGATCGGGTTTCACTCGCTCGGCGAACAGTCCGGCATGCTGCTGGTCAACCACACGCTCACCGCGCTCGCGATCGGAGCGCGGCGATGAGCGACGATCGGATCGCCGAGCTCGACGACGAGCTCGCCGCGGCGCGCCGGACGATCGACGTGCTGATCGCGCGGCTCGAGCGCGCGGGCACGACCCCTCCAACCCAAGCCGAGCTGTTCGATGCCGCGGTCCGCCTCGGCCACGTGCTCGAGGAGCGGACCCACGAGGTCGAGGCCGCGCGCGCCGAGTTTCGGGCCCTGCGCTCGAACCTCGATCAGATCGTTCGCCAGCGCACCCGCGCGCTCGCCGAATCCGAAGCCCAGCTCCGCGCGAAGAACGCCGAGCTCGAGCGCCAAGGCCGGCTGCGCGCCGAGTTCATCTCGATCGCGGCCCACGAGCTCCGAACGCCGCTGACCAGCATCGTCGGCTATCTCGATCTGTTCAGCGAGGGCCGGTTCGGCGAGCTCCCGCCGTTATTGACCCGCCCGATCAGCTCGGTCCAGCGCAACGCTCATCGCTTGAAGCGGCTGGTCGATGACATGCTCGACGTCAGCCGGATCGAAGCGGGCCGGATGGTGATGCGGCGCGAGCTCGTCGCGCTCGGCGAGGTCGTGGCCGATGTCGTCACCGAGCTGCTGCCCCTGGCCCGGGCGAAGAGCCAGACCCTGTCGACCGACATCGGCGCGATCGATTCGATCGATGCCGACCGCGACAAGATCCATCAGATCGCGGTCAACCTCGTGTCGAACGCGATCCGCTACACTCCCGAGAGCGGCGAGATCGCGATCAGCGTCGACGAAGCACCGCGCGACCGCTTCCCCGGTGGCTGGGCACGCCTGCGGGTTCGCGACAACGGCGTCGGCATCGCCGAGGAAGACCGCCAGCGTATCTTCGATCCGTTCCTGCACGCGCAGCCGGCCAAGCACCACACGTCGGCCGGGCCTGACTCCGCCGGCCTTGGCCTCTACATCGCACGCGGCCTGATCGAGCTCCACGGCGGCCTCATCACGGTCGACTCCCAGCTCGAGGAGTTCACCGAGTTCACCGTGCTGCTGCCGTTCCGGCAGCCCGAGATCCGGCCGCCTAGCGACAAGTAGCGACAAGTAGCGAGCTCCGATCGATCGATTCGAGCAGGCCTACTACTTCTTCTTGGCCGGCTTCGCGGGCTTCTTGGCCGGCTTCTTCGCGGGCTTCTTGGCCGCCGGCTTCTTCTTCGCCGGCTTCGCAGCCTTCTTGGCGGGCTTCTTCGCTTTCGCGGGCTTGGCCGGCTTCGCGAGCTTGGCCTTCTTCGCGGGCTTGACCGCCTTCGCAGCCTTGGCCGGCTTCGCCGCCGCCGGCTTGCCCTTGGGCTTCTTGTTGTCGGCCTTGAGCTTCTTGCTGCGCTCGTCGGCCGATCGCTGCGCTTCGTCCATCCGCGCCTGGGCGGCAGCGCGGGCGCGCACGACCGCAGCCTCGACCTCGGCCTTGTTTCGCGCCGGCACCGGGGTCGCGTTCTCGGGCTTCTTCGCGCGTTTCTTCTTTTTCGCTTCGCGCGGGATCGGGATCTCGCTGATGTCCGGCATGCGCGCGGCCAGATCGCCGCGGTTGTGGACGAGGATGCGCGACCCGCCGTCGCGGAAGATCACCTCGACCTTGTTATCGGGGAGCTGATCGATGACGAAGCCGATGTCGAACACCGGGTGGTGGACGACGTCGCCGTCTTCGTACGTGTCGCGGATCGAGTACGGGCGGCAGTTTGCGAGGTCGGTGTCGGTCGCGCGGCCCATGGCGGCTTCCCACGTGACCTTGGTGGCCGCGGCGCGCTTGCCGGCACCATCGGCACCGTCCTCCGTGCCGTCGCCGCGCGGCTTCCGGTAGGCGTGGACCTCGCCGCACACCACGCACTGGACCCGGCGAACCTCGTCCTCGTACATGCTTATGATGGTGTGGGTCGTGTCGGCCTTGCACCGTGGGGACGGGCAATAGGCTTCGATCTCTCCCCCAACCTCATCGGCTTCTTGTTCGAAGATGGAGTCCATCCCTGCCTCTTTGACGAGTGTCCCGGCGCCTAACTAGTTGTAAATCCGACCAATCCGCTAGAATCCGGATTTCCGCGCCCTTTAGTTAGCCGTCTAACATATTCCAAACCGCCGAGCAACGTTCCGTACTTACAAGTGAACTGGGAAGTGGCAGGATCTGCGCTCCGTGCGGCGCGTCCTGCTCGTGAACGCCTTGATCTTCGCGGTGTTGGCCGCGGCGGTGGCGCTCGCATATTACGGCTATTCGTATACCAGCGAGTACCGCGAGCACGAGCTCGAGCTCATGCACGACATCGCCGAGGAGAAGGTCTTCAACTTCGAATCGCTGATCGTCCGCGACGACCGCACGGTGTTCGACAGCCTCGAGATCGAGAAGGTCGGCGATGGCAGCTACGTTCGCGACCTCGTGCGCAACTCGGGTGCGGCGATCGCGAGCTTGCTCGTGCTCGATGATCAGCTCCATCTCGTGCCAGGCGGCTCGTGGTCCAGCCGCGATGAAAAAGAAGCGCTCGCGATCCGCGACTGGTTCCTCGCGAACGTGATCCCGAAGCTGCCGCTCGCGACCCAGAAGGCGGGCGAGCGCGGCCACGTCTACGGGAGGCGCGGCGACAACTGGTACGTGCTGGCCTACACGCGACGAGTCTCCGGCGACCGGACCTTCTACATCGTGCTCGAAGCCGACATCAATCACTGGGAGTTCGTGTTGTTCCCTCAGTTCTTCAACTACTCGAACAAGTGGATCTACGAGGTGGTCGACGAGCGCGGCGGCTTGGTCTACGGCAAGCCGTTCACGTCGGATCCGGAAAACCTCGAGGTCGCGGTGCCGTTCACCGAGACCGCCGACGGTTGGCTGTTGCGCGTCGCCGAGCGCGATCTCGACGCGCAGGCGGAGCAACGCCGGCGTCATGCGATCAACTCGGTGCTGATCGGCGGCGCGGTCACCGTGATCCTCGCCGGCCTGGCCTTCTTGGCATACGCGATTCGCCGCGAGCGCAAGTCGAACGAGCTGAAGAGCGAGTTCATCTCGAACGTGTCGCACGAGCTCAAGACGCCGCTGTCGATCATCTCGATGTTCGGCGAGATGCTCGCGAACGGCCGCACGAAGAACACCGACCAAGCGACCGAATATGCCGAGATCATCTGGCGCGAGAGCGTGCGGCTCGGCCGGCTGATCGATAACGTACTCGACTTCGCGAAGATCGAGCGCGGGATGGGCGTCTACGAGTTCGCCGAGACCGATGTCGGCGAGGTCGTCGCGCGCGCGGTCGATCTGTCGCAACGCCGGCTCGCCGCGGCCGAGATGACGCTCGAGGCGAAGATCGCGCCCGATCTGCCGCCGGCCCAGCTCGACGCGAATGCGTTCACGCTCGCAGTGCTCAACCTGATCGATAACGCGATCAAGTACGCGACCGAGGGCAAGCGCATCGAGCTGTCGCTCGCGCGCGACGGTGATCGGCTCGTGCTCGCGGTCCACGATTTCGGCCCGGGCATCGCGGTCGAGGAGCAAGAGCAGATCTTCGACCGGTTCTATCGCGCGCGAGCGGTGCGGCTGCAGCCGATCCGCGGCTCCGGCATCGGTTTGGCGCTGGTCCGTCATATCGCGCGCGCCCACCACGGCGACGTCGAGGTCACGAGCGAGCCTGGCCAGGGCGCGACCTTCTCGATCTGGCTGCCGATCTGATATGAATGACGCGGTGGCAGAGGAGGCAGCGAAAAAGCGAATCCTCGTGATCGAGGACGAGCCCGATATCGTGCGCGGCCTGCGCGACGCGCTCGAGTTCGAAGGCTTCGAGGTCGAGGCGCGAGGCACCGGGGCCGAGGGGCTAGCGGCCGCGCTCGACATCGCACCGGATTGCGTCTTGCTCGATCTGATGCTGCCCGACGACAACGGCTATCGCGTGTGCGAGACCTTGCGCCAGAAGAACGAGACCGTGCCGATCATCATCCTGACCGCGAAGGCACAGGAGAGCGACAAGATCCGCGGACTCGAGGCCGGCGCCGACGACTACGTCACCAAGCCGTTCTCGGTGGCCGAGCTGATCGCGCGGATCAACGCGATCTTCCGGCGCCAGGCGCGGATGAGCTCGCAGTCCGACGAGACGTTCGCGATCGGCACGTGGACGATCAACGCGCGCAAGCACACGATGAACAAGGGCCGCGCTGCGAAGCGACTCACGTTCTACGAGCTCGAAGTGCTGAAGCTCCTGCGCGAGAGGAGCGACGAGACGGTGTCGCGCGACGAGCTGCTCGAAAAGGTCTGGGGTATGCAGGCCTCGCCTACGAGCCGCACCGTCGACAACTTCATCGTGAAGCTGCGCCGGAAGCTCGAGGAGGATCAGAAGAATCCTCGCCACATCCTGACCGTCTACGGCCTCGGCTACAAGCTCGTGCCGTGACCGCGCGGCGCGCTACTGCATCTTCGAGAACACGTCCTGGACCTTCTTGTTGTCCTTGCACTTCGTGATCACCGGCGTCGCCGCGGCGACGAAGTCTTTCTCGATCGCGGCGGCCTCGGTATCGAACTTCTTCTTGTCGGCTTCGTGGCCCTTCTCGTAGGCATTGACGCTCACGAAGTCAGGGTCGCTGACGATCGCGGTCACGTCGTTCGCGATCGCGTCGCAATCGTTCGCGTCCTTCTTGAACACGGCGACCATCTTCGCGGCGAGCGCGAGGCTCTTGGCTTTGTAGTCGTCGTAGCCGTTGATCGCGGTGCCGGCGGGCGTCGCGGTGTCGGCCGGCTTCGCGGTGTCGGCGGTCGCCGCGGTATCGGCGGGCTTCGCGTTGTCCGCCGGCTTCGCGTTGTCCGCCGGCTTCGCGTTATCGGCCGGCTTGGCGTTGTCCGCCGGCTTCTCGGCCGGCGCAGCCTTGTCCGCCGCGGCAGCGTCGTCCTTCTTCTTGCAGCCGGTGAACGCGAGCGCGACGGTGAGGATCACGGCAGAGAGCGTGGCGGAGCTTTTCATCCGCCCCGTATACGCGATCCGCGACGCGATCGGTTAGCGGCGTCTCGCGGGTTTGCGCTTCGCGGCTTTCTTCGTCGATTTCGCGGACTTGTTCGCCGGCTTTGCGGCTTTCTTCGCCGGTTTCGCAGACTTCTTCGCCGGCTTTGCGGGCTTGGCCGGCTTGGCCGGCTTCGCGGCGGGCTTGGCCTTCGCCGCCTGCGCTTGGTTCTTCTCGTACGACGCGACGTACGCATCGACCGGCACCTTCGAGATCGCATCGCCGACGACATCGAGCGCAAGCCCGTCGAGCGACTTGAAGCGAACGCACGACTTGCCCATGTCGAGCTTCTTGCCGGTCTTCTTGTAGGCGGCCTCGAACCACTTGCGCAGCTCCTCGTCGCCATAGACGCTCATCAAGTAGATCGCCATGTGGTTGCGCTGCGAGCCGAGCGCGGCGAGCGCGAGCGGTTGATCGTTGTAGGTTTCGGCGAGGCGGGTGAACGGCACGAACCACGCGATCTGGCCGTACATCATCCCCTCCTCGTAACCCGGCGGCAGGCGCGAGTTGACGAGCTCGCGCACGCAGCGGATCGCGATGCGACGGTCTTCGGGGAGCGAATCGATGTAATCGTCGACGTTCAAAGCTTAGTCCTCGTCCAAATGGCCAGTGAGCTTGAGCTTGTTCTTCGCCGCCTTCGCGAGCTTGCTGCGCGGGCGCTCTTCGACGATGCCGGAGAGTAACTCGGCGCCGAGCTCTTCGTTCGATCCATCGTGCGATTCGATCAGCCGGAAGCCAAGGGCGTACAGCGCGTCGTCCGACACGTCTTTCTCGCGCGCGAGCTGCTTCGCGACGGGATAGCCGTTCGCGGCGAGCTTCGAGAACTGCGCGAACACCGGATCGTCGGTGTGGGCACTCCGGATCATGCTCTCGCCCGCGGTCTCGAGGGCGAGCAGCGCGAGGAAGAACCGCTGATCGTCGTCGATCGCGGCGTCGAGATCGGCGCGCGAGCGGAGCAGCGGCTTCAACGAGCCGAACGCCTCGACCGGCTTGCCGGCCTTGCGCAGCCGCTTCGCGCGTTCGAACAGCAGCTCGACGTGCTTGCCCGGCGCGAGGTCCGCGACCAGCTCCGCGATCACGCGCTCGAGCACGACCTCGTCTGCCGAGGCCTTGCCCTTGAAGCCGAGCTCCATGTACTTGCGAACCTGGTCGACCAGCTCGTCGATCGCCTGGTTCGAGACGTGACCGCGATGCGAGCGCAACACGCCGGCATAGCGGCGCGCGGTCTCTTCGTTCTCCGTCGCGAGCAACGCCCGGGTCAGCGGCAACACCGCCTCGGGCGCCTTGGCCAAGCCGCGCGCCGCCGCATCGCGCGCCTGCGGATCGCTGCCGGCGATCGCCTCGACCAGCGCCTTGACCGCCGACGCGCCGCCGCCCGCGGGCAGCCGCTCCATCGCGAGCTTCTGCGCCGCGACGTTGCTCGACTTCGCGAGCGCGCCGAACTTCTTCGCGAGTGACTCCGGGATGCGCGCGCCGCGCAGCGTATCGACCGCCGATTGCGCGACCGCGTGATCGTCGCCGTCGGCGTACTCGATCAGCGTCTCGATCACCTTCTCGGTGCCGCGCGCTTCACTCTGCGCCACGATCCGGCGCAACCCCGCGATCGCGGCGAGGCGAATCGGCCGCGGCTGGTCGGGATCGCTGTACTTGACGAGCAGCGACTGGGTCGACGGCCGCGCGAGGTAACCGATCAGCCGGAGCAACGCGCCGAGCTCGGACACGCCGCGCGCGACCTCGGGATCGCGCAGAGGATCCGCGGCAACGACCGCGTGGCCGTTCGTGCCGTTGTGGGGGTTCGTCGCCTTGCCATTTTTCGGCTTCTTTGCCGCCTTCGCGACCTTCGCCGCCTCTTTCGCGGCGGCCTCGGCGGCCTTCTCGGCCTTCGCCCAGGTCTTGTGCAGCTCTTTCGCGGTCTCGCCGGCGCGGCTCACCGCCGACTTCTCGATCTGGCCGGCGAGCTTGTCGTTGCCGGCGTCGATCTCGGCGCGCACGAGCTGGAGCGCTTGTTCGCCGAACTCGTCGTCGGGGAGTTGATCGAGCACCGCATCGATCGCCGGTTGCGTGCCGCGGCGGAGCAGCAGCTGCGCCATCGTCCGGCGCGCGGGGATCGGCCCGGCCGCGACCTCTTTGCGCAGCGCGCCCTCGGCGGCGGCGCCTTGTTGCGCGAGCACCTGCGCGGCGCGATTCGCGAGCGATTCGTCATCGCCGCGGAGCAACGGCACCAGCTTGGTGGCAAACCCTCCGGCGCCGCCCAGATCCATCGCCGCGAGCCCTTCGAGCGCGATCGTGCGGACCCCGGCGTCGCTGTCGCCGAGTCGAGTCGTCAGCGCCTCGGTCACGCTCTTGTCGCCCTTACCCACGACCGCGAGCACGGTGGCGGCCGCCACGCGGAGCTCGACCCGCTCCGAGTCGAGCAGATCGATGATCGCGCCGCCTAGGTTCTTGGCCATCGTAGCCTCCGCGCGAAGGCAAGCACGGGGCTCGGGCGTTGTAAAGCCCGACCGCCCATCACACGAAGTCTCGGCGCTGGAACACCAGGCACGCGACCGCGAGCAGCGCGACGATCCAGCCCAACCCGTGCAAGCTCGCGGTGGCGACGTAGCCCCACGACACGAAGTCGCCGTGGATCGATGTGGCGACGCCGTCGACGATCCGTCCGGATGGCGAGAACAAGTGCAGATCGGGCACGAGCTCGAGCGCGATCCGAGCCGTCACTTTCAGTGCGGTCGCCCCGTCGCGGGCGGCGGCTTCGATGTCCGGGGTGACGCGCCCGAGCGCCCAGATCGCGAGCGCGAAGATCGCGGACAGGAACGGCGTCGAGAACGACGAGAAGAAGATCGCGATCGCGGCGACGACGAGCACCTCGACCCACGCGAGCACGATCGCCTCGATCACCGGCATCGACACGCCGACACCTTGCTGGAGCAACAGCAACACCATCGCGAGGGCGAACAACGCGACGAGCAGCGTCAGGACGAGCGCCATCCCGGTGTACTTGCCGATGACGAACTCCCAGCGCTCGATCGGCTTGCTGACGATCGCGTGGATCGTGCGGCGCTGGACCTCGGTGTAGAGCAGGAACAGGCCGAGGAAGATCGCGGTCAACGAGCCGACGAGCGAGATCGCGCCGAGCCCGACGTCCTGCGCGATCCGCGTGTCCTCGTGCACCGACAGCCGGCCGAGCACGATCGCGAACAAGTTCGCGAGCACGACGACGACCGCGAAGCCATAGACCACGCGCAGGCGCGCTGCCTCGCGGAACGTGTTCAAGGCGATCGCCCAGATCCGACCGAACGCAGCGGTCATGTCCGGCCCTCGGTGGCGGCCGACGATGCATCGGCGTGCGCGATCTCGCGCAGGAACAGATCCTCGAGCGTCTCGTGGCGCGGCGCGATCGACACGATCTTCGCATCGAGCTCGCGCGCGCGGGCGAGCCACGCGTCGACGTCGGCGTCGGCGGGGAGCATCAGCGTCAAGACGTCACCCGCGCGGCGAACGTGGGACGTGCCGGTCGCGATCGCGGCAAGCGCGTCGTCGGCGGTCGCGGCCGCGCGCACCGTGACGTCGATCCCGATCGCCGTGCGCTTGACGAGCTCGCTTGGTGAGCCCTGTGCCTGGAGCTGGCCGCGCGCGATGATCGCGATCCGATCGGCGATCGCCTCGACATCGGTGAGGATGTGCGACGAGAAGAACACGGTCTTGCCCTGATCGCGGAGCTCGAGGATCAAGTCGCGGACTTCTTTGCGGCCGATCGGATCGAGTCCGCTCATCGGTTCGTCGAGCACGACGACCTCGGGGTCGTTCATCAGCGCCTGCGCGAGGCCGGCGCGTTGCAGCATGCCCTTGCTGAACTTCTTCAAGCTCTGATGGCGCGCGCGACCGAGGCCGACCCGATGGATCAACACGTCCGCGCGCTTGCCGCGCTCGGCCGCGGCGATGCCGAACAAGCGACCGACGAGATCGAGTAGCTCGCCGATCGTGAGGTAGTCGTAGAAGTACGGCGACTCGGGCAGGAACCCGACGTGAAACCGCGCCTCCCGGCTCGGGATCGTGTGGCCGAGGATCGTCACCTTGCCCGCGCTCGGGTGGATGAGGCCCATCAGCGTGCGAATCGTCGTGGTCTTGCCGGCACCGTTCGGCCCGACGAACCCAAAGATCTCGCCGGGCGCGACCTCGAACGTGACGCCGCGCAGCGCCTCGACCCTGCGCCGCCGAAACGGCGTCAGGTAGGTCTTCTTCAAGTCCTGGACATCGATCGCGGAGGCCACGGACCCGAATGTATGTCAGTCGATCGTGTAGATGAAGGTCACGACGCTGCAAGCGGGTACCGGCCGGGAATCGACCAGGTACGGGCTGTAACGCCAGCCGCGGACGCCTTCGAGCAGGCGCTGGTCGTAGCCGGGGTAGTGGCTCGACGCTGCGATCGCCACTCCGAACACTTTGCCACTCCGGTCGATGCACAGCTTCACCGATGCGGCGACGCGGCTGCGACCAGCGCGCACGATCGCGTTCTGGTCGACTTCGGGCGGGACGATCTGAGTCTCGCCCGAGATCCGCAGCGCCTTGAACAGCACCGGCGAGATCAACACGGGCGGCGGGGGCGGCGGCGTCGCCTTCACCGGCAGTCCATCGATGCACGTCGCGTCCGGTGGACAGGGATCGCCCGAGCCCGAGCCCGAGCCCGAGCCCGAGCCCGAGCCCGGACCGGTGCCGCTGCCGGTGCCCGAGCCGTCGCCAGGCGTCTCCGCCGGCGTCGGATCGGGAGGCGTCTCGGCGGTGGCAACGACCGGTTGGGTCGGAATCGGCGGCTTGTGCTTGGGCGGCAGTTTGTCGTGCTTCGCCATCGCTGGCTTCGCGGCGGTCGCAGGCGGTGGGCTCCCGCCGCCTGGATCTAAGGTCGCGAGCGAGGCGACGACCACCTCGTTCGGCGGCAGGTAATCGATGCCGAGCCGATCGATGCGCCAGGCGTTGAAGAACAGCGCGATCGCGAGGATCGCGCCGTGGGCGAGTAGCGAAACGATGACGAGCCAGCGTTTAGACATCCAGGTCGCGACGTGCAGCCCGGCGCCGCGATCTATGGCACGTGCTGACCGGCGCGGCCAAGTCGCCTCGCCGGTGTCGCAGGCGTATCGTGACCGCTCGTGACCGCCGCGCTCGTCGTCTTCTGCGCCACGTATCTGCTGATCGCTGTCGGCAAGATCGGCTTCTTCGGGTTCGATCGCCCGGCGGCCACGATCGTCGGCGCGGTCGCGATGGTCGCGGTCGCCGGGCTGCCGCTCGACGCCGCGCTCGCCGCGGTCGACCTCCACGTCATCGCGCTGCTGTTCGGCGTGCTCGTGATCGCCGCGCACCTGCGCGAGGCGCAGTTCTTCAAGCTCGCCGCGCACCACGTGCTGATCCGCGCACATTCGGCCCGGTCGCTGCTGTTCGCGATCACGTTCGTCGGCGGTGGCCTATCCGCGTTGCTCGTGAACGACACGGTGTGCGTCGTGCTGACACCGCTCGTCGTGACGGTCGCCGCCGAGGCCGCACTCGAGCCTCTGCCGTTTCTGCTCGCCCTCGCATCGGGCGCGAACATCGGCGGCGTCGTCAGCTTCTCCGGCAACCCACAAAACATGATCGTCGGCGCGGCGGCGCACGATGCGATCGGGTTCGCGCACTACCTCGGCTTGATGCTGCCGATCGGCGCGGTGTGCCTCGCGGCGAACGGCGGCGTGCTCGCATGGTTGTTCCGTCACGAGCTGCCGACGCGCCGGCTGCGCGAGCTCCACGCGCCAGTGCCGAAGGTCGACGTCGTCGCGACCGGCAAAGGCCTCGCGGCTCTCGCCCTGTTCGCGGGGCTCGCGCTCGCCGGCGTCTCGCTCGCCGGCGCCGCGATGGTCGCCGCTGCAGCGCTGCTCGTGTCGACCAGCGTCGAGGCTCAGCGCCGCGCGTTCGCTGTGGTCGATTGGCCGCTGCTCGCGTTCTTCGCGGGCCTGTTCGTCGTGGTCGCCGGCGTCGCTCATACCGGCGCGCTCGAGCGGATGTTCGATGCGGTCGCGCCGATCGTCGGCCGCGGCGATGTCGTCGGTGATGCCGCGTTCATCGCGCTGGTCGTCCTGGCGTCGAATCTCGTGTCGAACGTGCCACTCGTGATCGTCGCGGTCGGTTGGGTTCCGCACATGCCCGACCCGCGCTGGGGCTACGTGATGCTCGCTGTCGCGTCCACGCTGTCCGGCAACCTCACGTTGTTCGGCAGCGTCGCGAACATCATCGTGGTCGAGGGCGCGAAGCTGCACATCAGCTTCTGGCGGTTCCTGCGCTACGGCGCGGTGATCACGGCGGTCAGCCTCGCGCTGGCGTTCGCGTTGCTCGCGGTCGAGCGCGCGGTCGGCTTGCTGTGATCACTTCACGGGTGCGATCGCGTCCCACGCGAACCGCCACTTGAGCCGACCATCGCTGATCCGCAGCGCCTCGGCGATCGCGAGCGGGATCACCTCGGTGGCGAGCAGCGCGGTCGCGAGCGCGGACAACACCGGCTCGTCGGCGACGATGATGACCACGGCGTCCGCGGGCAACGCCGAAGGGTCGAGCTCCGCGCGCGTCTCGATCGCGACGTCGGCTTCGATCACCGCGGCGAGCCGCTCGGCGGTCGCGACGCCATCGCCGGTCGCCCAGATCTGCGTCGGGGTGCAGTCGTGCCAGCGCAGCCGCTCGGCGAGACGGGTCGCCTGCTCGCGATCTGTCGCACGCCGGATCAAGAACACGTCCACTCGCGTATCCTAGTAGGCGATGCAGCTCTACGGCACCACGACGTCGCCTTTCGTCCGCCGCGTCCGGATCGTCGCCGCGGAGCTCGGCGAGCCGATCGACCGGATCGACACCGCGACCGAGGCCGGCCAAGCCGCGCTTCGCGAGGTCTCGCCGATTCGCAAGGTGCCGGTCGCGATCGTGGCCGGCGAGCCGCTGTTCGATTCACGCGCGATCATCGAGCAGCTGTTCGCGCAACACGGACGCGGGCCGATCGTCGAGCGCGACGAGCGCAACGTGCTGAACGCGATCGAGGCCGCGCTCGATGCGACGATCCAGCTGTTCTATCTGCGGCGCGACGGCGTCGCGATCGATGGCACGCCCTACGCCAACCGCCAGCTCGCCCGCGCCGACGCGATCTTCGACTGGCTGGCGAATCAGCTGAACGAAGACGGCGGCGGTTTCGGCCACGGCCTGGGGCTCGCGGAGATCTCGCTGGTGTGCGCACTCGACTGGATGGAGTTTCGCAACACGTACCCGATGGAGCGCGTGCGTTCGGTGGAGGGCGTGCGCGCCGCCTGGGGCGATCGCGCGTCGTTCGTCGCAACCCGGCCCGGAGCGTGAAGCGGGGCACCGACATCGAGGCGGCGGCCGGCGTCCTGCGCGCCGGCGGGCTCGTCGCGTTTCCGACCGAGACGGTCTATGGCCTCGGCGGGGACGCCGCGAGCGACCAGGCCGTCGCGAACATCTTCGCGGCGAAGGGCCGACCGCGCGCGCACCCGTTGATCGTGCACCTCGGGCCCGAGGCCGTGCTCGACGACTTCGCGATCGAGATTCCGCCGATCGCGCGCACGCTCGCGGCGGCGGCGTGGCCGGGCCCGCTCACGATCATCCTGCGCCGCGGCCCACGAGTCTCGCTCGCGGCGACCGGCGGCGCCGACACCGTCGGCTTGCGCGTGCCGGCGCACTCGATCGCACAGCAGCTGTTGCGCGCGTTCGGCGGCGCGATCGCGGCGCCGAGTGCGAATCGCTTCGGTCGAGTCAGCCCGACCACCGCCGACCACGTGGCGGCCGATCTCGGCGACGAGGTCGACTACCTGCTCGACGGTGGCGCCTGCGTCATCGGGGTCGAGTCGACGATCGTGGACCTGTCGCGCGATCGACCGACGCTGCTGCGCCCGGGCGGGATGGCGCGCGAAGCGATCGAGGCGATCGTCGGCTCGCTCGCCGATGCCGACGCCTCGGCCCCCGCCGCGCCGGGTACCCTCGCGAGCCACTACGCGCCGCGCGCCGAGGTCATCGCGGTGGACCCGGCCGATGTCCCCGCTGCGGTCGCGGCGGCCCGCGGCATCGTGGCGGTCCTGGCGCCGCGCTCGGCGTTCGCGGCGTGGCCCGACCTGCGCGCGCTTACCCATCCGTTGCCGGATGATCTGCCGGGGATCGCTCGCGAGCTGTACGCCGCGCTGCGCGATCTCGACGCCGCCGGTGTAGATGTCGTGATCGCCGCGTTGCCTCCGGCGGTCGGGCTGGGCGAAGCTGTCGGCGATCGGCTGCGCCGCGCCGCCGGGCCCAAAGGACAGACATGAAGGTCGGAATCATCATGGGCTCGCAGAGCGACTGGGCCACGATGAAGCACGCCGCTGACGTGCTCGACGAGCTCGGCGTGCCCTACGAGAAGCGCATCGTGTCGGCGCACCGCACGCCGGACTTGCTGTTCGAGTATGCGGAGACCGCGGCCGAACGCGAGATCGGCGTGATCATCGCCGGCGCGGGTGGCGCCGCGCACCTGCCGGGGATGACCGCGGCGAAGACCTGGTTGCCGGTGCTCGGCGTGCCGGTGCAGTCGAAGGCCCTCAACGGGATGGACTCGCTGCTGTCGATCGTCCAGATGCCGAAAGGTATCCCGGTCGGCACGCTCGCGATCGGCGAAGCCGGCGCAGCGAACGCCGGCCTGCTCGCTGCGGCGATCATCGCGCTCGGCGATCCCGCGCTGGCGACGCGGCTCGAGGCGTATCGCGATGCCCAGACCGCGCGCGTGTTGAAGGACGAGCTGACGTGAACCCCGGCGATCGAACCGCATCGCCATCCGGCGGTGCTGACGGTCGCATGCCGATCCGGGCCGTCCTGCCCGGCGGGACGATCGGGGTGCTCGGCGGCGGTCAGCTCGGCCGGATGATGGCGCTCGCGGCGCGCCAGATGGGCTACCGCGTCGTCGTGCTCGATCCGAGCACGCGCTGTCCGACCGCGCAGGTGTCCGATGGCGTCGTCGTCGGCGCGCTCGACGATCTCGAAGCGGCGCGCCACCTCGCGCGCCAGGTCGACGTCATCACGCTCGACACCGAGCACGTGCCCGCGGACCTGCTCGCCGAGCTCGAGCACATCGCGCCGGTGCGGCCCAGTGCCGCGGTGCTGCGGACGATCCAGGACCGCCAGGTCCAGAAGCAATTCCTCGACGAGCTCGGGCTGCCGCAGGCCGCGTGGGCCCCTGCCTCGACGCCGGCCGAGCTGTCGTCCGCGCTCGCTCGGCTCGGTCGCCCCGCGATCGTGAAGGTCCGCCGCGCCGGTTACGACGGTAAAGGCCAGGTCCGGATCGAGAGCGGCGACGGGACGGCCGAGGTCGCGAGGTTGCGCGGCGAGCCCGCGGTCGCCGAGGCGCTCGTGCCGTTCACCCGCGAGATCTCGGTCGTGCTCGCCCGCGGGACGAGCGGCGAGATCCGGATCTATCCGATCGCCGAGAACGTGCACCGCCGGCACATCCTGCACACGACGCGCGCGCCCGCGCCGATCACGCCCGCCGCGAAGACCCGCGCCGAGCACATCGCGGTGACCGTCGCCGAGGCGCTCGATCACGTCGGCGTGATGGCGGTCGAGCTGTTCGAGCTCGCGAGCGGCGAGCTGCTGGTCAACGAGATCGCGCCGCGCACGCACAACAGCGGGCACTACACCTACGGCGCGTGTGCGACCTCGCAGTTCGAGCAACACGTGCGCGCGATCTGCGGCCTCGCGCTCGGCGATCCGCGCGCGCTGACCGGCGCGGTGATGGTCAACCTGACAGGCGATCTGTGGCGCTCGGGTCCGCCGTCGTGGGCGCCCGTGCTCGAGCGCCCCGAAGCGCACCTCCATCTCTACGGCAAGGACGCCGCCGCGCCGGGCCGCAAGATGGGTCACGTGCTCCTGCTCGATGACGACACCGACCGCGCGCTCGCGACCGCCGAGCAGTTGATCGCCGCCCTCGGCGGCTAGCGATCGCGTCGGTGTGATACGTTGCGCGCCAGGGAATGGCGACCCTCGTCTATACGGACGTCGACGGCGTCGATCGCTCGTTTTCGCTGGGCGCCGAACCGATCCTCGTCGGGCGTGGCGCCGAATGTGCGATCCGCAGCGAGGACCCGCGGGTGTCGCGCAATCACGCGCGGTTCTTCGTCGACCAGGGCGCGCTGTGGGTCGAGGACCTCGGTAGCTCGAACGGGATCTACGTCGGGCCGAACAAGGTCAACCGCGCGCCGGTGCCGACCGGCGAGATCGTGCTGGTCGGCAGCCTCGTGATCCGGCTGTTGCCCACGAGCGGCACGCTGCCGCCGCCGAACGGTCTGCACGGCACGCTCGCGCAATGGCTCGAGATGGAGCGCAAGGCCCGCTCCGCGGTCGAGGACGAGCGCAATGCGTTCGCGAAGCGGGTCGGCGAGCTGCACGAGGAGCTGCGCGCGGCCGGGACGACGCAAGGCGCCCATGCGGGCGACGCGGAGCAGCTGCGCGCCGAGCTCGATGCGTTGCGCACGACGAGCGCCAAGGAGCTCGAAGTGGCCCGGCTCGAAGCGGCGAAGGCGCGCGAAGCGAAGATCATCGCCGAGACCCAGAAGGGCATCGATACCGCCGAGCGGTTCGCCGAATCGGACATGACGATCTCGCGGCTCGAGGGCGAGCTCGCGACCGCGAAGCGCGCGCTCGGGCAGCCCGATCCCAAGACCGCGGAGCTCGCCGCGGAGCTCGTCGAGGCCAACGCGCGCGCCGACAAGGCCGACCAGGAGCTCGCCGCCGCGCAGATCCGCGCGCAGGGTGCGGAGCGGAGCGCCGGCGATGCGGCCGGCAAGCTCGCCGCGATCACCGCGGAGCTCGGCCAGCTCAAGGCCCAGTTCGAGACGCGCGCGCAGCGCCTCGGCGAGCTCGAGTCGACCGCCGCAAAGGCGACCGAGACCGCGGGCAGCGCCGACAGCAAGATCGCCGCCGCGAAAGCAGCCGAGACGACCGCAAAGGCCGCCGAGGCGGCGGTGAAGGCCGAGCTCGCCGCCGAGAAGGCGCGGGCGGAGATGGCGGAACAGCGTGCGCGCGCGGCCGATACGATGGCGAAGGCGATGGCGAAGGACGTCGCCGAAGCGCTGCACCGCGCGGTCGAAGCCGATCGCGCTCGAGTCTCGCAGAATCGCGCGTTCGACGACGCGATGCGGCGGGGGACGGAAGCCGATGCGCGCGAAGCCGAGCGGCTCGCCGCGATCGCCGAGGCCGAGCGCTTGCGCGCCGAGGTGCAAGCCCAGGTCGGCGCGACTCAGCGCGATAGCGCCGCGAGGATCGATCAGGCCGCGCGCGAGCTCGCCGCCGAGCGCAAGGGCGCGCTCGCGCTCGTCGATCGCAAGACCCAGCTCGAGCGCGAGCTGGCCGACGCGAAGAGCACCGTGCCCGCGCTCGAACAGCGAGCGGCCGATGCGGAGCGCAAGCTCGCCGAGTACGAGGCCCAGCTCGCCGCGCACGAGGACAAGATCCAGGACCTCGAGGGCACGATCGCGCTCGAGCAAACCGCCGCGGCGGTCGCGATTGAAGAGACGCGGGCGCGGATCGCGGAGCTCGAGCGCCAGCTCGCGAGCGTGCAAACGGCGGCGGCCAACCAAGCCGCGGGAGCGCTCGATCCGGCCGAGCTCCACGCGGCGAACGCGAAGCTCGACAGCGCGGTGCGCGAGCTCGACGCCGTGCGCCGGGAGCTCGAGGCCACGCGTGCCAAGCTCGGGGAAGCCGAGCGGCGAGCCGCGGATTCCGACCGGCGAGCCGCCGAGGCCGAGCAACGCGCGGGCGATGCCGATCAGCTCGTCGCTTCCGCCCAGCAGCGCGCGGTCGCGGCGGAAGACCAGGTCACGCACTTCGCCGCGAGCTCCGAAGAAGCGGATCTCGCGATCGGTCGCGCGATGGCGTTGCAGCGCCAGCTCGACGAGGCGCTCGCGAAGCTCGCGTGGGCCGAGCGCTCGACCGGCAACCAGACGAACGTCCACACGCCGACGCTCGAGGCGATCGCCGAGGCCGAGCGCCGCGTCCACGACGCCGAGACCCAGGCGAGCCAGCTCGCGGCGCAGCTGCGCGAGACGGAGCAGCGCGGGCGCGACATCGAAGCTCGCGCGAAGGACATCGAGGCTCGCGCGAAGGACGCCGCCGAGCGCATCGTCGATGCCGAGCGCCGCGCGCGCGACAGCGAAGGCAAGTTCGTCGCCGCGACCCAGCAGGCCGCGCAGCTCACCGAGCGCGTCACCCAGCTGCAAGGCGAGGTCGATTCGGCCGAAAATGTCCGCCAGTTCGCGGCGAACACCGAGCGCGAGATCGCCGGTCTGCAGCGCGAGCTGCGAGCCGCGAAAGAGCGAGCCTCGGTGCTCGAGACCGAGCGCGAGCTCGAGCAGACGACGAATCGCCGTTCCGCGATGCGCGAGGCCGTACGCGAGCCGGAGGTCACCGCCAAGGCCGACGTGTCGCGCTACACGTCGCTCGTCGCGCGTGCGAGCGACCTCGAGCAAAAGCTCGCAGACGCCGAAGCGCGGCTCGCGGCGCAGGAGCGCGCGCAAGAGGACGAACCGACTCGCACCGGCAACGCCCTGCCGATCGAGTTCGCCGAGCACCTGAGCGCGCTCGAAGAGTCGATCGATTCGCTGCGCTCGAACATGCGCGCCGCGAGCGACGAGACCGCGACGATGGACCAGAGCGAGGCCGTCGTCGCGGTGTCGAGCGCGGTGAGCGCGGCGGCCGAGCACGTCGAGCGCGCGCGCGATGCGGTCAAGGCGCTGACCCGGATGCTCTCGACGACCTGAACGGCGAGGGCTACAGCGGCTTGGTCGTGTGATCGCGCAGGAACGCGAGGCTGTCGGGCAAGCGCGGGCCCCAGAATCGGAAGTTATGACCGCCGGGCCCGAGGAAGAACGTGTGCTCGATGTGGCGCGCGGTCAGCACGTCGTGCAGGTACGACGCGCCATCTTGAAGCTGGAAGTCGTCCTCCGTACCGCAGTCGAGGTAGAGCGCGAGCTTGCCGGGCTCGAGCGACTGCGCGAGCGTCGCCGGATCGTGCGCCTTCCAGTTCGCGATGTCGGTGCCGAACAGCATGACGACCCAGTCGCCGATCTTCGGTACCGCGCGCTGCCAGTCGGTCACGTCGGTGATCAGCTCGACCTTGCCCGCCGCGTACGGATGCGGCGCCTTGTAGAACATCGAGTCGACGCCGGAGTGGCTCGCGGCGGCGGCGTAGAGCTCGGGGTGGCGCATCGCGAGCTCGAGCGCGCCGAAGCCGCCCATCGATAGTCCGGCGATCGCGCGACCGGAGCGGTCGGCGATCGTGCGGTAGCGCGCGTCGACGTCTTTCATCAGATCTCGCGTGATGTACGTCTCGTACTTGCGGTGGCGAACGCACGTCTCCGCCGGCTTCTGCGCTCCCGGCATGAACAGGCCGGTGCCGTCTTTCATGCACCGGTCGTAGTCGACCGGCGAGTCGGAGTCGGCGTACCAGCCGTCGTCGCCGTCCGGCATGATGACGATCGCCTCGAGCCCGAGCTGGTCGGCGACCGCGTCGAGGTGACCGCCTTCGAGCCAGCTCGTCTCGTCGCCGGTCAGCCCGTGCAGGTAGTAGAACACCGGGAAGCGAGCGTCGCGGCGCTGGTCGTAGCTCGCCGGGAGGTACGCGAAGTAGCGCTTCGCCACGCCGAGCGCGGCGCTGTCGAACCGAACCTCGTGGACGCGCCCCTGTGGCCCTTCGGCGACGGCGGGCTTGTCGACCGTCGCGAGCTTCGCCGCCGGCGCGCTGGTCGTTTCGGGATCGTGGCCGCCACAGGCGACGAGCAGCGCGGCGGCGACGATCGCGCGCATCACCGCACCGCGGGCAGCACGGTCACCGCCTGGATCGTCGTCGTGCGGAACGATTCGACGAGCTGGAGCAACGTCGCCGCGGTGTCGGCGACCTCGGGCGACAGCGCGCGCAGCTGCTCGGCGATCGCGGTGGTGCCGAGCGAGACGCCGAACGGGCTGCCGCCCTGGCCGAAGCCGACGATCAGGTCGCGCAGGGTCGGCTCGGGCGGGTAGATCTCGAGCTCGCTGCCGGCGTCGACCTTCGCGAGTTGCTTCGCTTCGGCGATCGCGTCATCGAGCCCTCCGATCGCGTCGACGAGACCGAGCTCCTTGCCGGCGGCGCCGGTCCACGCGCGCCCGGCTGCGATCTTCTCGATCACGTCCTTCGGCTTGTGGCGACCGTCGGCGACGCGGCCGATGAACGTGTCGTAGACGCTCTCCATCGTCTTCTTGATCGCGTCGCGCTCGTCGTCGGTCCACGGCCCGAGGCTCGCGAACATCGTCGCGCGCTTGCCGCGGCCGGTCGGGAACGTGTTGATCCCGATCTTCGCGAGCGCGGCCGCCGGTGCGATGTGGCCGCCGATCACGCCGATCGAGCCGGTGATCGTGTCGTCGAGCGCGTAGATCTTCGTCGCCCCGCTCGCGATGTAGTAACCGCCGCTCGCCGCGACGTCGCTCATCGAGACGACGACCGGCTTCTTCGCGACCAGTTGCGCGAGCGAGCGCCAGATCAGCTCGGAGGCCTGCGCGCTGCCGCCGCCCGAGTCGATGCGGAGCACGACCGCCTTGACCGAGTCTTCCGCGCTGATCGCGCGAATCGCCGCGATCAGCGTGTCGGCGGCGATCTCCTTGCGCGCGCCGAGCACGCCGTCGCCCTTGCCGTTGACGATGTTACCGAGCGCGTAGATCACGGCGACGTGATCACCGGTCGGGCGCTCCGGCGGCATCGCGCCGACGAACCGTGCGATCTTCGTCCACGTGTGCAGCATGTCCTTGTGGTCGGGCGAGACGTCGATCGATCGCCACGGCTGGTTCGGCTCGTCGCGGAACGCCTCGTACGTCGTGACCTCGTCGATCAGCTGCGACGTCTTGGCCTGCTCCGCCGGGATCAACGCGGTGTCGATCAGCGTCTTGACCGTATCGGGACCGAGCTTGCGGTCGGCCGCGATCGTCTCGACCATCGTCGCGTAACGCCGATCGAGGATCGCGCCGAGCGTCTCCTCGGCTTCTTTCGACGGCGAGTCGCGAACGAGCGGATCGGCCGCGCCCTTGTACGCGCCGATGTGCACGAAGTCGGCTTGCACGCCGAGCTTGTCGAGCAGCGGCTTGATGTGGACCGGCAGCGCGGCCGGGCCGGAGATCGCGACCTCACCGAGTGGCGCGATCGCGATCGTGTCGCATGCGGCGAGCACGAGGTACGTCGCGTTGTTCGCGCCTTCCGCGTAGCAGCGCAGCTTCTTCGTCGCGCGAAACGCGTGCATCGCGGCGCGCAACTCGATCAGATCCGGCAGGCTGATCTCGAGGCCATCGAGCTCGACGAGCAAGCCGACGAGGTTATCGACCTTCGCGAGCTGGTGGAGACGTTCGGTCAAGGCGCGCAGCTCGGTGCCTTTGCCACCGAACAGCGAGAACCCTTCGCGCTCCACGACGTGGCCCGACAGCCGCAATACATCCCAATGAGGCTTACCCTCGTCGAAGTCGGCCGACTTGGACGGCGCTTCGTAGGGTCCTGGCTTGTCGATGGAGTCTTTGATCTTCGCGAGCGCACCACGGATGTCGAAGCCACCGGGCTTGTCATCACCGGTCATCGCCGAGAGCCCGAGCGCCGCCGGCGAGGCCTCGGAGTGACTCGCGGCCAGCGGCGCGGTCTCGAGCTTGGAGGGGCTGGTGCTACACGCGGCGAGAGCGACGAGCGTGGAAGTACGAAGCAGGCGCATGCCGCTTCATAACACTGTGGCCTATTGCGCGGAACCGGCAGAGCCGGCAGCGGGGGCGAGCGCGGGTGTTGCCGGCGCCGGAGTCGGAGTCGGAGTCGGAGTCGGAGTCGGAGTCGGAGTCGGAGTCGGAGTCGGAGTCGGAGTCGGAGTCGGAGTCGGAGTCGGAACCGCAGAGCCAGCGCCCCCGCCGTTGTCGCCCGCTCCGGCGCCGAGCATCTCGAGTTGCTTCTTGGCCTTTGTCGAGCTCGGGTAGGCGACGAGCACGTTGCGCCAGGACTCGATCGCCTGGGCCTTGTTGCCTTGCTGCTGATACGTCTCCGCGATCCCGGACAGAGCGGGCTCGTAGCGCGGCGACACCGCGAGGGCGGCGCGAAACTTCGAGAACGCGCTCGAGAACTGCTTGGCATCGAGATGGCAGTAGCCCATGCCCGCGAGCGCCTCGACGCCATTGGGCTTCGAGTCGAGCGCTTTCGCGAACAGGTCCATCGCCCTCGTGCAGTTGCTCTCCGCGGCGGTGTTCGCTCTGGCCACGAGGGCATCGTAATCGCCACCGGTCTCGGGCGGCGGCTGCGAAGGGCCATGATCGGGATGCTCGGGGTGGCTGCCGTCCTCGTGCGGCATCGGATCCGTGCCCACGACCGCGGTGGCGAGCTTGCTGGCGAGCGCCTTCGCGCCGTCGTGGTCGGGGCGGAGTGCGAGGATCTGATCGACGAACGGCTTGGCGTCCTTCGCTTTGTTCTGGCGGAATGCGATCAACGCGAGCTGGAACTTGACCCGCGTATCGGCCGGATCGTCGGCGATCGTCGTGAGCTGCTTGAGCGCGTCGTCGAGCTTGCCATCTCGCGCTGCCAGCATCGCTTCGGCGAGCTGGTCGTCGCGGACGAGCGGATCTTTCGGATCGAGCTTGCGACGCGCGACGTCGAGATAGCGCTTGACCTCGTGGACCGGCTTGCCTTGAAGGCGCAGCACGTCGCCGAGCGCGAGGTTGGCCGCCGCGTCATCTGGCTTGGCCTTGAGCGAGCGCTGGGCGAGGGACGCCGCTTCGATCAGCATCTGCTTCGCGTCTCGGCGCAGCTTGTCGGCCTCGACGCGATCCGCGATGAAGTCCGCGCGATCGAGCTCGCTCTCGGCGAGCGTCGCTTCGAGCCGGGCGCGCAACGCTTCGCTGTCCGGATCGTCCTTCGCGGCGAGCGCGCGCAGTGATTCGCGCAGCTTCGACTCGACGCCGCCGAGCAACTCGCCCTTCGCGACGTCGGTCGCCGACAGCTCGGGTGGTGCGACTCCAGCATCGACGATCGGCGTGACCTCGACCGCCGCGTCGGCCAGCGCCGCGACCGCGACGGCCGAGCCGACCGCCGCATCCTGGGCCTTCGCGACCTGGCTCTTCGGCCGGACCACGATGACATAGACCGCGGCGGCCGCCGCGGCGATCACGAGGAGCGCCATCACGACGATGACCGTCCCGGCGCGCGAGCCTTTGTGCTGCGGCAAGAACGCATCGTCGTCGTCGTCGATCGTGCGGACCTTGCCGGTATTGAACGACGACTCGTCGGCTGGCTCGCCGCGGACGCGGCCGGCGAACGCGGGCTCGTCGGCGATCGCGCCGAATTTGCCGCCGACCGGGCCCTGCGGACCACTCGCGTCGCCGCTCGTCTTGATCTCGCTGTTCGCCCACATCGCGGTGCTGCGATTGCCGGCGGGTGCGTGGGGCGGCGATCCGCTCGGCCCGGCGCTGCGCGGCACCGGGGGCGGCTGGGTCGGTTGTCGGGGCGTGCCGGCCATCGATTCGCCCGCGGGCGCGAGCTCGGTCTGCGCGAGCGGGTTCGTCGTGGGCTTGTTGATCGGGGCGCCGGTCGGCGGAGTGCGCGACGGCGGTGGCGGCGGCGGTGTCGTGCGGCCGCGACGCGCGCCGAAGTTGCCGGTCGACCGCGTGTCGACCTCGGGCTCGTCGTCCGGCAGGATCGTGCCGCCCGCAGACGACGCCTTGGCACCGACGCCGATCAGCGTCGACTTGGGAACGCCCGGCGATCCGGTCGTGCGGCCGGCGCGTTGCACTCGCGCCTCGTCGGCGATCGTGAAGTATTGGCCGAGCTCGGCGATGTCGCCGAGCCGCTTCCACGTCTTGCCGGTGCGCGAGATCAAGCCCTCGCGCGTGACCACGCCCGCGACGATCCATTGCTGGAGCATCGCGAGCTCGCGGCACGTCTTGTTCTCGCCGTTCTCGAGCCGGACCATCCACTGGCGCGCCTCGGTCGGTCCCGAGCCGGTGTCGGACGTGGCGCGCACCGCGTCGGGGTCTCCGAGGATCGAGTCGGCGCGCTGCGGCCGGTCCGAGCCGAACGCCGCCGCGACCGGCGGCTTCGACGACGACCTCCGCGTTCGCGACGGGTCGGCCGAGCGCGCTTGGTCGCTCACCGCAGCAAGGCCGACGTTGGTCGGCGTCCGCTTGCGGATCTTGAACATGTGCCCGCAGTTCGTGCACTTGACCGTGACGCCACCTGGCTTGAGGCGGCTCTCGTCTAGCTCGTACTCGGTCTGGCACTTCTCGCAGCGGACGTCCATAGGTTTTCAGAAGTTGACCCGACGCTACCACGCCGATTTCGCCCGTGCACGAGGCGCTGGCCGCGGCATTGATCGGCTATCGTGCAACCATGTCCGACCAACGGGAGCGCAGCGCGGAACGCGTCCGCGTCGATGCGTTCGTCAAGGTCCACGGCGCCGGTGGTCAGGAGCTCGTGTTCCGCACGCGCGATCTGTCCGAGCAGGGGCTGTTCCTCTACACGAAGGTCGCGCGCGCCTATCCGTTCAAGGTGGGCTCGACGCTGTCGCTCGAGCTCTACGGCCACGACGAGGCAGTCACGGTCAAGGTCGTCGTCGTCCGCGTGGTCGAGCCGGGCAGCGCCGAGAGCGATTCGTATCCGACCGGGTTTGGGGTGCGCATCGTCGACCTCGGCGAGGCCTCACGGCGCGCCCTCGCCGCGATGATCGACCGGATCAAGTCGGGCGAGGTCTATTGACCCGCGTCGTGGTCGAGATATCGGACAGGTTCGTCCACTCGCCCACGGTCAGCTCGTACCGGCGGTGCGCCTGCCAGCGGCCGTCGCGGTAGAAGTCGTCTTGAAACAGCGCTAAGAAGCGAAACCCGAGCTTCTCGATGATCCGCTGCGATGCGCGGTTGCCCTCGACGCAGCCGATCGTGATCTTGTGCAGCCCGAGCGTCTCGAACCCCCAGCGCGTCGCTGCACCCGCGGCTTCGCTCATCAAGCCACGGCCCCACAGCGGCTCGCCGAGCCAGTAGCCGAGCTCGGAGCGGTCGAGGCGCCACGCTTGAAACTGCCAGGTGATCCGATCGAGCGAGATACAGCCCGAGGCGCGGCCCTCGTGCTCGATCGCCCACGTGATGCCCGTGCCCTTCGCGCGCGTTTCGAGGCAGCGATCGATAAAGGCGGTGGTCACGCTCGAGTCGCGATGGGCCTCCCACGACATCTGGCGCGCGACGTCGGGGTTCGAAGCATGCGGCCACAGATCGTCGACATCGGTCTTCGCGATCGGCCTTAGCCGCAGCCGGGCCGTTTCGATCACGAGGGGAAGCTCGGCGAGGTTGGGCGGGGGAGGCAGTTGCAACATCGCCGTCATCTTCCCCCATTCACGCGCTTCACACTGCTCAACGCGCCGTTAACTAACCCGCGCGTATCGACGACGCATCGTACCGGCATGCGGAAATCCATCGCCACCGTCGCGACCCTGGCTCTGGCCGTTTGTCTAACTGCCTGCGTCGACGAGACCAGCAAGTTCGCGTCGAGCTGGACGTACCTCGGCCCCCAGAATTCACGGGCCGAGCTCGCGCACTCGATCGCCGACTCCGCGCGCGAGGTCGTCCGCCTGCTCGAGACGCGCGGCTACGCGATGCTCGATCAGCACGCCAATTCACCCGCCGGCGAGCTCGTGCTGAAGTTCTCGAAGACCAACCGTCCGCTCGCCGCCGACAAGGACGACGACGCCGCGATTGGCGCTCGCGATGTCGGCTCGGTCGTCTATGCCTGGATCACGCCGACCGGCCCGCAAGCTTCGAGGATCGCGCTGGTCGGCAAGCCCACGCTCAACGGCCAGGAGCCGTGCACCACCGACGCCGATGTTCAACTGCCATGCGCCCAGCTCAGCGTCTTGACGCCGTTCCGCGACACGTACTTCTCCGGCCGCAACGAGGCCGACGTCGTGCACGGCGTGTTGTCCGAGCTCCAGCTCGAAGGTTACGTCGCTGGCGCGCCGCCGCCGGGCGCGCCAGCGATCGCGCCGTAGCACCTTCGCGGCGACCGGAGCCGAAGCCGCCGCCGCAGCCATCGCCGTCGCCGCAGCCGTCGCCGCAGCCCCCGTTGCCGCAGCCGTTGCCCGCAGCCGTTGCCGCAGCCGATGCCGTCGCCGGAGCCGTTGCCGTCGCCGTCGCCGTCGCCGGAGCCGTTGCCGTCGCCGTCGCCGTCGCCGTTGCCGTTGCCGCAGCCGTCGCCGACTCCGTTGCCGTTGCCGTTGCCGTTGCCGTTGCCGTCGCCGTCGCCGTTGCCGTTGCCGTTGCCGTTGCCGTTGCCGTCGCCGTCGCCGTTGCCGTTGCCGTTGCCGTCGCCGTTGCCGTCGGCGTCGCTGTCGCCGATGCCCTTGCCGCAGCCGCTGCCGCAGCCGTCGCCGACTCCGTTGCCGTTGCCGTCGCCGTTGCCGTCGGCGTCGCTGTCGCCGATGCCCTTGCCGCAGCCGCTGCCGTGACCGATGCCGAAGGGAACTGGAGGTGCTCAAGACATCGCTGTCACATTTGTCGGGATCCTGCCGTTTACGAGGCGACGTTCTCTTGCTGACACCCCGCTTACACCTGGCGCGGCCGGGCGCTCCGCACCGTCGTGTGCTTTGCGCGAAGGGTGGCCGAAATCAGTTCGCCGGCGCGGAAGCCGGCGCGAACGCTCAGTGCGTGAGCCGCCACAGGATCGCGCGGACGTGGTCGAGCGGCCGGTCGATCGCGGCGAAGTCCTCGGCGGAGATGATGCCGCGCGCGTGCGCGATCAGCAGCGCGGTCGTGAGCTCGCTCGCGCTGCCGGCGGCGCGGCGATAGAAGTCGGGGCGATCGAGGCCAATGCGCATGCGGCCCTCGCTGACGTTGAGCGCGATGCTCTCGCCGGCGCGGACGATCTCGTCGGCGAGTGACTTGCGCGTGCGGCGAACCTTGGCCTCGACAGGGGCGAGCTGGTGCAGGACGGCGAGGGCGAAGTCGAGGGCGTAGAACGACATGAAGATCCTCCGAAGTGAGTGGCCGATGGGTAGGAACGTCTCTCTCTCGCCCGTCGCGCCGCACTCGCGCGGGTCCCGTGACGAGCGCGGGCACCACCTCCCGCACGCGCCGGTCGATCCAACTCCGCGGCGGTCGCTCTCACACGCCGGCGCACTCGGCGCTCGGCGGGGGACAAGCGCGAAGCGGCGCAGGGCGAGAGAGACGTTCCGCCCATCGGCGCGAGCGAAGGAGCGTCGAGTGTTCTAGGCCGCCGCAACCGCAACCGCGGCCGCGGCCGCGGCCGCCGCCGCCGCCGCCGCCGCCGCCGCCGCCGCAGCCGCCGCCGCAGCCGATGCCGCAGCCGCAGCCGCAGCCGATGCCGCAGCCGATGCCGCAGCCGATGCCGCAGCCGATGCCGCGGCCGCAGCCGATGCCGCCGCCGCCGCAATCGCCGTAGCCGTAGCCGTAGCCGTAGCCGTAGCCGTCGCCGGTGCCGTAGCCGTAGCCGTAGCCGGTGCCGTAGCCGTAGCCGTAGCCGGTGCCGATGCCGTAGCCGTAGCCGGTGCCGATGCCGTAGCCGTCGCCGTCGCCGTAGCCGTCGCCGTAGCCGTCGCCGTCGCCGTCGCCGATGCCGCCGCCGCTTCGCTCCTCGCGGCCTCCGATTCGCCGTGGCCGTCGCCCTGCGCCGCTTCGCGCCAGCGCCGTGCCGAGCGCCGGGACCACCGACGCGTGCGAAGGACCGCCGCAGAGTTGGATCGATCGACGCGTGCGGAGATTTGTGCCCGCGCTCGTCACGGCGCCGGCGCGAGTGCGGCGCGACGGGCGAGACGGCCCCGGCGAATCGGGCGTCCGCTCATCCACGAAAGGCCACGCCATGCTCGATGTCCTCGCCCAGTCGCTCGCCGTCCTCGAACAGCTCGCCCCGGTCGAGCCGAAGCTTCGCTCGCGCCGCAAGTCGCTCGCCGACGAGATCGGCCGCGCCGCCGAGAGCATCGCGTTGAACATCGCCGAAGCGAGCGCACGCGCCGGCCTCGACCGGCCCGACATGTTCCGCCGCGCCTTCGGCAGCGCCCGCGAGCTGTCCGCGGCGCTGCTCATCGCGAAGGCGCGCGGTTACATCACCGCCGACGACTTCGCCGCGATCGAGGCGCCACTCGATCGCGTGCGCGCGATGCTGTTCCGGCTCACGCGGTGAGCGCGGCCGTCGGCGTTGCGTCCGGCCCCTTTGCCGGATTCAAACGTGCCGAAGCCGAAGCCGAAGCCGAAGCCGAAGCCGAAGCCGAAGCCGAAGCCGAAGCCGAAGCCGAAGCCGAAGCCGAAGCCGAAGCCGAAGCCGAAGCCGAAGCCGAAGCCGAAGCCGAAGCCGAAGCCGAAGCCGAAGCCGAAGCCGAAGCCGTAGCCGTAGCCGTAGCCGGAGCCGTAGCCGAAGCCGTAGCCGTAGCCGGAGCCGGAGCCGTAGCCGTAGCCGTAGCCGGAGCCGGAGCCGGCTACTACAGATCGTGCTCGAACACGACGTGCCCGGTCTGGTCGACGCAGCGTAGCTTCGCGAGGCCGGCCGCGCGGAACCCGCCGTGGGCGGCGGCGAGCTCGTGGGTCATCCCCGCGTCGCTGCACGAGTCCGAACGAATCTCGACCCGGCCGTTACTGACCGTGACGGTCGACCACAGCCGCTGCTTTTGCAGCGCTTGCTCGAGATCGGCCGCCGCGGCTTCGGGATTGGGTCGCACGACGTTCGGCGCCGGCGTCGGAGAGGTCACGACCGGCGGTGGCGCGCTCGGCGGTTTCACCGGGCCGAGATCGCCCACGGCCGGCAGCGGTGTCGTTGTCGCCGGCTTGTCGCCGCGCAGGGCGAAGAACGCGATGATCCCACCACCGACGAGCACCGCGATCGCGATCGCGCCGAGTGGGAAGCGTTCGCCGGTCTTGACCGCCGTGCCGCCCGGATCGATCGTCAAACGCACCCGCCGCCCGGAGCCGAACGGCAACGGTGCGTGGCACTTCGGACACTTGACGTAACCCGGGACGACCGCAACGCCGCAGGAAGGGCATGCCTGCCCGGAGCTCATGGCGTTAAGGATAACGCCGTCGCTGAAAACGTCGAGTTTTCGGGCGGCCGCGGCATTCGGCCTCGGAGGGATGGCAACGGCGGGGGCAAGTGGCGAGTCATTCGATCTTCATGTAGCGCCATTCGATCTTCACGAATACGTCGGATCGACCGCGTCCATGCTGACGGCGATGCGACCGTCGTGGGCGATCGTACTGGCTGGCTGCGCCGAGGCCTATCGGCCAGGCTCGCTCTACGGCGACGTTCACACGTTCGACTGCATCGATGTCACCGTGCGCAGCGCGTGGCCGAGCGAGGCGGAAGGACCGGTCATCGAGATCGACTTCGGCAATCGCTGCGACCACAGCGTCCCGATCGATCTGCGGCAGTTGCGCGTCGCCGGCATCGATCGCTTCGGCGAACGGGTGGCGCTGATTCCGTACGACCCGGACCACGAGATCGGCGCGGCGCGGATCTACGCGAACACGCGAGGCTGGGAGCACCTCGAGTATCACCTGCCGGAGATGGCCGGCTCGATCGGCGAGCTCGATAGGTTGGAGGTCGATCTCGGGCACGTCGTGAAGCGCGAAGGTGCCGACCAATGGATTCCGCTCGCCATGCCGGCTCGAGGGTCGTCGTGAGCCGCGCGGTGCTCGCGGTCGCGATCGTCTGCGCGGCGGCTCGGCTCGCGGCGGCGGGGCCTTGCCATGAGGTCAGCAGCGTCGTCGGCCGCGCGCGGTGCTCGAGCTTCGGCGACCGGTGGGCCTATCGCTGGATCGACGGGTTCTCGCCGTGGGTTGCAGACTCGGCGTTCGTCGTCGAGCACGTCGAGCTCCCTGCGATCGCGAGTGCCGGGACGGTATACAATGCCGCGGGCAGCTCGACGTTCCATGCCTCGATGCCGCGCGGCTCGATGTGGGCGATGGGCTTTCGCTCCGGGTCGCGCGTGACCGGGCGCCACTGGCTGGTCGGGTTCGAGCTCGCATACGCTGGGTCGACGAGCTCGCCGACGCTGGTGACGACCGTCGACGGCAACGCGTCGGTCATCAGTCGGAGCGGAGCGGTGTTCGATGCCGGCGGTATCGGGGGCGTGCACACGCGGATCGGCATGTTCGATCTGACCGGCGCGCTCGTCGTCGCGAACCGCATGCTCGATCGATTCGCCGCGCTCCCGAGCGGCTATACGAGCTGCCCGGGCGGCGCCACCGGCAAGAACTGCGGCACCTCGATCGAGGACAATCAACTGCTCGTCGAAGCGCGCGGCGGCGTCGATGTCTGGCTCAGCCCGCACGTGACGCTCGGTATCTCAGCTGGCGTCGACCTCGTACACAGTGCCGAGTCGTTCGCGCTCGAGCTCCATATCTACGGCGCGCCGTACCTCGGGAACTAACGACGGCGCCGGCGGCGACCGAGCACGGCGGCGACGAGCCCACCGAGCACGAGCGGGCCGCCGCCATCCCCGCCCACGTTGCAGCAGCCGCCACCGGGCAGCTTGACCGGCGAGCACGTCCCAGGATCCATCGCCGTCGGATACGTGTCGCAGATCGCGGTGGTGTCGTCGGTCTCGAGCGTTTCTTTCTTGGTCTCGCCGCAGTCCTGGAACGGATACATCGTCGCTTCGGTGATCGCGGTCGGCAGCGAGCCGCCGCACAGCGGCACCGGATTGCCTTCGTTGTCGGTGTTCGCCGGATCGTTCGGAGTCTGGCAGGTGTGGGCGAGGCCGTGGAGGTGGCCGATCTCGTGGGTCAAGGTGTTCTGGAGCTCGGCGTCGCACGCCTGCGTGCCGAGCGTCGTGCCGTTGACCGAGATCGCGAAGTCGACCCCGTTGATCTCGATATCGGCATCGACGATCGCACCGTCGCGCGAGTTCGAGCCGTCGTCGATGTAGACCGCGCTCGTGATGCCCGCGGCGGCGTCGGGATAGCAGCGCGCGGGATCGTCGTCGACCGCCGGTCGGCACCACGACGAGTCGCGAAACTTGATGAGGTTGATGCCGTCGTTACCGACCTCCATCGGCGCCGCGCTCTTGCCCTGATTCTTGACCTGGATGTACGAGCACGATGCGCAGTCGGTGTTCCACGTCTGGATCGAGGCGTCGACGATCGGAAACTCGTCGTCGCCTGCGATCTCCTTGGTGCCGTCGGAGTCGACCGTGACGAAGATGCAGCCCGACTCCCAGTACAGGTCGTGGCCGGCCTTCGTCGGGCCGGTGCGCACGAAGTACGGCGTGTAGTTGACGACGACATCATCGACCACGACGTGCGGCTGCATCGAAAGGTCGACGTCGCCGTGCGCGCTGACGTCGACGTCCATTCCGGGCTGCAAGATGTACAGGCCCGGGAATGTCCGCATCGTCAAGCCGTCGACCGTGCCGCCGAGCTGACTGACCGCGACGTCGCCGTCGACCGTGTGCACGATCGATTCGGTGACGATCCGGCTGCCGTCCGCGGTCCAGCGCGCGACCGCGCTCGTCACCGTACCGGACACGTGCATCGGCGCCGCGCTCGCGGAGCCAAAGGGGACCGCGACGACGACCGCGACGAGCCCGAGGCTGCGCATCTTCCTGAGGCTATCACGCCATGTTACAAGGTCCCACCATGGCACCAGCCGTCCGGCCCGTGCGTGTGCGGATCGCACCATCGCCGACCGGCGATCCGCACGTTGGCACCGCTTACATCGCGCTGTTCGACTACGTGTTCGCGCGCCAGCAGGGCGGCAAGCTCGTGCTGCGCATCGAAGATACCGATCAGACGCGCGCGCGCGCCGACTCCGAGCAGATGATCTACGACGCGCTGCACTGGGTCGGCCTGTCGTGGGACGAAGGGCCGGACGTCGGGGGGCCGTTTGCCCCGTACCGGCAGAGCGAGCGCAGCGCGATCTACAAGGAGCACGCCGACATCTTGCTCGCGCGCGGTGAGGCGTATCGCTGCTTCTGCACCGAGCAGCGCCTCGAGCAGGTCCGCGCGGTGCAAAAAGCCGCGAAGCAGACCCTCGGCTACGATCGCCACTGCCGTGATCTCGCTCCCGGCGACGGCGCCAAGCGTGCGGCCGCGGGCGAGTCCCACGTGATCCGGCTCAAGGTCCCGGTCGCGGGCGCGGTCGAGTTCGTCGACAAGCTGCGCGGCGCCATCTCGCGCGATGCCAAGGACCTCGACGATCAGGTGCTGATCAAGTCGGACGGCCTGCCGACCTATCACCTCGCGAACGTCGTCGACGATCACCTGATGGAGATCTCGCACGTCGTGCGCGCCGAGGAGTGGATCTCGTCGACGCCGAAGCACGTCCTGCTCTACAAGGCGTTCGGCTGGGACCCGCCCGAGTTCATCCACATGCCGTTGCTCCGCAACCCGGACAAGGACAAGACGAAGATCAGCAAGCGCAAGCACCCGGTCTCGATCAACTACTACCGGGACATCGGCGTGTTGCCGCAAGCGCTGCTCAACTTCCTCGGCACGATGGGGTGGTCGTTCGGCGGCGACCGCGAGAAGTTCACGCTCGACGAGATGATCGCGGCGTTCTCGTGGGATCGGATCTCGCTCGGCGGCCCGGTGTTCGATCTCGCGAAGCTGACCTGGCTCAACGAGCAGTACCTGCACGAGCTGACGTACGAGCAGCTCGCCGACGAGCTGATCAAGTGGCGGCTCAATCGCGAGCAGCTCGTCAAGGTCCTGCCGCTCGTCCGCGAGCGGATCAAGAAGCTCGACGAGTTCATCCCGGCGACCGAGTATTTGTTCTCCGGCGAGCTCGACTACGCGCCGGTGCTCGCCGACATGGCGGTGCCCGAGGTCGCGCCGGGCGCGGTCGCGGCGGCGCTGCTCGATTACGTCGAGCGGTTCGAGGCTCACGTCGGCTGGGACGGCGCGATGCTCGAGCAGGTCGGTCGCGCGTGGACCGAGGCGCTGGGCTGGAAGACGAAGCACTCGTTCACGCTGCTCCGGCTCGCGGTGACCGGTCGCAAGGCATCGCCCCCGCTGTTCGAGACGATGGCGGTGATCGGCAAGGAGATCACGCGGCGGCGGCTGCGCAAGGCGGCCGAGCTGATCGCCAAGCAACCGGCCGCGCCCGCGAAGCCGACGGCCCCCGCGGCCAAAGGCGCCTAGGTGTTTCCGCCGTCGCGACCCGCGCGGCTCGCGTCGTGGCTGGCGCGGATGATCCGCAAGGTCTCGATCGACCAGTGGCGCGCGATCGATCGCGAGACCGTCCGAGATCCGGACGAAGCGGGGCGCACGAGCTGGCGCGTCGTGCTCGTGATGGTGACCGCGGCGATCGGGCTGACCGTGCAGTGGTACGTCGGCGACGACGAGACGTTCCAGAAGGTGTTCCCGCAGCACGGCCACGATCCGTACTACGTGCTCAAGAGCTACATCTGGTGGTCGGCGTGGCGCGTGATCGGCTACGTCGTGATCCCGTGGGGCGTGTTGCTCGTGACCCCGGGCGAGCACATCCGCGACTACCACGTCTCGGGGCGCGGGTTCTTCAAGCACCTGTGGATCTACGCGACGCTGTTCTTGTGCGTCTTGCCCGCGGTGTTCCTCGCGTCGCGGACCGAGATGTTCCGCCAGACCTACCCGTTCTATCGCATGGCGAATCGCTCGGGCACCGACCTGTGGATCTGGGAAGCCGCCTATGCGGCGCAGTTCTTGGCGCTCGAGATCTTCTTTCGCGGGTTTCTGCTCCAGGGTCTGCGCCGGGCGTTCGGCGCGAACGCGATCTTCGTGATGATCGTGCCGTATTGCATGATCCACTACGGCAAGCCGTGGCCGGAGACGATCGGGGCCATCGGCGCCGGCCTGATCCTCGGCACGCTCGCGATGCGCACGCGATCGATCTGGGGTGGGGTCTTGATCCATGTCGGCGTTGCGATGACGATGGACGTCCTCGCACTACGCGGCTGCCCACCGATTGGAAGCGGGCACTTCTGCCGATGACGACAAGCTGGTCCACGATCACGTTCGATGCGTTGCCGTCGCGCTACGCGAACGGCGCCGATCTGCAAGCGCTGCTCACGTCGACCGCCGACGGCCTGATCTTCCAGCTCGCGACGCGCGTCCAAGAAGGCAAGGAAGCGCAGAGCGAGCTGCCGACCGCCAAGGCGTTCGAGCTCGCGCTCTACTCGGGCACTCGGCGCTACGAGATCGCGACCGACGACGATGTGTTCGCCGGCGCGACCGGCAGCGGTGGCTGGTGGCACTACCGCGGGCTGTGGACGCTGCCGTGGCCCGACGATCCGCTCGCCGATACCTGGCTCGCGGTCAAGGTCGACGACAAGACGTTCGTGCTCGAGCTCCCGTACGGCGTGTGCCGGGACGAGGCCGGCCCGATCCCGCCGACCACCGCCGCCGCCGTCGCGCCCCCCGCGGGCGAGCTCAGGCGCTGGGTCCGGCTGTCGTTTGTCGAGCTGCGGATCGGCGACTGGCGTTGTCTCGTCGACGCGATGCCCGAGGCGCAGGGCTCGATCGAGATCCAGCTGTCGAAGGACGATATTCGCGCGAGCGCGCCGCCGGGCATCGAGGTCTCGGTCGCGCCGATCGGCGTCGCGACGATTCCGTTCCAGTCGCAGCGCGCCGAAGGCTGGCGGCTACACGAAGATCCGCGCGTGCGCCGGCTGTTCGCGCGATTCCCGATGCCGCAATACAACGGCGCGCGGCACTACGCCGTCGTGACGATCGCATCGGGCGCGGTCACGCACGAGCTCGTCATTCCATCGAGCTTGCTCGCGCGGTAGAACCGCACGCATGAAGCGCCTCGCGTTCGCCCTGCTCGTGGCCTGCGGCTCTCACCCGGCGCCGAAGCCGGTCGCGCCACCGACGCCTGCCCCAGCCCCGGCCCCGGCGCCGAAGCCCGAGCCGGTCGCGAGTGACGACGTTCGCGCCAAGGACTTCATCGCGATGCTCGCGCACGCCGACGTTCACGGCGCGTTCGCGATGTTCGACGATCGGATGCGCGGCGCGATGCCGGTCGACAAGCTCGCGGAGCTGTGGAGCGAGTTGCAGAAGCAGGTCGGGCCGTACGTCAGCGTCGACCGCGTGGAGCTCGAGGCCGAGGCCGGGATGCAGATCGCGTCGGCGACCACCGCGTTCGCCGGCAAGCGGGTCGTGATCCGCATCGTGTTCGCGCCCGACCATCGCATCGCGGGGCTCTCGGTCGCGCCGCTGCCGTGGCAACCGCCCTCGTACGCGACACCGGATGCATTCGAGGAGCGCGAGGTGTCGATCGGCAATCCCGCGTTGCCCGGCACGCTGACGCTGCCGAAGGGTGCGCACCACGTGCCCGCGGTCGTGCTCGTTCACGGCTCGGGGCCGGGCACTCGCGACGAGGTCATGGGCTCGATCGAGGTGTTCCACGATCTCGCGTGGGGCTTGGCGAGCCACGGCATCGCGGTGCTGCGCTACGACAAGCGCTCGCTCGTCCACCCCGAGGGTGTGCGCACTCAGAAGGACGAGGTCGACGACGCCGCGCACGCCGCGGTCGCGCTGTTGCGTACGGTGCCCGAGGTCGACGCGTCGCGGATCGCGCTGCTCGGGCACAGTCAAGGCGGTTACCTCGCGCCTCGCATCGCGCAGGCCGATCCGGCGATCAAGCGGCTCGTGATCTTCGCCGGGTCGACCCAGCCGCTCGCGGATTCGATCCTGATGCAGGGGCACTACTTCAAGACCATCCAGCCAGGCGAGCCGAAGGTCGACGACCTGATCGCCAAGGCCGAGAAGTTCAAGGCGGCGATCGACAACCCGAAGCTCAAGCCCGACGACGTGATCGACAATCCGTTCGGCGGCCATCCCTTCACCGGCGCATACTTCCTCGACGTCCGCGGCTACCACCCGGAGCGCGTGGCCGCGAAGCTCAAGATTCCGATCCTCGTGCTGCAAGGCGAGCGCGACTACCAGGTGTCGCCGACCGTCGACTTCGCGCGCTGGAAGACCGCGCTCGCTCACGACCAGAACGTCACGTTTCACACGTATCCAGGTCTGAGCCACGCGTTCAACGTTGGCGAGGGCCCGCCCGGGCCCGGCGACTACGTCAAGCCGGCCCATGTCGACAAGCAGGTGATCGACGACCTCGCCGCCTGGCTGTCCGCGCCCTAGCCGCCGTAGACCCGCACCGTGACATTCGCGGTCGGCGAGCCGCGCGCGATCACGAGCTGGCCGCCGGTGTCGAGCTGGAGCGTGCCGTCGCCGACCACCGCGATCGTGACGTAGCCGGCGCCGGGCGTGATCGTCACCGTGGCGCCGTTCCACGTCGCGGTGGTCGGCAGCGCGCCGCCGCCACTCCACGTCCACTGCGCGGTCCCGGCGGCGCCCATCGCATCGCTCCAGCCCGCGCGCGCGGGATCGTCGGCAGTGCCGGGATAGAGCCAGACCTCGCGGTCGCCACCGATCGTCGATAGCGAGACCACGCCGGTCGCGTCGATCGTCGAGTCGACGCCATCGGGATAGAGCACGAGCAGCGAGCCAGCCGGCACGAACGCGGGGATCTCGGTCATCGCGGCGTTCGCGGTGATCGCGCCCGCGGTCGCGGCGCCGCCGAGTAGCGGATACCACGTGCCCGCCGGCAGCTGCACCGGACGCGACGTCGCACCCTGCACGTTCACCGGCGCGACCAAGATCCGATCGCCGAGCATGTACTCGTCGGTCGCGGTCCACGCCCAATCTTCGTCGGGATATTCCAGCGCGGTCAGGCGGAACA
Source organism: uncultured delta proteobacterium (assembly GCA_963848295.1). Classification (GTDB taxonomy): domain Bacteria; phylum Myxococcota_A; class Polyangia; order Haliangiales; family Haliangiaceae; genus JABFXX01. The sequence continues at coordinate 1,492,663 of CAWKDB010000010.1, read as the reverse complement.
GCGGCAGGCCATCGCGCTCGAAGCTGCCGATCGAGCCCTGGAGATAGGCGGCGAGCTGCATGTGGAAGCGAGCCCATCGCCGAAAGTGCGCGATCGAGCTCGCGTCGTGTTGCCACTGGAAGTTCTGCTCCGCGCTGCGGCCGTGATGGGTGCGCATCACCGGCGATAGCGCGCCGAACGTGACCCAGCGATAGAACAGCTCCTCGGTCGTCGGCGAGGTGCCCTGGCTCATGTAGCCGGCGATGTCGCTGCCGAAGTACGGAAACCCGGTGACGCCGAGACCGATGCCCATCGGCACGACCGATGGGAAGCCGTCACCGTCGGAGAAGTCGGTCTGCTGATCGCCGGGCCACAGGACCTGGACGAGCGGCTGCGAGTGCAGCCACGCCGAGCGCATGAAGTAGATCGGATCGGGTCGCCCGGCCGGCGCGCTCGCGAGCAAGTCGTGGTTGAGCTGCGCCCAATCGACCGGGTAGCGGTTGTGAACGGCGAGCGCGCTCTCGCCGGATGCGAGCGTCGCGTCGGTCGGCTGCCATTCGCCGAAGTCCGCCATCCAGCCGTCGGCGCCGAGCGCGATGCCTTCGCTATAGACGCTCTTCGTGTACGCGACCGCGGCGGGGTTCGTGAGATCCACCATCGATCCCTGCGCGAACGTGTCGTCCATGAACGTGTACGTCGCGCCATTGCCGTCGTGCAGCCCGTAGCCGTCGCCGGTCGCCTCGGCGTAGATGTCCGCGGCCGAGTCGAGGAACGTGTTGTTGTAGGTCGCGAACGCGAACCCGGCGGAGTGCAGGTCGCTCGCGAGCTGTTCGAAGTCCGGATACAGCGTGCGATCGACGCGCCAGTCCTCGGTGATCGCGTAGCCGGTCGCGCCTTCGCCGCCGCCGCGCCAATCCTCGGTCCAGATCACCGACGACGAGATGCCGTTGCTGCGCAGCGCGCCCGCGACCTGACGGACGCTCGCCGAGCCCATGATCGCGTCGACCCACGGCGCGAACACCGTCGCCGGAGGCGTCGCCGGCTTGCCGACCCACGCATCCATCAGGCCGAGCGCGTCGCGCGGCGAGGCGTCATCGCCGATGAACACGTCCAGATCGAGCGTCGGCTCCCACGCTTCGAACCGCGCGACATCCGGCTGCTCCGAGCACAGCGCGAACACCGCGCGCGCGTTCGTATCGACCGCGAGCGCATAGCCTTGCGATGACAGCAGCATCGGCTGCGGCGAGTGGGTCGAGTGCCGGCGGCCGGTCAAGAACCAGATGCCGCTGTACTGATCGTCAGGGGTCGGATCTTTCCCGATACCGTCTTCCTGCACCCACAGCGGCACCGTCTGGCCGTGGTGGTCGACGTCGAACGATTGTCCGCCGAGCCCGGCGAAGTGCTCGTTCGCTCCACACGGCGTGGCGAGCGAGATCCGATCGCCGGTGTCGGCGAACAACGTGATCCGGATGTGACCTGGAAAGCCCGCTGCACCCGGATTCGCTCCGGATTCGAGCGCGGTGTCGAAGTCGAGCGTGCCGGTGCCGATCTTCGTGTCGCCGTGGCGGAGCTCGAACGAGGCGCCGGTCGCGGTCGGCGTGATCGCGCCGAGCTGATCGATCGTCGTCCACACCTCCGATGCGGTCGCTTCGGTGAACTCGAACGACCCGAACTCCATCTCGACCGCGACGTCGAGCGGTCCGACCGCCGCGAAGCCGTTCGGTGGGCCGCTGCCCGCGTTGCCGCCGCCGCGCTCGGTCTGCCACACGATCGCGTCGTCGACGCGCAGGACGATCTGTGCGGGGTCGGAATAGATCTGCGCGGTCATCCGACCCGAGCTGACCTCGATCGGTGCCGGCGCGCTCCCGCATCCGGCGATCGCCACCGCCGAAACAAGGAACGGGGCGCAGTGGCGATTAACCACTGCGCCCCAAAATGAGCACGACCGTCCGACCGTAGGGTTTTCTACCCCCTACGTTTGGCGTAGGTGGGCTCCGCATAATCCTTTGGGCTTCCCGACGAGCGGGCGTGCACACCCAGAACAGAGGCAGATCCCTGGATAGCTATTGTAGGAGACAGATTCACCCCGGGTCTCGCATCGGACCGTCGGTGCTCGCTTATGAATCTAAGGATCGCGTTTCGATCCGTCAATGGAAAAACGCGCCGTCGATCACTTCCGGATCACTCACGGATCGCGCGCAGTCGGCTCTTGCTCGCCGATCGCCGAAACGTCAGAATCCACGCGCGCCGGATAGTCGCTGCGAGCGAGATCGCGCTGGACTCGATCAGCGGTCTCTGTATTCTCCGCGGCCACGATGAAGCACATGACTCGCGCGCTGCTCTTGGTCAGCGCGCTCGGCGCCTGCGGCAACCACCATCACACGCTGGCCGCGGATGCTACGCCCGACGTGATCACGGCCGACGCCGCGTGCACCGCAGGCCTCGCGTGCTTTCAAGTCAACTGCGTGCCGCGCGGGCTCGCACCGGACGCGACGATCCTCACGGGCACGGTCTACGCACCGAACGGCACGCTGCCGCTCTACGGCGTGAACGTCTACGTGCCGTTCTCCGATCCGGGTCCGCTCGCGACCGGCGTGACGTGCGACAACTGCAACAACGGTCTGCTCGGTGGCGCGGTGGTGTCGACGACCACCGACGAAGCAGGCAACTTCACGCTGCGCAACGTGCCGGCGACCGACGCGGTGCCGCTCGTCATCCAGGTCGGCAAGTGGCGGCGCCAACTCATCGTGCCGCACGTCGATGCGTGTGTGAGCGCGCCGGTCGCGACCGTCGACACCACGCTGCCGAAGAGCCGCAGCGACCTGTCGCCGAACACCGCGGTCGACGGCAATGGCCAACCGAAAGTCGACATGCCGTTCATCGCGGTGACGACCGGCGCGTTCGATGCGCTCGAGTGCCTCGTCTACAAGCTCGGCATCGATCCGACCGAGATCACGAACGACGCGGGCGGCGGTCACGTGCAGCTGTTCGCGAACGGGGGCGCGGGGCACGGCGAAGGCGCGACGACGTTCGATCCGGCATGGCCGGGCGGTCCGGGCTTGGCGTTCGGCGATGCCGAGACGCTGTGGGCTACGACCGCGAGCCTGTCGAAGTACGACATCGTGATGTTCTCTTGCGAGGGCGGCCAGTATCAGGCGAGCAAGCCGCAGAGCGCGATGCAGGCACTCCACGACTACGCGAGCGCCGGCGGTCGCGTGTTCATGTCGCATTGGCAAAACATCTGGATCGGCGGTGAGGGTGGCAACCTCTCGCACGGGCTCACCGACTGGGAAGCGGTCGCGACGTTCGATTACGATGCACCCGAAGATCAAGACGACGCGATCGCGAGCATCGACGAGAACAGCAACGCGAAGGGCCCGTCGTTCGCGACTTGGTTGGTGAACGTCGGCGCGTCGACGACGCGCGACCAGATCCCGATCAGCGAAGCCCGCTACACGCTCGCCTCGAACGACCCGATGCAGTCCGAGCGCTGGGCGTACGTCGATCCGATGCTCCCCGCCAACAACAGCCACACCAGCGTGCAGGACCTCCAGTTCACGACGCCGCTCGACGTCGATGGCAGCCAGCGCTGCGGCAAGGTCGTGTTCTCCGACATGCACGTCGCCTCGGGCTCGACGTCGAGCTCGTCGGTGCCGTACCCGAACGGCTGCGCGGTCGACAGCAACGGTCAGCTCGAGCCGCTGTCACCGCAGGAGAAGGCGCTCGCCTTCATCTTCTTCGACATCGCGGCCTGCGTCGGCACGGTCATCGAGTAGCGCGGCGCGATCAGTGACCGGACGGTGACTTACCCGAGCCGGTCGGATCGGTGCGCCAGTCGGGACCGGCGCCGCCTTGCTTCGCGATCGACTTGATGCCGCGCTTCAGCATCGATTCCTTGGTCTCGATCGCATCGGCGCGATCCTCGACCGGGTGCGCGTGCACGCCGGTGTCCATGCGAATGGCATCGCACGGGCACGCCTCGACGCACAGGCCGCACACCACGCAGCGCAGCTCGTCGATCTCGAAGATCGCCGGGCGCTTCTCGATCGACTTGCTGTCGCTCTCCTCCGGGACGATCGTGATGCAGTGCGCCGGGCACACCGTCGGGCAGCACATGCACGCGACGCAGCGAACCTGGCCGTCGTCGCGCATCATCAGGCGATGGAGGCCGCGGAATCGCTCCGGGTACGTGACCTTCTCCTCCGGGTACTCGACCGTCTCGATCTCGTTCCACGTCTTCTCGGTCGGCGCGCCGGCCTTCGAGCGCGCGGCGGCTTTGCGCAGCGGCGTGAAGAAGTTCTTCGCGAAGTGCTTGAGCGTGATGCCGAGTCCCTGAGACGTCGCCGCGAGAAACGACACCTCGTGGGGTGCCGGGCGATGGACTTGCAGCGTGCGGCTCTTGCCCTTCGTGGCGAGCACTTTGGGGCCGTCGGTCGGCGCGTCGTCGTGGTCGTCGTGTGCGGCGGACATGATCACCACCCGAGCTGCATGAGGATGAGGCGAACGAGCGCGGTCAGCATGACGTTCGCGAGCGCGAGCGGCAGCAGCAGCTTCCAGCCGAGGTTCATCAGTTGATCGACGCGGAACCGCGGCAGCGTCCACCGGACGAACAGCTGGAACATCGACAGCAGCACGACCTTGAGCCCGAACGCCGCGAACTGCGCGGCCACGACTACCCCGTGCGGCAGGCCGAACAAGAAGCCGCCGGCCGAGACGTGGTGGCCGTTGATGATGTCGACGTAGCCGCCGAACCGGAAGCCGTCGGGATCGAGGAACGGCACTTGCCAGCCGCCGAAGAACACGGTCGCGATCACCGCCGAGATGAAGACGATCTCGATGAACTCCGCGAGGAAGAACATGCCCCAGCGCATGCCGGAGTACTCGACGAAGTAGCCGATGATCTCGGGCTCGCCTTCCGGGATGTCGAACGGCGCGCGCTTGGTCTCGGCGATCGACGCGGTGAAGAACAGCACGAGCGCGAGCAGCTGCCACAACCACAGCCAGTTGAGCGGATGAGAAGGCGACCACTGGTGCGCCGCCGACATGTTAGCGGTCGCCCCTTGGTCCACGATCACGCCGGGGTCGAGGTGGCCGGTGAGCACGAACACGCCCATCAGCGACAAGCCCATCGCGACCTCGTACGACATCATCTGCGACGAGCTGCGCAGGCCGCCGAGCAGCGCCCACTTGTTGTAGCTCGCCCAGCCGGCGATCGTGCCGCCGTAGTTCGCGAGCGTGAGCACCGCGAAGTAAAAGATCAGGCCGTAGTCGACCGAGAAGATCTGCAGTCGGATCGAGTCGGCGAACTCGACCGCGCCCGGGTTCGTCGCGAGCTTGTACGGGTCGAGATGGCTGGTCAGCTGGTGCGGAAAGATCGTCCGGGCCGAACGGGATGATGCAGAACGCGATCAGCACCGGCGCGAGCGCGAGGATCGGCGCGAGCGTGAACAGTCCCTTGTGGACGTTCTCCGGGATGAAGTCTTCCTTGAAGATCATCTTCACCGCGTCGGCGACGAAGTGCAGGATGCCGAACAGCTTGATCGGGCCGATGTTTGCGCGGTTCGGGCCGAGCCGATCCTGCATCATCGCGCTCTGCCGGCGCTCGGCCCAGGTCAGGAGCGACGCGAGCGGCATGACGAGCGCGAGGATCAGGAACACCCATTTGACGCCGGGCCAGTCCAGCACCGAGGCGACGATCTCGCCGGCGTGCGAACGCACGTAGACCGTGCCGTCGACGCTCTGCGGCGAGTGAAAGCCGTAGGTGCCGGTCGCATCGAACTCGAAGCATGCGGTCGAGCGCTGGCCGACGACGAGCGCCTTCGCGGCGACCGAGCCGTCGTCCTTGAACCTCTGCGGCTTCGGCGCTTGCTTCTTCGATTCGTCGACCCTGTCTTCGATCGGCACCGGCGTATGGCCGGACAGCACCGACTCCGTCCCCGACATCGCGAACCGCACGACGTCGCCGGGGTGGATCGCGATCTCGGTCGGCGTGAACCCGTTCGAGCTCGCGGTGATCGTCTCGACCGGGGAGTTGTCGTTGCAGTTGACGACCGCGACCGAGCCCGGATCGCCGTGGCTGCAAGCACCGAGGCCGACGACCGCGACGACTGCGGCGACCCATGAAACGAGGCGCTTGCGCATCAGCCTCGGCTCCCCGCGAACCGCAACGCGAGCGGACGAGCTTCGCGCGGCCAGGTCAGGTCCTTCCACGCCGGGACTCGCCCGGTCATGTCTTTGAACACGTCGCGCGCATGAACCCACGGCAGCTTGACGCCGGTCGCATGGGCGAGCCGGACGACCGCTTCCCAGCCCGCGAGCGCTTGGCCGGGCGGCGCGAAGGCCGCGTGTTGCGTTGCACCATGCCCTTGGCGTTCGTGATCGTGCCGGCGCACTCGGCCCACGCGGCCGAAGGCAACGCGACCTTGGCGTGTGGCACCGCGCCGCGTTCGTGCGCGCTGATCGAGATCAGCTCGAGCTCTTTGAGCTTCGCGGTCGGCGCGCCCGGCAGCACGTCGCCGAGCGCGATCAGCGCGCGCAGCGACCCGAGCGTGGCTTCGAGCTCGTAGGCGGGCCGGGTCGTCAGCCCGAGCGCCTCGGCGATCGCCTTGACCCCGGCGGTGTTCGGGTTGACGTCGGCGGTCTTGAGCCTGCCGTCGGCGCGAGCCGGAACCGGTGGCCTGCCGGCGACGAACACGTGGCCGACCTTCCACTCGATCGCGAGCCGGGCGAGCGCGAAGTTGTCCTCGTTGTTGTGAACCGCCGACAACACGACGCCGATCTGCGCCGGGTCCTTGAGGAGCACGCCGAGCCGCTTCGCCGCGTGCGCGATCGCGCGATCCCAGCCGGCGGGCAGGCCGTCGACCGTCGCCGACGCGAGCCGCTCGATCGCGCAGCTCGTGATAGGTATCTCGACCCTCGTCGCACATCCAGTACTTGTTGACGTCCGCGTTGAGCCGCGGAATCAGTCGCCAGGCGCGGCCGTTCTTGTGATGGATCTCGATGTTGCAGCCGGTCGAGCAGCCGGGGCACACGCTCGGCGTCGCGTCGAGCTCCCACGCGCGCATCGTGAACCGGTAGTCCTTCGCGGTCAGCGCACCGACCGGACAGACGTCGACGGTGTTGAGCGAGTACGCGTTGTCGAGCTGCTCGCCGGGCGCGGTCGTCAGGAGCTCGTGGTCGCCGCGATAGGCGAACTCGAGCTGATGCTGGCCCGCGACCTCGTCGCACACGCGGATGCAGCGCGAGCACAGGATGCAGCGCTCTTGATCGAGCACGATATGCGGCCCGAGGTCGACGACCTTCGCCTTGTGCACCTTCGGCGTGTCGACCCGCGAGTTCGCGTTGTCGTGGTCGAAGTACAGCTTCTGCAGCGTGCACTCGCCCGCCTTGTCGCAGATCGGGCAATCGATCGGATGGTTGACGAGCGTGAACTCGAGCTGCTGCTTGCGGGCGAGCGTCGACTGCGCGTCGGTCGTGTGCACGACCATGCCTTCGCCGCACGTCTGCTGACAGCTCGGCTGCAGCTTCGGGTTCTTCTCGACCGACACCAGGCATTGCCGGCACTGCGCGACGACCGGCAAGCCCGGGTGATAGCAAAACGCGCTGATCTCGATGCCGACGAGCTTCGCCGCCTCGAGCACGTTCGTGCCCTTCGGGACGCTGACCTGGTGCCCGTCGATCGTGAGGGTGACTTGGTCGCTCACTTACTTATCGCACTCCCCGCCGATCATGTTGATCATGCCGAAGATCGGAACGACGTCGGCGATCAGGTGACCCTTGATCAGCTGCTCGGACGTCGACAGGTGGACGAACGACGGCGAGCGGCAATACGCCTTGTACGGACGGCCGGTGCCGTCGGCGACGATGAAGAAGCCGAGCTCGCCGTTGCCGCCTTCGACGAACGCGTACGCCTCACCGGCCGGGACGCGGATGCCGTCCATGATGTGCTTGAAGTGGCGGATCATCGACTCGATCGTGTTGTACGCGTCGGTCTTCGGCGGCAGCGCGACGCGAGGATCGTCGATCATGATCGGGCCGGCCGGGATCTGCACGAGGCACTGGCGCAGGATACGAATGCGACTGCTTGAGCTCCTCGACGCGCACGAGGTAGCGATCGAGGCAGTCGCCGCTCGTGCCGACCGGCACGTCGAACTCGAGCTCGGGATAGATCGAGTACGGATAGTCGCGGCGCACGTCGTAGTCGACGCCGCACGCCCGCGCGATCGGTCCGACGCAGCCGGTCGCGATCGCGTCGGCCTTCGTCATCGCGCCGATGCCGCTCATCCGGTCGTAGAAGATCTTGTTGTTGTTGAGCAGGCCTTCGACCTCGGCGACCACGCCGTCGATCCGCTCGAGGCAGTTCGTCAGGCTGGCATCGAACCCGGCCGGCAGGTCCTTCGCGACGCCGCCGACGCGGACGTAGCTGTGGGTCAGCCGCGCGCCCGACACGGTCTCGAGCAGCTCGTACAGCCACTCGCGCGCCTTCAAGAAGTACAAGAACGCGGTGAACGCGCCGAGCTCCATCGCCGATGCGCCGAGGCACGTCAGGTGATCGGTCATGCGCGACATCTCGCTGACGATCACGCGGATGTACTCGGCGCGCTTCGGCACTTTGCCGTAGATCCCGAGCACTTTCTCCACCGCCATCGCCCAGCCGACGTTGTTGATCATCGGCGAGACGTAGTTGAGCCGGTCGGTGTACGGGAACACCTGCGTGTAGGTCGCGTACTCGGACTCTTTTTCGAAGCAGCGATGCAAGTAACCCGGTTGGACGTCGCCCTTGACGATCTTCTCGCCGTCGACGGTCAGCACGATCCGCACGGTGCCGTGCATCGCGGGGTGCGACGGGCCCATGTTGATCGTCATCAAGTCGGGTGGCAGCGCGTGCTCTTCGTCCGACAGGTCCTGCACGGCTTTGCGACCGAGCACGAGCTGCTTGAGCGTCGATTGATCGGGCATTACTCGTGCTCCGCCTTGTGGGGCGCGTCGATCAGGTCGTCGCGACGGACCAACGGTTGGCGTTTTTCCTTCGGGTAGTCCTTGCGCAGCGGATAGCCGATGAACTCTTCGTACAGGTAGATCCGCCGCAGATCGGGATGGCCATCGAACCGGATGCCGTACATGTCGAACGTCTCGCGCTCCTGCCAGTTGAACGCGGGCCACAACCCGGACAGCGAGGCCAGGCGCGGATCGTGCTCGGGGAGCTCGATCTCGACGCGCAGCCGATGATGATGAGCGAGCGAGCGCAGCTGGTAGCACACGGTGAACCGCGGCTTGTCCTCGCTCCACGTCTCCGACGGCGGGCGGCCGGTCGGGCGCCAGTCGAGCCAGTCGATGCAGGTGCAGAACACCGGCGAATCGAACGCCATCGCGGGGTCGTCGCGCAGCCAGGTCGCGACATCGATCAGCGATTCTCGCTTCACCCAGACGATCTCGTCGCCGTGCGCCGAGCCGGTGCGCACGATCGCGTCGGGCCATTTCGCGGTCAGCGCATCGAGGACTTTTTGAGCCACGGGTTACTCCGAGTCATTCGCGGTCGCGACTAGCTGCGCGCGCTTCGTCCGAACCTGGCTGTGGCCGCGACCGGCCTGGATCCGTTCCATCAGCAGGATCAGCGCGTCGAGCACCTGCTCGGGCCGCGGTGGACAGCCCGGGATGTAGACGTCGACCGGGATGACCTGATCGGCGCCGGGCATCGCGCTGTAGTTCTGGTAGAAGCCGCCGGTCGAGGCGCACACGCCGAACGCGATCACCCACTTCGGCTCGGCCATCTGGTCGAACACGCGCTTCAACGCCGGGCCCTGCTTCTCGGTGATCGTACCCACGATCATCAACAGGTCGCTCTGCCGCGGCGAGAACCGCGGGAACTCCGCGCCGAACCGCGCGATGTCGTACTTCGGACCCGCGACCGACATGAACTCCATGCCGCAGCACGCGGTGACGAACGGGTACGTGAACAGCGAGAACTTGCGACCCCAGTTCGTCGCTTTGTCGAGCAGGCTTTGCTTCGCGAGCTTGGCCCACTCGGCGGCGTTCTCGAGACGAGTCGTGGTGAGCTCTAGTCCCATCCGATCGCCTTCTTTCTCCACACGTAGGCGAGGGCGACGACCAGGATCGCGACGAACACGAGCATCTCGACGAACCCGAACACGCTGACCCCGGTCACGCGGACGCCGTTGATCACCGTCGAGACGGTCGACAGCTGCTTGTAGAGGATCGCCCACGGGTACATGAACGCCGCCTCGATATCGAACACGAGGAACAAGATCGCGACTTGATAGAACCGCACCGAGTAGCGGCCGCGCGGCGACCCGATCGGCTCGGAGCCGCACTCGAACGGCTTGAGCTTGTCCGGGTTCGTCGCCTTCGGCCCGATCAGGACCGCGAGCGCGGTGAACAGACAGCTGAAACCAAGGGCGAACGCGATCGCGACCCCGGCAGGCATATATGCAGCGAGCTGCAAAGCGAGCGCAGTATATGGCGACCGCGTTGCCGGTCAACGCGCGGACGCGCAGATTTTCCGTGTGATAGCGTCGACTTGATTCGAGCGGCGCGATCGCGGTTCGCGCGCAGTCGCCGCTAGAGGTTCGCCTGCGCGTTGCGCAGGGCCTCTTCGAGCGCGGCGATCATGTACTCGTTCATGTCGACGAGATAGATCGTCTCCGGATTCGGCCGGCGGTGCGCGCGGACTTCTTCGACGATCGCGCGTGCGGCTTCGTCGACCGGTACGTCGCCCAGGTCGGTGCCGATGCCCGGGATCGCGATGACCTTGAAGCCGTTGCGGTCGGCAGCGATCAACGCGGCGCGCGCGGCACGCCGGACGTTCTCGGCGCCGATCTTCATCCCGGGCTCTTCCATCGTCGGTACGTGGATGACGTTCTTCGCGGGCAACTGGCCGGCGGTCGTCACCAATGCAGCACCCACCGCGATCGGCGCGGCGGCCATGGCGGCCTGCTGGATCACGTCGCCCCCTTGGCGCCTGAGCGACCCACCGATACCACCGCCCATGATGCCCAGCGAGTTCGCCGGGTTGACCACGGCGTCGACCGGCAACGTCCAGATTTCTGCCTGAGCTACGTGAACCTGCATGCGGCTCGCAGCCCTAACACGCCGGTTTCGCTAAAGGCAAGCACCACCAACCGGGGCAGACTACGCGCAGGCCTTCTCGAGCTCGGCTTCGACCTTCTCCTCGGTCCATTTCCGGGCGACCGCGAGCTCCTTGACGATCAGCTGCTTCGCGCTCTCGAGCATCTTGCGCTCGCCGAACGACAGCACCTTGCTGGTCTTCAGGCGATACAGGTCGCGATAGACCTCGGCGACGTCGAACAACGAGCCGGTCTTGATCTTCTCCATGAACCCGCGATAGCGCCGGTTCCACGTCTGCTTGTCGATGTGGACGTCCTTCTCGCGAAGGATGTCGAATACTTCGTCGATCTCGCCCGAGGTCGCGACCGGGCGGAGCCCGACCTGGTCCGCCTTGTCCTTGGGCACGAGGATCTGCATGCCGCTGGCGAGCACCTTGAGGACGTAGAAAGAGCACACCGTGGTGTTGATCTCTTTCTTCTCGATCCCGATCACCTCAGCCACGCCGTGGGCGGGGTAGACGGTCTTCTCGCCAATTCTGAAATCGGACATCGGGTTCTCCTCTGGGCTACTACAAAGCAATGTGGGTGCCGGCGCGGCTACTCGAGAAAACCTTAATCGCTACAGCCGTTTGACTTTTGTAAGGGGTTCTCGATTGCGCCAAGCTGTCACATGCCGGAAGCCGCAGGCTCCTAAGGGCGGTGGAGTCTATCAATCACATGCCTGATCGCCAGTGAATTCGACACGGCGCAGCACGCGTCGGCGATCGGTCATCAGGATCTCAAGGACTTGCATTCCTCACATTCGATCAAGCGGTGATACGTTCGGGCTTCCGTGCGAGGCTCCATCGGGCAGCTGTTGATCGCGCAGGGCGTGATCGACGCGAGCGCCCTGAACGACGCCCTGGCGCGACAGAGCGGCCGGCACCCTGTGGCCTCCGAGCTTTACGCGCTCGGCTACGCCACCGAGCGCCAGCTGTGCACCGCGCTCTCCGCCCAGACCGGCTGGCCCGCGATCGTGTTCGACGAGTCGACGATCCGGCTGGACGTCCTGGAGCACGTCTCGGCCGAGTGGGCGCGGATCTTCAGCGCGCTGGTCGTGGCCGAGGACGAGCACACGCTGGTGATCGCGGCGGCGCGTCCTGAAGACGCGATCGTGCCGGCGCGCGAGCTCGGCGCCTCGCGCGGCAAGCAGGTCGAGCTCCGGCTCGCGCTCGACCTCACGCTGGCCCGGACGATTCGCCTCGGCTTTCGCAAGTGGAAAGCGGGCGAGCCCTACCTGATCGGCCCCGAGATCGATCGCTCGGGGCAATACCTCGCGATCGTCTACCCCGATGGCGGCGAGGACGAGCATCGCCAGGCGCAGCGCGCGCTCGCCGAAGAAGCGGCGCGTGCGATCGAGGCCGACGACGAGCTACCGTCCGAGGAGCACGGGCCGAGCTCGACGCTGACCGGCGATTGGCATATCTCGACGACGACGACCTCGAACGGGCGCACGCCGTTACCGGACGAAACGAACAGCGTGGTCACCGCCGAGCTCGATCGCGCTGGCACGGTCGAGCCCGCCGACACGGTCGGTGGCAAACCGCGCGTGCTGGTCGTCGATCCGGACGCGACCGCGCGGATGAACCTCGTCGCCGAGCTCGAGCGCGCCGGGTTCGAGTGCCAGGCGGTCGGCGACGGGGGCAAGGCGATCGATCTGTTGTCGTCGATGTCGTTCGATCTGGTCTTCGCCGATGTCGCGACGCCTGGCACCGACGGGCTCCAGCTGTGCGCCGCGATCAAGCGCAGCCGCCGGCTCGCCCGCGCGCGCGTGATCGTCACGACCTCGGTCGTCGACACCGGGCAGGTTCCGGAGGAGATGCTGCAGCGAGTTGCGGCCGATGCGTACCTCGAGAAGCCGTTCGACATGCGGCGCGTGCAGCGCCTGCTCCGCGATCTGATCCCGGAGGAGCGCATCGATCACGACGCCGAGCTCGCCGATGCGCTCGGGCGCTATCACGCCGGTGACGTCGACGGCGCGATCGCGGGGTTGCGCGGCGCGCTCGTCACCGATCCGGTCAGCCCGAAGCTCCACTTCATGCTCGCGAACATGCTGCAGCGAGCGTCGCGCTGGCCCGAGGCCGTCGACGAGTACGAAGCGGTCGTCGAGCTCCAGCCCGGCTACTTCCCGGCGTTGACCCGGCTCGCGTATCTGTATTTTCGCCAGGGGCTCCACGCGCGCGCGGTCGAGACCTGGCGCCGCGCGCTGCCGGTGTGCGAGGACCCGGCGCTCCGCCGCAATATCGAGCTGTTCATGCGCAAGCTCGTCGCCGATATGCAGAAGTCAGACTGATTACTCGGTCGGTAGCGCCGAGATGTACGTGCTCGCGAGATCGGAGTACGCGGTGAAGCCGAGCGCCTTACCGGCGTCGAGGTCGGCTTGGCATTCACTCTGATACTCGGGCAACAGGATGAAGATGCGATCGGGCGCGACGTCGGAATTCGTGTATGCGGTGATGTCGCTATCGCGGTTGCCAACACCCATCGCGACGTCGAGGCCTTGCCCGAGCCCTGTGATCGTCGACGTCTTGTAGTCGATCGTGTCGCCGCCCGGTAGCGTGACGAACGATGGTGATAGCCGCACCGGGCCACGCGGGAAGCCTTTGTCCGACAGCCACTGGCGCGTATCGGTGGTGTATTGGTTGCCGCGCGCGGTGACGTAGACCGGTTGATAGCCCTTCGCTTGCGCGCCGCTATACGCGGTCGCGGCGCCGGGTTGAGCATCGGGCTCGATGCCGAGCAGGATCGTTTCGGCGAACGCATCTTCGGATGAGGTCAGCGTGCCGTCGACATCGGACACGAGCAGCGGCGAGCCGTCGGGCGCGACGTACGCGAGGAAGCTCACGCCGGTGCGATCGCCGGTGACCGACACGTAGAGATCGCGCAAGCCGATGCCGAGCCGAGCCGAGCCCGTGAGCGACAGCGAAAAGTGACCTTCGTCGTCGGTGGTCGCGCTACCGACGTTCTCCCACTGCTGCTGGTCGTTGCACGCGAACACGTCGACATTTTCATCTTCGAGCGCCTTGTCGGCGATCGTGTAGGAGATCCACCCTTCGAGCGCTTGAGGGTCGGCGCTCGCGGGCGTCACGAGGTCGAAGCCGCGGTGCTTCGGGTCGCCGAGCGCCGAGATGATCTCGCTGCTGACGTGGTTGAACGCGCCCGCGGGGCCTGCGTCGGGCGCGCCGGCGCACTGGATGTCGGGGACCGGCGCGAAACCGGTGCCCGAGCCCGAGCCCGAGCCCGAACCCGAGCCCGAACCCGAGCCCGAACCGTCGCCGTCGGCTTTTCCGCTACCGCCGGTGCCGGGATCCGTTCCAGGGGCCGGCGTGTCGAACGCACAAGCCGCGAGTGTCAACGCCAAGCAGGAGACGACGATCCTCATGACGGCGACTAAGTGCACGCGGTGGACCACGCGCGAGCCCCGGTGCTGCGCAGACTTTCCGCGCTGCGCCATCGAGCCGGCTACTCGGCCAGCCGGCTATCAGGGTGCTATGTCGCCAGCGTGCCCGGGTTTAGCACCCGGTTCGGATCGAGCGAATCGCGGAGCGATCGCAGATACGGGTCGAGCTTGACCGCGCGTGCGCCGAGCAACCAACCGCCGGCGCCCTCCGCGGATCGTTCGGCATGCGCGCAGGTGACGTCATCGCCGGGATCGAGCGTGAAGAACATCACGGCGCCGTCGGCATCGAACCGAGAGATGTGCGTGCGCAGCGAAGCGGCGCGCTCGACCGCGGTCGTCGCGACGGCGTGGTAGACCGCGCGCAGCTTGCCCGGGCTCGCCATGATCTGCAGCGTCGGTCCCGGACCGGGTGTTGGTTCTCCGGCGTGCAACCTTCGCCACCACAGATCGGCAAGCGCGTGCTCGGCGACCGCGCCGCCTTCCGCGAGCACCGCGCTCGTGATCAGATCGCGGTCGCACGCCGCGAGATCCGTCGGGCCCGCGGTCGCGGCGCACAGCAGCACTTCACCATCGCGCAACGGCATGCCGGGCAGGCCCTCGAAGTGCCGTGCGGCTTCGGCCGCATCGTAGATCCGCAAGCCCGAAGGCTCGGCCTCCTCACGCAGCGCGAGATACACGGCCGAGACCGCAGCGTCGATCGACGATAACCGATACGCCGCGACGAGCCGCGCTTCCGGACGCGTGTGGACGCGCAACACCGCCGACGTGATGAAGCCGATCGTGCCCTCGCTGCCGCACAACGCGCGCGCGAAGTCGGGGCCGGTCGATCGCCGTGGCGCGACGCGGGTGTGAACGGTGCGGCCATCGGCGAGCACCGCCGAGACGCCGGCGACCGCCTCCTCGAAGAAGCCGTGGCGCGCGCTCGATTTTCCCGGCGTACGCACCGCGAGCAGGCCGCCGAGCGACGACGCCAACACCGCCGGGGGATAGTCGCCGACCGACAGGCCCCGCGGCGCGAGCACGCGCTCGAGCTCGATCCCGGTGACGCCCGCCTGGACGTGGACGAGCAGCGATTGCTCGTCGATCTGCAAGACCTGATCGAGCCGGCGAGTCGAGATGAACACGCGGGGTCGCGGATCGTGATGGTGAGCGGGGCGACCGCCGGCGCCGACGGGGTACACCGCTCCCCCGGCAGCGGCGGTGCGGCGAACGACCTCGGCGACTTCCGCAGCGGAGCGCGGCGCGACGCGCAAGCCGGCGGGATCGCCGAGCTCGTCGACCGCTCCGACGCCGACCGCGGCGACGAGTTGCTCGCGCAACGTCGTCATGACTTCGGCGTTCCGCGCAGGCCCATCTTGCCCGGGTTGAAGATGTTGTCGGGATCGAAGCTGCGCTTGATGCCCTCGAAGATCGCCATCGCCTCGCGATGCTCGCCCGCCATGTACGGCGCCTTGAGCAAGCCGACGCCGTGGTGATGGCTGATCGTGCCGCCGACCCGCGTCGTCGCCTCGAGCCCGTCGCGCCAGATCGAGTCGTAACGGCGCTCCGAGGTCGCGGTATCGTCCGCTTGACCGGCGAACGTGAAGTAGATCGAGCAGCCGTCTCGATACGCATGAGAGAAGTGCGCCATCACGACCGCGTGCTGCGACAGCGCCGCGCGCACGGCGTGATAAAGGTCCATCAGCCGCTCCCAGCTCGCGGCGACCTCCATCGTGTCGACGAACGCGCCGTCGCGAAACACCGGCGACATCCGATAGCTCACCGCGTAGCGCCGGCGCAGCCAAGCCCAGCCCGGATCCTCACCTTTGTCGCGCGCGCCCGCGGCCTCGAGCTCGCCGAACGTCAACGCGGCTTCGACCTCGGTGCGAATGCGCGCGCCTTCGAGCCCGATCACCATCCGACAGCCGCGGCGAGCGACCTTCTCCGCGACCGCATTCGCGAGCTTGTTGACGACACCTCCGCTCTCGAGCGCGCGCCGCTTCGCGAAGCCGACCAGCTTGCCGATCAAGCGATCGGACAGCGGATCGTCGTCGGGAGCCTCGCTATCGGGCCACGCGGGCAACGCGCCGGTCGCGATCGGTGGCGCGGGCGCGCGCGGATCCTTGTCGGGCTGCTTGTCGGCCGGGCCTTCGTGGTGACCGAACGACTCGATCAGCGTATCGAGCTCGTCGTAGAGCCGGACGACCGCGGGCCGCAGGCCCTTCTGCAAGACACGACGGATCGCATGGACGCCTTGTTCGACGCTGCCGATCTCGAACCCGCGAAACACCCGGAGCTGCGGCGCCGGCGATACGCGCAGGCGCGCCGACGTGATGAGCCCCAGCGTGCCCTCGCTGCCGAGGATGAGCTGGCTCCAGCTCGGGCCGCGCAGCGCTCGATTCGGCCCGTCGGTCTCGACGATCTCGCCGCGGCCCGTGACGATCGTGAGGCCGGCGACGCGGTCTTCGACCTTGCCGTACTTCGTCGACAGCTGGCCGGCGGCGCGGGTCGCGATCCAGCCCCCGACGGTCGAGCAGTAGATCGACGATGGGAAATGGCCGAACGTGTAGCCGCGGCGCTCGAGCTCGCGTTCGAACCGCTCGCCGTTGAGCCCGGCTTCGACGTCGCAGATCAGATCATCGTTGCGGACCGAGCGCAGCTGCTGCATCCGCTTGGTGTCGACCGTGATGCCGCCGTGGATCGGCACGGCGCCGCCGCACACCCCGGAGCCGCCTCCGTACGGCACGATCGGCAAGCCCTGCTCGCGCGCGAGCTTGACGATCGCGACGATCTCGCGAACATGCTCGGGCCACACGACGGCGTGCGGTCGGCGGGGCGGTGGCGAGCCATCGCGATGCGCGAGCAAGAGGCGCGGCCACATGTCGCGTGCGTAGACGTCGAGGTCGACCTCGCGGATCGAAACGCGTCGTGGCCCGACGATCGCTTCGAGCTCGCGGTGCAGACGATCGATGTCGACCACGGCGGCACGGTACCGCATCCGACTCGTAGTCGTCCGCGTACGATTTCAAGAACTCGGCAGATCGCGTACGTTCGCGCGGTGATCGTTCCAACGCTCGACCAGGTTCGCACCATCGCGGTCATCGGAGCCGGCACGATGGGCCACGGCATCGCGCACGTCGCCGCGGTCGCCGGTATCCACGCGCGACTGTTCGACGCCATTCCGGGGGCGGCGGAGGCCGCGATCGACAAGATCGCGAAGAACCTTGCCAAGGGCGTCGAGCTCGGCAAGTTGTCGCCGCAGGACCGCGATAGCGCGCTCGCGAGGTTGTCACCGGCGACCGAGCTCGCGATCGCTTGCGACGGCGTGCAGGCCGTGATCGAAGCCGTCCCCGAACGGATCGAGCTCAAGCGCGAGATCTTCGCGACCGTCGATCGCGCGACCCCGGCCAACGCGTTGCTCGCGACCAACACGTCGTCGCTGCCGATCGCCGAGATCGCCGCGGCGGTGCGCGAACCGGCGCGGCTCGTCGGCATGCACTTCTTCAACCCGGTGCACGTGATGAAGCTCGTCGAGGTGGTGCGCCACACCAAGGCGGATGCCGGCGCGATCGCACTCGCGGTCGCGCTCGCCGAGAAATTGGGCAAGACGCCGATCACCGTCGCCGACAGTCCGGGCTTCGCGTCGAGTCGGCTCGGGCTCGTGATCGGCCTCGAAGCGATGCGCATGGTCGAGCAGGGCGTCGCCTCGCCCGCCGACATCGACACCGCCATGAAGCTCGGCTACGGCCATCCGATGGGGCCGCTCGAGCTCACCGATCTCGTCGGGCTCGACGTCCGGCTGGGCATCGCCGACTACCTCGCGACCGCGATCGGGCCGAGCTTTGCACCGCCGCAGTCGCTGCGCGACAAGGTCGCCGCCGGCAAGCTCGGCAAGAAATCGGGCGAGGGCTATTATCGCTGGTCGCCCGAAGGCAAACGGCTCACCTAGGGCGTGGTGACCGCGGGCGAGATGTCGCCGCCGCCACCGGGTTTCGTCGACGCGAACACGATGCCGGCGCCGCCGCCGCCGCCACCGCCGCCGTCGTTGTTGTTCGTGCCGGGCTTGCCGTTCGCGCTGTTGTGGCCGTCGTAGAAACCGTCACCGCCGTCGCCTGCGCCACCTACGCCCGCGGTGCCACCGGCGGGCTTCGTCGTCGCATCGATCGCTTCGCCACCGGCCGCACCCGCGGTCGCCATGTTGCAGCCGCCACCACCGCCGCCGCCGTTCGCGTACACCTGACCATCGTTGTCGATCGTCGGTGCTTGCAGCGCGATCGCTCCGCCAGAACCACCACCGCCAGCGCCTCGATCGGCCGCCATCGCCGGAGCGCCACCGCCAGCGCCGCCCGACGCGTCGATCCCACCGCCGCCGCTGATCGCGATCGAGGTTGTGGCGACGATCGCGATCGCGCCTCCGCCCGTGCCGGCCGCTCCGCCCATCGTGCCACCGTCCTGGCCACTGCACCCACCGACGAGCGCGACCGCCATCTTTGCCCCGGCGGTTCCGCCGCTGCCGCCATCGCCGTCCTGATCGCCACCGTTGCCGCCCTTCATCACATAGCTGCCACCCGCTCCGCCACCCGCGGCGCCTGCGGTCGGCAACGTGCCGGCATCGCAGGTCATCGGGCTGGCCATCGCGCCGACGACGTTCGTGGCGGAGTGGCTCGCCACGTCGATCAGCCCGTCGATCTGGACGGTGTCCGCGAGCACGATCAGCGGCAATGGGCCGTGGGCGGACAACGCGTGGGTGCCGTCGAGCATGAACGCGCTGGCCGCGAGCACGCACGCGGTCGTCGTCGTGCCGGTCGCGAGCATCGCGCAGCTCGTCGTCCCGGGAAGCGCGTTCTGGACGGCGCCGGTGTCGATCACCAGATCGTCGGTGACGTGGATCGTGCCGGACAACCCGCCCTGGATGCACACGTGAATCGCGTAGGGGCCGTCGAAGCAGACCGGGTTAAGCGGAGCATCCGAGCCTACGTCGCGGCTCGCGTCGGGTCGAGCGTCGGGTGGGTTGGCGTCACTCGGCGCGGTGTTGAGCGTGAAGTTACAACCCGACGAGCCGATCGCAAGCACCAACGCACAGCAGGCCTTCACGACTGTCGATCATACGCCGTATTCCGCCGGTTCGGCGGCGGAGACTCCGCGCGGTGAACGGCGTTTTCCGACGGCGAGCAGCGCGGGGACAAGCACGAGTGCGGTCAGCACACATGCGATCTCGCCGATCAGCGACGCGGTGCCGAAGCCCCGGATCGCGAGGTTCTCGCTGACCAGCAGCGAGCCGTAGCCGATCATGGTGGTCGACGAGCAAACGAACACCGCGCTCCCGCTCGTGCGCAAGGTCTCGAGCGGATCGGGGACCTCATCGGACTCGTGCCGATGCGCGACGTTGATCGCGTAGTCGATGCCGAGGCCGAGCGTGATCGGGAGCGCGACGAAGTCGAGGAAGTTCACCTTGAGCCCGAGCAATGCGCAGGCCGCGACCATCAACAGCGAGCCCGCCGCGGTCGCGACCAACACCGCGACGGTGCGGCGATTGCGTCCGACGAGCAACAGCACCATGACGACGAGCCCGACCGCCGCGATCGCGGTCACGATCGGCGCGTCGCGATCGATCGAGGTCAAGATATCCGCGAAGATCACGCTCGGTCCGGACGTCGTGACGGTCTCGCCGTTCTGGAGATCGAGCCGGCGCACCGCGTTCGCGAACGTGACCATGTCGTGACCGTTCCAGTCGTCCATCCGGTCGGCCGGGCGGATCGAGACCAGGTAGCCGACCCGACCGTCCTTCTCGGTGAGCACTTCGCGGATCGGCGCGGGCAAGCTCGCGATCGTGATCGGCGTCAAGTGATCCGGAGGCCGCAGCTCTGCGAGCTCGGCGCGCTCCTTGTCGTCGAGCCCCTCGAGCGCAGGATCATCGAGCAGGTGGCGGATCTCGTCCAGCACCTTGATCTTCGCCTCTTGGTCTTTGCGCTCGGGCACGACGTCGAGGATCGACTTGATGTCGCCGATCGCGCGTTGCGACGGCGGGACCTCCCGGTCGCGCTTGCGCAGCGCATCGACGATCTGGCGGACCTGATCGGGGCGGTCGGCGGCGATGTACGTACGGCCGGAGTAGCCGCGACCGAACTTCGCGTCGGACAGCTTCATCCAATCGCGCGCGGACACCGCATCGGCGCCTTCGGACCGCAACTTCTTGCTGTCGTACTCGAACGGGTCGTGCATCACGTAGCGCGTGACCACGACCGCCGCGGCGATTGCGAGTACAGCGCTGACCGCGAGGACCGCTTTCGAGTTGCGAAAGCCGAGCACCCTGACGAGCGTGCGACCGACGACTGGATCGCCGGTGTGGATCCGCGTGTCGCGACCGAACCGCAGCATCAGGGCCGGCAGCAACAGGTACGTCGCGATCCAGCACAGCAACATGCCGATCGCGCCGATCACGGCGAAGTCGGCGAAGCCCTTGAAGCTGGTCGCGGCGAGCGAGCCGTACGCGATCGACGCGCCGAGCGAAGCGACCGCGGTCGGACGTAAGGTGCCGACGATCGCCTGGACCAGCGCTTCGTCGGTGTCGGTCGAGCGGCGCTCCTCGAGATAACGTGCGATCAACAAGATGCCGTAGTTGATCCCGTTGCCGGCGATGATCGCGCCCAGGAACGCGGTAGCGGCGTTGAGGTGACCGACGGTGAGCGCGGCGGCGCCGAACGCTCCCGCGGTTGCGACCCCGATCGTCCCGACGAGCAGCACGAGCAGCGTCGCGCTGCGGAAGTACAGCGCGAGCACGAGCGCGACGAGCAGCGTCGTCACGATGCTCGACAGCACGATGCCGTTGAGGATCGCGTTGTGCTCGACCACCGACGTGACGACGCTGCCGGTATAGCCGATCTTCACTTGCGGATGCTGCGCCGTGATCCGCGCGCCGATGTCCTCGAGCTCGGTGAGGAGCTTGTGGCCGAGCCCGGCGTCGGTCGCACGAAACGCGCCGCGGACCTCGAGCTTTGCGGTGAGCCCGTCGGCGCTGACCATCGTCGGGCGATCGATCTTCGCTTCGGCGTCCTTGCGCTTCTTGCGCAGTCGCTCGAGCTCGGCCTTGTCCGCCGCCGCATCGTGGTCTTCGAGATCGACGTACAGCGGATCGGCCGCGAGCTTCGCGTCTTTGATCCGCTGCTTCAGCGCGTCGCGCGCCGCGATCAAGTCGTCGAGTGGCGCGAGCAGGAAGCGATGCGCGTGCAGGAAGTTGCGCGTGACCGAATCATCGTCGTCGACGCGGTCGACGAGCTCGGGCGACAGCTTGCGCATCTCGGCCGCCATCTCGCTGGCGACCGCTGCGCGCTCCGCTTTGGTCGGCGCGGTGATCAACACGAGCACGGTGTCCGGCGTCTTGACGCGCGCTTCGATCTTGCGCAGGTCCTTCACCGCCGGCGCGTCTTGCGGCAACAAGTACGAAAAGTCGGCGTACAGCGGGAGATGGAACGCGATCAGGTAGACCGCTGCTGCGACGACCGCGACGTGTGCCGCGATGATCGCGAGTGCGCGCCGCTTGCACCACGCGACGTAGCGTCGCGCGAGCTGCTCGGAGGATCGGTCGGGCACGCGGGAGTTCTATCCCGGCTCGACGGGCGGCGCTACCAGAGGACCTGCGCACGCTTGGTGCGGCCAGCGCGTTCGGGGCGAGTTGCCGTGCGGCGGTTCGTCGCGTCCTGGTGATCGCGCGACTTCGCCTGAACGGCCGGCGCGAGCGAGAACGCGGCGATGTGCCCGGCCGCGGGATGGTCGCGCTCGAGGCTCGCGACCGTCATCGCGGTGACCGGATCCACCGCGCGGCCGTCGAGCCGGACCTCGAAGTGGAGGTGCGGGCCGGTCGCGTGGCCGGTCGAGCCGACCTCGCCGATCTGATCGCCGGCGGCGACGGTTGCGCCCTTCTTGGTCGTGATCCGCCGCAGGTGACCGTAGCGCGTGATCACGCCACCGCCATGATCGATATAGACGACCTTGCCGTAACCGCTTTGCCAGGTAGCATAGACCACCGTGCCCGGTCCGGCCGCCATCACGGTCGTGCCCGGCTTCGCATGAAAGTCCGTGCCGTAGTGGAACCGGCGATCGTGGTGGAACGGATCGTCCCGCCAGCCGTAGCCCGAGCTCTCGACCTTCTCGACCGGCGACACCGTCAGCATCCGCAGATCGGGCACCGGCAGCGGCAAGTACTGGGCGTATGCTTCGAGTCGGTCGTTCGCTTCGATCACGCCGTCGTGGACGATCAGGCCGAGGCTCGCGAGTCGGCCGCGAGCCGCGTCGACGTCGAAGCGAAGATCGATCTCACCGAGCCAATGCACCGCGCGGCCGAGATTCACGAAGTCGGTCGGCTCCGGAGCCGCGACCTCGATCGTCGCCGGCGCCTGCACCGCGACCGCCGTGACCGCGCACGCGAGGAGCGGGACGAACAACAGACTGCGGAGGAGCGGGGCGCGATCCATGAGCGGGCTGCGAGGCAAACACCAGTTTTTTGCACGAGGCCGTGCGAGGTCAATGTAGGCAACGCGGTTTTCATCCCGCCACAGTTATGTAAGATGCGCCGCCGATGACCGCGCGCTCTCGCTGGATCACGATCTCGCTCGCGCTGCTCGGCGCGGGGGGATTCGCGCTCGCCGTCGAAGGCGGCCAGTGGTGGACGGTCGCGGGCGTGCCGATCGGCCCGTTCGGATCGGTCAATTGTTTCGATGGTGAGTGTCACCCGACGAACCTCGACTGGGTCGGTGGCAGCTCGCTGTGGCAGCGCAGCGCGACCGCGACGACCGCCGCGGGGTTGATCGCGATGGTGTTGTTGATCGCGATGGCGGGCACCGTCGCGTCGCGGCGCATTCCGCGTCAGCTCGCGAAGCTCGTGTTGGTCTCGATCGTCACCGCGATCGCCGCGGCCGTGGCGTTCGCCGTCCAGTTGCCGTCGCTGCCGGGCATGTCGATCGATCGTGGGCTGCCGACCTTCGCGATCGCGATCGTCTTCGGCGCCACCGCCGCGATCCGGCTGTTGCGCGCGCGCGAGTGAGCTCAAGCAACCTGCGCGGCGCGAGCGGCATCGAGGTCGTCGAGCCGCAGCGCCGAACGCGCCATCCCGCGCAGCAAGAGGAAGCCCAGCAGCGTGATCGCCCCCAGCGCAGGCATCACGAGCATCGACAGCGTCGTGTGGCCTTCGAGGTGGAGCGGCGCCTGCAAAAATACGCACATGTCGTACGTGCCATGAAACGCGACCGCGAGCAGATAGCCGCCGAGGAGTCCGAGACCCTTGCCGTCGAACCGCCGGCGCGCGGCGAGGGCGCCGATCATGCCGGTCCAGATCGCGTGGCCCGGTACCGCGAGCACCGCGCGTAGGATCCACACCTGGAGCTCGCCGCCGGCCGATGGCTGCTGCATCAGGTACAGCACGTTCTCGACGAGCGCGAACCCCAGGCCGGCGCGGCTCGCGTAGACGATCCCATCCATGCGTTCGTCGAACTCGGGCCGGCGCCAGACCACCCAGTAAACCACCGCGATCTTGCAAGCCTCCTCGACAACGGCCGCGACCCCGAACGCGTGAAACACCGCGCCCTGATAGGTGAGCTGTGGGCCGATGTATGGAGCGGCCCGCTTCGTCAGCTGAAGCTCGATCAGGATCGCGGGGATCGTCGACAGCATGCCCGCGAATGCGACGAGCCGGCGCAGCCTCGGCGGCTCGGGCCGCTTGGCGTCTAGTCGGTCGACGACCCACATCGCGACGATCGCCGGCAACGCCCCGGACAGCGCGATCTCGAGCGTCGTGTGTGACACCGACCTGAACGTTGCCATGATCGCGGGAACCCATGTAGCGCTTCGACGGAGATCGTGAGCGGACGTCCGCTTGACACACCGAGCTAAGCAGCCGATCCTTCACAGGTGGTGCCGGAGCCCACGTCAGGGGCCCCCTTGCGGGTTGGCCGCTACGAGGTGATCAGTCACCTCGCAACGGGCGGAATGGCGCAGATCTATCTCGCGCGCCAGTCCGGGTTGGGCTCGTTCGAGCGCCACGTGGTGCTGAAGACGATCTTGCGCGAGCGCGCGAGCGATCAGCGGTTCGTCACGATGTTCCTGGACGAGGCGCGGCTCGCGGCGACGCTCAATCACCAGAACGTCGCGCAAGTCTACGAAGTCGATCAGGCCGACGGCGCCTACTTCATGGCGATGGAGTACGTCCATGGCGAGAACGCGCGCGCGATTCTCGAGACCACCCTGCGGCGTGGCTGGACGATTCCACTCGAGCTCGCGGTGATGATCGTGAGCGGCGCGGCGGCCGGGCTGCATCACGCGCACGAGCGCAAAGGCAAACAAGGCCAGCCGCTCAACATCGTTCACCGCGACGTCTCGCCGGCGAACATCATGGTCGGCTTCGACGGCAGCGTGAAGGTCTTGGATTTCGGCATCGCGAAAGCCGAGGAGCGCGCGACCAAGACGGTCGGTGGCACGATCAAGGGCAAGTACGGCTACATGTCGCCGGAGCAGTGCAAGGGCAAGCCGATCGACCGGCGCAGCGACATCTTCGCGCTCGGCATCTGTCTCTACGAGCTGACCACGTTGCGCCGAGCGTTCAAAGGCAACGACGACTTCGAGACGATGAAGCGGATCGTCGCCGGCGACGTGATGCTGCCGTCGGTCGCGGTGCCGGGCTACCCGCGCGAGCTCGAGGCGATCGTGCTCACCGCGATGGCGAACGATCCGGGCTCGCGGTTCCAGACCGCGGCCGAGATGATCGAAGCGCTCGACGCGTTCACCGTGCGCGCGAAGCTCAACGGCTCGGACACGGCGATGGGCCGGTTCATGACGCAGCTGTTCGGCTCTAAGCGCGAGCCGTGGGTCGAAGGGTCGAGTCCGGGCGGTCCCGACCGCACGCAGATCACCGAGACCGATGATGACGGCGAGGTCGACAACGAGAAGACGTCGATCATCGAAGAGCGGCGCCCATCATCGCCGCACATGGAGGCGCAACGACCGCCGTCGTCGCGCGCACAGACCGACGCACTGCCCGAGGTCCCGGCGCCGGTGCGTCCGACGCCGATGCCGAAGCGGTCGTCGAGCCCGCCGCAAGACGCCGCGGCATGGCAACAAGCTCCGGAGCCGGCCTATGCGCCTCGGGCCGGATCGCGCCGCACGCCGGCCCAGGGCAACCCGGCGCAAGCCGACCTCGATCCCGAGGTCGATACGCTCACCGGCTCGGGAGTTCCGCCGCGCCGGATGGAATCGCCCAGGATCCCCAAGGACGAGATCAGCGATGTCGGGGCGCGCCCGCTCGTCGATGACGCGAAGCTCGGATGGACCACCGGCGTCGCGCAGCGACAGATGATGCAGCCGACGTCGACGCGGATCCCGACGATGATGCCCGCCGATTACAAGATCAAATCGAGCGCGGGTTGGGTCGTGCTGTTGATCTTGATGGCGCTCGGCGTCGTCGCTGGGGTCGCGATCGCGATCGAGACTCAGGGCGACAGCGCACCCGCGGTATCGCCTAAGTGAACGCGCTCCAGCCTCGAGGCCTTTCGATCGATCGGCTGTCCGGCGCGGCAAGGACGGCCGACTCCTTGGGCCGAGAGGCCCCCGCTTGCGGGGCCGCGTCATCGCGCTGATCGCCCTTGGGGACCAGCCAGTCGTGTGCGATCTTGACCGCATGGCGACCCACGTCACGTCGAGCACCGAACGACTCTCTAGCCACGATCCGTCGACCGGTGAGGTCATCGGTACGGTTCCGATCATGACGCCCGCCGAGGTCGATGCCGCGGTCGCCCGCGCTCGCGCAGCCGGCCAAGCGTGGTCGGCGCTGTCGTTCGCGGCGCGCACCGAAGAGCTCGTCGCGTTCCGCAAGGCGATCGCCGACAATGTCGACAAGCTCGCCGGCATCATTCACCGCGAGAACGGCAAGCCCGAGCTCGAGGCCTACACCGAAGTGATGATGGCGCTCGGCCACATCAAGCACGCGACCGCGATCGCCGAGCACGCGATGACACCGCGGCGGGTGTCGCCGGGCTTGCTCGCGAACTTCCGAGCGACGATCAGCTACCACCCGCTCGGTGTGATCGGCGTGATCGGCCCGTGGAACTATCCACTGTTCACGCCGATGGGCTCGATCTCGTACGCGCTGGCGGCGGGCAACGCGGTCGTGTGGAAGCCGAGCGAGCTGACACCGCTCGTGGCGGTCGAGCTTGCCGAGATCGCGAAGCGCACGTTCGCGCTGCCCGATCTGCTGCAGGTGGTGACCGGTGCCGGCGCGACGGGCGCCGCGCTCGCTCGCTCCGCAGTCGACAAGATCGCGTTCACCGGCTCGGCCGCGACGGGACGGCGCGTGATGGCTGCGGCCTCGGAGCGGCTGACGCCGGTGCTGCTCGAGCTCGGCGGCAAGGATCCGATGATCGTCGCCGAAGACGCCGACCTCGCGAAGGCCGCCGAAGCCTGCGTGTACGGCGCGCTGACCAACGCGGGTCAGGCGTGCATCTCCGTCGAGCGCGTCTACGTCGCCGAAGCGGTCCACGATGCATTCGTCACCGAGGTCGTCAAGCAGGTCAAGGAGCTCAAGGTCGGCGGCGACGACGCTCAGCTCGGAGCGATGACGAGCCCCGCGCAGGTCGCGATCGTCAAGGACCATCTCGACGATGCGATCGCGAAGGGCGCGAAGGTGCTGACCGGCGGCCCGGCCGCGATCTCGGGCAGCTACATCCAGCCGACGGTGCTCACCGGCGTCGATCACCGCATGAAGATCATGACGGACGAGACGTTCGGGCCGGTGATCCCGATCGCGAAGGTCAAGTCGGTCGAAGAAGCGGTCCAGCTGTCGAACGACACGAGCTACGGGCTTGGCTCGACCGTGTTCGCCGGCAAGGCCGCGCGCGCGATCGCCGAGCGGCTGCGCGCGGGCATGACCTCGATCAACTCGGTCATGGCATTCGCCGGGATGCCGACGCTACCGTTCGGTGGCATCGGCGACTCCGGGTTCGGCCGGATCCACGGGGACGAGGGCATTCGCGAGTTCACGCGGATCAAGTCGACGTCCGAGCAACTCATGTCGATTCCGGTCAACATGATGAGCTTTCGCCAGCCGAAGAACGCGACGAAGCAGCTGAAGGGCCTCGTCAAGCAGCTCTACGGCAGCGGCGTGGTCTCGCGCGCCGGCGACTTCATCCGCAAGCTAACGCACTAGATCGGTTCCCAGCTCAGGTTCCGCGGCTATCGGCACGCGCTGTCGGCGGCGTTGCACTTGAACCGGACGTGCATGTGATTGTCGTGGTTCGGGAAGTGGCGAACGAGGCCATCGCTCGAATCACGACCTCTCGGATACTGGAACAGTCGCTCCAGCCGCTCGACGCCGACGCCGTGGTCGATCGCCCAGTTGTAGAGCAGGCCTTGGACGTCGTAGTCGAGGAAGATGATCTGCGCGCCGCCGTTCTCGTGCGCGGTGTCGGCGAACGCCGAGAGCAGCGCGAAGGTCGACGCGCAATCGAGGTTGGCCGCGGTCGCGGTCACGAAGCTCGCGGGGTAGTCGCGCGGCTTCTCCTTGTAAAACAGGCCGACGTCGATATCGCGACCCGCCTGGTGCGAGTGGTGTTGGGTGATCGGCCCGCCGTGCTCGGCCGAGATGTCGCCGATCGCGAGCACGTGGTTGTCGGGGAACTTCGCGCGAATCGAGGTGATCACCTGCTCGACGAGCGAGATCGTGGTCGCGGTGCCGTACGCGCGGTACGGGCGGCGAATGACGTAGCCGTCACCTTCTTCGAGCTTCGTCGCGTCGCGCAACCGACCCGACCACGGCTGGCCGACGCTCTGCCCCTCGATCGAACCGCGCCGCCAGCCGGAGGCGCTGTCCGAGCCGTCGAGCCGGTCGTGGGCCTGGCGGTCGGCGTGGCGAGCGCTCGCGCGAGGGGCGCGATGCTTGTGGCGGACGTGCGCCTGCGACGTGGCGGTGAGAGCGAGCAGGCTGACGACGACGGCGAGCGATCGCATTGGTTCCCCCGAAAAATCTGGTCGGCCGCCGCCGCGCGGTGATCCAGTTTTATGCCAAAGACGACTCCGCTGCACAGTCATTCAGGTGCGATTTTTGGCGGCGGCGCAGCGCTCGCCGAGCAGCTTGCCGATCGGGGTCAAGTCGTCTTGCAGCTCGGACGTGAAGTCCTTGCGCTCGAGCGTCTTCGCCGCGCGGATCAATGCCGCGATGTCGCCACACGCGACGTGGGCCTCGTGTAGCGCAGCGGCGCCGCCGTTGTACAGCTTCGACTCGTTGAGCGTGGCGTTGTTCGGCCGCTTGCGCATGTGCAAGTCCGCGACGAGCGCATCGATGATCTTCGCCTTTTCGGCGAGCTTCTCGGCCCGCGGCTTGTTCGACGCGTAGACCGCTTTGAGTGCGGAGTACGCCGAGAGTCGGCGCGCGGCATCGGTCAGGTATCGCGCCTGGCCGAGCGTCCACGCGACTTGCTCGGGGGTGCCCGGGCCGAAGCGCACCTCGATCCAGTGGTCGGTCAGCACGTCGGCGATGTACTCGGCGAGGCTCTCGTTGAAGAACTGCTCGTCCTTGATCAGCACCGTCGCGTGCACCGACTCGTGCAGGATCGTGTTTGCGAGGTACGGCAGCGCGTCGTCGCCGCCGCCCAGCATCGACGATAGCACCGGGTCGGAAAGCCGGCCGCCGGTGGAGTACGCCGACGCCGTACGCAGGACCGTGTCGTAGCCATCGCCGATCAGCTTCTGCTCCATCGCGATCGCTTCGTCTTCATCGAAGAACCCCAAGCCGGGGAAGCAGCCGACGAACGGGAAGCACCACGGCTTCGGCTTGAACGCCACCGGATCCGCCGCACCGACGAACCACACCGCCGCCGGTCGCTCGAGCTGGACGTAGGTCTCGTAATTGTGTCGGATCGTCAGCCCGTAGCTCCGCCCGTAGCGTTTGATCTCGGGAATCTCCGCCAGCATCATCGCCGTGCGTAGCGGGGTCTCGGGATCGCGAATCACCTCGTCGAGCGGACGCGCGCTCGTCAAGATCTCGAGCTGCCCGGGCGCCTGCTCGACGACGAAGCGCGCATACAGGCACCCCGAGAGCGCGAGCGCCGCTAGCGCAGCGATTCGGGTCACGCGAGCTTGTCCGCGATCGCCTTCGCGAGCTCCGCCCCGTGCTCGAGCGTGCCGGCCGGCCATCCGATGCCGAGCCCGTGATCGGCATCCGGCTTCGGGATGATGTGGAAGTGCACGTGCATCACGACCTGGTGCGCCGCGGTGCCGTTGTTCTGCAACACGTTGTACGCGCGGGTGCCGGTCGCCGCCATCACCGCGCGAGCGATCCGCGGCAACGCGCGACCGATCGCCGCCGAGGATGCATCGGACAGCTCGTCGAGCGTGACCGCCGGCTCGCGCGGGATCACAAGCGTGTGACCGCGCGCCAGCGGATTGACATCGAGGAACGCGACGACATCGGCGTCTTCGTAGACGCGGTGGCAAGGAAGCTCGTTGCGCAAGATCTTGCCGAAGATCGTGTCCGCCATCCGCGGAGCATACCTCGCCGTCGCGTTACGTCGCCGGCGTGATCGTGACGTTCGCCGTCCCGGTGACGCCGCGCGCCGTCGCGGTCACCGGTTGGACGGTGCCTGCCGGCCCGAGTGACGCGGTCGACGCGCAGTTCGAGAATGGCTTGCCGAACGTCGGAAGCGCGATACCGTTACTCGCGAAGGTCCAGTCGTAGCCGACCACGCCGCGATCGCTCGCGACCGCGGTGAAGCACACGCCGTCGGTCGCGCCGAACGTCACCGAAACGTCATCGCCGGTGACCGCATCGGGGGCGTCGGCGACGGCCAGGTCGAGCGCGAAGGTTTGCCCCGCGGCGGTGACCGTCACCGGATAGTCTCCCGCGGCAAGCCCGGTGAGGTCGAGCGTGTCCCACGCGCTGCGCGTGATCGGCCCGGCGTCGACCGCGATCGTGTCGTCGACGAGTCGGGTGGCGAGGTCCGTGCCGCCATCGGACAGCGCGATGACCACGCCGAACGTGCCGTTCGCGAACGCGATCGAGGGCGTCGAGGGCCACTCGGTGCGAGCGGGCACGAACGAGATCATCGCGAGGTCGACCGAGAGCAGCGTGTTGCCGTTGTAGAGCTGGCCGGTCGCGGGATCGACGATGCGGACGTCCGCACTGCCGGCGGTTGCGCCGACGAGCGCGAGGTTGTCGCCTTCATCGCCGGTTGGCAGCTCGGTCAGCGCCGGCCCGTTGATCGAGGCCTTCCAGCTCGTGACCTCGGTAGGCTCGCCGTCCAACGTGAAGTGGAGCCCGAACGTCTGGGTGCCGCCAACCACGGTGGGGTAGCGCAGCTGTTGCCCGTCGAGCATCAGCTCGCCGTCGTCGCCGACCTCGCGGCCTGTGATCGTCACGTCGATCGGCGAGTAGTCCGAGCCGCAGTCCGAGCCGCACAGCAATGGCCGATCCGTCCCGCCGAGGCACGCCGACGTGGCTAGCGCGCCGAGCAGCCAGCGCATCAGTCGGCCGCCCGCTCGCCGGCCGGCTCGCGCCACGCCAACGGTCGCTTCCCCGGCACCTGGCGCGACGCTGGGCCAACCGCCAACGTCGTCTGCGCGGACATGCCGGCGACGCTTGCCTTGACCGTGAGCGTTCCCGACGCGGCGGCCGTGTAGACATTGGCGCAGTTGTTACCGAACGCGGTGACGGCCTGGTCGTTGACCGTGAACGCCCAGTCGAGGCCGGCGACATAGCGGCCCGAGCTCGACGCGGTGAAGCACACGATCACCGACTCGTTCTGCGCGATCGAGCCCGGCGCATCCGGTTGCGCGGCTAGCGCATCGATGTGGTCGACGATCACGAGATCGAGCGGTGGGCCGCTGTAATCGCCCGAGCTGACGGCGAGCGAGTACACACCGGCGGTCGCGCTCGGCATCGTGAACGCATCCCAGCCGACGCGCAGCGAGCCGGCGAGCGTGAGCTGCATCGAATCGTCGATCAGGCGCTCCTCGATCTCGCCGAGCACCGAGTCCTCGACGCGACCGGTCAACGCGACCACGAACTTCTCGTTGCTGGTCGCGAACGAGATGTCCATCCCGCTCGGGATCGTCTCGACCGCGGCAGGTACGAGCGAGACGGTGTCGATCGAGGCGCCCGTCATCTGCTTCCGATCGTAGAGCTCGCCGTTCGGATCGACGATGCGCACGTAGTTCGCGTCGGTGCCGGTGCCGGTGACCGTCACGGTCGAGCCCGAGGTCGCGTCGATGTTGACACCGGTCGGCGCATCGACCTTCGCGGTGTAAGCGAGATCAAACGCGCCGAGGGTCGCGTCGTTGAACTCGAGCTCGACGTCCTGAGTGCCGCCGATCACGGTCGCGAGCGGGCCGGACAGGGCGATCTGATCGGTCGGGTTGCGGCCGACGAACAGCAGTCCATCGGGCGTCGCGGGCGAGCAGGTTTCGCCCGCCGGGCACACCCCGTCGGCGCGGTCGCCGCCGTAGCACGCGACCAGTGGCAGAGAACACAGGGCGGCCGAGACATAGACGAGGCGCTTCATATTACGCCGCCAAAAAGCACCCGACGTGCCACGGCCTCGCTACGCAGATCCGCGGGGTTAGTGGCAAATGAACCAGCGTTTGCCGGCGGTTCGCGACAGCGATGTCAGGGATCGAACCGGTAGCCCGAGCCGCGCACCGTGATGAAGTGAGCCGGCCGATCGGGCTCGCGCTCGAACCGCTTGCGCAGCTGGCCGACGAAGTTATCGACCGTGCGGACCGTGCCCGCCGATTGACCCCAGACGAGCTGGAACAGCTGCGCGCGGCTGAACACCTGGCTCGCGTGGCGGACGAAGAACACGAGGAGCTCGAACTCGAGGTGGGTCAGCTTGATCTCGACGCCGGCGCGGGTAACGACCCGCTGCGCGAGATCGATCGCGACGTCGTCAAACCCGAGCGCGCCACTCGGCGGCGGCACGGTGATCGGGGTGGTCAGCACCGGTTGGACCCGGCGCAACACCGCGTCGATCCGAGCGAGCAGCTCGGCCAGCGCGAACGGCTTGGTGACGTAGTCGTCGGCGCCGAGCCGCAGCGCGGCGACCTTGTCGAACTCGCCGTCGCGCGCGGACAGCACGATCACGGGCACGAGGCTGTCGGAAGCGCGGAGTGCGGCGAGCACTTCGAGCCCGTTCAGCTTCGGCAGGTTGATGTCGAGCAAGATCAGCGCGAACTCTTCGGCGTCGGTGAGGCGCAGCGCTTCGTCGCCGTCGCGGGCGATCACCGCCGCACGCCCGGCGAGCTTCAGGTTAAGAGACAATCCGGTCGCGATGGCTTCGTCGTCCTCGACGATCAAGATCCGTTCGGTCATGGCATGGCTCGCTCGGACATCGTGCGGGTCGCCGTGGACCGCGCTCGCGCTTCGCCGCGCTCGTGAAACTTGCGCAGCCGCATCCGGAATTCGGTGTGGCCGGGCTCGGACCGCAGGTCGATCTTGCCGCGATGGCCTCGCACGATCGCCCGGACGAACGCGAGGCCGAGACCGAACCCCGGGACGCCGCTATCGATCGCGGCTCGTCCGCGGCTGAACTGTTCGTAGATCGCGCGTTGCTCGTCCCGCGCGATACCTCGGCCGTTGTCGCGCACGATCAGCTCGATCCAGCGCCCGGCGGTGCGACCTTCGATCGCGATCTGCTTGTCATCGCCGGTGTACTTCCACGCGTTCGTCAGGAGGTTGAGCACCGCGCGGATCAGTGCGGAGCGATCACCGCGTACGACCAGGCCGGGCTCGAGCGTCACCTTGATGGTCGTCGGCGTGGTCAGCGTCACCGCATCGAAGGCCGCCTGCGACTCCGTGACGAGCTCGGCGACATCGACCGCTTCGCGGGCAAAGACGTGGCGCGCTTCGAGCCGGCTGAGCTCGAGG
Source organism: uncultured delta proteobacterium (assembly GCA_963848295.1). Taxonomy (GTDB): domain Bacteria; phylum Myxococcota_A; class Polyangia; order Haliangiales; family Haliangiaceae; genus JABFXX01. The sequence continues at coordinate 1,459,284 of CAWKDB010000010.1, read as the reverse complement.
ACGCGGCCGACGAGCTGTTCGAGCCGATCGGTCTCGCGCGCGAGCAGCGACAGGACCTGGACGCGGTCGGAGTCGGCGAGCCGGTTGTCGCGCAGCGATTCGAGTAACAGGCGGATCGACGTCACCGGCGTCCGCAGCTCGTGCGACACGTTCGAGACGAAGTCGTTTTGAACCCGCGCGAGCGACGCGCCCTTGCCGACGAAGATCGACACGAGCACGTAGCCTGTGATGCCGCTCGTGCAAAACGTCAGCACGAGCACTCCCGACAGGACGGTGGTACCGGTTCCCGCGCCGAGCACGAGCAGCAAGATGCCGACCGCGGTCATCAGCACGGTCGGAATCAGCACCGCGAGCATCAGCACGAGCTGGGCGCGGCGGAGCTGGACGTTGGCGGGCGGGAAACGCAATGCCCGAGAACTCTACCCCGTTACGCGGCGGTATCTAGAAGCTCCGGATCGGGCGCCGGGTCCTGCGTGCGGATGTGAGCGGGCACCCCGTGCAGGTCCCAGATCAAGCCGACCGCGGACAGCGCGCGCAGCGTGTAGTACGTGATGTCGACCTCCCACCAGAAGAAGCCTTGGCGCGCCGAGACTTGATAGTGGTGATGGTTGTTGTGCCAGCCTTCGCCCATCGTGATCATCGCGAGCACCGGGTTGTTGCGGGAGTCATCGTCGGTAGCGTAGCGCCGCCCGCCCCACAGGTGAGACAGCGAGTTGATCGTGAACGTGCCGTGCCAGCACAGCACCTGGCACAGCGCGAACGCCCAGATCAACGCGAAGAACCCGCCGATCAGAAACGTGATCACGCCGGCCGCGACCGCTGGGGCGAACCAATAACGATCGAGCCACACGAGCTCGGGGTACTTCGAGAAGTCGCGAATCTTCGACAGGTCGGTGCCTTCGAGATCGCGCGCGAGGATCCAGCCCATGTGCGACCACCAGAACCCGGACTGCTTGACCGAGTGAAGGTCGCCCGGCATGTCGGACAGCTTGTGATGGATGCGGTGATGCGCGGCCCACCACAGCACTCCTTTTTGCGCGGTCATCGTCGCGCCGAGCGCGAGCACGAACTGGAACCAGCGCGACGTCTTGAAGCTGTGGTGCGAGAAGTAGCGGTGGTAGACCCCGGTCACGAGGATCATGCGCGGCACGTAGAGCGCGGCGCAGATCGCGACGCCGAACCACGAGAATCCCGTGATCGCCAAGCCGACGATCGCCAGGATGTGCACCCCCCAAAAAGGAATCGTGAGCGCGTTGAAGTAGACGTGGCGCCAACCCTTGGCGCGAGCCGCGTCTACAGCCGTGGACATCGCCATTCCTTACCAGCAAATGGGGACGCTGTCGCTATTGTCAACCAACGCTCGCCTCGCAGCCCAGCGGAAACACACAACAAGTTGTGGGGACGCTGTCTCTATTGTCACTTTGGTTCCAAGGGCAAAGTGACAAAAGAGACAGCGTCACCAATTCCGGCGCTAGGCTGCGGCGAATGAAATATCGCAATCTCGGCGTGGCAGGCGTCAAGGTCTCGGCGCTGTGCCTTGGCGGCATGACGTTCGGCGAGGCCGACGACAAGTCGTTCATGCACGAGGCCGGCTCGGACGAGGCGACCGCGCACGTGGTGCTCGATCAAGCCTTCGCCGCGGGCATCAACTTCATCGACACCGCCGACGTCTACGGTCAGGACGGCCTGTCCGAGCGCGTGCTCGGCAACTGGCTGACCGCGCGCGGCGTGCGCGATCAGATCGTGCTCGCGACCAAGTTTCGCTTCACGATGGGCGAGGGCCCGAACCGCACCGGCGCGTCGCGCTATCGCATCCGCAAGTGCTGCGACGATTCGCTGCGCCGGCTGCGCACCGATCGCATCGACCTCTATCAGATCCACATGCAGGACATCACGGTGCCCGAGGACGAGACGCTGCGCGCTCTCGATGACCTCATCCGCGCCGGCAAGGTGCTCTACATCGGCTGCTCGAACTACGCGGCCTATCGGTTGATGCACAGCATCATGCTCGCAAAGGCCGAGCACCTCGCGCCGTACGTGACGTTGCAGGCGCAGTACAGCCTGGTCGTGCGCGACCTCGAACGCGAGCACGTCTCGCTGTGTCGCGAGACCGGGCTGGGCATCCTGCCGTGGTCGCCGCTCGCGGGCGGATTTCTCACCGGCAAGTTCGAGCGCGGCAAGGCGGCCGATGCGAGCACGCGGCTCGGCAACAAAGATCGGATCACGCGCTACGACAACGACCGCAACTGGAAGATCCTCGACGCGGTGCGCGGGCTCGCCAAGGAGCTCGGCACGACGCCGGCCGCGGTCAGCCTCGCGTGGTTGCTCGCGAAGCCGCAAGTGACCTCGGTGATCTTCGGCGCGCGCACGGTCGAGCAGCTCGACGCGAACCTCGCCGCCGCCGACCTCGAGCTGTCGGCGAAGCAGGTCGAGCTCCTCGATACGGCGTCGGCGTTCGAGCTCGGCTACCCGTACGACTTCATCAAGTCGAGCCAGGCCCAGTGGTAGGCTAGCCGGCTTGTCGGACGACGACCGCACACCCGCCATCCTCAGTCTCGACGGCCTCGCGAACCAGACCACGAGCCGCGTCGCGCTCAAGCCGGAGCAGCTCGCTGCCGAGCTCGGCACGCTCGGTCCCCATTGGACCAACACCGGCACCGAGCTCAAGCTCGAGCTCAAAGGTGGCCCGATGGCGAAGCACGCCAAGGTCGTCGACGCGGCGGCGAAGCTCGCCGACGAGCTCGATCACCATCCGACGATCACGCTCGAGTACGCCGGCCTGACGCTGAAGATCAACACGCACGACGTGCAGGCGATCACGATGCTCGATCTGGTCTACGCCGCACGGCTCGAAGCCTGGCTTCGTCTCAACGGGCGCTGAGACACGCGGCCGCGACCGCAGCGTCGCCCGCTTCGAACAGCGTGAGCTCGTCGAGCTCGCGGCCGTCGACGATGCCCGCGGCGAGTGCCGGCAAGCCGCGCGGTTCGTCGAATAGCTTCGCGACGTGCTCGAGATCGTCGTCGAGCTTGCACCGAGCGAGCGCGTTGACGTGCGTGCCGCGGCGCAGCGCGCTCGCGACCAGCTGCATCGGTTCGTGCACGCACACGATATCGGCCGCGAGCGCCTCGGCAAGCGAGACGACCCGACCACCGACCGCGGCCGCGACTGGCTCCGAGGTGCAGCGCAGGTCGCGGGGCTCGAACCATGCGCGATGCGCTTCGAGCGAGATCGCGATCGCTGGATCGTCGCCGACGAGCGCGAAGCTGCGCGGCGTACCGACCGCGAGATAGCGCGACGCGACCGCGCCGGCGGCGGCGAGCGCGCGCAGCGACGCCGGGCCGCGCGTCGTCACCGGCTGCTTGTACGCCGCCGCGTAGGCGCGCTCGACGTCGAGCACCCAATCGGTCGCGGTCGTGATCAAAACTCGGCCTGGCGCGGCGCGCGAGGGAACGGAATGACGTCGCGGATGTTCTCGATCCCGGTCGCGTACAGGATCGCACGCTCGAATCCCAGGCCGAAGCCGGCATGCGGCACGGTGCCATATCGGCGCAGATCGCGATACCACCAGTAGTCCTTCACGTGCAGGCCCATCTCGGTGATGCGCGCGTCGAGCATCTCGAGCCGCTCCTCGCGCTGGCTCCCGCCGATGATCTCGCCGATGCCGGGCGCGAGCACGTCCATCGCGGCGACCGTCTTGCCGTCGGCGTTTTGCCGCATGTAGAACGCCTTGATGTCCTTCGGGTAGTTGATCACCGCGACCGGGCCCTTCACGACCTTCTCGGTGAGGAACTTTTCGTGCTCGCTCTGCATGTCGATCCCCCACTTCACGGGGAACTCGAACTTCTCGCCGGACTTTTCCAGCTCTTTGATCGCGTCGGTGTAGTCGATCCGCGCGAACTTCGCCTCGACCATCGCGGTCAGCCGCTGGATGCACTCCTTGTCGACGAACTTCTCGAAGAACGCCATGTCGTCTTTGCGTTCGTCGAGCAGCGTCTTGAAGATGAACTTGAGGAACGCCTCGGCGAGATCGGCGTCGGCCGCGAGATCGGCGAACGCGATCTCCGGCTCGATCATCCAGAACTCGGCGAGGTGGCGCCGCGTGTTCGAGTTCTCGGCGCGGAACGTCGGCCCGAACGTGTAGACCCGGCTCAACGCCATGCAGTAGGTCTCGACGTTGAGCTGGCCCGACACGGTCAGCCGGGTCTCGCGCCCGAAGAAGTCCTTGTCGTAGTCGATCTTGCCATCGGCGGTGCGCGGTAGGTTCGCGAAGTCGAGCGTCGACACCTTGAACATCTGGCCGGCGCCCTCGGCGTCCGACGCGGTGATGATCGGCGTGTGGATCCAGAAGAAGCCGTGCTCGTCGAAGAACCGGTGGACCGCCATCGCGAGCGTGTGGCGCACGCGGGTGACCGCACCGATGATGTTCGTGCGCGGCCGAAGATGCGCGACCTCGCGCAGGTACTCCATCGTGTGGCGCTTCGGCTGCATCGGATAATGATCCGGATCGTCGACCCAGCCGACGACCTCGATCGTGTCGGCGCGCAGCTCGACCGCCTGGCCCTTGCCCTGCGAAGCGACGAGCTCACCGGTCGCGCGCACCGCGCAGCCGGTCGTGATCCGCATGACGTCGGTCTGATAGTTCGCGAGCTCGGCGGGCGCGACGACCTGCAGCGCGTCGTGACAGCTCCCGTCGTGGATCGCGAGGAACGACAGGCCGGCCTTCGAGTCGCGGCGCGTGCGGATCCAGCCTTCGATCGTCAGCTTGGATCCGACCGCGGCGGCACCGGCAAACACCTGAGAGATGCGTGTGACGGACACGCGGGAGACGTATCATGGACTCGTGTCTCGAACGATGCCGTGGCTGGTCGCGCTAGGCGCCGCGAGTTGTGGGCGGCTCGATTTCCACGAGTCGGGCGATGGCGGTGGTGGCGGCCGCGGCGATGCGGGCGCGATCGACGCCTCGCCCCGCGTGTGCGCGGCGGATACCGATTGCGAGCTGTGCGAGCGCTGCGCGAACGACGTCTGTGCGAAGGAACCCGTTGGGGATCTCGCGCTCGGCCATCGCTCGACGTGCTTCCTCGGCGATCAGGACAGCCGATGGTGCATCGGTGAAGACGCCGGCGAGGGTATCCCGACGAACGTCCCGCCCTTCTATCCGCGGCGGATCGCCGGCGACGATGGCTGGAGTGCGCTCGTCCTCGGCTACACGGTCAACTTCGGGCTCCACGGCGGTGATGTCTATCAATGGAGCGATGACAACGCGCCGGCGCTCGACCTTGCAGGCCCACCGCCCACGACCTACTCGGCCGATACGTTCCACTGGTGTGCCGTCGATAACACCACTGGTGTCGCCGCGTGCGATGGCCAGAGCCTCTCCGGCTCGTGGCTGAATTTCGCGGCCGGCAACGGCATCTTCTGCGGCGTGCGCTCCGACCATACGCTGTGGTGCTACGGCACGAGCTTCGACAACTGCCTCGGCCAGCCCCTCACCGACGGCACGGTGGTCGCGGCGCCCGTGCAGGTCGGCGCGGCGACCGATTGGTCGAGCGCGACGGTCGGCGACGTGTTCGGGTGCGCGATGAAGACCGACCACACGATCTGGTGTTGGGGCGATAACGCGTACACCGGGACGGGATTCGCCGACAGCGGCGGCGTGCCGGCGCAGATCGCGCCCGACACCGACTGGACGTCGCTGACGAGCCGGTGGCACCACACGTGTGCGATGAAGTCGAGCGGCGACGTGCTGTGTTGGGGCGGCGACGACTATGGCCTCCAGGTCGTCGACAGCGCCGGCGCGGACGTCAACGTCGGCGTGCCGACCGCGGTCGCCACCGGCATCGGCTTCGCGCAGTTCTGGATGGGCGGGCATCACTACTGCGGCGTCGAGGCGAGCACCTCGACGATCCGCTGCTGGGGCTGGAACGCCGCGGCCCAGCTCGTCAACGGCGATACCGCGACGCGCGATACGTTCGCGACGTCGCTGCCGATCTGCACGCAAGCGCCGTAGTTACTCGCGCGCCGCGTCTTTGCTACCGACGACGGTCATGTTCATGCCGATCTGCACCGAGATCGCCTTGCCGTCGATCGACACGACGGTCTTGCCGTTCATGTACCAGCCGAAGCTGCCGGTCGAGAACTGCTTGACCTCGGCGAGCATCTCTTGACCGTTGATCGTCACCTTCAGCGGCTCGGCCTTCTCGAGGAAGTGCGCGAGCGAAACGGGGCACGAAGTCTTGGTCGGCATGGCGCGATGATCAGCACGAATCGGCCGGTTTGGCGAGCCGTCACGGGCCTCGCGGCGCGGGGCGCTTGAGCTCGCACAGCTCGAGCGCGAGCAGGCCGAACGCCGCGACGACGAGCGCGTGATCGAGCTCGCCCGAGCGCAGCTTCGCCTGGATGTCGAACAGCGGCAGCGTGAACACGTCGAGGACCTCGCCGCCGTCCGGTTGCGCCGCGTGAGTCGGTCGCGCGTCGAGCGCGAGGTAGCAGTGCAAGTGGTTGTTGAAGATCGCCGGGTTTGGCGCGACCGCCCCGAGCCGGCGCCAGTGGGTCGAGGTGTACCCGGTCTCTTCGAGCAGCTCGCGCTCCGCCGCGGCGCGCGGGTCCTCGCCGGGATCGACCATGCCGCCGGGAATCTCGAGGCAGACCTGGCGCGTGCCGGGGCGAAACTGGCGCAGCGCGACCACGCGATCGATAGGGGTCAACGCGATGATGTTGACCCAGTCGCCGCATTCGATCAGCGAGAACCGCTTCGCCGCGCCGCCGCGGGGATGCTCGGCCTCGACGAACGCGGTCTTGAAGATCCCGTAATCGTGACCCGGCAAGCGCGCACCGAGTCGCCACTCGAGGTCGGCCATGGCGTACTCTACGACCGTCGACGTGCTGGTGGCGACAAGCGAACTGCAGATCGGAGCCGCGAAGATGCGGTCCACGTTGCTGCTCGAGCGAGCGGTGCGCGCGACGGTCGTCGTTCGCGATTCGTTGACGTTCGATACCCGGTTCGGCGCGGCCGAGCCTGGCAGGCCAGATCAGGTCGGCTACGTGTTCATGCTCGCGGCGGGGCGGTGGCGCCCGGATCAGGGCCCGGCGATCGACGCGCCGGTCGCGTTCATGTTGCGCGACGAAGAGATCGAGCGGGTCGGCGCGAAGTCGCGAACGTTTCGCACCGACGGTCCGAAGGTCATCGTGACCCAGATGCGGTTTCACAAGATCAACGTCAAGCGCCCGATCGGGATCGAGCATGGCCCGCTCGCGTTGCCGCCGGCGTGCTGGCAGGCGGCGCAGGGGATGGTCGATCAGCCGCACGACATCGGGCGGTTGCGCGAGCAGATCGGCGCGCTTGCCGGCGCCGGCGTGATCGACGATGTCGCGGCGACCTTGTGCCGCGAGGAGCCCGAGCCATTTCGCCGGTTGTGGGAGGCGCTCCAGCCGCTCTACCAGGCGAACGGCGCGACGACGTCGATCAAGCAGATCGCGGCGAGCCTCGGGATGTCGATGCGCCAGGTCGGACGCGACGCGAAGGAGCTCGTCGCGACGTTTGGGTTAGGCAGCGGTTATCGCGAGGTGTTGCTCGTGCTGCGGCTGCGCGTCGCGGCGCTGATGCTGTCCGCGCCCGAAGCGACCGTCGCTGAAGTGGCGCGGCTCGTCGGTTACGGCAGCCCGATCGCGATGGCCCGCGCGTTCCGCGATGCACGGTTACCGTCGCCGAGCGCCGTCCAAGACGCCCTGCGCGGCGAATAGATAACGACAGCGTCGGATCGCGCTGGACGACGACGGCCTCGGCGCGCTACCTGCCTAAGGATGCTCCGCGCGTCGCTCGCTGTATCTGCCGCGCTCGGGCTCGCCCTCAGCGCGCCGGCGCTCGGCGGCGGCTTCGGGATCCCCGAAGTCGGCGTACGGCGAACCGGGATGGGCGCGATCGTCGGCCGTCCCGACGATCCGTCGGCGATGTATCACAACCCCGCCGGGCTCGTGCTCGCCGACGAGTGGCAGCTCTACATCTCGCTCGGCGGCTCGTTGCTCGACACCAAGTTCCAGTTGCACTCGTGGGACCAGAGCGACAAGTTTCTCGGCGTCACCGCGGGCGCCGACGGCTACTACAACGCGGTCAAGCCGACGCGCGCGTACGGCGTGATCCCGATGGTCGCCGCGGTCGGTCCGATCTGGCGCCACAAGCTGTACGGCGGCGTCGCGGCGTTCGTGGGCAACGCGACCGGTGCGGCGTTCTCGTCGACCGCGGTCACCCGCTATCACCTGATCGACGGCTACGTCGTCGCGCCGCAGGTCGTGATCGGCGCCGCATACAAGGTCACCGATACGCTCGCATTCGGTGCGACCGCGGGTGTCGTCAACATTCGCATCCACGGCAAAGAGAACGTGTTCCCGATCGTCAACGGCCAGGACATCAGCTCGCTCGTCGGCAGCTCGCCGCTGCTCGAGCTCGATGCGAGCGGGTGGGCACCGACGTGGCAGCTCGGCGTGTTCGGCCATCCGATTCCGCGGCTGACGTGGGGGGCGTCGCTCGTCGGCAAGATCGACGCGACGCTGACCGGCCCGATCAAGGTGACGTACAGCGACGACGCGCCGACGCCGGGCGACACGTTGCAAGGCCAGCAGACGACGAAGGAGCTCCTGCCGTGGGCGCTGTATGTCGGCGCGAACTTCGACGTCACGCCCCAGATCGAGCTCGGCGCCGAGGGCCGCTACTGGCTGTATCGCCAGCTCCAGGAGCAACATACCGACATCGTCGGGATCTTCTTGCTGCGCTCGCTCGACTCGCCGAAGGACTATCACGACTCGTGGGAAGCCTCGGGTGGCCTGCGCGTGCACGACCTCGCGGCGCTGCCGAAGGTCGATCTCATGGCGGGGTTGCAATACGACTATTCGCCGGCGCCGAGCGAGACCGTGTCGTTCCAGACGCCGTCGTTCACGCACTGGGGGCTGCACTCCGGCGTGCGCTACTCGTTCGGTCGCTGGCGGCTCGGCGCGAGCTACATCCACTACTGGTACGAGATTCCGACCGTGACCGATTCGATCACGTCACCGCCGACGAACTTTCGCGGCAGCGGTAGCAACAACATCGCGACGCTGTCGGTCGAGGTCAAGCTATGAACGCCGGGCGCAACGCCGAAGACGTGCTGACCGAGCTCGCGAGCCGCGGCAAAGCCGACGCCGATTGGCGCGGCGGTCGCGTGTTCTCGCTCGTCTATCACGCGGGCGACGAGCACGAAGCGATGCTGAAACGCGCGCACGCGCTGTATGCGAGCGCGAATCTGTTGAACCCGATGGCGTTCGCGAGCCTGAAGCAGCTCGAGCGCGAGATCGTCGCTATCGCGGCGGCGCTGTTCCATGGACCGGGCGCCGCCGGTGCGGTGACGTCGGGCGGCACCGAGTCGATCCTGTGCGCGGTCGCCGCGTATCGCGACCGCGCGGGCAAGCGAGCGTTCTCGCGCGGCGCGGGAGAGCTCGTCGTCGCGCGGACCGTACACCCCGCGTTCGACAAGGCGGCGCATTACTTCGGGGTCAAGCTCGTCAAGGTCGATGTCGGGCCTGATTTTCGCGCGGACGTCAAAGCGATGGGCAAGGCGATCACGCGCCGGACGATCGGCCTGGTCGGATCCGCGCCGCAGTATCCGCACGGCGTGGTCGATCCGATCGCGGAGCTCGGTGCGCTCGCGCACAAGCGCGGCGTGCCGTTGCACGTCGACGCGTGCGTCGGCGGGTTCGAGCTGCCGTGGCTCGAGCGGCTCGGCCGGCCCGTGCCGCTGTGGGACTTTCGCGTACCGGGCGTGACCTCGATCAGCGCCGACCTCCACAAGTTCGCATACGCGGCGAAGGGCGCGTCGCTGCTGCTGTGGCGGTCGCCGAAGGACATGAGGCATCAGATCTTCGTCGCGACCGATTTTCCCGGCGGGATCTATGCATCGCCGACGATGCTCGGCACGCGGCCGGGCGGTCCGATCGCGGCGGCGTGGGCAGCGCTGCAAGTGCTGGGCGAGGACGGCTACCTCGCGCTCGCCGGTAAGGCGGCGGATGCTGCGGACGCGCTGCGCGCCGGCATCGCGGCGATCCCCGGGCTCGTCGTGTTGCCGTCGCACTCGACGATCGTCAGCTATGCGGCGCTCGGCGTGGACGTCTACGCGGTCGCCGATCGGCTCGAAGCGCGCGGCTGGAGCGTCGATCGCCAGCATCGGCCGGCGACGATCCATCTCACGGTCACCGCGAATCACGCGCCGATCGTCGAGCGCTACCTGTCGGATCTACGCGCCGCGGTTGCCGAGGTGCGCGCCGAGCCGAAGCTCGCGAAGACCGGAACCGCGCCGATGTACGGCATGGCCGCGCGGATGCCGGTGCGCCGGCTGGTCGCTTCGAAAGTACGTGACATGATCGCGAAGATGTACGACCCGGGAGCCGCAGCGTGAAGCGCATTGCGTTCGCCCGGATCGCTCAGGAGTCGAACGCGTTGTCGCCGGTCGCGACGACGCTCGGTGACTTCGAGGCCGCGCATTATCTCGAAGGGTCGGCGTTGCTGGCCGCCGCCGCAAACGGCCCCGAGATCGCCGGCATGTTCAAGCGCGCGGAGCTGACCGGGTTCATGGCCGCGGTGCGCGCGCGCAAGGCCGAGATCGAACCGGTCCCGATCTTGTCGGCGTGGGCGATGTCGGGTGGCCCGGTCGACGCCGCCTCGTTCGACGACCTGCAAGGTCGTCTCGTCGAGCAACTACGCGCGGCAGGTCCGCTCGACGGCATGTACTTCTGCATGCACGGCGCGATGGGCGCGAAGGGCGTCCGCGACCCGGATTCGCGCTTGCTGCGTGCGGCTCGCAGCGTGCTCGGCGGCGCGCCGATCGTCGTGTCGCACGATCTGCACGCGAATCTGACCCGGGCGCGAGTCGAGACCGCCGACGCGATCGTGGGCTACCAGACGAACCCGCATCGCGATCACGCGCGGACCGGGCGCAAAGCCGGCGACCTCGCGATCGGGATGGTGCTCGGCGAGATCAAGCCGAAAGTGTCGTGGCGGTCACTGCCGATGCTGCTCGGCGGCGGCAACACCATCGATTTTCTGTCGCCGATGCGTCACGTGTTTCGCCGGATGAAGCGCAGCGAGCGCAGAGGCGACGTGCTGTCGGCGTCGACGTTCATGTGCCACCCGTGGAACGACGACGTCGCGCTCGGCTGGTCGACCTACGCGGTCAGCGATCGCGACTACGGTGCCGCCGATCGTCTCGCCGACGAGCTCGCCGAGCTGTGCTGGGCGCGGCGTCACGCGCAGCCGCCGGAGTTTCCATCGGCGAGCGAAGCGATCGCGTCGGCGCGCAAGGCCAGGCTCCGACGCAAGCTCGGGTGCGTGATGATGGCCGATGCGTCGGACGTCGTCACCGCCGGCGCGCCCGGCGACTCGACACACTTGTTGCGCGCGTTGCTCGAAGAGGGCAGCGGCCTGAAGACGTACGCGGCCGTGCGCGACCCGCAAGCGATCGCGACGCTGTGGAGCCGCGCGCCCGGCGATGTCGTCACGCTGACGATCGGTGGCACGCTCGATCCGGCCCACTCGATGCCGCTACCCGTGCGCGGCACGATCGCGAGCAAGCACGAGCGCCGTGGCTTCGGCCGAACCGTCGTGCTCGTCATCGACCATCTCCGGCTCGTGGTCGTCGAGGGCCCGGCGATGGTGATGCGCCCGTCGTTCTACACCGAGGTCGGGCTCGATCCGTGGCGCGCCGACATCGTCGTCGTGAAGAACTTCTTCCCGTTCCTGATGTTCTTCCTGCCGTACAACCGCAAGACGATCTTCGTCCGCACGCGCGGCACGACCGACTTCGACGCCGCGTTCTCGCTCTCGTTCGACGGGCCGATGCACCCGCGCGATCAGGTCGACGATTGGCGACTGCGCGACCACGATCGCAGGTTCGGGCCCGACTCCGGCGCGAGCGTGCCGGGGTTGCCCGCGACGCCGCCGCACCTCGTGCCGTGATCACGACGGGCTGAGATCGGTCCACGTCGCGCCGTCGTAGAATTCCGACCGCCCGGCGTTCACGAATCGGCGGTCAGTTCGTGTGCTCGAGGCCATCGGCGCTGATCACGAACTGCTCCAGGATCGGCCCGTTCAAGTAGTCGTACGACGTGACCTGAAGCGTCGCGTCGGGTTGGCGCACGACGATGACGTAGCCGTAGTCCGCGCCGCTCGTCAGCGGAGCGCCGCCGTTGCCGACGATGATCTGCCTGTACGCGGGGTCGTGCGCGTACGTATGCGTGTGGCCGGTGATCAACAACGTCAGCGGATGCCTCGCGATGATCTGGGTGCTCGGCGTCACGCCCGGCGCGGTGGTCGCGTCGATCGGCTCGTGACGCGCGACGAACGTGTACGTCGTCGGCTCGCTCAGCACCGCGTCGAGCCAAGCGGCTTGCTGCAACGTCCAGGCGTTCGCGGCGATGTCGACGAGCTTCGCGGTCCAGCTGCCGTCTTGCGCGGCGAACCGCTCGATGTAGTACGGCGTCGCCTCGCCGATCGGCATGATCATCTTCTGCATGAACACGGTGTAGTTCGGCGGCTCGCCATCTTGAGCGCCGGGCCCGCAGTTCGAGTCGGTAAACCCGGTGCACTCGTGGTTGCCCATCGTCGGGTACATGAAGTTCGGAAACGCGGCACGCGCCGACAGATAGAGATCGAGCTGCGGCGCCTGCTCCGAGCCATCGGTCGAAGCGAACTGATAGTCGCCGGTCGTCACCGCGAACTGCGGTAGCGGCGACAGCGCGGCGACATCGGCCCAGACCTGCGCCGCGACCGCGGTCGGATAGTTCGGCGTGTCATCGATCACCGCCGGTCGGGTGTCGCCGCAGATCGCGAACCGCAGCTCGCCCAGCAAGCCGCCGCCGGGCCCGGCGCCTGGATGGTCCGGCGCGTCGAGCGGCTTCGGTGCGTCGAGGTACACCGGGCCGGTCGGCCCGCTGTTACAGCCGGCCGCGACAACGAGAGCGAGCCGGCGCATCGCCACACTATAGATCGTACCGCCGTCGCCAACGGCATACCAGCTTGCGATCCGGCGCGGCGTGAGCAACATCGCAACCATGGTCACGCTCGATGAGCTCGCAACCTTGCTCGCGGCGGTGCCGGCGGGGCAGGGCTACCTCGCGGTGACGACGGCGCGAGGCGACCGCGTGTTCCTGCTCGGCCCGCGCACGCAGCCCGATGGCGTGCCGCCGCTGCTCGACTGGCGAACCTCGCCGCTCGCCGAGGCATTCTTTCGCAGCGCGCCGGGCGAGCCATACTCGATCGAGGTCGGCGACCGCAGCCAGGAAGGTGTCGTGCGCGAGCGCTGGGTGATCGCGGGCCACGGCGCGGCGCTGTTCGGCGACGACCGGATCGTGACGGCGGCCGGGGTCGAGCTCCGGCCTCGCCCGGCGCCGGCCCACGTGCCCGCGCCCGATCGCTCCGCGTTGCCGGTGCTCGATCCGGACCAGCAGCGGGCCGTCGATCTGCCCGCGGACACGTCGCTCGTCGTCGACGGCGAGGCCGGCGTCGGCAAGACCCTGGTCGCGCTGTATCGCATCGCCGCGCTCGAGCGTCGCGCGCGCGGCAAGCGGGGCTTTCGCGCGCTCGTGCTCGTGCCGACCGAGGGCTTGCGCAGGCTCGTGCGGCTGATCGCGGACCGGCTGCGCATCGCGAAGCTCGATGTCGCGGTCGTCGACGATTGGCTCGTCGACCGGGCGCATCGCGCGTTCCCGGGCCTGCCGAAACGGCTGAGCGAAGGGGCGCGCGCGCAGGTGACCGCACTCAAGCGCCATCCGGCGGTGCGCGAGGTGCTCGGCGACTTTCGCGATTGGAAGCCGCCGCCCGAGATCGACGCCGAGAAGCTGCCGCGGTCTCGCCAGCGCTTGCTCCACATCTTCGGCGATCGCGATCGGCTCGAACGCGTGGTCGCGGCGGCGCACGGCGTGCTGCCGGACCGGGCGATCGCCGCGACGATCGCGCATACCCGCATCCAGTTCGAGACCACGACCGAGCGCGCGCACCGTCACGTCGATGCCGATCGCCTGGTCGCGCTCGATGGGCGGGCGCTCGATGCCGGCGGGCGGCTCGAGGACGCGCACACGTTCGATGCCGACGATGTGCCGGTGTTGTTCGAGCTGATGCGCATCGGTGCGCTGCCCGCGACCCGGACCGCGCTCTACGATCACATCGTGATCGACGAAGCTCAGCTGCGCGCGCCGATGGAGCTCGCCGCGATCGGCGATGCGCTCGCCCCCGATGGCACGGTCACGCTCGCCGGCGATCACCGGCAGGCGACCGACGAGACGGCGTACTTCGCGGGCTGGCCGGCGGCGCGGCGAGAGTTTTCGGTCGAGCGCTGGGCCGAAGCGACGCTCGCGGTGACGTATCGCTCGGTGCCCGCGATCGGCGCCTTCGCGCGCGAGCTCGCGATCGGCAGCGCGCAGCTGCCGGCCGACCCGCCCCGTGATCCGGCGGTGTGGGCGAGCGCATACCCCGGCGCGCTCGCGCAGGCGGCGCAGCTGTGCTGGCAGCTCGCCGCACTCGTCGATCGCGATCCGTGGCGGCAGATCGCGGTCATCGCGCGCAACCCCGAGCACGCGCGCCGGCTCCACGCCGAGCTGACCCGCGGGGTCGACGCCGCGCTCGTGCTCGATGGCGACTTTCGGTTCGAACCCGGGGTGATCGTGACGACCGCCGCCGCGGTGTCGGGCCTCGAGTTCGATGCCGTCGTGATTCCGGACCTCACCGCAGGGTTCTATCCGGCCGGCGCGCCGGAGCTCGCTCGCGCGTTGTACGTCGCGGCGACCCGGGCGCGCGACTGGCTGTGGCTGACCACGCCAGAGAGCTTTTCTCCGCTCGTAATACCGCCGTAGACCGCGCCGAAATCGAGTATGACTCGCGCCATGGCTGCGTCCGCCCGACTCGAGAAGCTGCTCTATCGCGACGTGCGCGAGACGTGCGAGCGCTACGAGCTGCTCGCGCCCGGCGATCGGATCATGGTCGCGATGTCTGGCGGCAAGGACAGCTACACGCTGTTTCACTTGCTGACCAAGCTCGTGCCGCGGCTGCCGTTCGAGGTCGAGCTCGTCGCGGTCCACCTCGATCAGGCGCAACCCGGCTACGACGGCGCCGGCTTGCGCGCGTACCTGGCCGCATCGGGCTGGCCGTTCGAGATCTTGCGCGAGGACACGTACTCGGTCGTCACGTCGCACCTCGACGATCGCGCGACCTACTGCTCGCTGTGCTCGCGGCTGCGCCGCGGCATCCTCTACACCGCCGCCGAACGGCTCGGCTGCAACAAGCTCGCGCTCGGTCATCACCGCGATGATTCGCTCGAGACGTTCCTGCTCAACCTGTTCTACAGCGGCAAGCTGCAGGCGATGCCGGCGAGCTATCGCACCGACGACGGCCGGTTCGACGTCATTCGCCCGCTGATCGAATGCGCCGAGCGCGACATCGCAGCGCTCGCCGGTGAGCTCGCGTTCTCGATCATCCCGTGCAAGCTGTGTGGCTCGCAGGACGGCCTCAAGCGCGACGCGATGACGTCATTGATCGACACGCTCGAGCGCGATCA
Organism: uncultured delta proteobacterium; assembly: GCA_963848295.1. Classification (GTDB taxonomy): domain Bacteria; phylum Myxococcota_A; class Polyangia; order Haliangiales; family Haliangiaceae; genus JABFXX01. The sequence continues at coordinate 1,443,714 of CAWKDB010000010.1, read as the reverse complement.
TCCGCACGTCCGCGCGGTCATGCTCAACGCGCTCCGCAACGTCCGGCCGAGCCACTTGCTCGATCGCGACGTCCAGCGCGCGTGGACCGAGCGCGCCGCCGAGATCCGCCCGGCGGCAATCGTCGAGCCGCGCACCCGCCACGCTGCGGCCGAGCCGGTGTTCAGCGGTGGCCGTCTGCGCGTGATCTGACGTGGCTATTCGCAGAACGCTTTGCGAAAGCCCGTGACTTCATCCTGCGGGTTCGTCGCACCGGCGCACGCGATCGTCGCCGTTTCGGAGGCGCCGAGCGTGCACGGCCCTGCGCCTTGCGTACACGAGTTCCCCCAGCTGCACATGCAGTCGTTCGGGTCGCTGGTGGCCGATAGGCCGAGACCGTAGCCGATCGCGCCGATCGCGAAGTCCGCGGCCTTCTGCACGCTCGGAACCGAGTCGGAGATCCAGCCGACGTCGCTCTTCACGAGATCGCCGCAGTCCTGGGTGTTCGCGCCGTAGAGGTACGGCACGTTGTAGTCCGCCGCGACGCCGCCAAACACGATCATGACGTAGGGGCCGGAGGCGGGCCGCGTCGTCACGATGGTGATCGGAAACGATGCCAGCGCCGCGCGCACCGCATCGGTGACGATCTCGGCGTCGGTCGTGTTGCCGCCCGCGAACGCCGGGCTCGTCCCCGAGGCAACGCCGAGCCACGCGGCGCGATTCAGCGTCGCATCGCTCGATCCGAACGTCAGCGTCTGCGGGCCGTAGTTGAGGTAGACGACGCGTCCGTTCGAGCACGCGACGCCCCCGGGATCACCGTCGTGGGTGGCGCCATCGCCCGCACCATCCGGGCTCGCGTCGACGTGGGGCAGCGCCGAGCTATTGCCCGCGCATGCGGCGAACCCGATCGCGATCGCGAGCCTCCACATCGGTCGATGGTAGCCCGGCCTCGGGCACGTGCGCTACTCGAGGCGTTGACGGACCGCGCGGTTCACGGCGGCGGCGTCGGCGTTCGGCGTGGCTTTCATCACTTGGCCGACGAAGAACCCGAGCAGCCCGGTCTTGCCCGCCTTGTACTGCGCCGCCTTGTCCGGGTTCGCCGCGATCACCGCGTCGATCGCGGGCGCGAGATCGGTCGCTGCCGGCGACGCGTGCACGGCGGACAGCTCGCCGGCGCGCTTGCCGGTCGCGATCATCTCGGCGAGCACGGTCTTACCGACGGTCGCGGTGATCGCCGACGAGCCGAGTAGTTCGATCAGCTCCGCGAACCGGCTCGCATCGAGTGCGACGTCGGCGAGCTCGCGGTCGCCGAGCGCGCGCGGTAGCTCGTTGATCATCCACTTCGCCGCGAGGTCGGGGAGATGCGTCGCGGCGGCGGTCGCTTCGAATAGCTGCGCGATCGTCGCGTCGCCGCTCAGCAAGTCGGCCTGATCGTCCGCGAGCCCGAGCGCCTTCGCGTTCGCGTACGCCGCGGCGAGCTCGGGGTGGCGCACGCGCGCCTCGGCGCGATATTCAGCCGGCGACTTGCTCTTCGGCCGCGTCTTGGCCTTCGCGTTGATCATCACCCCACCGATGGGGCTGTCCAGGGCGCCAGCGACGCCGCGCATCGTTGCCTGCCGGACGTCACGCAGCGTGACGATCCGATTCAAGACGAGCGCGCCCGGCTTCGAGTCTTCGTCGACGCGGAAGTAGCCGACGCGCTCGAGCTGCCAGCGCGATCCGACGGCGGCATTCGCGAGCGACGTCTCGAGCTTCGCGCCGCGAACCACTTCGAGCGAGCTCGGATCGATCTGCTCGAGAAAATCGGCACCGCCTTCTTCGGGCTTCGCGCTCTTGAACAGGTGCGAATAGAGCCGGAGCTCGGCGGTGACCGCGGTCGCCGCGTCGACCCAGTGGATCACGCCACTGACCTTCTGGCCGTCGCTCGGATTCTTGCCGCCCTTGGTGTCGAGGTTCACGGTCGCGCGTAGCTTCGTCGCGCGCCCTTCGCCGTCGCGCGCGAGGACCTCGCCGGCGGTGATGCAGTACGCGTAACGCAACCGCACCGTGCGACCCGGCGCGAGCCGCTGATAGTCCTTCGGCGGATCGTCGCGCCAGTCGTCGCGATCGATGTAGATGCGGTTCGAGATCGACAACGGCCGCGAACCCGGCTTGCCGATATCGGGCGGGAAGTCCGGCGCTTCGAACGTGTCGGCCTGCGCGCCGACGAGCTCGACCTCGATCGGATGCACGACGCCGAGCACGCGCGGCGCGTTGTGGTTCAAGTCGTCGCGCACGCAGTATTCGAGCTTCGCGATGTCGACGGTGGAGTTCGCCTTCGCGACACCGATCATGTCGCAGAACGCGCGGATCGCCCCGGCGCTGTAGCCGCGGCGGCGCAGCGCGGCGAGCGTCGGCATCCGCGGGTCATCCCAGCCCGACACGTGGCCGTCCTTGACGAGCATCAGCAGCTTGCGTTTGCTCATCACGGTGTAGTCGAGCGCGAGCCGGGCGAACTCGTGCTGATGCGGCCGCGGATTCCACGGTCCGGTGTGATCGAGCACCCAGTCGTAGAGCTCGCGGTTGTTCTCGAACTCGAGCGTGCAGATCGAGTGCGTGATGCCTTCGATCCCATCCTCGATCGGATGCGCCCAGTCGTACATCGGGTAGATGCACCACGCATCGCCGGTGCGGTGATGATACGCGTGGCGGATCCGGTACAGCAGCGGATCGCGCATCTTCATGTTCGCCGACGCCATGTCGATCTTCGCGCGCAGCGTGCGCGTGCCGTCGGGGAACTTGCCGGCTTTCATCGCGCGCAACAGCTCGAGGTTCTCGGCGACCGCGCGATCGCGAAACGGGCTCGGTCGACCGGGCTCCGACAGCGTGCCGCGATACGCGCGGATCTGTTCGTCGTCGAGATCGCACACGTATGCCTTGCCTTCGCGCACGAGCCGTTCGGCGAGCTCGTACATCCGCGGGAAATAGTCGGCCGAGAACAACACCGCGGTGGGATCGAAGCCGAGCCAGCGCACGTCGCGCTCGATCGAGTCGACGTACTCGACGTCTTCCTTTGCCGGGTTCGTATCGTCGTAGCGCAGATTGCACGTGCCGTGGTAATCGCGCGCCAGGCCGAAGTTCAGGCAGATCGACTTCGCGTGACCGATGTGCAAGTAGCCGTTCGGCTCGGGCGGGAATCGCGTCGCGACCTTGGTGTAGCGACCGGCGCGAAGATCGTCGTCGATGAGGTCGCGGATGAAGTCGTTGCGCTCGGCAGCCATGACCGCCGCAGTCTACCCGTGGATCAGCTGATACGCGACGAGCGTCAGCACCGTTCCGAGCAACGTCTTCAAGAACCCGATCGTCGCATCGGGGACGCCGAGCGGCACGGTCGTCGCGTGATCGCTGCCGATCCACACGTGGAATTGCTTGTCGATCCCGTTCGCCGCGATCATCACCTCGGCCGTGCCGACCGGGACGTTGGTGACGACGACGCGCTGGGTGTGCGCGTTCTCGCAGACCAGCACGCCGTTGACCGAGACATCGAGGTCGCCAGCCGGTTGCGACAGCAGCAACACGAGCGTGCCGGTCGGCATATCGGCAGCGCCGGTGACGAACCGCGTGTGAATATCGGCGGCGCAGCCGGTGACGACGAGCAACGCGACGAGCGTTCGAACCATGGCACTTGGTCTCGATCGACCGCCGATGCGTTGCTCGCGACCGACGAGGCAACCGGCGCGCGAGCTCAGCGGTCGATACGATGAAGGCGTCTAGCGCGTCGCTCGCCCGGAAGGCACCGCGAATACCCTGACCGGGCTACCGCGGAGGTAACCGACAGCGAGCATCCAGGTCAGCGGCGCGGCGATCGCGGCGCGCTCGTATCCTCTTGGATAGACGCTCGTGCGCCAGCGCGGCGTGGACCAGCCGTAGAACTGTGCGCCGCTCGAGAACGGATCGATGCGGCCGCGGTAAAGCCCGGCCGTGTTGCGGTGCTCGCCGTGCTTGCGCCAGTTGTTAAGCACGTAGCTGATCGCGTGGCTCGCTTGCGTCGGCGTGGCGAGGATCTCGACGTGGTAGCGGTCGGCGAACACGGTGCCGCGACGGCCGAGCTCGTGGTTGAGCTGCTTCGCCGCCGAGATCTTGAAGCTCTGCATGCCGCGAGCGAGCGCGGCCTTGCTGTCGGCCTCGCAGATCAGGTGGAGATGGTTGCGCTGCACGCTGAAGTGGCAGATCCGCAGCCCGAGTTGGTTGAATGCCGAGACCTCCAGCGCTTTACGGATCGCGCGATACGCCTTGTCGGTGCGCAGCGCGGCGACGGCGGCAACCACGCGCAACGTGATGTGGAGCGGCTTGTTCGGGTCGAGCTCGGCGCGCCTCGCATGCGTGACACCGGCCCGCAGGCCCCGCGGTTTGCGCCCAGCGCCCGGCCGCTTGCCGCCTCGACGCTGACCGTTCTTGTCGGGACGTGGGAGCTCAGTTTGGCGGTTTCGCGAATATGATGCCACGAGGAGCACCGTAGCACACGTCGACGATCGCGTCAATTGATTCGGCAGATATCGGTATGTTGTGGATCTGCTCGACCCGGCGCAACGCAAGTTAGAGCAGCCTGGTTGCGTGCCTGCCTGTGGACGATGGCGCTCGCGCGGACAGCCGCTCGCGCCGCGATCGAGGTTCTCGCCATCGATCGTCCACGGCTGACCTCGCTCGCTTGGACGGCTGCGCCGCGATCGATCGCGATGACCACGAGACCACCGAGGTAGCGGCGCACCCGTCCACATCGCCGCACAGGCTCTGCTACTGACCTTTTTTGGTTTGTGGGAAGGAGGCCGGCAGCCGGCCGGACCGATTCGCGAACAGCCGCACGCGTGGTATCAGCCGAATCACCGACTCGACGAGCTGCGCCCTGGTCCGTGGTCGCGCGGACGCAGCGCTAGATCGTGGGGATGGATGGCGCGCGCAATCGTCACGGGACGTTGAGGCTGATGTCGCGCTTGACCGTCACGCCGTCGGGCGGTGGGTCGAGCTCCAGCGCGTAGAGCTGCTGGGTGAGACAGTCGCGGATCGTCTGCTGCGTGATCGTCGTGTCCGCGTCGACGATCTCGACGCTCTCGAGCAGACCGCCGACGCCGGGCTCTCCAACGAGCGTGAACCGGACCTTGATGGTCCCTGCGAGGTTGGCATCCTCGGCGAGACCGAGGTCGTAGCACTGGCCGAGCAGGTGGTCGACCGTGCTGAGCGTCCGCTTCGCCCAGTCGCTGGTGTCGCCGCTGTTGTCCTGTAGATCGAGCACCGTGCCAGTCGAGTCGCTACCGGTCGTGGTCGGCGCACCGGGGGTGGTGGGCGTGTGCGTGGATGCGGCGGTGCGATGGTCGCGGGCCTCTCGTGCGCTCGCGATCGCCGCGAGCATCGCGGCACGCTCCGCGGCGCGGTGCGCGGATAGCGGCCCAAGTGGTGTTCGCGCGTCGGTCGCGGCGGCAGTCACGCTCGGACCGGCCGGCGCCGCATCGCTCGACGCCGTTGTCTCCGGTGAACGCGTCGAGAGCGTCGTCCCGCCGCCGCCGCCTCGTATGGGGAGAACGATCATGACAGTCGCGGCAGTCGCCAGCAGGAGTGTGGCGAGAACCACAAGAACAAGCTTGGTCGGCTTCGCCACTTGTATCCCTCCCTGTGCGAACGCGAGCACGGCTGGTGCCCATCGCTTGCGGTCCCCAGCGTTGGCATCCAGACCTGCTCGCAGCTTCGAGAGCGCGTCGTGCAGTCGCTTCCGTACCGTGCCGGCGGGGATGCCGAGAGACTGGGCGATCGATGCCGAAGTGCGGCCCTCGACGAAGCGCCCGATGATGGTCGAGCGATACGGCTCCTCGAGCTCGATGACGAGCTCCGCGAGCCGTCGGTGCAGTCGGATCTGCGCCACCAACTCGTCGGGCGCTGCAGGTACCTGTGCGTCATCCGTGAGCACGTGGCGCGCAGCGCGCCTTCGATCGCTTCGGTGCTTCATGCCAGCAAGGTCGCGAACCACCTTGGTGAGCCACGCTCTCATCGGCCGAGTGGCGTCTGGTTGGCGTCGCCACGCGGCGATCCACGCCTCCTGCACGAGATCGTCAGCGTCGTCTCGATCGTTCGCGAGCGTAGTCGCGAGGCGTTTCAGCCATGCGATGTCTTGGAGCAGCAGCTCTGGACTCGGCACTTCGGCCACGACCCTATCCTGTCGCCAGCGCCCCAAACGTTACCGAGAATCCGCTGTCCGAGACGCGCAAACCGCGATCGTCGTCGCACCGGTCCCAAGACGGCGTACATTCTCAGCGCGCATGGCACGGATCAACGAGCACTACAGCAAGCTCCCCGCCGGCTACTTGTTCCCCGAGATCGGGCGCCGCGTACGTTCGTACACCGCCGCGCATCCCGACGCGAAGGTGATCCGGCTCGGCATCGGCGACGTCACCGAGCCGCTCGCGCCGTCGATCATCGCGGCGATGCACGCCGCGGTCGACGAGATGGCCAGGCGCGAGACGTTCAAGGGCTACGGGCCGGAGCAGGGCTACGACTTTCTCGTCGAGGCGATCCGCGAGCACGACTTCAAGGCGCGCGGGGTCGACCTCGCGGCCGACGAGATCTTCGTCAGCGACGGCAGCAAGTGCGACAGCGGCAACATCCAGGAGATCTTCGCGCTCGCCGCGAAGGTCGCGGTCACCGATCCGGTCTACCCGGTCTACGTCGACTCGAACGTGATGGCCGGACGCACCGGCGCGCTCGGTGGCGACGGCCGCTACGAAGGCCTCGTGTACCTGGTCGGCAACGAGGCCAATGGCTTCCAGCCCGAGCCGCCGACCGGCGCCGCGAAGGTCGATGTCGCGTATCTATGCTCGCCGAACAATCCGACCGGCACGGTCGCGACCCGCGCGCAGCTCGAGCGCTGGGTTGCCTGGGCGCGCGAGACCGACGCGATCATCCTGTTCGACGCCGCTTACGAGTCCTACATTGCGGATCCGTCGCTGCCGCACTCGATCTACGAGATCCCGGGCGCGAAGGATTGCGCGCTCGAGCTCCGCAGCTTCTCGAAGCGCGCCGGGTTCACCGGCGTGCGCTGCGCGTTCCTGGTCGTGCCGAAGTCGGTCACCGGCGTCGATCCGACCGGCAAGCGGACGTCGCTCAACGCGCTATGGGCGCGCCGCCACACGACGAAGTTCAACGGCGCCTCGTATGTCGTGCAGCGCGCCGCCGCGGCGGCGTATTCGCCGGCCGGGCTCGCCGAGACCCGCGCCCAGATCGCGTTCTACATGGAGAACGCGCGCTTGCTCCGCGAAGGGCTCGGCGCCGCGGGGTTCACGCTGTTCGGTGGCGTACACGCACCGTACTTGTGGTTGCGCACCGCCGGTGGCGCTTCGTCTTGGGACTTCTTCGATCGGCTGCTCGGCGAGGCGCAGATCGTCGGCACGCCGGGCGCGGGCTTTGGTCCGGCCGGCGAGGGCTACTTCCGGCTGTCCGCGTTCAACTCGCGGGCGAACATCGAGGAAGCGATTTCGCGGATCCGCCGCGCGTTTGGTTGATACGATGGTGTATGCGGTCAGCCTGGGTCGTCGTGCTAGCGGTCGCGGCGTGCGGCGGCGGTAACGCCGGTGGCGGCGGCTCGCCAGATGCCGATCCGAACGAGACCGCGCTGCAATTCTGCGTGTCCGAGACCAACCGTTATCGCGCGATGAACGATAAGCCGGCGCTCACCGAGTCGGCGGATCTCGAGGCGTACGCTGCGACCGGCGCGATGGTCGACTTCTCGAGCTTGGCGCACAACCACTTCACGATGACGAGCGGCGGCGGCATCGCGTTCGCGGAGAACGAGTGCCCGGTGCAAGGCAACTGGATGCTGCAGCCGGGCGGCGACATGAAGGTGCTCGTCGGATCCTGCGTCGCGGCATTCTACGCCGAGGGACCGGGCACCGATTACTCGACCCACGGCCACTACATCAACATGATGGGCGCCTACGCGACACTCGGCTGCGGCATCTATCAGATGGGCACCGGCGTGACGATCGTCCAAGACTACGGGAACTAGTGAGCTGGTCGATCGAGCACGGCATGTCGGTACGCCGCGTCGGTCACGGCCCCGAGCTCGTCTGGGTCCACGGCCTCGGCGAATCGTCGACGAGCTTCGACCCGGTCGTCGCGCGCTTGCCCGGCTACACGCATGTCTTGCCGGATCTCCCGGGTTACGGCCGGTCGGCGTGGCCGAGTCATCCGGTCGGGCTCGACGCGACCGCGGAGCTCCTCGCCGGCTGGCTCGCGGAGCGCTCGCCCGCGGTCGTGATCGGGCACTCGATGGGCGGCGTGCTCGCGCTGCTCGTCGCCGAGCGCGCGCCGGTGCGAGCGGTCGTCGATGTCGAAGGCAACATCTCGCGCGGCGACTGCACGTTCAGCGGCCAGGCGCTCGGTTGGAGCGACGCGGCGGCCGGGCTCGCTGAATTGCGCGCACAGGTCTACGCCGATGGCGCGACGCAGCCCGCTTTGCGCGGCTACTTCGCGGCGATGTGCTTCGCGAGTCCGGCCGGGTTCCAGCGCGATGCGACCGATCTCGTGGCGTTGTCGAGCGACGATCGCCTCGCGCCTCGATTGGCAGCGCTGCGAGTGCCGATGCTGTACGTCGCCGGCGTCCCCGACGGCATCTGCGCGCGGAGTCGCGAGCTGCTCGATCGGCATCGCGTGCGCTGGATCGGGATCGAGCCGGCCGGTCACTGGGTCTACCTCGATCAGCTCGAGCGGTTCGCCGCCGAGGTCGGAGCGTTCGTCGCCGCCGCCTGGTAGTGTCGCTGCGTGCGATGGCGCGCGTGGCTAACGACGCCCGACGGCGCGACGTTCGTCGGGATGATCGTCGTCACGCTCGCGTTCATCGCGCTCGTCTGGCAACGGCGCTGGATGACCGATGACGCGCTGATCGACGTCCGAGTCGCGCGCCAGATCCTCGCGGGCAACGGCCCGGTGTTCAACCTGTTCGAGCGCACCGAGCCGAACACCAGCGCACTGTGGCCATGGTTGCTCGCGCTCGCCGGGCTCGTCACGCGCGCGAACCTCGAGTGGCTCGCGCTCGCGCTCGGCGGGTCGCTCGCGGTGCTCGCGCTGGTGATCGCGATGGACGCGACCCGCCGCTGGCTGCGCTCGCGGGGCAGCTCGGCTCGACTCGCGCCGTGCGGCGCGTTCGTGCTGATCGGCGCGTTTCCGTTCTGGGACTTCGCGACGTCCGGGCTCGAGACCGGGCTGACGCTCGCCTGGCTCGCGGCGATCTGGTGGCTGCTCGTCACGTTGCGCGATCGCCGCCACGTCGCCACCGCGATCGCGTTCGGGCTCGGTCCGCTCGTCCGGCCCGACCTCGCGCTGGTCTCGGCGGTGTTCCTCGTCGCGGGTTGGTTGCTCGTCCGGCCGGCGCGCCGGCGGACGCTCGCGCTCGCCGGCTATGCGATCGCGCTGCCGCTCGGTTACGAGATCTTTCGCGCCGGCTACTACGGTTCGCTCGTGCCGTTGCCCGCGCTCGCGAAGAGTGCCGGCAAGAGCGCGTGGCTGCACGGGCTCGGCTACGTCTGGCACTTCATCGAGCACTGCTGGTTGTGGGTGCCACTCGCCGCACTCGCCGTGCTCGCCGGACTCGCGATCGCGCGCAAGACGCTGGCCACGCGCGATCGGATCATCGCGATCGCGCCGGTCGCGGCGGCGGGCGCGCTCACGATCTTCGTCGTGCGGGTCGGCGGCGACTTCATGTTCGCGCGGATGATGCTCGCGCCGATGTTCTTGCTGATCTTGCCGGCGATGCTCGTGCCGATCCGCACGCCAGCGCTCGCGGTCGTCGCCGGTTGGGCGCTGATCATCGCGGCGAGCGTTCGCACGTATCACGGCACCGATGTCGGGTTCGACTGGTACAGCGACTGGGACGAGCGCCAATCGTACGTGCGGATGACCCTAGACGATCACCCGGTCGATGCGGCGGCGTACGTGCGCAGGAGCCTTGGCGCGGACGTCTATCGCCGCGCGAGCAACGCCGGCGTGCAGCACCGGATGTACTGGGATCACGATGGCTCGACCATGCATGTCGATCCGACGCTCGACACACCGGTCGTGATCGTTGCCGACCAACTCGGGACGGCAGGCGCGATCGCGCCGCTCGACGGCGAAGTAGCCGACCGATACGGGCTCGCGGATCCGATCGGTGCGCGGATCACTCCGACGTTCCCCGGGCGCACCGGTCACGAGAAGCAGCTGCCGTGGGCGTGGGTGCTCGCCGAGTACGGCGATCCCGCATTCGATGTGATGCGCTCCGATCCGGATCGCACGAGCCCCGAGGGCATCGCTGCGGCGCGCCGCGTGATGACTTGCGAGCCCGTCGCCGAGCTACTCGCATCCGTGCGCGAGCCGCTGACCGCGGGCAGGTTCTGGGACAACCTCGTCGGCGCGTTCGGCCGGACGCGGCTCGTGATCCCGTCGGATCCCGCCGAGGCCGTGCGCGAGCTGTGCCCATGAGAGCGGTCGCGATCATCAACCGCAATGCGCGGCGGTTGCGCGGTCGGCTGCCCGACGAGCTCGAGCGCGCGCTGCCCGGAGGCGTGCGGTTCACCGTGTCGCTCGACGATGCGCGCGACCGGATCCGCGCCGAGATTCGCCGAGGCGTCGATCTGATCGTGCTCGGCGGCGGCGACGGCACGCTCGTGATGGGGCTCGCGCTCGTCGCCGAAGCATGTCGCGGCTTCGCCAAGCCCGAGCCGGCGATCGGGATGTTGCGTCTCGGCTCGGGCAACGCGATCGCCGACGCGGTGGGTGCCGGTGACGATGTGGCCGCGGACCTCGGCCGGCTCGTGCGCGGGCAATCGGTGTGGAGACAACTCGCGATGGTCGACGTGCTCGGCGTCCGAGCTCCGTTCGTCGGCTTGGGCATCGACTCGCAGCTACTCGAAGATCAAGCCGCGTTCGGCCGCGTCGTCGATCGCGTGCCGGTCGTGCGCGGCCTCGGCGGGGGCGCGCGCTACGCGTTGTCTGTCGCGTTGCGATCGATCCCACGGTTCGCGACGGCGGCGCGTCCGACCGCGACGGTGACTAACCTCGGTGCACCGGCGATCGAGATGGCGCGCGGCGGACCCACCGGCCGGACGATCGGCGCGGACCGCGAGCTATGGTCCGGCACGTGTACGCTGGTCGCCGGCGCGACGATCCCGTACTTCGGCTTCGGGCTGAAGATGTTCGCGTTCTCCGACGCGCGCGCCGGCAGATTTCACCTGCGCTGCGGCGATGGCGGCTTGATCGAAGTGCTCCGTCATGTCCCTGCGGCGTTTCGCGGCGAGTACTTCTCCGACCATACGGCGGACTTCCTGTGCGATCGCGTCGCGATCGATCTCGATCGCGAGACCGCGGTCGAGGCCGGCGGCGAGCTGCTCGGTCGGCATCGCCACATCGAGCTCGGCCTGACCGCGCCGGTGACGATCGCGGTCGCGAAATCAGTCTGAATCCAACGTGGTAGTCGCGACTCTCGATCTGGACGCGCGAAAGACGTTGACAGATCGAACGCCCCCTGTTAATCGTTCAAGTCTCGCAGCTATGACGAAGCGTCCAACCCATAACGTTCTCGCGGCCCGCGCAGCGGGTAACGAAGCGCTCTCCGGTCGAGTTCCCTCGCGGTAACGACGTAATCCACGTTGCACTGCGAGGGTCGCTCGGCGCAAGCCAAGCGGCCCTTCGTCGTTTCAGGCCCGTTTCACGGGCTCACAATTTAGGTTCTCCCGACGCGAGATAGCCAATCTCACATAGCTGGAGTGGTCTATGAAAATTGAAGACGATCCCCACTCTCGCGTAGTCGGTACGCGCTCGGCCTGCAAAGCCGAGAGGTCCTGGTTCGACTCCGGGGGGTGGGGCGAGCGAGTCGCCGAACGCTGCTTCGTGCGCCGACGGCGATTCGCGTCACTAGGCCTTCGTTCCCTACGAGGGCCGCCAATTCCTACGTCGATCGGATCGTTGCTATTTCAACTTCGGGACGTGCGCCCAAGAACGATCCGTCGATACTTTTTCCTCGCACGAGACGTCGCGGATCGGCTCGCCGATCCGCAGCATCTCGCGAAGGCTCGCGTTCACCCGATCGCGATCCTTTCGGCGCTGCGGACGTACCGCGGCGGCAAGACTCCGCCGATCTCGCCGCACCAACGGTTGGGTCGAGAAGCACGAGGCGTTCCGGCCAAGCTGGTCGTGGTCGGAATGACGTCGAACCGGTTCAGCGTTGCTGATCCGACCGACGCCGGCATGCTAGACGTCGTCGGTTTCGACGCGTCGACGCCGCCGGTCATCGCCGACTTCGCGCGCGCGTAGCGATACGTGAAAGCGCGAAGGCGCGGCTTGCGACCGCTGCCGGCGTGGCAACACGCCGGTATTTGAGATCGAAGCTCATCGGAGAGCGGCCGGTTGTTAACCGGAGGGGCGTTGGTTCGACTCCAACCGATCTCGCGACACCCGACGACCACCACTTGCCCGGGCTCTTAGCGCGTGATCGTCAGCGCCGGCCGCCCGGTAATAGAACCAGCGCGATGATCCCGCCGAGTACGGCTGCCGCGCCGCCGATCGCGCCGATGTAGAACACGATATCGGCCCAGGTGAGCGGAGCCGGCGCAGCGATTGCGTGGTCGCAACCCAATCCGCAGTCGCCGAGCTTGCCGTACGCCGCCACGGCCGAACCCGCTTGGCCGCAGTAGCCGATCGCGAGCATCGCGACGCCGCCGACCAGCCCGAGCGAGATCGAGACCTGCGCGCGAATGCGCCCGGGCGTCTGTCCTTGGTCCGGGGCCGCCATAGTTTCTTGTTATCGCTTTTCTGACGACAGCGCGCTGGCAAAGAATGCCGAGGCCGTTGCGAGCTCCGCGACGTAGTCGCGAACGTCGTCGCGCGCCGGCGGCGGCAGCTGCGCGAACGGGATGACGTGGTCGTCGGGCACGTAGCGAAACGTGAAGTTCACGCGCCGCGTGCGAAAGCCGGCGATGTTCGGCGGCAGATCGAGCGCGCGCTTGTCGTCGACGCGCTGGACGCGATGCAACAGGTCGTCCTTCCAGCGCGGGCCGGCGAAGATCTGCAACGAGCGATCCTCGAGCCATTCGGTGCGCACCGGCGGTGCATCGCGTGCGCCGCGCCGGACGAACTGAAACCGCGCGCGCTCGCCGAGCGACAGCGACGCGACCGGCCCGGGCTCGAAGTCGCGGTGCTCGCCGACGCGCGCGGCATCGATCTCCTTGCCGTTCTCGAGCTTGTCGCCGTAGAAGTTCACGAGGCACGTGTTGAGGTGCCAGCGCTGCGGCACGACGTTGCGGGGAAAGCCAGCGCGTACGCGGCGTTCGATCGCCGCGACCAGCCGCGCGAGCACCGGCGGGAACGCCTCGGCCTGCACCGCGACGCCGCGGATCCGCTTCGGCGGCTCGTAGTAGCCGAGGCAAGCGAACTGCCAGTTGCCGAGCCAGTACACCGGCCGGAGCAACGGCCGCTGAGCCTTGCCGGACGGCGGCGGGCGTTTCGTCGAATAGCGCATCTCCCACAGCGGCCGCAGCGTCGCGAGCCAAGCCTCGATTTCGGCGTTGGCCGCGTCGTCGATGAAGCCGGGTTCGTAGACGTAACAGCGGTCGATCACGCGACTCGTTCCTTATCACGCAACCCGGCGCGACGCCGGCCGATACGCTGGGCATGGCGAGCTTGCTCGAATGGTTGTATCGGCCGCAATGCGCGGCGTGCGGAGCCCGGTCGCGCGATCCGATGTGCGAGCCGTGCGCGACGACCCTGGTCGAGCTCGGGCCGGCATGTCCGCGGTGCGCGGAGCCGACCGGCGCACGTGCGGTCGTCTGCCGGCGGTGCGCCCACGAGGCGTGGCCGCTCGATCGCATCGCGTGTCCGTGGCGGTTCGGCGGTGAGCTCGCGTCCGCGATCCGCCGGCTCAAGTTCACGGGCCAGAGCCACATCGCGCGCACGATCGCTCCCCTGTGGGCGCCGCTCGTCGCCGCGGCGGCGGAGCCGAACGCGCTGATCGTGCCCGTGCCGTTGCACTGGCGGCGCCGGCTCCAGCGCGGCTACGACCACGCGTGGCTCCTCGCTCGCCATGCGTGTGCCGCCGCGAACCTCGAGCCACCGGTCGCGGCGTTGCGCCGGATCCGGGCCGCGCCGGCGCAGAGCACGCTGCCTGCATCGCAACGCGCGCGCAACGTCGCGGGTGCGTTCGCGGTGCGCCGAGACGTCAGCGGTCGCGCGATCGTGCTGATCGACGACGTCGTGACGACCGGCTCTACTCTGGCGGCCTGTGCGCGGGCCCTGCGCGCCGCGGGGGCGGTCAGCGTCGTCGGCGTGGCCCTCGCCCGAGCCGAATAGCTACTCGCGCACGAGCACGATCAGCTCGACCCGCTCGTTGATCGCCGCCGCGCCCTTCGAGTCTGCCGGGACGAGGGGCTTGGTGCCGCCGAACCCGCGCGGCTCGATCCGCTTCTCGTCGATGCCCCATTGGGCGAGCCAGTCGCGCACCGCTTGTGCGCGCTTGTCGGTGATCTCCTGATCGCGTGTGGGATTCGAGGTCGGCTGGACGTGGACGGTGACACGCAGCCGCTTGATCTCTTTGTGCGCGCGCAGCTGAGCGCCGACCTGACCGAGCAGGTTGAAGCTCGAGCCCTTGATCTTCGTACCGGAGAACTCGATCGGCTCGAGCAGCTCGATGCGATCCTCGCTGACGATGACCAGCGGGTCGCCCTTATCGGGGCAACCGTCGTCATCTTGGTAGCCGTTGATCGTCTCGGGCTCGTTCGGGCAACGATCCTTCGTGTCGGGGATGCCGTCGTTGTCGTTATCCGGGTCGGGGCAGCCATCCTGATCTTGGAAGCCGTCTTTGTCCTCGGGATCGTTCGGACACTTGTCTTTCGCGTCCGGGATGCCGTCGTTGTCGTTGTCGGGATCGGGGCAGCCGTCCTGATCCTGGAAGCCGTCTTTGTCCTCCGGCTCGTTCGGGCACTTGTCCTGCGCGTCGGGGATGCCGTCGTTGTCGTTGTCGAGATCAGGGCAGCCGTCTTGATCCTGGAAGCCGTCCTTGTCTTCCGGCTCGTTCGGGCACTTGTCGACGCTGTCGTCGATGCCGTCGCCGTCGCTGTCATGCGGCTCGTGCACGACCGTACCGATCGGCAGCTGGGTCCGAGCCATCGGCACGAACGCGAGCGTGACCGCGCCGAAGAACGCGGGTGCGCCGAGCCCCGAGTCGAGCCCGCGACCGACTGCCGCGCCGAGGTTGAACCGGCGCTCGAGCTGGTAGTGAACGCCGACGAGGTATTCGATCGTGTCGAGAGCGCGCTTGCTGCCGTCGGCGGCGAGCTCTCCGGACGGCACGAGCTCGCCGAACATCTCGGCCGACGCGGTTAGCGGGTCGAGGACGCGGTACGACGCGCCGACGCCCCAGTCGAGCCCGCTGCCTTGATCGATGTTCGCGAACTCGCTGCGAGCGCGCAGCACCGCGCCGGCGTTCACCGCGAACGACAGCCGATGAGCGAGCACGTCGGGCGTGAGCTGCGCGAGCGCGAGCACGCGTCCGGTCGGGTTCGTGACGCCGGCGAACTCGTCGGACGAGGCGGTCGGCAGCGTGAGCGCAGCGCCGATCGCGACCGCGAAGTCGCCGCCGAGCGGGCCGTGCCACAGCTGAGCCTTACCGTGTAGCGTCAGATCGCCGCGCGCCGCGCCGCTCGCCGCCGGAACACCGAACATCATCGACGAATCGATGTCGTCGCCGCTCTGCAAGTAGATCGGCATGCGCAGGCCAGCTTCGAAGCGACCGAGGAACGCGTAGGCACCGCCGAGCTCGAGCATCGTGCGGTTCTTGATCGCGGTGTCGTTGTTCTGCACCGTCGCCAGCACGAGCGGCTCGCTCGAATACGACACGAGCGCGTTCGCGACGAGGTCGCCGTTGCTGCCCGTGGTCGCGGCCTGGAGCTGGAACCCGGTGCCGGTCGTCGCCGGGGTCGGATCGAACATCGTCAGGTCGAGGTTGCGGCTCGGCTCGGCATGCGCGACCTCGCCGACGACGCACGCTGCCGCGGCGGCGATCACGACGCCCGCCGCGCGCCGCCGCCTGCGCCTGGCGAGCAGCGCAGCGCCCACGATGACGAGCGCGCCACCGCCGCCGCCGCGATTACCGGCGTTGCAGCCGCCGCCACCGTTCGCCTCGACGTAGACCGCGTGACCTTCGATCGTGACCTGCGCCTGCCCGGTTGGATCTTGGTCGAGGAACAGCGTCGCGGTCGCGGTGTAGTCGCCGACCGCGGTCGGGTTGAACACCACGTCGAACGAGTCGGTCATGTTTGGCGCGAGCGCGATGTTCGTCGGGGTATTGCCCGACGAATCTTCGACCTCGAACACGCTCGTGTCGTCGCCGTCGAGCGAGATCGCGCGGATCTGGAACGTGTCGTTGCCGTCGAGGCTCGTCACGTTCAGCAAGTTGTCGGGCGCGAGGTCAGAGAGCCGGACCGGGATCCCGACGCCGGTATAGCCGAGGTTGATCGATAGCGGCCCTAGCTCGACCGCGCGGTCGAGGCCGTTGCCTTTGAGATCGACGACGACCATCGGCGTGCCGGTATCGTTATCCACGAGCGTGAGCTGGCCATCGGGCGCCTTGCCCGCCATCGTCGGCGCGAACTTGATCATGAAGTCGTGGTCGCCGTCGCCGGGGATGTCGACGGGCGCCGGGTCGGCGAGCGTCCACACCGGCGAGCTCGAGAGCATCACGGTCGAGATCGAGAGCGTCGCTTCGCCACCGTTGTGAACGTGTAACGGCAGGACCGGCGCGTCGCTGCCCGGGTTGCGGAACGTGTCCGGGAACGTCGGGGTAGCGCCGACCTGGATCGCGCGCGTGATGCCGCGGCCGGTGATCATGATCATCTGGTTCATCGGCTGGGGGGCGCCGAACAAGCCGGTGAGCGGCGCGACCAGCGTCGTGGTGTCATTCGCGACCAGCGTGGGCGCATACGTCACCGCGATCGCGACCATGCCGCCGGCCGGGATGACTTGCGCGGTCGGCAGGCCATTCGGGAACGTGATCCGCGCGCTGCCGCCGGCCGCGGTCACCGCGCCGAGGTTGAGCGGACCGTCGCCGCCGTTCGTGATCGTGATGGTCGTGTGCTGCGCGGGACCTTGGATGTCGACCGGGCCGAACGGCACGGTCGCGCCGGGGTCGAGTGTGAGCTCGGGCGCAACCGCGTTCGCGGTGAGCTGGAGGCTGCGCGTCGGGATCGCGGCGGAGTCGCTGCGGACCGTGACCGTGCCGGCGAGCGGACCGAGCTGCGTCGCTGGACCCGCGGGGATCGTGACGACGAGCGTGTCGCTCGTGGTCGTGAGCTGGAACGGCAAGGTGACGGTCGTGCCGCCGTGCTTGATCAACGTCGGCGGGTGGAACTCGCCTGCGGGCGTGCCGGCATTCGATGCGACATCGATCTCGTTGAACGTCGTCGGCGACGTCCCGGTCAGTGTGATCGTGAACGTCATCGGGGAGGTGGCGTCCCACCGCATGTCACCGTAATCGACCGTCGCCGGTGACACGTCCCAGCCCGGCTTCAAGCCGGTACCGGTGCAGTGCGCGGCCTGGCTGATCGCGGTCGGCGCCGTGCCCCAGACGCCGCTGAACGTGAGGTCGTCCGGACCGCCGTCCATGCCGGCGACGGGCGCGAATTGCACGGTCACGTTGATCGGGGTGCCGGGGTTCAGCGATGCGATCGGGAACGTCGGCGCGGTCACGCTGTAGCCGAGCGCCGCGTTCGCGAACATGTACGAGATGTTCGTGATCGGGACGTTGCCGTTGTTGGTGAGCGTGACGGTCTTGTTCGAGGTGTCGCCTTCATTCACGCCGCCGAACGCGGGTGAGGAGACCGCGAGGATCGCCTGGTTGCCGACGCAGGTCAGGCCGATGTTGAGCGTGCTCGCGTTCTGCGCATCGCTCGTGACCTGGAACGTCCCGGTCCGTGTCCCGAACGTCGTCGGTTCACACACGACCTGCCAGCTCGCGGTCGCTCCCGCGGCGACCGGCGTGGTCTGCGGCCCGAGCGGGCCGTTCGTGACGGCGAAGTCCGGGCTCGCCGGCAACGCGACATTCGTGATGTTCAGCGTCGCCGTGCCGGTGTTCGTGAACTGCAGCGTGGCCGGTGCACTGGCGTTCGCCGGGCGCACTTCCACCGTGCCGAAGTTGACCGGCGTCGTCGCCGGCATCGTCAGCGTGATGTCGGGCGAGCTTCCAGTGCACGACAGCATCGCCACGTTGTTGCCGCCCGGATCGCTATCGCTCGTGAACGTGACCGTCGCGGTCTGCGATGTGTTCGCGTTCGCTGGCGGATGGCACTGGACGCCGACGGTCGCCATGCCACCCGATGCGATCATGGTCGGCGGCGAGAACGTGCACACCGTCGAGCCCGGTGCGCAGCCGCCCGCCCCGGTGAAAGAGAACCACGTCGACGACTGCGTGATCGCCGCCGCCGTCACGTTCAGGTTCGTGCCGCCCATCATCGCGGTGTTCTGCACCATGATCGAGCCCGTGCCGGTCGCGCCGCCGAGCAGCGTGCCGAAGCTGACGTCGGTCACGTTGATCAGCGCGGCGGTGCCGTCGCCGGTGAGGCCCTCTTTGTACGTCGCGGTGGTCGGGTCGTTGCTCGCGATGTCGAGCTCCGCCGTGCGCGTGCCGGTCGCGGTCGGGTCGAACTTCACGACGACGTTCGCCGACCCTCCGGGCGCGATCGTCGCGGGCAGCGTCGGCGCGGTCATGATCGAGTAGTCGCCGGGGCTCACCCCGCCGAGCGTGAGCCCGCCGACCGGGATCACGAGGTTCGCCGCGGTGCCGGTGTCGCCCGAGGTGTTCTTGACGACGATCGTGACCGTGCTCGAGCCGCCGGCGACGCGCACGCTGCCGAAATTGGCGGGCGACGCCGGGGTGACCGTGATCATCGGATCGCCGCCCGTCCCCTGGACGTGGAAGTTGCCGAGCTCGATCATCGTGCCGGTCGTGTAGACGAACACGTTGCAGTTCTCGAGCGCGTCGGTCGACGGCGTGAACGTCACCTGGATCGGTAGCGCCGTGCTCGAGATCGATAGATCGGTCATCGTGGTCGCGCCGAGCGCGAAGTCCGCCGCGTACGTGCACGCGCCATCGATCGCGAGGTCGACCGAGTCGGCACCGGAATCGGTAAGACTGCCGAACACCGTGCTCGGCGTACCGACCCGGACTGACCCGGCGTCCACCGGATCCGGGTTCATCGTGATCACGTTCGCGGCTCGCGCCCCACGCGACCACGCCCCAACTGCAACAATGAAGAGCAGCCCGACCCAATGCTTCGCGCTCATCGCCTAGGGCGAATCGTACAATGGCCTGCTCCCGGCTGAAAGCGACGTAGGCCACGCGGTAACGTCCGCGCATGCAACAAACCGCCAGCGGACTGCAATTCGAAGATACCGTCGTCGGTACCGGGGCGAGCCCGGCCCGGGGCCAAACGTGCGTGATGCACTACACGGGCTGGTTATGGCTCGACGGGGCGAAAGGAGCCAAGTTCGACAGTTCGGTCGACCGCGGCAAGCCGTTCGAGTTCCCGCTCGGCATGGGGCGGGTCATCAAGGGCTGGGACGAGGGCGTCGCGTCGATGAAGATCGGCGGCAAGCGCACGCTGCTGATCCCGGCGGCGCTCGGCTACGGCGATCGCGGCGCGGGTGGGTTGATCCCGCCGGGCGCGACGCTGTTGTTCGAGGTCGAGCTGCTGCGCGTGTCTTGATCGCAGCGCTCGAGCTCGTCTAGGCTGGCCGCCGCGATCGCGCAGCGGTAGCGGGTGCGAGCTAGCGCGCGGCACGCCGGGCCCAGCTCGGCGCGCAGCTCGGTCTCGAGCTTCCGGCCGTCGGCATCGGTCGCGGCGCGATCGGGTGTCGCGGCGCGTTGCTCGGCGAGCCCGAGGTCGATCGCGTGCGCGATCAGCGCGTCGCATTCGCGTTCGTCGGGCGGAGGCTCCGCGGCGACCGGTGGCGCCATGGGACGCACCGGCGGCCGCGAGGTGGGCGCGGCCGACCCGCACGCGAACACCACGAGGCAGCACAGCGACCTGATCACACGATTGATGTTAGCGTGGATTCGCGATGGCGCTGTGGTTCGCGGCAATCCTCGGCCTGATCCAGGGGCTGACCGAGTTCATTCCGGTCTCGTCGACCGCGCATCTCAAGATCGCGCCGGCGCTGTTCGGGCAACACGTCTCGACCGAGACGTACACCGCGTACATCGCGGTGATCCAGCTCGGCACGCTGATCGCGGTGCTGATCTACTTCGCGCGCGACCTGATCGCGCTCGTGACCGCGATGATCCAGAGCCCGTCGTCGCACGAGGGCAAGCTGTTGTGGATGATCGCGGCCGGGACCGTCCCGATCGTGGTCCTCGGGCTCGCGTTCAAGCACCGGATCGAAGCGATCGACTCGCTCCGGTTCATCGCGACCATGCTGATCGTGTTCGGGATCGTGCTCGCGCTCGTCGATCGCTACGGGACGCGCACCGGAGACGCAGCCCGACCGTTGACCGCGATTGGCTGGCGCGACGTCATGCTCATCGGTCTCGCGCAGACGCTCGCGCTGCTACCGGGGGTCTCGCGCTCGGGCTCGACGATCTGCATGGCGTTGTTGCTCGGGTTTGCGCGCAGCGACGCCGCGCGATTTTCATTCTTGCTATCGATCCCCGCGGTCGGCGGCGCCGGGATCTTGGAGGCCTGGAAAGCGATTCCCGGCCTCGGAGGCGATGCCTTGCCTGCGCTCGGCATCGGCATCGGCGTCGCTGCTATCACGGGTTACATCACGATCGCGTGGCTCCTGCGCTGGCTCGGCACGCATCAGCTCACGGGGTTCGCGATCTACCGGATCGCGTGCGGTGGAGCACTGCTGGCGGCGGTGACGCGCGGATGGTTGTGATAGCGTTAATCTCCGTCTTTCGAGGGTGAATGATGCAGATCTGTCGTCTCGTCAGACCGCTCGCGGTCTTCGTCATGGTCATCGGGCTCGTCGCGAGCGCGCGCGTCGCGCAGGCCGCGGATTGTTCGGTCGCCAGGAGCGGCAGGTACTCCGTGAAGATCGACTCCGCACCGCAAGGCGCCGCGATCTACATCAACACGAAGGACTGCCCCGCGATCGGCGTGACCCCGTGGCAGGGCAAGCTCAACAACGGCGACTACACCATCATCATCGAAGCGCCGGGCTACGAAACGTATTCGAAGTCGTTCAGGGTCGCGAAGCTGCGCGCGGCGCAGGAAGTGTTCGCGCCGCTCGTCAAGAAGGCTGATCCGCCGAAGATCGACATCCGCGCGGACGCCGATCCGAAGGGCGTCGCGGGCGCGACGATCATGCTCGACGGCGAGGTCAAGGGCACGGCGCCGGCCGTCGTCGTCACGACCTCGGGTCGCCATCAGCTGCGCCTCCAGAAAGACGGGTTCGAGCCGTCGGAGCAGTGGCTGACGCTCGCCGACAACCAGGTCGAGACGATCATCCCGACGCTCAAGGAGATCGCGAAGCCGAAGTACGGCACGGTCGTCGTCGATGCCGACGTCCCCGACGCCGAGGTCTACATCGACGGCAACAAGCATCCCGACAACACGCCGGCGGTGATCGACAACGTGATCGAGGGTCTCCACGTCATCGAGGTGCGCAAAGCGCCGGCGCTGCCCTGGAAGCAGACCGTGCAGGTCAGCGCAGGACAGCAGACGAAGGTTCGCGCCGAATTGCAGGGCGGGATGAACGGGGGCGTCGGTGTCGTGCGCGTGCTGTCCGATGCGCAAGGCGCACGCGCGTTCATCGACGGCACCGACATGGGGCCGGTCCCGGTCGACATCAAGGATGTCAAAGCAGGCGATCACATCGTGCAGGTGAAAGCCCCGGGCATGGCGACCGGCGAGAAGCACGTCACGGTCGCGGCCGGCGCGTCGCAGATCGTGAAGTTCGACCTCAACCAGGAGGTGTCGGGCGACATGGGCACGCTCAAGGTCGTCTCGAACGTGCCCGAAGGCGAAGTGTTCATCGACGGCGCCGCGGTCGGCAAAGTTCCGCAAGAGAAGAAGGTCGCCGCCGGCGAGCACCCGGTCGTGGTGCGGCTCGACGGATTCAAAGACTTCGAGCAAAAAGTCAGCGTCGAGGCGCAGCAGACCGTGACCGTGCAGGCCGAGCTCAAGTCGGTCGGCCGGTTGCGGATCCTGTCTACGCCGGCACAGGCGACCGTGCTCGTCAACGGCGTCGCGGTCGGCAAGACCCCGATCGATCAGGAGATCGAGACCGGCGAGACCGTCGTCCGCCTCGAGTTGCCCGGTTACCAAGCGTTCGAACAGACGGTGACGATCGAGGGCGGCAAGACGACCACGTTATCGCGCGAGCTCGCGGTCGCCGGGCCGAGCGAAGCCGAGATGCTCGAGGAGCAGCGCGGCCTGACCTCGTACGGCGCGCGCACGCTGCCCCGAGGCCGCTCGACGGTCGACATCAGCGCGGGCTATCCGTACTACTTCGACGGCCGCGTGTCGGTCGGCGCCGGACGGATCGCCCATCGCTTCGGCTTCGACGCGAATGTCGGCGTGCGCACGATGCTCGCCCGCACCGAGCTCGGCCTGGGCGTGCGCGCCATGTTCGTCAACCAAGATCCCTTCGCCGTCGGCGCGTTCACGAACCTCTACTACGGCAGCAAGATCATCGACAACTCGGGCCGCGACGGCCTGACCTGGGACGTCGGCCTGATCGGCTCGTTGACCGCGCTGTCGCACGTCACGATCAGCGCGCGCGCTTACCTCGACGTGTGGAGCGACCGCCACTGCCCGGGCAAGAGCTCGATGCCGACCGCGCAGAACGACGGCTTCGACGGCGTCACGAACGCGACCGACGTGCTCGCGGTGTGCCGCGAGTTCAAGGACGGCGGCCTATCTGCGACCGACATGGCGCAAGTCTCGGCGCTGACCGGCTGGAAGAAGCCCGACGACGTCTTCAACCGCGACAACAACGTGCGGTTCATGACCAGCCTCATCGCCGAGCTCGCGCTGCAACAGCAGCTCAGCCTCTTCGCGCTCATCGAGGGTGCGCCGTTCCAGAGCCAGCGCCGCGCGCTCTTCACGAACGAGTTCGCCCACTCGATGCTCGACACCGACCCCGACTTCTACGGCCGCGTCGGCCTCACCTATAAATTCTAAGCCGGGGGGACGGTGTTCACTTTGTCAACCGCGCCCCGCGGCCTGACCCATAGATTCTGCGCGGTTAGCTGGGGACGGTGTTCACTTTGTCAACCTAGGCGGTGACCGGCGCGAACGCGATCGCCGAGTAAGCGACCGCCGTCGCGCTGCCCGGGTTGTGATAGCCGTGGCGCTGATCGCCGCGGAACGTCACGACGTCACCCTCGCGCAGCGTGTAGCGCTCGCCCGCGACCGCGAGCTCGACACTGCCGCGCTCGCACGTCAGATACTCGCGCGTGCCCGGCGTGTGTGGGACGCCGGCCATCCGCGCACCCGGCGGCAGCACCATGCGCTCGAGATCGAGCCCGGGCAGGGGCTCGGGGAGCAGCTTGCGGATCGCGACGTCGCCGCGCTGCCGGGTCGGTAGCTCGTCCGCGCGGATCAGCCGGGCGGGTTGCCGCGGCGCCGCCAGCAGCTCGTCGAGCCGAACTTGCAGACTGTTCGCGACCTTGACGAGCACCGCGAGCGTCGGGTTCGCGGCGCCCGACTCGAGGTGAGTCCAGGTCGCGCGCGGAATGCCGGCCGCCTTCGCGATCTGCTGTTGCGACAGCCCGCGGGTCTCGCGCAGCGCCTTGATGTTATCGGCGAGGTGGTCGGGTTCTCGGGGCAACGGGCTAACCTCCTGCCAATATAATAGCGCAGATGATGACGGTTTGGCGCAGCGTGGTTACCGTGACGTCATGACTACCGAAGAAGACTTCGCAGGCAGAGCGGCGTTGGTGACCGGAGCGAGCCGCGGCCTCGGGCGGGCGATCGCCGAGCTGCTCGCGCGGCGCGGGGCCAAGGTCGCGCTCGTCGCGCGCGAAGCCGGGCCGCTCGCCGACGTCGTCGGGACGATCCGTAACAACGGCGGTGACGCGCACGCGATCGCGGCCGACATCAGTGACAAGGCCGCGATCCATCGCATCGCAGGGCAAGCGCAGGGCCTCGTCGGCGAGATCGCGATCGCGGTCCACGCCGCGAGCATGCTCGGTCCGGTCCCGCTGCGCCTCTTGCTCGACACCGAATGCGAAGACCTCGCCGCCGTGCTCGAGACGAACCTGGTCGGCCCGTTCCGGCTCACGAAGATCCTCGCCGGCGCGATGGCGCTGCGCGGCGACGGCGTGATCGTTCACATCAGCTCCGATGCCGCGATCGAACCGTATCCGCGCTGGGGTGCGTACGGGATCGCGAAGGCCGCGCAGGATCACCTGAGCCGGATCCTCGCGGCCGAGCTCGACGGCACCGGCGTTCGGGTGCTCGCCGTCGATCCGGGCGAGATGGACACGAAGATGCATGCGGACGCGATCCCCGACGCCGATCGCAACGCGCTGCAGCGACCGGCCGACGTCGCGGCGCGGATCGTCGCGATGATCGCGGATCCGGTGCGCGCACCGAGCGGAGCGCGCCTCGTCGCGCCGGCGTGGCAGCCATGACCGCGGCGCTCGCACTGTCGAGCGTCGAGGTGCCGTCGCTGAGCTCCGCCGAGGTCCCGCGCCCGCTCGCGCGCTTGGTCGTCGTGGATCGAGCCCGCCCCGCGATTCGCGTTACCGACTTCGCGGCACTGCCGCAGTGGTTGCGCGCCGGCGACCTCGTCGTCGTCAACGATGCGGCGACGTTGCCGGCATTGCTCCACGGTCACACCGCCGACGGTGCAGCATTCGAGCTCCGGCTCGCCGGCCCGATCGACGGCGTGCGCCTGACCGGCGTGTTGCTCGGCGCCGGCGACTATCACACGCGCACCGAGCACCGCCCACCGCCGCCCGCATTGCGGCGCGGCGAGCACGTCACGGTCGGCGGCATCATCGCCGAGGTCGCGAGTGCCGATGGTCGGCTCGTCGCGCTCGACGCCGAACGCGACGGCGATGCCCTGTGGCAGGCGCTGTACGCGCACGGCGCGCCGGTGCAGTACGCACATCGCCCCGAGCTGCTGCCGCTGTGGTCGGTGCAAACCGCGTACGCCGCGCGGCCGTGGGCGGCAGAGATGCCATCGGCCGGCCGCTCGCTGACCTGGGAGGTGCTGCTCGGGCTGCGTCGCGCGGGCGTCTCGCTCGCGAGGCTGACCCACGCCGCGGGCCTGAGCTCGACCGGTGACGCCGCGCTCGATCGCGCGTTGCCATGGCCGGAGCGCTACGAGGTTCCCGAGCGAACTGCGCGCGAGCTCGTCGCTGCGAAGGCACGCGGGGGCCGAGTCATCGCGATCGGCACGACGGTAGTGCGCGCGCTCGAGGCGTCGGGTGGCAGCCCCGGCCCCGGCGTCGCGACGCTGCGGCTCGGTCCCGAGTCGACGCTGGGTGTCGTCGACGGCATCGTCAGCGGCCTGCACGCCCCGGGCGAGAGCCACTTCGAGCTGCTGCGCGCGTTCGCGCCGCGCAACCGCTTGCTCGTAGCGCTCGATGTCGCGGCCGCGCATCACTTGTCGGCGCACGAGCTCGGCGATGCGTGCCTCGTGCTCTGACTACGCCGCTGCTCGGCGGCGTCGGCGCCAGCGCACCAGCAAGCCACCACCGCACACCGCGAGCACGAGGATCGAAGCGATCGCGCCGATCTGACCGCCGCACGGACTCTCGGCCTCGAGGTAGACGTCGTAGAACGGCGTGTTGCCGTCGATGTCGGGCGGCCAAGCATAGTGGTCGTTGCTCCCCCCCATGTGCTTCAGCTTGCCGACGACGTGGCCGCCGACCTCACCGACCACCGCGAGCTCGCGGTTGCCGATCGCGCACGACCGAACCGGTTCGCTCGCCGAGAACTCACCGATCACCTCGAGCGAGTCGCACGTGACCTGAACGAACCTGGTCGACTCGTTGCCGCGCGTGAGCTCGGCGTGGCCGATGTGGGTCGTACCGAGCAACGCGGGTCCCAGTTCGATGACGCCGACAGCGGACGCGATGACGCCGAGCGCGGCGACGGTGGCGAGCCAGCCGTATCCGCGTTTCGCGCGCGCGGCGGCGACCGCTGCGACTCGCGCACCGGCAGCCGCAGCCACCTTCGCGTGCACATCGTCCGCGATCGTACGCGCCCCGCTGCGGTACGGACCATCACCCTCCGGCAGCAGTTCATGTGTGCCGCGCAGAATGCGACTCGCCGCGGCGGCAGCCCCCGACTGCCCGGTGAGTGCCGCGAGCTCGAGCAAGCCGAACGCGAGCACCGCCTCGGTCGTCGACTGCGGGCCGTACGCCGCGATGTCTTCGGGGGATCGCGTCGTCGCGAGGTCGCGCCAAGCTGATTCGAGCGCCTGCCGGAGGTCGGCGCGCATCTCGATCGGCATGCGCTCGGGCGGGCAGCGCGTGCCGAACGCGATCAACGAGAAGTCGCTGCGCCGCGATCCGCGCTGCCACCGGCACGCCCACGCCCACAGCCACAGCGCTCCGAGTACCGCAGCCGTGACAGTGCCACCGAGCCCACCGATGAGCAGCGAGATCGCAGCTGCAATCAGCCCCCACATCCGCAGGTATCCCGCAACGACGCTCTTCGCGGAGAGCGGGATCGCGAAGCCTCGAAGGCCCGCTCCGACGTCTTCGGTCACCCAGGTCGAGCTCATCGGGATCAACGGCATGTATTGGCAGTGCGCGAACGTGGTGTGCGCGTACTCGCCGCCGTGAGACTCGATCCGGCCGTAATTCCGCGTACCAAAGACGATGAACATCGACGGTACAGACGCTCGCACGAGCCATGAGTCGCGCGTTAATGCGAGTTTGTTACACGTTGTAACTGGGGCCGCAGCCGGTGGAGCAGCGTGATCTGCGCGAGCGCCGCCGCGATCGCGGCCTCGACCCGCAGGATCGGCGCGCCGAGCGACACCGGTATGAACCCGCGCTCGGCGAGCGTCGCGAGCTCGCGATCGATCCAGCCACCTTCGGGCCCGATCGCGAGCGTCACCGGCGCCGTGCCCGAGACCGCGGTCTCGATCGGCGGCGCGCCGGGATGTGCGACGAGCCGGACCGCGCCGGTCGCGCTTGGAAACCGCGCCTCGAGCAGCGCCATCAGCCGGTCGTGGACCGCGAGCTCGGGCAGATGCGTTGTCGCGCCCTGCTCGGCGCCGAGCCGCGCCGCGTGGGCGAGCACATCCGGCGCGAGCCGCGGCGATCGCAGGTAGCTCTTGTCGACTCGCCACGCGTTCGTCAGATCGACGCGGCGGATCGCGAAGGTCGCGCACGTCTCGATCGCGCGCGCGATCGCCTTCGGCCGCGGGATCGCGAGCACGAGCTCGACGTCGAGCGGTCGCGCCGCCGGCGTGGTCGTGGTCAGCCGCAGCGCGATCCGCTCGCCATCGTCGGCGATGACCTCGGCGCTGCCGACCAGGCCCCCGACGATGCCGGCCTTGACCTGCGAACCGACCTCGACGCCGAGCACCCGCCGCAGATGCTCGGCCCGACGGCCGGTGAGCGCGCACGTGCCATCGGCGGCGATCTCCGCGGGCTCGACGAGCAGGAGGTTCACGCGCGCAGCTTACCGCGGTAGCTTCGCGCCATGCCGTTCTTCCAAGAGCCGCCTCGCCTCGGCAACCAATTCGATGACGATCCGCTGCTCGTCTCGTGGATCGCGCGGTTCGCCCCCGAGGCCGCTGGGGAATTGCGCCAGCTCGGCGAGCTCGCGATCGAGCACTACGGCAAGCAGCTACTCGATCGCGCGAACGAGCCGGTGCTCACGCAGTGGGATGCGTGGGGCAATCGCGTCGATCGCATCGAGGTCTCGCCGTTGTGGCGCGAGGCGCAGGTGCTCGCCGCGCGCCACGGCATGGTCGCCGCCGGCTACGAGCCGACCTACGGCGTCCACGCGCGCACGCACCAGTTCGCGATCGCGCACGTGCTCGGGCCGTCGCTCGACGTCTATTCGTGCCCGCTCGCGATGACCGACGGCGCCGCCCGCACGCTGCTCGACAGCGGCAATCGCGACCTCATCGATCGCTACGTGCCGCGGCTGACGTCGCGCGATCCGGCGCAGATGTGGACGAGCGGGCAGTGGATGACCGAGCGCAGCGGCGGCTCCGACGTATCGCACACCGAGACGATCGCGAAGCGCGACGGCGATGGTTGGCGGTTGTACGGCACGAAGTGGTTCACGTCGGCGACGACCGGCCAGCTCGCGCTCGCGCTCGCGCGGCCCGAAGGCAACGCGGATGGCAGCCGCGGCCTCGCGCTGTTCGCCATCGAGCTGCGCGACGGCGATGGTCGACTGCGCAACATCCTCGTCAATCGCCTCAAGGACAAGCTCGGGACCCGCAAGGTGCCGACCGCGGAGCTCACGCTCGAAGGCACGCCGGCGATGCTCGTCGGTCAGCTCGAGGGCGGCGTGCGCGCGATCACCCCGATGCTCGCGATCACGCGGACGTGGAACGCGATCAACTCGGCGTCGGCGATGCGCCGCGGCCTGGCGCTCGCTCGCGACTACGCGCGGCGCCGGACCGCGTTCGGCGCGCTGCTCGTCGACAAGCCGCTGCACGCCGATACGCTCGCCGGGCTCGAGGCCGAGTACGCCGGCGCGTTCTGCCTCGCGTTTCGCAGCGCCGCGCTGATCGGCGCGCGCGAGCGCGGCGGGGAAGCGAACGAGCTGCTCGAGCGCTCGCTCGTGCCGATCGCGAAGCTGACGACCGCGAAGCAAGCCGTCGCCGTGACGTCCGAGGCGATCGAGGCGTGCGGCGGTGCCGGCTACATCGAGGACACCGGGCTGCCGCGGATCCTCGCGGACGCGCAGGTCCTGCCGATCTGGGAAGGCACGACGAACGTGCTGTCGCTCGACACCCTGCGCGCGCTCGGCAAGGGCGGAGCGTTTGACGCGCTCGCCGGCGAGGTCGAGCGTTGCTGCGCCGCTGCGACCGATGCGAGCCTGGCGGCACCGCGCGAGACAGCGCGCGGCGCGATCCGCAGCGCGCGCGCGTGGATCGCCGAGGCGATGACGAAGCCCGATCGTCTCGAGGCCGGTGCGCGCCGGTTCGCGTTGACGCTCGGCCGCGCGTTGGAGCTCGCGCTGGTCACCGAGCACGCGCAATGGTGCCTCGGTCACGGTCACGGGCCACGCGCGGCGGCGGCGGCGCGGCGATTCGCGCTGAACGGTGTCGATCAGGTCGCGGACGCTCCGCTCGAAGACACCAAGCTGCTAGCGTAGCGGTATGGTGGAGTTCGCGGTGGACCGACGCGATGTCGAGTCGCGAATCGATCGAGTGACGGTGTATGCGGTGGGGGCGCGGGTGCACCGGGTCGCGCGAGTCGCCGCGCCATTTCCGGCGGTCGTGCGGTTCACCGATCTGCCGCTCTCGCTCGCCGACGATAGCGTGCGCGCCGAGGTCGAAGGCGGAGGGCTCGCGACCGCGGTGCGCGTCGGGCTCGCGACCGGTGCAGCGCCTGCTGCCGCGGACGAGCAGTCGCCGGAGCGCGTCGCGGCCAGGCGCCGGGTCGCACTCGCGACGAGCGAGGTCGAGCGGCTGAGCCAGGCGCTCGATCGGCTCGGCGGGGCACCGGTCGTGCAGCGGTCGACGGTCGACGAGGCGCCGGCGCCGTGGGCCGCGATTGTCACGGCGCGGCGCAGCGTCGTCGAGCTGCGAGCGGCGCGCGAGCTCGCGCTGCGCGAACGGCTATCGACCGCGCGACGCGAAGTCGAGGACGCTAACCTCGCGTACGAAGCCGTCGCCGATCGCGAGCTCCGCGCGGGCACCGCGCGGGCCGCGAAGCTGCACGAGGCGCGCAAGTTCATCGAGCTCGAGCTGTCGAGCGCCGCGACGACCGGCGAGCTCGTCGTGTCGATCGAGTACCGCGTCACCGCCGCGAAGTGGGCGCCGAGCTACGTCGTGCGCCTCGATGGCGAGTCGAGTCGACTCGAGCTCCGCGCCGTCGTCGCGCAAGCGACCGGCGAGGACTGGGCCGCGGTCGCGATCCAGCTGTCGACCGCGTTGCCGGATCGCTTCGCGCCGTTGCCCGAGCTCGCGCCGCAGAAGATCGGTAAGCGTCAGGCGGCACAGGCGCGCACCGGGTTTCGCCCGCCGCCGATCGGCAGCGCGGAGCTGTTCGCGGACTACGATCGCGCGTTTCCCGCCCGGATCGCGGAGCGGTTCTCGAACGAGCCGCCGTTCGACGACTCGACGTACGAGGGCCGCGCGCCGACCGCGCCGCGCCAGGGTACGGCGCCGGGGGAGGCGATGGCGCTCGGCCTTCTGCGGTCGGAGACCTGGGACGAAGACTCGTCGGTGCAGGAGCTCGGCGAGGAGTCGCGCGCGATTCGGACCGAAGGCCGCGTCCAGGCGCGCCGGGCCGGTGCACCGGCGGCCGCTCCAGCGCCGTCGATGCCGGCCTATGGTGGACCCGAGCTCGAGGAGTCGGCACCGGTCGTGCGCGAGCCGAGCCCGCCAACGCCGCGGCTCGACTACTCCGCGCTGCGCATGGCACCGACGGGCTCGGCCCAGCGCGGCCAGCTCGTCGCGGCACCGCCGGTGATCGATCACGATGCGTTCGCGGCGCTCGTCGATGCCGCGGTCGCGCTCGACCAGCTCGTGCCGCCACCGGGCAGCGCTACCGAGTGGTCGCATGCCTACGACTACGCATTCGCGAGCGACGGTGTGGTCGACGTGCGCTCCGACAGCGCGTGGTCGTCGATCGCGTTGTCGGCGGCGCCTGCCGCGACGAAGCAGCGCCACGTCGCGGTGCCGCGCGAGCAAGCCGACGTGTTTCGGATCGCGGTGATCTCGAACGAGCTCGCCGGACCGCTGTTGCCCGGGCCGATCGACGTGTACGAGCGCGGGCGGTTCCTCGTCACGAGCACGATCGACTTCACGCCGCCGGGCGCCAGCGTCGAGATCGGGCTCGGTGTCGACCCGACGATCAAGATCGCGCGCAACGCGGAGTACCGGGAAGAAACCGCCGGCGTGTTGCGCGGCGGGTTGCGGCTGATCCACGCGATCGCGATCGAGGTCGAGAACTTGTCGCCGCGCGCGATCGATCTCGACGTGCGCGAGCGCGTGCCGACCGTCCGCGAAGGCGACAGCGATGTCGAGCTCGCGATCGGCAAGGTCGAGCCGGCGTGGGAGAAATGGGCACCCGAGCCCGATGCGCCCGGCGAACGGCGCTTGCGGGGCGGCTATCGCTGGCGCGTCGCGGTTCCCCCGAGCGGCAAGCTCATGTTGCGCGCGGGTTACGAGGTGAAGCTCTCGGGCAAGCTCGAGCTCGTCGGCGGCAATCGGAGGGAATCGTGAGCGCCGAGATCGTCGCGGTGTTGCCGATCGACGCGGTCACGGTGCTCGAAGATCGCGCATCGGTCACGCGGCGAGGCATCGTCGCGGTGCGCGCGGGGCAACAGCGGATCTCGATCGAGGGCGTCTCGCCGATCCTCGCCGACAAGACGCTGTTCGCGAGCGCGACGGGTGCGCGCGTGCTCGACGTGCGCTGTGCTCGGTTTCTCGCACCATGGCGCGATCCAGCGGGCGCTGCGACCGAGATGCAACCGCTCGCCGCGCTGCACGCGGAGCGCAGCCGGCTCGAAGCCGAACGCGACGATGCGATCGCTCGCACGGTCGCCGCGCGCAACGAGATCCGCGCGCTCGGCGAGCTCGACGCCGCCGCGTTACGCGATCTTTCGGTCGCCGCGACGCGCGGATCGATCGCCGAAGCCGCCGGCCCGCTCGCCGAGCTCGACGCGCGCGAGGCCGCGGCGCGGGTCCGACTCGTCGACGCCGAGCTCGATGCGCGCAGGGTGACGGCTGCGGTCGAGCGGCTCGCCGAGCAGATCGGCCGCGCCGAGGATCACCTCGGCAGCGAAGCCGCCCGGATCGAGATCGATCTCGTCGCGGAGATACCCGGCGACGTGGCGATCGTCGCGAGCTACGTCGTGCCGGGCGCCGCCTGGCGGCCGTACCACCGGGCGACGCTCGTGCGCGAGCCCGCGAAGCTGGAGTGGGAGACGACGGCGTGCGTGTGGCAGGCGACCGGCGAGGACTGGCGCGACGTCGAGCTCGCGTGCTCGCTCGAGCGGCCGTCGCTCGGCGTCGAACCGCCGGTGCTCGGCGATGACGAGCTGCACACGCGCAAGCGCACCGAGTCGGTCGTCGTCGAGGTTCGCGATCAGGAGGTCCAGACCACCGGGCTCGGCGGCGGCGATCCACAAGTGCCTGGCATCGACGACGGCGGGACCGGGCTCGTGCTGCGCGCGGCGGGTCGCGTCACGATCGTCGCAGACGGCGCTCCGCATCGCATCTCGGTCGGCAAGCTCACCGCGCCGGCGCAGATCTCGCTCGTCGCGATGCCGCTCGCGTCGCCGTGGGTCCACGTGCGCGCCCGGGTCGTGAACACCGGTTCGGCTCCGTTGCTCGCGGGGCCGATCGATCTGATCATGGCATCGGGGTACGTCGGCCGCGGCGAGATCGGGTTCGTCGCGCCGGGCGAGAAAGCCTACATCGGGTTCGGCACGGAGTCCGAGGTCCGCATCCATCGCAGCGAGACGCGCGAACGCGACGAAGCCGGCTTGCTCGGCGGGTGGAACGTCCAGACCGTGCGCGTCGCGGTGCGGCTGTCGAACCTCAGCGCGCAGCGGCGCGAGATCGTCGTCACCGAGCGCATCCCGGTCTCCGAGGTCGAACAGGTCGACGTCCAGCTCGGGGCGGCCGATGCCTATCTGCTCGGCGACAGCGACGAGCAGGGCGGCGGCGACGAGATCACCCAAGTCACCGCCCGCTCGATCGACGAGCGGGGCCTCATCACGTGGTCGGTCGAGCTCCCGCCGCACGGCCGGCGCGCGGTCACGCTCGAGTACAAGATCAAGACCCAGCGCGGCGTCACCGGCGTGTGAGCGAGCCAACTGCAATCGGCGAGATGCTCGGCAATCGCGTGCGCAAGAACGCGCGCCACCTCGGCAAGTGGGCGAAGCGCGAGAACGTCACGTGTTGGCGCGTCTACGATCGCGACATCCCCGAGGTGCCGATCACGATCGACACCTACGAAGGCGCGCTCGTGATCAACGACTTCCGGATCGAGCGCGACGACGATGCCTGGCTCGACGCGGTCGTCGCGGCCGCGAAGGCCGCGCTCGGTGCGACCGAGGTGTTCGTCAAGCGCCGCGAGCGCCTCGCCCACCGCAGCGAGGGCCAGCAGTACGAACGGCTCGCCGACCGCGGCGAGACTCGCATCGTGCACGAGGGCGGCCATCGCTTTGCCGTCAACCTCGACGACTACGTCGATACCGGCCTGTTCCTCGATCACCGCATGACGCGCGCGCGCGTCGCGGCCGAGCCGGCGACGTCGCTGCTCAATCTGTTCTGCTACACCGGCGCATTCACGGTCTACGCCGCGGCGGCGGGGATGACCACGACGAGCGTCGATCTGTCGAACACGTACCTCGCTCGGGCGCGCGACAACCTCGAGCTCAACCGGCTCGATGGCGAGCTCGTCCACGCCGACGTCCGCGAGTTTCTCGGCGAAGCGCGCACGGCCGGCCGGCGCTGGGATGTTGCGGTCGTCGATCCGCCGACGTTCTCGAACTCGAAGCGGATGGACTACACGTTCGACCTCCAGCGCGACCACGCGGCGCTACTCGACGATGTCGCGGCGGTCACGACCCGCGTCATCTGGTTCTCGACGAATCGCCGCCGGTTCAAGCTCGAGTGGGAGCGACCCGGCGTCGCGGTCAGCGACGAGACGCGCGCGACGATTCCGCCCGATTTTCGCGACGCGAAGATCCATCACGCGTGGCGGATCGCTATCGCGCACTGAGTGCAGCGCGCATCCCGCGCATCACGGTCTCGGCAGCAACGGTGACGCGCGGCTGGTGGTCGACGAGCGCGGCGTGGATCGCGCGCAGGTCCGCCGCGTTCGGAGCGAGCAGCGGCCGATGGGCGAGCACGCGCGACAGCCGCATCACGATCGAGTCGACGCGGCGCAGGTCGTCGGGCGGTCCGTGGCCGCGCAAGCGCGCGAACAACTGCGCGAACCGATCGCGGTCGCCGGGATTGCGCCAGGCGATGCCCGCCGGGTCGACGTCGAGCGCGGCGGAGTAC
Source organism: uncultured delta proteobacterium (assembly GCA_963848295.1). Classification (GTDB taxonomy): domain Bacteria; phylum Myxococcota_A; class Polyangia; order Haliangiales; family Haliangiaceae; genus JABFXX01. The sequence continues at coordinate 1,409,576 of CAWKDB010000010.1, read as the reverse complement.
GCCGCGCGATAAGCTTCGTCGGCGACGAGCACGCCATCGATCAGGAGCTCGACGCCGATGTGGGCGACCGCGCGGCGCGGTCCCTTCGCGCACCCGCCGTGCTCGAGCCGGCCGTCGAGCTCGCGCATCGACGCGGTGACCGGGGCGAGCGCGTGGAACGCCGCATCGGTGGCGTGATGGAGCGCGATGCCCGCCTCGATCGCCGCGTCGCCACCCGGGGCGAGCCGCGCGCCACACATCGACGAGAAGTCGGGCAACATCGCGCCGAGCACGAACCCGGGCGGCTCGCGGCGCCAACTCGCGACCGCGGCATGGCCGAAGTAATTCACGATTCACTGTAGCATTCAGCGCGATGGCGCTCGTCGTCGGGGTCGACCTCGGAACCCAGAGCTGCAAGGCGGTCGTGTGCGGCGATGATCTCGCCGTGTGCGGCGCGCATCGGGTCGCGCACCCGCTCGGCGACGGCGAGCAAGATCCCGTGGACTGGGAACGCGCGCTCGGTGCCGCGATCGCCGGTGCGATCGCCGCCGCGGGCGTGCGACCCGCCGATGTCGCCGCACTCGCGATCGCCGGCCAGCTCGATGGTTGCGTCGCGGTCGATCCGGCCGGCGCAGCGCTGCATCGCGCGGTGATCTGGCACGACCGGCGCGCGCTCGCCGAAGCCGCGGTCGCCGATCCAGCTCGCGTGCACGCGATCACCGGTCAGGTCGCCGATCCGAGCCACCTCGCACCGAAGCTCGCGTGGCTGCGCGCGCGAGTCGCCGCGGCTCGCTATCACGTGCCGGTGAGCTACCTCGTCGAGCGGCTCACCGGCAACGCCGTGCTCGATCCGGCGCACGCGTCGACGACGATGCTCTACGATCTCGCCGCGGGTGCGTGGTCGCGCGAGCTGTGCGAGGTCTTCGCGATCGATCCCGTGCGCGAGCTGCCGGCGCTGGCCCCGACGTGCGCGATCGCCGGCGTCCTGCACGCGCGCGGCGCAGCGCTCGCCGGCTTGCCGGTCGGTACACCGGTCGCGGTCGGCACCGGAGATGACTTCGCGACGCCGCTCGGCGCCGGGATCGCGGCGCCTGGCCCGGTCGTCTGCACGCTCGGCACGGCCGAGGTCGTCGGTGCGGTTGCGACCGCGCCGATCTTCGATCGCCCCGAGGCGCGCACGCATGCGCCGACGCGCTGGAGCGCGCTCGCCGAGCCGATGGTCGAGTCCCACGCGTTCCCGACCGGCGCGTACTTCATCGAGCACCCGGGCTGGCTGTCAGGTGGCGCGATCCGCTGGGCGACGCGGTTGCTCGGCGTCGCAGACGACGCGGCGCTCGATCGGCTCGCCGCGGGCACGACCTCCGACGGCGTGACGTTCGTGCCCGCGCTCGCCGGCGCGATGACGCCGACCTGGCGACCTGCGCAGCGCGCCGCACTGCACGGCCTCGCCGCACGCCACGGGCCCGCGCACGTCGCACGCGCGGTGCTCGAGGGCCTCGCGTTCGCGTGTCGCGACGTGGTCGACCGGCTCGCCGCGCTCGGGCTGCCAGCCTCGGAGATCGTCGTGCTCGGCGGTGGCGCGGCGAGCGCGACCTGGCTGCAGCTCCGCGCCGACATTCTCGGCCGCCCGCATCGCCGGACGGCGCGGCCCGATGCGACCGCGATCGGAGCCGCGATGATCGCCGCGGTCGCGATCGGACACCTCGCGGATCTCCAGGCCGCGGCGGCGCTCGCTCCGCCGCCGGTGAGGACGTTTGCCCCGGCCGCCGAACGCGGCTCGCTCGCTCGAGCGTACGAGCGATATCAGGATCTGGTTTGCTGAAATCGGCGGCCGAGTCCTCGAGGTCGCACCCGCGAGCAGGTGTCATCCCAGCAGCGTGCTTCGTCACGTCGGTGGTGGGTTCGCTCGGGTACAGTACTTCAGGATGCGCGGAGTGGCTCTCGCTGTATTTGCGGTTGCAGCCGGCTGTGTCAAGTCGTCGCCACCCGCGTGCATCACAGTGGACACGACCTGTAAACCGGCCTACTCGCCCACCTTCGATAACGTCTACAGCTTCACCCTCACGAATTCGTGCGGTTCTCAGGCGGTGTCATGCCACTCCTCGGCGGGTCATCAGGCGGGTCTATCGTTCGGCGACGAGGCCACCGCGTACGCCGGTCTGCTCGATAACTCGACGATCGATCCGTCGAGAAAACGCGTCGTTCCAGGCGACGCCTCATGTAGCCTGATGATCGTGCGCACCGACTCCCCCGGCGCCGACTATCAGATGCCGATCGGCGACGCACTCGATGCGGCCGAGCGCTGCTCGTTGATTCAATGGGTCGAAGCTGGCGCTCCAGGGCCCGGCAGTGGGAGCGCACGATGAAGGTCACCGTCTTGTTCGTTGCTGTGGTCTCCGTGATGACCGCTTGCAGCGATCCGCCGCTCGACACGATCGAACAACTCGAGGACCCGGGCACGTGTATGACCTGCCACCCGACGCACTACGATCAGTGGTCGGGATCGATGCACGCGTACGCGTCGGACGATCCGGTGTTCCTCGCGATGAACAAGCGCGGGCAACGCGAAGCGCAGCTCGGCACGTTTTGCGTGCAGTGTCACGCGCCGATGGCGGTCGCGCTCGGCCTGACCGACGGCACCGACTTCGATCCGACGACGTTGCCGCCGGCAGCACGCGGCATCACCTGCTACTTCTGCCACGACGTCGAGTCCATCCAGGCCGATCACAACAACGGCCTCGTGCTCGCGCTGGACCAGACCATGCGCGGCGGCGCTGCGAACCCGGTCCACACGCCAGCGCACGACTCGCTGAACGATCCGATGATGGCGACCGCGACCAACAACTCGACGATGTGCGGCTCGTGTCACGACGTCATCACCCCCGCACCGAACAACGTACCGATCGAGCGGACGTATACCGAGTGGCAGGCCTCGCTGTTCGCGAACAACGATCCCATGCACCACCTGCCGCTGACGTGCACCGGCTGCCACATGATCTCGAGCACGAATGTGATCGCCGACAAGCCTGGCCTGGATGTGCCGCTGCGCACGAACGGATTCCACGAGCACGTCTGGCCGGGCATCGATCAAGCGCTGACGCCGTTCCCGAACACCGACGTGATGGCGATGGACATCGCGCGAGACCTGGCCCCGGCGGTCACGATCATCTCGCCCACACCGATCACCGGACCGCCGATTCCCGGCGGCATCTGCCTCAACCCGGACGGCACGCTGACCGTGCGCATGGTCTCGATCGGGCCCGGGCACTCGTGGCCGACCGGCGCGGCACAAGATCGTCGCGCTTGGCTCGAGGTCCAAGCGTTCGATGCCTCGAACAACCTCATGCTCGACACGTCGGTGCCGGCCGGGCAAGACCCCGACGATCCCGATCCACAACTCGCGAGTGGCGGTGATCGGTTCTGGGATCGGACCTACAAATCCGACGGGACGCCGGCGCACTTCTTCTGGGATGTCGCCGCGGAGAACACTCAGCTGCCCGCGATGGTTCCGCCGACGCTCAAGGTGGCGATCACGTTGATGGGAGATCACTCGACGACCGCGACGTTCAACATCGCGAACTTTTCGATGGTCGACCACATCACGACGAAGATGCGCATCCTCCCGTACAGCTATGGCGTGCTGAACGATCTCGTCTCGTCGGGTGACCTCGATCCGTCGTTTGTTGCGATGGATCAGCCACTCGATATCGAGGGTACCGAGCGCACATGGACCCGCGCGACGATGGGGACGGGATCCGCGCTCGACACGCCGTGCAACCCCGATTGACGCCACGGCGTGAGGCTAAATGCCGCGCGTGGCTCGACCTGGCCGGAATACAAGACGTTCGGCTGCATCGGGCTGTCAGCCGGGGTGAGCAAACTAAAGTCATCCGCCGCTCGTACTCTGGTAACTTCGAGTCAGCTCCGACGTAGGGACCTTTATGCGCCCAATCCACCTCTTGCTCGCAGTTCTCCCGGCCGCGGCTTTGGGCTGTCACGACGGGGGCATGGCGGTCCCGGATTCGATCGGGGCGACCTACGATTGCGCCGCCGATAACCGCTGGACCCCGTATACGCCGGGGCTCGAGATCAAGGGGCGGGCGGGCATGCTGGACTTCAAGCTGATGACCGCCGATCCAGCGCCGCCGGCCCGTGGCGACAACACGTGGCAGATCGAGGTCTCGGCAATGGCGCAGGGCATCGTCGGCTCGACCGTCGCGGGCGCGACGGTCGAAGCGACTCCATACATGCCCGATCACGGCCACGGTTCCCCGATTGTCGTCCAGGTCACCGATGACGGTAACGGCGACTACGAGCTGACGCCGGTCAATCTATGGATGCCGGGGTACTGGGAGACGACGATCAGCGTGCAGTCGGACGCCGGCAACGACGCGGCCGTCTACAAGTTCTGTCTGCCGGACTGAGCTGGACGAATTCTGGGACCGCGCAAAATTGCCGCAGTGTCCAACGTGCTGGGGGCGCCGAGCGAAGCCGCTAAGATAGGACGATGACGTTCGACCTCGAGCCCGCGGTGACCTTGCCGTGGCTCGTGAGATTGCGCTGGGCATTCCTCGCCGGCCAGCTGATCGCACTACCGATCGCGTATGGGTTTGGCGTCGCGCTCGACTGGTTCGCGCTCGGGCTCGAGATCGCGATCATGGCGGCCTCGAACGTGGCCCTGTCGTTCGCGCGCACCAAGCGGCGCTGGCTGCGGTCGGAGGTGATCGGCGCCTCGATGGCACTCGATACAGCGCTGATCACACTGTTGCTCATGGGATCCGGCGGCGCCGCGAATCCTTTCACCGTGCTCTACCTCGTGCACATCACGCTCTCCGCGATCGTCCTGCGTGCCCGCTGGACCATAGCGATCGCGGCGTTGTCGCTCGCCGGGTTTGGTCTGCTATTCGTCGGGTCGACCGATCACTCGATGATGCATCACGGTGGCTCCAGCTTCGGGATGCACCTCCAGGCGATGTGGGCCGCGTTCGCCCTGGCGGCGATCCTGATCGCGTTCTTCGTGGCGCGGGTCACCGGCGCGATCTCGTCGCAACGCGACCAGATCGCCCAGCTGCGCGAGGCCGGCGAACGCAGGGAGCGGATCTCCGCGGTGACCCGGCTCGCCGCGGGGGCCGCGCACGAGCTCGGTAGCCCGCTCGCGACGATCGCGGTGGCGGCGCACGAAGCGAAGCTCCACTTCGCCGACGGCGCGCGCGCGTCGGCGATCGTCGCCGATCTCGAGCTGATCGCACTCGAGGTCGGCCGGTGCCAGAGCATCCTCGGGCGCATGGCCGCGAGCAACTCGGCGGAGTCTGACGAGGTGCTGACCCTCGGCGAGCTCGCCGAGCGGCTCCGCGATCTCTTTGGCGAGGACCGCGGGCACCGCGTCGACTTCGAGGTCGCCTCCGCGGAGGTCGTGGTCACGATCCCGCGCGACGAGCTCGTGCACGCGGTCGCAGCGCTCGTCGGTAACGCGCTCGACGCCAGCGATGGTCGCGTGCTCGTGACGCTGGGCGGTGAGGCCGGCATCGAGATCGAGGTCCGGGACCGCGGCGACGGGATCGATGACGACGTGCTGGCCCGTATCGGGACGCCGTTCTTCACGACGAAGGGAGACGGGCGGGGCTTGGGGCTCGGCGTGTTCCTCGCGCGCTCGTTTTGCGAGAGCCGGGGCGGGCGGCTCACGATCCAATCGACGCCAGGCGTCGGCACCCGTGCGACGATCTGTCTCCCGGCGGAGGTCGGATGAGCGAGCGACCGACAATGCTCGTGGTCGACGACGACGACCGATTGCGCGAGCGCCTGACCGCTGCGCTGGCGGATCGCGGCTACGAAACGTTCTCCGCCGCGAATCACGATGCGGCGATCGAGCTCGCGCGCCGGCGCGTGATCGATCGGGCGGTGATCGACCTGCGCATGCCGGGGCGCCACGGCCTCGTCGTGCTCCAGGACTTGCTCGCGCTACGGCCCGAGACCGAGGTCGTCGTGCTCACCGGTTACGGGAGCATCGCGACCGCGGTCGAGGCGATCCGGCTCGGCGCCCGCAACTACTTGACCAAGCCCGCACACGCGGATCAGATCCTCGCCGCGTTCGATCTCGATCCGGATGCCACGGCGAGTCCCGCGTTCGAGATCCCGACGCTGGCGAAGCTCGAGCGCGAGCACATCGAGCGCGTGCTGCGCGAGTGCGGAGGCAACGTCTCGATGGCGGCGCGAGCACTCGGGGTGCATCGCCGCACGCTCCAGTACAAGCTCGCGAAGTTTCCGGTGAAGCGCTAGACGAGCTCGCCGCTCAGTTGTTCGGTGCGCCGCAGACGAACCAGCCGAGCAAGGTGACGCGCTCGTCGAGCGTCGGATCCGGTGGGTTGTACGGCATCCGGCACTGATAGATCTGGTTCTGCGCATTGATCCGACGGTCGTACAGGTCGCTATACGTGCTCAGCGGCTGATCCGCCGACGAGCCGTCGGGCACATGGCACCCGCTGACCGCGCAGTACTTGCCGATCAGAGGTGCCACGTCGTTCGCGTAGCTCGGCATCGGGCTCGGACACGTCATCGGTTCGTCGGCAGGACAATTCGGGCTCGTCGTACATGCGAACCAGGCCGTGCACACCGCTACCACAACTACGACTGCGACGCGCTGCACGTCACGGCACGTCCACGTAGAACGCGGCGTGCCCGTGCGGCGAATCATCCGCGTAGTCGAGACAGTTCTCGAACAGGTGGAACCGCACGGTCCAGTTGCCGGGGGCATCGAACCGGATCGGGCCGACCTTGTAGGTGCCGGGCGGCATCTCGCTCGCACTCTGGTTGGTCGGCGGCGCCTCGTGCGTCGAGCTCAAGTAGACCTCGGCGTAGATGTTCGCGCCGGTGACCGACGCGGGTGGGCTCGAGCCATTCACGGTGGCGACCACGGTGAAGAACACGTCCTTGTTCTCCTGGATCGGGGTCGACGTCCAGACCACGTGGTACTTGCAATCGTCGTCGTCGCCGGTGGCGTTGTACATCGTCGCGCCGAAATCGGGCGGCGCGTCGGCGGTGGGCGGCGGGGCATCGATCGCAAGAGGCGCGTCGATCGGCGGACGGTACTGGCAGTCGTTCTGGCTCGTCGTTTGCGTGATCAAACCGCCATCGGGCGCGATGCAGTGCATGTCCATCACGCCTTCGACATCGCCGCCGACGGGCCCACTATCGCTGTTGCAGCTCACGATCAGAACACCGGCGGCACCGGCGGCGCCGACGAGAGTGGCAAGGGGAATTACGATCGACCGAATCGTTTGGCTCTTCACGCAGCCATTTGCTCAGCTCGAACGTACCGGTGTCAATGCGACAGCCCCGATGCGAAAATTTACCGCACGCTGTTCGTGACGAGGTCGAGATGAGGGGTGCGCAAACTCACCGCAGCGTGACGCGTGGTCGGTTAGGCTATACACGACGCATGTTGCCGCTCGCTCCGCGCTCGACGCTGTGTGCTGCGCGACACGTTGTTGCGGCCGCGCTGGCACTCGGGGCATGCACGTCTGACGGCACCGGCATCGACGACGGGCCGCTCGTGCAAGTCGCTGAGGCCAGCGACGGTGGCTACACGGTCGCGGTCCTCGCTCACGAACCGCAGCTGACCCGCGGCAATCACTCGATGCAGTACATCGTCACGACCGCGAGCGATGCTTCGCCGGTCGATGGACTCGCGCTGAGCATCGTCCCGTGGATGCCGGCGATGGGACACGGCACCGCGATCACGCCGGTCGTCACCGCGCTCGGGGAAGGCGCTTACCAGATCGATGACCTCGACTTGTTCATGGCGGGCTCGTGGGAGCTACGGACGACGATCGCGTCTTTGCCCGCGTACGTGGCGCCTTCGCTACAGGTCCAGTAAACCGTGGGTGTGGCCGCGCTGGCCGTGCTGGCCGTACTAGTCGGCGCGCCAGCGCTGGCGCGCGCGCAAGCGTGCTGTGCCGGGTCGAGCGCCGTGACGCCGGGCCGACTTGCCCTGCACGAGGATGCGCTCGTCGGGACGGACGCGCGCTTCACCGACGGGTACGGTTCCTTCGATCCGACGGGGACGTTCGTCGCGATGCCCTCGGGCGCCTCGGAGGTCGATCTCGAGCAGGATCTGTTCGGCGCGGTCCGCGTGTTGTCACGGGGCCAAGCCGCGTTGCTCGTCCCGCTTGTCGAGACTTGGCGCAAGACGACGACCGACTCCGAGCTCGGCGGCGGCATCGGCGACGTCAACGCGAGCGTGCGCTATGACTTTATCTACGCGGCCGAGGCGCGCTATGCGCCCGGGATCGCGGTGCTCGCGGGCGTCACGTTCCCGACCGGAACGCCGCCCGAGTCGGCGACCAAGCCGCTCGCGACCGACGCGACCGGTGTCGGGACGTACCAGGCGAATTTCGGGATCTCGCTCGAGAAAGCGATCGGGCCTTGGCTGGTCGGCGCGACCGGGCTCGTCGCCAAGCGCGCGGACCGAACCGCGCAGGGCGTCACCGAGGCACTCGCGACGCAGTGGACTGCGCTGCTCGTCGGCGCCTACACGTTTCGTTCGGAGACCGCGATCGCGCTGTCCGGATCGTTTACCGCCGAAGGCGACGCGAAGATCGACGGGGTGACCGAACCGAGCACACATCGCAGGTTGATCGCGTTTAGTATCTCGGGCGTCAGGCCGCTCAGCGATCGGCTAAGGTTACAGGGTGCCCTGACGGTCGATCCTCCGCTCTCGGCATTCGGAGCCAACCAATCCGTTGCGGGCGTCGCTGCCACTGTCACGGTGATCTACGCATGGCTATGAAGTGGACATCGGTCGCGTTGGGTCTGGCGCTCGGCGCGTGTGTTTCGACGCCCAAGCCGATCGCGCCCGGCGACTGGCCGAGCCTCACGCTCACCGCCACCTCCGGTGCGGTCGAGAGTTATCCACGCGACCTGGCCGCCGCCCCGTTCACGGTGTTCGTGTTCTTCTCGAAGGACTGTTTGTGCTTCGGCGCGCACGAGCCACGGCTGCGCGCACTGGTCGACAAGTTCAGTCCGCGTGGCGTCCGGTTCGTGTTCGTCGATCCGGAAATCGGTCGAACGATGGACGAAGACGCCCACGAGGTACAGGCGCGCAAGCTTCCCGCGCCGATCTTGCTCGATCCCGGGGCGAAGCTCGCGACCTTGCTCGGCGCCGTCTACGCGACCTACTCGGTGGTCGTCGACTCGGCGGGCCAGATTCGTTATCGCGGTGGTATCGACGCGGACAAGTCGCACCTACGTGCCGACGCGACCCCGTTTCTCGCCGATGCGCTCGACGATCTCACCGCTGGTCGGCCGCCGCGCCGGCCCGAGGGCAAGACGCTGGGCTGCGCGCTCCAGATGTGGTGAGCCGGCCTGTAGCGTCAGATCCCACACTCGGTAATCGCAGGATCCGCGATCTGCTCCTGCCAGCTCGAGCCGCCATCTCGGCTGAGCACGACCCCGAACGTCGCGCCCATGACGATGTCGGCATGGCCCGACCGGAAGTGGATCGATACGATCTCCGGCGGCCGGCCATTCGCGCCGAGGTCGCGCGCCGAGGTCGCCACGATCAGCGCCGACAACAGGACCGAGGATCGCATGCACGCACCTTACGCGGCCTGACGCCGCCACACTACGTCCCGTGGGACGGCCGATCCGGCGCGCACCTCGGGTGTTAGGATGACGCCGTGCACGGCACATGGGTGTGCGTAATCGCGGTCGTCGGCTGCTCGAGCTCGTCGCAGCCGACATCGAGCGACCATGGACAACCCGCTGCTGGCGCGACGTCCCCATCCGCTGCGCTCGCTCGCCCGGCGCAGATCGCGCCGACCACGACGTGCTATCGCGCGACGGCCCGTCCCGAGGACGCCCTTCGCATCACGCTCGATCCCACGCACCGGACGATCGCGCTCGTCCGACTCGCGAAAGGCCAGCGCCCGTCGACCGAAATGTTCTCGGTCCACGGCGTGAAGCTCGACACGCTGACGAAGGTCACCACCCACGACGGGGTCGGCGCCGAAGGCAAGCTCGAAGGACCGCCGTGGCAGTGGACGTCGTGGACGATCAAGCGCACCGACGCGCGCTCGGGTGATACGAGCACCACGACGTTCGCGATGTCATCCGGAGGCCTGACATCGCAGACCGAATCCACCTCCAGCTCGGGGCCGGACGAACACGGTGATCCGGTCGAGCTCAAGCTGATCGATTGCGACACGCTCACCCGGTGACGAGCCTTGGCGATCTCCGTCACGCTTGGGCGAGCAGCACGACGGTATCTTTGGTGAGTCCGACGCCGCTCGGGATGCCGGTGTACGAGACGCGCGCGATCGCCAAGGTCGCGTCGCCGGGGACCGCCCAGACGTCGAGCAGCGTGGCATTCGGCCTCAGGAACGCGGTCACCGTGGTGCGGCCGAAAGGGCCATGGCCGCTGACCGGGTCGACCGCGAGTTGGAGCGCGAACTTTCGGATCGGCACGGCCTGGCCGGCGACGCGGAGCGCGCGGCGTTGCACGACGCGGGTCGACAGCATCCATGCCTCGGTCGTGATCTTGACGACCGGCTCGAGCGTGGAACCGACGGCGGCGACCCGGGCGCGAACCTCGTCGGACGGGCCGCAGTGCTCGTACCACGCGTGGATCGGCACGAGGTAGCCAGCGCGCGCGCCGCGCAAGAACAGGCGGTACGCGATCGGCGGTTCGCCGGGATCGAGCTCCTCGCAGACGTACGCGACGCCCTCGAGCAGCGACACCCCGAGCACCCGCATGCTGTGGCCGGGCGGGGCGAGCGTCGCGTGCTCGAGCTCGGCGGTGCACGCGGTGGAGGTCATGAAGCCGAGTGAGGCGCGCAGCGTCGGGATCGGCGTGTCGCGATGGATGTACGCGTGAGCGACCGCGCGCTGCATGCGGCGGTTGCGGGCAAGCGCGAGGAGTGCCGATTGGGTCTTGGCGTCGCGGTTCACGGCTGACACAGCTAAGAACGCGCGAGCCGGCCGGAGGTTGCACTCGGGAATATCTTCGTTGCAGCTCCGGTTCAACCACACGTGCCAAGCCGGGCGCGGCGTTACGGCGTCTTGTAAACCGTCGTTTGGACCGTGCCCGCCTTGTCGGTGCGCTTCCATTCGCCCGAGCGCCGTCCGGCGGCCATCGTGCCCTCGATCACGGCGCCGCCGATCAACTGGTGCCACGGCCCGTCGAGCACGCCGTCTTTGTAGCTCGCGGTCAGCGTGACCGAGCCGGCGTCGTCGTACTCGGTCCACGTCCCGGTCTTGCGATCGCCGGTCCATTGCCCGGACAGCGCCGGCTTGCCGCCCCTGAGCTCGGTGTACGGCCCCTCGAGCTTGCCGTCTTTGTACGTCGCATCGACCGCGACCTTGCCATCGATGTACTTCTTCATCGAGCCGTCGAGCTTGCCGCGCTTCCAGTGCTCTTCGAGCGTGAGCACGCCGAGCTCGGTCCACTCGCGCCACCAGCCGTTCTTGCGATTGCCGGAGTACGAGCCGAGCACGACGCGCTTCTTGTGCGGCGTCAGCTCTTCGTAGGCGCCGTCCATATCGCCTTGATAGAGCCGCGTCCGCGTCGCGACCTGATGGTTCGGCCAGAACGTCTCCATCGTGCCCGTGCCGTCCTTCATCGTGAACTCGCCGATCTGCTTGCCGGCGCGATCGGAGTACGTGAAGTCGCCGTCCGGTTTGCCGTCGACGTACGTGCCGGTGAACGTGACCTTGTTCTCGTACCACTCGGTCCACGTGCCATCGCGCTTGCCGTCGGCGAAACCGCCCTCGCGTTCCTTGTTGTTGCCGCGATCGAACCAGGTCCACGTGCCGGTGCGCTTGCCGTGGTCGTAACGGCCTTGGACGCGCGGGACCTTCTTGTCGCGCCAGATCGTGAACGAGCCGTCGAGCTTGCCGTGGTTGTCGTATTCCTCGTCGATCAGCAGCTGCCAGAACTGCCAGATCTGGCGCGAGCCGAAGCGCACGCCATGACCGAACGTCTCCTCGACGCGCAGCGATGGCTTGTAGCCGACGACGTGCGGACCATCGAGCTTGCCGGCCCAGTACCTCGCGCTGACCAGGACCGTGCCGTCGGGCGCGAGGATCTTCGCCGGGCCGTTCGCGACACCGCCGCGCAATCCACGCTCGCTGTACAGCGGACCTTCATCGTACCAACGGCGCTCGGTGCCGGTGCCCGCTTTCATCTCGTATTCGCCGAGCACCGCGCCGGTCGGCGAGAGCTGGCGCCACTTGCCGTCTTTCTGCCCGGCCGTGTAGCTGCCGTCTTCGGCGAGGGCGCCGCCGGGATAGTGCCGCTGCCAAGGCCCATCGAGCTTGCCGTCTTTGTACGAGCCGTTGATCTCGATCGTGTCGTCCGGGAACATCGTGATGAACGGCCCCTGCCGGACGCCGCCATCACGTACGCAAAACCACGTGGGCTCGGGGAACACCGCCGGCATCGGCGTGGTCCCGGCATCGCACGATAGCTTCGGTAGATCGGGAGCAGGCGGGAGCGCGGCATCGTGCGGAATCGGCGGCGCGGGTGGAGCCGTCGGTGCGGGCGGCGCTTGCGGCGGCGCGAGCTGTCCGCCCGGTGCCGAGCCACAAGCGACACTCGACGTCAAGACGAACCGCCAGGCGGGCGCGAACCGCACACCTTATTGTTGCACGGCGATCGTCGCGACGCGAAGTACGGCTTACGATCGGTGCCATGAAAGCTAACAGCTCTATCGCGATCGCCTTGGCGCTCGTCGGCGCTGTCGCGAGCTCGGCTCTGGCTCGGCCTCGCCCGGCCGGCCACAACAAGCGGTTCGAATCGAACAAGACGTTCGGCCTTGGCCTCGAGCTCGGGTCCCCGATCGGGGTCAACGGCAAGTACTTCCTATCCGAGGGCGGCAGTCAGGCGATCGACTTCGGTGCGGGCTACTCGTACGACTACTTTTATAACCAACGCGGCTTCAACACCTACGCCGACTACTTGTGGCACCCGCTGTCGTTCGTGTCGGCGGACGCGTTCGAGCTGCCCTTCTTCTTCGGCGTCGGCGGTCGATTCCTGGAGTTTCCTTTCAACGACGCCGCGAACAACAATCCCGATGCCCGCGCCTACGCGTTCGGCGTTCGCGTGCCGGCCGGCGTGTCCTTCGACTTCAACGAGATCCCGCTCGACGCGTTCATCCAGGCCGCTTTCGTCGTCGACCTGTTCGTCAATTACGACCACACGATCTTGCCGGATCTCGATATCTCGGTCGGCGCCCGCTACTGGTTCGACTAGCGGCCCGGTAAACGGGCGATCGGCCGCGGGCTACTGCTTCGCGATCTCGATCCACAGCGGCACGATCGCGGCCTCGGCACCGGCGACGTGGACATCACTGCGCCGGACCTCGATCTGCGCGCGGCCCGAGATCGAGTAGTACGCGCTGACCTCGTACGTGCCGGGCGCGAGCGCGTCGAACTCGTACCTGCCCTGGTCGTCGGACACCGCTTGCTCGACCTCGCGGTTCGGGCCCCCGGACACCGTGACGACCGCCCCCGGGACGCGATCGCGCGAACGGGTGTCGCTGATCGTGCCCTCGATCATCGCGAGCTGGCCGCCGAGCCGATGCGGGTGGCAGTACGCGATCTCGCCATCGTGCCAGTTGCCGAAGTCGATGTGGATCGCGTCGGGGTGGCCGAGCGTGAACACGACGTCGACGAACGTCGCGTTGCCTTGGCGCACCGCGATGTTCTGCACGAACACCGGCTGACCTGCGAAGGTCGCATCGAGGCTGTACAGGCCGGGCTCGAGGTGATCGAACGCATACGTACCGTTGCTCGCCGAGTGCGCGACCATAGGCGCGAACGAGCCTTGCGCCCGGAGCCGTAGCTCCGCTTGCGCGATCGGGTCGCCGCTATCGTGATCGCGCGCGAGCCCGACGATCGAGCCGGTCGTGCGAGGTGGCGGCGGCAGGTGGGCCGCGCCACACGCCGCGAGCGCGAGCGCGAGCGCGGGCGCGAGCCAAACGACGGCGAGGGGGTGCACGCTCGAAGCTTGGCTCGATCACAGCCGGATCGCATCGCGCGCGAGGCCGATTTCTTCACACAGCTCCCCGAGGGCTGCGAGGTCGGGGCCTCTCCATGCGACGGCTTCGATGTCGCACGCGATCGGGCAGTCCGTGCGCAGCGTCGCGAGCAGTCGGTACAGCGCCGCGTCGTCGCGCTGATCTCGCAGCGAGCGCGCGAGCTTGTCGGCACCGCGGATGGTCACGCGCCAGCTCTTCGGATCGTCGGGGATCGCGTCGAGATGGCGGTACTCCGTCAAGATCTTGCCGGCCGACAACTTGCCCCAGCCGGGCAAGCCCGGAATGCCGTCCGCGGTGTCGCCGACGAGCGCGAGCAGATCGGGGATCGATTCCGGCGACACGCCGTGCTTTGCGACCACCGCCGGCTCGTCGAGCACGACGTCCTTCCAGCGATCCCACGTGACGACGTGCGTGCCGGTCACGCACTGGCACATATCTTTATCGGGCGACACGATCCGGATCTGCTCGACGTGCGCGTCCTTCGCGAGCGCCGCCGCGGCGGTGCCGATCGCGTCATCGGCTTCGAACTCGATCATTGGCCAGACCGCGAGCCCGAGCGCGGCCGCGGCGCGCTCGACGAGCGGAAACTGCGCGACGAGGCGCGGGTCGAGGCCTTCGCCGGTCTTGTAGCCGGGGAACAAGTCGTTGCGGAACGACTCGATGACGTGATCGAACGCGACACCGCCGTGGGTGATCGCGCCCGTGCGCAACACGGTCGCGAGGCTGCGCAGAAAGCCTCGCGTCGCACCGACCTCTTTGCCGTGCGCTTCGCCGGGCGGCGCGCCGAACCACGAGCGGAACAGCTCGTAGGTGCCGTCGAACAGGTGGACCCTCACGAGTCGCTTATACTCGCTCGATCACGAGCGCGACTACGAGCACGAATGAATTAAGACGCGCGCTCGGGCCGTGGGCCGCGGCGTCGCTCGTCGTCGGCACGATCATCGGCACCGGCGTGTTCTTGAAGACCGCGGTGATGGCCCAGCTCGGCTCGCCGGCGTGGGTCTTGACTGCGTGGATCGTCGCCGGGGTGCTCTCGCTCGCCGGCGCGCTGACCTACGCCGAGCTCGGCGCGATGTTTCCGCTCGCCGGTGGCGAGTACGTGTACCTCCGCGAGGGCTGGGGCCGGTTCGCCGCCTTTCTGTACGGCTGGACGCGGTTCTGGATCGGCACGCCCGGATCGATCGCGGCGTACGCCGTCGGCACGGCGACGTTCGTCGGCGGCGGCACGCCGGTCGCGCTCGGCGTGATCGCGCTGTTCACCGGCGTCAACTGCCTGAACGTGAAGGCCGGCGGCGGGGTGCAGACCGCGCTGACCGCGCTCAAGGTCGCGTTGATCGTCGGGCTCGCGGCGGCCGCGCTCGGCTCGCCGAGCGGCGACTTCGGCCGGCTGACCGCGGCCGGCGGCTTTCCCGGGTGGAGTGCGTTCGGCGCGATGGTCGTCGCCGCGTTGTGGGCTTACGACGGCTGGAACAACTTGCCGATGGCAGCCGGGGAGGTGCGCGACCCCGGGCGCAACGTGCCGCGTGCGCTGTTGCTCGGATCGCTCGCGGTGCTCGCGATCTATCTCGCGATCAACGCCGGCTATTTTCACGCCGTGCCGCTCGCCGACGTCGTGACGAGCAACTCGAAGCGCTTTCCGCATGCGCCGTCGGTCGCGAGTCGAGTCGCGGCCGCGCTCGTCGGACCGACCGGCGAGCTGCTGATCACGGCCGCGATGGCGATCGCCGCGATCTCGGCGATGACCGGCGCGATGTTGACGGGCGCGCGCGTGCCTTACGCGGTCGCGAAGGACGGGCTCGCTCCGAAGATGTTCGCGCGCGTCGCCGCGGGTGCGCGGGTGCCGAGAGTATCGGTGGTCGTGCAAGGCGCGTGGGCGAGTGTGCTCGCGCTGTCCGGCGAATTCGACGACTTGACCGACGCCGTCGTGTTCGCCTCGTGGCTGTTCTACGCGATGAACGCGGTGTCGGTGCTCGCGCTCCGCCGGCGCGAGCCCGATCGCGAGCGACCGTTTCGAGTGCCCGGCTTTCCGATCGTGCCGGTCGTGTTCATCGTGGTAGCGATCCTGCTGCTCGCGAATACGCTGGTCACGACGCCGATGGTCTCGCTGTTCGGCGTCGGCGTGATGGCGCTCGGTGCGGTCGTCTACGCGGTGTTCCTGCGGGCGCGACCGCGATCGCTGGGGTAAGCTCGCGTTACGTTAGGGGCGAGCCGATGACGCATCTCTACTTAGGCGCGGTGGCTTTCGGGTTGACGCTGCTGATCGCGTCGTTCGTCCTCGACGGCAAGGATGTTCATGCCGGCCATGGGAGCCACGGCGACAGCGCACCGGGCTTGGGCTGGGCGCCGGTGACGTCGCTGCGGTTCTGGGTGTTCGTGCTCACGTTCGGCGGCGGGGCCGGGCTCGCGCTCGGGGCGCTCGGCTCGAGCGAGCTCGTCACCGCGCTCGCCGCGCTCGCGATCGGCTGGACGAGCGGCGCGCTCGCCGTCGGCATCATTCGCGGGTTGACGAAGCGCAGCGTGTCGAGCGCGATCGATTCGAACGAGCTCGTCGGGATGACCGGACAGTTGCTGCTGCCGGCGGGCCCCGGCAAGCCGAGCCAAGTGCGGATCTCGATCAAGGGTCACACCGAGGATTTCACCGCGGTCGTCGCCGAGGGCACCGGCGAGTTACCGACGGGAGCACCGGTGACGGTCGTCGCAGAAGACGAGCACGGGGCGTTGCTCGTCGCCAAGCCCGAGATGTAGCGTCGGCCGTCGCGCTAATCGTCTGGGGAGGCACAGGATGAGCAACGTCAAAATTCCGCCCGAAGTGATCGCAGGGGTCGTGGCCGGCGCCGCCGTCTTGGTGGTGCTGATCGTGCTGTACCGCTATTTGCTGCGGATCTGTCGGCCGAACGAGATCCTGATCTTCTCCGGCCGCAAGCACGCGACCGAAGATGGCCATATCGTCGGCTACCGCGTCGTGTTCGGCGGCCGTGGCGTGCGCGTGCCGGTCATGGAATCGGTCAACCGGATGGACGTCTCGCTGATCTCGGTGCCGATCGCGGTGCAGGGAGCGTACTCGAAGGGCGGCATCCCGCTCAATGTCCACGCGATCGCGAACGTCAAGGTGTCGACCGATCGCCGGTTCGTCGGCAACGCGATCGAGCGCTTCCTCGGCCGGGACCAACTCGAGATCGCGCGTGTCGTCAAAGAGACGCTCGAAGGTCACTTGCGCGGCGTGCTCGCGGCGATGACACCGGAGTCGCTGAACGAGGACAGGCTCGAGTTCGCACATCACCTCGAAGAATCGGCGACGCCCGACTTGCAGAAGCTCGGCCTCGAGCTCGACGTCTTGAAGATCCAGCACGTCGCGGACGACGGCAACTACCTCGAGAGCATCAGCCGCCAGCGCATCGCCGAGATCCTGCGCTCCGCAGAAGTCTCGGAGTCCGATGCAGCGCGCGAAGCGGCTCAAGCCGAGGCCGGAGCGGCGGCGCGAGGGCAAGTCGCCCAGACGAACGCGCAGGCCGCGGTCCAGCGCAAGCAGAACGAGCTCCGCCAGATCGTCGCCGAGGTCGATGGCGAAGCGCGCTCCGAAGAGCTGCGCGCCGAGGCCTCGGGCCAACAAGCGCGCGCCGAAGCCGAGCTCGAGCTTCAGAAAGTACGCGGCGAGCTCGAGACGTTGCGGTTGCAAGCGGAGGTCTCGATCCCCGCCGAGATCGAAGCGCAAGTGCGCGAGCTGTTCAACGCCGGCCAAGCCGCGCCGATCCAAGCCGACGGCGAGGCCATGTCGCAATCGCTGTCCGATGTCGCGGCCGCGTGGCGTGACAGCGGTGGCCGCGCGATGGACATGTTCGTACTCCAGCACCTCGAGCAGATCTTCGCGGACGTCGCGACTGCGACGCGCCGGCTCAAGGTCGGCGAGGTCCACGTCATCGACGGCGGCGACGGCAAGACGCTGCCCGCGTACGCCGCGTCGTATCCCGCGACGATGAACGCGCTACTCGAGCAGGTCACGCGAACGCTCGGCATCGACATCTCGAAGGTCATCACCGGCACGCCCGGTGGCAGCGGGAGGAGCTAGTCATGCAGAACGTCATCGTCGTCGCTGCGGTCGCGATCGTCGGCGCGTTCGCCGTGCTCGCCGCGATCATCAAGCGCATCGTCTACATCTGCCCGCCGAACGAGGTGCTGATCTTCTCCGGCGGCCACCACCAGATTCCCGGCGAGGACCGCACGATCGGGTACCGCGTCGTCCAGGGCGGGCGCGGCCTGCGCATCCCGTTGATCGAGGTCGTCGATCGCATGGATCTCACGAACATGATGATCGAGCTGCGCGTTCAAGGCGCGTACTCGAAGGGCGGCGTCGCGCTGAACGTGCAGGGCGTCGCGAACGTCAAGGTGTCGAGCAAGCCCCAGCAGCTCGCGAACGCGGTCGAGCGGTTCCTCGGGATGACGCGCGATCAGATCATGACGATCGCGCGCGAGACCCTCGAAGGAAACCTGCGCGGCGTGCTGTCGACGCTGACTCCGGAGGAGGTGAACCAGGATCGCGAGAAGTTCGCGGGCGAGCTCTTGCGCGAAGCGGATCACGATCTCGGCCGGCTCGGCTTGGAGCTCGACACGCTCAAGATCCAGCACGTGTCCGATGACAAGGGCTATCTCGGCTCGATCGGACGGCGGTCGACCGCAGAGCTGTTGAAGAAGTCGCGGATCGCGGAAGCGGAGAACGGTGCGCTCGCGGCCGAGAACGCGGCGGCGAACTTGCAGAACCAAGAGATCTCGAAGGTCGAGGCGCAGATCGCGACGGCGCGCGCGGAAGGCCAACGACGGATCGCGGAAGCGCAAACTCGCAGCGGCGCGTTGATCGCTGAATCTAAAGGCCAGGTCCAAGCGCTGCTCGCGCAAGCGATCGCAGATGTCGCGGTGCAACGCGCGCGGCTCGCGCAGGTGCGGTTCCAGCTGATCGCGGACAAGGTCAAGCCGGCGGAGGCGCGCAAGTCGCAGCTCGTCGCGCAGGCACGCGGCCAGGCGTCGAAGATCAGCGAAGAGGGCAAGGCGACCGCGGCGGCGATCCGCGCGCTCGGTGAGACCTGGGCAAAAGCAGGCGACAGCGCGCGTCAGATCTTCGTCGCGCAGAAGCTCTCCGGTCTGATCGGTACCATGATGCAAACGGTCGGTGACATGCCGGTCGATCGGCTCACCGTGATCGACAAGGATCTCGCGATGAACGGCGGCAACTTCGCGGTCAAAGCGGCGGTGACGTCCGAGCAACTCAAGCAGATGCTCGGCGTCGATCTCCCGGCGACGCTTCAAGGCCTCGCGTCGCTCGCGCCGCGCTTACCGGGCGCGAAGACCTAGCGCCGAACGAGCTGCCGCAAGTGCCACGCTTGCAGCTCGAGCGCGCGCACGGCGGAGCGCTCCGACGAGGCGACGCGGCGCGCGAACATGGCGGAGAACACGATGAGTGTCGCGATGAAACCGGCGAGCGCGATCTCGGAGTTGGGGTATCGCGCCTCGAACGCTTCGGAGTGCAGCACGAGGTTGCCGTGGTCCGAGCTGATCGTGCGCGACCATTGGCCGAGAAGCTCGAGGCCCCACGGCAGGAGCATCGCGCCCATCAACGCGCCGATCAGCGGGAGCAGGCGAATCCGCTGATCGACCGCGAACATGAACACCGCGAGCGTCGTGATGCCGGGTGCGACGAGCGGCGGCGAGAACAGCCGCGCGATCGTGCCGATCAACAGCGCGGTCACGATCACCGTGAAGTACATGTCGTTCGCGGAGATCGGCTCGTGTTGCCGCGACAGTCGAAACGACACGAACGCGTTGAGCGCGATCGCCGTGCACAGCGTCGCGATCGCGGCGCCGCCGTGCAGGCCGAGGATCACGATCAGCGGTGAGAGCGCGAGATATATCAGGTGTGCTGGCCATACCGCGGCGAGCTTCGTCCGGCGCGCGCGATCGTCGAGCTCGGCGAGCCGGTCCTCGACTTCGCGAGGCACCTCGCGCGGCGGCTCCAGCATGAGCCGGCCGACGAGCTCGGCGGCACCGCCGCCGGTGGGATCGAGCGCGAGCGCGCTCCCGGCTTCGCGCATCGCGAACGCGCGCTGTGCTTCGGAGTCGCCGGCCGCGATCGCGGCGCGAGCGGTCGCGAGATGGCCCTCGGCGAGCGCCTTGCGTTGCGCGTGATCGCGATCGCCATCGAGAAAGTGCTCGACGCGTTCGGCGAGCGATCGCGCGGTCGGTAGCCGCAGGTCGCGATCGGTGCGAGTCGCGTCGACGCAGATGCTGTCGAGCTCGAGCGGGATCTCGCGATCCGGTGCGCGCACGGACGGGCGAGCATCGACGTCGTCGAGCGCGGCGGTCATGCCGGCTCGACCGGGCGGCAACAACGGCTCGCCCGCGAGGATCTCGAACAGGATGCAGCCGAGCGCATAGACATCGGCTCGGCCGTCAACCGGCTGCCCGCGCAACATCTCGGGCGCGATGTAGCCAGGCGTGCCGAAGATCGCGCCGACCTGAGTCGCTCCGCCGACCGACGTGTCGCGCCACGCCGGCTCGATCGTGTCGGCTTCACCGAGCACGCGCGCGATGCCCCAATCGAGCACGTAGGTCTCGCCGAAGTCGCCGAGCATGATGTTGTTCGGCTTGAGGTCGCGATGCACGATGCCGCGGCTGTGCGCGAGCTCGACCGCGAGGCACGCATCCGCAAACGATCGGAGCAGCTTGTTGCGCGAGAACTTCGCGTTGCGCGCGACGATCACGTCGTACAGCGTCGTGCCGGCGAGCCGCTTCATCACGAAGAACGGCTGACCGGCCGCATCGTTCGCGAGCTCGTGGACCGGCACGATCGCGGGGTGCTCGAGTCGCGCCTGGATCTTCGCTTCGCGCTCGAACCGCGCGATCGAGCCGGCGCTCGGCGCGAGCCGCATGCGCTTGATCGCGACTTCGCGGCCGATCTGCGTATCGGTCGCGAGGATCACCTCGCCCATGCCGCCGGTGCCGAGCGTACCGGCGAGGCGATAGCGCTCGGGAAACTTGCCGGCGAGCGTCGCGAGTTGCGCGGCGGTCGAGGCGGGCATCTCGGTGACGATCGGATCAGTGGCGGCGTCGCGGTCGCGGTCGCGCTCGTCGGGCATGGCGCCATCGTGGCGCGAAATCCGCGCAACCGCGAGAAACACATTGCGTCAAGCTCACGAGCTGAGGCCGACTCGGCGGCGTGCGGTCAGGCAATGAGCGGAGCCGAGCGTGAAGTCGCGGCACGTCTTCGGCCGGTCGTCGTAGATCGCACAGTGATAGCGCGTCTGCAACACCGCACCGCCATTCGGCGGTGCTGCCGGTCCCGGGCAAGCCGTGACCGTCGAGTGGTCGCGCTCGAGCTCGCCGCCGTGCAGCGCGGCGCAGCGATCGCCCTCGCGGCGGATCTCGAGTCGCGTGCCGCGGTCGACGATGTACGTCGGCTGCGCTTTGACGCACGGGTCGCGCCGCCCTACTTCGACGGAATGATACGCGGCGCGGCAGCACGCGCCGCAGGTCTGGCAATCGAGCGCCGGCTCGTGTCGCTCGCACGCCGGCCACGCATCCGAGATCTTCGTCTCGGTTTGCCGGCAGCGCGCGGCACCGCGTTGCTCGTGACGCCAAGCGCACGTGCCGCACGTTCCCGCGTTCGCGTCTCCACCGGGTAAGCCCGTCGGATGTGGTGGTCGTGGCGCGATGACGCCAAGCCATAGCGAGTCCGCAGCGGCGAACGGCGCGGCGGCGATCGCGATCGCAGACGTCGCGGCGAGCGCGTTGCCTAGCGCGGGCGACCACGGCGGCTGCTCGGCGCGGCGCAGCGCTGCGATCGCGGCTTGGACGGATCGCTCGGTGCGATCCGCGAGCACGTTTCCCGACAGCGGATCCCAGAACGCGCGGAAGTCCGTCGTCGGGGCGAACAGCGTTCGCAGCCCGTAGCGGCCGGTCAGCACCCACTGCACACGCAAGCAGGCATGTTCGCGCCAGTCGTGGTCGGGGCCCCCGGAATCCGTCGCGTCCATGCCCCAGTCCGGCAGCGAGAACGCGGCTTCGCCTTCGACGAGCGAATGGCACAGCTCGTGGAAGATCATCTGCGCGAGGCTGTCGTCGGCGTCGAGCGCGTCGTCGGTCGCGATCGCTAGCGTGCCGCGGCCGTCGGTCGCGGCGTAAGCGTCCGGACTTCGGACGATTCGTAGCCCGATCGCGCGCGCGGCCCCGAGCCACACTTGCGTAAGTGGATCGCCGTAGCGAGACGTAACGTGACGCGGCACCGGCGGCGTTTAGCACGAAAACTTGCCGCCGCGTCGTCGGATGCGGAAAGTGAAATGATGAAGGGTGACATCGCGCTCGCCGGGTTCGTGATGACGGCCGAGGAGTGGGAAGCGCTGGACCAAGCGTCCCGTGCGCAGCTCATGGCCGCCGCGATGCGGCGAGATGATGGCTGGCAAGTCGCGGGCCTCAGCACGATCAGCGTCGACAGCGGCGCGATTCCGCTCGAGAAGCAGTAGCCGCCGCGATCTTGCGATGAGGTCCGGAAACGGCCAGTCGGTCTGACCGCCGCGTGCTACCTCCCTAGCCGTGATGACCGATGACGCTCGCTACGCCGCGCTCGCCGCGCGCGACCGGCGATTCGACGGCGTGTTCTTCGTCGGCGTCACGACGACAGGAATCTACTGTCGGCCGATCTGCCCGGTGCGCGTGCCCGCGCGAGCGCGCTGCGAGTTCTACGCGAGCGCTGCACTCGCGGAGCGCGCCGGCTTCCGCGCGTGCTTTCGCTGCCGCCCCGAAGTCGCGCCCGGTGCGCCGCCGGGCTATCTAATCGCACCGCGATTCGGCGGGGCGGCGGGCCGGCAGCGCGTGCCGCCTGTCGACGCGGTCGATGCGCTCGCGGCAGCGGCGACGCGCCGGATCGCAGAAGGCGCGCTGAACGACCGCTCGATCGACGAGCTCGCGGCGGAGCTCGGCGTCACGGCGCGGCACGTGCGGCGCGCGACGGAGACCCGGCTCGGCGTGTCGCCGGTCGAGCTCGCCCAGAGTGCGCGGCTCGCGCTCGCGAAACAGTTGCTGCACGACACCGCGCTGCCGATCACGGAGATCGCGTTCGCGTCCGGGTTCTCGAGCGTGCGCCGGTTCAATGCGGTGTTCGCGCAGCGCATCGGCAAGTC
This sequence comes from uncultured delta proteobacterium, assembly GCA_963848295.1. Taxonomy (GTDB): domain Bacteria; phylum Myxococcota_A; class Polyangia; order Haliangiales; family Haliangiaceae; genus JABFXX01. Next base: position 1,386,400 of record CAWKDB010000010.1, on the reverse strand, counting down.
GCCGTCGCGCGCTCGGCCGATCGCGGAGGTCCGCGACCGCGTCGCACTCCGGCTCGACTATCGCCCGCCGTACGATTGGACGCGGCTGCTCGGATTCTTGCGCGGTCGCGCGATCCCCGGCGTCGAGGTCGTCGGCGACGACGTCTATCGCCGCATCGTTCACATCGCGGGACATACCGGCGAGCTCGAAGTCCGGCCGGCCCCGAACCGATCGGCGCTGCTGCTCGCGGTGACGCCGGAGCTGATGCCGGTGCTGATGCCGCTGCGTGCACGCGTCCGGCGGATGTTCGATCTCGATGCACGCCCCGACGCGATCGCGCGCGTGCTCCGTCGCGATCGCACGATCGGCAAGGCCGTCGCGGCGCGCCCGGGTCTGCGCTTGCCGGGCGCGATCGATCCGTTCGAGGCCGCGGTGCGCGCGATGCTCGGACAGCAAGTCTCGGTCGCGGCCGCGCGCACGCTCGCCGGCCGCTTCGCCGCGGCATTCGGTCGGCGGTACGCCGGCTCCGAGCCCGCGCTGTCGTCTCGGTTCCCGACCGCGGTGGAGGTTCATGCGGTCGGCTGGGAGCGGATCGTCAAGATCGGGATGCCCGTGAACCGTGCGGTCGCGTTGCACGGGCTCGCCGGCGCGGTCGCGAACGGACAGCTCCGGTTGGACGGGGCGCGGCCGCTCGACGAGTTCGTCGCCGAAGCGACGCGGCTCGCCGGCGTCGGGCCATGGACCGCGCACTACCTCGCGATGCGCGCGCTCCACGATCCCGATGCGTTCCCGGCCGCCGATCTCGGCATCAAGAAGGCGCTGCGTGGCGCCGGGCCACGAGCCGCGGAGGCGCGCGCCGAGGCGTGGCGGCCATTTCGCTCGTACGCGGTGATCCACTTGTGGACCGCACTCTCGGAAGGAGACTGACATGTCGACGCTCACGATGATCCTGCTCGATTCGCCGATCGGCGAGCTCCAACTCGTCGCGCGCGGCGACGAGCTCGCGATGTTGAACCTGCCGAACGGTCCGCGGATCGATGCGCCGATGAAGCGCGCGAGTGTGCTCGCACGCGCTGCGAAGCAGCTCGCGGAGTACTTCGCGGGCAAGCGCCGCGAGTTCGAAGTGCCGCTCGCGCCGGACGGCACGCCGTTCCAGCAGATCGTGTGGCGCGCGCTGCTCGCGATCCCGTTTGGCGAGACCCGCAGCTACGGCGAGATCGCCCGCGCGATCCGGCGGCCCGCGGCGAGTCGTGCGGTCGGGCTCGCGAACGGTCGCAATCCGATCGCGATCATCGTGCCGTGTCATCGCGTGATCGGCGCGAACGGTACGCTGACTGGCTACGGCGGCGGGCTGCCGACGAAGCAGTGGTTGCTCGCGCACGAACAACACGGCGCGCCGCGATCTCCGCGCGGCCGAGCGCAGCTCGAGCTGTCGAGCTGACCGCGTGCTAGCGTCGGCGCGAGATGCAGGAGCCATAGCGCGTGGATTGGATGTTCATCGGCGGGATCGCGACCGGGTTTGCTGCACTGGCCGCGCGCCACGTGTATCGCCGGCGCGAGCAGCGATCCGCCGCCGACGCAGCGGGGCTCGAACCGTGCGAGGACCTCATGCACGTCTCGCCCGCGTTGCAGCAGACCGCGCTGTGGTTGCTGTCCGAGGGCGGGTTCGAACGTCGCGTCGTGCGCGGGTCGTTTGCTCGCGATCACGGCGACGTCACGGTCACCGCGTTCGATCTGGAGACTCACCGCGAGCGGCGCGGCGAGTGGGCGCAGCTGCCGGTCGTCCCGCCGTTTCGTATCGCGGGGCTCGTGAGCACGGTCGTGTGCGAGATCGATCGAACCGACCTGCCGCACCTGTTGCTGAAGCGCGCGGGCCGGGGTGACGAGCTCCGAGAAGACACCGAGATCGATCGCCTGTCGAGCATGCCGAAGCGCGTGCGGCTCGCGCTGCGGCTCGGCACTCATCACGAATCCGAGCTGCCGAAGACGCTGACCGCCGACGCGCTCGACGCGGCGCTGCCCGACGGCTGGCGCGCCTACGGGTCATCGGCGTTGCTCGCGTCGTTGCTCGCGCACGGCTTCGCCGACGTGCTCGATCGCGCGAGCCGGCGCGACCTCGTCGTCGAGCTGCTCGCGAACCTCGTCGTCGTCTATCCCGCCGCACGCGAAGTTGCCGGCGCCGATGCGCTCGCGGACCTGACCGCGACCGCGCTGATCATCGTCGATGGCGTGCTCGCGGCATTGCCGCCGACGTCGCCGCGCGGCGTCGAGCCGAGCTAGGGCTTGCGCTGGTCGCGACGCGCGAGCCAACCGTCCGCGCGCTTCGGATAGCTCAGCGTGCCGTCGGCGGCGCGGCGAATCCCCGAGTCGTCGAGCGGCCGCCCGTGGATCGCGTAGTCGTGGACGGTCGGGCACGCGGTGCCGGGCGCGCCGGTGTCCGCGCACACGACGATGTCGTCGATGCCGGCGGGGCGGGGCGGCAGCGTCAGCGGATGCGATTCGGCCACCGCGAGCATCGTGGCGCGCACGAGCGGCGCGGCCGCGTCCATCCCGACGAGGCCCTGGGTCGGCGTGCCATCGAACGTGCCGGCCCACGCGCCGACGATGACCTCGCGGGTCGCGCCGATCGCCCAGGTATCGGCGAAGCCGCGCGCGGTGCCGGTCTTCGCGACGATCCGGAACGGCAGGTCGAACGGCAGCTCGGTGCCGAACCCGGCGCGCCGCGCTTCCGGATCCGAGAGCATGTCCATCACGAGCCACGCGGCCTGCGGCGAAAAGATCTGACGCTCGGCCGGGATCGCGGGTGCCCACCGGCTGCCGTCCGGCGCGATCACGTCGGCGATCGCGCGCGGCGTGCCGACCTTGCCGCCCTTGACGAGGAAGCCATAACCCGCCGCGAGATCGACGAGCCGCACCTTCGCGGATCCGAGCGCGAGCCGCGGTCCGTAGTCGTCGGGTGCGCCGGTGAGCTCGGCGACGCCTGCCGCGCGCAACACGCTCATCACGCGCTCGAGCCCGGCGCGCTCGATCACGTCGACCGCCGCGAAGTTGTACGAGCTCGCGAGCGCGACGCGGTAGCGGACCGGGCCGTGCTCGACGCCGCCGGACGGCAAGAAGTAGTCGGGCCGCGTGTCGCGGACGTCCCATGCGATGCTCGCCGGCGAGGCGCCGTGCTCGATCGCGGTCGCGTACACGAATGGCTTGAGCGCGGACCCGGGATGACGGCGGCGGGTCGCGATGTCGAGCTGGCTCGAGCCGGTCGAGCCGACGAACGCGCGCACCTCGGTGGTCTGCGCGTCGAGCACGACGAGCCCGGCTTGCGCGAGGTGGCGCTCGGCGAGCGCGGAGACCTGGTCGGCGACGCGGCGCTCGACGAGTCGCTGCAGCCGGAGATCGAGCGTCGTGTGAACCGTGCCGCCGGCGCGGCGAACCTCGGGCGGCACCTGCTCGAGTACCCAGCGCACGAACTGGGGCGCCGCGTTCACCGGCTCGAAGCGCGCGGCGACGACGCGCTCGGCGCGAACCTCGTCCGCGATCTCCGGTGCGATGACGCCTCGCGCGACGAGCAGATCGAGCACGTGATCGCGGCGGCGCAACGCGGCCGACAGGTTGCGCAGCGGATCGTACGCGGTCGGTGCGCGCGGCAAGACCGCGAGCAGCGTCGCTTCACCCGCGGACAGCGCGGCAGGCGGCTTGCCGAAGTAGAGTTGTGCGGCCGCGGCGAACCCGACCGCGCCGTTGCCGTAGTACGCGCGGTTCAGCCACTGCTCGAGGATGTCGCGCTTGTCGACCGCGCGATCGATGCGGAGCGCGAGCACGGTCTCGGCGAGCTTGTTCGTCACGGTGCGCGCTTCGTCGTTGCGCAGCATGCGTGCGAGCTGCATCGTCAACGTCGAGCCACCGAAGCGGCCGCCTCGGAGGTCGAGCCATGCCGCGCGCGCGATCCCGCCGGCGTCGACCCCGTGATGGCTCCAAAAGTTCTCGTCCTCGGACTCGATGACCGCGGACACCGCGATCGCCGGGACATCGGCGAGCTTCGCCCACCGGGTCGCATCAACACCGTCGGCGGGAAGCGTCGCGATCACCTCGCCGCGCACATCGACGATCACGAGTGGGGCGCCGGACACCGACAGCTCGGCCGGATCGAACGGAAACATCACGACGAGCACGATCGCGACCTGCGTCACGATCGTCAGCGGCAGCAGCGCCGCGACGAGCAGCCAACGCGCGACTCGCTTCATCGGGAGATCGAGATCGCGGTGGCCGCGCTGCGGCCGTGGACGTCGGGCTCGTACATCGCTTCGACCGAAGCCGGCGGCGCGGTGAAGCTGCCGGCGATCGTCGCGCGCACCTGGTACGTGAGGTGATAGTGGCCGGCGGGGAGCTCGTCGGCGAACCACCGCGCGCTGTCATCGCGCAGCTCCTGGTACGACCAGGTCGGCGCGTTCCACCGCGCGTCCCAGGGGTCGGAGGGAGCGTCGTCGCCCGCGCCGCTCGTCGCGAGCTTGTCGTTCACGATCTCGAAGCCCGCCGGCAGCGGATCGACGACCGCGACCCAGCTGTGCTTCGCGCTCGCATCGATCTCGACCTCGACCGTGAGCAAGTCGCCGGCCTTGAACGTCGTCGCCTGTTTGCCGTGCGGGTCGACGTAGTCGCGTGCGATCGCGTAACCGGCGGACGCAGCCGCGCCGGTGTCACGCCGCGCCGCCGCGACTCGGACCGACACCTTCGCGCCGTGGTCGACCGCGACGCTGATCCGGTCGCCGGCGACGCGATCGAGCCGTAGCGTCGTGACGCTCGGCGAGCGCCCGACGAGCCTCTTCCTCGACACCTGCTTGTCGTCGACCATGATCGTCGCGGTCGAATCGCCCGCCGGAACGCGCTTCGCGTAGCGGGCGAGCGCGACGAGCGACCAGACGTCGTCCTGGGTCGTCTGCCAACTGCCAGCGTCGCTGCGCGCCGAGAGTAAGCCAGCGGCGAGCGGGTCGACGAGCGGCGAAGCCGGGTCGGCATCGAGCAGCGCGGCGAGCGTCATCGCGGTCGCGCGCACGTCGGAGTCCATGTAGTGCTCGCGCACGTCGGGGCCCGAGCTCTCGTGGATCATCGCGCGACCGTCCTTGACGACCGCGGCGCCGACGATCTGCTGCTCGAGCTCCGCGATCTGCTTCGCGTCACCCTTGCCGACCGCGAGCGCGCGCAGCAAGAACGCCTGGCCCCATGTCGGCATGCCGGCGCGGATCGCGTACAGCCGCGCGACGAGCGGCGCGTCGGGCTTGCCGCGCAACGCCATGACGTACGCCGCCATCGCGAGCGCCGCGGCATCACCGTCCGGCGCGAGTGCCTTCGCGGTCGCCCACGTGTCGATCGCCTTGATCCCGCGGGTGAACACGTCGGCCGGTACGCTGACGCCGGCTTGCTGCGCGACGGTCAGGCCGTACAGCGCGTACGCGGACAGCTCGGGATACGTCTGCGATTGCGGCCACAGCGAGAACAGACCATCGCCTTGTTGATGGCGGATCACCTTCGCGACGCCGGCGGTGATGAACTGCTCGAGCTTCGTGCCCTGCAGCGCCGGGTCGTCGAGCGCGGTCGCGAGGTCCTTCGCCGCGACGAGCGGCAGAAATCGCGACAGCGTCTGCTCGAGACAGCCGTACGGATATGCGACGAGCGCGCGCAACGCGGGAGCGAGCGCGCCGACCCCGGTCCGATCGACGGTGACGGTCAACGTGCTGTCCTCGCGTATGACATCGGGCGTCAACCCGAGCGTACCGGTCCAGCTGCCACCGTCGGCGAGGGTCTGATCGGCGAGCGTGTGGGTGTCGATCACGCGCGGCTTCTCGATCGGCAGCGTGACGCGGACCGCGTCTTTCGCGCCGTCGATCGTGGCGACGAAGTCGAAGCTCGCGGCGGCGTTCTGTGACGCCCGGGCGACGAACCGAACGCGCGCACTGCCGTTCGCCGGGACATCGACTCGCTCGCGCCCATGGTCGAGCGCCGCGCCATTGCCGCTCGCGGTCACGATCGCGACGCCGGCCTTGCCGGTGTGATTGAAGACCTCGACGCCGATCGTCGCCGAATCGTCGGCGCGCAAGAATCGCGGCAGGATCGGTTGCGCCATCACCGGCTTGTCGATCGTGACGCGATGCTCGCCGGCGCCGAACTGCGCGCCCGCATCCGCGGCGACCGCCATCACGCGATACGCGGTCAAGTTGTCGGGCGCGGCGAACTCGAACGGCGCGTCGCCGTGGTCGTCGGTGACGAGCATCGGCGCCCAGAACGCGGATGCGACGAACTTCGAGCGCACCTTCTGGCCACCCCGCGCGCGCATGTCGCCGCCTTGATCCGGGTCGCCGGCTTGCGGATCGGCGAGGCGCGCGAGCCGGTTCCAGCTCGTCGCCGAATCGACGCCGAGGCCGTACGCCGCATAAAACGTCTTCATCGGATTCGGCGTCGCATACGCGATCAGCTGGAGCACACCTTCATCGGCGGCGGACACCGCGACCTCGGCCTTGACCGGCTTGCCGTCGCGGCTGACGTGGATCTTGCCGATGACTTTTTGCCCGGGCTCGACGTGGTCGTTCGCGATCGTGACGTCGACGGCGAGCTCTTGCTTCGCGCTCGACACCGCGAGCTCGACGACGCCCATCTTGAACTTCGGGCGATGCGCATCGCCTTCGCCATCGCGGCCGCTGACGAGCACGACGCTCGCGAACACGTTCGGCGCGAAGCCGTCGACGATCGGCACCTCGACGCCTTCGCCGGCCGACGCCATCTTGATGACGCGCGCATCGAGCACGCCGTCGCGCTCGATCGTGACGAGCGCGGTCGGGTGCGGCAGGTTCGCCTGCGCGACGAGCTTCGCGGTCTCGCCGATCTGATACGTCGGCTTGCTCGCGATCAACGTCATCCGGTCGCCTTCGTCGCCGCTCCAGAAGGCCTCGCCTTTGCCGATCACCCAGATCTCGCTCTCGGTGATGACCGGTCGACCCGCGTCATCCTTCGCCTCGGCCTTGACGACGTAATCGCCCGGCTCGGTCGGATAGATCCGCTCGGTGTGCGAGCCGCCGGCCGCGACCTCGACATCGCGCTCGATCATCGTCGTGTCCGTAGCCGTGCAGCTCTCGTAGCTGCGGATGCCGACCGAATCCCAGCCGCACGTGTTCGCGGTGCGGATGAACGACAAGTGCAGCTTCGTCGCGGTCCGAGTGCCGTCCGGTTGGAACGCGGCGAGGTTGACGCCGAACGGCATGCCGACCGCCTGGACCATCTCGTTCGCGTGCATGCCGATGTAGAGCGACGTCGGGTGCGCGGTCACGATCACGGACTTGCTCGACGACTGATCGGTCGCATCGGTCACGGTCGCCGAAACGATGTAGTCGGTCGGGTCGGTCTTCGACGGGTTCGCGTCGCGCGCCGCGAGCTCGAGGTGGCCGCGGTCGTCGGTCGCGCCCGATTCGTCGGACACGAGCTCGCCGTAATCGTCACGGCGCGACCACCACCATCCGTCGCGCGGATCGGCCGAGAACGCGTAGTCCTCGAACCCCGGGAACGTCACGACGTGCTTGCGCTTGCGCACGCTCCACTCGACCTTCGCAGACGCGACCGGCGCGCCGAACAGATAGGTGGCGTCGAGATCGAACGCCATCCGCTCGCCCGGCCGGATCGGTTTCGGTTGCTTGCCCGCTCGCGCGAGCCCGACCTCGAACGCCGCGGGCCGAAACTCCTGGACCTCGAACCGCTCGCGGAACACCTGGCCGGCGACGGTCGCCGCGACGTAGTAATCGCCGAGCGACGCATCGTCGGCGAGCTGCATGTCGAACGCGAACCCGCCGAAGCTCGACAGCTTCGTCTTCGTCGTCAACACGACCTGGCCGCGGCTGTCCTGGACTTCGATCGCGACGCCCGGCTTGCCGGGGATGCGAGGCGGTGCGCCGCCGGCGATCTCGCGCACGATGCCCTTGAAGTGGACCTGCTCGCCCGCACGATAGAGGCCGCGGTCGCTCTCGATGAAGCCGCGCACGCGGGTCACGCCGCCGCCGCGATCCTCGGGCAACCCGAAGTTCCAGGTCTGGATGCCGTTCGCCCAGTTGCCGTCGACGATCGCGAGGTCATCGCCCTTCTCGACCGTCGCGATCAGCCGCTGCGAGCGGTAGCTGTCCCAATCCTCGTCGGCTTCGGGGTCGGGCGCGGCGCCGGTCGCAGGTTGCTGCTTCAACAGCGCGCTGCCCGGCACCTTGACGAGGCCATCGCGGTCGGTCGTGCCGGTGAACACGCGCTTACCTTGCGGCGTCTGGACCGCGACCGTCGCGCCTTCGACCGGCAGGCCCGTCGACAACGACGTGACCCACACGATGCCGGACGCCGGGCCGACCTTGATCAGCACGCCGAGATCGGTGACGTTCGCGAGCACGCGATTGCGCCGCGCCGACAGCCACGGCCGCGAATCGTCCTCGTGGACCTCGTCGGAGTGGACCTCGGCGAGATAGACGCCGCGCTTGCCCGCCGTGGCGCCACACGTCGCGCCGAGGTCGACCTCGGACAGCACCCACTTGTCCTTCGCGGGCTGCAAGATCTGCTTGGTCTTCGGCTTCGCCTTGATCGCGCGCCAATCGAGCGGCTTGTCGTCGTCGTTGCCGCCCCACGGGTCGTAGTTCATGTCGGTCGTCAGCAGCCGCGCGATCCGATCCTTCGGGATCGCCGCGCATTCGATCTCCATCTTGTGGACGTTGCGCGACCACACCGGATAGCCCTTCGCGCTCGCCTCGAGCGTGAAGATGCCGCGCTCCATCGACAGCCGCGGTTGCGCGTTGCCGGTGTGAAACGTCGCGACCACGGGCTTGTCGAGCTTCTGACCGAAGCGATCGACGAGCCCGGCGAGCTTCAGGCTGTAGTCGGTCTCGGTCTCGAGATCCGCGGTGACGCTGTACTCCGTGCCATCGCTCGATAACGAGCCGCGATCGAGCCCCGCGATCGCCGGCTTCGCGGACACCGCTTTACGGGCGGCATCGAGCGCGACCGGAGTCGTGAACGCGAACGTGAGCGTGACGTCATCGGCGGAGACGTCGGTGCCCTGCGGAGAGATCGAGGTCACGGCGAGCAGCGGTCGCGCGCGGATCGCGAGCGCGTACGGTTGCGCGAGCGGCGTGTTACCGCCGGCACCGGTGAGGCCCGCGCACGCGAGCGTGTACCCGGTGCCGGGTGCGAGCTTCGCAACCGGGTGCAACGTGACGTTCGTTGCCGCGTCGCGATCGTTGGGTGCCGCCGCGAGCGCGACCTCGCCGTGCGCGCCGGTCAGCTTGCAGTGCGCCGCGGCATCCGCGGGTTGCACCGGTTGATTGAACGACACCGGCACCTCGCCGTCGGGCGCGATCGCATCGGGATCGACGCCCCACACACCCTCGACCGCGAGCGGGCGATTGACGAACGAGAACCCGAAGTCTGCGGTCCGAGTCGCGAGCTCGCCGGCGAGCGAGACGCTGTAGCGCGTCGACGGCGCGAGCGGCTGGGTCGGTTCGAGCACGAGCGTCTGCCGGTCTTGCCAGAACCCCTTCCACTCGAGCTGCGGGACGATCCGGACCGAGCCCGGCAGCGCGGGTTTGCCGACCATCGCCTCGCTCACCGCGGGCTTGTCGAAGTGGAGCTCGACCGGCTCGTCGCGCTCGGTCGGCCCGGTCGGCGCGTAAGACATCACGCGCAGGTCTTGCGGCGGTTTGGAGCCGCAGCCGGAGACGAGCGCAAGCGAGAACGCGATCGAGAAAGGGCGCAGCCGCATTGCCGAGGCAAGTGCAGCGGTAATGCCGAACCCGGCCCGAGCGAGAACGGCCACTTGGCCGACGGTGTGGGCCGGCCGACACGGCTCGAGACACGGAAATACCCAAGACGGTTCGAGTGTTAGATCGAGCCGCGTCGTCGAGCGTGTAAGGTGTCACCGTGCGGCGGCAGCTTGCGTTCGCGATCGCGTTGGCGTCGGTCGCGACGCGCGCCGATGCCGTGACGCTGCCGCATCACATGGGCATGTACACGACGAGCGCGCAGGCGCTCGCGATGCTCGATAGCAAGCTCGAGGTCGTGGTCCGCGGGCCGATCGTGGAGACCGTCGTGACCCAGCGCTATCGCAACGACGCCGATCGCGTGGTCGAGGCGACGTACATCTTTCCGCTGCCCGCGGATGCCGCGGTCTCCGCGATGGCGATCCATTACGGCACGCGCACGGTTCACGCCGAGGTCGTCACGCGCGACGCCGCGGTCAAGCGCTACGAACAAGCCGTCGCCGCGGGGCTCGGTGCGGGCCTGCTCGATCAAGATCGGCCCGACGTGTTCACCCAGGCGGTGTCGGCGATCCCCGCGCATAGCACGGTGGAGGTCACGCTGCGTTACGACAGCGTCGCGGCGTATCACGACGGCGCGTGGGAGCTCGCGCTTCCGCTCGTGATCGCGCCGCGCTACGTTCCGGGCTCGGCGAGCGGCCGACCGACGCTCGGCACCGGGCATTCGCCGGACACCGATCGCGCGCCCGATGCCTCTCGCGTCACGCCGACCGGCTCGCCCGCGGCGGGCGGCGCGACCGAGATCGCGATCGAGCTCGCCGACGACGTGTCCGATGTCGCGAGCCCGAGCCACAAGCTCGACGCGGTCGATGCGCATCACTTCGTACTCGTCGACCCGCACAGCGATCACGATGCGCTGATTCGCTGGCGCTCGCGCGTCCCCGCAACCGGCTGGGTCGAGCAAGACGCCGATGCGGGCTACGCCGCGGTCGTGCTCAGTGCGCCGGCGGCGGCGCCGCGGATCGGCTCGCTCGCCTGCACGCTCGTGCTCGATCGCGCGCCGACGATGCGCGGTGACACCGATGCGATCGCGCATCCGATGGTGCGCGCGCTGCTCGGCGCTCTCGGGCCCGCCGATCGCGTCACGGTCGTCGGCAGCGAACAGCGCGAAGCCGCGCCGCCCGCTGAGGTCGCACGCGAGCTCGACGAGCGCTGGGAGCGCAGCGGAGGCGTGTTCGACCTGACGCGCGTGCTCGGCACGCTGCATTCGTCGGGCGGGCCGGTCATCATCGTCACCGACGGGCTCGTCGCGGATGACCGCGCTGCGATCGCGGCGGCGGGCAAGGTCGGCGCACCGATTTACGTCATCGGCGTCGGGCCGGCGCCGAATCGCTCCTTGCTGATCGCGATCGCGAACACGAGCGGCGGTACCGCGAGGTTCGCCGCGATCGGAGACGACCTGACCGCGCTCGCGCGAGACGTGACCGCGGATGCCGCTTCGCCGCCGACCCCGATCGCGGTCAGCTGGGGCGCGCTCGCGCCGCTCGAGATCCTACCGGCGACGTTGCCGAGGCTCGGCGCCGGTCAAGCGTTGCTCGTCGTCGCGAAGGTCGCGCGCGCCGAGCATACGAACGCGCGCTCGCGCGGCGACGTGTTCACGCTCGGGATGGTCGCGATGTCGGCGCGGCCGATCGAAGGCGCGGTGACACCACGCGGTGCGCTCGCGCGACGCTGGGGCAAGCTGGAGCTCGACGCGGCGCTCGCCGACCCGCGCGCTGCGACCGCGATCGCGCTGTCGTACGGCTTGGCGTCGCCGTATACGTCGTTCATCGCGATCGGTGACGAGGTCGTGATCGAAGGTGGCGTCAAGCGCACGGTCGCGGTGCCGGTGTCGGTGCCCTCGGGGAGCGATGTCACCGCGCTGCGCCGCGAGGCGGCGGCCGAGGCGTACCGCAATGTCCAGAACACCAAGAGCGGCGGCGGGCACAAGGCTCCGCCGGTGCACCCGAAGGCTGGCAAGGACGACGATGATGGCAAGTCCGCGGAGGCGGAGGACTCCGACGGCGAGGACGACGCCGCCGCGCCGAAGCGCAAGCACGCGTCGCCGAACAAGGAGGCGAAGGACGTCTCCGAGGACGACGAAGCCGCGGGCTCGACGCAGCCCGAACCGGCGCTGGTGCCCAAGTCGATGCCGGTCACGACCGGAGAGCGATTCGAGACGCTCGCCGGGGAAGACGCTGCGCTAGGCCCGGCGAACCTGCGCAAGCTGCGGCTCGAGCTCGCGCTCGGCGGTGGCCTTGTCGTCGACGATGCAACCATGAAGGCACTCGCGACCGCGGCGGTGCGGGTCGAATACGGTCGGCTCTGGTTGTTCGGCGGCGAAGCCTCGCTCTGGCTCGTCGACGGTCTACACGGTCAGGGCGAGACGCTCGCCACCATCTCGCGCCGGGGCATCGGCCGCTGGTTCGAGCTCGGCGCCGGCGCCGGGGTGCACGTCGGCGATGGCGCGGGGCCAGCGGTGTCGCTGCGGTTGCGCGCGATGCTGCCGCCGGTGCCCCGGCTCGGGATCTACTTGCGCTACGACGGCGCGCTGCTGATCCACGACGGCTCGCACGGTCAGAACGCGGCGTCGCTCGGCCTCGACCTGACGTTCTGAGCGTAGAATCGGCCGCGGTGCGCCACATCCGTCTCGTCGTCGAGTACGACGGCACCGAGCTTCACGGCTGGCAGCGGCAAGCAAACGGGCCGACCGTGCAACAACATCTCGAAGAAGCGCTCGCCCGGCTGCTCACCCACGAGGTCGCGGTCACCGGTGCATCGCGCACGGATGCCGGTGTCCACGCGCGCGCACAGATCGCGAGCTTCCGGACCGAGCGGCCGATTCCGCTGCATGGCATTCGCCGCGGCCTCAACAGCATGCTGCCGGATGCGATCGCGATTCGCGAAGCGAGCGAGGTCGACGACGCGTTTCATCCGCGGTTCTCGGCGTCGGGCAAGCACTACCGCTACACGATCCTGACCCGCGCGGATCGCTCGCCGCTGCTTCGTCATCGCGCGTGGCATCACCCCGATCCGCTCGATCTCGAGGCGATGCGGCAAGCCGCCCGCGCGCTGATCGGCGACCACGACTTCGCTGCATTTCGCGCGGCTGGCTGCGCTGCGAAGACGACGCTGCGCCGCGTCGAAGCGCTCGACCTCACGGCCGACCCCGGCGACCTCGTCGTGGTCGATGTCCGCGGCAACGCGTTCCTGCGCAACATGGTGCGGATCATCGTCGGGACCCTCGTCGAGGTCGGCACCGGTCGCTTCACTCCCGCCCAAGTGGCCGAGATCCTTACTTCTCGCGATCGGACCCGCGCAGGCATCACGGCGCCTGCTCACGGCCTCGAGCTGGTCGAGGTTCGCTACGACCGCGCGCGTGTAAGCTCGCAACTCCACACGCGTTGAATGGATGTCCGTGGCCTCCGACGTTGCCACCGCGATCGAGCTCGAACAAGAGCAGCGCCTGGTTGCGGAGGCACAAGCCGGCAACCTCGACGCGATGCGACCCCTTCTCGAACGCTATGCCCAGCCGCTGTACGCGACAGTGATCCTGCCGCGACTCGGCGATGCCGCGTCGGCCGACGAGGTGTTGCGCGACACGCTCGCGACGTCCGTCGAGAAGATCAAGGGATTCGCGTGGCAGGGCCGATCGATCTATCCGTGGCTGCGCCAGATCGCGATCAACAAGGTCTACGACGTGCACCGCCAGGCGAAACGCTCGCGCCGGCTCGCCGATGCGATGGCACACGAGATCCCGGCCGAGACCGATGCGAGCTCGCACGCCGACGCGTTGCTCATGGCGGACGAAGAGCGGCGCGCGCATCGGGCGCGGATCGACGTCGCGCTCGCCGAAATCGCCGAGCGCTATCGGCTCGCGATCGAGCTACGGTTGATCCAGGAGCTGACTCGCGACGAGTGCGCGCATCGGCTCGCGGTCACGGTCGGGACGTTCGATGTTCTTCTGTTCCGCGCCGTGCGCGCGTTTCGCAAGCAGTTCGGCGACCGCGTCGAGTCGGGAGGCAGCGATGAGCACTAAAGACGACAACCACGACGACATCCTTGCGGGCCGAGTGCCCGAGCCGGATGACGAGCCGACATCGGCCGAGCGCGCGCAGGCGAAGACGTTCGGCGAGCTCGTCGACAAGGCCTTAGCGGGCCGCACGCCTGCGGCGATGTCGACCGACGATCGCGCCTTGCTCGAGGTCGCGACCGTGATTCGCGCTGCGGGCGGCGAGGTCACGCTGCCGGCGGCGAAGCGCGCGGCGATCATCGAAGATGCGCTGCGGATCGCGGTCGGTGGCGCGGCGGCGGCCCGGTCGGCACCGATCGCGCGTGGCCGAGCGAAGGCGCGCCGCTGGCTGCCGTGGACGATCGCGGGCGCGAGCACGCTCGTCGCGGCCGCGGCGGTGATCGCGCTGTGGGCCCGGCCGGTGCATCGCGCGCCGGCGGCAGCTGCCCGCGTCCCCACGGCCTGGCGCTCGCGGTCGGCCGATGCGCTGATCGGGCCGATCGACCCGGCGCGCGCGGGAGATGCAGGCACGCGGATCGACGCGATCTTCGCGGATCGGCTCGACGGCTTTCGCGAGCGCAGCTTGCTCCGAGGTGTGCCGTGAAGGCGGTCGCGTTCGCCGCGCTCGCGCTCGCGCTCGTCATCTCGTGCGCGCAAGAGCGCGAGTCCTCGCAGAGTCGCGTGACCGAGACCGCGGAGCCGACCGACGTCATCGATCAGGATCTGATGATCGCGTTGTCGCAGGCGAAGAACTATCACCACAAGGCGCGGATCTACATGAGCGACGGCAACACGCCGGCCGCGATCGCGAGCGTCCGCGAGATCCTGTCGCTGAAGTTCCCGGCGGGTGCGCCGGAAGCCGAGGACGTGCTCGACGATGCGCGCGCGTTGCTCGCGAAGTTGCTGGTCGGGCAGGGCCAGCTCGACGAGGCGACGAAGGTCGTCGACGACCGACTCGCTCATCGCCAGCGCGATAGCTTCTTCATCGCGAACCTCTACACCGTGCAGGGCGAGATCCACCAAGCTCGGGCCGAGCAGCTGTCGGCCGGTGGTAATGCCACGGGTGCGGCGGAGGAGAAGCGCGCCGCGATCTCGAGCTTCGACGCATCGATCGAGATCGAGAAGAAGCTGCAACAGGGGGCGCGATGACCGGGCGGGCGATCGCGGTGCTCGTCCTCGGGGTCCTCGCGGTCTCGGCGTGCGGTGGCGACGCGACCTATCCGACCGAGGCGATGAACAAACGCAACGAGATCACCGCGCTGTGGACCCAGATCCGCGGCTGGCGCCGGGAGGACAAGATCGGGCTCGAACCGCTGCAGCAAGACGTCTTTCTGCTGCGCGACCGCGCCGTGCCCAAGCGCGTCTGCGAGGCGACCCCGCAGGTGCCGCGCGCGTGCGACGACACGTGCAACCTGTCCGATGCGATCTGCGACAACGCCGAGCGGATCTGCATCATCGCGGGAGAGCTCGGGCCGAGCGATGACTGGGCCCACGAGAAGTGCGCGAGCGCGAAGGCATCGTGCAAGGAAGCGCAGCAGCATTGTTGCGAGTGCGGCAAGTCGGCGGCGGGGGCGACCAGCGGCTCGCCGGAGCTGCAATTTTGAGGCGACTGGCGGTGTGCTGCGCGCTCGCGGTCGTCGTCGGCTGCGCGCAATCCTCGCCGAAGATGTCGTCGAGCCCGCCGACGCGCGACCAGACCATGCCGTCCCCCGGCACGCCGCACGAGCAGATCGAGCAGCTCGACGCCCAGCTCCAGCAATCGCGCGCGCTGATGCAGTTGACCGAACCGGTGGTCGGCGCCGCGACCGCCGCCCCGATCTCGAGCACCGCGGATGCGAGCTGTCACCCGGCGCCGAGCGACGCCTGTCACGACTCGTGCAAGCTCGCCGATTCGATCTGCGACAACGCCACAAAGATCTGCGACCTCGCGAGTGAGCTCGCGACCGACACGTGGGCCACCGGCAAGTGCGACAGTGCGAAGGCGACGTGCACCGCCGCGCACGCGAAGTGTTGCGCCTGTCAGTAGAGGCTACACCGTCGCCACGGTCAGCTTCATCGTCGTGCCGACGCCCACGGCGCTCGTGACGTCGATCGTGCCGGCGTGCGCTTCGACGATGCGCTTCGCGAGGGTCAGCCCGAGGCCGACTCCGCCGGTCTCGCGCGAGCGGCTGCGATCGGAACGAAAGAACGCGGTGAAGATCCGCGGCAGGTCGTCCTCGGCGATGCCGATGCCGCGATCGCTGACCTCGAATGCGATCGCGTTCTTGCCCGAGCGACTGACCGCGAGCCGGATCGGCGCGGAGCGGTCGGGCGTGTACTTGTGCGCGTTCTCGAGCAGGTTGTCGATCGCGCGCCGGAACAGCCGCGGGTCGACATCGATCATCCCGAGGTCCGCAGCGGTCTCGAGCTCGATCGGCCGGTCCGAGTGCCTCGACCGCAGGAGATCGGCCGCCGCTTGGGCGATCGCGGCGGGCGAGGTCACGGCGCGACGCAACGGTAGCTCGCCGCCGCGTGCGACCTCGAACCGCATCGCGGTCAGGATGTCGTCGACGATCGTCTCGAGCTCGGTGACGTCGACCGCGATCTCGGACAGCGAAGCTCGCGCGGCATCGGAGTCACCTTCTCCGGCGAGGTCGAGCGCGACGCCGATTCGCGACAACGGCGTGCGCAGCTCGTGCGCGACGTTCGCGAGCAGTTCTTTTTCGGTGACGAGCAGGCGCTCGATGCGATCGGCCATCTCGTCGAAGCCCCGGCCGAGCTCGCCGATCTCGTCGCCGCGCTCGAGCCGGCTGCGCGCCGCCAGATCGCCCGCACCGAATGCGCGCGCCGTGCCCGACAGCCGCTCGATCGGCCGCAGGATCCACCGCGCGGTGATCAGCGCGCCGATCGCGGTGACGACGAAGCCGCAGATCAGCGTCAGCAACGGCCCGGTCAGCCCGGGCGACTTGTGCACGCCGCGCGCGACGAGATAGCCGCGCCTGCCATGCACGGTGAAGCCGAGCACCATCGCGTGATTGCCGGGACCCGGCCCGAAGCCAGCGCCATGGCCGCCGTGGTCACCTTCCGGCGGAGGTCCGGGCGGCGGCCCATCTCCGTCGGGGCGATGCTCGAAGCCATCGCGCCCGTCGTGCCCTTCGGGTGGTGGACCGCGATGCCGAGCCGGGATCGCGAGCGCCGGGTTGACGTTCGTGGCGATCAGCGTGCGGTCCGCGTCGTAGAGCGAGATCTCGATGCGATGGTCGCGCAGCTCCGCGAGCGCCGCCGCGATCTGGTCGGGCTTGTCGGCTGCTTGCTCGAGCTTGGCTCGCGCACCGCGATCGAGCCGTTCGCCGGGCCACGCATCGCCATGTGGCCCTTCGATCCACCAGATCGCGACCGCGGTCGCCGCGATCAGCGCGGTCTGCATCACGCCGAGCATGACGAGCCGAGACGCGAGTGTCCGGAACCAACGAGTCAAGCCGCGTCTCCGTGGTGCTCGCCCGGGGTCAGCATGTAGCCGACGCCGCGGATCGTCTTCAACAGGCGCGGGTTGCGCGGATCGCGCTCGAGCTTGGCGCGCACGCGCGAGACGACGACATCGATCGATCGGTCGAACGCTTCGTCCGCGGTGCCGTGCACGATCTGCAGCAGCTGCTCGCGATCGAGCACCCGCCCGGGGCGCTGCGCGAGCGCATGGACGAGCGCGAACTCGTTCGCGGTCAGCGCGATCAGCTCGCCGTCGACGGTCACGCGCATCGTCGCGGTGTCGACGACGAGCCCGCCGAGCTCGATCCGTTCCGCTCTCGGGCCGACTTCGCCGCGGGCGCGCCGAGCTTGCGCGCGGATCCGCGCGAGCAGCTCGCGAGACTGGAACGGCTTCGAGACGTAATCGTCGGCGCCGCCCTCCAACCCGACGACCCGATCGGCTTCCTCGACGCGCGCGGTCACCATGATGATCGGCACGTCGCAGCGCGTGCGCAGCTCGCGGCACACCTCGAAGCCGTGCACGCCCGGCAGCATGAGATCGAGCAACACGACGTCGGGCCGGATCCGCATCACTTCGGCGACGGCGACATCGCCGCGCGTGACGAGGTGGACCTCGATCTCGTGCGATGCGAGGTACTGCACGGTCAGCCGCGCGAGCCGTTCGTCGTCTTCGACGTACACGACGCGGATCGCGACCTCGGGCCGTTGCACCGACGGAGTATTTCACGTTCGCGCTGGAACGACAGAGCCGCGAAACAAACGGCAACAGATGCCGCCCGTCATTCGGTCAGATACCCGGCCGAGACCGCGAAATATCGCGCGATGTCGAGCGCCGAGACCATCCCGAGCAATTCGCCCCGCGAGCCGGTGACCACGACCTGGCCGACCCCTTCGTACGCCATCAACGCCGCCGCGCGCTCGACCGTCGATCGCGCCGAGAGTGCGAATACGAAGCCAGACATCGCATCCCCCGCGGTCGCGCGGTCACCGCGAGCGAGCTCGCGCAGCAGGTCGGTGCGCGTGACGATGCCGCCGATCGCGCCACAGCGATCGACGACGGCCACCGCCGGGATCCGGAGCTCGACGAGCAGCTTCAGCACCTCGGAGATCGGCGTGTCGGGCTGGACGACGCTGATCGGCGCCGACACCAGGGTCCCGAGCGCGCCGAGGACGTCGGTCGGTTCGTCGTCATCGAACGAAGTCTCCGGGCGGCGAGCAGATCTAGAGCCTTGGCAGGGAGCGATGATCGTCATCGAGTGGACTTCCTTCCCGCGCTTCGCTGATAGGAGAGCACGGTGAGATTCGGCGTTGCGCGGCGAAACAAACTGCAACGCGCGACTGCTATCGTCGGCGCGTGTTGCCTCGTTGTCGCGCCGTGACCGTGATGCTGGTCGCGTGGTGCGCGCCCGCGCGGGCCGACGGTGTGGTGATCGCGGGCGGATCGCCACAGGAGATCGGTCGCGCCGGAGTCGGGACGGTCGGTGACGATGGCGGCGGGGCGCTGCTCGTGAACCCGGCGGCGATCGCGCGGCGCGACGCGGGTCGGATCCAGCTCGGTGTCACGCTGTCCGATGATTCGATCAACTGGCGCGACGGCGGTGGCGATCACGAAGAGGCGCACGATCAAGCGGGGTCGAGTGCGTTGCCGCTCGTCGCGTACGAAGGCGCGGTCGGTTCGTGGATCATCGCGGCCGGCGCGATGTCGTCGGCGGCATCGGCGCGCACGCTGCGGGCGCCGGGGGAGCTGCCACCCGCCGAGCTCGGCAACGACTTCGACTATCGCTATGCCGGCCTCGCCGGCGCGATTCGACGTGACACCCTCACGATCGGGGCCGCGCGCCGGTTCGGTGACGTCGTCGCGGTCGGCCTGTCGCTCGCGGCGTCGCGCGTCGGCGTCTCGGAGACGCGTCGAGTGTGGGCAGGGTTCGCCGGTCGCGACGTGCTCGAAGACCCGGCGCACGATGTCGAGATCTCGATCGACGCCGCCGATAACTTCGTGCCGAGCGCGGTCGCCGGCGTGCTGGTCGCGCCGCCCGGCACGCGCGTCGAGCTCGCCGCCTCGGTCGGCTATTCGGCGAACGCGTTCGTCCACGGCAATGCGCTCGCGACCGGGTCCGCACCCGAGGTCGCGGTCGAGCCCGGCGCACCGACCGCGCGAATGGAGCTGCGCGAGCCGTTGACGCTGCGCAGCGGCGCGCGCTGGCTCGGCTCGCACTGGTCGGTCGAAGTCGACGCCGATCTGTGGGTCCTGCCGCACGCCGCCGAGACCGCGACGTGGCGGATCGACGGCCTCGCGATCCAAGATATCACCGGCGTCGACGCGGGCCTCGGCCGACTGCGGTCGCGCGCTTCCGAGCAGACTCACGGTGCGCTGCGTGGCGCGCTCGATGTCGAGCTCGTGCCCGGCTTTCTGTGGGCGACCGCGGGCTACGCGTTCACGACTCAGGGCACACCGACCGCCGAGCTGTCGCCGACGTTCGGCGAGCTGCCTGGTCAAACCGCGGCGCTGGGCCTCGAATTCACGGCCGGGAGCTTCACGACGACGTTCGGCTGGGCGCGCACGTGGTGGCTGTACCGGACGCCCGCGGTGACGACGATGACGCTCGACAATCCGTTCGCTACCGGCGACACCAGCGCACCGCTAGGTCGCTACGGCGGCTCGAGCGATCAGGTCGGCATCGTCGTCGACGCCGAGCTGTAGCGTCAGATGCTGCCGAGGGTGGCGACGAGGACGAGCATCACGTGACCGAGGATGAACAGGCGGATATCGCGGCTCATGCTCGTGGTACGAGCATCTCGCGTGCCTGGCCTAACTGCGCGGCATCAGCCGCGTCGCACCCGGCGACTCGAGTTGCCGGGCTACTTCTGCTTCGGCGGGCTGGACTGCTCGGGGTCGGCCTTCGCCGGCTTCTTGGCGCCTCCGCCGTCGCCGATCGCATCGTCCAGCTCGACGAAAGCGCCGTAGACCGCGCCGATCGCGCCGCCGAGCGTCGGCGCCCACGCGAACACGTCGTGACCCGCGACCGTCAGGGACGGGCTGATCGCCTTGGACACCAGCGCGTAGAGCCCGCAGCCGACGCCGAAGCCGAACGCTGCCTTCAACATCGACACGACCGTCGTCGCGTTCTGATCGCGGATCAGCGACCAGATCGGCCGGCCGACCAACAACCCGACGAGCACGCCGACCACGCCGTAGGTCAGCCACGGATTCGCAAAGCCGGTCGCGTCGCCAAGGGCATATGCGCCGTACCCCACCGCGCCACCGATGATCGCGCCTTTGATGAGTCCGACCAGAAGCTTGATCACGCCTCAAGCATGACGAGGAAGCGGTGAATCGGCAAGCCCGACCATGACCGCGATCACTCGGCGGTGCTGCTGCCGACTAGCCCGCCGCCAGGCTTGCGTTCGGCGACGACCCGGTGGCCCTTTGCCAGCTCGAGCTCGAAGCGGGCGACGTGGCCCGTGGACGTGCGCGCTAAGTGGAACACCTGGCCCGCTTTGATCGCCTTGAAGTCGATTACGCCGGCGAGCGCGCGGATCACTTCATCCGTGTCGCCGGCGCCGAGGCCCGCGCGCTTGAGCACGCGACCGAGCGTGTCGCCCTTGGCGACCTTGCCGTCGATCACGGGCGGTAGCCCCGGCGGTGCGGGTGGCGCGGCGACGGACCCACTGCGTGAGGTCGACAGCCGCGCGGCCGCCAGCGGTTCACCCGCCGTGATCGGTGCGTGCTCGGCGCGATCACGGATCGCCGCGACCGACGTGTTCTTGTCCCACACGAAGACGTAAAGGTTGACGACGACCAACGCGCCGAGCACGAGGACCACCCACATGCCGTGACGGCGCGTGGGCGAACCGCCCCGGTTGGCGCGACCCGCGTATTTGGGCCTTTTCTTGCGCGCGGTCGATCGTCTACGGACCATGGCCTACGTCGACCGTTAACACGCGCCCAGTCGACGGGCCAATTTCGATAGTCGGCCACCTTAGGGCACTTCAGGACCTCATGGCAAACCCCCGGACAGATCTGCCGTCGCGCGAGCAGCTGGAACTTTTCTCCATCTCGGGGCAAGGTGCCGCGTCAGAGGGAACGCTCGATCAACCTATGGCCAAGAAGTCCGGTTCCAAGGCGAAACAACCGCGGCGCGCTCGCGGCGGCGGCGGTGGTGCGGGCGGCGGTGGTGGTGGCGGTGGTAGCGACGACGGCGGCGCGACCCCCGGAACGTTCGACGCGTCGCTCGAGGCCGAAGCTCGGCGGCGTTACCTCAACTACGCGCTGAGCGTGATCACGTCGCGCGCGTTGCCCGACGTGCGCGATGGCTTGAAGCCGGTGCAGCGACGAATCCTCTACGCGATGCTGCACGACAACCACCTGCGCCCGGATGCGAAGCATCGCAAGTCGGCGACCGTGGTCGGTAACGTGCTCGGTAAATATCACCCGCACGGCGACAGCTCCGTCTACGAGGCGATGGTTCGCATGGCGCAGGACTGGGTCCTCCGCATGCCGCTCGTCGATGGCTCCGGAAACTTCGGCTCGATCGATGGCGACGAAGCAGCCGCGTATCGCTACACCGAGTGTCGGCTCGCCGCACCGGCGATGGAGCTGCTGTCCGAGCTCGACTTCGAGACCGTGGACATGCGTGCGAACTACGATGGCACGACGGAGGAGCCGGTCGTGTTGCCCGCGCGCTTCCCGAACCTGCTCGTCAACGGATCGACCGGCATCGCGGTCGGCATGGCGACGAACATCCCGCCGCACAACCTGCGCGAGATCGTCGAAGCCACGATCGCGATCTCGAAGAACCGCGACATCGAGCACGTCGCGCTGATGAAGTTCATCAACGGGCCGGACTTCCCGACCGGCGGTCAGCTGCTCAACAACAAGGTCGAGCTCCGGCAGATCTACAAAGAGGGCAGCGGCACGATCCGGATCCGCGGCGAGTACAAGCTCGAGGAGAAGAAGAAGGGCGGCACCGACCTCGTCATCACGTCGATACCGTGGGCGATGTCGAAGGCGGATCTCGTCCAGAAGATCGCGGACGTCATCATCAGTCGCAAGCTGCCGTACCTGCTCGACGTGCGCGACGAGTCGACGACCGACATCCGCATCGTGCTCGAGATCAAGAAAGACGCCGACCCCGAGCTCGTGATGGCGTACCTTTACAAGCAGACGCCGCTGCAGGCGAGCTTCCACGTCAACCTGACGTGCCTCGTGCCGCCCGAGCTGATGAGCGAGGGCAAAGTGCCGTCCGGATCGCCGCCGCAGCCGAAGAAGTGCGGGATCAAGGAGATGCTCGAGCACTTCCTCGACTTCCGCATCATCGTCACCGAGCGCCGGTTCCAATATCAACTCAAGCAGCTCGAGGCGCGCATCCACATCCTCGAGGGCTTCGACACGATCTTCGACGCGCTCGACGAGCTGATCAAGATCATCCGCGCGAGCGACGGCAAGGAAGACGCGGCCGGCAAGATCATCAAGCGGTTCAAGCTCGATGACCTCCAGACCGAGGCGATCCTCGAGCTCAAGCTGTACAAGCTCGCGAAGCTCGAGATCAACGTGATCCGCGAAGAGCTCGCCGCGAAGGCGACCGAGGCCAAGCGCATCCAGAAGATCCTCAAGAGCGACGACAAGCTGCTCGATGTGGTGCGCTCCGAGCTCGAAGAGGTCGCCACGAAGTTCGGCACGCCGCGCCGCACGAAGACCGGTGGCGTGGGCGAAGAGCAAGAGTTTGATGCCGACGCGTTCATCGTCGAAGAGGACGCGAACGTCGTCGTCACGCACGACGGTTGGATCAAGCGCGTGCGCGAGCTCAAGGATCCGAACCAGACGCGAACTCGCGAAGGCGACACGGTCAGCCACGTGCTACCCGGCTCGACGAAGGAGAAAGTCATCTTCTTCACGAACCGCGGCTCGGCGTACGTCATCAAGATCAACGATATCGCGGCGACCGCGGGCTACGGCGACCCGGCGCAGAAGTACTTCAAGTTCGCCGACGGCGAGCGCATCGTCGCGGCGATGACACTCGATCCGCGCGCGCTCGTGCCGCCGACGTTGCTCGCGATCACGCGAGGCGGGTTCGGGCTGCGCTTCGCGATCGCGCAGCACACCGAGGTCACGACGAAGGCGGGCCGGCGCTATGCAAGGCCGAAAGACGGTGACGAAGTGCTCGGTGTGTTGCCCTGCAACGATGGCGATGTCGTCGTGTGCGCGACGCGCCACGGCCACGTGTTGCTGTGCAAGGCCGACGAGATCGCGAAGCTCGAGGGCCCGGGCCGCGGCGTCACCGTGATCAAGACCGCGGACGACGACGCGGTGATCGGCTTCGTCGCCGGCCACAAGAGCGACGTGCTGCTCGTCGAGACCGAGAAGTCCGGCAAGAAGTTCGAGCTGCACGCCGACCCGAAACAAGTCGGCGCACGCGGCGGCAAGGGCCGTCAGATCATCAAGCGGGCGCAGCTCGTCGCAGTGACGAAGGCCGTGACGATCCAGCCGTTGGCGAACGCCGAGGGCGGCCAGGGAGTTAACTGATGGCCTCAGCGAGCAGGTACACCGGCGAGGACATCCAGGTCCTCGAAGGTCTCGATCCGGTCCGCAAACGACCGGGCATGTATATCGGCGGAACCGGCAAAGATGGCTACCACCATCTGTTGTGGGAAGTCGTCGACAACTCGATCGACGAGGTCATCAACAAGCACGCGACGCGCGTCGAGGTCACGCTCCACGCCGACGGCAAGACGTGCACGGTCGAGGACAACGGCCGAGGCATTCCCGTCGACACGATGGCGAAGTACAAGAAGCCGGCGCTCGAGATCATCTTCACGACGCTGCACTCCGGCGGCAAGTTCGAGCGCGGCAAGAGCTACGCGGTCTCCGGCGGCTTGCACGGCGTCGGCGCCGCGGTCGTCAACGCGCTGTCGAGCGAGCTCATCGTCCACGTCAAGCGCGACGGCCAGAAGTACGAGATGAGGTTCCAGCGCGGCGAGCCGAAGACCAAGCTCAAGAAGCTCGGCCCGGGTCGCGGCACCGGCACGACCGTGACGTTTCATCCCGACGACGAGGTGTTCGGCGGCAAGCTGCAATTCGATCCGGCGCAGATCGCCGAGCGGCTCGAGGCGAAGAGCTATCTGCACGGCGGCCTCGAGATCGAGTTCAAGGACGAGACCGCGAAGCCGGCGGCGATGCACAAGTTCATCCATCCGAACGGCATCGCCGAATATCTGCCGAAGCTGATCGCCGAGCGCGACAAGCAGCCGGTGCCGCCGGGCGGCCCGCTGTTCTTTCTCGACAAGCAAGACAAGGACCTCAAGATCGGCCTCGAGCTCGCGCTGCAGTGGACCGAGTCACCCGACGATCTGATCAAGACGTACGTCAACTCCGTGCCGACGCCCGATGGCGGCACGCACGACACCGGGTTGCGCTCCGCGATCGTCAAGTCGATCCGCAACTACATCGCGACGCACAAGCTCGATCCGAAGGGCGTCACGCTGACCGCGGAGGACATCCGTGAGGGCGTGGTCGCGGTGCTGTCGACGTACGTCCACGATCCGCAGTTCCAGAGCCAGACCAAGAACCGGCTCAACAACCCCGAGGTCGCGGCGCATGTCGAAGGCCTCGTGCGGCCGGCGCTCGAGAACTATCTCAACGAGAACCCGAATTGGGCGCAGGCCGTCGTCGCGCGTACGATCATCTCGGCGCGTGCCCGCGAGGCGTCGCGCGCCGCTCAGCAAGTCACGCGCAAGACCGCGGTCAGCCACCGTCTCAACCTGCCCGGCAAGCTCTCCGACTGCTCGTCGACCGATCCGGGCGACAGCGAGTTGTTCATCGTCGAGGGCGATTCGGCAGGCGGCTCGGCGAAGCAAGGCCGCGATCGCAAGACCCAGGCGATCCTGCCGTTGCGCGGCAAGGTGCTCAACGCGGAGCAGGCGAGCGGGCAAAAGCTGCTCGCGAACAAGGAGCTCCAGGACATCGTGTCGGCGCTCGGCTGCGGGATGGGCGAGACGTTCGACATCACGAAGCTGCGCTACGGCAAGGTGTTCTTGCTGATGGACGCCGACGCCGATGGCCATCACATCGCGACGCTGCTCTTGACGTTCTTCTTTCGCCACATGCCGAAGCTGATCGAGCACGGCAACATCTATCTCGCGCAGCCGCCGCTGTATCGCATCGACGTCGGCAAGCAGACGATGTGGGCGCTCGACGAGCCGCACCGCGACAAGCTGCTCGCGTCGATCAAAGGCAACGCGAAGCCCTCGATCACGCGATTCAAGGGCCTCGGCGAGATGAACCCCGAGACGCTGAAGATGACGACGCTCGATCCGGAAACGCGCCAGACGTTGCGCGTGACGGTCAAGCGCGGCGAAGAGCGCCGCACCGACCAGGCGATCTCGGATCTGATGGGCAAGGACGTCGCGGCTCGCTACAAGCTGATCACCGAGAACGCCGCCGAGATCGGCGAGCTCGACATCTAGATGAAACGGGTCGCGATCGCGGTCGCCGGGCTCGTCACGGCCTGGCTGATCGCGATGGTGATCTTCGGCGCGATGCGCGGTGATGCCGCGGCGGACCGGATCGCACGTCAGCTCGGCGAGTCGCTGCACGCCGGCGCGACGGTCGGTGCTCACGACCTGGCGCTCGTTCGCGGCCGGTTTGAGATGGAGCAGCTGCACCTCGTGCGCGACGACGCGATCGGCCGTCTCGACGTCGCGGTGGGCCGGGTCGACTGCGACTTGCTGCCGCTCGGGCTCGCGCTCGTCGACGGCGAGTGCCGCGAGCTCGCGGTCCGGGACATGACGATGTCGGTGTCGAGCGGCGCATTGTTCGCGCTGCGCCCGCCGAAGCACGCGCCGCCGCGCGCCGATCGCGTCGTGATCGATCACGCGAGGCTCGAGTTCGCGCCGAGTGCGTTCCTGCCGGGCCTCGGCCAGATCTCGATCGCGATCGATCACGCCGAAGCCGGCCCGACGGTGTTTCGCACGCCGCTGTCGTTCGTGTTCGCGCTGCGCTCGCTGCGCGCGCGCCTCGAGCTGCCCGCGGGCATCACGTTGCACCTCGGCTACGACCACGGCGTGTTATCGGTCGCCGGCTCGCTGTTCGGGTCGACGCCGGTCGCGCTGCCGGTGCAGCTGCCGGTCGCGGCGATGGCGCGCAGCGGCAGAGAAGAGATCGATGCGCTCGGCGAGCTCGGCAAGCGCGTCGCCGAGGAGCTCGTCGAGAAACGCGCGAGCGACTGGATCTACCACAGCCGGTAGTCAGCCGCGGTACGTGTCGTCTTGCTCGATCTTCGAGAGCACCCAGTCGAACTCACCGGCCGTGACGTGCGCGCCGCAGTGCTCGCACGAGCCGGCCATCGTGATCTTCAACGGCGCGCCGCAGTTGCCGCACGTCGGCTCGATGTGCGGGGCACCCTTGCGCCCGGCGCTCCGGATCAGCGTCCAGTACTCGCTGTACGGCCGCTCGCGATTCTTCGAGCCGCGCATCAGCTGACCGGTGTCGGTCTTGACGACGAAGTCCTTGCCGGTCGCGAACACGCGCAGCGTCACCGCGTCGTAGTACTTGTCGCGCTGGACCTTCGCGAGCTCGATCGACGTGACGCGCATGTCGGTGAGCTGGTTGCGCAAGCCCTGCCGCTTGTAGGCATCGACCCAGTACTGCAAGTAGTCGTAGAGCCCGTCGCTGACGAACCCGCGGATCGGCTCGAGCGCGTTCGTCGACCACGCCTTGTTCATCGCGTCGTAGATCATCTTGAGCCGGGCCTCGACGCCGCCCTCGGTGACCGCCGGATCATCGGTCGTGAGCGCCGCCCAATCCTCGTCGACGCCATCGTCGCGATAGGTCGCGAGGTCGTTGCCGCGCTCCGGGACTTCGGTCGTGAGGGATGGCGGACGTTCGTCGATCGACGCGACCGAGATTTCTTCGACGACCCAATCGAACCGGCCGTTATCGACGACTTGATTACACGACGCGCACACCTGCGTGCCGGTCGCGGACGCTTGCCACGGCGCGCCGCAGTTCGGGCACGGGAAGTCCTTCGCGCGCCCGGGTGGCTTACTGTGTCGCGTCGCGTCGCGTGCGAACAGCCAGCTCTCGACCGAGTAGTAGGTGTGCTGACCGGTCAGCACGTTCGCTTCGAACTCGATGCCGATGCGAACGCGCGTCGGCTTGCCGTCGGCGTCGGTGGCTGCGCGCGGAACGTCGACGCGATACGGCCGCATCGCACCCACGATGACCTGCGTGACCGGAGTGCCGACGGGCTCGCGCCGCGCGAGCTCGACCTGCGCGTTCGGCGAGACGTAGGGTGCGATCGTCGCGCGCGTCGCCTCGGTCGCACGGGCGCGCTGTGCGGTCGAGAACAGGCGGAACGCGAAGTCCTCGAACGGCACTTGCGAGAACTCGGGATCGATCTCGCGGACGCGCTCGAGCGAGGTCGCGCGCTCGAGCACGACCGGCGGCCCGCTCTCCCAATCGCGATTGCGGCTCTTCGAGATCGAGCCGTAGATGACCGCGCCGACGATGAGCGCGATGATGGGCAAGCCGATGTACGGGTAGTAGATGCAAAGCTGGAGCCCATACCAGATCAGGTAGAACACCGCCGCGCCACCGCCACCTCCGCTGCCGCCGCCCGAGTGACCGCCACCGCCGGAGAAGCTCTCGCCGCCGCCCGGGCGCGCGATCGCGAGCGCGGTCAACGTGACGAGCGTCGCGATCGTCAGCAGCGTGATCCGGATCCGCCTCGTCAATCGTCACCGAGATCGCTGTCGACCGCGTCGGGCAGCTCGTTGACGTCGTCATCGCGATGGGGCATGGCCTTCGCCATCGTCGGCGCGAGCGCCTCGACGAGCTTCGCGACCGCGGCTCCGCCACTCGAGACGGCCGCGGTGAGCTCGTCCTGGGCGCGCTTGAGGACCGGCGGTGGCAGCTCGCGGAGCAGCCCGATGTCCGCGACGAGCGAGACTTGCTGCTCGAGCCAAGAGATGTAGACGAGGATGCCGCTGCGCCCGGTCGTCGTGTGGATGTTGTGATCGACGAACAGCGCGCGCGCGGCGCGATCGACGTGTCGCCGTCGGCGCGCTGCGGGCGTCATCATGCGCTTGAGCTGCGGCAACAGCTCGACGAGCCAGGCGGCGAGCCCGCCGACCACGAACGGCTCGATCAGGATCGACCGCAGCAAGAACACGTGCTCGCCGTAGAGCATGACGGCGAGGCCGATGAACGCGACGATCGCGCCGACGATCGCGTTGGCGTGGCGGTACGTCGCGGATTTCTGCCGTACTGCGACGACGACCTCGACTGCCGAGGCATTCTCGACCGCCTCGACCGCTCGCTTGAACGCAGCTCGTGCCTCGTGATCGAGGAAGCGCGTGGTCACGACGTCGGTATATCACGCGTCAGTAGCGGACGGGCTCGGTCGGCAGCACGGCGGCGGCGCGGCGATCGACCTTGTCGCCAGCGAGCAGTGGCAACGCAGCGGCGATTGCGAGCCGGCGCGGGCGTGCGTAGGGTGGCAGAGCCGCGTGCCAGTGCGCGAGCGCGGCGGCGCGATCGAACGGTGGCGCGACCGCGAGCGCGACGCCGACGATCTGGCCCCAGTGGGGATCGGCGATAGCGAACACGCACGCGGCGCGGACACCGACCGTCGCGGCGAGCACGGCTTCGACTTCGGTCGGGTGGACCTTGTGGCCGCCGGTGATGATGACCTCGTCGGCGCGGCCTGCGACGTGGAGCGAGCCCGCGGCATCGAGCCAGCCGAGGTCCGACGTGACG
This sequence comes from uncultured delta proteobacterium, assembly GCA_963848295.1. Classification (GTDB taxonomy): domain Bacteria; phylum Myxococcota_A; class Polyangia; order Haliangiales; family Haliangiaceae; genus JABFXX01. Next base: position 1,357,382 of record CAWKDB010000010.1, on the reverse strand, counting down.
AGCTCGGGGGCGATCGCGTCGCCGTCGAGATAGCGCTTCGCCAACATCGGCGCGCGGATGCAGATCGGCGCCGGTGCGGCCGCGGTGCCGGCGGCGAGCTGCACGCCGGGGAGCGCGACGATCGGGCCGCCGGGTGACTCGGCGGTCGCGACCTGGCCGAGCGTTTCGGTCAAGCCGTAGGTCGCGAGCACCGGTACTCCGCGGGCGAGAGCGGCAGCGACGAGCGACGGCGCGGCGTGAGCACCGCCGAGCAAGACCGCTCGCAACCGACGCGGCGCGCGCCACGCGGGATCGGCGAGCAACGTCGCGAGCTGAGTCGGCACGAGCGAAGCGAGCGTGACGCGCTCGAGCGCGGTCGCGAGCGGCTCGCCGTCGGTTGCGAGCTCGACCGGCACGTTCGCGGCGTGACAGCGGATCGCGATCGCGACACCGCCGGCGCGGGCGAGCGGGAGCGAGGCGAGCCAGCGGTCGTCGGTGCGCCAACCGAGCCGTGACGCGGCGCTGATCGCCGCCACGCTGGCGTAGGTGTGAACGACGCCGCGCGAGCCGCCGGTCGAGCCGGACGTGAACAGCACGAGCGCGTCGCCGGGGCGCGGGTTGGCCGCCGCTAGCACCGCGCGTTGCCGATCGAGCTCGAGCTCGGACGCGAGGAGTGCGATCGGACGGTGGTCATCGAGGGCGGATGTGATCGCGCGCAGCATCTCGCGCGTCGACGTCGCGACGATCGGCGCGAAGGTCACAGTGCCTCGGCGAAGTGATCGAGCGCGGGGTGCGGGGCGAGGCCGACGGGGGCGTCGCAGCGGATCGCGCGCGCGAGCTCGTGACATGCAGCGGTGCCGATCGGGCCCTCGAGGAAGTGCGACATGATCGCGAGCTTGCCGGCGCGGCGCGCGCGGGCCGCGAGGTCGAGGCAGCGGGCGAAGCCGCCGAGCAACGTCGGCTTGAGGACGAGCGCGGCGAGACTCGGCGCCGCGAGTGCGCGATCGACCGCGGCGGCATCGAGCTCGGCGAGCGACTCGTCGAGCGCGATCGGGACTGGGAGCAGCTCGGCGAGCAACTCGTGGGCGCGCTCGCACGGCTCTTCGACATAGTCGACCGGGAGCGCGCGCAACGACTCGAGGCGCGCCGGCGTCTCGGTGCGCGGCCAGCGCCGGTTCGCATCGATCCGCAGGCGGACACCGGGAACCGCGCCAGAGATGTCGCGCGCGAGCTCGAAGTCATCGGGGCCGATCTTGAGCTTGAGCGCGGTCGCACCCGCGGCGACGGCGGCGCGCGCTTCGTCAGCCGTGTCGACCACTGGCGCCGAACGGACGCGCGGAATCGGGTTCGGTACGAGCAGCGCCGCGACCGACGTACGCTCGCGTTGCGCGATAAGCGACAGCAGCGCGGTCTCGAGTGCGAACCGCATCGCCGGCGCGGGCATATCGGCTGCGACATCGAGGGCAGCGGACGCGGTTGCGATTGCGGGGTCGGGGAGCCGGAAGTTGACAAAAGAGACAGCGTCCCCAGCAAAGGCATTTAGATCTAGAGGGTTGCGGGGATGCCCTGGCGCCATAAGTTGACAAAAGAGACAGCGTCCCCATTCCCCGAGACCGATCGCGCTGGCCTGACGCGCGATCAGGATCGTCGCGGTTCGCTGGGTGATGCCACGGGCCGCTCCGCGCGGTTCGACTCGCCATCGGAGGGTGCGCTGCTCGAGGGTCAGCACGCGAGGCCGAGCGCGAACAACCCGGCGTGCGCGATCAGGAGCTGCGCGGTCGCCGCGAGGCACGCGTTGTACTGCGCGCCGTCTTGCATCGCGGCAGCCATCACGAACGCGCGGACGCGCGAGCGCGCGAGCGGCAGGGTCGCGAGGGGGAGCAGCGTAAGCCAGTGGTAGGTCGCGATCGCGATGCCGACCGGGGCGACGTAGGCGATCGCGAGCAGCGCGGTGTATTCGATGATCGAGCCCTTGCGGCCGAGCCGAACGGCGAGGGTGCGCTTGCCGACGCGCTCGTCGGTGCGACGATCGCGCAGGTTGTTGACGACGAGGATCGCGGTCGCCAGCGCACCGACCGGTATCGCGGCCCACACCGCGAGCGACGGCACGTGCATCGCCTGGACGTATGTGGTCCCGCACACCGCGACGAAGCCGAAGAAGATCATGACGGCGACATCGCCGAGGCCATGATAGCCGAGCGGGTAGGGTCCGCCGGTGTACGCGATGCCAGCGCCGATCGAGACGAGGCCGATCGCGACGACCGGCCAGCCGGCGACGAGCGCGAGATACACGCCGAACCCGGTCGCGGCCGCGAACGCGGCTGCCATCGCGACCAGCATCGCGCGCGCAGAGATCAGGCCTGCCGAGACCGCGCGCACCGGGCCGATGCGATCCGGTCCGTCGGCGCCGCGCTTCGCATCGAAGGCGTCGTTCGCGAGGTTCGTCGCGATCTGGATCGCGAGCGCGCCGCCGAGTGCGGCGAGCGCCGGGCCGATCCGAAACCCGCCCGCGGCCGAGGCGCACGCCGTACCCACCGCAACCGGCGCGACCGCGGCCGGCAGCGTCTTGGGCCGCGCGGCCTGGAGCCAGATCCTCATGGGGACGGTGTTCACTTTGACAACCAAATCCGATGCAACATGTTGAAATCGTTATGACGCGGTTGACAGAGTGAACACCGTCCCCCGATCAGGGGTAGCGCGGGAACTTCGAGAAGTCGGGCGAGCGCTTCTCGAGGAAGGCCTCCTTGCCTTCGCGTCCCTCGTCGGTGGTGTAGTAGAGCAGGGTCGCCGAGCCGGCAAACGCCATCATGCCGGCTTGGCCGTCGCAGTCCGCGTTCATCGCCATCTTGAGGAACCGCAGCGCCGTCGGCGACAGCGCGAGCATCTCGCGACACCATTGGATCGTGGTCGCCTCGAGGTCCGCGAGCGGAACGACGGTGTTGACCAAGCCCATGCGTTGCGCCTCTTCAGCACCGTATTGGCGGCACAGGAACCAGATCTCTCGCGCCTTCTTCTGACCGACGATGCGAGCGAGGTACGAGCTGCCGAAGCCGGCGTCGAAGCTGCCGACGCGCGGGCCGGTCTGGCCGAACTTCGCGTTGTCGGCCGCGATAGTCAGATCGCAGACGAGGTGAAGCACGTGGCCGCCGCCGAGCGCGTAACCCGCGACCATCGCGACGACCGGCTTCGGCAGGTAACGGATGCGCATGTGCAGGTCGAGCACGTTCAGCCGCGGCACTCCGTCGGCACCGACGTAGCCGCCTTTGCCGCGCACGCGCTGATCTCCGCCGGAGCAGAACGCGTCGTCGCCCGCACCCGTGAGGATCACGGCGCCGACCGTCGCGTCGTCGCGCGCTTCATCGAACGCGCGGATCAGCTCGGCGACCGTCCGCGGGCGAAACGCGTTGTGGACCTCGGGACGATCGATCGTGATCTTCGCGATGCCGTCCGCGACCTCGTAGCGGATGTCTTCATAGCCGGGCTTGCGATTCCATTCGAGCTCAGACATGGGCAACTCCTGCGCTCGCGCGCACGGGGGCGGCGAGCAGATCGAGAACGTAGCGACGAACATCGTGTGCCCCGGTCGCGGTGACCGGTGCGTGAATCACGGTGACGCCTGGTGACACGAGTGCGGTCGCGACCGCGGCTCCGGCGCTCGCGGCAGACCTGGCGGTGATCGCGCGCGCGCCGAGCGCGGCGGCAACCGCGGCGGGATCGAGCTGCGGAGCGGTCACGAAGTAGCGCTCGACGACGGCGTCGAGTCCAGCGGCCGCGATCGGCAAGCCGGCGAAGATCTGGCCGCCCGCGTTGTCGAGCACGAGGATCGCGAGCGGGGCCGAGGCCGCGCGCGCCGCGACCAAGCCACCGAGGTCGTGCGCGAAGCTGACGTCACCGAGTACGAGCAAGACCGGCGCACCGGCACGCGTCGCACCCGCTGCCGACGAGATCAGGCCATCGATCCCGGCTGCTCCGCGTTGCGTGATGACTCCGTGTGCCGGGCCGTGACCGACCGCGTGGTCGATGACCCGGATCGGCAAGCTGTTCCCGATCTGAAGGATCGCGCCGATCGGCACGGCTTCGACGGCGGCGCGCATCACGGCGGTCTCGCTCCGCGGATGGGCCGCGAGCGCCGCATCGACCGCGGCGGCACAACGCTCGTCGACCGCGCGCCAGCTCGCGGCGAGCTCGCCGCGGTCGTTCGAAGCGCGCCGCGATCCGACGTCGCCGCCGGCGAACGGCATGCCCACTCCGGCGAGTCGGGTCGCGAGCACGGCGATCGTCGCGCCGACGTCGCCGACGATCACGCCGCGAGCGCCACCGTCGGGGTCGCGCCACTCGTGGTCGGACAACACCCAGCGGGCGGAGCCGGCAAAGCTCGGCTTCGCCGCAGCGACCGGTTCGGCGCCGAGCTCGATCACGAGGCGAGGCGCGCGCGCGCCGGCGGCCATCGCGAGGTCGGCGTGCCCGACCACGACCGCGCGTCCCGGGGCGGCCAGCTTGAGCTGACTGCCGGCCTCCGCGAGGATCGGATAGCCGGCTCGCGAGGCGAGCTCGAAGACGCCCGCACGGGCGCGCGCGAAGCCGAGTGGCATCGCCCCGGCGACGATCACGCCGCGCGGCTCGTTCGCGATCGCGGCGGCGAGCTCGGCGATCGCCGACTCGTCGGCGACGAGCGCCGGCGGGGCGGCGATCACGCGATGGGAGCGCAGCTCGGCGCTGAACCGGGCGAGCGCGCGCTCGCCGTCGGTCGATGGCGCGGCGGGTTCGAGCGGCTTGCGCATCGGCACTTCGAGGTGGATCGGCCCGGCGTGCGGACCGCGCGCGAGCACGATCGCGCGGACCACCGTGCGCCGCAGTGCGCGCAACGCCGCTTCGCTGCCGACCGGCGCGCCGAGGTCGAAGGCACCGCGCACGAACGAGCCGTACAACTTGATCTGATCGATCGTCTGGGTCGCGCCGCAATGGTGGAGCTCGGGTGGCCGATCCGCCGTGACGACGACGAGCGGAATCGCGGCAGTGCTCGCTTCGACGATCGCCGGCAAGTAGTGGGCGGCCGCGCTGCCGCTCGTGCATACGATCGCGGCGGGTGCGCCGGTCGCGCGAGCGACGCCGAGCGCGAAGAACGCGGCCGAGCGCTCGTCGATGATCGGCACGAGCTCGAGCCGGGACTCGCTCGCGAGCGCGGCGACGAGCGGGGTCGAGCGCGAGCCGGGACTGATGACGCACGTCGCGATGCCCGCATCGGCGAGACTCGACGCGATCAGCTCGGCCCATAGCGTCTGGACCGCGGCGGTCATGCCGAGCCCTCCCCGATCGGCGCGAACGCACCGATCAGCGCGCGCAACTTGACCTCGGTCTCCGCGAGCTCGCGCTCCGGATCCGAGCCCGCGACGATGCCGCCTCCGGCCCATAGTCGGGCGCGCGCCCCGGCGAACACGCCACAACGGATCGCGACTGCGAGCTCGCCGTCGCCGTCGAGATCGAACCAGCCGACTGGCGACGCGTACCATCCGCGCGCCGGCTCGTGCGCCGCGATCCACTCGACCGCGGTGTGCGTCGGTGTGCCTCCGACCGCGGGCGTCGGGTGCAGGGCCTCGGCGAGCTCGAGCACGTGGCGCGGTGCGCGCAGGCGCGCCGAGATCGGCGTGTACAGGTGCAACACGTCGCGCAGCTCGCGCAGGCGTGGCTCGCCCGGCGCATCGACCTCGGCGCCCGCGCCGGTGAGTGCGCGCGTGATCGCGTCGACGACGAGTGCATGCTCGCGCCGATCCTTATCGCTCGCGAGCAACGTGGCCTCCGGCGCGAACGCACTCCGCGCGATCGTGCCGGCGAGCGCGTCGCATTGCACCGCATCGCCGTGACGGGCGACGAGCCGCTCGGGCGTCGCCGCGATCAGCGCATCGTCGGCCGCCGACGGACGCACGAGCAGCCGGACGCCGCCGCCAGCCGCGCGAGCGTCGAGCGCCGCGAGCAGATCGGCCGGTCGCGCCGCGCTCGCCAGCTCGACGACCGCCGAGCGCGCCGCGACGATCTTCGCGCACTCTCCGCTCGCGATCGCACGCGTGATCGCCGCGACCTCGGCGCAGAACGCGGCGCGGTCGCCGTGATCGATCGCTCGAATCGCCGGCAGCGCGCGCGGCGCGAACCGAGTCGCGAACGCGCGCTCGAGGATCGCGAGCTCGCCCGACCATCGCGCCGGCTCGGTCGCTTCGAGCCCGTCGCATACGAGCAGCAACCGCGCGGTTGTTCCGTCGCTCGCATAGGTCCAGCGCGGCAGCGCGAACCACGCGTCGCCGAACTCGGCCCACGGTGCGCGGTCCGCCGCGCCCGACGCGAACGCGAGACCGCCGAGGAGGCGAGGGCGGCACAGCGCGCGAGCAGCCGGATCGTCATCGCCGACGACGCGCAAACCGCGCTCCGCGATCGACCGCGCGCCGGTGATCACGTCGTGCCAGCGACCATCGCCGCGACCGCGGAGCTCGCGCACGATGCCGATGCCTACGATCGCGAGCCCGCGTGCCGACCACGCGAGGCGAGCATCGCCAGCGGCGACGACCGCAGCCGGCGAGCACACCGGGACCGTCAACGCGATGCAAGTCAGGCCCGGCGTCGCGCGCGCGGTCGCGAGGCCGGCGTCGAGGACCGCGGCGTTGCTCGCCGGCGCGGGAGCATCGGCACGGCGCGCGGCGGTGGCGTGCTCGAGCGTCACGCGTCCTCCGCAGGGGTCGCGACATATAGCGTGCACGCGCCGAACCCCAACCCGACGATCTCGACGACCGTGAGCCCGGAGGTGCGCATCAGCGCTGCGAACTCGTCGGGCGGCGGAAAGGCAGCGACCGAGGTCTGCAGATAGCGATACTCGCGCGCGCCGCTGAGCAGTGCGCCGAGCCGCGGCACGACATAGCGGGTGTGAAATCGCGCGACGCGGCCGAACAGCCCGCGCTTCGCCTCGGCGAGCTCGAGGATCGCGATCCGACCGCCGGGCCGGACGACCCGCGCCATCTCGCGCAGCGCCAACGCGCGGTCGGGCACGTTGCGAATGCCGAACGCGATCGTCGCCGCATCGACCTCGCAGTTGCGCAGCGGCAACGCTTGGGCGTCGCCTTCGATCAGCTCGATCCGCTCGGTCAGCGCACGCCGCGCGAGCTTGTGCGCCGCGACCGCGAGCATCTTCGCGGACGGGTCGATCGCGATGACTCGCGCGTGCGGATGCGTGCGAGCGATCTCGATCGCGACGTCGCCGGTGCCGGCGGCGATGTCCACGACTCGCGGGTGCTCGCCGAGCTCGAGCGCGCGGACCGCCCGCCGCCGCCAGCCGCGATCGAGGCCGAGCGACAACACGCGGTTGACCATGTCGTAGCGCCCGGCGATGCGATCGAACATCGCGCCACTGCCCAGCGTCGCGAGCTGTTGGTGCTCGGTCACGACTGGCGCTCCAACGAGGCAAGCGCGACGGTCTCGAGCGCTTCGCGAGCGGTGCACGCGGGCAACGCGTCGAGCTCGGCGAGCGCGGCCTTGACGTGGTGTTCGGCGAGGGCGCGGGTCGCAGCGAGTGCGCCGGTCGCACGCACGGCGGCCGCGATCGCGGCGAGCCCCGAGGCCGGCGGGTCATCCGCCGCCAGCAGAGGCTCGATGGCCTCGGCGAGCGCGGGCTCGCGCTCGAGCGCGACGACGAGCGGGTACGCCATCTTGCCCTCGCGAAGATCGGCGAGCGGATCCTTGCCCGTGCCGACGAGGTAGTCGAGCTCGTCATCGATCGCTTGAAACGCGATGCCGAGGTGCAGACCGAAGCGTTCGAGCGCCGCCTCGACGCGGCGATCGAGGCCGGCGGCGCGCGCACCCGCGATCGACGCCCAGCGGAACAGCGCGGCGGTCTTGCCTTCGACGATCTTGAAGTAGTCCTCGCGCGCGCATGCCAGCTTGCCGCGGCGCTCGAGCTGCACCGCCTCCGCGAGGATCATCTCGTCGATCGTGGTCAGCATCAGGTCGAGCAGTCCGTCGAGCTCGGCCGCCGCGATCCGGCGCAGCGCCGCGACCAGCAGCCAGTCACCGGCGAAGATCGACGCGGCGTTGCCGTAAACGACGCGCGCGGTCGGCTCGCCGCGCCGCCGGTCGGCGACGTCGACGACATCGTCGTGCAGCAGCGTCGCCGAATGCACGAGCTCGACCGCGACCGCGAGCGATCGCGCGCGGGGTGTGAACCCGTGGCCGAGCCGACTTGCCAGCGCGACGCACAACGGACGGACGTGCTTGCCGCGCAGCGCGAGGAGGTGGGTGCCCGCGCGATGCACGAGGTTGTCGCGCCGCGGCAGCGCATCGAGTGCGGCGTCGACCTCGACGAGATCGGCGCGCATCCATTGTTGAATGCTGGCGAGGCGGTCGCCGACGTCGCGCGCACCGCGATGCGCGCTGGTCCGGGCGAGTTGTTCGAGCACGGGTTGGGCGGTCATCGGCTGGCCCTAGGATGCTCCAAGATTGTTCAAATATTCTTGAAACTACATAACAAACGAAAGCTCATCGAATAACCGACGTAATCACCGGAACTTACGTAATTGACCGGGCCCCAGAGCGGCAAACAGGACAACCCGCGCGCCCCCCAGTAAACTTTCGGGTAGTGGCAAGCGCGCGCCGGGGACGCGACCAACGACTGGTCAGTCGGTGTCGAGTCGAGTTCGACCGGCCGGCCGGCGTCGTCGAGGCTGAGACCGAGGATGTTTCGGCGCGGGGGATGTTCGTCCGCACCGAGGCGCTGCTCGGCGTCGGTGAAGAGACACAGCTCCGCGTGACGCTGCCCGACGGCACCGAGCTCGTATTGTTTGCTCGGGTCGCACACATGCTGACGCCGGCGGCCGCGCGCGCGCTCGGCCGTCATCCCGGCATGGGCTTCGAGATCATCGGTGGCGATACCACGTCGCGGTTGCAGCTGCGCTCGCACGTCGACGGGATCAAGAAGGAGCAGACGAACCCGGGTCTATCGACGACCACACAGGTGATCGTCGTCGAGCCGAGCCCGCCGCTGCGCGAACGCATGGGGCGCGCGCTCGAGTCTGCGGGCTTCAAGGTCACAGCCGCGGCGGCTGCCACCGAAGCGCTCGAGGCCTGCCAGGTGTGGCGGCCCGACGCGATCGTGTGTGCAGCGACGATGGATATGATGAGCGGAATCGATCTCGCGTATGCGATGTCGGAGCACGCGACGCTCGCCGATGTCCCGATGCTCCTGACCGGCGACGAAGGCGACCTGCATCGCCTCGAAGCGTTTCGCGCTGGCGTGCGCGACTACATTCCGAAGCCGTTTACCGACGAGGAGCTCGTGATTCGCGTCCATCGCGCGGCCGCGCCGATCACGCCGATCTCGAACATGGGCTTGCGCGGGAGCTTGTTCGACATCGGGCTCGGCACGTTGTTGTCGTTGTTCGAGTTCGAACGCAAGTCGGGCATCCTATTGTTGCTGCGCAATGGTGAGATCGCGCGGCTGTTCGTCGCGGACGGGCGCATCCTCAAGGTCGAAGCGAGCACGGCCGCGGGCGCACCGCGCGAGCGGCTGATGAGCTTGCTCGACTGGCACGACGGCCACTTCGAATTTTCGCCGTGTGCGATCGGCGGCCGCGACGAAGTGAACTCGTCGGTGACGCAACTCCTGCTCGAGCACGCGCGCGTCTCCGACGAGATCAGTGATCGGACTAGACCGGTTCGCCGCTGACTCGCGTCGCGCCCCTGTCGCAGCGCTGTCGCATCTTCCGAGGACGCGCCGATGGTGCAACGATGGTCGTCTGATGTTGTCCACCGCGGTGTTGACCCGCGGACTCATCGTGCGCTGGTTCGCTGCGATCTTCGCCGTTCTCGCGTTGGCAAACGCGGCGAACGCCGATGACGCGGTGCCGGCCGGCGTGCGCGCACACGCCGAGCGCCGCAGCGGGGACATCGCGATCGACGGCCGGCTCGACGAGCCGCAGTGGCAGACCGCGCCGCGCCAGACCGGCTTCGTCGAGCGGTTTCCGAAGGACAACAGTGCCCCGACGTTCCAGACCAGCTTCGCGGTGCTGTACGACGACAAGGCGATCTACGTCGGGATCTGGGCGCACGACGATCACCCCGGGCTGATTCGCGCGCTGTTGACGCGTCGCGATGTCGACGCACCGGCGGATACCGTCGTGATCGGCATCGACTCGTATCACGACCGCCGGACCGCGTATTCGTTTCAGCTCGACGCCGCCGGCGTGCAACGCGACCTGATCGTGTTCGACGATACGAACCTCGACGACACGTGGGACGCGGTGTGGACCGGCGATGCGGCGATCACGAAGGACGGCTGGACCGCGGAGTTTCGCATCCCGCTCAACCAGCTGCGGTTCGCCGACGGCGACAACCACGAGTGGGGCTTTCAAGTCGTGCGTAACATCGGCCGGCTCAACGAGCAGAGTGCGTGGTCGCCGTGGCCGCGATCGACGCCGCAGATCGTCAGCAAGTTCGGCGTGCTCGAAGGCATCGGCAAGCTCGTCCACAGCCAACGCCTCGAGCTGCTGCCGTACGCGACCGCGGGGGTCGATCTCGCGCCGACCGATCCGCTGAATCAGCACGTCTCGGGGCGCTTCGGCGCCGGCTTGGACTTCAAGTACGGACTCGGCCATGCGTTCACGCTGTCCGGGACGATCAACCCGGATTTCGGGCAAGTCGAAGCCGATCCATCGCTCATCAACCTGACGCCGAATCAGCTGTACTTCGTCGAGAAGCGACCGTTCTTTCTCGAGGGGATCGACCTGTTCAAGCTGCCGTCCGGGATCGGGATGCCGGTGTTCGAAGGGCAGTTCTACAGTCGCCGCATCGGCGCCGCACCACCGAACGAGCCGACCGACTACGACTACGTCAACTGGCCGGTCGCGACGACGATCTACGGCGCGGCGAAGCTGACCGGCAAGACGCGGAGCGGCTGGTCGGTCGGGTTACTCGATGCGGTGACCGGCGCGGATCGCGCGAGCTTCATCGATGACGATGGGGTCCGGCACGATCCGGTGGTCGCGCCGTTGTCGAACTACGCGGTCGGCCGCGTCAAGCGCGACTTCAACAACGGCGAGACCACGGTCGGACTGTCCGGCACCGCGGTCGATCGCGCGGTCGATGGCACGACGGAGAAGAACAGCGTCGCCGATCAGGCCTACACCGGCGGCGTACAAGCGCTGCATCGTTGGGGCGACAACGCGTGGACTGCGGATTTTCACGCGGTCGGCAGCTGGGTGCACGGCGACGAAGCGGCGATCCAGACGTTGCAGCTCGCGAATCAGCACTTGTTCCAACGTCCGGACGCCAGCGACGAGCACTTCGATCCGACGCGCACGTCGCTGTCCGGGCTCGATGCGACCTGGCAGATCGGCCGACTCGGCGACACGAGGCACTGGCGGTTCGGCACCGGCGGCGACCTGCGGACACCCGGGCTCGAGCTGAACGACATCGGGTTTCAGAACGGGTCCGATCGCGTGATCCCGTACGTCTACGGCGAGTATCGCGAGGACGCGCCGAGCGAGCACATCCTGAATTGGATCGTCAACGGCGACGTCTTCATGGTGTCGACGTTCGGGTCGCTCGTGACCGATTTCGGCAGCGACGCGAGCATCAACGTCATGCTCGCGAACTACTGGAACCTGTCGCTCAGCGGCACGTACGATGACCAGCGCTGGGACACGATGGCGTTGCGCGGCGGCGATGCGCTGCGCATGGATCCAAACCTCAACCTCGCGGTCGGGGTCAACACCGACGCGCGCAAGCGCGTGTGGTTCTCGTTCGGGCTCAAAGGCGTGCGCAACCCGACGAGCGGCCTCGTGTCGGGAGAGGTCGACCTCGGCGCGACGATCCAAGCTCGCTCGAACGTCGATCTCTATATCGGTCCGAGCATCGCCGAGCGCGACGATCCGCTGCAGTACATCACCGAGGTCGACGACGACAGCGGCGGGCACCATTACATGTTCGGCTCGATCAAGCAGACGACCGCGTCGATGACCGTGCGCGCGAACTGGACGTTCTCACCACATCTCGCGCTCCAGGCTTACGCGCAGCCGTTCATCGCGTCGGGTCGCTACAACGAGCTCAAGGACGTCGATGACCCACATGCCGACCGATACGCCGATCGTTTCCACGAGCTCGTCGGTAACGAGTATTCCGAAACCTCGGACACCGTGTTCGTCTCGCGTCCCGGGGCGCCGACCTTCAGCTTCGCGCGGCCTGATTTCGACCTCCGCCAGCTGCGCTCGACGGTCGTGCTTACATGGGAGTACCGCCCGGGTTCCCACGTCTATCTGATCTGGACTCACGGGCGCACCAGTGACGTCGGGGATGGCCGGTTCGAGCTCGGACACGATCTCTACGGACTTAGCCAAGCCGATGGCGAAAACCTGGTGATGATCAAAGCGAACTACTGGATCGGCCTGTAGCGCCCGCTGGGGCTATACTGGTGATGTGGAATTCGCGGCGCCCTCGGCGGAGGCACGCAGTTTCGGGAAGTACTCGCTCGTCGCGAAGCTCGCGACCGGTGGTATGGCCGAGATCTTCCTGGCGCGACTCGAGGGCGATGGCGGGTTCGAGAAGCTGATCTGTATCAAGCGCATCCTCGCGCACCTAGCGAAGGATGCTCAGTTCGTCGCGATGTTCCTCGATGAGGCGCGCATCGTCGCGAGGATCTCGCATCCGAACGTCTGTCAGGTGTTCGAGCTCGGCGAGTGGCAGGGGCAGTACTACATCGCGATGGAGTACCTCGAGGGCTTGCCGCTCTCGCGGTTCCGCCGCAACGACACGTATCCGTCGCCGCCCGATCCGCAGCTCGTCGCCGGGTTCGGCGTGCAAGCGTGCGAAGGCCTGCACCACGCGCATCAACTCAAGCGTGCCGATGGCACGTCGCTCGAGGTCGTGCACCGCGACATCTCCGCGCAGAATCTATTCGTCACCGTCGACGGCATCGTCAAGCTGCTCGATTTCGGCATCGCGAAGGTGCAAGACGCGTCCGCGAAGACCAGCACCGGCGCGGTCAAAGGCACGTACGCGTACATGGCGCCCGAGCAGCTGCGTGGGGAAAAGCTCGACCGTCGCACCGACGTGTTCGCGCTCGGGATCGTGCTGTGGGAAACGCTCGCGCAGCGCCACCTCTTCAAGCGCGAGACCGACTTCTTGACGTTCCAAGCGATCACGAGCGACCCGATCCCGGACATCTGCGAGGTTCGCCCGGACGTCCCGCCCGAGCTCGGTGCGACGCTCGCGATGGCGCTCGCCCGCGATCCGAGCGAACGGTTTGCCAACGCCCGCGCTTTCGGCGAAGCCCTCGCGCGCGCCGTGTCGTCGCTCGGCGGCGTCTACACGCCCGCGATGATCAGCGTCGAGTTCACCCGCGCATTCGCGGATACGCTTCACAACCAGCGCGCGCTGCTCCAAGAAGCGCGCGAGGGCCGAGCCTGGGATCTCGACGAGGAGAATCCGCTCGGCGAGCAGATGACGACGCCGGTGTCGAACCTCTATCGCAAGGGGCTCGAGGCGCAGGCCGAGGTCGCCGAGCTCGTCGCGCGCCAAGGTGGTGGCGCGCTGCGCGATCCGACGCCGCTGCCGAAGCGTGCGTTGTCGCCGCGGTCGCAACCGATGATCGTGGCGACGCCGCCGAAGACCGCGACGATGCAGGTCGCGCTGCCGCGTTCGTCGAAGCTGCTGTGGGTGGTCGGGATCGCCGGCGTGGTGCTCGCGCTCGCGGCGATCGCGGCGGCGGGATACCTGTACATGCAGCACAAGGCGGAGCCCGCGGTCGCGGTCGCACCGACACCGGTGACCGTGCCCGTGCCGATGCCCGTGCCGACCGTGGTGAATCCCGATGCGGCGGTCGCTGCGCCCACGGTCGATCGACCGCCCGCTGGTGCGGCTGCCGTCGACGCCGGCGTCGTCGCGCCCGATGCTGCGGAGACAGCGAGCTCGACCCATCGCTCTCCGACACATCCCGACAAGCGCCCACCCGCGGTGAAGCCGCATCCCGCTCAGCCCAGCGGCCCGCCGGGTTTCATCACGATCGACTCGAGCCCGTTCGCGACCATCGCGGTGGATGGCAGGCGCCTCGGCGATACGCCGCTCGTCAACGTCGAGCTTGGACCCGGACGCCATACCGTGCGCGCAACGCTGTCTTCCGGCGCCTCGCGCACGAAATCGATCACGATCGAGTCGGGCAAGACCGCGCTTCCGCTTCGCCTCGAATGGTAGACTGCACGGATGGGCACGCCGAGCCGGGCGACGCGTTGGCTCGTCGTCGCTGCGATCGTCGCAGCCGGCGCCGGTCGGGCGTCTGCCGACGAGTCCTCGCCGCTCGATCACGCCCGCAAGGCGGTCGATGGCTCCGACTATCCGTCCGCGCGCGCCGCGCTGACCAGCGCACTCGAGTCCGGCAACGCGTCGCCGGACGACCTCGCCGAGATCTACAAGCTCTCCGGGATCGTCGCCGCCGCGCTCGGCGAACCGACTGCCGCGACCACCGCGTTCGAGAAGTGGCTCACACTCGATCCGCGCGGGGCGTTGCCGGCGGGCACGTCGCCGAAAATCACGAAGCCGTTCGCGCTCGCGGTCGAGTTCTCGAAGCGGAACCCGCCGGTGAAGGTCAAGGCCGACACCTCGGACGATCCGCCGAAGGTCACGCTCGTCATAGAGGACGATCCCCTGCACCTGATCACGCGCGCCCGGGTCGTGTTCATCGCCGATGACAAGCCGGAGAAGACGATCGACGGCGCCGGGATCGACTCGATCGTGATCCCGCTGCCGGAGGCCGCTCGCATCGATCTGCGGATCGCGGCGCTCGACCAATACGGGAACCACGTCGTCGAGGTCGGCACGCCCGACGTCCCGCTCGTGATCGTCGGTCGAGCGCGACCCGCAGACACGCGAGTCGCGCGCGCGAAGCCGGTCAAGCCGGCAGGGCCGTATCACCCCCGCCCGCTGATCGGTAGGTGGTGGCTATGGACCGGCATCACGGTCGCGCTCGCGGGTGGCGCGACGTACCTCGGCATTGTCGGCCGCTCGGACGTCAACACGCTCGCTCAGTGGGACGCGACGAGTGTCGGTCGGCAGTATCTCGACGCGAAGTCACTCGAGAATCGCGCGAACCTCGAGCTGTGGTCGTTCGACATCGGCATGGGCGTCGCGGGTGCGACCGCGATCACGGCGGCGATCCTCTATCTCACCGATCATCATGATCGCGAGCGCGCTCGGCTCGCGGCGGTGCCGATCAGCGGCGGTGGTCTCGTTGTCCTCGGAGGCGGCTTCTGATGCGTCAACTCGTCCTACTCGTAACGTTGGTCTCGGCGTGCACGCTCGACGCCGATTACACCGGCACGTATTACAACTGCGGTCCGAACGGCGAGTGTCCGACCGACTACGTGTGCCAGGAGAACGTGTGTGTGCCCGAGCAGCCGCCCGCGCCGGCCTGCTCCACCGCGATCGCGGCCGGCGAGCAGCACGCGTGCGCGCTGCGCAAAGACGACGGCACCGTCTGGTGCTGGGGCCGCAACGAGTCGGGGCAGATCGGCGACGGCTCCACGACCGATCGCGCGCTGCCGGTGCAGGCGATGGGAGTCACCGGAGCCACCGCGTTGTCCGCCGGCACTTCCCACACGTGCGCGGTCGTCGCCGGCTCGGTCATGTGCTGGGGCCACAACGACTCGGGCCAGCTCGGCGATGGCTCGATGAGCGATGCGCGCGTCGCCGTCACCGCGATGGGCGTCGCGGGTGCGACCGCGATCGCGACCGGCGACGAGCATTCGTGTGCCGTGGTCAACGGCGGCGTCTGGTGTTGGGGCCACAACAACGCCGGTCAGCTCGGCGCGTCCGGACCGGATCACGCGATGCCGGAACAGGTTTCTGGGCTCTCGAACATGAAGTCGATCGCGGCGGGCGGCGACTCCACGTGCGCGGTCGACGCGAGCGGGTCGCTGTGGTGCTGGGGCGATAACTCGGTCGGCCAGCTCGGCCTCGGGACCGGCGGGCCGATGACGCAATCGACGCCGACTCAAGTGCCCGGCCTCACCGGCGTCGCGGGCGTCGCGGTCGGCGACGGTGAACATCCGACGACGTGCGCGTTCACGTCGGGCGGTGCGGTCTACTGCTTCGGGCACGGCGGCGAGGGCGAGATCGGCAACAGCCAGACGAACGACCAGTCGTCGCCGGTCAAGCTCGGCATCCCGGCGACGATCGTCGAGATCTCGGTCGGCGAGCAGCACGTCTGCGCGGTCGATAGCAACGACCTCATGTGGTGCTGGGGCGACGGCGACGACAATCGCCTCGACAACACCGGCGGCTCCTCGAGCAGCTCACCGGGTGTCGCGTTGTTTCCTGACGTCGCGCACATCGCGGCCGGCGGTGACTTCACCTGCGCGATGGACAGCGCGAGCTCGATCGACTGCGTCGGCAACGACCGCCGCGGTCAGCTCGGTGATGGCCGCCACCTCAGCCAGAACGCGCCGGTCGCGGTCGCGAACCTGACCGGAGTCTCGGGCATCGGGCTCGGCGGCGGTCATGTGTGCGCGATCGTCAGCGGCGCGTTGCAGTGCTGGGGCAACGACGAGGACGGCCAAGTCGGCAGCGGCGTCGTGATCGATGCCGTCGTGGCTCCGACCGCGGTCGCCGGCACCGCGAATATCAAGACCGTCGTCGGAGCGTGCGATCACACGTGCGCGCTCGATGCCACGGGCAATGTCAGCTGCTGGGGCAAGAACGAGTACGGCGAGCTCGGTGACGGCACGAACAGTGAACGCGCGTTCCCCGCGCCGGTCGCGCTCGGTGGTCCGGCGAGCCAGATCTCGATCGGCTGCGAGGAGAGCTGCGCGATCGTCGGCGGGATCTTGATGTGCTGGGGCCAGGACTCCTATGGCGATCTCGGCCCGAGCGCGAGCGGCGACAGCAACGTGCCGATCGCGGTCGGCGGGTTGCCGACCGGTGCGATGCTCGGCGTCGCGGTCGGCGATAGCCACGTCTGCGCGATCGCCCCCGACATGACGGTGATGTGCTGGGGCTCGAACTATAGCGGCGAGCTCGGCAACGGCATGACCGGCGATCCGATCGCGATGCCGGCTGCGGTCCCGGGGCTCGCGGGCATCGTCGAGCTCGAGGCGAGAGGCGCACAGACGTGCGCGCGCGATAGCGCCGGCAACGTGTCGTGTTGGGGCTACAACGGCGACGACAACCTCGGCACCGGGGGGAACGACTACGTCACGAGCCCGATGCCCGTGAGAAACCTCGGCTCCGGCGTCAAGAAGGTCGCCGCCGGCTGGACGTCGAGCTGCGTGCTGAACGCGGACAACACGGTGTCGTGCTGGGGCGGAAACGGCGAGGGCGCGGTCGGCGATGGCACGTACACGGATCGCGGCTCGGCCGTGCCGATCCCCGGGCTCGCCGGGGTGAGCGACATCTCGTCGGGCGGCGACTCGGTCTGCGCCGTGATGTCCGATCAGAGCGTGACGTGCTGGGGCGACGACGACGATGGCCAGCTCGCGGATGGCCTCGCATTCCTCGCCCAACCGCTCGGCGTGCGCATGACCTGCTCGACGAATTGACGACGGCCTACGCGACGCGATCGACCGACAGCATCGTGGTTGGCCGGTTGCGGTGCGATCCGTGGGGGCGATACCATCGGTGACGATGGACCGATCGAGCGAGCTGAGGCTGCCGACGATGGCGGTCGACGTCCAGCTCACCTTGGTCGGCGCGGCCACGCATCCGGTCGAGCTGTTTGTCGCCGATATTCCACGCAAGGGTCACAGCGAGCTGCTCGATGCGATCGCGGCGCTGCTCGACGCCGAAGCCGGCTTCATCCCGGTCCGCAGCGATGGCGATGTCCGGCTGCTCGGCAAGCACGCGATCGCGTGGATCGCGGTCGACCGCGACGCCGCAAGCGATAACGACGAAGACTTCGCCGAGATCCCGTCCGAGGTCATCACGCTCTACGAGCGCCAGCATCGCGTCGCGGTCGAGCTCGTCGCGGGTGGGCGGATCGAGGGCTCGCTGTTCGACTCGTCGCCTTCCGATCGGCCGCGCGTCGCAGACCATCTCAACGGCGCCGGCCGGTTCGTGCGGTTGTGGACCGCGAACGAGCACTACCTCGTCAACAAGACTCAGATCGTGCAAGTCACCGAGCTGTCCTAGCCATGCCGAAGATCGACGTCTATCTGCGAAGCATCGAACGGTTTGGCGCAGCCGGAGCCGTGCTGGCGTCGGGCCAGAGCATCACGCTCAAGTTTCCGACCGGCGATCGCCACGCGACGCAGGTCACGCCGCATGATCAGCTCGTCGTGCTCGTCCGCGAGGTCGCGCCGCCGGCCGTGCTCGATCAGATCGACAAGCATCGGCCGGCGCAATTCGAGATCGATTCGAACGGCATCCGCTACGCGTTGAACGTCGCGCCGAAGCCCGGTGCGTGGCAGGTGACGATCGATGCGCCGGCCGTCGCCCCCCCGCCGGTCGCGGCGCCACCGCCGACACCCCATCGCGCACCGCCTCGCCCCGCGACCGCGCCGGCCGGCGGCATGGAGGACATGGTGATCGAGCGCGGCCAGTACGACGGCGAAGCCGCGCCGGTGGCGACCAGCGGTAGTGCGTTGCTCGATCAATTGCTGGTCGCGGCACGGGCCCAGCGCGCGACCGATGTCTACCTCGCGGCGGGTGCGCCACCGTCGCTGCGCGTCGCCGGTCAGCTCGTCGCGGCAGGCGATCGTGGGCCGCTCGATGCCGAGACGCTATCGCGCGAGCTCGGCATCGTCGCTCCTGCCGAAGCGCGGGCCGCGTGGACCGAGCGCGGGACCGCGACGTTCGCGTACGGCGACGGCGTCGGTCGGGTGCGCGCGACGTTGCTTCGCGATCATCGCGGCCCGGGAGCGGCGCTGCGCGTGCTCGCTGCCGAGCCACCGCCGCTCGATCGGCTCGGCTTGGCCGCAGTCGCGTCATGGCTCGACGGGCCCGGCCTGGTCTTGGTCGCCGGCGGCCCGGGCACCGGTAAGACCACGGCGTTCGCCGCGATCGTGCGCGCGCTCGGCGAGCGCCACCGACGCACGGTCGTGCTCGAGGACTGGGTCGAGATCCTTCACCCGGCCTCGCCGTACATCAGCCAGCGCACGATCGGTGACCACGCTGCGACGTTCACGTCGGGTGTCGCAGCCGCGCTAGGGGAGGGGGCCGACTGCATCGCGATCGGGTCGATCGCGACGAGCGACGCCGCGGTCGCCGCGCTCGACGGGGCGCTCGCTGGCCAGCTCGTCGTCGCCACGATCGCCGCCATGGCCGGTTACGCGGTCGCGCGGTTCGTCGACCTGCTGCCGCCCGCGCGGCAAGACTTGGCCCGGTCCGCGCTCGGTGCGCTGTTATTGGGCACGGTTTCCGCCACGGCCGACGGTGCGCGGCGGTCATTCGAGGTCGCCGCGACCCATTGAATCGACGTCGTACCCCGCGCTATAACGAACCACGGCCGCGACGTGACCGACGACTACCGCGAAGGTGGGACCCTGATCCTGCAGCGTCCTCTCGGCGCCCCTGAGAAAAAGGGTCCGGCGGGTGACGCTTGCCTGGTGAACTTGCACCCCCCGGGGCCCGATATCGGCCGGCGCATCCCGCTGATGTCGACCCAGTACATCGTCGGCCGCGACAGCGAAGCTGGGTTCGTGGTCAGCCGCAGCTCGGTGTCGCGGCAACACGCGCGGCTCTACATCGACGAAGCCGGCAACTGGTGGGTCGAGGATCTGAGCTCGACCAACGGCACGTTCGTCAACGAATCGCGGATCACGGCGCAACAGCTCGCCGATGCGGATCAAGTGCGGTTCGGCGACGCGATCTACAAGTTCCTTTCGGGCTCGAACATCGAGAGCGCGTACCACGAAGCGATTCACAACATGGCCATCCAGGATGGCATGACGGGGATCCACAACAAGCGCTACTTCCTCGAGTTCCTCGAGCGCGAGCTCGCGGTCGCGAGCCGTCACGGCCATCCGCTCACGCTCGTCATCTTCGACGTCGATCACTTCAAGCTGGTCAACGACACGCATGGCCACCTCGCCGGTGATGCGGTGCTCAAGGATCTCGCCGGGCGGATTCGTCCGCGGATTCGTCGCGAGGATCTGTTCGCGCGCTACGGCGGTGAAGAGTTCGCGTGCGTGCTGCCGTCGACGGCGCTCGCCGGCGGCGTCGTGTTCGCCGAGCACCTGCGCACGCTGATCGAAGAGCGCCCGTGTCTGTTCGACGGCAAGTCGATCTCGTTCACGATCAGCCTCGGGGTGACCACCCTGCACAGAGAGAATGTCGACGGCGAAACCTTGATCAAGCGCGCCGACGAGAACCTCTACGCCGCAAAGCACGGCGGGCGCAATCGCGTCGTGCCGACGCTGGCCGATCTGATTCCGGGTGCGTAGACTTCCGCGGCTGTGACTCCGCGCGCCAAGGAGGGTGAAGGCCCGACGCGTAGCTCCGCCGAGGGCGGAGCGAACGTGAGCGCCAAGACGCTGGGCGACCTGGGGTGGCCGACGCTGCTCGGTCATTGGGCGAAGCGGTGCGCGACCAAGCGCGGCGCGGCGGCGGTGGAGACGCGCGCGTTGTTCGAGCTCGCCGACGATGCGCGCGTGCGCGCTCGAGAGATCGCCGAAGCGCGCGATCTTGCCGCGCTCGATGCGAGGCTGCCGCTCGGCGGCATCTCGGACGTCGCGGGCGCGATCGAGCGGGTGAGAAAGGCCGCGGCGCTCGAAGCGGCCGAGCTCGTCGCCGTTGCGGCGACGTGTCGCTCGCTCGCGCAGCTGCGCACTCACCTTCGCGAGCATTCGGCCGCGGCGCCCCGACTCGCGGCGCGCGTCGACGAGCTCGCCGACCTGGGGCACGTCTATCACCCGATCCTCGACGCGTTCGATGACGCCGGCAAGCTCGTCGATCATGCGAGCGACGCGCTCGGGCCCTTGCGGCGTGCGCTCGCCTCGATCAAAGCGCAGCTCGAGACGCGAATGGACCGCCTGCTCACCGACGATCGATTCGCGCAGTACCTGCAAGACGGCTATTACACGCAGCGCGAGGACCGCTACGTGCTGCCGGTGCGCACCGACGGCAAGGGCTTTGTCCACGGCATCGTCCACGGCACGTCGCAGAGCGGCCAGACGTTGTTCATCGAGCCCGACGAGATCGTCGATCTCAACAACCGGATGAAGCTCGCCGAGTGCGACGTCGCCGACGAGGAGCGGCGGATCTTCGTCAAGATGTCGGGGTGGATCGCGGAAGAAGCCGATGCGATCACGCGGGCGCTCGACGTCGGCGAGCTGATCGATGTCGTCGCCGCTGCCGCGATCATGGCCGACGATACGATCGCCGCCGAGCCGATCATCGACGACGCGCCGCGAATCGCGTTGCTCCACGCGCGCCATCCGCTGATGCTGCTCGGCGAGCGGCGTTGCGTCGCGAACGATGTCGCCGTCGCGGTGGGCCAGACGCTGTTGGTCTCGGGTCCGAACGCGGGCGGTAAGACCGTCGCGCTCAAGACGGTCGGGCTCGCGGCGCTGATGACGCGCGCCGGGCTGCACCTGTGCGCCGAGAGCGGGAGCGCGATGGGCTGGTTCCCGAGCATCGTCACCGACATCGGCGACGCGCAGTCGCTCGAGCACGACCTGTCGACGTTCTCCGGCCACATGGTGAACCTGCGAGAGCTGCTCGCCGCCGCGCAGCCCGGGCTGCTCGTGCTGATCGACGAGATCGCGGTGGGCACCGATCCGGACCAAGGGGCGGCGCTCGCGCAGGCGGTGCTCGAAGCGCTCGCGGCGCGCGGGGTAACGGCGCTGATCACGACGCACTACGATCGGCTGAAGTCGCTCGGCGCCGGTGCCGAGCACTTCACGAACGCGTCGGTCGGGTTCGACCTGCAGAAGCTCGAGCCGACGTTCAAGCTCCACCTCGGCGAGCCCGGCAGCTCCGGCGCGCTCGCGGTGGCGAAGAGGATGGGGATCGCCACGCCGATCGTCGAGCGGGCGCGCGAGCTGTTGGGGCCGACGATCGCGAAAGTCGAAGATCTGCTCGCGAACGTCGCCGACCAGCGCCGCCGGCTCGAGGAGGAGCGGGCCGCGTTGCTCGCCGAGCTCGAGGCCGCCGAGTCCGAGCGTGCGGCGAATCGGATGCAACGCGATCGCACGCATGCGCGGTTCGAGAAGCAAGCCAAAGCGGCACATGGCGAAGCACTCTCTGCGCTGCGTTCGGCGCGCCGGGAGATCGAGGATGTCCGCCGCGAAGTTCGCGCGAAGGCGCAGGCCGCGACCGCCGATGACGTCCGGACCGCGACGCGCCGCCTTGTCACGCCGGGCGCCCAGGTCGCGAAGCACGAGCCGAAGCGCCCCCAGTTACCGGGCACCGCGCCGCGGCTCGAGCAGCTCGTGCCCGGTGCGCCGGTGATCGTGCCGAAGCTCGGCCGCGCAGAGGTCGTCGCGGCGCCGCACGACGGTCGGATCGAGGTCCGGCTCGGAGCGATGCACGCGACCGTACCGATCGCCGACATCCTACTCGATTCGCACCGCGCCGCTCGCCGCGCCGAGCATGAAGCCGTGGCCGACCCCGATGCCAAGCCAGATGGCCCGGCGGTCGTCCTGATCGATGGTGTGCCCGCCGGTCGTCGCGTCACCGCGCGCACGATCGACTCGACCGTCGATATCCGCGGCCAGCGCGCCGACGAAGCAGTCGCCGTCGTCGACCGATTCCTCGACGAGAGCCTGCTCGCCGGTCGCGACGCCGCGTTCATCGTCCACGGCCATGGCACCGGCGCGCTACGCGCCGCG
Source organism: uncultured delta proteobacterium (assembly GCA_963848295.1). Taxonomy (GTDB): domain Bacteria; phylum Myxococcota_A; class Polyangia; order Haliangiales; family Haliangiaceae; genus JABFXX01. The sequence goes on along the minus strand of CAWKDB010000010.1, from coordinate 1,334,616 downwards.
GTGCGCGCCCACCTTACCGGCCACGGCTCGATCGCAAACTTCCGCGCCGGCGAGCCCAACGAAGGCGGCGACGGCATCACCGTCGCCTTTCTCAAGGGCTAGCTGGGGACGGTGTTCACTTTGACAACCAGATCCTGTGCAACACATTGGAATCGTTATGACGCGGTTGTCACAGTGAACACCGTCCCCCGTTAGGGCGCGGCGACGTAGAACGCGGCGCGATAGAATGTGTCGCGTTCGGTCGGCGCGGGCAGCGCGATCCCGCGTGCTGCGGTCTCGAGGCAGGCTGTCGCGGCGTCGATCTCGGGCTTCGCAGCGGCGTCGACGTCGAGTGACCACACGACGCTGATGCCCGCGGGCGGCAAGCGATAGATCGGATGATCGCGCACGGTCTCCGGGGTGCGCGCGCCGACCTTCGTGATGGTCACCTCGAACACCGCGGTGGGCAGCTTCGCGAGGCAAGCGTGCAGCGCCGGCAGATGCCGATGCACTTCGGCGCGGGCGGCGGCGGTGTCGAACTGCGCGCTCGATCCGGGAACCCGCCGCACCTCCGACGGCAGCTCGCGCGCGCTGATCTCGCGGACGTGCTCCTCGGCGCGCCGCCGCCACGGACCTTCTGGCACGAGCGCGAGATAGCGGCGGAAGTAGACGAGCGCGTACTCCGGTCGCGCGCCACGGCTGACCGGCCGGCCGAAACCGACATACGCTTGCGGTTCGATCGCCGGCGCCGTGCTGTAGGCGAGCCCGAGCAGATACTCGGTATCGCCGACCGCGAGCAACGGCGTGCTCGGGTTCACGATCGTCGAGAACGATGGATCGAGCGCGGCGGCGTACTGCGCTGCGGTCATCGCATGACCGGTCGTGTCGACGTAGTCGCTACTCGGCTCGAGCGCGCGATCGCGTGCGGCGGCGAGCATCCACCACGGCAGCGCGCCGCCTCCGATCTCGCCGGCCTTGCGCAGCGCCGCGACCGACTCGTCGAGCTTGCCCATCGCGAGCCGGACCTCGCCGAGCCGCAGCCAGAGGTCCGCGTTGTTCGTCGCCGCAGCGATCTGCCCGAACGTTCCTTCGGCATCGGCTAGCCGGCCGGCGCGCGCCTGGCAGGTGCCGAGGCGTTTGCGTTCGTCGACGGTGGCAACTCGCCCGCGATCGAGCGCGGTGACAAAGTCATCGGCACACGCGGCCCACTGTTGCAGCCCGCTGTGCGCGATCGCGCGCCGCACATAACCCTCTCCGGCCGCCGGTTGTAGGGCGATCGCGCGATCGAACGTCTCGAGCGCGAGCTGGAGCTCTTGCGAGCCGCCGCGCTCGAGGTGCTCGCTGCCTTCGCGGAGCAGCTGATCGTATAGATGACGCGCCGGGGCCAACGCGTCTTCCCACAGCTGGGAGTGCGTCGCCTCGTCTCGGTCTTTGTCGACCGGCTCGGGCGGATACTTCGTCGACTGCGCATGGGCCGGCGCGCCAGCGAACATCACCGCGACCGCTGCGCACGCCGCGAGGCGCGCGATCACGGAGGGACCTCGCGATACGGCGGGTCGCGCGGGGGCGTCTTCGGCGTCGCGAGCAGCGTCGTGATGTGCTGTCTTGCGCGCGGCTGGAACTCGGGATGCGCGCCCGATTGGATGTACTCGCGCCACAGTCCGATCGCCCGGTCGTAGCCCCCGGTCGCTTCCGCGATCAACGCGAAGTAGTAGAACTTCTCGCCTTCGGGCACGAAGAACGTGTCGTGGCGCTCGACGCTGTGGACGAACTCCTGGATCCCTTCGATCCCGATCGACAGGATCTCCTCGCGTGCGTCGTCGACCCGACCGGCGCGATCGAGCGCGACCGCGAGCCCGAGCGAGGCCTCCGGCCGCGGCGATCGGCGCAGCGCCTCGCCATACGTCGCGATCGACTCGTCGAGCCGATCGAGCATCATGTAGGTCTCTGCGAGGTTGTTGACCACCGTGTCGACCTGGTCGGCGGGATCGGACAACGCCAGGATCTCTTCGTAGTCGTGGGCTGCGTGCTCGAGGTGATCGCGGGTCGCAAACTTCGTGTGGAGGATCGCCCGGCGAAACAGCACGCTGTCGTCGAGCGCCCCGAGTCTGGGGTCGAGTGGTGCGCGCGCCTCGAACGCATCCCACGCATCGATGATCTGCTGCGCCTGCTCGGGGTGGAACAGATCCATGCCGCTCTCCTCGGGGCAGCCGGTGAGCGGCGGGTGCTGGAGTTGCGCGCTGAACGAATCGCACTCGAAGTAGAACGAGTACAGCAGCCGGCCGATCCGGAAGTACGGCTCGCCTGCCTCGGGGCGGGCCTGCGCCGCGGCGCGATACGCCTTGATCGAGCTCGCGATGAACCGGCCGACCTCGACCGGGCTGATCGTCTGCGAGTTCGCGTCGCGCGCGAGCTCGTCGCCGGCGGCCATCTCGTGGTCGTAGAGCTCGCGGCTCGTGTCGGACTTCGTCGCGTCGGTCCAGATGTTCGCGTGCGCGGTCGTCGCGATCAGCAGCGCGAGCACGGCCCACTTCACGGCAGCACCAGCGGCGGACTGAGGCTGAGGCTCGGATCGACCGGCGGTGGTGCGATCGCGGCCGCGCGCGACACCCGATCGAGCGCGGCGATGTGGTCGAGCGCGCGCTTGCGATAAGGCGCGCCCGCGGTCGCCGCGTAGAGCGCGAACTCGGCGCGCGCTTCGAGCCCGAAGCCGGTGACCTCGTAGACCATGCCGAGATAGTAGTGCCGGTCGGCGGCGGGGGCGAATCGCATCGCGCCGAGCGCGCTGTCCAGATACTCCAACAGCTCTTGGCCCTGCATCGCAGTCGCGATTCGATCGATCGTCTCGAACGCGTCGCTGCGCTGCTCGATGCGATCGTAGCGCACGGCGAGCGCGAGCTCGACCATCGTGCCTCCGGTCGTCGGCGAAGAAGAAAAATCGGGCGGGACCGAGTCGAGCAGGACGTCGGTCGCTTCACGCGAGCGACCCCGTTGCGCGAGGGCGTTCGACAGCGCGATCGTGTACCGAGCGTCGTCTTCGTCGTTCCCGCCCTGCGCGAGCTCGAGGTAGTGGATCGCATCGTCGAGTTGCCCGCGCCGGAGATAGATCGTCCCGAGCTGCCCGGTGACCGACGGCGGCACGCCATCGGCGCCGCCCACGGTGAGCGCGCGCTGCAACGCCGCGACCGCGTCGTCGGTGCGGCCGAGTCGGTCGCTGACCGCGGCATAGGCGGCGAGCACGTCGATGTCGTCGGGTGCGAGCGAGCGCGCGTAGGTCATCGCGCCGAACGCCGTGCGCAGCTCGTCGTGGGCCCACTCGATGCCACCGGCGGCGATCGCGGCATCGGCGGCGGTGACCGTGGTGTCGGCCTTCGTCACGAGCTGGTCGATCTCTTTGTGATGTGGCGTGATGACGTCGAGCCAGAAGTCGTCGTCGGCGCGCGCGGTTTCTCCGCCGGCGAGCAGCAGCGTGACTGCCAGCGCGAGCCGCTTCACGATCGAAGTATGCCGGCGCTGGTGTCAGCGTGCCACAGGGACGAGCGGCCCCGACTGGGGCCCTCGCACACCGGTTGGGGACATGCAGATTTTCAATGGTTGCAACGACTTGGGTCTGGGCGGCGGTGGCCCGTCGCTTGCTGTTTTGTACGGACGTGGACCGCGGCATCATCGCGTCGGCGACCGAGCTGTTCCTGGCGCGCCAGTTCCCCGGCGTGGTCGCGGTCGTCAGCGATGCCCTCGAGCAGGACCCGGAGTGCGTCGAGCTGCTGTTGCTGAGGGCTCGGGCTCGGATCGGCCTTCGCCGCGACCTCGAGGCGCAAGCCGATCTCCGCGATGTCATCCGGCTCGAGCCACACCGGGCGATCGCGTATCGCTTGCTCGGCCAGCTCGCGGCGCGCCGCGGCGAGCACGATTCCGCTGCGATCTTTTTTCGCGAGGCGCTGCGCCTCGATCCTGGCGATAACGAAGCGAGCGATTGGCTCGCGATCGTGGACGCCCCCTCTGGACCAGCCGCGGTGGCACACATACTCCCGGCACCCGCTGCCGCGGCTGGTCGCACTCTTACTCGCAAGTCCGGGCGGATCGCGCTCGGCACGCAACCCCCCGACGAGGATGCGAGCACGACGCCGTTTCCACGCAGCACGCTGACCGAGCCTGCGGCGCTTTCACCTACGCCACACCCGAAACCCACATCGGCGCCTCGCGGTCCGGTCCCCGAGCTACCGGGGTTCGCCGACTATCTGATCTCGGCAGGGATCCTCACGCCGGATCGGCTGCGCGCCGCGCAAGCCTACCAGCGCTCGATGGGCGTGTTGCTGTCGACCGCGATCGTCACGCTCGGGCTCGCGTCGCCGCAGCGCATCGAGTGGGCCGCGGTCGCACATCAGTCCGAGCTCGCGCGCGCTCACACCCTGCGCCGGTAGCCTCTACGGCAGCGACACCAGGTGCTGCTCGTGCTCGTCCGTGAACGACGGCGGGAGTCGCACCGCCCACATCGCTTCGACGAGGCACGCGGTGAGCGGGCTCTCCGGTCCACGCGCCCTGACGTCGACGATCTCGTCGCGAGTCGATTCGACTTGGAGCGTGACGTGCCAGCCCGCGGGCGGCCGTGCTCTCGCGACACACGCCGATGGATCGAGGAGCACTCGCAACGGGCGGTGCACGGCCCCGATCGACACGCTCGGCACCGCGGAGCGTCGGCCGAACCGCCGCCCCGGGCCCGCGGGCCCAGCCTGGCCAGTCACCGGCGGGTGCTCGCCGGGATCGGACGCGACGAGCGCGGTGAGCGGCGAGACCGCGCCGCCGGCGAGCGCGATCCGGAGCTGCTCGTCGTGATCGAGCCGGTCGTAGTCGTCGGTGTCGGGCGCGAGTGCCGCGGTCGTACGCGAGAACGCGGGCGACGCCGTGATCGCGAGCCGGACCGGCTCGTCCCACAGCTTGCCGCTGATGACCGTCCGAGTCGGCGGGGTCGCCATCGTCGCGGTGAGTCGGAGCCCCATGCCCTCGTCGAGCTCCGGGTTGTCGATCGCCAAGCCGGGAGCCGCGAGCTCGTCGATCCGGGTCGGCCGCACGAGCCCGAGCGCCGAGGGCGCGAGCTCGGAGGCCGTGTGCGGGTCGAGTGCGTCGTACCTCGCATAGATCCCGCGGTGGTCGGTCGCGAGCGGTGCGAGCAGCGCGTCGTCGTCGCGCTCGAGGTCGAGCGGCATGCCGTTGCTCTCGTCGAGCACGACGACGTGAACGACGACGTCAGCCGGCAGGCGGTCGAGCACCGTCGCGACGTCGCGCGCGGTCAACGACGAGCGAACGAGGCCATCGGTGAGGATCACGATCCGGCGCGGTCCCGCGCGATCCGCGAGCGCCTCACCGGCGAGTCGTGCGCCGGCATCGATCGCGCTGCCGTTGCCCCGAGCGAACGCGCCCCGGCGCTGCGCGTCGCGGAGCTCGGCTTCGAAGTTGCTCGCCGCGACGAACTTGCCGAACACGCGCTCGGCGCGACGGCGTACCGCGACGAGCTCGACGCTCGCGTCGGGCACGTGGCCGAGATACGCGCGGACTACTTGGAGCTGCGCCGCGATCGCATCAGCGCCGTGCAGGTCCATGGAGTACGACGGGTCGACGACGAACACGACCTGCGGCCGGACCGGCAGCGGCGCGAGCTCGGGCTCGGCGTCGATCTCGAACCGCACGAGCGAATGCTCGCGAGAGGCCTTCGCGATGCCCAGGCGCGCGGTCAGCACCGCGATCGGCGGCGGCGGAATTACGAGCGAGGTGATCCCACCGCGTTGCCCTGCGGCGACGCTGCCCGGCGGGGTCGAGCCTTGCCCGGGGACCGCATGGACCCGTTGGCCGGCGACCCGCACGACCGGTTCGACGAGCGGTAGCCCGCCTTGTTCGCGCTGCGGGTAGCCCAGGTGATACGCGCCGTCGTGATAGTCGGTCGGGGCGATCAGCGTGTATTCGACCGTCGCGACCCGACGGGGAGCGACCGGGAATAGCGCGAGCAACAGGTCGCCGGTGTCGAACGACTCGAGCAGCACGGGCGTGGCGACGGGCGAGTGCGGCGGAGCGTCCGCGTAGCGCGCCTCGGCCGCAGCGTTCTCCATCAGCTCGGCGTCGAACCATCGGCCGTGCGCCCAGACCCGGAGGCCGGAGGCGATCGCTCCAGCCGGAACCGTGATCGCGAGCCTCGCTTCATCGGGGATCGAGCCGGTGTTCTCGAAGCTGCGCCGGACGCGAAAGTGCGCGACCCCGTCTTCGATCGAGACGTCGACCTCGTGCGCGACCTCGACGATCGGCTGTTCGCGGGTCGCGCGCAGGTGGTCGGCCGCGGCGATCCCGCCCGGCCATAGCGCAGCGATGATCGCGAGAAACCGCATCGCACGGATAGACACCGGCTCGTCGGCACGGTTTCAGATCGCAAGGGACCACGAATCTGCGGCACCGCCCTTGACCCCGCCGGGGTTGCGCACGACGTTCCCGCCAACCTCAAGGAGATGTTGATGAAGACGCTTTCCATGTTCGTCGCCGTCGCCGTCGCGATCGTCGCGTACGGTTCCACCGCTTACGCCGCTCACCCGGCCTACCTGCATGCGCTGTCGGACCTGCGCGATGCGCGCGCTCATCTCGAGCGCCCGACCAACGCGCCGAAAGCAAACTGGAACGAGCAGGTCGCGGTCGACGAGATCGATGCGGCGATCAAGGAGATCAAGAAGGCGTCGATCGACGATGGCAAGGATATCGGCGATCACGTCGCGGTCGATGTCGCGCTCGATTGGGGCGGTCGCCTGCGACACGCGAACGAGCTGCTGTCGGCGGCGTACTCCGACATCCATCAGCACGAGGACGACCGGTTCGCGAAGGGCCTGCGCAACCGCGCGCTCCAGCACATCCAGGCCGCCATGGACCACGTCCGCAAGGGCATGATCGAGATCGCGCACGAGCCGGCGCCGACCGGCGACCACCCGGCGTATCTCCACGCGCTGTCTGATCTGCGCAACGCGCGCGCCTGGCTCGAGCGGCCGGCCGGCAGCGCGGTGAAGTGGGACGAGAAGCGCGCGATCCGCGAGATCGATGCCGCGATCAAGGAGATCAAGACGGCCTCGATCGACGACGGCAAGAACCTCGACGATCATCCGGGCGTCGACGTCAAGATGGAGTGGGGCAGCCGGCTGCATCGCGCCCACGACGCGCTCGCGAGTGCGTACGCGGACATCAACCAGCACGAGGACGAGAAGTTCTCGAGGGGTCTGCGCAACCGCGCGCTGAAGCACCTCCAGGTCGCGAGCGAGTGGATCGAGCAGGGCTGGGGCCAGATGCACTGAGCCACCGCGAACCTCGCGATAAAGCCACGGCGTTCGCGCTGTGGCTTTCTGATTTTCGGCGGTAACGTCCGCTGGCATGACCGATCCGGAGCGCACGCGGCTCGATGAAGACGCGCGCCGGATCCGCAACTGGCGGCGCTGGGGGCCTTACCTCGCCGAGCGCCAATGGGGCACGGTGCGCGAGGACTACTCGGAGACCGGCGACTGCTGGAACTACCTGCCGCACGATCATGCGCGCAGCCGCGCGTATCGCTGGGGTGAGGACGGCTTGCTCGGCATCTGCGATCGCGAGTGTCGCGTGTGCTTCTCGTTGGCGCTGTGGAACGGCGTGGATCCGATCCTCAAAGAGCGCTTGTTCGGCCTGACCGGTCCTGAAGGCAACCACGGCGAGGATGTCAAAGAGCTCTACTACTACCTCGAGGCGACGCCGACCGCGTCGTACTTGAAGGCGCTCTACAAGTACCCGCAGGCTGCGTTTCCGTACGATCGACTCGTCGCCGATAACGCCAAGCGCGGCAAGGGCGACCGCGAGCTCGAGCTCGAGGACACCGGCGTGTTCGATCGCGGCTACTGGGACGTCACGGCCGAGTACGCGAAGGCGGGCGTGGACGACATCCTCGTGCGCATCACGATCGCGAATCGCGGGCCCGAGGCGGCGACGCTGCATCTGTTGCCGACCGCGTGGCTGCGCAACACGTGGAGCTGGGGCCGCACCGGCGAAGGTTACGACCCGAAGGGCCAGCTGTCGCGCGTGGGGGAGGCGAGCGTGCGGATCGAGCAGCCGACGCTCGGCCACTACCGCCTCGATTGCGAAGGCAAGCCCGAGCTGTTGTTCACCGATAACGAGACGAACTCGGAACGGTTGTTCGGGGTCCCGAACCCGAGCGCGCACGTCAAGGACGCATTCCATCGCCGCGTCGTCAACGGTGAAGGTGCCGCGATCGCGCGCACCGGGAGCGGGACGAAGTGCGCGGCCTGGTACGTGCTCGCCGTCCCGGCGGGACAATCGCGCGTGATCAGGTTGCGGCTCGCGCCCGACGGGACGAATGCCGCGCCGTTCGCGGATCACGACGCGCTGTTCGCGAAGCGGATCGCGGAATCCGACCACTACCACCGCGTCGTGCGCAACACGCCGATGACCGACGACGAACGCGCGATCGTCCGCCAGGCGGACGCTGGCCTCGTGTGGTCGCGCCAGTTCTATCACTACATCGTCGAGCACTGGCTCGACGGCGATCCGGCGCAGCCCGCGCCTCCCGAGGCGCGCAAGCACGGTCGCAATCGCAGCTGGCAGCATCTGTGGGCGCGCGACATCATCTCGATGCCCGACGCATGGGAGTACCCGTGGTTCGCCGCCTGGGATCTGGCATTTCACTGCGTCGCGATGGCGCGCTTCGATCCCGAATTCGCGAAGTACCAGCTCGTGCTGCTGTGCCGCGAATGGTACGTACATCCGAACGGCGCAGCTGCCCGCGTACGAGTTCGCGTTCAGCGATGTCAACCCGCCGGTCCACGCGTGGGCGGTGTGGCGCGTGTACGAGCTCGCCGCCGAAGCCGGGTTCGGTTACGACCGCGAGTTCCTCGAGCGGGCGTTCGACAAGTGCCTCATCAACTTCACGTGGTGGGTCAATCGCGAGGACGTCGAGGGCGAGAACCTATTCACCGGAGGCTTCCTCGGCCTCGACAACATCGGCGTGTTCGATCGCAGCAAGCCGCTGCCCGGCGGCGGCGAGCTCGTGCAGGCGGATGCCACGGCGTGGATGGCGTTCTATTGCACGACGATGCTGCAGATGGCGCTCGAGCTCGCGAAGACCGAGAATGCCGTACGCCGATCTCGCGCTGAAGTTCTTCGAGCACTTCGTCGGCATCGCGAAGGCGGCGAACGAGCTCGGTGGGCGCGGCTTGTGGAACGATGGCGACGGCTTCTACTACGATCAGGTGCGCTCGCCCGATGGCGAGATCCGCGCGCTGAGGATTCGCTCGATGGTCGGGCTCGTGCCGTTGTTCGCCGCGGCGTCGCTCGACGACGAGCACCTCCAACAGCTGCCGGTGTTCGCCGACCGGCTCAACTGGTTCTTCGCGAACCGTCCGAAGCTCGCGCGCTCGATCTCGATGCACCTCGACGTCGATCGACACCATCGCTTGCTCGCGGTGCCGAATCGCGAGCGGCTCGAGCGCGTCTTGCGCTACATGCTCGACGAGACCGAGCTGTTGTCGCCGTACGGCGTGCGCTCGTTGTCGCGCTATCACAAGGACCATCCGTTCGTGCTGCCGCTCGCTGGCGAGGAGTTCGAGGTCCACTACACCCCCGGCGAATCGGACAGCGGCCTGTTCGGCGGCAACTCGAACTGGCGCGGCCCGGTGTGGTTCCCGGTCAACTACCTGCTGATCGAGGCGCTCAAGCGCTATCACCACTACTACGGCGACGAGCTCAAGGTCGCGTGCCCGACCGGCTCGCAAACCATGATGACGCTCGCGGAGGTCGCGGGCGAGCTCGAGCGCCGGCTCGTCGGGTTGTTCACTGCCGACGCGCGCGGGCGCAGGCCGTGCCACGGCGAGAGCAAGCGCTACGCGGACGACCCCGCGTTCAAGGAACTCGTCCTGTTCTACGAGTACTTCGACGGCGACGACGGCCGCGGGCTCGGTGCGAGTCACCAGACCGGGTGGACCGCGCTCGCCGCGAACCTCGTCGAGCGCGTCGCCGCGGCGCGGATCGGCAAGTGATCGCACCGGAGCGCGAGTGGCTCGAGCCCGATGGGCTCGGCGGGTTCGCGATGGGCACGGCCGACGGCATCCGGACGCGGCGTTATCACGCGCTGTTGTGCGCGGCGACCGAGCCTCCAGGTGGTCGCGTCGTGCTCGTCGCGGATCTCGAAGTGTTCGTGACGACACCGGCGGGGCGATTCGCGCTGTCGGCGCATCGCTACGCGGGTGGAGTGATCGATCCCGATGGCGCGACCCACCTCGCCGAATTTGTCGCGACGCCGTGGCCGACCTGGCGCTGGCAGCTCCCGGGCGGCGCGCGCGTCACCTGCGAGCTCGCGATGGCGTCGCGCGTCGTGGTGCGCTGGACGTACGACGGCGCGCGGCCGGCGTCGCTGTGGGTTCGGCCGTTGCTCGCCGGTCGCGATTTTCATGCGACGCATCACGAGAACGCGCGCTTCGACTTCAGCGCGGACGTAGAGGGCGAGCATGTCGCGTGGCGGCCGTATCCCGAGCTCCCCGCGATCGCCGCGATCGCGAACGGGCGCTACGACCACGCGCCGGACTGGTATCGCCGGTTCGAGCTCGCCGCCGAGCGCGATCGCGGCCTCGACTCGATCGAGGATCTGGCGACGCCGGGCAGCTTCACGTTCGATCTCGCGGCGCCCGCGACGCTCGCATTTGCGGCGGGCGCGATCGAAGCCGACCACGCGCGCGACCTCGTCGATCGCACGTTCGCGGCGGAAGCGCAGCGCCGGCGCCAAGTCGACACGTGTGCCGCGGCTTTCGTCGTCGCTCGCGGCGCCGGCAAGACCGTGATCGCGGGCTATCCGTGGTTCGGCGATTGGGGGCGCGACACGTTCATCGCCTTGCGCGGGCTGGCGCTCGCGACCGGTCGCCGCGACGATGCTAGAGCTATCTTATTGACGTGGTCGCGCGTCGTCGACGGCGGCATGCTGCCGAACTGCTTCGCCGAGCACGGCGCGGCGCCCCACTTCAACTCGGTCGACGCGGCGCTGTGGTTCGTGATCGCCGCCGCCGCTTATCTCGACGGCGACGTCGCCGCCGCCGATCGCACGAGCCTGGAAGCCGCGATCGACGCGATCGTCGCCGGCTACACCGCGGGCACGCGCCATCGCATCGCCGCGGCCGACGATGGCTTGCTCGCCGCCGGCGAACCCGGCGTGCAGCTGACCTGGATGGACGCGAAGCTCGGCGATGAGGTGATCACGCCGCGGATCGGCAAGCCGGTCGAGGTCAACGCGCTGTGGCTCAACGCGCTCGCGATCGCCGGTGCTCGCAACGCGCGATCGCGCGAGCTCTACGATCGCGGCCGGGCCGCGTTCGCGACAAGGTTCTGGGATCCCTCGCGGCGCCAGCTGTTCGACGTGATCGACTGCGATCACGTCGCCGGTCCGGTCGATGCGAGCGTTCGGCCGAACCAGATCTTTGCGGTCGGCGGCCTGCCGCTCCAACTCGTCGACGGCGAGCGCGCGCGCGCGATCGTCGATGCGGTCGAGGCCGAGCTGCTGACTCCGGCCGGCCTGCGCACGTTGTCGCCGCGCGATCCGCGCTATCGCGGGCGTTACATCGGCGGCCCCGCAGATCGCGATCGCGCCTATCACCAGGGCACGGTTTGGCCGTGGCTGCTCGGGCCGTTCGTCGAGGCCTGGGTGCGCGTGCGCGGCGCTACCGCCGAGGTCAAGCGCGAGGCGTGCGAGCGGTTCGTCGCGCCGCTGCGCGCGCGGTTCGTCGGCCACGTGCCCGAGGTCTGCGATGGCGATCTGCCCCACGCCGCCGGCGGCTGCCCGTTTCAGGCGTGGTCGCTCGCCGAGGTGTTGCGGCTCGAGCGCTCGGTGTTGTGACGCTGTCGCTTCTCTGGGGACGCTGTCTCTTTTGTCCACTTACGGGGACGGGATCGGCAGCTCGGCGAGCGCCGGCGCGAGATCGACCGCAGCGCTCGCCTTGTCGCTGCCGAACGTGATCGTCGAGCCAGCGAGCTTCGCGCCGGAATGATCGACCCCATCCTCGGTCGTGGCGGCTGGGAGCTTCACCGCCCACGCCATGCCCGCCGCGGTGTCGAGCACGACGATCGCATCGCCCTGCGCGTACCTGCCGTGCCGGGATGAGGTCACTCCGATCGCGCGCGCACCGATCGCGCCCAGCCACCGCACGGTCGAACCCTGGATACAGCCGCGGGTCAACAACACCCAGCGATGTCGGTTCGTCGCCCGATCGTAGAGCGCGATCGCTCGTCCGCTGTTGCGGCCCGGCATCTCTGCCTCGCGCACTTCGATGGTTCCGACCGTGAAGGTCTTGGTTGGCGCCGGCAGGCCGGGGACCACGACCCGATGAGCCGATCGCCCGCGAGCCGCGGTATCAACTCGGAGTCCTTGGCGAGCTCGACCGCGATCGAAGCGCGCGCGCCGATCGCGTGCAGCGCGTCGAGGGACCAGAAGCCGTTCCGTGATGTCGCGGGTACGCCGGTCAGCCAAGCTTGCGCGGGGGCAATCGGACCCGCGAGCAGCCGGCCGGGTGACCAGTCGAGCGTGGACTCTGGCCCGCCGGCGCAACTGTGGTCGAGCCAGGTTCGAGCCATCGCGAACGCAGGGGCGTCGGCGACCGCGGGCGCTGCGACGAGGCTGGCGAGCTCGCGATCATTCGGTGCACCGCGCTTGACCCAACCAACTCGGACCTCACGCGCAAATGCTCCGTCGTACGTGAAGTCGCGCGCCCACAGCGTCGCGCAGGTCCGCGGGTTGAAGTCGATCGTTGTTCCGCTAAAGACCGCGTCCGAGCCGGAGCCGCCCGAGTCGCTCGCGATCTCGATATGGGCTCCAATCCGCGTAACGGTGACGCTCGTATCCGGGTCATCCGCGCTCGACTCGGCTGGGAGCTCGACCGGTGCATCCTCGGGAGAAAAGCACGCGGCCCACGCGGCGCCCGCTTCCGCGTAGCGCACCGAGCCAGCGTGAGCCGGGGCGGCGTGTGCGCGGCCAGCGAGTATCAGCAGCGGCGCGCACGCGATCGGGATCCGACCGCAGGCGCGGCGCGTCATCGCACATAGAACGCGTGAGACCCCGCCTCGGTCTGTCGTGTCTCGACGGACGCGTCCGCGGCTATCTGCGCGTGGCGACACGCATCCAGGAAGGGCGCATCGCTTGCATTGGTTATCGCCATGCTCGATCGCCTAGCCGCCATGCGCCCGATCCCGTTTGGTATCGCCGCCGTCGCTGGCGGGGTCGGCCTGTTGGTTGCTTCCATGCCGGCACTGCACTCCGCGGCGGCGCCGAGTGGTGAGCTGGCAGAAATCACCATGCCAAGCGAGATCCTGCCACCGGCGCGGGTCGTGCAGCCGATCGAAGCGGCGCCGCCACCGCACACGACCCAGCTGCTGTTCGTGTTCACCGCCGGCGGTGATTCGTATGTCCGGCTCGATGATGCCGTCGCGACCATGCGTTATCGCCATGCGCACGTCGTGAACGAGGATGGCGCGACCGCGGCGATCGCCGCGATCGATGGCCGCGACCTGACCAGCGAGCAACGCGCCTGGCTCGGGCGGTCGGTCATCGTCGACGGCACGTGCAGGGCGAAGGTCACGGGCTTTGCCGCGGTCGCTCGGCTCACCGGCGATCCAGCCTACGCCGGCGACAACTCGGGCCACTGGACCGCGGCGAGCCTGTTCGAGCACGGCGACGTCATGGTCGCCGCGAAGCTCGATCGCTGCACCGGCACCTTCGCGCGCGACGCCGCGCTCGCGCCGATCATCGTGCCGCGACCGGTCGCCGACGTAGGACTCGCCTCGAAAGCGCGTGCGAGGTTGCTCGCGTCCGATCTGGCCGTGCATGTGACGCAGGTGTGGCGCGAGAGCGGACAAGCCGGCGACTGGGTCGCCGCGGCCGAGCTCGACACGCGGATCGTCCGCCACCCGGTGACCGGGGTGACATGGATCTCCGTCCACGCGTCCAATGGCTTCACGTGCGGCGGCACCGATATCAACATCTGGGGACTCTATCGGGTCGCGCCGAACGGTGACCTCGTCACGGTGCAGCAGCGCGACCTCCCCGAGCTCGGCATCATCGAGAGCCTGGTCGACGTCGAAGGCGATGGCGACCTCGAGGTGATCGGCCAACCGTTCGTCGAGGGTGATCAGGTCCTCATCACGGCCGACGGTGAAGAGCTCGCCCGGATGCCGCTGCAGTTCTTCGGCTGTCCCTGTTAGCCACGCGCGAGATCGACACGCCCACAGAGGCACCCCGGGCGCGCTGCCCCGATGCGTGTAAGGTCACCGCTGGTGACGACCGAACGCCGCATCCTGCTGCTCGCGATCGCCGCGTGGCTCGCGGTCGCGCTGCTCGCGCTCGTCGCAAATCCCCCGCTCGGTCACGACGAAGCCGCGTTCGCGGCCGCCGCGCGCGGCGATGCTCCGGCGTGGCTGTATCGGTCGCAAGGCGTGATCGCGCTCGCCCGGATCGGCATTTGGCTCGGTGGGTCCGAGTTTGCGCTGCGCATCGTGCCGGTGCTGCTCGGCGTCGGCGTCGTGGTCGGGACGTTCGCGGTCGGTCGCGCGGCGTTCGGCGATCGCACCGGCGCCTGGGCAGCCGCGGTGATCGCGGGCGCGCATCCGATGGTGATCCACAGCGCCGAGCTGATCGGTGACTTGCCGGCGACGGCGTGCGTGCTCGCCGGGATCGCGATCCTGATCGGGGAGCTCGATCGCGTCGGCGGTCCGCGCTGGCGGTTGGTCGGCGCGGCCCCGGCGTTCGCGGCGGCGTTCTACTTTCGCTACGGCAGCGCGCCGGTGATCGCGCTCGTCGGCGTCGCGGCGGTCGGCGTGTGGTGGCGACCTATCATCGCGCGTCCCGCTCGCGCGCTCGCGACTGTCGCCGCGTTGGCGGCGTTGCTCGCCCCTCACATCATCCATTCGCTGTCCACGACCGGCGAGGTACTCGGGATCATGTCGGTAAGCGCCGCGATGCCGCGCCGCGAATTCATCGGTGAAGGCCTCGTCACCTACGTCACCGCGATCCCCTTCGTGTTCTATGGCGCGCTCGTCGCACCTGTGATGATCGCCGGTCTGGTCTCGATCGCACGCCCGCCGGAGCGCTGGCGCCCGACGCTGTTTCTCGCGCTCGTCGCGCTCGGCCAGATCATCGTGCTCGGGCTCGAGAGCCACGCGCAGCCGCGCTACGTGTTCGTCGCGACCGCGCTGCTCGTCGTGCTCGGAGTCGACGCGCTGCTGCGCTATCTCCCGGAAGCGAGTCGCCGGCTCGGCCCGGCGCTGATCGTGCTCGCATGGCTCGGTGCCGCGATCGCGGTCGTGCCGCTCGCGCACTACTTGACGCGGCAACGCGGGCCGCTGTGGCACGCCGCCGCAGCGCTGAGGAGCGACGCCGCCGGCAAGCCGTGCGTCATCGCGGCCCGCGATGCGCCCGAGCTGATCTGGGCGACGCGATGCGAGGTCGTGATCGCGACGCGGCCATATCGACCGCTGCCGGCCGATCGGCTGCGTTACGTCGTCTCGCTGCCGCATGCTGCGGTCAGTGTCGCGCCGATCGCCGCCGCCGAGCACGCGAGCGCTCGCGCACTGTTCGCGGGCGAGGGAGCCACGGTGTGGCGCCTCGACCCGATTGCCGGCACGCCCCGGTGACCGCGCGCCCGGCCGGGCGACCGTGCTAGCGTCCGCGACCATGACCACGCGCTTCGCCACGATCCTGGTCCTCGCCGCTTGTTCGGGACAGCCGACGCCGCCCCCGTCGACGCCGGCCGCGCCACAGATCACGGGCAGCGCGGGCGCCGCGACGGCCGCCACTTCGCCGCCGGGGCCAGCGAAGGTCGCGGCGCAGAAGATGTCGCTGAGCGAAGTCGGGCTCGAGCCCGGCTCGCTCGATCGCACCGCCGATCCGTGCGTCGACTTCTATCAGTTCGCGTGCGGCGGTTGGCTCGCCGCGAACAAGCTGCCCGAGGATCGGGCTCGCTACGCGCGCTTCACCGAGATCGATGACAAGAACAACGCCGAGCTCCGCACGATGCTCGAAGAAGATGCCAAGGGGACGAACGCGGACCCGAACGCGAAGAAGCTCGGCGACTTCTACGCGTCGTGCATGGACGAGGCCGCGATCGACAAGGCCGGCACCAGCGCGATCAAGCCGCTGCTCGCCACGATCGGCAAGGTCAGAGACAACAAGTCATGGCTCGCCGCGGTCGTCGCGCTCCACAGGGTCGGCGATGACGTCGTGTTTGCCGAAGACAGCACCCCCGACTTCCACGACTCGGTCAACGAGATCACCGAGCTCGACACCGGGGGCCTTGGCTTGCCGGATCGCGACTACTACCTCGACGCGAAGTTCAAGCCACAGCTCGAAGGCTACCAGGGTCACGTCGGCAAGATGCTCGCACTCGCCGGTGGCAAGGCCGAGGGCGCCGCAGACGTCGTCGCGATCGAAACGGAGATCGCGAAGCTGACGAAGACCCGCGTCGAGCGCCGCGATCCCAAGGCCAACTACAACCCGACCGATCTCGCGAACCTCGGCAAGCAGATCAAGACGATCGACTTGAAGGCGTACTTCAAGAGCCTAGGCTTTGCGCCGAGCGCCAAGATCAACGTCACGACGCCGAAGTTCTTTGCCGGGCTCGATGCGTTGCGCGCGAAGTTCAAGCCGGCGCAATGGGCGAACTACTTGCGTTACCACCTCGTCGAGGACGAGGCGTTCGAGCTCGGCAAGGCGTTCGACGAGGAGTCGTTCGAGCTCAAGAAACTGCTGACCGGCCAGGCGCGAGAGCAAGAGCGCGGCAAGCGCTGCGTCGATGCGACCGAGCGTGGGCTCGGCGAGTTGCTCGGCCAGCAGTACGTCGAGAAGTACTTCCCGGCGAGCGCGAAGCAGACCGCGACCAAGCTCGTCGACAAGATCATCGAGGTGATGGGCGAGGACATCGCGCAGCTCGATTGGATGAGCGACGCGACGAAGCGTACCGCGGCCGCCAAGCTCGCGAAGATCGTCCGCAAGATCGGCTATCCCGATAAGTGGCGCGTCTATGACTTCGACGTCAAGCGCGGCGACTTCGCCGGCAACGATCTGCGCGCGGGCGCGTTCGAAACCCATCGCCAGCTCGCCAAGTCCGGCAAGCCCGTCGATCGCGCCGAGTGGGGTATGAACTCGTACACGGTCAACGCGTACTACGAGCCGACCGAGAACAACACCGCGCTGCCAGCGGGCATCTTGCAGCCACCGTTCTTCGGCGCGGATCGCAGCGTCGCGGCGAACCTCGGTGGCATCGGGATGGTGATCGGCCACGAGCTCACTCACGGCTTCGACGATGAAGGCTCGCAGTTCGACGCCGACGGCAACCTCAAGATGTGGTGGCAGCCCGAGGACAAGGCGAAGTTCGACGCGAAAGCCACGTGCGTCGCCGATCAGTACTCGACGTTCGAGGCGTTGCCGGGCGGCTTCGTCAACGGCCGCTTGACGCTCGGCGAAGACATCGCCGATCTCGGCGGCGTCAAGATGGCGTTCCGGGCCTACCGCGCGCTGCGCAAGGGCGCGCCCCCGATCGAGGCCGACGGCTTCACCGAGGATCAGCAGTTCTTCCTCGCGGTCGGTCAGGCGTGGTGCTCGAAGGATCGCCCGGCCGAAGTGCAGCGCCGGCTCACCGTCGATCCGCACGCGCCGCCGAAGTTCCGCGTCTACGGAGCGCTGCGCAACCTGCCGGAGTTCGCGAAGGCGTTCAGCTGCGCGGCCGGAACGCCGATGAAGCCGGCGCAGGCGTGCACGATCTGGTAGGAACCGAAGCGCTTCCCATCGTGCCGCACCGCTGCTTGGTCACTCAGTACTGATAGCCGAGGGTCGCCGAGATCAACGCTACCGAGTCGGTCGCGCCGGTCGCCGTGTACATCGGCATCGGGTCCGTGACCTGAAAGTCCCAGGTGTAGCGCGTGTACGAGGCTTCGATCCGAGCGGCGATCGGTCCCGAGTGGATCGCCGCGCCGATCGCGCCGCGCATGCCGTTGACGCTCGAATGGGCGAAGCGCTCGCCGACTTCACCGCCGGAGAACACGATGCGATCTTCGACCGACAGGTACGGCTCGACCGAGCCGAGCGTCAGCGCGCCGCGCACGCCGATCCGCAGCGCCTGATAGTCGACGTCGGGCACGAGGCCGACATCGTTCGAGTCTGTCGCGTTGAACTCGTACTGGTCGCGGACGAAGCCGACGCTCGCTTCGACCGCACCGGAGCTCCCGATCGCGAAACGCTGGCGCACGCTCGCTTCGAAGCTGCGCCAGAACGTCGTGACCTTGCCGCCGAACACGCCGGTGGTCTTCGGCACGACGTCCTGATCATGGACGCCGAACTCCAAGCGCGCGAACAGCGACAGGCCATGCAACGCGTGCACGCCGAGCAAGTCGCCGGGCCAGAGCTCGACCGCCGGGCCGACGAGGACTTGCCCGCCTTCGGACTCGTCGCGCACGTTGTTGCCGCTCGCCCCGCTGTACGCGAACGTGCGAAATCCGACGTCGCCCATCGCCGACACGTTGATGTAGCGCGACGTCGAGGCCTTCTCTGGTGCGTGCTTGACGATGCCCCCGCCGCCATCGAGCGTCTCGGTGGGATCCGGGCCCGCGGGTGTCGCCGGCTCTGGCCTGATCGCGACGGCCGGAGCCTTCGCGGTGACCGCGGTTTCACCTCCGGCCTCGACGTCGACCGTCTTGTCGACGATCGCCTTGCCCCCGAGCGAGATCACGACGTGGTGCTGGCCCTCGTCGACGTCGATCCGATTCGGCGACTTGCCCTGGTCCTCGTCGTCGACCTTGATCGTGGCACCGGGCGCGCCATCGACCACGATCGTGCCGCCCGGGCTCTTGTCGAGCTTGAACTTGACGATCGGCGGCCTGCCGCGCCTGCTCACGACGAGGTTGTCGAGCACGGCTTCGTAGTGGGGCAGCTCGACGATGATCGGCGTGTCGCCGATCGGCGCCTCGATCGTGCACGGCGTCGCGTCGCACACCGCGCCCGATTCTTTGTCGTTGAGGTAGACCTTCGCGCCCGGCGGGTCAGTCTCGACGGTAACCTTGCGGTTCCCGGCGCTCGCGACGGAGACCGCCGCGACCAGGAGTGCGCCGGCTAGGAGCACCCGTCCCATCGTTATAATGATAGCCGCTGTACGTCACCATGTACAAAGACACAGCTCGACTAACGATCCTGCTCGCTTGCGCCGCGTTGGCGACGAGCCGGCTCGGCCTCGTGCTGCACGAATTCGTCGGGCACGGTGGGACCGCGATCGCGCTCGGCGGACACATCACGGCGGCGAAGCTGTTCTGGTTCGCGGGCGGTTGGGTCCGCACCGACCTCGAGGCCGGTCTTGCGAGCTCTGTCGCCGTCATGATGGGCGGCATCGCGATCGAGACGATCGTCGGCACCGCGCTGTGGATCGCGCTACGCAAGCGCGACGGCCTCGCCGCACGCATCGTGCGTGCGATCGGTGCGGCGATGGTCGTCCATGCGATGTGGTACTTGGCGACCGGCACCTGGTACGGGTACGGCGACGGGTGGATCCTGTACGTCAACCTCGGCGATGCGCGGCTCCCGTTCGTGCTCGCCGCGTGTGCGCTCGGACTCGCGGCGGCGTTCGGCGGCGCGCGCACCGCGTTCGCCGCGATCGCGCTCGCAACACCGCGACGCGGCTGGATCATCGCGATCGTCACGGCGCTCGCGCTCAACGTCGCGCTCTACTGGGGCAACGTCTATCTCAGCCACGACGCCGGCTACATCGCGATGAAGATGCCCGAGCGCGATCGCGTGATCGAGCACGAGCTCGCGCAGTTCCGCCGGGAGCAAGGGCCCGATGTCGCGCCGCAGGCGATCGCCGACGAGAGCGCCCGCCTCGAGCGAGAGCAACCGACCGAGTTTCCACTCGCGCCGATCCTCGGCGTGCTCACCGTGCTCGCGGCGGTCGCCGGCTGCTTCGCGTCGCTGCGGGAGGCGAAAGCGCGCGGGCGTGCTCCAGCTGCGGTGTCAAGCGCGCTCGCCACGCGCGTGGCCGTGATCGCGGGTCTCTCGGTCGCGCTCGTGATCGCGATCGATGCGCTCGTGTAGACTCGATCGAGATGGAACGCACGGTCAACGGCTTGCTCGGCGGCACGCTGCGCCCGAACGATCCGCGGCGGTTCCTGGTCGAAGCGATGATCGGCGCGATGAACGCCGATGGCGTCGTCGACGCGCGCGAGCTGGCTGCGGTCCAGCATCAGCTCGACACCCATCCGATGTTTCAGGGCCTCGGCGCGACCGCCGCTCGGACGTTGATCGATCTGTCGAACGATGCGATCCGCTTCGCCGGTAAGGCCAACGCGCGCGCCGCCGCGATCGCGAAGGGCCTGCCGGCGCGGATCCATCGCATCACCGCGTTCGGCCTCGCCGCCGAGGTCGCGGTCGCCGACCAGCAGCTCGTGCGCGGCGAGCTCGACTTCCTCGAGGCGTTGCGGATCGCGCTGCGGATCAGCCAGAGCGAAGCCGAGCACGTCGTCGCCGCGGCACAGCGGGGCGTGCTCACCGATTACATCGACGACCGCTACTTGCGGGTGAAGCAGATGATCGCGGTCGCGTGCGAGGTGTTCGCGCTGCGCGCCCTCGCGCGGTCGATGGCGAACGACGAACAGCGGTTCAAGATCCGCGACTTCTTCGCCGCGATCCCCGATCTCGCGCTGTCGAAGGACGAGCTCGACGCCGAGCTCTACCGCGCGTTCCGTCGACCACGCGGTCCCGGCGCCGAGGTTTTCGGCGAGCTCGCGCGCGTCGCGCAATCGCTGCCCGATCCGGTCGATCGTTACTGGATCGTGGTCTACACGCTCGTCGCCGAGATGCCCGCGACCGTCGCGAGCTGGCGCGTGATCCCTTTCATGGGCGTGATGCAAGCGACTTTTCAGATCACCGATACGGACATGGAGCTCGCGGTCGTCGACGCCTTGACTTTTCCTGCCGCGATGCCTCGACCGTCCTGATCGCGCCGCGGGTGGTGCGATCGCCGTCGCCAAGAAATGTCAACGGAGACGTGAGGGCTCGTGGCCCGAATCGATCGCATCGTGAGGTCGCGCGACTTTCGCGCTGCCGCCGCCGATCTCCGATGCATAATGGAACCGGTACGCCATGATCCCCGACACCATCGAGCTTGTCGAACGCGTTCGCCGCCGCCTCACCGAGCACGAAGATCCGTGCACGATCGTAGGGCCCGCCCCGGAAGCGGCGATCTCCGCCGCCGAAGAAGCACTCGGCGTGACCTTCCCTCCGTCGTACCGGACGTTCTTGCGGACGTTCGGGGGCATCACGATCCCGACTCACCTCGGGATCGTCCATGACTTCGTGGGCGTCGCGACGTCCGACACCGATGTCGTGCATCGCACGCTCAAGGCACGAGAGGAGCGCCGGCTCGGCGAGCACCTCGTGGTCGTCGCGATGGGCGCCCAGTTCCAGGAATGGTTTTGCTTGGACGTCAGCCGGCCAACGCCCACCGGCGAGTATCCGGTCTTGATGTACGACGCGCGCGACAACGCGCTCGACCAGCAGTTTTACGACGACTTCGGCCAGATGCTCGCCGAGGTCATGGGCTTCGTCGCGGACAGCCTCGAACAGCCGTTGGACTAGGTTCGAAGCGCCAATGTTGCTATAGCTATTCGAGTATGTCGCGACCGACGTGGGCCCGCTGGGTCACCAGGATCTCCCTGGTGATCGGGGTGGTCGCACTGGTGTGGACCGTCCACTCGATGGGACTACGCACGCTCGGCATCTACCTCGAGCAGATCGGCTGGTGGTGGTTCGCCGTGGTCGCGCTCGAGGTCGTGATCACCTCGCTCGATGCGGTCGCGATCCGCGCGTTCATGTCACCCGAGCAAGGCAGTGTGAGGTTTCGATCTGCCCTGCTGTCGCAGCTCGCGGGGCGCGCGGTCAACGCGGTGACCCCGAGCGGCAATGTCGGCGAGGCGGTCAAGATCTCGGTGCTCGCGGAGCACGTCAGTGACTCGCGCGCGGTCGCCACGATCCTGCTCTACAACATCGTCAGCTTCACGGTCGAGCTCGGGATGGTTGCGGTCGCCGCGCCGGTGATGGTGCTGCTCGTGCCGATGCCGACAGCGCTGAAGTGGATGTTCCTCGTCGCGTGCCTGATCTGTACGCTGATTTCGGTCGGGCTCTACTTCCTCGTCCGCGCCGGCACGCTCGCGAGCATCGCGAGGCTCGCGGTGAGGCTTCGCATCCTGTCGAAGACGCGCTACGCGCGGTGGGAAGCGAAGCTGTCGGCGGTCGACGACAAGCTCGGGCTCGTCGCCGGCGCGCGCAAGCGCGATCGTTGGCTCGGCATCGCGATGGTGGTGCTGTCGCGGCTGACGTCGATGACGTTGTCGCTGATGATCTTGCACGCGATCGGCGGCCCGATCACGATCGGCTTCGTCGCCGGCTACACCGTCGGTGGATTCGTGGTGTACATGGCCGCGACGCTCGTCCCGATGGGGATCGGCGTCTCCGAGCTCGGCTTCTACAAGCTGTTCCGCTTGCTCGGCGAGAAGCCCGGCTATGGCTCGGCGCTCACGATCGCGCGCCGCACGACGCTCGTGATCTACGCCGCGATCGGGCTCATCCTGGTCACCGCGAGCGAGACCGTGAAGCGCGCCCGGGACCGCGGACGTGGCGGCGATGTGACAGGACCACCGCAGCCGCCGCGTCCGATCCCGGTTGCGGTCGCGATTGCTGTGACTCCGCAACACGTTACGCCGACGCCCGCGACCGACGCCGCGGATTGAAACGAGGATCGATTTCCGTTGGGGCGTTGTTCCCCTGGTGATAGCTTGCGCGCCCTATGCTTCGCGCTGCCGCCGCTTCGATCTCGATCTCGATCCTCGTCGCCGCGTGTGGCGGCAAGAGCCACAACAACTCCGACGCAGCGATCGACGCCGGCACCGCGGACGCCGCGCAGACCGATGTCACGTGCGAGGTGTTGCCGCCCGCGACGACCGGCACGTGCGATCTCACCCCGGGCAGCACGTCGACGATCATCAAGGGCACGGTGCTGACGCCGACGACCGTCTATCACGGCGGTCAGGTCGCGTTCGATGCGACCGGCCAGATCTCGTGCGTCGGCTGCGGCTGCGCGACCGGTGGCGAGACGACGCTGTCATGTCCCGACGCTTCGATCTCCCCGGGCCTGATCAACACGCACGATCACATCACGTACACGCAGGATCTGCCGTACACCGACAGCGGCGAGCGCTACGACGATCGTCAGCAGTGGCGCGAGGGCCTCGACGGTCACACGAAGATTCCGTCGAAGGGTGGCGCGACCGCCGATCAGATTCACTGGGGCGAGCTGCGGTTCCTGATGGGCGGCGCGACGTCGATCGTCGGCTCGGGTGGCCAGCCCGGCTTGCTACGCAACCTCGACATCGCCGCTGACATGGAAGGTCTGACCAAGGGCCCGGTCGACTTCGACACGTTCCCGCTCGATGACTCGAGCGGCACGCGCCGGACGACCGATTGCAACTACGGCGGAACGCCGACGACCGCCGCATCGCTCGCCGATGTCGACGCGTACGAGCCGCACACCGCGGAAGGCGTCGATACCACCGCGCACAACGAGTTCTTGTGCGAGAGCTCGACGACGTACGACTCGACCGCACCCGGCGTGTCCGATGACCTGGTGCTGTCGAAGACCGCGATCATCCACGGCGTCGGGCTCAACCCGGCCGACTACGGCGCGATGGCCGCGGCCGGCACCGGCCTGATCTGGTCGCCGCGCTCGAACCTCACGTTGTACGGTGACACCGCGCGCGTCACGGTCGCCGCGAGGCTCGGCATCAACATCGCGCTCGGCACCGACTGGATGCCGTCGGGCTCGATGAACCTGCTGCGCGAGCTGACGTGTGCCGACAGCTTCAACCAGACGCGCCTCGGCTCGTACTTCAGCGACGAGCAGCTGTGGCAGATGGTGACCGCGAACGCGGCCGCGATCACGAAGATGGACGACACGATCGGCCTGCTCGCGAAGGGCAAGACCGCCGATATCACGATCTTCGCGGCGCACGGCAAGGCGCCGTACCGCGCGGTGATCGAAGCACAGCCGGCCGACGTCGTGCTCGTCCTGCGCGGCGGCAAGGCGCTGTACGGCGATGCGAATCTGCTCGGCACGTTGTCGACCGGCTGCGACACGCTCGACGTATGCGGCACCTCGAAGCAGGTGTGCTTGACGAGCGAAGTCGGCAAGAACCTGGCGGCGTTGACCACGTCGGTCGGTGCATCGATCTATCCGACGTTCTCGTGCGATGCGACGCCGGCGAACGAGCCGTCGTGCACCCCGAAGCGGCCGACGGCGGTCAACGGCTCGTCGGTCTACGACGGCACGACGAGTGCGACCGACAGCGACGGCGACGGCGTACCCGACGCGACCGACAACTGTCCGAGCGTGTTCAACCCGATCCGGCCGATGGATAACGGGGTGCAAGGCGACGCCGACGGCGATGGCGTGGGCGATGCGTGCGATCCGTGCCCGCTCGACGCGAACACCACGTCGTGCACGCCGGTCGACCCGAACGACCGCGATCATGACGGCATCGCGAACTCGGTCGACAACTGCCCCGACGTCGCGAACCCCGACCAGACCGACACCGATGGCGATGGCAAGGGCGATGCGTGCGATGCGTGTCCCACGGTCGCGAATCCCGGCAACCAGGGTTGCCCGGAGACGATCTACGCGATCAAGAGCGCGATGGTCTCGGTCGGCACCGTCGTAGTCGTGCAGAACGCGATCGTGACCGGCGTGGGCACGAACGGTTTCTTCGCGCAGGTCAAGGCCGGCGACACCGGCTACACCGGGTCGGACAACTCCGGCATCTTCGTCTACTGCGGCACCGGGGCGCCGACGCTCGCGAACGCCACGATCGGCGCGCGCGTCGACATCGCCGGCTCGGTCGACGTGTTCGGCGGCGAGACCGAGCTCGACGCGGTGACGGCCGTGACGGTCGATGCGGTCGGTCCCGAAGCCGCGCCGGATCCGGTCGCGGTGAGCTACACCGACGCCACGACCGGGGGCACGCGCGCGGCGGCGCTCGAAGGCGTCATCGTCTCGCTCGGTGGCTCGACGGTCACCGCGTTCAACGCCGCGACCGGTGACGCGACGTTGACCGATGCGGGGTCGGCGACGACGATCCTGATGAACGATCTGCTGTACGCCGCGAACCCGACGGTCGGCCAGAACTACGCCACGGTGACCGGCATCCTCGCCGAGCGCTCGTCGCAATCGAAGATCGAGCCGCGCAACGCCGCGGATCTCGTGCTCGGCGCGCCCGGGCTCGCCGCGATGACGCCCGCGGTCAGCTTCGCGAAGGTCGGGATGACGATCGACCTGCCGACGTATCCGACCCCGCTGACCGTTAACCTCACGGGTCCGGCGCAGGGCGCGACGGTCGTCAACTTGATGTCGAGCGACGGCACGAAGCTCACCGTCGCGAACGTCACGATCCCGGATGGCGCGACGAGCGCGCCCGTGCCGGTGACCGCGGTCGCCCAGTCGGCCGCCGTCACGATCACCGCGCAGCTCGCGACCGGCGGCGGGATGCAAACCGCGACGGTGCAAGTGCTCGGCGCGGCGCAACTGCCGACCGCGATCACGTTGACCCCGAGCGACACCGCGGTGGCGGTCGGCGGCACGGTGCCGTTCGTCGTCTCGCTCGACGTTCCCGCCGCCGTCGCGACGACGATCGCGCTCGGCGTGGCACCGGCCTCGGGCACGTTCACGCCGACGTCGGTGCTGATCGCCGCGAACCAGATCTCGGGCACGTTCACCTACACCGACACCGCGGCGAGCGGCAGCGCGACGATCACCGCGAGCAGCGCGGGGCTGACGTCGGGCACCGCGACCGTCACGGTCTCGACGGGCGCCGATCATCTCGTGATCAACGAGGTCGACTACGATCAGATCGGGACCGACACCGCGGAGTTCATCGAGATCTACAACCCGTCCGCGACGACGAAGAGCCTCGCGACGACGGTGATCATGCTCGTCAACGGCGCCGACAGCACGGTGTACTCGACGGTCGATCTGTCGTCGGTCGGTTCGATCCCGAGCCACGGCTACCTCGTGGTCGCGGGCTCGATGGTCAACGTGATGGCCCCCGCGGTGAAGTACGATCCGGGTTGGACCTCGAACGAGGTCCAGAACGGCTCGCCGGACGGCATCGCGCTCGTCGACACGTCGGGACCGACCGTGATCGATGCGCTGTCGTACGAGGGGTCGATCACGATGGCGCAGCTCACCGGCTTCGCGACCCCGGTGTCGCTCGTCGAGGGCACCGCGCTCGCGACCAGCGTCGCCGACTCGAACACCGTGACCGGCTCGTTGTGTCGCCAGCCGAACGGCCAGGATACCGACAACGCGAACGCGGACTGGATCTTCTGTACCGTGCCGACCCCGGGCACCGCGAACACGCCGTAACGATCCGTGTCAGCATCAGCGCGATGAAGCTCGCCTGGCTCGTGATCGCCGTCGCGGCCTGTTCGGGCCGCGATGCGCTGCTGGCCGATGACGTCGCGATGTTCTGCGGGGCGTGGGAGGCCAACGGTCGGCCGGAACGAATCAGCGACCTCTCCCAATACATCGCGACTCGGATCCAATCGACGGAGTTGCGCGACGCGTTCGCGCACACCGGGCCCGGTGATGACCCGTCGCACCTGCTCCGGTCACTTCATTCGATCGTCGATCGGATCGGGGTGAAGTCGTGCCCGACGCTCGACTGGATGGACAGGACCTACCCGCCCCGGCGTCCGGTCGCGCAGGAGGCGTCCGAGCTCGTGCTGACGCTCTCGGCCACCGGCGGCGTGACCGCGAGCGACCGCGGCGCGCCTGCGCAGACCACAGGGGATGCCGATCTCGAGCTTCGCTTGAGAGCAACGGCGATGCGCGATCCCGAGACGGAGCTCTCGATCGTCGCCGATCCGGCGGTGCCGGTTCAGAGCCTCGTCGCGCTGCTCGAAGCAGGCAAGAACGTGGGACTCGCACGCTTGGCGTTCGGTACCGATGCCGCGCACCTGATCCGGCTCGCGCGCGCCCGGGCGACGAGCGGAGCGTCGACGGCGCCGAACCTCGTGATCGACATCGGGCCAAAGGGCGAGGTCGTCGTGGGGGGCAAGGTGGTCGCCGACACCGAGCTCGACGCCCTGTTGCGCGCCGCCGCGGCGCGCGATCTCCACACCGAGCTCGTCGCGAGCGTTGACCCGAAGGCACGCGTCGGCGATGTCGTCGGGGTCTTGGGCCGCGGGCAGCGTGCAGGGCTGACCAACTTCGCACTCGGGTCTCGGACTGCGCCATGAAAGACCTAGGCCATGACGAGCTCGGGCACCGGTACCGGCCGGCGCTCGGAGGCGAACCGCGCGGTCAACAGCGTCGCGCCGACCGCGACCGCGACCTCGGCATCGCGCGCCGCGATCACGCGATCGGGCGCGACCATCTCGCCGAGTATCTTGCGGAACCGCGGGACGAGCGACGAGCCGCCGATCAGCGCGACGCGATCGACCTCGGCAGCGGACCAGGTCGCGCGCCGCAGCGTCTCGTCGATCACGCTGCGCGCACGATCGAACAACTCTTCCCATTGGGCCTCGGCCCATGCGCGATCGAGGATGACTTCGACATCGCGCGCCGCGCCGGCGTGGAGGCACGCGTCGCGCATCGTCAGCGGCGCGGCGTGTGCGGTCGATAGCTGGCGCTTTGCGGCTTCGCACCGCATCGCGAGCTCACCCCAGCGCACGGCGTCCTTGTGCATGTCGTAGCCGGTCGCGCGCACGACCATGCCGGCGACGCCCTCGGCGAGCGCCGCATCCAGATCGTCGCCGCCGAGGTACGGGTCGCCGAACGTCGCGACCGCAGTGAACTTCAGGCCGGATTGCACGACCGCGGAGACGTCGAACGTGCCGCCGCCGAAGTCGCAGACCAGCAGCTTGCGCTCGGTCGCTTCACCGTGCAGCCCGAGCGCGAGCGCACCGGCGACCGGCTCGGCCACGACCTCGAGCACCTCGAGCCCGGCGATCTTCGCGGCGCGCGTGATCGCATCGCGATAGCCGATCGGCGGGCACGCGCACATCGTGATCACGGCCTTCGTCACGCGACCACCGAACCGCCGCTCCGCGAGCCCGCGGATGTGCGTGAGGATCGCCCCGGCGATCTGTTCGGGCGCGCACGGGCCACTGCGCAACGCCAACGCGATGCGCTCACCTGCGCTATCGATCCGAAACGGCGCACTCACGGCGTAGCGCTTGGCCTCGGGAGATCCGGCCGCGACTCCGAGCAAGCGCTTGATCGAGCGCACGACGCCGGCCGGATCGGTCATCTGGCGCATCGACGCGAGCCGACCGACCTCCATCCCGCCGCGCGGAGGCACGTAGACCACCGACGGCACGACCGTATCGCCGCTGTCTTGCACGAGCTCGACGCGATCGGCGACGAGCGCGCCTGCCGACGTGTAACTCGTACCGAAGTCGATGCCGAGCACGACCTCGTTCGCCATGGTCCAGGTATCGGCCGTTACCGTGCGAAATCTAGGGGTGGATTCGCTCCGAGCCCGGTCGAACCGGTGATCATGCCGTCGCAGCGCCTGCTCAAGATGCTCGACCCACGCGGCCACCTGTCGACGAACTCCGCTCCGCCTTCGGCGGAGCATCGCGCCGGGTATTCGCCCGGCTTGTCAGTGCTCGCGTCGGCGGCGAAGAAGGCGCTGCTGTGGACCCCGCGGCCAGATGTCGCAGCCTGGGCCGCGAGCGAGCTGCGCGCCGCCGGGATCGAGCCGCTGCGCGCGCTGTCGACCCGGCACATCGGAGCGAGCTTGATGCCCGGGGCGCGGCCGAGCGTCTCGCTCGTGATCGCGGAGCTCGATGCTCTCGGCAGCGCGGAGCAAAGCGCGTTGACGTCGGCGAGGTGGGGTGGCTACCGTGGTGGCGTGATCGCCATCGCGCGCGGCATGGTGCCCGAGCGACTCAAGACGATGCTCGGGATCGACGCGGTCGTCGCGCCCGGAACGGCCGACGAGCTGCGCTCGCTCGCCATCCGTTGGGTCGGCTGAATTTCCGTCTTGTTGGCGCCGGCGGCGGCATCGTGCCGAAACTCGCCCGCGAGCGGCCGGAGGGCTTGGTGTATACCTGGCGCCATGTTCTCGCTCGACAAGCAAGGCATCTCGGTCTCGGAAATCCACCGCAACGCGACGCCGGCGTTTCTCTACGAGGCGGCGCTCAAGTTCGAGAAGGGCACGGCGATCTCGTCGGCCGGCGCGATGATCGCGTACTCGGGCAAGAAGACCGGTCGCAGCCCGACCGACAAGCGCGTGGTCGACGAGCCCGAGGTTCGCGACGAGGTGTGGTGGGGCAACGTCAACATCAAGCTCGACCCGCAGAGCTTCGTGATCAACCGCGAGCGCGCGATCGACTACCTGAACACGCGCGACCGGCTGTTCGTGGTCGATGGTTTCGCCGGCTGGGACACGAAGTACCAGCTGAAGATCCGCGTGATCTCGTCGCGCGCCTACCACGCGCTGTTCATGCACAACATGCTGATCCGACCGACCGCCGCGCAGCTCGAGAGCTTCGGCGAGCCGGACTACGTGATCTACAACGCCGGCGGTTTCCCGGCGAACCGCCACACCGCGGGCATGACCTCGGCGACGTCGATCGACCTGTCGCTCGGCCGCCGCGAGTTCGTGATCCTCGGCTCGGACTACGCGGGCGAGATGAAGAAGGGCGTGTTCACGATCATGAACTACCTGATGCCGAAGAAGGGCGTGTTGTCGATGCACTGCTCGGCGACTCAGGCGCGCGACGGCAGCGACACCTCGATCCTGTTCGGCCTGTCGGGCACCGGCAAGACCACGCTGTCGGCCGATCCGAAGCGCCTGCTGATCGGCGACGACGAGCACTGCTGGAGCGACGAGGGCGTGTTCAACATCGAGGGCGGCTGCTACGCGAAGGTGATCAAGCTCTCGAAGGAGCAGGAGCCCGAGATCTGGAACGCGCTCGCGTTCGGTGCCGTGCTCGAGAACGTCGTGTACGAACCGTTCCATCGCGTCGTCGACTACAACGACACGTCGATCACCGAGAACACGCGCGGCAGCTACGTGCTCGACACGATCCCGAACGCGAAGCTGCCGGCGGTCGGCGGCCATCCGAAGAACGTGATCTTCCTGACCGCCGACGCGTTCGGCGTGCTGCCGCCGGTGTCGAAGCTCACCGCGGGCCAGGCGATGTATCACTACATCTCGGGCTACACCGCGAAGGTCGCGGGCACCGAGGTCGGCGTGAAGGATCCCGAGCCGACGTTCTCGCCGTGCTTCGGCGGTCCGTTCCTCGTCTGGCATCCGACGAAGTACGCCGAGATGCTCGCCGACAAGCTGCGCAAGCACGGTGCGACGACGTGGCTCGTCAACACCGGCTGGTCGGGCGGCGCGTACGGCACCGGCTCGCGGATCAAGCTCAAGTACACCCGCGCGATCGTCGACGCGATCCACTCGGGTGCGCTCGCGTCGGCGCCGACCGTCGAGGATCCGGTGTTCGGCTTCCAGGTCCCGACCGCGTGCGCCGAAGTGCCGTCGGAGATCCTCGTGCCGCGCAACACGTGGGCCGACAAGGCCGCGTACGACGACAAGGCGAAGAAGGTCGCGGCGCTGTTCCGCGAGAACTTCAAGAAGTACGACGCGCAAGCCTCGGCCGAGGTTCGCGGCGGCGGCCCGAAGGGCTAGATCCTGGAGCTCGCGCGTGGTCGCCGGCGTCATCATGCTGTCGGTCGCGGGCGCGTTCATCGCGGTCCGCGCCCACGCGCGAGCGCGCGCGATTCGGATCTCGATCGACAGCGTGCGGCGGTCGCGCGACATCCTCGAGCGGCCGATGCGCTACCGCGTCGCGTGGCCGAGCGACGACGATGTCGTCCGACCCGTGCGCGCTGCACCGGCGTGCGACGTGCTGGTCGCCAACGGCTTCACCCTGCTCGTCGATCTCGTCGGCGTGCCCGAAGGCGGCTCGGCGTGGAATGTCGTGCGGATCTACGTCGACCCGGTGGGCACGATGCTCGCGTTCGTGTTCGGCTCCGCGCGGTATCGAGCGCCGGCGCGGGTCTTACTCGTGTCGTACACGAGCGACGCCGTGTTCCAGACGCTGCGCGCCGGCCCCGGGTTTGCCGAGCCGCCGAGCTGGCATCGCCAGAGCCTCGACGCGCTCACCCCGACCTCTCGAGCGATCCAGCGCCATCGCGCGTTCTGTGGCGACGCCGAGCTCGTCGCGATCACGACGCCCGAGGCGATGCGCGAACGGCTCGAGCGCGAGCACGACCTGGCGATGCGCTGGCGGCTCGCGCAACCGCCGGACGAGCTGTTGCTCGCGGACGTCCGCAGCTTGCTCGGCTCGCGATTCGAGCGCGACGGCCATCGCGTGATCCGGAGGCTGCGCCCCGATGTCCCGCGCGCGACCGTTGTTTAACACGTTCTTATTCGGCGAGCGGATGCGCGGCGCGCGAAAGCTGCGAGGCTCGACAGCGTGAGAGCGATCGCGATCGTCGTTGCACTCACGGCTTGCGGCGGCGCTCGCCCGGCGCCGGTGGCGAGTGAGTCCGCTCGCGATCCGCAGCGCTGCGAGCACGGCACCGCCGAGCTGGCGAGCCTGGCCGGCGAGCGCCGCACCGCAATCGTCAAGAGCGCGACCGATGACCGCGCGCGCGAGCTCGTGCGCGGGCTCGCCTCCGACGACAAGTGCCGCGACGCGGTCGCGGTGTTCGCGAGCGACCTCGCACGGCATAAGCACGCAGCCTGGGCCGCCGCGAAGGACGCTAGCGACTTCACCGCCGCCGACGACGGCTATCGACTCGAGCTGATGGCGCAGCCCGATGCGCCGACCGCAGCCCGCGACGAGCTCTACCTCGCCGACCTGTGGTACGCGCGCGCCGAAGCCGAGCAGGGCGACGCGGCGGTCACGAGCTATCGCAGCGCTGCGATCGTGTTCGACTCGGTCGTCGCTCGCGGCAAGGTGTCGCCGGCCGACCTCACCGAGGCCGCCTACGCCGCGGTCCTCGCGCGCAAAGCGATCTGGGAGGCCGACCCGGAGCACGACGCTCGCGACGACGACTCGGGGCTGCGCTACGCGGTCGCGTTGCCGTTGCCCGAGCATGCCGCGGACTTGATCGCCGCGTTTCACACCTATGCCGCCACGTTGCACGGCAAGTCGTCGCCCGAGCTCGTCGGCATGACGTACCTCGAGGCGGCGCTCGAGCTGCGGTTTCATGACGTCGACAACTCGATCGCGAACCTGCGCTCGGTCATCGCCGACCAACCCGAGACCGAGCTCGCGGCGCACGCGGCGGTCCTCCTGTTCGATGCGTTCACGCGCGCGGAGCGGTTCGACGATCGCGCGGCGCTCGCCGCTCGGCTCGTCGCGGATCGCACCTGGCTCGACGCGAACCCCGAGCTCGAGGCGATCGTCGACGCGGTGTTTCACGAGCGCTAACGGACGTTTTCGCCCTGTCGGTGGACCGGTCGGGCTAGACTCGGCGCGATGGTGCGCCGCCTCGCGTTCGCGCTCGCGCTTGCAGCCTGCGGCTCGCACGGCGGCGGGGTCGGCGACGACGCGCCCGCGAAGGCAAGCGACGCGCCGCCGCTCGTCGACGCACCGCCGCTGACCGGCCCGTGCGGCACGCGCTCCGGCATGCGCGGCAAGACCGCGCGCACCGTGACCGCGGCCGGCCTCGACCGCACCTACACGGTCTACTTGCCGCCGTCGGTCGATCCGGCGACGCCGATCCCGTTCGTCGCGGTGTTCCACGGCTACACGATGTCAGGGTCCGAGATGTTCGACATCACGCAGTACTCCGAGCTCGCCGACAGCGAGCACATCGCGGTCGTGTTCCCCGACGGCCAGGGCGGTCCCGATTCGCTCGGCGCACCGTGGAACGTCGGCGCGAATGTGTGCCCGGACTCGCTCGGCGCGCCGCCCGATGCGACCGGCGACGACTTCGCATTCCTCGATGCGATGAAGGCGGACGTCTGGCAGGACCAGTGCCTCGACACCGATCACGAGTTCGTCACCGGGTTCTCGATGGGCGGCTACTTCTCGCATCACACCGGCTGTATGCGCGACGACATCCGCTCGGTCGCTCCGCACTCCGGCGGGACACACGATCTGTCGGCGTGTCCGACCGGCCACAAGCCGATCATCATCTTCCACGGCACCGCGGATCCGGTCGTGCCCGAGGGTTGCGACGATCCGGCCGGTAACACGCCGGCGGGCTACACCGCGTCGGCGACGATGTGGGCGCAGAAGAACGGCTGTGGCACGACGACGACGACGATGCCGGTCGCGATGGGCAGCTGCGCGTACTACGACGGCTGTCCGGCCGACGGACAGGTCGCGCTGTGCACGCTGACCGGCATGGGTCACTGCTGGGCCGGCGGTCCGGCGAGCGCCGGCATCTACGCGTGCCCGGGCTACGCGAGCGCGACGCAGCTCGAGTGGACGTTCTGGAAGACCTACGCCTGGTAGGTGCTACTTGCTCTTCGCGACGTCGCCGGCGTCGACCAGCAACAGCTTGCCCGGCACCAAGAACTGCTTCGCCACGCGCTGGACGTCGGCGGTCGTGACCGCGTTGATCTTCGTGCGCAGCTGCTCCTCGTAGCCCATCGTCCGGCCGCGGAACGCCTGATGCGCGAGCAGGGTCGTGACCACGTCGTCGCTGGACAGGTCGGTGTCGAGCTCCTTGCTCCACGCCGCCTTGACCCGCTGCAGCTCCTTGTCGTCGACGCCGTTCGCGATCTTCTGGATCTCGTCGAGGAGCGAGGTCTTCGCCTTCGACAGATTCTGCGGCGCGACGATCGCGAACCCGCTGAACCAGCCGAAGTCGTCCAACGCGCTCGCCACGACCTGACAGCCGACGCCATACGATAGGCCCTCGTGCTCGCGCAGCCGCATCCACATCCGCGAGCCGGCATCGCCGCCGAGGATGCGCGACATCATCTCGAGAGGCGCGAAGTCCGGGCTGGTATCGCGTAGCGCGAGCTGTTCGCCGAACGCGACCGCGGTCTCCGCCTTGTCCTTGATGTCGATCGACTTCCGAGCACCGGGCACATCCCAGGTCTTGTTCGCGAGTCGCATGTACGGTTGCTTGGCCTTCCACCCGCTCAGCACCGCGTCGAACGCGGCGGTGACATCTGCGGGGACGAAGTCGCCGACGACCGCGAGCTCGCCGTGCTCGCCCGACACGAAGTCGCGATAGAGCTCGCGAATGTCCCCGGCGGTGACGCGCTTGATGTCGGCGATCGACTCCGCCGGCATGGCGACGTAGCGCGGGTCGCTGCTCGGCCACTTGTTGGCCAGCTGTTCGAGCGCGATGCCGGCGATCGCGTTCGGATCTTTCAGCTGGCCTTCGAGCTCGGCTAACCGCTCCTCGCGCAGCACGGCGAGCTCCTTGTCCGCAAACGCCGGCGAGCGCAGGATCTCACCGACGAGCGCGATCGCACCGGCGAGCTGATCGCGTTCGGTCTCGACGTGAACCGTCAGGCCATCGACTGCACCCTCGAACGAGATGTCGGCCTCGAGCTTGTCCTCGAGGTCGCTGATCTGCTGAAACGATTTCTTCGTCGTGCCGCGCGCCATCAGTGCGGCCATCAGGCTGCCGATCGCGCCCTTGTTCTGCAGCGCCGCGGCGCTACCCCAGTGCAACTGGAGCACGAGCTCGACGCGGCCGCCTCGCGTCTTCTTCGCGAGCAGCGCGGTCTTCACGCCCGACTTGAGCGCGCCGCGTTGCGTGCGCGCCTCGATGTTCTCGAGTGACGCGACGAATCGCTCACCCTGGTCTTTGACGTCACCGGACGCGATGCCCTTGACGATGTCGGCGACGTTCGGCGTCTCGGTCAGCGGCGCGCGCGACGGATCTTTGGTCGGGATGAACCGGCCGACCGTGCGGTTCGACGGCTTGAAGTAGCTCGAGGCGACGCGCGCGACGTCCGCGACCGTGACCTTCTGGACTTGATCGCGGTACGCGAACAGCGTGCGCCAGTCGCCCTCGGCAGCGTAATCGGACAGCGCGATCGCGAGCTGCGAGCTATCGTTCATCAACAGCTCGAGCTCCTTGAGCGTCGCGGTGCGCCAGCGCTCGAGCTCGCGCTTGTCGATCTTCGTCGCACCAAAGCCCTCGACGTCCGCGATCATCGTTCGCTCGACCTGGTCGACGTTCTTCGCGTCGCGCACGGTGGCGATCACCTCGGCGAGGTACGGATCGCGCAGCGGCGGCGCGGTGGCGTCGATCGTCGCTGCGAGCTTCGGCTCGACGAGCTTCTTGTACAGCCGGCCGGTCGGTTGTCGAGTCAGGATGTCGAGCGCGGCCTCGACCGCCGGGAAGTCGGGAGCGCTGCCCGCGACGACGTGGTACGCGAGCTCGACGATCTTGTCATCGCCGGTGCGGCGGAGCTCGACCGTGCGCGGGCCATCTTGCACCGGCTCGATCGTGTAGGTCGCCGGCAGAACGCGGGTCGGCTCGGCCAGCGCGCCGAACGTCCGCGCGACGGTTTCGAGCACCGCGCCGGGGTCGACCTTGCCCGCGACGATCAACACCGCGTCGTCGGGTTGGTAGAACTTCTCGTAGAACGCGCGCAACGCCGGCGCCGGTACGCGCTCGATATCCGCGCGCGACCCGATCGTCGGCTTGCCGTAGTTGTGCCAGAGGAACGCGCTCTCGTCGACGCGCTCGTCGAGGATGTCCGCCGGCTGATTCTCGTTTTGCTCGAACTCGTTGCGCACGACCGAGAACTCGGTCTTGAGGTCTTCCGGCGAGATCTCGGCGTGGACCATCCGATCGGCCTCGAGCTCGAGCGCCCAATCGAGGTTGGCCTGCGTCGCCGGCAACGTCTCGAAGTAATTCGTGCGGTCGTACGACGTCGACCCGTTCGCGATGCCGCCGCGATCGCCGATGAGCTTCAACACGTTGCGATACTTCGGCGAGCCCTTGAACATCATGTGCTCGAGCAGGTGTGCCATCCCGGTCTCGCCATAGCCCTCGAGCCGCGAGCCGACGAGGTACGTGACGTTGACGGTCACGGTCGACTGCGTCGGATCGGGGAGCACGAGCAGCTGCAAGCCGTTGTCGAGGCGATACTCGGTGATGCCCTCGACCTCGCGCACCTTCGTCGGTAGCGCGAGAGGTTTCGGCGCGGTCCGGGCAACCGCCGGTGGTGGCGCCTCGGAGCTCGGTGCCGGTGTGGTGACGACCGGCTTGGTGCTGCCGCACGCGGCGACCAGCGCGATCGAGATCAAGCGCGAGCTCATGGTCACTTCGTTACCACGGAATCGCGCGGTGGCTCGGCGACTGGCAGCAGCCCGACGCGATCGTCAGCGCCGCTGCGGCGCCGGATCGATCGCGAACGCCGCCGCGAGGATCGGCTTGGCCCACCCTGGAGCGGTCGCGAGCGCGCAGTGATCGACGATGTTCTGCTTCGTCATCGCCAGGATCAGCCGCGGCTCGGGCGCTTCGCCGTTCGCGAGGTCGGCGTGCTTGCTGTTGTCGTAGACCCGGAGCTCGGCGAGCCCGGGCATCAGGTCGATCAAGCTCAGCCGGCTCGTGTCGTAGCGCTTGCGGATCTCCGCCTCGGGAATGTCATGTCCGCCCTCGGTGACGCGCGCACGCACGCGCTCGAGGTGCAGCTCGGGGCTCGCGAGTGCGACGTACCAGACGACGACCTCGGCGCCGACATCGATCGCGTGCTGGAGCAACCGCGTGATGCTCCGACCGCCGAGCGTGCTCTCGAAGTTGAAGTCGTGGCCGGCCGCGATCGCGGTCTCGAGCCGCCGCTTGCCCTCGTGCCAGGCGAGGCTGTTCGCTTCGCGGATCGCGAGCGACGGCTGGCTCGTCACCAACGCCAGCGCGACCTCGTCGGGATTGAAGTAGGTGCCGCCGTGCGCCCGCAGGAACGCACCCGCCACGCTGGTCTTGCCCGAGCCGTTGGTCCCGGCCAGCACCAAGATCTGTCCCACGCGGCTACCTCTTGCGACGCGCTGCCTTCACGGCCGCGGCGCCGAGCGCGGCCGGCGTTGCGGCGAACAACTTGGTCGTCGCCGCGCGCGCCTCGGGCGTCTGCATCCGCGCATACATCGTGTCGAACTCGGTGGTCAGCGCGTCGAGCCTCTGCCGTGGCATCGTCATGGCTTCGAACTCCTCGATCGACATCAGGATCGCCTTGGGCGTGTCGTGCTTGGTGATGACCACCGCGCCCCCGCGCAGCGCGGAATCGAGCACCTGACCGAACTGGTTCTTGGCGTCGCTCGCAGCCACCGTGGTCACCGAGCGGAGCGATGCACGCAAACGCTTCACCGAGTCATCGCGCATGCATCCAATATAGCCAAAATAGCCCGAATGGCAAGACTGGCCTTCGACGAGCCATCGGGCTCGAGATCCACGCCGGCAGTGGGCTGCTAGAACTCGAAGTCGACGCCGGCGAACCACGTCGTGTCGCCGACCGACAGCTTGCCGGACTCGCCGAACCCGTCGACGTCGGCGAGCTCGACCTCGCCGAAGAAGCCGGCGTGCTCGATGCCGCCGTCGTGCATCGATTGCGCGGCGGCCGCGTCGATCCGCTCGGCGCGGATCGAGATGCCGATCGTGCCTTGGATGCCGAGGCTGGCGCCCAGCGCCTTGTTCTGGCTGCAATCGGGCTCCATCCCGCCGTCGTTGCACACCTTCGCGAACCCACCGTTCGGCGCCTTGACCCACCACACGTAGTAGTCGAGGCCGACGCGCGCGTACGGCACGATCGGGATGCCGTAGTCGTCGTCGAGCATCGTGAACCGATAGAACGCGGTGAGCGCGGTCGGGATCAGCGTGAACGAGTTCGTGTCGCCCGACGACCGCGGCCGATCCGGATCGCTCGGATCGGTCATGTCCTGGAACGGGTGAGCGCTCTTGCTCATGTAGCCGATGCTCGCGCCGATCCCGAGCTGGCCGTACTTGTGCCACAACACGCGGTCGAGCGTGATCTGCGGCAGGATCGAGTAGCCGCCGAACATCGCCTTGTACGGCCCCGGCGTGAGGCCGAGCTGCTTGTCGATCTGCGGCGTGTACGGACCGACCGCGACCGAGACGTGCCACTTCACGAGATCCGCTTGGTCCGCGGTGGCGGGCGGTGGCTGGTTGATGTCGGCGTCGGGCGCGTTATCCCAGTACGGCGTGCCTTGCGCGCGCGCGACGCGTGGAGCGAGCACGCACAGCGCGATCGCGGCGGTCGCGCCGACGCGGACGAGCCGAGCGCGCAGCAGCTTGCGCCGGCGCATCACGACGAGCGCGCTCAGGATGACGAGGCCGGGCAGCGTGAACAGATGCCACAGCAGCGCGAGCGCGATCAGCGGCAGCAGGCACACGCCGGAGATGATCCGCAACACGATGTGGCCGTGGACGACCGCGCCGAGCTTGCCGATCGATGCGTAGTAGACCTTGCTCAGCCACCGGCCATACGCGGTCTGGCCCAGCGTGTCGTCGCGGAATGATCGCATCATGCTGGTCAGCGGGTTGTCGTCGCCGTAGGTCTCCGCGATCAGACACAGCCCGCCCTTGATGTCGCCGCCGCGGTCGTGGACGTCTTCCCAGAAGTCGGTGACCGGCTTGGGCGTGAGCGTCGACGTGAAGTAAACGCCGGCGGCGTTGCCCGCAAGATCGATCGCGAGGAGCTCGACGCTATATGGCACGTTGTCGTTGAGGCCTTCGATCCGCAAGCTCGTCGCAGTCGGGTTCGTGGTCTCGCCGCAGATGAACGCGGGATCGAGCTGCGACAGGCCGGTCGGGAAGTCGGCGGGCGGGGTCGTGCACGTCTGGGATACGCCTGCGTCGACGCCGGCATCCTGTACGCCGGCGTCGAGGTCGATGATCGGCGGCTGTGGGCTCGAGGGTGTGATCGCGGTGAGGCACGCGTCGGTCGAGGCGCCGCACAGCGTACGCGGCGTGATGTAGCGCGCGGCGAGCGGCTTCGTCGTGACGGGGTTGCCCTCGGGATCCGCGCACAGTGCCTGGTAGTACGCGATGTCGGCGATGTTGCCGCTCGCCGCGGTCCACGACAGGTTGATCGCGCTCTCCGCGCCTTCGGCCTGGAACACGGTCGGCACCGGTGGCGGCAACGAGTCGGTGTCGATCTCTTGCGATACGAAGTAGTCCGGCACGCCGGTGTTCATCGTGCTCACGACGATCCACTCGTTCGCCGCGAGCACTTGCTGGTCGCACTCGGTCGCGCCGGGGGTCGGCTCCATCAGGTCGAACACCGGGACCTCGGGCTGCGCGAAGCCGCCGCCCGAGCTGGTCAGCGTCGAGATATCGGAGACGCCGGCGCTCGTGATCTGATGGCACTGCATCGATCGGGTGACCGCGTCCGCGCTGCAGCTGTCGCCGACCCAGATCTCCAGGGGGATGTGCTGAGGCGTGACCGGGTTGTTGAGCTCGATCTGCCACGCGAAGGTGTTCTCGTACCAAGGTGACACCGTGCGCTGGACGCCCGGGGCGCTGCACACGCAGTGGGCGTAATTGAAGTAGTGCTGTTGCGACGTCGGCTGCGTGATCGGGAGCGTCGGCGTCTGATTGTTGTTCTCGTGTAGGAACAACTTCATCGTGAACGACAACGTCGACCCGTCGGCGAGCTGGGCGTGGGCGACGCCGACCGAGCCCGCACAGAGGACGATGGCGAGCAGAGCTGAGCGCAGCATCGGGGACCTGGTTTGCAAGGGGTGGGCCGCCGCGGAGGAGCGCGTTTTCCGACGACGACTCTCGATAACACGCGGCGATCTCCGACTCAAGTAAGCGCCAATCTGGCACCGCCGTGGCGTGGCTCGCGTCACCGAGGCAGGGCCGCCCTGATCGCCCGGATCGGCAACCACATCGCGATCGGGCGGGGCCGTGCCTCCGCCGACCCTTCGAGCACATCGAACGGCGTGAAGCCGTACTTGGCGTAGAACGCGGTCGCGTCTGGTTTGGCGTCGACGACGACTCCCACGCACCCGACCTCGCCGGCGAGACGAAGCGCGAGCTGGCAGACGAAGCGCAACAGCTGCGAGCCGACACCCATCGCTTGCGCGTCCAGGTCGACCGCAAGGCGCGCGAGTCCCAAGACCGGTACCGGGTATCGCGGCAACGCCTTGCGGGCTTTCTGGGGCAGATCGTCGATGTCGATGTGTCGCGGTGCGACCGTCGCGAAGCCGACGATGCGGCCGGGCGATGCGGTGTGCTCGAGCGCGACGTACGTGACGCCGAGGTAGTGGCGAAACTGGTTCTGCGCGGCGTAGCGATGGAAGAACCGGTCGAGCGTATCGTCACCGGAGTGAAAAGCAGCGCGGTTGTCCTCGGGGCGGAGCGCCCTAATCTGCATCGCGCAACAGCTCGCGCAGCGCCGGCGTCGGCTCGGCCGACTCCGCACGACGGAGCAGATCGACCCCGGTCTGCTTCGATACGACGATGCGCGGATGGATCACGAGCTCGGCCGGCAGCTCGTCGAGCGCCTGGAGGTGATGGAGCAGCGCCTGCTCGACCAGGTGGCCCTTCTTCACGCCGGTTTTCCGGACGTGGCGCTCGAGCAGCTCGCGAGTGGACTCTGTGATCTGCGCCGAGATCTGGGTCTCTTTGCTCATCGGGACTTCCGCCGATAAATCTACGGTTTTGTATGACGGGTGTCAATCGGTCACATCACCGCCGTCGCGCGACGAGCGCCTCGCGGATCGCCTCGGCGAGCACCGCGGCGCGGCGTTCGGCGTCGGGATCGCGCCGGCCGCCCCATTCCGCCGCGTAGTACAGCTCGACCAGCTCCCGGACCGGCAGCGCGGTCGCGTGGCCCCGCGCCTTCAGCCGATCAGCGAGCTCGCGCGGCGTGGTCGCCGGTTCGCGCGCCACGCCGGCCTTCGCGAGCTGCTTCGCCACGCGGTCGAACAGCTGCGCGATCGGGCCACGCGTGCGCGGTCGAGCCCTCGCTTGCGCGGGGGCGCGCGGATCGCCGCGCCGCTTGCGCCGGATCACGACGACAAGCGCGATCAGCGCGACGCCCGCGAGGCCGATCGGCCAGTGGTGGAACACCGCGTTGCGCGTGGCGATCGCCGCCCGCGAGAGCGCGTTGCCGATGTCCTTGAACAACCCCAGCTGCGCGACCAGGTCGTACTCGATCACCCACTTCGACCACTGGAACCGCAACGTGTCGAGGAACCGGCCGAGCCGCGCGCGCCAGCCATCACCGCCGCGATCGAGCGTGTCGTTGCCCGGCGGCGTCGGATCGAACGTGACCCAGCCGCGCCCCGGGAAGTAGACCTCGTCCCAGGCATGAGCGTCTCCGGCGCGCACCGCGACGTAGCCCTGGTATTCGTTCCATTCGCCGCCTAGAAACCCATCGACCTCCCGGGTCGGGATGCCGGCGGCGCGCCCGAGCACCGCGAACGCCGACGCGAAGTACTCGCAGTGGCCGCGCTTGCGCCGGAACAAGAAGTCGTCGACTGGCTCGCTGTGCGGCTCCTCGAGCTCGAGCGAGTAGCTGAGGTTCCGGTCGAGCCAGCGCTCGATCGCGACCGCCTTGTCGTAGTTGTTCGCGAACGGCGTCGTGATCGTGCGCGCGAGGTCGCGCGTGCGCTGCGTGATCGCGTGGCGACCCGTGTCCGGCAGCTGCAGATACACCTCGTAGCCCGCCGGCAGCGGGCCCTCCGCCGATCGCAGCGCTGCGGCGCTCGGCGGCGCGAGCTGCGACCACACGGTGTAGTGGATCGTGCCGGAGTGATCGAGCCGCATCTCGTCGTTGCGCAGGTCCTTCATCGAGCGCCGGACCACGGACGCGAGCTCGAACACGTGCGGTAGGCTCGCGCCGAACAGCACGTCGGAGTCGATCGGATCGAGCCAGACCTCTTGCTTGATCGCGGTGCTGTCGGGATCGCCCATCGGAACGTCGCGCCATGCGATCTCGTGGCGATCGACGCCCGCGCTCGGCCGGTCGACCGAGTCGTTGGTCTTCGGCGCTCGTGCGGTTCGGCTCCAGTGGCCGCCCTCGTACCTGTCGAACGCGATGCCGCGCCAGTGGATCTGAGGCGCGTCGCGGCCGCCGTAGCGGCTGTCGATCTCGATGCGCATCACGACGGTCGGATCCGACTTCAGCAGGCCGTGGCCGCCGAGCGTGACGTTCTCGGAGAACCCGGTGAGCAGCAGGCTGCTCCGGCTCTTCAAGAAGAAGCCGAAGCCGACGCGCGGCAGCGCGAGGAACACGATCGCGGCGGCGAGAAATACGCCGAACGACAACAGGCCGGTACCGACGAAGAACCGCCGGCCGACGATCCGCTTCGAGTCGAGGATCCGCCGCACTTCGACGCGCTCCGACGAGCGATCGGCGGCGTGCTTGATCAGGAGGTTGTCCTCCATCTCGCGGCGCAGATGAAACAGGGTGAGCGCCCAGGTCGACGCGATCACGAAGCCCAGGAAGCACAGGCCGTACGACAGATCGGCGTCGAGCACCGAGCCCGCGA
The DNA here is from genome assembly GCA_963848295.1 of uncultured delta proteobacterium. Lineage (GTDB taxonomy): Bacteria > Myxococcota_A > Polyangia > Haliangiales > Haliangiaceae > JABFXX01. The sequence goes on along the minus strand of CAWKDB010000010.1, from coordinate 1,292,108 downwards.
CGAGCATCAAGAACGCGAGCAAGTACATCTGCTGCCAATCGCGAGCGGCGCGGCGGTTGAACGCCTTTGCGATCATCAACCAGATCAAGAACTCGGCGCCGACGCCGAGGTAATCGCCGGTCGCGATCGCGGTGAGCGCGCAATACGCGAGCGCGAGCAGCGAGCCGACCGTCCACAGCCACGTCCAGCGCTCGAGTCGGATCCGCGGCGGCTCCCACCACCACGACGCGACGAACGCGACGAGGCCGGCGAACGCGATCGGCGGCGCGATCGTGCCGCCCGCGATCATCGCGAGGTAGGCGCAGCCGACCATGAGATAGGTCGTCAGCTTGTGGGCGACCGCGAACTTCATACGTCCACCACCGAGCTCGTGCGCGGCCGACCTATGACCTCGACGCCGCGCGGCCGGATCAACACGGTCTCGACCCGTGGCGCGATCGTCGCGAATGCCACCTCGTCGGACACGTAGCCGAGCAACGCGAGCGCCTTGCCGATCTTCGCCTCGTGCATCCGGCCGACGCCGGCCGGGACATGGGTCTCGCGAGCGACGAGCTCGACCGTCCAGCCGGTCTCGAGATAGGTCGCGGCGAGGCTCGCGGCGGTCGAGATCGCGCGCTCGACCGCGGTGACCTTCGCTTCGTCGGCGGGGGTGAGCGAGCCGATGCCCTCGGACCACGGCCCGATCGCTTCGTCGGTCGAACCCGCGGCGATGGCGTCGCGGACCGCGAGCGGCAACGCGTTGTCCACGACGATCACGACGCGGCGGGCGAGCTCGTCTTCGTATTCGCGCACGAGCAAGCGGCCGGTGCGCGCGCTCGATTTCCAGTGAATATCGCGGCGGTCGTCGCCGGGGCGGCGCTCGCGCAGGCCGAAGAACTCGCCGCGGCGGCCGAGCCGATTCGCGGTGGTCTCGCCGTGAACCTGCGCGCGCGACGGAGGCCGGTGCACCGCGATCCGCGCCGGATAGACCAGGATCTGCAGCGGCTCGTCGACATCCTTGGACTTGCGAAACAGCGCGAACGGGAACTTGGTCGCGAGCCGATAGCCCGCGATCGTGTAGACGCCGCGCCGCGTGAACGTGTGGCGATACGACGTCCGCTGGTGTTTGCCCTCGGGGATCTTCAAGAAGTAGCAACGCTTGTCGATCGGGACCGCGGGGTGCTGCCCGATCAAGTCCTCGACCTCGATCGAATACGACGCGCGCATCGGCTTGGTGTTGCGAATCACGACCTCCATCAGGAACGGCTCGTTCGCGAAGATCTTCGCGGGCGGCCGGCGGTCGACGACGAGGCCGCGCAACGTCTGCTCCGACAAGATGCCGCTCGCGATGATGAAGCTGAGCAGCCAGCCGAGCAGCAGATAGAGGAGGTTGTTGCCGGTGTTGATCGCGGCGAATCCGACGCCGACCGACAAGAACACGATGATCCGTCCCTCGCGCGTGAACGTCAGCCGACGCGGTGGCCGCCAACGACGCCGGAGGCGATTCCACCAGGCCATGCGGCTACGTGGGGACGGCGATGCGGCCGACGATCTCGCCGAGCACGCGCTCGCCATCGGCCCGGACCCGCGACAGCGAATCGTGCGCTTGCGCGAGCACGACGCGATGGGCGAGGCATGGAATCGCGAGGCCCTTGAGATCGTCGGGGACGACGAAGTCGCGGCCGGCGGCGAGCGCGGTCGCTTGCGCCGCGCGATACCAGGCGAGCGCGCCACGGGTCGAAACGCCGATCGCGATCGCGGGATGACGCCGCGTCTCCTCGACGACGGCCATCGCATAGTCGAGCAGCGCATCCTCGACGCGGATCGTCTCGACGCCGTCTTGCAGCGCGCGCACCGCGCCGAGATCGACGACCGGTTGCAACGCGCTGATCGGATCGCCCCCGGCGCGATCGCGGAGCAGCGCGCGCTCGATCTGCTTGCCGGGATAGCCGAGCGAGATTCGCAGCAGAAACCGGTCCATCTGCGACTCGGGCAGCGGATACGTACCGTAGTGCTCGGCCGGGTTCTGGGTCGCGATCACGACGAACGGCTGGGCGAGGGTGTGGGTCGTGTCGTCGATCGTGACGTGGCCCTCGCTCATCGCCTCGAGCAACGCCGATTGCGTGCGCGGCGTCGTCCGGTTGATCTCGTCGGCGAGCACGACGTTCGCGAAGATCGGTCCGCGCTTGAGCTCGAAGACCTTGCCGGCCTGGTCGTAGATCGACACACCGACGATGTCGGACGGCAACAGGTCGCTCGTGAACTGGATGCGGCGGAACGCGCCGCCGAGCGCCGCCGCGAGCGCGCGCGCGAGCGTGGTCTTGCCGACGCCGGGGATGTCTTCGATCAACAAGTGCCCGCGCGATAACAGCGTGACGATCGCGGCGCGAATCGCGTCGGGCTTGCCTCGGATCACGCTGCCGACTGCATCCTCGAGCTTGCGCACGAGCCCGATGTCGGTCGAGGAGATCGGCGCAGGGGCCGGCGCGGCAGACATGTCCGATCAGTATAGCGCGCCCGAGCTCGTATCGATCGATCGGCTGTCCGGCGAAGCAAGGACGGCCGACACCTTGCGAGCGAGGGCCCCCGCGTACGGGGCCGAAACGGCTACGGGGCCTCAAGCGAGGCCCCGTCGACAACCCGTCGCGTGGAACTAGCGGCGGTTGAGCTCCATCATCAGCCGCAGCACGTACCAGAACAGCGTGGCGATGGTCGAAAACAGCATCAGCGACGCGGCGACGTAGCCCGAAGGCGGGAAGTAGCTCATCACCAAACTCGTCTGATAGAGCACGTAACCCGACATCAGCAGGATCATCAGGCCGCTGAATACCGCGCCGAGCTGGAACCCGAACAGCATCGACGCGACGATCACGCCGAGCGCCCCGAACGTGCAGATCGCGAGCATGCCGCGCAAGAAGGAAAAGTCCTTCTTCGTGATGAATACGGTGGCGGTGAGACCGATGAAGATCGCCAGGGTGATCAGCGTCGACTCGCCGATGATCAACTGACCGTGTGATCCGCCGAAGCGCAGAATAGCTACCCACAGCATCGGTTGGATCAGCACGCCTTCTGCAGCGACGGCGATCAGCAATCCCAGGTACTGCAGGCCACGCGACGTGTTCGACCGGGCGAGCCGCTCGGCGACGTATCCGGTCACCATGAACAACGCGAGAACGGCGAACCAGTTGTAGCCGCTGAACGCCCACTTCGAGAACCTGAAGCTGGTGTCCGGCATGAAGCGCATCATGCCGCCGGCGATCGCGGCGAACCCGATCAACGCGACGCCGAGGTGCGCGTACGTCTTGCGGAGAAATGTCACGCGGTCGCTGACACCTAGGGTGGCGACTGCGCCTGCGATCGGACGGGCTGACGACTGAGCGAATGCCATGGGAATCCTCTTCGATGTCCGAGACGTTTGTAGCACGGAACCGATGTAGTCAAGTCGGCGCGTCGGGCGGGCGATCGGGGTGCAAAGTTACGCACTGGCGCGCGACTCCTCGCAGGGGCCGACGTCCGGATCGACGATGGCGCTCGTCCAACCGTTGCTCGCGACCGCGGCTATCGCGCCCTCGCTCACCGGCTCGGCGCGCGCGGACGATCCGCTGCCTGACGCGACCGACGTCCCAGACGCCGACGAGGTCTCGGCGACAACTACCGACCCGGCCGGCATTGCTATTCCCATCGGCGAGCCGATCGGAGCCGCGTTGCTGCCGGCGCCCGCACCGGCTCCCGACGCGATCGTCCCACTCTATCAACCCGCGCTTGGCCTGTTTACGGATGCGAGCCATCTCGGCGGCATCCACGAGCACCGCACGATCGTGCGCGATCGCCCGGGCTTCTTCGATCTCGCGATGCGGACGAGCACCGCACCGACTACGCGATCGGGCTCGCCGCGGTCGTCACCGTGTTGCCGGGTTGGCGGCTCGCCGGCGAAGGCGAGCTGCTGTGGTTGCAACAGAGCTCGGATGTGCCGATGGACGTGCACCAGACTTCGGGACGCTGATCTCATTGGAGTTGGGTTTCGAAGCGTAGGGGAAGGCGCTTGTGATCACTCGGCAGGATCAGGCCGCGCTGGGTAAGATGACCGAGCAGATGATGAATCGCGTCGAGCTCGGATCGATTGGCTGCGGGCGCGAGGCGGACGATGATGGCGTGTTCGGTGATTGCCACCTTTGCCGGCGCGGCGAACAGGTTCGCGACGAGCTTCTTCGCCTCTCGGGGCCGGCTCATGTGCGGTGCGGCGATCGCGGCCAGCTCGGACTCGGCGTTGGCGCAGACGACGCGGATGACGTCGATGACAGTCTTGAGCTTGCCCGTGTGGCGGACGAGCTTGCCGGCGAGCTCGGTCTCTTCGACGGCGGCGTGCTTCGGAAACAGCGGGCGGAGCGCCTCGAGCTGCCGCTGCCATTCGAGCGACTCTGCGAGCTCGCGTTCGACACGCTCGCGTCGCTTGTCGTCCGCGGCCAGCCGCGCCAGCTCGCGGCGTGCGTCGCCCTCGGCGGTGCGCCAGACCCGCAGCGCGCGCTCGAGCTTTCGACGTGCCGGGTTCGGGATGATCGTCCCGGGTGGATACGGTTCGACGCGCCGGCCGTCGAGCTGGTTGATGCCCCAGCGCTCGACCCCGTGCTTGAAGCCGTTCTCCTGGCGCCAGCGGAGCCACAGGATCTCGACGAGCCGCTCCGCGGGCAGCTTCGAGGCGGCGAGCAAGCTCACCTGTCGACCATCTTCGGTGCAGACCATGATGCGACGAAGGCGCCCGCGACCCTCGCCGAGATTTCGCAATCGGCTCTCGTGCAGCCCGACCTGTTCGCCCGCGATCGTCGCCGCTGTAAACGCCGTCGCCGGCAGCTCGGCGTAGGGCTTTCGCTCGTACGTGACGAAGTCGAAGTGGGCCTCGCGCAGCGCCGCGAGTTGCGCGGCAAACGCACCACCGCGATCGAAGGCGAGCAGGATCGTCTCGTCGGGGCCGAGCGCTTTGCGCAGGCGCTGGCCCAGGGGCAGCAGCCACTCGGTCAGGTGATCGTGCGACGGCACCGGCACGCGAAACATCGGCCGGCCGTCCTCGTCGTGGACGTAGTAGTCGGTCGTCCCGGGCAGCACGCGCTTGGCCTGCATCCGCCAGCCCTTTCGCACGACATGCTTGCCCGTATACGGCCGTAGATGGTTGTCGACGTAGAAGATCGCCGGGGCGCCGTCGCTCGCTGCGGTTGCGATCAGCCGCTCGGCCATCCGTGCCTCCAGCGCGGCGCCGGCGTCGGTCTGTGCGAGCAATCGACCGAGGATCTTGCGGACCCCGCTGGCCGTGGGCACGCGCTCGGCGCGCAGCAGCGTCGCGCCGGTCGGTGTCGCGAGTCGGCGCACACCCTCGACGACGAATTGCTTGAGCGCGAGCGCACAGATCACCGCGTCGAGCGCGATCCGCAGCCCATCGGGATGCCGGCCCTCGAACGCGCGCTGCGCCTCTTCGTGCAGCCCCATCTCGCCGGCAAGCGCGAGCAAGATCCAGCAGCCGGCGTGCTGCACGAGCTTTCCGCCGCGGACCGGCTGCGCCGTCATCGGCACCTGATCCTTGTCGTCGAATTCGTCGGCCGTGACCGGATCGTCGCCGAGGTCGACATCGCGATCCGGTCCGGCGATCAGCAGTGCGAGCTGCCCGGCGATCGCGGTCGGCGCGGCCTGCCGTGCCGCCTCGACAGGGCTCCCGGCGGCGCGCTCACGACGCCAGTCGTCCCAAACGCGCCACACCGTCGAATACACGAGGCGCTGTTTGCGCGGCTGTTCGCGGTGCGCGTCGATCGGCATTCGCCCCGCGTCGAACATCGCGTACCAAACAGTTCGCAACTCCCGCGTTACCTTCGTAACTCCTCCGCGTCGCGGTCCCAGCACCGCAGCAAACCCCGCGGCTTCTTCCTTCCGCCGCAGGCGCCGCAAATGTTCGTCCGTGATCCCGAATGCTGTTGCCAGTCGCCCGAGGTGGAACTGATCGGTTTTCGCGAGCGTCACTGCCAGTACGTTGCGAGGGCCGCGGTCATCGTCGTCCAGATCGAACCCGCCGATCAGCGTCCCGCCGATGTACACGCTCGCGATCGTGTCCCGGACGATCACCACCCCGTCCGACGAGAAACGCCGGATTTCGTGGGCGGGCTTTGGCGACGGCTCAGGCAAGGCGAGGTCGAGAGCTTCCATCGTTGCCAAGACAACCGCCAGCGATCCGAAATTCCCACAATCCATCGATCTAATCGAATTCTCGTAAACCCGCGTCATTCGATCAGTTCACGAAATGCGGCCCGAACTCTGGTGCACGTCTTCGGCGCTCGCGGTCAGCTCGCGGTGCGCCACGAGCTGGTGACCAAGCCGCTGAGCAGAAACCAGAGCACGCTCGACCTGTTCGTCGACGCCGAGCTCGGTGGCGGCGCGGCGATCTACGACGACACCGCGCTCGGTCGCCAGGTCCAGCCCGACGGCCTCATCGGGATCCGCGCCGGCTACGACTGCTCGATCGCAATTTTCACTGGCCCGTGCTCGAGGCCGAGCTCGACCTTCGCATGCTCGTTCTGCCACAAGGGCTCGGCTGGATCTTCGGCGTCGGGTTCGGCTTGGGACGCTCAGCAGTTGTAGTGAAAGGCGGAACTCGGCACAGTCCGGCCATGCGGACCCTCGTAGCTGTCGCCGCGCTCGCGGCCCTCGCGTCGTGTCGACACCAGGCGGACGAGGGTCCGGGGCCGATCGATCCGAGCTCGCCGATGCCGTCACCGGAGCCGACCGTCGCTGCGACGATGCCGAGTCCGGCCGATCTGATGTCGGAGCCTGCGGAGTACGACATCGCGCGAGTCTCGCGCGACGCGGGCGAGGCGATCTTTGCGCGCACCGGCGTCGGCGACCCGTATCGAACCGGCGTGCCGTATCCGATCTTCCTCGCGCTGCAGCGCGCGTTCCCGGCGAAGTTCGGCGCGAACCCGCAGGCGCTCGCCGCGAAGTACGGGTTCATCGCACGCGCACCGGTGCCGACCAGCAAAGACCTGGATCTGCGCGAGGGCTTGCCGGTCGGGATGCACCTGACCGTCGATCCCGGCACGCGCGTGCCGTTCATCGTGACGAACTGCTCGCTGTGTCACGCCGAGAAGATTGGCAACCAGGTGATCATCGGGCTCGGCAACAAGCGCGTGCGGGTTCACGCCTACGATCGCGCCTTTGTCGAGCTCGCACTGGAGCGCGAGTTCACGCCCGAGCACATCGCGAAGCTCGCGCGCGCGGCGGCGGCCGAGCACCACATCGAGTGGCCCGACACCTACGCCGACACGCTCGTCGCCGCGACGATCACGGCGATCACAAAGCGCGCCGCCGACCACAAGGACCTCGTCGAGCGCACCCTCGCGGATCCGCCCGGACGCGTCGCGACGATCGAGAGCTTCGCGCTGACGCTCCAGCTGCTGACGCATCACCCCGTGCAGCACGAGGCCGACGTCGGCTGGGCGAAGATTCCCGATGTCATCGGCTTCGCGCAGCGCACGTCGCTGTCGTGGGATGGCTCCGGGCAAGGCTCGATGGATCTGCAGGTCGTCGAGGCTGATGTCGCGATCGGCCTGCGTGCGGCGTGGCTCGAGCGCCATCCGTTTCAGGGAGCGAGCCTCGGCGCGTATCTCCGCCAGCCGGCGCCGCGGCCCGCGTTCCCGGGCAAGATCGATCGCGCAGCGGCCGCTCGCGGTCACAAGGCGTTCAACGACAACTGCGCGCCGTGTCACGGTACGTACGGCGACGACGGGCGCGTGCGCGACTACACCGACAACGTCGTCGCGATCGCCGACGTTGGCACCGACCCCGCGCGGATGGCGGCACCGACCGCGTCGTTCGAGGCGGCGGCCAACGATCGCACGCTGACCCACGGCTACACGACGTTCACGCGCAGCACCGGCTACGTGCCGCCGGTGTTGACCAACGTGTGGGCGCGCGGCCCCTACGGCCACGCCGGCCAGTGGGCGAGCCTCGCGGTGATGGCGACGCCACCGGCCCAGCGCGCGCCTCGCGTGATCTACGCGCTCGACGAGCCGTACGACATCGCCGCGATCGGCATCGCGACCCGCGCGGCCACGGCGACGCCAGCCACAGGGGACTACCTCGAAGACGGCACGAAGCCCGGGTTCTCGGTCCTGGGCCATCCGTTCCTCGCCGACCTCGGCGCGCGCGGCGCGGCGGACGTCATCGAGTACCTGAAGACGCTCTGAATCTCCGTGCGAACGCTACGACGGCGCAAAGCCGCAAGTTGACAAAAGCGACAGCGTCCCCAAATTTGCCGAAGCAACTCAGGTGAATAGACGACGGGGGTCGGCGTGCAAGTTGACAAAAGCGACAGCGTCCCCTACTCCGGAATGTTCGCGCTCGGGTCGAGCATGCTGCCGATGTTCGCGACGGACTGGTCGCGACCGGCGAGCTGGCCGGTCTGCATGCCGAGCCAGTTCCACTCGATGAAGCGAACGATCGACGAGTGCTCCATTTGAACGTGCGAGACGGTGCCCGATGCCGCGAACGGGCCGACCGCGAGGAGCGGGATGCGAGTGCCGTACGGCTGGCCGTCGACCGCGCCGTTGCCGGGAGGTGCGAGGTGATCGAAGAAGCCGCCGCCTTCGTCCCAGGTCACGAGCACGAGGGTATCCGGCGCGTAGTCGCTCGCTTGGATCGCGTCGATCACGCCGGTGACGAACGTCTCGCCGTCGCTGATCGCGGTGCCTTCGCCTGGATGCTCGGTGTGGTAGCCGAGGCCCTTGACGAACACGACCTGCGGCAACGTGTTGTTCTTGAGGTCGGCGGCGAGCTTGGCGTAGTCGCGCAGCACGTTCGGATTGTCGGTCAGGCCCGGGTAGAACTCGAACGGGTCGTCATCGGGATCGAACACGCACGGATAGATGCCGATCCCGAACGGGCAGTCGGCCGGCGCCCTCGGGCAGGTCGCGGCCTTCGTCGCGGTCGCCATGACGTCATAGCCTTCGGCGTAGAACGACCACGACACGCCCGCGGTATCGAGGAGATCGCCGATCGTCGGGTCGGTGAACGTCATCGGACCGACGACCAGGCTGCATTGAGCGCCGACCGCCGGCGGCTCGTAGGTGTTGTCGAGGAACACGAACTGCGAGCGCGCGAAGTACATGTCGTTCGACGAGCTCTGGCCTGAGACCGGTTGAAAGTAACGATCGGCGAGCGCGCCATCGGTCGCGAGCTGCCAGTACGGCGCCACCACGCCTGGGTCGGCGTAGGCGAAGTTGCGCGGGTCCGAGCACCCCATGACGCCGGCGGTGTACATGTCCATCGCGCCGCTGTCGGCCTCCATCAGCTCGCAGAATTGAGCGTGGTCGGGGTCGTACGAGCCGTTCTCGGTGTCGTCGAGGAGCTTCGGCGACGCGCCGCTCGGATCGGTCGCCGGGCCCGCCTCGCAGCAGCTCGGGCCTGCGTTACAAGTTGGATTCGATCCGGTCGCGGCCGTGCAATATTTCCCGAAGTACGTGTCGAAGGTGTGGTTCTCCTGGATGACAACCACGAGGTGATCGATCTTCGACGCCGGGCAGGGACCGTCACAACTGCCGGGCTTGCGCGAGCTCGTGCCGCACGCGGCGATCAGCAACAACCCGATTCGTATCGAGATCCCCATCGCCGCGAGCATACCGCGACGCATGCGACGAAATCGTCACCGACGCGTGGCGCAGGTCACGGCCACGGAGTGACGCCCGGAGAGGTGATGCTGGTGCTCTCGCCCGTCTGCACGGAAGCGGCGATCGCGATGAACCCCGCGCCGCCGCCGCCACCGCCGCCCGCCCCGTTCGGGATCGTGGAGATCGTCGCACCATCGAGGGCATTGCCCGCCGATCCGACGGCTCCTGCACCGCCGGAATTGCTCGGGGCGCCGCCCATCGCCGCCGCCGCCGACGCCTGTCCGGCCTGACCCGCGTGGGCCGAATCCGATGCGTCTGCTCCACCGCCGCCGCCGCCGCCGTTGGCCGCGAGCACACCGGAGAGGTTCACCACCGGCGCCTCGAGCAGGATCATGCCGCCCGAGCCACCGCCGCCGCCGCCGCCATCTGCGGTCACGCCACCGCCGCCGCCTTGGCCACCGGCGTTGATCACGCCCCCGGACCCGACGGTGATGGTCCCGCCGGCCGCGATGTACACCGCGCCGCCGCCCGCGCCGCCGACACCGCCTGCGCCGGTCGCGCCCATGCCACCGACGCCACCCGTACAACCGCCGAGCGGGCCCGCGGGAAGCGCCGCCGCCGCTCCCGCCGCCGCGCCTTGCACCGGGCCGGTGTTCTTGTCGCCCGACGTGCCCGCGCCGCCCATGCCTTGGAACCCGAATCCACCCGCGCCGGGCGCGCCGCCGGTGTGTTGAGTGCCGGTGCCGCCCGTCGATGCGCCGCATATCGCTCGCGAGCCGGCCCCGCCGACCGCATCGATCTCGCCATCGAGCGTGACGTCGCCACTCGCTGCGATCCCGAATGGACGCGAGCCGACGACGCGCAACGACCCGCCAGCCAGGATCGTGAAGCTCGTGGTCTCGACCACCGAGATCTTCGTGGCGCCGCCCGGCTCGACCACACCGACGACCGTTGAATCGGCGGAGAACTCGAGCGTGTCGGTGTCGAACGTGACGTTATCGGAGATCACGATGCCGTCCCCGAACATCAGTGCACAGGTGTCGAACTGACTCGAGAACGTCGTGCACGGGCCGACATCGACCGGGCGGCCGTCCGGCGTGACGCCGCCGCTGTCGTCGGGCGCCGCGAGGCAGTAGCCACCGTAGCAAGTCAGGCCGGTTGGACAGTCACCCTCGGGCGAGCACGCGGCTCCGGCCGGGGCGGCGCCGTGATAGCAGGCCGCGACCAAGCCACATCCAAGCACCGTGATCCACCCTCGCACGCCACCAGTGTATCGAAAAAATCGTCTCGGATGCCGATCATCATTCCACACCTGCCGCGAGCATCCTCGGTACCGGCGGACGGCCGTTTCCACAGGCGATGCCGAACCGGCTATCGGCAACTAGCCTCGAGCTCACTTCGGCGGCAGGTACGCGATCAGATCTTTGGCGAACGCGACTGCGTCGATCGCGCTCGGAAGGCGCATCACGACGTTGCACGGCGAATCGTCGTCCCACATCGCGACGAACGTCAGCGCCGGGTCACGCGAGATCAGCGCGGCGCGTCCGACACCGGGCAGATCCACGGCGGTCGGCAACGACTTCTTCAACATCTTGACCGACGGCGCGATATCTTGATCGACCTTGCCGCGACAGGTCACGTTGACCGTCCCGAGCGCGCCATCCTTCGCGAGTATCTGGCATTCGCCGACCGAGCCGATGCTCTCCGGGTGGTCGCGTACTTCGAGGTTCGCGAAGTACTTGGTTCGCATCTCCGGTGAGACGATGTTGCTGCAGTCGAGCTTCGCGGGGAGCGGAGCCGACGACACGGCGGCTGCTCTGCCGGGGGCCGACGACGACGAGGCGTCCTTGTGGCTCGAGCACGCGACAGCTAGACCGAGAATAAGCGTTCTGTACATCATCGTTCGCCGTTCAGCAGCAACCGTGCCATCAGCGATCGCGTCGAGGGCTGCCTTGGACGCGCTCGACGACGCAGCGCAACAGGTGCTCTCGTGTTGCACCGCTGTTGCACGTGTTGCACCCGTGTAACCGCTCTACCGAGTCGCCTTGAGCTTCTTGATCTCGGCGATGAGCTCGGGGATCGCTTTTTCCCACTCCTGCACGATGCCGTAGTCGGCGACCTGGAAGATCGGCTCGTCGCCCTTCTTGTTGATCGCGACGATCGTCTTGCTGCCCTTCATGCCGGCGAGGTGCTGGATCGCGCCGGAGATCGCGACCGCGAAGTACAGCTGCGGCGCGACGATCTTGCCGGTCTGGCCGACCTGCCAATCGGCGGGGACCATGCCCGCGTCGGTCGCGGCGCGCGAGGCGCCCATCGCGGCGCCGAGCAAGTCGGCGAGCTCTTCGAGCACCTTGAAGTTCTCGCCGTTGCGCATGCCACGGCCGCCGGACACGACGACCTTCGCGTCGCCGAGCTCCGGGCGATCGCTCTTCTGCGCGTCGAGCTTCTCGAACACCGCGCCGAGGGCGTTGATCTCACCGGCCGGCGCCGCGGTCACGCTGCCCGCCGAGCCGAGCTCCGCGGCGGACTCGAACTCGGACTGGCGCGGCGTCACGCAGATGATCGGCGTTCCGATCTCGACCGTGGAGTACGCGTTGCCCGCGAGGATCGGCCGGACGAACTGGTTCTTCGCCGCGAGCTTCGCGACGTCCGACGCCATGCCGGCATCGAGCAACGCGGCGACGCGCGGCAGCAAGTCCTTGCCGAGCGCGGTCGCGGTCGCACACACGACCGAAGCGCCTTGGTCCTTCGCGAGCCGCGCGACGATCGGCGCGTAGGTCTCGGCGAGGTAGTGCTCGAGCTTGGGGTCTTCGACGGTGACCACCTTCGGCGCGTACTTCGCGGCCGTCGCGCCCGCGGCCGCGGCGCCGTGACCGACGAGCAACGCGATGACATCGCCGCCGTGCGCGGTCGCGGCTTGCCGTGCGAACGCGAGGTTCGATAGCGCGCTCGTGCGCAGCGCCGTGCCGGTGAATTCACAGAATGCGAGGACGTTCGGCATCAGAGCACCTTCGCTTCTTCGGCGAGTTTCTTCACGAGGGTCGGGATGTCCGCGACGATCTGGCCAGCCGCTCGCGGCGGCGGCAGCGTCACGCTGATCTCCTTGATCGCGGGGGGCCCGGCGCTGTAGTCGGCGAGCTTGGTCACGGCCATCGGCTTCTTCTTCGCCGCCATGATGCCCTTGAGTGACGGCAGGCGCGCGCCTTCGCCGGAGTACGCGAACGTCGCTGGCGTGATGCCGTTGTGGATCGCGTGACTCGACACGATGCGGAGATCCACGGTGACGACCGCGGGCATCGGCACCTTCTTGTGCTCGACGCCGCCGTCGACCTCGCGGCCGACCGACAGCGCGTTGTCCTTCATTTCGATCGATGCGGCGAACGTCGCCTGCGGCCAGCCGAGCTTGCCGGCGAGCATCTGGCCGACCTGGTTCGCGTCGCCGTCGACCGCTTGCTTGCCCATCACGACCAGGTCGGGTTTCTCGGTCGCGATGATCGCCGCGAGCACCTTCACGACCGCGAGCGAATCGATCTCTTCGTCTTTGCACACGACGTGGATCGCGCGATCGGCGCCCATCGCGAGCGTCGTGCGGATCTCTTTCGCGGCTTCGTCGGGCCCGAGCGACACCACGACGATCTCGCTGCCGGCGGTGCGCGTGTTCGAGTCGCCATTTTCGAGCAACCGCAGCGCGGTCTCGACGGCGTACTCGTCGAACGTATTGACGATCCACGACGCGCCGGTGAGGTCGATGTGGCCGTCCTTGAGCTTCGGTCTCTGGGTGGGGTCGGGAACGCGCTTGACGGGGACGAGAATCTTCACGGTGACGTCTCCTTTCGAACCAGGCCGGTCGTGACGAGCGCGAGAGCCCAGTCGGCCGCGCGCACGATATCGAACTTCTTCGGACGCGTTCCAGGGGCGCCGGCACCGAAACTCGCCCGCCCGAGCACCCACGCGAGCGCGAGCTCGTCGAGCATGCCGAAGATCAAGCGCGCGACGATATGCGACGGGATCGCATCGTCGAAGTCGCCGGCGTCCTGGCCGGCCGCGATGATGCCGCCGAGCATGCGCAGGAAATCCGCGAACTGCGGGTTGTCGTACTCCTTCATGAACTTGCTCGACTGGCGGAGCTCGATCGTGAGCACTTCGGCCGCCGCCGGCTCGTCATGAACGAGCTGCAAGTAGGTCCGGACGAACGCGACGAGCTGTTGCTTGGGCGCGAGCTTGCCGGTCGCGGCGCGCAGCTGGCTGTTGACCTGCTCCATCCGGCGCTCGAACACCGAGATCAGCAGATCGTCCTTGCTCTTGAAGTAGAGGTAGATCGTACCGTCGGCGACGCCCGCTTCTTTCGCCACGTCGGCGACCTTGGCCGCGAAGAACCCGTGGCGCGCGAAGATCCGCTCCGCCGCGCTCAGGATCCGGGCCCGCTTGTCCGGCGCCTTCTCGGCGGCTGAATGAACCGTCATTCAGTCGGTCTTGTACCGCTCGTGACGCAGCTCGTCAACCGACCGCGGTCAGACTTGAACGTCCGGGTTCGCGGGGCTACAACCTGCGGGTGTTCAAGTCCGCGTTGCTCGCCCTAGTTTGCACGCCGCTGCTCATGGGTGGCGCGTGCGAGAAGAAGCCGGAAACCCCCGACAAAGGCGCGGCCGCCGCGCTCGAAGCCGGCTCCGGATCGGCCGCCCCGAGTGGACCGGTCGACACGACCCCGCTGCAGGGCATCGACCTGACCAAGATCGACACCGACAAGCAGCAGGTGTTTTACAAGCTGATCGACTCGCTCGAGTCGCCATGCGGTAAAGGCAACGAGAGCCTGCGCAAGTCGTACACGAGCGACACGTCGTGCAAGCGCGCGCCGTTCGCGGTGCGCTACGTCTTGTCGCTGCTGCAAGATGAGGTGCCCGAGGATCAGGTCCGCGAAGCGTGGGAAGCGAAGTACAAGCAGGGCATTCCGACCGTCAAGCTCGACGTCAGCCACGCGCCTCACGCCGGCACCGAGGGCGCGCCGGTTCGACTCGTCGAGTTCTACGACTACGGCTGCCCGCACTGCCAGGCGTTCAAGCCGATGATGGAGAAGGTCCTCGCCGACGAGCAAGGCAAGGTCGTCGAGTACTTCCTGCAGTTCCCGCTCGAGAAGCACGAGAACTCGAAGAGCGCCTCGTCCGCCGCACTCGCGGCGAACGCGCAGGGCAAGTTCAAGGAGATGAACGATCTGCTGTTCGAGAACGCGCCGAACCAGGACCACGAGCAGGTCACCGAGATGGCGAAGAAGATCGGGCTCGACATGACGAAGTTCGAAGCGGACTACGCCGAGGCGCTGCCGCAGGTCGAAGCCGACCTGCACCAAGGCGAGAGCGTGGGTGTGGACTCGACGCCTACCTTGTTCTTCAACAACCGCAAGTACGAAGGTCCGATGCACCCGCGCTACATCGAGATGTGGATCGATGAAGAGCTGGCGGTGAATCGATGAGCCTGGCCGTACGTCTCACCGCCATGCGCACCGTCCTCGTCGTTGGCTTGCTCGCGGTCGCCAGCCTGCGCACCGCGCGCGCCGACGGGCTCAAGGTCGGCGATCGGTTGAGCGAGCTCGACGGTGCGGTCGACGCGAACGGCAAGGCGTTCCGCATCAAGGCCTACAAGGGCAAGTGGCTGATGCTGACGTTCGGCGCGTCGTGGTGCGGACCGTGCGCGAAGGAGCTACCCGCGTGGGACAAGCTCGCGCCGTCGTGGAAAGCCAAGGTCGAGTTCGTCGCGGTCGATCTCGACGAGAAGATCGACACCGGCAAAGACTTCCACAACAAGGTGAAGCTCAAGAACCTGGCCCGCGTCTACCTGTCGCCGGAATCGGCGGTCGCGGCGAAGTACGGCTCCGATCATATGCCGACCACCGTGCTCGCCGATCCGCAGGGTGTCATTCGCTACATCCGCGGCGGGTTCGAGAAGGGCGATGTCGACGGAGAGGTCGACCAGATGAAGGCCCAACTCAGCAAGCTCGTGAAGTAGCGCTTACAGGCCGGCTTGCGCCTTGAGCGCTTCGGCTTGGTCGTGCGCACGCAGCGCCTCGACGATGTCGTCGAGCTGGCCGTCCATGATCGCGGGCAGGTTGTGCTTCGTCAGGCCGATGCGATGGTCGGTCACGCGATCCTGCGGGAAGTTATACGTGCGGATCTTCTCGGAGCGATCGCCCGAGCCGACCTGCGACTTGCGCGACGCCGCTTCTGCCGCGGCTTGCTTCTCCCGCTCGTGCTCGAGGATGCGCGAGCGCAGCACCTTCATCGCCTTTGCGCGGTTCTTGATCTGCGAGCGCTCGTCCTGGCACGCGACGATCGTCATCGTCGGCAGGTGGGTGATCCGCACCGCCGAGTCGGTCGTGTTGACGTGCTGGCCGCCGGCGCCGCTCGACCGATACGTATCGATCTTGAGGTCCTTCTCGTCGATCTTGACGTCGACCTCCTCGGCTTCGGGCAACACCGCGACCGTCGCCGCCGAGGTGTGGATGCGGCCCTGCGCCTCGGTCGCGGGCACGCGCTGCACGCGGTGCACGCCGGACTCGAACTTCATCTTGCTGAACACGTCCTTGCCGTCGACCAGGACGATGATCTCCTTCATCCCGCCCGACGTGCCCTCCGACATCGACATGACCTCGAGCTTCCATCCCTGGCGCTCGGCGAACCGCGTGTACATGCGATAGAGGTCGCCCGCGAACAGCGCGGCCTCGTCGCCGCCGGTGCCGGCGCGAATCTCGATCATCGCGTTCTTGCCGTCCGCCGGATCCTTCGGCAACAGCAGGATCTTGATCGAGTGCTCGGCGGCGAGGCGCGCCTCCTCGAGCTGGTGAGCTTCGTCGCGCGCCATCTCGCGCAGCTCGGGGTCGGGCTCGGCGTCGACCATCTGCTTGGCCGCGGCGAGGTCGGCCACGAGCTTCGAGTACGCCTGCCACGCGTGCACGAGCGGATCGAGCTCCGCGTGCTCGCGCGACAGCTTCATGAACTCGGCGCGCTTGTTGATGACCTCGGCGGTGCCGAGCAGAGCGCCGAGCTCTTCGTGGCGTCGCGTGAGCGTCGCCATCTTTTCTTTGAAGTTCGGAGTGTCGAACATGACAGCGTCGCGGCCCGGCTGGCTGTGCCGACGCTACCAAACCCGGCAGCCGGCTTACGCCTTGCCGGGCGTCTTCGCGTACTTCTTGTTGAACCGGTCGATCCGGCCAGCCGTATCCATCAGCTTCTGCTTACCGGTGAAAAACGGATGGCAGTTCGAGCAGATGTCGATACCGAAGTCGCCTCTGGTGGAGAACGTGTCGTGGACCGCGCCGCATGCACACGTGATGTGAGCGGGGCGGTAATGCGGATGTCCAGCGGTGTCCTTCATGGGGCCCGCATGTATAGGGACGTAACGGCTCGAATGCAAGCCCTCCAAACGGGGACGGTGTTCTACCTGTCAACCGCGACGTCAAACCATCCCAAACGATCTCGCGATCTTAACTGGGGACGGTGTTCACTTTGTCAACCGGAGGCGCGCGCGTGCCCGCCGAGCCGAGCCGGCGCTTTGTCTGGATACAACGGCAGGATCTCGTGGCCGATCCGCAGGTCGTGCACGCCCCGGTACTTCGCCGCGAGGTCGAGCGACACGTAGACCTTGTTCGAGTCGAACACGCCGAAGCTCGTCGACACGACGATCTGCTCGTCGCCGACCATCTCGAACCCTTCCGGGATCACGTCGTGGCCGTAGATGCTCATCGTGCCGTTCATCGCGCGCAGGAACCGCCGCGCCTCGCTCTCGGTCGCCGACCGCGCCCACAACACCTTGCCGACGATCGGCGTATCGAGCACGTCGAGCGGGCTCGCGTAGTGCGCACCGCTGAGGTCGGCTGCCTCAAGGTCCGCGATCGAGTCCACCACCGCCGCCGGCGCTCCGTGCGTGAATACCGCGCCACACTTCGACACCGCCGCGAGCGCGAACGTGTGGATGATGCCCCGCATCCGCGCCGTCCCCGCCGATCCGAGGATGTGCTCGAGCAGCGCGACCTCGTCGGCGGCGAACTTCGCGGTGTGTGGCCCGCCGATGTGGCCGTGCTCGTGGTTGCCGAGCAACGCGTGGACTCGTCCCGGGTACTGCGCCGCCAACCCGGCGTACGCGATCATGACCTCGCCGGACTGGTCGCGATAGTACTCCCCGAGGAAGTCCGGCCAATCATCGGGATCGATGTGCGGCCCGTGGATCAAGTCGCCGGTGAACAGCACGTGCGCGTCGCCGTGGTTGGCGTGGAGCGCTTCCTCGAAGACTTCGACAAAGCGCAAGTAGTCGCGCATGCAGCCCTGTAGATCCGTGCACACGAGCAGCCGACCGTGGTCGGGGAGCCTGAGCACGCGGGCCATCCGTTCGAAGCTATCAGGTCGACGGCTCCAACCTCTAGCAGCGCCGAGCGATATCTCCGAGACTCGTCTCATGCATCGCCGGGTGCGAGCCGTCGTCACGGGGCGCGTGCAAGGCGTGTCGTACCGCGCGTCGACCGCCGCCGAGGCCCGCCGGCTCGGTGTTGTAGGCTGGGTGCGGAACCTCGCGGACGGGCGCGTCGAGCTCGAGGCGGAAGCGCCGCCCGACGCCGTCGCCGCGCTCCTCACGTGGTGCGAGCATGGCCCACCCGCAGCGCGGGTCACCCACGTTGCGGTCGAAGAGCTCGAGCCGACCGGGATCGACCGGAGCTTCGCGATCGCCTAGCGATCATTTGACGTTGACGTGAACTTGAACCTGAACCCCACCGTGGTCATTGACGTCGACGCGCCCGGACCCGGGCATCAACCGACGGTGGCTCGGCTCATCACCAAGAGGCGCGATTCCGCGCGCGATGTGGTTCGCATCTGTGATCGAGAGGCGGTCAGCGGCGGCATGCGGAACCGAGTCGATTGTGACAGCTGGCATGTTCCCATTCGATATCCTGCGCGGATGCTCGCGTTGCTTCTCGTGCTGCTCGTGATCGTCCTCGTGGCGGTCGTGTTCATCGCCAGAAGGAGCTCGACGCGTCAGCCCCATTGCTTCTGCTTGAAAAGAGCCACGACGAGCCCTGACACGCGGCACGGCCGGAGGTGACTCTGGAGCAGCGCACGCGCACCGGCCGTCGAGGTCAAGGTCAACGTCAAACGTGGCGTTCAGGTTCGGGGTTCACGTCGATGTCGACGAGATCTAGCTGCGCGATTCGAGCCCGAGGAGCTCGAGCGCTTCTGGATCCGGCGGGCGGCACACGACGCGATCGACCGTCGCCATCTTGGCGTGGATGATGTCGCACACCGGCGTGAACGACGCCTTCTGGAACGCGCGCAAGGACGCTTGGTTGTCGGCCGCGATCAACGCCCACGATCGATACGCATCGGTCTCTCGCAAGTCCTTCGCGACGTGCTCGAGCATGACCGGCGCCACCGCACGACCGCGCGCAGCGGGCGCGACAAACACGCTATGGATGTACGCGTCGTACTTGGCGAGCTGCAAGATCCGGCCGAGCTCGGGCGCCTCGACCGGGCCGCGCGCCGTCCAGGCGATGCCGGCGGGGCGAATCCCGAGCCGCGCGAGCACCGCGCGATCGCCGCGCCGCCACAACTTGCGCGCGGTCAGCTCGTCGAGCGCGAGCTGTTCGACCAGATCGGCGCGACCGGCTTCGTCGAGCTTGTCGTAGTCCGCCTCGGTGAACGCGTGCAGCTCTAACCCGGCGGGCGGCAGGATGCCGCGCGTCCACAGCTGGCCACGATAGAGGTGATAGCGCTCGAACTGCGCGACGCTCGCCGCGGCGTGGCGGATCCGGGTCCATGCCGCACGCGCTTGCGCCGCGGCCACCGAAGGGGTCTCGCGAGCCCGCCGAGCGCGGCGCGCGACGTTCGAATACGTGCGACCGACCGATGCGGTCGTCGAGTGACCCCAGATCCGCACCGCGAGCGCCGGTTGCTTCGAGGTCGGCAGCGTCGCGAGCGGATACTCGCCCGCGCCGGTCACGACATCGAGCGCGATGCAACCGCGCGATCGAGCGGACAGCGCTTCGGCGTGGAGCAAGCGCTGCGGCGCACCGCGCGTCGCGACGTACGGATCGACGGCGAGCGCGAGCACGATCGCGCGATCGGCGTCGTCGATGATCAGCGCCGCGGCGACGGCTTCGCCGGTCGCGTCGTCGAGCCGCGCGAGCCGAACCCGCCCGGTCTTGCCGAGCTCGAGCGTGACCTCTTCGAGCAGCGACGACGCTTCGTTGTCGGCGAGCGGAGAGGGTTCGTCACGTTCGGCCCACTCGAGCCGGGATAGCCGGCGCAACGCGCTCATGCCCTTGCGCAGCGCGACCGGGTCGTCACCGAACGTCGTGACGATGCCGTGCTCGCTCGCATCGGCAGGCGCCGACGTCAACGCGATGCGGGTCGCTCCGCCCGCGGTCGCGGAGCTCTCGACCGTGAACCCAGCGGGGGCCATGCGTTGCACGAGGTTCGCGCGCACTCGCGACGGATCGGCGAGCGGCTCGAGGTCGACGACATCCCAATTCGCCGCGTCGTCGATCAAAGCCTTCGCGATCGCGGCGCCGGCGCGATCCTCCCACCCCGGAAGTGCGAGCAGGTCGAGGGCCGGCGGCCGCGGGCCGGCATCGCCGAGCAAGCGCAGCTCGCGGGTATCGAGCAGCGCGACCTTGACGGTGCGCAGGTACAGCGGCGCAAGGCAGACGAGTGCGCCTGGTGGCGTGCCGGTCGAGTCGACGATCGTCGACCTGCCGACCAACACGTGGAGCTCGGCGGCGAGCGTGTTGTGATAGGCGTGCCACCACGGAATCAGCCAGTCCGGGCCGCGAAACAACGCACCCGTGCCGCCGCGTGCGGACAGCTCGCGCCACTCGCCCTCGATCGCACGTAACGCCGCGAGGTCGCGGATCACTGCTACGTCGATGGGCATCGGACGACTGAACGTACCATGTGGCCCCGCGACGTTGCCGATCTCAACGTCGAGCGTTGCCCGAACCGGCGCGGTGGTCGAAACCGAGGTCATCGCCTGGGCAAATGCAGGGGCGATGCCGGCCGGCGTCCTCGACGGAGAAGGTGACGTCTTACGCCTTGCGCAACACGCGCGCGAAGAACCCGTCGGTGCCGTGGCGATGGGGCGTGACCACCAAGGACTCGCCATCGCCGAGTGCCGCCGCGCGGTCTGCGCCGATGACGTCGCGTAGCGCCACCGGCGCGAGCTCGCCGTTCGCGGTGACCGCGTCGACGACCTCCTGATCTTCGATGCCGAGCAGCGAGCACGTCGCGTAGACGATGCGGCCGCCGGGCGCACACAACCCCTTTGCGGCGGCGACGATCTCGCGTTGTCGTTTCGCAAAGCCGGCGAGCTCGTCTTCGCGCAACCGCCAGCGCGCTTCGGGATTGCGACGGAGCGCACCGAGACCCGAGCACGGCGCGTCGATCAACACGACATCGGCTTTGCCGACGAACGCGTCGAGCCGGCGATCGTCGATCATCATCGCTTGCGCGTTCGACACCTTCGCGCGGCGGGCGCGGCGGCGCAGCTCTTCGAGCTTGCGCTCGTCGACGTCGGTCGCGATGATCCTCCCGCGATTGCCGAGCGCCGCTGCGATCGCGAGCGTCTTGCCGCCGGCGCCGGCGCAGTAATCCACCACGAGGGGCTTGGCGGTCGCCGGCACCGCGAGCTCGGCGAGGAGCTGGCTCCCTTCGTCTTGGGCCTCGAGGGCGCCGGCCTTGAAAGCCGCGGTCGCGAACAGATTCGTGCGCGACTCGACGACGAGTGCCGTGTCGGACCATTGGCCCGGCGTCGTCTCGAGCTCTTCGCTCGCGAGCGCGGCCGCGAGCTGCGCTCGATCGCCAAGCAAGAGATTTGCGCGCACCGTCATCGGCGCTCGGTGGTTGAGCGCGTGAGCGAGGGCCTCGGCCTCGGCGCCCCAATCCGCGACGAGGCGCGCGGCGAGCCAATCCGGCAACGACGCCGCGAGCGCGATCCGCTTCGCGACGTCGCGTTCCCCCGCGATCTCGTCGTCGACCTTCAGTGCCGCTTCGATGTCGACCGCAGGCAACGCGCGCTGGGCACGCTCGCGATCGAGCAGACCATCAAGTAGCAGAGACACGATCAAGCGCTCGACATCGCGCGGGCTGCCGGGCTTGTGATCCCGAGCGCGCTCGGTCCCGCGCGCGATCGCGAGATCGATCCGCCGCACGTTGCGGACCAGCCCGTACAGCGTCTCGCTCACGAACCGGCGCTCGTGCGCGCCGATCCACTTCTCCTTGCGGAACGTCACCGCGAGCCGATCGGTGACGAACCCCCAATCCATCCGCGTGCGCTGCCACAGCTCGAGCACGAGTGCGCGCAACCGCCCGCCCTCCGCGAGGTGCGAAGCGAGCTTGCGATCGGCGACGCGATCGAGATCGACCACGGCTGCGTATATAGCGAACCAGCGCCGTGTCGCGCGATCGGTGCGCCAAATGCGAGACTCACCGGGCGGAACGTCCCCGCTGCCGTCCAATTCCGTGACGCCGCGCGTAATACGGGGAAATAGCGGCCGAAATGACCGCGTCGCCGTTGCCCACCCGCGCACTCGGCGGTACGCCTTTCGACCATGACCACTGTTGCTCCGCCGGTCGCGCCGCCGTCGTCAAAGACCGAAGTCGCGCTCAAGGATCGCGGCAACCTTTTCGAGATCGCTACCACGCAGATCGAAAAGGCGATGAAGCTGATCAACATCGATTCAGACATCGCGCAGATCCTGAATCAGCCGAAGAACGAGTTGATCGTCAACTTCCCGGTCCGCCGCGACAACGGCAAGATCGAGATGTTCAAGGGTTACCGCGTCCAGCACAACAACATCCTCGGGCCCTACAAGGGCGGCATTCGCTATCACCAAGAGGCGAACCTCGACGAGATGAAGGCGCTCGCGTCGTGGATGACCTACAAGAGCGCACTGCACGAGATTCCGTTCGGCGGCGGTAAGGGCGGCGTCAAGTTCGACCCGCGCCAGCACTCGCGCGGCGAGCTCGAGCGGATCACGCGGCGGTTCACCGCGGCGCTCGGCAACAACATCGGACCAGACTCCGACATTCCGGCGCCCGACGTGAACACCAACAGCCAGACGATGGTCTGGATGATGGACACGTACATGAACATCGTCGGCTCGGCCGATCGCAACACGGTGCGCGGCGTCGTCACCGGCAAGAGCGTGTCGGCGGGTGGCAGCCACGGCCGCGCCGAAGCGACCGGGCAGGGCGTCGTCCACTGCATCACCGAGTGGGCGAAGGACAAGAACTTCAACCTCGACGGCTGCCAGGTCATCATCCAGGGCTTCGGCAACGTCGGGAGCTACGCGGCGCGCCTGCTGTCGCAGAAGGGCGCCGTGATCATCGGCGTCGGCGATGTCGGCGGCTACATCGCGAACCCCGAAGGCATCAACCCGCACAAGCTCGGCGAGCACGTCCACAAGGCGAGCACGGTGTCCGGCTACAAAGGCGCTTCGAAGATCACGCGCGAGGAGTTCTTCGGGCTCGACGCCCACATCTTCGTGCCCGCCGCGCTCGAGCTCGAGGTCGGCGTTGCCGAAGCCAAGGCGCTCAAGGTCAAGATGATGGTCGAGGGCGCGAACGGTCCGACCTATCCCGAGGCCGAAGAGATCTTGCTCGAGAAGGGCATCGACGTCATCCCCGACATTCTGTGCAACTCGGGCGGCGTGATCGTCAGCTACTACGAGTGGCTGCAGAACAAGCGCGCCGAGCAATGGGAGATGGCGGACGTGCTCGGTCGGCTCGAGCGCCGGATGAAGCAGACCTACGCGAACGTGCGCCAGTACGCCGCCGCGCAGAAGACGGATTGGCGGACCGCGAGCTACGCGATCGGGCTCGAGCGCCTGCAACATTGCTACAAAGAGCGCGGCATCTTTCCGTGATCACGGCGCTGTTGGCGCTTTAAACAGCGCAACACCAACGCAACGGTGGCGCACGGCGCGATTCGCATGGTCCACACATGCGAATCAACCGTCTCGTCGTCACCGTCGTCGGCCTGGTCAGCTCGGTCGCCGCGGCCCAACCCTCGGAGACCGCGGCTGCGCCTCCCGATCCGACCCAGTCGCCGCTCGTACAGTCGTTCGCGGGCTCGTACTCGCCCGCCGCGTTCGGCGGCAACCTCCGAGTCAGCCTATCGTGTGCCGACTACTTCGCGACCGCTGACGAGGGGCTCGCCGTCGTGGTCGATGGCACCCGCGCCAACGCGGTCGGTCTCAACGGCGTCAACGCGACGGTCGGCTACACCAAGCACGGCAACCCGATCGAAGGCTGGGTGCCGACTGACGAGGGCTACGTCGTGGGCTCGTCGGGCCACCACCACGTCACGATCTCGGCGCCCGGTTGCACGCCGTACGAAGGAGACATCGAGATCCCGGCGCTCGGCCCGCGGTTTGTCGACGGTCGCCTCGCGATCAGCGATCCGGCGTTGCTCGGCACCGCCGCGGCGCCGAACGGGTTCACTCAGGTGCTCGGGGCATACTCGACGTGGCGTGCGGGCGAGATCGGGACCGCGACCTTCGTCGGCACCGATCCTGCGCGCTACGCGCTGCAAGGCACGCAGTTCACCGGCTTCTACTACAGCGGTGGGCTCGAGCG
Organism: uncultured delta proteobacterium; assembly: GCA_963848295.1. Taxonomy (GTDB): domain Bacteria; phylum Myxococcota_A; class Polyangia; order Haliangiales; family Haliangiaceae; genus JABFXX01. Next base: position 1,267,876 of record CAWKDB010000010.1, on the reverse strand, counting down.
CCGGCACATCGTGATCGCGGGCGATACCCACTGGGGCGCGGGCACCATCGCCGGTAATGTCGGCGGCCAAGCGACGAATATCGATGCGCTCCACTTCGGTGCAGAGCTGCGCGCCGGCTATCGCATCCCGCTGCACGATGTCGCGCTCGCGTTCGGCTCGGGCATCGGGGGCGACATGTACATCCTCAACCAGTTCACGCCGACGCCGAGCTCTATCTCCAAACCGGGCCCGATCGAAGGCGACTTCACGGTCCCGCTCTGGGCATCGGCGACCTACAAGCCGAGCTGCAACTGGGGCGTGCAAGTCACCGCGTCGTACGACTTGCAACCGACCGACCCCAGCGCGAGCGCGCCCACCCTCGAAGCCGGCATCATCTATCAGCCGAACGACGCCTGCTCTCAACCGGCCGGCGTCACCGTCCGGTAGTGCGGAGACGGAGTGACTTTTGTCAACTTTCTCCGCCGTGAGAAGGTTGTCAAAGGTTACTCCGTCCCCAGTTAACCCTCTGCGATCAGGTGCGTTATTCGCCGGCGCCGGCGAGCTCGCATAGCCCGCCGCTGCCGGTCGCTTCGCATTGCCGGCTCGCGGCGTGGCCGTCGCCGGCGCACATGTCGTGGTCAGGGTCGCAGCGCTGGCGACAGATCTGGGTCGTCCCGCACACCGCATCGGGAGCGCAGTCGGCCTGGGTCTGACACGCGTGGCCGTGATGCGCGCTGACCTCGAGCTGCTTGACGACGCGCGCTTTCGGCGCAGGTGCGGCGGCCGGCGGCGCGGCGGAACTGCACGCGAACAGCAACGCGAAGGCGATCGGCGCACGCACGATCAGTTGCACGCGCCGCTCTGACATTCGCACGCGCCGGTGCACTCGTTCACGATCGCGCCGGTCGTGAAGAAGTCCTTGATCTGGCGCCGCGTCGCCGGTTGCGTCCGCGTCAGGTCGTGCATGCTCGGGTCCTGCATCGGCGCCGGGATGTTCGTGATCGGCGCGGGTGGGGCGCCGCCGTCCATGATGATCATCGCGCTGCCGCCGGCGAGCGGCGTCGGCTGCACCGACAGCCCCCATGGCGTGAACGGCGTCGGGCCGAGCACCGGAATGCCCATCGTCCGCGCCTGCCAGTAGCTGCCGATGTTCGGGACCTGCTCGTCGGACAGCGCGATCTGCATGAGCAGCTGCTTCGGCGGCACGCCGGTCTCGGTGCCCGCGAGCACGCTGTTCGAGATGCCCGAGGCTTCGGTCTTGTCCCACCGCATCTGGAACAAGCTGATCGCCATCGTGTCGTCGAGCGCGTCGGGGTAACCGCCGTTCAAGATCTCGCGGTACTGCGGCCAGTCGGCCGAGCGATCTAGCAGCATCGAATAGTTCGCCGCGCCGACGCCGAGCACCGCTCGCATGATCGTCGGGTCGTACGCCATCACCGACGTGCCGAGGATGCCGCCCTGCGACAGCCCGTAGTAGTTGACGATCGTCGGATCGACGAGCACCTTGTTCGCGTTCGCCGCATCGACGAACAGCGTCTGCGCGAACGTCGTGCGCATCGCGGTCTCGAGCGTGACGTGATTCGCGATGCCCTGCTCGAGCACCTCCATCACTTCGTCGGCGCGATCGATCTCGTTGAGCGCGCGGCCGACTGCTGCGGTGTCGTTCTGCGACATCCCGCGCATGTCGGTGCCCACGAACACGTTGCACAGCTCGATCGCGGTGGTCTGCTGCACGCTGTCCGCGGTCTCGGTCGAATCGCCGAGCAGGCCGTGGCCGTACATCACCATGCCGACCGGCGTCGGCGACGTGTACGCGCACGCTGGAACGATCGCGGTGAACGGAATCTGATAGAAGCCCTGCACCGTCGGCAGGCCATCGGCGTCGAGCACCATCACCGTGCCGGGATCGACGCTGCCGCCGTTCGACAAGAACAACGGGGCATCGAGCGTGCCGATGATCTTGCGCTTGATCATCATGCCGTCGTCGATCGGCTGATCGACCGTGATCGTGTAGCCGATCGGGTGGGTAGCGAGCGCGGCGATCGTGCGATCGCGGGTCGCGATCATCTCGCGGTGCAAGAAGTCATCGGACGCGACCGTGAAGTCCCACGCGACGACGAGATCCGAGGCGTCGTACCCTGCGGCCGACAGCGCGGACAGCACGTCGCCGAACCGCGGACGCATCGCCTCGAGCAACGCGTTATCGGTGTGCTTGCCGTCGCGCAGCGCGGCGAACCCCGGCGGGATCACGAGATCGCTGCCATCGGCGGCCTTGACCGCCTTCGTCAACGCGACCGCGTAGCGATGGCCGCTGGTCAGACGCATCGCGGGACGCAGGAACAGCGCCTGTTGATCGAGCTCGGTCGCCTGCGAATCGATCTCGGCGAAGTGAGGCACGCGCTCGCCCGTCGTCATGTCGAGGATCACGGTCGGGCTATCCGCCGCGAGTGACGGGTCGTAATCGTCGAGCGTCGGCAAACCCTCGACCGAGAACCCACTGTCCATCGACAGCACGATCGGCGCGGCGGGCGAGAATCCGTCCGCGAGGTTCCACATCGCCGGATCGGACGGATCGCCTTCGAAGTTCTTCGGCAACGCGCCCATCGGAATCGCGAGGTGGCGACCGGTCATCGTGGTCGCGTCGGCGACCTCGTACGCGGAGCTCGGCCAAGGCGTCAGGCAGTGGTTGCCGCCGAGCGGGTTGCACTCGGCTTTGATCGGGAGCGATACGTCGCCGTTGCAGGCAGCCACGGCTCCGATCGCAACGACAAATGCTGCGGCCTTCATCGCGGCGAACCTACACGAAGTGGGCTTGGCGGTCCCAGGTGATTTCGGTGCAACCCGGGCTATAACCGACCGGTGCAGCGGATCGCCGTGATTGTCCTCGCTCTCGGGCTGGTCACGATCGCGTGCGGCGGCGCCGCTCCTGAGGCCAAACGCACGTCACCTCCGGTGATCGCCGCGGCGCCCAAGGCGGTCGCGAAGCCCGCGAAGGCGATGAAGCCCGCGACGGTGATCGCCGCCGCTCTGCCCGACATCGGCTGCGCGACACCGACGTGCGCTTTTCACGCCGGAGCGGCGGGCTACTTCAAGTGCCTCGCCGGCGGCGCCGGAGCGTGCTTTCACTTCGGCGCGCCGTGCACGCCGGAGGGCGCATGCATGTTCGATCCGGTGGATCACAGCTACAAGCGATGCTCGAGTCCTGTCGAGGGCAAGTGCCTCGCGTGGGCCGCGGCGTGCGCGCCGGCGAGCGCGTGCATGTTCGACGTCGCCGATGGGTTGCACCATCATTGCGACGAGATCGCGGGCGGCAGCTGCAAGAAGTACGGCGCACTCTGCGCGCCGTGATGCCGCTCGTGAGCGTTCGTTAGATGCAAAGGTCGGTGACGTAACGCCCGTCGTTCGACACGTCCGCGCCCGGAAAGCAGTCCCGAGTGACTCCATCGCACTCTGCGGGGAGACTCTCGCAGGTCCATCCGAAATCCTGGTACTGGCCGATCCCCGCGTCGGCGTTTACGTCGCACAGACTGCCCGACTCTTTGCTGAAGCAGATCTGGCCGCTGCCACAGGTCAACGTGGGGCCGCAAGAGATCGCGCCTTCGAGCGGCGTAGGCGTGGGGTTGGAGGAGGTGCAGGCAGCGCAGAGAACAAGGACAAGCGATCGCATCGCAAGCCGTATCGCAACGCTCGTGCCACGCGGCAACTCCGCGATCAGAGCCGGCCGATCCGCTGATTCGGGCGGCGATCCGGACGGTGGTGTCGCGAATCTCGGTCGTCCGTTCGAACGCCCGCGGTTACACGCGCGTGACACCGCGCGCGAGTCGATGGCGAGAAGCTAAGGCGTCTTGAACGTCCGGTGCACCGACATCGACATCTTCTCGGGCTGACCCTGCGCGGTCATCGTGCTCTCGACCGTTGTCGCGAGATCGCCTGACATCGCGAGCGTGGTCAGGTCGATCGAGCCGGTGCCGGTGCCGGTGCCGTGGATGCCGCTCACCGCGATCGCCGTGTCGCCGCTGCCGACCGTCTGGTCGACGCCGGTGATCTCGGTCGCGATCGCATAGGTCGCGCGATTGCCGTCGAGCGCGGACAATCCGACCGTCGTGGTGGCGGTCATCGTCAGCCCTCCCTGCGCGATCGTCCGCGTGCTCTTCCACTGGGCGCCCACGCCGATCGGCGCGTGTGGCAACACCATCGCGACCTGCTCGTAGCCGTCGAGGATCGCGCGCATCTGCTCGTCGGCGCCGGGCGGCAACGTCTTTCCCGCGACGTCGAGCTGCGGCTCGTCGATCTTGCCGTCGGGCGACAGCGTCGCGGTGATCGCGATGCCGGCGAGCTGGTCGACCGCGTGTTGCGTATCCGGCGGCAGCTCGGCCGGCGGATCGCGCAGCGCGGCGCTATCGACCTTGGTGCGCAGCTTGATCCGTCCGTCGGCGAGCACGTCATCGGCGGCGGTCTCGAGCTGCACGATCATCGTGAGCGGCGGGCCACCGAGCTCGCCGGCGTGCAGGCTCATCTCGACGACGAGCTCGAGCGCGGCGTGCGCGCCTTTGACCGGGTGATAGACGAGCGTGCGCCGCGGCTCGGCGCCGAGCTTCGTGACGGTGATGCCGGGCGCTTCGACGATCGCCGGCACCGCGCGCTTACTGCACGCGACGAGCACGAGCACCAGCGCGAGCCGAAACACTCGGCGAGTATAACGCCGCGCCTGACTAGATCTCCTCATAAAATCGTAAGGTTGCGTGACGCCCGGATCGGGCTTGACCAAAGCAGTTTTGAAATGCATTATCAAATTCAAGATGATCTTGTGCGTCTGTCATCCCATCTCGGATCGCGATGTCGACGCGATCATCGACGAGGGTGCGCGGACCGTCCAGGAAATCTCGCAGCGCTGCGGCGCCGGGACCGGCTGCGGTGCGTGTGTCGGCGCGCTACGCGAGCGGTTGGCGTCGAAGGGTGCCGCTGGTTGTCCGCGCGATCGCGGCAACGAGCTGGTCACGCTCGGCGGTCGTTGAGCCGTTCGGTGCTGATCGCGATGGTGGTACGCTCGCGCCCGCATGAAGGGTAACGAAGCGATCCTCGATCTGTTGAATCAGCTCCTCACGAACGAGCTGACCGCGATCAACCAGTACTTCGTGCACTCGAAGATGCTGGCGAACTGGGGTTACGACCGGCTCGCCGCGAAGCTGCGCGACGAGTCGATCGACGAGATGCGCCACGCCGATATCGTCATCACCCGGATCCTGTTCCTCGAGGGCGTCCCGAACCTCCAGCGCTACGGCAAGCTGCGCGTCGGCGAGACGGTCAAGGAGCAGCTCGAGAGCGACCTCGCGCTCGAGTACTCGGCGATCCAGTTCCTCAACCAGGGCATCGACGCAGCGCGCGCGGCGCACGACAACTCGACCGAGTCGATGATGACGAAGATCCTGGTGTCCGAAGAGGAGCACACCGACTGGATCGAGAGCCAGCTCGAGCTGATCCGCCAGATCGGCGAGCAGAACTACCTCGCGCAGCAAGTGCACAAGTAACGGCGCCGCGTGTCAGCCTGGGGTGGTGTCCTAATTTGATTTCGCCGTGCCACGATGACAATTTCAAATTAGGACACCACCCAGCCTGGCAGCGCGACCGTGCGCCTCCGACGATAACCGCGCGATTCGGCTATGCCCGGCTTGGCCGGAGCGTTGCAACCCACCCGAGGCATGCTGATGTTTCGCTCGTTCGCGCTCGGGCTGCTCGCCGCGTGTTTCGTCGTCATCGCGATGCGACCGGCGGTCGTGATTCAGGTCTCGCCGGCCGCGGCGTGCTCCCGGTCGGCGGCGCCGCCGGATCGTGGTGCGGTCCGATCGCTGCGGGCGTCGGCGGGCCGGCACGTACTGTGGCCGCGCGCACGGGGGCCATCGGCGACGGTGATCGATGCCGCATCGGCGGCGACGCCGAGCGACCTCGTCGCGCTGCTCCGCCTGCGCAGTGACGAGCGGATCGCTACGGTCGACGATCAGCGCACCATCGATCCGAGAGTCGCGCTCGCCGAGGTCGCATCAGCCGCGGGCGCGAAGGGCCGCTACGTCGACCTCACGATCGCGAGCCCTGCAGCCGAGCGTCGCGTCGTCTTGATGATCCACTAGTGGTCGAGGCCCTTCAGGAGATCTGCCTCGTGACACGCGTTGAGCACCTTGCGGCGCATCACGATATGATTCCCGATCGCGCGGAGTTGAACCTGCGCACCGCCCTGATCGGCCTTGGCGCACGCGATCAGTCCGAGTTGGAGGTGGGCGCGGAGTTGTTGCCGAGGCAGCGTCGAGCGGTTGAGCACCGAGTTCGCCCATTGCTCGGCGTTGCGGTAGTCGTGCTGTTTGAGCGCCTTCTCGCTGCGCTCGAGCAGTTGACCGAGCTCGTCCTTGTCATTGTCTTGCTCGTCTTCGTCCGCTGGTTTCTTCGCGGCACCGATATCGGGCTTCGAGACCGATTTCTTATCGACCGTGACGACCGGCTTCGCGGCCACGACCCCGGCATCGGGCTTGGCGACCGCGACGACGTCCGCATCGGCAATTGCGACGACACCGGCATCGCGCGACGCCGGCGGCTTCGGCTCGTGCCTCTCGACCTCGACCGGGATCTCGGCCTTGCGATCTTCTTTGTCGAGCCTGTCGAACCGCTCGCCCCTCGCGGTCTTTGTATCGCGATGGTCGCTGCCGCGGGTCGCGAAGAACACCGCCGCTGCCGCGCCACCCGCGATGACGACGGCGGCGAGCAGCTTCGGCACGATCGATCTCTTGCGCGGGGCGGCGATCGCCGGCGCGGGCGCCCCGTTCTGCGACTGCATCGTCGGCGCGCTGCCTCGGACCGACGCGACCGGCGCGGCGGTCTGCGCGACGGCGCCGGTGATCGCGGCGCCGTGATCGCCAGAGCCCATCGTCTCCGCGAACGCTTCCTTGCCGCGCAGGTGCGAACCGGCCGCGAACCCCACGTCGGGCGGAGGTACGGCAGCGCGCACGAGCGAAACCGATTGGCCGGTCAGCGCTTCGACGAACGCGTTGACGTTCGCGAACCGCTCGCTCGCTTGCTTCGCCATTGCCTGCTGCACGGTCAGCGCGATCGACGGCGGCAGCGATGGCGCTTCTTGGGCGAGCGGCGGTGGCTGTTCGTAGACCACCTTGAACACGACCTCGGGGATCGACGCGCCGGTGAATGCGGGGTGGCCGCACAACATCTCGTAGACGATCGCGCCGAGCGCGAACACGTCGGTCCGCTCGTCGACCGTCGAGTGCTGACCGGTCGCCTGCTCGGGCGCCATGTACTGCGGCGTGCCGAGCAGCGAGCTCTCTTGCGTCTTCACCGTCTGCGAACCGCGGATCTTCGAGATGCCGAAATCCAAGACCTTCGCGATCTCGATGATCCGGCCATCGACCTCGGTCGGGACCAGGAAGATGTTCGCCGGCTTGAGATCGCGATGGACGATGCCCTCGCGATGCGCCGCGGCGAGCGCCGAGCCGATCTGGCGGACGATCGATAGCGCTTGCTCGAGTGGGATCGGGCCGCTGCGCAGGCGCTGGCCGAGGGTCTCGCCCTCGAGATACTCGAGCACGATGTACGGCGTGCCGTCGGGCAGCGTGTTGAAGTCGTGGACCGCGACGATATTTGGGTGACCGAGCCGCGACGCGATCTGGGCCTCGTGCTCGAACCGTTTGAGCGTCTCGGCGTCGCCCATGTCGGCGTGCAGCATCTTGATCGCGACCTTCTTGCCGGGAAGGCGCTTGTGGCTCGCGAGGAACACCGCGCCCATGCCACCGCGGCCGATGACGCCTTCGATCGTGTAGGTATCGGCGATCACCGACCCGACATCGATCGCAGAGCGCGTCGGTGAATTCTCCATTGCCCCGAGCGTATAATGCCACACGCATGCGCGCATCACTTGCCTCGCTCGCGATGGTGATCGGGTTATTCGCCGGGGTCGCGGCCGCCGATCCCAAGCCCCAGCCGATCGACATCAAGCCGATCCGCGATCAGCTCCAGGTCGCGCAAGATGCCAAGGGCGGGCTGTACGTGTTCATCCACGGGAAAACCTCGCGCCTGTGGTACGGCACCGGCAAAGAGCTCTACGAGCAATGGGTGACTGGCACCGTGGCGAACGGCGATGCGTGGCAGATCGACGCGTGGTCGCCGCGCCTGTCGAGGATGCAGCCTGGCTTGCTGCGGCGGACCGAAGCCAACACGTACGAGCGGTGGTGCAGCGACGAAATCGAGACTGCTCAGCTAACGCTGTTGACCGGCGATCGTGCGAAGCAAGCGCTCGACAAGCACGTGCTGATGACCGAGCTGCTCGGACGCCGGCCGAGGTTCCTCGCGCGCGACGAGTCGGCGGTCTACTACTACGTCGATCAGCTGGTCGGCGGCAAAGGCGTGCGGTTGTTCGTCGGCAAGAAGGGCGCGATGAAGCAGGTCGACCTGCTCGACACCGCGATCGACAGCGCCGGCTCGGTGTATACGGCGAAGACCGGCGAGCTCCGGCTCGTCGATACGCATCAAGGCGACGCGATGACCGCGGCGTGGGTGAAGGGCGACAAGCGGACCCCGCTGATTTGGCTCGATCGCGATGTCAACTCGCACGTGATCTTCAGCGAGCTCGGGATCTACAAGCAGATCGGGACGCTGTGCGACGATCTGTAGTCGCGGTCGTCCTGGCGCTCGGTGGTGTCGGCCACGCCGAGCCGAAGCCGGCGCCCCCGACGCCGCGGATCCCGGTGCAGCAGCGCCTACCGACCGAGAAAGCCAAGCCGATCGACATCAAGGATGGGATCGACAAGCTCGACGTGTTTCGCGACGACACCGGCATGTACTACGCGGTGCCGCGACTCGGTTCGATGACCGCCGATGGGCTGCAGGATTGGATGTTCTACGGCGACGGCAAGACGATGTATCAGCAACGCGCGTTCGGCTACGGCTCCGATGCGACCCATTACGACTGGACCCTATGGTCGCCGCGGGTGCGCGGGATGATCGGCGCGAAGATCGTCGAGATGTCCAACAGCCTCGAGGTCGACTGCTCGTCGCGCAACGGCAAGCGCGCGCCGGCCCAGCTCAAGGCCGACGAAGCGAAGGTGATGCTCAAGCACGCGAAGTTCTATCCGCCGTTCTGGCAACGGCAGCCGCACACGCTCGCGCGCGACGACGACGCCAACTATTACTTCGTCGATCAGCTGCGTGACGACGCGGGCGGCAACGGCTATCGCGTGTTCGCCGGTCCGAAAGGCGCGATGAAGGAGCTGCCGCTCGTCAACGAGGCCGACGACAGCGCCGGCGCGATCTTCGCGACGAAGGGCGGCGACCTCAAGCTCGTCAAAGGCCAAGACGGCGCGCTGTGGATCAAGGGCGACAAGCGGACGCCGCTGACCGTGCTCGACCCGGCCGAGAACCGCTACCTGATCTACCGCGAGCTCGGAATCTACGGATCGCTCGGTACGGTGTGCGACGACCAGTAGCGCTATGTTCGCAGGATGAAGCTGCAAGGAACGATCGCACTCGTCACGGGTGGCGCCTCCGGGCTCGGCGCCGCGACGGCTCGGCGGCTCACCGCAGGCGGAGCCAAGGTCGTGATCGCGGACCGAGACCAAGCCCGCGGTCAAGCGCTCGCCGCCGAGCTATCCGCGACGTTCGTGACGACCGACGTCACCGACGCCGAGCAAGTCGGGCGCGCCCTCGCCGCGGCGACGGCCATGGGTCCGTTGCGCGTCGTGGTGTCGTGCGCCGGAGTCGGCTGGGCCGCGCGCACGCTCGACAAGACCGGCAAGCCGCACGACCTGGAGCTATTTCGGACGGTGATCGGCGTCAACCTGATCGGGACGTTCAACGTGCTGCGGCTCGCGGCGGCGGCGATCGCGCAGACCGCACCGCTCGACCACGGCGAGCGCGGCGTGATCGTCAACACCGCATCGGTCGCGGCGTTCGACGGTCAGATCGGCCAGATCGCGTACGCCGCCTCGAAAGCCGGGGTCGCGGGCATGACGTTGCCGGCGGCGCGCGACCTGGCGCCGGTCGGCATTCGCGTCGTGACGATCGCGCCCGGTATCTTCGACACGCCGATGCTGGGCGCGTTGCCGGAAGACAAGCGCGCGGCGCTCGCGTCCGATGTCGTGTTCCCGAAACGGCTCGGCTCGCCCGACGACTACGGCGAGCTCGTGGCCGCGATCGTCGCGAACGGCTACTTGAACGGCGAGACGATCCGGCTCGATGGCGCGCTGCGCATGCCGCCGAAGTAGCTCACTTCGGAATCAGGTCTTTGGGGATCGTCAGCGGCACGACGGGCACTTCGTGTTGGTACAGCCAGGTGTACGTGAAGAAGGTGCCGAGCACGCGCTTGGTGTAGCCGCGCGCTTGGTCGTCCATGATGCCCTCGACGAACTCGTCGCTATCCCACGTGCCGCGCGCTCGTAGATTTCGGCGGACGTAGCCGGGTCCGGCGTTGTACGAGGTGGGCACGAGCAGGACGAAGTTGTTCCAGTCCTTGAACAGCGAGCCGAGGAAGCGCGAGCCGATGGTCACGTTCTTTTCGGGGTCGCGCAGGTTCTCGCGCGTCGGGTCGATGCCGGTGCCCTTCGAGAAGTCGTGCGCGGTCGACGGGATCATCTGGGTGAGCCCGATCGCGTTCGCGTAGCTCTCGTCGAGCGGATCGAACGCGCTCTCTTCGCGCACGATGCCGATCTGCATCGCGAACGGCACGTTGTTGAGCTTCGCGTGGCGCGCGAGCAGCTCTTGATACGCGAGCGGGTAGGCGATCTGCCAGCGCGCGCGGTCGGCTCCGACCGGCCATTGCTTGCGGTAGTCGAGGATGTGCCAGCGCGTCGGCCAGTGCGAGGTCGCGTAGCGCCCGGCGCGGTCGTACAGGAACGCCATCGCCCACAGCTTGTCGATCTTGTCGGGGTCGTCGACGCGCTTGCGGTCGCCGGGCGCGGCGAGCCCGAGCTTCTTGAGCTCTTGCGCCGCCGGATCGCCGAGGCCCAGGCGCAGCAGCTCCATCGCGCGCGCGAAGCCCGGCGTCGTCCACTCGGGGCGCGGCTTGAACACGAACGCCGGCGCTTTCGGATCGAAGCCGGCGGGGTCCGCCGAGATCTCCGCGACGATCGCGTCGAAGTCTTTCGGTGATGTTTCGCGCAACCGGTTCAGTGCTTGCAGCGAATAGTAGGCCGCGGGCGCGGTGCGCACGGTGGTCTTCCAGGCGTCGATGGCCTTCGCGCTGTCGCCCTTCGCGGCATAGGCGCGGCCGAGCCAGTACTGGGCCTCGCCCGACGCGAAGTCCCCGAACGTGCCGTTGTAGCTATCGTCGCGTCCGACGATCCGCAGCTGCTCGGTCCACCACTTGATCGCGTCGTCGTAGTGCTGCGCCCGCCACGCGCGGAAGCCGAGTCGCCACATCGCCTCTTCGTTGTTGTCGCCGTTGGGGAACTTCGTCGGCAACGTGCTGAGCAGCGCCTCGACCTGTTTGTCGTCGTCGAGCACGCCCCACTCTTCGGCCTCGCGCAACGTCGCGTCGTCGGCGTAGCTGTGCTTCGGATCGATCGTCTCGGCGAGCTTGTAGCGCTCGATCGCGGTCTCGTGCTGGCCGATGAACGAGTACGACCGGCCCGCCTGGTAGTTGCTCTTGACCTCGAGGTCGGTGTTGGCCGCGGCGTGACACGCGACCGCCGCGTCGTCGAACATCGGCGCGGCGCCCTTGCGATCGCGCGCCTTGAACCGCGACTGCGCTCGGTTGTAGGCCGCTTCGCATCGCTGCGCCGGCGTGACATCGGGGGCGGCGAGCACGTCGGCGAACGCCTTCTCCGACAGCGGATTGCGCATGCCGTCGAACAGCACCTTCGCGCGCGTGAGTTGCTCGGTCGCGGTGAACACCTCGGTCTTGCCGAGCTTGGCCTGCGCCTTTTCCGCCCACGACGACAGCGGGTCGTCGATCACGATCGCGCGCAGCAGCTTGGTCGCCTCCGCATCGTCGCCGCCGGTGTGGAGCAGCGCATCGGCGCGTTGGTAGCGCGCTTCGGATCGAAACGGCCCGTCGGGGTGACGGGACAAGTAGTCCGCGAAGTGGGTCGCGAGCCCGGCCCAGTCGGCCTTGTCGGCGAGCAGATCGCCGACGAGGATCTCGGCATCGGGCCCGACGATCGAGGCCTTCGCGATCTTCTGCGCGCGCTCGAGCGCGGCGTCGTCGTGATGCGCGAGCCACAACGAGCGGGCGAGGTGATAGCCGATGTAGTCGGCGAGCTCGGGCAGCGCCGCGTCGGCGGCGACCAGGTGTTGCGCGGCGGCTTCGTGATCGTCGAGCGCGGCGGCGCACAAGCCGATCAGCAACTCGAGCCGCGCGATCCGCGCCGGATCGGTCGCCGATGTGCGCGCCTTCTCGAACCCGTCGCGCGCGGCCTGCCAGCTGTGGAGCGCGAACGCCGCCGCGGCGGCCTTCTCGTCGTCGCTCACCCAGTACGATGCGACGGTCGCCTCCGACAGCGCGCCGGCGACTCCGCCGTCGCCATGGCCGGTCCGTGCGTCGGCCACGACCGGCGCGTGCGGCGCTACGACGTGGCGATGCGCGTCGCCCGAGCAGGCGCCGTTACAAGCGGTGAGTGCGAAGGCCAGGAGCAATCGGCGCATAGCTCGACCGTAGCAACGCCGGTCACCGACGGCAAAATTCCCTACCGAGCTACCCGGTTTCTGCCCGCGTGCTTGGCCCGATACAAGGCCTGGTCGGCGGCCTCGACGAGGTTCTCCGGCGTCGCCGCTGGGGTCGACGGGAAACCCGCGACGCCGATCGAGACCGTCGCGCGGAGGTCGTCGCCGTTGAACGGAATCACCGTCTGCTCGACCGTGCGGCGCAGGCGCTCGGCCATGTGGAGCGCTGGCTCGAGCCCGATCGCGCGCAAGATGATCGCGATCTCCTCGCCGCCGAACCGCGCGACGACATCCTCGTTGCGCACCGCTCGCGACAGCACGCCGGCGAGCTGGGCGAGCACCGCATCGCCCGCGAGGTGACCGCGCGTATCGTTGATCTTCTTGAAGTGGTCGAGATCGAGCATGAGCAGCGACAGCGACGTCTCGTGGCGCTTCGCGAACTTGAGCTCGCTATCGAGCCGGTCCATCAGATAGCGCTTGTTGAATAACTTCGTCAGACCGTCGCGCAGCGCCGACGACAGCAGATTCTCGTGGAAGCTCTCGTCGAGCGCGTCCTGCATGCCGTAGCGGACGACGGTCAGCCGTCCGATCTGGATCTTGTCGCCATCGGCGAGCTCGAGCGCGCTCGTGATCTTCGCGCCGTTGACGAACGTGCCGTTGCGGCTCGCGAGATCGTCGATCCAGGCCTTGCCGCCTTCGGCGCGCACGCGTGCGTGGTTGCGCGAGATGCCATCGTCTTCGAGCCGGAGCTCGGCGCCCGGCGCGCGGCCGAGGATCGCGCTTCCGGTGCGCGGCAGCCGAAACGATTGGCCTGACGAGGTCCCGGTCAACACGGTCAGCACCGCGCGATTGCGCTGCGACGATTTCGCCTCGAGCTCGGACGGCTCCGTCGCCGAGGTATCCTCGTCCCACTGGTCCGCCACACCCCATCGTACGGATCCATCGAGGTCTCAGTCAACGACGGTTAGGCCCGTGATTCGATCCAGGCGGCGATCGCGTCCAGCGTCGCACCTCGCGCTCCGAGGTTGCGAGCGATCGCGCGTGCTTCGCTGCACAGCTCGCGCATCCGGACCGCTGCGGCGGCGGCGTGGTCGACCTGCTCCTCATCGTCGCGATCGTCGGCGTGCTGGAACGCGATCCCGATCGCCAGCCCGTAGCGAGCGAGGGCGTCGCGCACGTCGGCGGGCGCCCCGGCCGCGATCGCTCCGAGCTCGCCGGCGGCGGCGAACAACGCCCCGGTCTTCGCGGCATGCAGCTGCTCGATCGCGGCGAGTCCGCGCGGCGCTTCGGTCAGATCGATCGCTTGGCCGGCGAGCAGCTCGCTGACCCCGGCGCGGCGCGCGAGGACTGCGACGGCGTCGGCTGCGCGCGGCCCGAGCTCGGCGAGCGCGCCGAACGCGGCGGTCAACAGGCCATCGCCCGCGAGGATCGCGATCGCCTCACCGAACGCGATGTGCACCGTCGGTCGGCCGCGGCGCTCGTCATCGTCGTCCATCGCCGGCAGATCGTCGTGGACCAGCGTGTACGCGTGCAGCATCTCGAGTGCGCACGCCGCCGGCAGGGCCGAGCCACGCGATCCACCGCACGCCTCGGCGGCGGCGAGCACGAGGGCCGGGCGCAAGCGCTTGCCGGGGCCCGTCGCGGCATAGTGCATCGCGGCGGCGAGCCGGCCGGGATCGCGCTCGGGTGGCGCGAGCCTGCGATCGAGCTCGCGATCGATCACGCGGCGCGCCTCGTCGAGAAACTGCGCGAGCTCCGGTGGCGCACTCGACGGTGAGAGCGTCGCGGGACGTGCCGCGGTCACGACTCGCTCGATCGGACCGGCTTCCCCGGATCGAACGGCACGGTCTCGACCCCGCCCGCTGCGCTGACCAACAGCTCGACCTTGTGCTCCGCGGTCGCGAGCAGGTGATGGCCGCGGCGCGCGAGCTGAACGCCTTCTTCGTAAATCGCGAGTGATTGCTCGAGCGTGAGATCCCCCGATTCGAGTCGACTGACGACCTCGCGGAGACGCGTCAACACCGCGTCGAACCCGAGCTCGCCGTCGCTTCCGGCCGTCACGCGCCGAACCATAGCGAACACGAACTGAAAAGTCACCCCTCCGAGTTCGCTTGACGTCACGCCTGGTTGCGGGGAAGCTGAAACCATGCCGGAGCGTTCGGACTTCAGGCCTCCCGATACCGGGGAGCTCAAGGATCGGTGGCGGAGCTACATCGCAGACCACCGTCTGAACGTCACCGCGCAACGCGAAGCGATCGTCGAACAGTTCCTGCGCACGCGCGATCACGTCTCGATCGACGAGCTGCTGACGAAGGTGCGCAAACGCCAACCGAAGGTCGGCTATGCGACGGTCTATCGCACGTTGAAGCTGCTGGTCGACAGCGGCCTCGCCGTGGAACGCCAGTTCGGCGACGGCCAAGCGCGCTACGAAGTCGTCGGCGATCATCACGATCACCTGATCTGCGTGAAGTGCGGCTTGATCCTCGAGTTCGAGGACGACGAGATCGAGCGCCTGCAAGATCGTATCGCCGCGAAGCTCGGCGGCTTCACCGTGCTGCGCCATCGCCACGAGCTCTACGGTCTCTGCCCGAAAGCGGCCGGGCAAGCCGACGGCGCGTGCCCGCGGGACGGCAAGCGCGGAGCGTAGTCGGCGTTCATTTCGTCGCCTTGATTCGCGCGATGTCGGCTTGCTCGGAGGTCGGCAGGAACCGGATCAAGCAGCGGCCCGGTTCCGACGGCAGGTACGCCGCGGCGAACAAGAACGAGTTCTGCCAATCGGTTCGGGTCGCGAGCGTCTCGACCGGGTTGCCGAGCACCGAGCGCAGCCAATTCTCGACGTCGTTCTCGATGCAGCCGCGGACCTTGAATTGCAGCTCGATCAGCGGCGCGGTCGGTTCGGTGCCGAGGAAGTACGCGTCGACCTCGGCGATGCGATGCGCGACCTTGTACGGGGTCAGCTCGTAGCACCACGTGACCTTGCGGCCGTTGACATCGGTCGGCTCGCAGTGACCTTCGCGTGCGTCGGCGAGCGTGGTGCGGTTGTCGCCGAAATGAAAGCGGCCGATCGACGACACCTCCGCTTCGCGCCCGCTGCATCCCCCGAGCCCGAGCCCGAGCCCGATCTGGATCACGAGCAATCCCTTCACGCCGCCCGTCCTCTGATCTCGACCGCGACCGTCACCTCGTCCGACATCTTGATCATCAAGAACCGCGGCGCCGACAGCCCGAGCGTGCGGATGTCGAGGTGGAACGTCGCGCTCGCTTCGAGCCTCATCGCATCGAGCGTACCCTTGCCGGCGAGCTCGAGCCCGACTTGTTTGCCGCGCCAGCTCAAGGTGCCGCGCGCCGTTGCGGTGAAGGCCTGGCCATCGCGTACGATCTCGGACACGCGATCGAGCCGGAACGTTGCAGTCGGATGATCCGCGAGCTGGAAGTCGCTCCTGAGCTTGCGGTTCTTGAGCCAGTCGCCGGCGTCGCACGCGGTCATGTCGACCGAGAAGCTCGCGCTCGCCGTGTCGAGATGATCGGGATCAGCATCGACGTCGCCGCCGACCTTGCTCCACACCGTGGTCGTGTCGTGCACTGCGGACTTCGCGGTGACCGTGAGCTTGCCGCTCTCGACGCGGTATTTCACGCGGCGAGACACTGCAGGAGCAGCGTCGTCACGTTGTCGGTGCCGCCGTTGCGGTTCGCCGCGTCGACGAGCTCGGCGACCGCGCGCTCGAGGCTCTTCGCGCCCGACGCGATCTGCGCGATCTGCTCGTCGACCACCATGCCGGACAGGCCGTCCGAGCACAGGATGTAGACGTCGCCGCTCTTGATCTGATGGCTGCGAATATCGACTTGCACGGTCTCGCGCATGCCGAGCGCGCGCGTGATGACGTTCTTGTGAGGGAAGTTGCGCTCTTCCTCTTCCGTCATGTCCGGCTTCGCTTCTTTGTAATCTTCGAGCAGTGAGTGGTCGCGCGTCAGCTGCGTGATCTCGGTGTCGCGCACGCGATAGACGCGCGAATCGCCGACGTGGCCGACGTAGATCTTATCGCCGCTGACCAGCGTGCTCACGATCGTCGTGCCCATCCCCTTGTAGCGAAGGTCGCGGTTCGAGGTCTCGAAGATCCTCAGGTTCGCGAGCTTCACCGCGCACACCAGGCGGTTCTCGATGTACGACAGCGAGCGATCCATCTTGTACGGCCAGGTCGCGTCTTCGTCCTCGCGCGTCCGCTGATAGAACTCGCCGATCGTTTCGGCCGCCATCTTCGAGGCGACTTCGCCGGACGCATGACCGCCCATGCCATCGGCGACGAGGAATAGCTGCTCGTCTTCGATCAACGAGAAATAATCCTCGTTGTGCGTCCGCTTCATTCCGACGTCAGTCTTAGCGGCGTAGCGGATCTTCATGGCCAGCGCGCGAGTCCCCCGCGCAGAACGAAATGATAGGCAACGCGTCGCGCCTGCGTCAACCGAACGGCAGGTGTTCCGGGTAGAGTCCGCGCGATGCGCGCCGAGATCTTGACGATCGGGGACGAGCTGTGCCGCGGCGAGATCGTGGACACGAATTCGTCGTACCTAGCCGCGCGGCTGTGGGATCTCGATATTACCACCCGCTGGATGACCAGCTGTGGTGATAGCGCCGACGATATGACCGCTGCGCTGGCCACCGCGGTGGGGCGTGCTGACTTGGTGGTGTGCTCGGGGGGCCTCGGGCCTACCGAGGATGATCTCACCGTCGACGTCGTGGCACGGCTCGCGGGGGTCGAGCCGGTGATCGACGACGGTTCACGCGCTCGGATGGAGGCGTGGTTTGCGGGTCGAGTGGCCGTCACGCCGATCCAGCTGCGCCAGGTCCGGGTCCCGGCCGGAGCGCGGGTCCACGGCAACCCCGTCGGGCTCGCCCCGTGCTTCGAGCTCGCGCTGCGCGGCGTGCCGGTGATCTGCCTGCCGGGCATCCCTCGCGAGATCTACGGGATCTGGGACGGCGCGCTCGGCGCTCGGCTGCGCGAGCTGCGCGAGGCCGGCGGTGACGTCGAGCGGGTCGCGCGCCGGATCTATAGAGTGTTCGGCCGGGGCGAGTCGCAGATCGCGCAGGCGTGCGCCGGCCTCATCGATCAAACCGCGCCGCCCTCCGGCGGCGCGGCCGGCCGGGGGCAAGCCCCGACCGTCGGGGGCGCCTCCGGTGCGACGATCCACTATCAGGTGAAGTTCCCCGAGACGCTGGTCAAGCTCGTCGTCCGCGATCGCGATCGAGCGGTCGCCGATGCGCGGCTCGCCGGGCTCGATGCGAGCGCGCGCGAACGACTCGCCGGCCTGGTCTACGGCACCGGCGAGCAGACGCTGCCGGAGGTCGTCGCGCAGCGGCTGATCGCCGCGGGCAAGACGATCGCGGTCGCCGAGTCGTGCACCGGCGGCATGCTCGGCGAGATGCTGACCCGAACGCCCGGGATGTCGGCGGTGTTCATGGGCGGCGCGATCGTCTACTCGAACCGCGAGAAGGTGCGTCAGCTCGGCGTCGACGGCCGCACGCTCGCAACCCACGGCGCGGTCAGCGAGGAGACGGTGCGCGAGATGGCGACCGGTGCGCGCGAGCGGTTCGGCACCGACCTCGCGGTCGCGATCACGGGCATCGCCGGGCCCGACGGTGGCACACCGGACAAGCCGGTCGGCACGGTGTGGATCGCGGTCGCAACCGAGGACGGGCTGACGGTGAAGCGGATCAACTGGCCGCGTGCCCGAGATGAAGTGCGGACGCTGGCCTGCTGGTGGGCGTTGAAGATCGTCTCCGACGCGTTGCAGGACGCGACATGAGACTCTTCGTGGGGATCAGAGTTTCGGTCGCGACCGCGAACGCGCTCGCCGGGTGCGCCGAGACGCTCGCGCGCCGCAGCAAAGATGCCGGGCTCGCGATCAAGTGGGTCGCGCCGGTGAACTATCACGTCACGCTGAAGTTTCTCGGCTTCACCCGCGACGACGCCGTGCGCTCGGTCGAGGATGCGCTGACCGCCGCGGCGATCGGCGTGACCGGGTGGAAGCTCTCGGTCGCACGGCTCGGCGCGTTCGAGTCGTTCGATCGGGCAAACATCTTGTGGGCCGGCGTGGCAGATCCGGCGGCGCTGACCGCGCTCGCCGCGCGCATCGACAGCGCGACGGCGGCCTTGGGATTCGCAGCGGACTCGCGGCCGTTTCACCCCCACGTGACGCTAGGTCGGCTGCGCGAAACTCGCGCTCTGAAAGACGTCGTGTTACCCATGTCTGAACAAATGTTCGGTGATACCCGCGTCGATGCGATCACTCTGTTCGAAAGCGACACGAAATCATCAGGTTCAGTCTATCGAGAGATCGCGCGAATTCCGTTCAAGAGGGCGTCTTTGGCCCCCGAAACGACGTTCGAGCGTCAGACGGGAGCGCTAGAAACGGCGGACGAAACCGATGACGGCTGGCCACGCGGACACGGCCAGTAAAAGGAAGATCGCGCAATGGCCACGTCAATGAAAGAGACCTCCACTCCTGCTCAGGCTGCCGCTCAGGTCGCCGCCAACCAGACTCGCGACAAGGCGATCGACGTCGCGCTCGCCGCGATCGACAAGCAGTTCGGCAAGGGCGCGATCATGCGCCTGGGCAAGGATCCGATCGACCGCGAGGTCCATGTCGTGCCGACCGGCTCGCTCGGGTTGGATATCGCGCTCGGGATCGGCGGCTTGCCGCGCGGTCGCATCGTCGAGATCTACGGGCCGGAGTCGTCGGGCAAGACGACGTTGACGCTGCACATCGTCGCCGAGGCGCAGAAGCGCGGCGGCGTGTGCGCGTTCATCGATGCCGAGCACGCGCTCGACGTCGGCTACGCGAAGAAGCTCGGGGTCAAGACCGAGGAGCTGCTCGTCAGCCAGCCCGATTTCGGCGAGCAAGCGCTCGAGATCGCCGACATGCTCGTGCGGTCGAACGCGATCGACGTGATCGTCGTCGACTCGGTCGCGGCGCTGACGCCGAAAGCCGAGCTCGAGGGCGAGATGGGCGATGCGCACGTCGGCCTGCAGGCCCGGCTGATGAGCCAGGCGCTGCGCAAGCTGACCGCCGCGATCGCGAAGTCGCGCACGATGGTCATCTTCATCAACCAGATCCGCATGAAGATCGGCGTGATGTTCGGTTCGCCCGAGACCACGACCGGTGGCAACGCGCTCAAGTTCTACTCGTCCGTCCGCCTCGACATCCGCCGGATCGGCGCGATCAAGAAGGAAGAGGACGTCATCGGCAACCGCACGCGCGTCAAGGTCGTGAAGAACAAGATGGCGCCGCCGTTCAAGGAGGTCGAGTTCGACATCCTGTACGGCCACGGCATCTCGCGCGAAGGCGATCTCGTCGACCTCGCGTCCGACGCGAACATCATCGACAAGAGCGGCGCGTGGTTCTCGTTTGCCGGCGAACGCATCGGTCAGGGCCGCGAGAACGCGAAGCAGTTCATGATCGACCACCCCGAGACGTTCAACGCGATCGAGGCAAAAGTGCTCACCCACTTCGGCGTGCGCCGGATCGGGATCGACATCGCGCCCGATCCGAGCTCGATCGCTGCGACGCCGTCCGCTGAAGACAAGTCGGGCAAGATCACGGCGGCCGCTCCGCCGACGACAACGCCACCCACGACCAGGCCCGTCGCACCGACACCGACGACGAACGGCAACGGGAAGCGTCCTAACAACTAGTTTGGCGTCACAGATGTGACGCGTCTGGCTGCGACGCGAGGGTCGGTTCTCAGGGCCCCGTGAACGGGGGCCCTCGGCCTAAGGAGTCGGCCGTCCTTGCTTCGCCGGACAGCCGATTGATCGATCGGCCTCGGGGCCGATCCTTTGCCGTTTTCTGGACAAAACGAAAGATGTCTTCGGCTTGCGTTTGCCAAAGGAATGGGCGATGACTCCCCCGCCGAAAGATTCTCTTAGGGAGGCTACTAATGCTCGTCTATCGACCGCGCGTCGCAATCGCGACGGCGACGATTGGGATGTTCGCAGCGTGCAGTGATCCGGTTCTTCCGACTGATCTGCGCCCCGATGGTCCCCCGGAAGTTCTCGCTGTCCTCGTCCTGGACGATCCGAACGGCGTCATCGAGACGGCGACGTTCTGTAAGACCCAGGGACCGAATGACGCGAAGGACAACACGGGTGATCCGCAACGTCCGACTCTCGTCGACCTTCCAGAGTTCGCTGGCACCACCCAAGTTTGTCCAGATGACCTGACGATGGGCGTCCCCGAGCTGACGGATGCGGCCCCGGAGACCTGGTACGTGCGCGTCGTGTTCGACGAGCTGCTCGACCCGGCGATCGAGGATCTGATCCCGATCCTGGACAGCAGCGGCCAACCCACCGGCAACTACTCCGGCTCGATCGCGAGCACGAAGCCGTTCGTGCTGCAGTGCGCGGACGCGGCCGGCACGATGGTCACGCTCCCCTACGACGGCTACTACCAGCCGAGCGGTAACAAGTTCACCTGGCCGGTCGGGCCCTCGCTGGTCGCCAGCATCGCGCGCCCCGCGCAAGTGCCGACCCAGTCCGAGTGCACGATCACGGTCAACGACAACGTCGTCGACAAGGACGGCAACCCGGTCCCGACGGACCAGCGCGGCCCATACAAGTTCGCGATCGCGCCGCTCACCGTCACCGCGATCTCGCCGACCGAGAGCATGGACTCGACGATGCCGACCACGGTCGATCCGATCGCTGCCGGCGTCGACCTGACGTTCAACGCGCCGATCCAGGTAGACGCCACTGGAGTCCCGACGCTGTCCACCGCCGACTATGCGTTCTCGCCGACAGTGGCCAACGGCGGCGTCGCACCCGAGGCGCCAGAGGAAGTCTTCCTGTTCGGCGACTTCGGCGCGAACCTCGGCTACGCGTGGATGCTCAACGACGGCGCGATGATCAAGGATCACTGCGGCGTCGCGACGATGTTCATGACGCCGGACCCGTCGACCAATACGGCGACCGCATTCATGACGAACCCGATCACGCTCGTCGGTGTCACGCCGTCGGACGGCTCGACGTCGAGCGCGCCGGCGCAGCCGGCCGAGCTCAACTTCAACCAGTACATGGACGACAGCGTCGTTGCTGCCGGCCGAGTTCACGCTCACGCCGGCGCCGCAGGGCTTCGCCGGCCCGGTCGCGGACTTGTCGGGCAACGTCACGTTCCCCGGCGTCTACAAGCTCGGCACCCAATACACGCTGACCGTCAACACCGGCGCGACGATCGACGACTGCCCGGGCGGCGAGCTCGGCGCGTGCGTCAAGTCCGGCACGTACACGATCACTGCGGCGGACATGGCGACGACGACGTTCACCACCGCGGCGCAGATCCAGCTCGTGTCGTCGAGCCCGAACGACAACGACACGGTCACCGGCGACGCGAGCGGCAACAACCCGACGGAGATCCAGCTGACGTTCAACCAACAGATGGACCCGGTGACGCTCACCCAGGGCACGGACTTCACGCTGAGCCCGAACGTCGCGCTCGCCGCGTCGGCCGATGCGGCCGCAGGTAACTCGGTGCTCGACCTGACCGGCGACCTGCCGCCCGGCTCGTACACGTTCACGCTGAAGAACGGCGCGGCGATCAGTGACCTCGTCACGCCGACCGCGGATGTCTACACGCAGTCGACGGACCTGGTCATCAACTTCACCGTCACGGCGCCGGCCGCAACCGGACCGGACTGCCTACCCTGAGGGCGAGGAGCATCACCATGAACAAGGCAATTTCAGCTTTCATGATGGCCGCCCTCGCATTCGGGGTCGGCACCTTTATCGACAACCACGCCGCGCACGCGCAGGCGTCTGCGACCGTCGGCAGCTTGCGTGGTGAGATCAAGGACAAGGTCAACGGCGAGGCGGCTCCAGGCGCCACCGTCGTCGCGACCTCGCCCGCGCTCCAAGGCGAGCAGGTGGTGATCACCGACGAAGGTGGTCTCTACTTCATCACGTCGCTGCCGCCGGGTATCTACACCCTGACCGTCTACTACAACGACGGCACGTTCTCTCGAGGCAACGTGCTCATCCAGGTCGGTAAGGAGGCCGTCGTCAACGTGACGATCGACTCCGGCGCCGGCGCCGGCAAGCCCAAGGGCGAAGTCATCCAGATTCGCGGTACGGCCCCGGTCATCGATCAGGGCTCGACGAAGACCGGCATCACGCTGACCGACGACTACACGCGCAACGTGCCGACCGGTCGTACGTTCGGCGAAGTGCTCGGCGCCGCGGCGTCGGCGCAAGGCGACTTCTACGGCACGTCGCTGTCCGGCGCGACCTCGGTCGAGAACACGTACGTGGTCGAAGGCATCAACACGACCGACACCGCTTACGGGCAATTGTCGTCGAACTTGCCGAACGAGTTCGTGCAAGAGACCGAGATCATCACCGGCGGTTACAACGCCGAGTACGGTCGCGCGACCGGCGGCATCGTCAACGTCGTGACCAAGCAGGGCTCGAACGAGTTCCACGGCTCGGTGTTCGGCTACTACACCCCGGGCGCGTTGGTCGCGACCGCGAAGACGATCCAGCGCGAGGGCAACTCGGTCGATACCCAGGCGAACCTCGACTACACCTGGGACGTCGGCGCCGAGCTCGGCGGTCCGATCATCAAGGACAAGCTGTGGTTCCACGTCGGCTTCGACCCGCAGGTCAGCCAGACCACGGTCAGCCGCCTCGTCCAGGCGCAGGAATATGACCCGGCGACGGGTGCGGCGAAGATCGATCCTGCCACCGGGTTGACCGTGCACGATCGCGTCACGAGCCTGGACATTCCGAACCAGCAGCGCACGTACTCGTTCACCGCGAAGATCAACGGCGCGATCGATCAGAACAACCAGTTCCAGATCTCGGCGTTCGGCAACCCGCGCAACGGCAACTACTCCGACTTGAACAGCGGCGTCGGCACCGCGGTGTTCGCGCCGCAGGACACGCTGTACAACGAGAAGGACGGCGCCTACGACGTCTCGGGCCGCTACACCTCGAAGTTCAACGAGGGCAAGACCCAGATCGACGCGGTCGTTGGCTACCACCACGGCTACACGCTGCAGAGCTCGCCGAGCGCTGTCGGCAGCGAGCCGCTGACCCAGTACAAGTACGAGCGCTCGCTGTACGACTTCGCCGACCTCGAAGGCGCGCAGACGATCGCGGCCTGCGACGACAACCCGGTCAACGGTCCGGGGAGCCCGGCGGGCTTCCGCAAGTGCCCGATCACGAACTACGCGGACCAGGGCCTCGGCTTCCTCGAGCAGCGCAACAACGACCGCACCTCCGCGGTGCTGTCGGTGACCCAGCGCGTGAAGTTCCTCGGCTACCACCTGTTCAAGGCCGGCGTCGACTACGAAGGCTCGAGCTACAACACGACGCAGTTCGACACCGGCGGCGTCGCGCTTCAGCGCACTTGCAATAACGATCCGACCACCGGCGCGTGCAGCGATGCCGCGAACGCGTTACCCGGCGTCTGGCAAGCGAACAGCTACGATCAGATCGTCGGCAACCTGACGCCGGCCCAGATCGCGGCGAACATGGCCGACCCGAACGCTTTTGGTAAGACGCTGCCGTCCGGCCAGGCGGTGTGCTCGGGCGGTCTCGCGATCTGCGGTCCGGTCAACAATCGCCTCGCGAACACAAGCGACCGCAGCATCGGCGCCTACCTCCAGGACTCATGGCAGATCCGCCCGAACTTCACGGTCAACCTCGGCGTCCGGTTCGAGCAGCAGGCGGCGCTGACCGCGTCGCAGCTCGTCGGCACCGCCGCGCCGACCGGCGAGATCGTGCCGTCGACGGCGTTCACGCTCAACAACTGGGCGCCGCGCCTCGGCATCATCTGGGATCCGACCGAGGAAGGTAAGTCGAAGATCTTCGGCCACTACGGCTGGTTCTACGAGAACATCCCGATGGACATCAACGTCCGCTCGTTCGGCGGCGAGATCGACAACATCCGGTTCTTGAACGCGCACCAGCTCGGGATGGATCCGAACTGCGCCGCCGATCACGGCAACGCGGCGACTCCGAACGCCGGCCTCGCGATCCAGCAGTGCACCGACAGCGTGACCGCAGGTCTGTTCGGCGGTGGCGCCGAGTACGTCGCGCCGGGACTGAAGGGCCAGTACACCCAAGAGCTCGTGCTCGGCACCGAGTACGAGATCATGCCGGACTTCAAGGCGAGCTTGACCTGGACCCACCGCACGCTGCCCACGATCATCGAGGACATGTCGACCGACGGCGGCAACGACTACATCATCGCGAACCCCGGCCAGAACTACGACGCGCAGGCCGCGCAGCTCCACGCGCAGGCGCAGGCGATCATGACGACGAACCCGAACCTCGCGTCGGCGCTGGAGACCCGCTCGCAGGAGCTGTCGTTCATCAAGAACGAGGATCCGCCGAGCCGCAACTACGACGCGGTCACGGTTCGGCTCGAGCAGCGCCCGACGCACAAGTCGCTGCTGATGGCGTCGTACACCTACTCGGTCGAGAAGGGTAACTACCCCGGTCTGTTCTCGACCGAGACCAACCAGCTCGATCCGAACATCACGTCGCAGTACGACTTGCCCGAGCTGCTCGGCAACCGCTACGGCTTCCTCGGCCTCGACCGCCCGCACAACGTCAAGCTCGACGGGTTCTACCTGTTCGATCTCAAGAAGGCCGGTCAGCTCACGACCGGCGTCAGTGCCCGCGCGCAGTCCGGCATCCCGGTCGACACGCTCGGTGGCCACCCGACCTACGGCCTCGGCGAGTCGTACCTGCTGCCGCGCGGCGCCTTCGCGCGCGAGCCGGTGACGAGCGAGCTCGATATCCACGTCGCGTACGGCTACAAGATCGACAAGAAGCGCACGCTCGAGGCGTTCATGGACGTGTTCAACCTGTTTAACACGCAGGACGAGCTCGTCGTCGACGAGAACTACACGTTCGACAACGCGAACCCGATCGTCGGCGGCGACTCGAAGGACCTGATGCACGAGAAGTCGGAAGACTCCAACGGCGTGCCGCAGAACATCACGCTGACGCCGAACAAGAACTTCAACCAGGCGACCCAGCTCACGCTGCCGCGCAGCTTCCGCTTCGGTCTGCGGTTGCTGTTCTGAGCTTCGACTCGCGAAGTTGACCTCGAGGGGCTTCGACGGAGCCCCTTCGCATTTTCGGCCCCAAAGGGATACGATCACGGCTCAGGAGGACGCATGCGCGCGCTCGCAGCGATCGTGATCTGCCTCGGGCTCACGGGCCAGGCACTCGCCGACAAAGATTCGGACAGCTACTACAAGGAAGGTCTCGCCTACAAACAGCAGGGCAAGACCGACCAGGCGATCGACGCGCTCGAGCACGCGGTCGCCGCGAATCCCAAGCACTACATGGCGTGGGCTTCGCTCGGCCACCTGTACAAGGCGAAGAAGGAGATGCCGAAGGCGGTCGACGCGTACGAGCACGCGATCGTCGGGATCAAGAAGGACAAGGTCGTGTGGGCGAACCTCGGCATGGCGTACTACCGCAACCAGCAGGTGGATAAAGCGCTCGAGGCGCTGGTCACCGCGTGCAAGCTCGATCCGAAGGACGCCGAGATTCGCGCGAACCTCGGCACGGTGCGGCGGCAGAAGGGCGACACCGCCGGGGCGATCGTCGACCTCGAGATGGCGGTCAAGCTCAAGCCCGACTCGGACGAGTGGGAGAACAACCTCGGCGTCGCGTATCGGTTCGCCAAGCGCGAGGACGACGCGATCGCCGCGTTCCAAAAGGCGATCGAGCTCAACCCGAACGACGCCAGCTATCACTTCAACCTCGGCGCCGCGTATCGCCGCAAGCAGGATCCCGACAAGGCGATCCCCGAGTACGAGAAGGCCACGAGCCTCGACCCCGGCAACGCCGACGGCTGGTTCGACCTCGGCTTCATGTACAAGGAGAACCACGACAACGACAAGGCGGTCGACGCACTCAACCACTACCTAGAGGCCAACAAGGGCAAGGACTCCGCCGGCCAGAAGCGGGCGCAGGAAGAGATCCAATCGCTTGGCGGTGCTGCGCCAGCCGACAAGAACAAGAAGCCAGCGCCGCGGAAGAAGAAGTAGGGCTGCGCAGGAAAATGACGGCGGAGCCGGACCATTCCTGGCCTATAGTGGATAGATGCGGATCAGCTGGCTGTCCGCCGACGAGATCGCCGCTGCCCGCCGCGCGCTGACCGCCGACGGCGCGACCTACGACGACCACTTCGCTCCCGAGTTCACGAGCCCGGCGTCGCCGGAAGCGGCGAACCGGCTCGACTGGGATCACATCACCGAGCACGTCGCGCGGGCCGAGCGCGTCTCCGCGATCGTCCGGCTGCACGGGCTCGAAGCGGCGCGCGCTCAGTTCGCCGGCACCGGCATCGCGATCGAGGCCGCCACGCTCGCGGCCGCCGCCCACCAAGATGGCGCGCTCGACCTGACCGAGGTCCTCGGCGTGCTCGAGTGCCCGATTGACAGCTACGTGTTCTACGCGCCGTTCCTCGAGCTCGCGATGTCGCTCGGCGCGGACCAACTCGATCGCGCGGTGACCGCCTACGAGCAGTTCGTCGCCGCCTACGCGCAGGTGCTCTCGCGCGAGCCCCACGGCGCGGTCCGCATCGGCGCGATGCGCGACGGCCTCGCCGACGTCTACGTCAGCGCCGGTCGCGTCGACCAAGCCGAGGCCCTGTTCATCCGCCGCCACGACGAAGATCTGAACGACGTCGCGGTCGCGCTGTCGGCGAGTCGCGCCTTTCTGGCCCGCGGCAACATCTCCTACGCCGTGCGCTGGCTCGGCATCGGCGCCACCCGCGCCGGCCTCCTCGGTCGCGAAGAGCTAGCCGCAAAGCTGCGCCAGAAACAAGACACCGTCCGCAAGCGCCTTAGCTAGCTGGGGACGCTGTCTCTATTGTCAACTTGCCGCCGAAGCCATGCCGGCCATCCATGCTGGATCGTGCAACAAAATTGGTGACGCTGTCTCTTTTGTCACCTTGCGGGCGCCAGACCGAGCTGCCGACCTGCCGCCGATCAAGCGAGCTTTCGCCCGACGAGTCGGGCGATGGCTCGGGTGTGCTCGACTAGGCTCGTCCGGGACGAGTCGTCCACATCCGGCCAACCGTCGGACGATCCGGCCATTCGGCGATGCGATGTCGCGCACTTCGAATGGCCCGTGGCCTGCTGAAGCGATCAGCTACAATGGCCGTGATGGAGTCTCGGATGACGAGCTCGCGCGTTCCGATCGGCGAACACACGCCGACCGCGGACGAGCGGATCGTGCTCAACGGGCGGAGCTGGGCGGACTTCGAGCAGCTGCTCGCGATCCGCGGCGACGCGCCGGCACCGCGCATGGCCTACCTCGACGGGATGGTAGAGCTGATGTCGCCCTCAGATGGCCACGAAGAGACGAAGTCGATGCTCGCGGTCCTCGTCGAGCAGTACTGCCTCGAGCGCGACATCACGTTCTGGGCGATCGGCAGCTGGCTGCTCAAGCGCAAACCGAAGAACGCGGGACTAGAGCCCGACGAGTGCTACGTGTTCGGCGACAAGCCCCGGAACAAGGCCCGCGAGCAGGGCCGGCCCGACCTCGCGATCGAGGTCACGTGGACGAGCGGCGGCATCGACAAGCTCGAGATCTACGCGCGCCTCGGCGTCGCCGAGGTCTGGTTCTGGGAACGCGACGCGATCGCGGTGTTCGTGCTCGCAGAAGCCGGCTATCAGCGCCGCAAGCGCAGCGTCTGCCTGCCCGCGCTCGACCTCGCGCTGATCTGCCGGGTCGCGAACCTCGAATCCGTCAACGAGGCGGTCCGCAAGCTGCGCGCTAGCTTGCGCTGAACCGCGCGATCGCCTCCACCGGCTGCTATCCTGGCGCGCCCATGCCAGAAGTCGTCCTGCCGAGCCGCGCGCGCGTCGTCGTCGTCGGGGGCGGGATCATCGGCTGCTCGGTCGCGTACCACCTCGCGCACATGGGCTGGAAGGACGTCGTGCTGCTCGAGCGCGATCGCATTACCTCCGGTACGACCTGGCATGCCGCCGGCCTGATGGTGACGTTCGGCTCGACGTCCGAGACCTCGACCGAGATGCGCAAGTACACGCGCGATCTCTACGCGCGGCTCGAAGCCGAGACCGACCAGGCGACCGGGTTCAAGGCGGTCGGGTTCATCGAGGTCGCGAGCGATCGCGATCGGCTCGAGGAATATCGCCGGGTGTCCGCGTTCAACCGCTACTGCGGCGTCGATGTCCACGAGATCTCGCCCGCGCAGGTCAAGGACCTGTTCCCGCTCGCCCGCACCGACGACCTCCTCGCCGGGTTCTACGTCAAAGAAGACGGCCGCGTGAACCCGGTCGACGTCACGCTCGCGCTGTCCAAAGGCGCACGCCAGCAAGGCGTGCGGGTCCTCGAGGGCGTGCCGGTCACCGGCCTGCTGACCAAGCGCGGCGCGGTCACCGGCGTGACGACCGCGTTCGGCAACATCGAAGCCGAATACGTCGTCAACTGCGCCGGCATGTGGGCGCGCCAGCTCGCCGCGAAGGCCGGCGTCACCGTGCCGCTGCAGTCGGCCGAGCACTATTACCTGATCACCGAGCGGATCAAAGAGCTCGGCAACACCTGGCCGGTGCTCGAGGATCCGGCGTCGCACGCGTACTTCCGCGAGGAGGTCGGCGGCTTGATGATCGGCCTGTTCGAGCCGATCTGCGCGCCGTGGAACGTCGGCGGGGTGCCCGAGGACTTCTCGTTCGGCGAGATCCAACCGGATTGGGATCGGATGGGCGGCTACGTCGAGAAGGCGATGCAGCGCGTGCCGATCTCGATGGACGCGGGCGTCAAGAAGTTCTTCTGCGGCCCCGAGAGCTTCACGCCGGACTTGCAGCCGATCGTCGGCGAGGCGCCCGAGCTCGAGAACTTCTTCGTCGCCGCCGGCCTCAACTCGATCGGCATCCTCACCGGCGGCGGCATGGGCCGCGTGCTCGCGCATTGGATCATCAACGGCCGGCCCGACGTCGACATCACCGCGATGAACATCGACCGGCTGCACCCGTATCAGGCGAACGCGGAGTACCGGAAGACGCGCACCGTCGAGTCGCTCGGCATGGTCTACCAGTGCCACTACCCGACGCGCTCGATGATGACCGCGCGCGGCGCGAAGCAGTCGCCGTTCTACGATCGCCTCGCGGCGCGCGGTGCGTACTTTCGCGACGTCAGCGGCTGGGAAGGCGCCGACTGGTACGGCAACCCGGATAACGCGCTGACGTTCGGCAAGCCGAGCTGGTTCCCCGAGTGGCAGCGCGAGCATCGCGCGGCGCGCGAGGGCGTGATCCTGATGGACATGTCGTTCATGTCGAAGTTCCGGGTCGAGGGCCGCGACGCCGGCAAGATGCTCGACTGGATCTCCGCCAATCACGTCGACGGCGCCGCCGGTCAGATCACGTACACGCAGTGGCTCGATGTCGCCGGCAAGCTGCAGGCCGACCTCACGGTGACCAAGCTCGATGACGAGCGGTTCTGGGTCGTCGGCTCGGACACCGTGCATCGCCACGTCGAGACCTGGATGAAGCGCAATCTCGGCGACGCGCATGCGTTCGTGTCCGACGTGACGAGCGGCTACGCGCAGATCAACATCCAGGGGCCGCGGTCGCGCGAGCTGATGCAGCTCGTCACCGCCGTCGATATGAGCAACGAGGTGTTCCCGTTTCGCTGCGCGCGCGACATCGACATCGGCTTCGCGCGCGTGCTGTGCATCCGCATCACGTACCTCGGCGAGCTCGGCTACGAGCTGTACATCCCCACCGAGCAAGCGCTGCACGTCTACGATCGGCTGGTCGCGGCGGGCGAGCAGGTCGGGCTCGTCCACGCCGGGCTGAAGACGCTCGCGAGCTGCCGGATGGAGAAGGGGTACCGCGACTACGGCCACGACATCGACAACACCGACAGCGTGCTCGAAGCGGGCCTGGGCTTCGCGGTCGATCTCAAGAAGCCGGGCGGGTTTCTCGGCAAGGACGCGGTCGTCGCCGACAAGGCCGCCGGGCCGTTGAAGAAGCGCCTGCTGCAGATCCTGGTCAAGGATCCCGAGCCGATGCTGTTCCACGCCGAGGTCGTGCGCCGCGACAGCGTCCCGGTCGGCTACCTCCGGGCGGCTTCGTACGGCCACACGCTCGGCGGCGCGGTCGGCCTCGCGATGATCGAGTCGAAGGACGGCGCCGCGATCGACGGCAAGTGGATCGAAGCCGGCAGCTGGGACGTCGAGATCGCCGATCGGCGCTGGCCGGTAGTCGCGTCGTTGAAGCCGCTGTACGACCCGGAGAACAAGAAGGTCAAGGCGTGATCGGTCACGAGCCGACGTCGTGACGAAGCCGGCGTACGATCGATCGTTCTGGGAGCAGCTGTGGGCGAAGACGTTACGCGAGCACCCGGACAAGGTCGCGCACCGCCCGCCGAACGCGCAGCTGATCGCCGAGGTCGGCGGCCTTCGCCCGGGGCGGGCGCTCGACGCCGGTTGCGGCCATGGCGCCGACGCGCTGTGGCTCGCCGCGCACGGGTGGCTGGTCACCGCGGTCGACTTCTCGGGATCCGCACTGGCGCACGGGCGGTCTACGGCCGAGGCCCTCGGGGCTGGGGTCGCGGCGCGCGTCGACTGGATCGAGGGCGACCTCGCATCGTGGGCCGCGACGCCGGAGCACTACGAGCTCGTGATCTGCTTGTATGTCCACGTGGCGGGATCCGTGGACGAGATGATCCGCCGGATCGCGAGTGGGGTCGCACCAGGCGGGACATTGTTGATGGTCGGCCATCGACCCGTCGACCCGGCGACCGGAGCTGCGACCGCGGCCGCCGGCCAGGTCCAGGTCTCGATCGAGGCCGCGACCCGCGCGCTGGATCCGCGCGCGTGGGAGGTGATCGTCGCCGAGGACCGTCCGCGAGCGGCTGCCGGCAGCGGTGTCGACGCCGTGATCCACGCGCGCCGGTCCTGACGCCGGCGCCGTCAGACCCGGCGCGTAAGGTGGCGCATGGCGAAGGTCAAGCCCGCCCGCAGCGTGTACGCCTGCCAGGCGTGCGGCCACATCGAGGCGAAGTGGCTCGGCCGCTGTCCCGCGTGCAAGGAGTGGAGCTCGCTGGTCGAGGAGATGGGCGGCCCGACGCCGCCGCGTCCGAGCGCAGCCGGCGTCGCCGATGGCCGCGCGCCGGTCGCGATCACCGAGGTCGGCGAGATCGACGGCGCACATCGCCAGCGCACCGGCATCGCGGAGCTCGATCGCGTGCTCGGCGGCGGCCTGGTCGCGGGCAGCCTCGTGTTGCTCGGCGGCGACCCGGGCATCGGCAAGTCGACGTTGCTCGTCCAGGCGCTCGCCGGGCTCGCCGCGGGCAAGGCCGTGCTGTACGCGACCGGCGAGGAGTCGATCGCGCAGACCGCGATGCGCGCGCGCCGGGTCGGCGCGGCGAAGGCCGAGCTGTCGATCGTGTCGGAGACCGATGTCGAACGGATCGTCGCGCACGCGCAGGCGGCGCGGCCGGCGATCCTCGCGGTCGACTCGATCCAGACGGTCTACACGCCGCTGCTCGATTCGATCCCGGGCTCGCTCGCGCAGGTCCGCGAGTGCGCGAGCCGGCTGATGCAGTACGCGAAGACGACCGGCACGCCGACCGTGCTCGTCGGGCACGTCACGAAGGACGGCGGGCTCGCCGGCCCCAAGACGCTCGAGCACATCGTCGATGTCGTGCTCCAGCTCGAGGGCGATGGCGGGCCGTATCGGATCTTGCGCGCGCACAAGAATCGGTTCGGCTCGACCCAGGAGATCGGCGTGTTCGAGATGCGAGGCGGCGGGATGGCCGAGGTCGCGAACCCGTCGGCGCACCTGCTCGCGGAGCGGCCGATCGGCGCGCCGGGGTCGGTCGTGGTGGCGTCCGCGGATGGCGCACGGCCGTTGCTCGTCGAGATCCAAGCGCTCGTCGCGCCGGCGAGCGCGGGCTTCGGCAGGCGCACGGCGGCGGGCGTCGATGGCAATCGCGTCGCGCTGTTGTTGGCCGTGCTCGCGCAACGCGCGCAGTGCGATGTGCTCGATCGCGACGTGTTCGTCAACGTCGCTGGCGGCTTGCGGCTCGGCGAGCCGGCGATCGATCTCGGCGTCGCGTGTGCGGTCGCGTCGTCGGTGCGCGGCCGCGCGATCGATGCGCACACCGTGGTGTTCGGCGAGGTCGGGCTCGCCGGCGAGATCCGGGCGGTCCCACTATGCGAGCAACGGCTCGCCGAGGCGGCACGGCTCGGGTTCAAGCGCGCCATTGTTCCAGCGCAGAACGCACAGCGGATCGCGGATGCCGGTGGCATGGAGCTCGTGCCGGTCGATCGCCTCGTCGCGGCGATCGCCGCGCTCTGACCTTCGCGTTCTCGCGGCAGCATCGCGAGTCGCGGCAGCATCGCGCCCTCGCGGCAGCGCGCGCTGGAGCGGTACGCTTGGGTCCCTGCGCGCGGCGCGCGGCCGGCGGTGCGGGACCATGGGCGGTGCATCGCGTTTAGGTGCGCCGGCGCATGATGATCGGCTTGGAAGTTACGCGCTTGGGACCAAGGTACCGCTCTGGTCGCGCGCGCAGCCGCGCCCTCGCTGCAGCGTGCTCTGTCGCGGTCTCGCGCCGTCGCGGCGGCGCCCTATCGCAGCATCGCGCCCTCGCGGCAGCGCGCGCTGGAGCGGTACGCTTGGGTCCGCGGCGCGCGGCGCGCGGCCGGCGGTGCGGGACCATGGGCGGTGCTCGCGTTTAGGTGCGCCGGCGCATGATGATCGGCTTGGAAGTTACGCGCTTGGGACCAAGGTACCGCTCTGGTCGCGCGGGCAGACCGTGGGCTACAGTTTCGCCGCGACGACTGCGGGCACGAGCACCGGCACCGGTATCACGACGTCGCGAACGTGGGCAGGCACGCCCTCGACGTCGCGCACGAGGTGGACGAGCTCGAGGAGCTTGAGCACGTAATAGCTGATGTCGATCTGCCACCAGTGGAAGCCCTGGCGCGCCGAGCGCTGGTAGTAGTGGTGGTTGTTGTGCCAGCCCTCGCCGAACGTCAGCACCGCGAGCAGGGCGTTGTTGCGCGAGTCGTCGTCGGTCGCATAGCGCCGCCGCCCCCACACGTGCGCGAGCGAGTTGATGCAGAACGTCACGTGCCAGCACGCGACCATCGCGACGAAGTGACCCCAGATCAGCGCGGTCGGCCCGCCTAACACGTAGAGCAAGATGCCGTAACCGATCACGAACACCGCATCGTGCCCGTCGACCCATCGCAGCTCGGGATAGCGCTCGAGGTCGCGGACGAGCTCGTGCTCGGTCTTCTCCCACTTGTTGGAGAGCACCCAGCCGAGGTGCGCCCACCACAATCCGCCCTGACGAGGCGAGTGCGTGTCGCCGGGTTCGTCGGAGAACTTGTGGTGGCGGCGGTGATGGCTCGCCCACCAGATCGGGCCCTGCTGCGCCGCACCCATGCCGAGCACCGCGAGCACGAGCTGGAACGCTCGACTGGTCTTGAACGAGCGGTGCGCGAAGTAGCGATGGAAGCCCGCGGTGACCGCGAACATCCGCACCGCGTAGCCGCCGAGCAGCCACGCACAGGCTTGCCAGCTCCAGCCGACCCAGATCGCGCCGACCAGCGCCGCCACATGGACGAACCAGAACGGCAGGCGGCGCACCCAGTACGGAACCTCACGTGCGGACATGTTCGCAGTGTGGGTGGCGGCAGGAGGATCGCGTTACATGATCGAAACACGTCGCGACCGTCTCGTCAGAACGTGACCAGGTCGTGACGCGATCCTGTGATCGAGCGTGCCGCTGTGATTACCCGCGCCGAATCGGCGTGGGCAGCGCAGCGAGCTCGCGCTCGAGATCGGCGATCGTCGCGCGCGTCGCTGCGACCGCAGCCTCGGCGGCGACGAGCTGCTCGCGAAGCGCGGCGACCGCGCGAACCTTGGCGTCGCCTTCACCAAGCGCGGTGCGCAGCGCCGCTTCCAGCCGCTCGCGCGCTGCGGCGAGACGGCGGGCCATCTCGGCTTCGGCGGCAGCACGTTGGGCGTCGGCACGCTGGGCTTCGGCGCGCTGGGCGGCGGCACGCTGGGCGGCGGCACGCTGGGCCGCGGCGGGCTGGGCTTCGGAACGCTCGGCTTCGCCGCGAGCAGCGCGATCGGGTGCCGCCGGTCGGGGAGGCGCGGGCCGTGCTGCGCCCCCGGTTGTTGCCGGCACGGCGAGCTCGAAGCCCGGCGGATCGCGATCCGCGGTCAATGCGCCTGCGAGATCCGGTTCGAACCCACCGTGCGCGGCGATCGCGGCGAGCGTCGCCATCGTCCGGCGCAGGGTCGCTTCGACGGCGCTGTGACCCGCGGCGGTCAGGATCGCGATCGCGCGTCGCCGCAGCGCCGCGAGCGCATCGCGATGATCCGCGTTCGCCGCGAGCTCGCCGCGCCGCAGCCGAGCGCCGGTCGCGAGCACCGCATCGAACGCGTCGCGCGCTTGCCAGTACAGCTGATTGACCGCCCACACCGAAACCGCAGGGCGAGCGCGCTTCGCGAGCAGCGCCGAGCCATCGCGGTCACCGGCGGTGCGGAGCTCGCCGACGAGCCGCTTGCGCTCCGCGACGAACTGCGCGAGCGGAGCTCGAGCCAGCTCGCGGACCGCGTCGTCGTACGTCACGAGCGGACCGTACTAGAACTGCGTCGACCGGAAACTGCGGCCAGATCGATTAGCTAGATCCACAGCTAGGTTCGGCGCCTCGCAGCATCGTAAGGTGACAAAAGAGACAGCGTCCCCAGCAAATG
Source organism: uncultured delta proteobacterium (assembly GCA_963848295.1). Classification (GTDB taxonomy): domain Bacteria; phylum Myxococcota_A; class Polyangia; order Haliangiales; family Haliangiaceae; genus JABFXX01. The sequence goes on along the minus strand of CAWKDB010000010.1, from coordinate 1,232,489 downwards.
CCGCGCAGTTGTTGAGGTTAGCGCCGGGCTATCGTTAGCAAGGTGACAAAAGAGACAGCGTCACCAGGGCTAGAATGCGAGGACGAGGCGGGTCTGGACCGCGTAGGCGGTGCCCGGATCGCCGTAGTTGAGCTCGCCGGTGGTCGTGTTCGAGCCGTAGCCGAAGCCGGGGCCTTGGACATCGGTCGAATCCTCCGGATGCGACATCGCGCCGAACGGGAACAGCACGCCGCCCGAGATCCCGGTGTAGAGATGGCCGGTCTGATAGCCGATGTCGGCGTCGATTTCGGTGCCGTAGGTCAGCGAGTTGCCCGGCGTGGACACCGGTCTCAGCGCGATCGACGTCACGTCCCAGAGCTTGACGACCAGGCCCTTCGTGATCTCGTACGAGATGAACGGCTTGAAGTACGCCGCGTTGGTGACCGCGCCGATCAACCGGCGCCACAGGATCAGGTCGACCTTGTACTCGGGGTTGAACATGAACTGCGTCAACGTGCAGTTCGATTGCTGCGAGTTCGGGCTGCTGCACAGGCTCGGCTCGCCGAGCAAGTTCGCGTACGCGATGTTCGTGTTGCCTTGCGGCGTGTTGTCCCACTGGTCGCCGGTCGCGAAGCCCGCCTCGAGCCCGACCTTGAGCTTGTTATCGAGCGCCTTGTACGTGAACCGCAGCGCGCCGCCGAACTTGCGGATCCGCTCGGTCGTGTAGGCGTCGGGCGCGGTGAGGTTCTGCAGATTCTCGACCGAGCCGAACTGGCCGACGAACTCGCCTTCGAACAAGGAGCCGCCGAACGCGACCTTGCCCCACAGGTCAGCGGTGTAGCTCTTCAAGTTGCGAGGGATGTAGTGATCGGCGCTATCGAACGTGCCGCCCTCGGTAAAACCGGTCAGGTCCTCGTCCCACTTCTGGCTCTTGTATTCCAGGTAGGTGCCATAATTGAGCGCGGTGTCGCCGCGGTCGACCGTATCTTTGAAGTCCTGCGGCGAGTCGAGCTTCGAGATCACCGCGACGTAGCCGTTCGTGTCGCTGGCGTCGTCGAGATCGTAAGGCCGCTCCTGCGCCGCGACGTTCTCGCTGGTCTGGCTCGACACGAGCCGCGTCAGATCCCAATCGGCGGCGATCATCGCGCGCAGCGGCGTGCCCGGAATCGCCGCCGAGAAGCTCAGGCGATCGACGGTGTCGCCGTAGTCGCCGTCGTAGTCGTAGTCGCCGCTGATCGGGTCGTAGCCGCCGCTGTTGTGATAGATGCCCATGCCCCAGCTGTTCGGCATCCGGCCGGCCTTGACGATGCCGATCGGCGTCGCGACCTCCGCCCAGGCGCGCTTGATGGCGAACGAGTCGCTCACGTTGTTGACGCCCTTGACCGGCGGCGACTGATTGCCGTTGTTGAACGCACCGGTGAGCGGCGGCGGGTTCGCGGTCGTGTAGATGTTGTTGTAGGCCTCGCCAGTCGGGGTCGAGCCGAGCAACAGGTTGTCGAGCGCATCCGCCTGGACGTGCACCGACGTGCCTTCGTCGATGTTGAACACCGGCTCGAGGCGCAGCCGCATGTTCGCGCTCGCGAGCGAGTCGTCACACGGATGGTTGACCTCGGTCGCGGTGCAGCCGAGCGCGCGCGGCCACGGCGAGCCGCCGTAGATCGGGTTCGCCGGGTCGTCGATGTAGTTGAGGTTGAAGTTCTTGAACCAGTCGGTTCGCATCCGCCAGTAGCCGCCGAGCTCGAGCAGCTTCCAGTGCTTCTTGCGCGCGTGCATCGGCGGCAGCGCGGGCGTGGTCGGCAGCAACGCCACCTTCGGAGCCTCGACCGAGGTGTCTTGCTTGTCCTCGGGAGCCAGTGCCGTGCCGGTTGCGCTGCCGGATCCGACGCCCGGGAGTCCGCTGCCGGGGCCGAGCTGGGCGCGCGCGGTGCCGGCCGCCGCGGCGATGCACGCGATGCCGACCACAGCTCGAGAGATTGAGTAACGCATGGATAAGTCGAAGGTTTTACGGCAGCTGCGGCGGGCGGACTATAGACAGCACCCCATGACCGGTCAATCCAACCCGGTGCGGATCTCGGCGGGAGGCAGGTAGCTCTAGACCAGGGCTCGACATCTCGCGTTGCCTTAGAACGCCAGCACCAAGCGGGTCTGGATCGCGTACGCGGTGGTCGCGTTGCCGGTGTCGGTGCCGTAGCCGAAGCCCGGGCCCTGCGCGCCGCCCGCGTCCGGGTGATCCATCGCGGCGCCCGGTAGCAGCACGCCGGCCGAGACGCCGGCGAACAGATGGCCGGAGTTGTAGCCGATATCGCCGTCGATCTCGGTGCCGTACAAGGTCTTGTTGCCGGGCGTGGCGACCGGCTTCAACGCGATCGACGTGACATCGGCGAGCTTCACGGTCAGGCCTCGGGTCAGCTGGTACTGGATGAACGGCTTGAAGTAGGCCGCGTTCGTCACCGCACCGATCAGCCGCCGCCACAGGATCAGATCGATCTTGTACTCGGGGTTGAACATGAACTGAGTCAACGAGCACTGCGCGGTCGTGATCGTCGTGCTGCTGCACTCGGCCGGCGAGCCCAACAGGTTCGCGTAGGCGATGTTCGTGTTGCCCTGCGGCTTGTTGTCCCATTGATCGCCCGTGGCGAACCCGGACTCGATCCCGACCTTGAGCTTTTGATCGTGATCGTGCCACGCGCCGCGCACCGCGCCTCCGAACTTGCGGATGTTCTCGGTCGTGTACGTCGCCGGGGTCGTGAGGTTCTGCAGGTTGTCGACCGAGCCGATCTGACCGACGAATTCACCCTCGACGACGACGCTGGCGATGCCGAGCCTGCCGAACAGGTCGCCGGTGTAGCTCGTGAGGTTGCGCGGCACGTAGTGGTCCGCGCTGTCGAACGGGGTGCCCAGGGTGTAGCCGGTGAGATCTTCGGCCCAGCTCTGCGTCTTGTACTCGAAGTGGACACCCCAGTTGATCGCGGTGTCGCCGCGGTCGACCCTGTCTTTGAACTCTTGGGGCGAGTCGATGCGCGAGATCTCGGCGACCCAGCCGTTGGTGTCGCTCGAGTCGTCGAGATCGTACGGGTGCTCTTCGTTGCCCTTGTTGTTGCCGGTCTGGCTCGACACCAAGCTCGTCAGATCCCAGTCCATCGCGATCATCGCTTTGAGGTCGGTGCCCGGGATCTGCGCGGTGAAGCTCAGCCGATCGATCGTGTCGCCATAGTCGCCATCGTAGTCGTACGTGCCGCTCACCGGATCGTAGCCGCCGCTGTTGTAGTAGATGCCCATGCCCCAGCTCTGCGGCATGCGACCGGCCATGATGACGCCGAGCGGAACGGCGACCTCGGCCCACGCGCGCTTGACGACGAACGAATCGGTCGCGCTGTTGACGCCGCGCACCGGTGTGGTCTGGTTGCCGTTGCCGAACGCGCTCGTCACCGGCGGTGGATTCGAGGCGGTGTAGATGCCGGTGTAGCTCTCGCCGGCCGGGGTCGAGCCGAGCACGAGGTTGTCGAGCGCGTCGGCTTGAACATGGACCGACGTGCCTTCGTCGAGGTGCAACACCGGCTCGAACCGCAGGCGCGTGTTCGCGTCGGCGAGCGCGTGATTGCACGGGCTGCCGGCCGGGCCCGTGCACCCGAGCGCGCGCGGAAACGGCGAGCCGCCGGTGGCGGACGGATTCGCCGGATCATCGGTGAAGCCGAGGTTGAAGTTCTTGAACCAGTCGGTGCGCAGCCGCCAGTAGCCGTCGAGCTCGAGCAGCTGCCAGCGCTTGTGCTTACCCTTCGCGGGCGCGAGCGTCGGCGTGGTCGGCAAGGCCGCCGCCTTCGGAGCCGCTTCGGCGACGCCTTCCTTCTTCGCGTCGGCGGCCGGCTGGGTCGCGCCGCCGGGGCCGCCCATGCCGCCCATGCCGCCGCCGCCGCCCATGCCGCCGCCCATTTGAGCGCGAGCGACGCCGGACGCGCCGACGATACAAGCGAAGATAATACCGAGCCGCGAGGTCGAGCAACGCATGGATAAGCCGCCGGTTTCCAGGATCAGTCGGGTGAGTGAGTTGCGCGACAAGGGCTGAGCATCTGGTCGGGTTCTGGCCGAGTCCGATGCCCACGCGTATGGTGCATGCGATGGCTCTAGACTGTGGCTCGACGCCCCGCGTTGCCTGTTGCGTGCTGCTTATAGCGTGTGCGCCGAGCTTCAAGCCACCAGAACCGCCACCAGAACCGCCTCCAACTGCAAAGCTGGTCAGGATTCAACCGGCCCAGGTCGGGCGGCACGTGGTGGTCGGGGAGATGTGTCCGCAGGGGGCAGGCGGCCGCGCGGCGGTCGATCCGCTCGTCATGCGCGGCGTTCAGTGGACCGATACGCCCGCCGACGTCGACGACGTGGTCGAGCGCGGCAGCGTGCCGCGGTTCGTCGTCTATGGGGTCGACGGCAAGATGGCTGGGGCGTTCGACACCCTGGGACTGGTCGATCTCGCCCCCGGGCTATCGGTCGCGACCGGGACCTACGTCGGCGCATCGCCGTGCACCTACGAGATCGCGCTCAACCCGACGACGACGCAAGGATCGCCGCGGGCGGAAGAGCCGGCGTGCCGCCTCGCGACGGGAGGCTGCGGTCTGGCGGTGGGCGAGCTCGCGCGACCCGATGATCCGCCCGAGACCGCGACCTTCCCGACCGGCGGCGCTTGCATCGACGGCGACAACCTCGCAGTCGATATCGATGGTGACGGCCGGCTCGAAGCCTTCCCGCTGTCCGGGGTGCTCGACGGCATCCGCGCACCGGCGGCCGAGTGGACCGTGACGCCAAACGCGACCCCGCACTGTACTCCGAAGTTTCAGCTCTACGACGTCAAGCTGACGGCGGAAGGCGACCCGAACTCGACGGTGACGCTCGATGTGCTCGGCGTCCTCGATGTCGACGGCGACGGCCGGCGGGAGGTCGTGCTCGCCCTGCGGTTCGCGACGGTGCGGACGATTGTCGTTTACACCGCGACCGAATCAGCGCAGCGCCTCGAGCTCGCGGGCGAGGGCAACTCGTTCGGACGCTGACCATTGGCGCGATCGATCGGCCTCGGGGCGCCAACGCCGTTCGCGATCTGGCTCACACGGCGCGGACCTCGACCTACACGACACGCTCGTCGATCCGGGCATCTCCGGCCGGGGCTCGAGGGGAGTTGGCCCGGCACGTCACTCGCACTAACATCGTTGATGGGAATGCGCCGGCTCGCCGACCTTGCGCTGCTCGCGGCGGTGCTCGCCGGGTGCGCGAAGCACCCCTCCGCCGGCACCGAGTTGAAGCTCGGTCCGCGCGGGTTCGGCGGCGGGTCCGACATCACGGTCGTGCTCGTCGATCCCTCGGCGTCGATGCCGCTACACCAGCGGACCTCGCCCGGGTCGCTCGCGGACAGCGACGTCGTGTACTACAAGCAGGCCGTCATGGTCGGCGCGTTCGACGAGTCGTTCGCCGATCTCGGCAAAGCCGTGATCGAGCTCGGCCCCGAGCCGGGCGCCGGTACCACCCACTACGTCGCGTTCGCGATCGTCGGGTCCATGTCCGCGCCGACCGCGATCGGCACGTTCGTCGACAGCAATGGTGCGCCCGCCGCGATCGAGTTGCCCCCGGCCGATAGCAACACGACCGAGGAGTTCCCGATCAGGCTCGAGCGGGTGGTGCCGCCGAGCGCCGACGGCTCGATCGGCGCGGGCCAGTACGAGCTCGTGACGTGCGGCGCCACGAACAGCGGCTTCGTCTGGCACCCGATGGCCGGCGGCGAGCTCCGCGTGTTGTTGTCCGATGACGGCGACGCGTTGATGCGGCCGCTCGACCTCGATTGTGACAACGACACGGCCGACGACGCGACGGCGCCCGACTGCGACGACACGCGCGCGAGCTTCTACGCCGGTGCGGTCGAGACGTGCGACGGCCAAGACACGAACTGCGATGGCGAGCTGGTGCCGGTCGCGACGCCGTGCACGCCCCCCGACGAACCGACCTGCAGCGGCGTCAGGTACTGCGAGGACGTCGCGAACGGTCAACCACAGGACTGCCTGCCGACCGGGTCGTGTGCCGCGTCCGACGCGTTTACGTGCACGATCCTCGACAAGGGCACCGGGTCGATCTACGCCCCGTGCGTGGATGACGCCGGTCAGCTGCTGATCCCCGATCTGAAGTGCTCGTCCGCCGCGCCTTGCCTCATCAGCGTCTCGACCTCGCCGACGAACTGGCGGACGAGCCTGGCGACGACCCAACCGGCGTTGGGCGTCTCTCCACTCCAGGCGATCACGGTGACGACCGACAATTTCTGGATCGAAGACACGTTGGTCGGCCAGCTCACTTCAAACACGTCGGTGCTCGGTGAAGTCGACCTCGCGGTCGAGCGGTCAGGCATGCCGACCGCTAACATCAGCGTCACACTCTCCATCGGCTCGATGGGCGAGTGCGTGCCGGTGCCGACCGCCATGGCGTGCTCGGAGAATCCGGAGCCCGGCCAGTAGCGCGTGCTACGTTCGCGGCGTGCGCGACGACGTCGGTCAAGTGCTATGGCTCGGCTTCGCAGGCCCTACGGTGCCACCGGCGCTGCGCGAGCAGCTCGACGCCGGCCGCGCCGGTGCGACGATCCTGTTCAAGCGCAACTTGCGATTCTCGAACGGCGGCGGCGACGCGCAAGAGCTGTGCGATCTCGACGCGCTCGCGGCGCTGACCGCGGAGCTGCATCGCCGTGCGCCCGACGGCACGCCGGCGCTCGTGGCGATCGATCAAGAGGGCGGCGTGGTCCAACGCATCCGCGCGCCTGCGACCCGATGGCCGCCGATGATAGCGCACGAGGGCTTGCCGGCTGGCGACGACGAGGCGACCGCCGAACGCGTCGGCCACGCGCTGGGCAGCGAGCTGCGCGTGCTCGGCATCGACATCGACTTCGCGCCGGTGCTCGACGTGCACACGAACCCGGCGAATCCGATCATCGGCGACCGCGCGTTCGGCACGGCCGCCGAGGCGGTAGCGCGGCGAGCGCTCGCGTTCGCGCGCGGGTTGGCGACGGCGGGCGTGGTTGCTTGCGGCAAGCACTTCCCCGGCCACGGCGATACCGATACCGACTCGCACCTCGAGCTGCCGCGGATCGACCACGGCTGGGATCGGCTCGAGCAGATCGAGTTGCTGCCGTTTCGTCGGGCGGCCGCGGCGGGCTTGCCGATGCTGATGACCGCGCACGTCGTGTTTGCAGCGCTCGATCCGGATCGACCGGCGACCCTGAGCGAGCGCGTGATCACCGGCTTACTGCGCGATCGGATCGGCTATCGCGGGGTGATCGCATCCGACGATCTCGACATGAAGGCGATCGCGTCACACTTCGGCGCTGGGCCTGCGGCGGTGGCGGCGATTCGCGCGGGCTGCGATGCGCTGTTGCTGTGCCGCGACGAGGCGAACCAAGCGGCGGCCGAAGCGGCGCTGATCGGCGAAGCGGAACGCGACTCCACGTTCGCGGCGAAGATCGGCGCGGCGGCCGCGCGCGTCCGCGCGATGAAACGGGCGCACGCGGACGCGCTCGCGCACTTGCCGGCCGTAGGGCGCGAGGTCATCGGCAGCGTCGAGCATCGCCGGCTCGCCGAGCGTCTCGCCGGCCTCTAGGGCATCACGACACGATGCGCGCCGAGTTGCGCGTGCGTGTTCTCGTCGAGCGTCCCGTCGTGATGCGACAGCACCAGCCGCTTGCCGTCGAGCTTCCAGTCCAGGCTCCAGCCGGTCGTGTCGACCGACATGCCATCGGCGCCAGGCTCGCCCCCACTCGTATACGTCGTGACGTACTCGGCGACGTCGACCGGTGACGCGCAGGCCGGCGGCGCGCCGCCGCACAGCCAAAGCTTCTCGTCGACCGTCTCGGTCCCGAACATCTGCTCGGGATAGCCCCCGGTCGTCGTGAGGATGGCGAGCAGGTCGCCCGCGAGCTGAACCTGGTGGCGCGTGTGATGCTGGTTGTCGTCGGCGAGGCCGCGGGCCGCGCCGCAACCGTCATCTGCGTATTGTTCGAGAACGTACGTCTCGTGGCCGCTCGTGATCGCGACGTTGCAGACCGGAACCTTGGTGTGCGCCGCGGTCGTGTAGAAGTAGGTTGCCGACGACCATCCGTCGGGGAGTGGCGCGAGCGCATCGGCCACCGGGTTGCCCGCGGGCTGAGACCTCGCGATCTCGCCGCAGCTCGCGACGCTATCGGCCTGGCAGTTCCGGTCGATCGCGATGCAGCCGGCGAACGGCGCGGCAGGACGAGCGAGGTAGCTCTTGCAGTAGTCCGCGATCGACGCGAACTCGGGCAGCGGCACGAGCGCGAGATCGAGATCCGGCGGCGGCGACGCGTCGAGCGAGCCGATCGCGACCTCGGGATCCTCGTGCCGCGGGGTCGCGCCGGGCGGAGGCGTGCCCCACACCTGCAGCTCGGAGACGCACAGCTCGCGCCAGTTCTTCTTCGTGCCCGGGACGACCTGGGTGACCTCGATCTTGAAGTCGCCGCCCGGTGCATCGATCGCGATGTCTTGCAGCCCGCGGTTGTCGGGATCGAGCTGGTGGACCCCGAGATCTCCGTCGACACCCAGGCGCTTTACGTGCACCGCGCGAATCCGATAGTTCATCGTGAAGTAGTCGTCCTTACCGTGGAACGTCGCGAACCCCGCGGTCATCCGGATCCTCGTGATGTGCGCCCCGCGCGGCACGCGGAACTCGATCCAGCCCGTCACGAGATCGCCCGTGCGGGAGTTCCAGGCCGTGTCGAGCTTGCCGTCGACGAGATCGGTCGGAAAGATCGTGTTGTTCGCGACCACGCTCGAGACCGCGACCTTCGCCTTGGTCGAATGCAGCAATTCGACCTCTGTCGGCACGCCCGCGTCACTCTTGCCCGAGCCCGATCCGTTCTTGCCCGTCGTCGTGCTCGTGCTCGTGCTCGTGCTCGTGCTCGTGCTCGTGCTCGTGCTCGTGCTCGTGCTCGTGCTCGTGCTCGTGCTCGATCCTTTGCAGCCGGCCGTGATCACCGCGATCGCGACCGCGGCCACGCCGCGCCTCATCGCTGGACCAGGATCCCTTCGGCGAGCAGCATGAGCAGCACGATCGCGGCGAGCGCGTGCCACAGCTCGACTCGGCGTTCGGCGTCGGCCGGTGCCGCCGCGCTACCGGTCCCCGATCGCGGCAACATCTCGGGCGGCGCCTCCGTGAGATCCGAGCCGCGCGGATCGAGGTTGACCGCGAATGCGAGCTCGTCCCGATCGTGCGTGCTGTCGGTCTGGTCCGTGCCGATCACGCGATAGATGCCAGGCCGATCGGTCTTGCCGAAGCGCACCGAGCTACGACCCGCGATCCGATCACCTTCGAACACCATGCCAATCCCGTCGGGCCCCCGAACCTCGAGCTTCTTGAGATCGCTGGTCGGCAACACGACCGAGCCGCCGACGACATGGTCGCCATCGCCGAGCTCGGTGTGCTTGCGCGCGAGGTGCTGCATGATCCTCTGCATCAGCGGCAAGAACCCGCGGTGCATCGGCAGGTCGTTCCAGTCGTGATCGATCGTGGACGTGAACAGCAGCGTGCGACCGGCGCCGAGTGACGCCTCGACCAGCGCTTCAGCGCCGTTGGTGTAGCGCGCGAGCACTCGGCGATCCGTCGTATTCGTGGTCGGGCCGAGCAGCGAGACCTTGTAGAACTTCGCATCGGCGAGCTCGGGCGCGTCGGCTTTGAAGTCGGCGAAGATCGGGTGATCGGCTTCCCACTTGACGAGGTGGAGCGCGCGGCTGTCGCGCTCTTCCGGTGCCGCGCCCCAGGTCACATCGATCGGATCGCGCAGCCCTTGCGGCATCAGTGGCAGCATCGTGCGGTCGTACGCGGCAGGATCGACGCGATCGCCGGGCGTGATCAGCACGCCGCCGCCGGCGGTGACCCATGCGGCGAGCGCGCTGACTTGATCGACAGGGAGTGCCGGCACGTTCGCGAGTACGACGACGTCGAAGTCAGCGAGGTCGAGCGCATTCGCGTTCGTCCGCGACTTCGGATCGAGGCCGGCGAGCTCCTCGGCGGTGATCGTCCGAACTTGCGTGCCGCTGTCGTCGCGATCTCCCGGACGCAACGCGGCCTCGAGGTAGAACAGCTCGTCGTCGTGGCGCACCGTGCGCGGATCGCCGTCGACGAGCAGCACCCGGACCTCGTCCCGCAACTGCGCCCGCACCCAGCGCCGATCGTCGATCGCGAGCGCGTCCTTCGTCAGGGACTTCCCGGGGTCGTCTCCGCGGAGCATGACCTGTGCATCGGATGCCCGCGATCCGGCGGGCAACGTCGCGAGGAATCGCTTCGTCTTCTTTTCGCCCGGCCCGAGCGCGAGCTCGCCGCGGGCGACGACATGATCGGCGATCGACAACGACAACTCGACCTTCGCGGGCTGCGCGCTGAAATTGCCGACCTCGGCATCGAACGCGACGCCGCGCGTGCCGGCCACTGGATCGGGGTCGACGTGCAGGGCGGTGACCGCGAGGTTCGGCATCTGCGGCGGCCGCAGGTCGATGACCGAAAGCGTCGGCCCGTTCTTGCCCCACGGCGGATCATCGGGGCGCAAGCCGGTCTTCGCGAGCAGCGACAGCACGAACACGGTCTTGCGCGCGTGACTCGACGCGGCGAGCAGCTGGGCGGCGCGGGCGAGCGCGCGCGTCGTATCGGCTGGCCGAGCGGTCGGCTCGAGCGCGAGCAGCTCGTCGCGCAGGCGGATGTGGTCGCGCGTCAGCTCGCTTGGCTGGTCGGCGCCTTCCGATGTACGGACGATCGCGATCTCGGCTTCGGGTCCGAGCTGGGTCACGATCCGGCGCGCCTCGTCGGTCGCGGTACGCAGCCAGACCTTGCCGTCGATCTTGTAGCCCGAGGCGAACGAGTCATCGATCACGAGGACCGCGGCCTGCGGGCCGCGCGTCACCGCCGTGCCTCTGCGCTCGCACGACGCGAACGGCTTCGCGAGCGCGAGGGCGATCGCGAGACAGCCGAGCGCCCGGACCAGCAGCAAGATCCGCTCGCGCAGTCGCAGCCGTCGCGCGGTACGGCGTTTCGTGGTCAGCAGGAAGTCGAGCGCCGCGAACTTCACGATCTTCGCGCGCCGGCGGCCGATCAGATGGATCGCGATCGGCACACCGATCGCGAGCACGCCGACGAGCATGAGCGGCGCGAGAAACCCCATCAGCGCGCGCTCCCCGTCGCGGCGGTGCCACCGCGTGCGCGCCGGCCGGGTGCGAGCCGCGTCCGCGCGACGAGCAGCTCCAGCAGCGTTTCCTCGGGCCGGCGATCGGTCGAGGTCAGGTGGTAGTCGACGCCCGCGGCGGCGAGCATGCCCTTGCACTTCGCGAGGAACGCGTCCATCCGCTCGAGGTAGGCGGTGCGGATCGCGGCCGGGTTGACGAGCATCTTGTTCGTCGACTCGAGCGCGACAAACTCGGTGAGCCCGTCGTACGGAAACGTGCGCTCGTGCGGATCGAGGATGTGGATGACCGAGACGTCGTGGTGCTGTGCGCGCAGGTGCGCGAGCTCGGTCAGCGTGGCATCATCGCCGTCGAATAGGTCGGTCGCGAGGATGATCAGCGCGCGCCGGCGGCGGGTCAGCTCGGCGATCCGCGCGAGGGCGTGCGCCGGCGATTCGTCGCCCTTGCCGCCGCTCGCGACGACGCGTTCGATCACGCCGAGCACGTCGTGCAAGTGGCTCGTCCGCGCGCGTGGCGGCACGATCGTCTCGACCGCGCGATCGCCACACGCCACGAACCCGAGCTTGTCCTGTTGCTCGACGACGAGATACGCGAGCGCGGCGGTGAGCAGGCCCGCGTACTCGAGCTTCGGCATGCCGCCGCCGCCGAACGCCATCGACGCCGAGGCGTCGAGCAACAGGTAGACCGTGAGCTGTGACTCTTGTTCGAACTGCTTGACGTAGTAACGGTCGAGCTTGGCGTACGCCTTCCAGTCGACGTTGCGCAGCTCGTCGCCGGGAGAATATTCCTTGTGCTCGGCGAACTCGACCGACGAGCCATGCACCGACGCTCGATGCAAGCCGGACAGCGCGCCTTCGACGATCACCCGTGCCTTGATCGGGAGGCTGCCGAGCCGCGCGAGCTGCGCCGGATCGATCTTCATCGCGATTACGGCGTGACGACCGACAGCAGCCGGTCGACGATGTCGCCCGGGCGTTGGCCTTCCGCTTCGGCGCGGTAGTTGAGGATCAGCCGGTGCTGCAGCGTCGGCCGAGCGAGCGCCGCGACATCGTCGATCTGAACGGCAAACCGACCGGCGAGGATCGCGCGCGCCTTCGCGGCGAGGATCAGGAACTGCGATGCGCGCGGACCGGCGCCCCACGACACGCTGTCTCTGACGAACGCCGGCGCACTGGGCGAGGTCGGCCGGGTCGCACGCGCGAGCCCGACCGCGTATTTCACGACGTGATCGGCGACCGGCACCCGGCGCACGAGGTCCTGCAGCTGCATGATCCGCGTCGGGGACAGCACGCGTTGTAGCTCCGGGCGGTGATCGCTGGTCTGCCGCCGCACGATCTCTTCTTCTTCGGTCTCGCTCGGGTAGTCGACATCGATCTGGAACATGAAGCGATCGAGTTGCGCCTCGGGCAGCGGATACGTGCCCTCTTGCTCGATCGGGTTTTGCGTCGCGAACACGAGGAACGGCAGCGGCAGATCGTGAGTCATGCCGCCGGCGGTGACGCGATACTCCTGCATCGACTGGAGCAGCGCCGCCTGGGTCTTCGGCGGCGTGCGGTTGATCTCGTCGGCGAGTACGAGGTTTGCGAACACCGGGCCCTTCAAGAACCGGAACGCACGGCGACCGGTCGTGTGATCTTCTTCGAGCACCTCGGTGCCGGTGATATCGGCCGGCATGAGGTCGGGCGTGAACTGGATGCGTTGGAACGAGAGGTTCAGCGTCTCGGCGAGCGTCGAGATCAGCAGCGTCTTCGCCAACCCCGGCACGCCGACGAACAGCGTGTGGCCGCGCGCGAACAGCGCGATCAGCAGCTGGTCGACGACCTTGCGCTGGCCGATGATCCGCTTCTCGATCTCGGCGACGATCTGATCGTGCGCCTGGGCGAGCTCCCCGACCGCTTCGAGGTCGGTCTTGACCTGCGCGGCGGGCCCGGTCGGAACATCGTCGATGCTCTGCGGCACGACGATCGGATTGACCTCGGTTTGCTGGTCTTCGCGCGGTTCCGGGCGAGCGTCGGGACGCAGCGGCGTGATGTCGGGAGAGGACTTCATTTCTTGAGCTGGTCGCAGGCCGAGCGCTCGCGAGCCGCCCGAGTATCGCTGATTTGTGCGTAGGCTTCTGCCAATCCGCAGCGAGTTTGAGGATCGAAGGGGCTCACCCGCAGCGCTTGCTCGAACGCCGAGATCGCGTCAGCCCACTCGTGCCGGGCGGCGTGGGCGATGCCGAGCGTGACCGCCGGGGCCGCATCGTGGTCGTCGGCCGCGGCGAGCGGCGCGGCGAGCTCGATCGCCCGGTCGAACCGGCCGAGCTCGACCAGCGTGCGCGCGAGCTTGCCTGCGACGAACGAGTCCGAGCCGCCGACCGCGAGGGCTTTCTCGTATTCGACCGCGGCCGCATCGAGCATGCCGCGCGCGCGCAACATGCCGCCGAGCCGCGCGAACTTGCGCGCGCGGACCGAGACGCCTTCGATCCCGACGTTCTCGGAGTCGACGCCACCTTTGTGGAACTTGATCGGCTTACCGGCGCGCGCCTTGCCATCGCCCATCCGCAGGTGAGCGCGCCACTCCTTCTCGACCTGCGGCCACGGTTCCCCCATCGCCTCGGCGACCGCGAACCGCGCCGACTTGCCGTCGCGTTGCGCCGCGATGATGTCGCGCAGTCCTTTGTAGTCGAGCTTCTGCTGGACCCACGCGACCAAGCTGTAGACCTCGGCGTAGGCGAGCGCGGCGGCCTCCTGGCTCGGGAGCTTCGCCATCGACGGGTGCATCTGCTCGAACGTGATCAGCCGTCCCTTGCGCAGGCCCGCGGTGAGCAGCGCTTGCTCGGTCGACGACAGCACGAGCTCGGGCGGCCGGCGCCACCGCGTCTGCTCGAACCGGGCGAGGCCTTCCTGCAGCCACACCGGCACGGTGTCGTGCGACAGCCGCGCCACGAGCAAGTGCGTGTACTCGTGCGCGAGCGCGTCCATCCACGGATAACCGAACAGCGTCGCGCGCGGCGACACTGCCATCAGCTTGTTGTACTTCGACAGCGCGATCGTGCCGGTCGTCTCGATCTCGGTCTCGGTCAGCGGCGACACCTTCGCGAGGTCCGCCGGCGCGCCGTAGAGCTCGACCCGGATCACATCGTCCGGCTTCAGCCCGAGGTCATCGCCGATCGTCTCCCACGCCGCATCGAGCGTCTCGCCCGCGAGCTCGGCGATCGCGGCGTCGGGGCCGGGTGCGTAGCGCACCGCGAAGTGGCCCTTCGGCGAGCGGGTCTCGACGAAGCTCGCGGTCACCGCGAGCGTGCTGGTCGCGAGCTTGCGCGTCGTGCCGGCCAGGCCGTCGAGCGCGTCGTCCGGAACTTTGTCGAGCGCCTTGAGCGCGCCGGTGTAGTCGCCGGACTGGAACGCGAGCTCGGCGGTCAGCCAATGCACTTCGATCGTATCGGGTGCGCGCTTCTGCAGATCGGCGAGCAACGCGCGCGCGTCTTCGATCCGCGCCGACGACAGGAATCGCGCCGCCTTGATCACGTCGCCGTTGACCGTGCGATCGCGCCGCGCATCCGCAGGCACCGCGATCGCAGCGAGCAGCAGCGCCGTGGCCACGAGGTGCCTCATCGGTTGAGGTCCTGGATGTAGCGATTGATCATGTCGTCGTACGGATCGACCTTGTCGGTCTTCTTCGACATGCCCTGCTGCAGCTCCTCGCGGAACTTCTCTGGCGTCTTGTACTCGTCGGCGCCCGGGATGCGAATCGGCTCGTCGTTCGTGACGCTCTCTTGCGCCTGGCGCGCCGCGCTGCGGGCTCGCTCGCGCGCTTTCTCGAGGGTCTCGGCCGCCGCGCGCGTCGACTCGCGCGTGCCCGACGGATCCTTCGCCTTCATCTGATCGACGGCTTGCCCCATCTGGTCGACCGCAGCCCCCAGCTTCTTCTGGAGCTCGGCCGCGGCATCGCCCGGTAGCTCGGCGCCGAGTTGCTTCGTCCGGTCGGCGAGGTGGCGGGTCCGGTCGCGGTTCATGTCTTGGCGCCGCCGCAGGCGATCGAGCGCGCGTTGGTCGTCGCCGGACATGATCTGATCGGGCTTCGGCGACAGCGCGGACAGCTCGTCGATCAGCTCCTTCGCCGCCGGTCGCGTCTTCTCGACGCCGTCGAGCGCTTCTTGGGTCGCATCGGCCCACTTCGACTTCGGATCGTCGGCGAGCGCGGCCTCGAGCTCGCCGCCGATCGTGTCGAGGCTTTGCTTCGCTTGGTGCGCCATCGCCGCGCCTTCTGCGAGATCGCCGTCGCCGACCATCTTCTCGACATCGTCGAGCCTGCGCTCGACGATATCCAGCTCCTCTTTCGCGAACGGCGTCAGGCCCGGTTCGTTGATGTCTTTGATCCGGCGCCGCAGCTTGTCGATGAGCGGGCCGACCTTCTTGCTCGCCTCGCGCCGGTTGCCGCGCGCCACTTCGTCGGCCTTCTCGGCATATTGCTCGAAGATCCGATTGGCTTCCGCCGCGATGTCATCCTGATCCTTCGACGCGTCGGCGAGCTCGTTCATCACTTCGTCGAGTTTTTTCTGCTCGTCGCTGAACTTGTCGCTGCGCAGCCTCGACAGGCCGTCTTCTTGCGCGGAGGCGCCGTGCTCTTGCTGCTGCTTGCACTGCTCGAGCTTCTGCTGCGCCTCGGTCGTCTTGCCGGCGCGGATCAGCTTGCCGACTTCGTCCATGCAGTTCGCGCCTTGCTGGGCCTGCATCGCGTCGCGGTTGACGTACTGGTCGAGGACGTCTTCCGGAATCCCGCGCTTGTGCTGTTGCAGCTCGGCGAGTCCCTTGTCGATCGCGCGCATCTCGCGCTCGATCTCTTCCATCGCGCGCGGGTCTTTCGTCTTGGCGTATTGCGTCAACAGATCGGCGAGGCGCTTCTGGTGCGCCGCGATCTCGTCGGAGATATCGAGCATGCCTTCGATCAACTCGCGATCGACCCAGTCGGCGAGCGCGATCGTATCGTCCTCGAGCTCCGCGACGAGGGTCTTGTCGAACATCGTGAACCGTCCGGTCGGCGAGGTCTTCGCACCTTTCGGCAACAGCTTCTGTTCGTTGCTCGCGAGCTTGTCGAGGCGTTCGCGGATCTGCGCGAGCGTCTTGCGCAGCGCATCCGAGGCGTGCCGGTCCTTGACGTACGCGCCGCTGATCGACGCGAGCTCGGTGACGGCTTCGTGCAGCTCGCGCGAGAGCTCGTCGCGGGCGATCGCATCGTCGCCGGGTCCCACGAGCCGACCGCCGAGGTTGTGCAACAGCAGCGCGGTGAGCGCCTGCTGGCGACTCAGCGTCTCTTCGTGGCGCTCGCGCGGGCTGATCACGCGCAGATGAAACTCGCGCGACTTGCCGACGTTCGGTCCGCCGACGGTGTCGTTGTCCTTCGCTTCGAGCCAGTAGCGCACGTCGCCGCCGCTCGGCACCGCGAGCTCGGCGATGTCCCATGTCAGCTTGCCCTGCGCGCGCGAGCTCGGCTCGGTCCCGTTCGGCGCGAGCGTGATCGGCTTGCGCCCGTGATCCTTGCCAGCGTCCCAGACGAGCTCGGCCGATGTCAGGCCGAAATCATCTTCGATCACGTACGCGAGCTCGATCCGCTTGAGGTTCGAGACGTCGAGCGTGTCGGCGGGTGCCAGCAGCTGCACCGTCGGCGCTTGATCGGCCTCTGCGTCGATCGCGCGCGGGGTCGCCTCGATCGAGCGGGCGCCGCCTGGCGACGTGATCGCGAACCGATAGCGCGCGGAATGATCGATCGTGAAGGACGCCGTGACGATATCGCCGTCGACCTTCGCCGCCACCGTGTGCTCGCCACCGGCGGACGGCGATGCGGGTTGCTCGCCGGATGGCGCTGCGGGTCCATCGAACACGAGCTCGGCGGCAGCCGCGGGCACGAGCATGTGCGCGTGCAGCGTCACGATCGTCCCCGGTAAGCCGCGGACGTCGCCCGACGACGACCGCAGCGGGAGCGGCGGACGTCTGCTGTACGCCGGAAACTCGAGCGTCGCATCGAGATCGCCGACGAGCGGCACCGCCGAAAGCTGCGCGTCATCGAACGGTGTCATGGGCGACGCCACGAGCGTGTGCCAGCCGGACGCGAGCGCGTGCGGCACGAGTGCCACGAGCAGCGCGTTACCCGCGATCGCGCCGAGCGCCCAGCGCCGCGCCGGTGCGAGCTCGCGCGAAGGCAACAGCGTCTCGGGCTCGATCGCCTCGATCGTGTGCCCGGTCGAAACGATCAGTGCCTCGACCAACGCCACCGACGGTGCGCCCGGGCGTTGCGGCGCAGCCGCGAGCTCGACGGCCGACAGCAGATCGGAGGCGACATCGCCGCGCCGCGCGCCGATCCAGCGCGCGAGATCGGTGTCGCGCTCGAATCGCCGGCGCGGCACGAAGCCGCCGAGCACCGCCGCGAACACGACGACGAGCACCGCCGCGAGACCACCGATCCCGAGCACCGCGAGTGCGGCGGCGCGCGCGTGGCCGAGCAACGTCCCGATCAGCGGCAGGACGATCGCGAGCCCGCCGAGGGCGGCGATCGCGAACAGCACGGATCGCCACGCCTCGCGGCGATACACCAGCGCGCGAACGCGTTCGAGAAACCCCGGAATGACGCTACGAGCCACGATATCGCCTTCGCCGCGCGGCCCCCGCAGCATAGCAGGCGGTAGGAGACCGAGGACGAGGTGATATAACCGTCGGCGCGTGAATAAGGAGGCCCCGCGAGCGTCGATTTCGGCGCATGAGGACGTTGACGATCGCGCGCTGGCTTCCGCCGCTCGACACGGCGATCGCGACGCGTTCCGCACGCTGTTCGACCGGTATCACCGGCGTGCGTACGCGCTCGCCGTTGGTGTTCTTCGCCACCAAGACGACGCGCTCGACGTCGTCCAGGACGCTTTCATCAAGGCTCACAAGCACCTAGACAAGTTCGAGGGCGCCTCGAGCTTCTACACCTGGCTGTACCGGATCGTCATGAACCTCGCCATCGATCAGCTCCGCAAGCGCCGTCGGGTGAGCCCGGTCGAGCTCGATGACGAGGCGATCGAGAACGCGGACGAGGCCCTCCTGCCGCGCGTGCTCGGCGGTAACCCCGGGCGGGCGCTGCTCGACAAGGAGATCCGCGCGCGCATCGACCTCGCGCTCGGCGAGCTGTCCGACAACCATCGCGCCGTGCTCGTGATGCGCGAGCTCGAGGGCTTGTCGTACGAGGCGATGGCTGACGCGATGGGCTGCTCGAAAGGCACGATCATGTCGCGGCTGTTTCACGCGCGGCGCAACATGCAAAAGCAGCTGAGCGATCTCGTCGATCAGTCGAGCCTCACCGTGGCGACCGCGACCGATCCGGACGACGCGGAGGCCGACGCGGACGATGATGGCGAGCTCGCCGCGAGGTCGCGATGAACCCGCGCGATTCGGAGCTCATGCAGGCGGCCGATGGCGAGCGTGGCGACATCGCGGTGCCCGCCGGTGAAGCACGGGCGAAGGTCGATGCGATCGCGGAGCTCGGCGAGCTCGTGCGCGGTCATGTCGAGCTCTCCGCCGATGCGGTGGCCGAGGCGAAGTTCGCGGCGATGTGGCGGCGGATCGACGAGCAGACGGCCGCGCCGGCGGGCGAGTCGCGCGGTCTGCTCGGACGTATGGCTGCGTGGTTCGATCGCTATCGCAGCCACATCATCACGGGCGCGGTCAGCGCCGGCGCGGTCGCCGCGATCGCGATCATCGCGCGGCCGAGCCAACCCGATGGCTCGAGCCGTGGCCCGATCGTCAACCCGATCACCACTCAGCCCGCACAATTTCGCCCCGCCGAGGTCGAGTCGCTCGACACCCCGGGCGGCACCGGCACGGTGTTTCACTTGCAAGATGCAGATGGACGGAGCACGACCGTGATCTGGGTCGCGCCAGAGGATAGTGTTGAAGGCCTATGAACTGTCGTCCGTCGCTCGCCGCCACACTGGTCGCGACCGCGTTGCTCGCCGCGCCCGCGTTCGCTGGCGACGCCGACTGCAGCTACCTCGAGATCGGTGCGTCGAGCGGCAAGAAGGCGATCGACGCCGAGCTCAAAGCGCTCGAGAAAAAGCTGACGACACCACCGCTCTCGGCGTGGACCGAGTTCCACAAGCTGTCGGGCGGCAACGCGTCGCTCGACAAGCTCAAAGCGCAGACGCTCAAGCTCGCCCAAGGTGGCGCATCGCTCCTGCTCCGCGATCGCACCGACAAGCGACTCGAGCTGACCGTGACGATGGACGATCGCACCGGCAAGCGCGTGCTCGACGTCAAGCAGGCGCTGGCCGTGGGCAACTGGGCGGTGTGGGTCGCGTCGAACGCGAAGGCCGAGGGCCATATCCTCGCGCTGACCTGTAAGTAACCCGCCCCGACGAGCCGGCGAGTTTGGTATACGAGCGCATGGCCAGCTTGCCGTCGGGGACGCATGTCGGGCGGCACCGCCGCCGGCTGATCGTCCTCGGCGCGAGCCTGTTCGGGGTCGCCGCGCTCGTCGTGCTGCTGCTGTTCGGGATCTACCCGCGGGTCGGCGCGTGGATGATCCGCGGCAAGCTCGGCACGAGGCTCGCGGTGAAGCTCGGCCGCGACGTACGGCTCGGCGCGATCGATGTCGGTCTGGGTCACGCCGTGATCCACGATGTCGAGGTGCGCGGTCCGCTCGACGGCGATACGCCGCTCGTTCACGTCGATCGCATCGACGTCGACTTCGATGCCTGGCATTCACTCGTCGGTTCGATCGAGCTCGGCGCCGTGCGGGTCGACGGCGTGACGGTCACGGTGCGGCGGCGCGGCGATGGCACCGACAACTTGCGCGACGTGATCGCGCGGCTGCGTTCGAAAGCTGCCGGCGCGACCGGCGGTGACAGTGGTCCGCGACCCACGAGGATCGACGTCACGCACGCGCGGCTGCTCGCGAACGACGAGCTCACCGGGGCGACCGCGCTCGTCGGCGACGGCGACGCGGTCTGGACGCCGCAACAACTGACCGTGCACGCGCGCTCGGTGACCGCGACGACGGTGGCGGCGCCGAAAGCGGCGGCGACGACGGTCACGATCGCGAAGCAGGTCGGCGAGCCGCCGGTCCTCACGGTCGAGGGCGGCGAGCTCTCGCTATATCCGCAGCTCGCGCTATCGGGCATCACCGGCAAGCTGATCGCCGATCCGACCCATCCGGGCGAGTACGCGCTCGACGTCGCCGGCGGTTATGGCGGGGTACCAGGCGCGTTATGGACCGCCAAGGGTGAGCTCGATCCGCAAGCGCTGACCGCGTCGATCGATCTCGAAGCCGAGAAGTTTCAGCTCGATCGCCTCGCGCCGATCCTCGCGCACTCGGGCGTCGTCGACTACCAATCGACATCGATCGACACGACCCTCCACCTCGATCTCGATCGCGCGGGCGTGAAGTTCGCGGGCGGCTTCCACCTCCGCGGCCTCAACGTCGGCCACCCGCTGATCGCGGACAAAGAGGTCCACGACCTCGATCTGTCGGGCCAGATCGAGGGCTCGTTCGACCGCGCGACGCGTACGGTCGAGCTGACGCGCGGCGACTTCATCACGCGCAACATCCCGTTCTCCGTGACCGGCACGATCGTCCAGACGGCGCACGTCAGCGAGCTGCCGCCGCCCGATGTGCCGTTCGCCACCGGCTGCACCGCACCACACCACCTCCAGCAAGTGAAGCTCCGGCTCGTGATTCCGCCGATCGATTGCCAGCGCGTGCTCACCGCGATCCCGACCGAGATGGCGCCGTACATGGCCGGGTATCGGCTGCGCGGCGTGTTCGACGCCGACGTCCACCTCGACATCGATTGGCGGGATCTCGACGCGACGGTGCTCGATGGTCACGTCGGGATCAACCACTGCCGCGTCGTCGACGAGCCCGCCGACTCACCGAAGCGGCTCAAAGATGAGTTCGAGCACTACGTCGAGGTCGAGAAGGGCGAGTGGATGTCGTTTATCGTCGGACCGACGAACCCCGACTTCGTGCCGCTCGATCAGATCTCGCCGTATCTCGTGAAGTCGATCATGTCGACCGAGGACTCGGAGTTCTATCGCCACCACGGGTTTATCACGAGCGAGTTCAAGAGCGCGCTCGTCACGAACCTCAAGGCGTGCAAGTTCGCCTACGGTGCGTCGTCGATCACGATGCAGACCGTGAAGAACGTGCTGCTCACGCCGGAGAAGACACTCGCGCGCAAGCTGCAGGAGCTGTTCCTCACGTGGCACATCGAGAACACGCTGACCAAGGATCGGATCATGGAGATCTATCTCAACGTGATCGAATACGGCCCGCGGCTGTACGGCATCGGTCCGGCGGCGGAGCACTACTTCGGCAAAGCAGCGAAGGACCTCAATCCCGTCGAGGCGGCGTTCTTTTCGTCGATCTTGCCGAACCCGAAGGATCGCTATCGTCAATACTGCGCCGGCACGTTGACGAAGTGGACGTCGGGCAAGATCGAGCGAATCCTCGGCATCATGCTCAAGCGCGATCGCCTGACCCAAGAGGAATACGACAAGGCGATGGCGACGCCGCTCGTGTTCGCGAAGGATGACACCGAGACCGAAGAGGAGTGCTTGAAGCGCGTGAAGAAGGCGATCAAGAACGCGCGCCCGACGAATCCGCTCGCGAAGTCGGATGGCACGATCGATCTCAAGAAGGCCCATTCGAAACCCGACCGCAAGCACCACGGCAAGAAGCCGTAAGAGGGCGACCAGGGCGCCTGCGGCGCGCTGACGCAGATCGCGAAGGCCTCCCCAGAGCAACCCGCGATCTGGTAAGAGAGGGCCAGATGCGCAGGTTGTACTGGAGCCTCGTGGTGTTGATCGGGACGCTCGCGCTGCCCGTGATCGCCGCGGCCGAGCCGCCGACCACGCACGAGTACCTCGAGAACCGACCGAGCGGGTTCTGGACGTCGAACGCGCCTGCGCCTCGTGGCTGGGAGTATCGCTGGCGGTTGCTCGGCATCGGCGCGGCGATCGCGCTGTTCACCGGCTGGATGATGTGGCGTGCGGTCAAGCGCGTGAACGCGGCGCGTGCGGGCAATGCGGAGAAGATCCTGGCGACCTACTGGCCATCGGATCGCAAGCGCGATGTAGATCCTCCGAGCGCGGTCGTGGTCATTCGCCCACCGACGAAGCCGGAATCCCCAGCTTCTCGAGGATAGCCCGCATGATCGCGGTGACCTTGAAGTCCTCGTTGAACAGGTCATCGAGGTGAGTGAGCCCGATCGCCTGCTCGAACCGGCGTAGCCACGTCGCCGCCTTCGCGCCGTCCTCGAGGCCGAGGATCTCGAACACGTGGCGATGACCATGCTTGAACAACCAGGCATCGAGCTTCTTCGCGAGCGCGAATTCCGAGGGCTCGGTCAACGGCCAGACTTGCGCGCGCGGCGCCATCGAGCCCGCCCGATCGAGGATCGCGTTGACCGCGCGGCGGGCCGCTTCATTCGCGCCCTCCATCGACGCCAGGTTCGTGTTCGTGCGGACGTAGTCCGCAGCGAGCACGAGGTTCGGCAGCGCGGTCGTCGCATCCGGGCGCAGGGCCCACGCGCCCGGCGGGTGGACGAGCAGCCGCGAGTGATTGATCGGGGGGATGCCGGCGGAGTAGTCGATGTCGTCATCGAGGTGCCACGACGCGAGCAGCGAGTCGTCGAGAGTCTTGGCGTCGGTCGCGGAGCCGTTGAGCGCGGCCTTGAGCTGCTCCCAGATCTCCTTCGCGATCTCGTCCTTCGTGCACTGGTTCGCCGGCTTGGTCACGAACGTGCCCGGCGTCGTCCAGTCGGAGATATCGACCGAGATCAGCCCGCCGACCTCGCCGTCGCCATAGCGGCGGCGAAACAGCCCGAGGTCGCGCCAGAACTGCGGCTGCGAGATCGTGGTCAGCGCCCACGGCGAGTCCGGATAGAACGTGTGCCCCGCGACCAGCGGCACGTCTTCGTACAGGAAGTACTGGATACCGCTCATCCACGAGACGAGCGTGTCGGGGTCTTGAGTGCGCAGTCGGTCGAGCACGGGATCGAGCGCACCCATCGCCGGCGTGATCATGCCGATCGCGGCGTCGATCGGCACCGCGAGCACGTAGTAGTCGGCGGTCACGGTCGAACCGCCGATCGTGACGCCCGAGATCCGATCGCCCGCGACCGTGATCGCCGACACCGCCGTGCCCGCATGGAGATTGACACCGCGCGACTGGAGATACGTCGTCCAGGGCTCGATCCACATCTCGGTCGTCGGTCCGCCCATCGTGCGATCGTTCGTCGAGCCGTTCGAGGCGAAGTCGAGGATCAGCTGCATCGAGATCGTGCCGACCGTGCGCGCCGAGCCGTGCTTCGGGTCCATCGCGACCATCGTGTGCGGCACCGCGCGTAGCTGGCGCTGGAAGTTCGCGGAGTAGTTGTCGCCGTCGAGAAAGTCCCACCACGACATCTGCTCGTACTCGCCGAGCCGGCGCTCGTCGCTCGACGTGAAGAACTCCAGGACCTTCGCCGAAAACAGCGCGATGTCGCCGTCGTCGAAGTCCAGGTCCTGAAAGAACAGCTCGAGCGCCGACATGACGTCGTACGGCGTCGTCACCTCGCGCCGCGGAAACCGGTACCACGTCGTGCTGTCGACCAACGCGATCGCACTCTCGGTCGTCGCGCGCAGGCGATCGACGACGTGACCGCCGCCTGCGAGCGGGGTGCGCGCCATCGTATCGATGACGTGCTTGTAGAACCGCGGGTAAAACCGGAAGCCGTGCTCGCCGGGCAGATCCTGGCGCGATCCGGCGCCGGAGCCGACGACCGGCTGCGAACGCGCCTTGCCGCCCCACGTCGGCCGCACGTCGTAGACATCGACGGTGAAGCCGCGCTCGACGAGCTCGTGGGCGACGGTGAGGCCGGCGACACCGCCGCCGATGATGAGGGCTGAGGTCATAGAATCACTCCACCTGTGGACCACGTGATCGCCGCTGCGAGCCGTCCGGGGTCATGAGCTTCGCCGGCGAGCGCGGCGATCGCGAGCCGATCGAGCTTGCCGCCGCGTTCGTTCGCGACGACCGCAGCGCGAGCCAACAACTGCCGCGCATGGACCGGGCGCTCGAGTCGCGCCTCGGCTTGGCTCCACAACCGCAGCGCGGTCGCCGCGTAGAACGAAACGCGGCTGCGACGCACCAAGCCGCGAGCCCGGTCGCGGGCGCGCTTGGCCGACGCGCGACCGCCGGCGCCGATCTCTGCGGTCGCGAGCAGCACGTCGATCATCGCCGACACCGCCGGCATCGCGGATAGCCACTGCGCGCGCGCGTTCGCCGCCAGCTCGCACCCGACCGCGATGGCGCGGCTCCAGTCGCGTTCGGCGAGCGCGAGCTCGCCGGAGAACACCTGGCGATAGATCGACGCGAGCCCGTGGCGCGCGGCGGATTCGTGTGCAAGCTCGCGTTCGGCCGCGCGGGCCGCGGCGAGGTCGCCGTCGAGCACGAGCGCGCGGCCGCGGAAGCTGCCGAGCATCGCGCGCGAGATCAGATCTTCGCTCGCCTCGGCGAGCTCGCCCAGCATGTGCAGCGCCCGGGTCGGCTCGCCGGCGTAGTACTCGCCGAGCGCCCAGTACGTGCGCAGGAACGACGCTTCCCACGAGCGCTCGAGTCCGAGCCGATGGCAGATCGCTTCCGCCGCTTCATGTGCCGATCGCATCGCGTCCCAGTTGCCGCGCAGCGTCGCGAGGATGCCGGTCGCACCCGACGCGACCATGTGCGGGTAGGGCGAATCACTATGCGCGGACAGCTCGTGGGCGCGCGCGATCGCGCGATCGCCGAACCGGCCGAGCGAGCCGGTCGCGAGATACGCGCCGAGCATCGCCATGCCCATGCCGTGGGCCGCTCGATCGCCGGAGCGCTCGGCGAGCACGACGCCGCGCAGCACGTACTCGAGCGACTCGATCGGCTGCGGGGTCGACATGAAGCTCGCGATCACGCGATACGCGGCGGCGAGCACATCGTCTCCGGAACCGTGCCGGGCGGCGGCGGCGCTGCCGGCCGGCGACACGCCGCGTCCGTCCACCGCGGGTGGCTTCGGCGTGCGGCCGGTCGGGACGAGCCAGCGCGCCGCGACCGCGATCGCGCGCAACGCCGAGATCGCGCGGACCCGCGTCCGAGGCTGACCGCGGCGCGCGAGGACACCGTCGAGCAACGCGAGGCCGCGGTCGAGCTCGCCAAGCTTGATCCGCGCTTCGGCGGCGCGCACGCGCCAATGATCGCCGGCCGCGCCTGGCTCGGCGAGCGCCTCGAGCTGATCGGCCGCGGCCGCGAGCCGGCCGGCGAGAAACAGACACTCGGCGCGACCCGCGCGGGCGGCGTTCGTCCCCGCGGGATCGAGCGCGCCGAACGCGAGCGCGCGCGCGTACCAATCCTCGGCGAGTGCCCAAGCGAGCTGAGCGCGAGCGGCGTCACCGGCGGCGAGCGCGGCCCGCGCAGCGAGCGCGGCTTCGCCCGCTTCGCCCCAGTGATACGCGAGGGCCACTTTATCCGCGCCGTGCTTGTCGTGCCATGCGGCGAAGCGCCGGTGGAGCTTGCGACGAGCCTCGGCCGACATCGCCGCATGCGCCGCATCGCGCAGGCGCTGGTGATAGAAGCCGTAGACCGCGTCGCCGCTCGCCGCCGGCATCGCGCGCACGATTCGCTCTTGCTCGAGGCCGCGCAGCACCGATTGCAACTGCGCCGCGGAGAGCTGGGCGAGCGCGCGCAGCTGCTCGAATCCGACGGTGCCGCCCGCGAGCGCCGCGACCTCGGCGACGGCGCGTTCGCGTCCGGCGAGGCGCGCGAGCCGACGGATCTCGGCGACCTCCGCGTCGCCGACCTCCGCGACGTCGGTCGTCGCGAGCTCGCGGCCGATCAGCTCGGCGAGATACGGGCTCCCGGCGGCGAGCCGGGCCGCGGTAGCGATCTGCGCGGTCGGCAGTTGCGGCGCGAGCTCCGCGATCAACTCGCCGAGCTCGGCTTCGGGCATCGCGGCGAGCTCGATCACGCTGGCGGCTTCGCCGAGCCGGGTCCGGATCGCGGACAGCCCGGCGGGCTCTGCGCCGGCGGCCTCGAGCGTCCACGACGCGATCACGGTCAGCGGGCGCGCGATCCGTTCGACGATCAGTGCGAGCAGCTCGAGGCTATCGTCATCGGCCCATTGCAGATCTTCGATCGTGATCACGCCCGGTGCGTCGCCCAACAACTCGCCGAACAACTGAGTCATCGCGATCAGCGCGCGGTCGCGCTCGACGCGCAGGTCACCGGCCGCAGGCTCGTTGGCGTGCGCCGCGCCGAGCGCCGGTGCGAGCGTCGGAAACACCCGGGCCACCGCGGCGGCGTGCTCGATCGCGCGCCCGGCATCGTGCAGATCGGCGAGCGTCGTCGCGAGGTCGTCGATGATCAGATCGAACGCGCGATATGGCACACGCTCGCGTTCGTGACATCGCCCGCGCCAGGCGAGCGCGCCGCGAGCGCGCGCGACCGCCGCATCGGTGAGCGCGGACTTGCCGGCGCCTGAGGGTCCGCGCAAGACCACGAGCCGACCGCGCGGTGTCCGATCGGCGAGCAGTTCTTCGAGCCGAGCGAGCTCGTCCACGCGGCCGACGAACCGCGCCTCGTGCGCCGGCACGCGCGGCCGCGACACGTTGCCGGTCAGCCGCGCGACGACATCGTCGGCACTCGGTCGCGTCGCCGGATCCGCGCCCAAGAGATCGGCGATCAGATCGTCGAGCTCGGGCGGAATCGAGGCGGCGATCGTCGAGGCGCGCGGCACCGCGAGCGGCGTGCTCAGCCGCGACAACAGCCGCATCGTGCCGCCAAAGGGCGGTGCACCGGTCGCGAGCTCGAACGCGAGCACGCCTAGCGCGTAGGCGTCCATCGCCGGCGAGACGTCGAGCCGTTCGACGTACTCGGGCGCGAGGTACGCCGCGGTGCCGACGATCTTCGTCTCGCGCGACAGATCCTCCACCGCGCGCCGGCGCTCGAGCGCGAGCCCGAAGTCGAGCAACTTGACCGACCCGTCCTCGAGCACGATCGCGTTCGAGGGCTTGACGTCGCGATGAATCACGCCGCGCGCATGGAGAAACGCGAGGCCCTCGGCGAGCTGCGCGAGCACGATGCGGAGGCGCGCGAAGTCGACGACCGGCGCCGGCCGGCGCGCGACCTGGGCGGCCTCGGCGGCCTGCGCGAGCGAGACCTCGGTGCGCGCTTCCTGGATCGGCACCGCCGAGTGCGTCGTGCGATCCGAGCTGCCCGGCGGCCACGCGACCTCGACCGCGCGCTCGACCCAGCGCCGCGGATCGACGCCGGGCAGGTACTCCATCGTGAAGTAGCAGCTGCCCTCGTGGGCGACCAGCTCGTAGAGCTCGACGAGGTTGCGGTGGCGCAGCGAGGCGACCGCACGGAACTCGCGCTTGAGCCACAGCGTCGCGTCGTGATGGAGCTGGCCGCGGACCTTGATCGCGACGTCCATATCGCGCCGCAGGTCGCGCCCGAGGTAGACCACGCCCATGCCGCCGCGCCCGAGCTCGCGCACGATGTGATAGCGGTCTCCGACGAACCGCCCGAGTCCACCCTCGGACACTGCCACGGCGTGACGCTATCATCGCGGGATGCCCGATGCTGCTCCCGACGCGATCGAAGTCTTGATCGCTCGCCACGGCCCGGCCGCGATCTGTGCCGCGCTCGAGCCGATGCTGACCGCCGCGCGGATCGCGCGCATCGACGAGGTGCTCGCCGCGCGCCTCGGCTCGGTCGTGACCGTGGTCGAGGACACCTACGACCCGCACAATGCCGCCGCGACGATCCGCACGAGCGAGGCGCTGGGCCTACAAGAGCTCCACGTGATCGAGCGCGAGCACGCATTCTCGACCGCGGCGGCGGTCACGAAGGGCGCGCATCAGTGGATCGAGCTGCATCGCTGGGCGACGCCCGAGGCAGCGATCGCGGCGTTGCAGGCGCGCGGGTTTCGCGTCTATGCGACCGCGCCGGGCGCGAGCGCCTCGATCGACGATGTCGATGTCGCCACACCGATCGCGGTCGTGTTCGGCAACGAGCACAGCGGCGTCACACCGGCCGCGATCGCGGCGAGCGACGGCACGATCGCGGTGCCGATGTTCGGGTTCACCGAGAGCTTCAACCTGAGCGTCACGGTCGGGCTCGCGATCAGCCGGCTCGCGGCGCGCCGGCGCGCGGCGATCGGGGCGGTCGGAGATCTGCCGGAAGCGCGCAAAGCCGTGCTGCGCGCGCGCTGGTTCACGCTCGGGATCCGGGGCGTCGAGGGCATCCTCGCTCGCAAGCTCGGTTAGGCGGTTCGTGAACGCCGTTTCTGGTCGTGTCAGACGAGACACGTCATGGTGTGGCAATGCAGCCGCAGTCGAGGGAGAATTAGCCACCAAGGCGGGTCCCCAAGTTGCAGAAAAAGCGCGACATGCAGCCCCCAAAACCGAAGCGCGAGGTCGCCGCGCCGAAGCGTCGCCTGTGGCTGACGATCCTCAAGTGGACGGGCATCGCCGGGCTGGTCGGCATCGCGCTCGGCGCCGCGACGATCGCGCTGGTGTTCTGGATGTATGGGCGCGATCCGAACCTCCCGACGATCGAGAACATGGAGGGCCTGCGCAAGCTGCTCGAGCACCCCAAGCAGGTCACGAAGGTGCTCGATCGCAACGACCACGAGATCGGCGAGATCGGCAGCGAGCACCGCTCGTTCTTGCCCTACGACAAGATCCCGCCGCTGGTGGTCAACGCATTCGTCGCCGCGGAGGATCACGAGTTCTGGGAGCACCACGGGGTCGATTATTTCGGGATGGCGCGCGCGTTCGTCGCGAACATCCGCGCCGGCCACACGACCCAGGGCGCGTCGACGATCACCCAGCAGGTCGTGAAGAACCTCCTGCTCACGCCCGAGCGCTCGTTCAAGCGCAAGATCCAGGAGGTCATCCTCGCGCGTCGCCTCGAGACCGCGCTGTCGAAGGAAGAGATCCTGACGCTGTATCTCAACGAGACCGACCTCGGGCACAACACGTTCGGCGTCGGCGAGGCGGCGAAGCTCTACTTCGGCAAGGACATCAACCAGGTCAACATCGGCGAGGCCGCGCTGCTCGGCGCGCTGCCGAAGTCGCCCGAGATCTTCTACAAGGAGCTGCACGGGGGCAAGCACCCCGAGCAGGTCAAGGCGCGCCAGGTCTACGTGCTCCAGTCGATGCTCAAGATGGGCAAGATCTCGGCGGCCGACGCGCAGAAGTACATCGACGCGCCGATCCAGATCTACGAGCAGCATGCCGCGGGCGCGGATCCGGAATGGATGGGCGAAGCGACGTCCGAGCTCGAGGCGCGGGTGGAGAAGCAAGTCGGCTCCGATCCGGACAAGGTCAAGGAAGCGATCGATCACCTCGGCGCGAGCGTGCGGATGACGCTCGATCCGGCGATGCAGTCGCGAGCCGAGACGTCCTTGCGCGATGGCATTCGCGCGGTCGATTCGCGCCATCATCTCGGGCGCGTCGTGCGCTCGGTCAAGCCCGACAAGATCGACGCGGAGATCGCGAGGCTGGCGAGAGCGCACGGCGCGCTCAAGCCGCACCAGATCTACGACGCGGTCGTCACCGCGGTCAGCGACGATCCGAAACAGCTCACGCTCGACGTCGGGCATCTCCCCGCGACGCTCGCACTCACCGGCGATTGGGACGCGCGGTTCAACGTCGATAACAAGAAGCCGAGCGAGCGGTTCAAGAAGGGCGACATCGTCGATGTCGAGGTCCCCGAGGTCAAGGGCGTCACCGACCCGGTCGCGCACGCGGTGTGGCCGACCGGCGCCGAAGGTGCGGTCGTCGTCATCGACGTCAAGACGCGCAAGGTGCGCGCGCTCGTCGGCGGGTTTCACAGCGTGATGGGCGGATTCGACCGCGCGACGATGGCGAAGCGCCAGCCGGGCTCGGCATTCAAGCCGTTCGTCTACGCGACCGCGTTCGATCAAGGCAAGTATACGCCGGCGTCGATCGTCAACGACGCGCCCGAGGTGTTCGACCTGTGGAAGCCGAAGAACTTCGAGACCGGCACGTACGAGGGGCCGGTGCGGCTGCGCACCGCGCTCGCGAAGTCGATCAACACGGTGTCGATTCGCGTGACCTACGACGTCAAGCCCGAGTCGGTCGCGGCGATGGCGAAGCAGCTCGGGATCCAGAGCGAGCTGCCCAAGGAGATGTCGCTCGCGCTCGGCGCCGGCGAGGTCACGCCGCTCGAGATCACGAACGCGTACGCGTCGCTCGCCGACGGTGGGATCTACGCGCCGCCGCGCTTCATCGACGCGATCGACGGCAAGGCCGAGCCCGACGACCCCGGCCAGCAAGTGCTGCGCCCCGAGGTCGCTTACATCACGACCGACATGATGCGATCGGTCGTGACCGAGGGCACTGCGGCCGAGATCGGCGCGAAGCTCAAGGTGCCGATCGCGGGCAAGACCGGCACGTCGAACGAGGCGCGCAACACGTGGTTCATCGGCATGACGCCGGACATCGTGATCGGCGTGTGGATCGGCTACGACGACAATCGGCCGATGCCAGGCGAGCAGGGCGCGAGGGTCGCCGCGCCGGTGTTCCTCGAGATCGCGAAGCAGCTCGACCTGCCCGCGAAGGCGTTCCCGCGCCCGCCGCACGTCGTCGAGGCCCTGATCGACCGCTCGACGGGCTTGCTCGCGCCCGACGGTGCGCCCAAGGCAACGACGCTCGACGAGGTGTTCGTCGAAGGCACGCAGCCGACCGAGGTCGCGGCGAAGCCCGGCGAGGAGACCGAGGCGACGTCGGTGACCGGCGAGTACGGAGACTGAGTCTGAGCGTCCTCCTTCGCGCGGTGGTCGCGTCGTGCGCGCTCGCGGCACCGGCGTTCGCCGACTCCAGCGCCGCGCTTCACGATCTCGCGGCCGACGTGCGCGCGGGGCTCGCCGCTGCCGCGGCCCAGGACGCGGCCCCTGCCGCGCCACGACCGCCGACACCGATCGCGGTGCGCTGGAGACCGCAGAAGCTGGGCTCGCCCGAGCTCGATGCGCCGCTGGTCGCGCTCGCGTTCGCCGATCTCGACGGCGACGGCAAGCCCGAGCTCTATGCGGTGACCGCGCGCGAGGTGATCGCGCTCGCGGTCGGCGAGCATCGCGTCCGCGAGATCGGGCGCGTGCCGTTCTCGGGCGAGCGGCGGGTCGCGGCGCCGCGCGATGTCGTCGGTGCGGCGATCACCGATGGCAGCGTGCTCGTCGCGAGCGTGTCGACCTACGCGACGCGATTGCGAGTGTCGTGGCGCGGCAAGACCCTGGTCGGCGAGCCCGGTGGCTCGGGGTTCGCGCTGTGCCCGGGCGAACGCACGGTGCTGCTCGCGGCGGGACGCGATCACGTCGGCAGCGGGCCGAGCGCGTTCTACGACGATGCGCTGCCGCGAGCTGCTCGATCCGCAAGCGCGCAAGCTCGAGGTCCGCGCGACGCTATCGCTCGCGGGCAGGCTCGACGTCAGCGCGCAAGCCTGCGGCGCGAACGGCTGCGAACCGGCCGGTCATCACGAGCTCGGCAACGTCGGCTACGCGTTCGACATCGCGGACTTCGATCGCGATGGCTCGCCCGAGGTGATCTACGCCGCCGCGAGCGCGCCCGGCGATCCCGATACGATCAAGGTCGTGACGTGGGATGGCGACGACAAGAGGCCGCTGTACCGCAAGGAGTGGAGGGCGGAGGGCGTGGCGGCGATCGTCGTCGGGGACCTCGACGGTACGGGGGCGCCGATCGCGGTCGCGGCGGTGCGCATCCCCGGCGAGACCCGGGTCGATCTGTGGAGGTTGAATTGAGGGCCGCGTTGTTAGTCGGGCTCGGGCTCGGGCTCGGGCTCGGGCTCGGGGCTCGCGCCGCTCGCGCCGAGAGCCATCCGCACTACGGCGGTTCGGTCGATGCATCGCTGCTCGGCGCTCCGGCCTCGCTCGATCCGGTCGCGGCGCGCTCGCACGCCGAGCTCACCGTCGTCGGGCTCGTGTTCGACACGCTGTACGCGGTCGAGCTCGACGGCAACCCGGTCCCGCACCTCGCCGAAGGCGCGCCGACGATCGACCTCAAGGCGTCGACCGCGCGGATCGCGATCCACCGCGGCGTGCGCTTTCAAGATGGCAGCGCGCTCACCGCGCGCGATGTCGCCGCGTCGCTCGATCGAGCGCGAGCCGCCGCGCCGTGGTTGCTCGCGACGGTGTCCGCGGTGCGAGTCGATGGCGATGCGGTCGAGCTGACGTTGCGGGCGCCGACCGCGAACCTCGCGACGCTGCTCGCCCAACCTCAGACCGCGATCACGCCGGGCGGCAGAGCGCCGGCGGCCAAGCCGATCGGCTCGGGACCGTTCGCGGTGACCCAGCTGGACCGCGCGCAACATCGGCTGTCCCTGCGCGCCTTCGACGAGCATTTCGCAGGCCGCCCGTACCTCGATGCGGTCGTGCTGCACTGGTACGACACGCCCGATGGCGAAGCGCGCGCGTTCGAGGCAGGCTCCGCGCAGCTGTCGGCGCGCGGCGTCGCCGCGTTCGCCGGCGGCCAGCCGCTCTATCGTGCGGAAGACGTGCCCGGGCCGGTTGGCTTGCTCGAATACATCGGGTTCTCGCGCGCACGAGGAGCGGTGACCGCCGACGTCGGGTTTCGCAGCGCGCTCGATCTCGCGCTGTCGCGCACCGGGTTGAGCGCGATCACGTCGGGCGAGCGCGTCGTGCCGACTCGCTGGCCGGTGCCGCCCGAGGCGAGCCCGACGCCGGCGATCGGCGTCGCGGCGAACCCGGATCTCGCGGCAGCGCGCGCTCGGCTCGCCGATGCGGCGCAGCGCGTGCTCGCACTCGCCGCCGATCGGCTGTCGGCGCTGCGGCTGTCGATCCTCGTCGAGGACACCCGACCCGACGATCGCGAGCTCGCCGAGCACATCGTCGAGGCGCTCGACTCGCTCGGCATCTCCGCCGCGATCACGGCGGTGCCGGCGCAGGTGCTGCGCGATCGGGTCGGGAGAGGTCAGGCCGACCTGTGGATCGGCGAGCTCGCGGCGCCGGGAATGGATGCGGCGCCGTGGTGGGCGGCGGTGTTCGCGGCGGGCGGCGATGACGCACTCGTCGCGCAAGAGCAAGCGGGCGTGATCGATCCGGCGGCGGCGGCGACCGCGTTCACGCAGCGCTTGCCGATCGTGCCGCTGCGGTTTCGCGCGGTGCGGATCTCGCATCGCACCGACGTCCGCGGCGTCGCGTTCGACGGCCTCGGCCGGGTGTGCTTCGCCGACGTGTTCCTGTTCGGCTCCCCGGTCCGCTCGAAGGCGCACCCGTGAGGGTCAGCGAGCGAAGCGAGCGGCGGCGGCAGGTCGAGGGCGGGCTTGCGCCGCAGGCCGAGCGCAGCGAGGTACTGCGGTGAAGCTGCGCGGCCGGTTCACGCTGACGCTCGCGCTCGCCGCGCTCGTGCCGATCGCGGTCGCGGCCGTGATCACCGGTCGCGTGATCGCGACGAGCTATCGCGAGGATTACGAAGCGACCCGCCGGTTCGCGGACAAGACCGTGCAGCTCGAGCTGCGCCGCCTGGAGTCACAGGTCGCGCAGGCGACAGACTCGCTCGCGAGCCGCGAGAACCCGTTCGTCGGCAGCTTGTTGTTGAGCGAGCTTCCGCCGATCGACGGCACGTTCGACAAGATCGCCGAAGAGAATCGCCGCACCGCACAGCGCAAGTTGCGCGAGCAATCCGGCATGGTCATGCACGGGCTCGCACTCGACATCCTCGCGATCACCGGACCCGACGATCGCGTCAAGATCGCGCCGCACTTTCGCGGCGAGCTCGACAGCGGCAAGCCGGAGATCCGGCAGCTCGCCGAGGCGACCAAAGGCGCGGCGTTCTTCGCGCGCGACAAGGTGATGACCGCCTCGACGATCGAGACCGTGCTCGTCGCCGAGGCCGCGAAGACCGCCAGCGATCGCGGCTACACCGTCGCGGTGCTCGCCGGCCATCGCGTCACCGACGACATCCTCGCGTCGGTGCGCCGGCCCGGTCGGGTCGATGCACGGATCGTCACGCCGAGTGGCGAGGTGCTGTTGCCGCCGGCCGAGAAGGACTGGGCGAGCCTCGCGAAGGATCCGCCGCTGCGTACGCCGCTGCTCGGCGCGGACGGCACGCCGGTCGCTTACATCGAGGCCGCGGTGTCGGACGGCGACCTCGATCACGTGCTGTTCGTCGTCGCGCTGACCTCGGCCGCGCTCGCCCTCGCGGCGCTCGGTGCGGTCGTCGTCGTCGGCCTGTTCGTCGCACGGCGCACGGCGCGCGATCTCGATCTGCTCGTCGCCGGCTGCGGTCGCCGCGGCGCGCGGCGAGCTCGACCACCGCGTGCCGGTGCGCTCGGCCGACGAGGTCGGCGAGGTCGCGAACGCGTTCAACTTGATGATGGAAGATCTCAAGACCTCGAAGGAGCGCCTCGTGATCGCCGAGCGCATCGCCGCGTGGCAAGAGATCGCGCGCCGGCTCGCGCACGAGATCAAGAATCCGCTCACGCCGATCCAGATGGCGATGGACACGCTGCGCAAGTCGTGGCGCAAGCAGCACCCGTCGTTCGGCGAGATCATGGAGGAGTCGACGACGACGGTGTTGCAAGAAGCCGATCGGCTCAAGCACATCGTCGCGGAGTTCTCGGACTTCGCGCGCATGCCGAAGCCAGAGCTCGCGCGCATGGATCTCAACGACACGGTGCGCTCGGGGTTGGCGCTGTACCAAGGCGGCGCGATGCCGGTCGACGTCACGCTCGATTCGGCGCTGCCGCAGCTCGACGGCGACAAGAACCAGATCAACCAAGTGCTGCTCAACCTCGTCGAGAACGCACGCGATGCGCTCGGTGGACGCGAAGGTGGCCGGATCGCGGTCAGCACGAAGTACATCGGCGACCGCGCGCTGCTCGTCGTCGAGGACAACGGCCCGGGCGTACCGGCCGAGGTCAAAGACAAGGTGTTCGCGCCGTACTTCACGACCAAGCACGACCAGGGCGGCACCGGGTTGGGCCTCGCGATCGTCCACCGTATCGTGTCGGATCACGGTGGTCGGATCACGATCAGCGAGGCAGCCGGCGGTGGCGCGCGGTTCGCGATCGAGCTGCCGCTGCGCGATGGCGAGTCGCTGCTGGCGTCGCGTTCCGAAATGCGCTAGGGCGCGCAGGTCATCGCGGTGGCCGGCCCCGTGCACAGCGAGTCCACGCAGGTCAGGTCGCCGAGGCACGCGATGCCGGTGCCGGTGAAGCACGGCTGGCCTTGGGTCGGGATCGCGATGCACAGGCCGGTGACATCGCAGTTCGCGAACCCGACGCACGGGACCGTCGCCGAGCATGCGTGGCCGATCGCGGCCTTCGGCGTGCACATCGCGGTCTCGACGTCGCAGTAGTCGCTATCCTCGACGCACGGCAACGTCGCGGTCGGCTCGCAGACATCACCAGACGCCGCGGCGTTCGTGCAGATCCCATCGGAGCCCGACAGCGCGTCGCAATACATCGGATCGGCGCAGCCGTCGAAGCCGTAACAGCTCATCCCCGCGGTGGTCGCGATCGCGGTGCAGGTCGAGGTCATGTCCGAGCAATACAACCCGCTGCCGCACGTCGGGCCGGTGCACGGCGAGCCCAGCGCGCCCTTCGCGGCGGTGGCCGTGCAGCTGCCGGCGCAGCAAGCGGTCGTTCGATCGCACGTCGTGGTCGTCGCGACACAGGTCGCGCGGCCCGCGACGTAGCCGGTGCAGTCTTCGTCCTCGTTACACGCAGCGCCGATCGCGAGCGTGCCATCGAACACCGTGTCACATGGGCTCGGCACGTGAAAGCCCGCGAACGTGCAGCCGCCCTGCAAGTAGGCGAGGCACGCGGTCGCCGCGTTGCCGTCGTAGGTCACCGTACCGGCGATGACATCGGCGACGACAGTCTCGAGCTCCGTCGTGTCGATCGCGAGCACCGCATCGCACGTCGCCGTGTCGGGCATCGCACTGCACGCGACTTGCTCGGCGCAGATCGCGTCGTGCCGCATCGTGACGAAATCGCCGAGCGAGAGGCCGCTCGTTACATCGCCGCTCGCATCGGGGCCACCGTCGTGATGGCCGCCACACGCAGCGGCGACCACCAGGACGAGCAACGCGACGCGCATCCCTCGACGGTACACGAGCCGCGTCGCGCGCGGCGCTACATCGTACAGGTCGTGATGATCGCGGTCGCGAGCGTGCAGACCGACGTCGCCGAGCACGTCAGCTCGCCGAGACACTCGACGCCTCCGCCGGTGTAGCAGGCCTGGCCCTCGGTCGGGATCGCGACGCACAGCCCACTCACGTCACAGTTCGCCTCGCCGACGCACGGCACGGTCTCCGAGCACGCGGCACCGGGCAGAGCCTTCGCGGTGCACAGCAGGCTGGTCTCGTCGCAGTAGGCGTTCGAGCTCGCGCATGGGGCCAGCGCCGTCGGGTCACACGTTTGCCCGGTCGCCGCGGCCAACGTGCACACCTCGGTGCCGGTCTCGGACTCGTTGCAGTACATCGGATCGGCGCAGCCGTCGAAGCCGTCGCACGCCGCGCCCGCCGTCGTCACGATCGGCTCGCAGATCTCGGTCGTCTGTGCGCAATAGTAGCCGGCGACGCAGGCGGTCTCGGCGCAGCTCGCACCCGCGGCCGCGAGCGGTGGCGCCGCGGTGCAGATTCCCGGACAGCACGCGCTCACTCGCGAGCACGTCTCGTCGGTCTGGACGCAGCTCGCGGTCTGCGCCTTGAAGCCTTTGCATTGCTGGTCTTCTTCACACGGCGAGCCGACCGCGAGCGTGCCGTCGAAGATCTCGAGGCACGGGTTCACGACGTGCGTGCCCTGGAACTCGCAGGTGTCCTGCAAGAACGCGATGCACTGGGCCGCGAGCGAGCTGTTGTAGATCACCGTCCCGGCCTTGACCTCGGCGAGCAGGGTCTCTTGCTCCGTGTTGTCGGTATGCGCGGTCGCCGCGCACGTCGCGTCGTCGGGCATCTCGTCGCACGCGACCTGACCCGCGCAGTTCGCAGCAGCGACCTTCGCGGCGAGATCACTAAGAGCGATGCCGCCGCCGCCGCCGCCGTCGCACGCCACTGTGGTCGCCGCGAGCACCAGGCCCGCGAGGATGGTCTTCATGGGGCCGACCCTACACGAGCTTGTTTGCAGACCCAAGATGGGAGTTACATGCACGTCGTGGTGGTAGAGGTCGGCAAGGTGCAGACCGAGTTGGTGCAGTCCAGGCTGCCGAGGCATCCGGTCGTCGTCGTGCACGCGTCACCCGGCCCGGGGACGGCGACGCAGGTGTTCGAAGTCCCGTCGCAGTTCGCGTCGTAGGCGCACGGGACGGTGTCGGAGCATGCGCTACCGATTGCGGCCCTGTTGGTGCACGTCATCGTCGTCATGTCGCAATACTGGTGGCCGTCGACGCACGGCTCGTTGGCGGTCGGGTCGCACGTCGCCCCAGCGGCGGCGGCGTCGGCACACATGCCGGCTTGCCCCATCGCCGGGATCTTGCAGTACATCGGATCTTCGCAGCCATCGATCGCTTCGCACGCGGCGCCGACCGTCGCGCCCAGCGTCTTGCACGTCCGGTCGACGTTCGAGCAGTACAGGCCGTCCGCGCAGTCGGTGGTGGCGCACGAAGCCCCGGCCGCGGCCCGCGGAACCGCGGTGCAAACGCCGGGGCAACACGCGGTGCTCCGATCACACGTGTCATCGGTCTCGGCGCAGTCCGCGGTCTGGGTCTTGTAGCCTTTGCACTCTTCGTCCTCGAGGCAGGCCGCGCCTGTCGCGAGCGTGCCTTCGAAGATGCTCTCGCAGTCCTGACCACCGTGAAAGCCGGTGAACGTACACGAGTCGTTGGTCAGGAACGCCAAGCACCGAGCAGCTGCATCGCCGTCGTAGATCACCGTGCCTGCCTTGACCTCGGCGACGACGGTTTCGAAGTCGGTGCCGCCGATGGTGATCGACGCGTCGCACGTCGCGGTGTCGGGGACCTCGTCGCACGAGACCGCGGCGGTGCACTCCCCGTCGCGGAATTTCTGAGCGAAGTCGTCGATCGAGATGCTGTCAGTGCACGCGGCAAGCGCCACCGCCGATACCACGAACGCCACGGTTGCTCGCATCTGCCGACGGTACACGAGTCCTTGTGGAATGGCATTTTTGCCTCAAGCGTTGTAGCTATGTGCCTAGGATTTCCATGCCGAAACCGACTCCGATCGAAGGCTGTCTCACCGCGCTCGTGACGCCGTTCGCCGACGGTAAAGTCGACTTCACCGCGCTCGGGAAGCTCGTCGATTGGCAGATCGAGCACGGCATCGACGGCATCGTCTCGGTCGGCACCACCGGCGAATCCGCGACGCTCGATGTCGACGAGCACGTCGCGGTCATCGCCGCGATGGTCAAGGCCGCGCGCGGGCGCGTCCCGGTCGTCGCCGGTGCCGGCGGCAACGCGACCGCCGAGGCGCTCGTGTTGACCAAGGCCTCCGAGCAAGCGGGCGCCGATGCGCTGCTCCACGTCACGCCGTACTACAACCGGCCGAGCCAGGAGGGGTTGTACCGGCACTTCGAGGCGATCGCGAAGTCGACGAAGCTGCCGATCGTGCTCTACAACGTGCCGTCGCGTACGGCGTGCGACATGCTGACCGAGACCGTCGCTCGGCTCGCCGAGATCGACAACATCGTTGCGATCAAAGACGCGACCGGTAACCTCGTCCGAGGCGGCGAGCTGATCGCGCGCGTCGGCCAGCAGATCTCGGTGCTATCCGGCGACGATGGCACGGCGTTTCCGCTCTACGCGCTCGGCGCGAAGGGCGTGATCTCGGTGGTCTCGAACGTCGCGCCGCACGACATGGCGGAGATGTGGGACGCGGTGAAGGCCGGCGATTGGGACCGCGCGCGCAAGGCACACTACAAGCTGCGCCACCTGATGAACCTGTTGTTCGCGGAGCCGAGCCCCGCGCCGACCAAGGCCGCGCTCGCCGTGCTCGGGCGCTGCACGCCCGAGGTCCGGCTGCCGCTCGTCGCCGCGAGCGCTGCGCTGACCGAGCAACTGCGCGCCGAGCTCCGCGCGCAGGCGTTGGCGTGACAGCTCGGGTCTGCGTCCTCGGGCCGTCCGGGCGCATGGGCCGTGCCGTGCTCGACGCCGCCGCCGGTCGTAGCGACGTCCAGATCGCGGCCGCGGTCGATCGCGAAGGCGCGCACGGGCTCGGCGGCGAAGCGGTGCGCGGCGTGATCGCGAGCACCGACCTCGGCGCGGGCCTGGCGGCGAGCGATGTCTACGTCGATTTCACCGCGCCCGATGCGACGCGCGTCGCCGCCCGCGCCGCGATCGCGCAGCGCAAGCCCGCGGTGATCGGCACGACCGGGCTCGCGGCGGTCGACGATGCCGCGATCGCCG
Organism: uncultured delta proteobacterium; assembly: GCA_963848295.1. Classification (GTDB taxonomy): domain Bacteria; phylum Myxococcota_A; class Polyangia; order Haliangiales; family Haliangiaceae; genus JABFXX01. The sequence continues at coordinate 1,192,913 of CAWKDB010000010.1, read as the reverse complement.
AGCTCTCGATCGTCGCTCCGGTCGTCGTGGCCGCGAACTTCTCGCTCGGCGTGAACTTGCTGCTCGGCCTCGTGCGCAAGGCCTCCGAGGTGCTCGGCCCGGAGTGGGACGCCGAAGTGGTCGAGGCGCATCACCGCGGCAAGCGCGACTCGCCGTCGGGGACCGCGCTCGCGATCGCACGCGCGATCGCCGCCGGGCATGGCGCGGACTACGATCGGGTCAAGCGCCACGGCCGCGACGGCGACCTCGGTGCCCGGCCGCGTGGCGAGATCGGCGTATCTGCCGTCCGGGGTGGCGACGTCGTCGGCGAGCACGTCGCATATTTCTTCGGTCCGGCCGAGCGAATCGAGATCGGGCATCGCGCCTCGTCTCGTACGATCTTCGCGGCGGGGGCACTGCGCGCGGCCGCGTGGGTCGTCGGCAAACCGCCGGGGCGCTACACGATGCTCGACGTGCTAGGGTTCACCTCGTGACCGCCACCGAGCGCATCACGATGGTCGTCCTCAACGAGGATGGCTCTCGCGACAAGTTCACGCTGTCGTCGTGGGTCGGCATCCCGCGCAAGCACGAGCTGATGTGGATCGGCGAGGACCCGTACATGATCATCGAGGTCGAGTACGCGGTGTCCGAAGGCTTCTTCGGCGCGCGCAGCATCGACGCGGCGGGCGTCTACGTGCGCCGGCTGACCAAGGACGAGCAAGACGCGGTCGCGCGCCGGCTCGCGAACCCGGTGCGCGGCAAGGACGAGCAGCCGTTCCGACCGTAGAGAGAACCTCCGCTCGATCCGCCGGCGACGGCGCCGAGGTCGATCGAGCCGACGAGCCAGAACCGGTGCTCGCCGTTCGGCCGCTCAGCGACGCGTAGGCGCAGACCGCAGCGCACGAGCGCAGCGCGCCCGATCTCCGGTTTGTCGGAGAGCTGGTCCAGCAGTCGGCGAAGGCCAGCGCCGATCGCATCGCGACTTGGCGGCGCGCCGACGTCTGCGATCTGCGCCTCGATGCGCTTGACCTCGTCGCGGAGCTTGCGCGCCTCGGCGTCACCCGGGTCCTCGACGAGCAGGGCGGTGGCGTTGCTCGCAACGCCTGCTCGCGAGAGCTTAGAGCTAGCTTTCACGGCCGCGCCGCGCGAGCATCGGGTCGACGGATGCATCAGATCGGCTCTACGTCGGCGGTGTGCTCGCTCGCGATTGTGAGCCGCGCGACGACGGACCCCACTATGGCCGACTCCTGTGCTCGGCTGTCGCAGAATCGATCGCGCGATCCAATTCACCGTTCTCGCCCGCACGGGCGCGAGCGAGGACCGTGATCGCATGGGGCGCGGTCGTCGCGATCGCGGTCGTCGCGTGCGACGGTCGCCGCGATACGTCGGCTGCGCAAGCGACGACGCCGATGCCGGCCCCCGGACGCAGGCTATCGCCCGCCGCGGCACCGAGCAAGCGGCCGGCGCTCGCGCGCGGCGGGCTCGGCGCGATCACCGGCGACACGATCTTCGATCGCACGGCGATCGCAGCCGCGCTGCCCGAGCTGGCATGGTCGTTCCACGACGGGCCGAACGGCGGCCGTATGGCGGGCATGCTTGACGGCAAGCTTGCGGTCGCGCTCAGCGGGTGGCGGTTCGTCGAGACGATCGATGTAGTATCGCCGCGGATCGCGACCGAGCTCAACGTCGCGATCGGGCAGCCGTACGACGCCGCGCTGCGTGAGCGCTTCCCGTGGTGCAACCTCGACATCAGCCCGCTCGCCGAGCCCGAGCCCGCGCAGCTCGCGTGCGAATCGCGCGATGGGGTGACGATCCACCTCGACGGCGATGTCCACAGCAATCCGACGTCGCTGTCCGATCAGCGCCGCATCACGTCGGTGCGCGTTCGCGTCCAGACCGGCTCGCGCACGGCCGACGCAATGGCGCTGCGCCCGAACACGATCCCGCGCGACGACGTCGTCGCCGCGTCGGCGCTGCGCATCGATCGCGATGCGATCCATCCCTTCACGGAGCTCGCACGCATCGACGCAGCCGCGCTTGCGCGCGCGCTGCCGCGGCTCGAGGTGACCGCGACGGCTGACGGCTTCGCGATCGTGCACGCCGGTGCGCGTGTCGCCGAAGTCAGCGTCGCTGGCGGCAAGCCCGTACGCGTGACAGTGTTCCATCCGTCGGTCCGCCACACGCTCGCGGTGGCGATCGGCGAGCAGCGCGGCCACGCCGACCCGGCGACCGGAGCCGTCCTCGACACTGCCGCGTGCATGGCCGCATCCGATCGGATGACCGCGACGTGCGGGCTTACCGAGGTGCCGCGAATTGAGCTCGCGATCGCTGCGAACCTGCCCCTTCCCGCATACTTCGTGCTGCGCGGCCCGTTCGACGACGTGCGCGTCACCGCAATCACGTGGACCGCGCCGCGCGCGCCGTCACCGTGGCCGACGATCGACGACGACGCGATCGGCGCGCTCACGCTCGCGATCGCGCGGCGCGCCGACGTGTTGCCGGCGCGGTTTGCACTCGCGCGCGACTTCGACGTGGTCGGCCCGAACACGTCGGACATCGGCTGGGTCCACGCCTACGTCGCCGGCAAGAGGGTGCTCGAGCTCGTCCAGGAGGGTAACGTCACGCTGCTCGACCCGCGGTTCGTTATCGCTGGGACACGCGTCGGTCCTGGCTCGACCGTCGGCGACGCGCAGCGCGCCGGGCTCCAGCCCGAGTGCACGCGCTACGACGATCCGCTGGACGGCCCCGACACATGCACGACGACCAAGCGCCGGATCACACTCGTCCTACGCGGTCGCGGAGGCGACGTCGCGAAGCGAACGATCGCGACGGTCGTGTGGACCGCGGCGCCGCGCTGACTATTCTCCGCGCAACCGCCCGATCTGAAACGAGCGCCCAGGAACCCGTTTCGTCGCTAGCGCTGCGCGAGATGAGCCTTGAAGAAATCGCTTCAACGAGGTGGGGCTCCTTCGCGCGACCGCAGGCGTTCTCACTGGAGTGGCGTGTCGGCCTTCGACCCAGCGACGAGCAGCAACGGGCGCGGCGAAATTTGATCGACTTGTTCGAACGGAGAGAAAGCCATCTGCTTGGGGAACGACGTGAACACGAACTTCCTCATCGACCGACGGTTTCGCGCGATCTGGTGTCCCACGCGCATGTGCGAACGCGTAACCTTCCGAATGGACACAAAGGTTGACGGTGGTGATCGGCCAGATCTGGCGATCATCGATGGTCAGTGTGGGCCGTTCTTCATGATCCAGATTAGTGTGAGCACCGACGCGTTGTTGGACGTCCAGTTGCCCGAAGAACAACGGACGCAACGTATCGCGGCCTTGTTTTCGGGCATCGATCGAGCGGGGTTCGAACTCAACATCGCCGGGGAGTTTCGCGACGCCGGGGGCGAACGAAGGAACGTCGTCAGCATCTCGCTCGACCTCGAAAGACTTCTCGAGAGTCACGAAGGCTCCGCGGCGAGGTTCGAACCGCTCCTTCGGCACCTCGGCGAACGCGTCGCGTCTCGACCGCCGGACCCGTGGTTTCTCATCCATCATTCGCCACCGAGGACGGACGGTTACAAGTACAGCTACCGTTACCGGCTCTCCTTCCAACTGGCCGAACTCGATCGAGCGTGGCCCGCATGGATCGAAGCGGCACAGAAGCTTCGCGGCCACGCGCTCGATTTCTTCTTCTTTTTGTTTCGCGACGGATGGTGCGCACGCGTGCCGAACACGGCGAAGTGGGCGCTCGAAAGGAACGTTCAGGCGAACGCGCTCACTCCGCTCGCGCAACTGATCGGTACATGAGCGATACGGCGAGGTCACCAGGACACGAGGACGATGTTGATGTCGATCCCTTGCGATACAACGACGACATCACGTCGTAGCGCTTCGATGCGCCTGCACGCACGCGATTCAGTGGCGGCTCGGCAAGATCGCGTCGAACCTCTACCGAATAGCAGGCGGAAGCTTCGGGTCGCTCGAACGGCAGTTCCGGGTTTGGCAAAGACGAGCAGCCGTTCCGGCCGTGACGCGGCTTGCGGGCTGATCAGATCGACCGCGGCGGTGACTGCTTGGCGGCCTTGGCGATCTCGAGGATCCGCGTGACCTCGCGGACCAGGGCGTTCGACGGATACGGTTTCTCGATCAGCGAGGCACCGCGCGCGATCATGTCCTGAACATCGGTGTCGATCGCGTAACCCGTCGCGATCAACACCGGGACCGCGCTCGCTTCTCGGAGTCTGCGAAAACACTCGGCGCCGCCCATGACGGGCATCCCCATGTCGAGGATGACGAGCTCGATCACCGCAGCATGATCCTGGTACTGGACGAGCGCCTCCTCGCCGTTGCACGCCTGGATCGCCGATAACCCCATCCGTTCGAGGATCCGCGCGGTCCCCGCTCGCACCGCCGGCTCGTCATCGGCGATCAGGACCGTCCCGACCTTCTCGATCCGGAGCGAGCGCTCGATGACCGGCAACGCTCGAGATGGGATCGTCGCCGCGGTCGCCGGGACGTAGATATAGAACGCCGAGCCTTCGCCTCGGGTCGATTCGACGCTGATCGTGCCGTCGTGTGCTTGCGCGATCCCCCACGCAGCCGAAAGTCCGAGGCCGCTGCCCGTGCCGCCAGGCTTGGTCGTGAAGAACGGCTCGAACACGCGCGACCGGGTCGCTTCGTCCATGCCGCGGCCGGTGTCCGACACGCGTAGCCGCGCGTAGCGCCCCGCCGGTATCGCGAGGGCCGTCGCCGCGTCCTGATCGAGCTCGACGATGCTCGTCGCGATCATGAGCGTTCCGTGACCGTCCATCGCATCCGCGGCGTTGAGCCCGAGGTTGATCAGCGCTTGCCCGAGCTGGATCGGATCGCCTTCGACACACACCTTGGCACCGTTCAGCTCGTGTTGCAGCGTGATCGAACGGGGAAGCGTTCGCTCGAGCATCGGCAACACCTCGCGCGCGATGTCGTCGACTCTGATCGTCTGCTTGCGGTACTGCCCGCGCCGGCTGAACGCGAGTAAGCCGCGCGTGAGCTCGGCGCCACGCAACGACTGCGCGACGATCTGATCGAGGTCGGCGCGACCCTTGTCCGAACGGATCTCGTCGTCGAGGCTGCCCGCGAAGCTGGTGATCGCCGCCAGCACGTTGTTCATGTCGTGCGCGAGGCCGGCAGCGAGCGTGCCGACCGCCTCGAGTCGCTGCGAATGAAGCAGCTGCTGTTCGAGTCTCATCCGTTCGGCGAGCTGAAACTGAAGCGAGGCCGCGGTCATGACTTCGCGGAGGATCGCGCGGCGCATCAGGATCTGCATCGTGATCGCGAACGCCACGGCCGTCACCGCAGTCATGATGTAGATCGGTCCGTCGTCGCCGCGCACGGCGAGCGGAATCCAGATCGCGAGCGTTAGAAGCAACGACCCCACGACCGAGCGGGTGTCGAGCAACACGACCGTACCGATGATCTCGAGCGGCAGCAGCAGCCCCGCGAGCGGTTGGGGTGACGCGTATGCCGCGGCGAGCGTGAACGTCACCGGGGCCCACCACAGCGCCGCGCACAACGCGTGGGCCCAGCGTCGACCGACCTCCAGCCGCGACACGAAGACGATCGCGATCACGCCGGTGCACAGCGCGACCTCGAGGCCGGCAAGCGCATTGGTCATACGCCCCCTGGCGATGACGATCCCCGCCCACACGACCATCGCGAGCAGCACCGCCGGCGACATGATCCGCGCGCGTTCTAGCGCGATCGGCGCGAGGACGTCGGTCGGTTGTTGAGGTGGTTCGATCATCTTGCCACGCGGCCACAGCCGAAATCCTGACTCGGGATGCGGCGGCTAGATGCCGGCGTTGCTCAGCGACGTCGCGACGCCCTGCATCAGCCCGGCGAGCTTCGGGTGGTCGATCTGGAACCCGACGTACGCGAACAGCAGGCGGTCGCTCAGCCCTTTATACTGCGGCACGTGATCCGGCCGGACCATGATCGTGTCGACCTGCTGCTTGATGCGCGCGAGCTCTTCGGCGGTCGCGGGGGTCGGCTGCGTCTCACCGAGCTCCCGGTGGAGCTCGCGCATCCGTTCGATGATCGCCGGCGTGGGCATGATCGTGGTCTACCACGAACCGGTCAGCGAGGCGGCGCGCAGGCCAACTCGTCGATCGCATGCATCGCCGCCGGATCGTCGCCCTCGACAGCGGCGCGGGCCCACAGCGCATAGAGCTCGTCGGTGAGGCGCTCGTCGTTGGTGTCGGCGCGCGCGATCGCGAGCGCTTCGGCGAACGAGCCGCGGTAGTACGCGCGCTCCCATGCGATGCGCGCGCGCGCGAAGTCGCTGCTTCGCGGGAGCAGCGCGTCGACCTCGCCCTGCTCGGTCTGATCGCCCGCCGCGAACACCTCGCCGGCGACGATCGCGAGCATGTTGCGATTACTCGAGCTCGTGATGTAGCTGAGCATGAAGTGGCGCAGCGGATGGGCGCGGCTGCCGAGACCGTGCCCGCGGATCGCGCTCATCGCCAACGCGAGTGGGACGACCGCCGCCTCGGGATCGCCGACCGAGTCGTGCAACAGCTCGGCGATCGCATCGTCGAGGTGGGTCGTCGGCGAGGCCGAGAGGAGCACGCCGAGGATCAAGCGCTCGGCGGACGTCGCACGCTCGGTCGCCGGTTCGCTCGCGATGTACTTGCGGGCGTCGGCGACTCGCCCGAGCGCGCCGAGGACGAGCGCGTTCAGCCCGGTCGCCGGTGGATGCAGGCTCGTCGGCGGGATCTCCGTGGTGTACGCGGCGTAGGCGCGCGCGGCCTCATCGCGGCGGCCGGCATGGACGAGCAATTCGATGTCCACGATCGATCGCGACCGCACGGTCACGCTCGGGTCGACCGCGGACGCGATGCCCCCATCGACGTGCGCTCCGGTGGCGCGCACGGCCGCGAGCAGTCGCCGTGCCGATTCGATTGCGTCGGCGTTCACCGCCCGCGCGACCACGCGGTCGGTCGGCGGGGTCGCGGCGGCCTCCGCTTCGATCATCGCGCCGATTAGCTCGGGCGCGACGTCGGACGATGGCAACATCGGTGACCGATGCGGGCGAACGAGACACGCGAGCGCCTTGCTCGCCTTCGCGGCGATGACCGCTTTTTCGGCGTCGATCGGGCGTTCCCACGGCGTGCGCGGTTGCGTCGCCGGCGGCGTGGCCGCGGAGGATCCGCATGCGGCGACGACGATCACGGCGAGTCGAATCATCTGGCTAGTTTGGCACGACGACATCATAGGCATTGCCGCCGGTGCGATAGAACTTGCCGTCGAATCGACCGAACGTCACCGCGCCGAACAAGTTGATCGCGATGCCGATCGCGATCAGCACGTGCGCGACGCGCCCGAGCGGCCGGCCGCCGACCGCGAGCAACATGATGAGGAACACGATGTAGTCCAGGCTGAACCGATAGCCGAACTGGACCCAGCCCGAGTTCATGTAGAACAGCGACGGCAGCGCCACGCACGCGACCGTGATCCACAGCGCGCGATGGATCGGCGGACGCTCGCGCGGCCATAGCACGAGCACGAGCAGCGGCGTCGTGAACCAGATCGCGAGGCCGTGGCCGCCGATCTGGATGTACGGCGAACGGTCGACGAGCTCCGGCAGCAGCGTGAACGCCGCGGCGAGGTTGCGCGCGAGGTAGTGGTAGCTCGCGAGGCCGTAGCGCTCGACCAGGCGCTGCTGGATCACGTCGAGGTAGGTGTGACCGAACTCGGTCGGCGAGCCGAACCGCACCGCGTTGTAGATCATGCCGGCGATCGCGAGCACCGCGATCGGCGCCGCGAACCGGACGAGCGTGCGCAGCAACGCCCGGCGATCGCCGGCCGCGACGCGCCACGCCTCGAACGCGAACAGCGGGAGCATGAACGCCATCGGTGGCCGGGTCAGCGCGGCGGCGCCGAGCGCGAGCCCGGCGACGAGCGGCCGCTTCGCTTCGATCGCGGCCCACGCGTAGACCAACGCGAGCGCGACGCCGACGATCTGCGCGGTGAACCACACGCTGCCTTGGACGGCGCTGAAGAACAACACGGTGCCGAACGCGAGCGTCGCGACCAGCCAGAGGTCCTCGCGCACCGTTCGCTGCGACAATTTCGCATCGGCAAGCCGGCGCAGCAGCAGCAGCGCCAGCGGCAGGATCATCGCCGCGACGAGGAGCGTCGGGATCACGTCGTTGCCGGCCCGCCCGGCGACGATCGCCGACGGCAGCATCAGCAGCGACGGCAGCGGGGGAAACGACACGTACCAGACCGCGCCGAGCGAGCGCTTGACGCGCTTGACCGGCAGCTCGTCGCCGCCGAGCGTGTGAAACATCGGGCGCGTGACCAGCCGCCGCCCCGAGACCTCGCTGCCGTCGTCGAGCACGACGGTCTCGACCTTCGCCCAATCGGCGTCGCGCAACGGCGGATCGATCGAGGTCTTGCCGTGCAGCCACGCGTCGGCCTGATAGAGATACTGCGGCGCGACCGAGGTGTGGCCGAGCCGACCCCACGACAGCGCGCCGTAGACGACGAGCCCGATCGCGAATAGCGCCGCGTACAGCCGCACCGCCGCAGAGTATGACGGCGCCGGGGTGCATGGTAGTTTCGACCGCGTTGCCGGTTCGATCAACGCTCGGCGTCTTGCCCGCGCTGCTCTTGATCGGGGTCGCGGCATGGGAGACGTGCGCGACCCACGTCGACGCGAGCTCGGTCCCGGCGGACGAGGCGTGGGATCACGCGTCGCAGCTCGTGCGCGCGCAGTTTCGTCGGGGCGATCTGATCGTGTTCGCCCCGGATTGGATCGATCCGGTGGGCCGGCTCCATCTCGGCGATCTGATGACGATCGACGATGCGGCGCGGATGGACGCCGCGCGCTACGGGCGGATCTGGGAGCTGTCGATCCGCGGCGCGCACGCTGCCGATGTCGCGGGACTGACCCCGACCTCGGCGGTCGATGCCGACGGTGTGAGCGTCGAGCTGTTCGAGCGCACGCCGGTCACGGTGCTCGCCGACGTGCGCACGTTGTTGGCCGGTGCGTCGATCGACGGCGGCGCCGCCAAGCTCGAGCTCGCCGAGGTCGGCTTTCAGCCGCATCGCTGCATCCAGGCGACGCCGGTGCCCGGCCGGCCGATCCGCGTGACGTTCCCGGCGGTGCCGCTCGGCAGCTCGCTGGTCGGCTATGTCGGGCTCGCCGACGTGTTCACGCGCCGAGACATTCGCGCACCGGGCACGCTCGAGGTCGAGGTCGCTCATCGCCGGGTCGCGGTCGTGCATCCCGGCGTCGACGACGGCTGGGTCAAGTTCGAGGTCGAGACGCAGCCCGGCACCGCCGACGTCACGTTCGTCGCGAGCGCGGATGCGGCGCAGCGCCAGATCTGTTTCGCCGCCGAGGCGCGGCGATGAAGCGCCGAGCGCTCGGCTGGGCGCTCGCGCTGATCACGTTCGCGTGCACGATGTACAACCAGCGCTCGGTCGGCATCGCACGCGACGAGACGGTCTACATGGCGGCCGGCGAGCGCTACGCCGACTGGTGGCTCGGGCTCGCGACGTTCAGTCACGGCATCGATGCAAAGTCGATCACGGCGACGTTCGGTGGCGCGCCAGGCGGCCCGACGAACTCGGAGCACCCGCCGTTGATGAAGACCGCGGACGGCCTCGCGCACTGGCTGCTCGCCGACAAGCTCGGGATCGTCGACGAGCTCACCGCGTTTCGCGTGCCGACCGCGCTCGCCCACGCCGCCCTCGTCGTGATGGTCTACACGATGACGCTCGAGCTGTGGGGGCTCGCCGAAGCCGTGCTCGCGGCGCTGTGCCTGCTATTGCTGCCGCGCGCGTTATTTCACGCCGGCCTCGCCGCGTTCGACGCGCCGATCATGACGATGTGGTTCGCCACGATCTACGCGTACTGGCGCTGTCTCGATCGAACCGCATCGCCATCCGGCGATGCTGCCGGCCAGGGGCGAGCCCCGGCCGGCGAGGGCCGCAAGTGGCCATGGCAGGTCGGCGTCGCGTTCGGGCTCGCGCTCGCGACGAAGCACAACGCGGTGCTGTTGCCGTTCGCGCTCGGCGCGCACTACACCGTGCTCGCGGTTCGCCAGTTCGGTTGGCGGCCCTTGCTCGCGGCGCCGGCCGGGCTGCTTGCCTATCGCGGGCGCGTCGTGTTGTCGTTCGTGGTGCTCGGCCCGCTCGTGCTGTTCGCGCTGTGGCCATGGCTGTGGCTCGATCCGATCGGCCACGTGGTCGCCTGGTTGGGATTTCACTTCAAGCACGTCCACTACAACTACGAGTACCTCGGCAAGAACTGGAACGCGCCGCCGTTCCCCTGGCACGTCGCGCTCGTCACGACGCTGTTCACCGTGCCCGTCGTCACGTTGCTCGCCGCAGCGCTCGGCGCCGGGGTGTGGATCGCGAACGGCTGGCGCGGCGCGACGCGCGATCGGCTACCGGCGCTGTTGCTCGGTTTGTCCGCCGCGGCGTCGATCGGCCCGTTCTTGCTCGGCACGACGCCGATCTTCGGCGCGGAGAAACATTGGATGCCGGCGTTGCCGACGATCTGTATCGCCGCGGGCGTCGGCGCGGGGTGGGCAGCGCGTCGCGCGACGCAGCTCGCGATCGAGCGCTGGCGGATCTCGGAGCCGCTCGCCCGGATCGCCGCACTCTGGGTGGTCGGTGTCGCGATCGTCGTCGCGGCGGGCAGCGAAACGCTCGCGAGCCGGCCGTACGCGTTGAGTTGGTACAACGCCGCCGCCGGCGGTGTGCCGGGCGGAGCCGACCTCGGGATGAATCGCCAGTTCTGGGGAGTCGCCGCGCGCGGCGTCCTGCCGTTCATCGCGAGCCAGCCGCCCGGTCCGGTCTACTCGCACGACGCGTCGCCGGCGTGGGGTTGGTACAAGAAGCTCGGCCTATTGCCGGCGGGTTATCCCGACAGCGGCAACGAGGTCGCGGGCATCGAGCGCAGTAAGCTCGCCCTTGTCATCCACGAGTTACATTTCAATCGCCACGACTATCTGATCTGGAAGTCCTACGGCACGGTGCAACCGGTGTTCGTGCTGCGGTTCGACGGCGTACCGATCGTTTCGGTCTACGAGCGCCCGAGGTAATCGCGCCGAGCGCGCTACTTGCGGCAGGTGACTTCGTACGACTTCGTCCACGTTCCGGCGAGCAACGCTTCGCCCCACAGCTTGAGCTGCTTCGCACCGATCTGTTGCTCGTAGTCGCGCGTCTGGATCGATCCGGTCGGCGAGATCGTCGTGCCGGTCCACGTCCATTTGCCGTCTTTCTCGCCGAGCGAGGTCGATTCGACGTGGCCCGAGGTCGCGAGCAGCTCGATCCGCGTCCACTGCTTCGCGATCTCGTCGAACGTGCGGAAGTCGGTGAGCTTCATCGTGCCGGGCGCGTCCTCGGCCAGCTGCGCTTGGATCCACGCGCTGTCGAGATCGAGCTTGATCACGAGCTTCGCGGTGAACGGCGATGACGAGCCGTCGCCGGCGAACGACACGCCCTTGCACTTGTACGACCCCGCGAGCTTGGTGCCGACGGTCGCGATCTGCGCGGAGGGCGTTCCAGCGGTGATCGGGTTGACCGGCCTCGGGCGCGGGGGCGCGACGATCACCTGCGGCTGCGACGGCGACGGGCCCGCGCGATCGGCGATCGCGGTTGCCGCGAACAGCGACAGCGTGCTCGCGGTGGCTAGCGAGAGGCGATTCATCGTCGTGGTCATGAACGCACGATCGCACGATTCGGTCTAGGGAGCCGCCCACAGCCAGATGTCGTCGACATCCATGTGGCCGCCGGGCGTCGTCGCATCGTCGACGAGCACGAGCCGGCCTTGCTTGCCTCGCAGCTCGCTGACGTCCCAGCTCGCTTCGCGCAGCGTATCGCCGCCGGGCAACGGGACGCCCGCGGTCCGCGCGATCGCACCGTCGACCCACAGCTCGAGGCGTAGCTTCGTCTCGTCGCTACCGCCGCCGAGCATCATCGTCAGCTTCGCGCCGTCGATCTCGAACTCCGGCGAGCTCACGCGGCCCGTCGCCGCGTCGCCGCCGTGCATGCTCGTCGCGAAACGCAAGCCGGTCGCGCCGGCGACCAGGTCTTGCCCGGGCAGCGGCTCGGCCGCCGGGCCTTCGCCCCACGCGCCGCCCGAGCGGATCCAGCCGGCCCACGATCCAGCTTCGAAGTCGAACAGCGCGTGCGCGCCACGCGGCGGCGTCGCCGGGATCGCCGGCACCCAGATCGTCTCGGGGAACAGCGGAGCTTCGCCAGGGATGTGCGCGCCGCCCGCGCCGCTGTACAGCCGCGGTCGCTCTTGCTCGGGCAGCTTCACCGCCGCGTGATAGGTCGCGCGCAGCTGCGGCAGCTCTGTGAACAGATCGCGATTGTCGAGGACGATCGCGGAGAACCGATGGGTGCGCAGCGCCTCGTCGAGGCCGGCGATCGGTCGGGGCTCGCGCCTCGTGACGTCCATCACGCCCATGCGATGGACGTGCGCCGCCTTGCCGGCGAGCACGAGGTACCAGGGATGCGACGGCATCCACACGTCGCCCTCGAGTCCGTGCAGGTGGGCGATCAAAGCGTCGCCGGCCGCGACGTCGGCGTCGGTCGGGATGAAGCTCGACGGCTTCCACCGCGCGGTGATCAGCGTTCCGGCGAGCGCGAGCGCGAGGACGCCAGCCGCGGCCGTCGGCGCGAGCTCCGAATCGTGCCACTGCCGTGCACAGGCCGCGACCGCCGGGATCGCCGCACCCGCGGCGAACGCGCCGTGGAGCAGCGCCGGGATGTACGCGTTGTAGCGCGCGAACTCGGTGCCCCAACCGACCGCGCCCACGACGGTCGAGACCGCGTACGCGGCGGACCACAGCAGCAACGGCTTCGCGCGCGCGGGCAGCTCGCCGGTCAGCCGCCACGTCACCAGGACGATGACGAGCGCGAGCACCACGACGATCGTCAGCGCCGGGAAGTGCCACAGGATGTGGCCGAACGACGACCAGAACCGGTGCATGTTGAAGTCGTGCGCCCGGTGGATCTTCGACACGTAGATCCAGAACCACCCGCCGGTCACCGAATCGAACAGCGCGGTGAACCCGAGACCGATCACGCCGGCGACCGCGACGTAGGTTGCGGTCCGCCGCCAGGCCACGACCGCGACGATCGCGCCGCCGAACGCGACGTAGAAGATGCCGGTCTGCTTGCAGAAGAACGACAACGCGAGCAGGGCGGCGCCGGCGGCGACTCGACCGTGGCCCGCGACGCCCTCGCTCCTCGCCCAGCCGGGGAGTGCCGCGATGCCGGCCGTCACCATCAACAAGAACAACGTGTCGCCGCGCACGAGATCGAACCAGCCCTCGACGTACGGATAGGTCGCGGCGAACAAGCCAAGCGCGAGGAGCGCCCCCGCCCACGCGGGACCGCGCGGTCGCTCGCGATCGCGGATCGCGGGAACGAGCGCGATCAGCGCGATGCCGACGAGCGACAACACCGAGATCGCGCGACCGAGCGTGTAGCCGAGCCCGAACACCTTGCCGAGCATCGCGAGCACCGCCGGGTAGAGCGGCGTGTACAGGTAGGGGATGAACTCGATCGATGGCGGCGCGTACAGCGGCTGCCCGTCGGAGATGCGCTGCGCGTGGTGCAGCATGCCGCCCTCCATCCACTCGAGGTCGTACGGATAGCCGATCCGGCCGGCGATCGCGGTCGCGAGCAACACGAGCTGGTAGATCGCTGGGATCACCACCAGCACCCAGCCGGCCGCGTGGATCAGCCGACGCTGGCGGATCGTCAAGGTCCGACCTCGATCGTCGCGGCGACGACCGCGTTGTCTTTGACTTCGGCGTGCGCGGCGGTCACGTGGATGCGCTCGGTGCCGCGGAACAAGCCGACGTTGACCGTGTACTTGCCGGTGAGCGGCACGCGCGGGATCGTGACCGTCGTCTTGTAGCGAATGAATTCGCCGGGGTGCCACCACTCGAACCGCCACGCCGGCGCGTGATCGCCGTTGACGAACGCTCGGTTCGGCCCGTCGAGGTGGACGAACAACTTCCAGCCCGGCGCGACGCGACCGCGCGCTTCGAACGTCCACGTCAGCTCGATCGGTTCGCCGGGCTTGGCTTTCGCGGGCGCATCGACGCTGAGTAACCGCACCGAGCTGCCGAGATCGGCGTCGAGCGGGTTCGCGATCACCGGCCGTTCGTGCAGCAGTGCGCCCGCGGCGCCTTCGGGGATCTGCGACGCGTCGTACCAGTGTTCGACCGCGGTCCGCGTCGCCGTGCAGTCATCGTCGTCGGAGACGTCGTCGGTCTCGGCCGGGTCGGTAGCGGTCAGGTACGCCTCCCAGCTGGTGTCCGGGCTGATGTTGTAGATAACGTGGCAGTGCTCGTCGACACCGCCGCGCATCTCGTGGTTGCCCTCGTACGACAGCTGTTGGAACACGGTGCGATCGAAGTCCTTGCCGGCCAGTACATCGACTAACGAGCGTCCCATCATGTCAGCGATCGGCTTGCCACCGGCGAGATTTACGAGGGTCGGCATGATGTCGATATGTCCGGCGGGGGTTGCCGCCCTGCGCGGGGGGATGCCGGGGACGCGGATGATCAGCGGCACCTTCGTCTGCGCGGAGTACAGATGATAGCCGTGCTCGAACACGCCGTGCTCGCCGAAGCCCTCGCCGTGATCGCCGGTGACGACGACGACGGTCTTGTCGTACAGGCCCTTCGCGCGGAGCTCGTCGAGCACGCGGCCGATATGCATGTCGGTGAAGCGGATCTCGCCGTCGTAGAGGTCCATCGGTTCTTTGCCGAACGACGGGACCTCGGGGTGCGGCTCGTAGTCGAAGTGCGGATCGTAGTAGTGAACCCACAGGAAGAACCGATCGTTGGCGTGGCGATCGACGAACGCGATCGCCTTGTCGCTCTGCTGCTTCGACGAGCTGCCGTGGGTGTGCGCGGGGCCCGAGCCGGGCACCGCGGTGTGCAGCTTCGCGTCCTCGTTGTCGTACTCCGCGAACCCTTGATCCATGTGGCGGTAGCGCGTCGAAGTATTCGTAGTTCGTGATCGCACCGGTCGCGAAGCCAAGCGGTTGGAGCAGCTCGGCGATCGTCGTCGCCTTCATCGACAGCCCGGGCCAGCCAGGGACCGAGGTATCGTAGTAGACATCGAGCGGCAGCCGGCCGGTCAGGATCGCCGGCATCGAGTATCGGGTCGATGGCGCGTGGGCCCAGGCGTTGACGAACAACGTGCCGTCGGCGGCGAGCTTGTCGAGGTTCGGCGACGTCGGCCGCGAGTAGCCGTAGGCGCCGAGGTGATCGGCGCGGGTCGTGTCGATCGTGATCAGCACGACGTTGAAGTCGGCGGGCACGGTCGGCGGCACCGGCGCGAACGCGGTGTCGTTCGCGACATACTTCAGGCTCGCGTCGCCGCCGACGCAGTTCTGATCGATGCCGTCGTCGGGGATCTCGGGCGCGCCGGGGTGCACGGTCGGATCGCTATCGTCGCAGTCGCCGCCGCCGAGCAGCGGTGAGAAGCCATCGCCGTCGCGATCGACCGCGCGCCGGATCGCGTGCGCGATCGGCCCGCCGAGCCCGGTGTACATCGTCGCCGCTTTGATCACCGCCGGCGAGCTGCCAGCGCCGAGCATCGCGGCGACGAGCACCACCGGCAGCGCGAGCCAGGCGGCGCGGCGCGGCCAGGCTCTAAGCTTCGCGGCGTGCTCGAGCGTGCGTCGCGCGAGTCGACTCGCCGGGATCGCGAGCACGCAGCCGAGCGCGAGCACGATCGGCGCTCGCAGCGGCAGCACACGAGCAGTGGCCCGGTCGTGCAGCGCCCACACGATGGAGCCGATGATCGCGAGCATGCCCGCGGCGACGAACGGCGCCCACACTGATGACACGGCGCGTGCGCGCAGTGCGAGCGCGCCGAGCGGGACCTCGAGCGCGCGCCCGAGCACGAACGCGGCGATCGCGGCGAGCCCGATCGCGACGACCGTCACCGCCATCGCGACGACGACGACCAGCCCGAGCTCGTGCCGGCCGGTGACGAACGGCAGCGTCGCGCGATACGCGATGAACAGCAGCGCCGCGAGCGACGGCAGGCCGGCGAGCACGATCGACAGGCCGACCACGGTGGAGCGGGGATCGACCTTCTGCCGCGCTCGGTGATCCGCGAACGCGAACCGCAGCAAGTCGCCGAGCCGGGTGCCGCGCGACATCGCGAGCAGGAACGCGGTCAGCACGCAGCCGATCGCGAGCCCGGCCAGCCCGTGCGCGACGGTGTTGTAGGCGACGAACCGCAGCCGCGTGACGAAGCCGTGTGCGAACTGCGCGGCGGGTGCCCACGACCAGATCGCGTCGATCGCCCCAGCCGCCAGTCCGGCGTAGACGCCGGCCAGCGCGCCGGTGCCGAGCACGTCACCGAGTGGCCGTCGCATGCTTCCGCGAAAGGCTACTATGTTTTCCCCGATGACGTCCGACCGCGCGCGCTGGCTGCTGCTCGCCCTGGCCGCCGGCGTGCTCGTCGCCCATTCGCTGGTCTATAACTTCGTCACCGACGACGCCTATATCTCGTTCGTGTTCTCGCGCAACCTCGCCGAGCACGGTCAGCTGACGTTCAACCTCGGCCATCCGGTCGAGGGCTATACGAACTTTTCTTGGACCGTGTTGCTCGGCTTGCTGATGGTCGCCGGGATTCCGCCGGAGATCGCGTCGCGCGTGCTCGGCACGCTGTGCGCGCTGGCGACGCTCTACGTCGTGTTCCGCACGATGGAGCGCGCGCTCGGTCGCAAGACGCCGTGGGCCGCGGTGCCGGCGCTGTTGCTCGCGTGCTCGTCGGGGTTCGCATGCTGGACCTCGGGCGGGCTGGAGACCCAGCTGTTCACGCTCGCCTGCGTGCTCGCGATCGACGGCGTGGTCGCGGCTGAAGACGGCGACGGCGACCGCGCGCTGCGCCGCGCCGGGTTCGCGCTCGCGCTCGCCGCGATGACCCGGCCCGAGGGCCTGCTCGTCGCCGCGGTGCTCGGTGTGGTGCGGTTCGCGTGCAACGTCGTCGCGCGCCGGACGTGGATCGCGCGCGGCGAGCTCGGTGCGGCGGCCGCGTTCCTCGTCGTGTGGGCGCCGTGGTTCGCGTGGCGGCTCTGGTACTACGGCCACTGGTTTCCCAACACGTACTACGTCAAGGCGAGCGGCCCGTGGTCGAGCCCGGCGTTCGCGGCGCAGATGCACGCGAACGGCCTGTACTACATCTGGACGTGGCTGACCCAGACGCACCTGTTGTACGTGCTGCCGCTCGCGTTGTTCGGGCTCGTCGCGATCCGCCCGCGGACGCCGCGGTTCGCGCTCGCGCTCGCGTGTGGGCTACTCGCCGCGGCCTACATCCCGTACGCGATCAGCGTCGGCGGCGACTTCATGGGGCTGCACCGCTTCATCATGCCGGTGTTCGTCGTCGCCGCGATCCTCGTGGTGCTCGGGCTCGAGCGGGCCGTCGAATTCACGCCCGCGTTCCACCCGTTCTTGCCGGTGATCGTCACGATCGCGGCGCCGATCGCGCTGGTCGCGGGCTTCGCGGTCACCCAGGTCCGGCTCACGCTCGCGAGCGTCGAGTCGTGCGCGCACCGGATCTGTCGCAACGATCACGGGATCGACTCGCCGGCGTATCTCGAGGTCTACACCGAGGACCGCGCGACGATCGGCCGCGCGATGGCATCGTGCTTCCGGCCCGACGACTTCAGCATCGTCGGCGGTGCCGGCGCGCAGCCGTACTACGCGCGGATGGCCGCCATCGACGTGTTCGGGCTGGTCTCGGACAAGATCGCGCACGATGAGCCGCGGTCGAACCCGCGCGCCGGCCATACGAAGACCGGCAGCTCGAGGCTGCTCGCGTCGTACGACCCGACGTTCGTGTTCAACTGCTACGTGCTGCACGACAAGCCGAAGCCGCCCGCGAACCCTCAATGGCAGTGCGGCGACGCCGGGTTCTGGAAGAGCAGGGGTTACGAGCCGGTCACGATGCACATCCCCGGCTTGCTCGAGCGGGGCGAGTACTACACGTTCCTCGCGAAGAAGGATCGCGACTTTCAGTGCCCGGGCCGCGTGAAGTAGGGAGGCGGTACTGGGGCGCGATCCCGGTCGCGCTGATCGCCGCGATCCTCGCGTTGCGGGCGTGCGTCGCGGTCGATCCGCTCGATCAGCTCGCGATCGCGGAGCGCGTCGCCGCCGATCCACCCGGCGAGATCGCGCGCACCGGCTCGATCGATGTCCGGCGCGGAGGCCCGGTCGTGATCGGGTTTCAAGCCGATGGCCCGGCGCGGCTCGAGGTCGGCGATCCCCACGCGGCGCGGCACGTCGGCGGCGGCGTCGTGCCGAGCCCGGGCCCCGATTGCTCCGACATCTCGCACGGCCACGTGTGCCGGATCATGCTCGATCGCGGCGCGACCGCGGTGCGGTTTGTCGGGCCAGCGAGCTCGCGCCTGGTGTGGAGCCCGGTCGGTAGGCGCGGCGACCCCGAGTACGTGCCGGCGAGCTCGCTGTCGGCCGAGCCGCCCGAGCGCGCGGAGTTCGGCGCGTGTGCCGGAGCGAACCCGTTCGATGGCGCGTGCGCGCTCGCGATCCTCGCGATCGTCGTCGCGACGTCGTGCGCGCTCGCACGTCGCCGGTTGGCGCTCGTGCCGCGCGCCGCGTGGATCGGCATGGCCGCGGTGTTCGCGACGGCGTGCCTCGTCCGGTGGATCGATTTATCGGGTTTCGGCGAGACCTGGGACGAGGGCGTGTACTGGGCATCGGGGCGCAACTACGTCACGAACTTGCTCGCGCTCGATTTCCACGCGCGGTCGTGGGCGTGGAACTTCGAGCACCCGCCGGTGATGAAGTATCTCGCCGGCATCGGCGCCCAGCTCGCCGACGGCTACGGCCCGGCGCGCGCGTTGTCGGCGGTGTGGACCGCGATCGGCTGCGCGTTGCTCGTGCCGATCGGTGCGCGGCTCTATCGCTTGCGCGTCGGCGTGCTCGCCGGCGTGATCGCGGCGCTGCTGCCGCCGTTGATCGCGCACGGCCAGATCGTCGGCCACGAATCGCCGAGCGTGCTGTGGTGGACGCTCGGCATCGCGCTCGCGCTCGGGGTGAACGACGGCGAGCCCGATCGCCGCACGCTGCTCGTGCGGCTCGCGTGGGTCGGCGTCGTCGTCGGGGTCGCGATCGATTCGCGGTACATCAACGGCTTGCTCGGCCCGCTGTGCGGGTTGATCGTCGTCGCGACCGCGCCGGCACCGCGTCGCCGCCAGGTCGCGCGGCTGGGCGCCGGGGCGATGACGCTCGCCGCGATCGTGACGATCTACGCGCTGTGGCCGCGGCTGTGGCTGCATCCGATCTCGGCGCTGGTCGAGTCGTTCCACAAGCTGTCGGCCGTGCACTCGGCCGAGCCCTTCCTCGGCGGCACCACGAACCACCCGCCGCCGTACTACTTCGTCGTCTATCTGTTCGCGACGCTGCCGGCCGGTGTGCTGCTCGGTGTCGTCGCGTGGGCGGCGCGGTTTCGCCGGACCGCGCTCGCCTCGTCGATCGTGCTCGCCTGGCTCGTCATCCCGTTGCTCGTCGCGATCTCTCCGGTGCGGCAAGACGGCGTGCGCTACGTCATGCCGAGTGTCGTCGCGCTCGCGCTCGCCGGCGCGGTCGGTTGGGATGCGATCGCGACCTGGCTCGAGCCCCGGTTCGCGCGCGCGTTTGCCACGGTCGCGATCGTCGTCGTCGGCTACCTCGCGTGCGTCGACGTGCGAATCCACCCGTACTACCTCGACTACTTCGCCGAGCAGGTCGGCGGTCCGAGCACGGTCGCCGACCACGCGTGGTTCGAGACCGCCTGGTGGGGCGAGGGGCTCGATCGAGCGATCGCGTACGTCAACGACCACGCCGAGCCCGGCGCGGCCGTGTACCGCGATTGCATCGAGCCGAAGCACCTCGGCTGGTTTCGCCAGGACCTGTGGCCGGCCCTCGCGCGCAGCCCGGCGCGGGCCGCATGGATCGTGTCGTACGCGCCGCTCGAGTTGAAATGCCCCATCCCCAGCACCGCGCGCCTCGTGTTCGAGGTCGACGTCGCGGGCGCTCCGTTAGCGCGCGTTTATGCGAATTCCTCGCGATCGCGCCACTGACGCGGCGCGTCCGTCACATTCCAGTAACAGCGCTGCGAAACCCCTCCATGGTCTAGCTGCAAGCTTGATACAGTCTTGCAATGGGGGCTCGTGCGCTCGTGACCGTCCTGTTGCTCGCGGCGTGTGGCCATCCGGGGGCGGTCGATAGCGACGCCCCTGGCAACCATCACGACAGCGGGTCCGGCTCCGACGGCTCGGCCTCGCCCGACGCCAGCTTTCCCGATACGCGCGACGGCAACCGTGATCGCCTGCTCGCGACCTACCTGGCATTTCTGCAGGCCGATCCCACGAAGGTGCAGTCGAACGGCTTATCCGGGCAGAACCTGACGACCGTGTGCGACCTGTGGACCGCGCTCGACCCGTCGTCGCAGGACACGTTCCGCACGATCACGGATCGACTGTGGGGCGGCAAGATCCGCAGCGACGGCACGCGGATGCTCGAGCACATCGTGACGCTCTATCGGCTGAGCGGCGGCCAAGACGCGACCGCGACCGATCCGGGCTCGTGCGGCGGCGGCGAGTACAACCGGATGATCATGTCGACCGATCATCAGCTCCACGATCTCAACGTGCTGATCAACAGCGACGACGGCAACCCGATCGACGCGGACGACATCCCGCCCGACGGCTACTGGCGCGATTCGCACGACCTCGGCGGCCCTCACGCGCCGTTCGATCTCAGCGACGAGTGCAACACCGGCGCGCCGCGCGGCCAGACGCAGTTCTTCACGAATCCGGCGTCGACGCTCGCGAACTCGCCGCTCGGCCGGCTCGATCTCGAGACGCTCGTCGATCCGTACGCGCTCGAGATGGACGAGGACTACAACTGTCCTCACGACTCGAACCCCGACTGCTCGTACACGACGTACGGCGACTTGTGCTTGCCCGAGACGTCGACGGAAGGCATCGCGCTCTACCTGCAGAACTACGACGACTACGGCGCGACCTGGAAGCCCGACGGCTGCTAGCGGTTAGTCCGCCGGCTCGAGCGACGCCGCGACCATCTGGATGTTGTCGTCGTCGAAGTAGTTCCAGCTCATTGCCGTGTGCGTCGCGCCGGGCGCGACCTCCATCCCGTCGTTGTTGAGCGAGAACGACGAGGTGCCCAGGGGATCGATGAACACGAGCGTATCACCCGAGCCTGCACTGACAATGCCACCGCCGTGCCCGGTCACGCACTCGACGAGATCGCCGGTGGCGCTATCGACGACGACCTGGCCGGAGATGCCACCGCTGCCGAGCGTGATCAGGCTGCCCGGCCGGATCGGCTCTGCTTGATTGACGCCGGTGAACGCGACCGCGCTCGCGCGGAGCGTCGCGGCAGTCGACGACAGCGTGACCGTGATGTTCGCGGTCGAGACGGGAGGCTCGAGCAACGTCCACTGCTCGGTGCGACTCGCCTGCGGATCTTCGGTCCCGCCCGTCTGAGCGCCGAGAAATGTCAGCTCGGCCGCGCCGAACGTGCCGCAACACCTCGTAGCGGCCCAGCTTACGACTTGGCGCAGATCCACCCACCCTACAAGCGTGCGGCGGATCGGGGAAGCGCGTCAAGCGGCATCGGCCGCCGGAAGACTCGACGGCACGCGCACCATCGCCCACACGTCGTTATCGCTTAGCGACTCTTGTCCTGGCGCAGCCCGGCGATGTTCCACGACTGCGTACACGTCGCCTTGCCCTTGATGCTGTACTCGGCGATCAGCACGAGCTGGAGCATGCCACCGTCGGCGACCCGCCCGGCGACGCGATACGTCGCGTCGATCCCCTGGATGATCGAAGGGCCGAGCTTGGACTTCGCGCTGACCTTGCCGCTCTTCTCGGCCGCTCCGACCATCTGAGGGATCGTATCGATGTTGATGGTCAGCGAAGTCTTCCTGATGTCGAGCCTGACCGTCGCGTGGGTCAGCGTCTGGGCGTGCTCGCAGTTGTTCGCGAGCTGATCGAACTTCGCGTCGTACGAGCCGGCGACGCCCTCGGCTCGCGCGGTTGCAGCCAGAGCCACAAGAACGACTGCGATCGCGAGCGTACGCATGAACACCTCTATGACGCCGCGCCTCGCGGCGAAATTCAAGGGCCCCGAGGCCGATTGATCGATCGCCTCGACCGACGGGCCACCGGTTACGGTGTCAGGGCAGTCCGGGGTGAGCCGCGATAGACAAACATCGTCTTCATCGACCCGACCTCGGCGTTTTCACGCGCGACGACCGTGACGACGTTCGAGCCCGGCCACAGCGGGAGGTCCGCGGTGAAGTCGAGCACCTTGCCGTTCCGGCCGCTGCGGTTCGATCGGTAGAACACCTTGCGGCTCTCGATCTTCGAGGTCTGATTCGACACGAACACGTAGACGTCCTCGACGTGAGTCTCGTCCGAGACCGTGCCGCTCAACCGGTAGGTCTCGCCGGTGGTCTCGAGGCTCTTCACGTTGAGCGCGATCGTCGGCGGCGTCGAGTTCCACTGCGCGGTGTACGTGCCGCTGTCGTTGCCACCTTGGCTGATCGAGTCGGTCGGCAGGAAGCCGACCTTGTTGCCGGCGAGCTTGACCTTCGTCCACGCGCCGTACTGCGCGATCACCGGGAATCCCGCTCTGCCGGTCACGCCGATCACGCTCGACTCCGCCGCCGCGCCGGCGTGGATCTGCGTCGCCGACTTCGCGACGACGTTGCCATGCGCCGGCACGCCCGCGACCGCCGGCGTGATCTTGAAGTGCAGCTTCTCGCTCGACCGCACATCGAGCACCTGGTCGTACGATCATCAGCTCGAGCACGAGCTCGTCGCCGTGCAGCGAGCTCAGGGTCGAGAACGGGAACTCGAGCTCTTTGACCTGGCCCGGTGCGAGCGACACCGCGGTCGCCGGCGCATCGATCGGCTTGAGCTCGAACCGCGACTTGTCGAGCAACACGCCGTCGCCCGAGGCGTTGCGCAACAACACCGTCGTCTCCTGGCTCGGGCCGGCGCCGGTGTTCTTGACCTGGACTTGCAGGCGATACTTCTCGCCGCGCTGGACCAGGCCGTCGCCGTTGCCGTCGTCGACGAGCTGATACGAGTACGAGAACACCGGGCGCGGTGCCGCTTCGACGTGGATCGCCGCTGGCGTCACGTGCGTCGGCGAGTTGTGCGCGTCCTTGACCTCGAGACCGAGGCGATCGACGCGATCGAGCGCATCCTTCGGCAACGACACCTTCGCGGTGAACGTCTTGGTCTCGCCCGGCCCGACCTTGCCGATCGGCAGCTCGGTGTCTTCGAACATGTTGTCGTCCGCTTCGATCCGCGGCAGCACGCGATACGCGGTGCCGGTGCCGGTGTTCTTCACCGTCGCGGTCACGCTGACGACGTCTCCGGCCTTGAGCGCCCCGGACGGCGACGTCGCGACCGAGATGTCGAGGTTCGCGTTATCGGGTTGCGCGGTCGGCGCGCTCCAATCGACGCCGATCTGCGCGAGCGCGGCGACCTCTTTGGTCTCTTCGTCGGCGCGCACCTTCTTGACGAGTGCGCTCGCGTCGGCGTCCAGCTTCAGCCGGTTCGATTCGCGCACGCTCGACACGAGCTGCTTGGCGAACCGCATCTCGAAGTCCTCGACGATCTCGTCGTCATCCGGCGGATCGTCGTCGTCGGAAGGCGCGGTGACCGGCGCTTTCGGGTCGACCCCTGCCGCGGGAGGCCTCTTCTCGATCAGGTACGGACAGCACGTAGGCTGGTTTGTCGCCGTCCTTCGCGTAGGTCGAGACGAGGTGAGCGTCGAGATCCTTCTCGCCGTAGGTGTGCGTCGGCGTCAGCAACCGGACGTAACCGGCGTCGAGCAGCTTCGCGTCGGACTTGTCGTTCTTGTCCGGCACGTACATGCGATGCATCGCGATGTCCGGCACGATGCCGAGGTTCTGGATCGAGCGATCGCCCGGCGTCAGGTACTGCGCGATCGTCAGCTTGAGCTTGCTGTGGTCGCCGAAGTCGTAGAGCTCCTGGACCGAGCCCTTGCCGAACGTGCGCGAGCCGATGATCACGGCACGGTCGAGGTTCTTGAGCGCGCCGGCGACGATCTCCGAAGCCGAGGCCGATTGGCCGTTGACGAGCACGGCGAGCGATCCGCCGGTGTCGCCGAAGCCCTTGCCGGCGGCGCGCTCGTCGCGGTCCTTGCCCGAGACGGTCGTGACGAGGACGCCCTTGTCGACGAACAGGTCCGCCAGCTTGACCGCCTCCTCGAGCAGGCCGCCCGGGTTGTAGCGCAGGTCGAGCACCCACGCGGTCGCGCCCTGGGCGCTCATCTCGCGCATCGCGTCGGCGACGTCATCGGCGATGCCCTTGGAGAACTGCTTGACCCTGAGGTAGCCGACGCCGTGGTCGAGCAGCTTGTGCTCGACCTGCGAGACGTGGATCACGTCGCGGATGAGATCGAATCTTGAGCAGCTGCGCCTCGCCCTTGCGTTCGATGCACAGCGTCACCGGCGTGTGAGGGTCGCCGCGCATGCGATCGACCGCTTCGTTCGACGTGAGGTTCTCGGTCGGATCGTTGTTGATCTTGACGATGTGATCGCCGGCCTTGATGCCCTTGCGCCACGCCGGCGTGTCCTTCATCGGCTTCACGACCGTGAGCTTGCGATCGATCATCCGGATCACGATGCCGAGACCGCCGAACTTGCCGCTCGTCGACACGTCCATGTCGCGCGCTTGCTCGGGGTCCATCAGGATCGAGTGCGGATCGAGCGTCGACAGCATGCCGTTCGACTGCCGCGTACTCGATCTTCGCGAGGTCGGCGCCCGCGTTCATGTTCGCCTCGACGAACCGGAAGATGCTCTGCAACTTCAGCTGTAGCCGCCACGGCGAGTCGACCTTCGTGGTGTCGAACGTCTGCCTCTTGTCGTTGACCGCGACCGACACCCTGTTGTGGGCGATGTCGGGCTCGACGAGCACTTCGGGAATGTTGAACTGCACCGAGTCGAGCGCGGCGTACAACATCTTCTTCGGATCGATGCGCGACGGATCGACGTAGCGATCGTTGACCTTGAACAAGCGCCGCGTTGAAGATCTTGAGCGTCGAGAGGTCTGGCTTGCCCCCTTGGGCATCGCCCGGCGCGGCGCGGACCGCTTGCGTCTCGAAATCGAAGGACACGACGCCCTCGGGCGACTGCCGGACGACGGTAAGTACGAGTGCGAGGGCACCGGCGATCACCACCAGGGCCAGGTTCAACCTGCTACGCATCTCGCGATTATAGGGCGCAATGCGCTTCGCGCCAGGCACTGAAGTACGGGCCTCTGCGAAACCACGTCGCGATTCGACGGCGCTGCCGGCAGCACGGCCAACCGTCGAGTAGTTGCATGTAGTACAGTGCCCGGACCGCGATGGCCGACCGTAAGACGCGAGCCGGCGGGCGTAAGAAAAAACCTGTGGCTGCGCCCGGCGTGATCGACGTCGGCGACCGGCCGGCGACCGAGCCCGATCCCGACGACGAGCACCAGGAAGCTTCGTCCGACGAGGATGGTTTAGACACCGACCTCGCCAAAGCGTCGAACGTGATCGAAGTCGTCGATGATGACGACGCGCATGTCGGTGATGCCGACGGCGATGGTGACTCGCACGCCAGCACTCCCGCGCCGTCGCGCGGAGGATCGCTCGCCCGGCGCGATCCCTTGAGCCTGTACATGTCCGAGACCCGGCGCTACCCGCTGCTCACGCCGGCAGAGGAGCACGCGCTCGCGGTGCGCCTGGTCGAGCACGGCGACCACTCCGCCGCGCGCAAGCTGATCGAAGCGAACCTGCGGCTCGTCGTGAAGATCGCGTACGAGTATCGCCGCGCGCATCGCAACCTGCTCGACCTCGTGCAGGAAGGCAACATCGGGCTGATCCAGGCGGTCAGCAAGTTCGATCCGTATCGCGGCGTGAAGCTGTCGAGCTACGCCGCGTTCTGGATCCGCGCGTACATCCTCAAGTTCATCTTGAACAACTGGCGGCTCGTGAAGATCGGCACGACGCAGGCGCAGCGCAAGCTGTTCTTCAACCTGCGCAAGGAGCGCGAGAAGCTCGAACAAGCTCGGGTTCGCCCCGACGACCGCGTTGCTCGCCGAAAAGCTCGACGTGCCGGAGCGCGAGGTCATCGACATGGAGCGCCGGCTCGCCGCGCCCGAGGCGTCGCTCGATGCGCCGCTCGGCTCGGGCGGCGAAGACGAAGGCACGCGCACTCGGCTCGACTATCTGCCGAGCGACGGCGATCGCCCGGACAAAGCGGTCGAGCAAAACGAGTTCAGCCAGCTGCTGCGCAGCAAGCTCGAAGCATTCGCGCGGACGCTCGAGGGCCGCGAGCAGGCGATCTTCCGCGAGCGCTGGCTGACCGACGAGCCGCTCACGCTGCAAGAGCTCGGCGATCGCTACAACGTCAGCCGCGAGCGCGCGCGCCAGCTCGAGAAGCGCATGCTCGATCGGCTGAAGAAGTATCTCGAGGCCGAGATGGGCACGTCGGTCGACATCGAAGCGCTGACCCGGGACTAACCGATGACGCTGTTCATCGTCGGGACACCGATCGGCAACCTCGAGGATCTCTCGCTGCGCGCGGCGCGCTTGTTGCGCGAGGTCGACGTCATCGCGGCCGAAGACACGCGATCGGCGCGGACGCTGCTCGGCCATGTCGACGGCGGCGGGCCGGTGAACCCGGCGCGCACGATCGTGTCGCTGTTCGAAGGCAATGAAGCCGAGCGCTCGGCGCAGCTCGCGGCCGAGCTCGCGGCCGGCAAGCACGTCGCGGTGATCAGCGAGGCCGGGATGCCGGGCATCTCCGACCCGGGCTCGCGCGCGGTCGCCGCCGCGGTCGCGACCGGCGTGCGGATCGAGGTCATCCCGGGGCCGAATGCCGCGCTCGCCGCGCTCGTCGGCTCGGGCTTACCGACCGAGCGATTCACGTTCCTCGGGTTTCCACCGCGCGAACTAGGCGCGCGCCGCGAGCTGTTCGGCACGCTGCGCGGCGAGGTCGGCGCGATGATCTTCTACGAAGCGCCCGATCGAGTCGGCGCGACGCTCGCCGATCTCGCGATGGCGCTCGGCGGCAACCGGCGCGCGAGCCTCGGGCGCGAGCTGACGAAGCTGCACGAGGAGCACGTGCGTGGCACGCTGACGCAGCTCGCCGCGAAGTACGCGGAGGTCGCGCCGCGCGGCGAGTGCACGCTGGTCGTCGAGGGCGGCAGCGCGGCACCGGCGGCGATCGACATCGAAGCCGAGCTCAAGAAGCTGCTCGCGAGCGGCCTGGGACCGCGCGACGCGGCCGCCCGGCTCGTGATCGTGACCGGCAAGCCGCGCCGCCAGCTGTATCAGCTCGCGCTGTCGCTGCAGCGCCCGCCGCGAACCGAGGCGGAGTAGGGTGGTGGCGGTGCCGGCGATCGCGTTCGAAGCGGATCTGCCGCGACTCGCGGTGCATCGCCGCCAGCTCGCGAGCGGGCTCGACGTCATCGTCCATCGCGAACCGGCGACGCCGCAGGTGTGCGTCAGCGTCTGGTATCGCGCCGGCAGCTCCGACGAGCGGCCCGAGCGCACCGGGCTCGCGCATCTGTTCGAGCATCTGTTCAAGAACTCGCTGCACGTGCCGGCTCATCACTACGACGTGCTGCGCCGGGTCGGCTCGAGCGACGCGAACGCGTCGACCTCGGCCGATCGCACCGCGTACCACGAGGTCGTGCCCGCCCACGAGCTCGCGATGGCGCTGTGGCTCGAGAGCGATCGCATGGGCTACGTCGCGCCCGGGCTCGACGCGGATCGGCTCGCGATCCAGCAATCGGTCGTGCGCTCCGAGCGCCGCCAGCGCTACGAGGACGTGCCGTACGGACCGGAGCGGTTCGCGGTCGCGCTCGCGCTCTATCCCGAGGGCCATCCCGCGCGCCACCTCACGATCGGCCTGCACCACCACATCCAGGCCGCGACGCTCGACGACATCCTCGCGTTCTATCGCACGTGGTACGTGCCAGCGAACGCGCAGCTCGTGATCGCGGGCGACGTCGACCTCGACGCCACCGACGCGCTCGTCGATCAATTCTTCGGCAGCTTTCCGCCGTCGACGCGGCCCGTGCGGCCCGTGCCGGCGGACGTCGTGCTCGCCGCCCCGGTGCGAGTCGAGGTCAGCGACAAGTTCGCGGCGCTCGGTCGCATTCATCGCGCGTGGCACGGCCCGGCGGCGTTCGCACGAGACGAGGCCGCACTCGATATCGCGACCGCCGCGTGGTGCGCGGTCGGCACCGGCGCGCTGTGGCGACGCCTGGTCTACGAGACCCAGCTCGCGCAGCGCGTCTCGGCGTGGGCGATCGCCGGTCGGATCGGCGGCGAGGTCCACGTCTCCGTCGATCTGCGCACCGGCGCCGATCGCGATCGCGTCCGCGCGATCCTCGACGAAGAATGCGCGCGAGCGCCCGACGCCGCCGCGATCGCTCGGATCGTGACGCGGCGCGAAGCCGGTGCGATCTGGTCGCTGTCCGGCCTGGCCCGGCGCGCATCGCTGCTCCAACGCTACGCGCTGTACACCGGGATCCCCGATGGCCTCGCCGCCGAGCTCGCGACCTACCGCTTGATCACCACCGCCGACGTCGCCGGTGCGATCGCGCGCTGGCTCGATCCCGCGCGCATGGTCGAGGTCGAGACGTTGCCGCGCGCCTAGATCCCCGGGGTCGGCTTGCTGAGCATGATCAGATCCTTTTGCAGATCGGGCGTGACGTGGACCTCGTTCTTATCGTCGACCCACGCGACGCCGAAGTCCTCGAGCTTCTCGCGCGCGATGATCTTGCTGCCTTCTTCCCAGCCGTAGATGAACATCACCTTCGACCACGCGTCCGCGGTGAAAGCGTCCTTCGCGCGGACCGTGACCGAGCGACTCGCGGTCGCGGGGAACCCGGTGCGCGGGTCGATGATGTGGTGCCAGCGCTTGCCGTCCTTGACGAAGCCACGCTCGTAGTCGCCGCTGGTCGAGAACGAATGGTCTTGGATCGGCGCGACCGCGAAGTAGGTGCCGTCCTTGCCGCGCGGATCGCGGATGCCGACCTTCCAGCTCACGCCGCTCTTCGTGCCCGCGATGTACATGTCACCGCCGGCCTGGAACATGAAGTCGTCGAAGCCGTGCGCCTTGATGATCGCGACGCACTTGTCGACGGCGTAGCCCTTCGCGATCCCGCCGAGCGTGATCGCCATGCCCTTCCTGCGCAGGAACAGCGTCTTCTTCACGGGATCGACGATCAGATCCTTGTAGTTGACGAGCTTGAGCCGCTCGGCGACGAGCTTGGGATCGGGCAGCGTGCCGTCCATGTTCTCGTCGAACTTCCATACGCCCTGGAACGCGCCGACCGTGATGTCGAACACGCCGGCGGAGCGCTTCGACACGTCCTGGGCGCGCGACACCACCTCGATCGTCTCGTCCGACACCTTCACCGGCTTGATGCCCGCCGCGGCGATGACCCGCGAGATCTCGGAGTCCGGGCGCCAGATCGTCATCTCGGCGTCGAGCCGCTTCATCTCGGTGTCGACCGCTTGCGCGACCTTCGCGGCGTCTTCCTGGCGATCGGTCCACAGCCACAGCGTGACGTTGGTCCCCATCGCCTTGCTCTTGTAGGTGATGAGGCCGGGCTTCGCGGAGGCGGACGACGCGCACGCGAACGTTGCGACCAGCGCTGCGACGACGGCGCCGCGCATCTCAGTGCCTGATCATGTCGACGATCCGCAGCACGATCAGGACGCCGCCGACGCCGAGTGACGCGATGACCGCGGTGACCGATAGCGCGAGCGTGCCCTGGGTCTCTTGCTGGATGCCCTTCCACATGCCGAGGCACGCCGGGATCGCGCCCGCCGCGGCGACGATGCCACCCGGCCACGACCCGTCGAACACGCCGTGGCGCAGCGCTGCGATCACGATGCCGAGGGCAACCATGGCGAAGGCCACCATCGCCGGCGTCTTGGAATCAGGCACGCGGTCAGACATGCCAAGACCCTAGCACTCAAGGCGCGCCGGATCGATCCCACCGCACCGCCCTTCGGCGGCGCGCCCCAGCCCACGCGATCGACCCTGTCAGGATTCGGTGTACATGCGCAGTTGCTCGCGCATGACGTCGTCGGTGAGGGCGGTCTGGACAGGCTCGAGCAAGCAGTCCGCGAGCACGAGCATCATGTCTTCCACACTGCGTTCCGCCACCAACTTCGACAACAATTGCTTCGCGTCGCGGCTGTCATCACCTGCAAGGAGCTCCCGGACCTTCGCCACCGTCAGCTCACCCTGGAAGTCGATCATCACGTGTTGCCGCAGATAGTCGATCAGCCGATTCACGGGAAGGGAGATACAGCACCCGTCGATCTGGATCAAGGTAACGACGTCCTTGCGTGATTTCTTGAAGTGCCCGACGATGGAGGCGCAATGCCCCGAGTGCTGCTCACGGGTTTTTGCGCCGTACCAGGGCCGCGGCGTGCGGGCGTTCAGCTCCGTCATGTCATTCGCGCGCTGACCCCGCAGCACGGCGTCGATCTACTCGTGGTGCGCGAGGGCGATCAGGGCTACGTCGAGCGCCAAGGATCGGTGCGGGTGCTGCGCGTGCCCGACGCACGAAGCGGATCGGCGGACGCAGATTCAAGCGTTCCAGCGCGCGCTCCGCCGCCAGCTCGACGGCGCCGACTACGACGTCATCCATTGCCGCGACAGCTGGAGCGGGATGACCGTGCTCGAGGCCAAGCCGCGGTTCGGCTACGCGGTGGTCTACGATCTCGCGCGATCACCGCTCGGCGAAGCCGGCGCGGATCCCGAGCTCGATGCGCAGTACACGCGCGACGAGGACGCGTGTGTGCTGGCCGCCGACCTCGTGCTCGCGCCGACGCTGGCCGCGGTCAAGGCGCTGAAGGGCCGCGGTCGATCGGAGCGCGTGTTCCTGTCGCCGCTCGGCGTCGATATCGATCGGTTCGATTGGGATGCGCCGCCCGCCAGCGGTCCGCCGAAGATCCTCTACGTCGGCGCGATCGATCCGGGCCGCGGCGTGCGCGTCCTGGTGCGAGCCCTCGCCGAGATCGTGCGCGAGACCGATGCGCGGCTCGTGCTCGCAGGGCCCATCGCTCCGAAGTTCGAACCGCCGTTGCGCGAGGGCATTCGCGAGCTCGGGCTGACCGACAAGGTCGAGCTGATCGGCGCGGTCGATCACGACCAGATGCCGGCGTTGATCGCGAGCGCGACCGTGTGCGTCGTGCCGTCGGCGCAAGACCTCGCGCGATCCCGAGAGCGCGGTCTACCCGACGAAGGTGCTCGAGTACATGGCGTGCCGGCGCGCGGTCGTCGCTCCGCGGCGCGAGACCATCGCGATGATCGCAGACAACAATCGCGACGCGCTGCTGTTCGAGCCCGGCGATCCGTTCGACCTCGCGCGCAAGGTGTTGCGGCTGCTCGGCGAGCCCGCGCTGCGCGATCACTTGGCGGCTGCCGCGTACGAGCGCGTCCGTCGCGATCACACCGCGAGCGGTGCCCGCCGAGCGGTGCGCGATGCGTATGCCGAGCTCGCGAAGCGGTTCGCCGGTCAGTTCGCGCCGACGACGCCCGAGCCGGCGAAGCTCGAGATGCTGTCCGACGACGAATTCGAGGCGACCGTGTTCGAGGAGCCGCCGCGTCCACCATCGAGCGATCTCGGGCTCGCGCGGATGGGCAACTCGGCGCTCGAGGAGGCGTTGTCCTCGCTCGACAACACGAGCTCCGCGGCGGTCAACGCGCCGCCGCCGTCGCAATCGGACGATACGAGCGAGCGCGAGGCCGTTCCGCCGGGCGCGAGCGCGTGGCCAGCCGGGCACGCCCCGCCGCCCGTGCACGAGGACTGGGGCGGCGCCAGCATCACGAACGTCGTGCGCGAGCTCGACGACGAAGCGGGCGACGATGGCACGCCGATCGAGGGCGTCGTCGTCGCGTTGGCGCCGCCGCTCGGCGGCGCGAGCGAGAACAAGTTCGTCGCTGGTGAGATCGATGTCCCGACCCCGGCGCCGACGCCAACGCCGGTCCGAACCCGCCCCGGCTCGCGCGACGACAGCTCGGCCGATGCTCGGACGCCGAAGATCGATCTCGAGGGCTCCGGGCCGATCATCGGTCCACCCGAAGCCGCGGATCCGGACACCGGCAGCCGCACGCCTCCGATCGAGCGTCGCTAGCGTTAAGATAGCCGCGCCTTGTTGGTCATCGCGTTCGTCAACGTGCTGTTCGGGATCGGGTTCGCGTTCACCGCGCGCGATCGGATCAAGGCCGACGGTCCGTTTGCGACGCCGGCGTTTCCGCTCGTCGCGATGCACGCGGCCGCGGTCGTCGCGCCGGTCGCGCTGTACTTCTACGCGGTCCATCCGGCGTGGGCGTGGATGTACTGGTTCGACCCGAAGAAGCTCGCCGGGGTCGCGGTCCTGCCGTTGATGGTCGGCCATGCCGGGCTCGTGGTCGGGGCCTGGTACGTCGCGGGCCTGCTCATCCGCAAGGGCCTGAACGGGGCGCTCGGCTATGCGACGGGCGCGATCGCGCTCGCGCTGATCGTGCTGATCGTCGGCGGCATGAACCGGCTCGGCACCGCGGCCGACTACTACGGTTACTCGACGCATCAAGGCGCGTCGCTGTTCGACGTCCAGCTCGGCTGGGCGTACGTCGTCTCGCTGCTCGCCCTGTTCGGCTCGGCGATCTACGTCGCGATCGAGCTGGGCCGGGATGGCCGACGCGTCCGCGCGAGGTGATATATGATGCAGCCGATGCGCCGTTCGGTGCTCGTCGTCGTGTTGACCGCGTCGTGCCTGACCGCGTGCGGGCCGATCGCGTATGTCACCGAGGTGACGCGCCACGCGTCGCGCGCGGTCGACGATGCGCGTGCAGCCCATGCCGACACGCTCAGCCCGTACTACTGGACCCGAGCGGTGACGTTTCTGCACATGGCGCGCGAGGTCGCGGGTCACGCGGATTTCCAGGGCGCGAACCGGTTCGGCCGACTCTCGTCGGAGGCGGCCGAGAAGGCGACCGCCGAGGCCGAGGAGTTCGCCAAGGATCCGAGCAAGCGACCGTACCTCGACGATCTCGGCACGGCGAAAGCCGCGGCCAAGCCGATCGCACCGGCGAAGGACGGCCATTGAAGGCGCTCGTCGCGGTCGGCTGCGCAGCGCTGGTCGCGGCGTGCGCCGGCGTCGAGGTCCGGCACCAGACGATAGCGACCGATGACGTGATCGCGAAGGCGCGCGATAACGGCGCGGTGCGCTGTGCGCCGGTCGACCTCGCGTTGGCCGAGTCGCGCAACGCGTTCGCACAGCACGAGCTCGACGAGGGCAACTATTACGACGCGAAGCACGCCGCCGAGCTCGCCGTGATCGACGCGCAGCACGCGTTCGACAAATCGCCGCGCGACAAGTGCGTGCCCAAGCAGGACCGCGACGGCGACGGCATCCTCGACGACGTCGACAAGTGCCCGAACGAGCCCGAAGACAAGGACGGCTTCCAAGACGACGACGGCTGCCCCGATCCCGACAACGATGCCGACGGCATCCCAGACACGAAGGACAAGTGTCCGAACGAGCCCGAGGATCTCGACGGCTATCAAGACGAAGACGGCTGCCCCGACCCGGACAACGATGGCGACGGCCTCGCCGATGCCGTCGACGTCTGCCCGAACGAGCCCGAAGACAAGGACGGCTTCCAGGACGACGACGGCTGCCCGGACCCGGACAACGACAAGGACGGCATCCCCGATAAGGACGACAAGTGCCCGAACGAGTTCGGCGTGCCTCCCGACGGCTGCCCGAAGAAGTACACGCTCGTCAAGGTCACCGCGAAGAAGATCGAGCTCAAGCAGACCGTGTTCTTCGACTTCAACAAAGCGACGATCAAGCCGGTGTCGTTCGCGCTGCTCAACGACGTCGCGCAGGCGATGATCGACAACCCGAAGATCAAGGTCGAGATCGGCGGCCACACCGACTCGATCGGCGACGACAACTTCAACCTCAAGCTCAGCCAGAAGCGCGCCGAGAGCGTGCAGGTCTACTTGATCAAGCGCGGCATCTCGTCCGATCGCATGGTGCCCAAGGGCTACGGCGAGAACGTCCCGATCGCCGACAACCGCACGAGCGCGGGCCGCGCCCAGAACCGGCGCGTCGAGTTCTTGATCACCGAGCACTGAGACACGCCCCGCGAATACCGCAGCCTGTCAACCAGCCGGCTCGTAATCCGGGTTGCTTTCCCTAAGTTACGGGTCCCTCCCGAAACCTGATCGCGGAGCACATTTCTTTGTTATGAACTCCAGCATGGGTTCCCGCAGTCTCGTCGCGTCCGCTGCGATCTTCGTCGGCCTTGGTTGGAGCCTCGGAACGGCTCACGCCGATCCAAAGGGTGATGTTCAAACGAAGATCAAGGAGGCGATGGAGAGCTACGACCTGATGGACTACGACGCGGCGAAGAAGCTGCTCAACCAAGCGGTCGCGAACGCGAAGAAGGCGAAGCTCGACAAGGATCCGGTCGTCGCGCGCGCGTACCTCGACTTGGGCATCGTGCTCGCCGCGGTGCCGGATGCCGAGGGCGCGAAGGTCTCGTTCCTGTCGGCGGTTCAGATCGAGCCGAAGATCCAGCTCGACGCGGCGTACAAATCGGCGGAGACCGCGAAGCTGCTCGACGAGGCTCGCGCTGAAGCAGGCCCGGGCGTCGCGCCGCCATCGGGGGGCACACCGGTCGATACCGGCCCGGCGGTCGACTGCAAGTCGGTCAAGGGGCTGCAGCACGAGTTGATCGACACCGCACCGGGCGGCGCGCCTCAAGCGATCGAAGCCGAGCTCGAGCCGAGGGTGAACGCCGCGAAGGTGTCGGTCATGTACCGGCCGGAAGGCGCGACCGAGTTCACCGAGTCCAAGCTCACGAAGTCGGGCGAGTGCAAGTACGTCGGCCAGATCCCGGCGTCGGCGATGCACGGTTCGCTCGTCCACTACTATGTCGCCGCCTACGACGCGGCCGGCAAGGTGATCGTCGACAAGGGCTCGGCCGGATCGCCGAACATCATGGAGCTCACCGCGGGTGGCCCGCCGGTCAAAGGCGACGGCGAGAACCCGCTCGGTACCGCAGGCGCGGCATCGGGTGGCGGCGATAACGTCGGCGGCGTCGGCGGCGGCGTCGTGGTCGGCCCGAAGAAGCCGACGCGCGTCCAGATCATCCTGGCCGGCGGCACCGGCTTTGGCTACGTCACCGGGTCGACCGAGGGCGGCAACATGGTGAGCAGCTGCTGCATCGGCAACAGCCTCGTCGTCGTGATGCCGGAGCTCGACGTCTACGTCACGCCGAAGATCGCGGTCGGGGCCGCCGGCCGCCTCGGCTTCCCGGTCGATGCGAACGTCGACGGTCATGCCACGCTCGCGCCCGCGGGCCTGTTGCGCTTGCGCTACTCGCTTGCCCCCGGCGGCGAAGGTCTGCGCGTGATGGGCCAGCTCGGCGCCGGCATCATCCGCAACACGATCAAGTTGCAGGCTCAGGGCGGTGGCATGGACACCGATATCGTCGCGCAGGGCCCGCTGTTGATCGGCGGCGGCGTCGGCTACATGAAGAAGCTCAACAGCGTGCTCGCGTTCGTCGCGGATTTCTCGGTGATCGCCGGCATCGCCGTCACGAGCTCGGTCGGCACCTCGGTGCTCAACAGCGGCCTCACCGCCGACCTCAGCCTCGGCCTCGCGCTCGGCTTCTAGAGCGATCCGCACCTCGCCGAGCGCGCCGAACGTGCGCTCGGGGCTATACTCGCGCGCGATGGTGCTGCGGTTGCGCGTCCCTGATGTCGACGAGCCCGACCTGCTGGTCGACGTCGATTACCGCGATGGCGCGATCGTGCGGCTCGCCGGCACCGCCGACGCGGCGGCAGCCACGGCGTTGTCCGAGTTGCTCGACACCATCCACGGCGAGATGGTCGACCGCGGCGCCGACTCGATCATCGTCGACCTGCACGCGCTCGATGCGATGGCGACGCCGTGCTTCACCCAGCTCGTCGTATGGATCGCGCGGCTGCAAGAGCTGCCCGCGGACGCTCGCTATCGCCTGCGGCTGCGCGGCAACCCTAAGATCGCCTGGCAGCAACACACGCTGCACGCGCTGAGTTGTTTCGATACCGACCTGGTGACGATCGAGAGCTGACATGGGCGTGCCCGAGGACATCGTGGTGGAGTTCCGGCGGATCGCGCTCGAACGCGTCGGGCGAGTCGAGCAGGCGTGGGCGAGCTTGCTCGCGCATCTCGACGAGGATGCGGCCTCGCTCGTCCATCGCGAGGTCCACACGCTCAAGGGCGAGTCGGGCGTCGTCGGGTTCACCGACGTGAATCTCATCCTCCACAAGCTCGAGGATCTGCTCGACGTCGCACGCGCTCGGGGCTACGCGGTCGACGGCGACTTCGATCTCGCGGTCAACATGGCGCTGCGCTTCGTCGCGATGCTCGTGCGCAAGCCGAAGACCGCGGGGAGCGCCGTCGGCGTCGACATTGCCGGGTTCGTGGCCCAGATCGAGGCGATCCTCAAGCGCCACGAGCACGCCGGTCGGCCGCGCACCGGCAGCGTGCCGCCGTTGCTCCGCACGATGTCGAACGCGAGGGTGACGAGCGCACTGCGCGAGCAGCTCGGCACCGCCGCGGTCGATGCGTTCCTCGAATACGCCGTCGCGCGCGGCGTGCGGCGCGATCGATTGCGCTCGTCGTGGCACATGCTGCGCGATCTGATCGGGATCCAGCGGGCGGTCCTGAGCGCGGCGCAACTCGGCAAGTACGAGCCCAGCGTCAAGACGCTCGCGCGCGAGCTCGGCAAGCAGATCGACCTCAGGTTCGAGCTCGTCACCGCCGAGGTCACGATCGAAGTGCTCGCGGCGGTCGATGTCGCGACGCTCCACCTGGTGCGCAACGCGGTCGATCACGGCATCGAGTCACCCGCGGCGCGGGTCGCGGCTGGCAAACCGGCGACCGGCACGATCCGGCTGCACGGCGGCCTGCGCGACGGCACCTACACGCTGACCGTCGATGACGACGGCAGTGGCATCGACTTCGAACGCGTGCACCATCGGGCCATCGAGCTCGGCCTTGCGCCGGAGGGAGCACAACTGACCCGCGAGCGGCTCGTCGAGCTGATGTGCCACCCCGGGTTCTCGACCCGCAGCCAGGTCAACGAGGTTTCGGGGCGCGGAGTCGGGCTCGATGTCGTGCGCGGTAGTGCCGTCGATCTCGGAGGCTCGCTGACCGCGCGTTCCGAGGACGGACGTGGCACGACGTGGACGGTCTCGTTGCCGGTGGCGCCGCTCGCCGCGCGCGGTCATGCGTTGCGCGCGCCGGGCTTGCGGTTTCCGGTCGTGCTCGGCGCCGGCTGGCGGCTGCTCGATCGGCCGGCGGCGATGCCGATGATCGTCGACCTCGCCGCGGCGCTCGGGATGGCGCCGAGCAACAGCATCTCGACCTCGCTGTGGTGGTTCGCGAGCGACCAGCTCGAGCTCGGCATCGCCTGCGGCGGCCGGCCGAACCCCGTCGATGCCCGCCGGCTCGTCGCGACCCCGCCCTCGGCGCTCGCCGAGATCGTGACCATCGATGGCGTCGAAGGCATGCTCCTCCGCCCCGAACGGCTCGCCGGCCTCTAGGGGGACGGTGTTCGCTTTGTCAACCGACCGGCTCGCCGGCCCTGAATAGATCTCGATGCTTAGCTGGGGACGGTGTTCACTTTGACAACCGGACCTAGCTGGCCACCGAGCGGAGCGGGTGGATCACTATGTGAACCTCGCCGGCCGTCGCGTCGGCGCTCGCCGGCGCCGGTGACAACACGACGGCGGCTTCGACGACGTGATCGCCGCCTTCGTTGAGGTAGAGCACGCGCTTGACCGGCAGCCGCTTCGCGCCGACCTCCGCGAGATCGGCGAGCAGCGTCGGGTAAACCTCGGGCAACGCGGTATCGCTGAGATCGAGCCCGTCGCCCGCGCTGTCCGCGACGCCGAGGAATTCGCGAAACGCGGCGTTCGCGGCGCGCACTCGGCCGGCGACGCTGCACGACGCCATCGGCAGGGGCGCCGCGGCGAACACCTCGGCCGCGGCTTTGCCGACGTGATCGAGCTCGCGGCGGAAGCGCGCGCTCTCGGCGGCGAGCGCGCGGCGCGGCCGACTCGGGCGAGAGCCGACGTCGATGCCGAGCATCCCCATCAGCGTGCGCAGCTCGTACATGAACGCTGCCATGTCGGGATGGCGCTGCGCCGGATCCTTCGCCGTCGCGCGCGCGACGATCTGGTCGGCGCGATCGTCGAGCGGCTCGTCGAGCAGCTTGCTGGGCGCCGGCACCGGCACGTTGCGCTGCTGCTGCAACACCGATTCGTAGTCGCCGTGGAACGGCTGGGTCGCGGTCAGGAGCTCGAAGAACACGATGCCGAGCGCGTAGATGTCGCTCGCCTGAGACGCGGGCGCACCCGCGATGCGCTCGGGTGCGAGGTACTCCGGCGTGCCGTCGAGCAGGTCGTCCCGGCCGAGATCCGCGCGCGCCAAGCCGAAGTCGAGCAGCTTGACGAGCCGGCGTTGCACCGTGCTCTTCACCAAGAAGATGTTCTCGGTCTTGATGTCGCCGTGCAGGATCTGGCGGCCGTGAATGAACCGCAGCGCGTCGGCGACTTGCCACATCACGTCGCAAGCGACCTTCGGCGGCAACCGACCGCCGAACCGCAACTTGTGGTGCACGGTGTTGCCTTCGAGCAGCTCCATCACCATGAACAGCCCGAACACGTCGTCTTGGCCGAAGTCGACGATCGAGCAGATGTTCTCGTGGGTCAGCGATGACGCGAGCCGCGCCTCGCGATAGAACAGCTCGCGGATCTTGGGGTTCGTCGCGATCGCGCTCTTGATCAGCTTCAACGCGAACGGCTTGCCGAGCGCCTGATGGCGGACGCGCAGCACGCGACCCATGCCGC
This sequence comes from uncultured delta proteobacterium, assembly GCA_963848295.1. Lineage (GTDB taxonomy): Bacteria > Myxococcota_A > Polyangia > Haliangiales > Haliangiaceae > JABFXX01. The sequence goes on along the minus strand of CAWKDB010000010.1, from coordinate 1,153,930 downwards.
CGCGCCCGAGCTGGCCGTCGACAACATACCGGCCGCCGACGACATCGCCGGTGCGCGCCCCACGCGGTCGGTCGGCGGAGTGCGGCGTCGCCGCGGTCGGTGCCGGCGTCTCGCTACCCCCCCGGCTCTTCGTCCCGGACAGCACGGACCGGGTGAGCGACGGCAACAACGTCTCGCGACCGTCGTGGACCTCCAGGATCTCTACCTCGGGCTCATCGTCGTCGGACGTCCCCACGTTCTCATCGTAGCGTAGTGGGGTATACACACGCCCATGGACGAAGCGACTTTCGACGAAGCTGCGCGCGCCGAGCTGCGCCACCTCGAGGACGCGCTCTCCGATCTCGATCCCGATGACGTCGAGGTGTCGACCAGCGACGGCGTGCTCCGGCTCGACCTGCGCGACGGCACCCGCATCGTGATCAACAGCCACCGCGCTGCGCGCCAGATCTGGATGGCGGCGATCTCCTCGGCCTGGCACTTCGATCCCGACGGAGCCAACTGGCGCGCCGCCAAGTCCGGCGACGAGCTCCGGGCGACCGTGGTGAAGCTCGTCCGCGAGCGGATCGGGCTCGAGCTGCGCTTGTAATCGACGCGGTGCGCGCCGTATCGTCGACGCATGGCCGAGTCGCAGGTTCTGAACGTCATCCGGGTATGGGCGGCCGTCGCGTGGGCCGACGGCGTGCTCGCCGAGGCTGAAGCCGATGGCATGCGCCGGCTGATCCGCGGCGCCGAGCTGACCCCCGACGAGCGCAGCACCGCGACCCACTTGCTCGACGGCAAGGTCGAGTTGCCCGACATCGCGCTGTCGACGCTCAACCCGGAGTCACGCCGCGGCATCTACCGCGCGGCGTGCCGGATGGCGGTCGTCGATCACGTGTTCGCGCATAGCGAGCGCAAGATGCTCGATCGGTTGCAGACGCTCCTCGGCATTCCGAAAGATATCGCGGTCGAGATCGAAGCCGACGTCCCCGGCATCGAGCTGTAGTCGCGCGTGCAGCGCCGCCACACGATGCGCCACATGCTGTGGCGTGGCGCGACGGCCGCCGTGTCGAACGCGCTGATGGTCACCGGCGCCTATCCGCTGCTGCCTCACGCGGTGCGCGCGCTGCAAAGGGCGGATCGCGGGATCGAGCATCCGGTGCGCGCCGCGTTCGCCGAATGGGGGATGGCGATCGCGACCTCGGCTCTGCGCCCGGCGGGTTGGTTCCCGCTGCCCGGGGGCGTCGGCCCGCGCCCGATCATCGTCGTCCACGGCTACGCCCAGAACCGCGCGGTGTTCTTGCCGCTCGCCTGTCGCCTCGCGCGCGCCGGGCTCGGGCCGATCCTGGGCTTCGAATACTGGACGCTCGGCCGCGTCGCCGCCGGCGCGCGCCAGCTCGGCTGGTTCGTCGACCAGGTGCTCGCCGAGACCGGCGCGACCCAGGTCGACATCATCGGTCATTCGATGGGCGGCGTCGTCGGCCGCTACCTCGTCGCGTTCGGCGGCGGCGATGGCAAGGTCGCGAACCTCGTCACGCTCGGCTCGCCGCACGCCGGCACCGAGATGTCGTCGGTCGGCCTTGGCCACCCGGCGCGCGAGCTGCTCACCGGCTCGAAGCTGCTGATCCGGCTCGCGGCCGCGCCGGCACCGACCCACACGAAGATCCTCACGATCTGGTCGCACGCCGATGCGCTCGTGCCGAGCTCGACGCAGGCCGACGTCCCAGGCGCGGTGCGCCTCGAGCTCGCCGACCTCGGCCACGTCGCGCTGCTGGGCTCGCGGCGAGTGGCGCGCGCGATCGTGGAGCAGCTCCGATAGGGGACGCTGTCTCCTTTGTCACCTTGGTCCGCGTCCGCACTCTTCGATCCACCTGCGATCATTGCAGTTGTCTTGGGGACGCTGTCTCTTTTGTCACCTTGCGTTCATCGAGTTACTCGAACCGCACCCGCGGATTGGTTCGGGGACAAGGACCATCCTGCGAGCATTAGTTGCGGTAGCGATGCGGTCGTCAAGAGACCAACAAAGTGACAAAAGAGACAGCGTCCCCAGACTCTACAAAGTGACAAAAGAGACAGCGTCCCCAGACTCTCCAGACTCTCGCGCTGCTCGGCTCGCGCCGAGTAGCGCGCGCGATCGTCGAGCAGATGCGCTAACGCCGGCGCGATTCTTGGGTCACATCGTAGGCGCCTTGGCAGCCCACTGCGAGCGTGACGGTGGTCAGCGACCACACCCAGTAGGACATGAAGTGGCCGTCGGTTTGATAGATTCGAAGCGCGGTGTAGAACGCAAAGATCGCGATCGCGGTGCAGATCGCAAACGCAGGCTTCTTGCCCGCGATCGCAGCCAGCACGACGCTCGCGACGCTGGCGATGCAAGTGAACACGATGATGTAGAACGCGAGGTCGATTATCTGTTTGAGCTCGCCATTAGGTTCACCGTCGAACAGGGTCCCGTCACGCCACGGCCTGAGATCGTAGTAGTTCCCGTGGGCGGTCCACGCGTAGAGGATGCCGACGAGGACCAGTGCAATGCGGGTGCGCGCGATGTACGGGGTCGCCTTGAGCGCGGGAGACTGCTGTCAGACAGACGCGAACAGCGTCGCCATCGTCGCGCGCGAGATCGTTACGTCCACGATCTCGCCGACCGCCCCGACGCCGGCGGGCAGGATCACGGTCTTGAAGCCATCGGTGCGACCGACGAGCTGGGCCGGGTCGCGCTTGCTCGGGCCGTGGACGAGCACGCGCTCGGCGCGCCCGACGTGGGCCGCGAATACCTCGGCCGAGATCTGTTCTTGCAGTGCGACGATCTCGGCGAGTCGGCGCGCCTTGATCGCGGGAGTGACATCGTCGGGCAGCTTCTTCGCGGCGAACGTCAGGTCGCGCTCGGAGTACGCGAACATGAACGCGCTGTCGAATCGGATCTCGCGCATGAGCTCCAGCGTCGCGGCGTGATCGCCTTCCGTCTCGCCGGAGAAGCCGCTGAGGATGTCGGTCGATAGCGCGACGTGCGGCATGGCGGCGCGCAGGCGCGACACGATCGAGCGAAAGTCGGCGACGGTGTAGCCGCGGCGCATCCGCTCGAGCACGACATCGGAGCCGGACTGCACCGGCAGGTGAATGTACTTGCACAACTTCGGCTCTTCGGCGAGCGCGGCGATCACGTCGTCGGTGAAGTCGACCGGATACGGCGACGTGAACCGGATGCGCTCGATGTCGGTGCGCGCGACGGCGCGCAGCAGCTCGGCGAACGTGACGTCTTCGTAGACGTACGAGTTGACGGTCTGCCCGAGCAGCATGACCTCGCGATAGCCGGCGGCGGCGAGCTCGCGCACCTGGCGCAACACCTCGCGCGGTGGGGTGCCGCGCTCGCGACCGCGGGTGAACGGCACGACGCAGAACGTGCAGAACTTGTCGCAGCCGCGTTGGATCGTCACGAAGCCCGAGACGCCATCGCCGCCGACCGCGCCGGACAGCCCCTCGTAGGTCTCTGCCTTGTCGAGGTGGACGTCGACCACGAGCCCGGACTTCGCGCGCGCCGCGGCGAGCAGCTCGGGCATGCGCCGGTAGCTGTCGGGCCCGGCGATGACGTCGACCGCGGGCGCGCGTTCGGCCAGGCCTTCCTTGAGATGCTCGGCCATGCAGCCGACGATCGCGAGCACCGTGCCGGGCCGCTTGCGCTTGTGCGAGCCGAGCTCGGCGGCGCGTGCGATCACGCGCTCCTCGGCTTTCTCGCGCACCGCGCACGTGTTGATCACGATGACGTCGGCATCGTCGGCGCGCGCGGCTTGCGCGTAGCCGGCATCGGCGAGCACGCTGCCGATCAGATCGCTGTCGGCGACGTTCATCTGACAGCCGTAGGTCTCGACGAACACCCGGGGCGCGCCGGCTGGTGGCGGCGGCCGTGGCGCGGGTGCGCGCTTGCCGAGCGGGATCAGCGGGGCCGACACCCGCGGTTCGTACCACGGACTCAGTAGGGCGCGAAGACCTGCTTCGAGCTGCGATGGGCGTTGAACCGCTCGAGCTCCGCGTCGGTGAACGCCTCGGGATTGCCCTTCGGGATGTGGACGGCGATCCAGCCGATGACCTCCATCCGCGCGCGGCCGCCGGCCTCGCCGAGCGGCCCTTCGCCTTCGGCACACTCGTCCCAAAGCTCGAACAACGCCTCGCGCTTCTCCGCGGGCGAGCCGTTGGCCGCGTACAGCGTCGCGAGGTTCTTGCGCATGTATTCGCCCGCCTGTTCGAGCTGCTCGGTCTTGTGCGCATCGCCGCGCGCGACGCGTTCGTCGCGAGTCGCGTCGAGGATCTTCAACTTGCGCGACGCGTACGGATCCATATGGTGGCGGCGCATCAGCCAATCGGTGACGTCGAGGTGGCCGCCGAGGAGCGGGATGACGCTGCCACCGCCGGTGTTGTCGTTCGATTCTTCGGCGTGGCCGATGCCGGGCCCACCACCGGTCGGTAAGCACGAGCCCCACTCGTCACACTGCTCGGGCACCGCCTGGTTCGTCCGCGGCTGATCTTGCGTCGTGCCGACTCGCGTCTGCGCGTAGGGATCCTCGGCCCATTCGTGGAGCCCCTGGCCGATGCTGCGGCCGATGCCATCGACGTCCAGGTGCATGAACGGCAGCGCGAAGTGGATGTCCGCCGCGGACTTGTCGTGGAACTTGACCGTGCCGTCGGCGGCGACCGCGACGGTCGTGACCGTGTCGTAGATCTTTGCGGTGTCGTGGCCCTTCTCGCGCAGCATCCCGGTCTTCGGGACCACCGGCGGTGACGCGGCGCTGCCCTCGGCGGCGATCTTGTCGAGCGTGTCGCCGAGGTTCGGCAGCTGGGGACCGCGCATGCGCATCAATGGATTGTCGGTCGAAGGCGGGTGCTCGCTGGTCGGCACGGTCGACTCGTCGCCGGTCGGCGCGATCGCGGAGGCGACCGCCTTGCTCGAGGCCGGCGCCGCGGTCGCGCGATTCGACGCAGGCGCAGGCGCGGACGGCGGGAGCGGCGCGGTCGGGGTCGTGACATCCGGCGGTAACATCTCGACGTCGATCGGCGGGCTGGCACTCGGCGGCAAGATCTCGATCGGCGTCGGCTGCGCCCGTGTCGGCGCCGTGCCAGCAAGTGCCAGATGGTCGTCGCGATCGAGCCAGTGCATCATCGCCGCGAACAGCGCGGCGTGGACCGCCGCTGACGCCACGAGCACCGAGCCGCGCATCGCTGGTGAGACCTCCGAGTGGGCGATCGGTTGCCCACTCCCAGCATGACACGCGGTCAGTACGGCGAGCACACCTGGTTCGAGCCGGGGCGGCGGTTCAGCGTCGCGATCTCGTCCAGAAGTCTCGGCAACCCGCGACGCTGTCGTTCATGTTGCGGTCGCGGCTGCGGGTTGTGGAGATTCACCAGGCGCATCGCGCGTGGCGTCGACGGCCGCGGCCTTGTCATCGAACCGGAGGATGCGCGCACTGTTGACGACCACGAGGATGACCGCCGCACTCTGCGCCAGCGCCCCGGTCATCGGATCGAGCGCACCGAGCGCCGCGAATCCGATGAGGATGAGCGAGAGGCCGAAGGCGAGCCAGACGTTCTGACCGAGGATGCGGCGCGTCGTGTCGGCGAGCCTGATGAGGCGCGGCAGGCGCCTCAGGTCGGCGCCGAGTAAGGCGGCGTCGGCGCCACCGAGCGCGACCTCGTTGAGCTCGGCGCCGACCGCGACGCCGACGTCGGCGCCTGCGAGCGCCGGGGCGTCGTTGACGCCGTCGCCGACCATCATCACGACGCGGCCGGCCTTCTGATGGGCGCGGATGACCTCGAGTTTCTGCGCCGGCAAGACCTCGGCGATCACCTCGTCCATGCCGAGCGCCGCGCCGACCTCGTGGGCTGCCGCGGCACGATCGCCGGTGAGCAGCACGAATCGGTCGATTCCGAGCGCGCGCATTGCCGCGAGCGCTTCGTGGGCCTCGCCCCGCGGACGGTCGCGCAGCACGATCTGTCCGAGGCATCTCCCGGCGCGCGCGACCCAGACCTGCGAGACGTCGTCATCGATGTCGGCGGCGACCTCGACCCCGCACTCCGCGAGCAGCGCTCGCCGACCTAGCACGCAGCGGCTCGCCATCGACCTGAGCGAGCACGCCGAGGCCCGGACGCTCCTGCAGCTCGCTCGGTCGGCGCGACGATCCCGCGGGCGTGCCCGGCCGCGACGACCGCGCGCGACACCGGGTGCAGCGAGCCGAAGCGCACGCGACCGCGGTCGCGAGCAAGCTCGTCGTCGGCGACGCCCGCCGTCGGGCGCAGCTCGGTGACCGTCGGCGCACCGAGCGTGACCGTGCCGGTCTTGTCGAGGATCAGCGTGTCGACGTCGGGCGCGCGCTCGAAGAAGTCGGAGCTCTTGACGAGCATGCGCAGCCGCGTCGCGACGCTCATAGCGGCGACCATCGCCGCCGGGCCGGCGACCACGAGCGCGGTGGGGGTCGCGACGACGAGCACCGTGATCGCGCGCGACAGATCCTTGGTGAAGAACAGCGTCGTTGCCGCCAGCGTGAGCACCAGTGGCAGCCACACGCCGGCGCGCTGCTCGAATAACGCGCAGCATCGGGCACCGACGTGCGCTCGACGTCGGCGAGCAGCTTGACCACGCGGCCGAGCACGGTGTTCGGCACCGGCACCGCGGACCTGGATCCTGAGCATGCCGTCGAGCGCGATCGTCCGGCGAACACCGGGCTACCGGGCCCGACGTCGTCGTGCACTGACTCGCCGGTGATCGCGGATGGATCGACGGCCGCCGGCCGTCGAGGACGGTGCCGTCGACCGCGATGCGCTCGCCCGGACGGACAGGATCTCGTCGCCGACCACCAGGCGTGTCGGGATCGACGCGGAGCTCTTCGTCGCCGTGGAGCTTGACGGCCTGGCGCGCGGCGAGCGCGCGGATGCCGTCGATGGCGGCGCGGGCCCCCAGCGCGCTTCGCTCCTCGAACAGCCGGCCGATCTCGAGGAACAGCGGGATGAGCGTCGCGGTGACGAAGTGGCCGGTCGCCGCGGCGGCGAGGACCGCGATCGCGACGAGCTGATCGGTCGTGCGGCGCGTGTCGCCGGTGATGATGCCGCGAATGCCCGAATCAGCGTCGGAACGCCGCGACGACGAGCGCGGCGATCGCCGCGGCACAGCTCGCCGATCTGCCATTGATCGGGCGCGAGCGTGAAGCAGCACCGTGCCGAGCGCGAGCAGCCCGATGGCCGGCGAGGCCGGTGCCGAGCCGACGCTGATCCGGCGGCGCTCCTCGGCAGCCAGGACGCCGGGCACCGGTTCGATCAGCACGTCCTCCATCGATCGTCCGCCCGAGGTCGTCGGACGGCGCCTCGTCCTGCTCGTCGGACGGCGTCCTCCGGCGGCAGGCGCGGCCGGAGCTCGGAGTCGGCGCCCGGCCGGCGTCCGTGCGGTCGATCGCGATCCGGAAGCTCCGTATATCGCGCGCCGTCGGGTGGCGGCACCCAGCGCACGCTCGCGGCACGCCGATCGCGCTTGCTCGACGGCATCGCGGTACAGCCGCTCGCGTACGACGATCGGGTTCTGGCGGTACTGCTGGGTCGAGCGCCAGGAAGGCCTCGGCGTCGCCCTTGGCGTCGAGCGATGGCCGTCGGCGGCGTCGCCGCGTGCAAGCTTGGACCGCCTGATCGGCGGCCGCCTGCGCGTGCGGGAATCGCGCTCTGCGCGTACGCCTGGGCCTCCTTCTTCTTGCGTCTCGGCGCCGATGAACGCGCTCTGCACCGCGTCGAACTCGCGCGCCACCGCGACGGGCGGAGCCGAGTCGCGTGAGCTCGAGCGACGAGTCAGCTCGAGCCCGGTGCTGGGCGGCATCGAGGCCGGCCTGCGCGCGCCGCGGTCGCGGTCGCGATGAGCTCCTTGCGGCCGTCGGACAGCACGCGATCGACGCCCATCTCGCCCAGCGACCGCACCATCGCGGCGCGTGACCTCGACGCGCAGCACGTCGTCGGCGTTGGGACCGTAGAACGCCCATTCGACCGGATCGCGGACGCGGTAGTGCGCGACGATCTCGACATGGACGATGTTGTGATCGCCGGTGAGCGCGTAGCCCTGCCTGCACCGGATCGAGCGTGCTCGATCACCCCGTACGCACGTCGCGAGCGTGTCGATGCGGAACTCGGAGACGTGCTTGATCGGAACGCGGACGACCTCATCGATCGGCCGCGGTAGCGCGAACAGCGAGGCCCGGCCCGTGCGTTCCACTCGACCACATGCGCCCCAGCGCAGCACCACCGCGACCTCGTCCGGCTTGACGATGCGTGATCGCCGGAGAGCGCGTACAGCACGGCCATCGTCGCGAGCCACCAGTGCATGCGCCGCCAGTCCGGCATCGAGCACGCGGGCCAGCGGCGCGGCCAGCCGGGCGATCTCCGACGGCGGCTTGCGGCCGCCTCATCTTGGCTCGGCTGTGCTCTGCAGCAGCGAAAACGGCTCGGAATCGGTGCGCAGGATCAGCGACGTGCGTCGCTGGTGACGAGCTTCTCGAGCGACTCGAGTGAGCGCGTGAAGCGGTAGAGCTCGCGGATCGACCTTGTGCGCATCGGCGTAGGTCTTCGCGACCTCGGCCGCGGACTCGCCGCGGATGCGCGCTGCTTCCTCGTCGCCCTTGCGCGCGGATGCTTCGCGGCCTCGAGGTCCGCCTCGGAGCGGATGCGCGCTTGCCTCGCGCTCGCCTTCGGCCTCGTACTTCGCCGCGAACTGGCGGCGCTCGGCGCGCATCTGGTCGAACACCGCGGTCACGTTCTCCTCGGGCAGCGCGATGCGTTCGAGTCGGATCTGTTCGATCGCGACCCCGTAGCTCTTCAATGCCACGGGCGCGGTCGAGGCCAGCAGTTCGGCCTCGATCTGATCGACCTGGAGGTCGTTCGGGCTCGGTGGACACGAGCGCCGACAGGTCGTGGCCGCCGAGCGTCGCGATCGCGGCGTTGGTCAGCAGGCCGTCGAGCTTGCCGTCGGCCTGCGCCTGCGTCGCCCACCGCCTGGGTGAACAGCGAGCGGATCGCCGATGCGCCACACCACGAACGTGCGCGCGATGACGTTCTTCTTGTCGCGCGTGAGCATCTCGGTGTGCCCGGTCTCGTAGACGCGGCGCCGCATGTCGAGACACGGTCGTCTCGTCGATCGGCCACGGCAGCTTCCAGTGCAGCCCCGGCTCGGTCGCGATGCGAAGCGGGCGCGCCGAACCGGGTGACGAGCACCGCCTGGCCTTCACGCACGACGACCGCCGAGGCGTGAAGCACGATCGCGGCGAGCGCCAGGAGTCCCGACCGTGGCCCGCAGCCAGCGTCTCGCGTACTTCACGGCGTCAGCCATAGCTCCACCGCCATCCCGCAGGATGCGGGCATCGATGATCGTGAAGCGCGCGCCCGGCGAGGCCGCTTCTCCAGCGTCTCGAGCCGGCGGCGGAAGCGATACTCCTCGGGCGCGGCGTGGTACTGCGCTTCGAGCGTGCGAAAGCTCCATGCCTCGCCGGCCGCCTGCGCGAGCGCCGCGGCGCCTCCGCCGCGCGGCGGTCGTTGGCGCTGACCACGCCGTCGGCCTCCGCCGCCGGGACGGTCACGATTGCGCTGCGCGTGCGCCTCGACGATCGCGGTGACCTTGCCGAGCTCGGCCGAGACCACGGCCTGGTACGCCGCAGCGACCTCGACCGGCGGGTGCATCCCGCCGATCGTGAAGGCGATCGACCTCGACGCCGAGACCGAGCGCGTCGGCGTCGTGCTGGACCGTCGTCGCGCATCTCCGCCGTCAGCGTCGCGACGTTCTCGCGACAGCGCCTCGGCGAGTGTGCGGTTCGACCGTCGCCCGCATGACCGCGCGATAGGCGATGGCGCGCAGCGCGTCGGCCGGGTTCTGAGCAGCGCGTACGCCCACGCGCGCGCGTCGACGATGCGGTACTGGACCGTCGGCGTCGATCGTGATCAGATCGCGGCCGTTGCCGAGCAGCAGCGTGTACTCGTTTGCAGCGTGCTCGCCGGGCCCACAGCACGTTCTCCGGGCCGGACTCTTCGGCCTTCGTGGCCGACCGTCAGCGAGCGCACGCGCTGGACCGGAATCCGCGTCACGTGGTCGATCGGCCACGGCCAGTGCAGGTGGATACCGGGCGAGAGCGCGCGGGCCCATCGAGCCGGACACCGAACCGTTCGACGAACGCCCGCTCGTCGGAACGCACGATCGAGATGGCCGTCGATAACCAGCCGAGCGACGCGAGGCCGAGCGCGAGCGGTACGATGCTGCGGCGGACGCACGGTCAGCGCCCACGTCGAGCGCAGATCGATCCCGAGCTGGCGCTCGCGCCGCGTCGAGCATGCTGGCGATGATGTTGGGTCGCGCGCCGAGCACGGCAGGTACGCCGAGGTCGAGTGGAAACTCGGGACGCTCGCGATCGATGTGCTTGCGAAACAGGCCGATGCACGTGCCAACGATCACGGTGGCGGCGAGCAGATGGGCGACCCAGAACACAGCGGTGAGGCCGAACCCGGCCGCGGTCGCGGCGATCGCGACGAGCACGAGCACCCACGCGGTGACGCGTGCCCCTCGACCGAGCGAGGAGGACTCCGGCAGCTGCGCCGCTTCGACCGACATCAGGTATCGCGCGGCGAGGCCGGCGACGCCCGCTGCCGCGAGGCATGCCGCAACGACGAGGCCGGTCGCGACCCAGCCCGGGCGGAACGCGGTGCCGAGCAGCCATACGTGCTCGAGCGCGATGACCGTGATGGTCGCCCCTGCGACCCACGTACGCGTATTGTCCAGCTCTTCGGCTGGTGAAGGCGGCGCGATGCGCTCGGGAGCCTTCGTCCGCTCGGGGGAGACCGGACCGGCGACCGCGGCTTCGGTCGTTGGTGCCGCCGGCGCGGGAGGCTCGGTCGACGCCGTCGGCGGCGGTTCGGACGTCGACACCGGCTGTTCGGACGTCACGGACGGCGTCGCGTCCGGAGGTCGTGCTTCAGCCTCGACTCGCGGAACCGCGAGCGGTTCCGCGGCTCGATGGGGTCGTCGGCGGCGGAGCGCTCGTGCCTTTGCGGCACCGCCGATCACTCCGGCAGCAAGTCCCAACGTGACCGCCGCATCGAGCGCCGCCGGCGCCGGGATCGCGATCGCCGCTCCGAACGCCCCGATCGCTCCGAGCGCCGCGAGCGCGACGAGCAAGCGAAGCACGCCGCGATACGGGTCGAGCTCGGAAGACCGTCGTGCGGGTTCGTCTGGTGGCGCCGGCGTCTCGTCCATCAGGTCGCACAGTCATAGCACATGCATAGGCATTGCAATAGTCTAACGCGTTGATGACAACTCGAGTCCGGTCGCGCGGCCGACCGCGCTAGCCGAGCTCGCCGGCGTGGGCGAGCGCGGTGCTGACCAGCTCGCGAACATGCTCGTCGGTGAGACGATAATAGATGTGCTTGCCCTCGCGGCGGCGCTCGACGATTCGCTCCGCGTAGAGCACCCGTAGCTGCTGCGACAACGTCGAGAGCTTCGTGCCCTCGCTTTCGGCGAGCTCCGACACGCACCACTCGGAGTGGGCGAGCGTGTGCAGTAGGCGCAGCCGCGGCACATCGCCGGCCGCGCGAAACAACGCGGCCGCACGCGCGAATGCGAGTGTCGGAGGGGCGTTTTGGCGGGCGCCGGTGAGCGTGGGCATGACCGGCACGCTGGCGCCGCTGACGTGGAATTCATCGGTCGATTATTCCATCGACCGCACAAATGATGAAGTGTCCGAGCTGCCGGATCACGCGCTCTGCGAGCGCGCCGTGGTCATCGCAGTGCCCGGCGTGCGCGTGGTGAAGGTGGCCATCGACCAGATAGTCGACGTGGTCGCCGTGCGGTACCGCCTCGTGGCCACAGGTCGCACCGTGCGCGTGACCGGCCACGTGGCCCTTGCACGCGTGACCCGGCGTGCAGCCGGCCGGGTTCGATGCGTCGACCGCGACCGGTGCACTCATCGATGTGATCGCCATGAACCATGTGGAGGTGGCCGTCGTGGAGGTAATCGACATGGTCCGCCGTGCCGGACAGCGCGGTGGCCGCAGTTGGCGCCATGAACATGATCGTGTTGGGTGTGAACTTGGTGGGTGGCTCATCGCCGGAGTCCTTTCGAGATGTCATTTCAACGAATGATGAACTGATAGACCGGATCGATCGTCGAGTCAAGCTCGATTCGCGGAGCATCAGGCTATCGAATCTGCTCGAGAAACGGCCGCGGACCGCGACGCACGACCTCGAACAGAATCCACGCCGCAACCGCGATCGCGGTCACGTACTCGAAGGCCGCGTGATGGTGATGACCGAGCTCGTGCAGGCGCGGAAGCGGTTCGAGTACCGGGCCGATCACCATCGAACCGGCTCCCGCGACGACGATCGCCGCCGGCACGCGCCAAGAGATCGGGAATTGCCGGTCGCGCGACGCGACGACCACCGATGCGAGCACGTACGCCAGCCCGAAGCCCGGCTCGAAGCCCTTGTGGACGAGGATGGCCGTGATCGGGAGCAGTCCAGCCGCGTTCATCGGTACCAGACACGCGGCCGCGAGGGTGATCGGCAGCGCGATCCATCCCAACGTCGACATCAAGTCCAGCGCGTTCGCCGGGACCGCTGCTTCGAGTGTCACCGCGATCGCGATCCCTGCTGCGTAGGACGGGATCACCGCGGTCGCCCTTGGAATGAACGAGCCCAGCGTCGGCTCTCGCCGCGAGCTCCACCACACGACACCTGGCCCGAGGACCGCTATCGCCAATGCGAACCACGGCCCGAGCCAGAAAAGCGCGAGGATGATCGCGACCAGCCAACCCGCCGGCCACGAGCGATCGGCGTGGTGCCAGGCTATGAGCCGGTCGGCGACCTGCCCGAGGATCAGCGCTGCGAGCACCCAAGGCGCCGTCTCCAGAAACAGCGGAACGATCGCGTGCGCCGCCGACATCTCGTGTGGCTGGCTTTGCTCGAACAACTGCCACGGGGCTGGCACTGCGAACGACAGCGAGGCGGCACCGACAAAGGCGACGCCATCGAGCCATTCGCGCCGCGGTCCGGCGTCGACGTGCTCGCGATGATGGCTGTGCAGGACCATCCGGAGCATCACACCAAGACCGACCGCGACGACCACGTGCAAGGCGCGGTCGGGCGTGTGCGCCAGGAGCTCGCGCCCGATCAGGGCGCCGGTGATCGTCATCGCACCGAGCGCCGCGACCCGATACATGGTGCCGCGGACCCCGAGCGTCGGCACGAGCGCGGTCGCGATGACCAAACCCTCGGGGATGCGATGGAGCACGAGCGCCGCTCCAAGCGTCGCTCCCGCAGCGTCGGTCCCGCCGTGCTGGAACGCGATCGCGAGCGCGGTGCCGTCCAAGAACGAGTGGATCCCGAGCGTCGGCAACAAGATCGCTGCGCCGAGCTGCGTCGCGCGCCCGTGGGTACGTGACTCGAGCGCGGTGAACGCGGCGTAGCCGACGGCGACGGCGGCCACCGCGATCCCGCCGATCTCGTCGACGATATGCGGCACCAGGCGAAGCAATAGGAGCGGCAAGACGATGCCGAGCATCCCCGCATCGATCACGCGCAGCCAGGCCGATCGACCGTGCGCCCACGAGGTAATCGCCGGGCCGATCATCAACCCACCGATCGAGAGCAACAGCGCTACGCCGAACATGATGCGCCCGCCATAGATGCAACGATTATGCAGAAAGATACGTTATGCGTATAGCGGGAACGTCTCACTCCGAATCGGCATGCGCGAAGGCGCTGTGGCCACGCCCAGCACGACCCCTCGGCTCGAGGAGCGTAGCGTTGCCCGACGGCGATAACGGCTACCTGCGGTACGGTCGCATCTGAAGCTCGGTTGCGTCACCGCTCTCGACGGCGTAGAGTGGACTCATGGCGCGTAGCTCGAAACGAGTCGAGTTGCGTGACGAACTTCGAAGCAAGGGTATGCGCGCGACGCCTTCGCGTATCGCCGTACTCGATCTACTGCGGGTCGTCGGAGAGCCGATGTCTCATGGCGAGGTCGCCGATCGACTCGAGCACGCGGCTTGGGACCGGGCCACGATCTACCGCAACTTGGTCGACCTCGCCGAAGCTGGTCTCCTGCGGCGCACCGATGTCGGTGATCACGTGTGGCGTTTCGAGGTGATCGACAGCGCGCACGAGGCGAAGTCGCATCCGCACTTTGTCTGTACAGAGTGCGGCACCGTCGAGTGCCTCTCGGATACCACCGTCGCCTTGTCACCAGCGAACACGCCGCGCGCCGTCCGTCAACGCGAGGTGGAAGTGCACCTGCGCGGGCTATGCGACGTCTGCCGATAGAGCGGTCAAACCGTGGACGTTGTTGCGACTTCGATGCTCCTGCATCGTCGTGATAGTTGCGGAATCGATCACGCCTGTCACGCGATTCACGAGCTGCGCTTGACTCGATCGCTTTGAACATGCCATGTGTTGAGCCGTGACACTTGCAACTCGTATGCAGGAGTTCCGGAGCGCGTCCCTCGCGCGCCGGGTCCTTGCCGCGGTCGCATGCTTGTCGTTCGTCGCCGCGGGGGTGCTCGGCATGCGCCACGAGGCGCAGGTCGCGCACGTCCTCGATCCGCACACCGGCGAGCTCCATCACGCGATCTCGCTCGTCGGTCACCACCACGGCGCGCAGTCGGACGTCCACCCGTCGCCGGACGGGCAGCCGGACGACGGTCCGTGCGAGATCTCCAAGGCGCTTCACCAAGCCGTTCACCACGAAGCCTCGCGCGTCGTGGCGCTGTCACCGAGGCTCGAGACCCGGACCGACTGCGCGCCCGCGCACGTCACGACCATCGTCGCGAGCCGCTACCGGTTCGCGCCGAAGACCTCGCCGCCCATTCGCGCCTGAGCGTGGTTTCGATCGCGCCCGCGCATCGCGCGGAGTGCGCTTAGAGGCTGCGCCGCGCATGTCGGCTGGTCGCGCGCGCGATCGGCCGAGTCGTACGCCTGTTGCTCGCCGTAGCTATGCGGCGAGCGCCGGCTGGAAGAGTCGCCGTGATCCGTCCATACGCAAAAACCGCCTTTGCCATGCTCTTGTTTATCGCCTTCCCGCGCGTTGCGCGGTCACAACCGGTCGATGCCGGCGTGACCGATGCACCCGCGGCCGCGAACGATGCCGCGCCGGCCCCGAGCGATGCCGCGCCGGCCCCGAGCGATGCCGCGCCGGCCCCGGCCGTGCGACAGCCGCCGCAGCCGTCCACCGAGGAACCGCCCCGGATCCTCGTCCAGCAACCGCCGATCTATCCCGACCTCCCGAAGAAGCAGCAGCGCGTCACCGACGTGCTGGTCCACGTCGAGGTCGACAGCGCGGGGATGCCGAGTAATCCGCGCGTGATCTCGGCGCCGCAACCGCAGTTCGACGACCTCGCGACCGCTTCGGTGCTCGGGTGGACCTTCGGGCCCGCTCACAAGGATGGCAAGCCCGTCGCGAGCCATATCACGGTCGCCGTCCACTTCGATCCGGCCGCGGCGATCGGAGAGGTGATCACGATGACCGGCACGACCCGCAAAGCGACCAAGCAGCTCGACCGCGGCGCGAGCACGATCGAGATCACGCCGTCGCAGCTGTCGAAGACCGCGCAGGCGAGCGCCGGCAAGATGCTCGAGCAGGCGCCGGGCTTGTTCCTCGCCAACGAGGGCGGCGCGGGTCACGCCGATCAGGTGTTCTTGCGCGGGTTCGACGCCGAGCAGGGCCAGGACATCGAGTTCACCGTCGAAGGTGTCCCGATCAACGAGGTCGACAACACCGACGGTCACGGCTACGCCGACACGCACTTCATCATCCCGGAGGTCGTCAAGTCGCTGCGCGTGATCGAGGGGCCGTTCGATCCGCATCAAGGCGACTTCTCGGTCGCGGGCAGTGCGAACTACGAGCTCGGCGTCGCGGAACGCGGCCTGGAATTCGAACAGAGCGCCGGCCAGTTCGGCACGACGCGCACGCTCGCGCTGTGGGCACCGCGTGCCGAGCGTGACGCCACGTTCGGCGCGGTGCAGATCTTCAACAGCGCCGGCTACGGCGTCAATCGCGCGGACAGCGCCGCGACCGCGATGGGCCAATACGAGGGCACGCTCGGCGAGCACGGGATCTGGCGCCTGCTCGCGACCGCGTACGGCACGCACTACAAGGCCGCGGGTGTCGTGCGCGCCGCGGATATCGCCGACGGCAAGATCGACTACTACGGCACCGAGGATCCGAGCCAGGGCGGAGACGCCCAGCGCTACACGCTGTCGTTCAGCCTCGAGAATCCGCTCGAGGACGGGGTCGCGAAGCAGCAGGTATTTCTCACTTACCGCACGCTGCGGATCGTCGAGGACTTCACCGGGTTCCTGCTCGACAACCCCGAGCCGGGTCAGTCGTTTCACCCGCAGCGCGGCGACGCGATCGAGCAGGACTACGACGCGGTCACCGCCGGCGCACGCGGCTCGTATCGGCGCACCGGGCACGCGCTCGGTCAGTCGCAATCGGTCGAGCTCGGCTACTACGCGCGCTACGACCACACCGATCCCTCGATCCAGCGGCTGCGGTTCGGGAGCGACATCCCGTACCTGATCGATACGACGCTGACGACCGATGTCCTCAACCTCGCCGCGTTCGCCGATCTCGATCTCCATCCGCTGAGCTGGCTCACGCTGCGCGGCGGCGCGCGCGAAGAGTTCTTCAGCTACGACATCCTCAACAACTGCGCGACCGACGGCGGTTACCAGCGCAACCAGCCGCTCAACGTGTTGTGCCCGGCGTACGACTCCGCCGGGCCGCGGCAGCCGACGTCGCGGATCACCGCGACCGGCGTCATCACCGAGCCCAAGGCGACCGCGATCGCGCAGCTCCCGGGCGGCGTGTCGCTCACCGCGAGCGCCGGCGTCGGTGCGCAGTCGCTCGACGCGCAGTACATCAGCCAGGACGAGAATGCGCCGTTCTCGACGCTGCACGCCTACGAAGGCGGCGCGGTCTACCACGGCAAGTGGGCGCAAGACCGCGACGAGGATCGCTGGAAGGACCTCGACATCACCGCGCGCGCGGTCGGCTACTACACCCACGTCGATCGCGACCTGATCTTCGATCCGCTCCAAGGGCGACTGTCGGCCTCGACCGGCACGACGCGGCGCGGGTTGGTGCTGGCGGCGCACGCCGCCGGGCACTGGTTCAACGAGCTGGCCTCGTTCACCTACGCGTATGCGACCTACGATCAGGACCACACGCTCGTGCCGTACGTGCCGAGCACGGTCGCGCGGTCCGACTCCTCGGTCGTCCACGCCCTCCCCGACGCGCTCGAACTCCACGGTCATCCGCTGATCGGCAGCGCCGGCTTCGGGCTTGAACTTCGTCGGGCCGCGCGCACTGCCGCTCGGCCAGGAGTCACAATCGACGTTCACGGTCGACGCGTCGGCGAGCGTGCGCTGGCGATGGATCCGGCTCGGCGTGCAGATCGCGAACCTCGCGAACGCGCGCTACCCGCTGACCGAGTACTTCTACGCGTCGGATTTTCACAACGGGCCGGCGTACCCGACGCTCGCGCCCGCGCTGAACTTCACCGCCGCACCGCCGCGCACGGTGATGTTCACGCTCGCGTTTCTACTGGATCGCGAGGGCACGCGATGAGGCGCCGCGCTCCTCCTCGTGCTCGCGACGGCGTGCACGAACACGACCGGCGGTGACCTCGTGTCGTTGCCGTTTCAAGCCGGCGGCACGGCGCTCGGCGCCTTCACGACACCGACCGGTTGGACGGTGACGCTGCAGCAAGCGCTGATCGCCGCCGGGCCGTTCTACTTCAACGTCGATCCGCCGTCGACCGGCGAGTTCCGCTCCGGCGTCGTGATCATCCAGGCGACCGAGCAGACGATCATCGACGCGCTCGATCCGACGCTGTACGACGTGACCGGCGGCGCGAACGGCGAGACCGGCACCACGGTGTCGGTCGAGATCGGCCTGCTGCCGCCCGACCAGACCAATCAGCTCGCGCAGCCCGACGAGGCCGAGACGATCGGCGGCGGCTTCGCGTTCGTCGCGGGCACGGCGACCAATGCCTCGCTGACCGTGCCGTTCCAGGGCCAGATCGTGATCGATCAGACGCTGGTCACCACGACCGAGCCGCTCGCCGATCTGCAGCGGATCCGCGGCGCGTCCGTCGACCTCGCGTTCACCGCCGCGCCGCAGCAGCTCGAGCTGCACGTCGATCCGACGCACTGGTTCGATCAATCCGACTTCTCCCAGATCGCCAACGGCCCTCCGCCGTTCGGCGGCTACACGTGGACCGTCGACACGACGTTCGCGGCGCAGCTGCTCGAAGGCGTCAAGGGCGAGACCGGCGTCTACCTCTTCGACCTCGTTTCAACCAACTAAGGAGCTCCCGTGATTCACCGCATGTCATCCGTAACTGCCATTCGCGCTGCTCGCCGCCTGTGGCGGCGGTGGTAGCGCTACAACCGACGCACCCAAGGACGCGCCATCGACCGCCGATGCCGGCCTCAACGCACTTGGCTCGTTCGACCCCGGCTTCACACGCGACGAGCCCCGAACACGCCGCTGTCGATCGAGGTCACGATCTCGGGCGAGACGCTCGGCGAGAACGGCTTGCCGTTTCAGCCCGTCAACGTCGGCGATCCGCAGTTCGTCGACGGCTGGAGCGTGACGTTCGAGAAGTACATCGTCGTGATCGGCAACGTTCGGCTCAGCCCGGGCGCAGTCCAGTACTCGAACCAGCAGCAGCTCAACGGCATCGTCGCGATGAAGCCCGGCCCGTACGTCGTCGACATCCATCAGCTCGCGACCGATGGCTTCAACGGCTTCGTCGGTGCCGATGGCGAGGAGCCCGCGGGCGGCATCTTCAAGTGGGACACGCAGGACGACGGCACGGCGTTCGACTCGAGCACGCTCTACGCGTTCAGCTACGACACCGTGCCGGCGCAGTATCCGGCGACCCAGGTCAACCTGACCGAGAGCGAGCTCGCGATCTACGACACGATGGTCAAGAACCACTGGGACAAGTACATCGAGGCGCGCGCGAACTTCGTCGGGACCGGCAAGTACCCGGATGCACCGACCGAGGCGAAGTTCGAGGCCCTCGCCGGCGGTGTCTACGATCCCGTCATGGATGCGTACACGACCGCTCCACAAGTTCACTTCGCGTTCGGCTGGAACGATGCGACGTCGAGCATCAACTGCATCAACCCGTTCAACGGCGACATGGACGAGGAGAACCTCGCGAACCGCGGCGTCCAGCCGAACACCAACGGCGCGACGATCGCGCAGGTCACGGTGCACACCGACCACGTGTTCTGGGACAAGCTCAAGCAAGAGGGCACGCCGCTGCGCATGGACTACATCGCCGCGTGGGCCGGTGCCGATACGAACACGACGCCGCTCGATCTCGGCTCGCTCGCCGACAAGCCGCTCGCGACTACGTTCGCGATGGCAGTCCACTACCCGATCGCGCGCCGTACCTGAACAACCCGACCGGCACGTTCACCACCGATCAGACGAACCCGAGCCAGGTCACGCTCGACCTCAACGGCGTGCCGTCGGCGAACATCTCCGGGCTGTCGGCATTCATGGCGTTCTCGGCGCAGTCGCAGACGCACCTCAACGCGAACGGCCTCTGCTACATCGTGGGCCAGAACGCATCCGATCCGTTCTATCACCCGATGATCGCGCCGGCGCAGTAGCCGCGTTCGCCACGTGACCCACGACCAATTGCGGGCCGCGATTCGCGGCACCGGGCTGCGCGCGACGCTGCAGCGCATCGCCGTGCTCGGCATCGTGAATGCGAGCGAGCGCCCGATATCGCATGCCGAGATCTCCGAGCGCCTCGGCGGCGACGCCCAGGATCGCGCGACGGTCTATCGCAACCTGATGGACCTCGCGCGCGCCGGCCTCGTGCGCCGGGTCGCCGTCGGCGATCGCACGTGGCGGTTCGAGCCGGCTCGGAGCGCACCGCACGCCCGAGCGCATCCGCACTTCATCTGCGCGAGCTGCGGCACCGTGTCGTGCCTGAACGATATGAAGGTCACGACGAGCCGGGTGAAGGCACCGCGCTCGATCAAGCTCGGCGAGTTCGAGGTCCAGGTCCGAGGGATGTGCGACGCCTGTGCGGCGAGCTCCGGCCGGCGATAGCCCATTCGAGCCCACCCGAGCTCGTTCGCCCAGCTTCTCTTGGCTCGATCCGAGCGTCTTGCGAAAACCGCGATCCGTCGCCCGAGGTGCTCGTAGAAGTCGGTTCCCGCCACGTGTCTGCAACGTTGCAAGTGATCCGTCGGTACAGCCATGTGCCACCGGCAATCGCCTTGCTCGGATAGTCAGCGCCCGGGTACCATCGAAGCAGTGGGTATGTCGGACCGGCGCGGGGCCTTGGGGGATGGTGGGACCGAGCTTGCCAACCCGTCCGCCGCGATGTCGACCGACTCGAGCCAAGGCTCGAGCGTGCGTGTCGAGGAGCTACGCGTGAGCGCGATAGATCCGCTCGACAGCGGGTCGAGCTCCGACGGGCGGACGCAACTGTTCGAGGAGGTCGTCCACCCCGCGCCTCGACCGCGCGACGCACTCGAGGCCTCGCGCCGCGATCCGGTCGATCTGCCGCCGGGCTCGGTCGTCGGCGAGTACGAGATCGAGCGCAAGCTGGGGCAGGGTGGGATGGGCGTCGTCTACGCCGCAGTTCACCCGATCCTCGGCAAGCGTGCCGCCATCAAGGTCATCAGCGACGGGATGGCACGCGATGCTGATTCGATCGCACGCTTTCGTCGCGAGGCGCGATCACTCGCGCAGCTAGCGAGCCCTCACATCGTCGACGTGTTCGGTTTCGGAGAGCTCGCCGACGGCCGCCCGTACTTCGTGATGGAGTACTTGACCGGCGAGCCGTTGCGCGCGCGCCTCGATCGCGGTCGGGTACCTCTCGATGAAGCTCTCGAGTTGATCGACCAGATCGTGAGGGGGCTAGAAGCGGCGCACGAGGCCGGGATCGTTCATCGCGATCTCAAGCCGGAAAACATCTTCATCGAGCGCAAACGCAGCGCGCCAGCCGTCGTCAAGCTCCTCGATTTCGGCATCGTGAAGGTCGTGCACAACGACGACGGCATCGCGACAACCCAGACCGGCGCACTGATCGGTACCCCGGTCTATATGGCACCCGAGCAGATCAAAGCCGCGGGCTCCGTGGATCACCGGGCGGATATCTACGCGCTCGGCGGCGTGGCGTTCGAGATGATCCTCGGGCGAGTACCGTTCGAGCGCAAGACGGTCGCCGAGCTGGTCGGTGCTCATCTCGAGTGCATGGCGCCGCAGCCACGTACGCTGTGGAGAGCGATTCCGACGGCGCTCGACGCGCTGCTGTCTGCGATGCTCGCGAAGGATCCGGCGAAGCGCCCGACGCTCGGACATGTCCAAGAGACGATCGATGCGCTACGGCGCTCGGCCTTCACGACTGCAAATCCGGCGAGCTCGATCCGTGACTTCGCGTCGCAGGCGGACCTTGCACCGAACGCGGTGCGCGTGATGCCTCCGCCGCGTCGTCGGTCAACGGCGCGCTTCGCGGTGGCCGTCGCAGCGGTCGGGGCGATAGTCGTGATCGCGATCGCGACCAGCAAGAGCTCGAACGAGACGAACGCGAGTGACGCCAGCACGCCGGTGTCGATCGCGATCGATGCCGGAGCCAGGGTGTCGCCGATCGCGCCGGCGGATCTAGCCGACGCTGCGGTCGTACCGAACGTCGGCGTAGCAAGCCCGATCGCCAAGCCCAGCGCGCCGCAGCGGGTGAGAGCCAAGCCACCCGCGAGCCGACCCCCGATCGAGACGAACGACGCGCCGCCGGTGACGACGCCGGCGAAACCCGCGCTCGAGCCGGAGCCACAGCATGTCCCGCCACCGAGCGACACGACTCCACCGGTTTCGCCGGAGAAACCGCTCGACCGCAACCAGACGATCAACCCGTTCCCGCCGAAACCGAGCTCGAAATGAAGCGCGTGCTCGCCACAGCGATCGTCGCCGCGCTCGATGCCAGCGCGATGGCTGCGCCGACGCCCGAGGAGCTCTATGCCGACGGTCAAGCCGCGTATGACAGAGCCGACTACGCCACCGCGATTACCGACTGGCAGGCCTCGTACAAGTTGTCCGGCGCGAGCGGGCTGCTGTTCAACATCGCTCAAGCGTATCGGCTCAAAGGTGAGTGCAAACCGGCGCTGTTCACCTACAAGCGTTTTCTCGCGCTGGAGCCGACCGCCGAGCAGCGTGCCCTCGCCGACGACTTCGTCCGCGAGCTCGAGCCGACGTGTGGCGCGACGATCCAGCCGCCCGTCCTCGATCGACCTGTCGCGGCGCCGGGCCGCACGATGAAGCTCGCGGGTATCGCAACCGCGGGCGCCGGCGTCGCGGTGCTCGCGATCGGCCTCGGCCTCGGCCATCACGCGTCGACGCTCGGTAACGACGTGACAACCGCATGCGCCGTCTCGTGCAACTGGGCGCTCGAGACGGACCGGGACGCGGCCGGGCATCGCGACGCAGCGCTCGGCTGGACGTTCGATGCGCTCGGTGCGCTCGCGCTCGCCGGCGGCGCCGCGCTGTACTACCTGGGCGATCGCACGGACGAGATCCACGTCACGCCGGTCACTGTGCGATCACACGACAGCGGCGCCGTCGTGTCGTGGAGCCGCTCATGGTGAGGCTAACGATCGCTCTCGCGGCCGTGCTCGCGTCGTGCGGCTACAGCGCGAGCTTCCGCGACTGCGCGATCAGCTGCTCCGACGAGTCCGGCTGCCCGAGCGGCTTTACGTGCGGCGGGGAAGGGCGCTGTCGAGCTCAAGGTGCGACGGCGACGTGCGGCGCGATTCTCGATGCCGCCGACGACAGCGGCGATGCCGTCGCGGTGGATGCGACAGGATGCCCGAACGATCTCGACTGCGACGGCGTCACAGATGACCTCGACAATTGCCCCACGGTCCGCAACCCGGATCAGTTCAACGAGGACGGCGATCGCTTCGGGGACGCGTGCGATCCCTGCCCGCCGTATGCCGATTCGGATCCTGTCCTCGACTCGGACGGCGATGGAGTGAGCGATGCGTGCGATCCGAACCCCGACACGCCGGGCGACTACGTGGCGTTCTTCGACGGCTTCCGGGGCGCGATCCCGGGAACTTGGTCGTCATCTGCCGGCTCGTCATGGACCAGCGACGGCGCCGGCGATGCTTCGATCGTCACCACCAGCAGTACCGCTACGCTTTTCAGGCCGGCGCCGACATCAGGCCACGAGACGATCACCGCTTCGGTTGCACTCACCAGCGACGTCCTCGGGTCGGAAGTGGCTTCCATCGACGGCTATATGGATGCGGACGGCTCCGGGATTCGCTGCGCGCTGCTCTACAGCAACACACCAGAGTTGCAGTTGGCCGGCACAGGGCTCGCCGAGCAACACGCATATCCGTGGAATGGAGCAAGCACGTATATGCTCACCGAGCGTCGCGATAGCAACACGTACGACTGCCGCGTGGTGAATACGGCGGACTCGACCGACATCGCCGATACCGGGAGTGGAACCACCACCCTCGACAACGCTTCGCCGCAGCTCGGCATTCACGTCGGTGAGATGACGTCGGCGACGTTTCAATGGGTCATGGTCGTGAGCAATCCGTAACAGCGACGGCGAACAACGATCGCAGTTTCCCATCGCCGAGCGGCGATTCACGCGTAGTACAGTGGCGTGATGCGGTTCGCGTTGCGCGGCTCGGGTTCGCGACTGGCGTGCTGCGCGCTCGCGGTTACGGGCACGCTGACCGCGGGCCGACTCGGCGGGCTGATCGGCGCGGGGCTCGGCGGCGGGCTCGCGTTGTGGGTATGGCTGATCCTGCCGCGCACCGCACACAGCGCGTTCGAAGCAGGTCACTATCCGGTCGCGGCGCGCCGTTATCGTTTGCTCGGAGTCGCTCGCTGGCTCGGAGCGCCGCGCGCGCGCCTCGCTGCTGTCGCGCGCCGCTTGTTGAGTCGCACTCGGCGATGGCGCAGCCGCGGAGGCGTTGCTCGCCGGCCTCGACGTCCACGCGCTCGAGGCCGCCGAGCGCACCGTGCTGCTCAACAATCGCGCGTGCGCGCGGCTCGCCAGCGGTGATCCGATCGCGGCGCTCGCGTTCGTCGACGAGGCCGCGGCGCTGCGACCCGACGTGCCGTCGGTGCAACACACGCGCGGCCGCGCGCTGCTCGAGTCGGGCCGAGTCGACGATGCGATCGCGGTGCTCGACCATATGCGCGCGGGTGGCGAGCTACCGCCGCGGCTCGAAGCCGAGCGCTGCCGCGATCTCGCCAAGGCGTGGGCGCAAAAAGGCCAGACCGCATACGCCGACGACTACCGGCAGCGCGCCGACGCGTTGAGCCGGTAGCTCTAGCGCCAGCTCGGGCCGAGCTCGGCCTCGAGGATGTCGCTCGCGAGCGACACACACTCGTTGCACAGCGCGACGCCGCCGCGCCCGAGCAGCTTCTTGACGTCGACCTCGAGCTTGCCGCACCACGAGCAGACGTTCGTCGCGTTCGGGCGTTCGCCCGAGGTCGCGGCCTCGAACGTGTCGGGCGTCGGGACGCGAAACTCGCCGGTCGTGCCGACGTCGATGCCGCCGAGCGTGCGGTGGCACGGAGCGCACACCATCACGAGCTCGCCACCGTCGACGGGTTGGCTGCAGATCGGGCAGTGCACGAACCGACTCTAGCGCGGAGCGGCGGCGCCGTCAGCATCGCGCGGCAGGGTCACCGTCATCGTCGTGCCCTTGCCGACCGAGCTCGCGACCACGATGCTGCCGCCGTGCTCGGCGATGACCGCGTGACAGGTCGCGAGGCCCAGGCCGGTGCCGTGCTTCTTCGTCGTGTAGAACGGATCGAAGATCCGCTCGAGCTGTTGGCTCGGGATGCCCGGGCCGTCGTCGGACACGACGATCGTCGCCTCGCGCGGCGCGGTGCGCGCGGTGACCTTGACGTGCTTGCCGGCAGCGGCAGCGGCGTCGGCGGCGTTGCGCACGAGGTTCCACACCACCTGGCGCAGCTTTGCCGGATCGCCGACCACCGGCAGCGGTTTGTCGACCTCGCACGAGAGCTCGACTTCGGCGAACGCCTGATCGCCGCGCGCGACTTGCAGGGTCTCGTCGACGAGCACGCCGAGGTCGAGCGCGATCGGCTGGCTCGGCCGCGGGTTCGCGTAGTCGAGCAAGTCGCCGATCAGCACGTTGAGGCGCTGGATCTCGCGGTGGACGATCGCCATCAGCGTGCGATCGTCGTCGGATACCGGCGCATGCTTGCAACAGCTCGATCGAGCCGGAGATCGACGCGAGCGGGTTGCGGATCTCGTGCGCGATGCCGGCGGCGAGCTGACCGACGGTCGCGAGGCGTTGTGCGCGTTGCATGTGTTGCTCGAGCCGGCGCAGCTCGGTCAGATCTTGGAAGTTGATGACCCGGCCGATCACGTGCGTCGCGGACATCGCGCAGCGGCGACACCGTGACGCCGATCGTGAGGCGTTGGTCCTTCGCCGCGACCGCGAGGTCGGCGCGGCGCAGCTCGGACTCGGCGCCTGCGAGCAGGCTCGACAAGCCGGGCAACACGCCGTCGATCGATTGACTCGCGAGTGCGCTCGCCGGTCGCCGCAAGATGTCGGCCGCCGCCTGGTTGAAGGTCAGCACGGTGCCGTCGGGCGTCGTCGTGATCAGCCCCGAGCTCAGCGAGCGCACGATGTCCTGGTGCAGCGTCAAGCAGATCGGCCGCGGCGCGTCGCGTCGTCGCGAGCGCCTCGGAGCCGCGTTGCAGTTGGTCGCCGAAGATCAACGCGAGCGCTCCGACGCCGATCAAGGCAGCGAGGTTGACCGCGATCGTGCGACCGAGCTCGAGGCCGCTCTGCTCCCACGGATGAACCTGCGCGGACAGCGGCAGATCGATCGCGCGCGACCACGCGAGCAACGCGATCGCGATGTAGGCCGCCGCCGATGCCGCGGTCACGACCGCTGCGCCGCGCCGATACGAGCAGCGCGCCGGCCGATACGATCGACAGCGCGAACAGGAACGCGTACGGGCTCTGGGCGCCGCCGGTGACGTAGACGAGCAGCGGCGGTCACGAGCAGGTCGGTCGCGAGCATCGGCCGCGCGACCTTGCGCGGTGACAGTCCGCGGCGCAGCAGCACGCCGAACACGATCGTCGAGACGTAGGTCGCGACGATGATCGAGGACTGCAGCCACACCGCGGCGCGCGCAGGCGCCTCGCCGCGGACGAGCAACCACAGCGACAAGCCGAGCACGACGCGTGATGACGAGCGTGCGCAGCAACAACAGGCGCACCACGCGACGGCCGACGTCACTCGGCGGTTGCGCCGGCGTTTGGACGAGCGAATCGCCCGGCGTTGGCGCGCCGCGGGCGACGATCGGGACCGGGATGGTCTCGGTCCGGTCTCGGTCGGTGCTCAGCTGATGTTTCCGGCCAGCTTGAAGATCGGCAGGTACATCGCGATGATCAAGCCGCCTACGACGACGCCGAGGAACGCCATCATCACGGGTTCGATCAAGCGCGGTGAGCCCAGCCACCGCGAGGTCGACTTCTTCCTCGTAAAAGTCGGCGATCTTCTGGAGCATCGTGATCCATCGCGCCGGTTTGCTCGCCGACGCCGATCATCTGCACCACCATCGGGGGAAACACCTTCGACTCGGCGAGCGGCCCCGCCATGTCGTGACCTTCGCGATCTTTTCGCGCGCGCGTTGGATGCCGGCTTGGACGACCTTGTTGCCGGCGGTCTTCGCGCAGATGTCGAGCGCGTCGAGGATCGGCACGCCCGACGACAGCAGCGTGCCGAGCGTACGCGTGAATCGCGCGACGATGATCTTGCGCAGCGTCGGCCCGATGATCGGGACGCGCAGCAGCATCCGATCGATCGTCTCCTTGCCCTTGTCGGTGCGGCGCATCGCGCCGATCCCCACGAATAGGCCGACGATCGCGCCCACCCAGATGTACCAGTTGTTCAAAACGCCATGCGAGATCTTGATCACGACCTGGGTCGCGCCGGGCAGCTCGTGATTGCCCATGTCGCGATACATCTTCTCGAACGTCGGGATGACCTTGATCATCATCACGAGAATCACGCCGATCGCGACGACCAAGATGCCGATCGGATAGATCATCGCGCTCTTGAGCTGACCCTTCAGCTTCACCGCCTTCTCGATGTACATCGCGAGTCGGTTCAAGATCGTGTCGAGGATGCCGCCGACCTCGCCCGCGGCGACGAGGTTGACGTACAGCTCGTCGAACACCTTGGGATGACGGCGCAGCGCTTCGGAGAACGTCGAGCCCTGCTCGACCGTGTTCTTCACCTGGCCGAGGATCTTGCCGAAGATCTTGTTCGGCGACTGCGAGGCGAGGATGTCGAGGCACTGGACGAGCGGCAAGCCGGCGTCGATCATCGTCGCGAGCTGGCGCGTGAAGATCTGGAGATCTTTCGGCGTGACGCCCGAGCCGAACGACGATCTGGAGGTCGCGCGCTTCCTTCCTGACGCGGCCGATCGTCATGCCGTCGCCGCGTAGCCGGCTCTCCACCGCTTCGGCCGAGTCGGCTTCCATCACGCCCT
Organism: uncultured delta proteobacterium; assembly: GCA_963848295.1. GTDB lineage: Bacteria > Myxococcota_A > Polyangia > Haliangiales > Haliangiaceae > JABFXX01. The sequence continues at coordinate 1,126,360 of CAWKDB010000010.1, read as the reverse complement.
TGCGTTTCTCGCCGGCGCGGGTCGTAGCCTCCCACTGGAACTTGGCCATCGTGACTCCTACCGTTTAGCCGCAGCCGCCGGCGGCCGCACTGCCGCCGAGCGAACCGCCCGCGTTGAGGATCATCGTCTTTAGCTCGTCGACCTCGCTCGAGTGACCGAGCGCCTCCTCGAGCCGTGATCGTCTTCTTCATGAACAAGTCGCACAGCGCTTGATTCATCGTCTGCATGCCGAACTTGGTCTGGCCGATCTGCATCTGCGAGTAGATCTGATGCAGCTTGTCCTCGCGGATCAGGTTGCGAATCGCGGGATTCGGCATCATCACCTCGGCGGCGAGCGCGCGCCCTGCCGGTCGCCTTCGGGATCAGCGTCTGCGAGATCACGCCTTCGAGCACGAACGACAGCACCGCGCGGATCTGACTCTGCTGGTGCGACGGGAACACGTCGACGATACGGTTGATGCTCTGGACCGCCGAGTTCGTGTGCAGCGTGCCGAACGCGAGGTGACCGGTCTCCGCGATCGCGAGCGCAGCTTCGATCGTCTCGAGGTCGCGCATTTCGCCGATCAGCACGACGTCGGGATCCTGGCGCAGGATGTACTTGAGCGCGCGCTTGAACGAGGTCGAGTCGCGGCCGATCTCGCGCTGGTTGACGAGACACGCCTTGTGCTTGTGCTGGAACTCGATCGGATCCTCGACGGTCACGATGTGACCGCGCATCCGCGTGTTGATCCGGTCGATCATCGACGCGAGCGTCGTCGACTTGCCCGAGCCGGTCGGGCCGGTGACGAGCACGAGGCCGCGCGGTCGCTCGGTCAGCTCGGTGACGATCGGCGGCAGGCCGAGCTCTTCGAGCGGGATGATGTTGTACGGCACGAGCCGGAACGCGCCGGCGACGCACGATTGCTGCATGTAGACGTTCGCGCGGAACCGCGCGAGGTTGCGCACGCCGAACGAGAAGTCGATCTCGAGGTCCTCCTCGAACCGCAGCTTCTGCGCGTCGTTCATCACCGAGTAGCACAGCTGCTTGGTGTCGACCGGGGTCAGCTCGTCGGTCTGCAACCGGACGAGCTCGCCGTCGATCCGCAACCGCGGCGGCGAGCCGGCGGTGATGTGGAGATCCGACGCGCCCTTGTCGAGCATCGCCTTGAGCAGCGCTTGCAGGTTGAGCTGGGCCATTCAGTCGTCGACCGTGGTGCGCAGGATCTCTTCGGGAGTCGTCATGCCTTCGATGATCTTTGCGATGCCGGCCATGCGCAGCGATCTGCGTGCCGCCGCGGATCATCTCGGTCTTGATCTCGGCCGCCGACGCGCCTTGCAGCACGAGCTCCTTGAGCGGATCGGTGAACGGCATCACCTCGTAGAGCGCGACGCGGCCCTTGTAGCCGGTGTTGTTGCACGTCCCGCAGCCGCGGCCGACCATGATCGTGCGTCTTGCGGATCTGCTCCTCGGTCATGCCCATCTTCGCGAGCGCCTCGGCGTGCTTCTCGCCCGGTTGCTTGCAGTCGACGCAGATCCGGCGCGCGAGGCGCTGGGCGACGACCAAGTTGACCGACGCGGTGACGAGGAACGGCTCGATGCCCATGTTGAGCAGGCGCGACACCGTCGACGGCGCGTCGTTCGTGTGCAGCGTCGACAGCACGAGGTGGCCGGTGAGCGCGGCCTTGACGCCGATCTCGGCGGTCTCGAAGTCGCGAATCTCGCCGACCATGATGATGTTCGGATCCTGCCGCAGGAACGCGCGCAGCGCGGTCGCGAAGTTGAGGCCGATGTCCTCGTGCATCTGCACTTGGTTGATGCCGTGCAGGTTGAACTCGACCGGATCCTCGGCGGTGGAGATGTTGCGATCGATCGTGTTGAGCTCGGACAGCGCGGAGTACAGCGTCGTCGTCTTGCCCGAGCCGGTCGGGCCGGTGACGAGCACCATGCCGTACGGCTTCTTGATCGCGTACTTGAAGTCCTCGAGCGGCTTGACGTCGAAGCCGAGCTTCGTCATGTCGAGCTGCAGGTTGCACTTGTCGAGGAGGCGCATGACGATCTTCTCGCCGTACAGCGTCGGCAGCACCGAGACGCGGAAGTCCATCTCGCGATTGCCGCCGATCTTGAGCTTGATGCGGCCGTCCTGCGGCAGCCGGCGCTCGGCGATGTCGAGCGACGCCATGATCTTGAGGCGGCTCGTGATCGCGTTGCGCAGCTTCAGCGGCGGCCGCATCTCCTCTTGGAGGATGCCGTCGAGCCGGAACCGGACGCGGAAGCTCTTCTCGTACGGCTCGACGTGGATGTCCGACGCCTTCTTCTTGATCGCCGACAGCAGGATCGCGTTGCACAGCTTCACGACCGGCGCCTCGCCGGCCTGGTTCTCGAGATCGACGATGTTGACCGCGTCGTCCGACACCGAGGCGTAGTCGACGTTGTCGACGTCGAGCTCGCCGACCATCTGGTCGAGGTCGGGGCCCTTGTCGTAGTAGCGCGACAGCGCGGTCTCGAGGCTCGCCTCGGACGCGACCACCGGCTCGATGTTGTACTGCGTGAGGAACTTGAGCTCGTCGATCGCGTAGATGTTCGACGGGTCGGCCATCGCGACGATCAGCGTCGGGCCGTTGCGGCGGACCGGGATGACCTGATGCTTCTCGCAGATCTCGCGCGGCACGAGCTTCAGCACGCCGGCGTCGATCTCGATCTCCGACAGGTTGATCGACGGCAGGCTGTACTGCTTCGCGACGAACTGGGTCAGCGCCTGGTCGTTGACATAGCCGAGACGCGACAACGTCGCGCCCAACCGTTTACCGGTGCGCTTGGCTTCGTCTTGGGCCTGTTGCAGCTGCTGAAGCGAGAGCATCTTCTCGCGGACCAGCAGCTCTCCGATGCGGCTCATCCAGTTTCCCCCTGAAAAATACTCAGGTTTTCACCAGGGTACCCTGTGCACCGTGGATCCGTCAAACTCGGGGACCGACGGGGACCACCAGAATGTTTCTGGCTCTCCGACGTCAGAAAAGTTGCCACGCCATGCCCCCCTCAGCGAAAGGTGAACCTGGACGATTCCTTGGAGGGGCTATGAGCTACGCCGAGGCCAAGAACATCGCGTTGCTGCGCCTGGAGCTGCGCGCGTGCTGGCGAGCCGATGATCGCAGCGGTGCGAGCGCCGCGCTGACCAAGCTTACAGCCGCTGCGGGCGACGACGACGAGCTCACCGCCGAGACCCGGCGCTGGGCGGTCAAGCTCACGCTCGCGGCGTGACGCTCAGTTCGTGAGCGTCATCGTAATCTTGTAGTTGTTCTCGGAGCTGCCCGAGCTGAATACCGAAGCGTAGTAGGTACCCGCCGGCGCACCGCTGATCACTGCGTCGAGCGTGTTAGTCGAACCTTGTAGCGTCGTCGCTGCCTTGTCCACTTCGCCGCTCGAGGCGAGGATCGCGGCTTCGAGTGGTCCGCCGTTGTAGTACTCGACGCGGACCTCGATGGTCATCGTCGTCGCAAGCGTGAACTCATAGTCATCGACGTCGGTCGCCGGGCAGATCGCCGCGCCATCGAACACGAGCATATTGTCGTGTCCTGCGACGTCGGCGACAAATGCGGTCGCGATCGTATCGTTGCGCGTCGTGCCCTCGAGCTGGCTGTCGTCGTCACACATGAACGTGCCACTGTCACCGCCGCCGCCACCACCGCCGCCGGTCGACATGCACAGCATCTGGCTGCCCGACTGCACGCAGGCAAAGCCGTCCGGACACTTCGGATCCGAGTCTCCGCACACGAACGGATCGGGCGGCAGGTTCGGCGAGTACGCCCCGCAGGCCGCGAGGGTCGTGAACAGAGAGACGATGAAGAGCCCGCGCATGATCAGAACCTCGTCGCCGCAGCGGCGCCTGCATAGCCATCGCCGAGCGACGGCACCACGATCCAACTCATCTCCGGCTCGGCTGGCTTGTTCGTCGCAGTCTCGCCGTGCGGCTTGTGGCTGAGCTGGCGGTACCACAGATAGCCCGCGGCGGCCGTCGCGACGAGGCCGACGCCGAACGTGATCTGCGACAGCGTCTGGTCGAGCTGACCGGCGCTCTGCAGATTTCGATCGTAACCGTCGAACGTGCATGGCAGGGTCGCGCAGCCCGGATGCGTGGTCTTCGCGTCGGCGACGAGCGCGTCCGCTTGCTGCCCGGCCTGGATGTAAAAGATCGCCGAGCCGGCGAACAGCGCCACGGCCGCGCCCGTCGTGCCCCACTTCGCGTACTTGAACTTGCTCGAGCCGACGTCCAGCAAGCCATTGCCGCTCGGCTGGTCGGTGCTGCCGCCCGGGTTCGGATTCGGCGCGATCGGATTTTCGGTCGTGCCGGTCCCGGTCGTCGACTCGGGCTCGTCGGTGATGTCGGGGAAGAACCGCGGCTGGGCCGAGGCGTCGATCGTGACGAGGTTCGGGCTCACCGACTTGCCCGACGACGTCACCTTCGCGCCGGCCTGGTCCTTGACCTCGATGTAGTACTGGATCGAGCTCCCCGACATCTTACGCGCCGGGATGCGCGCGACGAGCTCCTTGTAATGCCACTTCATCGGCTTCGCGGTGAAGCTCGCATCCCCGGCGCCACGGTAGTTCAAGGTCACCGTCCAGCCCGAGTCCTCGGGGACGAACGCGGTGACGTCGAGCGGCTTACCGGGCGGCGCGGCGTCGACGACCTGATGCTCGAAGTCGGCGATGTCGTACGTGCCCGGCGGCTTGATCTGGATGTGGCGCGCGGGTGGCTCGGTCGGGGGCGTCGGCGTCGTCGGCGCGATCGTCGGCGTCGTGGGCGGGGTGGGCGTCGTCGGCGGCGTCGTCGGGGTCGTGGGCGGGGCGTTGAGATCGGCGTCGAGCTTCTCCTTCTCGAGCGCCTTCACGCGATCCGCGACGGTGCCGCGCTGCGCTGCGTTCTGCGGCGAGTCCGAGAGGAACTTGCGGTAGTAGAACAGCGCGAGGTCCTTGAGCGAAGGATCCTTCTTGCTCGCCTCATCCATCGTGAAGCCGATGTTGTAGAGCAGCAGCGGGTTCTTCGTGAGTCGGTACGACTCCTTGAACTTCTCGATCGCGTCGTGGAGGTTGCCGGCGTCGTGCAGCGCCTTGCCCTCCAGGAACGCCTTCTTGGCGGCCTCGAGTTGAGCCGCGGTCGGCGGCGCGTCGTCGGCGAGCGCCGGGCCGACGCAAACGAGCGCAATCGCTATGCAGACTATGATCCGAGTCACCGAGGGCCTCCGGTTACGACCGCAGCGGAGGTCTTTAACTCAGCGGGACTGCGAGATCAACGTCAGAGATCCGTGGGCCTCAGAACGGATCGACGAGGCCGCCGGCCTTTTTGTCGGGCGCCTTTTTGTCGGGCGCCTTCTTGTCAGGCTTTGCCGGCTTGGCCGTGTCTGCGAACGGGTCTGCGATCCCCGAGGTCGATTTCGGTGCCGCCTTCGGGGCGGAGTGAGCCGGGGTCGCATGGTGCTGTTTTGCCACGGTGCGGGCCGGGGCAGGTGCCCGGGCCGGGACGGCCGCAGGCGCGACCTCAGGAGCCGGCGCTGGGGCAGGCGCGGGCGCCACGGCCGCAGCAGGCGCGGGCGCCACCGCCGCGGGTGCCGGCGGCGGAGCCGGCGCGGCCTCGATCGGCGTGACACTCGGCTTGGCCGGCGCGGGGGCCGGCTCGACGGTCGGTGCGGGCGCCGGCGCGGCGGCGACAGCGGCCGCGGGCGCTGGCTTCGGCGCGATGACGCGGGTGATCCCGAACATGAGCAGGAGGCCGGCGACGAACGCGCCGCTGATCGCGAGCCACGGGGTCTTCTTCGCCTGCTCCAAGTCGGAGATGACGAGACCGTTCTCGATCGCGGCGAGATCCGCCGCGGAGACGGTGAGGCCTGCGGACGCGGCCTTGGCGGCGGCGAGCGCCTTCGCGGCCTTGGCCTCGGCGAACCGCACGCGATCCTCCAGATCGGGCGAACCGGCAAACTCGCTCAGCGACGGGCGCGCGTTCTGCGCCGCGTACACCGCCTGCTGCGCTTGCTCGGCAATGGTACGGGCGGCACCGAGATCGTGCTCGAGCGCGGCCGAGCGCTGCTCGGCGGAGCGGATCCGCTCGTCGGCGCGGCTCAGGCGGATCTTGAGATCGGCGATCACGCCGTCGCTCGCACCGGCGGTGCTCGCCACCGCGGCGCGGGCCTCCGCTTCGGCCAACCGGCCCTGGAGGCCGTCGAGCTGGCGGCGCAGCGACGATTCGCGGACCTCGCTCTCGCGCAGCTGATGCTCGGCCGCCTGCCAGCGCAGCGAGTCGGCCTCGCGGCGCTTGTCGTCTTCTTCGCGCGCGACCTTCTCGGCCTGGCCCCAGCTGCCGACGTCGACGAGCGTCGAGTTCGCCTTCGCGATGAACTCGTCGAGTGACGTTTCGACCGACGGCAGCGCCGACTTCGCCTGCATGAGCTGAGAGGCCCGCTTGGTCCGCATGCCGCTAGAGCCATTGGCCGCCGCGGCCATGCCGAGCGAGGTCTGCGCCGGGGTCTGCTTCGATTCGACTGCCATCATGGGTCTCCGGAAACGTCGGGTCGGGAGTTTAGCAGCGATCCGAGACGGTATGCCTCGAATTTATGAACGGTACGGCGGCGGGACGGTCGCCGCTTCGGAGCGCGGAACGATCTCGACCACATCCATGTCGTCGTGAAACGCCCGAGCCTCGGCTTCGATCACTTCGCGGCTGAGAAATCCGCGTTCGACGATCGTGCTCCCGATGCGCCGGCGCTTGCCGCGCTGGGCCGCGCTCCAGTGCTCGGCGAGGGCCGCGAGCCATTGCTCGTCGCTGATCAAATTTCGAGCGAGCAGGAACTCGCCGAACCGAACGGGCTCGAGCGTGGCGACGGAGGGCGCGGTTGGCATGGCGAAAGCGGATGCACCCTACTAGCCAGGATCGGAGCTGTCTACCGAAACTTTCGGGGCGGCCCTTGGAGTTACGGGTGACATGCGCCATAAACCGCATCCGTCATGGCATCGAACCGCCCGACTCGTGGCCGCCGGCCTGCGCCGATCGTCCGCAAGAATACCGTGCGGCTCGCGCCCGACGTCGCGCACAAGGTCCGCGCCGGTCATCCCTGGGTGTATCGCGAGGCGCTCGGCCAGCGGGCCGCGCCGCCCGAGCCGGGAACCTCGATCGATCTGGTCGATGTCGACGGTGAGTTCGTCGGCCGCGCGCTGTACGACGCCGACAGTACGATCGCGTTGCGCGTGTTTGTCCGGAACCCGGACACCGCGATCGACGGCAAGCTGCTGCGCGATCGGGTCAGCGCAGCGGTCGCGCTGCGCAAGCGGCTGCTCGATCTCGATCGGCTCGGCGCGATCCGTTATGTCAACGCCGAGTCGGACGGTCTGCCCGGGATCTGCGTCGATCGCTACGGCGACTACCTCGTCGTCCAGCTGTTCACCTCCGCGGTCCACTCGCTGCGCGACGCGTTGTACGACGCGCTCGAAGCCGAGCTCGCGCCGAAAGCGATCTACGAGCAGCGTCGCTACAAGTCGCTCGCCGGCGATGCGCCGCGGCAGGTCGCGGCCGAGCTCGTGCGTGGATCGGCGGCCCCGGTCGAGCTCGAAGTCGTCGAGGACGATCTGAAGTTCGTCGTCGATGTGACCGCACCGCTGTCGACGGGCTTGTTCGGCGACCTGCGCGAAGGCCGCCGCGCGGTCCGCCAGTGGGCCAAGGGCCGGCGCGTGCTGAATCTGTTCTCGTACACCGGCGCGATCTCGGTCTACGCGCGAGCCGGCGGTGCGACCGAGGTGTGCGCGGTCGATGTCGCGGCGAAGGCGCACGCCCGCGCGCGCCGCAACTTCGCGGCGAGCGGGTTCGACCCCGAGACCGCCGAGCATGTCGTCGGCGATGTGTTCAAGGTCCTCGCACGCATGCACGAACGTAAGCGCGTGTTCGATCTCGTCGTCCTCGATCCGCCGGCCTTCGCGAGTGCAGCGGCGCGCGGCGGCAAGCCGTGGAGCGCGGTCCGCGATTACGCCGAGCTCGTCACCGCGGCCCTCGATGTCACCGCACCCGGCGGCCTGCTCGCGACCGCGTCGTCGACCCACAAGATGTCTGCGGTCGAGCACGAGGCCGCGCTCGCGGAAGGCGCATTCGGCGCCGGCACGCGGTTACAGATCATCGATCGCCGCCCGCTGCCGACCGATTTCCCGACGCTGCCGGGCTTCCCCGAGTCGAGCTACCTCAAGTTCCTGGTAGCCGTTCGAGGGTGACCCGCCAAGAGATCGTGAACGTGGACGTGCACGTTGCACGTGAACACGCAAACCTCGGCGTCAGTTCTTCCGTCTCAGATCGCGGATCAGCACATCCGGCACTGCGATCCGCGCCGGCGAATCCGGCATCGGGGTCAGCGTGTCGACGCGGAAGCGCGCCGCCTCGAGAGCGTGCGCATCGGCGCCGGCGACGAGGGTCGCGCACGCTTCGGCGAGCGCGGGCAGCGCGACGCCGGCGTCGACGAGCTGCTCGCCGACGAGCTCGACGATCCGCGAGATCGCGAGCGCGAGTGGGGTACCGACCAGCGCGAGCGCGTCCCGCAGCTCGGCGATCACGGCGGTGTCGAGCGCGGGTGCCTGCTGGACGAGCCGCGTGATCAGCGGCTCGATCGCGTCGATCATGATTTCTCGTCGTCGGGATCGAGATCGCGGTCCTTGACGATCGCGTCGATGCTCCGTTGCTTGAGAAACTCCAGGAACGCGATCGCGGTCGGCAGCTCGATCGCCGCCATCGTCTCGATCAACTCACGCGCTTGGCGGCGCAGCGTCTCGCCGGGTGCCTCGGTGCCGTGCGTGACCGGGTGCGCGACGGCCGGCAGCTCGGCCGGTGGCTGGATCTGGCCCCACGGCGGATCGTTGGTCGCGACGATCTCGTGTTGCTCGAGCCACTGCTGGATGTGCCAGTGCAGGAGCTCGGCGCGATAGGTGAACCAGCGCTCGCGCTCCGCGGGATACGCGAGCAACACGTCTTTGAACCGGCGGAACGCGCCCTTGCCGTCGATCGAGATGATCAGCCGCTCGCGCAGCGGCTCCTCGGCGACCGAGCCTACGAACTTCTCCATCCACCGGTATTGCTCGCGAGACGATGCAGGCTCGATCCGCAAGAAATTACGGATGTTCTCCGAGACGGTCTGCCGGCTCAGCGCGGCTTCTGGATCACCGGTCGTGATCGAGACAACTCGGCCGGTCGTCAGGTCGAGATAGCTATCGCTATCGGGCGAGTTACGTTCGACCGCGACCTCGAACGCATCCCAGTCGAGCTCGATGCGAACGGGCCCACGTGACACGGGCACAGGCGGACGGACAGGCATAAGTTAAGTACAGGCAGCTACTTGCCGGTAGCCGAACTGCACTACCCAAGGTAGTCGGTGAGCCAGACTCTGGCAAGCGCGCCCTTGACACCTGCGCGAAGTACTGTAAGTTCCGCCGCTCTATGGCTCGCGTCACCGTCGAAGATTGCCTGGATAAGATCCCGAATCGCTTCGCGTTGGTGGTGCTGGCCGCCGAGCGCGCGCGGCAGCTGTCGCGCGGCGCGACTCCCGGCGTCGATTGCGACAACAAGCCGGCGGTCACCGCGCTGCGCGAGATCGCAGCCGGCCTCGTGAAGTTCCGCGAGGACGTTCGCAACGTCGTCATCGAGTTCATCGTCGAACGCCGCAAAGCCGGCTTCATGTGATCGCGCACGACGGCTGAGCACGCCATGTGCAAGACCGTCGCGCGATGGCGAAGCTGTTCGCGGCCGTACTCCTAGTTGCCGCATGCCACGGCCCGGCCGCCGAGCACGGCGACGCGGCGGCGCTCGACGTCGCGAATTCCGATGTCGCGAAAACCGACGCACCGATGTGCGAGCACGTGTCGGGCACGTACCCACGCGCGATCCCGCTGACGGCGGGGGCCAACGGCGTCGGCGACGCGAGCTTCGCGCTCGATCCAAACGGTGTGCGGACGTGGATGTCGTATTCGAGCGTCGCCCCGGGACCCGGCGATTTCGGCCTCGTCAGTACGCGGCTCGCGTACACCGACGACGGCGGCACGACGTTCTGCGACGCCGGCGAGATCAACGCCGCCGCCGCGATCGCGACACCGCCGACCGAATTCGCGGGCATCGCGACGTTCTGGAATCACGAAGTGTCGACGCTGATCTACGATCCATTCGCACCGGCCGACGAGGCGTGGCGGCTCGAGTGGCAGCGCTACCTGATCGCGAACACCGGCGCCGCCGACGAGCGCCAGTTCCAATACTCGTGGATCGAGGAGCGTCGCGCGGCGTCGCCGCTGGCGCTCGCCGCGGCATCCGAGCACAAGCTATTCGCCGGCGCCGGCTATGCGTCCACCCCCGAGGTCCAGGCCTATAACGACGGCGTGCTCGGGCCACCCGAGATCCAGTTCGCCGCGATCGACCCAGCGCTCGCGGACTGCGCCGTGCTGACCGAGCCGGGCTTGATCGCGACGACCAGCGCGCGCTGGCTCGCGCTCGCGTGCGGGACCGGCGATCCGGCCACATCGCGCATCGTGCTCGTCTCCGATCCGCGCACCGGCAGCTGGCAGTACGTGTCGCGCTTGCTCGGCGAGACCGAGGCGCAGCACATCAACGCCGGACTCACCGGCTTCGGCGCACCCGCGTTGTTCAGCGCGGGCGGCGCGACCTATCTGCTCGCGACTCCGACCGCCGGAGAGACCTACCTCGGCTGCATCGAGTATCAACTGACGCTGCCGGCCGGCTCGCTGGTCGACGCGAACAGCGACGGTCAGCCCGACCCGGTGCGCACCACGATGGGCAGCGGGTTCTCGGGCGCCTGCGCGTACGACGCGAGCCTCGGCGCGAATGGCTTTGTCATGCTCCAGGCCGACGTCGCGGTGTCGCCACCGACGTTTGCGCTGCTCGAAACCGGCGTCACGCCGTAGCGAAGGCTAAAAAAATTGCCCAGCCCGATCGCCGGGCCGACGATGCCCGGGTGAGGGCAGAATCTCGCGATGCGTTGGGCCGCGGCCAGCTCGCGCGCATGCTGTATCGGCTCGGCCGACAGGGCGCGAGCGGGGTGCTGACCGTCACCGGCGATCGCCGCGAGCTGTTCGTCTTGCGCCGCGGCGGCGTGATCGTCGGCGAGGGCGAGCACGCCAAGCGCGCGCTCGGGGTTCGGCTCAATCGCCTGGTCTCGCTCGACTGCGTCATCGCGTCGTTCGCGGGCGGCGTGCCGGCGTATCCACCGGGCGCACCCCACGTCGTCGCGCTCGCCGAGTGGACGCGCAGCCACTTCGAGCACCAGCTCGATGCCTCGCTCGCCGACATCGTCGTGCGCGAGCTCGCCGGCATCCGCCTCTCGGTGCGCGCCGATCTCGGGCCCGAGCTCGCGACGTGTGACGAGGCGGATCGCCGGATGCTCGCGGCGATGGCCCAACCGCGCCGACTCGATCAGATCTGGCCGCTCGCGCGCACCCCGCGGTTTCGGTTGCTCGCGTTCATCCACTTCCTGCGCAGCGTCGATGCGTTGTCGGTCGAGGGCGTGGTCGCCGAGCGCAGCGCGCCGAATCGCACGATCGATCCGCGCCGCGAGGCAGCGCGGCGACTGCTCGGGGTCGACGATCGAGCCGACGTCGAATCGGTCAAGCGCGCGTATCGCCGGCTCGCGCGCTCGTTGCATCCCGATCTGCAGCCGGAGGCCGACGGTGATCGCCGGCGCGTGCTCGAGCTGCGGTTCGCCGAAGTCACCGCCGCATACGAAGCGCTGTTGTGATCAGGTTCGCACGCCGAGCGCGCGCGACCAGGTCAGGGCGGTGCGGCGATCCAGCCGTCTTCATCGAACAGGTCGCCGGGTTTGTCCCAGCCGTCGCGCGCCCACAGGTATGCGGTGTAAGCGGCGATCACGGCGTCGAAGCAATGGTCATTGCCAAGCACGTCCTCGCGCGCCATCCGACTCTGCGGCGCGAAGCTTAGATCACCGAGCTGCTCGAGGATCATCGCACGCGTTCGCCACGGATCTGCGTCGCGCTTGTAGCCACGAGCGAGTCGGGTACCGCACAGCGCCGCGATCGTCGCGGATGGCGATACCTCCAAGAGATTTTCGTTGATGTGATAGCCGGTGCTCGCGAGACGGCGGCGCAGCTGGCTCGCGCGCGCCGCGATCGCGCCGTTCGTCTGGCCGAGCACCGACAGGGGTAGCAACCCGCGCTCGTAGGTCATCACGACGTCGGTCGCGCGATGCGCGTACGGGGCGAGCCGAACCTGCGATGCGTGCTGAGGCCGGCTGCCGCTGCGACCACCTACGATCTCGGCGGCGACTTGTTGGACCAGCGCGCGCCCGGTCGTTCGCAGCCACGCCACGGCTGGCTCTTCACACGCTTCCATGCCGGGGCACACCGGCCGGACGCACCGAGCGCACGCCGTCTTGGTCAGCGGTGCATCGATCGCGATGACGCGCGCGGGGTCGAGCGCGGCGAGTCGCTCGATCAGCGTGTCGTCGGTCCACGCGCGTCGGTCCGAGCGCGTGGCGACCTCGAAGACCTCGGCTCCTCGGCCGGCCGCACTCCGGATCTCGGCGACCGCGGTGGTCTTGCCACGTCCTCCGCCAAGGTCGACACCGATGAACCTAGTGAACGGCCGCTTCACCCGATCTCCTCATTTGTAGCACGGCCGCGACTGCGGAATTCGTCTTAGGGCACTGGCATTTGGAAGAAAGTCCTGCGATATGGTCCTCGTCCCTGTAAGCCCCGGCTTGCATGGGCGTTCAACGTCGCCACTGTCCATGGATCGTATCGAGACATTCCGGACCTTCATCGCCCGCACGCCGACCGATCCCTTCCCTCGGTATGGCCTGGCGATGGAGCTCAAAGGTCGCGGCCAGCTGGCTGAAGCTGCCGCCGCGTTCTCCGATCTGATGACGACCTTCCCCGATTACGTGCCGACGTACCTGATGGCGGGCAGCACGCACGTATCGCTCGGTCGCAAGGCCGAGGCGATGGAGATCTTTCGTAAAGGCATCGAAGTTGCCTCCCGAACCGGGGATCAGCATGCTCTCGGCGAGCTCGAGAGCGCGCTCGCCGAGCTCGGCAACTGACACCGCGAGCCGCGACCGCCAACCACGTGACACCCGCCATGAAAGCCATGAAGACCACCCTCGTGATTGCACTTGTCACGGCGATCGCCATCGCCGCGTGCGGCGGCGGCAAGAAGGGCTCGACGACGCCCAAGCCCGACCCGACGATGACCGACAAGGGCTCGGGCGCGACGAGCGGCAGCGCCGGTAGCGGCGCTGCCACACCGTCTTCCCCGACCGGCGATCCGTGCGGGGGCTGAACCAACCAGTGTTAGTTGCTGCCTGGCAGGCGCCAGCGGCGTGAAAAACCAGAGAGAGGACTACTTATGAAGAAGATGTTTGCGATTGCGATTCTCGTCTCGGCGGCGCTTGCTGGCTGCCACCACAAGAAGGCAGCCACCACCCCCGCGGCGGGTGGCTCCGATATGGGCTCGGCTGCGGCTGGCAGTGGCGGCGGTTCGGCCGACATGGGCAGCGGCAGCGGCATGGCCGGCTCGGGCGGCGCGATGTGAGCCGCATGCTAGACCAAGCGATCAGCACGTGCTGATCGCCGTCTAGCGATCGTCTCTGAAACGGAATGCGCCGGCGCCTGTGGCCGGCGCGTCTCGCTTTTTGCCGGAGTGGAGAAATGGTAGACTCGGGGGTCTCAAAAGCCCCTTCCCTGACGGGAATGTCGGTTCGAGTCCGACCTCCGGCACTCGGCGCCTGCGGCGCCTCGCGACCGGAGCGCGCGCTCGCCGGAGGCGAGCGGCGGCCCCGCGCCGAAGGCGCGTGGCGTCGGACTCTCCGCCGCGCGGGTTCTCGCGCCGCGCCGCTGCGCGGTGCGGCGCGAGTCCCGCGGGCACAACGAGTCCGAGGAGCAGACGGGCAGTCCGACCTCCGGCACTCGGCGCCTGCGGCGCCTCGCGACCGGAGCGCGCGCTCGCCGGAGGCGAGCGGCGGCCGCGCGCCGAAGGCGCGTGGCGTCGGACTCTCCGCCGCGCGGGTTCCCGCGCCGCGCCGCTGCGCGGTGGGGCGCGAGTCCCGCGGGCACAACGAGTCCGAGGAGCAGACGGGCAGTCCGACCTCCGGCACTCGGCGCCTGCGGCGCCTCGCGGCCGGAGCGCGCGCTCGCCGGAGGCGAGCGGCGGCCCCGCGCCGAAGGCGCGTGGCGTCGGACTCTCCGCCGCGCGGGTTCCCGCGCCGCGCCGCTGCGCGGTGGGGCGCGAGTCCCGCGGGCACAACGAGTCCGAGGAGCAGACGGGCAGTCCGACCTCCGGCACTCGGCGCCTGCGGCGCCTCGCGGCCGGAGCGCGCACTCGCCGGAGGCGAGCGGCGGCCGCGCGCCGAAGGCGCGTGGCGTCGGACTCTCCGCCGCGCGGGTTCCCGCGCCGCGCCGCTGCGCGGTGGGGCGCGAGTCCCGCGGGCACAACGAGTCCGAGGAGCAGACGGGCAGTCCGACCTCCGGCACTCGGCGCCTGCGGCGCCTCGCGGCCGGAGCGCGCGCTCGCCGGAGGCGAGCGGCGGCCGCGCGCCGAAGGCGCGTGGCGTCGGACTCTCCGACGCGCGGGTTCCCGCGCCGCGCCGCTGCGCGGTGCGGCGCGAGTCCCGCGGGCACAACGAGTCCGAGGAGCAGACGGGCAGTCCGACCTCCGGCACTCGGCGCCTGCGGCGCCTCGCGGCCGGAGCGCGCGCTCGCCGGAGGCGAGCGGCGGCCGCGCGCCGAAGGCGCGTGGCGTCGGACTCTCCGGAGGCGGTTGCGGCGGCGGCACCGGAGGCGGTTGCGGCAGCGGCACCGGACCCGGTTGCGGCACGGCAGCGGCGGGATGCGGATGCGGTTGCGGTTGCGGCTTCGGACGCGTTTGCGGCTCCGGACGCCGGTTGCGGTTGCGGTCGCGGCAGCGGCTCCAGTCGCGGCAGCGGCTCCGGACGCAGCAGCGGCTCCGGAGCTGGCGTCCGCGTCGGAGATTCAGTGGGTGAGCCTCCACAGCATCGCGCGAATGCGATCGAGCAGCGGCGCGATCGCAGCGAGCTCGGCGCTCGAGATCACGCCGCGCGCTTCAGCGATCCGCAGTGCGGTCGTCAGCTCGTTCGCGCTGCCGGCGGCGCGGCGATAGAAGTCGGGCCGATCGAGCCCGACACGCGCGCGACCTTCGCTGATGTTGAGCGCGACACTCTCGCCGGTGCGGATGACTTCGTTGGCGAGCGACTTGCGGCGGTGCCGGAGCTTCGCTTCGAGTGGAGCGAGCTCACGCAGCATCGTGAGCGAGACTTCGAGAGCATCGAATGGCATGGGATTCTCCTGAGAGGGCAAGTGAGGGTGGGGCGTCGTCGTTGTCGTTCGCCCCGTTGCCCGCCAAGCGCGCGGGCGCCGTGACGAGCGCGCCGTCGGCGGTTCGCAGATCGCGGTCGATCAACTCGGCGGCTGTCGTTCGCAGGCGTCGGCGCGCGCGGCGCTCGGCGAGGCGCGAGCGCGCAAGCGGCCAGGGGCGACGACGACGACGCCCCGCCCGAGCCTCCATCGACGGAATTCCAATCAGAGAAGCGGAAGCAGCAGCGGAAGCGGCAGCGGCAGCGGCAGCGGCAGCGGCAGCGGCAGCGGCACCGGAACCGGTAGCGGAAGCGGAAGCGGCACCGGAACCGGTAGCGGCACCGGAACCGGTAGCGGCACACCTACCGCCAGCGCGTCATTAGAATCGCCGTCGCCTCCGCGGTGGATCGCTTCGTCAACGCCACCGCCGTCTAGCAGGCGCGTGTTCGCGGCGTTAACGGTCGCGTCGACGTCGAGCTTGGCAGCGCCATGCGACAACCTTGCTGCTTGTCTGCATCACGCGTCAGAAGGCGAGAGCGCGTTGACGATCCAATGCCCGGGGCCGTCGGTGTACGGTGCTGGGATATGTACAGGATGTTGGGGGTGGTGGCCGGGGTCGGGGCCTGCGCGATCACGGCCCGGACGTGTCCGCCGGAGTCTCAGCTCTCGACGAAGGACCCACCGACGGGACGCGTCGAGTCGTGCGCGCTGACGACCAACAGCGTCGCGGCGTTGCCCGAGCCGGGGCGCGACTACTCGACGATGCTCGGGATGGCCCATCCAGCCACGCTAAGCCGGCTCGTCGGCCCCTACACGCACTGGTATCCGAATGGCGCGGTCGAGTCGGCCGGCAACTACGTGGCGGATGGGACCGCGTCGGTGCCGGACGGCGTGTGGGGCGTTTGGTATCCCGACGGCAAGCGCAAGAGCGTTGGCCGATACGTGCGTGGCCACCCGGTCGGCTGCTTCGCCAAGTGGGACGAGCAGGGTGTGCAGTTGACCGGCGTGCCCGATGGCGATCACTTCACCGTCAAGCCTTGCGAGCCGCCGAGCGACGACGACGGCCTCACCGAAGCGGAGCAACGGTCGCATGCCCGCGACGGCCGCAGCCTGTGGGGCGATGCCGCGCTCGACACGGTGTTCCAAGGCGGCACGTTCGGCGCGCGCAACCCGACGCAGGTCAGAGCGGATCCGTCCGCGCGCGCGACGGTGCAGGTGCAGGTCCGGAAGTACCTCGGAGACTTCCGCGTCGGCGGCGCGCTCGAGTATCGGATCTCGAACAGCGACGATGCGCACGCGTACGCCGGCAGCGCGGTGGTCGCGTATCGCCTACCGTTGCGGTCCGAGCGATTCGGCGCGGAAGTGCAAGCGCAGCTCGGCCTGCAAGACCTCGCGCTCACCGCACGTCGCGTAGACACCTTCCCCATCGGCGACGTCAGCATCTGGGCGCCGATCGCGGCGGCGCGGCTCGGGGTGTCGTACGAAATCATCCCGTCGTTCGCGATCGTCGCCGGCGCGCGGGTCGATGGCGCGACCACGTACAAGACCACGCAGCAGGTCGAATACTGCGCGGGCATCTGCGAGGCGCCGATTCCCGAGACGTGGAAGATCGGCGGCGCCGCATACGGCGTCGATGTCGGTCTCGAGCTACGCCTGCGTTAGCCGGCTGCGCACGCCGTCGCGAATCGCCTGCGCGACCGCGTTCGTCCCGGCGGTGCCGCCGAGATCGGCGGTGAGCGTGGTGCCGCGCGCGACGACGTCGGCGACCGCGGTCTCGATCGCGCGATGGCCGCGCAGCAGGCGATCGTCGCGGTGACGCCGGCCGAGCCACGCGAGCGCTTCGCCGGTTGCGAGCATCATCGCGATCGGGTTCGCCCGATCTTTGCCGGCGAGCGGCGGCGCCGAGCCGTGGATCGGCTCGAACATCGCGTGATCGTCGCCGACGTTGCAACCGACCGCCATGCCCATGCCACCCTGCAACACGCTCGCGAGATCGGTGACGATGTCGCCGAACATGTTCGTCGTCACGCACACGTCGTAGCGCTCGGGCTGGGTCAACACGAACATCGCGAACGAATCGACGATCGCGATGTCCGGCTCGATCTCGGGATAGCGCTTCGCGACCTCGTTGAACACTTCGACGAACAGCCGGCAGCCTTCGAGCACGTTGTGCTTCGCGATGCAGGTGACGCGCTGCTTGCCGTCCGCAGGCGCGCCGGTGCCGCGCTCGCGCGACAGCTCGAACGCCTTGGCGATCACGCGCTCCGACGCGAGCCGCGTGATCACGCGCAGATCGGTCGCGCGGTCCGCGGTGCGCTCGCCGATCCCGGAGTACAAGCCCTCGGTCCCTTCGCGCACGATCACCATGTCGACGTGCTCGGGCTTCCATACGGTCGAGAACGAGCCCGAGATCGAGTGCTTCGTGCCTGGTAGGCAACGCACCGGGCGGATGTTCGCGTAGAGCTCGAGCTTGATCCGGTTGCCGATCACCGGCGACCAGCCGGCCATCTGGCCGTTCGGCATCGTCACCGGCTTGCCGCCGGGGCCCGGGTAGCCGACCGCGCCGAGCAGGATCGCATCGGCGGCGCGGCACTTGTCCTCCGAGCCTTCGGGCCAGTCGCGGCCGTGGTCGAGGAAATATTTTCCGCCACACGGAATCTCGTCGATCGCAAACTGAACGCCGATCGCCGGGGCGACGACCTCGAGAAGTGCGCGCGCTTGTTCGACAACCTCGACCCCGATTCCATCTCCCGGCAACGACACGAGCTGGTAGACGGACTTCGGCGCCATCGACATCGCGCGGAGCGTAACACCGTGCGTGTTAGCGTGGAGGCGTGCTTGCACGATGGACGATGCTCGCGCTGGTCGCGTGCGGCGGCCACTCCCATCGCGCCGGCGACGGTGGCGGGGGGCCCGACGGTGTCATCCCGGATGCGATCGTGTCGTCGTGCGATCCGCCTGGCCACTTCGGCGTGCCGACGACGACGTTCACGCTGCCGAGCACCGGTCCGAGCATCTCGTACGACGATGTTCAAGCCGCGTTTCCGCAGGTCGATTGGTCGATGCTCGACCGGCTGTATCTGCCTGCCGGCCAGTACACGAACATCTTGCTCGGCAACCTGCCCGATCGCACCGCCGACCGTCCGCTCGTGATCACGAACCTCGGCGGCCAGTTCTTCGTCGGCAACAACCCGAACGGCAATTACCTGTGGTCGTTCAGCGGCGGCTCGAACTGGATCCTCACCGGCCGCTATGATCCGGTATCGATGACCGGCGACGTCGCATTTCCCGGTCACGCGTGCGGCCACTACGCCGACTCTCCGGGCCACTACGGCATCATGAGCGACGACGACTTTGCGTTCGCCGCGCCGTACTTGCATATGGGCCTCGCGGTCGCCGACGCGCATGACTTCGAGATCGAGTACGTCGAGGTCGAGCGCTCGGGGTTCGCCGGCATCCGGCTGCTCAACGATCCGACGATGGACGAGCCGATCGCGAACGTCACGATCAACGACACGTACGTCCACGACACCGGCGCCGAGGGCTACTACTTCGGCTCGACCGGCGATCCGCCCGCGAACAAGCTCGCCGGCCTGCAGATCTACAACAACCGGATCTTGCGCACCGGCAACGAGGCGCTCCAGATCCAGGATCTCGGCGACAACTCGCACGTCCATCACAACACCTTCATCTCGGGCGGCTTGCATTGGTTCGATAACGGCCTCGGCCGCTACCAGGACAACAACTACCAAGCGATCCATGCGTCGTCGGGCACGGCACCCCACAGCGATCCGACCGATTGGATGCCACACCGAGCGACGACGTGCGCGTGACGACGGGAACGACGTACGCCGGTTACGGCGTCCAGTAACCGTTAGTCGTTCGGCCCGAGCTCGAGAGCGACGACCACGGCGTCCCAGCTGTTCGCGGTTTCACTGACCGCCGGAGCGACCGTCTCGGGGGGCTCCGCGACGACGAACCACGCGGCCTGCTGGTGACCGGACTCGAGGATGCTGTCGAGCGCGATCCACGCACCGGGCGACGGGGTCCCGAACGTGTTCGGGGTATCGTCGCCGACGGCGAACAGGATCAGATCGGGCGCGGTCGTCGCGAGCGTCCCCGCACTCGCCGGGCTCGACAGCCCCGAGACACCGGTCCCGGCCTCGAGCACGGCGGGTGACGCGAGCCCGGTCCACTCGACGACCTCGAGCGACATCGGTAACGTCGCGCCGGGAAGCGCGATCGTCACGGTGGCGTCCGAGCCGTCGGTCGTGCCGTACCACAGCTCGATGTTCGCGTTGTCGGTCGACCTCGCGGCGCGCTGCCACGCGACCCCGGCGCCGGTGACAGCGGCGAGCGTGTTGTGCGGGTTGCCGCCGATCATCACGAGGACGTCGCCGGCCGCGGGGGCCTGCGGCAACGTCGCCGACAGCGTGCCCGCGCCGGGCGAATACGCGGTGATCTGCTGGACGACGTTGATCGGATGCACCTCGCACGTATTCGTCACCAGCGAGCAGGCGAGCGGCGTCGGGCAGGCGTTGTTCGCCGCGCAGTCCGCGCCCGGCGGCGGATCGGTCGCATAGCACCCAACGACGCACGACATCGCGACTAGCCAGCGCACGGGCGCGAGTATCGCATCGCTCGCCGTTGCGGCGCGACGATCGGGCATAGCTGCTGTCTATTCGAGCGGCAGCTCGTGGCCGCGGACCTCGGGCTCGAGCTTCTCGCGCTCGATCGCGCGCACGCAGCTGTTCCAGCGCAACCGCGCGTCGGTGTCGTGCGGGCGTAGTTGCTCGGCGCGCTCGTACCACTCCATCGCGTGGCGAAAACCGTCATACGCGGCGGAGCGGATCACGTTCTTGCGTTCGAGGTACGCGCGGGTCTCGCGCTCGAACGCGATGCCGGTGTAGTAGGTGCGCTCGTACTCGTCGGTGAGCTGGGCGATGTAGCTGCGGGCCTCGCGGCCGGTTCCGGAGCCGCCGCTCGGCGAATGAAACTGATCGGTGAGCGCCAGGATCAGGTAGCGCAGCGCGTCCTGGTGCGCGGGCTCGACGTCGAGGACGTCGCGGCAGATGCTCTCGGCCTGCGCCGGATCGTTGAGCAGCCGGTAGCGCTCGGCTTTCTCGAGCGCGTGCGCGATGCCGCTGGCCTCGATCTTCTTGAGCGTGAACGCGGTCATGTCCGCTTGCGAATTCCGAACAGCTTGCGGCCGATGATCGCGACCGGATCGTAGTAGCGATCGACGACGCGCTCCTTCAACGGGATGATGCCGTTGTCGGTGATCCCGATGTGCTCGGGGCAGACCTCGGTGCAGCACCGCGTGATGTTGCACATGCCCGAGCCGAACTCTTTCTTGACCTCGGGGATGCGGTCGTCGTCGTCGAGCGGATGCATCTCGAGGCTCGCGAGCCGGATCATGAACCGCGGGCCGACGAACTTGTCGCCCTCGGTGCCGTCGCGATCGCGCAGCACGTGGCAGGTGTCCTGGCACAAGTAGCACTCGATGCACTTGCGGAACTCCTGCACGCGGTCGACGTCTTCTTGGTACATCCGATGCGTGCCGTCGGCGCCCTTGGCTTTGGGCTTGAACGGCCGGATCCTCTTGTTCTGCCGGTAGTTCCAGGACACGTCGGTGACGAGGTCCTTGATCACCGGAAACGTCTTCAACGGCTGCACCGTGATGGTCTCTTCGGGGTCGAACGTGTTCATCCGGGTCATGCACGACAGCTTCGGCTTGCCGTTGATCTCCATCGAGCAGCTGCCGCACTTGCCGGCCTTGCAGTTCCAGCGCAGCGCGAGATCGTTGGCCTGTTCGGCCTGGATCCGGTGCAGCACGTCGAGCACGACCATGCCGGTGCCGACCTCGGTCTCGAACGTCTCGAGCTCGCCGCCGTCTTTGTCCCCGCGCCAGACCTTGAAGGTTCGGGTCGCCATTACGCGTCGCCTCCGACCTTGCCGGACTCGAGATCCTCGATCTTGGCGTGCGCGATCTCCTTGAGCTTCGGCGGTGGCTCGGGGCGCTTGCGCTTCTCGACCTCCATGCCGTTCGCGCCCTTCTTGACGATCACGTTGTACTGCATCCAGTCCTCGGACTCGCCGGGGAAGTCGTTGCGGGTATGAGCGCCGCGGCTCTCTTCGCGGAGCAGCGCGGCGCGCGCGACGACCTCGGACGTGATCAGCAGCGACTTCATCGACAGGGCTTCGTGCCAGCCCGGGTTGTACTGGCTCGAGCCCGGCGCCTTCATCGTCTCGGCGTCCTTCTTCAAGCCCTCGAGATCCTCGAGCGCTTGCTCGAGCTCTTTCTTCTCGCGAACGATCCCGACGTTCGCCTGCATCGTGTCTTGCAGCTTGTCGTGCAGCACGTACGGGTTCGTGCCGGAGTCGCGCTTCAGCACGTCGGTCGCGCGGCGAATGCCGCCGACGATCTGATCGTCTTCGGCTTTCGGGGTCGAGGATAGACCGCGGATGTAGTCCGCGGCGCCCGAGCCGGCGAGCTTGCCGAACACGACCAAGTCCGACAACGAGTTACCGCCGAGCCGGTTCGCGCCGTGCAGGCCCGCGCCGCACTCGCCGACCGCGAACAGGCCCGGGACGGTCGTCATCTGCGAGTCGGCATCGACGCGGACGCCGCCCATGAAGTAGTGCAGGGTCGGACCGACCTCCATCGGCTCGGCCGTGATGTCGACCTCGGCCAGCTCTTTGAACTGGTGATACATCGACGGCAGCTTGCGCTTGATGAACTCGGCGGGGCGGCGGGAGGCGATGTCGAGGAACACGCCACCGTGCGGCGAGCCGCGGCCGGCTTTGACCTCGGCGTTGATCGAGCGAGCGACCTCGTCGCGCGTGAGCAGCTCGGGCGGCCGGCGCGCGTTCTTGTCGCCTTCGAGCCAGCGCGTCGCTTCTTCGACGGTATCCGCGGTCTCCGCCGCGAACTTCGCGGGGATGTAGCCGAACATGAACCGCTTGCCTTCGCTGTTCTTGAGGATGCCGCCATCGCCGCGCACGCCTTCGGTGACGAGCGTGCCGCGCACCGAGGGCGGCCACACCATGCCGGTGGGATGGAATTGCGTGAACTCCATGTCCATCAGCTCGGCGCCGGCTTCGTACGCCATCGCGATGCCGTCGCCGGTGTACTCCCACGAGTTCGACGTGATCTTCCACGCCTTGCCGCCGCCGCCGGTCGCGAGGATCGCGGCCTTGCACCGGAACACGACGAACCGCCCGGTCTCGCGCCAGTACGCGAGCACGCCGGCGATCCGATCGCCGTCCTTGAGCAGCTCGAGCGCGGTGCACTCCATGTGGAAGTCGATGCCCTGATGGATGCCGTGATCCTGCAGCGAGCGAATCAGCTCGAGCCCGGTGCGATCCCCGACGTGCGCGAGCCGCGGATAGCGGTGGCCGCCGAAGTTGCGCTGGGAGATCAGGCCTTCTTTCGTGCGATCGAAGACCGCGCCCCACTCTTCGAGCTCGCGAACGCGCTCGGGCGCCTGCTTCGCGTGGAGCTCGGCCATGCGCCAGACGTTGAGGAACTTGCCGCCGCGCATCGTGTCGCGGAAGTGGACCTTCCAGTTGTCGCGCGGATCCACGTTGCCCATCGCCGCGGCCATCCCGCCTTCGGCCATGACCGTGTGGGCCTTGCCGAGCAGGGACTTCGAGATCACGCCGGTCGATAGCTTCTGGGCGCTGCATTCGATCGCGGCGCGCAAGCCGGCACCGCCGGCGCCGATCACGAGGACGTCGTGGTCGATGGTTTGAATTTCGGATGCGTCGAGGGCCATGGTGATGCTCGCTTACCAGGTGTGGAAATCGTGGATCACGCCCATCGACACGAGACGGATGTAGACGTCGGTCACCATGACCCACACGAGGCTCGCCCACGCGAACTGCATGTGGCGCCCGTTGAACCAGCTCGCTTTTTTCCAGGCGCCGAGCGCGGCCGTCGATTTGCCGCAGTTCGACATGCAGTCCTTGCGGCCGCCGATGATGTGGCGGAACGAGTGACAGCCGAACGTGTAGGCCGCGATCAGCACGACGTTGATCACCATGATGATGCTGCCGACACCGACGCCGAAATGGCCGTGGTAGCAGAACGCGTCGACCGCATCTTTGCCGAGGATGACGATGAACACGAGCGCGAAGTACATCGCGTAGCGGTGCAGGTTCTGGAACAGCAGCAGCGCGGTCTCGCCGCGATACTTGCGCTTGGCCGCGAGCGGGCCGACCGCGCAACCGGGCGGCGATCCGGCGAACGACCGGTAGTACGCCTTGCGGTAATAGTAACAAGTGAAGCGGAACGCGCCCGGGAAGACCAAGATGTAGATCGCGGGCGAGAACCAGCCCGGGATCCAGTGCGGCATGAAGCTAGGAATGCCGCCGAACCAGCTGTGCGGGGCGGCCCCGACGACGCTCGGATCGTTGAACAGAACCGGCGAATAAAACGGTGAGAGGTAAGGATCGCTGAAGTAGTGGTTGCCCTGGAGAGCCGCCCACGTCGTGTACACGACGAAAGTCGAGAACACGAAGAACGTCAGTGCAGGCCCCTGCCACCAGCCGTCGGTGCGAGCAGTGGCGCCGAATCCCTCCGCATGTCCCCCGATAACAGGCAGGTGCGTGGCCATTTCGCCGCGGACTATCGGGGACGGTGTTCGACTTGTCAACCGGACCGCTGGATAGACCCGTGAGGTTCTGGGTGTTTACCTGGGGACGGTGTTCACTTTGTCAACCGAGAGGCGACATAGGCGACGACGGCCAGCAGGTGTGACGGGAGCTCGACGGCAGCGAGCTTAGCGGCTGCCTGACGGCTCAAGCCGAGGGCGGTTGCCATGTCGCTCCTCGTGAGGCCAACGGCAAGCCCGGTCTGAACCGTCACTCTCCGCGCCCACACGAGATCCCGATCGGTTGCACGACCGCCGAATCGCCTTGCTTCGACGCCGAGCGCGGCCGCGACACTGGCCACCACCTCGCGAGGGTCGGGACGAACGCGAGCGTGGAGCCGAGCAACCAAGGGAACGCAAGTTGGGTTTGCGAGCGGGGTCGCAGGCTCGAGCGCGCCTCGCCGGTGGAGTGCACGCTGGATCTCAGCGATGCCTTCGACGCGGTTCGCCTCGACGGTGCTGTTGACCCAAGCGTCGAATTCCGAGGGGGGCACTCCGCACCGTGCGAAGCCCTGCTCGATGGCAAGCCACTTGGGTCTCACTGCGAGCCCGACGTAGGCGCGGTGGCTTGTCCACGTACTGTCTCGCGCATGTTCGACGACATGAGCGCGAACGGGGTTGTTGTGGATATACGCGATGAGCTTCGCTTCGTGCGCGGGTCGAATACTCCAAGCGTCGGCTCGCTCCGCAAACACGGGTCCGCGTCCGTGATGCCGCTCGTTGAGCAAACGCGCGAACGGCGAGTTCACGCGTTTGAGCAGGTCGCCAAGCGCCTGCTCGCCGGCGACCAGATCGAGATGGATATGGTTACTCATCAACGCATGAGCGAGGCACATCCAGTCGCTGCGTTCGAGCGCAGGCCCCAAGAGATCTAGGTAGAGGCAACGGTCCTCGTCGTCGCGCAGCAGGAATCGCTCGTCGATGAAACGCGAGATGACGTGATACGTCGTGCCGGGATCGATTTGCCGCGGGATGCGCATGGGGCGCGTATCGGCCGAGCCGGGCTGCGGTTGTCAAAGTGAACACCGTCCCCAGGTAAGTATCCGTTCTTGCTCGCGCTCGGACGGGGCGCCGGTTGTCAAAGTGAACACCGTCCCTAGTGCTGGGAGTGCGCGGCTATGACGTCGGCGACGCAGAGGCTGAGCTTGCGCGCGGTCGGGACGTGCAGGAATTCGTTGGGGCCGTGCGCATTCGAGCCCGGGCCGAGGACGCCGGTGATGCAGAACTGCGCTTTGGGGAATTTCTCTCCCAACATGTACATGAACGGGATCGTGCCGCCTTCGCCCATGAACATCGACGGCTTGCCGAAGTATTTTTGCGAGGCGGCGTCGAGGGCTTGGTCGAGCCACGGCGCGAGCTCGGGGGCATCCCAGCCGGCGTTCGAGCCGATGTCGGTGAACGCGACCTTCGCACCATAGGGCGGATCTTTTTCGAGCGCTTGCTTGACCGCAGCGGCCGCGGCCTTGGGATCGACGCGCGGCGGGATGCGGATCGAGAGCTTCAATCGGGTCGACGGGCGCAACACGTTGCCGGCGTTGCCGATCGGCGGCCAGCCATCGGCGCCGGTGATCGCGAGGCCGGGCCGCCACGTGCGATTGAGGATCAGCTCGACGTTACTCGCCGCGACGGCTTTCACGCCGGGCTGGAGCGGGAACTTGTCCCAGACTTCGTCGCCGAGAACCTCGGCGGTCCGCTCAGCCTGGGCGATCCGCTGGCGCGGGATCTGCGTCGCGAGAGCATCGAGCTTGATCTGACCGGTGTGCGAATCCTCGAGCCGATCGAGCAGCTGGCGGACGACGCGCTCGCTCGCTGCGATCACGCCGGTGCCGTCGCCCGAGTGCACGCCTTCGGTCAGCAGCGAGACCTCGAGGTTGCCGATCACGAGGCCGCGCAGCGAGGTCGTCGACCACAGCTGATCGTAGTTCGCGCAACCGGAGTCCAGGCACACCACGAGCGACAGCTCGCCGATGCGCGGCGCGAGGTGATCGATGTACGCCGGTAGGTCGTAGCTGCCGGATTCCTCGCACGCTTCGATCAACACGACGCAACGCGCGTGCGGGCGCTGGTCGCGGCGCAACGCACCGAGCGCCATCAGCGACGCGAAGATCGCGTAGCCATCGTCGGCGCCGCCGCGCCCGTAGAGCTTGTCGCCTTCGAGCACCGGCGTCCAAGGGCCGAGACCGTCGCGCCAACCGCTCATCTCGGGCTGCTTGTCGAGGTGGCCGTAGAGCATCACCGTGTCCCCCGGCTTGCCGCCGGTCGCGGGCACGTCGATGAAGATCACCGGCGTGCGCTCGCCGAGACGAACGACCTCGAGCGTGGCGCCTTCGGGTAAGTGCTTGCGCGCCCAGCCGGCGAATAGCTCGACCGCCTTGTCCATGTGGCCGGTCTTGCGCCACTCGGGATCGAACATGGGGGACTTGTTCGGAATCTTGATGTACTCGACGAGGGTCGGCACGATCGACTCGCGAAATGTGTCGGCGACCCAGCTGGCGGTTGCGTCGGTGACAGGCATGGCCGGACTCTACTCGATGTATGCTGGAGCTGGTGTTCCGTGTGCTCTTCGTGCTGTTCGGCCTCGCGTCGTGCGGACGCTGGGGCTTCGACGCGCAGCCGAACGACTCGCACGGCAGCGAACCGCCCGCGCCCATCGATGCCGATGCCTGCGGCGGCGGCACGACCGCGCCGGATCCGCTGACGGTCAGCGGCCAGACGATCCAGGTCACGAACTTCTCCGGCGGCACGACGCCCTCGCCGTCGGTCGATGTCGAAGTCCACGCCGTGGCTGACGACTCGCTGCTCGGCGCGGTCACGAGCGATGCGAGCGACGGGACGTACTCGATCGCGATCGCGACGGCCGGCGTTCCGCTGCTGGTCTACATCAAGTATTCGAAGGTCGGGTTGCTCGATGTCTACGAGTATCCAGCGGTCGCGCTCGACCGCGACTATGCGTACGACCCGAACGTGTTCTCCAGCGGCTCGCTCGGCGCGGTCTACAGCGCGGCCGGCGTGTCGCAGGTCGGCGGCACCGGCACGATCGACGTGCAAACGTTCGACTGCGCCGGCGGTCCACTCGACGGCGTCGTCGTAGACTTTTCGCCCGAGCCGGGGCACATCGGCTACACGGGCGCTGGCAGCGACCCGTATCCACCCGACGCTGGGACCACCTGGCCGCCGTACACCCACGCCGACGGCTTCAGCGAGCCGCCCGGCGACGTGACGATCGCCGCGACCCTGCCGGGCACCGAGCTGGCGAGGCAATCGCCGGTCAAGGTCTACGCGGGCGCGGTCACGTTCGCGACCGTGCACCCGGTCAGGTGAGCAGCCGCGGCTGATCGACGACGCGCTCGACGGGAGCCGGCGCGACCGACGCCAGCGGCGCGAGGATCGTGGGCGACATATCGGTGTGCGCTCGCGGCGCCGGCTCGGGCTCGATCACCGTCATCTCTGGCAGCTCGATCGCGCCGCGCTCCCAATGCAACGAGCGCCAAGCGGGCAGCGCGCACGCGGCAAATGCGAAGCCGGGTGCCCGCGGGAGCAAGGCCGCCGCGATCGCACTAAAGGCGGCGCCCCAGGCGAGAATCGTCAGGTAGCTGCCGACCCTGATGAACGAGCATAGGCGCAGTCCGCGCGCGACGGCGGCCGCGCACGTTCCCGCATACACGATCGGCTCCCACGATGCCCCCGAGATCCTCACGACCCCGACAAACGCGAGCAGGACGCCCCACGAGCGCAGGTACGCCGCGAGGATCGATCGCCGATCGAGCGGCAGCGGGGTCGATTGGTACGTCCTCCGCGGATTGAGCCAATCGCTGTGCCGCGACGGCTTGCCGCGGTCGATGACCATCGTCGCGGTGTCGACGAGCTCCGAGCGCACTGGCCACAGCGGCAGGGCGCTGATCGACACGAACGTCGTCGCGACCGAGCGCGTGCCCGACGCCTCGGGGATCCAGCCAAAGAGCGCCATCGCCCGCTCTATAACGCGACGTGCGCCAACCCCCGGGAAACATTTCGAGCCATCCTGCCCGAAATCGCTGTCGCGATCGGCTCTACCCTCGGCCGCGCGGTCCCGTAAGATGAGGGCGTCATGGCGGACGAGAAGAAGCCCCCCGGTCAAAAGCGCGACGGCGAGCGCCAGACCGGGCTCGTGCTCGACGAGCGCACGAAGACGAAGAAGCCCCCGCTGTACAAGGTGCTGCTCCACAACGACGACTACACGACCCGCGAGTTCGTCGTGTGGGTGTTGCAGACCGTGTTTCACAAGAACGAGAGCGACGCGGTCGCGATCATGAGCCACGTCCACAACAACGGCCTAGGCATCGCCGGCGTCTACACGTTCGAGATCGCCGAGACCAAGGTCACCAAGACGCTCGCGCTCGCGAAGCAGCAGCAGTTCCCGTTGCAGCTCTCGATCGAGCCGACCGAGTAAATCGCTCCCCGACCTACCCGAAATCGCTGGCGCCCGAGGGCCTGCACGCGGGGCCGCAACGCCCTACACTGTCCGGACACCATGCTGTCGCCGGAGCTTCAATCCACGATCCAGCGCGCGGTCGACGACGTGCGCGGTCGCCGCCACGAGTACCTGACGCTCGAACACTTGCTGTTGTCGATGCTCGATGACCCCAGTGGCGTCGACATCCTCACGAAGTGTGGCGGCGACATCGAGAAGATGCGCGGCGAGCTCGAGCGGTTCCTCGCCGAGCAGACCGAGGAGCTACCGGAGGACGAGGACTCGGGGCCGGACCAGACGCTCGCGTTCCAGCGCGTGCTGCAGCGCGCCGCGATGCATGTTCAAGCCGCCGGCCGCCAGCAGATGACGACCGGTAACGTGCTCGCGTCGATGTTCCGCGAACGCGACTCGCACGCGGTGTACGTGCTCGAGAAGCAGGGGATCACGCGGTTCGACGTGATCAACTACATCTCGCACGGGGTGTCCAAGGTCGACGCCGGCGGCCCGGTTGTGCCGCGGGTGCGTGGCGTCGAGGACGACGGCGAGAGCGACGGCAAGGTCGCGAACCCGCTGGAGAGCTTCTGCGTCGACCTGACGCAGCGCGCGCGCGACGGCAAGATCGATCCGATGATCGGCCGCGCCGACGAGCTCGAGCGCATGATCCAGGTGCTGTCGCGGCGGCGCAAGAACAACCCGCTGCTGATCGGCGAGCCCGGCGTCGGCAAGACCGCGCTCGCCGAAGGCCTCGCGCTGCGCATCGTCGACGGCAAGGTGCCTCGAGCCCCTGCTCGACGCGAAGGTCTACTCGCTCGACATGACCGCGGTGCTCGCGGGTACCCGCTATCGCGGCGACTTCGAAGAGCGGTTGAAGGCCGTGATGAAGGTGTTGATCGGCGATCCGAAGTCGATCCTGTTCATCGACGAGATCCACAACATCATCGGCGCCGGCGCGACGAGCGGCGGCACGATGGACGCGGCGAACATCTTGAAGCCACCGCTGTCGAACGGCGAGCTCCGCTGCATCGGCTCGACGACGTTCAAGGATTATCGCCAGGCGTTCGAGCGCGATCGCGCGCTCGCCCGTCGGTTCCAGCGCATCGACGTCGGCGAGCCGACCGTGCCCGAGGCGATCGAGATCCTCAAGGGCCTCAAGGTCAAGTACGAGGAGCATCACGGCGTGAAGTACACCGACCCGGCGATCGAGGCCGCGGTCGAGCTGTCGGCGCGCCACATCAGCGGCGCACACCTGCCGGACAAGGCGATCGACGTGATCGACGAGGCCGGCGCGAAGGTCCGGCTGATGGCCGAGGCGGATCGACCCGCCGAGATCCGGCCGTCGCTGATCGAAGAGGTCGTCGCGAAGATCGCGCGGATCCCGACCCGCTCGGTGTCGGTCGCCGACAAGGCAAAGCTCGAGAACCTCGACGCCGAGCTCAAAAAAGCGATCTACGGTCAGGACACCGCGATCGATCGGCTCGACCACTGTCATCAAGCTGTCGCGTGCCGGCCTCGGCAATCCCGATAAGCCGACCGGGTGTTTCCTGTTCGCCGGCCCCACCGGCGTCGGCAAGACCGAGCTCGCGAAGCAGCTCGCC
Organism: uncultured delta proteobacterium; assembly: GCA_963848295.1. Classification (GTDB taxonomy): domain Bacteria; phylum Myxococcota_A; class Polyangia; order Haliangiales; family Haliangiaceae; genus JABFXX01. The sequence goes on along the minus strand of CAWKDB010000010.1, from coordinate 1,096,336 downwards.
GCGGTGATGGGCGTCGAGTTCATTCGGTTCGACATGTCGGAGTACATGGAGAAGCACACGGTGTCCCGCCTGATCGGCGCACCGCCCGGCTACGTCGGCTACGACCAGGGCGGTCAGCTGACCGATGCGATCAACAAGCACCCGTACTCGGTCGTGTTGCTCGACGAGATCGAGAAGGCGCACCCCGACATCTACAACATCCTGTTGCAGGTCATGGATCACGCGACGCTCACCGACAACAACGGCCGCAAGAGCGACTTCCGCAACGTCATCCTGATCATGTCGAGCAATGCGGGCAGCCGCGAGATGGCCTCCGGCAAGATCGGCTTCGGCGATTCGATCGCGGACTCCAAGGATGGCAAGAAGGCGCTCGAGCGCGTGTTCACGCCCGAGTTCCGCAACCGGCTCGACGCCACCGTGATGTTCGACGCGCTACCGGTGGAAGTGATCCGCAAGGTCGCGCGCAAGTTCCTCGACCAGCTCGACGGTCAGCTCGCCGAGAAGAAGGTACAGCTCGAGATCTCGCCGGCCGCGATCGATTGGTTCGTCGAGCACGGCTACGACAAGGCGATGGGCGCGCGCCCGATGGAGCGCATCGTCCAGTCGACGCTCAAGGCGCCGCTCGCGAACGAGATCCTGTTCGGCAAGCTACATCATGGCGGCACCGCGTTCGTCGATGTCAAAGACGGCGAGATCACCGTGCGCTGCGAGCCGGGCGAAGACGAGGGCGAGCCGAACTAGCCCCAATGCCACTCACCTAAAGTCAGTCGGGCGGGAGAGGATCGTCCTTGTCGCGAAACAGACGCATCCGCACGCGCTCGTGCTGACGCTGCTTGTATGCGTCATGGCTCGACGCGCCGCTCTCGTTGCCGATCGCGGTCGCCTTGTCGCAGACCTGGAACTCGGTGAGCACGAACACGACGTGGCTGAGATCGTCCGGGATCTCGGCGCGCGGGATCAGGCGATCGACCCGGAGCGGCAGGTCGGCGACGAAGTTCACGATCTTGTATTCGGGACCCGAGAACTCGTTGAACGGCAGCTCGTCGCGCTTGTGCACGCCGTCGCTCGTCGGTGCCCGCCCTTGCGCGATCAGCTCGCGCAGATCGACGAGCTGATTGACCGACTCGCCGGGCACGATGTAGTTGAACGGCACGAGCTGGCGGGTCAGCGTCGCGAGCATCGGCACGAGATCCTCGCGCTGCGGCACGATCAGCCGGAATCGCAGCTTGTCGTAGATGTTCGCGGCGAGCGTCGAGCGCTTCGCCATCAACTTCGTGATCTGCGAATCGCGCGGCTTGCGGCTCCACTCGAACTCGGCGAGCGGAGCGCCGGCGGCTCGCAACTGCTCGACGACCTGCACGACCTTGAGCTCGATCTCGCGAAAGATGATCTCGTCGGACACCGACATCTTGAGCAGGCCTTCGCGACCGGCGATGTGGTGGATGATGTGCATCACCTTGAGCACGACGCACGCCCACTTCTGATGCGGCCCGGTGCTCGACGCGACGAGAAACAGGTCGCGCGCCGGCAGATCCTCGGCGACCTCGTCTGGAATCGCCATCGCGAACGCACGGGCGAGGTAGTCGACCGCGTCGCCGCGCAGATCCTCGAGACGGCCGATCTCGTCTTCGGATTCGGGATCGAACTCGTTGAGCCGCAAGAACCGATCGACGTCGGCGTGATCGACGAACCCGAGGTGATACCAGTCGATCACCGAGTCGCCGCGCAACAGCAGGCGAACCGCTTCGACGTCGCCGAGGGTCAGCTCACCCGCACTTGGCGGGCGCGCGACGCGCGGCAGGACGGGGGCGACCACCCATCGAGTCTACTTTTGTTTTGCGGGCCGCGTCAGGCGAAGTGTCGCGGCGAATAAGCTGAGGACGCCGATCCCCGCGATGACGTTTCCGATGACTGGGATCATGAAGAGACAACGCTCCTACGGCTGAGCATGTTTCGAAATCGTCGCGCGCGAATGACGTCGTGGGCAAGTTCTGCCCTGCACTCAATTTGATCAGTGGCCGGCCGCTCCACTCCCGAGCACCCCGAGCCGGCCGAGGTCGAACGGGCCGGCGGCACCCATCGCGGTCGCAGCCGGGGTCGCGTCGACGTAATAGAGGAAGAACCGGTCGGCGCCGGCGTCGACCGCCGCGGGGCCGAGCTCGTCGCGATGGTCGAGGAACGCATCGACCCGGTCGGCGACCGGACCGTACGGCCACGCGGTCAGCGCGCCGGGGGCCGCGAGCTCGGTGCCGGCATAGCCGACGGAATAATTGGGCGCGATCGGATAGGGCGCCCCGTCCTTGGTCGCCGGCGCGCTCTCCTGACCGAACGCGGCGAACCACAAACGGATGTTGCCGTCGACCAGCTCGGCGTGCGGGCTCGCGAGCGTCGCGATGTCGATCCAGAACGCGGTGCCGGGCGTGCCGTCGCCGACGTCGACATCCGCGGGCGCGAGCACGGTGCCTTGATCGGCGAGCAGGGCGCCGACGGCGCCGGTCGCGAGCCCGATCGAGCCGGCGCGCTCGTAGTAGAGGATGACGCCGCCGCCGGCGTGGATCGCGGTCGGCGCGTGGACGTCGGGGCCGAGCAAGACCGGGGTCGGCGCCCCGAACGTCGTGCCGTCGGTCGCGGTCGCGACGTCGAGCTCGGCGCCGTCGTTGCGCTCGAAGTAGACGTAGGTCGTGGCGCCGTCTTGCACGGCATGCGGCGCGCGCAGCGAGTCGGTCGGGTCGTCGAGCACCGGGTACGCGGGATCGATCGTGAAGTGGATGCCGTCGGTCGAGATCGCGCGCCAGATCGCGCGTTGATCGGGCGTCGTGGGATCCGCGAGATCGAGGTAGAGCACGACCTCGTTGCCGACCACGACCGGACCGGGCTCGAGCACCTGAGTCGGCGTTCGCTGGACCTCGCAGGTCAGTCCGAAGCATGCGGCGTCATCGGCGCATTCGGTCGCGACGCACACGTGGCTCGCGTTGCAGAACTCGCCGTGTTGGCAGTCGCTCGATGTCGCACAGTGGCCGCGGCACACGCTGCCGATGCAATCTTCTCCGGTCGCGCAGTCGTCGGCGGTGGTGCACGCGGTATCGCAGCGATTATCAGCGAAGTTGCACGTCCGGGGCGCGTTGCAGTCGGACGCGGAGTCGCACGCGGCGATCGTGCACCGCCCGCACACGCAGGCCTCGCGCGACTTGCAGTCGCCATCGTTGGTGCACGAGCTCGCGGGCCGCGCGGGCGAACCGCAGACGCCAGCGGCGGGCGAGGTCGGCGGACCGAGCGTCGCGCTGTCGATGCAGACCACGGCCGGCCCGAGGTCGGTCCACGGCGCGATGCCATCGCCCGAGGTCGGAGAGAATGGATCCGGGGCGGGAGCGAGGCCGCAGGCCGATAGCAGGATGACGAGGAAGAGGAAGATCGGGCTCGGGCTCGGGCTCGGGCTCGGGCTCGGGCTCGGGCTCGGGCTCGGGCGCTCGCTCATCAGAACCTCACCGTGGCGGTTGCCGTTGCCTGCACGATATCGCCACCGGCCGAGAACGCGCCGCCGGGGACGAGCGCCTCGTCCTTCTCGACCAGCTCGTGCATCACGTGTTGCCACGCGAGTGCGACGTCGAGGTCGACCGGCTCGGCGAGCGGACCGAGCGATGGCAGCCGCCAGCCTGCGCCGAGCGCGGCGAGCGTGCGATCGCCGTCGGCGAAGCTGGTCAAGCCGGTCTGCGGCGGCACCGGCGAGGGCAAGTACGCGAAGCCGGCGCGCAACCGCAGCCGATCGCGATGCCATTCGGCGCCGAGCCGCGGCTCGACGACGTCGTGGAAGTGCGCCGGCGGCGGCTCGCCCTGAACGAGCGGCGGGGCCAGGCTGAGGTCGACGAGGACCTTGACATCGGGCACGCCGGAGCCGAGCGCGTGCCAGCGCTGGAACGCGAGGTCCGCGGTCAGCGTCAGATCTTCGGTCGCGTGCACCGCCGCCGCGAGGTCCGCGCGCAGCGGCGTGTAGTAGCTGGTCGACCGCAACGAGACGATCGCGTCGCCGGTGACGACGCCCGGCACGGAGACGTTCGCGCGGATATCGAGCGCGGTATCGAGCGACAGCGGGCCGCGCACGGTCGCGGCGAGCTCGACCTTGCGATCCGGGCGCCACCACACCCCCGCGTGCGGCGCGGCGCGCAACGGCAACCCGACGTCGAGGTTCGCGTCGCCTTGTTTCTGCCCGGCGATCACCCCGACGTCGAACGTCAGCTGCTTCGAGCGCGCGTCGGCCAAGAACGTCGCGCCGCCGCCGATCGCGAAGTCTCCGATCTGCAGCGCGAGCGACGGCTCGACCTCGACCCGTTGGGTCGCGTTCTCGAACCGTACGAAGTGCGGCTCCGCGACCGGATCGAGCTCGATCCGCGCGAGGAACTGATCGGGCAAGTACAGCGCGACTCCGGTCGCGACCCGGACCGGCCCGAGGTCGATCGGGACGTCGAGGCCGAGCGTCGTGCCGTGGCTGTTCGTGACACCGGCGTCGTGGCCGTCGATCTGGAGGTGCTCGAGCGAGAACTGGTAGCCGATCATCACTTCGGGCTCGACCGCGCGCGCGAGCCCGGCCGGGTTCGAGTGAGCGGCGGCGACCCCGGCCGCGGTCGCGGCATCGGACGAGGCCAGGGCCGTCTCGGCGGCGCCGAACCCGAGGTCGTCGAGTGGATCGGCGTGTGCGGACCCGAGCCCGAGCCCGAGCCCGAGCCCGATCATCGTCGCCGCCCTCACAGCCCGACCTCCAACGTCAGCCCGCCGGAAACGACCTCGCCGCCGGACTTGATCGAGGGATACCCCGGGTTCGAGATCTGCGTGCCTGGCGTGTTGATGTCCTCGTCGCGCAGGCTCGTGAACGGATCGTAGGTGCCGGCGCCATCCCAGATCTGCTTCGTGATCGTGCGCGAGTCGACGATCTGCAGCATGACGTGTGCATCGAGCCGGACGCCCTTACCGACGCGCGGCCACGAGTAGCCGACGCCGCCCGCGATCGTCTCCTTCGGGCCGTCGAGTAGGTTCGTGATCCCGGTCTGGACCGCGGGCACCGGCGAGGTCTCGAACGCGACTCCGCCGCGCCAGATGAAGCCACAGTGGCCGCGCGCGAGCTTGCTCTCCGCGCCGAGCCGGATCGCGACGGTGTCTTTGAACGGCACCGCCGGGGTCTGCCCGGGGACGGCACCGACGAGCGGTAGCGTGCTGTCGACGTGAACGTATGGCCCCGGGTACGACGACCACCGCGCGTACTCGACGTCGAGCGACAGGGTCAGCGGATCGGGCGACCACGCGCCACCGACCACGAGCTCGTCCGGGGTGAACTGGCCGGTCGCGCGCAGATCGATATCGATCGGCTCGCCGGCGACCAGCGTCGTCGCCGCGGTCTCGAACGGGACCTCGAACTTCTCTCGATACACCGCCGCGACGCGCAGGTCGGGCTGCACCTGCCACGCGATGCCGGCATTGAGCCGCGCGATCGTCGGCGTGCGCTCGTCGACGCGCGAATCGATCGCACGCGTCGCGCCCTCGGCGGCGTAGATCGTGCCGGACAATCCCGCGAGCACGTTGATCGCGAGGCCGGCCGAGACGCCGTGCCCGAGGTTCGCGGCGATGCCGGGCAACACGACGATGCGCGACGTGCTGTCGCCGTACATCGGGTAGAACGCTCGATCGGGCGCCGGCGCCGTGACGCGCGCGATGTCGACCGGCAACAAGTGGAGCGCGATGCCCACCGCGATCCGGCGATGCAGCGCACCGCGCAGCGGCAACGGCGCGCGCACCGCGAGCTGGAAGCCGTACGGATCCGAGAGGGCCGACGACGTGCTGTCACCGCCCGCGAGGTGCGTGACTCCGCCGATCGCGCCGAGCTCGACCTCGGCGGGGCCGCCGACCAGGCCGGCGGGGTCGTAGTAGAGCGCCGACGCGTCGTCGACCGAGGCGGCCCCGGCGTTCGCCTGGGCGGCCCGGCGCGAGGTCAGGCCGAACACCTCGAGCGGATCGGCGTGACCGGCGCGCGTCGCGCTCGCCACGAGGGCGAGGATCAGCGCATGGCGCGGCCGCATCGAGGTCGCGTATCACGACCGTCGCCGGTTGCGGAAGCGGCGCGACGCTCTTGTCGCCAGCCGCGGACAGCTCGCGACGAAGAAGTGCGGGCGCCGAGCCGGCGGGTGTGGCTCGATCAGGCGATGAGCAACCGCCGCCGGCTCTGGTTACTCCCACTCGCGGTGTTCGCCGCGCTCGTCTGCATCCAGGGCGGTCGCCATCACTGGCGGCTCGAACCAGGGCCGGTGACGATCGATTGCACGACGCGCGAGGTCGACGACGGCTGCAGCATGCTCGGCGTGTGCTTCAAGTGCGCACCGCCGGCGTGCCCGGCCGCCGGCCAACCCGTGCTCGTCGCCGTCCTCAGCTGCGGCCACTAGCTACCGGCGACCGTGGTTCCACTGCCACGCGTTGCCCTCGAGCCGGTACTCGCCACCCCAGCCGCGAACGACCGGCCGCTCGAACCGGCGATCGCGAAACGACTCGACCCCGCGGCGCTCGCCGCGGATGTCGCGACGGTCTCCACGGACCTCGCGACGCTCGTTGCCGCGCCTGGCTTCGCTGCCGCGGTCGTGGCGCGAATCCGCGAATGCACTGGAGCCGCTGAATAGGCCGAGAGAAACCGCTCCGAGGACCATGAGATTGCGCATGAGTCGTACCTCCACTGCGTTGCTAAAGCAGCTGCCGTGCCGGTCGCGGGCGGACCACAAAGTCGCGGACTTCGCCGCGCATTAACGAGATCGAAAGCCGACCGGCCTGCGGAACTCGCAGCGAACCGTTCACACCACTGCGGATCTCGCGGGTCGGAGGTCCTGTGTTACTTGTTCAGCGTGATCACCGAGGCCGAGATCGCTCGCGGACCGGGCCCGCGCTGGTTGCGGATCGTGCTCGCGGCGCTTGCCCTTCTTTACTATGCCGCGCTCGTCTCGCACCCGGCGCAGCGGCCGGGGCTGCGGATGTTCACGTTCTTCACCGAGGCGACGAAGCTGTTCCCGAATGCGATCGAGCACACGCTCGAGTACCGACTCGAGGGCTGGTCGTGCGAGGCGCGCGATTGGGAGCTGCTCGATCCGCGCGCGTACTTTCCGCTCGAGGCCGACGACAAGGAGTCGCGGTTCCAGAGGCTCGGCTATTTCTATGCAGACCAGGCGCCCAGCAAGTACGTGATGAACGCGCTCGATCGGTTCGTGCGCGAGCACCACGCGAAGGACGCGCCCGACGATGGCATGCACGGCCCGATCGGCGGCATCCGGGTGTCGGTGGTCCGCCGCGTCGTGCCGGCGCCGGGGATGGGCGCCGAGCGCTACGTCTATCGCCCGCTCGATCCAGCCCCGGACGTCGAGCGCAAGGTGTTGTTCACGACCGATGACGCTCGGCTCGCGAAGCACTGCCCGTCAAGTGGAGCGAAGTAGTGGCGACCGCGGCGGAGTTTCTCGACGACCAGCTGACGCGCACGTTCGCGCCGCAACCGATCGTGCGGCTCGAGGTCGTCCGGATCGGCGCGCCGCTCGCGATCCTCGGCTTTCTGTCGACGCGCATCGCCCACGCCGCGGACTGGCTGTCGACCGCGGGCTTTCATCCGCCGCCGATGCCGGGCGACTACCGCCAGCCGGTGTCGTGGGCGCCGCTCGAGCCGTGGCAGGCCTACGTCGTCTGCACCGTGCTCGTGATCGCCGGCCTCATGACGATCGCGGGTGCGTTCACGCGCTGGTCGAGCGGGATCTTCGCGGTCACTCTCGCGTACGTCGCGCTCGCCGATCGGCTCGCGACGTTCACGGTCAGCAAGCTCGCGCCGATCATCGCGATCGCGATCTGCGCGTCGCCCGCGGGTGCGCGTTGGTCGGTCGACGCGTGGCGCAAACGGCGACGCAACCCCAAGTACATCGCGCCGCGGTTCGTCTCGGGCGGCAGCGTGCGCTTCTTCCAGCTCATGCTGCCGATCTTCTACTTCGCCTCGGGCTATCTCAAGGCGAAGGCGGACTGGTTGAAGACCCCGTACGTGCTGTGGACGCAGCTCCACGACTCGTACCAGACATGGATCAGCTGGGAGTTTGCGAACCACTTCCCGACCTGGGCGTGGCCGGTGATGCAAGCGACGACGCTCGCGTTCGAGATCGGTGCGCCGCTGTGGTTCGGGCTCAAGTGGACCCGGCCCTACGCGTTCGCGTACGGGGTCGCGATGCACTTGTTGATCGGCGTGATGTTCGGCCCGGTCGCCTGGTTCGCGATGCTGATGATCGTGCTGCTCGTCGCCGGCTACGCGCCGATCACGTGGCTCGACCCGCACTGGGACAAATCGCGACTCGAGCCGCCGGCGCGAAAAAACCGCAAATGACGAGGGTCGGCGTGTTAGGGATGTCGGAACCCGCGATGACCGAAACCTCCGACGCGCCACGCTCCGTTGCTCGCCGCTCCGTCCTCGAAGTGGTTGGCTCGATCGCCGGGGCGCTCGCGCTCGCGGCGCTCGTCGCGTGTGGTGGCGGCAAGAAGGTCGAGGTCGACGCACCGAACTACGTCCCGGTGTGCGTCCCGACCCCGCCGAGCTTCACGCCGTTGACCGGCACCGCCGCGGTGCTCGGCACGCTCAACGTTCACGTCGACGCCGGCGGGCTGATCATGGTCGACACGACGTCGACGCTGCTACTCGAGCTCGCCCTGACCCAGACCGGCACGACCGTCTCGGTCACCGCGACCGCGTGCTCGATTCACATCCCCGACGTGCCGCTCGCCGGCCAGGACATGCCGATCCAGTTCGAGGTCCCCGATGCAACGCTGACGTCGGTCGGCGTCGTCACCGCGAGCGCGACGCTGTCCTCGGCCGACGCGACGTGCGCGAACCTCGACACCGATCCGATCACGCTCGTGCTCGGCGCTCGCCTCGATCCCACGATGATCCAGACCGAGCCGCTCCCGGCGGCGGACGGCAGCGGCAACTTCACGACGTGCGCCGGCGACCCCGGTGCGACGTGTGCGACCGCGACCGGCACGGACTGCGCGTGCGATCAGGAAGGCGATGGCAACCCCGGCGCGACGCTGATCGCGCACAACGTGCCCGCGGTGAAGCTCGACCAAGTGTACGCGACGTTGCGCACGACGTTCTCGCTCCACGGTCAGGTGTGGAGCGGCGATCTCGTCGAGGGCACGGTCGACGCTTCGCTCGACACCGGCGTGCTCGGCTGCCTCGAGACCGATGGCTCGATGTGCATCGGCGCCGATCTCCACGCGGTCCAGGCGCTCAACCCGGTCGTGTCGCAGCAGCCGGATAATCCTTCGATCTTTCAATCGGTGCGGGTTCCGGATGGCACGACGTGTGACGAGATCATCGCGAACCAGGCGGCGATCTTTAGCAATTAGCAATTAGCCGCGCGCCCTCCGCGTTACTCTCGGCGGAGGAACCATGAGCAAGACGAAAGCGATCTCGATCATCGGTTGTTTGTGCACGGCGCTGCTCGCGGGCTCGGCGCTCGCCGACGACGCCAAACCCGCGCCGCCACCGGCCGAAAAGGGCGACGCGAGTGCTTCTGCCGAGGTCAAGGCCGGCACCGGCGTCGAGAAGCACGAGATCGTCGGCGAGGCGTCGAGCTTCGCGCCGGGCACGACCGTGTGGGTCTGGTCGAAGGTCAACAACGCCGGCGACTCGATCAAGCACGTGTGGAAGAAGGACGGCAAGGAGCTGTGGACCGCGACGCTCGCGATCGGCGGCAAGACCTGGTCGACGATGTCGCGCCGCGCGCTGCCGACCGCGGGCAGCTACGAAGTCGAAGTCACGACCGCCGACGGCACGTCGCTCGGCAAGGTCGCGTTCGACGTCAAATAGCCAGGCGCTCGGGGCCTGACGGTCTAGCGCTTGCCGAGCAGATTGCGCGACGCCCACCAGCTCCACGCGAGCAACACGGCGGCACCGCGCGCGGTCCACCACCCCCACATCGCGCGCGCATCCTCGCCGCGGCCCTCGAGGATCACCGCGAACGCCGCACCGGCGATGCCGATGCCGGCAAAGATCAACTGGTGGCCGAGCCGGTACATCAGCTTGGCCGGCGCTTCGATGTTGCGGAACTTGAGCTGGATCTCGCCGGCATGCGCGGCGCGCATCAACTTGCGCATCTCCGCGGGCAGCGCGGTGATCGACATCACGACGTCTTTGCTCGTCTCGACCAGCAGCTCCGACCAGTCGCCGTCTTCGCCGAGCACGAACTGCTCGAGGTACGGCCGGATCACGGTCATCGGGTTCAGCGTCGGATCGAGCTCGGTGCACAGGCCCATGATGAGCAACAGCGTGCGCTCGAGGACGATGATCTCTTTCGGCACGTGGAAGTTCTCGCTGAGCTCGCGCAGCGAGATGTCCATGCGGCGGAGGTCGGCGACGCTCTCGAGCCCCTTCTGCGGATCGAACTTGATGTCCTTCAAGTTCAGCGAGTCGAGCGAGATGTTCTCCTGGAACCGCTCGTGGAAGTATTCGATGACCTGTTCGAACACCTGCTCGTTCGCGCCGCGTGCGACGAACCCCATCTGCTTCATCGCTCCGACGATCTTGCGGGTATCGCGCAGCAACGCGCCTTGGATCAGCCCGACGATGCCTTGCCGTACGCCGGAGGGGATCTCGGCGACCGCACCGAAGTCCAAGAACACGATCGTCGGTGGCCCACCGGCCTCGCTCGTGCGCACGAGCAGGTTTCCAGGATGCGGATCGGCGTGATAGACGCCGTCGGTGAAGATCTGCTGGCAATAGATCTCGACGACCTGACGGGCGAGGTGGCCGCGCTCGAGCCCGAGCGTACGCACCCCGTTGCGATCGGTGAGCTTGCAGCCGAGCTCGAAGTGCGTGACGAGCACGCGCTGGGTCGACAGCTCGCGGACGACGCGGGGGAACGCGACGTCGGTGCGGCCCGCAAAGTTCGCCGCGATCCGATCGGCGTTGTCGGCCTCGGCGCGATAGTCGAGCTCCTCCATCACGATCGAGCGAATCTCGCGATACAGCTCGTCGAGGCCTTGATACGGGATGAACCACTCGACGATGCCGAAGATCCGGCGCAGCGTATTGAGGTCGCGCCGGACGATCTGCTCGATGTCGGGGTATTGGACCTTGACCGCGACCTTCGCGCCGTCCTTCATCCGGGCGATGTGGACCTGACCGATCGAGGCCGATGCGATCGGCCGGCGCTCGAAGTGTTGAAACAGCTCGTCGGGCGAGCTGCCGAGCTCTTCGCGAATCCGCGTCTCGATGTCCTTGTACTGCCGCGGCGGAACGGCGTCTTGTAGCCCTTCGAGCTCGCGGCGGAACTCCTCGGGCAAGAAGTTCGTCATGATGCTGATCAGCTGGCCGACCTTGATGAACAGGCCCTGCAGCCCGATGATCGTGCGTTCGATGCGGCGCGCGTTGCGTAGGTGAACGGCGCGGAGCGTGTGCTCGACCCACGTCTCGGAGTGGAACCGGGAGCGGAACCGCACCCACAGGTAGCTCCAGATCACGAGCCAAGTCGTCCAGTAGGCGCGCAAGCTCCGGACTCGCATCGGCGCCGGTCGCGACTCGCGCTCCCCGCGATAGCGCCGGTTCTGCGCGATCGCAAAGATCGAATCGCCCGGACCGGGGTCCTGCGCCGGCTGAGGCGTGCGCGCAGGCTCGACCATCGCGGTAATTCTACCAGGAGCGGTCGTGTGGTACGACACTGGTATGGCCACCGACGACGATGCTGGCGCCAAGGCCGACCGCGACATCCGTATCGTACCGGTCGCCGACCGTCCGGATCGAGGCGAGCGCCCCGACCGCCCCGAGCGCGGCGATCGCGAAGAAAAAGACACGCTGTCCGACGCGATCCGCTCGCGGCTCGAGCACCTCGTGCCCGAGCTGGTCAAGAAGACGTTCGCCGCCGGCATGGGCGCGGTGTTCTCGACCGAAGAGGGTCTGCGCAAGATGGCGCGCGAGGTCTCGTTGCCCGATGTCGCTGGCTACCTCGCGTCGTCGGCGGACGGCGCGAAGGACAAGGTGTTCGAGGTGATCGCGCGCGAGACTCGCGAGTTCCTGTCGAATCTCAACCTGACTGAAGAGATCGCGAAGCTGCTGACCACGCTGTCGTTCGAGATCAAGACCGAGGTTCGGTTCATCCCGAACAGCGAGCGGTTCGGCGGCGCCGAGCCCGACGTCAAGGCGTCGGTGCGGCTCAAGCGCGCCGACAAAGACACGAAGTCCGGCAAGTGAGGCCGCGATGAGCGGGCTGCCGCGGCTTGTCGTGGGAGTCAGCGTCGCGTTCGCCGGGTCCGGTTGCGCGCAGCTGTTCGGCATCGACGAGACGACCGGGTCCGGCAGCGACGGCGGGCTGCCACCCGGCGAGGTCAGCGCGAAGATCGATCACATCTCGATCGCGGCCGAGGTCGCCACGACGCCGCAGGATCTCACCGGCCAGACCGCGACCTACACCACGGCGACGGGCGCGGTGATCGCAACCGCCGGCACCGGCGTGTTCACCGCGACGATCCCCGACGGCACACCGCCGATCGAATTCACGCTGCCGGATGTGCCGACGCCGTTTCCGCGCGTCTTCGATCTCGGCGCGCGCTCCCTGACGATCGGCTACGTACGCTTCGAGCATCCGAATCCGCAGCCCGCGCCGGCCGGCGCGACGATCGCGATCCACGCCACGTTGCCATCGAGCTACGTGTCGGCCGAGGCCTTCCAAGTCTATTCGGTCGGCACGTGGGGGGCGCACACGCTGACCGCCGCCGAGCTTCCGGCACCCGACACCGGCGCGACCTCGATCGGCGTGACGTTGCCTTACGATAGCGCGTCCGGTCACTTCACCCCCGGCACGTCGGCTCCGCTCGCCGGGATCACGACCGCCGATCAGCTGCTGCTGCTGCGCTATGCCGGCTCGACCTTGACCGGTTACTTGCCGTACCCGCCGTTCGCCGGAACCGGCACCGATTCGGTGACCGGCACGATGTCGGTCAACACCGCGAACAAGACACTGACGCAGACGATCGATCCGACCGCGCCGGGCCCGCGACTCGCGGCCGCGCGTCCCGCTCCGAGCGGCCTGTCGATGTCGTGGGAAGTCCTCGCCGCGGTGGATAGCCAACACGGCGAAGCCGGCGGCACGCAGCTCAACGCCGGCGCGGTGCCGGCGACGCAGGCTCCGGGGCCGATCGACGCGAGCTACGCCAACCCGTTCGGGTCGTTCGGTTGGGGCTCGGCCCTCGCATGGCTCGCCTCGGAGTCGCGCCAGTTCACGGATAGCGCGAGTGGCCAGTCGATCGCGCTGAGCACCGGTCTGCAGCAGTTCGTCGATGCGTCGAGCACCGATCCGCTCGACCTGCCGGCGGGCGTGCCGCTCACCGTATCGATCGACCAGATGCCGCTGGTCACCGATGGCATGGTGGTGGGACTCGACCTCGGCGCGACCGGAACCGCGGTGCTCTCGATCGACAGCCGCGACCATCCCACGAACGACCTGTACGAGTGGACGGTCTACGAGCTGGAACCGGGGACGACCGCGCTCACCGCTTCGCCGCGGCTCGACGCCTACGCGGTGCAACCAACGGTGACGATCCCGACCTCGGTGTTCGTCGCGGGCCACATCTACACGATTCGCGCGTTTTGTCGTACGGGAGGCTACCCGGCGCTCGCAACTGGAGACATCGAAACCACGCAGTTCCCCATGTCCGTCGGTTACCATGACAGTGGAGCCTTCACCGTGAGCGCCCAGTGATCCAACCACGCATGTCCCTCGCCTGTATCGTCGCGCTCGCTGCGACTGCCGGTACCGCATCCGCTGACAACAAGGCCGATCAGCTGTTCAGGCAGGGCAAGAAGCTGCTCGGCGAGAAGCGCTACGCCGACGCCTGCAAGGCGTTCGAGCAGAGCTACAAGATCGATCCGGAGATCGGTGTCGAGCTCAACGTCGCGAGGTGCTACGAGGAATGGGGCCGGATCGCGACGGCGTACCGCGCTTACAAGACCGCCGCAAAGCTCGCCGAGGAGCAGCACGATCAGCGCGTCGCGCAGATTCGACCGCGCGTCGACAAGCTCGAGCCCGATGTCCCGAGGCTGACGGTCAAGCTGCCCGACGGCGCGGATAGCAAGGGCCTCGAGCTCAAGCTCGACGGTGCACCGTTTGACGTCGATCAGCTCGGCAAACCGCAGATGGTCGACCCCGGCCCCCACTTGCTCGAGTACCAACTCGCCGACGGCGAGAAGAAGAACAAGACCGTCCCGGTCGAGCGCGGTGGCGATTCGGTCGTCCGGCTCGATATTCCGAAGGCGACGGTCAAAGACAACGTCGACGTTCAGGCCAAGCCCGACGAGCATCCGGTCAACGTCGTCAAGCACGATGACGAGCCCGAGCGGCCGTTGCCAGATCCCGGCAGGGGACAACGCATCGCCGCATACGTGGTCGGCGGCGTCGGCGTGGCCGGCATCGCGGTGTCGAGCTACCTCGCGCTATCGGCGCGCAACAAGTATCGCGACGCGCTCGCCTCCGAGTGCGCGAACGCCACCGACATGTGCACGGCACAGGGCCTGACCGACACCCACGATGCTCGGCGCAACGCGAACATCGCGACCGGCGTATTCATTGGCGGTGCCGCCGCGGTGATCGGCGGCATCGTGATCTACGTGACCGCGCCGAAGCCGAGCCGCCGTCGCCGCACCGACGAGTCGTTCTATCTGACGCCGCGAGTCGGCCCAGACGGCGTTGGCCTGGTGTTCGGCGGCCCGATGTAGCTCGCGTCTCAGTTACGCGAGTTGAACAGATCGTCGTCCTTCGGCTTCTTGGCCGGGGGCTTTCTGATGGTCGTGGGCGTCGGTGTCCTTGCAACGGTCGGCGTCTTGGCGACGGTCGGGGTCTTCGCAACCGTCGGCGTCTTGGCGACCGTCGGTGTCGGCGTCTTGGCAACCGTCGGCGTCTTGGCGACCGTCGGCGCGGGCGTCGGCGTCTTCGCAACCGGCGTCGGCGTCACGGTCGGCGTCGGCGTCACGGTCGGCGTCACGGTCGGCGTCGGCGTCACGGTCGGCGTCGGCGTCACGGTCGGCGTCGGCGTCACGGTCGCCGTCGTATCCGCGCTCTGCGCTGGCTCCGGCGCGGTCACGTGCGCGCCATCCGATCCGCTTCCGCCCGAGCCTCCGGTGGCCACGGCGAGGGCGAAGCCACCGATGCCGGCGACCGCGACCATTCCGAGCAATCCCGCGATCAACTTGCCGCGTCCGCCGCGCGTCTTCGCGGTCATCTGACCGACGCCGTGAGAGAGGCTGCTGCCCCCGGTCCCGCCGTGGCCGGGCCAACTACGCGGCGTGAGGTTCGCCGGCGTCGGCGGATTCGGCGCGAGCAAGCCATTGCCCGACGACAGCGGCAGCCCTTGCGCCGAGCCGCGCGCGCCGATGATCCGAGTGACGCGCTCGGCCGCTTGCTGACCCGCGTACGGGTCCGACGCGAACGGCGCGAGCGTCCGCGCCAGCTCGCCGACGTTTTGAAACCGCTGGTTTGGATCCTTGTCGAGGCAACGCATCACGATCTCACCGAACCCGGGCGGCAGCGCGACGTGGATCGGCGATGGTCGTTCGGTACCGACCTTGAGCACGAGCTCGGCGTAGCTCTCGGCCTCGAATGGCGGCCGGCCACAAAGCATCTGGTACATCACGACGCCCATCGACCAGATGTCGCTGCGCGGATCGGTATGCTTCGCGGCGCGCATCTGCTCGGGCGCCATGTACGTCGGGGTCCCGATCACGGTCTGGGTGCCGGTGAGCTCGCTCAGGCCCTCTTGCGTCTTCGAGATACCGAAGTCCAGGATCTTGAGCAACATCGAGCCATCGGGCCGGCGCGTCACGTAGAAGTTCGACGGCTTGATGTCGCGATGCACGATGCCGATCGAGTGCGCTTCGGCGATGCCTTCGCACGCTTGCAGCATCAGATCGACGACGATCGGCGCCATCTGCGGGCCGTGGTGACGCAGGATCTGGTTGAGGTCGCTGCCGTCCAGGTACTCCATCACGAGGAACGGAGTGCCGTCCGGCATCGTGCCGACGTCCATCACGCGCGCGATATGCTCGCTGCGCAGCTTGACCGTCGCCTGCGCTTCGCGCAGAAACCGCTGTACCGCCGCCGGACTCTCGGCGACCGCGGGCAGCAGGATCTTGATCGCGACCGGTTGCTGGAGATAGAGGTGCGATGCGCGGACGACTCGCGCCATCCCGCCGATGCCGAGCACCGCGTCGACTCGGTACTTGCCGAGCAGTACGGTGCCGGGCTCCTCCACTAGGATATTCTAGCAGGCCGGCCGGCCCGCCGCCGAGATGGCTACAATGTAGGTGTAACGAGAATCGTTAGACGTACATGAGCCACTGCTCGTGCTTCGTATCGTTGCATGCGCGGCTTCGGCGTCGCACCGGGCGCGGGGGATGCGACGCGCTACTACGGGCAGGTGTGCCTGCGCGGCGTCGGGACCAGCTTCGTCACCGAGTGCACCGCGCTCGCGATCGCGGGCGCGCACTGAGCGTTCACCGCGCGACGATCCCGCCGGCGACCCAGATCACGTCGAGGCCGCGGCGGATCCACGCGACGCGCCCGGGCTGGTCGACCTTCTCGTCGTCGGCGTGCGGCGTGTCGTACGACTTCCCGACCCGGAGCCCCTTGGCGACCGGGCCGGCGCTGCCCCGCGGCACGAGCAGCGGCGACGGCGTGAGGTTCACGTTCTCGTAGACCGCCTTGCAGTTGCGCATCGCGTAGCGAAAGTTCCCGTAGTCGTCGATCCCGACGACGGTCTTGTAGTCGACCTCGCACATGTTGTTCGCCCACTGGCGCTCGCTCTTGTGAACGAACGCGATCCGCTGCTTGTCGCCGACGGTCGTCACGCTCGCGACGGTGGACTCGTGCTCGGTGACGCGCCGGGTGTTCTCGAGCCGGACGCCGGGCTCGTAGAGGTAGTAGTCGAGGTCGGGTTGCTGATCGTGCAGCGCGACGCCCTGGTACTTGCCGCCGACGCCGTTCCGCCGCAGCAGGTCGCCGACCGCGTCGTGGATGCCGATCACGGTCTCCCCGCCCGCCAGCGAGTCGATCATCGCCGCGCTGTCGCCGTCGCCCTTCGCGTCGAGGCACACCGCGAGCGCGTGGGTGAAGCGGTGGCCGATAGGATCTTTGAGCGCAGCGAGCAGCGCGTCCTTGTTGGCCTTGGGGACCACCGAATCGACATAGCTCTGCAGCGTGGTGGTCCACTTGGGCACGCAATCGCCCGCGTTGCCGGGCCCGCGCCGGAGCCCGGACTCCCACGCATCGAGCTCGGCCAGCTGCTTGCCCCACTTCGCGAACATCGGCACGTAGTGCTCGCCGACCTGCTTGTAGACCGCGTCGAACAGCGCCTTGTCGGCGGGATAGTTTTTCTCGAGCTCGGCCATCTCGTTCGCACGTGCCGCGAGCCGATTCAGCGCCATCTGGTAGCGGCCGAGCATGAGGAACCGCGCGTACGGCGGTGCGTGGATCGCGTCGAGATCCTTCGCGAGCGCGTCGGGTGTGATCGTGGCGGCGTCGGCCTCGCAGATCCGCCACGTGAAGTAGCGGCGGCCGTAGCTGCACGCGATGACCGCGGCCGCGGCGCCGACCTGGTGCGTCGCGCCTTGATCCAGCGCGGTCCACAGGTACGACTGCGCGTGGATCGGCTCGCCGCCGTAGCAGCCGCCCATCGCGAAGATCAACGCGGAGCGGTCGGGCTCGGCGACGATCGGCCACGCTTCGTTCGGCTTGCACACCGTATCCCATTGCGACTTCGCCACGCCGGGCGGGACGAGCAGCAGGTGCAGCGCCTTGGAGGTCTCGCGATCGATGCCGGTGATCTGCGCGTAGAGCGTGCGCGCGCGCTCGAGCAGGTTCGCGATCCCGGCGTCCTGCCAGTACGCGCAGTGCATGCCCCACAGCGTCGCCATCGCGTTGTTCGCGTCGTTCCACGCCTCCGGGTCTTCGAGCTTGCCCTTGAGCCCGTTGATCGCGTTGAGCTTGCGCTCGAGCTTCGCCGGATCGATCTTCATCTTCGGGTCGGTCAGGTAGTACCCGCGCGAATGAGCGTCGGCCGGGCCTTGCGACAGGACCTCGACCGACGGACATCCCGCGGTGTCGCCGCGCTGCGGCGCGGGCGTCGGGTTGAACCCACCGGCGGTCGCTCGGCCGTATCCAGCGACGTTCAGGGCGATGATGAGGAGTGCGTAGAGCTTCGACATGGCGATGGCTCGCGTAGCACGCGCGATGCCATCGCAACGCGGCGAGATCGCTCGCGCAGGCGCGGGGTGCACCTGATGCACCGCAGTTGCACCGCAGGTGCACCTGGCTAGATGAAGCTCAGCCAGTCGGCGTGCTTCGTATCGTTGCCCTTCACGACCGAGAAGAAGCCCTCTTGGAGGCGGCGGGTCACCGGACCGGCCTCGCCGCGGCCGATCTTGCGGTGGTCGATGTCGCGGACGGGAGTGATCTCCGCCGCGGTGCCGGTGAGGAACACTTCGTCAGCGATATAGAGCTCGTCGCGCGCGATCGGCTCTTCGAGCACTTCGATGCCTTGCTCGCGCATCAACGCGATCGCGGTATGGCGCGTGATCCCCGCGAGGATCGCGGCCGAGGTCGGCGGCGTGCGCACGACGCCTCGCTTGACCACGAAGATGTTCTCGCCCGTGCCCTCGGCGACGTAGCCTTGGGGGTCGAGCATCAGCGCCTCTTCGAATCCACTCTTGATCGCCATCCGCTTCGCGAGCACCGACGTGACGTACTGGCCGCAGATCTTGCCCTTGTTCATCACCGCGTTCGAGTTCGCACGGGTGAACCCGGACACCATGCACTTGATGCCCTTCTTCAGCCCGTCGTCGCCGAGGTACGCGCCCCACTCGTAACACGCGACCACCGTACGCACCGGCGGCTCGAACGAGCCGAGGCCGAGCGCACCGTAGCCGAGATAGACGAGCGGCCGCAGGTAGCACTCTTTCATCTTGTTCGTGCGCACGACGTCGAGCGATGCCTTCACGAGCTGGTCGGCGGTGTACGGCACGTCGAGCGTGCAGATCGTGCACGAGTCGAGCAAGCGCTCGATGTGGTCGCGCAACCGGAACACGTGCGTCCGGCCATCGGCCCGTTGATACGCGCGGATGCCTTCGAAAGCGCCGACGCCGTAGTGCATCGTGTGCGCGAGCACGTGATCGGTCGCGTTGTCCCAGGGGACGAGCTGACCGTCGACCCAGATCGCGTCGACTTTCTTGATGGGGGCCATATCAGCTTGGTACCAATGCCTCGTCGGGATCACAAGCATCACGCGACCCGCGATCGGATCGGCACAGCTTAACGCGCTGCGGCTGCGCAGCCGCCTACGCACCGAGGACGGCGTGATAGGCACCGCGAATGTCGTGCTGCCAGCGCTCCACGCGTTCGAGCAGCGCTGGGCCGTCGGGAAACCCGGATCGCCGCGCGAGCTTATCGAGCTCGTGCTTAACATCCGGAAGCCGATGTACGGGCTGGTCGTGCACCACCCGCATGTGGGCTCGATAGCGCGCAAGAACCGATAACCCTGTTCGAGCCGCTCGGCGAGCTCGGCGGGGACGACCCGAGCTTCGCGGCGGCGCGCAGTGCGGGCGCCGTGCCGGTCGTGCGCAGCGTCGAATGCGCGTGCCCGTGCACGAGCTGGAGGTCCTGCGCGGCGAACTCGATGTCGATCACGCCGCCCGCGCTGGTCTCGAGATCGCCTTTGCCGCCGAGCTCGCGCTCGATCCCTGCGCGCGCGGTCGCGCCGTCCGGCGCGATCTGGGTCTGCAATCCGGCTTCGAGCTGGAGCACGTGCTCGGCGTGGCGCAGCCAGCGATACGCGGTCGACGCCGCGAGGTGCTCGTCGTCGGTCATCATCCCCGCGAACAACAGCGCGTCGAGCGCGATCAGCGTGCCGCGCACGCGCAGGGGTGGGCTGCTTGCCGGTGTGGATCAGCTGCAGCGCCTGCGCGAAGAACTCGATCTCGCGAATGCCGCCATCGCCGTTCTTGACGTCGAGCCGTCGCCGGTGCGCCCGAGCTCGCGCTTGATCCGCCGGTTGAGGTCGCGAACGTCGTTGATGATCGCCGGCGATTGCAGCCACGGAAACACGAACGGCGTCAGCGTGCGCTGATCTCGGCGCCGAGCGCCGGATCGCCAGGGCTCGCGCGCGCCTTGATCCACGCCTGGCGTTCCCACGGCCGGCCGAACGTCTCGTAGTAGCGCTCGACGCTCGCGAGCGAGCTCGCGATCGCGCCTTTCGCGCCTTCGGGCCGCGGCTTTTCGCGGCTGAGGTGGGGATCGTCGGCGACCCTCGCCAACCGGTGCGGATCGCGCACCAAAAGAGTGGCGAGGTAGGGGCGCGCTGACAAGCGAGCTGCGCGATCGTCCGGGCCGTGTCTCCCAACTCGCCGAGATCCAGGCCGGTTTGCGCGATCGCCTCGACTAGCCGTTCGGCGCGGAGCCGGGTGTCGCGATCGTCGGGCGCGCCGTGCGCGAGCTCGTCGGCCGTGAACACGCGCGAACCATACCTTGACAGCGCCCGCCTCCCGCATTACCCAAGGTCCTGATTCTCTTTAGAACATGCGTGATCTGTACGAAGTACTAGGGGTCGAGCGAGGAGCCAGCCAGGCTGATCTCAAGAAGGCCTATCGCCGGCTCGCGCAGCAATTTCATCCCGACAAGAATCCCGACGACAAAGTCGCCGAGGAGAGCTTCAAGGAAGCGGCGAACGCGTACCAGATCCTGTCGGATGACGACCAGCGCGCGGCCTACGATCGCTACGGCTTCGACGGGTTGAAGGGCGCGGCGAGCCGGGGCCAAGGCCCGGGGTTCTCGAACGTCGAAGATATCTTCTCGGCGTTCGGCGATCTGTTCGGCGACTTCCTCGGCGGTCGGGGCGGTGGTCGGCGGTCGCAGCGCGGCGCGGATCTGCGCGTCGATCTCGGCCTGACGTTTCCCGAGGCGGTGTGGGGCGTGACCAAGGAGGTCAAGGTCTCGCGCGACGTCGCGTGCAGCACGTGCGGCGGAAACGGCGCGAAGCCGGGCACCAAGCCCGAGAGCTGCGCGACGTGCAAAGGCAAGGGCCAGGTCGTCCACGCGCAGGGCTTCTTCATGGTGCAGAGCACGTGTCCGCATTGTCGCGGCGCGGGCAAGACGATCAAGGATCCGTGCGAGGACTGCCGCGGTCGCGGCACGAAGCCAGAGGCCACGACGCTGTCGGTCACCGTGCCCGCTGGCGTCGACGATGGTCAGACGCTGCGCCTCGCCGGCAAGGGCGAGACCGCGCCGGGCGGCGCCGCCGGTCATCTCTACGTCGTGCTCCACGTTCAGGGCGACGATCGGTTTCGCCGCGAGGGCGACGACGTGCTCACCGAGATCCCGATCAGCTTCGTCAAGGCGACGCTCGGCGGCGAGGTCGAGATCCACACGCTCGACGACAACTGCAACGGCACCGCGACGGTCGAGCTCAAGGCCGGCACGCAACCGGGCGACGTGCTCGTCCGGCGCGGTCACGGCATCCCGCACGTCAACGCATCGGGCCGCGGCGAGCAGGTCGTCCAGTGGAAGGTCGAGATCCCGAAGAAGCTGAGCGCGCGCCAGCACGAGCTCATGCGCGAGCTCGCGGCCGACCTCGGCGAAGAAGTCAAAGAGAAGCGCGGGCTGTTCGGGCGCAAGAAGAGCTGAGCGGCTCACGCGGGAACGTAGGTCAGCCGGACGTCGTCCTCGCCGATGAGATCCGTGGCGACGAGCCGCAGCGCCGGCCTCGCGCCGGCGAAGTACGGCTTGCCGCCGCCGAGCACGTAGGGCCTGAAGTAGAGCCGATACTCGTCGATCAGCGGCGCGACGGCGGCCGCGAGCTCGGGCCCGGCGACGTCGAGCTCGCCGTCGACCGTCGCCTTCAGATCGCGCACGAACGCGTCGAGGTCGCCGCGGATCAACGTCGCGTTCGGCCCGACCGACGCGAGCGTGCGCGACGCGATCCACTTCGGCTGCCGTCGCCAGGCGGCGGCGAACTCGCGCTCCGCCGCGTCCCAGTCCGGCCGATCGACATCCCAGTAGCGCATCACCTCGTAGATGCGGCGGCCGTAGATGGCGCCGGCGTGGCCGGCCACGACCTCGACGAAGTGACGAAACAGCGCCGGGCGCGGCGGCGGCATGCACAGCGTACCCGCGGCGTCGTCGACGTAGCCGTCGAGCGACTGCGACATCCCGAACACGAGCTTTGCCATGTGCGGATGGTAACTCCTGCGGGGGAGATCAGCTAAGCGCTCGTCAACGTCAGCGCGACGAGCTTGTCGCGCTTCAGCTCGAACGTCATCCGCGGATACGCGAGAGAGGTCTCTGCACCGTGGCGCGTGCGGCGGCGCGGCTTGCCGTACGCGGCGACGATCTGGTTCGCGCTCGCGCCGGCAGCGATGCCGCGATCGGTCGTCCACTTGCCGTTGCCGAGCGCGATGTCGATCGACGAGATCGCGGCGGCGCCGAGCGCCATCAGTGCGCCGGGATGAACAGCTTGACCGAGACGCGGCGGTTCGCGAGTCGGCCCTTCGGGGTGGCGTTGTCCATCACCGGATCTTCCGCGCCCTCGCCGTCGACGACGATCCGGCCTTCGGGGATGCCGTCCTTGACCAGGACCTGCTTCACCGCTTCGGCGCGGCCGTGCGAGAGGTCGGCGGCGATCGCGGCGAGGTCGGGCTCGGGCTCGCCTTCGGCCGGCTTGGTCGCGAACACCTTGGATTCGCGATCGTCGGTGTGGCCGACGAGCACGATCCGGACGCCGGGATGGGCCTTCAACACCGTCGCGATCTTCGCGATCGCGGGGAGCGCCGAGTCGTGCACGCCGGTCTCTGCCTCGGCATAGATCAAGCCCTCGACCGTTCCGACGATGCCGGCGACATCGGCGGGGATCGTGTCTGGGCAACCGTCCTCGTCTTCGTAGCCGTTGTAGGTCTCGGGCACGTTCGGACACTTGTCGGCGATGTCGAGGACGTGATCGCCGTCGTTGTCGATGTCGGGGCAGCCGTCTTGATCTTCGAAGCCATCGAAATCCTCGGGGCGATCGGGGCACTTGTCGACCGCGTCCGGGATGCCGTCGCCATCGCTGTCGGTCGTGTCGGTCATCGGCCGGTGCTGATTCGACCCGGTGCTGCCCTTGTGGTTGAAGTCGATCTCGACGCCGAACCCGAACTCGCCTTCGAACGCGGCGCGGTTGTCGCCGGTCGCGAGATCGACGCCTGGACCGACGGCGAGCCGCGCGTCGAACCGCAGCAGGAAGCCACGGCCGGTGTCGTAGCGCACGCCGACGCCGCCGTACCCGTCGCCGACGATGCCGGAGTTGTAGGTCATCCGCGCCGACGACAACGCGATCGGCGAACCGCCGCCGACCAGCACGAACGGGTGCAGCTTGCCGTGGCGCAAGACTTCGAACCGCAAGTTGAACCGCGGATCGAGCCACGCGACGCTCACCGACGGGGCGCCGGTCGGCGTCGTGTGGGTCGGCGAGAAGCCGAGCTCGAATTCGGGATATAGCCACGGCACGATGAAGTCGTGGCTGATCCGCACGCCGAGCTCGATCGAGGTCTCGAGCATCGGATGGTCGGGCGCGTCGTTGATGTAGCCGAGCGTCGAGTTGTTCGCGAAGATCCGCGGGCCGAACCAAGCGCCGACGAGCGGGACGTCCGCCGCCGCGACGCCCGAGATGCAAACCAACGCGAGCGCGAGCGGGGCGATCCGAGCCATCGCGGCGAGTATAACGCGTCAGAACGATTCGATGCCGTCTCCGGGCAGTCCGCTGAAGTCGGTGCGTGGCATTAGGCCCAGCCACGGGTCGGAGGCCGGCGTGTCGAACACCGTCGCGTAGACCCAGTGGTTCAGCGTGTCGAAATCGATCCGGCCGTGCCGGCTCGCGATGAACCGCGAGATCTGGGGGCGGAGCCGGAGCTGATCGAGCGCGGAGTCGGCCACGAGGTGCTGCTCGAGCCTGGCGATCACGTCGGCGAGCTGGGCCGGGGTCGCGACCAGCTCGGTCGGCACGGCGTCGTGGAGCTGTTCGATCAGCGCGCGGCTGCGCGCGTCGAGCACGGCCGGCGGCGTGGTGGCGTGCGGTGCGGTCGCCTGCCGCGACGGGGTCCCGGCTTCGTGGAACGCCGCGACGTCGCCGATGTTGTAGAGCCGCTGGCCGACCGCCGCCCAGTACGGCGCGTCATCGGGCAGCGCGCCCGGGTAGAGCCCGATGCGCTTCAGGTCGCGGATCTCGATCACCGCCTTGGACATCGTCGCGCGCTGCGCACGGGCGAGCGCGTCCTCGAGCTCGGCCGCGGTCGACAGGTGGTGGGTCGCCGCGATGTACGGCGCGTTCGCGATCGCCGCGAACTGGTTCTGCGCGCGCGCTGCGAGCTTGGTGTGATACGTCGCGATCGCCTGCGCGAGCACGTCGCCGGTCTTGCCGCGTACCGCGCGAGCGAACGCGAGCGAGCCCTGCAGCTCGGTGCGAAACGCCGACGGCGCGTACAGCCCGGGCAGGACGTCGAGCACGTTGCCGTGCTCGTCGAGGATGTAGTGCGCGCTGTTGCCGGTCGTCGTGCGGACGATCTTGCGGCCGTCGCCGAACTCGATCGTGACCTTGGGCACCGGGCGCTCGGTCGTCCACAACAACACGAAGTCGTCGCGCAGCAACGTCGAGACCTGCTGGTTCGCGTAGAGCGTCGCACGGAACAGCCGGCTGTTCGCACACGACAGATCCTCATCGAGCCGGCCGAGCATGCGCAGCTCGAGGATCGGCCGGTGCTCGCGGTGCGCCTCGGCCTCGGCGGCGGCGAGCTCGGTGAACCAGTACAATCGCGACACCGTCGCGTAGCGCTGGCCGGCGACCCTGTCGACGTCGAGCGCGAGCGCGTCGCGCGCCGGGCCGGGCAGCATCGCGTCGTATCGCTTCAATAGCGTGCGCAACCCGGCCGGGCCTTGGCTGCGCAGCGCCGCGAGCTCGTCGGCGGGCGAGGTCGGCGCGGGTTCGGCGGCGACCGGCAAGGCGATCGCTGCGGCGAGCAACAGGGCAGGGCGAAAACCGTTCGGCATGGTCAAAACGTACGCGCGGACCGCCGAGCGCGCGGTCAAGTCTCGGTAAGGGCGGCTCTTACGTCCCGCTTACACGCGACGTGGCACAATGATGCGGCGTGCGGATCTTGGTGGTCGAAGACGAAGCGAGCCTGCGCGAGGGCATCGTCGATCTGTTCGTGGGCGACGGCCACGACGTCCTCGCGGTCGGCGACGGTATGGCAGGCGCGGAGGCCGGCTTGCGCGAGGCGTTCGACCTCGTCGTGTTGGATCTCATGCTGCCGCGGCTCGATGGCATGGAGGTGTGCCGCCGGCTGCGCGCGGCGCGCCCGGGCACGCCGATCTTGATGCTGACCGCGCGCGGCTCGGAGGACGACAAGGTGCGCGGTCTGATCGAAGGCGCGGACGACTACGTCACGAAGCCGTTCTCCGCGCGCGAGCTGCTCGCTCGGGTCCGCGTGCTCGGCCGGCGCGCGCCCGTCGGCGAATCGCTCGACGAGGTCCAGGTCGACGGCGCGACGATCGATCTCGCGCGGATGATCGTCGTGCGCGGTGGCGAGCACGTCGCGCTGACGCCGCGCGAAGTCGGCATCGTGCGTTGGCTGTATCGCCATCGCGAGCGGGTCGTGACCCGCGCCGAGTTGCTCGAGCGGGTGTTCGGTCAACGCGGCGACTTGCAGACGCGCGCGGTCGACATGGCGATCGCGGTGTTGCGCAAGAAGGTCGAGGCCGATCCGGGCAAGCCGACCGTGATCGTCTCGGTCAAAGGCGCGGGGTACGCGTGGCGCCTGGCGCGCTAGCGCGGCGCAAGCTGCCGCGGACGCTGTACGCGGCGGTCTTGCTCGCCGCGGCGCTGACCGCGCTGCTCACCGCGTGGTTCTTCGCGGGTTGGGCCGGCGTGCGCGCGCGGCAACACGAGGTCGAGGCCGCGCCCAAGCTCGCGGCCGATCAGCGCGCCGCCGAGCTCGCGCGCGAGCTGCGCGGCGAGCTGACCGAGTTGATCGCGCACGAGAGCGAGCGACCGTACTTCCACTACCAGAACCTGTTCCACGATCCGCGCGCATCGGCGGGCGATAACGTCACGCCGTCGCCGCTCGCCGGCGAGCCCGACGATTCGCTCGTGCTCGGCTACTTCCAGCTCGACTCGAAAGGTCAAGCGAGCACGCCGACGATCAACGACGCGGTGCCGACGCTGTCCGAGTCGACTCACCTCGCCGACAACCGCGAATTTCGCGCCGAGGTCGCGCGCGATCTCGGGTCGCTCGCACCGCCGCCGGTGCCGGTGTCGAGCAAGCCCCCGGTGCTCGTCGCCGCCGCCGATCCGAAGCCGACGCCGAAGTACGAGTACTACTACGAGGACGATCCCGGACCGAGCAAGTCGAAGTCGGCCGCCGATGACGACGACGTGAAGCTCGTCGCCGTCAAGCCGGTCGGCAAGAAGACCAAGCAGATCGCGATCGATCAGCAGAGCTACCTGACCAACAACGCCGCGACGAATATCTACCGGCAACAGCAGACCAAGCCATATCCCCAAGCCAACGCGCAGGCTGCATATCCGCAACAGGCGAACGCACCGGCCCAGATCGACCAGCCGCAGGCGCTTCAACCTCAGATGACCGCGCCGGCGCCGAGGCCGACGCCCGCGCCGCGCCCGCATCGCAGGCTGCGCGTCCGCGCGATCGTCCCGCCGCCGGCGCCGCCGCCACCGCCGCCCGCACCGGTGCTGATCACGGTGTCGTCGCTCGAGTGGCATTCGCAACCGTTTGCCGGGCACCCCGCGCTCGTCGCGGTGCGCTCGGTGCAGACGCCGGATGGCGGCTACGCGCAGGGCTTCGTCGTCGATCGCGCGACGCTGACAAGCTGGCTCGCAGCGCGCGTCGGCGATCAGGTCGCCGAGCTGCACGACAGCGGCGGCACCGGCGCGACCGAGCTCGCCGCGGGTTGGCAGCTCACGGTCGCCCCGAATCCGCGCGCGTTGCTCGCGGCGTCGACCGAGGCGGCCTCGCTCGCGCAGGACTTCGTCGTCAAGTTCATCGCGGTCGGCTGGATCGCGGCGCTCGCCGCGGCGTTCGTCGTGTTGCTCGTCGCGCGCGCGGAGCGCCTGGCGCGCGAACGCAGCCAGTTCGCGGCCGCCGCCGCGCACGAGCTGCGCACGCCGCTCGCCGGTTTGCAACTGTACGGCGACATGCTCGCCGATGGCCTCGGCGACCCGACGAAGCTGCGCGACTACGCGAAGCGGATGAGCGAGGAGGCGTCGCGGCTCGGGCGCGTGGTGTCGAACGTGCTCGGGTTCTCGCAGCTCGAGCGCGGCAACCTCAGCATCGAGGCGAAGCCCGGCGCGGTCGGCGAGGCGTTGCACGAGCTCGCCGATGGCGCGAGACCGACGCTCGAGCGCGCCGGCGCCACGCTGCACGTCGACGTCGCTCGCGACCTGCGCGCGCGGTTCGATCGCGACGCGCTCGCGCGGATCGTCAGCAACCTGCTCGACAACGCGGAGAAGTACGCGCGCGGGGCGACCGATCGATCGATCACGCTGGTCGCGCGCGAAGCCGGCGACGCGATCGCGATCGTCGTCACCGATCGCGGCCCGGGCATCGCGGACAAGACCCGGCTGTTCCGGCCGTTCTCGCGCGGCGTCAACAGCGACGGCCCTGCGGGCCTCGGCCTCGGCCTCGCGCTGTCGCGGTCGCTCGCCCGCGCGATGAACGGCGAGCTCGATCATCGGCCCGCGCCGGGCGGCGGCACCGAGTTCACGCTTCGGCTGCCGCGCGAGTAACGCCGCGGCGCGCGCGCTGGCTCAGCTGCCACAGGGTCCTGCGCGCGGCGCGCGAGCGGCGGTGCGGAACAACGTGCGGTGCAACGCGTTTTGCTACGCCGACGCATGATGATCGGAAGTTACGCGCTTGGGCCCCTGTGCAGCTTCGCCTGTCGCGCGCGCTCCCGCTATCTCGAGTCGGGAAGCAGTGCTTGCAGTGGCGACCGATCTACGCCCTCTCGGTCAGAACGCGCCACCGCGTTGCGATTCGCAACTGTTTTCGCGCCGGTACGCCCCGACTCCGCGGGGTTAGCGCGGTACGGGCGTTGCTCTCTCTTCGGCCATGCGCCGGCTCGCTGTAACGCTGTTGTTCGTTGCCTGCGCTCATCGCCCGAGCATCGGTGTCGGCGGCGATGCGTCGACCGCGATCGACGCCGGCCCGGCATGGCAACCCGCGCTCGGCGCGCACTGGACCGCCGACGGCAGCGGCGTCGCGTTTCGGGTGGGCTCGGCGCATGCGACCCGGATCGAGTTGTGGATCTTCGACGCGCCGACCACCGCCACGCCGGTGCTGCATGTCGCGTTGACCCAGGACTCGCCGACGACGTGGACCGCGACCGTGCCGGCGGCGCAGCTGCCCGCGACGATCTATTACGGCTATCGCGTGTGGGGGCCGAACTGGAGTTACGACCCCGCGTGGATGCCCGGCTCGACCGCCGGCTGGCAGACCGATGTCGATAGCGACGGCGACCGGATGAACCCGAACAAGCTGCTGTTCGATCCGTACGCGGTCGAGCTGTCGCACGATCCGGAGACGCCGACGCAGCCGAGCGGCTCGGCGTACGCGACCGGCAGCTCGCGCGCGATCGACTCCGCGGCGGTCGCGCCGAAGGGCATCGTGCTGCGCGACGGCCCGGTCGACATCGGCGCGAAGCCGACCCGCGCGTTTCGCGATGACATCATCTACGAGGTCCACGTCCGCGGCTTCACCCAAGCCGATCCGCAAGCCGGCACGTGCGCCGGCACCTATGCCGGTGCCGCGACGCGCGCGCCGTACCTCGCGAGTCTCGGCGTCACGGCGATCGAGCTGATGCCGCTCGCCGAGACCGAGAACGATCGCAACGACGTGTCGCCTACCGACGACAACGGCGACAACTACTGGGGCTACTCGACGCTCGCGTACTTCGCGCCGGATCGCCGCTACGCGTGCGACAAGTCGCCGGGCGGCCCGACGCGCGAGCTGCGCGCGATGGTCAAGGCGTTTCATGACCTCGGCATCAAGGTCATGGTCGACGTCGTCTACAACCACACCGCTGAGGGCAGCGGGTCGTCGCTGCTGTCGCTACGCGGCCTCGATAACGCCGGCTACTACCAGCTCGATGCCGCCGGCACCGGGTTCACGAATTCGAACGGTGTCGGCGCCGATCTCGCGGGCACCAAGCCGCTGACCCAGGGCCTCGTGCTCGACTCGCTGCGCTACTGGTCCGACGACCTCGGCGTCGACGGCTTTCGCTTCGATCTCGCCCCGGTGTTGGGCAACGCGTGCGGCCCGGGCTGCTTCACGTTCGATCCGACCGGTTTGCCGACGCAGATCGCGGCGCGCGCGCGCCCGGCCGACGGCGGCGCGGGCATCGATCTCGTCGCCGAGCCGTGGGCGGTGGTCGCGAACAGCTACGCGATCGGCAAGTTCCCCGCCGGCTGGAGCGAGTGGAACGATCACATCCGCGACACGGTGCGCCAGGATCAGAACGTAGCGCCGGTCGCGCCGAGCTCGCTCGCGACACGCATCGCCGGCTCGCCGGATCTGTTCGGCGCCCGCGCGCCGGCCGCCGGCGTCAGCTACCTGGTCTCGCACGACGGGTTCACGCTGCACGATCTCTACGCGTGCGACGCGCCGAGCAACAACCAGCCGTGGCCGTTCGGCCCGTCGAACGGCGGCAGCACGTCGAACTACTCGTGGGATCACGGCGGCGATCCGGTCGCGCAGCGCCAGGCCGTGCGCACCGGGCTCGCGCTCGAGCTGCTGTCCGCCGGCGTGCCGATGATCGAGGGCGGCGACGAGCTCGGCCGCTCGGTCGCGTGCAACAACAACCCGTACAACCTCGACTCGACCGCGACCTGGCTCGACTGGACCGGCCAGGGCACGCCGCTGTGGTCGTTCGCGCAAGGCATGATGCAATTTCGCGCCGCGCATCCGGCGTTGCGCCCGGCGACGTGGACCGCGCCGACGTTCTACGACGCGACCGGCGCGCCGGCGAGCGCGGGCTACATGGCCGACGCGACCCAACCGATCGTCGCGTGGTGGATCGACGGCACGACGATACCGAACGAGCCGAACGCTGCCCTGTTCGTGCTCTACAACCGCGGCATGGCGAAGGTGACCGTTACGCTGCCGGCCGCTCCGGCTGGCAAGGCGTGGTACCGCGTCGCGAACACCGCCGCGTTCCTCGAGGCGAGCAACAACATCGCGCCGCCGGGCAGCGAGCAACTCGTCACGACCCCGACCTACGATCTCGATTCACGCGCCTTGGCGTTGTTGATCGCGAAGTAGCACTCGCAAGTCTGCGGGAACCAACGCCTTTCGCGGCCGACGCAAGCGAGCGCAGAAAACCGTGCGACGAATTGCGCGAGCGCGCTCCTGGTGAGAAGGAGTTGCCCGTGCGTGGACTTGTCTGCTGTGTGTTGATGACGGCGTGTGGCGGCGGTAGCTCGCACGGGCTACCCGACGCGGCGGCCGCGGACGGTGGTATCGATGCTCCCGCGTGCGTGCCATCAGGTACACCGATCACGCATGCCGGCGCGATCGCGGCGGACGAGACGTGGGCGTCGGGAATCCACGAGGTGACCGCGACGGTGAACGTCACCGCCGGCACGCTGACGATCGAGGGCTGCAGCGAAGTCCGGCTCGCTCCCGATGCCAGCATCGAGCTGACTCCAGGTGCGACCGCGTTGATCGCGAACGGAACGGCTGCGGCTCCGATCCGCTTCGTGCAAGACACCGCGGGGTCGCCATGGGGCCACGTCTCTGCGTTCGGGCCCGCGACGTTGCACCTCGCGTACGCCTCGTTCGACGGCGGCGGCACGGCCGGCGACTACACGACCGCGGATCAGCTCGGCGCGACGATCGTGGCGCGCGGCGATGCTACGTTGCCGCTGCTGCTCGCGGTCGATCACGTGACCGTCGAGCACTCGTCGGGCATCGCGGTGTTCATGAATTCGGCGCGGTTCGTCCCGGGGTCGACCGCGTTGACGATCGCGAGCTCGGGCGCGTATCCGATCTTGCTCGGCGCGGACTCCGCTACCGATCTCCCGGAGGGGTCGTATACCGGCAACGCGAACGATGCGATCCTGCTGCAGAGCTCGGGCACCTCGGCTGCGTTCGAGCAGGGGCGCACCTTGCTCGCCGACGTAACGCTCCACGATCCCGGCGTGCCATATCGCGTGGGCTTGGTGCCCGCGACGATCGTCGTCGGCGACGGCGTGGTCGGTGACGCACCGGCGAAGCTGACGATCGATGCGGGCGTGATGATGCTGTTCACACCCGAAGGCATGTCGAGCTCGAGCCGGATCCAAGTGCGCGGGCATTCTGACGGCACCGCGCAAGGCGCGCTCGTGGTCGCCGGCACCGCCGCAAAGCCTGTCGTGTTCGACTCGGCTGCAGGTACGCCCGCGGCGGGCGACTGGCAAGGGCTCGAGTTCCGCAACGCGGTCGATCCCGCGACCTCGATCACCTACGCGAGCATTCGCAACGCCGGTGGGCCGAGCTTCGCGGTCGGCGTGTGCGAGTGGAAGCCCGGGGTCGGCTCCAGTCGCGAGGATGGCTCCGTGATCATCGGCCTCGCGCCCGGCGTCGTGCCCTCCGCGTTCATCTCGAACACCGCGTTCTCGAATAGCGCCGGCGTCGGGGTGTACCGCGGGTGGAGCACGGTCGATGTCGACTTCCTCACGACGAACACATTCACCGGGATCGCGGGCTGCATCGAGACCAACATCCCGAACGCAGAGAACACGTGCCCGGCGACGGCGTGCCCGGTCGAGTGACGGGCGCGCTCTACTTGAAGTTGTTCTTCCACGTCCGGATCGCGGCGAACGCGGTGTCGGGGTCGCTCACCGAGTCGTCGCGGTTCTGCGCGGCGGCGTAGACGCGCGGCTCGGTGGTGCGCAGGAATGGATTGGTCGCGCGCTCGTCCGCGATCGTCGAGGGTGTCGTGAATTCGTTGCGGGCGCGCAGCTCGGCGACGGCATGCGCGCGCTTCGTGATCGGCCCGCTGTCGGGCTCGACCGCGAGCGCGAACTTGAGGTTCGCCGCGGTGTACTCGTGGCCGAAGTAGACCTTGGTGTCGGGCGGGAGCTCGGCGAGCTTGGCGAGCGAGGCGCGCATCATCGCGGGATCGCCCTCGAACACGCGCCCGCAACCGCCGGCGAATAGGGTGTCGCCGGTGAACACCCAGCCGGGGTCGGCGACGTAGAAGCTGACCGCGCCGAGCGTGTGGCCGGGGTTGTGGATGATCTTCGCGCGCACGTCGCCGAGCGTGACCTCGTCGCCGGCTTTGACGATGCGGGTGACGTGCTTGACCTTGTCGGCGTCGGTCTGGCCGACGATCACTTCGATGCCGGGATGCGCCGCGACGAGGGCCGGGATGCCGTCGGTGTGATCGTAGTGATGATGAGTCGCCCAGACCGCGGCGAGGGTGACGTGCTCGCGCGCGAGCGCCGCTTCGATCGGCGGAGCCTCGCCGGGATCGACGACCGCAGCGCTGCCGCCGTCGATTACCAGGTAGGCGTAGTTGTCTTTGAGACACGGCACCGGGACGACTCGCATGCGCGAACCCTAGCGCGTATGTTCGCGTCATGGCGACCATGAACGCGGTCGTGCTGCGCGAGCACGGCGGGCCCGAGGTATTGCAGCTCGAGCAGATCGCGCTGCCCGAGCCGGGACCGCGCGAGGTCCGCGTGCGGATCCGCGCGATCGCGCTCAACCACCTCGATCTCTGGGTGCGCCGCGGCGGGCCGGCGTTCAAGCTCGAGTATCCGCATCGGCTCGGCTCGGACCTCGTCGGTGAGGTCGAGGCGCTCGGGGCCGGTGCGCGCGCGAAGCTCGGCGCCAAGGTCGTGGTCCAACCGGGCCTGTCGTGCGGCCAGTGCGCGCAGTGCCTCGGCGGCCACGACAACCTGTGCCGCTACTACAAGATCCTGGGCGAGAACGCGCAGGGTGGCTACGCCGAGGCGATCGTCGTGCCCGACACGAACCTCGCGCCGTATCCCGAGCGTCTTGACTACGCGCAGGCGGCGGCCTCGATCCTGACGTTCATGACCGCGTGGCAGATGGTCGTGCACAAGGCGCGGGTCCAGCCCGGCGAGGTCGTGCTGGTCCAGGGTGCGGGCTCCGGCGTCGGGGTCGCCGCGATCCAGATCGCGAAGCTGCACGGCGCGCGGGTGATCGCGACCGCGGGCAACGCCGTCAAGTGCGAGCGGGCGCGGCAGATCGGCGCGGACGTCGCGGTCGACTACACGACGCAAGACTTCGCCGCGGAGTGCCGCGTGTTGACCGACAAGCGCGGCGTCGACGCGGTGATCGAGCACGTCGGCGGCGACGTGTTCGCGGCGAGCATCCGCGCGGTCAGGAACGGCGGCACGATCGTGACGTGCGGCGCGACCGCCGGCTTTCACCCCGCGATCGACTTGCGCCACATCTTCTTTCGCCAGCTCGCGATCCTCGGCTCGACGATGGCGAGCAAGGCGGACCTACTCGCCGTGCTCGGTCACGTCGCGGCCGGTCGGTTGCAGCCGGTCGTGCACGCCGTGTTGCCGCTCGCCCGCGCCGCGGATGGCCATCGCATGCTCGAGGCGCGCGAGGCGTTCGGCAAGGTCGTGCTGCAGCCGTGACCGCGCACGTGCTGGAGCTGCGCGGCCTCGGCAAGACGTACGGCGAGCGCGTCGCGGTCGATGCACTCGATCTCGACGTCACCCGCGGCGAGATCCTCGGCCTGCTCGGCCCGAACGGCGCCGGCAAGACCACGACGATCTCGATGGCGTGCGGCGTGATCACGCCGAGCCGCGGCAGCGTGGTGGTCGGCGGCGTCGAGCTCGGGCGCGATCCGTTCGCGGCCAAGCGCAAGCTCGGGCTCGTGCCGCAAGAGCTCGCGCTGTACGAGGAGCTGCCCGCGCTCCACAACTTGCGGTTCTTCGGCGCGCTCTACGGCCTTGCCGGTGCGGTGCTCGCCGAACACATCGCGTGGGCGCTCGAGGTCGTCGGGCTCGCCGATCGCGCGCGCGATCGGGTCAAGACCTACTCGGGCGGCATGAAGCGCCGGCTCAACATCGCCGCGGGGCTCGTCCACAAGCCCGAGTTGCTGATCCTCGACGAGCCGACGGTCGGCGTCGATCCGCAGAGTCGCAATCACATCTTCGAGACCGTCAAGGCGCTCGCCGCTGGCGGGACGACCGTGATCTACACGAGCCATTACATGGAAGAGGTCGAGGCGCTGTGCGATCGCGTCGCGATCATGGACGCGGGCAAGATCGTCGCGATCGGATCGATCGGCGAGCTCGTCGCGCAGTATGCAGGCGCCGGCTACGAGCTGACGATCGCGGGCGATGTCGAAGCCGCCGTTCGCGCCGCCGAGTCGCACGCGACGGTCGAGCACGCCGCAGGTTCCGACGTCGTGCGCGTCGTGCCGAAGGCCGCGCTCGCGCCGGTGATCGCGGCGATCGAAACGGCCGCGACGATCGCGGAGCTACGGTCGCGCGAGGCGAGCCTCGAGACCGCGTTTCTCGCACTGACCGGCAAGGCACTTCGCGACGAGTCGGCGTCGTGATCGCCGCGGCGATTCGCAAGGACGTCGCGCTGCTCGTCCACGACCGCGGCCGGCTGCTGATGCTGATCGCGATGCCGATCATCTTCATCGCGGTGTTCGGCTCGATGTTCAAGTTCGGCCCCGATCGCGGCGAGCCTCGGCCGATCGCGATCTGGCATGCTCCCGGCGATGTGCGCGGCGAGCAGATCGAGAAGGCACTCGCGGCGAGCACCGGGTTCGCGCCCCGCGACGAGCCGTCGGCCGACGCCGTGCGCGCCGCGGTCGGCCACGAGGAGGTCGGCGCCGGCTTCGTCGTGCCAGCGACCGGCAACATCGAGCTCGTGATCGACTCCGGCGCACCGGTCCAGGTCATCGGGCCGCTGCAAGGCGCGCTGGTCGCGGTCGTGATGCGCGGGCTCTCGCTCGTGACCGCACCGCCACCGATCACGATCGTGCAACCGCCGGGCGTCGCGAAGGTGCTCGACGGGATCAGCGGGTTTCAGGTCACCGTCCCGGGCAACGGCGTGCTGTTCGGGTTCTTCATCGCGATGATGGTCGCGATGTCGTTCTCGAGCGAGCGCCACTCCGGTACGTGGCGCCGCCTGCTCGCCGCGCCGGTGCCGCGCTGGAAGGTGCTGTTCGGCAAGCTCGTGCCGTACTACTTGATCGGCTGTGTCCAGCTCGGGCTGATCTTCGGCCTGGGCGCCGGCGTGTTCGGCATGCAGGTCGCGGGCAGCGTGGTCGCGCTCGTCGTGCTGACGCTGATGGTCGTGCTGTGCGCGACGAGCCTCGGCGTGTTGTGCGCGTCGTTCGGTTGGACCGAGAAGCAGATCGGCAGCACCGTCCCGGTGTTGTTGCTGGTGATGGGCCTGCTCGGCGGCTGCATGTTCCCGCGCCTGCTGATGCCGCCGTTCATGCAACAGCTCGGGCATTGCGTGCCGCACTCGTGGGCGCTCGACGGCTACTACGCGCTGCTCGTGCGCCAGGGCACGTCGTTCGTCGACATCGCGCCGTCGCTCGGGGCACTCGCCGGGTTTTCGGCGCTGTTCGCCGGTCTCGGTATCTGGCGGTTTCGGTTCGAAACCTGAGCGTGTACGGTGCGCGGATGAAGCGCGCCGGTCTCGTGGTCTTGCTCGCAGCGTGTGGCTCGACGGGCGAAGAGCGTCCGTCTGCGGCGGTGGAGCATCCGCGCGCCGCGCCGATCGCGGCGGTCGCGAATCCGCTCGTCGCGGCGGTGAAGCCGGTGACCGACACCTATCACGGCGTCGCGGTCACCGATCCGTATCGCTGGCTCGAGGGCGACGGCGCCGCGGTTCGCGCGTGGAGCACGGCGCAGAACGAGCACGCGCGCGCGTATCTCGACCACCTCCCCGAGCTCGCGACGGTGCGCAAGGAGCTGCGCGACATCCTCACCGCGCCGATCGTCCGCTACGCGAGCCTGACGAGCGCGGGCGGCAAGATGTTCGCGTTCCGCAAGCAGCCGACTCACGAGCAGGCCGAGCTCGTCGTCATGGCCGATCCCGCGGCGCCGGAACATGCGCACTTGATCTTCGATCCGGCCGCCGGCGGCGGCGCGCAACAGACGATCGATTGGGCGAGGCCGGCTCCGGACGGCACGAAGGTCGCGCTGTCGATCTCGGAGGGCGGCAGCGAGGCGGGTGCGCTCCATATCGTCGATCTCGACGGCAAGGATCTCGAGCCGGTGATCCCGAACGTGCAACACGGCACCGGCGGCGGCGACGTCGCGTGGACGCCCGACGGCAAGGGGCTCTACTACACGCGCTACCCGTCGCCGGGTGAGAAGCCTGCGAACGAGCTCGACGGTTGGATGACCGTGTGGTTCCACCAGCTCGGCACACCGATCGCGAGCGACCGGCAAGAGCTCGCGAAGGACTTGCCGCGGATCGCCGAGATCGAGCTCGCCTCCGATTCGCGCGGCCGGGTGATCGCATCGGTCCAGAACGGCGACGGCGGGACGTTCCGCCACTACCTCCGCGACAAATCGGGTTGGCGCCAGCTCGACGATTGGAACGATCACATCGTCGCGGTCGAGTTCGGCGAGACCGACGAGCTCTGGCTGGTCTCGCGCGCGAACGCGCTACGCGGCAAGTTGTTGCGGTTGGCCGCGCACGCCAAGAGCTCGGCCGACGCGAAGCTCGTCGTGCCCGAGGGCAAGGACGCGATCGTCACCGAGTTCACCGAGCACCACAACATCGTCTCGGCAGGACACCGCGTGTTCGTCAGCTATCAGCTCGGAGGGCCGAGCGAGCTGCGCGCCTTCACTCGCGACGGCAAGCCCGCGGCCGCACCCGCGGCGCCGCCGATCAGCACCGTCGGTGGGGCCACGGCGTGGAAGACCGGCATCATCTACGGCGTGATGTCGTTCACCACGCCGTGGACCTATCGCTACTTCGATCCGGCGCACGGCACGGCGACCGATTTGCCGGCGCTCTCGCCGAAACCGCCGGTCGATCTGTCGAGCTTCGAGGTATCGCGCGAGATGGCGACGTCGAAGGACGGTACGTCCATTCCGCTCGACATCGTGTGGCCCAAGGGCGCACCGAGGGACGGCTCGACGCCGTGCGTGGTCACCGGCTACGGTGGCTTCGGGATCAGCCTCGAACCGGTGTTTCTCGCCCGCTGGGCGCCGTTGCTGCGCC
The DNA here is from genome assembly GCA_963848295.1 of uncultured delta proteobacterium. Lineage (GTDB taxonomy): Bacteria > Myxococcota_A > Polyangia > Haliangiales > Haliangiaceae > JABFXX01. The sequence continues at coordinate 1,059,042 of CAWKDB010000010.1, read as the reverse complement.
GGGGCTTCTGCTACGTCGAGGCCAACCTGCGCGGCGGCGGCGAATTCGGCGAAGCGTGGCATCAGGCCGGCGCGCTCACGAACAAGCAGAACGTGTTCGACGACTTCGCCGCGACGGTGCAGTTCGTGATCGCCAACAAGTACTCGAGCCCTGCCAAGCTCGCGATCGAAGGCGGCTCGAACGGCGGCCTGCTGATGGGCGCCATGATCACGCAACATCCCGAGCTCGCGCACGCCGTCGTGTCCGAGGTCGGCATCTACGACATGCTGCGCGTCGAGCTGTCGCCGAACGGTATCTACAACACGACCGAGTACGGCACGGTCGCCGACGCCGACCAGTTCAAGGCGTTGTACGCATACTCGCCGTACCATCACGTCGCGCGCGCGAGCTATCCGGCGATCCTGATGACGACCGGCGCGAACGATCCACGGGTCTCGCCCTGGCAGTCGCGCAAGATGATCGCGGCGCTGCAAGCCGCCCAGACCGGCAGCGCGCCGATCTTGCTGCGCACGAGCGACAAGGCCGGGCATGGCATGGGGTCATCGATGTCCGAGCAGATCGATCTGCTCGCCGACGTCCAGACGTTCATCCTCGCGCAGCTCGCGCGATAACCGCGCCATCGGGCGATGCCGCGCCGGTCCTGGCGCTCGGCGTCCGCTGGTAGTAACATCTGACTACCGATGCCGACTGCGACGAGCCTGAAGTTGCCGGGTGCGCTGAAGTCACGAGTGACGGCGGTCGCCGAGGCGGCAGGCAAGACGCCGCACGCCTTCATGATCGATGCGATCGAGCAAGAAACGACGCGCGCGGAACGCCACGATGCCTTCGTCGCCGAGGCTCTTCGCGCCGAACGCGAGCTGAACCGAACCGGACTTCATTTCGCCGCGGAGGATGTGTTTCGCTACATGACTGCTCGCGCCGGTGGCAAGTCGGTCAAGCGCCCGCGACCTAAGCGATGGCGCAGATAGTCTTCGCGCCACGCGCGTTCCGAGACTTCGAGCGCGTCTTCGACTTCTACGCGCGCGATGACCCGGGTCTGGCGCGCTCCCAGATCGACGCGGTGATCGAGGCGATCTCGATTCTCGGACATCACCCGCTGATCGGGCGCGTCGTGGATGATGGACTTCGAGAGCTCGTGATCTCCCGAGGCCGGACCGGATTTCTCGCTCTCTACCGCTTCGATCCAAGCCGGGATGTTGTCGCGATCCTAGGTCTTCGGCATCAGCGCGAGCTCGGGTATCCGCAGGGCTGATCGGCGAGAGCTAGATGTCGCCGTCCACGACGAGGTGCCATGGGCTCGCCGGCGAGCACGTCCCGGCTTTCGGCACGATCTGGATCGAGACGGTGCGGCTATCGTCATCGCCGTTCGAGAACGTGCCGGTCTCGCCCCACGTGAGGCTGCTCGATTCCGTGGTGCCGCTGACCATGATCGAGCCAGTCGCGCTCGTGCAATCGATGACGTCGCTGCCGGTGTTGACGTAGACGAACAGGTCGTACTGCTCGCTGGCCGGCGAGGTCAGCTCGGTCAGCAGCTCTTGCGGCACGCCGAACACGCCGCTGTCGTTCTCGGTGACGCGCACGCTGTACCACGCGGCCTGATAGCCGCTCGCCATCAGCGTGTCTTCGCCGGTGTCGCCGCTCACGCCGCCGAGGTTGACCGCGGCGGTGCAGGTCGCCGCGCTCGCACACATATCCGCGGCAGGCGCGTCGGCGGTCGGCGTGAAGCCGTCGATCGACCGAGGCGCGTCGAGCTTGTTGCCGGACGCGTCGGGTGGGCCCGAGCCCGGCGTGCTCCCCTGCGCGCACGCGGCGACGAACAGCGCGGCGAGACCGACGAGCCCGAGTTGACCGCTCACCACCTAGAACTTATCACGCCAGGTTCCGCGACCGCCGCCCGATTGTTACGCGTTGAGGGTCGCGACGAGCTCGTTCGCGGACATCCGCGTAACCCCCGCGGCTCCGGTGCGGCGCGCATCGAGAATGTAACCAGCCGAGCCGCGCGGGATCGCGAGGTCGTCCGCGAGCACCGCGACGAGCGTCGGCGCGTCGGCGACCGGGATCGCGGCGGCGGTGCCATCGTCGTTCGCACCGGACAGCACGCGGGCGAGCCGGAGGACCGGGTCTTCGTGGTCGCGACGGCGATACATCGTGATCGCGCCGTCGCGCTCGCGGATGTACACGACGTTCGCGCGCGCCGCGGCATGCACACAAGCGAGGTCCCACAACGTCGCCCGTGCCTGACTCGCGCTGTGGGCGGCGACGTCGGCGGCGGCGTGAGCGAGCGCGGCGCGAAACCCTCCAGCGGCGGCGAGCGCAGCGCGATCGGCGATCGGCACGCCGAGCCAACGGGTCCGGCGCTCGCCGAGATCGATCGCGAGCGCACACGTGACGAGCGCGCGGCCGGCGAGGTCGAAGTGCTGCGTCGCGGCGGCGGTCGCGAGCTCGACATGACGGCAGCGACCGGCGACCGCGACGACCAGCTGGCGCGCGCCCGCGGCGTACAGCGTCTCGATCGACAGCGCCGCGTCGGTCGCGAAGGTGGTGAGGTGGCGCCAGTCGGCGTCGAACGCGATCACCGATAAGGCGTCGCGGTCGGCGGTGATGCGCAACGCGTCGCCGGGGGTAGGGCGACCTCGCTGCCGCGCGGCCAGCACGCGAGGGCCGCGATCGCCGGGGGATCGCCGGCGGCGAGCGGGAGATCACCGAGCGCGCGGTCGAGCACCGCCCGTGCGAACAACTTGTGCTTGCGCGCCCGCGCGACCAGCTCGCCGCGTGCGGCGGTCACGATCGCGGCGATCGCATCGGCCCTGAGCGGTGTGCGTACGTCGGCGATGCGCCATGCGTGCAACACGTCGCCGCGCGCGAAGAACACGCGACGGGGCCACGGGCCGCCGCGCCGCGCGATGTGACTCGCGAGCCCGAGCAACGTCAGCGCATCGCCGTCGCGAGTCGCGCGCCCGATCGCGACGAGTGCATGCGCGATCGCGTGCGGGGCCGTGCGCTCGGCGACGCGCAACACGTAATCGGCGCGCCGCAGCAGCTGGGTGGGGCGCTCGCGGAGGTGCTCGACCGCCGCGATCACATCTCCGCGGGCGAGGTCGCCCTCGGCCTGTCCAGCCCACGCCGCGGACAGCACCCGACCGGCGACGACGCGCATGGTCGGCACCGTCTGCGCACGTTCGATCAGCGCTGGACCGAAGCTCGCGATCGACAAGTCGGTCGCGCGCACGACCGCAAACGCGAGCGCGGCGCTCGGCAACCGTTCGGCGAACTCGAACGGGTGCAGGCGCTCGCCGACGCGCTTCCACGACCCGCGATCGCGCCGCATGTGATCGACGACCTGCTCCAGTGGCAGGCGGTCGAGCGCTTCGAGCACCGCGCGGCGCAGTCCTCGGCCGATCGAACGCAGCCGGTTCGGCGACGCCAGCGCCGGATCACCTTGCATGAGGGCGACCGCCACGCGAAGGACGTCGGTCGCGCTGCGTACGTGCGAGGCCGTCGCGACCGCGGCCGCCGATCGATCGGCGCTGACCAACCAGATCCGCGCGAGGGCGTGAGCGCGCCGCGCGGCATTCGGGATGCGCGGGGGCAGCCACGCGATCGCCTTGTCGCCCATCGTGTCGATCATGGCCTCGATCTCGGTGCGCTCGTCGGGTGACCCCGGTGCGTGGCGGGAGAGCAGCTTGCCGAACCTCGCCTGCGCGACGGCCGCGACATCGATCGCGAGGTGGAGCAACGTCAGCTGGCTGTGGCCGGCGCGGTGATCGCCGGATGGCGACGGCAGCGCGAGGAACGGCTCGGCGGCGGTGACCCGGCGATGGCAGATCGGACATCCGCCGTAGCTCACGCTGTCCCAGCAGCGTTTGCACACGAGATGGCCGCACGGATCGAGCGCGCCGATCGTCTTGTGCTCGCCGCACCACGGGCACGGCTGCTTCGGTCGCGCGCGCAGCCAGCCCACGATTCGCGCCGCGTAAGCGCTCGGAGGATCGACGCCGAACGTCGGCGACGCGGCTCGGACCCGCGAGACCGGGCGCGCGATTCCGGTGTGTGTCGACAGCGTCGCGACCAGCCACTCGCGCAGCTCCTGGATCGCCTGATGAGGCAGCCGGCGGATCGTGATCGCGAGATCGAGGCTCAACACGTAACCGAGCTGGACGAGATCCTCCTCGAGCTTGTCGATGTCGACGTCGCGCGACGGCCGCGTCGCCGCGCTCGCCACGCTGTCCGGATCGAGGACGACCGTGCTCGTGCGCGCGAGCAGAAGCGTGCGGATCCGATCCATGGAAAAGGTGGGCGGAGAGTGGCTGCGCTACCGGATCGAATGGAAGCGAAGCGCAGCCGGAGCCGCCCACCGCGACGATATCACTACTTAGTGCTTCGCGAGCATGCCGATCGCGGTCGCCGCTGCGACGCGCACGGTCGCGCTCTGGTCGGCGAGCGCCGCGACGAGGCCGGCCGTCACGCGGCGAGCGGTACGGTGGGCGTTCGCGGCCGCGACGCGCTGCGCCTGCGGGGCCGCGCTATCGCTGACGAGGTCGGACAGACCCTGGATCCCGCGGGCGTCGTCGAGCGCCGCGAGATCGGCCCACGCTTCGATCACGTCTCGGACCCGCGGTGCGCCCGGCGTGTGCGGTTCGCCGTGGAGGTCGGTCGCAGCGATCGCGGCGAACACCGCGATCGCGTCGGGAGCGTCGCCGGCATGAGCGAGGACGCGCGCCGCCGCAGCGCGGACCCGGCGATCCTTGTCCGCGATCAGCCGCTTCGCGAGTGGAAGCGCCGCGGTCTTGCCGACCGCGCGCATCAGCTGATTCGCGGCGCCGGCGCGGATGGCCCAATCGTCATCGCCGATCGCGCGCTCGATCGCCTGCGCCGCGAGCTCGGGCCGCGTCCGCTTGACCGCGATCGCCGCCTCGAGCGCGACCACCGGATCGGCATCGGCCGCGAGCGCGACGAGCTCGGCATCGCGATGGGCCGCGACGAGGATCGCGACGCCCGACGCCCGCACCGAGCGCGCCTTGTCGGCCAGCGCGGTCTTCGCCGCGGCCTCGAGATCGCCGGTCGCGATCTGCGCGATCGCGGTCGCCGCTGCAGCGCGCACCGCCTCGTCCGGATCGGTCTGGCGCTTGCCGAGCACGTCGCCGGCGTCGCGGTCCTTGATCTCGCCGAGCCAGTAGACCGCGGCACGCCGGACGCGCGGGTCCACGTCGTTCGCCGCTTTCTCGAGGTCGCCGGCGGCGAGCTTGCCGACCTTCTTGCCGATGCCGTCGACCGCGATCCGGCGCGCCTCCGGGTTGTCGCTATCGAGCATCTGGCTCGCGACCTTCGGCGCTTGTGGAAACGCGCGCAACACCGCGATCGCCGCCGTCGCGGCGACGCGATCGTCGTCATCTTCCATCCGCTTGGCGACGGTCAGCGCGAGCGGTTCGAGCTCGATCTCCTGCACCGCCTGAATCGCGGCGATCTTGAGCGGGACCGACGGCGACTCCAGCGCTTGGTCGAGCGTCGCGGTCACGAGGTCGCGCAGCAGCTCCTTGTCGTCGTCGCCGCGCTCGGTGCGGTACGCGCTATAGGCCTTGCGGACGGCCGCGGCATCGCCCTCGGCGAGCGCGGCGCGGATCCGCATGCCCCATAACCCATCGTCATCCGGGTGAGTGGCGAGCCCTTCGTCGGCGGCGTGGGCGGCGCCCGAGTAATCGCCGTTGTCGTAGAGCGCGACCGAGTGCTGCGCGTGGTCGGCGCACGCGGTGAGGGCAAACAGGAGGGCCAAACGCATCACGGCGAGCATGACACGGGGACGGTGCACCGCGTTGCGCGGGCGGTTACGTACCGGTCGGCGAGGCGGTGGCGCCGCAGACCGATTGCGGCATCGCCTGCAGCACGAACCCGCTGCCGACGCACATCTCCGTCGGGAACGTGACCGCCTGGTCGGTCGTGTTCGTCCACGAGCAGCTCAGGTGGAACGTGTCGCCGGAGCTGACCGCGAACGGTGTGGTCGGATCCCACTGCACCCATGGCGTGTTGAACGTCTGCTCGCTCGTCCACCCCATGTCCATCGCCATCGGCACGTGCGTGCCGTCTGCGCGGATCAACTCCGACGTCTCGCTGGTGCCGTACTCGTGCATGTGGTCGCCCCACATGAAGAAGCTGAGGTCCTGCGTCGCCTGGCAATAAGCATCGGTCGTGTACGTACTGTTCGGCGGGATCGAGAAGCCATCCCAGTTGACCGCGACGTAGCCAACCGCCTGCTCCGGGTGCGCGGGGTCGCCGTACTTGATGTCCACGACGGATTGCGCGTCGAAGACGCTGTCGGTGGCGTTGATGTAGTGAGCGTTCGCCATCAGCGACATGCCGGCCGGCAGCTCGAAGGCGAGGTTGTCGGGCAGCTTGACCACATTGGACCCATTTCCCTCGCCGCCGATCGCGCCGAGAAAGCTCACGCTGAGCATGTCGGCCTGCGTGCAGATCCGGCTGGTGCCGACGGGCTCGTGCAGCGTCGTCGCATACAACGTGAAGTGGTGTCCGCCCTTCGACTGGTAGCCCATCATGTCGACCACCTGCGCATCGGCGGTGGTCGGGGTGCCGAGCCATTGGCACAAGTTCAGGTTGTCGCCGGGTTGGACATCCATGACCGCTGGCGCGACCAGCCGTTGATATCCAGGGGCCGCGTCCGGCGGAGAAAAGCCCGCGACGAACGAAGGCGACGGGCTCGACGTACAGCCGGCGATGAATGCGAGGTAGAGGAATTTCGTCATGGCACCCAAAAGGTTAGATCCGTTCTAATCACGCGCGGTCGGCGTGCCTCCGCACGCGGCCGGCACGCAGCCCATCGCGCCAGTGCTACCGCCACTGCAATAAGCGTCGGTCCCGCAGTCGCTGTCCTTGGTACACGGACCCGTGCAATACGGATCGGCGGTCGCATCGAACAGGATCGTGCAGTAGATGAACGGCGCGGTGTTGTTGCCGCATTCGCCGCCCGTGGACGTGCAGTAGGCGCCGACGCCCTTCTCGTTGCCGATCTCGCACGGATCGCCGCACGCACTGCCGGCGGCATGCGGCCCGGAGCAAGTCAGGGCATCCGGTCCCGAAGGCGACTTGCTGCATGCGGACGCCACCAAGGCGAGCGCCAGAACAACCCACCGACTCATGTGCCCGTGACGCAGCCGTTCAAGCCTTGGAACGGATAGTAGAACAAGATGAAGTAGCACATCTCGTTCGTGGAGCTCTCCCCGTAGACGACGTCGGTCGTGTTCGGGTTGTTGTAATGACACGTCAGGTTGAGCGTGTCGGTGGGCCCGAACGTGTTGGTCATCTCGGTGAGCGGCTGGGCGCCGAACACCCACGGCGACACCGTGAAGTAGTTGGTCGGTGCTTCGGTCGTGACCGAGTGCGTGACGTCGAGCTCGGTGCCGAGGAAGTGCATGTGCGGGAACACCGCAAACACGTTCATCTGATCGTAACCGGGTTTGCAGTTGTCGACCTTGTCCTGGTAGTCGGTGGAGTTCGGCGGGATGTCGAGGGTCATATCGCCGAGCGCGAAGATGCCGGCTTGCTGCAGCCCGGTGACGTCGGTCTCGTACGTGAAGTTGACGCCACCTCGCACGGTGATCGGGCTATCGGTCGCGTTCAGCATGTGGAGCTGGAGGATGTACTGCGTGCTCGGCTGGATCACGAAGCCGACGCCGGATGGCAAGGTCAGCGATTGCGCTTCGGTGCCCGTCCCGAAGATCGGCAGCCAGGTCTCCTTGATGAGCGACGCGCACTCGTGAGGCGCTGGGTCTTCGTCGAGCCCGAACGCTTGATAGACCACGAGGTGGTGAATGCCCGGCATCTCGATGCCGTCGACCTGGGTGATCGCGACCGGCCCGCTCGCCGGCGAATAGAACTGGTAACACATGTAGATCTCTTGCCCGGGCTGCAGCGTGAACGGGTCCGAGGCAAGCTGCTGACCGCCGGCCGGCGGTGGCGGACTCAACTGCGGGAACCCGGCATCGGCTCCGCCATCCGGGCTCTTCGAGCACGCGCCAAGGATTGCGACCGGGATCAGGAGATGACTAAGTCTCATCCCGCCGAGGCGTAACACAGCTCGCGTAGCCAGCGTGTTACAAGTTCTGACAACGTGATCAGGGGCTTTTTGTTCGACCTCGACGGCACGCTCGTCGATTCCGAGCGAGAGACCGCCGAGGCGATGGCCCGCGCGCTCCACCGGCACGGCGTCGTGGTCGAACAGTCGGACCGCGACTTCATCGTCGGGCGGTCGTGGGTCGCGATCTACGACAACTTGAAGGCGCGCTATCCGCACCTGACCTGGACCCGCGCCGAGACGATCGCCCACACCGAGGCGATGCGCGACGAGGTGTTCGCCGAGCGCGGCGTGACGGTGTTGCCGCAAGCGCGAGAGACCCTCGAGTGGACCCGCAGCTATAAGCGGGCGCTGGTCACCGGGAGCTCGCGCGGCGAGGTCGCCCAGATCGGGCGCCACTTCGGCCCGATGTTCACGTGGGACGCGGTGTTCGCGGCCGAGGATGTGGCGCGTTCCAAGCCCGCCCCGGACGGCTACCTGGCCGCTCTGGCAGCGCTCGGCCTTCACCCGCACGAAGCGCTAGTGATCGAGGATTCACGCGCGGGGATCGAGGCCGGCAAGGCGGCGGGGTGCATCGTCGTCGCGGTGCGCGCGGGCAACTTCGGCGGCTGGGACCAGAGCGCGGCGCACCAGGTGATCGACACGCTCGCCGAGCTGACCCCCGCGCTGGTCGAGCAGCTGTCTCGGGATTATGGTTCGGGGGCGAGATGAAGCTCCCGTCCGAAGTCACGATCTACGAGGTCGGCCCGCGCGACGGCTTGCAGAACGAAGCGCGCAGCGTGCCGACCGCCGAGAAGATCCGGTTCATCGATGCGCTCGTCGCGTCGGGGATCCGCGCGATCGAGATCACGAGCTTCGTGTCGCCGAAGTGGATCCCGCAGCTCGCCGATAACGTCGAGGTCGCACGCGGCGTGCAGCGCCCGCCCGGCGTCAAGATGAGCGCGCTCGTCCCGAATCGCCGCGGGCTCGACACCGCGCTCGCCGCCGGGATGAAAGAGATCGCGGTGTTCATCTCGGTGTCGGAGACGCACAACAAGAAGAACGTGAACAAGACGGTCGACGAGACGATCGAGGCATTTCGCGAGGTCATTCCGCCCGCGCTCGCCGCCGGGCTGCAGGTGCGCGCGTACGTCTCGACCGCGTTCGGCTGCCCGTACGAAGGCGAGGTCGATCCGGTGAAGGTGGTCGAGCTCACCGGCCGGCTGCGCGACATGGGCGTCTATCAGGCCTCGATCAGCGACACGATCGGCGTCGCGAACCCGCGCCAGGTCGAGGACGTGCTGACCCGCATCCTCGCGCAACATCCGGCGAGCGCGCTCGCGGTTCACTTCCACGACACGCAGGGCACCGCGCTCGCGAACTGCGTCGAGGCGATGCAGCTCGGGATCACGACGATCGATGCCGCGGCCGGCGGGCTCGGCGGATGTCCGTACGCACCGGGTGCGGCGGGCAACCTCGCGACCGAGGACGTCGTCGCGATGCTGCACGGGATGGGCGTTAAGACCGGCATCGATCTCGACAAGCTGGTCGACGCATCGCGCACGGCGTCGACGTTCGTCGGCCACGAGCTGCCGTCGAAGTACCTGAAGGCGCACCTCGGCAAGCTAGCGCGTGCGCGGCGGCGAGCCGAGCTCGGTTCGGTGTAGCTTCGGCGGATGGCCGACATCCTCGTCGAGCAGCGCGGTGCGGCGCTGTGGATCACGCTCAACCGTCCCGATGTTCGCAACGCGCTGTCGCGCGCGGTGAACCTGGAGCTGCAACAACTCGCGGCGTCGCTCGCGACTCGCGCGGACGTGCACGCCGTCGTGGTCACGGGCGCGGGTGACAAGGCGTTCTGCGCGGGCGCGGATCTCAAGGAGCGCCGCGGCGTGCCCGCGATCGAGTCCGGCTCGTTCATCGACGCGATCGGAGGCGCGATCAACCGGATCGGCGAGCTGCGCAAGCCGACGATCTGCGCGCTCAACGGCTCGGCGTACGGCGGCGGGCTCGAGCTCGCGCTCGCGTGCGATCTCCGGATCGCGGTCGCGGGCATCGAGCTCGGCCTCACCGAGGTCAAGCTCGGGATCATGCCGGGCGCGGGTGGCACGCAACGCTTGCCGCGACTGATCGGCGAGGCGCGCGCGAAGGAGATGATCTTGCTCGGTCGCAAGATCCCGGTCGCTCGTGCGCTCGAGATCGGGCTCGTCCATCAGATCGTGGCGCGCGAAGCCCTGCGGGCGGCGGTCGACGCGATCTGCGCCGAGCTCGAGACGTGCGCACCGCTGTCGGTTGCATCGGCGAAGTCCGCGATCGAGCGCGGCCATGGTCGCGCGCTCGAGGACGGGCTCGCGATCGAGCGCGAGTGCTACGACGTCACGCTGATGAGCGCTGATCGAGACGAGGGCTTGGCGGCATTCGCCGAGGGCCGTCCCCCGCGTTATTTGGGCCGCTAGCCCGACCGGGTCGCGCGGACTTCTGCCGGCACGTGCAAGGTGACAGTAGAGACAGCGTCCCCAGGAAGTTGCTTAGATTCCGCGGTGATCCTCGGTGGGTCGAAGAGCTCGAGGAGACAATAGAGACAGCGTCCCCAGGGTGGGAGCTTCTCCCCCATTCGGGGCACCTTGGAACGCGTACTTGCGCGGGCCGGAGCTGGCCCGCACGGTGCACTACGAGGGGACATGCGCAACGGGTTGATCGCGATGCTCGCGTTCGTCGGCTGCGGATTCGGCCACACCGACACCACCGTCAAGATGGCGGCGGCGCCAGCCCCCAAGGGCGGAAAGGTCGACGCGAACACCGCCGAGAACGACGCGAAGGGAATGATCACCGAGATCTACCAATCGCTCGGCAAGGGCGACACCGATGGTGTGATGACCATGCTCGCCGAGCCACTCGTCGTGTTCGGGCCGCGCCGCGGCGATGCCACGTCGAACCGATCGGATGCGCTGGTGTCGCTGCGCAAGGTGATCGACGCGAAGAACAAGACGCCGCTCGAGTCGAGCCAACTCGACGTCACGCCGTCGCCCGGCGGACACTCCGCGTGGGCCTTCGATGTCGTCGATGTCAGCGGCCAACCGCTCGCGGTGACCGCGGTGCTGTCGAACAGCGATGACATGTGGGTCGTGAGCGCGGCCGCGATCGCCAAGACGCCGGCGATGAAAGCGGTCCGTCATGGACTGAAGTCCGACTCGGTCGTGCCCCCCGGCATGACCGGCACGCCGATGGTCGCCGATGCCGCGAGCGGTGCGGTCGAGAAGTTCCAGAAGGGTCTCGCCGATCAGGCGATGTGGGGAGCCGAGCTGGCGAGGCGCAGCGATGCGGTCGTCATCGGACCGGCGATCGGCGACGTGACGCGCGGAAAATCGGCGATCCGGAAGATGTGGAAGAAGCGGGTCAAGGCCGGGACCCGCGAGGTCGCGGCCGGAGAGGTCACCGCAGCGGCGACCGGCGACGGCCAGCTCGCGTGGGTGTCGGCGCCGGTCGTGAAGTTCACCGAAGAAGACGACCCGCTGCCGCTGCGTGCGTTCGCGATCTACGAGCGTTCGAACGGCGAGTGGAAGATGATCGCGCTGCAAGAGGCGCTCGCGATCGACCAACCCGGCGCCGGCGCGGCGTTCAAGAAGATCGCGGCGCCCGCGCTGCCGGGGGCGAAGCAAGACGACGCGCCGCCGGTGAAGACCGCCAGGCACTCGCGGAAGAAAAAGAAGAAGGCCAAGCCGGTCACCGACTCGGATTCGTGAATCAGGTCTGGCCGATCTGGAGCGCGATCGCGGTCATCTCGCTCCACAGCGCATCGCTGTCGACCTTGCCGGCGGAGGCTCGTTGCGCGAGATCTGCGAGCTGGGCCCGGAGCTTTCGCATCGTGATCTCCCGCGTGTGCAGCTTGGCCAGGCTCTTAGCAACCGCCGCGCCGGCCTCGGAGTCGAGCGCGACGTACGCGTCGGACGAGGCGAGCGCCCGGTGCAGACGCTCGAGGTACTCGTCGATGACCGGCAGCACCTCGCGGGTCAACGAGGCGCCGGCGCGGACCGGCGACAGCAGATCTACGCGCGCCGCCGCAGCGTTCAGCCTCGGCGCGAATACGGCGTCGCTCTCGTGCTCGTTGAATGCCTTCATGTCGCGGCCAGCGAGCTCGCGCGCGGCGAGCATGTCCTCGGTCTTGCGCGCCTTCGCGTCTTCCCAGAAGTAGACGCCTGCAGCGACCGCGGCGAGTGCGAGGACGATCGCGAGCTTCTTGGCCGACACGCGCCGAGTGTGCCTTACTACCGCGCGATCGGCCGCGGAATAGTTCCGGCGCTGCCTCAGTCGATCGAGCGCGCGGGCGGATCGGCCGGAATGAAGATGACGTCGGGCCGCGCCGGCGCCGGCGACGGTCCGGGCACGGTTCCGCCCTGCTTGCACGCGTCGGCAGCGAGGTAGCATGACGACCACACGCCGGCTCGACAGCTGTCGCGGAGCGCGGCGACCAGGCCATCGCACGTCGGGCCATGACACACGCGATCGACGATCGCTTCGGTGCGGTCGACCGCGGTCGGATCGAGCCCTGCGAGCGCCCACTCGCACGCGTAGAGCGACCCCGCGAGGCAACCCTTGATGAACCAAGGCCGCTTCTTCGGATCCCACGGGCCGGGTTGCCACGACGCATCGGGGCCGGGCTCGAACCCGGCGCGAGCCTCGCACGCCGTCGCGTTGCCGGAGGCGCAGTCGGCCTCGAGCTTCGTGCGGAGCGCCGCGAGCGATGGGGCGAACACCGCGCGCTCGGCCGGAGGCAACCCGAGCCACAGCCCGGCGGACATCTCGGTCCGGCCTGCGTAGAACAGCGCGAACGTCAGTGCGAGTCGCGCTCGAGGCTTGTCCTCGCGATCGAACACGCTGTCGAGGGCGCGACAGCCAGCGTCGGAACCGAGGTCGCAAGCGCGGCCGAAGAAGTGTTCGAGGTCCGGTCTCGCGCCGAAGATCACCTGGTGCTCGATGTCGCTGTGATCGTGTGGCTCCCACAGTCGGCCGAGCGCATAACAGCTTGCCGCATCACCGCCGTCGCATGCTGCGGTCATCGCTTCGATCGATCGAGGTGGCGGCGGTGCCAGGTTCGGGAGCGCGAGGTCGAGCTCGTGGCACATCGGCACGCGATACGTGGTGAGCACGTGATCGAGCCGATAGAGCAGCGCGTCGTCCGCGGCGCGCCGGTTCGGGCTGGGCTCGTGCACCGCGTGCTTGGACTGGCACGCTGCACCGACCAGAACGAGGATCGCTGCCGTTCGCATCGGGCGCAGCATCTCGCGTTCGCGTGCTCGTCGTACGAACAACGGTGTTACGCGCTGTGACTCACGCCTCGCGCATGCCGGGCGCTTCGCGGCCAGTCGACGCGACGTACTCCTCGTAGCTGCCGCCGTAGACGCGCGGTCCCGCCGACGTCAGCTCGAGCACGCGGGTCGCGAGCGCGCGCAGGAACTGGCGATCGTGCGACACGAAGATCAGCGTGCCGGTGTAGTCGGCCAGCGCCGTGACGAGCGCGCGCTTCGTGACGATGTCGAGGTGGTTCGTCGGCTCGTCGAGCACGAGCAGATTCGGCGCGTCGTGCATCAGCTTCGCGAGCGCGACGCGGGCGCGCTCGCCGCCGGATAGCACGCGGATCGGCTTGAACACGTCGTCGTCGTGAAACCCGAACGCACCGGCGAGGCCGCGCAGCGTGCCCTGATTCGCGAGCGGCGCGTGCGCCTCGAGCTCCTCGAGCACGGTGCGGTCGCTGCCGAGCCCGTCCATCACGTGCTGAGCGTAGTAACCCATCGTCACCGAGGCGCCGATCGTCGAGCTGCCGGCGTCGGGCGGCAGGCCGCCCGCGATGATCTTGAGCAGCGTCGACTTGCCCGCGCCGTTCTCGCCCATCACCGCCCAGCGCTCGGTGCGTTGCACCGTCATCGTCAGGCCCTTGTGGACGACGCGCGAGCCGTACGCCTTCGCGATCTTGTCGAGCTTGACGACATCATCGCCGGAGCGCGGCGGCACCTTCATGTCGTAGGTCTTCTCGATGATCCGCTTCGGCGGCTCGACCTTCTCGATCTTGTCGAGCTTCTTCATCCGGCTCTGGACCTGCGCCGCCTTCGCGACGTGGGTCTTGAACCGCTCGATGAACCGGCTCTCCTTCGCGAGCATCGCCTGCTGGCGCGCGTACTCCGCTTCGCGCCGCTCTGCTTCGATCGTGCGCGCGCGCTCGTAGAAGTCGTAGTTGCCGGTGTAAGAGCGCAGCTCGCCGCCGTCGATCTCGACGATCTTCGTCGCGACGCGATTCATGATCTCGCGATCGTGGCAGGTCATCACGACGGTGCCGGCGTAGTCGCGCAGGAATGCCTCGAGCCACAGGATCGATTCGAGATCGAGGTAGTTCGTCGGCTCGTCGAGCAGCAACACGTCGGGCTTCGCGAGCAGGATCTGCGCGAGCGCGACGCGCATCTTCCAGCCGCCGGACAGCGTGCCGACGTCCTTGGCCATCTGATCGTCGGTGAAGCCGAGGCCGTGCAAGATCGTCTGCGCGCGCGCTTCCAGCTCGTAGCCGCCGAGGTCCTGGTAGCGCGCTTGGACGTCGCCGAATCGGGTCACGACCTCGTCGAGATCATCGCCCGCCGCCTCGAGCTTCGTGCCGAGCACGGCGAGCTCGGCCGCGAGCTCTGCGACTTCGCCGGCGCCCGCGCAGGTCTCGGCGAGGATCGTGCGACCGCGCAGATCGCCGACGTCTTGGCGGAAGTAGCCGATCGCGAGCTTCTTCGGCCGCTCGATCGTCCCGTCGTCGGGTTGCTCTTCGCCGACGATCAGGCGGAACACCGTGCTCTTGCCGGCGCCGTTCGGACCGACGAGCCCGACCTTCTCCCCCGCGTTGATCTGCATCGACGCGTCGACGAACAACAACTGCGCGCCGTACTGCTTGGTGACCGAGGCGAACGCGATCATGGCTGCTTGCGATTCTTCGGGTAACGCTTGGCTTTCGCCTTGCGAGTCTCGGCGATCCGGCGCGCCGCCTGCTGATTCGCCACCGCGACGACCTGCTCGCCGGCGAGCTTGTGAAAGTTTGCGAGCCGATCGACCGCGACATGGCCGCGGACCGCGCAGCCCGGCTCGTCGCGATGCGTGCAGTCGCGAAACCGGCAGCTCGTGGCGAGCTCGGCGATGTCGTCGAAGATCTCGGGCGTACCGCCCTCGTCGATCCACTGCGCGAGCTCGCGCATCCCGGGCGTGTCGATCCACAAGCCGTCGGCGGTGACGAACAGCTCGCGCCGCGTCGTCGTGTGCTGCCCGCGATCGTCGTCGCGGATCGGCTGGATCTCCTGCGCGGTCGCGGCGACCGCGTTGAGCAGCGAGGACTTGCCGACGCCCGAGCTGCCGAGCAACACCACGGTCTTGCCCGCGCCCGCGAACGCGCGGACCTCGGCGATGCCGGCGCCGGTGATCGTCGACGCCGCTTGCACGGGCGCGTCGCCACCGACCGCGCGCAGGGCTGCGAGTCCCGGTCCCGGATCGGCGACGAGGTCGACCTTCGACAGGACGAGCACCGGCGCGATGCCGGCGTCGCGGACCAGGCCCAGGTAGCGATCGAGGCGCGCTGGCGACAGATCGCCGTTCGCCGAGGTCATCACGATCGCGACATCGACGTTCGCGGCGAGCGGCTGCGGTGCGGTCGCTTCACCGGCGGCGCGGCGGACCAGCAAGCTACGGCGCGGCAACACGTGGCGGATCACCGCGGCGCCGTTGCCGCCGACCGCTTCGCGCCAGCGCTCGACGAGCAGCCAGTCGCCGACCGTGGGGAGCTCGCGCTTGTCGGCGGCGCGGTGGAACGCTCGGCCGGTGAGCTCGACCCACGCGACCCCGCCGTCGCCGACCGCGTGGTACGCGCCGCGATGCTCCGCCGCGACTCGGACCGGCTCGAGCGCGCGTGCGGAATCGACCGCGTCGCGCACGGCGTTCCAGCCTGCGTCCCAGCCGAGCCGTAGCGACATCGGTGGATACATACACTGATAGACTGGGCGCGGCCACGATGTCCGACGGCGCGCCCGGTCTCCGCACGTTTATCCACGGGATCCCGCACAATCGCGCGCTCGGGATGCGCGCGATCAGCCTCGACCGCGGCGTCGCGGTGATGGAGGTTCCGTACGATCTCAAGCTGGTCGGCAACCCCGACACCGGCGTCCTGCACGGCGGCGTGATCACGGCGCTGCTCGACGCGTGCTCGGGGGCGGCGGTGTTCAGCTCGCTGACCAGCTGGGCGCCGATCGCGACGCTCGATCTGCGCATCGACTACCTGCGTGCCGCCGAGCCGAATCGCACGGTCGTATGTCGCGCGACCTGCTACAAGGTCACGCACTCGGTCGCCTTCACCCGCGCGGTCGCCTACCACGACGACGAGGCGAACCCGATCGCGTCGTCCGCTGGAACGTTCATGCTCGGCACGAAGCCCGGCACGCAACCCAAGGCGCAGCCATGACGCTGGTCGAACGCCTCGCCAAAGCGAAGCGCACGGGCGATCTCGCGGGGCTGGTCAACGCCGTACCCTATGCGACGTTCCTCGGCCTCACGGCTCGCCACGAAGGCGACGAGCTGATCACGACGATGGCGTTCGGCCCGCATCTGATCGGCAATCCTGCGTTGCCCGCATTGCACGGCGGCACGCTCGGCGCGTTGCTCGAATCCGCGGCGATCTACGAGCTGCTGTGGCGCGCGGAGACGATCGTGCTGCCGAAGATCATCACGATCACGATCGATTTCCTGCGCTCGGGTGCGGCGATCGACACGCACGCGCGCGGCGTGATCACGCGCAGCGGCCGGCGCGTCACGAACCTTCGCGTCGAGGCGTGGCAGACCGATCGCGGCTCGCTCGTCGCGACCGCGCACGCGATCTGCTTGGTCAAACGGGATCCGCCGGTAACCGCATCGTGATCACCGCGCCGCCGGTCGCGCCCGGGGCGAGCGCGACATCGCCGCCGAGCGCGGTCGCCACAGAGCGCGCGATCCCGAGGCCGACGCCGACGCCCGCACCTCGCGACGACGTGCGGAAGAACGGATCGAACGCGCGCCGGGCCTCTTCGATCGTCAGCGGATGGCCGTTGTCCGAGACCTGAACGACGACCGAGCCGTCGCGATCGGCGACCGACACCGCGATTCGATTCGAGCCGGTCGCGGCATCGGTGTCGAACCCCGACGCGGAGAACAGCAGCATCGCGAGCACCGCTTGGCCGATGCGCGCCTCTTCGCCGAGTACCGCGCGGACGGTGCCGATCTGTTTCTCGACGTGTGCGCGCGGGTGCAGCGTCGGCGCCGCGAGCCGGAGCGACGCCGACACGACCGCCGCGAGGTCGATGCGCTGGGTCGCGGCGCGTGTCGCGAGCGCTTGCAGCGCTCGGACGTTGCCGGCGATGCGCTCGGCGCCCATCGTGATGTCCTCGACGCAACGCAACGCCGGATCGCGCGCGGCTTCCGGCAGGCTCGCGAGCTGACGGCGCAGCGAGCGCAGGTTCAGCAGCACCGACGTCAGCGGGTTGTTGATCTCGTGCGCGAAGCCGGCCGCGAGGGCGCCGACGACACCGATCCGGTCCGCCTCGAGCAACGACAGCTGCGCCGGCGAGTGCGCGTGGTCGCCGACGATCATCGCGATCGCCGAGCCACCCGGGATGTCCGCTCGGCCCGCGATGATCTCGCCGCTGAGCTCGACGCCATCTTTGCGCACGAACCGGAGCTCGATGATCGGCGGCATCGTGTGGTCGCCCGAGGCGATCCGGTTGAATAACCGCGCCGCGAGCTCGCGTTGCTCCGGTGCGATCGAGTGCAAGACCGGAGTCGCGAGCCACTCTTCGACGGTGTAGCCGAGCGCGCGGATCGCCGGCTCGTTCGCGTGGCGCTTCTCGAACTTGCCCTCTCGCTGGGAGAACACGACGACGCCGATGTCGGCTCGCGACAGCGCATCGAGCACGGCGGGCAACGTGCTGTCGAGTAGCTCGTCAGCCGATGGAATCGCCATCGCCCGTCCCCACGAAAGTCCCCAGTACGCGATCCTTCACGACGCCCGGGAATCGTAGCAGCTGGTTGTGCATCGCGACATACACCCCGGGCGGCACGAGTTGCACCGCGAGCAACGCCTCGGTCAGGTTCTGCGACGCGTCGGTCGACTTCAGCTCGTACGGGCGCATCGCGCCTGTCAGCACGATCGGCGACGCCGGCGTCCCGACGAGCTCGACGATCCGGTCGCCCGTCGTCGCGAGCCGGTCGGTGCCGTGGACGACGACGACGCCATCGCGTTCCGCGGCGAGTCGCGCGGCGGTCTCGGCGATCAGCGAGTGATCGTCGTTCGACATGTCGAGGCTGTCCTTGTTCATGAGCGCGATCCGATCGATCGCCACGCCGCGCAGCTCGAGCGCGGCGAGCATGATGTCGAGCACCGAGAGCTGGTTCGCGAGCACGCCGGACAGCTCGTTGTACGTCTTCTCGATCGTGCCTCCCGTCGAGATCAGCGCGATGCGTCGCTTCGTCATCCGGCTAACCGAAGTAAACCACGTACGTGATACCGGCGGCGAGGAGGAGGACGAGCAGCGCTGCGATCCACACCCCGACCGTGCTCGGCTGATCGCGCGGCGCTCGGACCGGCTCGGTCGTATCCGCAGCAGATACCGCGGGCACCATGGGCGCTGCGGACGTTGAAATCTGCGCGCTCGGCCGGAGGATCTCCGACGACGCCAACGCGGGCTGCGGCGGTGCGCTCGGTGGGTGGCGCGGCGCCGGCACGTACGCGAGCGTCTTCATCTGGGTCGGGGTCGTCGACGAGGCCTCGGCCGGCCTCAGCGCGTTCATCGCTGGGGTCTCGCCGCGGTTGCGCGGTGTCGTC
The DNA here is from genome assembly GCA_963848295.1 of uncultured delta proteobacterium. Taxonomy (GTDB): domain Bacteria; phylum Myxococcota_A; class Polyangia; order Haliangiales; family Haliangiaceae; genus JABFXX01. Next base: position 1,040,116 of record CAWKDB010000010.1, on the reverse strand, counting down.
GGCGCGTTCCACGTCGAGCTAGGCTCGGTCGCGCTCGTCATCCGCTCGATCGAGATGCTCGGTTCGTCCGCCACGTTGCGCGTGGTCGCCGCGTCGTCGGTCTGGCGGAACGCCCAGTCGATCCAATCGACGACCTGGCTGTTCATCACGACCAGCCCGAGCCGCTTGGTCACCGTCGTCATCGCGGTGCGCAGCGCGGTCGCTTGTTGCCAGCGCCGGTCCGGATCGCGCTGCAGCGCGGTCATGATGATGTCGTCGACCTCGCGCGGGACCTGGGGGTTGACCGTCGACGGCGGCCGGATCGACATCTCGCGCAGGTTGTTGAGCGTGCCCATGTCGTCGCCGGCCAGGAACAGCGGCTTGTTCGCGAGGACCTCGAACGCGATCGCGCCGAGCGCGAACAGATCGGCGCGCGCATCGATTCGCCCCTCGAGATACTCCGGCGCCATGTAGCCGAACTTGCCTTTGATCAGGCCGGACATCGTCTGCATGCCCAGCCCCGACGCCTTCGCGATGCCGAAGTCGATCAGCTTCGCGACGCCGCCTTCCGACACGATGATGTTCGTCGGCGAGACGTCGCGATGAATGATCCCGAGCTTCTGGCCGGTCTCGTCGCACAGGTTATGCGCGTAGTCGAGCGCGTCGCAGATCTGGTTCAACAGATTCAGCGCGATCGGCAACGGCATCGCTCCGACCTTCGAGCACTGGCGGAGCAGGGCGCGCAGCGTGCGGCCCTCGACGAGCTCCATCGCGATGAAGTAGATGTCGTCGACCTTGCCGAGCTCGTAGGTCTGCGCGACGTTCTCGTGGCGGAGGTGGCTCGCGAGCCGGGCTTCGCGCACGAACGATTTGACCAGCTCTTCGTTCGCGGCGACGTGGGGCAGCATGCGCTTGAGCGCGACGGGCCGGGTGAACCCGGCGATGCCCTGCGTCTCGGCGCGATGGACCGACGCCATGCCGCCCATGCCGATCTGCTCGTACACCAGGTACGGGCCGAACTGCTCGCCCATACCCCCAGCGTACTACGGACAGGCCGGGACCGGATTGCCGTGAGAAATAGCCACGATCGACGCGTACGTATGGTTCACGCCGGCGACCAGATCATCGATCGTGCTGCCGACCGCGTTGAGGTGCTCGACCATCGAGACCTCGGTGACGTTCGGGTCATCCGGGGTGGGCGAAAATTCGATCGTGCCTTCGCTCAGCTTGATGAAGCTCGACCCGTCGGTCTTCTGGTGCTTGATGATCGCGAGCGTCGGCTCGGTCTCGGGTCCGGTGATCGTGCCGTAGCGCCACGCGTCGTCCCACTCGACGGTGAGCACGTCGTTCACGACGTAGTCGACGAGGAAGCTGAACTCGTACTCCGGTTCGTCGTCCGGCGTGATCGTCTGGGTGGTCGTCGTACACACCGCGACCATCGCCTGTGGGTTCTTGACCATCGCCCACACCGTGCCCGGGTCGAGCAGGACGTAGCCGACGCCATACGCCTTGAGGTAGTCGGTCGTGTCGGTCTGGAGCGCGAGCGTCTCGGTGTACGGTGCGTCCTGGATCGGCACCGGGTTGTCCTCGAGCGGCTCGAGTCCGGCGGGGAACGGCGTGTGGACGTCGCTCTGGCAAGCGCCGAGCAGCAATCCGAGTACGACGGCGCGGTACATCCCGGTCCCTCTTTGTACTACGGAATCGCGCCCACTGCGGGCGCCGCCGCGTGCCGGCGCAACCGATCGGCAATCAGCGGCAGGCGATCCTGACCCCACGCGACCAGGTCTCCGATCCGAAACGACGGAACGCCCCACAAGCCGACGACCGCGAGATCGGTGGCATTCCCTTGCGCGCCCTTCATCGCGGCGGCCTTGCGCTCGAGCGCCGCGCGCGCTTCGGTCCAGTCCAGACCGGCGCGCTCGGTCAGGTAACGCAAGTCGACGTACTCCGCGACATCGCGCGCCTCCGACCAGATCCCGCGCATCGCCGACTTCGTGAACTCCAGCAGCTTGCCGCGTTCGGCGGCGAGCGCGGCGATCGCGATGCAATTTTCGGCGCCGGCGCCCGCTGGATCGCAGAGCTCGCCGAACGGGATGCCGAGCCGATCGGCTTCGCGCTTCGCGTCTCGCACGATGTACATCTTCTTCACCGTCGGCATCGGCAGGCCGCGCGCGATCATCGGCGCGACCGGCCGGAGCACGAGCGGCACGCCATACGGCGCGAGCACCGCCTCGATCTGCTCGACCGCGAGATACGAATATGGCGAGCGGAACGAGAACCACAGCTCGCAGGTCAGCGGCTTGGCGGACAGCGCGACCGGCCCACGATCCCCTTGCGGTCGCGGCGTCACGACATGGGCGACGTCGCAGCCCAGCGCGCGAGCGAGCGCGGACTCGAGGTACGGCAAGCGATCGATGCCCCAGTACCACTCGCCCGCGAACTGGAACATCGCGCCCATGTAGTGGCCGGCTTTGCGCAGCTCGGCGTACTTGCTGCTCAGGATCGGCGGCACGGAGACGTGCGCCTCGGTGCCCCACACGCCCTGCAACTTCGTGAGCGCCTTGCGATCGTTGGCCCACGTCGCGGCACCGAGCTCGAGCGCTGCGCGCAGCTGGTCGCGCGCGGGCCGATCGCGAATCAGCACGGTACCGGCATCGCGCACGGCGTTGCCGTCGGCGGGCTTCTTGCCGGGGAAGTCGATGTCGAAGTAGTCGGCGAGCTGCTGGCAATCGCGCACCGCTTGGCTCGCGCGCAGCAGCGGCATCGGGTCGACGTCGGACGCGGGGGGCGTGACGATGTGGATCGCGAGCTCGATCGGATAGGCCTCGGCGAGCCGGCTCGCCGCCTGCGCCGCGACGTAGCTCCACGCATCCGCGATGTCGAAGTAGAAATCGACCCGCGTCTTCGAGGTGCCCGCGACCCGCTGCCGGACCTGGGAGACGGCGCGGCGGGCTGCCTCGCCGGTCGGCCCGAGATACGTCGCGATCGCCTTTCCGAGGATCCGCTTGCCGATGATCATCGCAGGCACCCTACTAGATTCCGACTGCGTAAGCGTAGGCGCGGGTGGTCGCCTGCACACGCAGTGGCCGCCCGACCGACCGCACGCGAGCTACGGGCTCTTTCGCAACGGGATCTGCCACAGGAGGTTCCCGGTCGAGATCGATCGCACGTCGATCGTGTCGCCGGCCCCGAAGCCAGCGAAGGTGTCGCCGTCGGGTGCCCAGGCGGTGCGCGCCCAGTAGTCGAGCGGAGGCGCTGGGATCAAGCGAAACGCGCCGGTGTCCGGCGTCCACTCCATCCATTGGCTCACGCCGTGACACGGGATGAACGCGCGCGCGCCGTCGGGTGTCCACGAGATTCGGCGATCGTCACAGTTCCATGCGTCGACCGGACGCTCGACTCGCCTGACCTCGACAAGCGGATCAAGGCCGACGGTCACCCAGCCGACCTCCTGCGTGCCCTCGCGGCAAGCGACGCGCATGCTCGGCCTACGAGTCGGACGCCCTGTCGGGGTGCACTTCGTGTACCCCATCGCGATCTCCGCATGCGCCGGGCGCAGCGAGAACCCCGTGCGAACACTAACGGCGAGCGACTTCGCCTCGCGCTCGTCGAGCGTGATCGGATCGCGCGTGCGGATCGGGTCGTCGCCATAGCTCGACGCGACGAGTCGGTTGCTCGTAGGGTCATAGCTGAGCGCATCGAACCGAGGCACGCTTCGCTTGGGACTGGGCGTTAGCGTGGCAGCGTCGTAGCGGACGAGCGCCGTCGAGCCGCCATCGGGGGTGGAGTCGGCTGCCACCACGAATCCGTCGTTTGCCGGATCGATCGCGACGTTCCAGGTCCCGATGTCGCGCGACGCGCGGACGCAGCCGGTGGCCAGATCCAGCGTGCCGACACGGTGTTCCCACCTGGTGTCGCGGTAGAGCTGATCAGAGAACAGGAGCTCGCCGCGGGAGCCCACGCGGAATGCTGCATTTCCGATCGGCCCGAGCCCGCGAAACGCACGCCGGATCGTCCGGGCGGGGACGTCGAGGACGAGCAGGCCGTTCGCTTGCAAGTTCGGCCCGCCGCCGACGAACGCGACGAGCGTCGTGGAGTCTAGCCACACGAGGTGGTCGACCCATCCGAGGGGATCCGGCGCCAGTGGCTCCAGCGTGGTCCCGACGCAGGGCGTCGTCGTCGCCGGCGGCGCGGTGATGAGGGCGCTCGTTGGAACGGGGCTGCAGGCAACGAGCAGAACGCCTGCGTGCCGCAGCCAGTGCATGCAACAGTCTCCGTCTTGCGTGGTGGATCGGCAAGGTGCTTTCGAATTTCAGACGCGGACCCGACGAGCGCACGTGCCAGTCACGCCGATGGCCAAAGGCCCGGGCACCTCGACTCTCAACACGTGCCTACGCCGATGAGGCGGTCCGGAGGTATAGGCTGTACGACCGATGTCGACCGCTGACGACGAGCTCTCGGCCCGCGTGCGCGCGGCGGTCGAGCTGATCGAAGAGCTCGGCGGTGATCTGCCGAAGCTCGCGGAGCTGTCGGAGGAGCTGCGGGTTCGGCTCGTCGCGGCGGCCGGCCAGCTGTCGCGGCCGGACCGCTATCGCCGCAAGGCGCTCGGCAAGGCGCTGATGCGCGCGCGGGTCAAGGCGCGGCGCGAGGCCGACAACGCGGTGCTCGATCAGACCGGGATTCGCGCGCTGCGCCGCGAGCCGGTGTTTCGCACGCCGTTGCCGATGCCGAACCAGCCGCTCGAGGCGCCGGTGCGCGACGACGAGGGCGGCGACGATCCGTGGGCCGCGGCCGAGGCGCAGCGCGGCGACAGCGCGCCGCGGGTCGTCGAGGACGCGCGGTTTTGCTACATCTGCAAGCGCCACTTCCACGAGCTGCATTTCTTCTACGACCAGCTGTGCCTGGCGTGCGCCGAGCTCAACTATCGCAAGCGCGACGAGTCCGCGGATCTGCGCGGCCGGGTCATGCTCGTCACCGGAGCGCGCGTCAAGATCGGCTACCAAGCGGCGATCAAGTTGCTGCGCGCCGGTGCCGACGTGATCGTCGCGACGCGATTTCCCCGCGACGCGGCGCGGCGGTTCTCCGGCGAGCAGGACGCGAGCGACTGGCAGGACCGGCTGCACGTCTACGGCATCGATCTGCGCCACACGCCGAGCGTCGAGCTGCTCGCGCGCCACCTGCTCGAGACCCAGCGCCGGCTCGACGGGATCATCAACAACGCGTGCCAGACCGTGCGCCGGCCGTCGGGGTGGTACGACCACGTCGTCAAGGGCGAGGACGAGCTCGCGACGACGCCGTTCGAGCGCGCCGTGCTCGAGCGCAATCGCGCGTTGCGCGGCGAGCTGCCGAGCGGTGAGGGCGGCCATGCGCTCGCGGGCCAGCCGGCGGCCGAGATCCGCGCGACCGGCTTGTGGAAGTCCGCGGTGCTCTCGCAGGTGCCGCTGCTCGCCGAGGATCTCGAGCGCGGCGGCGCGTTGTATCCGCAGGGCCGGCTCGATCAGGACTTGCAGCAGGTCGACCTGCGCGACTTCAACACGTGGCGGATGACGCTCGCCGACGTGCCGACCGCCGAGCTGCTCGAGGTCCATCTCGTCAACGCGGTCGCGCCGTTCGTGCTCAACGCGCGGTTGCGGCCGTTGCTCGCGGCGGTGCCGACGCGCGACGCGCACGTCGTCAATGTCTCGGCGATGGAAGGTCAGTTCTACCGCCGGTGGAAGACCGACAAGCATCCGCACACGAACATGGCGAAGGCCGCGCTCAACATGATGACGCGGACGTCGGCGGCGGACTACGTGCGCGACGGCATCCACATGAACAGCGTCGACACCGGCTGGGTCACCGACGAGGATCCGCAGCATCACGCCGAGCGCAAGCAACGCATCCACGGATTTCATCCGCCGCTCGATATCGTCGATGGCGCGGCGCGGATCGTCGATCCGATCTTCGACGGGCTGAACACGGGGAACCACGCATGGGGGCTATTCCTGAAAGACTACAAACCGGCGCCGTGGTGACGCCTGCCGCCGCCGAACCACCGCGCTACCTGCCGCGGGTCGAACGCGAGCAGTACGGCCGGTCGCTGCGCGATCGCGCCAAGCGCGTCGATCAGGCGCAATGGGTCACCGGCGATCACGACATGCTCGGCCGGCTCAAGGCGAGCGAGGTCGGTCGGCGCACCGAGTACCTCGCGGTTCGCCACGGCAAGATGGCGGCGAGCCCGTTCGGGTTCCTGCGCGGCGGCGCGTGGGTGATGGCCTCGGATCTCGCGGCGCTGCCGACGACCGGCTACAGCGTGCAGATCTGCGGCGACGCACACATTCGCAACCTCGGCGCGTTTGCTAGCCCCGAGGGCCGGATCGTGTTCGACGTCAACGACTTTGACGAGACCTGCTACGCGCCTTGGGAATTCGATCTCAAGCGCCTCGCGATCAGCATCGTGGTCGCCGGCCGCGACGCCGGGACCTCGGACAAAGTCGCGCGCGACGCGGTGACCGCGATGATGCGAATGTGGCGCGACACGCTGCACGCCCTCGCTGACATGCCGGCGATGGACCTCGCGCGCTACTGCGTGCATCGGTTCGAGCCCGACGGCCCAGTGGGGCGCGTGCTGCGCAAATCGGAGCGGATGTCGCCTCACGCGGCCCGCGACGAGCTCACCGTCACCGGCCACGACGGCGAGCCGAAGTTCGCGGCGATGCCGCCGAAGCTCGTGCCGGTCGATGCCGCGGAGCGCGACAAGATCTTCGCGTCGCTGCGCGACTATCGCGACACGCTCGGCCCGAACCGGCAGCAAGTACTCGACTGTTACAAGCCGATCGACGTCGCGTTCAAGATCGCTGGCACCGGCTCGGTCGGTGCGCGTAACTACGCCGTGTTGTGCGTAGGCAACGGCATCGACGATCCGCTGATCTTGCAGATCAAGCAGGCACTGCCGAGCTGCTATCTCGCGCAGAAAGTCGTCGTACACGATGCGCGGGTGTCGGCGCACGAGGGCAAGCGCGTCGCCGAAGGGCAACACCGGATGCAGACGTGGACCGATCCGTTTCTCGGCTGGACGACGATCGATGGCGACCCGTGCTACGTGCGCCAGCTCTCCGATCACAAAGCGGCGATCGATCCCGCGGATCTCAAGCGGTCGTCGCTCGTCGAGTACGCGCGCGTGTGCGGCGAGACGTTCGCGAAGGCGTTCGCACGCACCGCCGACGCGGCCGTGATGTCCGGCTATGCGGGTCGCGGCGACAAGCTCGATCGCGCATTCGCCAAGCTCGCGTTTGGGGGTGCGGATCAGGTCAACGGCGATTGGGAACAGCTGTGTGCCGCGATCAAGCGGGGCGACGTTCAAGCGGTCGAGGTCGACTAAGCCCTTCGAGTCACCGGCGAAGCCGCAGCCGGCGCGCGAACGGCGCGGCCTCGGGCACCTTCGCCGCGATCATGATGCCGAGATAGACGCCCCCGAAGACAACGATCGCTGCGGTCGCGGAGATCGGCGTGACGAACCAACGCGCGGCGAGCTCGCCGGCGCCAAAGCCGGAGGAACCGGCGGCGACCGCGGCGGCGAGGGCGCCGAGCCCGAGCTTGCCGGGAATCGCGACCGCGCCGATCCGCGCGTTCAACCACCGGCGCAGCAGCAAGAACTCGATCCATGCGGCGACCCCGGCGCTCGCCGACAGCCCGAACGCGCCCCACTCCGATGCGTATCCGAGCGCCTTGCGCAGCGGCAGCGCGAGCGCGTAGCCCGCCACGCCGGTGATCGCCACTCGCACGAGCGCGGCCCGGACCGGCGGCCTCGGATCGCCGAGCGCGTAGAACGCCGACCCCAGCAGGCGCCCTTGCGTGCCCGCCGACAACCCGATCGCCGAACCGGCGAGGATGAGCCACACGAGCCGCGTGTCGTGCGCGTCGAATCGGCCGGTCTGGAACAGCAGCGCGACGATCGAGCCGCCGATCGCGACGAACGCGACCGCCGAAGGTACGACGAGGAACACGATCCGGCGCAGCGCCGCGGCGAGCCGCACCTGGATCTGCGCGATCCGCGCGTCGTCTGCGCCGAGCACGCTCGATAGCTCGGGGAGCTCGGCCGCGCTCACCGCCATGCCGAACAGGCTGACCGGCAACAGATAGAGCACCTGCGCGCTGGACATCGCCGCCACCGTCCCCGTCGCGAGGCAGCTCGCGAGGGCCTGATCGATATAGCCCGACAACTGCACCGATCCGCGGCCGAGCACGACCGGCGCGAATGCGCGCAGCGTGGTGCGCACGCCGTCGTCGCGTACCGCGAGCGATGGTTTGAGCGAGCCTAGCAGCGCGGCCACGGTCGGCAGCTGGACGAGAAACTGCGCCGCCGAGCCGATCACCATTCCCCACGCGATCCACACGGCGATGTCGAAGTCGTCGCCCGCGAGCCGCCGTCCTGCGACGATCGTCGTCGCGATCAGCGCGGTGTTCCACAGCACAGGCGAGACGTAGCTAAGAAAGAACTTGCGATGGCTGTTGAGCACCCCGAGGCACCACGCGGACATCACGAGCAGCGCGACGCCCGGGAAGATCACCCGCACGAGCACGATCGTCAGCTCGCGCTCTTCGCCGTGCCAGCCGGGGACGAGCAGGTAGGCCAGCAGCGGCGCGGCGAGCACGCCGGCCAGCGCGATCACGCTCGCGGCGAGCGCGAGCAGCGTCCCGACCGCGCGCGCCACCCGCGAGGCGTCCTCGGTGCGACCCTCGGCCAACAACCGCGCGTAGACCGGGATGAACGAGGCGGACAGCACGCCCTCGCCCAATAGATTTTGCAGCAGATTCGGGATGCGCAGCGCTGCGCGGAACGCATCGGCCGCCGGCGTCAGGCCGAGCGTGTACGACAGCACGCGCTCGCGGATCAGCCCGGTGATGCGCGACAGAAAGATCCCGAGCCCGACGGCGAGAGCGCCGCCGAACCGGCGTTGCCGTGGCACGGCGTCGGGCATCGGCCGATTGTCGTGCGCGAGGCCCACCACGGCAAGAAACCCAACGCCCGAGCCGGGCGGAATGTTCGAGTCCTTCCGCCCTCACGACTCGAGTCACGCTGTCGACTCGCCCACGGTCGACCTCAGATCGGCGTGAACCGGATCGTGAGACCGACTTGCGCGATGCCGACATCGGGCGCCTGTTGCGTCTGGATCTCCCCGATCGCGCTCCTCGTGCAGGATGAAAGCGAACCGAATTTCGTACCGGCGCCGGCCACGTTCGTGGCGGCGCTGTTCTCGTCGACCTCGAAGGTTAGCGACACGTTGAGCGCAGGCGTCTTCTTCTGCGCGGCCGCGGCGGTGCGGTAGCACGCGCGCAGGGCAGGGAGCACGCGCTCGACGCCACGCCGCACGACCGACGCCGGGAGAGGCCCGTTGACATCGAGGGTGGCGATCGCCGGCATCGCGTCCATCGATCCGACAACAACCGGGGCCGGCTTCAATACCGGGGCTGGTCTCGGGGCGGGCGGTGGCGTCGGGGGCGCGGGCACGCCGCGAACCGTCGGCGCGGGTGTCTCGACCTTCGGCGGCGTCGTCGCGACAACGGCCGGCGTTTCTGGATCCGGCTCGGGCTCTGCTATGGCGGCCACGGCCGGTGTCGTCGACGGTGCGGGCCGCGACTTGGTGGCGGTAGACCTGGTGGTCACCGAGGCGCGAGTACCTCGTCGTGCGGGCGCTGGATGCCTGGTCTTCGAAGCCTTCGTGTCCCTCACGGAGCTCGTCGCGATCGCGGCCGCCGGCGGGGCCGTCTCGGTCGGGGCGGGCGTCTCGGTCGGGGCCGTCTCGACCGGGGCCGTCTTGACCGGGGCCGGCGGATCGACCGGCGGGAGCTCGACCCGCGCAGGCTGATCGGTGACCGCCGCCGTCGCCACCCGTGACGGAGTCGGAACCGGGGCGGCCACTCGCTTGTCGGCAGCGGTCGTTTCTGTCGTCGAGCTCTGCCAGACATACGCCGCTGCGCCGGCCGCGCCGAGCGTGACCAGCGCTCCCACGACGAGCGCTGCGCGCCCGCGTTTCTTGGCCGGCGCGAGCGGCAGCGACGTGGCCCGCACCGCGGTTTGCGAGGACGCCGGCGAAATCTCGTGCTCGCCGGTCGCGCCGAACGGCGGCTTCGACGACGCGCGCGCGTTGCGAAGACGCTCGAGCGTGCCGGGGAACGGCGTGGTGTGCGTGCCGAACTGGCCCTGGATCAACAACGCGTCCGCGCCATCGGGCAGCGCGGCCTCGAGAGTGAACAGGAATTCTTCCATCGTCGCGTAACGGTCGTTCGGATCCTTGAACAGGGCGCGAATGAGGACGTGCTCGAGCTCGGCCGGAAGGTCGGGGTTGAACGAGGTCGGAAGCGGCAGGGGCGCCATGACCTGCATTTGGAGAACCTTCAGAAGATTCTCGTCGGAGAACGGCACGCGTCCCGCGAGCATCAAGTAGAGGACGATGCCGAACGAATAGACGTCGGCGCGTTGGTCGACCTCATCACCGCGACATGCTTCGGGCGACATGAACATCGGACTGCCGAGCGCTTCGCCGGTCTTCGTCATGCGGTCGTTGCTGAGCGACACCTTTGCGATGCCGAAGTCGAGGACCTTCACGCCCCAGCGTCCTTGGCTGCGCTGGACGAGGAAGATGTTCTCGGGCTTGACGTCGCGATGGATGATCCCTTCCGCGTGCGCATGCGCGAGTGCACGCGCGACTGGCACGCTCACCGCGACGACCTCTTCGAGGGTCATCGGGCCTTCGTCGAGACGATCGGCGAGCGTCTTGCCGCGCAGGAGCTCCATCACGAAGTACGGTCGACTATCCGTCGTGAGCCCGAAGTCGGAGATCGTGACGATGTTCTCGTGATCGAGCTGCGATGCAGCGTGCGCCTCTTGTGTGAAGCGCGCGCGTGCTTCGGCGCTCGACGCGTGCTGACTCGAGAGCACCTTCGCAGCGAACTGCTTGAGCAGGGTCTGATGCTCGACGAGATAGACGACCGCCATGCCGCCTACGCCGATTCGCTCGAGGACTAGGTAGTCCTTGCCCAATTTCGATCCGACGAGCGGATCAGTCTTCTGCGCTAGAAGTACCCACCATTTGTTCGACGAGTATAGCGCGCGCTCGACGGCGCTCGACACAACGTTCTCGCAAAGCACTCACGACATGTCGGACGTTGGAAGCTTGAGCGTGAGCGCGAGTACGTGAGTTAACGCGAGAGAACGAATTCGACGATGAGACTCAAATGTGGAGTACCGACTATCACGCGCAGCGTGTTACGACACTATCGGGGGTACGATGAGGATCTTTCGCTTTGCTTTGTTTGCAAGCGTCGCCGAACTGGTCGTGCTGTCCGCTGCGCTCGCGCAGCCCGCTCCCGTGCCGGCGCCGCAGCAGCAACGCTATCCCCGCAGCGACACCAACGCCGGACGCACCGCCGAATCCAACTACGCCGCCGGACCAAGCACCACCGGCTGATCGATCGCAGCCGGCGAATCCAGCACCGCCGCCCCTGCCTGCTCCGCCGACCGATCAGACAGCGCCGGCGGCGCCGCCGCCGCGGCCAGACAAACCGGTGCCGCGGAAGCAATCGGCTTTCAACGCAACTTCGCTGGCTCGATCCAGCTCGATTACATGGCGATCCCGACGGAGAAGACGGGTCGGGACGTCGCGCTCGACGGTGCAACGACCGAGGTGTCGCTAAAGCTCGCGATGGACTTCAACAGCCACGTCAGCGCGAGTGTGAAGGTCTGCTACGCGTGCCATGGGTTCGAAACCGGCATGGCCTACTTCGATGTGCGCGCGGTCGACGAACTCGACGTTCGCGTTGGTCGGTTCACCCCGGCGTTCGGTGACTACCCATTGCGTCACGATCCCGCGAACCACCGCACGAGCGACGCCCCGCTGATCTACGACATGGGGCGCATGGTGCGGATGACCGAATGGAATGAGGGCGTCCTGCCGGCGCCGTGGGTCGACAACGGGATCGAGATCAACGGCACTCACTATTTCGGTGACCACGTGCAGACGTCGTACGCGGTATATGCGATGGGCGGCCCGCGCGCGGCATCCGATCCTGTTGATTTCGACTTCAAGCTGTCCAGATCTGGTGACAGCTATTACATAGATAACAACTCTCGTCCGGTGCTCGGAGGTCAGCTCGTCGCCAGTTACACCTCCGGCAAGGTAAGTGCGACCGTAGGTGTCTCCGGCATGGGCGGCACCTACGATCCCGACCACGAGCTCCCATTCCGGATCTACGGCGGGCACTTCGTGCTGCGAATCAAGGACGTGTTCCTCCGAGCGGAGTACCTGAATCGCCGCACCAAGATGGACATGGGAGACGACCCGGCCAGCGAGTTCAAGTACGGCCCCGGCAAGGACGGCGTCTACGACCCGTGGTTCGTCAAGGACGGCGGCTACGTCGAGGTCGAGGCTCCGATCACCTCGCGGGTAACGGTCGTGTGGCGCGAGGATGGGATGAGACGCCGCGGCAACGTCATCCAGAGTAGCCCCTTGCGATCGGACAGCGAGGTCGTCCGCCACACCGTCGCGCTGGCGATCGCGGTCGCGCGGTCGATTCGCATCAAGCTTAGCTACGAACGCTACGACTTCTCGGACTTCCAGGACGAAGACGTCATCCACGTCGGGCTCGCAGGTCCTTTCTGAGGAGAACAGTCATGATGATTACCAAGTATTTCGTCGTCGTCGTCTCCCTCGCAGGCTGCCACCTCCACCCACTCGTTTCGGACACTCCTGCAGATGCTAGCTCCGACGCACTGGCATCGACGAACATCCTGCCACCCGGGACGGTGGTGCCGAGCATCTCGGAGAACTCGGAGTTGCTGATCCAGATCCAGATCAACGACGGCTTGAACGATGCCGCGCTGATGACCAGCGGCGGCGTCGTCACGCGCACGCTCGGCAAGTCCGGCGGCGCGACGGTGGAGTACTGGAGCTTCGGTCCCGTCCCCGATGGAGGGGACGATCGCGGTCCTGGCGCCTCTGTATGTGTTCGGTACGCTCGACACGTCCGGCGTCTTCACACCGCTGCCAACTCATCCGCCACTCATCGATACGATCTGCGGCGATGTTCGCTACAGCCCGATCCGGCGTGTGACCGACGTGCCGGTGACCGACAAGTACGCCGGCGAATTAATCACCACGACGGCGGCGCTGTCCGATGCCATCGATCTCGGGCTCGTCGGGGATCCGGTTCCCGATGGGACGTGGGTGAACATGCCGGTCGTGCTGCCGGGCACGACGCTCGAGGTCGGTGATCCTGCCATGTATCCGGCGTTGCCGACGCAGCAGGTCTATGGGCTCGGCTATCTCGTCGACGTCTTCGAGCTCGGCACCAGTCTCGGGCGCCAGCCGTTGAAGAACGGAATGGTGCCGGTCGGCCAAGCCTCGGGCCTGCAATCCGGCGTCGCGACCGGAAGTCCGCCACTCCTGTCGACGGCGACCGATCCGGAGCTCGTGTTCCAGTACGCGATCCCGACAACGCCTCCGGCCACGACCCCGAGCTACTCGCCGCTCGCGACCGACGTGACGGTGCGGCTCGCGGACGGCATCGCACCGAGCGCGATCACGAGCGACAGCGACCTATTCAAGCGGAGCTCTGGCGGCGCGATCACCGGCTACTACGTCGACAATGTCGCGAGCTACACGGTCGACACGACGACCAACAACCTGCAGCTGCAGTTCGCGGATGGGTCGCCATGAAGTCAGTCTTGCTCCTCCTCGTGTTGGCGAGCTGTACGCTCGACTATGATCCGGACGTCGGCCGGATCCTGGCGGCGCCGGTGGACGCCCAGCCCGAGAACGAAGAGGCGGTCGGGTGCACCAACACCGACAGCAATCCCGCCGTCATGATCTCGTTCTCCGCAGACATCCGCCCGCTGATGTTGCAATCGCCGGGTGGCTGTACGCCGTGCCATCTCGGCCGTGTGACCTCCGGGCTCGACCTCAGCTCGTACGACTCGATGCGGCGCGGCGGCGTGAACTCGGGAACGAACATCATCATCCCGGCGCGGCCGTGCGACAGCATCCTGGAGCAGAAGCTCAGCAGGACGCCACCGTTCGGCTCGCGGATGCCGTTCAACGGTCCGCCGTATTTCTCGGCCCCGCAGCTTCAGCTCGTCCGCGACTGGATCGCCGAGGGCGCCCTGGACAACTAGGTAGATCAGATGTCGTTGTTGTCACCACGCTACGTGCTCGTGGGTACCTGGATCGCGCTCGTCGCGTGCCAGGCACCCGCGCCGATGTACACGCCGAGTGCGCCGCCGGAGATCCGCGACGCGTGTTCGCTGACCGAGCGGCGGTGCACGGCGTGTCACGATCGCGATCGGTTCCTCGACGCGCGCAAGAGCCGCGACGAATGGAGCGCCACCATCGAACGCATGCGGCAGATGCCCGGGAGCACGATCCGCCCGTACGAGGCCGCCGTCATCCTGCATTGCCTGCTCTATCGCACCGACATGTCCGGTCTGCAGCCGTATGGCGACGGCACCGCGCTCGCGAGCTGGATCGAGCCTCACGGTTTTCTCGCGAACTGATCCTGTGATCTGCGCGCGCGAGAAGAGTACGTGATCTAACGAGAATAAAAGCCGATTGTGTAAGCTCGAATGAATTGCACAACTCGTTGCACAAGCTAAGTGCATTTCTGGGTGAAAGCACATTGTAAGCGACTAGAACGACTACCGCACTGAATGGCCCGCTTCGAGCACTCGAAACGACGGACCGGGGGGTGGCTGGGGTGTGTGTTGGGTCTCCAACCAAGGAGGATGCGGTGAAGTACCACTGGCTGTTCGCGACATTCTTTGTCACTGCGTGTACGACCGACGCCGTCAGCACGGAGGCGCAGGAGTCCATCACCCATCACGACGGCATCCCGAACAACCTGCCCTTCCTCGACGGGCTCGGCGCGTCCACGACCTGGAGTACCGCCGGCTCCATCGACCTCGGGAACGAGTTCTTCCAGAGCTTCGGGACCAACGGTCGTACCTGCGGTCATTGCCACACGCCGACCGACGGTTGGACGGTGTCGGCGGAGAGCGTTCGTCTCCGCTTCGACCTCACGGCCGGCCTCGATCCGATCTTCCGGCCCGTCGACGGTACGAATAACCCGAACGACGATGTCTCGACGGTAAGGGCTCGTCGCGCGGCGTACAACATGCTGCTGAACCGCGGAACGATCCGCAGTCGGCATCGGCGTACCGGCCGGCGCGGAGTTCGACCTCATCGCGGTCGATGATCCGTACGGCTACGCGTCGGCGAACGAGCTGTCATTGTTCCGTCGCCCGCTGCCCGCGGCGAACCTCGCGCTGATCTCGACCGTCATGTGGGACGGCCGGGTCACAGGCGCCACCGTGGATGACGCGCTCGGCGCCCAGGCAGACGGTGCGACGCTGGGGCACGCACAGGCGACCCAGCCGCTGTCCGATGACGTCGACGCATCGGTCGTCGGGTTCGAGACCGGACTGTTCAACGCTCAGATGTTCGTCTGGCGCGGCGGCCTCCTCGACAAGGGTGGCGCGAACGGCGGTGCCGAGGCGATCGCGAGCCAGGCGCTCGTCGCCGCCCCGTTTGATCTGTTCGACGCCTGGCAGACCAGTCCGGACCCGAACCGGCAGGCCGTCTACCGGGGCCAGGAGCTGTTCAACACGCGGGAACGCACTACCGGCGGCGGCCCGTGCAGCGGCTGCCACAGCACGCAGAACTCGGGCACGAGCTTCAAGGGCTCGTTCTTCTCGATCGGCCAGAGTGATGCCGACGTGCGGACTCCGGACTTGCCGCTCTACACGTTCCAGAACATCGCTACCAGCGAGACGGTGCAAACGACGGATCCGGGTCGCGCACTCATCACCGGCCTGTGGAAGGACATGAGCAAGTTCAAGGTGCCATCGCTCCGCGGCCTCGCGGCACGAGCCCCGTACTTCCACAACGGATCCGCGCAGACCCTGCTCGATGTCGTGCGTTTCTACGAGACGTTCGGCTTTAGCTTCACGGCCTCCGAGGAATCGGATCTCGTCGCGTTCCTATCGGCGCTCTGATTCGACATGCGCGTGATACCTTGAGGCCCGTGGGTCGCCGTCCGGACAGAGTTACTGTGCCCATCTCCCTGGTCAGACAGCGAGTCGGAGGACGATTCCGCCTCGTCGTTATGGCCGATACAGAGATTGTCGCAACTCATGCGTTGCCCGAATCAGGTAGTGTCACGATAGGGCGTGATCTCGATAACGCGATCCATATCGACCACGAGTCGATCTCGCGAAGCCACGCCGTGCTGCACGTCGGGCGCACGATCGCGATCGAAGACGTCGGCAGCTCGAATGGCACGACCGTCCGAGACATCGCGATTCCACCGCATCAACCGCTCGAGCTCGAGGTCAACGAATTGGTTACCGTCGGCTCGCTGACGTTGATCATCCAAGCGCGCTTCGCGCCGGCACTGACGAATCGCGTCACCACACACGACTACTTTCAGGGCCGCGTCGAGGAAGAGTGTGCCCGCGCGGGCCGCAACAACATCCAGTTCGCCGTGATCGGGGTCCGCATGCCGCCGGGTGCGGAGGACAACGCGATCGTGGAAGCACTGCTGGCCACGCTGCGACAATCGGACGTCATCGCGAAATTCGGCGAGCACGTCCACGAGCTGCTGCTACTCGATACGCCGCGCGAGCACGCGGAGTTGGTCGCGCGGCGTCTCGTCGCGTCGCTGGAGACCATCGGCACCGCCTCGTACGTCATCGCACACTTTCCGACCGACGGCCGGAGCGCCTATGCGCTCATGACGACCATCGCCGGTACCACCGACGAGAGCGATCGCGATGACCTCGTGATCGCAGAGCAGTCCATGCGCGATCTGTACGCGCTCGCGCGACGGATCGCCGCTTCCGATCTGCCGGTCTTGATCCTCGGTGAGACCGGCGTCGGCAAGGAGAGGCTGTCGCGTGCGGTTCACGACTTTTCGCCGCGCGTGGACAAGCCGTTTGTCGCGATCAACTGCGCCGCACTTAACGAGAACCTGCTCGAGAGCGAGCTGTTCGGTCACGAGCGCGGCGCGTTCACCGGGGCCCACGCAGTCAAGTCCGGCCTGCTCGAGTCCGCCGCCGGAGGAACCGTGTTCCTCGACGAGATCGGCGAGATGTCGCTCGCGCTTCAGGCGAAGCTGTTGCGGGTCATCGAGGACGGTGAGGTGCGTCGCGTCGGCGGGCTCAAGCCACTCCAGACCGGCGTTCGCTTCGTCGCCGCGACGAACCTCGATCTCGAGGATGCGATCGCCCGGGGTACGTTTCGCGAGGACCTATATTTCCGCTTGAGCGCGGCCACGCTCGTAGTTCCGCCGCTGCGCGAGCGGCCGTGCGAGATCGACGCACTCAGTCGGCGATTTGCCACGCGCGCCGCGGCTCGGGCGTCCAGCACACCGAAGGAGATCACGAGCGATGCGCTGGCGCTGCTGCGTGGCTATAGCTGGCCCGGCAACATCCGCGAGCTCCGCAACGTCATGGAGCGCGCCGTAGTCCTGTCGGGAGACGGCCCGATCTTGGCCCAGCACCTTCCCGTCGAAAAGATGCGAGGCACGTACGTGCGGGTCGCGGCCAGCAGCGAGCAACCGCCGCGCAGCCGCGGCGAGCTCACGGCCGTCGATGAACGCGCTCGAGTCCTCGACGCGCTCGAGCGCGCCGGCGGCAACCAAGGCCAGGCCGCGACCCTCCTCGGCGTTTCGCGCCGGACTCTGATCAACCGGCTCGAGCAATTCGACATGCCGCGGCCGCGCAAGGGCCGGCCACGTCGCAGCGACCCGAGCGGCGGTAACTGACCGGGCGCGCATCTGAGGGTGATGACCACGACCTGTCCGAGCTCGGTCAGATCGTCGCCGCGAGCACGCCGATCGATCGCGACGCGGTGTACGGCGCAGTCGCCGCGGTGTATTCGCCGGTGCCGGCCCAGTAGAACAGCAGCAGCGTGTTGCCATCGACCGCCGCGCCGATGATGCGCGGCTCGCCGCTCGGCGTGTATGCGTAAAGATCGTAGTTCCAGCTCCCCGGCGGACCGCGGAACACGTCGAGACCGAGCGGCACGGAGGGTGCGGTCGCGAGCTCCGCGATCGAATCTGCGCGGATCAGGACGTACCGACCGACGGTGTCGTCGGTCCCGATCAGCAGGATCTGCGAGCCTTGCATCGTGACCACCGGATTCGAGATGTCGGAGCGGAGCGGCGCGGTCGCGAGCTGCGGGGTCACGCCGTCGCTGGTCGTCGTGACCGACAGGAACGTCGAGGTCTCGGCCGGCTCGTCATAGGTGACGTTGAACACGTTATAGACGCCGTCGGTGAACAGGATCGCGCGATCCGCTGCCGTGGCTCCGCGCCAGGTCCCGTCGTTGTTCGCGAAGTCGAACGTGCCGATGCGCGACAGGTCATAGCGAGTGCTCGCCAGGTCCTCGGGCTGTCCGAGCGTCAGCGGCAGCATCGAGAACACGTCGAATGTCGGGAACGCGCCGCCGATGCCGAACAGCCCGGTGCCGTCGGTGCCGAGCGCGAGAAACCCGAGCGAGCCGAGGGCGGTACCGTTGACGTCAAGATCGGTCGCGTTGACGAACTCGTTCACCCCCGACATCGACGCGTTGCCATCGAGCCACACGCCAGCGTTGCTGTAATCGGCGAGCCCGAGCGAGACTCGCGCCAGACCGAGATCCCAACCGCCGGTGTCGGCGTACTTGCAGGGCATCGTCAGGTACACGTTCGTTCCGACCGTGACCGTGCTCGGGTGCCAGGTCTCGCCGGCGAGCCCGTAGGCGCCGAGCCCGACGAGGTACTTGCCGCAATCGCCCGTGATCGCGAGCGGAGCGGTCAACATCGGCGCAGTCGGCGTACGATCCACGAACACGAGCGGTCCCGATGTGCTCGCGTCCGCGAAGTGATCGAAGTCGACGCGACCACATGCGCCGACGAGGGACGTCAGGAGCAGGTACGCCGTCACGCGCATGTTTCGGTGTGACGATACCTCACCGGCCTCTACCGATCGGTAGGAATTGCGTTACAGCGCGTCGCAGCTGCCTATCGCAGCTGAAACTTCAGAGCGAGCGGCTTGCCGGCGCGCGTGCCCGCGAGCTCGAACCCGTTGACCTGATCTAGCTTCGCGTAGAGATCGAGGAGTTGCTGCGCGCTCTTGATCGGCTCGCCGTCGATCGTCGCGATCTGGTCGCCGTTCTTGATCCCGAGCGCGGCCGCGAGCATGCCGGGGCGGATCGCGGCGAACCGTACGCCCTTGACCACGCCGTGATCGATGATCGGCATCGCTCGCGCACCACTGGTCTTGGCCGACCCCGACACGAGCTCCCGGATCAAATCGCGGTCGACATCGTACGTGTAGTCGTCGACCTTCTTGATCTTGTCGGCCCACGGCTCATCGGCGGCCGTCGCGTTTGCCGCCGCGACGGTCGCCGGGCTTGCCGCCGCCGCGTCGAGCAGCGACAGACGGCCGTGGTGGCCGTGGCTATCGATCACTTCGATCGAGCGAAAGCCGATGTGGGCGATCGCACCGACGCCGGGGATCGCGTCGCCGAGACCCCACGAGCCCTGGACACCGCTGTCCAGGACGCGAACCGTCGCCACCGGGTCGATGCCGATGCTGGTCGCGATCAGCGTGGCCGGTGCCCCTGAATAGGCCGCGTCCGCCGGACCTGGCTCCGACGACACCGTGCACTCCGAGCAGAAGATATTCCGCGCGACGAGCCCGCTGCCATCTGGTTTCGCGTGTGCCGGACGCGCTACCGGAGCTTGCTGCGACGGCCGAGGAGGAGCACCGCGCAGCGTAGGTTCCAGGTAGCGCGCTTCGACCAAGGCGGCCACAGCATGTGCGGTGAATACCGCGCACACCGCGACCGTCATCAGCGCGACGAGCCAGGTCCGACGAACGAGACCACCGATGATCCTTTGAAGCGCAGGTCCTAGCATCGGCGGTCTCGGGACGCAGCTCTATCAACTCGCGTGCCACCGGGTTTCGCGTGCAACTGCGCGGCGCCTCGTCGGGCCGTGCGCCTCGTTTCGCCAGGGCGGCGAGCGTCGAAACACCCGATGTGTCAACGTGACAGCGCGCCGCAATCGCGCGGCTGCATGTATGATGTCGTACCTGTGACCGCACCCACACCCAAGCAGATCGGGAGGTACCAAATCCTCGATCGGCTCGCCGTGGGTGGCATGGCGGAGCTGTTCAAGGCCCAGCTGATCGGCAACTTGGGCTTCGAGAAGCTGGTCGCGATCAAGAAGATCCTGCCGCACCTGGCGACCGACAAGTCGTTCGTCGAGATGTTCATCGATGAAGCGCGGATCACCGCGCAGCTCGATCACCGGCACATCGTTCAGGTGTTCGAGCTGGGCACCGACGCCGATACACCGTACATCGCGATGCAGTACGTCGACGGCGTCGATACGCTCGCGCTGCTTCGCGAGTGCGCGCGCGCCCAGATCCGGTTGCCCGCCGACCTCGCGGCGCTGATCGCACGAGACGTGCTCGACGCGCTCGACTATGCGCACAACGCGGTCGACTCGCGCGGTCGCAAGCTCGGCATTGTCCACCGCGACGTTTCGCCGGGCAACGTGCTGCTGTCGTGGCGCGGCGACGTCAAGCTCACCGACTTCGGCATCGCGCGCGCGGCAGAGCGCCGGCACAAGACCGAGGCGGGGACGCTCAAGGGCAAGTATGGCTACATGTCGCCGGAGCAAGTCTCGGGCGCCGAGGTCGACGAGCGCTCCGACCTGTTCGCGGTCGGCATCCTGCTCGCCGAGATGGTGATGGCACGCCGGCTGTTCACGTCGACGAACGATCTCGACATCTTGTTGATGGTGCGCGACGCGCGGCTCGATCGGCTCAACAAGTACGCCGCCGAGTTCCCGATGGAGCTGCGCGTGCTGACCGTACGCGCCCTGCAACGCCGACCCGAAGATCGCTGGCAAACCGCGGCGCACTTTCGCGATGCACTCGACGAGTGGTTGCGCAAGACGACGCGCGTGACCTCGCGCGATCTCGGCGAGCCTCGTCGGGCGCGTGATCAACGCACCGACCGCCGATCTCGAGGGCGCGGTCGCCGAGGAAGTCCCGGAGGGTCTGTCGTTGTCCGGTCCGATGACCCGGATGACGATGGCGAAGGCGGAGGCCGACGCCCGCACCGCCCGGGCCGAGTTCATCGCGAGTGATGCGATTCCCGCCGGGGTCACGAGCAACGAAGGCTCGAGCGGGACGATCACGGTCGGTCACGACGACGTCGAGCCCGAGCCGGTCGAGCATGTCTCCGGCCCGCGCGAGCTCGGCGATGTCCGCGAGTCGCCGATCCTCAAGGTCGTCTACAAGCTCGCGAAGCAGAAGTCGACCGGCATGCTGTGGCTCGAAGGCCGCGCAGGCGTGCTCAAAGAGGCGTACCTCACCGACGGTCAACCGCAGTTCGTCAGCTCGAACCTCGAGAGCGAGCGGCTCGGCAACTTCCTGCTCGAGCAGGAGGCGCTGACGCCACAAGCGCTCCAGCGCGCGCTGTCCGTGATGCACCACTTCGGCGGCCGGCTCGCGGACACGCTCGTCGGTCTCGACCTGCTCGATCCGCTCGAAGCCTATCGCCTGCTCGCGAAGCAGGTCGCGGCGAAGCTGATCGAGACGTTCAGCTGGCAGAAGGGCCGGTTCTCCTGGACGCCGCGCCATCCAAACCCGTACAAGTCCCGCGCGCTGCACCTCGATGCGTACCGCGTGATCGGCGCGGGCGCCGCGCAGCTATCGGAGCCGCTCGTCGAAGAGTGGCTGGCCGCGAACACGCGCTCGTTCATCGCGCGCGAGCCGGTGCAGGACGGTGAGCTCGCGCAGTTCGGGCTCGGCGAAGCGCTGCTGCGCGTCTACAGCCTGCTCGACGGACGGACCCGGCTCGGCGAGCTCGCGGGGCGGGTACGTTCGGCCGAAGCCCGGCTGAACCTGCTGCGGCTCGCGTACTTGTTGATCCAGACCGAGCTGGCGCGGCTATCGTAGCCCCCGGGCGATACGCCGACGATCGGCGGCGCCGACCCGATCGGGTACGTGCCGGGCAGCATCCAGCTGGCGTTCCACTGGTTCGTCGCGATCAGCTCGCCCTAGCTCCGGCGCCTGATTGTGTTGCCGTGCGGCGTGTGCTCGAGCTCGACCTCCTCGCGCACGAGGTCGGCCACGACGTCGTCGACGAGCAGCATGCCTTCGCCTTCCGCGTCGCCGAACAAGCCGACGACGGTGGCTTGGTCGAGCAACTCGGCGCCGCGGTCGACGACCGAGTCGAGCGTGTCGTCGGCATGGGCACGGCCGAACACGCTGAGCGCGCCATCCGGAATGAGCGTGCGCAAGGCGATGCCGGCGCGGGTCGCCGAGATCGCGCCGGCCTTGCCGGGCTGGCGCGCGGTCAGCAGCGCGGAGCCGTCCTCGAGCACGTCGAAGTCGAGTTGGTGCATCGCTGCGACCTCGACGAGCCGATCGGTGAGGCCGATCAAGGCGCCGGGCTCGGCGGTCGAGATCAGCACGTAGCTGTTCGCATCGGCAGAGGTCGTGCGCTCGCGCGTCTGCACCGGCAGCGCGAGCGTCGGGCCGGCGGCGGCGCCGACGACTCGACGCGGCCCGGCCGGCACCGGCGACAGAGCCAGGAGGCGGTCGACGACCTCGCCGCCGTGTTGCGGCCGGAGTGCGACCTCCTTGCGCAGCATCTGGCCGACGAGCGTGAGCAATGCCGGCGGCGCCTCGGGACACAACGGCCCGAGTGGCTTGGGTTCGGCGACCAACAACTTCGCGCGAATCGCGATCGGCGTCTTGCCCGCAAACGCGACGCGCCCGGACAACATCTCGTAGAGCACGCAGCCGAGCGCCCACACATCGGCCGCCGCCGAGATCTTGATCGAGCCGCGCGCTTGCTCGGGCGACATGAAGCTCGGCGTTCCGAGCACCGCACCGGCGCGCGTCAAGACGCCGGTCTCGTGCTCGAGCCGCGCGATGCCGAAGTCGACGAGCACCGCCCGCGCTGGATCGCCGTCGGTGAGGATGATGTTCGCGGGCTTGACGTCGCGGTGGATCATGCCCTGGGCATGGATCGCGTGCAGCGCGCTCGCGATCGCGGCCCCGACGGCGATAGCCTCGCGCGCGGTCGCTCCTTGCGTGCGCGTCAGCTGCTCGAGCGTGATGCCGTCGACCCAGCCCTGCACGATATAGCGCACGCCGTCGGCCTCGCCGTGGGCCACGTAATCGACGACGTTCGGGTGATGCAACGCCGCGATCATCGCGGCCTCGCGGCCGAACCGCACGACGTCGAACGGTTGGTCGAGCCCGAGCACCTTGACCGCGACCGTCTTCGACGTCTCGAGATCGGTCGCGCGAAACACCGTGCCCATCCCGCCTTGCGCCACGCGCTCGATCAGCGCGAAGCGCCGAGCGATGACATCAGCGGCGGCCATCACCGTCAGTATACGTGAACCGTGCCGGGTCAGCGCTTGCGCGGTCGCGGCACGTCGTACTTCTCGATCCAGGTGATCAACGTGCGGCGCGATACGCCGAGCAGGCGCGCGGCGTGCGTCTGATTGCCGGCGGACTCCTCGAGTGCGGCGATCACGCGTTGTCGCTGGTCGGGCGCGCTGGGTGCCGGCCGTGCATCCGGCTTCGGCGGCGACGTCGTGATGAAGGTCGAGCGCATCTTGTCGACCGGCAGATCGGCGACGTCGATCACCTCGCCATGCGACAGGATCACGGCGCGCTCGATCACGTTGCGCAGCTCGCGAATGTTGCCAGGCCAGCCGTAGCCCTCGAGCACCGCGAGCGCCGCCGGCGTCAGGACCGGCGCCTGGCGCTTCAGCTTGTCCGCGGCCGTACGCAGGAAGGCCGTCGCGAGCGGAGCGATGTCGGCGATGCGATCGCGCAACGGCGGGATGACGATGGACATCGCGTTGAGCCGGTACAGCAGGTCGAGCCGAAACTGATCGCGTGCGACTTGGCGCTCGAGGTCGCGGTTCGTCGCCGCGATCAACCGCACGTCGATCGCGATCGGCTTGATCCCGCCGACCCGGAGCACCATCCGTTCGTCGAGGACTCGCAGCAGCTTTGCTTGGGTCGACGGGCTGAGCTCGCCGACTTCGTCGAGAAATACCACGCCGCCGTCCGCCGCCTCGAACAAGCCGAGCTTCGTCGCGACCGCGCCGGTGAACGAGCCGCGTTCGTGGCCGAACAGCTCGCTCTCGAGCAACGTCTCGGTCAGCGCCGCGCAGTTGAGCCGGAGGAACGGCTTGTTGGCGCGCGGCGAACGGCGATGCAGCATCTCGGCGACGATTTCCTTGCCGACCCCGGTCTCGCCGAGCAACAACACCGTGATCTCGGTGAGCGCGACCCGGCTGACCATCTCGTGCAGCGCCTGCATCTGCGCGTCGGCTGCGACGACGCCGCGCGTGTCGGTGTCGCCGACCAGCCTGCCGTGCGCGCGCTCTCGCGCCAAGTCTGCGAGCGCGCTCGGGTCACGACCGTTCTGTGGGAACCACGCGGCGCCGCTGCGCACGTGAATCTTGGCCGCGGCGAGCTCTCGGTGCAGCCGTTGCAGTGCGAGCTCGCGCGTTCCCGGCGCGGTGTCGATCATCAACAGCTCGAGCTCTTGCGGGGCATAGCGCGCGACGACGTCGCCGTCGCGCAGCGTCGCGCCGACCTGCGCATGGACCGCCGGGTCTGCGGTGTCGAGCAGGAGGTGGATGACCGCGAAGCTGCCGTTCGTGCGCGCCGCACGAGCACACTCGTCCTCGAGCCGGCTCTCGAAATACTCGTGCGTGCGCAGCCGTCGGGTGCGGACTTGTTCGGGCCGACGCTGGACGATGATCGTGATCGCCCCGAGCCGGATCGGTTCGGCGAGCTTGAGCTCGTGCGGGACGTTAGGCTCGAGCCGCGTGTCGCCGATCCACGTGCCGTTCGCGCTGCCGACGTCTTCGATTCGCATCGGCGCGCCGAGGTGCAGCACGGCGTGATTGCGCGAGATCGACCCGTGATCGATCGCCACGTCGGAATCGCCGCCACGGCCGATCGCGAGCGAGCCCGTGCTGGGAATGCGCTCCGTCGAGAACACGGTATCGCCCGCGATCAGGAGGTTGAGCTCGTCGCCGATGCTCTCGATCGGAAGCAACGCGGTGGTCGAGCCAGCGCGATCGGTGTTCCCCACGTCTCGTCCATCATACTCTACTCGAACGGCGAGACGTCGCCGGCATCGATCCGCTTACGCAACAGCTCCTTGAGCTCGTTCGCGAGTTGCGGCCGGCTCGCGATCACGTTCGCGCGCTCGTCGGGATCGGAGTGGATGTCGTACAGTTCGTACGAGGAGCTGTTCTTGATCAGCTTCCACCGGCCGCGGATCAGCGCGGTGATCCCGCCGGGGTTGGAGCGATCCTTGATCATCGCTGCGAATGCGAGCCCGCCCTCGGCGCTCGGGGCGCGCGCTCCGGTCGCGAGCGGCGCGAACGAGCCGCCGTCGATGTCGCGGCCGCGCGGGGGATCGAAGCCGGCGAGCTCGAGCAGCGTCGGGGTCAAGTCGGTGAGGCTGACGGTCTCGGGGATCCGCCCCGGTTTGATCCCGGGGCCCGCGATCACGAGCGGGATGTGGATCTGCGAGTCGTACAAGTCGGTCGAATGAAATGGTTGGCCATGGTCGCCGAGCGCCTCGCCGTGATCCGCGGTCACGATGATGATCGGCGCGCGGTCTGGATCGCGCTGGGCGAACGCGCCGATCAGCTCGCCGAGCGCGGAGTCGGCCTCCGCGAGTGCGCGATCGTAGTAGCGCCGCCGCTCCTCGTCGTTGTGGGGTTCGCCGGTCGACTGTGTCCAGTTGTGCGGCTCGAGCAAGTGCATCCACACGAACAGCGGCTTGTGATCTCCGGCCTTGTCGCGCGCTTCGATCCATTCCTTGCCTCGCCGGGCGAGCTCGCGGCCGTTCGTCTCGAGCTCGAGGTGCTCGAGTCCGCGCTGCATGCCGGTGTGGAACTTCGTGCCCCAGAACCCCTCGCAGCACATGAAGCCTGCGGTCTCGTAGCCGCCGGCGGCGAGCCGTTCCGCGACCATCACGTGGCGCGGGTCGACCCGCAACGCCCAGCCGACGACGCGACCGTGCACCCGATTCGGTTGCAGTCCGATCGTCATCGATGGAATCGATCGCCGAGTCACGTTGCTCGGCGAAAACGCCCAGTCGAACACGACGCCGCGTTGCGCGAGCTCCGAGAGCACGGGCATGTCGGCGGTGCCGTGGTAGGGCGGCGTGTGATCGGCGCGTACGGTGTCGATCGTGACGAGCACGATGTCGGGGTGAGGTGCGCCCGGGTGGGCGACCGGCCGAAACCCCTCCAGCGACATGCCCGCCCGGATCGCATCGAGGTCGAACAGCGTATCGATCGCGAGCCCGGCGATCGGCCGGTCACCCCAGATCTCGAGCGTGAGACCAGGCCTGGCCTCGAGCGCGAACACCGCGCACGCGATCGTCGCGCCTGCGCAGCCACCGAGCACCGCCGCGATCGGTCCGCGCCAGCGGGCGAAGCGATGCCACACGAGATGGACCGCGGCGGTCGCGATCACGCCGACGACCGGTGCGGCGAGGACGCCGAGGTCGAGTGGGCCGATCCGGGTGCGGATGAACCAGTGCCACAGCGCGAACGCGATCACGCCGGCGAAGGCCGCGCTGCCGGTCGCGATCTTGAACGGGGTCAGGAGCGATGATTCGTGCTCGTGCTGCCACCGGCGATCGATGCCGGCGACGACCGCGGTCAAGCCACGCGCGAGCGGACGCGACAACACGACGAGCAAGACGACGACGGTGACCGCGAGGAACGGTTCGGCGAAGGCCATCGACAGCGGCTTGAACGCGGTCCAGCTCGCGAGCAGCCACGTGCCCTGAAACATCGCCCACCCGAGCCCGGCGAGCAAAGCGCCGAGCGCGAGCACCCAGCCCGCGAGTCGCGGCGCGCCGCCGCCATCCTCGATCATGTGAGCGGCGAGCTCGGCGGGACGCCACGCGCTCCACAGCGCGCGCCCGAGCGCGCTCGTCACGACGAGCAGGGGCAACGCCATGATCGCGAGGAACCCACACGCGACGATCGCGCCGAACGGGGTCTTCATCGCGAGCCCTTCGAGACCACCCGCGAGCAGCGCGCCGCCGCACGCCGCGATCACGCTCGGGCCGAGCCACTCGGCTGCGGCACGCGCGCGCGCACGAAACTTCGCGGACCTCGTCACGTCTCCGCTCAGATGATGCGGCCCATTTCGCGGTATTCCTGACGCGCGGCCTCGAGAATGTCGGCGGTGGAGATCGCGCGATTCGCCTCGGCTGCGGTCAGCGCCGCGCGTAGCGCCGCCTTCTTGATGTAGCCGCCGGCCATCTCGAACCGCTTCGCGATCAGGTCCCAGTCGATGTTCGCGTCGAGCGGGACTTGCTTCGGGAACATGCTGACCCACAGCTTGCGGCGCTCGTCCTCTTCGGGGAGCTCGAACATGATCGAGAACCGGACGCGGCGCTTGAACGCTTCGTCGATGCCTTGTTCGAGGTTCGTCGCGAGCAGCGTGACGCCGTCGTAGGTCTCCATCCGCTGCAACAGGTAGTTGACCTCGAGGTTCGCGTAGCGATCGTTGCTCGACTTGACGTCGGTGCGCTTCGCGAACAGCGAGTCGGCTTCGTCGAAGAACAGCACGGCGTGCGACGACTCGGCCTCGTCGAAGATCTTCGCGAGGTTCTTCTCGGTCTCGCCGATGTACTTGTTCACGACCTGCGAGAGATCGATGCGATAGAGGTCGTACCCGAGCTCCTTCGCGAGTAGCTGGGCGACCATCGTCTTGCCGGTGCCGGGCGGCCCCGCGAGGATCGCCGAGACGCCGCGGCCGTAGGGCAGCTTCGCGGCGAACCCCCAGTCTTCGAGCAAGAACGGCCGGAACCGCGCGAACCGGGTGACCTCGCGCACCGCGTCGAGCGTCTCTTTCTGCAGCACGAGGTCGTCCCAGCGAAAGCCGGTCGGGATCCGCTGCGCCATCCCGCCGAGCCGATGCGAGAACATCAACCGCGCCGCGTCGCCGAGGTCGTCGAGCGACACTTTCGGCCCGTCCGGATCGCGCAGCCGTGCGGTCGCGGCGGCGCGGCGGGCGGCGCGTGCGATCGTCGCGCCGGTGAAGCCGTAACGGGCCGCGACGGTCTCGAGATCGCCTGAATCGGCGAGCGGGGGCGGCAGCGAGCGGGTCCACAGCTCGACGCGCTCGCGAAACGTCGGGGCCGGGATGTCGAGCTCGAGCAGCTCGGGCACGGCTTGCGCGAGCCACGCCGGGCGAGACCCGAGCGTCAGCACGATCGGCACGGCGAGGCCGTCGACGCCGTCGGTGATCGCGTTGACGAGCGCGCGCGGGACCTCGTCGCGAATCGTCGAGCCGCCCTCGAGGATCGCCGCGGCATCGCGGAGGGCCGCCTCGCGCAGCGCCGCCGCGAGCCGTTCGCCGACTCGGCCTTCGGCGACGATGCCAGCGAGATCGACGCGCAAAGACCGCCGACCCGAGGCCGCGAGGATCGCTTCGACCGCTAACGCGCGCCCCGAGCCGTCGGGACCGGCGAGCAGCAACCGGGCAGGCCCGCGCCGAGGATCGAGGGCGCGCACGATCTGCCCGAGCGTGTCCTGCGGCATGACGATGCTGCCGACCGGCTGCGGCGTGCTCGGGCGAACGAAGCCGCGGACGAGCTCGTCGATCGTATCGTGGCCGCGCAGAAACGACGCGATCCGATCGGTGAGTCTCGCCGCGCGCATCGTCGCCGCTGCTTCACCCGCTGCGGCGAGCGCGACGACGCCGTGACGGCGCAGCGGCGCGCCGTCGTCGAACCGCGTCAACGTGAGATCCGCCGTCTCCGGATCGCCCGCGCCGATCAGCCGCGTGATGAAGCCGACGTCGCCGCGCTTGCGCGTGAAGTCGTCGACCGCAAACGTGTAAGCGCGCTCGAGCTCGTGGTCGAGCTCGGGCGCGAGCAAGATCGCGATGATCGTGAGGTCGAGCCGGCTGAGCGAAAACCCGCGTCGCAACCGAGCAAGCAACGGCTCGGGCGTCGCAGCGAGAGCGGCATCGAGCGCGGCCTCGGCCGCCGCGACCTTGTCGTTGTGAACCGCGAGCTCGTCGCCGGTCGCGACCGTCGCGGGCGTCAACGTGCGCGCGACCTCCTCGCTCGACGGACCGAAAGCGCTGCCGCCCGACATCCGCTTGCGTTGCGCATGAGCCACCAAGAACCGCGACAAGTGCGCGCGGGCGAGGTCCTGGGCGGCCCCCGGAGCGGTCGTCATCTCCATCCAGGATAGCGCCGCCACCCAACGATCGCGAGCAGTTACCCGGGGACGGAGTAACTATTGTCAACTTACGGATGTGGACCGCTCACCGGGCCGCGCGCACCACCGCCGGTTTTTGGCGCACGCGCTCCGGGCCAGTTAGCGTCGAGCTCTCGATGGCTCGTGCCCGCCCTTGGCTGATCGTGCTCGGTGCGGCGGCGGCATGCGCCGGCCTCGGCTGGCTCGCCGACGCATCTCCGATCGCGATCGTCGCGCTCGCGTCGTGCGGCGCCGCCGTCGTCGCCGCGGTGCGTGCCTTCGCTGGCAGCTCGCCGGCCGCGTTGGTCGCGGCGGTCACGGCCGCCTTGCTCGCGACCTGCGGGCTCGAGCTGACGTGCGATGTCGCCTTGGTTCGCACGGCGCTCGCGGTCGCGGCCGGTGCGTTCGCGATCGCCGAGCTCGTACGGCCGATGCCACCGGAAGCGTCGCCGTTGCCCGGCTTCGGCGCGGCGTTGTTCGCGGCCGTGCTCGATCCCAGCTTCGCGGTGCTCGCGGTCCTCGCCAGCGTTCGCGTCACGTCGGGACCGTGGCGGCGCCCCCGCGCCGCGGTGTTTGCGCCGATCGTCGCGGTGCTCGCGCTCGGGCTCGCGATCGCGTGTGGGCTCGCGCACGACGGTCCGCTGGCGCGCCTGTGGTCGGCGTGGACCGCCCGGGCGGATCACCGCGGATCGCTCGCATCGATCGGCGATGTGTTGCAGCCGGTGGCGGCCTTCGCCGTGCTGGCCGGGCTCGTGCTCGCCGCGGTGCGCGGCCGGATCGCCGCCGCCGCGCTCGTCGCGTTCGCCCTGTGCACGGTCGCGGTCGATGTCCGCACCGGCGCGGTCGGCGGCGCGACCATCGCGATCGGCGCCGTCGCCGCTGGGATCGCGATCGCGCGGTTCGCAGCGGTGGCGCGCTGGTCGTCGGCGCAAGGCTTCATCGGCGTCACCGCCGGCTTCATGGTGCTCGTCGCTCCGGTGTGGTCGCTGCTCGGCTAACGCGCGAGGCCGGCTCGGAATGCGGCGGCGCTCGCGACGACCTTGTCGTAGTTATCGATACGCTGCATCAGCGCGTCGAAGATCACCGCCAGATCCGGGGAGCGCTGCTCGAGCGTGGCACCGAGAGGAACGAGCTCTCGGCGCAGATCGGACGTGCTCGCCACATCGCAATCGCGGGTGATCGCGCCCGCGATGGCATGGAACGGCTGCCACTCGTCGTAGCTCCGGCGTTGCAACGAGTCGCCATCGAGCAACGGTTCGAGCCCGGGCCAGCGCGTGATGAACGCGTCGTGCAGCCCGGCGAAGTTGGGATAAAACAACATCCCGCTCTGGACGAGCATCTCTTCGCGCAGGCCCGCGCACAGCGCCGCCTTCGGCATCACCGCGGTCGCGGCTGCTGCGAGCACCGATGCGCGCAGGTCGTCCGGCGGCGGGTGGCTCGCCGCGAGCGCCGAGGCGCGCTCGAGCATCCACCCCGGCGTGAAGAAGTACAGATACTCGAACGCGGGCGGATCGCGAAACAGGCGCAGCGCTTCGCTGATCTGACGCCAACCGCCGTCGGCATCGGTCGCTGCTACGGCCTCGCCTTTGAGGTAAAGCAACGCGCCGAGCTTTCCGAGCCCCGACCAGACGTCGATTCGTGACTTCGGGTCTTCGGCCGTGCAGCGGAGATCGTCGGCCGCGGTAGCGTCGGGCACGAGCGAGCTCAGTTGCGCCGCGAGCGGCGGCGGCAAGGGGTCGCTGAACGAATGCCACGTGCTTGCGGCGTCGGCCAGCTCGAGGAGCGGCATCAGCCTCGCGGACTTGGCGTTCGCATCGGCGCATGGCCGCACGACAGGCTCGGGGCCACGCGCGGCCCACAGCTCGCGATACTCGCGCGCGATGCGCTCGTCCGGACCTCGGCCGCACGAGGCGAAGAGCAAGGCAGCGGCGATCACCCGTTTCATGCGAGATGTCATGGCGCGACCACCGGCCCGACGCACGCGATATTTGCAACAACTCAGCGCAACGCGAGCGTGCCCTTGCGCCACTCCGCCGCCGCCCACTTCTTCGCTGCGCCGACGCCGCCGAGCGTCGCGGCCTGACGGTCGACCGCGAGCGTCCCGAGCGCGATCGCTTCGAACGAGCGATGCACCGTCCCCGCGGTCCGCGCCTCGCGCACGATCAGCGCGTGGCGGCTATCGGCCGACCACCCCGCGAGCTCGACGTACCCGAGATCCGGATCGTCGGTCGACGGCGTGAGCACGTCGGTCATCCAGCCGCCGTCGTCGCCGCGGCGGAACAGCCACAGCTCGAGCCAGCCGGGCAGTGGCTCGACCGCGACCACGGCGTCGTGCCGGTCGGGCGATACGGCGAACGACGCCGGCCAGACTTGACCGAACGTGCACTTCGGCGTGCTCGCCGCGCCTTGCTTGGGCACGACCGCGACGCAGGTCTCGCCGGGCTGGCCGGCGTCGACCTTCAGCGCGAGCGCCGGCACTGGATGTGCCGACTCGCCGGCCCAGCGTGCGGCCGCGACTTGCAGCGCCGCGGCATCGGCGGCGGCGAGGTCTTCTTCGGCGAGCTCGGCGTGATCGAGCGCGACGAACGCGCCCATCGCCTCCGCGGCTCGCGTCGCAGCGAGCGCGTTATCGCCGCGGCGCGCCGCCGTCCAGGCGAGATCTGCCGCGAGCATCGCGCGGCGGATTCGCAACGCGTTCGCGAGCGGCGGAGGTGCGCCCTTCGTCGCCACTCGATCGAGCCCGGCGAGCCGCGCCTCGTCGAGCGCTTGCCGCTCGGTCGCGCCCAGGCGCGGCGGCGTGCACGTCGGATCGGTGAGCGCGAGCACCGCGGTCGCCGCATCGGCGGGCGTCGGTGACAGCCCCAGCGCGGCGTGAAACGCGTCGCCGTCGTAGCAAACCATGATGCCGTCGTCGCGCTCGATCGAGCTGAACGCCACGCCCCAGCTCTTCGCGACCTCGAGCTGCTCCGACACGCTCGTGTCGTTCGTGCCGGCCGCCGACGCGCGATGTGCGAGCCGATCGGCCATCACGCCGAGCGACACCATGATCGCGCCGTCGATCGCGGGCTTGCCCGCGACCTTCAAGTACATCGCGGCGTACGCGATGCCGAGCGACTCGCTGCCCGGCGTATCGCGTAGGAAATCGACGACCGCGCGCAGGGCTGGCGCCGACTTGTCCTCGAGCTCGACCTGACGGACGTTGCGCTCCGCGATCCAGCCCGGGCGCTCGTGGCGATGGTCGTAGACCTGCAACCAACCGCGCCGCGCGCCGCGCACCTCGAGCCAGTCGCCCTTCCACAGCACCGCCTGCTCGGCGGCGACGCGCTCCGGTGCCGCGCGCAACGCGACGTGATCGCCGACGACGACCGCCGCGGTCAGCGCGAGCGGCAGCATTACTTCGCTCCGCCGCCGTAGGCCGCGCCACCGAGCAAGCCGCTCGCGAAGAACCCGCCGACCTGAGGCGGCGCGATGATCACGGAGATCTTGTCGGACAGCTTGTCGGCCAGCGTCTTCTGGATCAGCAGCGGGTTCTTCTGGATCAACGCGCCCTCGCGCGCCATCTGCTCGCTCGTCGCCTTGCCGGTGACGTCGAGCCGATACGCTTCACTGTCGGCGAGCTTGCGCCGGCCATCGGCTTCACCGCTCGCCTCGATCCGGCGCGACTCCGCCGTCGCTTCGGCCTGGGTGATCCGCTCGACCTTCGCGGCTTCGGCTTCGAGCCGCTTCTGCTCGATCTCTTTCTGCTTGAGCGGCAGCACGTGCTGCATCGCCTCTTCCTGTGCTTTCGCGGCGATCACCTGTTCTTCGCCGGCGGCTTCTGCGGCCTTCTCGCGGCGGACCTTGTCGGCGTCGGCTTCGAGCTCGGACTGCTTGATGCCCTTCTCCTTGAGCTCGAGCGTGTACTTCATCTTGTCGGACGCGAGCTCCTCTTCGAGTAACGCCTCGAGCCCCGCCTTGTATTGCGGCGGCAGATCGACGCTGCCGATTTCGACCGACTTGACGACGACGCCCTCGCCCGCGAGCGCGGTGCGCAGCTCGTCCTCGAGCCCCTTCTGGATCGCGCCGCGCTGGGTCGCGAAGATCTCGCGGACGCTGTGCAACGCAAACGCGCGGTGCAGCGCGCCATCGACGGTCGGCCGCACGACTTCTTCGCCGATGTCATCGGGCCGCAACCGCGCCGCATGCGACATCTTCTCGGGATCGAGCGCCCACCGCACCGCGACGTCGATGCCGATCGTCAGGCCTTCGCCGGACTGGAACGCGCCGGCGCCGGTCGCCTTCGCCGCGTCGGCGGGGCGATAGACCTGATCGTGCAACGGATACGTGCGGAGCTGGTGGATGAACGGCAGGTCGAGCGCCCAGCCTTCGTCGAGCACGGTGACACTGCCGGTGAGCTTGTTGATGCGGACCGCGGCTTCGCCGGCCGCGATCGAACGAATCGGTCGGGCGATCACGAAGCCGCCGGCCAACGCGACGAGCGTCAGCACGCCGAGGAACCGTCGGCCCTTCGCGTTCTGCACGAGCTCGATGACGCCGAGCAACGCCGCGAGCACCATCGCCTTTGCGAGATAGCCGACGCGAAGGATAGAGCTCTTGAGCTTCCCGAAGATCATGCGCATGGGCTCGCAGCGAGTGCATGGCGCGAGCCAGCGTTGTCTCCGACGAGGAGCTCGCGCGTGTGTCGCGGAACGCACGCGCTGCGTGTCTCGCGTTACACGACGAGGATGCCGGCGCCGGTCGTCTGGCCGGCTTCGAGCTCGCGATGGGCACGCGCTGCCTCGGCGAGCGGATACGTGCGCGGCGGATCGATGCGCAGCTTGCCCGAGGTGACCATCGCGAACAGATCGTCGGCCATGTCCTGGGCCGCGCCGGTGGCGAGGTGCGTCCCGAGCGTCGGACGCGTCACGAACAGCGAGCCGCGCCGCATCAAGCCGAGGACGTCGAGCGGTGGTACCGGCCCGGAGGCATTGCCGAACACGGCGACGAGCCCGAGCGGACGCGTCGAGTCGAGCGAGCGCTCGAACGTGTCCTTGCCGACGGAATCGAACGCGACCGCGACCCCGCGCCCGCCGGTGAGCTGCTTGACGCGAGCGACCACATCTTCGCGGTGATAGTCGATCGCGTGCGTCGCGCCGTGCGCGAGCGCGAGGTTGCACTTCTCGGCCGAGCCGGCGGTCGCGATCACGACGTAGCCGAGCGCCGCCGCCCACTGACAGGCGATGAGGCCGACGCCGCCGGCCGCCGCATGCCAGAGGATCGCATCGCCGGTGCGCAGATTCGGCCACGTGCGCTTCAGCAGGTACTGCACCGTCATGCCCTTGAGCGTCATCGCGGCGGCGCGCTCGAAGTCGATGCTGTCCGGCAGCCGGACAACGGGGCCGGCGTCGAGCACGCGCGCTTCGCTGTAGCTGCCCGGTCCCATCGCCGCGTAGGTCACGCGATCGCCGACCGCGAGCCGGGTCACGCCGGCGCCGACCGCCTCGATCACGCCCGCGGCCTCGGTGCCTGGCACGAGCGGCAGCGGGGCCGGGTACAAGCCACTGCGGTAGTACGTGTCGAGGTAGTTGATGC
Organism: uncultured delta proteobacterium; assembly: GCA_963848295.1. Classification (GTDB taxonomy): domain Bacteria; phylum Myxococcota_A; class Polyangia; order Haliangiales; family Haliangiaceae; genus JABFXX01. Next base: position 1,005,253 of record CAWKDB010000010.1, on the reverse strand, counting down.
CGCACGCGTGGTGGCGCACGCGGACCTGGCCGGGCCCTGGTTCGCCGACCTCGATGTCGGCGAGGTGCATGACGTCGGGGCCGCCGTGCTCCGTGATCTGGATAGCGCGCACTTTCATGTCGCGACGCTAGCGCTTATCGTTCGCCCGTGCGCGCTGCCGCGATCCTGTGCGTGACCGCGTGTGTGTCGCCGACGAGAGCCGGTGCGCCGGCGTGGACCGAGATCAGCACCGGCGGAGTCGCGGGCCGGTGGGGCCAGACCGCCGTGCTCGACGTGGCTCGCGATCAGATGTGGATGTACGGGGGTAACAGCTCGTCGGGCTTGGTCGGCGAGCTCGTCGCACTCCACCTCGACACGCTGAGCTGGGACACGATCGATCTGTCGTCGATGTTGTCGCCGCGCACCAACCTCGCGAGCGCGATCGACGTCGCGAACGATCGGCTCGTGTTGATCGACGGCAACCAAGGGCTATCGTCGGCGATCTCCGAGGTGGTCGGCGTCGATCTGACGACGTTCGAGGTCACGCAGCTGCCGCAAGGACCGAGCGCGCGGCTCGACGTCAGCGCGGCCAGCGATGGCGCGCATGCCTGGATCTTCGGCGGCGCGAGCAGCTTCCTCGATTCGCTCGACGATCTCTGGCAGTTCGACTTCGCGACGAACACGTGGACCGAGCTGCCGGAGTCCGGAGCGGTTCCGTCGGGGCGGACGTCGTACGCGCTCGAGTACTGGCAAGGCGGGCTGTATCTGGTCGGCGGTCACGACACGGTGTCGGTCAAGCGCGATGCGTGGCGCTACGATCTCGCTGCGCAGGCGTGGACCAAGCTCGCCATCGTATCGAGCCCGACGGCGTGGGCGCACTTCGGTGCGGCGCTCGACCCCGATTGCGACCGCATCGATCTCGTCGGCGGCGATAATCTAGACAACGAGGACACCGCGCTGACGACCGGATTCGGCCTCGACGACGCGACGTTCTCTCCTCTGGTGACCTCGACGCTGCCGCCCGCGCGCGATCACGCGTCGCTCATCCTCGACGGCAAACGCGATCGACTCGTACTGTTCGGCGGCGGCACGCTCGGGGATGGGCTCGGCACGCTCGACGATGCGTGGGTGCTCGATCTCGAGGCCTGCCCGTGAAGTGCGCGGTCGCGTTGCTCGCCACCGCAGCTTGCTACTCGTTTCCAACGATGGCGCGCGCGCGGATCCAGCGCCCCGGTCACGTCGAGCTGTGGGCCGCCCCCGAGGGCTACCTCGTCGTCGCGCCGAGCACGGGCGCCCACGAGTTCGGCGTCACGCCGCGAGGCGTCGCCGAAGGTGGCGTGCGCTATGGCGCGACCGATCACCTCGAGCTCGACGCACGGGTCGGCACGTTCGGGCTCGAGCTCGGGCCACGCATTCAGCTGCTACGCGCGCCGACGGTAGACTCCGGCATCGATATCGCGCTCGCGCCCGCGGTGGAATTCACGTTCCCGGACAAGCCGGCGCTCGAGCTGCCGGTGCAAGTCGGCTGGAACTTCACCGGCGGCCACCAGCTGATCGCGAGCGCGCGCCTCGTCTATCAAGACCACGTCGGCGTCGGTGGCGTCAGTGGCCCGGTGAGCTTCATGTACGCGGGCGCATCGATCGGCTTCGCGTATCGCATCACACGCTGCGTGTCGATCCTGCCCGAGCTCGCGATGTTGACGCAGATCTACGCCGAGCCCGGGTTCTCGAGCTCGCTGGACGACGCGCTGGGCATCCAGCTCGGCGTCGGCGTGTTGTGGGACCACTGACTAACCTAGTACGCTCGCCGGGTGGGGTTGATCGCAGTCACCGGCGGCGCCGGATTCATCGGATCGCACGTCGTCGATCGCTTGCTCGCGCTCGGCCATCGCGTCGTGGTGCTCGATAATTTCTCGACCGGCAAGCGCGCGAACCTCGCGCAGCACGCGGGCAACGCGAACCTCGCGATCGAGACCTGCGACGTCGGCCACGGGATCTTCGCCGCGCTGGCGGGGCACGGTCCGGTCGAGCGCATCGTCCATCTCGCGGCGCAGGTCTCGGTCGTCGCTTCGATCGCGAACCCGCTCGTCGACATGCAGGTCAACTACGGCGGTACGCTCCACGTGCTCGAGTACGCGCGCGCGCAGCGATGCAAGAAGGTCGCGTTTGCCTCATCCGCCGCGGTTTACGGTGATGCTACCGACCTCCCGGTGCGTGAAGAGACGCGCTGCCAGCCGGTGTCGCCCTATGGCATCGACAAGCTCGCCTCGGAGCACGCGCTCGACTACTACGCGGCGGTGCACGGGGTCGCGACGACCGCGCTTCGGTTCTTCAACGTCTACGGTCCGCGCCAGGATCCATCGAGCCCTTACTCCGGCGTGATCTCGATCTTCAGCGACCGCGCACGCGCCGGCAAACCGCTGACGATCTTCGGCGACGGCGAGCAAACGCGCGACTTCGTCTACGTCGGCGACGTCGTGCGCGCGATCGTCGCGGCGGTAGGCGATGGCAACTCGCGCCTCGTCGCGAACGTCGGCACCGGCGGTGAGATCACGGTCGTAGAGCTCGCGCGCACGATCGTCGAGCTATGCGGCGGCAAGAGCACCATCGATCACGCGCCCGCGCGCGCCGGCGAGATCGTGAAGTCGCGCGCGGCCGTGGCGCGGCTGCGCGACGCGCTCGGCGTCGTCGCGGAGACGCCGCTCGTCGACGGCTTGCGGGCGACGCTCGCTTGATCTCGCGCTCGGGTACGGTCAGTAACGCTTGGCGTCGGGCGGGGCGCCGGTCTGCCAGAGCGGAGCCGTGTCGCCGTTGACGGTCAGCCCGCCGTGCATGTAGCTGCCGGCTCGCGCCATGAACTTCGCGGGGAACGGCAGCTCGGGCGTCGACAGCTCGTCGAGCTTCGCGCGCTGCGACGGCGTGAGGGCCACGGTCAACGCGCTGAGGTTCGCCTCGAGGTGAGCGAGCGAGCGAGCGCCGAAGATCGGGCTCGTCACGCCCGGCCGCCCGAGCAACCACGCGAGCGCGACCGACGCGGGTGTCGTCGCGAGCTCCTTGCCGATCGCGACGAGCGCGTCGATCACGGTGTAGGCCTTGTCGGTCAGGTTCGCGTTGACCATCGCGCCGCGGTCGGCCTTGACCGTGCCGGCATTCGCGCGCGTGTACTTGCCGGTCAGCACGCCACCCTTGAGCGGCGACCACGGCGTGATCCCGAGGCCGAGCTCGTGCGCGGCGGGGACGAGCTCGCCTTCGACCGTGCGCTCGAGCAGCGAGTACTCGATCTGCAGCGCGACGAGCGGCGCCCAGCCGCGGAAGTGCGACGTGGTCTGAGCCTGCGCGAGCTTCCATGCCGGGGTGTCGGAGAAGCCGAGGTAGCGAACCTTGCCGGCGCGGACGAGATCGTCGAGCGCACGCAAGGTCTCTTCGATCGGCGTGTGGCGATCCCACGCGTGCATCCAGTACAGGTCGATGTAGTCGGTCTTCAATCGGCGCAGCGACTCGTGACACGCGGTGAGGAGTGACTTCGCACCGGTGCCGCCGCCGTTCGGATCGCCCGGGAACATGTTGCTGTAGAACTTCGTGGCCAGGACGACGCGATCGCGCTTCTTCGTGTGCGCGAGGTGGTTGCCGATGATCACCTCGGAGTGTCCGAGCGTGTACGCGTTCGCCGTGTCGATGAAATTGCCGCCGCGCTCGAGGTAGCGATCGATGATCGCCTTCGAGTCGGTCTCCGACGAGCCCCAGCCGAGATCCTCGCCGAACGTCATCGTGCCGAGACACATCGGGCTGACGCGCAGCCCGGAGCGACCGAGAGTTACGTAGTGATCTAGCGCCATGGCGAGACCAGACCACGAACCCCGCCGGCGTGGTCCGGAGCGCGCCCCGGAAGATCGGGGAGGGCAGCGCTAGATCGTCTGGACCTTCTTGCCCGCGCTGACCCAGCCGGCGATGCCGACCGGCATGACCTTGACGTTGGTGTAGCCGGCTTGCAAGGCGCGATCGGCCGCCATGTGCGAAGCGCCGCACGACGTGTTCGCGCAGTAGAACACCAGGTTCTTCGCCTTGTCCGCGGGGAGCTCGCTGAGCTTGTAGTCGGTCGAGCTCGTCAACAGCACGGCACCGGGCACGACGCCCTCGTGCTTGCGGGTCGCGTCGCCGTTCGCGTCGACGGCTTGCGCGTCACCGGCGGTCAGCGCTTGCTCGAGCTGATCCGGCGTGACGGTCGCGACCGGCGCCTTGTCGGCCTTCGCGGTCGGCGCGTTGTCGCTCGCCTGCTTGTCGTTGGAGTTGGACTTGGCACAACCGGCGGCCGCGGCGAGCGCGAGCGCAAAGAGCATGGTTCGCATCCGCGGAACATACCCGAGTGGAGAACGGTCGCAAGATGCGACACTGCGACAGTCGTGCAACGAACGATTGCAGCCGCGTACCTCGCGTGCGCCCTGATCTGGGGCACGACTTGGTACGCCATCCGTCGCTGCATCGGCGAGGGCGGCGAGGCGGGGTTCCCCACGCTCGATGCGCTCGCGTTGCGCTTCGCGATCGCCGCGATCGTGATCGTCCCGATCGCCGCGCGATTTCGACCGTGGCCGAGCCGGCGGACGTGGCTGTACCTGGGGGTCGCCGGCGTGCTCGATGCCGCGGGCTACTTGCTCGTCTACGTCGGTGAAGAGCGTGTCTCGGGCGGCATCGCCGCGGTCGTCTACGGCACGCAGCCGCTGATCCTGGCGGTGATGTTGACCGCGACGCGGATGGAGCGGCTGACCTGGCGCCACGTCGTCGGCGCGGTGATCTCGATCGCGGGGGTCGCGGTGATCTTCTTCGATCGGCTCGACGTGTCGACGCGACAGGCGAGCGGCGTCGCGATGGTGCTCGGCTCGGTCGTCGTCGCGACCGGCTACTCGATGGTGATGAAGCGCCATAACCAGGGCGTTCACGGCGTGGTCGCGACCGCGATCTTCATCGCGGTGACCGCGGTCGTCCTCGGCGTGATCGCGCTCGTCGCGTACGAGCCGATTCCGTGGCCGCCGCCGGGCGTCGCGACGTTCGCGTTGTTCTATCTCGCGGTGATCGGCTCGGTCGTCGCGTTTCTCAGCTACTTCTGGCTGCTCGGCCGGACGTCGTTGTTGCTGACCAGCACGCTGGTGTTCGTGTTCCCGCTCGTCGCGCTCGCGACCGACGCGCTGTTCGAGAGCGAGATCACGCTCGGCCCGCGCGCGTACCTCGGCGCCGCGATCACGCTCGCCGGGCTCGCGGTCAGCCTGGTGCGCAGGTAAAGATCGCGCGATGGCCGATCCTCCGTGGATCTTTCGGACGTACGCGGGGCATTCGAGCGCGCGCGCGTCGAACGAGCTCTATCGGCGCAACCTCGCGGCGGGCCAGACCGGGTTGTCGATCGCGTTCGATCTCCCCACGCAGTGCGGCTACGACGCCGACCATCCGCTCGCGCGTCCGGAGATCGGCAAGGTCGGCGTGCCGATCGCGTCGCTCGACGACATGCACGCGCTGTTCGACGGCATCCCGATCGAGCGGATGAACACGTCGATGACGATCAACGGCACCGCGGTGTGGCTGCTCGCGCTCTACGTCGCGCTCGCGCGGGAACGCCGCGTCGATCCACGCGGGCTGCGCGGCACGACCCAGAACGACATCGTCAAGGAGTACCTCGCGCGGGGCACGTACATCTTCCCGCCCGAGCCATCGATCGATCTGATCGCGCAGACCTACGAGTTCTGCGTCGCCGAGCTACCGCGGTGGAACCCGTCGAACGTGTGCAGCTATCACCTGCAGGAAGCCGGCGCGACGCCGGTGCAAGAGCTCGCGTTCGCGCTCGCCGACGCGATCGGCGTGCTCGATCGGGTGCGCGCGCGAGGCCGGGTCGATGCCGCGCAGCTCGCGCAGTGCGTCGGTCGCGTGTCGTTCTTCGTCAACGCGGGCATGCGGTTCGTCGAGGAGATGTGCAAGATGCGCGCGTTCGCGCGGCTGTGGGACGAGCTATGTCGCGACCGTTACGGCGTGGCCGATCCCGAGCTGCGCCAGTTCCGCTATGGCGTGCAGGTCAACTCGCTCGGGTTGACCGAGCAGCAACCGGAGAACAACACGTGGCGGATCGCGATCGAGACGCTCGGCGTGTTGTTGTCGCGCGATGCGCGCTGCCGTGCGCTCCAGCTGCCGACGTGGAACGAAGCGCTGTCGCTGCCGCGGCCATGGGATCAGCAGTGGTCGCTGCGCTTGCAGCAGATCCTCGCGTTCGAGACTGACCTGCTCGAGTACGGCGATCTGTTCGCCGGCAACCCGGTCGTCGAGGCCAAGGTCGGCGAGCTGTGCGCGGCGGCGCGCATGGAGCTCGCCGCGATCGATGCGATGGGTGGGATTCGCGCCGCGATCGACTCGGGCTATTGCAAGGGCGAGCTCGTGCGCGCGATGGCGGCGCGGATGGCGCGGATCGAGCGAGGCGACCAGATCGTCGTCGGCGTCAACCGGTGGACGGAGGGCCTGCCGTCGCCGTTGATCGGCGATGACGGCGGCGTGTTCCACGTCGATCCGGCCGCGGCTGCGCTCGCGCTGCGTTCGCTCGACGAGACGCGCAAGCGGCGCGATCCGAGCCGGGTCCGCGACGCGCTCGATCAGCTCTCCGCCGCGGCGCGCGCCGGCGAGCCGGTGATGGAACCGTCGATCGCGTGCGCGCTCGCGCGAGTCACGACCGGCGAATGGGCCGATGCGTTGCGCACGGTGTGGGGCGAGTACCGCGCCGCCACAGGTCTCGGCGGCGTGTCGGGTGCGCGGATCGCCGATGCGAGCGCGGCCGCGGGTTGGCCCGAGCTGCGCGCGCGGGTCGCGGCGCTGCCGCGTCGCCCGAAGTTGCTCGTCGGCAAGCCCGGGCTCGACGGTCACTCGAACGGCGCCGAGGTCATCGCGGTCGCGGCGCGCGATGCGGGGTTCGAGGTCGTGTACGCCGGGATCCGGCTCGAGCCCGCCGCGATCGCCGCGGCCGCGGTGCAGGAAGACGTCGATGTCGTCGGGCTGTCCGTGCTGTCGGGCTCTCACGTCGAGCTCGCGGCGGCGGTCGTCGCCGAGCTGCGCGCACGGGGCGGTGGCGACATCGCGGTCGTCGTCGGTGGCACGATCCCGACGAGCGATCACGCCGCGATGCGCGCGCTCGGCGTCGCGCAGATCTTCACGCCGAGTGACTACAAGCTCGTCGAGATCGTCGGTGCGCTGGTCGAGCTCGTACGATAAAATGGTGACGTGACCGAACCCGCGAAGGCCAAGGCGACGCTGGCGGACCTGCTCGCGATCCCGGAGGAGGATCGCCGGCACGAGATCATCGACGGCGTGCTGGTCGAGAAAGAGGCGGCGAGCGGACGCCATGGCCACGCACAGCTCCGGTTGGGTCGTACGCTCGGCCCCTACGACCGACGATCAGGGGGGCGTTGGCCGGGAGGCTGGTGGTTCGCGGTCGAGGTTGAAGTCCTGTTCGAGGAGACTCAGATCCTACGGCCGGACGTCCTCGGCTGGCGGCGCGACCGACTGCCGGCGCTCCCCGCCGAGCTCCCGACCACGGTCCGGCCCGATTGAGTGTGCGAGATCCTGTCCACGAACAAGCGCAACGACCTCATCCTCAAGAAGCGCGCGTATCATCGTGCCGGCGTCGCCCACTACTGGATCATCGATCCGATCGAGGAGACGCTCGCGGTCTACCGCTGGCATGCCGACGGCTACGTCGAGGTGCTGATCGCCGAGCGCAACGACCGGGTCCGCGCCGAGCCGTTCGATGCGATCGAGCTGCGGCTCGGCGTGCTGTTCGGCGACGACGAGGACGAATAGCAACCCGCCCTCGGTTTCGCTTGTCCCGACGAGATCTTGCGCATAGATTCCGACCCCTCTATGGGGATCACTGATCTCTTCCGCCCGAAGTACCGCCACAGCGACGTCCGCGTTCGCACCGAAGCCGTCAGGGCTATGACTGCGGATGACGCTGCCGTTCTCACCCAAGTAGCTCGAACCGACCGCGATATCGGCGTGCGCCGACTCGCGATCGCGAAGATCGAAGAAGCCGAGGTGCTCGCGGACATCGCCGCGGCCGAGAGCGAACGCAGCCTGCGCGACTATGCGGGCGAGCGCGCGGCTGAATTGTGGGCGCAAATCGCCTGTGGCGATGACGCCGACGATGCGAGCGCTGCGCTTGCCGGGATCATGAAGCTCGGCGACCAGCAAGCGCTCGTCGAGGTCGTCGTCGACGCGAGCCTGCCGGCGTTGCGCAAGCGCGCGTTCGGCGAAGTCCGCGATCCGCGCGCGCTCGCCGACCTCGCCAAGAGTGAAGCGCCGCACGAAATTCGGCTCGCCGCGGTCGGCCGGATCGACGATGGCGACGTGCTGCGCGCGCTCGCGATCGACACGACGCTCAAAGAGGTCGGGCTCGCCGCCGTCGACAAGCTCGACGATGCGGAGCGGCTCGAGAACGTCGCGCAAAAGGCGAAGAACAAAGCGGTGCGGCAACGCGCGCGCAAGATCGCGACCGAGATCAACGAGGCCGAGCGCAAGCGCACGCCGGGCGTGCCCGACGAGGTGAAGCGCCGGCGCGCGGAGAAGGCGCAGCTGATTCGCCAGGTCGAGGCGGTCGCCGACGCGTTCGACTTCGACAAGCTCGCCCCGAGCGTCAAGGCCGCCGAGGCGGCGTGGGCCGAGGTCGGTGGTGGGGGCGAAGACGGCGACGACCGGTTCGGCAAAGCGGTCGAGCGGTTCTGGAAGCGCAAGCAGCTGCATGACCAGCAGGCGCGCACCGCGGACGAGCTTCGGGTCGTCGAGCGCGAAGCGAAAGCCGAGAAGGATCGCGCGGCCGCCGAGCGCGCCGCGGCGACACCGGCGCCGGTCGTCACGCCCGTGGCCGAGACCGACGCGGCTCGCGAAGCGCGAGAGGCCGAGGCGAAGCTGCGCGCGGAGGAGCGCGAGCGCAAACGGGTCGAAGACGAGACCCGGCGCACCGCCGAGGCCGCCGAGCGCGAAGCGCGCAAGAAAGACGACGCCGAGCGCGCGGTCGCGATCGCCGCGAGCCTCCGAGCGCTGTGCGACGACATGGAGGCGCTCGCCGCCGCGGGCGGTAAAGACGGCAAGGCGATCGATCGCCTGCTGCAACAAGCGGGGAGGGCGTTCGATCAGATCGGCAAGGTCGCGTCGACCGAGCGCGATGCGATCGCGGATCGCTATCAGGCCGTGCGCGGAAAGCTCGTCATCCGGATCAGCGAGCTGCGCGAAGCCGAGGACTGGGAGCGGTGGGCGAACGTACCGAAGGCCGAAGCGCTGATCGCGACCGCGAAGGCGATGGCCGAGGCGCCGGCGACGCCGGATCTCGGCGATCGGCTGCGCCAGCTCCAGGCGCTGTGGAAAGAAGTCGGCGCGATGCCCCAGCGCCGCAGCAAAGAGCTGTGGGAGCTGTTCAAGTCGACCTGCGATCAGGTCTACGAGAAGGTCCGCGGCGTCCGCGCGGTCGAGGCCGAGAAGTTCGACGAGGTCACGAAGGTCAAGGAGGCGCTGATCGCCGAGGCAGAAGGCATCGCGGCGAGCTTCGATCCCGCGAACGCGGACAAGCTCAAGGCGCTGCAAGCGAAGTGGAAGGACTCCGGTCATCTCCCGCGCAAGCTGGGCGACGAGCTGTGGAAGCGGTTCCGCGCCGCGTGCGACAAGTTCTTCGAGCAACGCAAACCGCTGCTCGACGCGCGCCACTCCGAAGAAGCCGACAATCTCGCGAAGAAGCAGGCGCTGATCACGCGCGCGCAGCAAGTCGTCGACGGCGCGCCCGGGCCCGGTGGTTGGGGCAAGGCGATCGGCCAGATCAAGGATCTCCAGGCCGAGTGGAAAGAAGTCGGCTACGTGCCGCGGCGCGACGCCGACGCGGTCTACAAGGCGTTCCGCGCGGCGTGCGACGCTTTGTTCGCGAAGCGCGATGGCGCCCGCGACGCCGAAGCCGACGCGCATCGCGCCGTGATCGACGACATCAAAGGCGAGATCGCCGACGTGCTCGCCGGTGGCGACGACGTGATCGCGGCCGCGCTCGCCGTGCGCGCCAAGGTCGCGGAGCTCGGCAACCACGAGCTGTCGGAGCGCGTCGTCGCGATGACCAAGCAAGTGATCGCCGCGAACCCCGAAGCGGTGAAGGGCACCGAGCTCGATCCGACCACGATCCGCGCGCGCCGCGACAAGCTGATCGCCAAGGTGGTCGCGTTGATGCCGAAGGCCGAAGCGCCGGTGTCGACCGAAGGCAATCCGGCCGAGGTCGCCGCGAAGCTGCGCGAGGCGATGCGCAAGAACGCGTTCGGCGAGCTCCGGTGGTCGGGTCGCGATCCCATCGAGGTGATCGACGAGCTGCGCGGTCAGATCGCAGATGCCGGGCCCATGCTCGACGACACCGACCAGGCGCAGCTCGATGCGTTCGAGGCTGCGTGCGCCAAGGTGATCGAAGCCGTCGGTTCGCGCCGCGACCAGCCGGCGTCCGAGCCGCGCCGCGAACGCGACGAAGGCGGCGAGGGCCGCAGGCGTCGCCGCGACCGCCGGTCGGCCGAGCAACCGGTCGTCGCCGCGGCCGCGCCGCAGACCGAGACCCCGACGCTCGTCCACGATGCGATCACCGCACCCGCGAAGCTGCCGTTCGAGCCGCTGCCGCCGCCGCCGGCACCGGTCGTCGTCGCACCACCGAGCCAGCCGCCGCGCCCGAAGTCGATGTCGACGTTGCCGCCGATGGACGAGCTCGACACCGCGTGGGACCTCGATGCGCCCGATCCGACCGCGAAGGCCGATGAAGCCGCGAAGTCTCCGCCGTCATCGTCGGAGATGGCGGGCGACAGCGCGACCGGCGGCGACGGCATCGACGAGCCCGGTTGGGACTGAAGCCGACGGCCGGCTTACAGCCCGGCGTTCCCCGCGTTCCACGCCACGCCCGTCGCGGTCAAGACGCCACTCGGGAGGTAGGGGACCGGGAGCGCGGTGTTGGCTGCGGTCGGAGCCGTCGAGAACTGGATCGCGACCGGCTGGAAGGCGACCTGCAGCGTCTGCACGGCCGTGATCGCCTGAAAGGTCGAGTAGGACGTGCACGCGCCGAGGAAGCCCGAGCTGGTCTGCGTGATCACGAGTCCGTCGCAGCGATACGTCGGAGTGCCGGTCGGTGCGGTACCTGTATAGTTGATGCTCGCGATCGCGTAGTCCTCCGCGCGCACCGGTTCGAGTCCGCCGAGCGCGGCGATGCCTTCCACCAGATGATAGCCGTGCGGTGGATCGGCGGCGGTGCGGCCGGGGATCGTGAAGCCGTCGAGCGCGTGGGAGAAAGGCATCGCGTCGCCGGTGACGTCGTCGACGAGCATGGTGTACTCGTCGTAGCTGGTGATCGGACCGGCGTACGGCGTCGTCGTCGAGCTCGGATTCGCGGCGCCGGCGCACCGCGGATCGTCGGACGGTGAGAGGTAACAGTTGACCTTCACGCCGCCCGGACACGTCACCGGGCAGGACACTTCCGGTCCGTTCGTGGCGGTCGCCTTCGAGGTCGCGACCGTCGTTTCGGTGAACGACCCCGCCAGTTCCGGGACGGTCAGCGACAGCAAGATCGGCTCACTCGTCTGTTGGACGATCGGGACGTCGAACAGCGACGGCGCCTGATTCGCGGTGGAAGCGTTGAACAACGCGGCGAGCGGGGTGTGAGGCGACAGCGAGAGGTTGGCGATCGACCCGGTCTCGGACGGCGAGACCTGCAGCGGCGCGGCGAGCGGGTGATGAACCCAGCACGTGCTGAGATCCGCCTCGCGGCCGGCCCAATCTCGGACGCGCACGTCGAGGGTCAACTGGCCTTCGTAGGTTCCGAGCGCGGGGATCGAGGTATCGCCGTGGCGGTACAGCGCGATGTCATAGGCGCCGTTCGCGTCCGCGGCGGGCAACGTCGTCCAGTCGAGGAGCGGAGTGCCATCGGCAGCGCGCACGCGATAGGCCGAGCTCGCCGCGTCGAGCTTCGTGGGCTCCCGGACATCGAACGTGAACGCGAGCGGATTCCGCGACGTCTCGCCGCCGAACATCGGCTCGTTCTCGTCCATCAGGTACGCGTACTTGTAGACGTCGGGGCAGATCGTGGTTCCACCGAGCGAGACGACGGCGCCGGCGTGCGTGTGTTGCGGAACCCCCGACGAGAAATCGATCTGATCGCCGCGCTCGTCGTGTAGCGTCGCGCTCGAGAGCTGGACCGACGGCATCGAATCGTCGTACGCGAACGCCTGCGACAGCTCGTACGTGTGGCCATCCGCGCCGGTGAGCCGGAACACCACCGCGGTGTCCGCCGCGGCGAGCGTGCCGTCGGGAAGCGTCAGCGACCAAGCCGAACCATCGACCGTGGCGGTCGCGACGACCTGATCGGAGACAAGCGCGACGAGGGAACCGCTCGCGTCGATCGCCCCGGTGATCGCCGGACCGCTCTGCGCCGACAACCAGCGCGAACCATCGTCGTAGAATGCTCCAGGGTCGATCGTGATCGCACCGGCGACGCAGACCTGGGTATCGAGCTGGCAGGCGTCCCCGGCGGCGCATTCGGCGCTGGTCGAGCACCCGATGTCTTTGACCTGCTTCGCACAAGCAGGAATGGCCGCGATCGCGGCGGCGACTAGGGTCTTTCGCATCGTGTTCTTCATTGGCATGGGCGGTCGTATCGGCCGCGCCGCGCCGCGGTTGCGTGCGATCTGCGTCGCCGCGTAACTACGCGAAACGTGCTACCTCTCGCCGCGTGTCGCTGCTGACCTCCGACGACCTCTTCCTGTTCAACCAAGGCACGCACTACCGGCTACACGACAAGCTCGGGGCCCACGTCGTACCGACCGGGGTGTACTTCGCGGTGTGGGCGCCGAGCGCGCGCGCGGTTTCGGTCGTCGGTGACTGGAACGGTTGGCGCGCCGGAGCCGACCCGTTGGTGCCGCGCGATTCGAGCGGGATCTGGGAAGGTGTGATCAACGGGGTCGCGCACGGCACGCGCTACAAGTTCGCGATCGTCGGGCGCGATGGCCGCACGTTCGACAAGGCCGATCCGTTCGCGGCGCGCGCCGAGCATCCGCCGGCGACCGCTTCGATCGTCTGGCAAGCCCATCACGAGTGGCGCGACGCCGACTGGATGAAGTCCCGTGGAGCTCGCGCGCAGCGTTCGGCGCCGATCAGCATCTACGAGGTCCATCTCGGCTCGTGGCGGCGCGACCACAACGAGGTGCTCGGCTATCGCGAGCTCGGCGTACAGCTAGCGGAGCATTGCAGCCAGCTCGGCTTCACCCATGTCGAGCTCATGCCGGTGATGGAGCACCCGTTCTACGGCTCGTGGGGCTATCAGGTCACCGGCTACTTCGCGCCGACGACGCGCTACGGCGCGCCCGACGACTTCATGGCGATGGTCGACGAGCTGCATCGCGCCGGCATCGGCGTGATCCTCGACTGGGTGCCCGCGCATTTTCCGACCGATGCGCACGGCCTCGGGTTGTTCGACGGCACGCACCTGTTCGAGCACGCCGATCCGCGCCGGGGCTTTCACCCGGACTGGACGAGCTACATCTTCAACTACGGCCGGCACGAGGTGCGATCGTTTCTGATCTCTTCGGCGATGTCGTGGCTCGACCGCTATCACGTCGATGGCCTGCGCGTCGACGGGGTCGCGTCGATGCTCTATCGCGACTACTCGCGCAAGGCGGGCGAGTGGGTGCCGAACGAAGACGGCAGCAATCACGATCGCGACGCGATCTCGTTCTTGCAGCAGCTCAATCGCGCGATCTACGCGGCGTATCCCGATGTCCAGACGATCGCGGAAGAGTCGACCGCGTGGCACGGCGTGTCGCGTCCGCCCGAGCACGGCGGCCTGGGCTTTGGCTACAAATGGGATCTCGGCTGGATGCACGACACGCTCAAGTTCTTCGAGCACGAGCCGGTCCATCGCAAGTGGCATCACGACGAGCTGACGTTTCGCGCGATCTACCAGGACAGCGAGAACTACGTGCTGCCGCTGTCGCACGACGAGGTCGTCCACGGCAAGGGCGCGTTGATCTCGAAGATCCCGGGCGACCCGTGGCAGAAGTACGCGTCGCTGCGCCTGCTGTTCGGCTACCAGTGGACGCTGCCCGGCAAGAAGCTGCTGTTCATGGGCGACGAGCTCGGCGTGTGGGGCGAGTGGAATCACGACGCCGCACTCGACTGGGCGATCGGCGGCCACCCGGCGCATGCCGGCATCGCGAAGTGGGTCGGTGATCTCAACCGCGCGTATCGCGAGCATAGCGCGTTGCACGTGCGCGACTGCGATCCAGTCGGCTTCGCGTGGCTGGTCGGCGACGACCGCGACGCGAACGTGCTCGCCTATGCGCGCACCGGGGAGGCCGGCGATCCGCCGATCGTCGTCGTCGCGAACTTCACGCCCGTGCCGCGCGAGGGCTATCGGATCGGCGCGCCGGCGGCCGGGCATTGGCGCGAGATCCTGAATTCCGACGCGACGATCTACGGCGGTAGCGGCATGGGCAATCGCGGCGGGCTGGACGCCGACGCGACCCCATGTCGCGGCCACGCGCAGTCGTTGGTGGTCACCGTGCCGCCGCTCGGCATCGTCGTGTTCGTCGCCAACGGCGAACGGTCGCGCGTGGTGTAAAGTTCACGGACCTTGTCAGCGAAGTGGGTCTGCATCCACGGGCACTTCTACCAGCCGCCCCGGGAGAACCCGTGGCTCGAGCTGATCGAGCCGCAACCGAGTGCGCGCCCGTATCGCGATTGGAACGAGCGGATCACGGCCGAGTGCTATCGCCCGAACGCATCGGCGCGCGTGGTCGACAGCCAGGGCCTGATCATCAACATCGTCGACAACTATCAGCGGATGAGCTTCAACGTCGGCCCGACCCTGATGTCGTGGCTCGAAGCGCACGCGCACGATGTTCACGACGCGCTGATCGCTGCCGACCGAGCGAGTCGCGAACGATTCGGCGGCCACGGGTCGGCGATGGCCCAAGCGTACAACCACATGATCATGCCGCTCGCGACGCCCCGCGATCGCACGACCCAGGTGCGCTGGGGGATCGCCGATTTTCGCCACCGCTTTGGCCGTGCGCCCGAGGGCATGTGGCTGCCCGAGTGCGCGGCCGACACCGCGTCGCTCGAAGCACTCGCCGCGGAGGGCATCGCGTTCACCGTGCTCGCGCCGTATCAAGCGAAGGCGTGGCGCGCGCCCGGCGGCGATTGGCGCACCGAGCCGATCGATCCCGGACGCGCGTATCGCTGCGCGCTGCCCTCGGGTCGGTCGATCGATCTGTTCTTCTACGATGGCGCGACGGCGCAGGCGGTCGCGTTCGAGCGGCTGCTCGCCGACGGTCACCAGATCATCTCGCGGATGACCGC
The DNA here is from genome assembly GCA_963848295.1 of uncultured delta proteobacterium. Taxonomy (GTDB): domain Bacteria; phylum Myxococcota_A; class Polyangia; order Haliangiales; family Haliangiaceae; genus JABFXX01. Next base: position 989,896 of record CAWKDB010000010.1, on the reverse strand, counting down.
GCGCGGCGACATCGCGGGCGGAGGCCCGGCGCTGTGTCACATCGCGACCGATGGCGAGACCTACGGCCACCACCATCGCTATGGCGACATGGCGCTCGCGTGGGCGCTGTCGCAGGTCGAGGGCGGCTGGAACAACACGCGGCTCACGAACTATGCGGAGTTTCGCGCGTGCGTGCCCGCGACGTACGAGGTCCGGCTCGCGGAGAACACCAGTTGGAGCTGCGCCCACGGCGTCGAGCGCTGGCGCGAAGACTGCGGCTGCAACAGCGGTGGCCAGCCAACCTGGAATCAGAAGTGGCGGCGGCCGCTGCGCGACGCCTTCGATTGGCTGCGGGATCAAGCGGCGGCGGCGCTCGATAGCGTCGGGACCCTGCTGTTTCACGATCCGTGGGCCGCGCGCGACGCATACATCGCGGTCGTGCTCGAGCGCAGCGCCGCGGCGCGCGATCGATTCCTGGCCGAGCACGAAGCGCATCCGCTCGCCGCGGACGAACGCGTGCGCGCGCTGTCGCTGATGGAGCTCGCGCGTCACGCGATGCTGATGTACACGAGCTGCGGCTGGTTCTTCGACGATCTTTCAGGGATCGAGACCGTGCAATGCATGCAGTATGCGGCGAGGGTCGCCGATCTGTTGACGGCGATCGGTGGCGAGTCGACGCTGCCCGAGCTCGTCGACCGGCTCAGCGCCGCGCGCTCGAACCTCGCGGAAGAGGGCGATGGCCGCGCCGTGTGGCAGCGTCGCGTCGCGCCGGCGCGGATCGATGCCGAGAAGGTCGTCGCGCATGTGGCGGTGCAAGCGCTCGTCGCGTCGCAGCCCGTGACGGCCGCGTCGACCGCGGTGCACGGCTTCATGGTCGAGATCGTCGATCGCGTCGAGCGCCGCTCCGGTCGCGCGCGCATGGTCGCGGGCAACGTCTGCGTCCAGTCTCAGCTGACCGAGACGACGATCCCGCTGTGCTTCGCCGGATTGTATCTCGGCGATCAGCACATCACGGGTGGCGTCAGGCCACCGCCCGCGCCCGCCGAGTGGCTCGAGATCGGCGAAGAGCTGACGGCCGCGGTCCGCACCGGCGACGTGTTCGCAGCGCAACGCGCGATCGAGCGGCATTTTCCGGGGCGCCAGCTGTCACTCGGCGCGCTGCTGCCCGGCAGTCGCGAGGCGGTGCTCGAAGCGGTGCTCGGCGACGCGATCCATGGCGCCGAGCAACACCTAGGGGATGCCTACGATCATCACGCACCGCTGATCCGCTGGCTCGCCGCACACGAGCTCCCGGTCCCCGACGTGCTGCACACGATCGCCGAGGCCACGTTGATCCGGCGCGTGCTCGCGAACATGCGCAGCGACGATGCGAGCTTCCAGTTGCTGCGCCATCAGCTCGCCGAAGCTGCGGAGGTCAAGGTCAGCCTCGACACCCAAGAGATCGCGCTCGCGGCGAGCGACTCACTTCGCCGGTTGATCGAAAAGGTCGGCCACGCGCCGCATAGCCCGCTCGGTCTCGACGCGGAAGCGCTCGACACGGTCGCGCGCGCCGCCGAGGTCGCGACGCGGATGAAGAGCGCTGCCGACTTGTGGTTCGCGCAGAACGCGACCTGGCGCCTGCTCGAGCGACTGCCCGAGTTGCGCGAGCTCGGCGCCGCGGGCGATGCGGCGGCGACTCGTGCCGCGAGCGATCTCGAGCGACTCGCGAAGGCGCTGCGCATCGCGGTGCCGTGATCGGGTTACAGTCTGCGACTCATGTCGTCGCCTGCTGATCTCGCCGCCGACACCGCGGTCCGCCCCGACGCGAGCGTGGCGGGGCGTTATCACCTCGAGCTCCCCGATCACTGGGACTACTTGATGCCGTCGGGCGGCGTCGTGATGACGTGTGCGCTGCGCGCGGCCGAAGCGGCGGTCGGCGACCGCGTGTTTCGACTCGCGTCTGCGACGACGATCTTTCCCGTTCCGATCGGCACCGGGGCGCTCGTCGCCGATGTCCAGGTGCTTCATCGCGGCGGCGCGACCGTGCAGACGCGAGTGTCGCTGCGCGGCGCCAAGGCGACGAGCGGGCTCGAGCTGTTCGCGACGTTCGTGCGCGATCGCAAGGGCCCCGATGTGATCGGCGCGATGCCGCCATCGGTGCGCTCGCTCGCCGACTCGCCTTCCGCGGACGACGCGACCGCGAGTAACCCGCACACGCGCTTCCGGTTCTACCAACAGCTCGAGTGCCGGATCGCCGATGGCGATCGGTACTGGGTCGACGGCTTCGACGCGGGACCCGCTCGCTACGCGCGCTGGTTTCGCTACACGACGCCGCAGCGCGACGGCGATGGCCGCTTCGATCGGCTCGCCTTGCCGCCGCTGATCGACACGATGCCGACCGCATTGCATCGCGCGATCGGCCCTAGCGGCTACCGGTTCACCGCGCCGAGCCTCGACCTGACCCTCTACGCGGTCGACGACACGACGCGCGAGTGGCTGCTCGTCGCGGTCACGACCCGGCGCGCTCGGGCTGGCTGGGCGATCGCCGAGGCCGAGGTGTGGGACGACGAGGGTCGCTTCTTGTCGTATGGGTCACAGGCTATGTACCTGCAGGGCCTGCGCGGCGAGCCGCCGACGGTCGACGCATCGCGGCGGTGAGCGTTGTTACGATTGTGACGAAAGATCGATCGACGCGAAGCCGAGCGGCGCAGCTATGCTTTGCATCATGGGTGGCTCGCGGTTCGGCGCGTTCGTGCTGTGTGCGCTCGCGATCGCGAGCTGCGCGAAAGGCGCGCCCGGTGCGCCCGACGGCAGCGGCAGCGGCAGCGACATCGATGCCGGCAGCGGCGTCTTGCCCGACGCCGGTTGCGGCGGTGCGCCGTGCGACGGCATCTACGTCGCGGTCACCGGCGACGACGCGTCGGCCGGCACGAAGGACGCACCGCTGCACACGATCGGCGCGGGCATCGCGAAGGCTGGGTTGTCGAGCCCTCCGCTCCCCGTGCTCGTCCAGTACGGCCAGTACGCCGAATCGATCACGATGCAGGGCGGCGTCAGCGTCTACGGCGGGTTCGATCCGCGGTGGAACCGCGACCCGGCGAATCAAGTCACCGAGCTCGACGGTGGTTCGCCGACCGTGACGTTCGATACGATCAACGTCGCGACCGCGCTCGACGGCGTCACGGTCAAGAGCGCCGACGCGACCGCGATTGGCGCGAGCTCGATCGCGGTGTTGCTGACCGAGTCGACGACGGTCGTGCTCGACGGCGTGACGATCATGCCCGGCGTCGGCGGCAACGGGATCGACGGCACCGCGGGCACGCTCGGGCTCGGCGGCAACAGTGGGTTGCCCGGTGGACCGGGCGTCGAGCATTCGAGCAGCTTGTTCTGCGACGACAACACGGTGCCGAACGGCGGCGCCGGCGGGTTCGCGGCATGCGGCGGAAGCGGTGGCGCCGGCGGCAACCCGGGCGTCGGTGATGGCGCGGGCGCGACCGGTGGCGGGGGCGCGAACGGCGGAGGGGGCGGGACCGGCGGTCAAGGCGGCGGTCACGGCGCCGGCAACTGCACGAACGTCGGCTCCGTGATCGGCGACGGCAGATCAGGCAACCCGGGCGCTCCCGGCGCGCTCGGCACGCTCGGCATGGCGGGCGCCGCGCAAGGCGTGTTCGCCGGCAGCAGCTATGTCCCCGCTAATGGCGGTGCGGGCACCGCCGGCGGCGCGGGGAGCGGCGGTGGCGGCGGCGGCGGCGGTGGCGGCGGCACGAACAACTGCGACTCGTCCGGCTCGTCGGGCGGCGGCGGTGGCGCGGGAGGTTGCGCGGGCACCGGCGGAACGGGCGGCACCGGCGGCGGCGGATTGTTCGGTGTCGTCGCGGTCGATTCGACCTACGAGCTCGAGTCGGCGATGGTCGTGGCGAACGCAGGCGGCAGCGGCGGTCGCGGTGGCACCGGCGGCGCGGGCGGGCTCGGCGGCAATGGCGGCGGCGGCGGGCCGTACGGCGGTGGAGACGATCAAGACGACGGCGGCTGCGGCGCGGTGGGTGGCCGCGGCGGCGACGGCGGCACGGGTGGGCATGGCGGCGGGGGCGGGGGCGGACCGTCGGCGGCTGTGGTCTGCCTCGGAACGTCGACCGTGACGATCCCAGCGTCGACGCTCGTCGCCGGGCTCGGCGGATCCGGAGGCATCTCGGCTGGCTTCTCTGGCATGACCGGCACCTCGACCCGCGCGATCGGCTGCAACGGGCTGTGATCTGCGCAACCGCTCGCGCGCCGCGTTGTCGAACGTGGGTGCGGATAGCTCGCGTCGCGTTCGCGCTGGTGGCCATGGCTGCTGCGGCGAGTGCCGATCCCGACGCCGACCTCCTCGCCGACCAGGCGACACGGCTCGAGCGGACCGCGGAGCACGACCGGTCGAATCGCGACGCCCCGGCCGCGCTCGGCCAAGCGATCGTGTTGCGCGCCGCGCTCGGCGACGATGCCAAACAGATCGCCGACGTCGAGCACGCGCTGGCGTGGTTCCCGCGCGCACCCGAGACCGCGCCGGCCCTGTGGGAGGCAACGCCGGCTTACGAACGGCGCGGCGTCGCTGCGCTCGTCGCGCACCTGCGCCGCTACCTCGCGAGCTTCACGGCGACGGATCCCGGGCGCGTCGCGCAAGCGCACGTCCGGCTCGCGCTCGCACTCGTCGAGCAGTCGTGCGCGGTGCCGCTCGTCGACGGGCTGTGCGTCGGACCTGCCGCGCCGCCGCCGCCGGCGACGACCTGCCCGTCGAGTGCGCTCCATCTCGTCGCGGCCAAGCGCAATGCCAGGCTCGCCGCAGAGGCGCGCGACCAGGCGGAGGCGGCGATCGCGCTCGCCGCGAAAGGGAAAGTGAGCGACGACCTCGTGCGAGACGCGGCGGCTCGAGCTCGCACGATCGCGGCGGACCGCGAGCTCGAGGCTGCGCTCGCCGTGCCAGCGCCGAACGCGCAGGACACCGCGGCGCTCGGGCGTTGGATGCAGGACCGGATCAAGCGCTTCACGAGCCTGAGCGAGGCGTACACGGCGGCGTATTCGATCGACCACGCCGCGGTGCTCGCGCCGATGTATCGCACCGGGCAGGTGTGGGAGCAGTTCGCCGCGGAGCTGAACGCGGTGCCGTTGCCCGCCACGCTGCGGTCGCAGGGCCGGGACCTCTTGGATGCGTATTGCGCCGCGATCGACGCCCAGAGCGACGGGCTCGTCGAGAAGGCGCGCGACGCGTACCGCGCGTGCGTCGAGCATGCCGTCGAGCTCGGTTGGGATGACGAATGGACCGAGCGCTGTGTCGTGGGCCGGGCGCGACTCGACCCGGCGTTCGCCGGGACCCGGGAGCTCGTGCCGACGCCCGACGAGCTCGCACCGCCGATCCAACCGATCACGACCGCGACCGCAGCGGCCGCTCAACACCAAGCCGCGGCACTGCAAGCGCTCGCCGCCGGCGCGTTGCCGCGGGCGAGCTTCGAGGTCCACACGCTCGAGGCGCTCGGCGATCGCTCGGCGGCGACCGAGGTCCTCGCCGGGGTGATCGCCGCACGGCGCGGCTCGTGGCCGGCCGCACGCAGACGATTCGACGCCGCGGTGAACGCACGACCGACGGTGACCGCCGCGCGAGTCGATCTCGCGCTCGCCGAGCTCCACGGCATGGACGACGCGCGGGCGGCGGCGACGCTCGCGGCGATCGCGCCTGCGGTCGACGACTACGAGCTCGATGTGGCGCGCGGCATCGTCGCGCGCCAAGCCGGCCAGCTCGATGCAGCGCGCGCGGCGTACGAAGCGGCGCGGCGACGCGATCCACAGCGCAGCGAAGCCGCGTACGACCTCGGCGTGCTCTACAAGGAGTACCTCGCACCGAAGGGCGGGGCCGCCGCGTACGCGAGCGCGGCGGTGGCGTTTCGCGAGGCTGCGGCGCTCGGGCCGGCGAGCGATGCCGCACGCCTCGCCGTGATCTGCGACAAAGCGCGCGCGTCGGTTACGCCTCCGCCGGCGACGAAGTAGCATCGAACGCGCGTGGCAGGCCCGCTCGACTCGGTCATCCCGTTCTATCCGGTCAACGACTTCGGACCGGCGATGAAGGGGATGGTGATCGGCGGCGTCGGTATCGTCCACGTGTTCCTCGCGCAGTTCGCGATCGGCGGCGGGTTGTTGCTGTGCTACTTCGAGCGGCTCGCCCAGCGCGGTCGCTCGCCCGATGCGCGCGCGTTCGTCGACGGGTTCTTCTCGGTGCTCGTGCTCCTCAGCTTCGTGCTCGGAGCGCTGACCGGCGTCGCGATCTGGTTCGTGTCGATCGCGGTGGGCGCGCGCACGATCGGCCTGATGATCGATCGGTTCCACTGGTTGTGGGCGACCGAGTGGGTGTGGTTCTCGGTCGAGGTCGTCGCCGGCTATGCGTTCGTGCGGGTCGGCAAACGGCTCGGTGATCGCGCGCGGATCCGCTTGCTCGCGCTCTACGCCGTAGCGGCGTGGATGAGCCTGTTCTGGATCAACGGCATCTTGAGCTGGCAGCTGACGCCGGGGACGCCGCACGCCGACGGCGGGGTATGGATCGGATTCTTCAACGCCAGCTTCTGGCCGTCGCTGCTGTATCGCACCGCGGTCGCGATGGCGCTCGGATCGCTCGCGGCTTGCGTCGTGATCAACACGCTCGATCTGTCGCGAGAGCGCCGCGCGGTGCTGATCGGGCAAGCGGCGCGGTTCATGGTCCCGATGGCCGCGATGCCGGTGCTCGCGTTGTGGTATTTCGTCGTGATCCCGGCCGACAGCCGGTCGTGGCTGCTCGGAGGCAGCGCGGCGATGTCGATGTTCGTCGTGATCGCGGCCGGCGCTTCGTTGTTGATCGGGGCCTACGCGATCGTCGGCCTGGTCGTCAAGCGGCTCTATATCAGCGGCGCCACGGCGACGCTGCTCGTCGCGCTCGCGTTCGCCGCGACCGGCGCCGGCGAGTTCGTGCGCGAGGGTGCGCGCAAGCCGTACACCGTGCGTGGCGCGCTCTACTCCGATTCGATCCGGCCTTCCGAGGTCGCCGGGTTACGGGAGCACGGAGCCGTCGCGGACGACCCGTATCCGTTGCGCGACGCCGCGAACTATCCGACCGAACAGCTCGTCCGCGGCGCGAAGGTCGAGCGCGCACTGTGCGACGCCTGCCACACGCTGAACGGGGCCAACGCCCTCGTCGAGCTCGCCCGGCCGTGGGCCGACGATCAGATCCGGCTCAACATCGCGAAGCTGCAGCACACCAAGCCGTTCATGCCGCCGTTCGCGGGCAATGCGGCAGACGTCGAGGCGCTCGTACAACTTTTGCGTTGGGAGGCCGCTGGGCGGCCCGATCACTGGCAGTCGAGCGAAGATCCGGCGATGCTGGGGCGAATCGCGCGCTGGCTCGACGAGGCCGGAACCGGAGACCCATGATGAAAAAACCGCTATCCCGCTATCGCGCTGCACCCGACAAGGCCGCCGACGCGGTGTTCAAGATGGAAGCGAAGCTGCGCTCACCGTACAACGCGCTGAGCGAGATCCTCGGCAAGCCGCACGGGGGCGAGCGCGACGGCGGCATTCAGATCTGGTGGTCGTTCGCCGATTCGACCGATCGCGCGAGCGTGCTGTTCATTCACGACCAGAAGGGCGCAGGCAAGCCGAGCGAGTTGCGCGCGTTGCCGCACTATGATTGGGTCGTCGACGGTCGCGACAAGGCGGCGCTCGACGCGTTCTGTCGCTGGCTGTCGGCCGAGGTCATCGAGCACGTGACGACCCACCCGCCACCGCGCCGGATGACCCCGGAGTCGAAGGCAAAGATCAACGAGATGATCGCCGGCGGCATGTCGGCGGGCGACGCGATGAAGGCGGCGGCCGAGTTCGAGGGGGCGACGCTCGCGGTCGGCGACCTGGTCTGGCCGATCAAAAAGGGCCACTAGCGCGTGTGGCCGTTCGACGACGGCGTGGTCGCGCTGTTCGTCGTCACGCTGGCGATCCACGCGGCATTCGCGAGCTACGTCGTCGTCGGCACCGGGTTCGCGCTCGTTCGGGGCGCGACGCCGCTCGCGGGGCGCGTACGCAGCTGGCTGCCGTTCATGCTCGGGTGCGCGATCACCGCCGGCGTGGCGCCGCTGTTGTTCACGCAGGTGCTCTACCAGCGGCGGTTCTACACCGCGAACCTACTGCTGGGGCCGCGCTGGCTCGCGGTCGTACCCGCACTCGTCGTCGGGTTCTACGCGTTGTATCTCGCGAAAGCGTCGCTGCGTTGGCGCACGATCGCGCTGGGTGCCGCGCTCGCGTGCTTCGGGTTCGTCGCGTGGTCGTGGAGCGAGCTCCACGAGCTCATGGCGGCGGACGCGACGTGGACCGCGTTCTACGCGGCGGGCGAGCGCGTCTTCACCGGTGGCGCGATCGCGCCGCGGCTCGTCGTGATCGTCGGCGCGATGGCCACGCAGTTCGCCGCGATCGCCGCGTGGTCCTCGGACGGTTTGGACCAGCGCGTGCTCGCCAAGCTCGCGGTGGCAGGTCGGATCGTCGCGATCGCCGGCGCGCTGTGGTTGTGGCGCGTCGGCTTCGTGGTGACAGGCGATGGCCGGGTGTGGTTCGGCGTGCTCGCCGCTGCGGCGATCATCGACACCGGCGCGTGGCTGGTGATCGCGCGCGAGCCGAGTCAGCGGGCGCTCGTCGTCGCGACCGCCGGCGGCGGTGCCGCGCTATTCGCCGCGGTCGTCGTGCGTGAAGCGCCGCGGCTCGCGATGATCGAAGCCGGTCACGAAGCGAGCGGCGGCTGGATGTTCGGCGTGACCGTCGCGATCGGCCTCGTGCTCATCGCGTGGGTCGTCCGCACGGTCAGAGCGCCGGCGAGCTGAGAGCGACCGCTGCGCCGTTGAGAACGGCGGCGATTCGCACCGCATCCTGCACCATGTCCTGCGTGCCGCCGAGGTCGCGCAACGACTTCTCGTGCGACCGGACGCATTGCTCGCAGCCGGTGATCGCGGATGCGGCGAGGCAGGCGAGCTCGAACTCGATCTTCGCCACGCCTGGGTTGCCGATGATCTGCATGCGCAGGCGCGCCGGCATCTGGCCGTACTCGGCGACGTCGCCCATGAAATGGACGAACCGGTAGTAGACGTTGTTCATGCCCATGATCGCCGCGGCGCCACGGGCGGCCGACAATGCCGTGGCGTCGAGGTGCGGCGCGGCGTCGGCCTCGACCGCGGCGATCACGTCGCGGTTGCCGGTCGTCACCGCACTCGCGACCGCGATCGTCCAGGCCTGCGTCGGTGTCAGCGCGGTCGAGCTCGTGATGACTCCGAGGTTGATCCGCAGGTCCTTGGCGTGATCCGGCAATTGTTGTTTGAGCGCTTCGATCGTCATGGCGGGCCTTTACGCCGCGCTCAGCGTGTCTTGGCCCTTTTGCCAGTTGCACGGGCACAGCTCGTCGGTCTGCAGCGCGTCAAGCACGCGCAGGACCTCGGCCGGGTTGCGACCGACGTTGAGATCGTTGACCGATACGAACCGGATCACGCCCTGCGGGTCGACGATGAACGTCGCACGAGATGCCACGCCTTCCCTCTTGTCGAGCACGCCGAGCGCGGTCGACAGCTCGCGTTTGATGTCCGCGACCATCGGGAATGGCAGCTCCGCGAGATCCGGATGATTGTTGCGCCATGCGAGGTGGACGAACTCGCTGTCGATCGAAACGCCGAGGACCTGCGCGTCGCGATCGGCGAAGTCGCGGTTCAGCTTTCCGAACGCGGCGATCTCGGTCGGGCACACGAACGTGAAGTCCTTTGGCCAGAAGAACACGACCTTCCACTTGCCGGGATGACTGGCCTCGGTGAGCTCGGCAAACTCTTTGCCGCGCTCGCGGCTAACGACGGCGGTGGCGCTGAATGACGGGAACTGATCTCCGATGGTGAGCATGTGATCTCCTTGTCGACGTCACCATGGGGGCGTTTTTGTGATAGGACAATTGTCGATATGTGATTGCTATGATAGCTACGTACTATCATGGAGCGACCGACCACGCGTCAGCTCGAGAGCCTCGTCGCCGTCGCCGATCACCATAGCTTCCGTCGGGCGGCGACCGAGCTCGGTATCTCGCAGCCGGCGCTATCGGTGCAAGTCCAAGGCGCCGAGCGCACCCTCGGCGTGCAGGTGTTCGAGCGCGACCGCCGGTCGGTGTTGGTCACGCCGGCGGGCGAGGAGGTCGTCGCGCGAGCTCGAGCCGCGCTGACCGCGATCGACGAAGTCAGCGATGCCGCACGCCGCCGAGCGGAGCCGCTCGTCGGTCCGCTGCGACTCGGCGTGATTCCCACCGTCGCGCCGTACTGGCTACCCGCGCTGCTGCCCTCCGTGCGCAAGCGGTTCCCCGAGCTCGAGCTCGTGTTGCGCGAGGATCAAACCGCGCGACTGCTCGCGCAGCTCGATGCCGGACAGCTCGACGCGGCGCTCGTCGCGATTCCGGTCCCCGGCGATGTCACGACTTTCACGATCGCGCACGAGGACTTCCTGCTCGCGGCACCGCGCGGCTCCGCGCTGACCCGCAAGCGAGGGAAGCTCGGCGAGCGCGATCTCGAAGACCAGACCGTGCTGTTGCTCGAGGACGGCCACTGCCTGCGCGACCAAGCGCTCGCGGTGTGTTCGCGCGGCGGCGCGATCGAGTCGATGCAGGTACGCGCGACCAGCCTGCCGACGCTGATCCAGATGGTCGCCGGCGGCATGGGCGTGACGCTCTTGCCTGAAGCGGCGGCCGCGGCGCTCGCGCCGACGAAAGGGCCGGTCGAGCTCGTGCCATTTGCTAAGCCGCATCCGGGGCGCACCCTCGCGCTCGCGTGGCGGACGTCGTCGGCACGCCTGCGCGAGTTCCGCATGCTCGGCGAGATCCTTCGCGACGAGGCGGAGCGCTATCTCGCGCGCCTTCGCGGTTAACAACGCTGAGGCTCGGCCGTCTAGCGGTCGACGTGCAGGTACATGCGCAGGCCGAGCGGTAGCGAGACACCGCCAGCGTCGATGTGAGCGATCACCTCGAGCACGCGCGTGTCGATGCGCGCGCGCGGGTCGTCGTCGCGCACGGTCTTGCGCCCGAGCTCTCCGGTGATCCGCGTGACGACGACCGGGAACTTCCGGTCCCCGAACGCATCGGCGGTCGCGTATGCCTTGGCGCCGACCGCGATCGCGGCGATGTCGGTCTCGTCGAGCTCGGCGCGGAGCTCGAGCTGCGATACGTCGGCGGTCGACAACACCGGCGCGGGAGTCAATGTCGTGACGAGCGTGCCGACCTCGGCGAGCCGGCGCAGCACGACGCCATCTACAGGTGCGTGCAACGCGGTCTGGTCGAGCTCCACTTGCGCAGTCTCGAGCTCGGCGCGAGCCCCGTCCCGCACCGCCGCGGCTTCGGCGATCGTCTCCGCGCGCGTGCCGCGAGCGAGCGCTTGGTAGCGCGCTTGCGCGGCGGCGGCGGTCGCGGTGGCGACTCTAAACAGAATCGCACGGCTTGTGGATCACAGGAACCTGGCCACGTGATTCGCGATCAGCTTCGGGTCCTCCTGAAACATCGCGAAGGTTGCGCAGAGGGCCGTGTCGCGCTCTTCGACGGTCTTGTAAAAGCGATTGTGGGTGGTTCGTTTCTTGGTCACTTTCCAGACACCTTCAATCGCATTGAACTCGGGCGAATAGGGCGGCAGTCGGAACAGCTCGATGCGATGGCGGTTCTCCTTTAGCCACAGCTTTCCGTCTTCCTTGAGATTGTGGCAGGGACCGTTGTCGATGATCAGGAAGATCTTGCGCCGGGTTCGAGCAACGACCTGCTTGAGGAAGTCGAAGAACGTGAGTCCGTTGAAGACGGGCGCAAACTTGTAGTGGAACCGTGGTCGTTGCTCGAGCGTAACGACGCCGAAGACGTGCGCCGTCTTGCGCATGCCGAACGTGTCTACGCGGGGCTGGCAGCCAACTCGGGACCACGTTTGGTGGAGCGTCCCGTCGAGCCAGAAGCTGGCCTCGTCGCCGAAGGCAACGACGCCGCGGCACTGGCGCGCTTTTTTTTAATCTTCGGCAAGGTCTCTCGCAGCCACGTGGCCTGCCGCGCAAGATCGGCTCGGGCCAGCCGTTTACGCGGCCGCTGGACCGAGAACTTGAGTTGGTGCAGGAGCCTCGGCACGTGATGATTGTGATAGCGAACGCCGAACCGCTCCTCGATCAGGTCGCCGATCATCGGACCGGTCCAGACACCGGACTGATAGCCTGCCTGCATCGGGCCCAGTTCAATGATGATCCCCAGAGCCTCGCGTTGCTCGTCGGTGAGCTTCGGCGCAGGGCCTTCGGCAATCGAAGTCCGAAGCCCCTCAACGTGATCGACGTCGTACCACTGGAGCCAGCGATTGACGGAGCCGCGTGTGATGCCGAAGTCGACCGCGATGTGCGTGACTTTTCGTCCATCGATGTATGCACGAACAGCACGGCCCCGACGCCATTCGCCGAGGTCGTTCTTGAGTTGCGCTTCGACGATAAAATCGTCGAGCTGTTTGAGCTGCGTGCCACGGCGACGCGAGCGACGAATTGCCTTGCCTGGTTGAGATCGAGCCACGATCGCCGCACGATGATCCTCTCGGGATCCTTCGTCAATAGGCGAGGATCTCAGCCTGTGCGATCCTGTTTAGCCGCGGTGTCGTCGGCATCGACCGACGCAGTCGCGACCGCGCCGAGCTCGCCGAGGCGATCGGTGCGGCCGCGCTCGATCGCGCGGTGGTCAGCGTCGGCGCGCGCGGCGTCGGCCTCGGCGCTGGCGGCGGCGATATCCTCGGCGCGCGGGCCGCGACGAGCGAGCAAGTAGCGGGCGTCGGCCTGTGCCACGGCCGCGGTCGCTTCGGCGACACGCGCTTTCGCGATGCGATCGTCGAGCCGTGCGAGTACCTGGCCTTGCTTGACGACATCACCCTCGTCGACATCGATCTCCGTGATGCGTCCCGGCACTTCGAACGCGAGCGCGACCGGATCGCGCACCGGCTCGACCCGCGCCGGCGCGATCAAGGTCGCGGCGCGGGCCCGAACCTGCACATCGGACGAGGCCGCCGACGACGAGGCGTGGCCGAGCCACAGCGCGAGCACGGCGGCGAGTGGTGCACAGACGAGCAGCAGCGACTTGGTCTTGGTCATGACACGTCCTCTCGAGCTTGTTCGTTCGACTGGCTGGCCGGATCGATGCGACCGTCTTCGACTCGCACGACGCGGTCGGCGAATCGTTCGAGCCGCGGATCATGGGTGACGACGACGACGGCGCGTCCGTGATGGGTGGCGAGGTCGCGCAGCAGCTCCATCACCGCGAGCGCGGTCTTGGTATCGAGCGCGGCCGTAGGCTCGTCGCCGACGATGATCGGCGGGTTGCCGCCGAGAGCGCGCGCGATCGCGACGCGTTGCTTTTGTCCGCCCGAGAGATCCGCCGGCAAGTGATGCGCGCGAGGACCGAGGCCGACGAGCTCGAGTAGCCGGCGCGCCTCGCCGCGTGGATCCTTGACGCGCGGATCCTTCATCTGGATCGCGATCGCGACGTTGTCGAGCGCGGTGAGCGCGGGGAACAGATTGAAGCCCTGAAACACGAAGCCGAAGTGCTTCGCGCGCAGCGCCGGCAGGTGCCGCTCGCCGAGGCCCGCGACGTTGCGACCGTCGAGCCAGACTTCGCCGCTGGTCGGCGCGAGCAACAAGCCGAGGATCGAGATCAGCGTCGTCTTGCCCGAGCCCGACGGACCTTCGATCAACGTGACCTCGCCCGCGCGGATGTCGAGCGACGCACGATCGAGCGCGTTCACCGCATGCTCCCCGGCGCCATAGACCTTGCCGACGCCGACCATACGTGCGAGCACGTCGCTGTGCGGTGCGAGCGCGGGCGGCCCGAGATGAGTGATGTCTGAGATGGCGATCGCAGCGGTCATGACGGCTCCTTACGACTTGAACACCGACGCGGGGTCCAGGCGCAGCACCTTGACGATCGAGAGCAGCGACGCGAACGAGCACATCGCGACCGTGACGATCGCGGTCGCTCCAAACAAGCCGGGGAACAGCGCGACCGACAGGTTCGCCTTCGCCATCATCGCGCGCATCACGAACGCGAGGCCGCTGCCGACCACGAAGCCGAGGGCCGCGCTGATCATCGCTTGCGACAAGATCACGCGCACGACCATGAGGTTCTTGGCGCCCATCGCCTTGAGTGTTCCGTACTCGCGGATGTACTGCAGCGTGCCGCTGTAGAGGATCTGGCCGACGACGACAAACCCGACGATCACGCCGAGCACCGCGGTGGTGAAGAACCCGGCGCCGACGCCGGTGCGTTTCGACCAGTACGAGCGCGTGCGCTCCGACATCGCGGCGGTCGTGTACGCCGCCATGTGCGGCAGTGCGTTGATCCGCGCCTGGACGTCCTCGATGTCGGCGCCGGCGGCGACCTTGACGAGCACGTAGGTCACTGCGTCGGCGCCCAGGCCGGGCAGGAAGCTGCGCGCGGTACGCAGGTCGGTGAACACGATCGGCGACGTCGTGAACGACCGGATTCCGGCCGTCAGGGCGACGACCTGCGCGCGCACGCCCGAGATCTCGGTCGTGTGGCCGACCGTATCGATGTGGATCTTGGGGTACTCGCTGCGATCGACGACGATCGCGCCGGCTTGACCGAGTCGCGCGGGGTCGCCGGCGACGACATGCCACGGCGCGAGCAGCGGGGCGCGGCCGGGCGTGGTCTCGATCCCGACCACCTGGACGCCGAGGTCGCCGCCGGTCCACAGCTTGAGCTGCGCGAAGCTCATCAGGACGCGGTCGGCGCACTCGACGCCTGGCAGCGAGGCGATCTTGTAGTACGCGCGCTCGTCGAACGGCGATGCGAACTCGAACGAGTCGTTGCCGGCCTTGCCGACCCAGATGTCGGCGGTGCTCGCGTCGATGATCGACGACGCAGTGTCCATGAAGCCGAAGTACAGACCGACCTGAACCAGCACGAGCATCACCGACACCGACACGCCAGCGATCGCCACGGCGAACCGCAGCCGGTCATGAAACAGCAGCTTCCGAGCGAGCGCCCACATGGTGGCGACTAACAGCACGGCGCGTGCCTGGGCTGGTAATCGAGATTCCGCGCATTTGGGCGTGGGATCGCTCGGGCTCGGTAACGAACCGTTACGCGGCCGGCAGCAAGATCGTGAACGTCGAACCCTCGCCAACCGCCGAGCGCACCGTGAGCTCACCGCCGTGCGCGCGCACGACCTTGTGACAGATCGCGAGGCCGAGGCCCGTGCCGTCGGGCCGGGTCGTGAAGAACGGCTCGAAGATCCGCGGCAGGTCCGCAGCGCCGATGCCGCGACCATGATCCTCGACCGCGATCGCGATGCGCGCACCGTCGCCGGTCGCGCGGAGGTAGACTTCGGTGCCGGGAGTCGACGCGTCCGCCGCGTTGTCGACGAGGTTGACCAGGACCTGGCGCAAGCGTTGCGCGTCGCCGTGGATGCGCAGCAGCGACGGCGGATCGCACTTGAGCGCGACCCCTTTCTCGGACAACAGCGGGGCCATGCTGCGCGTCGCCGCCTCGAGCAACTCGCGGACATCGACCGGCTCGGCGGCGAGCTTGACCGGCTTCGCGAAATCGAGGATCTCGGCGACCGAGCGATCGAGCCGACCGAGCTCTTCGAGTGCGATCTCTAGATGCTCGCGGTCGTCGTCGGGGAGGTCGAGCTTGCGTCTCAAGATCTGGACGTTGAGCGAGATGCTCGTCAGCGGTGTGCGGATGTCGTGAGCGATCGCGGCTGCAAACTGGCCGAGCGCGGCGAGCTGGCGCGCACTCTCGAGCTCGTCGACGACCTGCGCGCGTTCGACCGCGAGCGCGAGCCGAGTCGCGAGATCACGCGTGACCAGATACGTGTCGCGGTCGATCGTGCCGCCCTCGAGTAGGAATGCGCCGATCAGCCGGCGGTTGCCGCCGAGCGCGGGCACGACGAAGCAAGCCGGCAAGTCGGGGCGGACGTCGGACCGCTGCGCTTCGCCATCGGCGAGCAGCTCGACGAGGGCAGGTGGCAGCTGCGGCGCGAGCTTCCATGTCACGTGCGACCCGTCGGTGATCGCTTCGATTCGCGCGATCGAAGTCGCGAGCAACTGGTCCGGTGCGAGGTCGACCGCGATCGGCTCGTCTTGCACGGCGAGCCGGCGGGCGCGGCGGTCGTCGAGCGGAGCCAGCACGTTCGCTTCGAGGCGTGGGTACATCGCGCGGGCTAGGGCGGCGAGGTGGAGTGGTACGAGCGTCGAGCCGATCAGCAGCGCGGTCTGCAACGTCCCGGGCTCGGTCCAGCGCAGCACGGCGAGGACGCCGCCTATGCCGCCGAGCAACACGATCATCACGATCGTCGCGACGGTCACGAGCTCGGCTGCCGCGGAGCGCAGCGAGAACAGATCGGTGCGCAGCACGGTCGTACCGATCACGACGAAGCTCACGAGCGTCCCGACCGTGGTCTCGGCCCACACCGCCCACGAGAAGATGCCGAGCGCGGGGCCGAAGTAATACGCCGAGAACCCGAACGCCCAACGGAACCACAGCATCGCGATGACCGTGCGCGCGTCGCGATCGGCGGTGAGTCGCCACGACCGAGCGCCGAGCGCGAAGATGACGAGCGTCGCCGGCGCGAAGAACACGTACGCGGACACCGCGCCGATGCCGCGCCTCGAGTCGACCGCCATCACGACGACCGCGCCGGCGAGCGCCCACGCGATCAGCGCGAGCCGCCACTTCCAACCGATGCTCGCGCGGCGCGGAAAGCTCGCAATGAACTCGATCGTCAACACCGCGAGCACGATCGTGCCGAGCGAGCACACCGATTGCGACGCGACGTCGACGATCGAATCACCGGCGAGCACGTTGACCCCGCGCCATGCGGTCAGTAACGCGTCGCAGAACGCGAGCGCACCGAACACCACGTTGTCGCGCCGGTTCGGCGCTGCGCGGATCACGAGCCCGGCGTAGGCGGCGCCGATCGCGGCGATCGCGATCGGAATGACGCCCGCGATCACGTCGGGTCCTCGTTGGCCTTCGCCGGCGCGCGCAGGCCGTACTCCTCGATCTTGCGGTCGAGCGTCGGCCGGCTGATGTCGAGGATCGCGCACGCGCGGCGCTTGTTCCACCCGGTGTGAACGAGCACGCGGCCGACGTGGCGGCGCTCGAGCTCGCGCAAGGTGGGGAGCTCGCCCGCGGCATCGGCATCGCCCGCGGTGCTCGCTGCACCGGGTGCCGGAATCAGCGTCTCGTCGAGCACGTCCGTCTTGGCGAGCACGACCGCCCGAGTCAGCGCGTTCTCGAGCTCGCGGACGTTGCCGGGCCACGCGTGCGCGCACAGCCGAGCGAGCGCCGCCGGAGTCACGTAGCGCACCGGCTTGTCGAGGTCGCGACTGATCTTGCCGAGCAGGCCTTCGACGAGCACGGGGATGTCACCCGGGCGTTCGCGCAACGGCGGCAGGCCGATCTCGACGACGCGCAGGCGATAGTAGAGATCCTCGCGGAACGTGCCGCGCGCGACCATCTGAGCGAGGTCGCGATGGGTCGCTGCGATGATCCGCGCGTCGAGCTGGAGCGGCCGTGCATCGCCGACCCGCTCGAACGTGCGCTCTTGCACGACGCGCAACAGCTTTGCTTGCAGCTCGAGCGGGATCTCGGCGATCTCGTCGAGAAAGATCGTGCCTTTGCCCGCGAGCTCGAACCGGCCCGGGCGATCGGCGATCGCGCCGGTGAACGCGCCTTTGACGTGACCGAACAGCTCGCTCTCGAGCACGCCGGGCGCGAGTGCGGTGCAGTTTACCGCGACGAACGGCAACGTCGCCGGCGATGACGCGACGTGGATCGCGCGCGCGACCAGCTCTTTGCCCGTGCCCGATTCGCCGGTGATGAGCACCGGTGCGCGCGTCGTCGAGACGGCGCCGATCTGCTTCCAGACGTCGCGGATCGCGGCGCTCTTTCCGAGGATGTCACCGCCGATTGCGGTGCGCTCGGGGAGCTCGACGAGCTTGGCGCGGACGTCGCGGCTGTCGAGTGCGCGACGAACGACGGCGCGCAGGCGATCGATATCGACTGGCTTGACGAGGTATTCGTACGCGCCGAGTTGGATGGCCTTGACCGTCGACTGCATGTCGTCGCGGGCGGTGACGACGACGACGGTCGGTGGGTTCGGGCGATCGGCGAGCGCGGTCAGCACGTCGAACCCGGAGCCGCCGGGCAACCCGAGATCGAGCAACATCAGATCCGCATCGGGCGCCGCGATCGCCGTCGCCGCATCGTGAGCGGTCGCGACCTCGTAGCCTTCGCCGCCGAGAAACTTCTCGAGCGTGCGGCGAATCGAGCGGTCATCGTCGACGATCAGTATGCCTGGCACCACGCTCATGCTCTCCACAGCCCGTGCCACCGCAAGTCGCCGAGATCCCGAAAACCGAGGGTAACGAAAAGCTACCCGGGGACGGAGGAATCCTTGTCAACCGCCTCAAACGCAGAAGTCACTAGAAACACTGGATTTTAGCGGGGACGGAGGAGTTCTTGTCAACCGGCGAACTGTGCTCGCGGTTGACCAAGATTCCTCCGTCCCAAGTTGACAGTGTTATATGACAGTGTTAGATAGAAGGCGTGACCCTCGCTGAGCTTGTTGTCGAAGCCGCCGCTCGGACCGCGCTGTTGCCTGCGCCCAAGAACGGGCAGGTACGCGCGGTCCCAGACGAACGCACGATTCGTTACTACGGCGCGATCGGCTTGTTGGACGGCCCTTCGGCGATGCGCGGTCGCACGGCGCTCTACGACGAGCGCCACGTCGCCCAGATCGTCGCGATCAAACGGATGCAGGGCGCGGGCAAGAGCCTCGCCGAGATTCAGGCGCTGTGGCCGACGATGGATGACGCGACCCTCGCCCGGATGTCGGGCGTGGCATTGCCGCGATCGCGCCGCGCCGACTTTTGGAAGCGCCCCGCGGCGCCGCGGACGCAAGCCGCGCCCGGTGGCGTGGCTGCGCGCGCGGTCGTGCCCGCGCCCGCCGAGCTTCACCTTTCACTCACCGCCGCCGCGTCTCTCACGCTTCAACTACCCGGCGATTTCACGCTGTCACCCGCCGATCTCGCCGCACTTCGCGCCGCCGCCGCCCCGCTGATCGCAGAGCTCGCACGTCGCGGGCTCGCAACCAAGGAGACCCCATGATGCAACCGATGCCATCGATCACCGTGATGTCCGAAGACGAAGTCGCGAGTTACGGTGCCCACCGCCGTTCCGACGCGAGCTTTGGTGCGCTCGAGACCGCGCGCGGGCTACTCCCACTCGTCGCGCTGTCGGTCGATGCACGAGTCAGCGGCGTCGTTGCCTCGATCGAGGTCGTGCAGACGTTCGTGAATACGACCGGCGGCCCGATCGAAGCGACGTACATCTTCCCGCTCCCCGATCGTGCGGCGGTGCATCGCTTCCGCATGGAGGTCGCTGGTCGCGTCATCGACGGCGTCGTCGACGAGCGCGGCGCGGCGCGCGAGCAATACGACCAGGCGATCGCTGCGGGCCATCGCGCCGCGATCAGCGAGGAGGATCGCGCCGGGGTGTTCTCGTTGCGTGTCGGGAATCTCATGGCAGGCGAGTCGGCCACGATCCGGCTCTCGCTCGTAGGCCCGCTGCCGATCGACGACGGCGAGCTCACGCTGCAGTTCCCACTCGTCGTCGCACCGCGCTACATCCCCGGTCGCGCACTCGGCGGTGACCAAGCCGGCCCCGGCATCGCCGCGGATACCGATGTCGTGCCCGATGCGTCGCGCATCTCGCCGCCGGTGCGCTTGCCGGGGTTGGCGCATCCCGTCGCGCTGGCGATTCGCGTCGCGATCGCCGATGTCGGTGTGGTGGATTTCAACTCGAGCTTGCACGCCGTGACCACGAGCGAGCGCGACGCGATGGTCGTCGAGGTTCGTCCGGGCGAGCGGGTCGACCGCGACTTCATCTTGCGCTGGCGGGTCGAGCCGGTGCGCGGCGCGAGCGCGGTGATGCAGCCTTCGCTGATCTGCGCAGATGACGCCGACCATAGCGGTGGCACGTTCATGCTCACGCTCGTCCCTCCGAGCACCTCGAGTGTCGAGGCGAAGCCGCGCGACATCGTGTTCGTGCTCGATCGGTCCGGCAGCATGCAGGGCTGGAAGATGGTCGCGGCGCGGCGCGCGGTCGCGCGGATGATCGATTCGCTGACGTCGCGCGATCGGTTCTGTGCGATCGCGTTCAGCAGCGAGCTCGAGCTCGTGCCGGGTGAGCGGCTCGAGCCGGCGACCGATCGCGCGCGGTTCCACGCGGTCGAAGCGCTCGCCGCGGTCGACGCCGAGGGCGGCACCGAGATGTTGGAGCCGCTGCGCAAGGCCGTCGCGCTGCTCGACGGCGGCACCGATGATCGGTCGCGCGTCATCGTGCTCGTCACGGACGGTCAGGTCGGTAACGAAGACGAGATGCTGCGCGTGATCGGCCCGAGCTTGCGGTCGGTGCGGATGTTCTCGCTCGGCATCGACCAAGCGGTCAACGCCGCGTTCTTGCGCCGTCTCGCGGGCGCGGGCGGTGGCCTGTGCGAGCTCGTCGAGTCCGAGGATCGGCTCGACGCCGTGATGGCGAAGGTCCATCGCCGGATCGGCATGCCGGTCGCGACCGAGCTGGCGCTGCGCCCGTCGAACCTCGCGATCGATGCCGATTCGATCGCGCCGAGCAAGCTTTCGGATCTCTACGCCGGCGCACCGCTCACGATCTGCGGGCGTTACCGCGGAGCCGCGCCGACCGACGCCTCGCTCGAGGTCGTCGGCTCGAAGCTCGATGGCCCGTTGGTCCAGCGCGTCGACCGCACCGCGAATCCGGGCGACCCTGGATGGGTCTCGGCGAGCTGGGCACGCTCGAAGATTCGCGACCTCGAGGATCGCTATGCCGCGATGCCCGGCGATGAGCTGGCCGCATCGATCGTCGCGCTGTCCAAGCGTTACAGCGTGCTGTCCCGGTTCACCGCGTTTCTCGCCGTCGATCGCAGTGAGGTGGTCAACGCCGGCGGTCGCGTTCGCACGATCGTGCAATCGGTCGAGGCGCCCGCTGGGTGGGGACGCGTCGGCGAGCACGAGCTGAGCCGCGGTGGCGGCGGTGGAGCGCCCCCGTTCGGGGCGACGCAGGCGGCGAAGCATCGCTTGAGCCCGCCGTCGATGGCGGCGCCGGCACCGATGGCGGTGGGACGACCGATGAGCTCGCCGCCGGAGCGGACGCGCGCGATGAAGGCGATGGCGGTTGCTCCGCGCTCGCCGGCTGGGCCGCCGCCGTCGCAGGGGATGCCTCGGTTCGTCGCCGCGAGAGACTCGAGCCCGCCGGCGCACGACCTGGCGATCGATGCCGCACCGTACCTGACGCAGCTCGCCGCGCACGCACGTGCGCTGACCGCCGCGTCGGATATGCAGCAAGGGTATCGAATTCGCCTGCGGTTGCTCGAATGGCTCGAAGACGTTCGCTCGGTCGGCCTGACCGTCCTCGCCGCGACGGTCGAAGAGCTCGTCGACCGGCTCGCGAGCGCACTCGGGACCAATGACACCAGCGCGGTCGCCACGATCGCTACCGAGCTCGCGGCGATCGCCGTCGCGGCGCCGTCGCCATCCCGTCCCAACCGGGTGGCGTTCTGGAAGTAGCGCTGCTAACACCCGGAGGTGCGTTCGCTCGCGCTCGTCGTGCTCGTCGGCTGTTCTCGGCCCACCGCTGCGGTCGCACCCGTGACGGCGCCCGCGCCCGTGACGGCGCCCGTGCCCGTGCCCGCACCCGCGGCAGCGCCCGTGGCCGTGCCCGCACCCGCGGCAGCGCCGGTGATCATCGACGCGCCCATCGCCTGGTCGCCCGAACGCGAGCGACTCACGCTCGACTATCGCCGAGCCCACAGCGATCCCGACGCGCGCGACCTCGTGATCGCGCCACGCGTGATCGTGTTGCACTACACCGACGGTGGATCCGCGAGGGCGACCCGCGCGTACTTCGACAATCCCCGGATCGAAGCGGCGCGCGGCCAGCTCGCGCGGGCGGGCGCGGTGAACGTGTCGTCGCACTTCCTCGTCGATCGCGACGGTACGATCTACCGGTTGCAGCCGGAGACGCGCTACGCCCGCCACTGCATCGGGCTCAACCACATCGCGATCGGGATCGAGAACGTCGGGGACGAAGCGAAGTATCCGCTCACCGCCGCACAGGTCGCCGCCGATGCCGCGCTCGTTCGCGATCTCGCGCACCGCTACCCGATCACACACCTGTTGGGCCACTACGAGGTCATGAAGTTCCGGGCGAACCCGTACTACCTCGAGCGCGATCCGACGTATCGCAACGTCAAGCCGGATCCGGGTGCGCGGTTCATGTCCGCGGTGCGCGCGCAGGTCGCCGATCTCGAGCTCAGCGGAGCATAGGCACCCGCCTGAGCGTCACGCGGTAGGCGACGTTGTTCGCTTTCGGCGTGAACCTCGCCGACTCGGCGGTGTAGCCCGGCTTCGACAGTGTGATCGCCGCGGCTTCGAACGCCGGCAGCCTGATCATCGTCGGCGTGATCCCGAGCGTCCGTCCTCCGACCGTGATCGTCGCGCCTGGTGGCGTCGAGCTCACCCTGATCGTGAACGTCGCGCGCGCGAGCCTGACCGAGACCTTCGCACCCGTCGAGGTCGGCATCACGGCTTTCGTCGCCGCGTAGTAGCGCGCCTTCTTGATCGACAGCTTGACCTCGGCGCCGCACGGTAGCTCGAACGTCCCCGGCGACTTGCCGAGCGCGGCACCGCCATCGATGCCGACCTCGGCGTCGGTCGGCGTCGTGTCGATGATCACCTTGCACACCGTCGGCGGAGGCGCGACCGCCGCGTCCGCCTTCGCCACGACCACCGCGACCTGGGCGGCATCGATCGGCGGGCTCGTCACCGCAGCGTCGATCGGCTTCGACTTCGTCGCCGCGCCGCCGCGCGTCGCGGCGATCACCGCGATCGCGCCGATCGTCACGGCGGACGCGGCGCTGAGCGCGATCACGAGCCCGCGCCGACGGTGCCGCGGGGCGATCGCGTCGAGCCCGGGGTACGACGCGCGATCGTCGCGATAAGCCGCTCCGGGCGTCGCCACCATCGGCTGGGCGTAACCGTCCAGCGGGACCGGCGGAGGGGCAGTCATCATCCCCGGTAGCGGCGTGGGAATCGCCGGCGCTGGCAACGACCCGAGCGCCGCGTGCACCGGTGGCACCGCGAACTGCGCGGCTGCGTCGTCCTCGGGCGGCATCTCGCGCAGCGGCTCCATCAACGTCGGATCGATCTCGATCTTCGGCTCGACGATGGTCGGTTTGTCCTCGCTGCCGTCGGTGAACAACGGCTCCGTGCTCGCGACGGCCATCACGGGATTTCCGGTCTTCGGCGCCGCCGGCACGATCGGCGGCCGCGGCGCTGGCATCGGTGGCGGTTGGGGCGGCGGCGGCGCAGCGACCGGGCTCGCCGCCGACCATCCCGTCGGTGCGCCTTCGTCGCGCGTCATCGTCCAGTTGTCGGAAGGCGGCGCCGGCGGTGGCAGCACGGTCGGCGCGACGTCGCCCGGCGTCATCGTCCAGTCACCGTGCGGGATCGCCGCCATGATCTCGGACGCGCGCATCGCAGGCTCGGCGTGCCCGACGGCGCCGCCGGATGGCGATGCGGAGATGTCGACCACGACCGATGGCTCGGCGACTTTCGGATCGGCCGGATCGATCACGGGCCGGGACGCGGTGGGAGCGTCTTCCGGATCGACTTGCGGGTCGATCGCTACCGGCGGTGGGCCGACCGCGGTCCGGGTCTCTCCGCGGTCCGCGTCGGGAATCGGCGACATATCGGTTTGCTCGCCGAGGTCGACCTCGACGGTATCGATCGGCGACGCGATCGGCGCAGGCGGGCGGGGCACGGGTAACGGCGCGGGTGGCGTCGGCCGACGCGGTACCTCGGCGGTCGCGCGGCGAACGGCCGGTCCGGCGGGCTCGGGCCCGGTGCCTCGCGCGGTCGTCACGAGCTCGGATAGCGTTGCGCCACGACTCACGATCGGCTGGGTCGCGTCATCGCGGGTCGCGGTGGCGACGACGACGGCGGGCTCCTCGGGCGGCTTCTGCAACGGCCCGACGCCGAGCGTCGTCGCGGTTCGCGACGTCGAGATCGGCGGCGCCGTGCTCTGCGGCCTGGTCCGGCCGCCCATCACGGGGATCGACGGGACGACGAACTTTGCTTTCGCCGCAGCCGATGGGTCGGCGATGTCGCGCAGCGTCGAGACATCGCCGATCGCGACGCATTCGGCGAGCGCGTTCGCGGCGTCGATTCGTCCGGCCGGCGCGGGCGGGGTCGGGCGCGGCCCAGAAGGGATCGCGGCGGGGCGCGCGGTCGCGTTCGGCGGACCAGGGCGCATCGCGAGCCGCGACTTCTCGAGCTCTCCGAGCGTGGCTTTGCTCGCGTCGTCGGGCTCGAGAAACCGCACCGTCATGCCGGGTCGGCCGTGCAGCGGCGACGGCTTGGGTGAGGACGCGATGATCTCCGCCTCGCCGTCGATCATCACGCCACCGTCGATCAGGGTCAGCGCGATCGTCCCGCGCTTGCCCGCGGGCAGCGGTTGCGCCATCGGAACGAACACGCCGGTGCGATCGGCGTAACGCCTAAACGCCGCGACAAACTCCTCGGCAGAGGAGCAGGCCGAGACCAGGTAGATAGGTACCCCAGCCGTCACCTCTGACAATCTTAACCCCAAACGAAAACAGGCGCCCGGAAGGCGCCCGTCTACGTCGCAGAATCGGCAGGAACCCGGCGACCCGAGCTACATGATCATGAAGTCGTGCGCGCGGACGGTCTTGCGGCCGTTCTCGTGGGCGCGCTTGGCGGCCTGCATCACGAGCCAGCCGACATAGCCGTTCAGCCCGTCGAGCGCGTCGCCCGCGGTGTTACAGCCGGCGCTCTTGAGCACCGCCTTGACCTTCGAGGCAACGAGTAGCATCTCCGTGGGGCCCGCGGCCGCCTTACCCTTTTTCGCTTTGGCCATCTGAAATCTCCTAAATGAGGTGGAAGCGCATTTCTTTTGGCACCGCGCGCCACCGATGAAAAGTGGGGAATGCGGCTATTTCGCCGCTACGGGCGTTTTGTCACGAGATCAGCGCGCGAGCTTGACGACGAACGCATCGGGCTTGGGCGCCATCGCCTCGACCCCGGACGCCGGCCGATGCGACTCGAGCGGCGGATCGACGAGCGCGAGCTTGAACCGGTAGATCCCGGTGACGTACGCGGCGCCGGTCTTGTCGATCGCGACGGCGCGGCCTTGATCGTGGTCGTGGTCGCCCCACGTGTCGACCCACACGATCGCGCCCTTCGGATCGAGCTTGAGCGCGAACACGTCCTTGTTGCCTTTGCTCTCGATCGGGCCCTTGCCGAAATCGACGGTGCGCTGGAACCAGCCGGTCATCACGATGTTGCCCGACGAGTCGGCCGCGACGCCCCAGCCGATGTCTTCGCGATCAGAGCCGAACGTGTGCGCCCACTCGAGCTTGCCGTCGGTCGTGAAGTGCGCGACGAAGATGTCGGATTCGCCGGCCGAGTCGTGCGAATCTCCGGGGCCGAACGACACCGGCCCGCCGTTGCGCTCGAACGAGCCGACCATCGTGACGTGGCCCGACGGATCGACGGCGACGCCGCCGGCGACGTCGTTGAACGGGTTGCCGAAGCGCTGCGACCACACGTGATCGCCGTTGACGTCGTACTTCGCGAGCACGACGTCGGTGTCGGAGCCGTTCGCCGCCTTGAGCGGTTTGCCCCCGAAGTCGGCGATGTCCTTGAACACGCCCTGGATGTAGATCGAGCCTTGAGCATCGACCGCGACGTGGGAGATCTGGTCGTCGCCGGTGCCGCCGAATTGTTTGATCCACTCGAGGTCGCCGCTCGGCGCGAGCTTGGCGAGCAGCGCATCGGTGCCGCCGCGCGCCTTGAGCGCGATGCCAGTGTCGACGATGCTGTCGCGGAACGAGCCACCGATCACCCAGCCGCCATCGGGCGACGATGCGACTGCGTTCGCACCATCGGAGTCGATGCCGCCGAGGGTCCACAACCATTTCGGCGCGCCGTCGGTGCCGAACGCTGCGACGAACACATCGTCCGAGCCTTCCGCGATGTTCGCTTGATCGCCCGACCCGGAGCCGGAGCGCGCCTTCTTATCGAAGTCGCCGAGCTTGAGCTCGTCGAGAAAGTTGCCGACGACGACGACGGTGTCGCCGTGCACCGCGATCGCGTTCGCGGCGTCGTCGCGCTTGGCGCCGAACGTCTGAGCCCAGGCGACCTTGCCGCTGGCATCGAGCTTGACGACGAACGCATCGGAGCCGCCGGCCGACGTGCGCTTGCCGATCGCGCCGCCAAAGTCGATCGATCCCTCGAAGTAGCCGGCGACGTACGAGTTGCCCGCATCGTCGACCGCGATGCCGCGCGGCGCGTCGATGCCGAGCCCGCCGAACCCCGTGGTCCACACCGGCTTGCCGGTCGCGCCACCCGGGTCCGCGGAGAGCGGAGGCAACGGCGTTTTCGGCACCGGCTGTTTCACGACTGGCTTCGCCGGCGCGATCGGCGGTGCGCCGGTCGCCGCGGCGTGATCATCCGCAGACTTCTTCGACGAGCATGCGAAGCACAGACAGATCGCGACGACGAACGACGAGCGCATCGCTACACGATGTCACGTCGTCGCCGTTAGGTCGATGCCCGGCCGAGGTAGGATCGCGCGATGGTCCGGACGAGCGCATTGATCGCAACTGCGATGTGCATCGCGTGTCCAGCCACCAGGCCGAAGCCCGAGCTGATCCGCCCGGTCGACGATCGCGCGCTGCGCATCGAAGTCGCACGAGCCGAGGTCGAGCGCGAGGCGGGCGTCGCCGACTTGGTCGAGTTGCTCGACCATGGCGATCCTCACGCACGGGAGCTCGCGGCGCGAGGGCTCGGCCGGAGCGGCGGCGCTCGAGCGCTCGCGGCGCTCGATCGAGCCCGGAGCGCGGGATCGGCGGCGAGCGCGGTGACCGGCGCGATCGGAATCGCGGGGGCGCTCGGCGACCCCGACGCGACATGGGAGTTGAACGCCGCCGCCGCGGTGCATCTCGACTATCCGATCGATCGCGGCGAGATGACGCCTAAGCCGGTCGACCCTCGCGAGCTCGAGCTCGACGCGCTCGTCGCGTTCGAGGCGGCCGGCAGGGCGGGCACGGGAGACGTGCAGAGCGTGCTCGACCATTACGGATCGATGCAGGCGCTGCCGGCGTCGATTCGCGCGGCATGGGGGCTCGCACTCGGCCGGCTCGGCCGCCGCGACATCGCGCTCGAGCCCGCGCCGCGGGCACTCCTCGTCGAAGCATCGGCCGCGGCTGATCGCGACGTGCGCTACGGCGCGACCTACGCGCTCGCCCGCGAGGTCGTCGCCAAGGATGCGGATCCGGCGCCGGGCTCGGTCGAAGCGGCGCTTGCGGCGCGGATCGGCGACGGCGATCCCGAGATCCGCGCGACCGCGATCGCCGGGCTCGCCAAGCACGCGGGCGTGCGCAAATCGATCCCCGAGCTGTATCGAACGCCACTCGGCGCCGCGCTCGCAGATCGCGATTGGCGCGTCGCGGTCGAGGCGGTCCGAGCGCTCGCAGGCGAGCGCGGCGACGATGCCGGGCGCGATCTCGTCGCCGCGGCGCTGCCGGCGCGGTGGATCGCGCTCGCTAACGGCGACGAGCTCGCGGCCCACGTCGTGATCGAGACCGAGCGTGCGCTCGCCGGCTCGGCGTCGCGTCCCGCCGTGGCGTCCGCGCTGATCGAGCTCCAGCACGCGGCGGCGGAGGCGAGCTCGATCGCGCCGATCTCGCGCGGCTGGATCGAGTGTCTCGCCGCGGTCGCGCTCGCTCGTGCCGCGGCGCACCCGAACGTCGCCGAGCTCGCGAGCTGCGGCCACGGCCGCTTGCCCGATCACCTGCGACTGCCGCTGCTCGCCGAGCTCGTCACGTCGGGTGCCGGCGACGTCTCGACCCGGCGCGACGCGATCCGCGTCCTGCTCGGCAACGCCGACGCGCGCGTGCGCGGCGCCGGATTCGGAGCGCTCGCGACCACGTGGAAGGATGGCAACGCCGCCGATCATCAAGCGCTGGTCGCGACGCTCGTGGCCGCGCTCGGCTCGCGCGATCCGATCATCGAGGGTGCCGCGATCGACGCCGCACCCTCTGTGCTCGACGCGATCGGCAGGGACAGCGACGTGGGCTCGCCAGCCCTGAAGACTTCGATCGATGCCGCGATCATCGCAGGTGCGACAACACTCGAAGATCCCGAGGTCGGCGCGAGCTACCTCGCCGAGATCGGCAAACGCGAGCTCACCACCGGCGTCGCCGCGTGCACCGCGGCGCTGGATCGCCATCCGGTGCTCGCCGCTGCGGGCGCGACGTGCCTGCGCGCCCTCGGCCAGCCGGCGCCGGCGGCGCCCGGCCGCGCGGATCCGCCGCCCGTCGACGTCGCGGACGTGATCGGCTACTCCGTGACCTGGCGCCTCGAGACAACACGCGGCCCGATCGAGATCGCGCTGTTTCCGGACGTCGCGCCGTGGAACGTCGCGTCGATCGTCGCGCTGACCCGCAAAGGGTTCTACGACGGCCTCGAGATCCATCGTGTCGTGCCGGACTTTGTCGTCCAAGGCGGCGACCCGACGGGCTCGGGCTACGGCGGACCGGGCTACACGACGCTGGCCGAGCCTGCGACGATCGCGGATGGCGCGGGCTTCGTCGCGGGCGCGGTCGGGATCGCCGACGCCGGCAAGGACAGCGGCGGCTCGCAGTGGTTCATCATGCACTCCCACGCGCCGCACCTGGACGGTAGGTACACGTGGGTGGGGCAGGTGGTCGCCGGGCAAAGCGCGGCAGATGCGCTGCAAGTAGGCGATAAGGTAACGAAAGCGACCGTGGTGCTACGTTGACCGATCGCCGAGCGTCTGATCGGTGTGCGCATCGAGCAATCCCGCGAAACCGTCAAAAGTGTTCGGTGTCTGAACCGCATGGAAAATAGATCGCGGGGCTCGGTCGTTCGTTCTGAAATGCCCATGCGTCGCCCCTTGCTCGCCACGTTGCTCCCGCTCGGTCTCGCCTCGGTCGGCCTCGTCGCCGACAGCCATCCTGCGATGGCCAAGCGAATGATGCGGGAAGACTTCGGCCCACCGGCCTTCCAGCTCGAGGGCCGCCCGATCGGCGGCGCGAAGCCCGCAGCGGCAACTGCGGCGTATCTCACGAGCTCGCGGATCGCCGCGACCGCCGATGGCGCGCTCGTGATCGACTCGGATAGCGGCGCGTTGATCCGCACCGACAAGGACGGCAAGAACATCGCGCAGGTCGCGATCGGCAGCAACGCGGGCCTGCTCGCGTACGACCCGACCGCGGGAGTCGCGTACGTGGCGGATCGCGTCTCGAATCGGATCGCGGTCGTCAGCATCGGCGCGAAGCTCGAGATCAAGCGCTCGATCACGACCCCGGTCGAGCCTTACGGCGTCGCGCTCAGCCCCGATCGCAAGACCGTGCTGGTCACGACGATCGCGGATCGCGCACTCGTCGCCTACGACGCGGCCACCGGCGCGGAGAAATGGCGCGCGGCGCTCGGTCGCGAACCGCGCGGCCTCGCGATCTCGCCGGACGGCACGCGCGCGCTCGTCGCCTATCTGACCACCGGCACGGTCGACCAGGTCGACCTGCTCGAGAATCACGCGACCGATCACGTCGCGATCGCGCTGCCCGGCCTGCGCAACGGCGGCGCGAAGACCGGCGAGTCGTTCGCGCGCGCTTCGTTTGCCGTGACGTTCATGGGCGAGCACGAAGCCGTGGTGCCGTTCCAGCGCGAGACCCCGGTCCAAGCGATGGCCGGCAGCGAGCGCACCGGTAGCTACGGCGGTGGATTCGATCCGCCGATCACGCAAGAGCTCGCGTTCGTCGGGTTCAACGGCGAGCGGTCGAGCCAAGCGACCGCTCAGATCTCGCAGCACCAGCCGCGCGCACTGGCGTGGGACTCGGCGCACGACGCGCTGTACGTCGCCGGCCTCGGCACGGATTCGATCCTGCAGATTCGCAACGCGTCGCAAGCGAGCGTCCAACCGGGCCTGGTCTCGACCGTGACCTCGGGCGCGAACAAGTGCGGCCCCGACGGCCTCGCGGTCACCGCCGATGGCGCGGTGCTCGTGTGGTGCTCGTTCACCCGCAACGTCGAGCGCGTCGACATGATCGATGCCAAGGGCCAGCTCGCGGCCGGGCCGAAGCTGAGCCCGGGCCCGACCGTGATCGCGTCGGCGCTGACCACCCAGCAACACGACGGCCTCGTGCTGTTCCACGAGTCGCGACCCGATGATCTCGCAAGCGCGGCGGGCTCGCGTGCGCGAGCTGTCACCCGGACGCGCGCGCCGACGGCCTGTCGTGGCGCATCGACAAGCACGAGCTCCAGACCCCGTTGCTCGCGGGTCGCACCGCCGGTCAGCACCCGTTCAAGTGGGACGGCAGCGACAAGGATCTCGCGGCCAGCTTGACCTCGACGATGAAGCGCCTCGGAGGTAGCGGCCTCGACAAGAAGCAGACCGACGCGCTGTCCGCGTACCTCGACCAGCTGCCGGCGCCGCATACGCCTACGCTGCCCGCCGACCAAGTCGCTCGGGGCAAAAGCTGTTCGACGCCGCCGGCTGCCGCAGCTGCCACGACGGCAGCGACTACAGCGATCAGGATCGCCACAAGTTCACCGGCAGCACGCTGGTCGAAGCGAAGACGCCGAGCCTGGTCGGGCTCGCGGCGAGCGCGCCGTACTTCACGACGGTAGCGCCGCGACGCTCGAAGCCCTGCTCCACGACCGCGGCGCGGTCCACGGCATGGCCGAGACGTCGAACCTCGACGACCAGCAGGTCGCCGACCTCGCCGCGTTCCTCGACACGCTCTAGCCGGCTCTGGTCGCCTACGACGACGCGCTCGTGTAGCTGCGGATCGCCGCGACCCAGAGTAACCGGCTGACCGCGAGGATCGCGAGCGCGCCGGCGACGGTGGCGAGCGCGGTCGGGGCCTCGAGCCGGCCGAGCAGCGCCATCGCGGGGAACGTCGTCATCAGCGCGAGCGGGACGACGAACGTGAACACGAACCGCCAGGCGCCGCGGAACACCTGGATCGGCCAGCGCGCCGTATCGAACACGGCCTCGAGCAGGTACGTGAGGTTGTCGAGCCGCACGACCCAGAACGACGCCGCGGCGCACATCACGAACAAGCCGTACATCGCGGCGACGCCGGCGAAGAACATCACGATGCCGAGCGCGACATCGATCGCCGCCGGTGGATAGCCGCGGCGGATGAACGCGTAGACGACGATCGCGAGCGCGGCGAGCAGATCGAGCACCTTCCACGGCTCCTGCCGCGACGATGACATCATCGCCTGCGCGTCGATCGGCTTGAGCAACACGTAGTCGAACGAGCCGCTGCGAATTCGCTCGACGAGATCGACGAGCGAAGGGCTGATGATGCCCTCGAGCACGGCGTGAACCGCGGTGAAGTACGCGATGATGATCAGCGTCGAAGGAATGTCCCAGCCGGCGACCGTGTCGCGCGAGCTGAACACGACGAACAGGGGCAACATCGTCTGGAACATCCAGGCGAGCGTCATGAACCCTTCGAGCAAGAAGTTCGCGCGATACGCCATCGCCGATGCGGCGCTGATCCGCAGCTGGATCGCGACCACGCGCCAGTAGCGCCGGATCATCCGCCCACCGCCTCGAAGTGGCGGACGCCGGCGCGCCACACCCACAGCGCGGTCATGCCGACCACCGTCGTCCACGCGACCTGGCCGCCGATGATCTCGAGGATCTGCCGGTCGGTCAGCCGATCGGTGATCAGCTCGACCGGCGCACTGAGCATGAAGCGAAACGGCAACCACGAGATGACCTTCGCGAACGGGCCCATCATGTCGATCTTGATCAGATAGCCGGACAGCACCGTGTACAGCCCGAAATATAGATTTGCGACCGCCATCGACTGCGTGATCCAGAACGACGAGCGAGCCGATCGCGAACAGGATCGCGAAGGTCAGCACCCATGCGATCGCGATCGACGGCACGACCAGCGCGAGCTGCAGCGGGTTCGCGAGCCCCGGGGCGCCGGTCGTCACGAGCAAGATGATCGCGATCGGCAACGCGATCACCGAGCGGAACGGGATCGCGGCGGCGTGACTCGACGCGAACGCGATGAACGGGTGGATCGGCCGCAGCAGCCGCATCGCGAGCGTGCCGTTGCGAATCTCCTCGGCCAGCTGCCAGGCGACCCAGTTGCCGGTCAGCTGACGCACGATCAGCACCGAGAGGTAGTAGGTGACGAACCCGGCCTCGGTGTAGCCCTTGAACGGCGCCTCGCGCGCGATGCTCGACATCAGCGCGAGCATCACGAGCGGCATCGTCGACGTCAGCATCCACACGAGGAACTCGGCGCGATAGGCGACGGTCTCGGCGACGCCGACGCGCAACAGCGTCGGCAAGGCGCGGAGCGCACGCGATGTGGCCGACCTCACGCGACGTGCTCGCGAGATTCGCGCGATTTGCCGAACATGACGCGCAGGATCTCCTCGAGCGGCGGATCTTCGATCGCGAGATCGCCGACCTTGAGCGTCCCGAGCAAATGGCCGATCACGCCCGGCAGCTCGCGTTCGGCGACGCGAATCGTGATGCGCTGGCCGTCGCGCACGAGCAAGGGGCCGAGCTTCGCGAGCTCGTCATCTGCGATCGCGGTGAGTTGCGTGAACGTCACCCGCTTGTCGGGATCCATCGCCTTGACCAGCTGGCGCAGGTCACCGTCGTGGATCAGCCTTCCCGCATCGATCACGATGATCCGCGGACACAGCGCGACGACGTCGTCCATGTAGTGCGACGTCAGCAGCACCGTCGCTTCACGCTTCTGGTTGTAGCTGCGGATGAAGTCGCGAATCGCGACCTGCATCGCGACATCGAGCCCGATCGTCGGCTCGTCGAGGAACAGCGTCGTCGGGGCGATGGAGCAGCGCGGCGGCGAGCTCGCACTTCATCCGCTCGCCGAGCGACAGCTGGCGCGTCGGCTTGTCGACGAGGTCGCCGAGCTCGAGCAGCTCGGTCAGCTCCGCGAGCGTCGCGTCGAACTCGGCGCGGTCGACATCGAACACCGCGCGGTTCATCGCGTAGGTCTCGGACGGCGGCAGATCCCAGATCAGCTGCGACTTCTGGCCCATCACCAACGTGATCTTGCGCAGCAGCTCGGGCTGCCGCTGAAATGGCACGAACCCGTCGACGTCGACCTCGCCCGCGGTCGGATGGAGCAGGCCGGCGAGCACCTTGAGCGTCGTCGTCTTGCCGGCGCCGTTCGGCCCGAGGAAGCCGACTCGCTCGCCGCGCTCGATCGAGAAGCTGACGCCGTCGACCGCCTTGACGACGTCGTACGTGCGGTGAAACAGCGACTTGCACCGCGGCGGCAAACCCTGGCGGCCGGCGATGCACCTTGAAGTGCTTCACGAGCTCGCGGGCCACGATCACCGTCGCTCGCCTTTCTTGGTCGCACGCGCGATCTCGCCGATGCTCTTGAGCGGCAGGTTGTCGATGGCCTGGCCCTCGAGCACCGACTCGAGCAGATGTGCGCCGACCTGTGCGAGCTGGACGAGCCCCGCGATCCGCTTCGCGATCAGCTCGCGGCGCGGACCCTCGGCAGGCTCGAGCGTTTCATCGCCGTGCTCGAACGCGCTCGCGCGCGGTGCGAATCCAGCGCAGCTCGCGCTCGCGAAACACGCGCGACACCATCTTCCAGATGTCGGTCTCCGCTTCGTAATGCTCGCGCCGCTCGCCGACGACCCACGCCTTCTTGATCGCCGTCCATTGCGACAGCTCGGCGAGCAGCATCGACACCGCGCCGGTCGACAGCCCGAGGCGTTCGCCGAGCTCGGCGGCGGTCAGCGGATGGTCCTCGAGGTAGAGCACCGCCCACATCCGACCCATGTTGCGCTTGAATCCCCAGGACTCGATCAGCTCGCCGACGGCATCGGCGACCTCCAGCACGGCCGGATCGACTCGGTCACGCTTTGTCATCGGGGTCATCGGGCTTGACGGCCGCCTGCTCTCGGGTCGCGACTCGGACGATCGCGCCTCCCTCGAGTGGCAGCTTGCCGACGATCGAGCTCTCCTGGCGACGGCGATTGATGATCTCGACGATCTCGCGCTGCGACAGGCCGCCGGACGGCCGGATCGTCACGCTGGCCTCGCGCCCGCTCCGCAGCTCGCGCGCGGTGACGCCGAGGATCGACTCGACATCGACGGTCATCACGAGCTCGACGCGCACCGAGCCCGCAGGGCCGGGCGGTAGATCGTCGAGCACGACCTGGCCGAGCTTGCGGTTCTTCGTGACGTCGGTCGATTCGCCTTGATAGAGCTCGATCGAAACGAACTTCTGATTCTCGGTGGTCGATGCGAACAGTCGGCGCGCGCGCACCGGCAGCATCGAATTGCGCGGCAGCATCACGGCGAAGCCGGTATCGCCGACCTTGATGCCGATGTCGTGCGGCGTGACGTCGAGTAGTGCGGCGTCGTCGGAGTCGCCCGCGAGGATGCCCGCGTAGGCCGCGGCGCCGAGCGCGACGACCTCGTCGGGGTTCGCGCCCTTGCTCGGCTTCTTGCCGAACAGGCGCTCGACCACGTCTTGCACCGCGGGCCAGCGCGTCATGCCGCCGACGAGCAAGACCTCTTCGACGTCCGCGGCGGTGAGGCCAGCGTCGGCGAGCGCGCGACGGCTCGGCGCTTCGAGCCGGCCGAGGAGCTCTTTGGTCAGCGCCTCGACCTCGTCGCGCGTGATCTTGCGCTCGTAGTTGATCGGCGCGCCGTGCTGGTCGTTCGCGAGGAACGGGAGCTGGAGCAGCGTGTCGCGATCGGTCGACAGCACTTTCTTCGCGGCTTCGGCGGCTTCGCGCAAGCGCGACATCGCCATCGGCAGGCTGGTGAGGTCGACGCGGTACTTGTCGAACACCTCGTCGACGACGCGCTCGAGGATCCGGCGATCCCAGTCTTCGCCGCCGAGCGCGGTGTCGCCGCCGGTCGCGAGCACTTCGAAGATGCCTTGGTCGACCGACATGATCGAGATGTCGAACGTGCCGCCGCCGAGATCGAACACCGCGATCACGCGCCGCCCGGCCGAAGCTCGGTGAAAGCCATACGCGAGCGCGGCCGCGGTCGGCTCGTTCAGGATGCGCACGACATCGAGCCCGGCGATCTGGCCGGCGTCGCGCGTGGCCTGGCGTTGCGCATCGTCGAAGTACGCCGGCACGGTCACGATCGCGCGCGTCACCGGCTCGCCGAGCGCTTCCTCGGCGACCTGGCGCATCCGGCGCAGGATGTGCGCGGCGATCTCCTGCGGGCTGATCGGTCGCCCGTGGATGCGGACCCAGGCGTCGCCGTTCGGCGCCGCGACGATGCGGAACGGCGCGAGCTTCGCGAACCACGCGACGTCGTCGGTGTTGACCTTGCGGCCGATCAGCCGCTTCGCTCCGTAGACCGTCGCGGATGGATTCGTCACCGCTTGCCGTCGCGCGCGCGTACCGACCGACAGCTCGTCGGTCGCGCTCCAGGCGACCCACGACGGCGTCGTGCGCTCGCCATCGGCGGCGACCAGCGTGCGCGGCTGGCCTTTGTCGTCGAGCACGGCGACACACGATGTTGTGGTTCCCAGATCGATGCCGATGATGCGCGTCATGAAGTTAGGTCGGCTCCTTCTTGCCCATCAGTCGGGACAGAAGCCCTTTGCGTTCGTTCGTCGCTTGTCGCCGCATGTCGGCGAGCTCGCGCGCTGCTCGTTCGCTCGACGGATCGATCTCGAGCGCTGCCTCGAACCGTTGCGCCGCTTCGAGCCGATCGCGGCTCGCGAGACCGCGCAGGCCCTCGCACACCTCGATTCCGGCGCGCGCGATGCGATCCTGCGGATTCTTCTTCGCCAACGCCTTGTACGCGACGAGCGCCTCGTCGACTCGCCCGGCATCGATCATCGCTTCGATCGCGGCGGAGTCTGCGGTGTCGCCTGCGGCCGGCATCGCGCCGGTCGGCGATCGGCCATCGGCGGTCATCGGCGGCGGCAGCTGGCTCGTCGGCTTGTGGTCGCGACGCGGCGCCGCGGGCGCCGGCTGGTCGCCGCGCGCGAGGTCCGTCTTCGCGAGCGCCTCGCCTTGGCTGCCAGGCTTCGTCGGGGCTTCGTGCGCACCGGGCTTGGTCGGCGCGTCGTGGACCTCGGGTTTGGGCGGAACCTGCGCGACCCGCGGCAGCGACGTCGCCCGTTGCGGCGGCGGTTGTGGCCGGGCGATCGGCTGGCTCTGTCCGGTCGCCGGACGAGGCGCGGTGGGCGACAGCGGTACGCCCATCGGCGGGGTCTGGACGCGCGCCGGGGCCCGCGCCGGTGCCTTGCCGACGGATGCGAGCGCTTGTTGTCGCCCCGAATCGTCGGCGAGCTTCCGGTACGCGTCGCGGATCAGGATGAAGATCTCTGCCGCGATCTGGCGGAGCAACGTCGACTGGTAGCGCGCGAACCGATCTGGGTGATAGCGCTTCGTCAGCTCGCCAAACGCGGCGCGCACGTCGGTGTCGCCCGCTTCATAGCCGACGCCGAGCACGAGGAACGGGTTGAGCTTGCGCAGCGACTCCGCTTCTGACTCGAGAGCGCGCATCAGCTCGGTCTCGGCGGCCGCGAGGTCTTCACCCTCGGCGATCGCGTTCGCTCCCGACGCGGTCGCTGCGCGAACCTTCGGCTCTCCGGGCGTATCGGCGGCGACCTTCTTGTCGGCCGCGAGCGCGCTCTCGATCAGCCACACCGACTTGGTCGGCAACGGATCGAGGGCGAGCTCGACGCCGGAGCCGCGTTGCGCATCGTTGACATGCTTGGCGACCGTGCCCGTCAGCTCGATGACCGTTGCGCTCGGCAGCTCGAGATCGATCCGGACATACGTGCCGATCGGCGGCGGCGCCGAGGCTTTCAGGAACATCGTGCCCTTGCTCAGATCACGCCGATAGATCGTGGCGAGCTGCTGCCACGACGCACAGCGCAACTTGATGCCGAGCGCACCTTCAGCCATCGATCAGCGGAATCATAGACCAGATCCCGAGCGTGCCGCGCCCGCTCTACCGACGAAATGCCCTGGCCAGATCAGGACTACGATGTTCTCCGAGACGCCGCGGGAGCGGGGCGATACGATGCCGCTCGATGGCCGAGACCACCGCGGATTCGCTGTTTCTTCGCGCGTGTCGCCGCGAGCCGGTCGAGCGCACTCCGATCTGGATGATGCGGCAAGCCGGGCGCTACTTGCCCGCGTATCGCGAGGTGCGCTCGCGCGCCTCGTTTCTCGAGTTGTGCCGTACGCCCGAGCTGGCTTGCGAGGTCACGCTGCAGCCGATCGATCAGCTCGGGTTCGACGCCGCGATCTTGTTCTCCGACATCCTGATCACGCTGCCCGGGATGGGCATCGACGTGACGTTCCCGGATAGCGGTCCGAAGATCATGAATCCGGTGCGGACGACCGCCGCGATCGACGCGCTCGCCGTCCCCGATCCTCACGCCGCGGTGCCTTACGTCATGAAGTCGATCGAGACGATCAAGCGCGCGCTCGCCGGACGCGTCCCGCTGATCGGCTTCGCCGGCGCGCCCCTGACGATGCTGACCTACGCCGTCGAGGGTGGAGGCTCGAAAGACTACGCGCATACCAAGCGGCTCTTGTACGGCGCGCCGCGCGATGCCCACGCGTTGCTCGACAAGCTCGCGCGCACCTGCTCGGTCTATCTCGAAGCGCAGATCGCGGCCGGCGCCGACTGCGTCCAGCTGTTCGATAGCTGGGGCGGCATCGTGTCTCCGGGCGACTTCCGCGAGTATCCGTTGCGCTATGCGCGCCGCGTGATCGAGCACGTCAAGAGCAAGTATCCGAGCACGCCGGTCATCTACTTCGTCAATGGCTGCGCGCCGTACCTCGACGACTACGCCTCGTGTGGTGCCGACGTGCTCGGCGTCGACTGGCGAGTCGGCATCGACGAAGTGCGCCGCCGGGTCGGCGACGGGGTCGCGTTGCAAGGCAACCTCGATCCCGGCGCACTGTTCGCATCGCCGGCCGAGATCCGGACGCGCGTCGCCGACATCCTCGCGCGTGCGGGCGCGACCGGCCACATCTTCAACCTCGGCCACGGCGTGTTACCGGAGACCGATCCCGAGCACGTCCGCGCGATGATCACCGCGGTGCACGAGCTGTCGGCAAAGGCGTGAGCAGGTCTACGCGCTGCCGGCGATCGCGACCGATTCGCCGCTGCCGGCGAGCGCGATCCGGCGTTCGGGATCGATCACTTGCGCTGCGAACTTCGCGGGCAGCAAGTCGCGCCCGGCGTCGGCCATCGTGACGTCGCGCTCGAGCTTGAGCCCGCGTTGCGCGAGATACGCGGGGAGCTCGGCCGGATCCCACGACCAGCGCCACGGTTCGCCGATCCGCGCGACCACGGCTCTGATCGCGGCGGTCGTGATCGACGGTCGCGCGGTCTTGCGTCGCGTCACGTACGTCATCGCGAGCTGCGAGCCGGGCGGGCTCCACGCGCGGATCGCGCGCAGCGAGCTGTCGATCGCGGGCTCGGTCAGGTACATCGTGACGCCTTCCCAGATCGTGAACGTCGGCGCATTGAGATCGAGCCCGGCGGAGGCGAGCGCGGCGGGCAGCTCCGCCATCGGCCGCTCCTCGAAGTTCCACACGACGTACGTGGAGGGCGACACGGCGCGCAACCGGTCGAGCACGGCGCGCTTGTGGCCTTGGGTCGCCGGGTGATCGACCTCGAGCACGCGGACGCCGGCGAGCTCGGGCAGGCGCAGCGCGCGACAATCATAGCCGGCGCCGAGCACGACGAGCTGGCGGCCACCCCGGGCGACGAACGCGCGCAACGCATCGTCGATCACGCGCGTACGCACCTGCATGTAGAGGATCCAGCGGGTCACGCCGGGGAACCTCTCGAGCGGCACGCCGATCCGCTCGAGCGCGTGCTGCAGGCGCATGCGCATCCGATCCTCGAATGCGGTGCCATACGGATCGAGCGCGAGCTGCGCTTCGATCGGCAGCCGATCGGCCATGCCGCGCGCGACCGCGACCCACGCCGCGGTCTTACTCGGCGTGTGCTCGCGCATCAGCCTTCCTTGCGCGACAGCTTGCGCGCGTAACCGGCGGGCCGCTCGAGCACTTTGTAGTCGGTTCCCTCGACCGCGATCCGGCCGTCGTCGTCGTGCAGGAACGCGAGCTCGTACTCGATGTCCTGCTCGGCGAGCGCATCGACCGTCGCGCGATCGGGGTGATCGGCGGCGTAGCCGACCATGCCGTTGAACGTCAGCAGATACGCGCCGACGCCGCCCTCGGGATCGGGCGCGGTCTGCTCGAGGATCGCAGAGCTATCCATCGCGAGCTTGCTGCCGTCGGCGAGCACGATCGCGGACACCTGCGGCTTGTAGCCGTCGCCGGGAGAGCCGTCGGTGGCGAGCCAGCGCAGCCGCAGTGGACGGTCGCGATCGAGGCGGAAGTTGACGAGGACGTTCGACTCGCTCATGGCACGAGGATACCGAAATCTGCTACCCACGTCGCTATGCGCTACCTCCACACGATGGTTCGCGTCCGCGACTTGTCCGCGGCCTTGCGGTTTTTCTGCGAAGGCTTAGGCCTCGTCGAGGTCCGCCGCCGCGACCACGAGCAGGGCAAGTTCACGCTCGTGTTCCTCGCCGCGCCGGGACCATCGCCGGCCGACGCGCCGCAGATCGAGCTGACCCACAACTGGGGCCACGACGCGGATTACCCCGGTGGGCGCAACTTCGGCCACGTCGCGTACGAGGTCGACGACATCTACGCCGCATGCCAGCGGTTGATCGATCTCGGCTACGCGATCAGCCGGCCGCCTCGCGATGGCCACATGGCGTTTGTCCGGTCGCCGGACAAGATCTCGGTCGAGCTGCTGCAGCGCGGTCCGGCCCTGCCGCCGCGCGAGCCGTGGACGACGATGCCGAACGTCGGCGAGTGGTAATGACCACACCCGACAAGAAAGCGATCAAGACGATCGCGACGAACCGCAAGGCGACCCACGACTTCTCGCTGCACGAGCGAATCGAGGCCGGCATCGCGCTCGTCGGCTCCGAGGTCAAGAGCCTGCGCGAAGCGCGCGTCGTGATCGCCGACGGCTGGGTCGAGATCCGCAAGGGCCAGGCCTGGCTGCACGGCATCCAGATCCAGGAGTACGCGCAGGCCAATCGCTGGGGGCACGACATCGATCGCGTTCGGCGATTGCTGATGCACAAGCACGAGATCAACAAGCTCGGGATCAAGACCCAGCAACGCGGATTCACACTGATCCCGCTGCAGATGTACTTCAAGGGCGGCCGCGTCAAGGTCGAGCTCGCCCTGGCGACGCACAAGAAACAACATGACAAGCGTGCAACAAAGCGCGCCGCCGACGACCAGCGCGAGATCGATCGCGCGACGAAGTCTCGTTATCAGAAGTAACGCGCGTCGGCTGAACGCCCATCGCGTTCAGCCCGCGAGTGTCAGAACGACGCGGTCCTCACGGTGCTTGATTGTCAGCCTGGCGAGCGAAGCACGGCGCGCCAGTGAAATCGCTCGTCTAGGTGCAGGCACGACCTGTGCTGATAGTGGCCATATGAATCGCACCACTACATCGTTCATTGCCGTGATGATCGCCGGCGCGACGAGCGCGGGCCCCGCGTACGCCGATCCACCGCAGGCCGGCCCGAGCTCGAAGACGATCGGCGCCGACGTCATCGGCGTACTGCCGGTCGGCGACTATCGCGACGAGGCGAGCTTCGCGACTGGGATCGACGGCCGCTTCGAGTACGGAATCACCGCTGCGTTAGCCGCGACCGGACGGATCGGCTATCTCTACGATCTCGGAACGATGGGCGGCATCTCGCTCGGCATCCTCCCGATCCTCGTCGGCGCCAAGTACAAGCTCGGCACGACCGGCCTATTCGTCGATGCCGAGCTCGGTGCGTCGATCATCACGGAATCCGGGATGGGTACGTCAGCCACGAACGCCAAGCTCGACTACCAAGTCGGCGCCGGCTATCAGATCGGCAAGGTCGAGGCGAAGGTCGGGTTCTGGTCGCCCGGCTCGGAACAGCTCGGCGACGGCACGAGCTCGACGCTGTTCAGCATCATGGGCTCGGTCGGCTACGACTTCGCGTCGCTATAGCGTCAGTCCCGGTGATACGGCTCGGCGCGCACGATCTTGAACCCGCGATAGAGCTGCTCGAGCACCAGTATGCGCACGAGGCGATGCGCGATCGTCATCTTGCCGAATGCGAGCAGCTTGGTCGCGCGCGCACGGAGCGCATCGGAGTGGCCGTCCGGTCCGCCGATCGCGAGCACGATCGGCGCGCCACCGCCGTGCGACGCCTCGCGTTCGAGTAGCTGCGCGAACTGCGCGCTCGAGATCGACTCGCCGCGCTCGTCGAACGCGTAGACGTGCGCGGTCGGCGGCAACGAGGCGACGAGCGCCGCCTCGTCTTTGGCCTCGGTCACGCTTAATGTGCAGAACGGGCGGAGGCGCTTGGTGTACTCGGCTTGCGCCGCGACCAAGTACGGCTCCTTGAGCCGGCCGACCGCCGCGACGGTCACGCGCAGCGTCACGCCGAGGTCGCGTCGTACTGATCGTCAGCCGGCAGCCGGGCGTCGGCGGGCACTTCGATCGGCACGCGCGGCGCGTCGTTCCACAGCCCTTCGAGATCGTAATGCTCGCGCACGCTATGCAAAAATACGTGGACGACGAAGTCGCCGAAGTCGAGCAGCGCCCATTGGCCGGTGCGCGCGCCCTCCGAGCCGATCACGCGCAGGCCTTCGGCCTTGAGCCCGACCGAGATCGCATCGGCGATCGAGTCGACCTGGCGATCCGACTTGCCGGAGATCACGAGCTGGTAGTTGCAGAACGAGCACAGCTCGCGGACATCGAGCAGCACCGGCTCGAGCGCCTTCTTGTCGAGCGCGAGGTCGAGTGCGCGGAGCGCGCCCTCGAGGCCTTCGTTGGAGGTGGTCGATACTCGCCCGCGAGTCGCGGAGGATTTGCCGTGGCCTTTGGCTGCGCTCTTCTTGCTCGTCATGCGTCGCGTCGACCGTCCCTTTCTACCGCGGCTAGGTGCGAACCTGTCCAGCACCGCGGACGACAAACTTCGTGGTCGTGAGGCCTTCTGCACCCATCGGACCGTAGGCGTGGAGCCGGGTCGTCGAGATTCCGATCTCGGCGCCGAGCCCGAGCTCGCCGCCATCGGCGAACCGGGTCGACGCGTTGACCAGCACGGTCGACGAGTCGACCTCGCGCAGGAACTGCTCGGCGACCGCGCGATCGGAGGTCACGATCGCCTCGGTGTGGCTCGAACCGTAGCGCTCGATGTGGGCGACCGCGGCGGCCAGGTCGTCGACGACGCGCACCGCGAGGATGAGATCGAGATATTCGGCCGACCAGTCTGCTTCGGTCGCCGCTTCGAGGTCGCGCCCGGCGAGCGCGCGCGTGACGTCGTCGCCGCGGAGCTCGACTTTCGGGGCGAGCCGGGTGACGAGCGCCGGGACGAACGTCGCGGCGATCGCGCGGTCGATCAGCACGGTCTCGCACGCGTTGCACACGCCCGGGCGCGACACCTTCGCGTTCTCGACGATCGCGGCGGCCATCTCGAGGTCGGCGGCGGCGTGGACGTAGACGTGACACACGCCTTTGTAATGCTTGATCACCGGGACGCGCGCGTGCTCGGCGAC
The DNA here is from genome assembly GCA_963848295.1 of uncultured delta proteobacterium. GTDB lineage: Bacteria > Myxococcota_A > Polyangia > Haliangiales > Haliangiaceae > JABFXX01. Next base: position 947,130 of record CAWKDB010000010.1, on the reverse strand, counting down.
GAACCGGATCAATCCCTCGCCGCCCCGCGGGATGCAGAGATCGATCAGGTCATCGAGCACGACGAGCTCTTTGATCGCCTCTCGGTCGGTCACCGACACGAGCTGGACCGCGTCGGCCGGCAACCCGGCGCGCAGTAGGCCCGCTTGCACCGCCGCGGCCAGCGCGCGATTGCTCTCGATCGCCTCGCGACCGCCGCGCAAGATGCAGGCATTGCCGGCCTTGAGGCACAGCGCGGCGGCATCGGTCGTGACGTTCGGCCGCGCCTCGTAGATCATCGCGATCACGCCGAGCGGGATGCGGACGCGGCTGACCTCGAGGCCGTTCGGGCGCAGCTCTTTGTGCTCGACCTTACCGAGCGGATCGGGAGCGGCGGCGATCTCGCGCACCGCGCGGACCAGACCGTCGACGCGCGCGTCATCGAGCTCGAGCCGATCGAGCATCGCCGCGGATAGGCCCGAGCGTTCGGCGGCGTCGAGATCGCGGTCGTTCGCCCCGAGGATGTCTTTGCGGTGAGCGGCGATCGCGTCGGCGATCGCGACGAGCCCAGCCGTGCGCTGCGCGGGCGACAACTTCGCGACGATCCTCGATGCGCTGCGCGCCGCTTCGGCTACCCGACGCATCGTCGGTGTCGAGGGGCTCGGTTGGCGGTCGATCACGATTCGATCACAAGATCACGAGGTCATCGCGGTGGATCGCTTCGTCGATGCTCCTGTATCCGAGCGTGGCCTCGATAGCGGCCGATTGCAAGCCCCGGATCCTGCGCAGGTCGGAGGCGGAGTAAGCGACGAGCCCACGCGCGAACGCACGGCGGTCCTGGCCCGCGATCTCGACGGTGTCGCCGAGCTCGAAGTCGCCATCGACCGCGACGATACCGGCCGGTAACAAGCTCTTGCCGCCGCGAGCGAGCGCGGATGCCGCGCCACCGTCGACGACGATCGTCCCGGCGGCGCGCGAGCCGAACGCGATCCAATGCTTGCGGCTCGACATCGCGCCGGCGGTCGGCACGAACAACGTTCCGACGTCGTCGCCCGCGAGCACGCGTGTGATCACGTCGGGCTCGCGCCCGGGTGCGACGATGACCGGCACGCCGGTGCGCGTCGCGATCCGCGCGGAGCCGACCTTCGAGGCCATGCCGCCCGAGCCGACGCCGTCGGACGTCGACGTGCCGGCGACCGGTGCGGCTTCGCGATCGATGTCGCGCACGATCGGGATTCGCACGCCGGTCGCATCGCGCACGCCTTCGACGTCGGTCAGGATCACGAGCGCGTCGGCCGACACCAGGTTGCAAACGAGCGCCGCGAGCTGATCGTTGTCGCCGAACTTGATCTCCTCGGTCGCGACCGTGTCGTTCTCGTTGATGATCGGCACGACGCCGTGATCGAGCAGCGCGCGCAGCGTCAGCCGCGCCGACAGGAACCGCCGGCGATCGCCGAGGTCGTCGTGGGTGACGAGCACCTGGCCGATCGCGAGCCCGTGCGGCGCGAACGCGTGCTCCCAGTGCTGCATCAACTGCGACTGGCCGACCGCGGCGGCGGCTTGCAAGCCCGGCAGCTCGTGCGGGCGCGCCGCGAGCCCGAGCCGCTTGACGCCGAGCGCGATCGCGCCCGACGAGACCACGACGACCTCCACGCCGCGGGTGCGCAGGCGCGCTACTTGGTCCGCGATCGTCGCCGGCCGGCTCGCCGGCGCTTCCGCGAGCAACCGGCTACCGAGCTTGACGACGACGCGGCGGGCCGCTTGCAGCTTCGCGCGCTCCGTCAAGGCTTGACCGGCTCGGAGCGCGTGGTGCCGGCGGCGACCCGCGCGCGCCACCGGCGTTCGAACGACTCGAGCGCGGCGTCGAGAAACGGGTTCGCTTCGGCCGACAGCTGGGTCTCGACCGCCGCGACGGTACGCGACAAGAACCCGCGGTTCTCGGCGAGCGCGGTCTCCATCGCGTGCTCGAGCTCGTCGACGCGCTCCGCTTCGGTCACCGAGCTGCGCTTCGCGAGCAACTTGCGGACCCGGCCGCCGGTCGCGAGATCGGCGAGCTCGAGGGGCGCGCGCAGCGTCGCCTTCGCCGCAGACAACGCGCCGCGCCGGAACGGCTTGGCCACGAGCGCGCCCGGCGTGTTGTCGATCGTACGGCCGATCTCTTCACGCAGCGCGAGCGCGGTGGCGTTGTCGATCGCCAGGCCGGTGTGCAGCTTCGCGCAGTAGTGGTCGAACAGCGTCATCGACACGAACGTGCGGGCCGCGGAGCGCGCGCGATTGACGGTCGCGAGCGCGAACATCATCCGGCGGGCGGCGCGACCGGCGAGCCGAAACGCGAGGCCACCCGCGGCGAGATCGATGAGCGATGGCGGCGCGGTCGTGCCGTGGACGAGCGTCTTCTCCGCATCGCGATCGAGGTCGACGTGATGCGCGGTCGCGATCCGCTTGTAGCCTCCGCCGATGATCGCGCCGACCGCCCAGTCGTCGAGGAACGGCACCGGCACCGCGCCGGCGATGCTGCCGAGCAGGGCGCGCGCGATGATCGAGCGGCGTTGCCCGACGAGGTAGTCGCGCCGCAGCGTGAGCGCGGTCATTTCGGCACTGCGGGTTTCGCCGGGCCGTCGTGATGCGTCGGCGGCGCGATGCCTTGCAACAACATGTCGCGGTCGTCGACCTCGCGCATTCGCTCCGGGGTCGCGACGACCTCGTCGCTGCCGGGCACCGCGATCGTCGCCGCGGTTCCGATCGCGGACAGCTCGGCCTTGACACTCAGCTTCATCGAGAACCGCCGGCCATCGCGTTGAAACGACACCGCGCCGGTGAGGTTCACGGTGAGCGGCACGCCCTTGTCCGCATCGAGCACGATCTCGCCGTCGACCGCGTCGACGAGCCGGCCTTCGCGCCACTTGCGCTGCGCGAGCGGCTCGGGCTCCGGCTTGCGCGGCTCGGCCGCGCGCTTGACGACGATCTTGCGGCCCTTGCGCCCGCCGACCGTCACCGCGCCACCGTCGACGAGCTCGGCGCCGGGTGCGAGCAGATCCCACGCCGCGGCGATCGGCTGGTAGAACGAGTCGGCGAGCGTCTTCGGCTCGTCGGACGCCTCCGGCGCGCGCTGATGCCACTTCTGATAGCGCGGTCGCAGGTACAACGCCCCGCCGACGAACGACACTTCGCGTCCGTAGTCAGCGGAGTTCGTGTACAGCGCGTGGAACTCGCCCTTGCCGAGCTCGCCCAGCTCGACCGCGGTGTGATCGGACAGCGAGTCGACGACCTTGTCGGCCTCGCTGACCTCGGTCGTCGTGTCGATCGTGACGGCGACCGGTCCGAGCGCACCGCTCACCGCGTGCAGCGGCAAGCCGAGCGCGCGCCCGAGCTCCGCCGGTTCGGCAGCGGCCCGCGCGACATCGATCGGATCGGCCGTCGTCTTCGGCGACAGCACGAGCCCTCCGAGGTCGCGGTCCGGTACGGGCTCGGATCGGCCGCACGCCCCGGCACACAGGGCCAGGCAAGCGATCGCGGCGCGGAACATGTCCCGAGTTCTTAGCTTTCTCGACGGCCGAGGTCAACCACGCTACCGTTGGCGAGGCGCGTGCTGAGCGAGCTCGAACCCCTGGTGACGTCGCTCGCCGCGTATGCGTTCGCGGTGGGCCTGGGCCTGTTGTGGGGCAGCTTCGCGAACGTCTGCATCTATCGGTGGCCGCCGACCGACGATCACCCGAAGGGCAGGTCGGTGGTCGCGCCGGGCTCGCACTGCTTCGCGTGCAAGGCGCCGGTCCGCTGGTACGACAACGTGCCGCTGCTCAGCTATCTGTGGCTGCGCGGGCGGTGCCGCGACTGCAAGGCCGAGTTTTCGCCCCGGTATCTGGTCGTCGAAGCGCTCACCGGCGCGCTGTTCGGGGTCGCGTGGTGGTTCGCGGTCGTGGCCGCTGCCCGGTTCGAGCCGTTGGATGCGCGGCTCGTTCATTTCGGCATCGACGCCGCGTTTGTCGTCGTGATGGTGATCGTGACGTTCATCGACCTCGATACCAAGCTGATCCTGCGCAAGCTCACGGTGCCGTCGACGATCGTGTTCTACGTGCTCGGGCTGTGCGAGCATCGGCCCTGGCTCGACGGCCTGATCGGCGCCGGGGTCGGGTTCGGCGTGCCGTGGCTGATCGGCGAGATCTACTTTCGCGTCACCGGCCGCGAGGGGCTGGGGCTCGGCGATGCCGACTTGCTCGCGATGGTCGGCGCGCTGCTCGGCTGGCGCGGCGTCGTCGTGTCGCTGTTCGGCGGCTCGATCGTCGGCTCGGTCATCGGCATCGCCGCGATCGCCGCCGCGCGCGCTCGGGGCAAGGCCGCGCCTCCACAGGCCGAAGCCGACGATGCCGAGCCCTCGCTGATGAAGACCGAGCTGCCGTTTGGGCCGTTTTTAGCGGTCGCGGCGGTGTTCTTCCTGTTCGCCGAGCCGTGGATCGAGCTGCAGTTCCGGCTATAGTTACGGCGTGGGTGGCCAAGCGGCCGAGCAGATTATCGCCGGCGTCGTGCTAAGCGAGCGACTCGCGATCACGATGTACGGCGCGATCCATCGCGCCCAGTTCAACGGCCAACGCAACCTGCGCGGGCTCGTCATCGACCCGAAGATGCTCGCGGAGAGCTCGTTCCGCGTCCCGCTGACCGATACCAAGACGACCGCAAAGATCCTCGGGCTCGAGCACCCGAACATCGTGCCGACCGTGGGTGTCGAGGCGGGCGGCCCCGATGTCGTCGTCGTCACGCGCGGCGGCGGTCGCTACGTCACGGTCCAGGATCTGATCACCGCAGCGCGCTCGCGCAGCAAGCAAGGCGGCAAGCTCTCGCTGCCGGTCGCCGCCGCGATCGGCAAGTCGGTGGTCGAAGCGCTCGCCGCCGCGCATCGACTCGGCGTGGTCCATGGCGCAGTCCACCCGCGCAGCGTGCTGGTCGACGAAGACGGCAGCGTGCGGCTAGGCGACTTCGTCGTCGGGCGAGCGCTCACCACGGCTGTCGCCCAGGGCGCCGACTCCGCGATGTGGCGCGGGCTCGCCGGCTACATCGCGCCCGAGCTCGTCGTCGGCGAAGACCCGACGCCGGCCGCCGACGTGTTCGCGTGTCGGCGCGATGCTGTTCACGATGCTGTCGGGCGAGGTCCCGCCGGGCTCGCTGCGGGTCACGCCCGCGGTCGAGCGGCTCGTCCAGCGCGCGCTCGATACCGACGTGCTGCGCCGCTACAAGAACGCGGGCGACTTGCTCGAGAACTTGCTCGAGGCGATCGAAGACGACCGCTGGGACATCGCGGAGCGCAACGAGCTGATCCGCGAGGCCGGCCTGTCGCGGCCCGACTCGAACGTCGACGAAGCGACCGAGGATCTGCTCGCGTCGCTCGGCTCGTCGTCGAGCAACGTCCAGGTCTCGCCGTTGCGCGCGAGCATGGAGATGCGCGCCGAGCAGATCAACGCGCGGCAAAAGACGCCGGCCGGATCGCCGAAGACCGGCGGTCGGCTCGACGCGCTGCTCGCCGATCTCGACGACCAGACCAACGTCACGTACGTCGACGAAGCGCCGATTCGCGCGATCCGATCTCGGAGCTGATCCGCCTCGATCCGCGTAAACGCGAAGCGATCGTGTCGAGCGCGCGCGTGCCGTCGCTCGACGATCCGGACGACGTCACGCCGCTGCCGGCACCCGTGCCAGCGCACGATCCCGAGCTCGAGATCCGGCGCAATCGCCCGACCGTGTCGCCGCGCGCGCAGAGCTCCCCGCGAGCGGGCTCGGCGGACGAAGCCGCGGCGTTTGCCGCGATCGGCGAGCTCGATCAAGGTGCGAGGCGCGTGTCGAGCGCGGCCGAGGCTGCGACCGTCGCGGTCGAGAAGCTCGAGAAAGCCGCGGCGCGCGCCGAGGCGGCGGCGACCCGAGCCGAAACCGGCGGCGCTCCGCGAGCGAGCACCGGCGACATCCTCGATGTCCCGAAGCCGAAGCCGCGCGCGCTCCCGATGCCCGACATCGTCGTCGACGATTACACGCCGCCGCGGCTCAAGAGCCGTATACCCGGCGTGATCGCGCTGATCGTGCTCGCCGGCGTCGGCTACTGGGTCTATCGCCAGTACAACCTGCAAGAAGACAAGAACCAGACCGACAAGCAGAAGTCGGATGAGGCGAAGGCGGCGGCCGAGGACCAAGAAAAGCTCGCGGCCCAGCAGGCGGATCGATCGATGACGGCCGGGGCGATCAAGGTGACGTCGACGCCGACCCAGGCCGGCGTGTGGTTGAAGATCGGCCGCACGCCGGTCGACACGATGCCGCTGTCGTCGGAGATGATGCACGAGATCCGGGTCGAGAACGTCGACGGCTACATGCCGGTCGATGCGCAAGTCATCGCGAGCAACTGGACCGGCGACGACAAAGAGCACCGCCACGCGTCGATCACGGTGACGCTCAAGCCGCTCGACAAGACCGCGAAGCCGGGCGCGAACAAGCTGCCGGCCATGCCGCCGAAGCCGCCCGACGCGACCGGGTTCACGCCCGGGCGCGGCCCGATCCACATCGAATCGAGCCCGCCCGGCGCTGAAGTCTGGATGTACATCGGGATGACCGACGAAGACCAGTTCACCGGCCTCCAGGCGGGGTTGCCGTACGAAGTTCGCGTGTTGAAAGATGGGTTCTTGCCCGGGTTCACGACGTTCACGCCCGAGGAGTGGCGCGACGGCGGCGATCCGAAGACGCCGCTGATCGCGGCGAAGAAGAAGCCGGAGCTCGACCATGCCGTCGAGCTCGCTCCCGATCCGCACGCGAAGCCCGACAAGAAGCCGAGGTAGCCGGGCCGATGGCAACGGCGAGGACGCTCCACGTGAAGTGCACGACCTGGGAGCAGGTCGATGTGTTTTGTACGCGCAAGCTGCGCAAGGGCAAGCTGCTGTCGATGCGCGTACCGTTTCAGACCGAGATCGGCGCCCCGGTCACGCTCGGCTTGGAGCTGCCGAACCAAGTCGTGATCGCGATCGACGGCACCGTGATGCGCGCGTCCCCGATCGAAGCGGAAGGCAAGCCGAGCGGCAAGACCTGGATCGAGCTCGAGCTCACCGGCTTCACCGATGACGTTCGCCACCGGATCACCGCGATGGCCGCGGGCGAGGCCGAGCCCGACGAAGAGATCCAGATCATCGTCGCACCTCCGGCGCAACGCACGTCGCCGCGGATCGCCACCGAGGAGATGCGCACCGACGAGCGCGAGCTGTTCCAACAGCTATCCGGCGAGCTGCGCCGGCTGCGCCAGGCGGCGGTGCACGAGGTGCTCGGCGTCAGCCGCGAAGCCGAGCCCGAGGAGATTCGCGCGAGCTGGAAGAACCTGATCCGCCGGCATCATCCGGATCTCGTCGCGCGGCTCAACGCGCCCGCGCTGTCGCACCTCGCCGAAGAGCTGACGATCCTCGCGAACCGCGCCTACGATCGGTTGCGCCAGGCGCTCGTGGCCGAGGGCCGGCGCGCGGTGATCGGCAGCTCGCTCACCGCCCCGCCGGGCTGGCTCGTCGGGTTCGAGGACATGTCGAGTGCCGGTGGCTCGGCGCCGAAGCCGACGCCATCCCGGATGCCGACCGCGCCGCCGATCGTCGCGGCGAAACCCACGCCCGGCACCGCGCAGGGCGGCGAGGCGTTCGAGCAACGCGCTCGGGTCATGCTCGGCCAAGGCGATTCCGGCACCGCGCGCGAGGTCCTCGCCGCCGCGCTCGTCGTGTACCCGCGCGTCCAAGCCGCTGCGCTCGCTGTACTACGTCGCGACCGCACTCGCGGCGTTGCAAGACGGCGAGCTCATGCTCGCGCAATCGCAGCTCGAGACCGCGCTCGCGCACCACGAGTCGTGCATCGAGGCCGCGCAGTTGCTCGAGCACGTCAAGAAGCACGGCGGTCACGATCCCGATCTGATGAAGAGGCTGTTTCGATGACGGCGGGGCGCGCGGTCGGCATCGACCTCGGCACGACGAACTCGGTCGTCGCGGTCATCGATCGCGACGGTGCGCCGCGGATCCTGACGACCGCCGAAGGCTCGACCACGCTGCCGTCGCTCGTGTGGTTCTCGCCGGACGGGCCGATCGTCGGTGAGGCGGCGCGCGAGGGCCTCGATCACAGCCCGGACGTCACGATCTTCGGGGCGAAGCGCTTACTCGGCCGGCGCTACGATCATCCCGAGGTTCGCAAGCTCGCGCGCACGTTGCCGTACGAGCTGATCGAAGCGCCGAACGGCGACGCCTGGATCCAGCTCGCGGCGAGCCGGTCGATCTCGCCCGAAGAAGTGCTCGCGCTGATCCTGCGCGAGCTCCGCCGCACCGCCGAGCGGTTCTTGCTCGAGCCGGTGACGCGCGCGGTGATCACGATCCCCGCCTGGTACGACGCCGGCCAACGCCAAGCGACGAAAGATGCCGCGGCGATCGCGGGGATGACCGTGATGCGGTTGCTCAGCGAGCCCACCGCCGCCGCGCTCGGCCACGGGGCGCATCGCGGTCACGATCGTCGCTACCTCGTGTGCGACCTGGGCGGCGGCACGTTCGATGTCGCGGCGGTCGATGTCGAAGCCGGCGTGTTCGAAGTACTCGCGACGACCGGCGATGCGTTCCTCGGCGGCGATGACATCGATCGAGCGCTGGTCGAGAACCTCGTGCGCGACGTCCGCCAGTCGCGCGGGTTCGACATCTCGACCGATGCGGTCGCGATCGAGCGCCTGAGGCTCGCGGCGCAGCGCGCGAAGCACGAGCTGTCGGAGCACACGACGACGAAGCTCTACGTCGCCGAGCTCGCGCAGCTGCCGTCGGGCAAGGGCGTGGAGTACGCGCGGACGGTTCGCCGCGATGAAGTCGAGCTGTGGACCTCGCCGATCGTGAAACGGCTCGAGCAGCCGGTGCGCGAGGCCTTGCGTCGCTCCGGCCGCAAGCGCGAGCAGATCGAGGAGATCCTGCTGGTCGGCGGCATGACCCGGATGCCGGCGGTCCGGCGCGAGCTCGCGCGCGTCGGTGGCCGAGAGGCGAACGTGATCGCGAATCCGGAGGAGGTCGTCGCCGTCGGTGCGGCGCTCGAGGTCGCGCGGCTCGACGGCACGATCGAAGGTGTGCTGCTCATCGATGTCGCGGCGCGCGGCCTGGCGATGTCGGCCGCGGGCGGTGAGTGCGAGATGGTCGTGGCGCAGAGCGCGGTCGTGCCGACGCGCGAGCACCGCCTGCTCGCGACGCGCCAGGACGAACAGTCGAGGATCGAGTTCGACGTGTGGGAAGGCGAGTCGCCCGATCCGGCGTTGAACCGCCACCTCGGGCGTTACGCGGTCGTCGATCTGCCGATCGCTCCGGCGGGCGACGTGCTCGTCCTCGTCGAGGTCACGATCGACACCGACGGCGTCGCGCGGTTCGGTGCGACCGAGCTCGTATCGGGGGAGCGCCTCACGCTCGAGCCGGTGCAACACGCCGGGTTGTCGCGCGCAGATGTCACGCGGCTCGCACGCCAGCTCGCCGAGGCGTCGTGAACGGTGGCCGCTTTGCCCCCGAGTCGTCGTGAACAAGTGTAAAGTCAGTGCCGCGCCCGGGGCCGGGCGCGTTGCACCACCCGTATGCTTACCTCGATGGGGATGCGAAGGTTTGCGGTCTACGTTTGGGCGGCCTCGGCCGTCACGGCGCTAGCCGGCGGTCCGGTCGCGCATGGTGACGCGCCCGGCGCCACGCCCGCGGCGGTCAGCGGACTCACACTCGCGCAAGCGATCGAGCTCGCGCTCACTCGCAACGAACGCGCGCAGATCTCCGACCTCAACATCGCGGTCGCCGATGCCGGCGTCCAGAAAGCGAAGGTCGCGTTCCTGCCGGTGCTGAGCGCCGTCGGCAGCGACACCTTCGGGCCGTTCGACAAGTCGCCGCGCGACACCGCGAAGGGCTCGGTGACGTTGTCACAGCCGTTGATCACACCGTCGGCGTTCCCGTTGTACAGCCAGGCCAAGCAGCTGCTCGCGAGCCAGCGCGCGCAATCGGTCGATGACAAGCGGCTGCTCGCGTACGACGCGGCCAGGGCGTTCTTCGCGGTCTTGCTCGCCGACAAGGTCGTGCAAGCCGCGCAGCGCAAGCTCGAGACCGCGAAGGCCGATGTCGCCGACACCACCGCGCAATTCAAGGCGCAGCTCGTCAGCTCGAACGACGTGACGCGCGCGCAAGTGACCGAGGCCGACACCGAGCGCGAGCTCGCGTCCGACGGCGGTGCGCTCGACGCCGCGTACATCGAGCTCGAGTTCACGATCAACGCCGTCGTCGCCCGCAACCTCGCCGAGCCGACCTCGCTGCTGGCCGCCGGTCGGTTACCGCCGGGTAACCCCGAGCCGCTGATCGCGCAGGGCCTCGCGCACCGGCCCGATCTCGTGGCGAGGGCACGCGCCGCCGATGCCGCGCACGACTTCGCTCGAGAGCCGCACCTGCGGTTCTTGCCGACGCTCGGCATCTCGGCGACCGCGCAGGCGCAGTCGACGACGATCCAGGCGGACGGTCACGATGTCGACGCGAACATCATGCTGTCAGCGGGGTGGGCGATCTACGACGCCGGCTCGCGCGATGCCGACGAGCGGTCGCGCACCGCGCAGGCCGAGATCGCGGATCTTACGACGACGACGCTGCGCCGCTCGGTCGATCAACAAGTGCGCACCGCGATCGCGCAGCTCGCTGCGGCTCAGCAAGCGATGGGCGGCGCGAAGGACTCGATGGATGCGGCGCGCAAGAGCGCCGACGAGACCGCGATCCTCTACAAGCAGGGCCTGGCCAAAGCGATCGAGCTCGTCGACGCGAACAACGATCGGTTCTCGGCCGAGGTGACCTACGCCGAGGCCGAATTCACCGTCGCGACCGCCTACCTGGCGTTGCGCCAAGCGATCGGGCTCGACCCGGTTGGACCGGAGACCAAATGACCCGCGCCGTCGTGCTATGTGCCGTGCTCGCTGCGTGCTCGAAACCAGCCGACGTCGGCGGCAAGCGACAAAAGCTCGCGTATCCGGTCGATGTCGCGCCGCTCGAGAGCCGCAAGCTGCAATACACGGTGAGCGCGCCGGGCAGCCTCGCCGCGTTCCAGCAGGTCCAGATCACGGCGCGGGTCGGCGGTGCGGTCGACAAGGTGTCGTTCGCCGAAGGCCAGAACGTCAAGGAGGGCGACGTGCTCGCCACGATCGAGAGCGAGCGCTACGCGATCGCGGTGGAGCAGGGCAAGAGCACGCTGCAAAAGGCGATCGCCACCGAGAAGTCGGCGGAAGCCGCACTCGAGCGCCGCGTGTCCGCGCAGAAGGAATCACCGGGGCTCGTGCCGGGCGAAGAGATCGAGCAGAAGCAGACCGCGGTCGACACCGCCAAGGCCGACGTCGACGCCGCGAAAGAGGCGCTGAAGATCGCGCAGCTCAACCTGCGCGACTCCGCGGTGCGCGCGCCGATCGCCGGTGTCGTCCAGACCCGCACGGTGCAACAGGGCCAGTATCTCCAACCCGGCGCGGTGCTCGCGACGATCCTCCAGCGCGATCCACTGCAACTGAACTTTCAGGTCAACGAGCAAGACGCGCCGCGACTCCAGGCCGCGTTGGCATCGCCACAGGGGCTGATCGCCGACGTCACGCTCCGGGAGAGCACGCGGCAGTTCAAGGCGAAGCTGACGCTGGTCGCGGGCGCGGCCGACCCGACGACTCGGCTCGTGCCGGTGGTCGGCGAAGTCGTCGTCGAGAAGGATCACGAGTACTGGCTGCGACCGGGCGCGTTCTGCGAGGTCTCCGTGCCGCTCGGCGCCAGCCGCGATGCGATCGTCGTGCCCTCGCTCGCGGTCGCGCCGTCGGAAAAAGGCAACCTGGTCTACACGATCGACGACAAGAACATCGCGCACGCGCACGTCGTCGAGCTCGGCATGCATACCGCCGACGGCGGCGTCGAGCTCACGCGCGGCGTCAAGGTCGGCGACGTCATGGTCGTGCGCGGCATCGAGCCGTTGAGCGAAGGCGCGCCGGTGAATATCGGTAGCAAGCTCACGCTCGAGGATGCCGAGAAGCTGCCGGCCGCGGACGCCGGCGTGCCGAACGCTCCGACCGCGCCGATCGACGACGGCTCGGCCGCGCAGCCCGCCGCGGGTGACGGTTCGGGCAGCGGGCACCGCCACCGCGGGTCGGCGGCGCAATGAACATCACCGATCTCTGCCTCAAGCGTCCCGTGTTCGCGTGGATGCTGATGTGCGGGACGATCCTGTTCGGCATCATCTCGGTCACGCGCATCGGCGTGAGCCAATTCCCCGACGTCAACAACCCGACGGTCACGGTCAGCGCGACCTGGCCGGGCGCGTCGCCCGCCGATGTCGAGACCGGCATCGTCAATCCGCTCGAGGACGTGCTCGCACAGGTCACCGGCGTGCAAGAGATCACGTCGCAGTCGAAGCAGAACTCGGCGCGGATCACCGCGACGTTCGACATCGATCGCGACATCGACCTCGCGGTCCAGGACGTCCAAGCCAAGGTCGCCCAGGTCCAGCGCCAGCTGCCGGCGACGGTCCAGCCGCCGACCGTGAGCAAGAGCAACCCCGACGACACCGCGATCATCACGATCGGCGTGTCCGGCGCGTTCAAGCGCCAGTTGCTCGCCGACGTCGCGCGCTATCAGATTCAAGACGCGCTCGCGACGCTCGATGGGGTCGGCCAGGTCCAGATGATGGGCTACCTCGATCGCGCCGTGCGGATCTGGATCCGTGCCGACGCGCTCCAGGCCACCGGCGTCACGGTCAGCGATATCACGACCGCGATCACGAAGCAGCCACGTCGATGTCGTCCGGCGGCCAGATGACGAACGACCAGAAGGCGATCGATGTCGTCGTGCTCGGCGAGGTGCCCAACCTCCAAGCGCTGCGCGACATCCAGATCAAGCGGACCGGCGCGTTGATCACCCGGCTCGGCGATGTCGCGATCGTCGAAGACGGCTTCGAGGACATCACGACGTCGGCGCGGATGAACGGCGATCCGGTGCAAGCGATGGGCATCCTCAAGCAGCCGGGCTCGAATGCGGTGTCGGTCGCGGACGAGGTGCGCAAGACCTGCGACGAGATCCAGAAGACGCTGCCGCCCGGGATGAAGATCTCGGTGTTGTTCGACACGACCCAGTTCATCAAGGAGTCGGTCGACGAGATCGGCATCGAGCTCGGGCTCGCGGTGATCCTGACCGCGATCGTGTGCTGGCTGTTCCTCGGCTCGCTGTCGTCGACACTCAACGTGCTGTTCGCGATCCCGATGTCGCTGCTCGGCACGATCGCGGTGATCTACTTCTGCCACTGGACCCTGAACACGTTCACCCTACTCGCGTTGTCGCTGGCGGTCGGCCTCGTCGTCGATGACGCGGTGATGGTGATGGAGAACATCTATCGCCACGCCGAGATGGGTAAGGACAAGATCACCGCTGCCTCGGAGGGCACGAAGGAGATCACGTTCGCCGCTCTGGCCGCGACGCTCGCCGTGATCGCGATCTTCATGCCGGTCGCGTTCATGACAGGGGTGATCGGCAAGTACTTCTTGCAGTTCGGCGTGACGCTGTCGGTCGCGGTCTCGATCTCGTACGTCGAGGCGATCACGCTCGCGCCCGCGCGCTGTGCGCAGATGCTGAACGTCGCGCATGGCGCCGCGAAGGGCCTGGTCGCGCGCATCGGCGATCGCGGGTTCGAGGCGCTATCCAGGGTCTACGCGCGCGGGCTCAGACTCGCGTTGCGGTTCCCGATGACCGTGCTCGTGTTCGCAGTGGTGTGCCTCGTCGGGGCCTGGTTCACCGCGAAGCAGCTCAAGCAAGAGATGGTGCCATCGCAGGATCAGAGCCGGCTCCAGCTCAGGGTCCAGACCACGATCGGCGCGAACCTCGACGAGACCGATCGGCTCACTCAAGAAGTCGAGGCCGTGCTCGCGAAGCACCCCGAGGTGATCGGCGTGCAGACGACGGTGAGCATCGGCTCGGCGTCGCTGCAGATCACGATGGTCGACCCGAAGCAGCGCAAGTTCACCCAGGCCGAGTTCCAGAACACGCTGCGCAACGAGCTCAAGAAGATCGCCGGGGTCAAGGCGACCGTCATCGACCTATCGCAGCAAGGCTTTGCCGGCAGCAAGGGCAGCCCGATCGAGTTCACGATCCACGGCTCCGACTGGGCGACGTTGATCGGCCTGTCGCAAACGATCCAGAAACAGCTCGAGGCCAGCGGCACGGCGGTGGACATCGCCAGCGACTACAACCTCGGACCGCCCGAGCTCGCGATCGCGCCCGATCGGCCGGCGGCGCAGGACCTTCAGGTCAATATCTCGGATATCACCGCGGCGATCTCGACGCTGATCGGTGGCTCGATCGTCGGCCAGTACTCCACCTCCGACGGCCGGCGCATGAACATCGAGATGCGGTTGCTCGCGACCCAGCGATCGCGGCCCGAAGACCTCGCGTTGCTCCAGGTCCGGGCGACCGCCGGCGTCAACGGCAACCCGCCGGCGATGGTCCCGCTGTCCCAGGTGACGACGATGAAGGACCAGCCGGAGTTGCTCCAGATCAACCACGACAACCGGCAGCGCGCGATCCGGATCACCGGCAACGTCGCGCCGGGCAAATCGCAGAGCGACGCGCTCGCCGAGGTCAACAAGCTCGCGGCGACGATGCCGCCGAGTTATACGCTATCGCTGTCGGGCCAGAGCTCGCAGTTCGGCGACGCGATGGGCAGTCTCGTGTTCGCGCTGATCGTCGGGATCATGGTCGCGTACATGGTGCTCGCGTCACAGTTCAACTCGTTCTTGCACCCGATCACCGTGCTCACGATCCTGCCGCTGTCGCTCGCCGGCGCGATGGTCGCGCTGTTCATCGCCGGCAAGACGCTCAACGTGTTCTCGATGATCGGCCTGTTGCTGTTGATGGGCATCGTCAAGAAGAACTCGATCATCCTCGTCGACTACGCGAACGAGGTTCGCCACAAAGAGAACCTCGATGCCGCCGAGGCGATGCGGCGCGCCGGCCCGGTGCGGTTGCGCCCGATCCTCATGACCGCGGTCGCTACGATGATGGCGGCGGTGCCGTCTGCGCTCGGCCTCGGACCAGGCGCCGAGACGCGCGGACCGATGGCGGACGCGATCATCGGCGGGCTGATCCTCTCGACGCTGCTCTCGCTGTTCGTCGTGCCCGCGTTCTACGTCATCTCGGATCGCGCGAAGCAGTGGCTCGCGAACCTGCGCCGTCCCAAGCATCACATTCACGATCTCGGTGAACCGTAGTGCGCCACGCGGTCGTGCTCGCGGGCGGCAGCGGCACGCGGTTATGGCCGGCGAGTCGCCGCGCGAAGCCGAAGCAGTTGCTCGCGCTCGACGGTAGCGAGCCGATGGTCGCCCAGGCGGTCCGGCTCGGTCGCGCGCTCGCCGGTGATCGCGTGATGGTCGTGACCGCCGAGGCGCAGGCCGAGGCAACGCGCGCGGTCGTCCCGAACGTCGAGCTCCTCGCCGAGCCGGTCGGGCGCAATACCGCGGCGGCGATCGGCCTGGCGGCGGCGATCCTCGCGGTGCGCGATCCCGATGCTGTCCTCGCCGTGCTGCCGGCGGATCAGCACGTCACCGACCGCGCCGGCATGCAGGCCGTGCTCGCGACCGCGCTCTGGGCCGCCGAGCACAGCGACGTCATCGCGACGATCGGCATCACGCCGACCCGCGCCGAGACCGGGTTTGGCTACCTCGAGCTCGCCGCGCCTGCCGTGGTCGGTCAGGTCGCGCCGGTCGCTCGGTTCGTCGAGAAGCCCGATCGCGCGACCGCCGAGCGTTACCTCGCCGATGGCCGCCACTTGTGGAACGCCGGCATGTTCTGCGCGTCGGCGCGCCGGTTGCTCGCCGAGCTCGATCGTCACTTGCCCGCGACCGCGGCGGCCGTTCGGGCGATCGCCGCGGGTGGCGACGCGAGGGCCTTGTACCCGGCACTCGCCTCGATCTCGATCGATCACGCCGTGATGGAGAAGGCCGCCGGCGTCGTGACTGTGCCGGCACAGGTCGGGTGGGACGATGTCGGCTCGTGGGCCGCGCTCCCCGCGATCCGCGGCGTCGACGCGACCGGCAACACCGTGGTGGGCGGTGCGCTCGTCATCGGCGGCGCTGGTAACGTCGTCGTCACCGACGACCAGACGCTGATCGCGACGGTCGGCGTGTCCGATCTCGTCGTGGTCAAGACCGGCGACGCCATCCTCGTGATTCACAAAGATCAGGCGCAAGACGTTCGCAAAGTCATCGAAGCGCTTTCGGCTCGCGGTCTCGCGCGCTATCTCTGAGGCGTGAATCCGCGCGCGTTTCGCGAGTACGACATCCGCGGCGTCGCCGAGCGCGATCTCGACGATGCGACGGTGACCGCCCTCGGCAACGCGATCGGCGAGCTCGCGAGCGCGAGGCGCGAGCCGGGCGCCGACAAGCCGATGGTCGTCGTCGGGCGCGACTGCCGGCTGACCTCGCCGCGGTTGTTCTCCGCGCTGACCGAAGGCATTCGCGTCCACGCCGAGGTCGTCGACGTCGGCATCGTGCCGACTCCGGTGCTGTACTTCGCGGCGCATCACTTGAAATCGACTGCCGCGGTCATCATCACCGGCAGTCACAATCCGCCCGAGGACAACGGCTTCAAGATCCTCGCGGGCTTCGCCACGCTCTACGGCGCTGCGATCACCACCCTGCGCGACCGCGTCGCGGAGTTGCTCGCCGAGCCCGCGCCCCATCCGACGTTCCCGATGCACTCGCGCGACATCATCGGGGCGTATCAGGCGTTCGCGACCTCCCAGCTCGACCTCGGGCCGCGCCGCTGCAAGATCGTGGTCGATGCCGGCAACGGCGCGGGTGGACCGACCGCGGTCGCGCTGTATCGCCGGCTCGGCTTCGACGTCGTGCCGCTGTACTGCGACCTCGATGGCCGGTTCCCGAACCATCACCCCGATCCGACGCAGCCGGAGAACCTCGCCGACTTGATCGCGATGATCGCGAACGAAGGCGCCGAGCTCGGGATCGCGCTCGACGGCGATGCCGATCGGCTCGGTGCGGTCGACGGCACCGGGCGGATCCTGTGGGGCGATCAGCTGATGATCTTGTTCGGCAAGGCGGTGCTCGCCGAAGTGCCGCACGCGACGTTCGTCGGCGAGGTCAAGTGCAGCCAGGTGATGTACGACGAGCTCGAGCACGCCGGGGGCACGGTCGAGATGTGGAAGGTGGGCCATTCGCTGATCAAGGCGCGGATGAAGGAGGTCGGTGCACAGCTCGCCGGAGAGATGAGCGGTCACATCTTCTTCGCGCACCGCTGGCTCGGCTTCGACGACGCGATCTACGCCGGCGCGCGGTTGCTCGAGATCGTGTCACGCGGTCCGACGCTCGCGGCGCTCGCCGCCGAGCTGCCGATCGCGATCAATACGCCGGAGCTGCGGGTCGATTGCCCCGACGACAAGAAGTTCGCGGTCGTGGCGTCGGTGACCGCGACGCTGCGCGCGGATCCCGAGGTGCGCGACGTCACGGACATCGACGGCGTGCGAGCGCGGTTCGACGGCGGCTGGGGGCTCGTGCGCGCTTCGAACACGCAGCCAGCGCTCGTCATGCGCTGCGAAGCGGTCAGCGCCGAGCGGCTCGCGCAGATCAAAGCGAAGATCGATGCGGCGATCGCCGCCGCGGTCGCCGGTACATCGTGATCCTCGGCGTCGATCTCGGCGGTACGAACCTGCGAGCGGCGGCCTTCGATCCAGCGGGCACCACCCTCGTGCGCAGTCACAAAGAGCTGGTCGGCGAGCCGCGCGACCCGGACCGCGTGATCGAGCGCGTCGCCGTCGTGTGCGAGCAGCTGGCGCCGGGTCGCGACGAGGTCGCGGTCGGAGTCGGCATCGCGGCGATGCTGCGCGACGCGCAAGGCACGGTCGCACGCTCGCCCCACCTGCGCTGGCGCGACGTCGCGTTCGGACAACGGCTCGCGGCTCGCCTGGGCTCGCGGTTCCGGCTGCGCGTGTACAACGACGTCGACGCGATCGTGTGGGGCGAGCATGTCGCCGGCGCGGCGCGCGGCTGTCGCGACGTGCTCGGCGTCTACGTCGGCACGGGGATCGGCGCCGGCGTGATCAGCGGCGGTCGGCTGGTCACCGGTTCGAGCCACTGCGCGGGTGAGATCGGTCACGTCAAGGTCCGGTGGGATGACGCGGCGGCGCCGTGCGCGTGCGGCCAGCGCGGCTGCGTCGAGGCCTATGTCGGCGGCAGCTACGTCGCGGCGCGGATCGCGCGCGAGCTCGCCGCGGGTGTCAGCCCGGCGATCATCGCCGCGGCCGGAGGGCTCGATCGCGTCACCCCGAGCCACGTCGACGCCGCCGCGGCAGCCGGCGATGACTGGGCGCTCGATTTGTGGACCGAGCTCGGCCCGCTGCTCGCGATCGCGCTCGGCAACGCACTCGCGGTACTCAATAGTGAACGGCTCGTACTCGGCGGTGGCCTGCTCGGCCGCTGCCCGATGCTGTACGAGCTCGTGGTCGCGACGCTCGCCATAGCGACGCCAGCGGCGTCGTTCGAGCCGCTGACGATCGCGCTCGCCGAGCTAGGCGACGACGCCGGCCTCGTGGGCAGCGCGCACCTGGCTCGGGCTCCGACCTAAGGCGTCGTCTCGCCGGGAACCGTGAACGTGCCACCGACGAACGTCGCCTTGATGCCGAGCGACAGCGCCATGACGCCGTTGATCGTGACGTCCGGCATGAGCAGGCTCATGATCAGCGTGTTGCCCTCGAGCTCGTCGAGCGAGACCATGCAGTCCGCCGGGTCGTTCATGAGATCGCCGTCGAAGAAGCCGAGGATCAGCTTGCCGGTCGAGCCATCGGTGCAGCCGCAGCCGGGCGGGGCCGACAGCATGGTGCAGTCGCGCATGACGAGCGGGTTGAGCTGGCTCTGAACCGCGGGCAACACGGTGTTGTTGATGTCGTCCTGGCTGATCGCGCCAGCGAGCACGGCGCCGGTCGGTGGCTCGGCGGTCGGATCGCCGATCTCGGTCGCCGAGACGTCGTTCGCCTCGATCCGCGCGCCCATGAGGTTCAGCGTGATCGGGTTACCCGCGGTCAACGCGATCTGGAGCGTGATGTCGCCCGGGCCGCCGTCGAACGTGGTGTTGATGAACTTGCCGGCGAGCTCGGCGTCGGTCGGCGAGTCCGCCGCGATCTGGAAGCTCGCGGACCCGGTCAGGTGATGGCCGCAGCCCGAGCACACCGGCGGGGTCGACATGTCGCACGTGTAGGTCTCGCCGGTGTTGCACGCGGCGGGGTCGGCGCTGTCGCCGAGCAACACCTGCATGCCGGCGGCCGCGGCGTTCGTGAAGTCCGTCGTCTGGACATCGCCGAGCAAGATGATCGTGCCCTCTTGGACCGACTTGTTGATCGTGCCTTGGATGTCGAAGCCGGCGGTGCTCGCCAGCGCCGACAACACCATGCCGAGCTGATTGTCGACGGTGCCGTCGCCGTTGAGGTCGAGGCCGTCCTGACGCGCCTCGGTGTTATTGGTCGGCACGTAGATGTTGTCGGCCACGTAGTGGGTGTGAGGACCAGCGGGAATGATGGTGCCGCCACCGCCGCCACAGGCGACGATCGAGGCCGGCAACAGCGCGGCTAAGAGATGCTTACGATTCAGCATGGGCTCCCCTGAGCAAGATTCGGATGCCGTGTTCTATCCCAGAACCCCGACGCTGCACAATAAGCAGGAACGGTCCCTTGTTGCAGTGATCGGCGCCTCACGCCCCGATAAATGATCGGCGTCGGGGCTGAAAAACATGTTCACACAGGATTCTGCGATGATGCGCTCGTGAAACGTGCGCTGGTTGTCGCCGGATGTGCGCTGGTTGTCGTCGGCGTCGCGATCGCATGGCGGCATCATCGCGGCAATGACGCGGCGAAGGTCGAGCCGGGCCGAAGCGATCCGGCGATCCCGCGCTCGATCGACCGCGCACCGGGTGGCGACCCGATCGCGCAGCTCCCGGTGCTCGCCGATGATGATCCGGTCGGCACGCTCCGGCTCGAGGGCCAGGTCGTGGGCGAGGCGGACCACCCGGTCGCCGGCGCCACGGTCGTGCTCGTCGCAAACCCGCCGCGCTCGGTCGCGACCCAAGCGGATGGCAGCTTCGTGTTCGAGCACCTCGTCGGCAGGTCGTACACGTTGCTCGCGCGCGCACCGGAGGGGGTCGCCGGGCCGGTGACCGCACGGTTGACGGCGAACACCGAGCCGATCGTGCTGCACCTGCGAGCCGGCGCGGCGGTCGCCGTGACCGTGGTCGGCAGCGATGGCAAGCCCGTCGACGCCGCCACGGTCGAGCTGCGCGGCGACGATCTGCAGACCGACGTGACGCGAGGTGGGATGGTCACGTTCAAGCCGGTGCTGCCCGGGCCGTACGACATCGTCGCGTATGCGGCAGGATCGGCGAAGACG
Organism: uncultured delta proteobacterium; assembly: GCA_963848295.1. GTDB lineage: Bacteria > Myxococcota_A > Polyangia > Haliangiales > Haliangiaceae > JABFXX01. The sequence continues at coordinate 926,722 of CAWKDB010000010.1, read as the reverse complement.
TACAAGCGGGTGCGGGTCCGCGGCGAGCTCGCGGTCAGGCTCGCGCTCGTGACGGGCGCCGCGGTCTCGGGGCGCGTCGTCGATAGCGAAGGCAATCCGGTCGCCGGCGCGCGCGTGTTGAACGTCGCCGCTAGCGAGTTCCGCTCTCCCGCGGATCCGCGACTCGACGCGATCACGACCGACGCGAAAGGCGCGTTCCGATTCGCGGCGTTGCCGGCGGGCTCGTTTCGGTTTCTCGCGACGCATCCCGATCACGCGTCGGGAACCTCCGCGATGGTCACGCTCGACGGTGTGACCGAGAAGCGCGATGTCGTCGTCACGCTCGCGCCCGGGGTCGTGGTGCGCGGCAAGGTCGTCGATGTCGCCGGCGGTCCGGTCGAGGGAGCGCGCGTCCGGATCGGGCCGTCGGGCCGGGGCCGCCGCGGCCCCGGGTTCGGCGGTGGTCGCCAACCGGCGCGCCAAGCGTACAGCGATGCGTCGGGTGGGTTCTCGATCCGCGGGCTGCCGCGCGAACAACTCGTCGCCTCGGCGACGCACGAGAAGGGCGGGTCGAGCGGCGTCGAGGTCGACGCCTCGAAAGGCGACGTCGACAAGGTCGTGATCACGCTCGATCTCACGGCGTCGATCGCCGGCGAGGTCGTCGATCTCGACGGCAACCCGGTCGAGGGCGCGCAGGTCTCGGCGTCGCCGCGCATGGACGGCGGCGGCGGCGGCTTCAACCCGGGGATGATGCGCGGCGGCGGTGGACGCAACGTCGAGATCACCGATGCCGGCGGTCGGTTCAAGCTGACCGGGCTCGCCGAGGGCAACTACCGGGTGCGCGCGAGTCGCAGCGGCGATGCGCATGGCTTCGGCGGTGGCCGAGGTCGGCGCGGCGGCGACGGCGTCGATGCCAAGACCGGCGACGATCAGGTGAAGATCGTGTTGCCCGGCGAAGGCGGCGTCAAAGGCACGGTCGCGTTCACCGACGGGCATGCGCCGACCGCGATCACGGTGACGCTCGGTCCGATCCAAGACTCGTTCGTCACTGGCGACTTCGAGATCACCGGCGTACCACCCGGCAACTACAACTTGCAGGTCCGCGGTCCGAGTTTCGACAGCAAAGGCGTCGACGTCACGGTCGAGTCGAACAAGACCGCCGACGTCGGCACGATCTCGGTCACGCAAGGTCGCCAGCTCGCCGGCATCGTCGTGTCGGGCAGCCAACCGGTCCCGGGCGCGACGGTCTACGCCGGTCGCCAAGTGATCGGCGGCGGCAGCACGAACGACACGCCGATGGGCAACCTCCCGGGCACGTTCGCGGGCAGCACGAAGACCGACACGACCGGTCCCGACGGCTCGTTCTCGCTCGCGGGTTTCGGCGACGGCAACTTGACGATCATCGCGGATCTCCCGCCGATCGGCCGCAGCAAGGCGGTGCTCGTGCCCGAGGGCTCGCAGACCGCGACCCAGCTCGTGATCGAGCTCCAGCCCTACGGGTCGATCTCCGGCGTGTTGATGCAAGGCACTCAGCCCGCGGCGGGCCTGCCGGTCACGGCGCAATCGACGACGACACCCGGCGCGCTCAACGTCGTCGTCGCCGGACCGGACGGCGCGTTTCGCTTCGATCGCCTCGCGCCCGATACGTACAAAGTGTCCGCGACGATCGGGTCGCCGCGCCGAGGCTTGCAGTTCTACTCGCAACAAGTCGACGTGCCGCCCGGCGCGAACGTCACCGTCAACCTCACGGTCAACCAAGGCGAGGTCGAGCTCGATCTCACCGCGGTCGCGACCGGCAGTCCGGTCGGGATGGCGGTCGCCTACATCTCGAGCGTGCCGATCGCGGCGACGACGGCGCAGGCGCTGTCGCTCGCCCTCGCGGCTGCAGGCGCGGGCACATCGCAGATGTCGATCATCCGCGCGGGCGGTCCCGCGGTGTTCACCGACGTCGTGCCGGGTACGTACTCGGCGTGCGTCGTCGCGTTGCCGCTGCAGGTCCAGGGGTTCGGCGCGATGAGCTACGCGGAGCGCCACGGTGGGACGTTGCTCGCGGTCTGTCAGCCGGTCAGCGTCGCAGCTACGCCCGCGACGCAGAGCGCGTCGATCACCGTGCAGATCCCGCCGTACGTCACCGATCCGCCGAGCGGTGGCAGCGGCGGGTCGACGCCGTGATCACCGCAGCGACGCGATGAACGCGGTCACAACTGCGAGGTCGGGGCGTCCCAGCCCCCAACCGGCAACTCGGCTCGCCGGCAAGACCGGCGCTCGGCGCGAGCAAGCCCGTGAAATCTCGCGCGGCCTCGCGCTTGCACTTCATCGCCGTCATGCGCACCTCGATGCTTTGTGTTGCGACGATGTTACTGACGGTCGCCTGCGCTTCGAAGACGAAACCCGGCGGCGGCAGCGGTGGAGTCACCGCGCTCGACGCGGTCGACGATCAGCTCGCGGTCGAGATGAACACGCCGGCGCAACTCGACGTGCTCGACAACGACGACGGCGTCGACGACGGCGCGACGCTCGCGATCACGACGCCGGCTTACGGCACGGCGTCGATCGACTCGAGCGGAACGCTGACCTACACGCCGGGCACCGACTATCTCGGCGCCGACTCGTTGCACTACACGGTGTCGAACCCCGATGGCACGACCTCGACCGCGGCCGTCGCCGTCACCGTCGGCTGCGCGACGTGCGCGATCGGCGTCACGATCACGCTCACGTGGAACCCGAACGCACCGGCGGACATGATCGAGGGCTACCGCCTGTACATGGGCTCGACCGACGACACGTCGACGTTCACGCAGATCGATGACATCTCGGTCGATCGCGCGGGCTTCGATCCCGCGATGCCGTCGTCGGCGTATGACGGCTGGACCGATCTCCACCTGCGGATCGGCGACCAGGCGTGCTTCGCGCTCACCGCGTACAACGCGAACGGCGAATCGGGCTACTCGAACGTCTTCTGCGCGACCGTCACGCACAGCCCGATGCACCTCGGCGTCTAGGGACAGGTCTAGCGCTCGACTTTTTCGAACCGGACCTTCGAGCCGACGGCGACGCCGCGCGAGGCGCACCACCCGCCGTTGACCTCGAGGACGTAGAGCGAGGTCTCACCGACCGAACGGATCGTGTCGGTCTCGGGCTCGGCGTTCGCGATGACGCCGACCACCGTCATGTTCTTCGCGATGTAGATCATGTCGAGCGGGATCAGCGTGTTTCGCATCCAGAACGGCCAATCCTTCTCGACGCCGAGCAGGAACAACATGCCGTCGTCGGGCGGGAGGTTCTGGCGGTACATCAGGCCACGCTCGATCGCGCGTGGCGTCTTGACGACCTCGACCGCAACCGCGACCTCGCCGCGCGGCGTGCCGATGTAGACCTTGGCGCCGCTCGGCTGCGCTGGCGTCGTCGCCGTGCTGGTCCTGTTCGCCACCGGATGATCCTCGCGCGCGCCGGTGGTCGAGCAGCCGATCGCGATCAGCGCGACAATCAGGAACGAGCGCACCGCAGCACGCTACCATGAGGTATGGCGTTCGCCGTGGTGACTCGCGACCTCGCGTCCGCGGCAGCGTATGCCGCGGCGCTCGCGCCGCTCGGGCTCGAGACCGTCGCGATGCCGGTGACGAAGACCGCCGCCGCCGCGGATCGCGAGGCCTTGCCCCGGGCGCTCGACCTGGATTACGCCGCGATCGTCGTCGCGAGCCCGCGCGCGGCGCAAGAGCTCGCTCGCGCGGCCGCCGGTCGCGAGCTGCCCGAGGTCTGGGCGGTGGGGCCGGCGACCCGACGCGCGCTCGGCATCGCGAAGATCGCGGCGCACCACCCCGACGGGGCGAACGACGGCGCCGAGCTCGCACGCCGGCTCGTCGCCGCGCGCGCGCTCGCCGGGCGCCGCGTGCTCGTGCCGCGCGCGGAAGAGGGCCGGACCGACGCGGTCGAGATCTTGCGCGCCGCCGGCGCCGACGTCGTCGACGTCATCGCGTACCGCACGGTCGCGGTCGATGCCGGCGAGCCGCAGCTCGTTCGCGGCAGGGAGCTGCTCGAGTCCGGGCGCGCCGCGGTGTGTGCCCTGTTCGCACCCTCCCAAGTCACCGCGCTCGCCGCGCTGATCGGCCCGCTCGCCGCGATCGCGACGCACTACGGCGCGATCGGCGACACGACGGCGGCTGCGTTGCGGGCCGCGGGCGTCGCCGAGGTCGCGGTCGCCGCCACCCCGACGCCGGAGGGAATAGCGCGAGCGGTCGCGGCGGTGTATCCACCGAGGTGATGCAATACCCCGACTACCGGCCGCGCCGGATGCGACGGACCGAGACGCTGCGCCGCATGGTGCGCGAGACCCGGCTGTCCGTCGACGACTTCATCTATCCGCTGTTCGTCGTCCCGGGCTCGAATATCGACAAGCCGATCAGCTCGCTGCCCGGCCAGTCGCACTACTCGGTCGACAAGGTCGTCGAGGCGGCCTCGCGCGCGTTCGACCTCGGCATCCCGAGCGTGATCCTGTTCGGCATCCCCGAGCACAAGGACGCGGTCGGCTCGGAGGCGTGGAAGGACTCGGGCGGCGTCCAGAAGGCGATCCGCGCGATCAAGAAGGCGCGCCCCGACCTCGTCGTGATCGCCGACGCGTGTTTCTGCGAGTACACCGATCACGGCCACTGCGGTGTGCTGTCTCACGGCGAGCTCGACAACGACGCGTCGCTCGAGAACCTCGCGCGCATGGTCGTGAGCTACGCGAAGGCGGGCGTCGATGTCGTCGCGCCGAGCGGCATGCTCGATGGCTTCGTCGGCGCGTGTCGCGAGAGCCTCGACGAAGAAGGTCACGATCAGATCGCGATCCTCGCGTACTCCGCGAAGTACGCATCGGCGTACTACGGCCCGTTCCGCGAGGCCGTCGACTCCGCGCCGCAGCAAGGCGACCGCAAGGGCTACCAGATGGATCCGGGCAACGTCGCCGAGGCGGTGCGCGAGGCCGCGATGGACGTCGCCGAAGGCGCCGACATGATCATGGTCAAGCCTGCGCTCGCGTACCTCGACGTGATCCGCGCCGTGTCCGACGAGATCAACATGCCGATCTGCGCGTACAACGTCTCGGGCGAGTACGCGATGATCGAAGCCGCCGCCGAGAAGGGCTGGATCGACAAGGAGCGGATCGTGATCGAGACGCTGCTCGGCATTCGCCGCGCCGGCGCCGATACGATCATCACGTACCACGCGCCGTACGCGGCGAAGCTGCTCGCGAAGGCGCGCTGATGGTCTACAAGTTCGTCGAGCTCTCGATCGTCACCGACGAGTCGATCGAGGAAGCGGTCAACGCGTGGGTCAGCCGCGGCTGGGCGCTCGAGGGCATCCGGTTCGCGATGTCCGAGTCGTCGCGGCGACCGGCGATGGCATTCATCGCGTTCGTCCGCGACAAGGTCGAGCCGCACGAGCCGGTGCGCGGCGTGCCGCGGCTCGTTGAAGACAGCGACAAGCGCTAGCCGTTACTTCGGGTCGTCGGCGACCGGCTCGCCGTTCGATCCGATGCTGCCGTGGGTGGTGAGCGTCATCGGATGGCCGTCGCAGTCGGGATCGCCGATCGCGGTCATCACGAACGACTTGCCGTCGGTGCTCTCGTACGTCAACTGGTACTGATTCGACTCGGCGCCCTGGATCTGGAGCGCGGTCCAGATCGGGGACTGCGTCCAGTCGGTGGGGTTTTCGGCGCAGACATGGTCGGGCTGCGCGCAGCACGCGGTCGCCGGCGTCGGGCCCGCTTTACCGACGACGTAAGCGTTCTTGTCGACGAACGCTTCCTTCGCGCTTCTCGAAGCGGCATGCAGCGCGACCTTGCCATTTATCGCCTTCGACTTGCGCTGATAGTCCTTGAGGCCTGCTTCGAAGCAGGCGCGCACCGCGGCCTGATCGCCGGCGGCGAGCATGCACTTGCTGTCCGCGTCGAGCGGCTTGCCGGACTTCAGTCGATCGCGGCACTGCTGGGTGAGCTCGTCGGCGCCGCCGGGCGGCATGTCCTTGCCGGCCGCTTTCGCCATCTCTTGCATCACCGGCATGGCCTTGTCGGTGATCTGCTGGCATTGGTCGCCGCTCGGCTTCTTCGAGCACGCGACGAGACTCAGGGCAATACACGCGATCGTCTTCATCCGGTGAGCCTACGCGATTGCGCCGCTGTCAGTGCGTCGCTTTGCTTCGTTCGCGCGCGAGCGGCACGGAGATCGTGACGAACACGCTGCGCGCGGCACCGTACGAGCTGCCGACGAACCCGTTGCCGATGCGATAGGCGTAGTGCGCGTCGAACAGGTTGATGACATCGATCGCGAGCTTGAGCGGATAGCCCTTCGGCGTGAACGTGTATTGCGTGCCGAGGTCGACGCGGACGTGACCCGGCACGTGCTCGTCGTTGTCGGGGCCGGTGCGCAAACCCGAGCCGTACTGCGCGATCCCCGACGCGCTGAATCGACCATCGCGGACCGTCACGCCGCCGTTCGCGGTCAGCGTCTGCGCATGGTCGAGGGTCTGCCAGCCGGTGTTCGCGAGATCTTCGGCGGAGAACAGATATTTCGCCGACGAGATGCCGCGACCCTCCGCGAACCCGTAGGAGCCGTTCGCGAACGCGGTGAACCACGGGCCGACCCGGAGCTGGACATCGGCTTCGATACCGGCCGCTCGTCCGCGGCTGAAGTTGTAGTTCGACAGCAGGCTGGTCGAGCCGATCGCCGTGTCGTCGAGCTGGTTGTAGGCGTAGCGGCCCCAGCCGGTGAGCCCGGCGCGCAGCTCGCTGACGAGGCGAGAGGTCACGCCGACCTCGGCGAACAGATCGGTCTCCGGCTTCAAGTCGTAGACGACGGGTTGGTTCGGCGGCACGACGCCGAGCGCGCGCGCGGCGTTCGCGGCGTCGAGCGGCGCCGGCGGCTGCCAGTTCACGCCGGTGAACGCGTGAATCACGGTGTCCTTCGTCGCCGAGTACGAGCCGCCGAGCCGCGGGCTGACGCCGGCCGAGTCGTTGGTCTGGCCGCCCTGCAGGATCACGTGGAGCTCGTCGACGCGCACGCCGGCATCGAGCGCGAAGCCGTGCGCCGAGTAGTGGTCCTGGACGTACACGCCCGAGGTCACGGCGTACGTCGTGTCGGTGCCGCGCGCGGTCATCGACGGGTCGATGCCTCCACCGGTCGCGTCGTCGCGGACGTACGACGTGAAGTCGGTCACGCCGTACAACCCGTCGAGCTGGAGCCCGGCCTTCAGCAGATTGTCCCCGAAGTGATTCGAGTACGCGACGATCGCACCGGCGTGATGTGCGAGCCGCGTGACGTCGCTCGCGGTCGATCCCGGATCGGCGCCGGCGCCGAGCGCGTGCTCCGCATCGCTGAACAATAATCCGCGGGACAGCTTGTACAGTGGCGAGATCTGGATCGACTCGGTGTCGTCGATCTTGTGCACGAACGACAGCGCGACGAACGCTTCGTCCTCGGTCTCGGTCGCGTTCGTGTCGTGCGGGATGAACGCCGGCGCGGCGTTGCCGTATTGATCGGTCGGCTGCACCGGGTTCGCGGGATCGAACGGCACGGCGGTCGGATCGAGCGGGACGTCGAAGCGATTGTGCGCGTAGGTCGCGAACAGCTCGTAGCGGTTGACGTCGCACGGCGCGTAGTCGAACCGGCCGAACACGCGACCGGTGTAACCGGTGTCGTGCAAGATCGGATCGATCGAGGGCGGGTCGAGCGCGCGCTGCGAGTAATCCAAGCTGCCGCCGACGAACATCCCCCCGCGATCGCCGACCTTCGTCGCATAGACCGCGCTCGGCTCGACCGTGTCGTACGATCCGTAGCGCAGCTGGACCGAGCCCTCGGGAATGTCGCCGGCTTCACGCGTGCGTAGGTTCACGACCGCGCCGAGGCGATCGCCGAACTCCGCCGGCATACCGCCGGTGAACACCTCGAGCCCTTGCACCAGGCGGACCGGGATCGACGCGGCGAACAAGCTGCCGACCGAGTCGGGCACCGGGACGCCGTCGATCTGGTACTGGACGTTCGCGTGGTTGCCGCGCGCGTAGATGTTGCCGAGCGAATCGGCGACGACGCCGGGCTGGGTGGCGACGACGTCGGTGACCGGGCGATCTTCACTCCCGGGCTGCTCGGCGAGCGCTTGCCTCGTGATCGTCGCGACGCTGCCGCTCGCGCGGCTCGGCGCGGGAACGGACCAGTCCTCGTGCATCGTGATGATCTCTTCGCTGCTGACGAGCACGAGCTCGACCGGCGCGATGTCGGACGATTGGATCTGTAGATGCTGGTGGTCGCCCATCAAGCCCGGGTAGCTCGCCTCGACGGTGTAGTCGCCGAACGGAATGCCGGTGAACGAGAACTTGCCGTCCTTGCCGGTCAGCTTCTGCCCGACCGTCTTGCCGGCGGCGTCGTGAACGATGACGGTCGCGCGCGACAGAGGGTGCAACAGGGGATCTTCGACGATGCCGGTGATCGCGGCATCTACGGATGCTCGTGCGGGGGTGGTCGTGGCGATCGTGGCAAACAGGGCGAGGGCAAACGGCGCGATCTTCCGAGCAACCACGAGCCCGACCCTGCGACACTTGCGACTCGATTGCAAGTGCACGGCGATCGATTTAAGCCGAGATTAAGACGCGGCGCGAATTGCCCCGAGCACCGCGGTCGCGCGCTCCGCGACGGCGATACGCAGCTCGTAGAACTGCTGCAGGCCATAAAGCGGATGCAACGCCTGACAGTGATCGAGCCACACGATATCCATCAAGCCGCGCTCGACCGCGCGCGACAGCGTCGCGAAGGCCGCATCGCGATCGCCGAACATCAGCGCGATCTCGGTGAGCAGCTGGAGCCCGAACAGCTGCTGGCGCGTCGGCGTGTCCGCGTCCCGGTTCGCGTAGATACCAAGGAACGAGTCCCACGCGACGGGATCGACGTGGCCGGTCGCCGTGGCATGCTTCACGAAGTCGGCGATCCGCGCCGCGTTGCCGCCCATCCGCGGCACGAACTTCTCGGCGAAGTTCAACATCTGTTCGCGCTGGCCGCGCCAGCAATGCAGCCGCGCTTCGAACACCGAGCCGAGCTGGACCATCGCCGGGTCGGGATCGTCGAGCAGCGGCCTCAACCGTGCTTCGGCAGCGTCCCACTTGCCTTCGAGGCCGTCGAGGCGCGCCAGGTCGGTCGCGATGACCTTGATCCGGCCGGGATCGAGGCCGAGCGCGGTCTCGAAGTGATGGCGCGCCTCGGCGGTGGTCGACACCTCGACCAGGATCCGCCCGGCGGTCTCGTGCGCGAGCGCCGACATCGGCGAGCGGGCAAGCGCGATCCCGAGGTCTCGGCCACCGCTTATCGGGTCGCCGCTGTTGACCTTGAAGATCGCGGACGCGAGATAGGCCTCGCCATGGCCCGTCGCGAGCCCGCGTTCGAGGGCCGCGCGCGCGGCCGGAGCGAGATCAGGCTGTCCCCGCATGACCCAGGCATGGACCCGCGCAAACGCGAGCGCGCCGAGGATCGGTGGAGAGACCGGCCCGTACTCCGCGGCCTGCGCTAGCAAGTCGGCGGCGGCGAGAGCGTGGCTACCCCAGTAGCGGCGCAGCTCCGCCTTCGCACGGAGATACAGATCGACCGCGCGTGGATCGGTGCGCTGCATGCTCGAGCTCGCGCGCGTCGACAACGCCGTCGCGATCCCGCTGGCGATCTCGTCGGCGAGGTCGAGGATCTCGGTTTCGTTGCAGTCCGCGCGATGCGCCCAGATCTGAAAGCCGTCGGCGACGCTGACCAGTCGGGCGCTGACCCGCAGGCCGGTAGCGGTGCGGCGCAACGAGCCGATCACGACATGATCGACATCGAGGCGCGCACCGAGCTCGCGCGCATCCGGCTCCGGACGCGTCCGGACGATGCCAGCGGGGCGAACGCGCAGGCCTACCGTACCCGACAGCGTGTCGATCACATCCTCGACCAGCCCGTCGGCCAGGTACTCGTCGGTCGGCGCGCAGGCGATCGGTACCACTGCTAGCGTCGTCGGCTCGGCGAGCGTGACCGTCTGGCTCGGGGACGGCGGGGTCAGCATGTGGCGCGGCTTCGAGCTGCGCGATGCGCGGGTCTCGACCGCGGCCGACGACAGCGGTTCGCCGCCCGCCGAGATCGCGGCTCGGACCTCGCCGGCGCCCGCAGGCCGTTGCGCTGGATCGAGCTGCAGGCAGGCGGCGATCACCGCGATGAACGACGCCGGGATCGGCGTGGTCGCGGTCTCGAGCGAGCGCGGCGGTTGCGTCGCCTGAGCGACCGCGATCGCGACCGCGGTATCGCCGTCCCACGGCCGCCGTCCGGTCGCGAGCTCGAACAACATCACACCGAGCGCGAACAGATCGCTGCGGCCGTCGAGCTCCGCGCCCGCGAGTTGCTCCGGCGCCATGTAGCGCGGCGTTCCGATCACCGCGCCGATCCGGGTCACGCCGGGATCATCCTCGCTGCGCGCGATGCCGAAGTCGGTGATCACGACTCGTCCCGTGATCCGCTCGACCATCACGTTATCGGGTTTGAGATCGCGATGGACCACGCCGGCGGCGTGGGCGGCGGCGAGCCCATCGCACATCTGCTCGGCGATGCTCTTCAACCGGTCCCACGTCATCGGCGCCATCCCGACATCGCTGGTCAACGACCGACCGTCGATCAGCTCCATCGTCAGGAACTTCTCGCCGCCGTGATCGCCGATGTCGTGCATCCGGGCGACATTGCGGTGCTGGATCCGCCGGGTCAGCTTGACCTCGCGGCGGAACCGTTCGATCGCCTCGGCCGACAGACCGGGCTTCAGGACCTTGAGCGCGATCCGCTCTTCGAGCTCGGTGTCGAACGCCTCGTAGACCCGGCCCATGCCGCCGCCGCCGATCCACCGGACGATCTTGTAGCGGCCGGCGATCAGGTCGCCCGCTTCGCTCTCCGCGGTCGCCGTCCCGATGGGCAGCGAGCTCCCCGCGATCGTGTCGTCTTCCCCGACCGGCAATGCCCGATCAGGTTAACACGGTCGCTACGGCTCTTTGCCTTCGAACGCGTACAGCACACCCGCGTGGCGATTTGCGATCCACCTCGGATCGTCGTCGGCGATCCGGCCGGCGACGAGCTCGGCGCGCAGCGCTTTCTCGCGTTCGGACGCGGCGCGAATCCCGGCCATGAACCGATCGGCGGCCTTCTTATAGAGGGCGGGCCGCGGCTTCTCGGCGAGCAGGTCGGAGTAGTCGATCGGGGGGCCGAACACCGAGATCACCGCGTGAGCGCGTCGGCCGACCGCTTCGAAGTTCCACTTGATGTCCTCGGCGATGTTGTTACCGAGGCCGAGGATGAACGTCGGGATCACGGTCGGGCGGCCGAGCAGCGCGACCTTGCCGACGCCGGGCTGCGCCGGCAGGAACGCATACGGATCGTCGCCCTTGCCGCGGGTGCCCTCCGGATGCATGCCGAGCACCGACCCCGGGCGACCCAGGATCTCGACCATCTTGTCGAGCGCCTCGTCGTTGAGCGCGCGGCGCTCGGCCTGGCGATAGACCGGCGGATACATCGCGCCGGCGGCGACGAACACATTGACCGCGACGCCGAGCGGTTCGTCGTAGAAGAAGTTCGCGCGCACCGGGAAGTTGAGCTGCTTCGCCCACGGCACCGGGCCCATGTAGCAAGCGAGCAGCATCGCGTATTGATCGAAGAAGCTGCGGTGGTTCGAGACGAACAGCACGCCGGCCTCGGGACGCAACTTCATCAGGTCGTCGAGCCCTTCGCACAGCATGCGGCGGGCGAGCAGGGCGCGGACCCAGACGTACGAGAACCCGCGCAGGAATCGGGTCTGCAACCACTTGCCGGGCGGGGTCTCGTTCGCGAACTCGGTGAAGCGCAGCGCGAGCCGCTCGATCCGCGTCAGCTCGGCCATCCGCGACCCATTTACCACGGATCTGCTGTTCGCTTTGAGCGGCGGTTCCGTTGACCTCCCGGGCTCGGGCCCTCTATGTTTCGCCCGCTCGCTTACTAGAAGGCAACAGCCCGATGTCCCTCGAATTCTCCGCGGACGCCCAGGCCAAGATCGCGGCGCTGTGCGAGCGCTATACGGCCGCCGGCTCGAAGCAGCCCGTCGTGCTCGCCGCGCTCCACCTCGCGCAGAAGGAGCACGGCTATCTCTCCGACGACGCGCTCAAGCTCGTCGCACGGACGCTCGATCTGCCGTACGCGCATGTCTACGGCGTCGCGACGTTCTACACGATGTTCCGGCGCGAGCCCGCCGGCACCCAGACGATCCGGATGTGCACGAACATCTCGTGCATGTTGCGCGGCGGCTACGACGTGCTCGAGGCGTTCGAGCACAAGCTCGGCGTCAAGCGCGGACAATCGACCAAGGACTTCCAGCTCGTCGAAGAGGAGTGCATCGCCGCGTGCGAGTTCGCGCCGTGCGCGGTCGTCGGCACCAAGTACTTCCATGACATCAAGCCCGGCGACGTCGGCAAGATCATCGACGAGCTCAAGGCCGCGCCGCACCCCGAGTCGGAGGTCGTCTAGTGCCGGCCGACATGTCGACGAAGATCGTCACCGCTCGGTTCGGCAACGACGCCGCGCGCACGATCGCCGGCTACGAGAAGACCGGCGGCTACGGCGGGCTGCGCAAGGCGCTCGCGATGAGACCCGAAGCCATCACCAACGAGGTCAAGGCATCGAACCTGCGCGGTCGCGGCGGCGCCGGCTTCGCCACCGGCGTGAAGTGGAGCTTCGTCCCGAAGGACGCCAAGCAGGTCCACCTCGTGTGCAACGCCGACGAGTCCGAGCCCGGCACCTGCAAGGATCGGCTGCTCGTGTTCTGGGATCCGCACCTGTTGATCGAGGGCATGATCATCGCCGCGCACGCGCTCAAGGCCGTGCATAACTACATCTATATCCGCGGCGAGATGATGCGCGAGTACCTCGTGCTCGAGGCCGCGGTCGCGGAGGCCTACGCGAAGCGGCTACCTCGGCAAGAACATCCTCGGCACCGGCATCGAGGTTCAGCTCACGGTGCATCGCGGCGCCGGCGCGTACATCTGCGGCGAAGAGACCGCGCTGCTCAACTCGCTCGAAGGCATGCGCGGCCTGCCGCGGCTCAAGCCCCCGTTCCCCGCGGTCAAGGGCCTGTTCGGCAACCCGACGATCGTCAACAACGTCGAGACGCTGATGAACGTGCCCGCGATCATCGACAAGGGCGGTGCGTGGTTCAACGAGCTCGGCATGGGCCGCTCCGGTGGCACGCGGATCGTGTGCGTGTCGGGCCACGTCGAGAAGCCAGGCGTGTACGAGCTGCCGATGGGCATCACGTTCCGCAAGATCATCGACGAGGTGTGCGGCGGCGTGCCGAAGGGCCACAAGGTCAAAGCGGTGATTCCGGGCGGCGTGTCGATGCCGCCGCTGGACGAGTCCGAGCTCGACGTGCCGTGCGAGTTCGACGCGCTGCAGACCGACGAGCGGATCAAGCCCGTGATGGTGCGGCCCGGCCAGCAGTTCGATCTCGGCGGTGGTCGGGTGTTGCGCTCGATGGCGGGCTCGGGCGGGATCGTCGTGATGGACGAACAGACCGACATCCCGAAAGCGACGTGGCGGATCATGAAGTTCTTCGCCCACGAGTCGTGCGGCCAGTGCACGCCGTGTCGCGAGGGCACCGGCTGGCTCGAGAAGGTCGCGCGCCGGGTCGCCGACGGCAACGGCAAGCCGACCGACCTCGAGCTGCTCGCGTCGATCGCTCACGGCATCGCCGGCAACACGATCTGCGCGCTCGGCGATGCCGCCGCGTGGCCGATGCTCGGGTTCCTCACGAAGTTCCGCGCGGACTTCGAGGCCAAGATCAAAAAGGCGGCGGCCTAGTGTCGGCGCGCATCCTCGCCGCGGTCACGTTGCTGACGCTCGTGCTCGGCTTCGCGTTCGCGACCCAGGCGTTCGCGCAACCGGCGCGCGAAGGCGCGAGGGTGAACGCGGAGCAGCGCCACGTCATCTCGGTCAACCAGGAGTCCGAGGCGATGCGTAGCCCTCACGGCGATCGCGTCGAGTCGCATGGCGCCGGCATGGCGCTGCTGTTCTGGGCGTTCGCCGCGTCGTCGATCGGGGGCGCGCTGTTCGTGATCACTCGGCGGAACCTGATCGTCGCGGTGATGGGCATGGTCGGCAGCTTCCTCGGCATCGCCGCGATCTACATGATGCTGTACGCGCACTTCCTCGCGGTCGTGCAGCTGCTCGTCTACGCCGGCGCGATCATGGTGCTGTTCGTGTTCGTCATCATGATCTTGAACCGCCCCGAGGACGAGCCGGTCGCGCCGACCGGCCGGGCCGGGCAGGTGATCGGCGGCATCGCGATCCTCTATCTCGTCGCGCGGCTCGTGATGCTGCTCGCGCACGTCCACGTCCCGAATCCGACGGTCGCGAATGCGGCTCCGCTGCCGACCGCCGACGGTCACGACTGGGGCTCGGTCGCCGCGGTCGGCACCGATCTGTTCGGCCCGGGCCTGTTCCCGTTCGAGGCGATCTCGATCCTGTTGCTCGTCGCGGTGGTCGGCGCGATCGCGATCGCTCGGCCGCTCGAGGAAGACCCCGAGGTCGAGCGCGACCAGGGAGGCGATCAATGAGCGACCTCCTGTTCAACATCGGCTACGGCCACTTCCTCGCGCTCGCCGCGGTGTTGTTCTTGATCGGCGTGGCCGGCGTGCTGATCCGGCGCAACGCGCTCATCATGTTGATGAGCGTCGAGATCATGCTCAACGCCGCGAACATGACGCTGATCACGTTCGCGCGCATGTGGGGCGGGACCGAAGCGATGTCGGCTCACACGTTCGCGCTGATCGTGATCGGCGTCGCGGCCGCCGAGGCCGCGGTCGGGCTCGCGATCGTGGTCGCGGTGTTTCGCGGCCGGCGCAACGTCGACGTCGATCGTTTGACGACGTTGAGGCACTAACCGATGGAACGCGCAGAACCTCCTCATCTGGGTGCCCGTGCTGCCGCTGATCGGCGCGGTGATCAACCTCGTGGTCGGCCGCTGGCTGTCGAAGTCGGCGGTGACGTTCGTCGCGATCGGCTCGGTGCTCGGTGCGTTCGCGGTCGCATTCTACCTCGTGTTCATCGCGCTGACCCACCACAGTATCGGGCCGGACGGCCTGGCACTCGATGACGCACCGTGGAAGCACGGCGGGCTGACCCAGACCGTCTACACCTGGCTCGAGATCGGCGCATTCAAGGCGCAGCTCGCGTTCCGGCTCGACACGCTGTCGGCGGTGATGATCCTGATCATCACGTTCGTCGGCTCGCTGATCCACATCTACTCGATCGGCTACATGGCCCACGACAAGGGCTACACGCGCTACTTCGGCTACCTGAACCTGTTCATGGGCGCGATGCTGATCCTGGTCCTCGCCGCGAACATGCCGGTCATGTTCATCGGCTGGGAGGGCGTCGGCCTGTGCTCGTTCTTGCTGATCGGGTTCTGGTACGAGAACGACGCGTTCGCGACCGCGGGCCGCAAGGCGTTCGTCGTCAACCGCATCGGCGACTTCGCGTTCCTGCTCGGCATGTTCTTGCTGTACTGGGGCACGAAGGACGTCAGCTTCATCCACGACAAGGTCGGGATGGGGAGCCTGGACTTCGCGAACATCGCGGACATTCCGAACCTCACCGGCCGGGACCACGACGTCCTGACGATGCCGTTCTGGCTGCACGATCACTTCGCCGCCGCGGCCGGGATTCTGTTCTTCATCGGCGCGTGCGGAAAATCCGCGCAGTTCCCGCTCTACGTGTGGCTGCCCGACGCGATGGCCGGCCCGACCCCGGTCTCGGCGCTGATCCACGCGGCCACGATGGTCACCGCCGGCGTCTACATGGTGTGCCGGTTGTCGTTGCTCTACGCGGCGTCGACGACGGCGCTCGCGGTCGTCGCGGTGGTCGGGCTGATCACCGCGCTCGCCGCCGCATTCATGGCGTTCGCGCAGACCGACATGAAGAAGGTGCTCGCCTATTCGACCGTGAGCCAGCTCGGCTTCATGTTCGTCGCGGCGGGCACCGGCAATTGGGTCGCCGCGATCTTCCACCTCGCGGCCCACGCGTTCTTCAAGGCGTGCTTGTTCCTTGGCGCTGGCTCGGTCATGCACGGCATGGAGCACGGCGGCTCGACGACGCCCGGCGACATCACGACGATGGGCGGCCTGCGCAAGCACATGCCGATCACGCGGATCACGTTCCTGGTCTCGTGCCTCGCGATCGCCGGCATCTTCCCGTTCGCCGGGTTCTGGTCGAAGGACGAGATCCTGTCCGGCGCGTGGGGCGCGGTACGCCGGGTTGGCCGCTGTGGTTCGGCAAGATGCTGTGGGCGCGGCCTGGTCATCGCGGCGCTCGGCACCGCGTTCTACATGTGGCGGCTGTACTTCATGGTGTTCGCGGGCAACGAGCGCTCGGACGCCGCGAAGAAGGCGCACGAATCGCCGTGGACGATGACCGGGCCGCTGCTCGTCCTCGCGTTGTTCGCGTTCGGGCTCGGCGTCATCGGCTTGCCGCACGTCACCTGGTTCGAGCATCACGCGCAGCTCGCCGAGGTCGGCCACTTCCTGTCGCGCTGGCTCGGACCGAGCGTCACCGCGGTGTTCAGCGATGGCACGCCGATCCACGGCGAGCTGCCCGACGGCCTGACGTTCGGCTTGATGGCAGGCGCACTCGCGGTCGCCACGCTCGGCATCGCGATCGCGTGGATGTTCTACGGTCGCGGCACCGTCGCCGTCGCTGCCGAAGCTCGTCGAAGGCCCGCTCAAGCCGCTGTACCAGGCGAGCAAGCACAAGCTGTGGGTCGACGAGCTCTACGACGCGGTGTTCGTCAAGCCGTTCCGCGCGCTCGCGACCGGGCTGTTCGAGATCGTCGATCGCTTCATCATCGATACCGTCGCGGTCAACGGAGCTGCGTTCGTCGTGGGCCTGTTCGGCCGGCTGTCGCGCTGGTTCCAAAACGGTCAGGTCCAGCGCTACCTCGCGGGGCTCGTCGTCGGCGCGGCCTTGGTGTTCTTCATCACCGCGCACCATCGCCATGCGTCGTTCGAGTATCACTACCTCGATCGCACGCACCTCGAGCTCGACGCCGACACCGGGGCAGGGCTCGCCGGCAAGGCGACGAAGCTGCACTGGCATCTCCACGGCGGAGGCGGCTGCGACGGCGACGCGGACAAGCCGTCGGACCCGCCGACGGTCGTCATCGATCCCGACAACACGGGCGCTCGCGTCTCGCTGTGCATCGAAGATCCGGTCGCGCAGAAGATGACCGAGGTTACCGAGTTGATCACGCACGACGAAGAGGCCAAGCCATGAGCGACGGCGGATTCTTACTGCCGTTGTTGCTCGGGCTGCCGCTGCTCGGCGCGATCTTCGTGATGTGCACGCCGAAGGCGGAGGCGTCGCTCCACCGCGGCATCGGCCTCGCCGTCTCGCTCGACGACGTTCTTCATGTCGCTCGCGATCTTCAAGTTCTTCCGGCCCGAGTACGCGGGCATGCAGCTCGTGTTCGACGCCGAGTGGATTCCGGGCCTCGGCGCGCACTTCAAGACCGGCATCGACGGCATCTCGCTGTTCCTCGTGCTGCTGACGACGTTGATCGTGCCGCTGACGCTGCTCGGCACGAAGCGCGCGATCGACAAGCACGTGCGCGAGTTCATCGCCGCGATGCTCGTGCTCGAGGCCGGCATGCTCGGCGCGTTCGTCGCGATCGACCTGTTCCTGTTCTACGTGTTGTGGGAAGTGATGCTGATCCCGATGTACCTGCTGATCGGGATCTGGGGCGGTCAGCGCCGGCTCTACGCGTCGATCAAGTTCGTGATCTACACGATGGTCGGCTCGCTGCTGATGCTCGTGGCGATCTTCTACGTCTACGTGCAAGGCCGGCGCGGTCCTGACGGCGCACGGCGGCGCGTACACGACGGACCTCGCAGAGCTGTCGACCGTGTCGCTGCCGTACCACGCGCAGGTGTGGTGCTTCGCGCGCGTTCGCGCTCGCGTTCGCGATCAAGGTGCCGCTGTTCCCGCTCCACACGTGGTTGCCGGACGCGCACGTCGAGGCGCCGACCGCGGGCTCGGTGATCCTCGCCGAGCGTGCTGCTGAAGTTCGGCATCTATGGATTCCTGCGCTACGCGATGCCGCTGTTCCCGCACGGCGCGGTGGTGTGGGCGCCGGCGCTCGCGATCCTCGCGGTGATCGGCATCATCTACGGCGCGCTCGTCGCGTTCGCTCAAGACGACGTCAAGAAGCTCGTCGCGTACTCGTCGGTCTCGCACCTCGGGTTCTGCATGCTCGGCATCCTCGCGCTCGTGCCGATGGGGGTGTCGGGCTGCGATCTACGCGATGCTGTCGCACGGCCTGACCACCGGCGGCTTGTTCCTCGGCATCGGCGTGCTCTACGAGCGCCGCCACACGCGCCGGCTCAGCCGAGTACGGCGGGATCTGGAAGCAGATGCCGGTGTTCGCGGGCCTGTTCCTGGTCGTCGTGATGGGCTCGGCCGGCTTGCCCGCGCTGTCCGGCTTCGTCGGCGAGTTCCTCACGCTGTTCGGCACGTTCAACGCCGGCGACACGTTCCCGGCGGGTCATCCGAGCTTCCTGCCCGACGCCGCGCGATCCTCGCGCGCGCTCGCGACGACCGGCGTCATCCTCGGCGCGATCTACCTGCTGTTCATGTTCCAGAAGGTGTTCTTCGGCAAGCTCGACAAGGCGCAGCAACGGCAAGCTCCCGGACCTCCGCGCGCACGAGCTGCTGGCGTTCGTCGTGCTAGTCGTCGGGATCATCGGCCTGGGCTTGTTCCCGCGGCCGTTGCTCCACTACATGGAGCCGTCCGTCGATCAGTTCGTCAAGGACTTCGACACGCGGTCGGACGAATGCTGGCCAGGCAAGACGCCGACCGCGAAGCAGCTCGAAGACGCGGAGCGCTGTCGGACGACCGCGCACTCGTTTGGCGATCGCGTCCCCGCACCGGACGAGGAGACCGCACCCGCGCCCGCGTCCGCGCCCGGCGGAACGAACCCGCCGGTCATCGAGGGTGTGAAGGGAGCCCCGCGATGACGTTCGATCCATCGGACCTCGGCTGGCTCGTTCCGTACCTGATCCTCGCGGTCGCGGGCATGGTGCTCGTGCTCGCCGAAGCATTCTACAAGGGCAAGGACCACACCGGTCTCGCGGGCCTGACCGTCGCCGGCTCGCTCGCCTCGGCGATCGCCGTCGATCATCTTGTACCGCCAGCTCGGCGCCGGAGAATCACACCCGGTGTTCGGCGGCATGCTCGTCGCCGACCGGATGGGTTATGTGCTGACCGCGCTGTTCGCGGTGCACGACCGCGGCGACCGCGCTGATCTCGCCCGCGCACCAGCGCGAGCACGGCTGGAAGATCGGCGAGTACTACGGCGTGATGCTGCTGTCGACGTCGGGCATGGTCATGCTCGCGCAGGCGTCGAACCTCGTCACGGTATTCCTCGGCATCGAGACGATGTCGATCGGCGTCTACGTCATGACCGCGATGCGCCGCCACTCGCGGCGCGGCAACGAAGCGGCGATGAAGTACTTCGTCGTCGGCGCTTTCGCGACCGGGCTTCCTGCTCTACGGCATGGCGCTGCTCTACGGCGCGACCGGCACGCTCAGCCTCGCGGCGATGCCTGCGAAGCTCGCGAGCACGCAGAACGTCGGCCTCGCGATCGCGGGCGCGTTCCTGCTCGTCGTCGCGTTCGGCTTCAAGGTCGCGGCGGTGCCGTTCCACATGTGGGCGCCCGACGCGTACGACGGCGCGCCGACCCCGGTCACCGCGTTCATGGCTGCCGCGGTCAAGTCGGCCGCGATCGCCGCGATGATCCGCGTGTTCGGCGTCGCGCTCGGCGGCGATGCGGCGTTCGGCACGCTCGGCTGGGCGAGTCCGCTCGTCGTGATCGCCGCGCTGACGATCACGATCGGCAACATCACCGCGGTTCGCCAGGACAACATCAAGCGCATGCTCGCGTACTCGTCGATCTCGCATGCCGGCGTGTTGCTCGTCGGGCTGTGCTCGATGGGGCTCGGCTCGAGCTCGGCGCAGAGCGCGATCGTCTACTACCTGATCGCGTACAGCGTGACGACCCTCGGCGTGTTCTCGGTGGTCGCGTACGTCGGCTCGAAGGGCAAAGAGCGCCTGCTGATCGACGATTGGGCCGGGCTCGCGAGCCAACATCCCGGCCGCGGCGCTCGCGATGACGGTCTGCCTCCTGTCGCTCGGCGGCATGCCGCCGACCGGCGGATTCTTCGGCAAGTTCTACATCTTCAAGTCCGCGATGGACGCGTACAACGGCCAGCTGCTGTGGCTCGTGATCATCGGCATCGTCAACTCGGCGATCAGCATCTACTACTACCTGCGGATCGTCACCGCGATGTACTTCCGCGAGTCGACCCAAGCGATGCAGTCGACGCGATCGGCCGGCCTCGTGTTCGTGATGGCGCTGTGCCCGCTGCTGGTCCTCGAGCTCGGCATTCTGCCGGGCTGGTGGCTCCGGCTCGTCGGCGTAGCGTGGCGTCGTCGACTCACAAGAGCTCGCGCGCGCGCGCTGGCCTCGATCCGGAGTACGCGAACTGGCAGCAGAAGCCGTGGGCGTCGAGCGACGAGGCGTTGTTGCAGGCGCTCTCCGCGCTCGGGCCCGACCTCGGTATCGCGGTCCGCAACGCGGACGATGCGCCCGCCGCGCTCGCCGTGCTGGAGCACGCGCGCTGGGCCGAGATCGTGCCGCCGGTCGTCGTCGGTTGGGACCGCGTGGTCGTCGTGCCGTTCTCGGTTGTCGCCGATCGCGACGGCGACTGGGAGCTCGAGGTCACGACCGAAGGCGGCGGCAAGAGCCGCACGCGCGGCCGGTTATTCGAGCTGCCGGCCGACTCGCACGCGCAGGCCGACGCCGTCACTGCGCTGCATCCGGCGCGCGACGATCCACGTCGGCGAGCACGGCTATCACTCGCTGCGTTGGCGAGCTGCCGGTGCGACGGGCGAGGCGCTCGCGATCTGTGCGCCCATGCTGGCGTGGCGCGCGCCGGGCGCCGGGCCTCGCCGCTGGGGCGTGTTCGCGCCGGTCTACGGCTTGGCGTCGCAGGAGTCCGGCGCGACGGGTGACCTCGCCACGCTGCGCGAGCTGTTCGAGGCGACCGCGCGGCGCGGCGGCACGTACGTCGCGACGCTGCCGATCCTCGCGGCGTTTCTCGAGGAACCCTACGCGTTCTCGCCGTACTCGCCGGCGAGCCGATTGTATTGGAACGAGCTCTACCTCGACCTCGAAGCGCTCGCGGCTCTGGTCGGCATGCCGGGTCCGACGGCACCGCCGGTGACCGGGACACTGATCGACTATCGCGCTCAGTACAAGTGGCGCCGCCCCGCGCTCGATGCGTTCGCGGCGCGGCTGTTCGCGGATCCGGCGCGCGCGGCCGCGATCGAAGCGTGGGGGATCGAGGCCGGCGCTTACGACTACGCGGCGTTCCGCGCTGTCGGTGAGAGAGCGCGCGCCGGCTGGCGCACCTGGCGTGCAGCTGATCGCGATAGCGTACCGTTCATCCGCGATCGAGCCGCCGCGATCGCGTTCGCCGGCGACCCGGTGCGCGTCGACAGCCACGTCGTCGCGCAATGGGCGATGCAACGCCAGCTCGAGTCGCTCGGCCCGGCGCAGCTCTATCTCGATCTGCCGGTCGGCGTGTCGGCCGACGCCTACGAGGTGTGGCGCTGGCGCGATCAGTTCGTGCTCGACCTCGCCGCCGGCGCGCCACCCGACGCGCTATTCCTCGGCGGCCAAGACTGGGGCCTGCCGCCGCTGTCGCCGATCGCGTTGCGCCGCGATCGCTATCGCTACTTCATCGCGTGCGTGCGCCATCACATGCGGGTCGCCGGGATGTTGCGCGTCGATCACGTGATGGGCTTGTTCCGGATGTACTGCATCCCGCAGGGCCGGCCGGCGACCGACGGCGTCTACGTCCGCTATCGCGCCGACGAGCTGCTCGCGATCCTCGTGCTCGAATCGCAGCGCGCGCGCTGTGCGCTCGCCGGTGAGGATCTCGGCACGGTGCCCGACTTCGTGCGCCCGGCGATGGCGCGCCACGGGCTGTACCGCCTGCACGTCGCGCAATGGAGCATGCCGATGCACGTCGGCGAAGCGCCCGGGCCCGCGCCGGCGCCCTCGGTGGCGAGCCTCAACACCCATGACACTCCGACGTTCGCCGGCTGGTGGCACGGCTTCGACATCGACGACAAGCGCGACCTCGGCTTGATCGATGACGCGCAAGTCGCACGCGAGCGCGCCGAACGCGCCGAACAGCGCACCGCGCTCCTCGCATTTGCCGGTGACGCGAATCCGACGCTGTCCGAGCCCGAGCGCGCCATGGTCGCAGCGACCGCCGACCTCGCCGCCGGCCCGGCCGAGATCGCGCTGGTCTCGCTCGATGATCTCGCACTCGATCCGCTGCCGCACAACGTGCCGGGGACGACGAGCGAGCGCGCGAACTGGCAGCGCCGCGTCTCCGATTGGGCGACCGCGCTCGATCCCGATCGCGCGAATCCCGCGGCCGCTGCGGCGATCGCCGCGGTGACCGCGAGCCGGCGCTAGCGACGAGGGTGCGCCACCGCCCACGCCGCATACTTCGTCTTGATCGCGGCGATCAGGTCGCCCTGCGCGAACTGAAAGTCGTAGATGTGTAAGCCGAGGTCGCCGATCTCGAGCGCGCCGCCACCGAGCTTGACGAGACTCGGCCGCTTGTCGTCGGGCTGCTTCGCTTCTTTGATCTCGAAGTAGTCGTGGCCGCCCGGGCGCGAGTCGCATTGCCCGGTGTAGAAGCCTTTGACCGATGCGAACGGTGTCGTAACGCCATGCTCGTGGCTGAACGCGGGGAAGATGCTCTCGCTCAGCGTCGGGGATAGCGCGGGGCTCACGCACAGCGCGTGATGACCGGGTGCGAGCTGATCGCGAAACCCTTTCGGAACGTGACCGGCCGCGGCGCTGCGGTAGGTGATCACGCAGCCGAGCTGATCGGGCGTCGTGCAAGCCACGAGATGATCGAACGTACCGCCGGTCTCGCCACCGTCCGGGACATCGACGAGGTACCCGATCGGCATCGCGACGAGCAGGCGCGCGCGCAGTGGTTCGCTCTGGTCGAACGTATCGTGCAGCAGCCGCGACGCCATCATCGCGCCTTGCGAGTGACCGATGATCACGATCGGCCGGCCGCGATCGTAGTGGGTCAGGTACTCGTGGAACGCGCCCGCGAGATCGGAGTACGCGACGTTGAAGAACCGCGCCTGCTCGTCCTTTGCGGCCCAGAACGTCGAGATCGTCGCCTGGCGATAGAGCGGCGCGTACACGTTACACACCTCGGCGAACCGCGCGACCTGCGCGATCGTCGTCTTGCGGATCGCCGTGAGGTCGGAGAAGTCGGTGTGGTTGCCCGGGATCAGATTCAAGTCGACGGTCGGATAGATGTAGAAGCAGTCGATCGGTGCGTCGGTCGTCGAGGCGTGCGGCTCGACCGTGCGGCTGCCATCGGCGTTGAACACCGTCGTCGACAGATCGCCGTGACACGGATCGTCGAGCTTGTCGGGCCGGCACATCCACATCTTCGGGTCCGCGTAGTCGGTGCTCGACGTGCGTGCTTGCTCGTGGGTCGCAGGCGCGTGACACGCAGCAAGCGCGACGAAGACCGCGGCGGCTTTCACGCCTCGATCCGTACCATGCCGCGATCGACGGGAGTAGCGACGAACGCGAACGGACCGGGTGCAGCGCGGTCCGCGAATTCGGTAACCTCGGGGAGTGCCGAACCTCGACGAAGCACTCGCGAACGAACCCGACACCGACTCGCTCTCGATCGACTTCGCGGACGGCGAAGTGCTCGACGATCGGGTCGCGGCGTTGACCTCGGTCGAGCGCATCCACTTATCGAAGTGTCCCGATGACCTCGTCCTGCCGCGTGCGCTGCTGTCGCTGCCGAAGCTGAGCTCGCTGGCGCTTCGGCCGCGAAAAGGCGCCGCGCTCGTGGTCCCGGCGCTGGTCGCCGAGCTGCGCCTGACCGCGCTCGATCTCGCGGGCGCCGATTGTTCGAAGGTCGCGTGGCCGCGCACGCTCGTCGAGCTCGAGCTCCGGACCGAGACGCTCGAGATGGACCTGCGCGCGATCGCCGGGGCGTTACCGGCGTTGCAGCGACTCGAGGTCATCGGCACGACCGGCGTGCTGCCCGAGCTCGGCGGTCTCGCGCATCTCGTCTCGCTGGCGCTGCGCACGCTCGTCGACGATCTCGCAGCGCTAGCAGCGCTCCCGAAGCTCGAGCAGCTGCGGTTCGAGGCGAGCGACCTCACGCGCAGCCTGGGCACGGTCGCGGCGAAGCTCCCGCGGTTGCGCGAGCTGTGGGTGACCGGCGGGGCGCAAGGCGGCGGCGAGGTTGTCGGCGAGGTTCTGGCCGAGATCGCCGAGCTCGCACGCCTCGAGCGGCTGTGCCTGTCGTGCCCGATCAAGACGCTGCCGGCCGCGCTCGCGAAGCTGCCGGCGCTGCGCGCGCTCGAGCTCGGCGATCTACCCGATCGCGCGATCCCCGAGGTCGTCGGCGCGCTGCGCGGGCTTGAGGTGCTGAAGATCAGCGGTCACGTCTCGGGGCTGCCCGCGAGCTTCGCGAACCTGACGCGGCTGCGCGAGCTCGACCTGGCCGGCGCCCTCAATAGCGGTGCGCTGCTGTCGCGGTTCGACGACATCGACAAGCTCAAGCCGCTGCCCCGCGTGCTGTCGCAGATGACCGGGCTCGAGGTGCTCGCACTCGGCCAGTGCGGTGTGTTCGATCTCGCGCCGATCGCGCCGCTCGAGAAGCTGCGCGAGCTGCGCCTCGAGTGGTCCGGGATGACGACGCTCGAGCCACTCGCCGGCTTGGTCGAGCTCGAGGTGCTGAGCCTCGAGCAATGCGATCGCGTGCGAGATTTGTCGCCGCTCGCAAAGCTGACGAAGCTGCGCGAGCTCGACCTCGCGTCGTGCCGGCCGGAGTCGCTCGACGCGTTGCGCGCGCTACCGGCGCTGAACAAGCTGGATGTCTCGAGGATTGAATCGAAGAACCTCGAGGCGGTCTACGCGCTCGACGTCGAGCTCGCCGCCGCCGACGAGGTGCTCGAGCAGTACAAACAACGCGCCGCTTTGCGCGCGCTGCCGCCGGTCGGCGACATCATCGGCATGCTCGATTCCTCGCAACTGTCGGTGGTCGAGACCGCGCTCGAGCAGCTCGCGACCTGGGCGATCGCGTCATCGACCAGAGATCAGTCGGCGATTGGCGCTGCGCTCGGGCTCGGCCCCGTGCCACCGGCGGCGAAGCGCGATGACGACGAAGTCGATGACGACGGCGACGAAGCTGATGACGGCGAGGCGGACGACGACGATGACGGCGAGATCAAGGCGTCCGCCCGCGTGAAACCGAGTCGTGCCTTGCCGCCGCTCGACGCCGCGCTCGCGCGCCACGGCGCGCGGCTCTCGCCGAAGGTGCTCGCGCGCACGTTCCGCATCACGTTCCACACCACGAACGACGACTACGACGCTGCGGTACGAACCGCGCAAGAGGTCGCGAAGCGCGGCGACGACGAGGCTCAGCTCCTGCTCGTCGAGGCGTTCGAGCACGCGAACGAGTACTACGACACCGGCCATCGGTTCTTCGAGGACTACGCGCAGGATCGGCTGATCGAAGACGTGCTGCCCCAGCTCGGCGGCAAGGCGCTCGCTCGACTGGTCGCGTGGTGCAGCGACGGCCACTTCGGTGAGGACCAGATGAGCTCGTTGTTCGCGCCCGCGCTCGAGCGCAGCCGGGGGGAGGATCGCGAAGCGGTCGCCAAGCGACTCGAGAAGTACATCGACTACGTCGGGCAATACGGCGACGAGGACCAAGCAGCGCAGTTGTTCGAGTCGTTCTCGACCCTCGAGGATGCCGGCGCGAAGGCGATGCTGACGCAGGTGCGGGCGCGCGTCGAGGACAAGCTCGCGGCGATGCGCGCGCGCACGGCACTCGAAGCGGAGCTCAAGTCGGAGCAGTCGGCGCGAGTGAGCGCCGCGCTCGCGACGATGGCGGCGCTGCCGAAGCGCGACGCGAAGAAGGATCTGCAAGGCGCGCTGTGGAACGCGAACAAGTGCGATGGCCTCGACGCGACGGCGCTGCGCACGTTGCTCGGACTGTGGCGCGAGCTCGGTCACGATGGCGGGCTCGGCGAGGCGATCGCGCTCGCGGGTCGGTCAGGTCTGATCGGGCGCTCCATCGTCGGCGAGCTCGGCATGGCGCCGCACGACATCGCGAACCGCCTGCGCGACGAGGTGCTGAAGCTTCGGACCAAGAGCGTCGGCGAGATCGAGCGCGCGAGCAATCGCTGGAACGACGAGCCGGAGACGCCGGAGACCGAGCGCGCGATGGCTGCGGTCGCCGAGCGCGTAGCCGCGCAGTGCGCGCCGTTACACGCGTGGGCGAACGAGCTCGACGGCATCACCGCGGCGGAAGGCCGGGCGCGCGAGGTCACCGCGGCGCTCGCACGCCTCGGTCACTTCGATCGCGAGAAGCTCGGCGTCGCGATCGCGTTGCTCGCTTCCTGCGACGGCTACGTCCGGCCCGTGCGCGACGACAAGGACAACCTGCGCGGCCTCGCCGACGACCTCGGGCAGAACGCCGACCACGAGGACCTGTGGCCGCAGTTCTGCCAGCTCGCACGCGATCTGTCGAAGCTGCAGCTGCGCGGCAAGATCCTCGAGCGCGTGCTCGCCCAGCTGATCGGGATCGCGATCAACTCCAAGGACGAGTCCGCGGTCGCCGCGCTGACGCCGCTGATCCCCGAGCAGGTCGAGTGGGACATCCTCGCGTTCAACCTCGCCTGCCTGTACGCGAGTCGAGGCGACCGCGAGCGCATGCTGCGGTTCACGAAGCGCTCGCTCGAGCTCGGCAAGAGCCCCGCACAGTTCGAGACCGACGGCGACTTCGCGAAGTATCTCGGCGACCCCGAGTTCCGCGCCGTGCTCGACGCGTCGCTCTAGAGGCCTTGCGCTCGCAGGAACTGCTCGAGGTCGCTCCAGAACGCGAGGCAATCGAAGTCGTTGCCGAGCCCGGGCGACTCGCCGGCGATCTGACAGACCTCGTCGAGATGATCGGCGGGAATGCAGCCTAGGAACGTACCCCACTGCGCCGAGTCGACCGTGACGAGCCCATCCTGGGTCGGCGTCTCCGGCAACTCCGCGGCCGCGAGGATGCCGGCGACCGGCAGGAGCTCGATGCCCAGCGGATTGCGGCTGCTGTCCCACGTCGCCATGAACGGTTGCGCGGCCGGTGGGCAGGCATCCGATCCAGCGAGCGCCGACCGACCGGCGACCGAGAAGTACGGGATGCCCGGGACGTCGAGCACGGTGGAGTTGAAGATCGCGGAGCCCGAGGTCGTCAGCGAGTCGAGCGCGCCCTCGAAGCTCGAGCTCGACCCGGAGGTCGAGAGCCCGAACAGATCAGCGAGCGCGCTGAGCGCGGCGGTCGAGTCGCCGGGCGCGATCGCCTCGGCGACGTCGGCGACCGGGCTGCCGCGATGCGGAGTTGCGATCGTGACGACCGCGGCGACCGCATCGGGATCGTCCCACGCGGCCCACCGCGCATCGATGCCGCCCTGCGAGTGGCCGATCACGATGACCTTCGCCGCACCGGTCTGTGCGCGCGCCGCTTCGATCGCGGTCACGAGCTGAGCGCCGCGAATCTCGGCCGATTGCACGGCATCGACCCGAGGCGTGAACACCGTGCGACCGTTCGCTTCGAGCGCGGCCGGGATGCCGTAGAAATAATCGAGCGGGCCGATCGAATCGAAGCCGAACAAACCGTGGGCGAGCACGATCGGATACGGGCCGTGTGGTGCGGCGTCGGCCAGCACGGTGCCGTCGGTGGTCGCCGCGATCGCGTCGGGGTCGATGCTCGACAGGTGCGAGCTGCACGCGGCGATACCAAGCGCGGCGATCGCGACAGGTCCCCTCATGCGCGGCATCGTACGCCGTATTGGAACGCGGTCAATAGGGGCAAAGAGCGCCACAGGCACCCGATCGATCGGGCGCGCCGTGATTGAATACTCGCGCGCGATCGCGCGTCGGATATCCTGACGCGGTATGTGCCGGATGCTTGGAATGGCCGCAGCGGCGCCGACGTCGGTGCGCGACTTGCTGTACGACGCGCCGCGAAGCTTGCGCGCGCTATCGCAAGAGCACGCCGATGGCTGGGGCGTCGCGCTCCGTCAAGGCGACGACTGGGTGGTGCACCGACGCACGACCTGCGCCGCGCGCTGCACCCAATACGCGACGATGGATTTCGGCGCGACGCTCGTCATCGCGCACGTTCGCAAGAGGACGGTCGGCGAGCTCGCGATCGCGAACTCGCATCCGTTCCGTCACGGCCACTTCGTGTTCGCGCATAACGGCACGGTCGCGGAGCCCGCACTCGCGGAGCTGATCGGGCGCACCGCACCCGAGCACATCGCCGCGATCGAGGGCTCTACCGACAGCGAGCGCTTGTTCGCGTTCGTGCTCACGCGGATCGACGAAGCGGGCGATGTTGCACGCGGCGTCGCCAGCGCGGTACGCGCGCTCCACGCGATCGCCGGACTCGGCTCGGCCACGTTCTTGTTGTCGGGTGGCGCTCGGCTGTTCGCGCACCGCCTCGGTCGCACGCTGTTCTTCGCCCATCGCGACGGCGTCTCGTTCGTCGCCAGCGAGCCGCTCACCGACTCCGACCACTGGACCGAAGTCGCGGAGCGCGCCGTCGTGGTGATCGACGCGACGGCCGCGACGCAACTCGCGGCGTAGGACCACTCGCGGTACTGTCGCCGACATGCACGTTCGCGATCTGGGCGAGGCCGATGCGGGCGCGTGGTGGGCCATCCGCCTCACCGCGCTCGAGACCGAGCCCCTCGCTTTCGGCAAGTCTGCCGACGAGCACCGGATGACTCGGGTCGAGACGATCGCGGCGCGGTTCCGCGACACATCGCCCGATCAGGTCACCGCCGGGGCGTTCGACGACGACATCCTCGTCGGGATCGCGACGTTCAGACGCGAATTCGGTGGGAAGGACCGCCACAAGGGCGGCATCTACGGCATGTACGTCGCCGCGAGCCATCGTCGGCGCGGGCTCGCTCGCGCCCTGATGTCGTACCTGATCGATGGCGCGAAGCGCGACTCGTCGCTCGAGCAGATCCTGGTCAGCGTCGCTGTGCCGCAAGCGCCGGCACGTGCGCTCTACCGCTCGCTCGGCTTCGTCGTGTTCGGCACCGAGCCGCGCGCACTCAAGGTCGGCGATACGTACGTCGATGAGCACCACCTGCTCCTCGATCTGCGTGACCCGACGTGAGATCTGGCCCGCAGCGCGCGCCGGAGCTACGCTGTCGTCGTGAGCCGCGTATTTGCGATCGCCGCGTTGCTCGTCGCGGCCACCGCACACGCCGACCCGACGCGGCTCGAAATCACCGTCGGCAAGACCGTCGAGGTAGACGTCGGCTACGCACGCGGGCTCATCTGCGACGACACGACGTTCATCGACGCTCGGCTCGTCACCCGCGGCGATTCCAACGTGTTTGTCGTCAAAGGTCTGGCGCCGGGCGCGACCCTTTGCCGGGTGGGGACCGACGTCGATCGCGTCGCGCACTTCATGTTCGACGTCCGCGTCGTGCAACCACGCGCGAAAGCCCGGTCGTGACCGCGCTGACCGCGGCAGTGCTCGCCGTCGTGGTCGCGTGCGGCGCGAACAAGCCTCCGCCGGACCGGCCGATCCTGGTCGACGACACCGCGGCCAGCAACGGCGTCGTCTTGAAGCTCACCGAGTTTCGCGACGACATGTGCAGCTGTCATGACGCCGGCTGCGAGGCCGCCGCTGCCGACAAGATGGCGGCGTGGGGCAACGCCGAAGGTCACGACCCGAAGGACGTCAAGAGCTTCGACCTCGACGACGCGGAGCAGGCGAAGGCGACCGAAGTCCTGCACCAGCTCGCCGCGTGCGCCAAGGCAGCGAGCGGTAGCGGCGCGCCGCCGCTGTAGAACTACGAGCCGGCAGCTATCTAACCCGCGACCTCGGACGGCTTCTTTTCGAAGCGCTTGCGCAGGTTGTGGTCGAGCACCATCTTGCGCAGGCGGATCGACTGCGGCGTCACTTCGACGAGCTCGTCGTCGTTGATGAACTCGAGCGCGAATTCGAGCGTGAGCTGCTTCGGCGGCGCGAGCACGAGCTTCTCGTCGGCGGCGGTCGTGCGAATATTCGTGAGCTTCTTGACCTTGTTCGCGTTGACGACGAGGTCGTTATCGCGCGCATGGATGCCGACGATCATGCCGCTGTAGTTCTTGACGTTCGGCCCCACGAACATCTGCCCGCGCTCTTGCAGATAGAACAGGCCGTAAGCGTTCGTGACGCCTTCTTCGCTCGAGATCAGCACCCCATTCTGGCGGGTGCGGATGTCGGGCCCTTGTTGCGCATACTCGGCGAACTGCGTGTACAGGACGCCGGTGCCGCGCGTGTCGGTCATGAACTGCGAGCGATACCCGATCAGGCCGCGCGCCGGAATGCGGTACTCGAGGCGCGTGCGCCCGGGCGCCGACGGACGCATCTCTTGCATCACGCCGAGCCGGCGGTTGAGCTCGGCGACCACCGCGCCGACGTAGGCTTCGTCGAGATCGATCACCGCGTCTTCGTACGGCTCGGTGACCTTGCCGCGCTCGTCGGTCTGCAGGATCACTTGCGGCTGGCTGACGCACAACTCGTAGCCTTCGCGCCGCATCGTCTCGATCAGCACGGTGAGGTGGAGCTCGCCGCGACCGGACACCTTGAACACGCCGGCGGTCTCGGTCTCCTCGACGCGCAACGCGACGTTGCTCTTGATCTCGCGCTCGAGCCGCTGGCTCAGGTTGCGCGACGTGACGTACTTGCCTTCGCGGCCGGCGAACGGGCCATCGTTGACCCGGAAGTTCATCGTGATCGTCGGCGCGTCGACCTTGAGCAGCGGCAAGACCGTCGGGTGCTCGATCGAGGTGATCGTCTCGCCGACGTTGAGCTCTTGCATGCCGGTGAACGCGACGATATCGCCGGCGCGCGCCTCGGCGAGCTCGAACCGCTTCAGACCCTGGAAGCCGAGCACCTTCTGGACGCGGAACTCTTCCTTCTTGCCGTTGCGATGGGCGAGCAGCACGCGATCGCCGACCTTGCTCTTGCCCGCGCGCATCCGGCCGATCGCCATGTAGCCGAGGTAATCGTCGTAATCGAGCGTCGCGACCTGCATGAGCAACGGCGCGTTCGGATCGCCGGCCGCGGGCGGCACCTTCTCGACGATCAGGTCGAGCATCGGCGCGAGATCGGTCTTCTCGTCGTCGAGGTTGCGAATCGCGTAGCCCTGGCGGCCGGACGCGTAGATCACCGGGAAGTCGAGCTGCGCGTCGCTCGCACCGAGCGAGTCGAACAGCGTGAACACCTGATCCATGACGTCATGCGGGTCGACCCCGGGCCGATCGATCTTGTTGACGACGACGATCGGCGACAGGCCCATCTCGAACGCCTTTTGCGTGACGAATCGAGTCTGCGGCATCGCGCCTTCATAGGCGTCGACGAGCAGCAGCACCGAGTCGACCATCCCGAGCACGCGCTCGACCTCGCCGCCGAAGTCGGCGTGACCCGGCGTATCGACGATGTTGATCCGCACGCCCTTCCACGTCACCGCGGTGCACTTGCTGAGGATCGTGATACCGCGCTCGCGCTCGAGGTCGTTCGAGTCCATCGCGCGCTCGGCGACCACCTCGCCTGTGCGGAACGTGCCGGCCTGCCTGAGCAAGCCGTCGACCAGCGTGGTCTTGCCGTGGTCGACGTGCGCGATGATCGCGACATTGCGGATACTCTGCTCGGTCATTTTCGGTCTCGATCCGTTCGCGCGTTCGTGGCTTCCGCGTCGCCGCCCGCCAGCAACCGATCGCACGCGAGCAACGCGCGCGACTCCGCCGTCAGCTCGGGCGACGTCAGCAGCGCCGCGAGCATGAGGTCGCCGGTGCCGGTCACCGATGGTCCACCGGTGATCGCGATCGCATCACCGCGCTTGGTCAGCGTGCGCAGCGGGGCGCCACCGGCATCGCGCACCCGCGCGCCATCGCCGGTCGCGTCGAACCGGACGATCGCGGCGCCGGTCGGATCGAACACCCCGAGCGCGGCGCGGTCGCGGTCTGGAAACACGCGCAGCTGGTGCGCGCCATCGCGGGACAACGTCGTTCCGTCGCTGCCGGTCGCGCCGCTCCACCGCGCGTCTCCGAGCTGGGCGACGAACGGAGGGCCACCCGCGATCACGTCGAAGCCGTCGACCTCGGCGCGGCACGGATGGCCGGGGCGCAGGCGCGCTTGGACCTCGCCATCGGCTCCGTAGACGACGATCGAGTAGCCGTCGCCGCCGGCGGAAGCCGGCGCGCGGTCAGCCTGGCCACCCTGGCAGCTCGCCAGCAGCGCCATTACAAGCGGACAAGTCGGGCGAGCGCCCGACGCGTAGCGCCGCCGCAGGCGGTGCGTAGGTAGTCGACAAATCGACACGGGCGGCGGTCTATATCAGGTTGGCGGGAGTGCAGCAACCTCGCGATTCTCCGGTCGCTGTGGTACCCGAAGGGATGCCGCGCGGTGGGCTGCTCGCACTACTGCTCGTCGCGTGCGGGCACGGTGGGGGCTCGCAGCAGACCGCCTCGCAACCCCGCGA
This sequence comes from uncultured delta proteobacterium, assembly GCA_963848295.1. Lineage (GTDB taxonomy): Bacteria > Myxococcota_A > Polyangia > Haliangiales > Haliangiaceae > JABFXX01. The sequence goes on along the minus strand of CAWKDB010000010.1, from coordinate 894,036 downwards.
TAGCGGGGTCGCCATGACCACCGCGGCTCCGCGAGACCTGACCGCGGGGGCGCTCGGCGTCGCGACCCTCGGCGGCTTCGGTTGGCGCAAGCGAGCGGGCCAGCCGGCGTTTCGCGCCGCACGCACCGCGGAAGCCGCAGGCAACTGGCCAGCCGTGGTGATCGCGTGCCGGCAAGCGCTCGCGGCCGATCCGCAGCACCTCGAAGCGGCGTACCTGCTCGCGGTCGCGCTCGAGAAGACCGGTGGCGGCGACGACCTGCTCGCGCCGCTGACCACCGCGGTCGAAGGCGATTTCGGCAAGTGGGGTGACGCATCCCTGGCTCAACCGGCGTTGCAAGCGTGGCTCGCGACCGACACCGGCGGTGCGTGGCAACGGTTGATCGCGCACGATCGCGCCGCCTTCGTTGCCTCCCTCGGTCGTGCGCTGATCGTCGTCGCGGGCGGCGACCTCTACGCGTTCGATCCCGACAGCTCGCGCTGGCTGCGCCTGACTCGAACCTTCGGCGCGGTGGTCGCCGCATTTCGCTCACCGAGCGAGCCGCGGATCGCGTACGTGACTCGCGCGCGTTCGAGACGCAGCGCGACCGCGCAGTTCGGCGTCGGCATCGTCGATCTGGCGACCGGCCATACCGTGGCTCCCACGCCGGTCGGCGCGGGTGCGTCGATCGAGCTCGCGTGGATGACCCAGCCGCCGGGGTTCGTGCTGCGCGCGGGCGGATATTGGGCGATCGATCGCGACGGTACGCTTGTGCCGACCCCGGTGAAGACAGCGCTGCCGATCAGCGGCGCGACGCTCGAGGTGCGCGGTCATACCGCGCGGATCCGCCAGCGCCCGGGCGCCGTGCCCGACGTCATCGCCGATTGGGATGCGCTCGGGCTCGCGAGCGCGATTCGCGTGGGCGCCGCGAAGCGTGCGGTTTCGGTGCCGAGCCCGGGCCTGATCGACGGCGCCACGCTCGCATGGTCGCCCGATCGCACGCACATCGCGTTCGTCGTCCAGCTCGACGATCATTGCGTGAAGGGCGTGGGCAATGCGGGCGTGTTCGTCGCCGACGCGGCGACCGGTACGACGACCGAGCTCGAACGCGCGAAGCACGGGGTCGCGCTCGAGTGGCTGTCCGATCGCAGGCTCGCGATCGCGGGCGACGCCGGCGTGACGTTGCGCGATCTGCAAGGTGCGCTCGCGCTCGCGGTCGCCGGCGCGACCGATCTGATCGCGCCGCGCCGCGTGCCGAAATGCACGCCCGATCCCGACGTCGCACCGGACGATGCGCCGCCGCCCGACGACGATTCGGCCGCCGGTGACGAGCCGAGCGACGCCGGCGTGCACGGGCCGTAGCGAATCGCCTGGCACGGCCTGTGGCGGTCTGACATCGTCAGCAGCGTGCGCTGCGCCCTGGTCGTTGGCATGGTCGTGATCGCGTTCGCCGGCGCAGCCATCGCGCAACCGGCATGTGCGACGGTCCGCCGCGTGCTCGGCACGCTCGTGATCGACGGCGTGGCGCACCCTCACGCGGTGACCGCGATCGAGGGCAACGACTCGTTCTTCCCGAATCAGGTCATCACCGACCAGGAGGATCTGACGAAGCTGTTGGTGACGCGCGGTAGGCATCGCGTGTCGTACGAGGTCGACGGCGCGCACTCGAACGAGATCGTCATCGACGTCCAGTAAGCATGTAGGTGCCTCAGCGGCGCCCGACGCACTCACCACCTGTCAGGACTTCACCGTCGGGCAATCGCGGGCTTGCCAACTCGTGCCGGTGGCAATCACGAGCTTGCCGCGTTGCGCGCGATGGCACATCGCCTGCTTTTTACTCGGGGCATGGAGCTACGCGAGATCGCCACGGCAGGCCTCGGCGGCGCCGTCGCCACCGCGGTCGACGTCTCGGCGCTCGTGCTGCAAGTCCGGCACGGCACGCCGATCCCGCTCGCCGCGTTCGTCGCGAGCGCGGCCGGCGCCGTCGTGTGCTTCACGCTGAACAAGTACGTCGCGTTTCGTGACCCTGCAAAGGTCACGTGGCGCCAGCTCGCTCGGTTCGGCGCGGTCGCCGGCATGACCGCCTTGTTGATGGCGGTGCTCATGCAGCTCGTCGCGGTCGATCTCCACGTGCCGTACGTGCTCGGCAAGCTGCTGTGCTCCGCCGCGGTGTTCCTCGTGTGGACCTATCCGGCGCAGCGCCGGCTCGTGTTTAGAGCCGCGCGCCGCGTCGTGCCGTCGCCGTCGTGAAGGAGAACCTCATGTCGTCATTGCTGCCGTTCGTCGACCTCTCGATCGTCGTGCCCGCGTACAACGAGGAGCACCGGATCGTTCCGACGCTCGCATCGCTCCACGCGTTCCTCTCGGCGCAGCGGTTGCGCTACGAGATCGTCGTGGTCGACGATGGCTCGAGCGACCACACGATCGACGTCGTGTGCGCGAAGATGGGCGAGATCCCCGGCCTGCGGCTCGTTCGCCAGTCGCCGAATCGCGGCAAGGGCGCGGCGGTCCGGCTCGGCATGCTGGCGGCGCGCGGCCAGATCCGCGTGATGAGCGACGCCGATGGCTCGATGTCACCGGAGATGCTGCCGCGCTTGCTCGCGCCGATCATCGAATGCACAGCCGAGATCGCGATCGGCTCGCGCTACGCACCCGGCGCGAAGACCGACATCAAGCAGCCGCTGTACCGCGTGCTGTGGAGCCGGCTCGCAAATCGCGTGATCCAGCGCTCGCTCGTGCCGGGCGTGCGCGACACCCAGTGCGGATTCAAGGCGTTCACCGCGGAGGCCGCGCGCGACTTGTTCCGGCTCGGCCGGATCGACGGCTGGGCGTTCGATCTCGAGATCCTGGCACTCGCGCGCCGTCGCGGGTTCGCGATCACCGAGGTCGGCGTCGAGTGGACCGACGATCGCCGGTCGCGGGTCAATCCGCTCACGGACATGTGGAAGGTCGTGCGCGAGGCGCTGACGATCCGGCGCAACTTGCGGCGCGGCGTCTACAACCAGCTGCCCGCCGCGACCTGACCGTGCTAGGTTGAGCGCGCTCGCTCGTCGAAGAGGGTGAGGTGATCGCCGGCGAGGTTCGCCTCGCGGGAGGAAAGTCCGAGCTTCATAGGGCAGGGTGCTGGCTAACGGCCAGTCGAGGTAACTCGCAGGACAGTGCAACAGAAAACAAACCGCCTATCGCAAGGTAGGTAAGGGTGAAATGGTGCGGTAAGAGCGCACCGCCTCGTCGGTGACGACGGGGGCACGGCAAACCCCACCTGAAGCAAGACCAGACAGGGGTCGCGTTGCCCGCGCGATGACTCCGGGTTGGTCGCTCGAGCCCGCCGGCAACGGCGGGCCTAGATGAATGATCGCCAGACACAGAACTCGGCTTACTACCCTCTTCGCCGAGCGAGCCTTTTGTTAGCCATCGCCGATCGAGAACAAGTCACGCATCGTGCACGCGCCTCGAACGTGAACCACGCGATCGCGCGCATGACCCATTGTCTCACGGCGTTGCCTGCGTGATACCGTCGAAAACACGCCATGACCCACCGGTCACCGGTCCACGATCTAGTGACCACGCTGTGGCGCGCGTTGAGCGAGCTCGGCTCCGAGGCCACGACTGACGAGATCGAGCAGTGGGGCTTCTCGATCCATGCGGCGCTGTCGGCGCCCGGCCGTGAGTTCCACAACCACGCCCACGTGATCGAGCTGTCGCGCGACGGCGATCCGCTCGAGGTGATCGCGGCGCTGTACCACGACGCGGTGTACATCCAAGTCGATGAGGGGCCGCCGCAGTCGATGCGCGCCGAGCTCGACCGCGTGATCGTCGCCGAGGGCCAAGGCTGGCGCGTGTTGCCGGCCGCCGGTGACAGCTCACCAGCCGCGGACGTGCTGACCGTGTTCGGCCGCAAGGTCGGCGATATCGTGACCGCGACGGCCGGGCTCAACGAGTTCGCCTCGGCGCTGGTCGCGTCGATCCAACTCGCCGATGCGCTCGATCGCACCCAGCGCATCGCGATCGCGGCGTGCATCGAGCAGACGATCCCGTTTCGCGCCGATCCGGTGCCGGTGCTGCACGATCGCATCGCGTCGCTCGGTCCCGGCAGCGCAGGTCGACGAGATCGTGCGCCGCGCCGTCCGCCTCGGCAACCGCGACGTCGGCAACTTCGCCGACAACGATCCTGCGAGCTTTCTCGACACGACGTGGAAGCTGTTGCCGGAGAGCAACCCGGCGCTGCACTCGCCGATGGTCTACACCGTGCGCGACTATCGGCTCGCGCTGCAGAAGATGGAGGGCTTCCTCGCGACGCTCTCGGCCGAGCGCGTGTTTCATACGTGGGGCGACGAGCCCCGGCCCGAGATTCACGCGCGTCGCGTCGCACGCGCGACCGGCAACGTCGATCTCGCGGTGCGCTACCTGCGCGCGAAGCTGTACTCGATCGCCTTGGTCGAGGCGCTCGCCGAGCTGACCGGTGGCGACGTGCCGCTCGACTACTTCATGGGCGGCGCGAAAGCGACCGCGGGCGACATGAAGCGGATCGAGCAGTTCCTGCCGCAGCTCGGCTCGCGCGCTGACTTCGATCCGCCGTTGCATCGCTTGCTCGCGGAGGGCCGCGCGTCGGAGTCGAGCTTCGATACCAAGCCGTCGCCGGTCGGCGCGTTCTTGCACAGCGCGGTGGGCAGCGCGGCGGTGATGCAGGGCGTCGATCACGCGAAGCGCTGGTGGGCGGGTGCGTCCGATGCCGTCGAGCTTCATCGCGAGTCAGCCGGCGAAACCCGTCGCCGCGGTCGCGCGTGCGGCCGCGCACATCATCGACACGCGGCGCGATCGGCTGTTCGCGCTCGCCGAGCGCCTCGATCCGACCGCGCCGTCATTGGCGGGTGCCGACGGCCGAGGGCAAGCCCCGCCCATCTCGGGCTGACCGAGAAGTTACGTCTGTGTGACCGAGACAGTCGTCGTTGCGTCGGTGAGGCTGGCTCGGTACCAAGGTGCATGCGTAGTTGGCTCGCCGTAATCGCGCTCGCAGCCTGCGGTTCTCATACGACCGGCGAGGGCGCGGACGCGCCGAAAGGCAGCGATAGCCCGGGGCCGATCGACGCGGCGATCGATGCGAACCTCGACGCGCCGACCGATCAGGTCGTCGTGCCGTGCACCAACACGATGCAAGACATCTACGCCGCCACCGCGATCGCCGGTAAGCCGCTCGGCGCGATCCTCGCGTGCATGCCCGATGTGGTGCTCGATCAGGCCTCGGTGCAGTCGGCGATCGGCTCCGGCGTCACCGCGACGACGTCGGTCGCGCAGTTCCTCGTCGCGTATCAGACGCGCGATTCGAACGGCCAACCCGCGGTGTCGACCGCGCGTGTCTACTTGCCACACACGCCGCGATCGCGCCCGGTGCCGCTCGCGGTTGCCGCTCATGGCAGCGTCGGGCTCGCCGATATGTGTGCGCCATCGACGGCGGCCGACAACTCGCTGCCGATGCCGTTCGCGGCTCGCGGCATGGCCGCGATCGCACCGGATGACGCCGGCCTCGGCAACGCCGGCACGCAGGACTACCTCGACAGCCAGGCGCAAGGCTATCAACTGCTCGACGCGGCGCGCGCGCTGCGTGCGCTGCTGGCGCCAGGCATCACGGCCGACCAGGTGATCCTCTCGGGCTACTCGCAGGGCGGCGGCGCGGTGTTGTCGGCGCAAGCGCTCGCAAACAGCGATGGGCCGGGCGTCGGGACGATCGTCGCGACCGTGCCGTACGCGCCGGAGTGGCCGATCTCGATGGCGACGTTCGACTACCTCGGCATCCTCGACGATCCGACCCAGCTGACGATCGCGACCGGCTTGTCGTACAGCTCGGTCGCCGTGCTGCGCGAGTACGCGTGGTTCGAGAACCACGTCGGCATCGGCCACGGCAAGGACGCGGTGCCGGCGCAATTCCAAGCGACGATCGACGGCGCCGTCAACGGCAACTGCCTCGTCGCGTTCGGCGCGTACGTCCAGCTCGAGATGCTGCACACCGGCGACCTGATCGACAACACGCTGCGCACCGGCGTGCTCGCGTGCGTCGCGGCGCAGGGGCCGGATGCCGGTTGCGAAGGCAACGCGGCGGCGTACTACAACGCGCTCGTCAACGCGCCGCTGACGCCGGATCCGACCGCGGGGCCGGTGTTGCTCGTCCAAGGCTCCGACGATCTGATCATGCCGGCGGCGCAGAACGCATCGTGCGTCCACGACAAGCTCGCCTCGGCGGGCGTCAACGTCAGCGCCTGCGTGTTCGCGAACAGCGATCACACGACGATCATGGATCAGCACGCGACCGGGGAGATCTGGGCCGAAGCGATGCTCGATGGCCAGGCAGCGCCCGCGTGTCCGGAGACGACGCAGCTGCCGGCGTGTAGCAACTAAGATTCGGGCTTCGGCGCGTCGTCGGGCTTCGGATCGAGCATGTCCGTGCGATAGACCAGGCGCTGGCAGCGCGGGCAGGTCTCGATCGACTCCATCCGCGCGAGGATGTTGTTGAGCTGCGGCGGCAACGCCATGTGGCAGCCCTGGCACACGCCTTTGATGACCGGCGCCACCGCGTAGCCGCGCTTCGCCGACAACGCGTCGTAGGTCTTGAGCCAGGTCTTCTCGACGTGCTGGCGCGCGCTATCCCGGGCGGCGCGCGCTTCGCCGAGCTGATCGCCGAGGGCCTTGACCTGGTCGGCCATCGCGGCTTCGCTCGCGGTCAGCTGATCGCGCAGCGCCTGGACGTCTTTGTCGCGCCCTTCGAGCTGGGCGGTCGACGCGACGGTCGCTTCGATCACCTTCTTGAGCTCGGCCTCGCGATCCGCGATCGACTTGCGCTTGTTCTCGACCTCGCGGCTCGCCGCACCGAACTCTTTGCTGTTCTTGGACTGCTGCAGCTTGGCCTGCGCGGCCTTCAAGGCGTCGCGCTCGCGGTCGATCAGCTCTTGCTGGGCTTTTCGCCACGCTTCGGTCTCGGCGAGCTTCGCGCGCTCGATATCGAGCATCCCGGACAGCTTTGCCAGATCGCGCCGCATCGGATCGAGCTTCGCGGGAAGTTGCGTGGCGGCAGTGTCGAGCTCGCGCACTTTGACGTCGGCGGTCTGGAGGGCCAGCAAGTGAAGGAGCTGATCGCGCACGGCTAAACAACCTTTCGTTACTTCGCTTCCGCTACTTTTCAGGTGGGCCCACCTGGGCTCGAACCAGGGACCCACCGGTTATGAGCCGGCCGCTCTAACCGACTGAGCTATGGGCCCGCTTCGTGGGATGCCACTCGCTGTGGAACACCGCACGAAACGCGAGGGGGACACTATCAGGTTAATGAAAAACGACAACTCCCCTCGCCGTTATCGCCGCTATACTTCTGGACGATGCGCCTGCCGAATTTCCTTCGCGTGATCACCGTTCTCGGCGCCTGCGCGGCAGCACTGGGATCGGCATCGTCGTCCTCGAACTCGCCCGCGCCGGCGACCTCGGGCAGCGGTCAATACGCCGAGAACAGCCCGCCGCCACCGCAGCCAATGGATCCGAGCCTCGCGCTCGGCTTGTGGCGCTCGACGTTCGGCGCCGTGAAGATCGAGGCCGACAACAACCGCGGCGGTGTGCAGGCCGGCGCGGTGCAGGGTGTGTGGGTCTATCAGCGCCAAGGCCAAGACGTGATCGGCTACTTCTCGGGCAGCCTGCGCGGCAACGTCATGGACTTCAAGTGGCAGGAGCCCGCGAACCCGCCGCTCGTCGGCGAAGGCTTCTTGCTGTTCAGCACCAACGGTCATCAGTACACGGGCCGGTGGTGGAGCGAGCGCCACGATCGCGTCGGTGAGTGGAACGGCTGGCGTCAAGGCTCGGATCAGAACCAGGCCCCGGCTCCGCAGACCTACGGCGCGTATCCGCAGCCGGCGCAACCGCAGCAGGGCTATCCGCAGCCGGCGCAAGGCTATCCGCAGCAGCAGCCGTATCCCGGCCAGCCGTATCCGCAGCAGCAACCGTATCCGCAGCAGGGCAACCCGCAGCAACCGCAACCGCAGCAGCAGCCGTACTACCCGCCGCCCCAGCAGCAGCCGTATTACCCGCCGCCGCAGCAACAGCCGCAGCAACAGGCGCCGCAGCAGCAACCGCCGCCTCGCTCGTATTACTAGCGGACGGGCTGAGCGAGCGCGACGACGTCGATGTCGCCGTCGAAGACGTGCACCGCCGGGCCGCGCATCGCAACCCCGGTCATGCCCGGCGCGACGCGGATCGTCAGCGCACCGCCGGGTAGCGCGACCTCGATCGGCTGATCCTCGTCGCACTTGGCGTCGAGGATCGCGGCGACGACGGTCGCGCACGCGCCGGTACCGCACGCGAGCGTGAGGCCGCAGCCGCGCTCCCAGACGACGAGCTCGATGTGGCGGCGGTCGCGAACGAACGCGAACTCGGCGTTCGTGCGCTGCGGGAACCACGGGTGGCGCTCGACCAACGGACCGGCCGATGCGGCGGCCTTTCGGGCTTCGGCGAGCGAGCCGACGAATGCGATCGCGTGCGGATTACCCATCGACACGCAGGTGATCGCGCGATTCGCCTGGCCGGCGACCTCGATCACCTGACCGACGCAGCGCTCGTCGGCCGGGCCGGTCATCGGGATCTCGCCGCGGGTCAGGCGAGGCGCGCCCATCGCGACCGTGACCCCGCCGGGCTCGATCTCGCACACCAACCGGCCGGCACCTGTTTCGATCGCGAGCTCGCGCGCGTTGACTCCGAGCCGATCGTGCAGCTCTCGCGCGACGCAGCGAATGCCGTTGCCGCACATCTCGGCCTCGCTGCCGTCGGCGTTGAGCACGCGCATGCGCACGTCGGCGGTCGCGGACGACAAGATCGCGAGCACGCCGTCGCCACCGACGCCGAACCGGCGATCGCACAGCGCGCGCACCGCGGCGGGGTTCTGTGCGGCGGCCGCGATCGCGGGCGCGGCGTCGCGCAGATCGACGACGAGGAAGTCGTTACCGATGCCGTGATACTTCGCGAACCGCACGGCTAGACCGTAGCATCGGTTTCGCGGCGGCGCGCTACGGCGTGGTCGGCGCGGCGGATCCCGACGATGCGTTGGCCTTCGCGGGCGCGGGCGCGGCAGACTTCGCTGCATCGGCCTTCGCCGGTGTCGCGGCTTTCAGCGCGTCGGTCTTCGCAGGCGTCGCGGGCGGCGCTTTGGTCGCGTCGGTCTTCGCGGGCGTTGCGGCCGGCGCTTTGGTCGCGTCGGCCTTCGCGGGCGGCGCTTTGGTCGCGTCGGTCTTCGGTGCGTCGGTCTTCGGTGCGTCGGTCTTCGGCGCGTCGGTCTTCGGCATATCAGCCGGGTTCGGCTTCATCGATGGCGGTGGAACCGCGGTCGGCGCCGCCGATCCCGAGCCCGACGAGGGCGGCATCGACAGATCTTGGAGGTCGGGGGTGGCCGAGCCATCCGCGCTGCCCGCCGAGCCGCTGCCCGAAGCCGAGCCGGCAGAGCCACTGCCAGCGCCCTTGGTCGCGGCCTCGACCGCGTTGGCCTTCGCGGCGTCTTTCTTGGCCTTCGCGGCGTCGTACGACTGCTCGTCTTCGGCGAGCGGGTCGGCCGAGCCGTGGCTCGCGACGTACGCGAGCACCATCGACGTGAGCATGAACACGGTCGCTGCGATCGCGGTCATCCGGCGCAGGAACGACGAGCCACCGCCTCCGCCGAACACGGTCTGCGTGTTGCCCCCGCCGAAAGCGCCGCCCATGCCGCCGCCCTTGCCCGACTGCAGGAGCACCGTGAGCATCAAGAACAGGCACACGATGACGTGCAGGACGGTGAGCATCGTCGACATAACGAGCCGTTCTTCTAGCCCAACCAGCCCGGCCGCGCAAGCGTTACCCGGGTCGCGCAGCCTTCACGATCGCAACAAAATCAGCGGCTTCAAGTGAAGCGCCACCGACGAGGGCGCCGTCGATGTCCGGCTCGGCCATCAGCGCCTCGGCATTGCTCGGTTTGACCGAGCCGCCGTACTGGATGCGGATCGCCGCCGCGGCCGGTGCGCCGAGCAGCTCACCGACGCGCTTGCGGATGTGGGCGTGGACTTCCTGCGCTTGCGCGGGCGTCGCGGTGCGGCCGGTGCCGATCGCCCACACCGGCTCGTACGCGAGCACGAGCCGCGACACGTCGGGCGCCGCGATGCCGGCGAGCGCGCCCGCGAGCTGCGCATCGACCACCGCGAGCGTCCGCCCGGCGTCGCGCTCGGCGAGATGCTCGCCGACGCACACGATCGCACCGAGGCCCCCTGCGAGGACGGCGCGCGCCTTCTTGCCGACCGACTCGTCGGTGTCGCCGAAGAACTGCCGGCGTTCGCTGTGACCGACGATCGCCCAGCTCGCGCCGGTGTCCGCGATCAGCGCCGCCGAGACCTCGCCGGTGAACGCGCCGGTCGCCTCCCAGAAGCAGTCTTGTGCGCACGTCGCGACCGCGCTGCCCTCGAGCCGTTTCGCGACCGCGGCGAGCGCGGTGAACACCGGCGCGACGCCGACCTGCACGCCTTTGACCGCGCCGAGCTGGTTCTTCAGCTCGGTGACGAGCGCGACGGCGTCGGTGATCGTCTTGTTCAGCTTCCAGTTGCCGACCACGAACGGGGTGCGCATCGCCGCAGTCCTACCACAGCGCTAGGCCGATCCTATGGCATCCAGCTGATCCGGAACTCGCAGCTCGTGCCGCCGGTGCATCGACATTGGACGTGGGTCGCGCCGACCGCGTTCGCGCCCGTCAACTCGACCACGCGCTCGAGCTCCGCGCCGACGAGCGCGCAGACGTCGACCGAGCCGGAGTAACCGCTCATCGTGATATCCGCGGCGCCGGGATGGACGACGACGTCGACATTGCCCCAGTCGTGATAGCGCTCCCAAAACGTCGGCAGCGCGGCGAGCACGGTCTCGGCCGGCAGGGTCGTCGGGTCGGCGCCGAACATCCGCGCGAACGTCGCGCTCATCGTGCCGCGCCCGACCTTGCGCGCGACCAGGCCGTTCGGGATCAGCTGGCGGGCACAGGTCAGCGACGCGACGAGCTCGGACAGGTCGATCCAGCCGAGCGGCGACAGCGTCGCGGACAGCGCGTTGCCGAGCTCGGGTCGCTCGGTCTTGATCCGCGCGAGCCCACCTTCGCCGAGGTGATGCGTGAGGATGCGCGACAGCACGCGCAGGTGAGCGGCGCGAACCCGGCCGCCGAGCTCGAGCACGCCGGTCGGTGCGAACGCTGGAGAGTCGGCGGTGATCCCCGCGGTCGGCGTCAGCACGGACTCGGCCGCGATCATCGCGGCGTCGATCGGTGGCACCGTCTTTTGCTCGCCGGTGTTGCGCTCGAGCGCGCGGCCGAGCGCGATCGCGAACGTCGAGGCCGAGGCCCACCGGCGTTTCGGCGCCGGCGACAGCGCCTTGATCAGCACCGCATCGACCGCCTCGGAGATGCCGGGACGGAGCTGCGACGGCGGCGTCACCGGATCACTGAGCTGGCGTTGCACGACCTGGGGGGCGGGACCCGATCCGAACGGTGGCCGGCCGACGAGCAAGCAGTACAGCGTGGCGGCGAGGCCGTAGACATCGGTGGTCGGCGCGTCGGCCTGATCGATGAACGACTCGGGCGCGGCGAACCCCGGCGTGCCGGCGGCGTCGCGCGTGTCGCCGGCCTTGACCGCGACGCCGACGTCGACCAACACCGCGCGATCGCGCTCGCGATCGAGCAAGATGTTCGCCGGCTTGACGTCGCGATGGATGAGGCCGAGCACGTGCATCGCGTCGAGCGCGTCGCCGATCTCGAGCGCGATCTGTGCGACCGCCTCGGTCGGGAACCACTCGCGGCGCTCGAGCGTCGCGCGCAGCACCTCGGACAGCGGCTGGCCTTCGACCAGCTCCATCACGAAGTAGACCTCGCCCGCGTGCTCGCCGAGCGCGTAGACCTGGACGAGGTTGCGGTGGTGCAGCGACGCGAGGATGCCGGCCTCGGCGCGGAACCGCTCGACGAGCTGGCGATCGCTCGCGAGATCGGAGCGCAACACCTTGATCGCGACCGGGCGGCCGAGCCCGAGATCCTCACCGCGATACACGACGCCCATCGCGCCGCGCGACAGCTCGTGAACCACCCGATACGTACCGCCGACGATCGTGCCCGCCGAGAGCGCGCCCGTGTCCGAGCTGTTCTCCGACTCGCCGCCGCGATCGTCCGGCGGAACGACCCGAACATCGCCGATCGGCGCGGTACGGAGCTGCGCGTAACACCGCGACAAAGCCGCTTCTCCGCTGCGCTCGCCGGGCGCGATCTCGGTCAACACCGCGCGCAGCTGGACGGTGAGCGTCGTCGCTTCATCGACGCGCACCGGCTCTTGCTCGATCTTGTCGATCACCTTCTTCGCGACGATCGCCGCCTGCTCGGACGACGCGCCGACGAGCAACACCGCGAGCTCGTCACCGCCCGGCCGGCCGATCGGATCGTTGCCGCGCACGATCGCGCGCAACCGGCCGGCGAGCTGGGCGAGCACCTCGTCGCCGGCTTTATGGCCGTGGCTGAGGTTGATCCGGCGCAACCCGACGATGTCGAAGATCGCGAGCGTGAGCTTCTCTTTGCGCCGTCCCGCAGCCGCGACCTCGTGTGCGACCGTTTGCTCGAACGCCCCCCGCGTCATCGCGCCGCTCAACGGATCGTGCATGCTCGTCGCGAGCAGCCGCTCGCCCTCGGCGACGAGCCGGCGATGCGAGGTCAGCCACGATAGCTCGCGCGTCAACCGCGCCGCGATCGCCTTCAAGTCGGTGCGCTCGGCGGGCGAGAACCGGCGGCCGCTATCGCTGACGAGCGCGACCAAGCCGGCGACCTCGGTCGGACTCGAGCGCAACGCGTCGGCGATCACCGAGCGCGGCTTGTCACCACCGGTGATCACCGTCCCCGATGACGCCGCGGCGATCCGGGCCGCCGCCGCGATCTGGGTGCGATAGGTCTCGGTCGGGCTCTCGCGTGCGGTGGTCGGTACCATCTGGGAGCCGTCCTTCCACCACACGATGCAATCGTTCGCGGTGAAGCCCTCGGCGACCGCGCGCAGCGTCTCGGCCGCGCTCCCGGTGAGATCGACGAGCGACGTCGCGATCAAGCCGCGGGCGCGCGCGAGATCGAAATCGTGCGCGCTCGGATCGGGATGCGCGACCGCCGAGAGCGCCTCGGCCGACGACCGGCGTGAGCACGACGCCGGTCGCACTCGCACTCGCGGCGGCACCGGCGACGCGCGCCGCCGACAACGTCGTGCCGTCGCCGACGATCCAGCGCTGCGGACCGCCTTCTGGTGGCGGACCGAGCTCGCTGGCGAGCGCCGGCGGGATCAGGACCGCGATGTAGCCGGCGGCGGCCGCGCCGCTCTTGACCGCTTCGAGCTCGATCTTCGCGCTGCGCGCGGCCTCCGCGAGATCCGCGATCAACCGACCCGACGGGTCGAAGATCGCGAGTCGCTTGGCTGCCACGACACCATCATATCCGAGTTAACAATGCGTGCGCCTCGCCGCTCGTCGAGTCTTCACACGGATCGGCGGTCGCGCGGCGGCTACGGGCGAAGGGCCGCGATGCCAGGCAGATCGATGCCCTGGACGAACTCGAGCGACGCGCCGCCGCCGGTCGAGACGTGCGAGACCTTGTCGGCCAGGCCGGCCTGCGCGATCGCCGCGGCCGAGTCGCCGCCGCCGACGACGGTCAGCGCAAGCTTGTTGTCGGCGAGCGCGCGCGCGACCGCGACCGTGCCCTGCGCGAACCGCGGCTGCTCGAACACGCCCATCGGGCCGTTCCAGAACACCGTGCGCGCGGCGGTCAGCACCTTGCGTGTACGCCGCGATCGTCGCCGGTCCGATGTCGAGCGCCATCATGTCGCTGCCGATCGCGTCGATCGCGACCGCGTGCGCGTCTTCGCTGTCGAGCCCGCTCGCGACGACGACATCGCTCGGCAGGTGAATCGGCACTTTGCGCTCGACCGCCTTGCGCAGGAAGTTGCGCGCGATCGGCAGCTTGTCGCGCTCGACCTTGCTCTTGCCGAGCGTCTTGCCCTGCGCTTCGAGGAACGTGTTCGCCATCGCGCCGCCGATCACGATCGCCTGCACGCGCTCGAGCAGCGCGTCGAGCACCTCGATCTTGTCGCGACACCTTCGCGCCGCCGAGCACCGCGACGTACGGCCGATCGACCTCGCCGAGCAGCCGGGTGAGAAAGTCGATCTCCTTCGCCATCACGAAGCCGGCGGCCTTGAACGCGACGAACTTGACCATCCCGGCGGTCGACGCGTGCGCGCGATGCGCGGTGCCGAACGCGTCGTTGACGTAGACATCGCAGTACGACGCGAGCTGGCGCGCGAACGCTTCGTCGTTCGCTTCTTCGCCCGGGCTCCAGCGCAGATTCTCGAGCATCGCGATCTGACCGTCGCGCAGGTCCGAGACGACCTTGCGTGCGCCATCGCCGGCCGGCTCGTCGGCGAGCGCGATGTCGATCTCGAGTAGATCGGCGAGCACGCGCCGCGACCGGCTCGAGCGACAGCTCCGGCTTGGCATGGCCGTCGGGCCGACCGAGGTGCGAGCCGAGCACGATGCGCGCGCCGCGATCGATCAGGTGCTTGATCGTCGGCAGCGTCGCGCGAATGCGCGCGTCGTCGGTGACGCGCTTCGTCGCCTTCTCGAGTGGCACGTTGTAGTCGACGCGAACGAACACGCGTTGGCCCTCGACCGCGAGCTCTTCGATACTCTTGATCCCGTCGGGCAGCGCCACGACTACAGCTTCCCGGCGACGAACGCGGCCAGGTCGTACGTGCGTTGCGCGTAGCCCATCTCGTTGTCGTACCAGCTCATCACCTTGACCTGGTCGCCGACGACCATCGTCAGCGCGCGAGTCGACCGACGAGCTGTGGCGATCGCCGATGTAGTCGACCGACACGAGCGGCTCGTCGACCACTTGCAGGATGCCGGCGAGCGGGCCGCGCGGCGGCCTTGCGGAACGCGTCGTTCACTTCCTGTACGGTCGCCTTCTTCTCGAGCCGCGCGGTCAGATCGACGAGCGAGACGTCCGGCGTCGGCACGCGGATCGACCAGCCATCGAGCTTGCCGGCGAGCGCGGGCAGCACGTCCTTGAGCGCCTTCGCCGCGCCGGTCGTCGTCGGGATCATCGACAGCGCTGCCGCGCGCGCGCGGCGCAGGTCGCTGTGCGGGAGATCGAGGATCTGTTGATCGTTCGTGTACGAATGGATCGTCGTCATGATGCCGGTGACGATGCCGAAGCTCTCGTGCAGCACCTTCGCGATCGGCGCGAGGCAGTTCGTCGTGCACGACGCGTTCGAGATGATGTGGTGCTCGGCGGGTTTGTACGTGTCGCTGTTGATGCCCATGCACAGCGTCGCGTCGAACGACTTCGCGGGCGCCGAGATGATCACCTTCTTCGCGCCGCCGTGCAGATGCTTGCCGGCGCCGTCTTTGTCGAGGAACTTGCCGGTCGATTCGATCACGATGTCGACGCCGAGATCCTTCCACGGGATCTGAGCCGGATCCTTGTGCGTGGTGATCGCGACGTGGTGGCCGTCGAGCGTCATGTGACCGCCGTCGGCGACCGCGACGGTCCCGGCGAACTTGCCGTGCACCGAGTCGTGCTTCATCAGGTGCACGAGCGTGTTGACGTCGGTCAGGTCGTTGACGCCGGCGAGCTCGAACGCGGGGTGCTTTGCTTCTGCGAGGCAACGCACGAACCCGCGACCGATGCGACCAAAGCCGTTGATGCCGATGCGGAGCTTAGCCATGGCGCGCACCCTAGATCAGGGAGCAGCCTCGCGCTAGCTCGGCTCGGGTCAGGCGTGCTTGGCGATCTGATCGCGGGAGTCGCGAGATACGGTGATCTTCGCGGTCACTTCGGAGATCAGCTCGGTCGCGAGCGCGACGATCTGCTTCTCGTCAAAGCCCTGAGCCTCGAGGTCCCGGTAGATCGACTTGGCGAGGATCTTCACCGCACGGGACTTGGCTTCGCGATCGGTCATTGGACGGGAGAGTTGAACAGCACTCCGTGTGCCAAGCTCGTCACACGCACAAGATGCTGAAATCAGTACGGAGATCGGTTCAAGATGGATCGGGAGCGCTCCACTTTGGTGTGTAACCGCGCGCCCGGTGCATAACGAAGTACGCAGACGGTCCGACCTGCGTGTTGTAGCCACGTGGTAACTCAACACCGTCCGCCATCTGCGATCGTCCGCGGGATGCGCCAAGTCCTCGTCTTGATGGCCGCCGCAACGCTGGCCTCCACCGCGAACGCGGACCCCGAGCGCCCAGCGCATCCGAATCATGATGCATCGAAGATCGTCGCGCTGGTCGGCGTCAGCCTCGGCCTGACCGCGCTGGCGATCAACCTCGACGTCGCCGCGGACGACCACGCCGCACACGCCAAGCCGATCCAGACCGACGCGCTACGCCAACGCGAGACGCGCGATTACAACGTCGCGAAGTACGCTGGCACGGGCACGTTCGCCGCCGGCTGCGTCGCGCTCGGCATCGCGGGCGCGCTGTTCATCCACGAACGTCACGTCTACGAGCGCACGCTGGTCGCGCCGATGGTCGCACCGGGGCAATTCGGCATCGCGGCTTCCGGCTCGTTCTAGCTCGAGGCCGCAGCTACGCGGTGATCGCCGCGATCTTCTTCGCGAGCGCTTTCTGCTGCGCGCTCGGCTCGGCGGTCTGCATCGCGACCACCTTGGCGAGGTCGCCCTCGATCACGAGCTTGCCTTCCATGAACGCCTGGACGCCGGCGGCGGCATCGGCGTCGACGAACAGCTTCCGGGCGAGCGCCTCGTCGAGCGTGATCGTCGCGTCCGCACTTTCTCGGTGCCCTCGGCTCACGACTCCCTCGTGGACGAACGCGGGCACGTCGCCGGCAGGGCGTTTGATCGTGACGTTGATCTTCACGTTCTGCATCGGCGCAGGCAAGTGCAGATCGCCGGCGGCGGCGATCAGCTGCTGGACCTCGGCGAACCACTCGTCGGACAGGAACGCTTGCATGCCCAGCTCGGTCAGTTCTCGACGAACGCCTTGAGGCGCTTGCTGCGCGACGGGTGGCGCAGCTTGCGCAACGCCTTCGCTTCGATCTGGCGGATGCGCTCGCGCGTCACCTCGAAGTCCTGGCCGACCTCTTCGAGCGTGTGGTCGCTCTTCTCGCCGATGCCGAACCGCATGCGCAGCACCTTCTCTTCGCGCGGGGTGAGCGTCGCGAGCACCTTGCGGGTCTGATCCGCGAGGTTCACCGAGATCACGCTCTCGCTCGGCGAGACGATCGACTTGTCCTCGATGAAGTCGCCGAGGTGCGAATCCTCTTCTTCGCCGATCGGCGTCTCGAGCGAGATCGGCTCCTTCGCGATCTTCAAGACCTTGCGGACCTTGTCGAGCGGCAGCTCCATGCGCTCGGCGATCTCTTCCGGGGTCGGCTCGCGGCCGAGCTCCTGGACGAGGTAGCGCGTCGTGCGCACGAGCTTGTTGATCGTCTCGATCATGTGGACCGGAATGCGGATCGTGCGCGCCTGGTCGGCGATCGCACGCGTGATCGCCTGCCGGATCCACCACGTGGCGTAGGTCGAGAACTTGTAACCGCGCTTGTACTCGAACTTGTCGACCGCCTTCATCAGGCCGATGTTGCCCTCCTGGATCAGATCCAGGAATTGCAGGCCGCGGTTCGTGTACTTCTTCGCGATCGACACGACGAGGCGAAGGTTCGCTTCGACCAGCTCGCTCTTCGCGCGATCGGCGGTGCGCTCGCCCTCGTGCAGGTCGCGGAACGTCGAGCGCAGCTCGGGCGCGGTCGACCGCGACTCCTCCTCGACGACGACGACCTTGCGCATCGCCGACTTGATCTGCTCTTCCATCTCCTCGAAGTCGGCGATGGTCATCATCGTCTTCTTGCCGACCGCGCGCGCCCGAGCCGGGTTCGCGCGCATCTCGCGGAGCGTCTTCCTGATCTCGCTCGCGTTCTGACCGGCGCGGCGCTCGCAATCGCGCACCTCGGCCTCGGCCTTGTCGAGCTTGATGATGATGTTCTTCAGCTGCGCGACGATGCGGTCGACGGTGGGCTTGTTGAGCCGGAGGTCGGACAGCTCCTCGAACATCTGCGCGCGATGGCCGCGGATCGCTTCCTTGACCTTCTTCTTGCGGCTCTCCGGCGAGTTCTTGTCGACGATCTTTTCTTCGAGCTTCTCGGTGTCGCGTTGCAGCTTGCGCACCTTGTCGATGATCTTGCACACGCGATCGACGTAGAACTGCTCGTTGAACTCGGCGTCGTCCTCGTCGATGTCCTTGACGACATCCTTGACCCGGACCTTGCCGCGACGCAGGCGCTCGCCGATCTCGAGCAGCTCCTCGACCGCGACCGAGCTGTTGAGCACGGCCTGCAGCATCTTGCGCTCGCCGTCTTCGATCCGCTTCGCGATCTCGACTTCGCCTTCGCGCGTGAGCAGCGAGACCGAGCCCATCTTGCGCAGGTACATGCGGACGGGGTCGCTGGTGCGCGAGTACGCGTACTCCTCGTCCTCGTCGACTTCGCCTTCTTCTTTTTCCTTCTCGATGCCGAGATCGTTCTTCGGCTGATCGACGATGTCGGGGCGGCGGCCACCCGCGCCATCGACGACCTCGATGCCGTGATCGCCGAGCGCCGACAGCCAGCTGTCGATCTGATCGGTCGAGACCACGTCCTCGGGCATGTGATCGTTGACCTCGTCGTACGTGACAAAGCCCTTCTGCTTGCCGAGCTCGATCAGCTTGTCGCGAGCGCTGGTCGCGCCGGTCGCGTTGCTCGCGCGGGCGCCCTTCTTCGGGCGGTTCTCGGCCTCGAGCGCGGCTTGATCGGCTTCGCTCGCCGAGCTCGGCCGGCGGGTCGCGACCGCAGCCTCGTCGTCGTCATCGTCCGCGAAATCGGCGGGCGGAACGGCGTCGTCATCGAGCTCTAGATCCTCGGGGCGCGGGCCCTTGCCGCCGGGGCCGCTCTTACCGGGTTTGCCGGCTTTGGCTTTCGGCGGCGGCGCGAAGTCGTCGTCGTCGTCGTCCCCGTCACCGTCGAAGCCATCACCGTCGCGGGCCGGCTTGCCCTTCGCCGACGCTTTGCCGCCCTTGGCGCCGGGCGCCTTGAGCTTCTTTGCATCGTCTTTCGGATCCTTGGCGTCCTTGCCGGACGACTTAGCCTTCACGGCGGGAGCCTTGGCGACCACGGCGGGCTTCTTGGAGTCCTTCGGGCTGGGCTTGGTCTTCGCTGCGGATGCGGTACGCGCCATGGCTCAATCTGCCTGCTTTCGGTTGGACATTTCTTCCGTGAGCCGCTGGGCCAGCTCGCGGTCGCCTTTTCGTTCGGCCTCGGCGAGCTGCGCCAACAGGCGCGCTCCTTCGCGATCGCCACGGCGTTGCGCGTCGACCATGCGCTGCCGCATGTCGTTGCGGACGCCCATCGTCGATCGCAGCTCGAGGTTGCTCGCCATCTTCGCCAGCTGCGCCGGCGGGTCCTTCGCCTCGGAATACTTTCCGGACAGCACGAGCCGAGCAGTGTTCGCGGGGAGATGCACTGGTGCAAGCTCCAGGAAGGATTGACCCGCCCGAGCCTCGCGATACATGGCTTGAAGCCTAGCGTCCGTCAAGAGCCAAAAAGCCTTGTCTGCCTCGGAGCTTGCGATCAGGTTCGGGTGGTCGGCGACCAACATGACCAGCTCGAGCTCCTCGGGGGGCGGCGGCGCGGTCGAGATCGGCGGTGCCGAGCCCTGCGTCCCGTCATCGGCGGGGGCGTTGGGATGGGCGGGCGCCGGGCGCGGGCCGTCATGGCGGCTCGCCGCGTAGCTGCCGCGTGCGACCGCATTGCGCACCACCGCGAGCTCGACTCCTAGCGCCTTCGCCAACGTGTCGATGATTAGATCACGCTTGATAGGGCTGGCCACTTTAGCGACGAGCCGAGCCGCATCTTCGAGCGCTCGGGTCCGGGCGTCGGCGTTCGCGCGAGCCTTGCCCCAGACCTCGAAGCAGAAGAACTCGATGCCGCCCTGCGCGCGCTCGATCGCGGCGCGCAGCTGCTCCTTGCCTCCGCCGGCGACCAGGCTATCCGGATCGACGCCGCCGGCGAGCGGCCCGGCGCCTCCCGAGCCCGCGTTGCCCGGCCGCGACGCGACCTCGGCTTCGACCTCGGCCTCGACGCAGATCTGCAGCGCCTGCATCGTCGCCTTGTAGCCGGCCTTGTCGCCGTCGTAGAGCAAGACGACGCGATCGGTGAGCCGCTTGAGCGTGAGGATCTGCTCCAGCGTGAGCGCGGTGCCGAGCGGCGCGACGACCTCGGTGAACCCGGCCTGATGCAGCGTGATCACGTCGAAGTTGCCCTCGACGATCACCGCGCGCCCGGTCTTCTGCATCGCCTCGCGTGCCTGCGCGAGGCCGAACAGCAGCTTGCCCTTCTTGTAGACCGGGCTCTCGGGCGAGTTGATGTACTTCGGCGGCTCGGTGCCGTCGGGGCCGGGCGCCGGCGTGCCGATCACGCGCGCGGAGAACCCGACGACGTCGCCGCCCGGGACGACGACCGGGCACACGAGCCGATCGCGATACCGGTCATAGTAGCCGCCGGCCCGCGGCTGGCGCGCGATCAGGCCGAGCCTCGTCGCGAGCTCGAGATCGGCGCGCTGGTCTTTGAGGTAGTCGGCGAGCGCGTGCCAGTCGGCCGGCGCGTAGCCGAGCTGGAACGATTCGGCGACCGCGTCGGCGACGCCGCGCTTTGCGAGATACGCTCGACCGGGTTCGCCGCGCTTCGGATCGGCGAGGATCTCGCGGAAGAACTGGGTCGCGAGCTTGTTGATGTCGAGCATCGAGACCCGCTCGCCACGCGCCTTGCGTAGCTCGGGCGACTCGTCGACTTTCGGCACCGCGACGCCGAACCGCGCCCCGAGCTGCTCGGCCGCTTCGACGAAGCTCTTGCCCTCGAGCTCCATCACGAACGTGAACACATCGCCGTGCTTCTGGCAGCCGAAGCAGTGATAGAAGCCCTTGTCGGGCGACACGTTAAACGATGGCGTCTTCTCGCCGTGGAACGGACACAGGCCCTTCCAGTTGCGGCCAGCCTTCTTGAGCTGGACGTGTTGGCCGACCACCGCGACGATGTCGGCGCGGGTGCGGATCTCGGCGATGATCTCGTCCGCAATCATGACGCGTCGCGATCCCCCTCGAGATCCGACCCGAAGACCATGACCGATCGCCGGCGGGTTGGGTAGCCGGGCAGGCCCCTGCCGCGGATCACTGGGCCGACGCCGGTTGGGCGGCCGCGGGCGCGGTCTCGGACCGCGATGCGTCGACGAGAGCGTAGATGACCAGGCCGACGGTCAGCGCGATCCACAGGCCGAGCAGCGCTTGGATCGCGCGGGTCGTCTTCGCGGCGAGCTTGGGCCCATGATCCTCTTGGCCGAGGTCATGGCGGTGCTTCTTGCGCTCGGCGGCGTGCTCCTGGCCCATAGCCGGCGCACGTTGCCGCAAGTCGCCGGCGCTGTCCAGGAGGGTGCCGCTCCTAGCGGCCTGTGGGCTACTTCACCGTCAGGATCGGCACGCCGTGG
Source organism: uncultured delta proteobacterium (assembly GCA_963848295.1). Taxonomy (GTDB): domain Bacteria; phylum Myxococcota_A; class Polyangia; order Haliangiales; family Haliangiaceae; genus JABFXX01. Next base: position 872,489 of record CAWKDB010000010.1, on the reverse strand, counting down.
TCGTCGGTGACCTCGAGCTGGTCGCCGTCCTTGCACGATCCGGAGATCGTCTTGCCGGACTTCTCGTCCTTGCCGATGATCCGGCCCGCGGCGATCGACGTCGACGTGTGCGCGCCGACGCTCTGGTTCGACGTGTTGCCGCTCTCGACCTTGAAGTCGTAACCGGTGTCGTTGTGGATGCTGCAGCTCGCGGAGCTGACAGCGGAAATCAGGGTGGCGGACAGGAACGTGGCGGCGATAGCGAGCTTCATCATGCGGATCTCCTTGGGTGTGGCCATCCGGACGCGTGGTCGCGGCGAGGAGTCGCAGGTAAAACGCAGAGCGACGCCCTAACAGACGGCTGCAGTGCCACTGCCACTGCCACTGCAACTGCAACTGCAACTGCAACTGGAACGTCTGGGCGGCTACGAGCTCGCCGCCGCGGCGCTCTGGTTCCACCGCACGGGGTTCGCGCGATACAGCTTCTCGGTCTCCACCGAATAACCGCGCGCGGCGTGAGGCGCACGGCGGGCGAGCTCGGCGAGGATGATGTCGCTGTCCTTGGGGACGACGCGGATACTCACGACCTTGCGATCGGTTTTCCAGATCATCGCGTCGGTGACCTCCACGCCGTAGCGACCGCGCGTCCGCTGCACGTAGAACCAGGCGATGTCCTGCGAGCGATGCTCGATCAAGTCGACGATCGGGTTGTGCTCGACGTCGCGCAGGCGATACGCGATGCGTGCGAACACCCCCGCGACGCCGAGCGTCGCCAGCGCCAGCACACCGATCCCGAGGCGCTCGCCCGCCGAGCCCTCCGCATCGGCGAACGGCACGACCGCGAACAGCGCGCCGAGCATGGTGAACATCATCGCGCCGGCGAGCCGGACGTTGCGCGTGCGGGCGAGCGCGACGCCGATGACCTCGAGCGCGGTGCGCGGGTCGCGCGGCAGCCGCAGCCGCACGTGGAGCACGAGCGACCCGAGCAGCCCGAGCGCGCACGCGATCGCGCCGGCCAAGAGGATCGGCGATGGCGCTTCGCGGCTCAGCTTGTCGGGCAGGATCGTCTCGCGCCCGTCGATCAGATCGACCGGTTCGCCGACCGCGAAGCTCGCCGCCTGCTCGACGACCGGGTACGTGGTCAGCTCCTCGGGATAGAGCTTCGAGTCGGGGCCGCGGTGCTGATACTTGATCCGCACCGCGATGTGCTTGCCCCACGGCTCGACGCCGACGACCGTGCCGGTGGCGTGCGGCGCCGTGAGCAGCGCGTGATACTCGCTGGAGGTGACGGCGTACGGCAGCGCGAAACACACGGTTCCGAGCACGAACAACACGACGAGCAGCAGGAACGGTCGATTCGACATGCGCGGGTCCCAAGCAACCGACGTGCCGAGACCGCCTGCCCGATCACGAGCCGCCTCTATCGCAATTCAGGATGCGGCACTACTTCGGGAGGTGGCGCGAGCCTCCGGAGGCGGCGCGAGCCTCCGGACCATCTCCGGTCCGGCCGCCACTAGCGACTCGCGTCGCGGATCAACCGAGCGAACGCGGTGCCGCACGCGGCGACGATCGCATCGAGCGGCCCGAGGTCGGCATCGCAAGACGTGGCCACGGCGATCGCGCACAGCACCCGGCTCGCGATCGCGACGGGAGCGACCGCGAGATCGCCGTCGGCGAAGTCGAGCGCGCCGAGCAGCAGGCGATCGATCGGCGACAACTCGCTCGCGTGCGCCCGGATCACCGCGTTCGCTTCGATCGCTTTCGGTACGAGCCCGGGTTGATCGAGCGGCACCGAGATTTCGGCGGTCGCCGAGTCGCGGCGCGAGAACGCCTTCCAGCCGGTCGCGACGCCACCGCGCACGACGAGCAGGACCGCCGCCTCGCAGGTCGGTGCGAACTGCTCGATCGCCTCGATCACGAGCTCGGCGACCTTGTCGCGATCTTTGCTGCGGCGAATCGCCCGGGCCGCGGTGTCGAGCGTGAGTGGTGCATCACCGTCGAGGGCTTCGCTCGCGGCGCGCGGCAAGACCGCGACGCGGCGGATCGCGATCCGACCGAGCGCGGCTTCCGGAGCCACGTCCTCTGGTTCGCCGAGCGTGGGGACGTAACGCCGGCGATCGCGGCCGGTTGGCTGAGCCGACGGCTGCGAGCCCTCGTCGACCAGGCCGTCGAGATCGATGTCGAGCGGCTCGGCCGGCTCGATCGGGGCCGACGGCTCGCCGTCCTCGTCGATCGTGATCGGGATCGAGAGGTCGTCGTCGGCCTCGTCGATCGCGTCGGCTTCGAACAACGGGAACGGCGGGATGCTCTGGCCGCGCGAGCGCAGGAAGCGCGCGGGCCGTTGGATCTTGTAGACCGCCTCGAGGTGGTACTTGATGCGGAGCTCCGCGGCGAGCGCGACGACGACGAGCGCGGGATCGATGCCGTAGCTCTCGGCGATCAGCACGCGCGCCTCCGCGCCGAGCGGATCGATCGCCGCGATCGCGAGCCGCCCTTCCTCTCCAAACCGGCGCAGCGGCACGCACGCCCAGCGCGCCGCGATGAGCGCCGGCAGCTGCGCTTGGACCGCCGGGTCGGCGGCCTCGAAGTGGCGCGCGAGCGCGGCCGGCAATCCGCGTTGCTTGCCGAGCGCGGCGGCGACTCCATCGAGATCGATGCAATGCAGCTCGACGAGGTTCGTGCCGAGCCGACCGCCCCACACGACCTGGGCTCGCAGCGCCTGCTCGACCTGCTCGGCCGACACGACGCCGTCCGCGATCAGGATCTCCCCGAGCCGAGGCATTCGTATTTGTATCAGCGACCCGCGACCGCTCGCTACGCGACCGTGACGTCCTTACTCAAGTACACATCCTGGATCGCGTTGAGCAGCTCGACCCCATCCTTGAACGGGCGCTGGAACGCCTTGCGTCCCGCGATCAGGCCGGTGCCGCCGGCGCGCTTGTTGACGACCGCGGTCTTGACCGCGTCGTGCAGGTCGTTGGCGCCGGACGCGCCGCCCGAGTTGATGAGGCCGACCCGGCCCATGTAACAGTTCGCGACCTGGTAGCGCGTGAGGTCGATCAAATTGTCGGTCGTCAGATCGGTGTAGACCTTCTTGTCGGTCTTGCCGAAACCCTTGAGCGCCGGGTCGTTATAGCCGCCGTTCGAGTCCGGCATCTTCTGCTTGATGATGTCGGCCTGGATCGTGACGCCGAGGTGGTTCGCTTGGCCTTCGAAGTCCGCCGACGTGTTGTGATCGGCGACGGCGGTCTTGAACCCGTTGTTGCGGACATAGCACCACAGCACCGTGAACATGCCGAGCGAGTGCGCCTCGGCGAACGCGCCCGCGACCTCGTGGAGCTGGCGACGCGATTCGGGCGCGCCCCAATACACCGTCGCTCCGACGCCGCGTGCACCCATGTCGAACGCCTGGCGCACGGTGCCGAACATCACCTGGTCATATGTGTTCGGGTACGAGAACAGCTCGCTGTGGTTGATCTTCACGATGTAAGGAATGCGATGCGCGTACTTGCGTGCGGTCACGCCGAGCACGCCGAACGTCGATGCGACCGCGCTGCAACCGCCTTCGATCGCGAGCCGGATGATGTTGTCGGGGTCGAACATCATCGGGTTCGGCGCGAACGACGCGCCGGCGGAATGCTCGATGCCTTGATCGACCGGCAAGATCGAGAGGTAGCCGGTATTCGCGAGGCGGCCGTGCGAGTACATGCTCTGGAGCGCGCCGAGCACGCGCGGCGTTCGATCGCTCATCGCGCCGTAGATGTCGTCGACATAGCGCGGGCCGGGCAGGGTCAACGAGCTCGCCGGGATCGTCTTGCACTGGTGGTCGAGCAGCGCGCCTTCGGCGCCCAGGATTTCTCGGATCTTGCGGAGGTCCATGAATGGCGTTTTACCCCTCGAAAGGAAATCGTTGCAATCGACAGGGCGTGGCCGTTAGAAATCACCCACTTCGCCACGGAGCTTGCCCATGCGTATCCACATTGTTTCTTGCCTGTCATTAATCGCCGCCTGCAAGGGCTCCACGACGCCGGACGCTGCGCCCGCGGTGGATATCGGCTTCAACAAGCCGACGGTCGTGCTCCACGCGAACAACGAGCCGTCGGGTGCGACGACGCCGACCGATCTCGGACCGGCGAACTTCACGTGCCTCAACACGCCCTCGACCGACACACCGACCACGGTCGCGGTCGCGCTGTCGACGACGGTGAAAGACTTCCAGAGCCACAACCTCGTGCCCAACGCGATGGTCACCGCTTTTCAGGACATCAACTACACGGCGCCGTTCGACACGGAGACCGCGGACGAGAACGCCGCGATCTCGTTCACCGTCCCGATCGGCACGACGCGGTTCGGGTTCGAGATGAACGGCACCGGCGTGATGCCGACGTTCTTGCTCAACCAGTACGTCGATCCGGGGATGGCGACGCAGACGCTGGCGCGGATCCAGAGCGTGTCGGACGCGACCGCCGAGACGTTGCCGGCGCTGATCGGCGAGACTCGGATCCAGGGCACGGGCGTCGTCGCCGGTACGGTGCACGACTGCGACGGCAATGAGGTCTCGAACTTCATCGGCACGGTGTCGACGACGTCGGGCACGGCCACGCTGATCGATGGCGCCGAGAGCTACTACTTCTCGGCCGGCATCGACCTGCCGGTGCACCACCAGCAGCAAGAGTCGGCGTCGGGCGACGGCATCTTCATGGTGATCCAGCTGCCGCCGCAGACCAGCGGTTATGTCCAGGCCTGGGGCTACGCGAGCGATGCGGATCTCGCCGCCGACAAGCTCACGCTGATCGCCGAGCTCGCCGTGCCGGTGCTCGCGGACTCGGTCGTCACCGGCGACTTCGATCCGCTGCGCAGCGGCCAGTAAGCGCCACCGCGCGCGCGGCGGGGAACGCCGGACCGCGTAGGTGGTAACCTGGGTGCCGGTGGCGCGCACGCTCGATGGAACCGCACCGCCATCCGGCGGCGCTGCCGGGCCGGGGCAGGCCGGTGGCATCGGTGCTTCCCACGCCGGGCGTGATGCGCTGATCGCCTGGGCGGTCGTGGCCGCGCTCGTCACGGTGTTCGTGCGGATCGACGTGCAGCTGCCATGGATCGGCCAACTCGGCAGCGCGCTCGTCGCGGTGACGTTCCTCTACGTGCCGGTGGTGGTCGCCTGGCGGCGCAAGGAAGACCTCGACGACTACGGGTTTCACACCCGCGAGGCGGCGCGCGGGTTGAAGCTCGCGCTGGTCCTGCTCGCGATCGTGCTGCCGATCTTCGCGGTCGGCTACTACGCGTTCTACGAGATCGCCTGCGATTCGCATCTGCTCGCGCATCTCGTGCCGCACAACATGTGCACGACGTTCGCCGGGCTCGGCCACGTTCACCTTCCGGCGTTCGACTGGAACCCATTGCACGAGAAGAGCTTCCCGCAGTTCTGCGCGATCCAGCTCGTCGTCGTCGCGCTGCCCGAGGAGCTGTTCTTCCGCGGCTGCCTCCTCGGGTTGCTCGAGCGGCGGTTTCCGCCGAAGCGCCGCGTGGCCGGCGGCGGGATCGGGCTCGCGCTCGTTCTGTCCGCGGCGGCGTTCGCGCTGATTCACTTGCCGAAGGATGGCGATCCGCGCGCGCTCGCGACGTTCTTCCCCGGGCTGCTGTTCGGCTGGATGCGGTCGGCGACCGGATCGATCGCGGCCTCGACCGTGTCCCACGCGGGATCGAACATCTTGATCTGGATCCTCGATCATTCCCTGTGACGTTGTAGGCTGCCGGGCAATGGTTAGCCGGCATGTACCTCGAGGCCTCGCCGCGCTGCCGGCGGTCGAGCGGTTGATCGATCTCGCGATCGACGAAGATCTCGGCCGCGGTGACATCACCTCGGCGGTCACGCTCACTCGCGAGTCTCAAGTCACGGCCGACCTGGTCGCGCGCGAGCCGATCGTCGCGTTCGGCGTCGAGATCGCCGCTGCGGTGTTCGCGCGGATCGAGCCCGACGCCGAGATCGAGATCGTCGCGCCCGACGGCGCGCGCGTCGACCGCGGCGGCCTGGTGATGACCGTGCGTGGCCCGGCGCGCGGCGTGCTCGCGGCGGAACGCACCGCGCTCAACTTCGTGCAGCGACTGTCCGGCGTCGCGACGCTCGCGCGGCGCTATGCCGATGCGGTCGCGTCGTCTGGTTTCGGGAAGGCGAAGGTCGTCGACACCCGCAAGACGACGCCGGGGTTTCGCGTGCTGGAGAAGGCGGCGGTGCTCGCGGGCGGTTGCGCGAACCACCGCTTCGATCTCGGCAGCGGCATCTTGATCAAAGACAATCACATCGCCGCTTGTGGCTCGGTGCGCGCGGCGGTCGAGGCGGCGAAGGCCAAGGCCCCGCATCCGCTGCGGGTCGAGGTCGAGGTGACGAACCTCGGCGAGCTCGACGAAGCGCTCGCCGCCGCGGCCGAGGTCGTGTTGCTCGACAACATGTCGCCGGCCCAGGTCGAGGTCGCCGCAGCGCGCGCGCATGGTCGCGGTGCGATCGTCGAGGTGTCGGGCGGGATCACGCTCGCGACGATCGCGGACTACGCGCGCGCCGGCGCCGATCTGATCTCGGTCGGCGCGCTGACCCACTCCGCGCCGGCCGTCGACCTCGGCCTGGACGTGCGCGCGTGACGCGGCGTTCGGGTTGGCTCGGCTGTCAGCGCGTGACGCTGGCCGAGTGCGGCTCGACCAACGATGAAGCGGCGCGGCTCGCGCGCGCGGGCGCACGGCACGGCACGGTCGTGATCGCGGACGCGCAGCGCTCGGGTCGCGGTCGCTCCGGTCGCGAGTGGAGCTCACCGCCGGGTGGCTTGTACCTGTCGGCGGTGATCCGGCCGCCGCTCGCGCTCGCCGAGGTGCCGCCGATGACGCTCGCGATCGGCATCGCGGTGTGCGACACGGCGCGCGAGCTCGGCGCCGCCGCGGTGCTCAAGTGGCCGAACGACGTGCTCGTCGTCGGCCGCAAGCTCGCCGGTGTCTTGGTCGAAGCGCAGAGCCAAGCGACGCGGCTCGAAGCCGTCGTCGTCGGCATCGGCGTGAATCTGGTGACCAGCGAGGCCCTCGTGGCCCACGCCATCGCGCTCGACGAAGCAGCCGGAGTCGCGCCGATGCGCGATGATTTCGCCGCGGCGCTGCTCGGGAATGTCGAGCAGTGGGTCGACTGTTACATCGCGAACGGGCTCGATGCGATCATCCCAGCGTGGCACGAGCGAATGGCGCCCGGGCTCGCAGCGCGCGCGACGATCGACGGCGCCGCGCTCGTCGGCGAGGTCGCCGGGCTCGATCGCGACGGGGCGCTGTTGCTGCGCGATGACGGCGGGCGTGTCCATCGCGTGCGCAGCGGCGACGTCGAAGTTGTTCGCTCGACGCCGTGATGCGCGCTTGCCACGAGGTGTCGCGGTCGAGAGGTCGGCTACGCGAAACCGCTCGTTCATGCGAGCGCTTGGCGGTTGATGCTCCGCACCCCGCTATGTATAGTCGCGCGCTCCATGAGTTGGACCGCCGGTCGCGCCGCGCGCTACGCCGCCACGTTGCTCGTGGTAGCAGCAGTCGCGCCGGCGATCGGCTGCGACAAGCTCGACGGTCGAAATCGCAACCGCGCTGGTAACCGCCTGTTTCACGACAAGCAGTTCGTCGATGCCGCTGCGCAATACGAGCGCGCCCTGGCCGAGGTCGACGATCCGCTCATTCACTACAACCTCGGGCTCGCCTACTCGAAGTTGTTCCGGCCCGGCTCCGACAAGCCGATCCTGCTCGACCTCGCCGGCTCGGAGGCGTGCTCGGTGATCCCAGGGGTGCAACCGGTGTCTGCTCGCGTCTGCGTCAAGCCGCACGACAAGAGCTTCCACGACTGCGATGACCAGAACGGCTGCCCGTCGAGCTTTCAGTGCTTGCAGAGCCAGCTGTGCGCGCTGCCGGACGCGGCACTCGCAGATCTGTCGGCGAAGCACTTCACGGTGTGGCTCGCGGTCCAAGAAGACGATGACGTGATCGAGGCGCAGCTCAAGAAGATTTCGGCCGAGCGCTCGGAGATCACGCAGCGCGCGCTCGCGGGAACATCACAGCCCAACGACGATCAGCGCGACAAAGAGCTCAAGGCACAGCAAGAAGATCTCGAGACCAAGAAGAAGGTCCGCACGCTGATGACCGAGGACTGGCTGCAGTCCGATCAAGCCGACAAAGCGGTCGCGTTCTGGGCCGACCTCCTCAGCAAGAAGCCGAACGACCTGAACCTGGTCGGTACGCTCGCCGGCGTCAACCTCAAGGCCGGCGACTGGCGCAAGTCGATCGAGTGGTACACCAAGCTCGCCGACCTCGCGACCGACCCGGCCGAGAAGGCCCAGTCGTTCCAGTTCATCGGCAACGTCGCCTGGGGCAAGCTGCACTCGAAGACGCTCGACGGGGCCGACTCGATCGAGGTCGCCGACCGCGGCATCGGCGCGCTCCAAAAGGCCGCGGCGCTTCAGCCGGAAAATCCCAAGCCTATCGCGCTGATGGGCGCGATCTATTTCTTGCGCGCGCTGACTCATGGCGTGTCGTGGGCGGGCGCGCTAGATCGCGCGAGCGCAGAAGATCTAAAGCGCCAGTCGGGCGTCCTTAGAGACAAGGCGAAGGCGCTACAAGGTCAACCCGCGGCTCCGACACCGGCGCCAGCGACCGTCAATGGCGCTGCGCCGGTCAACCCTAGCCCGGTCAAGACCGGCGGCTGATCGCCAAAGGAGCAAAGCTGCCGATGTCGAATCAAACGCCCGTCGCCGAGCCCGGACCCATGTTTGGTGGTTACGCCGCCGCGAAGAAGCGCAAGCTGCCGCCATGGGCGGCGCCCGTCCTGATCGGCGCCATCGCGATCCACCTCGGGATCTTCCTCGCGATGTGGATCAAGACGATCTGGCACATCGACCGGCTCGAGAAGCCGAACATCGCGACCGACCTCGCGACCGCCGCGCCGCCGCCGCCGCCGCCGCCGCTGCCCAAGGGTGGCGCGAAGCCGCAAGACATCATCATCCCGCATAAGCGGATGGTCAAAGACATCGTCCAGCCGAACATCAAGATCGAGAAGCAAGAGGCCAAGGTCGAGCAAGGCGTCGAGACCGGCTCCGAGAACGGCGACATCAACGGCGACAAAGACGGTGTCGACGACGGTGTCGTAGGTGCGCCGCCCGCGCCGGCTATCCCGCTGCCGCCGCCGCCGCCGCCCGCCGCTCCCCAGATCGTCGCACCGACGATGCTCGAGGCGTCGCGGATCGCGGGCGACAAGAACATCCTCCCGGAGGAAGTCACGAAGACCGACATCCAGCGCTCCGGCAAGAGCCGCGTCGTCGGGTCGTACAAGCTGTGCCTCAACGCGGGCGGCGATATCACGAGCGTCACCCAGATCAAGTCGACGGGGTTTGGCGCCTATGACTCCAAGATCCTCAACACGATGCGGACGCAGTGGAAGTACAAGCCGTTTGCCGTGAACGGGAAGGCCGTTCCGGTGTGCACCGCCGTGACGTTCATCTACACGCAGACGTAGGAACACTCAGCCACAGGAACGTGCCATGGGACTCGACCTAGTACAGATCTTCAAGGACGCCAGCATCATCGTTCAGATCATCACGGTGATGATGCTGCTGATGTCCGTGTTCATGTTCTACGTGATCACGGAGCGCCTGCTGACGTTCCGGGCGGCGAGCGAGCAGAGCATTCGCTACGTCCAGGCGCTCGGCGAGTTCCTGCGCCAGCACAAGGTCGCCGAGGCCTTGAACAGCGCGAAGGAGTCGGCCAAGAGCCCGGTCGCGAAGGTCATGGAGTCCGGCCTCGCCGCGCTGCAACAAGGCCGCGAGGCGTTGAAGACCGAGGGCCCGGACGACGTCGGTGACTTCGACCTGGTCGACTCGGTCAACCGCGCGCTCGAGCGCGTCAAGGAGCGCGAGACCTCGAACCTGCGCCGCGGCCTGGCGTACCTCGGCACGGTCGCCTCGGCGACGCCGTTCATCGGCCTGCTCGGCACGGTCGTCGGGATCCTCGGCACGTTCCAGCTGCTCAAGGGCGGCAGCGTGAGCATCCAGGACATCGGCCCGAAGATCTCCGAGGCGCTCGTGTCGACCGCACTCGGCCTCGCGATCGCGATCATCGGCGCGATGTCGTTCAACTACTTCACGTCGCGCGTCGAGCAGTTCGTGATCGACATGAACGACGTCTCGAGCGAGTTCATCGACTACGTGCTGCGCGAGGGCCGAGGCTAAGCTGGTGACCGCTCGCGCAGGGCACCCGCATCGCCGGTGGCGGCTTTCTACGAAGAAAGCGCACCTCGATCACGTGCGCAACGACATCAACGTGACGCCGCTCGTCGACGTCATGCTGGTGCTGCTGATCATCTTCATGCTGATGACGTTGCTCATGGGCCGCGGTCACGATGTCAACCTCGCGCAGGCGACGAACATGTCGAAGAAGAAAGACATGCTGCAGCCGGTGGTCAGCATCGATGTCGACGGCGACCTGTGGTTCGAGAAGGACAAGCTCGGCCCGGTCGGCGCGCCGACGCTCAAAGAGATGAACGACCGGCTCACCGCCGCGTGGGCGGTGGTCAAGAACCCCGAGGCTGCTCAACGGATCTACCTCAAGGTCGGCGACATGGTCGACTATGGCAAGGTCTACCCGGTGCTCGAGTACCTCAACCGATCGATGGTCCCGCCGGTCGAGCTCATCGACATCGGCGTGGCCGAAGCGAAGGCGAAGTAGCCGTGGGGATGTCAACAGGGGGCGGCAAGCCCGGCAGCGTCCAGAGCGAGATCAACGTCACGCCGTTGATCGACGTCTTGCTCGTGCTGCTGATCATCTTCCTCGTCGTGATGCCGATCATCTTGAAGGCGGAGGCGCTGACCGTCCCGCGCAAGCTCGATCAGACGCAGGAGATGCCGGATCCGAACGCGAGCACGCTGACGATCACGATCACCAAGGACCTGACGTACACGTACACCGACGGGACGGCCGACCCCGTGACGATCCAGGTCAACGACATCCGCGGCAAGATCGAGCCGAAGCTCGCCGCGATGCACGGCACCGACAAGGTCGTGTTCGTCGACTTCGACGATGCCGTGCCTTGGAACCTCGTGGTGTCCACGATGGACACGATCCGCGGGATCGCGACCGACGGTGACCACGATGATGTCAAGGTCGCGCTCAAGATTCGCGAGCCGAAGACCCCCGCCGCGGCGGCGCCTTAGTCTCCGAGCTGCGACAGCGACAGCGAACCGCGGGCTCGGCGCGTCACCAGGCGTGACGTGCCGGGCGTAGCCAGGGCGGATCGCCGCTGATACGACCGGGGATGAGCCTCTCGATCCATTCGGCTGGCGAGCGCGGCATCCAGCGAGACATCAACGTGACGCCGCTGATCGACGTCATGCTCGTGCTGCTCATCATCTTTCTCGTCGTGATGCCGAACGTGCTTCGGGTCGAGCCGATGGTGATCCCGCCGAAGGTCGACCCGACTGGGGTGCCTGGGCCGCAGATCTCGCTCACCGTCCGGAGCGACCTGACGATCGACTTCGACGACGGCCTGGGTGGGACCCCGCTGGCGATCGAGCCGACCGAGGTCGCGCGAACACTCCGTCCCAAGCTCGACGCGATGCACGGCACCGACAAGGTCGTATTCGTCGACTTCGAGGACCCGGTGCCGTGGCGGCTGGTAGTCCAGACGATGGACTCGATTCGTTCGCTCGCGAACGATGCCGAGCACGACGAGATCAAAGTCGCGCTGAAGATCCGGGACGAGGACGCGAATCCACACGCCAGCGGCAGGCTGCCCCGATGACCCCGCGCTGCCTGCGACACCCGATGCGACCTGGGCCGATGCGCTGTCACGCAGCGTGAGTTCTGCGCCCCGGCTGGAGCTGATACAAGGCGGGGAACACCTTGACAGCTTTCACGTTCTCTCGTTACAAGCGGGCGGCTCTACGGCCATCTAGCAGCTGTCTCACAAGGGGCAAAATCGTCATGGGTTCGACTCGACTAAGCTTCGTGTTCGCAGCGATCTACATGATCGCCGGCTCGGCCTGTTTCGACCCCACGAGCGCCACTGATCTGGATCCCGCAGGGCCGCCGAAGATCGAGCAGGTCCGCATGTTCGAGGACTGGACCGACGCGACCGGAGCCGCGCAGGCGCCGCGCCGCGTGTTCGCATTCGGCTCGCACCCGCAGTCGGAAGGCAGCGACGACGAGCACGCGGTAACCACCGCGGACCCGAAAGCGATCGGCCCGATTCGCATCATCATGAGCGAGCTGTTGCTCGGCAACTACCTCGAGCAGATCGAGTGCCGCGGCGTGGTCGGTACCGACGTCTTCGACAACGTCCCGCTCGGGGCGACGCCCGACGACATCGCGAAGTGCAGCGAGGCGCGACGACCTGCTGCCGCAGACCTGCACCGGCCCGAATGCGGTGTGCATCTGCCACAACGCGGCCGGCTGCAACGGCATCGCGATGGGCCAACCGGTCGGCGTGCTCGACGTCAACCAAGACGGCGCGGCGGATACCCAACGCTTCACCCCAGGCGCGGTCGGCATCACTTGCACCGGTGCCGGCGGCGACGTCGACGTCCCGATCGATGACGACAATAGCTACTGGCAGCCGTCCGGCGACCAGCAAGTGCCCGCGGTCACCGGCGGCGTCGAGAATGGCTTCGACGAGCTCGGCCCGGCGATCGTGCTCGTCCCGTCCGGCGCGATGCCGACGAGCACGACGTGTCACCTGACGTTCGACCCGTCGGTCATCGACAAGAACGATCACCTCCAGGTCTGCACGCCCGGCACCGGCACCGGCACCGATGGCGGTCGCCCGATCGACTTGCGTCGGCAACCTGTTCGACTGTCCGCAGACGTGCACGCCCGGCGATGTCAGCGAGTTCACGTTCGGCGTCGCGCCGCTCGTCGAGACCAACTCGACGCCGCAGGAAGGCGACGTCGGAGTCACGTCGCACCAACGTGCTCGTTATCGACTTCAACGCGCCGGTCGTCGGCAGCGAGCCTCGCGAACATCACGCTCACGCCGCCGGCCGGGCTGATGACCATGATCGACGGCAGCGCACAGCCGGTCGGCACCCAGATCAAGATCCTGCCGACCGACGTCGGGGGTCTGGCCGCGAACACGTCCTACACGCTGACCATCCCGGTCACGGTCACCGACGCCTATGACCAGCCGCTGTCGCAAGCGGTCACCCTCGACTTCATGACGGGACCGTGAACGGAGCGATGGCAATGAACGCACACAAGCTATTGGTCGCGGCCGCGTTGGGCTTCACCAGCCTCGTCGGCTTCTCCGTCGTCCAGCCGAGCACCGCACGCGCACAGTCGAGCACGACCGGCGCGATCCGCGGCGTCGTCACCGACAAGGCCACGGGCGAGAAGCTCGCCGCCGTCACCGTGCTCGTCACGTCGCCTGCGCTGTCGCAGACGCAGAGCACGTTGACCGACAGCGATGGCTTCTACATCGTCAACGAGCTGCCCCCCGGCGACTACCTGGTCACGTTCTTCTACCTGGACTTCAAGGTCGAGCAGAGCGGCGTCCACGTCGGCGTCAACAAGGCGTCGAACGTCTATCAGAAGTTCGATCTCGCGGCGGTCTCGAACAAGGGCGAGACGATTCACGTCAGCGCGAAGGCCCCGCTCGTCGACACCGACGAGCACGAATCAGGGCATCACGCTCGACAAGCAGTATCTCCAGAACATCCCGGTCCCGGGCCGCACGTTCGACGCGGCGCTCGGTGCCGCCGCCGGTTCGCAGAGCGACGGCGTCGGCGTGTCGTTCTCCGGCAGCTCGTCGCTCGAGAACCAGTACATCGTCGACGGCGTCAACACGACGGGCCTGACGCTCGGCACGGTCGGCTCCCCGGTCGTCAACGACTTCATCGAAGAGATCGAGGTCATCACCGGTGGCTACAACGCCGAGTACGGTCGCGCGACCGGCGGCGTCGTCAACGTCGTCACGAAGACCGGCTCGAACGAGTTCAAGGGCTCGGTGTGGGGCTACTACCAGCCCGGGTTCTTGACCGCCGCGCAGCACCTCGCGCCGGTCAACGCGTCCGTCGATCGACGCGGTCAACAACGTCAACTACAACGGCGACTTCGGATTCGAGCTCGGCGGTCCGATCATCAAGGACAAGCTGTGGTTCTTCATCGGCTTCGACCCGACGTTCGTGCAGAACGACATCACGCGCACGGTCAAGAGTCAGACCGACTGCCGGATGACGAAGTCCGACGGTACGCAGACCGTGTGTAACCCGAAGCTCGTCGCCCAAGGCGGCTATCGCCGATGGCGTCGCCGACGTCGATCCGAAGACCGGCTTCTACATCACCGACACGGTCGACAGCCAGATGCGCAGCCCGACCGCGCACACCTACAACATCCTCGGCAAGCTCAACTACGCGGCGACCCCGGAGCACCAGGGCCAGATCTCGTTCCAGGCGCATGCCGAGTGCGTCGAGCCACGCCCGGCGATCTTCGGCCCCGCCGACAACGGCTACAAGACGACCGACACGGTCATCGACCTGTCCGGCAAGTGGACCTCGAAGTTCAACGACAACAAGACCGAGGTCGAGGCGATCGTCGGTTGGCACCACGAGTACACCACGGGCGACGCGCTCGATCCCGCGCTCGAGCAGCAGCCGGCGCAGGTCCTGACCGACGGCAGCCTCGGGTTATGGTCGGCGGGCTACGAGCCGAGCAACATCAACGTGGCGAAGGGCTGCACCGACGGCCCGCCCGGCTCGAACGACGTCTATCCGTACATCACGAACTGCCCGATGACGGCGGCCAGCGTACTCCATCGGCGGTCCCGGGCGCGCCTCCAGCGCGACACCGAGGAGCGCAAGAGCGCGGCGCTCAGATCACCGAGCGCGTCAAGGCGGCAGGCAGCCACGAGATCAAGGCCGGCATCGACGCCGAGGACAACACGACGAACAAGGCGCGCTTGCTGTCCGGCGGCGCCGCGATCGAGTTCAACGACATCGGCGCGAACGTCATCGACACGATCCGCTACGCGCAGCTCGCCGGCCAGGAGATCAACGGCGTTCAGGGTAGCTCGCCGACCAACACCGACCCCGGCTTCTTCAACCAGCAGTGCAACACCGCGAACCCGAACCCGACGAACGCCAAGGACAAGACCCAGCACTTCGACTGCGCGTACCTCGGCGGCACGCCGGGCTCGCGGGCGACCCAGATCCAAGGCGAGACGTTCAACTGGGCCGCTTACCTCCGCGATTCGTGGCAGATCCAGCCGAACCTGACGCTCAACGCCGGCCTGCGCTACGAAGAGCAGCGGCTGCGCTACGCGAGCTTCCTGCAGGGCACGGTCGATCCGCTGACCGGAAATCTGCTGGGCAAGGACGCGATGACGCTGACCGGCAACTACGCGCCGCGCATCGGCCTGCTCTACGACTGGACGAAGGAAGGTCGCTCGAAGATCTACGCGAACTGGGGTCGGTTCTACGAGTCGATTCCGCTCGACATCAACGACCGCTCGTTCGGCGGCGAAGTCGAGTACGAGCAGCTGTACACCGCGTCGACCTGCACGAACATGGGCATGGCGCCGGCTGTCGATCCGAAGATCGGCGGCGTCAACGGCAACTCGTGCATCACTCCGACGACCCAGACCGGAGCCCCGGTGGGCGGCGGACTGAAGCAGCGCTGGTCGGCGCGAGCGGTGATCTCGTCGCCCCGGGCATCAAGGCGCAGTACATGGACGAGATCGTCGCCGGCTTCGAGTACGAGGTCATCGACGACCTCAAGCTCGGCGTGTCGTACCAGAACCGCACGCTCGGTCGCGTGATCGAGGACGTGTCGACCGACGGCGCGAACACGTACATCATCTCGAACCCGGGCGAGTTCTCGCAGTCCGAGGCCGCCGCGTTCCAGCAGCGGATCAACATGACGGATGACCCGGCCGAAAAGGCCCGGCTCACCCACCAGCTCCAGCTGTTCAACGGTATCAACATCTTCGATCACCCGACCCGGGTGTACAACGCGCTGCAGTTCACGCTGACCCGCCGGTTCTCGAAGAAGCTTTATCTACAGGCGAGCTACACGTACTCGCGGACCGAGGGCAACTACCCCGGCCTCGTGTCGTACGACAACGGCCAGCTCGATCCGAACATCTCGTCGCAGTTCGACTTGATCGAGCTGCTCGCGAACCACGCCGGCCCGCTGCCGACCGATCGCCCTCACTACATCAAGATCGACGGTTACTACACGTTCGACCTCAAGCAGTACGGCGACCTCACGGTCGGCGTCCGGTTCCGCGCGCTGTCGGGTATCCCGGAGAATGCGCTCGCCGGTCACTGGCTGTACGGCCCGAACGAGTCGTTCCTGTTGCCGCGCGGCGAGCTCGGTCGCAGCGACTTCGACCACGGCCTCGACGTCCACGTCGGCTACGGACGCAAGCTGCGGAAGAACATGAGGCTCGAGGTGTTCGCGGACATCTACAACGTCTACAACGACCAGGGCACGGCGGACGTCGATAACAACTACGCACCCTACTACAAGCTGTCGGCTGCCGGCATGCCGGGCGTGCAGCAGAACGCGAACCCGATCGCCGGCGGCACGTACTCCGATCTGATCTGGTTGAAGACGGTCGACACGACCGGCGTCGAGAACGGCACGCCGATCGGTCGCAATCCGAACTTCCACAACCCGACCGCTCTGTACTCGCCGCTCAGCGCCCGCCTCGGCGTCCGTCTGACGTTCTAAAATTCGTCGTGCACGCGCCACGTGTCACGTGCACGTACTCGTACACGATCTACGCTGGCTCACGGGCTCACGTCCTTGTCAGCCCGGCGTGGTAAGCCGTCGGGGTGGAGCGCATCGGGCTAAATCCCGAGCAGCGAGCCGCCGTCGAGCACGGCGATGGCCCGCTGCTCGTGCTCGCGGGTGCCGGTACCGGCAAGACTCGCGTGTTGGTCCAACGCATCGTGCGGCTGGTCGAGACCGGCGCCGAGCCGTGGTCGATCCTCGCGGTGACGTTCACGAACAAGGCGGCGGGCGAGATGAAGGCTCGGCTGCGCAACGAGCTCGGTGGCGCGGCCGACTCGATGTGGGTCGGCACGTTCCACTCGACCTGCGCGCGCCTGTTGCGGCGCCACGGCGAGGCGGTCGGGCTGACCAAGAGCTTCGTGATCTTCGACGACGACGACCAGATGAAGATGGTCGAGCGCATGCTCAAGGAGACCGGGCTCGACGACCAGATCTCGGCGCGCACCGTGCTGTCACGCTTCGATCGCGCGAAGAACAAGGGCGTCGACCCGCGCACCGTCAAGACCGGTGCATTCGATGATGTGGTCGAGCGCATCTATCCGATGTACCAGGCCCAGCTCGCGAAGGAGAACGCGGTCGACTTCAACGATCTGTTGTTGAAGACGTTGGCCTTGTTCGAGAACGAGGACGCGGCGAGACAGCTGCGCGTCCGGTTCCGCCACGTGCTGGTCGACGAGTTCCAGGACACGAACCCGGTCCAGTACAACCTGGTGCGCCAGCTCGCCGATGCGACGCGCAACCTCACGGTCGTCGGCGACGACGATCAATCGATCTACGGCTGGCGCGGGGCCGAGCCGCGCAACCTGCTCGACTTCGATCGCGACTTTCCCGATGCGCAGGTCGTCAAGCTCGAGCAGAACTACCGCTCGACCCAGATGATCCTCGACGCCGCGAACGGGATCATTCGCCATAATCGCGATCGCCACGTCAAGGCGCTGTGGACCGAGGAGACCGGGGGCGAGCCGATCGAGGTCTATCAGGCCGGCGACGAGCGCGGCGAGGCATACTTCGTCGCGCAATCGATCCGCCGTGCGATCGACGAAGGGCCGTACTCGCCGAAGGACTTCGCGATCCTGTACCGCACGAACGCACAATCGCGGGTACTGGAGGAGCACCTGCGGGCAGCTCGGATCCCGGCGAAGGTCGTCGGCGCGCAGTCGTTCTTCGAGCGCAAGGAGGTCAAAGACGTCGTCGCGTACCTGCGTTTGCTCGGCAACCCGGCGGCCGACTCCGCGCTCGAGCGCGTCGTCAATGTCCCGGCCCGAGGCATCGGCGACACGACGGTCGATCGGCTACGTGCCGCGTCACGCGCCGGCACCGGCAGCTTGCTCGAGGCGACCCGGCTCGCCGCGCGCGGCGACGTCGCGGGGCTCGGGCCGGGGCCGCGCAAGAAGCTCAAGGCGTTCGTCGAGCTGATCGACGGCTTGGCCGACGTCATCGCGCAAGGCGCCTCGGTCGCCGAGACGATCATCCAGGTCGTCGATCGCAGCGGCTTGCGCGCGAAGCTCGAGGCCGACGACAGCTCGGAGTCGCGCGATCGGCTCGATAACCTCGCCGAGCTCGTCACGCTCGCGTCGGATTTCGACGACGAGAGCGATCAGCCGCAGTCGATCGATGGTTTTCTCGAGCGGATCGCGTTGTCGGCGCCGGCCGACCAAGCGGTGCCGGCCGAGTCGGTCGTGCTGATGACGATCCACATCGCGAAAGGCCTCGAGTGGCCGGTCGTGTTCATCACCGGCGTCGAAGACGGCCTGTTCCCGTCACTGAGGTCGATCAATAACCCGGCCGCGAGCGGCCGGGGGGGCGAAGGGCAGAGCGAAGACAGCCAGCTCGAAGAAGAGCGCCGGCTCGCGTACGTCGCGATCACGCGCGCGCGGGAGAAGCTCGTGATCAGCCACGCGCGAACGCGGCGGGTGTGGGGCGAGATCCGGCTGCAAGGGCCGTCGCGGTTCCTCGACGACTTGCCGCCGGGCGTGCTCGCGGAGCCGGCGCGACCGAAGACGATCGGGCCGCGCGGTCCGGTCATCATCGACGGCGACTGGGCGGGCCGGCGGCGCTCGCCGCGCGCCTCGGGGCGCGACGAGCTCGATCAGCGCCGACCTGACGACGAAGAGCCGGTGTTTCGCGTCGGCGGCGATGTGCCGTCGCGCGCGGCGTTTCGCAGCGGCGACCAGGTCAGCCACCCGCAGCTCGGCGTCGGCCGCGTGATCGCGACGACCGGCGAAGGCAAGGACACCAAGGTGATCGTCGATTTCCCAGCCGCCGGCCGCAAGACCGTGATCGCGAAGTTCTTGACGGCCTCTGACGACTCCCTGAACTGACTCGCGGTTCTAGGTCCTGTAGTTCCGTGTCGCCGAACGTGATCTACTCCGCGCGCCGATCTTTGAACCCTGGCGACCATGGCTCGCATGTTACCGTTGGTGATGCGCGAGCTCGTCGTGATCGCGTTGCTGGGCGCCTGCTCGTTCACGGCGCCGGCTGGATCGCAAGCGATCGACGGCAGCACGCACGGCAGCGGCGACGACGCGAAGCTGTTCCTCGACGCGAAGCCGTACGAAGACGCGAAGATCTACGAGGATGCGGCGCCGGTCGTCGGCTCGCTCGCGGTGACCGCGACGCTCGTGCCCGACGGGGATCTCGACCTCAGCGGCGAGGGCACGGCCGACTGGGCGCACTGGGCCTACACCAGCGCGACCAGCTTCGACCACAAGGCGAACGCGAACCTGATCAGCGACGTCGCGAGCGCCGGCCTCGTGCAGTACCAGATCGGGAGCGTGTCCGTCTCGGCATCGTGGACCGGCGGCACGCCGCACGCGACGGCGTCCCAGACCGCGACCGGTACGGGCATCGAGTTTCCGGATGCGCTCGTGTTCACCGCACCCGCCGGGACGACGGCGCAGACCCTGCACGTCTACTGCGGTGGCCACGGCTCGACGAGCACGATGCACGTCTCGCTGTCCGATGGCTCTGCGCCGGACTACACGAACAACACCTTCGGCAGCGCGAACCCGTATCACGTCGAGTTCACGATCGTCTTCAACGCCGCGGCGACCGATCAGACGCTGAACGTGTCGTGGACCGACACCGGCGATATAACGGGCGGGTTCTCGATGCTGATGAGCGCGACGCTCGAATAGCGCGCCGCCGTGTCATTCGCTACACCGCGGGCGAGGGCCCGGTGGCATGCTCTCGGGGTGTCGCGCCGGATGTTGTCGCTGTTCGCGTGCGCGCTCGCCGGGTGCGGTGATTCGACGCCGGCTCCCGACGCGCCCGGGACACCGACGCACCCGAGTGCGCCCGAGATGGGATCGAACGGCGGCCCGGTGCTTGCCGCGCCCGAGATCGTGCCGATCTTTTTCACCGGCGATGACGACATGCAGGCTCAGCTCGAAGCGTTCCTGCGGGCGATCCCGGGTTCGGATTACTGGAAGGCGGTCGGCGCCGAGTATGGCGTCGGCGATCCGACCGTGCTGCCGAGCATCGTGTCGCCCGATCCGCCGCCGACGACCGACGACGCGCTCCAGGCGTTCCTCGAAGAGCACGCCGGACCGCTCGAAGCCGAGTCGATGCATGCCCGCGGTCAGCTCGGCTGGCCCGCGCCCGACGCGAACACGGTGTACGTGGTGTTCCTGCCGGCCGGCGTGACGCTGACCGCCGGGTCCGACGTCAGCTGCAAGACGTTTGGCGGATATCACAGCGAGACGACCCAGAGCGGCATCGTCTACGCGTTGTTACCGCGCTGTCCGACGACCGGCGTGCCGATCAACGCGATCACGCCGGCGCTCAGCCACGAGCTGATCGAGGCGGCGACCGATCCGCATCCGGGGACCGCACCGGGCTGGGCCGGCGTCGACGACGAGGATCTGATCTGGGACTTCACGCCTGGCGGCGAGGTCGGCGACATGTGCGAGTACGTCGCGGCGGCGTTTCAGCCGCTGATCGGCACGTACGTCGTGCAGCGCACCTGGTCGAACGCATCGGCCGCGGCCGGCCACGACCCGTGCGTGCCGGTGCTCGCGCAACCGTACGTCGCCGCGGCGCCGAACCTCGGCGACGTCCAGCTCGCCTATCCAGGAGGCTCGGCGACGACCCGCGGCGTTCAGATCTCGAACGGCAGCTCGGCGACGATCGATCTCGACTTGTTCAGCGACGCCCCGACCGATGACTGGACGGTCGGCGTCGACGACGTCGCGGTGGTCGTCCAGATGATGCCGGCCGAGCTGTCGTTCACGCTCGACAAGACGACGGGCAACGACGGCGATCGGATCCACTTGACGATCAAGCGCGTGAAAGACGGCGCGGGAGGCGGCAGCGAGTTCGTCGTGGTGTCGAAGGTCAACAACGAGACGGTCACACTGTGGTGGGGCCTCGTGACGAACTGATGCCCTCGCGCGCGAGTGCGGCGAGAAACTGCGCGGCCCCTTGCGCGATCGCGAGCTTGCTCAGCGGGCGGCCTGCGAAGTCCTGGACCCCGACGCGGAACAGCTTGCCGATGCGCGGCATGATGCGCTCGACCGCGTCGCGATGGGAGCCGTAGAACGCGCGATAGCACGCGTGGCGGATCCGCAGCTGCCAGCCGACGTGACGGCGATCGACGTGGCCACGCCAGCTCGAGAAGCGCAGGTCATCGCGCTCTAGCGCGCGCACGAGATAGCCACCGGCGGCCTTGCCGTACTCGATCGCCTGCGCGATGCCTTCGCCGGTCGCGATGTCGATGCCGGCAGCCTCTCCGACGAGCAAGACCCGCGGCGCCGAGATCGCGGCGCCCGGCTCGAAGCCGCGCTCGGCGAACTGCTTGATCCGGTAGTCGCCGATCGCGAGCCCGCGGTCCGCGAGGTAGCGCTCGATCGCCGCGCGCGGCGTGATCCCGCGCTCGCCGCCATCGAGCAGCGCGTAGGTGCCGCGACAGACCTTCGCTTCACCGCCGACGAACGTCGGGAAGTCCCACGCGTAGCCGCGGAGATCGCGCAGCGTGAAGTCGAACACGAGCGTGTCGCGTGGCTGGTCGGCGGCGACGGCCTCGGTGTCGAGCTCGAGCACCTGCGCACGCAGCGCTCCGCGCGGAAAGCCGCATGCGCGCCGGACGATGCCCGAGACGCCATCGGCGCCGATGATCGCGCGCGCTCGGTACGCTTCGCCGAGGGAAGTCTCGACGGTCGCGCCGGCGTCGTCGATCGCGATTGCCGTGACCGCGCAGCCGTCCCGGACCGCGATGCCCCGCGCGATCGCGGCGCGGGCGAGCGAGTGGTCGAACTCGACGCGGCGGACGACGACGCCGAGGTCGCGCTCGCGGGTCACGATCGTCTCGCCACCGACGCGAACGGCGAGCGCATCGATGTTGACCATCGGGCAGTCGAGCTCGATGCCGAGCTCCCCGAGGATCGTCAGACCGCGCGCGCCGATGCCGCCGGCGCAGATCTTCTCGCGCGGGTAGGTCGCAGCCTCGAGCACGATGATGCGCGCGTGCGGCGCGAGCGCGTGGACGTGCAGCGCGGTGGACAGCCCGGCCGGGCCACCGCCGACGATCACGACGTCGAGCTCGGTCACGCGCTAAGCGTCCACCACGATATCGCCAACCGCGTGCGCCTGGCACGCGAGCACCAGCCCGCGTGACTTGTCGGCCGCGGTCAGCGCGTCTTGGACCTCCATCCGCACGCGGCCGGACAGCAGCTTGGTCTTGCACTGGCCGCAGATGCCGGACCGGCACTCGAACGGAATCTCGACGCCCGCTTCTTCGGCGCACTCGAGCAGGCTCAGCTCGGGCGTGATCTCGGCGGTCTTGCCGTCGCGCTTGAACGTGACGTTCGCAGGCGCACCGTCGCCGGCTTCACCGGTCATCGCGGCGAGCGCATCGACCATCGCGGCGCCGTCGGCGGCCGGATCGGCCTCGGTCGGTGTCGGAGGAGACACGAACGCCTCTTGATGGATCTCGGCATCCGGCACGCCGAGCTCGACGAACAGCGCGCGCATCGCGGTCATCATCGGATCCGGGCCGCACAGCATCACCGGGCCATGCGCGAGGTCGGGCACGAGGCTGGTGATCAGTTGCTTCGTGATGTTGCCGCGCGCGCCGGTCCACGCCGGATCGGTCTCCTTGCTCAGGGTCACGCACACGTGGAGGTTCGGGTAGCGCTTTTGCAGATAGTCGAGCTCCTCGCGGAACACGATGTCTCGCTGCGTGCGCACCGAGAACAACAGGTACATGTCGCCGGCCCAGCCGCGATCGGTGAGGCTGCGCACGACCGACATCATCGGCGTGATGCCGATGCCTCCTGCAACGAGCACGACCCGCGGCGCCTCCGTGCCGGCGAAGTAGAACTTGCCGGAAGGTGCGGCGACCTTGACGAGCTGACCTTCTTTGAACGTCTCGTGCACGTGCTTGGAGCCGTAGCCGTTCGCGGCCTTCTTCACCGAGATCTCGACGTACGCGTTGCGGGTCGGCGACGACGACATCGTGTACGACCGGTTGACGCGCTTGCCGTCGATCGTGAGCTGGAGGTTGATGTACTGACCGGCGATGTGCTCGAACGGCAACGGGCCGCCGGCGGGCGCGACGAACCGGATCGTCTTGACGTCGGGCGTCTCGTCGAAGATCCGCGCGATCTTGAGCTCGCCCTGCCAGAACCTCTTTTTCTTCGGCGCCGCGCTCTTCGCCGCGAGCAGCTTCGCGTGGGTCGCGGCGAGCTCTCGGCGCACGTCGACGTAGTGCATGACGACGCGATACGACAGCAGCGCGGCCAGAACGTACGCGAACGCCTTCGGCTGGGTCGTGTCCGACTTGACGAGCTTGTAGTAGTGAATGACTCCGGCGATCACGACGAGGTACGCGAGCTTGTGGAGCAGCTTCCAGCGCTTCGCTCCGAGCCGGGTGACCATGCCGTCGGTCGACGTGATCGCGAGCGGGATCATCGCGACGAGCGCGCCGAACCCGTACCACAGGTACTCGCGCTTGATGATCTCGTCGACGGTGGAGCGGACGCTGCCCTCGCGATCCCACCAGAAAAAGATCACGAAGTGGAGCGAGATGTAGAAGAACCCGAGCACGCCGAGGTTGCGCCGGACCGCGATCAAGCCGTTCCATCCGGTGAGCTTGCGCACCGGCGTGATCGCGAGCGACAGCATCAGGCAGACGAGGCCGACGAGCCCGGTCGTGCGGATCGCGAAGTTGACCTCGTTGACGCCGAGTTGATGGTGCTCGGCATCCCACACGAGCAGCGCGGCGGGGACGAGGCCGTTCAAGATCATCAGCCACTTCGCGAAGTGGGTGTCGATCAACTTGCCGACCGGGCCCACGGCGCGAAGCGGCGCCGCGCTAGAAGTCGACATCGAGGTTCATCCCGGTGTAGAGACTCGCGACCTGGTCGCCGTAGCCGTTGAACATCAGCGTCATGCGCCGGCCGATGTCACCGATCCGCTGCTCGGTCGCCTGGCTCCACCGCGGGTGATCGTGGTGCGGGTTGACGTTGCCGTAGAACCCGTACTCCTTCGGTGCATAACGATTCCACGACGTCGGCGGCTGGGTCGCGACGAGCGTGACCTTGACGATCGACTTGATGCCCTTGAACCCGTACTTCCACGGCAGCACGAGCTTGACCGGCGCGCCGTCCTGCGGCGGCAACTCCTGGCCGTAGAGTCCCGTTGCGAGCAGCGCGAGCGGGTGCATCGCTTCGTCGATCCGCAGGCCCTCGATGTACGGCCACGCGAGGGCATCGCCGTTCTGACCCGGCATCCGCTTCGGATCGAGTAGCGTTTCGAACGCGACGTACTTCGCCGCGCTCGTCGGTTCGACCTTCTCGAGTAGCTTGTACAGCGGGATGCCGGCCCACGGCACGACCATCGACCACGCCTCGACGCAGCGATGGCGATAGACCCGCTCCTCGGGTGGCGCGATCTTGCGAAACTCGTCGAGGTCGAACACGTGCGGCTTGTTGCACAGCCCGCCGACGTCGATCTTCCAGCCGTCGGTCTTGAAGTCCTTCGCCGCCGCCGCGACCCCGTCCTTGTTCGTGGTGAACTCGTAGAAGTTGTTGTAATTGAGGATCGAGGCGCGCGGCGTCATCGCTTCGTCGGTCCAGAACCCGTTCGCGTGCGGCGCCGGAACGAGATCGGGCAGTGCCGGGCGCTCGTCGACCGAGAGGTTGACGCCGTTGAGCTTGCGATAGAGCAGGGCCGTGCCCGCTGCGCTCGCCGCGACGATGCCGCCGCGCATGAACGTGCGGCGGTTGAAGTAGACCGAGCGCGGAGTGATCTCGCTGTCCGGAATCTTGTCGCTCATGCCCATCGTGCTACGTCTCACCCGCGACTCGAGTTACTGAGGTTTCCCCTCCTTATAGGATACCTGTTCGCCCGCGGGGTTGGTGTCGTAGTAGGTCCAGGTGCCGATCTTCTGGCCGTCGCTGCCGTAACTCCCGTGCGACAGGACCGCCCCGTTATCTTGCCAGCTCGTCCATTCGCCGACCGGGTTGCCGTCGGCATAGTTGCCTTCGAACCGGCGTTGGCCGTTGCGGTACGCGCCGGTCCATGGCCCGCGCTCGGCGCCCGCGGCGTAGTCGCCGCTCAGCATCGGCTTGCCGTTGTCGTAGAAGAACGCCCAGTGGCCGATCTGCTTGCCGTCGTCGAGCGCACCCTGCTTCTCGATCTCGCCGTTCGCGTGCCACCATGTCCACGTCCCGGTCTGGATCTGGTCGATCGAGTCGTCCGGCTTCGCGCGGCACACTTGGCAGCCGAGCATCCGCTTGGTCGCATCGCCGACCCACGTGCCACCGATCGTCGCGCACTGTTGCGACGCGGGACCGACCTCGATCCCGTCCTCGTAGGTCGCGGTGCGCCACGGCGTGCCGTCGGCCCAGAACTCCTGCCACGAGCCGATCCGCTTGTCGGCGACCATGATGCCGATGTCCTGGGGCTTGCCGTTGTCGTGGAAGTACATCCACGCGCCGGTCGCCGTGTCGGCCTCCATCTGGCCGATCGACTGGAGCGTGCCGGTGTACGCGAACATCACCCAGATGCCGGTGCGCGCGTCCTGATCGTATTGCCCGGACCACTCGACGTTGCCGTTCGCCCAGTACGCGACCCACATCCCGTCGCGCGCACCCTCGCGCATCTGGCCGGTGACCCCGAGCTCGCCGGTCTTGTACCACTTGCGATAGGGACCGTTCGGCATGCCGTCGTAGGTCGCTTCTTCTTGCTTCGCGCCGTTGTCGAAGTACGTCGTCCACACGCCCTTCATCCGGCCTTGCACGAACCGGCCGCTCGCGGAGACCTTGCCGTCGGGGAAGTACGTCGTCCAATCGCCGGTGCCGTTCGTGATCGTGGACGTGCCGTACGGTCGGCCGGTCGCGTCCTGCCAGGTGTGCACGCCGTCGGGCACGCCGTGGTGATACGTCCCCTGATGCAACAGCTCGCCGGTCGGATGGAGGTCGCGGACCGTGCCCTCGATCTGATTGTCGACATACGGCGTCACCGTGCGCACCGTGCCGCCGAGGTAGTAGCGGGTCCACGGGCCCTGGCGTGACCCGGCGATCGTGCAGCCCTCTTCGGCTTGTTCGTAGTCGACGACCCAATCGCCGGCCTTCGCGCGACACGCGATCGCCTCCGGCGTGTCGCGCTCGCCGGCTTTCATGTCGAACTCGCGCCACTTCGCGCCGGCGGCGAACCACTCGGTGAACTTGCCGTTGGCGACATTGTCGACGAACGGCCCCTGCATTTGTTTCTCGCCGTTGCGGCCGTACAGCGTCCATGGCCCGTTGCGGAGGTTCGCGGTGTAGGTCCCCTCGTCGCGCTTCTGGCCCTTCGGCGTCCAATCGATCCACGCGCCATCGCGCTTGCCGGCCTTGAAGTGGCCGCGCACGACGATCTGGCAGTTCTGCGCCCAGCGCTCGTACAGACCGTCGTTCTGGCCGTTGGTCTGCTCGGCGAGCTCGGCGGTCGCGCCGCTCGGCCAGTTGCGAAGCTTGGGCTTCGGCGCGTTCGGATCGGGAGCCTTGACGGCATCCGAGCCCGAGCCCGAGCCCGGATCTGCGGACGCGACCGAGGTGACCGCTAGCAACACACCAAGCGTGAAGCCGAGCCTCATGGTCCGAGGATGCCCTTCAGCACCTGATCGGAGCTCGCGCGCACCGGACTGCCGTCGAGGCTGTTGAGGTCGCTCTGATCGAGCGAGATCTTCGGCGAAAACGCCGCGTCGTGGAACGCATCGAGCGCGGAGATCACCTCGTCGTCGCCGGTCATGTGCTTGTCGCCGCTCGCGCACGCGAACGAAAACCCGCTCGCGTCGGTCAGGCACAGCTCGACCACGCCGGCGCGGGTCGAAGCGCTCACCACGAACGGCGCGTTGCTCTCGGTCGTGAACCGCGGCGACTTGCCGACCCGGCGCACCGCATCGTCGGCGAGCTCCGAGCCGTCGCTCTTCGTCGAGATCGGCAGCGACAGGTCGAGGATGCGCAGCACCGAAGGGAACTTCTGAAGCACCTCGTGATCGAGCTGAGCCGCAGCGTCGGCGTCGCCGAGCTGGCGTCGAGCGTCGGCCTCCCACGCGAGCGTGCGCCAACGCAGCGTCGCTTCTTCTTTCGGCAGGTGGTCGAGCGCGGCGCTCGCTTGATGCAGCGCGCCGGCGAGGTTGCCCTCGCGATACGAGATCTCGGCATCGAACAGATCGAGGTACGGCGTCGCCTCGGGCGTGCCCTCGTCGGCCTTGCGCGCCGCCGCGACCGCGTCGCGCACGACGCCGGTGCCGAGGATGTCGATCATCTGCATCCGCCGCCACGAGGCATCCTCGTAGAGCTCGCCGAGGTTCGGCCGGATCAGCGTGACGAGCAGCGTGTCGTCGTCGACGAGCTGGATGATCTCGCGGCGCAGCGCCCAGCGCACGAACGCGAGCTGGACGTTCTCGAGCGAGACGCCGGTGAACAGCGGCCCATACGCGGCCTTCTCCGCCTGGCGGTTCAACTTCGCGTCGAGCGCCATCCAGTAGCGAATGCTGCGCACGATGTCGGCCGCGCGCTTGCTGCCCGAGGTCATGCCGGTGCGCTCGGGTAGGCCGTAGACCTCGCTC
This sequence comes from uncultured delta proteobacterium, assembly GCA_963848295.1. Taxonomy (GTDB): domain Bacteria; phylum Myxococcota_A; class Polyangia; order Haliangiales; family Haliangiaceae; genus JABFXX01. The sequence goes on along the minus strand of CAWKDB010000010.1, from coordinate 844,671 downwards.
GCGAGCCGCTCGGCGTCGTCGACCTTGCCGAGCGTGTAGAGGATGTCGGCGAGGATCGCGCGGCGCTCGAGCGCGTAGTGCGGGCGATAGCGCTTCGGGATCGGGACTTCTTTGAGCGACTTGAGCGCGGCGATCGCCTTCTGGAACTCGCCTTCGATCAGATAGAGCCCGGCGAGCTGATCGTAGCCGGCGCCGTCGCAGTCTTGCTCCTCGGCTTCGTGCGCCTTGAGGCCGAGCTCCTCGGCTTCGCGCAGCCGGAACATCGTGTACGCCGTGCCCGCCGCGTTGCGCACGAGCGTGCAGCTCTTGCCCTGCGTCGCGTCGAGCCCGAGCTCGGCCCACTTGTACGCGGCCTTCCGGTCGTGGGCTTCGAACTCGATCGAGAGCAGGCCGTTGTACGCCTCGCGCCGCTCGTTCGGATCGTCGGAGGTCGTGAGCTTCTTGCCGATCGCACGCGCCTCGTCCATCCGGCCGAGCTTGAACGTCGGCCAGATCCGCAGCCACGCCTGACCCTTACCGTAGCGGCTCTCGTAGCGATCGAGGACCTCGAGCGCATCGGCCATCCGATCCATCTCGTGGTTGATCCAGAACTCTTCGAGCAGCAGCTTCTTGTCCCAGCTCGGGTCGTCGCCAAACTGGGTGTGCAGCGACTCCTCCGCGATGTGGACGTAGTAGAGAGCGCGCGCGTGGTTGCCCTCTTCGTCGTGCTGGATCCGCGCCATCGCCCAGTTCGCGATGAACGACTTCGGATCGTGATCGAGGATCGCCTCGGCGTCGGTGCGCGCCTTGATGTACTCCTCGCGGTCGATGTGTTGGAGCACGCCGAGCTCGGCGGCGGTCGCATGCGCGGTGACCGGATCGGCGCCGTCGGCATGCGCGAGCGAAGCCGCGGCCAAGCTGGCGATCACGATCGCCGCGACGCCGACCCTCACCGCAGTACCTCGCTGCGCTCGGCCTGCGGCGCAAGCCCGCCCTGCCCCTGCCGCCGCCGCTCGCTGCGCTCGCTGACCCTCACCGCAGGACCTCGCTGCGCTCGGCCTGCGGCGCAAGCCGTATGCAATGTCGCCGCCGCCGCTCGCTGCGCTCGCTGACCCTCATTTCAGCGTGCCCTTCGACAGGCGCTCGAGCGGCTTGCCGAGCGCATCGCTGATCACCTGGTCCGAGCGCGCCCCCGGTGCGAGATCGAGGCGGTGCGCGAACAGCGGGGTCGCGAGGTACTCGACGTCGTCGCTCGAGACGAAGTCGCGGCCTCGCAACATCGCGAGCGTCTGCAGCGCGGGGATCGCTTGCACGAGGCAGCGCGTCGACACGCCCTGGCGCGTCCGCTTGTCGGCGCGCAGGATCTGCGCGACGTCGACGAGACATTCGTGCACCGCCGTTGCGACCGAGACCTGCTCGCGCAGCACGTTGCGTGCGAGCGCGACGTCGCCGCGATTGACCCGCGGCAGCTCGCGCGGCACGCGAGGCTTGCCCCATTGGCGCAGCACCTCGAGCTCGGACTCGCGGTTGATGTGCTTCATCACGAGCTTGAACAGGAACCGATCGAGCTGGGCGAGCGGCAGCGGATACGTGCCGATCGCGTCGAGTGGGTTCTGCGTCGCCATCACGAAGAACACATCGTTGAGCGGGTACGACACGTTGTCGACCGTGACCTGCTTCTCGGCCATCGCCTCGAGCAGCGCGGACTGCACCTTCGGCGAGGTCCGGTTGATCTCGTCGACCAGGACGACGTACGCGAACACCGGGCCGCGGCGGAACTGGAACGTGCTGGTCGCGGTGTCGAAGATCGTCACCCCGGTGACGTCCGACGGCAAGAGATCCGGCGTGAACTGGATGCGGCGAAAGCTCGGGATATCGTCGTCGGGCAGATCGTCGATGATCGCGTGGCCGAGCGACTTCGCGAGCGTGGTCTTGCCCGAGCCCGGGTAGTCCTCGAGCAAGCAGTGACCGTCGGCAAACATCGCGACCAGGATCAGCTCGACCACATCGTCGCGACCGATCACGGCGTCGCGCATCCACGCGCGCACCTTCTCGGCGACACCGCGCGCGTCATCGAGCGTGCGGACGCCCGCGCCGACTGGGGTGAGGTGGGATTCGGGAACGCTGACCATGCTGACTCTCCTAAGCGTAGCTTACCGGGTGAACCACCACCCGAGCGGGTGGATCGCGGCCCGCAGGCGCCGCAGCAACGACGTGTTGTGGCGAAGCTCGCCCCGCGTCTTGGCGGCGAGCTCGATCACGCGCGGGAGCGGCTCTTCGTGGTTGCCGAGCGCGGTCCGCAGGTGCGAATTCGTGAGCGGCACGAAGCTCGGGGCGATCTCGGCGATGCGAGCCGCATGTTTCTCGCGCGTCTCGCCGGTCTCGCGCCCGAGGCCGAGGTCGCTCAGCCGGTCGAGCAAGCCGCGGTAGACGAGGCGATGCGACGACCGCCGCATCCGTCGCCCGAGCTTCATCGCATACGCCGCGATCAGCGCGCCGCCGGCGAAGCTCGCGAGCGATCCGAGCATCAGGAGCCACGGGATCACGAGCCGCGTGTTCGGATCGCCGGCCTTGCCGCCGGTCTTGTCCTTGCGCGCGAGCTCGCCGAGCATGCTCTCGAGGTCGCCGTCGATCGGCGCCGCGGGTGGCTCGTCGGAGTGCTCGGGGTAGACGTCGAACGTCACCCAGCCGACGCCGTCGAGGTAGAGCTCGGGCCACGCGTGCGCGTCGTTGCCGAGGATCAACACCGACGAGCCGGCGCCGTGCTGGCGCGTCTGAACGGCATAGCCGAGCGCGACCCGAGCCGGGATGCCTTGACTGCGCAGCAGGAACACCATCGCATGCGCGAAGTGCACGCAATAGCCCTTCATGTCGCCGAACAGGAACTTCGCGGTCGGATCCTTGCCGACCAACGTCTTCTGCGACAACGAGTAAAACCCGTTCTTCTCGAGATAGCGCTTGAGCGCGAGCGCCTTCATCAGATCGTCGCCGACGAACCGCGGATCCATGTCGCGCACGATGTCGTTCGACAGCTTGCGGTAGCGCGGATCGCTCGGCATCGCGAGGTAGTGCGCGCGCTCGTCCTCGGTCCACTTCGCCGAGCCAGCGGTCCGCCCGGCGAACCGGCCGATGTCTTGATCGAGGAAGTACGAATCGACGTCGTACGCGGCGACGAACTGACGCGGGCTCGGGTTATCGAGCGAGCGGACCTCGAACGGATGGCCCAAGCCGAACGGCTGAGCGTGATCGACGAGCAGATACACCGACGTGTGGAGCACGCGATGCAGCAACGGATCCTGCGGCGACTCGACCTTGATCGGCGCGGTCGAGGGGAACGAGCGAATCAGATCCTTGTCGTACCTGCCGGTCGTGTCCTCTTCGAGCCGGTCGACCGCGAACGTGGACAGCGCGGTCTGGCGGAAGTACAGGATGTCGGCGTCGGGCAGCTCGTCGCGCAGCACCACGACCGCGACCGGATCAGGCTTGCCGCCGGCCTTCGACTTGTCCTTATTGTTGTTGTCCTTGTCGTTCTTGTTGTTCTTGCCGAGGCCGATGCCGTTCGTATCGGGCTCGCTGTCGATCCGGACGTTCTCGAGCAAGAAGTACGCGCCGATGCCGGCGACCGCGAGGAACAACAGCGATACCGCGAGCTTCGACGCGCGCCGCAGATCGAGCAGCAGGACCGATGCGACGACGACGCCGGCGATGCCCGCGCCTTGCAGCACGAGCGAAGGATCGATGCCGTGCGACCACGCCCAGTCGGTGAGGAACCGCGGCTCGGTGATGTGATGATGACGATGCGCCGCGAACGTCCGCGCGACCGCACCGACGACGACCGCGAGCTCGAGCACCGCGAACCCGCGCCAGCGTTGCGACAACGTGCGAATGCCGACGAACAGCGCGAGCGCGCCGATGCCGTAGAACACCGCGTCCGCGATCGACAGCCCGTTCGCCAGCTCGCCGAGCGGATGGTCGAGCAGCAACTGACCGCCGAACCGGGCGATCAACCCGAGCAGGCCGGCGATCGCGAGCCCGACCGGGACGCGCACCCCGCGCAGGTGTGCGTAGCGCGCCGCGAGGTAGCCGGCGACCGTGCCGAGAGCACCCGCGATCAAGCCCGCGCGCGTCGCGAGCGGATAGGCGAACAGGCACACGCCGGCCGCCGCGACGAGCGACTTCACGATCACGAGCGTCAGCGACTCGCGCACGGTGCTGGTCATGGCAGCTGCGCTCCCGACGAGCGATGGATGACGTGGACGCGCATCCCATTCTCTTCGAGCGCGGCCCGCAGCTTCGGCACGCCGGCGAGCGCGCGCGAATCGGGATCGATGATGCGGCGATCGCCGATGAGGACGCGGTAGATCAACCGCCGCACGCTCGGCGGCGGCTCGCCGTCGACGCCGATGATCACGGTGGGCGGCGCGGGTAGCTGGGTCGAGAACGCGACGACGCGCTCGCGCCACGGGCCATCGACCGCGGGTGCGAACACGACGCAGGCGCCGAGCCGAGCGCGATCGGCTTGCGCGGCTTGAGTCTCGAGCACCGCGCCGCTGTCCGTCGCGGCGGCGGCCGAATCGATGATCTGCTCGATCGCGGCGGGCGCGTTGCGCGCTGGCGTCGTCGCGCCGTCGGCCCAGAACTCGACGTCGCGGCCGAACACGTCGCGCTCGAGGTAGAGCCGCGCGGTCGCGCACGTCGGCTCGTCACCCGGGCCGGCGATCAAGAACGCGACCGTCGTCGGCCGCGGCGCGACGGCGCGCTCGGGCATGCGCACGAGCAGGCGACGCGATCGCGCGAACGTCTTCCACAAGATGTGGCGCATCGGATCGCCGTGGCCGTATTGCCGCATCTCGACGAGGTCGCCTTCGAGCCGGCCCGACGGGTGCGAGAACGCATCGCCTTGGCCGTAGGCGAGCGCGAGCTCGGCGCCCGACGCGGCGCTCTGCGGCGCGATCCGCAGCGGCTCGTTCCACGTCATCGAAAAGCTGATCGCCGTGAGCCCGAGGATGTCCTCGATCGTGAACCGGCGGACGACCTGGGTGTAGCGGCCGCGACCGCGCGCGGTGATGACCTCTTGCCATTTGCCGCGGGCCGGCTCGAGCGTGACGTCGATGTTCGCGGGCGCGTCCCACGCGAGCGAGATGTCGACCATCGGCCACAGCGCGAGCCGCGGGAACTGGAAGCCGGTGTGCATCGCCGCGCGGGTCTCGAGCTCCGGTGGCATCTTCGCCTGGAGCCCGCGCAGCGCGATCCGGACGCGAATCGCCCCGGCGGTGACGCACACCGCGCACACGGCGACGAGCGCCATCGCCGTGATCCCGGCCGGGTACAACACGTAGTCGGCCTCGCTCCGGCCGATCCAGAACGTCACGATCGCTCCCGCGCCGAGCAACGCGATGCCGCGCAGCCGAAGCGGCACGATCGCGAGCCGGCGCGCGACCCTGCGAAGCAGCGAGCCGACCCGAGTAACCACGGCGCGGAGCCGAGGACGCATCAGCCGTAAGTTTTCGCACGAGCTGGCGAAAGCGCAAACCTCCCCGACGATGTTATCGCGCCGCCTCGACGACCGCGGGCTCGAGATCGCGTTTGAGACAGCCGGCGAGCTGGACGCCCTGGCCGATCAGGATCCGCTGCGCGCGCGAAGCGAGGTCGCAGTAGCGTTCGGGATCGGGCGTTTGGTTCGTGATCCGGAACAGCTCGATCAGTTGAAACGCCAGCAATGCGAGCTCCGCGATGCCGTCGCGCTCTTGGGTCGCCATCATCTCGAACGCGAGCGCGGTGACCTTGGAGATCGATCCGCCGTCGCTGACCAGCGCGTCGACGCCCGCGGTCTGCAGCCGGCCGAGCAGCGTGACCAGATCCTTGCGCTGTGCCGTGCGCTTGGTCTTCGCGCGCCCGGCTCCTACGGCGAGAGCACCGGCGAGCGAGCGGCCGACCGCATCCCCGGAGACGCCGAGCGCGAACGCGATCTCGATCAAGCGTTCACTCGAAGGCGATGCCGCCTGCCACGCCGCGCCGAGATCGTCGAACTGGCTCGCCCACCACCAAGCATCGGGCGCGGCCCCGGAATCGCGCACGAGCTCGGAGAACGAAGGCCGCTCGGGTGGCGCGGCGACCGCGACGCTCGAGGTGACCGCGATGAACTCGGCGAGCTCCGCGTGCAGCGCCTCGGCGAGGCCCGGCGGCCACGTCGCCTCCGCGCGCGTGATGAGCTCGATGAATCGATCGAAGATCTGGCGCGGTGCGGAGTCCGCGCTCGCGTTCCACTGCACGCCGGCGGCGACGAGCTTCGTCAGCAAGACAAGCGCGGCGCGCGCGCGATCGAGCGAGATCGCGTAGTCGTGGCGGACGCGATGACAGAACCGCACGAGCTCGGATTCGAGCAGATCGACGACATCGACCGCGACGGCCCGACCGCCCTCGGTATCGAGTGGATCGCCCCCAGTCGGATCCGGGACCATTGCGTGCGCTAGCGTCTCGCGCCTGTCGCCCGCGTACAAGCGCTGCGGTTCGTCGCGTTGACTTTGCTCGTCGGGATTCGGTAGCGTAGCGCTTCATTGGGGAGGTCTGCGTTGATGAAGCTCGTCGTTGTAGTCACAGGTGCGCTGGCGTTATTCGGAGCGGCTCGGCCTGCGGTCGCGGGACCGGCATGGTGCGGCGGCGCGAAGTTCGATGCGAACGGCGAGGATCTGCGCCGGCTCAGCTCGGATCGTCAAGAGGATGTGGTGCACGCGATCGTCACCGTGCTGTGCTCGAACAATCCTGACATCGAGCCGCACCGAGCGGATGTCGAGAAGGCGCGCCAGGCCTGGGGCAAGAAGCTGTTCATGACCGATGCCGACTGGGCGGATACGCCGGCGTGGGTCAACGGTCATCAGGAGGGCAAGGCCGATTTCTCGACGAAGAACCTCAAGGACTTCACCCCGATCGACCAGTACAAGGCGATCGTCGACGGGTTCCCGGGTGTCAACGGCTCGTCGGGTGCGATCGACCCGCTCTACCTCGCCGATGCGTTTGGCGCGCGCCTGTCGCAGACCGGTCGGCTCGCGCTGCTCACCAGTTACTGCTTCCAAGGCGAGAACGTCGCGCACGTTCAGGACGACGCCACGAAGATGGCGATCTGCCAAGGCGACGTCGACGCGTTCGACCCGGCGAAGCTCAGCGAGGAGGTGCGGGCGGATTCCCAGCACACCGGCGAGATCAAGATGATGCTGCGCTGGCGTGCCGTGATGGAGTATCCCGAGCTGCTCAAGGCGTGGACCGACGCGAAGTTCAAGCTGATCAAGGCCGACGACGAGTACAAGAAGATGTTCGCCATCACCGCGAAGGCGCGGGATGAGTGGGAGAAGACGATCGGCACGAGTGGCAAGCTGCTCGATCTGACGCTCCAGATGGATTCGGGCACCGTGTTCCACTCGCGCAAGCTGCTCGATGGCTGCGAGGACCAGACGCAGGCGGCGCTCGCCGACGCGATCGCGACGTTGCCCGCGAAGGCGTTTGCCGACATGCACGACGTGCGCGACGATCCGTTCAAGGGCTTCGGCTCCAAGGCCGGTCCGACGCTGGTCTCGATTCCTAAAGTCAACCTCTCGGCGATCGCGTACGTGCTGTGCAACTACGATCGCCCGTCGGGCTCGTTTCTCGCCTCGTTCTTGCAAAACGTCCCCGGCCAGCGCGGACCGCGTAACGCTTCGATGGCGGCGCTGATGAAGGCGGACTTCAAGTTCGACGACCTCGATGCCGGCAAGCTGCACTTCCCGTCGTTCGGAGCGCGGCCGTACGTTTTCTCGGGCGGCGCGGTATCGACCGCGGGCGGCGTGGTCAAGTCGGTCAAGCCGGGCAAGGACGGCGAGATCATCGTCGCGCTCCAGAAGACGACGATGAAGCAGAACGATTGCGTCAAGGAGCATCACGGCTCGCACGTCGAGTCGATCACGTCGAGCGGTAGCGTCCAGTACGAGCTGATCTGTGACAAGTGGGCCGTCGTCACGCACGACACGACGTGGACCGACTTCAAGATCAGCAAGGACTACGCGAAGGAGCTCAAGCCCGGCGTCGTGTTCACGTCGACGGACAGCCAGAACCAACGGGCGACCAAGCGCGACAAGGACCGAGGCAAAGGGGCCGACGTGCTCGCGATCTGGCCGAACAAGTCGGCCGCGCTGCCATCGTGGGTGCTCGGCGCGAGGGTCAAATAGCGAGCGGGATGACGTGCAGCCGATCGGGCGCACCTTTGCCGGCGTTCGCCGCGCCGGGGAGGTCGATCGTCGGAGGTCCCGGCGGCGAGCTCGAGCTCGAGTGACACGCAGCGGCAGCGACTGCTAGCGCGACCATCAGGTTCTTGATCATGGCAGCGTGATCCCGGTCTGTTTGCACAAGGTGGCCAGCGACTGCTTGTCGCTTGCTCTCGTCATCTTCGCGTACAGCGTCCGCGCGGTGGTGGCATTGCCGGAGACGCATGCGCACATCCCTTGGATCTGCAGCAACTGCTTGCCGTACGACTTCATCATCTGCGCGAATTGCGGCGTCTGGATCTGCGCGCATTGGATCTTCGCCATCTCGATCGCCGAGCGTTGAGCCGAGGCTGCGAACGCTTTCATCTGTTTCGCGTCCATCTGCGGGGTCGCAGGGACGCCGGGCTTGCCTGCGTCGGCGGGCGCTTCACCGGACAGCGCCTGGTCGATCTGACCGGCGACCGTCTGGTCGAGCAGGTCGTCGTCGCCGAGGTCGGGGAGGTCTGTAGCGGCGTCGGTCGGTCCGGCGGTCATCTTCGCGCCGGTCGTGGCGTCGACTTGCGGCGGCGGCGCGTCGCGCTCGACCGCGATCGCGACGAGCCCACCGTCGGGATGCGACGTCGCGGTCCGAGTCGCGAGCGCGACGGCGAGTGCGCCGGCTCCCGCAGCGAGGAGCACCGCGAGCACGACGAGCCAACCGCGACCGGTCTTGCGCGGCTGCGGGACGGTCTCGGCGATCCTCGAAGCCGCGGTCGGGGCATCGCGCCGGACGTGCGATGGCGTCGCCGGGATCGGAGGCAGGACCAGCGGGCGATTCGCGAGCTGGCCCACGGTCGTCGCGATCCGACGCGCCGACGGGCCACCGAACGGCACGAGCGCGGCGGCGAGCGCGGCGACGTCCGGGTAGCGCTGGTCTGGCGTCTTGTCGAGGCAGCGAAACACGATCGAGCGCAACTCGGGCGGCACGTCGAGCGGATCGGGTGGCTCCGACGCGATCCGGATCGCGATCTCGGTCAGCGTCGCGGCCGGATACGGCATGCGCGCCGACAACAGCTGGTACAGCGTCGCGCCGATCGCCCAGATGTCGGTCCGGAGGTCGACATCGCGCGGCGACTGCAACTGCTCCGGCGACATGAACCCCGGGGAGCCCATCGCGCCTTGACCGAGCGTGAGCTGCGCGCCGGTCTCGGCCATCGCCTTCGCGATGCCGAAGTCGAGCACCTTGATCAGCGGGCCTCCGTCGAGCCGGCGAGTCACGAACAGGTTCGCCGGCTTGAGATCGCGATGCACGATGCCGGCGGTGTGCGCCTCGGCGAGCGCGACCAGCGCTTGCAAGACGTACTCGACCGCGGTCGTCATCGGCAGCGGCTTCGTCGCGACCACGCGCGCGAGATCCGCACCTTCGAGCAGCTCCATCACGATGTACGGCGCGCCGCTGTCGAAGCGACCGACATCGGTGACGCGACACACGTGCTCGGTCTTGAGGTTGACCACCGATCGCGCCTCGCGCAGGAACCGCTCGACGACGGTATGGTTTTGCAGCATCTCGTCGCGCAGGAACTTGATCGCGACGCGGTGACCGAGCTCCAGGTGACTCGCCGCGACGACGATGCCCATGCCACCGGCGCCGAGCACGGCATCGACCCGAAACTTGCCGCCGATGAGGTCGCCGACGCCGACCACGTCAGTTCGACTTTGCCGGGGTCTTGCGCAGCCAGTACTCGTTCGTGACAGCGCTCGGATGCTTGCGCACGTCGTCGGGGATGCCGCCCTTACCGTACGGGCCGTCGACCTGGAGCACGGTGAGGTCGCGCGTGACGAGCCAACCCCGGATCAGGTAGTGCTCCTCGGTGCCTTCGCCGCGCTTGAACTGGATCGAGATCTCGCCGTCGTCGGTGACGCTGAACAGCGCGGTGTGTTTCTCGATCACCGGCTTGGTGCCGGTGGCGTTCGTCCCGCGAAACTCGGTATCGACGACGCCCTTGCCGCTGATCGACCACTTCTGGTTCGCGACCATCGCATCGAACCCGGTGTACGCACCGGCCTTGATCTCGGCGAGGTGTGTCGTCGCGTCGACGCCGCGCTTCCAATCACCGACGACATCGTCGAGCGTCAGCGGGTGCGCGGGCGCGGGCAGGTTGTCGATCTCGACCGCGTCGCTAGCCGGCGCGGAGCCCGATCCCGCCTCGACTCGCTTGATCACGAGACTCTTCAGCAACGTCGCGAGGTGCGGCGAGCACCGCTCGAACTCTGTCGAGGTCGGCGCGAGCGCGAGGATCGAGACGACGCGTGTCCCGGCGTCGATCGTCGTGAGCTGACCGAACACCGGACGGCCGCTGGCCGTGCTGGTCGCGCTGCCGACCGCCGCGTGCGCCTTGCCGACATCGGTGTGATTCGGTTTCGGGGCGTCGACCGGATCGATCGTGTGGGTGACGACATTCGACCACTCCGCAGCGAAGCTCGCGTCGAGATCGACGCTCGCCGGCGTCGATTCGTAGATGCCGATCAGGCAGTAGGTCTTCGCGGCCATCTTCGAGATCAGGACGTGATCCTTCTGGCTCTCGTCGACCGCGAAGCCGTCCGGCGGCGTGTATGTCACGACATCGAACGTGTGTGCTGGCTTGGCCGCCGATGCGAGCGCCGCGACGCACACGACCGCGCCTACCGCGAACGGCAACAGCCGGCGGTGAAGCGTGATGTCGCGTCGGCGAGGCACCATGAACAGATCCTGTCTCTCGATCCCGACCGCCGGGCCCGGGCGTCGGCGGGCGCCGAAACGTTAACATGCCACGGTCGAGGTAGGATGCCGCGTGGGCACGGCTCGGCTCGAAGCGTTCTCCGACGGCGTCATGGCGGTGATCATCACGATCATGGTGCTGGAGATCAAAGTTCCGCACGGCGCCGACCTCCATGCGCTTACGCCGGTCGTACCGGTGTTCCTCGGCTACGTCCTGAGCTTCGTTTACGTCGGGATCTACTGGAACAACCACCACCACATGCTGCACGCCGCGAAGCAAGTCGACGGCAGGATCATGTGGGCGAACCTGGCGTTGCTGTTCTTCCTGTCGCTGATCCCGGTGACGACATCGTGGCTCGGCGAGAACCCGCGCGCGGCGCTGCCGACCGCGTTGTACGGCGCGGTGCTGCTGCTCGCCGCGTGCGCCTACTACTTGCTGCAGACCGCGATCATCGCCCACGACGGTACCGACGCCGAGCTCGCGCGTGCGGTCGGGCGCGATCTCAAAGGCAAGCTGTCGCCGGTGGCGTACGCGCTCGGCATCGGGTTTTCATGGATCGAGCACTGGGTGTCGATCGCGCTCTACGTCGGCGCGGCGGCGGTGTGGTTGTTGCCCGACCGGCGGATCGAGAAAGTCGTCACCGAACCGAACGAGTGATCGCGCAGCGAGGCTAGAACGAGATGAGGTGCGAGGCATGCCGCCCCACGTGCGTTTTTCGTTCTGGCCGGCGTGCGCGGCCTGACAACGTGTGCGCCGCGCCCGCACGGCGCCGTAGCCGCGGTACGATGTCCGGAACATGGCCTGTCTGTGCTGTGGTGCTGCGGCGGAGGTTGGGAGCTTGTGTAGGCCGTGCGCGCTCGAAGTCGCGCCGTGCGAAGGACTCATTCCCGATCACGTCCGATCGAATGTCGAGCCGACCGATGCGGCGGCGTGGGTCGTCGATGGCTTCGGCGCTCCCCACGCGATCGCGCAAAAGACCATGATCGGGCGCAGCCAGGACGGCGAGCTCGTCGTGCTCGCGAGCTCGGTGTCGCGCGAGCACGCGGAGCTCAAGGTGGGCGATGCCGGCTGGACGCTGCGCGACCTCGGCAGCCGCAATGGCACGTTCGTCGATGGCGCGCGCGGGCAGGGCAGACTCGTGCTGTCGAACCGGTCGGCGATCAAGATCGGCGAGGTCGCGTTGTGGTTTCTCGCCGAGGTCGTCCACGAGCCGGTCGCGGCGCCGTCGATGGCAACCGGCAGCGCGGGGGCAGCGCTCGTTCGCTACAACCTCGCAGCCCAACCGCTCGAGCTATGCGTCGTCGGCAGCAACGATCTCGTCGCCGGTGGCTCGCTGCTGTCGCGCGCCGCCGGAGCGGCCGAGTGGTCGGAGCGCGGCCTCGCGCCACTCGAGTTTCAACTGTTGCGCGCGCTGTGCGCCCGCGCCGCCGAAGAGGCGACCTCGCCGTCCACGGTGCGGGGTTGCGTGCCGACCAAGCAGCTCGCGCGCGACCTACCGTTCCAATCGAAGTACGCGAACGAAGAGAACGTGCGCCAGGTCGTGCGCCGGTTGCGCGCCGCGCTCGACGAGCTCGGCATCGCCGCCGTGCTCGCAGTCGCTCCCGGCCGCGGCTACTACCTCGCGTGTCCGGTGAGCGTCGCCGGCTCCGATCGCCGGTGAGCCACCGTCATGTGGCCGGATCGAGATAGCCGAGGTCGACGGTGATGGTCTTCGTGGGGAGCACGCTCTCGGTCGCCGCATGCAGCTCGCTGCGCTCGAGCGCGCGCCACCACTCGCGTGCGCGCGCGTCGCTCCAGCTGGGGTCTCGAGGCAGCGCCCGCAACGCGGTCGCGAGCGCGGACGCCGACTCGAAGCGGTCGGCGGGCTGTTTGGCGAGGCAGCGCAAGATGATCGCGTCGAGCTCGGCCGGGATGCTCGCGACAACGCGCGACGGTGGGGTCGGCGCCTGGATGACGTGCTTGGTGCATAGCTCGACCGCGGTCGCGCCTTCGAACACGAGCCGGCCGGTGAGCAGGAAGTAGCCGACGCAGCCGAGCGCGTAGAGATCGGCCGCGGGTCCGACGCGGTCCGGATCGGTGAAGGCCTCGGGCGCGACGTACGCCGGCGTTCCGAGCACGACTTGACTGTGCGACGTCGTCGGATCCGCGGTGATCTCTTTGACCAGGCCGAAGTCGACGACCTTCGCGACGTCGGGCATGCCACCGCGCTCGCACAAGATGATGTTCGCGGGCTTGATGTCGCGATGGATGATCTGGCGATCGTGCGCCTCTTGGAGCGCACCGCACACCTGCGCGAGGATGCGCGCGACGCGCCCGTACGGTTGCGGGCCGTGGCGCTGGACGAGCTTCTGGAGATCGACGCCGCCTCCCAGATATTCCATCGCGTAGTAGAAGACGCCGTCCGGGCTGCGGCCGTAGTCGAACACCGCGACGGTGTTCGGATGCGTCAACTGGCTCATGTGCTGCACCTCGCGTTCGAACCGCGCGAGGTGGTCGGTGCCGATCCGATCGGGCAGCAGGAGCTTCACCGCGGTCGGCCGGCGCAACATGATGTGATGCGCGCGATAGACCGCCCCCATCCCGCCCTCGCCGATCTTGCGATCGAGCGTGTACTGACCGAGCTGCTGCGCCGCGCTGACCTCTCGGCGCAAGCCGTAGATGATGTGCGAGCCTGCGGTCGACAGCGCGATCGCGACGACGCCGAGCATCAGGTAACCGGTGAAGTACGCCGGGCCCGGCATCTCCTGGGTCGTCGTGGTCGCGAGCAGGAGCGCGGCGCCGGTCATCGGCAAGAACGTCAGCGAGCTCGCGACCGCGGTGCGCCGGGCGCTGCTCGGTACGATCAGCGCGCGTGCGAACACGGTGAACGCGCTGTACACGAGCGCCATGTAACCGGCCGGCCGCAGGTCGGATTGCAACGCGGCACTCGCACCGAACGCGGCGCCGACGCCGAGCGAATAGGTCGCGTCGATCCGGTACAGCGCCGCGACCGACAGCTCGCGCCGTACGAGCAGCCCGCGCCACACGAACGCCATCGTGGCGAGCCCGACGAACGAGCCCGCATAGACGATGTTGCGATGGACCGGCGCGTGCTCGGAGTACGCGACGTATTGCACCCAGACGTACGCGACGAGCGCGACCAAGCTCCAGAACATCAGCTGGAACAGCAGCGCGAGCCGTTCCTGGAGGTACTCGCGCGCTTCGGTCACTGCGGTGCGATCTCCCGGCGGACGAAGTCGACGGTCATCGTGACCGAGAGCGTCGACTCGCGCTCGGTCTGAGCGGCCGTGACCGGCCGGAACGAGCGCCACCAGGCGGCGGCGTCGGCATCGGTCCAGTCGGCCGTTGGTGCCAGCGCGAGCAACGCTTCGGCGAGAGCGGCGGCGCTCGCGAACCGATCGTCAGGCGCCTTCGCGAGGCATCGCATCACCACGGCCTCGAGATCTGGCGCTACGCCGCCGGGGAGGAGCTGCGACAGCGGCTTCGCCGGTTGCGTGACATGCTGGATGCAGACGTCGACCGAGGTCTTGCCTTCGAACACGCGGCGCCCGGTCAGCAAGAAATAGCCGACGCAGCCGAGCGCATAGAGATCAGCCGGTGGCCCGACCGTCGCGGGCTCGTTGATCGCCTCCGGTGCGAGATACGCCGGCGTGCCGAAGATCATCTGAGTCGACGCGCCGGTGTCCGCCGTCATCTCCTTCACGAGCCCGAAGTCGACGACCTTCGCGACGTCGGGCATGCCGCCGCGTTCGCACAGCATGATGTTCGCGGGCTTGATGTCGCGATGGATGATGCCGTTGTCGTGCGCTTCCTGCAGGGCGCCGCACACTTGGACGAGGATCGGCACGACGCGGCCCGCGGGCTGCTGGCCATGCGCTCGCACGAGTTGCTCGAGATCGATGCCGCCGCCGAGGTACTCCATCGCGTAGTAGAAGACTCCGTCCGGGCTGCGCCCGTAGTCGAACACCGCGACCGTATTCGGATGCGTGAGCTCGGCCATGTGCTGCACCTCGCGCTCGAACCGCGCGAGGTTGTCGGCGCCGACGCGATCGGGGAGCAGTAGCTTGATCGCGGTGGGGCGGCGCAACATCACGTGGTGCGCGAGGTAGACCGCGCCGAGGCCGCCTTCGCCGATCTTGCGCTCGAGCGTGTACTGACCGAGTTGGCGTGCCGCGCTGACTTGCCGGCGCAGACCGTAGATGATGCGCGAGCCCGAAGCCGCGAGCAGCACGGTGACCGCCACCGCGACCGAGTAGCCGGCGAAGTACGCGGGGCCGGCGAGCTCTTGCTCGGTCTCGAACGCGAGCGCGAGCGCGGCGACCGTCATCGGCAGAAATGCGAGCGCGCTGACGACCGCGGTGCGTCGGCCGGTGCTCGGCACGATCAACGCGCGCGTCAGCAACGTGAAGCACTGGTAGATCAGGCACGTGTACGCCGACGGTCGCCGATCGTAGGCGATGCCCGCGGCGAGCGCGAACACGACGCCGGAGCCGATCGTGAACGTCAGATCGATCGCGTGCAGCGCGCGCAGCTCGAGAGGCTTGCGCGCGAGCAAGCCGCGCCACAGCAACGCGGCGAGCATCAGCGCTGCGGTCGCGATCGAAACGACCCAGCCGTCGTGGCGCGGCTCGATCTCGGGATAGCGGCGATACAACAGCTGCAGGAACAGCAGCAGCGCGATGAACGCCCAGAACATGTAGCGCAGCAACACGCCGAGCCGCGACTGTAGATACGCGCGCGCTTCGGCCTCGCTCGTCGCGCCGCCGAGGAGCGCTCTCACGGTGCGGCGAGAGCTCGCAGCGGGTTCCACGTCGGTCACGTTCGCTCGAGTCTGCCAGACCTTCCGCCCGATCACGCGGATCTCACGCGTTCGCGATGGTGGCTTCACGCGACAAACCGCAACAACAGAGCATGCGGTTCCTCGGTCACCCATCTGCGCTCGTCGGGCTCGCGCTCGCGTGCGTCGCCGGCACCGCGACCGCAGACGATCCGACGGCGCCGACGGCGAAGCGCGATCCCGACGCGAGCTTCGGGCAGATGTTTGCCGGACCGTTCCCGTCGTCGCGGCTATTCACGATGCCGACCGCCGACGTCATCGGCGCGTACATGCTGAGCCTCTCGGGCGACGGCAGCTTGCTCCAAGATCCCGGGCGGCTGACCTCGGCGGCGGTGGTCGCGATCGGCTTTGGCGATCTCGCGCAGCTCGAATATCGCGAGACCGGTGCGATCAGCGTCACAGGCGTCGATGCGCCGCTGCCCGCGCTCGGTGTTCAGCTCAAGCTGCCGCTGCCGCGTTGGCACTACATGCCCGCGATCGGAGTCGCGGTGCGCGTCGGCGTCGAGCGTGACGAGACGTTCGGGACGACGAAGGTCGGCGAGAAGGTCACGGACTTCTATGTCGTCGCGCGCGAGCGGATCACGCCGTGGCTCGTGTTGCACGGCGGGGTCCGCGTGTCGCCCGCGACGCTCGCGATCACCGGCGACTCGGCGCTGCCCGACGCGACGCTGCACCGCACGCTGGCGCTGCCGACTGCCGGCATCGAGCTCGTGATGAATCGCGACGCGATGATCGTCGGCGAAGTGGCGGAGGTCCCGCAGTTCCGCTGGACGGTCAACACCGCCGATCCGCCGAAGATCACGTACGGGTTGCAAGCGCGGCTCGGGCTGCGTTGGCGACTCGCGCCGAGCGTCGTGTTCGATGCGAGCCTCGGCTACCAGCTCGAGTCTTCCGATCCGATGGCCAGCGATGGCCTGAGCGATCTCGTTTCGCAGTGGGACATCCGGCTCGGTGCCGAGGTGTTCGTGCCGTGGGGTGCGCTGGCTTGCCGCACCGTGCACGCGTTTTGTGACTAGCCGCAACCAGGAGCCCTATGACGAAGCACCAGTGGACCCGAGTGACTCTGACGATCTGCGTTGCGGCGGCGGTCGCGAACGCGCAACCCGGGCCGGATCCGGCGCCACCCATTCCGAACCCGGGCTCGGCCGCGGGGAGCGGCAGTGCGGGCGCGGGGAGCGGCACGGCGAGCGCGGGAAGCGGCAGCGCGAGCGCGGGGAGTGGCAGCGCGGGGAGTGCCGCCGACTCCGATGCCGATCCGCGACGAGGTGATCCCCGACAACCCGATGGGCGAGCCGGAGCGCAAGCCGAAGCCGCCCGCGAAGCCGCGCCAGCCGGATCCAGCGGTGTCGATGCCGACCGTGATCGCGGCGCCGACCGGATGGTTGCTGCCGGCCGGAGTGTTGTATTCGCGCACCGGCGTCGACACCGGCGGCGGCTTCATCAGTGACAACCGCGTCGGTCTCGGTGACGTCGCAGAGTTCGGCGTGTCGAGCACCGATCAGATTCGCGCGAAGGCGCTGTCGACCGACTCGCCGTCCGCGATCCAGCCGTACGTCGGCGCGACGTTTCGGATGGGTGTCGGTGAGAACCGGCTGTTCGACCATCAGCCCGGGCTCGTGCTCGGGTTCTTCAAGTCGTTCGATCGCAGTCAAAACGACGCGACGACGAAGGTCGCAGAGCTGACGTTAGTCGCCAGCGAGCGCCTCGGCGATCGCGTCGCGCTCCACCTCGGTGGCTCGTTCTGGGATGCGTCGCTCGAGCGGGGCGGTACGACGTTCGACCTTCACGGCGAAGCGAGCGGCGTCGGCGAGCAGATCCGGCCGTTCGGCGGCATCCAGGTCCGCCCTCTCGATAAAGCCGAGATCCTCGTCGACGTCAGCTGGGCACCGCTGTTCTGTTACCAGTGCACGAACGACCAGCGGATCGAGCTGCGACCTCAGCTGTCGTGGGGCGTGCGCTACGAGGTCGCGCCGTGGATGCGGCTCGAGTCGGGTGTCCGGGTTCCGGACATCGGCTCCGCGAACCTGCTCGACGCGCAGATCTACGGGCAGATCACGTTCACGTCGTTCGCGCTCGCCCGCGCGGTCCACGGCGACTGAACGTGCTCCGGTTCGCGATCATAGCGAGCGTCGGGCTCGTCGCGCGCATCGCGGCGGCGGACCCGGCGACCGATCGCGTCGTCGCCGCGCCGACCGCGTGGTTGCCGGCGGCGGGGACGATCGTCGCGACCGCCGGCGTCGACAGCCACGCGAAGGCGCTCGCCGAGCTCGCCTATGGTCTCGGCGGGATCGCGGAGGTCGAGGTCGGCACCGATAGCGACGTCCGCCGGTGCAGCCTGGCTTCGTGCTCGGGCTCACCGGCGCCGGAGATCTACCTCGCGCGTGCGCAGTTTCGGGTCGGCGCGCGGCAAGATGCTTGGTTCGCAGGCCAGCCGGCGCTCGTGCTCGGCGTGCGCGCGACGATCGGCAGCGAGCTGCGCGCGGCCGACGCGTACGTCGTCGCGAGCCGGCGAATCGGACCGGCGACGCTGCACGCCGGGGTCGGCGAGCTGCGCGCGCTCGACGAGGGGATCAAGTCTGCGCCGGTCGTGCGGCCGAGCCTTGGCCTCGAGGTCGTGCCGCCGCCGTATCCGAAGTCGTCGCTGATCGCGGACTTCGCGTGGATGCCCGAGCTCGAGCTCGGCAAGCCGACGACCGAGTACGTGTTCGACTGGGGTGTGCGCTACCAGACGTTCCGGTGGGGCGCGGTCGAGCTCGCGGTGCGCCATCGCGAAGGCGAGTTCGGCTCGCCGACCGTGATGGTGCGGTTCACGGCCGTGCTGTCGCCGTAGCGCCGCGGATACCGCATACACTGCGCACGATGAAGGTCGTGATCTTCGGGGCGAGCGGCATGGTCGGGCAGGGCGTGCTGCGCGAGTGCGTGCTCGCGCGCGACGTCGAGAGCGTCATCGTCGTCGGTCGCACCGCGCTGGGAAACCTCGACTCGAAGGTCACCGAGGTCGTGCACCCGGACTTTACCGACTTCACGGCGATCGCGCCGCGGCTCGCCGGTCTCGACGCGTGCTTGTTCTGCCTCGGGGTGTCGTCCGCGGGGATGTCGGAGGCGGCGTACACGCGGATCACGTACGACATGACGATCGCCGCGGCGAAGACGTTGTTGTCGGTGTCGCCGGCGTCGGTGTTCAGCTACGTCTCGGGCGCCGGCACCGATACCGGCGAGAAGGCGCGCGGGATGTGGGCGCGGGTCAAAGGCAAGACCGAGAACGCGCTGCTCGCGATGCCGTTCAAGGCGGCGTACATGTTCCGGCCCGCCGGGATCCAGCCGCTGCACGGCATCAAGTCGAAGACCCGCAGCTATCGCATCTTCTACTACGCGTTGTGGCCGGTGCTGCCGCTGCTCCGGGTGATGCTGCCGAGCGCGATGACGACGACCGAGCGCGTGGGCTTGGCGATGCTCAACCTCGTGCGCTCGGGCGCGCCGAGCTCGGTGGTCAGCACGCGCGAGATCAACCGGCTCGCGCGAGCGACGCCGCAGCTCGCGTGATCCCGACGCGCACACGTACGCCGGAACCGTGAGAACAGACGTGCGCTCGCGCTCGGGTTTCGTTAGTCTCCGCCGGATGACGGGTCAACGGTTCGTGGTCTCGATGGTGGTGTTGGCGTTTGCCGCTTGCGGTCCAACCGCGATGGACACCGTGTGCACCGACAACGCGTGTCCCGCGCCGGTCGCACCGACGTGCAACGGCACGACGCTCGTCGTCACCGACACGGCGACGTGCACCGACGACAACGGCGCGGCGAGCTGCGATTACCCGACCGAGATGACCGATTGCTCGGCGACCGGCATGGTGTGTGCGATGGGTGCGTGCGTCGCGCCCGACGATCCGTGTGCGACCGCGACGTGCAACACGCCGCCCGATCCGTCGTGCGCCGACACCGTGCTCACGACCTACGCATCTACCGGCACGTGCGATGGCAGCTCGGGGACCGCGGTGTGCAGCTACGCGCCGACGACGAATGACTGCGCCGACGCGGGACAGGTCTGCCAGAACGGCGCGTGCTACGACGCGTGCGCAGGCGCGACGTGCGACACGCCACCGGATGCGACGTGCGCGGACAATACGCTGACCACGTACGCGACGGCCGGCACGTGCGATGGCAGCACGGGCGATCCGGTGTGCAGCTATACGCCGACGCAGACCGACTGCACCGCGACCGACCAGATCTGCTCCGGCGGCGCGTGCGTCGATCCATGCATGCCGAACCCGTGCGATGCGCCTCCGGCAGACACGTGCGTCGACGGCGAGACCCGAGCGCAGCACGCGAACCCCGGCACGTGCACGTCGCCGGGCGGCGTCGTGTCTTGTGATTACCCGGTCACCGATGTCGATTGCAGCGCGTCGGACCAAGCGTGCTCGGCCGGCGCGTGCGTCGATCCGTGCGTCGGCTTCACGTGCGATACGCCACCGGCGACGACGTGCGTCGGCACGGTGATCGCGAGCTTTGCCGCCGCGGGCACGTGCTCGGCGACCGCGGGTGTGCCCGCATGCAGCTATGCCGAGACCGACGTCGATTGCGCGTGGACTGGCCAGACGTGCAGCGCCGCGACGTGCATCGGCACCGCGGTGTTCGCGCGCGTCCAGTTCCCGGCGACGATCATCGACGTACCGGGGACGACGCAGACGGTGTACGGCCGGATCTACGTGCAGGGCGTGACCGATCAGAGCGGCGTCGACGATCCGCTGCCGGCGAACGTGCTCGTCGAGCTCGGCCTCGGCACCGGCACCGATCCCACGACGTACACGTACACCGCCGCGAACCCGAACGCCGCGTACGGGCCGACGAGCGCCGACTACGAACCGAACAACGACGAGTACCTCGGGATGTTCACGATCGCCGGCACGGTCGGCACGACCCAGAGCTATGCGTTTCGCTTGTCGGACGACGGCGGCGCGACGTGGGTCTACGGCGACACCGGCGACGCGGGCTCGAGCGACGGCTTCACGACGCCGGGCGTCGTCGAGATCGCGGGGCCGTACTTCACCGAATACGTCGAGAGCACCGATGTCACCGACAACAAGGCGGTCGAGATCTACAACCCGGGCTCGCTGCCGTTCTCGCTGAACGGCTGCGGCGTGAAGGTGTTCTCGAACGGCAGCGCGACGGGCACGACGACCGCGTTGACGACCACGGCGTCGATCGACCCGGGCGGCGTCTACACGTTCTGCAAGACCGGCATCGTCGGCCCGACCTGCGATCAGACGACCGGCTCCGGCTTGTGGAACGGCAACGACGCGGTCGAGCTCGTTTGCGGCTCGACGGTCTACGACGTGTTCGGTCAGATCGGCACCGATCCGGGGGCCGGAGGGTGGGGCACGGGCGCGACGTCGTCGGTCGGTCACACGCTGCTCCGCGACTGCGACGTGTTCGCCGGCGATCCGGACGGCTCCGACGCGTTCGATCCCGCCGCGCAATGGGCGGGCTATCCACAAGACACGCTGACGTACCTCGGCGCGCGCACCTGTCCGCTGCCGTTGTGATGGTGGCCACGATGCGCTGGTGTCACGCGATCGCGGCGAGCTGCATGCTCGTCGCCTGCTCGGGCTCGCACGACGCGCCGAGCCCGGATGGCAACACCGAGCCGTTCTCGATTGTCGCGACGATCACCGGACCGGTCGCGCTGACCCAGACCGCGTGCAGCTACGACCCGTTCGTCGCGACCGTAGCACTCGGCGACAACGTCGCCCCGAGCGCTAACGACACCACGATCGCGATCGCCGGCCTGGACGCAGGTGGCGCTCCGCTCGAGGTGTTCGCCGATGCGACCTGCACGACGCGGCTGACCCACCTCACGCTGCCCGCGGGGCAGATGACGACGACCGCGATGTTCTATCTGATCGCGAGCGCACCCGGGGCGACGAACGTCGCGGCCTACTCCGATCAGGTCGCGGTCACGCGGCTCGGCTTGATGGTCTACAACGCGATCAACATCCGGACGACCCAGCTCGCGAGCGTCCCGCAGGCGATCGGCGACGGCATCGCGGACGACACCGCGAGCCTCGATGCCGCGATCGTCTACGCATCGACGACGTTGCCGCGCGATTTTCCCAGCGGTCCGCTCGCCACGCCGCAGGCAATCGTCTACGTGCCGGCCGGCACGTACCAGGTCAAGGGCGTGACGACCAGCGACGCGCTCGGCACGTACGGCGACGTCCGGATCGAGATCTCCGCCGATGCGGTGTTTCGAGAATCCACCACGAGCGCCGCGATGGCGAGCTCGCTGTTCGCGATCGACTCGCCGAGCGGGGCCGGGCCGGTCCAGAACGTCACGCTGATCGGCGTCGGCACCGGCGCCGACACCTCGCTCAAGCAAGGCATCGTCGCCGGCTGGGATGTCAGCCACAGCTTTACCGTCGACGTCGATCCGGCGACGACCGGCGCCGATCCCGACCTCGAGCCGTTGCTGATCGAATACGCGCAAGGCGTGCTCGTGCAGAACCTGTTCTCGATCGCGAACGACACGAACGCGGACGCGACGCCGCCGACGTTCCTCAACCCGGTCACGAAGCTGTACGGCCACGACGACTCGCCGGACGCCGACCACTTCTACGGCCCGAGCCAGATCACGTACACGAACCACTATCACGTGCATGGCTGCCTCGGTGGCGGCGCGGTCCAGGTCCAAGCCGGCCGCACGCTCGCGTTCACGCAGATCTTCAGCAGCGGTGGCATCGCGCTGCGGTTCGAGACCGATCGCGTCGGCGACTACACGCTGCACCAGAACGGCTGCAACAGCCTCGCGCAGGGCGGCGGTGGAACCGACTGCCAGTGCTCCGCCGCCGCGCCGTGCCCACTGCTCTATTACTCCGAGATCGCGGATGCGCACGCCGACACGATCAGCTGCGTCGCCGGTCACTCGGCGGTGTCGTTCGTGCCGCACAATCAAGTCAACGAGACGGTCGACGTCCAGCACGTGAGCTCGACCAACTGTGACACCGCGATCGAGACCGGCGATGGCACGGCCGACGATCGGCTGCCGCCCGGCTCGTTCGGCGCCACGACGGTCGAAGGCGTCGCGTGCACCGGCAGCTCGAGCGGCGACGACGAGGCGCAGCACGACGCGACCGGGCCCCAGATGTGGCTCGCCGATCAAGAATCGACCTCGCCGGTGTGCTGGGCGTCGGCCACTTCGGTGCCGCTGACGATCACCGGCTGCGCGATGACCGGGTTGTTCGCGGGCCCGGATCCGCGCTGCAAGGTCGACACCTCTGGCGCGTGCACCGCGATGTAACTCGCCGGCCCTACAACGTTAATCAGGTCCTCCGATTTTCACGTGAACCGCGCTCCGGGTTGGTGTAACCCCCTGCCGTGGCGTGCCCGGACGAGAACGTGTTGGTCGCGATGCTCGAGCGCGCCGAGCCCGGCGGGTTCGCGGATCTCGAAGACCACCTCGGCTCGTGCGAGAGCTGTCGCCAGGTGGTCGCCGCCGCCGCTCGCGCCGATACGTTCGCGATGGGCACGCCGCAGCCGAGCTCGCTCGGCGAGCCGATGGTCGATGTCGAGATCGGCGACCGCTACGTGATCGACGCGCTGCTCGGCCGCGGCGGCATGGGCAGCGTGTATCTCGCGCGCGACCTACAGCTCGGCCGCGAAGTCGCGCTCAAGCTGCATCGCGTCGGCTCGGGCGACGACCGACTCCAGCGCGAAGCGATCGCGATGGCGAAGCTCGCGCACCCGAACGTCGTCACGGTGTTCGAGGTGACGAGCATCGACGACCAGTTGTGTGTCGCGATGGAGTACGTGCGCGGCGATACGCTGCGCGGCTGGCTCGCGAAGACCAAGCGCGGCTGGCGCGACATCGTCGCGATGCTGATCGACGCCGGCACCGGGCTCGCGGCCGCCCACGCCGCGGGGCTCGTCCATCGCGACTTCAAGCCCGAGAACGTGCTGGTCGGCGACGACGGTCGGCCGCGGGTGAGCGACTTCGGGCTCGCACGCGTCGGCGCGCATGCCACGCCGTCACCCCCGCCGCGAGCGACGACGAAGCCAACCGCGGTGTCGCAATCGCTCGACACGCCGTTGACGATCACCGGCTCTCTGCTCGGCACGCCGGCGTACATGGCGCCGGAGCAACTCGCGGGGGACGCGGTCGACGTGCGCAGCGATCAATTCTCGTTCTGCGTCGTCGCGTGGGAGAGCCTCTACGGTCGCCGGCCGTTCGCCGGCACGACGCTCACCGCGATCCAGCTCGCGATCGAGGCGCACGAGCTGACGCCACCGGGTCGCACCGTCGTTCCGGACCGCGTGCGCCGCGTGATCGAGCGCGGGCTCGCGGCCGAGCCGGCGGAGCGGTTCGCCGACCTCGACGCCTTGCTCGCGGCGTTGCGCGCGGCGGCGAGACCGCGCACCCGCCGGCGGTCCGCGTTCGCAGCGGCGGCGATCGTGGTCCTCGCCGGTGGCGGGCTCGCTGCGGCGTCGGCGATCCGCACGCACCGGCACGCGGCGGAGTGCGAGGCGGCGGGCGACGACGTGCGCGAGAGCTTCGGCGGCTTGCAGCGCGCGGCCGCGGCGCAGGCGTTTGCGGCGAGTGGTGCGCCGTATGCGGCGAGCGCGTTCGATCACGCGACGCAGGCGCTCGATCTCTATCGCGAGTTGCTCGCGGTGCGCACGACCGCGACGTGCCAGGAAGCGAGTGACGACCATCTCGCGGTGCTGCGCCGCAGCTGTCTCACCGATCGCCGCAACGAGCTCGCGTCGCTCGTCGACGTGTTCGAGCACGCGGACGTGCAGACCGTCGAGGGCGCCGGCGACGCCGCGTGGGCGATGTTCGATCCCGCGCCGTGCGACGATCCGAGCACGTTGCTCGCGACCGCCCCGCGCTCCGTGCACTCGGCCGAGCTCGGTAAGGTCCGCGCGCTCTTCGACGCCGGCCGTTATCGCGAGGCGATCGCCGTCGCCGAGCCGCTCGCGGAGCTCGCGCACGCTCAGGGCGATGCCGACGCCGAGCTCGCGGTGCTCGACACGCTCGGCCAGCTCCAGGCCGAGGTCGATCCTCCGGCGAAGGCGGCGGCGACGTTCGATCGCGCACTCGCGCTCGCCGAAACGCACGGTCGCGACCTCGACGCGGCGCTGCTGCTCGGCGGGCTCGCGAGCGTCGTCGGTGTCACGCAGCACGATCACGCGAGTGCGCATCGCGACCTCGACCTCGCGTTCGCGAAGCTCGACCGGCTCGGTGGCCACAACTCGCTGCTGCGCGCTTCGCTGCTCGCGACGAACGCGCAGCTCTTGATGGACGAGAATCGCGCCGGCGAAGCCGAGACCGCGATCGTCGGTGCGGTCGCCGCGCTCGAGCAGGTGTTCGGCCCGGACCACCCGCGCGTCGCCGCCGCGCTCGGCACGCAGAGTCAGATCGAGCGCGCCGAGGGCAAGCTCGACAAGGCGCTCGAGACCTCGCAGCGGACGCTCGCGATCTTCGAGCGCACGCTCGGTGAAGGCCACCCGGACGTCGCGGGCTCGGAGCTGAACCTCGCGAGCGCGTTGATCGTGCTCCATCGCTACGACGAGGCTCGGCCACTGTTGCAGCGCGCCGACGCGGTGTTGCTGGCGGTGTATGGCCCGGACTCCGCGCCGCGCGCCGCGATCTACGGCAACCTCGGCGAGGTCGAGCAGGCGCAGGAGCACTTCGACGCGGCGCTCGCCGATTATCGCGGCGCGGCCAAGGTGCTCGAGCACATCGGTGACCTCGGCGGCCAAGCGGGTGCGGACCGCGACATCGCCCGCGTGCTCGCGCAGTCAGGCCATCTCCCGGATGCGATCGCCGAAGACGAGCGCGCGCTCGCGACGATCGAGCGGCTCGGCTCGGGCGCCGAATCGCGGCTCGCCGGCGTGCTCGCCGAGCTCGCGGACCTTCACATCGACGCGCACGAGCCGGCGGTCGCGCTGCCACTCGCGGAGCGCGCGGTCTCGGTCGCGAGCGCGCGTCCGGCCGATGCCGATCCCGATGCGCTCGCGGAGTCGCGCTTCGCGCTCGGAGTGGCGCTGTGGGACTCCGGCCGCGACCGCGACCGTGCGCTCGCCCTCGTCGCGCAGGCGCGCGATGGGTACGTCGACGCGGGCCGGCGCGGCGATGCGACGACCTGGCTCGCCGAGCGCACGCACGGTTCGCGTTAACGACGAGCCGTCGCCGCGCGATCTGGTCTATCGTGCGGGCCATCAACCGAGGAGCTAGCTCATGTCGAAGATGTCTCTCGCAGCTTGCTGGTCCATGATCGCGTTTGCGGCCACCGCCGCGGCCGCTCCGTTCACGCTCAAGAGCACCGATTTCAAGTCCCGCGGCGCGATCCCCGACAAGTTCGCGTTCAACAGCTTCGGCTGCACCGGCGACAACGTGTCGCCCGAGCTCGAGTGGTCGAACCCGCCGGCCGGAACGAAGAGCTTCGTGCTGATGGTCCACGACCCCGACGCACCGACAGGCGGCGCCGGCTTCTGGCACTGGGTCGTCTACAACATCCCGGCCGACACGAAGAGCCTGCCGCAAGGCGCCGGCAAGGCCGACAACAGCGCGATCCCGAAGGGCGCGACGCAGGCCACGACCGACTTCGGTAGCCCCGGCTACGGCGGTCCGTGCCCGCCGAGCGGCAACCATCACTACAACTTCACGCTCTACGCGCTGAAGACCGACAAGCTCGAGCTTCCCGCCGGAGCGACCGCGTCGTTCGTCGGCTTCAACGCGAACGCCAACATGCTCGGCAAAGCGACGCTCACCGGGATGTACGCGAAGAAGAAGTAGAGCGGTTTCACACGTCGTCGGAGCCGGTGTTGATCCCTTCGAACAACACGGTCGAGAGATAGCGCTCGCCGGTGTCCGGCAACATCGCGAGGATCGCGCTGCCACCGGGCGCGGTCGCGGCGACGTGAAGTGCGGCGCTGAACGTCGCGCCGGCCGAGATCCCGACGAAGATGCCTTCGTCCCGCGCGAGGGCGCGCGCGGTCTTCACGGCGTCGGCATCGGTGACCGCCACGCGTTGGTCGAACACCGTGCGATCGAGCACCGCCGGCACGAAGTCGGGCACCCAGCCTTGGATCTTGTGCGGCTTCCACTCTTCGTTGCCGAGCAGCTGCGCGTCCGACGGCTCCGCGGCGACGACCTTGAGATCGGGTCGCGCGGCCTTGAGGATCTGGCCCGCGCCGGTCATCGTGCCGCCGGTGCCCCAGCCGGTGACGAAGTAGTCGAGTCGTTTGCCGGCGAAGTCCTGCAAGATCTCCGGTCCGGTCGTCTGCCGGTGGTACGCCGGATTTGCTTCGTTCTCGAACTGGCGTGCGAGGAACCAGCCGTGCTCGCGGGCGAGCTCCTCGGCCTTCTTGACCATGCCGGTGCCACGCAACGCCGCGGGTGTGAGCACGACCTTCGCGCCGTACGCGCGCATGATCTGGCGACGCTCGACCGAGAACGGCTCCGCCATCACCGCGACGAACGGATAGCCACGCTGCGCGCACACCATGGCGAGCGCGATGCCGGTGTTGCCGGAGGTCGACTCGACCACGGTCTGGCCGGGCTTGAGCGTGCCGCGGCGTTCGGCGTCCTCGATGATGCCGAGCGCGAGCCGGTCCTTGACCGAACCGCCGGGATTGAACGACTCGACCTTGACGTACATCGCGATGTTCGCCGGCGCGAGCTTGTGGATGCGCACGATCGGAGTGCGTCCGATCGTTTCGGTGATGTTGTCGTAGATCATGGGCGCAGCCTACTCCAGCGAGCCGGCTCGCGCTTCACAGCCCCGGCATTCGCCGCATCGAGCGGAGCCGTCGCAGGATGTGCACCGCGAACGCACGATCGCGCCAGTCGCGGCCTTTGGGCGCGGAGACTCGCAACCACGCCCCGCGGCGGTGATCACGGCGCCGCGGCAGCTTCTTTGGTCAGCCAGTTCGTTAGGTCGGTCTTGAACGTGGTGAGGTTGCCGGCGTTCGTGATCTTGAACGGGTGACCCGCGGCCTGCGCCGGATCGGGCTCGACGAGGATCAGGCTCGTGGGGATCGAGCCCGCCGTGATGCTCGCGTGGTTGAGCGCTTGTGCACACGCCGCCGCGATCGCGGTCGCGTTGTTCGGGGTGTTGATCCCGGTCAGGTTCATGGCGTTCGTCGCGCTCGCATTGCTGCCGGCATGGCAGCTCGCGCAATCCGAGTTCATCAGCGGCTGCGCGTCGGTGATGAAGTCCGCGACGTCGTTGCAGCCGCCGGTCGGGGGCATGTCCACCGCAGGCTGGTACGGCATGACGACCTTGAACGAGATGACGATCGGGTCGGTCGGGACGAACTCGGTGAACGCGGCCGCACCGGCCCCGATCGCGGCCGCGGTCGACGGCGCGACGTCGGTCTTCACGGTCTCGAACTGATCGAACTCGTCCTCGAGGGCTTGCTCGCCGGTGGGCGAGTCGATGAACAGCGGATGCTCGATGTACGCGCCTGCCGCGGCGCCGTTGAGGCTGAGGAAGTCGATGTAGATGCCGCTCGTCGGTGTCAGCTGCTGCGCGACGAGCGTGATCGACGCGCCCGGCAGACCGAGCCCGCTCAGGTCGAACGTCGTCTTGGGGCAGGCCGAGTCGTCACCGCCGCTCGGCACCACGCAGAGCTGCAGCGGCATCGGATCGGTCTCGAGCGTGCCGTCGCCGGGCATCGTCGTCGCCGCCGCGGCCTGCTCGGCCTCGACCCACGTCTGGATGATCGCGGGATCGCCGGTCGGCCACGTGGTGCCGGGGTGCGCCGGGCCCTCGGTCACGACCAAGCTGTCGGCCGGCGAGGTGAGGTTGACGAATCCCCCGGGGAAGCCCAGCAACGTCGTGCGCATGCTGGCGGCGTCGGTCCCGGCGAGGAACTGCGGGGTCGTTGCCATCATCGCCGCGTTGTTATGGCAACCCACGCACAGGCTGTTGAACAGCGGGTACGCGTTGTTGTTCCACTGATCGGCGGCCTCTTGGACCGGGTCGTCGCTGCCGCTGCCACTACCGCTGCCGAACGACTCGCCCGTGATGAACCCGGTGCAACCGGCGCAGGCGATCGCGAACCCTAGCGACAACAGCATCGGGGTAACGTGGCGAGCCATGGCCTGG
Source organism: uncultured delta proteobacterium (assembly GCA_963848295.1). Lineage (GTDB taxonomy): Bacteria > Myxococcota_A > Polyangia > Haliangiales > Haliangiaceae > JABFXX01. Next base: position 815,778 of record CAWKDB010000010.1, on the reverse strand, counting down.
AGTAAAGCAACGGGTGTGCCGCCGCCCACGCCTCCCCACCATGTGCGCAACCACCCGAGATCAGGGGGAACTGGATCCAGATACCTGAGACAACTCACCCCGGTCCTGGGGGTCTGCCGACCCTGCGATCCCGGCGAAAAAAGAAATGATCCAGCGGACCTCTGACCCGTACCGCTACTTCACTTTGACGACCACGCCGGTCGCGAGATCGAGCGCGTACTCGTGGCTGCCGTCGAGGGTCAGCGTCGCCGTGCCGTCGGCGTGGAACGCGAGCTCGGCATCGATCGAGAGCTGCGAGCTCGAGCCCCCGCTCGTGTGCTGGCCATCGATCGCGTACATCACGTCGCCGCCGACCGCGAGCTTGGTCGCGGTGTCGATCAGCACGGCGTCGTACATCGCGTCGTAGCTGAGGTGATAGCTCGACGTGCTCGCGCGGAAGATCGAGGTCACGCTCGCGTCGAACGTGAAGTTACCGCTCCCCGCGATCCTGGCCTGGCTCGTCTGCAACCCGGTGAGCGACCAGTCGCCGCCGCGCGCGACCGACGCGGTGAAGTTCGGCAGCGCGAGCGTGCCGGACCACATCAGGTCGAGATCCGCGGAGTCGGTCAGCGAGGTGCACGCCGGGAGCATCGCGCCGCTCGCGTCCTTGCACGTGATGCCGTAGCTGTACGTCAAGCCGCCGTGCATGCCGGTGAGCATGCCGCTGCCGTCGAGCGTGAAGCCCGGGAGCGAGCCACCGAGCGCGAGCGTCATCGCGTCGGACATCGATCCGATCTCGCCGCCGCCGGCGCCCGGTGCCGTCGTGCTCGCTAGCTAGCTGCTGTGCGACGTCGTCGTACTCGGCTTGGGTCGCGGTGTGATCGCCGGTAGTCGAGCACGCGACCGACGGGACGAGAGACAGACCTAACAAGGCTAAGCTCTTCATGCCGCGATCCATCAGCAAGCACCGGACCATGCGGATGGACGGGGGCAATTCGCGCAGATCGCAGCCTCGCGCCTGCGCGCTCGCGCTCGGTGGTGCGCCGCTGCCTACCAGGTCTCGCCGAACGGGCGCGCTTCGAGCTCGAACGTCCACGCCGACCGCGGTTGTGCCGCGAGAAACGCCGCCGTCGCGGCGACCGCTTCGGGCTCGACGAAGAACGTCGCCGGCTTATCCGGCATGCGAGCGCGCGTCCGCGGTAGATCGACGACGCCGTCGATCACGATCACCGCGACGTGCACGCCGGCGGGCCAGAGATGGCGCGCGAGCGACTCCGCGAGCGAGCGTTGCGCCGCCTTCGCCTGAGCGAACGCCGCGGTCTTCGCGCCGCCGCGCCGCGATGCGGTCGCCCCGATGATGAGGAAGCTCCCGGTGCCGGCGCGCTTCATCGCCGGCGTCACTTGCTTCGCGACGAGGAACGCGCCGAGCGTGTTGACCCGCCAGCTCGCCTCGAGATCGGCGGCCGAGACGTCGTCGAACGTGCCGAACGTGCCCGAGCCGGCGTTGTAGACGACGACCGCCGGATCGCCGAGCTCGCCGCGGATCGCGCCGAACACGCGCTCCACCGCGGCGGCGTCGCCGACATCGCACGCCCACGCCTTCCCCTGGGTGAGGCTGGCCGCGAGCTCTTTGCCGAACGCATCGTTGCGGGCGAGCAGGGCTACCGCATAGCCGTCGCGGTCGAACCGCCGCGCGAACGCCGCGCCGTTGCCGGGGCCGACGCCTACTACGACACAAACCGGTCGTTTCGTCATGCGCGGACCTTAGCGCGCCTGCCGGCCAGACGACGAGCCGGCGCCACTTCGGGCGGGTCGTGATTCGTCGACGGCGGAGGACAAGATGTCCTCTTGCAGTCCACCGGCCATTCGTGCAACACATCGCGCAAATGCGCAATTGGCTCGTCCTCACTGGAATCGTCGCGGCCACCGGCTGCGGAAGTAGCGGCAATGGCTCTGACGTCACCTGCGGTACCGGCACGACGCTCGTCGGCGACACCTGCGAAGCCGGCAGCGGCAGCGGCGGCAGCGGCGATGTCTGCGGCACCGGCACGCACCTCGACACCGACGGGATGACCTGCGTGCCGGACGGACCGGCGGCTTCGGCCGCGCCGACGATCACGATGATGGACCCGACGGACGCCGGCTTCACCGGGTTCGATCTGTTCACGATCACCGGGACCGGGTTCGCGGGCGCCGACGTCACGGGCCTCACCGTCTACTTCGGCGACACCACGGACATGGACTGCCAAGCGACCGTGGGCGCGGCGACGGCCACGACGATCGCGGGCGAGATTCCGCCCGACTGCTCGCTGAGCGTCGGCGTCGACGTCACGGTCACCACGAACCTCGGCTCCGCGAGCACACCGTTCGTGTACGACGCGATCTTCGCGGCCGATGGCGATGGCGGCGGCTCGTTCGGCGCCGGCGGCGATCTCTATGTCATCGACCCGCTCGCCGAGCTCTCGCTCGATCTCGGCCCGCTGCTCGAGGATGACGGCATGACCGGCTACGGCATCGCCGGCCTCGCGTTCGCGGCGGACGGCACGTTGTTCGCGGTCACGACCGGCACTTCGCCCGCCGACGACCCCGAGACGGGAGTATCGCAGCTCGTCACGATCAGCTTGGTCGACGGCTCGGTCACGGTCCTCGGTAACACCAAGCACGGCGCGACGAACTATGTCGTGAGCGGTCTGTCGTTCAGCGGCACGACGCTCTACGGCTGGGCACAGACCACGACCTTGACGAAGCAATCACTCGTCACGATCGACCAGGGCAGCGGCGCACTCACGCTGGCGGGTACGGCGCAAACGGATGCGTTCCCTTGGGGCGCCCTCGCAGTCGACGGCGGCGGCAACGTGTTCGTCGCGGCGAATGGCGCGGGTGCAGATACGGACTCGGTATTCACCACAACGGGCGCGCTCGACAGCGTCGACACCGGCACCGGCGCGCTCACCTCGGTCGCCACGCTCGACTGGCCGATTGGCGCACCGGTCGAGTCGATGGCGTACTTCGGTACGAACCTGCTCGCCGTCGTCGACAACGGCACGTACGGTGAAATCAACGCCGACGGCCTCGTCGGCGAGCAACTCGCGTTGATCGACCCGGCCGGCGACCCGATCGTCTCGCCGCTGTTCGAGCTGCCGGCGCAGATCGCCGAGCAGTCGCACGTCGGTGGCATCGCGGTCGCGCCACCGACCCTGTCGGTCATCTCGCGCAAGCTGCCAAGCCGCGATACGTGGCAGCACCTCGGCGCGGCGCGCGTTCCCGTCAAGCACTAGCAAGACCTGGCACGTGACGTGCTTTTGAACGGGTCATGGACCTCATCACATGGCTCGTCGTCGGATTAGTATCGGGAGTTCTCGCGTCGCTCGTCGTCGGAGGAGCCGGCTACGGGCTACTCGGTGACCTCGTCGTAGGCGTCGCCGGGGCGTTTATCGGCGGGTATGTGTTCCAGCGCGCCGGCTGGAGCGTGCCGTTCGGTGGTTTGGGCGGGACGATCTTCGTCGCCTTCATCGGCGCGGTGATCTTGCTCGTCGTGATCCACCTCCTGCACCGCTCGTACGGACCGGGGCGTGGGCGCCCGGCGGTGTAGGACCGCACACCGCCGAGAAGCGGGGATCTGGCGAGCTACTGGATCACGACCTGGCAGTTGTCGCAGCCGTCGTTCGGATCGTCGTTGCCGTCGTCGCAGGCCTCGCCATCGGCGGTCTGGACGATGCCGTCGCCACAGCGCGGGCCGAGCGTGCAGTTCGGATTGCAGTGGTTGTAACCGCCGGTGTTCGTGCCGTCGTCGCATTGTTCGTGATCGGGCTGCACGATGCCGTCGCCGCAACGCGGGCCGAAGCCGAGGCAATCCGGCGTGCACGAGCCGTAGCTACCGTCGTTCGTGCCGTCGTCGCACGCCTCTTGCGACGAGGTGATGCCATCGCCGCACGTCGACACGCACTGGCTATGTGGCGCGTTGAAGCCCTCCAGCGTGAGCTGATACGACGACCCGCTCGTGTGGCGCTCGGCCTGGAACACATCGACCTGGTAGGTGCCGCCCGCGACCATCCCGAGCTTCGCGCCGGTCGCGGCGTCGAGCGTGACCGAGCCGGTCTCCGCGCTGTGCACGCCGCCGAGGTCGACGGCGAGCCGGCCGTTGATGAACACGAAGACGTCGTCGTCGCCGCGGAACGTCAGCTTCTCGTTCGCCGTGCCGCTCCAGGTGAACCAGTACGCGAGCTCCGAGGTGAAGCTGAAGTTGTGGCCGCCGTCGCGCGCGGGCTCGTCGCCGAGCGCGACCCAGCCGAGGTTGTCGAGCGGGAAGAACGCCTGGCTATCGAACAGGTACGTGTTCGAGCCCTGATCGGTCAGCGTGAGGGTCGACGGGATCGTGAGGTTCGTGCCCGGCTCGTCGCGATACCATTCGGCGAACGTCGCGGAGCTGCTCACCGTGCTCGGGTTCGCCTTCGTCAGGACCGGCTTGCCATCGCTATCCAGCGTCGACGTGTACAGCGGGCCGAGCAGGCCGCTCTCCGCGCCGTTCTTGTTCTCGAAGTCGACAAAGCCACCTGCGATGTCGTCGCCGATGAAGTCGCGGTAGACGATCGTGACCGCCAACGTCGCCGGCTCGCCATCGGTGACCGGCGTGCACGTGAAGCCGGTCTCCGGCATGCACGTGCTCGAGCAGCCGTCGAAGTTTTCGAGGTTGCCGTCGTCGCACAGCTCGCCGGCTTGCAGCACGCCGTCGCCGCACACCGCGGTGCACGTGCCGTCGGTCGCGCAGATCGGCTCGCGCTGACACAGCGGGTCGCAGCCGTCGCCGAGGTCGTCGTTGCCGTCGTCGCACTCTTCGGTGCCGTACGGGAAGCCCTGCACCACCCCGTCGCCGCACGTGGTCTGCGAGCACGTCGTCATCGGCGGGCAGTCCCAGCCTTGTTGGATCTTGCAGTCGGCGGTGCAGCCGGCGCCCGTGCCGTTGGCCGCGCCCAAGTCGCACTCTTCGAACCCGGCGACGATGCCATCGCCGCAGCTCGCGGCCGAGCACCGAATGCCGGGGACCGGACACGTCCAACCGGCTTCGAGCTGGCAGCTCGAGCTGCAGCCGTCACCGCTCGTCGTGTTGTGATCGTCGCAGCCCTCGAGATCCTCGACGATGCCGTTGCCGCAGGTGTGGGTCGACAAGCACAACGTGCCGGGCTCACCGCATGCGAAGCCGGTCTCGATCGAGCAATTGGACGAGCAGCCGTCGCCCGACGTGGTGTTGCCGTCGTCGCAGGTCTCGCCCGGATCGAGCTTGCCGTTGCCGCACGTCGGGCCACCGGGCGCATCGACCGCGGCGTCGTCGAGCACGATGCCGGCATCCGGAGAAGAATTGTCGGCTTGGTGACTGCCACAGCCGAGGATGCACGACGCAGCGACAACGATTACAGCGTGAAGCTTCACTGGATCCAATGTACTGATCTGGGACGGCGAAGCTAGGTGCGCCACGAGCGGCGCACGTCGCACATCGCGAACGATGAACGTCGATGACCATCCGCGATTCCTCGTCGAGAACACCCGATCGCTATCCGAAGCGGGGTAAAGAATCGCAGAAACTGGTTACCCCGATCGTAACCGCCGGCCTGTCGTGTCGGCCGGTGTAGGCTTGCCGCGAACGCGTACTCAGCGCCCGCCGCGCCGCCCGCTGCGACCGCGATGACTGCCGGGACTCGGACGAGCGTGTCCGGGATTCGGACGAGCGTGTCCGGGATTCGGACGAGCGTGTCCGGGATTCGGAGGCTGTGCTCCGGGCTTGCGAGGCGGCGCCGCGGATTTCAGCCCTGCGAGCTCTTGCGGCGTGAGGTTGCGCCATCGGCCGATCGCGAGGTTGCCGAGCACGACGTTCATGAACCGCACGCGCTCGAGCGCCACGACCTGATAGCCGAACGCTTCGCACATCCGGCGGATCTGACGATTCCATCCTTGGGTCAGCACGATCGTGAACGTCTTGGGGCCGTGGACCACGACCTTGCAGCGCTTCGTCGTGCCCTCCGACAGCCGCACGCCGTTGGCCATCTTCGAGGCAAAGTCTGCGTCGAGTCCGCGATCGACCGCGACGACGTACTCCTTGTCGTGGTCGTGCTCGGACCGCAGGACCTCGTTGACGATGTCGCCGTCGTTCGTCAGCAGGATCAGGCCTTCGGAGTCCTTGTCGAGCCGGCCGATCGGGAAGATCCGCTCGGGGTGGTCGACGAAGTCGATGATGTTGCCTTCGACGTGACGCTCGGTCGTGCAGGTCACGCCGACCGGTTTGTTGAGCACGATGTAGACCGGGCGCTCGAGCTTGCGCGCGCCGCCGACGAGGTCGCCGTCGACCTTGACCTCGTCACCGGGGTTGACCTGAGCGCCGAGCGGGGCCGGTGCACCGTTGAGCGTGACCCGGCCTTGTTCGATCAGGGTGTCGGCCTCGCGCCGCGACCATCGGCCGCTCTCGCCGAGGTACTTGTTGAGCCGCATCGTGGCCGACCGTACCTCAGCCAGCTACGATGGACCCGCGTTGCGCATCCTTCTCCTCACGCCGCCGATGACGCAGCTCAACACGCCGTATCCCGCGACGGCGTACTTGACCGGGTTCCTGCGCCAGCACGCCGAGGCGCGCGGGCTCGACGTCCGCCAGGCCGATCCGGCGATCGAGCTGTTCCTGCGCGTGTTCTCGCGCGAAGGGATCGAAGCGATCGCGGCCGAGCTCGCGGAGCGCGCCGACGACGTCGACGAAGCGCCGCCGCAATCGATCGCGAGCTTCTTGCCGAATGCCGCGCGCTACGTCGAGACGATCGACGCGGTCGTCGCGTTCTTGCAGGGGCGCGACCCGGCGATCGCGATGCGGATCGCGACGCGAGCGTTCTTGCCCGAAGGCCCGCGGTTCGCGGCGATCGCGCGCGGCGCCGCGGATCCGCTCGGCTGGGCGTTCGGCGCGCTCGGCGTCGCGGACCGCGCGAAGCACCTCGCGAGCCTGTACATCGACGATCTCGCCGACGTCGTGCGCGAAGGGATCCAGCCGCACTTCGAGCTGTCGCGTTACGGCGAGCACCTGGCCGCGAGCGCGCCGACGTTCGACGCGCTGCACGACGAGCTCGAAGGCGAGCCGACGATCGTCGACGGAACGCTCGACGAGATCGCGCGCGAGCTCTACGCCGAGCACGAGCCGGAGCTCGTCGGCCTGACCGTGCCGTTTCCCGGCAACGTCTACGGAGCGTTCCGCATCGCGCGCGCGATCAAGGCGGTGGCGTCGCACGTCCGGATCGCGATCGGCGGCGGGTTCGTGAACACCGAGCTACGCGAGCTCTCCGATCCGCGCGTGTTCGACTACGTCGACTACATCACGCTCGACGACGGGGAGCGGCCGCTGCTCGCGTTGATCGATCACCTGCGCGATCCAGCCAAGCCGTTGTTTCGCACGTTCGTGCGCGCCGGCGATCGCGTCGAGCTACGCACCGACGACGCCGCTCACGACGTGCCGCTGCGCGACGCCGGAACGCCGACCTACGCTGGGCTACAGCTTGACCGCTACCTGAACTTATTCGAGATGCTGAACCCGATGCATCGGCTGTGGTCCGACGGCCGGTGGAACAAGCTCACGATCGCGCACGGCTGTTACTGGAAGAAGTGCACGTTCTGCGACGTCACGCTCGATTACATCGCGCGCTACGATCCGGTGCACGCCGACCTGCTCGTCGATCGGATCGAGGCGATCGTCGCGGAGACCGGGCAGACCGGGTTTCACTTCGTCGACGAAGCGGCGCCGCCCGCCGGGTTGCGCTCGCTCGCCGAGCGGCTGATCGCGCGCGGCGTCGTGATCACGTGGTGGGGCAACATCCGGTTCGAGAAGACGTTCACGCCCGAGCTCGCGGCGTTGCTCGCGCGCTCCGGCTGCGTCGCGGTGAGCGGCGGCCTCGAGGTCGCCTCGGATCGCCTGCTCGCCCTGATCGATAAGGGCGTCACGGTCGAACAGGTCGCGCGGGTCACGCGCGCGTTCAGCGACGCCGGCGTGATGGTCCACGCGTACTTGATGTACGGCTTTCCGACCGAGACCACGCAGGAGACGATCGACTCGCTCGAACGCGTCCGCCAGCTGTTCGAAGCCGGCTGCGTGCAATCGGCGTTCTGGCATCGCTTCGCCGCGACCGCGCACAGCCCGATCGGCAAGCAGCCCGAGCTCTATGGCATCCGCTTGCATCGCGAGCCCGCGATCACGTTCGCGCGCAACGACCTCGCGTTCGACGACCCGACCGGCACGAACCACGAGCAGCTCGGCGAGGGCCTGCGCAAGGCGCTCTACAACTACATGCACGGCCTCGGGCTCGACGCCGATCTCGCGAGCTGGTTCCCGCAAGGCGCGCCGGCGACGACCGTACCGAAGGATCTGATCCGCACCGCGCTCGCGCGTTAGCCGGCGTCGATCACGTGAGACACTGATCGCGTGCGCACCGCCCTTTACGCTCTTGCCGCCTCCGGTTGTGTGACGTCCTTGCACGTCGTGTCGACCGCGACCGTCACGGTCGGCTCGGTCGCGCCGCCGTTCGCCCTGCCGGCGCAGGATGGCCACACGGTGACGCTCGGCGACGAGCTCGCGCACGGTCCGGTCGCGCTCGTGTTCTATCGCGGCTATTGGTGACCGTGGTGCAAGTACCAGCTCGGCGAGCTGGCTCGTAACCAAGCGGCGTTCCGCACGCGCGGCGTGACGCTGCTCGCGATCAGCCTCGACGCTCCCGAGGATTCGCGCGCGTTCGCGGCCGACCTCGGGATCTGGTTTCCGCTGCTATCGGACGCCGATGGCGCGGTGTCGCGAGCGTACGCCGGGATGTCGTCGGATTCGGCGGCGCTGCCCGGTGTCACCGTGATCGGCCGCGACGGTCGGATCGCCTATCGCAAGATCGCGTCGGTCAAAGATGATCGCGTCGGCGCGCCCGAGCTGCTCGCGATCCTCGATCGCACCCTCGGCACCGCGGGCGAGGCCGCCGCAGCGCCCGGGTTCGCGGCCGTCGATCGCGCGCAGATCCGGCTCGAGCTCGGCGGCGGCGCGATCCGCGAAAGCGGCGTGAGCCACGGCACCGGCATCGCGGCGCTCGGCGCGTTGTTTCCGCTCGGCGACCACGTCCTCGTCGGACCGTGGCTCGGCTTCGAGCCGCGGCAGGCACCGCTCGATCTCGACGCCGCGGTCGTGTTGCGACAGCCGTTCGCGGGTGGCCTCGCCGCAGTGCAGCTGACCGCGCTCGCGGGCTACACGCCGTGGGACGCGACCGGCTGGACCGCGACGGGGCGCGCCGGGATCTGGTTCGCGATGAGCCCGCGCTGGGCGTTCACGTTCGACCTCGCGGCCGGCGAGCATCGCCTCGGCGACTCGGACTCGCGGCTCGAGCTATCGGCGACGCTCGGCGTCGCGCGCTTGATCCGACTGCGCTGACTACTCGCGAGGCAGCCCGAGCTCGCGCCACCGGATCATCCCGCCGGCGAGGCTCGCGACGCGGTCCACTCCGGCCTTCGCGAGGATCGTCGCGCCCATCGCCGAGCGCGCGCCGGTCTGGCACACGACGACGACCGGCCGATCAGTCGGGACCTCGGCGAGGCGCGTGCGCAGCTCGTCGAGCGGGATCAATTGCGAGCCATGGACGTGACCGAGGTCGCCGGAGAATTCCGGACCGCTGCGGACATCGAGGACGTGCACCTCGTCGCGATGGGTCGCGACCCACTCCGCCGCGATGTCTCGCATCCCGGCGTACGTCACGACCACCGGGCCCCAGCTCGCGACCAGCGGGCCGCCGCCGCCCTCGGGCTGTCCGGCGCGCAGGTTCGCCGGCAACGCGATCGCGAGTTGCTTCGGATGAGGCAGGCCGAGGTTCGTCATGTAGCCGACGAAGTCCTCTTCGCGCGCGCCGCCGCCGATCCGCGGATTGTGGCGGCGCTCCTCGCCGATCGTCGTCGCGGTGCGGCCTTCGTAATCGTGACCTGGATAGACCGCGCAAGTGTCATCGAGCGTGAACAGCTGGTCGTGAATCGAGCGGAACAACGTGCGGGCGTCGCCCTGCTGGAAATCGGTGCGGCCGGCACCGCGCACGAGCAGCGCATCGCCGGTGAACGCGGTCGTGTGATCGGCGGTGACGAACGTCAGGCATCCGGCGGTGTGGCCCGGCGTCGCGCGAACCTCGAGCGAACAGTCGCCGAAGCGGATCGTGTCGCCGTGGCCGAGCGGGCGGTCGACGTGCTCGGCGGCGTACACCGCCGACAGCGCGATCTCGCTACCCATCGCCGCCTTCATCAGCCACGCACCGGTGACATGATCGGCATGGCAGTGCGTATCGAGCGTGTAGCGCAGGGCGAGCCCGAGCTCGCGCAGCAACGCCGCGTCGCGCAGGTGCTGTTCGAACACCGGATCGATCAGCACCGCGTCGCGGGTCTGCTCGTCGGCGAGCAGGTACGTGTACGTGCTCGAACCCTGATCGAAGAGCTGGCGAAAGATCATCGAGTTGCCTAGCTCGCGTGGCCGACGATCAGGTTGACGACGAGCGCGAGCACGACCGTATTGTAGAGGAACGACAGGAACGCGTGGGCGAGCACGGTGCGGCGCACGATGCGATTCGAGATCGTGATGTCCGAGACCTGGAAGCACATGCCGATCGTGAACGCGAAGTACGCGAAGTCGTAGTCGTCCGGCTTGGCACCGCCGGGGAAATCGAGCCCGCCTTCGTCGTCGAGACCGCCGCGGTAGTACAAGTGGGCGTAGCGCAGCGTGAACGCGGTGTGGGTGAGCAGCCACGAGATCAACACGGTCGCGACGCTCAGCACGAGCACGAGGCGTCCCTCGGCAGCAGGCAGGTCGTTCGACCCGCGCACGACGACGGTGGCGGCGAACAAGCTGACCACGCTCGCCGCGAGTACGACGAGCCAGACGACCGTGCGGCCAGGATCGCGTGCGGCGGCGCGGCGGCGCGTGCCTTCCGGCGTCGTCCGCGAGATCAAGACGCCGAGCACGAGCAGCGTCAGGCCCGAGGCGTCCCACGCCATCACCGCGCGCGTCGATGCGGCGAACCGCGCCGGCTCGACGAACCACGCCACGACGCCGAGCGCCGCCGCGAGCACGAGGCGGGCGCGCGCGCTGCGCGGATCGAGGGGATGGAACGCGAGCTTCTTCATCGCGACCAGCTCATCCCGCGTGTCGTAACACGTAGTAGCTTCGCGCGATGCGCGACGTGCTCGCTCTCGCTCTCGTCATTGCGTCTTGTGGAACGAAGGAGTCGGCGGCGCCGGCCACGACCGGGAGCGCGGCTCGTGGCTCTGGCTCGGGCGGCGAGGACCCGTTCGCCGCGAAGACCTGGATTCCGAAGCTCAAGGATCCGCGGATGTCGGAGCGCGCGGTCTCCGTGCTCGAACAGATCGGCGATCCGGCGGCGATCCAGCCGCTCGCCGATGCCTGGGTCGAGCTCGGCAGGCCGGCGCGGGTCGTCGAGCTCGTCACCGCGCTGGCGCGCCCGCTGACGCCCGAGCAGGCGAAGCAGGGCTACTTCGTCACCTACGAGACCGAGGGCCGGCCGGCGAGCTGGGACCAGGCAGTGCCGTTCCTTGCCAAGGTGATCGCCGACGCCGACGACGGGAACCCGCGCTCGATCGACAGCGCGACGGAAGCGGCCAAAGCGCTCGGCGAGGCGAGGCTGCCCGCCGGGCTCGATGCGTTGCTCGCCGTCGTCGGCAAGGCTCCGACCAAGCACCTGATCGCGCTTCACGTCACCGCGCTGCGTGCGCTCGGCAAGTTCTCCGCCGACGGCGCGGATCGGGCGACGGCGGCGCTGGTCGGAGTGATCTCGCGCGAGCCGCCGCCCGATCCGAGGACCGTGAAGGACCCGGCGATGGCCCGCGGCTCCGTCGACGGTTACATGATGTTCCTGCAGACGACGGGCGCCGCGATCAACGCGCTGGGTGAGCTGCGTGCCGCGAGCGCCGCGAAGCCGCTCGTGCTCGCGATGTATCGGTCGCCGGAGCTGATGATGATGAGCCGGCGCGCACTGGTCGCGATCGGGCCGGCTGCGCAAGCCGTGCTAGTCGCGGCGCTGCGCGGCACCGACGCCGACGTCAACGCGCTGTTTGCGACCCAGCACCTCGACCGATATTGCGGCGACCACGGCGAGTATACCGGGGCGAGCTGCCTGCCGGTCTCGGCCAAGGACTTCTACCCCGCGGTCGTGCTCGGCGATCTTCGCGACCCGGCGAGCGTGCCGGATCTGCTCGCTGCGCTGAAGCGTCCGGCCGAGCCGCAGTACTACGCTGATGATCAGCCGAGTGGCACGACCCAGCACACCGCGCTGTTCGATGCGCTTCGCAAGATCGGCTCGCCCTTGGCTGCGGTGCCGGTGCGCGAGCACTGGGTCAAGGGCAAGCCGGCCGATCCGGATACGATCCTGGCGCTCAGTGTCTACCCGTTCGTGACGCGTGACGCCACCGGCACCGACAAGCTCGCCGCGCTCGCGCTCGGCAGCGCCGGCGATGATGACCTCCGGATGGAAGCGGCGACCGCGCTCGCGCGGATCTCGCGCGATGCGAAAGACATCGCGACGTTTCACAAGCTCGCGCAGCCCCAGCTCGACGCATCGGCAAAGCAAGCGACTCGAGCGGCCGCCGCGAAGCACGCGGCCGACGCCGCGGACGCTACGTTCGCCGCTAAGCGAGCGGCCTTCGACGCGGCGAAGGCCAAGAGCCCGGACCACGCGACGCTCGAGAAGCTCCAGGACGATTTCAAAGCGGCGAGGAAGCAGCAACAGGTCCTGGTTGCACCGTTCAAGCGTGCCGATGACGCGGCCAAGGCGTACCTGTCGTACGCCCGGATGCTGGAGAGCCACATCGCGCGCATCGAGATCGCGCTGCGCTGCAAGGACGATGGCGCGTGCTACGCGGCGAGCCTCGCGCTCCAGCCCGACGAGGAGATCGCGAACGTCGCGAAGTACATCCCCGACGCGGCGACCTGGTCCGACGACGACAAGCGCGGCCTCGTCGCCGCTGCGATCGAGCGCGCGATGCTCGAGCTCGGCAAGCAAGGCGCGAGCGCGAGCTCGTATACCGACGCGCTGCTCGACGCGGCCGCGACCACGGATCCGACCACTCGCCAGAGCATCCTGCTCGCGCTGCCGCACATCGCGAAGCTGCCTTGCCCGCAGTGCATCACGAAGCTCGACGTCGCGATCAACGCGGGCGAGGGCAAGAGCTCGCTCGCGGCCGTGAACACCGAGACGACGATCCTGCGCAACTACTTCGCGTCGGTTGGCAGACCGTAGATCTCCGCGACCGGGCCGGCGTAGTCAGTTCGCACGGTTAGCGATCTGCGCGCGCTGCGGCTTGCAGTGGCGTGGCACTTGCTGATGATCCGGCCATGCGAATTGGCAAGCTGTTGTTGGGAGTGTTGTTCACCGCGTTGCCCGCCGTGGCAGTCGCGCAACCCGGGATCGACGTCAACGTTGGAGTCGCCGACGGCGGCGATGACGCGTATGACGCGACCGCGCCTGGCGATCCGGTCGACTCGGTCGACGTGTTCTACGACCAGCTCTCGCCGTACGGCATGTGGGTCGACGAGCCCGACGCCGGGCGCGTGTTCATCCCGCAACAAGACGGCTTCGTGCCGTACACCAACGGTCACTGGCAATACACGAGCCTCGGGTTCGTGTGGGTGTCGGCCTCGCCGTTCGGTTGGGCGACGTCGCACTACGGTCGCTGGGCGTACTCGAATTCGTACAATCGCTGGGTGTGGGCGCCGGACACGCAGTGGGGCCCGGCGTGGGTCGAGTGGCGGCAGACCGGCACGCACTTCGGCTGGGCGCCGCTCGCGCCCGAGGGCTTCGTTCGCGTCGGCTATCAACCGCCGATCGAGTCGTGGCACTACTGCGGCGCCGGCCACATCCTCGACGTCAACGTCAACCGCTACTACGAGCCACGCGAGCGCGTCATCGCGATCCATCGCGAGGCGCGGCCGATCGAGCACTACTCGACCGTGAGCAACGCGCGCGTCGTCGTCGGTCCGCCGCACTCGATGCTGGTCGCGCACCAGATCAACGTGCGGCCGGTCCGCGCGGATGTGCACGTCGTCGGCCGGTGGACGCCGACCGAGGTCCACGCCCAGGTCGCGCATGCCCAGGAGCACAAGGCGACGTTCGAGGTCGAGAACCAGCACCGCGTGCAGGCGAACGTCAGGATCAACACGATGCAGACCAAGGTGGTCCAGACCCATCCCGAGATCCGCGCGAGGGTCGATGCGCGCGTGACGGTCGGAGCCCATGCCGAGACCCACACGCCGCCGCCTGCGCACGGCGAGCACGCGCCGCCGATGCACCAAGCGGCACCGCCGCCGCACGCACCACCGATGCACCAAGCGGCACCGCCGCCGCGCGCGCAACCGATGCATCAAGCGGCGCCGTCGCACGCACAGCCGATGCACCAAGCGGCACCGCCGCCGCACGCGCCGCCGCCCGCACACAGCGAGAGCCACGCGGCGCCGCAACACAACTCGCCGGCAAGAGAGCATCACTAGGATCCGGCTATTCGGTCGTGGCGGCGAGCGCCATCGCGGCCCACGCGGTGCCCGCCGCAGAGCTGTACTGCGATCGACCCTGAGGGAAGCCGCTGTCGAGGAACGGCTGAAACCGCAGCGCGCGCGTCGCGACGAACCAGCTGCCGTCGGTTCGCTGCGTCGCGAGCAAAAATCGCACCGCGCGAACGATCGCGGGGTCGTTCGCGGCAACGCCGCCGGCGTCGCGCAGCGCGATGATCGCTTCGCCGGTCGCGTAGGCATCGCTCGCGAGCCCGCTGCGCTGCGCGAACCCGCCGTCGTCGCGCTGAGTCGCGGCCAGCGTCGCGAGCGTGGTCGCGAGGTCGTCGCCGATCGCGCCGGTCCAGCGCAGGCCGAGCGCCTTGAACGTCAGGTCTTCGGTCGTGGTCGCGACCGAGTGCACGAGCGAGTCGCGCGCGCGCAGGACTCGCGCCGTGGTGTCGGCGGTGCGGCCGGGCAGGGCGTAACGCGTGATCGCGCGGATCGCGAGCGCGGTGAGCGTGACGTCGCTGCCATCGATCGGGATGCGTTGCATCCACGTCCGCCAGCCGCCGTCATCGCGTTGCTGGAGCTCGAGGTAGCGCGTCATCGCGTCGGTGAGGTCGTCGCGCGGATAACCGCTCGCGTCGAGCCCGACGAGCAAGTACGCCGGCTCGAGGATATCGGCGAAGCCCTCGCCCTCGACGTACTCGTCGCGGTGCGGCCGGAGGGCCGCCGCGGTCGCGCGCATCTCGGTCAACTGCGCGTCGCGATCGATCGCGATGCCGCGTGCGCCGGCACGAGCGATCGCCATCGCGGGCAGCGCGTCGTGATGACACGACGGACATCCAGCGCGCTCGCGGAAGGCCGGCTGGCTGCGCTCGAGCAACCGGATCGCGCGATCGAGCGCGGCTCGCGTCGTGTTGCCCGCGCCGACGAGCGCACCCTCCGCGCGAGACACCGGGTTGCGATCGGGGCCGTGCGCCGGATCGTGCACCTTGATCGCGGTCGCGAGCCCGAGCTCGCCGCGGCGCAACGCCCACGTGATCGCGCTCGCGTCTTCGTCATCGCGCACGGCGACCTTCGCACCGGCCGCGAGCAGCGCGTCGATCACCGACGGCGCGGCGCGGTCGGAGGCCGCCGCTTCCATCAGCGCCGTCGTCGCGCTGAACGTCTCGCGGGCGTTGACATCGGCACCGTGAGCGATCAGCAGCTGGACGAGATCGGGCCGACCTTGCTCCGCGGCTTCGATCAGCGGCGTCCGTCCGTGGCCCGCCTTCGCATTGACATCGGCGCCGCGAGCGACAAGGAGGCGTGCTGCTTCGGTGTTGCCGATCACGACCGCTGCGTGCAGCGCGTCGAACCCGGCGCTCGTGTGCGCCCGCGGATCCGCTCCGTGCGAGAGCAATGCTTTGACCGAGCGCAGATCGCCTCCGCCGGCCAGGATCAGCGGTGTCATCTCGTCGTCGGCCCGATGGTTCGGATCGGCTCCGTGGTCTAGCAATAACTCGACGACGTCGCCGCCGTCGCCGCGATTCGCAGCGGTCATCAGCGGCGTGTAGCCGGTGTTGTCGGTCGCGTTCGGGTCGGCGCCGGCGGCGAGCAGCGCCTCGGTCTTCGCGCGATCGTCGATCGCGAAGTGCAACGCGGTCGCGCCGTTCCGGTCGGCGTGCTTCGCATCGGCGTGGTGCGCGAGCAGCAGCGACACGAGCTCGGCGTCGCCGGTGATCGCCGCGCGGATCAACGCGGTGTCGCCGTTGGCGTCCGCGGCATCGACCGCAACGCCGCGATCGAGCATCGCCCGCACCGCGGTGACATCGCGCCGCTCTACCGCGAGCTCGAGCTCGGACAGTCGCAGCGTCGCGCCCGGCGGCGGCCCGCACGCGACGACGAGCGCCGCGACGGCCGCGTGCAGTCGAGCGCCCATGTCGCTAGTTTACGTCAAGCGCCGAAACGAAAAAGAGCCGGCACGATGCCGGCTCTCTCTCTTGTTAAGGGATCAGCTTAGAGCGCGCGAACGTTCTCGGCGCGAGCACCCTTCGGTCCACGACCCTCGTTGTAGGACACCTTCTGTCCCTCACGAAGCTCCTCAAACCGGACGCCTTCGACGGCCGACATGTGGAAGAACAGGTCCGTTCCCGTACCGTTCTCGATGAATCCAAAACCCTTATCGGTGAGACGCTTGATCGTACCTTCAGCCATCGTTCGCACTCCTGAGTAACAAAGCGATCTTTGCAATGGGGCCAAAGAAGTCGGCCCACTCCGTTTGCTCGATCAGGCGCGGAAGATGGCCGCGAACCGAGCGGATGTCCAACGGTTCTTCTGCCTGTTTCGTCAACTCGTTGAAATGTGGCGGCTTAAAACGTTGGCCCGCGCGCCGATCCCGCGCGAATGGAACCTAGATGGCGAGCAGCAGGGCGAGGCCAGCGAGGTTCGCGAGCCCGGCCTCGTGTAGGTAGCGCTCGCTCAGCTCCATGAACCCGGGGTTGTGCTCGATGTTCTTCGCGATGATCTGAAACGCGTCGATCGCGGCGGCGTCGATCGCGGACACGTCGATCGCGCCGGCGCGCAGGCTGGGGTGCGAGAGCGTCGCCCACCGGCCGAGCGCGAGCCGGACCGCGAGCTGCCGCAGCGACGAGGCGAGCGTCGGGTAGCGCGTGTACCAGTCTTTGACGATCGCGTTGATCACGTAGCGGCGCAGGTGCTCGTCATGCCGGGCCACGGCCTGTGCCGACATCCGGTCGCGCGCCAGCGCGGCGCGCTCGCGCAGCGTCGTGTCGTCGACCGTCGCGGTCTTGTCGCTCTGAAAATAGTCGGCGAGCTCCGCCTTGGTCGCGTCGCGATCGCGCAGCACCAGCGGCCGAACCAGCGCGTTGAACCGCGCGTTGTCGCAGCCGGGCAGGCGCGCGACGATGATCTCCTTCAACGCGCGCACCGCGCGGAGCTCTGCGACGGGCGTCCGCGCATGGAGCACGGCGAGCTCGGCGATTCGCTCGGGAATGTGATCGATCGCCGTGCTCAACGCGTCGCGCGTGAAGGTCGTCGTTCCCGCGTGAAAGAACGGCTCGATGCGCTCCGCGAAGTCCACGAGCACGAGCAAGCGCACCGGGGGTGCGATGCCGTCGAGGTTCATGATCGCGAGGCAGACCTGGCGGATCTCGTCGAGCAAGGCGATGTACGGGTCGGCGCTGGCGGCCTCGAACCGGCGCACGACGATCTCGCGCGCGATCGCACCGACCGGCAGCGGCACGAGGTCGACGGCGCGATCGCCTGTCAAGCACAGCCGCGCTGTCTCCGGGCACGCGAGCGTCGCCGACAGCTCGAGCCGGCCGCGGATTTCGGTCAGCACGCGCGGAAATAGCGAGCACGGATCGGCGAGCGCTCCCTCGCCGAGCTCGCGATGGATCTTGCACAGCCAGTCGACATCGAGGAACGGGCACGCGTTGCCATCGGCATCGACATACGAGTGCAACCGCGCGGTGCGCGTCTTCGGCGGCTCGAGCTTGATCAACCGCTCGACGTCTTCTTGTAGCGATGTTCCGGCCGCGCGTGCGACGAGGTGGTCGTGGTTGCTCGCGCTGAGCTCGACGCGCAGACCCGAGCAGCAGTTCTCCTTGCATTCGCCGGCGAGGCAGACGAACTGAGGCACGTAACGCAGCGTGATCCGCTCGGTGGGGTCGGCCATGGACGGCGGGCTATGCTAACCACAACCCATCGGCGTATCGTGGAAGCATGCGCTCGCGATTTGTGGTGCTCGCACTTACATCGATCGCGGCCGCGTGCAGCGGCGGCCATCACGAGGGCGGGGATGGTGGCTCGAACGTCGATGCCGCGCCTGTGACCCCGCCGGGGACGACGTGCGGGTCGCCGGTCAGCCCGGTCGACACGTCGACCCCGGATCAGGTCGTCGGCAGCGGCACCGCAGACTCGTGCACCGAGACCGCCCTCGACACCGCGATCGCCGCCGGCGGCATCATCACGTTCTCGTGCGGCACGAGCCCGGTCTCGATCACCGTGACCAGCACGCTGCAGTTGCGGACCGACGTGCCGACCACGATCGACGGCGGCAACCTCATCACGATCGACGGTGGCGACGCCGTGCAGATCATGTCGTTCGATCACCAGGACTATCGCGTCAACACCGTGACGCTCACGCTCCAGCACCTGATCCTCGCGCACGGTCATGCACACGGCACGAAGACCTACGCGCCGGCGCCGGCGCCGTGCTCGCAGGGCTACTACGACGGCTACGCGGGCGCGCTCTACGTGTCCGATGGCGAGCTCGTCGTGATCGACTCGCAGTTCTTGAGCAACCAGGCCGAGTCGCTCGGTCCCGACGTCGGCGGCGGAGCGATCGCGGTGCTCGGCTCGCTCCACGCGGTCGTCGCGAACAGCGTGTTCCAATCGAATCGCGCGTCGAACGGCGGCGCGATCATCAGCCTCAACTCCGAGCTCGACGTCTACGACTCGGTGTTCGACAGCAACACCGCCGAAGGCAACGGCGCGAACAGCGATGACTCGTCGATGTGCTCGGTCGTCGCGACGAACGGCCAGCACCAGGTCGGCTCGGGTGGTAACGCGGGCGCGGTCGGCATCGACGGCGGCTCCGACGGCACCCACACGTTCTGCGGCGTCAAGTTCACGAACAACACGAGCGGCACGGGCGCGCTCGGCGGCGCGCTCGCCCGCACGCCCGACGACGCGATGCAGACCACGGTGATCGATCGCTGCACGTTCGACAACAACCATGGCGATAGCGCCGCGGCGGTGTACTTCCACAACAGCATGCTGCCGATCACCGCGACGACGTTCTCGAACAACGTCGCGCTCCATGGCAGCGGCGCGTTACAAGCCGACGGCACCCAGCTGGCCCTCCTCAACGATACGTTCGCGAACAACAACGCGATGGCCGGGCTCGGCGGCGCGCTGTCACTGTTCGGCGGCGGTGGCTCGATCGCGTTCACGACGTTCGGCGGCAACCAGGCCGACGGCGGCGATCCGTACTTCGGCGCCGCGATCGGTGGCAACCCGACGCTGACGCTGACCAGCGATCTGTTCGCGTACAACACGGCGCAGAACCCGGGTGCGCCGATGCAGTGCCAGGTCGATGGCACCGGCGATGGCGATCTGCAGTGGCCGTCGACCCATGCGGTCGGCGGCGGCCCCGACGCGAAGTGCACGCCGACCACGACCTTCGCCGACCCGACCCTGGGCATGCTCGGCGACAACGGCGGCGCGTCGCAGACGTTCTTGCCTGCGGCGGGCAGCCCCGCGATCGGCGCCGGCGTCAGCTGCCCGGGCAGCGATCAGCGCGGCATGCCGCGGCCGACCACTGCGTGCACGTCGGGAAGCGTCGAGCCGCAGTAGAGGATCTCAACTCGCCGTTACGCGATCGACATCGCCACGCGATGGGCGTGCAGCTCACGCGAACAAGTAGCGCTCGAGCCCGACCAGGCGATCGACGTCGTGCACGTCGTCGGGGAGCAGCGGTACTTCCACGAGCAACGAGCGATCGCCGCCGGCTTTGCGCAGCTCGCCGACCGCGGCGCGATCAGCCGCCGCGAGGAGCTCGAGCTCGCGATGCGCGTCGCCGAGCGCCTGCGCCGCCATCGTGCGCGTCGTGCCGGAGACGCCGAGCGCGGCGATGGCCGCATTGCCGGCGAGGGCCGCCGCGATCGCGCGAACGTCCGCGTTGACCGGACGCGACGGATGCACCTTGTTGACGACGAAGCCCACGAATGGCATCGCCGCGGCGATCAGCCGCTCGTGGAAGAACCGCGCCTCGCGCACCGCCATCGGCTCGGGGCTCGCGACCAGCAAGAACCCGACGCGCGGCTGGCGCAGCAGCGCGAACGTCTCCTCGGCGCGCGTACGAAACCCGCCGAGGATGTCGTTGAACTCGGTGAAGAACACGCTGATGTCGTCGAGGAACTTCGTGCCGACGAACTTCGCGAGCCGCTTCAGGATGAACGAGCCGGTCTTGCCGACCAGCGACCAGCCCGAGCCAGAGCCGCCTTGCAGCTTGCGAAACCACTCGATCGCGGGCGAGTCGATCGCCTCGCTCAACTTGCGCGGCGCATCGAGAAAATCGAGCGCGTTCGCGGTCGGCGGCGTGTCGACGACGATCGTGTCCCAGCCGCCTTCGCGATCGAAGTCGTGGAGCTTCGCCATCGCCGCGTACTCCTGTGCGCCGGCGAGCGAGCTCGAGATCTGCGAGTACACCGGGTTCGCGAGGATGCGCTTGACCGCCGCCGGGTCCTTCGCGTGGCGCTGGACGACCTCGTCGAACGCCTGTTTCTGGTCGAGCATCATCGCGTGGAGCTCGCCCTTGGCGCTCGGAGCGCCTTGGCGCACGAGCGCGCGATCGACTTCCTGCACGCGGTGGCCGAGCTCGGCCAGGCCGAGCGAGTTCGCGAGCCGCTTGGCCGGATCGATCGTCAAGACCAGCGTGCGCTTGCCGCGGCGCGCTGCGGCGAGCGCGAGAGCAGCTGCGGTCGTGGTCTTTCCGACGCCGCCGGAGCCCACGCACACGATGATCTTCCGCTCCAGCAGGACATCGACCAGACGCGGAGCGGGCACGGGACGTAGTGTATAACCCGTTGCGGCAAGCAATGAGCAAGCGCGAGCTGATCGTCACCGCCGATGGCACCGATCGCACCGTCGTGATCGAGCCGGGCGAGCCCGGAACCCTGCGGGTGTCGATCGACGGTCAGGCGCGCGAGGTCGACGCCCGCGAGCTCCGGCCGGGGACCTGGTCGCTCGTCATCGACGGCCGGCAGTTCCTGGTCGACCTCGACCGCGATCGCCAGCCCGGCGCGATCGGCGCGTCGGTCGGCGCGAGCGAGGCGATGTTGACGGTCGAGGATGCGATGCAGCGCCGGCTCGCCCAGGCCGCCGGCGCACGGGCTCCGAAGGCTCGCGGCGAGGCGATCCGCGCCCCCATCGCCGGCAAGGTCGTCAAGCTGCTCGTCGCGGTCGGCGATAGCGTCGCGGCCGGCGCCGCGGTGCTCGTGCTCGAGGCGATGAAGATGGAGAACGAGCTGATCGCGGAGCGCGGCGGCACGGTCGCCGCGGTGCACAAGCAGGCGGGACAAGCGGCGGTATCGGGCGAGCTGCTCGTCGAGCTGACCTGACTACCAATCTTTGACGTGGAGCTGGCCCCAGCAGCCATCGGTCGTCGCGTCGCCGAACACCGAAGGGCGCACGCCCGGTTTCGCCGCGTTGATGTCGGTGCCCGCTTTCGACCGGCACAGCGTCGTGCCGTCGGGCCGATCGCCGATGTGGACCACGACCAGCTTTCCCTGCGGATCCGACGGATATGCATTCTTCGCCTTGAGCTCGGCGACGAGCAGCGGGAATTCCGGGAGATGGTGGCCGGTGTACGCGTACGCGTAGTTGTTGTTGTAGGCCATGATGCACGACAGATCGCCCGACGCCATCGAGCCGTCGCGCGCGACCAGATCGTCGGGCGAGATCGGCGGCAGCGCGATGGGCTTGCCGTTGACATCGACGAGGTAGGCAGTCGCCGACTTGATCCGCGGCACATAGATATCTGTCGACTCCGACAGGTGCGCGCCGTGGTGATGGATGCCGACGCCGTGGCCGAGCTCGTGCGCCACTGCATATGCGTAGTTCGCGTCGTTAAACACCGCCTTCGGATCGATGACGAGATCGATCACGTGACCGGGCGAGATCGCAAAATTCTCGTGCAACGCCTCGCGGGCGGCAGAGCTGCCATCGCTCTGGCTCGGACCGTCGGGGTTGGTCTCCGCGACCGCGCCCTTGCCGACGGTTCCCTCGTGGATGAGGATCGCGTGCTGGTCGCCGCCTTTGGCGAACCCCGAGTTCGCGTTGACGATCTTGGTCTGCTCGGACAGCTCGCCGGGCTTACACACGTGGACCGCGACCGAGCCGGCGGCCGCGGTCTCGAGTCGCTTGGCCCCGGCCTCGACGTTCGCCGCGTTCTTGCCGGTGACCTTGTTGATGATGAACAGATCCTTCTTCTTCGGGTCGAGCCGGATGTGCTTGCCGTTGCACAGCGCCCCTCGGTACTCCTCGTATAGCGTTAGCCCGTCGCCGTCGAAGTGGTTGCCGTCGACATGCTCCTTGTCGCTCGTCGCGCCCTTGTCGCTGAGCCTCTGATCCCATGCGTCGGCGATGTGATTGCCGTCGTCGTCCTTCGGGATCTTGACGTCGGTCGCGGTCTTGCCGGCGAGATGCGCTTCGATGTCCTCGCCGGTCTTGAGGTGGACCTTCGCGTGCAGCGCACCATATGCGCCGAAATCATGACTTTGCACGATCGCCATCACGTCGCCGCCGTGATCCGGCGTCGATGCTAACGTCGTGTCGGTTTGGCTCGCGACGTTGCCGATCTTCGCGACCATCGGGTGCCACGCGAGATCGTTGTCGGCCTTGCCGTCGATCGGGCTGTTGATCGAATCGCCGCGTTCGTGCGAGCTGTCGAGCAGATACGTCACCTGAAACGGCACGTCGCCGACGCGCTCGCTTGGCTTGGTCTTCTTCACGAGGTAGACGCGGAACGCGACCGCGTCGAGCTTCTCGTCGGGCCCCGGCTTCGGCCCGATCGGAACGAACTTGTCGTAGCTCGCGATCGCCAGGCCCGGGATCGGACCGGGCAGCGGCTCGAGGATCGCGTCGATGTCGAGGGGCGGGCCGCCGATCGAGACCGTGATGTCGGTCGTGACCGTCCGCGTGCTCTCGTGTTTGTCTCCCCCGCCCGACGTGGACTGCGGGTCCGGGAACGAGTGCGACGCGTGATACGAGATGTTGAACCCGCTACCGGTTTTCGCGACGGTGAGGTCGCCGTCTTGAGCCGCTTGCTCGGCCCCCTTCCGCAGCTGAGCGCCGGCCGCGCCGTACGACGTCCATTGCGCCGCGGTGTTGAGGTTCACGTTGCCGAGTCCCGACACGAGCAGCCGCGCGCCCGACTTGGCGATCGGCGCGTAGCTCATCGTCACTGTCTGGTTCGAAGACACTTCGGTCCCCGAACCGGTCGCTGTGCCCTCGCCGAACCCCGGCGTCAACGCGAGCGTGCCTTGGCTGGTGTTCTGCGAGAACGCGAGCTGGAAGTACATGTCCGCGAGGTTGGCGTCGGCGTGCGCGGTCCCGGAGAACTTGCCGCTGTCTTTGCAGTCGTGCGACTTGCCCGAGGTTGTGAAGTCGTAGCTCGCCTTGCCGGTCAGCGGCTTGGCGCCGGGCGGCAGTTGGTCGAGCGGCCATTGCACGATGATCTGGTCGGTGTCGTCGGACATCGGGTACTGATGGGAGCCGAACGTACCGCTCTCGATCAGCTCGAGCTGGGTCTCGGCCGTGCCGCCGCACGCGTGGGCAAACGACGTCTTGTCGTGCTCTACGATCGTGCGCTTGAACGAGACCTGAACATGGACGAGCCGGTCCGGCGAGGCCTGGGTGATCGCGGTGGTGGCGACGAGCGCTGTGAGTGCGGTCAAGATGCGGGGCGACATCTCGCCATCCTACGACCGGGTTCGACCGGGTCGCTACGGGGCCGTCGCCCGAATCGGCGCCCGCCCGATCGCGTCGAGCTGGACCACCATCTCGGGCGTCAGCTTCACGTCGGTCGCGTCGAGGTTCTCGCGCAGATGTTTCAGCGACGACGTACCGGGGATGAGGAGCATGTTGGGCGACCGTTGAAGCAACCAGGCCAGTGCAACTTGCATCGGGCTCTTGCCGATCGACGCGGCGATGGTGTCGAGCGTCGATGATTGCAGCGGCGTGAAACCGCCGAGCGGGAAGTACGGAACATAACCGATGCCTTGGGCCGCGAGATCCCGGACCAAGGCGTCGTCCTTGCGATTGGCGACGTTGTAGAGGTTCTGCACGCAGACAACCGGTGCGATGTTCTGGGCTTCGGCGACCTGCGCTGCGGTCACGGTGCTGACGCCGAGGTGGCGAATCAACCCCTCGCGCTTGAGCTCGGCCAAGACCGAGAAAGGCTCGGCGAGCGAGCCGCCTTCCGGAATGATTGGAGGGCCGATGCGCAAGTTAACGACGTCGATCGCGTCGAGACCGAGATGGCGGAGATTCGAATGAACCGCATCGATCAGGTCCTGCTTGCCGATCGCCGGATTCCACGACCCGTCCGAGCCGCGCCTTGCGCCGACCTTGGTGACGAGCGTGAGCCCGCGCGGGTAGGGATGTAGCGCTTTCTTGATGATCTGGTTGGTGACGAACGGGCCGTAGAAATCGCTGGTGTCGATATGGTTCACGCCGAGCTCGACGGCGGCGCGAAGAACGGCAATGGCGGCGGCTTCGTCTTTCGGCGGCCCGAAGACGTGAGGACCGGCGAGCTGCATCGCACCGTAGCCCATGCGATTCAGCTGCATCGAGGTGCCTGGGAGCGTGAAGGGCTGCGGTTCGTTCGTCATGTGACTCCTAACTTTCAAAGTTGATACGTTGTAAGTTACAAAGAGTCAATGATGTAACTTAGGTTGAACCGCGGCGGATTCGCTTCTACACTCGCGAGGGCGAGCCAAAATGCCGAGAACGGGACTCAGCGCCCTCGAGATCAAGAACAAGGCCGTCGAAGCGACGATGGTGAAGATGCGCCAGGTCGGCTTCGATAAGGTCCGGCTGACCGACGTCGCGAAAAAGCTCGGCGTGAGTCACGCAGCGCTGTACTCGCATTTCACGGACAAGTCGGCGCTGTTCGATGCGGTCTCGGAACGGTGGCTACTCCAGATCGACGAGAGCCTCGCCGCCGTTTGCCGGAAACCCGGCAAGGATCCGTCGGAGAAGATCCTGGCATGGATGCTCACGCTGCACCGCGCGAAGCTCGCCAAGATCCAGCATGACCCGGAGCTCTACAAGTCGTTCGATCTGTCGTCGAGCATGGACAAGCCGTACGTGCGGCGGCATCTGGAGACGATGCGCGCCCAGCTCGTGGATCTCGCCAAAGAGGCCATCGCCAAGCGGCGGTTGCGAGATGCGGATCCGGACGCGATCGCGCTCGTGCTACACGAGTCGATGATGGCGTTTCATCATCCGAAGCTCGTCGCTCAGCACATGCACGAGAAGCGCGAGCCGCTGCTGCGGGTGGTGCTCGACCGCGTGTTGCAGGGATTGGATCTGAAGGCTCGGGCTCGCTAAGGCGCGGTCGCGCGAATCGGCGCGGCGATCGCGCCGGGCAGGCCGATCGTGCGATCGCGCGGGATGTGATAACGCGCGAGGATGCGAGCCGACGCGCGGCGAACCTCGTCGGCATCGAGCACGATGATGCCACCGGAGGTCGTCGTGATCTCGACGACGCCGTGCGCCGATGACAAGCGCTGGACGAAGTCGACCATGTCATACGGCACCTTGCCGTCGAGCGTCGCGATCGCTTCGTTGTAGAGGTGCGAGTAGCCGACGTTGATCTCGTCGGCGAGGATCTGGGTCAGGATCACGATCTCGCTCTGCTCGGGCGTGCGGTAGCCCAGGTAGTAGTAGTTGAGGAACTCCTTCGGCGCCTTGTTCCACCACTTGTCCCACGTCGTGAGGAAGTCGCGGGTCAAGGTCTGGAACACGAGCCCGCCGTAGACGAAGTACTGCGGCGGCTCGTCGTAGCGCGAGCGCGCGACGAGCGGCAGCCACTTGTCGAGCACGACCTCGACCGCCTTGGCCTTACCGGCGCGCTTGATGTCGAGCTTGACCTTGTCGCCGATGTAGCGATAGCCGAGCACGACATCGTAGCGCGTGCGGTGGCGGCCCATGAACTGGATCGTGCCGTTGTTCGCGATCTGCTGGCCGTCGATCGAGGTGATCACGTCGCGCGGCTCGAGCACGCCTTCGGACGACCCGCCGTGATCGACGTGGAGCACGACGACGCCGTGCTCGCTGTCGGTCAGCGCGAGCTGCTTGCGCATCAACGGGTTCTCGAGGTTCTGCGTCGTGATGCCGAGCGCGGGGATCTCCGGCCGCTTGTGCTTGCCGACGCCCGCGAGGAACGCGCGGATGATCGGCGGAGGGACCATCTCGCCGATGTTGTCGACGCCGGTCAGCTTCTGGAACGCGATGCCGACAACCTTGCCGTCGCCGAACACCGGGCCGCCGCTGTTGCCCGCGTTGATCGCAGCGTCGACCGTGACCGCGAGCAAGTGGCGCTGCGAATGGCTGTAGCGTTGGACCTCGATGCGCGAGACCACGCCTTCGGTGATCGAGATCTCTTCGCCGCCGATCGGGTAGCCGACGACCGCGACCTCGTCGCGCAAGACCGGCATGTCGCCGACGTCGGCCGGCTCGATATCTGAAAGGAAATCAGCTGGTTCCACGACCTCGAGCAGCGCCAGGTCGCAGTCGTGCGACACCGCCTTGACCCGCGCGATCGCCTTGTCGGGGTGCGACTGCTTCTGGACCTGGAGAAACGTCGCGTTCGCGACGACATGGGCACCGGTGAGCAACAGGCCGGGGCCGATGACGACCGCAGAACCGGTGCTGTTCGACGGAGTTCTCGCCTGCCAGGGGCCGTCGAAGTCGGGATCCTGAGAGGTCGCGAAGACTCGGATCACCTCGGGGTACGCCACTGATTGATCGTACCGTGGCGAGTCGTTGTCGCAAAGTATCCGCCACGTTGGTGTAACTTGAGCGCCGGTTATCGCGATGTTGGCGCTGCAAGCCCTCACGCCGCGCGCGCTCGCGGACGCCGTTCCCGAGGTTTCGCTCGCCGAAGCGCGCAAGCTGATCGCGCAAGTCCACCGCGGCGACCCGATCAACGCGACGTCCGCGGTGCGCCGGGTCGCGGCCGATGCGGTGCGCGCAGCGGGCGGAGTACCGCGACTCGACGTCGTCGCCGAGGTCGCGAGCGCGATCGATCCGTTCGTCAAGTACGTGCTGGCGAGCTCCGGCGATCGCTTCGAGGCCGTGCGCATTCCGCTCGAGCACCCCGGTCGGTTCACGGTGTGCGTCAGCTCGCAGGTCGGGTGCGCGCTCGCCTGTGAATTCTGTGCGACGGGCCGGCTGGGCCTCAGCCGCAACCTCGATGCGTGGGAGATCGTCGAGCAGGTGCGCGAGGTCCGGCTGCGGGTGCCGGCCGGCGGACGCATTCACGGCGTCGTGTTCCAAGGTATGGGCGAGCCGCTCGCGAACCTCGACGCGGTGGTCGCGGCGATCGCGGTGATGTGCGAGCCGTGCGCGCTCGGCATCGATGCGCGCCGGATCACGGTGTGCACCGCGGGCTTGCCGGGCGGGATCCGCAAGCTCGCCGCCGCGGCGCCGAACGTGAGGTTGGCGATCTCGATCTCGAGCGCGATCGCGGAGCATCGGCTGCGCGTCATGCCGATCACGCGCGCGCACTCCCTCGACGACGTGCTCGCCGCCGCCGCCGACCACGCCCGCGCAACCCGGCTCGCGCCGATGTGGGCGGTGACGCTGCTCGCCGGCGTCAACGATAGCGACGCCGACGCCGCCGCGCTCGTCACGCGCGCCCGTGCGTTCGCCGCCGACACCGGCGTGCGGCCGCGGCTGTCGATCCTCCGCTACAACTCGATCTCGAGCGACGGCGATCCGTTCGGTCACAGTGATCGCGAGCCGGCGTTTCGCGCCGTGCTATCCGCGGCCGGCCTGCCGAGTCACCGCCGCTACTCGGGTGGCGGCGATGTCGCGGCGGCGTGTGGCCAGCTCGCGGCGCGTCTCTGATACCGTCGCGCCAATGCATCCGGTCCACGACATCGAGGTCCCCGCGGACTTTCGCGCGTACTTGCCGACCGTGATCGAGATCCCGCGCGGCTCTCATCTCAAGTACGAAGTCGACAAACCAACCGGGCTGCTCAAGCTCGACCGCGTGCTGTACTCCGCCGTGCACTATCCGGCGAATTATGGCTTCATCCCTCGCACGCACGGCGACGACGGCGATCCGCTCGACATCCTCGTGCTCATGCAGGAGCCGGTGGCGCCGCTCACGATCGTCCGCGCCCGCGCGCTCGGCGGGCTGCGGATGGTCGACGACATGGGCGGCGACGACAAGATCATCGCGGTGTGCATCGACGATCCGGCGTACGCGCACTACGAGACCCTCGCCCAGATCCCGAGCCACGTGAAGCTCGAGCTCGATCGGTTCTTCCGCGACTACAAGTCGCTCGAAGGCAAGAAGTCCGACGTGTCCGACTTCTACGGCCGCGACAAAGCGCTCGACATCATCGCCGAGTCCCGCGCCGCGTACGATCGCGGCGAGCGTTGAGCGTCAGGCTTTCGTGCTCGGACGCGCGGCGACGCGTTCGTGCCACGCAACAAGATGCGGATGAACCGCGGGATCGAGCCGTAACTTCGAAGCCTTCGCGAAGTCGATCGCACAGAGTGCCGTGATGTCGGCGATCGAGAACCGCTGACCCGCGAGGTACGGCCGGTTGGCAAGCTCGCCGTTGAGCCAGGCGAGGCGCTCGCCAATGACCTCGCGGACCGCGTCGCCGAGCTCCGGGACTTGTTTGATCCTGCCGGCCCAGAACGTGCTCGTGTTACGGAACAGCAGCTGGATCGGCACGAGGAGCTCGAGCTCGGCATGGCGGTTCCATTGCTCGAACACCGCGCGCTCCCATGGATCGCTGCCGAACAGGTTCGGCTCGGGGTGGAGCTCTTCGATGTAGCGGCAGATCGCCACCGATTCACGCAGGATCCTGCCGTCCGGGAACTCCAGGACCGGCAACAACGCCAGCGGGTTCTTGCGACGGAACTCGGGGGTCTGGTTCGCGGCATTCGCGATCGAGACCTCGATCGTGTCGTACGCCACGTTCTTCTCGGCCAGGAAGATGCGGACCCGGCGCGGATTCGGTGCGCGGGGGTCGTGGTACAGGAGCATGCTCGCGACTGTACGACCAAAACTCGGCATCGCCGCGGCGGATCTCGTACAATTCCAGCTATGCGTGCGCCGGGGCTCGTCGTCCTAATGCTGGTGGTGGGCGTCGTGCTCTCCGGGTGTAAGAGCAAGGATGGCGATGCGGCGACCGTGCCGGATCCCGCCGCGATCAAAGCGCAGCAGGAGCTCAAGGCTCGGCGCGACGCGCTGCTCGCCGCGCGCAAGCAGTTGCAAGATCAGCGCGACAAAGTGATCGACGAGATCAAGATCAAACAGCAAGCCGGCGACGACACGAAGGATCTCGACAAGAAGAAGGCGGAGCTCGACAGCCAGCTCGAGACTCAGACCTCGGACTTGATCAACACGCTGTCGAGCAAGATCGACGCGCTCCAAGCCACGGGTGATAAGACCGCGCAGGTCGCGTCTCGCGAGGCCGAGATCGGGTCCCGGGAGCGCACCGTCGCCGACCGCGAGGCGCGAGTCGCCGAGCGCGAGAAGCAGCTCGCTCAGCGCGACTACGAATCGGCGCAGCGCTGGAAGGACTCGTGCGCGAGCTCGGCACCGCCGGTGATCATCCAAGCGCCAGCCGCGAAGGGCGCGAACTACACACGCCGGGACGTCGAGCCGCTATTGAGCAGAGCGCGCGCGGGCATGGCCAGGAAGGGCATGCTCGGCAGCGACCTCCCGAGCACCGCGCAAGGTCTCGAAGGCGAAGCAACCAAGGCGATGGGCGAGGGCGACTGGGGCCGAGCCTACCTCGCGGCGGCTCAGTTGTCGGCGACGGTGGACGCGGTCAAGGTCGACCGCGCGTTCATCACCGCGAAGTACGCGCGGTTGCAGAGCCACGTGTCGAGCTCGAAACCGGACGAAGCGAAGTCGGGGCAGCTGACCGAAGGCATGAAGGACGTGCTGCAGAAGTACGGCGACGGCGATTTCGGTGCGGCGAACCGCAAGCTGAACCAGCTGTGGGGCTTGGTCCGCTAGCGCTGCGGGCACGGCGAGTCGGAGCCGACCACGATGCACGGGTGAGACCCGCCGGTATGATCAGCGACGAAGCCGACGGCGATCGCGGTGGCCAGGGCGACCGCGCCCCACACGTACCACCGGCGCCAGATCGGCGGATCGAGGTACCTGACCTTGTCGATGTTCGTCGGCCGCGCGTGGACGTCGTGCTCGATGATCGGATACTGCTGCATGCCGACCGCGACATCGGTGGTCTTGCCGTAGACCACGTCCACGAACCGCACGAAGTCGTGATATTCGGGCTGGGTCACGCGCACGGCCTGGGTCCCGACCGGGAGGCTGACCACGCCGCCGGCGCCTAGCGTCATCTTGCTGCCGTTGACGTAGACCGTCGCGCCGGTGACGTCGATCGAGAACTTGACGTTCGCGGTGTAGCGACCGGGATCGAGCAGCCGCACCGCAGCCCCCGCCGCGCCGCCACCGGTGTCGGCCGCGCCCACGCCTAACGTCGTCGAGCGCAACTCCTTGGCGGTCGCGACGTCGGTGGCGCCGAGATACATGACCTTCGCATCGCCGAGGCCACCGACTTCGCCGGTCACGACGAGCTGCGCACCGACGAGCTTGCCGATCTCGGCGATACACGCGCCATCGCCCTCGCACGTCTTGAGCAGCGGCTTGTTCGCCTTCTTGATCGCCTCGGCGACTTGCGCGGCGGTCACGATCTTCGTGTCGGGGAGCGCGGCGATCGCGGCCTCGACCTCGGCGAGCAGCCTCTTCGTCGCGGCGCTCCTGTCCTCGTTGCCGAACGTCGATAGCGGCGCGACCGCGACGACTCGCTCGGCGCGTGCGCTGCGCAGGCCGACGACGATCACGGCGAACGCGAGCGCGAGCGCGGCCACCCGGCCGATCAGCATTCTGGGCTCATGCCGGAGACTGGAAAGCAGCGCTCGTGGTGGCCGATGACCACGCCAGCGGCGATCGCCAACACGCTGACGCCGACGATAAACCACGTCCGCGTGTAGAACGGATGGCGCTCGACCGTGACCGTCTTGCCCGTGCCGATCACCTCGTTGGACTGCAGCAAGCGGACGACGACCGGGCTCACCTTCTGGAAGTGGACCTCGACGTCCTCGTCGAACGGCGCGTAGTCCTTCGCCGACACGATCAGCTTGTGCGGGCCGATCGCGAGCTTGCCGATCACGCCTTGGTTCGGCAGCGGCGTCTTGCCCAGCGACTGGCCGTCGAGCGAGACTGCCGCACCGATCAGATCGGTCTGGATCTGCACCGCGCCGTGCAGCTGGTCGGGCGCGAGCAGCTTGTAGGCGGCGACCCGCACACTTTCGATCAGCTCGTCGGGGCTACCCTTCAACGGGTCGCTCGCGATCCGCTGCGACTTGCCGGTCGCGACCTCGACCGCCTTGATGTTGAGCACGTAGTTCGTGCCGAGCGCGCCGACCGTGCCCGTGATCACGACGTCGACGCCGAGCCGCTTGCCGATCGCGGCGAGACACTTCTCTTCGCCGGTGCACTCGCGATCCGCGGCGGTGAGCGTGCGCTCGATGTCGCGCCGGCTCGGCAATGGTTGCTTGTCGAGCCGACCGAGCTCCATGCGGAACAAGATCTCCAGCCGCGCGACCAGCTCTGGATCGATGCCGAGCGCGTCGAACCGCCACACCGCGATCTTCTTGTCGAGCGCCTCTTCGGGGCCGCCGACATCGGCGCGGGTCAGCGATGGCGCGAGCGTCGCTTGCGCGACGATGGCCACGACGAGCGCGAGCACGAGCCTCCGCACCACGATGCCTACGATCCTATCATCGCTCGGGCCCCTAAACGGCCTCGAGGCCCGATCCGCCGTGTTAGCCTGCACACATCATGGCCGGGCTTCGCGGGTTGACACGAGCGGGCGTTCTCGCCTGTGTGACCGCGTGCTCGTCGATCTCGACGGTGCGGGTCCAGCCCGAGAACATGTATGTAGGTCCGCACCTGCGGGCGATCGCGGTCGTCCACGCATCGATCACCAGCGCCTACTTTCTCTTCATCCCGATCCCGGGTCACGTCGACTTGGACCACGTGGTCAACCGCATGTTGATCGCGTCGGCCAAGACGCTCGGCGCCGACAAGGTCATCGACATCCACGTCGACATCACCCCCGACGACGGCATCTGGGTGCTGCGCAAGCTGATCGGCTGGCGGTCGGCCGAAGCGAGCGGCGTCGCGGTGATCGTCGACGGCGAGCCGGCGGCGGTTACTGCACCGGCCGGGCCCTCCCCCCAAAACTGAGGCCGTGAAGTGGAGTTGTTCGAGCGTCGGCTGATTCTGGTCGTAGGCAAGGGCGGCGTCGGCCGTAGCACGGTGGCTGCCGCGATCGCCGGGGCGTGCGCGAAGCGCGGCCGCAAGACCCTGCTGTTCGAGACCAACGCGAACGATCGCTTCGGTAGCTACTTCGATAAGCCCGCGGTCGGCACCGAGGTCGTGTCGCTCGCGCCGAATCTGTCGGCGGTCAACACCACGCCCGCGGCCGCGCTCGCCGAGTACGGGATGATGATCCTCAAGTTCAAGTCGGTCTACGAGATGGTGTTCGAGAACCGCGTCACCCGCGCGTTCTTGCGGGCGATTCCGGGTCTCGACGACTACTCGCTGCTCGGCAAGGCCTGGTTTCACACGGCGGAAGAGAAGCGCGGCAAGCCGGTCTGGGACACCGTGGTGTTCGACATGCCGGCGTCCGGTCACGCGCTCGCGATGCTGCACGTGCCGTGGGTGATCGACGAGACCGTGCCCGATGGACCGTTGACCCGCGATGCTCGGACGATGAAGGCGCTGCTCTCGGATCCGGCGCGCACCGCGACGGTGCTCGTCACGCTCGCTGAAGAGATGCCGGTCAACGAAGCGATCCAGCTCGAGCACTCACTCGCCAAGCTCGGCATCGCCGCCGAGCGCATCGTCTGCAACCAGGTCTATCCGGATCACTTCCCGGCGGGCTCACCGGTCAACCGGGTGGTCGAGACTCTCGTCGCAGAACCGGCGCTCGGCTCGCCGCTCGCCGAGCTCGCCGCGCACGGCAAGCTCGCGCTCGATCGCCATGCCCTCAACGCGCGCTACTTGGCCGAGCTGCGACAACGCGCGACCGCACCGGTGCACGAGCTGCCGCTCGTGTTCGCGACGACGCTCGCACCGGCCGACGTGGCCGCGCTCGGCCAAGCGCTCGACACGTAGCTGCTCGCGAGCTGGTTACTCGCCGGCGGCGCGCATCGGGAACAGCGGCTCGCCGTGGATCTCGAGGCGATAGACACTGTTCTCGGTCTCGACGTAGATCATCTTCCCGCCGGGCTCGCCGAGCACCCGGCGGACCGGCGTCGTGATCATGCGGTGGCCGTGCGGGTCGCGAAAGATCACCATGCCGCGTCCGATGAACGGATACGAGATCAAATAGCCCGTGTAGAGACGCCCGCTTGCCCCGCCAGGGCGCTCGGTACCGAGCTCGCGAATCTTCCGTGCGGTGACGCTGACCATGGAAGCGCTGTCTAATAGTCTACGAGATGCCCGACACGACGTCATCCTCTTTGGCGTCCCGGCATTTTCATGGCCGAAACCACGATCGATGACCTGTATGAACAGGTGCGCAGAGTCGCCCCTGCGACCATCGGGGATGTCGCGCCCACGCTGGCGCCAGTAGCGCCGGGGATTCGCGTGGTTGCGCTACGGACACCGACGCTCCCGCCCGCCGCACACACCAATGCGTACCTCGTCGGCCCGTCACACGGACCTCAGTTGCTGGTCGATCCCGGCAGTCCGTACCCCGATCAGCAAGTCGCGCTCGAACAGATCCTCGACGCCGAAACCGACGCGGGTCGCCCGCTCGCGCTGATCGCGTTGACTCATCACCACGGCGATCACGTCGGCGGTGCCGCGGAGCTCGCGCGGCGTCGCAATGTCGGCATCGCCGCTCACGCCGCGACCGCGCGCCGACTCGCCGGGCGGCTCGATGTCGGCCGCGTGCTCGAGCCCGACGAGGTGATCGAGCTCGGCAACGTCGCGGTGTCCTGCGTGTTCACCCCCGGTCACGCGGAGGGCCATCTGTGCTTCGCGACGGATGCAGCGACGATCGCCGGCGATATGGTCGCGGGCATCGGAACAATTCTGATCGATCCGAGCGAAGGCGACATGGCGCTCTATCTCGCGTCGCTCCGCGCGTTGCTCGCGAGACCACAGGCTGCGCTATTGCCCGCGCACGGACCGGCGATCTCGGATGGTCACGCCAAGCTGCGCGAGTACCTCGCACACCGCTTGATGCGGGAGGCGAAGATCAAGGCGGCGCTCGCCCGGCAAGCGCGCACCGTCGACGAGCTCGTCGCCGAGGTCTACAGCGATACGCCGCGAATCTTGTGGCCACTCGCCGCTCGATCGCTGCGGTCACACCTCGGCAAGCTCGCGCGTGACGGATCCGCAGAAGAGGTAGGTCCCGAGCGATGGGTTTCTCGTGGGTAACTCGCTATAGTGGTCGCGGGTGGAGGCTAGTTTCGACACGCTCCCCGAGGTCGCGCTCGCGCGCGATGTGCTTCGGCGCTGGTATGGGCTCGAGCTCGGTCTGACCGAGGCGACGGGCGCGGGCTACGTTCGGCAATCGCATGACGCGTGCGCGACGCTCGGGGCGCAGCCGTCGGGCGGGTGTGCCGCGGCGCTGACCCAGATCGCGGCGGGCTTCGCCGCGAAGCGCTCCGCCGGCCCGACGATCGTGCGCTGTCACGCCGGGCTCGCGATCATCGCGGCACCGGTGCGCGGCAGCAGCGGCTTGGTCGGCGTCGTGTATGCGACTGGCGCGCGCCCGGTGGACACCAGCGGTGCGCAACTCGGTGCAACGATCGTGAACCAACTCGGGGTCGCCGGCGACGAAGCCGAGCGGCTCGCCCAGCTCGCGCCCGAGCTGTCGGACGTCGACCTCGCGCGCGTGAAGGACCTCGTCGCCGGGGCGGCCGCGGCGGTCGAACGCATCCTGCCGATCACGATTCCGCCGACCACGTTCGCGCACCCGTTCACCGAGATCGTCGGTGACGCGCCGGCGATTCGCGAGGTCGTCAAGCTGCTGACCAAGGTCGTCAAGAGCGAGGCGACCGTGCTCGTCCATGGCGAGAGCGGCACCGGCAAGGAGCTGATCGCGCGCGCGATCCACTATCACGGGCCGCGCGCGAAGAAGCCATTCGTCGTGCAGAACTGCTCCGCGTTCAACGACAACCTGTTGGAGAGTGCGCTGTTCGGTCACGTTCGCGGCGCGTTCACCGGCGCGGTCAAAGACCAGCCCGGGCTGTTCACCGTCGCCGATGGCGGCACGTTCTTCCTCGACGAGATCGGCGACATGTCCGCCGCGCTGCAAGTGAAGCTGCTGCGCGTGCTGCAAGAGGGCACGCTGATGCCGGTCGGCGGCACCAAGGGCGTCAAGGTCGACGTCCGGATCGTCGCGGCGTCGCACAAGGACCTCGCGACGATGGTCGCGAACAAGCAGTTCCGCGAGGACCTGTTCTATCGCGTCAACGTCTTGAAGATCACCGTGCCGCCGCTGCGCGAGCGCGTCGCCGACATTCCGCGGCTCGCGAACCACTTCGTCGCGAAGCATCACACGCGCGGCGGCACGACGGCGCGGCTCGCTCCGAGTGCGCTCGCGCGGCTCGTCGCGTATCCATGGCCCGGCAACATCCGCGAGCTCGAGAACGAGATCGAGCGCATGCTCGTGCTCGCGGGCGATGCGACCGAGCTCACCGGGGCGATGGTGTCGGCGCGCGTCGCCGGTGGCGCGACCGCGCTGGCTCGTCCGCTGCGCGATGTCACCGCCGAAGCCGAAGCGAGCGCGATCGTCGCGGCGCTCGGCAACGCCGCCGGTGATCGAGATCTCGCCGCCGCGGCGCTCGAAGTCAGTCGCGCGTATCTCGACGCACGTGCGCTCGCGCTCGGGTTGGGCACTGGAGCGAGCGCGTGACCCGCCGGCCCACCGCGTGCCCGACGTGCAAGGCGGCGGCCGCGCGCGACGCGAACAGGTTCTATCCGTTCTGCAGCGAGCGCTGTCAGCTCGTCGATCTCGGCCGCTGGTTCGGCGAAGAGTTTCGCGTCCCCGCCGAGCCCGCGACGCCGCCGACCGGAAGCGACGACGAATAGCTGCAACATCTTTAGCGTTGCGCAGAAGTGTTCGGTTTGCTAACCCGACCTCGATGCGCGCCGCCTGGTTATTCGCGATCGCCGCCACCGCCGCTTGCGCGCCCGCCGCGCGCCCGGGCACCTCGACCGACGCGGCGATGCCGATCGCGACTGCCGATTCGGCGATCGCCCCGCTGTGCTACGCGCCGTCGACAACCGGTGAAGTGATGCCCGGCACATCGACGATCGAGGATTGTGCGATCTGGAACAATCTGGCTCGGATGACCGGCCAGGTCACCGTGTCGCGCGATCAAACGATGCTGTCGATCGCGTTCGATGCGGGCTCGCTCGTCTACACGGGCACGGTCGACGCCGGCGCGGTCTCGCTGTCGTACTACGCGCTGCACGACTTCACCGACGGCTGCGAATGGCGCGCCACCGAGACCCTGACCGGCACGCTCGCCGAGGCGACGTGCCAGCTCACGCTGACGTACCACTACGCCGAGACGGTCGAGGTCGACAACGGTGACTGCGCGACCCCGTGCAGCGCCGACGGATCGTTTTCGTTCGACGTCACGCCGCTCGAGTGACACAGCTACGACAGGTACGCGAACCGGCGGACGAGCTCGAGCAGGCGATCGCGTAGCTCGTCATCGAGATCGACGAAGCGAATGCCCATCCCGGGGTGCAGGTTGTCCGGCGTGCCCGGGCGATACGGGTTGACCCAGATCACCTTGCCTTCGATCTCGATCGACGGCCCCTCGTCATCCGGCTTGAACCGCAAGTTCAAGTTCGTGCCCGGCGGCTCCGGCGTCGTCGTGCGGACGAAGATGCCGGTCTCGCTGATGTCGGTGATGTACGCGAACAGGTAGTTCTCTTCGCTCGCGTAGTCGACCTCGAGATCGACGAGCACACGCGGTGCGCGACGACGCTCGGCGTCGCTGACCGTCGGCGCTGTTCCCTCGCGGACCTTGACCATCCGTCGCGTCATAACCCCGAGCCCCCCTCGCGTCAATCGATCGTGATCTGGGTGATCTTCACGCGATCCGTGTTGTCGCGCATATCGCCCGGAGCCTCGCTGATCGGCATGTTGCGCCAGTTCGGGAACGAGCCGGTAAAGAACCCGGTCCACACGTCGTACTGGCCCTTCAGGGTCGCGGTGCTCCCGGCGGTCACGCTGAACGTATCGACGATGTAGTCACCCTTTTGCCAGCTCGCCATCGAGCAGCGGTCGTCGATCGGCTTGTGATCGCCGTTAAAGCCGCGCGGGCCTTTGGGCATGTCGAAGTGGTAGAGCGCCTGCCACGAGCCGCCGATGTTCGAGAGGACTTTGTAATAGGTCGTGACTTCGAACGTGCTCGCTCGCGAGATCTCGCGATCGATCTTCCAGCCCAACAGCTCGATCCGGTTGTCGAACACGATGCGTGCCTTCGGCCGGTTGGGGATCTTCTTCGGCTCGGTGTGTAAGATCACATCGCGCAGCGGGTTTTCGTCGACCCCGCCATCGACGCGGTTCGACAGCAAGTACGAGCGCTGATTGTGCGCGTCGAGCACGAAGTACGGCTTCGACGTCATGTCGTGATGCAGCGTGCACAGCTCGCCTTGGGGCGCGATCGCGAACACGCGCTGCTCGCGGCCGAGGGCCGCGGTGATCTGCTCGCGGGTCTGCACGACCTCGGGCTTGATGT
This sequence comes from uncultured delta proteobacterium, assembly GCA_963848295.1. Lineage (GTDB taxonomy): Bacteria > Myxococcota_A > Polyangia > Haliangiales > Haliangiaceae > JABFXX01. The sequence goes on along the minus strand of CAWKDB010000010.1, from coordinate 777,695 downwards.
CGGGCGCGTAGTCGTGCGGGGCGTCGCCGAGGTCCCCCATCAGGACGAGCGCGTCGCCCGGCTTGTAGAGATCGACGACCTGGTCGAACATCTCCTTCGAAGACAAGTGGCGCGACAACAGGGGCTGCCATACGTTGGACCAAAACAGCGCGAGCGCGAGCGTGCCGCCGAGCGCGGCGATCACCGGGCCGCGTTGCAGCCATTTGCCGCGCGGCCGCCAGGCGATCAGCGCGAGCGCGAACCCGATCGCGATGACCATGCCGAGGATCAAGATCCACAGCTTGGTCGGCAGAAACAGCACGTGCGTGCTGGTCGGATAAGGAATCGATTCGCCACCGACGAGCAGCGACGTCACCTTGTCGGTGAACGACTGCTGGTCCTTCGCGAGATCGAGCACGGCCAAGACGAAGAACAGGCCGATCAGCTTCGCGCCGGGTGGCTGGTCGCCGACGGGCGGCCCGGTCCGATCGACATCGCCGCGATGACGAGCGGCGAGCAGGCCGTCGACCCAAACCCCGACCGCGATCGCGATCGCGGGAAACCCGGTGTAGAGCGCGAATCCGACCTTGCGCTGGAACACCTCGTTCGCCACCCACGCGGCGGCGGCCCAAGCGAGCGTGACCGATCCGAGCAGTCGCTTGCGCGGTTCTTGCGATGCGATCAGCTGCGCGAACGCGATCGGCGCGAGCACGCCCCACGGGAATGTGCCGTAGGCGATCTGCTCGAACGTCGAGTCGTAGATGTAGCGCAGGTCGTCGTCGGCCCGCCACGTGCCGCCGAGCATCGATGACCAGCACGTGGACGGCCAGCCGGTCGGCACGATCGCTTTGCCGAAGATCTCGCGTTGCAGCGGAGTCGTGCCGGGCTGCGGCGTGCGCAGCTCGAACACTTGATGGAGTAGCGAGTAGATCGCGTAGGTCGCGATGATCGCCGCGGCCAGCCCCGCGAGCGCGAGCGCGAGATCGGTGGCGCGCAGCGTGGCGCGACGGCGACCGACCGCCATGCGCGGCGCGACCGTCGTGAGCCCGCGCAAGCTGGCATTCCACAGCCCCTGCCCGGCCAGCACGAACAGCGGCGCGCCGAGCGAGCCGGCGAGCGCGAACGCGACGAACGGCGGGATCACGCCGACGAGCAGGCCGCCGCCGTAAAACGCGAGCCACGAGCCGAGCGCGATCGCGACGATCGCGATGTCGACGTGAAGGAACCGCAGCACGTTGAACCGCACGCCGCGGCGCCACGGCCCGATCGTCGCGAGCGTGTACAGCCCCCAGATGATCGCGACCGCGCCCGCTGTCGTCCCGATCTCCGACGTGATCTGCCTGCTCTGCAACACGAGCAGCGGCATCGACAGCGCGATCAATCCGGCGAGCACGCCGGCGCGTGGACCGGCGCCGCGTGCCGCGATCAGCCCGATGAGCAGTGCGGTCATGATCCCGAGGAGCGCGAACGGCGAGCGGCGGCCGCCGTCCGAGTCGCCGATGTTGTCGCGGCCCCACGCCGCAGCGCGCGCGGTCAGCGAGCGAGCCTCTGCATCTTTCGGCGCCTGGTGATCGCAGGTCTCCTTGCCCGTGGCGATCGGCGTCACCGGCGGCGTCACCACCGGTGGCGGCGTGACGGCACCGGGGACGCCCGCAGCGCCGGGCACGCCGGCCGCACGGCTACTTTGCTTCGGCTCGGGCGGTTTCGGCGCGGGCCTGAACGCTTCGGGATGATTCTTGGGCTGGTAGCCGTCGCGCGGCGCATCGCGGTCGGCGAGCTGGCGCTCCTGCGGCTCCCACAGCCCGAAGCCGTCGAGCCCTGGCAGCAAGATGGCGATGGCGAGCGCCGCGACCGCGACGCCGGCGATCAGCATCCACCAACGCTGGACCTGGCGCACGCCGCGAAGCTAGCACGGCTGTGCTGGGGGTTCTTGATCAGAGAAATCGTGATCGGTGCCGCATCGTTTCATGCCGGCTGGGGCACGCCCCGGCGTCGAGGGGCAAGTGATATCGTCGCGCCGTGGCGCAGCCTGTCGAAATGCTAGCGGGCGGATGCGCGCAGGCTCTCGCGCTCGTGTCGCCGGTCGGATGACGCTCGTCAAGGCCACCACGCGAGCGGCCGAGCTCGCGAAGCTACACCACCGCGTGCCCGTCGCGCGCTATCGCAGCTTGGTCGGCCACTGGATGGCGCGATGGTTTCGGGCGCCGCGGCCCGCGCAATACGAGCCGGTCCCGGCGCTCGCGCAGGGCCAGATGGCGCTGACGTTCGGCGGCCACGCGACGGTGATCGCGCGTTATCCCGGGTTGGCGATCGCGTTCGATCCGATGCTCGGGCGCTGGATCGGCGGGGTGCGGCGCGCGGTCGAGCCCGGGCTCGCACCGGGGGACTTCAGCGATGTCGCGCTCGTGTTGATCTCGCATCGCCATGCGGATCACCTGCACGTTCGCACGCTCGATCGCCTGCCGCGGTCGGCGACCGTCGTCGTGCCGGCTGGCGTCGCGGGCGCGGTCTCGGGCCTCGGGTTCGCGCGCGTGGTCGAGCTCCAACCCGGCAGCGACCTCGAGGTGCGCGGCGTCCAGGTGTTCGCGGCGGCGACCTCGCACGGCGACGACGAGCTCGCGCGCGGACTGTCGTACGTGTTGCGGCCGCGCGCCGAGACCGGCGGGCCGAGCGCGTACCTGTGCGGCGACAGCGGTTACTTCTCCGGCTTCGCCGACCTCGGCGAGCGGTTCGCGCCGGACGTCGCGGTGCTGCCGATCGGCGGGTTCATGCCGACGTCGTTTCGCGAGCGTCACATGTCGCCGCTCGACGCGCTGTACGCGTTCGAGGACCTGCGGTCGCGGCTGCTCGTGCCGATCCATCACGGCGCGTTCGCGCTGTCGTACGAGCGCCTCGACGAGCCGGCGCGCTGGCTGATCGAGCTCGCGACCGCGCGCGGCGTGCGCGAGCACGTGCTGGTCATGGCCGCCGGGCAGACCGAGCGGTTCGCGCAGGTGGCATGATAGGGATCCCCGTGCCCGACGTCTCGATCGTCATCCCGGTCTACAACGAGGAGGGCATCCTGCGCGAAGCGGTGACCGAGCTGCTCGAGGGGCTCGACACGGTCCGCGCCGCGCTCGATGCGCCCGACCTCAGCTTCGAGATCGTGCTCGCGGAGAATGGCTCGAAGGACCGCACGGTCGAGCTCGCCGAGCATCTCGCGAGCGAGCGCACCGAGGTCCGCACGTTCTCGCTCGGCGAGCCGAACTACGGCAAGGCGCTGCGCCGCGGCATCATCGAAGCGCGGGGCACCTGGGTGATCTGCGAAGAGATCGACCTGTGCGACCTGGACTTCCATCGCCGCGCGCTCGACGTGCTGCGCCACGGCGACGCGGACTTCGTCGTCGGCAGCAAGGCGATGAAGGGCTCGAACGATCAGCGCCCGCTGTTCCGCCGCACCGCGACGCGGGTGATCAACGGCATGTTGCGAGTCGCGCTCGATTTCCGCGGCACCGACACGCACGGGCTCAAGGCGTTCCACCGCGCGACCGTGCTGCCGATCGTCGAGGCGTGCGTGATCGATCGGGATCTGTTCGCGAGCGAGATGGTGATCCGGGCGAATCGCGAAGGCGTCCGGATGATGGAGATTCCGGTGCGGCTCGCCGAGAAGCGACCACCCGCGATCAACTTGACGAAGCGCGTGCCGAACGTGCTGCGTGGGCTCGCGAAGCTGACCTACGTGATCCGCTTCGGCGGCAAGCCGTGACCGCGCGCCACTGCTCGATCTCGATCGACCTCGACAGCGTCGCTTGCTACTACAGAATCCACGGTCTCGGGCTGGCGCCGGCCGAGCTCGAGCGCGTGATCCTCGACCGCGCGTTGCCGCGGGCCGCCGCCTTGTTCGCGAAGCGAGGCGTTCACGTCACCTGGTTCGTGGTCGGCAAAGACGTCGAGGCCGATGCCGAAGCCGCCGATCGATTGCGCGCCTTGGCCGCGGCCGGCGACGAGCTCGGCAACCACTCCTACTCGCACCCCTACGAGCTCGCGCGGTTGTCCGCCGCCGAGGTCGACGCCGAGATCGCGGGTGGTGATCGCGTCGTGCGCGCGCTCGGTAAGGTCGTCGGGTTCCGCGCGCCGGGCTACGACGTCTCGCCCGCGATGCTCGATACGCTCGCGCGGCTCGGCTATCGCTACGACTCCTCGATCTTTCCGGCGCCCGGCTATTACGCCGCGAAGGCCGCGGTGATGACCGCGCTCGCGCTGACCGGGCGACCGAGCGGCGCGGTGATGATCGATCCGCGCTCGCAAGTCGCGCCGGGCGATCCGTATCGGCCGTCGATGATCGCGCCGTGGCGCCGCGGTCAAGCGCCGATCGTCGAGCTCCCGATCGCGGTGACGCCGTTCGCGCGGGTGCCCGCGATCGGGACGTTGCTGCTCGTCGCGCCGAGCTGGGTGCGCGCGCGCGTGATCACCGCGATGGCGCGGCGGTCGTTCTTCAACTTCGAGCTCCACGGCATCGACTTCGCCGACGCCGACCAAGACGGCATCCCGGGCGAGCTCGTCGAGCGTCAGCCCGATCTGCGCGTCCCGATCGCCGCCAAGCTCGAGCGCCTCGAGCGCACGCTCGACACGATCGGCCAACGCTGGAGCTTCGCGACGCTCGCCGACGTGGCGACCGAGATCCAGCGCGACCTCTAGCGCCGGGTGATGGCCTCGCGTGCGAGCTCGTCGGTGCGCTCGTTGAGCGGGATGCCCGCGTGACCGGCGACCTTGACGAAGCGGAGGTCGGCGAACTGGCGGCAGACCGCGCGCAGCTGATCGACGAGCTCGATGTTCTTCTTCGCCTTCCAGTTTTGCGTGAGCAGGCCGATCGAGTACGAGGAGTCGGAGTAGACGATGACCGGCCGCTTGCGATCGGCGACGAGCTCGAGGCCGAGCAGGATCGCGGTGAGCTCCGCGATGTTGTTCGTGCCCACGCCGAGATACTCGGACAGCTCCTTGCGCTCGCTGCCATCGATCACGACGACGCCCGCACCGGCTGGGCCCGGGTTGCCCGAGCACGCGCCGTCGGTCCACACGTGGATCGCATCATCGTCTACCTTCGCTCCGCCTGCGCCGGCGCTACGCGTCGGGCGTTCGCCCGACTTGTCCACCTTCGGCGGCGCTCCGGGTTGCGGCTTTTCCAGTGCGCGCTCGCCTGGGTCAAACTCGACTGCCGCACCCCCTGTCGCAGCGAGGTTGCGCGCTCCCGCCCGATAAACTTTTGCGCCCGCCGCCGGCTTGTAAACGATCTCGACACGACCGTCACGATCGGCGACAAGTGCGCCGTTCGCATCGACCTTCGCCCACACTTCGGCATCGCGCAATCGGTGGGGCAGCCACGGCATGACGATCGGCCGCGACGCTATCACGACCGCATGTTATAAGCCCCAGCGTCCGGAATCGGACGTCTTCAGGAGATTCTCAATGCGTTTTCGTCATGCTTGGTTCGTCGCTGCGCTCTCTGTCGGGCTCGTCGTTAGCGGTTGCAGCAAGGATCACGGAGGCTCCTCCAGCGGCGCGACGTCGAGCGAGGATCTCGCGCTGCTGCCGGCCGACTCTGAAGTGGTCTTGGGCATCAACTTCGCTCAGGTCCAGTCGAGCTCGCTGTACAAGCAGTTCGCGCCGAAGCTCATGGAGAAGGTCTCGAAGGAGCTCGGCGACGTCAAGGCGGCCTGCGGCTTCGACCCGTTCGAGTCGGTCAAGTCGATCTCGATCGGCCTGAAGAACATCGGCGGCGATGAGACCAGCGGCGTGTTCGTGGTCCATGGCATCGATAAGGCGAAGCTGTTGGCGAAGCCGTGCCAAGACAAGCTCAACGAGTCGAGCAAGGACGGCACCAAGATGACGCTCGACGGCGACGTGATGATCGGACACCCGAGTCACGGGCCGTCGGTCGCGGTCGGCTTCACGAACGACACGACGATGGTCGGCGTGGTCGGCCCGGACGTGACCAAGGACAGCATCAAGAAGGTGGCGTCGGCCAACAGCGGGCTGAAGACGTCGCCGGCGTTCAGCGAAGTGTTCGGCAAGATCAAGCCCGACCAGTCGCTGTGGGTCGTGATCAACGCCGAAGCGCCGGCGTTCAGCCAGCTCGGCCAGCTGGGGATGCACCCGAAGCGGATCTTCGGCTCGCTCAACGTCACCGACGGCCTCGGCCTCGACCTGCGGGTCCGGATGAGCTCGGCGGATGAAGCGACGCAGCTGACCACGATGGCGAAGGGCCAGATCGGCAGCCCGATGATCAAGGCGATGTTCGACAAGCTCGAGGTGACGTCAGACGGCGCAGAGGTTCACCTCGATGTCGCGATGACCGAGGCGCAGCTCAAGTCGGTCGCGGCGATGGCGAAGGGTGGGCTCGGTGGCTTGATGGGCGGCGGCTGAATGTGAAGCGCGCGCTGGCGCTCCTGGTCGTCGCCGCGGTCGCGATCGGCGGTTGCGGCCGCAAGAAAGCAGCGGGATCGAACGGTCCGCCGCCCGAGATCACCGGCATCGCCGCGGTTCCGGCGAATGCCGAGGTCGTGATCGCGGTCGACGTTCCTCGAGTGATCGATTCGCCGCTCGTCCGACGCGCGGTCGAGCGCTTGCTGCTCGGCACGCCCGATCTGGCGGCGCGCTGGCAGCAACTCCACGACAGCTGCAAGATCGACTTCGCCAAGCAGGTGAAGCGCATCGTGGTCGCGATCGGGCCGCACACCGGGCCCAAGCCGGGCACGGGCCCCGTGCTGATCGTCGCGACCGGCCAGTTTGTCGAAGCGAACCTCGTGGCGTGCGTGCGCGCGATGCTCGGCAAGGGTGATAGCTCGGTCACCGGCAGGCCGGTGGGGTCGGGCACGCTCTATCACGCGACCGACGGCAATCGCTCGATGTGGTTCGGGTTCGGCCGCAGCGACACCGTCGTGCTCGGCGCCGACGAGCAGTACACGACCGATGCGCTGCTCCCCGGCAAGAAGCTGCTCGACAACCCCGAGATGAAGACGTGGCTCTCGCTCGCCGATCAGAACGCCCCGGCCTGGGCGGTCGGCCGCGCCGACGAGCGGGTCCGAGTTGGCCTCGTCAAGGCGACCGCGGGCGCGCTGTCGGCCGGGCCCGCCGCGCTCGTGCTCACCGCCGACGCGACCAGCGGGTTCACGCTCGAGCTCACCGCGATCATGGCGAATGACGCCGACGCCAAGACGCTGGAATCGTTCGCCAAGAGCCAGCTCGCGCTGATGGGAGCGGCGGCTCAGGCCAAGCGCCTCGGCAAGCTCGTCGACAAGATCGCGATCTCGGCGGAGCACGACCGAGTCCACCTCAAGGTCGAGCTCGACCTCGACGACATCAATCAGCTGATTTCCGTCCTTGACGGCGGGGTGTCCTCTGCGCAGGATTCGCCTCCCGCGGGCTCCGGCTCCGGTTCTGCGCAATAAGAGAGCACACCATGGCGACGAAGAAGACCGACAAGTCCGCGAAGGCCGAGAAGGCCAAGCCCGTTAAGACCGTGAAGGCGCCCAAGGCCGCGAAGTCGGCTTCGCCCGCTGCGAAGCTGCCCCGTCACCCGAAAGCGCGCGTCGATGCCGCCCACGGCTCGAAGGACGCGCTCGCGAAGTCGCTCGCCGAGTCGCTCGCGCGCCACGATCAAGACACCGATCAGCTCGCCGGTCAGCTCAAGAAGGCGTCGAACCAGCAGCTGCTCCGCTTGAGCCGCGTGGTCACGACCGTCAAGGAGAAGTTCGGCAGCCGCGAGAAGTTGATCGCGTCGCTCGGCACCGCGGGCAAGAAGAGCACGGACAAGGATTACCTTGCCAAGCTCGAGACGCTCCCGCTCCCGCAATTGCTCGATCTCGCGACGTCGGCCGCCAAGCACGCGTAACGCGTGTTTCGCGCGATCGCTGTCGCTGCGCTCGTCATCACAGCGCGCGCGATCGCCTTCGCGGATCCGACCGAACCGGTCGAGACCGAGACGGCCGGAACGCCGCTGCCGCACGGCCTCGCGTTGGTGGGCCCGGGCGCGACCTGGCGCTACCAAGCGATCAGCGTCGGGGCGCATGATCCCGAGCCGCTACCACCTGCGCACTGGCCGATTGCCGTCGACGGTAGCGCGCATGCCAAGGGCGCGTTGTATCCGAAGCCGCCTCGCGGTAACCGGATCGCCGCGCTCTACGCGGTCACGACGTTCGCGGTCGGCACCGATGCCGCGACCGTACGGATGCTCGAGATCCGGCTGCGCTATCGCGATGGCTGTGCGATCTGGCTCGACGGCCGGGAAGTCGGCCGCCGGGCGCTGCCGGCCGGCAAGGTCTCGGCGCTCGCCGAGCATAGCCACGGCAACGAATGGGAGACGTTCTACTCTCCGATCGCGGCGGGCCAGCTCGCGGTCGGCGACCACGCGCTCGCGATCGAGGTCCACCCGGCCGGCGGTCATCACCCATCGCCCGAGCTCGCCGTCGATGTCGTCGGCCGGAGCGAGCTCGGCATCGTGCGCGGCCCGGTGATCGCACGCGTCGGCGCTACCACCGCGACGATCGCGGTCGAGACCGATCCGGGCTTGGGCGCTCAGCTCGAGTGGATCGATCGCGGCGATCAGGTCCATCGGCTCGACAGCCCGCCGGGCGCGCGCCATTCGTTCGAGCTCACCGGCTTGCCGCCGAGGCAGCAAGTAAGCTACCGCGTGACCGCTGGCTCGACGCGCACGCCGCGGTTCACGTTCCATACCGCACCCTCGGCCGGTGACGTGATCCGGATCGGCGTCTACGGAGACACGCGCGGCGGCCACGAGATCCACCACGAGCTGGTCGAGCAGATGCTCGGCGAAGCCCTCGATCTCGTCGCGGTGACCGGCGACATGGTCGTGCGCGGCACCGACGAAGGCGACTGGCAGCGGTTCTTCACGATCGCGGGAGACCTGCTCGCGTCGGTGCCGTACTACCCGGCGATCGGCAACCACGATCTCGGCTGGACCGGCAGCGTGTTCGCGTTGCCGCCGGGGCCACCCGGCCGCCCGGCCGACGCGAACTGGTACAGCATCGATCTCGCCGACATCCATCTCGTGTTCCTCGACTCGAACGCGTACGAGCGCACCGAACAAGAGCAATGGCTCGACACCGATCTCGCGGCGGCACGCGGCCGCAACGTGCGCGCGATCCTCGCGTTCACCCACGCCGGACCGTATGCGCGCGGGATCCATCGCGGCAACGCGGTCGCACGCGAGCGCTACGTGCCGATCCTCGCGCGCTACCACGTCGACCTGTTGCTCGCCGGTCACGATCACCTCTACCAGCGCGGGTTCGCGGGCGGGATCCACTACATCGTCACCGGCGGCGGTGGTGCGTCGCTCTATCAAGTCAGCTGCGGAGTCAGTGGTAAGCCGGCGTGTCCGCCCGACGGGATGCAGGCCGTGAAGTCCGTGCATCACTACGTCGTGCTCGAGATCACCCGCGACGCGCTCGAAGCGTGTCCGCGGCTCCGCGACGGTCGGTTGCTCGAGCCTTGCACCCGGATCGCGCTGTGGCACCCGTAACCGCGGCGTGTTACGGACGCTGGATGCGCGGGCCGGCTCTGCTCGTTGTCGCGACGCTCGCGGCGTGCGGCTCGGCTCCGCGGCCGGTGAGCAATCACGCGCCACCGCCGAAGACGTACAGCCGGACCGCCGCCGACGCGCTCGGGTTCCTGCCAGGCGACGCCGACATGGTCATGGCGATCGACGTGGCCAAGCTGCGCCGCACCGCCCTGTGGACGACGATCGAGCCAGGGATCAGCGGCATGACCAAGGTCCCGTGCATGAACGAGATCCTCGGCTCGATCGCCAGCATCGCGAGTGCGGTCCACGGTGCTCCCACCGACCAGACGACGGTCACGGTGATGCGCGGCCCGGATCGGTCGCGCGTCGTCGCATGCTTCACCGCATACCACCTCGGCACGACGCACATCGTCGGCGACCTCGCGATCGCGACGAGCGGCGGGGTCACGAGCATACTCGGGTTCGCCGACGAGCACACCGCGGTGATCGTCACGGGCGCGAAGTCGACGCCAGCGAGCTTTCACGCCGTGCTCGAGAGCGGCACGCCGCTGCGCGGCTCGGTCTCGTTCGGCGCGATCTTCGCGCACGTCGAAGTAGGGGCTACGATGTGGCTCGCGATCGACGGCAACGGCGAGACCATGACGAAGACCGCCGCTGGCTTGCTCGGTTCGACACCGCGCTACATCATCGCGAACGCGGAGGTTGGCGACAAGCTGACGCTCCGGGTCGTGCTCGCGCTGGTGTCGGCGACCGAAGCGACGAACCTCGTGACCACGATGAAGCCGCAGCTCGGCGCGGCCAAGTCGATGCTCGAGCAGGTCGATATCGACGCTCACGATGCGGACGTCGAGCTCGACGTGATCGCCACGCCGCAACAGCTGTTGACGATCGCCGGCATGCTCGGCGGCATGCTCGGGGGCCCGTGACCGGCGCCTCGGGGCTAGCTACCTGACGATGAACGTCGACGAGGTCGAGCCGACGTTGCCGGCCGAATCGGCGACGCGCACCGCGAGCGTGTGCGTGCCTCGTGGCAGACCGGTCGGGATGTCGATACGCAGATCTTCGTTCTGATCATCGAACAACCCATCGGCCGTCGTACCGAGCTGCCACGGTCCATCGTCGACCGAGTACGCCATCTCGGCGATCGTCGAGATCGCATCGGTGGCGCGCGCCGTGGCCTTCGGGTAGCTGATCTTCAAGCCGTCGATCGTGGGCCGCGTGTTATCGATCGCGAACGTCGTCGAGCTCGCCGTCGAGGTCAGCGCGCGGTCGGGCGAGTTCGCGTCGGCGTCGGACGACGTCACGCGCACGCGATACCAGCCGTCAGGATAGGTCTCGGTGTTCCAGTCCCACTGTGTCGTGGTCAGCGGCGTCTTGCCGGTCGCGATCGGCCGCCAGTTCGCCTCGCCGTCGCGGCGCGCTTCGAGCGTGTAGCTCGTCTCGTCGCCGTCCGGGTTGTCGATCTTCCACTTCACGCGCAACACCGGGCTGCGCGGCTTGCTGGCCGAATCCTTGAGCGTCGGCATCGTCTCTTTCGTCGCGAGCTCGACCGTGACGTCCTGAACCAGCGTGGCGGCTGTTTTGCGGCACGTAGTACGCCGAGACGCGGCGAACGCGCGCGGCATCGTCGTCGAGCGCGACGCGGAACTGCAAGTAGCGCCCGGGCGGGCTCGCGATCTTGCCGCCCTCGTTGCCGCCGCCGAGCTTCCCGATCTGCTGGGGCACCACCCATTCGCTCCAGCCGATGCCTGGCTTCGCGGTGTTGCCACTGCGGGTCTCGAGCTTGACCTTGCCCGAGGTCGACCACGTCAGCTTGCCGAAGTGCGAGACCGCCTTGCGCATCGAGCACGTCGCTGACGTAGCGCGCGGCCGATGCACGGCCGACCGTGCGATACAGCGCCGCGGCATCGTCGGTCGTGAACGACAACAAGTTCCGATCGAACCACAGCTGCGACACGGCGCGCTCGTCGACGTCGAACGCGGTCGCGACCGCGCCGTCGCTGTCGACCATGTAGATCCGGCCCTTGTCGGCGGCGCCGGCGTAGATCGCGCCGTCGGGCGACACCGCGACCGACGTGAAGTACGTCGCGGTCAGGGCGTGCAGCTGCTCGAGGCGGCCGTCGTTGCCGACGCGGAACAACGCGCCCTTGCCTTTCTTCGCGCCCTTGCGACCGAGGTCGGCGACCGCCGGCGGATCCTTGTCGGCGCCGGGCTTCGAGCCGGCATCGGGCGCCTTCATCGCCTGGCCTTTGGCGGCGGTCGGCTTCTCCGCGCTCTCGAGCTGGGTCGCCGTCTTGCCGGTCGGGAGCGGTGTCTCGGCGAGGTCGTTCGCCGCGACGACGACGCCATCGCGATACGGCGCGATCGCCGTCACTTCGTTGCCGGCGAAGTCGGCCATCGCGCGGCTCTTGCCGTCTCTCGGATCGTAGCGGAACACGAGCGCGCGCTCGGACGTCCCCATCCACACCGCGCCGTCGGTCGGTGATCGCGAGCGCGGTGATCCGCTTGTCGTCGGTCTCTGACGACCTGTCTTCGCGCTGCCGCCCTTGATCGCGAACAGCCTGCCGTTCGGGCCGGTGCCGGCGTAGACGGTGTCGCCGTGCGCGGCGAGCGACCAGATGGTCTCCGTGTCCTTGAGCTGCGGGCCCGCGCTGGCCCTGCCCGCGCCGACATCGACCTTCCATAGCTTGTTGCCCGGCATCGCGCCGGCCCACACCGCGCCATCGCTGGTCTGCGCGAGCGACACGACCGCGATCGCGCCGTCGAGCGAGACCAGCTTCTTCGGGCCCGTATCGGTCACCCGATAGATCGCGCCGCCGACATCGCTGCCGAGCAAGAGCGAACCATCCGCGAGTCGCAGCGCGGACCAGACCGCATCGCCCTCGAGGCCGGTGCGCTTGGTCTCCCAGCCGGGCCGGAGCTCGCCGGTCGAGGTGATGAACGCGTTCGTCGCATCGCCGGCGTCGAATTGCTGATAGGTCTCGACCGACCAGGTCGCGGTGACGACGGCATCGGCGGGCAAGGCGACGAGTGCGACGAGCGCCGCAGCGAGCGAGGACGACAGAACTTTCACGGTAGCTCCTTACTTGGCTCGAACTCGCACGAACATCGTCGACGACCCGTTGATCACGCGCCTGCTCGGGCGACAGCGTGCGCGCGAGCGGACTTGATACGGCTGCGCGCGCTGAGTTCCGGCTCTGCGGATGCAGCTTGTCGAGCGCGCTCGGGGGCAAATCGCGGACGACCTTGCCGTCGAGCGCGACGCCTTCGTCGGCGGGATAGATCGTCGCCGACCACACGTTGCCCGGCAACAGCTTGCGGAACGCGCCGATCAGCGAAGGCAGATCGACCGGCGGTGCGGCGTCGAGCTTCGCGGCGTCGCCGGCGCACGACCTCGAGCTGCACGATTCCGCCCGCGACGCTCTCGGGCACGTCGACCGGCAGATCCTCGTCGATGTCCTTGCCGTCGAAGCCCTGCAGGTGGACGTGCAGCGTGTTGCGCTGGCCCGGGATGAGCTCGCCGGTCGGCACGTTGACCTCCTTGAGCTCGCCGTAGTTCGCTTCGAACTTGAGGTCGATCTTCGAGATCGACGCGCTCGATATCGACCTGGCCGAACGGGTTGAGCAAGCAGCGGCACGAGCACGCGCAAGCCGCGCACGGCGCCCATGACCGAAGCTGCGCCGTCGTTCGCGTAGAGGTAATCGACGAACGTCAACGGCTCGCCGCCCTTGATTCGTACGGTCGACTCGATCCGCGCGGTGACGTCGTCGCGATCGGGCAGGTAGTAGTTGATCGCGTTCATCACCGCCGCGCCCGCGATCGCCGGCGTCAGGAACTTGTTGTCGAGCAGCTCGACGTGGAACGAGCCTGCCTCGCTGTGCTTGCCGCTCGCGCTCGTCGATCTGATGTCGACCGGGATCGTCGTGCGTGCGCAGGCTGGTGTCGGCCATGATCGCGGCTTGACGATCCTGGATCAGCGAGCCGACCTCGACCCCGGCGGAAGCCAGCAAGAACGCGCTCTGCGACGACGGGATCACGGTGTGGGTGATCGCGGTCGCGACCGGTGCGTAGGTCTCGCCGGTCTGGAACATCGGATGCCCGAACGCGAGGATCTTGTCACCGTCGATGTAGGACACCGTGCCGAACGCCGCGGCCGACATATCGCCGCGGATCAGCTCCACCGCGATCGTGCCGCCCATGACGAGCTTCGCCGGCGCCGCTTCGGTCGTGCTCCCGCCGGCACCGCCCGCGCGCATCGGCGTGACGTCGGAATCACCGAACACCTTCGCGAGCTGCGCGAACGCGGGCGCCGAGAACCCGGCGATCGCGAGCGGCACCGATGCGGTCATCGTCTCGCCGTCGACCGGCCCGGGCTTGGGCACCGCCGCCGGCAGCGGCGCCGATAGCAACCAGTTGCGGCGCGCCGGTCCGAGCGCGTCGAGCGCGGCTTGCGGATCGACCGTGCCGGTCAAGTGCTGCCAATCGGCCATCGTCGAAGCCGCCGGCATGATCACGCGTGGTCCGCCGCCCTTCTGCGCTTGCACGACGCCGCGGCGGAACGAGTCGAGACCGTCGCTGCTTCATGTACTGGAGCGGCGTGCAGCCGCCGAGCGCGACCTTGTTGAACCGGAACCCGTAGCTGAACGCGCAGGCCAGCTTGTCTTCGATGAACAGCGGGCTGCCCGACATCCCCTGCCAGAAGCCGGTGAGCTGGACTTTCGGATCGTCCGACTTGACCAGGATGATGTCCTGCTTCGGCAGGAAGTTGTGCATGACCGAGACGACCTCGAACGTGAACCGCTCGGGCACGGTCCCGGCCATCGTCGTCATCCCGTAGCCGGTCTGCCCACGGTGCACTTTTTCAAGCGGGTAGATCTCCGGTGCCGCGTGCGCGACGCTAGCCAGGGCCACCACCATGGCCGCCGAGAGGACCGCGGCTGTTCGCCGCTCATGTCCGAGCATGTTTGCTCAGGATACTGGCGCGGTTGCGGTTCTGCCAGGTCCGCGCGCACGCTTGGCACTGCGGAAATTTAGCGACAACTGTGTCAGTTTTTGCGTCGGTGGGTGTTAATCCTTGGTCGCTGTTGGACACCCTGTGACTTCGACTAACACCCTGAAGTTACTAGATTTGCGCGCGCGATCTCCGGCCGGCACGTGGGCTGCACAATGTCCGCGTCACGGAGGACCGATGTCGAATTTTGTCGAGACCTGGAAGGGAATCGCCACTGCGCTGGGGCGGTCGGAGCGTTGGTGCCGGTACATGGCACGGCGCGCGAATGATCCACTACCTGTGTTCAAGGTGGGCGGCATCGTTCGGCTCAACCAGAGCGATCTCGAGGACTGGCTGTCGCGCCAGCGCGATCGCTCGATTCGCACCCCGGCTGCGGCCGCGGTCGATGACACGGCTCTGCGCTTGATCGCTTAAGTAGCGCGCGGCCACGCGTTGAAACGCGCGCTCGCGCAACACGATCGGCGCGAACCCCGAGCACGGCGATAGCTCGCGTTCGGGACATGACGTGCATGGGGATCGGTCGGCCCCGCGCCGGCCGTAGAGCATGCGCAAGCCAACGACGGCCGCCGCCGCGAAAGCCGCGACCATCGCACCGGCGAGCGACGTCTCGAGCACGCCGCACGTGATCGCGAGTGTGAACAACGCGGCGGGGACGAACCGAGTCACGAGCTTGGCAACCCGAGCGCGGCGATAGAGCGTGGCGACAAGCACGAGCGTCGCAGTCGCGATCGCCGCGACCCCGATCGCGATCGATCCACCGAGCGCGAGTCCGGCGCCGCCACCGATGACGCCGCCCGCGAGCGCGAACGTGCAACCGCGGCACAGTCGGACTCGACCGAAGCGGACGACCTCGCCGGCATAGCGATCGCACAACGGATGATGCGCGAAGCGATGAAAGCGATGCGCGCGCACCGACAGCCTATCAAGCTTGCGCGCCGTATCGTGCGTTAGCTTGCGCGGCCGGATCGGGACCGGAATCGAGACCATTGCTAGCTCAGCTTGCGTAGCTTGACCGCGGTGCCGTACGCGACGATCTCGTTCGTGTTCTGCATGAGCTCGCCCGAGTCGAATTGGAGGCCGAACACCGCGTTGCCGCCGATCGCCATGGCGTGCTGCTCGAGGCGATCCATCGCCTCGTTGCGCGAGTCGGTCGCGAGCTTGGTCAGCGCCGTGATCTCGCCGCCCGCGAACGTCTGACAGCCGGCGCACGCCTGACCGACGACCGAGCGCGAGCGCACCGTGATGCCCCAACAAGGGCCAAGGATCGCCTCGACCTCGAAGCCGGGTGGCGGCGTCAGCGTCGTGATGATGAGGATCTTGTGATGCGACATCGTGTCGGCGGAGAGGGCTGCGACCATGGCGCGAAGACTATGCTATGACCCGCGCCGATGTCGCGGCCTCTCTCCGAAATGCGCGGGCCGGTGCGCGCGCTGTTCTCCGATATCGACGGCACGATGACGACCGGCGAGCACATCGAGGCTCAGACCTATGCCGCGCTCGAGCGTCTGGGCGAGGCCGGCGTGCCGGTGATCATGGTCACCGGAAGGCCCGCGGGCTTCGGCTTCGCGTTGATGAAGATGACGCCGGTGCTCGCGGTCGTCAGCGAGAACGGCGGCGTGACGTTCGTGCGCGAGGGCAAGCGGCTGCGCAAGCTCTACGGCGTGCCGGCCGCGAGCTTGCCCGAGTGGCGGCGGCGGATGAACGATGCGGTACTCGACGTGATGTCGAAGGTGCCGGGTGCGCATCTGTCGAGCGACTCGAAGTACCGCGAGGTCGATCTCGCGATCGACTACAACGAGGAGGCGTCGCTGTCGACAGAGGACGCCGAGATGTGCGTGAAGCTGTTGCGCAAGCACGGGTTCACCGCGGTGCGGTCGAGCGTGCACGTCAACTTCGGGCCGCCGCACTTCGACAAGCTGTCGGCGTGCATGACGGTCGTACGCCAGGTGCTCGACGGCGACGCGAACGACCTCGCACCCTACGTCTATGTCGGCGACGCGCTCAACGACGCGCCGATGTTCGGAGGGTTCCCGACCAGCGTCGGCGTCGCGAATATCAAGGCGTGGTGGGATGAGCTCGCGTTCAAGCCCGCGTACCTGACGGAACGGGCCGAGGGCGCCGGGTTGCGCGAGGTCGTCGACCACGTGCTGGCGATTCGCGGGTAGGCCGCGAAGCGCGGAGTGCGGAAGCGAACCGACAGGCCGGGGTTGGTGGTGGGGATAAATGACGGCGAAGCCGCTCCGCTATAGTCTGTCCGAGATGGCTCGGACCGACGTCTTCGGCGCCGCGTTGCGCGCGCTCGCGAACGGGCAGGGCGTCGCGATCGCGGCGGTGACGGGCGTGCAGGGCTCGACGCCGCGCCATCTCGGCGCGCGGATGGCGGTGACCTCGGCCGGCGAGCAATTCGGCACGATCGGCGGCGGCCGGATCGAGGCGCTCGTCGTCGCGGCGGCACGCGAGGTCGCCGATGGAGCGCCCGCCCGGGTCGTGCGCCAGCACCTCGTGCGCGATCTCGCGATGTGTTGCGGCGGCGCGATGGAGGTCGCGATCACGCCGGCCGAGCCGTCGCGGGCGGCGCTCGAGACGTTGGTGGCGAGCGAGCTGCCGCGCGCGCTGATCACGCCGCTCGACGGTGGGCCACTGAGCGTGCGCGACACCGCCGCCGGCGATCCGCGCTTGCACCAACCGGTCGTCAAAGGCGTCGACCTGATCGAGGTCATCGGCGTGCCGGAGCGAGCGATCGTGTTCGGCCTCGGCCACGTCGGCCGCGCGCTCGGTCCGCTGCTGGCCGAGCTCGACTTCGACGTGATCGCGTGCGACGACGGCGAGACCGGCGCGCTCCTGCCGACGCCGAGCTGGGCCGCGCGCGTGATCGAGTCGTTCGATCCGGCCGAGGTCGAGCGCGCGATCGGCAGCTTCACGGTCGACGACTACGTGCTGATCGTGACGCGCGATCACGCGATCGATCAACGCCTGCTCGAGCAGCTCGTCGGCCGCGACGATGTCGCTTATCTCGGGATGATCGGCAGCCGCGGCAAGGTCGGCCGGTTTCGCAAACGGCTCGAGGCGCGCGGGTTGATCGACGGCGAGGTCGGCGCGGCGCGATGGAAGCGGCTGCACGCACCGGTCGGCCTGGACATCGGCGCGGAGACGCCCGAGGAGATCGCGATCGCGATCGCGGCGGAGCTGATCGCGATGCGGCGTCGTGGCCGAGCGTCGTCGGGCGATTGGACCTATCCGGTGCGCGATGGCGACTGAGTCTGGGCCGACCGCGGTCGTGCTGGCGGCCGGGGCCGGCACGCGGCTCGGCGGCGTCGCGAAGGCGTTGCTCGTCCGCGATGACGCGACGTTCTTGGCTCGGATCCTCGGCACGGTGCGCGAGCTCGGCGGTGGTGCGATCGTCGTCGTCGGCCCTCCGTTCGGCGATGAGGTCGCGCGGCACGCTCGCGAGCTCGGCGCCGAGGTCATCGTCAACCCCGAGCCTGCACGCGGGATGGCGAGCTCGATCGCGCTCGGCTTCGCCGCGTTGCGCGCCGGCGAGGCCGCCTGGCTGTGGCCGGTCGATCACCCGGCGGTGACCGCGGCGACGCTGCGTGCGCTCACCGCCGCGATCGGGTCGCACTCGGCGGCGCGACCCACGTACCACGGACGCGGTGGCCATCCGCCGCTCGTCGCTCGCTCGCTGTGGCGCGAGCTGGCGGGTTGCGCGCAGTCGTCGGCGCGGGTCGTGCTCGCGGGTGCCGATGTGGTCGATGTCGCGGTCGACGACCCCGGTTGCGTGCGCGACATCGATACGCCAGCCGAGCTCGAGGCCGCGCGATGAGCCAAACGCACGCGACAGCGCTCGCACTCGCGTTCATCACCGCGTGCGGCACGACCAAGCCGCCGCCCGTGTTGCACGACATCAGCCCGAGCGGCGCCGACACCGAGGACGAGCGCCGCGACCGCATGCTCGCCGAGCTCAAGGACGATATCTTGTCGAGCTACGAGCGCGACGAGGCGCCCGACTTCCAGACCTCGATGATCGGCGGCGATGTCGGGGGGGCGCGGATCGGTGTCGGACCGGACGACGTGCTCTACGATCGCAAGGGCGCGACGCGGCCGCCCGGTCGCTGGCCACTCGACATCGATCGCGATCAGACCGAGATCCGCAGCAAGCACCTCGAGATCCATCTCGCAGGCAAGCGTGGGGAGGTACCGGCGGCGTGGATGTCCGACGAGCTGTCGTGGCGGATCTCGACGTGTGGCCGCAGCGCGGTGATCCCGCTGCGGATCACCGCGCTCTACGCGCACGACGGCGATCGCTGGGTCGTCGTGTTCGAGCACATGTCGTTCGCCCCGCCGCCATCTCCGGAGGGCCAGCCACTCAGCAAGACCGTGCCGTCCGCGATCGTCAACCACTGGACCGACCTCGCCGATAACTTGTCGCGCGTCGTCGATCCGGTGCTGACGCATCAGGTGTCGGCGGCCGACTCCATTCCCGCCGACGCGTTCTTGATCGGGCCCAAGCTGGAAGACGAATGGCACGGTCCGGTGGAGATCGCGGCGGCGCACGTCGTCGAGAGCCGGCTGATCGACGAGGGCCGCCGGATCGGCACGGTCGGGCGGGCGCCCGGCAAGTCGACGATCGCGTACTGGATCGGCACGTTCGTCACCGATCAGGCGACTCGACCGGGCGAGCCACCCGCGCGCGTGCGGTTGC
This sequence comes from uncultured delta proteobacterium, assembly GCA_963848295.1. Taxonomy (GTDB): domain Bacteria; phylum Myxococcota_A; class Polyangia; order Haliangiales; family Haliangiaceae; genus JABFXX01. The sequence continues at coordinate 758,485 of CAWKDB010000010.1, read as the reverse complement.
GTGGCACCTTCGTGTTCGAGGACCGGCCGATCGATGGCAAGGCGTCGTGTCCCGGCGACAACTGCCGCTGGCAGCTCGTCCAGGGCCACGTGTCCGCGCCGATCGACGACTACGACCTCGCGAAGAAGATCTTCGGTGCCGCGCTGATCTCGGACACGCCGTTACGGGTGCGCTGCGACCAGGTCTCGACGTCGCCGGGGCAGGGCCAATCGACCGCGCCCGAGGTCGCGCCGTAGGTCATGTCGTCGTGGTCTCGGCCTGCGCCGGCTCTCCGGCCGGAAGCTGATAACCGGCGACATGCGCATCGCGCAGGTAGGTGTCGGTCAAGCGTTTGCGCTTCGGCCAGAACGGCAGGATGCGGAGCGGCACCAACAACAACGAGCCGAGCCCGCCGAGCAGCTTGCCCCCGTACGCTTCTGCGACGAGCAACGCGCGTTTGCCACCCGCGAGCTCGGCGAGGGGGCGATCGATCACGCCGATCCGGCGCAGCCGGAGCTCCGCGCACACGTTCGCGTGCTCGAGAAACGCCGGCAAGTTGCTGAGCACGCCGGTCTTGTCGGGGAGGCGCTTCGCCATGAACTTCGCGAGCCGGCGCACGCCCCACATCGACACCAACGACAGGCCGAGCAACCGGCGGCGCAGCCATGGCTTGCCTTCGATCGCTTTGCGCGTCTGCTGTTCACCGAACTCGACGTGGCGCTCTTCTTGTTTCACCGCGCGGCGCAGGATGTCGACGCTCGGCTTGTGATCGAGCGTGTCGATCACCGCGTAGAATGCCTGGAGCACGAAGCCTTCACCCTGCGCCATCTCGAGCGCGACGTGCTCGGCCCACGAGCCACCCATCATGCCGGTCGCGAGGAACCGCACGGCCGGGTGCGCGGGCTTGGGGTGGCAGCCGAGCATCGTCATGATCCGCAGGAAGTTGTCGACGTGCTGCATCTCCTCGAGTGCCTGGCGAGCGAGGAACTTCGCGGCATCGAGGTCGGGAGCGTCGTACAGCCAGTGGCCAACCTGGATGCCCGTGATCTCGCCGTACAGAAACTGATTGAACATCCACTCGAGCAGGTCGCGGTCGCGGACCGGATCGAGCGTTGCGCCCGCGAAATCAAACGTCATTTCTTCGCGCGTGAGCAGCATCGGTGTCCGGTCAGAGGATAGCGCGTTTCGGTCGACCGGGACCGCGAATCACCGGCGCCGGCTGGTACGATGACCGAGCGTGGCTGCCGACCGACCGAGCTCCGACGCCAACGATCTCGCCGAGCTGGTCCGTCGTGAGGGCAAGATGCCGCTCGCGAAGGCGCTCGCAGTCGTGCGCGATTTGTGTGAGGGCGCGATCCGGCGCGACCGCAACACCGACGCTGCGCTCGGCTCCCCGCTCTACGTGTCGCCCGAGCAGGTTCGCGGGCGGGCGGTCGACGAACGATCTGATGTCTACGCGCTCGGCGCGATCCTCTATCATCTGCTCGCAGGCGAACCGCCGTTCATCGGCGCGACCACCGATGCGGTGATGGAGATGCGCTTGCGCACCGCGCCTGCGCCGCTCCACGAGCTGGTCCCGAGCTTGCCGATGCGCATCGATCGGCTCGCGGCGCGCTGCCTCGCGATCAACCCGGTGGCTCGGTTCGCGTCGCTGGTCGAGCTCCGGGCCGAGATCGACGGCGCGATCGCGGCGGTGCGAAAGGGCCCGGGACGGCGCTCGCTCGTGACCGCCGTCGCGGTAACCGTGGTGTCCGCGGGGCTCGCTTACGGCGTGACCGTGCTGTGGCACTTGCACGCCTCTCGCGCGATCACCGGGCCAGGCTCGGCGGCGGTCGCGCAGACCGGGTCGGGCGCGGGCGCGCTTCACGCCGGCAGCGGCAGCGCCAGCAACGTACCCTCGGGCGGAAGCGTCGTGGTGCTCGTCACCGCGATCGAAAACCGCAGCGCCGATCCACTGTTCGACGGGACACTCGATCAGGCGATCGAGCTGGTGTTGCGTCGATCGTCGGTCATCGATCCGGTCAGCGGCTTCCAACTCCACGCGCTCGCGGCCGAGCTCACACCCGATCCGCCGGCTGCGGGCGCACTCCCGGGCGAGCTCGTCGGCAAGAGGCTCGCGGCTCGCGATCACCACCGCGTCGTGATCGTACGCGGCTCGGTGACGTCGAAGAACGCGGGCTTCACGGTCAAGCTGACCGCGACGAACGCGACCGACGACGCGGTCGTGCTCGACCAGACCCTCGATGTCGCTGCGGTGGACCACGCGATCCCGATGGTCGCGTTGTTCGCGAACAGCCTGCGCACGGCGCTCGGCGAACACCTGCCGGCCGACAACAGCGAGGCCGGGCATACCGGGCTGTCGAACAACATCGAGGCGGTCCACGAGATGGCGATCGGCCGCAGCATGATCCTCGCCGGCAACCTCGCCGACGCGGTGCCGCACCTCCAGCACGTCATCGCGCTCGATCCGGCGTTCGCGTATGGCCACGTGCTGCTGGGGTTCGCGTATATCGGACTGGATCGCCTCGTCGACGGTGGCGAGCAGAATCGCGATGCGTTGCGCGGGCTCGACCAGCTCGGCGAGCGCGATCGGCTGACGTTCCTCGGCAACTACTACGAATTTTCGACCGGCGAATACGATCGCTCGGTCGCCGCGTTCGCCCAGCTGCTCGAGACGTGGCCGAACGACCAGGGCGCTGAGGTCAGCCTGAGCGACGTCTACCTGTCGATGCGCGACGTGCCGAAAGCACTCGAGGCCGCCCGTCGCGCGGCGCGCGATCACTCGCGCGATCTCGTGACCCGGCTCAACCTCGCGGCGATCGAGCTCGATGCCGGGAACTTCGAGGCGTCGCTCGCGGAGCTCGACAAGATCACGCACGAGATTCCGCATCCGCTCGCGCAGGTCCAGCTCTACTACGGGCTCGCGAACTTGCTCTCCGGCGATCGCGAGAAGGCGCTCGGCTACTTCGACAAGTACGCGCAACAAGCGCCCGGATTCGGCGCGATCGCGAAGGCCGACCTGGCGCTGTCGGAGTCGCGGCTCGTCGATGCGGAGAAACTGCTCGATGGCGTGATCACGGCGGCCTCGAGCCCGGATGCGAGCGAGCTCGCCCACGTGTTGCTCGCCGAGGCCCGGTTGCGGCGCGGGGACGCGAAGGGCGCGATCGCATCGGCGACGAAGGTCACGAAGGAATCGTCGTGGCTGTTCTTCGCTGCGTTGACCGAGCTCGCCGCCGGCGACGAGAAGAACGCGCTCGAGACCGCGCAGCGCCTCGACACCGACGCCGCGATCGGGCCGCGCGTGATGACGAAGTGGCTGTATGGCGAGATCGCTCTCGCTCACAAGAAACCCGGCGAGGCGATCACGACATTTCGCGACTCGATCGCGCTCGTCGATGCTTGGTTCGGCCACTACCTGCTGGCGCGCGCGTATCTCGACGCCGGCAAGTTCGCCGACGCGAGCCGCGAGCTCGAGATCTGCCTCGCTCGCCAGGGCGAGGGCTCCTCGGTGTTCTTCGACGACGTCACGTCGCTGCGGTTTCTATCGACCATTCCGTACTACCTCGGGCGCGCCCAGGAGGGCCTCGGCACCGCGCACGCCTCGGCCTCGTACAAGGCGTTTCTAGCGACGCAGAGCGGGACGGATCGCGACCCGATGGTCGAAGACGCGAAGAAGCGCAGCCACACTAAGTGAACAGCTTGGTCGCGGCGGCCTTCGCGCGCGCACGCACGCGGTCGACATCGAGCGTGTGCAACTCGCGATCGCGCACGACGATGCAGCCATCGACGGCGACGTGGCGGACATCGCAAGCCTTGACCGCGAACGCGAGCTGGGACCACGGCGAGACCGTCGGCACGGTGTGGAGTGACTCGACGTCGACCGCGATCACGTCGCCGCGCTTGCCGACCTCGAGCGAGCCGATCTGATCCGCGAGGCCGAGCGCGGTCGCGCCGCCCATCGTGCCGAGCCTGACGACCTCTGCCGCGGGCAGCGTGCGCGGGCCGACTCGCGGCTTGTGGAGCAGCGCGGTGAGACGCAGCTCGTGAAAGCCGTCGAGGTTGTTGTTGCACGGCGCACCGTCAGCCCCGATCGCGACCGACACGCCGGCGGCGATGAGCTCGGGGACCGGGCACACGCCCGAGGCCAACTTGAGATTCGACGACGGGCAGGTGCACACGTGGGCGCCGCGCGCGGCGAGCAGCGCGCGTTCGGCGTCGGACAGGTGAATGCAATGCGCGATGCACGCATGTGGGCCGAGCAGGCCGAAACCATCGAGGACCTCGATGTTCGACTTGCCGAACCGCTCGCGAATCAGTGCGATCTCGCCGGTGTTCTCGCTCGCGTGCGTGTGGACGCCGACGCCGCGCGCCTTCGCCTGGACGCCGACCTCGCGGAGCAGCTCGTCGGTACACGACAGCGCGAACCGCGGCGCATACGCGTAGCGCAGGCGACCGTCGGCGCCGCCGTGCCACGCATCGATCAACCGCGCCGACTCGTCGAGCGACCATCGCGTGGCCTCGCGCAAGCCCGCGGGGATGTACGGATCGGGCGCGTCCATCATGGCCTTGCCGATCGTCGCGCGAATGCCCGAGGTCTCCGCAGCGCGGAAGATCGCGTCGGTGTGACGCACCGTCGCCATGTCGAGGATCGCGGTCGTGCCCCCGAGCAGCAGCTCGGCGCACGCCAGCTCACCGGCCGCGCCGGCCGAGTCCTCGTCGAGCGCCGCTTCGTACGGCCAGATCACCTCGCGCAACCAGCCGAGCAGCTCGAGATCGTCGGCGCGGCCGCGCGCGAGCGTCTGCACGGTGTGGACGTGCGCCTGCACCAAGCCCGGCATCACGACGCAGCCAGCGCAGTCGACGATCGAGTAATCGCGGGTGGTCGGCGTGTAGCTGCCTCCGACCTGCGCGATCGCGCCGTCGACCATCGCGACGTCGCCGGCCAGCACGCGGTGCTCGGGATCGATCGTGACGATCGTGCCGTCGCGGAAGATGACCTCGCTCATCTAGGGAAGCTCGCTGCCCCGGAAGCCATCGGGCAGCAGCTCGGCGAGCGTCCAGCTCCGGCGTTCGCCGGCTGGGTTGAACGCGGTGACCACGACCTTCGCGGGATCCGGCGCGAGCTCGAACAGCACCTGGCGACAACCGCCGCACGGGGAGCTCGGTGGTGACGACTCGGTGCACACGGCGACGGCTTCGAGCTCGCGCGCACCGGCCGCGACCGCTGCGGCGATCGCATTGCGCTCCGCGCACACGCCGAGCGGATACGACGCGTTCTCGACGTTCGCCGCGGCGTACTCGCCGCCGCTCATCCGCACCGCCGCGCCGACCTTGAACTTCGAATACGGCGCATAGGCGTGATCGCGCACCGCGAGCGCGCGCGCCTCGAGCGATGACCACGTCACGCCAGCTCTCCACGAGCGACGAGCGCGGCGAGGATCCGATCGATCAGCGCGACAAAGGTCGAGCGCACTCGCGCCGCGGTTTGCGTGACCTCGTCGTGCGACAGCGCCTGGCCGCTGATTCCTGCCGCTTGATTCGTGATGCACGAGATGCCGATCACGCGAGCACCCATGTGGCGCGCGACGACGACCTCGGGCACGGTCGACATCCCGGTCGCGTCGGCGCCGAGCGTCTGCAGCATCTTGACCTCGGCCGGCGTCTCGTAGGTCGGGCCGGGCATCGCGACGTAGACGCCCTCTTCGAGCGGAATCTGCGCGGCCGCGGCGGTCTCCTTCACGATCGCTCGCAGCTCCGGCGCGTACGCGCGCGTCATGTCCGGGAACCGCGGGCCGATGCGGTCGTCGTTCGGACCGCGCAGCGCGTGATCGCGCAACATGTCGATGTGATCCCGGATCAACATCAGCGTGCCGGGCGTCCACCGCGGGTTGAGCCCGCCGGCCGCGTTCGTCACGATCAGCACCTTCGCGCCGAGCGCGACGAGCACGCGCGCCGGAAACGCGACCTGCGCCGCGCTGTGGCCTTCGTACATGTGAATGCGGCCCTGCATCGCGACGCACTGCACGCCGGCGCGCTCGCCGACGACGAGTCGGCCGCGATGACCGGGCACGTGCGAGGCGGCGAACCCGGGGATGTCCGCGTAGTCGATCGACGATGCGTCGTGCATGCCGTCCGCATAGCTGCCCAAGCCCGAGCCGAGGATCAACCCGACCTTCGGCGCATCGGCGACGCCGCGCGAGCTCGGGCCGGCCACCCGCGCGCGCACGGCCGCGACCGCGGTTTGCAGCTCGTCGAACAGCCCGCTCATCGCAGGACCTCGAGGATCCGCGACGTGCGCAGGGCAGGAGCCGGTTGGTCCGCGGGGGCGATCACGAAGGCTGCCGAAATCATCGCACGCGCCTCGGCGACCCGGCCATCTTCCGGCGCCAGGCTGTGGTGCAGCATGATCTGGGGCGCAGCGCCGGGCTCGATCAGCTCGCCGAGGTACGCGTCGACCACGAGCCCGGCCGATGGATCGATCGAGTCCTTCGCCTCGCGCCGGCCCGCACCGAGCAGCACCGCCGCCATCCCGAGCGCCTCGCTATCGATCGCGATGACTCGGCCGGGCGCGAGCGCCAGCTCGACCCGATGCCTCGGCTTCGGCAGCACGCTGCCCGGCGAGTCGCACACCCTCGGTTCGCCGCCTTGTGCCGCGACGACCGCGCGAAACTTCTCGAGCGCCGAGCCGTCGTCGAGCGCCTTCGCGATCGCGGCCCGGCCTGCTGCCGCATCCGCGGCGACGCCCCCGAGCACGAGCATCTCGCCGCCGAGCACCTCGACCAGCTCGCGGGTATCGCGCGGTCCGCCGCCCCGCAGGATCTCGATCGACTCGCGGATCTCGAGCGCGTTGCCGATCGTGCGGCCGATCGGTGCGTCCATGTCGGTGAGCACGCACGTCACGCGCTTGCCGGCGCCGCGGCCGATCGCGCGGATGAGGCCAGATAACTTGCGCGCATCGTCGATCGTCTTCATGAACGCGCCGCGCCCGACCTTGCAGTCCAGCACCAAGCCGTCGATGCCCTCGGCGAGCTTCTTCGACATGATCGACGACGCGATCAACGGCAGCGACTCGACCGTGCCGGTGACATCGCGCAGCGCGTACAGCCGCTTGTCCGCGGGTGCGATCCGCGCGGTCTGCCCGATCATGCATACGCCGAGCTCGTCGACGAGCTGCGCGAACCGCTCGACCGGTAAGTCGACACGGAACCCCGGTATGCTCTCGAGCTTGTCGAGTGTGCCGCCGGTGTGACCGAGTCCGCGGCCGGACACCATCGGGACGGCGACACCGCACGCCGCGACCGCGGGCGCGAGCGGAATCGAGATCTTGTCGCCGACGCCGCCGGTCGAGTGCTTGTCGATCTTCGCGCGAGCGATGAACGACAGGTCGATGATGTCGCCCGAGCGCGTCATCGCGTCGGCCCAGGTCGCCAGCTCGCGGTCATCGAGCCCGCGCCAGACGATCGCCATGAGCATGGCCGCGACCTGGTAATCCGCGATCGAACCGTCGGTCGCGCCGGCGATGAACGCGCGGATCTCGTCGTCGTCGAGCGCGCCACCGTCGCGCTTCTTGCGGATCAGCTGGACCGGGAGCAAAGCCGACGAACAGTAGTCACAAACCGGGAGTGGCAGCAATCGCCGCGGCGGCTCTAGTAGCCCTTGGCCTTCGCATCCGCCTTCGCCGTTCCCGTGACGATCGCGACCGACGCGCTCGCGCCGATCCGATTCGCGCCGGCCTGCGCCATCTTGAGCACGTCCTCGACGGTGCGCACCCCGCCGGAAGCCTTGACGCCGAGCTCGCTGCCGACGACCTTGCGCATCAGCTCGACGTCTTCGACCGTCGCGCCGCCCTTGCCGAACCCGGTCGAGGTCTTGACGAACGCGGCGCCCGCGAGCTTCGACAGCGAGCTCGCGATGATCTTCTCTTGCTGATCGAGCGCGGACGTCTCGAGGATGACCTTGACCGCCGCCGGCGCCGACGCCTTGACGACGCGGCAGATGTCTTCGAACACGGTCTCGTAGTCGCGCGACTTGAGCGCGCCGATGTTGATGACCATGTCGATCTCTTTGGCGCCCTGGCGGACCGCCTCGCGCGCCTCGTACGCCTTCGCGGTTGGCGTCATCGCACCGAGCGGGAAGCCTACGACCGCGCACACCATGACGTCGGTGCCGGACAGCAGCGCCTTGCACACCGGCACCCACGTGGTGTTGACGCACACCGAGGCGAAGCGATACTTCTTCGCCTCGTCGCACAGCTTGATCACCTCGTCGCGCGTTGCCTCGGGCTTGAGCAGCGTGTGATCGATCAGCTTCGCGAGATCGGCCGGCACTTCGCCGACGCCGGGCATCGCCCCGACGCGATGCGCACCCGCGCCCTCCATCGCGCGCACCGACCACGGCCGGCGCACGACGCACGAGCCGCAGCTCGCGCAATCTTCGCCCGGTGCCGAATCGTCGTCGCACGAGCCGCGATCGCGCGGCAGCATGTTGAGCTTCGCCGCCGGACGCGAGCCGAGTCGCTCTTGCACGCGTTGCGTGATGATCTCGACGAGGCGATCAACATCCGAGCTCATGGCCGACGGACTATATATCCTTCGCGACCCGAAACGTGACGTCGGCGCGCCCGCTGTCGTGCGGATGGTCGACGAGGCCGTGCCGGCGCGCGATCCGCCGGCTCGGCGGGTCGCTCGGCGGATCCGAGCCAGCCAGCCGCGAGGGCTCGGATTCGATCCAGTCGTACAGACCGTCGGGCACGACGAGCCCGGGCAGCGTGCTCGCGCGCTCGTACTCGTCATCGCGGACCAGCCGGCCGCCGCGGCTCGCCGCGTACGATCGCGCCTGGTCGTACGACACGCCGGTCACCGGCGCGTCGGCGGCGCCGCTCTGCTCGTGGTCTTTGAACACGCGGCGGAAGTCGGCGAGCGTGACCGGCTTGGCGTCGATCTGGAACCACTTGCGGCCGTCGGGGTGCGTGACGACGATCATCTGCGCGCTCTTCGCCGTGTCGCCGACGGGTGCGGCCGCCGCGGCGGGCTCGTCGCGGCGGAGATAGATCACGAGCCCGATCGCGAAGAACGCGATACACGCGATCGTGAACAGCACGAGCCATGCAGGCACGCCGCGGCTCACCGGCATCTCGTCGTGAGTCGGCTCGGCATCGCTCGCCGCGAGCGACTGACCGAACGGCGAGCCGACCGGCGGCAACACCGACGGCGCGGTCGGTGGGCGAGACAAGGGCGCGATCTGTGGCGATCCGAGCAGCGCCCCCGGCCCGGTCGGCGCGCGTCCCGATAGTCCGGGCGCGGTGTTCGGCCGCGACCGGTCGCGCGTGACCGCGACGATCTGCGGCACCGCTTCCGGATCGAGTCGCGCGATGATCTGGCCGGCGCGCGAGATCAACTCGGCGTAATTCGGACGGTCCGCCGGCTTCTTCGCCATCATCTGCTTCGCGAGGTCGGAGAGCTCGCGATCGACGGAAGACACCGTGATGCACGCCTCGGGCGCGGGATTGCGCAGGTGACGCGCCACCACCTTGAGGTACTTGTCGTCGGCAGGCCGGCCGGTGCGGAACGGCGGGATCCCGGTGAGCAAGAAGTACATCGTGCCGCCGAGTGCGTAGATGTCGACGCGCTCGTCGATCGTTTCGCCGCGCGCCTGCTCGGGCGCGATGTAATCGGGCGTGCCGACGACGACGCCCATCGCGGTCAGCGCCGGCTCGGCGCCTGGATCGACGGGCTTGGCGAGCCCAAAGTCGGTGACCTTGACCCGCAGGTCGGTCAGCCGCACGAGGTTCGACGGCTTGACGTCGCGATGGATCAGGCCCGCCTTCGCCGCGGCGGCGAGGCCTTGAGCCGCGTCGAACAGCACGTGCGCGGCTTCGAGCGAGCTCAGCGCGCCGGTCTTGTCGACGACCGATCCGAGATCGGTGCCGTCGAGCAGCTCCATCGCGATGTACGGCCGGTCGTCATAGCTCCCGGTCGCGAACACCTGGACGACGTTCGGATGGCTGATCGCCGCGACCGCGCGGCCCTCGCGCACGAACCGCTGGCGCAGCTCGCGGCTGTCGCGGTGCTTCTCCGACAGGATCTTGATCGCGACCTTGCGATTGAGCCCGATGTCGACGCCGCGAAACACGTCGCCCATCGACCCCGAGCCGATCGTGCCCTCGACGCGGAATGCGTCGAGTACGCCTCCTGTCTGCGGGTTCGGCACGGCCCGATTGTAACCCGGACCGCGTGGTACGTTGATCGCGTGCGCGCGCTCGCGATCGCGGTCATCGCCGCCGGGGGGTGCGGGCGGATCGACTTCGCGGTCGGCGGTCCCGCCGATGTGGGCGGTGGCGGCGACGTCGCGTCCGGCGGCGACGTCGCGCTCGCCCTGCAGCCGCTCGCGTGGTGGAAGCTCGACGAGGGCAGCGGAACGATGGTGGCCGACGCGATCGGCAACGACAGCGGCGTGCTCGACGGCGACATCTTGCCGACGTGGGTCGCCGGCGAGCTCGGTGGCGCGCTCGAGTTCTCGGACGCGCTGTCCACCGTCGGCCTCGGCACCCCAACAAACCTCGCGAACCTGCCGGCCGTGTCGGTCAGCGAGTGGCTAAAACCGATGTCGCTACCGACCGCGGACGGCGCCCCGCACTGCACGTTCGACCACGGCTCGGGCGTCGCCGGCTGGGTCGTGGATACCAGCCACCAGGTCGACGGAGACTTCGACTTCCAGGCGTTCGCCGGCACCGACCAGGTGTTCCACGCTGCGACCGGCGGCGTGCTCCAGGTCGGCACCTGGACGCACATCGTCGCGACCTGGGACGGCTCGCAGCTCGCGACCGGGATCCGGCTCTACGCCGACGGCAGTGAGGTGGCCTACAACACCTCCTCGGTCTCGGACTCGATGACCCCGCGCCCCGACGACTCGGTGATCACGGTCGCGATCGGTTGCAACGCCAACACCGGCTTCCCCGGCGCGATCGACGACGTGAAGATCTACGCCCGCGCGCTCACGCCCGCCGAGGTAGCGGCGCTGTGAGCCTACAATCAGCGGAGCATGCATCGCGTCGCGTTAGCCGGCTCGGTCTTGATCGTTGCCTCGGTCGCCGCCGCCGAACTCCGGCGCTGCCCGATGTCGTCACCGTCACCGCGAGCGCGACCTCGACGCTCGCGAGCAAGACCAACCGCTATGACCCGAAGGCCCGTTGCTTCCGGACAAGCGGTCGACGCCGTGGTGCGAAGGCAGACCGGACGAAGGGATCGGCGATGCGCTGGTGATCGATCTCGGGGCGTCGGTCGTGGTGTCCTCGCTGCGGATCGCCGCGAACATCTGGGCCCCGCACCTGTTCGAGGCGAACAAGCTCGTCGGGCTCGAAGATGACACCCCGTAGTCAGTGACCGGACGGCGGGCTGTCGCTGCGCTGCGACAGATTCTCGAACCGCGTGTAACGGCCCTCGAAGTGCGTCTCGATCGTGCCGGTCGCGCCGTGACGGTTCTTGCCGATGATGATCTCGGCGACGTTCGGGGTCTCCGTATCTTTGTTGTAGATGACGTCGCGATAGATGAACAAGATGACGTCTGCATCCTGTTCGATCGCTCCCGATTCACGAAGATCGGATAGCTGCGGCCGCTTGTCGGTGCGTTGCTCGAGCGAGCGGTTGAGCTGCGACAGCGCGAGCACCGGGCACGACAGCTCCTTCGCGAGCGACTTCAGGCCGCGCGAGATCTCGCTGATCTCTTGCTCGCGCGACGCCTTCGCCGCCTGGGGCGAGCCGCGCATCAGCTGCAAGTAATCGATCAGGATCAGACCGAACTTCTTGCCGCTCGCGTCGCGCGGAAACAGCTGCGGGTCGCTGCGAAACCGCCGGGCACGCGCGCGGACCTCGCGCAGCGACAGCGCCGGCGAGTCGTCGATCAAGATCGGCGCCGACGAGATGCCCTCCGCCGCGTACGTCAGGTTCGTCATGTCCTGCTGCCGGAGCTGGCCGCGGCGCAGCGCCGACGAATCGACCTTCGCCTCGGAGCACAACATGCGTTCGGCGAGCTGGGTCGACGACATCTCGAGCGAGAACACCAGCACCGGCCACTTCCCGGTGATCGCCGCGTTCTGGGCGAGCGACATCGCGAACGCGGTCTTGCCCATCGCCGGCCGCGCCGCGAGGATGACGAGCTCGGTCGGCTGCAACCCGGCGGTGCGCAGGTCGAGATCCGCAAACCCGGTCGGCACGCCGGTGATGCCGTCGGGCGAGCTGAACCGCTCGTCGAGTGACTTGAACACCTTCTTGACGAGCGCCTTGACCGGCTCGGGCCCGGTCTTGTCGCGGCGCTGCGTGACCTCGAAGATCTTCGCCTCGGCGTCGTCGAGGTAGTCACGGACCTCGAGGTTGTCCTCGTAGCCGTGCTCGAGGATGTCGCTCGACGCGAGCATCAGCTTGCGCGCTTGGTGCTTGTCGGTGACGATCTCGGCGTACGCGAACACGTTGTCGGCGGTCGGCACGCGCAGCGTCAGCTCGCCGAGGAACGCGATGCCGCCGATCGCGTCGAGCTTGCCGGTCTTCTCGATCTCGTTCTCGAGCGTGACGACGTCGATCGGCCGACCGGAGGTCTCGCAGTTGCGCATCGCCTGGAACACGACCTTGTGCTTGTGGTCGTAGAAATCGTCGACCTCGAGCGTGTCGAGCTGGTTGAGCAGCTCGTTGCGCAAGATGATGCCGCCGAGCAGCGAGGCCTCGGCGTCGAGGTTGTGCGGTAGGACGCGTCGGTCTCGCGTCATCGAGGCACCTTACACGAAGGGTCTGAGCATCGCCTCCGGAGCGCGTCGTCATCGTCGAGCCGGCCGGCGCGGGCGCTGCTTCGCGACGACGGCGCGAATCTCTAGTTTCGCTCTGGCGCCGCGTGGCCACTCGACACGCCCGATCGCCTCGCGCAGCAAGTCGCGGACCGCCGGGCGATCGATCATCGCCGCGCCGTCGACGAGCCGGATCGCGCGCACGTGCTTGCCGTCGCCCTCGAGCAGGCGCTTCGGATCGGGCAACGTCGCGCCACGCATGAAGAACAGCGTGACCCACTGCGGGTACAGCGCGATCGAGCAGACGACGTCGGTCATCTTCGGCCCGGCGGCGAACGCGATGACAAGCGCGTTGTAGTTGTCGTAGACCAGCCGCGTCGCGTTCGGCATGAGCTTGCCGAGCCTGGTGATCGCCGCCTTGGCATCGCGCGCGACCGCCGGCGTGAACTTCGCGATGAAGCTAGCGAGCTGCTTCTCGGGACTCACCGCCATCGCCCGACCGTACACCGCCTTGCCGGGCCCCAGCTCCCAAGCGCGCAATTGGCCCAGCGCCCAGCTCGCATTTTTCGTCGTGCGAGATCGCGAGGGCCTCGCGCGGCTGCCTTGCGAGGGAGATCGCGATTGCGATGGCTTCGCGCGGCTGCCTTGCGAGGGCGCCCCGGACCCGCTCGGGCGACGGCGCTGACGGTGGAGGTTCCGGCGCCTTCGCGGGGCGTCGCCGCTGCGCGGCGATCGCGCTGGCGCGCGAGTTGGAGTGTTGACCGCGTGGCCTAGCGTCTCGTCGCGCGCCTGCCCTCGCTCTCCGGGGCTGTCCCTCGCGGCAACGCCGCGCTCAGCGATGTGACCGCGAGCGGTAAGGCGAGTGGTACGGCGAGTGGTACGGCGATGTCGCGTGGGTCACGTCGGTGCAGCGACTGGCGCGCTACGCTAACAAGCTGGGGAGGCGCGAACAGGACGTGAAACGTTGGCTCGCGACATCGAGGCGGTCCGGCTCAGTGGCGAATAGCAGCCTCGCGTTCGTGTCGCTGTGCCTCTGCGCGTGTTCGTTCATCGGCGTCCGCGGACCGCCGAGTCGTTCTGCGGTCGACGGGGGCTCGATCAGCTGTAGGGACGACTATGCGTTGGTTGCGATCGACGCGGTCGGTGCTGGCGTCGCGTCGCTCTATTCCGGAGAGCTACTGGACGCTGGCGCGAAGGCACGATCGGAAACCGGGACGTTTGATTTCGCCTACGAGGTCTCGGTGGCGTTTCTCGTGAGCGACGCGGTCTACATCGCGTCGGCGATCTGCGGTGCGTACAACGTCCACCAGTGCCGCAACGCGAAGCGCGCTGAACGAATAGCCGCCGAGGCGATACGCCAGCTTCGCGAACAGAAACAGCAGATCGAGCAACGCGAGCTGGGTCGTCTGCGCGCGCAAGAACGGGCGGCGAGTCTCACGAAGATCGCCGCCGAGGCCGCACGCAACGGCGATTGCGCAACGGTCAACGAGCTCGACTCCCAGGTCCGCGATACCGACGCGGGGTTTCATGACACCGTGTTCGCGCACGACGCGGCGATCGCGCGCTGCCTTGCAGCAAGCACATCACCGGCAAGCCCGTAGGTCTGACAGAGCACGAGCACGCGCACGGTTCGCGATCTCGTCGCTGAGCGCGGCGTCGCCGCGAGGGATGCCACGGAGAGCGAGTGCAGGCGCGCGATGAGACGCGAAGATCTTTGTCAAACACCTACTCGCGCGCCAGCGCGATCGCCGCGCAGCGGCGTCGGCCCGCGAAGACGCCGGAACCTCCACGGCCAGCGCCGTCGCACGAGCGGGTCCGTGGCGCCCTCGCAAGGCAGCCGCGCTCAGCGTTCGCGCGAGCGCGGCTCGAGCAATCGTGGACGTGAACGTGCACGTGACACGTCGACGTGCACGATCAAGAGTGCGCGTCGTGCGCCGGGACCATTGCGAGTCGGCGAGATGGGGCCCGGGAGGCGGCCCGGCCGGAGGGCCTACTTGTCTTTACCTACGACCCAGTACTTGAGGTTCGCGATGACGCCCGCGGCGAGCCGGACGCCGACCTCGTACTTGCCGAGCGCCTTCACCGGATGATCGAGCTGGATCAGGCGATGGTCGATGTCGACATTCGCGCGCTTCAGCTGATCCGCGATGTCGCGGCTGGTCACCGAGCCGAACAGCTTCTCGTCTTCGCCGACCACGCGCTCGAACTGCAGCGTCATGCCGTTGATCCGAGTCGCGATCTCGGTGGCGCTCGCGCGCTCCTTGGCGACCTTGCGCTCGATCAGCGCCTTCTCGTGGTCGAGGCGGTTCTTGTTGCGCACCGTCGCCGAGACCGCGAAGCCGCGGGGCACGAGGTAGTTGCGACCGTAACCGGGGCGGACCGAGACGAGCTCGCCGGCCTTGCCGAGGTTATCGACGTCTTGCGTGAGAATGATCTGCATCGCCATGACTAGTCTCCGGTCACCGAGAACGGCAGCAACGCGAGCATGCGCGCGCGGCGCAGGGCCGTCGAGATCGTGCGCTGCTGGCGCGCCGAGGCGCCGCTGATCCGGCGCGGAATCATCTTGCCGCGATCGGTCACGAACGAGCGCAAGATCTGCGGGTTCTTGTAGTCGATCTTCTGGAAGACCTCGTCCGACAGCAGCTTGCGCCGAGTCGCGCCGCGCGCGCCTTTGCCGCCGCGCCGGTCGTCGCCATCGCGATCGAGACCATCATCGCCTGCATCCATGCGGGTCGACATCGCTTACTCCTTCTCCGTGGTCACCGGGAGGTCGGTCGCAGACTTCTCTGCCGCCGGCTCCTCGTGGTGGAAGTTGCTGTAGTCGTCGTCATCGTCATCGTCGTCATCGCTCGACGACTCGTCGCCGCCGCGGGACAGGAACAGGTCCTCTTCATCGGCTGCGGTCTGCGCTGCCTTGTCGAACGACGTCTCGTCGATCTCGATCGGCCGCGCCGCGACATCGACGTTCTCGTCGACCTTGATCGTCAAGAACCGGATGACGTTGTCGAGCATCTTGAGGTTGCGCTCGGTCTCTTCGACCACGCCCGGCTGCGCGAGGTACTGCCAGTACAGGTAGATGCCTTTGCGCTCCTTCGCGACTTCGTACGCGAGGCGGCGCTTGCCCCAGTTGTCGACCTTGATGATCTTGCCGCCCATGCCTTCGATCACGCCCTTGATGCGGGTGTTGACCTCGGCGACGCCTTCGTTCGGCGTGTTCGGGCGCAGGATGTAGATCGTCTCGTATTCGCGGGAAGTGTTCGGCGTATCTCGGAGTGACTGCAGTCGAGCCATGGTGTTCCTCGTGGGTGTTAAGCCCGTCCTTGGCAGGGGCGAGCGAGGGGCGCTTCGTATATCACGGCGTCGCCAGATTGGGCCTAGCGTTCTGGCGATTCATCGCCTTGGTCATGCCGTCGGCCAAGATGGCCTCGACCCCGTCGCAACCCGCCGAGATCACGGCGGACAACGCCTTGGCTTGGCTTGCGGGAAAGTCAGACAGCACCCAGCTGGCCGCGTCTTTGCTGCCGGGCGGCTTGTGCGGGTCCCGGCCGATGCCCATGCGCACGCGCAGGAACTCGGGTGAGCCGAGCTGCTCGATGATCGAGCGCAGCCCGTTGTGGCCGCCGTGGCCGCCGCCCTGCTTGAGTCGGACGATGCCGAAGTCGAGATCGAGCTCGTCGTGAACCACGACGATGTGCGCGAGCTCGATCGAGTGGAACTGCGCGGCGCGCTGGGTCGCGAACCCCGAGAGGTTCATGAACTCCATGGGCTTGACCAGCACGGCGCGCGTACCGGCGAGCGAGCCGGACGTCGTGTCGCCGCCGAGCTTGCCGGACTTCCACGCCGGGAACCCGCCCTTGCGGGCGAGCTCGTCGACGACGTGGAAGCCGATGTTGTGACGATTGCGCTCGTACTTGGCGCCCGGATTCCCGAGGCCGACGACGAGCCACGTCACGAGCAGTCTCGCTCGCTACGCGTGCACGTGGACGTGCCACGTGCACGTGCACGATCGGACACCTTTACTTCTTCTTCGGAGCCGCGGCCGCCGGGGCCTTGGCGTCTTTCGCGCCCGCCGCCGGAGCCTTGGCGTCTTTCGCGCCCGCCGCTGGAGCCGCCGCACCCGCCGCGGGAGCGCCCGCCGCGCCTGCCGCCGGAGCACCCGCCGCCGGAGCCGCGCCATCGACCGGAGCCGCAGCGACTTCGATCTTCTCTTCTTCCGGCTTCGCACAGGTCACGACCGCGAGATCGCGGCCGGTGGTGCTGATGACGCCGTTCGGCAACGCGACCGCGGACACGTGGATCACGTCGCCGATCTCGAGCGGCGAGACGTCGATCACGAGCTTGACCGGGATGTCATTCGGCTTCGCGCGAACCTCGAGCGAGCGCATCACGATGCGGATCTGGCCGCCGTCGATCGCGCCCTTCGGCTTGCCGGTGAACTCGAACGGCACGCTCGCGTTGACGATCTTGTCCGGATCGATCGCGAGCAGGTCGACGTGCGTGATGTCGCGCCGGATCAGGTCGGTCTGGTACTCCTTGACCAGCGCGTGCAGCTGTTGCGTCTTGCCGTTGCCCTCGATCGTCAAGTCGATGACGGTGTTCTGCTTGCGAATCGGATCGAGCGCGGCGCGCAGCGCCTTGAGCTCGAGCGTGATCGGCATCGGCTCGACCTTGCCGGCCGGCGACGCGCCGTAGCAAACCCCGGGGATCTTGCCTGCCGCGCGTAGGTTGCGCGCAACGCTCTTACCGCCCTTATCGCGAATCGTGACCGTGAGCTTTCCGACTTCCATGACGTTCTCCTAGACGAACAGGCTGCTGATCGAATCCCCGTGATGGATTCGCTTGATCGCTTCGCCGAGCAACCGCCCGACGCTCTTGACCCGGACCTTCGAACACTGCTGACCCGCTTCAGTCAACGGGATCGTGTTCGTCACGATCACGTGCTGGAGCGGAGAATCGGTGATGCGCTGCACCGCATTGCCCGAGAACACTGGGTGGCTCGAGCACGCCGAGACGCTCTGCGCGCCGGCGTTCATGATCGCGACCGCGGCGTGGGTCAGCGTGCCGGCGGTGTCGATGATGTCGTCGACGATGACCGCCTTCTTGCCCCGGACGTCGCCGACGATGTTCATCACCTCGGACACGTTCGGCGCGGGACGCCGCTTGTCGATGATCGCGAGGCTCGCCCCGAGCCGCTTCGAGAACGCGCGGGCGCGCTCGACGCCGCCGGCATCGGGCGAGACGATCACGCAGCCGTCGCCGCCGAAGCCGAGCGTGCGTAGCTCTTCGATCAGCACCGGCATCGCGAACAAGTGGTCGAACGGGATGTCGAAGAAGCCTTGGATCTGGCCGGCGTGGAGATCCATCGCGAGCGCGCGATCGGCGCCGGCGGCGGTGATCAGATTTGCGACCAGCTTCGCGGTGATCGGGGTCCGCGGCTTCGCTTTGCGATCCTGCCGCGCGTAACCGAAATACGGCACGATCGCGACGATCGAGCCGGCCGACGCGCGCTTCAACGCGTCGGTCATGATCAGCAGCTCCATCAGCGCCTGATTCGGCGGCGAGCAGGTCGGCTGGACGACGAAGCAGTTGACGCCGCGGACATTCTCCGCGACCTCGACATAGATCTCGCCATCCGAGAAGTGCGTGACGTCCGCGCGGCCGAGCGGAATCTCCACGAACTTGCAGATCTCGTCTGCCAGTGCGCGATTCGCGTTGCCCGTGAAGATAGACAGCGACTTCAGCACGGCGGAAGTTCCCGTAAGGAACCGGCGATCTACCGCCGATGGCGGCTGGCGTCAATGGTTTACGACCGTTCGCCCCGAGCTCACCAGATCGATCGGCCGTCCGGCGAACCGAGGACGGCCGAGTCCTTAGAGCGAGAGGCCCCGTTCACGGGCCCGGCGGCACAGTCAAGCCGAGCTCGTGAGCGCGCCGGATGAGCCGGCTACACTCGTCCACGCCTAGTAATTCAGCCTCTTCCGCGATCAGGACGGGGACGCCGTCATCGATGCGATAGCGCAGCCGGGACGTCGCGCAGACCAAGAAGCCATCGGCCTCGCTCTGGTCGTGGGCGCCGCGTGGAAAGTAGATGAGCGGCGCCTTGGATGTCGGGCAGACCAAGACGGCTAGAAGGTCGGGAGCGAGCACCGCTTCTGATAGCGCGGAAATCAGAAATCAGAAATCAGAGATCTCGATCTCTGATCCCGAAAACAAAAGGCCCTCCGGAAGAGGGCCTTTGCCGTCACAGCGAGGCGAATTACTTCGTCGTGCCGCCGATCAGCCGGAACTCGACGCGCCGGTTCTTGGTCCGCGCTGCGTTGAGCTTGGCGCCGGTCAGGCCCTTCGGATCCTCGAGCGGGACGGTGTCGCCCATGCCCTTCGCGATCAGTCGGTTCTCGTCGATGCCTTTGGCGACGAAGTACTTCTTGACCGACTCGGCGCGCGCTTGCGACAGCGCCGCGTTGTCAGCGAACTTGCCGCCCTTGCCGATCGGCTGGTCGTCGGTGTGGCCCTGGATCTCGAGCTTGAGGTCCTTGAACTCCTTGAGCACATCGACGGCCTTGTTGAGCAGCCGATTCGACGACGCGAGGATCTGGTCCGAGCCCAACGCGAAGTTGATGCCCTGGATGACGCCGGTGAACTGCTTCAGCTTCTGCGGAATCTCGTCCGGGCAGCCGTCCTCGTCCTGATAGCCGTTCTTGGTCTCCGGCTCGTTCGGGCACTTGTCCTGGGTATCCGGGATGCCGTCGCCATCGTTGTCCGGGTCCGGGCAGCCGTCTTCGTCTTGGAAGCCGTCCTTGTCCTCGGGCTCGTTCGGGCACTTGTCCGCGGCGTCGGGGATGCCGTCACCGTCGTTATCGGGATCGGGGCAGCCGTCTTCGTCCTGGAAGCCGTCTTTGTCCTCGGGCTCGTTCGGGCACTTGTCCTTCGCGTCCGGGATGCCGTCGCCGTCGTTGTCCGGGTCCGGGCAACCGTCTTCGTCCTGGAAGCCGTCTTTGTCCTCGGGCTCCTTCGGGCACTTGTCTTTGTCGTCCGGAATCCCGTCGCCGTCCGAATCCAACGGACCCTTCGCGACCGGCTTGGCCGCTTCCTTGCGACCCCATTCGCGATAGATCGACAGCAGGAACTCGCCGTCGGTCGTCACGAAGTCGTTCTTCGAGCTCGGCGGGAACAGCAGGCGCGCGTCGACGCGCAGACCCCAGCCGTTGTCGACGCGATACTTGATGCCGATGCCGGCGTAGAGCTCCGCATCGGTGTCTTTCGCGAGCACGTTGGTGTTCGCGCTCGACACGATCGACATCGCACCGCCGCCGCCGAGGACAAATGGGATGAGCCGGTTGCTCGGGTCCGCGGCCCGGAACTGGTAGATGAGGTGCGCGCGATACGCGAGATCCCACACGTCGAACACCAGCGAGGTCGACTCGGTCGGGATGAGGCCGATCTCGCCTTCGATCCCCAGCGAGTCGTTGAACATGTAGCCGATGCGCAGGCCGAACAACGCCGAGTCGCGCTCCGACGGAGCGCCCGGCTCGTCGGGCACACCCAGCTCGTTGACCGAGCTGAAGATGTGAATACCCGCGGTTCCGCCGATCTCGACGTTGGCGTGGGCCCCGGTGGCCGTCGCGGCGATGCCGCCTGCAACGAGCGCGGCGACAAGGGTGGTTCTGCTAAGACAAGCGCGATCGCGATTCATAGAATCTCCGGTCGTAGCGAGGGTTGCTCGCTCGCTTTTATCCGCTAGCTGACCTGATTTCTAGTTCTTGCGGCAACTTATCGCGTACCGCGATCGTCCCGTTACACCGCGACGTCCGGTCTGTCGCACCGTGCCGCGGCGTTTGCCTCGACTCCCGACGACGATCCGGCTCAGCCGCGGTGCTTGCCCGCGAAGAACGCGCGATCGACTCGTAACGCAGCGGGGATCCGCTCGCGACGGGCTCGCACCTGATCGCGGCTCGCGGAGTAGCGGACCGGGAGGTTGGCCGGGACGTCGAGGCTCCGCGGCAGATACAGCGTCGCGCACGCCGGGCCGCCACCCGCCTTGCCGAACAGCTCGAACAACGGCACGCGATGGATCGCGAGCCCGAGCCGTTCGAGCGTCGCCGACGAACGCGGCCGATACGCCGTCGGGCACGAGCACGCCCGCTCGGACCTGGCGCGAATTCCCGGCGTATTGCTCGACCGCATCGTCGCGTCCGATCGGGACGATCCGGCAGCGCGGCGGCGACTCGCTCCGCGTAACCGTCGTAGAGTCCCGCGGCGTAATGAACGAGCACCGGCGGGCCGTTGGTCGGCCGCGCACCGAAGTGCACGGTGTCGCCGTGAAAGTGTGGATAGACGAGCTCGGCGTAGATCCGCGCGTCCGCCGCGACGCCGGCGCGATCGGCCGCGAACGCGACGCCGTCGTACGACGACCGGGAGCTCTTCGGCTCGATGCCCCGGTCGTAGTGGCCGGGCACCGCGTAGGTCAGCACGACGCGATCGCCGACCGCCGCGACGTCGGCCATGCCTTCCCAGCGGTGCGGGTTGTCGGCGACCTCGAGCGCGAGCCCGCCCGCGCTCGCGAGCTCGCCGAGCAGCGCGCGGTAGTACGCGGCCTCCGGGCGGCGGTGGTCCAGCATGTTCGGCATCACCGCGGCGAGCGTCTTGCCATCGCACGTGACCCACGGGCCGTTCGCGGCGAACACCCGACCGGTCATGACGTCGGCCATGTTGCCCAGCACCTCGCGCGAGCCGGCTGGGCGAATCGCGCCATCGCCGTCGACCTCGAGCGCCGCGTGCCCGAGGTACCGATCATCGGCCGGTTCGAACTGATAGATCGCGTCGCCGCCGCAGGCGGTGATCGCGTCGAGGATCGACAACCACTCGTCGTAGGCGCGGCGCGGCGAGTACTCGAGGTGCGCGACCTCGCTCTTATAGTTCGCGCCCGCCTTGTTGCACGTCGCGGGCACAGGGGGCCTCACGATGAGCAAATCTCCGTAGACGTCGCGCAGCGCGGTCATGCGCCGGACGATACCAGCTGACGCGTAGCGAGGCCGCACACCGCGTCGACCCACGCGGGCGAGGCGTTGAGCGACGGCACGAGCACGAGCTCGTCGCCGCCGGCCGCGCGGAACTGGTCGCGGGCCCGGATGCCGATCTCTTCGAGCGTCTCGAGGCAATCCGCGACGAACGCGGGACACATCACCGCGAGCCGCTTCACGCCTCGAGCGGCGAGCGCATCGAGCAGCACGTCGGTGTGCGGCTTGATCCACGGCGTGCGCCCCAAGCGCGACTGGAAGCACACGGTGTACTCGGTGATCGCGAGCCGGTCGGCGAGCGCGCGGGCGGTCGAGAAGCACTGCGCGCGGTAGCACGTGGGCGGTTGGTTCGCGAGCTGGGCCAGGTCGCAGCAGTCGGCCGCCTTCAAGCAGTGCGCGCCGCTCGGATCGCAGCGCAAGATATGGCGCTCGGGCAGGCCGTGGAACGACATCAGCACGTGGTCGGGCTGGGCGGCGGCGAGGGCAGGGGCGGCGACCTTGGCGAACGCGTCGAGAAAACTCGGATCGGCGTAAAACGGCGCGACCGGATCAATCGGCGCGGCGAGCGCGGCTTTGCTAGCCAGCTCGCGGATCCGCACCATCGCGGTCTCGTACGACGAGTCGGCGTACTGCGGAAACAGCGGGAGCGCGACGATGCGATCGACGTCGCCGAGCTTGCCGAGGGCATCGCCGATCGAAGGCGAGCCGTAGCGCATCGCGAGCTCGACCTTCCAGCTCCCGCCGAGCCGGGCGGCGACGGCGGCCGCCAGATCGCGCGAGTGATAGAGCAACGGCGAGCCGCGCTCGACATCCCACACGGCCTGGTAGGCGCGGGCGCTCTTCGCGGGGCGGACGCGCAGGATGACGAGGTGGAGCAGCAGCGCGCGCAACACCGGGTTGATGTCGATCACGCGCGGGTCGGACAGAAACTCCGCGAGGTAGCGCCGGACCGCGGCGGTGGTCGGCGCGTCGGGCGTGCCGAGGTTGACGAGCAGGAGACCGTTGGGCACGTGGTGATCGCTTGGTGACGAACTCGGACTGCAAAGTCAAGGAAACGGCCGGTCACGACCACCACTTTTTGCAACCGGCCGGAATGCCCGCTATTCGCTCGCGAAAGCGTACCGATCATCACCAAAGCGCGGGAGCGGAGAGATCGGAGAAGATCCTAACCGCCACCGAGACTTACGAGATGTTCGGGGCTTCCTGTTTGACCTCGTACGCGGCGGCTGCATTATCCCGATCGGACATGGCTGGCACATCGGGAACACCACTCCCCAAGAAGCTGGGGATCAAAGCAGGCAACAAGGTCTGCCTGCTGAACGCGCCGGTCGCGTTCGCGCGCCGGTTCGCCGTGTCCGCGGCCGAGGATGACGTCCGGATCGCGCACGATCTGCGATTGCCGCCGGTCGATGTGGTGGTGCTGTTCGTCGATCGCATCGCGGATCTCGAGCGCCGGTTCGCCGACATCGCGGCGCGGCTGCATCCCGAAGGCGGGTTCTGGGTCGCGTGGCCGAAGCGGTCCAAGCGCGGCACCGACGTCACCGAAGACGTCGTGCGTCGGATCGCGCTCGCCGCGGGCATGATCGACAACAAGGTGTGCTCGATCGGTTCGTTTGCCGGCGTTCGCCTGGTGTTGCGCGGTGAGAACCGCGATGCCGTCGCGTATCGCGCCGCGCCGCCGCCGCCGGCCCTGTCGCGCCGCGTCCGCCGGCCCACTGCGCCCGCGCGGTTCGCGCGATTGAGCTCGAGTGGGGCGGGATCGACCCTGCGTCGCGCACGCGCCCGCTCGACCAAGTAACACAGCGTACCGCCGTGCAGTCGCGTCGCCGCGCGGCTGTGCTGTATGGTCGCTGCCTATGCGAAGTCTAGCGTGGCTCGCGCTCGCGATCGCAAGCGCGGGTTGTACTCGAGATGCCGACGATCGACCGCAGACGCTGGCGTACATCACCGAGGCGATCCTCGCACCGACGTGCGGCAAGGCCGAGTGCCACTCGACGTTCGCGCAGGCCCAGGGCTACGTGCTCGATACGGTGGCCGGAGCACGTGCCTCGATCGTCGACAACCTGGTCGTGCTGCCGGGCGATCAGATGGCGCCGACCGGCTCGCAGCTCTACCAGTCGATCACCACCGGATTACCGAGTCGCACGGGGCTGAGCGGCTTGATCCGCATGCCGTACGACGCGCCGATGCCGAACGAGGACATCTACTTGATCCAAGACTGGATCGCCGCGGGCGCCGACGGTGCGCAGTGCGTCCCGGACACCGGCTACGTGTGTGACGGCAACAACCTCGTCGCATGCACGGCCGATGGCAACTTCGGCGAGCTCCAGATGACGTGCCCGGGTACCTGCGCGACGGGAGTCTGCGAGTGACCAAGCACGCGCTCGTCGCCATCGCGATCGTCGCGGGCCTGGCCACCGCCGCGAGACCCGCTCGCGCGTATCCGCAATTTCAGCTGAGCCGCGACGCCACGTGCAGCGGCTGTCACGTCAACCCCGCCGGCGGCGGCCTGCTCAACGAGAACGGCATGGCCGCGTCGCAGGCGATGTCGCAGTTCGGCGACCCGCCGGAGTTCATGTACGGAAAGATCCCGTTGCCGAGCTGGCTCGAGCTCGGCGGCGATGTGCGCACCACCGGGGGCTACTTCAAGTCGCCGCAGGATTACCTCGCGGCGTTCCCGATGCAGGTCGACGTCTACGCGGCGGCGACCTACAAGGCGTTCCAGCTGCACGTCACGGTCGGCTACCGCCCGCCGGAGTACGGCAACGAAGCGGCGACGTACGTGTGGTCGCGGGAGCACTACCTGCAGTGGCAATCCGACGCGGGCAGCAACGAAGGCTTGTTCATCCGCGCCGGCCGGTTCATGCCGGTGTTCGGGCTGCGGCTCGCCGAGCACGTCGACTACACCCGGCAATTCGGCGGCACACCGCTCTACGGCGAGACCTATGGCGCGGCGGTCGAGTACATCAAACAAGACTACGAGGCGCACCTCACCGGGTTCGTCCACGATCCGCTCATCGATCCGGTCAACCACGACAACGGCGCGGCGGTATACGCCGAGTGGCGACCGACCAGCCACGCCGCGATCGGCGCCGAGGGCCTGATCGGCGTCTCGAAGGACGAGAAGACCTACCGCGGCGGCCTGACCGGCAAGTACTACTTCGCGAGCCCCGACATCCTGGTCCAGGCCGAGGTGCAGCTCGCCGACCACGTCATCGACGCGGGAGGCGCGCCGACCGCGCTCGTCGGTTACCTACTCGCGTCGCACTGGTTCACCTCGTCGATCCTCCTCGACGTCGGGCTCGGCCACTACGACGAGGACATCCGCGTCCGCAACCTCGAGCGCGACTGCGTCGATCTCAACTTGCATTGGTTCATGCTGTCGCACCTCGAGCTGATCCTGAACAATCGCGTCGAGCTGTTCGCGCTCGGTCGCACGAACGACAACCCGACCGAGCCGTCGGGCGGGCCGACGGGTGGCTGGTCGCTGCTCCAGCTCCACTACCGGCTCTGAGGCCGTCCCGATTACAGCCGGCCAGCGGCGCCGAGCGCGGGCACGAACAGCGTCGATTTGATGTTCGCCTCGGGGTTGAACACGTGCTCGACGCCCACCTCCGCGATGATCGAGAGGTGGCGATTGATCGCGTACTCGACGCCGGCGGCTCCGCGGATCGAGAATCGCGGGCCGCTCGAGAACACGACCGGCATCCCGGCGCTGACGAGGGGCTTCAACGCACCGGTCAACACCGCGAACCGCCCGCCCACGAACGCGCCGGAGCTCGGGCCGATGAGGCCCGCGGCCTGGATCTCGATGCGCGGAGTGAAGTCGTAGAGCGCGCCGACCACGGCGGCGCCGCCCTTGTTGAGCACGTCGATGTGCGCTGCCGCGAACGCGCCGATCTTCATCGGCGGCGGCTCGAGCGGCCGAGCGCTGGCGTGGATCCCGGTCGACCCGGTCGAGACCACGGTGGTCGTCGGCGTGACCGGCGTCGCCGTTGCCGTGAGTACCATCGGCACGGCCGCCGATGCGCCGGCGGCGATCGTGACCGAGCGCTCGCCGAGATCGTAGCCAGCGTGGCGGCCGTGCACCGTGACCGTGCCCGGGGGGACGCGCCAGCGCCTGACGTCGAACACCGGGCGCCACTCGTCGTCGCCGATCTGGATCTCGGCGTCGGCGGGATCCGACGTGATCTCGAGCGTCCCGAGCGTGGCGTCGAGCGTGGCGAGCACCCGCACGACTTCTGGCTTCTTCACGCGGTCGGCGTCGGTCGCGTCGAGGAAGCGCTGGTACGCGTTCGCGGCATCGGCGTTGCGGTCGAGCAGGCGGAGCGTCGTGCCGATGTTCAACAGGATCCTCGCGCTCGGGAACCGCGCGTACGCGTCTTTGAAGACCGCGAGCGCGCCGAGATAGTCCTTCGCGGTGAGCAGCTTGAGGCCCGACGCCATCAGCGCCTTCGCGTCGACCTTCTCGCTCGATGGCGCCGGCTGGGCAGTCGCGAGCCCTGCGCTCGCGACGAGCGCAACCAAGACCCAGGCGATGCGTTTCATCAGTCGACGTCCGTTTCGATCAGCGAGCTGGGATCGTCGGCCTTGGGCTTCTTCGGCTTCGGCCTGACGACCGGATTCTTCGCATTCGGCTTCGCCAGATCTTTCTTCACGACCGGAACTCTCTTCGCCTGCGTGTCGATCGTCGGCGTCGGCGTCGGCGTCGGCGTCGGCGTCGGCGTCGGCGTCGCCTTCGGAACCGGCGACGGTGTCGCAACGGGTGACGGTGTCGCAACGGGTGACGGCGTCGCAACGGGTGACGGCGTCGCAACGGGTGACGGCGTCGCAACGGGTGACGGCGTCGGCATCTGTGACGGCGTCGGC
This sequence comes from uncultured delta proteobacterium, assembly GCA_963848295.1. Lineage (GTDB taxonomy): Bacteria > Myxococcota_A > Polyangia > Haliangiales > Haliangiaceae > JABFXX01. The sequence continues at coordinate 731,848 of CAWKDB010000010.1, read as the reverse complement.
GACGGGGACGGCGACGGCGACGGGGACGGCGACGGGGACGGCGACGGCGACGGGGACGGGGACGGCGACGGGGACGGCGTCGTGCTCGGGGACGGCGATCCCGGCGTCGCGACTTCGGGCGACGGCGCCTGCGACCGTCCGGTCACCGCGACCGCCGTGATGCCGCCCGCTGCGAGCGCGACCACCGCGACCGCGGCCCACAGCCCACCGCGCGAGCGGCGCGGCTTCACCGTGATCATCGGCTGGCTCGCCGCACCCGACAGCGTGGTCGGCTGATCCGGCGAGCTACTCGCGGTCCTCGATCGCGGCGCCGCCGGCGGCGTGCTCGAGCGCGACGGCGTGTAGCTCGGCGCGCCCATCGCCGACGGCGTGTAGCTCGGCGCGGACGGCGTGTAGCTCGGCGCGCTCGACGCCGACGGGGTGTAGCTCGGGATCCCGGCGACCGGTTGCAGCCCGCTCCAGCTCGGCATCTGGCCGAGGCCGTGGTGCTGCGCGATCGAGGCGAGCGCGTGCGCGAGCTCCATCGCGGTCTGCGGCCGGTGCGCCGGATCCTTCGCGAGCAGCGCCATGATCAGCTGATCGGCCTCCGCCGTGATCGCGACAAACCGCGACGGCGGCTCGGGCTGCACGAACAGATGCGCGCCGATCAGCTCGCCGGCGCCCCGATCGGTAAACGGCGGCCGGCCGGCGACGAGCTGATAGAAGATGCAGCCGATCGAATAGAGATCGGCGCGGTGGTCGACGTTGCCGGTGCCCTTGCACTGCTCGGGCGACATATAGGTCGGCGTGCCCATCACCGCGCCGGTCTTGGTCGCCGAGCTCGCGAGCCCGACATCGGTCAGCTTCGCGATGCCGAAATCGAGCAGCTTCGGCCGCTCGCCGAACGGCGACTCGGGATCCGCGACCATGAAGATATTGTCCGGCTTGAGATCGCGGTGGACGATCCCCTTCGCATGCGCGGCGGCGAGCGCGACGCACACGCGCGACAAGATCACCGCGGCGTGACCTTCGTGGATCTGGCCGGCGTTCGCGATCAGCTTGTTCAGCGGCTGACCGTCGAGGAACTCCATCACGAGATACGCGTGGCCGCTCTCGAGGTATCCGAAGTCGAACACCTCGACGATGCCCGGGTGGTTGATCGACGTCGTCGCTTTCGCCTCGTTGAAGAACCGGTTCACGATATCGCGGCTCGCCGACATCTCCGGATGCAGCACCTTCACCGCGGCGAATCGCCCGATCAGCGTGTGCTCCGCGCGATACACGGTCCCCATCCCGCCGATGCTGACGACGTCGAGGATGCGGTAGTTGCCCGCGATCGTGCCGATCACTGATGGATCATTTACGAACGAACCCCTCGGAGTCAAACCCTGAAGCACGGGTACGACCCCCACCTACCCGCGGTTCTTCCGTTGACATCGCGAGGATACGCGCGGGATCCTTGGTCGGTGCGGCGGTCCAACTTGTGTCTCGGGTTGCTCGTGCTCGGCGCCTGCCAGGGCGTGCCCTCGGAGTCGGAGACTGCCGAGTACCTGATCAAGGTCACCAGCCCGACCTTTCCAACCGAGCTGATCGGGCAATCGTCACCGCCTCAGACGATCACGATCTCTCCATCCGGTGGCGCGGCGAGCTCGGACTTGATCACTGCGATCTCGTCGAGCTGTGGCGCGTTCACGGTCAACGCGCCGGGCTTGCCGGCGTTGGTCGACGAGACCTGCGAGGTCGGCTGTCCCGGTCCCCCGCAGACGGTGTGTCCGGTCGCGTGCATCCCGGACGAATACGACACGTATTCGTTCACCGCGACCTTCACGCCGAACGTCGTCGGGACGATCGCGTGCACGATCTACGTCACCGGCTCGACATCGTCGACCACACTCTCGGTGACCGGCACCGGGATGGCACCGCCGATCGAGATCAGCGTGTCGCCGGGATCGATCGCGTTCGGCGATGTCCGCCGCAACACGGTGAGCACGCCGGTCGGGATCAGCGTCGCCAACCTCGGCGGCTCGACGTTGAGCGTCAGCTCGGTGACCGCGTCCGCCGGCTTCACGATCACGTCGGGCCCGACCGGCGCCTACAACGTCGCGCCGGGCTCGTCGCAGCCGTACATGCTCGAGTGCGCGCCGACCGCGACCGGGGGGATGAGCGGCAGCTTCGTGGTGACGTCCAACGATCCGACGCACCCGACCGTGACGCTGCCATTGAGCTGCAACGGGATCGATTCGAACCTGTCGATCGCGCCGAGCCCCGCGACGATCCCGACGACCCGCGTCGGCGAGCCGCTGATGGAGACGATCGATCTGTCGAACACCGGCACCGCGTCGATGACGCTCGAGAGCGTGACGTTCACTGGCACCGACATGACGCTGATGAGTGCCCCCGCTGCGGGCACCGTGCTCGCCGCCGGTGGCGGCGCGGCCAACGCGCAGGTCTCGTTCGCGGCGAGCACGGCCGAGTCGGTCACCGGCTCGCTGATCGCGACCTATGACGGCGGCCAGACGCGCACGGTGCAAGTCACCGGTCAGGCGCTCGCGACCGCGATGTCGGTGAACCCCGACGTGATGGTCGACTTCGGCCCGGTGTGCGCCGGCCAAACCAAGGATCAGACGTTCACCGTGATCGGCGACGCCGACGGCTCGTTCGTGATCAGTGCGCTGTCGACGCCCGACGCGCCGTTCACGGTGATGCCGCCTACGCTGCCGGCCTCGGTCGCGGGCGACGGCGCGAACATGGTGACGTTCGATGTGATCGCGGCGCCGACCGCGGTGGGCGCGGTGCAGTCCCAGGTGACGGTCACGACCGATATTCCGGGTGGCGCGCCGGACACGATCGCACTCGCGGTCGAAGCGCTCGATGCGGGCGTGACGCCGAGCCCAGACTCGGTCTACTTCGGGGTCGCGCCGGTCCAGACCACGACGATCGGCCAGCAGATCAACTTGTCGAACTGCTCGACCACCGCGATCCAGACGAGCAATCCGCGGATCGTCGGCCCGAACGCGAGCGAGTTCGCGATCGTCGCGACGCCGGATCAAGCGCAGATCCCCGCGAACGGCGCAGCCACTTGGCTCGTCGTGTTCGAAGCGCAAGAGGTCGGCAACGAGAGCGCGACGTTCATGGTCGACTACGATGGTGGCACCGCGAGCGTGGCGCTGACCGGTGACGGCGCCGGCTCGGACACCGGCTCGGATAGTGGGCCGGGAGGCGAGAAGAGCTACTACTCGTGCAGCGTGGGGCACCCAGCCTCGCTGTGGCCGATCGTCCTTGCGATCGGGTTCGTGGTCCGCCGCCGCCGGCGCCGCTGACGCGTCTCTGAGCAGCGGCCGGGGCCGTGGACGGATCCGTAGCCGTAGCCGTAGCCGTAGCCGTAGCCGTTCGCCGTATCCGTATCCGTATCCGTTTGCCGTAGCCGTCTCCGTTTGCCGGATCCGTATTCGTGTCCGTCTCCGTTTGCCGTAGCCGCGAGGCGACGTTCTGGCGCCGACAGCCCGCTTACGCCTGGCGTCGCCGGCCGCTTCGCACCGTCGTGCGCTTTGCGCGAAGGGTGCCGAAATCAGTTGGCCGGCGCGAAAGCTCAGTGCGTGAGCCGCCACAGGATCGCGCGGACGTGGTCGAGCGGCTCGTCGACCGCCGCGAAGTCCTCGGCGGTGATGACGCCGCGGGCGCGCGCGATCAGGAGGGCGGTCGTGAGCTCGCTCGCGCTGCCGGCGGCGCGGCGATAAAAGTCGGGGCGATCGAGCCCGACGCGCATGCGGCCTTCGCTGAGGTTGAGCGCGACGCTCTCGCCGGCGCGGGCGATCTCGTCGGCGAGTGACTTGCGCGTGCGGCGCACCTTGGCCTCGACAGGGGCGAGCTGCTGCAGGACGGCGAGGGCGAAGTCGAGGGCGTAGAACGACATGGTGATCCTCCGAAGTGAGTGGCCGATGGGTAGGAACGTCTCTCTCTCGCCCGTCGCGCCGCAGTCGCGCGGGTCCCGTGACGAGCGCGGGCGCTGGCCACCGCCCTCGCCGGCCGATCAACTCCGCGGCGATCGATCGCAGGCGCCGGCGCACTCGGCGCTCGGCGCGGGACAAGCGCGAAGCGGCGCAGGGCGAGAGAGACGTTCCGCCCATCGGCGCGAGCGAAGGAGCATCGAGGGTTCTAAAGCCGCCGCCGTCGCCGTAGCCGCCGCCGACGCCGACGCCGACGCCGTAGCCGTAGCCGTAGCCGTAGCCGTAGCCGTAGCCGTAGCCGTCGCCGTAGCCGTCGCCGATGCCGTTGCCGATGCCGTTGCCGATGCCGCCGCCGTCGCCAGCTTTCGCCCTCGCGGCTTCCGATTCGCCGGGGCCGTCGCCCTGCGCCGCTTCGCGCCAGCGCCGCGCCGAGCGCCGGGGACCACCGACGCCTGCGAGCGGCCGCCGCAGAGTTGGATCGACCGACGCGTGCGGAGATCTGTGCCCGCGCTCGTCACGGCGCCGGCGCGAGTGCGGCGCGACGGGGCGAGACGGCCCCGGCGAGTCGGGCGTCCGCTCATCCACGAAAGGCCACGCCATGCTCGATGTCCTCGCTCAATCGCTCACCGTCCTCGAACAGCTCGCCCCGATCGAGCCGAAGCTGCGCTCGCGCCGCAAGTCGCTCGCCGACGAGATCGGCCGCGCCGCCGAGAGCATCGCGTTGAACACCCGACCCCGCTGCGGCCGCTCGCTCGCGATTGGTTCGCTCCGGCCTAACGACACCGCCGCTGCGTTGAGCACGAGGCGAATCATGAACCTCTAAAGAGCGGCGATTTCACGCCAGCGCCACGCTCCGCACGCGGCGTTGCGTTTACGCTCGACGCCACGTGATCGCACAACGCCATCTGTTCAAGGGCGCCGTGCTCGGCGCCGCGCTGCTCGTTCCGCGCATGGTCGCCGCGCAACCGGCGGGGCCCGTCGCGCCCGCGCCGGTAGGCGAGACGCAGCCTCCGAGCGACGAGTCGAAGCCGGGCGACGCCGCGCCGGCCCCGGCCGTTCCGCCGGCCGAACGCGTCCCGGCCAACAGCGAGGCGAACCGCCCGCCGCCCGAGCCGGTCGCGCCGGCGACCGGATTCTCGTGGCAGCCGTTCGGCTTCATCCGGCTGCAGTACATCGCGATCCAGGCCGATCCGAACGTCGAGTACATCGGCCGCGACGACGGCTTCGAGCTGCAGAACGCGCGCGTCGGCGCCCGCGGCAAGCTCGGGAACATCGCGGCGTTCGTCGTGTCGTTCGATGGCGCGGTCGATCAGCGCACGCAGATCAACTCGCCGCAGGGCAACATCGCGGTCGGCCTGCGCGACGCGTACGTCGACGCCCGGATCGCGGGCGACGTCACCGGCCGCGGCGGCTACTTCCAGGCGCTCGTCGATCCCGAGGCGCAGATTCCGGATACGTCGCGCGCGTTCGTCGACCGGCCGATCGAGAGCCGCGGCGTGCTGCCGACCCAGGGCTACCAGACGCCGGGGTTGCCGCCGGGCCGATCGATCGGCGCGGCGATCCGGCTCGACCCCGAAGTGCCGACCTCGGGCGCGCGGTTCGGGTTCGAGGTCGCGGCGCAGAATGGCGCGGACGAGTTCTCGTCGAACAACGACAACAACTCGCTCGCACTGTCGGCGACCGCGCTGCTCCGCCTGCCGCACGACTCGTGGCTCGTCGCGTCGGGGCGCTACAACCCGCGCACGATCGGTGCGCTGCCGTTTCGCCAGGACGAGACCGACTACCAGGGCGCGTTCGGAGCGCAGCTCGGCCTGGGGCCGGTGTCGCTCGGCGGCGGGCTCGTCGCCGAGCACACGACGTTCGACACGACCGGCGGGCCCGCGCAAGACGCGTACGGCGCGCACGCCCAGGCGATGGTTCGAATTCCCGCCGCGTTGCCGGTCGCGGTCGGTTATCGGTTCGGCATCCTCGATCCGTCGAGCCTGATCACGACCGACCGCGTGATCGAGCACACGATCGGCGCGGTGCTCGGCGTGCCACGATTGCGCATGCGATTGCAGCTCGAGCTGACCCACGTCGACGAGCAACCGGGGCGCGAGCTCGCGAACGATCGCGCGCAGCTCGCCGCGGAGGTCTCGCTTTGATCTTGCGAGCCGGATGCGGCGCCGCGATCGTGATCGCGCTCGCGACGTGCGGTACGCAGGCGCCGCAGTCGCGCGCCCAGCGGATCGGCAAGCTCGAGGAGGTCATCGGCGGGCCGCACGCGGTCGGCGAGGTCGGCGACTTCATCCTCGAGAACGATCAGATTCGCCTGATCATCGCGGACAAGTCGTTCCGGTTGAAAGACGGCACCGAGGTCGCCGCCGGCCGGGTCAACACGACGTTCGGCGGCACGCTGATCGACGCCGACTTGCAGCGCCCGGCCGGCGACACCCACGGCAACGACCAGCTCGCCGAGCTGTTGCCCGGGTTCGTGTTCACCGTGATCGATCCGACCGACGTCTCGGTCACCGCCGACGGTAGCGACGGCGGCCCCGCGGAGGTCACGGTCACCGGTATCGGCGGCGATCTGTTCGAGATGGTCTCGCTGCTCAACACCGGGCTCGTGTTCCCGAGCACGAACCCGCCGCTCGAGATGACCCAGGTCTACCGGCTCGAGCCGGGCAAGAAGTACGTCACGATCGAGACGACGATCAAGAACCCGGACAGTGGCGCACACCCGTTCCCGTACTTGATGCCGTCGCAGCTCGACAGCTTGCTCGGGATGAACATCCCGGGCATCTCGTCGCTCCAGCTATCCGCGCCGCTCGGCCAGTTCCCGCTGCTCGGAGGCGAGCAGAGCTTGTTCGTACCCGGCATCGCCGGGTTCAACGTGCGATTCGCGATCCAGGACAGCTACAAGCAGGCGTCGGGGTTCCCCGCGTTCCCCGGCATGGTCGCGGATTTTCTCGCGAGCCGCGGCCCGGGCGTGTCGTACGGCCTGACCATCCCGGCGACCGCGGACAACTACGTCAACACGTTCAACACCGGCTACGGCAACCAGAAGATCACGCCGTACTCGATGCTGCTGCCGTTCACGTACGCCGGCGTGACCGGCGCGTACATGTACAACCCGCCGGCGCAGCTGCAAGCGGGCGAGCAGCGCACGTACGAGTCGTACTTCGTGATCGGCAAGGGCGACGTCGCGTCGGTGCTCGACACGATCTACGAGATCCGCAACCAGCCGACCGGCACGTTCGGCGGCTACCTCGTCGACTCGCAGACCTCCGCGCCGGTCGCGAACGCTAACGTGATCGTGCTCGACAGCGACGGGAACCCGCTCGATCAGATGACGACCGACGACGGCGGCGCGTTCTTCGGCCACCTCGCGCCGGGCAGCTACTCGTATCGCGTGCTCGCCGACGATCGGGTCACGACCGATGCGCAGCCGTTCACGATCACCGCCGGGCAGGCGACGGGCGTGTTCGTCACGATCGCGCCGCCGGCGTCGCTCGCGGTCTCGGTCGTCGACGAGCTCGGCCGCCACGCGCCGGTCAAGATCCAGCTGATCGGCCACAACTCGCAGATCAAGGGCATCGACGGCCGCGACATCCTGTACTCGCTCACGCTCGGCGAGCGCGTGCGGCCGACCGCGTACGACGGCACCGACCGCTACGTCGAGAACGCGTGGTGGACGGTCGACGGCAACCTCAACGCGACGGTGCGGCCCGGTACGTACGACCTCGTCGTCTCGCGCGGCCCGGAGTACGAGCTGTACACCAAGACGATCTCGATCGGCGCCGGCTCGTACGCCGCCGAGCTCGTCCAGCTCCAGCGATCGTTCTCGAGCGACGGCTGGATCGCCGCCGACTTTCACATCCACGCGCAACCGTCGACCGACAGCGGCTTGCCGATCCCGCTGCGGGTCGCGAGCTGCGCCGCGGAGGGCCTCGATGTCGCGACCGCGACCGATCACAACTTCATCACCGACTACGCGCCGGTGATCGGCGCGACCGGCCTGTCGAACTGGCTGCTCGGCATTCCCGGCATGGAGCTGACGACGTTCGAGATGGGCCACTTCATCGGCTTTCCGCTCACCGTCGATCCGGGCTCGACTCGCGGCGGAGAGTTCCAGTGGTTCCATCAGACGCCGGGCGATCTGTTCGCGACCCTGCGCGGGCTCGCGACCGATCCGGCCAGCGCGATCGTCGACGTCGCGCATCCGCGCCAGCCCGTGCTCGGCTACTTCTCGCAGTTCTTCATCGACCAAGACACCGCGCTGCCGTACGCGCCGAGCGGCATCCTCGGCGTGTTCGCACCGTACGGCATGGAGTTCCAGGCGCCGGCGTACAGCCACCGACTTCGATGCGCTCGAGCTCGTCACCGGCCGTCGGCTCGAAGATATCCACACGTTCAAGGCGCCGAACCCGCTGCCCGCGGGGCCGTTCCCCGATCCGCAGCCGGTGCCCGGCCAGGTCGTGCTCGGCGCCGACGGCCACCCGACGTTCCCCGGGGTCGTCGAGACCTGGTTCACGATGCTCGACCACGGCCTGTCGCCGACCGGCCTCGGCGCGTCCGACAGCCACCAGACGCTCGGCGACGAGCCGGGCTATGCGCGCACGATGATCTACGTCGGACAGGGCAAGGACGCGCCCGGTGCGTTCACGCGCGCCGACGTGATCGCCGCGATCAAGGCGCATCGCGCGGTCGCGACGACCGCACCGCTGGTCGAGATGACGATCAAGGGCGCGATGATCGGCGACACCGTGGTCGACAGCGATCCGACGATCGATGTCGACATCGTGGTCAAGGCGCCGAGCTGGGCCGCGGTCAACGAGCTCACCGTCTACTCGAACGGCGGCGCGGTGGTCTACGACCAGCCGATTCCGGCCGGGCAGGGGACCTACGAGGCTCACGTGCCGGTGCAGTGCTCGGTCGATTGCTGGATCGTCGCGGAGGTCAACGGCGACTCGAACATGTTCCCGGTCAACTCCGCGACCGAGTTTCCGCCGCTCGATGTCTCGGCGATCATCGGCGCGCTGTCGGTCGGCATCAACCTGTCGTCGCTGCCGATCACGTCGGCGCTGGTCCCGCAACACCTGCACTACGCGAGGCCGTTCGCGATGACGAACCCGATCTGGGTCGACATCGACGGGAACGGCTGGCACGCGCCGAGACCGCCGCTCGCGCAGGCGAAGTCCCCCGCGACCCGGCGGCCGCCGGATGTGAGGGAGCAATTCGAAGACGATCCCGGACGTCTCCCGATGAGCGCAGCGTTGGCGCGGCAGGGATCGTGTACGAGCACGCGCACGTGCCACGTGCCACGTGCACGTCCTCGTACACGATCCGGAAACCCAGGCCATCCGGCGCGGGTCCGATCGCCCCTCGCGCTGGCTACTGTCCTAGCCATCGCGCTGGCAGGTACGCCGGCCTGGGGTCACACGTTCCCGCCACTGCGCACGGTCGTGGCCCAGCTCGAGCCGTGCGAGCTAGCGCTGCTCGTGGGCTACCGGCCGGGCTCGGGCGCGGCGAACGAAGCGGTGCTCGCCCGGGTGACCAGCCAGCCGGCGTCGCTCATGCTCGAGACCCTGCGCCTGGTCCTGACCGCCTACGCGATGTCGTCGGTCGAGGTCACGATCGATGGTAAACCCCTGATTCCGGACTCGGCGCAGGCCAAGATCGGGGTCGAGCCGGGGAGCGGCCGGCCGATCGTCGTCATCCTGGTGACATATCCAGTAGCCACCGGCGGCACGCTCGCGATCGGCTCGAAAGATCCCCGAACAACGCGCGTATCTTGGCAGGATCGCAGCGACGGTCGGGTCGTGCTCGCGAACGCTCCCGCGCAGGACAAGTGGTTCGACGGCGTGGCCTCCTTCTTGCTGAACGTCTCCGCATCAACGGGAGATTCGACATGCGCAACTTCAAAATTATCGCCTTCGGCATCGTCGGACTCCTCACCGCGTGCACCGACCATCCGTACAACCCGAATGGTCCCGCCCTCGATCCCAACGCCCCTCGTGTCACCATCACCACCCCCGCTCGCGGCACGATCGCCGGCGACGTCCAGGCCGTAACGGTCACCGGCACCGCGACCGACGACGTCGGCGTCACCTCGCTGACGATCAACGGCGTCGCCGCCCCGGTCGCCGGCGATGGCTCGTTCACCGCAACCGTACCCGTCACGCCGGGCACGAACTTGCTGCACGCGATCGCGAGCGACGCGTCGGGCAACCAAGGCACCGCGACGCGCGCGGTGGTCGCCGGTCCGATGACCGCGATCGCGAACCCGGTGACGAACGGCCTGACCGCGGCGCTGTCGGCCGAGACGTTCGCCGCGATCGGTCGGGTCGCGGCCAACTACATGACGAGCGGTGACCTCACGACCACGCTCGAAGCCGGCAACCCCGTGATCAACGACGGCGCACCGAACGGCCCCGACTGCCTGTACGTCCAGGGCTCGATCACGAGCTTCACGATCGGCGGCGCGACGGTCGGCATGGTGCCGCAGACCGGCGGGCTCGCGCTCGACGGCGAGCTCGACAACGTGTTCATCGCCATGCATCTCAACTACGCCGCGGCGTGCATCAACGGCAGCCGAGACATCACGATCTCGGCGTCGCACGTGTCGGTCACCGGCAACCTCGCGATCGGCATCGACACCAGCAACGGCGGCTTCGCGATCGCGCTCGACAACTCGAACGTCAGCTTCACCGGTCTCGACATCGAGCTCGGCGGCCTGATCGGCGACATCGCCGACATGCTCGACCTCAACACCTCGCTCGGCCCGATCGTCGCGTGGGCGGCCGAGAAGTTCGTCGTGCCGTCGCTCAACACCGCGCTCGCCGGCCTCAACAAGACCGAGCAGGTCACCGTGTTCGGGCGCACGATCGACATCACGGTCAAGCCGGCGACGATCAACTTCTCCAGCGCCGGCGCGATCGTCGGCCTCGACACCACGCTGCGCGCCGAAGGCGACGACAAGGCGCCCGGCTTCGTCAGCATCGCGAGCACGCCGCCGATGATGGACACGTCACACGGGTTCCAGCTCGCGGTCGCGCAGAACGCGGCGAACCAGCTGTTCGGCAGCCTGTGGGCGTCGGGCGGCCTCGACCAGAACATCGACCTGACCAACGGATCGTACGGCAACCTCGGCACGCTCTACAACGCGGTCGACGTCACCACCGCGGTGCCGCCGTACGTCGATGCCACCGGCGATGGCCTCGTGCTGACGATCGGCGACCTGCTCGGCTCGTTCCAGAACAACGGCGACGTCGTCACCAGCGTCGCGATCAACGCGCAAGTCGACCTCAAGGTCACCGCCGACGCGACCGGCGCGATGAAGCTCGATGTCGGCACCCCGACCGTCTACGTCGATGTCGATGACACCGGCGTCGACGGTGCGAACGAGCTCTCCAACGAGCAGTTCCAAGCGATCCTGTCCTTCGCGCTGTCGCGGGTCATCGCCGTCGGCTCCGGCTCCGTCGGCGCGATTCCGCTACCTACCGTCGGTGGCGTCAGCGTCACCAACCTGACCATCGGCGAACAGACCGGCTACGTCCTCGTCCAGGGCGCCGTCCAATAGGTGACGCTGTCTCTTTTGTCCACTTGCGGCCGACATAGCGATCGCTAACAACGCGCCGCCAAACGTAAAACCCTGGGGACGGTGTCTCTATTGTCAACTTGCGGCGAAGCTGGCGATCGCCGCGGGGGGGCGCCGCGGTGTCACCTCTTCACCGTTGATCGCGCGGACGATCTCCAGCAGTCTCCGAGGCGATGAAGCTCCCGCGTGTCGATTGGTTCGTCTTGGTCGTGGCCGCGTTGTTGATCGCGTCGTGCTCGGGCGGCGGATGCAGCGGCTGCGGAGGTTGTGGGCTGCAGCCGATCCCCGGTGGCTTCGCGCCCGGCAAGCGGACTGCGAACGCGGCGCAAGCTCGCGTGTCCCAGACCGGCCTCGCCGCGATCACCGCAGATCCCGCGGCGCTGGTCGATAGCCTCGCGGGTGGCACGAACGGCGTGATCGCATTCAACGTCCCCGCGAGCTGCAGCGGCACCACGCCGATCTGCTGCCCCGGTGGCGTCGCGCAGAACCCGTGCGGTCCGATCAACATCGACATCTCGCAGCACACCGGCGATTCGCCGCGGCTCGTGCTCGCGCCGAAGCAGGGCGCTTCCGAGCTCGACGTCACCGTGAACGCGCGACTCAAGACGATGACCCCGATCCCGGTCAACGTCCCGGTGTTCGGCGATTGCACGGTGACCGTCGATACGACGCAAGGCTCGGTCCCCGATGTCACGGTCGCGCTGCCGATCGACTTCACGCAGGACGCGACCGCCGCCACCACGCGCATCGCCGCAGGCACGGTCACGCTCACGAACCTCGAGAGCGCCGACGTCTCGCTCGGCGGCAGCATCGCCTGCGACATCGCGGATCTCGGCCTCAGTTTCTTCCTCAGCCTGCTCGAGAGCCAGCTAACGTCGCCGATCGAGAGCGCGATCAACAGCGCCACGTGCAAGGCGTGCCCGGGCGGCACGACCGCAGAGTGTGGCAGCTCGTTCGCGACCGCTTGCACGAACAACGTGTGCATGGAAGGCGCGAACTGCCTCGAGGAGCTCGGCATCGACGGTCGGGCGGTCGGGACCGCATTGTTCGGCTCGTTCTCGCCCGGTACGACCGGCTCGATGGATCTCTACGAGGTCGCCGGCGGCTACGCTACGACTAACACCGGTGGCATCGCGCTCGGCCTGCTCGGTGGCATGGAACCGTCGGGCGCTCCGCGCGATCGATGTGGTCCGCCGTCGACCGAGCCGGCGCCGATCTCGATCCCGCAGTCGGCGTACTTCTCGGGCAACACGCGCCCGGACACCGGCGAGACCTACGACGTAGGCATCGGCATCCACAAGTCGCAGCTCGACCAGCTCGCGTACGCCGGCTACAACGGCGGCCTGTTCTGCCTCACGGTCGGACACGACACGGTCAGCGAGCTGACGACCGACACGATCGGCCTGGTGTCGCGCTCGCTGACCAAGCTCGTCGCGACCGCGTCGCCGATGGCGGTCGGGCTGCGCCCGCAGAGCCCGCCGGTGATCACGCTCGGCGCGAACACGTTCACGACCGACAGCAACGGCAACCCGGTCGTCGCGGACCCCGCGCTCGATATCAAGTTCACCGGGATGGAGCTCGACTTCTTCGCCGCGGTCGACGAGCAGTACATTCGGGTGTTCACCGTCGTCGCCGACGTCCACCTGCCGGTCGGCTTGCAGACCTCGGAGATGGGCAAGCTGACGCCGGTGATCGGCTCGCCGACCGATGCGTTTACAAACATCTCGGTCAAGAACAGCGACGCGGTGACCGAGAGCCCGGACGATCTCGCGCAGCTGTTCCCTAGCATCCTCGGGCTCGTGCTGCCGCAGCTGTCGAGCGGCCTCGGCTCGATCGCGTTGCCGGCGATCGGCGATCTCGACCTCGATATCACGTCGATCACCGACGTCGACAACGCGTCGTTCCTCGCGATCTACGCGAACCTCGTCCCGTCGTCGCCTACTCCGCCGATGGTCGAGACCACGCTCGCGGTCACGTCGGTCACGCAACCGCCGGCGGCGGTCCTCGACACGCCACACCTGTGGGCGAGCACGCCGCCGCCGCGGGTTCAGCTCGAGCTCGGCGGCAACGCCGGCAACCTCGAGTACTCGATCCGGCTTGATCACGGCACGTGGTCCGCGTGGAGCCCGAACCCGCGGCCGACGCTGTCGCCGAAGACGTTCTGGCTCGCCGGCGTGCACCACATCGAAGCGCGCGCGCGTGTGATCGGTCACCCCAGGTCGATCGACCTGACCCCGGCGGAGACCGACATCACGATCGGCGCCGACGCCGCGCCACAGAACAAGCGCAACGACTTCCACGGCCAGGCAGGTACGACCGGCTGCGTGTGCAACAGCGGCGACGCGAGCCCCGGCGGGTCCGCTCCGATCTTCGTCGCGCTCGGCCTGCTCGCGCTGCCGCGGTCGCGCCGCCGTCGGATCGTGCGCGCCGTGCGCCGCGCGCTGCCGCGCTTGGGCGTCGCGGTGTGGGCGGTCGCGTTGTTCGCGCTGCATGGCTGCGGTTGCAACAACAAGCCGTGCGGGGACACCGCGTGCTTGCCGGGCGACATCGCGCGCGGCGCGATCGGTCGGTTCACGAGCATCGCCGGCGACGACAAGCGTGTGATGGTCGCGACCTACGACCAGGTGCTCGGCGATCTCGTCGCGGTCGATGCGACCGACACGTCGAACCTGACGTACGTCGCGGTCGACGGCATCCCGGCCGACGTCACGCCGACCCACGATCCGAGCAGCTATCGCGGCGGCATCGCCGATGCCGGCCCCGACGTCGGCGCGTGGACCTCGATCGCGCTCGTGAATCACATCGCGAGCGTCGCGTACCAAGACCGCGACGCGACCGCGCTCAAATACGCGGCGGAGTCGTCGGCGGGCGGCTCGTGGAGCAACTACGTGATCGATACGCCGGCCGCGAACGAGGCGATCGGCGCGTTCGCGAACATGGTGATCGATGCGAGCGGCAACCCGGCGATCGCGTACCTCGCGGTCGGCGTCGACGATGGGGCCGGTCATCGCACGACCGAGCTTCGGCTCGCGCGCGGGAACAAGGCGAGTCCGCAGAGCGTCGGCGATTGGACGACCGGCATCACGATCGCGAGCGCGCCCGGCACGTGCGCGGGCCTGTGCGATGCGGGCGAGAGCTGCGTCGAATCGGCGACCGCGGGCGATCCGCAGAGCTGTGTCGCGGCGACGAACGACTGCACGCCGGCGTGCGGCAGCGGCGACGTGTGCAACGCTGGCGCGTGCGTCACCGAGGTCGCGACGCCGACGACCGAGCTCGATGACATCCCGACCGGCACCGGCCTGTTTGTCAGCATGGGCGTGATGTCCGACGGCCGGCTCGTCGCCGCGTACTACGATCGCAACGCGCGCGCGCTCGTGCTCGGCGTCGAGAGCGCGGCGAACACGAACCAGTTCACGCCGACGATCCTCGACGGCAACGTCGCGCTCCAGGATCGCGGCATGTGGGCGAGCGCCGCGGTCGCCGAGGACGGCACCGTCCACATCGCGTACCAAGACGCGATCGGCGACCAGCTCATGTACACGACGTGGAACGGCACGCCCGGCACGCCGGTCGTGGTCGACGACGGCGAGCGCCCGGGCGATCGCACGCACCCGGTCGGCAGCGCGGCCGCGCTATACCTCGACAACGGCTCGCCGACGATCGCGTACCAGGACGGCATGGTGTCGGACGTCGACATCGCGACGCTCTCGGGCGCGACGTGGACGACGACACCGCTCGCGACCGGCCCGTTGCTCGACGGCTTCTCGCTCGCCGCGACCACCGGCCACGGCTCGCCGGTCCTGGCCTGGGACGAGCTGACGCCGGCGAATGATCCCCCGAACGGGCTCGTCGTCCAGGCGCCGTAATTCGCCACGCTCCATCCGGCGACGAGCTCACGCCCGCGAACGACCGGGCGCGCGTCGTCCGGACGCCGCCGCCGGCGGGTGCGATCGGATGCGCGCGAGGTCGACGAGGATCTCGCAAATCTCGGCGACGTGCGCCGACGACGGCTCGGCCGGGCAACGCCCAGCGGCTTCGAATGCGTCGAACGCCTCGATGAGCTCGTCGAGCGACGCCCCGACTTCGAGCACGCGCTCGATCCCGGAATTGTCGACGGGGTCGAGCAGGGTTGCGACTTGAGAGCGGGTGGCCGGCTGGGCGATCGTCATGCCGGACCCACGAGCGAACGACGTGCCAGCGCGTAGGCCGGGAGGACAGCGCGATCGCGTAGCGGGAGTGCGCGACGCGCGCGAGAGCACGTGCGGTCACGAGGCTAGTGGAGGATCCCGCGGAGAAACGTGTCGACGACCAGCTCGCCGTCTCGCACGATCGAGGCGTCGTTCGACCCCAACCGCCACAAGAACATCGCTCGCACGGCGCCGTGAACCATCCGCGCGTAGACCGAAACCCGAGCCTGCGCGAACAACTTGCGGCGCGCGCCGTCACGCATGATCTGCTCGAGTGCGTCCACGGTGTGAATCAGCAACGACCGGTCGCGCGGCGTGGACTTGCCACCGTCGCGATCGGCGAGGGCGGCGATTCGCACGAACCGTTCGTGCTGCTCGAAGATCCGGAGCAAGCCGTCCACGAAGCCTCGGAGCCGCCGCTCGAACGGC
This sequence comes from uncultured delta proteobacterium, assembly GCA_963848295.1. Taxonomy (GTDB): domain Bacteria; phylum Myxococcota_A; class Polyangia; order Haliangiales; family Haliangiaceae; genus JABFXX01. Next base: position 715,727 of record CAWKDB010000010.1, on the reverse strand, counting down.
TGACCCTTCGTCGCGGCGAGCGCGGAGGCGATCTTCGGAGCGATCATCCGGCGCCGCGCGCGAAACAGCGCCGATAGGATCGCGTCGCCATCCGGGAAATAGTTGTACAGCGTGCCGACCGCGAGACCCGCACGATCGGCGACCTCGGTGATCCTCATCCCGCCGAGGCCCGCTTCGTTCGCCACTTCCTCGGCCGAGTCCAGGATCGCGTCGTTCACGCTCTCGCGCAGCCTGCGACGGATGCGCGACCGCCTCGGAATGACCATACGGGCCATAGTTCTTCGATTAGCTCGACACCGTCAACCCTCCAGCGGCCGGTCGCGCGCGACCAGCCACAGCGCTGCTGGGAGGATCGTGAAGTCGGCGATCATCGCGAGCGCGAACGCGCACGCCATCATCAGGCCGAACTGGCGCAGCGGCGGAAAGCTGGATGTGGCGAGCGCGAGGAACCCGACCGAGCTCACCAGCGTGGCGAACGCGATCGCTCGGCCCGACACCCGCAGCGTGTGGCGGAGGCGTTGCTCGAGCCCGCCGGTGCCGAGCTCGTGCATGTGATGGAAGAAGTGCAGTTGATCGTTCTCGGTCGAACCCAGCACGGTGGTCGTCACGAGGATCGTCGCGATGTTCAGCGAGCCACCGAGCACGCGCATGGCGAAGAACGTGACCAGCAGCGCGAACAGCGATGGGATCATCGCGAGCAGACGCTCGGTGCCACTGCGAAACACGACGAGAAACACGACGAGGATGCACCCGACGGTCAGCGCGAGGCTCTCGGCGAGCGTCGGCACGAGGCTCTCACCGACCTTGACCTGGACCAGCGATTCTCCGACGACCTCCATCGTCGCACCGGCGAGTGCCGGCGAACGCGCGGCGATCGCGTTCCACCGGACGCGGATCTGGTCGCTCATCGCGGTGTAGCCGGCGGCGTCGCCGCCGCGAAACAGCACCGCGAGCTGGAGGTCGCGAAGACCGCCGACATCGATGAACGTGCGCAGATCTGGCTCGGTCAGGATCAGCTCCTCGAAGTCGGCGACCGCGTCGGCGAACTCCACCGGCTCGGTGGGAAGGACGTCACCGTGTCCGGCGAAGTAGCGGCGCATGCGCAGCGGCGTCGTGGGTCCGGTCACGCCGGTCGCGCCCGGGATGGTCTCGAGCGCAGTCTCGAGCTCGTCGATCGCGCGGAGGACCTCGGGATCGGTCGCGGTCGCGCTCGGCAACCGGATCCACACGCGCGCGATGTTGAGATCCATCACGTGCTGGCGGAACCACACGAGGTCGCGGTGCAGGCGCGTGCCGGAGGCGACGTTCGACAGCACGTCGATCCGCACCGCCGCGCCGCGCCACACGCCGGGAATCCCGGTGATCGCGACCACGCCCGCCGCGCATCCCGCGAACGCGATCGCGACGAGCGCGCGGCGGTGGCGAAACGTCTGCGCCGGCAGAGTGAGCGCGATCCGCTCGTACAGCGCGCTCCTGACCGCGACCCGCCGGCCGGTCGGGGTCTGGAGCACGAGCTGGAGCGCCGGGAACAGCGTGAACGCGACGAGCCACGCGATCACGATGCCGGCGGCGGTCCACAAGCCCATCTCGCGGATCGGCCGGATGTCCGACACCGCGAGCGCGGCGAACCCGGTGGCGGTCGCGATCGTCGACGCCGTGACCGGCAGGAACTTGTTGCGCAGCGCGACGACCTGGTGTGCGGCGAGGGGGAGACCCGATGGTTGATCGATGAACCGCGAGTGAAGGTACGTGAGCGTGGCCATCGTCGTCACCATCACGGTCAGCGGGACGAGCGCGGAGACGATCGTGAAAGCGAACCCGAGCACGCCACCAACCGCGATCGCGAGCGCGACCGACGCGCCGAGCGCTACCACGATCGCCAACAACGCGCGCCACGAGCGATATAGAAACCAGGTGACCGCGACGAGCAGGACCCCGAACAGCGCGAACGAATGTGCGGTCGCGGTCGACGACTGGTGCTCGAGCCACGACGTGACGACCGGCCCACCCACTTCGTGCACGGTGCCGACCTGCGCGCGGTCGAGCTCGCGATCGATCGCGGCGAGCGCCGCGTCGCGCGCGGTCGCGCCGTGGACATCGAGGTTTGCGATCACCGTGAGGAACCGGTCGCCGACGAGACCCTGGCGACGAAACAACTCGGTCCCGAGCGCGAGCTTGCGGATCGTCGCCGGGTCCGCGCCAGGGTGCGCACGGCGGATCGCGTCGACCGCGGTGAACGCGGTCACGTGTGGCACTCTCGAGATCGCGCGCTCGGCCCGAGCGAGCCGGTCGAGCGCCTTCGAGCTCCACGGATCGTCGAGCTCGAGCACGAGCAGCACGAGCTGGGGCTCGGGGAAGATCTTCTCGAACGCGCGCGTCGCCGCGAGGTCGGGATCACCGGGCACGATCAGCTGCTCGATCTCCCCGTGCGTCGGGATACGGGTCGCGACGAGCACGGCCGCCGGCACGAGGAGCCCGTAGATCGCCACGATCGCGAAGCGCCAGCGAGCGAGGCGAGCAAACCACCGCGACAGAAGATCGGCGGCCACGTCACCACGCCGGCGCGCCGTGGCGCCGCTCCCACATCGTGACCGCGGCGAGCGCGAGCGCGCCGTAGCTCAGGCCGAGCAGCACATCGAGCACGTAGTGGTGCTGCAGGTAGATCGCGGAGAAACACATCACGACGGCGAACGCCGCGGCCGGCCAGCGCGCCCAGCGCAGCGCGCGGAACCGGAACGCGAGCACCGCCGCGATGAACGGATACGCGACATGGAGCGAGGGCACCGCGCCGAATACATCGATCCCGTGCCCGTACACCGTCTCGAACACGTGGGTGCCGAGCAGCTGATCGAAGCGCTGGCCCGCGGCCGGCGAGGTCGCGACGATCGAGCTCGCCGGCCCGAGCCCGTGCGCGGTCACGTACCACGGAGGCGCCGCCGGATAGACGAAGTACGTGATGAAGCCCATCACGTTCACGACGAGGAAGCACTTCGCGAACACGCTCGCGCAGCGATCGAGCCCGCGCGCGAACAGCAGGATCGCGAGGGCGACGTACTCGGCGACGAACACGAGGTAGGCGAAACCGGCCACGAGGTCGGCGACGGCCCAGTGATGCTCGAGAAAGATCTCGTTGAGGGTGCGCCCGCCGATCCCGAACCACGCGCGCTCCAGCTCGTACGGGCCGGCGACATGGACTCGGCCCTCGACGCCGGGCCAGTAGTAGTAGCGCATCGAATCGAAGACGATGCCGGTCGCGATGAACGGCAGGAACGTGCGCAAGAACCGGCGCGACCGCTCGTTGTAGAGATCGAGCAGCCCGAGCGATCCGAGGAATACGTGCTGCGGGCCGAGGCCACCAAGAATCGCGACGAGCACGACGTACGCTGCACCGGCTAGAGGCAGAGCGAGCTCGCGGTGCATGTCGCGCGACGGCAGCAGCCATTCGCGCGCACGACCATGCGGTGGCTCGAACGCGGCGACGGTGGTCATCCTCAGCAACTAGCGCCGCGGGTTGATCAGTCAAGGCGCTCCCGCGCGCTCTCGCGCGCTTTGTGAGGCGCGATGCGAGATCGCGCTCGGTTGCGGCGAGCGCGCACGGACGACCGCGCCCCAGCGCTCGCTTGACGCTGTGCGAGGGTGAGGAAACATTCATCGCATGAAGGCTGCGTTCATCTCGAGGTGCATCGTCGCCGCGGCCGGCGTCGCGGCAGCGGGTCCTGGATCGGTCGCCTCGGCGGCTCCAGAAACAAACATCGTCGTGTGCGCACCCGGATCGCCGGGCTCGACCGACGACGCGCGCGCCGCGATGGACGAGTTTGCGGCAGCGGCTACGGCGAAGTCGGGCGTGCCGCTGACCGCGGTCTACGAGCCGTCGGACGCGGGCGGCGTCGCCCGTCTCGCCGACGCCGGCATCGGGCTGGTCTCGCTACCATTCTATCTCGAGCACCGGACCGAGCTCGGGCTCCACGCGCGGCTCGGCGTCGTCGAGAAGGGTCGCCCTGTGCTCGATCGCTGGGTCCTCGTAGCCGAGAAGGGTCGGGTCAAGACCGCCGAAGGGCTCGCCGGTTTCACGATCGCGTCGAATGCGGCGTTTGCCCCGAAATTCGTCCGCGGCGTGATCGAGGCTTCGCTCGGCGCGTTGCCGGCGAACGTCAAGCTCGAGCAAACGCGCGCGGTGATCTCGGCGCTGCGTCGCGCGGCCAACGGCGAACCGGTCGCGGTGCTGCTCGATGGCTCGCAGAGCGACGCGCTCGCGACGCTTCCGTTCGCGGCGAAGCTCGAGGCGATCGCGCGCTCGCCGGCGATGCCCGTCGCGGTCGTCGCCACGGTCGACGCGCGGATCTCGGATTCGAGATGGCGCAAGATCGAGCACGCGCTCGTCGGCATGGCAGCCGACAAGGCGGCGGCGACGGCGCTCGACTCCATCCAGATCGCGCGTTTCGGACCGGTCGACGGCGCCGCGCTCACCGCAGCCGACCAGCTCTACGCGAGCGCGTCTCGGTGATGCGGTGTACCGTCGTCACGCTCGCGGTCGCCGCGTGCGCGTCTGCCATGCACGATCCGCGGCCGATCTCGGCGCTCGCACCTCATCGCGCCGCGGGTCGGAGTGCGGAGACCCTCATCCGCGAGGGTGGCGTCGCCTGGGCGCGGCGACGCGAACCAGGGCAGGCAGAGATCGCGCAGGGGCTTTACCTCGACGCCGCGGCCGCCGACCCGCGCGCCACCGCCGGCTTGCTCGGCGCGCTGCGGACGATGTCGTTCAGGATCGAGCACGAACCTCGTGAGGTGCGGAAACGACTCGTCGGCGAGGCGGTCGAGGTCGGTCAGCTGTGCGTGCGGCGAGCACCGTCGGACGCGGCCTGCGCCTACCGACTCGCGATCGCGCTAGGGCAGCAGGCGCGCGAGCGCCCGTCGACCGGCAACGACGCGATCGGCAAGATCATCGCGTTGCTCCGCCGCGCGATCGTCACTTCGCCGGAGCTCGATGACGGCGGGCCGCATCGCGTGCTCGCGTTGGTCTTGCTGCGCGCGCCGAGCTGGCCGCTCGGTCCCGGCGATCCCGACGCGGGCTTGCACGAAGCCCGCGCGGCGGTCGCGGTCGCGCCCGACGCCACGGACAATCAGCTCGTGCTCGGCGACGCCTTGCTCGCGACCGGCGCGAGCGACGGCGCCCGCACGGCTTATGGCAGAGCGCTGGCACTGGCGATCGCCGCACATGGCACCGGCAACCCGGACGCGGCGCAGTGGATCGTGGCGGCCCGCGCTGGACTCGCGAAGACCGCTACCGCCGAGTAGGAGCGGGCGTTGGCGCGCGTGCGCGATCGCTCGGTGTGCAGCGATGGCGCGCTCCGGAGCGTGCATGAATCGAAGCTCGCCGAAATGAAGAAATATTCATCATGGCGGATGCCAGGTCGAGGTCGGGACGGTAATTAGAGACGAATATGGGAATCCCAGTCGCGCAGATGTTGGCGGTCGGACGCTATGTCGCGAAGCAGCGACTCGCCGGTCGCGAGCGCTATCCGCTCGTGCTCATGCTCGAGCCGCTGTTTCGCTGCAACCTATCGTGTACCGGCTGCGGCAAGATCCAGTACCCGAGCGCGCTGCTCAAGAGGCAGCTCTCGGTCGACGACTGCCTCGCAGCGGCGGACGAGTGCGGCGCGCCGATGGTCAGCATCGCCGGCGGCGAGCCCCTGCTCCATCCGCAGATCGCCGACATCGTCCGCGGGCTGACCACGCAACGGCGGTTCGTCTACCTGTGCACGAACGCGTTGCTGCTCGCGAGCAAGCTCGATCAATTCGAGCCCGACGCCCACCTGAGCTTCAGCATCCACATGGACGGCTCGCGACGCGAGCACGACCTGTCGGTGTCGCGCGAGGGCGTCTACGACACGGCGGTCGCGGCGATCCGGCTCGCGGTCGGTCGCGGGTTTCGCGTGACCACGAACACGACGCTGTTCGACGGCGCGGATCCCGCGCGCGTGCGCCGATTCTTCGACGAGATGATGGACCTCGGCGTCGAGGGCATGATGGTGTCGCCGGGCTACTCCTACGACAAGGCGCCCGATCAGGCACACTTCCTGCGCCGCGAGCGCGCGCATCGCCTGTTCAGCGAAGTACTGGGGTCGCCGGATCGGCGCTGGCAGTTCAACCAGTCGCCGCTGTTCCTCGACTTCCTCATGGGCAAGCGCGACTTCGATTGCACCCCGTGGGGAAACCCGACCTACAACATCTTCGGCTGGCAGCGGCCCTGCTACCTGCTGCAAGAAGGCTACGCGCGGACGTTCAAGGAGCTGATCGACGAGACCGACTGGGCGAGCTACGGCCACGCCAGCGGAAACCCGCGGTGCCGCGACTGCATGGTGCATTGCGGCTTCGAACCGACCGCGGTGAACGAGACGTTCGGGTCCGCTCGCGGTCTCGGCTCGACCGTCGCGTCGATGGTGATGGGGCGGCGATGACCGCGCAATCACGAGGGCAGCTCGCCGAGCAGGTCGACCGCGCGCTCGACTATCGCGGGTTCGTGACGGTACGCTGCCGCGACGGCAGCGAGCTCGTCGGCTTCGTCTACGATCGCGGTCCGAGCCACGTCGAGCTGTTCGACACCGCGGCGGAGCGTCGCCTCAGGATCGCCCTCGACGAGGTCCGCGAGGTCGAGCTCACCGGAACGGACGCGGCCGCCGAAGCTCATGCGAGATGGGAACGGCGTCGCGGCACGCTCGAGCCGAGCGACACGCCGGCCTGGGGACCGTGGAGCGACCGACCGGCGCTGATCCTCGCCGCGCTGCCGTTCGAGACCGCCGCGATCGCCCGCGGGCTCGGCTCGACACGGTGGCGCGGCCCGGTCGACGGCCAGCTCGGAACGGTCCGGGCGTTGGCGCGCGAGATCGGGATGGGCGGCGGCGCCGCGCGAGCGATCGCGGAGCACCACCCAGGCGTCGTCCTGAGCTGCGGGTTCGCCGGCGCGCTCGATGCCCGGTTGCGGCCGGGCGATGTCGTCTTGGCGTCATCGGTCTGCGACGAGCTCGGCGAATGGATCGACGCCGATGACCCGACCGTGCGTACGGCGAGCCGCGAGCTCGCCAGCCGAGTCAAGCTGTACGTCGGCGAGGTGCTGACCGCGACCGACGTCGCGACATCGAGCGCGGACAAACGCGCCCACTTCCGCGCGGGCAGGCTCGCGATCGATCTCGAGAGCTGGTGCGTCGCGGATGCCGCGCGGTCGGCGGGGATCCCGTGGCTCGCGCTGCGGGTCATCGTCGATTCGCTCGACACGCCGCTGCCCGCGTTCACCCGAACTGCGCACCACAGCTACCTTCGCCCGGTGCTGCGCCACGCGTTGCACGGCCGGCGTGCCGTGCTCGAGTTGTGGCGCCTCGCGGTGGCGGCTCGCGCGGCGGCGCGGTCGCTCGAGATCGCGGTCCGGTCGTTGGCGCTCGTCGGCGGCGAGCTCGTGCCGGTCGAGGGCGGGCGGTGAGGGCACTCGTCACCGGCGCGAGCGGGTTCATCGGCGGCGCCGTCACCCGGACGCTGTTGACCCGAGGCGTCAAGGTGCGCGTGTTGCTTCGCCCGGGCACCGCCCCGAACGTGCCGATCCCCGCCGCGGTGGAGCCGGTGCGTGGCGATCTTCGCGACCTGTGGTCGGTCCGCGTCGCGGCGCAGGGCTGCGATGCGATCTTTCACGTCGGCGCGTGCTACTCGTTCGCGGCCGACGCGGGTGAGCTCGATGCGATCAACGTCGGCGGGACGCGCCACGTGCTCGCCGCCGCGCGCACCGCGGGGGCTCGGGTGATCCACACGTCGAGCATCTCGACGATCGGCGGCGTGCGAGATGGCGCGGTCCCCGACGAGCAGCAGCACGCGACCGGACCCGCGGCCGGCCCGTACAAGGAGAGCAAGCTGCGCGCCGAGCAGCTCGTGATCGACGAGGTCAGGCGCGGGCTCGACGCGGTGATCGTCAATCCGACGTTCCCGGTCGGCTGGGGCGATATCAAGCCGACGCCGACCGGTCAGATGATCGCGGACTTCTTGCGCGGCCGGCTCCCCGCGTATGTCGAGACCGGGATGAACGTCGTCGACGTCGACGATGTCGCCGAGGGCCACTGGCTCGCCTTCGAGCGCGGCACGCGCGGCGAGCGTTACATCCTCGGCAACGCGAACGTCACGATGCGCGAGTTGCTCGAGTTGCTCGCCGAGCTGTCCGGTCGCGAGGCGCCGCGGCTGAAGCTGCCCTACGGGCTCGCGCTCGCGCTGGCGCATATCGCGACGCTGTTCGGCGGCAGCCGCGTGCCGGTCGAGGGCGTACGGACGGCACACGAGGTCCGCTTCGCGAGCAGCGCGCGCGCCGTTCGAGAGCTCGGACTCCCTCAGACCCCGATCCGGACCGCGCTCGAGAAGGCGGTGCGGTGGTTCGCGCAGAGCTCGCTGCCACGAGCGGAAAGGAACTGACATGGTCACCTCACGCACCGAACACGCACCGATCGAGCTCGCCGATGTCGTCGAACGCTCGCGCGGCTGGTTTCGCGGCGCGCAGTTCGCCGACGGCTACTGGTGGGCCGAGCTCGAATCGAACGCGACGATGGACGCCGAGTACATCCTGATGAGCCAGTTCCTCGGCACGCGCGACGACTCGATCTGGCGCGGGGTCGCGCGAGACATCCGCAGCTACCAACGCCTGGACGGGACCTGGGGCATGTACGAGGGCGCGCCCGGCGATCTGTCGACCACGCTGGAGTGCTACGTCGCGCTCAAGCTCGCCGGCGATTCCGGACCGCACCTGGAGCCCGCTCGCGAGTTCATCATCGCGCGCGGCGGGGTCGCGTCGGCGCGGATCTTCACGCAGATCTGGCTCGCGTTGTGTGGCGAGTGGAGCTGGACCGATCTGCCGGCGATGCCGATCGAGCTCATGCTGGTTCCCGCGCACTCGGCGGCGAGCATCTATCGGTTCTCGTCGTGGGCGCGCGCGACGGTCGTGCCCTTGCTGATCCTGATGAACGATCGACCGGTGCGACCGCTGCCCGAGTGGGCGCGGATCCCGGAGCTCCGCGTCCCCGGTCCGGCGCCGCGGCGCCCGCGCGATGCCATCGATCGTGTGTTTCACGCCGTCGATCTCGCGCTGCGCGCGTACGCATGGTTGCCGTGGCATCCGTTGCGCGCTCGCGCCCGCACCGCCGCCGAGGATTGGATCCTCGGTCATCAGGAGGCGGATGGCAGCTGGGGTGGGATCCAGCCGCCGACCGTGTACTCGTTGATGGCGCTGAGCGCGCTCGGCTACCGCCCGACGGACTCGCCGATCCGCAAGGGCCTGACCGGGATGCACGATCGCTGGATGGTGCGGCACGGCGACGGCCGGCTCCGATTGCAGGCGTGCCTATCCCCGGTCTGGGACACCGCGCTGTCACTCGTGGCGCTGCTCGAGTCGGGCATCGCACCCGACGATGCGACGGTCCAGCGCGCGGCACGGTGGGTGCGTGGCGAGGAGGTTCGCGTCGCGGGCGATTGGCGCATGTCGGTGGCGGACATCGAGCCGAGCGGATGGTCGTTCGAGTTCGACAACGATCTGTACCCCGACATCGACGACACCGCGGTCGTGATCCTCGGCCTGCATCGCGCCGGCGCGCTCGACGAGGCGACGCGCCAGCGAGCGCTCGGGTGGATCTTGGCGATGCAATCCGCGAACGGCGGTTGGGCGGCGTTCGACAAGGACAACACGTCGCGCTTGCCCGCGCTGATCCCGTTCGCCGACTTCGGCGAGATGATCGATCCGCCGAGTCCGGACGTCACGGCGCACGTGGTCGAGATGCTCGGCGCGCTCGGCCACGATCGCACTCACCCCGCGGTGTCCCGGGCGCTCGACTATCTCTACGCGCAACAGGAGCCCGAGGGATCGTGGTTCGGCCGCTGGGGCGTGAACCACATCTACGGCGTCGGCGCCGTGCTGCCCGCGCTCGCCGCGGTCGGCGAACCGATGGACGGCCTACGCCCCCGGCGGGCGGTGCGCTGGCTCGTCGAGCGGCAGAACTACGACGGCGGCTTCGGCGAAGGCTGCGAATCGTACGTCGTGCCTCATCTGCGCGGGCGCGGACCGAGCACCCCGTCGCAAACCGCGTGGGCCCTGCTCGCGTTGGTCGCCGCCGGTCGAGCGCACACGCCGGTCGCGCGTCGTGCCGCCGCGTTCCTCGGCAACACGCAGGGTGACGACGGCGCGTGGAACGAGTCGCAGTTCACCGGCTGTGGGTTCCCGGGCTACGGCGTCGGCGAGCAGCGTGGCGCGCGGATCCGCCAGGGGCGCGAGCTGTCCGCGGGTTTCATGCTGCGCTACCACATCTATCGCAACTGTTTTCCGTTGCTCGCGCTCGGCCGCTATCGCGCGGCGATCGGAGGTGGCGCATGATCTCCCCCGCGCTCTATCAACGGCTCCTCGATGCGGTGAGCCGCAGCTTCGCGCTGTGCATTCCGCAGCTGAGCCCGCCGTTTCGCGACCGGGTCGCGCTCGCGTACCTGTTACTGCGCGTGCTCGACACCGTCGAGGACGCGCCGTTCGAAGACCGCGATCTCCAGCAGCGCCAGTTCGTACGGTTATGCGGGTTCCTGCGCCGGCCGCCGCGCCACGACGAGGTCGATGGGTTCATCGCGGGGTTCCCCGACCAGCTCACCGATCACGAGCGCTTGCTGCTCTCGCACACCGCGACCTTGATCGACGATGCCCACGCGCTCGACCCCGAGGCGCGCCTACTGATCTTCGGTACGGTCGAACGCATGGCCAGCGGCATGGCGGCGTACACCCGCCGCGCCGATCGGCTGCGGTTGGTCGACGTCGAGGACGTCGCGCGCTACTGCTGCTTCGTCGCCGGTACGGTGGGCGAGATGCTGACCGAGCTCTGGGCGCTCGGGCGGCGAGAGGCTCCGCCGGCACCCCGGCTCGCGTATCACTTCGGGTTGTTCTTGCAGAAGGTGAACATCCTCAAGGATCAGGCCGAGGACGAGGCGGTGGGTCGGTTCTTCGTGCCCGACCGCGACCAGCTGCTCGCCAGCCTGCGGGGCGACGCGCGCGGAGCGCTCGCCTATCTCCAAGCGCTGCCGCGCGACGACCTCGGCTATCGCACGTTCTGCGCATGGTGCCTGATGATGGGGGCGGCGACGATCGCCAACCTCGACGGCCCGAAGCAAAGCCGGCGTGCCGCGACCGGCGAGCTGCTCGCGCGCACCGCGCAGATCGCCGGAGACAACCATGCGCTGGCAGCGCAATTTGCCGAGCTCATGCCGCCGCTGCCGCTGCCCGCGCCGAACCTTCGCCGCGCGAAGCCGGAGTCGTTCGCATGGTTTTGCGACGCGCTCGCCGCGCCGCTCGGCGCAGACGATCTGGTCGCGCTCGGCATCACGGTCGATCGGCCGCTGGCCGTCCGCGGACGCCGACAGTCGGGTACCGGATAGCGTCAGCGGGCACCGTGGCCGCCAAGTCCAGCATCCCGGCGGCGCTCGCGCTCGGATGCGCGCTGCTCGCGGCCAGACCAGCCCGCGCCGACTGCGCCGCGGGTTCGAAGACCAAGGTCCTCGGGCTGCCGGTGTGGTCGACCTCGCCGAACGAGGGCAACACCTGGGGTGCGATGCCGATTCTCCTTCACGTGTGCGAGACCGGCAACACCGAGTGGATCCTCGCCCCGAGCGTCACGTGGAACTCGGTCATCCACTACTCCGGCACGGTGCGCTGGTACGTCTACCCGGATCCCGATACCACCGTCGTCGTGTTCGCGTCGGCGAGCACGCACATCAATTACCTCGCATTCGCGACGCTGCAGCGCGTGCCGCATGCGGTCGGGCGATGGACCGACGAGGCCGAGCTCCACCTCGAGCGCGACGCGTTCGCTCGGTTCTACGGCATCGGCGACGACACGCCTGCGAGCGCGCAGAGCAGCTACACCGCCCGCCGGGCGTTCGCGAGGGAGCGTCGCGGCCTCAACTTGATGAAGGACTTCAACCTCGGGCTGACGCTCGAGATCGACCACGACGGCGTCGATGACACCGGCGTCCCCGGTCTCCCGCTGTCACCGGAGCAATTCCCCGACGCACCGGGGATGCGCGCGAGCAGCACGCTGCTGTCGGAGGGCCTCGACGTGCGCTACGACGATCGCGTCGGCGGAGACTACGCCGATCGCGGCATCCGGCTCGACGCGTGGGGCACGGTCGTCGAGGGCCTCTCCGGCTCGCCGTCGTTCTTGCGCGGCGGCGTGCAGGCGAACGCGATCGTCCCGGAGCTGTCGCGGCTGTCCGGAGCCGCGCGGTTCTACTGGAACGCGGTGAGCTCGGCAGACGCGCCTTTCTACGACCAGAGCATGCTCGGCGGCCAGGACCTGATGCGCGGCTTCATCGAGGGTCGGTTCGTCGATCGCCAGGCGTGGACGCTCGAGCTCGAGCAACGGGTTCGCGTGCTCCGGACGCACCTGTTCGGGGTCACCGCGGACTGGCGCGTCGATCCGTTCGTCGCGACGGGACAGGTCTTTCACTCGTTCGACGGCGCGTTGTCCCACCCGCGACTCGCCGCCGGCGTCGGGTTGCGCGCGTTCGTGCACCCCCGGCTGGTCGGGCGGATCGATCTCGCAGACGGCGGTGAGGGACTCAGCGTCTACGTCGCCATCGGCTATCCGTACTGACCGCGCCGGTCGTGCTACGCATGGCACGTGCGACTCGCACACTGCTCGGACCTGCACCTGCTGTCGCACGACGGCGAGAGTTGGCGCAGCTTGCTCAACAAGCGCTGGCTCGGCGCGGCGAATCTGTTGTCGAATCGCAGCCGGCACTATCACGTCGCGGCGTTCGACGACATGATCGCGGATCTCAACGCGCAGGGCATCGAGCACGTGATGTGCTCGGGTGACGTCACGAACCTCGCGCTCGAGCGCGAGTTCCAGTTCGCGCGCGGCAAGTTCGATCTGCTCGCCGGCGGGCCGACGAACGTCACCGTGCTGCCGGGCAATCACGACGCGTACGTCGCCGAGGGCATCGCGCACTTCGCCGCGATCTTCGCGCCGTACAACACGACCGACGCGGGCTGGGAGTGGACCGATGCCGATCGCGACGGCGACGACTCCGACGACGATCTGCATTGGCCGATCGTGCGCGTCCGCGGCGAGCTCGCGTTGATCGGCGTGACGACGAGCCGGGCGACCCCGTGGTTCACCGCGTATGGCTACGTCGGCGCCGGCCAGCTCGCGCGGCTCGGGCGCGTGCTCACCGATGAACGGCTACGCGGCAAGGCGCGCGTCGTCGCGATCCATCACCCGCCCGCGGGGCGGCGCGCGCTCAGCCGGATCCGCGGCCTGCGCGACCACGCCGCGTTCGCGTCCGTGATCGCCGCCGCTGGCGCCGATCTGATCGTGCACGGTCACGAGCACCGGATGATGAGCGAGCAGCTCGCCGGCCCGAATGGCCCGGTGTCCGTGCTCGGCATCGCATCCGGAACCTACGAGCACGATCGGCCGGAGCGCACCGCGCGCTACCGGATCTACGAGATCGAAGGCGGCGTGATCCGCGGCGATTCGGTCCGCGTGTGGCAGCGCGAGCACGGCAAGTTCGCGACCGATCCCGGCGCGAGCCCGGCAACCGCCGGTGCGTCCGGGTAAGTGCCTAAGTTGACATCGCTTTAAGCGATGAGATACGCCGGGATTCCATGGTAGGAACACCGCCGTGACCGACCTTCTCGAAGACCCGGACGCCATCGAAGCGGCGGACCAAAAGTACGTCATGCGGCCGTGGACTCATCCCGCGGGCGAGCCCGTCATCGTCGCGAAGGCGAAAGACTGCGAGGTCACCGATGTCCACGGCAAGGTCTACCTCGACCTGACCGCCGGCTACTTCGTGAACAACGCGGGTCACTGCCATCCGGCGATCATCGCCGCGGCGCAGAAGCAGCTCGGCGAAGTGCTCCAGGTCTCCGGCAAGCACGGCACGGTCGCGGCGATTCGCCTCGCGAAGAAGCTGGTCGAGCTCGCGCCGAAGTCGATCCACAAGGCGTTCTTCTCGACCGGCGGGTCGGAGTCGAACGAGTTCGCGCTCAAGGCGGCGCGCCAGTACACGAAGAAGCCCGACGTCGCGTACATCGAGAACGGCTATCACGGCCTGACGCTCGGCTCGCTCGAGGTCACCGCGAGCGAGAAGTATCGCGAGTCCGCCGGCAAGCCGCTCGGCAAGGACAACTACGCGCTGCCGACCGCGTACTGCTATCGCTGCAAGTTCGGACCGGCGTCGACGTGCAAGACCGAGTGCATCGACTCGCTGCCGAGCAAGCTCGACGCGCGACCGCAGACCGCGGCGATCATCGCCGAGGTCGTGCAGGCGGTCGGTGGCCTCGCACCGCCGCAGAAGTGGTGGGACCGCGTCGATCGCGAGCGCAAGGCGCGCAAGATTCTCCTCATCGCCGACGAGGTCCAGACCGGGCTCGGTCGCACCGGCAAGATGTTCGCGGTCGAGCACTACGGGCTCGAGCCCGAGATCATGACCGGCGGCAAGGGCCTGTCCGGCGGCGTCGGCTCGCTCGCGGTCACGCTGGCGAGCGATCAGGTCAGCCAGGCGTTCTTCGGCGGCACGACCCCGACGTCGGGCGGCAATGCGGTCTCGGCCGCGGCCGGCTCCGCGATGATCGACACGATCTTCGGCGAGAAGCTGATCGACAACGCGGCGAAGATGGGCCGCTACTTCACCGAGGCCGCGTTCGCGTTGAACGACCCCTGGATCGGCGACGTCCGGTTCACCGGCCTGCTCGGCGGGATCGAGCTGGTCAAGAACCGGGACACCAAGGAGATCCTCGGCAAGGCTGCGATGGGCCAGGTCAAAGACCGCCTGCATACCGCGGGTATGTTGATCACCGTGTCGGGCCTTTATGGCAACGTGCTGCGCCTGCAGCCGCCGCTCACCATCAAACCCGCGCAGATCGATACGTTCTTGGCCGCGCTGGCCAAGACGTTGCGTGCGGTCCGCCAGGGATGATCGCTCGTACTTCCGCAAGGACCCCCACGTGAACCTGTTCGCGTTTCGCAAGCACATCGATCGGGTCCTGCTCCCCATCGTCGGCGCGCTCGCCAAGCTGCCGATCCACGCGAACGTGTGGACGCTGCTCGGCGCGGTCATCGGCCTGGTCGGCGGCGTCGTGCTGTTCTACGGCTACTGGTGGCTCGGCTTCGTGCTGTTGATCGTGCGCGGGCTGATCGATCACATCGACGGCTACAAGGCGCGCAACTTCAACCAGCGCTCGACGTTCGGCGCGGTGATGGACGACGTCTGCGATCGCTGGGTGCTCGGCGTGATGTACGCCGGCGGCTGCTTGAACCTCAGCTACGACTATCCGCACGTGTTGATCGTGCTCGGGTTCGGGATCACCGGCTCGCTGACCAACGTGATCATCAAGCTGTCGATCTACGCCGAGAGCCAGCAAGACATCTGGCGCGAGCAGGGCAAGATCGGCCACCCGGTCGACGTCGTCGGCATCTTCGGCTCGGCCGAGTTCATCATCTACTACGGCTTCGGCGTGTTCTTCACCGCGCTGCTCCACGATCCGCGGCCACTGCTCGCCGGCTGCTGGGCGGTCGCGATCATGTCGCACGTGTCGTTGCTGCAACGCGTGCGGTTCGCGTGGAAGCGCTATCGGTTCGTCGACCCGGGCCTCGCGCCGGCGAGCGAAGACGCCGACGCCGAGGCGGGGTGATGGTGGCGGAAGCGATCGAGCTCCCGACCGCGGCGGTGCCGGCTCCGCGCGTCGTGCCGAAGCTCAACCCGGCGAACGCGGTCACCGCGTCGCGGTTTCTGTTCCTGCCGCCGTTCGTGTGGGCGGTCGCGCATGGCTATGCGCAGTACGCGACGCTGTTCGTCTTGATCTGCGGCTTGCTCGACAAGCTCGACGGCCTGGTCGCGAAGCTGTTCCACTGCAAGAGCCCGTTCGGCGAGCTGTTCGATGCGGTCACCGATGCGATCTGCTACGGCTTCTGCCTGATCGTCGTCGCTGCGTACGGGTTGGCGCCGGTCATCCCCGTCGTGCTCGTGATCGGGCTCGGCGTCATCAACACGGCGTTCCGCGCGGTCTACACGAAGCGCGCGGGCCGGACCACGAACTACAAGTCGTACGCGATGGAGCGGCTCGTCGCGTACACCGGGTTCCTGGTCGGGTTCGCGACCGGCGGGATGGAAGTCCGCTACTTCTACTGGCTGTTCGTGCCGGTGATGGCGCTGATCATCGCGCACGACACCAAGCGGATGCTCGTCGATCCGATTCCGGCGGAGGGCGCATGAACCTCGTGTCCGACAACGCGTTCGCGTGGTTCCTCACGATCGTCACCGGCGGATCCGGCGCGATCTGGGGCGTGCGCGACGTCGGCTTGCTATGGCGCGCGCGCAAGCTCGATCGCAGCGTCGGCGTCAACCGCGACAAGCAGTTCGGCTACGCGATGGGCATCGTGATCGGCGCGATCGGCGTGATCGGCGCGCTCAAGTTTCAGGGCGCGATCTGAAGCGAGCTGCCGTGGCCGAGGATGCGCACGCCCTTGGCGTCGCGCACGTCGACGGCCTTCGCGAGCCGGCGCCGCGGCGAGCCGGGCAGGCCGAGCACGTGGACCGTGCCCCAATGGACCGGCACGAGTTGCTTCGCGCCGAGGCGCTCGTAGATGTCGAGCGCGCAGTCCGGATCGATGTGGATGCCGTTGTCGAACGACTTGCGGCGCAGCCGGTAGTACCAGACCGGCAGCATCCCGCCGATCGGCAACAACGTCGCGTCGATCGCGAACCGCTTGCCGATCGTATCGAACACGGAGTGATCCGAGAAGTCGACATCGCCGGCGTGATGCAGCGTCGCGCCGCCGCCCTTGACGACATAGCCGACGCACTCGGGCAGCGCGCGTTTGCGCCAGCGGCCGTTATCGTGGCGCGTGCCGACCGCTTCGATCTGCAAGCCGGCGACCTCGTGCTGGTCGCCCGCGGTCATCTCGATCACGCGCGAGAACCCGAGGTCGGACACGATGTCCTTGCAGCCGTGCGGCACGACGAGCTGCGCCGCGCGATCGACGGCCTTGAGGCTCCAGCGGTTGAGGTGATCGACATGCGAGTGCGTCACGAGCACGACGTCGACGGGCCCGGCCGCACGCGCGCGCCACGGCAGCAGCGGGTCGAACAGCACGCGGCCGGTGCCGAGGCTAGCGACCGCGGTGGCATGGCCGAGCCAGGTCACGGACGGCCCGGCGATCGTCACCGCGGTAGAACCACCGTCATTCGCCGTAGCAGGCGAAGTCACGCTGCTGTATAGCACGGGTGGTCGAGCCCTCGTGCTGACGCTGACGTTCTTGTTGACCGGTATCGTCGCGGGCGCCATCACGGGCGTTCCGATCGGCCCGGCCAACGTCGCGGTGATCGATGCCGCGTATCGTCACACGCTGCGCCGCGCGCTGATGGTCGGGCTCGGCGCCGCGAGCGGCGATTGCTTGTACTCGGCCTTGGGCGTGCTCGGCGTGACGCCGGTGCTCAAGACGTACCCGCTCGTGCTGCAGATCCTCTATGCGATCAGCGGCGTCGTGTTGTTGGTCTACGGCTTTCTCACCGCGCGCAGTCAGCCGGTGCAGCCAACCCATCACAGCGAGCGCGAGGAGGCGCCGAGCGATCACAAGAAGGAGATGTGGCAGGGCTACAAGGTCGGCGTCGCGCTGATCATCCTCAACCCCGCCGCGGTCGTGACCTGGGTCGTGATCATGGGCTCGATCGTGTCGAAGGTGACCGACACCCCGCCGACGACGATCGAAGGCGCGGCGTGCGCGATCGGCGTGTTCTGCGGCAGCTTCGGCTGGTTCTCGCTCGTCGGGTACCTCACCCACAAAGGCAAGAGCGTGCTCGGCGAGAAGGCCGCCTGGATCCCGCGCGTGATCGGCATCGCCTTGATGGGCTACGCGGTGTACTTGCTCGCGCAGGCGATCAAGCTCGCGGTCGCGTAGCTCGTCGCGGTTCGACTCAGTTCTCGATCGCTTCGAGCAGCTCGCCGACCGTCTCCTCGAGTCGGATCGCGATCTTCTTCGGCACCGGCGAGCCCTCTTCGGCGATCAGCGACGACAGCCGGCGCGCGGCTTGCGCGATGTGCGAGCGCAGCTTCTCGCGGCGATCGCGGTCGGTCTCTGGGAACGCGACATCTTTGAACCGGCGGGCGAGCATCGGCGCCTCGAGGCCTTCGTCGAACGCGACCCGCTGGATGGTCTCGAGCGTTTCGGGATCGGCGGCGGCGCGCTCGGTCGCCCGCTGGACGAACTCGACCGCGGGCATCGTCGGGATCGGCGCCTCGAAGTGGTCGGTGCGGGCGCGCTCGAGCACGCGCGGCGCCGACGTCTCGAGAAACCGGTAGCTGCCGAGCAGCTTCGCGACCGTCGACGACCGCAGGTGCAGCTCCTTGCGGCAGTACGCGTCGAAGTCGGTGAAGCCCCAGCGCTGCCAGGTCGCGCCATGCTGCACGGCGGCGAGCGCCTCGGCGAGCTCGAGCCACGTCCGCTTGAACGCACGGGCCTTCGCCAGTGTGTCCGCGCGCATCGGGTCGGCGGCGACGGCGAGCATCTGATCTTCCATCTGCCGATCGGTCTTCGTGATGATCTTGGAGCCCATCGCGAGGCACCCTAAAGGATCGGTCTGATCACGCCTCGGAAAACTGAGGTAGCGCGTCCTGATCTCGCCGGGTTACGCTCGGCACGACGTGTGCTCTTGCTAGGAAGCTACTTGCGGTCTTCGATCCTCCTCGCGTGTCTGGTCGCCGTCGGCTGCGGCGTCAAGACCGACGCGTCCGAAGTACCCGGTGGTGGCGACGGCTCGGGCTCGGACGAAGCTGGCATCGAGGAATGCAACCAAGACAGCGACTGCGCCCTCGCCGGCACCGACTGCTGCGCGTGCCCGACCTATGCGATTCCGGTCAGCGATCCGGCACACGCGGCATGCGAGGACGTGCCGTGTCAGTCGCAGACGTGCTCGAGCGACGTGCGCGCCGCCTGTAACGAGGGCTCGTGCGTGCTGACCTGCGCGGCGATGACGTGCGACCTGACGTGCGACAGCGGCTTCGCGCTCGACGCGAACGGCTGTCTGACGTGCGCGTGCGCTGATGGCGGTAGCAGCCCGCCGGCTTGCGCGCTCGACACCGACTGCACGCGGGTCGAAGCCGATTGCTGCGGTTGCGCGCTCGGCGGCACCGACACCGCCGTCCCGAACGGCGATGTCGCGACGCACCAGGCCCAGCTGGACTGTCCGATGAATCCGCAGTGTCCAGGCGTCGATACGTGCGCGACCGACCTCGCGCCTGCGTGCGTGGAAGGGGCCTGTGCGCTGGTTCCGGCGGCACCCCTCGATGCGTGCGGGCTGGCCGCCGACTCGGCGTGCCCGGACAACGACGTATGCGAGCTCAACGTCGACCAAAACGCGACCGACCACGGTGTAGGGGTATGCCGGACGCCGTAACTGCCAGCAATGCCCGGGCTCGCGCGTTATAATGATGCGCACATGAGCTTTGACGGACCTCCGGCATCCGGATCGATGGCGCCTGTCGATAAGCCATCGTTGGTCGGTCAGATCCTCGATGGGCGTTACCGCATCCTCAAGCTGATCGGCGAGGGCGGGATGGGCGAGGTCTACGCGGCCGAGCACATCCACATCGAGAAGAAGTACGCGGTCAAGCTGCTCAAAGCCGAGATCGTGAGCAACGCCGAAGCGGTCAAGCGCTTCCAGCAAGAGGCGCGGTCGAGCTCGTCGATCGGACACCGCAACATCATCGCGATCGACGACTTCAATCAGCTCGCCGACGGCCGGATCTACATGTGCATGGAGCTCCTCAACGGAGCTGCCTTGAACGACATGCTGCTGCAACCGATGCCGGTCGATCGGATGTTGAACATCTTGATCCAGACCGGTCACGGGCTCGCCGCCGCGCACGCGAAGAACATCATCCACCGCGACATGAAGCCCGAGAACATCTTCGTCACGATCGGGCCGCAGGGCGAAGACATCCCGAAGATCCTCGACTTCGGCATCGCGAAGGTCTCCGGCAACGATGGTCAGAACCACCTGACCCGCACCGGCACGATCTTCGGCACGCCGTTCTACATGGCGCCGGAGCAGGCGCTCGGCAACCCGGTCGACGCCCGCACCGATATCTACGCGATGGGCGTGATCATGTACGAGGCTTTCAGCGGCTCGCTGCCGTTTCAAGGCGAGTCGTTCATGGGCATCCTCACGCAGCACATCACGAGCGAGCCCGAGCCGTTCGCGCAACGCGCGGCGCGCGCCGGTCGAAACCCGCCGCCCGGCATCGCCGAGATCGTCACGCGCGCGATGCAGAAGAATCCGGCGCAGCGCTTCCAGACGATGGACGAGCTCGTCAACGCGCTCGTCGCGATCTATCGCGGCATCGCCGGCCCGGGGATGAGCACGTACATGGCGGCGGTCCCGCACATGTCGCAACCGACGCCGGCCCCGATGACCGGCGTGCCGCAGCTCAATTCGTATCAGCAGACGATCGCGGCGAGCCCGTCGGGCAGCCAGCCGTTTCTACCGGCGCAGGCCGCGCAGACCGGTGGCGCGCCGCTCTACGACCCGAGTGCGCACGTCGTCGACGTCGCTCGCAAGAGCAAGACCGGCCTCATCATCGCGATCGTCGCGCTGCTCGCCGTGGGCGGCGGCATCACCGCGGTCGTGCTCGTCGGCCAGAGCGGCAAGGGCGGCAGCGGCAGCGCGGTCGCGACGAACGATCCGAGGCCCGGGTCGGGCAGCACGACGCCGCCCGATCACGATGGCAGCAACGGCTCGGGGTCGGCGACGGTGCCGAGCACGGGCAGCAACGGCTCGGGGTCGGCGACCGGGCCGAGCACGGGCAGCAACGGCTCGGGGTCGGCGACGGTGCCAGGCACGGGCAGCAACGGGTCTGGGTCGGCGACCGTGCCGAGCGATGGCAGCGGCTCGGCGGGCTCGGCCGCGACCCCCGCGGCGCTCGAAATCCTGATCGAGACCAAGCCGTACGTCGGCGCGTTCGCGGTGGTGGAAGCTGGCAAGAAGCTGTTCGACGGCCCGGACAACATCGACATCACGCCCGGCACGCCGCGCACCGTCGTGATCAAGCGCGCTGGCTACAAGGACAAGACCGTCACGATCGACGGCAAGACCAAGAAACTCGTGGTCTCGCTCGAACGGATTCCGGACTCCGGCCATCCGAACGTTCTAACGAATCATCCCCCGCCGCCTGGACACCCCGACTGCTCGAAGGTCGTGAAGGACCCACACGACAAGCACTGCCGCGCGCAGTACTGCGACGGCCACCCCAGCGACCCGAATTGTGACCTCCAGGATTAAACGACCGCGCGGTGGCTTAAGTCACCGCATCTGGCAGCGATTACCGGACACACTCCGCAGCTGAACAGGAGACCGCCATGCGCCACCGTCCCCACTCGCCCTTGCTCGCATTCTTCGTGCGCTGTCTGGTCGTCTGCTTTGTCGTGTCCGCCGGAGTCGCGCATGCCGATCCGCGCGACGAAGCGCGCAGCCACTTCAAAGACGGCATGAAGTTCTATAGCGCCGGTGACTTCAAGAGCGCGATCAAAGAGTTCTCGGCCGCGCAGCAACTCGCGCCGGTCGACATCAACAACTACAACCTCGCGCTGTGCTACGACAAGCTCGGCGACGCGGAGCCCGCGCTGCAGTACTACCGCGCGTTCCTCGACAAGGTGCCGAACTACGACAAGCGCGCCGAGATCGAGGCGAGCATCGCGCGGCTCGACGCGGCGGCGAAGTCGGCCGCGGCGAAGAAGGCGGCCGACGACGCGAAGAAGGCGGCCGACGAGACCAAGCCGGCCGAAGTCGATCCGTACGCGGCCAAGCCGAGCGACACGCACAAGCCGGGCGTCGCGATCGAGGCGCCGCCGGTGCCCGCCCCGCCGGCGCCGACCGGCGTTGGCGCGATCGGAACGCCGAGCAGTGCCGCCGTGGTCTCGACCGGCGATGCGCAGCTCGATCGCGTGCAGGCGATCGACGTCGACGCGATTCGCCAGCAGCGCGCCGCCGCCGGCATGGACATGCGAGGCACCCCGTACGGCGCGAACGGCAGCGTTGCCGCGAACACGCCGCCCAACGCCGCGGCGGGGTTCAATGGCCAGCCGCCGCCCGCGGGTGCCGGTGCGGGCCTCAACGGCCAACCGCCGCCGCCCGCCGATCAGAAGCCGGCGCAAGAGAAGCCGCTCTACAAGAAGTGGTGGTTCTGGGTGATCCTGGCCGCGGGCACGTTCGTCGTCGTCGAGATCGCGACGTCGGACTCGTCGGCGCCGAACAACAACGGCAGGACCGGCCGCGAGGTGCCGCTCAACAAGCCGGGTCAATCGGGCCTCGGCAACGCCGGCCTGACGCTGATCCACTTCTGAGCCGCTAACGGCGCAGCGCCTTGCGGCCGGCGTAGTGCGCTTGATCGCCGAGCTGGTCGGCGATGCGCAGCAGCTGGTTGTACTTCGCGATCCGATCGCTGCGCGATGCCGAGCCGGTCTTGATCTGGCCGGCGTTGGTCGCGACCGCGAGGTCGGCGATGAACGCGTCCTCGGTCTCGCCCGAGCGGTGCGAGATGATCGCGGTGTAGCCGGCGTGCTGCGCGGTCCGCACCGCGTCGAGCGTCTCGGTGATCGTGCCGACCTGGTTGAGCTTGACCAGGATCGAGTTCGCGATGCCGCCGTCGATGCCGCGTTGCAGGCGCGGCGTCTGGGTCACGAAGATGTCGTCGCCGACGATCTGGAGCTTTGCCGCCGAGCTTGTCGGTCAGCAACTTCCAGCCGTCCCAGTCGTCCTCGGCGAGGCCGTCCTCGATCGAGACGATCGGGTACTTGTTCGCCCACGCCGCATAGAGTCTCGATCAGCTCGGCCGCCTTGCGCGGCTTGCCTTCGAAGTCGTACGTGCCCTTGGCCTTGTCGAAGAACTCGCGAGGCGGCGCAGTCGAGCGCGAGCGCGATCTGCTCGCCCGGCTTGTAGCCGGCCTTGGCGATCGCCTCGAGCACGATCGCCAGCACTTCATCGCCGGTGTCGATGCTCGGTGCGAACCCACCTTCGTCACCGACGTTCGTCGCCTTGCCGCGCGACGACAGCAGCTTCTTCAGGTGATGGAACGTCTCGACCCCGGCGCGCAGCGCGTCTTCGAAGCGCTCGAAGCCGATCGGCGCGATCATGAACTCTTGGATGTCGAGGTTGTTGTCGGCGTGCGCACCGCCGTTGAGGATGTTCATCAGCGGCACGGGCAAGCGTCACCGCGCCGACGCCGCCGAGATAGCGATAGAGCGGCAGGTCGCGCGACGTCGCCGCGGCGCGCGCGATCGCCATCGATACCGCGAGGATCGCGTTCGCGCCGAGGTGGCGTCTTCAACGCGGTGCCGTCGAGCTCGATCATCGTGGCGTCGACGCCGGCCTGGTCGGTCGCGTCCATGCCGATCAGCGTCGGCGCGATGACGTCGCGGACGTGGTCGACCGCCTTCGTGCACGCCCTTGCCGAGGTAGCGCGCGGCATCGCCGTCGCGCAGCTCGAGCGCCTCGTGCTCGCCGGTCGATGCGCCCGAGGGCACGATCGCGCGGCCGAGCGCACCGTTGTCGAGGCCGACCTCGGCCTCGACGGTCGGGTTGCCACGGGAATCCAAGACTTCGCGGGCGTGGAGCCAGACG
The DNA here is from genome assembly GCA_963848295.1 of uncultured delta proteobacterium. Lineage (GTDB taxonomy): Bacteria > Myxococcota_A > Polyangia > Haliangiales > Haliangiaceae > JABFXX01. Next base: position 692,050 of record CAWKDB010000010.1, on the reverse strand, counting down.
ATTTCCGTCATGGGGGCGACCCTACAACGAAACCTCGCGCTGCGTGATACACCCGCGCCATGCGAATCGCCAACGCCGTGCTGGTCGCGTTCGCGCTGGCGAGCTGCGCCGCGGGTGTGCCGAAATCGGCGACGCCGAACCGTCCGGCCATCGCTCCGGACGACGTCGTCGCCGAGCACTACTCGTACAAGAGGCCATCGTGACCGGCGAGCGCACGATCGGGCTAGCGCTGCTCGGCCTCGGCAACGTCGGCGGCGGCGTGGTCAAGCTGCTCGAGGACAACGCCGCGGCGATCGCGGCCCGGCTCGGCGCGCGGATCGAAGTGCGCGCGATCGCGGTCCGGGATCCGGACAAAGCCGATCGCGTGGTCCCGGTCGAGCGCGCGAAGCTGTCGACCGACGTCGACCGCCGCGATCGGGCGCGACGATATCCAGATCGTATGCGAGCTGATCGGCGGCACGACCGTCGCCAAGCGCGCGGTGCTCGACGCGATCGCCGCGGGCAAGCACGTCGTCACCGCGAACAAGGCCCTGCTCGCCGAGCACGGCGCCGAGGTGTTCGCGGCCGCCGACGCCGCGGGGGTCGACGTCTACTACGAGGCGGCGGTGTGCGGCGGCGTGCCGATCATCCGCGTGCTGCGCGAGGGGCTCGCGAGCGATCGCGTCGAGGCGCTGTGGGGCATCGTCAACGGCACGTCGAACTACATCTTGTCGACGATGACGGCGACCAAGCGCGCGTTTGGCGACGTGCTCGCCGAGGCGCAGCGACTCGGCTACGCCGAGGCGGATCCGGCGCTCGACGTCGGCGGCGGCGATGCCGCGCACAAGCTCGCGATCCTGGTCAACCTGTGCTTCGGCACGATCGTCGACGTCACGCAGATTCCGACCGACGGTATCGACGCGATCGAGCCGATCGATCTCGCGTACGCGCGACAGGTTCGGCTTCGTGGTCAAGCCGCTCGTGATCGCGCGCGATCACGGCACGTCGATCGAAGCGCGCGTCCATCCCGCGCTCGTGCCGGCGAACTGGCTGCTCGCGGACGTCGCGGGCGCGAAGAACGCGGTCTATATCCACAGCTACGCGGTCGGCGCGTCGATGTACTACGGCGCCGGCGCGGGCATGTTGCCGACCGCGATGTCGGTCGTGTCTGACGTCATCGAGATCGGCCGCAACGTCATGGCGCACACTCAAGCGGGGCGGCGGCCGAGACCGCGCGAGCAGCGCCCGATGCTGCCGATCGCGGAGCTGCGCGCGCGTTACTACTTGCGGTTCGGCGTCGTCGATCAGCCCGGCGTGCTCGGCCAGCTGATGACGATCCTCGGCGCGCATGGCGTGTCGATCGCGCAGGTCGTGCAAGACGGCGCCGGGCCGGTCTCGGTCGTCGTCCTGACCCACGAGGCGCGCGAAGGTGACCTGCGCGCCGCCCTCGCCGAGATCGATCAACTCGCCGTGGTCCGCGGTCCGGCTCGCGTCATCAGGATCGCGGCATGATCTATCACTATCCGCGTGATCTTCGGCGACACCGACCAGATGGGCGTCGTCTACTACGCGAACTACCTGCGGATCTTCGAGGGTGCGCGCGCGGAGTACTGGCGGTCGCTCGGTCGCACCCACAAGGACATCGAGGCGTGGAACGTCGCGCTGCCGGTGGTCGAGGCGCACTGCGCCTACAAGAAGCCGTCGCGCTACGAGGACCTGCTCGACGTCCACACCGAGATCTCCGAGCTGCGCCACGCCTCGCTGCGGTTCGCGTACAGCGTACGGCGCGGCGCGGATCTGATCGCTGACGGGGCGACCCGCCACGCGGTGGTCGGGCTCGATGGTCGGCCGCGGAAGCTGCCCGACGAGCTGCGCGCGATCATCGAGCGCGGGTAGGGTGCCGCGCGCTAGACGGCGCGCGCCGATCGCAGTACACCCGGGCCCATGCAAGACCGCAACTTGGCGCTCGAAGTGGTCCGCATCACCGAGGCGGCCGCGATGGCGTCGGCGCGGTTGATGGGGCGCGGCGATCGCAAGCTCGCCGACCACGTCGCGGTCGAGGCGATGCGCGTCGCGTTCGACGCGATCGATATCCGCGGCACGGTCGTGATCGGCGAGGGCGAGCGCGACGAGGCGCCGATGCTCTTCATCGGCGAGACCGTCGGTGCCGGCTGGAAGGAGCCGAGCAGCGACGCGCCGAAAGTCGACATCGCGGTCGACCCGCTCGAAGGCACGAACCTGTGCGCGACCGGCGAGCCCGACGCGATCAGCGTGATCGCGATCGCGGACGACGGCCAGTTCCTCAACGCGCCCGACACGTACATGGAGAAGATCGCGGTCGGCCCCGAGGCGCGCGGCGTGATCGATCTGCGCGAGAGCCCGACCTGGAACTTGCGCCGGATCGCGAAGGCGAAGGGCAAGAGGGTCGAAGAGTGCACGTGCGTGATCCTCGATCGGCCGCGCCACGAGCAGCTGATCGGCGAGGTCCGCCAGGCCGGCGCACGGATCCGGCTGATCGGCGACGGCGACGTCTCGGGCGCGGTGATGACCGCGAACCCGGACTCGGGCATCGACGTGCTGTTCGGCATCGGCGGCGCACCCGAAGGCGTGATCTCCGCGGCCGCGCTCAAGTGCGTCGGCGGCGAGATCCAGGCGCGACTGAAGTTCCGCAGCGACGAGGAGCGAGCGCGCGCCTTCAAGATGGGCGTCAAGGAAGAGGCGTTCGTCTACGGCACCGAAGACCTCGCGAAGGGCCACGTCATGTTCGCGGCGACCGGCGTGACGAAGGGCTACCTGCTCGACGGCGTGCGGTTCTTCGGCGATGGTGCGAAGACCGAATCGATCGTGATGCGCTCGAAGTCGGGCACGGTGCGCGTCATCAACTCGACCCACCACTTCAACACGAAGCCGAAATACAGCTGGGCCACCGGCCTCGAAGCCTAACGGGGGACGGGGACGGAGGAATCTTTGTCAACCGGTCCGATGGAGCACCAGCCTGTGATCAGGCGGGGTTAGCCGGGGACGGAGGAATCTTTGTCAACCGCGCCGAGCGCTGACGCCGTTCCGACTACAGCACCGCGAGCGCGATCAGGAAGCTCGCGACCGCGAGCACGACCAGGCCAGCGATCGCGACGATCCGGCGCGTGCGCTGGCGGCGCACCGCGAGCCGGGTTGCCGCGCGGCGGTCGGCCTTGCGCCCCGATGCGCGCGCGGGCAGCGGCGCGACGATCGCGGTCGGCTGGATCGCGGCCGGCGGCGGCGCGATCGCGCTATCGCCGGGCGTCGCGACGAGCTCGGCCTCTGACAATTGCGGCCGGATCAGCGCGACCGTGACCGCGGTGTCGGACTCCGGCGTCACCGATGCGACCTCGGTGTGTGGCCCGGGTCGTGCGCCGTCGGTCCGCGCGGGCGCGGGCGTGACCTCGCCGGTCGCATCGCGGGTGAAGCGCTGCCGCACCCACGCGCCGAGCTGCATCGGGGTTGCGATGTCCGGCGCCGACTTGATGAACGCCTCGAGCGCTTGCGCGAGATCGGCGGCGGTCGCTCGCCCTTCGCGCCGAGTCTCGAGCGCCCACTCGATCGCTTCGGCGAGCGCGGGCGGTGTGTGCGGCGCCGCGCGCGCGATCGACTCGAGCCGGCCGTCGCGGATCGCGCGCATCGCCTCGACCGCATCGGTGCGCCGGACGATCAGCTTGCCGGTCACGAGCTCCCACAGCACGATCGCGAGCGAGAACACGTCGCTCCGGCCGTCGAGCGGCGAGCCGACCGTCTGCTCCGGTGACATGTACGCGTACTTGCCCTTGACCTGGCCCGGGTTCGTCAGCTGATCGCCGATCGCGGCCGCCTTCGCGATGCCGAAGTCGCACAGCTTGACGACCCCGTCGAACGACACCATCAAGTTCGCCGGCGACACGTCGCGATGGACCAGGCCGAGCGGCTTGCCGTTCGCGCGCAGCTCGTGCGCGTAGTGCAGCGCGGTCGCGGCGTCCGCGCCGAGCCGAGCGACCAGCGTGACCGGCAGCCGCTCGGTCTGGCCGTAGTTCCACAGCTGGCCGGTGTTGACGCCGTCGACATACTCCATCGCGATGAAGTAGTCGGCGCCGACCTTGCCGAACTCGTAGATATGGACGACGTTCGGATGCGAGAGCTGCGCGGCGAGCTTGGCCTCGCCGAGGAACATCTTGATGAAGTCGGGTGAGTCCGCGAGGTGCGGCAAGATCCGCTTGACCGCGACGCGCCGGTCGAAACCCTCGAGGCCGTGCTGCTGGGCGAGGAACACCTCGGCCATGCCGCCGCGCGCGATCCGGCGCTGGAGGACGTACTGACCGAAGCGGATGCCTCCTTCGGCCGACACCGCGCCATCTTACGTCAGCGACGGCCGAGCGGGATCGCCCGGCGCATTTCTCGACGGTGCTAACCCTCATCATTCGCTCGAAACCATGCGCAGTGCGTGCGACTCGACGCATCAGTTGACGAGGTTTTGTTAGCGCTGGCGCCGCTGTCGCGTGACGTTGATCATCGCCGTTTCTCCGTCGGTGACGTCATATGACAGGGACCTCGGAACGGGGACGATCAAGACCCGAATTGGACTTGACCCCCCGAGGCAACATCGTTAGGGTCCCGCCATCTTTAACCGCCGTGCACTTGGGGCGATTCCCAGCGGCAGAACTTCCAACGGAGCTCGAGGAGACAATTAATGAGGAAGCTAGCCATTGGGGCGCTATCGATCTGCATCGGCCTGCTGGCCGCGTGCAAGAACAGCGAGAAGCCCGACGCCATCTCGTTCCAAGACACCGGCGGCGTTGACAGCGCACCCACCTGCAACGTGCTGACCCAGACCGGCTGCGATCCGGGCCAGAAGTGCACCTGGTTCATCGACCAGGACGGCTCGAACGGCAACCCGGACATCGGCCACATCGGCTGCGCCGCGGATGGCACCGTCGCTCTCGGCGGCGCGTGTCAGTACGGCACCGGCGGCTCGAACGCCACGGGCGATGACAACTGCGAGACCGGTGACGTGTGCATCGGCGGCGTTTGCAAGCAGATCTGCTCGGAGACCGGCTCCCCGGCCTGCGACGCCACGCACGCTTGCCAGACCTACTACGGCTTCCTTGGCCCACCGAACATGGAAGCGGGCGGCGTGTGCGATCCGGTTTGTGATCCGCTCACCGACAACGACTTCCTCGACGGGTCGGGCGTGAGCCCGCCGAAGACCGGCATTGTCTGCGGTAAGACCGAGGGTTGCTTCCCCGGCTTCTCGGGCGGCTCGGGCGCTCCGACGGCATGGACCTGCGCAGGCGCGCCGAACACCACGCTCGACCATCGCTCGATGTGCACCTCGGCCAACGGCTGCGCGACCCCCGACGGCGCGAACGCGTACAAGAACGGCTGCGCCCAGGGCTACATCCCGTACATCCAGGATGACCAGACCGGCATCAACACCTTCGTGTGTATCGCGGTCTGCGCGCCGCAAGACTGCTACAAGGGCAGCACGAACTGCGCGACGACGATGGTGCAGGACCTCGGTGCGTCGCCGCACGCCTGCGATGCAACCGACGCAAACGGCCACTTCGGCGTCGGCGACCAGTGCATCTACTCGTGGTGGTTCGAGCAGGACACCGACGGCGTGCTGTTGTCGAAGACCTCGAACACGGTCGGCCTCTGCCTCGACCACACGTTGCTGCACTTCACGGGTACCTCGGGCACGACCTCGGACGGCACCGCGTTCCCGGCGTGCGGGGCTCTGCCGATCACCACCGCCGACAACGACGCGAACTGCGCGTTCACGAACGCGGGCTCGGCTGACTGCGGTGGCGTCGAGTTCGGTTGCGTCAGCACCGACACCGGGATGGTGACCACGCAATTCGGCAGGCGGCACCGCCCGGCCGGGTTGCCGCAGCTCCGCCACCCGTACATGACCTCGGCGCGCCTGGTCAAGTAACCGAGCTCGTCGCTAACGCGACCACGGCCAGCCTTCACCGGCTGGCCGTTTTGTCTTTTCGGCCCCCGGCCGGCCAGACCCGCACGATTTCGGACAATCCGGACGCACGTCGACGACATTCCGCCGACTTGGCGCGGCACATCTGTGGCAACCCGCCACGGCCATGTCCGATATGCGCACCGGAGGTCGGTTATGAGCTTTAGCGAGCGAGATACGCAGGCCCTCGCGCAGGATGATCGTCGCGCCGCGATCGTCGTCGGGTTGCGTGCGCTGATCAACGGCGAGATCCACGCGCTTGCCGGCGAGTCGCGGCGATGGGTGATCGGATCGGGCGCGAGCTGTGACGTCGTCGTGCGCGATCCGTTCGTGTCGGGCATGCACTGCGTGCTCGAGCGCCGACCCGCCGGCGGGCTCGTCGTGCGCGATCGCAAGTCGCGCAACGGCACGTTCGTCGACGGCAACCCGATCGAAGGCGCCGACCTGCGCGTCGGCTCGTACCTCACGGTCGGACGCACGACGCTGGTCGCGACCGCCGCACCCGGCGCGCCGCGCTCGCGCGCGCTCGACTTGCTGCGCGGCTCCGATCCGGCGCTGCGGACGGTCGTCGAGCAGGCGCTGCGCGCGGCGCAGACCGACTGCAACGTGCTGATCGTCGGCGAGACCGGCACCGGCAAGGAGCTGATCGCGCGCATCGTCCACGAGGGCTCGAAGCGATCGCCGGCGCCGTTCGTCGCGGTCAACTGCGGCGCGATCCCGCGCGAGCTCGTCGGCTCGGAGCTGTTCGGTCACGAGCGCGGCGCGTTCACCGGGGCGGTCGACGCGCGCGACGGCGTGTTCGTCGAAGCGAACGCCGGCTCGTTGTTTCTCGACGAGATCGGCGAGCTCCCGATCGAGCTCCAGCCGACCCTGCTGCGCGCGCTCGAGACGCGCCGCATCCGTCGCGTCGGCGGCTCGATCGATCGCGCGGTCGACGTCCGGATCATCGCCGCGACGAACCAGCTGTCCGGCCTCGGCACCGAATCGGCGCGGCTGCGGCTCGACCTCTATCATCGGCTCGCGACCGTCGTGCTCGCGCTACCGCCGCTGCGCGAACGGATGTCCGACCTCGGCGAGCTGGTCGAGGTCACGCTCGACGAGCTCGCCGACCACCACGGCCGGCGTACGGTCTCCGACGACGCGTGGCGCGCGCTCGCCGCCTACAACTGGCCGGGCAACGTCCGCGAGCTGCGCAACGCGGTCGCGCGCGCGGTCGCGATCGGTGGCTCGGTGCTCGAGCGCGGCGACTTCTTCCCGGATCTCGGCCTCGGCCGCAGCCGAGCGGCGATCGGCACCGAACCGCCGCCGCTCGGCGAGCTCGTCGATCCGGCCGATCCGGGCGGCTACGACGCGAAGCTGATGCACGCGATGGCGCAGGCGCTCGCGGCGTATGGATCGATTCGCGCGGCGGCGATCTCGATGGGGATGCCGAAGTCGACGTTCGCGGATAGGGCGAGGGCGTGGGGATTACATCCTCGCAGGAAGATCCGCATCTATCGAAAAGGCTTTCAGCCAAAATGAGGGGAGAAGAAATTGATCAATTGATCAACAGGCAACAGGCAACAGGCAATGCCGGATAGCGCGGAGGCTGGCCGAGGATGCCGTGCACGAGCGCGCGCGCAGCGCGTTGCGACGAGGCGAGAACATTTCGCGTCGCGCGACGGGGGTCGCGGCCGACATCATCTCGATCGTGAGGCAGCTGCGCGCGGCCGAGAGCCGGGCCGACTTTATCCACAAGGTCGGCATCGCATGCAAAGAGTTCCGCGAAACGATCTACTGGCTGAACCTCATCGAGCAAGGGCTGGCCGAGCCTGCCGGTGTCGCACGTGCCGCAGCGAAGCCATCGAGCTCTCAGCGATCCTCATGGCCTCGCGCCGAACCGCACGCGCCGGCGGCTAACCCAAACCGTCAACGCCCATCCATGGCACCGCAAACCTCCGGCATCTGCCTGTTGCCTGTTGCCTGTTGCCTGTTGATCAATTGATCAATTTCTTCCGTCCTTCCAATCCAACCCGACACGTGGCGCGTTGGCGGAGCACGTACGGCAAGATGCCGCCGTGAGTGACGTACTCGCTCTCCTGCGGCGTATCGACGCGCGCGATCACCGTGAACTTCTTGTCTCCCGCAGTCACCGTCAGTCTTCTTCTTCGGCGCCACGCCACCGGCGATGCCTTCGATCGTGAACACCTCATCGCCGGTCAGCCCGATGCGTCGAGGCGTCTTGTCCCGGCTCGAACTGCAGCGGCAACACGCCCATGCCGATCAGGTTCGACCGGTGGATGCGCTCGAAGCTCTTCGCGATCACCGCGCGCACGCCGAGTAACAGCGTGCCTTTCGCGGCCCAGTCGCGCGAGCTGCCCGAGCCGTAGAGGTCACCGGCGATCACGACGAGCGGAACTTTTTCCTCGGCGTACTTCATCGCCGCGTCGTAGATCGCCATCTGCGTTCCATCGGGCCCTCCCGCCGATGGCGTTCCTTTATTAGAAAAGAACTTCGTCACGCCGCCTTCGACGCCCGGCACCATCTGGTTCTTGATCCGGATGTTCGCGAACGTGCCGCGCACCATCACTTCGTGGTTGCCGCGGCGCGCACCGTACTGATTGTAGTCGGCCGGCTTGACGCCGTGCGCGTCGAGGTACTTCGCGGCCGGGCTGGCTTTCGCGATGTTGCCGGCGGGCGAGATGTGGTCGGTCGTGATCGAGTCGCCGAGCACCGCGAGCACGCGCGCGTGCTTGATGTCGGTCAGCGGCTTCGGCGTCGGAGCGAGGTCGTCGAAGAACGGCGGCTTGCGAATGTAGGTCGACGTGTCGTCCCACGCGAACGTGTCGCCGGCGGGCACCGCGAGCGCGCGCCACGCGTCGTCGCCGTCGAGCACGTGGGCGTAGCGCTCGACGTACTGCTCGCGCTTGATCGACGACCGGATCGCGGCGGCGACCTCGGCGGGCGACGGCCAGACATCCTTGCAGGAACACCGGCTTGCCATCCGAGCCGGTGCCGAGCGGCTCGGTGTCGAGATCGATGTTCATCGTGCCGGCGAGCGCGTACGCGACGACGAGCGGCGGCGACGCGAGGTAGTTCGCGCGCACGACCGGGTTGACGCGGCCCTCGAAGTTGCGATTGCCGGACAGCACGCTGGTCACGACGAGGTTGCCGTCCTTGACCGCGGCGGCGATCGCGTCGTCCACCGGGCCCGAGTTGCCGATGCAGGTCGTGCAGCCGTAGCCGGCGAGGTAGAACCCGAGCTGCTCGAGCTCGGTCATCAGGCCCGCGGCGATCAGGTAATCGGTGACGACTTGCGAGCCGGGAGCGAGCGAGGTCTTGACCCACGGCTTGGTCGTCAGTCCCTTGGCGTCCGCTTTCTTCGCGAGCAGGCCCGCGGCCATCAGCACCGACGGGTTCGATGTGTTCGTGCAGCTCGTGATCGCCGCGATCACGACCGCGCCGTGACCGAGGTCGAACGTAGCCATGCGAGGTCTTGACCGGCTTGCTGTCGGCCGAGCCGCCCGGGCGCGGGCTTGCCGCCTTCGCCGAGCCAGGTGTCGATCGCGGTCTCGTCGGCAGCCGGCCTTGTCGCCGAGCAGCGCGTGCACCGCCTTGCGCCACGCGCGCCGCGAGTCTTTCAGCGGCACGCGATCCTGCGGCCGCGACGGTCCGGCGAGCGACGGCTCGACCGAGCCGAGATCGAGCGCGAGCGTGTCGGAGAACCGCAGCTTCGCCGCCGCGGTCGTGCCACAGGAGATTTTCCTTGCAGTAACGCTCGACGAGCTGGACCTGGTCGGCGTGACGGCCGGTGAACTGCAAGTACGGCGATCGTCTCGGCGTCGACCGGGAAGAACCCCATCGTCGCGCCGTACTCGGGCGCCATGTTCGCGATCGTCGCGCGGTCGGCGACCGACAGCGCCGCGATGCCCGGGCCGGTGAACTCGACGAACTTGTCGACCACGCCCTTCTTGCGCAGCATCTGCGTGACCGTGAGGACGAGATCGGTCGCGGTCGCGCCCGGCGGCAGCCTGCCGGTCAGCTCGAAGCCGACGACCTCGGGGATCAGCATCGCCATCGGCTGGCCGAGCATCACCGCCTCGGCCTCGATGCCGCCGACGCCCCAGCCGAACACGCCGAGGCCGTTGACCATCGTCGTGTGCGAGTCGGTGCCGACGAGCGAATCGGGATACGCGACACCGTCCTTCGTGTAGACGACGCTTCGCGAGGTACTCGAGGTTCACTTGATGGCAGATGCCGGTGCCGGGCGGCACGACCTTGGTGTTCGCGAATGCCTGCTGGCCCCAACGCAGGAACAAGTAGCGCTCGTGGTTGCGCTTGTATTCGAAGTCGACGTTGTGGCGGAACGACGCGTTCGTGCCGTACTCGTCGACTTGCACGCTGTGATCGATCACGAGATCGACATCGCGCAACGGATTGATCGCCTTGCCGGCCTTGCCCAGCTTGACGAACGCATCGCGCATCGCGGCGAGGTCACACACCGCGGGCACGCCGGTGAAGTCTTGCATCAGCACGCGCGCCGGCCGGAGCTGGATCTCGTGCTCGACCCGTCCGCCGGCGCCTGGAGTTATCGATGATGGATTCCAGCTCGCGACCGCGGTGATATCGGCGGCGGTGACCGTCTTGCCATCTTCGTAGCGCAAGAGATTCTCGAGCAGGATGCGCAGCGAGTAGGGCAGGGTCTCGACGTCGCCGACCTTCGCCCGGGTGAGCGCGTCGAGCCGGTAGAGCTCGACCTTGCTGGTGCCTACGGCGATCTGCGCCTTGCTGGAAAAGCTGTTCGTCATTGATGCATGCCTCGGTGGTTGCGAATCTAACAGAGCGCCGTGCGGGCGGGTTATCGTGGGCCGTGCTCGTGACAGAGGTCGGCGACGTCGACGCGACGGCTCGGGCGCTCGCGACCGCGCCGCTCGTCGCGTTCGATGTCGAGTTCGCGTCGTCGGACCGGCTCGTCCCGCAGCTGTGCCTGCTTCAAGTCGCGTGGTTGGGCGAGCACGTCAGCTTGGATGCGCCGGCGCGGCAGATCGTCGCGGCGGTGCCCGAGATCCGGCTGCTCGATCCGCTCGCGGTCGACGTCGCGCCGGTCGTACGCGCGCTCGCCGCGCATCGCATGGTCGTCGCGCACGCGCCGCGCCAAGACCTCCAGGTGCTCGCGCAGCGGTTCGGGCTCGACGCCGCGACGATGCCCGGCCTCGTCGACACGCAGTTGATGGCCGCGTTCGCCGGCATCGGCGATCAGGTCGGGCTCGGCTCGCTCGCGCGCGAGCTGCTCGGCATCGAGCTCGAGAAGGGCTCGCAGTGCACGAACTGGGCGCGCCGGCCGTTGTCGCCGGCGCAGCTCGACTATGCGCCCGGTGACGTCGCGCATCTGCACGCGATCTACGCGCTGCTGCGCGACAAGCTCGGCGAGCGCGTCGCCTGGGCGCGCGAAGAGACCGCCGAGGTCGCGCGCGATGCGCTCGAGGCGGCGAGCGTGACGGTCGAGACCGCGTGGCGTGGCATCGCCGGCTTGCGCATGCTCGATCGCGCTGGGCTCGCCGCTGGGGTCGCGCTCGCGGCGTGGCGGTTTCGGACCGCGACCGAGCTCGATCGCCCGCTCGGCCAGGTGCTCGCCGAGAAGCTGCTGATCGAGCTCGCGCGCCATCGCGCGGACGGCAATGCGGTGCGCAACGCCAAGGGCCTCTCGCCGATCGCGCGGCAACGCGCCGGCGAGATCGCGGACGCGATCGCGAACGCCGACGTCAGCGCGGTCGACGCGATCGCCCGGCAGCCGTCGCATCCACCGAGCATGCGCGCGCAACGCTGGGCCGAGCTGCTGCTCGCGATCGCCCACGTCGTCGCCGATGACACGCGGATCGCATCGCGCCTGCTCGCGACCCGCGGCGACGCCGAGGAGTTCGCGCGGACCGCCGACGAAGCTGGCCTCGGCTCGACCGCCGCGCTGCCCGCACTCGCGACCTGGCGCCGCGACGTCCTCGGCGCGGTCTGGCGTGGCTTCCTCGACGGTTCGCTCGCGCTCGTCGGAGATGCGACGGCCACTCACGGCATCGTGCTCGTCCGGCGATGACCGTTGCTACTCGACCGCGACGCAGCCCGTGACCTGACCGGCCATCGCCGCGCCGACCGCGGTCGACGACCCGTCGTAGGCGTAGAGATCGCCGAGCGTGAATGTCGCGGCATACGGGCTCGTCGAGCTGACCACGAAGCTACCCGACGTCGCGACGAACCCGGGACACGTGCCGGGCGTACCGCACACGCCGCTCGGCGGCATCTCGAGGAAGTCGACGTGCGCCGTGCTGATGTCATGCGCGCCGACGCCGTCGAGGTCGGCGGTCAGCGAGTCGTAGATCGACAGGCCGTACGCCGCGGTGGTGTCGAAGCCGACCACGCCGATGACCGCGCCGTCGCGGGTCGCGGTCGTCGACACCGCGCTCGTGAACGACATCGCGCCCGAGATCTCGAACCCGTGGGGGGCGCAGGCCGCCGCAACTCCCGAGTCGGGACCATCCGAGCCCGAGCCCGAACCCGGCTTCGACGCGCAGCCCACAGCGAGTACGAACGTGGTGAAGAGAGCTAACTTATGCATTCCGGCCGCATCAGCAGCAACCGGACCACGCGGTCGCGAAGCGCCCGCGCGCGGTTAGCCCGGGCGAGAAAGCGCATTCATCGAAAACCCGGGCAGCGATGTCGCGAATCGCTCTACGACCAGCCGGACCAGTAGAAGACGAGCGCGTGGTAGTTGCGCGCTCGGTGTGCCGCTTCGAGCGCGGGCGACACCTTGCCGCGATCGGGCGCATCGCCGATCACCCCTGGCCACGGATCGATCATCACGAGCTGTTCGTCGGTCTTCGCGTCGAGCCGATCGACCGTGATGCCGACCGCGTGGACCACGGCTTCGTCGAGGACGTCCTTGCCCGACGAGCCAGGCGGATGGAGCTTGCCGTAGTTGGTCGCCAGCATCGCGCCGCGATAGCCGCGGCCTTCCTTGACCCAGCCGAGCAACTCCGGGGTCTGAGCCGCGACGCGCCGGCATTGCAGGCGATAGCCGAGCTCGGCCAGCGCGGTCGAACGCCGGGAGAACCAGCCCTGGACGCGCTCGATCGAGCCGCCTTCGCGCGAGGTGTTGAGCTCGTGGAAGATGTGCTCCTGAATGCCGGGGGCGTACGAGCCCGCGCGGTAGGCGATCCGGCGGAGGAGATACGCGGTCGCCGCGCCCGCACATGCGGTCGGCGTATGAAACACCGGCACCAGGAAGCGCATGTCTTCCGGTCGCTGAAGCACCACATCGTCGCGCGTCACGCTCAGCTCCACGATCGCGAAGCAGCGTACACGACGAACGCGGAGGTTGGCTCCCGCATGGTCCTCTTACGGCGAAATATCCGCCGGACTTCCCGCCCCGAGCTCCGTCGATCGTTCGGCGGTCCGGCGAGCAACGACGGCCGACTTTTTTGGATCGAAGGCCCCGTTCACGGCCGCGGTTTAGTGGCAGAATTCCGCGCAAATGCCGCTCTGGCTCGCTCGTTTGACCGGCGCTCAGCCCGACATGGGCGCGCAACATGGCCGGCTCGCCGGCGACGAAGCGCGGCGCTTGCTCGCGTTCTACCGGTCGATGCCCGAGCGCGTGCTCGTCGGCGGCGCGCCTGGTGCCGGTGGCGTCGTCGCGCGGTGCGCGGTCCGTGCGTTGTCGCACGCGTGGCAGGCGCGGCTCGTCCGCGATCGTCCGGCTGCGCTACTCGCGAGGTCACGCGCGTATGTCGAGGCGGTGGACCTGCGCGAGGTCGACGCCGGCATGCGCGCGCTCGCGACGATGGACTCGCTGCAGAACTGCGTCGCGCTCGCCGCGCGGGGCGGTCTGGGCCCGTTCGATCGCAAGTTGATCGCGCGCGCGACCGCCGCGGCGGTGCCGGCGTGCTCGACCGTGATCGCCTGGGGCGACGCGACCGCGAACGGCGAGCTGCTGTTCGCGCGCAACTTCGATTTCCCGGGCGTCGGCGTGTGGGACGTGGCGCCCGCGTTCGTCGTGTGCGCGCCGGATCGCGGCCAGCGCTACGGCTTTTTCACCGCGAAGGGCGGGGACGCGCCAGTCGTGACCGTGGTCAACGAAGCCGGGCTCGTGTTCGCGCCGCACACGCGCTGGCATCGCGGCGTGACGTGGCGAGGCGCGATGATCGTCGACGTCATCCACGAGCTCGCGCGCCGGGCCGAGACGCTCGCCGATGCGATCGCGATCGCGCGCGAATATCCGGCGTCGTCGACGTGGGGCATCGCGATCGGCAGCGCACGCGAGCAGGCCGCGCTCGTGCTCGAGCTCGCCGGGCCGCAGCTCGAGGTCGTGCGGCCCGCGCCGGGAGCGTCGACGCTGGTGTGCAACAACCACTATCGCACGCCGTCGCTCGTCGCCGGCGAGCTCGCGGCGTCGGCCGCGTGGGGTCTTCACTCGCAGCGCCGCGAACGCCGGCTGACCGAGCTCGCCGCCGAACGACCGCTCACGCCGCGCAAGCTCGTCGCGATGCTCGGCGATCGCCGCGATCCCGCCGCGCCCGACCGCGAGCGTCACCTCGGCGCCATCGTCGCGCAGCCGACGAACGTCCATAGCGCCGTCGTCGAGCCGGCGGCGATGCGGGCCTGGGTCGGCATCGATCGCGCACCGTGCTGCGAGGGGCAATGGGCCGAGGTCGGCTGGAGCTGGGACGGGCCGGCCGGTGGCTGGACCGCCGATCACGACGGCGTGGCACCGGCTTCGCGGTTTCGGGTCGCGCCGTGTGACCTCGCGCGGCCCCACGCGCCGGCGACGCTTCACGTTCGCGAGGCGGTTCGGGCCTACGAGCACGATCACGACGTGTCCGCGGCACGCGCGGCGATCGAGCGCGCGGTCGCGCTCGCTCCCGCCGATCCATCGCTTCGCCTATCGGCGGCGTGGCTCGCGCTCGCCGATGGCGCCCGCGACCGCGCGATCGTCCATGTTCACGCCGGCCTCGGCGAAGAGGTCGAAGCCTATCGCCGCGGTCAGTTGTTGCTGTGGGGATCTCGCGCCGCGGCGGGCGCGGACCCCGAGTTAGCCAAGCGCTGGCGCGACGAGCTCGATCGTCTCGTCGGCGACGGTGTAGGTGAGCTCCGGACCGCAGGTCGCAGGCGTTATCAAGGGCGCCCGCAAGTCAATTTGATGATGGCGGATGCGTATTGAAGTGAGGCGGCCGCATTGATTGCTGTAGCGCGAGCCGATACGATTTCTCCCAGCCGCGATCAACGCCGGCTTTGGGGGACGACCGATGGATTACATAGAACCATTCCTGCTCATTCTTGGCGGTATTCTCGCGGCCTCTAGCCTGATCGTAGCGAAGAAGCCCGACGCGAAAGAGATGATCGCGAAGATCGCGCCGTATCAGGCGACGATCGGCATCATCCTGCTGGTCTGGGGCATCTACAACTTCATCCGCATCGGACCAAAGTACGCCATCGACGTCATCAAGGCCGCGCCGCTGCTCGGCATCGACATCATCGCGATGCTCGCCACCTCGGTCCTGCTCGGCATCATGTTCGGCATGCCGATGCTGGCGAAGATGTCGGCGTCGGGTGCGGCGAAGGGCGAGCAGATGGCCAAGAAGCTGGCGCCGTTCCAGGTGATCATCGGCCTGATCGCGATCGGCTCGGCGGTGCTCGGCCTGCTGTTCATCTGGGGTATCCTGAAGCCGTAGCTCGCTCTCGCGTACTGGATTGGCAGTCGCCGAAGCGGAACGGAGTTATCTGCTCTACGTCGTTCCGCTCCTGTTGATGCTCGGCGGTCTGCTCGCGGCGTCGTCCCTCGGTATCGCGCGCAGATCGCGCGTCGCCGACGTGATCGCCGCGGTCGCACCGTACCGGTCCCTGATCGGTGCGGCGTTGTTGTTCTGCGGGCTGTGGCGGATCGCGTGGCTCGCGCCGGGGCTCGTCTCCGCGCTGATCCACACGCCGGTGTTCGCAACGGTCGATCTCGTCGGCGTCGTGTGCGCGGTGGTGCTCGGCGTGATGCTCGGCGCGCTGGCGCTCGGCGCCCAAGGTGAGCGAGTCGGCCGGGCGCTCGCGCCGGCTCAGCCGGTCGTCGGCGTGATCGCGATGCTGAGCGGCGCCGCGTGGCTCGCGATCATCTGGGGCGCGATCCCGAACACGATCTAAGTTCGACCGCTTTGCCGAAAACTTGACAGACATCGCGCCGAGCCGACGATGGTCACGTGGTCTCTGCCGAGAAGTGTGAATCTGCGATCTCCGACACCCTCACATGGCCGGAGATCTGCGAGCGCCATCCAGACGAGTGGGTGTGCCTCGTCGAGATCGCGCACGGTCGACCGAACGACGTGAGGATCTCGACCGCGCGGGTTATTGGCCACGGCAAGACGAAGCGCGAGCCGATCGTGCAGGCGAAGGCCTGGTGGAGTCGGTATTCGACGATCGGCCATTTTTACACGGGAACACTCAGGGCCCCACCTCCCATCATCCGAGCGATCGTCGAAGATGAGACATGAGACACTCTTCGACGCCGGCAAGCTGATCGTCGTCGAGGCGAACATCGTCGGCCCGCGAGGGACGACGACTGCGCGGATGTTGCTCGACACCGGCGCCACGATGACGACCGTTTCGCCGGAGCTGCTCGGCCTCGTGGGGTACAGCCCTCGCGACGGCGCGCGTCGAACAAGCGTGCATTCACGCTCACCGACCACTTCGTCAACGCGTTCCGCTCCGCCGAAGGGCGCATCCTCGTAGAGAGAGTCGCTTAGCGCGTGCCGTAGTTGTGCGCGGTGCTCTCTTCGTTGCGATCGGTCGCGGGCGGAGGCTCGGCGGAGAGCGCGCTGATCCGCGCGCGGGTCGCCGGATCGAGGCGCAGATCGCCGGCGGCAAACGCCGGCGCGAGCTGGTGCTCGTCTCGGCCGCCGACCAACACGCTCGTCACCGCCGGATGCGAGGCGACCCAGGCGATCGCGAGCGTCGTCGGTGCATGACCGAGCTCCGCGGCGAGCGCACAGAACGCATCCGCGGTCGTGTAGCACGCGGGATCGCCGTAGCGCGTCTCGTACATCTTCCAGTCGCGCAACCGGCCGTGGTCGGGGCGCTTGCCCGCACCGTACTTGCCGGTGAGCAGGCCACCGCCGGTCGGGCTGTACGGCACGACCGCGAGCCCGAGCGCGTGGGCCATCGGCAGGATCTCGATCTCGGCCGCGCGCTTGACCAGGTTGTACATCGGCTGGATCGCGACGAACGGGGCGAGGCCGTGCGCGGCCGCCACGCCGAGCGCGTGCGCGACCTGCCAGGCGGCGAAGTTCGAGCACGCGGGGTAGAGGATCTTGCCGGCGCGGACCAGGTCGTCGAGCGCGCGCAACGTCTCGCCGACGTCGGTCGCATCGTCGAAGCGATGCACGTAGTACAGGTCGATGCGATCGGTCGCGAGCCGGCGCAAGCTCGCTTCGACCGCACGCACGAGGTGATAGCGCGAGGCGCCGCGCGAGTTCGCACCGGGCCCGGTGGGGAAGTACGCCTTGCTCGCGAGGACGAGATCGTCGCGCTCGGCGCCGATCAGCCTGCCGAGAAATTGCTCGGACCGGCCTTCGTTGTAGACGTCGGCGGTGTCGACGAAGTTGACGCCGGCATCGCGCGCGGCGCGCCAGATTCGCCCGGAGGCAGCCTCGTCGGCATCGCCGCCGAACGACATCGCACCGAGCGCGATGCGCGAGACCTTGACGCCAGTCTTGCCGAGCAGGTTCACGAGCTAGCGCTCGAAGGCCGCTTCGATCCGGTGCAACACCTTCTCCTCCGATGCCGACACTTTGCCGATGCCGAGGAAGCCACCCGCCGCGCCCGCGACCATCTTCGCGAACCCTACGATCTGGTTGCGCAACAGGCGGTTCTGCTCGTCGTTGAGCTGCGACGCGAGCGCCGTGATGTACGCCTCCCACGCGACCATCAGCTCGTCGCCCGGCGGCTTCGCGAGCCAGGTCGAGAGCAGCTCGTAGCCCGGCGTGCCCTTCTCGAGCCCCTTGCCATGCGCGCCCTGGAGGATCGCGGTGCGCTCGTTGTCCTGGACCTCGCCGTCGGCCCACGCGACCTGGATCAGCGGAACGAGCGACAGCGCTGCGATCGTATTGCCACGCAACCCGAGCGCGACGAGCCGCTCGAGCACGGCTTCGTCGGACATCCCCGATGCCTTGCGCAACTCGTCCCGCGAGCGCTGGCTGTCGAGCTGGTCTTTCATCGTCGCGAGCTTGGCCTGGTTCTCTTTGTCGTAGAACTGGTTTTCCAGGGCTTTACCGCGCTCTTCGAGGGTAACTTCACTCACGATGGGCTCCTTGCGTGGGGCGGGATCACCCTACCAAAGTGCGTCGCAGTTAGGAGAGGTGCAGTCAGATCATTGTGCTTGCCGGGGGAATGGGCCCCGCGGTATCGCACCACCGTGCTGAGCCGCTATGTGATCGTGGCACTGACGCTGGGGGCGTGCGCGCAGGCCGATTCGTTCAAGGCGAATCCCGATGCGAGCAGCCCGAACGGACGACCGGACGCGCCCCGCGGCTCGAGCCCCGATGCGGCGCACGACCCGGACCTCGATGCGCCGCAGACCCAAGGCTTGACCGGCACGCACCTCGTGATCAACGAGATCGACTACGACGAGGTCGGCACCGACACCAAGGAGTTCGTCGAGATCTTCAATCCGACGCCGGCGTCGATCGATCTCACCGGCATCATGGTCGAGCTCGTCAACGGCGCGAACGGCGCGGTGTACACGACGGTCGACCTGTCGTCCGAGCCCGCGCTCGCGTCCGGTGGTTACCTCGTGGTCGCCGATAGCGCGGTCAGCGTCGCCGCCGGCGCGACCGCGATGTACAGCTGGACGACCAACGCGATCCAGAACGGCTCGCCGGATGGCGTCGCGCTCGTCGACACGTCGAACGCGACGCTGGTCGATGCGCTGTCGTACGAAGGCGCGATGACCTCGGTCGCGATCAGCGGCATGGGCATGGTCTCGCTCGTCGAAGGCACGCCGACCACCATCGCCGACTCGAACACGGTCGATGGCTCGCTGTGCCGGTCGCCGAACGGGCAAGACACCGACGATGCCGCGACCGACTGGAAGTTCTGTACGACGCCGACGCCGGGCGCGGTCAACGCGCTGTAGCGAGCAGGCGCTGATGCGCGTCGCGCAGCGCGACGAGCTCGGCCTGAGCGCGCGCCTTCGCCGCCGCCATCGCCTCGCCGGCGGCGAGCTCGGTCCGGACTTCGTAGTAGCTCTTCAGCTTCGGCTCGGTGCCGCTCGGTCGCATGATGATCCGACCGGCGCGATCGAGTCGGAACACGAGCACGTCGGACGGCGGCAAGCCGCCGGCGCCATGTTGTAGATCGGCGACCTCCACGACGCGATAGCCGGCGATCTCGGTCGGCGGATGGGCGCGTACGCGCTGCATCGTCGCGGCGATCTGCGCGAGCCCGTCGGCGCCCGGCCTGGTGAGCGAGACCTGCTGGGTGACGAACAACCCGACCCGGCGATAGATGTCGTCGAGGTGCTCGAGCACGCTCCGGCCGCGCGCCCGGTTCCACAGGACGAGCTCGGCGAAGATCAGGCACGCCGAGATCCCGTCCTTGTCGCGCACGAGCGGCCCGACCGAGTAGCCGAGCGCCTCTTCGTAGCCGAGCACGAATCGACCGCCGGTCGTACGCTCGAAGTCCATCGCGGCGTTGCCGAGCCACTTGAAGCCGGTCAAGGTCTCGCGATAGTCCGCGCCCGCGGCGCGCGCGAGGTGCGACAGCAGCTGCGACGATACGATCGTCGTCGCGACGAGCCGGCGATCCTTCGGCGTGACCTCGAGCAGGAAGTCCGCGAGCAGCGCGCCGACTTGATCGCCGGTGAGCACGCGGTAGCCAGCACCTTCCGGCACCGCCACGCACAGCCGGTCGGCGTCCGGATCGTTCGCGAGCACGAGCTGCGCCTTGACGTTGCGGGCGAGCGCGAGCACGCGGTCCATCGCGCCTTGCTCCTCGGGATTCGGAAACGCGACGGTCGGAAAATCTGGATCGGGCTGGTCCTGCGACGGCTCGGGATGGACGTGCGGAAACCCCGCGCGCTCGAACATCGGCTCGGCCGACGCGGCGCCGACGCCGTGCATCGGGGTGTACGCGATCACGAGGTCGTTACCCGCGAGCTGCGGCTGGACGCGGAGCGCCAGGACCGCGGTGACGTAGCGGTCGTGAAACGCTTCGTCGAGATCGATCACGAGCCGGCGCGCGCGCAGCTCGGCGAGCTCGGGCATCGCGAGCTGGTCGCTGCGTCCGATCGTCGCGATCGCGGCGGCGATGCCGGTATCGTGCGGCGGGATGATCTGGGCGCCGTTGCCCCAGTAGACCTTGTAGCCGTTGTACTGCGGCGGGTTGTGACTCGCGGTGACCATCACGCCGGCGCACGCGTTCGTCGCGGTGACCGCCCAGGCGGTGGTCGGCGTCGGCCACGGCCGGTGCGCGAGGTAGACGCGAATCCCGGCGCCGCCGAGCACGCGCGCCGTATCCTCGGCGAACTCCAGCGAGTTGTGACGCGCGTCGCGGCCGATCACGACCCCGCGGCTCGCGGCGTCGCCGATGTTCGCGAGCAAATACTTGGCGAGCCCGGCGGAGACCTTGCGGACGAGCACGCGGTTCATCCGGTTCGGGCCGGGGCCCAACACGCCGCGCAATCCAGCCGTGCCGAACTCGAGCTGGTTGGCGAACTCGTCGGCGAGCTCGGCGTCGCTGTCGCTGCGGTCGAGTAGGGCGCGCAATTCGGCCTTCGTCTTCGGATCGGGATCCTCGGCGAGCCAGGCCGCAGCGGCGGCGCGGTAGGACGTCACGGCGCCGCGCTGCCCGCCGCGGGTGCCTCGGTGCCGAGCTTCTTCTTCATCCGATCGATGAGATCGTTGAACCCGCCCTTGTCCATGATCTTGTCGAACATCGTGCGGTAGTTCTCGACCAAGCCGACGCCGTCGGTCTTGACATCCCACGCCTTGAGCTTGCCGCCGTCCTTCTTGAGCACGTAGTCGACCTCGATCTTGTACGGGCGGTTGTGGCGCTTCGTGTTGATCTGAGTGACGACGACGATGTCGCCGGCGTCATCGGTCGATTCGCCGGTGTAGTCGACGGTGAACTCGAGGTTCGAGCGCAGGCCCTTGACGTAGTTATCTTCGATCAAGCTGCGCAGCGTCGCGGAGAACTCGGTCTGCTGCGCCAGCGTCAGCTTGGCCCACTGGTCGACCATCGCGCGCTTGCCGAGCTCGTCGATGTCGAGGAAGTCCCGCACCGAGCTCGTGACCTTGCTCGCGAGGTCCTTCTCGGCTTTCGAACCGGCCGCGACCTTCTGCTTCAACAGGGCGGTGATCTGCTCGTTCGCATGTTTGACGGCGTCGGTGCCGGGGCCGGCGAAGGCCGAGCTGGCGACGAACAACAGGACAAGCACGATGCGCTTCATGGTGACTTCCTAGTTGGGACGGCTGCCGGTGGCACGAAATTCACCAACGGCACGCCCGAGGCGTACCACGGCGACGTTCCATTGCATCACCGCGGTGGCCCAGCGCGCGCGCATCTGGAACCACGCGATGTACGCGTCGGCGAGGTCGCGCGACTCGGCGGTGCCGATCGCCTCGTTTTGCAACACCGCCGCGAGCCACGTCCGCGCCGCTTTCTCGCCATCGTGCGCGGCCGCGACCTTGTCGTGGGCGGCCTTGGCCTCGGCGAGCGCGGAGTCGGCATCGAGCCGCGCGCCGTCGGCGGCGAGGTCGGCGAGCGCGTGCGCGTGGTGCGCTTGCGCCTTGGCTTTGTCTTCGCGCGCGGCCACGTTCCAAGGCTCGAGCGTCCACGACAGCCCGAGCACGACGCCGGCGCCGTAACGATTGTACGGGTCGTTCGCGAAGGCGCCGGGCGGGTCGGTCACACCTTGGGCCTTCGAAGCGACCGCGCTCGCGACCAGCGCGAAGTCGGGGAAGTAACCGGCGTGCTCGAGGCCCGCGAGCTCGTCGCCGGCCTTCGCGCCCGACCGCGCGGCCTTCGCCTGCGGCCGCTGGTCGACCGCGGTGGCGTCGAACGTCTTGGCGTCGGGCAGGGGATGGTCGACCGCGGCGAGCTCGGCGTCATCGATGTCGGCGTCCGGGCTGCCGACGAGCGCACGCAACGCGGCCAGCGCTTCGCCTTCGGCCTGCGCGGCCTCGGCGCGCTGCGCCTTCGCCTCGGCGAGCAGCACCGCGACGCGCTGGCGATCCTGGATCGTCACCGTGCCCTTGCCGGTCTTCGCCTCGGCGTCGAAGTCGTCCTTCGCGTGCGCGATCTGCTCGATGCCGTCGTCGAGCATGTCGCCGAGCTCGCGCGCGACCTTGAGCCCCCAGTACGCGCGCGCGGCATCGGACACCAGATCGCCGGCGGCTTCGTCGGCGAGCGCCTGTTGCGCGGCGAGCCCGGCGCGCGCGGCGGCGCGTGCGTGATCGAGCTTGCCGAACGTGAACAGCGGTTGCGTGATGTCGAGCTCGGCACTGCCGTAGAGGCCCTTGAAGTCGAACGAGAAGTTCTGCGGATCGGTCGTCGTGCAACCCGGGTCGCGGCACGTGATGTCCGGGCTGATCGTGCCGAATGCGGTGACCTTGATCCGCGGATCGCGCGCCGCGTCGGCTTGATCGACGGTCGCCTTCGCCGCGTCGCGATCGTCGCCGGCCATCCGCGCGCGCGGGCTCGCGAGCGCTTTCGCGATGACCTGGTCGAGCGTCAGCTTCGCGGGAGCGGCGCTGGCGAGGTGGGGTGCGGCGAGGGCAAGCGCGATCAGGACCGAACGCATGCCCGGGTTGTATCAGGCACGCGGTGAAGGCGGGGTGGCCGCGGGCGCGTGGTCGCGTCCGGGCGCCGGTGCGCCGCAATGCGGGCAGGTCACGAGCTCTGCCGGGAACGGGCCGCCGCAGAACGCGCAGAACACCTTGCCGACGAGCGCGCCGGCGATCGGGATCAGGTCCGGCCTGGGATACTTCTGCTCGAGCGCGATCGAGGTCAGCCGATCAGCATCTTCCGACGGTTGCCACACGATCTCGATCGCGACGAGATCGCTCGCCTCGCGATGGGCCGCCGCCTCGAGCGCCTTGCGCAGATCCTCGCCATCGCCGATGTGCTCGACCGTGAACAGCTCGTGCCGGGCGGCGACGATGATCGACACCAGGATCAGCCCGGCGCCCTGGTCGCTGGTCGGCGTGTACGTGCCCGACGGCGCGGCGGTCGTCGTCTTTCCCTGTTCGTTGCGGATGGTCTCGTCTTTGAACGCGGATCGGGCGTCGTCGACGTGACGGTCGAACACCGCTTTGGCGGCGTTCATCTCGCGCATCGGCTCGTTGATGGCGCCGCCATAGACCCACGCATCGCGCAGCCGACGCAGCAGGATCGTGACCTCGCGCAGCATCGCGAGCCGGCCGTCGGGCGTCGCGGTGTCGGCGACCTTCGCGATCCGCGCGAGCTCGTTCTGGATGAACTTGCGCGATCGGCCGTCGATCGCGATGCGCAGCACCGTCACATCGACGCTGTTGCCGCCGAAGCTCGAGTCCGAGCCGTCGTCCAGGTCGAGCCCCAGCGCCGTGCTGTCGATGCGCTGCGTGCCCTGGGCGAGCGTCGCGATCAGCCAGATCGCGCCGGCCACGACGAGAAATACGAGGGCCTCGGCGCCGTCTGCACTCGAGCCGTCGCCGCCGCCGCCACCACCGGAATACGAGTAGCCGCCGCCACCACCGCCACCGCCGCCAAAACCACCGCCGCCACCACCGCCACCGCCGCCGCCACCGCCACCCCAACTGCCGCCGCCCATGCTGCCGCCGGTCCCACCGATCGCGAGCGTCGAGAGTGCGACGACGAATGCGAATGCGAGCGGCGCGATCCACCGTCGCCAACGTGAAGAGCCCATCGAGCGATGCTAGCGCGGTCTCCTACGCGGCGCGCAGGATGATGCGCGTGATCTCGAGCGGTGCGAGCAGGCGGACCGGCGGGCCCCAGTAGCCGCAGCCGCGGGTCACGTAGAGCTGCGTGCCTTCGTGGTCGTAGTGACCGGCGAGCAAGCCACCTTGCTGGAGCTTGACCATGTAGTGCCACGGCCAGATCTGGCCGCCATGCGTGTGGCCCGACAGCTGGAGATCGACGCCATACCTCGCGGCGCGCAGGACCTGCCGCGGCTGATGCGCGAGCAACACGAGCGCCTTGGCGGGATCACGGCCGCGCGTCGCCGCCGGCAGATCTTCGCCGTGGCCCTTCCAGCCGATGGCCGAGTGATCGTCGACGCCGGCGAGCTCGAAGCTCGCCTCGCCATCCCCGATCGTGACGCGTTGGTTGCGCAGGTACCTGACGCCGAGCTTCGAGATCGCGGCGATCCACGCGTCGACGCCGCTGTAGTATTCGTGGTTGCCGGTCACCGCATAGACGCCGTGCTTCGCCTTCAACTGCGCGAACGGCGCGACGTCTTCGGCGAGATCCGCGACCGGGCCATCGACGAGGTCACCGGTCAGCACGAGCAGGTCCGGCGCGAGCGCGTTCGCGCGATCGACGACGCGCTGGACGAACCCGCGATCGATCGTCATCCCCGTGTGCAGGTCCGACAGCTGGACGATCGAGAACCCATCGAGCGCGCGCGGCAGCTTCGCGAGCTCGATCTCGACATCGACGATCTCGTGCTCTCCGCGCGCCGAGATCATGCCGGCCGCCGCGCTAGCACCGGCCACCGTCGCGACCGCACCGCCGGTCAGCCGCGCGAGAAAGAGCCGGCGATCCGCGGACGGCGGGCCTTCCGGCTTGCGAAGCTTGCCCACGCCCCAGCGCACGGCCATCGCGAGATCGACCGCGATGAACCCGACCGCGCACAGCCCGACGAGCGCGAGCCACGGCAAAGAGATCCAGGCGAGCGCGGCCGACAGCGACGGCGCCCACAGGCGACTCGACGTCGTGATCGGAATCGATAGAAACATCACGACGAACAGCGCTGTCCCGGCGATCCGCCAGCGCCGCGCCAGCCGAACCCGCGCCACGACGTGCCACCAGACATACGTGTGGAACAGGGCCGAGAACGCGCTCGCCGCGACCAGCGGGAAGATGAAGCCCACGGTGCAAGCTAGGAACAACGGGCGCGGTGCGCAAGCTCGCTCCGGTGGAAGCTGATGGTGTCGCGGCCCCGGTAAACCGGGGGCCTCTCCGCGTGAGGGTTCGGCCGTCCTTGCTGCGCCGGACAGCCGATCGATCGATCCGCGTCGAGGCTTGCCCGCGGCGTGGGAAGCGGCAAGATGGGCGTATGGTCGCGGTCACGCCCATCGTCACGTCGGAGGCCGCCGGTGGGCCGGTCGTGCTGTACGACGGCACGTGCGGGCTGTGCCACCGCAGCGTGCGCTGGTTGCTCCGCCACGAGCGCGACCACGCGCTGCAATTCGCGCCCTTGCAGGGCGCGACCGCGGCGGCACTGCGCGTCCGTCATCCCGAGATCCCCCAGCTCGTGTCGACCGTCGTGCTCGTCGACCACGACCGCGTTTACCTGCGCAGCAAGGCGTTCCTCTACGCGGCGAGACATCTGCGCGCACCGTGGCGCTGGGCGGCGGCGTGGCGCTGGATCCCGGGGGTCGTGCCCGACCTCGGCTATCGCCTGATCGCGGCGATTCGCTACCGCGTGTGGGGCCGCGCCGAGCTGTGCGATCTGCCCGCGCCCGACGAGCGCGCGCGGTTCTTGCCATAGGGTCAGCATCGCGGCGACACGATCGCCGGCAGGCCGCCGGCCGGCCGCAGCGTCACGAGCGGCTCGTGGCCAACCGACGTCGCTTGCATGCGAATGTCGGCGCGCTGCACGAGCGTGGCGAGCGCCAGCTGCGCTTCCATCAACGCGAAGTGCGAGCCGATGCAGATCCGCGGTCCGGCGCCGAACGGCAAGTAGTGATGCCGCGGTCGCGCCTTCTTCGCCTCGGGCAAGAATCGCTCGGGCTTGAACGCGAGCGGGCTCGGAAAGTAATCGTCTCGGCGATGGATGCCGAAGATGTTGATCGCGACGATCGATCCCTTCGCAAGCGCGTGGCCGCCGAGCTCGACCGGCACGACCGATTCGCGTCCGGTCATGTAGGCGGGCGGGTGTAGCCGCATCGCTTCGTCGATCACCGCGGCGGTCCACGGCAGCTGCGGCAGATCGTCGACGGTGACCGTCCGTGCGCCGAGCACGCTGTCGATCTCGGCGCGTAGCCGTTCGAGCGCCACCGGGTTGCGGCCGAGCTCGTACCAGGTCCACGACAGCGCGTTCGCGGTCGTCTCGTGACCGGCGAGCAGTAGCGTCATCACTTCGTCGCGCACTTGCGGGTCGGTGAGGCCGGTGCCGTCGTCGTCGCGCGCCATCAGCAGGATCGACAGCACGTCGCCGACATCGGTGCCGCGCTTGCGACCCTCGGCGATCAAGCGATACACGACCGAGTCGAGCATCGCGACTGCGCGGCGCATCTGGCGATGGCGCGGCAACGGCCACTCGTAGCCGAGCCTAACGAGCGACTTGAGGCTCGCACTCTGCGAGTGCATCGCGAGCTCGAGGCCCTCCGCGATCGTCTTGGCGTCGTCGCGAACGTGCGCCGAGAACATCGTGCGACCGGCGATCGCGAGCGTGAGCTCCATCATCTCGGTCGAGAAATCGACCCGCTGGTCTGCGGACCAGCGCGACACTTGATCGAGCGTCTCGGCCACCATGACCTCGCCGTATGCGGACAGCCGCTTCGGCGCGAACGCGGGGGCGAGGAGCTTGCGATGGCGCTTGTGAGCGGTCCCCTCGGCGATCAGCAGGCCGTTGCCGAGCAGCGGTTCGAGGAAGTGCAGGCCCGCCGACTTGGCGTAGTACTCGGAGTCGGTCGCGAGCACCTCGTGCGCGAGGTCGGCGTCGGTCGTGAGGTAGATCGGGATGTGCGCGAGCTGGATCCGCGCCAGCGTGGGGCTGGTGCGCGCCGCGAGCTCGTGCAGCGCCATGCGATCGCGGCGGAACTGCATCAAGTTGCCGAGCACCGGCACGCCGGGGACCACGGGAATCGACGGTTTTGCGGCCCGGCCCGAGATCGGAGTTGCAATCGTTGCCATCGCCATCCAAAATGCGAGCGTTCGCTCACATTGTCTACTCGCGTTCGATCCCCGCACCCCATCGAGCTCACCATGACCCGCCAAGTCCGGACCACGCCTCGTAAACACCCGCGCCAGGAGCGCAGCAAGGCGACGGTCGACACGATCCTCGAAGCGACCGCTCGGGTTCTGATCAAAGTCGGCTACGACGGCTTGACCACGAACGGAGTCGCGGCGGCGGCGGGCGTGTCGATCGGGTCGCTCTACCAATACTTCCCGAACAAAGAGTCGCTCGTCGGTGCGCTGTTCGAGCGCCACATGGAAGACATGAACGCCGCGGTGCTCGCCGAGCTGGCGGCGGTCGCGCAGCTGCCGATGGCCGCGGCAGTGCGCCGGGTGATCGAGCTGACGATCCGAGCGCACGCGATCGATCCGGAGCTCCATCGCATGCTGACCGAGCAGCTGCCGCGCGTGGGTCGCCTCGCGAAGCTGCGCGAGAACGATGCGCTGACTCACCGGATGGTCGCCGGCATCCTCGCGCTGCGCCAGCGCGAGCTCGCGATTCGCGACCCGGACCTGGCGTCGTACGTGATCGTGTCGGCGATCGAAGCGATCATCCATCGCGCCGCGCTGCTCGACCACGCCCGGCTCCGCGACCCGAGGTTGATCGACGAGGCGACGCTGCTGGTCACGCGCTACCTCGGCGTCGCGGAGAACTGACCGTGACGTGCGCGCACCTCGCGGCCGTCAGCGCGGGCTGCGACACCGCGTTCACGATCGATGCGTCGCGCGTGACCTTCGGCCTGGGCGCGCTCGCCGAAGTCGGACCGCGTGCCGCAGCACTCGGGATGCGCCGCGCCGCGGTCATCACCGATCCGCGCGTCCGCGCGTTGCCGTGGTGCGACGAGCTGCTCGCCTCGCTGCGCGCCGCCGAAATCGAGCCGTGCGTGTTCGATGCGGTCGCGATCGAGCCGACCGAAGCCTCATGGGACGACGCGATCCGGTTCGCCCGCGACGCGAGGCCCGACGGCTACGTCTCGCTCGGCGGCGGCTCGGCGATCGACACGGCGAAGGCCGCGAACCTCTACGCGACGTATCCGGCGGCGCTCGAAGCCTATGTCAACGCCCCGCTCGGCGAGGGCCGCGCGGTCCCCGGTCCGCTCGCGCCGCACATCGCATGTCCGACGACCTCGGGCACCGGCAGCGAGGTCACCGGCATCGCGATCTTCGACTGGCATGCGCGTCGCGCGAAGACCGGGATCAGCTCGCCGCGGTTGCGGCCGAGCGAGGCGGTGATCGATCCGCGCGTCGCGCAGACCTTGCCGTCCCAGGTCGTCGCGGCGAGCGGGATGGACGTGCTGTGTCACGCCATCGAATCGTTCACCGCGCGCGGGTTTGCGACGCGCGCGGCGCCGGCCAGCCCACTGGCTCGCCCGGCGAGCCAAGGCGCGAATCCGTGGAGCGATCTCGGTTGTCGCGAAGCGCTGCGGCTGTGCGGCGCACACCTCGCGGCCGCGGTCGCCGGCGATCGCGGTGCGCGCGAGCAGATGATGTGGGCGGCTACGCTCGCCGGCATCGCGTTCGGCAACGCGGGTGTCCACGTGCCACATGCGATGGCGTACGCGATCGCGGGCCAGGTCCGCGAGTTTCGCTCGCCCGGTTATCCCGATGCGCCGCTCGATCTACCGTCCGCAGCGCGACGCGTTGCCGCGCGCCCTGGCACATCCGGGTTGGTGCCGCATGGGATGGCGGTCGCGATCGCCGCGCCCGCGGTGTTTCGCGCGACGGGAGCGACGTCGCCGGCTCGCCACCTCGAAGCGGCGGCGCTGCTCGGCGGCGACGTTCGCGGCGCGACCGAGCGGGAGGCCGGCGAGCGCCTCGCGGCGGCCGTGATCGCGATGATGCGATCGATCGCGATCCCGAACGGCCTGCACGCGGTCGGCTATCGCGCCGCCGATGTCCCGGCGCTCGTCGCGGGGGCGGCGCCGCAACAGCGCTTGCTCGGCAACGCGCCGCTGCCGATCGGCGAGCCCGAGCTCGAAGCGCTGTTCGCGCGCGCGCTGGAGTACTGGTGAGCGAGCCTCGCGCCCGGCCGACCGCCGCCGAGTATCCGTTTCACGCGCCGATCACGACGCGGTGGAGCGACAACGACATCTACGGTCACGTCAACAACGTCACCTACTACAGCTACTTCGATTCCGCCGCGAACCTGTATCTGATCCGCGAAGCCGGCCTCGAGATCGCGAGCGGCGACGTGATCGGCGTGGTCGTCGAATCGCACTGCCAGTTTCACGCGGCGGTGACCTATCCCGAGGAGCTCGTCGCGGGCGTGCGGGTCGACAAGCTGGGCGCGCGATCGGTCACGTACGGCGTCGCCTTGTTCGGCCGCGAGCCGCTCGCCGCTGCGCACGGCCACTTCGTCCACGTGTTCGTCGATCGCGCGCACCGCCGGCCGGTCGCGATTCCGGATCGGATGCGCGCCGCACTCGAGCGGCTCGCGCCCCGCGATTGAGTTATCGTTCGGGTATGGTTCGTCTCGCCCCGTTCGCGCTCGTCGTCCTCGCGGCGTGCCCGCCGCCCGCTGGTCCTCGCGGCGAAGGCGGTCCGCCGGTGCCCGGGGTCGGCTGCCCGACCGCCGCGAACACGTACGTCGCGTACTACTTGAAGGAGCAGGTCCATACAGGCTGGGTGCTGCCGCTGTTCGACGCGAAGCTCGCTTCGACCGCGAACCTGCCCGACTACGTCAAGATCGATCCGGCCTCGGCGCAGGCGGCGGGCGTACCGGCCGCACCGGCGAGCGTGTGGCTGATCCTGCCCGGCTCGCCGCCGTGCAAGGCCACGGCCGCGGGCTACTACGCCGCGAAGTTCGACGAGCCGCCTAACCGCGCCTATGGCGTCGAGCTCGAAGGTTGCGCCGCGCCGCAGAATGACGAAGAGGCGCTCGCGCTGATCTCCGCGCAACCGCCGAGCGAGTGCACGGTCGCGGTGCCGCATCCGATCGCGTCTCGTCTCGGCCAGATGGACGAGCAGCACCATTGGCATCGGCCGACGCAAGAGACCGCGATCCCGGCGGTGCTCGCGCCCAGCGTGCCGACGCACGAGTGCAAGGCTCCGGGCTGCGAGATGCTGTGGGCGTTCATCCAGATCGACGTGGGCAATCAACCGGCGGCGTGGGGCGGGGCGGTGAACTGGCTGCAGGTGCCGACCACCGCCGATCCTGCGACGCAGTGCGAGTGGCCGGACGAGACCTGGAGCGGATTTTTCGTACCGGGTGCTGGCGGTATGCCGGTCAAGCTCGACGACGATCCGACCCATCCATTGACGCTCGCCGCGGTGCTCGCCGATCGCGGCGGCGCGAAGGTCGCGATGGCGTACGGAGCGGGCGAGTACGCCTCGTACGATCTCGCGGCGACCGGCGCGACGCTCGGCCATCGCGTGACCTGGGTTGCGGCGCCGCCCGAGGCGTACACCGCCGCGACCCGGATCGGGCCCGAGTGCGACCAGCCGCAACCAACCGCGCCGCCACCTCCACCGGCAAGCGCCAAGCCGGTCTCGCCGTATCCGTGATAGCGTCGGCGGCGATGAAGAAGCTCCTCGTGATCGCGATCCTCGCGGCGACTGTGGTCGGCGCCTGTGGCGGCAAGAACAAGAAGGCGAACGCCCCGGACACGAAGTCGGGCTCGGCCGCGATGGGGGGCTCGGGCTACGGTGGCGCGGGCAGCGGCAGCGGCAGCGGCAGCGCGGCTCCGGCCGCCGGCTACTAAGGCCTAATGAGGCTTCGCCGGTGCCGCGGGAGCGGGCGCGGCGTGCCCGATCGGTTGCTCGATCGTCGCCTTCAGCTTCTTGAACGCCGGCGCGCTCGTGCCGAGCACCGCGATCGACGTGGCGTCGGCCGGCAAGTAGTCGTCGAGCTTGCCGAGGTACCAACCGCCGGCGAGGCCGAGCACGACGATCAGCACGACCCAGCGGCGCCACGGCGTCTTCGCGTCGGCGAACGGATCGTCGAGCGAGCGCTTCGCACCGTCCGGCAGCTTCGGTAGCTCGGTCATCGCGGCGCCGAACGCGACGTTGATCCGAGCGCGGCCGTTGATCGCCCAGCCGTTCGCGTCGAGGATCGGCCCGAGGTTGCGGCGGCGTAGCTTGAGCCACGCGAGCAACATCGCCGGGCCCGAGATCATCAGCATGATCGCGACCAGGCCGAACGGCAGCCACGGGCCGAGACCGAACAGCGTGACCATCAGCGCCCCGACGAGCGTGCCGATGCCACCGATCGCGACGCCGAGGGCAGCGATCGTCCCGAGATCGATCTTCTTCGGGCCTTCCGGTGGCGCCGCGGCCGCGGGAACGGGCACCGGCGCCTCGGCCTCGGCGAGTGCCTTCTTGTCCGCGTTCGCGACGTCCGCGCCGGTGGCTTCGACCCGCGCGTTCGCGGCCGCGTCGGCCGCCTGCGCTCGCTTGTTGACGTTGTCCTCGATCGCCTTGACCAGCTTCTTGTACGGCGACCAGAACGCGGCGCGCACGCTGATCGGGGCGTTGATCATCTTGGTGATCGTCGCGTCCCAATCGTTGCCGTCGCGATCGTAGAAGATGCCGTTGCGACCGACGAACAGGTTATCGGCGTCGCCGTTGGTCAGCGCCGCCGCGATCTGCTTGGTCTCGCCCTTGCGCGAGATCTCGCAGTAGATGAGCGCCGCGTCCGATGCGGTCGCGAGCGCGGCGTGCTTGCCGGCGTCGGTGACCGCCACGCACAGGTGAAGCGCGCGCGCGTCGAGATAGAGCGTGCCAGCTTGGAACACGCCGTCCTGCTTGCCGTAGAAGTCGGAGAAGTTGACGAAGTTGCGCAGCACGCGGCCGAAGTCGCGGCGCATCAGCACCGCCTTCGTGACCGCGCTGATCTGCGCGTATTCGGCGGCGAGCGCTCCGTCGGCGGCGATCAGCTTGGTCAGCTCGGCGCGCAGCTCGGGCGCGGCGAGCCGCTCGATCCAAGCGGCCTCGAGCGCGTCGACCTTGGTCACCGGCTTGGCATCGAGCCAGGCTTGATACGGCGCGAGCTTGTGGGCGATCGCAGCGAAGTCGTCGATCGTGATCGCGTCGCGTTGACCGAGCACCGGTACGACCGCAGCGTTCGCGAACGCCGCCATCCGGCTCGCCCACGCCGGGTTGATGCCGGTCGCGAGGGGGAGTCGCGCGCTCGGTTCGATCTTCGCGAGCGGGAGCTGCGCGAGGAGCTCGTCGCTCGCGGTCAAGCTGCGCGCGCCGAGCGCGGCGAGCTCTTCCGGTGTGCCGCCGAGTGCGTCGATGCCGCGGCTGTCGAAGGCCGCGACCCGGCAGCGGGTGAAATAGTCTTCGATCTTCGCGCGCACGGCGACGGTGGCGGCGGCGGCTTCGCCGGTCAGCTCGCCGAGCGGCGCGAGCCCCGCGCGACCCGCGGCGATCCACTTCGCGCGCTCGTCGACCGCTGCGAAGAACGCATCGGCGAGCGCCTGGTCCACGCCCGGCTTGCCGCTGCGATCGACCGCGCTGCCGATCGACGCGACGATGTCGTCGATGACGTGCTTGAGCTCCGCGTTATCGGTCGACGTCGGGATCACGATCGAGTCGCCGTTGAGCACGGTCTCGGCGAACGCCTTGTTGATCGCGGTGGTGTCCTCGACGGAGATCGACGTCGACGTCGGCTTGCCGAGATCGCCGAGCATGCGCTTGGCCGCGGCGACGATCGCTTCGTCTTTGATCGCGGCGAGCGCGACCGAATCTGCGGTGGTCAGCAGCTCGCCCGGCTTCGTGAACGTCGCCTTGGCCCACGCGATCGCGGCGAGGAGGTCCTGCACGCGGATCCGGCCATCGCCATCGAGATCGAGCGCGCCGAGCATCGCGGCATCCAGCGCGACGCCCTTGGTCGGCATGGCGAGTGCGACCCACAGCTTCTGATCGAGCTCGCTCAGGCCGAGCATGTCCGCGCCGTCGCGGATGCTGACCTGGTCGACGCCACCCGCACGGAAGAAATGAAAACGATGACCCATAGGTTCGCGTACGCTACGCCGATGGCCGCCCGTGGTCGCAAACCGGCGGCCACGTATTTTCGCGGACTCCGCCGCGGGCAGGCCGATCAAGCAGCATCGTCGCCGCAAGTAACGGCTGCGAGCGGGCGGTGCACGCCCCTGATCCCACGATGAAGATCGCACAAACCGCCGCCCGTTGCATCGAACCGATCCTATCAACTTCGCGTCAGGTTTATTCACACGTCGGCGCCGTTCCGGACATTGCCCTTCGTCGCTGGCTCGGTTAGCAAGGACATGTGCTGTGGCGCCTGCTCCGCGTGTACCTCGCGCCGTTCAAGCGGCCGCTGATCGCGCTCGTCGGGCTCCAGCTGCTCGCAGTCACCGGCACGCTGTTCCTACCGAGCATCAACGGCGACATCATCGACCGCGGCGTCGCGACCGGCGACACCGGCTACGTGCTGAGGTGGGGCGGGGTGATGCTCGCGATCGCGGCGGCACAGGTCGTCTGCTCGATCGCGGCGGTGTACTTCGGGGCGCGCGTCGCCTTGGGCTACGGTCGAGATCTGCGCGACGTGGTGTTTCATCACGTCGGTCGGTTGTCGGCGCGCGAGGTCGGCAAGCTCGGCGCGCCGTCGTTGATCACTCGCACGACGAACGACGTCCAGCAGATCCAGATGTTCGTGCTGATGACCGCGACGATGCTCGTGATGGCGCCGATCATGTGCGTCGGCGGGATCGTGATGGCGTTGCGCGATGACCTGACGCTGTCGCGGCTGCTCCTCGTCGCGATCCCGGTGCTCGCCGGCAGCATCGGTTTCATCATCAGCCGGATGATCCCGAAGTTCCGCGCGATGCAGCCGAAGATCGATACGGTCAATCGCGTATTGCGCGAGCAGATCACCGGCATGCGCGTCGTGCGCGCGTTCGTGCGGGAGCCGGCGGAGGCGAGGCGGTTCGACGGCGCGAACGGCGAGCTCACCGGCATCGCGATCGAGGTCGGCAAGCTCCAGGCGCTCATGTGGCCGACCGTCACGCTCGTGTTCAACGTCTCTAGCGTCGCCGTGCTGTGGTTCGGCGCGAAGCGGATCGCCGCCGGCTCGCTCGAGATCGGCGCCCTCACCGCATACCTCAGCTACCTGATGCAGATCCTGGTCGCAGTGATGATGACGTCGTTCATGTCGATCATGATCCCGCGCGCCGCGGTGTGCGCCGAGCGGATCTGCGAGGTGCTCGACACCGAGCCCGCGGTAGCGCCCCCGGCCCTGCCGCAGCGACCCGGTGCGCTCACCGGTGTCGTCGAGCTGCGCGGCGTCGAGTACAAGTACCCCGGGGCGAGCGCGCCGGTGCTCGCCGACATCTCGTTCACCGCGAAGCCGGGCGAGATCACCGCGATCATCGGATCGACCGGCGCCGGCAAGACCACGCTGCTCGAGCTGATCCCGCGGCTCGGCGATCCGACCGCGGGCAGCGTGCTGGTCGACGGGCTCGACGTCCGCGAGCGCGAGCCCGAAGAGCTGTGGGCGCGGATCGGTGTCGTGCCGCAGCGCGCATACCTGTTTTCGGGAACGATCGCGACCAACTTGAGATTCGGCAAGCCCGACGCGACCGACGAGCAGCTATGGGCCGCGCTGGAGATCGCGCAGGCAAAGGACTTCGTCGAGCAGATGCCGCTGCGACTCGAGGCACCGATCGCGCAGGGCGGGACAAACGTTTCCGGCGGTCAGCGCCAGCGCCTCGCGATCGCGCGCGCGTTGCTCCGCCAACCCGGCGTGTTCCTGTTCGACGACTCGTTTTCGGCGCTCGATCTCGCGACCGAGGCGCGGCTGCGCGTCGCGCTCGCCCCGGTGATCGCGAGCACCGCGGTGATCCTGGTGGCGCAGCGCGTGGCGAGCATCCGCAACGCCCAGCAGATCCTCGTGCTCGACGGCGGCAAGCTCGTCGGCAAGGGCACGCACGCGCAGCTGATGCAGACGTGCCCGACCTACGTCGAGATCGTGACGTCGCAGACCGAAGATCAGGACGTGGCGGCCTGAGCCATGGCGACGAACCGCCCACCCGGCAGCGCTCCGGCCCAACCGCCGCGCCCGATGATGCGGGGTCCGATGGGGATGAGCATGGGCCCGCCGCAGAAGGCCAAGACCTTCGTCGCGTCGGCGCGGCGACTGCTCGGCCGGCTCGCGCCGCACAAGCGCCTGCTGATGGTGGTGATCGGGTGCGCGGTCGTCGCGGTGTCGTTCAACGTCCTCGGGCCGTGGCTGCTCGGCAAGGGCACGAACATCATCTTTCGCGGATTCCTCGGCACTCACGCCGGTAGCCATGCGAACACGCAACTGGCCGATGCGATGCACGCGCACAGCGGCGTCGGCCTCGATCTCGACGCGCTCGCCGAGCTATTGACGACGCTGCTCGTCATCTATGCGCTGGCCTCGCTGTTCATGTGGTTGCAGCTCTACGTGCTCAACTTCGCGGTCCAAGGCAGCGTGCGCAAGCTGCGCGCCGACGTCGAGGACAAGTTGATGCGCGTGCCGCTGTCGTACTTCGATGGCCAGCAGCACGGCGAGGTGCTGTCGCGCGTCACCAACGACATCGACAACGTCGCGATGGCGCTGCAGCAGACGCTCAGCCAGATCCTCAACGCCGCGCTGACCGCGATCGGCGTGCTCGTGATGCTCGTCGTGATCTCGCCGTTGCTCGCGATCATCGCGCTGGTCACCGTGCCGGTTTCGGTCGGGCTCGCCGCGCGGATCGGCAAGCGGGCACAGAAGGGCTTCGTCGCGCAGTGGAAGCATGTCGGTGCGCTCAACGGTCAGATCGAGGAGGCGTTCACCGGACACGCGCTGGTCAAGGTTTTCGGCCGGCGCGCCGAGATCGAGGGCAAGTTCCGCGCGAAGAACGACGAGCTGTTCGCCGCCGGGTTTCGCGCTCAGTTCATCTCGAGCATGATCATGCCGGCGATCAACTTCATCGGAAACCTCAACTACGTCGCGATCGCGGTGATCGGCGGCTTGCGCATCGCGTGGGGGACGATGCTGATCGGCAGCGTGCAGGCGTTCATCCAGTACTCGCGCCAGTTCACGCAACAGCTCAGCCAGCTCGCCCAGGTCGCGAACGTGTTGCAGTCCGGCGTCGCCTCGGCCGAGCGCGTGTTCGAGTTGCTCGACGTGCCGGACGAGTCCGCGGATCGCACGACCGCCGTGCTCCCCAGCCCGACCCGCGGCGAGGTCCGGTTCGAGGCGGCGACGTTCCGGTACAAGCCCGATGTTCCGTTGATCGATCAGCTGTCGCTCGTCGCGCTGCCGGGGCAGACCGTGGCGATCGTCGGGCCGACCGGCGCGGGCAAGACGACGCTCGTGAATCTGTTGATGCGATTCTACGACCTCGATGCCGGCGCGATCCTGCTCGATGGCGTCGACATCGCGGCCGTGCCGCGCGCGGCTCTACGGTGCAAGCTCGGGATGGTGTTGCAAGACACGTGGCTGTTCGGGGGCACGATCCGCGACAACATCAAGTACGGAAACCTCACCGCGAGCGAAGCCGACATGCTCGCCGCCGCGAAGGCGACGTACGTCGATCGCTTCGTCCGCGCGCTGCCCGGTGGCTACGACACCGTGATCGACGAAGAGAGCAGCAACCTCAGCACCGGCGAGAAGCAGCTGATCACGATCGCGCGGGCGTTTCTCGCCGACCCGTCGATCCTGATCCTCGATGAAGCCACGTCGTCGGTCGACACCCGCACCGAAGTGCTCGTCCAGCAGGCGATGGCGACACTGCGCGAGCGGCGTACGAGCTTCGTGATCGCGCACCGGCTGTCGACGATCCGCGATGCCGACCTGATCCTCGTCATGGAAAACGGGCGGATCGTCGAGCAGGGCACGCACGCACAGTTGCTCGCGGCGGGCGGCGCCTATCACGCGCTGTATCACGCGCAGTTCGCCGCGCCGATAGCGGCCTAGCAGCGCCACGCGAAGCGCGCGGTGTGGCACAGACGCTCGCTCGTGCGGTCCCTCGGCTACGGCGCTGGTACGCGAACCCGGCGGTGATATGGTCGCCAACGATGAGTAGCGAGAGTTATCACGAGCCGATCGAGCTCCTGACCGAGCCCACGAAGAACATGCATCGCGCGCTGGTGTCGCTGCGCGAGGAGCTGGAAGCCATCGATTGGTACCAGCAGCGCGCCGAGGCGTGCAGCGATAGCGATCTCGCGGCGGTGCTGACCCACAACAAGAACGAGGAGATCGAGCACGCGATGATGACGCTCGAGTGGATCCGCCGCCACAATCCGGTGTTCGATCTGAACCTCGACCGGTACCTCGACACGGCCGGGCCGATCGTCGCGGTCGAAGCGCAGGCGATGGGCGGCGGCGGTGAGGCCGCCGCGAGCAACGCGTCGACCTCGCTCGGTATCGGCAGCTTGAAAGGACAACCGTAATGGACTTACTTAAACGCGAGCTCGCTCCGATCACGAGCGAAGCCTGGCAACAGATCGATGAAGAGGCGAAACGAGTGCTCGAGCTCCACCTCGCCGGGCGAAAGCTCGTCGACTTCTCGGGCCCGCATGGCTGGAAGGTCGGCTGCGTCAACACCGGCCGGCTCGAGCACATCAAGGCGGCCGGAGGGGTCAGCCACGCGATCCGCGAGGTCCAGCCGCTCGTCGAGTTGCGCTCGCCGATCGTCTTGCCGCTAGTCGAGCTCGACTACGCCGGCCGCGGCGCGACCGACCTCGATCTCGACGTCGTGATCGACACCGCCGAGCAAGTCGCACATGCCGAAGATGGCGCGATCTTCCACGGGTTCAAGCCCGGCAAGATCCAAGGCATCATCGAATGCAGCCCGCACAAGCCGGTCGAAGTGAAGTCGATCCTCGATTGGCCGCGCGCGCTCACCGCCGCGAAAGAAGCGCTGCGGCTCGCCGGCGTCAACGGCCCATACGCGCTCGCCGCCGGGCTCGTGGCCTACGACGAGCTGGTCGCGACCGGCGATGACGGCTATCCGCTGCGCAAGCGGATCGAGGAGAACATCCTCGACAGCAAGATCATCTGGGCGCCCGCGCTCAAGGGCGGCGCGGTGCTGCTGTCCACCCGCGGCGGGGACTTCGAGCTCACGGTCGGACAGGATCTCTCGATCGGCTACACGACGAGCGATCGCGACAACGTCGAGCTGTACCTGACCGAGACGTTTACGTTCCGTGTGCTCGAGGAACGCGCCGCGATCTTCCTGCGCCGCAACAAGTGAGATCAGGTGACCGCGACCCGGTCGTCGTTCCGGGTCCCTCGCGGACAAGTTGGTCACGGCGGCTGCGCCGGCGGGCGTCGCCAGCTGCGCGCCGGCACGAGCTCGACGACGAGCAGCCAGGTCAGCGGCCAGGCCGCGGCGAGCGTCGCCGGCGGAAGCTCGACGACCGCTGCGCGCACGGCGGCGCGAGTCGCGAGCGGGCGCGCGTGGTAGCGATCGGCGAACACCGCGCCGCGCCGGCCGAATGCGCGGTTGAGCGCACGCGCGGCGGCGATCTGGAAGCCCTGCATGCCGCGGGCGAGCGCGATCCGATCGTCGGCCTCGACGATCAGCTCGAGCCGATGGGCGAGCACCGAAACGTAGACGATCCGAAACTCGGTTCGCGCCAGCGATAGCGCGATCGCGTGGGCAATCGCTCGGCGGCCGGATCGCGAGCGCAGTCGACGCACGGCCGGCACCACGCGCGCGACGACCCGGACGGGATGACGCCGCGACAGCGCCGGCCGGCGCTGATGGCGCTCGCTCGTGATCGCGTGCTTCGCCGGTCGTCCGGCGCCGGGGCGGGTGCCGCCCCACGTGGTTCGCGTCGCCGTCATCGGTCGTGATCGGTACCGCGACTCTCAGGTCACGCCAACATGAATTCGCCGAAAAGTTTCCAGATCGTAATTTATTGACCGAATACGCTTGAATCTACCTACCCATTTACATATGTTTTCACTGCGGGAACCTGGGCGATCGATGCTCGATGACGCGTTGGACTCTGGTGGGAGTCCGCGGCATCGCGTCGCGCGGCCAGGCCGCCCGTCAACGTTCGATCAGCGGGGGAAGCGATGACGACGCACGATGGCGAGGGTTGTGATGTGACCGCGGCGTTAGACGACAGCGCGTGCGACGCCGGGGGCTTGTCCCCGCCCGGCATGTTGCCGACCACGAGCCGCAAGCTGCGCTCGCGACGGACTCGACCGCGCGCGAAGACGATCGCTCCGCGCCGACTCACGGCGGGCGAGCTCGCCGCATGGATCGAACCGGTGCCCGAGCTCGCCGAGCGGC
This sequence comes from uncultured delta proteobacterium, assembly GCA_963848295.1. GTDB lineage: Bacteria > Myxococcota_A > Polyangia > Haliangiales > Haliangiaceae > JABFXX01. The sequence goes on along the minus strand of CAWKDB010000010.1, from coordinate 652,753 downwards.
CCGCGACCCGCGGTGAGTGTGGCCAGATCCGCCCGTGTCCTTGGGTGAGCTGCAAGCACCACCTGTTCCTCGACGTCAACCCGCGCACCGGATCGATCAAGCTCAACTTTCCCGAGCTCGAGCCGTGGCAGCTCGAGCACTCGTGCGCGCTCGATATCGCCGACGCCGGCGGTCACACGCTCGAGCAGATCGGCGACATCACGAACCTGACGCGGGAACGCGTCCGCCAACTCGAGCTCGCGGGCTTGCACGAGCTGCGCGGTCGAGCGCGCGCGCTGCGCTGACTACTGGGACGCCCAGGCGTCGGTCAGGATCGTCACGAAGAACCCGTTGTGCGCGTTCGGCGATTCGATCACGACCCACCACCGGCCGACCTTGCGCGCGCGGCCGGCGCTCGCGCCCTTCCACGTCCACTCGTTCGTGGCCTTGGTGGCCGGATACGCGCCCTTGAGTCCCGCGACGTAGCTCGCGAGATCCTTCGGCAGCTTTGCGACGTCCGCCTTGTCCTTGAATACCGCGGCGAGGTCGAACACCGCTTCTCCCACCGATCGCGACTCGGCATCGCTCGTCGGCTTGACCGTGGTGACCTTGACCGCGTGGTCGTTGCCGATCGCGAACGCGGTCAAGCTGACCGCATCGCTGAGCGCCTGCTTGAGGTCTTTCCCGTCTTGGATCTCGAGGGTCATCCCGACCAGCACCTTGCCGACAGGCAGATCGGCGGCGGTGCCATTGCTCCAGCCGGTCGCGGCAATGCACCACGGTCGCCACAGCGACGCCTTGTTGTCGCACTGCGCCGCGGTCGCGAGGTTCGCCAACGCCCCGGTCAGCGGATCGGTCATCTTCTTCGCATGGACCGGCGAGGCGGCGACAACGGCGAGCACGGCGACCGACGCGAGCAGGGGGAAGCGCATGCGCGCGAAGGTACGCCGGCTAGCGCTGGTCTACGAGCGAGCCCGGCATCTGGATCGCGCCGTCGAGGTAGCGGTAGGTCGATGCCGCGCAGCCGACCGCAAATACGATCGCGAAGACGAGCGCTAGCTTGGTCCGCATCCCCATGTCGGAGATACGAACGGGCCGCGCGGTCGGATCACCAGCGCCCGTCCGAACGGCTAGCTGCATGAGCCCGAAGCGTAACTAGGTTATTCGCGATGCCCGAGCCCACCGCCACCGAGAGCGCCGAGCCCGATCGTACGACCCTGCGCCGTGCGGTCAACGAGCTCGACGCGGCGCGCGCACGGGTCGAGCGCGAGGCGGCTCGGATCGGCGATGAAACGCGCGGCAAGCTCGTCGCCCAGCTGTTGCCGGTGCTCGACAACCTCGATCGCACGATCCGCGCGGCCCAAGATCACGGCGAGGGTAGGGCCTTGCTCGACGGCGTGCTCGCGGTGCGGTCGCAGCTGGAAACGGTGCTTCGCGGCTACGGCGTGGAACGCATCGATGCGATCGGCGCGACGTTCGATCCGAGTGTCCACGAGGCGATCGCGGTGATCCCGGTTCTGGATCCCGCGCGTCATGCGCTCGTCCTCGAACAGGGTGAGCCCGGCTATCGATTTGGCGACAGCCTCCTCCGCCCTGCAAAAGTGGTGGTGGCCCGGCTCGGTGCGTAGACTCGAGGTATGAGTCGCCCGTTTCCCGCCGCGCGCCCGCACGGCGCGCTCGAAGAAGTTCTGCCGGGCATCTTCTTCGTCACCGGCACCGTGTCGATACCCGGGCCGTTGCCGATCCGGTGCAGCCGCAACATGGTGGTCGTGCGTGAAGGGGCGCGCCTCGTGTTGATCAATACGGTGCGACTCGACGACGCCGGCCTCGAAGCGCTCGACAAGCTCGGCAAGGTGAGCGACGTGATCCGGGTCGCCGGGAATCACGGCATGGATGATCCGTTCTATGCCGACCGCTATGGCGCGAAGGTCTGGGCGGTCAAGGGCCAGCGTTACACCTCTGGGTTCGACACCAACAAGACGAAGACATACTTCGCGCCGACGGTCGAGATGGAGTCCGCGACCGAGCTGCCTCTCGCAGGCGCGAAGCTGTACTTCATCGCATCCGCGCCGCCGGAAGGCATGATCGTCCTCGAGCGTCACGGTGGCACGATCATCGCCGGCGACTGTCTGCAGAACTGGGCGGCCCCCGACCCGTACTTCAGCTGGCTCGGCAAGTTCGTGATGAAGCGGATGAAGTTCATCGTGCCCCACAACATCGGCCCGGGTTGGCTGCGCCAGTGCAAGCCGCCGCGTGACGACCTACGGCGGATCCTCGACGAGAAGTTCGCGAACGTGTTGCCGGCGCATGGCACGCCGGTGATCGGCGGTGCCGCCGACCTGTTTCGTCCCGCGATCGAGCGCGCGTCCGCGAACGGCTAGGACCTACGCCGCCGCTTCGAGGCTGGCCGCGCACTTGTCGAGCAGTCGCAGTAGCTCGCGGCGCTCGGTCATCGTCAGGCCCTCGAAGCACGCTGCTTCGACTGACTCGAGCGTGGTCTCGATCTTCGGGCGCTTGCGGTTGGCCGTCGGGTCGGGCTCGAGGACCCACGCGCGCCCGTCCGCGCGATCGCGCACGCGGCGCACGAGGTGCTGCGCTTCCATACGATCGATCGCGCCGGTCAACGTCGGGCTCGACAGCGCGAGCAGCGGCAGCATCCGGCCCATCGTCATCGGTCCCAGCGCCCACAGACACGACAGCACGTGCGCCTGCTCCGCCGACAGACCGAGCGGTTGAAGGGCCCGGTTGTGCGCGCGGTTGACGAGCCGAAATAGCCGGACCACGGCGTGCGGGAGCGACGCCCTCAGCCGATCATCTTGCATACGAGATAATTATCTCGTATACGAATTAGATGCAAGCCGCCGCAGGTGACCGCCTGATCGCTCGGCTCCGCCGCGAGCTCACCGAGCCGCCACCGGCGCCACCACCGTTCACGATCGCGGCGGATCGCTATCGATCGGACCCGTGGCTCGCCCGCGAACGCGCGGCGTTGTTTGCGATGCCACGTGCGGTCGCCGCGAGCTCCGCGATCGCCGAGCCCGGGAGCTGCGCGCCGATCGACACCGCCGGCATGGCGCTGCTGTTCACCCGCGACGCCGACGGGCGCGCCCACGCATTCCACAACGCGTGCCGGCATCGCGCGACCCGGCTCGTCGATCACGGGCCATGCTCGCGGAAAGCGCTGGTCTGCCCGTATCACGGCTGGACCTACGACCTCACGGGCGCGCTACTGCACGCGCCGCATGCCGACGCGTTCCCCGGCCGGCTCGACGACCGCGGCCTACGCGAGCTACCCGTCGCCGAGCGCCACGGCTTGATCTGGCTCGGCTCCGACATCGCGGGCTATCTCGGCGGGCTCGACGCGGATCTCGCCGCGCTCGATCTCGATCAGCATGTCGCGTTTCGCACCGCGCGCGTCACGCGGCGCTGCAACTGGAAGCTCGTGGTCGAGGCGTTTCTCGACGGCTACCACATCCGGGTCTTGCACCGCGATTCGATCTATCGGTTCTTCATCGATGCCGCGTCGGTCGCCGAGCCGGTCGGTCGCCATATTCGCGCTGCGACCGCACGCCGCGCCCTGCGCGACGCGACGACCTCGAACGTGCGCGAGCTCGCCACGCCGTCGTTCCTGATCTTCCCGGCGACCGTCGTGATCGTTCACCCGGATTTCGTTTCGCTGATCACCCTGCATCCGGTCGCGCCGGACGTCACCGAGTACGAGCACGTGATGCTCGTGCCGGCGGCGCGGCGTGCCGAGGCCGAGCACTGGGGCCGCAGCTGGGCGCTGATCGAAGACGCGGTGTTCCAGCGCGAGGATCTCTGGGTGTGCGAACAGGTCCAGCGCGGGATCGCCGCGGGCAGTACCGACGAGCTGCTGTTCGGCGCGCTCGAGACGCCGATCGCGTGGTTTCACGCAGCTATCGACGACTGCCTTGGTTCCTGAGTGTGGCGGTGTGCGTGCGCACAGCACGTGTCGTCGTCGATCGCGGGCGTTTTTTTCGGGAACCGGAACCGGTGCCCGTGGTCGAACGCGAGGGGGTTCTATGACCACAGTCGCGCTCCGTACTGCGTTGATCTGGAACGACGAGGTGATGGATGACGTCGTCCTCAAGAATCCGAAGCGGATCACGATCGGGGCGTCCGGGAGACCGACGTTCGTCGTGCCGGAGCTCGGGTTGCCACCGGAGTTCGCGATCGTCCAGCCGGGGAATCGCGGGTTCCTGCTGACCCTGAGCGAGCGGATGCGCGGCACGATCTGCATCGACGGTCAGCAACAAGACGTTCGCGACCTGATGAAGCGCGCCGGCGATTCCGGTCAAGGAGGATTCTGGGCGACGCCGATCAGCGGTCGCGACTGGGGCGTGATCGATCTCGACGAGACCGGCGTTCACAAGTTGTTCTTCCAGTTCGTTCCGGTCGAGGACGAGCGACCGTTCCTCACGAAGAACGTGATGATGGCGGGCGCGATCGGCTGGGCGGTGTCGTGCGTCGGCCTCGCCGCGATGTGGGCGATCAAGGGCGTCGACGTCGGCGAGGCGATCGCACGCGGGGCCGCGCTCGCGACCGCCGCGATCGCACTCGGTGGTTTGATGCGGTGGATCATCAACCAGGATGGCGAGTCGCAGGCGTCGATCGTGTTCTCGGCGCTCGCCCATGCCGCGCTGCTGTTCATGGTTTATTCGCTCTACGACGGGTCGAATGCGTTCGCGTGGCCGGGCACGCGCTCGCTCACCGGCAATTATCTGGTGACGCGCCTCGAGCCGCAGCAGCAGGTGATCGAGCCGAAGGTCGCGACGAGCGCGTCGACTATAGCGACGACCACGACGATCGCGCCCAACCCGACCGCGATCACGACGGTCTCGCCGGGCACCAGGCCGGGCGGCGGACGACCGCACCCCGCCGGTCTGCCGACCGAATCGCCGACGCCTGCCGGGCCGGCGGTCGGAATGCTCGATCCGCACAATCGCACCCAGCTCGATCGCATGCTCGGTCGCGGTCTCGATCTCGGCCAGTTCAGCGGCCTCGGCCCGAGTCACGGCGACGGCACCGGCAAGCACAACGGCAAAGGCCAGGGTGAGTGCTTTCCCGGTCAGCTATGCACGAAGACCGGTGGCCCCGGGCCGAAGGGTCCGGTGACGAGCCATGGCCCGGTCACCCTCGTGCCGCAACGCAAAGCCCCGGAGTGCAAGGGCGCGCACTGCGCGGGTGGCCCGATCGGCCCGATCCCGGTCGTCAAGATCGACGGCCCGAGCGACACCGACGGCGTCCTGACCAAAGGAGAGATCGCCAAGGTCGTGAACGCAGGTAGGGGCCTGATCCGCGTTTGCTACACGCGAGAGCTGCAACGCAACGAGAGTCTCGCCGGCAAGCTGATCGTGCACTTCCAGATCGACGGCGAGGGCGTCGTGACGAGCGCGAGGATCGGCGCGGGCAGCACGCTGCATAGTGACGCGGTCGAGAGCTGCGTGCAGCGCAACATCCGGCTGCTGAGGTTCCCGGCACGGGGCTCGCTGTCGAACGTGAAGTTCCCGTTCGGCTTCTCGCCGGGCTGACGCGCTACGCTCCGCGTTCGTGAGCATCGTCGGAACGATCCGAGTGAGCTGCCCGGACTGCGGCGTCGAGCACGACTGCAGGCTCGTGCAGAGCATCGACGGCCGCACCGCGGGCAGCGACAAGCAAAGACTGCTGGCCGGTGAGCTCAACCTGATGACGTGCGGATGCGGCAACCGCGTCCAGCTCGCCGCGACCGTGCTGTATCTCGCCGACGGCTTCCTGTGCCAGGTCTGCCCGGGCGACGATGCGGAGATGGAACGGGCGGCCGAGCTGATCCGGTCGGTCGGCGCGTCCGGAATCCGCCGGGTCGTGCCGTCGCTCAACGCGCTCGTCGAGAAGGTCAAGGTGTTCGATGCCGGGCTCGACGATTGGGCGGTGGAGATGACGAAGGTTCTGTTGCTGGCGTCGCTCGCCGAGCCCGACCTGGATCGCGTGCTGCTATTCGCGGCGGTCGATCGCGACGAGGAGGTCCTCCGCTGGCTGCGATTCGATCCACCCGCACTGCCATTCGGCAGTGCTGCCGGGGCGCAGGTCCCGGCCGGCGATCCGAGCGGTCCGCAGGCGGTCGCGAGCCCGCTGTCGACCTACGTCAAGCTAAGAGAGCGCGCCGGCCCGGCAAACGACGAGCTGCGGATCGATCGCGCGTGGGCGGTCGAGGCGGTGCGGCGGATGGTCGCCGACGCGAACTGACGAGCTTCAAAAAACCCGTTCAAATCCAACAACGTGTGGTATGGGTTGGCCACTATGCGGCTCTTCCCAATCGCACTAGTCGTGGCCTCCGCGTGCGGCGCAGGTCAAATCGAGAACCTTCCTCTGTCGTGGCGCGGGGACGATTCGCCCCATCCAAGCTCGGAGGTCGCACAGGCCCTCGCGGCCACGCCGATCACCTTCGAGCTGCGCGACCTCCGGCCCGATCCGTCCGCGATCGGGACGTACGAGGACAGCGGGTTCGTCGTCCGGACGAAAGACAACGTCGGCCACTTCGCGAGCACGCGGGTCGGCGAGATGCTCGAGAACGCCGGCGCGCGGCTGCGCGATCCGCCGGTGATGGGCGTGGCGACCGAGCTCACCGAGTTCAAGGTCGTCGAGGGCAACATGTTCCGCGGCACCGCGCGGCTGCACGTGCTCGTGCATCGCGGTCCGAACGATCCGGTGTGGTCCAAGACCTACCTCGGGACGAGCCACAAGTTCGGCCACACCCACAGCCCGGAGAACTTCAACGAGGCGCTATCGAGCGCGCTCGAGGACGCCACTTCGCAGCTGCTCGACGACGAAGACTTCGCGCATGCACTAGCACCGGCCGAAGCCGCCGCAGCGAACGGCTCGTCGGAAGACTAGAGCCTCATGGCTGTTGTTGCTCCAGATGTGCTGGTCATCGGCGCAGGTCCGTCGGGCTCGATGGCGGCGGCGTTGCTCGCGCAGCGCGGCTATCATGTGCTGGTCCTCGAGCGCCAGTTGTTTCCGCGGTTCTCGATCGGCGAGAGCTTGCTCGCGTACGGCGCGCAGCTCCTGCTCGAGGCCGGCATGCTCGACGCGGTCATCGCGGGCGGCTTTCAGTACAAGAACGGTGCCGCGTTCGACTTCGAGGATCAGCACGCCGAGTTCAACTTCGGCGCGAAGATCAGCCCCGGCCTCGGCTTCACGTTCCAGGTCGCGCGCGCCGAGTTCGATCAAATCTTGGCGAGCGAAGCGCAACGGTTCGGCGCGACCGTGCGTCACGGCGTGGCGATCACCGCGGTCGACGTCACCGGCGAGCGGCCGATCGTCACGTCGAGGACCGAGGGCGGCGAGGTCGAGATCCATCGCCCGAAGTTCGTGCTCGATGCCAGCGGCTTTGGCCGGACGTTGGCGCGCCTGCTCGATCTCGAGAAGCCGTCGGACTTTCCGGTCCGTGCGGCGCGGTTCACGCACGTTCGCGACCGCATCGTGTCCGGCGCGTTCGACCGCCAGAAGATCCGCGTCGGCATCGCCCCGGCCCGGCGCGATGTCTGGTCGTGGTTGATTCCGTTCGCGAATGGCACGTGCTCGCTCGGCATCGTCGCGCCACCCGACCATTTCAAGCCAGGTACGGGCAGCGACGAGGAACGGCTGTGGGGGCTGGTTCGAGCCGAGCCAAAGCTGCGCGAGCTGTTGAAGCATGCGGAGATGATCCGGCCGGTCGCCGAGATCGCGGGGTTCGCGGCAAACGTCTCGACCCTGCACGGCCCGGGGTTCGCGCTGCTCGGCAACGCCGCCGAGTTCCTCGATCCTGTGTTCTCGTCGGGCGTCACGATCGCGCTGCAGTCGGCGAAGCTCGCCGCCGAGACGCTCGATCGTCGGTTCAAGGGCGAGGCCGTCGATTGGCAGCGCGACTTCTCCGAGCCGCTGATGTTCGGCGTCGAGACGTTCCGCACCTTCGTCCGCGCTTGGTACGACGCCACGTTTCAGGACGTGATCTTCCATCCGAACAAGTCGCCGGAGATCTACCGCATGATCTGCTCGGTGCTCGGCGGCTACGTCTGGGATCCCAAGAACCCTTACAACGGGCCGCAGTCGCGGCGCCGACTCGCGGCGCTAGCGGAGCTGTGCCGACCGGCCAACGCCGCAGGCCGCTCGTGACCGCGGGCTATCCGATTACCGGCGCGGCGATCGCGAATTGCCTTGGCATGGACAACGCGACCGCGTTCGAGCGCGCGTTCAGCGGCGCCGATGCGTTCTCTCCGGCGGCCGAGCTTCACGCGTTCCCGTTCGCGACGGTGCTCGGCGTCATGCCGGCGTCGCCGGTCGAGCATCGACTCTCCTGCACGCCGACGCGCCAGGCGGCGGTCGCGTTCGCGTCGGTCGCCCAGCTCCGCCCGGCGGCGCGCGCGGCGGTCGAGCGCTGGGGCGCGAGCCGAGTCGCGTACGTGTTCGCGAGCTCGACCGGTGGGCTCGAAGAGACCGAGCGCACGCTCGCACCGGATCCGCGGCTCGCGATCTCGGGGAGCGAATATCGCTACGCCGATCACGCGATCGACGCGACCTCCGCCGCGATCGCGGACTACCTCGGGGTGACCGGCATCGCGATGGCGATCTCGACCGCGTGCTCGTCGAGCTTCAAGGCGCTGGCCTCGGCGGCGCGGTTGATCGAGCGCGGGCTCGCCGACGCGGTCGTGGTCGGCAGCGCCGATTCGCTGTGCCGGACGACGGTGTTCGGCTTCCATAGCCTCGGCTTGACCGCGCCGACCGCGACTCGGCCGTTCGCGCGCGATCGCGCCGGCCTCACGCTCGGCGAGGGCTCGGCGTATGTCGTGATCGAGCGCGAGAACGAAGCGACCGCGCGGCGGGCGATCGCTCGCGTGTCGGGGATCGGCGCGGCGTCGGACGCGTTTCATCACACGAGCCCGCATCCGGAAGGGCTCGGCGGCCAGCTGTGCATGCGCCAGGCGCTCGATCGCGCGGGCCTCACGCCGAACGAGATCGACTACGTCAGCGCGCACGGCACGGGCACGAAGCTCAACGATGCGGCCGAAGCGGCCGCGGTGACCCGGGTGTTCGAGCGCCGCGTGCCGCTGACCGCGACGAAGAGCCTGACCGGGCACACGCTCGGCTCGGCCGGGTTGACCGCGCTCGTGCTCGCGATCGAGTCACTGCGGCGCCAGGAGATTCCCGCGACGCTGCGGCTCGCCCCGGTCGACGACACGCTCGGCATGGCGGTCGTCGACACGCGCACCGCTGCGCGGCTCCACCACGTGCTGGTCAACGCGTTCGGCTTCGGCGGCAGCAACGCGAGCGTGGTCGTGTCGGCGCCGACGGCGAGGCGATCGTGACCGCGATGACCGGGACCCGTGCTCGGTCAGCAGCGCCGCCGAATGGCAGTGCGGTTCGATCGATCGGCTCGGTCTACATCGCGAGCTCGAGCTTGTTCTCGACGCATCACGCGTCGGCGCAGGACGTCCTGGCCGGGCGCGTGCGCGAGCGCACCGCGCCGACGTTCCCGCTCGTGGTGGCCCGGGCGCGGCGCTTCACGAGCCTGGTCACTCAGATGCACCTCGAGGTGTGCGGTGCGGTCCAGCCGACCGGCGCCGCCGCGGCGGTGTTCGCGACCTGCCACGGCGAGATCGAGACCGCCGAAAACCTGATCGCGGACTTTCGCGACTCGCAGCACGTCAGCTCGGCGCGGTTCGCGCTCAGCGTGCACAACACGCCATCGGGTGTGTACTCGGTCGCGCTCGGCGATAGCGCACCGACGACGACGGTCACCGGCAGCAACGCGATCGCCGCCGGCTGGCTCGAGGCCGCGCTGACCGCACTCGATGGAGGCCGCGTGTTGCTCAGCATCGCCGACGAGCCGGTGCCGGCGGTGTTTCGCGGGCCGACGCAGCCGGTCGGCGTCGCCGCGGCGTTCGTGCTGTCGCCAGCAGGCCCCGGTCCACGCATCGAGCTCGTCGTCGCACCGGCGACCGACGACGTGGAGATCGATACGCTCGCGACGCTCGCGTCCATCGTCGACGCGATCGCGACCGACCGCGCCGCGACGATCCCGCTGGGCCGGATCCAACCCGGCGCGGTGCTCGAGCTGCGGTTCGGTGAAGGCGGGCGCGGATGACCGCCGCCTCGTTCGGTCCGGTCGCCGACTACCTGCCGCATCGCCCGCCGATGCTGTTGATCGACGAGGTCGTCGAGATGGTCGGCGATCGCATCGTGTGCCGGACGACGATCCACCCCGACTGCGTGTTCGCGATCGACGGCCAGGTTCATCCGAGCGCGATGATCGAGCTCGTCGCGCAGGTCTGCGCGATCGCGGTCGGCGTCCGTGCCTCGCGCGCGGGCAACCCGCCGAAGCTCGGCCTGATCATTGGCTGCCGCGAGGTCGCGTTCGACATCGACAGCTTCGCGGTCGGCGACGACCTCGTGATCACGGTCAACAAGGTGTTCGGCCAGACCCAGCTCGCGGCGTTCGTGGGCACCGTGCACCGCCGCGACGCGCTGTGCGCGACGATTCACCTATCCGTGGTCGACGCGACGCTCGCCGAGGTGCAAGCCCAGCTCGCAGAGGCCGCGCGGTGACCCGCAAGGTCGCGCTGATCACCGGAGCGAGCCGCGGCATCGGCGCGGCGATCGCGCGCACGCTCGCGACCCAACAGCTCGATCTGGTCCTGACGTGCGTGCACCAGCGCGCCGCGGCCGATGCGCTCGCGTCCGAGCTGCGCGCGCTCGGCGGCAAGATCTGGGTCTCCCAGTTCGACGTCAAGGACGGCGAAGAGGCCAAGGCCGCGATCGAGCAGCTGCTCGCCGAGACCGAGATCCACATCGTGGTCAACAACGCCGGCGTCGTCGCCGACGCGCCGTTTCCCGCCATCTCGCGTGACGCGTGGCACAGCGTGATCGACACGTCGCTCGACGGGTTCTTCCACGTGACGCAACCTCTGATCATGCCGATGGTGCGCAGGCGCTGGGGCCGGATCATCAACATGGCGAGCTTCTCCGGCGTCCACGGCAATCGCGGGCAAGTGAACTATTCGGCGGCGAAGGCGGGGCTGATCGGCGCGACCAAGGCGTTGGCGATCGAGCTCGCGAGCCGAAACATCACGGTGAACGCGGTGGCTCCCGGCCTGATCGACACCGAGATGGTCGCGGGCTCGCCGATCGAAGAGATCCTCAAGCACATCCCGATGAAGCGGATGGGGACGGCCCAAGAAGTCGCCGACCTCGTCGCCTATCTCGTCGACGACAAATCAGCGTATATGACCGGCCAGGTGTTATCGATCGCAGGAGGACTCTAACGATGAGGCGGGTCGTCGTCACCGGAATCGGCATTGCGAGCCCGTTGGGCTGTGACCTGACCCAGGCCGCGGCGCGGCTGCGCGCGAACGACCACGGCATCAAGGCGATGCCCGAGTGGGACGGCATCGGTCACTTCGCGCCGCGCGTCGCGGCACCCGTCGCGATTCCGACCGCGCTCGAGATCCCGCACAAGGCGGCGCGCACGATGGGCCGGGTCGCTCAGCTCGCGGCGGTCGCGACGAAGATCGCGGTCGACGACGCGGGCCTCACCGCCGACGAGTTCGCCGATGGCACGATCGGCCTGGCCTACGGCAGCACGCACGGCTCGTCGCAGGCGAACGAAGACTGGGTCAAGAAGCTCGTGGCGCAGCGCAGCTTCCTCGGGATGTCCGCGACGCTCTATCTCAAGTTCATGAGCCACACGACCGCGGCGAACCTCGCGATCTATTTCGGCGTCCACGGTCGGGTGTTGTGCACGTCGGCGGCTTGCGTCAGCGCGACCCAGGCGCTCGGCCAGGGCTACGAGACGATCGGCGTCGGGCTCGCCGACGTCATGGTGTGCGGCGGCTCCGAAGAGCTACACTTCAGCCACGTCGGCGTGTTCGACATGCTGCACGCCGCGAGCAAGGCGTTCAACGCGACGCCCGAGCTCACGCCGCGGCCGTTCGATCAGCGTCGCGACGGCCTCGTGATCGGCGAGGGCGCCGGCACGCTCGTGCTCGAGGAGTACGAGCGCGCGAAGCGGCTGGGCAAGCACATCTACGCCGAGATCACCGGGTTCGGCACGAACTGCGACGGCACGCACGTCACGAACCCGTCGGCGGACGGCATGCACGGCGCGATGGTGGCCGCGTTGAAGTCCGCGCAGTGCGGCCCGGAGACGATCGACTACGTCAACGCGCACGCGACCGGCACGACGATCGGCGACATCGTCGAGAGCCAGGCAACGTACAAGCTGTTCGGCGATCGCGCGCCGGTGAGCTCGCTCAAGGGCCACCTCGGCCACACGCTCGGCGCGTGCGGCGGCATCGAGCTCGCGCTGTCGATCGCGATGTTGCGCGAGGGATGGATCGCGCCGACCCGCAACCTCGAGCACGTCGACAAGCAGTGCGCGCCGCTCGACTACGTCAGGGGCGAGGCGCGGTCGGCGAAGCTGAACCGGATCCTGTGCAACAAGTTCGCGTTCGGCGGCATCAATACGAGTCTCGTCGTCTCCGCGATATGAGCGGTCGGTGCTGAAAGCGTTGGTCATAAAAGCGCTCGCGATCGGCGCCGCGCTGACGCTGCTGTGGGTGTTGCCGGGTCGCTGGGGCGTGCTCGGTGCGGTCGCCGTCGCGCTCGCCGCGATCGGGTTTCTGACCTACGCGATCGCGTATCCGAGCAGTCAGTTCTTCGCGCCGGTCGTCAGCCGGCTCGAGACCGCCGAGCCGATCGTCGCGCTGACCTTCGACGATGGACCGGATCCGGTGTTCACCGCGCAGATCCTCGACCTGCTCGCCGCTCATCACGCGCGGGCCACGTTCTTCGTGCTCGGCGAGCGCGCGCAACGCCACCCCGAGCTGATCCTGCGCATGTATCGCGACGGGCACGCGGTCGGCACGCACACCCAGCACCATCGCCTGCGGTTTCATTTCGGCAGCCCGACGTACGTCCAGCGCGAGATCGAGGAGGCGATCGCGGTCGTCGCCGAGATCCTGCCGACCTCGCCGACGCTGTTTCGCCCGCCGCAAGGCTTGCGTACGCCGTGCTTCGCCTGGGGCTGGAGCCGCACGACCGGCCTGACGTGTGTGACGTGGTCGGTGCGCGGCCTCGACTCGCTCGCGACCACGGCGGAGGCGATCGTCGCGCGCATCGCCAAGCACCTCGCACCCGGAGCGATCGTCACGCTGCACGACGGCACCGGTCTCGGGGGGAGCAGTGATCGCGCGCCGACGCTGGCGGCCCTCGAGACGATCCTCGCGACCTGCGAGACGCGCGGGTTGCGCTGCGTGGCGCTCGGCGACGTCACGGCCGGCGCCGGCGAGCGAGCGGGAGCGAGCGGGAGCTGATGGCAGCCGAGCCGCTGTATCCGTTCAAGGCGCTGCTGCCGGCGCCGATCTACTGGCTGTATCGCGGCGTCCGCACGATCGGCGTCGCTTTGTGCTTCGCCGGGTTCTGGTCTGGGGTGGTCGCGCTGGCCTGGCTCTGGCTGCCGATCGTCTTGCTCTGGCCGGGAACTCCGGTCGAGAAGATGCACCGAGCCCACCGCAGCATGCGCCACGGCTTTTGGTTCTTTCACTGGTGGATGCGCACGCTGCGGCTCTACCACACGACGAGCCCGGTCAAGGCGCTGCGCCCGGGCAAGACCCCGGTCGTGTTTGTCGCGAACCACCCGACGCTGTGCGATGTCACGTCGGTCGTCGCGCTGTTTCCCGATGTCGTCGCGATCGCACGCCCGAGCTTCGGGGCGAATCCGTTGCTGAGGCGGGCGGTCCGGCGGACCGGCCTGGTGCCGACCGGTATCCACATGATCCGCGATTGCCAGGAGCGGCTCGCGATGGGCTTCGACGTGCTCGTGTTCCCCGAGGGCACCCGCTCGCCGATCGGCGGCCTCCACGCGTTTCATCGCGGCGCGTTCGAGCTCGCGGCGCGCGCGAATGTGCCGATCGTGTTGCTGAAGCTCACATGCGTGCCCTCCGCATTGTCGAAACGGCTGCCGATCTGGCGGATCGCGGACCGGATGGCAGTGCTGACCATCGAGCCGTTCGCCACGATCGAGCCCGACCCCGCTGCCGATAGCCGGACGTTGTGTCGCGAGATCGAGCAGCGCTACCGCGATGTGTTGGGATATCCTGCCCCAGCTGATGTGGCGGACGCGCCGCACGCTGTCGGAGACGCTCAGTGACCACGAACCTGCACCAAGAGATCAAACAGCTCATCGTCGAAGCGCTCCAGCTCTCGGATGTCGACCCCGGCAAGATCTCCGACACCGACGCGCTGTTCGGTGCCGGACTGAACCTCGATTCGATCGACGCGCTCGAGCTCGCGACCGCGATCTCCAAGAAGTACGGCGTCGAGGTCAGCCAAGACCAAGAGACCCGTGACGCCTTTCGTTCGGTCCAGCACCTCGCCGAGTTCATCGTCTTGAAACAAGCGCAGAAGCGCTGAGTTACGAGATCGCTGAGCGTCGCGGATGTGACACCAGCGTCAGGTCCCGAACGGGTTCTAACGGCCGTGCTCGATCCGGCCCACGGCAAATGGCGCAGTTAGCGTGGCACGCGACTCGCTTAAGGGTCCGACCATGGTCACCGTCAATCGCCTTCTTGCCTTGGCTCTCCCGCTCGCCATTCTCGCACCGCGCCTGGCTCACGCCGATGGCGAGGAGGGCGCGCCTTCTGGCGCCCCGATGCAGCCTCAGCCACAGCAGCCGCAGATCCCGGTCGGACAAGCGCCGGCTCCGGCGCAGGTCTACACGCCGCTCTACACCGCGCCGCTGTCGCAGCAGACCCAGACCACGTACGTCCCGCAGAGCGTCGCGCTGTCTGGCCCGGACGAGATCGATGACGTCGAAGATGGCCGGCGCGCGCCGGTCGGCTACACCGAGGTTCATCGCAAGCGCAAGGGCATGCTGCTCGGCGGCGCGATCACGCTCGCCGCGTCGTACAGCCTCTCGGCGCTGATCGCCGCCACTGGTCAGGACGACTCGTCCTACAACGGCGGCACCAACTCCGAAGCCGCGATGTGGATCCCGGTCGCCGGCCCGTTCATCCAGATCGGCCAGAGCAACAGCGCGACCGAGAACGTGTTCCTCGTCGGTCTCGGCGCGGCGCAGGTCGCCGGCGCGGTGATGCTGTACCTCGGGGCGACCTCGACCAAGCGGGTGTTCGTCCGCAACGACCTCGTGAGCAACGTCGCGGTCACGCCGATGGCGGGCCCGAATGGCGCCACGGGGCTCTCGCTGTCCGGCAAGTGGTAGAGCGTGGTGCTTGTCGAGCGCGCTATCGCCGTGACCGCGTGGCTCGCTATGCTCTCGCTGGCGCCGTCGTTGGCGGTAGCCGATGGCGATCGTGAAACGACTCCACTCGCAGCGCCGAGCGCGTTGCCCCCGAGCCATCTAGCGCTCACGCTGAGGGGCCCAGCTGAGCTCGACGTTGACGACAGCCGCGGTCCGCCGGCCGGCTATACCGAGGTCCATCGCAGGCGAACCGGGCTTCTGATCAACGGCGTGATCATGTGCGCCACCTCGTACGGCTTCTCGGCGTTCTTGGCCGCCGACGGTCAGAACCCTCAGAATGGGCGGTCGTATACCCCGATGTGGATCCCTATCCTGGGTCCGTTCCTCGAGCTCGGCCAGGCCAGCGGCTCCTGCGAGGGCGTTTGCACTGGCGAGAATGTGCTCCTCTTCACTCTCGGAGCAGCGCAGATCGCAGGAGCAGTGATGACGTACTTCGGCGCAACGTCCGCCAAACGCGTTTGGGTCCGCAACGACTACCTGCACGACGTCGTCGTTGGTCCGATGGCGGGCCCGAACGGCGCGACCGGGCTGTCGCTGTCCGGCAGGTGGTAGCCCGGCGCTCCCGCGCGGCAAACATATGACATCGCCGTCAGGTACCCAACGGTCCGGCGGATCGCACCCCACCTAGGCCACCGCAAATCGTATCGTTACGAGTGGCACGACTCTCGCTCAAGGGTTTCCCCATGGTCGCCTTCAATCGCCTTCTCGCTGTCGTAGCTCCTGTTGCGGTCCTGACGCTCGCCCCGACCCTGGCGCTGGCCGACGGTGACGGTGCGGCACCCGCGCCGATCGTGGTCGCGCCTCCGCCGGCACCCGGCCAGGTCTACACGCCGCTCTACCCGGCGCCGCTATCGCAGACGACCCAGACGACGTACGTCCCGCAGAGCGTCGCGCTGTCGGGCCCGGAAGAGATCAGCGACGTCGTCGACGGCCAGCAGGCGCCGCTCGGCTACACCGCGGTCGAGCGCAAGCGCAAGGGGCTGATCATCGGCGGCGCGGCGACGCTCGGCGCCACCTACGCCGTCAGCGCGCTGATCGCGGCGGTCGGCCAAGACACCAACCAAGGCGAGACCAACCCGGTCGCCGCGATGTGGATCCCGGTCGCCGGCCCGTTCATCCAGATCGGCAACAGCAACAGCGCGACTGAAGACGTGTTCCTCGTCGGCCTCGGCGCGGCACAGGTCGCGGGCGCGGTGATGCTGTACTACGGCATGACGTCGACCAAGCGCGTGTTCGTCCGCAACGACCTCGTCAGCAACGTGATGATCGCGCCGATGGTGACCAACAACGCCCAGGGGCTCGCGCTCTCTGGCAATTTCTGACCGCGCAGGTGACGATCGTGGGGCATCCTGGGCACGATCTGGCTTGAAATCGCACCCTCGGTAACTAAACTAGCGACGCCTTATGGCCGCACCGTCTAGAGCCGAGATCCTGGAGCAAATCCAGGCGATGATGAACGAGCTGTTCAAGCTCGATGCGGCCCGGGTCCAGCCGAGCGCCCGCCTGATCGACGACCTCGAGCTCGATAGCCTCGACGCGATCGACCTCGCCGTGAAGGTCGAAGAGACCACCGGGATGGTGTTCGACGAGGCCAAGATCCGGGAGTTGCGCACGATCGAGGACGTGATCGTGGCGATCGAGGCGATCCTGGCGACCCAGCCGGCGCCCGGGCACGCGCCGCCGACCCCGGCCCAGACCGAGTCATGAGGCGATCGCTCGCGATCTTCGCGAGCCTCGCGTTGTTCGCCGGCGCTGGCGCGGCCGCCGCCGGCGACGATCCGCCGGCGAGCTTGATGTCGGGCTCGGCAAGCCGCGACGGCGCCAAGATCGATCCGGTGTTCGCGCACCTCAAGCTCGATCGCCTGAGCTGCAAGTTCAGCGAGCAGAAGCACATCGCGCTGCTCGCCCGGCCGCTCGAGTCGACCGGCACGATCTACTTCGATCGCGACATCGGCATCGCGCGCACCGCGCTGACGCCGAAGCTCCAGCAGGTCGTGCTGACCCGGACGTCGCTCAAGATCCGCAAGGACAACCACACCGAGGAGATCTCGCTCGACAAGAGCAAGGACCTCAAGGCGTTCGCGCTGATCTTCCCGACCATGCTGCGCGGCGACCGCGCCGAGCTCGAGCACACGTTCGACATCGCGCTCTACGGCAGCGACCGCGATTGGTGGGCGTTGTCGTTCACCCCGAAGAGCGATTCGCTTCGCGCGCTCGTCCGAGGAGTCATCGTGTTCGGCCACAAGGCCGAGGTCGTCTCGCTGCGGGTCACCGAGGCGAGCGGGGATACGACGGACACCCGGTTGACCGACATCCACAAGAACGGCGACGTGCGCGACGCCGAGATCGCGACTGCTTTCGGGGCGACGTGAGGCGTTGGCGCGCGCGTGCCGCGACAATCGTCGTGCTGCTCGCGACCGCGCTCGGCTTTGTCGTCGCGCTGCCGCACTTCCGGTTCACGACGAAGATCACCGCATTTCTGCCCGACACCAACGATCGCGGCGCGCAGATCGCCGCGATGCTCGCCGACAGCGAGGTCGCTCGCATCATGGTCGTGGATCTGTCGCTGGGCGAGCCGGCCGCGGCGCCCGATCGGCTGCGCACGCTCGCGCACGCGCTGATCGACTTTCTCCACGCCGACCCCGACGTCGAGCTCGCGCGCAGCGGCGTCACCGAGGCCGACGTGACCGCGATGTTCGCGTTCCTCGAGCGCTGGCCGCCGACGACGTTCCTGTCGCAGTCCGCCTATACCGACGCGGCGATCCACCAGCGCCTGTCGGACCTGCGCGACCAGCTCGGCGGCCCGACCGGGGTCGTCGTGCGCCAGACCGCGCCGCGCGATCCGCTCGGCGGGATGTGGGAGCCGATCAACGCGCTACGCCGTGCCCAGGGCACGATGATCATCGACGACGGCGGCGTGCTGTTCTCCGCCGATCACCTGCACGCGTTCGTGTTCGTCGAGACCGTCGCTTCGCCATTCGACAGCGAAGCGCAACGGCGGTTTCGCGCGACCCTCGACGGCTGGATCGCGAAAGCGGCACCGGCACCGGCGACGGTACAGACGTCGGGCGCCGCGCAGTTCGCGCTCGCGTCGGAGGCGCAGATCAAGGGCGACGTCAGTCGGATCAGCACGATCTCGACGATCGGCATGCTCGTCATCTTCTTGTCGTTGTTCGGATCGTTGCGCCTGATCCTCGTCGGGTTCTTGCCGATGCTGTTCGGAAGCGCGGTCGCGGTGCTCGCGTGCGAAGCGCTGTTCGGCGAGATCCACGGCATCACGATCGCGTTCGGGACCTCGCTGCTCGGCGTCGGGCTCGATTATGTCGAGCTGTATTACATCCACTTCGCGCTGACCCCGACGGTTCCGGCAGCGACGACGATGAAGCGGGTCGCGCCCAGCATCGTGTTCGGCGCGCTGACCACGATCATCGGCTTCGTCGGCATCGGGTTCTCCGGCCTGCTGGGCTTGCGCCAGATGGCGGTGTTCTCCGCGATCGCGATCATCGCGTCGATGGCGGCGACGTACTGGATCGTGCCGCCGTGGATGCCGTCGCGCTATCGGCCGCCGCCGACCGCCGGTTGGATCGATCGCGGCGTCACCGCGGTGCTGGCGCGGTTGACGCTGCGGCGTTCGGGCAAGGCCGCGCGGATCGCCGGTGTCGTGATCGCGGCGCTGACGACGGTCGTCGTGGTGCGCGCGGCGTCGTTCTCCGACAACGTCAACATCCTCGTCAACGGCGAGGGCAAGCACGCCGACGATGATCGCGCGGTGCGCTCGAGGCTCGGGCCCGAGACGAGCTCGTTCGCGGTGATCACCGCGGCCACCGACGAGCAGTTGCTCGAGGCCGTCGGGACCGCGACCGAGCAGCTCGAGCGAGCGCGCGCCGCCGGCGATCTCGGCTCGTTCATCCCCCTCGGCCAGCTCGTGCCGAGCCAGCGCGAGCAAGCCGCGCGGTTTGCCGCCGCGCGTGCCGCCGAGCCGCGGATCCGCGCCGCGATGGCCGAGCTCGGCTTCGTGCCGGAGCAGTTCCAGCCGTTCTGGGACGCGCTCGCGGCGACATCGCCGAAGTTGCTCACGCTCGACGACGTTCGTCACTCGCCGCTCGCTCCGTTGCTCGCGACGTGGCTGCCGGCGCACGCGACGCCGGTCGCGCTGATCCCGCTGGTCGGGGTCAACGACTTCGCGGCGCTACGCGCCAAGGTCACGGCGGCGACGATCATCGTGCCGAACGAGACGATCGTCGAATTGTTCCGCGGCGTGCGGGTCAAGATCGTCGTGGCGTCCGGGATCGGGCTCGTCGTGATCTTCCTGCTGCTGCTCGCCCGCTATCGCGACGTGCGCAAGGTGCTCGTCGCGCTGATGCCGGCGGTGCTCGCGTGC
Organism: uncultured delta proteobacterium; assembly: GCA_963848295.1. Taxonomy (GTDB): domain Bacteria; phylum Myxococcota_A; class Polyangia; order Haliangiales; family Haliangiaceae; genus JABFXX01. The sequence goes on along the minus strand of CAWKDB010000010.1, from coordinate 633,101 downwards.
GCGGTCACGGTCGACACGCTCGTCGTCGCAGGCGTGTCGCTGACGATCCTGCACGTGATGTCGCTGTTGCTCGTCGTGTCGCTCGGCACCGACTTCGGGATCTTCTTCGTCGACACCGCGAAGACCGCCGAGGGCACCGCGCGCACGATGGTGACGATCCTGACCGCATCGGTGACGACGATCTTGTCGTTCGGCCTGCTCGCGCTGAGCCATACGCTGGGCCTGGCGGCGCTCGGGACCACCGTGACGTTGGGCGTGACATTCAACCTCGTGTTTTGTTTCCTTCTAGCATCGTCGTCGGGCCACAACTTCGGTACGAAGGACGCCTCTCCATGAAGGCCGCGGTCCTAGTAGCGCTCGCCATCGCGGCGGCCGGCTGCGGCCAACCCGTGCGGCGTACGCTGATGCTGACGAGCGACCCGGCCGAGTATCCGGGCGTCATCCACGATCCGCGCACGTTGGGGCGTGACTTCGTCGTGCGCCAGACGATCACGATTCACGCGAAGAAGCCCGACGGCACGCCGGTCGAGGGCGAGTTCGACGCCGTGCTGCAGAAGCAGGGCGACACGCTGCTGATCGTCGGGTTCGGACCGATGAACGTCAAGGCGTTCACCGTCAAGCATCAAGGCAACCAGATCGAGTTCGTCCAGTTCATGGGCCCGCCGCTGCCGTTCTCGCCGCGCAACATGATCGTCGACGTCCATCGCGTGTTCTTCAAGCACCTGCCGGTGCCGGCCGATGCCGGCGCGAGCTTCTCGGGCACGCGCACCGGCGAGCTCGATGGCGAGCACGTCGAGGAGACCTGGCAAGCCGGCCAGCTGCGCGCGACCGTGTTCACCCGGCCGGACAACGCGCTGCTCCACGGCGCGGTGCGGATCGAGCTCGGGCCCGGCTGCACGGCTGCGGAGTGCGAGCCCGACTCGGCGACGCTCCACAACGAATGGTTCGGCTACACCCTCGGGATCGAGAACGAGGGCTACGAGACCTTGTGATGAAGGCGACCCTCAACGTCCTCTCGACGCTGTTCATCCTCGCGTCGCCCTGGGTCCTGTACTGGACGCTCACTCGCCAGGACGTGGCGGTCGCCGCGCTGACGTTGTGCGGTTGGGTCGTCGTGCGGACGATCCCGATCTTGCTGTCGGCCAAGCGCGAGCAACGAGCCGCCGCGCTCCAGCTGCCCGCGATCGCCGCGGTGTTCGCGTTGCTCGGCTGGGTGTCGAATAACGGGACCTGGCTGCTCGTATTGCCGGCCGCGACGCAGGCGACGTTCGGGCTGACGTTCCTGCGCTCGCTGCGCGGCACGCCGTTGATCGAGCACTTCGCCCGGATGGTCAAGCCCGAGCTCAGCGCAGGCGAGCTCGCGCACTGCCGGAGCTGGACCCGCGTGTGGGGTTACTACCTCATCGTGCTCGCCGCGATCGGCCTCGTGCTCGCGGCGTGGGCGTCGCTGGAGGTCTGGACGGTCTACGTCGGCATCGGCAGCTATGTCCTCGTCGGCGTGCTGTTCGCGGTCGAGCACGTCGTGCGCAAGATCCAGTTCCGCGATTACGGCCGCAATCCGCTTGACTGGATCCTGAGCAAGTTGTTCCCTCCGTCCCGTTCCGGGGCCGGTCGATGTTGAGCTCCCTGCTACATGCTGATCTCGCACGACCGTGGCATCGCGACGGGGAGACCCTGCGCGATCTGAGCGCCGAGGCCCGGCGGATCGCGGCGCGGATCGGGCCCGCCAGCCATGTCGTGTTGTCGTGCCGGCACGCGCGGTCGTACGTGCCTGGCCTGCTCGGCGCGTGGCTGGCGGGCGCGACGGTCGAGCTGTTGCCGAACGTCCAGGCCGGCACGCTCGATCGCGTCGATGGCGATCCGAGCGTCGCGGCGGTGCTGCACGACGATGACGCGCTCCAACAGCGATCGCCAAAGGCGCTGTACGTCCCGGCGGTGATCGCGGGCGGGCCGATGACCGATGCGACCACGCTACCGACGATCGCCGTGCGGATGACGACGTCGGGTACGACCGAGCGGCCGCGGTACGTCACCAAGGCGATGGCGCAGCTCACCGGCGAGATCGGTGTGCTGTCGAGCGTGCTGCCGGCCGCGTCGTGCGTGCTGTCGACCGTGCCGCTGTCGCATCTCTACGGCTTGTTGTTCGGCGTCATGCTGCCGCTGCGGTTCGGCGCGCGCATCGTCAGCCACGACGCTCTGCTACCGGTGGATGTCGCCGCGGCGATCGAGCGCGAGGGCGTCGATCTGATGATCAGCACGCCCGCGCACCTGCGCGCGATGGCGAGTGCGGCGATGCCGCGCGGGCTGCGGGTGATCTCGAGCGGCGCGCGGTTGTCGGCCGAGCTCCACATGGCGCTCGTCACTCGCCACGGCTGGCATGTCACCGACGTCCTCGGCTCGACCGAGACCGGCGGCATCGCGACCCGCACGCATCCCGAGCAGCCGTGGACGGCGCTGCCCGGTGTCACCATGTCGGCGCCCGACGGCAAGCTCGTGATCGAATCACCGTGGGCTGGGGCGGGGCGCGTCGAGCTCGATGATCGCGTCGAGCTGCGCGGCGAGCGCACGTTCCACTACCTCGGGCGCTCGAGCGAGCTGGTCAAGATCGCCGGCAAGCGAGCTCACGCGCACGCGATCGAGGCGACCGTGCTGGCGGTGCCTGGCGTGACCGATGTCGCGCTCACCGTCGTCGAGACGGCGGGCAACGAGCCGCGGACCGCGCTGGTGATCAGCCAGTCGCAACCGGTGGCGCGCGCGGCGATCGCGGAGGCGATTCGCGCCGAGTTCGACGGCGTGTTCGTGCCGCGCATCATCAAGGTCGTGCCGCGGATTCCGCGCACCGAGCGCGGCAAGGTCGACAGCGAACGCGTGCGCGATCTGGTTCGGTTCGACACCGACGGCACGACCGATCGCATTCCGCTGCGCCGCGTCGGGCCGGGCGAGTACGCCGCCTCGATCCCGCGCGACTTGGTGTTCTTTCGCGGCCACTTCGATGCGTTCGCGATCCTGCCCGGCGCGGTCATCGTCGAACGGCTCGTGTGGCCGGTCGTGAAGTCCGAGCTCCCCGAGATCAAGACGCTGCGCGGGATTCGCCGGTTGAGGTTTCGCCGCCCGGTGCTGCCGGACCAACAACTCTCGGTGACGATCAAGCGCGACGCCGGCACCGTGTTGTTCGAGGTGCTATCGGCAGCGACCGGCGATGCATCCGCACCGACGGTGGTTGCGTCCGGCCAGCTGCTCGTGGAATGACATGCGGCTATGCGCGATCATCCCGACCTACAACAATCCTCAGACGCTCGAGGAGGTGGTGACGCGTGTGCGCGAGCACATCGCCGATGTCGTGGTCATCGATGACGGCAGCGCCGAGCCCGCGCGCAACGTCGTCCAGCAGCTCGCCGACGCCGGCCGCTGCCAGGTCGTGTTCCGCCCGCACAACGGCGGCAAAGGCGCCGCGGTCAAGACCGGGCTCGCATGGGCGCACGAGCATCACTACGACTACGCGCTGCAGATCGACGCCGATCTGCAACACGATCCGAACGACATCCCGAAGCTGGTCGCCGGCGTGACCGAGGCACCGAACGGCACGCTCGTGCTCGCACAGCCCACGTTCGACGCGTCGGCGCCGAAGGGCCGACTGCGCGCTCGCAAGATCACCGCGTTCATGGCGATGGTCGAGACGCTCGGCCGCAAGGTCGGCGATCCGCTGTGCGGGTTTCGCGTGTATCCGGTCGCGAAGGCGCTGCGCGTGCGCGCGCGCGGCAACGCGATGGACTTCGATCCGGAGATCGCGGTGCGCCTCGTGTGGGCCGGCGTCGCGGTCGTACACGTGCCGACTCCGGTGATCTATCGCACGGCCGATGACGGTGGTGTCTCGCATTACCGCGGAGTGGTCGATACGTTGTTGATCGCGGGCGCCCATTTCCGGCTATGCGTAGAGGGCGTGCTGCGGCTGCTGACCAAACCGGTGAGAGCGTTGATCCAGCGGCTGCGAAGATGAGTGACTGGCGCAAGATCCCGGAGGCCGGAACGGTGTTCGGGATTCGGATGCTGGTGCTGTTCGCGCGCACCGTGGGGCGCCGGATCGCGGGCTGGTTCCTCTACATCATCGCGTTCTACTACGCGCTGTTTCGCGGCACCGCGCGGCGCGCCTCGCGCGACTACCTGCGCCGGATCGGCCATCGCGCGACGTTCGGCGCGATCGTGCGCCACATCCATACGTTCGCGCAGGTCAGCCTCGACCGGCTGTTCTTCCTGACCGGCCGGCTCGGCTCGTTCGAGTTCGAGCACAACAACCACGACCTGCTCGAGCAGGCGGCCAAGAGCGGGCGCGGCGTGCTGTTGCTCGGCGCTCACCTCGGCAGCTTCGAGGTGATGCGGTGTCGCGCGAAGGACTTCGCGATCCCGATCAACGTCGTGGTCGACTTCACGAACGCCGAGCGAGTCAACGGCGTGCTGCGCTCGCTCGCCCCCGACATCGACATGCGGCTGATCCCGCTCGGCACCGACCCACTGTCCACGATGCTCGCGATCCGCGCGGCGATCGAGCGCGGCGAGCTGGTCGCGATCCTCGGCGATCGCCAACCCAAGGCCGGCAAGAAGGCAGATGCCCGGGTCGTGGTCACCGAGTTCCTCGGCGCCGAAGCGGCGTTCCCGGCGGGCCCCTGGTTGCTCGCCCACGCGCTGCGTTGCCCGGTTTACTTCGTGGCCGGGGTCTATACCCGTCCCAATCACTACGCTTTGCATTTCGAGTTCCTCGCCGACGAGGTAAGACTGGAACGCAACGACCGCGCGGCGGCCCTCGAACGCTACGCTCGGTCCTATGCTTCGATCCTCGAGACCTATGCGCGAGCGGCTCCGTTGAACTGGTTTAACTTCTTCGATTTCTGGGGTGCACGTGAGTGATCGCCTGTACATCGGCGAGACGCGCGTCGGCCATCGCGAGGTCGCCCGCGTCGCGCGCGGCGAGCTGCCGGTGGCGCTGACCGAGAACGCGTCGTGGCACGCGCGGATGGCCCGCAGCCGGCAAGCGGTCGAGGTCCGGTCGCGCGGCACCGAGCCGTTTTACGGCGTCAACACCGGGTTCGGCGCGTCGGTCGTCAACTCGGTCGCGATCGAGTACGGCGCGAACCTCGCGGCGAATCTGTTTCGCTTCCACGGCTGTGGCATCGGCGCGCTGCTGCGCGCGGACGAGACCCGGGCGATCCTCGTGACCCGGCTCGCCCAGCTCGCGGCCGGGTGGAGCGGCATTCGGGTGGACACGCTGCGTGCGATGGTGCGCTTGCTCGACCACGACATCATGCCGTGCATCCCCGAGCTCGGCTCGGTCGGCGCGAGCGGTGATCTGACGCCGATGTCGTACGTCGCGGCGGTGCTATCCGGCGAGCGCGAGGTGTTCTTCCGCGGTGGCGTCGCGCCGGCGGCCGAGGCGCTCGCGGCGGTCGGGCTCGAGCCGATCCGGCTCCAGCACAAAGAGGCGCTGTCGATCATGAACGGCACGAGCGTGATGACCGCGCTCGTCAGCATGGCGCTCGAGCGCGCCTCCGCATTCGCGCGCGCGCACGCGCTCGTCACCGCGTGGACGTCGCTGCTGTTGCGCGGCCAACCGGCCCACTTCGACGAGCGCCTGTTCGTCGCGAAGCCGCATCCCGGACCGGCGCGCTACGCCGGCTGGGTGCGCTCGGGGCTCGCCTCGGGGCCGCGGCCGCCGCTCGGCGCGGGCAAGATCCAGGATCCGTACTCCGTGCGGTGCGCGCCCCATGTCGTGGGCGTGCTGCTCGAGGTGCTCGATCAGGCAACCGCGACGATCGAGATCGAGCTCAACGGCGCCGGCGACAACCCGCTGATCGACGAGGAGACCCAGGTCGCGCTGCACGGCGGCAATTTCTACGGCAGTCACGTCGCGCACGTCGCCGACACGCTGAAGGTCCAGGTCGCCCACGCGATGGAGATCCTCGAGCGCCAGCTCGTGCTGCTGTGCCACTCGACCGCGACCTCGGGGATCCCCGAGAACCTCGTGCGGATCGAAGGTCCAGGGCAGACCGCGCATCACGGGTTCAAGGCGGTCGAGATCTTGGCGTCGGCACTCGTCGCCGAAGTGATGAAGCAAGCGGCGCCGGCGAGCGTGTTCTCGCGCAGCACCGAGGGCCACAACCAGGACAAAGTGCCGATGGGCTCGATCGCCGCTCGCGATCTGCGCGCGATCCAGGGCCTCGCCGATCACATGCTCGCGATCTCGATGCTCGCCGCGGCGCAGGCGACCGATGCAACCGGCCGCGCCGACGCGTTGCCACCGCCGGTGAGGAAGCTCTACCAGGCGATTCGCGAGATCTGCGCCGCGACTAACGAGGATCAGCGCCACGACGTGCTGATCACGCGCTGCCTCGCGAGCTTTCACGCGGGCGAGCTGCCGATCAGCGACTAGCTCGTGGCGGAATCCCACCGAGCGATCGTCGCGCTCACGGCGTTGCTGGCGCAGCCTTCGCTATTTCATCCCACAGAAACTGGCGCACGAAAAAGCAAGCAGTGCAGGAGATGACGAGCACGGCAACGTAGAAGCGGTTGGCGGCGCTCTTGCTGCTCAGGTCGTCCCGATTGTCGTAGACCAAAGCTCTGTCTAGTCCACCGACGTTCCAATTCGTCCCGCCGCAAATGGGACAGACGGAGCCGTTTGGGAAGCGTTTGATGTGGGCTCGAGCCACCGCCGAGTCCGCGTCGCTCATCTCGAACATGGCTGCCCTTATAGCAGGGGATGCCGTGTGCTTTACGATCATTGCGCCGCGATCGGCCACAGCTGCCAGACCGTGCCGCCCATCTCGTCGCGGACGAGCACGCCGAACGTGCCGGTCTGCGGATCCTCGGTCTCGACCCGCAAGTATGCGGTCGCGAGGTCGAAGTCGTGCATGGTGCCGCACGAGGTGAGCCAGTTGATGTCGTAGCTGTCGTCGAAGTCGACCGCGAGTGGAATTCGCGTCGCCGGCGCGACGGTCAGCATCGTCTCGGTCGTCGCATCGACGCCATCGACCATCACCGGCCCGAGCACCGGGTTGTCGAGCGGCTCGTCGAGCCAGACCGTCTTATCGGCGACGAACCCGGTCGCGGCCATCGTGACCTCGACGCCCAACGGGACGGGGTCGGTGACATCGAGGCCGAGCAGCTGGCGCGCGATCGCAAGGTCAGCCTCGGACGGCTGGGTGACGGTCCACTGCGTGCCGGACCGGCTGAGCGCACCGGTCAGGTTCACCGGCTGCGTCACGACGGCCATGTCGGGATCGACGTCGGTCGGCGCGGCGCCTTTGGTGCCGATCAGGACATCGAGCACCGACGTATCGCCCTCGGCGCCGAGTCCGTTCGGCGACGCGCGCACCGCGATGATCCGATCGTGATCGAGCTGCCATTGCGGATCGATCTCGCCGCTGCATCCGGCGAGCACGGCGGCGAACAGCAGCGCGCGGCTCACAGCGTGCCTCGCAAGCCGATCGACGGGATCAGCGGCAGCGACTCGAACGCGGTGCGCTGCGAATAGTCGTAGCTGTAGAAGTAGGTGACGATGCTCTGGTTGAGATAGACGTTCTGCACGTCGATGAACGCGAGCAGCGCCATCGGGCCCCACTTCCACGCGTAGTCGATCCGGATGTCGACCTCGTGATGGATCGGCGCGCGCTCGGAGTTCACCGCGCCGTAGATCGGAATGTAGAGATTGCGATCGCTGTCGAAGTGCGAGCCGATCACCGGCGTGTAAGGCAGGCCGGAGTACAGCTGGAATCGCGCGCCGAGCGTCCAGTGGCCGCGCTTCCAACTCGCCGCGACGTTGAGGCTGTGCGGTTGATCGTAATCGAACAGGCGCGGCGCATCGCCGGGTTGATCGACGCGCTCGGAGTGCGAGTACGAGTAGCCGAGCCAGCCGAACCACGGTCCGCCGTGAAAGATCGCGAGCAGCTCGGCGCCCTTGCTCGTGCCTTGGCCATCGTTGCCGAGCGTGCCGTCGGGATTCGCGGTGATCAACTTGCTGCGATCAGTGAAGTACAGCGTGCCCTGCAAGCGCAGGCCGAGGAACGGCGTGTATTCGAGCCCGGTCGTGAGCTGGTTCGAGCGCTCGGCCTGCAAATTCGCATACAAGAATTCGGTCTGATACTCGGGCGGCCGGCAGTACATGCCGGCGCTGAACCGCGCGGTCAGCTGCGGCGAGAGCTTGAGCTGGATGTCGCTGCGCGGCTGAACCCTGAGCTCGCCGCCGCGCCCGAAGTAGTCGGCGCGCACGCCGGTCGTGATTCGAATGTGCGGATCGAACGAGGCGGACAGCGACGTCCACGCCGCGTAGTCGGGGAACCACACCGAGCCGGTGAACTTCGACGACGTGTCTTTCGGATCGTACGGCGGCGGCGGTTGGCCTTCCTGCTGCTCGATCGGCAACGCGAGCGCGATGTCGGAGTAGCCGATCTGCGCTTCGGCACCCGAGGTCCACACGACATCCTTGAGGCCGATCAAGTTGGCCGACGACCGGGTCGCGGTGGTGCGCGCCGTGGTGAGCGGCGTCTTGACGTGCAGGCTCTGATACAGCCCGACCTCGGCCGTCAGATCGGTCAGCATGCTGGACAGCGCGAGCGACGCTTGCCAGTCGCCGTCGTGATATTTCGCCGCGGCGGTGAGCCGCATGAACTCGGTCTCGCTGTAGAACCGCTTCGAGCCCGCGTCGGTGTCTTTCGTCGTGTAGAGCTGTAATTCGTCGATCGTGCCGACACTCGACAGCGAGAGGTTCCACTTCGAGTTGATCTCGTGGTCGATGCGGAACTGCTCGTCGTAGTATTGCGGCACGGTCGTCAGCGACAGATCGACGCTCGACGGAATGAACAGCGGCAGCACGAGGTCGATGACCGAGCGACGCAGCGCGATCATGTAGCGTGTCTTCTTGCCGATCGGCCCTTGCAGCACGAACCCGCCGTCGACGAGCGACACCTCCGCTTGCTCGCTGCGCGTGTCGCTGCCGGGCCGGGTCGTCAACAGCACGACACCCGACGACGATCGGCCGTACGACACGTCGAACCCGCCCGGGATGAACGTCAGCGACTGGATCGACTCGACCGGTAGGATCGCGCGGAACCCGAGCGGGTGAAACAGCACCGGAATCTCGAAGTCGTCGACCATCACCTTCGAGTCTTGCGGCGACGCGCCGCGGATCACGACGCCGGAGTAGCCGAGTGGAATCTGCAGATTGACGACGCCGGGCATCGCGGTCAGCGCGCGTACGACGTCGCCGCCGGTGCCGGGCAGGCGCTGGATGTCTTCGCGACTGAGTCGCGCCGCTCCGTTCGCGGGCGTCGGTGGGTCGCCCTTGATCTCGATCTGTTCGTTCGCGAGATCGGGCGTCAGCACGATGTCGTCGAGCTTCGGGCCGGTGACGGTCGCGAGCGAGACCGCGTAGTGCTCGGACGTGATGTCGAGCGTCGCGTCGATCGGCGCACTGAGCTCGAACTTGCCGTCGCGATCGGTCGTCGCCTGAACCGACGTGCCTTCGACCGACACGGTCGCGCCGCTGATCGCGTGGCCCTTGACGTCGATGACCCGGCCGGCGACGTCGATCGGCTGTGGGGCTGGCGCGGGGGCGTCGGGCGTCGGGGCGTCGGGCGCCGGGGCGTCGGGGGCCGGCGCATCGGGCGCGGGTGCCGGCGTCGGTGGCGGAGCGTCATCCGCGCGCGCGATGGCGCTCGAGATCGTGCAGCCGACGGCGATCGCGACGAGCGTGCGGCCAACTCGGTGCATGCGCGAGGCAAAGCCTAACGCATTGTCCGAGTCACGTCGTGGTCGCGTCAGAGTGATCGACGTGGACTCCCATCGCGGAGAAACCGTTGTCCACGTAAACAATCGCGCCGGTGATCCCGCTCGCGAGCGGGCTCGACAAGAACGCGGCGGTCGCGCCGACTTGGTCCGCGGTGATCGCCTGCGGCAGCGGTGACGCCAGGCTCGTGTACTTGATCATCTGGTCGATCGGCCCGATCGCCTCGGCCGCCCGCGACGCGTAGGGCCCGGGCGAGATCACGTTGACCCGGTGGCCCCAGCGCCGCCCGGCCTCGAACGCGAGCACGCGCGCATCCGACTCGAGGGCAGCTTTTGCCGTCGACATCCCGCCGCCGTAACCGGCGACGACTCGGTTCGACGCGACGTACGACAGCGTCACGAACGACCCGCCCGGGCGCATCACCGGCCCGAGCTGGCGAACCAGCGACACGTGCGAGTACGCCGACGCCGACACCGCCGCGAGGTAGCCGGAGCGCGAGGTCTCGAGCAGCGGCTTTCGCACCTCGGGGCCGTTCGCGAGGCTGTGGACGACGATGTCGACGCCGCCGCTCGCCGCGACCGCGGCGGCGACGCCCGCGATCGTGAAGTCGCCGCACTCGTTGTAGCGCCGGTGGTCCTTGACCTCGGCCGGCACGTCTTCGAGCCGATCGTAGTCCGCGTCGAACGGGTAGATCGCGGCAAAGTCGAGCAGCGTGCCGTTGCTCAGCCGGCGCGCGTCATCGAGCTTGCCGCGGGCGAGCAGCATCTTGAACATCTTGATCAGCGGCGGCCAGGTCGCGACCGACACGGTGGCGCCCGCTTCGGCCAACGCCTTCGCGATCGAGAAGCCGAGGCCGCGCTCGTCGGCGACGCCGGCGATCAGCGCGTGCTTTCCCGTGAGGTCGATCGCCAACATCCGCCGCCATGTCTACCCCGATCCGGGGCGAGCATGTCAGCTGCGCGCCGCGCAGAATTCGTCATAGCCGCCGAGCTCGAGCGTGGCGCGGTCCACGCCGTCGCCGCAGCTCGGGCACGCCGGGTCGCGCGCGATCGCGAGCTCGCGAAACCGCGCGGTGAGGGCGTCGTACAGGATCAGGCGTCCGGCGAGCTGCTCGCCGAGCCCGAGGATGATCTTGATCGCCTCGGTGGCCTGTAACACGCCGACGACGCCCGGCAAGACGCCGAGCACTCCGGCCTCGGCGCAGCTCGCGCCCGCGTCGGGCAGCGGCGGACGCGGATAGAGGCAGCGGTAGCACGGGCGACCGTGCGCGGAGAACTGCGTGATCTGTCCTTCGAACCGATAGATCGATGCGTGGACGACCGGCTTGGCGAGGCGGAGCGCCGCATCGTTGACGAGATACCGCGTCGGGAAGTTATCGCTGCCGTCGATGATGATGTCGTAAGGCGCGAGCAGCTCGAGCGCATTCGCGGAGGTCAGCCGCGTGCGGTGCGCATGCACGATGACCTCGGGATTGATCTGCGCGAGCGCTTGGCGCGCGCTGTCGACCTTCGCGACGCCGACGCGATCGCTGGCGTGCAGGATCTGCCTCATCAAGTTTGACGCGTCGACGACGTCGTGATCGATCAGGCCGAGCGTGCCGACCCCGGCCGCGGCCAGATACAGCGCGGCCGGGCAACCGAGTCCGCCAGCGCCGACGGACACGACGCGCGCCGCCAAGAGCTTGTGCTGCCCGGCGACGCCGACCTCGGGCAGGCTGAGGTGTCGCGCGTAGCGCTCTGCTTGCGCGGGACCGAGCGCGGTCGGCGTGTGCCACGGCAGGCCGCTGCGTAGGTACGCGGCAAAGCCGCCGGCGAGCGAGCGCACGTCGCTGTAGCCGAGCTCTTGTAACGTCCGCGCGGCAAGCACCGAGCGATTGCCGCTCGCGCAGTACACGACCAGGGGCGTCGCGCGATCCGGAGCCGCGCGCTCGATGTTCGACTCGAGCAGGCCGCGCGCGATCCACACCGCGCCGGCGATCGCGCCTCGGGCGTATTCGTCCGCCTCTCGGACGTCGATGACCGTCACCGCGCCGGCGTCGGCGAGCTCGGTCGCGGTGATCTCGCGAGCGCGCGCGCGCAGCTCGTGGATCAGCGCGTCGAAGGTGGTCATTCGCGATAAGCCTGCCACGAACCGAGCCGCTGCGGCGATCGCTGATTCACGATCGGCTTCGCGCTGCCGAGCGCGGGCTAGCGCGACGAGCGAGGTCGCGGGGCGTCGCGCCACTTGGCGACGGTCGGATCGGCGCCGCAGCGCAGCTGGTAGTCGTCGGCGTAGCCGCGGACCGCGTTCCATTGCGCATCCATGACCAGCAGGCGCGCGAGCTCTCGCGCGACCTCCGGGACGCAGCGATCGCCGGACAGCCGAAGCTCGACGATGCGCTCGCGCCTCTGCACGACCATCGCCGCCATCTCGTCGCGCCGCCACTCGGCCAGCGTCTGCCGATGGGGCGGCGGCAGCAGGCTCGCCGCCGCACTCCCGAGCGTGAACCCGACGACGACCACGACGACGAGGATCGGCAACAGCTGATGGCGAGCGCGGATAGAAGGCGGCATGTCCACTACAACGCGGCCGGGCGGCGCGCGTGACGGGGTTTCGGAAGATCAGCGCGAATCCAGCACCGCGCGAACCTTGCGAGCCAACTTGGTGGGCGTGATCGGCTTCTGCAGGTAGGCCATTCCGGAGTCGGCCGCGCCATGCCGCACGAGCGCATCATCGGTATATCCCGACATGCAGAGGACCCTCATGTCGGGGCGCGTCCGCATCAAGCGCTTGGCGAGCTCCGGGCCACTCATCTGCGGCATCACGACGTCGGTGAGAAGCAGGTCGATCGTGCCCGGATGGTTCTCGCAATGGAGCAGCGCCTCGCCGCCGTTGCGCGCCTCGATCACCTGATAGCCGAGGTCGCGCAGGATCACGCGAGTGACCGCGCGGATCTGATCCTCGTCCTCGACGAGCAACACGGTCTCGGTTCCCGAAAGGTTCGGTGGCTCCGCGGCCGGCGCTTCGACATCGATATCGTCATCGACGCGGGGCAGGTACACCTTGAACGTCGTGCCGCGTCCTGGCTCGCTATAGACCCAGATACTGCCACCGCATTGCCGCACGATCCCGAACACGGTCGATAAGCCGAGCCCGGTGCCTTTGCCCTTGTCCTTCGTCGTGTAGAACGGCTCGAAGATCCGGGCCTGCGTCGCTCGATCCATGCCGATGCCGGTGTCGCTCACGGCGAGCATGATGTACGGACCGGGAATCACTCCGAGATGGTCACGCGCATGTGCATCGTCGAGGAACACGTTGCCGGTCTCGATCGTGAGCTTGCCACCGGTCGGCATCGCGTCCCGCGAGTTGACGACGAGGTTCATGATGACCTGCTCGACATGCGTCGGATCGGCGCGCGCGTGACCGAGCGCCGGCGCCGGCACCGACGCGAGGTCGACATCCTCGCCGAGGATCCTGCGCAACATCTTGTCCATCTTCGCGAGGACGTCATTGAGATCGAGGATCTTCGCCTCGACGACCTCCTGCCGGCTGAACATCAGCAGTTGCCGCGTGAGATCTGCGGCGCGATGTCCCGCCTTCGCGATCTCTTCGGCATCGGCGCGCATCGGATCTCCGGGCGACAGACTCTCGGCGATCATCTCGCTGTAGCTCAAGATCACGGTGAGCACGTTGTTGAAGTCATGGGCGACCCCGCCGGCGAGCCGACCGACCGCTTCCATCTTTTGAGCCTGGCGGAGTTGTTCCTCGGTCCTCCCGAGCGCCGCTTCGGCGCGCTTCTGGGCGCTCAGGTCGACCATGAAGCCGATCGTCTGCGAGCCGTCGAGGATCGCGAGCCCGACGAGCACCGGGACGCGAGTGCCGTCTTTGCGGCAGTACTCTTTTTCGTAGGGCGTCGCGACGCCGACCGAGCGCAGCTCCTCGACACCGCGATCGGTCACCGCTCGCCACTCCGGCGCGGTGAGCTCGGTCCAGCGGACCAGGCCTAGCTCGAGCTCCGCGCGCGTGTACCCGACGAGCTGAAGGAATGCGTCGTTGGCCGAGATGATGTTGCCGGAGAGATCGCCGATGACGATCCCGATGATCCCGCACTCCGACAGCCGTGAAAATCGATGTTCGCTCGCGCGCCGCGCGGCCTCGCTGACTCGATGCGCGTCACGCACGATCCTCTCGCGGATCTCGCGCTCGATGACGGCAGCCAGTCGCGCGAGCTTGTCTTTGAGCACGTAGTCGTGCGCGCCGGCGCGCATCGCCTCCACCGCGACCTCCTCCCCGACCGTGCCCGAGACGATGACGAACGGGAGATCGAGCCCGCTGTCCTTCAACACCGCGAGCGCGCCGAGGCCGCTGAACCGCGGCATCGACCAGTCGGAGATGATCGCGTCCCACGGCCTTGTCGCGAGCGCCGTACGCATCGCAACCTCGTCGTCGACCCGCTCGAACTCGATGACGTGGCCCGCGCGGCGCAGCTCGTTGACCACCAGCTTGGCATCGGTCGGCGAGTCCTCGACGAGCAAGATCCGGATCGGCGCGGTCACGGCAGTCGCTTCGCAGCGGGTGCTTCGTTCAACAGCAGCCAGAACAGGCCGAGGGTCTTGGCTGCGGCGACGAACTCGGTGAAGTCCACGGGCTTCCGAACATAGGCGTTCGCTCCCAGCGTGAAGCTGCGGACGATGTCCTCGTCCTCCTTCGACGACGTGAGGACGACGACCGGCAACAGGTGAGTCCGTTCGTCGGCCCGGACGCGACGAAGAACCTCGAGGCCGTCGATCTTCGGCAGGTTGAGGTCGAGGAGCACGACCGTGGGTAGCGCGGTCGTGTCACGTCCGCTGTGTGGGCCGGTCGCGAACAGGTAGTCGAGCGCCGCCGCCCCATCGCGTTCGACGACGACGTCGTTCGCGACGCCGCAGTTCTTGAAAGCGAGCAGCGTTAACTTCTCGTCGCTCGGGTTGTCCTCGACGAGGAGGATGGTCTTGCTCATTCGTATCGCTCCGGTTGCATTTCGGGAACCGAAAACCAGAACGTCGCTCCGCGATCGACCGTGCCCTCGGCCCAGATCCGTCCGCCGTGTCGCCGGACGATGCGCTGTACCGTCGCGAGCCCGATGCCGGTGCCGTCGAACTCCTGGGTCGTGTGAAGTCTCTGAAACGGCGCGAACAGCTTCTCCGCGTAGGCCATGTCGAACCCGGCGCCGTTGTCGCGGACGTAGAACGCTCGGGCCCCATCGTTCGTGGCTTCGCCGAACTCGATCCGAGCTTCGCGGCGCTTCGATGTGAACTTCCACGCGTTGCCGACGAGGTTGTCGATCAGGGCGCGCGCGAGGTTCGGATCGAAGTCCGCTCGCAAGTGATCCTCGATGACCCATTCGACCGAGCGGTCGGGCTCGGTCGCCGAGAGTTGATTTGCCGCAGCGCGCACGACCTTCGAGAGATCGACCGCGACGCGGCGGATCCCGCTCCTCGTCACGCGCGAGAGCGATAACAACGCGTCGATCAGCGAGCCCATCTTCTTCGCGTTGTTGAGGATCTCGGACAGCCAGTCGCGACCCTCGTCGTCGAACTTCGTCCCATAGTCATCGAGCAGCAGCTGCGCGAACCCGTTCATCCCGCGCAGCGGGGCCCGTAGGTCGTGGGCAACCGAATAGCTGAACGCCTCCAGCTCGCGGTTCGACGCCTCGGCCGCCTCTTTCGCGCGCGCGAGCTCGCCCTCGCTGCGCCGGCGCTCCGTGATGTCACGGGCGACCTTCGAGACGCCGACGACGCGGCCGGCAGGGTCACGCACCGGCGACGACGTGACCGAAACCTCGACATGTCGACCGTCTTTTCGGCGCCTCACCGTCTCGAAGCGCCGGACCTCACCGCGCGCGAGCGTCTGCAGGATCGCGACCTCCTCGGCCTCGCGCCCTTCGGGAATCAGCAAGGTGATCGACTTGCCGACGATCTCGTCGGCGGTGTAGCCGAACAGGTGGTGGGCTCCGTCGTTCCAGCTCGTGATCGTGCCGTCGAGAGACTTGCCGATGATCGCGTCGTCGGAGGCATCGACGATCGCGGCGAGGCGGGAGCGTTGCAGCTCCGTCTTCTTGCGCTCGGTGACGTCGCGAATCGCGCTCGAGATCAACAGGCCATGTTCGGTCTCGAGCGGGCTCAGGCTCACTTCGATGGGAAACTCGGTTCCGTCCTTGCGACGGCCGTAGAGCTCGAGGTCGATGCCCATGACGCGGGTGTTCGGACGCTGCAGATAGCCGGTGCGACGGCCGACATGCGCCTGCCGGAAGCGCTCCGGGATCAGGATCTCGATCTGTTGCCCGACGATCTCGTCGCGGCGGTATCCGAACAGGGCTTCGACCTGACCGTTGACGACCTCGATGGCGCCGGTGTCGCCGACGATGACCATCGCGTCGGGCGCGGCTTCGAGCAGGCCGCGAAACTTCGCGTCCGCGGCGCGTTCCTCGCGCAGCCGCTCCATCGCCGCGGCCGCCGCCTTGCGCTCGGTCAGATCGAGGACGAACGAGATCGACTCGTTCGCGTCGCCGCCGAGCGACGCCGATCCGATCAAGACCGGGACCCGCCGGCCGCTCTTGTGGAGGTACTCCTTCTCGCGCAGCCCGGCGATGCCGGAGCTCGCGAGTTGCTCGCTCGCTCGCGTATCGACGGCGCTCCAACCCGGCGCGGTGAGCGCGGCCCATGGGACGCGCCCCGACAACACCTCGTCCCGGGTGTAACCGACGAGCTCGAGCACGGCGTCGTTGACTTCGAGGATGCGTCCGTGTCCGTCCGCGACCAGGATGCCGATGGTTCCCGAATCGGCGAGTCGAGCGAACCGAGCCTCCGCTTGGCGGCGCGCTCTCCGAGCGTTCTCGGCGGCCTCGCGTGCCGCGCGCTCGGCGGCGTACGAATGCGAGTTCGCGATCGCGATCGCGGCATGGTCGGCGAGGGCACGGACGAGGTGCTCGTCATGTTCGTCGAACGCCGGGCTCTCGGCTCGATAGCGCGCCAGCACGAGCTGTCCGAGCGAACGCGAATGGAAGCGGAGCGGTACCATCATGAGGCTGTGCAGCCCGATGGCCCGGGCGGTGGCGTATCGATCGGGTCGCGAGTGCGATCGGAGCTCGTCGTTGTCGAGCGTGGCCGCGACGAACAATTCGCCGCGGTCGTGCACGCGCCTGGCGAGCGAGTCTCCATCTAGCGGAAACGGACCCGAGAACAACTCGCGCGCGCGTCGCTCGGCGTCGGCATCGACCCCGCGGATGACGGCGGAGACGAGCTCGCGTCCATCCTCCGAGACCAGCAGGACGACACATTGCTCTGCGACGACGTCGGTCAACCGGCTGGCGATCGCGTCGAGCAGCCGCTCGGCGTCCTGCGTAGCGGCGGAGAAGTCGCGCGCCGCTTCGGCCAGGATCCGCAGGCGCGCGGCGAGCTGTTCCGCGGCTCGCGCGCGAGCCGAGAGATCATCGAGCAACACGTTGAGGGCAACTCCGACCCGAGTCGGGAGATCGTCGACTTCGGGCGGTTCTGGCAGGGACACGCGAGCATCGACGCGCCCGCGAGAAGCCGTCGCCATCACGCCCAAGATGTCGTCGAACGTCGGCGCCGCCACGTGTCCCTCCCGAGGTTTGTCAGACGGTAAGTCGCCGGCGATCATGCCGCCAGTGAAAATGGCCGAGTTCGCACGGCTGATAAGCTCGTCGCTAGCGCGCACGAGATTCTCGCAGGTCCGCTCCACGCGATCCGGTGAGTCGCCGATCGCCGTGGCATCACTGTCGGCGACCTCCCAGCCGACGTCTGCGACGGTCCGCCAAAGCTGTATCATCTCGCCCCATGTACGCGATGGCGCTCGAGTCGTGGGGAAGCAAGGAGCTCGTGCGCGTCGAATTGCCGACGCCGGAGCCGCACCACAACCAGGTGCGCGTGGCGGTCCACGCGGCCGGCGTCAACCCGGTCGACTGGAAGATGCGCAGCAGCGGCCCGCTCCGGCTCGCGGCGCGCGCGATCCGACCGCTGCGCGGGCCCCGCGGACCGATCATCCTAGGCATCGACTTCGCCGGTCTGATCGAGGCGGTGGGCTCGAATGTCCGCGACCTCGTCGTCGGTCAACGCGTGGTCGGCGGCACCAACTTCGCGCGCGGTCAGCACGGCAGCTACGCCGACACCGTCGTCGTCGCCGCGGATCAAGTCTGCGCGCTGCCCGACAGCGTCCCGTTCGACGCCGCGAGCGCGCTCCCCGTCGCCGGGGTGACGGCGTGGATGGCGCTGACCGAGTTTCGGCGGATGACCGCCGATCGCAGCGCGCTCGTCCTCGGCGCATCGGGTGGCGTCGGCCAGTTCGCGGTGCAGATCGCGAAGCATTCGTGCAACGCCGCGATGGTCGTCGGCGTGTGCTCCGGAGCGAACGGCTCGCTCGTCCGCGGGCTCGGCGCCGACATCGCGATCGACTACAAGGCCGGAGACCCGCTCGAGCAGGCGAGGCTGCACGGCCCGTTCGACGTCATCGTGGATTGTACCGGCAGCTATTCCGCCTCGCGGTGCCGATCGTTGCTCGCCCCGAGCGGGCGCCACGTGATGGTCGCGGGCGATTCGCCTTCGGCGATGTTGCAGATGTTCGTGCCGCCGTTCCGGTCGCGCGCGATCCTCGGCAAGGCGACCCGCACGCGCTTGGGCTCGGTCGTCGATGCCGTGGCGGCGAAGCACGTCGTCGTGAACATCGCCGCGCGCATGCCGCTCGCGGAGGTCGAGGACGCGCATCGCCAGAGCCAGACCGGACGGATGACGGGCAAGCTCGTGTTGTTGCCGCGCGACTGAGCTCGAAGTCTCGTCGGCCGGACTACTCCTCGAAGCAGTACACGTGTGCGGTCGCGCTGCACGCCACGCCGGTGACCGAGGCGGTCCACTCCGCCGTCGACGTCGCGGAGCCCTGATCTCCGGTCAACGTCGTTACCGACCAGTCATCGCAGTCGGTGCCGCTATGATCGCCGCCGGTCATCGTGCCCGTCCAGACCGGGTCGTCCGTGACCTGCGCGCCCTGCTCGGTGATCTCGATCGGCACGCTCGGCACACTTGCCAGCTGCGCCGCGTTGGCGAACGCGACGCGCCCGTCCAGCAAGTACCACGGGCCACTTCCCATGACGAAGCCGATGGCATCGTGCGGCGTGATGCCGGTGGCCCAAGATAGCCAGGGCGTCCACGTGCCGGCGAAGCCTGCAGATAGTGCGACGGTGGAGCAGACGCTGACCGCGTCCCCGGCATACCTCGCCGAGGTCACGAACACCCGCTTGGCGCCGGGCGGAACACCGGCATCGCCGCTGGAGGCGTCGCTGGAATCTCGGGCGCTCGCGCCGCAACCCGCGGCCACCGTCAGGATCACGAACAGGGAGATGGGTCGCATCATTCACCTTCGGGCGGAGTGTCGCCCTCGGAACAGCCAGCGCGATCTTCGCGCCAGGCTCGCTGACCCCTCGTTAAGACTGTGTGCGCACCCGATCAAGCTGCGAATTGTAACGTGGCAGCACGAGGCTCGCGTCATGTCACGCGGCCTCGCGCGTGGGCGTGATCACGCTCGACGCACGCGTGCTACAGGCCGCCGGTCGACTCGGTGCTCTTGCCCTGCTGGTCGAATCCGCCGGCGGCCACGCAATGAATCTGGACATCATGCGCTCCCGACGAGAGCAGCTGTCGTGCCAGCGCAACCGCGCGTTTCGTCGACGACCCCTCTGCCAACGATGGCAGTCGTGCCGGACCTGGCAGTTCACGAGCGCAGCGACTTCGAGTCGCCCCGGGTCCGCGCCGACGACGGCTTCGGCGTACGTGCTATGAGTTGTCGCCAATGACACCCGACGGAATGATCGCCATCGCAAGCGGGCTGCGCGTCGAGCTCGCGGTCGAACGGCTCGAAGCGACCATCCGCGCGCGCGGCATGACCGTGTTCGCGCGCGTCGATCATGCCGCGAATGCCGCCGGTGCCGGGCTCGAGTTGCGCCCGACCACGCTCGTCATGTTCGGCGACGCGCGCGTCGGAACGATGCTGATGCAGTCGACGCAGACGATCGGCATCGATCTGCCGCACCGCGTGCTCGTGTGGCGCGACGCGCACGAGCAGACCTGGCTCGCGTACAACGATCCGGCGTGGCTGGCGCGGCGCCACGGCATCGCGGTCGACGCGCGTATCAGCGCGATGGCGACAGCGTTGCAGGCGATCCTCGAAGAACCCTCGATCGAACCTCTCGAGCATCGACCCTAGCCGAAGGATTCCATGCCTGCGCAGCAACCACTTCCTTCGGGTTTCGGCGCGCACACCGGCGCGCGCGAGGTCATCGGTGCGCGCCGCCTCGACGGCACCACCGCGATCGTCACCGGCGGCTACGCCGGGATCGGCCTCGTCACCACTCGCGTGCTCGCCGCGGCCGGTGCGCACGTGATCGTCCCGGCGCGCGATCGCGCGAAGGCGAACGCCGCGCTCGCCGGGCTCGCGAACGTGACGATCGATGACCTCGACCTCGGCGTGCCGGCGACGATCGATGCGTTCGCGGACCGGTTTGGCGACCGCCCGTTGCATCTGTTGATCAACAACGCCGGGATCATGGCGGCGCCGCTGTCGCGCGACTCGCGCGGGCTCGAGTCGCAGCTCGCCGTGAATCACGTCGGGCACTTCCGGCTGTTCGCTCGCCTGGTCAGCGCGCTGCAACGCGCCCGGGGCGCGAGGGTCGTGGCGCTGTCGTCGCGTGGTCACGTGCGCTCGGCGTTCGACTTCGAGGACCCCAACTTCGAACATCGCGCCTACGACAAGATGATCGCCTACGGCCAGTCGAAGACCGCGAACGTGCTGTTCGCCGTCGAGGCCGACCGGCGGTACCAGCGCGACGGGATCCGCGCGTTCGCGCTCCATCCCGGCGCGATCCTCGAGACCGATCTGGCGCGCAACTACGATCCCGAAGAGATGAAGCTCGTGATCGAGCGCGCGCGTCGGATCGGCAGCTTCAAGTCGGTCGACGAGGGTGCCGCGACCACGGTGTGGTGCGCGACGAGCCCGCAGCTCGACGGGCTCGGCGGCGTTTATTGCGAGAACTGCGACATCGCGGTCGTCAAGACCGAGGGCGACGACGGCGTGCGACCGTACGCGATCGATCCGGACATCGCGCAGCGGCTATGGACGTGGAGCGAGCGCTGGCTGTAGCCCGAGCGCGCGCCTCTCGTGCGATGCGCGAACGCGCGTGGCAAGCTGCGCGTGTTCAAAAGGAGATCATATGTCTGCCCTCTACACCGCAGTCGCCACCGCAACGAACGGACGTTCCGGCTCGATCAAGACCGACGACGGCCATCTATCCGCGTCCTTGTCGATGCCTAGAGAGCTCGGGGGGCCGGGCGGCACCGGCACGAACCCCGAGCAGCTATTCGCGGCCGGCTATGCCGCGTGCTTCGGTAGCGCGCTCGGCCTCGTCGCACGCCAGCAGAAGGTCGCGATCGGCGAGGTCGCGATCACCGCGAAGGTCGGGCTCGTCAAGGACGACACCAGCTTTCGCCTCGAGGTCGAGCTCCACGGCGAGTTCAAGTCGATCCCGACCGAGCAGGCGCACGCGCTCATGGAGGCCGCGCACACCGTGTGCCCGTACTCCAAGGCCACGCGCGGCAACGTCACCGTCAAGCTCACACCCTGACCAGCGGCTAACTCTCTGGCCGCGGACCGCCTCAATGCCCGAGCGCGGTCGGACCAGCAGTGTTACGCTTGACACGTGATCGACTTGGCAGCGATCGGCGGCGTCTTGGACCTAGCATTCGCGCCGCGGAGATCGCCGTGGTGAGTTACGTCGGCGTCTGTCTTGTCGTGCGACTGACGATGGCGCGTCGCCGCGATGGGTTTCCGACCGCGGTCGTGACTCGCCGACCGTAAAGCACTCTCGCGTCGACGGCACACTACGACCAGCCTAGCCGCACGTGGTGCATGCCCGTCCTTGTCCGTTCGTGTTCGGGATCTTGCAGCAGTACATGCAGCCGTCAGTGCCGGCCCCGACAACCTGGCACGCCGGGGCGCCGGCGGCATCCTCGGTATCCGTCGCGGACGACGCATCGTTCACGATCGCCGCCGCCCTGGCATTCTCGACGTCAAGCGTGGGCGTTGCCAAACTGGCGTCGGTGGTGAAGGTCTGGCTCTGCGCATCGGCGGGCTGATAGGTGATCGTGCGGTCCGCCGCCGACCAGTCGAGCGTGGCGACCTGCGTGTCGTCGGACACCAGGGTGACCATGGTCTGGATGTCGCCGCTGGGCGAAGCCTCGCTCGTCGAGACGAGATCGGCGTACGTCGTGGAGAGCGAGTCGCCGGCGTTGTTGCCGGCACAGCCGGTGAGAACCGCGGTAGCAAAGACGAGCGTCTGAACAAGTGATGTCTTCATGGACGCGACTCTATGGAATCGATACCGGGTCGCATCTAGTTCGAGTAACACGCTGCAAACATCCGTGGTCGAACCACTCGACCTTCGGAACGCCACCGCGCCCGAGCAAGCGCAGCCACGAGCGGTTTGGAGTCACGCATACGCCGGCGTTAACCGCTGCGGCGACGGCACAACCCTCGACGTTCCTCGCGCTAACGGGCGGGCCGGTCGTGAGGTAGTCCAGCGGAAGAGTTACGATGCGCGCGCAGGTGCTCGGTCGCAGCAGCCGCCCAGTGGGCGACCGCGCTCGATCTACGCGCGGATCTCCCTGAGCAGACCGGTCTCCAGGTCGAGTACGAAGCCGCGGACGGCAACCTCTCTGGCGATCCACGGATGTGACCTGACCTTCTTGATCTGCTCCCGCGTGTTCTGCTCGGGGTCCTTGAACGAGAAGAACCGCATCGGAGCGGGCGACGCGTCGCCGGTCGACGCTGATAGCTTCGCGTTGAGATCGGCGTCACTGAACGTCGTGAAGCCGCAGCCCGTGTGATTGAGGAGCATGATCTCCGTCGTTCCGAGGATCCGGTTGGAAACGATCAGCTCGCCGAGCACGGCTTCGGTGACCGCTGGCCCGCCGGTTCGGATCACGTCGATATCGGCGTGCGGTAGTCCGAGGATCTCAGGAAGGTCTGAAAGTCTCGGATCCATGCACGTCACGACAGCGATCTTGGGCGCTGGTCGGGCCGCCAGCTTTCGATCGTACTTCTTCGCATACGCCTGGTTTGCGATCAGCGCTTTGTCGATGATGGTCATCGAAACCTCCTTGGTTCGAACCGGCTGCAAGCTGGCGACCAAGTTCGCTGTTCCAAGCGCGTCGCTGCGCGCTCGCGGACACCGTCGCCATCGCCGCTCGGGGGGAGCGCCGTCACGTGAAGTTAACGTCGCGAGCCCAACCGCCGCGGATGCCCCGTGCGTACTGTTCCGCATGGCGATCGCGCGGACCCCCTGGCTGCTTTGCATCGTGATGGCATGTGGTGCGACTCCGCGCGTGGCGCAGGAGCCAACGACGGCGGCAGCGGGCTCCGCGTCGGCTGTGCCCTCGAGCACAGGCCCGAGCGCGTCGGGGAATACCGCCGCGCCGGGCCCCGTCGGCGCCCGGCTCACCGGGTTCTTCAACCTCGACCAGTGCTCCACGATCAAGGGCAACGCAGAGGCTATGGCCGCGTTCACGAAGGGCTGCGACGCGGGAGACGCGGAGGGCTGCTTCGACCTGTCGATCCGCTACCAGTGCGGGGTCGGCGTCGCGGCCGATCCCGCGAAGGCGGCGAGCCTGAGCGCGCGATCGTGCGACCTCGGTGGAGCGCTGGCATGCGGTAACGCGGCGACCGGGTACGGCATGGGCGACCTCGCCGATCCGCCGAAGGCATTCAAGTACGCGACGCGCGGCTGCGAGCTGCACGACCCGACGTCGTGCGCCTATGTCGGCGTGTTCTACTGGCAGGGAATCGGCGTGGCCCCGGACCCGGCGCGCGCGGCCGGGCTCCTCGATGGCCAGTGCCAGAAGTCGTTCATGATGGCGTGCGCGAACCTCGCCGTGCTGCTGTACATGGGCGGCAATGGGGTGCCGCGCGACCTGCCCCGTGCCCGCACCGTCGCCGAACGGGCGTGCGCCGCGGAGATGGACGCCGCGTGCAACATCATCGGCGCGATCGCGCTCGAGCAAGGTGGCGACGACAACGTGGAGGTCGCGGTCGCCAAGTTCGGCCAGGTCTGCGCGCGCGGCGGCGGTGCTTCGTGTGACAACCTCGGCCAGCTCTACCTGCACGGCGTCGGCAAGATCGCGCCCGACTCCGCGAAGGCGAAAGCCCAGTTCCAGCGCGCGTGCGATCTCAAGAACGCGCTCGGCTGCACGCACCTCGGTGAGCTCGAGGCCTCCCCGTAGCTGGCGGGCCGAGTCACCTCTCGGCTCGGTTCGACACCCTGCTGGCGCGTCATATCACCGCGATCAAGCTCGCCGGCTCGGCGCTGATCATGTTCGCCCTGGTGCAAGCCGGTACGCGCGATCGAGTCGACGGCTGACATGGTCGGCCACGATGGAGGTGATCAGGTTCCTCGCGCTGGTCCGCCGCACGACTCGCAGTCCGGAGGCGCCACCCGTGCACGGGTGACCGAGCCCGCGCGGGAGCCGGAGTTTCTCCCAAGGCGTCACGGAAAAATTCCCGCTCGATGGCACCCGCGCTACGTGTTCACCGCAGTTGGACGCCGGCACGGCACATGCTGTCGCTCGCCGCTGGTGAAACATGGGATTTCGGCGGCAACTCTTGGTCGGGTACGCAACTTCGTTCGGGGTCGCGCTGGCGGCGGCGGCGCTCGCAGTGATCGCACTTCACGCCACGGCATCGAGCCAAGCGAGCCTCGCGCGCCACTATGCCGACCGGCTCGTGCACATCGAACGGTTGCGCTTTCACGCCGAGCGCGTCGTCGCGGTTAGTCGCGGCTACTTGATGAGTCCCGATCCGGAGTATCTCCAACGCATCGAGCTCGCGACTGCCGAGCTGGATGCCCAGATCGCCGAGGTGCGCGCGACGCCTCTTTCTCCGGCGAGCGCCACCGAGCTCGCGACGCTCCGCGAGGACATCCATCACTACGTCGACGCCGCGCGTAACAGCTCGACGGCGAACGAGGCCCTCCGGTCGTTCGTGGAGAATTCGCGCACGCAACTCGAAACGGTGCGCACGCGCCTCGACACCCTTGCGCACTCGGAACGAGAGTCCTTCGAAGAAGCGCTCGAGCATTCACGGGACCAGGCGAGTCGCGCCGCGCTGCTCGTCGGGCTCATCGCGGGAATCGGGCTGGCCCTGAGCGCGCTCGTGGCAGTCACCGTCATGCGTCGCCTTGCCAACGAGCATGCGGTACAGGGCAAAGCAGCCAACGACGCGCGTCAGGCAGCAGCCGCGGGTCAGGAGGTGCTCGCGATCGTCTCTCACGATCTCCGCGGCGCGCTCGCAACGGTCGTGATGGGTGCCGAGGTATTGGCGGCGGCGCATGTGGACAGGCCGCAAGCAGAACCGCAGCGGGCGCTCCGTGCCCTGCAACTTGCCGCCGATCGCATGAAACACCTCGTCGATCAGATTCTGCATGCGGCGGAGGTCGACGCGGACAGCCTGCGCTTGACGCTCGAACAATGCGCGGTGGCCGAGTTGGTGCACACGTCGGTGGCGGAATTCTCGGCGCACGCGTGTCACGCGCAAGTGAACTTGTGCGTCGATATGCCGCGCGCGCCCGCAGTCGTACGCGCAGATCGCGAACACGTTCTTCAGGTCCTCGCGAATCTCCTCGGGAACGCCCTCAAGTTCACACCCCCTGGTGGCATGATCTCCGTCCAAGCCCAGCTCGGCTCGGATGACGTGGAGCTCTCGGTCGAAGACACCGGACCCGGTATCCCTGCCGGCGATCTCGCGCACCTCTTCGATCGCTACTGGCACGCAGATCGTAACGGCACGACGCGCGGCGTCGGACTGGGCCTCTATATCTGCAAGAAGCTGATCGATGCGCAGGGCGGTCGCATCTGGGTCGAGTCTCGTCTTGGCGAAGGGACTCGCTTCCATTTCACGCTTCCGCGCCTCGAGGGGACGTCCTGACGAAATCGTCCGCCGAATGACGGCCGATCTCGGCGCGCGAGTGCCGCGTGAACCATCTGCTGGTGCCGCTTCGTGCGCGTCTCCTCGATGATGTTCGCCGCGGCGGAGCGCGCCGCCTCGATCTCTTTCGACAACCCGGCCGGGAGGTAGCCTCCCTTCGATGACCGACTCGAGCTCGTCGAGGTTGATCGCGTCGGCGTCCGTGATCTCGGGAAAACGATCTCGCACTGCGACAAAGTGCGGCTCGGGGCGCCGGGCCTTCGCGGCGTCCTCGTCCCGCTGTCAACCGGCACCGGTTGAATCCCGCAGGTGTGCGATGAGCGCGCGCACTCGCGCCTCGCCGCGAAGGCTCCTGCGATGAAGCGCGTGGACGTGGAGCGCCGCCGAGCGCCATGTGGGTAACAGCCGGACGAGCTCGCGGCTCGCCAGACTCGGAGCGACGAACCAGTCCGGGAGCAGCGCGACGCCGAGGCCGTCGATCGCGAGCGACAAGATCGCCTGGAGTGCGTTACTGCGAAACGCCACGCGGATTCGTGCGCGCGAGTGCCGCGTGCCCGGCCACAGTGGCGCGTCTACGGGATGGCTGATCGCGTCGTGATCGGCGAGCGCCTCCGCCGTGGTCGGCGTGCCCCTGCGAACGAGGTAGGACGGCGCCGCCACCACGATACGTCGGAACTCGTGGAGTCGATGCGCGACGACTTCCGTCGACTGCGGCGGCGGCGTACCCACTCGGATCGCCAGGTCCACGCCTTCGAGTGCGAGATCGACGATGCGATCCTCGATCCGAAGGTCGAGCTGCATCTCCGGGTGCGCCGTCACGAATGATCGAACGCGCGGTACCACCCACGCGAGTCCGAAGCTGACCGGCGCGTTGATCACGAGCCCGCCATCGAGAGCGGTACCCCGCGCGACGACCTGGGCATCGTCGACCTCGCGCAGGATCCGTTGACAACGCTCGAAATACGCACGGCCGACCGGCGTCACGACCAGTCGTCGGGTCGATCGCAGCAGCAGCGTGGCGCCGAGCTCGCGCTCGAGCGCAGCGATCTGTCGGCTCACGGCAGCCGAGGAGATCCGTAGCTGCCTCGCCGCGGCGGCCAGCTTGCCTGCCTCCACGACGCGCACGTAGGTGGCCATCTTGTCGAAGAGGTCCATGCGGCCGATTGTTAACCTAGATGCAAGAGTCATCTACGGATTGCACGACTAGTCGAACGCCCGCTCCGGCCGCATGGTCGCGTCATGAAGACCTTTGAAGGCAAAGTCGTCCTCGTTACTGGCGCGACCTCCGGCATCGGCGAGACCGCCGCGGAGCTGTTCGCGCAGCGCGGCGCCACGGTGTTCGGCATGGCGCGGCGTTCCGACGCGATCGAGCAGGCCCGCTCGAGGCACCGGGATGTGCGATGGCTGCTCGCCGACGTCACGAACGGCAAGCAAGTCGACGCTGCGATCGCGAGCATGCTCGGCGAGGCGGGACGGCTCGACGTGCTCGTGAACAACGCCGCGGTGTTCCAGTTCGGAGCGCTCGCAGACGTGACCGAGGACGTGATCCGCGCGCAGTTCGACGTCAACGTCGTCGGGCTGTCGTTGGTCACGCGCGCTGCGTTGCGTGCACTCGAAGCCAGCAAAGGCTCGATCGTCAACATCAGCAGCGCGGCGGGCCACAAGCCGTCTCCGGGCGGCTCGCACTACGGCGCGACCAAGGCGGCCGTCGAGTCGCTGACCCGCTCGTGGGCGCTCGAGCTCGCACCCAAAGGTATCCGCGTCAACGCGGTCGCCCCCGGTCCGACGGACACCCCGGGCTTCGACAAGCTGCCGATTCCGGCGGACATGGTGCCGCAGGTCAAGGCCTCGTTCATTGCGAAGGTCCCACTCGCGCGGATGGCGAGCACCCAAGAGGTCGCGCGTTGGATCGTGTCGATCGCCGAGCCGGACGTCACGTGGATGACGGGCAACATCCTCGCGATCGACGGTGGGATGAGCCTGACCTGACCCGACCGCGTTGCTATTCGGGGGCGGCGCGGTGGGCCGCGGGGCATCTGCGGCGCGCCTCCGCGGTTCGACTGCGCCAACCGATGATGCGGCGGGCGGCGGTGGCGCTTCGGGCTGACCAGCTCGCGTTGCCGCGATGCGTTCCACAATTGGTTACGCCGGTAGCGCAGCGGTCGACGTCCTGCTGCACAATGCACACGGAGGTAGGCATGGGTGCTCTCGAGAAGATTCCGCTCGACGCTAACGAGACCAAGATCGACACCTGGACCGTGCTCTACGAACCCCCCAAGGGCGGCAAGTATAACGGCAAGCTGATGATCACGAACCAGCGCCTGCTCTACGACGCGCAGTTCGACGTCTCGGCCAAGGGCCTGCTCGACGAGGCGCTGTTCGTCAAATGGGGCTCGGAGGCGCCGGTCCTGATCATCCCGAAGGCGCGGATCAGCAAGGTCGACGTGAAGAAGAGCCTGCTCGCGAAGAGGGTGCTGGTCACGCTCGACGACGGGTCCGTCCACACGTTCAACTACGGGATGCTCAACATCGACCCGGTTGCCACCGCGATCCAGCAGCGGTGACGGCTAAGGCCGGGAGCAGAGCGCTCTGCGGCCAACCATCGGTTCGTTCACAAGCAGAGGCCTGACTAGGTCGAGCGGGAGAAGGGGTTCATCGGAGACGACGTCGACGTGATCGCGGTGGCGCATGCAAGGCGGCGCCCGGCGCATTGGCGGCGACGAATGCCGTGACCCTTGACGCCCCAATTCCTGGACGGTTTCAGGTGAACGTTCGACTCGCTCGCTTCTCACGAGCCAACTTCGTTTCCGTGGTGGGCACAGTATCCGCCTCTCGGGACGTGTCCACGGGAGTGGATGAAGCCCACGTGTCTACCCGCCGTTTCCACGAACCCCGCTTTGTTTTGCCTATGCGCGATGGCGCAAGCACGGGCTCATCCGCGCCGACGAGGTGCCGAGGGCCGAGTGAGCCGCCCGCGGCTCGGTTGCTGACCTACAGCCAGTACTCGCTCACCGCCGCCGCCATCCGCGACCGACTGCAACAGCGCTCGCAAGCACTACTCTTCGTCGATGATGCGGGCGTCGGCATGAGCATCGCTGGCCTATAGACGCTTGTCTCGACTACGAGGCGCGGGCGAACCACCCGTTGCCCACCTCGTACGTCATCGATCGCTCGAGACGCTGCTCGACGCCCGTCGGGACGGGTTCGCCGAGGTGTTACATCTCGCCGTCGGAACGCCATTGTGCGACGTCCCGCGAGGGTGCACAGCACGATACGGCCCTCTGAGATAACAACGGGATGCGACGCCGGATCCTAATGTATGGCTCGGTTCTCACGCTGCTCATCGGGTGCGGCAACGACTCTGGCTCGGGTGAGCGCGACGGTGGCGCGAATCGACTGGATACCACCACTGCCACACACGTCGTCATCAACTTCGACGACCTCGCGACGTGCGCCCCCGTCACAACGCAGTACGCGAACCATGCGTCTTTCAGCGGACCAGACGGCGCGGTTCTCGCGACGAGCAACGTCAGCGTCAGCACAGGATCGAACTATCTCGGCCCGGTCGACACGAACGGTGCCGGCTGCGCGGGCGTCTACCTGCACGACTTCCACATCGCCTTTACACATGAGGTCAATGCGCTCCATTTCCTCGCGGTCGGCGTCGACCATAGTCCCGCAGCCGAGATGACCATTACTCACGGCGGTGGTCAAACGGACACGGTCACGCTGTCCGGAACCGTCGATCAGGATCGCACGATCGCGGCCGATCTTTCGAGCTTCAGCGATGTCACTAAGGTCGACCTCGCGGTGACCGACGTCGCGGGCATCGGCCTCGACGACTTCACTTTCGACGAACCCTAGGTTCGCTGAAACCGGGAATCTTTGGGGCGTCGAGATGTGGCTCGGTGCCGCGCTCACGCCGATCGCGAACAGAAACCTCGCGATCGTGGTCGACAAGCTTCGCGAGTGCGCACCCCGCGCGGTCTTCGACGACAGCTCGGCGATGGCGGGATGCCGCGGGATCGGCTAGTGCACGAGATCGATTCGGTCGGCGCGCCACAGCGAGTCGTTCTTGCCAGCAAGATCGCCGGCAACTGGTCCGGACAGCTCTAGCCGATAGCGGGTCTGCTCTCGGAGCCTTGGCGCGTTGCCGGCGGTCGGCGAGAACATCGGCCGCGGCATCTCGGCGCACGGAACCAGGACGCGCAACGTCGCGCTGTCGGCGGCGATGTCGCTGAACACCATCGTGGTCTCGAATTGGGAACTGCCGCAGTCGGGGATCGTCGAGCCCCGGGAGAGCAGATCCGCGACCACGACACGACGATCCTGCGCCGGTACCGGCGCAGGTTTCGGGGGGCGGAACGGCGACACGTTGAACCAACGCGACATCCGGGATCACGCAAATGGAGACGGCGAGCATGAGTTGTGCGCCGGCTCGATCGGCGGTCCGGCGGCGCGGCGCGCGCAAGACTGCATCAAGAGCGTGTCGGTGCACGAATACTCCGAGCTCGGCATGGAGGCGGTGTGGAAGATCGACGTCGTCGATTTCCCGGCGTTCATCGTGGTCGATGACAAGGGCAACGACTTCTTCGCCGGCATCGCGGGCGGCCGGCCCGAGAAGAAGCTCGCGGTTCGATCTTAGTCACGGCGCGGCAAGCCACGCGGCGAGCTTTTTTCCGAGCCGGCTCTCGGGCGCGCCGAGGTCGGCGAGCGCTTGTCGGGCGAGCGCGAGCGCGGCATCGTGCTCGCCCTGCTGCCACATCACCTCCGCGAGCTTCGCGCGGGTCTCGACGGTCGAACGCGGCGCACTGTTGGCGCGCTTGCGGATCGCGAGCACACGCTCGAGCGCGGCGCGGGCGGCGTCGAGGTGGCCGGCCGCGAGCTCGGCCTGACCGAGCGCCGACAGCGCGGGCAACAGCGAAAAATGATCGGGGCCGTGCGCGCGCGTGAGCATCGCCGTCGCCGACTCCGCGTCGCGGCGCGCATCGTCGGTGCGCGACAGGCCGAGCTCCATGATCGCGCGCTTGGCGAGCGCCTGCGCGAGCTCGTCGTCATGACCGGGGTGCGCGCGCCAGATCGCGATCGCATGGCCGATCGCAACGTCGGCATCGCCGTAGCGTTCGGCGGTCCCGAGCGCGACCGCGAGACCTGCGTAGATCGGCGCGAGGACGGGATGGTCGTCGCCGAGCGCGGACCGGTCAGCGGCGAGGCCCGCGCGGTAGAGCTCGATCGCCTCGTCGAGCTTTCCCTGGATCACCCGGATCCCGGCGAGGTTCGCGTAGTCGGTCCCGACCGCGCGATCGACCTCGCCGTGGGCCCCGCGATCGATCGCGAGCGCACGTTCACTCGCCTCACCCGCTGCCGTGTAGTTCCCGCTGGTCGCGAGCGCTGACGCGAGCGCTTCGAGTGGCGCGACCAGCACGGGCGATCGTTCGCCCGAGGTCGCCTCGACCCTCGCGAGCTCGCCGCGAATAAGCTCGATCGCGTGCGTCGGGTTGCCCTCGGCCGTCGCGATCGCCGCGCGATCGAGATCGAGATCGAGCACGCTCGGGTCGGCGACGCCGAGCTCGCGGGTTCGCAGCGCCGCCGCACGATCGAGGTGGCGCGTCGCGGCCGTGTAGTCGCCCTTCGCGCGCGCGATCCTGGCGAGCTGCACCTCGGCGGTCGCAACCTCGAGCGGAGCATGCGCCGAGACGAGCATCCCGAGCGCGGCCTCGAGCTCGGCGTTCGCGCGATCCGCGTCGCCGGCGAGCCAGGCGATCCAGCCGAGCGTACGCCGCGCGATGCCAGCGGCGATCGCGTCGCCGCGCTTGGTCGCCATCGTGAGCGCCGCCGTTGCATAAGCCTCGCCGGCGGCGGTCTCGCGGCGCACGACGCCGATCGCCACTGCGAGGCCCTGGTTCGCCGCGACCGCGAGATCGTCGCGGTCTTGCGAGGGCGCGAGCTCGGCCACATGGCGAAACGCGGTGGCCGCCTTGACGTCGTTCTCGCGATCGAGCGCCGCTTCCCCTCGGATCAGCTCGGCGTCGCCGAACAGCGGCGAGTCGGTGGTGACCGCGTCGACCGCGCGGATCGCCTCGTCGTCGCGGCGGCTGCGCAGGAGCGAGCGCGCGCTCTCGAGGCGTCGGCGATCGTCGACCGAACCGATCGGGGTCGGCTCCCGACGCGGTGCCAGGTACGAATATAGCGCCACGCCGCCGGCGAGCGCGACGCCCGCCACGCCGATCAGCGCGAGCGTTCGCCGGCGACGCGTGCCCGGCAGCTCACGCAGGGCGTGCGCCGCCGCATTCGCATCGGGATAGCGCGCCGCCGGATCCGGAGCGAGCCCGCGCTCGACGGCGCGACGCACCGCGCTCGGGACCGAGGCTGGCCAGC
The DNA here is from genome assembly GCA_963848295.1 of uncultured delta proteobacterium. Lineage (GTDB taxonomy): Bacteria > Myxococcota_A > Polyangia > Haliangiales > Haliangiaceae > JABFXX01. The sequence goes on along the minus strand of CAWKDB010000010.1, from coordinate 600,952 downwards.
TCGGCCGTCCGTACTCTGCGGCGGCGCGGAGCGCGCGGTGATCGAGCTCGCGGTACGGCCGGTCGCCGGTCAGCGCCTCGAACAGCGACGCGAACAGCGCATAGATGTCGCTGCGGACGTTGGAAGTGGCCCCTGCGAGCAGCTCCGGAGCGAGATAGGGCAGGGTGCCTGCGAGCGCGCTACCTGGATCGCGGGCGGCCAGTCCGAAGTCCGCGATCCGCAGCCGGTCGCCATCGACCAGCAGGTTGCCCGGCTTGAGATCGCGGTGAACCAGGCCCGCGGCGTGAATCGCGGCGAGCCCAGTCGCCACGTCCGCGAATCGCACGACCGCGTCACGCCAGGCGAGCGGACCGCGGGCGAGTCGGGCCGCGAGGCTCGCACCGTCGACGAGCTCCATCGCGACGAAGCCGATGTTGCCGTTCGCGCCCGTCGCGTAGACCTGCACGACCGCGGGGTGGCGCACTGTGGCGAGGGTTCGCGCTTCGCGCAACGCATGTGCGGCTGGATCGCCATCCCCTGCCGTGCGTACGAGCTTGAGCGCGACATCGCGCTCGAGGACAGGATCGCGCGCGCGCACCACCACGCCGCCGCCACCCGCGCCGAGCACGTTACCGAGCCGATAGCCGGCGATCTCCGCCGGAAGCTCGGCCGAGCCGCGGATACCCCCCGCGGTCGTCACCAAGCACAGGTGAAACAACGAGCGGCACGACTCGCAGCTCGCGAGCTCGCCGAGCAGCTCGGCGCGGCGCACCGCATCGACGCGGCCTTCGACGAGCGCGGCGAGCTCGTTATCGCTAATACATGCCAAGTAGCGCTATTGTAGGCTCGCGATCGCGCGCCGCAATGTCGACCGACAGCTCCGCCGACGACCGCGTCGAACATCGCACCGATCTCGCGCTCGCCGCGGCCTGTGTCGCGGGCGATCCGGCGGCGCTCGCGGTGCTCGAACGCGAACACTTCGCGCCAGTGACCGCTGCGCTTCGCCGCGCCGGCTACGATGCCGCGCTCGTCGACGATGCGCTGCAACTCTTGCGCTATCGCCTGTTGGTGGCGACCCCCGAGCGCGATGCCAAGCTCGCGACGTATCGCGGCACCGGATCGCTGACCGGCTGGTTACGTGTGACCGCGTTACGCCAGGCGCGAGCGCTGCTCGGCCCGCGCGCGACGAGGATGGCCAGCTCGCGCGATATCGAGGGGATCGCGGGGGCGCTCGAGGCGAACGTGGTCGTCCAGGCGCACGGTCCGCGGATTCGCGAGCTCGTGCGGGCCGCGGTCGCCGAGCTCGCCGACAAGCCCCGCGAAGCGCTACGACTCGAAGTCGTCGAGGGCCTGCCGCATCATGAGATCGCCGCGCTGTGGAAGGTCCACCGCACGACCGTGCTGCGATGGATCGAGGAGGCGCGCGAGGCGGTGGCGCGCTCGGTCCGCAAGGCGCTACGGACCGAGCTGGCGGTTGGACCGGCGACCGCGGACAGCATCCTGCGCTCGCTCGCGGGGATCGATCTCTCGCTCGCCAGCGCGTTCCGGCCCCGACCCTGACGATTTCCTGCACACCCCCCGGGGCGTTCTCCCTCCATGGAGCATGAAAGCCCTTGCCATTGCGTGTCTGACCTTCGCGGCCTGCAGCTCGTCGTCGTCGTCGCTTCCGCCGGACGGCTCGACCATCCACCACCTCGATAGCGCCTCGCCAACCGGAGACGCGCCGGCGAATACCGGCGGGTTCGCGATCGACATCGGTCAGGCGTACACGTCGTCGGCTGCCGTGACGATCGCCGCCGTCACCCAGAACCAGGTTTACGCCGGCTACTTCCAGGCGATGAGCGACGGGAGCTCGACGCCGAGCTTGACGGTGAGCATCGTCGCCGACGGCGGCGTGCTCCAGACCGGCTCGTACCCGTGCGCGAACTCGCAGACCGACAACCCTTTCGACGAGACCAGCGTGCTGATTCACTGGCTCGACGGCGATACGTACTACACGAACGAGGCGAGCCCGTCATGCACGATCGACGTTACCGCCGCCTCGCAGACAAGCGTGTCGGCGATGATCTCCGGCACGATCTACGACGAGTCGCAGGGGGCAGCGGCGACGAGCTTCACCGCATCGTTCGTCGCGACTGTGCAATGAGCTACGGTTGCGCGAGCTCCCACAGCTGGTCGTTCGGATCTTTGGTCGCTGATGGGGATCATGTTTTCGTCCGCGGGACGGTCACTGATCCAGGTTGTTCCGCTCTTCACGTCCGCCGGTGTGAATCGACGCAAGCGCTCGAAGTCGCTTAATAGCGCTTCGAAGAGCCCGTCCTTTGGTGACGCCCTCGCGAAGCGAAGCCAGATCGATCACGAGCATCGCGACGCGAAAGCGACTTCGATCGCGATCACGCGCGTGATAACCTTGTGGGATGGCTGACCAAGCGCCGGGCGAGCAGCACCAGTTAGCCGTGACGCCAACTGTCGTATCTGCGCCCCAGCCTGCGCCGGCGTCACCTCAACTCGGGCCACAGCAAGGGCCCGGGACCCAGCGCCTCGGCCTGTACCTGAAGCAGCCGAACCCTGATCCGCTGTGGGTGGCCGCGCAGCTTCGTTACTATCCGAACGAGCGCGCGCCGATGATGGCGCTGTTGCAATCGACGGTCGGCAACAGCTTTGTGCAGCAGGTGATCGTCGCCGCCCAAGGAGGGACGGCGAGCGCGCCGATCACCTTCGAGCCGGACGGCTCGGCGTTGCCCCCGACGATCGGCGACGGCACGGTGGTCGATGGAGGCAGCCTCGGTCCGGTGATCACCGCGAGTGCGACAGCCAAGGCCGAGGTCGATCTCCCCAGCGTCGAGGCGGCGGTGACCTCGGTTGCCAACATGGAGCAGCAGCTGACGATCAGCCCGTCGATTCCGCTGTCGGCGATCCATGCGGGCCAGCTGCTTCCCGCCGACATCGCGCAGATCACCAACGTGACGGCGATCAGCGGCGTTGGCGGAGCGGTCTCTTACCAGATCGTCGATGGCGTGCTGCAACTCGCGCTCAGCGGTGTGTCGAGCGTGAAGGCGCTGACAGGCACGACGTTCAAGCTATGGCTCGCATCCGGCCAGTCGATCGCGTTGACCGTGAAGGCGGCGATGTTTCATCTCGAGACCGGCGTGATGGATCGCGGCGGCACTGCCGCGGAAATCGCGAACGAGCAGCAGGCGATCACGTCTGAGCGCGCAGACGAAGCAAACGCCCAGAAGGCCGAGCTCGCCGCCGGTCACACGATCGACCCACGCGAACAGGCATCGTACGACAGCGAGATCGCGAACGCGCAGGCCTGGCTGGATCGCGACAACCAGGAGCTCGCTAACGAACAGGGCAAGCGATACATCAACCTCGACGCGAACGGCTCGCCGATCAAACCAGCGGCACCGACCTCGGCGCCCTCAGCGACGGTGCCGACCGGGCCGACCGCGACGCCGGCGCCGGTCTCGCGCTAACGCCCGATCGTCGGGATCAGCGCCGATTGCCTCGCGATCACTATCTTCTATCGCGTCACCGGAGCTCGTGTCCGCGGGAATGAAAGAGGTCGATCCGACCGCGAGAATTCTCGCGATGCTTAGCGGTCGGAGCGGTGGGCCCAAAGTGGGCCCAAGCGAGGTCTCCGAGACTGAATCCGTAACGAAGTCATCTGGTTAAGTCGAGCGGGAGAAGGGATTCGAACCCTCGACGTCAACCTTGGCAAGGTTGCACTCTACCACTGAGTTACTCCCGCAATGGCAGGGCACTTTTCTAGCGGCGCGGCCAGTGGGTGTCAAGCACGGGGTTGCGGAAGTCGCGCGGGGCGGCCGGAGTGACTATCGGTCCGCCTTCAAGGCCGCGTCCGCGCGCTCGACGAGCTGCTCGACCGAGTCCTCGCCGGCCTCGATCACGCCGAGCCGGGCGGTCACGCCATCGAGGTTCGCGTCGGTCATCTGGCTGCGGCAGCGCTCCGCGAGCACGTTCGCGCCTTCGATCGAGGTGCCCGGCATGATGATCGCGAACTCGGCGCCGCCGAGCCGGAAGCACGCGTCCATCACGCGCACGCTCTTCGTCAAGATCGCGCCGATCGTGCGCAGCAGCTCGTCGCACGCGGCCTCGCCGAGCCTGTCGGCGGCGGTGTTGAAGCCATCGAGATCGACCACGGTCAAGCTGAATGACTGGTCGTAGCGCTTGTGGCGCGCGACCTCGACCGTGAGCCGCTCGTCGAACGCGCGGCGATTCAACAACCCGGTGAGCGGGTCGTGCGTATTGTCCTTGCGCGGGCGCGGAAAGCTGCGCGTGCGGTGGAGCGGGATCGCGATGATCTTCGCGAGCAGGTTCAGCGTTTCGGTGTCCGCGTCGGTGAACGCGGTCTTCGGCGCGCCGACCGCGGTCATCGCGCCGACCACGTACTCGCCGTGGAAGAACGGCACGCAGATCGCCGCGCCGTCGCCGGAGCGCACCGGCTTTCGCTCGGCGACGCACCGGCCGGACAACACCGACTTCTGCGAGCGCCTCAGGCCGACCTGGCGGCTCGAGCCCGCGGCCGCGCGGCACACCATGTCGTCGCCATCGACGAGCTCGACCAGCGCGCCCGTCGCGGTCACCAGCTGCGCCGCGCGTTCGGCGACGAGCTGCATGACCTCCTCGGTCGTCAGCGCCGCGGCTGCGAGCGCGTTCTGGAGCTCGATGATCGCCAACAACCGTTCCTGACTCGGCACGACGGGTCCGCCCATGTACCAAGCCTACCAGGCCGGAGAGGAGCTACCGAGCCGCGAGCTCGATCGCGTCGAGCATCACGTTGTCGGTGCGCAGGCCGATCGGCCCTACGAGGTCGCGGGCGAGCGCGGGCAGCGCACCGCGCCAGACCATCTCGCCGTCGATCGCCGCGGTCAGCTCGTCGCCGATCAGCTCGGCGACGAGCACGTGGCGCGCGCCGATCACGAGCGGCGGGGGCGGCTTGGCCCAGGCGGCGGCGACGTCGGTGTAGCCACGCGCGCCACAGTCGGCGTGGGTGCGCGCTCCGGGGTTGCGCTTGACCGAGACCGCGAGCCGCGCGCCGGCGACTGGCCACATCACGTAGATCACGTTGCACGTGTTCGCGGCGCGCAGCTTGAGGCCGAGCTGGCGGCGGAGCTCCCCCGAGGCGAGCGGCTCGGGCCGGGCGACGTTGCCGGCGAAGGCGAACGCGAGCTCGGCGCCATCGCCGCCGCCGGTGATGGCGTGCGCTCGCACGACGGCATCGCGGATCGCGCCGTCGCGGATCGCGCCTCTGGTCACGCGCAAGAGCACGCGGCGAGCGTGCCACAACCGGCGGAAAAAGATGGTAGCGTCCTCGGTGATGACGATCCGCGCCTTGTTCCTTGCCATCCTCGCGTCCACTGCGCTCGCGGCCTGCGGTCATGGCTCGGGCGGCAGGTTGCCGGTCGATTCGCCGCTCGTGCAGTACAAGGCCCCGGACATCAGCGACATCACCGGGATCGACGAAGACGATGCGCCTGATGCAGGCAGCGCGGCGCCGGCCGCCGGCAGTGGCAGCGCGACGAAGTAGCCCGCCATGTGCGGCATCATCGGTTACGTCGGTTCACGCCAAGCGACGCCGCTCCTGATCGGCGGGCTGCGCAAGCTCGAGTATCGCGGCTACGATTCGGCCGGCGTGTCGGTGTTCGACCGGGCCACGTCGACCTCGCGAGTCGTGCGTTGTCGCGGCAAGCTGTCGGCGCTCGAGGCGAAGCTGGTCAAAGAGCCGGCGCCCGGGACGATCGGCATCGGCCACACGCGGTGGGCGACGCACGGCCGGCCGTCCGACGAGAACAGCCATCCGCATAAGGTCGGATCGATCAGCGTCATCCACAACGGCATCATCGAGAACCACCTCGCGTTGCGCGCCGAGCTCGCCGCCGGCGGGGCGCAGTTCTCGTCGGAGACCGACACCGAGATCTTCGCGCACCTGGTCGACCGCCAGCTCGCGGGCGGCGCGCCCGATCTCGCGACCGCGGTGCGCAAGGCGCTCGCGAAGGTGCGCGGCAGCTACGCGTTCGTCGTGATGAGCGACAAGGAGCCGGGCACGCTGGTGGCGGCGAAGAATTCGTCGCCGCTCGTCGTCGGCTTGGGCGCTGACGAGAACTTCGTCGCGTCGGACGTCACCGCGATCCTGAGCGAGACGCGCGAGGTGATCTTCGTCGAAGAGGGCGAGCTCGTCACGGTGACGCAGAAGGGCGTGACGATCACCGACTTCGAGGGCAAGCCGCACGTGCGCGAGCCCAAGACGATCACGTGGTCGGCGGTGCAGGCGGAAAAAGGCGGGTTCAGGCACTTCATGCTCAAGGAGATCCACGAGCAGCCGCGGTCGGTCGCCGACACGCTGGTCGGTCGGATCGATCTCGAGCACGACGACGTCCTGCTCGACGGCATCGAGCTCGATACCAAGAAGCTCAAGCGGCTCGTGTTCGTCGGCTGTGGCACGTCGTATCACGCGTCGCTGGTCGGCGAATATCTGATCGAGGCGCTCGCGCGGATTCCAGTCGAGGTCGAGCTCGCGTCGGAGTTTCGCTATCGCGATCCGATCGTCGGCCCGGGCGACCTGATCGTCGCGGTCAGCCAGTCGGGCGAGACGCTCGACACGATGGAGGCGGTGCGCGAGGGCAAGCGCAAGGGTGCCAGCGTGCTCGCGATCTCGAACGTGCTCGAGTCGGCGATCCCGCGCCTCGCGGATCACGCGTTCTATACGCACGCCGGGCCGGAGATCGGGGTCGCTTCGACGAAGGCGTTCACCACGCAGCTCGTCGCGATGGCGTTGCTCGCGATCAACCTCGGCCGGCGCACCGGCACGTTGTCGCGCGAGCGAGCGCGCGAGCTGCTCGGCGAGCTCGTCCAGTTGCCGCAGAAGATGCGCGCTGTCGTCGACACCGGCGCGCACCTGCAGATCCTCGCGCGCCGCTACGGCCAGGCGAACGGGTTTCTGTTCCTCGGCCGCGGCTCGCAATATCCGATCGCGCTCGAAGGCGCGCTCAAGCTCAAGGAGATCTCGTACATCCACGCCGAGGGCTACGCCGCCGGCGAGATGAAGCACGGCCCGATCGCGCTGATCGACGAGAACCTGCCCGTCGTCGTGCTCGTGCCGCGCGGCCCGTACTACGACAAGGCGATCTCGAACCTCGCGGAGGTCCGCGCGCGTCAGGGCAAGGTGCTCGCGATCGCGACCATGGGCGACAACGAGATCGGCGGCCATGCCGACGATGTCGTGCTCGTTCCCGACACCGCGCTCGAGCTCCAGCCGATCCTCACGGTCGTGCCGCTGCAACTGCTCGCCTATTACGTCGCGGACTTCAAAGGCACGGACATCGATCAGCCGCGCAACCTGGCGAAGTCCGTCACGGTCGAATGAAGCTGACGCACTTCACGCGTGCGGGCGACGCACACGTCGTCGACGTCAGCGCGAAGCCCGAGACGGCTCGCACCGCGATCGCGAGCGGCGAGGTCGTGGTCGAGCCGGCCACCGCGCGAGCGATTCGCAAGGGCGCGCTCGGCAAAGGCGACGTGCTCGCGGTCGCGCGCCTCGCCGGGATCCAGGCCGCGAAGCGCACGCCCGAGCTCGTGCCGCTGTGCCATCCGATCCGGCTGACCGGGGTCGAGGTCGCGCTCCGGGTCGTGCGCAATGTTGTCCGGATCACGGCGAAGGTCTCGGCGTTCGACCGCAGCGGGGTCGAGATGGAGGCGCTCGCGGCGGTCGCGGGCGCGGCGCTGACCGTGTACGACATGTGCAAAGCGGTCGACCGCGGCATCGTGATCTCGGCGATCCGACTCGACGAGAAGCGCGGTGGCAAGTCCGGGAAGTGGCAGCGGCGGCGGTCCGCATAGTTCCCTTGCGCTGCGCGCCCGGCTCGTCGATGCTCGCTAGATGCGCAGGTGGCTCGTCGTTCTCGCGTTCGTCGCGGTGGCTCCGGCGGCGTTCGCCGACGGCATTGCGGATCCGATCCTCGGCGGCACCAAGGCCACGGTCGGCGAGTACCCCGCGGTCGTCGCGGTCGTCGTCGGCGATGGCCTGTGCACCGGCACGCTGATCGATCCGTCGTGGATCCTCACCGCCGGCCACTGCGTCACGCCATCCGATGTCAACGTGTCGACGCAAGCCGCGCTCACCGCGAGCGTGATGGTCTACTTCAACACCGTCGACATCACCCGCGGCCTCGGCACGGTCGTCACCGCATCGGCCACGATCCCCGATCCGATGTACGTCACGAGCGGCTCGCACGACGCGGGCCTGATCAAGCTGACCACGCCGATGACGACGATCACGCCGGTCAAGCTCAACTTCACCGCGACCGACGCGCCGATCGGCACGGTCGTCACCCAAGTCGGCTTCGGCGAGAGCACCGCCGGTGACGGCAACAGCGTCGGCGTCGAGAACGTCGTGCAGCAGACGGTCGTGTCGTGCGAGGCCGACGTGCCGGGCGGCAATGCGAACTTGCTCTGCTACGACCAGAGCAACGGCAAGGGCAAGTGCGAAGGTGACTCGGGCGGCCCGTCGTTCGCGATGATCGGCGGCAAGACGCTCGAGGTCGGCATCACGTCGTTCGGCGATCAGAACTGCGCGACGCTCGGCGCCGATACGCGCGTCGACGCCGAGGCCGCGTTCATCCTCTCGAACGTCATGTTGCAGACGACCTGCACGACGGACTCGGATTGCGATAGCACCGACATCTGTTTCAACCAGGCGTGCATCGTCAAGCCGTTCACACCCGGCGGGCTCGGTGAGATGTGCACCAAGAACGGCGATTGCGATTCGAACGAGTGCCAGAACCCCGGCAGCGGCGCCATCTGCACGATGATGTGCATGCCGGCCGGCTCCGACCAGTGCCCGAAAGACTTCGACTGCGTCGACGTCGGCGGCGGCAACGGGGCGTGCCTCGTGAGCGAGAGCTCGGGCGGTTGCTGCGATTCGAGCGGGCGGGGCGCACCCACCGCGATGCTCGGCCTGCTGCTGGTCGGCGGCGTCGTGCTGCGCCGCCGTCGCCGATAGCTGTCACGGCCCGGTCTCAGCTCCGGCGCTCGAACACGAGCAGCTCGCCGAGAACGTCGTGCGTCCGCGTCCCGGCCGGCGTCATGCCGACCTTGCGAATCACGCCGAGCGACGCTTCGTGCCAGGGAAACGTCGTCGCTTGCACCGCGCGAATCCCGGGTTGTGCGAGCGCCCACTCGACGCACGCGAGCGTGGCTTCGGCCGCGAGCCCCTGGCGGCGCGAGCCCTCCTCGATGCCGTACGCGACCTCGGCGATGCCGTCGGCGGGGAAGCCGTGGAATACGATGCTGCCTACGACGCGCGGCTCGTCACGAACGAGCACCATCGAATCACCCCACAGCCGCACCTCGGGGTCGGCGCGGATCGCGTCGAGCGAGACCGGGAACGCGCGCGCGACGAGATCGTCGTTCGGCCAGGCGTCGGGGAACGCGGCGCCGATCGCGGCTTCGGCAGCGGCTCGGTCGTGGCGCAACACCGCTTCGACCGCGGCGAGCGTGATCCGGACGAGCCGACACCGCGCGGTGACGAGCTCGGGCATTACGCGTAGCTCCGCGGGATCACGGCCCGACGACCCCGATGCCGATGATCAACGCGACGCCTTCGGGCCCGCCGCCGAGCAACCCGTAGCGAACGTCGACATTGAGCATCGCGACGCCGCCGATGTATTGATCGAGCCCGACGCTTCCCACGCCGCCGAGAAATGCGCGTTGCTCCTTCGGCGGGATCGGTTCGTTGGCCCGCAGCAACATGCCGCCGAGTCGCGCGGTCAGGTAGCGGGTCGGCGTCGACCACGGCCGGAACCGCAGGCCGACGGTGAGATCCATGTCGACGGTCAGCAGGCCCGACGACACCTTCGCCGCGCTCGCGTCCCACATCCGACCGAACAGCGTCGACCACCGCACCGCCCAGCCCCAACGCCGCTCGGTGCTGATCGGTTGCCACGCCGCCATCGCGCCGATGCGATAGCCGAAGCCGAGCGGGTCAGCGTCGGCGCCGGTGCCGCTGAACATGCCGCCGGCGAGGCTGAGCGAACCGGGCGGCAGCGGCTCTGCCGACGCGGCAGATGCTGCGAGTACGAGCGCACACGCCGCGAGCTTCATTTAGAACTTCGACGTCGTCGCGAGGAACGTCATCTTGTCGTTGGTCGCGCGCAACCGGCGCGACAAGGTACGCACCCAGTTCCACAGCAGCTCGTACGCGAGATCGCGATCGACGAACAGCAGATCTTCGAGGTCGCGCCGGTTGATCACGAACAGCCGGCACCGCTCGTGACACACGGCGGTGGCCGAGCGCGGCGCTTCGTCGATCAGCGACATCTCGCCGAAGTAATTGCCGGGGCGGAGTACCGCGAGCGCTTCTTCGCCCATGCCGGGGACGATCCGGCTGATCCGCACCGCGCCTTCCACGATCAAGTAGAACTTATCGCCGGCTTCACCCTCGGAGATGATCGTCGCCGACGACCTGTAGACCTCTTCGACGCCGATATCGACGACGCGGCGGAGGTGGCCCTGGCCGAGGCCGGAAAACAAATCGATCTGCGCGAGGATCTCGAGCGTCGACTTGCCCTCGATGTCGAGGGTGTCAGGCTTGTGCTCCTCGGCCATCTCGGAGAAGCGTCCCACACACCCTCCGAAAACGCAAAACGGCCCGAGGCGGGCCGCTTCACTTCCACGTCGCGCGCCGAGCTCGGTTAGCCGCCGACTTTGCCCGACAGGATGAACGCGATGATGAGCGCGTAGATCACGAGCGACTCGATCAGCGCGAGGCCGAGGATCATCGGGCCGCTGATCTTGCTCGCGGCGGCCGGGTTGCGAGCGATGCCGTCGAGCGCGGCACCGGCGGCGCGGCCCTGGCCGATGCCACCACCGAGTGCTGCGAGCCCGATCGCGAGGCCGGCGCCCATCGCGATCAGACCGTAGTTCGAGGCCAGACCTTGCTGCTTGACCACCGCGGCATCCGCACCCTGCGCGAACGCGAGGGACGAGATACCGAGGATGACGAGCACGGTGACGATGGGTGCGAGGAACTTGATGGTGCGGTTCATGGAGCTCTCCTTGGTCGCGCGGCGGTTATTTAACGTGGTTTGGATGCTGGGTAAAGCGAGGAAGGTGCGATTTCAGTGCTCGGCGTGTGACACCGCCATCGACAGATAAACCATCGTCAGCGTGCAGAACACGAGCGCTTGGATGAAGCAGACGAGCAGGCCGAGCAGCATGAACGGTAGCGGCACGACCAGCGGGATCAGCGCGAAGAACGCGAACACGACCTTGTGGTCGGCGAGCATGTTGCCCATCAACCGCACCGACAGCGACACCGGGCGGGCGAGGTGGCTGACCAGCTCGATCGGCAGCATCAGCGGCGCGAGCCACAGCGACGGACCGAGGAAGTGTTTGAGGTAGCCGATCCCGTGCTCCTTGAAGCCGTAGAAGTGGGTCAGCACGAACACCATCAGCGCGAGGCCGACGTTGGTCTTGAGCGTGTCGTCGGGCGAGATGAAGCCCGGGATGAGCCCTATCAAGTTGGCGAACAAGATGAACAGAAACAGCGCACCGATCAGCGGGAAGAACCGCGCGGCGTTCGTCCTTGCCGATCGCACCCTCGACCATGCCGTAGACGCTCTCCGCGATGTACTCGAAGAAGTTCCGTAGGTCCATCTTGCGCGGCGGCACGAGCCCCTGGTCCGCCGTTTTCGTGCCGCGGAAGAACGCCACGCTGCCCCAGATGACGAACATCAGCACGAGGATCGTGGCGAGGACGTGAGTGAGCGACCACTCGCTCCGCCCGATGATCGGGGCGTCGCCGGAGCGGCCGAGTAGATGTTGGAGACTCGCGCTGGCGTCGTGCCACCACGAGAACCGGTTCAAGTAATCGAACCAGGTGCCGTGTTCACCCATGGTCTTCCTCGGTCGAAGCAGCGCTCGGCGGCGTACGCATCATGCTGGACAACGTCTCGATCATGATCGAGAGGATAAAGATCGAATAGCCGACGATGAACGCGATCGCATCGATCGGCAGGAACGCGATCGATGCGACGACCGCTCCCATCAGCAAGATCATCTTCGGCATCATCAGCAACGGCGCGGCGGTGCTCTTGCCGGAGGCGGCATCGGCGAGCCACTTGACGACGAGCCGGCGCAGCACGAAGAAGTTGAGGCAGGTCAACGCGACGCCGACCGCGACGCCGAGCCCGACCGCTCGCGGCTGGGTCAGCGCGGCGACGAGCACCACGATGCCGCCGATCACGTAGTTCAACCGCTCGATGCGCGCGATGCTCGGGGCCGTCACTCGGCACCGCGATTCATCCGGGCGACCGCGCGCAACACCGCGCGCAGCCCGGCGACGAAGCCGATGATCGTGAACGCGATCAGCAGCCACGGCGCGGTGCCGAACCGGCCGTCGAGCCAGTTGCCGAACAGCGCGCCGATCACGACCGCGACGCCGAACTCCAAGCCGACCGAGCTCGCGCCGAGGGCGCGGTACAGGCCCTTCGTGCGCTTGCTCGCCGGGTCTTGGCTCGTACCGGGCACGTCGTTTTGATGCGGGGCTCCCAAGAATGAAACCTGCGACATTTCGCCGCGATGGGAAGGGGTCGCCGTCACGAGTGGGCGCGTGCGTAACACGCCCGAATTGCAGCGTCAATCGACGGCGCCGGCCGCCTGACGCCGGCGAGGGCGGTGCGGTCGATCAAACGAGCGCAGCGCGCGCCGCGGCGATCACCTGATCGATCTCGTCGTCGGTGTGGGCGAGCGAGACGAACATCGCCTCGAACTGCGAAGGCGGCAGGAATACCCCGCGATCCCGCATGCCGCGGAAGAACGTCGCGAACCGAGCGGCGTCGGAGGTCTTCGCGCTCGCGTAGTCGGTGATCGGGCCCTTGGCGAAGAACAGGGTCAGCATCGAGCCGACCCGATTGACGACGGCGGGGACCTTTGCATCGCGCGCGGCGGCCGCGAGCCCGTCGCCGAGCCGGGCGCCGAGCTGCTCGAGGCGCTCGTAGGTGCGCGGCCGGGCGAGCAGCTCCATCGCCTTCTTGCCGGCGGTCATCGCGAGCGGGTTGCCGCTGAGCGTGCCGGCCTGATAGACCGAGCCGAGCGGCGCGAGCTTCTGCATGATGTCGGCGCGCCCGCCGAACGCCGCGGCAGGCAAGCCGCCGCCGATGACCTTGCCGATCGTCGTGAGGTCGGGAGTGATCCCGTAGAGCTGCTGGGCACCGCCGAACGCGACCCGGAACCCGGTCATGACCTCGTCGAAGATCAGCAGCGTGCCGTGCTGGGTGCACAGCGCGCGCAGGCCGTCGAGGTAGCCCACGGCCGGGACGACGAGGCCCATGTTGCCGGCGACCGGCTCGATGATGATCGCGGCGACGTCTCCGCCGGCGAGCGCGCGTTCGACCGACGGCAGGTCGTTGTACGGCACGACGATCGTGTCTCGGGCGGCGCCTTCGGGCACGCCGGCCGAGCCCGGGATGCCGAGCGTCGCGGCGCCGGAGCCGGCGGCGACGAGCAAGCAATCGGCGTGACCGTGATAGCCGCCGTCGGCTTTGATGATCTTCACACGGCCGGTGAACCCGCGCGCGAGCCGCAGCGCGCTCATCGTCGCTTCGGTGCCGGACGACACCGCGCGCACCATCTGCATCGACGGATACGCGGCGCGCAGGGTCTCGGCGAACTCGACCTCGATCTCGGTCGGCGCACCGAACGTCGTGCCCGAGCCCATCGCCTCGCGGATCGCGTCGAGGATCTCGGGATGGCTGTGGCCGAGGATCAGCGGACCCCAGCTGCCGATCAGGTCGATGTAGTTGTTGCCGTCGACGTCGGTGATCGTCGAGCCATCGCCTTGCGCGACGAACACGGGGTCGGCGCCGACCGCGCGGCACGCGCGCACCGGCGAGTTGACGCCGCCGGGGATGACTCGCTTCGCGCGTTCGAAGATCGCTTGGCTGCGCTTGATCGCCACGATTATTCCGCCGGCTCGGCATCGTCGTCGGGCGCGGCGTCGTCATCGTCGTCTTCGGCGTCGTCCTCGAGCGATTCGTTCGGGATCGTGTCGGAGTCGTCGACCGCTTCGATCGGCGCGGCCTCGGCGATGCCGCTCTCGTCGGCGGGCTCGGCGAGCCGTTCGATCGCCGCGACGTGCTCGCCGTCGTCGACGCGCATGACCCGGACGCCCTGGGTCGCGCGGCCTTGGATCGGGATGTCCTTGACCCGGATCCGGATCAGCTTGCCGCGGTCCGAGATCAGGATCAGGTGATCGTCCTCGGTCACGATCCGCACGCCGGACACGTGGCCGTTGCGCGCGGTCGTCTTGATCGTGATGACGCCCTTGCCACCGCGATTCTTCGTCGGGTAATCGCTCAGCGACGTGCGCTTGCCATAGCCGCGCTCGCACATCGTGATCAGCGTCGCGTCGGTCTCTCGCGCGAACGTGCACATGCCGACGAGGCGATCGCCGTCGCGCAGCGAGATGCCGCGTACGCCCGCCGCGTTGCGACCCATCGCGCGGACCCGCTCCTCGGTGAACCGGACCGCGAAGCCCTTGGCCGAGGTCAGCAGGACGTCGTCGGCTTTCGTGACGAGCGACGCGCCGACCAGGCGGTCGCCGTCTTCGATCGTGATCGCGCGAATGCCCGACTCGCGCACGTTCTCGAACGCCGACAGCTCGGTCTTCTTGACCGTGCCCGATTGCGTCGCGAAGAACACGAACGTGGCGGCCTCGCCCCCTGGCGCAGGACCGGGTGTCTCCGTCTCGGGGCCGAACTCCGCGAACGGCAGCATCGCCACGACTTGCTCGCCGTCTTGCAGCGCGAGCACGTTGACGATCGCGCGACCCTTCGCGGTGCGCGCACCTTCGGGCAGCTCGTAGACCTTCTTGTGATAGACGCGGCCCTTGTCGGTGAACAGCAGCAGGTGATCGTGGGTCGACGCCGCGAACATGTCGGCGACGAAGTCACCCTCGGTCGACGTCGCGCCGGTGATCCCGCGGCCGCCGCGCCCTTGCGCCTGGTACTCGCGCAGCTTCGTGCGCTTGATGTAGCCGAGCCGGGTGCGCGTGACGACCATGTCTTCGATGTCGATCAGCTCCTCGGTCAGGATCTCGCCTTCAGCTTCGACGATCTTCGTCCGGCGCTGGTCGCCGAACTCGGTGCGCACGGCGTCGAGCTCGTCGACGATGCACGCCATCAGCTTCTTGTCGTCGGCGAGCAGGCCTTCGAGGTAGTCGGTGGTCGCCCACAGCTCTTTGTATTCGGCTTCTAGTTTTTCGCGCTCGAGGCCGGTCAGTCGGCCGAGCCGCATCTCGAGGATCGCCTGGGCCTGGCGGACCGACAGCGTGACGGTCTTGCGCGCGTTCGCGGCGGCGACCTCATCGGCGGGGCGGCCCGCGCGCTCCAAGAATCCGCCGAGCCCGCCGAGCGGCTCGGCGATCAACCGATCCTTGGCCTGGTCGGTGTCCTTCGACGTGCGGATGATCTCGATCACGCGATCGATGTTGATCACCGCGAGGCCCAAGCCCTCGACGATCTCGCGCCGGTTGCGCGCCTCGCGCAGATCGAACAACGTCCGCCGCGTGACGACCTCGCGGCGGTGCTCGATAAAGACTTGCAGCGCGCGGCGCAACGACAGCAACACCGGGCGGCCGTCGACGATCGCGAGCATGTTGATCGAGAACGACGACTGCAGCGACGTGAACTTCATCAAGTTCGCGAGCACGACCTGGTCGGACGCATCGCGCTTGAGCTCGAACACGACGCGTATGCCTTGGCGCGCCGTTTCGTCGCGAATATCGGAGATGCCCTCGAGCTTCTTGTCGCGGACCATCTCGGCGCAGGCCTCGATCCACCGCGACTTGTTGACCATGAACGGCAGCTCGGTCACGACGATCGCCTGGCGATCTTTGCGGATCTCCTCGGTGTGGGCGACCCCGCGCACCGAGATCGAGCCGCGCCCGGTCTTGAACGCGGACATGATGCCGACGCGGCCCTGGATCACGCCGCCGGTCGGAAAGTCCGGGCCGGGGACGATCGCTAGCAGCTCGTCGTCGGAGATCTGCGGATTCGCGATCATCGCGAGCACGCCGCCGATGATCTCGCCGACGTTGTGCGGCGGGATGTTCGTCGCCATGCCGACCGCGATGCCGGTCGCGCCGTTGACCAGGAGGTTCGGCACGCGGTTCGGGAGCACCGTCGGCTCGAGCTCTTTGTCGTCGTAGTTCGGCTGCCAATCGACGGTCTCTTTGTCGATGTCCGCGAGCATCTCGCCCGCGATCTTCGCCATCCGGCACTCGGTGTAGCGATACGCCGCCGGCGGATCACCGTCGACCGAGCCGAAGTTGCCCTGGCCATCGACGAGCATGTAGCGCATCGAGAAGTCTTGGGCCATGCGGACGAGCGCGTCGTAGACCGAGGCGTCGCCGTGCGGGTGATACTTGCCGATGACGTCGCCGACGACGCGCGCGCACTTGACGTACGGCCGGTTGAACGTGTTGTTGAGCACGCGCTGCGCGTAGAGAATTCGCCGGTGCACCGGCTTCAGCCCGTCGCGCGCGTCGGGCAGGGCGCGCGCCACGATCACGCTCATGGCGTAGTCCATGAACGAGTTGCGCATCTCGGTCTCGATCGAGACCGGGGTGATGTTGGACGGCGGCAACAACGTGTCGGACATCGGCCGTCTGTATAGCCCGCAACCGACCGATTCTCAACGCGATCTCCGACGGAAACGCCGCCGAAAAATCGTCCGTTCGTTGTGTACAGTAACCGCGTGTCGGGCTCCGGATTTCACGTCGCCGAGGCCACCCGCGGCCCATCGCGGAGCGCGTTCTCGTTCAAGCAGCGGTCGCGCCGCCACCGAGCTAACCGCGCAGCCGGGCTAGCGCACGACCCAGATCGCGTCCTTGCGCGAACCCGCGGCGTTCGATCATCGCAACTGCACGTGCGGCCCGTTTCCACTCGATCGACTTGGCTACCGCGGCAAGCGCCCGCAAATCGATCGCATCCTGCGGGCGCGTCTTGTCATCACGCGCGAGCAGTTTTAGGGCGATCAGGTGGCCAACCCGAGCGACGGGTACGCGTTGACCGAGCACGGCGATCGGCTCCGCCGCGGCGACGACCTCGGCCTCGATCCCGGTGGACGCGAACAGCAGGTCGACCAGCGGATCGCGTGGCGAGCGGCGCAGGCGCAATTGGCTCAACCGCGCCTCGGCCGTCGCACGGCGAACCCCCGCGGTGGGGCCGACTCCTCGGCGAGCCAGTCCGCCAGTGCCCGGTCGACCGTCGCGCGCGAAGCCCTCGGCATGCGGCGGCGAAGCGACTCGCGCTTGATCGCTACGCCTGCGTCGTGGAGATCGAGTGCGTTCAGCAAGCGCTGCGCCGTAGCCCGATCGTTGCTCACGATCTCATTCTGCGCGAGCCGCTCGCGCTGTCAATGCCGGTCAGGGGCAGTGATACGTCAGCTTGGCGACCTTGTAGACCGGGCCCCACGACGTGCATGTGCTCGTGCGAAATCGGCCGTCGGCGAAGCGCTGCTTCGTGATCCGGACCCGCACCGCGTGGCCGGGTGGCTGGCGGATCCCGCCGTCGACCTCGTCGATCGCGACGCTGGAGCGCGCGCCGATCAGCGCGCGGTGGACGATCCGGGCGCGCTCGAGCGCGACCGCGGCGGGCTCGCTGGCTTCGCGCTCGCCTTCGATCGTGATGGCGCGAATCTCGGGGTAGCGGCGCAGCGTCTCGAGCACGTCGTCGATCCGCTCGGCTTGCGGCATGTCGCCGGCGTCGAGGAAGATCGTGTTGTCGGCCCAGCAGTCGTCGACGGTTGACACGAGCACGCAGCCGGCCGGGCAGCCGCTCGGCGCCGGGCCTGGCGTGTACGGGCACGAGTCCTTGTCATCGGGCACGCCGTCGCCGTCGTCGTCGGGGTCGGGGCAGCCATCTTCATCTTGGTAGGCGTCGAAGTCCTCGGGCGCCTTCGGACAGCGATCGCGATCGTCGGGGATGCCGTCGCCGTCGCGATCGGTGACGACCGGCGCGATCCGGATCTCGTGGTTCGCCGGGGCGACGACGACCTCGGGGCCACAGGCGACGAGCCCGAGCAGCAACACGACGGAGATCCTCATCGATCGATCCGCACCGCCATTCGGCGGCGCTGCCCGCCGGGCGCAGGTCCCGTCGGTCGATACTTCGCGTTGCGGTCGCGCTGGCCGGCAGCGAGCATCTCGACCGTCTTGGCGATCCGGCGATCGTGGGTCTCGGCCTGCTTCGCTTCGATCACCCAGCGCACGTACTCCTTGACGTGCGACGGTGCCAGCGAGCTCCACGTGGCCTTCGCGGTCGGCGATTTCGCGACGGCGCGCATCAAGTCGGCGGGCAGCTTCATGGGCTTCGCGGTCGCGGTCCGCACGGGCCGGCCGCTCGTCGTGCGCGGCGTCGTCCGCGACGAGTGGCGCACCCGCAAGGCCGACCAGGTCTCGTCGATCGAGCACGCCGCGCAGGGGTGGAGCGGCAAGGCGACATCCTTCGGTCGCGCGAGCGCGAGCACGCGAGATCCGGGTTTGACGAGCAGCTTCTTCGCGACGTCCGACATCGCGACATTATATGGTGCCGGCCATGGCAAATCGCCTCGCGACCGAGACCTCTCCGTATCTTCGCCAGCACGCGGAGAACCCGGTCGATTGGTGGCCGTGGGGCGAGGCGGCGTTCGCCGAGGCGAAGCGCACGAACCGGCCGGTGTTCGTCTCGATCGGGTATGCCGCGTGCCATTGGTGCCACGTGATGGCGCACGAGAGCTTCGAGGACGTGCCGACCGCGAAGACGATGAACGCGAAGTTCATCAACATCAAGGTCGATCGCGAAGAGCGCCCCGACGTCGACGCGATCTACATGAACGCGATCATGGTGCAAGGCGAGGGCGGGGGCTGGCCGTTGTCCGCGTTCTGCTTGCCCGACGGCCGGCCGTACTTCCTCGGCACGTACTTCCCGAAGGCGCCGCGGTTCGGCAAGCCGAGCTTCGACGCGTTGCTGACCGCGATGTCCGATGCGTATCGGCTGCGCCGCGCCGACGCCGAGGACAACGCGCTCGCGCTCGTCGACGGGCTCGCTCGCGTCGACGACCACTATCGCCGCGGCGCGCGCGGGGGCGAGGTCGGCAAGCTCGCCGCGTCGCTGATCATCACCGCCGGCAAGCAGCTCGCCGAGCGCTGCGATCCGAAGCACGGCGGCCTCGGCGGCGCGCCGAAGTTCCCGTCGAGCTCGAGCCACGAGCTGCTCGCGCGCGCCGGCCGGCTCGCGTTCGGCGAAGCGGCGCGCACCGCGTTCGACGGCTGGGCCCGCGGCATGGCGGAAGGCGGCATCTACGACCACCTCGGCGGTGGGTTCGCGCGTTACTCGGTCGACGCGAAGTGGCTGGTGCCGCACTTCGAGAAGATGCTGTACGACCAGGCGCAGCTGCTCGCGATCTACGCCGCGGTCGTCGCGATGGCCGGGCCGTTCGCGGCGCGCGCGCGCGAGGTGATCGACGAGACGGTCGGGTTCTTGGCGCGCGAGCTGTCGGATCCCGCCGGCGGGTTGTGGTCGTCGCTCGACGCCGACAGCGAGCACGAAGAGGGCAAGTTCTACGTGTGGACCCCCGACGAGCTGCGCGACGTCCTCGGCGCATCGGGCGCGGTCGTGCTCGGGCACGCGTACGGTGTCACCGAAGGCGGCAACTTCGAGCACGGCACGAGCATCTTGTCGCGGGTGACGCCGAGGACCTCGCCGCACGAGGAGGCCCAGCTCGCCGAGCTGCGCGCGACGCTATTCGCCGCGCGCGCCAAGCGGATCCGGCCCGGCACCGACGACAAGGTGCTCGCCGGCTGGAACGGCCTGGCGATCTCGGGGCTCGTCGCCGCGTGGCGCGCGACCGGGAGCGAGGCCGCGCTCGAGCTCGCAATGCGGGTCGCGACGTTCGTCAAGACGACGCTGATCACCGGCGACCGCATCGCGCGCGTATTTCACGAAGGCGTGGTCCGGCTCGACGGCACGCTCGACGACTACGCGTTCTGCGCCTCGGCGTTCCTCGACCTCGCCGAAGCGACCGGCGACGCCGCGTGGTGGCAGCTCGGCACCGCGTTGCTCGCGCAGGTCCGCGCGCGGTTTGTCGCCGACGCGGATGGCGTGGTCGTGTTCTATCTCGCGCCCGCCGACGAGCCGCTGCTGGTGCATCGCCCCGAGTCACACCACGACGGCGCGATCCCGAGCGGCGCCTCGGTCGCGGTCCAGGGCCTGTTGCGGCTCGGGCTCGTCGCCGGCGATGGCGACGCGCTCGCGCTCGCCGAAAAGTACCTCGCGCAGCGGCTGACCGGCACGACCCAGGCGAACGCGTGGGCGCAGTCCGGCTTGCTCGCGGCGCTCGATCTCTACTTGCACGACAAGGTGCTGGTCGTCAGCGAAGGCAGCGGGCGCGACGAGCTGATCACCGCCGCGCGCCGCGCGTACAGCCCGACGCTGAGCCTCGCCGGCTCGTGGGCGCAAGCGTCGATCACCGATGGCAAGACGCCGGCGCGAGACGGCCGCGCGCGCGCGTTCGTGTGCACCGGCCCGACGTGCTCGCCGCCGGTCAGCGACGCGCGATCGCTCGTCCCGCTCGTCACCGGAGTCGCTCCGTGACCCTGCGCGCGGCGCTCTTGCTCGCGGCCGGCCTCCTCGCCGGTTGTGACTCGAGCACGCGCACGATCTACGGCACGATCTCGACGACGTATCAGACGCCGCACGGTTCGACCGACGTCCCGGTCGATTTCACGACGACGATGGTCGCGGCGCTCGTCGCCGGCGACTCCGGCGTCGACTACCAGGTCTACGCCGCGCACGGAGCGAGCGACGGCACGTTCGAGATCCGCGACGTGCCGATTGGCGACTACGTGCTGCAGGTCGGCAGCGCGTACTACGTCACCGACGTCGACACGTTCACTCTTCACACGCCGGCGTTCGGCCATCCGAACGCGATCCCCGACATGTCCAGCGCCGGGCTCGCGGTCACCGCGGGGAACCTCGCGCCGTGGTCGGACGGCGAATTCGGAGCCCCCGACGAGCTCGAAGCCTACTCGGGCGACGCCAACGCGTGGCAGTTTGCGACCCACCCCGGCGAGATTGAGTCCGGCGCGACCGAGCTCACGGGGCTGGTCTTCATCAACGACGTTGGTGTCGGCTCGAGTCCGCTGCTCGACGGCGACGACTTCGCGGTCGAACAGCTCCAGTCCGGGACCGGCGAGAGCGTGTCCTACTACAGCCTCGCTCGGCTGTACTCGACCGGCCCGGTGACCCAGACCGCTGGCATGATCACTCCCGTCGGCGACGCGCAGGCGATGTTCGTCGACGAAACCGCTAACGTGCAGACGCTCACTCAGCCGGTGGACGAGATGGGCTTCGCGACCGAGACTGGCTACTCGAATCCGCACTACACCTTGGTGAATCCGGCCGCGGTGAGCTGCGGCTTCTCTGGGGAGCCCACCGATCTCGCGATCTCGATCGGTGGTCAACCGGGCGACGGCTCGCTCGGGCTGACAGGCGGCGGCGCCGATTACTTGCTCCTGACGCTCCCGGTCGACGCGTTCGCGGCCGATCTCACCGGGATTCCGTACCCGCTGCCGACCGTCATGGGCGAGACCTGGACGCCCTACTACGCGATCCAGCTCGAGGTCTGCATTCCACTCGGTCCCGACGGACAACTCGTGCCGTTCCCCGCGCTCGCCACGATCGGCCCGGTCGACAAGCTCCCCGCGATGATCGCACCCGGCATCGGTGTGGTGCGAACACCGGTCATCGCATCGGCCGGGACGAACATCGCGGCCGGGCTCGACGTATTCCAGCCCCAGGACTACGTCGGCACCGTGCCGACGATCGCCTGGGTCCCGCCCAACCTCGGCACGCCGACGACCTACGCGGTCCAGATCTTCGACATCACGAGCGACGCCGCTACCTCGATCGCCACGATCTTCACCCATGTCGAGACCGTGACCCTGCCGCCGGGTCTATTCGAGCACGGTCGCCACTACGCGATCGCGATCGCCGCGAGCGATGCGCCGTTTCCGGGGACACCGGTCGCGCCCGACGAGGCCCACTCGGCATCGGTCGTCGTGTCGGCGCTGCTGACGCCCTAATTCGACGCCGTGCTGAGCCGGAGCACGGTGCCGACCGCGGGTGACGCCGTCAGCTGCGGGAACGCGTCGCTCGGGTCCGCGCGGAACGCCTTGTTGCCGTCGAGCGCGGTGGTCTCGAGCAAGCGACCGACGAGCGCCGAGACGTTGTAGCCGGTCTTCGGCAAGTAGTCGCCGAGCGCGAGCGGGATCGCGGGCAGCTGGATATCGCCGGCGGTCGGTGCGTAGAGGTTCCACGAGTACAGCGTGCCGGCGAGGTTGTCGTAGTCGAGGATCAGCTCGAAGCCGTCGCCCGCCGGACTCCCCGTCACCGGCACGGTGACCTTCTCGGTGGCGATGTCCAGCGTCGGCGTGCCGAGCCAGCCGAGCTCGCTCGCGCCGACATCGAGCGCGTAGGTGGTCGCGGTGCCGTCGACGCCGGCGGTGACGACCTGATATGCGCCGGTGCTCGCGACGAGCTGTGTCTGCAGCACGGAGGTCACCGCGGTCGGACCGTCGAGCTGGAGCGTGCGCGGCGAGCCCGAAGGCGGGCCGGTGCCGGACAAGAAATAGCCGTTCTTGTCGGGCACCGAGCGGTTGAGCCGGACGTCGGAGACGTCGGCGCCGATGTCGCTGTACGTCGCCGAGAACGCGACGAGCGGTTGCCATGTCGCGGGCATCGTCGTCGCTCCGCCGTCGGAGAACGCGACCCCGGACTGCTCGACGAAGTGCATCGGCTGACCGTTCGCGGCGAGCGAAACGACGACGAGGTCCATCGCCGGGTGCGCGCAGTAGTTCGATAGATTCACGACCGGGGCGGTCGACATCGTCGTGATCGAGCCACACGGGTAGACGACCGAGTAGCTCGTCGCACCGGTGTCGGCGGTGAAGTTGATCGTGAACGTCCCGGCCGGCGTCTGGTCGAGCGACGACGTGCCGAGCGTGATGTCGTCGCCGGGAGCGATGCCGAACACGGTCTGGAGCTGGAACTCGGTGTCGGACTCGGTGTAGATCGCGGTCGCGTTCGCGCCGGCGAACACGTTGCCGGTCACCGTGCCGCCGGCATCGGTCATCACCGTGGTCATCGTGCCGTCGGTGTCGACGAACACGACCGGCGACGGCGCGAGCGGCAGCGTGCCGGTGCCATCGCGGACGTGGATCGTGACGATGCCGCGCTCCGCCGCATCGGGCGGCGCGTCGATGCCGGGGCCATCCGGGTTGGAGGTGTGGGTTCCGCCGCACGCCACCACGAACGCCAACGGTGCCAGACCGAGCCGCGTCATCGCTCGATGGTAACGTTAATTGACGCTGCTCAGCCGATTGATCGTGCCGGGCACGCGATTCGCCATCGGACTTGGTGACGATTTGCACGTGTCGAGCGTCTCGAACGGATCTTGCCGCGCCGGGCGCCAGCCGCCGATCGCGTTGCTCTCGCAGGCGTACGCGTGGGTCGCCGACTTCGTGTCCTGCGCGATCGGCAGCACGACGCTGACCGAATCGGGGAACGTCGTCGGGAACGTGAAGTCGCCGGGCGTCGGGCCGAAGATGTGCCAGATGAAGATCGTCGAGTTGCCGCGGACGTAGGTCGCATCGACCTCGAAGAGATCGACCGGCTCGGTGCCGGTGACCGGGACCGTGATCCCGGTGGGATTCGCCTTGTCCCAGCCCGGGCAGTTCGCGCCGGCTTCGAGACACAGCCACGGCAGCGCCGCGGCGCCGTAGTCGAGCGTGTACGCCGGCTGCGTACCGTCGACGACCGCGGTCGTGATCTGGGCGTGCGGGATCGAGTCGACGCTCGTGCCGTTCGTCGTCAGGATCGACTGGACGATCGCGGTCGAGGCGAGCGCGCTGGTCTCGGCGATGCTCGCGGTCGTCGCGATGTCTTTGGCGAGGCACGTGTTCGCGCCGTCGCAACGCTCGCCGCGCAGATCGGGCACGAACCGATCGAGCTCGACATTGCACGGATAGTTGGGATCGTTGGTGTCGGCGCAAAACGCGGGCGCGCCGCTGTACGAGCCGGACACCGCGGCGGTCGCGTGCCAACCATCGGCGACCGTGACGTTGCCGCCCGACGTGAACGGCACCGCGGTCTGTTCGCTGAATGCGGTCGGCACGTTGCCGGACGCGAGCGCGATCACGACGATGTCCATCATCGCGGTGACGCAGCCGTCTTGCATCGCGAGCGTCGCGGTCGTGCCCGCGACGGTCATCCCGCCGCACGGGCCGTAGACGGTGTAGCCGGCGGCGCCCGCTTTCGCGGACCACGACACGGTGAACGAGCCGGCCGGCGTCGAGTCGAACGGCTGGCTGCCCTCCGACGTGAAGAACGCGGCCGCGTTGAGCACGATGTTGTCGCCGGGCTCGACGTCTTGCACCGTCGCCATCGAGTACGAGCCGGTCGTGCGCGCGCAGACCGCGGTGACGCTGCCGCCGGGAAACACGTCGCCGGTCGCGTTGCCGCTCGCGTCGGCGATGACGTCGGTCTGCGTGCCGTCGACGTCGATGTAGACGACGTGCATGCCGGGCATGCAGCTACCTGCAGCGGCGTTCGTGACCTGGACATGGACCGCGCCCTTGACGTTCGGCACGTCGATCGCGGTGTCGAAGGCGCCGTCGTTCGGGCCGGTGCCGTCGCCGTTCGCGCCGTCGCCGCTCGGTCCGTCGTTCGCGCCCGAGCCCGCTTTGTGGCCGCATCCGATCGCGATCAGCAGCAATGCCAAGCCAGCGCCCCGCATCGCTTCATTGTAGGTCACATGCCGCGTTTCATCGCGTACATCAGCAGGCCGACGAACGCCACGAGTGGGATGAGGTAGGGAATCACGACGATCCCGCCGAGCTCGAAATGGCGCCAGCCGACGATCAGCTCGAACCACGCGATCGCCCCCGCGACCAAGAACGCCCCGATCGCCTCGGGCCACTCGGGCTCGACCCTGAGACCCGCCCAGTAGACCAGAAACCCGACGACCGCCATGATCGCGGCGAGCAGCGGGCTCGGCAGGCCGAAGAAGTGCTTGACGCCTTGTTGCGCCATTTCGGGGTTCTTCCACACGACATTGATCACGATG
The DNA here is from genome assembly GCA_963848295.1 of uncultured delta proteobacterium. Classification (GTDB taxonomy): domain Bacteria; phylum Myxococcota_A; class Polyangia; order Haliangiales; family Haliangiaceae; genus JABFXX01. The sequence goes on along the minus strand of CAWKDB010000010.1, from coordinate 575,788 downwards.
ATCACGACGACGAACAGCATCGCCATGATCAGGTAGGTCCAGACCTTCCCCTTCTGTCGCCACTCCGATGGATCTTGGGCCATGGGCGGCATGGTACCGCACCCGTTCAGCGCGCGGCGCGCGCGCGGTCGAGTAACGGCAGGCGCTGAGCGGGTAACCGGCCGGCCTTCGCGAGCGGTTGGAGGAGATCGAGCGCGATCTTGCGATCGGCGACTGCGGCGGAGCCGGACTCGCCGTCGGCCTTCGCGAGGTGACTCTGCGCCGACAGCACGGCCCATTGCACGTTGAGGGGCGCGCGGTGTAGCGCCGCGTCGGCGAGTTCGGTCGCTTCGCGGGCGGCCGTCGCGCGGCCTTGCCGATCGGACGTGACCGCCGCGCGAGCGAGCAGGCCGCGGACGAGCGTGTCTTTCCACTCGTCGTTGATCGGATCGCTGTCGACGAGCTCGCGCGCGCGCGCGATGCCGGCGGTCAGCAGCTCGCTCGAGCGCTTGGCATCTCTTGGCGCGATCAGCTCGCCGAGCATGATCTCGCTCGACGCGAGCTCGTCGCGAAACCCGCCCTGCGCCGCCGCTTCCGTGACCAGGTCGGTGCGCAGCGCGAGCGCCTGCTCGAGCGCGGCCTCGGCGTGGCCTACGTCGTTCTTCAGCTGCAACGCGCTGCCGAGCTTCGCGTACGACCACGCCATCGCGCGACGATACGGCGCGCTCTTCGGATCGCGGTCGACGAGGGCGCGGCGCAACTCGAGCGCTCGCCGGTACTTCTCGATGCCGTCGTCGGTCTGGCCGAGGTCGACATAGCCGTCACCCATCCGGGTGTAGGTGCGCGACAGGTCGTTCTGGTACCGGGCACTCTGCGGGTCGGCGTCGGTCAGCCCGCTTTGGATGTCGACCGCGGCGGCGAGCTGATCGATGCCGTCTTTGAACCGGCCACCGTCGAGCAGCGCGTAGCCGAGGTCGGCCAGCATGTTACCGCGCTGACGCTTCCAGTCGGCGTTCGTCGGATCGCGACGGGCGAGCGTCTCGGCGGTCGGTAACGCCTTCGTGTACGCGTCGATCGCGGCTTGGGTATCGCCGACGCGGCGCTCGAGCTCGGCGAGCGCGTCCTCGACCTCGAGCACGCCTTGCTGCACCACGACGTTGTCGGGCTGGGTTTCGGCGAGCGTCGCGCGCAGGCGCAACGCCGCGCGGTATTCGTCGAGCGCGAGCGTCGATTCGCCGCGATTCTGATACGCCGACGCGATCTTCAAGTGGCTCGTCGACAGCGCCATCGTCTCGTCGGAGACCTTGCCGCCGCCTTGGGTCGTCGCGAGCTCGCGCTCGGACTTCGCCTCGGAGTATTCGTCGAACGCCTCGTCGATCTTGCCCTCGTTGCGCAGCAGGTCGCCGAGTCGGTCGTGGGTCTCGGCCGCGCCGAGCAGCACATCGCGCGCGGTCGGATCCTCGGTGCGGAGCGCATCCCACTCGCGCTTCGCATTCGTGTAGTCGCGGAGCGCTTCGCCGAACTTGCCGCGCTCCTCGGCGATCTGGCCGATCTCGAAGTCGAGGTGCGCGATCATCCGGCGCAGCCGCTTCGTGCGCCCGCCGGTATCGATGCCCACGACTTGCGCGACATGGGCGCGCGATTGCGTCCAGGTCTCGAGCGCGCGATCGGTCTTGCCCGAGCGATGCTCGGCTTGGCCGATCAGATCGATCGCCTCGGCCATCCGGATCTCGTCCTCGTGCGGCATGCCGCCGGGGACGCGCGACAACGTGTCGTAGTAGCGCCGCACTTCGCTGCCGAGGCTCGCGAGCACGTCGAGCCGGCCGATCGCATCGAGCCGGGTCTTGACGTCGGTGAACATGTAGTCGATCAGCCGCTCGGCGGCCTTCTTGCGGCTCTGCGCGAGCTCGGCCTCGCGCTCCGCGCGATCGCGTGCGTCGACGATGCGCGTGACCGCCATCGTGCCGCCGACCGCAAAGCCGATCGTCGCGATCGTCGCGATCGTGACCGCGGCGCGGTGCTTGCGTACGAACCGCATCACCCGCTGCATCGCGGTGTAGCGATGCGACTCGACGAGCTTACCGGTCAGGAATCGATGCAGCTCGTCGGCGAGCTCGCCGGCGTGCGGATAGCGATCGTCGGGCGACGCTGCCATCGCGCGGTTGACGATCGCGGCGAGCTCGGGGGGCACGCGGCGCTCGCGCTCGATCAGCGGCACGACCTTGCCGAGCGCGGCGGCGGCGATGACATCGGTCGCGGTGCGCGCGTTGTACGGCGGCGCTCCGGCGAGCACGTGATAGAGCATCGCGCCGAGCGCGAACACGTCGGCGCGCTGGTCGACCGCTTCGCCGCGCGCTTGCTCGGGCGCCATGTAGGCCGGCGTGCCCATCACCGCGCCCGCGACGGTCAGCGTCGACGATTGGCTCGAGACCTCGGGGTGAGCCTGGCGTGGCTTGCGGTGGTGCGCGCGCGTCGGGTCGACGCTCTCCTCGGCGTCGAGATCCTTTGCGAGGCCCCAATCGATCACGACGGTCTCGCCGAAGTTTCCGATCAGCACGTTCGCCGGTTTGAGATCGCGATGGATCACGCGCTGGCTGTGCGCGTAGGCCATCGCATCGCACGCCGATTCGACCCGCGGCAGCAGCGCGAGCCGCTCCTCGAGCTTCGTGGTCTCGGCGATGACCTTGTCGAGCGGGCGCCCCGACACCAGCTTCATCGCGAAGAACGGCTCGCCGGTCGGCCACCGCCCCGCTTCGTAGACCGGGACGATGCCGGGGTGCTGCAACCGCGCGGTGATCAGCGCTTCGCGTTGGAACCGCGAGGTCTGATCGCTCGACGGATCGATCAGCTGCTTGAGCGCGACCTTGCGACCGAGCCGGAGATCCTCGGCCGAGACGATCTTGCCCATCCCGCCGCGCGCGATCTCGCCTTCGGTCTTGTAGTGCGACGCCGAGACCTCGGGCAGCGGCGGGAGCTCGCCGCCGGCCGGACCCGCCATCGTCTCGTCGGATTCGAGCTGGTTGCGCGAGCGCGGCGTCGCGGGCGGCGTCGGTCGGCCCGGAGGCACGGGCGTCTCCGACGGCATCGGCGCGACGGTCGCGGCGAACGCCTCCTCGGCGACGCTGCTCGCCCGGGGTCGTTCGCCGTCGTCGGGCCCGGACATGGTCGCCACGAATCATAGCTGATTGCCGCCCGGGTCCGGGTCGACTAAGGTGCGCGGCCATGGCCGACGACACGAGCTGGTTGACGATCCGAGACGGCGAGAGGCCGCGCGCGGTGGTCGTCGCCGTGCAGACCCGCGGCGTCGATGACGCCGAGCTGCGGTCATCGATCGAAGAGCTCGAGCGGCTCGCGAAGACCCTCGGGGTCGAGCCGATCGGCCGCGTGACGCAACGCCGCGCCAAGCTCGCCCCCGGGCTCGTGCTCGGCGAAGGCAAGCTCGTCGAGCTCGCGAAGTGGACCGGCGGCACCGGCGTCGTGCCGACGTACCAGAAGCCCGGGACCGCCGATCCCGCGGACGACGACGACGACGACGATGCCGACGACGCCGCCGCCGATGCCCCGGCGCCCGATGCGCCGAAGGCCAAGGTCGTGCTCGTCGATCACGACCTGTCGCCGACCCAGCAGCGCAACCTCGAGAAGGCGACCGGCGCCGATGTCCTCGATCGCACGTCGGTGATCCTCGAGATCTTCCAGCGTCACGCCAAGACCCGCGAGGCGCGCCTGCAAGTCGAGATCGCGCGCCTCAAGTACCTCGCGCCACGGTTGCGCGAGAGCGGCGGCGGTGGCGATCGCGTGCGCGGCGGCGTCGGCGGCAAGGGCGCCGGCGAGACCACGCTCGAGCTCGATCGCCGGCGGATCCGCGACCGGATCGCCGAGCTCAACGACGAGCTCGCGATGATCGAAGGCGGCGCGAACATCCGGCGCAACCGCCGCAGCGATCTGCCGACCGTCGCGCTCGTCGGCTACACGAACGCCGGCAAGTCGTCGCTGATGCGCGCGCTGACCACGACCGACGTCTACATCGCCGACAAGCTGTTCGCGACCCTCGACACGACCGTGCGCCGGCTCCAGCCGCCGACCGAGCCGCCGATCCTCGTCAGCGACACCGTCGGCTTCATCAAGAAGCTGCCGCACGATCTCGTCGCGTCGTTTCGCTCGACGCTCGACGAGGCGCGCGACGCGGACTTGCTCCTCCACCTGGTCGACGCGTCGGATCCCGCGCACGCGGATCAGCTCGCGGTCACGCGCGAGGTGCTCGGCGAGCTCGGCGCGCGCGAGATGCCGACCTGGCTGTTGCTCAACAAGATCGATCGCGTCGATGCCGCCGGCCGCGCCGCGCTCGCCGAGCGCTATCCCGGCGCGCTCCAGCTGTCGGCGAAGACGCCGGCCGACGTCGCCAAGCTGCGCGACAAGATGATCGAACAATTCGCCGGCGCGCTCGAAGAGACCGAGCTCGACGTGCCGTGGGCTTCGCAGCGCGTGATCCACTCGATCCACGAGCGCGCGACCGTGCTCGCGGAAGAGCATCACGACGATGGCACGCGCGTGCGGTTCAAGGCGCCGGCCCGGGTCGTCGCGGCGCTGCGCGCCGAGCTCGAGCCGGCGTAGTTACGGGCTCGGGTTTCGGAACGCGTGCAAGAGGCCGAGGTACGCGTCGATGTGATCGCTGACCTCGTCCCGACGCGAATTGGTGCGGGTCCTCATGGCGTCACCTAGGGCTCCGGTCTTGATCGCTTTGTAGAGTGCGATCTCGCAGTCGTTGGGTACATAGTACGTACGACCCGGCTCGAAGTCGGGCGGCGCCGCATCCTCTGCGAGCGTCAAGGCCCAGTGCATGGCGACGAGGCCGTGTTTCTGGATCTCGGCGCGCTCTTCGTCGGTCGGTGGAGGGTTGCCATCGTTCCACACATATGCGGGATCGAGCATCTCGAGTACCTTCTGGAATGACGCCGGAGAAAGATCGGCGACGGACTCATCTAAACGCCGAACGCGAGGGCTCGGATGATAGCGCTCGATCTCCTCGCGGAACGGAGCCCATTCAGCCTCGAGGTCTTCATACCCGGTCGGTGTGGGGACGATCGGATTCATGAGGATGACGTCCTCGACGGCATCCTTGGGGAACAACGTCCGTGCGACCGCGTCGCGACCGTAGTTGCCGGTACAGCCGGTCGTTACGTCATGGAGCATCACGTGAAGCCCCTCGAGCACCTTGGAGTCTGACAGCACCTGCGCTCGTTTTTCGAGCGCGCCAATGTTCCGCCCCAAGGTCGTCATCGGCGTACTAGCGAGGACGAGCGTAGCGTGACATCGCACCGCCAGCTGATCGGGTTCGACTCGCGGGTCGTCGAGGGTCGTTTCCGCGGGAGCCTCCTCGACGCCGTCGCCCCAGTCGAACCGACCGGTGGCCATCAGGACAAGCGAGGCCTGATCTGCCGGACTACAACTCGTCACCAAGCGCTGAATACGCGCGTGACGCACTTCGAACGCGTGATGTCGCGCCGCGCGCCCGTCCGAATGCGAGCATCCGATGGCGATCAGGATGCCGAGAACAGCGGCGGACCTCACGAGGTTTGTCCTACCGAGCGACCGATATACGGATAGCGATCGGAGCGGGTACCTAGATACCTGGACTCGAGCTCGTAGCTAAACACCCGGACGTAGATCGCGCCGTCTTCACGCACGAGCGAGACTCCGCAGCGTAACGAAAACTCATTGGAGAACACCGCCTCACCGCGACCAGTCTCGCTGAGTAGCGGTTCGCCGGCCCCGAGCGTGTCGGCGGTTCGCTTCGGATCGACGCTGCGGTGGAAATAGACTCCGTCGGCCAGGTTCCAACGCTGGACCGCACTGCCGTCGACTTCATCCAACCTCCACGGATGTCTGGCGATCTCCGCGACGCGGTTCGACAGGGAAGCCGCCGCTTCTTCGGCACCGTCCAACCCGAGCGAGCTCCACTCGTGCAGGCATTGGTGGACAAACAGATCGCTGCGCTCGAGCGTCTCGAGCTCCCCCGACTCGTGAAGCTCGGCCTTGGCCTGCTTCCACGCAGCCTTGTTCGTCGAAGCGATCGGCGAGCTCGGCGTTTCTGCGTGCTGCATCACCCACTCGGCGAGCAGGTGATTCGAGAGCGTCAGGTCGTTCTTGTCCACGGGCTTCGGCAGGTCCGCGCTCTGATCCTGCGCCCAAGCGATCCACTGTTCAAGCTCGTTGGCGGACGAGGCTTGCTCGATACGCAGCGCCGCCGCCGAATCCGTGTCGTCGACTACGGCATTCGCGCGAAGCCGGGCGTCGCCGATCTCGACGCTCTTGTCGATGCTCTCGCTCGCGACGTGCTCGCTCGCGGCGAGCTCGCGTTCGTCGGCCGTCGGCGGCGCGACGCCGAGCTTGTCGAGCACCCAGCTGCCGAAGATGTCGATCGCCTTATCGACGACAAGCCCCACGACGATGTTCTCGGCGTACATCGCGCCTCGAGCGAGCTGCGCAGCCTCGGACGATGCACCTGCCACCAGCCCGGCGCTTGCTTCGCTTCTTGCTACCTGCGCGAACGCTTTGATCGCGGACTTCGAACCAGACTTCGCGCCCTTTTTTACGACCTTCTCGATCACGCCTGCGACCGCGTGCATGTCGACGACACCGGCATCGCGACCTGTCTTGCCGTAGAACACGGTCCAGTTGCGCACGGTCCACTCCGCGATCGAGGCGTTCAGCTCCTTCGCGGCGTTGGACCACGCCTCGAGCCGCTCCCTCGCCGACGCGCGTGGGTATGAGAGCCGGTCCTCCAAGCGGTCGCCGCGAGCCAGCGCTGCCTCGTCGCGCTGTGCTTGGATGCGCACACCGTCGACACCCTCGAACAGATTGCTCCCTTCGCCGCTCACCGTGATGTCCGCCTCCGGGCCGACGGGCACGCCGTTCGCGATCAGGCGAAATGTCTGCGTCGTGCGCAGCGCCCGGGCAGGGCGGTAGGCGATGGTGATCTCGCGAACCTCGCCCGGATCGAACACGAGGCTGCTCGCCGGCTCGACGGTGAGCTCCGAGAAAGGGTCGTTCGCGACCGGAATCAGCTGATCGAGCGCGAGCCGGCGACCTTCAGCATTCTGGATCGCCACCGTCATCCGGGTCTCCGAGCCCACCGCTCGCGTCGAGAAGTCGAGGTGGCTCCGAGCTACGACGAACAGCGGATCCGTCTTCTCGTTGTGTCGCTCGAGCGTCTCCCGCTGCTCGGTCATCCGCTCGACAAAGTACGCGAGCATCTCGCGCCGATCGTCGCTCTTCTTGTGAACCGGAGACCCGAACGTCGGCGCGACGTCCTTGAGCGTTGCGGGCTTGCCGTCGCGCAGCGCTGCAAGGAGGCGTTGGCGCGTGACATCGTCAAGCCGAACGAACCGCGCCGCGACGTCATCGCCTGAACCCGGTCGGTAGCTCTCGAGTCGCGACACGAGAGCGCGGCGCTCGGTGCCATCGAGTGCTGCGAACACGGCCTCGAGCTGCGTCTCTCTACCAGCGCCGCCAACCTCCAGCGCCTGGCGGAGGAGGTCGTTCGTCGAAGCCGCCGCCGCGCCGGCGCTTGCCGTCTCGGGCTTCGAATTGGAAGGCTCGATGTCCGAACCGCCCACGGCCTGCATAGCTTGCCGCTTTCGAGCGCCGGCGAGATGAGCAAGCAACGCGTCGAACCGCGACCGCGTGATCCGCAAGTTCGGGGCGAGCGCCGCCGCGACCGGATCGCCTGCGTGCTGCTCTTTGAGCCGCCGCGAAATCACCGCCGACTCCGCAGGCGAGAGCTGATCGAACGCGGCCTCGAGCGGCGCCTCCTTCTGCGCCCAGCCGTCGTGCGCGCTATTCATCGGAGCGTCGAGGATCGCGAGGATCTCCTGCTCGCGTGAGACCTGGACCCAACCGAGCGGCGCCTCCGCCAGCGCGCCGGCCGCATCCTCGAGCGCGCTCAACATCTGGTCGGCTTCGCTCAAGCCGCGCACCGACTCGGGCGAAGCCGTCGCCACGCGCGTACGCGCACTCGCGAGCACGCGCTGCGCGTCGGCGATTCGTCGATCGAGCGCCTGTTTCGCCGCGACCCAAGCCTTCGGGTCGTTCGCCGCGTGCGCTCGGCGGACCAACTCGATCGCGCCTGGTATCGCATCGATGTCGCGCCTGGCCGAAACGATCGTGTCGTTGGCTGGATCCGCCTGTGCGCGAACGGGCGGCTGATACGCGTCGGTCATCGCCGAGCGCGGCGCGTAGCTCGTGTCATACGTACGACCCGGGTCCGCGAATTCGCCCATGCCGCTGCTATCGGCACGAGGTCGTGAAAGTTGCGCGGCGCTGGCGAAGCGCCGATTCGCACGCGACGACGCGAAGTTAGGCGCCTGCGCCGAGCCGCACGATGCCGTCCGCCGGGATCGCGGTATCGAGAGCGCGCTGCGTCGCCTCGCGGGCGAGCGCGAGCGCGCGGCGGCCTTCGTCGAGCTTGAACGGCCCGGAGCGCGGCAAGCCGTCGACGACGAGCGTGACCATGCCGGCGCGCCGCGGGATCGGGAGCTCGGCGCGCCACGGCGACTTGCTCGCGATGTGATGCATCAACACGCGCTCGCCGGGCGGCACGCCGGCCAGGCCCGGCCGATCGAGGATGCCGCCGTCCCAGTACAGGCGCCGGCCGATCCGCACCGGATGGAACATCACCGGCACGCAGCACGAGGCGCGGATCGTCGCCGGCAGCTCGCCATCGTCGATCACCGTGGTGCGGCGTGCCACGATATCGAACACGCTGATCTTGACCGGCACGCGACACGCTCGCATCGAGGTCACCGGCAGGATCGCGCGCAGCAGCGCATCGAACCGCCGGCCCGCGAGTAAGCCCGCGCCGAGCGCCGGATCCCAGAAGTCGTCGCGGCGCAGCGCGAACAACAGCTCGGCGAGCGCCGCGGGCTCGAGCCCCGCTGCCCAGGCACCGCCGACCAACGCCCCGGCGCTCGAGCCGGCGACGAGCGTCGGTGCGAGCCCGCGCGACGTTAACGACGTCAACATCCCGGTGTGCGCGTAGAACGAAAAGAACCCGCTCGACATCGCGAGCGAGAACTCGCGACCGGTCTCGAGGTCGATCACGAGCTGTCGCCGACCCAGCAGCGCAACCTCGAGAAGGCGACCGGCGCCGAGGTCCTCGATCGCACGTCGGTGATCGTCGAGATCTTCCACCGCCACGCCAAGAGCCGCGAGGCGCGCCTCCAGGTCGAGATCGCGCGCCTCAAGTACCTCGCGCCGCGGCTGCGCGAGAGCGGCGGCGGCGGCGATCGCGAGCGCGGCGGCATCGGCGGCAAGGGCGCCGGCGAGACCGCGCTCGAGCTCGATCGCCGGCGGAATCCGCGACCGGATCGCCGAGCTGCAGCGACGAGCTCGCGACGATCGAAGGCGGCGCGAACATCCGCGCGCGACCGCCGCAGCGATGCTGCCGACCGTCGCGCTCGTCGGCTACACGAACGCCGGCAAGTCGTCGCTGATGCGCGCGCTCACCAGCGACCGACGTCTACGTCGCCGACAAGCTGTTCGCGACCCTCGACACGACCGTGCGCCGGCTCCAGCCGCCGACCGAGCCGCCGATCCTCGTCACCGACACCGTCGGCTTCATCAAGAAGCTGCCGCACGATCTCGTCGCGTCGTTTCGCTCGACGCTCGACGAGGCGCTCGACGCGGACTTGCTCCTCCACGTCGTCGACGCGTCGGATCCCGCGCACGCGGACCAGCTCGCGGTCACGCGCGAGGTGCTCGGCGAGATCGGCGCGCGACGAGGTGCCGACCTGGCTCGTGCTCAACAAGATCGATCGCGTCGACGCCGCCGGCCGCGCCGCGCTCGCCGAGCGCTATCCCGGCGCGCTCCAGCTGTCGGCGAAGACGCCGGCCGACGTCGCCAAGCTGCGCGACAAGATGATCGAACAATTCGCCGGCGCGCTCGAAGAGACCGAGCTCGACGTGCCGTGGGCTTCGCAGCGCGTGATCCACTCGATCCACGAGCGCGCGACCGTGCTCGCGGAAGAGCATCACGACGATGGCACGCGCGTGCGGTTCAAGGCGCCGGCCCGGGTCGTCGCGGCGCTGCGCGCCGAGCTCGAGCCGGCGTAGTTGCGCGACGTTGCGGCGCCGCGCAACCGCGGCGCGCGGTGGTCGATAACGGCTGGCATGTCAGGACCCGACCGCGCAGCAAAGCCGAAGCGCCCCGACGTTCCAACAACGCGGACGTCGCACGCCACCGTCGATCCGAATCTCGTGACGAACGGAATGGGCGGCGGCGACAGCCGATTGTCGCCGCTTCCGCCGTTACTCGACGTCGGCGAACAGGTGTTCGGCAGCAGCCACGTGTTCGACTTGCCAGCGCCGTTCAATCGAATGTGCGGTCCGGCGAAGCTCATCGCGACGATCGCCGAGGGGACGCCGTTCAGCGTCGAGTCGTGCCTTCCGTGGCTCGTGCAAGTGGGCTCGATGTCGGCCGACGACCTCCGCGAACAGCTCGCGAACCCGGTGCGCGTGCGGTTCTCGCCGCGCGGCGCTGATTTCAAGCACCAGACGTTCAACGGCGACCTGTGGCTCACTGCGACCTGGCCCGATGGCCACGTCGAAACGGGCCGCGTGTCGCTCGTCGGCGGTGGGCGCGAGCTTGCGGACGTGCCGAGCCCGACGCGAGCGGAGCGCGAGGCAGCCGCGCACGATCAGAAAGCCGAGCAGGCCGAAGAGGCGACCGCGAACGCGGAGCTCGCGGCGTTTCACGCGAACTCGAGAAAGGACGGTCCACCGGCAGACGCCGCAAGGCGATTCGACGACGCTTATGACGCTGCGGCGATTTCCGCCGCCGACCTTGCTCGACACCAGCGGACCGGGGCCAACGTGTTGCAGGCGGAGATCGCAACCTACAAGGCACCACGCGTTGAGCGGGAGGTTTGGTGGGATATCGCGAAAGCTGCAATCACCTTGGGGACCGCCGTGCTTGCGACGTACGTCGGAGGTGCGGTTGCATCGGCGTTGGTTAAATCGGTTGAGGAGGGGGGCTCGATTGCGCTGGAAAAGATGACCTCTGGCGGAGTCCGCGATGCACTGAAGCAAGCGGCGACCGCGTCTCTCGAGGCAGTTCACGGTGCGGCCGACAACACTTCGAACACGAGCGTTGCGTTCCTAAAGGCGCAGTTGGACACCCTCGACAAGATGGAAACGGCCAACGCGCACATTGCCAAAGATCATCACACCCGTCACTTTCTTCTCCTCTATTCGAAGCCGGAAGTTGCTGTCGCCATGATGGAGGCGGTCGACCACGCGTTCTCTCAGTCGGCTGAGGCCGCCGAGGCCGCGCAGTTAGCCGCGTCCGCAGGGGCGTGGCTCGCGTTCAAGGCACGAATGTCAGCGGGCGCAACTACTCTCGGCAATCAGGCACCATCAGAGACCGAAGTGACCGACCTATCCAGGGCTGCCGGGAAATCGATCGCGGGTGTGCTCGAGATCAGGGTCAACATCGAGAGCGGTAATCCACGAGTCAACGATGTGCGCGTTGTTGGCGTTGCGCAAGCGGTTGCTGATCACTTAGGTGATCTCGACCTTCGCGTCGCGCGCATCCCCCTGAAGATCTCGGTCGGTTGGAACGAGCCGAACCCCACAATCATTACGCGCGACGAAGCTGGTCGACTGACCGTGACCGGCGACTTCAAGCGGCTCGCCCTCGTAAGCTCAGATCACGAACCGATCGATGATGCATCACAAGCGGATCTCGCTGCGCGTGAGATGACCGACATCGTGACGTCGCGAACGCTCTCGAATTGGGGAGTATCGGTTTCAACGGACGATCAGTCGGCGACGGAGGGAACGTGAGAACGTCAGTCTGGCTCGCGAGCGCTCTCGGACTAGTCGCCTGGGGCTGCCATGGCTCGCGAGAGGAACCGCCGCCGCCAACCGTAAAGGATGCAGTGATCTCGACGCCACTACCAGCGCCACCGGCGCGCGACGCCGTCGGAATACCCGGCGGTGAATTCCTTGGGTTACAGCCGTTCTGCATACCCGGGACGTTTACTCCGACTAGCTCAAGCCCGTCGCAGACGGACTCCCCGCATCGTCATGTCGACGCTTACGCGATCGATCGCCGGCCGACCAGCTGCGCGTCGTTCAACGCGTGTGTCGAGGCCCATCGTTGTCGGTGGGTACGAGACTACGACCGGTGCACCGACGAGCTGGTGGAAGTGGAACTCGACAAAGCGACCGATTACTGCGCTTGGGTCGGAGGAAAACTACCGACGCTCGATGAGTGGCAGCGCGCTGCACGCGGCATACGAGGGAAGAAGTTCCTCTTTGATGAGGTAGCAAGGACTCCGACGCTCCGCCCAGGCGAAAGCTATAGGTACCTAGGCCCGGAGGGCGTGGAGTTCGAGATGTTGGGCGGCCTAGTCCACGAGTTCACGCGCGACCTCGACTGCGCGGTCGGCTCACACACGCCTGACCCTAATCATGCGAAGCCGGACCGGATCGAGCCCGTGTCGGTGATTATCGACCAGCCGAGACTCGACCTCGCAGTGCCATCGAGTCGAGGCTCTCACGGATTTCGCTGCGTCTACGAGGACAAAGCCGCCACGCAACCGTAGCCAGGCGTGGTCGATACCAGAGCCATGACCGATGGCTTCCTCGACGAGCTCGCCGACCGTTGCGACAATGCCCGCCAAGTCCTCGCGCTGCGCGGTCACTTCCTGCGCGCCGAGACGCCGCCGGACGCACTCGTTCAGGCACTGCTCGCGACGCAAGTGCGGATCGCCACGCGTGTCGCGGCCCCGTCGCGATGCGGCACGAACACGCTGCGCGCGTGTCTCGACCTGACGGCGACCGAGCTCGAGGTCGTATGGTTGCTGGCCGCGCTGGCGGTCGATAGCGCAGCGCGTGCGCTCTTCGCACGCGCCGGCGCCGCAACTGTCGATCCGACCCTCGATTTCATTCGTGCGTTCGTCTACGGCGATCGGCCGAGTCGGCTCGCCCTGTCCGAGCTTTCCGCGACCGGCACGCTGCGCCGGCTCGGGCTGATCGAACGCAGCGACGGCGGTTCCGCCGAGCTGCACGAGAGCCGGTGGACGTGGGCGATCGCGCGGCGTGTGCTCGCGCTACTGCACGGCGACGACGCGATCGATCCGGCGCTCGCCGAGGTCGCGCGAATCCCCGCGCCGTCAAAGCGGATGGCAGAGCTCGCCGTCGCCGAGTCGTCGGCGACCAAGCTGCGAGCAGCGCTCAGACCGGCCGACGCGGTCGTGATCGCGCTCGGGCCCGCCGCGACCGGGCGCGCGACGATCCTCACTTCGCTCGCGCATGACGCGAACCTCGAGCTGCTCGAGATCGACGCGAAGCGCTTGTCTCGAGAGCTGCCAGTGTTCCGCGATCAACTGTGCGCGCTGGTCCGCGAGTGCAAGTTGCAACGGCGCGCTCCGTTGGTCCGCAACCTGGACGCGTTGATCGTCGACGCCGACGCCTCGCGCTTCGAGTTGCTCGGACGGATGTTCGCCGCCGACCTCGACTCGCCGATCCTCGCGACGTGTAATCGACTGCCGGTGACGCCGCGCTGGGGGCGGCCTGCCACCGTGGTCGAGATCTTGCCGCCGACCGCGGTGCAACGCGCCGCGCTCTGGCACCGCGTGCTCCCTGGAGCTAGCGAAGGCGATGCCGAGCTTCTCGCGAACCGCTATCCGATCGCAGCCGGTCTGGTCTGCCGCGCCGCCGTGATAGCTCGCCAGGTCGCCGCGGGACAGCCACTCCAACCGACCCATATCGAAGCAGGCGTCCGCAGCGCGCTGGACGACCGGTTGGGTCATCTCGCGCGCCGGATCGATACGACGCAAGTGTGGGCCGACATCGTGCTGCCCGAAGCGCAGCTCGCGCAGATCGCCGAGCTGTGCGCGCGCGTCCAGCGACGCGGCGTCGTTTACGAGCAGTGGGGGTTCGGCGCGAAGCTCGGCCGCGGTCTCGGTGTGACGGCGCTGTTTTCAGGCCCGCCGGGCACCGGCAAGACGATGGTGGCCGCGCTGATCGCGCGCAAGCTCGGGCTCGAGCTCTACCAGGTCGACCTGTCGAAGGTCGTCTCGAAATGGATCGGCGAGACCGAGGCCCGGCTCTCGGAGTTGTTCGACGTCGCCGAGGCCGGCCACGCGATCCTACTGTTCGATGAAGCCGACGCGTTGTTCGGCAAACGCACGGAGGTGAAATCGAGCAACGACCGCTACGCGAATCTCGAGACGAACTACTTGCTTCAGCGGCTCGAGTCATTCTCGGGGATCTGCCTGCTGACCTCGAACCACGAGAGCGGGATCGATGCCGCGTTTCAGCGGCGGTTGTCGTTTCACCTCCGGTTCGAGCTTCCCGATGAAGCCGAACGCGCTCGACTGTGGCGCGTGGTGATCCCGGCGTTGGCGCCCGTCGATCGCGACTTGGATCTGCCGTCGCTGGCCCGGCGGTTCGTGATGTCCGGCGGATACATTCGCAACGCCGCGCTGCGCGCTGCTTTCATGGCGGCGGACGTCGGCGAGCCGATCTCATCGTGCCATCTCGAGTACGCCGCTAGGATCGAGTACGAAGCGATCGGGAAGATCGCGGCCTAGGCGCCTGCGCCGAGCCGCACGATGCCGTCCGCCGGGATCGCGGTATCGAGAGCGCGCTGCGTCGCCTCGCGGGCGAGCGCGAGCGCGCGGCGGCCTTCGTCGAGCTTGAACGGCCCGGAGCGCGGCAAGCCGTCGACGACGAGCGTGACCATGCCGGCGCGCCGCGGGATCGGGAGCTCGGCGCGCCACGGCGACTTGCTCGCGATGTGATGCATCAACACGCGCTCGCCGGGCGGCACGCCGGCCAGGCCCGGCCGATCGAGGATGCCGCCGTCCCAGTACAGGCGCCGGCCGATCCGCACCGGATGGAACATCACCGGCACGCAGCCCCGGCGCTCGAGCCGGCGACGAGCGTCGGTGCGAGCCCGCGCGACGTTAACGACGTCAACATCCCGGTGTGCGCGTAGAACGAAAAGAACCCGCTCGACATCGCGAGCGAGAACGGCGCCCGTGCGAGCCAGTCGCCGAGCGTGGTCATGGCTTGCGGTGCATGGTCAGAACCGCGCGGCGTAGCCGACGAACGCGCCGTCGCGCGTGGGCACGACGTACGCCGTGTGCGAAGGCGCGTGGTTCGGATGGTGCAGGAACAGATAGACGCTGACGCCCGCGAGCGCGACGCCGGCACCGACCGCGATGTAATCGAACGGATGATTGTCGTACTTCATCGGACAGGGCAGGTTGCCGCTGACGTCGACCGAGCACTGGCCGTCGAGCGCGAACAGCGTGACGCCGGTCGCGAGTGCCCCGACCGCGAGCCCACCGGTGACGTACTTCCACCCGCCCCACGGCCCCTCGTGGGTCGCCGGGCTGTCGTCGCCGTCACCAGGCTCCGCCGCCGCTGCTCCTGACTTCGCCTTGGCCGCGGGGACCCGCACATCGCCACCGAGCTGGACGTCGATGCCAGTCGTCGCCTGATCGCCGGCGAGAAAGCGCGCGAGCGCGCGCACGCGTTCGACCGACGGCTCGGGCTCGAGCGCCAGGCTCGCCCGCCGGATCTCGCGACCGGTCTCGAGATTGACGATCGATCCGACGACCGCGGCGCGACCGCGCACCTGATCGTAGCCGACCACGATCACCGAGCCGGCGCCGATCTCTCGCGCGAACTTCGCGGCGAACGCCGATTCGTCGCGCTCGCGCTCCGCCGGGGTCGCGAACGCCAAGCCGGTCCAGTGCGGCGTGGTCCGGATCGCGGCGTCGTAGGCCGGCTGGAACGCGAGCGTGGTCTCTTGATTTCCGCGCACGATCACGGTGTGGCTGCGCGTCAGCTGCTTGCCGAGCTGGACGTAGACGCGATACTCGCCGGGCACGAGATCCGCCTTCGACGTCGTGCCCACGTTCTCGAAGTGCTCGTTGATGAACACGACGCCCGATTCATCCGGCACCTTCACGGTCAGCCGGCCGCGCGCGGTGGCGGCGCGCCGCACCTCTTCGAACTGGTTGTACGCATCGGGGCCGTAGGTCGCGCGGGACAGCTGGGTGTCCGGGAAGCTGCGCAGGATCTCGCCGAACGTCGTGCGCGACGAGCTCGGATCGCCCATGCGTTGCTGCGACAGCGCGAGCGCGATCAGGCCCTTGAGCAACCGCTCGCGCAGCGGCTGGTTCTGCGCGAAGGCACCGGGGTTCGCGTGAGCGGCATCGATCATCGGCGACAGCAGCGACACCGCCTCGTCGAACCTGCCTTCGATCCACGCCTTGTGGCCGCGTTCGATTCGATCCGCGAAATCCGGGGTTAGCCCTTCGATCGACAACGTCGAGCGCGACACCTCCGCTTCGTATTTCCGGCCGACGACATCGTAGCCGCCGACGACGCCGCGCTTCGCGAGCTCGTCGAGCAGCGGCGACAACAGGCGCGTCGCATCGTCCGGGCGGTCGCCCGTGTACGATTCGAGCACGATGCCGCCCGGTGCGGCGCCCACCGCGCGCACGGTGGCGGCGAAGACTACGAGCGCGATCCTGACACGCATGCCCCGTCGCATATTCTAACCGAATTACGGCTTGTACTCGTCCGCGCCGATGTCTTTCGCGGCCCCTTGCGGCCGAGGGTCGCCGTCGAAGTCGGTCACCACGGTGGACGGTGTGGTGGCCTCGTCGATCGCCGGGCTTGCCGCCGAGAGGTGGAAGTCGGTCAGCGACTTGAAGCCCACCGCGGACTGCGATTCGCCGACCAGCGACGTCAGGTGCGTGCACGAACCGGCCGAGTCCGCGGTCTCGCCGAGCTTGAGGTTGCCGACGATGATGTTGTTCGCCGCCGTGAACGGCGCGAGGCAGCGGATGCCGCCCGTCGTGCCGTCGCCCACGACGTTGCCGACCACGGTGTTGAGCTCGAACCGGTTGTTCGGCGACGCATCGGGGTCGAGATAGACGCCGCCGGTGTCGGCGGTCGACTCGGCGCCGCCGTTGCCGGTCACGAACGTGTTCGTGATGTCGAAGTGCCCGGCCGACGTCATGCCGATGCCGCCGAGCTGGTTCGACGCGATCGTCGAGCGGCTGATCGTCGTCACGCCGCCGCCGGTCTCGATCCCGAACCCCGCGTTGTCCTCGATCGTCGACTGTTGGACGGACAGCGCGCACAAGAACGAGTAGATACCCTGGGCACCGCTGTGCTGCACGGTGACTTGATTCAACACGAGCGAGCCCTCGCTGCAGTAGAGACCGTTGCCGAGTTTGCCGGTCCCGCCGTCGATCTCGAGGTAATCGATCGTGACGTTCGCGTTCGTCTTCACGCCGATCGTCGCGCCATTCCCGCTGTTCTCGACCGTCGCGCCACGGCCGACCAGCGTGACCGTGTTCGCGAGCGTGACCGGCGTCGTATACGTGCCCGGATCGAGGTGGATGACCGATGCGCTCGTCGCCGAGGCGGTCGCGAGCGAGCACTTGTCGGCCATCGTGCAGCTCGTCGCGTCGGCACCGATCGGGCTCGCGTAGGCCACGGTCGACGCCGCGGCGCACGACCCATCGGGCATGCACACGCCGGACGCGGTGCAGTCGCTGTCGACCTCGCACGGACCGGCGTCGGTCGAGTTGCCATCGCCGGCGTTCGAGTCGCGACCGGCCGAGCCCGCGTCAGGCTCCGCGCCCGAGCCGTGGGCCGGTGCCACGACCGCACCGCAAGCCGCCACGAAGACCGTCATTAGAGAGAGCAGTTGGTTCGTCATGGGCGGCGCTATCGGCCGCGGCGCGCCGAGAGTTGCGTGTCGCAGTTTCAGTCACTTAGGCGCGAAAGACGACCCACGGGGGTCGACGCAACTCTCGCGGCGACGTGTCGATACCCCGGCGCGTGAGCGAGCTCGCCGGTCCGGGTCAGAGCCACGAGTTGAGCTATGCGCCGCGCGTCGGTTCGGCCGACCCGTATCGCGCGCCGGCGCGGACCCCGGCGCAGCAAGCCGACGATGCGGTCGCCACCGCGAAGCGCGACATCGAGACGCTCGGGTTCGCCGTCGACGAGGTCCGCAAAGCTCACGCCGCGAACGACCCGAAGCATTGGGCCACCGCCAAGCAGGCGCTCGACCGGCGCCTTGCAGAAGCCAAGCACGAGCTCGTCACCGCTCGCGCCGGGGCGAGCGCGGCGTCGGACGAGTCCCGGCGACAGCTGAACGACGCCGAGCGCGCGCTCGTCCAGCACGAGACCTCGGCGAACGAGCTGGCAGAACCGCCGCTGGGCTGGTCTCCGGTGTCGCGCGAGGCGGAGCTCGTCGCGGTGCTCGAAGCCCCGGTCGACGGCGCGAGGGACGGCTGGGCTCGGAAGGAGGCGGCACTGAAGGCCGAGCTCGATCAGATGTCTCCGGCCGAGTGCTCGGTGTTGGCGCGCCGGTTGACCGCACCGCGCGCGCGCGGGCGATCCGATCGCGTCCGCGCTCGCGCCCAACGTCCGGATCACGAGGAGCCGATTCGATGCGGTGCTCGCGTACCTCGGAGGCGCGCGCAAGCGCGAGGCGATGCGAGCGGGGCACGCACCCCGGGACGCGGCGTCGCTCCCCGACCAAGCGACGCCAGCCACAGTGACGACCGACGACACCTTGCGCCGGATCCTCGAAGCCGGCGTCGAGGTCGAAGCCCGGCTCGACGGGGTGCTGTCGGCATCTCGACGGCTCCGAACGCCGCGCGTTGGCTGCCCGGCTCGCGCGCTATCGCCCGGGATCCGGCGATGACGTGGCCGCGCGGTTCGCCCGACTCGACGACGCCACGCGCAAGCGCCTGCTCGAGGCACTGCGCAACGGCACGGTCGCGCGCACCGGCGCGCCGATGTTCGGCGGTCTGCTGTCCCCAGCCGCCGTGATGGTGCATGACGGCGCGTCGCGTGCACCGTCGCCGGCATCCGCAACCGAACAGCCGCGGACGCTGCTCATCGAGTACCTGACGATGTTCCGTGCGCCGTTGACGCTGGCGATCGCGTCGCAGCTCGCCGACGCGGCGTGGCCCGCGCCCGGCCCGGGGCTGCGCTGGGCCAGAGGCGGCGACGAGGCGTTCGACCGCGCCGGCTATGGCGGCCTCCGCGGCGACCAGACGTTCTCGAGCCGCCTCGCCCGCCTCGTCGGCGATTCACTCGAGCACGGCGAGACCATGCCCGCGCTGGTCTCGCCGGGCGACCTCGAAGGCCGGTTCGACCGCTACGTCACAGGACGCGAGCTCTCGTCGATCGGCCCGCGCGACGCGAAGAAAGAAAAGCAACGCGCGCACGAGATCGACGCGTGGGCGCCGGAGTTCGCCGAGGCGCTCGCGCAGCTCGTCGAGCGCGCGGCGGTGGTCTCGCTGCGCACGCGCGTGGGGCCGCGGTTCGCCGACGCATGGGCTCGAACCGGGCAGCGGCCGAGCAGCGACGACCTGATCGCGAGTCATCCGATGGATGCGTTCGTCGCGCGGGCGCTCGCGTTGCCGGGCATCGTCGTGGATGACGGTGTCGAGGCGGCGAAGACGACGCCGACCGCGCTGCACCACGTCGACGTGCAGTGGCTCGGGCGCGAGAGCGCGGCGCTATGGAACTTCGTTCGAGCGACTCCGAGCACCGCGACGGCCGAGGAGGTCGCGGCAGCGCTATGGCGCGATTCGGCGAAGTCGACGATGGCGTTCGCCGTCCACAAAGAAGGCGACGCGTTCCGGATCGATCCGGAGGTGGCGCGAGCGCTGATCGCCGAGCAATACCCGCACGCGTTCGTGGGAACGAACAACGTCTCCGCGAACGCACAGCTCGAACAGCCCGCACGACGACTCCTCGGGATGCCGCCCGTAGCGACGACCGAGCTGTCCCCCGGCGCCCAAGTCGTCGCCATGGTGGGCTCCGCGTACGGCAATGCCGACGCGGCGACGCGCCAGTTCGCCGGAGCCGCGAGTGAGCCGGCGACCGTGAAACGCCTGATCGAGCTCGATCGCACGGTCGGTGTCGTGCTCGACGCGCTCGATGCGGAGGTGACGCCGCTCGGGGTCGGCAGCGCGCTCGGGGCCGCGTACTCGGCGCGCGCCGAGCGGGTCGCGCTGTGGAGCGATAGCAACGCCGCGGCGTGGCTCCCGGTCCTCCAGTTTCAGATCACCCAGCTCCGGACGATCACGGCGAAGGTGGGCCCGCTGGTTCGCCAGATCCGCGCGATCGACCCGTGGCGGGTCGGTGAGCGCGTTCCGTTACTCGCGCGGCTTCAGACCTATGTCCAAGCTGCCGCGGTCTCCGAGCTGCGCGATCAGAGCAACGAGCTCGTCGAGTCATTGGACCAGCAGGCGCGAGCCGCACAGCTCGACGAGCTCGACGCCGCACAAGTCGAGCTGCACAGCGGCACTCGCGATCTGATCGCAGTCGGCGAACACTCGGCCGTCGGAACGAGCGAGGCGGACGCCGCGATTCACGACGAGCGCCAACAGGCCTTGCTCGGCACCCACGCGGGCACCGCGCCGTACCTGCAATCCGAGGCGGCGACTGCCGCCGGAGAGGTCGCGCTGCGATCGCGGATCACCGCCGCGCGCGACGCGCTGCTCGAGCTGCAGGCCGCCGCTGACCACGCGTTCGGAAGCGGCGAGGACTTCCACCGCATGTTCCCGGGGCTGAAGCTCCCGCCTGACTTGGTTTCGGACGTCCGGGATCGGTTGTTCTCGATCGAGAGGTTGTGGATCCAAGCGCAGCGCGACGGCACGCCGGTGGTGCAGGTCGACGAGCGAGCCCCCGACGGCTGGGGCGAGTGGCAGGGCCGAGCGTACGGCCTCGCGGCGGCGCGCAAGGCGTTCGCGCGGATCGCCGGCGACGAGGATCTGCGCGACTTCATCCATGAGGTTCGCGAGAGGGTCCACGATGCCGAGATCATCCAGGCGCTCGTCTCGCTCGCCAAAGCGGTCGCGATCACGATCGCGACCGCCGGGATCGCCTCGGCAGCCGGCAGCGCCGTGTCGGCTGCGATCGCCGGCGGTGAAGAGGCGGCAGCGGGGGCGGCGGTTGCGGTCGACGGTGTCACGGTGACGGCGACCACCGGCCAGCAGGTCGCGCGGTTCGCGGTCGAGACCGCAGCGTTCACGTCGGACATCGCGGTCAATGCCTCGATCAACGCCGCGGTCCAGCTCGCCCAGTCCGGCGGCCCCGGCGACGCGGGCTCGGCCGTGCTCGAAAACGCGCTCATGGACGTCTTCAGCCGCGGGCTGTTGCGTCCGTTGCGCTCGGCGCAGGCGATCGCGAGCAACGAGGCGCGCCAGCTCGCGACGTTGCCGGGGCTCGCCGAGGGCGAGCGCGCCACGCTGTTGGCGTCTGCCGACTTCGCGGGCACCCCGGCGATGCTCGACAAGGTCACCGGCGCCGCCTCGCAGTGGGCCGCGCACCGGCTGGTCACGACGTTCCGAGGGAGCGCCGACGCGTCGTCGTCGTTCGCGGAGATGGCGCTGATGCAGGGCGCCGCGATCGCGGTCGGCAAGTTCTTCCACGGCCGCGTCCGCGCGTGGCACGAGCACCGCGCCGCGCTCGAGGGCTCCAAGCGCGGCCAGCTGCCTGCCGCCAAGGCGCTGTTCGCGGCGCGCGACGCGTTCTATGCCGACGCCGCGCTCCTCGCCGCCGACCCCGCGCCCGATCCGAACGCGGGCGCGGAGCTGCAGGCGCGCAACCAGGCGCTGATCGAGCAGGAGCGCGAGCTGCTCGGAGCGACCGCCGATGCTGACTCCCATAAGGAGAGACCGTCGCGGGAAGGTGCTCACGCAGCGGGGCGAACCTCGGCCTTAGAACCGGCGGCTCTACGGGCGGCACTGCTGCGCGGGGATCCGCACGCTGGCGATTTGTTACCGGCGACGCCAGGAAACGAAGCAGGGCTCCGCAGGTTGCGGGAGGTTCACGAGGACAAGAACCTACCGAACGATGTGCGCGTAGCCTTCCTCGCCGATCTCGCCGTCGAGTTTGCAAGGTCCGAACAGCCCGTCGTCGATTTACACCGCCTCATGAGGGACGTCACGCTCAGGCACCCCGACGCGTATTTGCGCAAAGGGCGCAAGATGCCAAGCGCTGACTTCGTGAAGCGGGAACTGGGCGGGCTCCGCCGAGCATTGTCTCTCAAGTGGTTACTCGCAAACGCGACGGCCGACCTCTATGTCCGTGCAAGCAAGCTTTCGTCCGAGATTCCGCCGGTCAAGCCCAGCCCGAAAGACGCTTGGGGAATGGCTGCGAAGCTCGTAGACTTAGTGAAGGCGGGCCGCTTGGTGTTTGATCCGATGGCCGACGTGAATTCCGACGCGATGATCGGTGATTTTCCGCCAGGTGCATCCGGTTGGTTCTTCGCTGGAAACGACGTGCCGGCCGGCATTTCGCCTACGGAAATGCGTATGCGGCTCGCAGTCGGCCCCGAGTACGAGGACGGGTACCAGATCGTCGAACTGCCGCCCGAACTCGCCATGCCAGATCGGAATGCCGAGGGTGGGGCTTCTCGGCCGACCGCTCTCGACCTTTCCCTCTCCCCTGAGGGCAAACTAAATCCTGATCACGAGGAGCACGCAGGTCGCACGGATCCAGCCGCGCTCAAGCCAGGGCAAGCCGATGCTCGCGAGTGCGTCATGCCTCCTCTTCCACTGTCGGCCACGAGGCGGGCGCCCTTGGTGATGCCGTGACAGCGACGCGCGTCGAATATCGTGGGCGAGTCTTCGATGAAGGCAGCGATTTCGCCGCCGAGGTACGTGATGCCGTAAAGGGGAACGGCCCGTCATGGCTGCGGTCAGATCTTCCGCACGTGTGGGCGGTGGCTGATTGGGGCGAGGCATTTCACGGAACGGGCTTGCGCGAACGACTCGCCGACGCGGCTCTCAGCGTGATCGAGACGAGTGAGTGCGCAGAAGCCGAGATGGCATCAGTTCTGCCGTACGAAGATGCTCCCAATGCGCCATCGCGGGTCCTCGCGATGTTGGAGCGTGAGCCCGAGCGATTCGGCCGCAACCCGCGCGACGTAGCCACCGTGCTGTGGAAGCTTGCGAACAAGTTTCCCCACGATCGACGAGTGCTTGATTTCTTGCACCGCGAGGCCGCGAAGCCTGACGCGGATGACCTGACTCGCGAGACCGCAAAGAGGTTTCTCGGGCCGTAAGACGCCATCGCAGGGATGGCCGTGCTGCGGGCGTCGATCAGCCTTCGGGTTCACGTACACTCATGACGCGACGGGCGATCGAGAGCGATGGTTCGGCGAGCCGCAAGAGAGCAGTGGCCCGGCGGAGAATGCAGCGGTCGCGCCGACGATCGCGAGGTCGACCAGGTCTTCGACGGGTACAGAGCGCTCGACGGGCCGCTCGGGCGGAAAGTACGTGGTGTGCCTGCGCAGCGCGGCTCACTCCCGCGAGACCGAACCGGAGGTAATTGCCGAGACGTCGCGCTGCGATCGCGGATCACCGCCGCGCGCGACGCGCTGCTCGAGCTGCAGGCCGCCGCTGACCACGCGTTCGGAAGCGGCGAGGACTTCCACCGCATGTTCCCGGGGCTGAAGCTCCCGCCTGACTTGGTTTCGGACGTCCGGGATCGGTTGTTCTCGATCGAGAGGTTGTGGATCCAAGCGCAGCGCGACGGCACGCCGGTGGTGCAGGTCGACGAGCGAGCCCCCGACGGCTGGGGCGAGTGGCAGGGCCGAGCGTACGGCCTCGCGGCGGCGCGCAAGGCGTTCGCGCGGATCGCCGGCGACGAGGATCTGCGCGACTTCATCCATGAGGTTCGCGAGAGGGTTCACGATGCCGAGCTCATTCAGGCGCTCGTCTCGCTCGCCAAAGCGGTCGCGATCACGATCGCGACCGCCGGGATCGCCTCGGCAGCCGGCAGCGCCGTGTCGGCTCGGCTTCGACCCAATGACCGACGTGGACGCCAGTGCAGTCGTAGGTGATTGGCCGCCTGGTGCGTCGGGCTGGTACTTTGCTGGCAACGATGTTCCCGAAGGGATCCCTCCGATGGAACTGAGAAGTCAGCTCGCTGTTGGGCCGGAGTACGCGGACGGCTACCAGATCGCCCAGATCCCCGAGGAACTTGTTGTCTCCCCTGGGCACGATGAGGGAGCGTTCCGTCCAACAGCACTCGATCTTACCTTGGCGCCAGAAGGTGTGTTGAATCGAGATTGGAACGAGCCGCATGGCAGAACGAGCCCGCAGGTGAACGGCCAAGTGCCGATACGCGAGATCGTGATGGGCCCAATTCTGCTCTCCGAACTCACGCGTTCGCCTCTGGTGATCAAATGAGCGGCGCTGTCACCTATTTGGGCCGGACCTACGGCGACGACACGAATTGGCTGGCGGTGATCCGCGAAGCGGCAAGATACTCGTTGGGGCCATCCTGGCTGCGATCCGACATCGATGTCGCCTCGGCGCTGGCGGAGCTGGCGGAGCAGCTAAAAGGAACGCCAGCGGAGCGGGCTCTCGGAGAGGCCGCCCTCTCCTTGATAGAATCAGGGACCGCTCCTGAACGCGCGGTTGTCTGGCAACTGCCATGGGAACGTGGCGCTAACGCGATACAACGGCTCCTTAGGTTGGTCCAAACGGATCGAGATCGTCTCGCTGAGGTTCGCGGCGTGCCGAATGTTCTCTGGCGCTTGTTGCAGATCGATCCATCTCATTCCGCCCTGTGGGTTCCGGAAATTCTGGCCCCTGAATTCCGGAAATTCTGGCCACCTCCGGAGACCCTGCCGCAGCGTGAGCCGGCGCGTCAAGCCCGAGGTGCTGCGTGCGCATCGAGGGACCATCGAGCTTGAGCAGGCGACCGCGCTCGAGCACCCGGTCGATGATCGCCGCGGCGAGGTCGTCATCGTGGAGGACCGTGCCCCAGTCGTCGGGCGGCTTGTTCGAAGTGAAGACCATCGAGCGTCGCGCTTGGTGGCGCTGCGTGACGACGTGGTAGAGGACGTTCGCCGCGTCCTGGCCGTAGGTGAGATAGCCGACCTCGTCGACGATGAGTACGTGAGGCGCGACGTAGCGCACGAGCGCATCGGCGAGCTGGTTGTCGTGCGAAGCGACGGAGAGGTCCTCGATGAGCTCGGCAGCGGTGACGAAGAGGGCGTCGAAGCCGTTCTGGATCGCGCGGTAGCCGATCGCGACCGCGAGGTGTGTCTTCCCGCGTCCCGGCTTGCCGTGGAAGATCAGGTTCCGCCCGTCGGTGACGAAGTCGGGTGACAGCGCCGAGCCCAGCAGCGCGAGCTTGACGGTGCTTTGGTAGGTGAAGTTGAAGTCGTCGACGGTCTTGAGAAAGGGAAAGCAGCTGCGCTGAGCGTTGCGTTGGATGCGCGTCTGCTGGCGATGGGCGACCTCCTCTGCGACCAGCGTCGAGAGGAAGTCGTGGTAGCTCCACTGTTCCTTCTCGGCGCGCGCGACGAGGTCGCGCCACGTGCGACGCGTGTTCGCGAGGCTGAGGCGCTTGAGCATGGCGTCGACGTTGAGATCGAATGGCTTCACGAGAAGAGCTCCTGCTGAGCGGCGCGGATGACGCCGACGGGGTTAGCGAGGTAGTGGGCGATGTACTCGTGTCCGTAGACGCGCTCGGCGAGGCCGCGCACAAAGGCGAGCCGCAAGGCGATGTCGCCGTAGACCTCGAGAAGGTCGTGCAGCTCGTCGACGTCGCGGTACCAGACCTTGGGCCGGCGATGGACGACCTCGGTGATGTACGCGAGCGCTTCCTCGCCGAGGCCGAGCAGATGCTCGCGCTTCGTGTAGCGCTTGGCGCGCTTGCCGTGGACGGCAGCGACGCGCGGCGCGCGATGCTCCGGCAAGGTCGAGCCCTCGTCGCGACCAAACTTCCGCTCGTGCTCCGAGACGAAGCGCCCAGCGACGATCTTCACGCGGTCGCGGTACAGCCAGAGCGTGCACGGCAAGCCGAGCGCATCAGGGGACATCGAGTACGGATGCGTGTCGTGCACGACGTACCCCGTCGGGCCGACGGTCAGCGGGATGCGGAGCGCGAGGTCGGCCGGCACGGTGCGCAGCAGCCGCAGCCGCGGCTTCTCCTCGGCGAGCCGCACGGCGGGGACGATGCGGGTCGCGCGCGACGCGCGCTGCGTGTTGGCCTCGTCGTGCCACTCGGCGAGCTGGCGATGCAGATCGTCCGTGTCGACGAAGCGGCGCTGCTTGAAGAAGGAGCCCTTGACCCAACCGACGAGGTTCTCGACCGACCCCTTCTGCTCCGGGCTGTACGGCCAGCACAGCTCGACGCCGATGCCGAGGTCGAGCGCGACGCCGGCGAAGGCCGGGTTCCACTCGGTGACCACGCCCTCCTTGGTCCACTTGAGCGCGATCGTCTTGGGCCGGTCGAAGACCGAGACGAGCGGTACGCCGCCCCAGGCGGCGAAGTGATCGACCATCGCGCGGACGAGCGCCTCGACCTGCTCGTTCTCGACCAGGCTCACCTGGACCCAGCGCGAGTACTTCAACCGCGACGCGAAGAAGTGCACGCGCTCGACACGCCCGTCGAGATATCGCACATCGACGTGCCCGAAGTCGTGCTGTGAGAATTCGGCCGGGAGCCCTTCGAAGCGGACGATGGGACGGATGCGCTTGGGCCGCAGCTCCTTCACCAGCTCGTAGAGCGCGCTCTTGGCGCCCGCGTAGCCCTTGTTCTTCGCACGCCGGAGTAGCTCGACGGCGAGTACGTCGGGCTGCACGGCCAATTCGGCGACGAGGAAGCTCCTGAACGGTTCGGCCTTCGAGGGCCGTCCGATCCCGCGCTTCTCGCGCTCGGCCTCCGTGTCAAAGCTCGCGACCGCCGCTTCAGCGGCGAGACGTCGAGCGCTTCTTTGCGAGACGCCGACCAGTTTGGCGGTCTCGGCCAGGCTGTGACCTGCGCGTCGCAGGACCTGGACTTCGTGTCTTCTGACCATGTCGATCATTCCTTGCCTCGCCGCGATTGCTCGTCGGCGAGATGGAGTGCCCCGGGTCACCGGTTGGCGATCCGGAGTGGCCAGAATTTCCGGAATCGGTCAGGTCAGAATTTCCGGAACCCACACGCCCTGCTGGATGCCTTGAGGTTGGAGGCTGCGTCCGCGTCGCCCGATCCTTGGATCCTCCAAATGAAGGGTAAGTATGCTGGCTAGCGATTTCGTGTCGCGCTGTTGCTCGAGGGTCTCCGCGGAGCGCCGTTCGGCGTTTAAGACGCGACCTCGCGATGCTTGGATCGAGGCCGAAGCCCGCGAGGCACCCGGTGCGTGGCTACCCTGCTGCGCGTTTGCAGCGACATCAGAAGCAGAATAATGATCGGTTCGATCACATATTACGGCTTCACGGACGGCGAGAGCACCAATTGGCGCGAGCTCATCACGCATCCGCGTTGTAAAGGCTTTGAGAAGGACTGAGCTTCCATGACCAGCTCGGCGCGCTGTCGGAGGCGTTGCGCGGGACGCCGATTGAGATCGGGCTTGCTGACGCCGCGCGGGGCGCGCGACGCGCGAGATTTGCTCGCCGATCGTTGGCGGCTGGACGATAGAACTCCGGTCGGGTCTGGCTCCGGTCCGGCTCCGCAAGTCCGGCGCGTTCACGCGCGTAACAACGTTACGCCGATGTGACCACTCGCTGCGTGAGTCCCTGGCGATCGAGCTCGCGGCGAACGATCTCGACGGCGCGTCGCAAGATCTCTGCATCGCGCACGCCGAATAGGATGACCGAGTTGGTCGAGACCGCGACGTTCTGTACGTCGACCTCGTGCGCGGCCAAGGCGGCGCCGATGTCGCTCGCCACCAATTGTAACTCCGCGGCTTGAGCCAGCATGTCGTCGCCCCATCGCTGCACAGGGGGAAGCCTCTCGAACGGTGCCAGCCATTCCGCATCGCTCGCTTGAGACCAACGTTCCTCGGTCCACGCTTCGATACTCACTTGTGTCAGTGATGCCGCAAGCCTGAGATGGACCATGCGAACGCGGGCGTCGATCGGTTCGCCGGGCTCAGCGAAGTCGTCCGGATGGGGGTCGGCGAGGACCATCCGCACGTTCCGGCCGTCTTCGTCGATCAACGCGTGCAAGACACGGAATGGTGCGAGTGCGTCGCAAACACGGCCGACCGGATCATCGTTCCAAGCTATTAGGTCTACCGGCTCGCCCAGCTCGGTCGAAAGCGCCGTGACGCGTTCCTCGTCGGCACCGACAAATGCCTCGACCGGGTTCTCGACCGTACCCGCGACCATGATCTTCGTGCGCTGTCCGACCTCGCGCGCGATCGCGACGATGCTGACTTCGCCGCTGGCGAGCTCCGGTACTAGGCGGTGCAAAGCCTCTCGGACTCCGTCGCTGGATGGCATGCACCGCACACTATCAGCAGACATCGGTACCATTCTCCACAGTTCCGCCCGCCTTGGCCGGCTGCTACGGCTGTTTGCGGCCGAGGCCGAACCGGAGGTAATTGTCCGGCCGGATCTCGGCCAAGTCGCGGTTCAGCACTCCGTGCCGCGTACTGCTTTGCGTTCGCGGTCTGGCAGGCGCGTGCGCCATGATCTTCATTTAGTCGGGGCCACCTCCTGGTACAGCCCCTCGGTGACACCGTGGTTGGAGGCCCGGCGAGACCGAACCCGTTCCAAGCTATCCGGGATGCGTTTACGGCTGCCTGAGCTCGTCGGCACCGATGTCGTAGCCGTTGCCCTGCGGGCGAGTGTCGCCGTCGACATCGACCTTGACCGTCGCATCCGCCGTCGCCTGATCGATGGCGGGCGTGCTCGCGGTGGTGAGGTGGTAGTCATAGGGCGAGGTGTCTGGGCTCACGAGAGCAAGACTCGTGAGGTCTGTCGCCACCACCGCGGTCGGGAAGGTGCAGAGTAGGAGTGAGTTGGTGTTTGCGTTCGTGGCCGAAGCCATCCCGTTCACCTCGTTGCGGGCGATGATGTTGTTGGGCGCCGCGAAGCCGGTTTGATCGCACGCGACTCCACCCGCGAGCCCGCCACCGCTCTTTACCAAGTTATCGACGACGGTGTTGAACTCGAAGGTGCTCGTGCCGGCGGGCATGAGCGAGGCGCCTCCGACCGACGAGGTCGACGAGTCCCCGTTCCGGTAGATGAAGTTGTTAGTGATCGTGAACGTCGTGGCGCCGGTGAGGTCGATACCACCCGCTCCGTTCAGGGCGAGTGTGGATTGCGAAACCGTCAGGGTCCCGCCATTCGCAGAGATACCGGCAGCGGTGTTGCCAGTGATCTGGACGTGACCGAGGGCGAGGGAAGCCGTGTTGCCGGGCGGCATCGAGATACCGATTCCAGTTGCGCCGAGGCCGTTCACGATCTGAAGGTCGTAGATCTTCACGACGCTCGTTCCGTCGACCTTCAGGATCACGCCGATGCTGGTCGACGTCAGCTGGGCGCCCGGATCGGCCAGGATCGTGACCGTCTGGTTGTTGATCGTCACTTGCTCGTCGGTCGAGCCGGTCATCTTGACGTAAGCCATGTTCGTCGCGAGCGCCTTGGCGACCTTGGTGCACGGCATGGCCTTCGAGCACGTGTCGTTGTCCGTGCCAGCCGGGTCGACATAAGCGACGTCGCTGCCGTCGTCGCACGAGCCATCGGGCAAACAGACTCCCGACGCGCACTGGCTGTGCATCGTGCAAGCGGCACACGAATCACCGATGCAGACCGGCGTCGCTCCGCTGCAGGCAGCTTGATCACCCGACGTGCACTGGACGCACTCGTGCGGCGAGAGCTGCGTGTCGCAGACCATCGCGCCGGCGCCGGTGCAGTCGGCGTTGGAGCCGCACGAGGTAGCGCCGTCGCTGCCGCCGTCGGTTTCGGTGCAGTTGTTGTCCGGGTTGCCCGGGCAATAGTTCGGGTTGCTCTTGTTGCATCCCGCGGCAAGCAGAGCGGTGAGAGCGAGCACGAAGCAAGTCTTGACCATGACGTCCTCCTCGAGAATCAGAAGCGACCAGACCAACCAACGACGCCGCCGTCGCGCGTCACCGTCGCGATCGGAGCCGAGTCCGCATGCGAATTCGCGCGCAACCACAAGTACACGCCGACGCCGATCGCGACCGCGCCGGCACCGGCGAGCACGTAGTCGCCGGGCGAGCTGTTCGGATAGTTCGGCTGTTGCACCCCGATCGGGCTCGGCGTGCCTTTGTCGCTCGCGATCATCGCGACGCCTGCAATCGCGGCGACCGCGCCGGCGCCGATGACGATGCCGGGCACGAGGTGGGAGGGCCGGCCGGTGTCGGGCGGGCCGGCGTCGCCGAGGTCCTTGAGCGGGATGTCGACGGTGGTGGTCTCGCCCTTGCGCACGATGACGTCGCGGGTCTCGACGTTGTGCTGGTCGGCGGTGACGGAGATCTTGTGGTTGCCGGGCGCGAGGTCGTAGTCGAGCGGGGTGACGCCGACGGGGGTGCCGTCGATGAGGACCTTGGCGCCTGGCGGGGTGGAGCGGAGGGCGAGGTGGCCGGGGTCGAGCTCGCCGGCGTGGGCGAGGGCGGTCATCATGTCGTCGGCGGCGTTGCGCAGGCTCTGGTCGGTGCAGCGCTCGCAGTTGCGGCGCTCGGCGACGGCGTCGTGGCCCTTGACGAGCCAGTAGCCGACGAGCGTGATGTTGCGGGTGCCGTCGTCGGTCGGGGTGACGTCGGCGCGAGCGAACACGATGCTGTTGGCGTGGGCGCGCTTGTCGACGACGGTGCGCACGCACGCGAGGTGCGGCTGCAATGTTTGTGTCCCCATCACGCCCACGACCTTGCGATGCTTATGGTTTGTACTCGTCGGCGCCGATGTCGTAGCCGTTACCCTGCGGGCGAGAATCGCCGTCGACATCGACCTTGACCGTCGAGTCCGCGGTCGCCTGATCGATGGCAGGTGTGCTCGCTGCAGTGAGGTGGTAGTCGTACGGGGTGTTGTCGGGGCTCCCGAGCGCGAGGCTCGTGAGATCGGCCATGATGAACGAGGTTGGGTAGGTACATTGGCCGAGGGTGTTTGCGTTGGTAGCGCTGGCCATGCTGTTTACGTCATTGCGCGCGATGATGTTGTTCGGCGCGGTGAACCCACTCTGATCGCACAACACGCCGCCGGCCAAGACCGTGCTGTTCTTGATCTCGTTGTCGACGACCGTGTTGAACTCGAAGGTGCTCGTCCCTGTAGGCGTGAGCGAGGCTCCGCCGACCGACGACGTTGACGAATTCCCATTCCGGTAGATAAAGTTGTTGGAAATCGTGAACGTCGTAGCCCCGACCATGTCGATACCACCGCCCGAGTTGAGGGTGAGCGTCGACCGAGAGAGGGTGAGCGTGCAGCCGTTCGTGCTGATTCCCGAGCCATCGTTGTTGTCGATAAGCGCCTGCTCAACGCTGAGTATCGCAGCCGGGCAGTCGATGCCGTCGCCTGTGACTCCGTCGCCGCCGAATACTTCGAGGAAATCGATCGTGACGTTCGCCGCGCTGTGAAGCGACAGGGTCGGACCCGAGGCACCGGCGTTGCGGTCAACGCCCGCCCCGCGGCCAACGAGGGTCATCGTTCCGGTCAGCGTGAGCGTGTCGGTGAGGTCGTAGGTACCTGCGTTGAGGTGGACGATCGATTGCGTCGTCGTGACCTTGCCGACCGCCGTCGGCAGATCACACGGCGCGATCTTGGTGCAGTCACTGCCGCTGCCCGTGGGATCCGCGTACAGCACATCAGCGGCCACGGCGCACGAGCCGTCGGGCATGCAGACGCCGGAGTCCGTGCACTGGCTGTCCATCGTGCACGCGCCGCAGGTGTCATCGGTGCCGCAGACCGGGGTCGTGCCGCTACACGCCGCGTGATCACCCGACGTGCATTCGACGCACTCGTGCGGCGAGACCGTCGTATCGCACACGGATGCGCCGGCTCCGGTGCAGTCGGCGTTCGAGCCGCAGGTGGCGGAGCCGTCGGTGCCGCCGTCGACCGCGGGCTCGCTGCAGTTGTTGTCGGGGTTGCGACCCGGACAGAAGTTGTCGTTGTTGTGACTGCATCCCACCGCGAGAACAGCCGCGAGCCCGATGACGAACGAAGCTTTCACCATGATGTCCTCCTCGAGAATCAGAAGCGACCAGACCAACCAACGACGCCCCCATCGCGCGTGATCGTCGCGATCGGTGCCGAGCTCGCGTGTGAATTCGCGCGCAACCACAGATAGACGCCGACGCCGATCGCGACCACGCCGGCGCCCGCGAGGACGAAATCGGCCGGCGAGCTGTCGGTGTAGGTCATCGTCTGAGGGCCGGTCTTCGAGTTGCCATCGCTCGCGATCATCGCGACGCCTGCGATCGCGGCGACCGCGCCGGCGCCGATGACGATGCCGGGGACGAGGTGGGAGGGCCGGCCGGTGTCGGGCGGGCCGGCGTCGCCGAGGTCCTTGAGCGGGATGTCGACGGTGGTGGTCTCGCCCTTGCGCACGATGACGTCGCGGGTCTCGACGTTGTGCTGGTCGGCGGTGACGGAGATCTTGTGGTTGCCGGGCGCGAGGTCGTAGTCGAGCGGGGTGACGCCGACGGGGGTGCCGTCGATGAGGACCTTGGCGCCTGGCGGGGTGGAGCGGAGGGCGAGGTGGCCGGGGTCGAGCTCGCCGGCGTGGGCGAGGGCGGTCATCATGTCGTCGGCGGCGTTGCGCAGGCTCTGGTCGGTGCAGCGCTCGCAGTTGCGGCGCTCGGCGACGGCGTCGTGGCCCTTGACGAGCCAGTAGCCGACGAGCGTGATGTTGCGGGTGCCGTCGTCGGTCGGGGTGACGTCGGCGCGAGCGAACACGATGCTGTTGGCGTGGGCGCGCTTGTCGACGACGGTGCGCACGCACGCGTCGTCTTGCACGACGACGCAGTCGATCAGCGTGTTGATCGCATCGGGCTCGAGCGCGGCCGGTGCGAGCTGGTGGCCGTGGTGGCGCAACCAGCCCTCGACCTGGGCCACGAGCTGTGGCTGCAGTGCTCGCATCCCCCTCACGCCCTCCGACCTCGCATGACCTTACGGCTTGTACTCGTCGGCGCCGATGTCGTAGCCGTTCCCCTGCGGGCGAGTGTCGCCGTCGACGTCGACGGTGACCGTCGCATCGGTCGTCGCCTGATCGATGGCAGGCGTGCTCGCCGCGGTCAGGTGGTAGTCGTACGGCGTTGTGTCCGGGCTGACGAGCGCCAGGCTTGTGAGGTCTGTCGCCACCACTGCGGTCGGGAACGTGCAGAGCAGGATCGAGTTCGTGTTTGCGTTCGCCGCCGACGCCATACCATTGACCTCGTTGCGAGCGATGATGTTGTTCGGCGCTGCGAATCCGGTTTGATCGCAGGCGACGCCCCCCGCGAGCGCACCGCCGCTCTTGACGAGGTTGTCGACGACGGTGTTGAATTCGAAGCTGCTCGTGCCGGCGGGCATGAGCGAGGCTCCGCCGACTGACGACGTCGACGAGTTCCCGTTCCGATAGATGAAGTTGTTGATGATAGAGAAGGTCGTGGCACCGGTAATGTTGATGCCGCCGCCGTCGTTAAGGTCGAGCTGCGACTGCGCGACGGTGAGCGTGCCACCGGAGGCGGAGATGCCGCCGCCGGTGTTGCCGGTGAGCTGCGACTGCGTGACGGTGAGCGTGCCACCGGAGGCGGAGATGCCGCCGCCGGTGTTGCCGGTGAGCTTGGCGCGCTGCAGGGTGAGGTCGGCGGTGTTGCCGGCAGGCATGGAGATGCCGATGCCCGTTGCGCCAAGGCCGTTGGCGATCTCGAGGTCGTAGATCTTTACCGTGCTGGTGCCGTCGACCTTGAGGATGACGCCGGCCATCGAGTAGGTGAGCTGTGCACCAGGGTCGGCGAGCAGGGTGACGTCCTGGTTGTTGATGGTGACCTGCTCGCTGGTCGTGCCGGTGAATTTGACGAAAGGCATCGCGGTCGCGAGCGCCTTGGCGACCTTGGTGCATGGCATCGCCATCGAGCACGTGTCGTTGTCCGTGCCAGCCGGGTCGACGTAAGCGACGTTGCCACCATCGCTGCACGAGCCGTCGGGTAGGCACACGTCCGATGCGCACTGGCTATGCATCGTGCACGCGCCGCAGGTGTCGTCGGTGCCGCAGATCGGGGTGGTGCCGCTGCACGCGCTCGATTCGGTCGTGGTGCATTGCACACACGTCTTGCTGCCGCTCAGGTCGCACACCGGCGTCGAGCCCGAACAGCTCTGGTCGCTGGTGCAGCCGGTGGTGCTATCGCTGGCGCCGTCGGCCGCCGGCGAAGCGGCACCGCCTCCGCAGGCCGCGAGTGCAAGAACAAGGATCGCTGTCTTCATAGATCCACCATCCCGCCGCGTCGCGCGCGCGTTGCTAGGGTTTGTATTCGTCGGCACCGATGTCGTAGCCGTTGCCCTGCGGGCGAGAGTCGCCGTCGATGTCGACGGTGACCGTCGCATCGGCGGTCGCCTGATCGATGGCGGGGGTGCTCGCCGCGGTGAGGTGGTAGTCGTAGGGCGTATTGTCGGGGCTCTTGAGGGCGAGGCTTGTGAGATCGGCCATGATGAACGAGGTCGGATAAGTACACTGGCCGAGGGTATTCGCGTTGGTAGCGCTGGCCATGCTGTTTACGTCATTGCGCGCGATGATGTTGTTAGGTGCGGCGAAACCACTCTGATCGCACAACACGCCGCCGGCCAGGATCGTGCTGCTCTTGATCTGGTTGTCGACGACGGTGTTGAATTCGAAGCTGCTCGTGCCGGCGGGCATGAGCGAGGCTCCGCCGACTGACGACGTCGACGAGTTCCCGTTTCGGTAGATGAAGTTGTTGATGATCGTGAACGTCGTCGCGCCGGTAATGTTGATGCCGCCGCCGTCATTAAGATCGATCGTGGACTGCGTGACGGTGAGCGTGCCACCGGAGGCGGAGATGCCGCCGCCGGTGTTGCCGGTGAGCTGCGACTGCGTGACGGTGAGCGTGCCACCGGAGGCGGAGATGCCGCCGCCGGTGTTGCCGGTGAGCTGCGACTGCGTGACGGTGAGCGTGCCACCGGAGGCGGAGATGCCGCCGCCGGTGTTGCCGGTGAGCTTGGCGCGCTGCAGGGTGAGGTCGGCGGTGTTGCCGGCAGGCATGGAGATGCCGATGCCCGTTGCGCCAAGGCCGTTGGCGATCTCGAGGTCGTAGATCTTTACCGTGCTGGTGCCGTCGACCTTGAGGATGACGCCGGCCATCGAGTAGGTGAGCTGTGCACCAGGGTCGGCGAGCAGGGTGACGTCCTGGTTGTTGATGGTGACCTGCTCGCTGGTCGTCCCGGTGAATTTGACAAAAGGCATCGCAGTGGCGAGCGCCTTGGCGACCTTGGTGCACGGCATCGCCTTCGAGCACGTGTCGTTGTCCGTGCCAGCCGGGTCGACGTAAGCGACGTTGCCACCATCGCTGCACGAGCCGTCGGGTAGGCACACGTCCGATGCGCACTGGCTATGCATCGTGCACGCGCCGCAGGTGTCATCGGTGCCGCAGATCGGTGTGGTCCCGCTGCACGCGCTCGATTCGGTCGTGGTGCATTGCACACACGTCTTGCTGCCGTTCAGGTCGCACACCGGCGTCGCGCCGGAACAGCTCTGGTCGCTGGTGCAGCCCGTGGTACTGCCGCTGCCGCCATCGGCCGCGGGCGAAGCGGCACCAGCTCCGCAGGCCGCGAGTTCAAGAACAAGGATCGCTGTCTTCATAGCTCCACCTTCCCGCCGCGTCGCGCGCGTGTTGTTAGGGTTTGTATTCGTCGGCGCCGATGTCGTAGCCGTTGCCCTGCGGGCGAGAATCGCCGTCGACATCGACCGCGAGCGTTGCCGCGGAGTTAGCGGCGTCTTTGCATGGCGAGCTGCTCGTGATGTGGAAGTCGCCGCCCGAGACATTCACGAATGCGGGATCCATGTTGATGTTACCGGTGCCGGTCGCGGTGTCCGGGCCGATGTCGGAATAGGTCGTCATGCAGTTCGCGCTGCCGCCGATCTGGGTTCCACCCATCGAGACGATGTTGTCGAAGATGATATTGCTGTCGAACACGAGCGGGACGACGACGGTGCCGCACGAAACGCCAGTATCGACGGTCCCCGGACCAAGGTTCGCCGTGATCGTGTTGAAGTCCATCTGGTGCGTTCCTGCCGACGTGATCGTGTCGATCTTCACGCCGCCGAGCCCCGAGGTTCCTGCACCATTTTGGGCAATAAAGTTGTTCACGATGGTGAACGTGAGCGTGCCACCGTTATGGAGATGCCGCCGCCGGTGTTGCCGGTGAGCTGTGACTGCGTGACGGTGAGCGTGCCACCGGAGGCCGAGATGCCGCCGCCGGTGTTGCCGGTGAGCTGCGACTGCGTGACGGTGAGCGTGCCACCGGAGGCGGAGATGCCGCCGCCGGTGTTGCCGGTGAGCTTGGCGCGCTGCAGGGTGAGGTCGGCGGTGTTGCCGGCAGGCATGGAGATGCCGATGCCCGTTGCGCCAAGGCCGTTGGCGATCTCGAGGTCGTAGATCTTTACCGTGCTGGTGCCGTCGACCTTGAGGATGACGCCGGCCATCGAGTAGGTGAGCTGTGCACCAGGGTCGGCGAGCAGGGTGACGTCCTGGTTGTTGATGGTGACCTGCTCGCTGGTCGTCCCGGTGAATTTGACAAAAGGCATCGCAGTGGCGAGCGCCTTGGCGACCTTGGTGCACGGCATCGCCTTCGAGCACGTGTCGTTGTCCGTGCCAGCCGGGTCGACGTAAGCGACGTTGCCACCATCGCTGCACGAGCCGTCGGGTAGGCACACGTCCGATGCGCACTGGCTATGCATCGTGCACGCGCCGCAGGTGTCGTCGGTGCCGCAGATCGGGGTGGTGCCGCTGCACGCGCTCGATTCGGTCGTGGTGCATTGCACACACGTCTTGCTGCCGCTCAGGTCGCACACCGGCGTCGAGCCCGAACAGCTCTGGTCGCTGGTGCAGCCGGTGGTGCTATCGCTGGCGCCGTCGGCCGCCGGCGAAGCGGCACCGCCTCCGCAGGCCGCGAGTGCAAGAACAAGGATCGCTGTCTTCATAGATCCACCATCCCGCCGCGTCGCGCGCGCGTTGCTAGGGTTTGTATTCGTCGGCACCGATGTCGTAGCCGTTGCCCTGCGGGCGAGAGTCGCCGTCGATGTCGACGGTGACCGTCGCATCGGCGGTCGCCTGATCGATGGCGGGGGTGCTCGCCGCGGTGAGGTGGTAGTCGTAGGGCGTATTGTCGGGGCTCTTGAGGGCGAGGCTTGTGAGATCGGCCATGATGAACGAGGTCGGATAAGTACACTGGCCGAGGGTATTCGCGTTGGTAGCGCTGGCCATGCTGTTTACGTCATTGCGCGCGATGATGTTGTTAGGTGCGGCGAAACCACTCTGATCGCACAACACGCCGCCGGCCAGGATCGTGCTGCTCTTGATCTGGTTGTCGACGACGGTGTTGAATTCGAAGCTGCTCGTGCCGGCGGGCATGAGCGAGGCTCCGCCGACTGACGACGTCGACGAGTTCCCGTTTCGGTAGATGAAGTTGTTGATGATCGTGAACGTCGTCGCGCCGGTAATGTTGATGCCGCCGCCGTCATTAAGATCGAGCTGCGACTGCGTGACGGTGAGCGTGCCACCGGAGGCGGAGATGCCGCCGCCGGTGTTGCCGGTGAGCTGCGACTGCGTGACGGTGAGCGTGCCACCGGAGGCGGAGATGCCGCCGCCGGTGTTGCCGGTGAGCTTGGCGCGCTGCAGGGTGAGGTCGGCGGTGTTGCCGGCAGGCATGGAGATGCCGATGCCCGTTGCGCCGAGGCCATCGGCGATCTCGAGGTCGTAGATCTTCACCGTGCTGGTGCCGTCGACCTTGAGGATGACGCCGGCCATCGAGTAGGTGAGCTGGGCACCGGGGTCGGCGAGCAGGGTGACGTCCTGGTTGTTGATGGTGACCTGCTCGCTGGTCGTGCCGGTGAATTTGACGAAAGGCATCGCGGTCGCGAGCGCCTTGGCGACCTTGGTGCATGGCATCGCCATCGAGCACGTGTCGTTGTCCGTGCCAGCCGGGTCGACGTAAGCGACGTTGCCACCATCGCTGCACGAGCCGTCGGGTAGGCACACGTCCGATGCGCACTGGCTATGCATCGTGCACGCGCCGCAGGTGTCGTCGGTGCCGCAGATCGGGGTGGTGCCGCTGCACGCGCTCGATTCGGTCGTGGTGCATTGCACACACGTCTTGCTGCCGCTCAGGTCGCACACCGGCGTCGAGCCCGAACAGCTCTGGTCGCTGGTGCAGCCCATGGTGCCATCGCCGCCGCCGTCGCCCGCCGGCGAAGCGGCACCGCCTCCGCAGGCCGCGAGTGCAAGAACAAGGATCGCTGTCTTCATAGCTCCACCTTCCCGCCGCGTCGCGCGCGTGTTGTTAGGGTTTGTATTCGTCGGCGCCGATGTCGTAGCCGTTGCCCTGCGGGCGAGAATCGCCGTCGACATCGACCGCGAGCGTTGCCGCGGAGTTAGCGGCGTCTTTGCATGGCGAGCTGCTCGTGATGTGGAAGTCGCCGCCCGAGACATTCACGAATGCGGGATCCATGTTGATGTTACCGGTGCCGGTCGCGGTGTCCGGGCCGATGTCGGAATAGGTCGTCATGCAGTTCGCGCTGCCGCCGATCTGGGTTCCACCCATCGAGACGATGTTGTCGAAGATGATATTGCTGTCGAACACGAGCGGGACGACGACGGTGCCGCACGAAACGCCAGTATCGACGGTCCCCGGACCAAGGTTCGCCGTGATCGTGTTGAAGTCCATCTGGTGCGTTCCTGCCGACGTGATCGTGTCGATCTTCACGCCGCCGAGCCCCGAGGTTCCTGCACCATTTTGGGCAATAAAGTTGTTCACGATGGTGAACTGAGCTGACGTTATGGAGATGCCGCCGCCGGTGTTGCCGGTGAGCTGTGACTGCGTGACGGTGAGCGTGCCACCGGAGGCGGAGATGCCGCCGCCGGTGTTGCCGGTGAGCTGCGACTGCGTGACGGTGAGCGTGCCACCGGAGGCGGAGATGCCGCCGCCGGTGTTGCCGGTGAGCTTGGCGCGCTGCAGGGTGAGGTCGGCGGTGTTGCCGGCAGGCATGGAGATGCCGATGCCCGTTGCGCCAAGGCCGTTGGCGATCTCGAGGTCGTAGATCTTTACCGTGCTGGTGCCGTCGACCTTGAGGATGACGCCGGCCATCGAGTAGGTGAGCTGTGCACCAGGGTCGGCGAGCAGGGTGACGTCCTGGTTGTTGATGGTGACCTGCTCGCTGGTCGTCCCGGTGAATTTGACAAAAGGCATCGCAGTGGCGAGCGCCTTGGCGACCTTGGTGCACGGCATCGCCTTCGAGCACGTGTCGTTGTCCGTGCCAGCCGGGTCGACGTAAGCGACGTTGCCACCATCGCTGCACGAGCCGTCGGGTAGGCACACGTCCGATGCGCACTGGCTATGCATCGTGCACGCGCCGCAGGTGTCATCGGTGCCGCAGATCGGTGTGGTCCCGCTGCACGCGCTCGATTCGGTCGTGGTGCATTGCACACACGTCTTGCTGCCGTTCAGGTCGCACACCGGCGTCGCGCCGGAACAGCTCTGGTCGCTGGTGCAGCCCGTGGTACTGCCGCTGCCGCCATCGGCCGCGGGCGAAGCGGCACCAGCTCCGCAGGCCGCGAGTTCAAGAACAAGGATCGCTGTCTTCATAGCTCCACCTTCCCGCCGCGTCGCGCGCGTGTTGTTAGGGTTTGTATTCGTCGGCGCCGATGTCGTAGCCGTTGCCCTGCGGGCGAGAATCGCCGTCGACATCGACCGCGAGCGTTGCCGCGGAGTTAGCGGCGTCTTTGCATGGCGAGCTGCTCGTGATGTGGAAGTCGCCGCCCGAGACATTCACGAATGCGGGATCCATGTTGATGTTACCGGTGCCGGTCGCGGTGTCCGGGCCGATGTCGGAATAGGTCGTCATGCAGTTCGCGCTGCCGCCGATCTGGGTTCCACCCATCGAGACGATGTTGTCGAAGATGATATTGCTGTCGAACACGAGCGGGACGACGACGGTGCCGCACGAAACGCCAGTATCGACGGTCCCCGGACCAAGGTTCGCCGTGATCGTGTTGAAGTCCATCTGGTGCGTTCCTGCCGACGTGATCGTGTCGATCTTCACGCCGCCGAGCCCCGAGGTTCCTGCACCATTTTGGGCAATAAAGTTGTTCACGATGGTGAACTGAGCTGACGTTATGGAGATGCCGCCGCCGGTGTTGCCGGTGAGCTGTGACTGCGTGACGGTGAGCGTGCCACCGGAGGCGGAGATGCCGCCGCCGGTGTTGCCGGTGAGCTGACGACGCTGCGGACGGTGAGCGTGCCACCGCGGAGATCCGGCGGGGGAGGGACGGTGAGCGTGCCACCGGAGGCGGAGATGCCGCCGCCGGTGTTGCCGGTGAGCTTGGCGCGCTGCAGGGTGAGGTCGGCGGTGTTGCCGGCAGGCATGGAGATGCCGATGCCCGTTGCGCCGAGGCCATTGGCGATCTCGAGGTCGTAGATCTTCACCGTGCTGGTGCCGTCGACCTTGAGGATGACGCCGGCCATCGAGTAGGTGAGCTGTGCACCAGGGTCGGCGAGCAGGGTGACGTCCTGGTTGTTGATGGTGACCTGCTCGCTGGTCGTGCCGGTGAATTTGACGAAAGGCATCGCCGTCGCGAGCGCCTTGGCGACCTTGGTGCACGGCATCGCCTTCGAGCACGTGTCGTTGTCCGTGCCAGCCGGGTCGACGTAAGCGACGTTGCCACCATCGCTGCACGAGCCGTCGGGTAGGCACACGTCCGATGCGCACTGGCTATGCATCGTGCACGCGCCGCAGGTGTCGTCGGTGCCGCAGATCGGGGTGGTGCCGCTGCACGCGCTCGATTCGGTCGTGGTGCATTGCA
The DNA here is from genome assembly GCA_963848295.1 of uncultured delta proteobacterium. GTDB lineage: Bacteria > Myxococcota_A > Polyangia > Haliangiales > Haliangiaceae > JABFXX01. The sequence continues at coordinate 534,993 of CAWKDB010000010.1, read as the reverse complement.
CACACGTCTTGCTGCCGCTCAGGTCGCACACCGGCGTCGAGCCCGAACAGCTCTGGTCGCTGGTGCAGCCGGTGGTGCTATCGCTGGCGCCGTCGGCCGCCGGCGAAGCGGCACCGCCTCCGCAGGCCGCGAGTGCAAGAACAAGGATCGCTGTCTTCATAGATCCACCATCCCGCCGCGTCGCGCGCGCGTTGCTAGGGTTTGTATTCGTCGGCACCGATGTCGTAGCCGTTGCCCTGCGGGCGAGAGTCGCCGTCGATGTCGACGGTGACCGTCGCATCGGCGGTCGCCTGATCGATGGCGGGGGTGCTCGCCGCGGTGAGGTGGTAGTCGTAGGGCGTATTGTCGGGGCTCTTGAGGGCGAGGCTTGTGAGATCGGCCATGATGAACGAGGTCGGATAAGTACACTGGCCGAGGGTATTCGCGTTGGTAGCGCTGGCCATGCTGTTTACGTCATTGCGCGCGATGATGTTGTTAGGTGCGGCGAAACCACTCTGATCGCACAACACGCCGCCGGCCAGGATCGTGCTGCTCTTGATCTGGTTGTCGACGACGGTGTTGAATTCGAAGCTGCTCGTGCCGGCGGGCATGAGCGAGGCTCCGCCGACTGACGACGTCGACGAGTTCCCGTTTCGGTAGATGAAGTTGTTGATGATCGTGAACGTCGTCGCGCCGGTAATGTTGATGCCGCCGCCGTCATTAAGATCGATCGTGGACTGCGTGACGGTGAGCGTGCCACCGGAGGCGGAGATGCCGCCGCCGGTGTTGCCGGTGAGCTGCGACTGCGTGACGGTGAGCGTGCCACCGGAGGCGGAGATGCCGCCGCCGGTGTTGCCGGTGAGCTTGGCGCGCTGCAGGGTGAGGTCGGCGGTGTTGCCGGCGGGCATGGAGATGCCGATGCCCGTTGCGCCGAGGCCATCGGCGATCTCGAGGTCGTAGATCTTCACCGTGCTGGTGCCGTCGACCTTGAGGATGACGCCGGCCATCGAGTAGGTGAGCTGTGCACCAGGGTCGGCGAGCAGGGTGACGTCCTGGTTGTTGATGGATACCTGCTCGCTGGTCGTACCGGTGAATTTGACGAAAGGCATCGCCGTCGCGAGCGCCTTGGCGACCTTGGTGCACGGCATCGCCTTCGAGCACGTGTCGTTGTCCGTGCCGGCCGGGTCGACGTAAGCGACGTTGCCACCATCGCTGCACGAGCCGTCGGGTAGGCACACGTCTGAAGCGCACTGGCTATGCATCGTGCACGCGCCGCAGGTGTCGTCGGTGCCGCAGATCGGGGTGGTGCCGCTGCACGCGCTCGATTCGGTCGTGGTGCATTGCACACACGTCTTGCTGCCGTTCAGGTCGCACACCGGCGTCGCGCCGGAACAGCTCTGGTCGCTGGTGCAGCCCGTGGTGCCATCGCCGCCGCCGTCGCCCGCCGGCGAAGCGGCACCGCCTCCGCAGGCCGCGAGTGCAAGAACAAGGATCGCTGTCTTCATAGCTCCACCTTCCCGCCGCGTCGCGCGCGCGTTGCTTACGGTTTGTACTCGTCGGCGCCGATGTCGTAGCCATTGCCCTGCGGGCGAGAATCGCCGTCGATGTCGACCGTGACCGTCGCCGCGGAGTCAGCGGCGGTATCCTTGCATGGCGAGCTGCTCGTGATGTGGAAGTCGCCGCCCGAGACATTCACGAATGCCGGATCCATGTTGATGTTACCGGTGCCGGTCGCGCTATCCGGGCCGATGTCGGAATAGGTCGTCATGCAGTTCGCACTGCCGCCGATCTGGGTTCCACCCATCGCAGACGATGTTGTCGAAGATGATATTGCTGTCGAACACGAGCGGGACGACGACGGTGCCGCACGAAACGCCAGTATCGACGGTACCCGGACCTAGATTCGCCGTGATCGTGTTGAAGTCCATCTGATGCGTTCCTGCCGACGTGATCGTGTCGAATCTTCACGCCGCCGAGAAGCTCGAAGAGTTCCTGCACCATTTTGGGCAATAAAGTTGTTCACGATGGTGAACTGAGCTGACGTTATGGAGATGCCGCCGCCGGTGTTGCCGGTGAGCTGCGACTGCGTGACGGTGAGCGTGCCACCGGAGGCGGAGATGCCGCCGCCGGTGTTGCCGGTGAGCTGTGACTGCGTGACGGTGAGCGTGCCACCGGAGGCGGAGATGCCGCCGCCGGTGTTGCCGGTGAGCTGCGACTGCGTGACGGTGAGCGTGCCACCGGAGGCGGAGATGCCGCCGCCGGTGTTGCCGGTGAGCTTGGCGCGCTGCAGGGTGAGGTCGGCGGTGTTGCCGGCAGGCATGGAGATGCCGATGCCCGTTGCGCCAAGGCCATTGGCGATCTCGAGGTCGTAGATCTTTACCGTGCTGGTGCCGTCGACCTTGAGGATGACGCCGGCCATCGAGTAGGTGAGCTGTGCACCAGGGTCGGCGAGCAGGGTGACGTCCTGGTTGTTGATGGTGACCTGCTCGCTGGTCGTCCCGGTGAATTTGACAAAAGGCATCGCAGTGGCGAGCGCCTTGGCGACCTTGGTGCACGGCATCGCCTTCGAGCACGTGTCGTTGTCCGTGCCAGCCGGGTCGACGTAAGCGACGTTGCCACCATCGCTGCACGAGCCGTCGGGTAGGCACACGTCCGATGCGCACTGGCTATGCATCGTGCACGCGCCGCAGGTGTCGTCGGTGCCGCAGATCGGGGTGGTGCCGCTGCACGCGCTCGATTCGGTCGTGGTGCATTGCACACACGTCTTGCTGCCGTTCAGGTCGCACACCGGCGTCGCGCCGGAACAGCTCTGGTCGCTGGTGCAGCCCGTGGTGCTGTCGCCAGCGGCATCCTCGAGACAGTTATTGTCGGGGTTCTTGCCGGCGCAGTAGTTCGGGTTGCTCTTGTTGCATCCCGCGGCAAGCAGAGCGGTGAGAGCGAGCACGAAGCAAGTCTTGACCATGACGTCCTCCTCGAGAATCAGAAGCGACCAGACCAACCAACGACGCCGCCGTCGCGCGTCACCGTCGCGATCGGAGCCGAGTCCGCATGCGAATTCGCGCGCAACCACAAGTACACGCCGACGCCGATCGCGACCGCGCCGGCACCGGCGAGCACGTAGTCGCCGGGCGAGCTGTTCGGATAGTTCGGCTGTTGCACCCCGATCGGGCTCGGCGTGCCTTTGTCGCTCGCGATCATCGCGACGCCTGCAATCGCGGCGACCGCGCCGGCGCCGATGACGATGCCGGGGACGAGGTGGGAGGGCCGGCCGGTGTCGGGCGGGCCGGCGTCGCCGAGGTCCTTGAGCGGGATGTCGACGGTGGTGGTCTCGCCCTTGCGCACGATGACGTCGCGGGTCTCGACGCTGTGCTGGTCGGCGGTGACGGAGATCTTGTGGTTGCCGGGCGCGAGGTCGTAGTCGAGCGGGGTGACGCCGACGGGGGTGCCGTCGATGAGGACCTTGGCGCCTGGCGGGGTGGAGCGGAGGGCGAGGTGGCCGGGGTCGAGCTCGCCGGCGTGGGCGAGGGCGGTCATCATGTCGTCGGCGGCGTTGCGCAGGCTCTGGTCGGTGCAGCGCTCGCAGTTGCGGCGCTCGGCGACGGCGTCGTGGCCTTTGACGAGCCAGTAGCCGACGAGCGTGATGTTGCGGGTGCCGTCGTCGGTCGGGGTGACGTCGGCGCGAGCGAACACGATGCTGTTGGCGTGGGCGCGCTTGTCGACGACGGTGCGCACGCACGCATCGTCTTGCACGACGACGCAGTCGATCAGCGTGTTGATCGCGTCGGGCTCGAGGGCGGCCGGTGCGAGCTGGTGGCCGTGGTGGCGCAACCAGCCCTCGACCTGGGCCACGAGCTGCGGCTGCAAGGTCGCTTCCCCGGTGACGACGACGCCGATATCGCCATCGGCGCGTGCCGCGGTCGAGGCGAACAGGATGAGCGTGACGAGGAGTGCGCGCATATCAATGGACTCGGTTGATGAGGGTCTCTTTGCCGTCGGTGATCGTGATCGCGAGGTGTTCGTCGATGCCGTTTTCGTTGTTGACGAGGCGCAGCGCGTGTCTGCCGACGGGCAGCGTGATGGGAGGGAACGGGGTGTCGCCGACCTTGCGAGCATCGACGTAGACGGTGAGCACCGGGAACGCGTCGACCTTGAGCCGGCCCGTCCTCTTTTCGACCGCAGGGTGCGCCGGTTGCGCAGAGGATGCATCTTTTTGAGGGTGGAGCGCAGCGGCGTCTGCCACACCCGCGTCGATCGGTCTTGGCGGCGGGGGTGGCGGTGGGGCGGGAGCGTCGGGCGGAGGCATGCCGGCGTCTACAGGCGTGGGCTGCGCTACCGAATGCGGGACCGCTGATCCCGCGGCCGATCCGATCGCGACCTGATCGCCCCGTTTGGTCGCCGATGACACGAGCGCGAAGGTCGCGGCACCGAGCCCGATCGCCACGACCCCGACGACGAGCACGCGACCGACGTTGCGCTTGGGCACCGCGACCTCGACCAGCGCGGACATGCTCGGTCCGAGCGTGCCGGTCGGCGCAGCCCGCGCCGCGCCGAGGCTTTGCACCGGCGGCTTGGGCACGCCACGGCTGGGATTCTCGCGCACCGTGCCCGCCTCCGATGGCGCGGGCGGCGTGGCGAACTTTGGCCCGCTGCGCTCTCGCGCGCGCAAGACGCTTTGTCGCACCGGCGCGAGGTCGGGGAACCGCTCGGTCAGCATCTGGGTGAGCAGCTCGCGCCCGTTCTTCGGGGCGTCCTCGCAGTCGAGCAGGTCGGCCACCGCGAGCTCGGCGGTGGCGTAGCGCGCCGGCAAGTCGCGCTCGAGCAGCTTCATCGTGACGCGCTCGAGATCTTTCGGCACTTCGCCGCGCAGCGATCGCGGGCGCGGGACCTGGCCGAACAGCACGGAGGCGAGGGTCGCGCGCGTGTCCTCGCCGACGAACAACCGGCGGCCGATCAGCATCTCCCACAGCATGATGCCGACCGCGAACAGGTCGCTGCGGCCGTCGAGCGGCTGGCCGTTGGCCTGCTCGGGGCTCATGTACGCCGGCTTGCCCTTGATGAACACCGACGCGGTCGCCTCGCTCGCCGCGCGCGCCTTCGCGATCCCGAAGTCGCTGACCTTGACCGCGCCTTCCCACGACATCAGCACGTTGTGCGGCGACACGTCGCGATGGATCACGCCGCGCACGTCGGTACCGACCGGGAGGTCGTGCGCGTAGCCCAGGCCGCGCAGGACCTCGCTGATGATGTAGATGACGAGCGGGACGGGCAGCAGCACGCCGGCGGACATCAGCGCGTCGAGGTCGCGGCCGTCGACCATCTCCATGACGAGGAACAGCCGGTTCTCGCCGTCGCGATCGAAGTCGAGCACCGACACGATGTTCGGATGCACCATGCGCGACGTGATCTGCGCCTCGGCGACGAACATCTGCGCGAACGCCGGGTTGTCCGAGAACCCGGGCAGCACGCGCTTGATCGCGACCTTGCGGTGAAAGCCTTCGGCGCCGACCGTCGAGCCGGCGAACACCTCGGCCATGCCGCCGCCGCCCAGGCGAGCGTCGAGCACGTATTTCCCCGAAATCCCCAGCACGGGCGCGGAGATTATAGAGGCGTCAGGCATCGCGACGCGTAGTTTACGGCTTGTACTCGAAGGCTCCGATGTCCGAACGACCATTTTGTGGCCGCGGCGTGCCGTCGTAGTCGTCGGTATCGGTCGCCTGCGGGTCGGCCTGGTCGATCGCCGGGCTCCCGGCCATCAGGTGGAAGTCGTGGGTCGAGGGGCCGACGAACAGAGGGTTGACCGGCGGCATGATGTTCTCGGATCCGGAGATTTCGACCGTCTGCGGGAAGAGCAGCGAGTAGTGCCATTGGCAATCCGAACCGGTGGTCGAGTTCACGGCGCCGGAGAGCGGATTGACGTAGATCGTGTCGTCGACGTCGATGAGCCCCCCGGAGGTGCTGCAGTTCCATTCTGGACCGTAGAGCGTCGAGAACGTCACGCTGCTGTCGGCTATGGGTTGGACCATGTTGAACAGGATGCTCGGGAGCTCGCTGCCGGTGACCGCGGTCTTGACCATGATGCTGTTGGTCATGATCAGGTAGTCGCCGTTGTAGACACCGATCTGTGGGTCGGTCGCATCGCCGCCATCGAACAAGGACCGATCGATCGTGAGTTGGGATCCCTTGAGAGCTCCTTCGCCCTGCATGTAGATCGCCGGCCCCGGGCTGTGAAACGCGCTGCGCAAGATGGTGAGCGTGCACCTCTTGAAGCTCGTGACGCTGCCGTCCGCCTGAGCGTCTCCCATGAACGTGCTATCGGCGACGGTGAGCCCGGGTATCGGGTCGCCGACGGCGTCGGCAGAGCAATCGATGCCGCCACTCGCGCCGAACATCAGTCCCTCGATCGTGACGTCGGCGGCTCCGTTCGCCGTGCCCGACACCTCGATCGATCCATTCATCGTCGCTTCGGAGCCATCGATCAACACGCTTACTTCCGACGCGATCGTGACGACGTCGGTGTAAGCGCCGGCGCCGAGCTTGATCACCGGGTGGGTAACGTCGATCTTAGTGATCGCCTGCGCGAACGAGCAGGGATCGCTCTGTTCGCAGGTCGCCGACGCGTTGCCGCCCGGCACGACGTACAGCACGGTCGACGCGTCGGTGCAGCTCGGAGCGCCGCACACGCGCGAGGCGCAGTCCGCATCGATCGCGCACGCCCGGCAGCTCGACAATGTCTGATCGCACGTCGGCGTCGGGTTCGCGCATTGCGTCGCATCGATGCAGCCGACGCAACCGCCGGTCGGGGCGCAGTGCGGAGCATCGGTGTAGTCGTCACAATCGTGATCGCCAACGCACGCGACACAGGTCAGCGTATCGGGCGAGCAGCGCGGCTCGTCGATCTGGCAGCCGTTGGTCGCATCGCAGGCCTGGCACGCGTTTGCGACGCAGTACGGCAGAGCCGGATCTGTACAGTCGGACGCGCTCTCGCACGTCTGCGAGGTCGCGTGACCTGGATGCGAGCAGCCGTAGAAGACAACGATCAGCAAGACTCGCTTCATGGTTGCTTCAGCTCATCTGCGCCGATGTCGAACGCGGCGCCTTGCGGTCGTGCATCGCCTTCGAAGTCATCGGGCGGCCCAGTCGGCACCGCATCCTTCGCCGGGCTCGCGGCGGTGATGTGGTAATCGCCGTGGGCGCGATCGACGAACACCGGATCGACGTTCATCGTGTTCGGGATCGACTGCCCGCTCGCGATCGTCGTCGTGAATGTGCAAGTCCCGGCTACCATCGCGGTCGCCGTCGAGCCGGCTGCGATGATCGTCGAGGTGATCGCGAAGGGCCCCGCGCCGCAAGAGACCTGGGTTTGCGCCGGGGTCTGTGGGCCGTTGTCGGCGATCGTCGAGAACTCTACGGAGCCGCTGCACCCCTGGACGCCCAGGCCTACATCCGCGGCGCCGACGATCACCACGTTCGTCAGCTCGACGTGTGCCGTGGGCGAGGTACCACACACGACTCCGATCACGCCGCCGGTGATCGTTGCGCGATCGACGCTCAGGTTGCCGACGCCGCCGACAGCCACCCCGAAGCTGATCGCGTCCGTCACTCTTAGATCCGTCGCGGTGGCCGGCCCGTTGACGGCCAGCGGCGATGCGTTGTCGAGGGAAAGCGAGCGCAGCGTCACTAGCGCGGTCCCGGTCGAGATCACGCTGCCGCTCGTACCGACCTGGCCGGTCACCATAAGGTCGCTGATCAGCACCGGCGTTTCGCCGGTGGTGATGGCGGGACTGGAGGTGCTCGTCGGCGACAGCGTCGCGCCACCGCCGTGCAGCCCGATGGTTAGCGGGCCGCCGAAGATCGTGACGTTGTCGGTGTACGAGCCGGGCGCGAGCACGATGTCGAGTCTGCCCGACTCTACCTGCGTGACCGCGTAATGCAGCGTCGCGCACGGCGACATCATCGGGCAGGTGCCGGCGTCCGTACCAGCGGTCGAGACGTAGATGACCCCGATCGGGTCCACGCACGTCCCGTCGACCGTGCACGCGCCGCTCGCGCAATCCGCATCCGCGTTGCAGGTTCGGCAGGACCCGTGATCGCACACCGGCGTCGTGCTCGCGCAATCGGCGGCGGTGACGCATTGCACGCACGCGCCGGACATCGTGTCGCACACCGGCGCCTCGGGAAAGCTCGCGCACTCGCCGCTGTCGCCGCATCCGCTGCACGTCGTCATGTCGATCGCGCACACCGGCGCGGACGCCGCGCAGCCGTGCGTCGAGTCGCACGCGACGCACAGGCCCGAGGCGCATACCGGCGTGGGATCGTTGCAGTCGCCGTCGCTCGTGCACTCTTCGGTGATGCACGCGTGCTGGCTGCACGCCTGACCCGACGGGCACGTCGATCCGCTCGGCAGGCCGACCGCGGTGCAGTCGGCTTCGGAGGTGCAACACGCCTCCGAGTTCGACTTCGAGCAGCTCGCTGCCAGCGCGAGTGCCACGAGCCACACGTGCTTCATCCCCATGCCTCCACCGCGGATCGTGCACGCATTCGCCCGCGGCGGTCAACCGCAATGGGCAGCCGGCCCACATTGGGACAGCGGTCGAAGCTCGCATATCACGACGCGTAGTTTACGGCTTGTACTCGAAGGCTCCGATGTCCGAACGACCATTTTGTGGCCGAGGCGTGCCGTCGTAGTCGTGATCGTCGGTCGCCTGCGGGTCGGCGGCGTCGATCGCCGGGCTATCGGACAGCAGATGGAAGTCGTTGTTCGCGAGGTTCGCGAACACGGGGTCGACGTTGAGTTTGTTCTGCGACCCCGAGACCGTGGCCTTCTGCGGAAATAACAGGCTGTACGACCAGGCGCACCCAGTGCCGTTCGAAGCGTCGGCGGAGGTCGAGCTCACCCAGATCGTGTCCGAGAAGTCGAACAGCGAGGTGCTGCCGCAGGCCATCGGTGGGCCATAGAACGTCGAGAAGCTGATGTGGTTGACGAAGCCGGTGGTGTTGCGGAAATCGATCGGCGGACCGGTCTGGCCCGCCGTCCGCGTCACGACGCTGTTTGTCATCGTCATGTAGCTGCCGTTGTAGAGTCCGATCTGCGGCTCCCCGTCCAGTCCACCGACGAACAGCGATCGATCGATGGTCAGCACGGCGCCGCGGTTGAGGCTCGGCATGGCTCCGAGCTCGCCCTGCGCGAGGATCGCAACGCTCGGGCCCATGAACACGGTCCGGGCGATGTTGAGGTTGCAGGCCTTGAAGGTCTCCAAGCTGTCACCACCGTTGCCGCCGAGAAAGGTGCTGTCGATGATGGAGAGCGTCGGCATCGGCGCCCCATCGGCGCCGGCCGAGCACTGCCCGCCGCCGGAGGCGCCGAACATCATGCCGGCGAGCGTGACATTCGCCGCGCCCGAGAGGTCGCCGGAGACCGTGATCAAGCCGCTGTACGTGGCCTCCGAGCCGTCGATCAGCACGGTGACGTGCGTCGCGATCGTCGGGTTGTCTAGATATTCGCCGGGGAGGAGCTTGATGACGACGTGGGTGAGGTCGACCTTGGAGATGGCGTCCGTCAGCGAGCACGGATCGTTCTGCTCGCACGTCGCCGCAGGATTGCCGTTGGGGGTGGCATAGAGGATGGTCGTGGCGTCCGCGCAGGTCGGCGATTCGCACACGCGGGAGGCGCAATCCGCGTCTGCGGCGCAGGCTCGGCACGTCGACGTCGTCTGATCGCAGGTCGGCGTCGTGCTCGCGCATTGCGTCGAGTCGATACAACCGACGCAGCCACCGGTCGGCGCGCAGTGCGGGGCATCGGTGTAGTTATCGCAGTCGTGATCACCGACGCACGCGACGCACGTCAGCGTGTCGGGCGAGCAGCGCGGCTCGTCGGTGGTGCAGCCGTTCATCCCATCGCACGCCTGGCAGACGAATCCGACGCAGTAGGCCATCGCCGGATCGGTGCAATCGGCAGAGGTCTCGCACGATTGTGAAGTCGCCTGGCTCGCGTGCGAGCAGGCGGCGATCGCGAGCAACAGGAGGACTCGCTTGTTCACGGTGTCACCTCGTCCGCCCCGATATCGTAACCGGCGCCTTGCGGCCTCGCATCACCTTCGAAGTCGTCCGGCGGGCCCGAGCTCACCGCGTCGACCGCGGGGCTGGTCGGTTTGAGATGGAAGTCGCTGGCGATCGGGTTGACGAACATCGGGTCGGTGTTCATCGCACCGAAGGCCGCCTGCGGGCCGGCGATCGTCGAGCTCAGCATGCAAGTACCCGTTGTCGCCAGGTGCGTTGCGTCGGAGGCCCAGAAGATCGACGAGCTGATCGCCACGATGCCGCCGCACGCGAGCTGCGCTCCGGTCGGCGACGCGGTGCCGGCGTACGCGACGGTGACGAACGCGACATCACCTTTGGTCTTGGAGAGGTCGAGGCCGGGACCGGTCGTCGCCGCCACCATCACGTTCGTGAGATGGATCTCGGATTCGCCTTGTGACGTCGCGACGCCTTCGATCCCGGTCGTGCCACCGACGATCGTCGCGCGGTCCAAGGTCAGCACGCCGCCGAAGTCCATATGGATCGCAGCGGCGGTCGAATCGAGGATGGTGAGGTCGTGAGCGGTGACCGGACCGCCGATGCCCAGGGGCGGCGCATCGTGGAGCGTGATCGCTTGCATCGTCGCGATCCCGCCGCCGGTGGTGACGATCGTGAACGCGCTCGAGGTCGGCGCCGTGATCGTGAGGTTCGAGATCGTCGTCGCGGACGTCGCCATCGTGAGGATCGGCTGGGTCGGATCGTCCGGCGTCAGCGTCGCGCCGCCTCCGTGCAGGAACAGCGCACCCGCTGCCGGCGAGAACAGCGTAGCGGTCGTGGCGTACGTCCCCGATGCGAGCACGATCTGGTTGCGATCGAACGTCGTCTGCCCCACCGCGAACGCGATCGTCGCGCACGGCGATGCCTGTGAGCACGCGCCGGCATCGACGCCGGCCGGTGCGACATAGATGATCGACGTCGGATCCACACAGGTCCCGTCGACCGCGCATGCTCCGCTCGCGCAATCGCTGTCCGCGTTACACGCGCGGCATGCGCCGCGATCGCACACCGGCGTCGCGCTCGCGCAGTCGGCGGTGGAGACGCATTGCACGCAGCCGCCGGACATCGTGTCGCACACCGGCGCGTCGGGAAAGCTCGCGCACTCGGTGCTGTCGCCGCACGCGCTGCACGCAGACATGTCGATCGCGCACACCGGCGCGGACGCCGCGCAGCCGTGCGTCGAGTCGCACGCGACGCACAGGCCCGAGGCGCACACCGGCGTGGGATCGTTGCAGTCGCCGTCGCTCGTGCACTCTTCGGTGATGCACGCGTGCTGGCTGCACGCCTGACCCGACGGGCAGGTCGACCCCATCGGCAGGCCAACCGCGGTGCAGTCGGCTTCGGAGGTGCAACACGCCTCCGAGTTCGACTTCGAGCAGCTCGCTGCCAGCGCGAGTGCCACGAGCCACACGTACTTCATCCCCATGCCTCCACCGCGGATCGTGCACGCATTCGCCCGCGGCGGTCAACCGCAATGGGCAGCCGGCCCACATTGGGACACGCGCGTGGTCAGCGCGGGATCAGCGAGTGGTGGCCGCGCTCGCGCATGTCGCGGCGCCACGCTTCGACGAGCTTGACGAACGCGTCGCCGAGCTCTGGGTCGAACTGCGTGCCCGAGCAGCGCTCGATCTCGCCGATCGCGACCTCGTGAGATAGCGCACGCCGATAGGCGCGGTCGGAGGTCATCGCGTCGTAGGCGTCGGCGATCGCGACGATCCGCCCGACGATCGGAATGTTTTGCCCGGACAGCCCGCGCGGATAACCACCGCCGTCGAACCATTCGTGATGGCACCAGCAGCCGTCGATCAGGCCGTGTAGACATGGCACCGGCTCGAGGATCCGCTTGCCCTTCTCGGGGTGCTGGCGAAACACCGCGACCTCTTCGGGCGAGAGCTTCCCGGGCTTGTTGAGCATGTCGTAGCGCACGCCGATCTTGCCGACGTCGTGCATCACGCCCGCTTGCACGATCCGGCGGATCTCGTTGTCGGGCAGCGTCAGGCCGCGCGCGAGGATCTCGGAGTAGACCGCGACCCGCTCGCTGTGGCCGCGGGTGTACTGATCGCTCTCCTCGAGCGCTTGCGCGAAGCCGGCGACCGTCTGCTGGAACATCTCTTCGAGCGATTGATTCGCGGTGACGAGGCTCGCGTTGGTCGCGCGCAGGTCGTCGTATAGCCGGGCGTTCGCGAGCGCGCTCGCGGCGCGGGACGCGAGCACCGCGAGCATCTTGCGATGGCCTTCGTCGAACTTCTTGCCCGCGGTGAACGAGAACACGTTCAGCATGCCGACCATGTCGCCGCGCACTTGCAGCGGCACGCACGCGAACGACGAGAGCTCGGCGGGTGCGGACGACTCGGTGAAGAACCGCGAGGCCTTGCCGCCGTGCGCGAGGATCGGCACGCCGCTCGCGAGCTGCTCGGTCAACACCGCGAACGCGGGCGAGGGCAGCGAGCTCGGGGCGCCGTCCTCGGCGACGAGCTTGACCCGCTCTTCGTAGTGACCGGACTTCGGATCGAGCAGGTGGAGCGTCGCGACGTCGGCCTTGACCTCGTCGATCGTGGCGCGCAAGACGACGTCGAGGATGTGCTCGATGTCGGGCGACAGCGCGATCGCCTCGGACACCTTGTAGATCGTCAGCGCCTCGCGCAGCCGGATGTTCTCCGCTTGCAGCCGCTGGCGGTACAGCGCGCGCTCGACGACGTGGATGACCTCTTCGACCTTGAACGGCTTCAGGAGGTAGTCGTACGCGCCCTTCTTCATCGCCTCGATCGCGGTCTCGACCGTGCCGAACCCGGTCATCAGCACGGTCAAGACGCCCAGGCGCTCGGCCTCGATCATCTCGAGCAGCTGCAGCCCGGATAACCGCGGCATCTTGAGATCGGTGATCAGCAGGTCGTAGGGTCGGAGCCGGAGCTCGGTCAGCGCCTTCTCGCCGTCCTCGACGGTGTGGACCGAGAATCCCTCGAGCGCGAGGAACTCGGCGAGGATCTCGCGAATGACGCGCTCGTCGTCGACGACGAGGATCCGTGCGCCTTCAGCTGCGGCGGTCATTACTCCTGCGCGGCGGGCTCGGGCGCGGGTGTGTCGGTCGGTGGCGGCGCCGCCGGCTCGGGCTTCGTCGCGAGCGGATCGTACTCGGAGCTCGGGTGGCCGTTCTCTCGATCGGCATCCGCCTGCATCTTGATCCACTGGTCGCGCAGCGTGGTGACGTGCGCCTTCTCGGCGTCGGCGCGCTGCTTGGCGTGCGCGGTGCGGGTCTTTCGCTCGTCGGCCTGCTTCGGGTACCAGTCGTACTGGACGTTGTGGGGCTGGATGTTGTTCTTCTGGGCGAGCTGGGCCTTCGCGAGCTCGAACTGCGCCTCGCGCCAGTACATGTTCTCGAGCGCGAAGCGCTGGACCCGCGCGAGGTAGGCGCGATAGCCCTCGATGTAGTGGACGTGCGAGTCCGCGGCCTTGCTCAGATCCTGGGCGGTCTTGAGATCGCGCTGCGCCTGGTTCTCGCGGTTCATGTCGCCCGAGGCGGTCGCGCTCTTGTTCTGCGTGTTCGCGGTATCGACCGCGATGCGCGTCGCCTTGGCGTTGTTGCGCGCGACCGTCAGGTTCGTCGTCGCCTCGTCGAGCTCGGACTGCGCGTGCGCGTTCTCGGCCTTCGCGACCGAGTAGTCGTGCTGCGCTTGCAGCGACGCCGCTTGCTGGTCCATCGCGATCGACGCGATGTACATGTCATCGAAGTGCCGGCTGAGTGGGCCGGGCGGCGCATCGGATGCACCACACGCGGCGAGCCCGGACACCGCGAGCCATGGAACGATGCGAACGACGCGAGATAATATCTTCAACCCCATAGGGTCGCGAGCCTACTACGGCACGCCGCGGCGAGCTACCATGTACGAGGATGACCGCGCTGCTCGCCGTCGATGTCGGCAACACGAACATCGTGCTCGGGGTGTACCGCGACGACGAGCTGGCAGCGCACTGGCGGATCCAGACCGTCGCGGCGCGCACCGCCGACGAGTACGCCGTGTTGCTCAAGACGTTACTCGATATGGAAGGCCTCGAGTGGAAGACGCTCGATGCCGGGATCATCTCGTCGGTGGTGCCGCCGGCGGTGTTCGGGTTGCAGCGGTTCTTCAAGCACTACGTCGGTGCCGCCGCGCTCGTGGTCGGACCCGGGATCAAGACCGGGATGCCGATCCTCTACGAGAACCCGCGCGAGGTCGGGGCCGATCGCATCGTCAACGCGGTCGCCGCGTTCGAGCAGCTCAAGAGCGGCTGCATCGTCGTCGATTTCGGCACCGCGACGACCTGGGACGTCGTCAACCCGAAAGGCGAGTACCTCGGAGGGGTGATCGCGCCCGGGATCCAGGTCAGCGCCGAGGCGTTGTACGAGCACGCCGCCAAGCTGCCGCGCGTCGAGCTCGCGCGCCCGGGCAAGGTCGTCGCGCGCAACACGGTCGCGTCGATGCAAGCCGGCCTGGTCTACGGTTACGCCGGCATGGTCGATGCGCTGGTCACGCGGATTCGCGCCGAGGTCGACTTCGAGTGCCGGTGCATCGCGACCGGCGGGCTCGCCGGGCTGATCGCGACCGAGGCCGCGACGATCGAGACCACCGATGATCTGTTGACGCTCAAGGGCCTCAAGATCCTCCATCACCGGAACGCATAGGCGCGCGACGATCGTCATGGACCATACGCCGCTCGATATCGGTGCGCTGTCCGCCGCGGCGCAGAAAGCGCTGCGGCCCGGCCCGGGACGCATGATGGCTTCGCGCGGCATGTTGCCGCTGACCCCGGCGGACCAACTCGCCGTGCTGTATCAGCTCGCGATCGACGGCGACTCGGCGCTCGCTCAGACCGCGCGCGCGACGGCGGCGGATCTGCCCGACAAGGTGCTCGTAGGCGCGCTCGGTGATGCCGCGACCGATCCGCGCGTGCTCGATCTGTTCGCGCAGTTGTGCGGCGACAAGCCCGGCGCGTTCGAGGCGCTGGTCGGCAACGCCGCGATCGCGGATAGCTCGATCGCCGCGCTCGCCACGCGTGCCACCGCGAAGGAGATCGAGCGGATCTCGGCGAACGAGCAACGCCTGCTGCGCTATCCCGAGATCATCGCGGCGATGTACTTGAACAAGCAGGCGCGGATGTCGACCGTCGATCGCGCGGTCGAGCTCGCGGTGCGCAACAACGTCCGCGTGCCGGGGCTCGCGGCGTGGGACGAGGTCGCGCGCGCGCTGCAGGGCGCGCCGGCGACGACACCCGAGATCGACGCGCAGTTCGCGGCGGCGGCGGCAGCGGCGAGCGGCGATGACAGCGCGCTGACCAAAGGCGACGCCGAACAAGCGCTGCCCGAGGATGCGAGCGACGCCGACGTCGAAGACGCGGCCAAGATGCCGTACGAGACACTGTCGCTGCCGGCGAAGATCCGACTCGCGACGCTCGGCAACGCATTCGCACGCTCGCGCGCGATTCGCGATCCACACAAGATCGTGTCGCTCGCCGCGATCAAGTCGCCGGGCGTCACCGAGATCGAGGCCGCGCGCTACGCCGGCAACGCGACGCTCAACGAGGACGTCATTCGCTACATTGCTCAGCGCCGAGAATGGACCAAGCTGTACGCTGTGAAGGTCTCGCTGTGTCGCAACCCCAAGACCTCGATCCCCGAGGCGGCGCGCTTGCTTCCGTTCCTGCGCCAGAATGATCTGCAGAACCTCGCGCGCAGCAAAGGCGTGGCGTCGGCGCTCGTCGCACAGGCGCGCAAGCTGATGATGAATCGCAGCGGCGGCGGCGCCAAGAAGTGACGGCCGGCGCCCGGTTCGTCGATCGGCTCGGCCTCGCGATCGTCGCGCCGAAGCAAGCGCTCGCGATCGCCGGTGATCGCGACAACGCCGGCCGCTCGGGATCCGATCTGCTCGCGATGGTGCTGGTGCTCGTACTCGCCACTCAGCTGCGCGGGGTGTTCGCCTCGCTGTGGGTCGGTTCGGCGGTCGACTGGGGGCTGGGCCTGCGCTCGCTGGTCCACGTCCTGGCGACGAGCGTGACCGTCGATCTCGTGCTGCTGGTGATCGCCGCGGTCGCGATCTTCGCGGCCGACGGCCGGCGGCGCGAGCTCGGCCGGGCCTTCGATCTCGCGTGCGTCGCGGTGCTCCCGCTAATCTTTGTCGAGCTCGCAGCCACGCTCGTCGTGCGCCTGTTCGACGTCTCGATGCCCGAGCTCGGGATGCGGTTGTTGTCGGGCGGTTCGTACGCGTGGACCGGGGCGTTGGTCGCGCTCGCGATCGCCGGCGAGCGTCGACGCGCCGCGCCGGGGATCGTGCCGGCTCGAGCGCACGCCGCGGGGCTCGCCACGCTGCTGGTCGCGGCGGCGGGTTTCGGCGTGCAGGTCGCGTGGCTCGTAGAGAACTCCGATCTGGTGCGACCGGTCGTCGCAGGCGAGCCCGCGCCGACGTTCGCGTTGCCCGCGGTCGGCCCGGGGGGCGCGCTCGGCGCCAAGGTCTCGCTGCCGCACGACAAGATCGCGATCGTCGATTTTTGGGCGACCTGGTGTGGCCCGTGCCTCGCCTCGATGCCGGCGCTCGACGCGTTCGCGCGCAAGCACCCCGACGTCGAGGTCCTCGCGATCAATCTCGACGATCCCGTGGCGGCACGCGAGATCTTCGATCGCAAGGGCTATTCGCTCGTGCTCCTTGCCGATGACGGCGACACGAGCGACCGCTACGGGGTCAGCTCGATCCCCCACACGGTCGTGATCGACAGCGCCGGCATGGTGAGGCGCGTGGTGCACAGCACCGCCGAGCTCGAAGCCGCGATCGACGGCGCGGGCTCGCCCGCGCCGGCACCGCCGCCGAAGGGCGGCGCGGACTAGTCGAGCAGATCCGGAAGTAGTTATGCAAGGCGCACGGCGTGGGCACGAGCGCCGCGCCGTGTTAACCACATGACATGGCCAGCTTGGTCTGTGCGACCTGCCGCAAGCTGATCCCGCCGGGAACGTCGGCGATCCGCTGCACGGTCGCGTCGTGCAACACGGGGCGGCTCAAGCTCCGGTTCTGCTCGGCGACCTGCTGGGAGAAGCACGTGCCGACCGCGCGCCATCGCAAGGCCGCGTACGTCGTCGAATAAAACCGGTTCGCTCCCGAACCTGTTTTGCGACGAAAATCCGCCGCGTGATACGTTTGTCAGCGTGCGGTTGGGGACCTGCATCGCGCTCGAGCTAGCCGTCGCAGTGGGCGCGGTCGGCGGCGTCGTGCTCGGCGTGCAGCGCGCGACCTCGGTCGCCGGCGTGTACTTCTCCGAGCGCGAAGCCTCGGCCGCGACCGTCGAGCACTCGCGGGCGCCGGTGCGGTTGCCGACCGGGCGGCTCGACATCGCTGCCCCGGCGATGCTGAAGACGGTGTTCGACGCGTCAGACGACGTCCTGCTCGGCCCGATCGCCGCGACCCCGCTCGCGAAGGTCAAGGTCAACCGCGGCGGCACGTCGCTGTCGTTGCGGCTCGAGTTCGCTTCGGGCGCGCGCGCCGCGTTCAAGCCGCAACAGATCCACCCGCAATCGGATCCGCGCCGCGAGATCGCCGCGTATCGCATCGATCGCCTGCTCGAGATCGGTCACGTCCCGCCCGCGAAACCCGGGACGTTCAGCGTCGACCAACTCGTCGCCGCGGTCGAGCCGGGCTTACGTACCTACGTCGCAGGTCGGCTCGCCGACGAGGCGATCGCGCAGGGTGGCGTCATCCACGGCGAGCTATCGTGGTGGATTCCCGAGATTCGCGACCTCGCGATCGCCGGCACGCCGGTCGACGAGCCCGAAGGGATGGCGCTGTGGACCGGTTATCTGCAAGCGGGCGCGACGATTCCACCCGAGGTCCGGCCGATCGTCGAACAGCTCGCGGCCTGCGTCTTGTTCGACATCCTCATCGATAACGCCGATCGATGGAGCGGCTCGAATACGAAGGGCTCGCCCGACGGCAAGACGCTCTACTTCATGGACAACACGCTGTCGTTCTCGCTGTTCACGCTCGGCCACGAAACGAACCTCCGCCCGCTCGACCGCATCGAGGTGTTTCCGCGCGGCCTGGTCGAGCGCTTGCGCGGGCTGACGGTGGCATCGGTGACCGCGGCGGTCGCGAGTGACGATATCGGCCTGGGGCCACTGCTCCAGCCGGCTGAAATCGATGCGCTCCTTGCCCGTCGTGATCATCTGGTGCACCACATCGACCAGTTGATCGCAAAGCTGGGCGAAGATGCCGTTCTCGCCCTGCCATGATGAGCTGTCCGACATGCGGGAAAGACGTCGACCCGTTGCGCGCGCGCAACGTCGGGGTGCGCGACGGCAAGGTCGTCGGCTATTGCTCGAGAGAGTGCGCCGCGGCCGCCGAGTCGCGCCCGGTCGCCGCGCCGGTCGCTGCGCCGGTGATCGTCGCCAAGAAGGAGCGCGCGCGTTCCGAGCCGACCGTGCCGGCGAAGCGCACGCCGCCGACCGGCGTCGCCGCATCGACTCGGCGGACACCGCCCGGAGGGATCAAGTCGGAGCAAGCGCTGGTCGACAGCGGCCCGGTGATCGAGATCCTGCACGAACCGGCCAGTGGAGTCGTGACCAGCGCGGCCGACGCGCGCGCGTCGAGCGGCCGGGTGTCGGCGGCGGCGAGCACCCGCGCCGAGACCGACGGTGCGATCCAGGTCGCCGAGACCGGGCACCTCGACGACTACGTCGACGTCGACGATCCGCCGAGGAGCCGCGCCGGCTGGATCGCGCTCGCGATCCTCGTCGTGCTCGCCGGCGGCGGGTTTGCGGCGCTTCGCCTCGGCTACTTCGATCACTGGTTGCATCGCTCGCACGCGGCGAAACCGACCGCGGGCGGCGCGGTGGCGGCTCACGTCGTCGAGCAACCCGCGCCGGCGAAGCCCGAGGTCATGGCCGCGCCGGCGGCGCTCGCGCGTGCGCGCGCGGTGCTCGCGCCATTGCTCGCCGGCGAGCCGTCGCGGATCCAACGGCTCGCCGCTGCCGCCCTGGCGCGCACCGGCGATGCGTCGGCTCAAGCGACGCTCGTCCGCGATCTCGCCGCTGCGACCCAAGCCGGCAACGACCTCGAGCAGCTCGAAGACGCGTATGCGCTCGCGCGCGCGCCGAAGGCCGACCCGAAGTGGAGCGCTCAGCTCGCGGCGGCGCTGAATTCGCCGCGGCGCGACGTCAAGGCCGAGGCCGCGCGTCGCCTCGCCTTGCTCGGCGATCAGCGGGCGATTCCGATGCTGCTGGAGTTCCTCGACATCGCGCAGACCAAGCTGTCCGCGGCCGAGCAGCTCGCGTATCTCCGAGAGCCCCACGCGCTCAAGGTGCTCGATCAGGTGCGCGGCGATGCACACGCGACGCCGGACGACCGCGCGCGCGCGACGATCGCCTTGGGCCGGGCGAATTCGGTCGACGTGATCGCCGATCTCCAGACGCTATTGGCCGACCCGCGGTTCAACGCGTTCGCCGCCGCGGCGCTCGCCCATCTCCACGAGCCGGTCGCTCGCCCCGTGTTGGTCAAGCAGCTCGAGATCCCTTCGCTCCGGGTCGGCGCCGCGCGGGCGCTGCGCGAGCTCGACCCCGGGCTCGACCCCGGTCCGCTGCTCGTGCCGCTGATCGCGGCGGTCGATCGCGGCAAGGATACCGAGCAAGTTCAGGCGGCCGAGGCGATCCTGCTGCTCGCCGGCGACCCCGCCTGGTCGAAGTACGAGTAATTCTCGCCTTCTACGTCAAGGGGCCGAGGCGCCTTCTTGGTTGACACTGTCCGGCGGCCGGACCAGACTGCCCGGCCGCGATGGCCTCCACCGGACAACGCATTTACTTCGTGTCGCTCGGCTGTCCGAAGAACCAGGTCGACACCGAATTGATGCTCGGCCAGGTCAAGGCCGCCGGTCACGCCCTGGTCGATGCGCCCGAGGCCGCCGACGTCATCGTCGTCAACACCTGCGCGTTCATCGATGCCGCGAAAGAGGAGAGCATCGATGCGATCCTCGAGATGGCCGAGCACAAGAAGTCGGGCGCGCGCAAGCTCGTCGTCACCGGCTGCCTCGCGCAGCGCTATAGCGCCGAGCTCGCCAACGACATCCCCGAGATCGATCACATCCTCGGCTCGGCCGACTTCCAGGGCATCGCGAACGCGCTCGCACCGGTGAAACGCAGGGCCAAGGGCCTGCCGATGATCGAGGTCAGCGCTACGCCGGCGTACATCTACGATCACGACGCACCGCGCGTCCGGATCGGCCGCGGTCACAGCGCGTACGTCAAGATCGCTGAGGGCTGCGATCGGCCGTGCGCGTTCTGCATCATCCCGAAGCTGCGCGGGCCGCAGCGCAGCCGCCCGATCGCCGACATCGTCGCCGAGGCGCGCGCGCTCGCCGGACAAGGCGCGATCGAGCTCAACCTGATCGCGCAGGACCTCACGCGCTACGGCTGGGACGCCGGCAGCGATCCACAGTCGCGGCCGACGCTCGCGAAGTTGTTGCGCGCGCTCGGCGCGGTCGACGGCGTGCGGTGGATCCGCTTGCACTACACGTTCCCGAGCGCGTTCGACGACGATCTGATCGACGCGATCGCGAGCGAGCCGAAAGTCGTCAAGTACATCGACGTGCCGCTGCAACACATCAGCGACACGATGCTCAAGCGAATGCGCCGCGGCCACTCGAGCCGAGTCACCCGCGAGCTCGTCGCGAAGCTGCGCGAGCGGATCGACGACGTCGTGTTGCGCACGACGTTCATCGTCGGCCATCCCGGCGAGACCGACGCCGAGTTCGACGACCTGTGCGAGTTCGTCGCGGAGTCGAAGTTCGAGCGCGCCGGTGCTTTCACGTACTCGATCGAGCCCGGCACGGTGTCGGCGATGTTACCGAATCGCGTCCCGTCCGGAGTCGCCGCCGATCGTCAGCAGAAGCTGATGGAGCTGCAGCGCCAGGTCAGCCTCGCGCGCCACGAGGCGATGGTCGGGCGCGAGCTCGATGTCCTCGTCGAGGGTGTGTCGAGCGAGTCCGAGCATCTGCTCGAGGGTCGATGGTACGGCCAGGCGCCCGGCATCGACGGAGTTACCTATCTAGCCGATGGCCATGCCGCGCCCGGCTCGATCGTTCGCGCGAAGGTGACGCAGGCGAGCGACTACGATCTCGCGGCGTCGCTGGCGCTATAAGTCACAGGTGTACCGATGAGCATCGATGCCATTGCTTTGCTTCACATCCCGGATCCCGCGTTTCGTCGCCGGATGATCGAACGTCATCGGCTGCGGTCGATCGGCATCGACTGCGTGGTCGTCAACCTCGGCTACGCGTTCGTCGGCTTCGAGCTCCAACCGGAGCAGGTCGTCGAGGTGCTGAGCGCCAAGCTCGGCGACGACTTCGACGCCCACGAAGATCCGCGCGGCGTGCTGTTCGCGCCCGAAGAGTGGGTACCGACCGGAACGAGCTATCGCGCGGCGGTGGCAGCGGCGGAGAAGGCGGGCGCCGGGATCTGGGCCCCGCTCGAGGTCGAAGCCGTGCCGAGGCGCGACGCCGATCTGATCGAGTTGGTCGAGGAGCTCGGCGGCACGTGCGACGTCGGTCCGCAGGGCGAGCTGATCGCCGCCGACATGCGCAACACCGCGGTGACGTCGTCACACCTCGAGATGCTCGCGCGCGGCGATGTCGAGATCCTCTCGGTCGGCGGTGCGGCGCGCAGCGGCGGTGGCTTGTCTCGCGCCGGGCTCGGACAGCTCGCGAGCTTCAAGAAGCTGCGCGTGCTCCGGCTGATCAAGCTCGCCGTCACCGACGACGATTTCTCGATGATCGCGCCGCTGTCCGGGCTCGAGGAGCTCCACATCGAGCGCGCGCCGATCACCGGCGCGGGGTTCGACGAGCTGCGCGGACTGAAGAAGCTGACGACCGTCGCGATTCGCTATTGCAAGCTCGACGACGCGGGGCTCGAAGCCGTCGCGCGCTTGCCGGCGCTAAACACGCTCGACCTCGAGCCTGCAAACGTCACCGACGTCGGCTTTGCCGCGCTCGCCGGTACGAACGTGCGGATCCTGCGCGCCGGTCGCACGCGGATCACCGACAAGGGCGTCGCGAAGCTCGCCGCGATTGCCGGCCTCGCCGAGCTCTCGCTCGCGAGCACCGGGATCACCGACGCGGTCGTCGCGCACCTGAAGGCGTTGCCGGCGCTGCGCGTCGTCGACGTCCGCGGCACGCAGCTCTCGCGCGGTGCGCTCGCGGCGTTGAAGGCGCTGCCTCGCGTCGAGCGCGTCGTCGTCGGCGAAGGCGACTAGGCGGTGACGGCAGCCGCGACGGTGACGGCGACGGCAGCGGAAACGGCGAGGGCAGCGGAGACGGCGACTCCGGCTCCGGCTCGTTTGAATTCGGCAAAGGGTGCCGGAATCAGCGCCGGCGCGCGCGCTCACCGCGTGAGCCGGAACAGCATCGCGCGGACGCGATCGAGTGGTGCCTCGATCGCGGCGAAGTCCTCGGCGGTGATGTAGCCGCGCGCCTTGGCGATCATGAGCGCGGTCGACAGCTCGCGCGCGCTGCCGAACGCCCGGCGGAATATGTCGGGCCGATCGAGGCCGGCGCGTGCGCTCGCTTCGGCGATGTTGAGAGCCACGCTCTCGGCGGCGCGGCCGATCTCGTCGGCGAGCGACTTGCGGCGAGCCCGCAGCTTCGGCTCGACCGGGGCGAGCTGTTCGAGGACGGTGAGCGACTGAGCGAGGACGTCGAGCATGGCGATTCCTTTCGTGGATGAGCGGCGCACCGATCGCCGGGGCCGTCTCGCCCGTCGCGCCGCACTCGCGCCGGCGCCGTGACGAGCGCAGGCACAAACCTCCGCACGCGTCGGTCGATCCAACTCTGCGGCGGTACTCCGCGCGCGTCGGTGGTTTCGGCGCTCGGCGCGGCGCTGGCGCGAAGCGGCGCAGGGCGACGGCCCCGGCGATCGGAAGCCGCGAGGACAAAAGGCGGCGACGGCGACGGCTGCGGCAACGGCGACGGCAACGGCGACGGCGACGGCGACGGCAACGGCGACGGCAACGGCTGCGGCTGCGGCAACGGCGACGTCGGCGTCCTTAGAACACTCGACGCTCCTTCGCTCGCGCCGACGGGCGGAACGTCTCTCTCGCCCTGCGCCGCTTCGCGCTTGTCCCGCGCCGAGCGCCGAGTGCGCCGGCGTGTGAGAGCGACCGCCGCGGAGTTGATCGGCCGGCGAGTGCGGTGGTCAGCGCCCGCGCTCGTCACGGGACCCGCGCGAGTGCGGCGCGAAGGGCGAGAGAGAGACGTTCCCACCCATCGGCCACTCACTTCGGAGGATCTTCATGTCGTTCTACGCCCTCGACTTCGCCCTCGCCGTCCTGCACCAGCTCGCCCCGATCGAAGCCAAGGTTCGCCGCACCCGAAAGTCACTCGCCGACGAGATCGTCCGCGCCGGCGAGAGCGTCGCGCTCAATCTCAGCGAAGGCCGCATGCGCATTGGGCTCGATCGCCCCGACTTCTTCCGGCGCGCCGCCGGCAGCGCGAGCGAGCTCACGACCGCGCTGCTGATCGCGAAGGCGCGCGGCATCATCTCCGCCGAGGACTTCGCCGCGGTCGACGAGCCGCTCGACCACGTCCGCGCGATCCTGTGGCGCCTCACCCATCGAGATCATCCGCCGCACAGCCGGCGGCCCCGGCGATCGGGCCGCGAATGACGGCGACAGCGACAGCATCGGCGACAGCGACGGCATCTGCAGCGGAGACGGCATCTGGAGCGGAGACGGCATCTGCAGCGGAGACGGTTACGGTTACGGTTACGGCGACGGCGACGGCCGCGGAATCGGCGATGGCGACGGCACCGGAAGCGGCGACGGCAACGGAAGCGGCGACGGCGACGGTGACGGAACCGGCGTTACATCGCGACCGGCGCAGCCGCGTACGCGGTCGCGGCGTTCTTGAGCTGATCGCCGTCGCTGCTCAGATCGGTTTGATCGCCGGCGCCCGTCCCGAATGCCATCCCGGCGATGCCGGCGCCGACCAGATCGGGGACGTGGCCGAAGAAGTAGTGCACGCGATTGTCGCGCCAATGCATGTCGGTGCCGCCGCACGTATCCGACGGGACACCGAGCGGGGTCTGCCATTCGAGCGCCGGCAGGTTCATCTCGGCGGTGAGCGCGCTGACCCACGCGAGGTGCTGCGCGAAGTTCGGATAGCTGACGTTCGCTTCGTCCCAATAGACCGGGCCACGCGAGCCGTCGGTCACCGAGCACGTCGTGCCGCCGCCGTCGGTCTCCCAGAACCCGGCGTCGCGATCGAGCGTCTCGACCGTGACGAAGTCGGTGCCGTCGGCGCCGATCGACATCAAGAAATCCGCGACGGTCTTGCCCGACCCGGCGACATCGGCGTTCGGATCGGTCGGATCGAAGTAAGCGCCCCATTGCGACGCGTGGAAGCCGATCAGCGCATCGGGCGCGGTCGCGCGTCCGATCGCGACGACGCAGTGCATGAGCCCGCTGACCGTCTGCGCCGCGTTCGGACACTCGGGTGCGCTGACCGCCGCGGGGATTTGATCCGGCGTCATGCCATTCGCCGCGCGCTGCATCAGGAAGCCGAAGAAGTCGGGCTCGATCTGGACGATCGCGGGCGCGCCGTTGTCGTCGATCTTCTGGAACAGCAGGCGCATGTCGCTGAGGTATTGACCCATCCGCGTCGGGTCGGCGAGCACCGCGTCGTTGTTGTTCTGTAGCTCGAGCGCGAGCT
The DNA here is from genome assembly GCA_963848295.1 of uncultured delta proteobacterium. Taxonomy (GTDB): domain Bacteria; phylum Myxococcota_A; class Polyangia; order Haliangiales; family Haliangiaceae; genus JABFXX01. Next base: position 510,234 of record CAWKDB010000010.1, on the reverse strand, counting down.
GGTAATACGTGAACCACGACGACACCGCATGCGGCGCGTCCGCTTGCTCGAAGTACAGGGGGTAGTCACCGTCGGTGTTCCACGTCGGCCAGCCGCCTTCGTCGCCGTAGCCGTCGAGGTAGGCGTAGTGCAGATCGATCGGCACCGCGTGGTCGTACGGCCCGGTGTTGTCGTTGCCGACTCCGATCATGAAGTCGGTCGTGCCCCGCAACGTCATCGCGAGCTGCTCTTGCCGGCCCAGCAGCGTCGTCGGGCCGCCGCCGCCGCCACCGCCGCCACCGCCACCACCGCCACCGCCCATGCCACCGCCCATGCCACCGCCACAGCCGATCGCGAGCACGACGAGCGCGGCGAGCTTCATCTCTCCATCGTCGCGCGATCGCGATGGGGGCGCTAGCCCTAAGCTTCGAGCTTGCGGATGCGCAGCAACCCGAGCGCGAGCCCGATCGCCGCGAACACGAACAGCGTGGTGAACGAGCTCCCTACATGGTCGTGCTTCGCGATCTCTCGCGCCGCGCGGCCGATGCTCAGCGACTGGAGGTTCGCGGGTATCTCGCCGATCACCAGATCGATCATCAGCATGTACGAGACCGACAGCGCGGTGCCGTACTTCGGTGCCAACGTCGCGATGCCGGCAGCGACGCACGACACCGAGAGCGTGCCGGCGCCGAGCCCGAGGTACGACCACGTCCACGGCGTCGAGTGCACGCCGATCTCGCACGCGGCGGTCCAGCTCGCGAGCACGGTGACGAGCGCGACGGGCACGACGGCGACGAGCTTGCCGATCACGTACGTCCACCGCGGCAACGGGCGCGACCACACGTAGGTCAGCGTGCGGTCCTCGATGTCGTCGCCGATCGCGGACGCGACGAGGAACGGCGCGAGGAGCGCGACCACGATGACCTCGAACGTCAACATCTTGGACAGCTTGTCCCCGCCGGGGACCCTGGCCGCGAACAGCAGGGGCAGCACCGCGATCACGAGACAGAGCCAGATCGCCTTGCCGCGGGCGAGCCGCCTGAACGTCAAGCCGGCGAGCGTCGCGATCGATTCGAACGCGCTCGGCACGGTGCGGGTCGGGTCGCTCACTCGGGGACTCCGCCGGTCAGGTAGTCGAACACCGCACCGAGGTTGTTGTCCGGCGAGGTCAGCGCCGCGACCGCGATGTGATGCGCGAGCACGGTCTCCGACAGCTCGTGGTAGCAGCGATCCGGGTCGCGCGTCTCGATCATGATCGCGTCGCGCTCGAACACGATGCGCGCCACGTGATCCGCGGTCGCGAGCGCGGCGGCGACGGTGCGCGGTTGGTCACACGCGATCCGGATGCGATGCGGATGGCGATCGATCAGCTTGCGGATCTCGTAGACGTTGCCCTCGGCGAGCACCTGGCCGCGGTAGATCACGACGATCTCGCGGGTCAGCGCTTCGATCTCGTAGAGCACGTGGCTCGACACCACGACGGTCTTGCCCGCGTCGCCGAGCTTGCGGATGCAATCGACGATATCGACGCGCGCGACGGGATCGACGCCGGTCAGCGGCTCGTCGAGCAGCAAGAGATCTGGCTCGTGGGCGATCGCGCCGGCGAGCTTCGTGCGCTGGCGCATGCCTTTCGAGAACCCGCGGACGCGACGGTGGCGGGCATCGGCCATGCCCATCTGATCGAGCGCGGTCTCGGCGGCGGCCTTCGCGCGCGGCGCGGGCACGCCGGCGAGCCGCGCCAGCACGGTCACGAGCTCGAGTGCGGTGAGCTCGTCCCAGGTCTTCTCGTGCTCGGGCGCGTAGCCGATGCGCCGGCGCACGCTCGCGTCGAGGAACGGCTGCGCGCCGAACACGGTGAGCGTGCCGCGCGACGGGCGCAGCAAGCCGGCCATCATCTTGATCAGCGTCGACTTGCCCGCGCCGTTCGGACCGAGCAAGCCGACGATGCCGCCGCGCAGCGTCCACGACACGTCCGACATGCCGAGCACGTGGCCGTACCACTTGCTGCAATTATCGACGACGACCGCGGCCTCGGTCATGTCGCGCCTCCGACCCCGCTATCGCTCGCGCGGCGCACCATGTAGTAGGCGATCGCGAGCGCGGCGCCGATCTGGATCGCGAGCGAGATGACGCAGGCGCCGATCGGCGCGAGCTCGGCGGTGCCGCGAATCGGTTCGACGTCGAACAACCAGAACGCGACGCCGCGAATCGCGGTGGGCAAGTCGAACGCCGAGATCGCCGGGGTCGACGAGAAGCCGTCCGCGGCGATCTCGCCGGCGATCACGTAATACGCCGCCCACGCCGCGAGCGCGTAGCCGCGATGCGAGAGCAGCGCCGAGAACGCGAGCGGCACCGCGGCGTAGGTCAGCGTCGTCAACGCGCCGACCGCGAGCGCCTTCGGGATCAGCGGCAACAGGTGCCAGAGCTCATCGGTCGACGTCGCGAGCGTCAACCGCATGATCGCGAGCAACACCGGCCCGGCCATCGTGATCGTCGCCATCACGAAGCCCAGGCCGGCGAGCTTGCCGAGCACGTAATCGGTCGGTCGCAACGAGCGCGAGAAGTAGAACGTGAACGCGCCGCTGCGCATGTCGTTCGCGATCACGCCGATGCCGAGCGTGAGCGTGCACAGGAACGCGCCACGGCAGTACCAGGCGATCGCGTTCGGCAGCGGGACATCGGCGAGCTCGATGTGCTTGCCATGACCGCCGACGAGCACGTCGCTGAGCACGTGGAGGTTCGGCACGTAGGTCGCGAGGTACATCAACATGCCGGCGACGCACGTCGTGATCACCGCGAACCCGACCCATGCCTTGTAACGGAACCACGTCTTCCATGCCGATGCGATCTGCTGGCGCATCACGACGCGCCAGCGCGTCCCGGTCGAACGGCGGGTCCCGGCGTAGCGCTTGTAGCCGAGGTCGTGGATCGTGCCTTGGCTCATGCGGAGGGGCTCGCTGGTTTCGCCGGCGCTTCGCCGAGCACGCGCATGAACGCCGCTTCGACGCTCTCGCGCCTGACCTCCAGCCCGCGGATCTGCACGCCCGCGTCCTTCGCGCGCGCGAACACGAGCTCGGCGGTCGCGTGGCTCGGCAGATCGACTTCGAGCGCGATCGGTGAGGTCACCTTGCACGTCGCACCGGCCGTGGTCAGCGCCTCGGCGAGCTTGGCCGGCTCGGCCTTGACCTCGATCGCGAGCTCGCTCTCGCGGCCGCGAGCGCCACGAAGCTCGTCGATCGTTCCGGAGAACCGCAGCTCGCCGCGATGCATGATGACGGCGTGGTCGCACACCCGCTCGACATCGGGCAGGAGGTGCGTCGACAGCACGATCGCGCAGCCCCGGCGCTGCGGCAGCTCCGCGATCAGCTCGAGCATGTCACCGCGCGAGCGCGGATCGAGGCCGTTGGTCGGCTCGTCGAGAAACAGCAGCTCGGGATCGTGGACGAGCGCCTGCGCGAGCTTCACGCGTTGCTTCATCCCGGTCGAGTAGCCGTCGATCGGCAGGTAGCGCTTGTCCTCGAGCCCGGCGTAGTACAACGCGGCGTGTGCGCGCTGCATCGCCTCGGTCCGCGGCAAGCCCGAAAGCTCGGCGGCGTACGTGCACATCTCGACCGCGCTCATCCCGGACAGGAACGCCTCCTGCTCGGGCATGTAGCCGACGCGGTCGCGGATCTCGGTCCCGCGCGTTCGCGCCGACAGCCCGAGCACGTCGGCTTCGCCGTCGAACGGCACGAGCCCGAGCAGACACTTGAGCAACGTCGACTTGCCCGCGCCGTTCGGGCCCAGCAAGCCGATGATCTTGCCGTCGATCGTCGCGGTCAACGCCGACAGCGCGGTGATGCCGGCGAACCGCTTCGTCAACCCGCGAGTCGCGATCAACGCGGGCGTGCTCGTTGGCTCCGTCACCTGCTCAGCACCTCGAGCGTTACGGGCACGACACCTGCGTCGATCATCCGCAGCTCGCGGGCGGCCGCTTCGGACAGGTCGATGATCCGGCCGTGGCTGTACGGACCGCGATCGTTGATCCGCACGATCACGCTGCGGCCGTTGCGCTCGTTCGTCACCCTGACCCGACGTACCGAACGGCAGCGTGCGATGCGCCGCGGTCAGCGCGTGCTTGTCGAACCGCTCGCCCGATGCGGTCATCTGCGGTTCGCTGTAGAACGACGCCATGCCATGGACGACGCCGGTCGTCGTCGGCGCGACCGTCGTCGTCGTGTGGCGCGGCGCGCTGCTACAGGCAGCTAATGCGATCGCCAGTCCGATTCGGGCACGCGCACGTGCACGTGCACGTGTCACGTCGACGGTCATCGGATGCAGCCGGCGCCGACGGTCTTACCGGCTTTATCCAGCGCGGCCTTGCGCAGCTCGTGCCCGGTCGGGCCATCGCCGAGCTGCTTGCGCCGGTCGTCGCCGTGGCCCGGCACCGACGATGTCGCGCAGGTACGCGTCGTACTGGAACGTGTCGCTGTGCTCGTGCGTGTGGCACTGGGTCGCGCACAGATCGGGCGACGGCGCGCGCTTCACAGCGGGCGGCTTCTCCTCCCCGCCTTTCGCGACGTGGATCGAACCAGGGCCGTGGCAAGTCTCGCACTGGACGTCGCGCAGGTTGTCGTTATGCGCGAGGTTCGAGCCGCCCGGCTTGTCGAACCCGGTGATGTGACAGCCGATGCACTCGTAGTCGAACTGCTGGCCGCGATCGACCAGCGTCTGCCAGGCCCGCGCGTGCACGGTCTTCTTCCAGAACTCGACTTCATCGTCGTGACAGTCGCTGCACGCCGCCATCCCGACGTAGGTCGCTTGGCCTTTCGGCGGCTCGGGGACCGGCTTGTCGTCGGCGGCCTTGACGTTCGCAGCGCCGGCGTCGCGATCGTAGGCGCGCACCGCCGCCTGCACCGGCGCACTACAGGGGAGCGCCTTGTCGATCCGGATCTGGTCGAGCGTGAAGTAGCTGCCGCGCGCCGGGGCCCGGAGCGGATGGGCGACGAGCTCGGCACGCTGCGCCACCAGGCCGGAGCGCTCGGCCTTCTTCGTCGCGACGAACGTCGGATCGGCGGTCTTGTCGGCCGCGAACTTCGCGAGCTCGACATCGAGCCCGGCGAGGCGCTTATCGATCGCGGCGATCTTCGCGGTCGCCGCGGCCGCGCCGCCGGCATCGACCAGCGGCAACACGGCGTGCGCGCCGTCGCGGCGCAGCGAGACGTCGATCCGGCTCAGTACCTGGCCGCGGTCCGCCGGAATGATCAGCCAGCCGTCGCCGACCTTCGACGGCTCGATCTCGATGTTCTCGGGCTCGGGCGCGTCGAGCCCCAAGCCGGCGATCGCGAGGTCGATGCCGCCGATCTCGCGGATCAGGTCGACCGCGTCCTTCTTGCTGCCGGCTTGAACCAACGCGACGATGATGTCGGCGCCGCGCCCCCGCAGCCCGGTGACCGCGAGCTTCGCAGCGGCGACGGGCGCGGTGACCGCGAAGTGGCTGAACGAGTCCTCGGCGATCACGCCGAACACGCCGACCTTCGCATCGCCGACCTGGATGACCTTCGGCGCCTCGATCGGGAGCTTGGATTCGGCGGGCGGGTTGACGAGCTCGCGCGGCAGCCGGACCGAGCCTTCGCCCTCGGCGAGGTCGGACGCGCCGACCCCGAGCGCGGCGACCTGGAGCGGCTCCTTATATAGAGACGCCAGGAGATTGGCCTTGAGCTGCTCCTCGGCCTCGAGGTGCGGCGGGACCGGGTTCTGCGAATACAGCAGGCCGCCGGCATCGACCACCAGCACCGGCCCCTTCGCGCGCGCATCGGCGATCAGCTTCGCGGTCCGCGAGATATCCCCGAGGGGGTCCGAGGTGCAGCCGCAAGGCCCGATCTGGCCACGGACCTCGGCGAGCGCGAACACCGTGAACGCGACCGGAGGCTTGCCGAGCGCCGAGCCCGAACCCCCGTCTTTCACTTCAGATTTCGAGCAACAAGCGGCCGCGAGCACGACCCCGAGAGCGGCCATCCGCCGGCGCATCGCCAGCTCGTATACCACGTTGACAGGTCCGACATGCCTGGGTAGATTGCCGCGCTCGACGGCCCAGGCTTGCCTGGGTCGGCAGCACCGCCGAATGGCGGTGCGGTGTGATCGAACGCAGGTTGCAAGGAACATATGGCTGTCGTCATTCGGTTTTCCCGCCAAGGCAAGAAGAAGTCCCCGTTCTATCGAATCGTGGCCGCTGACAAGCGGTGCGCGCGCGATGGCCGGTTCATCGAATTGCTCGGCACTTATCATCCGACTACTAAGGTCCTGAAGCTCGACCAAGAGCGCTACGACAAGTGGCTCAAGGTCGGCGCTCAGCCGAGCGGCACGCTCGGTTCGATCGTCCGTCGCGTCGCACGCACCGCCGCCAAGGCCGCGTAGTGGCGACCGAGCCCGATCTCGCCGAGCTGATCCGCTTCCTCGCGGTGAACCTCGTCGACAAGCCGGACGAAGTGCGGGTCGAGCTCGTCGAAGAGCGCGCCGCCAACGTGTACGAGCTCGAGGTCGCCGAGTCCGACCTGGGCAAGGTGATCGGCCGCGGCGGCAAGACCGCGCGGGCGCTGCGCGCGATCGTGCAGGCCGTCGCGCCGCGGTCGCGCAAGCGCACGCTGGTCGAGATCCTCGAATAACAACGGTCATCGCTGTGGGCGGAGCCGCGCGGATCGAGATCGGCGCCATCGCTCGGGCCCACGGGATCCGCGGCGAGGTCGCGATCTTCACGCACGATCCCGACTCCGCGACGCTCGGCGAGGTCGAGACCATCTGGGTCGGCGGCGTCGCCCGCACGATCAAGCAGGCGCGGTCGACCCATCGCGGTTGGCTGGTCGCGCTCGACGGCGTGACGACGCGCAACGACGCCGAGGCGCTCCGGGGCGCGAAGGTCGAGGTCGATCGCGACGCGCTCGGGCTCGGCGACGACGACGTGCTGCTGTCCGACCTCGTCGGCTGCGCGGTGCGCCGACTGGACGGCTCGCCGTACGGCACGGTCGCCGCGATCGATGCGAGCTCGGTCCAAGAGCTGCTCGTGATCCACGACGGCGACCTCGAGCGCTTGCTGCCGCTCGTCGAGGTCTACGTCGTCGACATCGATCTCGAAGGCCGGGTCATCACCGTCGATCCGCCGGACGGGCTGCCCGAGAGCCAGCGGCGATGAAGTTCACGGTCGTCACGTTGCTGCCCGAGCTGATCGGGCCGGTGCTCGACGGCGGCGGCGTGGTCAGCCGCGCGGTCAAGGCCGGCGTCATCGCGGTCGACACGATCGATCCGCGCGAGTTCACGAGCGACAAGCACCGCACGGTCGACGACACGCCTTACGGCGGCGGCCCGGGGATGGTGATGAAACCGGAGCCGCTGCTCGCCGCGATCGCCAAGGCCGGCCCGGGGCATCGCATCTTGCTGTCCGCCGGCGGCGCACCGTTGACCCAGGCGCGGGTGCGAGCGCTTGCGGCCCTACCACACGTCGTCCTCGTGTGCGGGCGCTACGAAGGCGTCGACGAGCGGGTCACCGAGCTCGCGATTGACGAGCAGCTCTCGATCGGCGACTACGTCTTGTCGGGCGGCGAGCTCGGCGCGCTCGTCGTGATCGATGCGGTCGCGCGGCTCGTGCCGGGCGTGCTCGGCGAGCCAGCGTCGGCCGATGACGAGAGCTTCTCGGCGGGGCTCGTCGAGTATCCGCACTACACCCGGCCGGCCGAGCTGGAAGGGCGGCCGATCCCCGCGGTGCTCGCGTCCGGGAATCACGCGGCGATCGCGGCGTGGCGGCGAGCGCAGGCGATCGCGCGCACGATCGCGCGCCGTCCCGCGTTGTGGCGGCGCTATCGTCCGACGCCGGCCGAGCTGAAGTCTGCGGCGACCCACGGCGTGGTCCCGCTCGCGCGCCGCACCCACCTCGCGCTCGTTCATCATCCGGTCGTCGATCGCACGGGCGCGGTGATCACGACCGCGTTGACCAACTTCGACATCCACGATCTCGCGCGGTCGTCGCTGACCTACGGGCTGGCCGGCTACCACATCGTCACGCCGATCACGTCGCAACGAGACAAGGCCGAGCACATCGCGTCGCGCTGGATGGCGGACGAGCAGGGCGAGCATCGGGCGGCCGCGCTGCGCCTCGTTCGCACCGCCGATTCGATCGAAACCGTGACCGCCGAGCTGACCGCGAGCTACGGCGCCGCGCCGCTCGTCGTCGCGACTTCGGCGAACCCGGCGGCGTTTCCGGGCGTTCGACGGGTGACTCCCGACGAGCTGCTCGCAGAAACTTCGATCGGGCCGATGCTGCTCCTCCTCGGCACGGGCTGGGGGCTCGCCGAGGCAAATCTGCCGGTATCGCGGGTGCTTGCGCCGATCGACGGAGGTTCGGGGTGGAACCATCTGTCGGTTCGCAGCGCCGGCGCCGTGATCCTCGATCGACTCTTCGGTATCGCGACTTGACGCGAGCGGCAATTCTCTGGCAAACCCTTGCCCCCGAACGTCTTTTGCAAGGTTTGACCGCCATGAGCGCGCACCGGATTCTCGAATCGATCGACAAGAGCCAACGACGCACCGGTGGGGAGCTCCCAGAGTTCCGCCCGGGCGACTCGATCAAGGTGTGGGCGAAGATTCGCGAAGGCGAGAAGACTCGCCTTCAAGCCTTCGAAGGCGTGTGCATCCGTCGCGTCGCGAAGGGCGCGCGCTCGACCTTCACGGTGCGAAAGATTTCGTACGGCGTCGGCGTCGAGAGGATCTTCCCGGACAACTCGCCGAACATCGACAAGGTCGAGGTCATCTCGCGGGGTCGCGTCCATCAGGCGCGGCTCTACTATTTGCGCGACCTGTCCGGTAAGGCGGCGCGCATCAAAGAGCGCGACAACACGCAGGACAGCGCGAGCGAACCGGCCGAGGTCGGCACCGATGCCAGCGAGCCCGCGGCGGCCGAGACCGGCGAGACGAAGGCCAAGAAGCCGCGCAAGAAGAAGTAGACCGCTCGAGACGTCACAGGCCCGAGATAGAGTGGGCGGGAAGGGTGAGGAGCGATGGTTAGTACGATCGACAGCGGCAACTCGGCCGAGGCCCGCGCCGTCGCGCTGTTGCTACGCGAGGGCTATCAGATCGTCGAGCGCAACTTCCGCATCAAGGGCGGTGAGCTCGACATCGTCGCGCGCGACAACGGCGTGCTGGTGTTCGTCGAGGTCCGCAGCCGCGGCGACGCGGACCACGGTCACGCCGCGGAGATGGTCGACCGAACGAAGCAACGCCAGGTCGCGCGGATCGCGCTCCAGTACATCGCGCTGCGCGATCCCGATTTTGCACGCTCGCGGTTCGACGTCGTCGCGATCACGGGCGAGCAGATCGACCTGATCCGCGACGCCTGGCGGACGTAGCTACGGGCCGATCCCGATCGACAGCCGTTTCAGCCCGACCGCTTTCGCGTGGTCGAAGATGCCCACGAGCAACGCGCGCGGTGCGCCGTGCGCCAGCTCGACGGTGAGCTCGGCCTCGTGATCGGCCTGATAGATCGCTTTCAGCTTTGCATCGAGCTCGACGTCGGCGACCGGCTCGCCGTCGATCGTGATCTCGCCCGACGTGGCGATCGCGATCACGAGTGCGAGGTGTCGTGCTGGCACCGCGACCGGTGCGGCTCCGGCTCCGCCGCCAAGCCGGCGATCGAGCTCGCGCGCAACCAACTCGCGCGTGCGGTCGGTGAACCCGGCGGAGTGCTCCGAGTAGATCGCGTTCATCAGGGTGTCGGGCGCCTCGTCGTGCGGAGCGCCGAGGTTGTGGCCGAGCTCGTGGAGAAACACCGCGGTTGTCTTGTGACGGCGCCGGGCTTCCAACGCGGATTCGCGCTCGTCGGCTTCGAGATCGGGGAACGCGCGCGTGAAGCCTTTGCGCTCTTCGAGATCGGCGTAGCCGCGCAGCATGATGTAGCGACCCGGCAGGCTCGCATAGCCGAGCTCGTCGAACGTCGCGGACGCGAGCCCGAGCGCCGAGGTCAAGCCGACGACCGAGAGCACGCCGTCGCCGCGGTCGACCGCAGCGAGTGCCTGGAGATCCTCGGCGAGCGTGCTGCCCGGAGCATGATGTTCCCACGCTTGATACTCGGCCACGAGCCGGACCCCGAACGTCGGCTCGAGCACCGCGTTCGCGTACTCGAGCTGCTCACCGAACCCTCGCTGCCAGGTCAGGTTCTGCGCCCGATATTCGTCGTCCGCCCACACCCGGATCTTCGCGACCCGAACTTCGGCGGTCCACCGGCGATCTTGCGACAGCACCGGCGGCGTGAGCTCGCGGAGCCTGTCGTGCTGAGCCTCCTTGGCCGACTTGCCCTCGCCGAAGTGGATCACCGGCGAGAAACAGCTGCACGCGAGCAGGAGCGCACCGGCCAGCAGCCTCGCGACCGAGCTCGCGCTCCCACGCCTACGCCGACCCGGCATCGATACCGACGCGCTTCGCTAAGTCTTGCAGAGCGGGTACATCGCGTTGTCGTTGCGCCCCGCGAGATTGCAGCAGGTGTTGTCCGGGTTCGTCGCATCGCACGCGGCGGGCGGCGGGATCTCGCCGGTATCCGGCACGACCACGTAGTCCTTACAGATGCAGAACTTCTGGCAGCAGAACGGGCCCGGCGCGCTGATCGCGATGCCGCACGTGAAGCCGGTGACGCACGGCGACTCGGGGACGCGGTCGCAATCGTCGTCGCTCTCGCACTCGGCCGTGCATAGGCCATTGTTGCCCTGCGGGTACATGCTGCCGGTCGGCAGCGCGCGACCCAGCGGGATCTCCAAGCAGGCGCGCGACACGCAGTCGAGCGAGGGCGACGCGATGATCGTCGAGCCCGGCTCGGGCATGTTGCTACCGAGGTCGCAGATCCGGCCGACGGGCGTGCCGTTGCAGCCGACCGCGAGCACGACGCCCGCAAGAAACGCGATGTGACGGCTGACGATCATGGCCTCGGATAATCAAAGAGGGCCCCGGCCAAGTCAAGACGCCGACCTCTAACAAACTCGCGAGGTCATTGTGATCAGGTGGCCCTGCAACCGGCTAGGGCTGGTGGTGTCTGCCCCGAGCGGATCGCATGCGGCCGCTCGCTTGACAATGCAACATCGCCACGCCGATGATTCGCTCGCCCATCCGTCGGGATGCGGGACCGGAGGAGCCTGATGCGTTTGCTTTCCTATCTGACATTCGCGGTCGCTTTAGTCATCGGCGCCAGCGTCGCGTCTGCCGGTGGAGGCGGGTCCGCCGGCAAAGGCAAGGCGGCGGTCAGCGATACCGACGAGCCCGGCGTCTCGACGCCGCCGTCCAAGACGCTGGAGCGCGCGATCAAGCTGTACGACAAGCACGACTTCTTCTCGGCCTCGATCGAGCTGAAGAAGGTGCTCGACGGCGAGAGCGGCGACGACGCGAAGAACAAGCAGCGCGCCGAGTTCTTCATGGGCAAGACGCTCTATCAGATGGGGTTCTACGCCGGCTCGCTCGCGTACTTCGACAAGATCGTCCAGGCCGGCGACCAGCACGCCTATCACGGCGCCGCGCTCAAGTGGCTCGCGGCGCTGTCGCGCGTGTTGCCCGAGACCTCGGGCATCCTCGAGAAGATCGGCACGTACGATCCTTCGGCGCTCAATGACCCGCAGCTCGCGTCGGTCAAGGACGAGCTGCTGTTCTTGCTCGGCCGCCACTTCTATCGCCACGGCGGCGACGGCGACTTCGACAAGGCGATCTCGCTGTTCCAGCAAGTCGATCGCAACAGCCCGTTCTACATCAAGGCGAAGTTCTTCGAGGGCGTCACCCACGTCCGCAAGTACGAAGGCAAGCCCGCGGTCGACGCGTTCAAGGACATCTTGGTCATCGGCGAGGAGCACCCGAAGGCGTACGCGGCCGCCGATATCGCGGACTATCAAGAGCTCGCGCAGCTGCAGATGGCCCGCGTGTTCTACTCGACGCAGCAGTTCGACACGTCGATCAAGTACTTCGAGAAGACTCGATCAGAACTCGGCCGACTGGGCCGAGTCGCTGTTCGAGGCGTCGTGGGCGTACTACATGAAGACGCTCAACTCGAAGGCGCTCGGCAATATTCACACGCTGAGCGCGCCGTACTTCGAGAACGACTTCTACCCGGAGGCCGTGCTGCTCCGCGCGGTCATCTACTTCAAGTACTGCCTCTACGATCAGGCCGAGGAAGCGATCGCCGACTTCAACGAGAAGTACGGCCCGCTCAAGACCACGCTGACCGACATCATCGCGAAGACCAACGACAACGCGGAGTTCTACGAGTACGTCAAGAAGGTCAAGGCGGGCAAAGGCGGCCTCGATCCGACGGCGCAGCGCCTCGTCATGAGCCAGCTCAACGACAAGACGCTGCTGAAGACGTTCGCGTGGGTCGACGAGCTCAACCACGAGCTCGACATGCTCGGCAAGAGCGACAAGGCGTGGCAGACCACGCAGGTCGCGAACGAAGTGCTGCAGGAGCTGACGGTTCAGCAGTCGGTCGCCGCGGCCGATGCCGGCAAGGTCGCTCGCGATCGCCTCGACCGGTTCGCCAAGGAGCTCGCTCGCCTCAACGGCGACGGTTTGCGCATCAAGCTCGAGATCTTGAACGCGAAGGCCGACAAGGTCTCAGCCGAGCAAGCGGGTCAGCGCATCGCCGCCGACCACCGCGAAGAACCGATTGTCGTTGACGACGAACACTTTCAGTGGAAGTTTAATGGCGAGTACTGGAAGGACGAGCTGGGCTATTACCGGTTCAAGATCCGGTCCCGCTGTCCAAAACAATAGCGTCTTAGCCGGCGCATCGCCTCGCCCACCCGACGATGACGGCTAATCGAACCCACAAGAACCTGGCTCCATTCATTTGGGGAACGGGATTTTTGCGTTCGCTGGCCGGCAGCGGCGGAACCAGACGTCGCGTCGCCCGCGCCTTGCCCAAGTCGTGTTCTAGTCCCGCCGGAAGAAGAGAAGGGAACTGTCATGTCTAAGTGGAAGCTCACCACCATGGCCGCATTGGTCGCCGCAGCCGCTGCTGCGCCGCTAGCGCAGGCCGACACGAAGCCGAAGTACACGCGTAACCAAGACGTGAAGATCAACGTCAACCTGTCGGAGCGGAGTAGGCCGATCCAACCCAAGGCGAAGGATCCGGCCGAAACCCAGCCGACGCTCTCTGCTGACCAGGTGCTCAACGTCGAAGGCTTGGTCGGCGACATTCGCATCGAAGAGGAGCAGGGCTTCATCGAGCTGATCAAGCAGACGTCGGATAACGACGTCGACGAGAAAGCCGATCTCTACTTCCGGCTCGGTGAGCTCTACGCGAAGCAGCAGCGCTACTACCGCCTGCGCTCCGCCGAGGCTCAGCTGATGGTCGACAAGGCGCGACTGCCGGCGGACAAGGCGAAGTACACCGCGTCGTTCAACGACGCGACCAAGAAGGCCAAGGACTACATGTTGAAGGCGGTCAGGGTCTACCAGGCCCTGACCAGCAACGACCGACTGAAGAACTACGCCAAGATGGACATGGCGCTGTTCTATTACGGCTACACGCTGACCAGCGCGAAGTACATGAAGGAAGCGCGCAACGTCTACGACCAGCTGCTGAAGAACTATCCGCAGTCGAAGTACGTGCCCGAAGCGCACCTCGCGTTCGCCGATTATTTCTTCGAGCAGAACCAGCTGGCCGACGCCGAGGCCCGCTACAAGATGGTCCTCAAGTTTCCGAAGTCGCAGGCCTACTGGTACGCGTACTACAAGCTCGGCTGGGTCGACCTGAACTTGCAGAAGTATCAGGACGCGCTCGAGACGTTCTTCAAGGTCGCGCAGAACACCGCGAACGATCCGAAGAACAAGATGCTCAACGCCGCCGCGAAGAAGGACTTCGTCCGAGCCTACGCAGAGGTCGGCAAAGCGGACCAGGCGCTCAACGCGTTCAAGCGCGTCGATCAGAAGTACGCGCTCAGCATGCTCGCGATCCTCGCCGACCTCTACCTCGACCAAGGTAAGAGCGACAAAGCGATCTACGTGTTCCGCGAGCTGATGAAGCAGGAGCCGACCAACAAGAACGTGTGCTTGTGGCAGGACAACGTCGCGCGCGCGATGATGTCGATGCCGGGCTCGACCAACAGCGACAAGGTCGCCGAGATCGAGAACCTCGTTAAGCTGTGGGGCGCGCTGAAGCCCAGGAAGGTGCTGCCGCCCGCCGACGCGCAGGAGTGCCACGACAACGCCGCGGCGATGTCGGGCGAGCTCGCCCGCGCGTATCACTCCGAGTCGGCGAAGACGAAGAACCCCGAGACGCTCGCGTACGCCGAGAAGCTCTACAAGGTGTACCTCGAGGTGTTCCCGGACGCCGAGGACTACGCGCAGACCCAGTACTTCTATGCGGAGCTGCTGTGGTCGCGCGCGGACAACGAGAAGAACCCGCGGCTCCAGACCGAGCTGTGGGAGAACGCCGCGACCGAGTTCACCGATGTCGTCAAGACCGGCAAGGTCGGCGACAAGCTGATGAAGGAGTCGGCGTACGCCGCAGTGCTCGGCTGGAAGAACGCGCTCAACGTCGACCCGCGGGTGAAGCAGCAGGCGGACCTCGAGGACGCGAAGGCCGACACCGATTACAAGACCATCCCGCAACCGAAGCCGATCCCCGAGCGCGACCAGAAGATGCTCGCGGCGTTCGACATCTATATCAAGTACATCAAGGACCCGAAGGACGACGAGCTCGTCGGGATGAAGTTCCTCAAGGCGAACCTCTACCGCCGTTTCAATCACTTCGACGAGGCGATCCCGCTGTTCCTGGACATCCTCGATCACCATCGCGATCACGAGACCGCGGAGTACTCGGCGCAGCTGCTGCTCGATACCTATAACCGGCTGCACAAGTACGACGACATGCTCGCGCTCGCCGACAAGCTCGACGCCGACAAGAAGTTCCTCGAGGGCAAGGACACCCTGAAGGCGACGATCGAGACCTTGAAGGCCCAGTCGCTCGCGAAGCGCGCCGAGCACCTCGAGCAGGCCGCGAAAGACTCGAAGGACTTCTCGCAGTACGTCGCGTGCGGCCAGGCGTACCTCGATATCTACAACCGCAACCCGGAAGACAAGGGCAACGACGTCATCCTCTACAACGCGGGCGTTTGCTTCGAAGAGGGCAAGTCGATCGGCGCCGCGATCAACATGTACAACCGGCTGCAGAAGGAATACCCGAAGTCGAAGCAGACCGCGCACGCGGTCGGCCGGCTCGGCAAGGTCTACGGTGACATCGCGTTCTACGACCGCGCGTCGGAGCAGGACGAGATCTACGCGAAGAACTACGCCGCCGAAAGTGACGCCGCCAAGCTGATGGGCGAGGCGGTGTTCTTCCAGAAGGGCATCGGCAACGACCAGAAGGCGATTGACGACACGAAGTACTTCATCAGGACGTTCGGTGCGAAGAACCCGGGCGATGCGGCGACCGCGAGCTTCGCGCTGACCTCGATCTACGAGAAGCAAGGCGACAACGACGCGGTGATCAAGCACCTGCGCGAGTACCTGCACAACTACGGCGAGAAGGGCGGGATCGATCGCGTGATCACCGCGCACGCGAAGATCGGCACGATCCTGTGGAACCAATCGTGCCCGGT
Organism: uncultured delta proteobacterium; assembly: GCA_963848295.1. Classification (GTDB taxonomy): domain Bacteria; phylum Myxococcota_A; class Polyangia; order Haliangiales; family Haliangiaceae; genus JABFXX01. The sequence goes on along the minus strand of CAWKDB010000010.1, from coordinate 494,659 downwards.
GAAGCTCGTCGACGGCTCGTGCGTCAAGGTCACCCGCGAGCGCGCGATCGCGACGAGGAAGCAGAAGCACAGGAAGGGCGCCGAGATCCCGCTGCAGTGCGGCCCGGAGTCGAAGATCAAGCTCACCGTCGTCAAGCGCGACGATCGCAAGGTCCGCGACGCCCAGGCCGAGTTCAGGGCGGTCACCGGCGAGTACGAGAAGCACCAGGGCAAGACCGGCAGCGACGCCGGCGATCACTCGTCGAAGTACTACTACGCGCAGGTCAAGAACCTCGAGGCCGACGCTGACTTCGAGAAGTATCTCGACTCGAAGTTCCCGACCGGCCTGAACTTCGATCCGAACAAGAAGGCGATCGCCGCGAAGAGCACCAAGCGGTTCGGCGACTGGTTCACCGCGAAGCAGAAGCTCGCGCAGGCCGCCGCGGACAAGTACTCCAAGGTGCTCGATATCCACGATCCGGCGAACTCGATCGAGGCCGCGGCGCGGCTCGGCCAGATCACGCAGGAGTTCTCCGATCAGCTGTTCACCGCAGAGATCCCGGCCAACGTGCGCACCGGCGAGTTCGCAGAGGACGCGTCGGCGGCGTTCTGCGATGCGCTGACCGACAAGGCGCAGCCGCTCGAGGATGCATCCCTGGACAAGTACGGCTTCTGTCTCCAGCGCTCGACCGAGCTCGGTTGGTTCAGCGACTGGTCGAAGCTGTGTGAACGCGAGCTCGGCCAGATCAAGCCCGAGCAATTCCCCACCGCGTCCGAGCTGCACGGTGACCCGAACGGCGTCGCACCCGTGATCTCGGCCGAACCCCCCGCGAAGCTCGAGTAAGAGGAGCGACCATGCGTAACCTCATTTCAACAATGGTGTTCGGGCTCGCGGTCGCCGCTTGCGGCGGTGGGCAGAAGTCCGTCAATAACGGCGGCTCGAGTGGCGGTCACGTCCCGCCACCTCCGTCGGCTCCGACCGGCGGCGAAGCGACCGTGAAGGCGGCGCCGCGCGCCATCTCCAAGGATGCGCGCACCGACTTCAAGGCCGCGTACGACATGTTCCTCGACAACGACACGAAGAACGGCTGGACCGACCAGTCGTGTCGCTCGCTCGCCGACAAGTTCGCCTCGATCGCGCACGATCACAGCGACCTGATCGAAGCGCAGCTCAACTCCGCGCGGTCGTACCTCAAGCTGCAACATGTACGGCGACGCCGAGAAGGCGTTGCAGGTCGCGATCCACATGAAGGCCGACGCCGCGAAGATCGCCGGCGCGACCTCGGACCTCGGTGACATCTATTATCACCAGGGCAAGATCGACGGCGCCAAGCAGTACTGGGACACCGCGATCAAGGCGAACGGCAAGCTCGTCGGCGCGCGCGTCAACACCGCGTCGCTCGAGATCGAGCAGATGCGCAAGATCAACAACCCGAAGGACGCGAACTGGCAGAAGCTGCAAGACGACGTGAAGTTCCAGCTGTCGAGCGCGCTCGGCGTCGACAGCGAGAGCGTCGAGGCCTACACCGACTACGGCTTGCTCTACCTGGAGGGCTGGCAGCAGAACAAGAACCGGCTCGACCTCGCGAAGCTGTTGCTCGACGAAGCGCAGAAGCGCAACGCGAAGTATGCGGCGTTGCAAAACGCGTACGGCCTCTACTATCATGCACCGCGGCTCGCTCAACGAGGCGCTGTCCGCACTTCTCGGCGGCGGTCGAGTCCGATCCGAAGTTCGTCGAAGCGCGGATGAACGTCGGCGAGACCGTGCTCGGGTTCCGCAAGTACGACGTCGCGAAGGACAACTTCTCGAAGGTGCTCGAGCTCCAGCCGAAGAACTACGACGCGTTGATCGGCCTCGGAGTCGCGCAGCGTGGCCTCAATGACTTCGACGGCGCCGAGGCGAGCTTCAAGAAGGCCAAGGACATCGATGGCCGGCGCGGCGAGGCGTTCTACAACCTGGGCGTGCTGTACAAGGCGTTCCGCGCGACCAAGGTCAACGACCCGGATCCGGTGAAGGGCCTGCGGACTTCGCAGGGCATCTATCGCCAGGCATCGGACTTCTTCAAGCAGTTCCTCGACAAGGACGGCGACGCCGCGGACAAGGCCGAGGCGAAGAACAACATCGCGGACTGCGACAAGGTCATCAAGCAGATGGATGAAGCGATCAAGAACATCCAGAGCCAGCCGGCTCAGCCTCCGCCGGCGCCGACTCCGCCGGCCCCCCCGGCGGGTGCTGCGCCGGCAGCTCCCCCGGCAGGTGCCGCGCCGGCGGGATCACCCGCGGCGGCTGGAGCGCCCGCGGCGGCTGGAGCGCCAGTAGCCCAGCCTCACAAGTAGTTGAAATCACCGGGGCGCGAGCTCGCAACTCCGCCCCGGAAAACGTGTCTGGCAACTGCGGAACTTTTTGGAAAGAATCCTGGAACCAAGTCATGACCCCGGTGTCGGAAGCCTCGTGTCAACCGAGCTTCGCCCCGAGGTCAGCAAAGGGATGACCATGCGCAAGCTCGTATCGTTCGTGTCGGTGCTCGCACTCTTGGCTATTGTCAGCGTCGGTACGGCGTCCGCCGACGACAAGAAGGGTGGCGCCGCTCCTCCGGCGGCATCGGGCGGCGGCAACGGCAAGGTGAAGGTCTACGACTTCTCCGGCGACACGATCGAAGGCGATCTGGTCAAACCCGAGGGCTCGACGATCGACGCAACTCAGTTCGCGAAGCACTCGAGCCTCATCCGTATCCGCACGAATTTCATTTCCGAGATCATCAAGTCGGCCGAGGACTTGTAGCGAGGCGGCGCCAAGTCGGCGTCGCGTTCGCTACCTCCCGGCCAGTGAAGTAGCTCCTGTAAGGAGATCGATATGGCCGGCGCAAAAGTTCCGCTCACATTCCGCATTTTCAAAGGCGATCAGCTGGTCCGCGAGGAGCGGCTGAGCCTGTCTGTCATCAAGCTCGGCAAGGTGCCATCGGCGCACCTCAAGCTCGATGACGAGACCGTGAGCCGCATGCACGCGATCATCGAGGTCAATGGACCTGGTGACGTCAGCATCATCGACCTCGGGTCGACGAAGGGAACGTTCGTCAACGGCCAGAAGGTCAACAAGGCGAAGCTCCAGACCGGCGATACGATCGTCGTCGGTGAGACTCGGATCGAGCTCGCGATCGGCGTACCTGGCGAAGAAGACGACGCTCCGACCCGGGTGACGACTCAAGCGGCACCGCCGGTCGAGTCCGCCGGTGTTGTGGCTTCGAGCCCGCGGCCGATGGGCCAACCGGTCATCCCGGTCGGGCCGCCTTCCCGGCCGATGGCCCCGCCGGCTGCACCGCCGCAACAGTTTGCGCCGCCGCCGCAACAGTTTGCGCCCGCGCCCGCGCCGATGCCGGTTCCACAGCAATTCGCCGCGGCGCCGGCTGCGTTGCGCCCGCCGCCCGGCATGCCCGGTGGCGCTGCGATCTACGGCACCGCGACCGCTGCACCGGCCGGGTTTGCCGCCGCGATGGCCGAATCCGCCGACGATCTCGGCGGTGCGCGCGCGGTCGAAGTCGCCGCCATGCTCGGCGACTCGGTCGTCGGCGTGAAGCACTGCATCGATCCGCACGGCGGCAAGATCCAGGGCATGACCTGGGGCTTGGTCGCGTTCGGCTCGGCCGCTCTCGTCGCGTCGATCATCGCTTTCGTGATATCGGTCGGCAATGCCGCGCACAACAAGGTGCGGTTCGACTACGAGACGACCTGTATGGTCGATTCGCCGGATGGCCACGGCAGGGTCAAGGACCCGAAGTGCACGGTCCGCCCGCCGCACGCGTTCCGTCCGACGCCGCTATCGATCGGTTACGACTTCATCGCGTTCGGCGGCCTCGGGCTCGCGTTGCTGACGCTGACCGCCGGCCTCGCGCGCGCCCGCAAGGAGCAGGTCAGTCCGCTCGTTCGCATCGGCACCGCGCCGGGCGTCGAGTTCGCGACCGAGGGTGCCCCCGCGGCTGACTTCCCGATGGTTCACCCGCAAGGCGACGACTTCGCGTTCCAGTTCGGCCACGGCATGGAAGGCGAGATGAACGTCGGCGGCCAGACCACGACCTTGGCGGAGCTCGCATCGCAAGGTCGCACCACGATCTCGCCGATCCCGATGAACGCGAAGATCCGCGTGCGCGTCGGTAAGACGACGTTCCTCGTGTCGGCGGTGCCCGCGCCGCGCCGTCACGTGATGCCGATGTTCGCGTCACTCGAGAGCCGCGTGCTCGCATACTTCGCGGGCTCGCTCGCCGTCCACCTCGGCATCTGGGCGCTGCTCCAGCAGATCCCGGTCGAAGACTCGGGCGGCAGCCTCGACATGGCCTCGAACGAAGACACGTTGACTCGCACGAACGCGGCGTCGCAAGACGATCCGCCGCCGCCGCCCGAAGAGGACAAGCCGGACGACGGTGCCGACGAGTCTGGCGGCACCGGTCAAGCGATGGCGCTCGACGAAGGCAAGATGGGCAAGAAGGACTCGGATCGCGCCGAGGGCCAATACAAGATGAAGAAGACGGCCGAAGAGATGCAGCTCGCTCGCCAGCAAGCGATGGAAGCTGCTCGCACGGCCGGCATCCTCGGCAGCGCGGCACTTCAGCAGGGCGGCTCGTTCGCCTCGCTGACCGGCACCGGCGACACGTCGAGCGGCCCGGACGACAGCGACATCTACGGCGGTCTGCTCGGCAACGAAGCGGGCGAGATGCAAGGCGGCTTCGGCTTCGGCCGGTCGGGCTTCGGCCCGGGCGGCGGCGGCACCGGCTGGGGCACGATCGGCACCGGCCGATACGGCACCATCGGTCACGGCAACGGCACGGGGACGGGCTACGGCTCGGGCAGCGGTCGCGGCGGTATGCGCGGACGCACTGCCGCGGTTCCGACCGTGTCGATCGGTCAGCCGAACGCTTCGGGCGATCTCGATAAGGCGATCATCCGTCGCTACATCAAGCGCCACATGAACGAGTTCTCGTACTGCTACGAGAAACAGCTGCAAGTGAAGCCGCAGCTCGCCGGCGTGGTCTCGACGCAGTTCTTCATCACGCCGAACGGCAACGTCGCGACGTCGACGGCGAACGGCGTCGACCCCGAAGTCTCGCGCTGTGTCGCCGACGTCATCCACGCCATCGAGTTCCCGAAGCCGAAGGGCGGCGGCGGCGTGTCCGTCACCTATCCCTTCACGTTCCGCCCAGCGGGCTCCTGAGCGGCTGCGGGCCGCGATCGCGCTCGGCTTCCGGTCCTCACGTGCAGGAGAAGCACGCTGCGGTCCGGATCCTCGCGGCGCCTCGCGCTCGCGGCTCCTCGCACGCTCGGGCAAGACCGCGCGACGTTCGAGCTCGAGCAGAGAGCTACGCCGGTGCTCGTCAGTTGGCTCGTTCGCGCCAGCCCGCGGTTTCGCGACCACCGCACGCGGTTTCGCGACCAGGCAGAGGAGAATCGAAGCTGGCGTTTGATTCGTCGCTCGGAACGGATTACGTTTCGCCCATGAAGCTCATCGGGGTTGCGCTCTCCGTCGGTCTGATGTTCAGCGCTACCGGCTGTCCGAATCAGTCGCTCAACAACTCGAGGACCGCGCAGAAGGCGGGCACCACCGCGCTGGGCCAGAAGCAGTACGAAAGCGCGATCAGCGAGTTCGAGAAAGCGACCCTGGCCTATCCGGACAACCACGAGGCTTGGTACTACATGGGCGGCGCGTACCTCGAGAGCGGCAAGCCCGACAAGGCGGTCGACTCCCTCGAGAAGGCCGTCCAGATGGTGCCCGACAACGCGATGTACCAGATGTGGTACGGCATCGCGCTCTACGACAAGGCGTACAACGAGGCGCGCGACGAGCAGGCCCACAAGCAGGGCAAACCGGTGAACGAAGTGACGCCTGATCTGACCGGGGTCAGCTTCGAGAAGGCGCAGCAGAGCCTCGCCGAAGCGGTCAAGCTCGCGCCCGATCTCTGGCGCGCGCACCAGTACCTCGGCCGGATCTATCGAGCGACCGACAAGTCGAAGGAAGCGGCCGACGAGTTCTCGAAGGCGCTCACCGCGAATCCGCGCGAGCCTTCGCTGTACGTCGCGCTCGGCGAGCTCTATCGCAAGTGGGACTACACCGACGAGGCGATCAAGGTCGCGTCGCAAGGCACGACCAACGTCCCTGGCGCGAACGAGGTGTCGGACATCTGGTTCGATCTCGGCATGGGCTACGACGACAAGCGGATGGACGACAAGGCGATCGAGGCGTTCACCAAGGCGATCGAGAGCAGCAAGAACGATCACAAGGCGCAGTTCCAGCGCGGTCAGACGTACTTCCGCAAGGGCGACTACACCGACGCCAAGCGCGACCTCGAAGAGTTCAACAAGACCGGCGGCGCATCGCTCGCGTTCGAGAAGCAGATGGCCACGAAGATGCTGATGGACATCAGCGCGAAGACCGCCCCGCCCGTCGACAAGACGGCAACGGAGAAGCCGTCGCCTGCGGACCTCGTGAAGAATAAGGCGCTGCCGCCGCCGCACCCGAGACACTGAGGAAGGTGCGCCGCTCCGCGGCGGGTGTTGTACGGAACGCCGCGCGACGCGCGGCGGGCGAATTGATCAATTGATCAACATGCAACAGGCAATGAAGGTGCGCCGCTCCGCGGCGGGTATTTTACGGATCCCAGAACCTGACAGGAGAACAGGTGGAGCGCCGCGCGGCCGGTGTTTCGGACTGAGATGTCGCGTTTTCTGAGCGGGCACATAGGCGCTTGCTCGGGCGGCCGACGGCAAGGGTGCAGACCGAGTCCGACATGTGGGCGAACGCTCGATCTTCATCGGTTTCTCGACGCCGTGTTCGTGTTTTCTGATCATCAGGTTCCGCCCCCGTGGACGTGGGTTCCCCGATGATCAGAAAGCGGGGAAACAAGCTCCGGGATCCGTCCGAAAACGTCCGCCGCGCAAGCGGCGCTCCGCCATTGCCTGTTGCCTGTTGCCTGTTGCCTGTTGCCTGTTGATCAATTTCCGTCCAACACCCGCCGCGAAGCGGCGCACTTCAAATCTCGAGAGCTGCCCACCTGGGCAGCCGGTGGTGAGTCTAGAAAATTCGCCGGCCTAGCCCGTGCAGAGCACGGTTTTTCCGTGCTATAAGCGCATGAAGGTGTGGGGCGGGTTTTCTTTTGGAAATGCGGGAGGATAGACCGCAGATGGATACGCGCACGGAGCTTCGTGAACGCTTGCGCCGGTCACGTGACTGGGCACTAACGATCGACGAGCTGGAGAAGGAGCTGGAAGTGTCGGGTTCAAAGCCCGAACAGTCCGAGCGCCTCTACGAGCTCGCGAGCCTCGTCGAAGATGTGATTCCAGAGCGCGAACGCGCGCTCGGATTGTATCAACGTGCGTGGAAGCTCCATCCCGACAACCTGAAGGCGTTGTCGCGCGCGAGAGAAGTCTACGGCGAGATCGGTCGGTTCGAGATGGTCGCGAAGCTCGGCGAGATGGAGCTCCGCTCTCCCGCCGCTGCGAATAACCTCGCGCAGATCGTCGGCGAGGCGATGCTCGACAGCGGCCAGAAGGACAAGGCGCTGCCGGTGCTGCAACGCGCGCTCGGCGCCGAGCCCAACTCGGTCCGCGTCAAGGACGCGCTCGCCGCGGTCACCTATGACCCCGAGTTCTGGTCCGACGAAGTCGATCGGTTAGCCGACGATGCCGATCGGTTCGACGACGCCACGTGCGTGCGCATGCTCGTGCGAGCGGCGCGCATCGTCCGGATCGAATCGCCCGATGACCCGCGGCTCGAGCTGTTGCTCAAGCGGATCTTCGCGAAGGACATCGACGAGGCAAGCGCGAACTTCATGTACGAGACGCTGCTCGCCGCGGGCTCGCGCTGGGACGAGCTCGAGGCACATCAGCTGCGCCGCGCCGATCGGGCGGGCGAGCACGGTGACCGGATCGAGAGCCTGCGCACGTTCGGCCTCGAGTGGGTGCAACGGTTCAAAGACAAAGATCGCGGCGCGAAGTTCTTCGCGGCGGCGCTCAAGGCGACCGCGTCGAACGGCGCGACGCCGATGAAGTCGATCATCGCGGCGTTCACGCTGCTGCGTCAGGTCCAAGGCGATCGCGGCGAGTGGATGCCGCTGATCGAGCTCGCCGACGCGGTGCTCGAGAAGATTCCGGGCGCCGAAGATCGGCTGTACCTCGCGATCGCGGCCGGGCACATCGCGTTCGACAAGCTCAACGACACCGATCGCGCAAAGAAGTTCTTCGCGATCGCGGCGTCGATCGAGCCGCAGAACCCACACGTCCAGGACTTCGTGTCCGCGGTTGGACTCGACGGCGCGGCGATCGCGAAGGGGTCGATGACCGACCTGCCGGCGATCAAAGACGACACGGCCGAAGAGGCCGACGAGCCCGAAAAAAAATCAGGGAAGAAGTCGAAGAAAGAACAAAAGGCCGAGAAGGCCGCCGAGAAGGCTGCAGCCGAGGCCGCGGCGGAGAAGGCCGACGCCGACGCGAAAGCCGCGGCCGCTCGACAGGCCGCGCCCGAACCGGCGGCCAAGGCCGCGCCCGAGCAGGCCGCGAAAGCCACCACCGACGACGGCGCTGCCGCTGCGAAGGCTGCCGCCGACGCCGCGAAGGTCGCTGCTGCGAAGCCGGCCGAGCCGATGCCGGCCGATCTCGATGCGGCGATGACCCGCGCGAGGTCCGCCGAGGGCGGCGCCGACAAGGGGGTGCTCGGTTGGAAGGAAGTCGTCGCGAAGTTCCCGGCCGCGCAACCGCCGCGCCGCGAGCTCGCTCGCGTGCTGCGCGCCGCCGCGTCGTGGGCCCAGCTCGCCGACGCGCTCAAGGACGAAGAAGCCAAGGCGGCCACGACGCCGGCCGACAAGGCCGCCGTGTTGCTCGAGCTCGCCGATGCGTACGGCAAGCTCAACAACGACAACCAGGTGATGGCGGCGCTCAACTCGGCGGTGCAAGCCGATCCGTCGCTGACCGACGCCTACGATCGGCTCGCCGCGCTGTACGAGGCGAAGAAGCGCTGGCCCGATCTCGTCAAGGTCTTGCAGGAGAAAGCCGATCGCTCGATCGACGGCAACGCGAAGGTCGCGATCTACCTCCAGGTCGCGAACCTCTACCTCGAGCGGTTCTCGAACCAGGCCGAGGCGATCAAGGCGTTCGAGAAGGTCCTCGAGATCGATCCGAACAACCAGCACGCCGTCGATCACCTGCTCGCGGTCTACGAGAAGCGCCGCGACTGGGAAAAGCTGATCAAGCTCAAAGAGTCCGAAGTCGATCGCGCGCCCGAGTCGGAGCGCGGTGCGAAGGTGATCGAAGTCGCCAAGATGGCGGCGACGAAGGTCAAGAAGCCGGAGATCTGCACGTACTGGTGGGAAAAGGTCCTCCAGTACGAGCCCTCGCACGAAGAGGCGCTGGCCGAGCTCTACAAGCTGTACGAGCGCAACAAGGAATGGGACAAGCTCGCCGACATCTGCAAGCGGCAAGCGGACGCTGCGCCGAACGCGCAAGCGAAGGCCGACGCGCTCCAGCGCCTCGGCTTGCTCTACACCGAGAAGGTCGAGAACAGCGCGAAGGCGATCGACGCTTGGCAGCAGCTGCTCGCGATCGACGAGAACAATCGGCGCGCGCAAGATGCGCTCAAGAAGCTCTACGTCACCGAAGGCCGGTGGGCGGATCTCGAAGAGTTCTATCGCACGCGCGGCAAGATCGACGAGTACATCCGGGTGCTCGAGCGCGAGGTCGAATCCGGCAGCGAGAGCCACAAGCTCGAGCTCGCGATGAAGATCGCGGTGCTCTATCGCGACGAGCTCCAGAAGGCCGATCGCGCGATGCGCGCGTTCGAGAAGGTCCTCACGATCGACGAGAACAACCTCGCCGCCGCCGAAGCGCTGATCCCGCTCTACGAGGCGGGCCGCGATCCGCGCGCGCTCGTCCGCGCGCTCGAGATCCAGCTGCGCGCGACGCCATCTGAAGACCGCGACGACCGTCAGAAGCGGATGCAGCGGCTCGCCCAGTACAACGAAGAAAAGCTGCGCGACAAGGGCGCGGCCTTCGGCTGGTGGCTCAAGGCGCACGGCGAGGATCACGAAGCCGAGTGGATCTGGGCCGAGGTCGAGCGCCTCGCGGCCGAGACCCAAGGCTGGAACCAGCTGGTCGACGCCTATGCCGCGTCGCTGCCGAAGTTCAGCCACAAGGGCGACGCGCTGCCGCTGATGCTCGTGATGGCGCGAGTCATCGAGAAGGAACAGAGCGACATCGAGCGCGCGCTCGACATGAACCGTCAGATCCTCGCGATCGATGAACGCAACGAGCAGGCGCTCGATGCGCTCGAGCGCCTCTACCTCGGCAAGTCGCAGTTCGACGAGCTGCTGCAGGTCTACGAGAAGAAGCTCGATCTCACCGGCGGCGCCGACGATCGGATCGCGATCCAGTCGAAGATCGGCCAGCTCTACGAAGACGAGATCAAAGACGACAAGAAAGCGATCGCGGCCTATCAGGCGATCCTCGACGTCGCTGGCGACGAGCCGATCGCGCTGCGCTCTCTCGACCGGGTCTACGTCCGCAACTCGATGTGGAAAGATCTCGCGGACGTGCTCGGTCGTCAGCTGACGATCATCGGCCCGGACGACGACAAGCCCGCGCACGTCGAGCTCAAGTACCGGCTCGGTCAAGTCAAAGAGCAGCACCTCGACGACCTGCCGGGCGCGATCGACGCGTATCGCGATATCCTCGATATCGACGTCGGCCATCCCAAGGCGCGCGACTCGCTCGAAGTCCGGCTGCGCGCGCCGAAGGAGTCGTCGCATGGCAAAGGCGAGGCCAAGCAGCAGCTCACCGTCGCGGGGATCCTCGAGCCGGTGTACGAGCAGCTCCAGGAGTGGAGCCCGCTCGTCGGCGTTCACGAGATCCAGCTCGCCGCCGAGAAGGATCAGCTCCGCCGCGGCTCGCTGTTGTTGCGCATCGGCGAGCTCCAGCGCACGAAGCTGCTCGACGCCGAGAAGGCGTTCGACGCGTACGCTCGCGCGTTCAAGGAAGATCCCGCGACCGAGGCCGCCAAGGACCAGCTCGAGGCGCTCGCGCCCCTGATCGAGGACGGCTGGGCCAGACTCGTCAAGCTGTTCGAAGCCGCGCTCGAGAGCAAGGACCTCGCGAACGACCTCGCGCACGAGCTCGCGACCAAGGTCGCGCGCAACTACGAAGACCGGCTGTCCAACAGCGCGAAGGCGGTCGAGTTCTTCCGCAAGGCGCTGTCGCTCGAGAGCGACGACCTCAACGCGCTCGCCGCGCTGGAGTCGATCTTCACGCGCGACGAACGGTTCCCCGAGCTCCTCGAGATCTATCGCCGCCGCATCGACATCGCGGAAGCGCCCGAGGAGCGCCTCGAGTTCTTGTTCCGCTCGGCCCAGATCCACGAGGAGATGCTCAACGCTCCCGACGAGGCGATCGAGATCTACAACGAGATCCTCGGCCAGGCGCCGGACGATCTGAAGGCCTTGCGCGCGCTCGATCGGCTGTACGTCCAACGCAAGTCGTGGCGCGAGCTCGGCGACAACATCGGTCGCCAGCTGACGCTCGTCGAACAGCCCTACGAACAGGTCGCCTTGCTCGTTCGGCTCGCGCAGCTGCGCGAGACCCACCTCAACGAGACCGCGGCCGCGGTCGAGACCTATCGCCAGGTGCTCGATCACGAGGACCAGAACCGCGACGCGGTCCAAGCGCTCGAGCGCTTGATCACCAACCCGGAGCACGAGCTCACGATCGCGAACATCCTCGAGCCGATCTACAAGGCGCGAGGCGAGTGGACCAAGCAGATCGGCGTGTACGAGATCATGGCGCGCCACGCGTTCGATCCGGCGCGCAAGATCGAATTGCTCCACATGATCTCGGAGCTGCACGAGATCGGCGGCGACAACGCGGATGCCGCGTTCGCGACGTTCTCTCGCGCGCTGCGTGAAGATCCGCGCAACGAGACGACGCACCAACAGCTCGATCGCCTCGCGCGCGGGCTCGACAAGTGGCCCGCGGTCGCCGACCTCTACGATCAGGTCGCGGGCGAGGCGCAAGACGACGATCTCAAGGTCCAGCTGCTGTTCCGCCGCGCTCACATCCAAGAGAACGAGCTGCGCGACGACAAGGCCGCGGTCGTGACCTACGAGCGGATCCTGGCCGCGGCGCCGCAAACCGTCGAGGCCGCCACCGCGATCCAGGCGATCCACGAGCGCACGGCTGATTGGGCCAAGCTCGTCGACATCCTCAAGCGCAAGTCCGAGATCTTGACCGACGTCGCGGAGCGCAAACGGTTGCTCTACCGGTCGGCGCAGATCGAAGAAGAGGTGCTCGGCAACGCCGACGCCGCGATCGCGACGTTCCGCCAAGTGCTCGCGATCGACGATGTCGATCTGCCCGCGATGGACAGCCTCGAGCGGCTCTACGTCCGGCTCGCCCGATGGGAGCCGCTCAAGGACGTCTACGCGAAGAAGGCCGACCTCGCCGAGGATCCGGCGGACAAGAAACGGATGCTCTACGTGCTCGCGCAGGTCTACGACCGCGAGCTCGGTGATGTCGCGAAGGCGATCGAGACGTATCAGGCGATCCTCGATCTCGACGCGGACGAGCTGCCCGCGATCCAATCGCTCGACCGGCTCTACGGTGCCGCCGAGCGTTGGTACGACTTGCTCGGCAACCTCGAGCGCCAAGTCGAGCTGTCCGAGACCTCGGGTGAGACCGTCGGCCTCAAGTACCGCATCGGTAACCTCTGGCAGGTCCGGCTCGGCGACGTCGCGCGCGCGATCGAGAGCTATCGCGAAGCGCTCGACATGGATCCGGCGCACTCCGAGACGCTGGCCGCGCTCGACGGCCTGGTCCACGGCAAGGTCGAGCCGGTCATGGCTGCGCGCGTGCTCGAGCCGATCTACGACTCGACCGGCGACTACGCCAAGCTCGTCGATGTCCTCGAAGTGATGGTCGCGCACAACGACGATCCGCTCGCGCGCGTCGATCTGTTGCACCGGATCGCGAAGCTGCACGAGCAGATGATCGGCAACGCGCACGCCGCGTTCGAGGCCTACTCTCGCGCGCTGCGCGACGACAGCGGGAACCAGCTCACGCTCGGCCACATCGAGCGGCTCGCAGAGATCACGAACACGTGGGAGCCGCTCGCCCAGCTGTACGCGACCGAAGGCGCGAAGTCGCTCGACGTCCCGCGTCAGGTCGACATCTACACGCGGCTCGCGCGCGTCTACGAACAAGAGCTCGGCGATGTCACGCGCTCGATCGCGACCCATCGCAAGATCCTCGAAGTCGAGTTCGACAACAAGCCGGCCGTGCTCGCGCTCGATCGGTTGTACAGCGCGACCGCGCAGTGGCCCGAGCTCACCGACATCATTCGTCGCGAGATCCAACTATCTGATTCGGCCGACAGTGACGCGCAGATCGCGGAGCTGCAGTTCCGGCTCGGCCAGGTGCTCGAGACCCAGCTCGGCGATCGCAAGAGCGCGGTAGAGGTCTATCGCGAGATCCTGAGCGCCAACCCGACGCACGAGCAGACGCTGGCGTCGCTCGAGCACATGTTCCACGCCGGCCATCTCCAGATCGACATCGGCGGCGTGCTCGAGCCGCTGTACGAGGCGGCGGGCGAGTTCCACAAGCTGCACGGGATCCACGAGGTCCAGCTCACGAAGCTGGTCGGCCCGGATCGCCAGGCGATGTATCAGCGCCTCGCCGAGCTCGCGGAGTCCAAGCTCTACGATCAAGCGACCGCATTCCGCTGGTGGGGCGACGCGCTCGTCGAGGATCCGCGGTGGGATCACGCGCTCGAACAGGCCGAGCGCCTCGCGAACGAGACCGGATCGTGGGACGCGATGGTCGCGGTCTACACTCGCGCACTCGACAAGGCGAGCGACAAAGACGTGCGGCGCGCGACCCTGCTGCGCACCGCGCGGGTTCACGAGTTCGAGCTGGGCGACGCGGCCAAAGCGGTCGAGACCCACCTGCGGGTGGTCGAGCTCGAGCCGAAAGACCCCGATGCGCTCGCCGCCCTCGACCGGCTGTACCTCAACGCCGGGATGTACGACGACCTCGCCGAGATCCTGCGCCGCCGGATCGAAGTCAGCCAGGATCCCGACGAGCAACTCGAGCTGTACTTCCGCCGCGGCGCGATCTTCAGCGACGCGCTCGGCGATCTCGAGCAAGCGCTCAAGGCGTACGAGGCGGTGCTCGCGCAAGAGAGCCGCAATCGCCGCGCCCTCGAAGCGATCGAGAACATCCACTTCCGCCGCGAGGACTGGAAGAAGCTGTTCGAGACCTACGAGAAGCTGATCGATACCGCCGAGACCGATGCGGAGATGGCCGACATCTACGCCCGGATGGCGCGGATCAGCTCCGACGCGCTCAACGACGAAGACAAGGCGATCGAGCTGCTCGGACGCGTGCTCGACATCCGCGGGGAAGAGCCCCAGGCGTTGCAGGCCCTCGCCGACCTCACGACTCGTCGCGAAAAATGGGAAGAGCTCGTCGAGATCGTCGAGCGGCAGATCGCGGTCGCCCCGGGCGATCAAGACCAGATCGTGCTGTACAAGCGGCTCGGCAAGATCTGGGAAGACAAGCTCGGTCGCGAGCGCAACGCGCTCGATTCGTGGCTCGCTTCGGATCGGATCGACGGCAACGACCTGGAGACGCTGCGCTCGTTGGCGCGGCTGTACCGCTCGACGCAGTCGTGGGACGAGCTGTCGCAGACGATCAAGCGGATCATCGATGTCGGCCAGATCTCGGCCGACAACGAGATCAGCGAGTCCGAGACGATCGAGCTGTACGCTCAGCTCGGTCAGCTCGAAGGCGACGTGCTTGGCCGCGTCGACGAAGCGGTCCAAGCCTGGCGCAACGTGATCGCGATCGATCCGTCCGACTTCCGAGCGCTGCAAGCCCTCGAGGGCCTGTTCGTGCGCGAAGGCCGGTGGGAAGAGGCGATCGACGTGCTCGAGAAGCGCGCGCTCGTGCTCGACGACGAGGTCGAACGCCGCAATACGCTGCTCCAGGCCGCCGCGACGTGGGAAGAGAAGGTCGAGGATCTGACGCGAGCGGCGCAGCTCTACGAGCGCGTGCGCAGCTCGGACCCGACGAACATGACCGCGTCGGAGCGACTCGAGGCGATCTATCGCCAACAGTACAAGTGGACCGAGCTCGTCGAGATCTTGCTCGAGCGCAGCGAGCTCGTCACCGATGTCGAGCAGCAGATCCAGATGCTCAACCAGGTCGCGAAGATCTACGAGACCGAGATCGGCGATCAGGAGAGCGCGTTCTACGTGCTGCAAGCCGCGTTCAAGCGCGACTACTCGCACGACCAGACCGCGACCGAGCTCGAACGGCTCGCGACCGCCACGAACCGGTGGCAGGAGCTGCTCGACGAGTACACGAACCGCGTCAACGAGCTCGAGCGCGAGGATCGCGGTGCGGCCGCCGACCTGTGGGTCAAGATCGGCCGTTGGTACAGCGATCACCTGTCGCATCTCGAGTATGCGATCCACTCGGTGCAGCAAGCGCTGCGCATCGACCCGGCGCACACCGGCGCGCTCGGCGGCATGGCTGACCTGCAGCGCAAGCGCGGCAGCTGGGGCGAGCTGATCGAGACGTTGCAACGCCACGCCGCGGTCGAGCCCGACCCCGGCAAGAAGACCGATCTCTACATCCAGCTCGCCGAGCTGCTCGAGCGCCAGATGCAAGACGTCGGCGGCGCGATCCACGCGTACCAGCAGGCGCTGGTCTTCAGCAAGGCGTCGGCGACCGCGCTCGGCGCGCTCGATCGGCTGTACCGCCGGACCGAGCAGTGGGAGCCGTTGATCGACGTGCTGACGCGGCGCGCGGAGATGTCGACCGACGACGGCGAGATCGTCCGGTTCCGGCTCGAGATCGGCCAGATCTGGGACCTGCGCCTGTTCGACGCCGGCCAATCGATCGGCGCGTACCAGAAGGTGCTCGACACCGATCCGTCGAACCTGCAAGCGCTGCGCGCGCTCGAAGGTCTGTACGAGAAGACCGAGCAATCCGAGAAGTACCTCGAGGTCCTCGAGGCCCAGCTCGACGTCTCGGGCTCGGACGCCGAGCGCGTCTCGCTCTACGAGCGCATGGCGGCGGCGTGGGAAGAGCGGTTTGGCAAGCTCGACCGCGCGGCCGAGGCGCTCGAGAAGATCGTCGCGATCGATCAGCGCAACTACAGCGCGTATCGCGAGCTCGCTCGCCTGTACCAGCAGGCCGGCAAGTGGGAATCGCTGGTCGAGACCTACCGCAACTACATCATGGCGACGTCGGACGTCGCGACCCGCGTCGATCTCTACGTCGCGATGGGCCAGGTCTACGAGGGCCAGCTCCAGGACATCGATCGCGCGATCGAGGCGTACAACGACGTGCTGTCGTTCGATGCCGACGACCAACGCGCGCTCGATGCGCTCGGTCGGTTGTACGAGAAGATCAGCGAGTGGGACCG
This sequence comes from uncultured delta proteobacterium, assembly GCA_963848295.1. Taxonomy (GTDB): domain Bacteria; phylum Myxococcota_A; class Polyangia; order Haliangiales; family Haliangiaceae; genus JABFXX01. Next base: position 478,227 of record CAWKDB010000010.1, on the reverse strand, counting down.
CGCGACCGACGCGATGGCCCGGCTCGTTCAGCTCGCGCAAGATCCGCGCAAGCAGGTCGACCTCTATACCCGGATGGGCCGGTTGCAGTACGGCCAGCTCGCCGACGCCGACGGCGCCGAGGCGAACTTGCTGCGCGCGCTCTCGCTCGACGCGGCGCACGTCCCCGCGATGGAGGCGTTGACCAAGCAGTACTCCGACCGCGGCGACTGGTTGAAGGCGGCCCAGATGATGGTGCGCGCCGAGAGCTACACGCCGGTCGTGATCGATAAGGTCCCGCTGTTGTTCGAGGCGGCGCAGATCTACCAGTTCCGGCTCCAGCAGGACGACCAGGCCAAAGCGCTGTACACCGCGGTGATCTCGCTGGATCCGGAGCACGTCGAAGCGGGCCGTCCGCTCGCCGAGCTGCTGTTCAACAGTCAGCAGTGGACGGATCTGTCACCGGTGATCGACATGCTGTCGCGCAAGGTCGGTCAGCTCCATGCCGATCCGCGCGAGCTCAACGAGCTGTACTACCGCGCCGCGAAGACCGCCGACGAGCTCGGCGATTTCCAGAAGGCGATCGGCTACTACAAGGCCGCGTACGACATCGACTCGACGTACCTGCCGACGCTGATCGGCCGTGCCGACCTGCTGTTCAAGATGCAGGACTGGGACAACGCCGGGAAGATCTACCAGACGATCCTGGTCCAGCACCGCGACGGTCAAGACGAGAAGGAAGTCGTCCGCATCTACAACCGCCTCGGTGCGGTGCGGCAGGCCCTCGGCGAGCGCAAGAAGGCGCTCAACATGTTCGAGAAGGCGCTCGAGATCGATCCGCACCATCGCGAGACGCTCGAAGCGGTCATCGATCTGCAACAGCAGCAGGGCGACTGGGAAGCGGTCGTCCACGCGAAGCGCGGCCTGATGCAGACCGCGGATACCAAAGAGAAGACCCAGCTGCTCGACGAGATCGGCGGCATCTACCACGACAAGCTGCAAAATCCACAGAAGGCGACCGCCGCGTATCTCGAGGCTCTCGAGGTCACCGCCGACGATCACCAGTTGCTGCAGAAGGTCCTGGACCTCTACACCGAGACCAAGCAGTGGAAGAAGGCGGTCGAGACGATCGAGCGGTTCATCGCGCTCGAGCCGAACGGCTCGACGCGGGGTGCGTACTACTACGCGGCGGCCGCGGTGTGTCGCGACGAGCTCAAGTCGCTCGACGAGGCGATCGATTACTTCAACAAGGCGCTCGATAGCTACTTCGCGAGCCCCGAGAAGCTGACCGATGCGGCCGTGCCGCGCGCGCTGCGCTCGTTCGAAGCGATCGACAAGATCCTCACGACCAAGCGCGACTGGAACGCGCAGCAACGCGCTTATCGCGACATGATCCGGCGCATCCCGCAGCAGACCAACAACCAGGTGTTCAAGAAGCTCCAGGTCGGTCTGTTCGACGGCCTCGGCGAGATCTATCGCAGCCGGCTCAAGCAGTACCAGTCGGCGACCGGCGCGTACGAGATCGCGCAGCAGCTAGATCCGAACAACGAGCTGCGCGCGGACGGCACCGATCGCGCCGAGATCCTCGCCGAGCTCTACCTGGTCGCGGGCCCGGACTACACCGACAAAGCCGTCGCCCAGCACATGCGAATGCTCCGCAACGAGCCGTTCAAGTACGACTCGTACAAGGCGCTGCGTCGCATCTACATGGACACGCACCAGTACGACAAGACCTGGTGCGTCTGCAACACGCTCTCGTTCCTCAAGAAGGCGGACCAAGACGAGGTCCAGTTTTACGAGCAGTACAAGCCGCGTGGCCTGGTGAAGGCCAAGAACATGATGAGCGGCGAGACGTGGGCCAAGCTCGTCCACACCGACGAGAACCGCTACATCAGCGCGATCTTCGGTGCGTGTTGGGAAGGCGTCGCCGCGATGAAGGGCGCGCCGCACAAAGACTTCGGCATCAAGCGCAAGGACCGCCGTCAGCTCCAGGGCGATCCGTTGATGTTCTCGAAGATCTTCTACTACGTCGCGCAGGTGCTCAACGTGCGCCTGCCCGAGGTGTTCTTCGTCGACGACAACAAGCCCGCCGACATCCAGCTCGCGAACGCGATGGAGAAGAGCGAGCTGTGCCCGTCGTTCGTCGTGCGCCAGCATCTGCTCCAGGGCCGGAGCGAGCGCGAGATCGCGTTCCTGTCGGCGCGCCGGCTCGCGTTCATGCGGCCGGAGTATTACTTAAAGATGCTGCTGCCGACGAACACCGAGCTCAAGGTCGTCGTGCTGTCGGCGATCGTGATGCTGCAGCCGCGGTTCCCGGTCCCGCCGGACACCGTCCAGCTCGTCGGCCAGTACGTGCCGGAGATGCAGAAGCGCATGCCTCCGCACGCGCTCGAGCAGCTCGGCGCGGTCGTCTCGCGGTTCGTGCAAGCGGCGCCCGAGATCAACCTCGCGAAGTGGGGCCACGCGGTCGACGCGGTGTCGCATCGCGCCGGCTTCGTCGTGTGCGGTGATCTCGAGGTCGCGGCGCGGATGATCTCGAGCGAGCCGGTCACCGTCGGCGGCCCGCAGGTCAAGGACAAGATCAAAGAGCTCGTCCTGTACTCGATCAGCGAAGAGTTCTTCGCGGTCCGCGCCCAAATGGGCCTGACGATCGCCGGTTAGTGCAGAACGGCGTGGTCACGAGACCGCGGGCTGGCGCGAAGGCGCTTCTTCCCTGCGCTCGAACTCCTCGCGCTGCTTAGCCGCGCTCGCTTGATAGTGGGTGCGCGCTGCGGACTCGCTTGGGAAGAAGCCGTTTTTCGTAGCTGCGCGCGCCGACCCGCGCGACGCTGCGATAGCTTTCGCAGCTACAGCTCTAGGAGGGCTTGGCTATGAAGAGCATCGCGAAGATCGTGTTGTCGTCGGGAGTCTTAGTCGCTGCGTTGAGTCTCGCGCCGAAGCAGGCGCACGCCGCCGACGAGTGCCTCGAGGCCGGGTTGCGTGACAAGGACGGCGGCTGGCAGTGGTACCGCGCATGGGTCGACGCCCAGGACGGCAACCGCGTTCACATCAAGTACGACCATCACCACGGCGAGCTCGAGCTGAAGGTATTCGAGAAGGAGAAGGGCGATGGCGAGGACGTCATCGTGATGAAGGGCCGGTGGTTCGAGGGCCGCGATGGCCAACGCAGCGGCAAGGTGCGGCTCGAGATGGAGAAGGGCCACCATCACGCGCGCGGTTGGTACGCGTTCGGCGACGGCGAAGACTCGCCGCACCTCGACTTCCAGCTGCGCGACTGCAAGCGCTAGTCAGCCGAGCGCGTGCTATGCTACTCGCCATGACGAGTAGGTGGCTGTGGTTTGTGCTCGTTGGGTTGCTGCCGGGGTCGGCACGGGCCGACGAGACCAAGGACGAGGACGTCGCGTTTTCCATCGCACTCGCGAAACCGGACACGGCGTACCTCGCCAAGGCAGTCGCAGTACCGTTTCACGCCGTCGGCCTGACGTTTCGATCTTCGGCGTGCACGAAGGCGTTCTCCGGCGACAAGACGATCACGGACAAGAAGCAGCTCGCGGAGCTCGCGAAGTGCTTCGGCGAGCTCGAGCTCGGCGAGCTAATGGTCGAGCAGCCGCCGCTGATCGAGAAGCTCGACGATTCGGTCGCGGCTGACGTCTGTACGTCGAATCTCGTCGTCGGAGACTACGAGGTCGCCCTTACGATGCGGCTCGGCGCCGCACATCCGTACAAGATCACCGGGCTCAAGCTCACGCCGCTCGAGGGAGAGCTCAATGGCACCGTGGGCGATCCGAGCCCGATGTGCGCGAGGCACGCCGCACCGCCGCCATCGTCGGGACAAGACGTCGCACCAGGCCTGCTCGAGAAGAATCGCCTGTCGGGGACCGCGACGATTCCGCCCGATGCCGCGATGACGAAGGCGATCAACGCGTCCGGCAAGACCACCGTGGTCGGATCGTGGAAGCTGTGCATCGATGACGCCGGTGCGGTGACGACCGTGACCCGGATCAAAGCCACCGGCTTCCCCGCATACGACCACGCGCTCGAAGCCGCGATGCGGAAGTGGACCTACAAGCCGTTTCACGTCATCGACAAGCCGGTACCGGTATGTACCGAGGAGACCCTCGTCTATCGCTTGCCGCCTTCGCCGTGACGCGCCGCTAGCCGTTCGTCGGCCCGGACCAGTCTTGGCCGCCCGGCACCGGGGTCGGCACGCCCGGCACCGGCGTATTCGTGTTGCGCAGGCCGGTGACGCGATAGACCTTGAGCTCGTCCGCTTTGCCTTTGACGCGGACCGGCGGCAGCTGCGTCGCTTCGACGCGACCGGCGAGGTGCTTGAACGTGTTCTCCGACACGATGATCTCGCCGGAGCTCGCCACGTTGACGAGCCGCGAGGCGACGTTCATCGCATCGCCGATCGCGGTGTACTGCAGCGCGCGGGTCGAGCCGATCGATCCGGTGATCACGTTACCCGTGTTGATGCCGATGCCGATGCGGATCGCCGCGAGGTTCTCCGACGCCCGCGTGCGGTTGAATTCCTCGAGCGCCTGCAGCATCGCGAGACGCGCACGCGACCGCCTTGAACGGCGCGTCGTCGAGCGCGATCGGGGCACCGAACAGCCCGATGATCTCGTCGCCGACGAACTTGTCGAGCGTGCCGGAGTACTTGAACAGGATGTCGACCATCACCTCGAAGTACTCGTTCAACGTGTTGACGATCTCCTGAGCCGGCCGGCCATCGGACATCGTCGTGAACCCACGGATGTCCGAGAACAGCATCGTGACCTCGGTGAGTCGGCCGCCCTTCTCGATCGTGAGCTCGCCTTTGAGCACCTGCTCGACGACCGACGGCGGAATCAGCCGCGAGATCTGCGCGCGCGTCTGCTCTTCGCTCTTGATCCGGCTCGCGAGTCGCGCGTTCTGGATCGAGATCGCGGCCTGCTGCTGCCATGCCGGTGCAGATCTGCAGATCCTTCTCGGAGAACGCGTTCGACGTGAACAGCGAGTCGAGGTGCATGATGCCGAGCAGCTCGTTCGCGTGCAGCAGCGGCAGCGTCATCGTCGAGCGAATGCCCTGCATGATGATCGAGTGCGCGCCCGAGAACCGCGCGTCCATCGTCGCGTCCGACGACAGCACCGCCGCCTTGTTGGTCTCGACCTCGGCCATCACCGTCTTCGACAGCACGATGTTCGGATCGCTCTTGCCGCTGCGCGTCTTGACGTAGCGCGGCTGCAGCGCGGCGGCCGGGCCGCCCTTATCGTCGCGGAGCAGGATCACGCCGCGATCCGCACCGACGAGCTCGAACGCCTTGTCGAGGATCTTCGGCAGCAGCTTGTCGAGATCGAGCTCGGAGCCGACCGCGCGCGCGAGCTCGTGACCGATGCGCAGGCGCTCGTAGTCGCGGCGCAGGATCTTGTCGTCGGCGATCTGGCGCTCCGGCATGAAGTCGCCGGTGTTCGCCTGGATCCGCCCGCGGATGTGGCTCTCGGTCAGGCCCGGGCGCGATCGTCACGCGTTGCAGCGCGTCGTCGGCTTTCGGCTTGTCGACGAACACGATCCGGGTCGAGCCCATCGTGAATTCTTCGCCGTCGGTGAGGTAGTGATCGGCCGACGCGCTCGCCGCGCAAGAACGTGCCGTTGAGCGAGCGCAGGTCGCGCAGCAAGTAGCGGCCGTCGGCGGCACGTTGGATCTGGGCGTGCTCTTTCGAGATGATCCGATCGAGGATCTGGATCGTGTTGTCGGGGTGGCGCCCGATCGTGTTGAACGCAGCGAGCTCGAACTCCTGCCGCTCTTCTCCGGAGATGACGATAAGCTTGGCCATCGTGCGCTCAGAGCACCCGCTGGCTTTGATGGTACGCCGGGCGACGGACTCGAGTAAAGCAGGGCCCGTCACAACCACGCGAAACTAGACACGGTCCTCGACGGCCGCGGTGCTACGATCGGCGCGAGCGCAGGTCAGCGCCGATTGCGCGAGCTTCGACGGGCGGTCGCCCGACGCGATGATGCTCGAGAGCTCGGCGGTCATCGATGTCGGCAGCGAGATCGCGACCGGGCTCGGCGCCGGCGCGAACGCGGGCGCTCGTACGCCGGGAATCCATGCCAAGTACCCGCGCGCGAAGGCCGAGCTCGGCGCGATGCTCGAGCTCAACAAGTAGCGGACTGTCGCCGGACCAGATCGCCCGGTACGATGCGGCATGGTCCGCGGTTACCGGCGCGCCGGGTTTCTGCGCTACGCCGCGATCCAGTTCGTGGTCCTGATCGCGGTGGCGATGGTCGTCTACCCGGGCGGCACCTGGCTCGATCCCCGCGGGTCGCGCTATCTGCTTAGCCGCAACTTCCTCAGCGACCTCGGAGCGACCCACGTGTTCCGCGGCGAGCCGAACCACGTCTCGCAAGCGCTGTTTACGATCGCGATGGTCACGCTCGGCGGCGCACTCGTCGCGTTCGCGTGGACGTGGCGCGCGTTCGCGTACCGGCTCGGCAAGGCGCGAGCGGCGGGCATCGCGAGCGCGCTGTTCGGAACCGCCAGCGGGGCGGCGTTCGCGGCGATCCCGGCCGTTCCGGTCGACGTCAACTTCGCGCTCCACAACCGCATCGTGGTCGCGGCGTTCGGCGCGCTGCTCGGCTACGCGATCAGCTTGACGATCGTGATGGGCCGCAATCGCGCCGGGGGACTCGCCGCGAACGTCGTGTATCTCGCGCTCGTGCTGAGCTATTTCGTGCTGGTGGTGTTCGGGTTCGAGCTGCATGGCGAGCGCGGGTTCGCGCTGCTCGTCATCTCGCAGAAGGCGATCGCCGGGGCGTCGATGGTGTACATCGCGTACCTGACGACCGTGATTCGCCGCGGCTGATGACCGCGCGCGGTACACGCGGGTATCACCAGATCAGGCCAAGCTCGCGGCGGTGGCACCCGGCGGTACCAGTGTCCGCGATGGTCGGGCTGCCTCGGCCGAACGATGCGTGGCGCGAACCTTGCGTTCCGAACAGGCGATGGGAACGATCAAGTACCTCGGTCTTGTCGGCGGCGCGCTGATGATCGGTTGCGGCACGCATTCGAGCGCGGTCGCGGACGGCGGCGCTGCGGGCCCGGATGCGGTCGCCGACGCGAGCATCTCGACCGATGCCGGCCCCCAGCCGATCTCCGCGCCCTCGGATCAGTGGACGTGGGTCGACTTTCCCGATTCGAAGTGCGCCTCTGGCACGCCGACCGGTATCGGGATCAACCCGCACGACGGCGCGACCGAGCTCGTGATCTATCTCCAGGGCGGCGGCGAGTGCGCCACCGGGGATTCGTGCTGGGGATCGTCGCCGACGGCCACGTTCCTGACCGGTTATGGCGCCAACCAGTTTGCGGTCGCGGGCCCGCCGGCTTTTCCGGTGCTGGATCGCAGCAATACGGGCAACCCGATGCGCGCGGCGAACATGGTTTTCGTCCCGTACTGTACCGGTGATCTGCATGCCGGCTCGCAGGAGGTCGACCTGTCGGTCGGCGGGACTCCCACACAGACGTGGTTCTGGGGCGCACGCGACCTCTCGATCTTCCTCGATCGGCTGGTCCCGACCTTCCCGAACGTCACCCGGATCTATCTCAGCGGCGCGAGCGCGGGCGGCTATGGCACGGTGCTCGGCTACGACACCGTGGCACGAACCTTCGACGTTCCGGTCGACGCGATCGACGACTCGGGACCTCCGATCCTGGCACCGAACGCGACCCAGAACGGCTCGCTCGCGGTGTGGGGGTTCGTCCCGCCCGTTGGATGTGCGAGCCCGTGCAACACGTACGATGCGGTCTACGCCGCCGCCCGCGCGCTCCAACCCGCGAGCCGGTTCGGGTTTCTGCTCTACGCCTACGATACGACGATCTCGGAGCGCTACAACTTCGCGACGCCCGCGGACTACACCGCCGCGATCGATGCGTTCGCGGCGAGCTTGGCCGGCGATGCAAATGCGGCCACGTACATCGTCGACGAGGCCGACTGCGATCCCGATACGCATCCGTGCCACGTCGTGGAGAGTGATCCGGCGCTGGCCGCCGCGTCGTTGCCGTGGATCGATCAGATGTGGAGCGGTGGCGCGTGGAGCTCGACGACCTACACGCCACCGTGACCTTCCGCGCCGACTCTGCGAGCGGCCGCGACCGCGGCGGAGCTGAACGCGAAGGCTTCGCAACGCTCGATGCGATGTCGATGGATCGCGTTTGAGTGCGCGATGCGATGCGGCGCTGCGCTTGCCCATCGGGGCCCGAGCTCGGCTCGGCTTGTTCGCCGCGGACATCCGGAGAATCTCCCATCGGTCCGGGAAGAATTCCGACTCGTCCATCGCGGAAGCTCCGGCCGTGATCAACGACAACTAGATCTGCCGGCATACGACAACTACTCTTGCCGGTCCCCGAGCCCAGGGTGAATGACGCCGACGGCGACCGCGCCGGCGTTGTAGTTGACGCCACCGTTGGGGTGAGTCGCGCGTCGAATATCACTTGGTCTTCCTCCGCGCTTTCGCTGCAGCGCTCGCGGCCTTGGTCTTCGCCTTCGACGTCGACGGCGGCTCGGTCGGCTTGCCGGCACGCTCCGAGCGGTAGCTCGGCACGGCGAACTCGAGGATCGTCGAGTGGTGAACGAGCCGATCGATCGCCGCTGCGGTCGTCATCGGGTTCTTGAAGATCTGGTCCCACTCACTGAACACAAGATTCGACGTGATCAGAACGCTACGCCGCTCGTACCGCTCGGCCAGCAGCGTGAACAGCACCTCGATCTCGTCGGGCGCTTGCTGGACGTAGCCTATGTCGTCGAGGACGACCAGGTCGAACACGTCGAGCTTCGCGAGCGCACGCGGCAGCGCGAGATCGCGCTTGGCCGCGAGCAATTCCTGGACGAGCTGGTACGTCGGCGCGAACAGCACGCTGCGTCCCGAGGAGACGAGCGCGTGGCCGATCGCGGCGGCGACGTGACTCTTGCCGACACCGGGGCGGCCGAACGCGAGCACGTTGACTGCGCGGTCGAGAAACTCGCCGCGCGCGAGCTCGCGGACCTGCTGGAGCAGGGGACGCGGCAGGCGCGCCTCGTCGAGCGTGTCGAGCGTCTTGCCCGGTGGCAGCTTTGACAGGCGCAGCAGCCGTTCGACGCGGCGCTCGCGGCGATCGCCAGCCTCGAGCTCGAAGATCTCGGCGACGAGCGGGATCAGTGCCTCGTGCCCAGCGGCGACGAGACGCGACACGAGCTCGCTCGCGAGTGTTGGCAACCGGAACTCGGTGCACAGCGCGCTGAGGCGCTCCGATGCAACGGCGGTCATGCTGCACCTCCGACGAGCAGGTGATCGTACGCGGTGAGATCCGGCGGCGGGATGTCGATCACGGGCACGGTGGGACGCATCGGCGCCACGCGCTCGCGCACGGCGTCGAAGCTGATCGCCTCGCCGGCGTCGAGCATCGCGACGAGCACGTCCTCGACCGGCTTCTCCATCGTGCTCGCAGCCAGGTGCAGGATGCGCAGGTACTCGACGTCGGCGCGCACAGTGCGCGCCTTGAGCGCGTCGTACGTGCGCCGGAACGTCAGCGTCGGGAACAGCTCCTCGCGGTAGCGGTAGCGCGCGAACGCGCCAGGCTTGGTCACGAGCGACCAGATCACGTGCCGGTAGTCGATCCGCGCGGCACCATCGCCACGAACGCGCGGCATCACCTCGACGGTGTTCTTGCCGTAGAGGATCTCGATCGTGTCGGGGTGGCGACGCGCCTCGACGATGTGTCCCATCAGCCGCGACGGCACCGAGTACGTCTGCCGACCGACGCGAACGGTGCTCCACTTACGAACGCGCGGCTTGAATACCGTGTACGTCGGCACCCGTGACGACGGCAGCGGTCGGAGCGCCGCGCGATCCTCGACGAGCTTCGCCTCGATACGGCGATTGCGCTTGGCCACGATGTCGAGGACGAACGCGCGATACGCAGCGACGTCGACGAAGTCCTTGCTCCCACGGATCACGAGGGACTCGGCGATCGCTCGCTTGGTGCGCGAGTGCCGTTGCTCGACGGCGCCGTTTTGGTGCGACTCGCCTGGCTCGATCCTCGTCGACGTCGCGCCGTAGTGCTCTAGCAGCGACCTGTACCGCTGCGTGAGCGTGCGCCCGGCGCTGTGCTTGAGATCGTGCGTCGCAGCCGACAGATTGTCGGAGCGGAGCACGTGCGGAACACCGCCCGCGTCCCACACCGCGCCCTGGATCCCGGCCGACATCGCCTCGAACGTCTCGCCGAACGCGAGGTCGACCCACGTCCAGCTCGAGTACGTGAGCACGAGCTCGAACAGCAAGTGCTCGAACGCCTCGCCGCCGATGGTCACGCCGAGCTCGCCGCAGTCGGTGAAGTCGAACGCGCCCTCGCGACCAGGCACGTGCTGCTGCTCGAAGAACACCTCCTTCGGCGGACCGTGCAACGCCCGCCAGTCACGCAACCGGCGCTGCAACGTGCGGAGCAGGCCGTCGTCGTACTTGCCCGGGTGCTTGTCCTGTACCCAGCCGAGCAACGTGGTCGCCTGGAGCACGCTCTTCTCGTCGGTGCCGAGCAACGGCACCACATCGCGATCCCAAATCTCGGCGAACGGGTCCTCCCGCGTCCGCCACGTCCTTGGCTTCTTGGCCTCCGTCGGCAGCGATCCGCGCTGCCACTTCCTCGCGGACCGCACGCTCATCGACGCGGCCGCTGCTGCTGTTTCCTGCTTCTTGCCTTCCATCTGCTTCTGCCTCAAGAGCCTGACCTGCTCGTCGGTGACCATCGGAACCCGAGTGGGAACCGGGGGTCTGACGAGCCTTCAGGACGGGCCCGGAGACCGGCAAAATTAGTTGTCGCCGCCCGGCAGAAGTAGTTGTCGTCGATCAGGCCTCTTTCGTGCGGAACGCTCGAGCGCGTGCGATAGGATCACTCGGTCATCGTCGGTGCGGCCGATCAAGGACGACTCCGCCGACGTCGGGATGTGAGAGCGTTGCCGCCTGGCACAGACGTTGCTCGTTGCGAGGCTATGACGACGATCAGACGCCTCGCCTGTGGGCTGCTCGTCTCCGCGCCGAGCACTGCTTTCGCACGACCAACCGATACGGTGGTGGGCACCACGACGCCGGCCGTCGTCGAGGGCGTTCGACCCGAAACGTCCACCTTTCAGCAGCGCGAATATCGAAAGGGAAACCTGCGGCTCTCGATCATGTGCGCCGATACGTGGGCGACGCCCGACTCCGGGCTTTCGCTCACGGTCGACGGGGCCACCTTGGACGCTCAGCGCTTCAACGGGCGTTGGTCGTTCTATTCGGAGTCCGATGTGGATGGCGACGTCGATTCAGGCGAGCTCTGGCTCCCCACCGACGTCGGCTATCTGGTCGCGCCCGGTCGGCACCACGTCCAGATCGACGCGCCGGGGTGCGCACCAAGCGCGTTCGACATGGATGCTTATTCCGACCACACGCAGCACGCGGAGGGGCGACTCGAGATCTCCGATTCGAGCCTGATGGGGCCCGTCGGCGCGCCCAACGGTTGGGGCATGATGTTCGGCGCTTGGTACGGTGCGCTACCGGCCGGATCGACGACGAACAGCGTCTTCCATCAGACGGCCAGTTTCGATCCGAACGGCGGTACGACGGGTCTTGCGTTGTCGTCTTCGCTCGAGCGGCGCCATCTCGTGATCGCTAGCGATGCTTCGTTCGCGAACGGCGCGACAAGCGGTCACGTCTCGGGCGTGACGTCCGGGACGAACGAGCCGATGACGCAAGCGTTTACCGGCACGAGGGACCTGTGGACGAACCAACTGCGGATCGGCGCACGCGTCCCGCTGCGAGTCGTCTCCGTCGAGGCCGGCAGCGGCGTCGGCCTTCAATGGTGGACCGACTCCGGGACGCTCGTAGGTAGTAAGACCAGCGGCCTGTTCGCGCCGAGCGGCATCGACGCGAGCTTCTATTTGCCGGTGTGGGCGAGCGCGACGTTCAAGCCCGCATGCGACTGGGGCGTGCAGGTGATTGGCCAGTACGATGTTCATCCGACGTCGACCGACAACGATGGCGTCGAGCTGATGGGAGGCATGCTTTATCAGCCGTCAGCCTCGTGTAGTGAGCCCGCCGGCGTGCGCGTGTCGCCGAGATGAACCGCAGTCTTCGCGGAGCTTCGCGAAAGCCGCGCCGGACCTGGTTGGTTGACCCTCGGTGGGAGGTCAGGTATGTCCCCCGTATGCCAACGAGGATCTGGACGCTCGCGCTCGCGGTGGCTTTGTTCGCGTGTGGTACCGACAGCAGCTCGCATCCGTACGAGAGCCAGTGCACCGCCAAGTGTATGCCGAGCGGCGCCTGCGCCACGCAGGATCCGACACCTTGCATCGACGCTTGCGAAGCGGCCACTGATCAGGCGTCCAGCACGTGCGCGGCGTGCCTCGTCGACAATACGTCCTGGCGCGAGACCAACGGCACCGGCGGATCGATGTGCGCCGGCTATGCTGTCGGCTCGACGAGCTCGTCCGCCTGCACCACTAGCTGCCAGTGACCGGATGACCCGGAAATCCTCCGAGGTCGCCTGGAAAAACTCCGTAGAGCCTTAACGCCGCCGCGACCGCAGCGAGCGCGTTCGCGGAGATCCATGTCAACGGCTCGGCGTGATTGTTGCTCTTCGCGAAGATCGATCGCGAGCCTCATCAGCGCTCGCGGCGCGAGGCCGCCATGAACCGTCCATTCGTATCGTTACTCGCACTGGTCGGACCGTGGACGATCGCGTCCGCCTCGGGTTCTCCCATCGGCGCTTTCGGCGGCGGCTCCGGCGGCTATGCACGAATGCGCTCGGGGTTGTTTCTCGGCGCCGACACCGGCATCGCGCTGTTGGTTTCCTCGGACGCCGACGGCGTCGCGCACACTGACTCACCGGTCGAACCGAAGGACCGCGCGTGGACGTTCGGCGCGCGGGCGGGCTACGAGGGGGAGAACGGCGTCGCGGTCGAAGCGCAGGTCGACGACCTCGGCATCCATACGAACGACGGAACCGAACCGCTCACGTTCTGTGCGGTCGGCGTCCGCTATTCGTTGCCGTTCGTCGTGATGCCTTTTGCCGAAGCGCTGATCGGGCCCGCGTTCGATAGCTCTGGCACGTCGCTAGGCGCTGGAGTCGGCGTCGGTGCATCGATCCTCGTGACCCGCCACCTCGGGATCGACGTCACCTTCCGCGATTGGATGGCCGACCTCGACGGCGGGATTCGCCACATGCCGACCGGGACCGTCGGCATTCAGCTCGGCTTCGGCCGCTAACCCACACCAGGAGAGATCATGATCCGCCACCTCGTCCTTGTTGTCATCGCGACCTCCGCGGCATGCGCGTACGCGCACGTCGGATCCGGAGAAGTCGCGGTCGTGCGCACCCCCGACGGAGTCCAGCAAAAGGTCTATCCACCTGGCGACTGGCGCATCGGGGTCTTCGACCACGCGATGAAGTACAGCGTGAGATCGCAAGAGCGTGAAGAGCGGCTCGACGTCCAATCGTCGGATGGCCTCGGGATCACGCTCGACACGTCGATCCGGTTTCATCCGATCGCAAACGAGGTAGTCGCGCTCGATCAGGAGCTAGGCAAAGACTACTACGCAGTGCTGCTCGGGCCCACGTTGCGCTCTCAGGCGCGCCGCGTCGTCGGAAGGTTCAAGCCGGAGGAGATCTACTCGACCCAACGCGAAGTGATCGAGCGCCAGATCCGAGAAGGCGTCGAGGCGGCGATCAAGGGACGCCACGTCGAGCTCGAGGCTGTGCTCGTCCGCAACGTCGCGCTCCCCGAGCAACTGCAGGCCAAGATCACCGACAAGCTCGCGCAAGAACAAGAAGCCCTGAAGCAGGCTGCCGAAGACCAAGAGAAGTTGATGGCCACGAAGGCCGAAGCTGAGCGCCAGGCGATCCAAGCCAACGCGCAGGCGGACGCCGCGCGCGTCCATGCGCAGGGCGCAGCCGATGCGTCGCGTATCGCCGCTCAAGCCGCTGCTGACGGCAAACGTCTCGATGGCCAGGCCACCGCGGACTATCAGAAACTGATCCAATCGAACCTGACTCCCGCGATGCTTCGTCTGCGAGAGATCGATGCCGAGCGTGCGTTTGCCAGCTCGCCGAGCGCAAAGCTCGTGTTGATGGGTGGCGCGGGCGCGCATACGCTGCTCGATCTCCGTGGCGCAGGGGACGCTAGATCGGGCGCATATCCGTGAACGAGTGGAACTTACGGATCCTGCTCGTCGAGGACGACGAGCGGCTCGCGCGACTGATCGCGACGTACCTCGAGCGGCATGCGGCGAAGGTGATCATCGCGATCGATGGCGTGACCGGGCGAGCGACCGCAGCGAGCGAGGCGTTCGACTGTGTGGTCCTCGACGTACAGCTCCCTGGCTGCGATGGCATCTCGCTCTGTCGCGACGTCCGCGGGCGAAGTCACGTGCCGATCGTGATGGTCAGTGCCCACACAGATGAGGACACCCGCGTGAACGGATTCGAGGCCGGCGCCGATGACTTCCTCGCAAAACCGTACCATCCACGCGAGCTGCTCGCCCGCATCCACGCGAACGTACGCCGCGCACGTCACGCCGTGGGACCGTGCCAGGACCCTATTCGGATCGGCCGAGTCACCGTGGATCGCCGTGCGATGGTCGCGCTGCTCGACGGTCGGCCCGTCCGGCTCACGTCTCGCGAGTTTGTATTGCTGCAAGTCCTCGCCGAACACGCTGGGGAGGTGGTGAGCCGGGAGCGCTTGCTCGACCTCGTGGGCACGACGGAGCACGCGTTCGGGCGCGCGATCGATTGCCGGATCGTCCGGCTGCGCGAGAAGTTCGGCGACGACGCCCGCAATCCATGGTTGCTCAAGACCATCCGCGGTGGCGGATACATGCTGATGGGCGGCGCTACGGCGGAGGCTTCGCCGGCGGTATCTGCCCGAAGAGATCGATTGTGACCCCAGCGCGAGCGACAGCGAGCAGCCCGTCGATACAGCCACTCGCTGAGCGAACGGGCTTCGCTATGGCGGTGCGAGCTCGTCGAGTTGCTCGACGCGGCGGAAATCATCGTTGTCCGGCACGTCGATCGTGATCGTCTTGTCGGCGCGATAGTGCGGGTTGCCGGTGAAGTGAATCGTATGCACTCCGACGCTGAGGCTCACCGGATCCGGCGTCGTGTGTTGGGTCGGGTCGCCGTCGGCGGTCCAGTACGACCATGGCTTGGTGTTGATCCGGACGACGTGGGTAGCGAACGCCGCGCTGCCGGTTCGCACCGGGTGCTCGACCCGAGGCGCAGCCTTCGCGGGGTCGCCGAGCCTTGGCCGGTCGGCGCGCTTCGGTGCATCGGCGGGTGGTGGAGCCACGGGCGGTGGATCGGTCGGCGGCGGGTCGACGTGGATCGGTGCATCGGGGCCCGCCGCGGTTGCAAGCGCGGGCGCGGCATCGCGCGCGACTCCAGCGACGACTGGGGATCGCTCGGCTCCCTTGCGGGTCATGGCGAGCAGGGCGATGCCAGCGACCGCGACGGCGGCGAGTAACGCGAGTAGCGGCCACCGGCGTGGCGCAGGAGTCGCGGTCGTGACGTGGACCTCGGGGACGACTTGTGGCCGCGGGGCCGACGGGAGATCGGGCCGAGTCGGCAGGGTCGCATTCTCGGCCTGCGGACTATCAGCGTCCGGATCGGTCGCGAGCGCCGAGCGTGCCGTGCCGGTGCCCACGACGTCGAGCTCACCGTCGTCGACGAAGCTGATCAGGTGCGACGCCTCGATCTCTTCGCTCGTCGTCGCATCATCTCGCTCCTCGATCCAGACATTGGTGAGCCACGCGGCGAGCTGATGGGCGAGCGCCGCGCTCTTATGGGCGGCGCGCTCCGTGACGATGAACGAGTCGAGCTCGGCGAGCAGCGCGTTAGCGTCGGCGTAGCGATCCTCTGGCTGTTTGGCCGTCGCGCGATCGACGATCGCGCGGAGCGGTGACTCGAACCCGTCGGGCCAGGCCTCGAGTAGGCCAATGCGTGCAGCCGCGATCATCGCGTCGCGATCGAAGCCGGGTCGCGCGCGCACACCGGTCAGTGCCTCGCGCAAGCAGATGCCGAGCGCGTAGACATCGGCGCGCGGATCGACCGCGTCGCCGCGCGCTTGCTCC
Source organism: uncultured delta proteobacterium (assembly GCA_963848295.1). Lineage (GTDB taxonomy): Bacteria > Myxococcota_A > Polyangia > Haliangiales > Haliangiaceae > JABFXX01. The sequence goes on along the minus strand of CAWKDB010000010.1, from coordinate 462,135 downwards.
GGTGCCATATACGCCGGCGTGCCCGCGCTCTTGCTGCGTTCGTCGCCTGCGAGCGCCGCGATACCGAAGTCGGTGAGCTTGACCTCGCCCGACCATGACAACAGCATGTTGCGCGGAGTGACATCGCGATGAACGATGCCGAGCTGCGCGCCGGTCGGGCTGCGGCGACGATGCGCGTAGTCGAGCGCTTGGCAACACTCCGCGGCGATGAATGCCGCCAGCAACGGTGGTAGCGGCTTGGTCTTGCCAGCCTGCGCGAGGCTCGACCCGAGATCCCTTCCTTCTACGCGCTCCATCGCGATGAACACCTGGTCGTCGATTCGACCGAAGTCGAACACCGGGACGATGTTTTGGTGCGCGAGGCTCATCGACAGCCGTGCTTCGCGCACGAACAACTCGAGAAACCGCGGGTCACCGACGCGTTCGGGGCGCATGCGCTTGATCACGAGCAGCTTCTCGACCCCCGCTGCACGTCGGCGCGCGAGATAGACCTCGCCCATCCCGCCGCGAGCAAGCGGCCGGAGCAGCTCGTAGCGACCGAGCGCTAAGGCCATCGATTGCAGTATAGCGCCGGTTGACCGTAATCTCGAACCGGCCGAGACTCGCCGACGTGCGCACGGTCCGTCGAGGTCTAGGGCGCGTAGTGTGCTCCGCCGCGATCATCCTCGCGACAACGCGTACCGGGCATGTCGCACCCGCGGCCGATCTCGTGGTCGTGTGGGCGCCGGGCGCCAACATCGCGCCGATCGCAGCGGTCGCACGGCGTGCCGGCGCTGCGGTCATCGATCGGTCGCCGACTGCACCGGCCACGGCATCGACCGCCGCGCTACTGCAGCGCGGGATCGCGGGCTACGACGACACCCGCTACGGCGACGCCGCGAAGGACCTACTCGCCGCGATCGCGGCAACCGACTCGACCGGTGCGCTCGATCTCAGCGCGGGGGAGCTGTCGGATCTGTTCCTGTACAGTGGGCTCGTCAAGCTCCAGCTGTCCGACGCGAGCGGCGCCTGGGACGATATGGTGATCGCAGCGGTGACCGATCCGACGCGCGTGCTCGATCCGCAGCGGTTCCCACCGAAGGTGATCGAGCAATTCGAGCGAGCAAAAGAGACGGCAGTGCACCGCGATCTCGCGCATCTCACCGTACAAGCGCCGCCCGGATGCCAGGTGAGCGTCGATGGCACGATTGCGACCGGCACGATCGATCGGGTCGCCGGTCCACATTGGGTTCGCGTGATCTGCCCCGATAGCGCGCCACTCGGCCGTCGCGTCGAGCTCGCCGCCGGCAGCACGATGTTGCCGCTGAGCCCTCAACCCTATCAACCACCGTCCGATACGGACGTGCTGATCCAGGCGCGCGCGAGCAGCGTGCGAGGGGTGATCGTTGTCGAAGTTCATAACGAGATCGGCAGCGCGCGCCTGATCGGCCTCGACGGCCGCGTTCGTGATCGCCGGACGGTCTCGGTGGGCGCGGATCTCACACCGCTCGCGCAAGCCGTCGACGAGTTGCTCGCACCGGCGCCGGTTCATCGTTGGTACGATTCGCGCTGGGCCTGGGCCGGCGGTGGCGCTGCGCTCGCCGCTGCGGTCATCATACCATTGACGATCGGCCTCATCGGCGGCAGCCATCCGACCGATGCCGTGGTTCGACCGGCGGGGCTGCCGTCGCCGTGGTGATCCGCATCGTCACGATCGCGGGTGTGATCGCTGCTTGCACCAGCGCGACGGTTACGATCGAGCCGGTCGTCGATCTACCAGACAATGCGAGCGCGTCGGCTTTTCCGCTCGACCAACTCGCGCTCGAGGTCGCGCACCAAGGCAGCGCTGGCGACATCCAATCCGCGACGCTGACCCCGGGCGAGGGCACCCTCGAGGTCGGCGGCGTGCCCTTCGCGGACGACCTCGTCGTTCATCTCACCGGCAAACAGAACGGAGTGATCTCCGCGTACGGCCGGACCTGCACGTTCGCCGCGACCGCGACCGAGAACCCGTCACCGCACCTGCTGTTTTCCGAGTCTGCGAGGTTCGCTGATCTCTCGTATCCACCGGAGGGCACGCCGTCGCTCCGCATGAATGGCACTGGCATCACGTATCACGATGGCACCGGACTGCTGATCGGTGGCGTCGATCCCAACGACGGCTCGTTCGTATCGGCAATCGAACAGCTCGATGCCTCGGGGTTCACGCTGCAACCTGTCGACGGCGGAACGCTCGGCGCTCGTAACGGCACGGTCGTGGCCGCGCTCGGGGCTCAAACCCCGCAGCTCGTCGTGATTGGCGGAGTCGATCTCGCAACGAACACTAGTGCGACCTACATCGAAACGATCGCGCTCGAGAACGCGAGCGAGCGTCGTGTCCAGCTCATTCCCGACACGATCGGGGCAGTGACGCGCGAGGAGCTGACCGCGACAACACTCACGATAGAGAATGCGCCGATCGTAGTGATCGGCGGTCGCACTCACGATGGCACGCCTTCGCCGGCGGTCTCGCTGATCGAGCAGCCGGCCGGTGGCCCGGTCACGATCGATGGCGCGACAGCGGCACTCACTCACGCGCGCTACGGTCACACCGCGACGTTGCTCGGCACCGATCTCGGCGCAGCGGTGTTGGTCGCCGGTGGCGCGGATCAAAACGGGCAAGCGATCTCGGCCGCCGAGCTATACAAGCCCCTCAGCAACGGGTTCTCGGCCTCGTTCTCGCGCAACATGCTGCATCCGCGTGTCCATCACCATGCAGCGATCTTGCCGGACGACAGCGTGCTGCTCATCGGTGGGTTCACCGACGCAACCGATTCGACGCCGGTTACCCAGGTCGAGCGCTTCACGATCGATGGCGGATTCAATGACGCGGGCAAAGCCTGTAGCGCCGACTCCGACTGCCCGGGTAGCACGTGCGGTACGGGGACACCGACCCAGTGCGTCGTCGACCTAGGGCCCAGCACGATTCCGGGCGCCCCGACGATCGGGCTCGTCGGGGTCGCGGTCACGCCGCTGCCGAACGGCTGCTTGCTGCTGACTGGCGGTAGCCCGACGCCGGGAACGCCGGCGGTTGCGACCGCCTCCGAGCTGTGTGTCGACACGACGAACCCGGGCCAGGACTTCGTCTACTCGTTGCCGACCTCACCGATGACGATCGCGCGGGCATTTCACCAAGCGACGCTGCTCTGTGACGGCAGCGTCATGGTCACCGGCGGCACCACCGAACCGGCCGAGATCGAGCGCTATAACCCGAGCTTCGCAGGTCGCCGCTAGCCGCGCGCCGGCAGCGGCTTTAGCCCGTACTTCTCCATCTTGTAGATCAGTGCACGCCGCGACAACCCGAGCCGACGAGCCGCTCGTGTTTGATTCTGGTCTTCGGTTTCGAGTGCCGCGACGATCGCCGCGCGCTCGACTTCAGCAAGCTGGCCTCGCATGCCGGCCGCCGGCGGCAGCGGGCGCGTACGTTGCGCGACATCGTGCAATTTCTCGGGCAGATCGGCCAGCGTGATCCGATCGGCGCACAATACGAGCGCGCGCTCGATCGCGTTCTTGAGCTCGCGGACGTTGCCCGGCCACGCGTAACCTTCGAGCGCTTCGCGGGCCTCGTCGGAGATCGCTGGGATCGTTCGGCCTTGCTCGGCCGCGGTCACTCGCGCGACGTGCTCGGCGAGCGCGAGGATCTCGCTCGGGCGATCGCGCAGCGGTGGCACGACGAGTGTAAACCCACCGATGCGGAACAACAGATCTTGCCGGAATCGTCCGGCTCGAACATCGGCGTCGAGGTCGCGATGGGTCGCCGCGATCAGTCGTGCGTCGGCCTCGACCTCGGTCGTGCCGCCGACTCGTGTAATGACCTTGCGCTCGAGCACGCGCAACAACTTCGCCTGCAGCGTCAGCGGCATCTCGCCGATCTCGTCGAGAAACAGCGTCCCGCCGTGCGCCGCTTCGAAGAAGCCGATCTTGCGGCGTTCGGCTCCGGTGAACGAACCGCGCTCGTGACCGAACAGCTCCGACTCGAGCAACGTCTCGGGCAGCGCCGCACAGTTGAGCTTGATCAGCGGCCGATCCCGCCGGCTCGAACGCTCGTGAATCGCTGCAGCGACGAGCTCCTTGCCGACGCCGGTCTCGCCTAGGATCAACATTGTCATCGCGGAGTCCGCGATTCTCTCGACGAGCGAGTAGATCCGTTTCATCGCCGGGTCGATTACGATGGGAGCGGTCTTGCGCGGCTCGGGGCTCGCCGCGGCAGTGGCACTCGGAGCGCGACCGGCTCTAAGGTTCGCGCGGACACGGCCGATCAGCATCTCGACCGTCGTACCGTCTTCGGGGCATAACGCGGCCGCCGCCTTCGCGGTGATGCCGGCAGCGCGCGCCTTGTCGACGAACTGGTCGAGTGCGGTCGTGCCTTCATTGCGACCGAGCTCCGGCAAGATGACGAGGTAGTCGTCACCGGCGTCTTCTGCGATCAAATCCATCGGTCGAAGCGACCGCGCGATGTCGTCGATGATCGCGTCGCTGCCGATCCGGATCAGCCCGATGGTCAGTGGCCGATGGTACCGCACCGCGCGGTCGACCTCGGCGATCAGCCGGCGTTCACCATCGCCGGAGTCGGCGATCGTGCTGCGCCTGCGCACCCCGGTGGTCACGCCGACGATCGCAAAGATCGGCCCGAGCGAAATCTCGTCGCCGCTCTCGAGTCGGCGCGGCCCCTCGATCTTTTCGCCATTGACCCGGGTGCCGTTGCGCGAGCCGAGGTCCTCGATGGTGATCGCGTCGTCGATCCGCCGAACCCGGGCGTGCATCCGCGACACCTTTTCGCTTTCGATACTTACCGTGGCGCTACGCGAACGGCCGAACGTGACCTCGACCCGATCGGCGAGCGCGATCAGCTTCGATCCGCGCTCGTCGTCGGGGAAGTGAATGACGAGGAACGCGTGGCCGTCGGCGTCACCGACGACGGTGCCGGCCTCCTGCGTCGCGGGGTCAGTTGCCATGCGTCAGTACGAATCGTGCACAGTGTTCGGCGCGCACGCACGTTGCTCGACCAAAAATCGCGCGATTCCGAGGGTTACGCGCTGGCTCCGGCATTGCTAATGTTAGGCGTCGATGCACGAGGTCACCCGCGTCATTGCCGTCGCTAGTCTGCTCGTCGGGTGCCACCCATCCGACATGGGCGGACCTGATGCGACACTGATGGCTGACGCACCGCCGACCGGGGCGGGCATCTCGGTAGGCTGGACCGCGACGCCGACGATCGGAGCGACCGGCGGCGATGGGCCCACGGTCGAGACCGCCTCGTTCCACGTCGATGATCTGCGCGTGATCGGAGACGCCGGTCCGAACGACCCGCGCACCCATTCAGACGACTTCAACTTGAACTGGGCCGCACCGCCGGAAACCACGTTCCCTAACGCACCGCCGGGGACGTACTCGCAGCTGTCCCTGTCGCTCGAGAGCGACGACGGAGCGATGGCGTTCGCGTTGGGCGGGCACGTGACTGTCGACACCGTGAGCCATGCGTACACGATTGTCGGCTCCATGCAACTCGAGGTCACGCTACCGACGTTTGGGACGCTCGACGCCGGCGGCGCGCTCGACCTGACGGTGTTGGCCGCGTTCGACCAGGCCCTGACCGCGGTGAGCTTCGACGCGCTGTGCAACGGCTGCTCGGGCGACGCCACGCTCACGCTCGGCGAGACCGATCCGCAAATGCCTGCCTTTCGCACCGCGCTCGAGAAGGACATCACCGTCTCGATCGTGACGCCGTAGCGCGCAGCGCAAACCGCGTTCAGCGGTTGTGCTCGAATCGCACATGCGACCTCAGCATGCGTTGTCGGGTCACGTGGTTAGCGTCGGTCCTCTGCTTGCAACATGAATGACCCATGCGCTTCATGTGGTTCGTCATGCTCGGTGCGTGTACCGGAACGATCGGCGGCGGCGATGGGCTGGGGAACGGCGGGCCAAACGCACCTGATGCTGCATCGATCAGCGCAACCGGCGATGCCGCGACACCAATGGGCGATGCCGCGGGCTCGATGTGCCGGCAGGGCGTCGCTGCGGCTCAACTCGGCTCGGGCCATCACAACCCAGGGCAGGACTGCATGGGCAGCTGTCACAACCACGGGTTCACGCTTTCCGGAACGCTGTACGACTCGAGCGCGGGCACGAACATTATCGCCGGCGGCACGATCACGGTCCTCGACGCTGCGGGCAAGACGCTCGATCTCGTAAGCCAGCTGAACGGTAACTTCTACACGTCGAGCGCGCTGATGTTCCCGGTGACCGTCGTCGCGAGCGACTGTCCGTCGGTGCAAACGATGACCGCGCCGATCGCGGCGGGGAGCGGCTGCAACAGCAACGGCTGCCACACCGCGGCGGGCCAGGGCCGCGTCCACCTGCCGTAGTTACGCCGGTCTTCCGCCCGTCTAGAAGTGGACGTCGAGCAAGACGCCGGCGCCGGTCCCGCTCACCACCGGAGTGATGACGGCATCGCGTGGGGCGGTGAAGTACAGCGCCGCCGCGATGGCGCCGATGACGCCCGCGCCGATCGCGAGCCCGGTACCGACATCGGCGAGCTGGTGCGCGTCGGTGATCGCGTCGAGACCGGCCGGATCGCATGACCAACCGCTGGCGACGCGATGGCAGTCGGAGCTATTCACCGCGGAAGTCCAGCGATCGTGGCCTGCGATCCCGAAGACGAGGCTCGCGATCGCGCTCGCGCCTGCGACCGCGGTGAACCCCCAAGCGAGATGGACACGGCTGCGTCTGCGCTCCGTCACGGCGGCGATCGGCGCGACCGATCCGCTCGAGTCGGTGAAGGGTGGCAGCTCGATGACCACCGTCGTAGCGGCCTGAGGCTCGGTGGTGGTCGTGTACGGCTCGTGCCCGGGTGCGCGTGCGACGATCTCGACCGAGCCCGGATCGACGCGATCGCGCGCGTCCGGTGTCGCCGCCACGACCTTGCCGGCGATCGTGATCTCGAGCCCGGCTGGATGGGGAGCCGGCACCTTGACGATCACCGTTGCGAGCTTCGCGGCGGCAGCGGCGGCGAGCTCGCGCGCGATCTTTGCGCGGGGCGCCTTGCCGGCGCGGTCGAGCTCGTCCCCGGCGGTCGTGAACAGCTGGACCGCGAGCTTGAAGTGCCCGAGGTGCTCGTGGCAGTCGCCGAGGTTGAGCTCGGTGCCGGTCGCGTGATCTCAGATCGAAGCTCTGCTGAAAGCGCTCACACGCGTCGGCGTACTTGCCTTGCTCCGCCAGGAGGCGACCCTCGTCGAACAGGCGCTCGGCATCACTTTGCGCCGGCTCCGGTGCGGGTTGCGCGGCAGCGTGCGTTACCAGCACGCATGCGATACCGACGGAAAGGAATCTGCCGAGCACGGTGCGCGATCGTTGCGCAGTTCAGCGACGCGGGCAACCGTTGTTGACCGCGTTGCGCAGCGACGCCTATCATCGGTTGCGTGGGATCTCGTCGCGTCATCATGATGATCGCAATGCTCGCCGGTTGCCGAGACGTTTTCGGCATCGGCAGCGCTAGCGCGATCGATTCGTCGATCGGCGACGGTCACGACGGTGACGGCGGTGCAGCGTGCTACGGCGCGCATCTCGTCATGGTGTGCTTCGCGTCCGCGCCGACCGGCGTCACGTCGATCAGCGGAGCGCCGAACACCGATAGCTCGCCACCGTGCTCGGGCGATGTCACCTCGGGAGGGAATGGCCTCTGCGTCGTCGGTGCCGAGACGATCGAGGTCGCCGGCGCTGCGATCGCAAAGTTCAGCGGCTCGAAGCCGTTGGTGCTCGTCGCTACCGGCAGCGTGATGATCGATGGCACGCTCGATGTCAGCTCGGGCTCTAATTCGGCGACCGGTCCAGGCGCCGATTACAGCGGCTGTGGGTCCGGCGGCTCCGCGGGCAATGGGGGTGGTGGTGCGGGCGGGAGCTTCGGCGCGGTCGGGGGGGACGGCGGCGGTCCGAGCCAAGGGACCGCCGCTGCGGTCGTCGCTGCGACGACGCTGCACGGCGGGTGCGCCGGTCACAACGGCGGCGGTACGGGCGACACCGGACCACGGGGTCACGGCGGCGGCGCGGTCTACATCATCGCGGTCGATCAGATCACCGTCGACCAAGCCGGGGTGATCGACGCTTCGGGCGGCGGCGGCGGCGCACCCGAGCCCGCAGCGAGCGGAGCCGGCGGCGGTGGCACCGGCGGCATGATCGGGCTCGAGGCGCCGACCGTTGTGATCGACGGCTCCGTGATCGCGAACGGCGGCGGTGGCGGACAGGGCGGCTCGACGACCGGCAATTCTCTAGATGGGATGTCGGGATCGAAGGGCGGCTCTGGCGGCAGCGGGACCGGCAACGGCGGTGTCGGTGGCGACGGTGGTCACGACGCGACCGCTGCCAGCCCGGGCTCGGCGGGCACCGGTACAACCGGTGGGGGCGGTGGGGGCGGCGGGGTCGGCGTCGTCAACGTATTCGGTACCCAGAGCGGTTCCGGAACGATTTCGCCGTCGCCGAGCTGAGCCGCGAGACCGATCGATCGCTCGGCTGTCCGGCGCGGCAAGGACGGCCGAGACTCGGGTCGAGGCGGGGCTACTCCACGCGACAGCGCAGCGGATCGACATCACAGTCGGGTGCGTTGCTGCCGTGGTGCTTGCCTTGCGGTGACTTCGGTCCGCCGACCGGCGGATGACTCACCGGATGATGCGGCGGGTGGATGTGCGGAGGCGGACTCGGTGCTGCGTCGACGAGTGGCGTAGCGGCGTCGGCCGGCGGTGCACCCGCGTCGAGCGGAATCGCGTGAGCAAGCGGCGGGTCGCCGTTGGGGCCTTGCACCCGGCCGGTAGCACTGCCCGATGACGCTGCGGTCTGCTCGACGACCGATGTCCGCGCGTCGGTGCGGCCTGAAGCTCCGCCCGTCGAACGACGGATCAGCGCGATCGAAGCGGTAGCGATCGCGCCGATGCCGACCGCGAGGGCGATCACGCCGACGACTCGCCGAGCGGTGCGTGGCGGCGGAACCACGCGCGACGCCGTCGCTGCGCTCTGCGCTCTCGGCGCCGAATGGGCGCGCGGCGATGGCACCGAGCCTGGTCGCGTCGGTACCCGCGGTGCAACCGCACTCGATTCCGAACCGTGGGCCCAAGCTTGCAGCTCGGGCACGCTCGCGAGCTGCGCATCGCTGAGATTGTTGCCACCACCGAGCGGCGCGGCGGTGACCGTCACCGCCTCGGTCGTCGCATCGCGCGGTGTGAAATCGAGCCAGGGCTCCCGGCGTTGCCCGAACAGCTCGCGCATGAACCGCCCGAGGCTCGCGGTCGACAGCTGGACGTTCGCAGCCGAGGCCGCGAACTCGATCGCCTCGACGAGCTCGTCCGCGGTCTGATAGCGCGCAGCCGGGTCCTTCGACAACAGCTTCTGGACGATGGCGTCGACGGCCGCGGGCAGCGCCGGCCGGCGAGGGAGTAGCGACGGCGCCTGCTCCTTGACGATCGCCTCCATGTTCTCGTAGTCGGTCGTGCGCTTGAACAGGCGATCGCCGGCGAGCATCTCCCACATCACGATGCCGAGCGCGAAGAGGTCGCTGCGGCGATCGAGCACGCGCCCGCGACACTGCTCGGGCGACATGTACGAGATCTTGCCCTTGACCGTTCCGGACTCGGTCTCCGACGATCGCACCGTCGCCTTCGCGACACCGAAGTCGACGACCTTGACGTGACCCTCGTACGTCACCATCAAGTTCGACGGCGAGACGTCGCGATGAACGATGCCGAGCGGCTCGCCATCGAGCCCTCTTCGCTCGTGCGCATGATGCAAGCCCGCCGCGGTGTGCGCGGCGATCGTCAGCACGCAGCCGAGCGGTAGCTCGAGCTCGCGTTCGTAGCCGCGATGGAGGATCTGACGCACGGTCTCGCCGTGGACGAACTCCATCGTGAAGAAGTACGAGTCGCCGATCACGCCGGTGTCGTAGACCTGCGCGATGTTCGGGTGCTGGAGCTGCGCAGCGAGGCGGGCCTCGTCGAGGAACATCTGGACAAAGCTCGCATCGTTTGCGCGATGACCGAGCACGCGCTTGAGGACGACATAGCGCTCGATGCCTGCGCCGCTCGCGTTGCGCGCGAGGAACAGTTCCGCCATGCCGCCGGTCGCCAACTTCGCGAGGATGACGTAGGTGTTGGCGGTCGAGCCGATCTGTGGCTGGGCCTCGGACACCAGCGCGTAGTCTACGCCACTTTGCTTCGTGCACGTCTCGTACTGTGCGAGACCCGCACAACGGATATGCCGCGAGAGCGACGACAGATCAACGAGTTCACGCGGCATGTCGCTTGCTGAACACGTCCGTGATGCGAGACTTTCTAGGTTGCGTTGCCGGGCTTGCGGCACTGACCGCGTGCGGGATCGACGTCCCGTTGACCGGCGGGATCGGGTCGGGCGGTACAAACACAGGAGCCCAGACCGATCTGCCATGCGACGTCGCGAGTGTGCTCGCGAACAATTGTTTGGGCTGCCACGGCGATCCGCCGAGCGGCGGGGCGCCGATCTCCTTGGTCACGTATGACGACCTGATCGCCACGAATAGCTCCGGCATCACATATGCGCAGCGCGCGCTGACGCGGATGACCGCGACATCGAGCCCGATGCCACCGGCAGGTTCAGCCTCGGTATCCGCCGCGGACATCGCGACATTTCAGGCGTGGGTGACCGCCGGCACGCCGATGGGGACGTGTGGGACGACGACGGGGACCGATCCGCTCAATGCCGCGCCGACCTGCACGAGCGGCAAGTTCTACAGCGGCCATGGCGATGGGTCGTCGCAGATGGATCCGGGCGAAGCATGCATCGCGTGCCACGACCAGTCCGGTGGCGAGGCACCTCGGTTCGGCGTGGCCGGCACGGTATATCCTACCGGCCACGAGCCCGACCTGTGCGACGGCGTCGCCGGCGACGCAACCGTTGTCATCACGGATGCGAACGCTGTGGTCTACAACTTGACGGTCAACTCCGCCGGCAACTTCTACTCGCGATCGACGATGGCGTTCCCGATTCACGCGAAGGTCGTCGTCGGCGGGCAGGAGCGCGTCATGGCCAGCGCCCAGACCTCGGGCGACTGCAATGGGTGCCACACGCAAGACGGCGCGAGCTCGGCTCCCGGCCGGATCGTCACCCCGTGACGCGAGGGAACGGCGTGCGACGTCTCAGCCCGTTCGGCGCGAGTGATGATCAAACGACCGCGAGCTCGATCGCGGTGTTGCGCGACGTCGATGAGGTGAGGACATGGTACTTGCTCACATCGATCGCCGGCGAGGTCCAGTCGCGGCTGATCTCGATCGACGATGGCGCAGAGGTGACCGTCGGTCGGGTCGCTTCAAACGCGATCGCGGTCGATCACGAATCGGTGTCGCGGCGACACGCTGCGTTTCGTCGCAGAGGTGACGAGCTCTTTGTCGAGGATCTCGAGAGTCACAACGGCACGCTCGTCAACGGCGTTGCGCTTCGCGGCGGTCGTCGGCTCGGAGTTGGCGATACCGTGACGATCGGCCCACTGCAAGCGATCGTCGCGAGCACGAGTGCAGCGCCGAGCTCGCGCCATGTCGCGACCGTCGCCGAGCTCGACGAGCGACTCGAGGTCGAGGTCGATCGTGCGGTTCGCTATCATCGGCCGCTCGCGATCGTGATGTTGAGATTCGAAGGCCCGGCCGATCCGATCACCGCGCACATCGAGATGCTCGCGAAACAGCTACGCCGGATGGATCTGCTCGCCGAGTACAGCGCCGACGAGATCGCGTTGTTGCTGCCCGAGGCCGATCGGCGCGCCGCAGAAGATGTCGCGCGGCGAGGGGCAGATGTTGGCGCGGGGATGGAAGTCCACATCGGCATCGCGTCGTTCCCCGAGGACGGTTCGCACGCCGGCGAGCTGGTCGGAGTCGCACGCGACCGGCTGCGAGGCGCTCGTCCTCCCGGTGCGAGCGCGGCCGTGATCGTGCCGCGCGGCTCTCCGCAGGTCGTGGTCGCCGATCCGATGATGAAGCAGGTGTTCGAGCTCGCGAAGCGTGTCGCGGCATCGCAGATCACCGTGCTGGTCGTCGGCGAGACTGGCTCGGGCAAGGAAGTCGTCGCCGAAGCGGTGCATCGGATGAGCCCTCGGGCAGCAGCCGGCTACGTCCGGCTCAATTGCGCATCGCTATCGGAGTCGCTCGTCGAGGCCGAGTTGTTCGGCTACGAGAAGGGCGCGTTCACCGGCGCGCTGGGCACGAAGGCCGGGTTCTTCGAGATCGCTGCGGGCGGCACGCTGTTCCTCGACGAGATCGGCGAGCTGTCGCTGCGCACGCAGGCAAAGCTGCTGCGCGTGCTCGAGCAGCGCAAGATCGTCCGGGTTGGCGGGACCAAGGAGATCGCGATCGACGCGCGCCTCGTTTGCGCGACGAATCGCGACCTCGATGCCGAAGTCCGCCGCGGCCGTTTCCGCGACGACCTCTACTTCCGGATCAGCGCGTTCGTGATCCCGGTGCCGCCGCTGCGAGATCGGCGCAGCGAGATTCCGCTGCTCGCAACCCAATTCGCACGGGAGTTGTCTCCCGTGTCCAGTGATCAGGAGCCCCGGCTCTCGGAAGAGGCGATGGCCATACTCCACTCCTACGATTGGCCCGGCAATGTGCGCGAGCTTCGCAACGTGATCGAGCGCGCCGTGGTGCTGAGTGACGGTCGTCGGATCGAGCCGCACCACTTCGCGGATCGCCTACGCGACCGGGCTTCGCCGGTACGGAGCCCCGAGCATGTTCCGATCGATGTCCGGCAGCGCGTCGCCCAGGTCGAGCGCGACGCGGTGGTGGGTGCGCTCGAATCGACATCTGGCAATCAAACCCAGGCCGCGAAGCAGCTCGGGATCTCTCGGTTCGCGCTGATCCGGCTGATGGAAAAACACGACCTCAAGGCCCGGCCGCCGGTGCGCGGTTGACCTGAACCGCCGCGGCGGTCACATCGCGATCGTCGGGAGCACGACGGTGCCGGACAGCTGAGTGCCGTCGACGTTCCAGCTCACCGTCACCGTGGGCGCGGTGGTGGTCGGATCGATCCAGGCGCTCGCGCCCGTCCAGCTCGATGGTTCGGGGGCGATCGCTGGCAGATCGTTGTAGGCCACGGCCAGTAGCGGGTCGCTGGACCCGCTGAGGTCAGTCAGATCGAGGACCGCGCCGCTCGCGGTGGTGAACGTGGGCGTGATGCGGATGCCCTGGTCGGCGGTGCGGGTGGCCCCGCACGCTTCGTAGCGTTCACCGCCGAGGCCGGCATCGTAGCCGTCGTCGAGCTCGCAGGTCGCATGGATCGCGATCACGTGATCGACGGCGACCTGCGTGGTGACGGTCTGCGACACGCCATCGACTGAAGTCAGGTGGGCCGTGAGCACCGCCGGGCCCGTGCCGGATGGTTGGCCGTACAGCGGCGCGTCCTCGCTGTAGACGGTATCGGCCGGCAGCCCCGGCGCGGGCACGTAGATCACGCCGGTGTCGTCGGTGGTCTCCACCGACAGCGTGCAGTCGGTGCAGTCGAGGCTGTCGATCCTGAACGGCACCAGCTCGAGACAGGTTCCTTCGGGCAAGCAGTCGGTCGACTCTCGGACCCAGCTCACATCGACCGGATAGTGCAAGGGCGCAAACCACGTCGTGGCCCCGATGGCCGAGATCGACGCCTTGCCGGCTTCTGATGGCGACGCGCATCCGGTCGCCGCCGCGACGAGTAGAGTCGCCGCGAGACCGAGACCGGCGAAGTGGTTGACCATGAAGCGCCGTAGAGCAAGCGACGCGCCATGCGCTTCCAGCGCGGCGGCGAACACGAGATCGAGCAGTTGGCTCGGCCGAGATGATGGATCGTTATCGCGCGCTGACACGGCCGTCAGAACACCGACGTGTCCGGAACTATTCGGTGCTGAGTCAGCGCCCGCCGACGCGACGAGCGTTACGGGACGACGGTCGTGAGCGCGAGCTCGACGTGATCGTCGGGCACGGTGACGGTGGCCTGGCCGATCAGATCGCCGCTGGTCTTCGTCAGCGCGTCGCCGTCATGGTCGTAGTGCGCGGTGACGACGACGGTCCCGTCGAGTTGCGTGCCCGCGATCATCGCATTGGCTTCGCTGAGCTCGAATGGCAAGTCACCCGTGCCCCAGGTCAAGCGCCGGACTGCGACCGGCGGTCCGGACGGCGCGCCCGACGCATCGGTCCGTTTTGCCACGACGAAGACCGCGGTGCCGGCCGCGACCTTCGCATCCGGCGGTGCGTGGATCACGCCGCGCACGTGGTGGGTCGGATCCATCGTGCGGTGCGGGTCCGGCGGCGGCAGGCCGAGCTTGTTGACGTCGGTATGGATCGTCCCGTGCGGCGCGGCGCCGATCGGCGCGGCGGTCGCGGCCGTCGGATCGGCATTCCAGCTGCTCGCCGCCGGCAGCCCAGAGCCGCTCGTCGATGAGCCGGATTGACACCCAGCGATGAGTGCGATCAGCAGCAGCGATCTGTTCATGTGTCACCCTCCATTCCAGCTCTTGGTTCCGTGGCAGTTGCCGCCGAGGCCGGAGCACGAACCGCTCGTACCAGACGGCGTCCACGTGCCGCCCCCGGAGAAGTTGACGTCCTTCGTACCGTTGATGTGAAGCAGCACGTTGATGATGTTCGGCGTCGTGTCGACCACGGTCGAGTGGCACTGCGAGCACTTCATCCGTTGGTCCCCGATGTGCGTGCTGTGCTCGCCCGACATGCCCGACGCCGAGCCGCCCGGGGCTGGCGTCTTGTGACACGAGTTACAGGTCAGAGCCGTGGTCGAGGTCCACGCCGGCGACGTGGCGGTCGTCTGGCCGTTGCCATGGCAATACGTGGTGCCGCACGTATACGCCGTCGTGTTGTACGTCGCGGATGGGTTGAGCGTCGAGAACGTCATCTTCGCGGTGTCGGTGCCGTTGCCGCTGATGTGCCCAGGGCTCGTCGCCGACGTCGGCTTGACGTGGCACATCGTGCAGTCCCACGTGGCGTGGGTCAGCGTCGCGCCGAGATGGATCTGGTGAGCGCCGACGGTCGGATCGGTCGGAGCGGTGGCACCTTCGACGCCTTGCGGTGGCGCGCCGTTGCCGGACGGCGTCGTGATATCGCCGTGGCAGAACGTGCACTGGGTCTGCCACGTGTAGCCGGTCGCGATCGTCGTCGAGTGGCAGCCGCCGCCGTTATAGTTGTTCGTCGAGCACGACGGGCCGCCGGTCGAGCCACCGAGCAGCGTCGTGCCGTGACAGCCCGATGTCGCGCAGTTGGTCTGGCCCTGCTTGTCGTAGTCGTAGCCGTGCATCGCGACCTGGTCGTAGCCGGCCGGATGAACCTGGCTGACCTCGACGATGCCGTCGATGTGCATCGATGGAGCGGTGAACACGGTCGGCGAGCCCAGCATGACGTCCATGTGGCACGAGCCGCAGTCGGCCGCATCTTGCGGGTGCGGCGCGGGCGGCGGATTGCCGTGGCACGACGTGCACTGCTCTTGCGAGCCATCGACCAGGGTCCAGTCCGGCGACGTATCGGCGCCACCGGCGGCGAGCGTCGAGCCGTGGCAATACGAGCTGCAGTTCGCGCCGTCCCAGGTCGTCCCGGTCCCGGTCGCGGCGACGCCGCTGAACGCCATCGAGGCCGGCAGCGGCTGGCTCGCATGCGGCTCGACCGAGGTCGGCACCGCGTGGCACTCGACGCAGTTCACGACCGCGTGCCACGTCGATCCACCGGTGAGGTGCGCTTGGTGCGCGCCGACGCCGCGCAGCGTCGGCGCGGAGCCGCCGGTGGTATCGGTCGGCGGCGCATTGACCGGGTCACCGCCGCCGGTGGGCGTGGCGGTGCTATCGCCGTGGCAGGTGTTGCACGGCTGATCCGAGGTGACGTCGAGGTTGCCGTCGATGTGACGCGTCGGATCGCTGAACACGGTCGGCGAGCCGAGCGTGACGTCGTTGTGGCACTTGCCGCAGTCGGGATCCTGCGCATGCGGCGCGGGCGGTGGGTTGCCGTGACACGACGAGCACTGTGCTTGCGAGCCGTCGACCTTCGCCCAGATCGGCGACGTCG
Organism: uncultured delta proteobacterium; assembly: GCA_963848295.1. Taxonomy (GTDB): domain Bacteria; phylum Myxococcota_A; class Polyangia; order Haliangiales; family Haliangiaceae; genus JABFXX01. The sequence continues at coordinate 446,080 of CAWKDB010000010.1, read as the reverse complement.
CCGAGCCGCCGGCGCCGGTGCTACCGTCGGTAAGGCTCGAGCCGTGACAGTAGACGTTGCTGCAGATCGCGCCGTTCCACGTCGGGCTCGAGCCGGCGCGCGCGCTGAACTTCATGTACGCGGGTAGCGCGTGATCGATGTGACCGACCGAGTTCACCGTCGCGGGCACGGTGTGACAGTCGCTGCATACGATCGCCTTGAAGAATAGATTCGACGGCGAGAGGTGCGATTGGTGCGCGCCGACGCCGCGATCGGCGGTCGAGCTGTTGCCGAGCGTATCGAGCGGTGGTGCGTTGACCGGGTCGCTGTTCGAGCTCGGCGTGGCGCTGGCGTTGCCGTGGCAGAAATTGCATGGCTTGTCGTCGTCGACGTCGAGGTTGCCGTCGATGTGACGCGTCGGATCGGTGATCACCAAGCCGCCCCCGGGCGTCATCGTGTTGTGGCACTTGCCGCAGTCGGCGTCTTGCGGATGCGGCGATGGAGGTGGCAAGCCGTGACAGGATCCGCACGTGCTCTGCGAGCCATCGACCTTCGTCCACACCGGCGTCGTCGCGGTGCCGCCGGCGCCGACGCCCATGTAGCTCAGCGTCGCACCGTGGCAGTACGTGTTGCTGCACGTCGATTCGTTCCAGACCGCGGTCGAGCCGGCGAGGGATCCGAACCGGACGTACGCGGGCAGCGGGTGATCGATGTGGCCGATCGACTCGAGTGACGTCGGCACGGTGTGACATTGCGTGCACGCGATCGCAGCGCGCCAGCTCGACGCCTGCATGTGAGACGCGTGGGCACCGACGCCGATGAGGTTCGTCGCGGTGTTGCCGTGGGTATCGGTCGGCGGAGCGTTGACGATGTTGTCGCCAACGACCGGCGTCGCGCTCTTGTCACCGTGGCAGTTGTTGCAGGGTTGATCGTTGATGACGTCGACGTTGCCGTCGATGTGCTTGGCCGGATACGTGATCGTCGTGTTGTCGCCCGCCGTCATCGTCGGGTGGCACTTGCCGCAGTCGGAGTCCTGCGGATGGGGCGTCGGTGGCGGGAAGCCGTGGCAGGACTGGCATTGACTCTGGGTGCCGTCGACCTTGGTCCACAACGGCGTCACGGTCGCGCCGCCGGTCAGCGGAGTCGTCGTCCCGCCGCCGTGGCAGTACGTGTTCGAGCACGTGTAGTTGTTCGCGTTCCACACCGCGCCGGGAATCTGCAGCTTGCCGCCGGTGGTCCCGGTGGTCGAACCGGGCACCGGGACGGTCGGATCGAGATAGACCTCGTCGATGCCGTCGAGGTGGGTCAAGTCGGTCGTGCTGCCCGGCACCTGATGACACTCGTTGCAGTCGATCGGTGCATGCCACGTCGACGACGTCGTCATGTGCTGCGCGTGTGCGCCGACGCCGGGCGCGGTCGTCAGCGTATTGCCGTGGGCATCCTTGGGCGGAGCGTATTGGCCGCTCCCGCCGTGACACGAATCGCACGCCTCGGACGACGCGACCTCGACGACACCGTCGATGTGGAGCGCGGGGTAGGAGATCTTTCCGGCCGCGAAGTCGCCGGGGTTCATCGACTGGTGGCACTGACCGCAGTCCTGATTCTGCGGATGCGGCGCCGGCGGCGGCAGGCCATGACACGACCCGCACTGGTTTGCGGTGCCATCGACTTGGGTCCACACCGGCTTGGTCAGCGTTCCGCCGCCGTCGCCCATCACCATGTTCGTCGTCGCGTTCGTGCCGTGCAGGGTGTCGCCGTGACAGTACGTGTTCGTGCAGGTCCCGCTGTCTTCGTCGTACAGCGCGCCGACCGCGAGCCCGGTGAACGTGGGCACCGCCGGACCGGTGATCGGGATCGGCGTGCCATCGGCGCCGTAGTTGAAGATGTGGCCGGGGTCGCCGACCTGGGCGGGCACCTTGTGACACGTCACGCACGTGAACGTCGCGTGCCAGGGCGACGAGGCCAGCAAGTGGGCTTGATGCGCGCCGACGCCTTTCGCCGAGGTCAGGCTGTTGCCTTCAGCATCGCGCGGCGGAGCGATGCTCGGCCCGGAGCCGTGGCATACGCCGGAGCAGGCGTCGGATGGAGGCAGCTGACCTACGCCGGCTTCGGACGGCTCGTGGTTGCCCAGGTTGCACGCCGCGAGCACAACGAGCGTCGCGACGCCGAATGCTGTAGACGCGCGCACAGCCTTGGCGTGGAGCAAACGAAGGACCAGGCGAAAGCCCGCGCCAGCGCATCCCTGGCGTGTACGACCTGTGCGCGCACCGTGCGCTTGCCGCACTAGCGGAACCGCCATTGCACACGTGCGAACGCGGTGACCGAGATGACTCCCGGCCAGTGAATCGGCATGTCGACGAGCGGTGACGACGGATCGGTCGGGTCCATCGTGACGAACGTCGAGCCGATCTTTTGATACCCGACGTGGAAGTCGGCGAGCACGAGCCACTCGCGACCGACGCGCCATGAGCCGAGCGCGCCGGCCTGGCCTGCGGTCGTATGCGCCGTGCCGTAGCATGCGAGTGGGTTCGTATACGTCGAGCATTGCTGCGCGCTGCCGATGTCGTCGAACGACTCGGCCATGACGTCGGCCTCGATCTGGCCGCGTTGCAGCGCGAACGTCCGGCTCGCGGACAACCGACCGACCGTGCCGCGCGAGCGATTCGGCGTCTTCGTGCCGAGCGGATCGATGATGCTGCCGGACACCGCGATTCGCAGGCCGGCGATCGAACGGCGATCGAGGATCGTGACGGTCGCGTCGATCGAACGCTCCTCCGGCATGACGAGCTCACCGGTGGTGCCGTCGGACAGCGGGAGCGGCACCGTCACGCTCGGCCGCACGTGGAGACCGCCGGAGCCCGAGATCTCGAACCGCCGCTCCGCGAACGAGACGCTGGCCGAGCCCCGTACCATATCGTTCGCGATCTTGAGCAGCGCGACGTTGTTCTGAACGACACCGATCGCGCTCGGGTCCGGGTCGGTGAGGTAGTTGCGCGCGTCGATCTGTAGGAGGTCCGTGCTGATGTGGATCGCGCTCGCCGATAACACGACGTTCGAGATCGGGCGTAGGTCGATGCCGACGCTGCCGTCGGTCAAGTTGACGCCGTCGGCGCCGACGACGTCGAGCAGTGCGAAGTGATAGATGTCGAGGATCGAAGCCGGGCGCCAGTAACCGCTCGAGGCCGCGAATACGCGCGACTTCTCGTCGGCCGAGGCGTCGGGCAGGGACTCGGGCGCGTACAGCCCGGCCGCACCGAGGTCGCCGTGATAGTTCAGCGTCTGATACGTGATGCCGACGCCGCCGACGACTGGAACGATCAACGCCTCGTTGCCGCCCGTGATCGGATCCTTGAAGTGGATGTAGTCGGTGTCGAGTGAGCGCGAGCCGAGTTGCGGAAACGCGCCCACGAACACGGTCGCGGACAGCGCCGAGGCGAGCTCGTGGTTGAACGACAGACCGTCGACCTTGGTCTCGCCGACCGACGAGATGAATTGCCGGCCGATCGTCAGGTTTGTCGCGCGCGAGCCGAGCCGGTAGTCGAGCGTCCGGATCTCGTACTCGCTTCCGCCGACCGCGCCCGATTGATAGTCGTCGGTCGTCGTCTCGCGCACGCGGCCGTCGAGCGCGAACCCCGAGTCCGAGATCTCGCCGCGCATGTCGCCGAACACGCGGCGCACCGGACTCGCATTCTGCAGCGTCGAGCCGGAGTCGACGATCGGCGCGGCGTCCTTGCCACTCTGTTGATAAAGGAAGGACGACAGCGTCAGCCGGACGTCGAGTGGGTCGGTGTCCGGAGCCGTGGTGGTCACGCCGGTCGTCGTCGCGTCGCCGTCGGCGAGCGCCACGCCGTGAAGCGCGACAAGCGCGAGCGTTGTGACCCGCGCTATCGACATACGGTCTCACGCCCGAGAGGCTTGGCTCGCGCGGGCAGCCACGCCGTCGGGTTGTGGCACGACCCACAATCGAAGTAACCGTTCGATCGATGATCGGGCTGCGCGACTCGCAACGCGTCGTTGCGATGGCAGCTGATGCACATCGGCGACACCGCGCCGAAGTTGCCATTGCGATGACAGTCCGCGCACGGCAACGTCGAGTGCAACCCCATCAGCGAACAACCGACGCTGAGGTGATCGAACCGCGCCGGCGCGAACGCGCGCTGGGTATGGCACTCACCACAGCGCGGCGACAGCGCGCCCTGGTGGATGTCGTCCCGGCGATGGCAATTCACGCACAAATTGCCGGAGCCGCGCAGCTTCTCGCCGTGCGGGTGGCAACTCGCGCACGGGACCTGATCGTGCGCACCGTCGAGCGAGAAGTCGCCCACGTCGTGCTGCGCCTTGATGTCGCCGAAGCTCGTGGTCGAGTGGCACCGCTCGCACTCGGTACCGTAGCGACCTTTGTGGATCGCCGGCTCGGGATGGCAGCCGAAGCAGTCCGACCGCACCGGCTTGAACGCGACGGTCTTGTGGCACGCCCCGCACACGAGCGAGACGTGGCCGCCGTCGATCTTGAACTTGGAATCGCGATTGTGCTTGAACAGCACGGCGCCGGATTCGTCGTGGCACCGCTCGCACGCCGTGCCGAGCTGGCCTTGATGTACGTCGTCGTTCTTGTGGCAGCCGGAGGCGGCGCAGGTCGTCGGCGTGCCGTGATAGACCCGCCCCGGGTGGCACGACTCGCAGTTCTTGACCTCCGCGTGCTTGCCCTTCAACGGCCATTTCGTGTCGTCCTTGTGATCGAAGCGCACGGCCGGCCATTGCCCGGGCTCGTGACAGCGCGAGCATTCCTGGCCGAGCGTGCCCTTGTGCAGCGAGTCCTCGTGACACGTGACGCCGCACTCTCGCGGCGTGTTTTGATAGACGTCGTTGATGTGGCACATCTCGCACTTCACCGTCGCGTGCGCGTTGACGAGCGGGAACTTCGAGCTCGGCCCGTGGTACTGCTCGATCGCTTGCTCGCGGCGGATCTCGGGGCTGCCTGCCTCCTTGTGACAGGTCAGGCACTGGTTCTCCTTGTACTGACCACCGTGCGCCTTCTTGTGCTGGTGGCAGCTCATGCAGCCGTTCTTGATGTCGAACCGCTCGAAGTCGTCGGGCCGCGACCCGCGGTGACAAGCGCGGCAGCTCACGGTCGCGTGCTTTGCGGTTAGCGGGAACGCGGTGTTCGTCCGGTGGTTGAACTGATAGCTCGCGGTCCACGAGCGCTGCGTATGGCAGGTCGCGCACGCGGGGAACTTCGAGAACCGCGTCCCGTGCTTGTTGTCTTTCTGATGACAGCTCTCGCACGCGCCGTTCGGCTTTCTCAGCGCGAGCGCCTTGGTGTGGCAGGTCTCGCACGCCAGCGCCGCGTGCTTCGCGACGAGTGGATAGCCGGTGTTCTTCTTGTGATCGAACTGGACCTCACGGAGCGACTTGAGCACCGGCGAATGGCAGAGCGAGCATGCCTTCGTCGAGAACAGCTGTCCGTCGTGGGGACTCTTGTGACACTGCTCGCACGTGTCACCCGGGCGCGACAGCTTGAACGCCGCTTTCGTGTGGCACTTCGAGCAAGCGACATCGGCGTGCGTGCCCTCGAGCGCCATCGCGGCTTGCTTCTTGTCGTTGTGGTCGAAGTCGAGCGTCGCCTTCTGCGGTTTCCATTCGGCCTCGGTGTGGCACCGGCCGCATTGCATGACGAGCGCGCGGACCTGGCCGTGGGGTTGGTCCTTCGCATGGCACGAGCCGCACAGCTTGTCGGCGCCGAGGAACGTGCGCAGGCCTTGACGGTTCGTCGTCGTGTGGCATCTCGTGCAGCTCGTCGCGGCGTGCTTGCCGTCGAGCGGGAACGTCGTGAGCTTGTGGTCGAACGCGTTCTGGCCGCCGATACCGGCCCACCCCATCAAGTCGAAGCCGCGACCGCGATGCTCTTGGTGGCACAGCTTGCAGTCGCGACCTTTCACCTTCGGCGATGCGTGGAACCCTTCGCCCGCGTCGATCTTCTTCTTCATGTTCTGGTGGTCGTGACAGCCGAGGCACTTGTTCGCGGAGATCGAGTTGTCGGGCTCGTGGCACGCCGTGCACTTGTCCTGGCTATCGAGATCCGCGTGGCTCTTCGCGAGCTCGCCGGGAGACGACTTCAAGATATCGGCGTAGGCGCGGCCGGAAGCCGCGACGAGCCCGAACAGGGCGACGAACGTGAGGAGGACTGCCCGCATCATCTACAGCGCGGCGCTGACTCCGAGTTGAACGAGCTGCGACGTGTCGACCCGATGCGCGTTCGTGACACCGGGCTCGCGCGCGGATGGGCCGTTCCAGTGGGTCGACGCCCAGCCGAGATCGAAGCCCGCGAACATCGCGATGTGGCGGCCGATCAGGTAGCTCAGCGTCGCCCCCCCCCACACGGCATGTGCGCGGCTGTCGGTTCCGTCTTGCAGGCCAGTCGTTTGGGCGCGCGAGCCGATCGCGAGCACATCGAAGCGCGCGGCTGCGGCGAAGCGACTGTGTGGAGGCACGAGTGCGGCGCGCAGACCGACCGTCGCACCGACCAAGCTCTCGCGCGGGAGCATCCCGACGTTGTTGACGTCGTCCGGCAGGAACGCATCGTAGTGGCCGCCGAGGTGGACCGCGACGTTGACGAGCTCGTTCGCGTGGATCCCGAGCTCGCCGCCGGCGTCGGCCTCGAACGTGTCAAACGGGATCTTGCCGGGCATGTTGGTCGGGCCCGGATAGTCCAGCCCGGGCGACGACTGACTGACCTCCACCCGCGCATCGGCCCCGACGTAGATCCGCCCGGCGATCGTCCACGACGCCTCGACCGCGCCGACGGCGGCCATCGCGTCGGATGTGGCGAGATAGTTGGTCAAGCCATTGACCTGGTTCGCGGTCATGTTCATGCCGAGCGATCGATAACCGACGCCGAGCTCGCCGTGCATTCGCGTGAGTGCGCGCACGAACGGCGCGCCGACGTTCGAGGTGTGGATGCTGCTCGCGTCGACGACAACACCGCTGCCCGTGTCGTTGACCTCGGCGCGGGCGACCCAACCGTCGTGGCCACCGTCATCGCGAGCGTGGATCCAACCCGGCGTGCTCGCCGCGTCGACGATGCTGAGCTTGGTCCCGCTCGGCAGCTCGGCGATGGCGGCGGACCCCGTCGAAGGCGACGCGAACAACCGACTCGCTACGGTGGTCTGCACGAACAGATCGGTGACCTCGCCGGCGTCACCGGGGTGGCGCGCCGCACTCCACCCCGCGGTCGGTGTCAGCTGGGGTACCGGCTCGTCGATCGTCGTGCGCGTGATGTAGCCCTCGACCGAGCCATAGCGAACTCGCACCCACCGTCCTTGCTCCGACAACACCGTCACCGCAGCATTCGCCGGGAGGTTCGCGACCGCGGTCTCTCTCTCCCCCGCCTTCTTGCGCAGCACGACCGGCTCGGTCGTGTGGCGCGTGTCGGCGACCGCGATACCGGCTACCGACAGCGCGCCAACAAGCGTGACTAGCCCCCACGGGAGTTTCACCGTCTGGCTCCCTAGCAGAATGCGCACCACACCAAGAACGGGAATTGCTCGACATTCGCGGTCAGCGATCGTGCGGCCCCCGCACGACTGTGTGGAGGACGTACAGTCCGAGGCCGATCAGACGATGGGTTCGCGGTGCGGGCGACCGGAACGGCGGTTGCACGAATCGCTAGGCGCAGTGAACAGGTTGGTCATCATCTGCGTGTCCGGTTTCTGCGGCTGCTCCGGCGACCTGACCGAGAAGAGCGGCCAGTCCGATCTCGATGCGGCGTCACGCGTTCCGATTCCGGCGTGCGATCAACCAGCGATGCCGGCCGATGGCAGCGACGGTACGTGCAGCGGACCGGCTGGAAACAACGGCTCGGCCGGGGACGACTGTCTCGCGTGCCACAGTCAGAGCGGGCCAGGGACGCCCTTCGTGTTTGCGGGCACGATCTACACCGACGTGACCGGGCGGACGGTGGCGACCGGCGCGACGATCTACGTCGAAGACACGATGGGTAACGCCGCGACCGCGATCAGCCGAGCGAGCGGCAACTTCTACACGACCGACGGGTTCGTCACGTATCCCGCGTATGCGTTCGTGTCGTTGTGCCCGACCGTGCTGCCGATGCTCGACCAGGTCGACAGCGAGACCGGCGCGAACTGCAACACGTCCATGTGCCACACGTCTGACTTCCGCGTCCATCTCTGAGCGCCCCATGGATCCCATCATCCCCATCGCCATCGCTTCGGTCGCCGTGCTGCTGCTCGGGCTCGGCGCGATCATGGACGACCGGCGCGCGCGCTATCGCAGGCTCGCGAGCTTCGAGAACGTCGAGGCCGCGATCCCGCTGCTCCACTCGATCAACGACGACCGGTGCATCGGCTGCGAGGCGTGCATCGACGTCTGTCCGACCGAAGTGCTCGACCTCGTCAACCACGTGGTCAAGGTCAGCCGGTTCAGTGACTGCGTCCAGTGCGAGCAGTGCGCGAACTCGTGTCCGACGATGGCACTCGTCATGTACCGCGCGGGCAGCACACCGCGCATGCTGACCGTGCCCGAGCTCGACGAGCACTTCCAGACCGGCGTGCCGGGCCAATACCTGATCGGTGAGGTCGCAGGCAAGCCGCTCGTCAAGAACGCGGCCAATCTCGGACGCGCAGTGATCGAGCATATCGCGGGTCAGCTCGACCCGCAGCGCGCGAGAGGAGACGTGCTCGACGTCGTGATCGTCGGCTCGGGCCCGGGTGGATTGTCGGCCGGCTTGACCTGCGTCAAGCGCGGGCTGAGCTGTGTCGTGCTCGAGAAAGAGCACGTGATCTCTTCGACGGTGTCGCGCTATCCCAAGGGCAAACACTTCATGGCCGAGCCGTCGACCGCGGTGAATGCGTCGTATCTGCCGGTGTTCGATGGTTCGAAAGAGGAGCTCGTCGCCGCGTGGCAGCAGGTCGTCGAGGGCGTTCGGCTGCCGATGAAGCTCGGCGAGGCGGTCGAGGGCGTCGTGCGTGGCGATGACGGGATGTTCACGATCAAGACTACGGTCGCGACGTATCGCGCACACCGCGTCGTGCTAGCGACCGGGTTGCGCGGCAAGCCACGACTGCTCGCCGTACCTGGAGCAAACCTCGAGAAGGTGCAGTCGCTGCTCGACGATCCGGCCGAGTTCGCGGATCGCGACGTGTTGGTCGTCGGCGGCGGCGACTCGGCGGTCGAAGCGGCGCTGTCGCTGTCTGATGTCGGGGCGCGGGTCACGCTGTCGTATCGCGGCGACGGGTTCAAGCGGTGCAAACAAGGCAATCAGAAGCGACTTGCCGAGATGACGAGCACCGGAAAGCTCGACGTGCTTCTCGAGTCGAACGTGCAGCAGTTCACCGGCGACGGTGTCGAGATCAAGCTCAAGGACGGCTCGACCTCGGCGATCGCGAACCAGCATGCCTTCGTGCTGATCGGCGCGGATACTCCGGTCGCATGGCTGGAAGCGATCGGCGTGCGGTTCGTCGAGAGACCGCACCTCTACACGCTCGGCGCGTCCGACGAGGTCGTCCGTCGCTTGGTTCCGGACGCGAGCGAGTGTCCGCGCACGGCCGACGAATCGATCGCACTCGTGCGCGGCACCCAGCAGACGAGCGCGCGACCGTCACCGCGCAAGGTCCGGGCCGCGGTCGGTCAGATTCGCGACGAGCTGCGTGATGCGGTCAGCGATCTCTCGGGTGTGTTCAAGATCTCCGACCTCCAGCGTGTCTCGAGCGCGAAGCCGGCGACGAAGCCGAAGACCAAGACCGATCCATTGATTCCGGTGAACCGGCTCGCCCGCCGTGCGGTGCCGTCGTCGGCGAGCTTGGGGCGCGCCACCGGCGCAGTTCCCGCGATCACCGGTAATCCGTTCGGGGACTCCGCGACGACGAGCGTCACGCGCGGCAATCGGTTCGCCCCGGAGAGCACGTTCGTTGGTGCGGGCCCGGTGCGGCCGACCTCGGCGAAGCCGCGGCGCGTCCCACCGCCACCACCGAAGCGGCCGATCGCGCAGCAGTTCGCGTTCGATACCGGCGAGATCGAAGCGTTCGGCGATCGTCTCGCGGTCGGAGAGTCGAAGCGCCCGAACCCGTTCGATACCGGCGACACGCGAACTGCGGTCACCGCGCTCGACGAAAGCTCGCCGGGTTAGCCATGGCGGTCACGGTCGAACCCGCCGCGCGCGAGCGCGACACGGCCGCGCCGTTGGATGCAACGCATGCGGCGCTGCGCGCGATCGGCCTACTCTCGGAAGTGCCGGACCGCGTGCTCGGCCAACTCGTCACCGCCGGCTTGGTCTGCCGGCTGGAGGTAGCGCGCGACACGGTCCTCGAGCCACCCGCGGCGCTGACCAGCGCGTTGTGTTTTGTCGTCAGTGGCCAGATCTCGATCGGCGTGTTCGATCCGGCGACGCTCGCCGAGCGCGGTCGCCCGCAACGCGACGCCGCGATCGGCGAGAAGGAAGGTACGTTGCTGCCCCCGGGGCCGCTCGCGCGCGCGGCGAAGCAGAACCTCGCGCTGTTCCACGCCGGCGAGCTGTTCAACTATCAAGCGATCGCGAGCGCGACCAGCGACGACCGCGTTCACGCTTTCTCGATCACCGGCGCCATCGCGATGATGATCGGAGGCGAGGCGGTTGCCTGGCTCGCGCAGCATGCTCCTGGCACAGATCGGTCGATCGCGGCAGCGGTCGCGCTGACGAATGCACGGCTGCGCTCGATCACCGGTATCAAGCACGAGATCCTCGATTTCTACACGCGTAACGGCATGTCGGTCGCGGGTCCGATCGTGCGGGTCCGCCAGCTCGACCTGTGCATCGACTGCAAGCAGTGCGAAGACGCGTGCGAAGAGCGTCACGGCGCGCGCCGGCTCACGCTAGGTGGTTACGAGCTCGGGCTGCTCGATTTCGTATTTACGTGTCGCACTTGCACCGACGCGCGTTGCCTGTCGCCGTGCGAGCACGACGCGATCAAACGCGACGCGAAGACCGGCGAGATCCAGATCATCGAGGACAAGTGTATCGGTTGCAGCCTGTGCGCGCTGTCTTGCCCGTACGGCGCGATCGACATGGTCAACGTCGCCGAACCCGAGATGCCGAGCTTCAACCCGCAGTTCAAGGCGCGGCTCGAGAAGAAGAACTCGCTCGCGTTCGGCCCGGGCAAGGGCCGAAAGGCGCCAGCGCGACGGATCGCGAACAAGTGCGATCACTGCGCCGGTTATGGCGACCAAGCATGCGTATCAGCATGTCCGACCGGGTCCCTGATCGAGCTGTCGCCGGCGACGCTGTTTCGCGAGCGGCCCGAACCGGGCGCCCCGACGAAGCGTGGCCGCAAGCTCGTCGTGTTGCCCGAGGCGCCGTTCGTCGAAGGCCTCGGCGTTCACGATTCCGGTGATGCGCGCGTTCGTGTCCGCAAGCTCAGCTTGCTCTTGTGGTTACTCGGACTCGGATCGCTTCTCGTCGTCACCGTCGAGATCGCGTTGCGCTGGTGGCACCCGACCTGGTCGGCCAGCTATTACCTGATGACGCACTACGAGAACATCGAGCCGGAGATCGCGCGGCTCAACATCAGCTTTCTCGCCGGCTCGAAGCTCGCCTTGACCTGCGGCTACGTCGGTACGGCCCTGATGGTGCTATCGATGGCGTATCTCCTGCAGCGGCGGTTCGGGTGGTTCAAGCGAACCGCGACGAATCAGTTCTGGCTCGACGTCCACATCATGACCGGCATCGTCGGACCGATGTTCATCGTGTTGCACTCCGCGATGCGATTGACCACGTGGGTGTCGATTCCGTTCTGGAGCATGGTAGCCGTCGTCGGGTCCGGCCTCATCGGTCGGTACCTCTACACGTTCGTGCCCTCGATCTCGAACAAGAACGACTTCGCGATTCTTCAGGGTCGCCGTGCGATCACCGAGCTAGCGAAAGACCATCCGGCCGCCGGCAACCTCGCGTACGAGATCCTCGACGTCGAGACCCAGCACAGCGAGCGCACGTGGAACTTCGGCTTGGTGCGGCTCCTAGCGTGGGTGATGGCCGACGAGATCCGCCGATGGTGGAAACGCGGCAGTTATCGCCGGCGTCTGCGCTCGGTTGCCCCACGCGCGATCGCGCGTCAGATCGCCAGGCGGATCGATCGCGTGGTGTTCCTCGAGCGGCGCAACGACCTCGCGCCGCGCGGCAAGGCGCTGTTGCGGTCATGGAAGAAGGTCCACATCCCGTTCTCCGTCGTGTTGCTCGTCACGATGCTCGTTCACATCGCGATCGCGCTCGGGCTGACTGCTCCGTTGACCCGGCTCTAGCCACAACGATCATCGGCCGGAGCTCGTCGGGCGGTTCATTGCTGCTTCGATGCAGGCATGACCGGGGGCCGGCCCTTGGTCCGGGCCGCTGCCGGGCGAACAACGTCTAACATCTGGTCCGCCTTCATCTCCTCCGAGACGCGCGCGAGCAGGACATGTTCTTTCGACATGAAAATGACGGCTGGGAGCGTGTCCGCACCGTAACGGGACTTGCGCTCGAGATCGGTGTCGTTGCCGTCGGAGACGTCGAACCTGAGTGGTACGAAGCTCTCCGTGATCGCCGCACGGACATCGTCGTCGTCGAAAACGAGCTCCATGTCTTCGCATGGTCTGCACCAGCTAGCGCCGAAGTCGACCATCACGCCCTTGTCCTCGGCCGCAGCTTTCGCGAATGCGGCTTCTTCGTCGTCGACGATCCATCCTAAGTGCTGCTTCGGAGTCAGCGTCCATGTGTACGCGGCGAACGCTCCGACGATCACGAGCGCGGCCCCACTCGCCTTACGCCATCTCTCTCGGCCCGACCCGTGAAAGGACTTGTGAACTGCGCCGAGCGCGAGCCCGACCGTGATGGTCGCGAGCGACGCGACGAGGAACCATGGCTCGGGGGAGGCGAACGTCCGCATCGGCTGGAAGAGGGGTCGCAGGTAGTAGAGCGCGGCAAACAGCAAGCCGAGCCCGGCGATCGACTTGACATGCTCCATCCATGCGCCGCTTTTTGGTAGCGAGAGCGAGAACGCGGCGAGCCCCCAGAACAGGACCCCCATGCCGATCGCGTAGGTGAAGAGCAGTGAACCGCCGGTGACAACGCTGCCCGACGTCGACACAAACAAGAGAAGTCCGGCGAGAAACGGTCCAGTGCATGGCGCGGCGATCAACCCGCCGACCAGCCCCATCGCGAATGCACCACCGGGACCCTTGCCGCCGATCCGATTGAGCCTCTGCTGGATCGACGACGGGAGGTTGAGCTCGTACAAGCCGAACATCGAGAGCGCGAGGGCAACGAAGAGCAGTACGAGCGGAATGACGACGTAAGGGCTCGAGAGTTGGGTGCCGAAGTTCGCGCCCTTGCCTAGGAGCGCGAAGGCCACGCCGAGTGCGGCATACGTGACCGCCATCCCGCTGACGTAGGCAGTAGCGAGGCCGAGAGCGCGCTTCTTGGACACGTCTTTTCCCCGCGCACCGAAGATCGCAAGGGTGATCGGGATCATCGGGTAGACACACGGGGTCAGCGACGTTAGAAACCCGGCCCCGAACGAGCCGAGGAACATCCACAAGTATCCGCGTTGTTGGTATTTCTCGAAGCTGCCGTCATCCGCACTCGCAAGCGCGGGGACGAGCAAGACGAACACGAGGACTAGCCAGGGGGTAACGCGGCGCATGAGGCGACTCCTACTTCGTCAGACCGAGCAGTGCAGTGGCGACCTTGTCCTCGTCGCCCGGTTCGAAGCCGTAGTGCACATAGCGGACGATACCGGTCGGATCGATCACGAACGTCGACGGCATGTGGTCGGGGTCATACGCCTTGAGCGCGGCGCTCGAGCCGTCTGACATGAACACCGGGAACATGTGGTGAAGCTTCAGCGAGTCGAGGAAGTCTTGGCCGTCCTTGACCTTCTCGTCGATGTTCACGGCCACGAACAGCACCTTGCCCGCGAGCTTGGGCGAGATCCGGTCGTAAGCGGGCAGCTCCTTGTGGCACGGCTGGCACCAACTCGCGCCGAACGTGTACAAGACCCATTTGCCGGCCATGGCTTTGAGCCGGAACTTCTTGCCCTTGGCGGTGACCGCGTCGAGCTCGGTGAAGTGATCGCCTTGCTTGACCTCGGCACGCGCGACCTCGCCGAGCACCATCACGGCGAGCATCGCGACAGCAGCTGTGACGGACTTCATACGACCTCCAGCTCCGGCGAGGAGCGGCATCAGGAATTCAACCTCACCGACGCGGCGACGGTCTGCGATAGGTTGTCGCCGAGCTGGCCGGTCTGGACGACGCTGCCATCACTGTCGATACAGCCGACGACCAGCGTCAGCCCCGCGACCGCACAGAACTTGCGCCGCGAGATATCGTAGAGCCCGTCCGCTCTTCTCATCGCGGTAGCAAACCACCGCGCCTTGTCACTGTCTGTCCTCGGCTGCTTACAGCGGATAACTCGTCTGAGCCGGTTCGCCGCACGTCTTGTGCAGGTTCCGTACGTCGAGGTCTTCCCCGATCTGCACATGAAACCCGCCGCGGTCTCCGCTAGATTGCGCACCGGCACGAACGTCGGGATCGGCGTGACGGTCAAAATACTGAGTCGCTCCGCAACGGAGAATCGGACCGACTGATTCATGCAGCCCACGGAGCGAGCCGATCAGGTTCTCGACCGCGGGGTTTCCAGCGTGGCCCAAAGAAGACTTGGCGGTCGTGCCAGGATCAACTTGATCGCAGCGTCGCCTAGCCGGTCGAGATCGATCGGTTTCAACATGACGCGTGCGCCGAGCAAAGCGGCGATCGTGAACAGCCCGGGATCTGGACCGTCGGCGATAAACAATGCAGGGATCGTTGATTGCTCACTTCGAAGCTCGCGGAGGACGTTGACTCCGCATCGTCCATGCATGTGCGGGTTGAGCACGAGGAGATCGACGTCGCCGGTGGGCGAACCATCGCACCGCATCGTTGCGAGCATGACGAGTGCTTCGTCGCCCGAGCGGGCCACGTATACATCGTATCCATCTAAGCGAAGCTTCGTGACAATCGCGTCGCGCGACACAGGCTCGTCGTCGACTACGAGGATACGCGCGCGAGGTAATGCCAGTGATACGTCCGTCGGCTCGCTGTCAAAGCCGTTGTCCTCGTCATCGCTCAGCTGCAACATGCGGCTCCTTGGGGGGCGAACCGTGCGTTCGTCACCCGCGCAGTTCGATTTGCATTGCTCGCGCCAGTTGAGGCTTGCTCCAAGCGGTGATCGCGGTGGGTGGTTGACTCGGTTGACTCTGATCGAGCCGGCACGGCTCACGCGATCCAGACATGATATTCGGTTTCGATTTCAGTCAAAGCTTGATGATGTTGCAGCCGCAACTCGTTGGGCGCAGCGCGCAGGCGCGAGTCGTGGGGCATACGGTCCTCGACGACAATCCGAGATCGGAGCGTGTCGAGAGCAGGAAGCGACCCGACACCGCTGGCCGTGATTTGCGCACCGATGTGGCACGCAGTTCACGATCGGGGCGCCGATGGGCGCGAAGAGAGGGCCCGACGGCGAAGTGCGCAGGCGTCTGGAGCCTATGGCTCCCAGCTGAGCCCGATCGAGCCGAACACGCTGTCGCGCGACGACAGCAGCAGAAAGCCCGGGTAGCTGTAGTGCATCAGGTCGAGCTGAAACGTGAACAGCAGCCGGTTGTCATTCGGGCCGTCCGCGTCCATCACGACGTGAGCAAAGTCGAAACGCACGATGTGCCCGACTTGGTCGCCGAGCTCCTTGTCGGACGTGTAGTACGTGTACGCGCTCGGCGCGAGCGTGTACTTGTCTTCGAAGAAGTCGGCGTGGCCCTGGAGGTAGAAGCGATAGCCTGCTTGCAAACGCCAGGTCGGTCTCGCTAGCCGCAGATCGAGTCCTGCCCCGAGGCTATTCAAGTTCCAACTGTCGTGCGACAGCCTGACTTCGGGGTGGAGCGCGACGCCGGTCGCGAGCGAATGCACCCATTCGAATACGACCGCGTGGCTGAGCCGCGTCTCGGGTTCGTGCTCCGGCAAGCCGGCGGCACTACCGAGCGTGTTCGAGAACGTGATCTGCTGCATGCCGAGGACCGCAGTCCAATCGCCGAACCGCACGTCGCGGTACGGCGAGGAGAGGTAGCCGTCGCCAAACTTGCCGTCGTAGCGCACGCGGAGTGCGTCGTCGGGCGTGAGCACGCGCGCCATGCCGAGCGACCACCCGGCCGCGACCATCTTGTGATGCAGCGTGGGGTCGAGCACGCTCGAAACCCAGTTGTCGGTGAGCGTGAAGCCGCCGAGTAGCGTCAGCGTTCGATCGAGTACGTCGTAGGATCCGTTGAACCCTCCGCTCACGCTCGCGTAGTCGTTCTCCTTCGCGACCGCGCCGGTGAAGCTTGCGGTGGCGCCTTTGCTGTCATTCCATCCGGCTCCACCGGTCAGCTGATACCGCGTGTCGGTCATCTGTCCGCCAGAGCTCGAGCTGCGCCCCGACGCGCTCGTCACGACATCGACTTTGCTGAGCGCCGGCGACGACCGCACGTCGACAGACGCGCTCGTGACCGCGTCGACGCCGAAGCTGCTGTTCAACGACCATCGACCGAAATCATGCGCGAGCGCGCCGAGCGCACGGTAGACGGTCGTCTGATCGCTGTCGTGATACCCGCCAACGCGGATCGTGCCGGTCGTCGGGGTGCTGGCATCGGACGCGGGTGTCCGTGGTTGGCCGTCGAGCCCGTGCTCGATCTCCTCGGGGGTTACCGTCGTCGCGTCGTCGCCGGGTGGTCCGCTCGTCGCACTCGGCGCGGTCGTCGCTGCGGCGGCCGACGGTGCGGGCGTCGACGGCGCGGTGGCCCCCGGTGGCGCGAGCGGCGGTGAAGCGGGATCGGCGGTCGACGCGTCGGGTGGTGGATCGGCGTCTGCCATATGTGGCGCGTGAACGATCACCGCGCCGACCGCGATCGCGATCGCGAGTTTCAATTGCAGCCGCAACCCGCGCCAGCGGCGCCAGGTCCCGCGGTTGGGAACGTCGCGCCCTCGGTGATTTCGAGGATGCCGGCGCGCTGCCCGTCGGCAACAGGGTCCATCTCGAACTGCATCGCGGGGCTCGCGAGCCGAGCGCGCTGTGTTGGTCGAACATGACTGCAGCCGACGGTAAGACAGAGCGCGATCAACCAGCGACCGAGACCGCGCCGCGTAGATTTGCAAAACACACGAGCACCGTAGCGTGAACGTCGCCGTTGCAAAAACGAAATCCGACTGCGCAAGTTCAGTACACCGTCGGCGAATTTATGTTCGGGCACATAACACGCGTAACTAACAAGCTGACCGCAACGCGGCAGAACGCGGCACGAAGTACTGGCGAGACGCGACTCCTTGATGTTCGCGCGCACGGCGCGAGCTCGGCAAACTCGCTGCTTTATCGGCGCTTAACCCGACCTCTCGACGAATGGGCCTACGGTGAAGCGTGCGCAGTCTGGTCCTCGCGTTTGCTCTCTTGCTGATCTCGCCGCACGCAGTGCACGCCGACAGTTGGACCGATGGTCCCGAGGGTCGCCGACGCATTCATCATCTGATCGCAGTGGTGACCGGCGCCGCGATCTACGCGGGCTCGGTCGCGCTCGAGAGCTCGACGGGGCCGACCGCGTGTCGATGGTGCGCCGTGCCGGACTTCGACGAGGATGTCCGCGAGCACCTCGTCTGGAGCTCGCCGACGCGGGCCGCCGAGCTGAGTACCGCGAGCGGCTATGTCGCCGCGCCATTGGCTGCCGTCGGGCTCACGCTCCTGTCGGCGTACAGCGACGATGACCTGCATTGGGCACGCGTGATCGATGACGAGCTTCCTATCCTCGAAGCGGCGACCTACAGCGCGCTGCTCGATCAGGCCGTGAAGCTGACCGCAGCTCGCGAACGTCCGTATGCAGCTCTTGCGACGTCCCCGATCAACCCGACGGTCGATAGTCATCTCTCGTTCTTCTCCGGCCACACCACGCTTGGCTTCGCACTCGCCGTGAGCGCGGGGGAGGTCGCGCACCGCCGCCACTCGCGCTACGAGCCGGCGATCTGGGCGATCGGCCTGACCCTAGCTGCGACGACCGGGTACCTGAGGATCGCCGCCGACCAGCACTTCGCGAGCGATGTCCTTGTAGGTGCCGCGGTCGGTGCGCTCGCGGGCCATTTCGTGCCAAGACTCTTGGGCACGCTTCCTCGTTCGATAGTGATCGCGCCGACGACCGACGGGATCGCGATCGCCGGGCAATGGTGAGCCGCGTCGCCGCGGCAGCGGCGCGAATTGCTACGGTGATCGTGCTGTAATCGTGGTGTCATGTCGGCAGCCGACGGTCTACGAAGAAGCCGACGCGAGCGAAACGCACCACGGCGATGCGCTTGGCTCCCACGATGCGAGTCTCGACGGCGTGATGCGCGACGCGTCGATGATCACCGACGCTGTGCCAACCTGCGCGCCGGCCAACATTCTGCACGGCGATGGTCACCACAATCCCGGCCAAGACTGCCTGGGCAGTTGCCACAACCACGGCTTCTCGATCGCCGGCACACTGAACCTTGCAGACAACGTTACGCCGGCGAACAACGCGACCGTCACGATCGCCGACGCGAACGGCGGCAAGCAAGAGATCATCGTCAGTACGAACGGAAATTTTTTCGTATCTTCCGGCCGCGTTTCCGATCCAAGTCGAGTCGAGCCTTTGTCCAAGCACGAAGTTCATGGTCTCGACGGCGGCGACGGGCGATTGCAACTCCGCCGCGTGCCACGGGGGAGCTCAGGGCATCGCGCACCTGTAGCCTCCGCGACGATCGATCGAATAGCGGACGTGATGGAACGGAAGCCAGCGTTGCGCATGTTGCGCACGGCCGGCCTAGACGTGGCGAACTCCGGATCGTTTACGAATTGCTAATCATCCGTGCGCGAGATCCTGTCGAGGGTTGTTTCGGCGAGCAGCTAGAGTCGCCGGCGTGAACCTCCGAGACGTACTTGCCGTAGGCGCGATCGGTGCGATCGCTGCGTGCGCGAGCGGGCCGGATACAAGACCGGAAACCGCGGACTACATTATCGAGGCCATCCTCGTCCCGAGCTGCGGTCGGGCAGCGTGTCATTCATCGGAGACGCGTGCGCACAATCTCGCGTTCGACACGATCGATGCTGCGATCGCCTCGCTGAAGACTCAGCAACGCGGTCAGCCGCTGGTCACGCCAGGCTTGGCCGGGAGCTCGGAGCTCGTGACCGTCCTGACCGACTCGGCGCGCATCATGCCGCCCGACGCGCCGCTGCCTCAGGCCGATATCGATCTGATCACGAACTGGATCGCAGCCGGCGCCGAAGGTCTAGAGTAATGCCCGCGCGTTTCGCGGCGGTCATTGCCTTCTGCTGGATCGTCGCAGCGCCGACAATCGCGGTCGCGTATCCGCAATTTCAGCTGAGCAAGGATCAGACGTGCTCGAGTTGTCATATCTCGCCCGCGGGAGGCGGTCTGCTCGGCGAGAACGGGCTCGCGGTCGCCGAAACGGGATCGACATATGGCGGCGCGCCGGAGGCGGGACACGGTAAGTTGGTCGGGCCGACCTGGCTCGAGGTCAGTGCTGATTTCCGCGGCGGCCTCGGACTGATCGACGACCTCGGGCCGCATCTCGGCGCGTTTCCGATGCAGGCGGAGGGCGCGGCGGACGCGCGCGACGGCGCGTTTTCGTTCTACGCCACACTCGGCGTGCAAGAAGGCAACAGCAGCCGCCCGCTGACCTACTTGCAACTGCGCGAGCACTACCTGATGTGGCAACAGGCCCCGGACAGCTCGAGCGGCTTGTACATTCGCGTCGGCAGATTCATGCCCGTCTTCGGGTTGCGCTTCGCCGAGCACAACGACTTCACGCGCCAGTACGGCCAGACGCCGTTGTACGGTGAGACGTACGGGGCTGCATTCGAGTATGTCGATCCGAAGTGGGAAGCTCACTTCACCGCATTCGTCCACGATCCGATGCAGGACGTCGTCGAGCATGGCAACGGCGCAGCGCTATATACGGAAGCCCGGCTCAGCAAGATATTCTCGTTGGGCGCTGAAGGTCGTTATGCGAAGAGCCCGGATGACGCACGAACCGCCGGCGGACTGACCGCTAAGCTGTGGCTCGAGCCTGCAAGTCTCTTGTTCCAGCTCGAGGGCCAAGTGGTCCATCAAACATTCACGGCAGGCGGCGTGCGGGATCAGCTGGTGAGCTACTTGATGGGAACGTGGTTCTTCCACGACGCGTGGATGCTCGACATCGGACTCTCCCAGTACGATGAGGATGTCCACGTCAGGAACGTCGATCTCGAGGCGTTCGACGCGAATCTTCATTGGTTCACGAGCTCGCACTGGGAACTGCTGCTCACGAATCGGATCCAGACCACCGCGCTCGGCTCGGGTGGCCGAACGTCGGGCTATGCGTTGTTCCAGTTCCACTATCGGCTATGAAGATGTCGACGACATCTCTCCCACCTCGGGCCGCGGCCCGAGTCGAGAGCCGCAAATTTGGCGCGCGACGCAGTGAGTGCGCGGAACGCTCGGAGCGTCGATCAATAGCTGGAGGGTGCGAGTATTGCATTCGATCCGCACATGCTCAGAATACTCATTGCCGATGATGATCTGGACCTGCTGTTCGGGCTGGTCGAGATGCTCGAGAAATGGGGCTATGACGTCGAAACCGCGGTCAACGGCGCAGAGCTCATCGATGCGCTAGCCGACGAGGACTTCGATCTCGTGATCACCGACGTCTCGATGCCGTGGATGACCGGGCTACAGGCAAGTCATTCCGCTCGTTATGCCGGGCTAGCCACGCCGATTCTTGTGATCACCGCACTGCGCGACGACGCGATCGCCGCGCAGGTTGCAGGGCTCGGTCGACGCGTGCGCATGTTGCGAAAGCCGTTCGATATCGACGTGTTCGCCCGTACGGTCGACTCGCTTATCGGGGCGCGTACCAGCGAGGGGATCGCGCGATGATTTGGCATTCTGACACGCGGGTCGCGGCCAAGAAATTGCACCTGCGCAAGGAGCTCACATCGGTGTTCGGAAACAATACGGTGTGATGAATTGACTGAATGTCGCGAGTGGCGGCTTCCGCAGTGCCTGCGTTGTCATTCGAAACCAAAGGCGTTGTCGTGCGAAGCCAGAGGAGTAAACAAATCCATGACGACCAGATCATTCGTCACGACATTCCGGGACGAGCTCGGCTGCGGGTTGGGCGCGGCAGATCTGAGCCACGGTGCCGCGCCATCCCCGTTACTCGATCCGTTGTTGCCCGCGCGCTCTGGTGTGGTTTGTGCGACACCGACGACCGATCGGATCCTTGTCGTCGAGGACGAGCACCTCGTCGCGCTCAACATCTTGCAGGTGCTGGCGCGGATGGGCCATGTCGCGGTGGTCGCGTACTCGGGCGAGGAAGCGGTCCATCGTGCGATGACGGGCCTCTTCGACCTCGTCCTGATGGACATCAAGCTGAACGGCGACGTCGACGGCATCGAGGCTGCGCGATCGATCCGCGCGGTGCGCGATGTTCCGATCATCTTCTTGACGGCCTACGCCGACGACGGAACGCTCGAGCGCGCGCGCGTCACGGAGCCTTATGGTTACGTCGTCAAGCCGTTCCGCGAGCGCGAGCTCACGGCCGCGATCACGATGGCGCTGCACCACCACACCGCCGACAGGCTGCGCTCGGAGCGACAGCAGCTCGAGCAGTTCCTTGCCGACGCCACGGCGCGCATGGCGGCATCGCTGGACTATCACACTGTCGCGCGCGGAGCAGCAAAGCTACTCGTGCCACGCTATGCCGATTGGACCCTCGTCCACCTTGCCGATACCGGCGACGAGCTCGAGTCGTTCACGCATGCGTACCCCGACCCGGACCTTGGCGACCACAACCGTGCGAGTTGCCCGTGCCATGATACGCGCCTGTTCGACGCGCTCGAGCATTCGAAGCTCGTGATCGAGATCGAGCATGTGGGCCAGACGCTCCTCGACTCGCTTTGTGACCATCACCGCGCCGTGCTGCGCGCGCTCGACTTGCGTTCGTTGCTGAGCGTCCCCTTGGTGGCACGCGATCGAAGGCTCGGCGGGCTCGTGCTGGTCGCAGGACGATCACGCGCACCCTACGGCGCCGCCGACCTCTCCTTCGCGGAGGATTTTGCGCAGCGTCTCGGCATGGCGCTCGACAACGCGCTGCTCTATCGCAAGGCCGAGCAGGCGATCCGCATGCGAGACGACGTACTCGCGATCGTGTCGCATGATCTGCGTTCTCCTCTCGGAGCGATCATGTTGCGCGCGGGGTCGCTGCTCGCGCATCCCGAGGTACGAGAGACCGGCGACTGGATCGTGCACTCGGCCAAGCGGATGAATAGCTTGATCGGTGATTTGCTCGATGCGTCTGCGGTCAATGCCAACGGCGGCATGCTCGCGATCGACCCTCGGGCTTGTTCTGCGGCGCAGCTCGTGGACGAGGCCGTCGAGATGTTTCGAATGCACGCCGACGCGGCGTCGATCGACCTCACAGCTGACATGCGCGATGACACCATTCGGGTGATTTGCGATAGAGAGCGGATCCTACAGGTGCTGTCGAACCTGATCGGCAACGCACTCAAGTTTACAGCCGAGCATGGCACCGTCAGGGTGAGCGCCGAGCTGCAAGCAACGACCGTGCGATTCGAGGTTCGCGACACCGGCTGCGGCATCCTGCCAGATCAGATCCCGCACCTGTTCGAGCGTTTCTGGCGCGCGCAGAACCGGCGCGGAGGAGCAGGGCTCGGCTTGTTCATCGCCAATGGAATCATCGCGTCGCATGGCAGCAAGCTCTGCGTGGAGAGCACGTCCGGCGTCGGCACCGTGTTTGCGTTCTCGCTGCCGAGCCCGCCGTGACGGCACGCCATGTCGAAACGCGCGCGACATATCGCCGAGATCGCCATCGTGGCCGTCGTGTATTTCGCGACGGCAGGGCTCAGCTTCGCGATCCATTTGGTAAACGGGTTCGAGTCCTTGATCTGGGTGCCAACCAGCATCGGGCTCGCTGCGGTTTTGCTGCTCGGAGATCGGGTGGCGCTCGGCATCCTGCTCGGCGTGTTCGTCTCGATGGAGGCGAGCAATCACTCGGCGCTCGCTGGGATTGGCATCGGGACGATCGAGGCGTTAGAGGCGGTGGGTGCTGCGTGGGTCTTGCGTCGTGCATTTGCCTTTCGCACGCCGCTCGATCGCGTGCGAGACGTACTCGCTCTCGTCGGGTTGTCGGTCGTGCTCGCGCTCGTCACCGCGACCTTGGACAGTTGCGTGCTCGCAGCCACGGGCTTGATTCCATCCAATCGACTCACGTCGGTGTTGTCGACGTGGTGGTGGGGCTACCTCGCCGGTAGCCTGGTCGTGACCCCCCTCGTGCTGGCATGGGGTACGCGAACGCCGGACGGTGGCATCGCGCGCCGCGCGTCTGCACTCGAGGTGGTCGCGTTCGGTGTCGCCACGCTCGTGCTTTGCAGTTGCGTGTTCGCCCCCTCGCTCCCCGAGCGGCTGACTGGCGCACCGATGCCGTACGTGCTGGTGGTCTTGCTGCTATGGGCCGGGCTCCGTTTCGGGCCGCGCGGAGCGTCCGCCACGACGTTCACGGTCAGCGCCCTCGCGATCTTCGCGACCACGTTCGGCTATGGTCCTTTCGTACACCTGCCGCACTTCCTTCAGATCTTCGTCTCGATCTCGTCGGTCATGACGCTGGCGCTCTCGGCGTTACAAGTCGAACGCCTCACGGCGTTGCAACGCAAGAGCGCGATCCTGACCGGGGCGCTCGACGCGATCGTCACGATCGATGGTGATGGCCGCATCGTCGAATTCAACCCGGCCGCCGAGGGCTTGTTCGACGTTTCCGGGCGCGAGGCCGTCGGCAAAGATGTTGCGATGCTATTGATCCCTCGATCACTACGCGATCCGTTTCGGGCCGCGTTGACCGAAGCCGTATGCGCAGGGACGAGCGATTTGATCGGGAGACGACGGCTTTCGTTGCAGCGCGCGAACGGCAGCGAGTTTCCGGCAGAAGTTACGGCGATGGTCGTTCCGATCAAGGGTCAGCGCTTGTTCACGGGATTCGTGCGCGACATCACCGCCGAGCTCACCGCCGAGCGCGCGCTGCAGGAATCTCACGCACTGCTCGAGCAGAAGGTGCGCGAGCGGACGATCGCGCTGGTGGCGGCGAATCAAGAGTTGGAGCACAAGGGCGAGTTGCTTCGCGACTCGCAGGCGCTCGCGAACCTCGGCAGCTTCGAGCGCGACCTCGGTCGCGATCGGCTCGAGTGGTCCGAAGAGATGTACCGGATCTACGGACAGGATCCTGCGACCTTCGTTCCCCACGATGGCTTTGTCACGTGCATCCATCCCGATGATCGCGCGCGCGTCGCGTTGATCATCCAACGCTCCCGCGTGGATCGCCTGCCGTTCGCTTTCGAGATGCGCATCGTGCGCCCCAATCTGACGATCCGGACCCTCTACTCGCAGGGCAGGGTCTGTGCCGACGAGACGGGTCGCGTGTTGCGCGTGACTGGCTACTCGCAGGACGTAACCGAGCGCAAGCGCGCGGAAGAGGCCTCGCACCGGCTCGGCGAGCTCGTGAAATCGTCGGAGGACGCGATCATCGGGTTGTCGATCGACGGCACGATCGAGAGCTGGAACCGAGCCGCGGAGAAGATCTTCGGCTACGCGGCTGCCGAGGTGATCGGGAAGCCCGCGAGGTTGCTCGTTTCTGAAGACCGCACCGGGGAGCTGGAGCAAGTGCTGGCGTCGGTGCGCGCCGGTCAGCATCTCGACCACTACGAATTCGTGTACGTGAGACGCGACAACACTGGGTTCGACGCCTCGGTCACGACCTCTGCGATCGTCGATCACGAGGGCCACGTGATCGGCATGTCAAAGGTCGTGCGCGACATCAGCGACCAGAAGCTCGGCGAGGCCAAGCTCCGGTCGGCCCTGCGCGAGAAGGACGTCTTGCTGCGCGAGATCCATCATCGCGTGAAGAACAACCTCCAGGTGATCTCGAGCCTGCTCAACCTACAGGCTTTGACGGTGGCGAGCGTGGAAGCGCGCAACAGGCTCGAGGAGAGCCAGGGCCGTATTCAATCGATGGCGCTCGTTCATCAGCTGCTGTACCGCTCGAAGGATCTCTCGCATATCGATCTGCTCGAATATGTGCAGGACCTCGTGCAGCGGCTGAGCCAGGCCTACGGCGGCGAACCGGACCGTCCGATCGAGATCTCGGTCGACGTGCCGAACATTCGCCTCGACATCGATCGCGCGATTCCGTGCGGCTTGATCGTGAACGAGCTGGTCACGAACTCGTTCAAGCATGCCTTCCCCGGCCAGCGCCGCGGACGCATCTGGGTCAGGCTCGCGCAGGAAGGTGGCGAGCTCGCGCTGGACGTCCGCGACGATGGGGTCGGGATGCCGCCGGATTTCGACCTCGAAGCCGCGCAAACGCTCGGACTGCAGATCGTGCGGACGCTCGCTCACCAACTGAACGGCAGGGTCGAACTGGCCGACCGCGACGGCACGATCGTGCGCGTCGTGTTTCCGTTCGCCGAAGCGGTGGCGAAGAGTTCCGTGCCGCACGGCCGCGGGGACGGTTCTCGGCCGATCGCGGTAGCCTGATCCTTGCGCGTCAGCGCTTGGGCACACGTCGCCGGCAGTCACGCTTGCGCACTATGTTCAGCCGGGAACCCGCCAGCGCGTGTCGACGCGAGAGGTGTGACTTCGGCTCGCTATAACGAGTGGTCGTGGCCTCGTCCACTCCCGCATCATTCACGAAGCGATCATCACCATCGATCGAGGCGATCGCGCGCTCGATAGTCGTCGGGCAAACGTCGGCGACGAGTGCCCGACGACGGTTGGTCGTGGATCGAGATGTCGGGCTCGCTGCCGATGAAGCTGCCGTTCTCACTCCGCCAGATCTGGTTGAAGTGCGGGACCACCTGGCGCACGAGCGCTCCCTTCGGCGTCACCACGTTCGGCCCGCCGCCGTACGCGCGATAGATCTGCAGCGCGGTCGCGGCGGCGAGCGGTACCTCACAGTGGAGAAGGCCGATCACGTCACGCACCGGCCATCCCGTAACGGGTTCGAAGATGCCGAACGGAATCCTTCTGTTCTCGACGTACCGGATCTCGAGCAAACGCAACTCGCCGGACTCGGGCGCACGCTCCAGGATCGCGCGCAGATCCGCTTCAAGGTACTCGACGTTCGAGAAGTACATCGAATCGCCCAGGTGGTGCGCGATGTAGTGCCGCGCTCGCGCCACATTCATGATGTTATGTGGGTGCGGCTTTTTCAGGTCGCGCTCGACCGGAGCAATTCCGATCACTCGACGAGCCGTAGATGCAAGCCGCGCGAGCGCAGCGGATTCAGCACGACGCCGTCGGCGTTGCGTGACCGGTGGGTGCGCTCGTCGAGAATCGCAAGGAAACAGGTCGGCGTGAAGCGCTATCCCGAGGCGCGCGAGATCTTCATCACCGCCGACGCGGACGGCAGCAACAGCTACCGCTCGCACGTGTGGAACACACCAACTGCAGCACGTCGCCGACCGCGAGGCAGCGTCTATCGAACGTGATCGACCACGCGGGCCCGGCGCCGCGCAGCGTTGCACGGTGAAGTAGCCGCCGTTTCGCGCGATGCATGAGACCCGATTTCTATGCAACGCCCGCGGAGTCGCCGCATCGTAGCGTGATGGTCCCACGTGTCACGTTCGTGGCAGCTCACCTCTGGATCCTGTTCGCCGGTCTCGCGGGGTGCAAAGGCGCGATGTTCGCTCAGCCCGTTCAGTGCAGCGGTGGCGCCGAGCTCGTCGCCGGCGGTTGCTATTGCGCCAACGGGATGCTGTGGAACGGCCAAACCTGTCAGGGCACGCCGGATCCGGGCCCGTGCCAGGGCGGCGCGTACCCATTCGGGCCGGCCGGCGCGGTCGAGTGCCACTGCATGCTCGGCAACACCGTCGACAGCAGCGGCTCCTGCCAACCGCTGCAGTGCAGCGGTGGTGCCGTACCAGGCGATAATCTATGCGTGTGCCCCGACAGCACGCAATGGGATGGCTCGCAGTGCGTCGGCGCGACCGCGGATCAAGCGGCGCCGCAAGATACGACTACCGCCACCTGCCCGGACGGCTCGACGTGGGACGGATCGCAGTGTGCCGTGAACGCGACCTGCCCGGACGGCTCGACGTGGGACGGCTCGCAGTGTGCCGTGAACGACACGTCGGGGTCGACCTCGCCACCGCCGCGCCGCACGTGTCTCAGCGTCATGGGTGAGAAGGGGTATTCACCGGCGCTATGGTCGGCGTGCCGCGGCACCAACGAACGCTGCGCGGTTGCGTTGCTCGACGCGGGATTCCAGCCGGCGCTTCTCGAGTCGTGCAAGAACGTCGACGGCGCGTGCGCCGAGCAATTGCTCCGTCAAGGCAACCAGCCGGCACTGCTCGCCGACACTTGCGGGCGCAAGCAGCGATGAGGCAATCAGCATTTGCGCGATAGACCACACCGCGACGTGCTGCGTGTGAAGCGCCGTAACTCCCTGAAGGACACCGACCGTGTTGACCAAGCTCTCGATCATCGCGTTTCTGGTCGTCACCGCCGCCTTCGCCGTCGCGGCGCGGCAGGACCACCACTGCACGATCACCAGCTACGTCGAGACGCGGACGGGCGCCGAGGTCAAGGAGCGCCAGGTGCCTGTCGCGACGACGTGGTCGCCGACAAGTGAGCTGGCCAGCGCGCCGCATCGTGGTCGTCGCTGCATGTCGCTGCGATCAAACAAGTCGCTACTCACGACGGAGAATATTTCATGCAAATCACACTTGTACTTGTGACTATGCTGCTGGCGGTGACCACGGCGTGCAGGAAGAACGCCAACTCCGCTCGGAAAGTCGAAACCGAATCGACCACTGTTGGTTCAGCTTCTACGAGCCTCCTGCGCTTCGGTCCACCGTGTCCCGGCATGATGACCGGCGCGCACACGAAGGTCGTTGTCACAGGTTCGGACGTCGTCGTGAAGATCACCTCCGACGATAAGGACACTATCGCAGCGATCCAGACAAGCACTGACGAGTTACTCGCAATGAAATCTGATGATATGTATAACGTCAAAGGTCCGCATGGGGCTGCCATCGCACCATGCCCTCTGTACGTACCAGAGGACGCAACCGCCAAGGCCACACATGAGAAAGATGGCATCACGGTGACGATCACGCCGAAGGACAAACCCGACGATCTCAAGAAAGCGATCGACGAGCGTAGCGCCCATCGTCTCGACGAGCGGTGAGTCGAATTAGGGTCAATGCCGCTCACTAAGTTAAGTTAGAGGCCGCGAATCGCAAAAACGATCGAGCCGCGTTCGGAAGTCCGGCGTAGCGATCGAAACGATCGTCGCGACACGATCCGAACCGGCGCTTACGCATGCTCGTCCCAACCTGAATGGGGAGCGCCACCAAGCGGACCTGCAGCGCCATCTATTGAATGGACGGAGTTTAATATGAAAATTTTGTGTTTATTTGTCGTGATCGCGTTGGGCATGATTGGATGCAAGAATGCCGATGATGTCGCTCCCACGATCGCTTCGAGGTGCCTCCATGCGGGAGATGGGTTGAAGGCCGGCACTCCCGGCAGTGCGGGCGACTACGCACTCGGCTCCGTGGTTTCCCATTGTATGAAAGACAACTGGTCGGACGCGGTGATCGCCTGTGTGACCGCGCTTAAACACACAACCGTGGGCGTAGCCGATTGCGAGAGGCTCATGACGGACGAGCAGCGCGCCAAGATTGGCGCAGAGACCACCGAATTCACCAAGCCACGGAAGCTAAACTGAACTGAAGTCCTCGCGTGAGGGCGACGTGCGAGTTCCGGTAAGGGGCTCGAATGGATAACATGATTCGTCACGCGACGATCGGTCGTGGGTGAATCGTATAGTTCCAGTCGCCGTGAAAGGGGTGCGCTCGATCTTGAGCTCGCGCATCTCGACGGCGGTGAGCATCCACACGAACCTGATGCCGTCGCCGACCTGCATGATCACGGTCACGTCGTCGCCGCAAACCGAAGTCGCGGCGAACATCTCGGGCACGAGCTACAACGAGAGCGACGAGTCGAGCGCGTCGTTCGACGGGACCGTCGCACACTAGGGAGCGCGGTCCGCACGAGGGTCGTAACGTATGTCGAGTCCCGCCGATCTGGGTCTGGGCGTAGTCCCGATCCCTGTTGACATTGAGGTGGCGGTCCAACCGACCCCGAGAGAATTCTCGGGGCTCAAAAACCGGAAGGAACCGCCGATGAAGAAGATTGCCAGGAACAGACGCCCCGCGGAAGCCACTCGCCCTCAGCTCCGGACCGTTCTCGGAGAAGTCGCTCGCGACGCGGAGCTCGCCCTCGGGCTCAGGAACCTCGTGCGCGAGAACCTGCGAGAGTTCGTGATCGGCGCTGGGACCGCCGCGCTGGCCGCAATGCTCGAAGAGGAGCGCACTCAGATCGTCGGGCCGCGGTACGCGCATCTGCCGACGCGTGAAGCTCGACGATCGGGATCGGCTCCGGGTGAGCTGGTGATGGGAGGTCGACGCGTGCAGGTCCGACGACCGCGTGCACGTACGCTCGACGGTCAGGAGGTGCAATTGCCCTCGTGGACGGCGTTCGGCGTCGAGGATCCGCTGCGCGAGCGGGCTGTCGAGCAGATGCTCGTCGGCGTCACGACACGTCGCTACGCTCGATCGCTGGAGCCGCTGCCGGCGGACCTGCCGTCGCGTGGCACGAGCCGTAGTGCGGTGAGCCGTCGCTTCGTCGCTGCCACCGAGCGGCAGATGGCCGAGTGGCTCGGTCGCGATCTCGGCGCGCTCGATCTCGGCGTGCTCATGATCGACGGCGTGCACATCGACGAGCACGTGCTGCTCGTCGCGCTCGGCATCGACGCCGACGGCAAGAAGCACGTGCTCGGTGTTCGCGAGGGCGCAACCGAGAACGCTGCCGCGTGCACGGCGCTGCTCGCCGATCTGCGCGATCGTGGTCTCCGCACCGACCGTCCGACCCTCGTCGTGATCGACGGGTCGAAGGCACTCGCGAAGGCGGTGCGCAACGTATTCGGTGACCGCGCGATCGTCCAGCGCTGCCAGGCGCACAAGACTCGCAACGTTCTCGACCAGCTTCCCGACGAGATAAAGCCGTCGGTGCGGCAGGCTTTGCGCGACGCGTACGCCGCGAGCGACGCCGATCGTGCACGTTCGACGCTGACGAACCTCGTGCGTCGTCTCCGGAACGATCATCCTGGTGCGGCGGCGTCCCTCGAAGAAGGGCTCGACGAGACGCTCGCCGTGAAGCGCCTCGGCCTCCCGAAACAGCTCGAACGGCAGCTCTCAACGACGAACGCGATCGAGAACCTCATGGGCTCGGTCCGTCAGCTCTCACGCCGCGTGAAGCGCTGGCGTGGCGGCAAGATGATCTTGCGGTGGACGGTGACAGCTGTCGCCGATGCCGCAACGCGCTTCCGCAGGATCACAGGTGCGCGCGATGGCATGACCCAGCTGATGCGCGCGCTCGCGCATCACGAGAACTCCATCGCACCCGTTGCATCGCGAACGAAGGCCGCGTAGCGATGCGATGACGACCGCGTCGGAGCCGTGCTACTTCACATGGCGTGAGTATCTTCGACCGGTTTCGTAAGACAAAGCAGACCGCTGCGCCACTGCCGGTCACGACCGCGCCCGAAGTGCCGGTTCGCGCGACGATCGCGACATTCTTGGTCGCCGATGCGGTCGGGACGCTCGCGCTTGAGAGCGGCGAGGGACTTCGGTTCGGTCGATCGGCGTGTAAAGGCTTCGAACCCGTCGTCGGTGCGTCGGTGATCGTCGAGGAGATCGCTTCCGACCCGCGCGGCTGGAAGGCTCGGGTCGTGAAGCTCGCTCCAGCCGACGCGAACTACGATGCGTTGCTGTCAGCGCGCGACGCGCAGCAAGGGCTTCCTAGCCGCACCCAGCCGCCCGCGCAGGCTGCTGCGACGGCGCGCCAACTTGGGATCATCACCGTGTTGCTGGGCGAGCCGTTGCCGACGGGCCACCAGGCTGTGCGTACATGGGCTGCGGCGCGCGGGTTCCCGCGCGATGGCTTCGACGTGAAAGTCGAGCGCGACCTGGAGTTCGCGATGCCGGGAGGCAACGTGTTGACATACGCGGGGCGCGCGACGTTCCCGAAAGATGGGCTCGATGCGCGCAACGTGGCCGAGGATTTCGACCTCGGTCGCTCGTTTATCGGCCTCGGCATGGGCCTGCCCGGCGGCGAGCGTCAGGCTCGAGCGATCCTCGCCAACACGCGCGACTGCTGGGCGCCCGACGGCTCGATGCGCCAGCTCAGCCGACTCGTTTGCATGCTCGCGGACTCGGCGACGGGCGTCGTGCTGCATCGTGCAGGTGATCTCGTCGTACCGATCGACGAGTTCGTGCGCGCACTCGGCGAACTCGACGATCCTGAGTGTCGGCCGTTCGCGGCCTGGCTCGATGTCGCGATCACGCGACGCGACGGCGAGGCGAGGTACGCGACGTTCGGCATGGACGTATTCGGCCTGCCCGACGTGCTTGCGGCGGTGAATGCCGATGATCGCTGGAGTCGGTCGCGCCGCCACGAGGCCGTGCTCTACGCGTGCTATCGGATGATCCGCGACAATCGCGAATTTCAAGCGGGCGATACGATCTCTGTGCCGGTGCGACTCTCCATCGGAGCGTGGCCACTTGAGATCGACGACCGTGGTGCGGCGACGACCTACGCAGTCACTGATCTCGACGGCAACCTCGAGCTCGTTGCAAGAGGCGAACTCTCCGTCGACGGCGACATCGCGGTGAACCTCTACCAGGCGCTATTCGATCGCGGCCTCGCCGAGCTCGTACCGAGTCACATCGTTCGTGACGTCCCTGCAAACAGCCGGCAACCGCTGGAGCACAACGTCGAGGTGCGCGCACGCGAAGACGGTCGCGGGTTCCTTGTCGTCACGAACGGGTTTGGCCGCAAGGCGCGGTTTGAAGTCGCTGCGTGGGTCCCCCTCGAGACGCTTGAGCTCGTGAAGCTCGTCGGCGTGCTGGCCTCGTTCGCGCTCGAAGCGCCAACCGGTTGGAAGGTCGGCGATACGGTCGCTGCACCGATCGAGGAACTGAGGATCGGTGGCTTCGTGATCGCCGACGGCGGCACAGTCGCAATGGGCACCGCGCAAAGCGTTCGCATCTTGCTGCTTGTTCCACTCGCCGAGACCGACTACGCGCGCGTGCGCGGCGGTGGTGCCGAGGCGTGGCTCGCACGCAATCCGCCGACTGAGGCCGCGTGGGATACGTTCATCGCAGCGCCCGACTGACCGCGCTCATTCACGAAACACGAACGCACCCGTTGCAACGTGAACGAAGGCCCCGTAGTGATCACCACCGCAACCGTCACCAAGATTCAACAACAGACGGGACATCGCCCTGGGTCTGCCCGTGCGAGCCGATCGGCGCACGCTCGAGCTTGGGTCGAAAGGTAACAGTAGGGGCCAAGCCGCCATGTTATAGAGCCGCCATGACAAGGTCTCTGCTCGTGATCGTCGTCGCCGCAGCTGTCTTCACCGCGTGCGCGAAGAAGCGCGACGATGCGCCCGCCGCGGTCGCCAACCCAGTTCCCGGCGCCGCCGTTCCCGCTGTTGCGCCCGCCAAGCCGGCCACCGACAATCCGAACAAAGTCTACAAGGCCGACGAGATCTTCACGAAGGTCGCGGGCCTCGAGCAGATGGACCTTCTCGAGTTCAAGCCGGTCTCCGTCGAGGTGACCGCGAAGGCGATCAAGGATGATCCGGCGGGCGAGTACGGCATCGACGCCGATGCCGGCAACGGGCACGCGGTCACGCTGACCTTCGCAGACTTCGGCAAGGCGGCCAAGGCCAAGGCGATCAAGGCCACCGACACGGTCAAGGCGACCAAATGCCAGGTGACGAAGGTCGACGGCAATCACCTGTCGCTCGTGCAGTGCGCGCTGCAGTAGTGCCTGCGCGCCGATCGCCGGCCTCGCCATCGCGTCCTCCTGGATTACTTCGGTGCTCCAACCGATGACCATGCCTTCGACCGTGAACGCCTCGCCTGCCGCGGTGCGGGGCGCCTTCGTGCGTATGCGCGAGTTGGCTCGCGAGCTCGTCGCGGCGCCGGGCCTCCGCGAGCTCTGACCACGCGTCGCGCTCCGGCGGCCGAGGCGATCGCCGAGTTTTCTTGCAACGTCTCCAATCGGCGCGCATCGGCTCATGTGCCCCACCTCGGTCCCCGCATCCGCATTGTCAGCTCTGCGCCGGTCGCGCCGTCACCCAGCGCTCGCAAGGTCGGTCTCGCGTTACTCGCCGCGACACTCGCCGCGAGTCAGTCCGCCTGTGGATCGGATGGCAACATGATGGTAGACGCGACGCATTCGCACTCGGATGCATCATCGTCGACCGATGCACACGGCGATGCACACGGCAGCGTCGATGCGCTCGGGGTCTCGCGAGTATTCGTCACCGACCTCAGCCTCGACGGCGATCTGGCTACCGCCGGAGCCGGAACGGGCGCCGATCCCGGAGCGGCCGGAGCCGATAACCTGTGCGCGGCGCAGGCCACCAAGTATGCGCTCGGCGGCCATTGGGTTGCGTGGGTCTCGACATCCCACGCCGATGCCGCGGATCGGCTCTCGGCAGGCCCATGGAACCTCGTCGACAACACGACGCTCGTGGCCTCGAGCCTCGGCGATCTCTTGGCGAACGGCCCGGCACACGCGATCGACATGTTTCCCGATGGAACGACTGAGGTGCTCGGCGACCTCGTGTGGACCGGTTCGAATCCCGCTGGACGGTTGGGCGGAGGCGACGACTGCGCTGACTGGACGTCGAGCGCTGGCGGCACCGGCGGTTCCGGTAACGACCTTTCCTCCGGCCCGGCGATCCTGTGGACGGCGAACGGCGACCGGGCTTGCTCGACCCTCAGCGTGCTGTACTGCTTCGAGAATTAACGATAGTCGGGTCGCGAACATCGCGAGTTGCCGTCAACGACGGAGACGCCGATCGCGAGATCGCGATCCTACGGCCAGCGCGTTGCGCGTGGGGAGGGCACGTGAAGAACAGAAACTACTTCTTCGCGACAATGCTGACCGCGTAGAAGTAGTGTTGCTCGGGGATCATGTTTTCGGGCTTGATGACCTCGTAGCCGGTGACCCGCACGGTCTTGCTGTTGAGGTTGGTGACGGCCTTCATCAGTACCGCGTCACCGTGGACGTCGAGGAAGTAGTCCTGTTTCGACGTAACGTCGGAAACCTCAATGCCGCCGGGGTTAGCAGCGCTTTTCACGCCGCTCTTCACCACGCCGCTGAGCGTTCGGTCTTTCACCCACTCGCCCTTGGCACCCACGCATTGCTTCTCGGTCTTTGCCGGGTCAAAGACGCCGTCAGTGCCTTTGCAGTGGTGATCCTGCATGGTGCCATTGGCGAACGCGGTAGCAGAGGCGGCGAGGAACGCGAGTGACGCGAGTAGGTGCTTCATTTGTCCGATGCTTGAGAGTTTGGTCCACATGGTCGGTTTCCTTCAAGAGAGATACCAGCGTTCCATAACGCACGAGGCCGCCGCCCGGCTTATCCGGACGGATGAATCCCGTAAGGACCGGTCGGCTGATCTTCCACGGCGACGGTGATCTTCTTCACGAGACGGTAAGAACCTTCCCAAGACCTTCGTCCGACCCATGCATTACCAAGCGTTGCTCGAATGCGGGAATCGGGTTCTGCGCATGAACCGATGCGCGTCGGTTGGAGACGTTGCAAGAAAAGTCGACGATGGCACACTCGCCGCGTGTCTTGCCCCGAGCCCGACGCGTGGTCAGAGCTTGCCCAGACCGGGCCGCGCAACGAGCTCGAGGCGCATCTCGACGGCTGCGCTGATTGTCGCGAGCTGGTCGGTGCGATCCTCCGCGCGTCGACCACCGCGAACACCGTCCTGGCGCCCGAGCTCGCAACGCGCGGCGCGAAGATCGGGCGCTACATCGTCGAAGGCCGGATCGGCGCTGGCGGCATGGGGATCGTGCTGGCCGCTCACGATCCGCAACTCGAGCGAATCGTCGCACTCAAGCTCGTGCGCGTCCTCGATCGAGGCCCGGCGGCGATCGAGAGCGCACGGGTACGCCTCGTGGCCGAAGCCAAGGCGATGGCTCGGCTCGCGCATCCCAACGTTGTCGCCGTACACGAGGTCGTCGAAGCCGGCGACGATTTCTTCATCGCGATGGAACGCGTAGACGGACCGGATCTTGCGACGTGGCTCGCCGAAGCCCCGCGTCTGCGTGGCGAGGCGCTGCGCGTCGTCGTCGGTGCAGGCCGCGGGATCGCCGCCGCGCACGCCGCAGGCTTGGTGCATCGCGACATCAAGCCGGCGAACATCTTGATCGGCCGCGATGGTCGAGCCCGGATCACCGACCTCGGCCTCGCGGCCGTGATCGCCGAGCTCGATGGCGACGCACCGCTGGCCGCGGGGACCGATGCGAGCGGCCCTGCCTCCCGCCTGGTCGGTACCCCTGGATACCTCGCTCCCGAGGTCGCGGCCGGCGCACGCGGCGGTGCGCGCTCCGACCAGTACGCGTTCGCGATCACCGCGTGGCAAGCCGTGTTCGGAAATCCTCCCGCTGCGCCGCCCAAACGCGAGGTCGGCCGGATCGCCCGCGTGTTGCGCCGGGCGCTCGCCGAGCAACCGGCGGAACGCTACCCTTCGATCACCGCGCTCGTCGACCAGCTCGAGCGTAGCGGTCGCCCTCGCTGGCCTCGCTACGTCGTCAGCGTCGTTGCAATCGCCGCGGTCGCGCTCGGCATCGCGTGGTGGCGCGAACGTGACCACGCGATGGCCACCCCGACCTGCGAAGGCGACCCCGCGGTCGGCGGCGTGTGGAGCGCACCGCGGCGAACGGAGCTCGCAACGGCGCTCGCGACGCGCGACCCTTCACCGACCCAGACGCTCGCTCCGCGCACGATCGAGCTGATCGACGAACGCGCGCGTGGCTGGAGTACCGCCGTCGTCGACGTATGCACCTCGCGCCAGCGCGGCACCCAGTCGGCCGAGCTCGCCGACCGGCGGGGCGCGTGTCTCGAAGACCAGCGCCACCAACTCGCCGCCGTGCTCGGCGCGATCTCCGACCGCAGCAACGCCGCGCAGGCACTCGCCGCAGTCGCCCAACTCGCGCGAGCGGACGCCTGCGATGACCCGGTCGCCCAGGGCAGGTGGAACCTTCCGCTGCATCAACTCGTCCGCACCCAGCTCGCCGAGGCCGCGGCGCTTCGCTCGGCTGGGCGATATAGCGAGGCGATGACGCGCCTGACCTCGCTCGCCGCGCTCCCGAAGGCCGATCTGGGCCTGGCCGCGACGATCGCTTACACCCGCGCCGACCTCGCGATGCGCGACGGCCACGACACCGACGCGCTGGCATTCGCCCACGAGGCCGTGTCGCTGGCCGAACGGGGGCAAGACGATCCGGCACGCGTAACGGCGATGATCGCGCTCGTGAAGATCCTCGTCGATCTCGGTCGGTCGACCGAGCTGGCCGCGATCGTCCCGCTGCTCGAGGCGGCGGCGGGCCGTCTCCCGCGTGACGACTCACTCGTCGCGCCTCTCGAGAACACCCTCGGCAACGCCGCCGAGTCGAGCGGCAACTACGCGGATGCCGAGCGCCACTACCGCGCCGCGCTGATCGCGACGCAGCGGAAGTACGGCGAGATCGACGCTCCCGAGATCGCGGGGGTGCTCGGCAACATCGGCTCGGTGCTCCACGAGCAAGGCAAGCTCGACGACGCGCGCGAGGTGCTCTCGCGATCCGTCGCGATGTTCGAAGCTACCGTCGGGCCCGATCATCCCGACATTGCGGTTCCGCTCACCGATCTGGGGACGATCGCGCTGGCCGCGGGACAGCTCGATCGCGCCGCCGGTCTGTTCGAACGCGTGATCAAGATCCGCACGGGCGCGCTCGGTCCGGATCATCCGTACGTCTTCGAGCCCACGATGTTGCTCGGCCGCGTCGAACAAGAGAGGGGCCACGGCGCTCGAGCACTCGAGCTGTTCCATCGTGCGCTCGCGCTCGCGCAGCATGGCTACGGCGCGAACCATCCCGCGGTTGCTTTCGCTCAGTTCCGGATCGCGCTGCTACTTGCCGATCGCGATCCACGAGCAGCGACCGCGCTCGCCGAACAATCCGTCAAGATCTGGGATGCGACCGGAGCCGTCCACGTCGATGCCTACGGCTCGCGCTACCTGCTCGCGCAGCTCCTCTGGCATGACGGCGCGCATGCTCGCGCCCGCGCACTCGCAGAGGCCGCGCGCGCCGGCTATGTCGCACTCGGTCCGAGCTACGACGGTGACGCGTCGGGAATCGCAAAATGGTTGGCGGCCCACAACTCGCGATGATCGCCGACGACGTGCTCGACGATCTGATCGCGGCCTCCGCCGCACGGTGGCCCGGGCTGCATCTCGAACGTACCGAGCTCGCTCGTGCGCTCGCCGACCGCGCCATCGCTGCAGATTCGCGCTACGGCCTCGATGTCGGCTTGATGTGCGGCCTCGCGCGCGGGGACGCAACGGCACTCCGCGTGTTTGAAGCCGAGATCGTTCCCGACGTTCGGGGTGCGCTCGCGCGGCTCGATCCTGGCGGAGGCCTCGTGGAAGATGCGTTGCAACAGGTCCGGGTCAAGCTGCTCGTCGCAGCGGGTGAGCCGCGGATCGTCGAGTATCGCGCGCGTGGCTCACTCGCTGCATGGGTCCAGGTCATCGCGATCCGCGAGACGTTGATGCTGCGCCGCCGCACGCGCAACGAGCGGCCGGTATCCGAAGACGCACTCTTGATCGCGGTCGAAGGCAATCCAGCACTCGAGCTCACGAAGCAGGCGCATCGCGCCGACCTCGCCGAAGCGTTTCAAGCCGCGCTCGCCGCGTTGACGCCGCGCGAGCGCACGTTGCTGCGGTTGTGTTTCGTCGAGGCAACCGGCACCGAACAACTAGCCGAGCTCTATCAGGTCCACCGGGTCACGATGTTTCGTTGGCTCACCGACGCACGCGCGCGCTTGCTCGATGCTCTGCGCAGCGAGCTGATGTCACGGGTCGGGGTCGCTGCGAGCGACGTCGATAGCCTGATCCGCGCGCTGGCGTCGAGCCTCGATGTCGCATGGTGATCGCCAGGTAAGCGGTCGAAACTCGTGCAACCTCCCCGATTTGAGTGCATCGGTGTTCGTGAGCTCATGCAACCATCTCTATGTCGTGCGCGGTGAAGCGCTCGGAGGAACTGGATGAGCCTGGAGGTGCCTGCCCCTGCCGCGTCGACCTTGGCCCAGTCTGCGCCGGCAACGAAGGACCAAGCTCCGATGCCCGCGCCGGCGTCGCATGCCCCAGCGACCACGCCCGCTCCACAACCGGGCCCCGCGGTGGGCACCGGCGTCCAGGCGTTGAGCCACCTGATGGCCGGACCGGCGCCGCTGGACCCGAACGCGGTGGTCGCGCTGATCCATCGTTACCCGCAAGACCGCGATGCGATCTTGTTTCGCCTCCACTCGACGCTCGGCAATGCCTTCGTCCAGCAGGTGACGGCGGCGCTCGCGGGGAGTCAGGCCGCGCCACCGGCGCTCGACGGGGTGGCTCAAGACGGCGGCGCGCTGGGTGCGAGCGTGATTGTCGGCGCGGCGAACGCATCTAGTCACGTGACGCTTGACCATCCCGCGGAAGCCGCCGTGACGTCGGTGGGGGCCGATGGTCGACCAGTATTCTCGATCAGCGCGCGCGTCCCGTTCGCGCAGATCCAAGACAGCTCCACCGCCAGCGCTGGAATTACGCCGGCCCAGCTAGCTCAGATCACCAACGTGTCGCTGATGGCCGGTCCGGGCGGCGCGGTCTCGTACCACATCGACGGCAGCGCGGTGGTGCTTGGCCTCTCCGGGGCGATGTCGGCGAACCAGCTCAACGCGACCTTGTTCAAGTTCTATCTCGCGAGCGGCCTGACCGTTGCCGTCCAGGTCCACGCGACGGCGTTCCACACCGAGACCTCCGAATGGACGCGCGCGGGTGACCGCGACTCGATCGCGCAAGAGCAGCGCGAGATCGCGATCGGCCAGGCCTCGCTCGCGGCCGGCGACGGGTCGTCGGCCGCGTTCGTGGCAACGGAGCAAACCAGGCTCGCCGGAGATCAAGCCAAGGCCGCGGCGGATGCCGCGCCGACCTACGTCATGTTAGACGAAAACGGCGTTCCCGTAGCGGCTCCAGCGCCGACAGCGGCCGCAGCGCCGGGAGCGGCTGCGGCTGCGACGCCGGAGCACTCTCCGCGGCCGTAGCGCATCTCCGAACGCGACGAGCAGCGACTTGCCATCGCGCGGCGCCTCGATCGCGAACCACGCGCCGCCCGGCGGCACGTCGAACGAGCGCTCGCGCATGTGCTCGGCGTCGGTGAAGCGCTCGACCGCGAAGTTGCCTAGACGCCGGCGCCGTTTGTCGTGTCTCTGCCGTCTCCGCGCTCCGCCACCGACCACGACACCCCGGTGTTCGCCGTGACGTCAATCGACGCGTGGTGGAAGCGGATGGGCAGCAAGCGCTATCCCGATGCCACGGAACTCTTCATCACCGCCGACGCGGGCGGAAGCAACAGCTATCGGGCGCGCGTCTGGAAGTTCGAGTTGCAGCGCCTCGCCGACAAGCTCCGCCTGCCGATCCACGTCAGCCACTTCCCACCGGGGACGAGCAAGTGGAACAAGATCGAGCACCGCTTGTTCTCGTTCATCACGATGAACTGGCGCGGCAAGGCACTCCGCACCTACGAGACCGTTGTGAACCTGATCGGCAACACCACGAATAGCGGTGGGCTCGTCGTCAGCGCCACGATCGACCGTCGTCGGTACCCGACCGGGAAGAAGGTCACGCCGAAGCAGATGAGCGAGCTGAAGATCGTGCCGCACGTCTTCCACGGCGACTGGAACTACACGATTCAGCCGCGGCCGATGGCGCGGTGACGAATCACGTTATCCATTCGAGGGCCCTGCCCCGAAGTCGCAGCGATGGGTTTCCGTTCATCGCAATCTCGGAAACGCTTACGTCCGGATCGCAAGTCTAGACGGTGCCGAGGACGCCGACCTCGAAAAGGTGGTGGTTCACACGAAACTCGTCCTCGAGGTCCCGGACGACGACGACGCGCTTCGCGCCAGCATGGAGGCGCGCCTAGCGTACGCCCTCATGACGATCATTGGCGAAGGTGTAACCAGCGATCGGTATCGCGCGAATCTGTTGGAAGCGAGACAGCATCTCCTCCGCGCGGCAAAGCTATTCACCGCGGGCGAGCTTTCCGAGGAATCGGCAGAAGTGTTCAAGTACCTCGTCGAGATCGATAGGCGCCTGAAGGAATTCTTCGGTGTCTGATCGGCCTCGTCAGAGAAGCTCTATTGATACTTCGGCGGCTGGCCGACGACGGTGAACGTCATCGCGATACCACCACGGCTGACCCCGACGCGGATCGGCGTGCCCGAGTCATGGTCCCACAGCAGCCAGCTGACGCCGTCGCCGTTCAGACCGGCGACCGACGCGCCGTCGACCGCGATGACGACGTCGCCGACGAGCAAGCCTGCACTCTCGCCGGCGCCGCCCGGATCGAGCACCGCGATGCGCGGCGTGGCCGTGCGCCAGTCGAAAGAAATGCCGACGGCGGTCGGCCACAGCCGCCACGCGGTGACCGCGAGCAGCTCGACCGAGCCGTGGCCGCCCAACGGCAAGATGATATCGGCCGATGGCGCGGAGGTCGCGACGGTCGGGTCGTGACACAGCACCTGCACCGCGCCGGACGGCACCTTGTCGAGCGTCGTACGTCCGTTCGCGTCGGTCGCCGGAACCGTGCGCCAATCCCAGTTCGAGATGTTTGTCAGGCCGCCCGCTGCGACCGTGACATGGCAGGCCTGGCCCGCGACCGGCTTGCGGGTGCGGAAGTCGAGCACGCGAATGTCGATACCCGCGCTGCCCCGAGCTCGCATCGTTACCGGCGTCGTCTCGCCCGCTCGGACGTCTACAATCTCGGCGTCACCATCTTGGAACGTCTGCGCGCCGATGACATAGCGGCCCGGGCGGAGCCCGCCGAGGGTGAAGCTCGCGGCGTCGGTCATGTCGGCGTGCGCACGGTTCGGCGCGTTGTCGACTTGCGAGAGATCGACGAATGGCGGAGCTGCAAAGCCGACGAGCACGCCGCTGATCGCGCCGGGCCGCGCGACCGCGACGGCAGCGGTCGTCGTTCCAGCCGCGACGTCGCCGCTCGTGCCTTCGCCACCGTCGCCGGTGCGGGCGTGGACGGCGTAGTGGCCCTCGGTCAGCCCGGAGATCGTGAACGAGCCATCGCCGTCGCTGAACGTCGACGGACGTTTGCGCCATACGTCGAACACCGGCGTTGCGCCGACCGCAGCCGGTTGGACCTCGACGAGCGCATCGGCGACCGCGTTGCCGGCGCTATCGACCACGTGACCGGAAATCGCGAGGGATTGGCGATCGATCGCGATGCGCACGCCGTCGATGCTCGATGTTCCGTTCTCCAGCTTCGCGCTTGCATACGGGTGCCCGGTTGCGGCCGGGAACGGCGGCTGGTCGCTGCTCGGGTACACGCTGACGTGATACGAGCCACCGCCGGTCATCGCCGAACAGCGATAGTTGCCGGCGACATCGGTGATGCACTTACCGAGATCACCGGTCTGTTCGTGCCGCCATCGCACGAGCACACCGGGGACGGGGTGATCATCTTGGTCGACGACCGTGCCGGAGATCGTTGCCGCGAGATCGAGCTCGAGATCGATGGTCTTGTCGTCGTCGACGACGTCGATCGCGGTTGCCTCTACGAACGCGCCGAGATCGTGGCTCGTAGCCGCCAACACGTAGTGACCGGCGCGTACGCCGCGGAACTCGAACGTGCCGTCGCCTTCGCTCGAGATCATGTCGCCTCCGCCCGCGATGGTCGTGATGCAGCACACATCGGCGTCGGCGACCGGGAGACCGTGTCGCGTCACGCGACCGCGGACGGTCGCGAGCGGGGCGACCTCGAGAGCGACGGAGGTGTCGCCAGCGACCTTCACGTGCTCGGGCGACAACAGACGATACGGCGCCGCGGTGAACGTCACGTCGCCGAGGGGGACGTGCTCGATCACGAAGCTCCCGTCAGGTTGGCTCGCGGCGCCCTCCGAGTAGTGATGCGGATTGGCCCGCACGGCGGCCAAGTGCGCGCCGGCGACCGGCTCGCCGCGGCTCGTGATGCGACCGACAATCCGCGCCTGCGCGACCGCGTGGAGTACGACCTCGCTGGCGCCGCCGACCTTTGCGACTACGGCGACGCTATCAGCCATCGCGCCATCGCCGACCGCATCGACGTTGTAGCGATCGGGCGCGAGGCCAGCGAGCTGAAATCGCCCGTCGCGGTCGGTCAGCGTGCTCGTGTCGGCCGGGCGCTCCGGCGTGTCGCGCCATGCCTTCGCGCGCACCAGTGCGCCGGCGAGCGGATGACCGTCGCTGTCCGCGACGACTCGGCCGGACACGGTCGCCTCGGGCACGAGCACGACGTCTTGCCGCGTCTCGCCCTGGGAGTCGATCGTCAGCGCAACGCTGCCATAACCTTCGGCCTCGTACGTGATCTGTTCGGCGCCGCGCGGGACGCAGAGCCGGTATTCGCCGCGATCGTCGGCGTCGACGCCGACCAGGCCTTCGCGCAACGCGTGAGCGTGAGCGATCGGCGTGCCTCCAGCGTCTTGAACGGTACCTGCGATCGACGTCGTGCAGGACCGTAGGCGGAGCTCGAGATGATCCGACGTCGGGCGCGCGCCCGGATCGGACGAGTTCGTGTGCGCGATCGCAGCAATCGCACCGGGTGCGTTCGCGGTCACCTCGTAGTACGCGCATGGCAATTGCGAGCCGAAGTCGAACGTACCGTCGCTGCGGGTGCGTAGTTGCAGCGCCGGGCGAACGCCGGCGCGAGTCAGTGGATCATTCAGCGCGACGAGCGCGTTCGGCACCGGTGCGCCGTCGAGGGTTACCCGACCTGCGATCGTGTGCGGGCCAACGCCTCGTACCGCGAACCACGCAGGTACATCGGCGCGGTCGCGCTGCGTTGGTGCGCCGGTTCGGTCCCACGCGGGCCGCGCGCCCGTCGCGACGTCGCGATCGATATCGGCACCCTTCGAGCCGATTTGCCAACGCCACACGATGAGGACAACAACTACCAGCGCGATCAGCAACGCGAGCTTTGTCATGATGATGCTTCCTGCGGTGGCGGGGACACCCGCTCCGCGGCCGAGTGGTACGAGCAACGGCGCGAGCACGCGCAGGCGGCCGCGCTCGTCACTGCCCAAGCGCGCGCGCAGGCGATCGAGCGCTTCCTTGAGCCGACGCCGCACGGTGCCGTCGGGGATGCCGAGGCGGCGCGCGATCGCGGCGCTCGGCAGTTCCTCGAAGTAGTGGAGTAACACTGTCGATCGATACGGCTCGTCGAGCGCGAGCACGGCATCGACGAGTGCGCGCTGCGCCTGGGCCCGGGCGACAAGAGCGTCGGGATCTAGCGCCGGTTCGGCTGCATCGGCCGCATAGTCCTCGCGGCGTGAACGTCGACCATCGGCGCGCGCCTCCATCCGCACGAGGTTGCGCGTGACGCGTGCAAGCCAAGGCCGCAGCGGCCGGCCATCGGCGGGCGCCTGCGCCACTCCGACGAGCCACGCATCGTGCGCGACATCGTCGCCTCGGTCGCCGACCAGCGCGCGCGCCAGCCGGCGCAGCCACGTGAGCTCGGCGGTCAGTGCCGCAACGCGATCCGGATCCATCAGCCTAGAATGCCGCCGGCGCTGTAACCGTTCGCGGAAATCGCGCGTAGTTGTCTGCGTCGGGCACGCGTCCTCTGTCCATACTCGCTAGTCCTTCGGCGTGGATTTGTGAGGCGCTGTAGTCGTGCGCGCTAAGGTTGCGGACTTCGGGCCTCGTCGCCGAAGCGGCCCCGACCAAAGAGACGTAATCAGGTCCGCGGCGAGGGCGGATTGTCGTAGAATCGGAGGACGGTGATGGCGCGGCGGATGGTGGCGTTGGGTGCGTTGATGGTGGCGCCGAGCTGCCATTCGCATTCGCCGATGAACTCGCAGGATGCGCCGGTTGCGGACACAGGCGCGCCCAATGGACCGTGGCTCTCGGTAGCCGTCGGGGACGCTCACACCTGAAGTTGCCCCGGTTCGGTGGACGGGTTGGGACTAACGTTCACGCGGCGAGCGCGTAGGACCTTTCGTACTCGACCGGTGACTTGTAGTCGAGCGCTGAGTGGCGGCGACGCGGGTTGTAGAAGCCTTCGAGGTAGTCGAAGACGGCCATCCGCGCCTCAGCCTGCGAGCGGAAGCGGCGGCGGTCGAGCAGCTCGCACTCGAGCGTGCCGAAGAAGCTCTCGCACATCGCGTTGTCGTATGCGTCGCCGACCGTGCCCATCGACGGGCGAACGCCCGCCTCTTTGCAGCGGCGACCGAAGCGAAATGACGTGTATTGGCAACCGTGATCCGAATGATGGATGACGTCGCGTGGCTGGCGCTGCGTGACCGCCATGTTGAGCGCGTCGAGGACGACGTCGG
Source organism: uncultured delta proteobacterium (assembly GCA_963848295.1). Taxonomy (GTDB): domain Bacteria; phylum Myxococcota_A; class Polyangia; order Haliangiales; family Haliangiaceae; genus JABFXX01. The sequence continues at coordinate 401,500 of CAWKDB010000010.1, read as the reverse complement.
TGTGCAGCGTCGTCGACATCGCCCAGCCGACGACTTTGCGGCTCCACGCGTCGAGCACGACCGCAAGGTACAGAAAGCCAGCCCACGTCGGCACGTAGGTGATGTCGGCGACCCAGAGTTGGTCCGGGCCCGATGCGGTGAAGTCGCGCTTCACGAGGTCGTCCGACGGGCGAGCATCCGGATTCTCGGACGGTCGTGAAGGTCGACTTGCGCGGCGAAATCCCGACGAGCCCGGCGTCGAGCATCAACCGCGCAACCCGCTTCTTGCCGACGTGCGTGCCGTTCGCCGCGAGCTCAGCGTGGAGGCGTGGCGCGCCGTACGTGCCGCGCGATTCCTCGTGTGCGGCCTCGAGCTGCGCGGACAGTACGACGTCTTCCTTGGCGCGCGTCGACAGCGGTCGGTCGACCGAGGCGTAGAAGCCGCTGGTCGAGACATCGAGCAAGCGGCACATGGTTCGGACGCAATGCACGGCCTGGTTCGTCTTCACAAATCGGAACGCTTCGGCGGCGTCCGATTCGATTCCTGGACGGACCAGGCCGCGAATTTTTTTAGAATCTCCCGCTCCTCTCGCAGCACCTTGTTCTCGCGGCGCAGCTTCGCAAGCTCGTCGCGCTCTTCGGTGGTGAGGCCATCGCTGCGCTTGCCCTCGTCGAGGTCAGCTTGCTTGACCCAGTTCGCGATGGTCTGCGCAGACGGCGCGAAGTCCTTCGCGAGGCTTGCCGGCGAGCGGCCGGCGCGAACCATCTCGATTAGGCGGCTGCGGAATTCAGGTGGGTACGGTGCGGGGTGGGGGAAGTTTCTTCGGCATCGGACACTCCAGTCTTTGGGTGTCCACCGAACCGGGGCAACTTCAGTACTCCCACTCCGCGCAGAGGATCGCGTCAAGCGTCGCGATGCCTTTGCAGATCCGTTCGAGGTCGCGAGGCGGAGGGAGCTCGACCGCAGTCGCGCGGGTCATGAAGCCGTCGCCCCGAGTCGGAACGCATCGAGCTCGATCCAGAACCTTTCGAACGCGGCTTGCTCGTCGCCACACGCTTCGAGGAGCATCGACTCCAACCGTTACCGTTCTTCTTGCGACCGAGACGCGCGGCGACCCAATCGTCAAAATCCTGGAACGGTGGGGTCTCCGGATCGAGCGAGGCGTGCGCCGCATGGATGCCGCTCCGGAAGCCACCAATAAAGATCGTAAGTCTCGTGACGGACGGCTCGCCGATCCACATCCCAGGTCGGACGCGAAACAGATCCAGTAGGTCGTAGATGGTCCTGATCTCGGTGTCTGCGATCGAGAGAGGCCGAGTCTCCACGGCTCAGTATAACGCCGCGCCGATGTAGAGCGACGAGTCATCCTCGTGATCGCGGCACGCGTCCTACGGCTTGCCGCCGCCGGCGAACGATCGCACCGCGGATGTCAGCGCCGTCGGATCCTTCTCGCGCGCGCCCGGGACCGTGAGCACGATTTGCATCGCGTGGTCGTGGATCGGCCCGCGCATCCATCGCGCAGACCAAACGAATCGACCACCGGAGCCGATCCGCGGCCAACTCGGCGGCAGCGTCGACTCGTCCAACTCGATGACGCCCCGACGCGTGACGCGGTGGTTCTGGCTCAATATCTGCGCCGTCGCGCGAACGAGCTCGATGGTCGCGTCGAGGTAGTCGTGAGGCACATCGGGCACGAACAGCTCCGGTAGGCCGAGATGCCACAGGCCGATCGTTCGAATGTGGTCCAGCCCGCCCTTGGTCGGCACGACGCCCACGACGCGCAGGATGGTTCGAACATCTGGATTGCGGGGATCGGGGACCGAGGATGCAAACGACTCGGCGTCGTGAAGCTCGGCGCGGTACGAGTCGTAGATCCAGCCGTTCTGCGAGGCAGCCAGATTGATCGCGGCGCTCGTGACGAGGCGGATCGTTTCCCATCCGCGCGCTTCCGGCGCGCGCGCGCTGATGACGATGACACCCGCCGATCGATCGACGTGGGCGAACTCATCGGGATCGATCTGCGACTCTGCATATCCCGGGAGGTGGTGATCCCAATGCTCGTCGGCAATGCTCCCGAGCTCGATCTTGACTACTGGTCCGTCGGGATTCGGCGGGAGCACGTTCGCGATGGTCGTGCCGGTCGCTTTCACTTCGTCGCGAGCGCGCTCGACAGCGGCGGTCACGTCGCCTTCGGGAGGGATCAGTACATCGATCGAGATGTGTGTGGGCGACTGAACGAGCGAACCGAGCCCGACCTCGGCGCCTTCGACGGGTGTCGCAGACATCGGCCGATGGGCTCCGCACGCCATCACCATCGGCAGCAACGCGAGACCGATGAGCAGCCACCGACTCACGTGGCGATGCGCTCGACCACGACCCGCCCCTCAGCCGATCGAATCTCGTAGTTGAATTGGCGCAGGAAGCTCAGCCCGAGGATGCCGTCGATGCCGTAGCCATCCGGAAGATCGTGCACGTGGATCCTGAAGTTGGGGATCGTGAAGCCAAGCGTCGTGAACCGTGCGACGCGAAGCATGTAGCCTCGCTCTTCGCCGATCGCAGAGCGGATCACCGTGATCGCTTCGCCGTGCCGCGGGTTGTAGCCGAGGGCGTCGGTGTACTCGGGCATCACGAGCGTCTCGGATGAGCCGGTGTCGAACGCGAGTCGCAGGTCGGCGAACCGGCCTTGCGCCGTCCAGATCCGCGCGTTGACGATGATGAGCTCGTCGTTCGGATCGAAGCGCGTGACCTTCACGGCGCGACGAAGGCGCGTAGCGGCGCCCGAATGCGCCCCGTGAAGTAGCAGCCGAAGCCGAGGTAACGATCGAGCGTCGTGCCCGCGTCGGCGATCGCGTCCTTGCGGTGTGCGCCGTGCCCGACTGCGATCGCCGATCGAAATTCGAAATCGGTCTCGTTAATCCAGTCGATGTCGACGAGCGTGACCCATTGATTTGGATAGCGGCGACGCACCTCATCCCACGTGAGGCGTTCGGAACTTTCTGTCGCGACGATCGATTCGGCGGCCAAGAAGCCATGGTGCGCGGCCGCTCGCGAGTGTCAAGTTTTCGGTATCGACATACACCCGTGCCCGAGATCCGCGCTGCCGATCTCGTCTAGAGTCTCGCGATGGGGGCGCTCGCTTTCTTTCCATGGCTTCGGCTCGCGTCAAAGCCGCACAAGTTTGGCGAATTTGTGCTGCTCCCTCATGTTCGTGGCGATGACTCCCCGGGCGCGAGTGTCGTCGACGCAGTGACCGCGCCGTATCAGGAAGGGACAGACCAGCCGATTCGTGAAGTCACTCTCGTGGCAATCGATGGGCGCGATTTGCTCGCCGATATCGATGACGATCAGGTCAATGCCGCGTTCGTGTTCGGCGAAATGGTCGCGCTTGCTGGGCTTGCGAAGCGTCAGGTCTTTGCGCACACAGGCTATTCGAACCGCGACACCTACCGGCTTGTCATCCAGCGCTTTGACCAACCTGGCGGCGGCTCGCTGCAGCTGAACCGTCGAGTCGACGGCGCGAAGCGCGTTTATGTGACCGCCGCGGCTCATCAAGTACCTTGCCCTGGTCACGTCGACCTCGAGCCGGTCGTCCTCGACGTGGAGATGCTTTCCGCCCTCCTCGCGTGTCGCAGTCATGCCGACGCGGACGTTTTCGTTGAGTCGATGATGGGATTCAACCTCGCCAACACCGATAGCTCAGAGATGTCACCGCACTTGGAGTTGGTGTTGTTAGTAGGGGCGCTGCAACGAATCCTATGTTGCAACTCGAAAGACGATGATCTCGCCGCGAAGTTTTCGGCTGCGTTGGCGCCGCGGAAGGATCATGGGCGAGGCGACTGCTCGCGACTGGTTGCACGCCCTGAGAAGTTCGCGAAGTCCCCGACCGTGCGCGACGCCTGGGTCCGAGACCTTTACGCGGTCCGACACCCCTTCGCCCATGGAAAGCTCCAACCGCGCACGCGGTCGATATGGACGATTCCTGAGCACCGATTGCTCGCCGGCTTCGCGTTTCCGCTGGTGATGAAGCAACAGCTTGCGAAGGCTGGGCTCTATACGACCAGTGAGGACGATAGACTTGCGATCGACGCATTCGAGTCGCTTGTGTGTTCGTCGGATTTGTTCCAGCCGATTGATCGAGATCGCGGCCTCTGGCCTTGGAACGAAATCGTTCGCAGGATCACGGACGACGCACTAAAGGCTCGCGCGGTCGCGCGGCTCGAACGTCAGGATGGGACGAGCGGTGGTGCGGGCTAACGAAAAGCGAGAGATTCGGTTAGGCGAGTACGCCCCGCGCGACGGAATTGCGCGATGGAGAGCGCGATGAGCAGGGTAGCGATCGTGGTCGATCGTGCATTCGGACAGCGGTTATCGGAGCTGTCACGTCTTGGCCCAGTCTGGATCCTGGAATCACCCGCCAACACTCCCGTCATTCAAGAGCTCTGGCAAGGCGCGTCGACGATGGAAAAGGTCGAGGTCACGTCGTTCCAGGATGCTCCCGACCTGTCCACCGAGGCGATATGCGCTGACATCATTGCGACTGTCGCCGAACACCACGCAGGCTGGTCAGAGATCGAGGTCGTCGGGGTCGGATTGACGCCATTGCTGCGGCATGCCTTCGAAGAGATCGGAGCATCCGTCTCCGCATCGACGGCAGGCGGGTTCGTTTGTCGTCGGTCTCGCGAGGTTTGAGCCTTGACGCCGAGACGGTCGCCGCGACTGGCTCAGTGCGATTCGAGCATCGCCTTGGCGACGTCGCTGCCAAGATCGGCCGCACGCCGCAGCCACATGAGTCCTTCGTTATAGTTTCGGCGAACAGGCCATCCCGTTATCAGCGCATCGGCCAACACGAGGATCGCTTCGATGCGGTCACCGTTGACCGGCCACCGGTTCGATGGACGACCGGCGATCTGCCGAAGCCTCGCGATCGCCGAGCGAACATTCCGACGCGTGCCGAGGCCGAGAAGCTCTGCACGCGCTAGCTCCATCGACGCGTCCGGATCGCCCGCGGCGAGTGCCCGTCGATACCAACTCACGGCCTCGCGATAGCGCCCGAGGTTCTGGTACGTGGATGCGAGATTGAACGCAGCGGTGTGGTCGCCTAGCCGATACGCTTTTCGGTATAGCGGCCCCGCGCGTCGGAGTGCTTCGTTGTCGCGCGGTGCGGACAGTACATTCGCGAGCTCGACCATCGCATCGACGTCGCCGAGCGCCACGGCTTTCTCGAGATATCGAATCGCGGTACGCCGATTCTTCCGAACAAGGATGCGGCCGTCATCAGCCCAGAGGCCTTCATCGTATTTGCCGCCGAGGTTCACCAGCGCCCAACATTCACCGCGGTCGGCCGCCTCGTGCATCTGACGGATCGACTCGCGCGAATGCCCACGGCCGAGCTTGATCGGCGTTGGCGGTTTCTTGTACGTCGTGCCGGCGTTCTTACGCCACGAGTCGTTGGCAGCGCGGCGTTTGGTTTTCCGGCTTCGGCATCGGTGCTCCCCACCCCTCGTTGCGAGTACTGGTCGGCCGCTTCGCGCAGGTCTCAATCACGGATTGAACCAGATCTGCGGGCGAGATGGCGTGGGCGTGCGCAAAGACACTTCGGAGCCGTCACCAGCGCAGGCCAACCTCGAGCTCCGTAGTCGCGATCGCTGCGGTCATGCCGCCGGCCCTGATGCCCACCATGAGCTTGCCGGTCTCGTAGTAGAAGGCAACGTTCCCTGCCAGAACAGGTCGACCCGATTGGTCTGAGCCCGCGACGCCCACGCCGGGCGGGGGCGTCGGCGTGATGATTGTGTCGTCGATGCCGTACCCGATTCGTAAGTCTGGACGAAACACGAAACGGCTGCCGAGGTGAAGGTCGTAGCCGACATCGAGCGAAGGGATCCAGAGGCGGTCTGCGATGCGTCCATTGAACAACTGGGTGCTTCGCTCTTCCATCACCGAAAAACTGCGCGACGCGCCCGGCACGAACGAAAACGAGAGACCCAGGTAAAGACGGCCAAAGGACCAGCCGCCTCGCGCTCCGAGGATCGCATCCGTGTAGATCGTGCCGCCGCTGGTGACGACGAGAGCCGGGCCTCCACTGACCGCGAGCTCGACGTTCCCCGACGTCGCGCTGCGCGGATAGGAAGCGAGCACCAAGGCGACCACCGCCGCACGTTGTGCGATTCGAAGAGCCGTTAATGCAGTCATCGCGCTCACGTCGTGTCACATCGGGACGACGACAGGTGTCGTCGCGCAGTCGCAGGCCGAGCCCTGGGTCGTCGAGGCAGGCATTCCGAGACCGCCGTGGTCGTTACCGCCCCAGCAGGCGAACGTGCCATCCGATAGCTGCGCGCACGCGTGATCCTCGGCGGGCGCGATGCCGACGACGTTGGTCAACCCGGACACCGCGACCGGTACGTTCGAGCTCGTCGTCGTGCCGTTGCCGAGCTGGCCGAGCTCGTTGTCGCCCCAACACGCAGCGGTACCATCGGAGTTCACCGCACACGCGTACGAGCTGCTCATCGAGACCGCGACCGCGTCGGTCACGCCCGTCACGTGAACCGGCACCGATGATTCAGGCTCGGCACCTCCATCTCCCAGTTGGCCGGCGGAGTTGTCACCCCAGCACATGACGGTGTGGTCTGCGAGGAGCGCGCACGCGGTCTGGAAACCCACCGCGACGGCAGTTGCCGGCGGAAGGCCAGCGATCGGAAACTCGGTCTCGCCACCGTCCCAGCAGCGCACGCTCGAGTCGTCCATGAGCACGCACACGTGGTCGTCGAACCGCGGAGCCATCGCAACAACACCTGAGAGCCCGGCGATCGGCCGCAACGCGATCGGTCCGTTGACAGCGTAGCGGCCCCAGCATTCGACCTGCGTATCGGCGCGGAGCGCGCACACCCCGAGACTGGTCGTCACCTGCACGACGTCACTCAAGTCGGCGATCTGAACTGGCACGTCGGAATCGCTCGCCGCGCCGCTGTCGCCGAGCTCGCCCGTTCGATCGTCGCCCCAGCACTCGACGAGCGCGTCGTCGGTGAATGTACAGCCGCCGGCGAACGACGCGGAGAGGCCAACGACGCCGCTCAACCCCGAGACGGCGACCGGGCTCGAAGAGTCGGCGTCGGAGCCGTCACCGAGCGCGCCAGACCCACCGGCTCCCCAGCACACGACCGACGCGTCCGCTCGTCGAGCACACGAGAAGTACACGCCCGTCGCGATCTGCAACGAAGCGATCGGCCCGAGCGTGTCGGGCGAACCGTCCGGCCGCCTTGGCCCGTCACCGCCAGTCATTGGATGAGGCGAGCCGCAACCAAACGCCGCCACTGCGAGCAACCCGCCCCACCTCACAGCGTGACCTTGATCGGCGTCGTGGAACATGGCCCCTGCGGGCACGTCATCGTCGTCATGCTGCCCAGCCCATACTTGTCGTTGCCACCCCAGCACCAGAACGAGCCGTCCGCGAGCTGGGCACATGCATGCTCGTCGCCGCACGCGACGCCGACGACGTTGCTCAGCCCGCTCACCACTACCGGGACGTTCGAGTTCGTAGTCATGCCGTTGCCCAACGAACCGAACGAGTTGTCGCCCCAGCACCATGCGGTGCCGTCCGATTTCACCGCGCACGCGTAGTAGTCGCTCGCCGAGATCTCGACGACGTCGGTGAGTCCCGAGACCTGTACGGGGATCAGGCTGTTCAAGACGGTGCTGCCGTTCCCGAGCTGACCGGCGCGCGAGTTGTCGCCCCAACACCAGACCGTCTGATCCGCGAGTAGGGCGCACGTGTCGCCAGCGCTGACGACCACGTCGGTTGCGCCCGCGATCCCGGCAACCGTCACCGGCACGGTTGACTTGGCATTCTGGCCCGATTGGCCGTCACCGAGCTGTCCCGAATAGTCGAGGCCCCAGCATTGCAACGAGCCATCGTTCATCACGACGCAGTGATGATCCGAGGTCGTCGGCGCCATCTTGATGACGCCGGACAACCCAGCGATCGGGGCTGGCCGGAGATCTTGGTTGTAGACAGCGCCGCCCCAGCACTCGACCGTCGTGTTCGCGTGGAGGGCGCAGTCCTGGGCACCCCCTGTCGAAACCTGCACCATGTCGCTCACCGTGCCGACGCGTAAAGGCGTCGCCGAGAGTGCGAGCGCACCGTTGTCGCCGAGCTCGCCATCGAAATCGTTGCCCCAGCACTCGACCGTGTGATCCGCGGCGAGCACGCATGCGTTGTAACCCTGCACCGACAGCGTGAGCGCGCCGGTGAGGTTCATCACCGGGGTCGGCTGCGTCGCATCGGCGGTCGACCCGTTGCCGATGGTGCCGTTCTCGCCATATCCCCAACACTCCGCCGATCCATCGGGCTTGAGCGCGCAACTGAAGAACAAACCGGCGCCGATGCGCGACGACGTCACGACCGACAGCGTGTCAGGCAGAACATCGACCGCAGCGGCATCGCCCGCAGTCGACGCGTCGTGGCTGGCGCCATGCGATCCGCACGCGACAACCAACGGCAGCGCTACGCCTACCCATCCCGCTAAGCCACGCACGAATCTATCGTACTTGAAGACGACTCCTGACTCGATGCCTTCCACGCGTGCCGCGTCGATCAGCCGGCGACGGTGTGGTTGATCGTACGCGGGGCGCTCCTCGCTCGGGTGCTATCGATCACGGCCCGCGTGCACTCGGCTCAGAGTTCAGTCGAATACTGCGCATGTGCCTCAGCCAGCTCGCCCTTCACTTGTTGCACGAGTTCCGTTGGAGCGACAGCGCGCGCGTGTGGTCCCCATTCGAGGATCCACGAGACAACCGGCGCGACGTGAGGCGTCTGGAACGTGAGACGGATGCGGCCGTCTGGGAGCTGATCGATGCGCTGCGTCTCGTGCCAGGTTCGCGATGACACGAGCAGCGCTTTCTCGCGGCTGAACTCGACGATCACTTCGCGTGGACCCGACTCGTCAACGAGGTGTGGGCCGAAGGCGCCGTGGAGCACGTTGCGGATGTGGAATTCGGGCGGCATCACGAAGTCGTGAGCGCGCAGATGCTCGGCTTCGGTGAACCGTTCGAGTGCGAACACCCCAAGCTGTGCGGACTGCGCGTCGTCGTTCGCGGCTTTGAGGCGTCCGCCGACGGCGTAGAGGCCGTGGCGATAGAGAACCATTCCGTACGGCGCGAAAAACCCGTCACGCGCACGGCCGCGCGAGTCCGCGTAGCGGTAGCGGACGACCTTGCGCGAGAGGATGCCGGTTTGGATCGCGTCGATGATGTCTTCTTTGCCGGCGTACGACTTGGTGCCGTGGTCGGGTAGGTAGACGAAGCGCTCGCCGAAGGCCGCGAGCTCGTCGCGCTCCTTGGTGTTCATGCGCTGCTCGAGCTTCGACATGACGCTGTGGACGTCGTCGTGGAACGGCGTTCCCTTCAACACGTCAAACACGCTGCGCACGGCGAGCAACGTGAAGCGCTCGCGCTTCGTGATCGAGACGGGGGAGTAGTTCCGTTCGCTCACGAGCGAGGCGAACGTGCGGTTGTCGCGCTTGGTCAGCTCGATGTCGAAGCCTGCATCTTGCAGCTCGGTGATGTCGCGGCGGACGGTGCGTTCGCTCGATCCGAGGTCTTTCGCGACTTCGCTGACCCAGCGGCCGAGCTTGTAGCCGCGAAGCGCGTCGAGAACGCGCAGCGCACGGGCGACCTGGCCGATCTCACCGCGCCGATACATCGCGATTCTCGGTGAAATGGCCCTCGAAAGCGGGGACGGATGCCGGCGAGAAACGTTTCACGAACGCTTCCCGGAAGGGTTTCGCGAAGCTTTCAACGAAGGTTCCACGAAGGCTTTATCGCCGGGATCTCGCGGATCGGCAAGCGTTGCCCAGTCGATCGCTAGCCTAGAAGCATGAAGGCAACGAACACCGCAGCGACTCCGAACGAACATCCACCACTCGCCCGCGACGCGCAGGGCAACCTCGTCGAGGTTCCGGCAGGCACCTGCGCCTGGCGCATCTCGCGGAACACGAAAGGCCGGCCGCGGACGATCAACGGTCCCGACAAGCAGCCGGCTCGGTTCCCGCTCGATACGACTGTCGACGAGCTCGCCGACAGCTGCGGCGCAGATACCTATCGTATCTATGCGCTCGACGACGTCGGCAACGTGATCGAGTACGTCACGACGGTCGAGACCTCGCGCGAATATCGCAACGCATCGGAGCCGGATGCGTTGCTCGTGCCGGCACGCGGATCGTCGACGAGCAGCGACCTCCGGTATGCGCTCGAAGCGGTCGCCCACATAGCTCGCACGAACGCGGAGGCAATGCGCGCCGTCGCAGAGTCGCAGGCGGAGTGGATCAAGTCGATCAGCTCCGCGCGCGGGTTCTTTCGCAACGCGCCAACGCTTCAGCTGCCAGCGCCGAGCGAAGAGCCGGCATCGAACGACGATGAAGACGACGACGTCTCGAGGACAAAAACGGGTTGGATCGAGACGATTCAGCCGATCGTCGGGATGGTCGTGCAGCAGCTCGTCGCTTCAATGATGGGCGGCACCAAGCCCGCCGGTGAGCCGACGACGAAGTGGCAGCCCTCTGACATGTTGGACTGGCGACGCGCTGCTCGGAAGCACGATGAGAAAGCCTCGACCCTGGCTCCGGCCGCACCCGACTTGGCCGTCGACCCGGTCGCGATGCGCCAAGCACTTATCGGTAAGGCAACGGCGATCAACGAGCTGCTAGAGCCTGCCGAACGGGACCGGCTGATGAAGCTCGCGCCGGCGCTGATGAAGTACGCCACGGATCCTGAGATCTCGAAGATTATCGCCCAATTCGTATCGATGTCGGTCCCCGATTCCGTCGTCTGGCTGCGCGCCAATATCGACGAGATCGAGAGAGGACTCGCGTCGTGAGCGCGAAGCTCGCATTGGTCACAGCTGACGACGAGCGCCGCGTCATCACGATCGACGGACGCACGAGCCGCGATCTGATGCGGCGGATCGCGATCGGCTCGCTAACCAGCTTCGTCGCGTTCCTCAAGAACCAGCTCGAAGCGAACGCCGCGGCGCCCACACTCCGGCCGCTCACCGTCACCGACGCCAACAAAGAAGTCATGACCGCCGACGAGGTCGCCGCATTCCTCGGCGTCGATCGCAACACGGTCTATGACTACGCCGGCCGCGGCGTGATCCCTCATCAACGCTTAGGGAAACGCGTCTTGTTTCGACGGGGTGCGCTCGTGTCATGGTTGGATACGTCATGCAAGGCCACGTTGATTCGGAAAGGCTGACATGCCGGTTCGACGTGGAAAAGATGGGCGCTGGCGCTATCGCGAGACAGTGCACAAGCCCGACGGGACGCGCGAGCGAATTAGCGGTTGCGCGCCGAAGCACATCAACATCAAGACGGCGGCGCAGCAGGCGATGCTCGAGCATATCGAGCGAGTCCTGCATCCCGAGCGCACGCCGATGAAAAGGGAGGTCATCACGTTTGCGGGATGGTTCAAGGGCCGCTTTTGGAACGAGTGGGTGATCGGTCGCAAGAACAAGCCGACCGAAGTCCGTTCGAAGAACATCATCTACGACCTGCATCTGGAGCCGCGGTTCGGGAAGATGCCGCTCGACGAGATCACCGTCGGTGAGATCGCGCGGTTTCGCGCCGATCTCGTCGCCGGCGGCAAGCTCTGCGACAAGCGCATCAACAACATCCTCGCAGTGCTGTTCAAGCCGCTGAAGTACGCGGTCGACTGCGAGGTGTTGGTGAAGGCGCCGAAAGTGGGGCTGTTCAAGGTCGAGCGACCGGAGATCGTTGCGTGGGACTTCGCGCAGTACGCGCGCATTCTCGCAGCGGCGAAGGTCGAGGGCGACGAGTGGTACGCGGCGGTGTGCCTTGCCGGTGAGGCAGGGCTACGGGTCGGCGAGGTCAAAGCTCTGCGGTGGCGCGAGGACGTGGACATGATCGCGAAGACGATCACGATCAACTTCCAGACGCGCAACGGAGAGACCACGACGCCGAAGGGCCGTACCCGGCGGACCGTGCCGATCACCACCGCGCTCTACGATTCGCTCAAGCGGATGGCCGTCATTCGTGAAGGACTCGTCGTGCGCAACGGCGACGGCACGGCGAAGACCGACGAGCAAGCGGATGTCGCGATTCGGCGCATCTGCAGGCGCGCCGGCTTGCCCGTTCGGTACTGGCACACACTGCGGCATTCGTTCGGAACCCACGCCGCGCTGTTCGGCGTGAACCCGTGGCGGCTGCAGTCGTGGATGGGCCACAAGCGGATCGACGAGACGATGATCTACGTCCACGTCGCGGAAGCGCACGGTCGCGAGCTTCCGGAAGCAGTCCGCGAGGCGGGCGAAGCGCAGCGCGATCCGGACGCGCGCGTGCTCGCGATGATGGGGGCTCGTGGCAAAAGCCTGACAAAAACCGAGAGCACCAGTAGTGAGAACCTAGTGAGCACCGCGGCTTAGGTAGTGCGATCGGGGGGACTCGAACCCCCACACTGTGAAGTACTGGCACCTGAGACCAGCGCGTCTACCAATTCCGCCACGATCGCTTTTCGGGCCCCGAGTGAATGCCATAGCCCGCCGCCGATCACAAGAGGCTGTCCGCGATGTGACTTGCACGGGGCCGACGCCGTCCGGATCTCGTAGGTGAGACTAGCCGCCGCCACGCTGATCGGGTTCGTCGCCGTCGCCGCGTTGGCCCGCGCGGGCGTTCCGCCGGTGCTCCACCTCGCCCACGGGCAGACGCTCGAGGTCCCCGGCAATCGGTCGCTCACTCTCGCCGAGCTGCAACACGCAGTCGCGAGCACAAGCAGGATCCGGCGCCGGAGCGCGATCTCGCGGTGTGCCAAGCATGCTTGGTGTGCGTTTCCGACTGCATCGAGCCGCTGACCGATGCCGAGCTCGCAGAAAGAGCGGTGCGCGAGCTCTACATGCGCCTCGGCTTCGCTGACTCCAGCGTGACGGTCGACGGCGACGTCCTCACGATCGAGGAGCGAGCTCGCTATCGGTTGTCGTCGCAAGATATCGCGCGTGACCTAGCGCGCGTCCGCGAGTGCTACGGCAACGCCGGTTACGGGATGGTCGACATCTCGCAGATGCAGGGCACCGCCGAGCACCTGACCTACGTCGATCTGCTCTTCCAGATCACGCGCGGTCCGCGAGTGACGGTCGACAGCGTGAAGGTCATCGGCAACTGGAGGGTGTCCGAAGCGGAGATTCGCCGAAAGAGCGTGGTCGCGCCGGGCCAGGTGTACAGCGACGCCGCGATCCGGCAGACGCAGCACGCGCTCGAGGCGACGGGCAGGTTCGACATCGTCGAGGTGGGCTGGCGCCAAACCAAGGGGACCTCCGATCGGGCCGAGGTCACGATCGCGGTCAAAGAGAGCACCAGAGTTCGGGCCGCATTTCGTGAACTGATCGAATGACGCGGGTTTACGAGAATTCGATTAGATCGATGGATTGTGGGAATTTCGGATCGCTGGCGGTTGTCTTGGCAACGATGGAAGCTCTCGACCTCGCCTTGCCTGAGCCGTCGCCAAAGCCCGCCCACGAAATCCGGCGTTTCTCGTCGGACGGGGTGGTGATCGTCCGGGACACGATCGCGAGCGTGTACATCGGCGGGACGCTGATCGGCGGGTTCGATCTGGACGACGATGACCGCGGCCCTCGCAACGTACTGGCAGTGACGCTCGCGAAAACCGATCAGTTCCACCTCGGGCGACTGGCAACAGCATTCGGGATCACGGACGAACATTTGCGGCGCCTGCGGCGGAAGGAAGAAGCCGCGGGGTTTGCTGCGGTGCTGGGACCGCGACGCGGAGGAGTTACGAAGGTAACGCGGGAGTTGCGAACTGTTTGGTACGCGATGTTCGACGCGGGGCGAATGCCGATCGACGCGCACCGCGAACAGCCGCGCAAACAGCGCCTCGTGTATTCGACGGTGTGGCGCGTTTGGGACGACTGGCGTCGTGAGCGCGCCGCCGGGAGCCCTGTCGAGGCGGCACGGCAGGCCGCGCCGACCGCGATCGCCGGGCAGCTCGCACTGCTGATCGCCGGACCGGATCGCGATGTCGACCTCGGCGACGATCCGGTCACGGCCGACGAATTCGACGACAAGGATCAGGTGCCGATGACGGCGCAGCCGGTCCGCGGCGGAAAGCTCGTGCAGCACGCCGGCTGCTGGATCTTGCTCGCGCTTGCCGGCGAGATGGGGCTGCACGAAGAGGCGCAGCGCGCGTTCGAGGGCCGGCATCCCGATGGGCTGCGGATCGCGCTCGACGCGGTGATCTGTGCGCTCGCGCTCAAGCAATTCGTCGTCGAGGGTGTGCGCCGACTCGCGACACCGACCGGCGCGACGCTGCTGCGCGCCGAGCGCGTGCCCACGGCCAGCGGGGTCCGCAAGATCCTCGGTCGATTGCTCGCACAGACCGACGCCGGCGCCGCGCTGGAGGCACGGATGGCCGAGCGGCTGATCGCAACCGCAGCGAGCGACGGCGCCCCGGCGATCTTCTACGTCGACAACCATCTACGGCCGTATACGGGCAAGCATGTCGTGCGAAAGGGCTGGCGGATGCAGGCCAAGCGCGTGCTGCCCGGGACGACCGACTACTACGTCCACGACGAGGACGGCCGGCCGATGTTTCGCGTGCCGGTGCCGTCGCACGATCACCTGACCGAGTGGCTGCTGCCCCTGGGCCAGCGCCTGCGCAAAGCGCTCGGCCCCGACGAGACGATCCTGCTCGCCTTCGATCGCGGTGGTGCGTTTGCCGCGCAACTCGCGGCGCTGCGCGAGGCCCACTTCGACTTCGTCACGTACGAGCGAAAGCCCTACGCCGAGCTGCCGGCGACGGCGTTTACAGCGGCGACGATCGCGGGCGAACAGGTCGGGCTGCACGAGAGCCGATTGCGAAATCTCGGCGAGGGTCGCGGGCGCCTTCGTCGCATCATGGTCTGCACCGAAGATGGTCGACAGGTGAGCTTGCTCGCCGCCTCGAAGCTGCCCGCGGAGCGGCTCGTCGAGATCCTGTGGCTCCGCTGGCGCCAGGAGAACGGCTTCAAGCACGGGGTCGAGCGCTGGGGCATCAACCAGCTCGACGGCCGGCGCGTCGAACCGTATCCACCCGGGACGATCATCCCGAACCCGGCACGTCGAAAGCTCGAGCGCGCGCTGCGGGTCTGGCGCACCGCCGAGGGCGACGCACGCCGCGAGCTGGCGCGGCTGGCCGCGGACGACAAGCGACGCGAGCGTGTCGAACGCGAGCTCGCAGAGTCGCTCGAATGGCAGCGGCAGCTCGAGGCGCTCCGCCCGCTGTTTCCGAAGCACGCCGCCGTCGAAGAGACCGAGCTCGCCGGCAAGCTCGTCCGCCACACGGGCAAGCTCAAGACTGTCATCGACGTCATCCGCGTCGTCTGCGCCAACGCCGAGTCCGAGCTGGCCGCGATCGCCGCACCGCACATGAGCCGGCCCCGAGAGGCGAAGAAGCTCGTCGCGAACCTGTTCGCCGCGCCGGCAAAGGTGGCAATCACCGAACACGCCATCATCGTCCGCCTCGCGCCCGCAGCCAATCGATCCGAGCTCGACGCGATTCATCATCTGCTCGGTCATCTTACCCAGCGCGGCCTGATCCTGCCGAGTGATCACAAGCGCCTTCCCCTACGCTTCGAAACCCAACTCCAATGAGATCAGCGTCCCGAAGTCTGGAGCACGCGTTGAGCTCGGCGCGGTGCGGCGAGTCACAGACGTGCGAGAAGCGCTATCTCCGGTCGCACGGCCTTGATACGGTTAGGGAATGGCGCGATCCGTCGCTGGCGCGATCGCACTCGCGATCGTCGGTTGCTCGAGTCCCGTGGCTCCGCTCGAGAACGCGGCCCCCGGTGTGGTCTTCTCATATCCGGTCAACGGCGAGCTCGACGTCCCGGTCGGGACGCGCGTCGTCGTCACGTTCTCCGAGGCGGTCGACGCGAGCGCGCTCGCGTCGTCGTTCGCGATCACCGGGCCGAACGGGCCGCTCGCGATCACCCCGACGGTGTCGATGGATGGCAAGACGGTCGAGGTCGACAGCGCGCCGTTCGCGCCGGGCACGCAGTACAGCCTCGTCGTTCAAGCGACGCTCGATCCGGCGGCGCAGAACGTGCCGGCGGGCGGCACGGTCGCGACGTTCACGACCCGGACGACACGACCCCGCGCGGCGGCACCGGCGCTCGTGGCGGTCAATGGCTCGGCGCCGTCGAGCCCGGGCACGTATCGGCCGATCATCGAGAGCTCGACGCTCCAGCTACTGTTCTCCGAGCCGCTCGACCCGCGCACCGTCGTGCTCGCACCCGGCGCGTTCGAGTTGCTGGATCCGTCGGGCACTGAGGTGCCGGCCGACATCCTCACCGACGGCATCCACGTCGCGATCGATCCCGATGCCGATCTGCTCGCCGGCGAGACGTACACGCTCGAGCTCGGCAGCTCGATCGTCGATCGCGGCGGTCAGGCGATCGCGCCGACGTCGATCGCGATCGCGCCGGTCGATAGCCGCGGGTCGATCGGGCCGATCCCCGAGGTCCTGCGCACCCGCCAGAGCGGCGATCCGGGCAACGCGGCGCCGCGCAACGGGCGGCCGACCAACACCATCGATCTGTCGAGCCCGCTGATCGGGGCGCAGACCTCGACGTTGTTGCCGAGCGTGCTCGCGACCGAGCTGTCGGATCCGAAGGCGCTCGGCGGGCCGATCGCGTTCACGCTGCGCAAAGGCCAGCGGCTCGAGATCAGCGGGCTCGACGTCAGCCTCGGCGGGCAGATTCCGCTCGGCGTCTCGACCGGCAACATCGAGATCGAGCTGCTCACCGACGGTGGCGGCCGGATGTATCGCAATCCAAATCAAGCCGCCGACCAATCGCCGGAGAACGATCGCGCACCGCTCTACGTCGATCTGACGCTCGATGTCGCGGTGTTCACGATCGATCCGACCGGCAACGCGGTGCTCGCGCAGACCGTGCTCGGCTTGCAGGCCGCCGGTATCGTGACCGCGACCGACGGCGTGCTTGACATCGAGACGGTGTCGTCGATGGAGCTCGGCTTGCTCGGCGTCACGACCGCACCGACGAACCTCGTGCTCGAGCTGATCACCGATGACAGCGTGACGCCGGCCGCGGACACCACGCCACCGACGTACACCAAGCCGTCGCCGCCGGACGAGCTGCGCGCCGACGAAGGCGTCGAGCTGATCTTCAGCGAGCCGATCGATCTCGAGCGCGCGAGGGCAGGTGGCATCGAGCTCGACGACGGCACCGGCATCGCGGTTCCGTCCGAGATCGAGAGCGCGGGCTCGGCGATCGTCGTGCGCCCACTCGCGCCGCTCGCGTACTCGAAGTCGTACGAGATCCAGTTCAAGGACGTGCGCGACCTCGCGGGCAATTCGCTCGCGACCACGACCCCGCTCGCCCTCGCGATGCCGTTCTTCGATTCGACCGCGTATCCGCTCAGCGCATCGGCCCTGAATCCCGGCGTGCCGTGCGCGTTGACCGCCGGCAACGCGACGAGCCCGGGGCGTTGCTCGGGCGGCCAGAACAGCGATGACCTCTACCGGCCGTTCACGATCGCGACCGACGAGCCGGTCGTGATCGGCTTGACCCAGCCGGTCAACGCGCCGTCGATCACGCTCGATGGCGCGACGTGCGGCACCGGCAGCGTGCGCATCGAGCAAGTCGATACGGCCGGCACGTGCATGCCGGTGCCCGGCACGATCGAGCATCACGATCGCACCGTGACGTTCGTGCCGGACCAACCGTGGGTCGTCGGCTCGGCGTACACGCTGACGCTGGTCTCGGACAACAACAACGCGAGCTGCCAGGGCGGCGAGGTGTGCGGCCCGAGTGGCGCGGCAGCGAGCTTCGACCCGCTCGCGGGCGCGGGCACCGGCGACGGCGGCGGGCCGAACATCGTCATCCCGTTCACCGCGACCGCGTCGAGCGGCTCGACGTTCATGGTCGCGACCGCGAACCCGTACACCGACATCAACGGCTCGGCGTTCGTCGATGCCGGCGAGCTGCCGTCGCCCGCGAACCAGGCGGCGCTGCGCGTCGTCAGCACGTCCGGAATCATCGACGACGCGAGCTTCGACGGCGCCGATTGCGTGCCGTCGACACCCCAGGTCGAGAACTGCATCTACATCTCGGGCGCGACCCCGGTCGAGCTCGGCGCGCTCGCGACGAACTGCACGCTGCCCGACGGCTCGAACGCCGCGAGCTGCATCCCCGTGACGGTGACGCCGCAGATCATGTACGGCACGTCGGTCAAGCTCAGCGCCGGCATCCTCGACGACCTGTTCACGCTCGACAACGACACCGGGCTGTCGGTCCTGCGGATTCGCGAGCCGGCCGGCGGCGGGCCGATCCTCGGCTACATCATCGACGGCAACGGCGGGCCACCGCAGATGAAGCTCGCGCTCTCGCTGTACATGGACGCGCATGATCTCGATATCACGCTGGCCAGTCACGACATCCACTCCAAGCCGCTCAGCGTGTCGCTCAGCGGACCGGTCAACGTCCAACCCGACGGGCGAATCGCGATCTCGTTGACCAACGATGCCGACATCCCGGTCACGGTGAACATCAGCGGCCCGCTCGGCACGTCCGGCACGATCGGCCTGTTGATCCCGAAGGGCCTGATGGCGCTCCAGCTCGTGTCGCCCGCGCTGCGCGGAGGCTTGAAGTGACGCGCGCGCTCGCGATCGTCGTCGCGCTCGGTGTGATTGCCGGCGACGTCCGCGCCGATCCGGCGCCCGATGCCTCGGTCGGCGTCGCGGTCACGCCGGTCGCGCCGCAGCCATCGCTGCTCAGACCCGAGCGCCGCCATCGGGTGTACCTCCGTGTCGGAGTCGCGTTCGTCAAGCCGCTCGCAACGTCGAACGAGCTGCAGCTCGCGGACGTCGACGGCCCCGCGAGCCTCGCCGTGATGGACGGTCCGATCGCCGGCTCGGGCGCCTCGGTCACCGGCGCGACGATTCCCGCGCTGATCGTCGGTGTCGTGTTGCCGTGGCTCCACGATCGGCTGTCGCTCGAGACCGTGCTCGGCACGCCGTTCACCGTGAAGTTTCGCGCGACGGGTACGCTCGCGAACCAATCGATCGCGCCGACCGCGCTCGGCATTCCGACCGGCGTCCCGGCGCTCGGTCCCGAGCTCGGCGAAGCGACCGCGGCGCCGCCCGTGCTGACCGCGGTGTATCAGCTCATCGATCACGGCCGGTTTCGCCCGTATGCGGGCGCTGGGTTCGCGATGCTGATCGCGACGAGCGCGAAGATGACGAACCCGATCCTGACCGCGGTATCGCAACCGAAGTTCACGGTGGATCCGGCTCCCGGGCTCGCGCTGCAAGCCGGGCTCGATGTCCGGCTGTCGAAGCTGTTCTACGCCCGCCTCGACGTGAAGTTCATCGCGCTGATGGACGCGCACGCGACCGCCGAGCACATTCAAGTCGCCACGCCGAACATCCCGGCGTTCGGCACGGTCGAGGTCGGCACCGCGAAGATGGACGTCATGGTCAACCCGCTGATCGTGCAAGCCGCGATCGGCTTCGATTTCTGGTAGCCATGCGCACGATCGCCGTCGGGATCGTCGTGGCGTGCTGCGCGACGGGCGCGCGCGCGGACTCGACCGTCACGGTCCAGCTCAACCAGAACGGCGCGCAGCTCGCGAGCTACTTGAACTTGACCGTGCCGGATCTGATCACGAACGCCGAGACCCAGTTCGACACGCTGTTTCAGACCGCGCAGATTCCGCAGCTGCTGAAGGCGTTCGCCTCGACGAGCGCGATCGCAGATCATGGGCTCGGCGTCGACTACGCGGTGCTGCCGGGCGAGCTGATGGTCGGTGTCGTCGCGAACGGCGCGCTCGCGACCGATGCATCGTTCGGCAACTCGAGTCACGAGCTCGGCGGCATCGTGTTCAACCTCGCGATCATGGCCGGCGCGAACCTCGGCCGGTGGGGGCATCCGCGCTGGTCGGTGTTCGCGAACGGCTACTACGAATCCGAGTCGTACCACGGGCTCGACGGCCACCTCGCGACCGGCGGCGTCCACGTCGAGTACAAGATCCTGCCCGAGCGGCGGCGCGGCGCGATCAGCTGGCTCGGGCTCGATGCGACGACCGGCTTCGAGTACGCGTACTCGACGATCGGCAAGGCGGACACGCTGCCGATCAACTTCAAGGTCTACAACCCCGCCGGCGACTCCGAGCACCTCACGTTCGAGGCGACCGGCACGCTGAACGTCGTCGCGAAGGCTTCGACCGTGCCGATCGAGGTCACGACCGGCATGCGGCTGTGGAATCACCTCGCGCTGTACGCCGGCGGCGGGCTCGATGTCACGGTCGCGCCCGCGACGATCGATGTCGCGCTCGCCGGTGACATCGACATCCGATCGAACATGGAGAACGTCGGTACCGCGACGGTGACCGCGAGCGGGTCGGCCAGCCCCGGGGTGGTCACCGTGCACGCGCTCGGCGGGCTCCAGCTCAACGTGCCGTACGTACATGTCTACGTCCAGGGCGTGATCTCGCCCGCGGACGAGAGCGTGGACGTCGGCTTGCGGCTCGCGTTTTGATAGGCTGCGCGCTCATGGTGCGCCGCGCAGTCCTCGCAGGTTTTGCATGGCTCGTCGCGTGCGGCGACAACGCGTTCCCGACCGTGCCCCCGCTCGCATCGGGCGACGCGACGCTCACGCTCGCCGCCGATGGTAGTGCGCTCGTGCTCGCCCGCGCCGGCACGCCGCTCGTCACGTTCCACGCCGATGGGTTTCAGATCGGCACGGTCGACGATCTCGATGCGGGCGACAGCTTCGACCCGTACTGGCTGTTCGTCGATGCGCCGCCCGAGCCGCCGGGCGGCCTGACCTGGCACACCGCGCAACGGCTCGAGCCCGCCGGCGCCGCGCAGGCCGACGCGCTGACGGTCGCGATCGAGGCCGGTGGTGTGCACGCGACCGTGACGTTCACGCCCGAAGGCGCGAACGGGTTTGCCGCGAAGTTCGTCGCCGACGAGCCGAGCACCCAGTCGGTCGCGTATTATCGGATCCGGCCCGAGGGCGACCCGACCGAGGCGTTCTACGGCCTCGGCGAGTGGGGCGACACCGCGCAACATCGCGGCAAGCTGCGGCCGATGCAGATGGAGCTCGATCTGTCGGCCGAAGGTGGCGACGACGAGAACCACGTGCCGGTGCCGCTGCTGCTCGGGACGACCGGCTGGGGCTTGTTCGTCGAGAGCATGCGGCCCGGTTCGTTCGACGTCGCGCGCCAGAGCGATACGCTCGTCGACGTCGCGTTCGGCACCGGCGCCGATTCACCGAACGGGCTCGCGTTTCATCTGTTCGTCGAGGACCAGCCGCTCGATCTGATGAAGCACTACTTCGCGATCACCGGCTTTCCCGGGCTGCCCGCACCGTGGGCGCTCGGGCCGCTGTTGTGGCGCGACGAGACCGCGAATCAGGCGCAGATGATCGACGACATCTCGCAGATCCGGACGCGCCACCTCGCGACCAGCGGCGTGTGGTTCGATCGCCCGTACGCGACCGGCGTCGAGACGTTCGATTTCTCCGCCGCGAAGTTCGATGACCCGCCCGCGATGTTGCAGGCGATCCACGACGCTGGGTTGCGCTACGCGGTGTGGCACTCGCCGTACACCGCCGCTGGCACCAACACCGATCCGGCGCCGGTGCAGAACGCCTATGCCACGGCGCACGGCTATTTTCCGCCGATCGTCGGCGTGCAGGTCAACCCGTGGAGCGAACCGATCGACTTCACGAACCCCGACGCGTATGCGTGGTGGCAGCAGAACCTCGCGATCTACACCGCGATGGGCATCGAGGGTTACAAGCTCGACTACGCCGAGGATGTCGTCGTCGGCCTCAACGGCAAGCGCGTGCCGTGGCGGTTCGCCGACGGCAGCGACGAAGACACGATGCACTATCGCTATCAGCTGCTCTATCACCAGGCGTATCGCGATCAGCTGCCGCAAGCCGGCGGGTTCCTGCTGTGCCGGACCGGCCGGTGGGGCGATCAAACGCGCGGCATGATCATCTGGCCCGGCGATCTCGACGCGAGCTTCGCGCGCCAGGGCGACACGATCACCGGTCAGTCGACGTCGGCGGTCGGCGGCTTGCCGGCGGCGGTCGTCAAGGGCCTCGGCTTGTCGGCGTCGGGCTTTCCGTTCTACGCGTCGGACACCGGCGGCTATCGTCACGCGCCGGCCGACAACGAGACCTGGCTGCGCTGGGTCGAAGCGAACGCGGTGAACGCGGCGATGGAGGTCGGCGATGCGTCGAGCGAGATGCCGTGGGAGCTCACGGCCGCCAACGGACGGACGCAGGCCTCGATCGACACGTATCAGAAGTACGCGAGCCTGCACATGCGGCTCTATCCGTACGCGTGGACGTACGCCCAGGCGATCGCGGTGACCGGCCGTCCGATCGCGCGCGCGATCGGGCTGGCGTTCCCATCGCTCGGCGAGTTCCCCGACGACGAATATCTGTTCGGCGACTCGATCGTGGCCGCGCCGATCGTCGCGGCGGGCGCGACGTCGCGCAGCTTGTTGTTGCCGCCGGGGACCTGGCTCGATTGGTGGACCGGTACGCCGTACGCCGGAGGTGGTGACATCACGATCGACGCGGACCTCGACACGTTGCCGCTGTTCCTCGCCCGAGGCGCGATCGTGCCGATGCTGCGCGATACGATCGATACGACCGCGCCGGTGCCGGCGAGCTCGCCGATAGATTCGTTCGCGAACGATCCGGGCGCGTTGTGGCTGCGGGTCGCGCCGGCCGCGACCCCCTCGCAGTTCACGGTCTACGACGGCTCGGTGATCGCGCAGCAGCAACCGGTCGGCGGGGCGCTCGCGCTGCAGTTCACGCCGGGCTCGGTGTTCGGCGAAGGCGCGGTATTCGAGGTGATCGCGACCGCAGCGCCGACCGTCGTGATGGTCGACGGTGTCGCGGTGCCCGAGCTGGCGAGCCGAGCCGCGGCGATCGCGGCGACCTCCGGCTGGTTCTGGGAGCCGGCGACCGGCGGCACCTTGTGGATCAAAGTGGCGGGCGCAGCGACGGTCAGCGCACGGTAGGGCCGTCGTCCAGCGCGCGCGCGACGCCCATGAGTCGCCCGATCGCGGCGACGTTGCCAACCGCGGTCGCGAGCGCGAGAGCGAACACCATGGACAGCATGGGCCGCTCACCAGCAAGCGCCATGCCCCGGTGGGCGACGCGCGATTCGGGCCAGTTGGACTGCCAGGATCCCCGGCAGCTGTCGGAGTCCCGGACAGGACTTGTGTGCGATGGTATGGCGTGCGGCTTTGGGTGCCGATCGCGGTCGTGCTGCTCGCGGCGTCGCCCCGGGCGTCTGCCGACGGGGATCGCGTGGAGCATGCGCGCGCCGCCGTGCTCGACGATCGCTATCAGAAGGAGCTGCCAGCGGATACGACGCCGCCGCGGCCCGACCAAGCGCGTCATGACCGCAGCGAGGCAGATCGCGGCAGCGCGAACGAGCCGGATCGCTCCGAGCCCGATCGCGGCCCCGATCGCCGCCACGAGGACGACGACGCGAGCTCCGGGCCGGTCGGCCGGATCCTCAGTTTCCTGATGTGGGGTGTGATCGCGGTGGCAGTAGTTCTGCTCGCGTTCTGGCTCACGACCGAGCTCGTCAAGTACGGCGGCGACGACGTCGAGCTCGCGGGCGACTCGACGGCACCAGCGCCGCTCGATCTTGCCGTCGTCGACCGCCCACTCGACGATGCCGACGTGCTCGCGAACGACGGCCGGTATAGCGAGGCGATCCACGCGCTGTTGTTGCGGACGCTGCAGGAGCTCGTCCGCGCGTCGTCGGTGCGCGTCTCGCCCGCACACACCAGCCGCGAGATCCTCGCGCGCGTGCCGCTGCTGACCGATTCGCGCGATGCGCTGTCGGGCCTGATCACCGCGGTCGAGCTGACGTTTTTCGGCGGCGACGTCGCGAGCGCCGATGACTTCGCACGCTGCCGAGCGCAATTCCAGGTGTTCGCGGCGGCGTTTCGCGCGCAAGGAGCACGCGCGTGACGCCCGAGCCGGTCGACTCGCTCGAGGGTGCCGGCCCGTTCTCGAAGGTCACGCTGTGGGTCGTGATCGGCGTCGCGGTCGTATCGCTCGCCACCGCGATCGTGCTCACCGTGATCAGCCGCGATCCGGCCGAGCAGTCGACCTCGGCGACGAGCGACGCGTACTCGGTGTCGGCGATCGGTCACAAAGGGCTCGTCGAGTTGCTCGGCAAGCTCGACATCCCGGTCGTGGTCACCCAGCGCGGCGGCGGCGAGCAGGCGAGCGAGGGGCTGCTCGTGATCGCCGAGCCGCGCAGTCGGTCGGTGCCCGAGCTGCGGCGCGAGATCGCGGGCGCGCGGCGCGTGCTCGTGGTGCTGCCGAAGTGGTACGGACGGTGGACCGCGGACTCGCCGTGGATCGATTCGGCGCACCTGGTCTCGGTCGACGAGGTCGACGACGTGCTCGCTGCGCTCGCGCTGGCGCCGCGCATCGCCCGCGATCGGCCGCCGGCGCGGTGGGCGAACGACGAAGGGTTTTCCAGCCCGACCGTCGCGCTCGCGCAGTTCCTCGACGTGCCCCGCGACGCCGACTTCACGAGCGACGTGTTCGACGGCGGTCACGCGCTGCTCGGCCACGCGAAGGTGGACGGGATCGAGCTGTGGATCCTCGCGGACCCCGACGTCATCAACAACGCCGGTCTGCGCCACCCAGAGAACGCGCGGTTCGTGGTGTCGCTGATCGATCGGCTGCGCGGCGATGGCCCGGTGGTGATCGACGAGAGCATCCACGGCCGGCGCTACGCACAGAATCCGAGCCTGATGCACGTGTTGCTCGGCTTCCCGGTCGTGCTCGCGACCGTGCAGATCATGATCTGCGCGCTGCTCGTGATCTGGGCCGCGCTGGTTCGGTTCGGTCCGCTGCGCGCTGCGCCGCCGCCGATCGCGCCGGGCAAAGACTTCTTGATCCGCAACACCGCCGGCCTGCTCGGGTTCGGTGGCCATCACGTCGAGGCGCTGCGCCGTTACCTCGCGGTCAACGTCACCGCGGTGACCCGCTCGTTGCACGCGCCCGACGGCCTGACGCCGGCCGCGATCACCGCATGGCTCGAGCGCATCCGCGGAGTGCGCGGCGTGACCATCTCGTTGCCTGGCCTGCAAGCCGACGTCGCCGCGGGCGGTTCTACGCAGCGGCTGCTCGAGCTCGCCGACCAGATCTATCGCTGGCGTTCGGAGATGATCCATGGACCTTGCAAGCATTCGTGATCTCACCACCCAGCTGCGCGAGCAGGTGCATCGCGTCGTCGTCGGCCAAGATCACGCGATCGATCTGCTGATGGTCGCGTTGTTGTGCGAGGGCCACGTCTTGTTCGAGGGCGTGCCCGGCGTCGCGAAGACGCTGCTCGCCCGCACGTTCGCGAGCGGGTTGTCGTTGCAGTTCGGCCGCGTTCAGTTCACGCCCGATCTGATGCCGGGCGACATCATCGGCACGAATCTGTTCAACTTTCAGACGAACACGTTCACGCTGACGAAGGGGCCGATCTTCACCGACCTGCTGCTCGCCGACGAGATCAACCGGACCCCGCCGAAGACCCAGGCCGCGTTGCTCCAGGCGATGCAAGAGCGCGCGACGACGGTCGACGGCACGACCCACGACCTCGGTGAAGGGTTCATGGTGATCGCGACGCAGAACCCGATCGAGCAAGAGGGCACGTACCCGCTGCCCGAGGCGCAGCTCGATCGCTTTCTGTTCAAGGTCATCATGGGCTACCCGAGTCGCGACGAAGAGCGCGCGATCGTCGTGCGCCATGGCCATCGCACGACGATGCCGAACCTCGCCGACTTCGAGGTCAAGCCGGTCGCCGACCTCGCGACGATCGCGGCCATGCGCGACGTGGTCGCGACGATCGTGCTGTCCGATCCGATCCTCGACTACATCGTCGACGTCGTGCGGACGACACGCGAACGTCCGGCGATCGCGTATGGCGCATCCCCGCGTGCGGCGACGATGCTCGCGACCGCGAGCCGGGCGCTCGCGGCGATCAACGGCCGCGAGTTCGTGCTGCCCGACGACGTCAAGGCGCTCGCCGTCCCGGCGCTGCGCCACCGCCTCGTGCTCGCGCCGAGCGCCGAGATCGAAGGCCTGACGACCGAAGCCGTCGTGCGCCAGATCATCGAGCAGGTCCCAGCGCCGCGCTGACGCATGCGTCCCACGCTCCGCTGCTTGCTCGTGTTTCTCGCGGGGATTCCGCTGTCCTTGACCGCGGTCGCGATCTCGCCTCGGCTATGGACGGTGTGGCTGTCGTTCCTCGGCGCCGCGATCTTGCTCGCCGGCATCGACTTCGTGCTCGGCTTGCCGCGGCGCAGGCTCGCGATCACCGCCCACCTGCCGGATCAGCTCTTCATCGGCGAGAGCGGAGTCGCGACGATCGCGCTGGTCGCGCGTTGGCGCCGCCCGACGCCGGTGCAGCTCGTCGCCGAGCTCGACGCCGAGCTCGAGCCGCAGCCGCCGCTCGAGGCGAGGTTCGGCGCTGCGAGTCGGCCCTCGAGAGCGACCGTCGAGCTCACGTTGCTGCCGCGCCGGCGCGGCGAGCACGCGCTGCGCACGCTGTACGCGCGATGGACCGGGCCGCTCGGCCTCGTCGAGCGAACCGCGGCCGTCCCCATCGATCGCAAGGTCAAGGTCGGACCGAACCTCGGCGCGGTGCGAGCGATCGCGCTGCGGATGTTCGCCGATCGCAACTTCATGGCCGGGCTCAAGGTCGAGCGCTACCTCGGCGACGGCACCGAGTTCGAATCACTGCGTGACTACGTGCCCGGTCTCGATTACCGCGCGATCGATTGGAAGGCGTCGGCGCGCCATCGCAAGCTGCTGTGTCAGGAGTTCCGGGCCGAGCGCAACCACCAGGTCGTGCTCGCCGTCGACGGCGGTCAACTGATGAACGAGCCGATCGCGGGCGTGCCGAAGCTCGATCACGCGATCAACGCGGCGATCTTGCTCGGCTGGTTCTGCTTGCGCACCGGCGATCGCGTCGGCCTGCTCGGGTTCGACGAACGGATCCGGACCTGGGCCGCGCCCGCAGGCGGCATGCAGACCTTCCACAAGCTGCAGGCGCTGTCGGCCGAGATCGCTTACCGTCGAGTCGAGACCAACTTCACGCTGACGTTCGCCGAGCTGTGGACGCGGTTGCACCGGCGCTCGCTCGTCGTGCTGTTCACCGATGTTCTGGACACGGTCACCGCCGAGCTGATGATCGAGAACGTGACCCGGCTCGCGCGCCGCCATCTCGTGCTGTTCGTCGCGGTCAAGGATCCGTCGCTCGAGGCGCGCGCTCTCGCCCGACCGCGCACGCTCGATGCCCTGCACCAGGCGGTCGTCGCGACCGACTTCTCGCGCGAGCGCGACATCGTGATCGAACGACTGCGCCGCGCCGGCGCGCATTGCATCGACGCGACCCCAGGTGAGTTCTCGATGGCCCTGGTCAACCGCTACCTCGACATCAAGCGCAGGGAGCTGTTGTGACCGGCGCCGGCGCGACGATCCGATCGGTGGAGTTCCGGCGCGAGCGCGAAGCGTCGTGGCGCGAGCTCGAGGAGCTGATCCGGCTCGTCGATACGAAGGGCTTGCGCCGGCTGACCGCCGAGCAGCTCGCGCGCCTGCCCCATCTCTATCGCGCGACGCTGTCGTCGCTCTCGGTCGCGCGCTCGATCTCGCTCGATCGCGCGCTGGTCCTTTACCTCGAGAGCCTCGTCGGTCGCGCGTACTTCGTGGTCTACGGCACGCGGCAACACGTCGGCCGCAAGCTCGCCGACTTCTTCACCTGGCGGTGGCCGGCGAGCGTGCGCGCCGCGCGCTGGCACATCTTGTTCGCGAGCGCGATCACCGTGGCGGGTGCCGCGATGGCGTACTCGCTGACCCGCGACAACCCCGACTACTACTACGCGTTCGCCGGAGACATGGCGCAAGGTCGGACGCCGGCGTCGTCGACGACCGAGCTGCGCGACGGTCTGTACCGCAGCGAGAGCACGTCGGAGGTGCTCGGCACGTTCGCCGCCGATCTGTTCTCGCACAACGCGCGGATCGGGATCCTCGCGTTCGCGCTCGGCTTCGTCGCGGGGCTGCCCACGCTGGTGCTGCTGTTCTACAACGGCCTGACGCTCGGTGCCTTCGCGGCGCTCTACGCTTCGCGCGGGCTCGGCTGGGACTTGTGGGGATGGCTCCTGCCTCACGGCGTGACCGAGCTGACCGCGGTGATCTTGTGCGGCGCCGGGGGGTTCTTGCTCGCCCACGGGCTCGTGTTCCCGGGCGCGCAGCCGCGGCTCGAGGCGCTGCGCGATCGCGGTCGTCACGCCGCGATCCTCGTCGTCGGCGCGGTGATCATGCTGTTCGTCGCCGGCTTGATCGAGGGCATCTTTCGTCAGCTCGTGTCCGACATCGAGGTGCGCTACGCCGTCGCCGCGGTCACCGCCGCGTCGTGGCTCGCGTACTTCGGCCTGTGCGGGCGGGCGCGCGACCGACTCGAGCGAGGCGGCGCGTGACCGGCGTGGACGATCCGCTCGTGCCGGGCCTGCGCGACCTCGCGAGCGACAAGCTCGTGCGCGAGCTGGTCACGCCCGAGGGGATCGCATTGCGGTTCAAGCTCGCGGGCGCGGGCGATCGCGCCGCCGCGTTCGTGCTCGACGCGATCCTCCAGCTCGTGGTCGTCGCCGCGATCGCGATCGCGTTATCGACCGCGGCGGGCCGCGGTGCGAGCTGGCTGCGCGCGGTGGTCACGATCGTGTCGTTTCTCGTCGTCAACTTCTACTTCGCGTTCTTCGAGCTTCGCTGGCAGGGCCAGACCCCCGGCAAGCGCCGGATCGGCATCCGCGTCATCGATGCGCGCGGCGGCCAACTCGAGGCGTCGTCGGTGCTCGCGCGCAACTTGATCCGCGAGCTCGAGATCTGGACGCCGCTGCGCTTCTTGCTCGTCAGCCATCTGCTGTGGCCCGATGCACCGCGCTGGGCGATGCTCGTCGCGGTCGCGTGGATGTTCGTGTTCTTGCTGATGCCGCTGTTCAACAAGGACAGGCTGCGGATCGGCGATCTGATCGCCGGCACGCGCGTCGTGGTCCAACCCAAGGTCGTGCTGCTCCCCGACTTGACGGGTGGCTCGGAGGCGCCCGAGATCGGGCCGGTCGCGCCGCGCGGGCCGGCGTTCGCGTTCAGCGACGCGCAGCTCGCGATCTACGGCGTCTTCGAGCTGCAAGTGCTCGAGGGCGTGCTGCGCCAGAACGCCAGCGACCTCGGCTACTGGGAAGCGGTCCGCACGGTGTCCGAGAAGATCCGCGCCAAGCTCGACTACGCCGAGGTCGTGCGCGACGACGAGCGCTTCCTCAAAGAGTTCTACGCCGCGCTGCGCGCGCATCTCGAGAAGCAGATGCTGTTCGGGCAGCGCCGCGCCGACAAGCACGCGGCGAAGCAATAGCTACTTCGCGGTGTGCTTCACATCGAGCCGCTTAAACGCCGACATCACTTCTTTGTCGTCTTTGCACTTCATCATCGCGGGGAGCATCTTGTTCAGCGTGTCCTTCATGTGCTTCTGCGCTTCGTCCGGCATCTTCTTGCCGTCCTTGTCGGCCTGAGCCGCGATCTTGAGCAGATCTTGGTTCGCGTCGACGAGTGAGTTGACGTCCTTGGCCATCCTCGGGCAGCTGTCCTTGTCGGCCACGATCGTGTCGGCGAGCTTGTCGAAGAACGCGAGGAACTTCTTTACCGAGGCCGGTTCGACGTCCTTGGCGTCGCCGGCTCGGGCGGGAGACGCCGCGAAGGCGAGCGTCAGGGACAGGACGATGGTCGCGATGGTCTTCATCGGCGGACCATCGCATAGCCAGGCGAGCGACTGCAACGCACTAAAAGCTCGCCGCGAACACCGGGACGGTA
This sequence comes from uncultured delta proteobacterium, assembly GCA_963848295.1. Taxonomy (GTDB): domain Bacteria; phylum Myxococcota_A; class Polyangia; order Haliangiales; family Haliangiaceae; genus JABFXX01. Next base: position 371,597 of record CAWKDB010000010.1, on the reverse strand, counting down.
GGATTTGCGGGGGCGGGATCGCGTTCGAACGTCCGCTGGTAGGCATGGGCGACGATGAAGCCGAGCCCGACCGCAGCCGCGGCATAGACCAGCCGCGCCGGTAGCTGCCGCCAGCCCTTCATGCACCATAGGTCGAGAGCCTTCGTGACGTCGTTGTTCGGTGAGAACAGCGCGACGTCCTTGGCGAAATCGACCCACAGCCCGGTGCCGACGACGGTCAGCGCGACCGAGCCGTAGCGGTCGTGCGGCCAGGCGCCGGAGTACACGAGCGCGGCGAACCCGCCGAGCAGCGCGACATCGGTGATCTTCGGCGCGAGGTAGAACAATTCTTGGGCCCGCCGCGTGGACAGTCCGTGGACATAGGTCCAACCAAACCGAAACGCACCGACGTGGGGATCGCGGCCGGGCGGGAACAGGTGGAGCTCGTCGACCTTCGCGCCCACGAGCTCGGCGGCGAGCGCGTGGCTGCCCTCGTGCAACGACACGCCGAGGACGTACATCGGCGGCGCCATCGCGATCCCGGCGAGCACGACGTCGCGATCGGACGGCTCGGCGCGAGCGGGGGTCGCGAGCGCGATCGTCGCCAGCACTGCGGCCGCGCGGCTCAGCCCTGCGCTCCTGCAGCGACCCAGACCTCGTCGCTCGGCGTGAAGCCGAGGCGGCGCGCTAGCGCGAGCGATGCGGCGTTGTGCTCGTCGGCGGCCCACACCGGCTCGCGCCCGGCGGCGCGTTCGGCGCGGATCATCGCGGTCACCGCGATCGTGCCGAGCCCGAGCTGGCGATAGCCGGGCAGGGTCTCGATCGTGATGTCGAACCAACCGGCGCTGCGCCACAGCGCGTAGGCGAAGCTCTGCGGCGCGTCGTCGACCCACACCGCCCAGATCGGGCCGCGCGCGCGAGCCCACGCGAGCTCGGCCGCGAGCGCGGGCGGAACGTCGGGCACCGCGGTCTCGCCGAGTAACGCGGCGCCGTCGAGATCGGGCAGCGCATCGGCGTCGGCGAGCGTGTGAACGATGACCCGCTCGACGAACCGACCACGCGCCTCGAACGCCGCGACGAGATCGCCGCGCTCGCCGCCGAACACGACGGCGTGGCTCGGCCGAGCGGCGACCAGCGCCACGGTCGCATCGACCTCGGCCTCGCCGACGATGATGATCACGCGCGTCGCGTCGTGGCCGATCGCGAGCCCACCGCCGACCGGCTCGCGCCAGCCGTCCCGATCTTCGGCGACGCCATGCGCTTCGACCCACCGCGGGAGGTCGGGGAGCTCGAGCTCGGACGTCACGGGTGTCCGGCGGGGACCAGGCCGCGTAGATAACCGATCGCCGCGCGCGCATCCTCGGCCAGGCACGTGTTGATCGGCTTGCCCTTGTACGCCCCGAACTTGCCGCGGCGAGCGAGCGCGCGCTGGAGTGCCGGCACCGCATGCGCATCGCCGAGGGCGCGCAACCGAGCGACCGCTTGCTGGCGGAGCTCGCACGTCGCGTCTTGCTCGAGATCGAAGCTATACGCGGTCAGCCATTCGACCGAGTCGCCGAGCTTGTACCGATCGATCAACGGCGCAGCCGCGCGGCGGCGATCGAGATCCTCGCTGATCGCGGCGTTGAGCAGCGCCTTCTTCGCGGTCGGATCCTGGGTATGGCCGACCCATAGATCGAACGCATTTCGGACGACATCGGGATCGCGATCCGCGGCCATCGCGCGCAAGTTCGAGCGCAGCGCCGGATCGGCCTCGAGCCGCGGATCGAGCTCGAGCGCCCGGCGATAGGCGGCGAGCGACGGCGCACTCTCGTGCCGCGCGGCATGGGCGTGACCGAGCACGAGCTCGGCGTCGCGATCCTGCGCGATCGCGGCCGGCTGCGCCTCGAGCAGCGCGATCGCCTTAGCCGGATCGCCGCGGTCGAGCGCTTCGCTCGCCGACTCGGCGAGCGCCGAGCGACTGCTGCGATGGGCCGGCCGCGTCACGATCGCGATCGCGATACCGGCGGCGATCGCGACAACCGCGGCGCCGATCGCGACATAGAGGCCGGTGCGCTTGCGCGGCTTCGCGCTCGCGAGTCGCTGCTCCGGCGTCAACCCGAAGATCGGCTCGCCGCTCGGGCCGGTGTACGGCAGGCCGATGCCGACGCCGCCGACCGCCGGTCGGCCACGTGCCGAGCCTTGCGCGACCACGGGCGCCTCGGGCGCCTCGAGATCCGGCGCCACGCCCGGGCCCGCAAGCGTGGCGAGCCGCGCGGGCCCCGAGGGCGACGCGACCTTCGTCGGTGCGCTCGCCAGCGCGTCTTCGAGCGCATCCTCGATCGCTTGGCCGATGTGCTCGCTCGCTTGGCCGGTCACTTCGCTACTGCCGGTGATCCGCACCGTGCCGTCTTCGGTCACCAGCGGTTGCGAGCCGGTGCCGGGGCGCTCGAACTCGACCTCGGTGACGCCGCCATCCGGCGTCTCGAGTGCGCTCTCGACCGCCGCGAGATACACCGCCGCCTCGCGATAGCGATCCGACGGTTTCTTCGCGAGCCCTTTCGCGATCATCTTCTCGAGCGACGACGGCACCGGCTTGCCGCCCTTGATCAGCCGCGACCGCATCGGCGGCACCGGCTTGCCGGTGTGCATCGCCATCACTTCGAGCTTGTCGTCGGAGTAGAACGGCGGCTGACCGCACAACATCTCGTACGCGAGGATCGACGCCGCGTAGAGATCGGCGCGGCCATCGAGCGGATTGCCGAGCGCTTGCTCGGGCGCCATGTAGATCGGCGTCCCGAACGCCATTCCGGCTTGGGTCAGCCGCACGCCGTCGTCGATCTCGCCGTCGATCGGCTTCGCGATGCCGAAGTCGAGGATCTTCGCGAAGTCGTAGTCGTCGCCCTGGCGGATCAGGAAGATGTTCTCGGGTTTCATGTCGCGATGGATCAGGCCCGCGGCATGGATATGGCCGAGCCCGCGCAACACGTGACGGAGAATGTGCAACGCGCGACCCGGCGCGAGCTGGCGCTCGCCCTCGAGCACCTCGGACAACGCGCGGCCCTCGAGCAGCTCCATCGCGAGATACAGCGAGCCGTCGGGCAGGCGGCCGACATCGTAGGTCGACACGCAGTTCGGATGATCGATCTTGCCGACCGACAGCGCCTCGCGCTCGAACCGATTGCGCACCTCCGGCGACGCGGCGAGCGACGGGTGCAGGATCTTGACGGCGACCTGCCGGCGCAACCCGACGTGCGTCGCGCGAAACACGAGCCCCATGCCGCCGCGACCCAGGGTCGAGTCGAGCTTGTAGCGATTGTCGATGACGAGCCCGATCAGCTCGCGGCCATCGCCTTCGAGCGGCACCGGCGTCTGCCGAGGTGCCGGATCGGTGGCATCGTTGCCCGCCATGGTCCCACCGAGCATTGTGCCACCGCGCCCCCGTCGAGCCCATCAGCGCCGCGCGTGATTCACGCCTGGCGGTTGCCAGCCGCAATCGGCCTGTGTAGTCTCTCGGTCCCCCGCCCAGGTAGCTCAGTTGGTAGAGCAGCGGACTGAAAATCCGCGTGTCGTTGGTTCAATTCCGACTCTGGGCACGACAACTTCGATTGACGGCGGCGGTTCTCGGGGACCGATTGTAACAGTGCGGTGACCGATGAGACTTTCGGCGCGGCGCCTCGTCCGGACGCGCATGAAAATCGTCGCTCGTTCGATTCTCGTTGCTGCGGCGGGCAGCGTTGTCGCCGCATTCGCCGCATGTAGCCCGATGGCCATGTTCTCCACCCCGGGTGCCGGAGTCGCGACCTCGTCTTCGGGGCCCAGTCACGCACCCGCGACCGAAGCGCAGTGGACCGCGGCCGAGGGCCGCGCGCACGATCTCGCGAAGCTCGCCGGCGCCGCCGCGTTCGCCCCCCCGATGCGCGTGGCCGAGCGAGGCGTCGTGGCGACACGGCACATCGATATGGCCGCGGGACACTGCTATCACATCGGGGTTGCGTGGTCGTTCGACGCCGCACTCAGCTTCGGGGTGTCGTTTGACAACGGCACCGACGCGAGCCTCGGCGGATTTCAACGACGGTTCTCGGGCAGCGACGGCAGCATCGACGTGTGTGCAGACAAGACCGGCGGCGCGACGCTGACGTTCGGCTCGGTGCCGCGATCGGGCGCGATGGTCAACGGCGAGCTGCTCGAATATGCCGTGGTCGTCGGCTCGTCGGTCGAGACCCGTGGCGCGCGGGTCGCGCGTCGTGCGCTCGAGGTCAAGCAAGGTCGCGAAGCGCACGAGACCGAGGTCGCGCAAGAGCACCTCGCCGCGCAGGCGAAGGTCGACGACGAGAAGCGGCTGTGTCACGAGTGCCACGAGCGCTTCGAGATGTGCAGCAGCGGCGATTGTCGCCGCGACTTCTTCGTGTGCTCGAATGGCAACGATTACGGCAAAGCCGACGACGTCGACTCGCGCCCGTGCGGCACGCCCTGAGCTGGCGTTCGAGCTCGATCAGTTGTTGTCGGGCTGCGCGGCGATGAACGTCGCGATGTGCTGCGTGTAGTCGTCGTTCGGGATCGCGACGGTGCCGCCCATGCCGCCTTCGGGTCCGATGATGAACGTGTGATCGAGCGGGATGCTCGCGTTCGCATAGGCCGTGATATCGGTGGCCGCGTTGCCATACGCCGCGTACGGCACCCAGCCGAAGCTCGTGATCATGCGCTGGAGCCACATCGTCTTGTAGACGTCCGCGGTCGAGCCGCTGCCGTTCGACGTGATGACCGGGCCCTTCGGGAACTGCATCATGTCGAGCCAGATCCGGGTCTCGGTGTCGAACACGTGCTCGCGCGCGGTCAGGTAGACGATCGGATAGCCCTTCGCCGCCCACGCCTGCGCCATCGTGTTCGCCGCGGTCATCATCATCGGCACGTAGGTCTCGTCGGTGACCTGCGTGATCAGCTCGGCGTCGCTCGTCGTCAACGTGCCGTCGATGTCGACGACGACGAACTTCGATCCACCCGGCATCAAGTAGTCGTAGTGAGTGGCGCACGTGCCATCCGCCTCGAGCATCGAATAGATCGGCTGGCCGTTCGGCGCGACGAAGCCGGTGTCGGGGAGATCGTAGTAGCCGTCGGATCCGGTCTGGCCGCGACCGACGGTCTGCCAGGCCGTCTGATCGGCGTCGTAGAACCACAGGCTCACGTTCTCGCCGGGCAACGGCGACGAGAACACGCCCTGCGTCGGCATCGTGCGCGCCTTCGCGCCGTGATAATCGATCGGCGAGTTGTCCGGGGCCTGGTTGTCGACGAGATAGACGTTGGCCTGCGCGCCGTCGGCATTGCCGAACGAGTCCGAGGCCTCGTCTTTGATCCGCGTGTCGGTCGAGACGAGCGCTTCGTTCGCGGAGCTCTGGAAGCCGTGGGAGATCAGGCGAAACGGCAGGTCCCCGGGAGATGGACACTGCAACGAAGTCGCATCGGTCAACGGCGGTGCCTGCTCGCTGCATGCGACGACCAAGCTCGCGGTCGCCAACCAGATCACTCTCGCTGTGATTTTGCTACCGGGCCGCGACGAATCTGTCACCAACCTGTGAGTAGCACGACTCGCGTTACCCGGGACGCACTCGCTTGAGAAAGTAACGCCCGCTCGTCGCCAGGCACACGATCGATACGACGCTCGTCACATACGACAGGTACCGGAAGAACTGCAGCTTCGACGTCGCGCTCTGGCCGAGCGTCTTGTACAGCACGATCCCGACCGAGCCGCCGTAGGCGATCGCGTCGCTGAAGTAGATCAGGAACACCGCGGTCGCCACGATCCGGAGCCCCGCGATCGTTCGGTCGAACAGGACGCAGCCGTAAGGGACGTAGCCGAGGTAGAGACCGAGCCCGACCGCGGTCATCCAGGTGACCGGCCCGATCGCGCCCGCGTCGAACAACAGCGTGGACAGGCCGATCAGCACGGCGCCGGCCCCCATGATCACGTAGGTCAGCTTCAGCCCGAGCCGGTTGTTCTTCACGAGGTAGAGCAGCGCGAGCACGAGCATGACCGACAGCGCGATCGGGATCTCGGTCAACGTGAACAGGCTCGCGCGATCGCCGAGCCCGAGGTCCTTCCAGATGTCGGCGGCGAAGTTGTCGCGAAAATCGCGGTACCCCGTGAGCAAGAAATAGGCGAGCACGAGCGTGACCAACCCGGGCAAGTAGGCGCGCACGAAGGCGCGGCGCTCGGCGCGACTCATCGGCTCGCGCTCGGTCCGCGCCGCGACGTCTTCCGCGCTCGGCGGCGGTAACTTGCTCAGGCCGTAGACCGCGCCAAGAAACAGCGGCAACGCGAGCGCGCCGGTCACCGACGGCATCCACGACTCGCTGATCCCGGTGTCGAGCAGCAGCCGGCCGACCGATTTGACCGCACCGCTCGCGACGACGTACGCACAACTGAGCCCGGCCCCGAGGATCTCCGAGGTCCGGCGGCCTTCGAGAAAGCTGAAGACGATGCCCCAGACCATGCCGAGCGGGATGCCATTCGCGAACAGCGCGAACACCTTGCCGCTCGGAGGCAATACGGCGAACGCGAGCAGCGCGAGCTCGGCCCACAGGATCAACACGACGAGCGCCCACGCGCGGCGGCGCGGCGGCATCTCCGAGTTGAACTTGATCCCGATGAACTTCGACAGCGCATAACCGACGAGCTGGCTGATGATCAGCGCGCTCTTCAGATCGATTCCGGCGAACGTCGACCCCTCGTAGTAAGCGGCGGCGAACGGCCGGCGAAACGCATACATCGCGAAGTACGTCGAGAACGCCATCGCCACGGCATAGGCGGCGAACAAGCCGGGCGAAGCGCGCGATAGCCACCGCGTGAGGCGGTGTGGGGAAGGCTCGGCCACGAGCCTAGGCTACACGGTTCGTGTGGCGACTCGATTGCGCGGGTGTCACGGCGTCAGCGGAATCGCCGGCGACATCGCGTTGGTCAGGAACGGCTTGCCGATCGCTTGCACGAACAGCATCGTCGCAGCCGGCGGTGGCCGATAGCGGCCGAGATCGAGCGCGTGGGGCAGGTCGCCGTTCGCGTCGCGCCCGAGGTCGGGCCCGACCCGGACGAGCTGCTCGCCGTCCGGCGACGCCCAGATCGCGAAGTGATCGATCGTAGCCTCGCTCCCGCTCGTCGCGCCGGTGAGATCTTCGCCGTAGGTCACCGACCACGTGAGCTGGCCGGCCGACACCCGAGCCGCGATCGCGGTGACGCACGCGTCGATGCCGGTCTCGAGCTCGGTGGCCTCTTCGTAGTCGTCCCAGGTCACGAGCTGCAGGACCTCGACGCCTTGCGCGAAGTCACGGGCGACCTGCGCCAGGGTCGCGAGCCAGGTCTGGCCGCAGCGCTGATCGATGTAGCGCGTGTGCGAGCCGTCGCCGTAGTTCCAGCCGTCGGTGACCGCGTCGTCGAAGCCTTTGAACGCGGAGGCCACGACGTGCTGGCTCGCGCCGACGTTGCCCGTGGCGGTGACGAACGCATCGTAGTCCTCGACCTCGTTGTCGCCGGACGACGCGTCCGAGCCGGGGTAGAGCGTCGTCGACAACCAGTTGAAGCCGCCGGCGGAGAACACGTGGCCGTAGCCACCCTTGCCCTCGAAGATCCACAGCTGATCGCCGACGAGTTGATGGACCGCGGTCCAATCGATCGTCTGACACGGCGTCTTGGTCGAGTCGGGGCACGCGTTGTAGTCGGGTGCGAAGAACAACACGACCGGCTGATCGGCGATGCGCAGATAAGCCGGCGATTGCGCCCAATGGTCGCGGATGTAGGACAGGTCGCTGATCACCTGGCTCGTCTCGTTGCACGTCGCGCCGTAGGCCGGCCAGCACGCGCATCCACCCGACCAGCCGTTGCGGCAGTTCGTGATGCCTTCGTCTTCCATCACCGCGAAGTGGAACGTCGTGGGATCTGCGGCCGCCGCCACCGCGTAGATCGCGTTCGTGCCGATCTCGTTCGATGCGCGCGCGTGGATCTCGTCGCTGCTCGTCGCGGTCGGGTAAAACGCCGCGTTGGCGTCGTGGCTCGAGTCCTTGCCGGGCCAGTCCATGATCATGCCGGCGACGCCGCGGCCCTCCAGATCCGCGATCGCGCGCTGGACGTGCGCGGGATCGTCCGCGTTGTAGCCGACGTCGATGTGCGAGCCGCAGCGCGCGTTCGGAGCGAGCCGGGCGCCGGCTTCGTTCGCCGCGAGATGGCAGAACCAGGTCTGGGTCTCGACGTAGAGCTGGCGCGCGACCGTCGTCAGCGGCACCGTCGAGATCGCACGTGGGACGAGGTCGCCGTTGCCGTTGCCGGTCTGAGCGCTCGCGTTGTAGTTGCGATAGTCGTCGGCGAACAACGGGCTTGCCGAGGTGTTCGGTGCGGTCTGCGCGGTCAGCGTCGAGACCTCGCCGGAGCCAGCGTCGGCAGCGGCATCGACCGAGCCGTCGCCCACCGCGTCGAGCGTCGCGGTCGAGTGCCGAGCACAGGCCGCGACACACAGCGCTCCGATCGCGAGCCGAATCACGTTGGAGTCATAACAAAAGACGGGGGCGGCGGATGTTACGCGCGTGCTACCCGGGGGCTCCAACCGCCTCGGGTTCCTGGGTTTCGGCCGGCGAGCGCCTCAGGAATCTGACGATGCGCGAGGCGATCGTCGATGGTTAGGGCTGGTCTGAGCCTTGCTTACTAACCATTGCCTATGAAGAGCCTCGCCTTGCTGATCACGTTGCTCGCCGGCTGCACCGACACCACGCCTCCGCCATGTGACTATGCGACGCCCGGCATCGCGCTCGAGTATCGCGATCCGAGCACCGGCCAGTGCGAATCGTTCAGCTCGCCGTGCGAACAGGCATGCGGCCCGTGTGACGATCTCGCAACCGAGCCGCCACCGAACTGGCCGCAGTGCTATGGCACGTGTGAATCGCTCGGAGAGACCGCGTGCCTCGCGACGCCGAGCTGTCACGCCGCGTATCAAGACGACAGCGCCTCGAAGCCGGTGTTCTGGGGTTGCTGGGATCCGCCGCCGAGCGGTGCGGTCGAAGGCAGCTGCACCGGGCTCGACGCAGCGACCTGCGTCGCGCACGACAACTGCACGTCGCTCTACACCGGGCCGGTCAACCAGCCGCCGAACTTCGTGCCGTCGTTCGAGAGCTGCCAGCCCGAGGTCGCGCAGGCCGCGTGCGCGACGCTGACGACCGAGGCTGCGTGCCTCGCGCGCAACGACTGCGATGCGGTCTACAACGGCATGGACTGCACGTGCGACTCGAGCGGCTGCACGTGTGCGACCGAGACGTTCGCGAGCTGCAAGTAGCTCACCGCCTCGCTGCGAAGGTGGTCGCCGTCGCGGCAACGAAGCCTTAACGCCGAGCAGGGGGAGGCTGACCGGCAGCCTCGAGCTGCAATGAAGCGGCTCGTCGTGCTTGCCGTCGTTGCCGCGCCGCTCGTCGGTCGGGCCGATCCGTCCGATGATCTCGGCACCCCGTTACCCGCACCGAGCGCATATCCCGCGATGGCTGGTCCATCGCTGCTCGTGGTGTCGGTCGACGCGGTCGACATCCCGTCGCTGCCGCCCCTCGATCTCGGCAACGGCCTCGTCTCGTCACGTCGGTCCGAGGTGTTCGCCGGCATCGGGTTTCGCACCTACATCGGTGGCGGGCACATGGGGCGGTTCGGGTACTACTCGCTCGGCGGTAGCTTCGAGGCCGGCATCGCCGGCGGCAAGCCGATGTCGGCCGGCGAGCCGATGCTCACCGGTGCCCAGCTCGCGACGATCGAGCTGCCGTCACCGGGATACGGCTATCGCACGCAGAAGTGGCTGGTCGGTGCGCAGCTCGTGCCGGCGATCGAATGGATCAGCGAAGAATTCCACAACGGCGAGGCCCCGATCAGCGGTCGCGATCACTTCTACATGATGTCGGCCGACTTCCAAGCGTGCACGCAGTACAGCGCGTTCGGTGGTGTGCTCGGGCGGAGCTCGGCGGCGTGCGTCTACGTCGCGCCGGTGATCTATCGCGACGGGTGGTTCTCGGGCGCATCGTTCGGCGTCCGCTTGTTCGCGTTGTGACTCGCTCGGCTTGCTGAAACACATCTTCATGTCGGTTCGCGCCGCGGCGATGAGACTCTGTGGGGGTGAACCGATCGTGGCTGTTGTTGTTGTCGGCCGGGATCGGATGCGGTCACGCTGCGGGGCCCGCGCTCGTGGCAGCGCCCGTACGCGACGCGGTCGGCGACGCCGATGTCCGCATGCTGGTCACCGAGATCGCGACCCAGAAGGCGTGCGATCGGATCCGCGACCGGTTTCACGCGCTGCGCGCGGCTGGTCGCCATGACGTCGTGACCGGCGTGTTGTGGTTCCGCGACTGCACGAGCGTGCACGACGGGATGAACGTGACGTTCAAGCTGTCGGGGAGTGGTTGGCAGTGGGTCGACAAGACGATGCACAAGGTAGGTGGCACGTTCGCGGTGCATCAGTACGTCCGGTTCGACGCCCACGCGACGATCGCCGGTGTCCTCGATCTCGGTTACGACGGCAAGACGCACGTCGCTTCGCTGTGGTTCTCGCCATCGCGCGAGCCGGTCGTCGCGCTCGATCCGATCGGCGGGGTCGACGTCGGTCACAGCGGCGCGTGGTCGTCCGTGGTCGGCGGGGTCGCGACTGCCTTGTTGCGCTCGCCCGCACGCGAGGGCGTCAGCGAAGCGAAGCGCGAAGGCACCGCGCAGTTCACGGCGGAGCTCGCCGAGGGCCTGACGATCACGGTCGATCTGTGTACCGGCCTCGCGCGCACGACGGTCGGTCACACGCCCAAGGGCCAGCTCGCGCCACCCGACGTCATCGAGCCATCGACGACCGAGTTCGAGCTGCACCCGGGCGGCGTGCTGATGCTCGGCCCGCAACGCGCACAGAACGGGATGACCGTCCACGTGGAGCGAGCCGCTGGAGGTGCCGAACCGATCGACGTCGCGCTCGCGTGTCGCGACGACGCCGAGGCGATCGCGCGCGCGTATCTCGCCGGCGCCGCGCTTCCCGCGATCACGGCGCTCGCTCATGCGACCGTGGACGGCGTCACCGACCTGACGATTCCCGCTGCGCACTGCCCGGTCGCCGTGATCGCGCGCTCGCTGTCGACCACGGGCGGGGCGGTCGAGCTCTCGATTCGCCGATCGTCGGCCGAGATCGGAGTCGCGAACGGCGGCCCCCTGGTCGGCTGCGAGCGTTGATCTGCCGCGAATGCACCGCCCGGCGGCGCGGTCTGCCTAAGTGGCGCGAACCGGCGTCGGTTCAGGTGCCGTACGACGAGGTTACGCACACATCGCCGCTGGTCCCGGGCTTGCTCATCCAGCTGGCATGACCCGCTCTTATGGCCTGAGCTACCGCAACCGGCCCCCCGTCGCGCGCCGCAAGCCCATGCGCGATCCGAGCGTGACGAACCTCGGGTTCGCATGCTTCCGCCTGGTCGCGATCGACGAGCTCGCAGCGGGCGACCCGGCTCACGCGTGGATGCGCGTGCTCGAGACGCGCAATGCGATGGCGTCGTTGATGAGCGACGGCCCGACGAAGCGCGAACGCTTCATGCGCCAGATCAGCGCGCTCGATCGCGTGCTGCAGGCGAGCCTGGATCGCAGTCCGAGGGGCTGAACGATCGCGTGCGCGGTTCGGCGATCGACTCGAAATCGATCGCACGGCGGAGCGGTGCAGCAGGCTACGGGTCGGGCAGGCCGCTGGACGGCGGCAGCGAGCCGAGGATCGCCTTCACGTTCGGATGCTTGGGCCACGGAAGGCCGTAGCCGCGACTCTTCGTCATCGCGGCTGGGCGCACCCGCAGATCGAACTTCGAATCCTTGGGGATGCGAACGTCGACGAGGGCCGTCCCGTCGGCGAGTGGCGGACCGGCCGCGGCCATCGGATCGGACTCGACCATGCCTTGATCGTTCACGTGAAACCGCAGCTCGCGCACGTTCTTGGCATCCGTGCGCAGGTTGCACACCCAATCGCCGGCGTGATCGATCAGCCACGCGGCGTTGGGGTGCTTGTCTTCCTTCTTCGGCCCCCAGTAGATGTTGGGCACGACCACCAGCTGGACCCACGAATACAGCGTATGCGCGCCGGTGCCCTTCTTCACCTGATCCGCCTGGATCGAGCCCACGCCTTCGATCCCGGCGGCATCGAGGTCGGGGATCTTGGTGCCGTTGACCGTGCAACGGAGCTCCCAGTCGTGACCCTTGTCGGGCGCGGTCGTCCAGAACGAGAACGCCACCTTGTGGGCGCTGGCCGCGTTGCCGTCCGCGAGATGCCTCGCGTACGCCGCGCCGAGCAGGTCGTCGCCCATGATCTGCCAGACCTCGTCGCCGAAGCTCGGCCACTGGGCGACGGTCACGTTGAAGTCGCGCAACAGGTAGTCCTTGTCGTCGTGGTCGTCGGTGTAGACGAGTTGCGCGTCGATCGGGCCCTTGGCGTGGATGCCCTTGTCGCCGTAGTCGCAACTGATCTCGGACACGCCCGCGGGCGCCGGCTCGCCCGTCCCGACACACTTCGCGCTGGCGACGACCTTGCCGTGGCTCTTCCAATCGAGGCGAATGGTGTCGGCGTTCGACGTGTAGCCGGCGACGTTCGCCTTCAAGTAGAAGCGATAGCCCTTGGTCGTCGATTGCGAGTAGGTCAGGTGCAACAGCACGTGGGACTCGTCGACGAACCGCGGCGGGGTGTGCTGCGTGCCGGGCACGAGCGGACCATGGGCGTGGGCCACCGACGCAGCGAGCGTCATCGCGACGACGATCGAGCCGCGCATCACGGCTCTCCTCGCCCGACCGAGGCCGGGAACATGGCATGGAGCGCTTTCACGCTCGGATCGCTCGGCCACGGCAGCCCGAAGCCGCGGCTGTGCTTCATGGCCGCGGGCCTGATCCGGGTGTCCACCGAATTCGACTTGGGAAAGCGCATCTCGATCCACGCGACATCCGCGGGCAGCGGTGGTGAATCCTTGGCCTGCTGCATCGCGCCCGACTGGATCCGCCCCTTGTCGTCGACGGTGAACACGAACGTGCGGAGCACCTGGTGGTCGAGCCGCAGGTCGCAGCTCCACGCGCCCGGATGATCCCCGAGCACGAAGTGATCGCCGTGCTTGTCCTTGCCGAAGTACAGCTGGCCCACGAGGAACTGGACGTGCTTCCAGTAGTAGTACGTCGCCTTACCGTGCTTCGGGATGATCTTGGTCGAGATCTCCTCCTCCTCGCCGTGGCCCATGTCTTCGAACTCGCCCTCGAAGTCGTCTTGGAGCTGCTTGCCATCGATCGAGCAGCGCAGCTGCCCTTGCGGGTGCTGCAGCGGACCACTGATCCAGAAGTTGAAGCCGATCTCGCCCTCGCGCGCGGTTTGCTCTCCGGTATGGATATGCACCGCGTAACCGGCGCCGAGGACGTCGTCGGGGACGATCTGCCAGATCGGCCCGTTCGCGTCGCCGCGATACGGCGTCGCGTTGACCTTCAGATCGCGGATCAAGTACTCCTTGTCGTCCGCGTCGTCGGTCACGATCAGCTTGGCGTTGATCGCGCCCGCGGCCTTGAGCGGCTTGTCGCGGTAGTCACACTGCACGCCGATCGTGTCGCGGTAGATGCCTTGGTGGAGGTCGCACTTGATGCTCGCCACGACCTTGCCGCCCGAGGTCCAGTCGAGGCGCACCGGCGACTTCGGAGGCATGCCGGCGACCTGCGCATGGACCATGAACCAGTACCCGTTCGACTGGTTCATCAGTTGGACGAACGGTGTCGCCTCGTCCATGAAGATCGGCGGGGAGTGCTGGAGTCCTGGGAGCGGCGGTGCGGCGGCGGCCGCAACGGGGACTGCGAGCGCGGCGCCCACCAATACGACCAACAAGCCTTCTCGCATCTCGAACCTCCTTGAGGTCGCCGACGGTATACGATCGATGCCTGCGTGTCAGTAGGGCGCCAGGAATCGATGCGAGGGAGTGTGTTTACAAACGGGCTTACACGGACCCGTACCGCCGATCGCGGGCCGGCGAGCTCGTAACGATCAGCTGGCGCGCTTGCGGCCGATCGCGATCAGGCCGGGCGCTGGCTCTGCCTCGTCGGCTGCCTCCGCGTCGCCGCGAAGCGCACGCAGCGGATCGCGATCGATCGCGAGAGAGAGGTAGCGGCCGCGCTCTTCGTAGACGAGGCGCGACTCGACCAACCCATCGAGGAACTCGCGAATCTCGTCTTCGGAGAACGCATCGTGGCCATCAGCGATCAGCGTGGCGCGCACCTGGGCGGGCGTCGCGCCAGCGTCGCACGCGAGATAGATCGCCGCTTCTTCCTCTTCGAACGTATAGTGCGCGGGATCGACGGTCGTCCGGTGATCGTCGATCGTGATGAAGCCGGGGCCCTTCTCGAAGATCAGCGCTCCGGTGTTCGACGCGGCGTTCCATGCTGTGACCGCGGCGAGCATGGGCTGGGCATAACTGGTCGGCGTCCGGCCGTCGAGATAGCGATACTCGAATGCGTATGCGAGGTCCGTGAGCTGTGTTCTCGTGAACGGGTAAAACAGCGGGTATCGCGCCGCTGGTCCTACGATCTCGATGCCGTACCGAGCCGGCTCGTTGAAGTACGGGCTGAACCTCTCGACCGCTAGCGGAGTTGCCGCGGGCGCGCGAAAGTGCACGAGCGATGGGATCACCTGCGCCATGCGCTCGTACTCCGCGGGGTCTTCACCGGGGAACCCAAAGATCAAGTTCCACGCCGGTCGGATCTCGAGCTCAGCGCACCACTTCAGCAAACGAATGTTCTGGAGCGCGGTGACCCCTTTGTTCATCAGCTTTAGCGTCGGGGTGCTGAGGCTCTCGATCCCTGGTTGAATCGTGCGCACCCCTGCTTCGCGGAAAAGTCGGAGCTGAGCCTTCTTGAGGTTCGCTTTTGTCTCGTAGAACACATCCCAGTTCCAGCCGGTTTCGCGTAGCCGCGGCAGTAGCTCGCGCAGGTACCCCATCTCGATGATGTTGTCGACGACCTGGAAGCGCAGCGAGTGATAGCGCTGTGCCATGTCGACCATTTCGTCGAACGTTTGGCTCGGCGGCTTGCTCCGGAATTTCATCGTCGAACCGTTGAGCCCGCAGAACGTGCAGTGATTTTTTTCGCCCCACCAACAACCTCGCGCGCTCTCGTAGAGCAAGCGAATCGAAGGAACGAGCTCCCCGGCAAGCGGACTCTCGGTGACCGCTGCGATGTAGTCGGTGTAGTCGGGAGCCGGTACATCGGTCATCGGAACGGTGTCGTTAGGGAGAGGATGGGCGACCGACACGCCGTCGTTGCGCACGCACACGCCAGGAAGTACGGGGACCGGCTGTCGCGCGAGGAGGGCCGCAAAGACCGGGGCCGCGACCCGCTCCGCTTCCCCGCGCACGACAACGTCGACCCAGGGGAACAGGGCGTGCAGGGCAGCTCCCATGACGCCGTCGCAGTTCGCACCTCCGAATACAATCGAGATTTCTCGCGACCGTTGCTTGAGCATCTTGGCGAGCGCTAGCGACGAGACGTTCTGATTGAAGCTACTGGTGAACGCAACGACGCGTACACCTGTGGCGATCAGCTCGTCTGCGCATGAAGCGAGGAACGGTTCGGCGAGCTCGCGGAGCTGGTAGAGAGTCTCGATCCGGCCGCCAGGGATGGATCGTTGCTCGGTCAATTCGCGAAACGCTTGGTCGGATGCGTCGTCGCGTTCGCGGAATGGTGGTACCGCGAAGATCCACTCGCCGATGTGTTGACTCTCCGCGATCTGGTGAAGGATCTGGAGGGTCACTCGCTCCGCGGGCGGCAAGCTCGCAGTCCGCCCGATCGCGAACTCGGCGAACCTGAGGTTGTAGTGAAAACTACGAGTCGAGATGCCGTCGCGAGCGAGGAGGCTCGCTACGGTGCCGAGTTGGATCGACGGAAAAGACAGGCTCGACCAAGGCATCGTGACGAGCGCGATGTCGTAGGTCAATGATCGGCCCTCACTTCACGTATTCTACTACGCGAGTCACCACGTCCACCGACTATCTATCGGCGCAGGGAGCCGCCGGGGGCGGCCCGGCGAGTTGCGCGCGCACCTGGTCGGGAACCTTGCACGCCGCGAGGCGCGCTAGCTCGTCGGCGGTCCCATGATAGACATCGAGATGTTGTAGCTCGACGTGGTCGCCATCCGTCGTCACGAGCGAGTCACCGGCAAACGCCGCCCAATAGGTGAGGGGCGAGACGTGGGCCTCGTAGATCGGATTAGCCACGCCGTGTTCGCGAATCTGGAGGGTCCCGTCGAGCGCGATCGAAGCGAGCATCCTCGTGTCACTCGCGAGCGCGCGTACCGCCGCCCCATGGGCCTTGAAGGTCTCGGGCGCTACCAGTGCCGGCCTCTGTCGCTCGACGATCGCGCCGTCATAGAGGCCGACCGCCAGGTTCCCGTCGCTAACAGCGATCGCTCCGATCAGACCGGGATACTTGATCGTGGCGACCCGGACCCCGCTTTGCCAGACAGCGAGGTCGGTCCGCGCCGATTGGCTGACGATGCCGAGCCCCGGGTAGAACCTCGCGAAGCCGTACGAGGGCAGCTGCTCGCTGCCTCGCCGCGCGAGGTCGGGCGACGCGAAGAAGGTGACCCGGTCGCCGAAGGCGGCGACTCCGTTCGGTTCGCAGATCAGCGTCGCGCTTTCGTCAGCCGTACCGTTGCCGAGCACGCGGCCGGTGTCGTCGAGCACGGCGAGCGGGCCGGGGAGCTTCCCGCCGACGACGATCCAGTCATGGGCCGGATCGATGCACAGTTCTTCAACGCCGAACGGCGCGCTGAGCTGCGTGATCGGCGCACCGTCTCGGAGCTTCGCGATCGTGAGGGCGGCACCGTCGGCGACATAGACATGCTCGTCGGTCGCGGCGCACAGCGCTTTGCCACCGCCAAGCCTCGTCACCAGCCGTCGCGTCGTCAGATCCCACAGCTCGCAGCCTGCCGAGCTTGCGCGGAGCAACCGCGTCCCGTCGGTCGAGACCCAAGGATTCGTCATGGTCGGATCGGGGGCCGCCTCCGCCAACGGGTCGATCCCGACCGCGCTGTCGGTGCGCCAGATCTTGACGGTTCCCAGCCCGCTCGCGGTGGCGATCCGGCTGGCATCCTTGTTGACGGCGACGTCGATCATTCCACCGCCGTGCGTGAAGGTCCGCAGATTAGAGCCGCTCGAAATATCCCAGAGACGTGCGGTCCCATCGGCGGCGCCGGTAAGCAGCCGTCCATCGGGGGCGAAGACCATCATCTTGAGCTGACCGTGATGGCCTACGAGCGACCGAACCATTCTCCCGGCCGAGATCGACCACACGCGGACGGTGGAATCGACGCCTCCCGAAACGAGCTGGCCGTCCTTGGAGAATGCCAGCGCGGTCACGGCTCCCTCGTGCCCGGTCAACGTCGCGATCTCGGATCGAGTCTCGAGATCCCAGACGTGGATCGGACCGTCGGCGGAACCGAACGCGGCGCGACGCCCGTCGGCGGAAATCGCCACGGAGATAGGGATGTACTGGCCGAGAGGCTGAGCGACGCGCTCCGGCGCGGCGCTACCGCGCGACCCGATCACCACGTTCGCCGATCCGATGTCGTCGGAGCCGACCACGACGACCCGATCTCCGACGAGATCGCCTGCCGCCCGACCGGCGAATTTCGTATCCAGCACGCGGACGCGTTCGGAGCCGAGATCCCAAATCCGGCCCGTACCATCGAATCCCGTCGAGAGCAGGCTGCGCCCATCGGCGGAGAACTTGAGCATCGCGATCTGCCCATGGTGACCTCTGAGCTGTCGAGCGAGATGGCCGTCCAGCGTCCACAAGTCGATCGAGTCCTCCGCAGCGGTCGCAATCCAATGGCCGGTGGGATCGGTGGCGAGCCACCAGTTTCCGCCGGTGGCGCCCGGACTCGTCGACCACAACAGCGCGCCCGTCGCCGACCATCGCCGAAGAATCGCATCGTTGCCGATGGCGGCAACCGAACCGTCGGGGAGAAACCCGACGAAAGGCGCGATGCCGGGCGATGAGCTCATGGTGGCGACCTCCGGGGAGATCGAGTCCAGCGCTCGGGCGATCAAGAAGCGCTGGGCAAACGAGTCGGCCCCGAGTCGGGTCGCTCCATCGGCGAACACCAACCCACCGAACGCGTCGCCCGCGCTGAGCGAGCGTTCCGCCTGTTGCAGATACGAACCTAACAACTGGCTCTGCGCCACCTCGCGGCTGGCGTCCGCCGCAGAGCGCAGCCGCGCGAACACGACCAACGCGACGACCAGGGCGGCGATCGTGGCAACAAGCAGGCTCCGTCTGATCCGGCGATTGCGGTCCGCCTCGGCGACGCTCGACGCTCCAAACGCGTCCTCGCTCGCGGTGACGGTGCCGGGGTAGCGCGCGCGCCACACCTGGTACTCGGCGAGGGTTTCGCCGCGCCAAAGCATTCCGCGTGGTCGCCCCCCGTCTTGCCATTGGCGCGCCGCGAGACGCAGTTGATCGCGCAGACGGGCGTTCTCGGCGTCCTGGCTACGCCACCCCACCAACCTCGGCCAGCTCACGAGCAGCGTCTCGTGTACGACCTCGATGCTCTCTCCGGTCGGCGCCTCCATGGCCGTCAACAGCCGTTCCGTGATCAGGGTCTCGATCACTGGGGCGGCGTCGGGGCCGCCGCCGACCTGCGCGAGCTCCTCGCGGCTGAGCACCGCGCGCGTCCCTTCGGCGGTCACCAGGTGACGGAACAGCTCTCGTACGATGCGCTGGCCCGCCGGTGGCATGGAGCCGAGCACCTTCTCGGCGTGCTGTGCGAGCGCCCCGCCGACGCCACCGAGCGCGCGATACGCACGCCGGATCAGCTGCTTGGTGAGGCGATCGCGCAAGGTCCATAGCTGCGACGCGGTAAACGACAGCAGGGCCAACGCCCCGGGCTGGTTCGCGACCTCCGAGACGATCTGTTGTGAGAACTCGGCGTCTTCGAAAGCGAAACCACTGCGTCGTGCAGGCTCGACCAGGATCCGGTGCAGATCGTCTGGAGCTGGCGTCGTCAGGATCTGGAGCCAGCTGGCGATCGACTTGAGCGCAGGGACTTGGGCTGCCCGGACCAAGAAATCGTCGCGGAGCGTCAGGACGACGCGAATGCGATTGCCTGCTTCAGCGATCGACACGAGCGCATTGGCAAACGCGAGCTGGCGCTCGGCGTCCGCAGATAGCGTGAACAGTTCCTCGAACTGATCGACGAAGACCACCAGACGGCTTTGCTCGGCAAGTGTGCGAAGCCGCGCGGCGGCTTGCTCGGGGGCATGCAAGAGGTCGACTGCCCGCACCTCGCCACCGCCCGCGGCGGCGATCGCCGCAGTCAGGCTCGCAAGCGGGTTCGGGCCAGGGCGCAGCGAGATCTGCCTCCAACTCGGTCCCAGCGCGGGAAACAGCCCGGCGCGTACGAAGGAGCTCTTACCTGCACCCGAAGGGCCGACGATCGCGATGAGGCTCTGCGTTTGGAGCCGGTTGAGCAGCTCTTCGAGCTCTCGTTCGCGCCCGAAGAACAGTGACGATTGTTGTTCGGTAAACGTAGCAAGGCCCATGTACGGCGACGCGACCTCGTCGGTGGAATCGTCGTCGGATCCGCCGGTGATCGCGAGGCGTCCCCACCCATCCGCAACCTCGTGCTCGAGATCGGTCGGCAACGCGCGCAGGCGTGCACCGTGGCGGCCAGGCCCGTCGATGAAGAACAGCTGGCGTGGCGCTCCCGGTACCGGTGCATGGAGCTCGGCAACCGGATCCAGGTCGACAACAACTTCGCCGTCTGCGTTGACCAATGCCGGCGACAACATCGGCGCTTTCGTCGCGATCGTCGCCCGATCGCTGCGCCTGGCGCCCATCCACCGTTGCGCTCCGCCCTTGTTCGGCACGACGAGCCGGTAGTCGTCGAGCCACCGCAACGCCCGCAGTGCGCTTCCCAAGGTCGGGATCAACCGTGTTAGCTCGGTCGACGCGACCTCGCGGTTTGGTTGCTCGATCCGTGCGGCGCCCTCGGCGAACACCAAATCCAGCGCGGTGTTGAGCTCGGCGTGGCCGTCGAAGAACACGCCGATCAACTCGGGGACCGGGAAGGCATCGCGGATCGTCGCGAACGGTCGAGCGATCTCGCGTGCGAGGTGCCACCAACCTCTTGCATCGAGTCCGCGTGCACGTAGCGCGACGAGATGCTCGGTAAGGGGCTCGGTGTCGACACCGCGAATGCGCGCGCGACAGCCGAGCGCGATCGCGCCGACATAGTGGGCGAGCGTATCGACGACTCGCCATGCGGCGCGGTAGGCAGTCTCCGCGTCACTCGCCGCGTCGAGAGTTACGACCGCCTCGGCGATCGGCTCCGGCGCCTCGAGCAACGCGGCATCCAGAGTCAAGTCGTCGAGCTTGGGGAGATTCAGCGTGCCGAGAGACTCGCTGCCCGCGAGCGCGCGCGCGAGCTCGGACGCAGAGGCGAACCGATCACCGGGCGCCTTCGCCATCGCCTTGGCAATGGCGGCGTTGACTCGATCGGGAAAGCCGCCCGGGAGAGAGGGGGGCGGAGTGCGGGCGTGGTGTTTCGCGAGCTCCAGTCGCGTCGATCCAGAAAACGGCGGATTGCCGGAGAGGATTCGAACGCGAGCGCGCCGAGCGCATAGACGTCCGTTGCGGGACTGAGCTTGCGTCCGGTGACCCATTGCTCCGGGGCCATGTACATCGGTGTTCCGGCACCGCCGCTCGTGTTGTCGGCGAGCTCGCGCGCGATTCCGAAATCGAGCAGCTTCGGGAACTGATTTCCGACCCGCGAGATCACCATGACGTTCGACGGCTTCAAGTCACCATGGACGATCCCGAGGTCGTGAGTTGACTGGACGACCTCACAGACGCGCTCGATGAAGGCCAAGCCGCGGTCTAGCGGCCCGTGTTCGAGGACGGTGGAGAGCGGGGTCCCCCGCACCAACTCCATGGCGATCCACATCAGGCCGTCGGACTCGACCCCAAACGCATAGACGTGCGCCGCGAACGGATGATCGAGCCGCGAGGCCAGACGGGCCTCTTGTAGGAAACGATCGATCCGTTCGCGCTCTCCGTTCGAGTTCAGCAGCTTGATGACGGCGTCTCGTTGCAGGACAGGTTGCGACGCGCGCCACACCGCTCCGCCTCCGCCTCCGCCGATGTGCTCGTCGAGAACGAACTCACCTACAACCCGCCCGATGTAGCCTTCTGTGTCCATCGGAGACGGGCGGGATCGTTGCACACTTGCCCCGCAGCGTCCTGTCGAACGATCTCCGAAACCCATATCGTCGACGGAGCCGAACGCCTAAGATGGTCCTATGAAGCGCACCAAAAAAGACAAGCAGGGCGAAGCGAAGAAGCTCGGCGTTCAAAAGGTGAAGCTCGTGCGGCTCGAGGACAACGACCTCCGTAGTAGCGCCGGCGGGGCTGAGGGCGTCAAGCACGTCATTATCTGCTGAGCGGATCGCGCGCTGCCGTCACGCGCTAGCCCCGGCGGCGCGCTTGGCTTCCGCGGTGTCGGGCACGTGCTCGTTGCGCTTCATCAAGATCGGGATGAGGAACTGCGCGACGGCGCCGAATACGTTGTGGTCGGGCTCGAGCATCTTGCCGATGCCCTGAGCCGTGATCAGCGCGACGAACACGAGCATCATGTCGGTGATCGGCCGGACCTCGTACTTGCGGCCGATCGCGAACATCTCGCCGATCAGCTCGCCGTACTCGAGCCGCGACATGTCCTGCGCCCGGAACTTCTTCGCGAACGCCTCGACGTCGACGCGCAGCGCCGCCCAGTCGACATCGCCGACGTACGTGTGGAAGCGCTTGAGGTGCGCCACGATGTCGTCCGGCGTGCCCATCGCGATGCACTTGGTCATGTCGATGAACTGGATCAGCACGTCCTCGTTCAGCAGCTTCGCGAGCCCGACGTCGAAGATCACGAGCCGCTCGAGATCCTGGACGACCATGTTGCCGGGATGCAGGTCGGCGTG
Organism: uncultured delta proteobacterium; assembly: GCA_963848295.1. Taxonomy (GTDB): domain Bacteria; phylum Myxococcota_A; class Polyangia; order Haliangiales; family Haliangiaceae; genus JABFXX01. Next base: position 349,634 of record CAWKDB010000010.1, on the reverse strand, counting down.
GACGAAGCCGTGCTCGAAGCACATCCGGAACATCGTCGTGCGCACGATCTCGGCGAGCTTCGGATACGAGCCCGGCGGTAGCGCGTCGATCTTCGTGCCGCGGACGAACTCCATCGTCAGCACGCGCTTGCTGCACAGCTCGGGATAGACCTCGGGGAACGTGACGCGCGGCGAGTTCGCGAAGTTCGCGCGAAACCGCGTGTAGTTCGCGGCCTCGATCGTCAGATCCGTCTGCTCGGCGATCGCCTCGACGAAATGCCGGGTATGGCCGACGGGATCGGACCGTCGCCACGCGGGCCGTAGCCCGATGATGCGAGCGAACCCGATGAGGATCGCGGCGTCGCGCTCGACTTGGCGGCGGACGCCGGGCCGCAGCACCTTGACCGCGACCTCGCGGCCGTCGGCGAGCCGGCCGCGATGAACCTGGGCGACGCTCGCGGCGGCGACCGGCTTGTCGTCGAGCTCGGCGAACAGCTCGGTCACCGGCTTACCGAAGTCTTGCTCGATCGTCTGCTTGATCTTGCCGAACGAGAACGGCGGCAGCTGATCCTGGAGCTTGCGCAGCCGCGCGATGACCTCGGGCGAGAACAAGTCGGGGCGCGTGCTCATCACCTGGCCGAGCTTGATGAACGTCGCGCCCGCGGTGCTCATGCCCGCGTAGAGGATCGCGCCGCGCAACTTGCCGACCGCACGCACCCGGCGCGGGCCCCACATGAACAACGTCGCGAGCCGGCCGAACAGGTATGCGAGGCCGCACCCGAGCAGCACGACCACCAAGAACACCAAGTGGACGAAGTTGCCTGGCCAGCGTAGCACGCGGCTATCGTACCCGACGACCCGCGTGATATGACGGTGGGCGTGTCGGGTCCAGCAGTACCGCCCTCCGATCACGACATCATCCACGCCCTCGCCGACAACCTACCGGTCGGGCTGTGGGTCGCGCGCGCGCCGACCGGCGAGTTCGTCTACTCGAACCGGATGTTCGCCGAGATCATGGGCCAGACCGGGCGCGCCGACGTCGCGGTGGGCGAATACTCCGCGCCCTACGGCATCATGACCCGCGACGGCGCGCCGTATCCCGAGCACCGGATGCCGTTCGTGCGGGCGCTGCAAGAGCAACGGGTCGTGGTCGTCGACGATCTGTCGATCCATCGACCGGATGGCACGAAGGTCGATGTCCGCGCCTTCGCGCAGCCGGTGACCGGCGAAGGTGGAGACATCACCCACGTCGTGATCTGTTTCTTCGACATCACGCGTGAGGTCGCCGCCGAGAACGCTCACAAGGCCAGCGAGCTCCGCCTGCACCGGGCGCAACGGCTCGAGGCGATCGGTACGCTCGCCGGCGGCATCGCGCACGACTTCAACAACTTGATCTTCGGCGTCAAGCTGGTCGCGGCCGAGCTCGCTAACAGCGAACCCGACCCCGAACGCCGCGCTCAGCTCGAGCTGATCGACGGGATCACCGAGCGATCCGCGGCGTTGACCCGCTCGCTGTTGGGCTTCGCGCGGCGGAGCCGGCACCGCGCGGCTGCGGTCATGGTCGACGACGTCGTCGGCCAGATGCGCGCGTTACTCGAGCGGACGCTGTCCGAGATCGCGATCACGTTCGAGCTCGGCGCCGAACAGGGCGGCGCGATCGTCGGAGACGAATCGCAGCTCGAGCAGGTGGTAATGAACCTCGTGGTGAACGCGCGCGACGCCGGCAGCACCGCGGTCGTCGTGCGAACCCGGAGCGACGCCGACCACGTCGTGCTCGAGGTGATCGATAACGGCGCCGGCATCGCGATCGAGTTGCGCGAGCGCGTGTTCGAACCGTACTTCACGACGAAAGAGCAGGGCGCGCAGCAAGGGACCGGGCTCGGCCTCGCGACCGTGCTCGGAATCGTGGAGGGGCATGGAGGCACGATCGCGATCGACGATGGCCCCGACCTTGGCGGCACGACGATGCGTTTGCGGTTTCCCGCCGCGACGTTCCCGGCGAAGATGAAGCGGCCGGCGACGGCAGTCGGCGAGGGCACCGGGCGGCCGAGCGGCAACGGGCGGATCTTGGTGGTCGATGACGACCAGCTCACGCTGCGCGCACTCGCCGGCATGTTGCGCAGCCTCGGCTACGAAGCCGTGGTTGCCGCGAGCGGCTCGGAAGCCATCGAGGTCTACCGCCGCGATCCCGCCGCGATCCAGGCGGTGGTGCTGGATATGATCATGCCCGGGATGACGGGCCCGGCGACGTATGCCGCGCTGCGCGCGATCGATCCCGAGGTCGCGGTGCTCGGGATGTCGGGATCGGCGACCGCGGTGGATGCCCAGGCGCTGCTCGACGGCGGCGTGCGCGCGTTCATGGCGAAGCCGTATGCGGCCGATGCGCTCGCGCGCGTGCTCGCCGAGATCACCGCGCCGCTGTAGCTGTCCGGTTTGGCCGGTTTGTCCCGGGCGGTTTCGGACACGAGGCGGACGGGCACGGCGTAGATCGGCGAGATCGCTTGCGCTGGGCGTGGCGCGCGAGTTGCGATGCGTCGACCCATGCGTGCCGTGTTGTCGTGGGTCCTGACGCCGATCGGCGCGACGATCTTGTTCTGGACGTGCTTCGCGCGGTGCGCGAGCCCACCGTTACTGGACGACCGCGCGCGGGTCGAGATCGCGCGCGGTCAGCTCGCGGATCACGGCTGGCTCGATCCCCCAGCGATCGAGGACCTCGCGCAACCGCGCGCGCGCCGCGCGATCGAAGCGATTGACGCGCTTGGCGATGATCAGCTCGTTCTTCGCCGAGTGTTCCCAGCCGACGAGCTCGGTGACCGTGACCTTGTACCCGTGGGCCTCGAGTGCGAGCGCGCGGACCACGTTCGTCAGGTGCGATCCGAGCTCGCGGCGATGCAACGCGTGCTCGCACAACGCGGCGAGCGCGGCTTCGGCGGGCGGGTTCGCCTCGAGCTGGCGCGCGACCTCGGCCTGACAGCACGGGACGACCGCGACGTGATCGGCGCCGGCCGCGATCGCGAGCACGATCGCATCGTCGGTCGCGGTGTCACACGCGTGCAGCGCGGTGACGACGCTGGGGCGCGTGCCGAGGTCCGCCGCCGCGATCGCGCCGGTGTGGACGCGAAACCGCGAGTGGCCGAACCGCGCCGCGCGCGCCGTCGCCTGGTCCGCGAGCTCGGGCCTCGCTTCGATCGCGACGAGCGAGCCGCGTGCGGCCGGGCCGAGCACGAGCTCGTGGAGCAGCGCGCCGAGGTAGCTCTTGCCAGCGCCACAGTCGACCACGAGCGGCTCGGTCGACCGCGCGAACGCGTCGTCGAGCGCCGGCTTCAGCAGACCGACGAGGTGACGGATCTGCTTGAGCTTGCGGCGCGCATCGGCGTTGAGCTGGCCGTCGCGAGTGAGCAGGTGGAGGTCCTTGAGCAGCTCGATCGACATCCCGCGGGGGACATCGGGATCGGCGAGCGGATCGGGGCGAGCCACCGGGGCACTCTAGCAGGCAATCTCGAGCTAACCGGCGATCCGCAACGCCGCCTGCCGACCGCGGAACGCGCGGGTCTTGACCGCGGCGACCGACAGTCCGAGCTCACGTGCGATCTCGGTTTCGGTCCGACCTTCGCCGTAGCGCTTCCAGAATACGACCGGATACTTCGCACCGAGCGCGGCGACCGCGTCGGCGATGTCACCGAGCTCGGTCCGCGCCATCAGCTCGGCGCGCACGTCGGTCGGTGCAGCGGCCCGATCGAGCAACGACCCGCCGTCGGGATCGACGGTCTCGCTCGACGGCAGCTCGCGCGCGTAGCGGCGTTGCCGGCGCAGGAACATCAGCGCGGCGGTCGCGGTGATGCGGTACAGCCAGGTCGTGTAGCGCGAGTCGCCTCGGAACGACGCCCGGTAGCGATGCGCCAGCAGCATCGCGTCCTGGGTCACGTCGTCGGCGTCGCACTCGTTGTGGACGTACTTGAGCGCTACGGATCGTACGTACGTGCGGGTCCGGTCGAGGTCCAGCGGGGTGTTCATGCTCGCCCTCCTGCGTTTCCCTTACGCATATCGAGATCCAGGTCTGTCCAAGAATTACGACACGTGATTACTGATAGTTAAGTTGATTCCAGGCAGGCCCGCCGTCCAGGAAGGTGGACAGAGTCTAGACATCTAGACAGACTGATGAGGTGGCGTTTCAAGTCCGACACGTGCTGATCGCCGACGCCGACGCCGCGGCGGTGGCGCACGCGCGCGAGGCGCTCGCAGGGATCGACGTCGAAGCGGTCGAGACCGCGGCCGGCGCACTCGAACGAGCGGGCGGGGCTGCGTTCGACCTCGCGCTGCTCGATCCGGCGTTCGGCGAAGACGAAGACGGCGCGCTCGCGTTGCTGCACCGGCTGCGCACGGTCGCGCCGGATACCGTCGTCGTGCTGTGGAGCGTCAAGCCGACGGTCGAGCTCACGGTCCGAGTCGATGCGCTCGGGCGCGCTCGACGTGCTCGCGAAGGGGGCGACCGGGGCCGAGATTCGCTCGGTCGTCGATCGAGCGATCCAACACGGCGCGCTCGCGCGCGAGGTCAGGCGGCTGCGCGGCGAGATCGAGCAGGCGCGTGGGTTGGGCGAGGTGATTGGCGAATCGGCGCTGATGCGCCAGCTGTTGCAGATGATCGATCGGGTCGCGGCATCGGATGCGACCGTGCTGATCGTCGGGGAGAGCGGGACGGGCAAGGAGTTGCTGGCGCGCACGATCCATCGGGTCGGGCCACGCAAAGACGGACCGTTCGTCGCGTTCGATTGCTCGGCGCTCGCGCCGACCTTGCTCGAAGCGGAGCTGTTCGGCCACGAGAAGGGCGCGTTCACCGGCGCGGCGCGGGCCCGGCGCGGCCTGTTTCGTGAAGCGAACGGTGGCACGATCTTCCTCGACGAGATCGGCGACATCGATCACTCGGTACAGAACAAGCTGCTGCGCGTGCTGCAGGAGCGCGAGATCAAGCCGGTCGGCGGCGATCGGCCGGTGGCGATCGATGTTCGGGTCGTCGCCGCGACGAACAAGGACTTGAAGGCGCTCGTCGCGCGCGGCCAGTTTCGCGAAGATCTGTATTGGCGGCTCGCGGTCGTGCCGATCCAGGTGCCGCCGCTGCGCGAACGCAAAGAAGATATTCCGCAGCTCGCGGCGCACATCCTCGCGCGCCGCCGCGGTGCCGCGAAGAGCTTCGCGGGCAGCGAGGCTCGCTATCCGACCCAGGTGACGGCGAAGGCGCTCGCGCGGCTCGCGACGTATCGCTGGCCGGGCAACATCCGCGAGCTCGAGAACGTGCTGTCGCGCGCGGCGATCCTGTGCGACGGCGAGGTCATCCGGTCGCACGATCTCGACATGGTCGGCCTCGGGCGCGCGGCCGCGCCGGCCGAGGATCGCGTCGACATGCCGGCGATCGATCTCGATCGGCTCGGCGATGGCGAAGGGCTCAAGGACGTGACCGATCGCGCGGTCCGGGCGGTCGAGCGCGCGGCCATCGCGGCGGCGCTGCGGCGCGATCGCAACCCGGCGGTCGCGGCGCGCCGGCTCGGGATCAGCCGCGCGAGCATCTATACGAAGATGAAGACCTACGGCATCGGCGGCGACGGGGAGGCGACGGAGTGATCGACGCGATGCGCGCGCCGCGCGAGGCAACCGCTGGTCGCGACACCGGCAAGGTCCGACTCGACCCGCGCTGACGGGCGTGCAAGAGTGCAGGCGATGAGCGCGTGGCACCCGGTCGCAAAGGTCGGCGACCTCGAGCCCGGCGATCTCGTCGCGGTCGCGGTCGAGGGCGTAGAGATCGCGCTCGGCCGGGATGGTGATCGCTACTTCGCGGTCCAGCGGCGCTGCGTGCACCGCGGCGGCGACCTGGTCGACGGCATCATCGCGCGTGGCCACGTCGTGTGCGCGAATCACGGCTGGCGGTTTTCGACCGCGACCGGACGCCACGACGAAGCATCAGATGTGTGTCTCGTCAGCTATCCGGTGCGCGTCACCGGCGAGGATATCGAGATCGATCCCGCGCCGCGCACGCTGCGCGGGTTCTAAGGAGCGCCATGACGAAGAAGCCGACCGTGACGTTGATCGAAGGCGATGGCATCGGGCCGGAGATCGCGCGCGCCACGGTGCGCGCGGTCGAGGCTGCGGGCGGCTCGCTGATCTGGGAACGCGCCGATGCCGGCGCCGGCGCGGTCGAGCGCAAGGGCGATCCGCTGCCGCAGGCGACGATCGATTCGCTCAAGCGTACCGGGTTGGCACTCAAGGGCCCGCTCGCGACGCCGAGCGGCGGCGGTTATCGCTCGGTCAACGTGACGTTGCGCCAGCAGTTCGATCTCTACGCGAACGTCCGGCCGGTGCGTACGATCGCGGGGGTGCCGTCGCGCTACACCGATGTCGATCTCACGATCGTGCGCGAGAACACCGAGGACCTCTACGCCGGGGTCGAGCACTACATCGATCCGCGCCGCACCGCGGCCGAATCGATCGCGATCATCACGAAGTTCGGGAGCGAGCGGATCATCGTCTACGCGTTCGAGTACGCGCGGCGCCACGGCCGCAAGAAGGTCACGCTTGTTCACAAAGCGAACATCCTGAAGATGTCGAATGGGTTGTTCCTAGACACCGGACGCGAGGTCGCCAAGCGTTATCCCGACATCGCGTTCGACGACATGATCGTCGATGCGACCGCGATGAAGCTCGTGATCGCGCCGGAGCGGTTCGACGTGATCGTCACGATGAACCTTTTCGGCGACATCTTGTCGGATCTGACCGCCGGGCTGGTCGGCGGCCTCGGCGTCGCGCCAGCCGCCAACATCGGCGACGACAACGTCGCGATGTTCGAAGCCGTGCACGGGACCGCTCCGGACATCGCGGGCAAGGGCATCGCCAACCCGACCGGCTTGATGCTGTCGGCGGCGCTGCTGCTCGATCACGTCGCACAGACCGAGGCCGCGGCGCGGTTGCGCAAGGGCATCTACACGGCACTCGGCAACGTCGAGACGCGCACCGGCGACCTCGGCGGCAAGGCGAACACGCAGACGTACACCGACGCCGTGATTCGCAACCTCGGCTAGCGTCGCGCCGCGAGTCGTACCTCCTGCGCAGGCTGCGCTGAGGTCGATTGTTCACGGGCTGATCGGCATCGGGTCGGCAGTCTCCAGCGCCGATCGCGCTCGCGACGCCCCGCAGAGCGATGGAGTCGAGGCACGGCGGCTGCAATCTCCTGCGGCTCGTGGGCAACCTTTCAGACTACGTGGTCGATCGCGTGCTCGCCGCCACCCATGACGAGGCGAGCTACGAGGCCACGCACGTTGTCCTACCTCGGCGCGCGATCGTGACCGTGGCGACCGCGGCGACGGCTTCCGCACGGCTGGTCCGCGAGGCTTGCCTGTGCGACGAGCTTCGCCACCCGGGCGCGCCACGGATCTACGACTGCGGGCTGAGCGATGACGGCCTGCCGTGGATCGCGCGCGAGCTGGTCGAGGGCGATCGATGTGCGCTCGGCGCGGGCGCGACGCCCCCCGATGCCGCCAGCGCGGCGATCGAGATCGCCGAGATGCTATGCGACGTCGCCGACGTGCTCGCCTACGCTCACGCGCGCGGGATCATCCACGGCAACCTCTGGCTCGAAGCGATCGTGCGCGACCGCGGCACGCGCGGCTTCCCGCTCTGCGTGATCGACTGGCGGCGCGTCCGTCGCGGCCCGGCGATCGAAGGCGCGGCCGACGTTCAGGCACTGGGGATGGTCGCGTATGCGTTACTACCCGCGGGCGCCGCGGATCGCGGCTCGCGCGAGCTCGCGACCCTCGCCGATGCGATGCTCGTGCCCGCCGGCATCCGCCCGAGCGCCGCTGCGGTGAGCGCACGGGCCGCAGCGCTCGTCGTGGCGTTGCGTCGCGGTGTCGAACCCGAGACGTCCCGCGCAACCCGCTCGACCACGGCGCCGATGGCGCTCCACGACGACTGGGCGCGCGGCACGGGCGAGGTCGTGATGATCGATGACACGGGCCTTCCCGGCCGCGACGGGCCCGACCCGGTGGTCGAAGAGGTCGTACTCGACCTCGACCTGTCACGCGATCCGGAGCTCGATGCGACGGACGAGGCGTTCGACGCCGCGTTTGCGCGCGCGTTCGATCAGCCGACCATCACCCAACGATAGGCGACCCAGCGGGCGACAGCTAGACCGTGACGGTCGTCAGCCGCTGGAACGAGGCGTAGAGCTTCTCGATCGCGCCGATCGACGCGTAGCCGAGCGCGGCGGCGCATTCGCCGAGGCGGACGCCGGGCAACCGGTCTTGCATCTGCAGCGCGCGGAACAGCTGAAAGCGATCGAGCGTCTGGGTCTCGACCAAGTACTCGCCGAAGGCGACTTCCTTCAGCCCATCCTCGACGACCTCGATCCCTTTGCTCGAATACTCGAAGTAGTGCAACAGGTCAGGGGCGTTTGTGGTGTGGCGGGCGGCGGCGTACATGGCGATGTCCTTGCCGTGGGCATGAGCACACGGCATGCCACTGCGATGGTGCCTCGGCCGACGAGAGTCCGAGGCCTTGCGCCCCATGTCGTCCGCAATGGCAACATCAGTTGCCAGCGCTACCGGCAACTGCGGGATCGCTGTTCGCTGCGCTGGACGGGGTGAACACCGTCGCCTCGTAACGGATGCGCGCGATACCCTGGAATGCCGGTCCCCCGCCCCTAGTAAGCTGGTGGGGTGCAATCCACCGACGGCGCCGATGTTCGCGAGTTAGTGGACCGGCTGAAGTACGCGATCGCGATGGCGCGTGCCGTATCCGCGGTCGCGGTGCTCGCGATGCTCGCGTTGGCCGGGCGCGTCGTCTACTACATCGCGATAGTCGCGACGCGTGGTCGCGGCGACGAGCTGATGCTGGCGCTTCCGGGCTTGCTGGTGCTCGCCGGGATCGTGCTGGTCGGCATGCAGTTCGCTTCGCGCTTGCGCCAGCTCGGGCCGGGCAGCGTCACTGCGGTGCTCGAGGCGCTGCGTTCGCGACCCGAGCTTGTGACCAATGCGTTTGTCGTGACCCGTACGCGGTGGTTCGTGGTCAAGGTGAAGTGCCTGGTGATCGATGCGGATCATCGTCGGCTCGAGCTCGCGATGGCTGATTGGCTGCGCGTCGTCGAGCTGATTCGCGCACGCGCTCCGCACGCAGTGCAGTGGGCCCCGGCGCAGGTTGCGGGCTAGCGAGCGCTCGAGGCGTGCCCTAGCTCGGCAGGCGGTCGCCCATCGAGCCGCGGCTCGGGGCGGCGGGCGGCGGGATCGCCGGCTCCGGCTCGGTGGGCGGTGGCGCATCACCGAGCGCGACGGCCAGGGCGTCATCGATCTTCGTCATGTAACGAAGGTCGAGCTGGTTGCGCACTTCCTCGGGGATATCGAGGGTGTCCTTCTGGTTGCGCTCGGGCAGGAACACGATCTTGATGCCGGCGCGATGCGCGGCGAGCACCTTCTCTTTGATCCCGCCGACCGGCAGCGCGTGGCCGCGCAGATCGATCTCGCCGGTGATCGCGACGTCGTTGCGAATCGGCCGGCGCGTGAACACCGATACGATCGCGCAGGTCAGCGCGACACCCGCGGACGGACCATCCTTCTTGACCGCGCCTTGCGGCAAGTGGATGTGGAGGTCCTGAGACATGATCTTGTCGTGATCGATGCCTAGCCGCGCGGCGTTCGCGCGCACCCACGACACCGCGGCGGTCGCGCTCTCCTTCATCACGTCGCCCATCTGACCGGTGAGCTTGAGCTCGCCCTTACCGGGGTACGAGCGCGCCTCGATGAACATGATGTCGCCGCCGACCGGCGTCCACGCGAGGCCGGTGACGACGCCGACCTCCGGCTTGCGCTCCGCGGCATCGGACACGAACCGCGGCGGGCCGAGCAGCTCGTCGAGGTTCGACTTGTGGATGTGGACGGCGGTCGCGCCCTCGGCGACCTTGACCGCAGCGCCGCGGCACACACCCGCGATCTCGCGCTCCATGTTGCGCACGCCGGCCTCGCGCGTGTAGCTCTGGATGATGTCCTGCAGCGCGTCGTCGTCGATCTCGAGCTGATCCTTGTTGAGGCCGTGCTCGACCAGCTGCTTCGGTAGCAAGTGGTTCTTCGCGATCGCGAGCTTCTCGACCGAGGTGTAGCCCGACAGCTCGACGACCTCCATGCGATCGACGAGCGGCTGGCTGATCGTCTCGAGCGTGTTCGCGGTGCAGATGAACATCACGCGCGACAGATCGACCGGGACCTCGACGTAGTGATCGACGAAGTCTTTGTTCTGCTCGGGATCGAGGACCTCGAGCATGGCCGCGGCCGGGTCGCCCCGCATATCGGCAGCGAGCTTGTCGATCTCGTCGAGCACGAACACCGGGTTCATCGAGCCGGCCTTCTTGATGCCCGCGACGATGCGACCGGGCAGCGCGCCGATGTACGTGCGGCGGTGGCCGCGGACCTCCGCTTCATCGCGCACGCCGCCGAGCGAGATCCGGACGTACTTGCGGCCGAGCGAGCTCGCGATCGACTTGCCGAGCGACGTCTTGCCGACGCCGGGCGGTCCGACGAGCAACAGGATCGGCCCGTGCTTGTTCGGCGCGAGCTTGCGCACCGCCAAGAACTCCAGGATCCGGCGCTTGACCTTGTCGAGGCCGGAGTGCTCGGCCTCGAGGATCGCGCGCGCCGCGGACACGTCGAGCCGGTCGTCGGTGTAGACGTTCCACGGGATCTCGAGGAGGTTCTCGACGTACGTCCGCGCGATGTTGTACTCGGGCGAGCTCGACGCCATCTGGCTCATCCGCGACAGCTGCTTCTTCGCAACCGCGCGGACCTCGTCGGTCATCTTCGAGTCTTCGATCCGCTTGCGCAGCTCGTCGACCTCGGCATTGTCGTCTTGCTCGCCGAGCTCTTCTTGGATCTGGCGCATGCGATCGCGCAGCACGCGCTCGCGATGGGTGCGGCTCGACTCGCCTTCGAGCTCGGCGCCGATGTCGGCCTTGAGCCGCAGCACGGTCGCCTGGCGCTCGAGCGATGGGATGATCCGCTCGAGGCGCTTCATCGTGTCGGCTTCGATCAGCAGCGCGGTCAGATCATCGCGCTCGAGCTCGAGGTACGGCACCGCCGCGTCTACGAGCTTGTCGGAGTCGACGATCGCCTGGACTTGCGCGCGCGTCAGGTCGCCGCGCGGCTCCCTGTCCTTCGAGCTGTCCTTGTCTTTGTCCTCGCGCTTGGCTTCCTTGGCCTGCGCGTCGGTGACGACCGCGAGCAGGTAGTCGCGGACCTTCGTGGTCAGCGCGGCGAGCGCGTCGGGCGCAGCGGTCGGCGTCGAGCTCAAGGCCGACACCGACGCGACGAGGAACGGCTCCGTCGCGACGAGCGCCTCGATGTGGACGCGCTCGAGGAACTTCATCACGCACGTGAACCTACCGGGCGAGTGCTTGACGACCTGGACGATCTCGGCGCGGACGCCGACTTCGTGGAGGTCGCGCTGACCGGGGTCGCGCACCGCGGGGTTGCGCTGCGGGATGATGACGATCAGATTGTCATCGCGGGTCGCCGCTTCGATCGCGCGCACCGAGGCTTCGCGGCCGATTTCGAGTGGCCCGACATGGCCAGGGAGCTGCACCTCCGTACGGAGCGGAATGACAGGGTATTGCCCGGCGGTCTCGGTGTGCTTGGTCATCGCTTACTCCCTGGATACTAGCCTTTCTTGCGCAGCCGTTGCACGAGGTGAACGAGTTGCTTCTTCGCGTCTTCGTCGAGGTCGCCCGGGACATCGATCTGGACCGTGACGTAGTGATCGCCGCGTCCCCCCCGCGCCTTGGCGCCCTTGCCCTTGAGCCGCAGCTTCTTGCCGCTCGAAGTGCCGGGCGGGACCTTGACCTCGGCCCTACCGTCGACGGTCGCGACGGTCGCGACCGTGCCGAGGATCGCGCGATCGAACGAGATCCGAACGTCGGAGTGGTAGTCATTGCCCTCGACTCGCAACCAGCTGCCGTCGGAAGCCTTGACGTTGCTCTCGAACTCGGCGTCGTCGGTGTCAAACTCGACCGGCTCGACTCGGACCCGCCCACCGCGCCGACCGGCGGGGCCGCCGCCGCCGGCGAAGAACTGCCCGAACAAGTCACCGAGATCGAATACGCCGGGGCCGGTGCCTTGCGTCGTGTACGTCCCACTGCCGCCGGGGAACCCGCGCAGGCCGCCCGACGCGCGAATCTGGTCATACGCGGCGCGCTTCTTCACATCACCGAGCACGTCGTACGCGGCCGAGATCGTCTTGAACCGCGACTCCTTCGCCTTGTCGCCGCCGGTCGAGTCGGGATGGTTGGCCTTCGCGAGCTTGCGATAGGCCTTCTTGATCTCGTCAGCGGTCGCGCCTTGGGGCACGCCGAGCGCCTTGTAGTAATCGACCCCCGGATCGAAATCGATCTGCTGTTGCGCCATTACGCGGCCGCTCCCTTCGCCGCCTTGTGGAACACGATCGCGTCTCCGTCGAGGTCACCCTCGACGTGGTCACCGGACTGGATATCGCCGGTCAAGAGCTTGGTGGCGAGTGGATCGATCACGAGCTTTTGCAACGCGCGCTTCAGCGGCCGCGCGCCGTACACCGGATCGTACCCAGCCTCGGCGACCCTGGCGACTGCCTGGTCGGACAGGTTCAGCGTGATCTGGCGCTCGGCGAGCAGCTTGTCGAACCGCTGGATCTGGATCCGCACGATCTGCGCGAGCTGGGCCTCGCCGAGCGGCTCGAAGAAGATGATCTCGTCGATCCGGTTGAGGAGCTCGGGCCGGAACGTCGCCTGGAGCTCGCGCATGGCGAGCGCCTCGATCTGTGCGCGGTTGTCGGCGGTGAGCTTGAGCAGATGATGGCTACCCGCGTTCGACGTCATGATGATGACGACGTTCTTGAAGTCGACGGTGCGGCCCTGGCCATCGGTCAGGCGGCCATCATCGAGGACCTGGAGCAGGACGCTCCACACGTCGGCGTGTGCCTTTTCGATCTCGTCGAGCAGCACGACCGAGTACGGCCGGCGGCGCACCGCTTCGGTGAGCTGGCCGCCCTGGTCGTAGCCGATGTAGCCCGGAGGCGCGCCGACGAGCCGGCTCACGGTGTGCTTCTCCTGATACTCCGACATGTCGATCCGGATCATCGACTGCTCGTCATCGAACAGCAGCTCGGCGAGCGCGCGGGCGAGCTCGGTCTTGCCGACGCCGGTCGGTCCGAGGAACAAGAAGCTGCCGATCGGCCGATTCGGATCTTTGAGACCGGCGCGCGCTCGGCGCACCGCCGCAGCCACCGCGGTGACCGCCGCGTCCTGGCCGATCACGCGCAGGCGCAGGCGATCTTCCATCTTGACCAGGCGATCGGCATCCCCTTCGAGCATCTTCTCGACCGGAATCCCGGTCCACTTCGCGACCACGGCGGCGATGTCGTCCTCGGTGACCTCTTCACGCAAGAAGCTACCCTTCGCGCGGAGCTGGTCGACGATCGCGGTCTGCTCCGCGAGCGCTTTCTCGAGCTGGGGGAGCGAGCCGAACCGGATCTCCGACGCGCGCGCGAAGTCGCCGGTGCGCTGCAGCCGATCGGCGTCGCTCTTGAGATGGTCGAGTTGCGCGTTCTGGGCCTTGAGCTTGGCGATGACCTCGCGCTCGCGCTGCCATTGCGCCTTCATCGCCGACGCCTGCTCTTTGAGCTCGGCGATCTGGCGCTCGACGTCGGGCAGCCGGCGCTTCGACTGGCGATCGTTCTCGCGCTCGAGCGCGGCGCGCTCGACCTCGAGGGTCATCACGCGGCGATCGAGGTCGTCGATCGGCGTCGGTGTACTCTCGATCTCCATCTTCAGCCGCGACGCGGCTTCGTCGACGAGATCGATCGCCTTGTCCGGCAGCTGGCGAGACGGGATATAGCGCGCCGACAGCCGCGCCGCGGCGACGAGCGCGTTATCGCGGATGCGAATGCCGTGATGGACCTCGTACTTCTCTTTGAGGCCGCGCAGGATCGCGATCGTGTCGTCGACCGACGGTTCCTCGACCATCACGGGCTGAAACCGGCGCTCTAACGCCTTGTCCTTTTCGATGTGCTTGCGGTACTCGTCGAGCGTGGTCGCACCGATACAACGCAGCTCGCCTCTCGCGAGCGCCGGCTTCAAGAGGTTCGCTGCGTCGGTAGCGCCTTCGGCCGCGCCGGCGCCGACGAGCGTGTGCAGCTCGTCGATAAACATGATCACGCGTCCGGCCGAGCTCGCGACTTCTTTGAGCACGGCTTTCAGGCGCTCCTCGAACTCGCCGCGATACTTCGCGCCGGCGATCAGCGCGCCGAGATCGAGCGTGAGGATCCGCTTGTCGCGCAACGACTCGGGCACGTCGCCGCGCGCGATGCGCTGGGCGATCCCTTCGACCACCGCGGTCTTGCCGACGCCGGCCTCGCCGACCAGCACCGGGTTGTTCTTCGTGCGGCGCGACAAGATCTGGATCGTGCGGCGGATCTCGTCGTCGCGGCCGATCACCGGATCGAGCTTGTCGGCGTGGGCGAGCGCCGTCAGGTCTCGGCAGTAGCGCTCGAGCGCCTCGTACTTCGCCTCGGGATCCTGATCCGTGACGCGTTGGTTGCCGCGGACCTCGACGAGCGCGTTGAGGATCGCGTCTTTCGTGGCCCCGGCTTTGCGCAGCGCATCTCCGGCGAGCGTCTTCGATGCCGCGAGCGCGAGCAGGAAGTGCTCGGTCGAGATGAACTCGTCCTTCATGTCGGCGGCTTGCTTGCCCGCCGCCTCCCACAGGTCCTTGACCGGGCGACCGAGGTCGACGTCGAGTGCCGAGCCGTGGGCGCGCGGCAGCTTGTCGAGCGCGCGACCGACGTCGGCCGCGACGATCTGAGGGTCGGCGCCTAGCTTCGCCAGGATGCGCGGGACGACGCCGCCTTCCTGTTCGAGCAGCGCGACGAGCAGGTGCTCGGCGCCGATTTCGGCGTGGTGCCCGGCGATCGCGACATCGCGAGCAGCAGCGAGGGCCTCGCGGGCTTTGACGGTTAGCTGGTCCAGCTTCATGACTGGAGCTAGCGTAACCACGCTTACAAGACCGTCAACGGGGCGGACCGCGCTACTTGGTGACTTTGCTCGCCAAAACGTCCACCTTTTCGATCGTCGGTGGTTGGGCCAACAAGGCGTCCGCGTTGGCCATCAGCGCGGCGGCGATCTCGCCGTTGAGATGGCGGGTTCGGCCGGCGTCATCCGCGAACGCATCGACGATGTAGAACGTATCGGTCGAGGCCCGCAGTGCGAACCACACGGGCGTGAACGCCTCGGCATTGGCGAGAGGCAGCGCGCCCGCGAGGAACTTCGCGACGTCTTCTTGTTTTCCGGACTTCGCGACGACTTTGACGACGAGAGCGGTTTTCAGCATGACCACAACCTAGCCAAGGCCTCGCGATTGCTCTAGAGGCGGAATCGACAACGATGGTACCGTTTCCGACATGCGCGTCGCCATCCTCGTGCTGGACGGTGTGTTCGATTCGGGGCTGTCCACCCTGCACGACACGCTCGAGGTCGCGAATGCGCTCGCCGGCGCTCGCACGTTCGAGATCGAGCGCATCGCGGTGCGGCGGCGGGTCACGACCGGCCTCGGGCTCGCCGTCCCGGTCGCGCCCAGGTCTCGGCAGCGACCGGATCTCGTGATCGTGCCCGGGCTCGCGGCGCTGTCCGGGGATGCGATCGCCGCGCGGCTCGCGCGCCGCGACCTCCCCGATGCCTGCGAACAGCTGAACGCCTGGCGTGCGGCGGGCGCGACGATCGCGGCCGCGTGCTCGGGCGTGTTCGTCGTCGCCGAGGCCGGCCTGCTCGCAGGCAAGCGGGCGACCACGACGTGGTGGTTGGCTCCCACGTTTCGCGCGCGCTATCCCGAGGTCGAGCTCGACGAGTCGCGCATGATCGTCGATGCGCGCGGCGTGATCACGGCGGGCGCGGCGCTCGCCCATCTCGATCTCGCGGTGTTCCTGATCGCCCGCACGAGCCCGCAGCTCGCGCGCACCACCGCGCACCACCTCGCGCACGATCCGCGGACGTCGCAGGCGCAGTTCGTGCTCCAAGAGTTCGTCGCCCATGGCGACCCGATGGTCGAGAAGTTCGAAGCATGGGCGAAGGGGCATCTCGCGCAGTTCTCGCTTTCGGGTGCGGCGCGCGCGGTGGGCGCCGGTGAGCGTACGCTCGAGCGCCGGTTGCAACGCGTGCTGGGCAAGTCACCGGTCGCGTTCGTGCGCGAGCTCCGCGTGCAGTATGCAATCGATCGACTGCGGCGCACCGATGCGAGCGTCGACGATGTCGCGACCGCGGTCGGCTATCGCGATGCGGTCACGCTACGGACGCTGATCCGCAAGGTCACCGGCCGCGGGGTGCGCGAGCTGCGCCGATAGTAACATTCGCGCAATGGCAGACACACCGCTCGGGATCCGCATCGCTTGATCGATTACAGCGAGAGCTGATTTAGGTCGCGCGTTCGGGCGCGCTAGGAGCGCAGGATGCGCGCGACCGGCGTGCCGGACGCAGCGGCGCGCAGCTTCGCCAGGTCGACGAGGCCGCGGCGCGCGAGCTCGGCGATCGCGGT
This sequence comes from uncultured delta proteobacterium, assembly GCA_963848295.1. Classification (GTDB taxonomy): domain Bacteria; phylum Myxococcota_A; class Polyangia; order Haliangiales; family Haliangiaceae; genus JABFXX01. Next base: position 333,075 of record CAWKDB010000010.1, on the reverse strand, counting down.
CGATGCGCTCGCGAGCTCGAACCGGCCTTGCCGATCCGAGAGCTCGTCGAGCGCGCCGGTGATCCCGGGGGCCGCGTCATCGCCGAGCGCGCCGAGGAGATGAGTCGCGAGCGGAGTGTCGCCGACGAGCGCGGCGGCGATCAGTGCGTGGGCGAGCGAGCTCGAAGCGACCGGTCCCTTGACGAGGCCACCGGCGGACGCGAGCTCGGTCGCGACCTCGACGAGCGCGGCGGGATCGTCGTTGCGCCAGTAGACGTCGAGCAACCGGCGCAACGTCGGGACGTGGCTGGGGTCGAGGTCCGACGCGCGCAGGAACACGTCGTCGGCGCGCTCGCGATCGCCGAGGTGGACATCGACCGCCTCGCCGAGTCGGAACAGGCGTTCGGCGCGCTGCGCCGGCGTCGGGGCGAGGGCGACGAGCTGGAATAGATAGCGCGTCGCCGCTTGCCACTCGTCGCGCGCGATGTGGAGCTCGGCGAGTTGATCGAGTGCGACCGCATGCAGCGGATGGTCGCGAACGACCTCCTCGAGCAGCGCGATCGCACCGCCGAGATCTCCGCTCTGGCGCATGAGCTCGACGAGCGCGAAATTCGCGCGCATCTGGCCTTCGTAGTCGTCGATCGAGATCAGATCGCGCACGCTGCGCGCCGCGGTCAGCGCGACCTCGCTCTCGCCGATCTGCGCCGCGAGGCTCTGCAACCGAGCGAGCAGGTCGATGCGGCCCGGGGCGGCTGCCGCAGCGATCCGCGCCAGCTCGAGCGCTTCACTGTCGCGGCCGAGGTGCTCCGCGATCAACGAGCGGCGCAGCGCGAGGTCGTCTTCACCGAGCTCGCTCTCGCCCGGGCTGAGGTCGCGGTAGATGAGATCGGCCGTCGCGTAGTCCCCGAGTCGGAACGCGAGTCCGCCGCGCGCGTCGAGCGCGCGCGTGTGGCCCGGATCTTCGATCAGCGCGAGGTCGTACGCACGCGCCGCTTGCTCGAGCGCGCCGAGATCGTCGGCGAGCCGCGCGACATCGAGCCAGGCGGCGGCACGCGCACCGCCGAGCGCAAGCCGTTCGGCGTTCGGCGCATCGGCGCTACGGGCCGCGTACGCGCTCGTGATCTCGCTGAGCGCTGGCAGATCACCCGCCGCGCGATGCCGGCTCGCGAGGACGCGGAACGCGGTGGGGTGACCGGGTTCGGCGCGCCACAGCTGGTGCGCGAGATCGGTCGCGGCGTCGAGCTCGCCAGCGGCATCCGCGGTGGCGAGCTTCGATGCGAGCTCGGACTGACCGGCGGCGTTGTTTGCGGAGCTCCGGCAGCGAGCCGCCGACGCGAGGAGTTGCGCGCGATCCGACGGGCGCGCGGCGCTGGCCGCTTCTTCGTACAAGCGCGCTGCATCGAAGTACCGGCCGATCGCTTCGTAACGCGCGGCGAGCGGTGCGCGCGCCGCCGGGATCGTCGGGTCGAACGCGAGCGCTTGCTCGAAGTTGACCTGTGCCTGCGCCGGGTCGTCGAGCTTCTCTGCGTAGATCAACGCGAGCTCGAGGTGGAGCGCGCCGCGATCGCGCGGGCTACCGGCCGCGGCGATCTCGCGATAGAGCAGCGAAGCGACGAGCGCCCATTCGCCGCGCACCATCGCCGCGGTGCGCAGCTGATACGCGATCTCTGGATCCGCCGGCGCGCACGCGTGCGCCTCCTTGAGACAGCGGTACGCCTCGGCGTCGCGGCCGAGCGCGTCGCGATAGAGCTTCGCGCGTCGCCGCCACAGCAGGGCGCGTTGTTCGGGCTGTTCGGCAGCGACGAGCTGGCGACCGATCGCTTCGGAGGCCGCGGTGATGTCGCCGGCCTCGAAGTAGAGCACCTCGAGCAATTGCAGCGCCGATGGGTCGTCAGGCGCCTCGGCGGCCGCACGCTCGGCAGCGGCGATCGCGCCTTGCAGGTCGTCGGCTTCGGCGAGCTCGCGCGCGGCTTCGAGCTCGGGCGCGGTCGAGCCGGCGCGACTGCGGACCTCGCCGGAGACGATCGAGTCGTCATGCCCGAGCGCCTCGGCGCGATCGGCGGCAAACGCGCGACGCTCGGCATCGTACGCGGTGGACGCCGCGATCCGTTCGTAGAGCTCGCGCGCCGCGTCGAGATCGTCGGCACCGACGAGCGCGTCGGCAAGCGGCATCCACACCGGCGGGTAATCCGGGTCCACGCGATGCGCCTTGGTCCACAACGCCGCGGCGCGGATCGGATCGCGCGAGCCGCGCGCGATCAGCGCGAGATCGTGAAGCGCGGCCGCCTGTTCGCGCCCGGTCGCGGTGCTCGCGATGTCCTCGAGTGCGGCGACGCTGTCGAAGGAACCGCCCGGTCGGTCAACCGGCTCGTCGGCGGGCTCGAGATCGGCGGACTCGAGCTCCCGGGCGGCGGCGTCGAGCACGACCGGGGCGGGGAAGTCGTGCGTCGGGTTGCGCTCGAGCGATTCGCGGCGAGCGACCTCGGCACGCATGTCGCGCGCGAGCATGCCGTCATCGGCCAGCAGCTCGGCGTTCTGCTCGGCGAGCATCGCGGCATCGAGCGGTCGCCCTGCGCGCAACAACGCAGTCGCGAGTTGGATGATATCGGCGGCCGTGCGGCGATCATCGGCGATCGCGCCCAGCGCATCGACCGCGGTATCCCAGGCGAGATGGGTCGCGGACTCACTCGCGAGCATGCGCAGGGTCGCGTCGCGTCGCGCCCCCGGGCCGAGCTCGTCGGCGGCATCGCGCATCGTGCTGCGCGCGGCGCTGGCGTCGTCGAGTTGGTCGTAAAATAGATCCGCGAGCTCGAGCAACGTATCGGCGCGGCGGGCCCCGGACTGCGCTCCCGCGAGCGCGGCGATGTGGCGAGCGGCGGCGCGATAGTCGCCGGCCTCGGAGGCGACGTCGACGAGCTCGCGCAAGACGCTGACGTCACCGGGCGAGACGTGATTCGCGGTCTCGAGCGATGCGAGCGCATCGTCGAGCTTGCCCGCGGCGCGCGAGCGCGCGGCGGCATCGCGCAACGACAGCGCGCCACCAGCGGCGGCGCGCGACCGGCCGCTCTGCGTGTTTTCTTCGGAGTCGCCGGTCGGTGCGCGCGGTGCCGGTTCGCCGCGCAAGCGCGCGAGTGCGCTCGCGACGTCAGCGCCGCTGGCGGCGGCGCGCTCGAGCGCGGGGCGAGCGAACGGACCGACCGCCGCCAGCTGACCGGGATCGAGCCGGCCGACGAGCTCGGCGAGCGCTTGTGCCGCGAGCTGGCGTTCGCGTCCGACGACCGCACCGTCGGCGCCGCTATCACCTGGTAGCTCGCCCGCGAGCTGGGCCACGCCTTCGACCGCCGCGACGATCGCCCCGTCTGCTTGGAGCCGGCTCGTCACGTAGCGCAGCGACGGCCGCCATGTCGAGTCGATCTCGAGCGCGCGCTGGTGCGTCGCGAGCGCGACCTCCGGCCGGCCGAGTTGATCCTGGAGATCGCCGAGGCGCGACAGCAGCGGCTTCTGGCGCTGCGGATGACGCGCCGTCGCCGCGACCTTGCGGCCGAGGATCACCGAGACGCGTTCGAGATCACCGCGCTCGCGCCACGCGAGCTCGAGCGCATCGAGCGCGGGCAAGTGAGTCTCGGAGATCCGCAGCGCGCCTTCGAGACAGCGCACCGCATCGTCCGGGCGGTTCGCGCGCCGGAATAGCTCGCCCGCGCGGTACATCGCGTCCGCGCGCGCGCTCGGCGTCGACTCTGCCGCGACGTTCGCGAATGCTTCGAGTGCGGTCGCTGCAGCGCCGAGGTCACCGGACCGCTCGGCCAGGTCGGCGTACAGCCGTAACGCCTTGCCGCGGATCTCGGGCGGCGTCGCGCGCGCGTCGTCGTCGCTCGCCGGAATCACGAGCGCACGCAGCGACTCGAGCGCGAGCTCGGCGTCGCCGCTGCGATCGGCTCCGACCGCGAGCCGATAGCGATAGGTCCCGCGATCGACGGGCTCGACGCCTGCGTCCGCGACGAGCCCGCGATAGGCGCGGATCACATCGGGCCACGCGCGCTGTCGCCACGCCGCTTCCCCGAGCGTCACCAGCACATCGCGACGCAGCGCCGGCGACGCATCGACGGGGAGCTCGGCGTGCGCGCGCGCTGCGTGGGGCAGGGCGGCGGTCGGCTCGTCGGCCTCGAGCCACGCGGCGGCGGCGGCGGTCTCGACCGCGACCTTGTCGATCGCTCGATCGGCCATGCGCGCGAGCGCGGCGAGCGCTTGGGCACGAGCGCGGCGATCGCCCGACAGCGCGAGCAGCTCGGCCTCGAGCTGGTAGGCGCGGCGGCGGGTGTGGCTCGGGCTGTCGTCGGTGAGGCCTTCGATCGCGGCGATCGCCTCCCGCAGATCGGCGACCGCCGCGACGAGATCCGGCGTCGGCTCGTGGCGTCGCACGTCGGCGCGATGGACGAGCAGCGCGGCGCGCTCGGGAGCCGGCGGTTCGGTCGCGAGCACGCCGTCGATCCACTTGCGCTCGGCGTGGCCTCCCGCAGCGCGGGACAACATCGTCCGTGCCGCCTCGCGTGCGATGTGCGGAGCGTGGCTGCCCGCGAGCTCGTGCGCGCGTGCCCAATCGCCGGTGGCTTGATCGGCGTGACCGGCCTGATCGAGCAACGTCGCGCGCAACATCGCGAGCTCGGCGGCGCGGGCATAGAGCCGGTCGGCCTCCGGTGCACCGCCACCGAGCTCCGCTTCGGCGATCGACTCGCGCGCGAGCTCGACGAGCGAGCCGATCGCGGTGTCGAGCTCGCCGACCGCGTGATCGCGATCGAAGCCGGCCTCGGCAATCTCGGCGAGCACGGCATGCGCTTCAGCCGCGGTCTCGCCACCACCGACGGTCGCGCGCCGGAGGCTCGCGCGCGCTTCGTCCATCAGGCCGAGCATGACCAGCGAGCGCGCGAGCAGCAGCTCGTAGCGCGCCGCGGAGCTCTGCGCGAGCCCGGTGCCGCGCAGTCGTTGATAGAGGTCGGCCGCGACCAGGTGGTCGCCCTTGGCCGCGGCGAGTCCAGCGAGCCCCGCGATCGCGGCGTGCTGGAGCGGATCGAGCTCGAGCGCACGCGTCCACGCGGACATAGCCTCGTCGGTCGCTTCATCGGCGGACAGCAGCTCGCCGATCATCGCGAACGCGCGGGCCCCGGTGCGATGGTCCTCGCGATCGGCGGCGAGCCGAGCCACATCGCGCCAGGCCTCGACCGCAGCTTTCGGATCGCTCGCCGCGAGGATCATCGCGGTCATCTCGAACACCGCCGGGTCGTTCGGTGCCAGCGATCGCGCGGTATCGAGCTCGTGATGTGCGCCGAGGGGATCGTTGAGGCGGTGGACGAGCACGTCGGCCAGGCGCAACCGCAGCTCGACCGCGCGCACGTTGTCGGCCTCGACCGCTCGCGATCGCAACAACCGCACGAGCTCGGTCCAACGTTGCTCGTCGCCGAGCCGATCGGCGAGCGCATCCGCGGCCTCGGCCGAGCTCGGATCGTGCTCGAGCGCGAGCTCGTACAACGCGGTCGCGGAGCGCGGATCGAGGACGCGGAGCAACCGTGCGCCGGCGAGCGCGGCGAGCGCGGCCTGATCGTCGTCGACCTCGGCGCTCGCGAGCTGCGCGAGCTCGGTCAGGTGGCGCGCCGCCTCGCGAGCATCGCCCTGCGCGAGCGTGATCGAGCCGAGCGCCGCGTGCGCAGCGCCGAATTGCGGCCAGCGGCGCAGCGCTTGGCGGGCGAGCTCGAGCCCGTCGAAATACCAGGCCGGGCGCGCCGCCGCGAGCGCGAGGATGCGCTCGAGCAACAGCGGCTGATCCGGACCGCCTGCCGCCAACAGCGCGCGATAGCCGCGCATCGCCTCTTCGACGTGACCGGCGCGCACTTGATCGTCGGCGGAATGCATCAGGTCGTGAGTCGACGCGAGCTGCAACGCCTGCGCGCGCACGCCGAGCTCGCCGGTTCGCGATCCCGAAGGGCCAAAGCCGACCTCGATCCCGGTCCGCGCGATGCGCAGGTGCACGAGCTCGACATCGCTCGTCGCCGGGAGCCGCCAGCCGGCCGGCGGCATCAGGTGCCACAGCAGCGCGCCGATCAGATCGACCTCGATGTCGCACAGCCCGCGCGAGTGCGGGCGTTCGGCCATCCCCGGTACATCGGTCGCGGCGAACAACGCGACGAGGATGCGATCGGCGATCACCGGGCCCGGCGTGGGCAGGTGGCCGTGGACCCGGATGTGGCTCGCGATCGCGCGGAGGTGGACGCCGGCGGGGACGAGCTCGATCCGGAACGAGACATCCGCGGTCGCCAAGCCGTCCGCCGCGCGCGCGCGAATCGATACGAAGCCATCGCCGAGCCGAGCGGCGGCGCCGGTGATGCCGAGCCCGGCGAGGTGACGGCTGATCGCGTCGAGTCGCGCGTCGATCGCCGCGGCACTCGTGCGGATGGTGAGCGCGCGCAGCCGGGTGCGTCGCCGCTGAAAGCGCTCGGCCGCTGTGGTCGGACCCGGCGCGGTTCCGAGCTCGGAGACCTCGAGCTCGAGCTGATCGATCGTCAGCGCGCCGACATCGAGGTCGGTCAGCGAGAGCCGACCGACCCCTCCGGGCGCCTGGAAAGTAAATGGTAGCCGCCGCGATCCGGCGGTCGCCTCGAGCACGGCTACGAAGGTACCAAGAAGCTCGACTGGTTGCTTACAGCTGCGCCGCCAGCATGCACGGCTGATACGTGTTCGGGGCCGGCTTGCCGTTGTCGTCGGTTTCACGCATCAAGGAGGTCTGATACGTGATCTTGCCCGCCTTCGCGAGCTCGTCGCAGCGGGTAGCGATCCACGACGACAGGAACTTCTTCGCGCGCTCCTCGCGCAGCGCCTCGGTCTGCGCGGCGGCGTCCTTGTCGAAGTCGGTGACGTTCGGCGTCTGCCTCGCGACCAGCTCGATCAGGAGGTAGGCGCCGCCTTCGCCCTGATAGATCGCCTTGGCGACCGACCCGGGTTGCAGCTCGTCCCACAGCGCGGTCGTGGCCGCCTTGTCGGTCCCGATGCCCGGCATCGACGCGCTGTGCGGCACCGGGCCGAACCGCGTGACTTTCGGCTTTTCGACCGTCCCGAACGCCGGCAGCTGCTCCTTGACCGGGGCCATCAGATCGACCGGCACCGGTGCAGCCTTCGCCGCGGGCGCCGCGGGCGAGCCGCTTCCCGAACCGGCCGCGCTGCCACCACCACCGTCACCGTCGGCGTACCACGCCGCGGGGCGGTCCTTGCCCGGGAGATCGATCCAGCCGCGCTGCCGTTCGGCACCGCTGCCCGCCGGGCGCAGGTCCCGGCGGTCGATCGACCCATGCTTCTGACCCTGACCCTGATTCTGCTTCTGCAGCTGCTCGATGATCTGCTGCTTCTGCTCGTCGGTCAGGTTCGGGTTGTCGAGCAGCTGTTGGATGTCGAGCTGCGGCGGCGCCTCTTCCTTGTCGTACAGCTTCTCGAGCTGCTTGCCTTGGGCATCGGCGAGCGCGATGAGCGCGGCGCTGCGCGCGGCTTCGCGGCTCCACGTCTCGCGCGCGAGGCTGCGCGCGATCTCGCGCTTCACCTGATCGTAGCTCAGGTCGCCTTCGCGCTTGCCCTCGACCGTGACGATGTAGGCGCCGTCGTCGGTCGACATCACCGGCGTCAGCTCGCCGGGCTTCAGCGCCTTGATCGCGGCGGCGAGCGATTGGTCCGCGAAACCGAAGTTTGCGACCGGGCGCCAACCGAGTAAGCCCGCGTTCGCCTTGTCGGTGTCCTGGCTGTTCAGCTCCTTCGCGGCGTCGGCGAACTTCTGCTTGCCCGCGAGGATCGCGGTGCGCGCGGCTTCGAGCTTCGCCTTCGCAGCGGCGTCGGCCTTCGCGATGAAGATCTGGCGCAGCAGCACCGCGGGGTTCGTGTGCTTGTAGGTGCGCTCGTCGGCGGCGTACCGCTTCTTGACGTCGTCATCGTGCGCCGCGAGGTAGCGGTCGACCTCGGCGTCCCCGATCTTCATCGCGGTGTCGTACGCCTCGGGCTTGAACGTGACGACGTCGTACGTGATCGTGTTGTTCTCGAACAAGAAGTGCGACAACGCCTCCTCGCGCGACACGCTCACCGAATCGAGTAGGAGCTGCTGCATGATGTGCGCTTGCAGCCCGCGCCGTTGCTCCTGGTAGTAGCTGTTCATCGAGACCCGCATGTTGTCGGCCCAGTTGTGGACCGCCCTCGGGTTGAAGCCGCCGTCGTCCTCGATCGCGCCCGGAATCGGCAGCTGATGGCCGGCGATGTAGAAGTGGCCCTTCTTGATCTCGCGGCCGACCGTGTCCTTGTCGACCGAGATCCCACGCTCGTCAGCTTCCTGCGCGAGCAGCTCGCGCCGGATCAAGGACTCGAGGGCGACCTTCGCTCGCTCCTTACCGCGGTTGTAGCCGTTCGATGACGCGACCAAGTACGCGGTGTTGCTGATCGACGAGCCGTCGACGCTCGCGACCGCGTTGTTGTCGGCGGTGCACCCGCCCGAGTCGTGGTTGCCCTTGTTCTGCGGACCGAAGTTGATCACGAAGACCGCGATCAGGATTCCGAAGATCACGTAAATGAAGACCGACGCGCCCTGACGGCGCATGTTGTCCAGCATGCGTTGGAAGTTCTAGACCGCCCCAACGCTCGCCACAAGGCCGGCCCCGAGGGCAATCGATCCGATCGGCTGTCCGGCGCGGCAAGGACGGCCGACTCTTTAGGCCGAGGAGCGGCCGTTTACCGCCCGACCTTGAACCGGATTCGCGATGGCTCAAGATTGTCTTGCGCGCGGCCAAAGTCGCGTGATAACCCCGCCAGGCTCTTTAGGTTTCGTTTCGCGGAGGGCAGCCTCCATCTTCGTTGTTCTTCGATCTCTTCCGGCGTGCTCGCGACGCCGCGCTCGCCTTGTAGGAACACCATGCTCTTCGATTGGGTCTACGGAATGTTTTCCAACGACCTGGCCATCGACCTCGGGACGGCCACCACGCTGACGTTCGTCAAGGGTCGCGGCATCGTCGCGAACGAACCGAGCGTCGTCGCGGTGCAGGCCTCGACCAACGGTGCCCCCAAGAAGGTCCTCGCCGTCGGCAAGGAAGCCAAGGAGATGCTCGGCCGCACACCGGGCAACATCGTCGCCATCCGGCCGATGAAAGACGGCGTGATCGCCGACTTCGAGGTGACCGAAGCGATGCTGCGCTACTTCATCCAGAAGGCGCATCAACGGCGGACGCTCGTCCGGCCACGCGTGATCGTCAGCGTGCCGTCGGGGATCACCGAGGTCGAAAAGCGCGCGGTCCGCGACTCGGCGCTCGCTGCGGCGGCGCGCGAGGTCTACCTGATCGAGGAGCCGATGGCGGCCGCGATCGGCGGTGGCCTGCCGATCACCGAGCCGACCGGCAACATGATCGTCGACATCGGTGGCGGAACGACCGAGGTCGCGGTGATCGCGCTCGCCGGCATCGTGTTGTCGAAGTCGATCCGGGTCGCCGGCGACAAGATGGACGAAGCGATCGTCCAGTACGTGAAGCGCAAGTACAACTTGCTGATCGGTGAGCGCACGGCCGAGATCATCAAGAAGGAGATCGGCTCGGCGTTCCCACTCGAGGAGCCGCTGACCGTCGAGGTCAAGGGCCGCGACCTCGTCGCGGGCGTACCGAAGACGCTGCTCGTCAACTCCGACGAGATTCGCGAAGCCCTCCAGGAGCCGGTCAACGCGATCGTCGATGCGATTCGCTCGGTGCTCGAGCGCACGCCGCCGGAGCTGTCGGCCGATATCGTCGACCGGGGCGTCGTGTTGTCGGGCGGTGGCGCGATGTTGAAGAACCTCGACGTGCTCGTGCGTGAAGAGACCGGCCTGCCCGTGATGGTGTGCGAGAACCCGCAGACCGCCGTCGTGATGGGCACCGGCAAGGTGCTGGACGAGCTGTCGCTGCTGCGCGAGATCGCGCTCAGGTAGCCACCGGATGGCGATGACCCTCCAGCGCCGGTTGGTCGACTGGTCGCTCGTCGGCCTGTTGATCGTGATGCCCGCGCTCGTGTTGCGCGCGAGCCTGTCGCGCGGTCAGCCGTCGGGGATCGACCGCGCGCTGCTGCGGATCACCGCCCCGCTCGAGGCCGGCGTGACCTGGGTCGTCGGTGGGATCGGCGGGATCTGGTCGCGCTACGTCGCGCTCGTCGACGTCGAAGGCGAGAATCGCGAGCTGCGCGCCGAGAACGACGACCTGCGCAAACAGCTGGCGACGATGTCGCGTCGCGCTTTCGATGCGTCCGCGCTCGAAGATCTCGCGGTCGTCAAGCGCGAGACACCGGCTGACACCGTCGGCGCGCGCGTCATCGGTGCGCCGTTGTCGCCGCAGTTTCGCGTGCTGCGCATTCGCATCGATCGCGGCGACAAGGACGTCGCGCCGGGGATGCCGGTGATCGTCGGCACCGGACCGGTCGGTCGCATCGACAAGGTCTACAGCGACTACGCCGACGTCACGCTGATCAGCGACCCCGCATCGTCGATCGAGGTCGTCATTCCGCGCACCGGTGGTCGCGGCATGCTGACCGGGCTAGGCCGGCCCGACTCCTATGCGTGCGCGATCGAATGGCTCGAGCGCCAGGCCAAGCCCGAGGACAAGATCAAGGTCGGCGATGAGGTCGTGACCTCCGGACTCGGCGCGAGCTTCCCGCCCGGGCTCGTCGTCGGCAAGGTCAGCAAGGTCGCGCGCGATGACGGGATGTTCCAGCAAGTCGAGGTCGAGCCGGCGGTCGACGTCTCACGCGTCCGCACCGCGCTCGTGCTGCTCGCGCCGCTGCCGCCGGTCGATCCCGACGCGAAGACCAAGAAGCGCAGCGAGCCCGCTTTCGGCGCGAGGGCGCTGTAGTGCGCAACGCGACGATCGTGCTCGTCGCTTACACGCTGTGCGTGGTCGTCGCGGCGGCGTGGCGGCTCGTCGCGTTCGGGCCGATCTACGATGCGGTGCCGGATCTCGGCGCGCTCACCGCGGCTTACCTCGGGCTCACCGCGCGGCGGGGCGTCGCGCCGGCGGTCGCGGGCTCGGTCCTGCTCGGCTATTTCATCGACCTGGTCTCGGGCGCGCCTCCCGGCTTGTGCGCGCTCGTGCTCGGGCTCGCGTGCCTCGTCGCGCGCGGCGTCCAGCAGCGGATCTACGTCCGCGGCACGGCGATGACGATGGCGTTCTCGGCGTTCGTCGCGCTGGTCGCCGCGATCTTCGCGCTCGTCATCCGCGCGCTCTATCACGTCCCGCGCGCGAGCTGGTCGGTCGAGCTGCGCCACGCCGCACTCGTCACGATCGCGACGGCGGTGATCGGCCCGCTCGTATGGCGGGTATTCAAACGGATCGACGCCGCCTACGCACGCACGCATCGCGAGCGCGACGCGGCGCTCGAAGGCTTGGCGCCCTGATGCTGCACGAGTCGTCGCGCGGTGGACCTGCGTTACCGGAGCTGCGGCGCCGGCTGCGCTGGGTCGCGCTCGTCGTGGTCGTGACGTTCTTTCTGCTCGTCGGCCGGCTGTGGCAACTCCAAGTCATCCGCGGCGACAGCTACTTCGAGCGCACCGTGTCGAACGTGGTCAAGGAGCGCTACTTGCCGTCGGTGCGCGGCAAGATCCTCGATCGCAACGGCGTCCCGCTCGCCGACAATCGGCCGGCGTTCAACCTGTACGCGACGCCGAGGCTGCTCACGAAAGACGTCGAGGCCGATCTGACGCGGATGCTCGGGCTGTCCGACGACGAGGTCGCTTCGATCGACGCTCGGCTCGAGGTCGGGACGAAGCGAGACCCGAAGCAGCCCGTGCTCGTCCTCGAAGATCAGGGTCGCGATCGCGCCGCGCTCGTCGAGCAGGCGCTCGGCCGGTTGCCCGGGGTCGAGGTCCGGCACGAGCCGTATCGGTACTACCCTCAAGGCGAGCTCGCCGCCCACCTGATCGGCTACATGACGCAGATGAAGGCCGACGAGGTCGATCGGCTGGCCCAGCAAAACTACGATCCGAGCGAGCTCGTCGGTAGGGCCGGGCTCGAAGCGGCGTTCGAGAACTACCTGCGCGGCAAGAAGGGCAAGGAGCACTACGCGGTCGACGCGCGCGGGCAACGGCTCGACGAGAAGACCGCCGCGGGGCTGATCGACGGCCAACGCGTCGATGAAGCGACCCCCGGCGCGAACCTCGTGCTCACGATCGACAGCGAGCTCCAGAAGATCGCGGAGAAAGCGGTCGCGCACGTCCAGGCCTCCGCGGTCGTGATCGTCGAGCCCTCGACCGGCAAGCTCCTCGCGGTCGTCAGCAAGCCGTCGTTCGATCCGAACGTGATGACCGGCCACCTGACGAAGGCCGAGTACACGCTGCTGACGGACGACCCGCGCAAGCCTTTCATCGACAAGGCGTTGCGCGCGACCTATCCGCCCGGATCGATCTTCAAGTTCGCGACAGCGTTCGCCGCTCTCGAAGACGGTCAGGTCGCCGAGACCGACACCGTGTTCTGCAACGGCGAGTACGAGATCTCGGGCACGCACTTCCACTGTGACGGCACGCACGGCAAGCTCGACTTGCTCGGCGCGATCCAGCACTCGTGCGATGTCTACTTCTGGCATCTCGCCGAAAACGTCGGCCTCGATCGCATCGCGGAGGTCGCTCGCGAGTACGGCCTCGGCTCGCCGACGAACCTCGGGATCAACGGCGACTCCGCCGGGCTCGTGCCGACGAAGGCTTGGTACGAGCAACACACGCGCTACAAGGTCGGCTACGCGATGAATGCCGCGATCGGTCAAGGCGATGTCGAGGTGACCCCGTTGCAGATGGCGATGGCCTACGCCGCGATCGCGAACGGCGGCACGCTGTACGTCCCGCAGGTCGTCGAGCGGATCGAAGCGAACGACGGCCACGTGATCGCGACCTACGGCCCGACCGTGGCCCATAAGATCAAGACTCCGGCGGACGCCCTCGACACGTGGAAGCGCGGCATGTGGAAGGTCACGAACGAGCCGGGCGGCACCGCATACGCGCACGGCCACGCCGACGTCGTGCCGGTCATGGGCAAGACCGGCACCGCCGAGGTCAAGAAGCACCACCGTCAGGACGAGGAGCGCGATGTCGACGGCTGGCATCCGAATGCGGCGCATGCCTGGTTCGCGGGCTGGGCGCCAGCCGAGAACCCCGAGTTCGTGATCGTCGTGATGGTCGAGCACGGCGGCGGCGGCGGTGCCGTCGCGTGGCCGATCGCGAAGCAGATCATCGAGACGTGGTACACGCGGCATCCCCCGGACGCACACCCGATCGCGACCGGAGCGACGCCGTGAAGGGCCTCGGGCTCGAGCTGCCGCGTACTACGATCGGCGTGTCGCGCTGGCGGCGGTTCCGCGCGGCGGTCGATTGGCCGTTGATCGCGACGATGCTCGCGCTGTGCGCGATCGGCCTGGTGAATCTCTACTCGGCCACGCGCGGCCGAAGCGACCTCGGGTTGAACGCGCAGGTGGTCGCGCGCCACCAGGCGAAGTTCGACACCCAGCTCGAATGGATGGTCGTCGGCGTGATCGCGTTCATGATCGCGACGATCGTCGACTATCGCTCGCTCGTGCGCGTCGCGTGGATCGGGCTGGGCATCGCGACCTTGCTCTTGCTCGTGGCGCGTGTGGTCGGGCATCACGTCGACACCAACGGCCATGGCTTCACGTATCGCTGGCTCAACATCGGCGGGTTCGGGATCCAGCCGTCGGAGTTGGTCAAGCTGACGTTCGTCCTCGTGCTCGCGCGGCTGTACTCCACCTCCGAGCCGACGCACTACGCGGGGTGGATCTGGTCGCCGCGCTCGTTCGCGTTCCGGCTCGCGCTGCTCGCGCTGCCCATCGTGCTCGTCGCTGTTCAGCCCGACCTGGGCACCGCGGTGCTGCTCGCGTTGATCGTGCTGACGGTCGGATTCCTCGCGATGCCGAGCGTGTGGCCGATGGTCTACCTGACCGCAGGGATGCTCGCCACGATCCCGTTCCTGTGGGAGAAGCTGCAGGACTATCAGCGGAATCGGATCCTCGGCTTCATCGATTGCAGTCAGATGCCGAGCAAGTCGCTGTCCGACTTGTGTTTGCAGACCCAGCAATCGGTCTACGCCGTCGGGTCCGGGCGAGATCTGGGGCAAGGGCTTCCTCGAGGGCACGCAGAACCGGCTCAACTTCGTGCCCGAGCACTGGACCGATTTCCCGTACTCGGTGTGGGCCGAGGAGTGGGGGTTCATCGGTTCGGTGTTCCTGCTCGCGATCTTCGGCTTCCTCTTGCTGTGGACGGTCAACGTCGCGCTCAACGCGCGCGATCGCGTCGGCTCGGTGATCTGCATCGGCGTCGCCGCGATGACGTTCTGGCACGTCGTCGTCAACATCGCGATGGTGCTCGGCATCGCGCCGGTGGTCGGCGTGACGCTGCCGTTCATCTCGTACGGCGGCAGCTCGCTCGTCACCTTCTTCCTGGCGATGGGCCTGGTCGCGAACGTCTCGCTGCGCAAGCACGGCTACTGATGGTTCGGCTCATCACGATCCCGTTCTCGCACTACTGCGAGAAAGCGCGGTGGGCGCTCGATCGCGCGGGCGTCGACTACGTCGAAGATGGCCATCTGCCGATGTTCCATTGGCTGCCGGCGCTGCGCGCGGGTGGTCGCAGGACGGTGCCGGTCGCGGTCGACCGCTCGCGCGTGATCGCGGATTCGTCGGACATCGTGATCTGGGCCGAGCAGCAGCAGGCGGGCGTGCTGCTGCCCGACGGCGCGGCCCGGGATGAAGCGCTCGCACTCGAGGACGCCTTCGATCGCGAGCTCGGACCGGCGACCCGGCGCTGGGCGTACTTCTACCTGTTGCCTCGGCGCGAGCTCCTCGGCAAGCTCGCCGACGACGTGCCGCGCTGGGAGATGATCGCGTTGCGCGCGCTACGTCCGGCGGCGGTCGCGTTCATGCGCCGCGGGCTGCGAATCTCGCCGGCGAGCGTGGCGCGGTCGCGCGACAAGATCGACGCGATGCTCGAGCGCGTCGCGGCGGTCTTGGCCGACGGCCGGCGCTACCTCGTCGCCGACCGGTTCACCGTGGCCGATCTGACGTTCGCGTCGCTGATGACGCCGGTGCTGTTGCCCGCCGAGCATCCGTTCTGGCTGCCGACTCCAGACCAGCTTCCGGCCGAGGCGAGCACGCAGATCGCGACCTGGCGAGCCGCGCCCGCCGGACAGTTCGCGCTGCGGCTGTATCGCGAAGACCGCGCCGTGTAGCGGCCCTAGCTCTACGCCTTGGCGTCGAGGTGCTTCTGGATCTCGGCTTCGAGCTTCGTTCGCGGCAGAGCACCGACGAGCTGCGCGACGACCTTGCCGCCCTTGAACAGCAGCAGCGTCGGGATCGACGTCACGCGGTACTGCTGCGGCACGATCTGATGGTGATCGACGTCCATCTTCGCGACCTTGAGGCGGCCCTTGTACTCGTCGGCGAGAGCGTCGACGGTCGGCGCGATCAGCTTGCACGGGCCGCACCAGACGGCCCAGAAATCGACGAGGGTGGGGACATCCGCTTTGAGGACTTCAGCCTCGAAGTTCGTGTCGGTCAGCTCTTTGACATTCGCGCTCGCCATCGCTGCCTCCGGTGGTCCTGTTATGTAACCCCGAACACCCGCCCCCGCAACCTGCCCGCCGGGCTGGTACAATAAAACAGCGGATGTCGCGCCTGTTCATCTCGATAGAGCGTCTCGATGCGTGGACGGCGGAGGGCCGGGCGACGCTCGAAGGCGATCGGATGACCCTGACCGAGCTAGGCCGTGCGTTCACGATGACGCCGGCGGTGTGCTTCGTGACCGCGAGCGGCCAGGATCATGACCCGAACGGACTGGTCGGGCTCGTCAAGTCGAAGCAAACGCTCGATCAGATGGGCGCCGAGCAGGTCTCGAGCTCGGTGATCTACAACGACACCGCCTACGATGTGATCGACGGCTTCATCGGCGAGCCGATGCCGCCGTGACGACGCCGCTGCTATCCGTGGCGCCATCGCCGGCGTTCTGGGTGGCGGTGATCGCATATGCCGCAGCGGCGGTTGCGCTGTTTGCCGTGCTCGCCGGGAGCACGAAGTTGCGGCCGATCGCGCTCGCCCTGGTCGCGACCGCGTTCGTCGCGCACGGCGTCGATATCGGCTGGCGCGGCACGCTCGGAGTCCATCCCGCGGCGTCGGTGCGCGAGGCACTCGGGTTCCTGTCGTGGATCTTGACCGGCGGCTACTTGCTCGCGAGCATCCGCTATCGGCTGACGCTCGGCGGCGTCGTCGTGATGCCGATCTCGCTCGTGCTGTTGTTGTGCGCGCGGCTCTCGCCGGCCGGGTCGCCGCAGGACTTCTCGGCGCTCGGCCGGATTCACATCTCGCTCGCCACGATCGGTGTCGGCGTGTTCGCGCTCGCGGGCGCGCTGTCCGCGATCTACTTGGTCGAAGAGCGCGCGCTCAAGCGCAAGAAGTTCGACTCGCTCGCGCTCAAGGACAAGGCCACCCCGCTCGAGCCGCTCGACAGGATGAGCCATCGCTTGATCTGGGTCGGCTTTCCGATCTTCACGGTCGCACTCGTGCTCGGCGCCATGTGGACCGCGCGGCTCGGCGAGAACCTCGACCGTCCCGAATACGCGCTCGCCGTCGTGACGTGGTTGTCGTTCGCGGCGGTGCTCGTCGCGCGGCAGATCTATGGCTGGCGCGGCCGGCGCGCCGCGCGCTTGACGCTCGCCGGGTTCGCGACCGCGCTCGCGGTGCTCGCGATCTATCTCGTACGCCGGATGCTGGGGTGAGCGAGCTGTTCGTCGTGGGCATCTCGTGGCGGACCGCCGAGGTTGCGGTGCGCGAGAAGCTCGCGTTTCGCGAGGACGAGCTGACCGCAGTGCTGGCCGCGGTCACCGGCGCGCTGCCGGTCGCCGAGGCCGTGCTGCTGTCGACGTGCAACCGCGTCGAGCTCTATGGCGTCGCGAAGCCCGGTGCGGATGCGGCCTCGGCGGTCCGCGCGTTCCTCGCCGATGATCGCAAGGCGCGGTCGACCGAGGTCATGAACGCGATCTACGACCATCGCGGGCCGGCGGCGATCCGCCACGTGTTCCGCGTCGCGTCGTCGCTCGACTCGCTCGTCGTCGGCGAGGCTCAGATCCTCGGCCAGCTCAAGGCGGCGTACGCGCTCGCAGGTGGCGCCGGCACCTCCGGGCCGGTGCTCGCGCGCGCGCTCGAACGCGCGTTCCGGGTCGCGAAGCGGGTCCGGACCGAAACGACGATCGCGCGCGGCTCGGCCAACGTCGCGTCGGTCGCGGTCGAGCTCGCGGGCAACGTGTTCGGCAAGCTCGAGGGCAAGCACGTGCTGGTCGTCGGCGCGGGCAAGATGTCGTCGCTCGCGGCGCGCCACCTCTACACCAACGGGGCCGAGAAGATCGTCGTCACGAACCGTTCGCCGGACAAGGCCGCGGCGCTCGCCGACGAGATCGACGGTGTGGCCGCGCCGTGGGCCGAGCTCGAGAGCCTGCTCGCGAAGGCGGACGTCGTGATCAGCTCGACCGGCGCGCGAGAGCCCGTCCTGACCCGCGCGTTGTTCAAGCGCGTGATGAAGGCCCGCCGGTGGAAGCCGGTCGTCGTGATCGATATCGCGGTGCCGCGCGACGCGGAACCCGAGATCGAGAAGATCGACGGCGTGTTTCGCTACGACATCGATGACCTCGAGAAGGTCGTGCGCGGCACGCTCGCCGATCGCGCGAAGGCCGCCGACCAGGCCGGCGCGATCGTCGAGCACGAGGCCGTACAGTTCGAGCAATGGCAGCGAACACGCGGCGTCGTGCCGACGATCAACGCGTTGCGCGGCCACTTCACCGCGGTCGCCGAGGCAGAGCTGCAGAAGGCGCTCGATGCGCTCGAGCGGCGCGAGCACACCCCGGCGCAGAGTCGCGAAGCGATGCAGCGGACGATTCGCCTCGTCATCAACAAGCTGCTGCATCAACCGACGACCGCGCTGCGCGGCTCCGCGGCGGACGAAGGCTCGCTCCGCGCGAGCGTGCTCGCCGATCTGTTCGGGCTCGAGCTCGCGACCGATGACGGCAGCGAGCCCACGGAAGAACCGGAGTCCGGCGGACCTTCGCCGGAGCCGCCAGACTCATCGGCCGAGCGAAAGGCACAAGCGTGACCGCACGACGTTTCGTGATAGCGACCCGCGGCAGCCAGCTCGCGTTGTGGCAGGCCAACTACGTCAAAGAGCGGCTCGAAGCGGTGCGCCCGGGCTGCGAGGTCGAGCTCGCGATCATCAAGACCTCCGGCGATGCGATCCAGGACATCCCGCTCGCGAAGGTCGGCGGCAAGGGCTTGTTCGTCAAAGAGATCGAGCACGCGTTGCTCGCGCGCACTGCCGATCTCGCGGTGCACAGCATGAAGGATCTGCCGCCCGAGCTCGCCGCCGGGCTCAAGATCGCCGCGGTGTCATCGCGCGAGGTGCCCTGGGATGCGCTGTGCATGCGCGGCCCCGGCGATCTCGACTCGCTGGCGAAGGGCGCCGTCGTCGGGACGTCGAGCATGCGCCGCCAGTGTCAGCTGCTCGCGCATCGGCCCGATCTGCAGATCAAGATGCTGCGCGGCAACGTGCCGACCCGGATCGCCAAGCTCGAAGCGGGCGAGTTCGACGCGATCGTGCTCGCCGCCGCGGGGCTCGTCCGGCTCGGCATGGTCGACAAGATCACGCAGCTCCTGCCGATGAACATCTCGATCCCGGCGGTCGCGCAGGGCGTGCTCGCGATCGAGGTCCGCGCCGACGACCTCGAGGTCGAGGCCGCGGCCTACGAGGCGATCAACGATGCGATGACCGCGCCGTGCGTGATCGCGGAGCGCGCATTCTTGTCGAAGATGGGCGGCAGCTGCACGACGCCGCTCGCGGCGCACGCCGCGTATGACCTCGATACCGAGGAGCTCGTGATCGCCGGCATGTGCGGGCTCCCGGACGGTACGAAGATCTTGCGCGGCGAGGTCGCCGGTTGGCAGGCCGACTCGATCATGATGGGCGAGCAACTCGCCGACGACCTGCTCGCCCAAGGCGCGGGCGACATCCTCGCCGCGACGCGGCTTTAATAAGCGTTTCGATAGACGCGCCCCCTAGAAACTTTGCGTCGGTGGTCGCGGGGTTCTACGATTTCGGGGCCGTGATTAAATCGAGCCTGTGGATCTTGGTCGTTGCGGGGGTCGGCGCTTGCGCGTCGCCCCTGTCCTCGGTTCGCGACGACAATCGGCGGCTCACCGCATCGGTGTCCGAGCTCCGCGTCGATCGCCGCTCACAAGATCGCAAGATCAAGGATCTCGAGCATCAGCTCGCGCTCGCGAAAGAAACCGAGCCGGGCGAGCTCTCGGTGCCGACGCTGCCGGTCGAGGTCGTCAGAGCGAACAGCACGACCGCGCCGGTCGCAGCGGACGGCGCACGCGTCGTCGCCATCGCTGACGACGGCAGCGAGATCGTCTACGAAGGCGATGCCGCGCTCGGCAAGGCCGCGACGTTCGACGACGACGCGACCGCCGCGCTCCCGAAGCGATCGACTCGCGCCGCCGCGCCCGATCCGGTCGCGCCTGTTCCCGAAGTCTCGACGACTGATCGCCTCGAAGTGACGCGTCGTATGCCGGTGGCAGCGCGCGCGACTCGGGCTCACGTCCGCGCCGATCGCGATCTGCCGAGCGATCGCGCGGGCGATGCCGGCGTCGAATACCGCGCCGCGGTCGAGCTCGTGAAGCAAGGCAACTACGCCGACGCGCTCACCGCGCTGCACGCGTTCATCGCGCACTTTCCGCATCACGACTACGCCGACAATGCGCAGTATTGGATCGGCGAGGCATTCTACGCGCAGAAGGAGTTCGACCGAGCGCTCGTCGAGTTTCGCGCTACGATCGAGACCTATCCGCGAGGCAACAAGGTGCCCGATTCGCTGCTCAAGGTTGGCTACTGCTACTTCGCGCTCGGTCAAACCGATAAAGCGCGCGCCGTGCTCGAGCAAGTCGTGACGCTGTATCCGAAGAGCGAACCGGCGGCGCTCGCGGCAAAGCGGCTGGAGTTGCCGTGAATCGTCTCTCTCGTGTGCTCGCTGCGGCCGCGCTGGGTGTCGCCGCGCTCGCGACGACCGCGTCCGCCCAAGTGCCGGTCTACCCCGGGGCGTCCGGCCCGTCGGCGCCGGTGACCCTCGATCCGGGCGCGACCGGATCGCAGGCGCCTCCAGCCGCTTCGCCGCCGGAGTCGAAGCCGAACGTCGTGGTGGTCCAGCCCGACGGCAAGGTCGTCGACACCAACGCGCTCCCCGGCGCCCCGACCGGGTACTTCGTCGACGACGGGTCCGGCGGCTTGGTCACCGAGTCGCGGCCGACGAACAATGGCGCGACGCCCGATCACCACGTCGTCCGCACCGGCGACACGCTGTGGGACATCTGCTGGTACTACTTCAACGATCCGTGGCAATGGCCGAAGATCTGGTCGTACAACCCGCAGATCACGAACCCGCACTGGATCTATCCAGGCGACCTCGTCCGGTTGTTGCCGCGCGGGGTGTTCGCGTCCGAGCCCGACGCGACGCAACCGGACAAGGTCCCGGACCTGGCCAAGCCCGAAACGATTCCACCCCCGGCGAGGCACACCGAGGTCGCCTTGCGTCAGATCGCGTTTGTCGAGAAATCCGACCTCGACAAGTCCATGGAGATCGTGGGCGGCGTCGACGAGCGCCAGCTACTCGGCAACGGCGACGAGGTCTACCTCAGCTATCCGCCGAACAAGCCGCCGCAGGTCGGCAAGACCTACTCGATCTACAAGCCCGACAATCCGGTGAAGGCTCACGGCGAGAACGTCGGCTCGTACGTGCACCTGCTCGGCACGGTGCAGGTCCAGAGCGTGCTCGAGGACAAGCGCGCGAAGGGCGTGATCCTGCAGGTCACACAGGAGATCGAGCGTCACGCGAAGGTCGGCCCGCTGATCAAGGAGTTCAAGAACGTGCCGCCGGTCGCGCCGAAGGTCGACGCTCAAGGGAACGTCGTCGCGATGCTGTCGGCGGGCCAGCTGATCGGCCAAGGCGAGCTCGTGTTCGTCGACCTCGGGGAATCCTCTGGCATCGAGGTCGGCAACCGGATGTTCGTGGTCCGCCGCGGCGACGCCTATCCCGGGAAGATGGACCGCAAGGTCGGCCAGGACGACCGGCGGTTTCCCGCCCGCTCGCTCGGCGAGATCGTGATCGTCGAGGTCGGCGCCAAGATCTCGGTCGGGCTCATCACGCTCGCGGTCCAAGAGATGGCGGTCGGCGACCTCGTGATGATGCAAAAGGCGAAGTAGCCGCCCACTACATAATGTAGGGCGGTCGGCCAACCGGCTGTAATTGCTCGAATCGGATCCCTCGGACTTGACGGCGAGGGGTCGGGTGGCTAATTCCATTCCCCTTGTGACCGCGTTTTCAGTACTCGAACCAGGGGACCCGAGCTATCCGCGGCGGCTGAGCGCGCTGGGTTGGCGGCATGCGATCCACCTGCGCGGAGCTTCGCCCAGCGATGGGCCGGGGGTCGCGATCGTCGGTGCGCGAGCAGCCACCGCGGCCGGGATGGAGCGCGCGTTCGAGCTCGCCGCGGGGCTTGCGGCTCGCGGGGTTCACGTCGTGTCGGGCGGGGCGCTCGGCATCGACGGCGCGGCCCATCGCGGAGCGCTCGCCGGGGGTGGCACGACGACGGTCGTGCTCGGCACCGGCATCGACGTGCCGTACCCCGCGCGTCACGTTCCCTTGTTCGACCGCGTGGTCGCGCACCGCGGCGGGCTGGTCAGCATGTTGCCGCTCGGCACCGCGCCGCGACCGCATACGTTCCCGCAGCGCAATCCGTTGATCGCCGCGCTCGCCGACGTCGTGATCGTCGTCGAAGCGGACCTCGGTTCGGGCTCGCTGTCGACCGCGAAGGCTGGCGCGAGGCTCGGCCGGGTCGTCGCGGCTTATCCGGGCAGTCGTGGGTGCGAGCGGTTGCTCGCGAGCGGTGCAGCCCTCATCACCGATTGCGCCGATGCGCTCGCCGCGCTAGCCGGCCAGCCGCGCACCTTCGTGCGCGAGGTCGTGCCGCTCGATCCGCAGGCGGCCACCGTCCAACGCGCACTCGCCGATGGCGTGCGCGGTGTCGATTCGATCGTCAGCGCGACCGGGTTGCCGGTTCGCGCAGTGCTCCGCGCTCTGGGCGTGCTCGAGCTCTCGGGCTCAGCGAGGTCGTTATGACAGACAAGAACAAGCCATCGGCGAAAGCCCAGAAGTCCGAAGGCAAAGCAGCTCCCGGTAAAGGCGCGAAGTGGGCCGCCGCGGTGAAAGCCGCGAAGGCCAAGCCCGGTAAGGGGGGCAAGGTCGCAGTGGCGCCGGCGGCTCCCGCGCCTGCCAGCAAGACCGAGACCGCGAAGGCGGGAAAAGCCGCGAAGGCGGGGGCGAAAGCCAAGCCGGGCAAGGGCGCGGCCAAGAAATCCGTCAAGGCGGCCAAGGCCGCCGAGCCCGAAGAGGTCCTCGAGCCCGTCCGCAAGCCGAAGAAGGTCAAGCCGGGCTCCGCGCTCGTCGTGGTCGAGTCGCCCGCGAAGGCGCGCACGATCAACAAGTACCTCGGCGCGAACTACATCGTGAAGGCGTCGGTCGGTCACGTCCGCGACCTGCCGAAGTCGAAGATGGGGATCGACCTGGAGCACGGCACGTTCGATCCGACCTACGAGGTCATCGAGGGCAAGAAGAAGGTCCTGATCGAGATTCGCAAGGCCGCGCGCGAGGTCGAGACCGTGTATCTCGCAAGCGATCCGGATCGCGAAGGTGAAGCGATCGCGTGGCACCTCGCCGAGGAGATCAAAGGCGAGAACAAGAACATGCATCGCGTCCTGATCAACGAGATCACGAAGAAGGGCGTGACGAACGCGATCGCCGCGCCGCGTGCGATCGACATGAACAAGACCGACGCGCAGCAAGCGCGCCGCATCCTCGACCGGCTCGTCGGCTACAAGATCAGCCCGATCTTGTGGAACAAGGTCCAGCGCGGGCTGTCGGCTGGCCGGGTGCAATCGGTCGCGGTCCGCCTCGTGTGCGAACGCGAAGAGGAGATCAAGGCGTTCACGCCCGAGGAGTACTGGTCGGTCGACGTCACGTGCCGCGCGCCGGTGCCGCCGCCGTTCGACGCGCGGATCTGGCGCTGGAAGGGCGAGAAGGCCGAACCGAAGACCAAGGACGCGGCGGACGAGATCGCGACCGAGCTGCGCGCCGGCAACGGCACGGTCGCCTCGGTCGAAAAGAAAGAGCGGCGCAAGAAGCCGCAGGCGCCGTTCATCACGTCGCGCTTGCAGCAAGACGCGGCGCGCAAGTGCCGGTTCTCGGCGAAGCGCACGATGGCGCTGGCGCAACGCCTCTACGAAGGCGTCGAGCTCGGCGATGAGGGCCCGACCGGCCTCATCACGTACATGCGCACCGACTCGACGCGCATCTCCGACGACGCGATGACCGCGCTGCGCGGCTACATCACCGACACGTACGGCAAGGAGTACCTGCCGGCCGAGCCGAACACCTACGGCAACAAAGAGCGCGCGCAGGACGCCCACGAGGCGATCCGGCCGACCCAGCTCGAGTGGCCACCCGAGCGCGTCGCCGCGGCGCTCGTCAACCATCCAGAAGCGACCGAGCTGACCAAGCTGTACACGCTGATCTGGCAGCGCTTCGTCGCGTCGCAGATGGTGCCCGCGGTCTACGACCAGACGACGGTCGACATCGATCGCGGCCAAGCGACGGTGCGCGCGACCGGTCAGATCATGAAGTTCGCGGGCTACACGAAGGTCTACGAGGTGGCCGAGACCGACGACGCGAAGGCCGAGGCCGCCGATCAGGCGGATCGCCTGTTGCCGGCGATGGAGGTCGGCGATCCGATCGTGCTCGAGTCGGTGCGGCCCGAACAACACTTCACGCAACCGCCGCCGCGGTTCTCCGAGGCGTCGCTCGTCAAGGAGCTCGAAGAGCGCGGCATCGGCCGGCCGTCGACCTACGCCGCGATCATGTCGACGATCGTCGATCGCGGCTACGTCGAGAAGAAGGAAGCGCGGTTCTTCCCGACCGAGCTCGGCATCCTGGTCAACGGCTTGCTGGTCGTGAGCTTCCCCGAGATCGTGAACGCGGACTTCACCGCGAAGATGGAAGCGGATCTCGATCACGTCGAGGACGGCACCGAGGATTGGCGCAAGCTGCTCGGCGATTTCTACACGCCGTTCAAGCTCGAGCTCGACAAAGCCGAGACCGAGATGCGCGACGTCAAGCGCGAAGAGATCGCGACCGAGTGGGTGTGCGAGAAGTGCGGCAAGCCGATGGTGATCAAGTGGGGCCGCAACGGTTCGTTCTTGGCGTGCCAGGGCTACCCCGAGTGCCGCAACACGATGGAGGTCGTGAAGAACCTCGACGGCACGTGGGAGAAGGTCCCGCCGCAGACCACCGACGAAGTGTGCGAGACCTGCGGCGCGCCGATGACGGTCAAGCGCGGCCGGTTCGGCTCGTTCTTGGCGTGCACGAAGTACCCCGAGTGCAAGACGACCAAGCCGATCTCGCTCGGCGTGAAGTGCCCGAAGCCCGGCTGCGGCGGGTTCATCGCCGAGAAGCGGTCGCGTCGCGGCAAGCCGTTCTACGGGTGCTCGAACTGGGCGAAGAAGCAGTGCGACTTCGTCGCCTGGGACAAGCCGATCCCGCAGCCGTGCCCGATCTGCAACGCGAAGTTCGTGCTCCGCAAGGAGACCAAGGGCGGGATCAAGCTGCGCTGCATGGAGTGCGACTGGAAGAGCGACGGCGTCGACGACACCGAGGAGAACGCGGCGTAACTCGATGTGGGAGGTCGGCGCGATCGTCGGCGCATTCGCGGTGACCTACGCCGCGTTTCTCGCCGGTGCTGCGTTCTCGCTACGCCGCCGGCCCTGTCCGAGCTGTGGAACCAAGCTGCTCCGCCACCTCGCGACACGCCGATTGTTCGAGCCCGATGGCAAGCGCTGGATCGAGTCGCTTTATCGCTGCTCTGCCTGCCGGGGCGAGTTCCTGCGGCGTGACAGGGGCCCGCTCGTGCCACGCCACATGTGGACGGCGGGCATGCGCGACGGGATTCCGTCGGCGCGCTTGCTCGATCGCTAGCCGCCTGCGCTATCGTCGCAGGCGTGACCGCGATCGATGTCACCGTCGTCGGCGGCGGGATGGCCGGCTGCGAGGCCGCTTGGCAGCTCGCCGAGGCTGGACTGCGGGTCGCGCTCGTCGAGATGAAGCCGTGCGCGATGTCGCCGGCCCATCAATCGCCGCTGCTGGGCGAGCTCGTGTGCTCCAACTCGCTGCGCAGCGACGACCCGGTCGCGCCGGCGGGCCTCCTCAAGCAAGAGCTGCGGCGCGCGGGCTCGCTCGTGATCGCGTGCGCCGATCAGCACAGAGTGCCGGCAGGGCAGGCGCTCGCGGTCGAGCGCTTCGGGTTCGCGCGCGCGATCACGCAACGGCTCGCGCTGCACCCGAACATCCGGATCGAGCGCCGCCGGATCGACGAGCTGCCCGACCATCCAGTGATCGTCGCGACCGGGCCGCTGACCGAAGGCGCGCTCGCCGACGTCATCCGGCGCGAGCTCGGCGGCGATCGCATGTACTTCTACGATGCGATCGCACCGATCGTCGCAGCCGAGTCGATCGATTGGGATCAAGCGTTTCGCGCGTCGCGCTGGGGCCGCGATGCCGATGCGCCCGGTCGCGACAGCGATGGCGAGCGCGCGGCCGGAGGGGATTCTGGCGTCGGTGACTACGTGAACTGTCCGCTGAACAAGGCGCAGTACGAAGACTTCGTCGCGGCCGTCGCCGGCGGTCGCAAGGTGTTGCCGCACGAGTTCGAGGAGCCGCGCTACTTCGAGAGCTGCATGCCGATCGAGGTCATGGTCGATCGCGGCCCCCAGACGCTGCGGTTCGGGCCGATGCGACCGATCGGGTTGCGCGATCCGCGCACCGGCTTTCGCCCATGGGCGGTCGTCCAGCTCCGGCCGGAGAATCGCTACCTGACCGCGTACAACCTGGTGGGGTTTCAGACCCGGCTCGCGTATCCCGAGCAGCAGCGGATCTTCCAGCTGATCCCGGCGCTCGCGAAGGCCGAGTTTCTGCGCTTCGGATCGATCCATCGCAACACGTACATCGATGCGCCGGCGCGCCTGGGCCCCGCGTTCGAGCTGCGGTCGCGACCGAGCGTGCGGTTCGCGGGCCTGTTGACCGGCGTCGAGGGCTACATCGAGTCGTGCGCGATGGGCCTGCTCGTCGCGTGGATGCTTGCGGCCGAGCTGCGCGGTACGCGACTCGCGGCGCCGCCGCCGACGACGATGTTCGGCGGCTTGTACGCGCACGTCACCGCGGCGCGCGAGCCCGGCTACAAGTACGGGCCGACGAACGTCAACTACGGCCTGTTGCCGCCACTGCCCGACAAGCGCAAAGACAATCGCAAGCGGCGGATGGCAGAGCGCGCGCACGCCGACTTCACGACCTGGCTCGCCGGACGATCCGTCGTTACGGCCGCGTGAGTGGCGAAAACTCGCCCGCCCGAGGCGACCGCGCGATCCTCCCGGCTTGGATTGGGACACCGCGCTCGCCGCGTTCGACCGTTACCTCGCGGTCGAGCGCAACTACTCGCCGCGCACGGTCGAGGTCTACATGCGCGACGCGACCGCGCTGCGCGACCACTTGCGCGCGAAGCGCGACCCCAAGCGCGGTGACCTGGCGCTCGCGCGGTTGAGCGCGCTCGAGGTTCGCGGCCAGCTCGCGGCGCTCTACGGCGCGAACGGCCCGGCCACGATCGGCCGCAAGCTGTCGAGCATCCGCGCATTCTGCCGGTTCCTCGTCAAGCGCGGCGCGCTCGAGGGCAACCCGGCGGACGCGATTCGCGGCCCGAAGAAACCGCGTGGTCTGCCGCGCGCGCTCGATGTCGACGATGCGTTCCGTCTCGTCGAGGCGCCGACCGCCACCGGCCGGGTCTCGCATCGCGCGCTGTCGACCGGCGAGGCGGCGCGTCACGATCTGCTGCGGCTACGCGATCAGGCGTTGCTCGAGCTGCTGTACGGCACCGGCTTGCGCGTCTCCGAAGCGTGCGCGCTCGACACGACCGATATCGATCGTGATCGCCACGGCACGCCGATGGTGATGGTCCGCCGCGGCAAAGGAGGCAAGGCGCGTCAGGTGCCGCTCGGGGGCGCGGCGGATCGCGCGCTCACCGCGTACGTCCCGGTGCGGCGCGCGCTGGGCGCGAGCTCGACCGCGCTGTTCGTCAATGCGACGGGCGGCCGGCTGACCTCGCGCTCGGTGCAGCGCATGGTCAAGCGCTGGACGATCGCGGGGGGCGTGCATGCGAGCGCGACCCCGCACGGCCTACGCCACTCGTTCGCGACCCACTTGCTCGACGAGGGTGTCGACTTGCGCTCGATCCAGGAGCTGCTCGGTCACGCGAGCCTCGCGTCGACGCAGATCTACACGAAGGTCTCGCTCGATCACCTGATGAAGGTCTACGACGAGGCCCATCCGCGGGCGAAGCCGCGGCCGTAGTCGACGATCGAGCCACGATGTGCACGCTGCGCCCACATCTCTCGGCTCGAATCGAGAACATGAGAAACTGGTCGCATGAAGCTCGCGGTCGCCGGCTGCCTCGTGATCGCGCTTGCCAGCTGCATCGAGCCGAACCTCACGAGCTGCGGCGACATCGATTGCCCCGCCGGCGCGGAGTGCGTCGGCAGCGGAGATGCGATTCACTGCGCGACCGCCGACCAACTCGCGGCGTGCTCCGGGGCGGCGGACGGTACGGCGTGTAGCTACGACATGACGAACGGCGTGTGCGCGGACGGCGCGTGCGAGCAGAGCGTCTGTGGCAACGGCGTGCTCGAACCCGGTGAGGCGTGCGATGGCAGCGACGTCCCGGTGTCGTGCGCGGACTTCGGCTATTACGAGGGCTCGGTCACCTGCACGTCGGTGTGCGACTACGACAAGTCGACGTGTAGCGGTCGCTGCGGCGACGGTGTCGTACAAGCGCTCGCCGGCGAGCTGTGCGACACCGCACCGCCGGCATCGACGTGCGCGTACTACGGCCGCGACTACGGCGCGCTCGGCTGCTCGAAGTTCTGCGCGCCGGACATCGCGAACGACTGCGGGTTCTACGGGTGGATCGACGAGTTCGATGACAACACCGCTAGAGTCTCGGCGGTCAACGGGAACCGCCATGGTGTGATCGCGATCGACGCTGGTAAGCTCGCGGTCCAGTTCGACGGTGGCAGTGACTCGCAGACCCTCGGCACCGTCGCGTTCGTCGCCGCGACGCCCGACGCACTGCTCGGCATCGGCAGCAGCGAGAGCTGGCGCTACGACGTCGGCGGCTGGACGCAGTTGCCCGGCGTCGGCGCGGTGATCGCTGCGGTTTCGGACGGCACCGCCGTCTATACGATCGACGCGAGCTGCGCGATCCAGAAGCTCGATATCACCGGTGCTGGCTCGGTCACCTCGGTCGCCGGACCGCCGCTGACCGGCTGTGTCGCGATCGATGCATGGGCCGGCATGCTCGCGGTCGTGACGTCGACCACGGTGGCGTGGAACACGACGCCGAGCGGCTGGATGACCGCGAGCTGGCTCGGCCCAACGCCCAGTCAGATCGGGTTACGCGGCACGACCGCGATCGTCGTCGGCGCAGGCTCGGGCAGCGCCGGCTCGGGCCCGGACTGCGGCGACGATGGCTGCGCGCAGGGCGAGGTCGAGGAGTACGACGCGACGACCGGTGCGGCGAACTACATCAGTGCGGCGACGTCGTTCGCGGTGGCGGCGAACGGCAACATCGCCGAGCTCGACTACGAAGGCTATTCCGAGGTGAACGAGACGATCCCGTTCGCGCACATCGCAGGCTTGCGGGTCACGCTGCCGACGCCGCAGTACTTCGCCGATACCAAGCTTGTCCGGACTGGCGACGGCGGCGTGATGGCGTACGGCGTCGCGACCGCCTGGCGACTCGGACCGACGTGGGTCACGGTTCCAGTGACGTCGCTCAGCCTCGAGCCCGATGGAACGCTCGTGACGTGCGACGGCAGCAACCTGATCGCGTACGCGCCGAACGCGACGGCGATCAGCCACCCGTGGTCGCACGGGTACTGCGTAACGATCGCGGGGCCGGTGTCGGGCGAGCACTTCGTCGCGGCCATCGGTCAGATGTACCGCTATGACACCGGTAGCAGCTCGTACGTCGCCGACATGGCGGGCGTCGCCGTGCTCGGATCGTACGGCAGTGAGATCTGGGCTGCGACCGAGAGCGGTGATCCGACCGTGTACGCGGTGTATCGCCGCGAAGGCAGCAGCTGGGTCGCGAAGCCGCCGCCCGCGGGCGTGTCGATCAGCGGGTTCGTCGTCACACCGAATGGCGCATTCGCGCTGATGGGTGCGTCATCGACCGCACAGACGCTCTATCAATGGACCGACGCGACCGGCTGGGGCGCGCTCGGCAGCCCCATCTCGAGCGCGTTCTACTTCCAAGCGGGGCTCGACGGCTCGATGTACCTCGACGTCGAGGGCGGCAATGAGTATCAGTGGAGTGGCACGTCGTGGGTGGCGCTGCCGATCTACCCCGGGCCGCACCTCGCGCCGCGCGGCAACAACGACCTCTACATCGGCAGCTCGACCGGCACGCTGTCGCACTGGGACGGCACGATCAACGCGCCGGTCAACCTCGCGCCGAGCGCCTATGCGACCGAGACGTTCCCGTTCCCGACGTCGGTGTTGGTCTACAACTTCAGCGGCTTCGACCTGCTCGGATGGTGGGAACCCGAGCCCAGCGGGCTGTGACCGTGCTAGACGATGTGGGTGAAGCAGCCCGACATCCACTCGACCACGATCCTCTCCGTCCGCCGCGGGGCGCAGGTCGTCGTCGCCGGTGACGGCCAGGTCACGCTCGGCAATACCGTCGTCAAGGGCGGAGCGCGCAAGGTGCGCCGGCTCGGCGAGGGGCGCGCGATCGGTGGCTTCGCCGGCTCGGCCGCCGACGGGATCGCGTTGTTCGAACGGCTCGACGACAAGCTGCGCGAGCAACGCTCGCCGCTGCGGCGCGCCGCGGTCGAGCTCGCGAAGGACTGGCGCACCGACCGGGCGCTGCGCAAGCTCGAGGCGATGCTGATCGTCGCCGACGCCGAAGCGACGTTCATCCTGAGCGGCTCGGGCGACGTGATCGAGCCCGACGACGGTGTGTGCGCGATCGGCTCGGGCGGCAGCTACGCGCTCGCGGCGGCCCGCGCGCTGATGGGCCACACCGAGCTCGCGCCGCGCGCGATCGCCGAGGCCGCGATGAAGATCGCGGCCGAGATCTGCATCTACACGAACGACAGCCTCACGATCGAGGAGCTGCCATGAACTTGCTCGAGGGCGAGTCCGCGCTGACGCCGGCGAAGATCGTCGTCGAGCTCGACAAGTACATCGTCGGGCAACGCGAGGCGAAGCGCGCGGTCGCGGTCGCGATGCGCAATCGCTGGCGCCGCCAGCAGGTCGAAGGCGACCTGCGCGACGAGATCGCGCCGAAGAACATCATCATGATCGGGCCCACCGGCGTCGGGAAGACCGAGATCGCGCGGCGGTTGGCGCGGCTCGCGCGCGCGCCGTTCCTCAAGGTCGAGGCGAGCAAGTTCACCGAGGTCGGCTACGTCGGGCGCGATGTCGATTCGATCGTGCGCGATCTCGTCGAGGTCGCGGTCAAGCTCGTGCGGGACGAAGAAGCGGCGAAGGTCCGCCCGCGCGCCAAAGAAGCCGGCGAAGAGCGCTTGCTCGATCTGCTGCTGCCGCGAGCGAGCGGTCGCGGATTCACCGATCGACCGGGCGAGCCGCCGTCCCCGATCGAGAGCAGCGCGACGAGGGAGAAGCTGCGCGCGATGCTGCGCGATGGCAAACTCGACGACCGCGAGGTCGAGGTCGAGACGACCGACGACTCGAACCCGTTCATGTCGGTGCTCGGCGGCCAGCCCGGCATCGATGAATCCGCGATGAGCGGGCTCAAGGACATGCTCGGCTCGTTCGGTCGCAAGACCAAGCGCCAGAAGCTGAAGGTGCCGCAGGCGTGGGCGGTGCTGACCGCGCAGGAAGTCGAGAAGCTGATCGACAACGACGCGGCGACGCGCGAAGCCGTGCGGCGCGCCGAGCAAGCCGGCATCGTGTTCATCGACGAGATCGACAAGATCGCGACGAAGGCCGAGCGGCACGGCGCCGATGTCTCGCGCGAGGGCGTGCAGCGCGACTTGCTGCCGATCGTCGAGGGCTCGACCGTGACCACGAAGTACGGCCCGGTCAAGACCGACCACGTGCTGTTCATCGCGGCGGGCGCGTTCCATATGGCGAAGCCGAGCGACCTCATCCCCGAGCTGCAGGGCCGGTTCCCGATCCGGGTCGAGCTGACGCCGCTGACCGCCGACGACTTCGTGCGGATCCTGACCGAGCCGAACAACGCGCTGACCCGGCAGTACGCCGCGATGCTCGAGACCGAGGGCGTGACGATCGAGTGGACACCCGAGGCGATCCGCGAGTTGGCCGAGATCGCGGCCGACGTCAACCGCCGCACCCACGACATCGGCGCGCGCCGGTTGCACACCGTGCTCGAGCGCCTTCTCGACGACTTGCTCTACAACGCGCCCGACATCGGCAAGCAGACGATTCCGATCACGCCGGCGTACGTGCGCGAGCGGCTCGGCGCGCTTGTCGCGGACGAAGATCTGACACGCTACATCCTCTAGCCCGGATCATTCGTGATGGCTCCAGCTGACCGGCGCTTGGCGGCGGAGCCGCCTCGCGCACGGTCAGGGTACGTCGCGAGCTCGCATCGTTGCCGCGGCGCCACGCCGCAACGGTCGGCGATCCGGGAGGCGGCGCACTGGTTGTCAAAGAATCGCCGACTACGTGACGCCGAGGTCGCGCGCCACGGCGAAGAAGATGTGGGCGAGCGGGAAGGCTCGCGGCAGGCGGACGAGGACGCGGCGGACGGATGCCGTGACGTGAGCCGCGACCTTGAGTAGCCGCAAGCGAAGAGTGTCCATCTGGGCGGTTGCGAGCCGAACGCGATCGGTGGAGACATACTCGGTGGTAGGGGCGACGCGCGCGACGGTGGCACGCAACGCATGCATCAAGCGGTAGGCGATGGCGTGCAGCAAGAGACGGAAGGCGTTGGCGACGAAGCGGTGACACGACAGACGATCGGCGTGGAGCGCGTTCTTGAGGTCCTTGATGAAGTTCTCCGACTGCCCGCGTGCGCAGTAGGCGACGTCATAGATGAGACCTGGGGAGAACTCGTCGAGCGTGGTCACCACGAATCGCGGATTCTCGCCGCGCTCGCTGTGCTCGACCTTGCAGATCACGTGGCGCTCGGCGGGCCAGGACTTCGAGGCGTACGACAGCCAAGTGAAGCGGCGAACGAATCGCTTGCCGTCGAGGAATTCCTCCTCGACGGAGGACCGCAGCGGCTTGGCAAACTCCAGCAGCCGCGAATTCTTCGCGACACCGATCACGTACTCGACGTCGCCGAGCTCGGCGTCAAGCTGCTCGAGGCGATCGAGGAGCTTGGGCATCGCAAACGCGGAGTCACCGCGCACCAGGATGCTTGCGTGGGGGCACCGTCGGCGAATGGCTCGAATCAGCCGCGTGAGGATCGTGATCGCACCCTTGGCGGCGTGCGCACGCCCGGGCCGGAGCAAGGCGGTGATCAGCTGCCCACTCAGGGCGTCGAACACGAGCAGCGGGTGAAGCATGTGCTGGTCGTAGAAGCCGTGGAAACACATGAGCTCCTGGTTGCCGTGGGTCTGGTCATCGGTGGAGTCGATGTCCAGAACGATCAGGTCGGTCGTCGATACGAGTTCGTCGACGTAGACCTGCTCGTAGGCGCGAGTCAGCCGATTGAGCTCGCGACCGGTGATCGCGTTTTCGAACCGCGACAGCGTCGGCTGCGATGACATCGCGTGATCTTCGGCGTCGCACGCCAGGCGAAGTGCCGGATCGTGGCGCAACCAGTCCGCATCGTTGCAGTCCTCGTAGCCGAGGCAGATCTGATAGACGCGCTGCCGGACTTGCTCGAGGCGCGAATGCCGAACTCGAGCTGAGTCGCGCCGATCGCCGAGTAACGCTGTCAGACGCGTCGTCAGCTCCAACCGCTCGTCGAGCTTGCGCAGCAGCACGACGCCGCCATCGGAGGACACCTGTTCGGCGTCAGCACTCAGAATCGCGCGGCGGCGCTGGAACTGAAGCTCGATCGGTGGAATACACGGTGTCGTCGGTGCGTGGGCAAATTCGTTTGTCTTCACAAACAGCGAAACCTGCGTACCGGCACCGAAATTCCGGCGATGCGCTCCTCGCGGCGCGCTCCCTTCGCGAATGATCCGGGCTAGCGCGAGGTTCGTGCGACCGTCGCGCGATGTCGCGTCTCGTCACCATCGCGCTCCTCGGTTGCCTGCGCGCCGAAGTTCAGCCGAGAGCAGACCGCGGCGTACGGCCAGGATCTGGCGGCGCTCGGCATCACGGTGGCGCAACCCCCATCGGTCGCGCAGCCCCAGTCGCCGATCAATCCTGGTGGTAGATGAACGTCACCGCGGTACAGACCGGCACGGCTCGGCCGTTGACCTCGAACGGCTTGTAGCGCCAGTCGTTCGCGATCGTGGTCCCGATCTTCGTGTCGTAGTCCGGGTAGCCGCTCGACTTGATCGTGACGATCTTGACCGGTGTGCCGGTGGTGTCGAGGCAGAGCTTGAACGAGCCGACGAACCTTCCGCGGCCGGTGCGCTGCATCTTGGTCTTTGTCTCCACGTCGGGCTCGATCATCCTGCTGCCGGCAACGCGAAACGTCTCGAGCATCGACGGCGATACCAGCTGCGGCGGTGGTGACGACGACGTCGGCGGTGGCGGTGGCGTGGGCGGCCGCCGCGCGTTGGGATATTGCATCTGCACGATCGCGCACACCTCGGTGCCGGGCGCGACCGCGGGCCAGAACATCGGTGCGCGAGTCGCGAACAGCGCGAGCAGCTCCTGATCGTAGACCGGTGCCGCGCTCGACGTGACGAGCCGTCGGCTCGCGACCGCGCCATCCTTGCCGAGGCAAACCTTCACCGTCGCGTGGACCGCTTTGCTCTCGGTCAACGCGATCGCCGCCCGCGTAGCTTCGCTCGGATCGTACGGTGGCGTGATCGCGAGCATCGTCGGCAAGCGCGCGTCGGCGGAGCTCGCAGCCACGGCGCCAAGGCCCGCGATCTTGTCGCCTTTGAGCGTGAACGCGATGACACCGCCGTTGTCGCCGACGAGCGCGATCGGTGACCCGACATCGGCCACGCCCGCCTCGAGCCCGAGGCCCTTGAGGCACATCAGCAGCGTTGCGCGATCAGCTCCCTTGACCGTTGCCGCGTGCCCGAATTGCTTCGCGCACGACGCGTCGTCGAACAGGACCGCGCCGACCGCGACGGTGTCCGCGAATAGCGCGACCGATGCCTTCGGGTCTGCCAGGTTCGCCCGGAGCAGATCGGCGGGCACGCGCTGGACGCTTCCGTGCTGGACGAGGTCGTCCGCATGTGCGGCCGACGCACCCAATATACAAACCGCGATCGCTAGCCGCTTCATGCCGCCGATATATAGTCTGTCGCGCGGAACGGTCAACCGTAACGTCTAGGCGGCGGAGAGTTTACAAACGGTGGTACACCCGCACCGTGCAGACGCAAGCCGATCTCCTCGCGCTGGCCGAACGCGTCCTCGTCAAGAACTACCGGCAGCAGCCGATCGTGCTCGAGCGCGGTCGCGGGTGCGAGGTCTGGGATGCCGCGGGCACGCGCTATCTCGATATGACCGCGGGGATCGCGGTGTGCGGCCTGGGCCATTGCCATCCGCAGTTCATCGCGCGCGTCACCGAGCAGCTCGGCAAGCTGGTCCACGTCTCGAACTTGTACTTCAACGACCAACAGGTGCTCGCGGCCAAGGCGATCTCGCGATCACTCGTTCGCGAAGCGCGTGTTCTTCTGCAACTCCGGCTCCGAGGCGAACGAGGCCGCGATGAAGCTCGCCCGCCGCTATCAAGCGGTCGTCGCCGGTGCACCGTCGCGTACGACGTTCGTCGCGACCACCGGGAGCTTTCACGGCCGATCGTTCGCGACCGTCGCGATCACCGGCCAGGCGAAGTATCGCGAGGGTTTCGGTCCGCTCGTCGGACCGGTCGAGCACATCGCGTACGGCGACCTCGAGGCGGCGGCCAAGGCCCTCGAGCGCCGCACCGCGTGTGCGCTGATCGTCGAGCCGATCCAAGCCGAGGGCGGGATCATCGTCGCGCCGCCGGGCTATCTCGCCGGCCTGCGCCGGCTGTGCGACGACACCGGCACGGTGTTGATCTTCGACGAGGTGCAGACCGGCATGGGCCGGACCGGGCGATGGTTCGGATACCAGCACGACGACGTCGTGCCCGACGTGATGACGCTGGCGAAGGGGCTCGGCGGTGGTGTTCCGATCGGCGCGATCGCCGCGAGCGAGAAAGCCGCGGCCGGACTCGCTGCACAGGCCGGCGGCGCGGTGCCGCATGCGTCGACGTTCGGCGGCAACCCGCTCGCGTGCGGGGCGGCGAACGCGGTGTTCGACATCATCGAGACCGAAGGGTTGATCGAGCGTGTCGCCCAAGCCGGCACCTACCTCGGCGGCAAGCTCGCGGAGCTCGTCGCGAGGTTTCCGGGCCACGTGCTCGAGACTCGCGGCCGCGGCCTGTTGCGCGGGATCTTGCTCTCGGGCCCACCGGCGCCGGTCGTCGCGTGTTGTCGCGAGCAGGGCGTGCTCCTGTCGATCGCCGGCGACAAGGTCGTCCGGTTCGCGCCGCCGTACGTCGTCGAACGCAAGCAGCTCGACGAGGCGGTGGGCGTGCTGGACGAGGTGCTCGCCGCCGGGGTGGGCAAGTGATGAGCATGTCCCGCCCCCAGCCTCATCGTGGGTTTGTCACGTTCACCGATGTGCCGGCCGCCGCGTGGCCCGCGCTGTGGGATCGCGCCGCCGATCTCAAGATCCATCGCGTCCAGACGACGCTCGCCGGGCGCGCGGTCGCGCTCGTGTTCGAGAAAGCGTCGACCCGGACCCGCGTCTCGTTCGAGGTCGGCGTATTCGAGCTCGGCGGTCACGCCGTCGTGCTCACCGCCCAAGGCAGCCAGATCGCGCGCGGCGAGCCGATCGCCGATACCGCGCGGGTGCTGTCGGGCTACTGCCACGCGATCGTGATCCGCACGTATGGCCAGGACCGGGTCGTCGAGCTCGCGCGCGCCGCGAGCGTGCCGGTCATCAACGGCCTGTCCGATCAGCAGCACCCGTGTCAGGTCGCGACCGATCTGTTCACGGTGCGCGAGCACTTCGGCCGCACCGACGATCTGGTCTACGCGTGGGTCGGCGATGGCAACAACATGGCCGCGTCGTGGATCGAAGCGGCGGGGCTGCTCGGGCTCGATCTGCGGCTCGCCTGTCCGCAGGGGTTCGCGCCGGAGCCTGCGTTGGTCGCCGGTGCGCGTGACGAGCAGCGCCGTGCGGGCAAAGGCTCGATCGTGGTGACCGATGATCCGCGGCAAGCGGTCGCCGGCGCGAACGTGATCTCGACCGACGTGTGGGCGTCGATGGGGCAGGAAGACGACGCGGGGCGCCGCCAGATGGCGTTCTCCGGATTTTGTGTCGACACCGCGTTGCTCGCCCACGCCGCGCGCGACGCGATCGTGCTGCACTGCTTGCCGGCGCATCGCGGCGAGGAGATCACCGGCGACGTGCTCGACGGCCCGCGCTCGCTCGCGTGGGTCCAGGCGGAGAACCGGTTGCACGTCGGCAAGGCGATCCTCGAGCACGTGCTAGGATCGACGACGTGAGCGCGGTCCCGGCCGAGATCGCCGGCATCGGTTCGACGTCGCAGAAGCTGCGCGTCAGCCCGGGGTTCGATCCGCTCAAGGCGCAGGTCGAGCCCGACGAGTACTTTCTGTTCTCGCGCATCGACGGCAACCAGACGCTGCGCGAGATCTTGCTCGCGACCGGGCTGCCGATCGAGCGAGCGATCGCGATCGTCGTCAAGCTGCGCTCGCTCGGCGCGGTGATGTTGGCCGGAGAGAGCGGTGCGCCGACGCCGCCTGTCGCTGCTCCTCCTGCCCAGCCGGCACGGGCGACGCCGCTGCGCTCCGCCGCGCCACCCGCACCTGCGACCGCGAGCGCGCCCCGTGCCCCGGTCGCGACGACGATCGATGTCAAGCTCACCGACCCGACCGCGGCCGAGCTCGCCGCCCTGGCCGAGCCCGCCGAGCTCGACGACGGCGAGCGGCGCCTGTTGCTCGCGTTGGCCCGGCTCAGCGACGGCAAGGATCCGCACGCGTTGCTCGGCGTACCGCGCAGCGCCGACGCCAAGACGCTCAAGCGCGCCTACTTCTTGTTGTCGAAGGACATCCATCCTGACCGGTTCTACGGCAAGCAGCTCGGCAGCTTC
This sequence comes from uncultured delta proteobacterium, assembly GCA_963848295.1. Taxonomy (GTDB): domain Bacteria; phylum Myxococcota_A; class Polyangia; order Haliangiales; family Haliangiaceae; genus JABFXX01. Next base: position 295,611 of record CAWKDB010000010.1, on the reverse strand, counting down.
GCCGAACGAATGGCGACGGTGTTCGAAGCGGTCAGTCGGGCGTACGCGAGGCTGACCAGCCCCGACAAGCCGCGCGCGACGACGGCCTCGGTCACGCCCGAAGCGCCGCAGACCCCGCAGGCGTACGCCGCCGAGTTGTTCGAGCGCGCGTGTGCCCTCGAGGTCTCGGGCGACGCGCTCGAGGGCATGAAGCTGTTCGCCGCGGCGGTGCGCGTCGATCCGCAGACCCGCTACCTGCGGCGCGCGGCCAGTTGTGCGCTCGCTGCGCATCAGCCGAGGACCGCGCTCGAGTACGCCAAGAAGGCGCAGACCCAGGCACCCGACGACCCGTCGAGCGCGCGCCTGCTCGCCCAGGCGTTTCGCGCCGCCGGCAAGCTCGCCGACGCCGAGGAGGTCCTCGTGATGGCGATGGCAATGAAGAGCGAGAACGACGTGTTGACGTCCGAGCTCCGCAACGATCTCGCCGAGGTTCGCCGCCAGCTCGCGGCGAATCCGAGCTGACTCCGCGCGTTCTACTTGCGCGCGAGCTCGAGCACGCCGGTGAACTTCATCGCGGGCGTCGTGCTGCTGCCGGCGAGCTCCATGTCGATGTCGAGCTTGCTGTCGACGACGAGCGCGTCGACGAGGTCGAGGCACGACGTGCCGTCGATCGTCATCTTCGCTCCGTTCGACTTGTCGTCGACCCGCAGCGTCGTCTTGACCTTCGCGCACCGCCGCCCGCCGACCGTGTCGTAGCCTGTGAGCTCGAGCGTGAGCGGCCCCGAGATTGACGTGACCGCGCCGAGGTTCGCCGGCATCGTGAACGTCGTCGTATCGGAGTCGCCGATGCCCAGCGGCTTGTGCGGCAACGGCACGAGCAGATCGGTCAACGCGCGGCTCTCGTCGCCGTCCACCGTTTTCGGGGCGCTCGCGTCTTCGGTCAGTTGAAACGTCGTCGCCGGCACCTTCTCGCGATGGCCGCCGACCGTCATCGATGCATCGAGCGTCGCGGCCGCGGTGTGATCACGGCGGCTGTCGATGCGCAGCTCGCCGCTCGCTTCGACGACGTCCTTGTCCATCGTCATCCGCTGCTTGTAGTCGTAGCGCCAAGAGCCGGCCTTGCCGAAGTCGCGCTTGAACACGTGCGGCTGGGTCTCGTCGCCGGGCGCCGCTTGCGGCGCGGTCGCACCACCGCCGCAACCGACCACGAGCGCGACGGTGATGGCGATTCGTGACGTCATCGCCGAGGCATAGCGCGGCGGTCATCGCTTTGCGAAACCGATCGCGCCGCCGGCGTCACTCCGGGATGCCGCCGCACACGCCCTCTTGAGACGTCGTCGAGCTGCACATCAGGATGCCGGGGCAGGGCTCGGTGCTGTTGCAGGTCACGATGCAATAGGCTTGCGTGCCGGTCCCGCCGGGCGCGAAGCACGCCGCGGTGCCGGGGCCGGGATAGGCGTCCTGGCAGGTCGTCGGCACCGAGGTGTCGCAGCGGAGCTCGCACGTGGTCGTCGGCGTGCCGGTGCAGTCGTAGTCGTCGGGGCAGGTGTGGGTCGCGTCGCAGGCCTGGCCGATCGCGGTCGATGCGCCGAGCGTGATCGTCACGCTCGCGACCGTATTGTCGGGGAGCGTGTAGGTCAGCGCCTTCAGCATGTTCGAGTCGACCTCGAACACCGCGCTGCACGAGCCGTGCGCGCCGGGCTCGACCGATGCGGTCGCGAGGCAGCCGCTCGGATAGTCGGCGGTCAGCGCGCTGCCGCTGAACGCGACACCAGCCTGGGTCTCGATCGCGAACAGCTGGGGATCGAGCGCAGCCGCCTTCGCTCCGTTGTCGGTCAGCGTGATATCGGCCGCGACCAGCAGATGGCCCGTGCTGGGGCCCTGGCCATCGACCGACCCGATCTGGTGGACGTTCGCTGCCGCGATCGAGATCCCTTCGCTCGGGATCGACGTTCCGCCATCGGGCGAACCGCCGCCGCCACCGCCACCGCCGCCACCGCCACCGCACGCGGCCAGTCCTGCGATCCCGAGCGCGAACAGCCATGGGTTCTTCATGTCCGCGGTCGTAACACACGGTTCGCGTCCGGAATGTTACGCAGCGATTGCGGAGCATGGACCGGCGGCCGGCGGGCGCGTTCGCGCCGCCCCACTTTGGCACGCCGTCAAGACGCCGAGCAGGATGACTACCCGACGCACCGAGCGCGAAGCCTACGATTTCCTGGTCCGCGATGCTGGCGAATATGCCGAAACCGGGTGGAAAATAGCGTCGATGGCTACTGACAAGGTGATCGGTATCGACCTCGGCACCACCAATTCGTGCGTGGCGATCGTCGAGGACGGCACGCCATCGGTGATTCCCAACCGCGGCGGGTACAAGACCACCCCTTCGATGGTCGCGATCGCCGAGAACGGCAAGCGGCTGGTCGGACACATCGCGAAGCGGCAAGCGATCACGAACGCGGAGAACACGGTCTACGCGAGCAAGCGCCTGATCGGCCGCAAGTGGGGCTCGGCCGCGGTGCGCTCCTCGCTCGAGATCATGCCGTATCGCATCGTCGAGGGACCGCACGACGACGTTCGCATCATGCTGCGCGATCAGGTGTTCAGCGTGCCCGAGGTGGCGGCGTACATCCTGCAAGAGATGAAGCTGATCTCCGAGGAGTACCTCGGCGAAGAGGTGCAGAAAGCCGTCATCACGGTGCCGGCGTACTTCAACGACGGCCAGCGCCAAGCGACGAAGGACGCCGGCCGGATCGCCGGGCTCGACGTCATCCGCATCATCAACGAGCCGACCGCGGCCGCGCTCGCTTATGGCTTCGGCCGCAACATCGAGCGCAAGGTCGCGGTCTACGATCTCGGCGGCGGCACGTTCGACATCTCGATCCTCGAGATCGGCAACGGCGTGTTCGAGGTGATCTCGACCGCCGGCGATACGTTCCTCGGCGGCGAGGACTTCGATCGCCGGATCATCGACTGGCTCGTGTTCGGGTTCGAGAAGCAGCACGGCATCGATCTGCGCAAGGACAAGATGGCGCTGCAGCGGCTCAAGGACGTCGCCGAGAAGGCGAAGTGCGAGCTGTCGAGCGTCAAGGAGACCGAGATCAACCTGCCGTTCATCATCTCGACCGGGCGCAACGAAGCGCTCCATCTCCAGACGATGCTGTCGCGCGACAAGCTCGAAGAGCTGACGAGTGACCTCATCGATCGCACGGTCGAGATCTGCGCGCGCACGCTCGAAGAGGCCGAGATCGCGAAGACCGGGATCGAGGACGTCATCCTCGTCGGCGGCATGACTCGCATGCCGCGCGTGCAGCAAGCGGTCGCCGAGTTCTTCGGGCTCGAGCCGTGCAAAGGCGTTCACCCCGACGAGGTCGTCGCGCTCGGCGCCGCGATCCAAGGCGCCGCGCTGACCGACGAGAAGAGCGACATCCTGTTGCTCGACGTCACGCCGCACTCGCTCGGCATCATGATCGTCGGCGGCTATTTCCATAAGCTGATCGAGCAGAACACCACCGTGCCGACCAGCGAGTCGCACGTGTTCACGACGGTCAAAGACAACCAGACGTCGGTCAAGATCCTCGTGCTCCAGGGCGAGAGCGATCGCGCCGAGGAGAACGAGCTGCTCGGCGAGTTCGTGCTCACCGGCTTGCGGCGCGCGCAACGCGGCGAGGTCGAGGTCGAGGTTCAGTTCCACATCAGCGCCGACGGCATCGTGTCGGTCAAGGCGAAGGACCTCGAGACCGGCCTGGAGCAATCGATCACGGTGACCGCGACCTCGGGCCTGACCGAGGACGAGATCAAGAAGATGATCGACCAGAACAAGGACTACATGGTCGAGGTCCGATCGGGCCAAGAGTTCGATCAAGCGCGCGGCATCAAGCGGAGAAGGCGCTCGAGGAGATCGAAGCGCTGTTCCCGCAGGTCACCGACATCATCGCGGGCTCGGACTTCGGTAACGACGCGGTCAAGAAGGCACGCGCGGTCGTCGATCGCACGCGCGCGTCGATCGCGGCGAAGGACATCACCGCGCTCACCGACGCGACCGAGGCCCTGAACCGCACGCTCAACATGTTCCGCGGCGTGGTGTCGAAGACGCGCGGGTAACCAGACGTGGCGGGCAGCTCCGATATCGACCGGCTGATCGAGGACGGTCTGGCCCGATATGGCGCGGGCGATCTCGACGGTGCGTTGCTCGCTTGGGAAGAGGCACTGACGATCCAGCCCGAGCACGTGCTCGCGAACAGCTACGTCGACTACGTGCGTGCGAACTATGAGCTGCTGGCCGAGACCGACGAGCCGGTCGCGAACGCCGGCGGGGCGCCGTTCGCGATCGAGGAGGAGCCCGAGTATCAGATCGAGATCTTGCCTGGCGAGCAAGCCGCCGCCGCAGCAGCGACCCCTCGTGCGGGGGCCAACGAGCTCGATCAAGGCTGGGATATCGAGGCCGAGGTTCAACGCGCGATCACGAAGCAGGGCATCGTCGTGCCGGTGCCGCGCGCCGTCGCCGAGCCAGCCCCGACGCCGGCGCGCACCTCGTCCGGTCGGGTCTCGATCGAGCTCGACGCCGAGGAGCCGCCGCCGGGCGAGCGACCTCAGCTCGCGGAGACCGCAGAGGTATCGTTCGAGGACAACACGCGAGAGTACGTCGGTGGCGCGGGCCGGCCGCCCGCCGGGCTCGTCGAGCTGCTCGAGCCGAGCAACGAGTTCGCGACCAAGGGCGACTACGAGACGCCCGGGTTCGAGCACGAATCGGGCACGCCGGTCGGGTTCGCCGCGCAGCACACCGAGCTCAAGAAGCGCGACCTCGGCTTCGTGCGCCCGGCTGGCGAGCCACCGCCACCCGCCGAGCTCAAGATCACGGTACGCACGCCGCAACCGGCCGAGCAGGTCGGGCTCGCGCCGACGATCGAGCTCGCTGCGGTCGATGGATCCGCGCCGCCGCCCGTCGCGACCTGGCCCGGGATGGGGCTCGAGCCGCGAGCCAGCGAGCTCGAGCTCGCGCCGCCCTCGCTCCCGGAGCTCGCCGCAGAGGCGCCCGAAGACATCGCGGTGTCGAGCGCGAAGACGCGCGATCTCGAGCGCGATCCGACCCAGGCGTTACCGCGCGCTCAGCCGCACCAGACGCGCGATCCGCTGGTGACCGCGCCGACCCGCGAGCTCGGCCTGCGGCCACGCGCCGGCACCGGCGGCATCGATGAAGAAGCGCCGACGCGCGAAGCCGATGTCCGGGCGATTCGAGAGCACGCCGCGGCGCGCGCGATGTCGGAGGGTACGAAGAAGGACGTCGCGCTGCCGTTCGATCCGATCGACGCGCGCAGCGCGCAGATGCTCGATGATCTGGACGAGGAGACGCCAGACGGCGAGGTCGCCGAAGACCGCACCCGCCGCCGCGTCACGACGCTGTTCGCCAAGGCGCTCGCGTATCAGCGCGCGGGCGAGCTCGACAAGGCAGTGGCGGCGATCGAGCTCGCGCTGTCCGACGACCCGAACAGCGCGCTCGGCCAGAAGCTGATCCATCGCAACCGCGACACCGTCATGGCGGTGTTCCAGGCGTTCCTCGGCAACCTCGAGCGCCAGCCCGTGCTCGCGCGGCCGCTGCACGAGCTATCGAGCGCGCAGATCTCGCCGCGCGCGGCGTTCTTGCTGTCGCGGATCGATGGCCAGCTCACCGTCGACGAGCTACTCGACGTCTCGGGCATGCCGCGGATCGAGGCGTTCCGCCATCTCTGCCAGCTGTTCCTCCGCGGCATCCTGCGGTGACCGCGGTGCAGCGCGAAGTGAAGCCGGATTCGCCGCACGGTTCGCGCCGAGCTGCGCTATAAGCGCGCGATGTCGCTCCGCAAGGTCGTGCTCGCTTACTCCGGCGGTCTCGATACGTCCGTCGCCGTTCGCTGGATCGCTGAAAAGTATCGCTGCGAGATCGTGTGCTTCTGCGCCGACGTCGGCCAGGACGAAGATCTCGAGGCCGCGCGTACGAAGGCGCTCGCGGTCGGCGCACAGAAAGCGGTCGTGCGCGATCTGCGCCTCGAGTTCGTGCGCGACTACGTGTGGCCCGCGCTCCGCGCTGGGGCGCTCTACGAACAGCAGTACCTGCTCGGCACCGCGCTCGCGCGACCGTGCATCGCGCGCGGCTTGATGGAGGCCGCCGATGCCGAGGACGCCGACGCGATCGGCCACGGCGCGACCGGCAAGGGCAACGACCAGGTCCGGTTCGAGCTCGCCGCGTATCACTTTCGCCCGGGCATCAAGATCGTCGCTCCATGGCGCGAGTGGGAGTTCAAAGGCCGGCGCGAGCTGATCGAGTACACCAAGCAGCATCGCATCCCGATCGAAGCGACCGCCGACAAGCCGTACTCGGTCGACCGCAACTTGCTCCATACGAGCTACGAGGGCGGCGTGCTCGAAGATCCGTGGCGCGAGCCCGATCCCACGATGTTCAAGCTCACGCGCGATCCACAGGCCGCGCCCGACGAGCCGCGGGTGATCGAGATCGACTACGAAGCGGGCGACGCGGTCGCCATCGATGGCCAACGGCTCGGCCCGGTCGAGATCCTCGCGAAGCTCAACGTGATCGCCGGCGAGCACGGGGTCGGGCGCGTCGATCTCGTCGAGAATCGGTTCGTCGGCATGAAGTCGCGCGGCGTCTACGAGACCCCGGGTGGGACGGTGCTGCATCACGCGCGATCGGCGGTCGAATCGCTCGCGCTCGATCGCGAGGTGCTGCGGCTGCGCCACGATCTGATGCCGCGCTACGCGGCGCTGGTCTACAACGGGTTCTGGTTCGCGCCGGAGCGCGTCGCGCTGCAGGGCATGTTCGACGACATCGCCCAGGCGATCACGGGGACCGCGCGCCTTCGCCTGTACAAAGGCAGCGTGACGGTGCTCGGCCGCAAGGCCTCCCGCAGCCTCTACCGCCCCGACATCGTTACGTTCGAGGAGGATTCGGTCTACGACCAACGCGACGCGCAGGGCTTCATCAAGCTCAACGCGCTGCGCCTGCGGATCGCGTCGGAGCTCGCTCGCCGCACGTGATACGCTGGCTCATGCGGCCGGAGCTGTTGGCGTGCATGATGGCCACCGCGGCCTGCTCGTTCACCCCACCAGGCGCCGACACCATCGACGCCGCACCTCACGCGAGCGACGCGGGGTCCGATGCGGGCAGCGGGTCCGACGCGATCCCGCAGGAGAGCTGCCAGGCGCACTGGATGGATCACACGATCCAGTTCGCCGCGCCGGTCGCGCTCGCGGGCGTCAACAGCCCGACGATCGATCGCGATCCGTTCCTCAGCTCCGACGAGCTGACGCTGATCTTGTCGTCCGACCGCCCACCGAGCATGAGCGCGGACATCTGGATCGCTACGCGGGCGACCGTGGGCGACACGTTTCCGCCGCCGATCGAGCTGCCCGGTGCGGTCAACACGGCGGACTACGAAGGCAAGATGTCGTTCACCGACGACGGGCTGCTCGCGGTGATCTCGAGCAGTCACCCGGCGGCACCGATGGAGACCGATACCAACATCTGGCAGGCGAGCCGCAACAACACCACCATGGCGTTCATGGCGCCGACGTTCGACCATCTCGGCAACGTCAACACGTCGGCGAGCGAGTACGACGCGCTGATCACGCCAGACGGGTTGCATCTCTACTTCGCGCCGACCGATGCGGTGAACCAGCACCTCGCGTTCGCGACGCGCAATGGGCTCGACGACGACTGGAGCGTGCCAACCCCGATCGCCGAGCTCAACACCGGCAACGGCGAGGCCGATCCGGCGCTGTCGCTCGACGAGCTCGTCATCACGTTCTCGTCGAGCCGGTCCGCGACCCACGCAGGGGTCAACCTCTGGTACGCGACGCGCGACGCGATCGGCGACGCGTTCGGCACCGCGTACGAGATCGCCGGCGTCAACGGCGACGGCAACGACGGCGACGGCTGGTTGTCGCGCGACTTTTGCCGGATGTACTTCGCGTCCGACGTCGGCGGCAGCTACGACTTGTACATGGCCACGGCGCGCTCGCCGTAGCCGCGGTCACAGGCTGTCGAGCGGATCGCTGACGCTGTCGTCGTCGTCCGGCAACGGCACGCGCGAGACGTCGAGCACGTAGCGGACGAGCGTCGGTAGATAGTCGGACAGCGGCGGGCAACGCACGGTCGTCCCGGCGAGGGCCTGTGCCGTGTTGGTCTGGTCGTAGTAGATCGGGCGATCCAGCATGTCGAGAAACGCGAGCGGGCCTTTGCCGAGTCGCGACAGGCCGGGTGTACGCAACACCGCGCGTGCGAGCGGGCGTGGAATGTGCCCGCGCGGCTTCTCGGTGTTCGCGTGCTCGGCGACGCCCTCGAACACCGCGCGCGCGGTGAGCGGGTTCGGATCGACGATGTGGAACGTCTTGCCGGCGCCGCCGATCGAGCGCGCGGCGTGCCAGGCGGCGTCGGTCACGTAGTCGATCGGCACGAGATGGAGCGGCGTGTCACCACGTCCGAGCATCGGCAGGCGCCGGCCACTCGCGTTGGTCGCGATCAGCACCATCAGGTAGTACGGGCCGTCGAGCTTGTCGATCTCACCGGTACGGCTGTCGCCGACGATGATCGAAGGCCGGATGATCGTGATCGGCAGGCGTTGCATCGCCGCGCGCACGAGCCGTTCGGCGTCGTACTTCGTGCGCTCGTAGCCGTTACGAAATCGCTGGCCCGCTTCGAGATCCTCCTCGTAAAATGTTCCGCGGCGATCGCCGGACACCAACGCCGTCGACCAGTGAACCACGCGCTCGAGCTGCGTCGCATCGCGCGCGAGGTCGAGCACGGTGCGCGTGCCGCCGATGTTGACGCGGCGTGCGGTCTCGTCGTCGACCCCCATGAAGTAGATCCCGGCGAGGTGGTGGATCCACGTCAGCTCGTGCGATAACGCGCGATACTCCGCGCTCGACAGTCCTGAGATCCATGTCGCAGACATCGCCGACGAGGATCTCCGCGCGACCGCGCGCGCCTGCGGTGTCGAGAAACTGCTGGGCATCGGGCGCGAACTTGTCGCGGGCGAGCACGTAGAGCTTGGTCTCGGGCTCGTCGGCGAGCAGCTTGGTGATCATCCGCTTCGCGGTGAACGCCGGAAACCCGGTGACGAGCGCGACGTCGCGGCTATGTGGCGCGGTGCCGGTGCGGGCGCGGCGAACCGCGGGCGCGCGGATCGGCCCGAGCTTGGCTTCGATGTCCGCGACGACGCGATCGACCTGGGCGGCGAGCTCCGCGACATCGCCGGTGTTGTGAATCGCCCACGTCGCGAGCGCGAGCTTGTCGGCGAGCGGCGCTTGGGCGGCGATGCGAGCGCGCGCTTCGGCGAGCGATAGCGCGTCGCGTCCGATCAGCCGCGCTTCCTGGACCTCGGGCGGGGCGGCGACGACGATCAGACCGGCCATCGCGCTGTGCGCGCGATTCTCGATGAGCAAGGCCGCTTCGTAGAACACGATGTTCGCGCCGGCCTCGCTCCACGTGGCGATCGCCTGGGCGCTTGCCGCTGCGATTCGCGGGTGCGTGATCCGGCCGAGATCGGCGCGTGCGTCGGGATCGCTGAACGCGATCGCGGCCAGCCGCTTGCGGTCGAGCGTGCCATCGGGCGCCAGGATCGCGGCGCCAAACCGAGCGACCAGCTCCGCGAGCGCCGGTTGTCCGGGCTCGACGACTTGGCGCGCGATCCGGTCGGCATCGATGATGATCGCCCCGCGCGCAGCGAGCATCGCCGCGACCGTGCTCTTGCCGGACGCGATGCCCCCGGTCAGTCCGATCACGTGCGCGGTCACGATCGCTTCTTAGCGCAAGTTCGTGGTCAGCGTATACGCCCCGCAGTCGCTGGGCGAAAACCCGTCGACGATCAGCCAGTACAGCACCGCGCCGCTGATCGGCGCGTTCGCGAACATCGACCTATCGCTGCAGCTGTCGTCGTTGCAACCGAGTTGCTCCCCGGTGATGCGATGGACGTACAGCACCGTGTCCCAGGTCGTGTCGGTGCAGGTATCGGCATCGAGCAGCTCGGTCGCGCCGGGGCAGGTCGTGAAGAAGTAGCCGTCGTCCTTGCCGCCGCTACCCGGCCCGTCGCAGTTCTGATCGAGTGGCTCGTCGACGTTCGTCGAGTTGCACGTGTCGCCGGTCGCGGTCGCGGCGCCTTGCGCGAGCGGCTTGCCGTCGCGGCCCCCTGGGACGACGAGTAACGAGAGGTCGCCGGTCTGCTCGGCGTTCGATGCCTGGTCCACGACGATGCAGCTCGTGCCGGCGGCGAGATGGAGGGCGAGCTGGCTCTGGGCCGTCGCACACGCGGCTTCCGAGCAGCGCGCGGTTGCGCCGGCGAGGTTCGCGCACGCGGCGGGGTACACCCGGATCACGCTCGCGAAGCTCGAGCCGAACGTGTCGAAGTAGAACACCTCGGCGGCAGAGAGCGTGACCTCATAGAACACGTCGCGGCCGCCGACATCGCCGCAGGCGGGGTCGGTGCCCGGGCCGTCATCGTCATGGGCGTGCACGAGGTTCGCGGCGAACGTCCCGCCGGCGGTGACGTCGATCGCGCCGGTCGCGAGGTCGTTGGGCGGGCAAGGTGGGTCGACGTCGTCGCAGCTCTCCTGCGCCGCCCGGCACGTGTTCGTGAGCACCGAGCACACCTGCGGCTGCGGACAATCGCCGTCGACCGCGCATGGCGGGCCCGCCGGTGGCGCCGACGAGTAACAGCCGGCCACGACCAGCACGCACAGCGCAGCAGCCCTCACGGTACGAGGATCGCGCCGCGCCGGCGGCGCGACAAGCGAGGAATGTGACAGTATTCGCGGCGATGGCCGCGCGCGCCGCAATTGCCGTTCTCGCGTTCGCGATCACCGCGCCGCGCGCGATCGCGAGCCCACGCGACTTCACCGGCAGCGCGGCCTGCGGCGCCTGCCATCCGCGAGAGCTCGCAGCATGGCAGACGACCCCGCACGCGACGACACGCCATCGGTTCGCCGCGCGTCCCGAGGCGCGCTGCCTCGGCTGCCACGGCACGGGCGAGGCCCCAGCGGGCGTCGCGATCGCGGTCGAGGTCGGCTGTGAAGCGTGTCACGGCGCCGGCGCGGCGTACGCGCCCGACGATGTCATGCGCGATCGCCCGGTCGCGCTCGCGCTCGGGCTCGTCGACGTCTCGACCCCGAAGCTGCGCGCCGAGCTGTGCATGACGTGTCACGCGCGCGCGACCTCGTCGCGCCCGTTCGATCCGAGCGCGCCGGTCCACGCGATCGCGAGCACGCCGTGAAGCTATCCGCGAAGTTCATCACCTCGGCTGCCGGGCCCGAAGGGTTTCCGCCCGAGGGCTTGCCCGAGATCGCGGTCGTCGGTCGTTCGAACGTCGGCAAGTCGAGCCTGATCAACGCGCTCGTCGGCCAGCGAGCGCTCGCGAAGACATCGCGCACGCCGGGCCGCACCAGGCTGATCAATTGGTTCGAGATCGACGCGCGGTTCCACCTCGTCGACTTGCCGGGATTCGGGTTCGCGCAAGTCACCAAGGCGATGCGCGAGAGCTGGCGGCCGCTGATCGAAGGCTACCTGTCGACGCGCAAGGCGCTCGCCGGCGTGCTGCTGCTGCTCGACATTCGCCGCGGCGCGCAGGACGAGGAGCTCGACTTCGTGCCCTGGCTCGAAGCGCGGGGGACGCCGATCATCGTGGCGATGACGAAGTCCGACAAGCTGTCGAAGCACGCGCGTGCGCCCGAGGTTGCGCGTGCGCGCCGCGACCTCGACCTCGATCGCGATCCGCTCGCCGTGTCAGCACAGACCGGTGACGGCATCGACGTGCTGTGGCGAGCGGTCGGCGGGCTCGTCGGGAAGCCGTGACCGTCGTGCTCGCGATCGCGCCCGCGCAAGCGGCGGATCTCGATGCGATCGACGAGATCGAGCGCCACTCGTTCACGCAGCCATGGCCGCGCGAGACCTTCGCGGCGGAGCTCGAGCGCGATTGGGCCCGGCTCGACACCGCGCGCAGCGGCGACGCGGTCGTCGGGTTCTGCAACTACTGGCTCGTCGTGCCGGAGATCCACGTGCTCGCGATCGCCACGCACCCGGATCATCGAGGTCGCGGCATCGCCGGCGTCCTGCTCGCCCACGTGCTCGCGAGTGGGGAGGCGCTCGGCTGCACGCTCGCGACGCTCGAGGTCCGCGCGGGCAACCGGCCCGCGATCAAGTTGTACGAGCGCGCCGGGTTCGCGACCGTGCACGTGCGCAAGAGCTACTACCAAGACAACGGAGAAGACGCGCTCGTGATGATTCGCGAGATCCCTGGAAGGTGACAAAAGAGACAGCGTCCCCAGCGAAGCGCTTAGATCACGTGATGTTGGCGCGGTGGTGTGCACGCGCAAGGTGACAAAAGAGACAGCGTCCCCAGCTACTGGATGGTGCCTTTGAGGGTGAGGGTGCCCATGCCGTTGCCACCACTGGGCTGCGACGCGAAGTAGATCGCGGTGCCGGCGGCTCCGGCGACGAGGGCGCCGGCGACGGTGATGACGTACCAGTGCTGGTACCACGCGGTGTGGCCGCGGCGTTGGAGCTCGGCCTTGACCTTGAAGACGCTGTCGGGCGCGACGGTGATCTGGGTCGTGAACGGCACGAAGCCGTCTTTCTCGACTTTGATCGCGTAGGCCGCCGGTGCGTGGACTCGCAGTGACGGAATCGGCGTGACGCCTTTGGGTTGGCCGCTGATCGAGACGGCTGCGCCCGCTTCGCTCGCGATGATGTCGATCACGCCGAAGCGCAAGAAGTCGCTGGGGGGGAGCAGGCGGGTCAGGTAGTCGTCGAGCTGCGCGTCGCTCGGCTGGGCTCCGGCGGCGAGCGAATCGGCGATTCGCGTCTTGACCGAGTGATCGCCGACGTCGATCCGCTGCATCGTCAGGATCACGTCGCCGAGCTCGCTGACGCCGACGAGCACGACCTCGGCGGCGCCGACCTTCTGGCCGATGCGCGCGACGCAATCGGCCTCGCCGGCGCACTTGGCGATGACTTGATCGAGGTGCTCGCCGTAGATCGCGCGCGTCTGGTCGGTGCCGAGCACGTCGAGCGACGTCTGCTTCGCGATCGCCCGGACGACGCGATCCGAGATGTGCGGCAGCGCCGACGACCCCGAGCGGAACTCCAGGACGATCACCTTGCGCTTGGGATCCGGATCTGCGTGAGCGAGCGCGGCGAACGCGAGCACGATCGACACGCTGACGAGGACCGCGCGCATTACTTCTCCCCGAACATGAACGTCATCGACTCGATGCGATGCTCGTCGCTCACGTTGGTGGGCGCGGTCTCGCTCTCCGACGTGGCGCACTTCCAGTCCGGGATGTCGAACTCGCCGATCGTCAAGACGCCATCGCACCAGCTGCGATAGCGCTGAGCGAACGCGCCGGTCGCCGCGTCGGTGACGAACAGCTCGTCGGCGTCGATGTCCATCGCCGGGAAGTTCGCGTCGGGCACTTCGGGTCCGGAGTAGTGCGCGGTGATCGTCGTCGCGACGTAGTCGCCGCCGGCGCCGACCTCGAGCTGGTCGAACACGGCGGAGTCGGAGTCGAGCTCGCGTTGCACGCCTTGATCGCCCGAGTCGATCGCCTCGAGCACTTGCTGCGCGGGCTCGCTCCACAAGGTGCGCGGCGTATCGGTCGCGCCTGGCGCGGTCGCCATCGACATCAGCGCGACCTGCGCGGGCGTACCCGGGGTCTCGACCCCGACGTATGCCTGGCCGTCGGACACCGCGAGCGCGGTCGGCTTGCCGAGCTTGGTGCGCAGCGAGCTCGCGCCGGACGCACTGACCGATCCGAGCTCGCCCTTGCAGGCATCGACGTAATAGGCGGTGCCTTGGCTCGCCGCGACGTCCGCGAAGCCGCCGGTCGCGACCGAGGTCGCGGTCGTGCCGCTCACCCAGTAGAGCTGCGCGTTCGACGAGCAGGTGCCGGTGGTCGCGGTGCGGTTCATCACCGCGACCGCGGTGACGCCGGTGTCATCCGAACCGACCACCGCGATGCGCGCGAACGCGCCGGATGCGACCGAGGTCGCGGTGCCCGCCATCGTATCGACGACGTAGAGGCCGGTCGTCGTGCCGACGACGAGCCATCGGCCGTCGTCGCTGCCGGCGCCGTCGATCACGCCGCCCATCAACGTCCCCGCAAGCGGCGTGCCGATCGAGTGGTCGCCGGTCGAGACCGGGACGATCGTCGCGTTGCCGGTGAGCGCGCCGTTCGGGTTGCTCGTCGCCTGCTGGAACAGGAACAAGCTCGGTCCGGCCGACACCATCAACTCGACGCTGGTGCCGAGCTTCTCGGTGCCGTCGGGAGCGACGCCGGTCGACAGGTCATCGAACGTCGCCGGCGCCTCGGTCCAGTCCAGCGGTGAGGTCGGATTCTGCGGATCGCTTGGTACGCTGATCTGGCCGGCGATGTACGCGATGGGCCGCCGCACCGGTACCGTGATCGTGTCGTTGGGCTCGAGATCGACCGGCCCAGCGCTCCGGCCGTAGCCGACCGCGGTGCCGCTCGCATTGCGCAGCACCGCTTCGACGGTCACGCCCATGTCGGCGTCGACGGTCCCGAAATCGAACGTCGGCGGCGAGGTCGTGCCGTCGACCGCGACCGTGCGCTCCAGGTCGCCGCTCGCCGAGTGAATTCGCAGGTCGACCTGGGTGTAGCCCTTTGGGTCGAGCGCCGCGTTCGGGATATCGAGCGTGAGGCTGACGGTGCTGTCGCTATTGCCGGTGATCTGCTGGCAGCCGCCCGCGCCGAGCGCCGCCGCAGTCAAAAGGAACCAGCGCATCGTCAACGGGGACGCTACCAGAGAGCGATGGCGGCACACAACCACGCGATTCGCAAGGGTAACATCTCGCAATAGAAGATCGTTTCCCCGCCGCGACGCAATCGTTGTAGGACGCTCACGATCACGTAGGATTGCTAGCGTTGCAGCCAATGACCGACAAAGGGCTGAACACCGGTCCGCACGGCCGCGCTGAACCGAGCCTGCCTCAGGTGTTCGGGCGGTACCTGTTGGTGCAGCGGTTGTCGCGCGGAGGTATGGGGGAGATCTTCCTCGCGAAGCACGGCCTCGCCGGGTTCGAAAAGCTCGCGGTGATCAAGAAGGTGCTCCCGCACCTCGCCGCCGACGCCCAGTTCATCTCGCGGTTTGTCGACGAGGCGCAGGTCGCGATCAAGCTCCAGCACGTCAACGTCGCCCAGGTGTTCGAGGTCGGTCGGGTCGGCGAGGAGTACTTCCTGGCGCTCGAATACGTCGAGGGCCGCGACCTGCGGCGCACGCTCGCGCGCTTGATCCAAGCCAAGCAACGCATGCCGCCCGACCTCGCGCTGTTCATCGGTCGCGAGCTCGCGAACGGGTTGGCCTATGCGCACCGGCGAACGTCGAACGACGGCGCATCGCTCAACCTCGTGCACTGCGATATCTCGCCGCCGAACGTGCTCGTGTCGTTCGAAGGCGAGACCAAGGTGATCGACTTCGGCATCGCGAAGAGCGCGATCCGCGGGACCGCGACCGATCCGAAGATGGGCTTCGGCAAGTTCGGCTACATGGCGCCGGAGCAGCTGATCCGCGGTGGCGTCGTCGACCACCGCACCGATCTGTACGCCGCTGGCGTCGTGCTGTTCGAGCTGCTCACGGGACAGCGGCTGTACGAAGCGGGACCCGAACCCGATTATCGCGCGCTCGCCCGCAAGGTCGCGAAGGGTGAGCACGCGTTGCCGTCGGAGGTCGATCCGGCGCTGGCGCCGTACGACGATCTCGTCGCGACCGCGCTGCGCCCGACCTCGGACGATCGCTATCAGTCGGCCGCGGAGTTCCGCGACGCGATCCAGCAGTGCCTGGTCAGCGTCAACCCGACGATCTCCACCGATCAGCTCGGGTCGTTCATGCGCGACCTGTTCATGGACGAGATGACCGCGCAGAAAGAGCTGCACGAGCGCGTCGCGAAGGCACATCTCGCCGACTTCCAAGAACAGCTGACGACTCAGACGGTGTCGACCGTGTCGTTCGCGTTGATGAACATGCCGCTGCCCGCGCCGCCCGAGGATCGTGCGCCCGCGCTGCCGGTGCGGCCGTCGACTCAGCATCCGGTGCCGCGCGCCTCGACCCAGCAGCCGGGGCACCGCCCGTCGATCGATCCGCATCGCCCTTCGGCGCCACTGCCGGCAGCGGGCAGGCCCCGGCCGTCGACGCAGCCACCGCCGAGCACGCAGATGCTCGTGTCGCAGACCGAAGAGCTCTCGCTCGCGGACGGCACGGGCACGGTCCCGCCTCTGCAGATGCGCGGTCGTGGCCGCCTCGTCGCGTTCGGCATCGCGAGCGCGGTCCTCGTCGTCGGCGGCCTCGTGTTCGCGATGACGCGCAATGGCTCCGAGAGCACGCCGAAGGACAATGGCAGCGCGGTCGCCGCGAACAACGAGCCCGGTGGTGCCGCGAGCTCGACCGCCGATCGTCCCCCGCAGCAGCCGACGGTCGAGCACATCACGCCGAGCGACGCGGCGGTCGAGGTCGTCCCGGCCGATGCCGCGGTCGCGCCGCCGGCGATCGATCCAGCCGTGCAAGTCGATCGGCCTAATCCGCGTAAGCTCGTGCCCGGTCGCAAGTCGCATCCCGACTCGAGGCGCCACGATTCGGCGAAGCGCGAGCCGAAACCCGATGCGCTGACTCACGAGCAAGTCGCCGCGAAGTTCAAAGCGGTCAAGCGGGAGTACGACGGCTACAAGGCGAAGAACGGCGCCGTGCTCGAGGGCGAGTGGAACAACCTCGCGGACTTCATCCAGTATCACCCGACCGAGATCGACGACCAGGCCCATCGGATCGACGCGTTCCGCGCCAAGCTGCGCCAATAACGGCGAGCACCTCGCGCGCTTTTTCCCGACGCGAAACCCCCACGAAACAATAGGTGGGCTAACGATCGCCCTATGTGGAGCGAGACAGCGAATGCTGGCGAGTGGGGCCGATGAAGAAGGTCGAGGCGATCATCAAGCCGTTCAAGCTCGACGAGGTCAAAGAGCGCCTCGCCGAAATTGGTGTTCACGGCATGACGGTCACCGAGGTCAAAGGCTTCGGACGCACCGGCGGTAAGAAAGAGGTCTATCGAGGCTCGGCGTACGTCGTCGACTTCGTGCCGAAGGTGAAGGTCGAGATCATCGTACCGAACGACAACGTGCAGCAGGTCGTCACGGTGATCAGCGAAGCCGCACGCACCGGCAAGATCGGCGACGGCAAGATCTTCATCACGCCCGTCGACGAGGTGATTCGGATCCGCACCGGTGAGACCGGTGAGGACGCCATCTGAGGCCGAGGAGAGCCCGCACATGAGCCCGACCGAGCTAAGACACTACGTCAACAAGCACAACATCCACGTCCACGATCGGCTCGGGTTACCTGTTGCCGGTTGCCTGTTCCCTGTTTTCTGATTCCTCAGGCCTACTTGTAACCACTACCGCGGGCTGGCATAATCACGGTTCTGGGGTGCGCGCGCACGCCCTGACGCCAAAGAGCCGCGTGGAGTTTCGCAAGCCGCATTCCAATACATCGGCCGCGCCCGGCGGGCCGTTCGCGGCATGGGCGGCGTTGGTAGGTCTGACCGCGCGGACCACGGTGCCCGCTGGCCTGCGCAAGCCTGCATATCGCGCGTTCGCGCGCGCGGTCGGCGCCGACCTGGGTGAAGCCGAGCTTCCGCTTGCAGCGTACGAGACGTTCGGCGAGTTGTTCGCGCGCAAGCTCCGCCCTGGACTGCGCCCTGTCGAGCGCGACGCGGCTGCGGTGATCTCGCCGTGCGACGGCGTCGTCGCGGCATGCGGTACCGCCTCGGGCGGCACGTTGCTCCAAGCGAAGGGGCGGTGGTACGAGCTCGACGAGCTCGTCGTCGATCACGACCGCGCCGCGGCGCTCGCGGGTGGCGACTACGCGACGATCTATCTGTCGCCGCGCGACTATCATCGCGTCCACGCGCCCGTCGACGCGCAGCTCGTCGGCTACGACTACGTCCCCGGTGCGCTGTGGCCGGTCAATCCCAAGATCGCGGCGCGTCGCGATCGCTTGCTGGCGCGCAACGAGCGCGTCGTGATCTGGCTTTCGTCCAAGACGCTCGGCACGATCGCGGTCGTGATGGTCGCGGCCGCCGGCGTCGGAAACATCCGGCTGGCCCACGCCGAGGATTCGGTGACGTGGCGCGCCGCGGGGGAGCGTCGCCGGATCGAGCTCGACGTCTCGACCACGCGCGGCGACGAGCTCGGAGCGTTTCGGCTCGGCTCGACCGTCGTGCTCGCGTTCGAGCCCGGTGCGGTCGCCCTGGCGGCCGAGCCCGGCAGCACGGTGCGTTTTGGACAACGGCTCGGGCATCGGGTCGAGCTCCAGCGCGTGGTGGCCCGGTGAGCAAGCGCGACGAAGACTCCGACATCGAAGTCGGAATGACGACCGCCGAGCGCCGACGCCGGCGCCGTCGCGGTGGCTTGCGCGTACCATCCGACAACGTCCCGCGGACGAGACCGGCGACGGCACCGCCGGTCGTCGCGCCGGTGCCCGAGGATCCCGCGCTCGCGATGTCGATCGCGTACAGCTTCACGACCGAAGCGTCCGAGCCGGTGCCGCGCGTCGAGCCCGAACCGCCGCGCCGTCCGCCGGATCCGGTCGCGCCCGAAGCGAGCACGACGGCGATCGATCCGCCGAGCGCCGCGGAGCCAGACTTCGAGCTCAAGACACGGGAGATGACGGCGGTCGATCTCGAAGCACTCGGGTTGACCGGCCTCGGCAGCTCCGGCGAAGCGGCGAGCACGATCCCGATGCAGCGGATCTCGTCGCCGAACATCATCGACTCCGCGCCCGCCGCGGCGGCCGCGCCTTGGGGCGCCGACCCCGAGAAGATCAAGACCCTCGAGGTCAAGGTCGAGCCGCGCGAGCGCACGGACGCCGATGTCGAGGTCACGCTCGATAGCGAGCCGGTCGAGCTCGTCGATCCATCGGCGATCAAGACCGACGAGCATGCGGTGCTGCCGAAGGCCGATCCGGCGAAGTCGACGCCGAGCAAGCGGATGCAGACGGTCGCGCTGTCCGAGGACGATCTCGAAGAGGTGCTGGAGTCGGCGCGTGCCGCGAGCCAGCCGCGCGCCCAAGCGCAACCGGTCGCGGTGCAGCGCGGCTCGACGCCGCACATCAAGCCGGCGACTCAGCCGCCGCCGCTCGCCGGTACGCGGCCGACCGAGAGCAAGCCGCCACCGATCGCGTCGCCCGCGCCCGCGGCGCCGACGGTCGGGACGCTGTCGGCACCCGAGATCGATATCAACGAGCTCGCCGAGCGCGCTGAAGGCTCGGGCGAGATCGAGGTCGACGTCGAAGAATCGGCGGTCGCGAACGCCGCACCGACCCCTCCCGCGGCGCCGCGTCGACCGCCGACCGTGCCGCCGGTGACCGCGCCGGAGCGCCGCACCGGTCAGATCGAGCCGATCGCGCACGGGTCGCCGCCACCACCGCCGCCGGCCGCTGCGGCCCACAAGGCACCGCCGACCCCGCCGCCACCGGCAGCGACTGCGAAGAAGGGTCCGCCGCCGACCGCGGTGGCCGCAGCGGTCGTCGCCAAAGAGCCGGGCAAGGCGGCGCCGCGAGGCAAGCCGTGGTTCGTCGACCTGTTCGACGAAGACTATCTGCGTACCCTGCCGTTCCTGACGCCGCAAGCGACGCAAGCCGAGGCCGAATTCGCGGTCGATGCGATGGGCCTGGCCGCCGGTGCGCACGTGCTCGACGTCGGCTGTGGCTACGGTCGCCACGCGATGGAGCTCGCCGCGCGCGGCTTTCACGTCGTCGGTCTGGATCTGTCGACGGCGTTGCTCGTACGCGGCGGCGAAGAAGCGCGCCGGCGCGGCCTCACGATCAACTTCGTGCAAGGCGACATGCGCGAGCTCGACTTCGAGAACCAGTTCGATGGCGCGTACTGCCTGTTCTCGACGTTCGGCTACTTCGACGACGAGACCAACAAGAAGGCGCTGACAAACATCGGCAAAGCGCTCAAGCCCGGCGGCAAGGTGCTCGTCGAGATCCTGAATCGCGACTACCTCATCACCGACCTACCGACGCGCGTCTGGTGGGAAGGCGAGGGCTGCGTCGTGCTCGAAGAAGTCGAGCTCAACTACTTTTCGTCGCGCATCCAGGTGAACCGTTCGGTCGTGTTCGACGACGGCCGCCAGCTCGAGCAAGAGATCTCCGTACGCGCGTATTCGCTACACGAAGTCGGCAAGCTCATGCACGCGGCCGGGTTTCGCGTGCTCGAGGTCTCGGGCGGTTACCAGACCAAGGGTCGATTCTTCGGGAACCAGTCGCGTCACATCATTGTCCTAGCCGAGCGCAAAGAGACCCCCGCGCCGTAGGCGCGCCCGTGGCGAACGATGGGCGTCGCGCGGTGCCGCGCGTGTCGCAGTCGTAAACGCCTGTTCTCTTTCCCGTTGCCACGCTGACAACGGAATAAGCCGCATCGCTGCGGGGTAGTTCCGGGGAACGGCGCGATCACCAAAACATTCGCGTTGGTCGCGCGTCTACAAGCTAGGCGCTCACGTTCCGGACCTTCGAACGCGCCAAAGGACCTCCCATGCCCGTCACCGCCCGCAAGCTCGCCCCGGACCGCGCCGTCAGTCGTAAGAATCGCGTCGCGCGCGTGTCCGCCAAGGCGGTGCAGCGCAAGCGGCGCCCCGACGAGCCGACCGCGGAACGCGAGCCCGACGCCGAGGCCGACGATCGCGACGAGCCGGAGCGTCCGGAGGCCCAAGCGAAAGCGCGTAGCCGGGGCGAACAGGGCACCTATCTGTCGATGTACTTCCGCGACATGGCGCAGCTCGACGTGTTGCGTCCCGAGGAGGAGTTCACCTCGGCGCGCGAGATCGAAGTCTTGGAGATCATGCTATGGGAAGCCGTGCTCGCGCATCCGCCCGCGATCGCCACGGTGCTCGATGCGGTCGAGGGCGTGCCCGACTACGCGCAATCGCCGAGCGTGAGCGACGCGCGTGCGCTGCGCCGGATCGCGCTCGGTCGCGACGCCAAGGCGCTTACCCGCCTGACCGCTCGTGCGGCGCGTCGCCTGCGCGCGACCGACGTGGACCACCTGTTCATCGACGCCGCGCTCGGCGCGATCGATCGCATGACGCTCGGCATCGGCGTACGCGGTAGCGAGTTGCCCGCGCTCGGTCGCGGCACGAAGCGGGCCGAGTGGCTGCGCCGGGTCGAGATGGCAACGCGCGCGGCGGCCGCGGCACGCAACGACTTCGTCAAGGCGAATCTCCGGCTCGTCGTCAGCATCGCGCGCAGGTTCAACCACGGCCGGATGGCGCTCGCCGACTTGATCCAAGAGGGCAACCTCGGCCTGTTGAAGGCGGTCGAGCGCTACGACTATCGCAAGGGCTTCCGATTCTCGACCTACGCGAGCTGGTGGATCCGCCACGCGATCAGCCGCGCGCTTGCCGACAAGGGTCGCGAGGTTCGCCTGCCGGTCCACATGATCGACGCACAGCACAAGCTGACCAAGGCGCGGCGCGCGCTCACCGGCAAGCTCGGCCGCCAGCCGACGAGCGAGGAGATCGCGCACGAGACCGGCATGCCGCTCGACAAGATCGAGAAGATGCGCAGCTGGCTGCTCGAGCAGAGCGTCTCGATCGACAAGCCGGTCGGCGACGACGAGGGCCGCGTGCTCGGTGAGGTCCTCGAAGATCCGGACCGGGAAGAGGTCTCGCCCACCGGCGAGCTCGAGTGGGAAGCGCTGACGACCGAGGTCCGCGAGCTGCTCGCCGAGCTTCGCCCGATCGAAGCCGACATCCTGCGCCAGCGCTTCGGCCTCGGGCCCGAGCGCAGCGAAGCCGACGGAGGTCGGCGAGCGGGAGAAACTCAGGAGCTCACGCTCAAAGAGATCGGCGACAAGTATCACCTGTCGCGCGAGCGGATTCGCCAGCTCCAGGAGCAGGCACTGGCGAAGATGCGCCGCGCGCTGGCCCGCCGCGACCTGATGTAGCGGCCTGCCCCGTTCCGGTGGCCCCTCGTTGTGAGGACTCGGCCATCCTTGCTTCGCCGGACGGCCGATCGATCAATTCAACTCGGGGCCCCGTTCCGGGGGCCCCTCGTTGTTCGGGGCTACTTCTTCGGAGCTGCCGAGCCGCTGGTATTCAGGTCCTGGATCGACGGGCCCTGCTCGTGCTTCTCGATGAACGTGTAGGCGTGCGGGATCTTGAGCTCGCCGCCCGGCTCGAAGATGACGAGCACGTCGACCGTGTCGCCGAGCTTGCCGCCCGGCGCCTCGACGATCAGCTCGCTGTCGCTCTCGAACCGGATCACCGAGCCCTGGTGCGAGCCAAAGTAGACCTTCGCTCCACGACCGCCATTCGCGAGGAAGCCATTGCCATGGATGCGCACATACGTGCCGCCGTCCACGTCACCCTTCTCGGGGTCGAGGCCGGTAACCTTGAGCTTGTTGTCTCCGCTGCCGCACGCGGCAAGCGCTACCGCCAACGCGGAGAGCGCCAGAAGATGAAGTCCAACGGGGAGACGCCTACGCATGGGGTAAACGTACCGAAACTCGGCGAGTTACGCCAGCCTAAGCCAGATTGAGCCGGAACAGCTGCTGTCCGAGGAGCACGAACGACTCGTGGCCGATCGCGCGCTCGCCGTTGACCTTGACGAACGTGCCGTTCGAGCTGCCGAGATCCGACAGGTACACCCGGCCGTCGCGCATCGTGACCCGCGCGTGCAGACCGGACACGTAGCCGTCGTCGGGGAAGTTGATCTCGCCGCGCTCGCGACCGAGCGTGACGCTCTCGCCGAGGAGCGCGTGGGCCGAGCCGGTGACCTCGCGGCCGATGATCACCGTGAGCTTGCCCCAGTAGCCCGGGTTCGGGCTGCCCATCAGCTCCGTGCCGTCCGGGGTCGGCTCGGGCGTCGGGATGATCTCGTAGCGCAGGAGCTCCTGGCCGATCCGGATGATCTGCCCGGACTGTAGCTCCTCTTCGCCGGTCATCTTGACGAAGACGCCGTTCAAGCTGTCGAGATCGCGCACGGTCCCGGTCGTGCCGCGGATGTCGAGCATCGCGTGGACCGGCGACAGGTAGCCGTCGTTCTCGAACACCGGGCCGAAGCTGCGGCCGAGCTTGTTCTCGCCGGGGCGAAGGTCATGCGTGCCACCCTCGGTCCCGTCGGGACGGATCAGCGTCATCGATAGCCGCGAGCGCTGGGCCTGCGGCGCCATGCCGGGACCTATCGCGGGCGCCGGCTGGCCCATCCCCATCCCCGGCATCGGGGCGGCGTTCGGCTGGGTCTCGTCCATGCGGAACCCGCACGTGCCGCAGAACCGGAAGGTCGGTGGGACATCGCTACCGCACGACGGGCAACGACGGAGGCCCGGGACCGCGGTCTGCGGCGGCGCGAAGCCGGGAGAAAACCCGGGGACACCGGGCGGCGGGCCCATCGGCGCGGGCTGTTGCGGACCAGGCCCCGGACCGCCGAGCGGGCCAGCGGGCGGCATCCCGGGCATCGCGTTCGGGTTGCGCATCGGCATCGGCATCGGGCCGGGTTGCGGCATCTGGGCGCTCGGACCGCGCAGCGGCGCGCCGACCATCGCTTGCTGACCGGGGTCGGCCATCATCGTCTTCATCATCGCGACATCGCCACCGGGCTTGGGCGCGACGAGCTCTGCTCCGCAACCGAGGCAGAACTTGTAGTGGTCTTGGTTTTCTTTACCGCAACGATTGCAGACGGTCATGGTAGCCCCCGAGCTCAGACGATTTCGACGCGAAGTAGCTGTTGACCCATAAACACGTAGTCCCCGTGCTTGAGTGTGTGCTCGCCCGCGACCCGGACGAACGTGCCGTTGCGTGACCCCATGTCGCTTACGCTTAGCACGCCAGCGGCCAGCTGGAGCGCCGAGTGGCGACCGGAGATGAACGGGTCGTCGGGAAAGTTGATGTCGTTGCCCTCGCGGCCGATCGTCACGGTCTCGCCGTCGGGCGTGAACACCCAACCGGTCACGCCGCCGCGCAGGTGCTGCACGATCTTGAACCGCGAGGGTCGGATCATGCTCGCCGAGAAGTACGTGCCTTCGGCGTCCGGGATGTCTTCCGCGACGCGCGCGGCGTTGACCGTGAGCACCTGTTCACCGACGAGGATCGTGGTGCCAGATGGAATTCTCATCGGCTCTGCGATCCGCACGAAGATGCCGTTGAGCGAGCCTTCGTCGCGCACGATCAGCTGGTTGTTGAAGTAGCGAAAGTTCGCGTGGGTCGGCGACAAGAACGGATCGTCTGGAAACGAGATCGGGCACTCGCCGCGCCCGGCGAGGTGATCGGTACCGGCGAGCGTGAACGACACGCCGTCCTCGCCGTCGCCGCGGATCAGCGTCAGCTTCGCGCGCGCGGCCTGCAGGGCGCCGCCGAAGAACAGGGTATTGCGACCGGGCTTGGCTTGCGGTCCCTGCGCGCGCGGACCGACGCGAGTCTCGACATCGAACGACACCGGGGTGGGGTCGGCGACTCCAGCGGCGCCGGGCATCTTTTCGCCGCAGTTCGGGCAGAACTTCTGACCGGCGCGCACGACGATGCTGCAGCGCGGGCAGTTGTTGGTGCCGTTGATCGGCGCGGGTTTGCTCGCGCGCTTGTTGCGCGGATCCAGTGCGACCGCGGCGCCACAGCGCGCGCATTGCGGTACTCCGATGGGAGTCAACGCGCTGCACGCGTCGCACACCAAGCCGACATCCATCGCGTGTGATTCTACCCCTTTGCGGATCGGTGCGTCAAAGAACGGGGACACCTGTCGATCGGGTTGGACCGGTCGGCTAGGGCGTTTCTGATCGTCAGGTTCTGGGAAACGTCTCGGATCCCTGTTTCTCTGACCTCGGATTTCTGATCTTGGATGTCAGTGCTTGAGCCGGCCGAGCGACTGCTCCGCCGAGGCCCGAACCTGCGCGTTGCCGTCCTTCATCAGGGCTCGGAGCGCCGTGACCGACGCCGTGCCGCCGAGGTCGCCGAGCGCACCGGCGACCGCATCGCGCACGAACGCCTTCGGGTCGCCGGCGGCCTTGATCAACGCGTCCTGCCCGGCGTGGAGTCGACCGAGCGTGCGCGCCGCCGCCGAGCCGTCGATCCACGAGCCGGTCTGCAGCGTCGAGATCAGGCCGGCCACGAGCTCGGGCGGCGTGGCGCCTCGGCGCTTCGCGACGATCTCGACCGCCGCGATCGCGGCGAGCCGCACTTGGTCGTCGCGATCGCCGAGCGCCTTGTGCAGCGCCGCGACGGTGCGCGGCTTGCCGGTGTCGAGCTTGGCATAGACGCTGATCGCGAGCGCGCGGACGCGCGGATCATCGGCGGCGAGCTGCGCGGAGACCGGCGTGTCGATCGCGTCGCCGATCGCGGACAACGCCGCGGCGAGCTTGGGATCGCCGTCGGGCGGGGTCAGCGCACCGAGCGCGATGTGGTCGCGCGCGGAATCGAGATCGGCGAGCACCGACACCACGACATCGCGATGCAACGCGAGCGCCTGGGTCAGTCCGGCGCCGATGTCCGCGACATGTTCGCTGACCAGCTTCGCCGACAGCTGCGGGTGCGGCAGCACTCCGGGGAGCAGCGCGATCGCCTGATCGTCGGCGTAGCCCGACGGGTGCATCGGATATTCGGCCAGCGCATCGCCTGGTGCCGACGGCGTGCCGATCCCGCTCGCGCGACCGATCGCCCACTCGAGCTCGTCACCGGCGCTGCCGGCGCGGGAGAAATACGCGCGGATCAGCGGACCGAGCGCCTTGGAGTCGCCGAGTTGGCCGAGCGACCACGCGGCGAGCCGCTGGGTCTCGCTGCGATTGTCGGCGAGCGCTTCGAGGAGCACCGGCACCCCGGAGGTCAGCTTGCGATTGCCGATCGCGAACGCACACGCGGCGCGCACGCGGTCGCCGTGCGCGTTGTCCTTGACGACCTCGATCAGCGTGGGCGCGACCCGCGGGTCGTCGATCTGACCGAGCCCGAGGCAGGCGAGCGCCTGGACCGCGGGCTGAGCGTCGCCGAGCGCGTGCACGAGCGGCGCGACCGCGCGGCGATCGCCGGAGCGGCCGAGCGTGAACATCGCGGCTTCGCGCATCGCCGCTTCTTGGTGATCGATCAGCGGCAAGACATCGGCGACCACGCTCGCGTCACCGAGTCGACCCGCGCCGACCAGCGCTTCGATCCTCGCTTCGCGATCGGGGCTGTCGGTCAGCGTTCCGTAGTGGCGGTTGTCCTTCGGCGGCTCTTGCCGCGCCATGTGGACGAGCGCCTCCGCCGCCCCCTTGTTGTGGAGGTGACCGAGCACGTCGACCGCGATCTTCTGTTGGTCTTTGTCTTTGTCATCGCGCAGCGCTTCGAGCAGCGGCTGCAAGCCGTGCGAGCCCACGCGATCGAGCTCGGCGCGCGCGGCCTTCTTCACTTCGGCGTTGCCGTGGTGGACGCGACCGACGAGCTCCGGGACGTAGCGCGCGTAGAGCTCGACCAGCACGTGGCGATAGATCGGCTTGTGCGCCATCATGAACGACAGCGGCGACATCACCTTCTCGAGCTCGCCGAGCGTGCCGGTGTTCTCTTCGAGATCGATCGCGAGCTTGCCGGCGCGCGCGACGTCGGCCTCGGAGGTCGCGGTGCGCAGCACGTTGCGGAGCAGCTCCGCGGCCTTCATCGGCTGGTCGTTCTGGATATACAGCTCGGACAGCGCGAACGCGGCCTTGGTGTTGTGGGCATCGAGCTTGACCGCTTGCTCGTACGCGGTGATCGCCTCTGGGAACCGCTGCATCTCGGCATATCGCTCGCCGAGCCGCTCGTGGGCGCCCGGGTCACTCGGGTTCTTGTCGAGCGCCTTCTGTTGCCACTTGATCGCCTCTTCGTCCTGGCGTGCCTCCGTCATGATCTCGGAGATCGTCTGGTAGACGTCGCGCTCGCGGGTCGGGGACAGCGCTGCGAGCTTCAACAACAGGGCGACCGCCTCCTTGTACTGGTGGCCACCGCGATAGACCTTGACGAGGTCCATGATCGCGTCCTGATCGTCGGGCACCAGCGTGACGAGCTTCTCGAGCGTGTGCTGCGGCTCGCCGAGCTTTTGCTGGCCTTGGGCCGCGTGCGTGTAGAGCTCGACGAGGAAATACCCGGCCTCGACGTCGGACTTGTCGGCGAAGTCCTTGGTCCACATGTCGCGTTGCGTGCTCGCCGCGCCGGGCAGCCGCAGGAGCAGCGCGACGTAGTGCTTGCGCGCATCGCGCCGCGCCGCGCGATCGGTGGGCTTGTTGCCGATCAGCTCGAGCACCTTCGCCCAATCGCGACGCGCGTCTTCGTAGCGCCGGCCGGAGCTCGACTCGAGCACCGCGGCTCGGCCTTTGTAGAGCTCGGGGTTCTTCGGATCGAGCTCGATCGCCCTGCCGTACGACGCGAGCGCATCGGTCGTCTCGCCGTGCTCGCCGAGCACTTCGCCGAGCTTCGCGAAGCCGGTCGCTTTCTTCGTCAGCGTCATCCGCGTCCAGGTCGCGTTCGCTTTGACGTGGTCGCCCTTTTGCCAGTACTGCTCGCCGAGCGTGACCAGGTGCGACGGATCATCGGGCTCGAGCTTCGCGAGTCGCTCGTACAAGCCGAGCGCGAGGTCGTCCTTGCTCCACTTGGTGTAGAGATCCGCGATCGCGGCGAGCACGTTCGTCGTCTCGGGGAACCGCGCCTCGAGCCGCGCCAGCACCTCGAGCGCCTTCTTCTCTTCGCCCCGGCGCTGGTAGCGCTCGGCGAGCTCGAGCTGGAACCGCGCTTCGCCCGGCGCGATCCGCACGACCGTCTCGTACTGGACGAGCGCTTCGTCGTCGCGACCCGAGTTCTCGAGCAGGCCGATCAGCCGGCGCTGGGTGTCGAGCTCGGTCGGCGACGCGCTGACCGCGTGCTTGAGCGCGGCGATCGCCTTGTCTTGCGCGCCGGTCTCTTCGTAGAGCTTGCCGAGCACGTCCCACTCGAAGTAGCCGCGGCTGCGCTCGGGCCACGTCTTCTCGTATTCGGCGAGCAGCTGGCCGAGCGCCTGCTTGCGGCGATAGATGTCGATGATCCGGCCGGTCAGCTCGGTCTCGAGGTAGTAGCCTTTCGGCGCGAGCTTGATCGCGCGGCGGTATTCGGCGACCGCCTCGTCGTCCTTGCCCATCGCCTCGAGCGCCTGGCCCCGGCGTGACACGATCTCGATCCGGCGCGAAGGATCGCTGCCTAGCAGCTTTTCGGCGGCGCTATAGCTGTCGAGCGCGATGTCGCGCTTGCCGGCCGTGAGCATCGCGTCGCCGCGCTCGATCCACAGCTGCGCGTTGTTCGGATCGAGCGCGAGGAACTGCTTGAAGTAGTTGTTCGCGGCGTCGTTGTCGCCGGTCGCGAGCGCGAGGTCGGCGAGCGCGCGCAACGCCTTCTTCTTCGTATCTTTCGACGTCGCGTGCGCGAGCGCCTTGTCGTAAGCGGCCCGCGCCTCGGCGGTCTTGCCCGCGCCGCGGTCGGCTTCGCCGATCAGGCCCCAGGTCGTCGAGTCGCCGTCCTTGACCGCGACCGCGTGGGTCCACAGATCGAGCGCGCGCGCCTCGTCGCCGGTCGCGTGAAACAACCGTCCGAGCACGACGAGCGCGGCCCAGTCGTCGGCCTTCTTGGCGATCTGCTTGCCGTACTCCTGCTCGAGCAGATCGACCGTGCGGAAGCTGCGGTACAGCTTCAACAGATTCGCGAGCGCCGACGCATCATGCGGATCGCGCGCGAGCATCGCCTTGTAGCGCGCCACGACGTTCGGATCGAACGGGTCGCGATGGACGCCCCAGTCACCCGGTTGGGCATGGACCGCGGAGACCGCCGCGCCGAGGAGGATCGCGGCGAGCACAGCTTTGCTCCCCCGCAAGCGGGGGCCCTTCGGACTGAGGTGTCGGCGATCCTTGCTGCGCGGCGGACCGCCGAGCGATCGATCGTCCTCAGGGCTCATCCCGCCGATTGTAGCGCGCGGATCGGGCCGTGCCCGTGCTAGGCGCGGATCCGCGCGAGCATCGACCCGAGGTTCCTGCGCCGGGTTTCGATGCAATAGTCTCGGACCAGCCGCGCTTGGCTCTTGGCCATCGCGATGAACCGGACGCCGAGGCCCGAGGCCAGGCGATCGTCTTTGCGGTAGCAGATCCGGCCCGCGGCCCAGATCGACTCGCCCTCATCGGGGAGCTCGAGCTCGAGCCCGACAACGAGCCCGGGCGGCGGCGCCACCATCGAGATCGATGACATGTTGATGCCGGTGTCCGACAGGTTCGACGCCAGCGCCCGAATCGGTCGGTCGTTGACGTAGGAGGTGACCATCGTTTCGAATGGGATCCGGTAGCCGATGCGACGCTCTTGCACGGGATTCACCTCTTGTAGTCCGATGTAGGATAAAATCGTACCAGGGCAGGGGTGCTCTCCAAACTTTTGATGCCGCCAGCGATCCAACCCTATCCGTTCGAGCGTGTGCCGAAGCTCGGTCGCCGCGACGCCGCCAGGCTGTCGGCGTGCGCGCGCTGGCTGCAAGCCCGCCCGGGCGGCCCGGTGCTCGCTCGTGCGGTCGGCGGCCCGGTGCGGGTCATCGCGATCCACGCAGGCAGAGACCCCGGTTCGTTCGATCCGTACGCCGCGCGCTGCGCGCTGCGGATCGCGGGCGAGGATTTCACGGTCGCGATCAGCGGCGGAGCGATTCGCGCGATCGCCCAGCGCCTGCTCGGCGGCCCGAACGAGCTCGACGCGGCCCGACCGTCGACGCCCGCCGAGCACGCGATCGCCGCGCTCGTCGCCGCGGCCGCGCTCGAGGATCTCGGGATCGCCGGCGATGTTTGGCCCGATCCTGCGGCGCTCGCCACGGGGGACGCGATCGAGGTCGCGCTCGATCTCGCGGGCGAGCCGGCGAGTCTGCTCGTAGGGCTGCCGCGCGCCCTCGAGCTGCGCGTCGCCCCGCCCCGGCCGCTGGCGGCGTGGACCGAGACCGTCGCGTTCGAGCTGCCGATCGTGCTGGGCCGGTGCGCGCTCGCCACCGCGGCGCTCGAGCAACTCGCGGTGCGCGATGTCATCACGCTGGAGCGCGCCGCGGGAAACCTCGAGCTGGTCGTCGGCGATGGACGGTTTGGACTGCGCGCCCAGGCCGGCGCGGTGGTTGCGGCCGTCGCGACCGGGTATGTTGGGATCGAGATGGGGACCGATCCGGGTACGACCGAGCTCACCGTCGCGGTGGGCACGACCCGACTGACGCTGCGCCAGCTCGCCGAGCTCGCGATCGGCGAGGTCGTGACGCTCGGCAAACCGCTTGCCGGGCCATTCGAATTGCGCGCGGCCGGCCGGGTGCTCGGTCGCGGAGAGCTCGTCGATGTCGACGGCGAGCTCGGGGTGCGTATCGTCAGCTTGGGTGATCAGCCGTAGGAGCTCTATGCCGGTCTACGAGTATCAATGCAAAGCCTGTCATCGCGTGTTCGAGTACCAGCAGCGCATGGCCGATCCAGAGAAGACCGAGTGCGAGGCGTGCAAGGGCGAGCTCGAGCGGCTGATCTCGCGCACCGCGTTCCAGCTCAAGGGTAGCGGCTGGTACAAGGATCTCTACGGCGCCAAGAAGCCGGACGCGCCCGCGAAGGATCCGCTGCTCGACATGTCGACGATCCGCGCGAATGCGGGCCTGCCCGATGATCCGACCGGGCGCGAGGCCGCGCGCAAGGCGAAGCAGAATGTTCATGGCGAGACCGGACCGCTCGGCGTCCCGGCCGCGAACGTGCCCGAAGGTGAGCCCGGCAGCGGCAACGCCGAGACCGGCGGCGGCAGGTTCGTCACGCCGTCGCAGTCGGAGAGCGCGAAGCCCAGCGGTGGCGGCGACTCGGGTGGTGGCGGCGGCGCGGCGTGACCGCTCGGGTGATCGACGGTAAGGCGGTCGCCGCCAAGCTCCGCGCCGAGGTCGCGGTCGCGGCGAGCGAGCTGCGCGCTCGCGGGGTCGCGCCGGTGCTCGCGGTCGTGCTGGTCGGCGACGATCCGGCCTCCGCGGTCTACGTGCGCAGCAAGACGAAGGCGGCGCGCGAGGCCGGCGTCGAGCCGCGCGATCACAAGCTGCCGGCGACCACGACCCAGGCCGAGCTGCTCGCGGTCGTCGATCGTCTCAATCGCGATCCCGAGGTCGACGGCATCCTCGTGCAGTTGCCGTTGCCGGCGCAGCTCGACGCCGATGCGGTGATTCGCTCGCTCGATCCGGCCAAGGACGTCGACGGTCTGCATCCGAGCAACCTCGGTCGGCTCGCGCAAGGCAAGCCGCTGGTCGTGCCGTGCACGCCGAAGGGTTGCATGCGGTTGCTCGCCGAGGTGGGCGCGACCGTCGCCGGCGCGCGCGCGATCGTGCTCGGCCGCAGCTTGCTCGTTGGCAAGCCCGTCGCGTTGCTGCTCCAGAACGCCGACGCGACGGTCACGATGTGTCACTCGCGCACGCGTGACCTCGGCGACGAAGTGCGCCGCGCCGACCTCGTGGTCGCCGCGATCGGTCGGCCCGAGCTGGTCCGCGGCGAGTGGATCAAGCCCGGCGCGATCGTGATCGACGTCGGGATGAACCGGCTCGCCGACAAGCGCCTGATCGGCGATGTCGAGTTTGCAGCGGCCGCGGAACGCGCGAGCGCGATCACGCCGGTGCCGGGCGGCGTCGGCCCGATGACGATCGCGTGCCTGCTCGAGAACACGGTCGAAGCGGCGCGTCGCCGCCGGGGCTGACGTGACGGCGATCGTCGGCACCGCGATCATCGCGGCGCTCGTGCTGCTATCGATGATGCTCGCGCGGGTCGAGATGAGCCGGATCACGCCGCTCGTTTACCGCAGCAAGCGATGCGCGACCGACTTCACGCAGCCGCCGCACCTGCCGTTCCCGTTGCGCCCGGTCGCTCACAATCCGAACAGCCCCTGACGCCACGATGGTTGGTTCCATGAATCGATTTGAAGAAGCTCGGTAGCAGGGCCTGTGCGGCGATGTGGACGGGTGCGCCGCCAGCTCGATCGCCTCGCGCTCATCACGATCGATCGCGGCGCAGCCGTCCAAGCGAGCTAGGTCAGCCGCGGACGATCGATAGCGAGGGCCTCGGTCGACGGCACGAGCGGCACGGCCAGTCAAAAGTCGTGGAGGGATCTAGCGCGGCGTGCGATCGGGTCGTGGAATGGATCGATGGGATCCAAGCCGCGAACGCCCGCGCCACCGACACCATCCACGCCGACGACAAAGGACTTCGATCTTGAGGACGAAGCGCTGATCAAAGAGTGCGAACACGCGCTGGAGAAATGTCCAGCGAGGAGGGCGAGACCTTCGAGGCGTACGAGCGCAGGGTGCTCCGCGTCGTGCACGAGATCGCGCGGCGCAAGCTCGAGAAGAAGCTGCAATCGATCGCGGACAGCTTTGCGCCGCGGCTCGCGACCGGCGCGAAGACGTCGCAGGCAACGCCGAGATCGAGCCGCAGCTGCGAGCGAACGAGCCGCTTCCAGCCGGGACGCGACTAATTGCCATCGGTCTCGATCGGGTGGCGGTACCGATGCGACACGGCGAAGAGCTCGAGGGACTCTGCGCATACGTGCCCGATTTGCGGCGCAGTCGACCCAGGCCCAAGCCGCGTGTCGCGCTGCGCGGCCCCGTACAATGGCGGATGGACTACGTGGGCACCGTGGCCGTCGAAGTCGCGGTGATTCAAGATGGCGCGCCCGAGCTGTGGACCGCGATCAAGAACGCTCTGCGCAATGAGGCGCTCGTGCCTCGCTGGACCGAGGTGCTCGACTGGTACCACCTCGACGAGCGACTCACGAAGTGTCTCGATGCCGGCGTCGTGGCCGATGAGCGGGAAGCCCGGCGAGCTTGCTGGCGCACCGCGCTTCTGGAGAAGAAGCACGGCGTGAACCGCGTGATTCGCTCCCTGCGCCATCAAGCTCGCGACGCGATCGCCAACGACGCGGAGCAACTCGCGGTCCACCTCGGCTACATCGAGCACAACAAGCACCGCATGAACTACTGCGACTATCGAGCACGCGACATTCCGATCGGGAGCGGCGTCACCGAAGGCGCCTGCAAGTCAGTCGTCAACGTCCGCGCCAAGCGAAGCGGACAGCGCTGGTCACAGCGCGGCCTCACAGCTGCGCTGCACCTCCGCGCGATTCACGAAAGCGATCGCTTCGACGGCTTCTGGTCCTTCTTCGCGCGTCGCTATCGCGCAAGGCACATCGTGCCGCTCGGTATCGACAGCCCGCATCGCGCGTCCTGACTGTGTGTGACCCAGGCCCGATCCACAGATCCACATCATTGCGAATATATGCTGAATCAATTGACATGATCCTCGACGTATGTCATATTTTCGTCGGTGAGGTCATCGTCGCGCAATCGCCAGATTGAACTTCCACGCCCTGACAAGAACGGGCAGCATCGCGGCGGCAAGCGCCCGCGTGCAGGGCGCAAACCGAAAGGGCTGCGCGCCGGCGTCACGCACGCGAGGCGCGCTGACCTCGATCCGAACAAGCCCCTCCACATCACCTTGCGCGTTGTCGCCGCCGTCGCCGCGCTGCGCACCGACAAGGCGTATCGCGCGATCCGTAAGGCACTACAGGTCTCGGCGTTCAATCAGCTCGGGCTGCGGATCTGCCACTTCAGCGTGCAGCGCAACCACCTTCACCTGATCTGCGAGGCCGATGACAAGCGCTCGCTCGCTCGCGGCATGCAGAGCTTCAAGATCTCGGCGGCCAAGCAGCTCAACCACGAGTTGCGCCGGCGCGGCGCCGTGTTCGCCGACCGCTACCACGTCGAGATCCTCGCCACGCCGACGCAAGCGAGTCACGCGATCAGTTACGTGCTCAACAACTGGCGCAAGCACGGCGAGCACCGCAATACTGCCGGGCTCTACCGCGGCCGTATCGATCCGTTCTCGAGCGGCGCCCAGTTCTACGGCTGGTCCACGCCGCGCTGGCGCACCAGCATCTATCCAAGAGGCTACGAACGCGTCGCGATCGCCGCGCCGCTTACCTGGATGCTCGCTGTCGGTTACCTCCGCGGCGGCCCGGTCAGCGTGTTCGCGGTGCCTTCCGGGCGACCCACGAGATAGACATCGCCACGCAATGGGCGTCTAGCTAGAGTTGTGACGAATCATGAGACATGAGCCTCAACCTGAACGCCACCTTGGACCTTGACGTCGGCATGCCCCTTCGGAAGCTCGCCGATGATCTGCAATGCCAATGCGAGGAACTCGATCGAGCGTTGATACCCACGTAGCTTCTGGAAGCTGAGCATGGCCAGGCTATCGGCCCACACAACTCTGGAGTTGCGGTGTCAACGACAACGTCTAAGGTGCCGTTCAAGTTCAGGTTCAGGTTCAGGTCAAGGTCAACGTTATCTGAACGGCACTGCGGCTAGGTCTCGATGTCGGTCGCGGTCGTGGTGACCGAGACCGGCTTGCCGAGCGCGCGCACGACGACCACCTGGAGATCGGCGAATGCGGGCGGGTTGCTGACGAGCAGCTCGTCCGCGCCGGCGGCGACCGCTTGCTCGCGATAGCTCGCGTTCGCGGTGATCGCGATCGCCGGCACCGGCGGCTGCAGCGCCTTCGCGGCGCGAATCGTCGCGAGGCCGCCTTCGAGGTCGAAGTCGACGTCGACGATCGCGACGTCGATCTCGCCGGACAGCACGCTGGTCGCGACCGAGGCATCCGCAGCTTGCGTGATCTCGGCGGTCGAGATGATCGACTTGATGCTGCGCGCGAGGCTCGTCCGATCGTGGCGATCGCCGGACAGCAGCAGGATATGGACACCGCGGAAGCTGGTCGCGAGCTGGTCGATGACCGCGCCGAGCGTGGGCGCGACGTCCTGGAACTCGATGCCCAAGCCGGGCGGACCTTCGCCACTCTCGGGACCGCGCCGCCAAGCGACGATGCCGTTGAGCGAATGCGTGCCGATGCCCGGGACGATGAAGTCGAGCGTGGTCGCCGCACCGGTCGGCATGTCGACCTCGGTCTCGAGGAACAAGCCACCACGCGAAAGGTTCACCGAATAGGCGACGAGGAACGACGAGGGCGTTCGGAACTCGACCTGCACGGCGTACGGCATGCGCGGGTGCTCGCGATCGCTCACAACCACCTCGCAGTATCGCACGGCGCACCTGCGACCGGGCGGTTGGCGCTCAATTACAGCAGGCGGTCGAGCAGGCGCTCGAGGTGATCGAGATCGAGGTAGCGGATCTCGAGCCGGCCTGCCTTGCCGGGCTCGTCCTCGGTGATCGTGACAGGACCGCCCAGGGAGCGGGTGAGCCGTTCTTCGAGGTCGCGGACCGAGGCCGGCTTGGCCGTGGGCCGCGGTTGGGACCTCGGCACGGGAGCTCTGGCCTTCTTGACTAACGCCTCGGTCGCGCGGACCGAGAGCGCCTTGTCGACGACCGTGCGCGCGGCCCGCTCGATGGCGGCGGCTTCGTCCAACCCGAGCAGGGCGCGCGCGTGGCCCATCTGCAGCCGGCCGTCGTCGACCAGCTGGCGCACGGTCGGCGGTAGCTTCAGCAGGCGGATCGTGTTTGCGACCGTGCTGCGGTCCTTGCCGACGCGCTCCGCGATCTGGTCCTGGGTCAGCGCAAACTCGTCGGCGAGCCGTTGGTACGCGGCGGCTTCTTCGAGCGGCGACAGGTCGGCTCGTTGCAGATTGTCGACGAGCGCGCGCTCGAACGCGGCCTGGGGCTCGATGTCCTGCACGACGACCGGCACCGCGTGCAGCCCGGCGCGTTGTGCGGCTCGCCACCGCCGTTCGCCCGCGATCAGGAAGTAGCCGCCGCCGGTCCGCGGCCGAACGACGAGCGGCGCGATGACGCCGTGCTTGGCGATCGAGCCCGCGAGCTCGACGAGCTGCGCTTCGTCGAACCGGCGCCGCGGCTGCTCGGGGCTCGGATACAGCTCCTCGATCCCGGCGGTGAAGTAGACCTTCGAGCGCTCGACGACCGGCGGCGGCGAGGCATCGGGCAGCAGCGCGGACAGTCCGCGGCCCAGGCCACGTTTCTTCAGCTCGCGCGGATCGGTCATCACGGGTGGGCCTCGATCGCGATCGCCTTCGTGCGGGCGAGGAACTCGTCGGCGACCGCGAGATAGCTCTTCGTGCCCGGGCAGCGCAGGTCGTAGAGCATCACCGGTTTGCCGTGGCTCGGCGCCTCGGACAGCCGCACGTTGCGAGGGATCGCGGTGCCGAGCACTTTGTCGCCGAAGAACTTCGCGACCTCGTCGCGCACCTGGTTCGCCACGTTCATCCGGCCGTCGAACATCGTGAACAACACGCCGTCGATCTCGAGCCGCGGGTTGTAGGCGGCTTTGACCTTGTGGATCGTCGCGGTCAGCGCCGACAGCCCCTCGAGCGCGAAGTACTCGGCTTGCATCGGGACGACCACGCCGTCGGCGGCGACCAGTGCGTTCAACGTCAACAGGCCCAGCGACGGCGGGCAGTCGATGATGATGTAGTCGTAGCGCGCCGCGACGGTCGCGATGACGTCGGCGAGGAACCGCTCGCGGCGATCGGCGGAGATCAGCTCGATCTCGGCGCCGACCAGATCCGGCGTCGCCGGTGCGACGAACAACGTCGCGATCTCGGTCGGCAAGATGACGTCGGCGAGCGAGACCGAGCCGACGAGCGCATCGTAGATCGTGCGCTCGACCTTGCTGCGCGGATAGCCGACGCCCGACGACGCATTGCCTTGCGGATCGAAGTCGAGCAGCAGCGTCTGGAAGCCCCGCGACGCGATCGATGCAGCGAGGTTGATCGCGGTCGTCGTCTTGCCGACGCCACCCTTTTGATTCGCGACAGCGACGATACGGGGCATGAGGACCGGTAACACGCAGCTATGACGAAACAAAAATTTGGCCTCGAACGGCCGAGTCGCGTACTTTGTGTGCAGATGTAGGACATGTGGGCATGTCCTCAAAGGAGCACCGATGTCGTCAGGACTTCCAAGGGTTTACACGTCGTTTGCAGAGTTCGAGCGCGAGGAGCTTCGCCGCCTAGAAGCGGTGAACACCTCGGTCGATGATCTGGTGCAAGAGCACTTCGCCGAGGAGCTCGACTTCGGTCAAAGCGATCAGCCGCGCCGCCGCGGTCGCCCGCGCAAGAACCCGCAGTAGCACGACCGGCTCACTGGCATGCGTAGTAGCCGCTGAGCAGGCTGTACGTCTTGCACGTCGTTCCGGTCGGGCACACATCGGCGTTGGGCAGGTTGTGATCGCAGAGTACGGCCTGCCCGGCCGAGCACGTCGCCGAGCAGGTCGTCGAGGTGACGTAGCTCGAGCCGCCGGTGTGGACGCTCGCGCAGCACACGGTGTTGGCCTTGTTGGCCACGGCGCAGTCCGCCGCGTCAGCGCA
This sequence comes from uncultured delta proteobacterium, assembly GCA_963848295.1. Classification (GTDB taxonomy): domain Bacteria; phylum Myxococcota_A; class Polyangia; order Haliangiales; family Haliangiaceae; genus JABFXX01. Next base: position 258,273 of record CAWKDB010000010.1, on the reverse strand, counting down.
CGAGATCTCGGTGTTGCTCATGCAGTTGTCGCTGGCCTTGTCGCACGTCGCGCCGCCGGTACCCGCGCCACAACACAGGTTGTCGGTGCCGTTGATGGAGCAGACCCCTCCGCCGCACTTGAGGCCAGAGTCACAGACGACGTCGACGTCGGTGACCGGGGCGTTCGTCACCGTGCCGTTGTAGTTGTTCAGCACGCAGGTCTGAGTGGCCGGCTGCGTCTTCACCGTCACGGTGTAAGTCGTGTCGCTTGCAAGCGGTGTCGCGAACGTGAACGCGCCATTCGTGTTGGTCGAGTAGTCGTCGGCGCCGTTGTCCTGGAGCACGACCGTCCCGCTGAGCTCGTAGATCGTGCCGCCGATCGTGTACGTGTTGGTCGTGCACGTCACCGCGACACTGTTGACGTCGCTGTTCGTTACCGTGACCATGGTCGGAGCGGTCACCGTGCAGGTCTGGGCGATCGGCGTCGACGGGTTGCCGCTGACGCTGATCGTGTAGGTGCCCGCCATGACCGGCGGGAACGCAAACGGAGTGGTTGCCCCGGCTCCCGAAACCTGGATGGTGTTCGTTCCATCTGACAACATCACGATGCCGTTGAGCCCGGAGATCGAGCCGCTGATCGTGTAGTAGCCGACCGCGCAATTGACGACTACGTCGGTGAAGTCAGCGCCGGCGATCGAGCCCATGATCGGGCTGAGCGTGCAGTTATTTCCGGATGGCTCCGTCTGGATCGAAACGCCGAAGGTCTGTCCGCTATCAACTTTAGGATTCTGAAACGTAAATTCGACGTTGTCGGTCAAGGTCTGCGAATCGCCGCCGTTGAGCAGGAGGCTGATCGAGTTCGGCAGCGTCATGCCGAACACCGTGCCGGAAACCGCAAACGCCTGGGTCACGCAGTTCACGTGAGCGCTGGTGACGTTGGTCATCGCCGTACCGGACTGGCTCCCGTCCTGGTCGACAGTGCACACTTGAGTCACTTCCGTGGGCTGCGAGCTCACGGTCACCGCATAGGGCTGGCCGATCTGGATCGGCGTCTGGAACTGGAACGACCCATCAGCGGTGACCGCGAGATCATCCCCGGCGTTGTCCTGGAGCACGAGTCCCATGCCGGCGAGGTTATCGACCGTGCCGCCGATCGTGACGTAGCCGGGCGGGGCGTCCGGCGCGGCATCGACGCCGCCGTCGATATTGCCGCACCGCGGATCCTCGTGGTTCGCGCAGAACAGCGGATCTTGCTTCCGACATCCCGTGACGGCAACGACGAGCGCACATGCGATGGCGGTCGATGCTCGCATTAGAAGCTCCTTGTCCAACCGGCAATTGCGCTACCTGGAGACACACTCACGGTCGGGCCGCCGGAATGGCCGCTCTTCGCGAGCCAGATCGCGCCGATGATCGCGAGCGCACCGCCGCCCGCGGCGATGCCGATGCCGGGGGTTCGCAGATTTGTGTAGTAGAAGCTGTCGCCGGTCGGGCCGCCGATCTTGTAGAACACGAGCCCGGTCGCGATCGCGGCGCCGCCGAGGACGAGCACGGTCGCGGGCAACGCCTTCGAGTGATGCGCGATCGGTTCGAGCCTCGGCCCGGCGACGACCGGGAGCGCCGGCAGCGGGATGTCGACCTCGGCGGTCGCGCCCGGTGCGACCGCGACGTGGCTGGTCGCGATCGTTTCGCCGTTACGGGTCATCGCGATCTCGTGCACACCTGCGGCGACTTCGTGGTCGACCGGCGTGGTGCCGATCGGCGCCCCATCGACGAGCGCGAGCACGCCGCTCGGCGACGTCGTGATCTTGATCCGGCCGCGCGTCGCCGGCACGAGCTTCGAGATATCCGCCATCAGCGCGCTGACCGTGATCGGCAGGGCTTGGTCGCTGCAGCTGTCACACATCTTCTGGACCGAGACGACGTCGGTGCCTTTGCTGATCCAGTACACCGAAAGCTGGATCGAGCGGCGCGCGCCGTTACCGTACGCCTGCGTCAGGACCGCGAGCACCGCGCTGCCCATACCGCGCGCCTCGACCACGCCACGCGCGCACTTCATGTCGGGCACGAGCAGGCAGTCGCTCAGCGTCGTCGCGCCCGATGCAGGGAGCGACTTGGTGACCCTGAACCCGCGCGTCGTGAGCCAAGAGGCGACCGCGGCGCGTGTCGCATCGGTGATCACCGAGTCCTGGCCGGCGACCACGATGTCCACCCCGACCTCGGCATGCGCAAGCCGAGGGAGGATCAGGGCAATCAGGAGGAGCACGCGCACGCCCATAGCCGGTATCGTAACAGACCTCACGCGGGCAAACACAACCACCGGCGCCGTCGGTGATGTAGGTCTCGGGCGTAGCGAAACGCCCGTTCGCCGCTAACCCTCGATGTCGTAGTCCTTGAGCTTCTTGTAGAGCGTCGAGCGATCGATCTCGAGGATCGCGGCGGCTTGCGCCTTGTTGCCACCGGTCGCCGCGAGGGCGGCCACGATCCCGTCCTTCTCGAGGTCGCGCAACGAACGCGCGGCCGGCGGCGGTGGCGCCTTCGCGGGCAGTGCAGGTGCGGGCGGCGGTGCGACGTCGATGAAGACCTCACTGGGCTCGGTATGCATCGAGCGCGAGCCGAGCAGGGGAGTCGGTGGCGACGTGCGAGCGCGCGGTCGCGCGGCGTGGAGCGATGGCGGCAAGTCGTCGGCGATGATCTGCTCGCGATCGCCGAGCACGACGGCGCGTTCGACCGCGTTGCGCAGCTCGCGGACATTGCCCGGCCACGCATACGAGGTCATCGCCGCGATCGCGTCCGGCGCGAACCCGGTGATGCGGCGCACAGCCTGATGTTTGAATCGCGCGAGGAAGTGCTCGGCGAGCTGCGGTACGTCGTCGAGCCGCTCGCGCAACGGCGGGACGTCGGCCTGGATCACGCTGAGCCGGTAGAACAGGTCCTCGCGAAACGTGCCGCGCTTGACCATCTCGCCGAGGTCGCGATTGGTCGCGGCGACGACGCGGACGTCGACCTCGATCGGCTTCTGCCCGCCGACGCGCTCGAACCGGCGCTCCTCGAGCACGCGCAGGAACTTGGTCTGCAACCCGAGCGGGAGCTCGCCGACCTCGTCGAGAAACAGCGTGCCGCGGTCCGCCATCTCGAACCGGCCCGCCTTCTTCTCGGTCGCGCCGGTGAACGCGCCTTTCTCGTGGCCGAACAACTCGCTCTCGATCAAGCGTTTCGGTCAGCGCGGCGCAGTTCACCGCGACGCACGGCCCCTTCGCGCGCCGGCTCGCGCGGTGGATCGCGCGCGCGACCATCTCCTTGCCGGAGCCGGACTCGCCGCCGAGCAGCACGGTCGCGTCGGACGGACCGACGCGGGACACGAACTCGAGCACGCGCGCCGCGGCGATCGATCGACCGATGAAATCGCCGTCCGCGAGTCGCTCTTCGAGCGCTTCGGCGCGGCGGCCGAGCTGATCGCGTGCATCCGCCGAGACCCATGCAGCGCCCGCGAGGTGAGCGAGACAGCTCGCCGCGAGCGCGTCGGTGTCGTCCCACGGCGCGCCCTTGCGATCGATCCACAACACGGCGATGACCTCGTCGCCGCTCCCACAGATCGGCGCGGCGATCAGCGAGCGGCCTTGGGTCTCGGCGGTGATGACCTGCTTGGTCGCGACCTTCTCGATCAGATCGGCGGGCAGCTGGAGCTGGGTGCCCGCCGTATCGTGCGTAGCGATCGCCGCGGCGAGCGGTGCGGGGCGGCGGCCGGCCGATAACGCGAACGCGCGATGCGCCTCGAGCGCGTTGAGCGCGGCATCGCAGGTCGCGCGCGCGACCGCGTCGCGACTCGAGCCGCTGTCGTTGCGCAGCCGATCCCCGAGCTGGGCGATCGCGGCGAGATGGCGGCTCGCCCGATCGTCGTGGCCGGTGAGCGCGAGCAGCTGGCGGCTGCCGACCTCCATCGTGACGTGGCTCGCGGCGCGCGTGATCGCGACGCCATCGTCCGGCAGGTACGCGAGCCGCGTGCCGCCGAGCACGATCTCGTCGCCGGCTTCGAGCCGATGCTCGGTCGGTGGCTTGCCGTTGATCAGCGTGCGCGGCTTGCCGGTGTCGTCGATCCAGCACAGCGCTCCATCGCGCAGCTCGATCGTGCCGTGGTTGCGCGACACGGTCGGGTCGGTGAGCTGGACCAGATTGCCGTCGCCGCGTCCGACGCCGCCGCCGCGCAGCGGCAGCTCGAATTCGCGGCCCGCATCCGGACCTTCGACCACGACGACGCGCGCCAGCGCCATGGGATCAATCCTACCGCGATCGCGCCGCGATGGCGTTGGTGTACGGTTCGCTGATGAACCGATTCGCGATCGTAGTCGCGCTCGCGGCGTGCGGCGGCGGGCAAAGCCCGACCGCCACGGCGGGCTCGGGATCCGGTCTCGCGGTATACGGCAAACGCTTCGTGCTCGCGTGGAGCATCGCGCCGGCGCCGGGTGGCGCGTCGAGCACGGTGTACCTCACCGGCACCGACGAGACCGGCAAGGCGACGAGCTATCCACTCGGCACGTTCCCAGGCGCCTGTCAGGTGTTCAGTCCGAGCGCCGAGATGAAAGCGGTCACCGGCGTCGCGTGCACCGCACCGAGCGGCGCGCGCGCCGAGCTCCATGCGGTCAGCGAGCCCGACGAGGTGATCGTGCTTCAGCTCAACATCCCGGCGGGCGGCACCGCCGACGCGATGAGCCGCACCGAAGTCACGCGGATCGCCGCGCCACCTGGATCGAAGATCGAGGTAGCCCCGGGCAAGTAGCTCGCCTACGCCGGATCGACCCAGGCGAACCCTGGGATTAGCCAGATCTGCCTCGAGCTCGATCCGGCGGCGACGACGACGGTGTCGATCGCCTTCTTCGATCCACTCGAGTAGTTGCGGCGCGCAACCGCCCGAGCCTGTAGCCGGCCGAAATCGCTGCCCCAAAAAAATCGCGTCGCGGCTGTCGATCCAGCGGCGGCTCGATCGTCGCTCGGATACACCAACCGAAGCATGAGGAGATTCCGATGAAAGTCATGATGATCGTGAAGGCGACGCCGCAAACCGAATCGGCCGGCGCGATGCCGAGCAAAGAGGACTTGCTCGTGATGCACAAGTTCAACGAAGAGCTGCAAAAGGCCGGCGTCCTGCTCGACCTTGCCGGGCTCACGCCGTCGAGCCGCGGCGCGCGCGTCGTGTACTCGGGCAAGCACCGCAAGGTCGTCGACGGGCCGTTCGCCGAGGCCAAGGAGCTGATCGCGGGCTACTGGCTGATCCAGGTCAAGACGCTCGCGGAGGCGGTCGAGTGGGCGAAGCGCGCGCCGTTCGGCAGCGGCGTGCAAGACGGCGAGGAGCCGGTCGTCGAGATCCGGCCGCTGTTCGACATGGAGGACTTCGACGTGCCGGGCGAGGCCGCGGAGCGCGCGAAGCGGCTCGGCGAAAAGCTCGGCAAGTCGTAACGCGCTAAGCTCGCGGCGCGTGACCTCCGCGCCACACGCCGCGATCGAAGCCGTGTTCCGGATCGAGTTCCCGCGCCTCGTCGCGGGGCTGTCACGAATTACGCGCGACGTCGGCCGGGCGGAGGAGCTCGCCGCCGATGCGCTGGTCGTCGCGCTCGAGCGTTGGCCGATCGATGGCGTGCCTGATAACCCCGGCGCGTGGTTGATGACCACCGGGAAGCGGCGCGCGATCGATACCTCGCGTCGAGCCAAGATGGCGGATGACAAACATCAGCAACTCGGGCGTGAGCCGAGCGAGCCGCCGAAAGACCTCGCCGAGCTCCTCGACGACGACGTCGGCGATGACCTGCTCCGGCTCGTGTTCACCGCGTGTCACCCGGTGCTGTCGACCGAGGCACGCGTCGCGCTCACGCTGCGGCTCGTCGGTGGCCTGACGACCGCGGAGATCGCGCGCGCTTTTCTCGTGCCGGAGCCGACGATCGCGCAACGCATCGTGCGAGCGAAGCGCACGCTCGCCGACGCGCACGTGCCGTTCGAGGTGCCGCGCGCAGCGGACCGCGCGGAGCGGCTCGATTCGGTCCTCGAGGTCATCTACCTCGTGTTCAACGAAGGCCACGTCGCGACCGCCGGCGCGAATTGGACGCGGCCGGAGCTATGCGACGACGCGCTGCGGATCGCGCGCGTGCTCGCGGGCCTCGTCCCCGGCGAGTCCGAAGTACAAGGCCTCGCCGCGCTCCTCGAGCTCACCGCGGCGCGACTCGCCGCGCGGGTCGGACCCGACGGCGCGCCGATCCTGCTCGCCGATCAGGATCGCGCGCGCTGGGATCGCCTGCTGATCCGCCGCGGCCTCGCCGCACTCGAGCGCGCCGAACAGCTCGGAGCGCCACCCGGGCCTTATCAACTGCAAGCTGCGATCGCGGCGTGCCATGCGCGCGCTCCCTCGGCGGCCGACACCCAGTGGCCGCGGATCGCCGCGCTCTACACCGCGCTCGCGCAGGTCGCACCGTCGCCGATCGTCGAGCTCAATCGCGCGGTGGCGATCGGCATGGCGTTCGGCCTCGAGCAAGCCCTCGAGCTGGTCGATGCCCTCGTCGCTGAGCCGGCGCTCGCGGGATACCACCTGCTGCCGAGCGTGCGCGGCGATCTGCTCGAAAAGCTCGGGCGCGCAGCTGAAGCGCGCAGCGAATTCCGGCGCGCCGCCGAGCTCACCCGCAACGAGCGCGAGCGCGAAGTGCTACGTGCGCGAGCGGATGCGCTTAGTGATTTCTCGTCAGGTTGATCCGATCGCGGAAATCGCTCGAAGGCCTCGACGCCAACGTCGAGCCGGCCACGATCACCGGCGACGCGCTGATCATCGACGGCAAGCACGTGACGATCGGCGAAAAGGGGGTGCTCTTCATCGATGGCGGAGCAACCTCGGTGCGAGTCGAGGGTGTCCACGACGCGAGGGCCAAGCGGACCGCGCTGCTGATCGCCGGCCTCATCCTCGGCGGCACGGCCGCGCCCGCGAGTGCGTCAGCGACGACCGCGCCTGGCACGCCGTAGCAGATCACACCTACGCGTCGCGTGCGCGCGCGGCTGCGCTCGCGGTTTCACCCGAGCGTTAGCTTGCAATGTGCGGAGTCGTCGGCTGCAATGGGCGCATGAACCAGCCGTGGTTCGCGATCATCGTGCTCGTAGTGGCGTGCAGTGGCGGCAAGCCGGTCGCAGCACCGGTCGCGCCGACGCCGGTCGAGACGCCGGTGCTCGCGATCACCGACCTCAAGTTCCTCGAGGGCAACCAGATGGGCATGGAGCTCCACGAGGATGGTCGGCTCGAGCTCGTCGTCGCAGGCGAGGGCGCTCAGCCGATGAAGCAAGTGATCGCGACGCTCGAACCCGATGGCTCGATGACCGGCAAGGATGGCAAGGTCGCCCACTTCCATGCCGACGGATCGCTCGAGGGACCCGACGGCAAGCTCGCGCCGCTGAAGTTCGACGGCGAGGTGCTCGTGGTCGACGGCAAGCGCGTCACGATCGACGACAAGGGTACGGTCTCGGTCGACGGCGCCGCGAGCCCACTGCGGATCGAAGGCGCGCACGACCGCAACGCCAGGCGCACCGCGCTGCTGCTGTCCGCGCTGGTCCTCGGCGGCCAAGCCGAGCCGAGCACGCCGTGATCAGCGCGTCGCGTAGTCGGTGAAGCCGCGGCGGTGGCGCTCGAGGATGAAGAAGTTCGACATCACGCGCAGCGGGCCGACCGCGTAGTACGCCTTGCCGAGGTAGAGGTCCGGGTTGCCGGCATCGACCTGCACGATGTAGTCGCGGATCGGATTCGACACGTCGAACCGCTTGTTGCCGCCCTTGGAGTAGTCGAGCAATACGGCGTGGAGGTACTTGTTGTCGCGGCTCGTCGGGTCGACCGCGTCGACCGCATAGTAGCCGAACCGGCGCGGCGCCGAGTCGTCCGGCTTCATCCGCCAGCGCCCATCGAGCGCGTTGAGCACGATCGCGACGTTGTAGCCCATCGCCTTGCCGCCCTCGGTCCGGAAGAAGCCCTTCAAGAACTTCTTGATCCCGGTCACGCGCGGGATCACGTCGATCGGGAAGCGATTGATGCCGCGAAACTCCCAGCCGACGAGCTGATCGACCTCGGGCGTCACCGCGCGCAAGAACACCTTCTCGAGCCCGGCCATCGACGTCTGCTCGAGCGCGAGCGCGGCGCGCGTCGGAAACGGCGACAAGAACCGCGGCGGCGGCGCGCTCGGTGCGGGCGTGGATCGCAGGTTGGCGGCGGCGCTCATTGCAGGTATCTCCTCGAGTTGTCGATGACGTGTCCGGCGGCGCGCGTGGCGAGCGCCATGATCGTCTCCATCGGGTTGACGCGGATCGGGGTCGGGAACAACGACGCATCGGCGACGAGCAGGCGATCGACGTCGTGCATGAAGCCGTAACCGTCGGTGACCGACGCGCTGCGATCGCTGCCCATGCGCGCGGTGCCCATCATGTGGACGGTGACGACCTCCCATTCGCGGGTCGGCACCTTGCGATCGAGCAGCCGCTTCGCGTCGTCGGCGACTGTTGAGCTCCGCCGCGCTGTGGAACGGCAGCAAGATCTTCTTCGCGCCGGCCGCGAACAGCATGTCGGCGAGGATGACCAGGCCGCGCTGGATGTTCTCCGCGTCGCGCTTCGCGAGCTGATAGAACGCCTGCGGCTTGCCGGCGATCGTGCGGACCCGACCGGTCGTCGTGTCTTCGCAGAACAGGCCCGCGATCATCATCTGGTTGTAGTGCTGCATCAGCGCACCGAGCTGGCGGCCGCGATGCGGCAGCGACAGCGCGATCACGCTCGGCGGCAAGTTCACCGCCGCGAAGCAGCCGAGGCCTTCGTCGGCGAACTCGCGGACCTGGAACGCCTGGTGCGCGCCTTTCCAGCCGGTGACATCCTCGTCGAAGATCGCGGTGACCTTGACGTTCGGGTGGAGGCTCAGGTTGCCGCCGAGCTGGCCCGAGCGCGACTCGAGCCCGGAGCGCGCCAGCAGCGCGGGCGTGTGGATCGCACCGCACGACGCGACCACGAGCTTCGCGCGCACGACGACGTTGTGACCCGCCGCGCTCGTTGCCGACGACGCCGGTCGCGCGCTTGCCGTGCATCGTGATGCGATCGACCCGGACGTCGGCGTAGACCCGGGCGCCGTAGTGCAGCGCGCGCGGGATGTACGAGACCAGCGCGCTCTGCTTCGCGCCGGTCGGACAGCCGAACGCGCAGCGGTTGCTGCCGACGCAGTGCGCCTGGTTGCGCAGGTTGCCGATGATCTCGTAGCCCTTGAGGTCGGCGCCCTTCTTGAGCAGCCAGTTGTCTTTGCCGATCGCGGCTTCGTCCATCGGCGCGACGTGGATGCGCTTCTCGACCCGCTCGAAGTACGGCTCGAGCTCGGCAGTCGACAACGGCAGGCCCGATTCGCTGCGCCACCTCGCGAGGATGTCCTCGGGCGTGCGCCACGACATGCCGCCGTTGATCACGGTCGAGCCGCCGACCGCGCGGCCCTCTTGGAACAGGATCGGCGGGTTGCCGATCGCCATGGTCGCGCCGCCATCGCGATAGAGCTGGCGGACCATCGCCGACGTGTCGGCGGTGAAGTCGCGGGTCTGGTAGTAGCTGCCTTCTTCGAGCACGATGACGTCGAAGCCGGCTTCCGCGAGCTCGGCCGCGACCGGTGCACCGCCCGCGCCGGAGCCGACGACGACGGCGTCGCAATCGAGCACGGTGTCGCCGTGGAGGTCGGCGCGCGTGAACACGTTGCGGGTCTTCACGCCCTCGTGCACGGCGACGGTCGCCATCACGCGACCTCGCGTTTGGCGCGCGGGCGCAACGGATCCGGCGCGAGGATCTGTTGCTGCTGCTTGCGGACGTCATCGGCGAACACGGTCAGTCGCTTGTTCGTGACCTCGGCGATCCACGGCACCGGGCGATAGCCGATCGCCTCCATCATCGCCGGCTGCTCGTAGCAGGCCAGGCTCATCAGCTGGTTGACCGCGGTCGCGAGCTGGACGTGGATCGGCGTCGGGCCGTGGTCCCACGACTCGAAGTAACGCTCGGCCTTCGCCGGCGACAACAGGTGCGCGCGACGGAAGTAGCGGGGCAGGGCGCCGACGTCGTAGGCGATCATGCCTGCGTCGAAACCGCGGCGCATCAGCGCGGGCGCGACCGACAGCGACAGCTCGACGTGCGCGATGATCGCGTCGGCGAGACCCGCAGCCTCCGGCGGGCAGACGACCGGCACGAGCGAGCGCACCACCTTGCGCGCCGTCGTGTTCACGCGAGTGCCTCGAGCGCTTTGGTCATCGAGCGGTCGTGACGCTCGATGTAGTCCGCCATGACCTGCACGGCGCCATCGGGATCGCCGCTTTCGATCTTGTCGAAGAACTTCGAATGCGAGGCGACGTAGTCGTCGGGCGGGCGAATCGCGAACCGGATCGCGTCGCACGTGTCGGCCCAGATGTCGGCGAGCCGGTTGAGCAGCCACAGTCCGGGCGTGAACTTCGCGGCCTCGACGATCGCGCGCATCACCTCGAAGTCTTCGCGGGCATAACTCGGCTGGTCGCGCATCGCCCAGGCCCGCGCCATCGCCGCGCGCGCCGCCAGCGTGCCGCCTTTCGGGATCCGGCGCGTCGTCAGGCGCACGACCTCGAGCACCATGCCGCGGCGGATCGCGAGCAAGTCGATCAAGATCCGACCGATCTTCGGCTCGTCGCCCACGGGCTTGCCGTAGCGGAGGTACGCGCCGATCACTTCGATCGACCAATCGCGATACGCGCGAACCACGATGCCGGAGCCGCGGCGCGGCTCGACCAGGTTCCACTCGTCGAGCCGGCGCAACGCCTCGCGCAATGTCGGCCGCGAGGCACCGAGCTGTCGAGACAGCTCGCGCTCGGCGGGCAGCCGCGCGCCCGGCGCGTAGGCCCCGCTGATGATGTCGGACAGCAGCCTCTCGAACACCGCGTCGATCGCTGTCGTCGGGATGGCGGTGATATCTGGGACGAATGCTTCGGTGGTGGCCATTGGTCTGACCGATTGGTAAGACCAACTGGTCTGACCGTCAAGAGGAATTTGTAAGTGAGGGGAGGAATTGATCAATTGCTCAACAGGCAACAGGCAACAGGCAATACCGGATCGGGGGACGGAGGAACTCTTGTCAACCGACAGGCTCGTCGAGCCTCGGTCGAATCGCTTGCCGCGTTCTTCGTTGCCGGCGTGGCCGCGCCGGGGTCACGCTTGCCCGGCAGGGCCGCGCCGCCGTTTAAATCGTCGCCGCGGCGCCGCTCGACAGCTGGATCGGCGCGGCGTCCGTTGGCTTGCGGTCTCGTTGCGACTGATGACGCCTCTACCGAAACGTCAGCGCCCGTCAGCGCTGGAGATCATCGGTCGCGGTCACGCCGACGATAACAGCCCGTCATTACGGGCAGGGTTGCTTGACGCCTACACAACGGCATCGCTAGGTTCCGTCGTATGACCAAGGCCAAGACGGGAGGAGAGCAGCCGGTGGAAATCCCGGACACGCTCCCCATCCTCCCGCTGCGCAACTCGGTGCTGTTTCCCGGCGCGATCATCCCGATCGACGTCGGCCGGCGCAAATCGGTTCGGCTCGTCGAGGATGCGATCGCGAAGGAGCGGCCGGTCATCGGCATCCTGACGCAGAAGGATGCGCGCACCGAAGATCCGGGCTCGGGCGACCTCTACCTCGTCGGCTGCGCCGCGCGGATCCTCAAGGTCATCAAGCTCGCGAAGGACAACTTCTCGGTCATCCTGCAAGGCGTCTCGCGCTTCGAAGTGTCGACGTTCGACGGCGCCGAGCCGTTCCTGGCGGCGAAAGTCCGCAGCGTTCCCGATCCGACCGCGAGCGACGTCGAGCTCGATGCGCTCGTGATGAACCTGAAGGACATCGCAAAGCGCGTTGTCAAGCTGATGCCGGAGCTTCCCAAAGAAGCCGGGGCGCTCGTCGACAGCGTGACCGAAGCCGGCCACCTCGCCGATCTCATCACCTCGCACCTCGAGCTCGAGGTCGGCGAGAAGCAGGACGTGCTCGAGACCTTCGATCTGAAGACGCGCACGCGCAAGGTGCTGCAGTTCCTGTCGCGTCAGCTCGAGGTGCTCAAGGTCCGCGAGCGGATCAACACCCAGGTCCAAGAGGAGATGGGCCGCAACCAGCGCGAGTACGTGCTGCGGCAACAGCTCAAGGCGATCAAAGAGGAGCTCGGCGAGCTCGACGACGGCGGCGGTGACCTCGACGAGTTCGGCGAGAAGATCACCAAGGCGAAGATGCCCGACGAAGCGGAGAAGGTCGCGCGCAAGCAGCTCGACCGGTTGAAGGGCATGCAGCCGTCGAGCGCGGAGTACACGGTCACCCGGACCTACCTCGAGTGGCTCGTCGAGCTGCCGTGGTCGATCTCGACCGACGATCACATCGAGCTCGCCGAGGTGCGCAAGTGCCTCGATGAGGACCACTACGATCTCGACAAGGTCAAGAAGCGGATCGTCGAGTACATGGCGGTGCGCAAGCTCAAGAACGACAAGAAGGGGCCGATCCTGTGCTTGGTCGGGCCCCCGGGCGTCGGCAAGACGTCGCTCGGTCGGTCGGTCGCGCGCGCGATTGGCCGCAAGTTCGGTCGGATCTCGCTCGGTGGCGTGCGCGACGAGGCGGAGATCCGCGGCCACCGGCGGACCTACGTCGGCTCGTTGCCGGGTCGAATCATCCAGGGCGTGAAGAAGGCCGGGACCAACAACCCGGTGTTCGTGCTCGACGAGATCGACAAGCTCGGCCACGATTTTCGGGGCGACCCGGCCTCGGCGCTGCTCGAGGTCCTCGATCCGGAGCAGAACAACACGTTCAGCGATCACTACCTCGAGGTCACGTTCGACCTGTCGAAGGTCCTGTTCATCGCGACCGCGAACCAGCTCGATCCGATTCCGTGGGCTCTCCGCGATCGGCTCGAGATCATCGAGCTCCCTGGCTACACGCGCCAGGAGAAAAAGATGATCGCGCGCAAGTTCCTCGTGCCGAAGCAACTCGAAGACCACGGCTTGACCACGGAGCGGTGCGAAATCACCGACGACGCGATCTTCGAGGTTGTCGACAGCTATACGCGCGAGGCCGGCGTGCGCAACCTCGAGCGCGAGATCGGCTCGGTGTTCCGCGCGATCGCGGTGAAGGTCGCTGAAGGGCAGAGCAAGGATCACGAAGTGATCTCGCCCGAGGTCGTCGAAGAGGTGCTCGGACCGAAGAAGTTCGTGTCCGAGGTCGCAGATCGGACGAGCGAGCCAGGTGTGGCAACGGGCCTCGCGTGGACCGCGGTCGGCGGCGACATCCTGTTCATCGAGGCGACCCGGATGCCCGGTAAGGGCAAGCTGATCCTCACCGGTCAGCTCGGCGACGTGATGAAGGAGTCGGTCACGGCGGCGTTGTCGTTCGTGCGCGGGCGCGCGGCTGCGCTCGGGCTCGACCCCGGCAACTTCCTCGAGAACGTCGACCTGCACGTCCACGTGCCGGCGGGCGCCGTTCCCAAGGACGGTCCATCGGCGGGCGTGACGATGTACACCGCGCTCGTGTCGCTGCTCACCGGCGTGCCGGTGCGGCCAGACGTCGCGATGACGGGAGAGATCACGCTGCGCGGCAACGTGCTGCAGATCGGCGGCCTCAAGGAGAAGCTGCTCGCAGCTCACCGTGCCGGGATCAAGCGCGTCATCATCCCGGACCGCAACGTCAAGGATCTGATCGACGTGCCCGACGAGGTGAAGAAGGAGATGGAGATCTTGAGCGTCAAGCGGATGGACGAAGTCCTCGCGCTCGCGCTCAAGGATCCGCCGCCTTCGATCACGGATCTCGCGAAGCTCGCGCTGGCCGAGAATCATCCCACTGCCTAGATGAGCTCGACCACCCCGCCCGTGACCGGTCATCCCTGTCCACGGTGCGGCGTCGCCTTGCGCGCGTATGGAGCGCGTGAGGTCTGCGATGTCTGCGGCGGCATGTTGATCGCCGCCGGCGATGTCGAGACCGCGGTGTACCTCGTGATCGGCAGCGGCGTCTCGACACGAACGGCACCGGCGACATCGAGACCGCGCTCGCGGTCCACGGGGACGACACCGGGTTCGCGCTCATCGGCGGCAAGTTCATCAATCCGCTCGATCCGGCTACGCGATCTCGAACGACACGAGCGAGAACGTCGCGTTCGCGGGGATCTCGCTCGCGAGCGCACTGTCGACCAGCGGCCCGATCGACCTCGGCTTTGAACCGGTGTTCAAATGACCTCGCGCGAGTCCGTCGCCGCGCGTTGTCTGGCAAGCTCGACGCCATGGCGGAATCTCTCGCGTGCCCGGCCTGCGCCAAACCATTGCGCGCATTCAACGGGCGCTTGTGCTGCGATGCGTGCACCGGCATGTTCTTGACGGTCGGCGACCTGGCGAGCTCGATCGAGGAGCTCGTCCATGTCGCGGCCGCGATCACGTTCGATCAAGATCGCCGCTCGCATCGCGCATGTCCGTCGTGCAAGACCGCGATGACCGCGTGTCGGATCCACCTCGCGATGCTCGACAAGAGGCTGTCGCCGGTCGTCAAGCTCGACCGCTGCGATGCGCATGGCGTGTGGCTCGATAAAGCCGAGCTGCCAGCGTTGTTCCTCGCAGTCGAACGCGCGTTCGGTGCTCACGGCGGCGGTGGTCGATCGGGACCGCCGCCAGGAGGCGGGTTCGGCGGGATCCAGTCGTGACCGACGAGTCGTACCGCGGCGCACCGGGAGACCGGCTGGAGTCACCGCCTGTTCGGCCCCCCGTGTCCTTAGGCCACGGGTCCACCGGTTACCGAGCCTAGTTCAGACCAGCTCGCCAACTGATGAGGGTTCGCAGTCTTGACGGCGGCTTGAGCCGTCCTTAGGTTGGCCAGCAAACAAATCCAGCAGTCGAGGAAAACACGTCATGGGCAAGATCATCGGTATCGACCTAGGCACGACCAACTCCGTGGTTGCGATCATGGAGGGCAAGGAGCCGAAGGTCATCGCGAACGAGGAGGGCGCACGCCTGACCCCGTCGGTGGTCGCTTTCGACGACAAGGGTGAAGTTCTGGTCGGCCAGATCGCCCGGCGTCAAGCCATCACCAACCCGGAGAACACGGTGTTCTCGAGCAAGCGCTTCATGGGCCGCAAGTTTGCGGACCCGGTCACGCAAGAGGAAGCCAAGCGCGTCCCGTTCAAGATGGTCCCGGCGGGCAACGGCGACGTCTCGTTCGACATCCGCAACAAGAAGTACTCGCCGCCCGAGATCGGCGCGCGCGTGCTGATGAAGCTGAAGCGTGCGGCCGAGGAGTATCTGGGCGAGCCGGTGACCGAAGCGGTCATCACCGTGCCAGCGTACTTCAACGACACCCAGCGCCAGGCGACCAAGGACGCCGGCCGGATCGCCGGCCTCGACGTCAAGCGCATCATCAACGAGCCGACCGCGGCGGCGCTCGCCTATGGCCTGGACAAGACCAAAGAGCAGCTGATCGCGGTGTTCGACATGGGCGGCGGCACGTTCGACGTGTCGGTGCTCGAGGTCGGCGACAAGGTCGTCGAGGTCGTATCGACGAACGGCGATACCCACCTCGGCGGTGACGACATCGACAATCGCCTGATGGACTGGCTCGTCGCCGAGTTCAAGAAGGACACCGGCATCGATGTCAGCAAGGACAAGATGGTGCTCCAGCGCCTCAAGGAGGCGGCAGAGAAAGCCAAGATCGAGCTGTCGAACGTGCAGGAGACCGAGATCAACCTGCCGTACCTGACCGCCGACGCGACCGGCCCCAAGCACCTGCTGAAGAAGCTGTCGCGCAGCAAGTTCGAGCAGATGATCGAAGACATCGTCAACCGCACGATGGAGCCGTGCAAGAAGGCGTTGGCCGATGCCGGCAAGAAGGTCGAAGACATCCACGAGGTCGTGCTCGTCGGTGGCTCGAGCCGCATCCCGCTCGTCCAGGCGAAGGTCAAAGAGTTCTTCAAGCGCGAGCCGAACAAGAGCGTCAACGCCGACGAGGTCGTCGCGCTCGGTGCGGCGGTGCAGGGCGGCGTACTGTCGGGCGACGTCAAAGACATCCTGTTGCTCGATGTCACCCCGCTGACGCTCGGCATCGAGACGCTCGGCGGCGTGATGACGCCGATGATCCCGCGCAACACCACGATCCCTACGCGCAAGGCCGAGACCTACTCGACCGCCGCCGACAACCAGTCGTCGGTCGAGGTCCACGTCACGCAGGGCGAGCGCCCGATGTCGAAAGACAACAAGACGCTCGGCAAGTTCCAGCTCACCGGCATCCCGCCGGCGCCGCGCGGCGTGCCGCAGATCGAAGTGACGTTCGACATCGATGCGAACGGCATCCTCAACGTGACCGCGAAGGACAAGGCCACGAACACCGAGCGCGCGATCCGGATCGAGGCGTCTGGCGGTCTGACCGAGGCGGACATCAAACGCGCGGTCGATGACGCCGCAAAGCACGAGTCGGAGGACAAAGAGCGCAAGGAGTCGATCGAGGCTCGCAACCAGCTCGACACGCTGGTCTACAGCACCCGCAAGCTCGTGCAGGAGAACGGCGAGAAGCTCGTCGACACCGACAAGCTGATGATCGAAGAGGCGTTGAAGGAGGCCGAGGGCGTGCTCGAGAGCAACAAGGAGGGCGGCTCGCCCGAGGTGCTGCGCGGCGCGTTCGAGAAGCTCCAGGCCGCGGCGCACAAGCTCGCCGAGGCGATGTACAAGCAGGCCGCCCCCGAGGGCGGCGCAGGTGGCGGCCAGACCGAAGGCGGCGGTCCTGCCGGCGGGGCGAAGGACGACGTCATCGACGCCGAGTTCGAAGACAAGTCGACCTGAGCGAACGGCGTGACATACTGACCGCGTGCGAGCGTTGCTCGGCGCGGTCTTTGTCGTTTCGGCCTGCGCCGAGCTGGGTGTCGTGTCCGACGGCACGAGCATCTCGGTCGGCAAGCCGAATGGCGGCTACCTGATCGAAGGCGCACGGCTCCCGGATCGTGGCGACGGCTTCATCACGCGCGAAGTCTGGAAGCGGCGCAACAACCGCTATGGCACCGACGAGCTCGTCGATCTCGTAGTCGGCGTCGCCCGGCGGATGGCGACCCAGGTCCACGACGTCCGGCTCGTGGTCGCCGACCTCTCCGGCGAGGGCGGCGGCGAGGGCGGGCGCGAGTTTCATCGCTCGCATCAGAGCGGTCGCGACGCGGACTTGCTCTATTACATGCGCGACGCGGCGGGCAAGCCGTTCGAGCCCGACGCGATGCACGTGTTCGATGCGCGCGGCGTCGCGGTCGACAAGTCGGGGATCACGGTCGACGTGCCGCGGACGTGGTTGCTCGTCAAGATGCTCGTCACCGCGCCCGAGGCGCCGGTGCAATACATCTTCATGTACGAACCGATCGCCGCGATGCTGATCGAGCACGCGCAGAAGATTGGCGAGCCCGAGGAGATCATCGCGCGAGCGCGCCGGACCCTGCATCAACCCGGCGATAGCGCGCGCCACGACGACCACCTCCACGTCCGCGTCTACTGCGCCGCCGCTGATCGCCGCTATGGCTGCGTCGATATCGGGCCGATGGATCTGCTCGCCGACTACGGCGCGATCCGTCGCGCGGGGTTCACGTCTTCACGCACGAGCCCACCGCCGGAATCTTCTCCGCCGCACCCGGCGCCGGCTCGGCGCTAGCGAACGGTTTTACGACCGCGGGCGAGCCCGAGCCCGAGCCTGCACCCGATCCGGACCCAGGAACCGTCGCCGAGCTCAACCCCGGCCCGACCGCGGTCGTCGCGCCCGCGCCGACGCCGGCACTACCGGATCCCGAACCGACGCTCGCGGTGATCGCCGCCTCCTCTTCGGCGTTGACCGGCCGCAACGTGCGCAACGCTTGCTCGAACGCGCGCACGTAGCCGGCGCGTGCTTCGCTGGTCGGCGTGCTGAGCACGAGGCTGACCACGCGATCCTCGTCGACCGCGATCGCCTGCCGCATGAAGTGGCCGCCGTCGTCGTACTCGAACCACACCGAGGGTAGGCCCGCGTCGTCGTTCTCCTTCGGTCCGGCCTGCGCGTCGCCGATCGTGCGCATGTGCTGGGTCAGCAACCGGCTGCGCAGCGCGCATGCCGCTTTCGCGGGCAGCGAGAACGCCGCACCCTTGCCGGTGCGGCACGTGATCGGCCAGCTGCAGTAGACGTCGCGGGTGAACGGCTCCGCGGTCAATGCGAGGCGGCCTTCGGGCTCGCTGCGCATCATCCACAGCAGCACACCGGGATAGCTCGGCTCGTCGGTGGCGCGCCACCCGCGGGGCACGACGAGCCGGACCAGCGCGGTCTTCGAGGTGAACACCTGGTTGTCGAGGTCGGCCAGGCTCGGTCGCTCGCCGACGACCGCGAGCACGCCGATGCAGAGCGCAGTCGCGCTCGCGATCAGCGACGAGAACCGGGTCATCGGGACGACGCTAGCCGAACGGAGCGCCTCGATCGACCTGAACAGAGTCCCAGCTAAAAAGTTGATTCTTTCACGTTGGCTATTGTTGACCGATTACATTCACGCGAATACTGTGACTGTACTTCGTCGGACAATGGTTCTTCCAGCGACCAGCGAAGGTGGATACGCGAGTTAGGGGGGCACGCACACGGGACGACTGAGACGCCGCTCGCGAGAGCCGTCGGTCGTCGCGCCGTGCGTCGTGTCGTCGTTTTCGTTTTCGTCATCGAGGGAGATTCCGTTGGTTTCACGTCATCAAGGCTGGGCGCTGCATGCGACGACCGCGGGGAAGGTCGTTCCGTTGCGGGGCTACCGCGTGCCGCACGAGAACGGCGGCGCGGCTCGCTACGATGACGACGCGCCGGCGGCGGTCGGTGGTGCGTTGCGGACCGCATTGCTCGTCGATCACGAGCTCTCCGCGATCGAAGCGCACTACGCGGACGGGCTGACCGCGGTGCAGGTCGTCGACGCGTTCACCAGCCGCGGCATCAAGTTCTCGGAAGCGAGCTTCCGCAAGTACGTCCAGCAGGGCTTGTTGCCGCGCAGCCGTCGCGTCGGCCGCAAGGGCAAGCACCGCGGCTCGCTCGGCCTGTACCCGGCCAAGACCGTGCGCCGGATCAACGCGGTCAAGCAGCTGATGATCGACGGCTACACGATCGAAGAGATCCAGGGGCAGTTTCTGCTCTACACCGATCTCGTCGAAGGGGTCGGCGAGCACTTGGCCGCGCTGTGGGCGCGGCTCGATGCCGACACCGATCGGCTCGATCCCACGACTCGCGGCGAGGTGCACAAGCAACTCGCCGAGGCCCGCCGCGACGGCGACCGTTTGGTCGTTCGCCTCGGGGAGCTCACGCGACGCGTCGCCGCGCCGCGTACCGACACGCTTCGTCTGGCCGGCGCCGCGGGGGGCGCCGAGGACCTGCTCTGAACCGTCAACCCGCGCCGTCTACCGAGGGAGAACCATGAGCGCCGATGATCGCGATGACGATACCGAAGAGCTAGATGCCGACCCGATCGAAGCTGACGCCGATGGAGACGGCGAAGGCGACGGCGGGCTCGGCGATACCGAGAGCGAAGCCGCGGTGAGCGGCGAGCTCCCGGAGGTCAGCCGCAAGATCCGCCGGCGACGTCGCCGGACGCGGCCACGGAGCAAGACGATCGCGATGAAGCGGTTGACTCGCGAAGAGCTGCGCGTCGGCGCGATGATGTATCCGCCGGTCGACATCCCACGCCCGACGAACCGCTCGGAGTGCCGGGAAGAGGTGCGGCCGTGCCCCTGGGTGGCGTGCAAGCACCACCTCTATCTCGACATCAATCCCGAGACCGGCTCGATCAAGATCAACTTCCCCGATCTCGAACCGTGGGAGCTGCGCCACACCTGCGCGCTCGATGTGGCCGAGCGCGGCGGCATCACGCTCGAAGAGGTCGGCGAGATCATGAACCTGACGCGGGAGCGCATCCGCCAGGTCGAGGTCCGCGGCTTGCTGAAGCTCAAGATGGGCTCGCCGTCACCCGACGAGCTCGGCGCGGAGTTGCTCGCGAATCAAGCGGCATTGCAGAAGCAAAAGATCCGCAATTGACCGGCGGGCGCGACCGGGGTTGACCCGGTTGTCGGTGGTTGGTACTAGCGCTGGATGATACGGCGCGCGCTGGTTTCGGTTTCGGACAAGCGGGGCGTGGTCGAGCTGGGCAAGGCGCTCGGCGAGCTGGGGATCGAGATCCTGTCGACTGGGGGCACGGCGGCCGCGCTGTCGGCCGCGGGGGTGGCGGTGAAACAGGTCTCGGATCACACGGGCGCTCCGGAGATCCTCGACGGCCGCGTGAAGACCCTCCACCCGAAGATCCACGGCGGCTTGCTCGCGCGCGATACCCCCGCGCATCGCGCCGAGCTCGCGACCCAGGCGATCGAGGTCATCGATCTCGTCGTGGTGAACCTCTACCCGTTCGAGCAGACGATCGCGAAGGCGACCACGTCGTTCGAAGACGCGATCGAGAACATCGACATCGGCGGGCCGTCGATGCTGCGCTCGGCCGCGAAGAATCACGAGCGCGTCGCGGTCGTGGTCGAGCCCGACGACTACGCGCAGGTCATCGCCGACCTTCGCGCCCATGGTTCGGTGCCGGCAGAGCGCCGGCTCCAGCTCGCGCGCAAGGCGTTCGCGCATACGTCGGCGTACGACGCGGCGATTGCCGCCTACCTCAGCTCGATCGACGATGCTGTCGCGACCGCTCGTGATCGCGCGCCGGCCCGCCGCGAGCTCCCCGACACGCTGTCGGTGCAGTGGCGCCGGCTGTACGAGCTGCGCTATGGCGAGAACCCACACCAGAGGGCCGCGTTCTACGCCGACGGCCGCTCTCCGCTCCCGACCGCTTCGTCGCGTCCGACGATCGCCGGTGCCGAGGTGCTCGGCGGCAAGCAGCTGTCGTACAACAACATCCTCGATCTCGACGCGGCGCTCGGCCTCGCCATCGAGTTTACGGAGCCGGCCGCCATCGTCGTCAAGCACAACAACCCGTGCGGTGCCGCGGTCGATCGCGATGTCGCCGCGGCGTACCTGCGCGCTCGCGAAGCGGATGCCACGTCGGCGTTCGGCAGCATCGTCGCGGTCAACCGCGAGGTCGACGAGGTGCTCGCGAGGTTGTTGGTCGAGACGTTCCTCGAGTGTGTCGTCGCGCCCGGCTATTCCGCCGCGGCGCGCGATCTCCTCGCCGCGAAGAAGAACCTGCGCCTCGTCGCCGCGACCGGCACGTGGGCGCCCCCGACGGGCGAGCTCGCGTGGTCGGTACGCACGATCGCCGGTGGTGCGCTGGTCCAGACCGTCGATCACGGCATGGTCGATCTCGCGACGGCGACGGTGGCGACCAAGCGCTCGCCGAGCGCCGCCGAGCGCGCCGACCTCGCATTCGCGTGGCGAGTCGCCAAGCACGTCAAGTCGAACGCGATCGTGTTCGCGAAGGACGGAGTCACGATCGGCATCGGCGCCGGCCAGATGAGCCGGATCGATTCGGTCCGGATCTGCGAGCGCAAGGCCGGGGACAAGCTGAAGGGCAGCTCGGTCGCGTCGGACGCGTTCTTCCCGTTCCGCGACGGCGTCGACGTGCTCGCCGGCGCGGGCGCGGTCGCGGTCGTGCAGCCCGGCGGCTCGGTCCGCGATCCCGAGGTCATCGCCGCCGCCGACGAGCACGGCCTCGCGATGCTGTTCACCGGCATGCGCCACTTCAGGCACTGACCATGAAGCTCCACGCCCCCGTCCCGATCTTGAGGTCCTTCGACGAAGCCAAGGCGAAGGAGTTCTACATCGACTGGCTCGGCTTCAAGGTCGACTTCGAGCACCGGTTCGAGCCGACGCTGCCGCTGTACATGGGCATCTCGCGCGACGACTGCGTGTTGCACATCACCGAGCACCACGGCGACGGCTGCCCGGGCGCGGCGATCCGGATCCGCTGCGACGACCTCGAAGCGTTTCACGCCGAGCTGACCGCGAAGCGGTACAAGAACTACCGCCCAGGCCTTCAGGACCAGGAGTGGGGCACGCGCGAGATGTCGGTGCAGGACGGCGCGGGCAATCGCATCGTGTTCTTCCGGCAGCTCACCGCCGCCGAAAAGGCCAACGGTTGAAGATCCTCATCGTCGGCGGCGGCGGGCGCGAGCACGCGATCGCATGGCGGCTGGCGCTCGCGGGTCACGAGGTCTTGGCGGCGCCTGGCAATCCAGGCATCGCCGAGGTCGCGCGCTGCGTCGCGGTCGCGGTCGGCGAGCTCGATCGGCTGGTCGAGCTCGCGGCGGCGGAGCGGGTCGAGCTGGTCGTCGTCGGACCCGAAGGACCGCTCGTCGCCGGACTCGCGGATCGCCTGCGAGCGCGGGGCCTCGCGACGTTCGGACCCGGCGAAGCGGGCGCCCGGCTCGAAGGCAGCAAGGTGTTCAGCAAGCAGTTCTTCGCGCGCCATCACATCCCGACCGCGGCGTTCGAGATCGCGGCGACGCCCGCCGAAGCCGACGCGGCGATCGCGCGGCTCACCGAGGGTGGCCGTCAGGTCGTCGTCAAGGCGGACGGCCTGGCCGCCGGCAAGGGCGTCGTCGTCGCGGATTCACCGGTCGAGGCGCGCGCGGCCGCAGCCGACATGCTCGAGGCGCGGCGGTTCGGTGCTGCGGGCGCGACCGTCGTGATCGAACAGCGGATCATCGGCCGCGAGGTGTCGGTGCTCGCGCTCACCGATGGCAACCGCCTCGAGATCCTTCCGGCCGCCGAGGACCACAAGACGATCTTCGACGGCGATCGCGGCGCGAACACCGGCGGCATGGGCACGGTGTCGCCGGCTTGGCCGGCCCAGCCGATCCTCGATCGGATCACGCGCGACATCCTCGGACCGACGCTGCGCGGCCTCGTCGCCGACCGCATCGACTACCGCGGCGTGCTCTACGCCGGCGTCATGGTCGACGCCGCCGGCGCGCCGTGGCTGCTCGAGTACAACTGCCGGTTCGGCGATCCCGAGACCCAGCCGATCATGGCGCGTCTGCGCGGCGACCTCGGCGCGGTGCTCGCGGCGTGCGCGCGCGGCCAGTTGACCGAAGGCTCGCTCGCCTGGGATCCGCGCACCGCGGTGTGCCTCGTCGTCGCGGCGGCTGGCTATCCGGGCGATCCGCGGACCGGCGATCCGATCGCGGGCATCCCGGCGCCGACCGGCGAGCTCGTCGTGTTTCACGCCGGCACGGCTCTCCGCGACGGCCAGCTGGTCAGCGCCGGCGGCCGGGTGCTCGGCGTCACCGCGCTCGGCGACGACGTCGAGGCCGCGCGGCGGCGCGCCTATGCGGTGGTCGATGCGATCGAGCTTGCCGGCAAGCAAGTCCGGCGCGACATCGGAACGCGTCCAGCAACGGTGATAGCGTAGGCGCGATGGCTCAGCTGGCTGGATTCCGCGGCGCGCTCTGGGATCGCGCGAAGGCCGACGTCGACAAGCTCGCGCTCGGGCCGATCGATGTTCCCGGCAAGCTCGCGGCGGGCGAGCTCGTTCGCGACGCGACCCGCGCGGTCTATCGCTATCACGTCTCGTTCCCGACGAATCGCCGCACGATCACGCGCAAGTCGTTGGTGTGTGCGGTCGGGCTCGAGCCGTGGAGCGAAGGCACGATCCGGCCGCACGAGGCGACCGATCCGCAAGCGCGCTCGGCGGCGGCCCAGCGGTTCGCGAAGGCGGGCGCGTACGACGAGCCGGTGCTCGCCGGCTACCGCGATCCCGGCGGTGACATCGAGCGGCTGTTCCGCTCGGTCGATACTGGCAAGCCCGTCGTCAAGATGACGACGGCCGATGGCACCGAGCACAAGCTGTGGCGGGTGTCGTCGGCGGAGGTGCTCGGGTCGTTGCGCCGGCTGTTCGCGCCGCGCAAGATCCACGTGCTCGATGGCCACGCGCGCTACGAGGCGATGCTCGACTACCGCGCGTCGCTCGGCGAGCTGTCGATGTACTCGTCGGCGAACTACGGGCTGTTCTGCCTCGTCGACCTCGCCGAGCCCGCGCTCGTCGTCGCGCCGCGCCATCGCCTCGTGCGCGGTGCGTTCGAGCGCGACGCGGTGCTCGCCGCGGTCAAGCCGTGGTTCGAGATCGACAAGCTCGGCGACGCCGCGACATCACCGGACAAGCAACGCGCCGCGCTCGCCGCGACCGTCGCTCACCAGCCGGCGTTCGTCGTCGTGTTCGCGGGCGACAAGGACGCCTACAAGCTGATGCTCAAGCCCGACGTCAGCCCGGTCAATGAGGGCGTCGAGGTCCACCGTGCGATCCAGAAGTACGATCCGGTCGTCGTCGACAAGTTGTTCC
This sequence comes from uncultured delta proteobacterium, assembly GCA_963848295.1. GTDB lineage: Bacteria > Myxococcota_A > Polyangia > Haliangiales > Haliangiaceae > JABFXX01. Next base: position 234,011 of record CAWKDB010000010.1, on the reverse strand, counting down.
TCGCGCGCGGCGCACCCGGCGCTCAGATCGCGGCCGAGCTCGATCCCGCGGTCGTCGCTGCCCAGGTCCACGGCGGCCAAGCCTCGCTCGGCGTGATCATGCGGCCGCTCTCGCTCGAGCAGATCGTCCACGCCGACGAGGTCGGCGAGCTGCTCCCGGCGAGCTCGGATGCTTTTTTCCCGGCGCTGGTGAACTTCGTCGGCTATGTCGTCGATCGCGACGAAGACCTCGTCTAATCGGGCACTCGTCGGGCCTGGTTGTTCGATCGTCGCGGCTAGCCGGGACGGGCAGCACCGCCGCAGGGCGGTGCGGTTCAGATCGACCGTCGCCGAGCGCGCGGAGCTAGCCCGGATCATTCGTGATGGCTCCAGCTGACCGGCGCTTGGCGGCGGAGCCGCCTCGCGCACGGTCAGGGTACGTCGCGAGCTCGCATCGTTGCCGCGGCGCCACGCCGCAACGGTCGGCGATCCGGGAGGCGGCGCACTGGTTGTCAAAGAATCGCCGACTACGTGACGCCGAGGTCGCGCGCCACGGCGAAGAAGATGTGGGCGAGCGGGAAGGCTCGCGGCAGGCGGACGAGGACGCGGCGGACGGATGCCGTGACGTGAGCCGCGACCTTGAGTAGCCGCAAGCGAAGAGTGTCCATCTGGGCGGTTGCGAGCCGAACGCGATCGGTGGAGACATACTCGGTGGTAGGGGCGACGCGCGCGACGGTGGCACGCAACGCATGCATCAAGCGGTAGGCGATGGCGTGCAGCAAGAGACGGAAGGCGTTGGCGACGAAGCGGTGACACGACAGACGATCGGCGTGGAGCGCGTTCTTGAGGTCCTTGATGAAGTTCTCCGACTGCCCGCGTGCGCAGTAGGCGACGTCATAGATGAGACCTGGGGAGAACTCGTCGAGCGTGGTCACCACGAATCGCGGATTCTCGCCGCGCTCGCTGTGCTCGACCTTGCAGATCACGTGGCGCTCGGCGGGCCAGGACTTCGAGGCGTACGACAGCCAAGTGAAGCGGCGAACGAATCGCTTGCCGTCGAGGAATTCCTCCTCGACGGAGGACCGCAGCGGCTTGGCAAACTCCAGCAGCCGCGAATTCTTCGCGACACCGATCACGTACTCGACGTCGCCGAGCTCGGCGTCAAGCTGCTCGAGGCGATCGAGGAGCTTGGGCATCGCAAACGCGGAGTCACCGCGCACCAGGATGCTTGCGTGGGGGCACCGTCGGCGAATGGCTCGAATCAGCCGCGTGAGGATCGTGATCGCACCCTTGGCGGCGTGCGCACGCCCGGGCCGGAGCAAGGCGGTGATCAGCTGCCCACTCAGGGCGTCGAACACGAGCAGCGGGTGAAGCATGTGCTGGTCGTAGAAGCCGTGGAAACACATGAGCTCCTGGTTGCCGTGGGTCTGGTCATCGGTGGAGTCGATGTCCAGAACGATCAGGTCGGTCGTCGATACGAGTTCGTCGACGTAGACCTGCTCGTAGGCGCGAGTCAGCCGATTGAGCTCGCGACCGGTGATCGCGTTTTCGAACCGCGACAGCGTCGGCTGCGATGACATCGCGTGATCTTCGGCGTCGCACGCCAGGCGAAGTGCCGGATCGTGGCGCAACCAGTCCGCATCGTTGCAGTCCTCGTAGCCGAGGCAGATCTGATAGACGCGCTGCCGGACTTGCTCGAGGCGCGAATGCCGAACTCGAGCTGAGTCGCGCCGATCGCCGAGTAACGCTGTCAGACGCGTCGTCAGCTCCAACCGCTCGTCGAGCTTGCGCAGCAGCACGACGCCGCCATCGGAGGACACCTGTTCGGCGTCAGCGCTCAGAATCGCGCGGCGGCGCTGGAACTGAAGCTCGATCGGTGGAATACACGGTGTCGTCGGTGCGTGGGCAAATTCGTTTGTCTTCACAAACAGCGAAACCTGCGTACCGGCACCGAAATTCCGGCGATGCGCTCCTCGCGGCGCGCTCCCTTCGCGAATGATCCGGGCTAGCGAAACCGGCGCAGCTCGACCGGCTTGTCGGCGTAGCCCGACTCGGCGATCGGCACGACCTTCGGGGTATCGAAGAGCGCGTGCATCATCAAGTCCTGATCATCGAGCACGCCGATCACGCCGCGATCTTCGACGAGCGCCCCGACATGGCGTGGGAACAGGACGAGATCGCCGACCCGCGGGAACCTCACGGGGCGGCCGTGGGCATCGCGATACACCCCATCGTCGCCTCGCGTGCCCGCCGCGAGCAATGACGTGACCGCGGGCAGGCCGCCCGTCCAGGTGTACGCGATGTGCTTGCCGGCGCGGCGCGCGCCATAGACCACGAAGTCGGCGCAATCGGCGCCCTCGAGTCGCTCGCTCTGGTGGGTCGCGTCGCTGGCGCCTGCCGAGGCCCAGACGTAGGGCTGGCCAAACATCTCGGTGAGGTAGCCGAGATAGGTGTCGTCGCGGCGGATCGACACGCGCATCACCGCGTCGGTCAGGCCGCCCGAGCCTCGGCCGCGGCGCGCTTCGGGGCCGGCGCTCGCGGTCGTGTGATCGCGTTGCTGCGCGACCAGCTGGTAGCGCATCGTGCCGACGCCATCGCCGTGATCGGGGGTCAGCGTCGGTCGGACATCGGCTGCGAGCGAGCCGGCGGCGGCGTTCGCGATCGGCGTCGCTCGATACTCGATCGGCTCGTAGTGGAAGTTCGCGTCGTGCTCGTCGGTGTTCGAATAGCTCGCTGCGGCAGGCTCGACGCGTTGCCAGGCGAGCGTCGCGGCCGGTGCCGCGGACAGCGGGCGGGAGGTCACTTTGTGGCCGTCGAGCACGAGCGCGGGGGCATCGCTGAATACCGTGTGGCCGACCTCGAGCACCGCGTAGAGCGTCACGCGCTGGTCGGCCCGCGCGTAGGTGGGGCGATCCGTCGCGGCGCCGTGGTCGACCGCGGCGGCGATCCGGACCGCGGTGATCGCGGTCACGACCGCCGGGTTCCCGATCGGAGCGGGCGGGGAAACCGACACCGGCGCGACTCGCGACACTGGCTCGGCGCGACCCGTCGCGGGCGGCGCGCCTGTGGCGGACGAGCACGCGCACAGCGCGAGCGCGACGTAACGCATCCTGATTCAACGCGCGAGACCGCGCGAAGATTTCGGCGACCTTACAAGGGGAGACGGCGAGGCCTACGCGCGCGATCGGCCAGGGCAACATGGAACAACACGATCACGGTGCCGACCGTCGCATTCGAAACCGCCTTCACCATCCTATCGGCCAAGCTCAACATGAATTCCTCAGGTGATTACGCGAGCAAGCATGACGGGGCGGCGCGGCGATCCCAGGGCGGCTACGTGACGTTTGCGGGACACTTACAACACAAGAACCGGGGTGCGACAACGGCTATTTCAGCCCCGAGGCCGATCGATCGCTCGGCTGTCCGCCGCGAAGCGAAGGACGGCCGAATCCCTAGGCCGAGGGGCCCCCGTTTACGGGGCCCCGAGGCCGATCGATCGCTCGGCTGTCCGCCGCGAAGCGAAGGACGGCCGAATCCCTAGGCCGAGGGGCCGGTTTACGGGGCCCAGGCATCCGGTCTGGCGAATGAACTGTCGGAGGCACCTGCTACCTGTCGTCTGTGACCCATGACCTCGCGATTTCGGTTCGCCGTGCCACCACAAAAGATGCGGCAAAGCTCGCAGAGCTCGTGAACGCCGCTTATGCGGTGGAGGCGTTCTTCGTCGATGGCGCCCGCACCGATGCCCAGGAGGTCGCGGCGCTGGTCGAGCGCGGCGCCTTCCTCGTGCTCGAACGCGAGGGCGGATTCGCCGCCGCGGTCCACGTCGAGGTCAAAGCCGGCGCTGCGCACATCGGCATGGTCTCGGTGTCGCCCGATTTCCAGGGCCGCGGCCTCGGCACGCGGTTGGTGCGGATCGCCGAGGCGATGTCGGAGGCGGTCGGCTGCAGCTCGGTCCATCTCCGCGTCGTCAACCTGCGCGACCAGCTCGCGCGGTGGTATCGCGCGCTCGGCTATCGCGAGGTCGGCACCGCGCCGTACGTCGATCGCAAGGTCAAGCAGCCGTGTCACTTCGTCGAGATGAGCAAAGAGCTCGCCGCGTAGTTACCTGTATGCTGCGCCGGTGACGCACTTCCGGCCGAACCTCCGCGACACGTTCTTCAACCTGTTCGAAGTGCTCGACGTGCAAGCGTCGGTGCTCGGCAAGGCGCCGTTCGACTCGATGGACGAGGCAACCGCTCGCGCGTCGCTCGAAGGCCTACTCGAGGTCGTGCAGGCGACGTGGTCGCCGGCGTTCGCCGACGCCGATCGCGAAGGCGCGCACTTCGACGGCAAGGGCAACGTCACGCTGCCGAAGGGCATGTTGCGCGCGCTCGACGCTTACTACGAAGGCGGGTGGAACAAGATCGAGCTGCCGGAGTCGCTCGGCGGGTTCGGCGCGCCACCGTCGCTGCGCTGGGCCTCGTTCGAGCTGCTCGCCGGCTCGAACCCCGCCGTCACGTTCTACACGCTCGGCACGTTCATGGCGACGATCGTCCAGTCGCTCGGCACCGACGCGCAGCGCAAGCGCTACGTGCAAAACATGATCGCGCACTACTGGGGCGCGACGATGGTGTTGACCGAGCCCGGCGCGGGCTCGGATGTCGGCGCGGGCACGACGCGAGCGCGCCACGTCGCGGGCGACGAATATCACCTCGAGGGGGTCAAGCGGTTCATCACGAACGGCGACTTCGATCACCCGAACAACATCGTTCACATGGTGCTCGCGCGACCGGAAGGCGCGGGCCCCGGCACCAAGGGCCTGTCGATGTTCATCGTCCCGAAGTATTGGGTCGAGGCCGACGGCACGCTCGGCGCGCGCAACGGCGCGGTCGTCACGAACGTCGAGCACAAGATGGGCATCCGCGGCTCCGCGACCTGCGAGCTGACGCTCGGCGCAGACGCGGCGGTGCCATGCCGCGGCCTATTGCTCGGCGAGGTCCACGACGGTATCGCGCAGATGTTCCACGTCATCGAGTACGCGCGGATGGCGGTCGGCACGAAGTCGATGGCGACGCTGTCGACCGCGTACGGCAACGCGCTCGACTACACCCGCGTGCGCAAGCAGGGCGCCGACCTCGCGCAAGCCGCCGACAAGGCCGCGCCGCGCGTCGAGATCATTCGCCATCCCGACGTTCGCCGCATGCTGATGCTGCAGAAGGCGTTCGCCGAAGGCTTGCGCGCGATGGTGCTGTGGACCGCGCACGTGCAAGATCAGATCGACCTCCGGGGCGGCCACGCCAGCGCCGAGGCGCGACCGCTCGCGCAGCTCAACGACCTGCTGCTGCCGATCATCAAGGGCTACGGATCCGAGAAGGTCTACGAGCTGCTCGCCCTGTCGCTGCAGTGCTTCGGCGGCTCGGGCTACTGCCAGGACTATCCGATCGAGCAGTACATCCGCGACCAGAAGATCGATTCGCTCTACGAGGGCACGACCCACATCCAGGCGCTCGACTTGTTCTTTCGCAAGGTCGCGCGCGATCGCGGTGCGACGCTGACCGCGCTGCTCGGCGAGATCGGCAAGACCGCGGCGGGGCTGCCGGCCGAGCTCGCGGTCGAGAAGGCCGCGCTCGGCGCCGCGCTCGGCGACGTCCAGGCGATCTTCGGCGCGATGATGGGCAAGGTCGCGGCGAGCGTCTATCACGTCGGGTTGCAGGGCAATCGCATCCTCGCCGCGCTCGGCGAGCTCGTGATCGGCTGGCGGCTCGCGGTGTCGGCGAAGGTCGCGCACGACAAGCTGCCGAGTGCCTCGGAAGCGGACCGCGCATTCTATCGCGGCAAGCTCGCCGCGGCGCGGTTCTACGCGCGCGAGATCCTGCCGGGCATCGCGCATGCGCGCAGGTTGATCGAGGCGAGCGAGCTGGACTTGATGACCGTCGCCGACGACTGCTGGTAGCTGCGACGACGCGCCGCACATCGCGCCGGCGAGCGGTCGCATCGTAGTGCCGTGGCTCGCATCTTGGTGCTCGGCGCGTCCGGCGGCTGCGGTGTCCACGTCGTGCGGATCGCGCTCGCAGCCGGCCACGACGTGGCCGCGCTGGTCAGGCCCGCGGCGCCTTATGACGCGCCGGCGGGTGCGACGGTGATCCGCGACGAGCTGCTGCGCGCCGGGGCGATCGCCGACGCGATGCGAGGTCGCGAGGTCGTGATCTCGTGCGTCGGGATCCGCCGACGCCGGCCGCGCAACCCGTGGTCGAGGCTGTTGTCGCCGCCCGATCTGGTCGCGCGCACCGCGCAGGCGATCGTCGACGGCGCTGCGCCGGGCGGGGTCCGCCGCGTGCTCGCGATCAGCGCTGCGGGCGTCGCGGATAGCGCACCGCGGATGAGCTGGCCGATGCGCTGGCTGGTCGGTCACAGCAAGATCGGGGTCGCGTATCGCGATCTCGCGGTCGCCGAGGCGATCCTCGCGGCGAGCGCGCTCGAGTGGACCGCGGTGCGCCCGGTGACGCTCACCCCGGGTCGCGCTCGTCCGGTCCGCGAGGTCGAGCGTTTCGCCCTCACCGCGACCGTGGCTCGCGAAGCGGTCGCGCGCTGGCTGGTCGACCATGTCGATCTCCCCGGTCCGACGACGCCGATGATCGCGCACGCGTGATCGCTCTGTGATACGCCATCGTTGCAATGGCGAGCCTGGACCCCGCGTGGGCCACCCGGTTCTACGGCATGCCGGTGACGCGCGAGCTCGCGGCGCGCTGCGACGAGCAGCTGACCCGCCGCGAGGACCCCGATCTGGTGTCGGCGCACCTGCGCGCGAACTACGCGTACTTCGGCGCGATCGACAAGACGCTGTCCGGCTTCGTCGTGCTCGACGATACGAACGACGACTTCACGCTCTACGATCTGCGCGGCGATCGCGGCACATACTTCCAGGACCATCAGCTGCGAGCGGTCCGCCAACGGGGCGATGGTGACGGCGGCCGCGTCCGCGCGCCGACGACCGCGGCGCTCGCGAAGCGCTACCAGTGGCTGGTCTGGTGGTTCGCGCAGCCGCAGCTCCACGGCGGGGCGCCGGTGTTGTCGGCCGAGGACCTCGTGCGCAAGGCGATCGGGCTGTTCCGCGTCACGTGGCCGACGCGCGCGGCGTGCGATGCGGCGTTTGCCGCCGAAGTTCCGAGCCTGCCAGGCGACCCACACCTCGCGATCTATTGGCTGCTCCACGCCACCGCGCTGGTCGACGATGGCCTGCGCTCGGCGGTGGTCGCGGCGATCGGCGGCCGCTCGGCCGAGCTCGTGCGCGCGTTCGTCGCGCGGTTCGGTCCGCTCGCGCTCGCCGCCGACGTCGCGGTGGTCCCGGAGTTTCGCGCGCGGCGTGCCCATGCGGTCGCCTATGGTGCGTTCGCGCTCGATGGCGATGACGTCGCCCGTGCGTGCCTGCGCGCGCTCGAGATCTCGCCGAGCACGAAGTCACTGACCCACGCGCTGTCGGTCGTCGGAGCGGTGACGACCGGCGGACTCGATGCCGCGCTGGTCGAGGCCGCGCTCGATCGCATCCCCGACGTCACTCCGGGCACCGAGCTCGTGCGCGCCGTGCTCGATCGCCGCGCTGGCGCCACCGCCAGCGGCCACGCCGATGCGCTCGCGATCGCGGTGCCGATGTCCGACGAGCCCTGGTGGCTCGGGCTCGAGGCGCTGTGGCTCGTCCACGAGCTCGCCTATGACACCAAGGCGCTGGTCAATGCGACGCGAGCGCTGGTCGCGGCCGACCGCTACAACCGGCGGGGCCTGCAGATGGCGATGCGAGCGGCGCAGATCGCCGGGCTGCCGGTCGATGCCATCGAGGCCGACATCGCGGTCGCCGATGCGCTGATCGCGCCGTTCCAGCGGTTGATCGAAAAGCCGGCGGAGATCTCCGGTGCGATCGGAGCTCTCGACGCTGCGACCCGGCCGGCGCTCGCGCGCCGAGTCTTGCAGCGCGTCGCACTCAACAAGCCGACGCCCGAGCTGATCGCGTGGGCGGCGAGCGAGGTCGGCGATGTCGAGCTGGTCTCGCACACCGCGGTGATGCTCGATCTGCCGACGCTCGAGGCGCTCGGGCCGGTGATCGCGGCGCAGATCGATCGGGCAGACCATCCGCTGATCGGCGTCGTGCTCGCGGCGGTCGATGGCCCGGAGCCGGCGACGACCGCGGGCCTGCACGACCTCGGGTTCGCGAAGAAGGCGCTGTGGGCCGCGCTCGCCCCGTGGCTGCCCGCGCCGGCCGTGTTCGCGCGCGCGATGGATCTCGTCGAGCGCACCGCGGGCAGCACGTGCATCAGCGCGTTGTTCGACACGCTCTTCGATCCATTCGACGCGAACCTGTGCGTCGTGCCGCGCCTCGACGCCGCGCAGGCGATTCGCGCCGCGCGCGCGATGATCTCGACCGTGCTGCACCATCCGCGGATGCAAGCGCGCGGGTCCGCCGGCCATCACCTGTTCGGCTTCGCACATCCGGGCGCCGCCGACTTCCTGATCGATGCGTTGACCGAATACGGCGTGCGCTACGCCGCGCAGAAGGAGCCGGGCCCGACGTTCGACTACGGCAAGTCGTTCGACGATCAGCTCGAGGATGTCGTCGCGAACCTGTACGCGGCGGTAGCCGAGATCGACACCTCGATCTCGCGCGCCGCACTCGTCGAGCGATTGTTCGCGGAGCGTCGCGCGTATTGGCGGATGGGCAACGCGGTCGGCCGGATCTGGAGCCCGGCGCTGCACGCGCAGATCATGGGGCTGCTCGCCGAACGCCGCGATGCCCGCGCCGCGGGCGCGTATGCCTATACGCTCGTCGCGTTCGTCGCCGGGCCAGGGGCCGGCGCGCTGCTCGAGCTCACTCGGCTCGTGCTCGAATGGCAGGGCGACACCGCGATCGCGCGCGGGTTCTTGCACTACGCGCTCGTCGTCGGCCAAGTCGCGGCGCTCGAGGCAGGTGACGTCGACCTGGTGCGGCGGGCGCACGAGGCGGCAGCCTGGATCTCCGAGCGGCCGATCGAACCCGACGCGCATGCGAAGGGCCAGCCGTGGATCAACCCGCTCGAATCCGATGAGATCGCCGCGGCGGTCCAGCGCGTGATCGGCGTCGTCGCGATCGGTGAGCGGCCGGAGATGACCGAATCGAGACCGGAACCGAAACCGAAACCGAAACCGAAACCGAAACCGAAACCGAAACCGAAACCGAAACCGAAACCGAAACCGAAACCGAAACCGAAACCGAAACCGAGACCGAGACCGAAACCGAAACCGAAACCGAAACCGAAACCGAAACCGAAACCGAAACCGAGACCGAGACCGAAACCGAAACCGAAACCGAAACCGAAACCGAAACCGAAACCGAAACCGAAACCGAAACCGAAGCCGAAGCCGAAGCCGAAGCCGAAGCCGAGGCGAAAGAAGCGTTGACCTCGTCGCGCGAGCTGCCTAGTCTGCCCAAAATGCCCCATTCGTCGGCGCCCAGGTCGCGGTTCGCAGGCGAGACGCTGCAGTTCATGCAGCGCGTCTGGGACCTCGTCCACTCGCTCGATGTGAAGTCCAAGAAGATGGCGCGCGATATCGGCGTCACGAGTCCCCAGCGCCTGGTGCTTCGCATCGTCGGCCAGCAGCCGGGCCAGACCGCGAGCGAGATCGCCTCGACGCTCGGCAAGCATCCGAGCACCCTCAGCGGCGTGCTCGCGCGGCTCGAAGCGCGAGACCTGTTGCTGCGCAGCATCGACGTCGACGATCGCCGGCGCGCTCGCTTTCACCTCACGGTGGCCGGCAAGAACATCGACCGCGAACGGCGCGGCACGGTCGAAGCGTCGACGCGCCGAGCGCTCGCCCGCGCCGAACCCTCCGCCATCACGGCGATGATGTCACTGGTCGGTCTGCTGATCGAAGAGCTCGACCGAGACTAGGGGGCGGCGAGCGGGGCCGCCGGATCTTGGCCGCTGCCGCTGCCGCCGCCGGTCGCGCTGCCGGCATGGAGCGGCGCGATCTCTCGCTCGAGCTCGGCGATCCGCTTCGCGCTGACGTCCGCAGCGGCGGTGAGCCTCGCGACGTCGGCGTCGGCTTGGCTCTTCGCGTCGGCGAGCTTATCGCGATCGGCGCGGGCGGCGTCGCGTTCTTTCGCGAGCTGGTCGCGCTCGCTGCGAGCGGTATCGCGCTCTTTCTGTGCCTGGTCGCGCTCTTTCGCCGCGCGGTCCGCATCGCCGCGAGCGGTCGTCCAGAACCCTTCGTACATGTTGCGGCCGAGCTCGGCGGCGGCGCGAGCGCTGCGCGCGATCGTCAAGTCACCGACGAGCTGTCGGGTTTCGGCCCCGGCGTCATGCAGTTTTTGATCGAGCGCTGCGATCACCCCGCGATACGTCGTTTGTGCGTCCGCGAGCGCGCGCTCGAGCTTGCCGAGGGAATCGCCGTCGCGCGCGATCTGCGCCTTGGTCGCCGCAAGTTGGGTATCTGCCGATGCGAGCTCGGCGCGCATCGTGCTGCCACGTTCGGCGAGCGCCGCGTTGTCGAGCTCTTTCGCGTCGACCTCGCTCGTGAGGTCGCGCCGCTGCCCGCGCAGATCGCGCACGGTGAGGTAGGCGGCCATCGTCACGATCGCGAGTGCCGCCGCAGCCGCCGCGGTGAACGACAGCTGCGGGTTGCGCCGACACCACAGCATCGCGCGCACGAATCGCGATCGGTCGTGGCTCATCGGACGCTGCGCGAGGAACGCGTCGAGCTCGCGACCGACCTCGGCGGCACTCGGGTAACGCTTGGCCGGATCGTCGGCGAGCGCCCTCTCGATCACGCGGGCGAGCCGGCGCGGAATCCGCTCGCCCCACGGCGTCCTCGTCGCGAGCTCGGGCCGGGCGCCCGACGCCGCGATCTCCCACGCGAGCGAATCGTCGCCACGTGCGCGCCACGGTGGATGGCCGCATAGCAGATCGCACGCGAGCGCACCGAGGCCCCATACGTCGATCGCGACGAGCCGCGCGCGATCGGTCGCGTCACCGGGATCGAGCGTCGTCGGCAAACCGCGAGCCTGTTCGGGCGCCATGTACGCCGGGGTACCGGCGATGCGCAACGGCCCGCTCGGCCCGCCGGTCATCAGCGCGAGCGGAGCCTCGGTCGCACTGACGGCGAGCCCGAAGTCGCCGATCCGAGCGCGCCGCGACACGGGTGTGATCAGCACGTTGTGCGGTTTGAGATCGCGATGGAACACGTCGCGAAGGTGGGCGTCGTGGACGCCGCGCGCGACATCGCGCACCCAGCGCACAGCCTCCGCGATATCGAACGGACGCGCGACCGCCGCCGACACACCGGGGACGAGCTCGCCGCGCTGCGGATCGTGCTCGCCGACGAGCTCCATCACGATGTAGGGTCGCTCGGAGTCGTGGACGTCGAGCACGCGAATCACGTGATCGCTGATCACGTCGCATGCGGCGCGAGCCTCATCGACCGCAGGGCCGGACTCGTTGTGAAACAGCTTGACCGCGACGTGGCGCCCGAGCTTCTTGTCGTACGCTTGCCAGACCGCGGCGGTCGCACCGGTGTCGAGCCGTGCGCCGAGGACATAGCGCTGATCGCTGCCGAGCACCGGTGGGGCGGCATCGTCGGCGACCTTGTCGAGGTCGGCGCGCAGCCAGAGCAGCGCTTGAGCCGCGAGCACGCCGTCGTCGGCGAAGTGCTGCTTGACGAGCCTCTCCCACCGCGCCGGCGGCTCGGTCGCGATCTCGGCGAGTAGCTCGCGGATCCGGTTCACGAGGTCGCGACCCCGGCGTCGATGCTCTGCAGCACGACGAGATAGCTCGTGCCTTCGGCGATTCGTTTGTTGACCGCGCCGAGGGACATGCCGAGCGTCATCGCGATCTGGCGCTGAGTGCTGCCCTCGAGGTGCAAGCGCAAGGTCTTGCCGAGCTCGCGCGGTACCGCGACCGGGATCTTGACGCGCGGATCGGTGATGCCTTGCTCGAGCTCGACGACGCGCGCCGCGATCCACTCGCGGAGCTCGGCGAGCTCGATCATCTCGGCGAGCGTGGCGTCATCGGGCATGACGAGATCGTCGGCGACGTCTTCGCGCTGGCCACGGCGGCGGAGTTGGTCGAGCCGATCGAGGATGAACCGGCGCACGCTCTGGCCGATGTGGCGCTGTTCGGCCGGCAGCTCGCGCAACCGCTCCCATTCGCCGCTCTGGACCCAGCGCATCACGAGCGACGACAAGATGTCGTTCGTACTGTAGGAGCCGCGGTAGCTCATCGAGCGTTTGACGCGCCGGACGATCCGCTCGAATTGAACGGCCATCTCGCTATCCGAGTCGTCGACGCGAACCATCGCCAGCACGAAGCATACGACGGCAGAAATCGCCGTGCGTTCGTGAACACCTCGCTTGGGGCTCCGTCATCCCGGGTACGAACCGTTAGAACAGCAAGGGAGACGATATGCGATTTCAGCTAGTTGTCGGCGTCCTCGCGGCGTGTGCGCTCGCGGCATGCCACCACGCCAAGGCGCCGGTCGGGCCGGTCGAGAGCACACCGCCGGTCGCGAGCTCGGACGCGAAGCCCGCGCCTGGCACGCCGGTCAGCACGAACGTCAGCGCGTCCGACGAGCTCGTCAAGCAGTGCCAGCTCACGGTGTCGAGCGAGCAGCAGACGCCGAAGTTCGACTTCAATCAAGCCGAGCTGACGACGAGCGATCGCGACGTCCTGAATCAGATCGCGCGGTGCGTGACGACCGGGCCGCTCAAGGGTCGCAAGCTCCAGCTCGTGGGTCGCGCCGATCCGCGCGGCACCGAGGAGTACAACCTGTCACTCGGCGATCGCCGCGCTCACAACGTCGAGACGTACTTGCAGCGGCTCGGCGTGGGCACGCCCCAGCTCGCCGAGACGACCCGGGGCGCGCTGGATGCGACCGGCACCGACGACGCCGGCTGGCGCCGAGATCGCCGCGTCGACCTGCAGCTAATGTGAGTGCATCTTCGCGTACGCGATGCTCTCGGCATCGCGCGCCGCGCCGAGCCGCGTGACGAAGGCGGCGAGCTGCTTGCGTTCGGGCGGCAAGTTCCAGCGGCCGAGCAGCTCGCTCGCCTCGTTGTCGTAGACCCAGAACCCCGGGCTCGTCGCGAGCGTCTGCAGGATCTCGACGAATCGCTTCGCGAACGGGCGCTCGCCGCTGCCGAACGCGAGCGCGAGCAGCCCGGTCGCAAACGTGATCGCCGAGCGACCGTCGACCTCGCCGAACACCGCGCACAACGCGTGGACGAGCGAGCGCGCATCCGACGTGCCGATCGCGCCGGCGGCGAACGCGAGCTGTGCCAGGACGTGCTCCTCGGCCCAGGTCAGCGCGGCGAACCGCGGAGCGAGCTCCTTGTGGCGGCGGATCGCGTCGGCGAGCGCAGTGACGACCTCGCGCGGCGATTCGGGGCCGGCGCTGCACCCGATCGCGATCGCGGTGGCGGCGCGGACGAGCGGGTCGCGATCGTCGAGACACGGCTTGACCTCGGCGAGCTGGTAGTCGCCGTCGGTGATGCTCGTCATCGCGAACGCGCGCATCACCGGATCGGGATCGTGGGTCGCCAGCGCGAGCACGTCGGCGCGCGCGTTCGGCGCGGCGCGCGCGATGCCGAGGATGCGATGGCGATCGTCGCCTCCGGCGCTCGCGAACCGGGCCCAGATCGCGGGCCACGCCAGCGCGATCGCGGCGCTGACCGCGGCGTGCACGGGCGCGGGCTCGGCGGCGGTCGTCGTGGTCTCGGCTGCGACGTGGATGACGCGAACGAGCGCGCTCGCATCGGCGTTCGGATGCGCGAGCAGCCGCGCGAGGTACGGGATCGCAAGCGCGGTCGCGGGGAACACCTCGCCGTGGCGATCGAGCTCCGCTTCGATCGCGTCGAGCGCATAGTCGCGAACGCGCGGGTCGGCCGCGACGAGCGCGCGCACGAGACGCGGGATCTCGGCGACGCGGCGGCCCTGCGAGCCGGCGGTGACATGCCACGGCTCGCGGTCGATGCCGATGATCTCGGTCGGTAGCTCGAGCGCCGGCTCGTCGGCGCGATACGCCAGGTCGGCCAGCGTGCGCTCGAGCCGGACGCCGGTGATGTCGTGGGCGATGCGATGCGGCGTCGCGTCGAGCTCGCGGTCGGGCTCGCCGAACAGTCGCCACGTGCCCGCGAGCGAGCCGTCGGCGATCGCCCCGGCCGCGACCCGCGCGCCCCCGGCAAACAGCGTGCACTGCATCGCGCCGCCGTCGCGCACCGCTTCGAAGCTGACCGCGCCGCCCTCGCCGCGCTCGCTCGCGCTGACCAGCACGCCCGCGTCGTAACGCTCGTCGCGCTCGAACGTGCCCGCGCGCGACCACCGCCGCCACACCCCGAGTCGGCGATTCGTGCCGCGCTCGAGCTCGCCGTCGACCCACGCGCGCAGGTCCGGCAACCAGCGCGCGCTCGCGGGCACGCTCGGCGGTCGCGGCGGAACCGGCTGGCCGTCGGGCCCGGCCTCGGTGCCATCGCGCAGGAAGTAGCGGATCGTGTAGTTCGCGCGGCCGTCGCGCGTATAGAACCCGGCGGAGCGCACGGCGGGGGAGCACTCGGGGAACGGCTCGGGCGAAGCCGGATGCGAGGTATCGTTGCGGTAGTAGATGGTGTCGAGCTCGATGCCGCGTGCCCATTCGGACACCAGCGCGATCGAGCCGTCGGGATGAAACCGCCGCTGCTTGCCGTGCAGCACCCCGTGGTCGTACGGCGTCTCCGAATGCAGCACGCCGGCGCGCGACCAGCCGCGAAACAAGCCGTGCTTGTGGCCGTCGCCGTCGACCGGACCGGTCTGCCACTCGACGCCCACCGCGCCATCCCAGCGCGCTTCGCCGGGCACGGTGTCGGGACGTGGAATCGGCGTGTTCGCGGGCGCGGTCATACGGCGACGTGGGCTAAGAACGGCGCGACCGCCGCCGCGACGCGCGCGCAACCGCGATCCGCGGTCGTGACCGCGTGCGAGGTCTCGAGCTCGATGCCGGCGTAGCGCTTGCCCGCGAATTCGCGCCGCAGCGACGTGCACACCGCGGGGCCTATCCCGCTGTACGGCTCGTTCGCGCGGGCCTCGAGCCCGGCGCCGCGCAGCGCGGCCAGCAATTGCTCGGCGAGCTCGGCCTCGAACGCGTGCGCCGGATCGTAGAGCACACCGCAATCGAACGCGCGATTCGCCGGATCGAGCTCGGGCGCGAAGCTGTGCGACGACAGGTGGAGCACCGCGCCTCGATCGGCGAGCCCGGCCGCGACATCGCGCCGGATCGCGTCCCAATACGGCGCGTGAAACCGCGCGAGCCGGCCCGCCCGTTCGCCAGCGGTCAGCGCGACGTTGCCCGGCACATCGGCGCCATAGCTCCGCGACGGAATCACGTCGGGGTGATCGGCGGCGCGATTGAGATCGACGAACATCCGCGAGAACGCGCCGGTGTGAACGGGCAGGCGGACCTCGTCCGACAGCGCGGTCGCGATCTCGAGCGCGCCGTGGTCCCAGCTCGCCTGCGAGGTCAGCACGTCGCGCGGCACGCCGAGATCGACGTCCGACGGTAGCCGCCAGGAGGCGTGCTCGCACGACAGCACGAGGCCGATCACGGTCGACAGATTATCACCGGCGAGGCGTGGGCAGCACGACCGGTCGAACGAGCCGGGCTAGGCCGAGACGCGTGGCACGATCGCGGCCGACAGCAGCGCGGCGACACCGACGACGCCACCGTGGATCAACCCGACGTGCTGCCAATCGGAGATGGGGCAGTGGAGGTGAAGGACGAGCCCCCCGAGACAGCCGCCGCCGGCACCGAGCGCCGCCGCGATCCAGCGCGAGCCGACCGGCAACGCGCCGCGCAGGAACACCGCGCCCGCCACGACCGGGACGATCGCGGTCAACAGGCCGATCCCGAGGCACGAACAACCGTGGGCGAAGTGCGGCCACCCGTAGTGGAGGCTGGACGCCCCGTGCGGGTGCAGGGCGACGCCCATGGCGACAAAGCCGATCGATACGACGATCGCCGCGGCGAACGCGAGCTGGGCGCGCGGCACGATGGAGCCCGGCCGCGGCACGAGCGCGAGATAGATCGGCACCGCGAAGCCGAGCAGCCACACACCGCCGGCACCCACCAGCCAAGCGGTCGGCAGCTCGTCGAGGTCGCGCCGAAAGGCGAGTGCGGCGATCAGGCCCGCGCCGTAGATCAGCGAAGCCACCGCGAGCACCGCGAGTTGGCGCAGCGGCCGGCGCGGCGCGACCGGAGCGAGGGCGCCGAGCTCGGCCTCGAGCGCTGCGGACAACGGCGCCGGGACCGGCGCCGCGAGCCCGTTCAGCTCGACCAGCTCGGGCATCTCGGGGCCGACCGTCATGACGCCACCTTGTGGGGCCGCGCCGAGGGCAGCAACAACTTGCGCAGCGCCTCGTAGCCGCGATGAGCGCGCACCTTCATCGCGCCGACGGTCGTCCCGGCGATCGCGGCAGCTTCGGCGACCGACTTGCCGTCGAGCTTGGTCAGCACGACCGCCTCTCGTTGCTGGTCGGGCAACCGCGCGAGCGCGTCGAGCGCGGCGCGTGCGAGCTCGGGATCCGCCGGCTCGTCGCGGCGTTCGACCGATTCGCCGGTGATCACCGCCGGAACCTCGGGCACGTCATCCTCGGCGGTACGCACGACGGCGCGCTTCTGCTTGCGCACCTCGTCGAGAAACGTCCGATGCGCGATCGAGTACAGCCACGGCACCGGATCCGCGCCTCGGACATACGCGGCGCGCGCGCGGTGGAGCTTGAGGAACGTCTGCTGGAGCAGGTCGTCCGCGACGGCGCGGTCGCGCGTCATCTTCGCCAGGTACCCGAGGAGGCGGGGGGCCACCAACGCGTAGAGCTCGCGGAATGCTTGCGCATCGCCATCGCAGTACCGCAGCATGAGCTCCAGGGGATCGGCCATCGAGACCGTGGCTGGTATACGACGACCACCCCCGCTGGTTACAGCCCCGTCGGTCGTTGTATAGACGTGCCCCTATGGGTCTCCGTACGAAGCGCAAGCTCAAGTCTCGCCCCAAGTTCAAACAGAAGCGCCGCCTCAAGGATCGCAAGATGAAGGCGCGCAAGAAGGCGTGGCACAAGCGCGGTCAGGCGCGGAGCAAGGCGCGCCGGGCCAAGCGCGGCAAGAAGAAGTAGGGCTAGGCCGTCGGGAAGCCGCGATCGCGCATCAGCGCGTTCGTATCGACATCGCGGCCGCGGAACCTTCGAAACGCCTCGTCCGGGGCGATCGAGTTACCGACGCTCATGATCGACTCGTACAGCCGCTTCGCGGTCGCCTTGTCGTAGTACCCCGCCTGCGCGAACACCTCCGCGGCATCGGCGGTCAGCGTGTCCGCCCAGATATAGGCGTAGTAACCCGCGGAGTAGCCATCGTCGGCGAAGATGTGGCCGAACTGGGTCGGGCGATGGCGCATCACGATCTCGGAGGGCATGCCGAGCTCCTTCATCGTGCGCCTCTCGAACTCGGCGGGATCGATCGGCTTGCCGGGTGGCTCGAGGTGGATCTTCAAGTCGTAGATCGCGCCCGCGAGATACTCGACCGTCGCGAACCCCTGGTTGAAGTGCTTCGCCTTGCCGATCTTCGCGACGAGCTCGTCGGGAATCGGCTTGCCGGTCTGGTAGTGGACGCAGTACTTGCCGAGCACCTCCTTGGTCGGCAGCCAGTGCTCGTTGAGCTGGCTCGGGAACTCGACGAAGTCGCGCTTGGTGTTGGTGCCGGCGAGCGTCGCATAGTGCACGTTCGAGTTGAGGCCGTGCAGCGCATGGCCGAACTCGTGGAACATCGTGACCGCGTCTTCCCACGAGATCAGGACGGGCTCGCCGGGTTTGCCGCCGACGAAGTTCGCGTTGTTCGACACGATCGGCGGCGTGACGCCGTCGTCGGTGCGCTGGGTACGGTACTCGCTCATCCACGCGCCGGAGCGCTTGCCCTGCCGCGCGTAGGGATCGAAGTACCACAGGCCCAGGTGATGGCCGCCGCGCGTGACCTCGTACACCGAGAGCTCGGGACGCGCCGTCGGGACATCGTGGACCTGGGTGAACGTGAAGCCGTAGAGCTGGCCCGATGCCCAGAACATCGCCTCGCGCAGCTTGTCGAGCTGGAGGTACGCCTTGACGTCGTCCTGATCGAGGTCGTACCGCGCTTTGCGCACTTTCTCGGCGTAGTAGCGGTAGTCCCACGGTGCGATCGGCGGCGCCTTGTGGTGCGGATCCTTGCTATCGGCGAGCTTCTGCATGTCGGCGACTTCCTCGTGGACGCGCGCGACCGCGGCCTTCCACACGCGCATCATCAACGCCATCGCGGCGTCGGGCGTCTTCGCCATGTTGTCGCTGATGATCCAGTGCGCGTGGCTCGGAAAACCGAGCAGCTTCGCGCGTTCGCCGCGCAGGGCGAGGATCTCGACGATCGTCTTCTTGTTGTCATGCGCGTCGTTGTTGTCGCCGCGCGACGTGAACATCCGGAACGCCTTCTCGCGCAGATCACGCCGGGCCGAGTACGTGAGGAACGGCTCCATCGCCGAGCGCGTGTTGCCGAACCGCCAACGGCCCTTCATGCCCTTGGTTTCGGCGTCTTGTTTGGCGGCATCGCGCACCGATGCAGGCAGGCCGGCGAGATCGGTCTCGGCGGTGAGCACGAGCTCCCCGGACTCTTCGTCGGCGAGCTGGTTCTGGGCGAAGGTCGTGAACAGGGTCGCGAGCCGCTGGTTGATCGCCTGCAGCCGCGTCTTGCCGGCGGCGTCGAGCCCGGCACCGTGACGGGCGAAGCTCTGATACGTGACCTCGAGCAAGCGCAGCTGCTCGGGCGTGATCTTCAGCGTCGCGCGCGAGTCGTAGACCGCCTTGATCCGGTCGAACAGGCGCGCGTTCTGGATGACCTCGTCGCTGTACGCCGCGAGCTTGGGGCCGAGATCCTGCTCGAGCTGCTGGACGGTCTTGTCGCTCAGCGTCGACGCATAGACGCCGAACAGCGTGCTGACCTGATTGAGCGCTCGCCCGCCGCGCTCGAACGCGACGATCGTGTTGTCGAACGTCGCCGCGTGCTGGTTCGTCACGATCGCCGCGAGCTCGGCGCGGTTTCGGGTCATCGCGGTGTCGAACGCCGCGGGGAACCTTGCGGCATGGAACAGATCGAAGCGCGGGAAGCCGCCGTGCGATCCGGCGAAGGGTGCGAGCAGCGGTTCGTCGACCATCACCCGCGACGATACCTCACCGCTCGGCGAGCGACCATGCGAGCAGGAGCTGGCCCCCGAAATACGCCGGCAGCCCCCACGCCTTGTTCGCGAACGCTTTGCCGACGAACTTGTCGCGCGCCACCGAGAGATCGGACGCGAAGAACAGGGCCGCGCCGGCGATGACGATCGCCCGGTGCGTCGCGAGGGCGCCGATCACCATCGTCACGATCGCGAGGACGTAGAGGATCACGGGCACCCGCATCGAGCCGAGCCGGCGCCACAGCACGGCGACGGCGATCGCGCCGATCGCGATCGGCAGCGCGGCCGCCGGGCCCGCGAGCGCAAACCACGTGCTCGGTGCCGACAGCTGCGCGAGTGCGATGACGTACGCGAGGTGGCCGAGCAGGAACGCGCCCAGACCGGCGAGAAACGCGCCTTGACCGTCGCCGAGCAGCGCGACGTCGCCGATCGCTCCCAGGACGAGCCCGACGATCAGCGCGCACGCGTAGCCATCGCTGCGCCCGTTCGCGGCGAGCACTCCGGTCGCGACGAACGCGGCCGACGCGGTGATCTTCGCGATCGCGCGCCAGCGCCGCGCGCCGCGCCACTCCGCCGCGATCAACGCGAACGTCGCGACCGCGCAGACGATGGTGATGACGATCATGTCCGCTAGCTTCGTCCGAGCGCTTCGGCGACGAAGTCGAGCCGGTCTTGGCCCCACAGTAGCTCGCCGGTACCACCCACGACCCAGCTCGGCACGCCGAACGCGCCCGCCGCTCGCGCCGCCGCGGTCTCCGCGATCAACGCGGCCTTGATCGCGGGCTCGTGCGTGCGCTCGACCCATTCGGCCGGACAGCCCGCGTCGACGGCGATCGCGCGCACCGTGTCGAGCTGCTCGAGGTCGCGCTGGTCGCTCCACATCGCGCGACCGAGCGCGGTCGCGAGCCCGAGCGCGACGTCGTCGCCGGCGTCGCGCGCGACGATGCACAGCCGCTGCGCGGTGATCGTGCGCTGCGGGAACTTGCGCGGCCAGTCGAGCTTCACGCCCCACCATCGCGCCCAGCGCGCGAGATCGAGCGCGACATAGCCGCGCTTCGGCTTCGGCATCGCGTCCAGCGGCACGTCGACCTGGCCGATGTCGCGAAACAACCCGCCGAGCAAGATCGGGCGGAGGCGCAGGGTCGCTCCGGTCTCGGCGACGAGCGCCGGCACCTGGGTCAGCCCGAGATACGCGTACGGGCTCGCGACATCGAAGAACATCTCCAGCGAGCGCGCCGTCGTCGGCGGCGTGGGCGAGCGAGTCGGGCGGGCCGGGTGCAGCGCCGAGCCGCCGGCGCCACCGTCGAGCTCGACGCCGGCGAGCGCGGCGGTGACCCACGGCTCGCGATCTTGTCCCCAGATCAACACCGGGGCTTGGCCGGCTCGACGGATCACCCACGCGGGTGCGCCGAAGATACCGAGCGCGATCGCTTCGTCGGTGCGCCGGCGCAGCTCGGCCTTGATGTCGTCGCCGTCGGCGCGAGCGAGCGCGTCGCGAATCTCGGGCTCGGGGATCGCGGCACCGGCGAGTGCGGCCGCGATGACGTCGTCGCGCGTGATCTCGGCGGTGCGCTGCCAGTACGCCGCGAACAGCGCTGCGATCGCGTCGGGCCAGCGGGAGTGGGGCAGCGCGCACAGCACGCGCAGCGCTCGCACCGTGCGCATCGGGTGGGCGGCCGGCATCGCGAACGGCACGTTCCACCGCGCCGCCCAGCGCTGCATATCGGCGAGGTTGTGCGCCGCTTTCGCCGGGCCGAGCGTCGCCATCGGGCCATCGCCGGCTCCGATGCCGCGAAACACGCCGCCGAGCAGCATCGGCTTCCACGCGAGCTCGACGCCCGCCGCGCGCGCCAGCCCGGCCGCGCGATGCGACGCGAGATACGCGTACGGGCACGAAAAGTCGAACCACAGCTCGAGCACCCGGTCAGCTTAAACCCGGCAGATCGCCTGTCGGCGAGTGGACTTGGGACTTTCGCCACGCAGGTGCGAGCGGTAGACTCGTGGGGTTCGGACATGGCCAAGCTGGTCGACGGCTTCAAAGACGGGCGCCCGGAGCTCGGGCGGCGGACCTTTTTGGTGCCCGAGAACCATTCCGAGGTGTTGGCGCTGCTCTATCACGAGCAGACGGGGATCGTCGGTGGCCTGCCCGTCGGGCCGGTGACGACCGATCCGTTCGGCGCCCACGGCATTCGCATGTATCCCGATCAAGATCCGATCGTGCTCGAAGAGACGCGGCGTTACTTCGAAAAGCTCGCCGAGCGGTTCTCGAACGATCTCCCGAAGGCGTGACCGTCGTTCCGTGCTAGCTTGCGCCGCGTGAAGGTTTTGTTGGGGCTGGCCAGTGCCGCCCTGGCCGGGTGCTCGGGCACTCAGGCTCGTTCCGGCGGGTGTGATTGCAAGGATCCACCGGCGGTTGCCCGGCGTGGCGATGCCGCGGCGGTCGGCTCGGCTGCGGCTGTGGTCGTCTCGCCGACGACCGGGCCGACCGGCTCGCCGCCGTTCGCGATGGCGGGTGGCGATGCGCGCCATACCGGGCGACGCGGCGGCCCCGCGCCGGCGAAGGCGCCGACCGAGAAGTGGAGCACCGACGTCCACGGCCCGGTCGCCGGCTCGCCGACGATCGGCCCCGACGGGACGATCTACGTCGCGTCGCAGGACGGAGGGCTCTACGCGATCGACCAGACCGGCGCGGTCAAGTGGACGTTCAAGACCGGTGACCGATCGTGGAGCACGCCCGCGGTGGCCGAGGACGGCACGATCTACGTCGGCTCCGATGACGACCACCTCTACGCGGTGACCTCCGCGGGCAAGCTTAAGTGGAAGCTGCGGCTCGGCCTGTGCGATCCGGCCGGCTTTGGCCCGGAGT
Organism: uncultured delta proteobacterium; assembly: GCA_963848295.1. Classification (GTDB taxonomy): domain Bacteria; phylum Myxococcota_A; class Polyangia; order Haliangiales; family Haliangiaceae; genus JABFXX01. Next base: position 211,954 of record CAWKDB010000010.1, on the reverse strand, counting down.
CGTCGCGCTGCGATGTCGACGGCGGCCCGACGATCGGCCCGGACGGCACGATCTATGTCGGCGGCGACGGCGTGCACGCGGTGTGGCCGGACGGCACGCTGCGCTGGAAGCTCGCGACCGCCGAGCATGTCGCGTCGACCCCGGCGATCGCGCCCGACGGCACGGTCTACGCCGGTAGCCAGGACGATGCGCTCTACGCGATCGGCCCGGACGGCACGAAGAAGTGGGAGGTGCGCACCGGCGGCGACGTCGACGCCGCGCCCGCGATCGGCAGCGACGGCACGATCTACGTCGGCAGCGATGACCACGCGCTCTACGCGATCACCCCGGCCGGGGTCGTCGCGTGGAAGGTCGTCACCGGCGGCGACGTGCGCGCCGGGGCGGCGATCGGCAGCGACGGGACGATCTACGTCGGGAGCCACGATGCGAACCTCTACGCGATCGCGCCGACCGGCGAGGTCAAATGGAAGGTCGCCGCCGCCGACAAGATCCAGAGCGCGCCCGGCATCGCGACCAACGGGACGATCTTGTTCGGCGCGGAAGACGAGCGCGTCTACGCGGTCGCACCCGACGGCACGCTGGCGTGGCTGCTCGCGTTTCCCGACGACGTCGACACGACGCCCGCGATCGCGCACGACGGCACCCTGTTCATCGCAGGTGACGATGGTCACCTGCATTCGTTTCACTGATCTTCGTTACTAAGGAATGCACATCTAATGTCTCAATTCGATCGACAGGCGATCCTCTACTGCCTGTCGCGCCTGGTTACTCCGGGCATCAAGCTCACCGCCCTCGCCGACGAGCTCGGCGCGCGCAAACAAGACTACGCTCCGCTTCGCGCGGAGCTGCTCGACCTCGTCGAGGAAGGGCTCGTCGCCGTGCTGCCCGGCGGAGCGTTCGCGCTGTCGCCGAGTGGCCGGCCCGCGGATCCCCACAACAAGCCCCTGCCGAATCCGGTGGCGCCGGTGTCACCGCAGCTACCCCTGCGCGGGATTCCGGTGTCGAAGCCGGCGAAGCAACTCGCGGCCAAACCGGCGCGCGCGGCGAAGCTGCCGTGGAGTGGGGCGACCAAGCGCGTCGACCCGGCCGAGCCCGCGAAGCGGGTGCACGCGCCGCCGCCGAAGGCGGTGAAGCCAAAGATCGTCGACACGGTCTACGATCCTGACACCGGTGACGTGTTCGGCGCACCGCCGGCGGCTGCGAAGGATCTGCGCACGATCGGGCGGATCACGGTGCACCCGGCGGGCTACGGCTTTGTCCAGACCGAGGAGCGCGAGACCGTGTTCGTGCCCGCGAAGTATCGCGGCACGTCGCTCGACGGCGATCGCGTCGCGGTCGAGACCTGGCCCGGGTTGCGCGGGACGGAGGGGCGCGTCCTCGAGGTGCTCGCACGCGGCCGCGCGCGGTTGACCGGCATCCTGCGCCGGGTCGGTCGGGCTCTCTATCTCGAGCCGGATGATCCGCGGATCGCCGCGGATTACGGTCGGGTCGGGGTCGACGACGCGCCGATCGGAAAAGACGGCGACTCGGTCGTCCTCGAGATCACGCGCTATCCCGATGCCGCGCGGCGCGAGCTCGCCGGGCGGTTGCTCAAGGTGCTCGGCGATCCCGAGGATCCGCGCACCGAGATCGAGAAGATCCTCGCGGTCGGCTCGATCCCGCTCGAGTTCCCCGACGACGTCCAAGCGCAAGCACTCAGGACCTCGCAGGAGCTCCTCCCGACCGACCTCGCCGACCGGATCGATCTGCGCGATCGCCGGTTCTGCACGATCGATCCCGAGACCGCGCGTGACTTCGACGACGCGCTGTGCATCGAGGACGGTCCGCATGGCGGGCCGCGCGTGTGGGTCGCGGTCGCCGACGTCTCGCACTACGTGAGGTGGGGCGACCCGCTCGATCGCGAGGCCGCGATCCGCGGCGTGTCGGTGTACTTGCCCGATCGTGTGATCCCGATGTTGCCGCACGAGCTGTCGGGCGGCATCTGCTCGCTCAACCCGCTCGTCGATCGCTGCGCGATGGTGGTGCGGCTCGACTACAGCGGCGACGGCGAGGTCCAGGACGTCAGCTATGCCGCCGCGGTGATCCGCAGCAAGGGCCGGCTCGACTATCCCGGCGTCGCCGCCGCGCTCGATGGCGATTTTCGTGGCCGACGCGAGCAGTATCGCGAGTGGCAAGGTGAGCTGAAGCGGCTGCACGCGCTGTCGCGCATCTTGCGTGCGAAGCGCCAAGCGCGCGGTTCGCTCGATCTCGAGATCGCCGAGCCGAAGGTCGTGCTCGACGCCGATGACCCGCGGCTCGTCCGCGATGTCGTGCGCGCGAAGGGCGATCCGCAAGTCAAGCAGGCGTATCAGCTCGTCGAAGAATTCATGATCGCCGCGAACGAGGCGGTCGGCAGCTTCTTCCGCAAGCGCGATGCGGCAACCGTGTGGCGCGTCCACGCGCCGCCGAAGAAGGATCGCGTCGCGCAGCTCGCCGAGATCCTCGCGGCCTACGAGATCACGGTCGACATCGACGCCGCGACGACGCCGCTCGGGATGAAAGCGGTGCTCGATCAGATCGCGCAGAAAGAAGGCGGCCAGGCGCTGCAGTTCTTGTTGTTGCGCACGCTCACGCAGGCGGTGTGGGACACCGTCCCGATCGGTCACTTCGGACTGGCGTCGGGCGACTATCTGCACTTCACATCGCCGATCCGGCGCTATCCCGACTTGCTCGTCCACCGCTTGCTCAAGCACCAGCTGCATCGCGATGGCGCCGCGTCCGGCGGTGGCTACGCGAAGCCGCCGCCGCCGACCGAAACGTTGACCGAGCTCGCGAGCGCGTCGAGCGCGAACGAGCGCCGCGCGATGGAAGCGGAGCGCGAGGCCGTCGCGATGTACCGCGCGTACTTGATGCGCGATCAAGTCGGCGAGCAATTCGATGGCGTCGTGTCCGCGGTGACCAGCTTCGGCGCGTTCGTCGAGATCGAAGAGCCGTTCGTCGAGGGCTTGATCAAGCTCGATTCGCTGGGCGAGCCGTTCGATCACGACGCGATCCACATGCGTCTGTCCGGCCGCCGGACAGGTCGCTCGATCGAGCTCGGCGACAAGGTGAAGATCGAGATCGCGAACGTCTCGGTCATCCGCCGCCGCATCGACTTCACGTTGATCGCGGTCGCGCGCACGGGCGCATCGCCGACCCCGCCGGGCCGTGCACCGAAGTCGGTGCCGCCGCGGCTCGAGGTCGCCCCGAAGACGCCGATCAAGCAACGCCGCAAGGTCGGGCGCGAGGTCGAACGAGCGGGCCGCGAGCGCTCGGAGCCCGGTGCGCGGCCACGCACGAGCGCGAGCGGTGGCAAGATCCGCTTCGCGGTCTCGCATCGCGGCGCCAAGGGCAAGCCGCAGAAGAAACGGCGCTAGCGCATCTGTAGCGCCATCGCTTTGCGATGGGCGAAGTAGTCGCGCATGTGCACGAGCTGGCGCTGGATCCGGGTCTCTCGCATCTTGCGGACGTCGCCGTCGGGAACGACGAGCGAGACGATGCCGTTGACTCGCGCGAACAGCCGGGTATGGATCCGCGTCGTGCCCGGACCAGGGCCTGGGACGAACATGATCTCGGCCCACACCGTCGCGCGGCCGCCGGTGTCCTCGAACCACACCATCCGCGCCGCGGGCTGGTTGTGGAAGTGCAGGTTGTCGCGATGCCCGTCGGGCGCGATCAGCGTGACCCGAGCGTCGACGCCTTCCTTCCGGGTGACGACGACCTTGGCCACGTCTGGAAAGATCTCGGTCCACCGGGCGTAATCGAGCACGTGGTCGTAGAGCTCGCTCGGATCGCCGTCGACCACGAGATCACCTTCGGTAACGGCGTGGTCTTCCGAGCTCTCGTAGACCCGCATGCCCGACGAGCTACCGGCTACGGGCGCTGCGACTCCGATCGGGGAGGCGCAGGCGATGAGCGCGATAACCAGCCAGGGCCGCATGACGCTAGCTACAGCAACTCGCGTGCCGGAGCAACTACACCGAGATTTCAACGATCGCGGGGCCATGCGTGGTGTACGAGCGAATAGCCTGTCGGGTTTCCCGGCAAGTCGAGGCGCCGGTGTCAGGTTGGCGCCTCGGTGGTCAACCGCGTTACCTTTGAGACACGAATGCGCGGGCTCGCGTTGCTCGGGATGGCGATCGCGATCGAGGGCTGCTACGCGCCCCCGTCGGCGAGCGTCGCCTGTGGTGCAAAGTGCACCGACAGCTGCCCGGACGACCTGGTCTGCCAGAACAGCGTATGTGTCAAGTATGACGGCTCGAGCTGCCCGGTCCCCGCGCTCGACTACGCAGCGATCGTGGTCGGCGCGCGACACAGTTGCGCGCTCACCACAGCGGGCGACGTCTATTGCTGGGGCGACAACTCGAAGGGGCAGATCGCGGCGGGCAGCGAGGTCGCGGCGACCGCCATCCCGACCGCGGTCGCTCCACAGGACGGTGCATGGACGGCGGTGTCCGCGGGCGCGCAGCATACCTGCGGCGTTCACGCCGGCATGGCGATGTGCTGGGGCAGCAACAAGAACGGCGAGTCGGTCGCGGGCCGCGGCGGCGTGATCGCGACGCCGATGGCGGTGATGTTCGCGTTGGGCGCGACACCTCCTGCGTTCACCGCGATCGCGGCCGGGGGCGCACATAGCTGCGCCGTCGGATCCGGACAGCTGTGGTGCTGGGGGCTCGACGACGAAGTCGGCACGGGCATGCCGACCACGCTCGCGACGCAGATCACGACGCCCGATTCGAGCGACTCGTGGGCCGAGGTCGCGGCGGGCTACGACCATAGCTGTGGCATCACGGTCGCCGGCGTGGTCGCGTGCTGGGGCGCGAACGACGTGGGGCAATGTGGTCAACCGGGCGGCCTGACGGTCGCGACTCCGACCGCGGTTTCGGTGCCCGGAACGCCGATCGCGATCTACGCGGGCAACAGCATCAGCTGCGCGATCACCGCCGCCGATGCCTCGGCGACGAGCGGGGCGCTGTACTGCTGGGGCGGCAACCAAGGCGGATACGCCAACCGCATCGATCGCAGCGGTGTCGACTACACGACGGCGACCGCTGTCGGCGCCGCGACCGATTGGACGTCGGTCGCCGGCATCTCGTACCAGGTGATGTGCGGCACGCGTAGCGACGGCAATCTGTACTGCTGGGGCACCGACAACTCGGCCAGCGGAGCTCAGGCCGCCGGGCTGTGGAGCTCGGGCGACGTCGATCCGATGACGCCGAACCTGGTCGGCACGGGCGACGCGGTCGTCGGCAGCAGCGTCATCTTCCAGGACGGAATGCCCGACGAGCGGTTCGGCGCGTTCGGCTGTGCGCGCACCGGCACGACCGCCGCGTGCTGGGGCGATAACTCGGCGGGCGAGCTCGGCAACGGTCTGCCGTCGGAGAGCAGCGTCGCGGTCGAGGTCATGGCACCGCACGGGACGTGGCAACACGTCAGCGCCGGCGACGAGCACGTGTGCGCGACCCTCGACGACGACTCGCTGTGGTGCTGGGGTGCCGACGGCGAGGGCCAAGTCAGCGCCGGCGTGGCGCGCGGCGACGATCAACCATGTGTCGCGGGACAGCCGTGCGACTACGCGCGGCCGACCGCGGCGCCCGCGCCGGTCACGCAAGTAGACGAGCTCGTCTCGGGCGTCGACTACACGTGCGTGCTGACCGGTGGCCACGTGCTGTGTTGGGGCGACGGCGCGTACACCGCGTTGCCGGATCAAGCCGACGCTCCACAAGTCAGCATGCTCACCGGAACGTGGAGGCGGATCTCCGGTGGGAAGTACGCGACGTGCGCGTTCCCCGACGCGACCTCGGCGCCGTCGTGTTGGGGCAACCCGTTCAACAACGACGAGACCCGCCAACCGATCATGTTCGACGATCCCAACGGCGCCATGACCTCGCTCGGCTCGATCTCGTTCGGCCAGGCGTTTGCGTGCGCATATCGCACGAGCGACAACGAGCGCGTTTGTTGGGGCAACGACGCGAGCAATCAGCTCGGCAGCGTGCCGGTGATGACCGACATCGCAGATCCGACGGAACAGGCCGACGGCCCGTACTCCGCGGTCACCGCCGGATACGCCTACGGCTGCGCGATCGACTCCACCCAACAGGTCGTGTGCTGGGGCAGGGACGACAACGAAGAGGCCGGCCAAGATCTCGGTGGCAAGGATGTCACCTCGCCGACGCCGGTCGCGCAGCTGCCGGGCGGTTGCACTTCCTTGAGCCTGGGCTCGAGCAACTCGTGCGCGGTGTGCGGCGGGGCGGTGTGGTGCTGGGGCGCAAACTACGCGAGCGAGCTTGGAGCGGGGCCGACCATCCCGGACGTCTCGCTCGCGGTGCCGGTCGTCGTCCCGAGTGGGATCACGTTCGACGAGGTTTCGACCGCGGACTTCGGAGCCTGCGCGATCGGCGGCGGGCGGTTGTTCTGTTGGGGCGATGGCCAACACGGCACGCTCGGCAACGGCGCGAAGTCGCGCAACATCCCGACACCGATCGGGACGACCGACTAGCCGCACTGCTACGGTGCCGCCGCTTGCGGTCTCCGCTTCGACTCTGGCTCGCGGTCGTCGCGATCGCCGCCGCGATCGCACACACCCGCGACTACTGGTTCGGCGTGTTCAACCAGCCGACGTACTTGCTCGAGCCGCTGCGCCGGGCGCACCCCGAGCTCTATCATCACGATTGGCTGGTTTCGGGCACCACGATGTATCACTCGGTGTTCGGCAAGCTCGCCGCGCTGCTGTTTCAGATCGACGACAGCGGGGTCTACAGCCTCGGCATCGCGCACTTCGTCGTGATGACGGCGGTCGTCGCGGCGCTGTTCCTCGTGATCACCGCGGTGACCGAGCACCGGGCGCTCGCGGTGTACGCGATCATCGCCGGCTGGCTCGCGATCGGCGGCGACCGATCGATCGCCGGATCGTACCTGTGGGGCGGCTATCTCCAGCCATCGTTGCTCGCGACGCTCGGCTGGATCATCGCGATCGCCGCGTACCTGCGCGGCAAGCCGTTGGTCACCGGCATCGCGCTCGCGCTCGGCGGACTGTTTCACGCGAACTTCTTGCTGCTCGGCATCGGTACGTTCACGCTCGCCGAGCTCGTGGTCGGCCGGAGCGAGCGGGCCGGTCGGGTCAAGCGGCTGGTCCTGCTGCTCGCGCCGCAACTCGTCGCGCTGGGGCTGCTCGCGCCCGACATTCTAGCGTCGACGCGCGATAGCGAGCCGACGCTCGCGCTGTGGGTGCTCTCGCGGTTCCACGCGCCGGTCCACTACGACCCGTTCGCGATCAGCACCGAGCTCGTTCGGTTCGCGCGCTGGCCTGCGCTCGGGCTCGTCGTCGCTCCGATCGCGGCGGCGTGGGCGCGGCGCGATGCGATTCGCCGGCTCGTCGCGCTCGCGGTGATCATCGCGGCGATCTGCATCGCGACGTGCTTGATCGCGCTCGTCCCGCCGCTCGAGCGCGTGACTCGCCTCTACGTCTGGCGGATGGCGCCGTTCGCGGCGCTCGCCGCGCAGATCGTCGCGGTGTGTGCAGTGGTCGCCACGCTCGAAGACCCGGCTCGGTGGCGCGCGCTACCGCGCTGGCGGCTCGGCGTCGCGGTCGTGCTCGCGGGCTGGATCGCGTGGACCGAGGCGGTCCAGAACCTGTACCCAGGCGGTTGGGCGCTATGGATCGCGCTCGGCGCGATCGCCGCAGCACTCGTCGTTCCGGTGAGGTGGCGCGCGGCGTTGCCGGCGATCCTCGCGGTGAGCTGGCTAGGCGTCGCGCTCGGCGAGCGCGCGTCGGTCATCGCGGCGCCGCACTTCGCGGAGACCGGCGATCCGCCGGCGACCGAGCTATTCGCCTGGGTCCGGGGCCATACGCCGGTCGATGCCGAGTTCCTCGTATCGCCCGATTTCGGCACGTTCCGACTGCTCGCGCGCCGCGCGGTTTACGTCGACTTCAAGTCGCCGCCGCTCGTGCCCGACGAGCTCGTCGCATGGTATCGCCGGCTCGGCCGGGTCGTCGCGTTCGACCATCCGGTCAGCATCCCGGACGTCCGCGCGCGCTGGTCGAAGCTGACCGCGGCCGAGCGGCTCGTTCGCGGTCGCGAGCTCGGCGTGCAGTACGTCGTGATGGATCGCGGCGCCGAACAAGCGACGCTCGCGAGCGAGCCGGTGTTTCGCAACGCCGCGTTTGCGGTGTATCCGACCGGCGTCGCGCTGCACTAAGACCCAGCTTTGATCAGCTCGATCGTCGCGAGCAACGCCTGGAACGCCTGCAGCCACTCGACGTGCTCCGGGTTCCCGACGACGTGGACGTGCGTACCGTCGGCCTCGATGTGCAGCGAGTCCGCGATCGGCTCGAGCCGAGCGTCGAGCTTGGCGAGCAGCACCCGCTTCTGGTCGAGTGCGGCGGCGAGCCGGGTCGCATCGCCGGCTCGCTCGAGGCTGAGCTCGACCTCGATGTGGAACGGCGCCATGATGTGAATCCACGCGACCAACGTCATGACGTGGCCGTCGAGCTTGACGCCGATGAAGCGGAGCGCCTCCTGGATGCTCGACGCGTCGCGCGCCAGTCGAGCCGCTGCCCAGACCTCACCGCCGGCGCGCGCCCGGGCGATCAGCGGTGCCAGCACGGGGTCGCTGGTTGCTGCCTGCAGATCGACAGCGAGGGATCGCTGCATGATCGCCTTGTTCGCCATGAACAAGATCCCGCTGTCGCTCGCGGCGTACAGCGTCGGCTCGCCAGTCGTTTTCGTGACGAGCACGTCGTAGCCTTCGATCGTGTCGTGGCTCGTACGGCCGCCGTTGTGGATCGCGACGTCCCCGAGGCACGCGATCATCGCGGCCGGCTGGAACACGCCGCGGGTCGCGAACGCGAAGTCGTCGTCGCCGTAGACCGCGACCGCGGCATGGGCCGCTGGAATCGAACAACCGCCGGTCGCGTTGCGCACCGAATCTGGATGTGCGCGGGCCTTCGCCTCGCTGTCGTGCTGCGGCTTCGATTCCGACGTATCGAAGTCCATGCCGCCGACCAACCAGGCACCCGACGGCAGCAGGTCGACCATGGCTGCCGGACGTTGCCAGCGGGCAGGATCGGGCACGCGCGAGTGCCAACACGCCGCGACCATCACGACGACGAGAAATCGCATCGCCCGCACGCCGTGCAACGCCCGAACCAACGCGCGCGCCGCGTGCCATCGACACTCGAGGCCGAGCTCGACGCCGCGTTCACAGCAGGTGTGTTTATCCGCTCACGCGTCGATGTCGTGCGCTGTCGGCTACTTCGCGGTCAGCGCTTCGAGCAGCTTGCGCCGCGTGATCGGCTTCGCGACGAGCGCGCGCACGCCGAGATCCTTGGCGCGCCGGCGATGCTCCGGGCTCGCACGTGACGTGATGATCACGATCGGCGTCGCCTTGAACCGATCGTCCTTGCGCAGGTGCGAGATCAGCTCGAAGCCGCCGAGCTCCGGCATCTCGAGGTCGGTGACGACCAGGTCGTAGCGCAGCTGCCGCGTCATCTGCAAAGCGCGCGCACCGTCCTCGGCGACGTCGACGATCCAGCCTTCGCGCCCGAGCATCGACGTCATCGCCTCGCGAATCGCGCGCGAGTCGTCGACCACGAGGGCGCGGCCGGCGAGCACCATCGGCGCGGAGATCTGTTCGCCGAGCGAGCCGTCGGGCGCATCGGGATACGCGCGGCGGACGAGCTGCGCCGGATCCAAGATCAGCTGGACTTTGCCGGAGCCGCTGATCGTCGCGGCCGCATAGATCGTGAGCGGAGCGAGCAGCGGGCCGAGCGGCTTGATGATGATCTCGCGCGGCCCGACGATCTTGTCGACCGTGCAGACCAGGGTCTTGGCGGCGAACGTCACGACGACACCGGGCTTGCGCTCGGGATCGCCGGCATGACCGAGCAGCGCCTCGAGCCGCAACACCGGGACCTGCTCGTGCCGGACGAGCGTCGTGGTCACGCCGGGCTCGACGATCGTGCTGTCGATGACGTGGACCGCGGGGATCGCGTAGACCTGGCCGCCGACCTTGAACAGCATCGCCTGCGCGAGCGAGGTCGAGACCGGCAGGCGCAGGCTGAACGTCGTGCCACGGCCGGGGCTCGACGTCACCTTCACCTCGCCGCCGAGCCGCGCGATCGTCTGGCGCACGAGATCGAGGCCGATGCCGCGGCCGGCGAGCTCGTCCGCGTCGCCGCGCACCGAGACGCCGGTGCCGAGCGCGTCGAGCACGTCGGCGTCGGTCGCGAGCTGGGCGCGCGCGGTGGTCCACCGGCCGGTCGAGATCAGCCGCTCGCGCAGCACCGTCGTATCGACCCCGCGGCCGTCGTCGGCGATCTCGATCACGAGCAGGTTGCCGTCTTGGCGCGCGCGGATCGTGACGGTTGCGGTCTCGGACTTGCCGCGGGCGACCCGTTCCTCGGGCGTCTCGAGCCCGTGGGCCACGGCGTTGCGCAGGAGCTGCGTGATCGGATCGAACAGCTGCTCGGCGACCGCCTTGTCGAACTCGGTGTCCTCGCCGAACGTGCGCAGCTCGACGCGCACCCCGGTCGCTCGACGCAGCGCGCGCAGCGTCCGCGCCGCGTGGGTCATCAGATTCTTCGCGGACTCCATGCGGATCCGGGTCAGCCCGCGCTGCAGCTCGCCGATCGTCCGGCGCAGCGCCTCGATCTCGTCGAGCAACGCCGCGGTGGTTTGCGACAATAGCGCCGCCTGGCCGGCGAGCTCGCCCTCGGTCTCGACCAGCGCCGCGCGCCGGGGCGGCGTCCCCGGATCACCGATCGCGTCGCGTAGGCTCTGGCGGGTGCGCGCGAGATCGCGGGCGAGCGTGCGCAACAGCTGGACGCGCCGCTCGATCCGCGTGCGGTCGAACAACAGCTCGCCGGCCGAAGACATCAGCGCGTCGATCCGCTCCGGCCCGACTCGCAGGTACGACTTTACTTCAGGCACCGCGACCGCGTCGGACACCGGATCGATCACCGCGTAGACGATCGGCTCGGGCGCCGGATCGGGGTCGGCGGCCTCGGTGATCGTCGGCATCGCGAGCGAGTCGGTCGCGCGTGGCTCGTCGGCCTCGTTGGGGCGCACGATCCGCGCGATCTGCCGGCGCAAGCGTTCCGCGGTGGTGTCGGCGCCGGCGGGGTCGACCGCGAGCTGATCGAGGTAGCCGCGCAGCCCATCGGTGACCTCGACGATCGCATCGCCACACGCGGCACTCCACGGCGTCGATTCGCGGGCGAGCAACGCGAACGCACTCTCCAGGCGGTGCGCGAGCTCGACCATCGCGTTGAGCCCGACCGTGCCGGCCGCGCCCTTGAGCGTGTGGGTGACGCGCATCATCTCGCCAAAACCATCGGCATTCGGTCGCGTCGAGCCGCCGTTCAACACCCGCGTCGTCACCGCTTCGAGCGCATCGTGCGCTTCGCTGCGGAATAGCTGGCGCAGCATCGCCAGCTCGTCCGGGTCGAAGTCGAGGTCCTCGGTCACGGCACCTGGGCCGGTGCGCCCACGAGCTCTAGCGCGCGGCGGAGCAGGCGAGCCGGATCGAGCAGGGTGAGGGACCGGCCATCCGCATCGACCACCTGGCCGCTCTCCTCGACCAGCGATGCCACGTGATCGACTTGGTCGACGCGCAGCGCACACGTGATGCCGTCGGTCTCGAGTACGAGCGCACCGTCGCCCTGGCGCGCTGGTGGCCCTGCTGGCAGGTCGAGCAGCACGCCGACGTCGAGCACCGGCAGGATCGTGCCGTGCAGGTTGCACAGGCCGCCGAGCGGAGCGGGCGCGGTCGGGACCTCGGTGACAAAGCCCAACGTGACGACCTCGCGCACCCAGCGGAGCTCCACGGCATAACGCCCCGCTGCGATCGTGAACACGATGACGTTGCGCAGCTCTGGCACGGGCGGAGCATACCGTGTGCGTGTGCTCACGACGCGAAAGCTGGGCCGGACATCGACCTCACGCGTATACTGGCCGCGATGAAAGCCGCGTTCGCCGCTCTCGCTTTGCTCGCGGCATGCGGCAAGGGCCCCGGAACGAACGAGCATCCCGACGGCGCCACGCCAGACGCCGCCGGCTGGACGCCGCTGATCTCGCGCTCGTGGTCGCTCGACCCCGACGACCAACTCTATCGCTGCGTGCGGATGCAGACCACACAGGACTACTGGATCGACGGCTTTCAGGCGAGCTCGCCAGTCGGCACCCACCACGAAGTGCTGACGATCGACACCAACGATACGGCGACCGGCGACTACGACTGCGATCCCGGCGCCGGCACGCTGAACGGCCAGATGGTGTTCGCCGCGGGCATCGATACCGACGCGCTGATGTTCCCCACGGGCATCGCGGTCCACATCCCCGCCGGTACGTGGCTCAACTTGAACCTGCACTTGTTCGACGTCAGCGACAGCTCCGAGACCGGCACGTCGGGCGTCGAGATTCACACCGTCGATTCGTCGACCGTCGTGCACGAAGCCGATATGACGTTCTCCGGCACGTTCAACATCAGCGTCCCGCCCGATGACCAGCCGCACACCGCCTCGGGCGGCTGCACCGCGCCGACCGACTGGCATCTGTTCGCGCTATGGCCGCACATGCATCAGATCGGGACCCATCAGTCGTTCCAGGTGACCCACGACGGGACCCCGACCATGTTGCTCGACACCGACTACTCGTTCACCGAGCAGAAGAACTACCCGATGGACGGGACCGTGATCTCGGCGGGCGACACGATCCTGACGACGTGCACGTACGTCAACGACACCGGCGCGACGATCAACTTCGGCGACAGCTCGACCGACGAGATGTGCTTCACCGGCATGTACAAGTATCCCGCCGGCTCGAGCACGTTCGCTTGCACGACCGGCGGCCCGTAGCTCGCGCGATCACAGCTGGGGAACCGGGCCGCTAGCTGGCGGCCTTCGACTCGAGCACGAGCTCGGGCCGAGCCCGATCTTCGACGACCTCGCGGGTCACGACGCACTCTTTGACGCCGGTCAGCGACGGGATTTCGTACATCACGTCGAGCATGACCTCCTCGAGGATCGCGCGCAGGCCGCGCGCACCCGAGTTGCGACGCGCAGCTTCCTCGGCGATCGCGCGCAGCGCATCCGGCCGGAAGTTGAGCTTCACGCCCTCGAGCTCGAACAGCCGGTGATACTGCTTCGCGAGCGCGTTCTTCGGCTTCCACAGCACCTCGGTCAGCGCGTCGACGTCGAGCGCGTCACACGACACGATCACCGGGAGCCGGCCCATGAACTCGGGAATCATCCCGAACTTCATCAGGTCGTCGGTGCGGGCCTGGCGGCGCAGCGCGTCCTTGTCGTCCTCGGCGGTCGACACTTCGGCGCCGAAGCCCAAGCCGCGCTGACCGACGCGACGCCGGACGATGTCCTCGAGGCCGTTGAACGCACCACAGCAGATGAACAAGATGTCGGTCGTGTCGATCTGGATGAGCTCTTGCTGCGGGCGATTGCGCGCGCCATCGGGCGTGATCGTCGCGGTCTTGCCCTCGAGGATCTTGAGCAGCGCCTGTTGGACGCCTTCGCCCGAGACGTCGCGGGTCGGCGACGGCGTGCCGCCTTTGCGCGCGATCTTGTCGATCTCGTCGATGCAGATGATGCCGCGCGCGGTCTTTTCGACGTCGCCGCCAGCGGCGCGGAACAGCGCCTTGACGACGCTCTCGACGTCCTCGCCGACGTAGCCGGCCTCGGTCAGGGTCGTCGCATCGGCGATCGCGAACGGCACATCGAGCTTCTTCGCGAGGGTCTGCGCGAGCAAGGTCTTGCCCGAGCCGGTGGGGCCCAGCAGCAAGATATTGCCCTTCTGGAGCTCGACATCGGACTGCTTGCCGCGCAAGCCGATCCGCTTGTAGTGGTTGTAGACCGCGACCGCGAGCGCGCGCTTCGCGTCCTTCTGACCCACGACATAGCGGTCGAGCTCGTCGACGATCGCGCGCGGCGGCGGGTACTTCGGGCGCTCGGACGCCTCTTCTTTGGCCAGGATGTCGTTACACAACGTCACGCACTGGTCGCAGATGAAGACGCGCGGGCCGCTGATCAGCTTGCGTACCTCGCGCCGCTGCTTGCCGCAGAAAGAGCAATGGAACTCTTCCATCCAGCTCAATTCTTACATGTTCCAGGGGGCAGGCAATAGCCGCAAGCGCCGTTGATGTCGGGTAGGCGCGACGACGACTTGACGCACGCGCACAACGTGAGTGATCCCCATAACTCGTGCGCGCCGTGGTGATCTGTCACGATCCGGAGCAGGTAGGTCCTGGCTCTGTGGCGACCCTGCTCGTGGAGCTGGGTGGCCGGGTGAGCCTCGGTCGGTTCGACCTGGGCGGGCTCGCGCTCGAACAGCTCGCCGCCCAGCCACCGGCGGTGGTCGTGGTCGAAGCGGGCGATGACCTCCAGCGCGCGAACAAGACGATCAAGCGGCTACGCGACTCCGGCCCGCTGGTCGAGACCCCGATCCTCGTCGCGGTGACGGTCGCTCGGCTACCCGCGCTCGACTTCTCGATCGGCTTCAACGACTTCGTCCTGATGCCGCTGGTGCCGGCCGAGCTCTATGCGCGGATCCGCCAGCTCGATTGGAGGTCGGCCACTTTCGGGTCCGATGAAGTGCTCAAGATCGGCGATCTCGTGATCGACGTAGCAGGGTACGAGGTGCGCGTCGCCGGGCGCCGGATCGACCTCACCCATCAAGAGTTCGAGCTGCTGCGGTTCCTCGCGCAGCACCGGGGAAGGGTGTTCACGCGCGCCGCGCTGCTCGAGCGCGCCTGGGGCTACCAGTTCGCGGGTGGGACACGCACCGTCGATATCCACGTGCGGCGGGTGCGCTCCAAGCTCGGCGCGATCGGCGACCTCGTGGAGACGGTGCGTAACGTCGGGTACAAGCTACGCGCTTAGCCGCTTCGCCGAACGGGTTTCATGTATTCTCGAAGGGGTGGGACGCGCCTCCATTGTCGGAGCTGCCGAGACCTCTGTCGGCAAAGTGCGGGATCACAACGAGGATTCGCACTACATCGACCACCACCACGCGATTTTTTTGGTGTGCGACGGGATGGGCGGCCACGCCGCGGGTGAAGTGGCGAGCGCGCTCGCCGTCGACGTGATTCGCGACGAGTGGGCGAGCGAGGACACGCTCGGGGTCGTCGACCGCTGGCTCGAGCAGGGCACGCCGGATGCCAAGAAGCAGCTGATCCAGGCGGTGCAAAATGGCGTGATCGCGGCGCATCAGGCGATCCTCGACGAAGCCACCGCCGACAAGACGAAGCACGGCATGGGCACGACCGTCGTCGGTGCAATCGCGGTGGGCGGCGACATCGTGTTCGCTCACGCCGGAGATTCGCGCGCGTACATCGTGCGCGACGGCATCGCGATGCAGTTGACCGAGGACCACACGTTGCTCGCGCGGCTGCTCGCGGCCGGGATCGACGTCGACGCCGAAGGCGAAGGCTCGCGGTTCAAGTCCATGCTGACCAACGCGCTCGGCATCGGCCACGAGTGCAAAGTGTCGACGTTCCTGGTGCCGATCGCCGACGGTGATCGCTTCCTGTTGTGTAGCGACGGCATCACCGAATACATCAAGGAAGACGAGATCGGGGAGGTCCTGACTCAGCAGCCGAGCCCGGCGCGTTGCGCGCAGAAGCTGGTCGAGCTCGCGCTCGCGCGCGGCGGTGGTGACAACGCGACCGCGCTCGTCGTGCGCGTCGTCGAAGCGGGCGAGACCGCACGGTCGGTCGAGGCGCTGCGCAAGGACGAGGCGGTGATCGCGTCGTGTCCGCTGTACGCGAAGCTGTCGCCGCAGCAGCGGTTACGCGCGCTGCGGATCGCCTTGCCGCGAGAGTATGCGGCGGGGGCGAGCGTGCCGGCTCAGACGCTCGGCGATCGCGTCGCGTGGGTCATCGTCGAGGGTGAAGTCGATCAGGACGCGTTCACGCTGTCAGCCGGCGCGGTGATCTATCCCGAGGCCCTGCTCGCGGATCGACCGTTGCCCGAGAAAGACGGCCTCGCAGTCGCACGCGGCGAGCTCCGCCTGCTCGCGATTCGCGCCGACGATTTCGGCGAGCTGTGCGAGGACGACAGCGAGCTCGGTGAAGCGCTGCTCGGGGCGCTCGCGGCGGAGCTCGGCACGAAGCGACCCGGGCGTGGCGCGGGGCCGATCGTACCGCCGGCGGAGTCGGTCGTTCCCACCGCACTGCCATCCGGCAGTGCTGCCGTTCCCGTCGATGCGCGCGGGCCCACCGACCCCGGCGGCCACGCCAAGGTCGGCGGCGACGATGCGACGATCCCGCCGCCGGTCGCGCGCACTCGGGTGGAGCGCGCTTCGACCGAGCCCGCGCGCCCGAGCGCGAACCGATTCTATGCACGCGGCACGACACCGCCGAGTGGCAAGCTGATCGTGCCCGCCTCCGAGCGCGCCGCGGCCGAAGACGCGCTCGATCGCGCGCTCACCGAGATCACGGTCGACCGCAAGCCGGTGTCCGCGGGGACCAAGCCCGAGGACAAGGCGCTGGTCGAGAGCGCGAAGACCGAGGTCCGCCAGGCGCTCGTCCGCCCGAAGCCGGCCGAGCCGGTGAAGCCGCCGGTCGCGATTCCGACGAGCGACCCCGAGATTCACATCGAAGAGTTCGTCGAGATGGAAGCGGACGAGCCGAGCACCGAGGAGATCGATCTGCTCAAGCAAGCCTCCGCCGACGCGACCGCACAAGCCGCCGAGGCGGCCGTCCACAACGTGCACCGCGCGCCGACGAAGCCATCGCCGGTCGAAGTCGAGGACGAGAGCTCGCCCGAGATCACGCTGACGCGCCACGAGCATTCGGAGCCGGAGATCGTGATCACGAAAGAATCGCGCCGCCGGGGATGATGACTAGGGACGCGCGTAGTCGGTGAGATCCATCGCGACGTCTCCGAGCTCGGTGTGTGCGACGACCTTGAGCGGCACGCGATCGGCGTCGTCGGACAGCCACACCGAAAACGTGCGCGCCGGTTTGGCGGACTCGGGCGTGAGGTTCGGTCGCACGCGATACGACGCACCGTCGTAGTGCACGGCGCGGCGATTGCCGAGCACCGAGCCGATCTGCTCGTCCCCGATGAAGTGGACATCGACCCGCCACAGCCGGCGGCCGCCGATCACGAACACCGAGCGCGAGGCCCCGGGGGCGGGCTTCCAACTGCGGATCTCGGCCATCGCGGAGTGCGTGTCGAGCGCGGCGGTCGTGCCGAACTGGACGCGATAGGTGTGAGCCGGCTCGCCATCCCGCGCGAACGTGACCTCGGCCCCGCTGCCGGTGAACTTCGCGGTCGCGGTCGTGCGCTTGTCGTCGAGCTCGACGAGGGTGTCGAGTTGCAGTGGCCGGCCGGTGTCGGCGTCGATCGTCGTGGTCGCTTCGTCGATGAGGTGCTTGATGATCGCGGCGGCCCCGGTGGTCTCGGCGCGCGAGTGCACGATGATCGCGCGATGGCCGTCGAACGTCCCGATCTGACCGACCGCGAGCCGCGCCTCGCCGGCCGGGATACCGGCGAGCTTGACGTCGAACGCCATCGTCTCGCCCGGGTTGAGCCCGAGCTCGACGTGGGGGATCACGACGGCGGGTCCTGCGACCGGCGCGGGAGGCAACGTCATCGCTTCGGCGCCTGCGCAACCGGCGAGCGCGATCAGAGCGAGTCGCCTCATCTGCCTAAGGATGGCTGAATCGCCGCCGACGGCAAGAGTGGTACGGTGTGGGTATGGGCGTCGTTGCACACAGCACGTCCGGTGGCCGCGTTGGAGTGACGCTCGGCGATCCGGCTGGCATCGGCCCCGAGATCGTCGCCGCCGCACTCGCCGGACTGACCGCCCCGTGGCGCGAGCGGATCGTCGTGTTCGGCGATCGCGGACCTCTCGAGCGCGGCGCGCGGGCGATCGGGGTCACGCTGCCGGCGCTCGAGGTCATCGGCAACGGGGCGGGCGAGGCGGCGGTTGCAGGTGCACCCGACGAGCGTGCAGGCGCAGCCCAGGTCGGCTATCTCGAGGCGGCGGTCGCGGCGGCCGCTCGCGGCGAGCTCGCGGCGATCGTCACCGCGCCGATCTCGAAGACGTGGGCGCGGCGAGGCGGCTTCGCGTTCCTCGGCCATACCGAGATGTTGGCCGAGCGGCTCGGGGCGAAGGACGTCGCGATGTTCTTCGTCGGCCCCAAGCTCAAGGTCGCGCTCGCGACCGTGCATCGCCCGCTCGTCGAGGTCGTCAACGAGCTGTCGACCGCACGCATCCGCAGGGTGATCGAGCTCGTGGTCGCGAGTCTCTCGCGCGACTTCGGCCGGCCGGCGCCGCGGATCGGCGTCGTCGGGCTCAACCCGCACGCCGGCGAGGACGGCCTGCTCGGCGACGAGGACGCCGAGATCATCGCGCCCGCGCTGGTCGGCGGGTGCGGTAACGCGGAGCTCGCCGGCCCGCTCGTGCCCGACGCCGCGTTTCGCGATCATCTCCACGGCCGTTACGATGCGGTCATCGCGATGTATCACGACCAGGGCTTGATCCCCGTGAAGCTGATCGACTTCGACGAATCGGTCAACGTCACGCTCGGGTTGCCGATCGTCCGCACGTCGCCGGATCACGGCACCGCCTACAACATCGCGGGCAAAGGCCTCGCGCGCGCGGTGTCGATGCAGCGCGCGCTCGCGCTCGCGTTCGAGATGCTCGGCCGGCGTTAGTACAACGCGCGGAGCGCTTCGCTGTCCGAGATGATGACCTTGCGGCCCTCGGTCGCGATCAGCCGTTTGCGTTTGAATTGCGACAACGTGAGCGACACCGTCTCGCGCGTCGACCCGATCAGGTTCGCGAGCTCCTGGTGCGTGATCTTGAGCGCGACGAGCGTTCCGCGCGCATCGTCGACGCCGTACTCGGCGGCGAGCTTGACGAGCAGCTCGGCGAGCTTGCTCGACACGTCGCGGAACACGAGCGCCTCGACCTTGTTCTCGAGCTCGCGCCGCCGCACGATCATCAGCCGCGTCATCGCGAGCCCGAGCGCCGGATGCGCGTTGATCAGCTCCTCGTAGTGGACGCGATCGATCTCGGACAGCAGCGCGTTCTCGACCGCTTCGGCCATCTCGGTGCGCGGGCCGCCGTCGAGCATGCAGCTGTCGCCGAACAGCTCGCCGGGTCCGTGATACGCGAGCGTCAGCGACTTGCCGTCGCGGGTGACCTTGCTGACCTTGATCCGGCCGCCGTGGACCAGGAACAGCGATTTGCCCGGGTCGCCTGGCAGGTAGATCACGTCGCGGCGCCGGGCCTCCCGAAGCTCGACGCGCTCCGCCATGCGTGCGATCGCGTCCGGACCGAGCTCCGCGAGCAGCGGGACCTTGCGCAGATACCAGAGCACGCGCTTCGGATCGGGCACGCCCGAAGTGTAGCAGCGCTTTCATCTGGCGGGCGGTTGTTGTGCAGATTACGACAGGCTCCGAGATCGCGAGCTTGCCGACACTGGCCAAGCCAGCGCCATCGCGAGCACGAGCACGGCGAGCGCGATGATCAGCGCGAGAGTGGGAGCCGCCGCGATCGCGGCATCGACCCGCCCGAGCAGCCCGCGCGACTCCGCGATCGCGATCGTATTGTTGACGATGTGGGCGAGCATCGTCGGCACCGCGGAATCCGCCCGCTGCGCGATCACGCCGAGCATCACGCCGATCGTGAACGTCGGCGCGGCCTGGGCGAGCGTCAGGTGGTACGCCGAGAACACCGCGGCCGAGGCGAGCGCCGCGGCCATGACCGGCATCGCGCGTCCTAGCGACCGAGCCATCACGCCGCGAAACACGATCTCTTCGCACACGCCGGGGAGCAGCGCGACGGCGAGCAGCGTCGGCACGAGCGGCGACCGTTGGACCAGCTGATCGAGCTGTTGGAGCGGCTCCATCGGCGGCCGCAGCCAGGCGTCGAGTCGCATGTTGACGTGCCAGGCCGTCGCGCCGACGAGCAGCGCCGCGATCGAATGCCGCAGCCCCGGCCGGCCAAGCCCGAGCGCGCGCACCGACAGTCCGGCGCCCCGCATCGCGACGACCGGGATCCCGACCAGCGCCGCGAAGCTGACGACCAGCCCGACGAGCTCGGGCGCGCCGATCAGGGGCCCGACGATCTGGACCGCGTAGAAGCTCCCCATCGCGATCGCGACGACCGCGAGCGCGGCGATCGGCGGGAAGGCCCCGCGCTGCGGCTCGTGATAAGACAACGGTGTGCGTGGCTCGCTCGGGATCGTCATCGGCCTCGGCGTCGGAGCAGGTGCAATGTATCTCGCGCTGCGCCCGCCGTGGGCCGGACACTCGAGCGCGCCCGGACCGAGCGACGCCGCGGTGGTCGCGTCGGCGCAGACCGACGGTGGCGTCAAGAAGCCCCGGCCGCGTCGCCATCACTCGGGCGGGCGCTACCCCAACGCCGGTGGCGCGCCGCAGACCGGCGACGACCCGGGCTGGGGTGGCGGCGACACGGTCACCGACGTCGCGCCGCAGCTCGTGCAGCTGTCGGCGAGCGATCGCGCGCTCGAGTGGCGCGGCGATAACACCGCACCGCCGGCGCAGAAGATCGACATGTCCAGCGACGCGCGCTCGCTCAGCCAAGAAGAGATTCAGGGCGTTATCTCGAGCCAGTCGGGCGGCGTGGGTGGCTGCGTCGTGCAGGCCGCGACCAACACCGATCTCAAAGGCACGATCACCGTGCGGATGATCGTCGACGGCTCCGGTCGCGTCACGAAGAGCAAGCTGCAGGCCCCGAAGTACCTGTTCGATCACGGCGTGCTCGCGTGCTCGCAGCGCGCGCTCGGCAAGATGCACTTCCCGTCGACCGGCGCGGCGACGCTCGTGACGATGCCGATCGAGCTGACCGTGACGAACTAACGCTCAGTCCCCCTAAAGGGATTCCGGCGGCATCAACCCGTCAGCGCAACACTTCCGCTAATACCTCGGCAGGACTACGCCAGCCAAGCGTTTGCCGTGGGCGGCCGTTGAGCTGCCTCGCAACCTTGTCGAGGTGGCGCTGATCGTGGCGCCCAATGTCTTCGCCCCGCGGAAAGTATTGGCGAAGCAACCCGTTGGTGTTCTCGTTGCTGCCGCGCTGCCAGGGGCTATGCGGGTCGCAGAAATAGATATCGATGTCAGCATCGATGGAGAGCTGTTTGTGAGCGCTGAGCTCGCTGCCTCGGTCCCAGGTCAATGACTTGCGGAGCTCGCTCGGCAAACGCTGGATGTGCTTCTTGAGCGCCGTTGTCACGGTCTTGGTGTCCTTCGACGGGATCCTGATGAGCATCACGAATCGGGTCTTGCGCTCGACGAGTGTGACGATGCAGTTCGACGGCGTTCCAAACACCAAATCGCCTTCCCAATGACCTGGAACTGCTCGGTCCTCGACCGATGCGGGACGCTCACTAATCGAAATGCCGTCCACGACGGAGGCTGACGAACTCCCAGTTCGCGGCTGCCGCAACTTCCTGCGTGTCCGCAGGTACTGCGTGAACTCCTTGCGCAACGCTCCTCGCGTTTGCACGTACAAGGTTCGGTAGATCGTCTCGTGCGAGACCTGCATTCCTGCATCATCGGCGAAGGTCACCTGTAACCAGTGGGCGATTTGCTGCGGAGACCAGCGCTCCTGGAGTTTTCGAATGACCCAATTCTGAAGCCGAGGGCGCCGCGCTAGCTTGCATACCTGCGGTCGAGCCAGCTGCCGAGCGGCGCGTCGTTCAGCCGCTGCGGCGCGATATCGGAACACCCCGCCGTTTCGCTTCACCTCCCGACAGATTGTCGACGGTGCGCGGTGAAGCTGCTCGGCGATGAAGCGGACCGATTTCCGGCGCGCAAGCCATCTCGAGATCTCCTCACGTTCCTCGGGTCGCAACGATTGCGTCCTTCGTTGGCGAAGCCGAGGTGCCACCCCACCAAGCTTGGCAATCTGCTCCCATACACTCTGCTGGCCGACGCCTATGGCTTCGCCGATCCTGCGCAGGGTGTGGCCTTCCCTCCTAAGCTTCCACAACTGCGCGATAAGCCCAGGCCCAAGACGTGTCAGAAGTGTCGGTCGCGCCATGCATCACCATCCTCATCGATTGGTGTTGCTCTGACGGGTTGAGACCGCCTCCTTCGCCGTAAGGACATCGCGTCCTTGCTTCGCCGGACGCGATGCGATCGTCTGGCGGCTCAGTCGCTCAGGGCGCCGTTGTAGTAGGCATCGGCGCGGCTCGACACGTAGAGCTCGTACGTCTGGAGCTTGAGCTCGGCCGGCACCGCGAGCTCGACGCGGAACGTGCCGTCGGCGCCGGTCTTCGCGTAGCCGAGGGACACCTCCTGGCGGCCGTGGCCGCCGGCGGGGGCGATGTAGATATCGACGAGGTGGTCGGCGAGCGGCTTGCCCCCGACGGTCGCGATGCCCTCGACGTGGATCGCGTCCCCGCGATACGCGTGCCCGTCGGCGAGCGTGATCGCGACGCGCGGCGTCGGCTTCGCGGGGTCCGGCGCGATCGCCGGCAAGCCCGGATTCGGCGAGATCCGGTTGTTCGGATCGTCGCTGCCGGCGCCGGCGAACGAGCTCGAGCCCGATCCCGGGCCAGGACCGAACGCGCCACTAGGCGGCGCCTGGTCGAGCGGCCGATCGCGGTCGGCGACTTGCTGACCGGTGATATCGCCGGCGAGCTGGGTGTGCGTGTTGCGATACGAGTCCGGCTTCGCGAACGGGTCGGCGGCGCGCGGGCGATGCAGGGTCTTGTCCTTGCCGTTCTGGACCTCGAGCCTCGGCGACGCGCCGCCGAGATCGATGCGCTGCCAGCCGCGCTCGGGGAACCAGACCTCGACGAACGCGTGCGCTTCGTTGCTGACGAATCGCGTCGGGATCCCGAGCTGGTTCGCGGTGATCATGAAAGCAAACGAACGATGGCGGCACACGCCGGCCTGGTTGTCACACAGGTCCCGATACGTGTTGCCGCTCGGGTTGATGATCGTCTTCGGCGTGAACCCGCGGAAGTATCCGACGAGGCGGTTGAACACGACGCCGAGGTCCATATCGCGATCGACCCCGAGCTTGCCGAGCGTCACGTTCGCTTCGCGCTCGACCTCGGGCGGCAGCGTGACCTGGAGCTCGGGCGGGGCGGCCTTGGCGACATCGCGCACGCGCATCGGCGTCTGCGGCAGCGATGGCGCGAAGTAACCGGCGTCGGCGTCGACGTAGAACACGAGGCGATACGTGCCGTGCGCGTAAGACTCGTCGGAGCGGACATAGAAGTTGTCGGCGCCATCCTTGTCGAACTGCACCGGGACCTTCGGGCTGGTCTCGTACGATAGGATGCGCATGTCGGGGGCGACGCTCGGCAGCGCCACTTCGACGCCCGGCTCGAGATCGACGAGCACCGAGCCCCAGAATCGGTCGCGGCTCTTGTCGGTCGTGCCGCCGACCGGGACACTGACCCGCGCGTCGTGGCTGATCACCATCGTGTAATCGGGGGTGACGCCGTCGAGCGCCGACATGCGCTTGAACGGCAGCACATCGGGGTTGAACACGCTCGCGTAGTGCAGCGTCGAATCGGGGCCGGTGTTGTTGTCGAGCGCGAGCGTCGTGTCGCGATCGGTCGCGAACCCACCTTTGCCCAGCACCGGCTCCGGCTTCGGGCCGCTGGTATCGGGATCGGGCGACAGCGACGGTTTGGGCAGCCGCTTGTCGCCGGTGATGATCGCCTGCGGGTTCGAGCCGGGCGTCGTGCCGCCGATCGTCGGCGTCGGCGTCGCGCCTGCCGGCAGAAAGTCCTCGTGCAGCATCGGATGCGGCGACTGGGCGACCGCCAGACCCGCGGCGCTGGCTGCGACAACGATGAGGGCCGTGACCGTGCGCCCGCGCATCGCCACATCATGACACGGCGAGCGCCGATGCACCCGCGGTACGATGGCCGCGATGGGGATCAGCGCCGCGAGCGCGACCGCCGGACGGGTCGCCGGTGGCGCGGTGGTGCGCCCTGTGGAGCGCGCGCTGGTCGCGGCGGCCGGGGCGGTGTTCGCCCTCGCCAGTGCGGGAGCGGCGATGACCGGAGCCGCCGCCGATGCGCTGTTCTTGTCCGAGGTCGGGCCGAAATGGCTCGGCCACGCGGTCGCGGCATCGAGCGCGTTGCTCGCGGTCGTGCTCGCGGTCGTCGGTGGGTTGTCCGATCGGCTCGAGCGCCGCCGGGTGCTCGGCGCGCTCGCGGTGGGCTCGGCGGTCGCGATCGCCGGGCTCGCGATCGTCGCCGGGTTCGCGCCGCGCGCGGCGGCGATCGGCGCCTTGATCGGCGGCAAGCAGCTCGCGGCGGCGACCGACCTCGCGTTCTGGGTCACGATCGCGGAGCGGATCGACGCGCGGCGCAGCCAGCGCCTGCTGCCGCTGCTCGCGGCGCTCGGCGGCATCGGCGCGACGGTCGGCGCGCTGCTGGTCGTGCCGATCGCGCACGCGGCGGGCGCGCGCGGCGTGCTCGTCGCGGCGGCCGTGCTGCTCGCGCTCGCGGGCCTCGCCACGGCGCGGCTCGCAGCGACGCGACGGGTCGCTGCGCCGACGCCGACCCGCGGCGCGGGGGCCGGCGCGCTGGTTCGCTTGATCGGCCGGTCGTGGCGCGACGGTGCACGGGCGGTCCGGCGCCATCCCCTCGCGCGCCACCTCGCGGTCGTGGTCGCCGCGGCCGGCGTGTTCGGCTCGCTCGCGTACTTCGCGCTCGGCGTCGCGGTCACGGCGCGCGGCAGCGACGCGACGGGGCTCGCCGAGCTGCTCGGTAGTGTGCGCGGCGCGCGGCCAGATCTTGACCGTGATCGTCCAGCTCGCGATCGCACCGCGGTTGCTCGCGCGAGCGGGCACGGGGACCGCGCTGCTCGTCGCCCCGGCGATCGCGTTGTGCGCCGGCGTCGGGCTCGTCGTCGCGCCGATCCTCGCGATCGCGATCGCGACGCAGATCTCGGCGCGCGTGCTCGATTCCGGCGTCGAGACGCCGGCCGAGAAGCTCGCGCAGACGCTGTTGCCGACCGCGGTGCGCGGCCGGATCGGCGGTTTTCTCGACGGGACCGCGAAGCGACTCGGCGCGATCGCTGGCGGCCTGATCGCGGCGGTGCTCGCCGGTGTGCCGCACGCGTTCTACGTGGTCACCGCCGCGGCGGCGGCGATCTGGCTCGTCGCGGCGCGGCGGATCGCGCGCGAGTTGCCCGCGCTCGCGGTCGAGCAGGTCGTCGGCGCAGGGCGCGAGTGATGCCGACGCCGTCGTCGACGATCGCGCGATCGCGGTGCTCGTTCGCGATCTCGGCGAGCCCCGCATCGCCGACCGCGCAGCCGAGGTGCTCGCTCGCCTGCACGAGCGCGGTCGCGTCGACGCGATCGCGCCGCTCGTCGCGTCGGCAACCGAGCATGGATCGGCCGGCGGTGTGGCGCGCGCTCGTCACGGTGCTCGCGGCGCCGGCGGAGGCCCACGCTGCGGCGATCGCGGCGGCGGCCCGGCGCGCGCGCCCTCGGACGGTCGAGCTCGCGGTGCGCGCGGTCGGCCTGTCCGCGGCGGGTCGTCGCGCCGGCGCGGTACCCGATGCGTTCGCGACGTGGGCGACCGATGATGCGCCGCCGGGGCTACAGCTCGCGATCGAGGTCGCGCGC
The DNA here is from genome assembly GCA_963848295.1 of uncultured delta proteobacterium. Classification (GTDB taxonomy): domain Bacteria; phylum Myxococcota_A; class Polyangia; order Haliangiales; family Haliangiaceae; genus JABFXX01. The sequence continues at coordinate 186,347 of CAWKDB010000010.1, read as the reverse complement.
GCTCGCATCGCGGCCGATCGCGAGGGCGTGATCGCGATCCTCGGCGACGCGGTGCGCGAGGCCGGTCGAGGTGTCGCGCGTCGCGGTCGACGAGCTCGTGGTCGAGGTCGCTCGGGACCTCGCGACGGCGAAGACCGAACCGGTGCTCGAGCCCGCGCGTCATCTCGTGCGCGCGCTGCGGCGCGGTCGCGGCGATCGGGCTGGCCGCACCACCGCGTACGCGGCTCTGGCGCGCGTCGTCGAGGCGACTCGCGATCACCGCAGCGGCGAGCTGTCGCTCGTGCGCGCCGACTTGCTCGAGCTCGCGCGCGAGACAGCGATCCACCGCACGTGCGGCGAGCGACGTCGCGCGCGATCCGGCCGAGGTCGCCGGCGCGATCCGGCTGGTCGGCGCGCTGCTCGACGGCGCCGACGCGATCGACGGCGACGACCTGCGCCGGCTCGCCGCCGGCCTCGGCGAGCGCGACGACGATGTGCGCGGCGCCGCCGAAGCCGCGATGGCGCGACTCGGAACCGCCGCGGCCGGCGAGCTGATCACCGCCGCCGCGTGGGGCCGCCGGCTCGCTCGCGATCGCGCGGCCGCGTTGCTCGCCGATCTGCCGGTGACGCCGGTCACCGTCGATCGCCTGATCGACGCCGAGCTCGACGCCCTCGATCAGACCGCCGCCGCGATCGCGGCGTTCGCGGATCCCGCCGGATGCGATCAACGATGCGCTCGTCGTCAAGCGCCTCGACGAGCGCCTGCGCGAGGTCGCCCATACCGTGTTGCTGCTCGTCGCCGCGCGCCGCCGATCGCCCGCGATCGCCCGCGCCGCGGCCGAGTGGCGCCGCGCTCGCGGCGGGCTCGAGCGCGCCCGCACGCTCGCGGTCGTCGAGGCCGCGTTGCCGCGCATGCTGGTCGGCCGGCTCGTCGACGCGGTCGATGATCTGTCGCCCGCAGATCGCGCCGCTGCGGTGCGGCGCGCCGGCGGCGTGCCGCCGAGCCGCGATGCCGCGATCAAAGCCGAGCTCGGCGGTCGCGACCGGCTCGGCCGCGCGCTCGTCTTGCACGCGCTCGGGGCCGCCGGGCGAGGGGCGCATCGCGATGCGATCGCGAAGGCGGCCGAAGCCGAGGCGTCCGCCGCGAGCCCGCACGACCTGGTTCGCCGGATGACCGAAGCGCTGACCGACGAAGACACCGATGACGAAGGAGCGATGGATATGCCGAGCCGAGTCGAGACCCTGATCGCGCTGGGACGCGTGCCGATGCTCGCCGCGCTGACCACCCGGCAGCTCGCGGATGTCGCCGAGCGCGCTCGTTGGTCGACATGCCAAGGTCGGCGACGTCATCATCAGCGCCGGCGATCCGATCGACACGCTGATCGTCGTCGACGATGGCGAGCTGCGCATCGCCGATCGCATCATCGCGGCGGGCGAGGTCGTCGACGAGCTCGCCTGCGTCGCGCCGATCGCGGCGGCCGGCGATCTTGGTCGTCACGCGGGCGACTCGGCTGATCCGGCTACCGCGCGGCGATTTCGAGGAGCTCGTGGATGACGTCCCCGGCCTCGCCTCGGCAGTGTGCCGGGTCCTGGGTGAACGCGCCCGTCGCGCGGCCGACGCGTCGTATCGCTCGCCGCTGGTCAGTCGAATGTAGCGGTCGTTAGATCCGCTTCGGCGCCGTCGGGATTCGTCGTTCTCTGCTGGGCCTTGTCGCAGTGCCTGAGGCCCCTGGCCGACTTCGCTGCGAGGTAGCACTCGACGGTCTTGGGGTTCCACGCTTCGCTGATGCACGATTGATCCATCCGCTTGATGTCGCCGGGCTCGGTCGCGCTTGGCCTGCGCTTGGTCGGTCGCGGCCGCGTCGCGCAGGTCGACCGTATGGGCGGCGGCCTCGAGGCAGCTCGCGTCGTGGGCGCGCGCCTCGGCGGCGATCGCGGGTTCGACGGCCGGCGGCGGAGCAGGTGCCGGCGGCGGGGTCGGCACGGCGGGTGGCGCCGGCGTCGGCGCGGGAGGCGGAGCGACCTCGACCGGCTTGGCGACCGGCGGGGCCGGCTTGGGCGCGGGTTGCAGATCGCAGGCGGCGAGGAGCGCGAACACGGCGATGCGTCTCATCACGACCCCACGTACGGGCGAGCTTGGACGATCCAGAAGTCTTCGCCTTCGAGCACCCACTCGACATCGAGCGCGTGGCCGTCCGTGAACACCGGAATGAACTGCTTCACCATCGTGCACAGCTTCTTCGCACGTTCCTCGGTCAGGATCACGCTCGCGCCAGGCGGAACCGGCTGTTCTTTCGTGCCGCCCTGCGGATCGAACTTCAGCATCACCGTGTCATCGGACCGCGTGATGATCTTCGTGCCGTCGTTCGTCGGATCGAAGATGACTTGTTCCGGGTTGATCTGGCCCTGCACGACGCGCTCTCCCAGGCCCCACTTCGCGTTGATCGTGAAGCCGTTCTCGTCGGTCGGATCCCATAGATTCTTGGGTGACGAGCACGCCCGCGGCGGTCGCGTTGACGCCGATCTGCACGAGCACGCCCATGTAGACCTGGCGGTGGTCGATGCCGAACGCCGCGCGTTCGTCGACCGCGCGCAGGTTCCAGATCGACGCCCACACGTAGCGCAACGCGTCCGCGAGCTGGGCTTTTGCCGACGACGTTGCCGCTGCGTGTCGTAGAGGCCGGCGCCGTTGAACCCGGGCAGATCCTCGGAGTTCGACGAGCTGCGCACGAACACGCCCTTGCCGCCGAGCTTGACCCGGATCCGCTTGTAGATCGCATCGAGCGTGTCCGGATCGATCGGCGCCTTCATGATCGCTTCGCGCAACGTCTCGAGCGATGTCTTGCGCCAACGCCGCGTCGGTCTTGAATCGCGGATCGTCGAGCATCGCGTTGATCTTGACGTCGAGGTGATTGCGCAGGATGTGCTGCTCGATAATAGAAGTACGGCACGCCAAACCCATCGGGCACGCGGACGCCCGGCAGGTTCGCGCTGACGATCTCGCCGAGGTTCGCGGCCTTCGTGCCGTAGATGATGACGTCCTTCGCGCGCATCCGATCGAGCATCGCGAACCGGCGCGTTGACGAGGTCGGCCTTCGGCAGCTCGACGTGCCTGGCGACCTCGATGTCGTCCTTCATCTTCTGAACTTCGGCGGCGGTCGCCTCGCGCAGCGTGATGCCGGTGTCGGTGACCTCGTAGTACACGTACTTGCCGTCGAGCGCGCCGTACTTCGCGCGAGCTTTCTTGTCGCCCGCGTTCGGGATACCCCACGCGCCGGCGCGCAAGTTGACGTGCGACAGCGGCGTCGAGAACTGCGTCGCGAGGATCCCGGCGACCGGCGTGATGTCCGGATAGCTTTCTTGCAAGAGCACGATGTCGTGGCGATCGTAGTTGAGCGATTCGTACGGCGTGCCGATCGGAACGACCCGGAGCCGCCCGACCGCATGGCCCTTCGTGAACGCCTGGAACTCGGCCGCCTTGTAGATCTCGTCGTTCGTGATCGTCTTCTGGCCGCGGCGTCGCGACCTCGCCGGCGACCTTCGCCTGCATCGGCGAGTCGGGTCGGAACAGCAAGTCCCGGATGAAGAACGTCGTCGCGAGCTTCTGCCGTGTCCGCATCACGTCGTCGACCGCGATCTTGTCGCCCTCCCAGATACGAGAACGTCCACTTGTCGACCTTGAGGTGATGGGTCAGGTAGCACAGGATGAACTTCGGCTTCTGGCGCTCGTAGTTGAGGTTGAACTCGCGGACGTTGTCGCCGGTCCACGCCTGCTTCAACAACACCCTGAACACGAAGTCGGCGTGGATGTTGAAGAGATTGACGTCGAAGTAGTAGATGTCGTTCGTCTTGACGTCGATGATGCACTTGCCGAGCTCGTCGGAGCCGACCGTCTTCGAGTACGCCTTCCACGTCGCCGCATCGGGGATCGCCTTGACCCACGTGTGTTGCTCGCCCGCCGATGCGGTTGCGGTGAGAGCGAGCGCGATCGCCAGCGCCGAGCGCGAGTTGTCTCATGCCTGATCTATAACGCGTATGATGCGCGAAGTGTCTGGACCCACCCGCCGCGCCGTGTCGCTCGCCGTGGTGGTGGCGGCGCTCGGCTACTTCGTCGACATCTATGACCTGATCCTGTTCGGCGCGGTCCGCGGCCCGAGCCTGCACGCGCTCGGGCTGAGCCCGGCGCGAGCGTCCAAGACAAGGGCATCTTGCTGCTCCAGATGCAGATGGGCGGGATGCTCGTCGGTGGCATCCTGTGGGGCATCATCGGCGACCGCCGCGGCCGGCTGTCCGTGCTGTTCGGATCGATCATCCTGTATTCGGGCGCGAACCTCGTCAACGGCACGGTCGACACGCTGACCGGCTACGCGATCTGCCGCGTGATCGCGGGCATCGGCCTGGCCGGCGAGCTCGGCGCCGGCATCACGCTGGTCAGCGAGCTGATGGACAAAGAGCGGCGCGGCCTCGGCACGACGATCGTCGCCGCGACCGGCATCCTCGGCGGGGTGGTCGCCGGCATCATCGGCGGCGCGATTCCCGGCATCCCGGCGACGAACTGGCGCACCGCGTACTACATCGGCGGCGGCATGGGCATCGGGTTGCTCGCGCTCCGGCTCGGCGTCGCCGAGTCGGGGATGTTCCGCACCGCGGTCGCGGACAAGACGGTCTCCCGCGGCAACTTCTTCAAGCTGTTCTCGGATCGCGAGCGCTTGCTGCGCTACGTCGCGGGGATCGCCGTCGGCGTGCCGATCTGGTACGGCATCGGCATCCTCATCATGCTCGGCAAGGAGATCGGTGGGCCCAAGGGCCTGGGCTTGCCGGCGGAGCCGAGCCCGGCGACCGGGCTGTTCTACTGCTACGCCTCCGGCGCGATCGGTGGGTTCATCGCCGGCCTGGTCAGCCAAAAGCTTCGGTCGCGACGACGAGCGATCGCGATCTTCATGGCGGCGACCGCGCTCACGACGATCCTTTACTTCACGATCGGCGGCACGTCATTCGTCGCGTTCTACGCGATCTGCGCTGCGATCGGCCTGTCTACCGGCTATTGGGCGGTGTTCGTCACCGCCGCGGCGGAACAGTTCGGCACGAACTTGCGGGCGACCGTCGCGACGACCACGCCGAACTTCGTGCGCGGCTCGCTGCGTGATCCTCACGACCGGCTACGAGCTGTTGCAGAAGCACGCCGGGCTCACCGCCGTCGGTGCCGCGATCGGGGTCGGCGTGCTCGCGTTCGGCATCGGGTTCGCGGGCCTCGCGAAGATGCGCGAGACGTTCGCAGTCGACCTCGACTACGTCGAGTCGTGATCGAGCTCAGGGCAGCGTGATGTTCGGGTCGCGGCCCTGCGACAACGCGCCATCGCCGTTCGGGATGTAAGCCTCGTTGCTCGTCGTGTTCGCGCCGGTGTAGCGAAACACGAGCTGGTCGCCGCTCTCGAAATCGATCGCTTGCGCGGTCTCATCGACTTCGTACGCGGTCGCGGAGTAGTCATCGCCACCCTTCGGGTCGAAGTGCATCGTCCACTCCGCGAGCGTCGTGTCGGTGCTGCCGCGCCGCCAGATCAGATCGTAGGTCACGTCGACCGACGCGACGATGACGCTATCGAGCACGAGGTGGTACGTGCCAGCGGCAACGCTAGCCTCGAGGTCGAATGGAGCTTCCTGGGATCCGCCGGACCCCACGCCTGGCGCTCAATAAGGGCCAGGGTCGGAATCGACGAGCTTGACCTTGGTCTCGGCGGCGTCGGGCGCGAGCCACAACACCTTGGGATTGCCGGAGCTCGGGCAACCCGAGAGCAGCGCGGCGGTGCCGACGAGGAGTAGCGCGTTCGAGGTCGTCATTTGTGGTCTCCCGGATGGGCCGCGGCGTCGGGGCGAACGAACACCGCGATGAAGTGGGTCGGGACCGGCGTCGATTCAGAAAGTAGCACGAGCCCTGCCTTGCGCGCGGCGTCCAGCGATTGCACGCGGTGGTAGATCCGGTTCGAGATGACAATTCGCCCACCTGGCTTGAGCGCGGTCTGTGCCGATGCGAGCCACGCCACGGGATCCTTGAAGTAGTGGTCGACCTCGGCGAGCAGGATCGCGTCGTAGCTGTTCGGCTCGAGGTCGGGCGTGTCCGCAGCGACGACCCGGCGCTCGACGACGTTCGATAACCCGGCGACCTCGAGCCGATGGGCGAGCAAGTCGAGCACCGCACCGTCGATGTCGGTCGCGATCACCTTGCCGTTCGGCGCCACCGCCCGCGCGAGATGGATGGTCAACAGGCCCGAGCCAGCGCCGACGTCCGCGACCCGCGAGCCCGGATGCAGCGCGAGTGCCTCGACCACCTTCTCCGGGTGGCGTTCGGCGTCGAACCGAGCCTGTTCGCGAGCCTCGTCGTCGACCGAAGCCGACGGCTTCGGCTTTGGCTCGTCGTGGTGGCCGCACGCCCACGCGGTCAGGCAGGCGACGAACAGCAAACCGCGCACGATCGCAGCGTAGCCGAAAAAACAAAACGGCGCCGCTGGTGGTCCAGCTGGCGCCGTCGGTCGAGAATCCGACCGTCGATCAGGTGCCGGTCGGCGGCTTACCGATGCCTGCCGAGACGGTGATCAGACCGTTCTCGAATGCACCGACCGCGCGATCATCTCGCTTCGCCACCGCATACGCGATTGCAGACGTCGCGTACGTGGCCGCCATCGTGCCGTTGTACGTCGTGGTGGCGCCGGTGTTGTCGAAGCCCATCGCCGTTCCCTTGTTGTTGGCGATCGTGTAACCGCCGTACCAACCGGAGTTCAGCTCGCCCGCGCTGTACACGAACACGGTGTTGCTGTTGTTCGCGGTGCCGTCGGGCCAGCCCGCCTTCGTCATCGGGTCCTTGTTCGTATCGCCGTGGATCGAGATCACGGTGTCCGCCGACAGCGCGAGTTGCGACGAGTCGTCGACCGTAGCCGCGAGGTCGTTCATGAAGCCGTCGAACACGCCCTTCAGCTGGCCAGGGACGATGTTGATGTCGCCGCCGTCGAACGCGCCGTGCGGGTCGTCGTCCATCGCCGGGAGGATGACCGCGTTGGTCAAGCCCATCTTGAACGCCTTGACCGTCACGATCAGCGCGCGGCCGATATCCGACACGTTCGTCCGCGTGTTGCCGTTGATGCCGTACCGCGTGAGGTCAGCGGCGGTGATCGACAGGGCCGCCGACAGGTTCGTACCGAGGAAGCCAGCCGCGCCCGAGGCCGCGTGTAGCTGATCTTCGTCGTCGACCGGTTCGCCGCGCGGTTGAGCTGCGTGAACGCATCGTAGTGCGCTTTGTACAGTGCCGCATCCGCGGGGTTCGACAGCAAGCCGCCAGCGCGCGAGGCCGCGCTGTTGAACAGACCCGACGATGCCGTCGCCGTTGTTCACGTTCGACGGACGGGCCGCGCCTGCCGCGGTGCCGACGTCGACGTTGCCGATGGTAATCAGCGGGATGACCGCCGACGCGCCGAGCCTGCAACGCACTGACGACCGACCAGATGTTCGAGCCGTTGAGGCTCACCGGCGAGACCATCTGCTGGGTGTGCGTCTCGTTGTTGCCGGCTTGGAACACGCTCACCTGATTCGCCGCCGGGATGCTCATCCACGGCGTGTTCGCGGTGACCGTCAGCGGCTTGGCCGTCCCGGCGAGCAGCGACGAGCCCGGCTAATGACCGCGTAGTTCGCGTTGTTCGCCGCGGCCACAGCGTTCTGCGGCCAGAACGAGGTGAACCATGCGAGACCGCCGTTGCCGGCAGCGATGCCGACGTAGCGGTGGGTGAGGGCAGCCGAAGCCGCTTCGGCTACGCTTTTCCCGGCCGTCTTCTCGAGGATATCGAAGATCTTCGAGCGCGAGACGCCCAGCGCTGCACCTGCAGCCACGCTCCACTTGATGAGGGCACGGCGGGTGAGCTCCGTGCGCTCTTCGCGCTTAGCAAAAGGTGATTTAGCCATGGTGGGTGTCTCCTACTCGCAGGTGTAAGCCGCAGCCAGCATGGCTGCGACGGCTAGCTGTTGTCCGAGTAGCCGGGGTCGACGCGCGTTGAACCGTCAGGTTGCAAAGGTCCAGCTCGGTCGCTGATCGCCGGCACACCGATGATGCAGCGTGACGCCGCTCGGCGTGCAGTTGCCGCTGGCGTCAAACAGCTCGAACACCGGGGCAGCGAGCCGCGATAGCGCCGGTGGCCGCCGTGATAGACGCCATCGTCTCGGGTGCGCCGGCCGCGAAGATGTCGAACTCCTTCGAGGCGCCCGACGTCGTGATGTCGAGGTTCTCTCGAATGCGGTTCGGGAAGTTCGCGATCGCCGAGCGCGATTTGACCGTCGTTGTAGAGCTCACCGGCCGACAGCGACGTCGTGTTCGCGCGGTTCATACCGAGCGAGGTGAGCATGTTGCCGAGCGTAGCGACCCTAACTTTGGGGCAGCTATGCATGTGCGAGGTGAAGCTCGGCGGGCCTTCCACTTCGATGCGTTGGAGTAGGTCCCACGGAGAGATTCCGTCGTTGTCGTGGTCGAACGTGGTTCCGGTTCCGCCGGACGTCGACCCCGCGGGGCGGGAGATTGGGTGGGGTCAGATCGTCCGTGCAAGCAGGGGCCACGGACGCGACCAGGATCGCCAGGGTGTATCCAATTTTGGTCATGGTGGCCTCCTTAGAACTTGACGAAGTCGTCACTGGTGTAGACGGCGTAGATGAGGTCTTTCATCTTGTAGCCGCCCGAGGTGAACGCGTCGATCTGGGCTTGGATGGTGTCGTTCGGCACGGTCTCGAGCGCGTCGACGATGTCGGTCTTGCCGAGCGCCCAGTTCCAAACGCGGGCGACACCGCAGGCTGCGACGGCGGGGTCAGCCGCCATGTCAGCGCCGAGGCCCGGGATGTCCGGCCGCGGGCACTTGGTAGCGCCACGCGGTCGCTTGTCCGGCCGGCAGGTAGTCAGTCATCTTCGCGAGCGGCGAGCCGACAGCCGGCGTCGTCACTGCAATCGACGTCTGGTACATGCCGTTCGCGTCGTAGTACGCGAACAGCGGCGCGATGTGGTTGATCGTCGTGTGGCAGTTCGCGCAGATGACGGCCGACGTATCGAGGAAGTTGATCGTGCCGCCGTTGTTGATGTTGAGCGCCGCGTTGGTGCCGGCGATGCTGCCGAAGTCCCACGGGCTGGTGTACGGCGCGATACCGGCGCCGAGGTCCGTCGGGGTCGCGGTGACCTCCGCCGGGAACTTCAAGCAGTCGAACACCTCTTGGACGAAGCGAACTCGGCGGAACGCGAAGTTCGAGACGTACTGCATGTGCACGCCGGGGTTCGTCAAGATGCCGGAGACCGGGCCGCCGTTGGTGCAGGTCGCCGGGGTGAACGTCGACACGCCGTCGAACGTCGGGCAGTTACCGCTCGTCGCGGTGAACAGGTCCATATACGACCCGTTGTTCACGGCGAGCTCGGCGGCGAACGCCGGCGCGGTGTCGAGGACGGCGGTGCCGCCCATCTTCATCGTGTCGCGCCACCAGTAGAACATCTGCTGGGCGAACGCCGGGCGGCTCATGTACTGCTGGATGAGGCCCTGGTAGGTCGTCGCTTGCGTCGCCGCATCCGGCGCGTTCGCGATCGAGTTGATCTCTGCCATCGTCGGCAGGTCACCGGTCAAACGCAGAGCTGCGATGCGCAGCGCGGCGTTGTAATCGACGACGCGGCTGTTCAGCACCTGTTGGTACTGATCGGCACTTCCGGATCCGTCGGACCCGTCCGAGCCGTTGGAGCCCGAGCCATCTCCGACGCTGCCGGTACAGGCAGGCGCCGCTAGCGCAGTAGCCAAGAGTAGAAATGAGATCCTCTTCATGGGGCTCCTTTTACGGGGACGTGGCTTCCGCGGTAACCCAAGGCATCAACGCCGATTTGGAACGTGTTGAAGTTCCCTTGGTTGTTACCGAACTTAAAGGGGTGACCGTCGGCATCCGACGGGTTCGGCGAGATGAAGAAGCCGCTCATCGCGACTTGCTGGAAGTTGATCTGCGTGCGGACCTGGTTGCACGCCGTGAGGATGGTCGGGTCGTCGGTGGCTTCGATGCCGGTGATGTCCATCGACGCCATCGCGCTCGCGTTCTTCGTCGCGCCCTTGCTCGAGTGGCAGGTCTGGCAGTTCGTGGTCATCGGGCCCTGCGCGTCGGCCTTGAAGTCGGCGAGCTGCTGGCAGCCGCTCGGCGGCATCGTGCCGCCCATGTCCGGCTGGTAAGCGCCGACCGTCTTGAACTGAATCGAGATCTGGAGCGTCGGGTCGAAGCCGACGAACGCCGCGGTGCCGAGCAGGGTCGAGGTCGTCGCGGCCTGATCATCCTGGATGGCGAAGAACCGATCGAGGTTGTCGGGGATCGGGTCGGCCGTCGGGTCGGCGGGATACGACACGAACAGCGGGTGCTCGACGTAGACGCCATTCGGGCCGCCGTTGATCGACAGGTTCATCACGTACAGCGTGTCGTTCAGCGCGTAGGCGATGAACGTGACAGTCGCGCCCGTGCCGCCGACGGCGTCGAGCGTCATCGTGTTGACGGGGCACGCCGAGGCGTCGGTGCCCGACGGGCAGATCGCGGGGGTGAACTTCGGAAGCAGCACGGTGGTGCTGCTGCCAGCTGCCTGCGCGGCCTGCTCGGCCATGAGCCACGCGAGGACCGGCGTCTGCTGGTCGGTCGTCATCGCGGGGCCTTCGTGGGCGCCCTTGACGATCACGCGGCTCGAGGACGGCGCATCGAGGTCGACCACCGCGGGGCTGAACGCGACGATGGTGTCGTGAATCGCGAGGTCCGAGTCGCCGGCGAGGAACGCATAGGGCAGCGCGGCGGTCGGGGCGGCGGGGCCGCCGTCATGGCAGCTCGCGCAGTCGCCGCCCGCGGGCGCCGGCTGCTTGAACACCGGTAGCGCGCCCGACAGCCACAGCTGCTGGGCCATGCGCTCTTCCGGGGTCAGGCCGTCGTCATCGCCGCCGCCGCCCGGCGCCGTGATCAGGCCGTTGCAGGCGGTGAGGGTGAGCATGACGATCGCAAGCGCGCCAACAGACAGGCGAACCATGTCGAGGTGCTTCAGCAGCGTATCGAGCATTGCCCGACGCGACTTCAGCGGCGACAGCTGGGCTCTCATGTGAGTTCCAACGAGCATGCGAGCAATCGTACAGCAACCGTTGTGCCGCCAGGGATCGCGGCCCCCACGATTTCAACCTCATGAAAACATGAGGTATTAGGATCCAATGTCCCACCCCAAGCTGAGGGCTTAACCCCCAGATGGGGCCTCGGGTGCCCAGGGCCTAAACGGGTGAAAATGCGAGGACGCGAAGTGCACGATCAACTACTTACGCGTTCTGGAGGTTTCGAGCGCCCCTTCATATAGATCCGGCTCGATCGAGATCGCGACGCGTTGTGCAGCGGTTTGCGCACCAATTCAAGCTAGTTGCGATGAGTCACAGCTGAGATGGGGGGACATCGCGGGGGCGGGGTCCAGGGTTCCCGGGTATCGGAGATAGGAAGACAGGGCATCGGAGACCGGGAGTGGCGCCGCGCTGGAGGCCGTGAGCATGGTCGGACCAATCGGATGGGTCGCAGAACCTGACGATCAGAAAACAGGGAACAAGGAGCCGAAAATCGGAGCGGATCGAGGTCCGCCTCCAAGTCAGAGCCGTGCGGAATCCCGGTCACAGCTCGCGCTGGAGCTCGCGCGCGGTCTTCGAGCTGCCATCGTGCGACCAACCGGGCGGCGCCAGCAGGTAGCCGAGCTTCGCACCCAGATCGGGTGCGCGCGCGACGTCGCGAGCGATCGCGGCGACCTCGTGAAAGCCGATGCGGAGTGGTCGATAGGTGTGGATGTCCTTCGTCAGGCCGTACACGACGCGCTCTCGCTCCGGAGCGAACGTGCCGAACATCCGGTCCCAGATGATGAACACGCCGGCGTGATTGCGGTCGAGGTACGGCACGTTCTTGCCGTGGTGCACGCGGTGATGCGAGGGCGTGTTCATCACCCACTCGAGCGGGCCGAGCTTGTCGACCGCTTCGGTGTGGAGAAAGAACTGATAGATCAGCGACCACGCCTGTGCGGTGAAGATCATGACCGGGGGAAACCCGAGGAGCGCGAGCGGCGTCCAGAACAGCGGGCCGGTGAACGGCGTCAACAGCGGCTGGCGCAGTGCCGTCGAGAAATTGAAGTACTGACTCGAGTGGTGGTTGACGTGAGCCGCCCATAGCAACCGGACGCCGTGGTGCATGCGATGGAACCAGTAGTAGCAAAGGTCTTCGGCGAACAAGATGATCAGCCACGACCACCACTTCGACGGCTGGCCAAGATCGGCGACGCGATGTTCGTACGCCCACACGAACAACGCGAACGAGCCCAGCTTCGCGATCACCGAGATCCCGACGTTGAGCAGCCCCATCGACAGGCTCGCGAGCGTGTCTTTCTTGGCGTAGCCGCGCACCTCGGAATGGCGCCGCGCCCAGAACGATCTCGAGCACCATCGAGATCAAGAACGCGGGAATCGAATAGAGAACGAGGTTCGACACGTTGCCGCGAGCACCTTAGCGACGATTGCAGTCTATTGTACGCGCCATGTCGCAACATGGCGGAGACATCATCGCCGAGGTGCTCGCGCGTCACGGCGTGACCCACTTGTTCACGCTATGCGGCGGTCATATCTCGCCGATCCTGACCGGCGCGGAGGCCGCAAGGGATCCGCGTCGTCGACGTTCGCGACGAAGCGAACGCGGTGTTCGCGGCCGACGCGGTCGCGCGCATGACCGGCACCGTCGGGGTCGCCGCGGTGACCGCCGGGCCCGGGCGTGACCAACACGATCACCGCGATCAAGAACGCGCAGATGGCGCAGACCCCGCTCGTGATCTTCGGCGGTGCGACGGCGACGCTGCTCAAGGGCCGCGGCTCGCTGCAAGACATCGATCAGCTGTCGGTGATGAAGCCGATCACGAAGTGGGCGACCGCGGTCAAGACCGTGCCGTCGCTCGGGCCGATCGTCGAGCGCGCGTTCGCGATCGCGACCGAGGGCGTGCCGGGGCCGGTGTTCATCGAGGTGCCGCTCGACTTGCTGTATCCCGAGGCGATCGTGCGCGAGCTGTACGCCAAAGAGGCGGGCGTCGGCAAAGCCAAGGGGATCGGCGCGAAGGCGCTCGAGCTCTACATCAAGGGCCATCTGTACCGGCAATTCCATGCGCCCGCGCTCCCCGAGGTTCATCTCCCGGCGCTGCCGCAGCTGCGCGGCAACGGCTCGATCGCGAAGGTCAACGCCGCGCTCGCGCAGGCGGAGAAGCCGGTGATCGTCGTCGGCAGTCAGGCGCTGGTCGGCGTCAAGGATGCGGGCCGGCTCGCGCGCGCGCTCGGCACGCTCGGCGCACCGGTCTATCTCGGAGGCACCGCGCGCGGTCTCCTCGGGCGCAGTCACGAGCTCCAATTTCGCCACAATCGCGGCGCCGCGCTCAAGGACTCCGACCTCGTCATCGTGTGCGGGTTCCCGTTCGACTTTCGGCTCGGTTACGGGCGCGGCATCAACCGCGGTGGCACGCTCGTCGCGGCAAACCTCTCGGCGACCGAGCTCAAGAAGAATCGCAAGCCCGACATCGCGGTCGAGATGCACGCGGGCGAGTTCCTGATCGCCCTCGCCGACGCCGGCGGGACGCGCGACACCGCGCGCTGGCAGCCCTGGCTCGGCGAGCTGCGCGCGCGCGAAGCCAAGCGCGACGCCGAGATCGCGAGCAAGGCCGCGCCGACCGGCGAGCTCATCGATCCGGTGCACTTCTTCATGCGAGTCGACGAGGCGATGGCCGACGACTCCGTGCTCGTCGTCGACGGCGGCGACTTCGTCGCGACCGCGAGCTACATCGTGCGGCCGCGCGCGCCGCTGTCTTGGCTCGATCCCGGCGTGTTCGGCACGCTCGGCGTCGGCGGCGGCTTCGCGCTCGGCGCGAGCATGGTCCGGCCAGGTCGCGAGATCTGGTTGCTATGGGGCGACGGATCGAGCGGCTACACCCTCGCCGAGTTCGACAGCTACGTCCGCCACGGCGTCTCGCCGATCGCGGTGATCGGCAACGACGCATCGTGGGCCCAGATCGCGCGCGAGCAAGTCGAGATGCTCGGCACCGCGCTCGGCACCGAGCTCCGGCGCACCGACTATCACAAAGTCGCCGAAGGCTACGGCGGCGTCGGCCTCGTCCTCACCGATCCGGCGCGCATCGACGCGACCCTCGCCGAAGCCAAGGCGATCGCCAAGGCCGGCCGCCCCGTCTGCATCAACGTCCATCTCCGGCGCACCGACTTCCGCAAAGGCTCGATCTCGATCTGAAGGGATCGAAGGTGACGCTGTCTCTTTTGTCAACTTCGCCGTTTTCGATCCGAGTCGAAGTGTCCAGAATCGTTAGCATAATGTTGGTGACGCTGTCGCTATTGTCAACTTAGGGGGTGAGAGCTTTGCGTTGACTTCGAGGGAATTGAATATTACTTTCAAAGTCGATGAAGCTCGCCGTAGCTGCCCTCGCTCTCGCGGCATGCAGCGCCGGTGCGCCGCCTCTGGTGACCGCGAGCGACGCGAGTCGGACGCACGTGCAGCTGGCCGAGCTCGAGCGCGGGCGCTCGCTGTTGATCGAAAAGTGCAGCAATTGCCATATGGCCCCGCTGCCGAGCCAGCACTCAGCGATCGATTGGCCGAGGAAGCTCGACGAGATGTCGGCGCGCGCGAACCTCGGCCCGGTCGATCGCGCGTACATCGAGCGCTACCTCGTCGCGATGGCGCGCTAGCCGCCGCCGCTCGCCGACTGGTACAACCGCGACGTGAGATCCGTCGCCGTCGCCGCCGCGATCGTCGTGACCGGCTGCCACCCGGCGCCGGCGCCCACACCGCGACCCGCGCTCGCGAGCAACGTGATGCGCGCCGACTATGCGGGCTCGGCCGCGTGCGCCGACTGCCACGGCACGATCTACGCGACCTGGGCCACGTCGCCGATGCGCGACATGACGCGCGACGCGGCGACCGCGACGATCCGCGCGCCGTTCGATGGCGCCCAGCTCTCGGTCGGCGACGATCGCGTCACGATGGTGACCCGAGCCCGCGCGCGCTACATGGAGCTGACCTCGCCGAGAGGCGATCACCAGTTCCGCATCACGAAGGTGGTCGGCGGTCGCTACCGCGAGGACTTCGTCGGCGTCGACGTCACCGGCGCGCCTGATCCGTCGACCGTGACCGGGGTCGAGCGCGTGCTGCCCGCGACCTACGTGTTCTCGACCAAGACGTGGCGCTACAAAGGCTACTCGGTGATGGTGCCGGAGCGGCCGCGGATGTCGTACTCGGGCCAGTGGTCGAAGGAGTGCATCACCTGCCACAACACGCTGCCGCTCGCGACGATGTTGTTCGACGATCTCTACGGCCCCGGCGGTCCGCCGTATCAAGGCCGCACCGCCGAGCGAATCTTGCCGAAGACCCGGACGTGGTCGGCGACCCCGCGCGATCCGGTCGCGCTGGTCGAGGCGCTGTCGACCGAGATCACGTTCCTCGGCGGGACGCCGCCCGCCCATCCGACGCCGCAGGTGCTGAAGGCCACGCTCGCCGCCGCCGCGACGACGACCGAGGCCAAGCTCGACGCCGCTCATCTCGTCGAGCTCGGCATCGGCTGCGAGGCCTGCCACAACGGCGCGCGCGCGCATGCCGAGGATCCGAGCGTGAAGCCGTCGTTCGCGGCGCTCAGCCCGGTCATCGAGGTCGAGCCGCCGAAAGGCATGACCGGCACGAGGGCGCAGCTGATCAACCACACGTGCGCGAAGTGCCACACCGTGCTGTTCTCGCAGTATCCGTGGACGTGGGAAGGCCACAAGCGGCGCGAGCTCGAACCCGGTGGCAGCTCGATCAGCTCGGGCGAAGGCCGCGACTTTCAGCTCGGCGGCTGCGCGACGCAGATGGCGTGCACGACCTGCCACGATCCGCATACCGAGGATTCGCGCGACGCCTTGCGTGCGATGGCGACCCCGGCCGGCAATCACCTGTGCACGACGTGCCACGCGCAGTACGCGCCCGACGACGCGCTCGCGCGCCACAGTCATCACCAGCTCGGCGGCGCCGGCACGTCGTGCATCGCGTGCCACATGGCGAAGAAGAACATGGGGCTCGAATACTCGTTGAATCGCTACCATCGGATCGGCTCGCCCGACGACCCGGCGCGGGTCGAGCGCGATCGCCCGCTCGAGTGCGCGCTGTGTCACGTCGACAAGAGCGTCGAGCAGCTCGCGTCGACGATGGAGACCTGGTGGGGCAAGCACTACGATCGCGGTGCGTTGAAGAAACTCTACGGCGATGACCTCGGCGTCAACGCGATGCGCGCGACGCTGATCCTCGGCAAGCCACACGAGCAAGCGGTCGCGATCGCGACGTACGGCGAAGCGAAGACCCAGGATGCGGTCGCCGCGATCGTGCCGATGCTGTCCCATCAATATCCGCTCGTGCGTTACTTCGCGCAGCGCGCGTTGCAGAACATCACCGGCGACCCGGTCGCGATCGACGTCGGTGCCAAGGCCGCAGACGTCAAGCTCGCGGCCGACGCCTGGCTCAAGGCGCGCTGACAAGGCCCGAGCTGAATAGCGACCTGGCACGTATCTCGGAGTGTGATCGCTACAGTGCGCGACGTGTTCAGTCGGATCGCCTACTTGGGCCGCATCGCACCGTGTGCGCTGGGGTTGTCGCTGGGGCTCGCCACCTCAGCCGGTGCAAACCCGGCGAGCGCGACGCGGGTCAGGCTCGATCCGGTCCGGCCGGGCGAGCTCCAGACCGGCGCGGTGTGCTCGGGCGGTCGGTTCCGGTGTCTGGCGCATGTGCCAGCGACTCCAGCCGGCGAGGTCGGCCCGGCCGCAGCGACCGCGTTTGGCGCGGAGGATCTGCGCAAAGCCTACAACGTTCCGACGACCGATATCCCGGCCGCGAAGGTCGCGGTGGTCGACGCCTACGGTTACGCGGCGCTCGAGGCGGATCTCGCGGTGTATCGCACGCAGTACGGCTTGCCCGCGTGCACGACCGCGAACGGCTGCTTGCAGATCGTCAACCAGACCGGCGCGACGTCGCCGTTGCCCGGGCCGCCGCCGCCGACCGACGACTGGACGATCGAGACCGCGCTCGACATCGACATGGTCAGCGCGGTGTGTCCGTCGTGCAAGATCATCGTCGTCCAGGCGAACGACGACACGAGCGACGGGCTCTACACGTCACAAGCGATCGCGGCGTCGCTCGGCGCGACCGTGATCAACGACAGCTGGGGCGGCTCCGAGTCCGGCAACGATGCGCTCACGCTGGAGAGCTACTTCGATCAACCGGGCATCGCGGTGTTCGCGGCGGGCGGCGACACCGGCTACGACGACGGCGGCGCCGGCCCGTACTATCCCGCCACGTCGGCGCACGTGATCTCGGTGGGTGGCACGCACCTCGTCGCCGACGCCAGCGCGCGCGGCTGGACCGAGACCGCGTGGAGCTCGGGCGGCAGCGGTTGCAGCTTGTCGATCCCGAAGCCGGCGTACCAGACCGATCCGACGTGCGCGTTCAAGGCGACCACCGATCTCGCCGCGGTCGGCGATCCGCAGACCGGGGTCGTCTACTACAACGCCGGCAAGTTCGGCTCGGTCGGCGGCACGAGCGTCGCGGCCCCGATCGTCGCGGCGATCTTCGCGGCGACCGGCAACGGCGCGCAGACCTCGGGCGACTTCGTCCGGCAACACGCCGCGCTGCTCAACGACGTGGTGTCGGGATCCAACGGCACGTGCGGCAACATCCTGTGCACCGCCGGGGTCGGCTGGGACGGCCCGACCGGCTACGGCACGCCGAACGCACAGCTGTTGATTCCCGAGGCGGTGGTCGGGATGGCCGATGCCGGCGTCGGCGGCGGCGGTGCACCGAGTGGTGGCGGCAGCGCGACCGGACCGCAAGAAGTGACCGGCGGTTGTGCGGCGAGCAATCACGCGGGCGGGCTGTTGCCGCTCGTGCTCGGCCTCGGGCTCGCGTACCGGCGTCGCCGGCGCGCCTAGCGCGGCAACTCGTGTTACAGCGCTCGGCGGTGACCCGCCCGGCTGCCATCGCCCTCGCGATCGTGATCGCCGCGATCGCGGTGATCCGCGCGCCGAGCCTGCGGGTCGACATCCTCAACGAGGATGAGGCGCTGTACGCGACGACCGCCGCGGCGATGGCGACCGGCGAGCCGCCGTATCGCGCTGGCGTCGAGAGCAAGCCGCCCGGCATCTTCTACATCTACGAGGCGGGGTTCGCGCTCGTCGGCCGCTACGACATGCGCGCGTTGCATGCGCTGACCATGCTGTGGGTGCTCGGCACGGCGCTGCTCGTCGGCGCGATCGCGCGGCGCGCGATCAAGCGCGACAAGGGCCGGGCGTTCGACGTTGGCGTGCTCGCGTCGCTGCTCTACGCCGGGTTCACGATCGTGCAAGAACCGGCGGTGCTCGCGACCCAATGCGAGCTGATGTTCTCGCTGCCGCTCGCCGGCGCGGCGTACTTGATCCTGCGCGGGCTCGAAGCGCGGGGATGGCGCGGCGTGCTCGCGCTCGTCGCCGCCGGCGTGTTGTGCGGGGCCGGGACGCTGATCAAGCCGACCGCGGTGTCGCTGCCGGTCGCGGCGGCGGGCTGGCTCGTGGTGCGCCGCAAGCTGTTCGGCGGGCCCGATCCGTGGCGGCGCGATGTCACGCGCGCCGCGCTGATCTGGCTCGGGTTCGCGCTCGCGTGGCTCGCGGCCGCCGCGTACTTCTCGCACCTCGGCGTGTGGGACGACCTGATCTACTGGGCGTTTCGCTGGACGCTCGGCACGTACATCCCGACCGGCTCGTCGCACTCGCCGTGGCTGACTCGGTTTCTCGCCGGCTTCGTCGTGTGGGTCGCGCTGACCACCGCGCTGTGGATCGCCGCGGCGTTCGCGATCCGCGATGCGCGCGTGCGGCGCGAGCCCGGCGCGCAGGTCGTGTGGCTGCTCGTCGCGTGGACCGCCGCCGCGACCGCGATGACGTTCCTCGGCGGCCGGTTCTTCGATCATTACTTTCCCGCGCCGGTGACGCCGCTCGCGACGCTCGCTGCGATCGGCGCTTGGTCGGTGCGCGATCGGGTGCGCTGGCGGCGCGGCCTCGCGATCGGCGCGATCGTCCCGGTCGTGGTGTGCTGGCTCGGCGCCTGGCAGTTCGCGACCACGATGCGCTGGCTCGGCGACGACCGAAAACCGTACGACGAGATCGCCGCCTACATCGACGCTCACACCGAGCCGACCGATCGCGTGTTCGTGTGGGGCTATTACCCGCTGATCTACGTCGCCGCCGATCGGCTCGCCGCGACCCGGTTCGTCGGTTGTCACTACCTCACCGGTTATGCCGCGATCGGGCTCGCTCAGGATCTGCCGGCGGCGATCGAGGACAAGCTCGGCGTCCCCGGCGGATTCACGACGCTGCTCGCCGATCTGCGTGAGTATCGCCCGGCCTTGATCGTCGACACCGCGCCGGGCGACCTTCACCACTGGAGGCGCTACCCGCTGTCCAGATATCCCCAGCTGGCAGACTTCGTCGCCGAGCGCTACCAGCGCGTCGCCGTTGTACAAGGTGCGGTCATTTACCGTAGAGTCGCGCCGTGATCGAAGGATCCCGCCTCGTCGTCGTGCTCCCCGCGTACCACGCGGGCAAGACGCTCGAACGAACCGTCGCGGAGATCCCGCGCGACATCGTCGACGACATCATCCTGGTCGACGACGCCAGCGTCGACGACACGGTCGCGGTCGGCGAGCGGCTCGGGCTGCGCACGTTCGTCCATCCGCAGAACCGCGGTTACGGCGGCAACCAGAAGACGTGCTACCGCGAAGCGCTCGCGCTCGGCGCCGACATCGTCGTGATGCTGCACCCCGACTACCAGTACTCGCCGCGGCTCGTCGGCGCGATGGCGTCGATGCTGGTCTCGGGGCACTACGATCTCGCGCTCGGCTCGCGCATCCTCGGCCAGAGCGCGGTCGCGGGCGGCATGCCGCTGTACAAGTACGTCGCGAATCGCGGGCTGACCGCGGTCCAGAACTTCTTGATGGGCCAGAAGCTGTCCGAGTACCACACCGGCTATCGCGCGTTCACACGCCGCGTGCTCGAGGGCCTGCCGCTCGACTCGTTCTCCGACGACTTCGTGTTCGACAACCAGATGCTGTGCGCCGCGATCAAGGCGGGCTTTCGCGTCGGCGAGCTGTCGTGCCCGACCCGCTACTTCGACGAGGCGTCGTCGATCAGCTTTCGCCGTAGCGTGACCTACGGCTTGGGCGTGCTGCGCACCGCGGTCGAGTACTCGCGGTTTCGCTAGCTACGACTCGGACATCGCGCACGTCAGCGTCAGCCCCGCATTCGGATCGAGCGAGCCGTCGATCACGAGGCGCAGGTTCGACGGCGCGGTTGGACACGCGGCGGCATCGGCGACGAAGTAGTAGCAGGGCGTCGCGGTATCGCTCGCCGGCGTCGATGCGTCTTGCATCGTGCACGCGGGCAGCGGCCCGGTCGTATCGACGGTCGAGAGCTCTGCGTCGCACTGTAGCTGCGCGCCCGGATTGTTCGGATCGGCGTCGGTGGGATCGATGTGATCGTCGAGGCAGGAGCTGAGCGCGCTGGTCAGCGAGCTCGCGATCGCGGTGAGCGCGGGCGTGTAGTCGCCGGTGCAGATCGTCTGCCACGAGCCGTGGCCGCCGAGCTGAGACATGAAGTCGTAGAGCCGGATCGCCGGATCGGCGCCAGTCATGTTGCCGTTGATCGTCGCGGTGCAGCTCGGCTGCAGGGCGAGCGTCTGCGCCGGCGCTTCGGTCGTGATCGTCGAGCTCGGCGGCCCTCCATCCTGCGCGCCACCGCCGATCACCGCGACGCGGAGCAGCGACGGATCCTTGAGCGACGTCAAGAACGACGCGTAGAACGCCGTGTCTTGGAGGTAGCCGCCGGTCGTCGGCGCGCAATCGTTGTACGAGCCCGGCGTGGTCGACGAGATCGGCTGATCGCACGTGTACGCGGCGAGCGGTACGTCGACGAAGCTGCCGCCGGGTTGCGGCGGATCCAGGAACGACGGGTCGAGGATCGAGCCGTCGTCGTCGGGCGCCAGGAACACGACGCCGAGCACCGCGTTGTCGCGCACGAAGCCCGTGTTCTCCGGGTTCGAGCCATCGAGCGCGCGCTTCATGCCTTCGAGCGGCGACGCGAACGCGCAGCCGCCGTCGCCGAGATCGGCGATGCACGAGAACGTGTCGGCGAGCCTGCCGGTGTAGTTGGTTTGTCGCGTGCCGTCGGGCAGCGCGGTGTCGGAGATGAACCGGCCGTTCGGCGCGGTGCAACCTGCGGGCACTCCCCCGGCGGTGTTGTGGAGCAGGCCATTGTCGCCGACCGCCTCGACGCACGCGGCGCCGTACGACGCGACGTCTTGGCCGCCGATCTTCACGGTCGACGACACGACGCCGAGGTGGAGGTTCGGTTGGCCGCTCGGGAACGCATCGAGCGCGGTCACGAAGCTCGAGAAGCTCGCGAGGAGCGCGGTCTGCTCGTCCTGGGTCGACGCCGAGTTGTCGATCACGAACAGCAGATCGAGGTCGGGCGCGAGCGGAAACGCCTGCTCGACCTGGCCGCCGGAGAACCCTCCGACCGTCGGAGATCCGCAGGCTGCAACCGCGATGACTCCAGCGAACACCGAGCTCGTTCGCATCCCGCCTCCCGCGCCGGCTCGCTGCCGGCCTTGTGTTAGTTCGAGCCGCCCTGCGGCGTGGTCGCGCAGCTGATGTCGGTCGACGTCCCGGCCGGCAGATCCATCATCGCCGGCAGCGTCTTCAACGTCAGGTGGCTCGGCGTCGTCGCGCAGCCCGTCGCGTCGGTCACGACGTACCAGCACGGCTGCACGCTCGTCGGCGACGGCGTCATCGCGTCCTGCATCGTGCACGCCGGCAGCAGCTGCTCGGTCGCCTGCGGTGTGCCGTCGTTCTGAACTTCGGACACCGAGCACTGCAGCTGGGTGCCGGGGTTGTTCGGATCGCCGTCGGTCGTGTCGATGTCGCCCTCGAGGCACGGGCTGACCGTCTTGAACAGCAGCTGGCCGATCGCGGTGAGCGCGGGCGAGTAGTCGCCGGTGCACACCGTCTGGTACAGGCCGTGGTCGCCGAACTGGGTAAGGAAGTCGTAGAGCCGGATCGCCGGGCGCGCGATCGCCATGTTGCCGTTGATCGTCGCGTTGCACGACGGCTCGAGCGCGGGGTTCTGGACGTTCGCGCCGATCGTCAGCGGGCCGGTCATGATCGTCGAGCTCGGCGGCGAGCCGTCTTGCTGGCCACCCGCGATCAACGCGACGACGAGCTGTGACGGATCCTTCACGCCCGACAGGAACGATGTATAGAAGTCGGTGTCTTGCAGGTAGAGATCGGCCGCGCCGGTGAGCGGCTTGCAGTCGTTGTACGTGCCCGTTCCGACCGTGATCGCGGTGTCGCAACCGTAGGCATAGAGCGGCTGCACCCGGAAGTCGCCGGCGCCGACCTGCGACGTCGGCAGATCGAACACCGACGGGTCCTTGACCGAGGCGTCGTCTTCATCGGTGAGGATGATGATCGCGAGGAACGCGCCGTCGCGCAGGAAGCCGGTGTTCTCCGGGTTCGTGCCGTCGAGCGCGCGCTTCATGCCCTCGAGCGGCGCTTCGAAGCCGCAGCCGCCGGTCCCGATGTTGGCGATGCAGCCGAACGTGTCTTGCAACGTGCCGGTGTAGTTGGTCTGGCGCGTGCCGTCGGGCTGCGCGATGTCCGAGATGAACCGGCCGTTCGGCGCGGTACAACCGGCGGGCACGCCGCCCGCGGTGTTGTGAAGCAGGCCGTTGTCGCCCGAGGCGGTGACACAGGCGGACCCGTACGACGCGGTGTCCTGGCTACCGATCTTGACCGACGACGAGACGACGCCCATGTGGATGTTCGGGCGGCCGGTCGGGAACGCATCGAGCGCGGTCACGAAGTTCGCGAAGTTCGCGAGGAACGCGGTCTGCTTGTCCTGGGTCGACGCCGAGTTGTCGATCACGAACAAGATGTCGATGTCGGTCGACACCGGGATGTGCTTGGTCACCTCGCCCTGCTGCTGCGGGTCGAGCTTGGAGATGGTGCGGTCCGGACAACCCGCCAGCGTGGCGAGCAGCGCGACCGAGGTGGTCAGTGTGGCCAAGACGTTACGCATAGAACCTCCCAAGGACTGGCGCAGCATAGAGCAAGTAGCCCGCCAATTTGAAGGCGCAGCAGTTTCAAATGCTTGGTTTCCATCGTACCGCGTCAAGCCGCCAACTTCGTTGGCGATTTCTCGGCCGGGTTGGCTGCGCAACTGTGCGGATCCCCGCGGGATCACGAACCTTGGGGCAGGGTGGCGCAGCTGACGACCGTCGAGCTATCGGGCGGCAGCGTCATCTGTTCCGGATCGGTCTTCAGCGTCAGGTGCGACTGCGTCGACGAGCACTGCGCGTCGTCCTCGACGACGTACCAGCACGGCGTCGCGGTTCCGGCCGCCGGCGTCATCGCATCTTGCATCGCGCATGGAGCGAGCACGGTCTCGCTGCCATCGCCGGCGACCTCGGACACCGTGCATTGCAGCTGCGTGCCGGGATTGTTCGGATCGCCGTCGGTGGTGTCGATCGCGCCCTCGAGGCACGGGCTGATCGCGGTCGCCAACAGATCGCCGATCGCGGTGAGCGCGGGCGTGTAGTCGCCGGTGCAGATCGTTTGATACAGCCCGTGATCGGAGAACTGCGACACGAAGTCGAACAGCCGGATCGCCGGTCGCGCGATCGCGTTCTCGCCGTTGATCATCGCATTGCACGACGGCTGCAGCGCCATCGGCTGCGAGGCGGTGCCGATCATCAGCGGGCCGGTCGCGATCGAGGACGACGGCGGCGATCCATCTTGTTGGCCGCCGGCGATCAGCGCGACGACGAGCTGCGACGGATCCTTGATGCTCGCGAGGAACGACGTGTAGTACGCGGTGTCCTGCAAGTACGAGCCGACGACCGGCACGCAGTCGGTGTAGTTAGCGCCCGGCGGCGCCGCCGTGATCGGTTGGTCGCACTGATAGGCGTAGAGCGGCTGGAGCCGGAAGTCTTCGGTCCCGACCTGCGAGGTCGGCAACGCGAACACCGACGGATCGGCGACCGAGGCGTCGTCTTCGTCGGTGAGGATGATCACCGCGAGGAACGCGTCGTCGCGAATGAACCCGGCGTTGCCCGGGTTCGTGCCGTCGAGCGCGCGCTTCATGCCCTCGAGCGGCGCCTCGAAGCCGCAGCCCTCGCTGCCGATCTGCGCGATGCACGCGAACGTCGCGGCGAGACCTTGCGCCGGATCGTAGTTCGTCGTGCGCGTGCCGCCGCTCGCGGCGACATCGACGATGAAGCGATCGTTCGCGGCGTCGCTCGGCGCGGTGCAGCTGCCGTTCGGCGTGACGTGCAACAGGCCGTCGTCGCCCGGCGCGTTGACGCACGGGTTCGTAAAGTCGGTGACGTCCTGGCTGCCGATCTTCACCGTCGACGACACGACGCCCATGTGGAGGTTCGGCAGTCCGCCGGGGAAGCCCTGCAGCTTCGAGACGAAGCTCGTGAAGTTCTGCGCGAACACCGTCTGCTTGTCCTGGGTCGACGCCGAGTTGTCGATCACGAACAGCAGATCGATGTTGGCCGAGACGGGGATTCGCTTGGTCACCTCGCCTTGCTGCTGCGGGTCGAGCTTCGCGATCGTTCGATCGGGACAGCCTGCCGCAGCGACGAGAAACCAGATCGAGATGACGGAACGACGATGGTGGTGACACATACGGCCGAGACAACCGATCGACACAGCAGTTGCTTCGTGATCACCAAGCCGCCAGCGAGAGCAGCGGATGTGTTGTGATACGCGGCGACGTGCCCGACGAACCATCAAAACCGAAAACGAAATCCCCCGGCGACTCGAAACCGGCGGTGCTCGACGAGCGCCGGCTGACCTTCACCGAGCTCGAGCAGCTCGCGGCCGGTCGCGATGCGGACGCGTGGGCGCGCCAGCTCGTCGGAGAATTGCGCGATGGCCGCGCGCTCGTGCGGGCGAACGCTGCGCTCGCGCTCGCCGCGTGCGGCAAGGCCGAGCCCGAGCTCGTCGCGCTCGTGCGCGACAGCGAGCCATCGGTCGCGCTCGCCGCCGCCGACGCGATCAAGCGCCTCGGCGCGCGCGTGCGCGCGGTGCTGGCTCCGCTCGCGCAAGCGGCCGCGGGTGCGCAGCCCGAGGTCACCGATGCGATCGTCGCCGCGCTCGCCGACCTCGTCGGCAGTTGCGATGACGAGCTGATCGCGGCGCTCGATCAGCCGTTCGACGTCGCGCACAAGACGATCATCGCGGCGTGCGGTCGGCTTGGCGCGCGCGGCGTCGGCGTGCTGATCAAGGCGGCGCGCAGCGAGCGCACGCGGATCCGCGTCAACGGCATCGGCGGGCTCGAGCGGTTCGGCAAGGCCGACGCGGCGGCGGCGCTCGCGGTGCTCGGCGAGATCGAAGCGAACGATCCAGTGCCCGACGTGCGCGGCGCGGCGAAGCAGGCGTCGCTCGCGGTGATCGCGCGCGACAAGCAAGTCGCGGTCGATCATCTGCCGAAGCTGCCGGACTTCGAAGCGCGCAAGCTATCGACGAGCGAGCTCGCCGAGCAAGAGGCGGCGATCGATGTCGACGAGATGATCTACGCGCTGAGCGACGGTCGCAACCACGTGCGGATCAACGCGGCGCGCGGCCTCGCGGTCAAGGGCGCGAAGGCCGGGCGCGCGGCACCGGCGATCGGCTTGCTCATGCGCGACAGCGCGCCCGCGGTCCGGCGTGAAGCTGCGGTCGCGATTGGCAAGCTCGGGCCCGACGGGCTCGCGGCGGCCGCCGATCTAGTCGGTGCGCTCGGCGACGCCGAGGATGACGTCGCCGAGGCGGCGCAAGACGTGCTCGCGGGCTTCGGCGACGCGGCGCAACCGGCGCTCGTCAAAGGGCTCGAAGCGGGCGAGCCGGCGCACGGCCGTCGGGTCGCCGAGCTGATCGCGAAGCTGCCGCGCGCCTCGGCGATCCTGGTCGAAGCGTTCGGCAGCCCGGCGGTCAACGTCCAAGTCAACGCCGCGGTCGGCCTCGGGCTGCTCGGTGGCAAGGTCGGTGCCGGGCTCGCCGTGCTGCACGGCGCGCGCACCGGCGGCGATGCGCGCACGCGCGAGGCGGTCCGCAACGCGCTCGAGCGGCTCGCGCCGAAAGCCGAGGCCGCGCCGGTCGTCGCGATCGCCGGGTTCGAGGATGGTGCGATGACCGCGGCGGAGCTCGACAAGCACAAGGCCGCGCTCGAGAAGGTCGGCGCCGCCGCGCTCGTGACGTTCCTGCAAGATGGCCGCGATCACGTCCGCGGCAACGCGGCGATCGCGCTCGGCGCGCTCGGCCCGGCAGCGGTGTCGGCGGCGCGTGCGCTCGGCGTGCGTTTGCGCGATGACGCGGCGCGAGTGCGGCTGTCCGCGGCGCAAGCGCTCGACAAGCTCGGCGATGCCGCGGTGGTCGAGACCGCCGATGATCTCGTCGGCGCGCTCGGCGATAGCGACGCGGGCGTCGCCGATGCGGCCGCGGGCGTCGTGCGCGCGCGCAAAGGCCGGATGGTCGGCGCCCTCGTCCGTGGGATGGAGACGGACAAGCCCGCGGGCGGCCGGCGGATCGCGCTCGTGATCGGCGCGTTGCCCGATGCGCTCGACATCTTGTGCGACGCGTTCGACAGCCCGGCGGTCAACGTCCAGGTCAACGCGGCGCTCGGGCTCGCGCTGCTCGGTCCCGATCGCGTCGGCCGCGGTCGCCGTGCGCTCGAAGGGGCGCGCACCGGTGGCGACGCGCGCACGCGGCAAGCCGTGCGTGAAGCGCTCGAGCTGCTCGACGGTCCGCGCCGCAGTGGGCCGGCTGCGATCGCGATCGACGGGTTCGAGACCAAGCCGCTCGGCCCCGAGGCGTTCGCGGATCCGGCGAAGCTGTCGGTCGAGGCGCTCGCGCCGTATCTGCAAGACGGCCGCGCGCTCGTCCGGGGCAACGCGGCGGTCGCGCTCGGCGCGCTCGGCCCGGCGGCGCGCGGCTCGGCGCTCGCGCTCGGCGTGTTGATGCGCGACGACGATTCGCGCGTGCGGATCTGCGCGGCCGGTGCGCTCGACAAGCTCGGCGACGATGCGGTGCGCGAGGTCGGCGACTATCTCGTCGGCGCGTTGCGCGGTGACGCCGAGGTCGCCGCGGCGGTCGCCAAGGTGCTCGGGCCGCGCAAGTCCAAGGTCCAGGTCGCGCTCGTCAAGGGCCTGGAGACCGACGACGAAGCGCACGGCCGGCGGATCCTCGAGCTGATCAACGCGCTGCCCGAGCCGCTCGAGATCCTGACCGACGCGTTCGACAGCCCGGCGGAGAACGTGCAGGTCAACGCGGCGATCGGCATCGGCATGCTCGGCGCCAAGCGCGCCGGCTCGACCGGGCGCAAGCGTCTCGAAGGCGCGCGCACCGGCGGGTTCGCGCGCACGCGCGAGGCGGTGTTCAAGGCGCTCGCGATGCTCGATCGCTAGTCCCGGCATCGATCGCGGGAACGGGATGCGATGGCACGACCGGCGCGTGGCTCGGCGGCGCCGCGAGCGTCACGCCGTCGGCGCGGTGGTTCGCCGGCGCGGCGGACCCGGAACCGGCGGTCGGGTGCCGCATGCTGTCGGGCAAGCCGAGGTTCGTGAACAGGACGAGCGCGATGATCAGCAGCAGGCCGAAGCCGAGTGCGATCGACACGATCGTGCGTTCGCGCGGGCCTTTCTCGCCGCGGTTTCGCGTCACGATGTCGTCGAGCCGGCCCACGCCGGGAAGGTTAGGTCGCGGCGCCGAGTGTGTCCATCATCATCTGCGCCGGGTCGGTCGAGTCCGAGCCGTCGGCGCTCTGCGCTTGGCTGTAGCTCTGGGTCGCGTGATGGTGCCCGTGATGGCCGCCGTGATGGCCACCGCCTTGCGCGCCTTGCGCCGCGGCCGGCGATTGCAGGCCGCCGAGATCGCCGGTCTGCGCCGCTTGCGTGAACTTGTCGGCGAGCGCCGATAGCTGCTTGCCGCGGTCGCCGCCGACCTTGGTCGCCTGATCGGACAGCTTGTTCGCGATGTCGCTCAGCACCTGCTTGGCTTTGCTCGGATCGCTCTGCTCGAGGCCTTGCAGCTTGTTGAAGAACTGCGCGGGCCCGGACAGCTGCGTGGTGTCTTGGCCGGTCGCGATCGCGGCGTCTTCCGGTGCCGGTTGTGGCGGCGGGCCGAGCTGCGCGATCGAAGGGGTCGAGGTCGTGCTGGAGACAGACGTGATCGTCATGGCGTGCCTAGTCATTCGGCCGCTACCGATGAATCGACAGCTCCAGAAATATTTCGAGGCGTCATGCCTCACTGGGGACGGTGTTCACTTTGACAACCAGAACCGACGCAACGCAGCGGAATCGTTATGACGCGGTTGTCATCGTGAACACCGTCCCCCGTTAGGGGCGTTCGAGATACGCCGCGGTGGCCATGCCACCGGCGGTGCAGACGCCGACGATCGCCTTGTGCTTGGCGCGCCGGCGGAGCTCGAACAGCGAGGTGCCGAGGTAGCGAATCCCGGACATGCCGTACGGATGACCGAGCGCGACGGCGCCGCCGTTGACGTTCGTGAGGTCCCACGGGGTCTCGAGCTGCGCCTGGTTGTAGAGCGTCGTCGTCGCGTAGGCCTCGTGCAGCTCCCACAGATCGATGTCCGCCATCGCGAGGCCGTGGTGCTTCATCAGCTTCTTGATCGCCGGCGCGATCGCGATCGACATCTCCTCGGGCGGCACCGCCGCGAGCTGCATGCCGCGAAACAGCCCGACGATCGGCAAGCCGCGCTTGGCCGCGAGGTCGGCGTCCATCAGGATCACCGCCGCCGCGCCGTCGGACAGCTGCGAGGCGTTGCCGGCCGTCGTCGTGCCGCCGGCGAACACCGGCTTCAGCGCGGCGAGCGCGGCGAGCGTCGTGTCCGGCCGCGGGCCTTCGTCGCGCTCGAGCGTGACCTCTTGATCGTGCGATTCCTTCGTCGCCTTGTCTAATATCTCCGCACCGCCTTCGGCGGCGCTACGCGTCGGGCGTTCGCCCGACTTGTGGGTCACCTTCATCACGGTCTTGAACGGCACGATCTCCTCGGCGTAGACGCCGGCGGCCGCGGCTTTCGCGACGCGCTGCTGGCTGCGGACGACGTACTCGTCCTGCGCTTCGCGCGTGATGTTGTACTTCTTCGCGACGAAGTCCGCGGTCTGGTTCATCGTCCACCACACCGCGGGCATTCGCTGTTGCAGCGGCGCGTAGAAGAAGTTGTTGAGGTTGAGGTGGAACTGGACGAGCGAGATGCTCTCGACCCCGCCCGCGATCCCGCAGGTCATCTCGCCCGCCGCGATCCGATTCGCGACGATCGACGCCGCCGACAGGCCCGAGCCGCAGTAGCGATTGATCGTGATCCCCGGGCAGCCGTCGCCGAATCCAGCTTCGAGCGCGGCGTTGCGCGCGACGTTGTGGCCGGTCGCGCCTTCGGGCAAGCCGCACCCGAGCACGACGTCCTCGATCTCCGCGGGATCGACACCGGCGCGCGCGACCGCGTGTCGCATCACGTGCGCGGCGAGCGGGATGCCGTGGGTCTGGTTGAGCGCACCGCGCTGCGCCTTCGCGATCCCGGTCCGGCAATACGAAACGACGGCGACGGTCTTCATGTGCGCGCAGCATGCCATGGCGCCGCGCGGAGCAAAGCGTCGGCCGCCGCCCGTTCCCCGGCGGGCAGCTTGTTCGCGAGCGCGAGTCGCAACGCGGTCGCAAACGCGGCGGCGCTCTGGAACCGATCGGTGCGCTTCTTCGCGAGCGCGATCGCGAGCCAGCGCTCGACGTCGCGACCGACCCGCGCGAGCGTGCTCGGCTGCGGCGGCATGTCGTGGACCATCGCGTACAGCATCGCGGCCGGATCGCTGCCGGTGAACGGTTGGCGGCCGGTCAGGCAGCGATAGACGACCGCGCCGAGCGCGTAGAGATCCGCGCGGTAGTCGACGGTCTCGCCCTTCGCTTGCTCGGGAGCCATGTAGCCGGGCGTCCCGATCACGCCGCCGTGGGTCAGCGTGCCGGTCGTGTCGCCGAGCGCGGCGACGCCGAAGTCGAGCAGCTTCCACGTGCCGTCTTGGGTGCGGAAGATGTTCGGCGGCTTGACGTCGCGATGAACCATGTCGGCGGCCCGGGCGAGCTCGAGCACCGACGCGAGCTGGTCGACCAAGCCGACGATCATGTCCGGCGCGAGCGTGCCGGCGCCGCGCAACAGGCCCGCGAGCGTGTCGCCGCGCAGGTGCTCCATCGCGAGAAACGCGACGAGATCATCCGGGCGCGAGGCCTCGAGCACGCGGACGACGTTCGGCGAATCGAGCGCACTCGCGGCGCGCACCTCGCGCAAGAACCGCTCGACGTGCATGCGATCGATCATCAGCTCGCGGCGCAACAGCTTGACCGCGGCCGGCGCGGAGTTGTCTACGTTCGTCGCTTCGTAGACCTCGCCCATGCCGCCGCGACCGAGCACGTAGCCGAGCTCCCAGCTGCCGACCACGGCGCCGGTGAACTGACCGGGGCCACCGACCTTGAGCGCGCGGTCGAGGTCGTCGCGCGCTTCGTCGAGCTGGGCGAGGCGCATCGCGGCGAGCCGGGTCGCCTGCTGGAGCTGGTCGATCGAGCGCAACGACGCCGCGCGAGTCGAGCGTGCGAGCCAGAACGCCATCGCGTAGCCGACCTGCGCGCACAGATGGCCGGCGATCATCGCCTCCACGCTGACGGTGGGCTTGATCGGCGCGAGGCCCGGGTCGCGCACGGCGCCGGAGATGACGAGCGCGGCGAACCCGGCGTAGCTCGCGATGACGACGACGTAGATCGCGATCGCCGCGACGCGGTTCTCGGTCCGGCAGAAGAAGTACACGCCGAGCGCGATCATCAGCGGGGCGCCGCCGAACAGGCCGGTGTACAGCACCGCGAGGAAGCCGCAGCCACAGCACGCGAGCGCGAGCGCGCTCATCAGCGGAGAGCTGAGCGAGCTGGCATCGCGCAACCGGACGTAGACCCCGACCGAAGCGACGGCGGTCGCGGTGATCGCGAGCGCGAGCGCATGGCCGAGGTGCGGATCTCCGGGAAGCGCGAGCGTCGCGAGGATCGAGCACGCCGCGATCGCCCAGCCGAGCCGGATGAAGCCGCGCGTGCGATCGACCTCCTCGTCGCGCAGCGCATCCGCGGCGGTCGTCAGCGCGGTCGTGCGCTGCGGCGTGATGACGCTGCGCTCGCTCGTGACCCCGGTTGCCACTACGCGATCTCCGCGAATCGTTCGAGCGGCGACCTCACGTCGCGCTCCGCCACGGCGCCGCCGCCAGCACGCGCGCGGCCGCGGCGATCGACTCCGCATCGAGGGTGCCGGCGAGCGCGGCGCGGAGATGAGTCGCGAGCGCGGCGCCCGATTGCCACCGATCGGCGGGATTCTTCGCGAGTGCGAGTGCGGCCCAGCGATCGACATCGGCGGGCAGCTCGGCGAGCGTCGACGGCGCGACCGGCATCGTGTGGACCACCGCGTAGAGGATCGTCGGCGTGTCGCTGCCCGCGAACGGGTTGCGACCGGTGAGCGCGCGATACGCGATCGCGCCGAGCGCGTAGAGGTCGGCGCGGTAGTCGACGGCGGCGCCGCGCGCTTGCTCGGGCGCCATGTAGTGAGGCGTGCCGACGATGCCGCCGCGAGTCAGCGTACCGGTCTGCTCGCCGAGCGCGGCGACGCCAAAGTCGAGCACCTTCCAGCTCGTGCCGGCGACGAACAGGTTCTGCGGCTTGAGATCGCGGTGAACGACCCCGGTGGCGGTGGCGTCGTCGATCGCGGCGCCGACCTGCGTGACGAGCGCGAGCACGTCGTCGGCGGGGAGCGTGGGGGTGCGGCGTAACTTCTCGGCGAGCGTCGCGCCGTCGAGCTTCTCCATCGCGAGGAACGGCAGCGCGGCCTCGGCCTCGCTCGTCGCGAGCACGCGCACGATGTGCGGAGAGCTGACCGCGGCGGTCGCGCGAACCTCGCGAACGAAGCGCGCCACCGTCGTCGGGTCGGCGAGGTGCTCGCGGTGCAGCAGCTTGACCGCGGCAGGCGCGTCGGTGTCCACGTGGAGCGCGTCGTAGACCTCGCCGTGCGCGCCGCGGCCGATGATGCTCCCGAGCTTGTAGCCGCCGAGGATCTGGCCGGTATAGCGGCCCGCGTCGGCATGCTGCGCGCGCTCGAGATCCGCGCGCAGCTCATCGAGCAAGGCGGCGCGTTGCGACGCGATCCGAGTCGCTCGTTGCAGCTGGCCGATCGATCGCAACGAGACCTGGCGCTGGATCTTGCCGGTCGCGTAGGCGAGCGCGTACGCGGCTTGGACGTAGAGCGCGGCGATCAAGTAGCTGCTCGCCCCGAGCGGCCGCGCGGTCGCGAACACCCCGGGATCGGGCAACGCGAACACGATCAGGCCGATCGCGATCGCGCCGTGTGACAACGCGGCGGTCAGGTACACCGCTCGTCGCGACGCGAGCTCGCTGCGCCCGATGAAGTGCAAGCCGACGACGCCGAGCAGCGGCGCCATCGTGAATGCGCCGAAGAACAGGATCGCGACGTGCGAGTTGAACATCGACATGACACCGAGCACGCCCATCGACCGGTCGGTGTAGCGCCGCGGATCGCGAAACGCCTGGTGGTAGTAGAAGCTGACGATCATGCCGATCACGAGCGCCGCGATGTACGCGACCGTGACGTGAGGCTCGCCCGCGACGAACGGAACCGCGGCGAGGCCGGCGATGCTCGCGAGCCAACCGATGCGGATGAACAGGCGGAGCCGAAACACCTCTTCGTCGTGCATCGCATCCGCGGCGGTCGCGATCGCGGTCGCCGGCACTGGGCTCGCGCGCGAGCTCGCAGCGGCCGAGGACGGCGTGATCGGCGCGGTGCTGCGAGGTCGGTCGACGATCGTCTCGCGATCGGGCACGACGGCATCTGCATCGGTCGCGCCGAGCTCGCTTGCGGGGCGATCGTGGACCGTCGGGTCTGCGGTCGCCGGACGGCGCGACCCGGCATCCCTGTCGGAAGCGCCCGAGTCATTCGCGCGGCCCATCTCCGACCCTGATTGTAGCCGGGCGCGGCGGGTTGCGCGCGGCCGCCCACCGGTCGGTTGCTTACTTCTTGAACAGCGACGCGTACTGCGAGTAGCCCTGCGCCGCGAGCTGGTCGACTGGCACGAACCGGATCGCCGCCGAGTTGATGCAGTAGCGCAACCCGGTCGGTCGCGGGCCGTCGTCGAACACGTGGCCGAGGTGCGAGTTGCCGATCTTGCTGCGGACCTCTTCGCGATCCATGCCGTGCGTGCCGTCGTGCTTCTCTTGCAGCACGTTCGGGCCGATCGTTTGATAGAAGCTCGGCCACCCGGTCCCCGAGTCGAACTTGTTCGTCGAGCTGAACAGCGGCTCGCCGGTCACGATGTCGACGTAGATGCCGGCGGCGTGGTTATCCCAATACGCGTTGTGAAACGGCGGCTCGGTGCCATCGCGTTGCGTGACGTCGTATTGCAGGTCGTTGAGCTCCCTGCGGATCACCTCATCGGACGGCTTCTGCGTGCGCATCGGATGCACGGTCAGGGCGGCCTTGCTGGTGTCCGCGTCGGCGTATGGCGAACCACACGCGAAACCAAGGGCGGCGAGGGTAGCGATGGTGAGCCGAGACAACATGACGACCTCCTGCCCTGTACTACGAGCCTGACGCCTGATCGGTTACGGTGGGGACGGTGTTCACTTTGACAACCGGTTGTCAAAGTGAACACCGTCCCCAGGTAGGTAGCTGAAATTATGGCGGGGGCGCGGTGATCTTGAGCGCGTCTGCGATGGCGAACGAGATTTCTTCATCGAGGCCGAACGGCGCGGACGGCATGATCTCGCAGATCTGGCCGGCGCTACAGCGGCGGTTGCCGGTGCCCGCGCTCTGCGTGCGGATCTTTCCGCGGAAGCCCCAGCCGGCGAGCATCTTCTTGCCGACGTCGGGCATCTTGCCGATCAGCGAATCAGCCTCCTCCGCGGAGATGTTGGTGCGCGGCGGAGTCTTGTAGATGCTGAGCTCGATCAGCGCGTGCGATCCGACCTTGGCTCCGGCGTCGGGATCTTGGCAGCGAATCTTGCCGTCGACCTTCGGTGCGCTCTCGTCGCAATCGGGCGCCCGACCGGTCTCCGGCGGCAGCACGAAGCCGGCCGCTTTGCAGAGCTTGACCGCCTCGTCGAAGGTCTTGCCGACCAGGTTCGGCATGACGATCTGGGTGTCGGACGGGACGGTCGGACCTCCGCCGACCGTGACGTCGGTGTAGCCGCCGCCGCCGCCGCCGCGGGTCATGGTCGAAGCACAGCTCGCGAGCGCGAGCACGATCGGAACGAGCCACCGGTTCATCGCCGGCGATGGTAACAGCGTCGGTCGAGCTCGAGCCGAGCCTGCGCCGGATTCGGGCCGAGATCACACGAGCTGGCGCGGCGTAGGCGGCGGCAGCAAGCCCGCGCGCGTCAGGCCAAAGATCCGGCGCATCGCGGCGTCGAACCAGCACATCGGCAAGATCCGGACGAGCGCGACGCCGAGCGCGAACCGTCGCGGCGCGATGTAGCGACGACGCGCGCGGCGCGTGGTCGCCGCATGGACGATCGCGCGAACGACCGGCGCGGTCGTGCTCGCGATCCGATCGAACTTCGCTTCGATCGAGCCCGCGCGCGCGTAGACCGCGGCGTAGCGGCTACCAGCGGTGCGCGATCGCGTGGCCTCGCCGAGCGTCCGCGACGCGAACTCGGTCCGGATCGTCCCCGGCTCGACGATCGCGACCTGAACACCGAACGGGTGGAGCTCCATGCGCAGCGCATCCGAGAGCGCTTCGAGCGCGTACTTGCTCGCGTGATACGCGCCGAGCACCGGCGCCGGGATGAGGCCGCTCACACTCGACACGTTGATCACGCGCCCGCGGCCGCGCGCGATCATCGCCGGCAATATCGCGCGCGTGATCGCCATCAGCCCGAACACGTTGGTCTCGAACTGCTTGCGCAGATCCGCATCGCACAGCTCGGCGAGCGCGCCGGCGGTCGCGAACCCCGCGTTGTTGACGAGCACGTCGAGCCCGTAGCCGGCGGTGATCCGCTCGACCTCGGTCGCCGCAGCCGCGATGCTCGCCGGATCGTCGAGGTCGAGATGAAGCGGCGTGATCCGGCCGGGCGCGGCCCGCGCGCACAACGCCTCGACCGCCGCGATACGGCGACCGGTGGCGATGACGTGGTGACCCAGGCGGGCGAGCGCGAGCGTGGCGTCGCGGCCGATGCCCGAGCTGGCTCCAGTGACGAGGATGAACGAGGTCATGTACCGGCTCCTGATCTCACATACGGCTTCGTATGTGGGCTTGGATTCCCACATACGAAGTGGTATGTCAAACGAAATGCGCAGCCGCCCCCGCAAGTCCATGGCCAAGCCGTCGCGCGACGAGGCCAAGGCCGCCACGCGTGCGGCGCTGATCCGCGCGGGCATCGCGGCGTTCGACGGCGAGGGGCTCGATGTCAGCCTGGATGCGATCTGCGAGCGGGCCGGGGTGACGCGAGGCGCGTTCTATGTCCACTTCGCCGATCGCAACGACTTCATCATCGCGGTGATGGATCAGTTGTTGACCGGGTTCGTCGCGGCGCTCACCGCGGTGCCGACCGCCGGGATCCAGCGCGTGATCCAGCTGTACTTCGCGGCGGCGAGCGCGCGTTCGCCTGTGGTCTTCGGAGGCCGCGGCTTGCGCATGCAGCACGTGCTCGATGCGTGTCGGCGGTCGACCAAGGTCGGCGACGCGTATCGCGGCCTGCTGTTGCACGCGCGCGATCGGCTCGCGCTCGCGCTCGAGCACGATCGAGAGGCCGGGACATTGCGCGCTGATCTCGACAGTCGCGCCCTCGGCGATCTGCTCGTCGTCACCGCGCTCGGGCTCGCGACTGCATTCGAGCTCGAGCTACCGGTCGCGATCGATCGGCTCGGCCCGACGCTCGTGACGGTGCTGGCTCCGCCGTGATCACTTGGCTCCGAGCCAGGCGCGGAAGCTCGCGTCGAGCCGGCGCTTGGTCGCGATGCATTGGTCCATCTGCTCGACGAACTGGGCGACCGGCCGTGCGCCGTTCGCGAGCGAACCGAAGGTCGCTGTCACGTAGCGCGCGATGTCGTCGCGATGTGCCGCGTCGCAGGCTCGGGTGAAGATCTCCGCCAGCCCCGGTGCTCTCGGGAAGTCTTCATCCGCGCTCGCCGGGAACCGCTTCAAGACCTCCGCGACGTGAGCGCGCAACCACGCGGCCGTCTCGGCACGGACGTCGGGATCGCGGTCGAACAACAGCGGGTAGCTATCCTCCGAGGTCGTGTCGGGACCGAGCACGAGCGCGAGCAACGTGGCGCGTCGCTTCGGGTCGCGCACCGCGCCCACCGCCATCCACAGATCTTGGCGCACGAGCGGGTCGGTCTCGTGGACCGCGTCGGCGCGCAGGCGCGCATCGATCGCCGGGCTCGCGTTCGCGGCGAGGCCGAGGATGATCGCGCGGCTCGAGTGCGGCAGCTCGCGATAGTGCTCGATCCGTCGGGTCGCGGCCGCTTCGCTCGCCGGTTCGCCCACGAGCAAGGCGGTCGCGAGCACGCTGCGCCGGTTCATCTCGGCGTCGACATCGTCGTGAGCCGAGGCGACCAGGCCGAGTTGCTTGACCAGGGGCGCGATCGACGCGCGCACCTTCGCACGCTGCACAGCTCGCAGGTCATCTGGAGTCGCTTCGGCGAGGCCGGCGGGTAGGCCGCGGACCCAGCCGAGCAGCTCGACGTCGCCCAACGCCGCCGCCACCGCAAACCGGTCGCGAGTCTCGAGCATCTTGGGCACCAACGAGCCGAGCACTGCGACGGGCAGCGTGCCGTCGAGCGCTGCGGCGCGCGCATCTTCGAGCACGATCAGCTTCTCGGGCATCGTCAGCTGCGGCCACGCCAGATCGCGGAGCGCCGTGACCAGCGCAGGGGCGAGCGCAGATCGGTAGTAGCCATTCGCGGCGTTCGGCAGGATCCACGCCGGGCAGCCCGTCGTATCGAGCGCGAGCTCACCGCTCGGTCCGGTCAACGTCGTACAACTGCGACCGCGCGAATGGTCGGCGCGCGGGAACGCGACGCACACCGGGACTTGCCACGGCACACTCGGCGAGCTCGGCGCGGGAGACCCGGCGAGCAGGTCGCGATGCTGCGTGATGCGCAGCTTCGGCGGTCCGTCGCCGCATGCGAGCGTCATCTCGAGCGTGGGCACGCCGGGTTGATCGACGAACGTCGACAGCGCCGGGCCGATCGGAGCGCCGGCGGCATGCTCGAGCGAGGCGATGAGATCGACGACCGTCGCGTTGCCATCGGCGTGACTCGCGAGATAGGCGCGAATGCCCCGCTGGAAGACGTCCGGGCCGATCGCGAGCTCGAACATCCGCAAGACGGCGCCGCCCTTGGGGTACGTGATCGCGTCGAACGCGTTGTGGATGTCGGCGGCGCTGACGATCGGTTGGCGAATCTTGCGCGCGCTGACGAGCCGGTCGAGGTTGAACGCGTTGTTACGCATGACGACGTACTCGTCGACCGAGTGCCAAGACGGATCGATCGCCTCTTCGACCTTCGGTTCCATCCACGTCGCGAAGCTCTCGTTGAGCCAGAGGTCGTCCCACCACGCGGCGGTGACGAGATCACCGAACCACTGGTGCGCGGTCTCGTGGCCGAACAGGTTCACGATGTCGTGCCGGGCGAGCGCAGACGGATGCGCAGGATCGGTCTCGAAGTCGCGCCAGTCCGCGACGATCATCCCGGCGTTCTCCATCGCCGCACCGCGCAGCGACGGGACCGGGACGAGATCGAGCTTGTCGTACGGGAACTTCGTGCCGAACCACGCCTCGAGCGCGTCGACGATCTTCGGCATGACCTCGACCATCACCGCCACGCGCGCGGCCTCGCCGCGCATCGCGTAGACGTGGATCGGTAGCCCGCTCTTGCTCCTGCCGGCGTCGACGACGTCGTACGGGCCGACCGCGAAGGCGACGAGGTAACTCGGCAGCGGCCGGGTCGGCGCGAACTCGACGTGGACCTTGCCGTCGCCGAGCGGGGTGCGCGCGACGATGTGCGTGTTCGACACCGCGACGAGGCTCGCGGGCACGTCGAGCGAGAGCTGCCACACGGTCTTGCGATCGGGCTCGTCGATGCACGGAAACACCAGGCGCGCGGTCGTCGACTCGAACTGGGTCGCGACGTACGCGTCGTTGCCGATGCGCGAGCGGAATGCGCCGACGTAGCCGGGGTCGACGATCGTGCCGTCATAGGTGATCGCGACCGTCCACGGCCCGGCTTCGAGCGGCGTCGCGGGCCGGACCTCGAGCAGATCGTCGCCGCGCGCCGTCACCGTCGCCGCCACCCGATCGCGTCCGTTCGAGATCGTCGCATCCGCGATCGCGAGGTGCTCGCCGTGCAGCCAGATCACGGCGGCGCGTTGCGCCAGCGCGCCGGTGATCTCGATGTGGCCGTGAAACGTCGGCGCCGCGGGATCGATCGCGAGCGTCGCGACGTAGCGAGTCGGCGTGAAATACCGCGGCAACCGGAGCGCCGGCATCGTCGGATCAAGCGCGGCTACCGGCGCGGTCGCGGGCACCGGGCGAGTCGGCGGCGGCGAGCTCGCGCACGCGGCCAACATGCATGCGACCCAGATCGAACGAGGCATGGCCTACGGTACGCTGCCGGCGATCGCAATGCGGCCGTCCGGGTCGAAAACGCGTCTCACAGCAGCGTCGCGTACTCCTCGGTCAGCGCTGGGTCCGACCGTCGCTAGTTCGTGCACTCGTCGTTCGGTTGTACCGGGTAGACCATCGTCAGCGCGAAGCACATTTCGTCGGTCGTCGATTCGCCGAAGTACACGTTTTCGGGCGACGGGTTGAAGTAGCTGCACGTGATCGCGTATTGGCCTCCGGCCTGGGTCACGACCTCGGGCGTTTGCATGACGTACTTCTGAGCATCGAACGAGTAGCTCTGATCGATCAATGTCTGCGGTTGCCCACCGGGCGGCGTGTACGTCGCGGTCAAGTACGTGCCGAGCAAGTGCATGTGCGGCGCCGCGGCGAACATCGTCATGCCGTCGGGGGTCGTGCATGTCCCGGTCTGCGTGCTCGCGTCCGGAACGACGACCAAGCCCTTCGCCTTGCCCGCGAGCAAGACGCCGGCGACATGCTGGACATCGGATGCATCGACCTCGGCGATCTGAATGCCGGATGTGCCGGTCATTTCGCCGTCGGTGGCGTTGAACAAGTGGAGGTTGAGCAAGAGCTGCTCGCCCGGCGTGAGGTGAATCGCGACGCCGTCGGGCAAGTCGAGCTCGTCGGTCCCGACGCCCGAGGCATAGATCGACGGTCGGCTGAGCGTGCTATCGCATTGCGTCGTGCCATCCGGCTGGCCGTCCGACGGACCAGCCATCAAGACCGAGTGATGCGTGCCAGCCGGCGACATCGGCTTGATCGCGCTGATGTACGTGTCCGCCTGTATGGTCAGCCGCACGCACAGGTATTGCTCGGTCGATGCAGGTAGTGTCCATGACGAGCTGACGAGCGTCGTGAAGCCGTCTGCATCGGAGCCCGATCCCGAGCCCAACCCGGTTCCCGATCCACCCGATCCCGGTTCGACCCCGCAGCCTGCGAGACACGCGGTGATCGCGATGAGCTTGAACATGGCGACCGTTGTTGCGACCGCCGTGCCGCGCCTAGGTGGGCGAATGAAGCCGGCTGCCGGTCGCTCGAGCTGTCCGGTCCCCCGGACAGCGACCGCCGGCCCGGGCACGTGATGCGGTACAACCGGCCGGTGGATGAGACGGTTCGTCGCGAGATCGCGCACCTGCCCGTGCGCAGTGTCATGGTCGAGATCGAGGCCGGCCCGGACGCTGGCCAGCGCGCCTCCGGCGACGAGGTCACGATCGGCACCGCGGAGGGCAGCGGGTTGCGGCTCACCGATCCAGCGGTCTCGCGGTTCCACGTCGAGCTCCGCCCGGCGGTCGGCGGGATCGCGGTCGTCGACCACGGCTCGACGAACGGCACGTTCTTCGGGACGTTGCGGATCGAGCGCGCGATCGTGCCGCCGGGGACGCTGCTGCGCGTCGGCGACTCCACGCTGCGGGTCGGCGACGCCGCGCCGGTCGAGGTCGAGATCCACGGCGGCGAATCGCTCGCAGGCCTCATCGGCCGATCGCCCGGGATGCGCCGGTTGATGG
Organism: uncultured delta proteobacterium; assembly: GCA_963848295.1. GTDB lineage: Bacteria > Myxococcota_A > Polyangia > Haliangiales > Haliangiaceae > JABFXX01. Next base: position 146,024 of record CAWKDB010000010.1, on the reverse strand, counting down.
CGCAAGTCGCGAGGGCCGCGCGCAGCGACGTGTCGGTGCTGGTGACCGGCGAGAGCGGCACGGGCAAAGAGCTCGTCGCGCGTGCGTTGCACGACCTCGGCCCGCGCGCGGGTAAGCCGTTCGTCACGGTCGATTGCGGTTCGCTGCCACCGACGTTGATCGCGAGCGAGCTGTTCGGTCACGAGCGCGGAGCGTTTACCGGCGCGGATCGCCAGCACGTAGGCGCGTTCGAAGCGGCGCAGGGCGGCACGCTGTTTCTCGACGAGATCGGCGAGCTGCAACCGGCGGTGCAATCGACGTTACTCGGTGTGCTCGAGCGCCGGCGCGTGCGTCGGCTCGGCAGCCGCAACGAGCTCCCGGTCGATGTCCGCGTCGTCGCGGCGACCCATCGCGACCTGCGCGCCGAGGTCAACCGCGGCGGATTTCGCCTCGACCTGTTCTACCGGCTCGCGGTCGTGACGTTGTGGCTGCCGCCGTTGCGTGAGCGGCCTGACGATATCCCGGCGCTGGTCGAGCATTTCTTGCGCGACGCCGGATGGGACCAGCCGGTCGCGGCGCTGATCTCGCCGCAGGCGATGGACGCGCTGTCCGGTTACCACTTCGCGGGCAACGTCCGCGAGCTGCGCAACCTCGTCGACGCCGCGGTCGCGATGGGCGAGGCGCCATCGATCGGCGCGCCCGCGCCCACCACCACTGACCGCGCCGAGCTCGCCGTAGCGGCCGATCTGTCACTGCCATACAAGGACGCGCGCGCGCAGGTGCTCGACGCATTCGAGGCACGCTACCTCGATGCGTTGCTGCAGCGCGCCGGGGGCAACGTCTCGGCCGCCGCGCGGATGGCGCGGATGACGCGCTCGTATCTCAACGACTTGATCGCGAAGCGCCGGAGCTAGTTCGTCTCCGCGCCGGTGAAATCGGCGCAGTCGCCGATCTTGGTGCGACAGGCTGCCGAGCTACCGCTGCCTTCGAGGCCGAGTGCATCCTCGTATTCGAGATCGAGCGTGGACGGTGCATTCTCCAGGCTCTGGGGACAGGTGTAGCCGCAACCCAACACGGTGAGCGCGGCCGGATCTCCGCAGTTGCCGAGGGCGAACACCGCGCGGATCGACACGACCGAATCGGGCAGGTCACTAAACAGCGGGCTCTTGGCCGCCAGCGCGGCATCGATCGCGTTACCGACGTCGTATTCCACGGTGGTCGGCGAGCTGACGACGAGGTCGATGCAGCTCGACGCCACATTCGGGCAGCCCGTCTCCGCACAGGCGTCGGCAAGGGTCTGTGCGAGGCACTGGCCTCTCGCATCCGGGATCTCGAACACGTCGAGCAACACCTGGAAGTGGTAGTCGCCATCGCTCTGCATCGAATGCGCGAAGATTGGTACGCCCGTGGGATCGGTGCAGGTGTATCCCGGGTCGACGTTGCCGTTCGATGCGACGATCTCGAGCGTCACGTCGTGGTCGCGCGAGCACGCAGCGAGCAGAGCGAACACGAGGATTCGCCTCATCGCACCACGATCTCGGTCGGCCGGTTGACGTACAGGGTCGCGGCGACCGCGGCGAGCGCGACGCCGGTCACCGCGATCAGGAACCATGGTCGTTGCCAGACCGGCGGGCGATGCAAGACGCGCGCGTCGTACGCGAGCTCTCTCACGAGCGCTGCGCTGCGCCCGTGGCCCGCTTCGGCCGTCGCGGCGAGCTTGCCATCGACAACGAGCTCGCCGGTCAACACGCGATCGCCGTGGACGTACGCGACGCGGCGATCGCGACCGATCGCGCCGAGCAGGGCCGCGCCGACCGGGTCGCCCACCGGCGCACCGCGAGCCATGCGCGCGCGCCATTGATTCGCCGCGAGCTCGGGTGACGCGACGGCTTGCGCGATCGCGATGGTGGTTTCGTCCGGGATCCGGACAGTCCGTGTTGCCGGCGCATAACCGTCGGCGGCGACCGCGACGACATGGTCACCGCGGGCGAGCGGGATCGTGCAGGGCAGCGCGCAGGCCGGCAACCCATCGACCGAAAGTCGCGCGCCGACCACGCCACTGACCGCGAGCTGACCGCGCGCGGCGGAGCCGGCGGCTTCGATCGCGTTACCGATCAGGGTCTCGACATCGGGCGAAACCGTGGCGCTCGGCAACTCGAGCCCGTAGCTCGCGAGCTGCGCTGCGGTCGTCATCGCATCGGATTTCGCAGCGGCCCCGAACGCACACGCGGTCGCGAGCGTCAGTGCCCGTGATGCGAGCGAGCGTTCGCCTGCGGCAAGCTCGGCGGGAATGTCGATCGCGGCGAGTATGGTCCGGCAGGTCGCGAAGTCGCCCGCGACGTAGGCTTTGCGCGCGAGCGCGACGGTCGGTTCGCTGTCGTGAGTCCCGGCTTGCGCCGGCGCGGGCAGGGCGACGCGCCGTAACTCGAGGCCATCGACCCTCGGCAAGTCGCCGACCGCGGCCGGATCGCCGTCGACCACCACGGCGATCGGAATCGGATGCGCGGAGCTCGCCCCGCACGCGGCGATCAGGAGCGAGACTACGGCAGCGCGGAGCGTGGTCATCGCAGATCGGGTCTGATGATAGCCTGAGCGCGACGTGTCTAGCGGGAATGCCCGATACCGGATCTCCCGCCGTCTCGGCCAAGGCGGGATGGCCGAGGTGTTCGAGGCCGAGCTCGTCGGCGAGCTGGGGTTCGCGCGCAAGGTCGCGATCAAGCGCATGCTCGGGGAGGCGGCGACCGACGTCTCGGCCGCGCGGCGCTTTCTCGACGAGGCGAGGATCGCGAGCAGGTTACATCACGCGAACATCGTCGCGATCACCGATGTCGGGTTGCTCGATGGCCTGCCGTTCCAGGTGCTCGAGCTCGTTGACGGCATCGACGCACGACAGCTGCAGAGCGCCGCGGGCGGGAAGTTGCCGCTCGAGATCGCGTTGATCATCGCGGCCGATGTCGCGCACGCACTCGATCACGCGCACGCCGCTCGCGATGACGCCGGGATCGCGCTCGGTATCGTGCATCGCGACGTCAAGCCATCGAACGTGCTCGTGTCATGGGGCGGCGACGTCAAGCTCACTGACTTCGGCATCGCGCTCGCTCGCGATCGCGCCGCGGTGACCGAAGCTGGCATCGTGCCGGGCACCGCTGGGTTCATTGCCCCCGAGCAACGTACGCGCTCCGAGGTCGACGGCCGGGCCGACGTGTTCGCGCTCGGGCTGATGCTGCACGCGCTGATCGCCGGTTACACGCCGCTGCAGGACATCACGGTCGAGATCCAGCTGCTCGCCGGCGTCCCGGTGCCGCTCGACGCCGAGCTCCCTCCCGACATCAGGGCGCTGATCGCACGCGCGGTCGCACCCGAGCGCCGGGCACGCCCGACCGCCGAAGAGCTCGCCGATGCGATCGGTACCGCGCTCGCGCCGCGGCTGACCCGCGATCCGCGGAGCTGCCTGAGGACGTTTCTCGAGCCACTGCACGACAAGCGACCCAGGCCTGGCGCACTCGATCAGCTCCTCGGCCTCGAGGTCGTCGCCACCAGCGGCAGCGAAGCCGAGCCCCACTACGAGCTTCGCAAGACCGAGCTTGCTCCGCCCAAAGCCGATGGCTTGCCACCCGCGATCGGGTCGTCGCCAGATGCCGCGACCTCGCGAGCTCGCCCGATTCTGCGGCGTCGTGCGCGCGGGTTGATCGCGCTCGCCGCGGTCGCGATCGCGGCCTCCGGTGGCTACGCCGGGTGGCGCTTCGTCGCGTCGAACAACGGCTCGCACGCGCCGCTTGCGATCGCCGGCCGCGACAGCGCGCCGCTCGATCTCGCGCTGACCGATCTGCCCGCGCCGCCGGTCGATGCGACGCCGGAGCCCGACGCGCAGGCTGTGGCGATCGATGCCGCCGTCTTGCGCGATGCCGCGATCCATCATCGTCGCGATGGCGGCCGCGCGATCGCCGTCATCGATGCCCCGGTCGTCGCTCCACCGCAGACCACCGGCTATGTCCAAGTGGTCGGCGACGCAGATCTCCGAGCCGAGATCCTGATCGACGGAAAGTCACGCGGCTACGCGCCGAACAAGATCGAGGTCGCCACCGGGCACCACAAGCTGACGGTGGTGCGGAGCGACAACACGACGTCGACGGTGGACATCGACGTCGCAGAGCACGACACGAGCGCGACCCCGCTTCGGCTCAGCCCATAGCCGTCCGGCAGCGCCGTCACCTGTCCGGTCCAGCGGACGATCGGGCGCGCTACGTCCGCGATCGCAGGGCGCGCCCGCTCGGCCTGCCACTTGCTCGTACATCGCGGATGCACAAAGCCGCCGCGCTCATCGCACTCGTCGCGTGCTCGCAGAACGATCTCCATCACGGTCAGCCAGATGGCGGCTCGGTCGACATCGCGCCGCCTGGAGATGGTCCGATCGATGGGGGGCTCGCTAGCGGCGGCGTCGCGATCAACGCGCTCGCGCCAAACCTGGTCGCGCCCGATGGTGGCTGCATCGGTGTCGCCGATGGTGCGTCGCAGTACTGCGACTTCATCAAGTACGTAGCGCCTCACGTCAACGGCGTCAGCATCTTCTTGCTGTGGAGTCAGATCGACCACGGGGATGCACCGTGCGTCGAAGGCTCGAGCACGCCATGCGACTGGCAGGCGTTCGACGCGCGCGTCGCCGACCTCGCTAGTCATGGCCTGACCGTCAACCTCGTCGTGATCGGAGTTCCCGAAGGCGGTCACGGCAACGACGGCACGCCGGACTACGTGTTCGAGGCGAGCTACGCAGCGAGCCTCGGTTCGCCGCCGCAAGACTTCTCCGTGTGCGGGCTATGGCCGGGCGGAGCGAACGCCCCGGTGCATGGGTCGGCGACGGTCAGCGCGGTGTGGAACAGCACCAGCTGCACCGCCTCCGCCGGGACCTGCGCGGCCTCGACCGACCACAGCGGATTTCCCATCGTCTACGAGAAGCCGTACATGACCGCGTACGAGAACTTCGTCGCCAACGTGATCAGGCACTATTCGCCGGCTGGCGACGGCGATGGTCCGACGCTTGCGCCGCACGTCGGGTACGCGCGATTTGGCATGACCGCGGGCGGCGAGACCCAGTTGTTCTGCCAAGACGTGTGGCCGGGCCCCAATGGACTCGCCGCGGATCCGGGCGGCTACACGAAGGACATCTTCGTGACGGACTACATCGCCCCGATGGTCGCGACGATGGCCGGTGCTCACCCGACCATCGGTCTCGAGATCAACGCGCACAACGGCCCGCCGGACGAAACCGACTTCACGCTCGCCGATGCCGAAGGTGCGGCGGCAGTCGCCGAGGGCGTCGGCATCGGGATGGAGTCGCTCAGCATCGCCGACCCGGCGAAGCTTGCAGCCGGCAACCTGTGTGGAGACGACTGGTGCGGTCAGTTCGAGCGCGCTCCGGCGCATGTTCCTCTCGTGTTGCAAACGACGTGTCCGACCACGACGCCGGACTATCGACTGATGTCGATCACCGGCGACGGCCACGTCGCGACCGCGACGTGCGTCGGCAACTGCACCGCGCTCGACGGCGGCGCGGCGTGTGGCGGGGCGCTCGACCTGTACCCCGGCAACAGTGGCTGGACGGAGATTCGCGGCACCGGCGGTTATGATGGCTCGTACGCGATCAAGGTCGTGTCGCCGACGTCGTTCCAGTTCGCGTCCACGACCACGACGACCGCGACCACGGGCAGCGCGCGCACGCCGGACTTCTTGCCGACGACCGTGCCGTTCGGCATCGCCCATCGCGCGACCGCGTTCGAGATCTATCTGTGCGACCTGTTCTACGCGTTCGATCCGAATCCGGTCACCGGCAGCGCGTGCTCGACGCCGCCCGGCGCGTACTCGACCCAATACGCGACGCTGCTGAGCTCGATCTCGGGCAAGTAACCGATCGCGGTGTCCGGTAAGCTGCGCTCGTGACGACGCCCGCGTTCACGTATGCCGGCTCGCCGGCGCGCGTCGTGTTCGGCGAAGGCACGCTCGCGCAGGTCGGCGACGAGGTCACGCGGCTCGGCGGCGTGCGGCCGATCGTGCTGGCGACCGCGCAACAGCGCGAGGCGGGCGCGGCGTTGTGCACGCAGATCGGCGGGGCCGGCCTGTTCGCCGAGGCCGTGATGCACACGCCGGTCGAGGTCACCGAACGAGCGGTCGGCTACGTGCGCGAACGCGGCGGCGATTGTCTGGTCGCGCTCGGCGGCGGCTCGACGATCGGGCTCGGCAAGGCGATCGCCTATCGCACCGATCTGGCGCAGGTCGCGGTGCCGACGACGTACGCGGGGTCAGAGGCGACCTCGGTGCTCGGTCAGAGCGAAGCTGGGCGCAAGACGACGCTGCGCGATCCGAAGGTCCTACCCGAGACGATCGTCTACGACGTGGTGCTGACCCTGACCTTGCCGCGCGCGCTGAGCGCGACCTCCGGGCTCAACGCGATCGCGCACGCGGTCGAAGGGCTGTACGCGCACGATGGCAATCCGGTGACCGCGGCGCTCGCCGAGCAGGGCATCGCGGCGCTCGCCCGTTCGCTCCCCGCGATCGCGCGACGGCTCGACGATCGCGACGCGCGCGGTGACGCGCTGTTCGGCGCGTGGGCATGCGGCACCGTGCTCGGTACGGTCGCGATGGGGCTGCACCACCAGCTGTGTCACGTGCTCGGCGGGAGCTTCGGCTTGCCGCACGCCGAGACCCACGCGGTGGTCTTGCCGCACGTCGTGGCGTTCAACGCCGCGGCGGCGCCCGATGCGATGGCGCGGATCGCTCGCGCACTCGGCACCGCCGATCCAGCGACCGGGCTCGCGGACCTCGCCCGGCGGCTCGGCGCACCGACGCGGCTACGCGCGCTCGGGCTCGCCGAAGACGCGCTCGATCGCGCTGCGGAGTTGGTCGTCGCATCGCCGTATCGCAACCCGCGCGCGTTCGATCGCGCGGCGATTCGCGAGTTGCTGGCCGGCGCGTACTAGGTACGGTGGCCAGCGGGCCGCGGCGGCGTGGCCGACCACGGGCTCATCCAGCCCGGCATGTCCTTCATCAGGTCGCGCCACATGCCCTGCATGTCCGGAATCGACGAGTCGAATGTGGCAGCCCCGGCGATCGGATCGTCGGTCAGCGTCGCTTCGAGCTGGAGCGGCTTGCCGTCGCGCATGATGTCGATCGCGATCTTGTTGCCTTTCGGCGCGTGCTCTACGACCGCGAGCACGTCTCCCGCATCGTGGGTCGGTCGATTCGCGACCGCGGTGATGACATCGCCGACGTGAAGTCCGGCGCGCGCGGCGGCCGAGTCGCGGACGACGCGGCCGACGAGCAAGCCGCGATCGGCCGGTGCACCATAGTGGGCGCGCAGCTCGCCGGTGATGCCGATCAGGGCGACCCCGAGTCGCCCGCGCTCCGAGGTATACGACCAATGAAATTCATGTCGGGTCGGTGTGTCGCTCGGCGCTGGATTGGGACCAGCAACAGCTACGAGCGGCGCCGCCGTCAACCCGGCTAGTAACAGTCCGAGCATTCGTCGTCGCATGGCAGACCTCCTTGTGCACCCGCTAGACCTCCGCGAGCCCTGGCAAAATTCCCGGCCGGCTCGTGGCGTGATCGCGCAGCGAGCGCGCGCGCACGGCGTAGCGCAATCCGCAGGTCAGTGCTCGATCGCGCCGTACGTGATCAACCGATCGCGCTGCGCGGCGTCGTCGGCGACCAGCCAGGCGGCCGGGCGCACCACGTTCTCGAGCCGGATCTCGTCGAGCGTGCCGTCGACGAAGTCGTGGTCGGGCATGCCCGCAGCAGCGTCGCCATCGCGCGCGGCGCCGAGAAAGATCGGCAGCGGGTCGTTGATCAGCGAGCCGACGAGTGAAGCGGAGCCGACCGAGGTCGCATCGACATACAACACGCCGGTCGTGCCGTCGACCGTCGCGGCGAGATGTGTCCAGTGCGACGTCGCGATCGCCGGTCCTTCGATCGACACATCGCCGCTGTTCGAGGTCGAGGCCTCGGCGAGCGCGCCATTGCCCTCGCCGAGCCACAGCGCGTTGTCGTCCCCGCTGCCGGCCTCGCGCGACACCGCGACGAAGTAGGTCGGCGGTGCGATCTTCGGGTCGATCCACGCCGACATCGTGAGCACCGCCGTCGTCAGCGCCGTGCCGCTCGTGACCGTGATCCAATCCGGGCTCGCGCTCGCGAACGCGCGGCCGCCGCCGATCTGACCGGTGGCTCGCTTCGTCCCGTTCGGCGTGCCATCGAAGTGATGGCTCGTCGAATCGTGCGCCACGCCGGAGTCAGACAGGTGCCACACTGCGAGGTACGCGTCGCTCCACACCGAGCTCGCCGAGGTGTCGGTCGCGGGCGCGCCATAGCTCACGGTCAGCGTCGTACCCGCGACGAGCGAGGGCATCCGCACCCACGCGACGAGCGGCGCGACGCCCGGATCGCCCGCTTGCTCGATCTCGCTCGCCAGCACGTTGCCACCGTCGTCGTAGAACCGCACGTCCGACGCATCCGATGCCATCGCCGCGAGGTCTGCGCGCGCGTCGTCGAGCACGACGAGCAGCGGAAAATCGACGAGCGCAGCACCGGCGGTGAGCCCGCTCACCGTGAGCTGCGAGTGACCGGCCGGGCCCATCGGACCGTGGAACGGCACGTCGATCGGAATCCCGCCGTCGATCTCACTGCCGGAGCCATCACCGCCGGCGGGTGCCGGATGTCCACAGCCGGCGCCTGCGACCAACAACATGAGAACGCCACGCACGTCTCGGAGTATGGCGCGGTCCCGGCTGGCGCGGATCGACAATCGCCGCGGCGATCGCCCGCCGAACAAGTCACCGCCGAGGTGGTCCCGGCGGGGCAGGTGCCACCGACGGCCGCAGCTCGATGATCTTGAGCAGGCCATGGCCGTCGTCACTGCACATCGAGTAGCCGAGCGTCTTCATGCAGTCGCAGGTCGGCGTCGCGGCGCAGGGTTCCGGGAAGGACCGGCAGTTGGTGCTCCGAGTCTGCGTCCCGTCGGGATTCACCATGCCGTCCGTGACGTCGTCGACGAACTGGCCCGGCGGGCACGACGGCGGTGGCTCGGCGGGCGGCTCGTGCGGTGGCGGCGCGGGCGGAGTCGCGACGCGGGTAGAGCCGCAAGCGACGGCGACCGAGAGCACGAGCCAGCGCAGCATCATGCGTTCATATATCATTGCGGCGATGAGTCGGCGCGCTCACCGCGATGCGCGTTGTCCCGAGTGCCGGATGCTCGCCGGCTTGTGCGTGTGCACGCTGATCCCGCGGCTCGTGACGCGGACCCAGCTCGTCGTGCTCTTGCACTATCGCGAGGCGCGCAAGCCGACGAACACCGGCGTGCTCGCCGCGCGCTGCGTCGTCGACAGTCGCGTCGCGATCATCGGCGAGCGCGATCGGCCGGTGACGGTGCCTGCGACCGCGCGCGCGTTGCTGCTCTATCCCGGCGACGATGCCGTGCCACTCGCGCACGCGATCGCAGAGGCGCCGGCCGAGCGCTGGATGCTGATCGTTCCGGACGGCAACTGGCGCCAGGCCGCGAAGATGGCCAAGCGCGTGCCCGGGCTCGAACGCGCGCGCCAGGTCACGCTCGACGATCCGCGCGCGACCGAATATCGACTGCGCGCCGAGCCGAAGCAGGGTGGGCTCGCGACGCTCGAAGCGATCGCGCGAGCGTTGCGCGTGCTCGAGGGCGACGCGGGCGAGCGCGTCGAGGCGGCGATGCTCGACGTGTTTCGCGTCATGGTCAGCCGCACGTTGTGGTCGCGCGGCGCGCTGCGCGACGACGAGCTCGTCGGCGGAGTTCCGCCGGGCGCGAGCCGCGGCTGATTGCGAGGTCAGAACGGAATCGCCGCTTCGGCCGCGATCCGCGTGACAAAGGCCTCGAGGGCCAACAACCCGAGGTCGGCTTCTTTTCCCGTGCCGTGCTTGCGCGGCGACACGCCCTTCGCCTCGACCTCTTTGTCGCCGACGACCAGCGCGTAGGGGATCTTCGCGAGCTGCGCATCGCGGATCATCGCGCCGAGCTTGCTCTGCGAGCGGTCGATCTCGACGCGCAGCCCCTGGGCGCGCATCGTCTCGGCGACGTGTTCGGCCCACCCGTGGTGGCGCTCGGCGACCGGCAGGATGCGCGCTTGCTCGGGCGCGAGCCAGACCGGGAAGTTGCCGGCGTAGTGCTCGATCAAGATGCCGATGAACCGCTCGAACGATCCGTAGATCGCGCGATGGATCACGACCGGCCGGTGCTCGACGTTGTCGGGCCCGATGTAGCCGAGATTGAACCGCTCGGGCGCGAGGTAGTCGAGCTGGATCGTCCCGAGCTGCCACTTGCGCCCGATCGAATCGGCGACGTCGAAGTCGATCTTCGGGCCATAGAAAGCGCCGTCGCCCGGCTTCTCCTCGTACGGCAGGCCGGTCTCGACCAGCGCGGCCTTGAGCGCGCCTTCGGCCTTGTCCCACAGCGCGTCATCGCCGAGCTTGTTCGGCGGCCGGGTCGCGAACTTCGCGGTGAACTCGAGGTCGAACGCGCCGTAGACCTTCGCGATCAGCTGGGTGAGCCGCTTCACCTCGTCGGTGATCTGCGACTCCATCAGGTAGATGTGTGCGTCGTCTTGCTGGAACTGGCGCACGCGCGTGAGCCCCGACAGCACGCCGGTCGGCTCGTTGCGATGCAAGACGTCTTGGCTATGCAGGCGCAGCGGCAGCTCGCGATACGACCTGCGCTTCATCTCGAACAACAGGTGATGCGAGGGGCAATTCATCGGCTTCAACGAAAAGCTCGCGCGGTCGTCGAGCGAAGCGTCGGGCGGCGCCTCGGGATCGAGGATGAGGAACATGTTCTCGCGGTACTTGCCCCAGTGGCCGCTCTTCTCCCACAGCGACTTGTTGTAGAGCAGCGGCGTCTTGACCTCGACGTAGCCGTTCGCGAGGCACATCCGGCGCATCGCGGTCTGGAGCTGCGTGAAGATCACCGTGCCGTGCGCCATCCAGAACACCGCACCGGGCGCCGCGGGATGGAACGCGAACAGATCGAGCTCCTTGCCGAGCTTGCGGTGATCGCGCTTGCGCGCCTCTTCTTGCTGGGTCGTCCACGCATCGAGCTCTTTCTGCGTGAAGAACGCGGTGCCGTAGATCCGCTGGAGCTGCGCGTTGCGATGATCGCCGCGCCAGTAGGCGCCGGCGACCGACAGCAGCTTGATGACGCCGACCCGACCGGTCGACGGCCCGTGCGGCCCGAGGCAGAAGTCGGTCCAATCGCCGTGCGAGTACAAGGTCAGCGTGGTCGCGCCCTTGCCGAAGATGTCCTCGATGATCTCGAGCTTGAACTTCTCGCCGAGCTTGCCGAACAGAGCGAGCGCCTCGTCCTTCGTGACCTCTTTGCGCACGAACTTGTGATCGGCGCGGACCTCCTCGTTCGCGGCCTTCTCGATCAGCTCGAGATCCTCCGGCGTGAACGGCTTGTCGCGCGCGAAGTCGTAGTAGAAGCCGTCTTCGGTGGTCGGGCCGATCGTGACCTGGGTGCCGGGGAACAGCTTCTGGACGACGCTCGCGACGATGTGCGCGGCATCGTGGCGCACGAGGTCGAGCGCCTCGGGGTTCTTCGCCGTGACGATCGCGAGCTGGCCCGAGCGATCGAGCGTGCGGCTGAGATCGACCTCGACGCCATCGAGCTTTGCGGCGAGCGCGGCCTTCGCGAGCCCGGGCCCGATCTGCTCGCGCACGAAGTCGGCGATCGTCGTCCCGGCCGCCACGGTCTTCTGGGCTCCGTCGGGAAGGGTGATCGTGACCGCGGCAAGTTCGCTCATTGCGGCGGCAGCTTAACCGCCAGTGCTGTCAGACGCACGGCGCCGTCCCAGTCGATGTTAGCGAAATGTGAGAATTGGCGGGCCGGACCGGGTGCACGCTGCCGCGCATGAAGTTGTACGCGTCGTTCGTGATTCTCGCGGCTTGCGGCTCCAGCCACGCCACCACGGACGCGGGTCCGCCCGATAGCAAACCGATCGATGCGCGGGTGTTCCTCGATGCGCCGCCGTTCGTTCCGCCGATGATCACGATGTCGGGCACCGCGACCGACCAGGGGCAGAGCGGCAGCAGCCCGCTCGCGAACGTCGCGATCGGCTTGTACAAGGTCGGCGACGACACCACGCCGATCGCGTCGACCACGTCGGCCGCGGACGGCACGTACTCGTTCTCGGTCACGACCGACGGCCTGGTCGTCGATGCGTTCATCAAGGCGACGCTGTCGGGCTACGTCGACAACTACGTCTACCCGGCCAAGCCGTTTCAGGCCGACACGTCGACCGACCTCGACCTCATCAGCACGGGAGACTTCGGGCTGCTCGGCATCATCACCGGCCAGACCGCGACCAATGGCTTCATCGTCGTGGAGATCACGGACGCGGCTGGCGACGCGATCACAGGCGCGACGGTGCAGAGCGACCCCGCGTCGGGCTTGTACCGCTACACCGCCGGCGGCACGCCCAGTGGCAAGATCTCGACCGGCACCGACGGCGCCGGGTTCTGCATCAACGTCCCGCCCGGGGACGTCACGGTCAGCGCGGCGATGGCCGGCGCTTCGTTCAAGTCGCACGTGATCAACGCCCACGCGAACGCGTTCACGAACACCACCGTCACCGAGTAGCGGAGGGGCCACCGGCCTCGACGCCTCCGAGTAGTCGCTCCAACCACCGATCCACCTGGCGGGGACGGTCGTAGTTGGAGGGTCCACCACTACTCGAGGGAGACCGCATGAGGTTATTGAGGAATCAGCTCGCCCGCGCGAGCTTTGGCATCGCTATCGCTGTCGGGCTCGGGCTCGCATCTACCGGCTGCGGCGACGACAACCCCTCGCTCGCGGGGGACGCGCTGACGACCGGCTCGGACGGCTCGATGCCGAACCCGACGCTGACGTCGTTCGTGATCGACCTGATCAAGAACCACAGCAGCGATCCGACGCCCGCCGACTACTCCACGTTCTCGGCGTTGCCGGATCCGGATGGCGACGACAACAACGCGGCCGCCTACAGCGTGCTGTTCCAGTAACCAGGACCGAGGAGGCATCGTGACGAAGCTCGCAGCACTCTCGTGCGTGGTGATGATGGCCTGTGGTGGCGCCAAGGCGGCACCGAGGTCGACGACGACAGCGACGACCGCTCCGGCGAGCGCTAAACCCGCCGCGGCTCAGCCCGAGCTCTACGATCGGCTGGGCGGGCAACGAGCGATCGTCGCGGTGGTCGACGACTTCATCGGTCGCGTCGCGGCCGACGATCGGATCAAGCTCCGCTTCATCAACACCGACATCCCGCGGCTCAAGAGCCTGCTCGTCGAGTTCGTGTGCATGGCGACCGGCGGCCCGTGCAAGTACAGCGGGCAAGACATGGAGACCTCGCACGCCGGGATGGAGCTGGTCGATGAAGAGTTCACCGCGCTGGTCGAAGACCTCGCCGCGACGCTCGACAAGTTCAAGGTGCCCGCGAAGGAGAAGGGCGAGCTGCTCGGCGCGCTCGGTCCGCTCGAGCCGTCGATCGTGACGCCGAAGAATCGGCTGAAGCCGGTCAGCGACGCGCAGCTCGCGAAGGCGACCGCGGTGCTCGGGAAGGTCACCGACAAGACCGCGCTCGAGCTGATGAAGGCCGCGATCATCGCGGCCAAGCGCGGCCAGCGCAACTACGCGGACCAGCTGTTCAGCCGCGTCGAGATCATCATGGGCCCCGACGTCGTCGCGTCCGCGGCGTCGACGTTCCGCGAAGGCGCACCGAAGCGCATCGACTCGCCGATCACGCAGATGCCGAAGGACACGCCGCCGCAGCCGAAGATCGTCGGGAGCTCCGACGAGGATGATCCGTCGGCGACGAAGCTGCCGGGCTCGCTGCAAGGCTCGATCACGGTCGACGGCAAGCCGCTCGACGGCGTCGGCCTGGTCATGCTGTACCCGGAACACAAGAAGTACGCGAAGCGCACCGCGAAGCATCGCGTCGTCGAGCAGCGCAACAAGACGTTCTCGCCGCACCTGCTCGCGGTGCCGCCGGGCTCGACCGTCGCGTTCCCGAACTACGACGACTTCTATCACAACGTGTTCTCGCTCTCGCCGACCCAATCGTTCGACCTCGGCCTCTACAAGAACGGCCAGTCGCGCGAGATGAAGTTCGACAAGACCGGCATGGTCCGGCTCGGCTGCAACGTCCACGCGAAGATGGCGTCGTTCATCTTCGTCATCGATGCGCCCGCGTACGTTCCGGTCGAGGGCCCGAACCCGTTCGACTTCCGCAGCCTCGCGCCCGGGAAGTACAAGGCGCGGGTGTGGAGCGAGCGCAGCGCGGAGCCCGCCGAGTCCGAGATCACGATCAAGGCGGGCGTCAACAACATCAACTTCGACGTCAAGGGCGACGCCGAGCGCGGCCCGAGCAAGGACAAGTTCGGCAACTCGCGCCAGCCGATCGCCAAGGAATAGGCCCATGACCAAGCTATCGATCAAGACCACGACCCGACTGCTGCTCGCGGCCACGCTGCTCGCCGACGCGAGCGTCGCCGGCGCCGATCCGGACGACACCGCGGCCGGGGCGCTCGAGCACGGCCAGATCGCGCTGCGCGCCGGTCGAGTTCACGAGGCGTGTCAGGCATTCGAAGCGAGCGAGAAGCTCGACGCGAAGATCGCCACCGAGCTCGATCTCGCCGACTGCTACGAGCAAGACGGCAAGCTGATGGCGGCGGCGCGGCTCTATCGCGCGGCGGCCGAGAAGGACTCGAACGCGGGCCGGGCCAAGACCTCGAGCGAGAAAGCGGCGCGGCTCGAGACGCTCGCGCCGAAGCTGCGGTTCGCGATCAACCCGCGGCCCGAGGGCCTCGTCATCAAGGTCGACGGCGTCGAGGTCGCGAGCACCGGCGATATTCGGGTCGATGTCGGCCCGCACGAGGTCACCGCGACCGCGCCGGGCTACGAGGGCCACGCGTCGGCGCCGGTCGATCGCCCGCACGGCACGGTCGACGTCATCATCCGCATGCAACCGCGCGCCGAACCCGCGCCGGCTCCGACGCCAGCGCCTGCACCGCCGCCTGCGCCGCCGGACACGACCGAGCCAGCCGCGACGCCTGCGCCGGCGCCGAGGCTGACCGACACCGAGCCCACCGACCATCGCAAGCGCTACGGTGTGATCGCGGGCGGCGTCGGCGTCGCGGCGCTGATCGGGACCGCGGTGGTCTACGAGCTCTCGGCGGGCAAGTTCGACGACGAGCACACGCTGTGCCCCGACTCGAAGTGCGCGACCGCAGCGGACCTCACGAAGGCCAGGTCACAGCTGTCGGATGGCCACACGCTGCGCGGGGTCGCGATCGGCATGGGCATCGGCAGCGGCGTGCTGATCGTCGCGGGTGCGTACCTGCTGCTCGCGCCGCATCACAAGGAGAGCTCTCACGTCACGCTGCACGTCGGCCACGATGACACCGGCCTCGCGTACACCGGCAGTTTCTAGCCGTGTGAAAGCGGTCACGCGGGCCGGCGAAGTCTGGGCTCCGTCGCGATAAGTCTCTGGCTCGGAGCTCGGGCGTGCAAGGATGGTGCGATGCACGCGCTGCGAGCGATCGCGTTGGTCTCCCTGCTCGGCGGTTGTACGAAGCCGGACGCGACCGAGATCGTCCAGCCGCTCGAGAGCACGCTCGGCGCCGCGGTGCCCACCGCCTACTTCGCCGCGGTCGCGATGTCCGCGCTCGGTGGTGACTCGTCGCCGTGCGCGAACGTGGTCGCGCCGGGGGCCGCCGCGCGCGTCGAGATCGACCTGGGCGCGGGCTGTCCGCCGATGTTCGGCGCGGATGACGCCGGCACCGTCGTCGTGACCGGCGCGTGGACGCCACAGCTCGCGACGTTCGTGATGGACTTCACCGGCGTGACCTCGGGCGGGCAGCCGATGCTCGTCGTCGGGATCGGCGCGCTCACGGTCACGCCGGGGAACACGGACCACCTGACGATCGCGTACGGCGAAGAGGACATCATGGTCGGCACCGGCGACGTGGTCGGCGCGGGCCTCGACGAGGTCGCCTGGGTCGTCGACGTCGACACCGCCGGCACCGCCGATCCGACCGACGACACGATCGCGGTCTCGGGCGGCGACCAGAGCCTGCTCGCGGTCGGCAGCGAAACACCGGATGCCGACCTGACGCAGGTCGCGGTCGCCGCCGCGACGTTCAAGGCCGGCTGTCGCAAGAATCCGAGCTCGGGCATCGCCGCGGTCCAGCGCGCCGGCACGCGCGGCGGTGGCTGGGTCCTGTTCGACTTCCACGACGCGTGCGACGGGACCGCCGATGTCGCGGCCGCGCTCGCGCCTTACGAGCCCCTGATCACCGACTCGCTGCCGCTCGCGTTCTTGCAGTAGCACGACCGCCGGTCACGGCGACGACGAGGCCGGCGTCGGTGGCCCGCTCGGCGCCGACGGCACGGCGGGCGCGGCGGGCGCTGCAGAGCCTTTCGCCGGCGGATCGGGCGGCGCGGCCACCGCGGGCGCGGCGACGTGCGACCCGCTCGTCTTCGCGGGTGTCGCCGTGACGTGCGCCGATCCTGCGTGCGCTTCGGCCGGCGCGGGCGCCGAGGCGATTGGCGGCGGCGCGCAGTTGCACACGGGTGCCGGCCGCGCCGCGAGGTCGGTGACGATGCGCTCGATGGTCTCGAGGTGGTCGCCGTTGGAGTCCACCTTGCCGGCGAGATCATCGCTGCGGGCGCCGACGTCGTGTAGCGCACCGTCGATTCGCCCGAGCTGATCGGGCACGGCCTTCAGCGTTCCGACGTCGCCGTCGAGCTTCGACAGGCCGCGCTCGACATCGGCCTGGCGCTCCTGGACCGCGCGGGTCGATTCATCCGCTTGCGCGGCATAGCGGGTCACCAGCGCCCGCTGTTGGCCGAGCGAAGCGGTGAGCGAGTTGACGATCTCGTGCGCCTTCTGTTGCTCGGCCGGCGGCAGCTTGTCGACCAGCACCCGGATGTCACCCGCGGTCGATTGGATCGCCGCGAGGTTGTCGCGCTGCTGGGTCAGCACGCGCTGCTCGTCCGCGGTGCGCAGTGCGAGGTGGCAGAACTGGAGCGTGGTCAGAGCCCGCTCGCTCGTCCGCTTGTCGGCGTCGAGCTGGATGTACGCGGTGCCGGCGGCGAGCAGGATCGCGAGCATCCCGCCGAGGATCGAGAAGTAACGGACCGGATGCGCGCTGTAGCGTTCCATGCGGGCGCGCAGACGCTCCGCGAACGTCGTCGCGGACGCTCGCCGCGCCGCGAGCACGGAGAACAGGCGCTGGGCGTAGCTCGCACCCGCGATCACGACCGCGGCGACCGCGATCCCGGTGAGGATCGGCTGGCGCGACAGAATGTGCTGGGTGAGCTCCGCCTGGCGGGCTTCCACCTGGGGCAGGGTGGAGACGACGCCGCGGATCAGGCACTTGCCATTGACGTACTCGACCGCCCCGGCTCCGCTGCACGCGGTAACCGAGAGAACGAGAACCGCGCGCCACGGTGACCAAGCGTTCGTTCGGGTCATCTGGAGTCTCCGGACTGGTTTAGAGGCTCATCGGTGAACTCGCGCATTCCACAGCAGAAGCGCCGCGAGGCAAGGCGCCAGCATCGCGATCGCGATCACGATCACGTCGACCGGTGCCGAATGCCTCGGTAGGTCGTACGCGAAGCCCTGCGTGATCGTCACGGCGGCGTCGATCGTCACCGCGGTCGCCACCACGTCGGCGAGGGGTTGCCGCCATCGTCGAGCCAGCGCGAACAGCGCGACCGCGAGCAGCACGTCGAACCCGACCCAACCCCACTGGCAAGCGGCCGTCGGGAAATACGTCGCGCTGGTCGGTAGCGCGAGCAAGCACGTCCAGGCGACCAGCACCGCGGCGAGCGCGCGCACGACGACCGCGGGACCTCGAAGCAAGGTCTCGAGCCCGAAGCGGAGCAGCCCGCCGCGGGCGAACGCGGTCAGCGTATCGAACAGCGCGACGATGCCGCGCTTGTCAGGCGGATACGAGATGTAGATCGGATGCCAGGCCTTCGGCTTGAACTTCGCCTTGAACGCGCGCAGCCCGTCGAAGTCGTAGAGCGAACGGCCGAGTCGGCGCACCGCTCGCAGCCAAGAGGTCACCTCGCCGGCGAGCGGTACCAGTCCGAGCGTGACGAACGGAACGGCCTCGGCCGCGGCGGCGCGCATCCCCGCGTCGACCAGCAGCTCGACCGTTCCATTCGGTGCCTCCGGGTCGCGCAGGAAATCCTCGAAGAACCAGCCGCGGCGCTCGTAGATCGGGATGATGCCGAGGAACGCCACGGTCGCACCGTCGCGCTCGGCCACGAAGCAACGCCGTTCCTCGGGAAACGTGAACGGATCGACCTGGACGAGAAAGCCCATCGGCGCGATCGACCTGGTCGCGAGCCACCTCCGGATCACCACCTCCAGACGAGCGCGCGTCGGATGATCGGGCGCTAGCTCGGACTCGGCGACGGCTCGCACCACGACGCCCTTCGCGCGCGCGCGACGGAGCTGTTCGCGTAGACTCGGACCTTCGCCGACGACGCGCGTCCACTCGGCCGGATCCCAGATCGGCTGGTCGCCAACTCGAAGCGCGGGCCAACCAGTCGCCTCGCTGAACCGCGCCTCGGTTCCGAAGCAGCAAACGCGCCGTCGAGCCGCCGCGGCATGCGCGATGAAGCGCTCGCACACGCCGGCGATGCGCTCGGCCGGGCCGATCGGCGATCCCGCAACGACCCACGCGCGGCCGGTATCGACGTAACCGACGCACGCGTCGTCGCCGTCGAACCAATAGCGATAGCCAGGCTCGAGGATCTGGAACGACGTCGCGTTCCAGCCGTAGCGCTTCAGGAGCGCGAGGACCCGCGCTCGTTCCTGGGAATCCGCTGGTGTCGTCAGTTTGCGAGCTGTTTCTCGAGAGCGCCGAGCTTGGCCTCTAGGTTGGAATCGGTCACATCTTTGCTCGCCTGGGCCTCGAAGTCGACCGAGGTCGGCAGATCTGCCGGCGCCGTCGCGCTCCCGCTCGCCGTTGCGCCGGACCCCGCGGCCATCGCAGCCGCGCTACCGCTGCCCGCCATCGCCGAGCCGTTGGCCGAGCCGTTCATCGAGTTGTTCGCCGCCGCTGGTGCGGTCGCTTCTTCGGCGTGTTTTTTCTTGCAGCCGGTGGTGACTGCGGCCAGGCCGAGCACCAGGATGATCGATTTCATGGCGGACCTCACTTCTTGCTCATGTTCTGGAAGGTGGACATCCGCTGCTCGTGGCGATCGTTCTCCTTCGCCAAGGCGACCTGGATGCGGACGGCGAGCTTGCCGTCGGCCTTTGCCGCGGCCAGTCGATCCATGCGATCGAGCTCGGCGGTGCGCTGAGCGTGCAGGGTGAGCTCGGCCTGGACGTCGGGGTTAGCGAGCACCGGCGCATGCCACTTGGTCCGCAGCTCGGACAACTCGACCTCTCGTCGTTTGTCGCGCGTCGCTTCGAGGTCATGTTCTTTCTTCGCGAGATCCGCCGCGCGCGCGGTCGCGTCCTTCGCGAGCGCGGCCTGGCGGGTCTTCCACGCAGCCTCGGCCTGCTGCTTGCGGTCGGCGTCGAGCTTCGCTAGATCGCGAGCGGCGTCGTAGTGCTCGACCTGGTACGTCCCGACCGGTAGCTCGTGCGCGCCTTCGCGAACTTCGAGCTCTCCGGTCTTCGCGCCGTGCGGGACAGTGAACGAGATCTCGGTCGGCGTGACGTGGGCTCCGGGAATGGTGGCTCCGCCCCACACGACGACGCTATCGGTCGCGAAGTTCTGGCCATGAATCGTGACCTTCGTGCCAGGGTCACCCTTCGCGGGCCAGAATCGACTGACGACCGGTCGGTCGAGCTTCCACTCGTGGGTGGTGGGGGCGGCCGAAGCAACCGCCGGGGCGATCGCTGCAGTGACAACTAACAAGGCGGACAGACGCATGACTTGGCTCCTTTGCTGCCCACAACGACGCCCGTATCGGATCGACGTTCACGAAAATCGTGAACGCGAGGTTCGGACCATCGTCTTTAGTCCCGATGAAAGCGCTGATCGCGGTCCTCGCCCTGTCTGCATGCGTCAGTAGCGGCACCTACAACCGCAAGATCGCTGACCTTACGAAGGCGCGCGAATCCGATGCCGCGGCGGCCAAGCAGCGCGAGTCGTCGCTGTCCGATCAGATCGCGACGGCGCAGAAGAACTTTCTCGAGCAACAGAGCAAGCTCGCCGACACGCAGGCCGCGCTCGACAAAGCGGTCGCCGAGAAAGCTGGGCTTCAGAAGCAGCTCGACGACGACACGCAGCTGATCACGACACTCAAGTCTCGGCTCGAGAAGCTCGGCCAGAACGTCGACAGCCTCGTGAAGGAGCGCGGCGCCCTCACCCAGGCGATGGCCGACACCTCGGCGCGGCTCGACGAGCTTCGCAAGCAGGCCGCCGCAGCCGAAGCGCGCGCGGCGACGTTCCGCAACCTCGTCGCGAAGTTGCATTCGATGATCGACTCGGGCCAGCTCAAGGTCGTGATCCGCGGCGGCCGGATGATCATCGCGCTGCCGAACGACATCTTGTTCGCCTCGGGGCGGACCGACGTCAAGGCCGACGGCAAGGCCGCGCTCGCGAAGGTCGCTCAGGTGCTCGCGACCGTCCCCGATCGCGACTTCCTCGTCGCCGGCCACACCGACAACGTGCCGATCCGCACCGAGCTGTTTCCGTCGAACTGGGAGCTATCGACGCGGCGTGCGGTCGAGGTCGTCCACTATCTCATCGCCCAGGGCATGAACCCGAAGGTGCTCGCCGCTGCCGGGTATGGCGAGTTCGATCCGATCGGCCCCAACGACACGAACGAGCACCGGGCTCAAAACCGCCGGATCGAGATCGTGTTGCAGCCCAACCTGTCCGATTTGCCTCCGCTCGACGATCTCGGAACCCCGCCCAAGAAATAGCGCCGATAGCTCCGGATCGTGCGATCTCTGACCCCAGTGATGACGCGTAGTTAGACGAAACCGCGCACAAAAGCGCGGCGAGTCGTGAACACCCGCCCGGACGAGCCGTCCTGGCCCAAGATGCGCTCAATATTGCTTATCTCGGTTGCCGCCGGCTCGCTCATGGCCTGCGGCAAGCCAGTCGTGTTTCAGGGGCAGAGCACGCTCGCTATCACCGGCAGCGCCGCTCCGGTCGCCGCGGCGCCGCCGCGCGTCGAGGTGCGTGACAACAAGATCGAGATCCACGAGAAGATCCAGTTCGACTTCGACAAGGCGACGATCAAGCCGGAATCAGACGACCTGATGAACGAGATCGCGTCGGTCATCACGAAGAATCCGCAGATCAAGCGGATCCGGGTCGAGGGCTATGCGAGCTCGGAGGGAAGCGCGAGCCACAACCTGACGCTGTCCTCGCAGCGCGCGGCCGCGGTGATGAAGTACCTCACCGGTCACGGAATCTCCGCGAAAGAGCTGACCTCGGTCGGCTACGGGGTCGACAAGCCGATCGCCGACAACAGCACCGACGACGGTCGCGAGAAGAACCGCCGGGTCGAGTTCTCGATCCTCGAGCAGGACGTCACGAAGAAGAAGGTCGAGGTCGATCCCAAGACCGGCGCCGAGAAGGTCGTCGAGGAAAAACACGAGACGGTCGACGTCGGTGAGACCACGCCGAAAACGACGCAGACGGCGAACCACACTCCGGCGAAGGGGAAGACGCCATGATGAAATCGCTCGCAATCGCATGCGTGTTGTTCGCCTCCGCGTCCGGCTGCACCGGCACGGCGCGAGGGCTCGAGGCGTATCGGACCGATACGGCCGCGTTGCTGGCCACCGGCAACGGTCCGCTGCAGAGCTGCTACGACGAGGCGCTCAAGGCCGACGCGACGGCCGCCGGCACGGTGACCGTCAAGTTCGTCGTTCAGAAGAAGACCGGCAGCATCGCGGACGCGACGGTCGATGCGACCAAGTCGACCGCGCCGAAGCCGGTCGGCGACTGCGTCTTGAAGACGATGACCGGCCTCAAGCTCGATCCACCGGACCGCAACGAGGGCCGAGCGACGTTCGTCTACGACTTCAAGCCGCCGGCCGTGCCAGCGTCGTAACGCCACACGGGTCGAGGCAATCAGACCCGGTGTCGCTGACGCGTTAACCGACCCACGGGTCGGTGCATTCCCGCTCGGTGAACGACGGGCGCCGCGCGTCGTCGTACGGGGTTGGATGCGCGTCACGCTGAAGCTCACGATCGGGCTCGTGCTCGCGATCCTTCCGGTGATCGCGGTCAGCTCGGGGTTTCGCGTCGGTCGCGAGGTCGACGAGTCCGAGGCCGCGCTTCACGACGATGATGTGATGCTCGGTCGAACGCTCGCGGGAGCGACCACGAGCGTGTGGCGCTCGGCCGGGGAGGCCGAGGCACGGCTGCTCGTCGAAGGCGCCAACCGACGCCAGCACCGGGTCGCGATCCGGTGGGTGTGGCTCGACGTCGCCGCGAGCGATCGCGATGCGCCGATCGAGACGTCGGCGTCGCTCGCGGCGCTGGCCGACGGCGCACCGCTGGTCGTGCGTGGGCGTCGCGCCGGCGATCAGGCTGACTCCACGTTCACCTACGTCGCCGCGGCGGCGCCGAACGGGCGGCGCGGCGCGATCGAGGTGCAACGCTCGCTGGCCCGGGAAGAGAGCCTCATCCACCGGACGATTCGACATGCGACGATCGCGGCGCTGATCGTGGTCGGGCTGTGCGGAGGCTTGGCGCTCGCGCTCGGCGCGGTGCTCGTGGGCCGGCCGGTCAATCGGCTGGTCGAGCAGACCCGCCGGATCGGCGGCGGTGATCTGTCGGCGCGGCTTCACCTCGCGCAGAAGGACGAGCTCGGGCAGCTCGGGGCCGAGGTGGACATCATGTGCGATCGCCTCGCCGAGGCGCGCGATCGACTCGCGGCCGAGACCACCGAGAAGATCACGGCGCTCGAGCTGGTCCGTCACGCCGACCGGTTGTCGACCGTCGGCAAGCTCGCGGCGGGCATGGCGCACGAGATCGGGACTCCGCTCAACGTGATCAGCGGTCACGCGCAGTTGATCACGAGCAGGCACCCGCCCGGGACGCGCGATCACGACAGCGCGTCGATCGTCATCGAGCAGACCCAGCGGGTCGCCAAGATCCTTCGCCAGCTGCTCGATTTCGCGCGACGCGGCGCCCCGCAACGGGCGCGCGTCGAAGTCGGCCCACTCGTGCGGGACACGCTCGCGCTGCTCGCGCCGCTCGCGTCGCAACACCGGGTCGACCTCGACGTCGACGTCGGCGACCGCGTCCTCGTCTGTAGCGTCGATCGCGGCCAGATCCAGCAGGTGATCACCAACCTCGTCGTCAACGGATTGCAGGCGATGGGGCACAAGGGTCGGATGTCGGTGAAGGTCACTCGCTTCGTCGGGTCGAACCTAGAGAATCCGGAGCAGATCGCCGGGGACTTCGCCAAGATCGAGATCGCGGACACCGGACCGGGCATCGCGCCGGACGTCCTGCCCCACATCTTCGAGCCGTTCTTCACGACGAAGGATGTCGGCGAAGGCACCGGGCTCGGACTTTCGGTTGCCTACGGCATCGTCGCGGAGCACAACGGTTGGATCGATGTCAGCTCGAAACCGGGCGAAGGAAGTCAATTCGCGATCGCGCTGCCACTCGAGCCCGAGCAGCCATCGCCCGCACCATCGAACGATCACGGAAGGGGTTCCTCATGACCGAGACTCGATCGCCTGTCGTCCTGGTTGCTGAAGACGATCCGCTGTTGCGCCATCTGCTCACGATCTCGCTCGAGACCGACCGGTTCCGGGTCATCGACGCGAGCGATGGCTTCGAGCTCGAAGCCTGGGTTCGTCGCTTGATCATCTCCGCGCGCGATCAGCGCTGCGTCGATCTCATCATCGCAGACCAACGGATGCCGTCGCTGACCGGCCTCGAGGTCCTCGCGCATCTACGCGCGGTCGACTGGTCGATGCCGTTCATCTTGATCACCGCGTTTGCCGACGAGGTCACTCGCGCCGAAGCACGACGGCTCGGCGCCTCGTGCGTGATCGACAAGCCGTTCGATCTCGACGTGATCCGAGCCGCCGCGCTGCAATACGCGCCGCCCGGCGACGCGTAACCGCTCGCCCGGCGTGCGGCGTCGCCTCGGTGCGCGCAGCTGAACGTCGCGATGCAGCGTGCGTCGTACCCGGTGAAGGGAGAACGACCATGCCGAACCACGACGACATCGCGGTGGCGATCTATCCGACTCACCAGTTGGCCGAGGCCGCGGTCAAGGAGCTGCAACGATCCGGGGTCGACATGAAGTCGCTGTCGATCATGGGGCGCGACTATCACACCGAGGAACAAGTCGTCGGGTACTACAACCACGGCGATCGACTGAAGGCCTGGGGCACGCGCGGTGCGTTCTGGGGCGGGTTGTGGGGCGCGTTGTTCGGGGGCGCGTTCTTCATCGTGCCGGGGATCGGACCGCTGGCCCTCGCCGGGCCGGTCGTCAGCTGGCTCGTGGGTGTGCTCGAGGGCGCGGTCGTCGTCGGCGGCCTGAGCGTGGTCGGCGCCGCGCTGTACAACGTCGGGATCCCCAAGGACAGCGTCATCCGGTACGAGCGCGCTCTCAAGGCCGATCAATTCGTCCTTGCGGTTCATGGCACGGCGGGCGAGGTCGACCGCGCCCGGGCGATCTTGCTACGCACCGGCGCCACCGAGACCGCGATCCACGCGGCCGGCGCGAGGGTTTGATCGGCGCGGGCTCACGCGACGACGACGAGGATGATCCAGACCCAGACGGTCGCGGCGACCGAGCTCAAGACCAGGGCCAGCTTGGCCTGCGCGTCGTCGTTCGAGTAGGTGTAGTCCGGATGGTTTGTTCCGAGGTCCCACATGACTCCTCCAGCGGTTGGATGCTCGAAGCGTACCGCGCTCGCCGCCATGCGCTCGGATCGAGTCAGGTGAGTCGGCCGCACGTCGGCGCCATCGCCGTCGCGCTGACGGTGACGATGATCGGCTTCCGGATGGGCTGCTTGTCCGACCGTCATCTACTACAACGGGAGCGTGGACGAGCCTCTGGAGCGCGACATCACGCATCTCGTCGACGCGTTGTGGGCGGCGGTCGCGACGCTCGATGGACCGTCCGCATTCGAGCTGAGTAGACGCCTGGGGGCGACGGCGACCGAGCTCCGAGCCGGCGAGCTGTCCGGCGGACGACGTGCGCTTGCCGATCAGTTCTCCCATCTCACCGAGGGTGAGCTCGAAGAAGTGGCGCGTGCGCAGGCCCTGTGGTGCCACCTGATGAACATCGCCGAGGAGCGCCAACGTCTCCGCACGCTTCGATCGCGTGGCGATCGCATCCCCGACGGCCTAGCAGCAACGATCGATTCCGTGATCGATGCCGGCGCGACCGCACCCGAGCTACGCACCCTGTTCGATGCGGCGTTGGTCATGCCGGTGTTGACGGCTCATCCCACCGAGGCGCGACGCCGGACCGCGCTCGATCACCTCGCGAGGATCACCGCGATCCTCGATGACCTCGATCGGACCGGGCGCGCGCGTGCCAAACAGATGCTCGCGGCCGAGGTCCTCGCGCTCCTCGCCTCGGAGGATTCGCGTGCGCGGCGTCCCACGCCGATCGACGAGATCGAGAACTCTCTCGACGTGTTTCGCCGCTCGCTGTTGGATGTGACGCCGCGAATCTATCGGACCGCGGAGGATCGGCTCGGGCAGCGCCTCGGCGAGACCTGGCGGCTCCCGACGTTCCTGCGGTGGGGGACCTGGGTCGGCGGCGACCGCGACGGCAACCCGAACGTCACCGCACCGGTGACGCGCACGGCGCTCGCTCGTCAGCGCACGGTCGCGATCTCGCGTTACCTCGAAGACGTCGTGACCCTCGGGCGGACGTTGTCGGTGTCGTCGCTGCGCGCCAACGGGTCGGCCGGGTCGATCGAGGAGCTCGAGAGGTCTCTCGCGCTCGATCGCGAGCGCCTCCCGGAAGTCGCCGCCCGGGCCCGGCCGCGAACCGCGTACGAGCCATGGCGCGAGAAGCTCTGGTACATGCAGGCGCGGCTGCGCGCGACGCTCGACCAACGCGACGAAGCTTACGTCGATGCGACCGCATACCACGACGAGCTCGACCTCCTCGATCGCAACCTGCGCGCGGCCGGGCTCGCCGAGGTCGCTAACGAAGAGCTCCGCGACGCTCGACGCCGCGTCGACGTCTTCGGGTTTCACCTCGCATCGCTCGACCTGCGCCAACATTCAAGCGTTCACGAGCGCGTCGTCGGCGAGCTGCTGACCCGCGGTGGCGTGACCGGGTATCTCGCTCGCGACGAGGCGGCCCGACGGAAGGTGCTCGGCGAAGTCCTCGCTCGGCCATTTGCGCCAGAGCGCGATCGGCAAGGTGCCTCCGAAGCAACGAAGGATCTGCTGGCGACGCTCGATGCGATAGGTCGCGCGCGCCGCGAGCTCGGACCGCGCGCCTGCGAGCGTTACGTGATCAGCTTCACGCGCGAGGTCTCGGATCTGCTCGAGGTCGCGTTCCTTGCTCGTGCTGCCGGCCTCGCGCCCGGTGAGCTCCGGCCGGTGCCGCTGCTCGAGCAACTCGAGGACCTGTCGCGCGCGGGAGCGATCGCGACCGACATCCTCGCACAGCCCGCGTTATCGGCCGAGCTCCGCGGCGAGCTCGAGGTGATGATCGGGTACTCGGATTCCGGCAAGCAGGTCGGGTACGTCGCGGCGGCGGTCGTGCTGCGTCACGCGCAAGTCGAGCTCGCCGCCGTGGCCAACAAGTCCGGTGTGATGCTCACGATCTTCCACGGTCGAGGCGGCGCGCTCGGCCGCGGCGGCGGACCGGAGAGCGACGCGATCCTGGCGCAACCGGCGTCGGCGGTACGCGGACGTCTCCGCGTCACCGAGCAGGGCGAGACGGTCACGGCGCGCTACGCCCAACCCGAGATCGCAGAGCGCGATCTCGAGCAGACGCTGGCCGCCGTGCTCGCGGCGACTTGCGACCGCAAGCGCGACGACGATCTGGCCGACGACCCGATGCTTCAACGCGCCGCGGCCGCCGCTCGGCTCGCGTATCTCGAGCTGACTGCCGACGAGGATCGGCTCGCGCGGTACACACTCGCGGCAACCCCTATCGAAGACGTCGCGCACCTCCCGCTGGGCTCGCGGCCGGCGTCGCGCAAAGGCGGCCTCACGCTGGAGTCGCTGCGCGCGATTCCGTGGGTGTTCTCTTGGACCCAGAGCCGCCACGGCATTCCCGGATGGTTCGGGGTCGGCACCGCGATCGAGGCGCTCGCGTCGGAGCTCGGCGTCGATGGCGTGCGCGACCTCGTGCGCCGGTCGAAGTTCTTTCGAGCCCTGATCCGAAACTGCGAGCTCTCACTGGTGCGCGCCGACATCGACGTGGCCCGCGAGTACGCGAGGCTTGCCGATCCAGACGCCGCAAAGCTGTTCGAGCTGATCGAGACCGAGCACGCGCGCACGGTCGCTGCCCTGCACGAGACCTTGGCGATCACCGATCCACTCGTGAACCGCCCGTACCTCGCGACCTCGGTCGCCCGGCGCAATCCTCACCTCGATCTGCTGTCGCACATCCAGATCGAAGCGCTCCTCCGCCGGCGCGCCGCGCTCGGCGATCACGCGCGGCTCGGACGGATCGTCTCCACGACGATCGGCGGCATCGCGGCCGGCCTCCAGACCGCAGGGTAGGCGTTTCGCGGGAACCGCGAAAGCTGTAGCTTCCGTCGCCGAGCCCCATCGCGTGCGAGAAGGAGCATCCCGTACGATCGGGATCCGAAGTCGTTTGCATCGGCGCGTCAGTAGTGGCCGCTATATCCGACCGCGCCCATGACGTGACTCGCCTTCTTGTCGACCTGTCGATCGACGTCGCCTGCGACCTTGCCTGCGCCCTGCATCCACCACATCATGAGCCGGCTCATGTGTTTGATGCCTTGAATGTCCGGCCCGTCTTCGCCCTCAGTACGCGGTTCATTCGTCACGTCCATCGCGTCACTGAGCATCCCCCAGTGTTGGTTTCGGCGGGTGCGCATGTCGTGGGACGCCTGATCGACCTTCGCCTGGGTACGTGCTCCGGCCTCCATCGCGGTGCCGAGGAAGGATTGCGTTTCGTACGCAGTGGCGGTGTAGACCATCGCTTGTGAATCCATCGCATCGTTGCCAGTCTTGTCGACGACGTTGTCGGCCCTGCCGCCGATCGCCCCCATCGACTCGCGCCGATTGTTGATCGCCAGTTTGTAGTTCTCGACGGCGCTCTCGTACAGCCTGGCGACGCCGTCGAAGTGATCCTTCGCGGCTTTGATCGCGTCGCGCTCTAGCCGGTATTCGGCACCCGGAATCTCCGCGGTGATCGTCGCAATCTTGCCTTGGATCGCGTTCATCTCCTTGGCGTAGAACATCTCGAGCCCCACCTTCGCGATTCCCTCGAGTGGTCCGCCGGCCTTCTCGACTTTGTCGCCACCTTCCTGGAGGCTCTTCATCTCCGGGGCGACGGCGCTCGCCTCATCCAACTCAGCGGCAGCGGTCGCTGCAGCTCCCGGCCCCGCAACCAGCCCAGCGCCACCGGCCACGAGTGCACCCGCCTTGTCGAGATAACCGATGACGCCCGCGATCTTCTCGATCTTCTTTTCGATCTTTTCCTTGTTGCCCTTCTCGGTCTCGAGCTCTTCTTTTAGCTTGCGCAACACGACCTTGTCCGCGACGGATGCCATGTTCGTACCCGCCCCGAGCAACTCCACGCGTAAGCCGCTGACCTTGTCGGCGGCAGATTTTACGGAGTGGCCTTCGCCGTCCTGGAGCATGCCGATGTTCTCGGCGGTTCTGGACGCCGGTCCGAGGGCGGCGGTCTCCTTGGCATCGAGCTGGAAGCCTTCGTCCACGCCGATCGTTTTCCCGACCATCTGGAGCTTGGCGAACGACTGCACCGCCAAGTTCCCGAGCGGAGCCATCGAGTCGTACTCGCGCTGCGACTCCTCGATCGACCAAACGTCCTCGTTGTAGTTGTTCATCATCCGGATCTGGCTGTGGAAGGCAGCCCCTTCGCCAGATCTCCGCGTGCCTGTCATCGTCACGCGTGAGGAGTCAGTCTCCTCCGCCATGAGCTTGAAACTCTCGGCCTTGCCGGTCGCGTATTCGATGCCGATGGGTTGTGCGGGCAGGATGCCCATCACGCCTTCGTCCCGGTTCCACGTCTGCTCCCCATGCTTCTCGGTGACCCGCTCCTCGCGAACCGGTGCGGTCTTGCCCGTCGTTGCGGTGGCTGCTTGCTCGCCCTGGTCATCGAATCAGAGGTCTGTTGTAGCTGGAGTATCATCGCAACGTGGGAAGACGCCATCTCGTTGCAGCGACTGCGCTGTTAGCACCACTCGCGTTGGATGGATGCGGGGGCCATGCGGCGCGGGGATCTCAAGTCATCGAAATCCCAGAGATTCCGGTCTGGATCCAAGCGGTGGGTGCGAAGCTCGTCGTCCAGACACAGCGCGGTGAGACGGCCGACGACACAGGTCCGGCAAACGGCATCTACACGGTCACGCCCGGAGGCGACCTCCACTTGCTCGGAGTCCTCCCGGCAGGCTCGATCTCCATCGCCACAGGCGTGGCGTACTACGTCACCAACATGAGCGGGGACGTGTACGCGATCAACCTGGATGACGGTGCTCCGCGACACGTCAGGCAGCATGTCATAGATCAGGCGAATGGCATCGTCGCAGTCGATGGCGCGGTGATCGTGATCGGCCAGGTCATGGGACAGGTCGGCTATGAAACACGCGCGATCCGCGTCGATCTGAAGACCGGTGCGCTGGCGCCGGTGGCGCTGCCCGATCCGACGGCCGCTGCAGCAACGTCGGGCGAACTGGAAGTCGCGCGCGCGGGTGACGCTACGTTCGTCGCATACGAAATTGCGAGTACGACGCTCAAGGTCAGCAACCGCGGGGAGATCGCAGCGGTCTCGGCGCCCGCTGGCCCGATCCAGTGTATCGCTGTGACCGCGACCACCGTGTGGTGGTTCCGGCAGACGCTCGCATCGCAGCAGCCGGGCGCGTTGATCGAGCTGTTCAGCGCGCCGATCAAGGGCGGACCGGCGGTCCAGGTACCGGACCCCCGCAAGAGCGATGACCCTGGCGTGGCGTGCGCCGCCAATGATCGCGAGCTGTTCTACACGAAGGGGCGCGCGATTGTGGCGCGCACCGCCGACGGAAAGACCCGGATGGTCACGACCGCGAAAGGTGAGTTATCCGCGATCGCCGCTAACAACACTGCTGTGTATTGGGCCGAGAAGCTGCCCAAGGGGACCTGGTCGATTCGCTCGGTCCCGGTGAACTGACTACCGACGATCGGCGACGACCCCACCGTTTGCACGTAGCTCGTTGATCATTGACTTCCGCAACATCTCGAGCGTGACCGGCCGTTCGCCACCAGCGGCGAGCGCGGCGCGAAGCACAGCGTTCTTGATGTCGCCGCCGGCGATCGTACGGAACTCCTCGGCGAGCGCGTCGAGATCCACATCCTGTGCGCGAGGAATCGACGACGGCAGATGATATTCCCAGAGCGCGACGAGCTCGTCGTGCTCTGGCATCTCGAACACGATCTTGTAGACGATGCGGCGAAGAAACGCATCGTCGAGTGCGCCCTTGAGGTTAGTCGTGAGCACGACGAACCCGTCGTAGTCCTCAATGAGGTTCAGCAACAGGTTGACCTGCATATTGGAGTAACGGTCGGTTGAATCCTTTGCTTCGACGCGCTTGCTGAACAACGAATCCGCTTCGTCGAACAGCAACGCCGCGCGTGTCGCCGCCGCTTCCTCGAACAGTCTGACGAGCTGTTTCTCGGTCTCGCCGACGAACCGATCGACCACGGTGCTCACGTCGATGCGATAGAGGGGCTGCGCGATCTCGTTCGCGAGTGCGGCCGCGCACATCGTCTTGCCCGTCCCCGGCGCGCCGTTGAACAGCGTCACGATCCCACGACCGGTTGCGTGACGATCGGTGAGACCCCAACGATCCATGACGAAGGTTCGCCGTTGCAGCGCTGTCAGCAGCTCGTTCACTTGCTCGCGCGTATTATCCGTCAGCACGAGGTGATCGAGGCGTGCCTTGCTGCGACTGCGTTTCGCAAATCGCGCTAGCTGGCCTCGCATCTGAGATTCGGCTGCCCTTCCAATAACCGTCGAGATTGGTTCGACGTCCGAAGCCTGTGCGCGGACCAATCGCGCGGCTGTCTCGATTCCGGCACGCGAGAGCGGGTACTCGCTGCCGACGGTGTTCACATCCTCTTGGGTGACGGCGACACCAAGGCGTGCGAGATCCGCGGCCCACGCCATCCGGCGGAGCTCGATGTCCGGCAGTCCGATCGAGACACGCACGATGGCCAGATCGCCGAGATGGGGTGCATCCATTCTCATCGGATCGACATCCGAGGTACACCAGATCGGTGCTCCTGCCAGAGTCATGCACTGGCGCAACACCGAGGTGATGGGGCCGCCGGTGACGAAGTTGTCGATTCGCCGCAGTACGAGCTGCGCGCCGAGGATCTCCGCCTCCTGCGCGAGCGCGCGCAACAACGTTCCGAGGCGAAGTGCGTCACTCGGAAGGAATGACGCCTCCACGCTCAGGACGTATCGCCGGCCGCTCACGGCGGCGAGCGCTTGGGCGACGCGCAGCTTGCCTGCGCCCGGAGACCCCGCGAGCAACAAACACGCTCCATCGCGGTCGTTGACCTGATGCGATGCGCCGACGAGCGCATCCGTCCACGCAAGGCGCTCGGCCGGCAGGACGCCGATCGCATCCGCAATTCGTGCGTTGATCAAGCGCGCGAACGACTTGAAACGCGGATCGAGTCCGATCTCGCCATCGAATACGCGGAGCAGACGAGGAGTTGGAACGAGCTCGTGTTCGAGCCGCGATGGCGAATGCACCAGCGCGAGCGCGATCGATTCGACAAGTGCGGCAGCGTGCAGTCGCCCCCCTTCGCGCAAGACTGGGCCAGCGGAGATCGCCTCGTCAGGCGTCGTGCAGAGCAGGTCGATCACGAGTGCGGCATCGACATGTGTTCTGGATTCGCGGCCCCAGTAGCGCGCGATCGAGCCTCGAGCACCATGGTCGAGATGCGGTGCCGCCGCGAGCACGAGCGCATCCCGGAGCCATGGGGGAAGATCGAGCACCTTGCACAACTCGGCGAACGGAATCACGTGCGCACGTTCGAGCGCCACTAGCTCGTCGCCAGCTGAACGAAACGCCGCCGGAAACGGGCCTGGATCCTGATTGTTCTTCTCGGCAGCTCGCGCTTCTAGTAACGCGCGAATCCGCCGCATCTGGAGCAGTTGATAGCGGAGAAGAACGTCGCGGCCTGGAGCCGTCGTGATGTTGAGGACAGTCTCCACCCGGCGAGCCTATTCCACAACCGTAGTTGCTCTCCTCCGCCTCCTGCACTCGCTCGGGCACGGAACAAAACGGAAGCGCAAGGGAATCGAACCCTCCGTGCCGCCGCTCGCGCGGAGCACCACCGGCTTTGAAGTCATTTGGGATCGCGTGTCCGCAGGCTTACGTCGCGGGTGTCACTAATCGAGGATCTCGCATCAGCGCATCGCTGCTACATTGAGAACGCAGATGGCAACCACGAAGACCGGCACAGTGCATGGCAAGACGATCGAGCTCGAGAGCACCGTTCCCGAGCTTGATGGGAAGCGCGTACGCGTGGTCCTCGAAGCGGTGGACGAGCAGCACCTCACGACAGAGCAGCAGAGCGAGCTGTGGAGGGTGTGGGTTGCCCAAGGACCTCAGGGGCCGATCGAGGACGGCGCTGACACCGAGCTTCCGTGATCCAACGCGGCGATATCCGCTGGTTCCGATTCGACGCACCGGACAAGCGCCGGCCCGTGCTCGTCCTTGGTCGCGATGATCTGCTGCCGTCGCTTTCGCAGATCCCGGTCGTCCCGCTGTCGACCCAGATTCGCGGCCTGCGTTGGGAGGTGCGTCTCCTCGCGACTGATGGCCTGCCCAGCGATTGCGTGCTCAAGCCGGAGTGGATCAAGACCGTCGATCGCAGCGCGCTCGGCCCTTGGATCGCCACATTCTCGGCAGCGCGATGGCAGGAGCTTTCGGCCGCGTTGCTCGACGTGCTGGGTCTCGCCGAGACCTGATCAGCGGACGGCTGCACACTGTTCTAGAGCTATCGCGCGCACGAGCCATGTTTGATACGAGACAGCGGAAGCGCAAGGGAATCGAACCCTCCGTGCCGCCGCTCGCGCGGAGCACCACCGGCTTTGAAGACCGAGGCCGTCACCAGATCGACGTGCGCTTCCGCGCGTGAAACTACACGGAAATCGCCGGGCGGCCAACGTCGTCAGCGACGCTCGACCGCGTGCGGCGACGCGAGCGCGCACGTGCGCCATCGCCCACGGGTACGTGCGCGCACGAACGCTCGAGCCTGACGCCGTGTCCGCAGCCGGCGGCGTTCTTGCACTACGCATGGTCCATGCGCCTCGGACATCTCGGCTTGGTAAACACCTCACTCGACATCACGTTTCGCGGGATGACGACAAGCCCATCGGTCGAAGCGGCGATCGAGCGCTGGCTCGGACGGCTCGAGCATGTCTACGAGGGGATCGAGCACTGCGCCGTCGTCATCGACAAACCTTGTCGCCGCCATCGTCATGGTGACCTGTTCCAGGTGAGGATCACGCTCGCGATCCCGGATCACACGATCTCGGTCTCGCACGATCCGGACCACGACGAGGGGCACGCCGACGTCTACGTCGCGATCGCCGATGCGTTCCGAGCCGCGCGCCGCCAACTCGACGAGCTCGTCCATGGCCGGCGCGACACCGCCCGGGGCGGCGACGCGTCCCGACGGGTCGAGCAGCTGGCGCTTGCCGTGCACGGTCGACCGTAAGTGCGGAGTTGCCAGTAGCCCGAGGCTCGCAGCACAGCTCGCCGGCTTCGACAACGGCTCGGTCCACATACGAATCCGCGTTCCGCGATTGGGCGGCCAAGCGACCTGCGGTATAGAGCACGGATGTGTTTGGTCGCGCGCGTGTGAGCGTAGAAGCTACGCCACCCCAGCCTGATCCCGAGCGGCGCGCCACTGATACGCCGCGGGCCCCGTTTGCGATCGAGGTCGCACAGCGCGGCTATCAGCTGTGGCTCCAGACGAAGGCGCGATTCAGCCCGACCGAGCGCCAGCGGTTGTTCGGGCTGACGATCCTGATCGGCGGCGCGTGCGGGCTGGTCGCGGTCGCGTTCCACGAGACGATCTCTTGGCTAGCGGACCGCACGGTCAACCGCGCCTTCGACCAAGGCCATAGCGGGATCCCGTGGGTCATCTTGATCCCGACGCTCGGTGCGTTCATCGCGGGCGTGATGCTCTACGTCGTGCCGGGCGCGCGTGGCAGCGGCGTTCCGCAGATCAAAGTCGCGTATGCGATGTCGGCGGCAAAGCTGAAGCTCACCGACGCGATCGGGAAGTTCTTCATCGGCGTCGTTCAGATCGGTAGCGGATCATCCCTCGGCCGCGAGGGCCCGACCGTCCAGATCTGCTCGGGGGTCGCGAAGGGCATCGGCCAACTCGCCGGGGTGTCGGCGCGGAACCTCCAGTTGCTGCTGCCGGTCGGCGCGGCGGCGGGTATCGCGGCGGCCTTCAACGCGCCGATCGCGGCGGTGACGTTCACGATCGAAGAGATCGTCGGCAACCTCGATCAGACGCTGCTGTCCGGCGTGATCGTCGCCGCGGCACTCGCGGCCGTCGTCGAGCGCAGCGTGCTCGGCGAGAACCCGGTGTTCACGATCCCGACCGGGTACTCGTTCGACCACGCCTCGTCGCTCGTGCTGTACGGAGCGCTCGGCATCAGCGCGGCGTTCATGTCGATGGCGTTCACGGAGTCGCTGTTGCGGTTGCGCAAGCGGTTCAACGCGATGAAGAGGGTCCCGGGCTGGGCCCAGCCGGCGGTCGGCGGCTTGGTGACCGGCGGGTTGGCGGTCACGGTGATGTTGGTCTGTCACGAGTCCGGCATCACGGGCGGTGGTTACGGCGCGCTCGCCGACGCCTTGTCCGGCAACCTCGGCGTCGAGGTGCTGCTCGTGATGGGCGCTGCGAAGCTGGTCGCGACCGTGTTCTCGTACGCGAGCGGTGGCTCCGGTGGCATCTTCGCGCCTGCGCTGTTCATGGGCGCGATGCTCGGCGGCGCGTTCGGTGCTCTCGATGTCTATCTGTTCGGCCATGCGCACTCGGAGGTGGGCTCGTTCGCGCTCGTCGGGATGGGCGCGGTGTTTGCCGGCGTCGTGCGCGCGCCGATCACGTCGGTGCTGATCATCATCGAGATGACCGCGGGGTATGGCCTGACGTTGCCGCTGATGATCGCGAACATGGTCGCCTACGGCGTCGCGCGCGGGATCCGGCCGACACCGATCTACGAGGCGCTGCTCGAGCAGGACGGGATTCAGCTGCATCCGCCCAAGAAGCCGCAGAGCGACGCGATCGATCGCCTGACGATCGATCGGATC
This sequence comes from uncultured delta proteobacterium, assembly GCA_963848295.1. Classification (GTDB taxonomy): domain Bacteria; phylum Myxococcota_A; class Polyangia; order Haliangiales; family Haliangiaceae; genus JABFXX01. The sequence goes on along the minus strand of CAWKDB010000010.1, from coordinate 110,544 downwards.
AAGCTCGATCCCGACGAGCATGCGGTGTTCGCGCCGACCGAGCAAGTCGCCCGAGTGCTCGAGGTCGCCGAGGCGGCGGGCCGGCAGGACGTGTTCCCGGTGATCGATGCGGCGCAGCGGCTCGTCGGCATCATCACGCTCGACGACGTCACGCTGCTCGCGGCGGAGCCGGATCTCGATGGCCTCGTCCGCGCTGCCGATGTCATGCGGCCGGCGGTCGGGCTCGCGCAGCGCGAGCTGGCGACCCGCGCGCTCGACTTGATGCTCGCGATGGGCGTGCGCGAGCTCCCGGTGGTCGACGCCGAACAACGCGTCGTCGGCTTCGTCGACGAGGCCGAGATCGCGCGCGAGTTCATGCGCGTCCGCGCCGCGGAGCGAGCAGAAGCGGCCGCCTCGGGCGTACGGCCCGCGATGCACGACGACGGTTGAGCCGGGTGCTACCGTTGTCACGTGGCCGACACCGTGCGCGTACGCTGTCCGTATTGCCGCGAGTGGGTCGAGCTCTACGTCGATCCCGATACGACGGGCGCGCTCGTCGAGGACTGCGCGGTGTGCTGCCGGCCGTGGGCGGTCACGGTCGAGCGCGCCGGCGGCAAGATGCGAGTGCACGTCGCGCGCGCGCAGTAGCGCCGATTCGGCCGTCCTTGCTGCGCCGAACAGCCGATCGATTGGCCTCGGAGCTCACGCGACGTAGCTGATCTGCCACTCGCGCCACTCGCCGGCTTGCGAGATCGCGACGATGTCGCCGACGACGCGACCGATCACCGCGGTGCCGATCGGCGACGCGGGGGTGACGACCGACAACACGCCATCACCACCGGGCCCGGTCAACGTGACGCCGGCGCCGACCGGGGCGAGAAAGAACGTGCGGCCCTCACCGCTATCGGGATCTTCGATCTCGACGATCGCTCCGACCTCGATCCGAGCCGTGGCGGCGACCGGAGCCGGTCTCCACGTCGCGAGCGCGTCGACCTCGGCGATCGCTTGCTGCGCGCGGCGTTGTTGCGCACGGCCGAGGGTGCCGAGTTGGTGGGCGGCCCGCGCGTCCTCGCGCTTCTCGTCGGGCGTCGCGCCGTCGCGCGCTTCGGCCGCGGTCGCATCGCGCGCGGCGAGCGCACTGCGAGCAGAGGCCTGGAGCCGGGTCACCAGCTGGGCGATCAAGTCCTGCTTGTCCATCCCGAAATTCTCGCCAGCGCACGGCCGGCGGGCCAGTTCTTGCGATCTGGGGCTGGGCGCTCGCGAGCCCGTGCGCCGGCTAGCAGACGCGGTACAACCTCGAGCATGATCATCGCGGTCGCCACCGATCACGCCGGGTTCGTGCTCAAAGCGCAGGCCATCGCCGCCATCCGCGCGCATGGCGATCAGCCGCTGGACTTGTCACCGACGCTCGTCGAGGGCGATGACTATCCCGACGTCGCGCTCCTGCTCGGCGAGACGATCCGACGCGGCGGTGCTCAGCGCGGTGTGCTGATCTGCGGCAGCGGGGTGGGTGCGTCGGTCGCGGCGTGCAAGCTCCGCGGGATTCGCGCGGCGGTGTGCCACGACACGTACTCGGCGCACCAGGGAGTCGAGCACGACGACATGAACGTGCTGACGCTCGGGGGGCGGGTGCTCGGCGAAGCGCTCGTGCCCGAGCTGGTCACCGCATTCATCGGCGCGACGTTCAGCGGCGAGCCGCGCCACGTGCGTAGGCTCGCGAAGATCGCGGCGCTAGAACGCGACGCCGAGCTCGCGTAGCGCGCTGCGCGTGGTCGCGGCCGACGAGTGATGGATCGTGCGAATCCCGAGCGCGGCGGCGGGCGCACAATTCTCGGGGCGGTCGTCGACGAACACGCACGCTTGCGCCGGCCGCTGCACGATCTCGAGCGCGCGCTCGTAGATCGCCGGATCCGGCTTCGCGAGCCCGAGGTAACACGACGACAAGAAGCCGTGGAACCGGCGCGCGAGCTCGAACGTGGCGATGCGATAGCCGTTGAGCTCGCGTGACTCGTTGTTGAGCGAGAACACCCGGTAACGCCCGGAGCGCACCACCTCGTCGAGCACCGCGAGCATCTCGGGATAGGGCTGGGATTGGCCCTCGATGAACGCGATCAGCTCGGCGCGCGAGAACGGGCGCGGCCGATCGAACACGACGCGATCGAGGTAGCTGTCGAGCGTGATCGTCGAGCGGTCGAGATCGATCGCGAGCGCGTTGTGGCGCTGCTCGAACCCGGCGTCGAGCGCGAACTGCTGGGCCGCGAGGCCGCGCGAGTCGTGATCCCAACCGTTCGTCAGCAACACGCCGCCGATGTCGAAGAACACGACCTCGGGTTCAAGCACTCGGCGCGAGCTCCCGCCACGCGTGGCCGTCGCGCCGGATCATCTCGTCCGCCGACGCCGGCCCGGCCGAGCCCGGCTCGTAGATCTCGACGCCGGGAGACGCGTCCCACACCTGCAACACCGGATCGATCAACGCCCACGCGCGGTCGACCGCGTCGCGGCGATTGAACAGCGTCGCGTCGCCGCGCAAACAGTCGAGCAGCAGCCGCTCGTAGGCCTCTGCGATCGGGCGCTTGAACGCGTCGGCGTACGTCATGTTCATGTGGACGTTGCCGACCTCGATGTTGTCGCCCGGGACCTTCGCGGCGAACCGCAGCGAGATGCCCTCGTGCGGCTGGATCGTCAGGATCAGCACCGCCGGTTGCAGCACGCTGCCGGCCGCTTCTTCCTTGAACAGCATCAGCGGCACGGCCTTGAAGTGAATCGCGACCTCGGTGAGCCGGTCGGTCATCTTCTTGCCGGCGCGTAGATAGAACGGCACGCCTTGCCAGCGCCAGCTGTCGATCATGAATCGCATGGCCGCGTACGTCGGAGTCTGCGAGTTGTTCGCGACGCCGGGCTCCTGGCGATAGCCGCGGTATTGCCCGCGGACGCACTCGGTCGCGACATCGACCAGCGTCGGGTTGCGCACCGAACGCAAGACCTGCGATTTCTCGTCGCGGATGTCGTCGGCGTTGAACGACGCGGGGACCTCCATCGTGACGAGCGACAGCACTTGCAGCAGGTGGTTCTGGATGATGTCGCGAACGACCCCGGTCGACTCGTAGAACGCGCCTCGCCCCTCGATGCCGATCGATTCCGCCGCGGTGATCTCGACGTAGTCGACGTGGTTGCGATTCCAGATCGGCTCGAAGATCGAGTTGCCGAACCGCAGCACCAAGATGTTCTGGACCGTCTCTTTGCCGAGGTAGTGGTCGATGCGATAGATCTGGCTCTCGTCGAGGTGCTTCGCGATCAGGTCGTTGAGCTCGGTCGCGGTCGCGAAGTTGCGACCGAACGGCTTCTCGACGATGACACGACAGGTGTTCTCGTGGCCGACGCCGGTGCCGTGCTCGATCAGCCCGTGTTGGCTGAGCTTCGCGAGGATGAGCGGGAACATCGCCGGCGGCGTCGCGAAGTAGAACAACCGGTTGCCGCGCGTGCCCTTGGCCTTGGCCTGTTCGAGCTTGGCCCTGAGTGCGACGTACGTCGCATCGTCGGCAAAGTCGCCGCCGACGTAGTCGAGCATGCTGACGAACTTGTCCCACGCCGCGGGTTGCAGCTTCTGGCGCGAGAACTCGGCGACACCGTCGTGGAGCTTCGCGGCGAGATCCTTGACCGGCATCTGACCTCGCGACACGCCGATGATCACTGTCGGGTCCGAGATCGACTTGTCGAGCATGACGTTGTAGAGCGCCGGCGCGAGCTTGCGTCCGGCCAGATCGCCGGTCGCGCCGAAGATCACGATCGCGCACGGATCGGGGCGGCGTTTCTTGGTCTTCTGATCGCCGAGAATTTCACCGACGAGGTTCGGGGGAGGGATGGTCTCACTCATGGCGCATGGTCTTTCGTGGTGGCGTGATGGGCTGCGCCGAAAAGCGCGGCGCGAGGCTCGAGCGCGACGCGCACTCCGAGAGCGCGCGTCCAGTTGGAGAATCGTCCTTTGGCATTGAACCGCGTGATCAGCCCACCGCGTTGCAGGATCGGCAACACCTTCGGCGGAATGCCGCCGCCGATCACGACGCCGCCGCGGGCGAGCGATCGCAGCGCGAGGTTGCTAGCTTCGGCGCCGAGGAGCGCCGCGAACCGATCGAGCGCGGCGATGCAACACGGATCGGTTCCTGCGAGGGCGGCCCGCGACACCGCCTCGTTGCGATCACCGCTCGCGATCTGCTGGGCGAGCCACGCGGGCTCGGGCGCGGTCGTGCGTTCGCGCTCGAAGCTGTAGAGGTCGCCGATGCCGGCGCCGCACAGCACGCGCTCGTTGCTGACGTGGTCGCCGTAACGCCTGCGCAGAAATCGTACGAGCTCGAATTCGTCGTCGGTCGTGGCGGCGAAATCGGCATGGCCGCCCTCCGACGCCAGCGCGCGGTACTTGCCGGCGACCGAGACCAGCACCGCCTCGCCGAGCCCGGTGCCCGGCGCGATCACCGCGATCGTGCCGTCGCTCACCGCTTCCGCAGGCGGCTGCAGGACCGCAAACTTGTCGGCGGGCAGGGCGAGCATGCCGAACGCGGTCGCCTGTAGGTCGTTGATCAGCGTGACGCGCGCGCCACCGAGGCGCCGCGATAACGAGGGCGCGGCGATCGTCCACGGTAGGTTCGTGATCTTCGCGCTGTCGCCGATCACGGGCCCGGCCACTCCAAAGCACGCCGCGGTCACGCGCTCCGGCGCGAACGCCTCGATCACCGCTTCGAGCGAGGCGAAGTCGCCCGACTTGAGCTCCTGCGCTCGCACCTGATGCAGGCCGTCGCCGAACGTCGCGAGCACGGTCTTGGTGCCGCCGATGTCACCGGCGAGGATCACCTCGTGGTCCCGAGCTTGGCCGCCGCGGCCTCGTCGACGAGCCAGGTCGCGTTGTCGATCAGCTGCGCCGGAAACGCCTTGCCGTCGCGCGGTCCTTCGAGCACCGAGTACAGGGCGGGGGCCTTGTCCTTGCCGGCGACGAGAAAGCGCACGGCGCGCGCCGCGTTGATCGCGCGAGCGGTCAGCGTGATCCGCGTCGTCTTGCCCTTCGCGACCGGCGAGTCGACCGGATTCGCGACCACCCAGTGGGTGGTGTCGTCGAGCGCGGGCGAGTGCGGGAACAACGACGCGGTGTGTCCGTCGGGCCCCATCCCCTGCAGCGCGAGGTCGCTGATCGGCGGTTGACCGAGCGCGGCGACGAGCCCGCGTTCGTAGTCTGCGGCGGCCTTCGTCGGCTCGAGCTCGCCGGCGATGCGATGGACGCGCCGGGCGTCGAGGTGCAGCGGATCGATCAACGCCTCGCGCGTCATCCGGTAGTTCGAATCGGCGTCGGTCGGGCCGACCGACCGCTCGTCGCCCCACCACAGCTCGACCTTGTCCCACGCGAGCGCCGCCGGGCCGCGAGCCGCGAGCAGCCCGAACAGCCGCTTCGGCGTCGAGCCTCCGGACAGCACCACGTGAAACACGCCGCGCGCCGCGATCGCCGCTCGCCCGAGCGCGATGAAGTCATCCGCCGCCGCGCGGCTCAACGCATCGAGATCCGCAAACCGCCGGACCTCAACCACCCGTCGGCCTCTCGAGGTGGCCACCGAACTCGAACCGCATCGCCGACAGCATCTTCTCGGCGAACGTGTGCTCCTGGCGCGACCGGAACCGGGTGTACAGCGAGGCGGTGATCACCTCGGCCGGCACTGCCTCTTCGATCGCGGCCATGACCGTCCACCGGCCTTCGCCGGAGTCTGCGACCGCGCCGGTCATCTTCGCGAGCGTCGGATCGGCGACGAGCGCCTTCGCGGACAGATCGATCAGCCACGAGCTCAGGACGCTGCCGCGGCGCCAGACCTCGGCGATATCGCCGAGCTTCAAGTCGAACTTGTGATCGTCGGCGACGCCGGCGTTCATCGCGCCCTTCATGATGTCGAAGCCCTCGGCGATCGCCTGCATGACTCCGTACTCGATGCCGTTATGGACCATCTTGACGAAGTGACCGCTGCCGGTCGGACCGCAGTGCAGGTAGCCGTCTTCGGCGGTGCCCCCGAGCTTGTCGCGACCGGGGGTGCGCTCGATGTCGCCGCGACCCGGCGCGAGCGTCTTGAAGATCGGCTCGAGCCGATCGACCGCGACCTTGTCGCCGCCGATCATCAGGCAGTAACCGCGCTCGAGCCCGAGCACGCCGCCGCTCGTGCCGGCATCGACGTACGTGATCTTGCGCGGGGCGAGCGCTTTGCCGCGACGCACGTCATCCTTGAAGAACGAGTTGCCGCCGTCGATGATCGTGTCGCCGGCCGACAGCTTCTCGCCGAGCGCCATCACGGTCGACTCGGTCGCTTGCCCCGACGGCACCATCACCCACACCGCGCGCGGCGCCGAGAGTTGCGCGATCAGCGAGTCGAGCGAGTCGGCGCCCTTCGCGCCTTCGCCGACGACCTGCTTCACCGCGTCGGGGCTGCGATCGTAGACCACGACCTGATGACCACCGCGCATGAGCCGGCGCGCCATGTTCGCGCCCATCCGGCCTAATCCGATCATTCCGAGTTGCATCGAGCTCTCCCTGTGAAGAATCAAACGCCGAGCGCGGCGGAAACCGCGCGGTGCAGTGCGGCTAGCCCGGCCGCGACGTCGCTGCCGAGATGGACGCGGATCGCGCGACGGCCGCGCGCCGATAGGACTTCGAAGTCGCCCTGCGCCTGCGCGCGCTCGAGCGTCGCGAACGTGTAGGTCTCGCCCGGAATCGCCAGCTCTCGCGCCGGCTCGGCGGTGAGCTGCAAGAACACGCCGCTCGCCGGTCCGCCCTTGTGGAGCTGGCCGGTCGAGTGCAAGAACCGCGGACCGTAGCCGAGCGTCGTCGCGACCTTGCGGTGGTCGCGGATCAACATCCGGATCGCCTGCAACGCCTGCTGGTGCTCGGCGTTCATCTCGACGTAGGCGTTGATCGCGACGTAGTCGCCGCGACTCGCGCGCGACAGGTGCGCGGCGAGCACCTTGCCGAAGCTCATCGCGCGCCCGGCGGTGAGCTGGCCCGTGTTCGTGACGTCGGCGTAGACCGAGAGCCCGCTCTCGCTCGCGATCGGCCGCGCCCCGGCGACGGTGCCGCCCGCTTCGAGCAGGCGCCGCGTCGCGATCTTGCTGGCCTCGACGTCCGGCTGATCGAACGGATCGATGCCGATCACCGATCCCGCGACCGCGGTCGCCATCTCCCAGCGGAAGAACGCCTTGCCGAGCTCGATCGCCTCGATCGGATCGAGCCGCAGCACCGGATGGCCGGCCTTCGCGAGCGCGTCGAGCTGCGTCGATTGCGGATCCGCCTCGCCCTTGGCCTGGACGTGCACGAACACGCGGTCGCCGCCGTAGACCTCGGGCGCGCCGAGCGGCTCGTTGTCGACCGGGACGATCCCTTTGCCGAGCTTGCCGGTCGATTCTGCGATCAGCTGCTCGAGCCACGCGCCGAGCGCGCGCAGCTTCGGCGACGCGACGATCGTGAGCTTGTCGCGCCCGCGGGTCGCGAGCACGCCGAGCGCGACGCCGAGCTGGACGCCAGGGTTCTTGTCCGGCTGCTTGCACGCGGTCGCCATGTCGCCCGCGCGATCGAGCAGCGTCTTGACGTCGATTCCCATGATCTGCGCCGGCACGAGGCCGAACGGCGACAGCGCGGAGTAACGCCCGCCGATCGCCGGATCGCCCGGCACCACCGCGCGGAACCCGTGGTCCTTCGCGGCGGCCTCGAGCTTGCTGCCCGGATCGGTGATCGCGATGAACCGCGAGCCCGGCTTGTCGATGCCGGCGGCCTTCACGCGATCCTCGAAGTACGCCATCAGCACGTTCGGCTCGGTCGTCGAGCCCGACTTCGAGCTGACGATGAACAACGTGTGCTTGATCGGCAGCGCCTTGTCCATCGCGAGGATCTGCGCCGGCAGGATCGAGTCGAGCACGTGCAGCTTCAAGCCGGTCGCGGCGAACGCCTGGGTGAACACCCACGGGCACAGGCTCGACCCGCCCATGCCGAGCACGACCGCGTCGGTCAGGCCGTCTTTCTTCGCGGCCTCGGCGATCGCGACGAAGTCGCCGAGCTGCTTGCGCCCGTTGTCGATCGCATCGAGCCAGCCGAGCCACTTGCCTTCGTCCTTGCCGGTCCACACCGACGCGTCCTTCTTCCAGACGCGCGGCACCTTCGCGGCCCAATCGCGCGCCGCGGAGGCGACGTCGTCGGACGCATCACCGAGCTGGAACTGATCGCCGGTGCCCGGCGCCTGCGCCGGGGCCTGCGGAGTGGCTGCGACCGCGGCGCGCTTCGAGGCGACCGCGGCGAGCAGGGTGTCGAACGACTTGGCGAACGCGGCGACGCCGTCGACGAGCAGCTTGTCGGTGACCTTGTCGAGCGAGACCCCGAGCTTGCCGAGCTGGGCGAGCTGCTGCTTCGCGACCTCGACGTCCTTGGTCAGCGTCACCGCGACGTGGCCGTCGCCGTGATCGCGCAGCTCGTCGTACGTGTCGGTCGGCATGGTGTTGACGGTGTCCGGCCCGATCAACGTCTCGACATAGTGCAGCTTCGGGTACGCCGGGTTCTTCGTGCCGGTCGACGCCCACAGCAGGCGCTGCGGCTTCGCACCGGCGGCGACGAGCGCCTTCCACCGCGGCGAGGCGATCAACTCCTGGTACTTCGTGTAGGCGAGCTTCGCGTTCGCGATCGCGGTCTGGCCCTTGAGCGCGGCGGCCTCGGGGTGCTTCTTCGCGAGCTCGTCGAGCTGCTTGTCGACCGCGGTATCGATGCGCGACAGGAAGAAGCTCGCGACCCCGGCGACCTTCGACAAGTCGCCGCCCTTCATCTTGAAGTCTTCCAACCCGGACATGTAGGCGTCGGCGGCCGCGAGGTACGCATCGATCGCGAACAGCAGCGTCGTGTTGACGTTGATGCCCGCGCCGATCGCGGCGCGGATCGCGGGGACGCATGGCTTCGTGCCGGGAATCTTGATCATCACGTTCGGGCGATCGACCGCCGCGAACAGGCGCTTGGCCTCCGCGATCGTGCCGTCGGTGTCGTTCGCGAGCCGTGGCGAGACCTCGAGGCTGACGTAGCCGTCGCCGCCTTTCGTGCGATCGAACACCGGACGGAACGCGTCGCACGCGCCTTGGATGTCGTGGATGGCGAGGTGCTCGAACACCTCGATGTCGTTCGTCGACGCGTCCGCGCGGATCGCGGCGTCGTAGTCGTCGCCGCTGCCGATCGCCTTTTCGAAGATCGAGGGGTTCGACGTCATGCCGAGCAAGCCGTCGTGCTCGATCATTTGCTTGAGCGCGCCGGTCGTCAGCATCGAGCGCCGGAGGTTGTCGTACCAGATGGCTTGTCCGAGCTTGGCGGCCTGTTGGATCGGAGTCGGCATGGCCGAACCGTGTCACCGATCGCGCCCGGGCACACGGACGCCGGCGAAGAAATTCGTCCGGATTTGGCGCACTAGCGCGAGGAAGACCGCGGCCGGGCATCGAACCGCGAGCGCGCCAAGCGGGGCGGATCCCACCAGGAACGCAAAATCGACCTGACGCTGGGGCCGCGCGTACCTATACTCGAACGAGGTCGGATGCCGATCGCGAGGAGGAGAGCCAGGCAGACGAGTGCGGCCTTTTGGGTCGTGCTCGGTTTCGCCGCGTTCGCCGCGCACGCGACCGCGCTGGGGATGGTGCACGCGATCGGCGTCGCCGATTTCAACCTGCGCCAGCCGACCAAGCCGCTGCCCGAGGCTCGCGCGACCGAGCTCGCTCAGGGCTGCGTCGCGAACGCTTATCTCGCGGCCTCTGCGCGCGACGCCCTGTGCTTCGCGCCGTGGCAGAGCGACCCCGACGCCTGCATCGACGAGGCGATGAACGATATGTGGCTCGATCTGTCGTCGTGCGACGCGCGCCATGTGGCGTCGACCGAGATCGCGATGATCGATCCGAAGCAGGCGGAGAAGATCAAGTCGATCGATCCCGAGCCGTTGCTCGAGGCGTTCAAGCAAGCGGTTCCGGAGCTGCCGAAGCCGGTCGTAGTGCCGCCGCCGCACCCGAATAATCCACCGCCGCCGCCCCCGCCGGCGCCCGCGCGACCGATGCAGATCGTCGAGACCGCGAAGCCATCGCAGGAGAAGGCGCCGGACAACGCCCGGTTCCTCGCGGAGTACGACACCAAGGTCGATCATCAGACGGTCGCCCGCGGCACGCCGAAAGAGCCGATGGTCGCGAAGAGCAAGCCCGAGGAGCTCGTCGCGAAGGCCGAGCCGAGGCCGGAATCGGTCCACGAGCAAGACCCCGATCGGATGCGAGGTGCGGATCCGCGCGCGCCGGACATGCCGGGAACGTTGTCGATGCGCTCGCCCGGGGCGCGCTCGCCGGCGGAGCTCCAGCAAGATCTCAAGACGCTCGGATCCACGACCGGCGGCTCGGGCGCGGCCGCCGACGGCTACCTGACGCGCAAGGGCGACGGCGCGTTCGAGCAGCAACGCAAGGATCGCTCGGAGCTGCCGCGGGGGCAGGGCGGCGCCGGTGGGGGCCAGCCGCAAGTGCCGAACCTCAAGCCATCGCAAGACGTGCTCGAGCGCGCGCTCGGGGGCGGCAACGTCGATCACCTCGACGACATCGACAACGGCGACGAGACCGCGCTCACCGCGAAGCGCTTCATCTATGCGAGCTTCTTCAACCGGATGAAGCGCGCGGTCGCACAGAACTGGGATCCCGCCACGGTGTGGCGGCGCGACGATCCGACCGGCGCGGTCTACGGGTTCAAGACGCGCGTCACCGAGGTTCGGGTCAGCCTGTCGCCGCACGGCGATCTCGCGCACATCGTGATCGTGACACCGTCCGGCGTCGGCGATCTCGATGACGAGGCGGTGCGCTCGTTCCACGCCGCGGCGCCGTTTCCGAATCCGCCGAAGGAGCTGGTCGGGTCGGACAACCTGATCACGTTCGCGTTCTCGTTCTATTTCGAGATCGGCGGCGGCCATCCTTCGTATCGCGTGATCCGCTCGATGTGAGGGTCAGCGAGCGGCGGCGAGCTGCAGCCCTCGTTTCGATCGCGCTCGTCGCCGCGACGCTCGAGCCGATCTTGCGCTCGCCCGGCGACGACGGCTTTCCGCTGTCGACGTATCCGATGTTCGCGACCCCGCGCGCGACGAAGCTGACCCTCGATTACGCGATCGCCGAGACCCGCGATGGGGCGCGCCGGTCGGTCGCGCCCGAGCTCGTCGGCAGCAGCGAGGTCTTGCAAGCGCTCGCGAACATCGCGCGCGAGGTCGCCGGCAAGCGCAGCGCCGCGCTGTGCGAACGGATCGCGCGTGGCGTCGCGGCCGACTCCGGCTACGCAGACGTCACGCGGATCCGGATCGTCACCGGCACGAACGACGCGATCGAATATCTCGCGCACGGCACGATCGGTTTCGAGCGCGAGCGCGCGCGCTGTCAGGTCCTGCGATGAAGCGGCTCGCGGACTGGTGGTTCGCGCCAGCGCCGGCACAGCGGCTCGCGGCGCTGCGGATCGCGATCGGCGCGTTCGCGCTGTGCTACACGGTCGCGCGCGTGCCGGACCTCGTCGCGGTCGCGCGGCTCGCGCCGTCGAGCTTTCGCGGCGTCGGGGTCGCGAACGTGGTCGGCGTGTTGCCACCGAACGCGGTGCTCGCGCTCGCGATCGCGACGTGCGTGCTGCTCGCCGCGTTCACGCTCGGCGTCGCGCATCGCTACCTCGCGCCGATCGCCGCGCTCGCGCTGATCTGGACGTGCAGCTATCGCAGCTCATGGGGCCAGCTGTTCCACACCGAGAACCTCATGGCGCTGCACGTGCTCGCGCTCTCGCTGTCGCCGGCGGCCGACGTCTGGGCGATTCGCCGCCGCAGCCCGTGCGTCGCGCCGGCCGGCTACGGCTGGCCGATCAAGTTGCTCGTCGCGCTGACCGCGGCGACCTACGTGATCGCCGGGCTCGCGAAGTTGCGACTGTCCGGCGCGAGCTGGCTCGACGGCGACCAGCTGCGCGGCCAGATCGCGATCGACAACCTGCGCAAGGCGCTGCTCGGCGATGCGACCGCGCCGCTCGCGACGGTCGTGCTCGGCCATCCGCTCTGGCTCGCGATCGGATCGGCCGCGGCGATCGCGGTCGAGCTCGGCGCGCCGATCGCGCTGCTCGGCGGCCGGCTCGCGCGGGGCTGGGCCCTCGCGGCGTGGGGCTTTCACGTCACGGTCGTGCTGACGATGAACATCTGGTTTCCGTATCCGCTGTTCGGCTTCGCGTTCCTGCCGCTGCTCGCGCTCGAGGCGCCGATCCAGCGCGCCGCCGGATATCTCCGATCGCGGCGCCGGCGAACCTCAGATTCTTGAGGCGACCGCGGCTCGCGCTCGACGAGGTGGGTGCTCGTCGGTTGGCTCGGACCTTGCTGAATGCGCCGGGCATGCGACCGACACCTAGCCTCGCCTTCATGTTCGTGGTCGCCGTCGGCTGCACGACGGATCAGTCGCCACCGATCGGTCCGACCGCCGGCCCGGTCCAGATGAACGACGTCAGCGTATTGTTCCCCCTGTCGAGCGCGCCGTCCGTGTACCCCGCGGCGTCGACCATGGGCGTCGGTGGGCCGCTGTTGCCCGAGGCGCTGTACACCGCGGTCGGCGGCATCGCCGGGTCGACGCAGCTGGAGAACGGCGGGCCGGATTCCGACAACGCGACGTATGACTCCCTGCACGTCGTGGCGATGCGCCTCGATCCGTGCTTCGCCGCGCTGGCGCCGGATCCGCACGGCACCGGCTGCGTGGCGCAGCTCCGGTTGATCTTCCAGTCGATCACCGCGGTCGGGACCACCGGATCGTTTGCGGCGGACTCCGCGGTGCACGCGTTCTACACGATCTCGCGCGCCGAGCTGATCGAGATCGCGACCGCGATCGGTCAGGCGCGCGCGGCGTCGTCGAACGGCGAGCGCCTCGGCGGCCTGGCGCCACATCCGATCATGGTCGAGCAGGGCGCCGATGGCGCGATGGCTCACGCGGTCTACGACCTCATCGTCGCTCACGCAGGGCCCTCGAACCTGACGCGGGTGACCACGCTGTCCGCGACCGATCCAGACTTCCTGTGGACGTTCCAAGGCTTCGATGTCACCGATGCGATGGCCGCCGTGGTCACGCCGATGGTGATCCCGACGCTCGGCGGTGCGGAACAGCAGCAGTTCGTGTCCGAGGAGCTCACCGACGCCGGCAGCGACAGTGGCAGTGGCAGCGGGAGCGGTGAGACCGACGGGACCGAGCAGTTCACCCCGGCGACATCGAGCGCCGACAACTTCGAGCCGCTCGCGTCGGCGAACACCGCGCAGCAGCTGACCCCCACCGAGCTCCACACCGCGTTCGAGGGGTTGGTCCACGTCGATCACCCGGCGCGCAACTCGCCGAACACGATCGACTGTGCGAGTTGTCACCTCGCGACGCCGACCGAGATGACGGTGGCGGAGCCGCTGTTCCAGCTGGTCGAAGCGAACGCGCCCGATGCGTTCACCGCCGACGGCGTCTACGTGCTGCCGTCGGAGATGAAGCCGACATTCAACCAGGGCGCCGAGCTCAACATCCACTCGTTCAGCTACGTCGGGGCCGACTTCGCGGTGAATCAACGCACGGTCAACGAGACCGCCGCGATCGTCGCCTACCTCAACCAAGCCGGCCTGTAGCGGAGCGGAATGCGGGCGAGGTCACGCCGGTTCTAGACCGGTGTTGACGTTCGTACTACGTCTGTAGTAATCATACGAACGACGTAATAACCATGCCCCGCTGCCCCGACCTCACGCCCGCCGAGCTCCGCGTCATGAAGACGCTGTGGCAGCTCGGCTCGGCGTCGGTCGCCGAGGTTCGCGCCGAGCTCGCGGCGAGACGCCACGAGGTCGCCTATACGACGGTGATGACGCTCCTGGGTCGGCTCGCCGGCAAGGGCGCGGTCGATGTCGATCGCGCGCGCGAGCCGTTCGTGTATCGCGCCGCCTATCGTCGCGAATCGGTGCTCGGCGAGCGGTTGCGCGAGTTCGTGCGCGACGTGTTCGACGGCAACGCCGATTCGCTCGTGTTGAGCTTGGTCGAGGACGCGGCGCTGACGCGCGAGGAGCTGCGCGCGATCGAGCGGCGGATCGCGGTCGCCGAAGCTCAAGCGCCCGCCAAGCCGGCGCGCAAGCGCAAGGACCGCACGTGACGGTCGCGACGCTCGTCTCCGCCGGTGCGGTCGCGAAGACCACGCTCGCGACGCTCGGCATGATCGCGGTGCAGGGCACGATCGTCGCGCTGCTCGCGCTCGCGATCGCGCGTGCCGGCCGGCTGCGCCCGAGCTGGCAAGCCGCGATCTGGCTCGTCGTGATCGTAAAGTTCGCGCTGCCATGGGGCCCGGCGCTGCCATGGTCGCTGTCCGACCTCGTCGCCGGGCTGTTTCATCACGGCGCCGGTGCGACGCCGAGCGCGTTGCCGGCGACGCTGGCCGCACCGCTCCCCGCGGCTCGTGCGTGGCCCGCCGTCGGTTACCTCGCGGTCGCGACGATCTGGCTCGTCGGCGCCGCGCTGTCGCTGACCCGCGCGCTCGTCCGATCGCACCGGCTCGCCCGCGCCGCGCGGCTCGCGAAGCCAGCTCCGTTTGCTGCCCTCGCGCTGCTCGCAGAGCTCGCTCGGCGCGCGAAGTTGCCCGTACCGCGGCTGGTCGTCGCGGCATCGGGGCCGCATGTCGTCGGCGGGTGGCACTCGACGATCGTCGTTCCGGCGGTGCTCGTCGCCGAGCCCGCGTTGCTGCGCGCGGCGCTGTTGCACGAGCTCGCGCACGTGCGGCGCCGCGATGCGATCGGTCGCGCATTTCAGCTCGTCGCGTGCGCCGCGTTCTTCTGGTGGCCGGTCGCGCTGCTCGCGAGTCGCCGGCTCGAGCTCGCACGCGAGGCCGCGTGCGATGCCTGGGCCGTGGAGGCGGGCGAGTTGCCGCGTCCGACCTACGCGCGGTTGCTCGTGCGGATGGCCGCGCTCCACCTCGACGGCGAGGGAACCCTCGCCGGCAGCGCCGCCGAACGCCGGCGCGGGTGGATCGATGGCTCGCTCGCGCTCGCGATGCCGCGCGCGCTCGACGCCCGCGTCCGCGCCGTGCTAGGGCCGCCTGCGGCACGTCGCTCGGGCCTCGGCTACACGCTCGCGCTCGCTGCGTGGGTCGCGGTCGTGCTCGGCGGCGCCCGTACCGCCGGCGCGTCCGCCGCTCGCATCGCGTGTCGGTACACCCCGCAGCTCGCCGCGAAGCTCATGCTCGCGCACCCCGAGGCCGACCTCGATGGCGACGGGGTGTTGTCGCGCGATGAAGCGTGCGAGCTGCAAGCGCAGCTGCGCGCCCGCCAGGACGAGCTCGTATCGACGCTCGATCCGTATGCTGCGGCCGAGCTCGAGTCTTTGCTCGACGAACCGCTGTGTTGCAATTGCGACCAGCCTGAGGCTACAACCCCGGAGCTGATGAACGCCGGGACCCCGTCCGTGAACACTTGTCAGCAAGTCGAAGGAGTCGTGCGATGAACAAACTAGTTATGACCATTGCCGCGTTGTCGTTGGTCGCGTGTACCGCCGACGGGAACGAGGCCGACCACGATCAGCTCAAGGCCGATCACGCGCTACTCGAGCGCGTCGACAAGAAGCTCGACCAGTTGATCGCGAACGGCGGCCGCGGCGCCGGCGGCCAGCAGCGGCCCCAGCGCCCGGAGCCCGATCGCGCGAAGACCTACGCGATGCCGATCGACGGCGACCCGTTCGACGGCCCGGCCGATGCCAAGGTCACGCTCGTCAAGGCCTACGACTACGCCTGTCCGTACTGCGAGAGGGTGCGCGACACGATGGAAGAGCTGAAGAAGAAGTACGGCAACGACCTCCGCATCGTCTACAAGCAGTACGTCGTCCATCCGCAGGTCGCGACCGCGGGCGCGCTGGCGTCGTGCGCCGCGAGCCGGCAGGGCAAGTTCGATCAGATGGACAACGCGCTGTGGGACAAGGGGTTCAAGGGCCGTCAGTTCGACAAGGACGCACCGGGCGAAGGCGGTGGCCCGGCCAAGCGGTGCTGGGACAGCGAGGCGGGTTGCCCGATCGTCCTCGGGTTCGCGACCGACCTCGGGATGAACGCCGACAAGTTCAAAGCCGACATGAAGGAATGCAACGCCCTGATCCAGAAGGATCAGAAAGACCTGCAGCAGCTCGGCGTCGCCGCGACCCCGTCGTTCTTCATCAACGGCCGGTTCATGTCGGGCGCGATGCCGATCGAGAACTTCACCACGCTGATCGACGAGGAGCTGAAGAAGGCGAACGACCGGATCGCGTCCGGGACCCCGGCGGCGCAGTACTACCAGCAGTGGGTGCTGGACAAGGGACTGAAGTCGCTCGAGCCGACGATGGCCAAGTAGGGTTAGCCGTGCAGGGTGCGGCGTGAGCATTCCTGCACGCAACTGGGTCAATATTCAGTGGCTCGCGCGGCTGCGCTGGGCCGAGCTCGCGGGCCAGGCTGCGACCGTCTTGGTCGGCCAGGTCCTGCTCGGGGGCAGGCTCCCGATCGCTCCGCTGTTCGCAGTGATCGGCATCGGCCTGGTGTCGAACCTCGTGATCGAGCTCTATTACTTCGGTGATCGCGGGCGGTTCTTCGGTCGCGGGGACGCGATCGCGCACCGCGAGGTTGCGGAGTGGCAGCTCGCCGGGGTGATGACGCTCGACATCGCGCTGCTCACCGCGCTGCTCTACTTCACCGGCGGCCCCAACAATCCGTTCAGCTTTCTCTATCTCGTGCAGATCGCGCTCGCCGCGGTGCTGATGCGCGCGCGGTGGACGTGGATGCTGGTCGGCCTGTCGTTCCTCGGCTTCGGGTTGTTGCTGCTGTCGCACGAACCGCTCGTGATTCCCGACGACAGCCGGATGATCGGCATGTGGGTCGCGCTCGGGGTCGCGTCCGCGTTCGTCGTGTATTTCTTGCTGCGGATCACCGGCGCGCTCGCGACGCGGGAGACCGAGCTGACGTTCGCGCGTAGCCTCGCCGCGCGCCAAGAGCGACTCGCCTCGCTCGCGACGATGGCCGCCGGTGCCGCCCACGAGCTATCGACGCCGCTCGGCACGGTCGCACTCGCCGCGAAGGAGCTCGAGCACGCGCTCGGCGATCAGGCCGGGCTCGCCGCGGATGCGCGGTTGATCCGCGAGCAGGTCGGCCGGTGCCGGACGATCCTCGAGCAGATGGCGCAGGGCGCCGGGACGGTCGGGGAGAACGTCGCGTCTTGCACCGTGCGCGAGCTGCTCGACGAGGCGTTCGTGGGCGTGCGCGAATCGCCGAGCGTGGTGCGCGAGCTCAGCGACGATGTCGGGCAATCACCGTTGCGCTTGCCGCCTCGCGCGGTGAGCCAAGCGTTGCGGTCGCTCGTGACGAACGCGCAAGATGCCTCGCCGGCGGCCGCCGCGGTCGTCGTCGTTGCTGGCCGCCGCGGCGACGTGCTCGATGTCGCCATTCGCGACCGCGGGCCCGGGATCCCGGCCGACGTCATGGCGCGGATCGGCGAGCCGTTCTACACGACGAAGGCACCGGGCCGCGGCATGGGGCTCGGGCTGTTCCTCGCGCGCGCGGTGATCGAGGGCGTCGGCGGCACGCTGCGGATCGATTCGGGCGCGCACGGCACCGAGGTCCGCGTCGAGCTGCCGACCGATGCCGCTAGGTCGGCGCGATCGATCCCGTGAACACCAGCGATGTCGCGGTCGTGCAGGGGCGTTCACTATGCGTGCATCGATCTCACAGGTGGTGGTATCCAACGGCCATGGGCGAGCAAGAGCTATCGATCCTGATCGTCGACGACGATGAGGTCTATCGCACCCGGCTCGGCCGCGCGTTCACCGACCGCGGCTATGACGTCCGGACCGGCGGTGACTACGACGCCGGCGTGGCGGCTGCGGCCAGCGATTCGCCGGAGCTCGCGGTCGTCGACCTCAAGATGCCGGGCAAGAGCGGGCTCGAGCTGGTCAAGGCGCTGCGCGAGATCGACCCGGCGACCAAGATCGTCGTGTTGACGGGGTATGGCAGCATCGCGACCGCGATCGACGCGGTGCGGCTCGGCGCGACCTACTACCTGTCGAAGCCGGCCGATGCCGACGACATCATCGGCGCATTCGCCCGAGGTGAAGCGCCGCCGCTCGAGCCGCCGCCGCCCGACTCCGGCGATTATCGCGCCCCGTCGCTCGCTCGCGCCGAGTGGGAGCACATCAACCGCGTGCTGTCCGACGCGGGCGGCAATATCTCGGAGGCCGCGCGCCGGCTCGGAATTCACCGCCGCAGCCTGCAGCGCAAGCTCCAGAAGTATCCGCCGAAGGCCTGAGGTCCCAGGACGATCGATCGCTCGGCGGTCCGGCGCAGCAAGGATGGCCGAATCCCTGGTCCGAAGGCCCTCCGGTACGGAGGCGTAGGCTAGTTGCCACGGCGAGCCACGCCGTGGTCAGATCGACCGATGTCCTCGCGCGCAGCCGGCGTCGCCGGTCGCACCCCGGCGCGACCCGACCCCATCCCGATCGGCTGGATCATCAGCGCCCACGTGCTCGCCGCGCTCGCGGTCGGGGTCCTCGAAGCGGTCCGGCTCGATCGCGTCGGCCTGAGCCTAGCGATTCCGCCGGTGTTCGCGTTCACCGGGTTGATCGTCGGCTGCGTCATCGCGGTGATCTCGCTGCTCGTCCGGCGCGCGCCGTGGTGGTTCGTCGCGCTCGCGTTGAGCGCGCCGACCGCGGCGGTCACCGCGCCGGTGTGTGCCACGCTGTTCGACGGGGCGTTCGCGCAGACGTTGTCCTATGCGAAGTACGCGCCGTGGGCGTTGCCGCTCGTGCTGTGGCTGATCTCGGCGGTCGCGATCGCGATCGGCCGGCGGATGCTGCGCTCGGGCGATCTGATGTGGCGCGCGACGGTCGTGCTGCTGCTCGCCGCGACCGCGTCCGGGCTGATCTACGGCGAGCGCGAGCTGTTGCGCACCGGCTATCCGAGCGCGCATCAAGGCGTGACGATCGCGATCATCGTCGTGCTCGGCGTCGCGCTGCGGATCACGCGGCGGGCGACCGTGCCGGTGGCGTTTGCGGCCGTGATCGCGGGGCTCGCGGTGGGCACGGGCGCGGCGGCGGCGTGCTACGGCCTACAGGTGCCGGCGGATCGCGAGCAACTCGCGACGTTCGGTGACCAGAGCCGCGATCTGGTCGCGACCTGGCGCTGGCTCGTCGACTTCGATCGCGATGGGGCGTCGCCGATCCTCGGCGGTGGCGATTGCGATGACTTCGATCCCGCGATCCATCCCGGCGCGATCGACATCCCCGGCGATGGCATCGATCAAAACTGCGACGGGCTCGATGCGATGCCGGCACCGCCACCCCCGCCGAAGCCGAAACCGCTCGATCTCCAGGGCTGGCGCGCATCGCCGGCGGTCCAGAGCGTGCTGGCCCGCACCAAGACGATGAACGTCCTCCTGATCACGGTCGACGCGTTGCGCTTCGATCCACTCGCGCCGGGTGCCCCCGATCGCGCCGACTTCCCGCATATCGCGAAGCTACTCGACGATTCGGTATGGTTCACCCACGCGATCGCGCCGGCCTCCGGCACCGATGTCTCGCTGTCCACGTTGCTCACCGGCCGGTTCGATCCGTACCAGCCGACGCGCGCCACGCTGATCGACGCGCTGCACGCGCTCGGCCGCCAGACCTCGGCGGCGATTCCTGGCGAGGTCACGCGGTTCGTCGGCGACACGCTGATCCGCCGCGGCGTCGATCACTTCACGACGGTGCGCACCGACGGCCAGGTCGCGGATGTCGGCGACCACGTCAGCGCGGCCGCGACGACCGAGGTCGGCGTGCAGGCGGTCGCCGCCGAGCCGTTCTTCATCTGGCTGCATTACTTCGACGTCCACGAGCACCATCAGATCGATGTGCCGAAGCCGTTGCTCGCGCTCGTTCACGACGGCGGCTCGCCGGTCGCTCACGGCTATCGCGCGCTGCTCCACGCGATCGACGACGGAGTCGGCGAGGTCCTCGCCGAGCTCGACGCGCGGCACGAGGCGGATCACACGATCGTCGTGTTCCTCAGCGACCACGGCGAGTCGCTCGGCGAAGATCCGCGGTTCCCGGAGACCCACGGCGAGGTGACCTATGGCCCGCTCGTGCGGATCCCGTTCGCGATCTACGTGCCCGGCGTCGCGCCCGGCCAGCGCGTCGATCCGGTGTCGCTGGTCGACATCGCGCCGACGTTGCTCGATCTGCTCGGCGCGGCGACCGCGATGGCGCCGCTCGATGGCGTCGATCTCGTGCCCGCGTTGCTCGATGCGCCCCCCGCGCTGCGCGTCACCGAGCGCGCGATCGCGTTGCACGAAGAGAAGCAGCACGGCGCGGTCGTGTGGCCGTATCACCTCATCGTCAAGCCGGCCGACAACCTGACCGAGCTCTACGACCTCGAGCGCGATCCGGCCGAGCACGACGACCTCGCCGCCCAGCACCCCGACATCGTCAAGCGCCTGCTCTCGATGTACGCGGCGATTCCGGACGTCCGCGTCGATCGATCGCCTGCCGGCAAGACTTTCCGAGAACAGCAAGGCCGACCGCCGCCGCCCCCTGCGCAGCCATGAGCACGAGCGGCGACATCCACGCGGTGTAGTGCGGCACGACCGGCGCGACCTCGGCACCGAACACCGCGGGCCAGCCGCCGCACGCCGTGATCGCCGCCGCGGCCGCCGCGAACGGTAGCGCGAGCTGCGCGGTGACCGCGCGCCACAGCGTCGTGCGCCCGAGCGCGACGTACGTCATCACGCACGCGACCGCGAGCAGCGGCGACCACGCGAGCCACATCGTGCGGCCTTCCGGCGAGTAGATCATCGGCCTCGATAGCGTCGGGACGCCGCGGACGACGACGAGCGCGGCGCACGCGAGCAGCCACCACCACGCGGCGAGCCACCACCGCGCGCTGGCCCACGCCATCGCCGCCGCCCCGAGCACGACGATCACGATCGCGAGCGCGGCGGGCACGATCGGTTGACTCGGCAGCGCCTCGTCATCGACGAGCGGAACCCGCAACGCGACCGACAGCGGGCGACCGCGCGACGCCGGGTCGAGCTTCGCGCCGACCGAATCGGCGATCGCGCGCGCGATGTCGACGACGTGGATCACCGGATGCGCTGCGTTCGGCGCGAGCCCGGGGCCGACAATGCAGCCGGCGACCTGACGGATCACGCGCTCCGCGCCGCCGTGACCGCCGCCCGGCAGGTGGCCGTGGTCGGACAGCAAGAACCAGCGCGCGTCGCTGCCCGCCGCGGCGACGAGCCTCGCGAGCAGCGCATCGGCTCGCTGTGCGGCGTCGCGGTACTGATCCGAGTCCTTGCCGGAGCGATGGCCGGCGTTATCGACGCGCAAGATGTGGACGAACACCAGCGCCGCATCACTCGCGACCGCAGCGATCGCGCGCGGCTCGAACTGCGCCGCCCAATGCTCGAGATCGGCGTCGCCGAGGCCATCGGCGGCGGCGGCCGGCTCCGCGGTCGCGAACCCGAGCGAGCGCACGATGTAACCGTGGTTCTCCGCGAGCGCACGGCTGCCCGCGACCTGCGCCGGGATCGCGCGGCGATCGAGCGGCGGCACGAGCGGCCGCCCCTGATGGCCGACGACGCCGGTCTGCTGCTGGGTGAGCCCCGACCACAGCGCGACCTCGACCGGCAGCGACACGGTCGGGAACCCGACGTCGACGGTCACCGCGACGCCGCGCGCGCACGTCTCGGTCCACGCCGGGAGGGTCGCGGCGACGTCGGCAGCGAGCCCGTCGATCAAGAGCACGCGCGTGCGGGCGGTCGGCGCCAGCCCCGGACCGTCGATTGAACCGCGCCGCCCTTCGGCGGCGCTGCCGGCCGGGGGCAGGCCCCGACCGGCGCCCACCGGCAGCTGCGCTGGCTCGCTCGGTTCGGCGTCCCAGGTCACGACGTCGGCGATCAACACGCGGCGCAGGTGCGGGAGCGCGAAGCCGACCGCGATCAGCGCCGCGCCGATCGCGAAGCCCGCGCGCTGCATGGCGCTAGTTCGCCGGCGCCGGCAGCGCGGATCCGGAGCCCGAGCCGGTGACGCCACCATCGTCGGGAGCCAGCTCGTTCGACGGCAATGCGCCGAGCGGCTGTTGCCACGGCTCGTCGCCGAGCAGCTCGACGGGCAAGAGCCGGAGCAGCGCCGGCAGCACGATGCCATCGGTGACGAGCGGCATGTGCGCGAACTGCGCGCGGACGTAGACCGAGCGCGCGGTCCGCGCCTCGGGCGGCCACGTGTCATAGGTCGGCGGCACGCGATCGACGACGACGGTGTCGGGGATGTCGCGCAGGAACTGCTCGTTCCACTGCAACGTATCCTCGCCGACCGTGATCAGCCGATGGCGCGGCGACGCACGCAGCCACGCCTCGATCTGTTCTTCGTCCGCGTACATCGAGTCGATCATCACGAGCTGATCGACGAGTGGCTCGTCGAGCCAGCTCTCGATCGTGCGAAACGCACCGGAGTGGCCGACCACCACGGTCAACGCCATCCCGCGTTGCACGCCGGTCTTGTCCTCGACGATGCGCAGCAGCTCGCTGAGGTTCGGATAGTTGATCGGCGTCTTTGCCGCGACCGGCGCCTCCGGCACGATGAACATCGCGTCGAGCGCGCTCATCGCGAACTGCTCGGGCAGGTGATGGCCGACCCACGACGAGTCGGCGTCGTCGTAGTAGCCGTGCAAGTAGATGATCGTCGCGCCGGTATCGGAGTGGAAGCTCGGCGGAATCCACACGTGGATCGCACCGCGCGGCCCGTCGATCCGGACGTGGCGACCGCCGTTGACCGCGATCGTCAGCGGATTCGGCGCGTCGATGGGTGCGGGCGCGGCTGCGGGCGGACCGGCCGCGAGCGCCCACACGCCGGCGGCTGCGACCACGCCGAGCGTGGCGACCACGGCGATGCGAGCGCGATGCACGTCTGGATCATAGCAAGTGACGGATCGCCGCGCCTGTTCGTAGCGTCCCGGCGATCGCCGGACGCGGGGAGCTCGTTTAACGACCGCCGCGCAGGACCTTGAGCACCGTGCGCGGCCGGGTCGGCTCGGCTTCGGCCGGCGACAGCGCGGCGCGGAGCAGCGCCGATCCGGGACAGCGGTCGAGCCCCGCGGCGATCGCGTTGACCGCCGCTTCGCCGAGACCGAGCGCTTCGAGCACGGTCGCCTTCTCGTAGAACAGATCTTCGACCAGCCAGCCATCGTCATCGCCGAGCGCCGCGAACGCGGCCTCGATCGAGCGCAGCGCCTCGCGGGATCGGCCGAGATCGCCGAGCACGGCGCCGCGCCAATACAAGGCCTCGGGCCGGGCCGGTGCGCGCCGCAACGCCATCTCGACCGAGGCGAGCGCGGCGAGGTCGTCGCCCGCGGCGGACGCGACCTGGCACTTCAACAGCCAGCCCTCGACCGACACCGGGTCGAGCTGGAGCGCGTGATTCACCGCGGTGTTCGCGTCGAACAGCTCGCCGTCGTCGCCGGTGCCGAGCAACTCGCGCGCGCGGTCGAGCAGTTGCTCTAGCTCGGTCACGTGACGCGCGGGCATTTGCGTCCACGATAACACGGCCGTTCCAACGCGCCCGCGATATCGCGCGGCCAGGCAAGATGACCCACGCGTGCGCAAATCCCGAGCGGCCTCGATCTAGCGATCGGCGTAGGGATCCGCGGGCGCGGCCGGCGGCGGCGATGACTTCACCGTTGGCTTCGCGATCGGTACCGCCGGCTTTGTCGCGGTGCGGTGCTTCGCCGTCGCGGCGATCATTCGCGGCGGTTCCGGCGCGGGC
Source organism: uncultured delta proteobacterium (assembly GCA_963848295.1). Classification (GTDB taxonomy): domain Bacteria; phylum Myxococcota_A; class Polyangia; order Haliangiales; family Haliangiaceae; genus JABFXX01. Next base: position 86,742 of record CAWKDB010000010.1, on the reverse strand, counting down.
TTCGCCGCCGCGATCGGTGGCAGTGCGGGCGCTGGTTTCGCGGCCGTGATCGGCGGCGACGTCGGCGCTGGCGAGGTCACCGGTGGTGCGGCCGGCTTGTCGACGACCGCCGGCGGTGCGAGCGCTGCGGGATCCCGATCGGCCGGCGTCGCCGGCGGCGTGTTCGCTAGCGACGGGCTCTCGACCGGCGGTCGAGGTGCGGTCTCGTGGCCGCGCATGGTGACGGCCGCGAACGCGATCGCGCCGACTGCAACCGCGCCGATCAGCGCGAAGACCGGCCACCGCCGCTCGCGGGGCCGGACCGGCGCCATCGTGGCCGCGGTCTCGGCCGGCAGCCCCACGACCGTCGACCGACTCGGGATCGGCGTCAGCGCGTCCATCTCGAAGCTCACCGAGCGCACGAAGCGCAACGCGTCATCGATCTCTTGCGCGAGCTGCCGCATGTCCGGGAATCGGTCGGACGCCGACTTCGCGAGACAGCGCGCGACGATCGCGTCGACGTTCGCAGGCACCTGCGCCAGCGAGCTCGGCGCGCGCGGCGTCTCGGTGACGTGGCTGACCACGAGATCGCCGGCGCCGTGCCCCGCGAACACGGTCTGGCCGGTGAGCAGCCGGAACATCAGGCAGCCGAGCGAGTAGATGTCGGCGCGGTGATCGACCGAGCCGGCGCCGCGGCATTGCTCGGGCGACATGTAATGCGGCGTGCCCATCATCAAGCCGGTTTGCGTATGCAGCCGGTTCTGGTCGGTGTCGAGCAGCTTCGCGATGCCGAAGTCGAGGATCTTCGTGCGCTCGCCGCCGGCCGCCTCGGCGTCGCTGATGATGACGATGTTCTCGGGCTTGAGATCGCGGTGGATCACGCCGCGCTGGTGCGCCGCGTATAACGACAGCGCGAGTTGGCGCGACAACCGCAGCACGTCGTTGACCGGCAACCGGCCGAGCCGGTCGAGCCGCGCGTCGAGCATCTCGCCCTCGAGCAGCTCCATGACGATGTAGACCCGACCGTCCTGCTGGCCGAAGTCGAACACCTGGACGATCCCGTGGTCGGCGATCGCGGTCGCGGCGCGCGCTTCGTTGAAGAACCGCTCGACGATCTCGTCGCGTTGCGAGTAGCGGTCGTGCAGCAGCTTGATCGCGGCGTGCCGGCCGAGCAGCTCGTGCTCCGCGAGGTAGACCGCGCCCATCCCGCCTTCGCCGAGCTTGCGGCCGAGCCGGTAGCCGCCGATGCGTTCGGGCGGGGCGTCGCGTGGCTGACCGTCGGCGCTCATAAGCCGCACGTGTTCGAGCCGGACCCCGTCGCGTTCGCTGCGAACTCGAAGTCGACCACGACCGATTGTATGCTACCGGGGGTGAATGTGACGGTGCACGTCGCGGTCGCGGGCGCGCAGCCACCGCCGGTGAACATCAAGAACGGCGCGCACGAATCGCCCACCGGCGTCAACGTCACCGAGGTGACCGACGGATCCAACGCGTACCCGCACGGCCGGCCATCGTCGTCGCAACGATTCGAGCCCGCCATGATGTATGCGTTGGGATCGGAATGGTTGGCAAGCGTCGGCGCGAGAGTGAGCATGTTCTGGCCAGCCGCATACGGTGAGAAGTCGGCGACGACGTAGACCAACCCGCTCGCGCCGGTCAGCGTGCACTGCGCCGCTCCGTCGCCGTTTTGATCGGAGCACCCCTGGCCCCAGCCGAAGAACGCGCTGCTGGTGCCGGCGGCTGGCGTGAGGGTGATCGTGGCCCCGGCATCGTACACGTGGGCACACGTGCCGTTGCCGCCGCTCGAGCACGCGATCTGACCGGTGTCATCGCTCACCATGCCTGTTCCGGATCCCGAGATCGCGACGCTCAGCTCGATCGGCTGGCCGGGGTCACCCTCGTACGGAATCTTGTCGATGCCGAACAGCGCGCTGCAGCCGGCGGTGACGACGACGACCGCGATGCGCTTCATCAGAACCGCCCCGTGAGCGAGACCGCGAACGAGTCGCGAGTCGCGGTCGCCGCGATCGGAGGTGGCGTTCCTTCGCGCGGCCGCCCGACGATCCACAAGAAGACACCGCCCGTGATCGCGACGATCCCCGCGGCGCCGATCGCCGTCGCGATGTTCGCGCGCGTCACCGCCCGTCCGCTCTCTTGGCTCGCGCCGAGGTTCGTGCACGGTGTGCCGGTGGGGCAGGTGGTACGCGCGTCGTCCTCGAGACCCTCCGCGTCGAGCGCCAGCGCGAGCGACCCGGCGAGCGCTGCCACGCCGGCGCCGGCGGACACGACCCCGATGATCCGCGTGGTCGTGAACCTATCCGGGGTGCGCACCGCAGGCGCGGCGGCCGGAGCGACCGGGATCGCGCGCAGCGCCGGGACGTGCGCGACCGCCTTAGCTCCGCTCGGTGCGACCTCGAACGTCATCGCCCACTTCGCGAACCCGGGGGCGGTCGCGACGACGGTGTGCGCGCCCGGATCGATCGCGGTGGGCTCGTGCCACACGCTGGGATCGATCGCGACGTTGTCGCGCGCGATCTTCAGGCCTGGGACCGGTGTCGGCACGTCGATCGTCAGGTACGACAGCTGCGGCTCGAGCTCGGCGGCGCGCCTGTCCGCTTCGGCTTTGCGCGGATCGTCGAGCTTGACCGCGAGTCGACCGGCTTCCACGAACGCCGCCCACGCGGTCGCGACCTCGCCGCGCCGGGCTCGGCAGTCACCGAGGTTGAGGAACGTGCCGACCGACGGCCCGAGCTTCGCGCTCGCGGCAAACGCATCGCATGCCGCGGCGGTGTTGCCGTCCTTGAGAAACGCCCGGCCATCGCGAAACAGTTTCTCTGCCTCTGGATTCACGTCTCCGGCCGGGTCGGCATGGGCCACGCCGGCGTAGAGCAGGCACGCGATCACCCCGCACCGCATCCATATCAGGCTGACTCGTTCGGGCACCAAACACAAGGCCACCCGATGTGGGTGCGGTGACGACCTCCGGGGATCAGCCGAAGAACGCGGCCAGCACGGGCGACCGCCGCATGCCCAGCAGGTCGTCGACCATGACCTGGATCTCGGTGCGGATGCCCTCGGCGAGCTTGTTGACGAGCAGGCGATCGTCCGCGGCGGCCGGGCCGTAGGTCGCAGACAGATCGATCGGCGTGCCGAAGCGCACGAACCACTTGCTCGGCAGGGGCAACAGGCCCGCCGGCCCGAGCCACGGAAACAACGGCGTGACCGGGATCCACGGGATGCCGATGTTGCGCGCGAACCACGTCACCTTGCCGAGCATCGGCGCCGCTTCTTCAGCGCCGACGACGGCGACCGGGATGATCGGCGAGCGCGTGCGCAGCGCGAGCTTGACGAACCCGCCGCGGCCGAACCGCTGCAGCCGATAGCGGTCCTTCCACAGCTTGCCCATGCCTTTCTCGCCTTCGGGGAACACCGCGACGAGCTCGTCCTTCTCGAGCAAGCGCTCGGCGTTCGCCGGATCGGCGCGGACGCCGCCGATCCGATTCATCAACGGGCCGAGGAACGGCAGGTGAAACACGGTGTCCTCGACGAGCGGTCGCACGTCGCGCCGCGCGGGATGGTCGCGGCGGATCGCGTGCATCACCATCGCGCTGTCGTACGGCAACGTGCCCGCGTGATTCGCGACGAGCAGCGCGCGGCCGCGGGTCGGCACGTGATCGATGCCCTCGACGTGAACGCGGAACCAGCGCGAGTACAAGAACTCGAACAGCCACTCCCAGCGAGCGGTCGCGCGAGGATCGCGGCCGAAATCGTCGACGACGTCGCTGCGGCCCCACATCGCGAGCGCGCGCCAGCGGTGCCACACGCCTTCGAGCGGCAGGTGCCGGCGCAGATCGATCGGGAACACCGGCGTGCGCTGCTGTTCGAGGCGGCGCTCGAGCTCGCGGAGCTCGGCTTCGCGCTCGCCGCGCTCGCTCGGCACGTGGCTGCCGCCGAGCTCGTCGGGGATCGCCGCTTCGCCTCCCAAGTAAGGATCGTCGGCGAACGCGGTCGCATCGGGCACGCGCGGATCGGCATCACCGAACCACTCGGCGTCGTCGGCGTCGTCGCCGTCGTGCTTCGGACCGTCGTCGGTCATGCCTGTGCCCTCGTCGACGTCGGTCGCGCCGTCCTCGGGGGCCACGCCGAGGAAGTCGAGGATCGTGCGCTTGATCGACAGCCGCGGCGAGAACCCGAGCTCGCGCTTGGCTTTGCTGCCGTCGGCGACGCACAGATACAGCAGGTGGTCGAGCATCGTCGGCGGCGAACCGACGAGCTGCGTCGCCCACAACAACTTGGTCAGCGGACGCGCGACGAGCTGTGGCAACGGCATCGGCACGCGGCCGAGCAGCGCGAGCACGGTCGTATACGGCAACACGCCCTTGCCGACGATGTTGAACGCACCCGTCGCGTGCGACTGCACCGCGAGCTGCAACGCGTTCGCGGCATCTTGCTCGTGGACGAACTGCATCAGCGGATCGTGGCCCATCATCACGGGCGCGATCGGCCGCGACAGGAAGCGCGTGAAGATGTTCGAGATCGTCGGCCCGAGGATCGGCGCGAACCGCAGGATGGCCACCTCCACGCCGGGATGCTCCGCGGCGAACCGCTGGACCTGGCGTTCGGCGCGCAGCTTGTCGTCGATGAACCGGCCGGCGTCGGTCGAGCGATGACCGCGCAGCTCGGCGTCCTCGGTCAGGAAGTTCGGGTTCTTCGGATGCGCGCCGTAGACCAGCGTCGTCGACACCATCACGAGGCGGCGCAGCTCGACCCCGGAGCACGCGTTCAGCACGTGCATCGTGCCGACATCCTCGAGCTCGTGCGCCCACTCCGACGCGTGGGTCGGGTGCGACAGGAACGCGCCATGGACGAGCGTGTCGACGTGCTCGCGCGCGAGCAACGTCGCGAGCTCGGCGTCGACCGTCGGCTGGGTCAGGTCGATCTTGACGAACGCGACCTTGCTGCCCGGGCCGTTCGCCGCAACCGGCGGCCGGATGTCGAGCGCGAGCACGCGGCGACAGCGCGGATCTTCTTCGAGCCGGCGCAGCAACTCGCTGCCGAGATACGTGCACGCCCCGGTGATCGCGACCACGCGGTCGGACTCGGGTTGCGGGGCGCTCGCCATCGAGGCTTCTATACACCAGCGGGAGTGCCGGCTCCACGTCAGATCGCCGTGGTACGCCAGCGCTATGCCCGCGTTCGATCCAACCGCACCGCCCTCCGGCGGTGCTGATCGTCGGGCACAGGTCCCCACGATCGAGCTCTTGCCCTCGACCGTGATCGACCAGATCGCCGCGGGCGAGGTCATCGAGCGGCCGGCATCGGTGGTCAAGGAGCTCGTCGACAACGCGATCGACGCCGGCGCGCGCACGATCGCGGTCGAGGTCGTCGGCGGTGGCCGCAGCGTGATCCGCGTCGTCGACGACGGCTGTGGCATGTCTGCGGTCGACGCGGTGCTCGCACTCGAGCGCCACGCGACCTCGAAGCTGCGCAGTGTCGACGACCTGTGGGGGTTGACGACGCTCGGGTTTCGCGGCGAGGCGCTGCCGGCGATCGCGAGCGTCGCGCGGCTCGTGCTGACCACCCGGGTCGCCGGCGAGCTCGCGGCGACGCGCATCACGGTCGATGCGGGGCGGGTCGCAGACGTCAGCGCGGCCGGCGCCCCGGTCGGTACGACGGTCGAGGTCCACGAGCTGTTTCGCGCGGTGCCGGCTCGGCTCAAGTTCTTGCGCGGCGAGGCGACCGAAGCGGCCCACGTCACCGACCTGGTCGCGCGCGTCGCGATGGCGCATCCCGAGCTTCACCTCAAGCTCGCGTACGACGGGCGAGTCGCGCTCGACCTCCCGCCGGATCGCGATCGGTTGGCTCGTGCGCGCGCGCTGCTCGGACCGCGAGTCAGCGCGCGGCTCGTCGAGGTATCAGGTGAAGACGGTGCGACCCGCGTCCACGCGTTGCTCGGTGCGCCGGATCTCGCGCAGACGACGGCGCGGGGCGTTCAGCTGTTCGTCGGGCGCCGGCCGGTGAAAGACCGTGGGTTGTTGCACGCGATCGCGATGGGCTATGGCGAGCTCGTGCCTCGCGGCCGCTATCCGCTCGCGATCGCGATCGTCGATGTTCCCGCTGGCGCGGTCGATATCAACGTCCATCCGCAGAAGTCGGAGGTCCGATTTGCCGACGCGGCTGCGGTCGCAGCGGCGGTGCGCCACGTCGTGCAAGCAGGCGTCGCGCGGGCAGGGTGGCGAAGCGATGCGGCGGCGCCGGTGATGATGACCGCGATCACGAGCGTCCAGCCGCCCGCGTTACCCGACGGCGGAGTCGCGACGCCGTTAGCGCAGCGCTACGGCGCCCAGCTTGAGCACGCGCGCGAGCGCGGTTGGGCGTCCGGCGGTGCGCAGGCGCAACTCGGGTTTACTCCTGGCCCGGGGCCGCGGGAGTGGGCCCAAGGCATCCGCGATCGCGGCCGGAGCTCGCGCGCTGCTGAAGCCGCGGCGTACGCGCGCGCCGCCTACGCGCGGCCCGCGGCGGTCGCCGACCGGGCGCCGGCCCTCGCGTTCGGTAGCGGGCCGGTCGACCATGCCGCGGCCGAGCGCGCCGAGCTCGAGCCGGGCTACTTCGCGCAGCTGCGCTACCTCGGCCAGCTGGATCTCACATACCTCGTGTGCGAGGCCGGCGCCGGGCTCGTGCTGATCGATCAGCACGTCGCGCACGAGCTCGTCGAGCTCGCTCGGCTCAAGGCCGCCGATGCCGATCATGCGGTCGGCATGCAGCGCATGCTGTTCCCGGCGACGATCGATGTCGCGCCGGAGCTCGCGAAGCTCGCGAGTGATCTGCGCGGCGTGCTCGCGCAGGTCGGCTTCGAGACCGATCTCGGCGGCGATGGCTCGCTCGCGTTGCTCGCGGTGCCGGCGGGGATCCGCCACGGCGATCCGGCGGAGCTGCTGCGTGCGCTGCTCGCCCGGTGGGCCGAAGAAGGTGCGCCGAGCGACGCCGAGCAACTCGAGAGTGCGCTCGCCGAGATTGCGTGTCACTCGGTCGTGCGCGCGGGCGATCGACTGTCGGCGGGCGAAACCGAGGCGCTGCTGCGCGCGCTCGACGGCGTCGGCGACGCGCCGAACCCGCACGGCCGCCCGTTGATGCTGCGCCTGCCGCTCGCCGAGATCGCGCGCCGGTTCGGGCGCTAGCCGCCGATCGGGCGAAACGGCGCGCGCTTCGCGATCGCGGGAAGCTGGTCGATCGCGATCGCGCCGTCCGCCTTGATCAGGAACGCCGGGTCGATCTGCGCACGGCCACCGATCGTCCGCACCGGGTAGAGCAAGAACCCGAGATAGCCGGCTTGGCCCTCGAGGCCTTGGCCGATGCGCACCACCGGCTCCGGCGCGCCGATGTGCGGATCGAGCTGGGACAGCACCACGAACGTCGTGACGTCAGCCGGCGGCGCGATCTCGCCGATGACCTTCAACACGATGCCCTTGCCGAACGCGCCGCGCACGACCGTCGTCTGCGACAGGGTGACGTGCTTCGCGTCGTGGTGGGTCAGCGTCACGACCGCGACCGTGTCGGCGCGCCGGAGCAGCTGTGCGAATGTGAACGCCGGTGACGCATGCGCGAACGACGTGACGAGGCACAGCGGCAAGGCGAACGCGAGGAAGCGCATGTGCGATGAAACGCGCGACGTGCGCGGTCGGTCTACGCTCGGCCCGCAAGCCGGTCGAGCGTCGCGATCTGACAGTCGGCGCGCGAGGGGCCACGGCGAACCGCGGTTCTCGCCGCCGTGCCACAATGCGCGGATGGCGCCGCGCCTCGTCGTGATCGTCGGGCCGACCGGCGCGGGCAAGACGCGCCTGTCCCTCGCGCTCGCCGAGAAGATCGGCGGCGAGGTCGTGTCGGCCGACAGTCAGCAAGTCTACGTCGGCATGGACATCGGCACCGGCAAGGCGACCGCGGACGAGCGCGCGCGGGTGCCGCACCATCTGCTCGACGTGGCGCATCCCGACGACGAGATGACGGCGGCGCGGTTCATCGCGCTCGCCGACGCCGCGATCGAGAGTCTCGCGGTGCGCGACGTGCCGGCGATCGTATGCGGCGGCACCGGCCTGTACGTCCGCGCGCTCCTGCTCGGCCTGTTCGAGGGCCCGCCGGCGTCTCCCGAGGTGCGCGCCGAGCTGGCGCAGCTGCCGACCGCCGAGCTGCACGCCGAGCTCGTGCGCGTCGATCCCGCGGCCGCCGCGAAGATCGATCCGCACGACGGCAAGCGGATGATCCGCGCGATCGAGGTGTTCCGACTCACCGGCGAGCCGATGAGCGCCCACCAGGCGCGCCACGACCATCGCAAGCAGCCGCCGCGCTATCCGGCGCAACTCGTGGGTCTATCGCCGCCGCGCGAGGCGTTGTATGCCGCGATCGACGCGCGGGTCGACGCGATGCTCGCCGCCGGGCTCGAGGCCGAGGTCGGCGCGTTGCGCGCGCGGGGTTACACGCCGCCCCTGCGCAGCCAGCAGGCGATCGGCTACGCCGAGCTGCACGCGGTGGCGGAGGGGCGGCTCGACCGCACGCGCGCGATCGAGCTGGTCAAAAGGAATTCACGGCATTACGCCCGGCGTCAGCTATCTTGGTACCGTCCTGATCCCGCCATCGCTTGGTACCCGGACCCGGCGGCCGTTGACCCCGACGCGCTTGGGCGGTACCTAGCAGGGCGCTAGAACGCGATGTCGACGACGACCGAACCGCCTCCGCTGCTCACCGACCGGATGATCCTCGAGTTCGAGCGGCCGATCATCGAGCTCGAGCGCAAGATCCACGAGCTGCATCACCTCTCGACCGAGTCGGTCGACTTCTCGTCCGAGATCCGCAAGCTCGAGCAGAAGGCGCGCAAGCTGCAACGAGAAGTGTTCGCCGACCTGTCCGCGCAGCAGAAGGTCCAGCTCGCTCGCCACCCCGGGCGGCCGTACATGATGGACTACGTCGGCCTGCTGATGGACGACTTCATCGAGCTGCACGGCGATCGCAGCTTCCGCGACGATCCGGCGATCATCGGCGGACTCGCTCAATTCGACGAATGGGAAGTGCTCGTGCTCGGCCACCAGAAGGGCCGCAACACGAAGGACAACATGCATCGCAACTTCGGGATGGCGCGGCCCGAGGGTTACCGCAAGGCCACGCGGTTGATGCGGATGGCCTCGCGGTTCCGCCGGCCGATCCTGTGCTTCATCGATACGCCAGGTGCGTATCCCGGGCTCGGCGCCGAAGAGCGCGGCCAGGCCGAGGCGATCGCGAAGGCGCTGCAGGTGATGGCGAGCCTCGAATGCCCGCTGATCTCGGTCGTGATTGGCGAAGGCGGCTCGGGTGGCGCGCTCGCGCTCGGCGTGACCGACAAGATCCTGATGCTCGAGTACTCGATCTACTCGGTGATCTCACCCGAAGGCTGCGCTTCGATCCTGTGGCGCGACCCGGCGAAGATCGCGGAGGCGGCCTCGCAGCTCAAGCTCACCGCACCCGACCTGCTCGAGCTCGGCATCTGCGACGAGATCATTCCGGAGGCGCCCGGCGGCGCGCACCGCAACGCGGCGCTGACCGCAGCGAAGTTGCGGCAGTCGATCAAGGCGCACCTCAAAGATTTATCGCAGCTAACGCCGAGCGAGCTCATCGAGCGTCGCTACCAGAAGTTCCGCCGCATCGGCCAGTTCGTCGAGCAGACGGGTTGATCTAGGTTTGGCCCGATGACTTCCGAAGCGTCGCTGCTCTACGAGCTCGCGCTCATGTCGGTCGCGATCGCGGGCGGCTACTGGGGCTGGTTCTTCATCCGCCGGCAGCCGCAGGGCACGCCCACGTTCGGGCTGATGCTCGTGGCGTCCGCGGCGCTGTCGACGCTCGGCTGGATCGGGCGCCACACCGAGAGCGAGCTGCTCGGCATCGCGGGTGCGATCGGCGTCGGTGCGGGCGCCTGCTTGTTCGTCGTGGGGCCCGTGCTGCGCACGCTCGCGCGCCGGTTCGCGGCGGCCGAGCATTTCGGCGTTGCCGCGCGCTTGCTCGACGTCGCCGATGTGCTCGCACCCGGCTCGGGCGCCGGCGACGAGAAGGCCATGCTCGGTGCGATGCGCGAGATCCGCGACGGCAAGATCGAGCGGACGGTCGACGCGTTGACGATGGCGAAGCAGCGCGCGCCGGCCGAAGCCAAGCTCGCGATCGACGAGCGGATCGCGATGTTGTACCTCGCCGCGTATCGCTGGGACGAAGCGATCGCTCACGCTGAAGCAAACCTGTTCGGCGCGACGCCTCCCGACGACGGCGGCAACGCGCTGCGCCGCGCGCTCGGCATCGCACCACCGGTGTGGATCGAGTTGCTCGGCGCTTACGGCCGCAAAGGCGATCTCGATCGCGCGGCGACGATGCTCGCCCGACTCGAAGATGTCTGCGAGGGCCGGCAAGACGCCGCGGTGTGGCTGCATCGCGGGCGCTTGATGTTCCTCGCGCTCGCCGGTCGGGTCGATGCGGTCGAAGCGCTCGTCATGCCGAAGCGCTCGCGCCACATGACGGCGGCGGCGCGGACGTATTGGCTCGCGGTCGCTCACGAGCGCAGGGGTGACGAGCCCGCCGCCCGCGACGCCTACGACAAGGCGCGCTCGCGATCGCGTGGCCGGCCGCGCGTCATGATCGAAAAAGCGCTCGCCGAGCTCCCGACGGCTCGCCGCGCCGAGCTCGGCAGCGCGGCAACAGAGATCGTCGCGAGAGTCGAGGCCGCGCCCGCGCCGAAGGTGATCCGGCCGCCGCGCGTACAAGGACCGTGGGCGACCCAGGCGTTGCTCGCGATCATGATCGCCGCTGCCGCGTGCATCTCGCTGTTTATCGGCGACGGTAGCGATCTCGGCGCGTTGACTCGCGGCGGGGCGATCGTGCATGGCTTCGTCCCGGCGGAGCCGTGGCGGATCGTCGCGGCGATCTTCATCCACGTCGGCACGGTGCACCTCGTGCTCAACGCGATCGCGCTGTGGTTCGTCGGCCGCTTCGCGGAGGAGATGTTCGGCGCGGTGCGCACGATCGCGATCTTCGCGCTCGCCGGGATCGCCGGCTCGATCGCGAGCTACTACGGCGATATCGACGTCACCGCCGGGGCGTCGGGCGCGATCTTCGGGTTGCTCGGCGCGGGGTTCGTCGAGCTCACGCTGTATCGCCGGCTGTATCGCACCGCGATGCGCCGCGGGATGTGGGCGCGGATCGGCGTCGTGCTGGTCGCGCTCGTCGGGTTCGGCATGTTGTACCCGATGGTCGACAACTGGGCGCACGGCGCGGGCCTCGTGGTCGGTGCGCTCGCGGGCGCCGCCCTGACCCCGCATGCGCGCTGGGCGATCGTGTCGCGCTATCTCGCTCCGCTCATCGCGCTGGCGTTCGCCGCCGCGGTCGCCGCCACCGCGGTGCTCGTCGTGAGGACGTCGGTCGCAGAGAGCTACGCGTCGCTGCCCACCGCGCGCCGCACGGTTGGCGACCTCAGCGTCGTCGCCCCGACCGGGTGGATCGTCGCCGGTACCGAGATCTACGCGCCCGATGTGTGGGTGTTGGGTCGCTTCGGCTGGACCCCGGGCTCGGTCGACCTCCGTGGCCCGCTCGCCGCTTTGACCAAGGGTGCGCCGGGCGAAGCGCGCGAGCGCAAGTTCGAGACCACCGAGGCGGCCGGCGATCCACTCGTCACCTTGCCAGCGCCGTGGCACGGTAGCGAGCTCGTCGCGCAGCTCCCCGACGCGTTCGGCAATCGCCAGCGCTATCGCATGATCGTCGCCGCCCGACCGCTCGGCAACGGCGTGGCGCTCGCGACGCTGTACGCACCCGAGACGATCGTTCGCGCCGCACCAGGCTATTTCGGTGGACTGCTCGGTTCGGTCGCGATCGCCTCGTCGCGCTGACGGTCCTCGCCATCGTCGTTCGGCGTCGCTCGAGCGCGCACGAGCCGCAGCGCGACGAACAGCACCGCGAGCGACCACAGGAGCCACACGATCGCCCACGTCCACACGGCCCAGGTCGCGGTCGTGCCGAACGTCGCCGCCGCCATGTTCTGCGCGTCCGACGCGTTCGTCACGTTGCCGCCGACGACCTGCGATGGCCGGAGCAACACGCGGATGTCGAGTAGCGCGTTGACGCAGGCCTGCGCGGCGACGAAGTGCGCGACGTGGAGCCGCCAGCGCGCCGGTACGACGGTCGCGGCGACCGCGAACGCCGCGGCGATCGCGACGAGCGCCCACCGGCCGAGCACGTCCCCCTGCGGGGTCGGCGTGATCACGGTGACGACGGTCAGCAGCAACAACCCGGCGAGCACGAGCAACGCGGTTCGCGCCGCGCGCGGCGTCGGCGTGATCACGAGCAGCAGCGCGCCCCACAGAGGCGTGCCCATGTAGCCGGCCGCCGCGATCACGGCGCTGCCGAACGCGCCGGTGCCGGCGCTCGGATACGCCAGCCCACTCGTGTCGCGATAGATCTCGACGTGGTCGAGCCCCGCGCCGGTCACGATCATCGCGAGACCATGCGACAGCTCGTGTAGCCAGGTCGCGAGCAGCTTGAACGGGTAGAGCACGACGCCGCCGAACGGCAGGTTCCACAGCAGCAGCGAAGCGAGCAACGCGATCGCGAGCGTGCGTACCTCGACGGTCGAGGCTCGCCCCCGACCAGCCGCGCCGGCGAAGGGCGGCGCGGTTCGATCGGACTGCTCGTTCGTCACGGCGGCTCGACCTTGTCGTCTACCTTCGCTCCGCCTTCGGCGGCGCTACGCGTCGGGCGTTCGCCCGACTTGTCGTCTACCTTCGCTCCGCCTTCGGCGGCGCTACGCGTCGGGCGTTCGCCCGACTTGTCGTCGACCTTCGCTCCGCCTTCGGCGGCGCTACGCGTCGGGCGTTCGCCCGACTTGTCGTCTACCTTCGCTCCGCCTTCGGCGGCGCTACGCGTCGGGCGTTCGCCCGACTTGTCGTCGACCTTCGCTCCGCCTTCGGCGGCGCTACGCGTCGGGCGTTCGCCCGACTTGTCGTCGACCTTCGCTCCGCCTTCGGCGGCGCTACGCGTCGGGCGTTCGCCCGACTTGTCGTCGGGCGGTGGCTTTTCGTCGTGCTCGCTCGGCGGCTTGGGGCCGGGCTCGAACATCCCGCTCAACAAGTGGCTCGTGCGTTCGCGCAGCGCCGTGCCGATCTTCACGAGGTCATCCGGATCGAGGAGCTGGCGCAACGCTTCGCTAGGCCGGCGGGCGAGCGCGACGACATCGGCGATTCCCACCGGCGCCGCGCCGCCGCATATCGCGCCGATCACCGCGCCGCACAGCGCGCCGACGACCGCGCCGCCGAGCAAGAACGGTACATAGCCGAGCGCGTGATCGGGCAGCTCGCCGTGCGGGATCGCAGCGATCAGCACGAGTGCGGCCGACGCCGCGGCATGAGCTCGCGCGGTGACTGTCATCGCGTGCCGGCGGCCGCCGTCGAGCGACGCGACCGCAGCGAGCCGGCCGAGCCCGGCCGCGGTGACGAGCGCGGCGACCCCGGCGAACACCGCGGTCAGCCTCAGATCGGCCAGGTACGGCTCCGCGCGATTGCCCACGCCGACACGTGCGAGCAACCAGACCGCGCCTGCGATCGCCGGGACCTCGATGACCGCCCCGGTCGCGACGCCTTTGACCATCCCCCAGCGGGGCAGCCCTTCGCGAATTCCGTCTAGATTTCCAGCAGATCCGTTATCAGCGCCGGGATCATGCATAGCTGGATATGCGCCATCGCTCTAGGAAGACCAACCGCCCGATCACCGTAGCATGGGGAGGTCACGCCTAGCTCGCGAGGCGAGAAACGCCCCCGTGTACACTGTTCGCGAGGCCTAACCCGCATGCCACTACCCACCACCGAGAACCGGTCCTACGCCGCCGCGCACTTCGCGCTCGAGCTCGACCACAAGGACAACGTTGGCCTGTTCCGGTCGATCGAAGGCGGCGGCGTCAAAGCCGAGGTCATGACCTACCAGAACGGCACGACCTACGAGCGCTGGCGTCAGCTCGGCAAGCCGAAGTTCGAGGACATCAAGCTGCAAGTCGGCATGGCGATGTCCGCGCCGTTCTATACCTGGATCTCGAACTTCTTCACCGGTGACGCCGTCCGCAAGAGCGGCGCGATCGTCGCCGCGGACTTCTATTACAAAGAGCGCGCGCGCCGCGAGTTCACCGCGGCGATGATCAAAGAGCTGACATTCCCGAAGCTCGAAGGTCACGACGGCACCGCGGTCTACATGACGATCGGGCTGTCGGTCGAAGGCATCGTGTTCAAGAAGGGCGACGGTCACGCGCTGCCGCAACCGGCTGGGTTCAACAAGCAGAAGCTGTGGACCGCGCGAAACTTCCGGTTCCACGTCGACACGTTCGAAGACGCGTGTCACCGCATCACGAAGGTCGACTCGTTCACGATCAAGCAGAACGTGCTCGAGTACCACATGGGTGGTGTGAAGGCTCCGACGAAGACTCCGAGCCAGATCGACTGGCCGACGATCGCGTTCTACTTGCCGGAGGCGGACGCCCAACCGTTCTTCGATCACGTCACGAAGCGGATGATCAACGACGGCAACATGCCGGGCCGACTGCACGGCATGCTCCAGACCTACGACAACGGCAAGAAGGACTTGTTCACGCTCGAGTTCTTCAACGCCGATATCATCGCGGTCACGCCCGACAAGTCCGACGCCGGCACCGACGAGCACAAGATGGTCAAGGTCGAGCTCTACACCGAGCGGATGTCGTTCACCTACGCGCCGCCGACGCCTGCGAAGACGGTCTAGCGGTTCGGACCGGCCGGGGCTAGCTCCGCACGTCTTCGCCGCGCAGCGCATACCAACGCTTGACGGCCTCGACCTTCGCTTCGCCGAGCAGCTCCTCGACCGCGGCGAGCTCCTCGGGATCGTCGGCGTGCGCGAACGCCCCGGCGGGGGTCAGCACGAACGCGAGCACGTCGCGCGCGCTCTTGGGATCCGGCGTATAGGTGCTGCTGTAGAGGGTCTCGGACACCAGGCCAGCCTCGTACCTGCGATCTACGCGGGCAAGTTTTTGCTAAGTTCTCGAGATGGCTCGTTCCAAGGTCGCGGTCCTCCGCGTTCATCCCGACCGCGTCCTCGACGATGTCGATCGCCTGTGTGGCCTGGCCGGGGTGGAGCAGGCGCTCGCCCCGGGGGCGCAGACGATCCTCAAGGACAACATCTCGTGGCACTTCCCGTTCCCCGGGGCGAACACGACGCCGTGGCAGCTCGAGGGCACGGTGCGCTCGCTCAAGGCGCGCGGCTACGCCGACCAGATCTGCGTGCAGAACAAGACCGTCGTGACCGATGCGTTCAAAGGCGAGGATCTCAACGGCTACGTCCCGATCTTCAAGCGCTACGATATCCCGGTCCGCTACAACTTCAAGCCCGAGGACATGACCTGGTCGGTGTATCGGCCGCGCGCGAAGATGAACGTGCTCGACACGATCTTCCCCGAGGGCATCCAGATCCCGGACGCGTTCCACGGCGCAAACATCGTGCACCTGCCGACCGTCAAGTGCCACATCTACACGACGACGACCGGCGCGATGAAGAACGCGTTCGGCGGCCTGCTCAACACGAAGCGGCACTACACGCACTCGTGGATCCACGCGACGCTGGTCGACTTGCTCGCGATCCAGCGCGAGATCCACTCGGGGCTGTTCGCGATCATGGACGGCACGACCGCTGGCGATGGCCCGGGCCCGCGCACGATGCGCCCGGTGATCAAGGACGTCATGCTCGCGTCGGCCGATCAGGTCGCGATCGATGCGGTCGCGGCGTCGATGATGGGCTTCGATCCGATGGCGCTCGAGTACATCAAGCTCGCCGACGAGCAGGGCCTGGGCAACGGCCGGCGCGAGAACATCGAGATCGTCGGCGACGAGGCGCTCGCCGATCAGCGCTGGGGGTTCTCGGTCGGCGACAACGGCGCGTCGATGGTCGGCGACGTGATGTGGTTCGGGCCGCTCAAGCGGTTCCAGAAGCTGTTCTTCCACACGCCACTCGTCAATTTGTTCGTGATGGGCTCGGAGGCCTATCACGACTACTACCGCTGGCCGCTGCGCGATCGCCACGTGTTCGAGCAATGGAAAGCCGGCACGACGTGGGGCCAGCTGTTCGATCACTACCAGTCGCACGGCACGCTCGCGCCGGCCGACGTCGCGCGCGTCGGCTGACGCGCAAGGCGGTAGCGCGCGCCCGCTAGCGCGCGCGGCGCGCGGGCGAAGGGCAGGACTGAGGCATGTTAGGTTGACGCGTAGGTGAGCTACGATCTTCAATTCTTCTCCGGTCCGCCGGGCCAAGCCGTCCAGCGTAGCTTGCTGGACGCGCTCCGGGCCAGCGAGCCACAGCTGACGTTGGTCCCGCGGCCCGCGACCACGGCTGATGCGCGGATCGCCGAGCTTGTCGGCCGTGGGATGTCAACCGAGGATGCTGCGCGAAGAGTTGCGCGCATTGCCGATAGCTTCGAGCGCGACGCTGAGATCGAAGCGCGACGGCAGCCTGTCGAATTTCACCATTCGCTCGCCGGCTTCACGATCGAAGTCTGCATCGACGGGACCGGCGGCATCGCGGTCCCTCATGACGGCGACGAGGAGCGATTCTCCCCGATCTGGAGCTTGCTCGAAAAGGTCGATGCTCACGGCTTCGAGATCATCGATCCGCAGGTCCGGCATGGGTTTCGAGTCGATGTTCGGAAACACTTCGATCTCGTCGTGAGCACGTACCGAATTGCGACTCGCATGGCGCGGAGGTAGGCGAGGATCTCCTCGTCGAAGCTTCGTCGGTGGGGCCGCTGCGTACGCCGAAGAGCTGATCGCACGTGGGCCAGTTCGTGCTGCGCAACGAGACCAGCTGCAGTCGGGCACGCTAGCCGCGCTCGCTGTCGAGGTGCGCCATCTGCGCCGGTGCGTAGCGCGTGCCGGTGATCGCATCGGCGGGGACCACGGCTTCGAGCGCGGTCACGTCCGCGGCCGAGAGCGGTTTGTCGAGCGCGCCGAGCGCGTCGCGCAGCTGGGCCTCGGTCTTGGCGCCGACGAGCGGCACGAGCGCGGGCTGCTTGGCGAGCACGTACGCGATCGCGAGCTGGGCCGGCGTCAGGTCGCGCTGCTTGCCGAACGCGGCGAACCGGCCGACGACGTCGGCGTTCTTGCCACCGGCGAACCGCGGGAGGTGACCGCGCATGTCGCCCTTGCCCGTGGTCTTGCCGCCGGTGAGCAGGCCGCGCGAGAACACGCCGTACAGCGTCGCGCTGATCGCGAGCTGGGCCAGGGTCGGGAACACGGTGGTCTCCGGCCCGCGGGTCGCGATCGCGTACTCGAGCTGGACGTCGACGATCGGATGGACCGCGGCGGCGCGCCGGATCGTCTCGCTGCCGACCTCGGATAGCCCGATGTAGCGGACGTAGCCGCCCTTGACGAGATCGGCGATCGCGCCGACCGTGTCTTCGATCGGCACCGCCGGATCGAGTCGGGCAGGGCGGTAGATGTCGATCACGTCGATGCCGAGCCGCTTGAGGCTGTACGCCGCGAAGTTCTTGACCGCGACCGGCCGGGTATCGACGCCGCCCCAGCTGTGGTCGGGCCCGCGCAGCGCGCCGAACTTCACCGACACGATCGCCCGGTCGCGCCGGCCGGCGAGTGCCTTGGCGAGCAGCATCTCGTTATGGCCCATGCCGTAGAAGTCGCCGGTGTCGAGCAAGTTGACGCCGAGCTCGAGCGCGGCGTGGATCGCGCGAATGCTCGCGGCGTCGTCGGTCTCGCCGTAGATCCCCGACATCGCCATGCAGCCGAGGCCGACGCGACCGACCTCGGGCCCGTTCGCCCCGAGCTTCGTGGTGTGTTTCATGCCCGCAGCGTAGCTAGAAATGGCCGCTGTAGCTCGCCGCCATGCCACCGGGTTGCGGCATCACCTCGATGTTCGGCAGGACGCGGCGCGGCCGGTTCATGATCGTCATGACGATACCGGTCACCGCGACCGCGCCACCGCCGATCATCAAGCCGACGCCGATCTTACCTTGCAGCTCGGCGCTCGACCGTTCGCGCTCGAGCGACGCGAGGTCCGGCGTGTCGAGCGCACTCGGGCAGCCGTTCGCGCACTGGCGCGCGAAGTCGGCCTCGAAGTTGTCCATCGTCGACTTGCCGTTCAGCCAGACGCCGACGCCGCCGAGCGCGACCGCCAGGCCGCCGGCGGCGACCGTCCACGACTGCCAGCGCGGGTGGGGATACTTGAGTGCGACCGCGCTGTCGATCGGGATGAGCTTGACCTTCTCGGTCACCGTCGCGCCGCCCGCGACGACGATCTTCTCGGAGCTCGTGAGATAACCTTGGAGCTCGCCGATCACCGCGTGCTCGCCGGCGAGGACGCGTTCTTTCTTCGTACCGGGGCAGTCGTACCAGGGCTTGCCATCGAGCAAGACGTGGGCGCCCTTCTTGTCGCAGCTCGAGTCGATGAAGCCGACGCTCGCGTTGAGCAGCTTCTGGTTCGTCAGCACCTGCTGGTAGAGGTCCTTGTTGAACGGCGCGGCGCCGAATCGCAGCGCCTTCTCGAGCGCGTCGGACGCCTCGAGAAATCGCTCGAGCCGGATCAACGTGACCGCCATGTTGTAGCGAATCAGCGGGTGGTCCCACAGCGCGATCGCGGCCTTGTACTTCTCGAGCGCGGCGGTGTGCGATTGCTGCGCGAACAGCGTGTTCGCTTCATCGAACAGCTTGTTCGCTTGATCCTGCGTCGCCTTCGAGACGCCTTGGGCCCACGGCGTGTCCGCGTGGCCCGGGGCCGCCGCTGCGAACAGGATGGCGAGTGCGATCGCGATGCTCTTCAATGCAGACCTCCCGAGTAGATGGCCTTCTTCTCCGCCTCGAGCTTTTGGATCTGCTTCGCGGCTTCGGCGTTCTTCGCTGCGAGCTGAGCGTTTGCGGCTTTCGCGTCCGCGCTCGCCTTCTTCGCGGATTGCTCGCTCGCGGCCGCGATCTTTGCGAGCTCGAGCGCCTTGAGCTTTTCGCGCTGCGCCTCTTCTTTGCCGCGCTGCGCCTCTTCTTTCTCGCTCTGCGCTTCGGCGAGCGCTTTCTGCAGATCGGCGTACGCCTTCGTTTTTTCGCCTACGGCCTGGGTCGCCACGGTCTTGTCGTGTTCGCTCGCGTTCTGTGCCGCTGCCGTGGCCGCTTGAGCCTTTTGCAGTGCGTCGACCTGTGCGGCGTACTTGGCCGTCGCGGCCTCGGCGGTGACTTCCTTATCGTGCGCGATCGATTCCGCCGACTTGGTCCGGATCAACAAGAACGAGCCGCCGGCGATCACGCCTCCGAGCACGACGAAGATCGTCGTGAAGACCGCGACCTTGCGGCGCCGGCCGCGCGACGCGACCTTGCGTGCCTCGTCGAGGAACTCGCGCTCGGCCGCGGACAGATCGAGCACGTGGCGCTTCGCGGTGGTCAGCGCTTCTTGCGCCATCGCGTCTCGCCACACCAGCGCGTTCGGCTTGCCGCGCGAGATCCATTGCTTCGTCGCCTGCCGCAGCTCGTGCATGAAGCCGCGCAGCGATTGGCTGTCCTCGAGCCATCGGGTCAACGTCGGCCATTCGGTGATCAGCACCTCGTGGACGATCTCGACCGTCGAGCCTTGGCCCGGATCGGTCTGCATCACGACGAGCCGCGCGCGCAGCAGCTGATCGAGCACGCGTTCGACTTCGGATCGATCGGCGGCGAGCCCGAGCAGCTCGTCGTGATCGATCACCGCGCGCGTGCCCTCGGGCGTGACCAGCCGAGTCATGATCGCGCGCAACAACAGCTGGCTGCGCGCCGGCACCGCGGCGGCGACCTCGTCGGCGTGGCGCGCGAACGCACCGCCGATGCCACCCATCGCGTTGTAGGCGTTGACCGTCAGCTGATGCTTCTGGCGATCGCGCCCATCCCACAGGCGCGTCGCCGCGAACTGCAACAGCGGCAGCGCGCCGCGGCTCGTCGCAGCCTCGAGCATATCCTCGACGATCCACGGATCGGCGAACGCATAGCCGGCGAGCTCCGCGGGACGGACCAGCGTCTCGCGCAAGTTGTCTTTGTCCGGCGCCGAGAGAAAGAACAGGCCGCGCGAGAGCTCGGCCAAGAAGTGCTTGTGCCCGGCGAGCCGATCGAGAAAATCGGCGCGCATCGACAACACGACGCGCACCGGCGCGCTCGGATCGTCGGCGGCCGCGAGCAACGCGGCGAGGAACAGCTTGCGCACTTCGTCGTCGGTCGAGAGCGTGAACAGCTCCTCGAGCTGGTCGACGACGATCAGCACCTTGTGCCGCTTGCGGCCGGCGGATCGGCGCAGCATCTCGCCGAACAGACCCGGCGATTCGTGCAGCTGCTCCATCATCCCGGCGGTGACCTGGCCGGTCTCGATCGCGTCGTCGAGCACCGCGGCGAGGCTCTGGAGGGGCGAGCGACCGGGGCGCAGCACGCGGATCTGCCATTCGCCTCCGGTGCCGCGCACGGCGGGCACGAGACCGGCGTGGACGAACGACGACTTGCCGACGCCGGACGGCCCGATCACGGCCAATAACGGCCAGACCTCGAGCTGCGACAACGCGGTGCGAATCTCCGCCGACCGGCCGAAGAAGAACTTCGCGTCGCCCTCGCCGAACGCGGCGAGGCCGCGATACGGGCACACGTCCTCCGCGATGCGATCGGCTGCAGGCGCGAGGAACGCCTGCAGGTCGGCGAGCAGCTGGGTCGCGTCGTGGTAGCGCTCGGTCTTGCGCTTGGCGAGGCAGCGGTCGACGATCTTGACGAGCTCGCGCGGCAGCGCCGGATCGCGCGAGCCGATGCTCGGCAGCGGATTGTCGAGATCGCACAGCCGGTCCTTGAGCTTGTCGGCGTTCATCGTGCCGGCCGGATGCACGCCGGTCAACGCGCGCCAGAACATGATGCCGAGCGCCCAGATGTCGCTCTGCGCGTCGACGACATCCGAGCCCCACTGCTCGGGCGACATGTACGGCAGCGTGCCGACCAGCGATCCGTTGCCCGAGAAGGTCACGTACGTCGTCTCGCTCGTGTGCTCGGCCTGCGATTGCGACCGGCTCGCAATCTTGTCAAGCGAATCGACCGGTGCCCCGAACATGCGCGCGACGCCGAAGTCCAAGACCTTCACGTGGCCGCGATCGGTGACGAAGATGTTCGACGGCTTGAGATCGCGGTGAACGATGCCGTGCTCGTGCGCGCGTTCGAGCGCTCGCGCGACCGGCACCATCAGCTCGGTAAACTGGCGTGCGCTCGGGTGCGTTTCGAGCAACTGGGTCAGCGTCTTGCCCTCGAGGTACTCGAGCACCATGTACGGCAAGCCGTCGTGCTCGCCGACCTCGAAGATCGTGACGATGTTCTCGTGGGTGCAGCGCGCCGTCGCGCGCGCTTCGATCAGGAACCGCTGGACGAAGTTCGGATCATCGTGGAGCAGGAACTTGATCGCGACCTTGCGCCCGAGCTTCGTGTCGCGTGCGAGGAACACCTGGCCCATGCCGCCGCGCGCGATCTCGCGGATCAAGCCGAACCGGCCGATCTGCTGCGCTTCGCTGAAGTCGAGCGGCGGGCGCGAGTCTGACCGGTTGCGACCGGTGCGGCTGCTGCGCGGCTCGCGCTCGGCCGGGCGCTGATCGATCATCGTCGGCGGATCGACGGACACGTCGAGCACCTCGGTCTTCATCGACACGGTCGGCCGCGCCATCGCCGGCTTGACCGGCAT
The DNA here is from genome assembly GCA_963848295.1 of uncultured delta proteobacterium. Classification (GTDB taxonomy): domain Bacteria; phylum Myxococcota_A; class Polyangia; order Haliangiales; family Haliangiaceae; genus JABFXX01. The sequence continues at coordinate 65,031 of CAWKDB010000010.1, read as the reverse complement.
CGGCCGCGGCGAGGCGGCGGTCATGATCTCGGAACGGCGGGGCGTCGGCGTGCCACGCGCGACCGTTCCGCCGGGTGCCGGCACACCACCTTGCGGGGTGGTCCCCGGTTTCGCCGGCGCTGGAACGCTCGCTCTCGGCAGCGTATGCGCGCTCACTCGAACCGGTGGAGCCCCCGTGCTCTTGCTATCACCCACGCCTCGATATTGTAGATCGACCGGTGTGCGATCTGCGATGTAGGCAGCGCCCCGACATCTAACCCGGATCGTCGACGATCATGCGCAGCTTCTCCACGGCCTGCGCGTGCAGCCGACTCGCCCACGACTTCGAGATCCCGAGCTCCGCGCCGGCCTCGAGCAGATTCTTTCCCTCGTAGTAGTGCTTGGTCACGAGCGCGCGCTCGCGATCGGGCAGGCCTTCGATCGCCGCGCGCAGCTTCGCCGCGAACCGACTCGTGTCGAGCTGGGCGTCGCTCGCCGGGGCGCCGTCGGCGGTGTCGAAGCCGCGGTCGCGCATCGCGTCGAGCGAGGTCACGTACATCGTCCGGATCGCGGACATCGCGTCTCGGATCTCGCGCAGCGCATCGCTGCCCTCGACCGGAGCGGCGCCCCGTTGCATCGCACCTGCTTGCGCCTCGCCGCGTTGCTCGAGGTATTCGCCCGCGGCGCGCAGCGCGACCAGCTTGGCCCAGGTCCGGCGCGGCAGCTGGGTCTGTCGGCGCAAGCCGTCGACGATCGCGCCGTTGACTCGATACCACGCGAAGGTCGCGAACGACGCGCCGCGATCGGGATCGAAGCGCTGCGCGGCCTCGGCGAGCCCCGTGTTGCCCAGGGCGACGAGCTCGTCCAGCTCGATGTGATCGCGGACGCGCGGGTAGATCATCGCGGCGGCCTTGTGCGCGAGCGCGAGGTTTTGCTCGACCAACCGCGACCGATCGCGAGCCTCCACCGAGTGAAGCTATCAGATCAGATCTCTGTTAGGTTCCCGCCCGTGGGTGTGTTCACGGCGCTCGGCGTCGAGGAATGGGGAGCGCTCGGCGAGGCGTTCGACCTGGGCTCGATCTGCGGGCACCGAGCGATCGCGGCGGGCACGATCAACACCAACTTCGACGTGACGACCGATCGCGGTCGCTACTTCGCGCGGGTCAACGAGGGCAAGGCCGAGGTCGATGTCGCGTGGGAGGCCCGGCTGGTCACCGCGCTCGCCGCCAGTGGGTTCGTGACCCCGCCGCCACTGATCGCGCGCGACGGGCGGCCCTATGCTCCGCTCGCCGGTGCGCTCGGCAAGTGGGTCAGCATCTTCCCGTGGCGAGCCGGAGGTCACCTCGCGGCGGGCGAGATCACCGAGGCGATCGCCCAGGCGTTCGGCGCGACGCTCGGCGAGCTCCATCGCATCGGGCTCGAGCTACCGCCCGCGTGGCGTCGCGGCAGCATCTACGATCACGCGCACCTCGTCGCGCGCTACGATCGCTTCGCGGACCGGGACGATCCTGCGCTCGCCGACGCGATCGCGACGATCGGCGACGAGCTCGCGTACTGCGAGAGCTCGTCGTCCGTGCGCCGGCGCGCCGCGTTCGGCATGATCCACGGCGATCTGTTTCGCGACAACGTGCTGTGGCAGGACGGCGCGATCACCGCGGTGCTCGACTTCGAGCAGGCGTCGGGCGGCAGCCTCGTCTACGATCTCGCGGTCGCGATCAACGATTGGTGCTGGACCGATCGGCCGCGCATCGATCTCGCGGCGGCGCTGATCGCCGGCTATCAATCGGTGAGGGCGCTGACCGAGGCCGATCGCGCCGCGCTGCCGATCGAGCTGCGAGCCGCCGCCCTGCGATTTACGATCACGCGAATCACGGATGTCTATTTGGCAAGGGTCGCGAACCCCGAGAAGGACTTCCGTGCCTTTCTGGCGCGTACGCACGCATGGCAGGGCCAAGCGCTTGGCGAACTTACGGCCGCGGTGTAGCGTCCCGCGCTGGCGCGTGTTCTGCAAAGGTGCTCCTCGCGAATGAAGCGGTTGGTTGTCCTCTTATTGATGTGCGCGTGCGCCGCTCCGGTTCACTACGTTCCAGGGACACGCATCCCGTTCTCTTCGGAGAACAAGTCGGTGCTCGATGCCTGCGAGGAATATCGCCTCGCGGTCGAGCGCGGCGACATCGATGCGCTGATGCTGATGGCGCACAAGCAGTACTGGGAAGACTCGGGGACACCGTCGGGCAGTGACGACTATGGCTACGACGGCCTGCGCAACGTCCTCGACTCGCGGTTCCAAAAGGCGAGCGACATCCGCTACTCGATGCGGTACGTCGCGGTCCACCAATCGTGCGTCGAGCTCAAGCCCGGATGCCGCGCCCAGGTCGACGTGCTGATCGATGCGAGCTTCACGTTGACGAACGCGCTCGGTAAGCCGATTCGCCCCGACAAGCGCGATCAGAATCAGCTCGCGTGGGAGTGGGACGGGCATCGCTGGCTGATGCTGTCCGGAATGTAGCGTCAGAGATGCCCGGTTCGGTCGAACGTCAGCCGCTGCTCCCAATCCGTCGCTAGCAAGCCGTCGACGATGCCCATGCCGGGCGACTCGCGCAGCGCGGTGATCGCGTGCTCGACGAGCTCGGTGCGGTGAGCGCGGTACGCCGTGATCGCGAGCTGGCGCGCCGCGTTCTTGACGAACAGCGGGCCGGGCAGGCCGAGCGTCAGCCCGCGGTCGAGCTCGGTCGCGGCGCCGCTCCAATCGCTCGCACCGTCGCGGCGAAGCCCGAGCAGATAGTGGCCGAGGCCGAGATCGGGCTCGGCGACCGTCGCGAGCCACGCGGCGAGCTGCGGATCGAGCACGCGACCCGCAAAGAAGTAGGCGACGAGGGCGGCCCGTGCAGGCCCGGTGTGATCGAGCGCGAACCGCTCGGCCTCGACCGTGCGCGCGCGCTGACCCTCGACCGGTAGCTCGGACGCGCGAGCGAGCAGCGCTGCGGTGCGCGTGAGGTCGCCGGCCTGGGCGGCGGTGCGGATCAGGTGATCGAACGCATCGACGCGCACGGTCGACGTCGCGCCGGCCGCGTCGTCGGCGATCGCGGTCCACAACCGCAGCGCCTCGGCGCGTTCGCTCGCGTCGCCGGCCGACAGCATCTCGCCGAGGTGGATCCGGTGTTGCGGCTCTTCCGGCTGTTCGCTGCAGTTCTCGCGCATCAGCATGATCGCGCGCTCGCGATGCCCGGCGAGGAAGTCTTCGTCGGCGCGTTCGCGTCGCGCCGCGGTCGCGTGCGGACATGGTCGAGAGAACACCGAGCCGGCGCGAAACCGTTCGCGCGACGCCTCGATCGCCTCGGGCGGCACCGCGATCGTCTCGATCATCGCGCGCCACGCGTCCTCGAGCTGCGCGAACGACTCGCCGTACGCCGCCAGGAAATCGCCGCCGTTGTGATAGAGCGCGCGCAGCCGAGCCGCGCCGTAGTGCTCGAGCAAGTACCGCAGGAACGAGCCGGCGGTCATGTAGCTGCGGCTCGCCGACACCTCGAGGAACCGCAGCGACATCAGCTCGCTCACGTCCGGCGTGCTGCCCATCGCCTCGAGGGCGCGCACCGCTTCGTGCGGCGTCATCCGGTCGTAGTCGCCCGGCCAGTCGACCGCGACCGCGAGCCCTTCGATCAACCCGGGATTGACGAGCAAGGGCATGCCGAGCACGCGCCGAGCAGACACGCCGAACCATGGATCGCCGAACTCGCTGGCGACGGCGTGCGCGATCTCGTGGCGCAGCGTCGGATGCGGAAACGCGCGATGGTCGATGAAGATCGCGCGCTGCCACGGCTTGGCCATGTCGACGTTCTTCGGCCCGAACCACCGCGCCTTCTGATCGTTGTCGGCGAAGTAATACGACTCGATCTTGCCATCGGGCTCGACGCCGAGCTGCGCCACGACCTGTGCGTACCGCAGCTCGTGATCCTCGGCGATCAGCTCGATCTCGTCGTCGATCGCCTTGGTCTTCGCGTAGTGGATCACGAAGTGCGCGGTCTCGTACCGGCCGCCGAGCGCCTCCGCGACGTCGTCGCCGTCGATCGCGTAGCCGAGCGCGCCGCCGTTCCAGCGTAACGTCACCGCGCCGGCGGTGGCGAGCGCGGCGACGACGAGCGGCAACACCCGCCGGCCGTACGGCCGCGGCCCGCGCCACACGAGCCGGAACGACGCGACGTCGAGCCGATTCGCGACGAGCGCGGCGAGCGCGACCAGCCACGCGAGCTGCTCGAGCCGCGACCACACGAGCGCGGCGGTCAGCTGCAGGTTTTCGTCGTAGATGTTGCCCGGAAAATACCCGAGCACCGCGTTGTAGCTGAACACCGGAGGCGTCACGTAGAACCACCACAGCGCATGCGCGCCGATGAGGAGCCACGGCAGCTGCGCGAGCGCGGCACACCAGAACCGCCGCGGCCCGACCGCGACGCCGATGATGTGGCCGAGTGCCCCGGCGAGCGCCGCGGTCGCGAGCGGCATCGCGATGTAACACTCCAAGCCGAACGTCCAGTCGCACGTCGTCAGCCACAGCCCGCGCACTGCCGCGATCACGCCGGGGATCGCCGCGACCGCGACCGCGAGCCCGGCGGCGACGGCCGTCGACCGCGCGAGGCTACGCCCGGGATACGTCGCGCGTGCGATGCCGACGGCCGGCATGCGTTGCAGCTCGCGCGCGAGCGCCGCGCCCAGATCGAGCCCGCCGATCATCGCGAGCACGCACGACGCCAGCGCGAGCTCGTAGCCGAGCGTCCCGAACAGCGGCACCCGGCCGAGCCCGAGGGCGACCGCGGTGGTCAGCGCGACCCAGATCCACAGCCGTGCGTGTCGCAACATCCGGCGCACGGCGGTGCGCGATTGACCCTCGCTCATGACCGCCGGTGACCCGCGGTCCTGGTAGAGTGTGCCGTGCCCGACGACGACTCTCCGCCCGAACGGCGCGCCGACGACCGGCAACCGATCGAGCTCAAGGTCGAATACAAGCGGCTCAACACGTTCTTCGCCGACTACACCAAGAACATCTCGCGCGGCGGAACGTTCATCAAGACAAGCCGACCGTTACCGATCGGCACCGAGTTCTTGTTCAAGCTGTTCGTGCCGGGCCGCGACGAGCCGCTGACCATCCACGGCGAGGTCCAGCGCATCATCGATGTCGGCACGGATGAAGAGCCTGGCATGGCGATCCGCTTCGTCTACCGCCAAGGCGACGCGCAGGCCGAAATCGCACGCGCCGTCGAAGCCATGATGAGCGACAGCCTCGGCCCGCGGTTGTACGCGAAGCTGATGGATCACGCGCACAAGCGAAAGTCACCGTGACCCGCGTCCTGCGCTACCTCGCACCGAACCTGATCACGCTGTCGTCGATGATCTTCGGCCTCGTGTCGTTGTGGGCGGCGTCGCGCGGCGACGCCCCGCTGTCCGCGTGGATGATCATCTATGCCGTGCTCACCGATCGCGTCGACGGCCTGGTCGCGCGCGCGCTCAAGGCGACGAGCGAGATCGGCATGCAGCTCGACTCGTTCGCCGACTTCTTGAACTTCGGCGTCGCGCCGGCGTTCCTCGTCCTGTCGTATCTGTCATCGCGCCCCGATCTGCCGTTCCAACAGGGCACCGGCCACACGCTGCTGTTCATGGCGTGCGGTGCGTACATGCTGTGCGCGGTGTTCCGGCTCGCTCGCTACAACGTGCTGACCGACGATCAGGTCGCCACCAAGATGTTCTTCGGCTTCCCGACGACGCTGACCGGCGGGTTGATCGCGATCTGGATGCTGCTGTTCCTCAAGTACGACGTCACCACGACGCCGTCGTTCGGCGGCGCGAAGCTGTTCGGCGACAACCTCCACACCCCGCTCGGCGTGTGGAAGTACTTCCCGATCGCGCTCGTGGTCGGCGGCTATCTGATGGCCTCTCGCCTCCCGATGCCAAAAGTCGGCATGACCAAGAACAAGCTGGTCAGCGCTCTGCTGCTCGCGCTGCTCGCGCTCGGCTACACCTGCGGCTTCGCGATGCACTACCCCGAGATCTGCTTCGGCATGCCGACGATCTGGAGCGTCATGTTCTTGATCTGGGGCCAGGCGTCGCCGACCGCGCGCGCGATGTACCCGCCGCCGCTGTTTCCGAAGAAGGAACCGGTGCGCCCGCTCGAGCGCCCGCAAGAGGACCTCGTCGACATCGTCCTCGACGAAGCCCTGCCCGGGACCGAGCCGAAGTCCGAGTGACTTGACGAACCGCCCGCGCTGCGGGCAAGGTGTCAGCCGACGGGGGTTTAGCTCAGCGGGAGAGCATCGGCTTTGCAAGCCGAGGGCCAAGGGTTCGATCCCCTTAACCTCCACGTAGTTAGACGATCGGAAGCGGGATTTGCCCACCGTTTGCCCACCGGTTGTAACCTGGTGGCGTTGGCCCGAACAATCATCGCAGCGAAGCGCAGCGCGTTTCGGCCGCCCCCGATGAGCGCAGGACCAAGCGGGTCCGAGCGAGGTGGAGGCGCTCGGAGTGGTGGGTGAAGCTCGGTATCGCACCCGAGCGGATCGCGCTCGGTCACCCCGCCGCAGGCTGAAGGCGGAAGCGACGAAGGCGGCGCTCGCTCGACGAGCAGCAGGTGGTGTTCGTCGCGTTCTGGCGCGAGTATTACCACGAGCGGATAGCGCTGCCACCGCGTCACCGGGCGCTTCGGGCTCTCCCTCGGACGCGCCGCAGTGTCCGCCCGGCGAGCTCATGGACCCTTGTCTCAAGCGCTGTCACGGCCGCATTCACGTTGCGCGGGAGCTGCTTCGCCGTCGCGAGCGTCTTGATCCAATCCGCCTGCGCGTTTGCGAGCGACTGCAGCGACTCCGAATGCGCGCGCGACATCTGCGCGATCGTCTCGAGCATCAAGCGCGAGTCGGTCGGCGACGCGATCGTGCGCATGTTCTGATTCGCGGCGGTCTTAGCGGTCGACCCGTCGTTCGGGATTCCGACGACGATCTTCGCGACCTCCGCGAGCGGCTTGCCGTACTCGTCGAGCGCTTCGATGCGGTACTGGCCAGATCCGCACATCTCGAGCAACTGCTCGGGCATGAGGTCGAGCTCGAAGCGGCCCGGCAGGGTCCTCGGGCGCCGCCGGTGAAACGCTGGATGCGCCAGTGCGTGGTCCCGTTCGGGACCGCGACCCTGAGCCCTGGGCATCGTGCGCGAGCGGCGGATGGTTGGTGATGAGGGGTTAGACAGCTCGAAGGCGGCATGGTCGCGGACTGCGACCCGGGCGGAGCTTGCCGAGATTGAGATCAAGGCCGCCGGCTGGATCGCAGCGCGAGACGCGCTGTCGCACGGCTCATGATCAATCGCTGACGAAGGCCCCGGGCTCGTCGCGCACATAGGCGACGATCGATCGCGGGATGTCGGTCTCCCGGAAGAAGCGCAGGTTGAGTGCGTGGAATCCGGTCAGTCCGGCGCGATCGCGAGCAAGGCGATCACCAGAGTTCGGGCCGCATTTCGTGAACTGATCGAATGACGCGGGTTTACGAGAATTCGATTAGATCGATGGATTGTGGGAATTTCGGATCGCTGGCGGTTGTCTTGGCAACGATGGAAGCTCTCGACCTCGCCTTGCCTGAGCCGTCGCCAAAGCCCGCCCACGAAATCCGGCGTTTCTCGTCGGACGGGGTGGTGATCGTCCGGGACACGATCGCGAGCGTGTACATCGGCGGGACGCTGATCGGCGGGTTCGATCTGGACGACGATGACCGCGGCCCTCGCAACGTACTGGCAGTGACGCTCGCGAAAACCGATCAGTTCCACCTCGGGCGACTGGCAACAGCATTCGGGATCACGGACGAACATTTGCGGCGCCTGCGGCGGAAGGAAGAAGCCGCGGGGTTTGCTGCGGTGCTGGGACCGCGACGCGGAGGAGTTACGAAGGTAACGCGGGAGTTGCGAACTGTTTGGTACGCGATGTTCGACGCGGGGCGAATGCCGATCGACGCGCACCGCGAACAGCCGCGCAAACAGCGCCTCGTGTATTCGACGGTGTGGCGCGTTTGGGACGACTGGCGTCGTGAGCGCGCCGCCGGGAGCCCTGTCGAGGCGGCACGGCAGGCCGCGCCGACCGCGATCGCCGGGCAGCTCGCACTGCTGATCGCCGGACCGGATCGCGATGTCGACCTCGGCGACGATCCGGTCACGGCCGACGAATTCGACGACAAGGATCAGGTGCCGATGACGGCGCAGCCGGTCCGCGGCGGAAAGCTCGTGCAGCACGCCGGCTGCTGGATCTTGCTCGCGCTTGCCGGCGAGATGGGGCTGCACGAAGAGGCGCAGCGCGCGTTCGAGGGCCGGCATCCCGATGGGCTGCGGATCGCGCTCGACGCGGTGATCTGTGCGCTCGCGCTCAAGCAATTCGTCGTCGAGGGTGTGCGCCGACTCGCGACACCGACCGGCGCGACGCTGCTGCGCGCCGAGCGCGTGCCCACGGCCAGCGGGGTCCGCAAGATCCTCGGTCGATTGCTCGCACAGACCGACGCCGGCGCCGCGCTGGAGGCACGGATGGCCGAGCGGCTGATCGCAACCGCAGCGAGCGACGGCGCCCCGGCGATCTTCTACGTCGACAACCATCTACGGCCGTATACGGGCAAGCATGTCGTGCGAAAGGGCTGGCGGATGCAGGCCAAGCGCGTGCTGCCCGGGACGACCGACTACTACGTCCACGACGAGGACGGCCGGCCGATGTTTCGCGTGCCGGTGCCGTCGCACGATCACCTGACCGAGTGGCTGCTGCCCCTGGGCCAGCGCCTGCGCAAAGCGCTCGGCCCCGACGAGACGATCCTGCTCGCCTTCGATCGCGGTGGTGCGTTTGCCGCGCAACTCGCGGCGCTGCGCGAGGCCCACTTCGACTTCGTCACGTACGAGCGAAAGCCCTACGCCGAGCTGCCGGCGACGGCGTTTACAGCGGCGACGATCGCGGGCGAACAGGTCGGGCTGCACGAGAGCCGATTGCGAAATCTCGGCGAGGGTCGCGGGCGCCTTCGTCGCATCATGGTCTGCACCGAAGATGGTCGACAGGTGAGCTTGCTCGCCGCCTCGAAGCTGCCCGCGGAGCGGCTCGTCGAGATCCTGTGGCTCCGCTGGCGCCAGGAGAACGGCTTCAAGCACGGGGTCGAGCGCTGGGGCATCAACCAGCTCGACGGCCGGCGCGTCGAACCGTATCCACCCGGGACGATCATCCCGAACCCGGCACGTCGAAAGCTCGAGCGCGCGCTGCGGGTCTGGCGCACCGCCGAGGGCGACGCACGCCGCGAGCTGGCGCGGCTGGCCGCGGACGACAAGCGACGCGAGCGTGTCGAACGCGAGCTCGCAGAGTCGCTCGAATGGCAGCGGCAGCTCGAGGCGCTCCGCCCGCTGTTTCCGAAGCACGCCGCCGTCGAAGAGACCGAGCTCGCCGGCAAGCTCGTCCGCCACACGGGCAAGCTCAAGACTGTCATCGACGTCATCCGCGTCGTCTGCGCCAACGCCGAGTCCGAGCTGGCCGCGATCGCCGCACCGCACATGAGCCGGCCCCGAGAGGCGAAGAAGCTCGTCGCGAACCTGTTCGCCGCGCCGGCAAAGGTGGCAATCACCGAACACGCCATCATCGTCCGCCTCGCGCCCGCAGCCAATCGATCCGAGCTCGACGCGATTCATCATCTGCTCGGTCATCTTACCCAGCGCGGCCTGATCCTGCCGAGTGATCACAAGCGCCTTCCCCTACGCTTCGAAACCCAACTCCAATGAGATCAGCGTCCCGAAGTCTGGAGCACCGCTCGAGCGTCGCGGGAACTCGCCACTCGCAAAGCGTAGCAGATTCGCATTTTCTGAAGGGCGCATGATCACGACCGATTCCAACGTGCTACAAATCCGGCATGGGTGCCTCAGGTTGGTCGTATTTTGTGCCATACGAGACCGGTATTTCAGCGGCGTTCTCGAGACTGCAACGCGACGTCTTCACCCGTCGTGATTTCTACTCGCATGAAGGTGCGTCCTTTAACTCGATTGAGGAGTTGCTCGAAGCGCAAGCTGAAGACGGAACTCACTCGATACTCGACATGCTCCGCCTAAGCGAACAGCCGGCGCCGCCAAGTGGCGCGGATCCCAAACAGAACCTGCTGGCCCGATGCGCATAGGTAAAACAAAGCGGGTATTTGGGAAACGGCAATCGTGAGCCGCAAGCACATCGTTGGGAGTCACCTGGTTAAGCGCCAGTCGATTATAAGCTACCTAACAAACTGGCGGGGTGGCAGGGCGGGGCTTCCGTCGTCGTCACGACGCACCATCGGTTCGAGTCTACCGCGTTGCGGATAAGTAAAATAAAGCAGCAATTGTGAGGGCTCCCCGGGAAGAAGCGGGGAGGTCGAGCCCTCGAGTAGGCCCAGAGCAGCGCGGCTCGGCGCGTATCTGATGCCAGCTACATCACAGAAGGCCGGTCCAGGTCGAAGCCAGCCGCACCCCGCGATTCCGACGACAAGGGTCGCGGATCAAGCGTCGAACTCGTTCATCGGGTCGTCGAAGCACGCGGGTGGTGCATGCGCCTGGGGGCGTAGAGTCTGCGTGGGCAGGCCGAGGTGTTCGAGAATGGCGCGTGTGGCGTCGCCCTCGGAAAGGACCGCAAGGATACGCATCGGGCCGCCGCAGCCGTCGCACTCGAGTTCGTCGACGGCAAACACGCGCTTCATCAACGCCGCCCAGTCAAACCGCCGGCATCGCCTGGGCGCGGTGACCTCGGGGGCCGCGGGAATCACGGCCGCGCGAAACGCGTGGTGAGGTGCGAATACGCCGTGAAAGCGAGTGAGGTGGGTGCGCGGTGGCGGGATCAGCGTCGCGAGCCGGCGCAAGAACTCCACGGGTTCGAACGCGAGTTCGGTGCGGCCGTCGTGCAGCGGGCGTTTGAGCGACATCACGACGCGACCACGGCCATCGCGCGCGAGCCGCGAGTTCGCGACCGGCGAACGCGCGCCGTAGCGACACAGCCGCTCAAGGCCGTCGCGATTGTCGGCGTCGACCAGCCGCTCCGCGTGGAGCGAATAGCCGTCGCAGAACGCGGAGCGGCGACCGGCCGTCGGGCGTGATGCATTGCCGAACGCTGGGACACGGGCGATTGCCTCCGCTTGCTCGGCGGCACGCAGGTCCGCCGGCGGATCGTCGCCGTGGTCGGCGAGGCGCCGTTCGATGAGACGGTGAATCGCGCGGCCGATTTGGCCGAGCAACCGGACGACGTCGTCGTCCCACGGCGGTGGCACGGCGTGGAATGCTACGGCACCGTCAGGGCCGGTCGCGAATACCCCATCGGGCAGCAGCGCATGGATATGGCAGTTCAAGTTCAACAAGGAGCCGAACCGCTGCAAGAACGAAACGGCGCCGCAGCGAGGGTCGGCGATGCCATGGGCGCGCGCGCGTCGACGCTGCCAGGCGAACACCTTGTGCAAGAACACACCGAGGACCTCACCGAATAAGGCTTCATCGCGAGCGAGGAGAAACCGCACGTGACGCGGCAACGACAGGACCCACTGCCGATAGGGTACCGGCGGGAGAACTCGGTCGATCAAATGCGCCGCGGCTCCAGCCATCCTGCGACTCGTGCACGAAGGACAGAATCCTCGCGTTTTACACGCGAATGCGACCAGCCGTTCCTAACCGCTCGGCGCGTACCGGCGACGGACGCCGGAGCGCACCGTGCTGCACGAGCTGATCGCGGGTCACGCGCAGACGATGTTCGCCGAGCTACGCGACGACGACACCGGGCGTACCGGGCTGCCGCGCTACGTGGAGCGCGAGCTCGCCGAGTATCTGCGGTGCGGGATCCTCGCGCACGGGTTCGCGCGCGTGCGCTCCCAGGCGTGCGCCGACGAGCTGGTCGTGGCGTTCTCGTGCAAGCGGCGCGGGATCTGTCCGTCGTGCACGGCGCGCCGCATGGCGGACACCGCGGCGCACCTCGTCGATCACGTGCTGCCGCGCGCGCCGTATCGACAGTGGGTGTTCACCGTGCCCAAAGCGCTCCGGCTACGGCTGGCCCGCGAGCCGGCGTGGGCGAGCTGGGTCGGCGGGCTCGCGGTCAAGGCGGTCGGCGCGTGGCAGCGGCGCGTTGCACGAGCGCGTGGGATCCGCGCGCCGAAGACGGGCGCGATCACGTTCGTGCAGCGCTTCGGCGGGTTGGTCAACCTGAACGTGCACTTTCACCTGGTCGTGCCCGACGGCGTGTTCGTCGCCGCCGATGGCGGCGGCCTCGCGTTCGTGATGCACCCGGTGCCGACCAGGGCCGACGTGCTCGCGATCCTCGATCGCGCGTGCCATACTCGCCGCGCTCGGCCTACCCGCCGAGTTCAACAAGCCGAAGGCGTCACGCCGCGCGAAGGCTTCGAAGTGATCGGCCCGGCCCAGATTTTCGCGGGTTCACACGACTGCCACGAGGTCTTTCACCAGGACCTCCCAGCGCAGCGCGGGCGGCACGAAGCCGTAGGCGCTGACACGGAAGTCGCCACGGCCGAATCGCCGCGTGAGGTCCTTCAGCGTGCACCCGCCGCTGGCGTGGAATCCTCCAAGCTCGACGATGTCGGCAAAGTCGACGTTGTCGGACACGTACGTGCCGCGATAACGACCGACGCTGATCCTCGTAGCTGCATCGCGCGGAAGCTCATCCAGAAGGCGCGCGAGTTCCGCGGCGCTTGCTCGCGGGATGTCGCGTTCGCGGGCCACGCGCGGTTCGGAGGCGGTGAGCAGGTGCTGCTCCGTCAAGCCAACGCACACTGGTCGAAGAGACCGTGCACGGTCGATGGCTCGAGCCGCAGGCCGATCACGATCTCGGCGAGCGACTGGCGCTGCTCGAATCGCTCGAACACGAGCGCGGCGAGCTCGCCCGCCGATCGTTTCGGCGCGCTTGCGGTCGAGCCGACGGCGCGCGAGGGCTTGTCGCTGCGCTCGTTTGCGATCCGGGCCGCGAGGGCGGTGACCTCGGCTTGCGCGAACCACCGCACGTCGTTCTCATCGACCGTGGGGTGCAGCTGCGAGCCCTCGTACCGGCGCACGGTGGAGATACTGACACCGAGACGCTCCGCAACCTGACCGCGGGTGAGGCGATCGCCGCCGGGCAGTGCCGATAGATGTCGTGATTTCTGCGCCGGCGACGCGGGTTTCGGGGGTGTAAGTACTGATTCTGGTTTCGAAGGGAATTGGATGGGCAAGTCCCGCGACATGATGAAAGCAGGTTAGCTGGCGGGTCTGACATGCCGGCGCGGCAGGGTGGCGACATGTACCGCGGCATGGGCGATGGCAGGAGCCGGCTCGCGATCAGACCCTTCGTGCAGACTGGTCCAAGGAGTCGATCATGTCCGCGTCGAACGAGAACGAGTCGCCGACCTTGGGGATCGCCGGTGGCGCGAGCCCGCTCATCGATGAGCCGGCGCTGGCTGCGAAGCTCGGGGTCTCCCGGTCAACGCTACAGAGCTGGCGCTACGCCGGGCGCGGGCCACGCTTCATCAAGCTCGGTCGCATGGTCCGGTACCGCGTCGCCGACGTCGACGAGTTTCTCCGCGCGAACACACACGGGCAGGTCGCATGATCGATCCCCGCGCTTTCTCCGAGATCGACGACGAGGTAGACTAGGTCCGATGGCGAAGAAGCCCACAGCGAAGAAGCGCCGCACGATGACGATCGAGCAGTTTCATCGTGATCGCCGCGCGGTGATCGCTGCGGCGAAGAAGGCTGGCGGCGTCGATGTCGTGAACGCCGATGGTTCCGTCCGCTTCCACGTGTCGAGCCCGCACGCCGCCCTTCCTGAATTCCGGTAGCTCGTGTCGGCGGACGCGCACCTTCGCCGCTGGCTGGCGCAGGGCCTGACCGGCTGCCAGTTCGCCGCGCGCATCGCTCGCGAACGGCATCGGATCCTCTCGTTCGTGGTTCCTGCTGTAGCCGACGAGGCGGACGTCAGCGGCTTCCTCGATACTTGCCGGGAAGCGAGGCTGCCGGCGATCGCGATCTTCACGGGCATTCGCACCGAAAGCGGCGCTCGTCGAGCAACTCGCGCGCCTGAGCGAAGGCGAACGCTGGCGGATCGCCGAGGTGTCGCCGGACGGCGTCGAGACCGACGACGTGTTCGTCGGCGTGGACTGGCGAGTCCGCGAGGGTCTGGTCTCATCCGTGATGGGGTTCGCGCCGTTTGCGTCGATGCCGGTCACGCGGCGTGCGCCGTACGTGTGCATTGCGGCGTGGCCGGGCGAGCACGACAACCCGCACTGGACGAAGTTCGACAAAGGCATCGTTCACTTCCTCGACACCGATCTCGGCGGCCTCGAGCTCACCAAGGCGAGGTACCTGGCGCTCACCAAGGCCAGCGTCGACGCGACGAAGGAGCTGTTGACGGATCCGCCGGACGACGCGCGGTACTACCGCAGAGCTGCGTTCCGCCTCTCGCCATCGGCGCGCACCCTTCTGCTCCCAGTCTTCACGCACTGACGCCTCGCCGGAATTCGCGCGCGGCCGCCGCCCGGAGCTGCGCGAAGGCCGCCCGATTCGATCAACGGCGTTGATCGAATCAGGGCAAGGCTCGGAGGTGACGCGCGCGCCGCGACTTCGTCTTCGGCTCGGTCGGCGGGTTCATCTTCGCGAGCAGGAACTGCGTGACGCGCTCCTGGCACTCGGCGAGGTGCTCGATCGACAGGTCGACGTAGCCCGCCGTCACCGACCCGCGGGGCGGGCGGTGGTTCGTGAGTACGTCGATCGCGAACGGCGATATCTGGCCGACCTCGACCAGCGCGGTGGTGTACGTGTCGCGTAGCCGGTGCGGCGACGGCAGGATCCTCTTGGCCTTGCCGAGCTCCTTGTCATAGCGCTGCTGCTTGCCCTCGATCACGTGGCACACGCCGCCGGCCTTGTGCTCGCCAAGCCCGAGCGCCTTGCATAGATCGCATTCGCGATCTTTGATCGCGCGCGTCGGGAACACCCATCCGCCGTCGCCCTCGGTGTAGGCCTCGCGGTTCTCGGCCGCGCGGCGCGCGAGGATCCGCACGCACTCGGAGCTGAGCGGGATCGTGAACGCGCGATCCTTGCCGCCCTTCGGGTTCGGCCGGCGCAGCGTACCGGCCTCGAGATCGATGTGGTCCCAGCGCACCGTGGCGGCGTCCATCCGGCGCAGGCCCGTGAACAGCATGAACAGCTGGTAGTCGCCGCGTATCCCAGACCGCTCGCGCACCCGCTTGCGGTTCACTATCACGGGCTCGAGCTTCGAGACAGTCGCGAGCCACGCGGGCAGCTTCGCCCACGCGATCGGCTCCTGGCGCCGGTGCTCGCGGTTCCAGTGCACGGCGATCGTCGGGTTCGCGGGTAGGTCGTGCTCTTTGAGTGCCGTGTTCCACGCCGCGCGGATGTGCCGCATGATCCGGTTCGCGATGTAAGGGCCGTTTCCCTTACTGAGCTTCTCGTGGAGCGCACGGCACTCGCTCCGCTCGATCTCGTGGAGCGGGCGCTTGAGCCAGTCGGCGAGGTACTTCTCGGCCTCGCTCTTGACGGTCGTGATGCTCCGCGCGCTCGCCTGGTTCGCCTTCATCCGCGAGATGTGCAGATCGAAAGCGCTGCCGAGCGTCGGCGCATCGTGGCGGCGCACGCCGCGCGGCCCGCGCGGATCCTCGCCTCGCATCATGTCGGCGAGTACTCGGACCGCCGCATCGCGGGCGCGCGCGACCGTGAACAGGTGCGGCTGCAGCGCGCGCATCTTCTGCGGTCCCCAGCGGCCGACGGTGATCACGCGTTGCTCGCTTCCGATCCGGTGCTGCACCATAAAGCTGGTGCGTAGCTTTCCGATGGTCACGCCGAAACCGGTCAGCTTCGAGTCCCACACTTTGACGCGGTCTCTGCTGCCCAAGTGGAACGACTCGAGAAGGCGGTCGGTCAGCTCCACGGTTGCCTTTTTGCCCACCATTTGCCCACCAAACCTACCGCACTCGAGAGGTGTCCGGAATGCATCATTGCGCGATCGTCGTCGGAAAATGCCCGCTAGGCGGGACGAGGTAAGTCTGCGTAAGACTAGACCTCGCTGCTTTGCAAGCCGAGGGCCAATGGTTCAATCCCCTTAACCTCCACCAGGATCGGTACGGAATGGGCAACAAGGCTCCCGATCTCGAGCAGGCGTATCGCACGTGGCTGTCCCATCGTCCAAGGCCAGTTCCCGGATCTGCCATGAAGGTGCTCGAGAAGGCTGAGCGAACACTCGTGGGAGCCATCAAGCGCGGCGAGCCGCTGCCGAAGCTAGTCGTCAGCGCCAACAGAGTGCGCGAAGCGCATCTTCGATGTCTGCGCGCAAAAAACCTTGTCGTCGACCTTCCGACCGACATCGACGACGACGACATCAAGCGCCACCGCGGGAACCTCGCGCGATCGATCGCTGCATGGAGTGAGACCTCCGCCGAAGAGATCATCGCGTACTACAGAGCGACGCTTCCAGCGCGGTGAGCAGATGCCCTAGCCTCCAGGGTCGTCATCGACCGCGAAGCTTGGATTCGCTCGCGCTGAGAAACGAGCTAGCAATACAGCGCGGACGTGCGTGAAAGCTAGCCATCTCGACCAGCGTCGAGGCCAAGCCGATCAACGAACTCGTCAAGCTCGCCGCGCACTGGACCCAGTTGGTCCGTCTCGATGGATCGGCCGTTCTCGACCAACAGAGGTACATCACGGTGGGGTTCGTAGCGCTGCTCCTATAGTCGACGGTGATAACCGCATCCGAACCAAGTCCGAAGTCTCCGATAATCATCGAAAACGAAGGATCGATCTGATCGAGCCCTCCGAACGTCTCCCAGAAGTGTCTCGTTGATGCGAGCGCGTCGCCGACCGTATGGAAGCTCGCGGTGGGGTAGAGATAGATGCGATCTTCGTTGCTCGCGACGCGCCGTACCCGTTCAGCCGGAACGAGCGAATCGAGGTTTTGTCGCTGCGCCGTTTCCGCCGCTGGCCATACGCCGGGATCACCAGGCCGCCAACTAACACGTTGCGTCCATTCTGACCGCTAGACATCACATGCCCTGGGCCGCTTCGAGCGCCGCCCCGACGGGGCCGGCGTTGCCGAACGCGCCGAAGACTTGCGCGCTCAGCGCGAGGTCACTCGCGACGAACGGATGGAACGTCGCGAGCGTGAGCTGCGCGACCTCCGAGGCGACCTTGTCGTCGAAGTTGTCGGGCAGATCGAAACGCGCCTGAAGTGCGAAGCGAGACGCCATCGCCGACGAGTCGGTCGTCGCCGCGAGCAGCCGATCGAGCACCTTCTGCCGCGCGAGCACGAACGACGCTCGATAGGACTCGGGGTCGCGTCGCATGTCGGCGAGGATCCCGACGAGCTCGGCGGCCGCCTCGCGCGCACGGTTCGCGTCCGCGCGACCCGAGATGGTCCACATGCCACCGGCACGGCGGGTCGCGTATTCGGCCGAGAATCCGTAGGTCAGCGCTCGCTTGGCGCGCAGGCGATCCAACTGTTCGTCGAGGACGGCCTCGAGGACGAGCCGCTTCGCGTAGTCCTTGTCGACGCCGCTGCCGGCCTGGAACAAGACGTCGAGCTCGATCGTCGGCGACGGTTTCTGCTGGACGCCGCTCACGTAGCGCGGTGCGCTTGTGCGGCGCGGCGCGACGGTGATCGGCGCGGTGTGCTTACCCGACGAGGCCGGCCCGGCGTCGTACTCGATGTGCTGCTTGACGACCTCGGGATCGAAGGCGCCGGTCGAGATCAACACCGCGTTGCTGGGGACGACATGATCGCGCGCCCATCCGATCACCAGGTCGTGGTGCAGTTTGTCGACGCTGGCCTCGCTCATCCCAGGCCGTGGAGCTCTTCGATTCGACCGACGAGCAGGGACGTATCGGTGGCGTACATCAACATGTCAGCGGCGAGCGCGTTACGCCCGCCGAGCGATTCCCAATCCGCGACGAGGTCGGTCGCCCATGCGTGCCACCGCAGCTCCCAGCGGCGGCTGCCGCGTACATCGTCGCCGTTGAAGTAGACGCTCCTGAGGGCGCCGTCGATCGAGCGGCGCAGCTCGTCCTTCGCATCGTCCGCTTTGCTCGCAGAGCTCAGCGTGATCGTCGAGACCAGGACGGGCGCATAGACACCACCGATCACGAACGTGTTCGCGTCGTGCCCCCACCACTTGCCCCAGCCCCCACCGGTCGCGCCGATCGAGGGCCACACCAACTCGAGTGTGCGGTAGTCGCGCGTCGACATCGGTGGCAGCGGGAACGTCGCGAACCACATCGGCTCGTCGACATCGGCTTTGACTTTCACCAGGGCAGGGCGCGGCTCGAGCGGCGTTGGGACTCTGTCGTTCGCGGGCGTCCGCTTCCGGAGGTGCTCGAACGCCTTCGCGCCGGTCCGAACCGACGCCTCGTCGACAGCACCGCTCACGACGACCGTCACGGTGCCGCGCTGGTACGCGTCGGCGAGAAACGTGCACACGTCGTCGAGCTGGAGCTTGGCGACGCTCTCGACCGAATCGACCCGCCGGTACGGGTGGCCTTCTGGATAGATCGCTTCGAACGGTGCGCGCCGCAACGACGCGGTCGTCCCGAGATTCTGTCGCAGCTCGTTGAGCACGATCTCGCGCTCGCGTTCGAAGATGTCTTTGCTCAGGCCGCCGCAACCGAGCGCGATCCGCGCCGACTCGAGCGCGAACACGTCGTCGAGCGCGGCCGGGCTCGCGACGGTCTCGTAGTCGGTGTAATCGGTCGCGGTCTCCGCGTTCCATCCGAGCGCGATCCGCCCGAGCTCTGCGGCGATCGTCGTCTTGTGACCACTCGTCTGATACTCGACCGCGAACAGCATGTGCTCGACGAGGTGCGCGAGGCCCTCCTTGCCCGGCGGATCGTTCGCGGAGCCGACCGGATAGCGCACGTCGATGCGAACCACGTTCGCCTCCCACTCCGGCAACACCGCGAACACGTAGGCGCGCTCGGAGCGGAACAGCGAACCGGTCGTATGGAGCTCGAGCCGCCGGTTGGGCTCGGGAGGCCGAGCCATCGAAGCACACGCGGCGGCGAACGCAAACAACACGACGCGCGCGGCGATCGATCGACTGCTCCGACGCCGCCCAAGCCCCATGAGGAAACCAGGTTACGTGGCATGGCCGCGCGTTTCAAGAGTCGACGCTCGCGGACCGCAGTAGCCAACAAGCTGATCGCTGCGTTCACGGGGCCGCCACGCCCGCCGCGTGCGCGATCTCGTCGCTGAAATCGATCATGATCACCATCCCGCGCTGGTGGAACAGGCTGGTCTGGACGTAGCCGACGAGGTGTCGTGCGTCGGCGCTCCAGTCGCTGTCCGCGCAGATGAGGCGGTCACCGTGGCCCAGCGGATTGTCGGGATCGTTGAAGTTGGTCAGCCGGATCTTGTCGGTGCCGTCGAGGTTCATCAGCCAGTAATCGGTGCCACGGTTGGCGTTGCCGCGGCTCGACATCCAGACCACCTTGCGCCCGTTCGGCGACACGATCGCGTGCTCGTTGTAACCGTCCGCGGTGAGCTTGACGACGCGACCGGTCGCGAGCTCGAGGCTGTAGATATTCTCGGCGTTGAACTGGAACATCTTCGTGGCTTCGTAGTTGCTGCTGAACAAGAGCTGCGTGCCGTCGGTCGAGAAGCCGTGGTTTTCGTACAGCGCCTTTCCGGCGGGCTCGTAGCTGCGCACATTGGTCAGCACCGGCTTGCCAGCCGGATCGATCGCGAAGTCCGCCACCTTCAGTCGCCAGTAGCCGCCGGCACCCTTGTGCGTGAAGGTCTCGGGCGCTCCGTACATCTCGCTCCACGACAGGTGCTTGCCGTCCGCCGAGAAATGCGGATGCAGGACGCCATAGTCGTCACTTCGCGGCCCCTGCGTGAGCGGGTAGAAGTGCTGTCCATCGCTCGTCGCGATCCACAGGTCGGAGTAACGACCGAACCCGGGCGTCGCCTGGCTCGATCGCCCCGGATGCGAAGCCTGCTCCGACTGAAACACGAGGTAGTCACCGGAGGGATGCCATTCGGGCTGACCGTTGTGACGCTGCGGCAAGCCGGGCTTCCCGCAGGTCAGACACGAATCCTCGGATCCGTCGGGTCGCATGATGTGGATCTCGTAATACCCCTTCGCGCCGAGCACGTCGTACGCGATGAGGTCGCGGGCTCTCCCCCACGATACCCGACCGCCGTTCTGGCGCAGGACGCGCACGCTCGTGATGTAGGCCGTGCGCGCTCGAGGCAGCTCGACCGCGCCCGCCGGGTTGTGGTGGGCGCAGCTCGTCTGCGTCGCGAGCATTGCCGCGGTCACCGCCAGCGCAACTGCACGACTTGCACCGTTCGAAGATCTCATCAACGGCTCCAAGGCGATCAGGCTGCCGATCCTCGCATGATCGGCGACGACGCAGGCGATCCCGATACTCCGGCCGGATCGCTGACGCTGGTCCCGGTGAGTGTCGATTGGGGGCGCGGCTAGGCTCGCCGCGGATGGACGCATGGCGATCGTTGGCGCTCTGTCGGCTATCGGGATCAAAAGTGGCCGGCGACCACGAGCTCGACGCCGTTGGCGACGGGCGTGACGGCAACCGTCATCGCGTTGGCCTGGTCGATGAGCTCGGTTCCGTGATGGTAGAGAAGTAGTCCGGTACCGAATACGATCGCACTGCTGCCGATCGTCATCGCGGCGACGAGGTCGGCGCCCGCACAGTCTCCTCCGGCGGGGTCGCACGAGTGCGGTACGAACGCGATGATCGACGCCGTGAGCGTGGCTGCGCCCACCGCCGCGACGATGCCTCCCGCCACGTGGTAGTGCGAGCCACGGCCCCGCAGGTGGGTCGCGCGCTCATCGCTCGCCCCCGCAGGCGACGCACCGGACGACGGTTCGGCGTGGGCGCGCGTACCCAGCGCGATCGACAACGCCACGGCAGCGAGGCCCGAGCTGCGGTTCGTCAGAGCGATACGCTTGCGATGCATGACGCGACCCTACCGATGGGCGCCCGACGCGCATGCAAATAGAATGCGTCGTGGGCGGCAGGATCTGCCACCCCCGAGGTCGCGGACATCTCAGCGCTGATCGCGGGCGCGCGCGACGGTGAACAGGTGCGGCTGCAGCGCGCGCATCTTCCGTGGTCCCCAGCGGCCGACGGTAATCACGCGCTGCTCGCCTCCGATCGGGTGTTGCACCGCGAAGCTGGTGCTGCAGTCGCCCCGAATCCTGGCCCCGGCGAGGTCGCGGGAAGATCGCCGGGAACGAGCGTTGAGCGGGCATGACCAAACTCCTACTCCTCTCCAGTATCGTTTCGCTCGCAGCCTGCACCACCGGTAGCGCGGATTCCGATCCGGCCAAGCCCGTCGCGTCGTACGTCTCGCGCACCGGCACGACGATCGAGCTGTACGCCGAAGACAGCGTGTCGTTCTCGGTCGCCGAGCTCGGCGACAGCAGCCAGACCCAACTCGCAATTCCGTCCGCCGACGCCAAGACGCTGTCGCCGAGCCAGCTCTATCTCGAGAGCGCGACTGACCACGACGTGCCGCCGGCCATCGCCGACCTCACCGCATCGCTGGTCGCAGCCGGTCGCGTGTTTCCGGCGACCGCGCCGGTCGGGCTCATCGCGCCGACGGTGTTCGACGGTTGCAGCGCGTCTTCGTTCAGCGCGACATGGTGCCATCTCGGCGACGGCGATCCCATCACCTGGTGCCTGACGAGCCAGAACGCCAACGCCCAGAAGCATATGTCCTCGCTGAGCAGCACCGAAGCGGGCGTGTGCGTGAAGAGCGGCGGTCTCGACTACCACATCACCAACGAGGCCGGCGGCGATCACGAATGGTCGATGGGCACCGGTGGGTTCATTCGGTATTCGTTCAGCTCGGGATTCTTGTCGTACGACTGGGTGCACTACGACATCTCCGGTGTGAGCGGCGTGTACCAGTTCGCCGGCGAAGCCGACAACTAGAGCGCAAGGTCGCGCGCGAGGTCCGGGGTGGCAACACTCTACGTAGGGCCGCCTAGCCCGTGAACGACGGCTTCGAGGCGATGGCCGTCAGGATCATTGACGAACGCGCAGTAGTACGTCGGTGCGTAGTTCTCGCGAAAGCCGGGCGGCCCGCCGTCGGTGCCGCCCGCGGCGACCGCGGCCGCGTGAAAGCGAACGACCTGTTCGCGAGACGTCGCCGCGAACGCGAGATGGAAGCGCGCGGTCACGACCTCGCCCTCTGCCACCGGCAGGATCGCGAACGGCGGCTCGCCGCCGATGAGGCCTTTCGGTCCGTAACACACCGAGCGCGGGTTCTCGAACAGCCGGACGTGACCGAGCGGCGCCAGTGCGGCGTCGTAGAACGCGGCCGAGCGCGGGAGATCCTTCACGCCGATGGACAGGTGATCGAACATGGGACGCTGCTGCCTCAGCCGATCGTGAGGCCCATCTGGGCGCGGATCGCGAACAACTGATCGCTCGCCGAGAACAGCACGAGCTCGCGGATCTTGTCCTTCGCGGTCGGCGCGCCCACCACCGGCGGCTCCGCCGCGATCGCGCGCGCGGTGAGCTCGAGATTGCCGCAGACGACGAAGCCGGCGCGATGCGATGCAAACTCCACCGCGTGGCTCCACCTCGCGATGTCGGTCTCGGGGGAAGTCTGGACGAAGCGTTGGACCAGCACGCCGAGCTGCTCGAGCCCGTAGGTAGGCATGCGCTTGCGCAGCGCGGCGACGTACTCGGCGACCGCAGGCGCGAACGCCGGCGGTACCGGGAAGCCGGGCTGGACCATCGCGATCGCCGCGAGCAGCACCACCTTCAGCTCGCCGTTCGTCGGCAGGAGCAGGCGCAGGTAGTACTCGGGTCGCATGAACGCGAGCCGGCGCGCGGCCGCGAACGCGACCTCGCGCTCGTTCTTGCCCTGCAGCACGTTCGGTCGCACCACGAACGACGGGCACAGCTCGGTCTTATCGATCGCGTTCGCGAGCTGGATGTCGACGGCCTTGCCGTCGTCGACGAGGTAGACGTCGGGCAAGCGCGTGTTCATGACTTGCCCCGCGTACACGAACAGCCGGCTGAATGTCAGCGGATCGCCGTCGAGCTGGCGGCGATCCTCGCGCTTCACGCCGAAGTCCTTGTGCGGGAACGCCTTGAGCGCCGCGACGCCCTCCCAGCACGCGCCGAAGATCGCCGAGATGTAGCGGTTCTCGTCGCGGTGGGCGAGCCTGGCCCAGCTGTCCGCGGTCATCGCGGCCTTGGCCTTGACCAGACCGTGCGGCCGGTACTGCTCGTAGAACGCGAGCTGGTCGGCATCGGCCTTCCGGAGGAACGCGAGCGTGTTGCACAGGCACCAGTGCTTGTCCCACTGACCCGTTTCCGCGTAGATCTTCGCGAGCGCCTGGTACGAGTCGTACTTGAACGGCTCGCGGTGCAGCATGACCATGTGCTGCTCGATCGCCTTGTCGGCGCGGTCGGGCCCGGCGACGAGGTAGAGCTCGGCGAGGATCTCGGCGCGATCGGTCCCGGCGCGCAGCTCGCTCTTCGGATCCATCTGTTGCGCGAGCTCGAACACCTCGGTCGCCGCCGCATATTGCTTGAGCCGCGACCGATAGATCTCACC
This sequence comes from uncultured delta proteobacterium, assembly GCA_963848295.1. Lineage (GTDB taxonomy): Bacteria > Myxococcota_A > Polyangia > Haliangiales > Haliangiaceae > JABFXX01. The sequence continues at coordinate 41,480 of CAWKDB010000010.1, read as the reverse complement.
GAGCGCGTCGAGCAGGCCGACCTGCAGCTTGTGAAACAGCGGGTTCACGCCGTTCGGCAGCCGCTTGAGCATGTCGCGGTAGGCGCGCTCCTGGCCCTTCCAATCGCGCGTCGTCGTGAGGACCGCGTCGATCGCCTCGAACGACCGCAGCGCACGGGCGAGCTGGTGCTCGTCGAGCCGCTCCGGTTGCGCGAAGAAGCTGTCGAGCGCGCAGTCGAAGTAATCGATCGCTTCGGGGAGCGCCTTCAGCTCGTCGCGGCACAACGTCGCCGCGGCGTGGAAGTAGAGCGCCTTGCGGAACGGATCGCTCTCGAGCGCGACGAACCGCTGGATGGTGTCGACCGCCTTGTGCCACTGCTTCGTCTCGGTGCACAGGTCGAGCACCTTCTGCAGCAGCTGGCGATCGTCGGGCGCGTTATCGAGCGCCTCGAGATAAGCGGCGGTCGCCTTCGGCGCGTTGCGCAGCTGGTCGTTGTAGATCGCCGCGATGTCGTCGAGCAGCACGGTCTTGTCGCGCCCGGTCGCGCTCGCGAGCAGGCCGCGCTTGGCGCGCACGACCGCGTCCCAATCGCCGCGCTTGCCCTGCAGATCGACCACCGCGAGCAACGTCTCCTTATGGTCCGGATCGATGTCGAGCGCCTTGTCGAACATCGCGAGTGCCGGGTTGCGCTCGCCGAGCGCGTTGCGCGCCATGCCGAGCCGGTAGTAGATGACGAGGTCGGCAACGTCGCGGCTGCCCCGGCGCCGGGCCAGGATGTTCTGATAGAGCGACCGGGCGCTCGCCCAGTCCTGCATCTTGAACGAGAGATCGGCGCGGCCCATCAGCGTCGGCACGTGGGCGGCGTCGAGCTCGTACGCCGCCGTGTAGTAAGCGAGCGCCTTGTCGTCCTTGCCCAGCTCCTCGGCGCAGCGCGCCGCGCGGAAGTACAGCTCGTGGAGCTCGCTCGCCTCGCCGCGCTGCTGCCCGAGCTTGCGGCAGAGCATCTCGATCACCGGGAACAGCGCAGCCCACTCGCCGGCGGCGAAGTACAGCCCGGCGAGCGCTCGACCGGCCGCGACGTGCTCGGGATCGAGCGCGATCACCGCCGCGTACAGTCGCGTCGCCTGCGGGTCTTGATGCAGCTTGTGCTGGTAGATGCCCGCGGCGTCGTTCAGCAAGCGAACCGTGTCGATCGCGAGCGCGCTGTGGCTCGCGGCGCGCTCCATCGTCTGCGCGGCCTTCTGCCAGTCGCCGCGATCGGCGTAGTGCTCGGTGAGCAGCTCGAGCGCGGGGACGTGCCCGGGATCGACGGCGAGGGCGCGGAGCAGATGGGCTTCCGCCTGGTCGTTGTCGCCGATCTCGCTGTACTGAATGCGGGCGACGCGCCAGTAGAGACCCGGCTTGCGCGCCTGGTCGGTCAACTCGGCAAGCCGCGCCAGCGCCGCGACCGCGCGTTGCCAATCTGCGGTCTTCTCGTACAGCCGGCCGAGCGCGTCGAGCGCTATCGCGTGATCTGCGTCGAGCGCGAGCACATCTTCGTAGGCGTGGATCGCACCGGCGAGGTCGTGCAGCCGGCCGTCGTGAATCTGCGCCATCGCGAGGATCAACTCGATGCGCGCCTCGACATCGGCCGTCACGGCCACGTGGTTGCGGTAGGCCACGACCAGCAAGTCGTAGCGGCCGGCCTGCTGGTGCATGCGCGCGAGCAGGTGGTGCGCTGCGGTGTTGCGCGGATCGATCGCGAGGATGCGTTCGTACGCCTGCGCGGCGCGATCGAGCTTGCCGAAGCGCTCCTCCCATGCCGTGGCGATGCGCTCGTAGATCGCGATGCGCTCGCTGTCCGCGGTCGCGGCGGCGAGCCGGGTGTCGAGGATGGCGAGGTATTGGTCGTTCTGCTCGGTCTTCTCGTACAGCGTCTCGAGCGCGCGCATCGCGACGCCGTTCGACGGCTCGAGCGCGAGCACGTTCTGGTACGCCGTGATCGCCTGGCCCGGGTCCGCGAGGTGGAGCTCGTGGGTCGAGCCGATCTCGAGCCAGAACCCGGTCGCATCGGCGTCATCGGTCGCGAGCTTCGCGCGCCTGGTCAGGATCTCGACGAGCGGTTGCCACGCCTCGGCGCGGCGGTACAGGCGATCGAGCGCCTCGAGCGACGTGGCGGACGTCGGATCGTGCGCGAGCGCCTGCTCGTAGGCGTCGATCGCGCCGCGGACGTCCTGGGTCTGCTCGCTCGAGCTGCCTCGCATGCGCTGCACGTTGGCGTTCGCGGCGAGCGCGCCCGCGTGCGTCGGATCGATGCGCAGCGCCTGCTGGATCGAGTGCGCCGCGTAGTCGAGCTGCGACAGGTGCTCGCAGTACCAGCGGCCCATCCTCGCCCATAGATCGGCAGCGGCTCGGCGATCCTCGCGCTCGAGCTCGGCGACGCGCCCGCTGTACTCGTCGAGGACGTCCTGCCAGTGTCCGGTGGCGGTCGCGAGGCGCTCGAGCTCCGCGCCGGCGCGCTCGTGCGCGTAGCCGCGGTTGAATGCCGCCTGGACCACGTAGAACGCGCTGTCCTGATCGTCGAGCTCGCGCTCGTAGATGCCCGCGACCCGGAGCAAGAGCTGGATCTGCGGCTCGGCGTCGCCGAGCGACTCCGATTGCTCGAGCAGGATCTCGACGAGCTCGGCCCACCGGCGCTCCTGCGCGTAGATCGCGGCGAGACGCTCGGCGGCGACTCGATCGGTCGGATCGAGGCCGCGCACGCGCGCGTAGAGCTCGGCCGCGCGGCTCGAGTCGGCGAGCCGATCTTCCCAGATCGCGGCGGCTTCGAGCAGCGCCTCGCGCTGCACGGCCTCGTCGTCGACCACGAGCGCGCGTCGCTCGATCACCTCGACCGATTCGCGCCACCGGCCGTCGCGCGACAGCAGATCCTCGAGCGCGGCGAGCGCGCGAAGGTCGGACGGGTCGATCGCGGTGACCTTGCGCCACGCGTCGATCGCGGCCTCGACATCCCCGAGCACGCTCGCTTCGAGCTGGCCGAGCTCGGCGTAGAGCTCGAGCTCCTCTTGCTCGCCGATGAGATCTTGGAGCTGGCCGGCGTCGATGATCCGGCGCAGCGTCTTGGCGAGCTCGTCCCATGCGCGGGCCTCGCGATGCTCGCTCGCCAGCGCGCGCAGCGTCTCGAGCTCGTCGTCGAGGCTCTCGAGCAGCTCGTCGTCGGGGATCGGTGGCGCGACGGTGCCGGTCGCGATCCGGGGCGAGCGGGTTTGCGCGGCTATCCTGAGGAGCTCATCGGTCCGCTCGAGCGTGTCGTCGTCGCGATCCGGCGCGGTGGAGTCCATACATCCTCCAGAGAATGGTCGCGTCGGAGAGTAGCCGTGTCCCGGCCGCCGTAAACAGAGAAGTTCATCGCGGCCGATCTTTCCGCGCGTTCGAGGTCCCGACGCCTCGTTGTGCGCGGTCGTGCACAATCGCCACTCTCCTTCGGTGCGGCGTTCGCGATCGACTCGTGACGTGCCGCCTCGACCGCGCAAGCCTGTCAGCAGTCGTTCGTCCGGCGCCCCCTTGCGGCCCGCTAGCATCCAAGCGGTGCGGATCCCCCTCGGTGCGCTCTCGCTGCTCGTCGGGCTCGGCTGCGGCTCGCCGAACAGTGGGACGAATGCGGACGCGCTAGCAAGCTCCGACGCGAGCGGCGACGCGACCGGCGAGGCCGGCCCCGGCGATGGAGCGGTCGACGGGTCGCCCCCCGTGATCGAGGTGCTGCAGGGCGCCGATCGCGCTTCGGCGTTCAGCGCTGCCGAAGCCCACAGCCTCGAGACCAACGACGGCGTGCGGTGGACCGGTGTCTACATCGGCGGCGCGTGCAGCGCCGGTTCGGGTTGGACCAAGAGCTTGCTCACGACCCTGGCCACCGATGACGACTGGACCTTCATGCCGATCTGGGTCGGCCAGCAGGCACCGACCATCTGCGGTCACAGCGCGCTGACGGCGGCGCAAGGCAAAGCCGACGGCGAGGCGACCGCCACCATGATGGCGACGTACGATTGGGCGCCGAACCTCGATATTCCGGTGGTGCTCGATCTCGAGGCCGGCTCCTACACGTACAGCGAGTCCGGCGCGAAGGCGTATGCCGGGGCGTGGCGAGACGCCGTTCGCTCTGCGGGCTACCTCGCATACCTCTACTCGAACCCGACCGCGATCAACGCGCTCTACGACGCTGGCATCGTGTTCGACGGCGCGTGGCCGGCGAGCTGGTTCTACACGAGCTTCCACACGACCGCGCCGGACGATCTCACTCAGCTCGGCACGCGCTACACCGCGCACGATCGCGCGTGGCAGTACGCCGGAGACTTTGCGGTCTCGGGCGCCGGGACGGTCGATGGCGATGCTTCCGACCTGTTGCTCGCTCCAGCGCCGGGCGGCACGAACAAATAGACCGACGTCGATCGCGGTCTGGTCTGCCACACCGTCCGTGATCGACCGATCTATTCGAACGAGATGCTCGCGACGAACACCCCGAGTCTACGCGCGTCGGCGCTGCACTTGAGCGCGGCCGGCGATCGAATGTCGTGCGGGACGAGCTCGAGCGCGACGGCGTTGCGCAAGCGACCCGCATCGGGAATCGCGATGGTGCGCGTCGTCGCCACATCGTTCGCGTCGGGCGTGAAGTGCAGCGTGGTCAGCGCGACGCCGTCGATCAGGACATCGACGTCCTCGCTCGTACGCGTGCCGCACAGCCGCGCGGCGGCGGCGATGCGCAGCCCGACGGTCGCCGGCGCGTCGCCTTCGAGCTGGACCAGGAGGCTCGGCATCGCGTCGATGCTCCACCGACCGCCCGCCTCTGGCGCGGACCAGCCCGGTGCCGGATCGGGCAGCGCGGCGAGCACGAGCGGCTCGCCGTAGCGCATGCGGATCGGCGCCGGTGGCGGGCGCAAGATCCCCGCGCGGATCGCGTCGGCGAGGGCGGCGGCGTCGCTGGAGCACACGCGTCCGGCGTCGAACGCCGCGCAGTGTGCACCCCCGGCGGCAAAGCGATCCGCGATCGCGGTGGCCTCGGTGAGCAACACGTAGAGCGTGCCGGGGCGCGGCTCGAGCCTGGGCCATTGCCGGAGCTCGGCCGCGCAGTCGCGGATCGGGCGCGTGTTGTACGTGCCGTTGATCGGGGTGCCGCGCTCGGACGCGAGCAGCTGGATCTCGCTCGACAAGATGTGCGGGCCGCTCGTGTAGCCGCTATCGAGCACGCAGAAGTACGACGGGTAGATCGCCACCGCGTCGTGCGCGTCGACCAACGGTCGCCAGCGGTCGCTGGCGAGGATGACCGCGCGCGCGCCATCGGTCTCCGCCCGCTGCGCCTTCCACTCGCCGCTCGCATCGAGCAGCTGGATCGCGACCGCGATCACCGGAATCGCTCGCTGCCAGCCGACGGCGAACCTCGTGAGCGAACGGTGCAGAACGTACGCGAGCAGCACGTACATCGGAATCCACACGAACCGGCCGGGCGCGCGAAACTGGAGCGTGAGCCACCTGAGGAGCTTGGGGATCGGGAACGTCACGAGCTCGTGTGATCCGAAATAGACGTGGTTGGACATCGCGAACAGCCAACACGCGAGCGCGAATGTAAACAGCGCGATATGGCGTCGAGCGACCGCGGGCAGCGTCCTGACTTGCGGCAGGAGTAACGCGAGCAGCGCGAGACCGCCGAGGCCGAGGTAGGCCGCACCTTCGTACTCGTAACCGGTCGCGTCGACGTTTGCGATCCAGCGAGCGTCGCCGAGGATTCCGCTGCGAATCGGGATCAGCCACGACAACACGTTCGTGCTCTCGCGCGAGAAGCCCCATTGCGCGGTTGCGATCTGCTGAGCGAAGTACCCCGCGAACCACAGCGCGATCGCGATCGATGCGAGTCCCAACGGCAACAACGTCGCAGCGGCGCGCGCTTGCCGCGAACGCACGAGCGACGCGATGAACACGCCGAGCGCCATCGCCGCGTGATACGGCGTGACGAGTGATGCGATCGCGAGCAGCGCGATCCAGGCGACCGTCAACCGTCGGTGCCACGGTCCACCAGCCGGCGTGGCGAGATAGAGGTAGATGGCCCACAGCTCGATCCAGTGCGCCGATAGACCGGGATGGCCGTACCTCGCGATCCACGCCGGCACCGCGAGGAAGAACAGCGCCGACAGCACGCTCGCGGACCAGCCGCGATGGCCGAGCCGGCGCAAGATCGCGACGCCGAAGCAGGGCTGCAATGCGTACGTCAGGCCGTGCCACAGCCCGAGATACGCGTGCGAGCTGAACGACTGCCACGGCGGGATCACGGTCGCGATCGTCTTGTTGACCAGCGCCCACAGCGGAATGCAGTCCGAGAACGCGACGCTGGTCGGATACGGGACGTTGATCGCGTGGCTGACGAATACCGGCCAGTGCCACGGCTCGTGGAGAAAGTAGCGGTACCCGATCAGCGCCATCCGCTCGTCGAGGACCGGGAGCGTCCAGTACGCGTTCGTTCCGAGCAGGTGGCCGGGGCCGTAGACGACGATGTAGAGCGCGAGAGCGAGCGCGGCGGCGACCGCGTAGACGTGCCACGGCCGCGCGGGCTCGCGCGACCACCGTGAACGAGCTCCGCTATCCGTCACGCCGCCCCGCTTCCCAAGGCGCTAGGTCGTCGCCTTCCAACCATCGAGCGCGGTGATCCGCGCCGAACCACGCTTCGACGTTCGGAAACTCGGCGAGCGGAATCTCCGCTTGCTTCGCGTACATCAGCGAAGAGGCGAGCGTGAGGTCGGCGACCGTCAACGCGTTGCCGACGACGTACTGCTTGCCGTCGAGGCGCGCGTTCAGCACCGCGCCCCAGCGGCGGAAGCTCTTGAGGTTGTCTTCGATCTTCGCCGCGTCGGGCGCGCCGAGGTTCATCATGCCCTTCATGATCCGCTCGAACGCGATCGCGGCGAGACACGGCGACCAGTGCGCGGCGTCCCAGAACTGCCAGCGCGTGACGTCGATGCGCGCCTTCTCGTCGCGCGGCAGCAAGCCGGACTCGGGCTTCTGCACCGCGAGGTACTGCATGATCGCGCGCGACTCGGTCAGCGCGAAGTCGCCGTCGACGAGCGTCGGAACGGCGCCGTTCGGGTTGATCGCGAGGTAGGCGGGGCTCTTGTGCTCGCCCTTCGCGAAGTCGACGATGTGCTCGTCGAGCTTGAGCCCGAGCACGGCCGCGGTGAGGCGGACGCGGCGGACGTTGGGGGACAACGGGTTGTAATAGAGCTTCATGGTGCGGGCAGCCTAGCCGAGAACGGCTCGGCGCAGCATAGGTTGGCGCCTCCGCTCGAGAACGCGCGGTCGCCGGACGCGGGGTGTATAGTGGTGTCGTGCGACTCTGCCTCGCGATCGGATGCGTGCTGGGCACCGGCTGTGGTGGGGCGCCCGCCGGGCCGGATGCCTCGGTGGTGCCGCCGAACGCGTTCACTCAGGTCGCGCTGCCTCCGGGCGGACGGGCGACTGCGATCGCGCGAGCGCCCGACGGGACGCTGTACGTCGCGATCGACAGCGTTCGGGTCGTGACATCGACCTCGAGCGGCGCGTCGTGGATCGCGTGTGGACCGGTGCAAGGCCACGATGTGAGCGTCCTCGTCGTCGATCCGAGCGGCGTGGTGTACTTCGGCGGGAACGCGGGGGTCTACGCGAGCCAGGACGGATGCGCGACGTGGCAGTCGCTCGACGCGCCAGGCGGGCCGAGCATCGCGCTCGCCGGGTCACGAGTCCTCGAGGGCTCGTGGGACGGCCTGTGGCAAGACAGTGGAACGACTTGGAGCCCCATCGCCACGCCGATGGACGGTCACTCGATCTACGATCTCGAGGTCGACCCGAGCGGCTCGCGGATCTTCATCGCGAGCGATAACGGCGTCGCGAGCTCGCCCGACGGCGGCGCGAGCTGGAACCTCGTGAACAGCGGATTCGGCGGCGTCGACGCGGCATATGTCGCGCTCGACCCGGTGCGCCCGCTCCACGTCTTCGCGCAAGTGTCGAACGAGCTCTATTACTCGAGTGACGGTGCGGCGAGCTGGAGCGCCACCGGCTCTCCCGGCTGGACGACCGCGATCGATCCGGCCAGCCCCGACTTCGTGCTCCAGAGCGCGTGGAGCGGGCTGTACGAGAGTGTCGATGGTGGGAGCTCGTTCAACGGGACCGACGGGCGCAGCCCGGGGATGAGCCTGGCAGCGGTGACCCGGCTGGTGTTCGGCCCGAGCTCGCAGCTGTTCGCCGCGACGAATCGCGGGGTGTTCTCCGCCAGCGATCACGATCTCGCGTGGACCGAGATCGACGCCGGCATCGACGGCTGGACGATCAACAACATCACCGTCGGCGACGACGGCGCCTTGTACCTCGCGACCCCGTCGGGTGTCCTCCGGTCGAATGATGCAGGCGCGAGCTGGACCGACGAGACGCAAGGCATGCGATCGGACTCGTTCACGGGCGGCGGCGTCCAGCTGCCCGGCGCGCCTGACACGCTCGTGTTCGCCGACAACGCCGGCCTCGATCAGAGCGTCGATGGTGGCGCCACGTTCACGACGCTCTACCTGGCTGGCGTCGCGGACAACTACCACGGCAACAAGGTGCACGTCGTCGGCGGCGCGTTGATCGCGGCGACGCAAGGCGGCATCGTCACCTCCGACGCGAGCCGGACGGTGTTCACCCACTACGATGTCGCGGGTCAGATGCGCTACGTCGACGACGTCGTGGCGGTCGACGCGAACGCCATGCAGCTGCTCGCGATCACGGACAGCGGGATGTTCTACACCAGCGACGGCGGCACGACCTTCGTTCCCGCGGACACCGGACTCGACGCGAGGGTCTTGTGCGTCGCGATCCTCCCGGACGGTACGCTGCTCGCCGGTACCGACCAGGGGATGTTCCGCGCGAGCGCACCTACCGGTCCGTGGAATCCCAGCGGCCTCGGACCCGCCGCGGTCGCCGACCTGCTCGTGGTGCAGGGGCAGGTGATCGCCGCGACGAACCTCGGCGTGTTCGCGTCGAACGATGGGCAGTCGTGGACGTTCGTCCCCGGCCTCGAGGGCAAGTACCCGTCCGCGCTCGCGGTCGATAGCGCCGGCCGCCTGCTGGTCGGGACGACCGGCAACGGGCTGTACATCGCGACGCTGCCGTAGACCGACGTGTCGGATACCACGCCGGCCAGGCGATCGTCGACATCGGCCCGCACCCGGGCGATAATTGCGACCGTGGGCAGAACGGGTGTCATCGCGGTGCTGCCGCTGATCGTCGCGTGTGGACGACTGGACTTCGCCACCGAGGCGCTGTCGACCAGCGCAGCGACGCGGTTCCAGATCGATGCGTCGGACGTGACCGCGCTGGTCGCGGTCGCGACGCCGACCGGGTTCGCGATCGTGACCGCGCGGGCGGGTGGTGCGGTCACCGGATCCACGTTCGACTTCGACCAATCTCGGCTGGTCGGGTCGACCCAGAACGCGGCGCTCGCGACGAGCCTGACCGGGTCGATCGGCGCCGCCTCGAATGGGGCCGACGTCATGGTGGCCGCGCTGGACGGCTCGCCCGCGACCGGGACCTCGCTCTACCCGCGCGGGGGAGAGCTCGCCGCGACCGCGGACGGGATGTCACGAGCCGGCGAGCTCGCCGTCACGAATCCGATCGCGAGCGTCGGCGACGGCTTCGCGTTCGCGTCCGTCGTGCCCGCCACGCTCGAGGTCGACGCGCACTTCGTGTCGGGGCTCGGCGTCGATACCGGTGCGCCGATCCGAGATCGTCGGCGGTGCGGAGCTGCCCGAGGAGGTCTCGATCGTGCCGGCGGACGCCGGGTTCGCGGTCAGCTACACCGCCACCGCGGGCAGCCCGAAGGCCGCGCGGATCGAGCTGCTCGACGCGAACCTCGGCGTGATCGCCGGGCCGGTCACCTCGAACATCACGCCGGAAGACGCGTTCCACGTGCGCGTCGCGTGGTGCGAGGCCTCGGCGACGTACCTCGTCGCTTGGTCGGAGAAGGATGTCACGGCGTCCGACGACGTGTGGGCTCAGATCCTCGGCCCCGCGCTCGAGCCGGTGACCCAGCCGACCTTGATCGCGCGCTACAGCGTCGATCCGGAGATCACGGCCGACGGCACGGGGTTCTGGCTGGTCTGGGACGACACCTCGACCACGCCGAGCTTCCTGGACAGCGCCCACGTCGACCCCGACGGCACGCTGACGCCGCACGCGATCGCGAGCTCCGGCGGCGCACCGGGACCGTGGTCGGTGCTCGACCGTCTCGATCAGCCGGTGCTCGTGTGGACCGAGATCGGCGGCACCGGCCCGGACTTGTACATCGACACGACCGAGTGATTCAGAACGGGGCCGGGCAGGACACTTCGATCCGCTCGCCGGTCGCGGGGTGATCGAACCCGAGCGAGAGCGCGTGGAGCATCAGGCGTGCGCCGGCGCGGCCGTAGAGCCGATCTCCGACGATCGGCGCGGCGAGGCCGTCCGGGTGCGAGGCGTGGACCCTGAGCTGGTGAGTGCGGCCGGTGCGTGGCGTGAAGATGACCTTCGTCCGCCGAGCATCGCGCTCGACCACGCGCCACTCCGTGATCGCGCGCTTGCCGTGGATCGGATCGACGATCTGGCGCGGCCGGTCGTCGAGATCGACGCGCAGGGGTAGCTCGATCACGCCGTGGTCACGAGGGACTTCGCCATCGAGCCACGCGACGTAGCGCTTGTCGATCTCGCGGCGCGCGAACAGCCGTTGCAACGCGGCGTGGAGCTCCGGCCGCGTGGTCGCGAGCAGCAGGCCCGAGGTATCGAGGTCGAGGCGATGGACGAGCATCGGGCCGGTGGCGTCGGGATAGCGCTCGCGCAACCGGACGAGCACCGAGTCGCGCAGCGCGCCGCTCCGCCCGGGGACGGATAGCAGGCCGCACGGCTTGTCGACGACGACGATGCCGCAAGCCTCGAACACCGCGCGCGGCTCGTCGGGAGCGATCGGCGCGGCGCCGAGCTCGGGCGCGGGCTCGACCGCGAGCCCGTCGAGCATGTGCGGCAAGATCACGCCGCACAGCCGCCGGCACGACGGGTAATACACGCCCGCATGGCGGCCGCCCGCGGCGGGTGGCGCGCCCCACCACAGCTCGGCGAGCGCGAGCGGGCGCAGCTGCTCGCGATAGGCGTGACCGAGCAGCTTCGGCGCGGCGCAATCGCCCGCACCGCCCGGCGGCTCGTTCGGCGCGAACAGCTCGCCGAGCCGGCGCCGCTCGCCGCGCGCGTTCGCGATCACGTAGCCGTCGTGGATCGCGGACCACAGCTGGCGCGACCGGTCGGCGCGAGCACGCTCGAGCTCGCGCCGTCGCTCGTCGAGCTCGCGCTGCCGGGCGGCGGGGTGCTCGAGCTCGGCCGCATGGGCGGCCCGGAGCTGGCGGCGCGCGGCGGCATCGGCGCGGCTCTGCTGATCGAGGTCGTGGCTCGACGCCCCGAGGTCGCGCCGTCGCTCGTGCCGATCGGCGCGGCTCGCTCGGTGCCGTGCGGCGAGCTCGGCGACCGCGGCGCGATGGCGCGCGGCGATCGTCGCGAGCTGTGCGCGCAGCTCGACCGCGGCCGGGCCCTCGACGAGCTCGTGATGGAGCTCGGCGATCGCGTCGAGCTCGTCCTCGCCCGCCGGCCACCAGGTGTCGCGCGCGACGGGATCGAACAGCGGTGGCACGAAGCCGTCGACCTCCCACCGGCCGCCGAGCATGCCGGAGAACGCTCGCAGGTAACCGACGCGTCGGTCCGGCGCGACCACGACGAGGACGCCGAACATCTTGCCGCCCCCCGGCGCGTCGAGGCCGGCCGCGTGATCGCGGCGCACCGACTCGAGCAGCTGATCGGCCGCGCGGCGCGCGAGCGGATGCGGCGGTGCGTGCGCGAACGGACTGGGCAGGCGCGCGGGGAGCTCGGACGGAGCCGGCTGCGGATCGAAGTAGTGTAGCGTCGTCACGGCGTGATCACGACGAGGTCGACCGGCAGGCTCGAGCCGCCGCCGGACAGCAACGCGACATCGGCCGGGCCGGCGCCGAGGGTCGCGAGCCACACGGCTTCGGTCGTCTGCGACAGCGCGCCGGCCGAAGTCGGCAGCGAGACCACCGAGCTCGAACCGAGCGCGCCGACCCAGCCACCGCCGCGCGGGCTCGCGGCGAGCCGGATCGCGCTCGGTGCATCGACGATCACGCGATACGCGACGCCGTAGTTGCCGAGGAGCGAAGCGGTCGCGCCGGTCGTCGCGTCTTCGCCGGTCAGATCCGGTTCGGTCACGTTGCCGCCGAGCCGGACGTTGCGCGCGCTCGCGCCTGGATCGCCGACTCGGCCGGCGATCCACACATCCGCGCCGGGGAACGTGCCGCGATCGTGCAAGCCGTCGTTGGGGAGCAGCGGCAGCGATGCGGTGACCGAGGCGGCGTCCTCGCTCGCCAGCACGCTGACGATCGAGATCTTGACCGGCGCGTCGACCTCGACGTCGATGATCGCGTGGACGAGCTCGCCAGTGCTCGCGTGCTCGTCATCGAGCGCCGGCTCGAGCACGACGCGCGTGTTGGCCGGCACGGTGACCACGTTCGCCACGCTCGACGCCATCCAGGCCGCGGCGACCGCCTTGCCGACGTCGACGTAGTCGCTGCCCGGTCCGCCGAGCCCTTCCTTCACGATCGTGACGTGTGCATCGCTCGCGTTCTGGTTCAGGACCACGACCGGGAACTTGCGCGGGTCGGCGCCCGCGTTGACATGATAGAGGTAGATCCGGCCGCGGCCGGGGCCGAACGTGTCGGCGTAGAGCACGCCATCGCTCGACGGCGATTCTGGATCGTCGGAGAACAGCATCGTCGCCGCGCCGGTCGGGCTGCACACGTAACACGGCACGCACGGCAGCGCGCCTTCGTCGAGCCCATCGAGCGACACGATGTCGCCGGGCTGCGCGGCGGTCGATAACAACGAATCGGGCGGCGCGATGGCGGTGCTCGAGCAACTCGTTCGAGCCACGATCAACGTCGAGCCGGTCGGGCACACCGACGCGGCGGCATCGCGATCGCCGTCGGCGTTCGGTGCGTCGCGCGACGCATCCGCTGGCGTCACGGCAGCGGCGTGACACGCGGCGAGCAGCGCGAGCGCGCAAGGGCCGGTCGAGGGGAGCACGTCGTCGAGGAGTGTTGCGCTCCCGAGGTTGCGTCCGCAAGGACTACGAGCTCGCGGCTGCGTCGAGGTGACAGCGCGGCCGCGCCGGACGATACTGGCGACGGAGGGGCGACCGTGAAAACAGCCAAGCACAAGAAGCGGACGACCAAGCCTGCTAAGCGCGCCAAGCCGGGGAAGCGCGCGAAGGCGAAGCCGACCAAGCCGGTGAAGGCGAAAGCCAAGCCGGCGAAGACCGCGAAGCCACCCGAAGTGGTCGAGGTGGTCGTGTCGTCGCCAAGCGACGCGCTGATCGGGGCGAACGTGCTGCGCGCGGTGACGCTGACGATTGTCGCCGACGGCAAGGTCGCGACCGCGGAGCAAGACATCGTCGCGCGGTTCTCGCAAGAGCGGTTGTTCGCTGGCCTCGACATGCCGGCCGTGATCGCCGAGACGATCCACCGCTGCCTGGCCGTCGGTCCGCAGGTGTTGCTCGCCGAGATCAAGGGCGGGCTGCCGACCGTCGAGCAGCGCGAGATGACCTTCGTGTCGTGCATCGCGACGATGGTGTCCGACGGCGAGGCCGCACCGTCCGAGGTCCGGCTGCTTCACGCGATGCGCGATGCGTTCGAGATCTCGCACGACCGCGCGGTCGAGCTCGCCGGGCCGGTGGCCGCGATCTTTACGGCTTGAACGCCAGCTGTTGGGTCAGCGCCGATCCGTCGGCGGCGTAGGTGAACGTCGAGGTGATGGCTCCGGGGCCGACCTGGATTTGATCTTCGGAGCACGCCGGGTTGCCGTCGGTCGGCATCAGCTCGACCCGCATCGTCGCGCTCGAACCGGCCGTGATCGCCTGGCCGTCGTCGTTGCTCGAGTTCGACGTCACCGCGAAGATGTAGTCGCTGGTTCCGGTCGTCGTCATCGGTCCGGTCGACACGTCGTCGGGGTTCGTGCCGCTCGAGCTTTGATGTTGGCCGGAGAAGCCGTCGAGCGGCGCCGCCGGGTCCGTTCCGCGCAGCTCGTGCGCGACGATCAAGCGGCAGCACTTGGAGCTCGCGAGCTTCGCGACGATCGTCGTCACGCCGGCGGCGACGTTCTCGGCGTACGCGGTCGAGCTCCGCTGCGTGTTGGGGCTGTCGCTGACGGTCTGCACGATCGTGTACGCGTCGTTCTGATCATCGGTCACCGAGGCGAGCGTGGTCGAACCTTCGTACGAGACGTAGATCGCGATCAGATCGCCGGCGGCCGATGGCTGCGCCAGCGTGGCCGTGATCGTCGACCCGTTGTCGTTCCACGGCAGCTCGCCATTCGCCGTGGTCTGGACGAGCGTCACCATGGGCGGCCCCGGCGCGTCCGGCGGCCGCGGCCCATCGAGGTGCGCGGCGTCGATCGGTCGGCCCGAACCGCTCGCATCGATCGCGGTCCCGTTCGCGGTGAAGTTGCAGGCCGCGACGGCGCAAGCGGCGACGACGAGCGCGCGGGACATCGCCGTCATGATGCCCGAAACGTGCGCGTCGAACCCGTGACTCGCAGCACCTTGTTACCGAATTGTCTCGCTGCGCACGAGCCGCCTCGGTAAGTTCCGCCGCATGTCCACGACCGGCGCTCGAATCGCGATGGCTTCGTTACTTGTGGTTGCGGGCTGCGGCTCGTCGGGCAGCAGCCACCCCGACAGCAATCACCCGATCGATGCAGCTAACGATGCGCCGTCGGGTGGTGCCATCCCGGCCGCGGGCGCCGGCGACGCGGTCGACAACAACTTCGGCGATGTCGAGCCGAACAACACGCCGCAGCAAGCGACCCCGCTCGGGACCGCCGCCGGTAGCGTCTATACGTGGGTCGAGGGCAACACGATTGGCGGCACCGACACCGCCGACTACTTCGTGTTCGAGAGCAGCGCCGCCGGCGGCATGTTCACGCTCGGCGCCTCGGGGCTGTGCTACACGGGCACGATCACGAGCTTGACCGCGACGTTATGGAAGGTCGCGGCCGGGCAAGAGGTTTTGCCGCCGGTCGGCACCTGGACGAGCAGCACCGGCAGCTGCACCAGCGGTACCGCGACCCTCGAAGCGAGCACCGAGTACCTGCTGGAGGTGACCGCCGCGGGCGGCACCGGCATGTACGCGGCTTGATGATTTTCTAGCCGCCCCGGCGGGGTGGCAAGCGCGGTATTCTTGCTCCGATGAGGTGCGTCGGGATCCTTGCGTTCGCCGTCGGGGTCGTCGGCTGCGCACGCGCGATCGCACCCGGATCGGCCGACGGTGACCCCGGCCACGGCGCCGACAGCGGCAGCGACCAGAGCTGCGACATCGCCGCGTGCGACGACGACGATATGTGCACCGTCGACTCGTGCACCAACGAGGGCACGTGCGCGCATGCCGCGAGCTCGTGCGACGACGGCGACGCGTGCACGACCGACAGCTGTGACTCGACGACCGGCTGCGCTCACGTGAACATGAACCACGGCATGCAGACGTTCGCGCCGAGCGGCGCGATCCAGACGTTCGCGGTGCCGACGTGCGTGACCTCGCTCCACGTCCTCGCGGCCGGCGGTCAGGGCGGCAGCCTGACCGGCCTGCCCGGCGGGATGGGCGCGACGCTCGAAGGTGACTTCGTCGTGACCCCGGCCGAGTCGCTCTCGATCGTCGTCGGTGGCGTCGGCGCGAACGGCGTCGATGGCGCCGGCGGTTACGCGCAGCGCGGCGGCACGGGTGGCGGCGGTAGCTTCGTGGTCGACGGCTCGACGATCTTGGTCATCGCGGGCGGCGGCGGTGGTGCATCGGGCGGTACGGCGAACCCGGTGTCGGCATCGGCGCCCGGCGGCCCCGGCCAGATCACGACCGCGGGACAGGCCGGCTCGGGCCAGACGCCCGGCGGCGCCGGCGGGGTGAACGGCGGCGGCGGCACGACGTTCTCCAACGTCGGCGGATATCAGGGCGGCACCGGCGGCGGTGGCTACCTGTCGAACGGCGTCAACAACTCCGACGGGAACTCGAGCAGCTATGGCACGCCGAACACGCCGGGCATCGCGTACGTCAACGGCGCGGCCGGCGGCGTCGGTGGGAGCGGGAGCTCGCGCAACGGCGGATTCGGTGGCGGCGGCGCGGCGGGCTTCACCGGCGGCGGTGGCGGCGGCTACTCCGGCGGTGGCGGCGGCTCGTACGGCGGTGGCGGCGCCGGCTACTCCGGCGGTGGTGGCGGCTCGATCAACAACGGTACGACACCGGCGAACGTCGGGGGCAACCATGCAGGCGCCGGTACGGTCGTCGTCACGTGGTAGCTAACCTCAATTCGCGACGGTGAACACGCCGCTGTCGAAGTAGCCGACCGAGATCGGCAGCGCGGTCGCCGACAGATCGCCGGCGCCGATGTTCGTGTAGCCGCCCGAGATGCAGAGCGCGCGCACCACGTAGGTGTGTCCCGCGACGAACTGGGTCGCCGGAATCGTCACGTCGGGCGCGAGCGCCGACGCGGTGAACACCGGCGTGCGCGCGAGCGTCGAGCCGGTCACGATGATCTCGTCCATCTCGATCTGGTAGATCGTGTTGGTCGGGCGATCCGCGACGAAGCTGATGTCGACCGGCTGATCGGCGGGCAGCGTGACGGTCATGCCGTCGGTCGACAGCGGCATCTGATCGATCGTCACGAGCTCGGGCAGGCCGGCGGGCAGATCGAGTGTCTGACCGGCGCTCGCGTCGGTGTACGTGTAGAGCCCCGCGACCAAGCCGAACGGCACGCCGCCGGCGGTGTACTGGCGGTACTCGACGGCTTCATACGCGACGAGCGTCGGCCAGCTCTCGGCGGTGAAGGGATCGGCGTACGTCGCGGTGAACGATGTGTCGGTCATCGCAAGGGTGCCGCTCGCGAGCACGGGCCCGGCGCCAGAAGTGGCCATCGCACCCGGCGCGGCCTGGACGCTCCACGATGGTGTGAAGTCGGTCATCGCCGGGCGCAGCGCGTCGAACCGCGCCGCGTCGGCGGTCGCGTCGATCGTCGCGGTGAACGTCTGGTCCGCGGTGACCGCGGTCATCGTCCCGGTCACCGGCTGCGCGGCGTCGCTCTGGTCGAACGCGGGAACCGCGAGCAGGCCGGTGATCACGCCGCCGAGGTAGCGCAGCACGACGACGACATCGGTCGAGTCGATCTGAACCGGCGGAGCGGGCGTGATCGCCCCGAACATCGCGTACGGGATCTCGAGTGGCCCGATCGTGGCGGCGGCGAGCGGCGCATCGGTCGCGCTCAGCGTGTACTCGGTCCACGCGCCGACCGCATAGATCTCGAACGATTCGCCGGTCGCGACCGCCGAGGGCGGGGTGATCGTGACGTCGAACGCCGCGTCGGCAGGCGGCGGTTGCGGCGAAGGATGGCCGTAATAGAACTCGCGGGCGATCGCGTGATCGTCGCCGTCGGGCAGCTCGATGAAGTGGGTGTAAGGGGTCGGGACGTCGGGCAGCGTGAGCTCGATCATCGGGGCGCTGCCGGTCACCGCCGCCGACCAGCCGGAGAAGCTCGTCGACGGCGTGCCGGGAAACGTATCGAGCGTCGTCGGATCGGCGGCATCGCGCACGAACCAGGTCGCGGTCTCGGCGCTGAGGTCGAGCGGCTGCATGACGAGCGAGCCGCCGTCGAAGACGCCGACGACTTGCAGCGTCCGGGAAGAATCGCCGCCGGTCGTCTCGTCGATGCCGAGCACCTGCGCACAACCCGCGGTCGCGAGCACGACCGCCAGGCCGCAGCTCGTCGCTCGACAACGCGCCATGATCGCCATCGTACACCAGCCCGCGCCTCGTTCTCGCGCCTGGCAATCCTCAGGCTCGCAGAGGTACAATGACGACCGTGGGACGCCTCGTCTGGTTGTGCGCGGTCGTTGCAGCGTGCTCTGGCAACACCGCGCCTCCGAATGGCCATCCCGATGCCGGCGCGCCGCCGGTCGGCTGCGGCGACGGCGTCAAGAGCAGCACCGAGGAGTGCGACGGCAGCGACCTCGGCGGCGCGACCTGCGATACCGCGATCGCGCCGGGTTGGATTGGCACGCTCGCGTGCAACGCGACGTGCACGTTCGATATCGCCGCGTGCAATACGCCGCCGACGACATTCACCACGAGCTACGGCGACAGCGCGAACTGGGGCGCGTTCGACACGACGACGGTCGATCCGAACGCGAAGGGCTTCAACTCGAGCGTGTTCGACGGTCGCTACCTGTACCTCGTCGCGGGGGCCACGCCGGTCGTCACCCGCTACGACACGCAAGCCGACTTCGGCACGGCCGCGGCGTGGAGTACGTATGACCTCTCGGCGCTCGGACCGACGTTGACTAACTTCCAAGGCGGCGCGTTCGACGGACGCTACGTCTACCTCGTTCCGTACGACGGCGGCACCTCGGGGCTCGTCCTGCGCTTCGATCCGCAGAACCCGAACGGGTTCGCGAACCCGGACTCGTGGACGACGTTCGATGTGACCACGGTCGACCCGGCGGCCCATGGTTACGTCCGCGCGGCGTTCGATGGTCGCTACATCTACTTCTCGCCGTATTACAACGGCACCGCGTACCACGGCGTGACCGCGCGGTTCGATACGCAGAACGCGGCGGGCTTCGTGTCGCCGACCTCGTGGGAGGCGCTCGACCTGACGACGATCATCCCCGGTGCCGCCGGATTTCTCGGCGCCGTGTTCGACGGCCGCTACATCTACTACGTGCCGTACTACAACGGGACCGCGTACGACGGGCTCGTCATCCGGTTCGACACCCAGGCATCCTCGGGCTTCTCCGATCCGTCGTCGTGGGTGTCGTTCTCGACCGAGACCGTGTTCGGCCACGACCTCAGCTACTACGGCGCCATCTTCGACGGACGCTACCTGTACTTCCCGCAGCACTACGACGGCACGATCCCGATGTACGGCTCGTACATCGTGCGCTACGACACGCGCGCGGCGTTCACGTCGATCGCGTCGTGGACGCAGTACGACCCGGCCGGCGCCGCCGGCTATACCGGCGCGACCTTCGACGGGAGGTTCGTCTACTTCTCGGGCTACTACACCGGGACGGCTTATACCGGCCTCAGCGTTCGCTACGACACGACCGCCGACTTCGCGACCGCCGGGTCATGGTCGTCGTTCAACGCGACGACGGTCAACGCGAGCGCGGCGGGCTTCAACGGCGCCGCGTGCGACGGCAAGTACGTCTACATGGTGCCGGACTCGAACGGCGCCGCAGATGGCGTGGTCGTCCGGTTCGACGCGAAGTCGGCGTCGTGGCTGCCGCGACAGTGGAACGGCAACTTCGACTGAGCCGCCCTGATCGCGTCGCGTCCGGCGAAGCAAGGACGCGATGTCCTTACGGCGAAGGAGGCGGTCTCAACCCGTCAGAGCAACACCAATCGATGAGGATGGTGATGCATGGCGCGACCGACACTTCTGACACGTCTTGGGCCTGGGCTTATCGCGCAGTTGTGGAAGCTTAGGAGGGAAGGCCACACCCTGCGCAGGATCGGCGAAGCCATAGGCGTCGGCCAGCAGAGTGTATGGGAGCAGATTGCCAAGCTTGGTGGGGTGGCACCTCGGCTTCGCCAACGAAGGACGCAATCGTTGCGACCCGAGGAACGTGAGGAGATCTCGAGATGGCTTGCGCGCCGGAAATCGGTCCGCTTCATCGCCGAGCAGCTTCACCGCGCACCGTCGACAATCTGTCGGGAGGTGAAGCGAAACGGCGGGGTGTTCCGATATCGCGCCGCAGCGGCTGAACGACGCGCCGCTCGGCAGCTGGCTCGACCGCAGGTATGCAAGCTAGCGCGGCGCCCTCGGCTTCAGAATTGGGTCATTCGAAAACTCCAGGAGCGCTGGTCTCCGCAGCAAATCGCCCACTGGTTACAGGTGACCTTCGCCGATGATGCAGGAATGCAGGTCTCGCACGAGACGATCTACCGAACCTTGTACGTGCAAACGCGAGGAGCGTTGCGCAAGGAGTTCACGCAGTACCTGCGGACACGCAGGAAGTTGCGGCAGCCGCGAACTGGGAGTTCGTCAGCCTCCGTCGTGGACGGCATTTCGATTAGTGAGCGTCCCGCATCGGTCGAGGACCGAGCAGTTCCAGGTCATTGGGAAGGCGATTTGGTGTTTGGAACGCCGTCGAACTGCATCGTCACACTCGTCGAGCGCAAGACCCGATTCGTGATGCTCATCAGGATCCCGTCGAAGGACACCAAGACCGTGACAACGGCGCTCAAGAAGCACATCCAGCGTTTGCCGAGCGAGCTCCGCAAGTCATTGACCTGGGACCGAGGCAGCGAGCTCAGCGCTCACAAACAGCTCTCCATCGATGCTGACATCGATATCTATTTCTGCGACCCGCATAGCCCCTGGCAGCGCGGCAGCAACGAGAACACCAACGGGTTGCTTCGCCAATACTTTCCGCGGGGCGAAGACATTGGGCGCCACGATCAGCGCCACCTCGACAAGGTTGCGAGGCAGCTCAACGGCCGCCCACGGCAAACGCTTGGCTGGCGTAGTCCTGCCGAGGTATTAGCGGAAGTGTTGCGCTGACGGGTTGATGCCGCCGGAGTCCCTTTAGCGGGCGACTGAGCCGCCCTGATCGCGTCGCGGCCGAAACTATCCGTTGAACGGCGGCGGCTTTGCGATAGAACCGGCGCGATGAATCGGCTCGCGCTCTCGGTCGCTCTGTGCGGGGTCGTCGCCTGCGGCCGAGCGGGTCGCGACGGTGCGGGCGCGGATGGAGGCGGCGGCGGCGGGCATCTCGATAGCGGCGGCGGCGATCACGTCGACGGCGGCGAGCATCTCGACGGCGGCGAGCATCGCGACGGCGGCGGGCACCTCGATGGCGGCGGGCATCTCGATGGCGCTACGACGACCGGTATCATCACCGGCGGCCCGTGCCTCTCCGGCAGCGCGGGTGCGACGGCATATCGCGTGACCTGGGCCGATGGCGACGGTACGGCGTACGTGGTGTACGACGTCGACGGCTTGCCCGACCACTCGCGCGATCACACCGACGCGTACGGCTACGAGATCGGATTTACGCCATCGTTCGTCGACCCGTTCCTCGGCGCGGGCGGGGTCGCGCTCGGCGATGATGACTTCATCGACATCGAGCTGTCGACGGTCGGGGTCACCTCGATCGCGTCGGCGACCCTGTCGATCCTCGGGCGCAGCTACGACGTCGATACGTCCGGCAGCTTCAACTGGCAGACGTTCGTCGACACCGGCTCGGCGCCGACCGACCTGGTCAGCAACGTCGCGCCCTACGCGTGGTACTCGGCCGACATTACGTCCGCACTCGCTCCGGGCGATGACGGCGCGCTGATCCGGATCAAGGCGGGCCCGTCGTCGGACTCGCTCGTCGTCAACCAGATCGAGCTGTGCGTGCAGGCAGATTGACGCAACCACGAGCCCGCGGCGGTGTCTACGCGATGTGCGGATCGGGGTCGTTGTCGCGAGCGTCGCGCTGAGCTGCGCCGGATCGCGAAGCGCGAGCCAACTCGCGAGCCACGTCGCGCCACCCTGCTACCCGGCGGAGTGGCACACCGCGGCGAGCTCCCCGTGGCGAGCGGTGCTCGGTGGTCGCGAGGTCATCGTCATAGGACTGAACGGGACGATCGCCGGGCTCGCGGACGAATCGACCGGGGTGATCGTCGCGGCGTACCGTCCGCTGAGCGCGCTCACGCCGGTGGTGGCCACGCTCGCACCACTGAGCGAAATCCCGGGCGGTCCGCCGATCGGTGCATGGGTCGAACAGGGCGCGGCGCTCCCCGATCACGACGATCACGGCTGGTTCCATATCCATCACGTCGGCCCGGTCTCGGTCGACGGCTGGATTCCAGCGACCGCGAGCCGCCGAGTCTGGCAGCCGGCCGCGCGGCACCCGGGCCGAGCTCGCTTGGAGAGGTTCGCACACCTGCGCGCCGAGCCCGATCCCTCGGCGCCCGAGATCGCCACCGTGGACGGCACTCTCCCGGTCGCGCTCGACTTCACCGACGCGCCGATCGGCTGGGAGCACGTCACGGCGGACGACGGCGTCGCCCTCGTCAAAGGCTGGGTCGCGGCGCCGCGGCCGGAGCAGGTGCTGGCGCGCCATCAGGTGCGGCGGCTCGATTTCAGCGACGACACGATCGAAGGCGTGATGCCGAAGCCGAGCGGCGTCGGCGTCCCTGTCGGTACGTGCCTGCGCGCCGCGCCGAGCGACGATGCGGCGGTGATCGGGCTCGTCGACGGCATGCTCGAGCACACGCGCGAGACGAACAACGCCTGGCTCGAGGTCACGGTCGATGCCCCGTGGGGCCCGGTCATCGGCTATGTCCGGGCGCCGCCGGTCGAGCCCGATCCGCCGATGCCGTTCTCCGGCCCCTAGTTCAGCGCGCACAGCGATCGCGAGCGGCTCGTCGCGGCCCACGCCCGCCTCGTGCCCTAGTCACTGCTCGGGAACTCGATCGGGAACAACAGGCTCTGTTCGTTCCAGGTCGCGAGTTGCTGCCACGTACCCCAGAAGTACGGCGTGTCGGCCTGGGCCGAGCCGTTCATGCCGATCGTGCCGTCCCATTCCACCGAGGTCATCGTGCTGGGCTTGCTCTGAAAGTCGGCATCGTCGCCAGCGATGTTGTTGCCGATCACCGCGATCGTCGCGGTCTGCGCGCCGGCGATCAGGTCGATCGTGAACGTCAGCGGCGCGGCTTTCGTCGGCAGCGGCGCGGTGCCGGACGTCGGCGACATCGCGGCGTAGTCGGTCGCCGCGAACGTGACATCGAGCGGGTCGAGCGCGATGTCGGCGCCGGCGAGCTGGACCGTCTGACGCGCGATGCCGATCGACGGCGTCGTCATAGGATCGGGATACGGGGCGGTCGCCCCGGCGAGAAAGAACGGATAGCGCACCGCAGTCTGGACTTGGCCGTTGGCGATCGCGAAGTCATAGCTGCCATCGGCAGCGGTCTCGGCGTAGTTCCCCGTCGAATGCTCCGACACGACCTTCGTGCCGTCGAGCACCTCGCCGACATCGATCGCGACGATGAAGCACGGCTGCGCTGCGTCGCCGTACATCACCTTGCCGGTGACATGGTGCAGCGCCGCGGCGGCCGGCTGCGGTACGGTGAGGCTCGAGATCGAGCGCTTGATCGGCGCGCCGTCGATCGGCCCGATGAACGCCGGGTTCGTCTGGTCTTCGAACCAGGTATTGCCCGTGACGACGTTGTCGGTGTCGCCGGTGACCTTGAACAGATAAGGATAGGGTCCGCCGTCGGGCACGGTCACGCCCGTGACGATGAACGTGCCGGTGCCGTCGTCGGTCAGTGACGCGCGCGGCCTCGACCAGTCGTCGCCAGGCGAGAACTGACCGTAGAGGTCGACCGCGGTCACGCCTTGCCATTGCGGGCGAAAGCAGAAGTCGGCCTTGCCGTGCGCGCTCGCCGGCGGCGGACATGGGTTCGGCGCGAACGTCGTCGTGGTCACCGCACAGCTCGAGACAAGGGGCGAGAACGCGGCAGCATCGTGATCGACGACGCCGTCGTGGCCACTGTCGATCCCGCTGTTGCTGTCGACGCCGGCATCGAGGTGGCTGCCGCCGCAGCCGAGCGCGAAGGCAACGAGCGCTGGGAGTGACCTCATGGGTTCGCTCCGCAGGCGATCCACTCCGC
This sequence comes from uncultured delta proteobacterium, assembly GCA_963848295.1. Taxonomy (GTDB): domain Bacteria; phylum Myxococcota_A; class Polyangia; order Haliangiales; family Haliangiaceae; genus JABFXX01. The sequence goes on along the minus strand of CAWKDB010000010.1, from coordinate 17,744 downwards.
CAGGGCTTCGCGATCATCGGCAGGTGGACCGCCCGACGGCGGCATCGGTGGCTTACCGGTCGGCGGATCAGCGGGCGGGCAGCCCATCGCGGAACCTTGCGAGCCGTCGCCGTCGGCGCACACCGCGATCTTCTCGGCCCATTGCTTGACGTCGGCGAGCGTGTCGAAGTTCGCGTCCATCGGTGAGCCTTGCCGCATGTCGTCGGGGAGGCTCGCGCTGTGGCAGCCCTGACACCAGTTCGCCATGAACGGCGCGCCGAAGTTGTCGTACGTCATGTAGGAATTCGCGCAGCTCGCGCCATCCGGTAACGGCACGAACACGCTCGCATCGGGACCGGCACCGGGTTCGTGGCCGCAGCCCGCGACGAGTGCGGTGATGATGAGGGCCTTATGCGATAAACGCATCGAACACCGGTGTGTTGGAGAAGTGGGTCGACGGATCCACGCCACACAGTTGCAGCACGCCCGCCGCGAAGTTCTGGAACATCAGCGACTGTCCGGTCGACGACACCGCGCCGGTCGTGAAGTCGAGGAGCTCGGCTTGCATGCCATTCGTGCCGTCGAGCCCGTCGGTCGTTGCGCCCAAGACGACGCCGCCTTTGACGCCCGCGCCGATCACCATCGCCGACGTGACCGGCCAGTGATCCTTGCCCGGCTGCGAGTTCGCATTGAGCTTCGGCGTGCGCCCCATCTCGGAAAATACGACGACGCACGTGTCGTCGATCATGTACGTGCCGGACTGTTGTCCGGGTGTCGTCGCGAGCGCGTCGAGCAACTGCTTGAGCCCGTCGAACAACGCTTGATGCGAAGTCTCCTGGTCGGTGTTTTGCGAGTGGGTGTCCCACTTGAGCTCGGTGTTGAGCATCACGGACTGCGCGATACCCTGCTGCAACGCGGTCACGCCGAGCGTGACTTGATCGCCGAGCTTCAACGTCGCGCCGCGGTGGCCGAAGCTCGCAGCCTTGCCTTGGAGGAGTCGCGCGTGCTGCAGCGAAAACGTGAGGTCGTCGACCCGCGCCGCGTTGTAACCGTTCGCCGCACGATCGGTTCGCGTCGCGGTGGCCGACGCCATCGAGTACGCCTGGAGGATGTCGTCCTCGGCGCTCGTCGTCGTAAACGGCGGGCTACTGCCGGTCTGATACGCCTGCTTCGGATCGAGCAACGCGATGATCTGGTTCGTCGGTCCGACTCGGCCCGCGCTGGCCGCGTACGGTCCGGAAAATGCGGTGTCGCCGAGGATCAGGTACGGCAACGGTAGACTGTCCGCGAGATCGTGCGCGACGATCGCACCCATGTCGGGGCTCGTCGAATTGCGCGTGCCGGTGCACATCCGCTTCGCACACTCGGCGTGTGCGACGCTCGCGACCGAGATGCCGCGAACGATCGCGGTGTTCGCCGCGTACGCGCTGAAGAACGCATCGACGCTGGTTCCAGCCGGCCCGCTCGTGAGGAACGCGTCGAGGCCTCCGGAGCCGTAGGTCTTGACCTGGCAGCCGACCCCGCCGTCCGGAATATCGATCTCGGACGACTGGGTCTTCGGATCGACCGAGTAGGTCGTGTCCCAGCCGCCCTGCGCGAACACGAGCATCAAGCGGCGCGCCGGACCCGGGGCCCCAGCCGTCGCCTTGCGCGTGCGTAGGAGCGGGTCGAGCGCTCCTAGCGTGAACGCCGCGGCACCGTACTTGAGTAGATCGCGTCGGTTCATAGGGGCTCCTTAGTAGTAGAGGCTGCGAACATCGGTCAGCATGCCGATGAGCGTGACGGTCCATGCGCGTTGCGGATCGCCGCTCTGCTCGAGCGCGGGTTGAAACAACATCGTGTACGTCGTGGTGATCGACGGATCATCTGCGGTGACGAGCTCGCCGAAGATTCGCGCGTGCAGGTAGACGAGCTCGGCGCGTACGGTCGGCTCGTCTGTCGACGTGACGTCCGCCTGGGTCATGAGCGTGCGATCGGCCGGGGCAGCGGCAGCATCGTGCTGGATCACGAAGTCCGCCGCGGCCGCGGCGGCGAACCTTGCGGTCAACGTCGACGTCGCGTTCATCGTCAGCACGGGCGATGTCACGAAGTACGAATCGATACCGCCGCCGAGTGCGCGGAAGCCGATGTAGTCGCTCGTCAGGAGGTTCGTCAAGCCGACCACGTCGGGCGTCTTCGCGGTCGACGTCGTGGTCCACGTGAACCCGGTGAGGTCGTACAGCATGCGCGATAGCTGCTCGGGTCGGATCTTGAGATAGCCGACCGTGGCCTCGGCCTTCGTCGGATCGGTGTCGTACGCGACGCGGAACTGATCGGACAGCACGATCGCTCGTGCCAGCGCCTTCGCCGACAGGTTGCTCTGCTCGAACTGGCTCTGGAGATCCGCGATCCATGCATCCGGGAGCTGATCGCGCGACACCTGGGTCATGAACGTGGCGAAGTTGATCGCGGCGCATTGCCGGAACCGCGGATCGGCCGCGATCGCCTGGCCGAGTCCGTCGACACCGGCCGGCGCGTCGCCGAAGTAACCGGGCGGCCGTTCGTTCGTGGTCATCCACCGGTTGATGTTCCTCGGGTTGTAGGTCGAGGCCGGCCACGAGGGGAACGATTGCTGCGAGTCGGCGTTCGCGAAGAAGTAGCTCGCGAGTGGGTCGAGCGTCTGATGGCAGCCCGCGCACGAAGCGTTGGTCTGCACCGCCTTTGCGACCGCTTCGGGATCGGACAGATCGACCGACGTGTCGACCGCGATGTCGGATTGGAGAAAGTCGTGGCAGAGCAGCGCGCGCGACACCATGTTCGCGCGACCGCGATCGTAGTTGAACCCGGCGGACATCCAGCGCTGCCACAGGATCGACGTCGACAAGATGCCGGCGGCCGGGCGTCCGTCATTCCACGTCGCACGCACCCAAGTCGTCGTATCGGTCGGCGGAACCGTCGGCGTCACCTGCCACATCCCGGCGACGATGGTGTTCGCCATCGTGTAAGGCGCGGTCACGATGTTCGAGTACGGTTGGTTCGTCATCACGATGTCGCGGATCAGCTGTAACGGCTCGTCGAACGACCCGGCCATATCCGTGAACGTCGTACCGTCGGGCAACGTGCCGACGTTGGGCACGTAGAGCGGGTACTCGATGCGCAACAGCAACGCCTCGTTGTGGAGGTCCATGATCATGTCGCCGAACTCGGGCGTCTCGAGGTAGGCGTCGACCTTCGCCGGCAGTTGCGACGGATCGGCGCTGACGTCTTGTAGATCCTGCAGCGACGGCCGCACGCCCCGCAGCGCGAGCGATGCGCGGCTCAGGTGTTGGATCGGCGTCAAGTAGACGACCGTGCTGCCGCCCGGCGGTGTGCCTGCGTCGGGCGTGACGTTCGGCTTGCCGTGATCGTTACCGCATGCGGCGATCGCGAGGACCACGCTCAATGACGTGCGCATGGTGAGCGACCTTTGCGGGATTCGTGCCCTCGTCCTGGATCGACTTGCGAAAACGGTGTCGCGCATGGGGGAATCTCCCGGGGCCGAAGACACCACCCTCGCGCGGTGCCTGCGTCCAGCTTGGTCGCGATCGCATCGCGAGCGTGATCCTCGGTGGAGCCGCGCTCGAGAGCTTTCAGCTCAGCGTATTTTGTTACAGCGATGCTGCCGAGATCAGGGCCCTACATGGGGATGGGACCGCGCCGAGACGGTGAGGGGGCGAGTCGCCACCGCTACTCCGAGCGCCGGCCCGCGTGGTGACGCACGACCGCGTGCATCGGCCGGGCGGCTCGCGAGATCTTCAGCTCGGCCACAGCTCGCGTTGCTCGCGGCCCGGATCGTCGACGACCCGCGAGCCTTGCGGCGCGCGATCGATGACGAGCGTCGCTCGACGTACAGCGTCGTACAGCGGCCACGCCGGCAGGCCGCCCCCTTCGGGCACGCCGGTGCGGATGAACGCCGACCACGTATCGTGCAGTTGCAGCCCGATCGCGGTGAACGGCGCGATGTCGCCGCCGAACAACATCGTCACGAAGGGATTCGCGAGCTGGTTCCACACGAGCGGCAACTCGAGCGCGTGCGCCGCGCCGAGCCGGCCGCCGAACGCCGGCGATGCGACGTCGAACCGATACATGTAGACCGGCCCGGGGAACGCCTCGGCGAGCCGGATCGCCGGGATGCGGAACACGACGTCACCGACGAGATCGCTCCAGCTGCGATACGCCGCGCGCACGCGGTCGGTGTCCGCGCCGAGCCGGCCGCGGACCTGAGCCGCCGCGATCTCGGTCGTCGCCGGCATCACGACGTCGAACAGGTTCCACTCGTCGCGGTTCGTCCCGATCAGCACCGGCACGTTCGCGACGTCCCCGGCGCGCGCCGACGCCGACGGGCTGCGCGTCACCGTGACGCCATCGAGGTACGGCGAGATCGCGCCGAGCCCGCGCGCGCGCAACATCGTCGCTTGCGCGGCGACGATCCGATTGGCCGGCACGTCGGCGATCGTCGCGGCGGTCGCGCCGAGCTCGGCGAGCACGCCGGACGTGACCGCGGTCGCGTCGTCGCGCGTCGGAGGCTCGAGCGAGCCGGCGCCGCTCTCGAGGACCGCGCGGTGGAACAGGCCGCGCGCGGCCGGCATCCCGAGCAAGTACGCGATCGACATCGCGCCCGCCGATTCGCCCATCAAGGTGACCGCGCCCGGGTCGCCGCCGAACGCCGCGATGTTGTCGCGCACCCAGCGCAACGCCGCGACCTGATCGAGTAGGCCGACGTTGCCTTCGTCGCCCAGGTAGAGGAAGCCGAACAGGCCGAGCCGATAGTTGATCGTGACCACGACGAGGTCGTGACGCGCGGCGAACGACGCGCCGTCGTAGAGCGGCACGGACCCGCTGCCCATGATGAACGCGCCGCCGTGGATCCACACCATCACGGGATGATTCGCGCCGGTCGCGGGTGCGAACACGTTCAGCGACAAGCAGTCCTCGGAGAACACCGTCTTGTCGCCGAAGCCGGCCATCGCGTTCTCGCGCGCCTGCATCGCGACCGGCCCGGCATGCGCACAATCGCGCTCGCCGTGCCACGGCTCCGGCGCGACCGGCGGACGAAACCGCAACGGGCCGACCGGCGGCGCCGCGTACGGGATGCCTTTCCACACGCGCACGCGATCACGTGCGACGCCGCGCGCCGTGCCTGCGGTCGTTCGAGCGAGGAGGTCCATCGCGGTTAGCGTGTCACGAAACCCGCTCGACCTTCGGTCACGCCGCGCTATTGGATGATCGTCGCGCAGCCGAGCGTGATGTTCACTTGGCCGGCGGTGTCAGCCTCGATCGTGCCGCACGCCGCGCTGCACAGGATGATCTGCGTCGGGTTCGCCGCATTGTCGTAGTACCAGGCGTTGCCGCTCGACGGGCAGCTGCCCTGATCGTTGACGTACGGGATCGTCTGCTGCGAGCCGCTACCCGGCGTGTACTCGACATTGACCTCTTGGAAGTTCGGCATGCTGCCGTCGGTCGGCAGCGGGATCTGATAGACGCAGCCGAGCGCGGCGTGACGGATCGCGTTCATCGCGTCGAGGAACTGCTGGTTGACGTTGCCGCCGGTGTCGACGAGGAACGCCGAGCTCGTGCCGCCCGCGGCGGCGATCCCGTTGAGGTTCGAGAGGTCCGCGCCTACGCCGATCACGAACGTGAGGATCTTCGGCGTCGCGGCGACGCCGGCAGCGGCGATCGCGTTGATGTCGGGGAGCGACGTGTCACATTCGGTCGGATCGCCATCGGTCGCGAGCACCGCGACGACCGCGTCGCCGGCGTGGTTGGTCGCCCACGACGACGCGTGATCGATCGCGCCCTGCAACGCCGCGGACGTCGGGGTCGAGGTCGTCGGCGAGTGGACACCCATCGAGCTCGTGATCGCGGCGGCAACCCCGGGCAGCGGAGCGATCTCGACCGCGGGCGTCGCGTAGTCACTTGCGGTGCACGAGTCGCCACCGGATGCGGCGGCGCCGAGGCAGATCCCGAAGCCGTCCGCGCCTTCGCACGGACCGCACGCGGCGGCGCCGCAATCGGCATCCACCGCGCAGAAGTCGACGGTGCACGCGTTCGCGCCACCGGCTGGAACGCCGAAGTATTGCAAGCCGACGGAGACGCCGGTGAGCCCCGGCTGTTGGACGAACGCATTGAGCGCGTCGGTGACCGCCGTCCACTTGTCGCCACCACCGGCGACCGTGTCGGTCATCGACGACGACTGATCGAGCATGATGTAGATATCGAGCGGGATTTGCTCGGCCTTGACCACCGAGCTGGCGCACGCGGCGGCATCGCCACCGCCACCGCCACCGCCACCACCACCGCCGCCATCGTCGCCGCGATGGGGACCACAAGCGGCAGCGAGACAAGCTAGACCGACGACGATGACGCGGTTTCTCAAGGGCCCCTCCAGCGTTGAGGCCGCGACAGTATGCTGAGCCGCCTTCGCTTGCAAAGTGCAAAGGTTTGCACAACGGCCCGATTTGCCGTACGCGACGGCGGCGCTTTCTGGCCCACGAGCGAGGGCCCCTGCGCCGATCGCCGCCGCCGATACGGTATGGTCCTCGCCAGTTAGGAATGCTCGATCGGGGTCGGGCGTTCCTGTGCGCAAGGACGAACATGATCAAGGGTCGCCGGTTGTTGGCGGTCGCGCTGTGCGCGGCCGTGTCGATCACGTGTAGCTCGAAGAGGTCTTCGCTCGAGACCCTCGGCAGGGCCAGGTCCGGCTCGCACGGGAAGAGCGCCGGCGTCGCCGGCAAGTCCGACGCCGATGCGCCGAAGCGGGCGCTGGTGACGGCGAAGCGGATCCAGCCGCTGATCCACGAGCTCGGCGAGGAGCACGTCGTGCCGACCGCGGTGGTGATCGAGCTCGCGACGCCGATCGTCGAGCGCGGCACGGTCGGGAGCGCGAGCAGCCAGTCGGTCGTCAAGGTCACGCCCGAGACCGCCGGCTCGCTCGTGTACAGCGGCGTGTCCGAGCTGACGTTCACGCCGGCGCGGCCGTTCGACTTCGACACGAGCTACACGTTCGACGTCCAGAAGCTCGAGACTCAGGACGGCTTGCTCGCTCCGCCGAGCGGCGAAAAGTGGAGCTACTCGTTCAAGACGCCGAGCTTCGAGTTCCTGAGCTGGGCGCCGACCGCGGTCGAGATCGGCAAGGGCACGATCACGATGCAGCTGACGTTCTCCGGCGCGGTGTTGCCGAACATCGTGCGAGCCGGCATCGACATCACGGTCGACGGCCACGCGCCGACCGGCATCGAGGGCAAGCCGACGACGTCGGACAACACGGTCGAGATGATCGTCTCGGATCAACGGCTCGCGCTCGGCTCGAAGCTCGGGTTGACCGTGAAGTCCGGGCTGCGCTCGTTGACCGAGGCGAAGGCGCCGGCGGCGAAGGCCGACTACGTCGTGGCCGAAGAGAAGGCGATCGCGATCAAGGCCGCGGTCGTGACTGAGGGCTCGAACGGGTTCTACGTCGAGGTGATCTGCGACGACGATGCGGCGCCGGTGGGCAATCGCTCTTATTACGAAGGCGAGGGCTACTACAACCTGTCGCAGCGCTGCCAGCTCGACGACGAAGCGATGTCGCGCATCCACTTCGATCCGCCGGTCAAGAAATCGTACATCACGGCCGGTCGCGCCGGGTTCCGGATCTTCGGCGACTTCAAGCGCGGCGCCTACGCGATGAAGATCGACGCGGGCGCACGCTCGGTCGACGGCGGGATGTTGCTCGCGCCGTTTGCGAAGTCGTTTTCGGTGTCGGCGCGCAAGCCGCAGCTGTCGTTCGCGGCGAGCGGTCGCTATCTGCCCCGCACCGCGTGGACCAACCTCGGGATCAAGCACCTCAACGTCGACAGCTTGAACCTGGTCGTCCGCCTGATCCCGCCGGAGAACCTCGTGTTCTGGCTCGGCAACGACGGCAGCGACGCCGCCGACGAACGGACGAGCGACGTGATCCTCAAGAAGACGATCCCGTTGCGCGGCGATGCCGATGTCGGGACGACGACCTGGCTCGATGTCGCGCATCTATTGCCGGCGACGACGAAAGGCGTGCTCGAGCTCCGCGTCGTCGGGATCGGCGCAGAGGCGACGTCGCGGCTGATGCTGACGAACCTGTCGCTCGTCGCGAAGAAGACGGCGCCCGCGGACAAGCCGTGGATGCAAACCGTCCAGGTCTGGGCGCTCGACATGGACAGCGCCGATACGCTCGACGGCGTCGAGGTCGATCTCGTGCGCAAGAGCGGCAAGATCGTCGGGCGGTGCACGACGTCGGGCGATCACGGCTGTTCGCTGACCGGCATCGACGACGATCTCGATCAGTCCGAGCCGTTCGCGCTGATCGCGCACAAGGGCGACGACATGACGTACCTGCGTTACACCGACCTGCGCGCGGATGTCGCCGAGTCGAGCACGTCGGGCGTGCCGTACGTCGCCGACGTGCCGTATCGAGCGGCGATCTACGCGGACCGCGGCGTCTACCGGCCCGGCGACACGACACACATCACTGCGATCGTCCGCGACATCAAGGATCGCGCGCCCGACAAGTCGCTGCCGATCGACGTTCAGGTCATCGATCCGCGCGCGAAGGTCGTGCGCAAGCTCCGGCTCAAGACCAACCCGTCCGGCGTCGTGACGTTCGATCACGCGCTGCCGGCGTTCGCCGATACCGGTCACTGGCGGGTGGCGATGACGGTCGCGAACCAGCCGCTCGCCGAATACAACCTGCAGGTCGAAGAGTTCGTGCCCGAGCGCATGAAGGTGACCGCGACGGCCAAGCGCCCCGAGGTCGTGATCGGCGACAAGGTCGAGTTCGAGGTCGCCGCGCGCTACTTGTTCGGCGGCTCGGCGGTCGAGAGCGGCGTCGATCTGTCGTGCTCGGTCGAACCGACGCGGTTCGAGCCGAAACAGAACTCGGATCTCACCTATGGCGTCGAGCCGAAGGGCAAGGCGGTCTCGCTCGGCGAAGGCCGCGGCCAGATCGAGCCCGACGGCAAGGTCGTCGTCGCGTGCCCGGACTTCGCGCAAGGCACCGCGTTCGCGCAGACTGGGCTGCTGACCGCGACCGCGTCGGTGCTCGAAGCGGGGAGCGGCCGCGCGACGGTCAAGACCGCGACCGCGATGCTGCATCCCGAGAAGTACTACCTCGGCGTGCGCACGAAGGCGGAGCGCGCCGCGGCAGGCGAGACGTTCACGGTCGAGGGCATGGTCGTCGATTGGAACGGCAAGCTCGCGCCGAACGCGACGAAGGAAGTGCAAGTCGAGATGGTCCATCTCGAAGCCGACTACGGCTATGGCTACGACGACGGCAGCGGAGAGTCGCGCTACGACCGCTGGATGCGCCAGGTCCCCGAGGGCAAGCAGACCGCGAAGGTCACCGACGGTCACTTCAGCTTCGACGTCACGCCCGGCTCGGCCGAGGCCGGCTACGTCGTGCGGGTCAAGGCGGGCAGGGCGAAGACCGAGCTCGTGCTCGACGGCGAATACCCGTACGAGTACTACGGCTACGGCGATGGCGAGCGCGGTGACGCGACGCCGCGCGCCGCCAAGCCGACGCAGCTCGCGCTCAAGCTCGCGAAGGCGATCGAGGTCGGTAAGCCGGTCGAGGTCAAGCTCCGCTCGCCCTACAAGGGGCGCGTGTTGTGGACGGTCGAGACCGACCACGTCGTGAAGTCGGAGTGGAAGGACATCGCGGCCGGCGACGCGAGCTGGAGCTTCCAGCTCGACGAGTTCACGCCGAACGTCTATGTCACGGCGTTCATCGTCAAGGACCCGCACCTCGAGTCGAAGGACGCGTTCATGCCCGATCGCGCGTTCGGCATCGCGTCGACGAAGGTGACGCCGACCGACTTCACCCAGGCGGTCACGATCACCGCGCCGCAGACCGTGCGGTCTTCGAGCCCGCTCGCGATCCAGCTCGACGTCGGCAAGACGAACGGGCCGGCGTTCGCGACGGTCGCGGTCGTCGACGAGGGCATCTTGCAGCTGACGAACTTCCAGACCCCCGATCCGCTCGCGCAGCTGTTCCCGAAGCGCGCACTGTCGGTCGAGACCTACGAGACGATCGGCTGGACGATGTTGCACGCACCGGCGGGCGCGTCGTCGAAGACCGGCGGCGGCGACGACGGCGATGCGAACGGCGAAGACGGCGGCGCGCTCGACAAGAGCCGCGTCCAACCGGTCAAGCCGGTCGCGCTGTTCTCCGGCATCGTCGCGATCGGCGCCGACGGCAAGGCGACGATCCCGTTCACCGTGCCGCAGTATCGCGGGCAGCTGCGCGTGATGGCGATCGTGTCGACGCCGAGCCGGATCGGTCGCGCCGAGGCCGAGGTCACGGTGCGCGATCCGCTCGTGATCGAGACGACGTTCCCGCGGTTCATCACGCAGAACGACGAGGTCGCGATCCCGGTGTTCCTCACGAACATGTCGGGCGGCACGCTCGACGTCTCGGTGTCGCTCGAGAGCGTCGCGCTGCCGATCGCGGGCCTGGTCCAGCCGAAGTCCGGCCCGCCGCCGCTGCAGATGATGGGCAAGGACAACGGCACCGCGAGAATCGAGGACGGCCACTCCGAGACGCTCGTGTTCCAGGCCAAGGCGATGATGCCGGTCGGCGGCGGGCACCTGACCGTCGTCGCGAAGGCGAAGGGCAAGTCCGGGAGCTTCGAGGTCAAGGACGAGCTCGACGTGCCGTTCTTGCCGCCCGGGCCGAAAGAGCGCGTCGTCCAGAAGCTGAAGGTCGACGCCGGCACGCTCGATCTCGCGGCGAAGGCGACCGCGCTCAAGAACTGGGCGCCGACGAGCGAGACCACGACGTTCTGGCTCACGAACAACCCGTTCGGCGAGTCGTTCTCGGGCCTCGGCTACCTGATCCACTACCCCTACGGCTGCATCGAGCAGACGACCTCGACCGTGCGGCCGTTGCTGTACGTGGCGAACCTCGTCGAACAGACCGATCCGCAGCTCGGCGAGCTCAAGATCGAAGACATGGTGCTCGCCGGGATCAATCGCGTGTTCTCGATGGAGACGCCGTCGGGCGGCTTCGGCTACTGGCCGGGCGCGACCGAGCCGGTCGAATGGGGGACCGCGTACGCGACCCACATGTTGCTCGACGCGAAGAAGGCGGGCTATGCGGTGCCCGACGATCGCCTCGCCGAGGTGCTCAAGTGGATCGACGGCCGGGTCACCGCGTACGAACGCGGGACCAAGATCGTCCACGAGCCGTGGAATCACTACGACGAGCAGTCCGAGGCGTATCTCCACTACGTGCTCGCGCTCGCCGGCAAGGGCAAGAAGGCGCGGATCGCGCAGCTGATCTCGCAAATCCCGGCGCACGCGACCGGCGAGCAAGCCGAGGATCTCTACACGCTGAAAGCCGCGCTCTACCTGACCGGCGATCGCCGCTACGAGAAGGATCTGAAGGCGGTCGACACCTCGCCGATCCTCGACGAGCGGATCAACAGCTGGAGCTTCTACTCGGATCGCCGGCGGCGCGGCTTCATGCTCAGCACGTTCCACGATCTGTTCGGCAACGATCCGGCCGGTGACCTGCTCGCGCAGCGCGTCGCCGAGATGCTCGCGAGCGAGCCCGCGTACTACTACAACACCCAAGAGCTCGTGTGGGGGATCACCGGCCTCGGCAAGTGGGTGCAGTCCGCGGCGACGAAGGGCACCGCGGCCGGCAAGCTGGTCGCGGACGGCGCGGAGATCAAATCGCGGACCTCGAAGCACAAGTCGCCGACCGCGAACGACAAGACGTGGGCGCTGATGCGCGCCTCCGAGTACAAGTCGCTCACGCTCGACGTTCCGCCGCAGTCGGCCGGAATGTGGCTCGTGATCAACAGCGAAGGCGTCCGGCCGAACGGCGACTACAAGGTCGGCGGCAACGGGCTCGAGGTCAGCCGGTCGTACAAGACGCTCGATTCGACCGAGCTCGATCCGAGCAAGGGCACGCTGAAGCTCGGAGATCTGTTGTTCGTCGAGATCGAGATCGAGAACACGAGCAGCGTCGCGATCCAGAACATCGCGCTCGTCGATCGGCTGCCCGCGGGCTTCGAGATCGAGAATCCGCGACTGGGCCGGACGACGAAGCCGGACTGGGTCAAGGATGACGAGCAGTGGTCGGTCGACTTCATGAACATGCGCGACGATCACCTCGAGGCGTTCGGCGAGCTCGGTCCGCACGAGTCGAAGAAGATCATCTACACCGTGCGCGCGGTGACGTCGGGCAAGTTCACGATCCCGCCGGTCGAGGCGACCGCGATGTACGACCCGACGCTGTGGGCGCGCGCGAAGGGTGGCACCGCCGTGATCGGCGGCCCGTGGACCGGCAAGTTGCTGTGATCGGATCTCGCGGCGCGCGGCACCGGAGCTTCGCGCCGCGCCGGCGACTGCTGCGGAGCGCGCTGTGGGCGATCACCGCGATCAACGCCGCGCTCATCGTGCTGCTCGTGCTGGTGTTCGCGGTGCCACTGCCGGATCGCGAGCTCGGGTGGTCGGTCGTCATCGAGTATCGCGATGGCCGACCGGCGTACGTGTTCTTGTCACCCGATGACAAGTGGCGGCTCCAGGTCGAGCTCGATCGCGTCGATCCGAAGTTCGTCGCCGCGCTCGTCGCGCTCGAGGACAAGCGGTTCTGGGATCACCATGGCGTCGATCCGATCGCGGTCGTGCGCGCCGCGTGGACCGATGTCATCCACGCGCGCCGCGTCTCGGGCGGCTCGACCCTGTCGATGCAGCTCGCGCGCTTGCTCGAGCCGCGGAGCCGGACGATCCCGCACAAGCTCGTCGACATGTTCCGCGCGGTCCAGCTCGACGCGCGCCTGTCCAAGCGCGAGATCCTCGAGAGCTACCTCGCGCGCACGCCGTACGGCAAGAACATCGAAGGCATCGAGTCGGCCGCGTGGACCTACTTCGGTCATGACGCGCGGCACCTGACGCCGGTCGAGATCGCGACGCTGCTCGCGGTGCCTCAAGGCCCAGCGCGCTACGCACCGGCGCCGCGCAACGTCGACCAGCTGCGCGCTCGCCGCGATCAGATCCTCGGCAAGCTGATCGACGCAAACGTGTTCTCGACGATCGACGCCCGCGCGGCGATCGCCGACGCCAAGCTGACGCCACCGCCCGATCATCTGCGAGCGATGCCGCGCGATGCGCCGCACGCCGCGATCGCGCTGCGCCAGCGCTATCGCGGGGTCGTGCGCGTCCGATCGACGCTCGATGCAGGTGCGCAGGCGATCGTCGAGCATCAGATCGCGCTTCGCCGCGATGAATTGCATGACAAGGGCATCTACGGCGCCGCGGTCGTCGTCGTCGATCACCACACCCGCGAGGTCCGAGCGCTCGTCGGCAACCTCGACTTCACGGACGCCAAGCACGGCGGCCAGATCGCGATGTTCTCTCGCCCGCGCTCGCCGGGCTCGACGCTCAAGCCGCTGCTCTACGCGCTCGCGATCGATCGCGGCCTGGCGCTGCCCGAGTATCTCGTCGCCGACGTCCCGATGCAGTACGGCACGTACACGCCGCGCAACTACGATGGCGACTGGGCCGGGCTCGTCACGCTGCAAGACGCGCTCGCGAAGTCGCTCAACCTGCCGTTCATCGATCTGCTCCAGCAACTCGGGGTCGAGACGTTCGTCGGCGAGCTCGGCCGGATGGGCGTGGCGCGCCGCCGCGTGCGACCCGGCGACTACGGGTTGTCGTTGATCGTCGGCGGCATCGAGATCACGCCGCTCGAGCTCGCCGGACTGTTCGCGACCCTCGCCGAAGACGGCGCCTACGCGCCGCTCCGACTCGCCGCGGACGACCTGCCGCGGCCGCCGCTGTCGGTGTTCGGACCGGGAGCGGCGTGGCTGACCCGGCGCGCGCTCTCGATCAAAGATCGCCCCGACTTTCCGCGCCGTCGTGACGTCAACGGCGTGCCCGCCTCGATTCACTGGAAGACCGGCACGAGCTATGGCTTCCGCGACGCGTGGGCGGTCGGCTCGGGCCCGACCTACACCGCGGTCGTGTGGACCGGCAACGCCGATGGCAAGCCGAGCGCCGAGCTCGTCGGCTCGCAGGCCGCGGGCCCGCTGCTGTTCGACGTGCTCGAGGCACTCGCCGACCGCTCGCTCGCCCCGGTCGCGACCGAGCCGCCGCCCGAATCTCGCGTACGTCGACGTCTGCGCCTACTCCGGTCACATCGCCGGCGAGGCTTGCGACCACAAGGTCAAGGTGCTCGCACCGATCCACGCGGTGCCGACCGCGCCCTGTCCATATCATCAGGCGTACGACGTCGGCGCCGACGGGCTCGCGGTGGTCCCGGCGTGCCGCCACCCCGGTGTGAGCTACCAGCGCAAGAGCTTCATCGTGCTGCCGAGCGCGGTCACGGCGTGGCTCGTCGAACGCGAACGCGCGGTCCCCGAGACGCCGACGTTCGCGGCCGATTGCCCCGGCGATCCGACCGGCGCACCGCCGTCGATGTTGACTCCGGCCGACGGCGAGATCGTGACGCTGATCCCGGGCATGCCGACGAAGAAGCAGGCAATCCCGCTCTCGGCATCGACCCGCGCCGCGACCGTGTCGTGGTTCGTCGACGGAGCGCTGGTCGCGACCGCGCCCGCGACCGAACGCGTGTTCTGGACGCCGGTCGCCGGCAAGCACGAGATCGTCGTCGCCGACGAGGCCGGCCGTGTGGCGCGTCGCACGCTCGAGGTGCGAGCCACCCTCCGCTAACCCGCGTAAGGCGCGCCGCGCCGCCGCATGCGGTACCATTTTGTTCGATGCGCACTCCTGGCTTGCTCGCACTGATCGTCGCCGCGGGTTGCGGCAATGGCGGCGGGTTCATCGACGCGCCGATCCCGACCGGCTCGTTCACCGCGAACTGGACGGTGCACGATCCGACCGGCGCCACGCTCGCATGCGATCAGGTCGGTGCGTTGCGCGTCAAGGTCACGGCGTCGGCGCCGGCGCTCAACGCGGTGATCAACGAGGCGTTTCCGTGCGACCAGGTGACGGCGATGTCCCAGCAGGTCACGCCGGGCATCTACACGATGGACTACGAGCTCGACGACGAATCGGGCGCGATGCTCGCGACCGCGCCGGAGCAGGACGATATCGACATCGCGTCCGGCGGCGACAACGTCTTGCAGCAGGCGACGTTTATCGTCGACGACCACGGCGGGCTCGCGCTCACGATCGAGAGCGGCGTGACCGGCGGCAACTGCACCGGCGCGGGCATCACCGCGACGACGGTCGTGCTCACGCACGCAGGCAGCGGCGGGTGTGCGCCGGTGACGTTCTCGATCGCGGGAGGGGGCTCGTACACGGTCGATTGCACGACGCCGACGATGGCGGGCTGCATCGACGACACCCAGCCGCTGACGGTCAGCGGCATCGTCTCGGGCACGTACTCGGTCAGCGTGCACGGCTACAAGGGCGCGAGCGACTGCTACGACGGCGTCCAGCAGCTGCAGGTGCCGGCGCTGCAACAGACGCAGACCAAGACGGTCAACCTCACCGCGACGAACGCGGTGGGCTGCTAAGCGCCCGAGCGTGCGGCTCGTCGTCGAGCATTCGTTTGCGATCACGCGCGACGCCTACGAGAGCCTGTACTTCGACGAGCCTTTCAACGCAGCGCTGGGCGATGCGCTCGGCCTCGGCCGCGAGCTCGTCAGCCTCGATCGCACCGCGACGCGGATCGTGCGCGTCGTGCGCTGCGAGCCGAGGCGCGATCCGAAGTCGCCCGGTGGCCAAGCGTTCGGCAAGTCGCGGGCGAGCTTCGTCGAGCACATCGACTACGACCGGGCGACTCGGATCGGCGCGTGGAAGACCGTCCCGAACGTGTTTCCCGACCGAGTGCGGTCGACCGGTACGCTCGAGCTCGTCGCCGACGGCGCGGGCGTCAAGCGGACCGTGCGCGCCGAGGTCGTCGTCCGCGCGTTCGGGTTCGGCGGTCGGATCGAGAAGCTGATCGCGCACGAGATCGAGCAGAGCTACGCGAAGTCAGCGGTGTTCACGACCGAGTGGCTCGCGCGCCTGCGGTAGTCGTAGCCTCGAACACGACCATCGTCGTCGCGATCTCGCGGCGCGGCAGGTGCCAGCTGGTCGCGACCTCGTGTGACGCGATCGCGCGAGCTTCGGCGAACCCGGCGCCGTGGAGCTCGGCGATGATCTGGTCGCGGGTTCGCGCATCGCGCTCGAAGCTGCGGCCGCCGGTGAACCGCTTCATCACCGCCTCGAGCACGCGACCGACGCGGCCGGGCGGAGGTTGCTCGGCTTCGGGCACGAGATCGAACACGAACCGCAGCTCGCCGAGCGCGGCGACCTTCGCGAACAACGCGCGCCGCTGGTCGCCGGTCAGGTACATCGCGAGCCCCTCGGCGATCACGAGCGTCGGCTTCGAGCGCACGAGCGGCGCGAGATCGGCGCTCGCGACGTCGCCGGCGACGAGCTCGAAGTTGCGGCGCGCGAGCACGGCGCGACCCGCCGCGGTGCGCTCGAGGAGCTCGCGTTTCTTCGCGATCATCGCCGGCAGATCGAGCTCGAGGTAATGCACGCGTCGATCGCGACTGAGCGTCGCGCCGCGCCGCGATAACCCCGACGCGAGCTCGAGCACGCCGGTCGCGCCGGCGGCGAGGTGATCGATCATCGCGTGCCGGTGCAGCAGCGAGTCGCGCAGCGGAGGTAGATCGCGGCGCACGACGGCGGCGAGCGCGAGCACGGCGTTCGTCGCGGCGAACACGCGCTCGGCGTCGCGAGTCGTGAACAGCTCGGCGTCGGGCAGTCGCCCCCACGCCCACACGCCCGACGTGTAGAGCGCGGTGATCGACAGGTCGCCGCTCGCCATCGTTCGCAGCATACGCGGTCTCGATCGCGGCGCGGCGCCATGATGTAATGGTCGATATGACCCGACGCCTTGGTGTGATCGTCGCGATGGTGTGGCTCGCCGGTGTTGCGTGGGCCGACAAGAAGCCGCCGGCCAAACCGCCGGCAAAAGCGGCGTCACCGGCCCCGGAGCCCGCTCCGGCCGACGCCCCGGCCACCGCGGGCGGTGGCGGCGCCGCTGCCGAGCCGCCGGATCTACCGCCGCACATCACGGGGCCCAAGCTCGTCGACCTCGGCAATCAAACCGAGATCGATCTGCCTGCCGGAGCGATCTTGCTCGAGAGGACCGAGGCCCAAGCGGCGGTGCGAAAAGGCGGCAGCGATCCGACCAACGTCGTCGCGGTGATCGGCACCCTGACCGATAGCTGGACGATCCTCCTCGAGTACAGCGGCGAGGGCTACGTCGATGATAGTGACGCCGACAAGCTCGATGCCAGCGAGCTGTTCGAGTCGTATCAAGAGGGCAACAAGCAGCAGAACGAGAAACGCAAGGCCATGGGCATCGATCCCCTGATGCTCGACGGGTGGAGCGAGATGCCGAGCTACGACAAGCCGAGCCACAACCTGAAGTGGGGGCTCAAGGCGCACAGCAAGTCGGGCAACGTCGTCAACTACTTTCGCCGTGTGCTCGGCCGCAACGGCTTCCTATCGATCAACTTGATCGACGGTGCCGACAAGATCGAGCAAGCGAAGGCCGCGACCGCGCCGATCGTGGCGGCGATCCGGTTCAAACCGGGGTCGCGCTACGAGGATCACAAGAGCGGCGATAAGGACTCGGGCATCGGCCTGCGCGGTCTCGTGCTCGGCGGCGCGGGCGTCGCGATCCTGGCGAAGACCGGCTTGCTGATCAAGATCCTGCTGATCTTCAAGAAGGCGATCCTGTTCATCGTGGTCGGCGTCGGCGGCTT